>NZ_CP085209.1:0-4163940 GCF_044797865.1 Phycicoccus jejuensis
CCGAGGCAGAGGTGCGCTGGCTCGACCACGTCGAGTCCGCCCTCGCCCGGCACGCCCGCAGGACCCCGGCCGGCTCCCGCCGCGCCGGCCACGACTCCGCCGGCGAGGTGCCGGCCCACCGGGAGGGGACCCACGCATGAGCGCACCGCACGTCGTCATCTCCGACGTCACCCGCGTCCACGGCGAGGCCGAGACGCGTGTCGTCGCACTCGACCACGTCTCGCTCGACATCCACGCCGGCGAGCTCGTCGCCGTCATGGGCCCGAGCGGCTCGGGCAAGTCGACGCTGCTCAACGTGGCCGGCGGCCTGGACCGCCCGACATCGGGCACCGTGAGCATCGGCTGCGAGGAGATCGGGGGCCTCGCCCCCCGCGACCTCGCGCGGCTGCGCCGGCGCCGGATGGGCTTCGTCTTCCAGGACTACAACCTCATCCCGAGCCTCACGGCCGCCGAGAACGTCGCGCTGCCGCTCGAGCTCGACGGCGTCCGTGCCCGCCAGGCGCGCCGGCAGGCCCGCCGGACCCTCGACCTCATGGACCTCATGGCGCTCTCGGACCGCTACCCGGACCAGATGTCCGGCGGGCAGCAGCAGCGCGTCGCCATCGCCCGTGCCCTCGTCGGCAGCCGTCGCTTCGTGCTCGCCGACGAGCCGACCGGCGCCCTCGACAGCCACACCGGCGAGGACGTGCTGCGGGTCCTGCGCGAGCGCTGCGACGACGGCGTCGCCGGGCTGCTCGTCACCCACGAGGCGCGGCACGCCGCCTGGGCCGACCGCGTCGTCTTCCTCCGGGACGGCCGTGTCGTCGACTCCACGGGCGGCGCCGACGTCGCCGAGGACCTGCTGACCGGCGGCAGCGCGCGATGAGCACGCTGGCCCCCTCGCGCCCGGACACCGACGGGTCCGGCTCGGGCGCACCGGAGCCCGGCGACCCCGGCCGCCTCGCCCAGTGGCGCTCGTCGTGGGCCGTCGCCCTGCGGATGGCCCGCCGCGACGTCCGCCGGCACCGCGGTCGCAGCGCGCTCGTCGTCGTCATGGTGCTCCTGCCGACGCTGCTCCTCTCGGCCGTCGTCACGCTGGCCTACACCTCCGACGTCAGCGGCGCCGAGCGCATCCCGCAGACGGTCGGCACCGGGCAGGCCCTCCTCGAGTGGCCCGACGTCAGCCGCACCGTCCAGCTGCCCGACCCCGGCGCCGGCTTCTCGTCGGTCGACCAGGACGCCCGGCCCGTCCCCGGCTTCGACCGGGAGGCCTCGACCTTCGCGAACGCCGACGCCGTGTCGCGCCTGGTCGACGCCCCCGTCACCCCGTTCGAGCGGTGGTCGGCCCGCACCACCCTCGGCGAGCGCCGCCTCTCCCTCGACGGGCTCTCGCTCGACGGCGCGGTCGGGCTCGGCGAGAAGCTCGAGCTCGTGTCCGGCCGCTGGCCGGCCGCGCCGTCGTCCGACCCGGCCACCCCGGCCGAGGTCCTCGTCACCCCGGTGGCCATCAGCCGCGGTGTGCCGCAGCAGGGCTCGTTCGAGGTGACGGTCGAGGGCACGACGCGGACGGTCACGGTCGTCGGCGTCGCCCGGGCCCAGGACCTCTACTCGCAGCCCGCCCTCGTCACCGCCGCGCCGCTCGTGCCGGCGGCCGCCGTCGGCAACGGCGGTTGGATCGTCCTCGGCACGGACCCCGTCACCTGGCCGGAGGTGCGCACCCTCGGTGAGTACGGCTTCCGCGTCACCTCCGCCGACGCGCTGCTCCACCCGCCGGCCGAGAGCGCCTACCCCGCCGAGCTGCAGGCGCAGGCCGGCGACGAGACCCAGCGGATGGGTCTCCTGGTCGGTCTCGCCGCCGTCATGCTGCTCGTCTCGACGACCCTGCTCGTCGGACCGGCGTTCGCGGTGAGCGCGACCCGCCAGCGCCGGACCCTCGCCCTCGCCGCGAGCAACGGCGCGCACACGCCGGTGCTGCGCCGGACGGTCCTCGCGCAGGCCCTCGTCCTCGGGGCGGTCAGCGCCGTGGCCGGGGTCGGTCTGGGCGTCGGCGGGGCCTGGCTCGTGCGGGCCGCGACCGCGGACCAGGCCTACCCGCCGTTCGGCGGCCCGTTCGACGTCCGCTGGGGGATGCTCGCCGGCGTCGCGGCCTGCGCGGTCGCCTCGACCTTCGTGGCCGCGCTCGTGCCGGCCCGCCGGCTCGGCCGGCTCGACATCGTCGGCGTGATGCGCGGGCAGAGCGTCTCGCCGCGCCCCAGCCTCGTCGTCCTCGGCCTCGGAGTCGTCCTCGCGCTCGTCGGCGGGGTGCTGACCCTCGGCGGCACCGGCGTCGTCGACCTCTCCGGGATCACGGGCAACCTGTTCGCCGGGTCGGGCGAGACGCTCGTCGTCGTCGGCGCGTTCGTCCTCATCGTCGGCTCGCTGCTGCTCGTGCCCGTCGTCCTCGCGGGCGTCGGCCGGCTCGGCACGCACCTGCCGACGTCGCTGCGGATGGCCGCGCGCGACCTCGCCCGGCACCGCGCCCGCAGCGCGCCGTCCGTCGCCGCCGTCCTCGCGGTCGTCGCGGGCCTGACGTTCGGGCTCACCGGGCTCGAGAGCGACACCGAGCAGCGGCGGATGGAGTACCTGCCGACGACCATCCCCGGCGAGGTCGTCGTCAGCGCCTACAGCGAGACCCCCCTGACGGCAGACGCGATCCGGTCGGCCGCACCCGGCGCCGTGGTCGCGGCCAACCCCGTCTTCGTCGGCGACACCCAGCAGATGCAGGAGGTCCCGCCGACCGAGCCCTACGACGCCCGCTTCGTCAGCGTCGTGCCGGCCGGGTGCGAGGTGACCGACACCCTCGGCTACCTCACCGACTCGGCGAAGGGCCCGCAGTGCTCCGTGGCCGGCTCGCTGGCCAACGGCTCGGGCACCGTCCTCACCCTCCCGGCCGACGAGCTCGTGCGCCGCACGGGGGTGACCGGCGCCGCGGCCGCCCAGGTCCGGGACGGCGCCGTCGTCCTCCTCGGCGGGTCCGGTGGCACGGTCCGGGTCGCGCAGGGCACCTACCGCGTCGACCCCCAGGCCGAGACGGTGCAGGCGCCGCGGGCCACGGTCACCTCCGACGCGCAGGTCCCGGCCGTGCGCCTGCCGCTGACCAAGGAGTCGGCGGGGCGGCTGCTCGGGGCGTCGATGGCCGTCGCCGCCGGCACCCCGCTCACGCGCGGCTGGGACACGACGACGCCGTCGTGGACCGTGCGCGAGGCCGACGGCAGCGCCGTGCCCGACGCGACCGTCGACCGGCTGGCCGAGCGCCTCGGCGACGAGGTCGGCGTCCAGCGCGAGGACGGCTTCCAGCGCGAGGACCGGATGGTCGTCGCCATCCTCCTCGCGGTCTTCGGCCTGCTCATCCTGGTCGTCGTCCTCACGTCGACCGCGCTGACGCTGGCCGAGCAGCAGACCGACCAGGCGACGCTCGCCGCCCTCGGCGCGACGCGCGGCACCCGGCGGGTCATGGCGGCGGCCGGGGCCTTCGTCCTCGCCGCGGTCGGCTGCGCCCTCGGGGTCGCGGTCGGGCTCGTGCCGGGCATCGCCATCGCCCGACCGCTGACGGCGGTTGGCTGGGACCCGCTGACCCAGGCCTCGCGCGACGGCCAGAGCGTCCTCGTCATCCCCTGGGCGGACCTCGCGACGGTCGGGCTGCTCGTCCCCGTCCTCGCGGCCCTGCTCGCCGCGGCCGGCATCCGCCGGGCTCCCCAGGTCACCCGCCGGGCGACCTGAGCCACACACCCCTGGCAGGGGGACGCCCCCGCCCGCGCCCCCTCGGCGACGGGCGGGGGCATCGTGCGCGAGGCGGTAGAATCGTGCGTTGCACAGGGTCCTCGTGCGCCGTTGGAGGCGGGTTCGGCGCACACCCGCTTCGCCCTACCCGGGCGCAGGATCCCTCGAAGGCAGAACCCCCGTGTCACCCATCGCCAGCTACCGGCGCCTGTTCTCGCTCGCCGGCCCCCTCTACGTCCTCGTCGCGTTCGTCGGACGCCTGCCCCTCGCGATGAGCCAGATGGGCACCCTCCTCCTCGTCTCCGGGACGACCGGCTCCTACGGCCTCGGCGGCGCCGCGGCCGGCGGGCTCGCCGTGGCCAACGCCGTCGGCGCCCCGGTCGCCGGCTCGCTCGCCGACCGGATCGGCCAGCGTCCCGTCGTGCTCGTCCAGTCCCTCGCCGGCGGCGCCGGGCTGCTGCTCCTCGTGGCCCTCGCCCACGGCGGCGCCGTCCCCGGGCTCGTCGTCGCGTCGGCCGCGCTCGCCGGGCTGCTCATGCCGCAGGTCGGGCCGCTGGCCCGTGTCCGGTGGCGCCCCCTCACCCGGCACCAGGGCGCGCAGCAGCCGCGGCTCATGGAGACCGCCTTCTCGTACGAGGGGGCCGCCGACGAGGCGTCCTTCGTCATGGGCCCGGCGCTCATCGGCGTCCTCGCGGTGCTCGCCAGCCCGTCGGTGGCGCTCGTCGTCGCGGCGCTGCTGCTCCTCGGCTTCGGCACGGCGTTCGCGGTGCACCCCACCGCCGCCCTCACCCACGCGCACCGGCCCGCGGCCGGCCTCGCCGGCCGCCTCGTCACCGCGACGTTCGTCGTGCTCCTGCTCGCGCAGCTGCTCATCGGGGTCGTCTTCGGGTCGGTGCAGACCGGCACGACGGTGCTGACGACGCTCGCCGGCCAGCCGGGTCTCGCCGGCCTGGTCCACGCGACGCTCGGCGTCGGGTCGGTCATCGCCGGGCTCGCGGTCGCCGGCCTCCCGGCGCGCTTCACCGTCCCCTCGCGCGTGCTCGTCGCGGCGACCGGCCTCGCGGTGCTCAGCGCGCCGCTGCTCCTCACCGACTCGGTGCCGCGGCTCTTCCTCGTCGTCCTCGTCCTCGGCTTCGTCATCGCCCCGTACATGATCAGCGTCTTCATGCTCGGCGAGCGCGCCGTGCCGCCTGCCCGCATCGGGGCGGCGATGACCCTGCTCGCCTCGACGACCGGGCTCGGCTACGCGATCGGGTCCGCCGTCGCGGGGCGGGTCGCCGACGTCCACGGCCACACCGGCGCCTTCGCCGTCACGGTCACCGCGGGCGTCCTCGCAGCCCTGCTCGCGGTGTTCGGGCAGCCGCTCCTGCGCCGTGCCACCCCGGCCCCGCCGGCCGCCACCCCGCCCGCGACGCCCTCCCCCGCCGCCGCCTGACCCCACGCGTATCGGGTGACCCGATACCGCTGCGCTCCACCCGACAACCGTTCTCGGGTACAGCGCGGTCGTATCGGGTGACCCGATACGCACGTGACTCGGGTGGCGGCCGGGGGGCTCGGTGACCGGGCGGGTTCGACGAACTCTCGACGAGGTGTATCCGTCGACGGGGTGTCGGTGGAAGAGGGGGTGTCACTACCCCTCTCCGGAAGGAACGTCATGCGTCGAGCCCTCGCCGCCACCGCCGTCGTCGCGGTCGCCGCGCTCCCCCTCGCCCTCACGACCCCGGCCCACGCCGCGGACGACGCCAGCGTCGTCGTCGTGCACGGGGTCCCCGACCTCACGGTCGACGTGTACGGCAGCGCCGACACGACGTACAGCGCCGACGAGGCCCTCCTCGAGGACTTCGAGCCGGGCACGGTCACCGACCCGGTGAAGCTCCCCGCCGGCACCTACAACCTCGCGGTCTTCCCCGCCGGCGACGACCCGAGCGGCGACCCGGCCATCGAGGCCACGGACGTCGAGGTCCCCGCCGGCGCCAACATCAGCGTCGTCGCCCACCTCGACGCCGACGGCAACCCGACCCTGACCCCCTTCGTCAACGACGTCGACCCCGTCGCCGCGGGCCAGGGCCGTCTCGTCGTGCGGCACACCGCCGCCGCCCCAGCCGTCGACGTGCTCGCCGGTGGCGAGGCCGTGTTCAGCGGCCTGACCAACCCGAACGAGGACAGCGCCGACCTCCCGGCCGGCACCGTCTCGGCGGCCGTCGCCCTCGCGGGCACGACCGACCCGGTCATCGGCCCGGCCGACGTCGACGTGGCCGAGGGCACCTCGACCATCGTCTACGCCTGGGGCTCGGCCGAGGACGACAACCTCGCCCTCGCCGTCCAGACGATCGGCGGCCTGCACTCCTCGCCGTCCGGCGTCCCGTCGGGCACCGCCGAGCTGCCGGCCGACAGCACCCCGGCGCTGCTGCTCGGCGCCGCCGGTCTCGCCACCCTCGCCGCGGTCGGGATGGGTCTGCGCGCCCGTCGCAGCCGCGTCTGACCGCACGGTCGACCCCACGGCGGGCGGCGCCGCACCCGGCGCCGCCCGCCCGTCCGTGACAACCCCCGACCCAGGAGTCGTCGATGTCCGGCTCGCCCTCCGGCCGCGGCTGGCGCCTCGGCGCCGTGCTCGCCGCACTGGTCGCGCTCGCCTGTGTCGTCACCCTCGCCGTCCGTGTCGTCGCCGCGCCGGCCGACGTCGAGGGGGACGGCCTCGCCGCGCTGCGACCCGCGACGAGCCCGTCGGCCTCGCCCGCGACCTCCCCCACCACCGGCCCCGCCCCCACCCCGTCGCTCCGGGCCACCGCCCGCGCCGCCGACCCGGAGTCGGCGCGCTCCGGCGACCGCGCCGCCCCGCCGGTCCGGCTGCGCATCCCCGACCTCGGGGTCGCGGCGGACGTCCGGCCGGTCGGGGTCCAGGACGACGGCGCCATGGTCATCCCCGCGGCCCCGACGAGCGTCGGCTGGTACCGCTACGGCGCCGCGCCCGCGTCACCCGAGGGCCACACCGTCATCGCCGGCCACGTCGCCACCCGCGAGGACGGGCCGGGCGCGCTCGCCCCGCTCGCCGGGGCTCGGGAGGGGATGCGCGTCGAGGTCACCGACGCCGACGGCGTGGAGCACACCTACGAGGTCACCGGCCGGGAGTCGGTGCGCAAGAAGGCCCTTGCCGTCGACGAGATCTTCGCCCGGGACGGCGCCCCACGGCTCGTGCTCATCACCTGCGGCGGCGAGTACCTCCCCGAGCTGCGGGCCCACCGCGACAACGTCGTGGTCACGGCGGCCCCGGTGGGCTGAGGCGCGCCGTCAGGCCGGCTCGACCGAGAGCACGTCACCGGGCTGGCAGCCCAGGACGTCGCAGACGGCGGTCAGCGTGCTGAACCGGATGGCCTTGGCGCGGTCGTTCTTGAGGACCGAGAGGTTGACGACGGTCACGCCGACGGCCTCGGCGAGCGCGGCGAGGGTCATCCCCCGTTCCTCGAGCAGCCGGTCGAGGTGGCAGACGACGCGGTGCGGTTCCTCGACCGGCATCAGACGAGGCCCTCGACGTCGTCACGCAGCCGCGTGCCCGCCCGGAACGCCTCTGCGACGAGGGCGAGCACCATGCCGCCGAGCATCGGCAGCCAGGGGACCTCGACGAGCGCCCCCGGTCCGCCGGTGCCGAGGTCCGCACCCGAGAGCAGCGCGAGGTCGGTGGTCACCCGGGCGAACCACACGACCGGCACCCCGAGCGCGAGCAGGAGGGCCAGGCCCCGCAGCCGGGAGACGTTCCTCGGGTCGAAGGCGTCACCGGCGGCCACCCCCCGCATCAGCCGCTGGACGAGGAGGCAGCCGACCGCGACGAGCACGGTGAGCGCGACCCCGGGCAGCAGGTCGAGCAGGCGCTGCCCGACCCCGGCACCCGTGAGCAGCACGTCGTACTCGCCGTCGCCGTACCGCGTCCCCACGGCATCGAGGGTCGGCACGACGACCGGGCCGACGGTGCCGACGGCCAGCGGCTCGCCCGCGCCCCAGTCGAGCACCGGTCCGACGACGCCGGCGAGCGCAGCGGCGGCCGTCACGAGGACGAGCAGGGCGGTCAGGCCCCACCGGTCCGACCGGTCGAACCGCCAGAGGTTCGAGGAGAGGCTGGGACGACCGGCCATTACGGGCTCCTTCACATCGACTGTCGATCTGTTATCGACAGACGATATGCATATCGAGAGTCGATGTCAACGGCCGTCGGGTCGCCGTACCCTTCGCGGACGGGGAGCGGGCCGTCCGGGGCAGGATGGGGTCATGACCGACCAGCCCCGCAGCGACCAGTCCGACGACGACCGCCGCCAAGTGCCCGCCACCGTCGTCGGCGACCCCGACCGCGTCGTCGTCGTCACGCCCGACGGGATGGGTGTCGCCGACCGCACCCCGCAGGACGACGACGCCCGCACCCCCGACGACGGCCCGCGCAACCCGGCCGACCTCGTCGAGCAGCCGGCCAAGGTGATGCGCATCGGCTCGATGGTCAAGCAGCTCCTCGAGGAGGTGCGCAGCAGCCCTCTCGACGACCGCGGCCGCGCCCGCCTCGCCGAGATCCACGACCGCTCGATCGCCGAGCTCAAGGACGGCCTCGCCCCCGAGCTCGTCGCCGAGCTGGAGCGGATCGCCCTGCCGTTCAAGGACGACCAGCCCTCCGACGCCGAGCTGCGCATCGCCCAGGCCCAGCTCGTCGGCTGGCTCGAGGGCCTCTTCCACGGCATCCAGACCGCGCTCGTCGCCCAGCAGATGGCCGCCCAGGCGCAGCTGCAGCAGATGCGCGCGCTGCCGCCGGGCATGCAGCCGGGTCGCGGCCACGGCCCCCAGGGCCCGGGCGGCATGCCGGGGATGCCGTCCGCCCCGGGCGAGGGCCACGCCGAGGGCACGGGCCAGTACCTCTGACACCCGTCCCGGGCCGCTCGCTCAGGCCGCCTCCTCGCGGCGCGGCAACGAGAGCGCCAGCGCCGCCCCGGGGAGCGCCGCCAGCGCGATGACGGCGAGCGCGACCCGGGGCACCCCGACGAAGGGCTGGACCAGCAGCACGAGCAGCACCCCGCCGAGGTTGCCGGCCAGCAGCAGGACGGCGGTGGCGGTGCCCGAGCGGGCGACGCCGACGTGCGCCTCGGACCACTCGAGCGCCACCGGCAGCCCGGCGAGCAGGACGAACCCGAGCACCGCGAGCAGGACCCCGGCCACCACCGGGGCGTTGGCCACGACGAGCAGCGCGAACACCGTTGCCGTGCAAGCGGTCGCGCCGACGAGGAACGCCCGGCGACGTCGCCGGGCCGCCACCGGGCCGGGGAGCAGTGCCGCCCCGAGCACGCCGGCCACCGTCGTCACGGCGATGAGCGGCCCGCCGCTGCCCGGGTGCCCGAGACCCGCCATCACCGGGTCGAGCCAGGTCGCGAGCGCGTTGAAGACGCCGACCCCGACGAGCAGCAGGCCGGCGAGCCGCCAGAGCAGCGGCTCGTGGCGCAGCCAGGCCAGTCCGTGGCTGTCGCGCGCGCCGACCGGGGCGAGCGTGGCCACGCGCAGCATCCCGAGGACGGCGAGCGCCGCGACGACGGCGAGGCCGGCGTGCGCTCGCAGCAGCAGCGGCAGCCCGCCGGCCGCGACGAGCGGCGCCCCGCCGAGCGCGCCGACCAGCACCCCGACGAACTGCGCCGCCGACCCGACGGAGATGGCCGTCGTGCGCTGGTGCGCCCCGAAGGCCCGGGCCGCGAGCGTCGTCGTGGCCGTGAGGACGAGCGGCTGGGCCACCGACGCGAGCAGCTGCCCGGCCAGCTGCCACCCGTAGGACCCGGGGTCGACGAGCCGGACCAGCGCACCGGCCGCCGTGAGGAGCGCCCCCGCGGTGAGGGTGGGGTGGAGCGAGCGGTCGACGAACCGCCCTGCGGGGAGGGCGAGCACGACGAAGAGCAACGGGTTGACCACGGCCAGGTCGCCGACCAGTCCCTCCGAGACGCCGAGCGCCCGGGCCGACTCCACGGTGACCGGCGCGAAGGTCAGCCACAGCACCTGGGTCGTCGCGACGAGCAGCGCGAAGGCGCCGAGCAGCCCCCACCGGGTCCACCCGGCCGACGGGGCGGCCTGCGCCGCAGCGCCGCTCACGCGGGCACCGGCGTCTCACGCAGGGTGCGCAGCGGCGACAACCATCCGTAGACCGCGGCCAGGACCCCGACCGAGACGATGGCGACCATCGCCCCGCGCGTGCCGAGGACACCGGCCACCGCGCTCGCCCCCAGCGCACCGCTCGTCCAGCCGACACCGAACGAGAGCATCCGGCCGGTCGTGTTGACCCGGCCGAGGAGGTGCTCGGGGGTCGCCTGCTGGCGGTAGGTGATCGAGGTGAGGACGACCGCCTGGTAGGCGATGCCCCAGCCGACCATCGCGACGACCGCGACGACGAACGACGACGTCGTCGCGACGACGAGCCCGGCCGCCGCCGACACCGGCAGGGCGAGCAGCGTGGCGCGCGGCATCGAGAACCGCCGGTGCAGCCGTGGGGTGAGCGTCGCGGCGACGATGCCCCCGATGCCCCACGCCGCGAACACGGCCCCGAAGCGCCAGCCGCTCGTGCCCACGCCGAGCAGCCGGTCGGCGTAGGGCACCGACAGCGCCATGAAGCCGGCCCCGGACAGCGACTGGAGGAAGCCGATGACCGTCTGCGAGCGGACCCCGGGGTGGTCGAGGAGGAAGCGCAGCCCGACCCGCACCTCGTCGGCGACGGCGCGAGGGCTGATCGGCGGCAGGTCGCGGGCACCCGAGAGCCGAGCGGCGATGCCGACGACGGCCGCGGCCGAGGCGAGGAAGCTCAGCGCGTCGACACCGAGGAGCAGCGCCGGGTGCAGGGCGGCGAGGAGGACGCCGGCGAGCATCGGCATCCCGAGGTCGAGGAGCGAGCCGAACCCCCAGATCGCGGCGTTCGCCGGGCCGAGGCGCTCGCGGCCGACGATGGCCGGCAGCGCCCCGAACGCGGCGCCGTCGAAGAAGACGAAGCAGGCCTGGGTGAGGAACCCGGCGACGAGCGCGTGGCCGACGGTGAGGAGACCGAGCTCGTGGGCGAGCGGCACCGACCCGATGGCCAGCGCGCTCGCGATGTCGGCCGCGACCATGACGCGGCGGCGGTCGAGGCGGTCGGAGATGGCCCCGGAGACGAGGCCGAGGAGGAGGTAGGGCAGGCCCTCGACGAGGGTGACGAGCGCGGTGAGCGCGGGGCTGCCGCTCAGCCGGTAGACGAGCACCGGCAGGGCGACCGCCGTGACGAGCGTGCCCGCGGTCGAGACCTGCCGGGCCAGCCAGAACCGGCGGAAGTCGGGCTCGCGGTGCAGCGGCACCACCGGGGCGGCGGCGCTCACGAGGCCCTCCGCACCGTGACGACGACCGGGCGGCCGAGGAGGAACAGGCGCCCGTCGCGGCGCTCGACGGCGAGGACGAGGAGGAGCTCGAGGACGAGCTTGACGGCGAGGACGACCAGGGCGAGGCCGCGCTCCTGGCCGGCGGTCAGCCGGGTGACGTCGTCGTTGCTGCCGACCCCCTGCGCGACGAGCGGCACGAAGAGCGCACTGTAGGCGAGGGCCATCCGGGCGTAGGCCCGCACGAAGTCCCCGATGCCGAGGGGTCGGCGCCCGCGCAGCCGCCCGGCGCCGGCCCAGCCGGCCGCGACGAACCCGAGCCCGCCGAGGACGAGAACCGTCAGCCACGGGCTGCCCAGCGGCGCGACGGGCAGCACGGTGGCGAGCCCGACGAGGAGGGGCACGAGGGCGAAGCCGCCGTAGTGCACCGCGAAGAACAGGGTGCCGAAGGAGCGGGCGCGGCTGCGGCCGTCCGCGTCGCGCGAGAGCAGCGCGCGGGCGAGCGTCCAGACGTAGATCGTCACGACCTCGAGCGCCAGCCAGAGCCAGACGTCGCCGTAGCCGATGGCGCCGGTCGCCACGGCGAGCATCGGTGCGCCGTTGACGACGACGACCGTCGCGGCGAGCAGCGCCCGGGCCGCGGCGCGCGGCATCCCGGCGGTGAGGCGCAGGACCAGCCGGAGGCCGAGCACCCGGCCGAGGCCGGTGAGGACGACGTTCACGCGCCCCCCGCCCGGCCGTCGGCCCGCGGTCGGGGCGGCGTCGTCGGCACCCGCGGAGTCTACGAGCCGTGGTCGGGCCCTGTCGCCGATCGCGCCGGACCGGTAGGAAGGTGGGCGTGCCCGACGCCGTGCGCCCCGACGCCTCCTCCGCCGCCCCCTCCGCCGATCCGTCCTCCGACGGCTCGATGATGCGGGCCGTCGTCTACGACGCCCCGCGTGAGCTCGAGGTGCGCTCGGTCCCCCGGCCGGTGGCCGGCCCGGGCGAGGTCGTCGTCGACGTCGACCTCGCCGGGCTGTGCGGCACCGACCTGCACCTGCACGAGGGCGGGTTCTTCGCCGGCTTCCCGCTGACGCCGGGGCACGAGGCCACCGGCACGGTGCGTTCGGTCGGGGACGGCGTGACGCACGTGCGCCCCGGGCAGCGGGTCGCGGTCGACAACGCGTCGTCCTGCGGCCGGTGCCGGGAGTGCTCGCGCGGCAACCACCTGTTCTGCGAGCACTTCCACTCGCTCGGCGTCAACGCGCCCGGCGGGTTCGCCGAGTCGCTGCTCAGCCCGGCGCACAAGGTCTACCCGGCCGACGACCTCGACCCCGAGCTCGCCGTCCTCGCCGAGCCGCTGGCCTGCGCGGTGCACGGCATGGACGTCCTCGGGCTGCGGCCCGGGGCCGACGTGCTCGTCGTCGGGGCCGGCACGACCGGGCTGCTGCTCTCGCAGCTGCTCCTGCACGGCGGGGCCGGACGCGTGACGGTCGCCGCGCCGACGCCGTTCAAGCTCGAGCTCGCCGACGCGTACGGCGTCGACCGGGTCGTGCGGGTGACCCGGGACGCCGACGAGACCTCGCGGACGCTGGCCCGGCTGCAGCCCGACGGGTTCGACGTGACGGTCGACGTCACCGGGGCGGCGTCGGTCGTCGGGATGCTGCCCTCGCTCACCGCCGCGAACGGCACCGTGTTCGTCTACGGGATGTGCGACGAGGACGCCCGGGTGCCGCTCAGCCCGTACGACGTCTTCCGGCGGCAGCTGACGGTCAAGGGGTCGTTCGCGCAGGTCGACTGCCTCGAGCGCGCGCTGGCCCTGCTGCGCTCGGGCCGGGTGCGGACCGAGGGGCTCGTGACGCACCGGTTCCCGCTCGCCGGCTACCCCGAGGCCCTCGAGACGCTCCGCTCGGACCCGACGAGCCTCAAGGTGCTGCTCGAGCCGCAGCGCTGACCCGGGCGCGGCGACGCGTTCCCGGCGCACCCGGCGGGCCCGGAGCACCCGGCGGCCCGCCGCTCGTACGGTGGGCGCATGGCACCCGACCTCGCCTCGCTGCGGCTGCTCGCCGACATCGCGCGCCTGGGCGGCATCGCGGCCGCCGGTCGCGCTCACGGCATCACGCAGCAGTCGGCGTCCGAGCGGCTGCGCGCCCTCGAGGCCGACGTCGGGCTCGACCTCGTGACGCGGGGGCGCTCCGGCTCGGCGCTGACCCCGACCGGTCGCCTCGTCGTCGAGTGGTCGGCCGTCCTCCTCGCCCGCGCCGAGGACCTCGACGAGGCCCTGGCGACGCTGCGACGCGACCGCTCCCGCGAGCTGCGCGTCCACGCGAGCCTCACGGTCGCCGAGACCGTCCTGCCCCGCGTCCTCGTCCGGGCCCGCCGCGAGTCGGTCGCCGACGTCACCCTGCACGCCACGAACTCCGCCGCGGTCGTCGATGCCGTGCGCTCCGGGGCCGCGGACCTCGGGTTCGTCGAGGGGCCCGTGCCGCTCGAGGGCCTCGGGCACCGCGGCGTGGGCGTCGACGAGCTCGTCCTCGTCGCCGCGCCCGACGACCTCTGGGCCCGCCGCCGCCGGCTCCTCGTCGCCGAGGACCTGGCGACGCGCGCGCTGAGCAGCCGGGAGGAGGGCTCGGGCACCCGGCGCGTCTGGGAGGCCGCACTCGAGGAGGCCGGCGTCGTCCCGCCCCCGCCGGAGGCGGTGTTCGACACGACGACCGCCCTGCTCGCCTCCGTCGCCGCCGGCGGGCCGCCGGCGTTCGTCAGCCGTCGCTCGGCGGCGCACCTCGTCGACGCCGGGGACCTCGTCGTCGTCACGACGACGGGGCTCGCGCTGCGCCGCGCGCTGACCGCCGTGTGGCAGGGCGGCCGGCTCCCCGCCCGGGGACCGGCGCGCGACCTCGTCACCCTCGTGGCTGCTGCGCTGCGCCCGGACCCGTCACAGGCCACGCCTGTCACCTGACAGGGGCGCGGGGGCTGGCCGGGGCCCGTCCGGGCGGGAAGGCTCGGACCATGACCGCCCACGTGTCCACGAGCCCGGCGCCGGCGACCCCGGCCACCACCGCGACGCCGCCCGCCACGACGCCCGTCACGACGACCCGGTCCCTCCCGCCGCCCGGACCCGTCTGGTACCCCGCGGTGATGGGCACCGGGATCCTCGCGACGCTGCTGCAGGCGCACGCCGGCGGTGCCCGCCCGCTGCACGACGCCGCGCTCGTCGTCCTCGTCCTCGGCTGGACGGCCCTCGTCGGGCTGACCGCGGCGTTCGCGGTCCGGTGCGCAAGGCAGCCGGGCACGCTGCGGGCGTCGGTGACCGACCTCGCGACGCTGCCGTCGTGGGGCACGGTGTCGATGGGCCTGCTGGCGGTCGGCGCGGCGACGCTCGCGGTGCTCCCCGCCGCCGGGCTCGGCTCGCTCGTCGACCCCGTCGTGGTCGACGCGGTCCTCTGGACGGCCGGGACGCTCCTCGGGCTCGTGACCGCGCTCGGCTTCGCGGCGCTGCTCGTCCGCGGGCACCCGGGTCCGCCGTCACCGGCGTGGGGGCTGCCGGTCGTGCCGCCGATGGTGTCGGCGACGACGGGTGCGTCCCTCGTGCCGTACCTCGGAGCCGGCGGGCCGCGGCTGCTCCTCGTCCTGCTCGCGTGGACGTGCTTCGCGCTCGCCCTCGTCCTGGGCTCGCTCGTCTTCGCCGTGGTCTACCACCACCACTGGCGGGTCAGCCCGCTCGACCCCGCCGTCGCGCCGTCGGCCTGGATCCCGCTCGGCATCGTCGGCCAGTCGACCGCGGCGGCCGTCTCGCTGTCGGCGGCCTCGGCGGGGCTGCTCACCTCCGAGGCCGCCGTGCTCGCGCACCGGGTGGCCGTCGGGTACGGGCTCGTGACCCTCACCGTCGGGGCGCCGCTGGCCTCGTGGGCGCTCGTCGTCACGGTCCGCGCCTTCGCGGCGCACATCGCGTTCACGCCGGGGTGGTGGGCGCTCACCTTCCCCGTCGGCACGCTGTCGCTGGGCGCGCACCAGCTCGGCCGGGCCACCGGGTCGCCGGCGCTGGAGGTGGTGGGCGCCGGCTTCCTCGTCGTCCTCTGCGGCACCTGGACCCTCTGCGCCACGCTGTCGCTGCGGGCGCTCGGGGCATCCGTCCGCACGGCGGGGTGACGCCGGGGCGCGCCGGCCGACCGCCGGCCGATGGGGTCAGAGCGCGGCGGCGAGGGCGCGGCCGGCCTGTCGGCCGCTGAACAGGCAGCCGCCGACGAAGGTGCCCTCGAGCGCCCGGTAGCCGTGGACACCGCCCCCGCCGAAGCCCGAGACCTCCCCGGCGGCGTAGAGGCCGGGCACCGGGACGCCGGTGAGGTCGAGCACCCGCCCGGCGAGGTCGGTGTGCAGACCGCCGAGGGTCTTGCGCGACAGCACCCGCAGCCGGACGGCGACGAGCGGCCCGTACTTGGGGTCGAGGATGCGGTGCGGCGGGAAGGCGCGCTTGGTCAGGCGGTCGCCGCGGTAGCGCCGGGCGACCCGGATGGCCGCGACCTGGGCGTCCTTCGTGAACGGGTTCTCCACCTGCCGGTCGCGCTCGACGACCTGCCGCTCGAGGTGGGCGGCGTCGATGGGGGTGTCGGGCTCGAGCTCGTTCATCCGGGCGACGAGCCCGCCGATGGTGTCGGCGGTCAGCCAGTCCTCGCCGTGGTCGAGGAACGCCTGGACCGCCGGCGGCACGGGCGTGACGGGGCGGCGCAGCACGTCGCGCCAGCGCCGCTCGGTGAGGTCGAGGTTCTGCTCGGACCCCGACAGGGCGAACTCCTTGCCGACGAACGAGCGGTTGAGGACGAACCAGGAGTGGTCGAACCCGGTGTGCCGCAGGTGGTCCAGCGTGCCGAGGGTGTCGAACCCCGGCAGGTAGGGGCTCGGCAGCCGGTCGCCGCGGGCGTCGAACCACAGCGCGCTCGGGCCCGGCAGGATGCGGATGGCGTGCCCCGGCCAGACCGGGTCCCAGTTGCGGACGCCCTCGACGTAGTGCCACATCCGGTCGCGGTTGACGACGGCCCCACCGGCCGCCTCGGTGATGCCGATCATCCGGCCGTCGACGTACGCGGGCACGCCGGTCAGGAGCGTCCCCGGCGCGTCGCCGAGCCGCCGCGGCCAGTTGGCGCGGACGAGGTCGTGGTTGCCGCCGATGCCCCCGGACGAGACGAGCACCGCCTGCGCGCCGTACTCGAACGGCCCGACGACCTCCCGGCTGCTCGCGGCCCCGCGCGGCGCGTCGTCGTCGACGAGCACCGAGCCGCGCACGCCCGTGACGACGCCTCCGGTCGTCACGAGCTCGTCGACGCGGTGGCGCGGCCGGTACACGATGCGCCCGCCCGCGACGTGCTCGCGCACCCGCCGCTCGAACGGCGCGACGACCCCCGTGCCGGTGCCCCACGGAATGTGGAAGCGGGGGACCGAGTTGCCGTGTCCCCCACTCGTGCCGTCGCCGCGCTCGGCCCACCCGACGACGGGGAAGAACGAGACGCCCTGCTCGCGCAGCCATTCGCGCTTGCCGTCCGCCGCCCACTCGACGTAGGAGCGCGCCCACGCGCGGCCCCAGTGGTCGGGCCCGGGCGAGCCGTCGGGTGCGGTGAGCCGGTCCCAGCCGGCGCTGCCCTGCCAGTCCTGCCAGGCGAGGTCGAGGGAGTCGTGGATGCCCATCCGACGCTGCTCGGGGCTGTCGACGAGGAACAGCCCGCCGAAGCTCCACCACGCCTGGCCCCCGAGGTTGACCGCCGACTCCTGGTCGAGCAGCACGACGGACCCCCCGGCATCCGCGACCTCGCACGCGGCGACCAGGCCGGCGAGGCCGGCACCCACGACGACGACGTCGGCATCCACGGGATGCACCCTAGGCGGCGCCGCCCTCCTGCGGGGAGGGCTCGTCCACACCGGTCACGCCGAGCAGCCGGACGCGCCCGTCGGAGACCTCGACCCGCAGGTCGGCGATCGAGCCGACGACGAGGTCGGCGACCTCGTCGAGCTCCGCCCGCGTCATCGTCGTCGTCACGGCGACGAGCCCGCCGCAGCCGGCCTCGCGCGCGGCCCGCAAGCCGGCGACCGCGTCCTCGAGGACGAGGCAGTCGGCGGGGTCGACCCCGAGCCGCTCGGCGCCGAGCAGCCACGGGTCCGGGAACGGCTTGCCGCGCTCCACGTGGTCGGCGGTGACGACGACCTCGGGGTGGGGGAGGGCGGTGGCGGCAAGGCGTGCCTCGGCGAGCGGGTCGCTGGAGGAGGTGACGATGGCGGCGGGGACGCCGGCGTCCCGCAGCGTGGTCAGGAGGTCGAGCGCCCCGGGCAGGACCTCGATCGCGTCGACGTCGGCGACCTCGAGCGCGACGATGCGGTCGTGGGCGGCATCGCGCTCGTCCTCGGGGAGGAGCCCGGCGATGAGGTTGCGCGCGGTGACGCCGTGCGAGCCCGCGAGGCGGCGCGGGTCGACGCCGTGCTCCTCGCACCAGCGCAGCCAGCTGCGCTCGACGGCGGCGATGGAGTCGATGAGCGTGCCGTCCATGTCGAAGAGGACGGCGCCGAAGTCGCGCCGCAGCGCCTCGGGCAGCCGGGTGGAGGACGTCATGCGAGCCACCCTAGGTCGGGCGGTGGTTCGGACCGACCCTCGCCCTCGGGGTCCCACCCCCGGGAACGAACCCGCGGGCCCCCGGTCCCGCGGGTTCCCCGAGAGCACGGGTCCGACCCGGGGGCGATGGTGTGCTCTCCCAGGATCCGTGCGCCCCGGAAGGTTTCCCTTCCCCCCGCAACCACTGCGTGCCTCGCGCAAGGTTTCCCTTCCACCCGCAACCACTGCGTGCGTCGCGGGAGGTTTCCCTTCCACCGCGCACGGACATGGTTGCCACCCGCACGGGAAACATGTCGCCGCGCAAGGATCGCGCGCCGTGCCGGCCCGATCTCGCCCGGCCGACCTGCCCTCGCCCCGCCGCCGTGTCATGCCGCCCCGGCTCGGCGAGATCGACCCGGCACGGCGAGATCGGCGGGGCGAGCGGCCGTGTCCTTGCGCAGTGGAAGGGAAACCTTCCGAGTGGAAGCAGTGGTTGCCGGGCGCAAGGGATTCCTTCCGCGGTGACAGGAGGTGGGGAGAGCACACCATCCGCCCGGCCGGACGGACGAGGCCGCGCCGTCGGCCGCTCGGCCCGACCCCACCCCCGGGCGCGGGGCCCGTGCAGGCGGCCGTCCTAGGCTGCCACGCATGGCCCGCCCCGCCGGACACCTCAGGACCGCCGTCGTCAGCGCGGCCCTGACGCTCGCCGCGCTCGTCGGCGGCTGGACGTGGGCCGCCGGGCTCGTCGGGCCGGGCTTCGACCCGCTCCGGGAGTCGATCAGCGCCCTCGCCTCGCTCGAGACCCCCCACCGCTGGGTGATGACCACCGCCCTCGTCGTCACCGGCCTCGGCCACTGCCTCACCGCGTGGTGCCTCGGCGCCGCCCGCCCCGCCGGCCGCGCCGCCCTCGCCCTCGGCGGCCTGGCCACCCTCGGCGTCGCCGCCCTCCCGCTCCCCTCGCGCACCGAGTCCTCCGCCGCGCACACGGCCGTGGCCACGGCGTCCTTCGTCCTGCTCGCGCTCTGGCCCGCGCTCGCCGCCCGCCGCGACGGCCCCGAGGTCCTGAGGCGCCGCGTCGCGTGGCCGGCCTCCGCGGTGCTCCTCGCCGCCGTCGCCTCCCTGGGCGTCGGCCTCGACGCGACCTTCTTCGGGCTCCACGAGCGCCTCGTCGCCACGCTCACCGCCCTCTGGCCGCTCGTCACCGCCGTCGGGGTCTGGTGGAGTGCCGGGCACCGGGTCGGCTCCCGCCGCGTCCGGCAGGGCCTGGGCACCGTCGTGCTCGTCGGCGCGTGCACGACCGCCGGGCTCGCGACCACCGCCCTCCTCCCGGCTACCGCCGAGACCCGCAGCTACCGAGCGACCGTCAGCCTCGACGCGAGCCCGGCCGCCGTCGGCCGGCTCGTCGCCGAGACGACCTTCGGCGACGTCGAGTTCTCCTTCTCCGGCCTCGCGCCGGGCGTGCGCGCCGTGCCGCAGGTCCGCGCGTCCATCACGGAGGTCCTGGCCCGCCCGAACGTCAGCCTCGCCACCCTGCGCCCCGGCCCGGAGGAGCTCAACACCGCCATCCGCGACGTCGCGCTCGAGGTCGTCGTGCGCTTCGCCGCCGGCGCCTTCTTCCTCGTCCTCGTCCTCGTCGGCGGGTGGTCGGTGATCCGGCGCCGGCGCCCGCCGCGCCCGCTCGTCGTCGCCGCTGCGGTCGCCTGGACGGTCGCCACCCTCGGCACCGGCGCGTCGATGTACACGACCTACCAGCCCAGCCGGCAGACCGCCTGGCGCGCGACCGAGGTGCTCGGCACCTTCCAGCAGAACCAGGGCCTCTTCGACGACGTCGAGTCCCGCGCCATCCAGGCGACGCCGTACGTCCGCAACCTCCTCGCGCTCTCGACCGCCCTCCAGCAGAAGTACGCCGCGGGCTCCCTGGAGTCGGCCCCGGCCCTGCGCATCCTCTTCGTCAGCGACCTCCACGGCGGCAACCAGTACTCCCTGATGCGCTCGGTCATCGAGACGGAGAGCATCGACGTCGTGGTCGACAGCGGCGACCTCGTCAACTTCGGCACCGTCGCCGAGGGCGAGGCCGCCGGGATGTTCAGGGGCATCGGCTCGCTCGGGGTGCCGTACGTCTTCGTGCGCGGCAACCACGACGCCACGAGCGCGACCGACACCGCGCTCCTGCGGCGGATGCAGCGCATCCCCAACGTGATCCTGCTCCAGCCGCCGGGGGACGACTACCAGGAGGTCACGGTCGGCGGCGTGACGATCGCCGGGTTCAACGACCCGCGGTGGTTCGGCGACTCCGGCACCGGTTCGCGCGCCAAGCAGCTGCCCGCCCGCGACGCGTTCCGGACGGCGTTCACCGGCCGCACCACCCCCGACGTCGTCGTCAGCCACGAGCCGTGGGCGGTCGCCGGCCTCGACGCGGGCGTGCTCCTCAACGGCCACATGCACTCGACCGACCTGGAGGGCAACCGGATCCAGGCCGGCACGTTCACCGGCGGCGGCCCGCTCACCCACTTCATCGGGGCCGAGGGCGGCGAGGAGCTCGTCGGCCAGCCGTCGGCGTTCGACGTCCTGACCTTCGGCACCGACTGCCGGCTCTCGTCGCTGACGCGCTACCGCTACCGGGACGTCATCGAGGGCCGACCCGCGTACGACAACGTCTCGCTCGTCAACGGCGACCGGGTCGACACCCGCCCCGCGGACCCGGCCCGCACCTGCGAGCCGGCCGGTGTGCCGCAGGTCGTGACGGTGCCCGCCACGCCCGTCGCCGGAGCCGGTCCCGCCCCGTCGGTGACCACCTCGGCCACCACGTCCCCGAGCGCCTCGCCCACCACCTCCCCCAGCGCCTCGTCGACGCCCTGACCCCCGGCGCGTCGAGCGCACGTCCGGCGCCACCACCTTGCGGGCCGAAGGTCAGCCGAACCTCCGCGGCACACCAGCGGGTGGTCAGGGGTTCCACCGCCACGCGGAAGGATCGCGTCAACTTTCGGTCAATCGGGCTGCCCCGGTTTGCGATCCGCGTGTGCTCCTGAGGGGGTGGACACCGGCCCCGGACATCCCGGTGGCCGAGCCGCCACGTCCGACGACGCGGCGACCACGCCGAAGGAGCACCCCTGATGCAGCACCGCGTCCTCGCCGTCGGGCTCGCCACGAGCGCCGCCCTGGCCGCCGCCTCCACCGCCGCCTGGGCCGCCCCGAGCGCCGCCCCCCTGCCCTTCCCCGATGACGTCGTCGCCGGGTTCGTCGCGCAGCGCGACGGCATCAGCGTGACCCAGGCCGAGCGCAAGCTCGACCGCCAGGCCACGCAGCAGCGCCGCCTCGACTCCCTCGACGTCGCGACGGACGGCGCCTACTACCGCGGCGACACGATGGTCGTCGTCGTCGACTCTACCCGCGACCAGCAGGCCGTCGAGGCCCGCGGTCTGACCGCTCGGCAGGGCAAGGGCCAGCGCGAGCTCGACGCCCTGTCGCGCACGGCCCAGCGCGCGGCGAAGGGCCACGCCGGCCTCGTCTCGCTGACGCCGGACCTCGCGAACCAGCGCGTCGTCGCCACCGTCGAGGCCGACGCCCCGGACGCCCTCCGCGAGCGGCTGGCCGCCGTCGACGGTGTCGTCGTCGAGACCGGCGCCCCGCTGAGCACGCAGGCCGACGTCGTGCCCGGCCGGATCATGGACCTCGTCCCCGGCACCAACTGCTCGCTGGGCTTCCCCGGCACGACGTCCTCCGGCAACAACGTGCTGCTCACCGCCGGCCACTGCGTCGAGGGCCTCCCGGACATCTACGACGCCAACGGCACCCACATCGGCAAGGGCACGAACAGCCGCTTCCGCTCGGGCGCCCCGAGCGTCGACATGGGCCTCATGGACATCGACGCCGAGGACACCGGCCGTGCGTACGTCGACACCCGCGGCGCGCTGTCCGGCTACGTCCCGGTGTACGGCGTGAGCAAGAACGCCGTCGGCACCGACATCTGCAAGGCCGGCAACACGACCGGATGGACCTGCGGCCAGGTGCAGGCCTACAACGTGACGGTCAACTACTCCGGCGGGACGACGGTCACCGGCCTCGCGCGCGCCTCGGTCTGCACCGAGGGAGGCGACTCCGGCGGCGCGTACATCGGCACGAACAACTACGCGCAGGGCATGACGTCCGGCGGGCCGACGGGGGTCGACTGCGGCTTCAACGCCGGCTACGGGGCCGGGAGCTACAGCTTCTACCAGCCCGTCGTCGACGCGGCATCGTACTACGGCGTGACGGTGGCGACCTCCTGAACCACCACCCGCCCCGCAGCGCGGCCCGTCCCCTGGTGGGGCGGGCCGCGCCGGCGGCGTCGTCAGGCGCCGATGACCTCGGTGCGGTGCACGACAGCCGGTTTCGGGCCGGCGCCGCAGCTGAGCGCGGCGTCCGTGACGGTCTCGGTCCGGACCTCGACGACGACGCGCTCGGGCACCGGCCCCGAGCCCTCGACCTCGACGCGCGTCACGTCCCCCTCGGCGTCGACCCTGCCGGGCACTGCGTCCCCGAGACCCGCGGGCCCGTGGTCGGTGACGACGCGCGCGAGCGCCGCCTGGACCGCCGGCTCCCACCGCGTGACACCCCGCAGGTGCGCGCCGTCGACACGACCGTCGAGGTGACCGCGGACGACGTCGGCCGCGCTGCGGGGGTCGAGGTAGCCGTAGCAGGCGCCCTCTGGCAGGGCGAGGAGCGTGCCGGCGAAGCGGTGCCCGCCGAGGTGCGTGCACTCCCAGACCTCGTCGGGCCACTCGCGGGCGAGGCTCGCGACGATCGGCCGGCCGCGCACCGCGCAGCAGGCGTCGCGGGTGCCCTGGGTGCAGACGAGGACCATCGGGTCGGCGTCGGTGTCGCTGGCGCTCAGCTCGGTCCCGAGCGAGCGGGCCGCGGCGAGGACGTCGTCCGCCGTGCGCCACGTGCCGCGGACCCACGTGCCGCGCACCGTGTCGACGGCCCACCAGTGCCACTGGTCGACGTCCGCCGGACGCCGCCCGGGGCGGCGCACGAGCAGGGAACGGCCGCCGAAGGACGCACAGAGCGCCTCGACCTCCTCGCCGACGCGCCCCGCGAACGGCGCGGTCTCGAGCGGCTGCTTCGCCCAGGGGCCGGGGTGCTCGACGAGCAGCCACCGGCTGGCGACGGGCGCGGACCCGGCGAGCGGCTCGCCGCGGTCGCGGGCGGCGGCCGAGCAGCGGGACAGGTCGGTGAGGGCCATTCCCGCGATGCTACGCGGCGCGTCCGGCCCGGACCGGCCCCGGTCACCGGGTCCGCGCCGCCCGAGCAACCCTCGCCGACCAGCACCACCCCGCACCACCGCATCCGCACCGTCCACACCCAGGAGGAAGACCCATGTCCCGACGTCGTGCCGTGGCCACCACCGCAGCCGTGTCCGCCCTGACCACCCTCGCCGCCCTCGGCGCCACCGCCCCGGCCCACGCGGCCGGCGAGGCCTACGTCGCGCTCGGCGACAGCTACTCCTCCGGCACCGGGACGCGCGACTACATCGCCGACGGCACCTCGTGCCTGCGCTCGGTCTCCGCCTACCCCTCGCTCATCGCCTCGGCCCGGGGCTACGCCCTCACCTTCCGCGCGTGCTCCGGCGCCACGGTCGCCGACGTCACGAGCACCCAGCTGCCGGCGCTGTCGTCGACGACCCGCTACGTCTCGATCTCGATCGGGGGCAACGACGCCGGCTTCGCGGACGTCCTCACCGAGTGCGCCCAGCCCGGATGGATGAGCGACTGCAACGGCGCGATCGACGGCGCGCAGGCGTTCGTCGACGGCACCCTCCCGGGCCGGCTCGCGACCCTCTACTCGGGCATCAGGTCCAAGGCGCCGAACGCGAAGGTCACCGTCGTCGGCTACCCGCGGATCTTCGACGGCGAGGACTGCAACGCCCTCACGTGGTTCTCGCCCGACGAGGAGAGCCGCCTCAACGCGATGGCCGACCGGATCAACACGGTCACGGCCCAGCGCGCCGCGGCGGCCGGCTTCTCGTTCGCGAACCCGACGAGCCGGTTCGTCGGGCACGCGGTGTGCGACAGCCCCGAGTGGCTCAACGGGCTGTCGAACCCCATCGAGAACAGCTACCACCCGAACAAGGCCGGCCACGCGAGCGGCTACACCCCGACCGTCAGCCCCCTCCTGACCGGCGCGACGGTCCGGGCGACGAGGACCGTGCGCGCCGCGGCAGCCGCCTCGGCCGACCGGCTCGCCGCCGACCAGCGCCGCTACGCGTCGGTCGACCGCACCATCCGGCCCGAGCGGTTCGTCCTGCCCGACCTGCACAGCCCGGAGGCGCTCGCCGCCGCCCGGCGCGTCGGGGTCGACGTCGACGACCGCGCGAGCGTGGACGCCGCGGACCGTCGCGCCTCCGCCCGCCAGGCGGCCGAGCACCGCGCGGCCGTCACGGCGCGCTGACCGCCGGCGACGACGCCGCTTCGATGACGGACGCCGCCGGCGCCCGGCCCCACCGGGGTCAGGCGCCGGCGGCCCGCACGAGCACGGTCGCGAGCGAGCGGTCCGTGACGAGCGACCCGACCCATCCCCCGAGGAGGAACGCCCGGACGGCAGCGGCCTTGGCGGCACCGGTCGCGAGCGCGACGACCTCCGGGACGGCCCGCAGCCGCTCGGCGTCGATCGTCACCATCCGGTCGACGAGCTCGGGGTGCACGGCGCGCCCCTCGGCGTCGACGAAGACCCCGAGCGCCTCGCCGACCGCGCCGGTGGCCGCGACGGCGTCGCGCACGCCCGGGTCGACGGCGTCGTGGATGGTCGAGTGGCCGGGGCGCCAGGCGCCGATGCTCACGACGGCGACCGAGACGCGGTCGACCTCGGCCATCGCGGCGGCCACGGCGGCCTGTCGGCGCATCGCGGCGGCACTGTCGGCGTCGTCGAGGATGAGCGGCGCGTAGAAGACGTGGGCCTCGCCGCCGGTCAGGCCGGCCGCGACGCGCACCATGTCGACGGGGCTCGTCTCGCCCGGGATGACCATCGAGCCGCTCAGCTGGACGACGGGGACGCACGGCAGCGCCGGGCGCGCCTCGAGCATCGCGCTGACGGTGCGCGCCCACGGCAGGCCGAGGACGTCGTCGGGTCCGACGAGGTCGACGAGGAGGTCGGCCCCGGCGGCACCGACGTGGTCCCGCAGCCGGGGGGCGTCGTCACCCCGGTCGACGACGACGCAGCGGCGCAGCCCGTAGGCCTGCCGCAGCCGGGCCGAGAGGTCGCCGTCGACCCCGCCCGGCTCGACGATCTCGATGCGGACGATGCCGGTGGCGCGCGCGGCGTCGAGCAGCCGGGCCACCTTGAAGCGGCTGATGCCCATCGCCCCGGCGATCTCGACCTTGCTCTCGCCGGCGAGGTAGTGGCGGCGGGCGACCTCGGCGGCGAGGACGGCCTCGGACGCGCGCAGCGGCTCGGGCGGGCGGGCCGCGGCGGCGGGCTCGCCGAGCACGGTCTCGACCACGGGGTGCCTCCTCTCGGCTCTCACGTGAGCGCATTATCGTTCACGTGAGCACGCCCGAGAAACCGCCTCGAGGAAGGTCCGACCGAATGACCCAGCGCCCCCTCGTCGCCGGGGTCGACACCTCGACCCAGTCCTGCAAGGTCGCCGTGTGCGACGCGGAGACCGGCGAGGTCGTCCGGATCGGGCGCGGGACGCACCCGGACGCGACCGAGGTCGACCCCGCCCGCTGGTGGCAGGCGTGGGAGGAGGCGACGTCCGGCGGTCTCCTCGACGGCGTGTCGGCACTCGCGGTGGGCGGCCAGCAGCACGGGATGGTCCTCCTCGACGACGCCGACGAGGTCGTGCGGCCGGCGTTGCTCTGGAACGACACCCGCTCGGCCGGCACCGCCCGCGACCTCGTCGACGAGCTCGGCGGCGCCGCCGCGTGGGCGGAGGCGGTCGGGGTCGTCCCGCTCGCCGCGATCACCGCCGCCAAGCTGCGCTGGGTCCGCGACCACGAGCCGGACGCGATGGCCCGGGCCGCGCGCGTCGTCCTCCCCCACGACTGGCTGACCGGCCGGATCCTCTCGGCGGCAGGCGGGTTCGAGGAGTGGACGACCGACGCAGGGGACGCCTCGGGCACCGGGTACTTCTCCGCCGCCACCCGCGAGTACCGGCCCGACCTGCTCCGGCTCGCCGCCGGCCGCGACCTCGCGGTGCCGCGCGTCGCCGGCCCGGCCGAGGTCGTGGGGCGCACCCGTGACGGGATGGTCGTGGCCCCGGGCACCGGCGACAACATGGGTGCCGCGCTCGGGCTGGGGCTGCGCCGCGGCGACGTCGTCGTCTCGCTGGGGACGAGCGGCACCGCCTTCGCCCGGCACGACCGCCCGACGGCCGACGCGCGCGGGTTCGTCCAGTCCTTCGCCGACGCCGAGGACGCCTTCCTCCCCCTCGTCTGCACGCTCAACGCGGCGCGCGTCCTCACCTCGGGCGCGTCGATGCTCGGCGTCGACCTCGCCGGCCTCGACGCCCTCGCCCTCGCGGCGGAGCCGGGCGCCGGCGGGCTGACGCTCCTGCCGTTCCTCGACGGCGAGCGCACGCCCAACCTGCCCGAGGCGACCGGCTCGCTCCACGGCCTGACCCGCACGAACGCCACCCCCGAGAACCTCGCCCGCGCCGTCGTCGAGGGGATGCTCCTCGGGCTCGCCGACGCCGTCGACGCCGTGCGCGACGCCGGCTGCCCGGTCGAGCGCGTGCTGCTCATCGGCGGGGCCGCGAAGTCGGCTGCGGTGCAGCGCATCGCGCCCGACCTGTTCGGCGCCCCCGTCGCCGTCCCGGCCCCCGGCGAGTACGTCGCGGTCGGTGCTGCGCGGCAGGCGGCCTGGGCGCTGACCGGCGGGGCCGAGGCCCCGGCCTGGGACGTCCCCGTCGAGGCCACGGCCGACCCCGTCGCACCCGAGCGCGGCGCCGAGGCGCGCGGGCGCTACGCGGACGCGCTGTCCACCACCCACCCCGGAGCCGTCTGACCCGCCCCGCCCCTCACGTGCAGAAACCGACGAATGTGTCGACTCTTGCACGCCCGGACCGCACGCGGTGACGGCGAGCGGGAGTCAGGCCGTCGCGCCGGGCTCGAGCCGCGAGCCCGGCGGCAGCGCGGCCCCACCGGCGACGACGACCTCGCGTCCGAGCAGGGTCACGTGGTCGTCCACGAGCCGCGTCCCGCGGGGCCGCGCACCCACCCGCGCACCACGGCCGACGACGACCCGCTCGTCGAGCACCGCCGTCGCGACGCGGGCGTCCCGGCGCACGACGACGTCCTCCAGCAGCACGGCGTCCTCGACGACCGCGCCGGCCTCGACGACGACTCCCGGCCCCAGCACGCTGCGCCGCACCGTGCCCCGCACCCGGCACCCCGGCGCGAGGAGCGAGTCCTCCACCAGCGCACCGGCATCCACTCTCGCGGGCGCCCGCTCGGGCCATCGGGTGAGCAGCGGGACCGCCGGCTCGTCGAACGCGTCGACCCGGCCGGCCAGCAGGTCACGATGGGCGGCGAGGTACGCGGCCGGGGTGCCGCAGTCGGCCCAGTACCCGGGCAGGGGCTCGGCGAGCACCGTGCCGGACGCGACGAGCAGAGGCAGCAGCCGCTCGGAGAAGTCCCCCAGCCCGTCCTCGACGCCCTCGCGGCGCAGCGTCCCGACGGCCTCGACGAGCGCCCCCGGCCGGTAGACGAACACCTCGGCGGCGATCGTCGTCGACGCGGGGTCGTCCGGCTTCTCCTCGACCCGGCGGACGCGGCCTCCGCGCCCGGTGTACACGAGCGTCTTCTCGCGCGCCCGGGTCCGTGTCACCTCGGTCGTGAGGACCGTGCAGTCGGCGCCGCGCTCGAGGTGGCGCTCCACGACGGGGCGCAGGTCGAGCGAGAGCACCTGGTCGGCGCTCATGACGACCACCGCGTCGGCCCCGAAGGACTCGATCGCGTCGGCGTACTGGTGCAGGTCGTCGGCGTTGCCCGCGGCGAAGCCCTCCTGCCCCGGCGACCCTCCGCCCTCCTCGGGCACGAGCCAGCGCAGCCCGCCGCGGGTGCGGTCGAGGTCCCAGGGCCGACCGCCGGCGACGTGGCCGTGCAGGCTCCCGGCGCGGTACTGCACCGACAGCCAGACGTCGGTGATGCCGCTGCCGGCCAGCGTGGACAGCGCGAAGTCGACGAGCCGGTGCGAGCCGCCGAACGGCAGCGCGGGCTTGGCCCGCTCGCGCGTCAGGACGTCCATCCGCGACCCGGCGCCGCCGGCCTGCACCACACCCAGCACCCGCGTCGTCGCCCTCATCACCCCATGCTGCCCCACCGTGGGGACCCGCCCCCCCGTACGGTGGCGCCATGACTGCGGCGCGCGAGCTCGACATCGTCCTCTTCGGCGCGACGGGCTTCGTCGGCCGGCTCACCGCCCGCCACCTCGCGGAGCACGCACCGGCCTCGGTGCGCATCGCCCTCGCCGGACGCTCCCGCGAGCGCCTCGAGGCCGTACGGCGCGACCTGCCGGGGGCCGCCGCCGACTGGCCGCTCGTCGTCCTCGACGCCCTCGACGAGGCCGCGGTCGCCGACCTCGCCGCGCGCACCCGCGTCGTCGTGACCACCGTCGGCCCGTACGCGAAGTTCGGGATGCCGCTCGCCGCCGCCTGCGCCGAGGCCGGCACCCACTACTGCGACCTCACCGGCGAGGTGCTGTTCGTGCACCGCAGCGTGGCCCGCAACCACGAGGCCGCGATGCTCTCCGGCGCCCGCGTCGTCCACGCCTGCGGGTTCGACTCGATCCCGAGCGACCTCGGCGTCATGCTCTGCGCCGACGCCGCCCGCGCCGACGGCGCCGAGCTCGGTCGCACCCGGCTGGCCGTCCGCAGCATGAAGGGCGGCTTCAGCGGCGGGACCATCGACTCCGCCCGCACCCAGGCCCTCGAGATGCGGGCCGACCCCGCGACGCGCCGCATCGCCGCCGACCCGTGGGCGCTCGCCGAGGGCGGCCGGCCCCCGCGCGGGCCGCGCCTGCCCGCCCGTGGCGGCGTCGCCGGCGTCGTCGACCGCGCCACCAAGGCCTCCCCGGTGCGCCGCGACCCCGACAACGGCCACTTCACCGGCCCGTTCGTCATGGCCGCGTTCAACACCCGCGTCGTCGCCCGCTCGGCCTCGCTGCTCGGGTACGGCGACGGCTTCCGCTACACCGAGTACTCCGACTACGGCGCCGGCCCGCGCGGCGCCGTGACGGCGTCCGTCGTCTCGGCCGGCCTGCTCGGCGCCGTCGGCGGGATGGCCTTCGCGCCGACCCGCGCCGTCCTCGACCGCGTGCTGCCCGCGCCCGGCGAGGGCCCGAGCGAGGAGGCGATGGCGGGCGGCCGCTTCCGGATGGAGGTGACCGCCGAGGCCACGAACGGTGCGCGCTACCGCTCCGTCGTCGCGGCGCCCTACGACCCGGGGTACTCCGGCACGGCCGTCATGCTCGGCCAGTCCGCGCTCGCCCTCGCCGAGGACGACGCCGGGCTGCCCGACGCCTCGGGGGTCCTCACCCCCGCGACGGGCTTGGGCACCCCGCTCGTCGAGCGGCTGCGGGCGCACCGCTTCACGCTCGAGGTCGAGCGCCTGCCCTGACGCGTCAGCCGCGCTCGCGCGTGACGGCGCGGGCGATGCGCTCGGCGTCGATGCGCAGCTCGCGCAGCATCCCGGAGATCGGGTTGGTGAAGCCGGTGAACCACAGCCCCGGCGCGACCTCGGAGCGCACGTGCCCGTGCGTGGCGGGCAGCCCGCGCTCGCCGAGCACCCCGAGGTGGCCGACGAGCGGCTCGAGCCCGGCGCGGTACCCGGTGGCGACGACGACCGCGTCCGGCGTGACGCGCGTGCCGTCGGCGAGGACGACCTCGGACCCGTCGAAGGACTCGACCGCGGCCACGGGCTCGACGCGGCCGGCCCGGATGGCCCCCACGACGCCGACGTCCTGGACGGGGATGCGCCCCTCGAGCACCCGGCTGTAGAGGTCCTTGCCGGCGCGGGGCAGCCCGTGCTTGGTGAGGTCGGGCTCCTGGACGGCGGCGAGGACGCCCGCCACGCGGTCGACGACCTTGGGCGGCAGGCGCCGGACGGCGATGCCCGTGGCCTGCGCCGGCACGCCGAACCGGGTGCGGGACAGGATGTGCGGCGGCGTCCGTACCGACAGCAGGACGCGCAGCGCCCCGTGCTCGGCGAGGTCGGTGGCGATCTCGGTGCCGGTGTTGCCGGTGCCCACGACGAGCACCTCGCGGCCGGCCCAGCGGCGGCCGTTGCGGTAGTCGCGGGCCAGGACGACCTCGCCGGGATAGCCGTCGAGCCCGGGCCAGGAGGGCTCGACCGGGGTGTGGTTGTACCCGGTCGCCACGACCACGTCACGGGCGCTCAGGGAGGTGCCGTCGGCGAGGTCGACGTGCCAGCGCGCAGGGCGGGCGGCATCCGGCCGCGGCTCCTCCGACCGGTCGATGCGCGTGACCGCCGTCCCGAGGCGCAGCCGCAGCCGGTGGTGGGCGGCGTACTCCTCGAGGTAGCGGACGACGTCCTCGCGCGCGACCCAGCGGCCGAACCGGCGCGGGATCTGGTAGCCGGGCAGGTGCGACCAGCCGCGCGGCGTGTGCAGGTGGAGGCGGTCGTAGTGGTTGCGCCAGGAGTCGCCGACCTGCGCGGCCCGGTCGACGACGAGCGGGTCGACGCCCCGCGCCCGCAGCGCAGCGGCGACGGCGAGCCCGCCCGGGCCCGCCCCCACGACGACGACGTCCTCGGTGCCGGGGTTCTCCACGTCCGGAGCGTAACCCCGGATGCGTCACACCGGCGGCGGATCGCGGACGCCATCCACTACAGTACGTAGTAGCCGGTCGCCACCCGTCGCCGAGGAGGCCCCCATGACCGAGTCGCCCGTCTCCCGCCTCAGCACCGAGGACGCCTGGACCCTGCTGCGCACCCACGAGTTCGGCCGGCTCGCGTTCCACCTCGCCGACGAGGTCCACATCACGCCGATCAACTACGCCGTGGACGCGCAGGACCGCATCGTCGTCCGGACCGCCGAGGGCAGCAAGCTGCTCGGCCTGACGATGAACGCCGACGTCGCCTTCGAGGTCGACGAGGTCGACGAGCACGAGGCGCGCAGCGTCGTCGTCCGCGGCCGCGCGCGCACCCTCGAGGGACACGAGGCCGACGAGACCGAGGAGCTGCCGCTGCGTCCGTGGGTCGACACGGTCAAGCTCAACGTCGTCGCCATCACCGTCGACGAGCTGACCGGGCGGTCGTTCTCGCTCACGCGGCCCTGGATGCACATGCGGCCCGAGCACGCCTGAGCCGTAACCTGACCGGATGATCATCCGGCCCGTCGAGGACGCCGACTGGGCGTCCTTCCTGCCCGTCTTCCACGGCATCGTCGACGACGGAGAGAGCTACGCCTACCCGTCCGGCCTCACGGACGACGAGGTGCGCGCGCTGTGGGACGAGGGCGCGCCGTCGGTCTGTGTCGTGGCCGTCGACGCCGCGACCGGCGAGCTGCTCGGCTCGGCGAAGACCGGCCCCAACCGCCCCGGCCGGGGCGCGCACGTCGCCACCGCGTCGTTCATGGTGGCGCCGGCTGCCCGGGGGCGCGGGGTCGGGCGGGCGCTCGGCGAGTGGGTGCTCGCGTGGGCGCGCGACCAGGGGTACGCCGCGATGCAGTTCAACGCGGTCGTCGAGACCAACACCGCTGCCGTGGCGCTCTGGCAGGACCTCGGGTTCGTCGTCGTCGGCACCGTGCCCGAGGCGTTCGACTCGCGCCGCCACGGCCGCGTCGGCCTCCACGTGATGCACCGCCCCCTCTGACGCCGAGCCCCCCGTCCCCTCCACCACCCGGAGTCGAGTGCGCTCGTGGCAGCCCCGGCGACCACCTCCGCCCTCGACCCCGACGGGCCGTGGGCCTTCTCGCGACGCGGTCGACCTGTCAGCATGGAGGGAGCCGACCACGGAGGACACGATGGGTACGGAACGCAGCACGGACGACGAGGACCTCGCGCGCCGGGTGCACGTCGGCGTCCCCCGGGTGGACCCCGGGTCGATGACGACGACCCAGGCCTCCGAGCTCCCCGACCCGCAGGAGGGCCGCGACGCCTCGAGCGAGCTCTGGCACCGCAACGCCGGCGTGCTCTGGCCCTGAGCGCCTCCGCAGAGCCACTCATCCGCAGTCGAGTGCGGACGTGGTCGCCCGAGCAGCCACCCGCGCCCTCGACTCCGACAGGCACGCGGCGTGACCGGAGTCGAGGGCGCTCGCGGTAGCCCTGGCCGCCGCTTCCGCACTCGACTCGGGGAGCGGCGGGCGGCTGGTCAGCGGACGGGGGTCAGCGGCTCCCGGCCGGCGAGGACGGCGAGGACGTTGTCGGCGGCGAGGCCGGCCATCGCGGTACGGGTCTCGACGGTCGCCGAACCGATGTGCGGCAGCAGCACGACGTCCTCGCGCCCGAGCAGGTCGGGATGCACCCGCGGCTCGTCCTCGAAGACGTCGAGCCCGGCGCCGGCCAGGTGCCCGGACCCCAGCGCCGCGGCGAGGGCAGCCTCGTCCACCACCGGCCCGCGGGCGGTGTTGACGAGGTAGGAGCCGGGCTTCATCCGGGCCAGGGCCGCGGCGTCGACGAGGTGACGGGTCGCGGGTGACAACGGCACGTGGACCGACAGGACGTCGGCCCGCTCGAGCAGCTCCTCGAACCCCACGACCTCGGCGTCCAGCTCGGCCACCGCCTCGCGATCGGGCGCCGACCGGCCGGACAGCAGGACCGACATCCCGAAGGCCCTGGCCCGACGGGCGGTCGCGAGGCCGATGGCACCCGGCCCGAGGATGCCGATCGCCTTGCCCTGCACCGACGTCCCGAGCAGGTGGAACATCCCCCATCCGCCGCCGCCCGTACCGCCGCGGACCTCGCGCTCGGCCTCGCCCAGGCGCCGGGTCGCCATGAGGACCAGCGCGAAGGCGATGTCGGCGGTGGCGTCGGTGAGGACGCCGGGGGTGTTGGTCACGGCGACCCCGCGGGCCCGGCACGCGTCGACGTCGATGTTGTCGTAGCCGACCGCGACGTTGGCGACGACCTGCAGGCCCGGCCCGGCGGCGTCGAGGAAGGCGTCGTCGACCCGGTGGCCGAGCGTCACGACGACGGCCTGCGCCCCGGAGAGGAGCACGGGCAGGTCGCCGACCGGCACCGGCGAGTCCTCGTCGCGGTAGCGGACCTCGTGCTCGGCGCGCAACCGCTCGACGGCGTCACCGGGCAGGCGGCTGAGGACGACGACGCCCACGGTCACATGATCTTCCGGACGACGGGCAGCGGCAGGTGGCGCAGCGCCTTGCCGACCGGCACCCACGGCCACGCCGGCACGAGGGCGTGCGCCTTCTCCTTCTCGATGGCCTCGACCATCGCGGTGACGCCCGGCACGGTGTCGACCATGAACGGGGTGTGCGACACCTTCTCGTTCATCTCCGAGCGGATGTAGCCGGGGTAGATGACCGACACCCGGATGTCGAGGTCGGGCTCGCCGAGCATCTCGTTGCGGATGCCCTCGGCGAGCGCCGCGACGCCCGCCTTGGTCGCGGCGTACGTCGTCACGGTCTTGCGCATCCCGCGCATCGCCGAGACCGACGAGATCATCACGAGGTGGCCGCGCTTCTGCTCGCGGAAGACCTCCATCGCGGCCTCGGTCTGCGCGAGGGCGGCGACGAAGTTGACCATCGCGGTCTGCCGGTTGGCGTCGTAGCGGCCGGTGCCGAGCGGCGCGCCCTTGCCGAGGCCGGCGTTGACGACGACGCGGTCGATCGTGCCGAAGTCGTCGCGGAAGGCGCGCATCGTCTCGAAGACGGCGTCGTCGTCGGTGACGTCGAGGGCGCGGACGACGACCCGGCGCCCGGTGCGCTCGACGATCTCGTCGCGCAGCTCCTCGAGGCGCTCGGTGCGGCGGGCGCAGAGCCCGAGGTCCCAGCCGCGGGCGGCGAGCTGGCGGGCCATCTCGGCCCCGAGGCCGGAGCTGGCCCCGGTGATGATCGTCGTCGGCACGGTCGCGTCCTTCGTCGTCGTCGGTGGTGGGCGGGGTCGGTCGGGTGCTGCGGGTCAGGCGCGCTCGGCGAGGAGCCGGGCGCACCGGTGGTCGAGGTGGGCGACGACGTCCCGGAAGGCACCGTACGCGGGGTTGGTCGTCTGCCCGTGGTGGAAGCGGTAGTAGATCTGCTGCGCGATGACGGCGAGTCGGAACAGCCCGAAGACCTCGTAGAAGAGCAGGTCGCGCGGCGAGACCTCGACCCCGCGGGCGGCGCAGTAGCGGGTCACGACCTCGTCGCGGGTCAGCATCCCGGGGGTGTGCGTCGGCTGGAGCCGCAGCGCGACGAAGGTCGGGTCGTCGTCGGCCTGCACCCAGTAGGCGAGCACGGAGCCGAGGTCCATCAGGGGGTCGCCGACGGTGGCGAGCTCCCAGTCGAGGACGCCGACCACACGGGTGGGGTCGTCGGGGTCGAGGACGAGGTTGTCGAAGCGGAAGTCGTTGTGGATCAACGTGTGCGGCCGGTCGGCCGGGCGGTGTGCCTCCAGCCACGCCATCGTCGCCTCGTGGTCCGGGACGTCCGGGGTGTGCGCGCGCCGCATCCGGCCGGCCCAGCCGCCGACCTGCCGCTCGACGTACCCGTCGCCGCGGTCGAGGCCGCGCAGCCCGGCGGGGTCGACGTCGACGTCGTGCAGCCACACGAGGACGTCGACCGCGTTCTCGCACAACGTCTTCACGGCGTCGCGGTCGAGGCCGAGGGAGTCGGGGACGTCCTTGCGCAGGATGGTCCCGGCGACGCGCTCCATCACGTAGAACTCCGAGCCGATCACCGACTCGTCGCCGCAGTACCCGACCATCGTCGGCACGAGCGGGAACGACGCCGCGAGACCGGCCTGGAGGTCGTGCTCGCGCCGCATGTCGTGCGCGCCCTTGGCCTTCGTGCCCGACGGCGGCCGGCGCAGCACGAGGTCGCGCCCGGGCCACCGCATCAGGTAGGTGAGGTTGCTGGCCCCGCCGGCGAACTGCCGCACCTCCGGGTCACCGTCGAGACCCGCTGCGTCGGAAGCGTTCTCGCGCAGCCAGGCAGCGGCGGCACCGACGTCGAAGGCGTCCTCGTCGCGCACGCGCGCGGCCCCGGCGACCTCGGTCACGGCAGGTACTCCTGCGGGTCGGCACCCGCCTTGCGCGCGAGCCGCTTGGCCTGGCCGACCATCATCCGGTCGTAGAGCGGCCGCAGGAAGCGCTTGCCGTAGTACGCCTGCTTGCCCATCCGGTCGGTGAGGATGATCGGCTTCCTCTTCTCGATGCCGTCCAGGACGAGGCGAGCGATGTCGGAGGCGTCGACCGAGGCCTTCGTGATGAGCCGGATCCCGGCCTCCTGCATCGCGGTGTCCTTGCCGGCGAACGACTCGTGGAGGTTGGTCCGGAAGAACGCCGGGCAGACGACCGAGACGTCGACGCCCCACGGGCCGAGCTCGAACCCCAGCGTCTCCGAGAGGGCGACGACCCCGGCCTTCGTCGCGTTGTAGCTCGACATCCCCGGGCCGTGGACGAGCCCGGCGAGCGAGGCGACGTTGACGATGTGGCCGGCGCGCTGCTCCTTGAACAGCGGTGTGACGGTGTGGCACCCGCGCGCGACCCCGAGGAGGTTGATGGAGACGACGCGCTCCCAGTCGGCCATCGCCTCGACGTCGATGCGCCCGCCGGTCGCGATGCCGGCGTTGTTGACGAGCAGGTCGAGACCGCTCCACTCCTCGCGGACCCACGCGAGCGCGGCGTCCCAGTCCTGCTGGCTGCGCACGTCGAGGCGCCGGTACTCAGCGCCGGCCGGCACGGACGACGGACGCTCCTCGGCGAGGTCGACGGCGAGGACCCGGTCGCCGCGGGCGACGAGCAGCTCGACGAGGGCGCGGCCGAGGCCGGACGCCCCTCCGGTCACGAGGGCGCGGCGGGTCATCGGGTGGCCTCCTGGGCTCGGGTGGCGTAGGGCTTGAGCAGGTGTCGCGCGACGACGCCGAGGTGGACCTCGTCCGGGCCGTCGGCGAGGCGCAGGCTGCGCGCCCCGGCGTAGGCCGCGGCGAGCGGGAAGTCCTCGCTCATGCCGGCGCCGCCGTGCAGCTGGATCGCGAGGTCGATGACGTCGCACGCCATCTGCGGCACCGCGGCCTTGATCTCGCTGACCTCCGAGAGCGCGCCCTCGATGCCGACGGTGTCGAGCTTCCACGCGGCGTGCAGGACGAGCAGCCGGGCCTGGTTGATGGCGATGCGCGCCCGCGCGAGGCGTTCGCGGTTGCCGCCGAGGTTCGCCAGCGGCTTGCCGAAGGCGACCCGGGTGCTCGAGCGCTTGCAGGCGAGCTCGAGCGCCTTCTCGGCGAGGCCGACGAGCCGCATGCAGTGGTGGACGCGCCCGGGGCCGAGGCGTCCCTGGGCGATCTCGAAGGCGCGGCCGGGGCCGAGGAGGACGTGGCCGGCGGGGACGCGCACGCCGTCGAGCGACACCTCGCCGTGGCCCAGCGGCTCGTCGAAGTGACCGAGGGCGCTGAGCATCCGCTCGACGCGCACACCCGGGGCGTCCATCGGCACGAGGACCATCGAGTGCTGCCGGTGGCGGTGCGCCGAGGGGTCGGTCAGGCCCATGAAGATGCCGAGCCGGCTGTCGGGATGGCCGGCGCCGGTCGTCCACCATTTGTTGCCGTCGACGACGACCTCGTCGCCGTCGAGCGTGGCGGTGGCGGCCATCGTCGTGGCGTCGGAGCTGGCGACCCCCGGCTCGGTCATGAGGAAGACGCTGCGGATGCGGCCCTCGAGGAGCGGGACGAGCCACTGCTCCTGCTGCTCGGGGGTGCCGTAGCGCAGGAGCACCTCCATGTTGCCGGTGTCGGGGGCGTTGCAGTTGAGGACGAGCGGCGCGAGGGTGGAGCGGCCGGTCTGCTCGGCGACGGTCGCGTAGTCGAGGTTGGTCAGCCCCGTCCCGCCGTCGGTGCCGAAGCGGTCGGCCCACGCGTCGCCCTCGCCGGCCGGCAGGAACAGGTTCCAGAGGCCCTGCACGCGGGCCTTCTCCTTGAGCTGCTCGACCTCGGCGGTCGGGGGCCACGGGTCCTCGCCGCGCGCCCGGCGAGCCGCGACGTCGGCGAGCAGGCGCTCCTCGACCGGCGCGACCTCGGTGTCGACGAAGGTGCGGACCCGGGTGGCGAGGTCGGCGGCGCGGGCGGACGGTGCGAAGTCCATGCCCTTGACCCTAGACCCCTGTTGAGCAATGCTCAATAGCGTGGGAACGGCGGCGCGCGTGCGGATGACGCCCGACGAGCGGCGCCGCCAGCTCGTCGGGGTCGGGCTGCGGATGTTCGTCGAGCGACCGGTCGGGGACCTGTCCGTCGACGAGGTCGCGGCGGCCGCCGGCGTCTCGCGGGGGCTGCTCTTCCACTACTTCCCGACGAAGTCCGACTACCACCGGGCCGTCGTCGCCGCGGCCGGTCGACGGGTGCGGCGCAACGTCGCCCCCGACGAGGGCGTGCACGGCGAAGAGGCAGTGCGCCAGGTCGTCGGGCGCTTCCTCGACCAGGTCGAGCGCCGCCGCGAGTGGTACGTCGCCCTCGTCCGCGGCCGGACCGAGCTGTCGCGTGCCGCCCCCGACGACCCGATGGAGACCGTCACGACCTTCGTCGCCGACCTCGCCCGGCGCGAGCTCGACCTCCCGGCCGCCGCCGCGCCGGCCGCGCGGGGGTGGGTCGCCTACCTCGAGGACCGCGCCCTCCAGTGGTCCGCCCTGCCACCGGCCGAGCGAGCAGAGGGGCGCGACGCCCTCGTCGAGCACTGCGTCGCCGCCCTGCGCGCCCTCGTCACCCTCACCCCCGACGCGCCCGCCACCCCCTGACGATTCCGCGAACGTGTGTGAGATCGCCGGGCATCACCGGCGATTTCACACACGTTCGTGATGGGTCGGGGTTGGCGGGCGGCTGCGGGTCGGTCAGCGGCGACCGCGCCCCGCGTCCCGCTGCGGGCTACGCCGCAGTACGTGCTGCTGCAGCGTCACTTACTGCGGTGTAGCCGGCGTACGTGCTGCTGCAGCGTCACTTACTGCGGTGTAGCCGGCGCCTGGGCGGGGGCGAGGGTGACCGGGACGCCGCTGAGGACCGCGTTGCCGCTCAGCGGGTCGACGACGCCGGGGTCGGTGAGGTCGTTGACCGACACCCCGGGCAGCGTCGTGGCGGTGCGCATCCGCACGCCCTCGCGCGCGTGCCCGTAGCCGTGCGGCAGCGAGACGACCCCCGGCATGACGTCGGCGCTGGCCGCCGCCTCGACGACCACCTCGCCGACCGCCGACGTGACCCGCACCCGCTCGCCGTCGGAGAGCCCGTGCGCCGCGAGGTCGTCGGGATGGACGAGCAGCGCGTGCCGCGTACGCCCCTTCGTGAGGACCGGCGCGTTGTGCAGCCACGAGTTGTTGTCGCGCTGGTGGCGCCGGCCGACGAGAACGAGCCCACCGTCACCGCCACCCTCGAGCGCCGCGAGCACCCCGGGCAGCGCGTCGAGCACGAGCGGCGTCGCGAGGTCGACCCGCTTGTCCCGGGTCCGCAGCCGGCCGGGCAGCCGCGGCCGCAGCGGGCCGAGGTCGAGCCCACCGGGCCCGGCCGCGCGCAGCCGGCGCACCGACAGGCCCGCGCCACCGGTGCGCAGCAGGACGTCGAGCTGGCGGGTCGGTGAGGTCCGCAGCCGCGCCTCGAGCGCGAGCGCGGCCCGCGACAGCCGCTGCCGCGGACCGGCGCCCCGGGCGCGGAGGTACGCGAGGCCGAGGTCGCGCGCGATCTCCCAGTCGTGGCGCCCGCCGGGGTCCTTGGGCAGGACGGCCGTCGTGAAGCGCGCGGTGTCGCGGACGGCGAGCAGGTGGAAGACGAGGTCGTAGTGGTCGCGCTCCAGCGGGCCGGTCGGCGGCAGGACGACGTCGGCGTGGCGGGTCGTCTCGTTGAGGTAGAAGTCGACGCAGACGAGGGCGTCGAGCGTGCCGAGCGCGGCGTCGAGCCGGTGCCCGCCGGGGGTCGACGACACGGGGTTGCCGGCGATGGTCAGCAGCGCCCGGACCCGTCCCTCGCCGGGCGTCGCGATCTCCTCGGCGAGGGCCGACACCGGGAGCTCGCCCCCGAACCCCGGCAGCCCGCGGACGCGGGTACGCCTGCGCGAGAACCCTCCCGGCGAGAGCAGCCCGCGCCCGACGAGGTCGACGGCCGGGGTCGTCAGCATCGTGCCGCCCGGCCGGTCGAGGTTGCCCGTGAGGACGTTGAGCAGCTGGACCGCCCACTGGCAGACCACCCCGTGCGCCTGCGTCGAGGCGCCCATCCGGCCGTGGACCGCGGCCGAGGGCGCGTCGAGGAGGTCGCGGGCCAGAGCGCGCACGGCCTCGGCCGACATCCCACTCACCCGCTCGGCGAGCTCCGGCGTGAACGGCTCGACGGCCGTGCGGACGGCGTCGACGCCGTCGACCCACGGCGCGGGCCGCGCCCGGCCGGAGGCCAGCACCTCCCGGACGAGGGCCAGCAGCACCGCGGCGTCCGAGCCGGGCCGGACGAAGTGGTGCGCATCCGCGACGCGGGCGGTCTCGGTGCGCCGCGGGTCGAGGACGACGAGGCGCCCTCCGCGCGACGCGAGCTCGCGCCGGCGCCCGGGGAAGTCCGGCACCGTCCACAGCGAGCCGTTGGACGCCATCGGGTTGTGGCCGACGAGCACGAGGAGGTCGGTGCGGTCGATGTCGGGCACCGGCAGGAGGAACTGGTGGCCGTAGAGCGCGTGCGCGACGACGTGGTGCGGCAGCTGGTCGACCGAGGTCGCGGAGAAGCGGGTCCGGGTGCGCAGCAGGTGCACGAGCGTCGGGTGGTGGGTCAGCGCGCCCAGGCTGTGGACGTTCGGGTTGCCGAGGTACACGGCGAGCGCGTCGTCACCGTGCTCGCGCTGGACGCCGGCCAGCAGCTCGGCCGCACGCCGGAACGCCTCGTCCCACGTCGCCTCGCGCAGCTCGCCGTCGGCCCCGCGGACGAGGGGGCGCCGCAGTCGGTCCGGGTCGTCCTGCAGCTGCGGCAGCGCGAACGCCTTGGGGCACAGGTGCCCCCGCGACAGCGGGTCGGCGTCGTCGCCGCGGATGCCGGTGACCGCGCCGGAGGAGCCCTTCGTGACGACGAGGCCGCACATCGCCTCGCAGAGCGTGCAGGACGCCCGCTGCGTCGTGGCCGTCATCGCGCGCGCGGCCCGAACGAGGGCGCCTCGCGCCGGAACGCGGCCTCCCGGGCGACCTTCGTGTTGCCGCGCCCCAGCAGCCGCGCCTGCTCCAGCCGCTCGCGCGCGAAGGTCCGGCGCGGGCCGGCGCTCCACGTCCGCTCGAAGATGCGCTTGGTCGCGGCGACCGCGTCGGGCGAGCGCGTCGCGACCTCCTCGAGGAAGCGGGTCGCGGCGACGAACGGCTCGTCGTGCACCTCGCTCGCGAGGCCGAGCTCGACCGCGCGCGTGCCGCTGAGCACCTCGCCCGTCATCGTCAGCCGCTTGGCGACGTCGAGGCGCACCTGCTGAGACAGCGCCTGCACCCCGCTCATGTCCGGGACGAGCCCCCACCGCGCCTCGAGCACCGACCACTGCGCGTCCGGCGTCGTCATCCGCAGGTCGGCGGCGAGCGCGATCTGCAGACCCCCGCCGTAGCAGTGGCCGTGGACGGCCGCGACCACCGGCACGGGCAGCCGCCGCCAGGCCCAGCACGCCTCCTGGAAGAGGTTGGTGCCGCGCCACGGCCGGGGCACGAACGCCCGCGCGACCCGCGGGGGCTCGCGCAGCACCGTCGCGAAGTCGAGCCCCGCGCAGAAGGAGTCACCGGCGCCGCCGAGCACGACACCGCGCAGCGTGCGGTCGCGCCGCAGCGACCGGGCGGTCTCGACGAGCGCCTCGAGCGTGTCGAGGGTCAGGGCGTTGAGCTTGTCGGGGCGGTCGAGGCGGACCTGCGCGATGCCGCCGTCGACGGTGCAGGACACGGGCGCGGACATGCGGTCAGCGTACGGGCGGGCGACCGCCGGCGTCCCGGCCCGGAACACCCCGCCCGCGGACCGGCGTTGTCGCCGGGGTCCCGCCCGTCGCACCCCGAGGAGAAGCCCGTGCCGCTCGTCCACCTCCACGTCATCGAGGGCCGGCGCGACGCCGCCGAGCTCCGCCGCCTCGCCGACGTCGTCCAGGAGGTGATGCGCGAGCGCTCCGCGGCCCCGCCCCGCGACCGCTACCAGCTGATCACCGAGCACAAGCCGGGCGGCATCGTCGTCGAGGACACCGGGCTGGGCTTCGAGCGCACCGACGACGTCGTCCTCGTGCAGGTCGTGCAGCAGGGCCGCAGCACCGAGCAGAAGCAGGCGCTGTACGCCGGGCTCGCCGAGCGGCTGGGGGCCGAGTGCGGCCTGGCCGGCACCGACCTCATCGTGTCTGTCGTCGAGAACACGACGGCCGACTGGTCCTTCGGCCACGGCGTCGCACAGTTCCTCACCGGCGACCTCTGAGCCGGCCGGGCCCACTTCGAGGCTTCGACAGCGACCGGTCTCGGGGGAATGGCCGGGCCCGCAGGTGGTTGAACCCTCAACAGGATGACGGGACGGCCCGCCCACGAGGCGGGCCGCTCGCGCCCCCACCCCCGAGAGACAGGACACCCCGTGCCCGACCTGTTCACCCCCCTGCCCACCCCCTTCGGCGAGCTGCCGCACCGCATCGTGCTGGCGCCGCTGACCCGCAACCGCGCCGACGCGGACGGCGTCCCCACCGACCTCCAGGTCGAGTACTACCGCCAGCGCGCCTCGGCCGCCCTCGTCATCACCGAGGGCACGCAGCCGAGCGCCGTCGGCCAGGGCTACCTGACGACCCCCGGCATCCACAGCGACGCGCAGGTCGAGGGTTGGCGCAAGGTCGCCGACGCCGTGCACGGCGAGGGCGGCCGCATCGTCGTCCAGCTGATGCACGCCGGCCGGGTCGCCCACCCGGACAACAAGCACGGCCTCGAGACCGTCGCCCCGAGCCCGCTGGCCGCCCCCGGCGAGATGTTCACCGCCGACGGGATGAAGCCGCACCCGGTGCCGCGCGAGCTGGCCGAGGACGAGATCCCCTCCGTCGTCGACGAGTACGTCGACGCCTCCCGCCGCGCGGTCGAGGCCGGCCTCGACGGTGTCGAGGTCCACGGCGCCAACGGCTACCTCATCCACCAGTTCCTCGCGCCCGGCTCGAACCACCGCACCGACGGCTACGGCGGCTCCCCCGAGAACCGTGCCCGCTTCGGCGTCGAGGTCGTCCGCGCCGTCGTCGACGCGATCGGCGCCGACAAGGTCGGCCTGCGGCTCTCGCCGGCGCACAACATCCAGGGCGCCACCGAGGAGGACCCGGCCGACGTGCTCGCCACCTACACGGCGTTCATGGAGGGCATCCGCGACCTCGGCATCGCCTACGTGTCGGTGCTCGCCGACCCGCAGGCCGAGGTGACCGCCCGCATCCGCGACCTCCACGACGGCGTCTTCCTCCTCAACACCGGCTTCGCCGAGGTGACGACGAAGGAGAGCGCCGAGGAGCTCGTCTCCGGCGGGCACGCCGACGCGGTCGTGGTCGGGCGCCTCTTCCTCGCCAACCCGGACCTCCCCCGCCGCTGGAGGGAGGACGCCGAGCTCAACGAGCCCGACGCCGACACCTTCTACGGCGGTGGCGCCGAGGGCTACACCGACTACCCGTTCCTCGACGACGAGCAGGAGCAGAAGTCGGCCTGAGGCCGCCCCAGCAGCGAACGCGTGTGAACCCGCCGGGCTTCCCCGGTGTCGAGTGACAGGACGTTTCGGACGGTTGATGTGACAGGACCTGTCGGACACCGAGCGGGCCGGGAGCATTGCTCATGGCCGGGAAGTCGGTGCCGATGGAGGCACGTTTGCAGGTGGCGTTCGTCTCGATGCTGGATGCGGAGGTCACGGTCGCGGCCAAGTGCGCCGCGTTGGGCATCGGCCGTGACTCCTACTACCGGTACCTGAGGCGGTTTCGCGCTCGGGGTGTGGAGGGGCTGCTAGATGACTCCAGCCGCCCCTCGCGCTCTCCCACGGCCACACCGGCCTCGATGGTGGCGTTGATCGTGGCGACCCGGCAGGAGCTGGCGGCCGCGGGCTGGGACCATGGCGCGCGCAGCATCGCGGCCCGGCTACGCCGGGCCGGGATCGTCGATGTCCCGCAGCCGCGCACCATCCACCGGGTGCTGTGCCGTCAAGGACGGAGGTGTCAGATCGTCTGTGTAAGGGGTCGGTCCGTCTGAAAGGAAGACGATGGATCCCATGACCGATGAGCAGGGCCCGGCCGCGTCGGCGGCTACGGGGAGGGACGCGGCGGCTGAGCTGGCCGCCTCGGGTGCCTTGGATGAGCTGTTCGCGCGGATCGATGCCGGCCAGGTCCAGATGACCGGCACCGACGGGTTGATCCCGGGACTGATCAAGGCCGCGCTCGAGCGAGGCCTGCAGGCCGAGCTCAGCGATCACCTCGGCTACGACAGGGGCGCCCCGGAGGCGTCGATGTTCGACAACTCCCGCAACGGGTCGACACCCAAGACGCTGGCGACCCAGGTCGGGCCGGTCGATCTGGACACCCCGCGGGATCGGCAGGGCACGTTCACCCCGCAGCTGGTCCCCAAGGGCGCGCGCCGCCTGGACGGCCTCGACGCGATGATCGTCAGCCTCTACGCCGGCGGGATGACGTTGCGCGACATCGCCCACCACCTGCACGCCACGGTCGGCACCGAGCTGTCGTACGAGACGATCAGCAAGATCGTCGACGAGATCGGCGAGGAGGTCCTGGCCTGGCAGCGGCGCCCGCTGGAGGCGCTGTACCCGGTGATCTACCTGGACGCGATCGTGGTCAAGGTCCGCGACGGCGGACACGTGGTCAACAAGGCCGCCCACCTCGCCGTCGGGGTCGACATGGACGGGGTCAAGCACGTCCTGGGGATCTGGGTGCAAACCACCGAGGGCGCCAAGTTCTGGGCGTCGGTGTGCGCCGACCTGGCCAACCGCGGCATCCGTGACGTGCTCATCGTCTGCTGCGACGGGCTCACCGGGCTGCCCGAGGCGATCGAGGCCACGTGGAGCGCCGCGACCGTGCAAACCTGCGTGGTGCACCTGATCCGGGCCTCGATGCGGTTCGTCGGCTACGGCGACCGCAAGGCCGTCGCGGCCGCGCTGCGACCGATCTACGCCGCCGCCGACGTCGCGGCCGCCCAGGCAGCGCTGGAGGCGTTCGAGGACCTCTGGGGCGGGAAGTACCCGCACGCGGTCTCCACCTGGCGCGCGGCCTGGGAACGGTTCACCCCGTTCCTCGCCTTCCCGCCCGAGCTGCGCCGGGTCATCTACACCACCAACGCGATCGAGTCCCTGAACTACCAGCTGCGCAAGATCATCAAGAACCGCGGCCACTTCCCCAACGACACCGCCGTCGTCAAGCTGCTCTGGCTGGCGATCTGCACCATCGAGGACAAACGCGCCCGAGAACGCGAGAAGGAACGCGGCCGACCCGCCGACCAACGCAAAGCCCCCGGCCGGCTCGTCGAAGGCCAGATCGTCACCAACTGGAAGAAGGCCCTCGCCCAACTCGCGATCGCCTACCCCGACCGGATCAACCCCCACCTCTGACCATGCCCCTTACACAGACACATTGACAGGCTCTCAAGGACTGATCACCCCCCAGCCGGCGAAACGGCCTCGTTCCTCCTACCGCCGCTTCGAGCACCCCCGCCCCAACGCCTGCTGGCAGCTGGACGGCAAGCAGTGGAGGCTGGCCGACGCCTCCACCGTGTGCATCCTGCGGCTGATCGATGACCACTCCCGCTACATCCTGGGCACCCGGGTGGCCCCCAACGAGAACAGCCACGACGCGTGGGAGCTGTTCTCTGCCTGCGCCACCCGCCACGGCCCCCCGGCGATGCTGCTCACCGACAACTCCCTGGCCTTCAACGGCCGCCGCATCGCCCACGCCATGACCGCCTTCGAAGCCCGCGTGCGCGCCCTGGGCACCCAGCCCGTCACCGCCAGCCCGCACCATCCCCAGACCTGCGGGAAGAAGGAACGCGACTGGCAGCCCCTACGCCGCTGGCTGACCGCCCGTGCCCCCGCCCGCGGCATCCCCGAGCTGCAACGCCTCCTGGACACCTACGACGTGCTGTTCAACACCGAACGCCCCCACCAGGCCCTCGACCCCGACCAGACCCCCCACGAGCGCTACACCGCCACCGCCAAGGCCCTGCCCAGCCCGCAACCCCTCCCCGGCCCGGTCACCACCACCCGCTTCACCGTGGCCCCCAACGGTCACGTCAACCTCGGCCGCGACGCCGTCACCAGCATCGGCCGTTCCTGGGCCGCCGCCACCGTCACCGTGGTGCGCGACCACCACGACGTGGTCATCCTCCACGAGGCCACCCTCATCGCCCGCCTCCACATCGACCCCACCCGCCGCTACCAGGACCGCACCACCTGGAGGCCACTACTGTCCGAAAGGTCCTGACACCACATGTCCGACAGGTCCTGTCACATGACACCGGGCTTCCCCGGCGGGTTCACACGCGTTCGGAGGATCCTGCGGGCGGTCAGGCGGAGGTCGTCGCCCCGGCCGGCACCGGGCGCTGCTCCTCGGACCGGGCGCGGACGGTGCGCCGGTGCAGGAGCACCGACACCCCGAGCACCCCGAGGCCGAGCACCGCGAGCCCCACGCCGACCCACGAGGGCGCGGTGTAGCCGTAGCCGCGGGCGATGACGACGCCGCCGAGCCAGGCGCCGAGCGCGTTCGCGAGGTTGAGCGCCGCGTGGTTGCCCGCCGCCGCGAGGGTCTGTGCCTCGCCGGCGACCTGCATCAGCCGCAGCTGGAGGTTGATGACGAGCACCGACGCGAGGACCGACGCGAGCGCGAGCACGACGAGCGCCGGCACGGCCCACTGCGCGACGAGGGCGAAGAGGCCGAGGGCGGCCCCGAGCCCGACCATCCCGATGACGATCGAGCGCAGCACCGACCAGTCGCCCATCCGTCCGGCGACGAGGTTGCCGACGAACCCGGCGGCGCCGAAGACGAGCAGGAAGAGGGGCACGGCGGAGGCCGGCAGCCCGGTGACGTCGGTGACCGTCGGCGCGATGTAGGAGTACATCGCGAACATGCCGCCGAAGCCGATGGCCGCGACCGCGAGGGTCAGCAGCACCTGGACGTTGGTCAGCGCCGAGAGCTCGGACCGGACCGTCCGGCTGCGGTCGCCCGGCAGGTGCGGGACCTGGGCGAGGACGAGCGCGACGGTCAGGAGGCCGAGGACGACGACGAGCCAGTAGGCCGAGCGCCAGCCGAGCGTCTGCCCGAGCCACGTCGCCCCCGGCACGCCGAGGACGTTGGCGACCGGGATGCCGAGCATCACCGTGCCGACGGCCCGGCCGGCGCGGCCCGCGGGCGCGAGGTCGACGGCCACGAGCGCCGCGACCCCGAAGTAGGCACCGTGCGGCAGGCCCGCGAGGAAGCGCGCGCCGACGAGCGTCTCGTAGCCCGGGGCCAGCGCGCTGAAGGAGTTGCCCACGGCGAGAGCGACCATGAGCCCGACGAGCAGGCCCTTGCGGGGCAGCGTCGCCCCGAGCGCGGCGATGAGGGGCGCGCCGACGACGACCCCGGCCGCGTAGGCCGAGATGGCGTGCCCCGCCGTGGGGATCGAGACCCCGACGCCGTCCGCGATCTCGGGGAGCAGGCCCATCGTCACGAACTCCGTCGTCCCGATGGCGATGCCGCCGAGGATGAGGGCGAACGTGGCGAGGGAGGCGTGTCGGGGCTGGGGCACGGGGAGTGCAAGGCCCCGCGGCGCCCCGGGCATTCCCGGCTCGGCGGATCCGGGCCGGATGTCACCCGGTGTTCACACGGCGGCCGTCGCGCGTCCCGTCGTTCCTAGGATGGCGGGATGCGCGCAGCCCAGGTGACCCGGCTCGACGGACCCGAGGCCGTGGAGGTGGTCGACCTGCCGGACCCGGCGGAGGCCGACGGCGCCGAGCGGAAGGTCGTCGTCGACGTCGCGGCCGCCGGGGTCTGCTTCCCCGACGTGCTCCTGACCCGCGGGCAGTACCAGATGCGCCCCGACCCGCCGTTCGTCCCGGGGTCGGAGGTCGCCGGGGTCGTGCGCTCGGCGCCGCCCGGCAGCGATTACGCGCCCGGCGACCGGGTCGCGGCGTTCTGCGTCCTCGGAGGCTTCGCGCAGGCCGTGGCCGTCGACCCCGCGATGGTCTTCCCGCTCCCGGACGACACGACGTGGTCGCAAGGCGCCGCCCTGCCGATGAACTACCTGACCTGCGACTTCGCCCTGCGCGAGCGCGCCCGGCTGCAGCCCGGCGAGACGGTGCTCGTCCACGGCGCGGCCGGCGGCGTCGGCACCGCGGCGGTCCAGCTGGCCCGGGCGTGGGGCGCCCGGGTGCTCGCCGTCGTCTCGAGCGAGGCCAAGGGAGACGTGGCCCGGGCAGCCGGTGCGGACGAGGTGCTCCCGGTCGACGGCTTCCGGGAGGCCGTCGCCGACCTCACCGCCGGCCGGGGCGTCGACGTCGTCGTCGACCCCGTCGGCGGGGACCGGCTCACCGACTCGCTGCGCGCGCTGGCCCCCGGCGGCCGGCACCTCGTCATCGGCTTCACGGCCGGCTCCATCCCCGAGGTGAAGGTCAACCGGCTGCTGCTGGGCAACCTCTCCCTCGTCGGGGTCGGGTGGGGTGCGTGGTGGACCCACCCGGCCGGTCCGGGCGCCGCCTACCTGCGCACGCAGTGGGACGCCCTGCTGCCGCTCCTGCGCGACGGCTCGGTCGACCCCGTGCTCGGCGAGGTCCGGGCCCTCGACGAGGTCGTCGCGGCGCTCGAGGCCGTCGAAGGTCGGCGGGCGACCGGCAAGATCCTGCTCACCCCCTGACCTGCGGCGATACGACCTGCGGACACTGCCCGAAAGTCTCAGGTGGGCTTGACGCTCTCTCGACGGTTACGGGCCCCCGCGCGCGGCAGAGTGTGTCCACACCCGTGGATCAGCCACGCCCTGCCTGGGAGGTACTCCCGTGTTCGACACCATCTTCGGCATCCCCGTGCACGCCCTGGTCGTGCACGCGGTCGTCGTCCTCGCGCCGCTGACGGCGCTCCTGCTCGTCCTCTTCGCCCTCTCGGAGAAGCTCCGGGCACGGATCGGCATCGCCCTCCCCCTGCTCGCCACCGTCACCGCGATCAGCGGCTTCGTCGCCAAGGAGTCCGGCGAGGCGCTCGAGCGGCGCGTCGGTGAGGGTGAGCTCGTCGAGGCCCATGCCGAGCTCGGCGACGTCCTGCCGATCATCGTCCTCGGTGTGGCCATCCTCAGCTGGGCGATCTACCTCCTGTGGAAGCGGACGCCGCGCGAGGTCGCGGACGGCCCGCGCAAGGCCTCGGGGGCGCTGCGCATCCTCCTCGTCGTCGGGGTGCTGGCCGCCGTCGGCCTCACCGTCGACGTCGTCCTCGTCGGCCACTCGGGGGCCAAGGCCGTCTGGAGCGGCGTGGGCTCCCAGCCGGCCCAGGGCGGCGGCGACTCCGACTGAGGGACCCGACTCTCCGTGAACGCGTGAGGACCCGCCGGTGACCACCGGCGGGTCCTCACGCGTTCGCAGGGCTGGGGCGGCCGCGCCGGTCAGGCGACGAGCTCGGGCTTGACCCGGGCCGCGGTCCACGTCCCGGCGCGACGCGTGGCGAGCGCCGCGAGCGCGAGCGCGGCCAGGCCCCACCCGCCGATGACGGCGACGTCGAGCGCGAGCGGCGCCATCGGCCCGCCGTACATGAGCCGCCGGACGCCGTCGACCGCGTAGCTCATCGGCAGCACGTGGTGCAGGGGGTGCAGCGGCGCCGGCAGGGTCTGCCAGGGGAAGGTGCCGCCGGCGCTCACGAGCTGGAGCACCATGAGCACGAGGGCCATGAACTGGCCGACGACACCGAACCGCGCCATGAGCACGTGGATGACGGCGATGAAGGCCGCGGACACCCCGATCATGAACAGCCCCAGCAGGACCGGGTGCGCCACGTCGATGCCGACACCGAGCGCGACGACGCCGAAGGCCACGAGCGCCTGCGCACCACCGAGCAGCGCCGGCGCGAGCCAGCCCCCGAGGGCCACCCGCCACGCGGGCTGCCCGGCGGCGAGGGCCCGCGACGAGAGGGCGCGCATCCGGGTGAAGAGGACGAACCCGCCGATCCACAGCGCGAGGCTCATGAAGAAGGGCGCGAGGCCGGCGCCGTAGCTGGCCGCGGCGGCCTCGGCGTCGCGGTCGACCGCGACCGGGCTGCCGATGGTCTGCGCCATGGCCTTGCGCTGCTCGGCCGAGGGGTCGGGGATGTCGTCGACGCCCTTCGCGAGGCCGTCGGCGAGCTTCGTCGCGCCGGAGGACAGGTCGCCGAGGCCGTCGTCGAGGTCGTGCGCGCCGGTGGCCAGGCGCGAGGTGCCCGAGACCGCCTCCCGCTCACCGGTGGCCAGCTGCTGCGCGCCCGACGAGAGCGTCGCGCTGCCGCTGGCGGCATCGGCGATGCCCTGGCTGAGGCGCGGCGCCGCGGCGGCGAGCTGCTCGGCGCCGTCGGCGACACGGTCGGCGCCGGAGGCGAGGGCGTCGAGGTCGTCGGCGGTCGACTGGACCTTCGCGTTCGCGTCGGTGACCGGCCCGGAGAGGGCGTCGACCCGCTCGAGGACGGTCTGCACCTGCTCGTCGGTGAGTCCGGCCGCGGCGAGGTCGTCGGCGAGCTGCCCCCGCGTGGCGGTGAGGTCGCCGAGGAGGGTGTCGGCGGCGTCCGCGACCTGCCGGCCGGCGGCGGCGACCTTCGCGTCGCCGTCGCTCACCTGCCGCGCACCGTCGGCGAGCTGCTTCGTCTGGCTCGGCAGGGAGGAGGTGCTCGAACGCAGCGTCTCGAGCCCGGAGCTCAGCGCGCCGGCGCCGTCGGCGAGGTCGCTCGCGCCGGCGGAGAGCTTCTCCTGCCCGGCGAGCAGCTGGTCGGCGCCGCCGGCGAGGTCGCCCGCACCGGTGGACGCCTTCTGCGCGCCGTCGGCCAGCTGCTGCGCGCCGTCGGCGGCGTCGACGACCTGGGCGTGGATGTCGGAGAAGCCCTCGAGGAAGCGGCTGGCGGCGGTACTGCTGACCTGCTCGGCCACCGAGGCGGTGACCTGGCTGACGAGCGTGTTCGCGATGGTGCGGGCCAGGTAGTTGTTCGCGTCGTTCGTGCGGATCTCGAGCCGGGCCTGCCGCGGGTCGTTCGTCGCGCTGCTCGCGAGGTCGGTGGAGAAGTCCTTCGGGAGGACGAGTACGAGGTCGTAGTCGCCGTCGCGCAGACCGGAGTCCGCGCGCTGGCGGCTGACCTTCGCCCAGTCGAAGGTCTTCTTGTCGAGGAGCTCCTGGGCGACCTGGTCGCCGACCTGGAGCCGCTCGCCGCCGGAGAGGGTCGTGCCCTCGTCCTCGACGACGAGGGCCGCCGGCACCTCGCTGAGGCGGCCGTAGGGGTCGTCGTTCGCGTAGAGGTAGAGACCGCCGTAGATCGACGGCACGAGGACCATCGCGACGAGCGCGAGGCGGCCGACCCGGCTGGCGCCGATGCGGCGCAGCTCGGTGAGGGCGAGGCGCAGCGCGGTCACGCGGCCACCTCCTCGGTCGAGCCGAGCTCGGCCCGCACGACGAGCCCGAGCTGGCGCATCGTCGCGTGGGTCATCTGGACGACGACGGTGAGGCCGGACGCGGCGTGCGCCGTGAGGATCGGCCACCACAGGCGGGGGTCACCGCCGCGGCGGTCGGGGTTGGTGACGACGAGGACCCGGGTGGCCGCACGCTCGGCGGCGGCGGAGGTGAGCACCCGGACGCGCTCCTGCGCGGTGAGCCGCTCGAACGGCTCGTCCGCCGCGGCGAGCACGCCGTGCCGGTCGAGGAACTCGGCGACCGCCGCACGACCGGAGGGGCGTCCGGCGAAGGCGAGCTCCTCGGCGACGACGTGGTGCACGGCGAGCCCGTCCTCGGGGCTGGAGACCTCGGGGACGTCGACGAGGGCGACGTGCCGGCGCCGCAGCGCGGCGTCGTCCAGGCCGTCGAGGAGGACGCTCCCCGCCGCCACCGGCATCCGGCCGCCGAGGGCGAGGGCGAGGGCGACCTGGCCGTAGCCGGGGTCGCCGGCCACCGGCGTGACGTGGGAGGGCGGCGCGGTGAAGGACGTCGCCCGCACGAGGGGGCTGCGCGTCCCGGCGACCGCGACGGCGTCGGCGGTGAGCTGCACGAGGATGCTCCTGGACTGGGAACGGGTGGTACCGACTGGTACCGGCTTCGTTGGTACGATACAGTACCAGCATGAGCCGCACCTCCACCACCGCCGTCCCGGGCCTCGACCGCACCCGACCGGTGCGCGAGCGCCTCGAGGCCGGGCTCGCCGCCGCGGTCGCCGACAAGGGCCTCGCGGCGACGACGATCGCCGACGTCGCGCGCCTCTCCGGCACCTCGAAGCGCACCTTCTACGAGCACTTCGACGACAAGGAGGAGTGCTTCCTCGCGCTCTACCGCACCCGCAGCGGCGAGCTGATGGACGCCGTCGACGCCGCGCTCTCGCCCGGCGCCACCCCCGCCACGGTGCAGCTGCAGGACGCCGCCCGGGCCTTCCTCACCTACGTCACCGAGGACCGCGCGCTCGGCCGCGCCCACGTCGTCGACGTCCAGACCATCGGCGAGCGCGGGGTCGCGGCCCGGCAGGAGGTCGTCGACCGCCACGCCGAGACCCTCCTGCGGATGCTCGACCAGGCCCGCGAGGCCGGCACGGCCGTCCGCCGGCTGAGCCACCTCGAGGCGGTCTGCGTCGTCGGCGGGCTCAACGAGGTCGCCCTGCGCGCCCTCGAGGCCCCCGACGACACCGCCCTCGACGAGCTCGTCGAGTCCGCCACGCGCTTCATGCAGGCGGTCGTCCTCGCCGACTGACCCGCGGCCGGCGGCGGCGCGCGCCGACTAGCCTCGGGTCATGGAGTTCCGGAACGTCTACGCCCAGGGGTTCGCCCGGGTCGCGGCGTGCACCCTGCCCGTCGCCCTCGCCGACCCCGCGGAGAACGCGCGGCGCATCGGGGAGCAGGTGCGGGCCTGCCACGACGACGGCGTGGCGGTGGCGCTCTTCCCCGAGCTCTCCCTGTCCGGGTACGCCGTCGACGACCTGTTCCTCCAGGACGTCCTCCTCGACGCGGTGGACCGCGCGGTCGTGTCGCTCGCCGAGGCGACCGTCGGCCTCACCCCCGTCGTCGTCGTGGGCGCGCCGCTGCGGCACGCGAACCGGCTCTACAACTGCGCGGTCGTCATCCACCGCGGTGAGGTGCTCGGCGTCGCCCCGAAGTCCTACCTCCCGACGTACCGCGAGTTCTACGAGAAGCGCTGGTTCGCCGCGGGCACCGGGCAGGAGGGCCAGAACCTCGTCCGGCCGCAGTGGCCCGGCTCCGACGTCGACGGCGAGGTCCCCTTCGGGCCGGACCTGCTCTTCACCGCCGACGACGTGCCGGGGCTCGTCGTCCACGCCGAGGTCTGCGAGGACCTCTGGGTGCCGGTGCCGCCGAGCCACGAGGCCGCCCTCGCCGGCGCCACGGTGCTGCTCAACCTGTCGGCCTCCCCCATCACCGTCGGCCGCGCCGAGGACCGCCACCTCCTCGCCCGCAGCGCCAGCGCCCGCTGCGACGCCGCCTACCTCTACGCGGCCGCGAGCGCGGGCGAGTCGAGCACCGACCTCTCGTGGGACGGCATGACGATGGCCTACGAGCTCGGCGAGCTGCTCGGCGCGAGCGAGCGGTTCCCCGACGGCCCGCGGCGCACCGTCGTCGACGTCGACCTCGACCGGCTGCGCCAGGAGCGGATGCGCGTCGGCTCCTTCGACGACAACGCCTCCGCGTACGCCGCTGACGAGTCCGGCTTCCGCGTCGTCCCGTTCCGGCTGCGGCCGCCCGCCGGCGACCTCGGGCTGCGCCGCGTCGTCGACCGGTTCCCGTTCGTGCCCGACGACGAGTCGCGCCTCGCCCAGGACTGCTACGAGGCGTACAACATCCAGGTCTCCGGGCTCGAGCAGCGGATGCGCTCGATCAGCGGTGGAGACCCGGCCCGGTTGCCGCGCATCGTCATCGGCGTCTCGGGCGGCCTGGACTCGACGCACGCGCTCATCGTCGCGGTCAAGGCCTGCGACCGGCTCGGCCTGCCGCGCACCCACGTCCTCGGGATGACGATGCCCGGCTTCGCGACGAGCGCCGGGACGAAGAGCAACGCGGTCGCGCTCATGGAGGCGCTCGGCATCGAGTGGGAGGAGGTCGACATCCGGCCGCTCGCCACGCAGATGCTCAAGGCCCTCGGCCACCCCGCCGGCGACGGCGAGCCGGTGTACGACGTGACGTTCGAGAACGTCCAGGCCGGGCTGCGCACCGACGTCCTCTTCCGCGCCGCCAACCAGCGCGGCGGCATCGTCCTCGGCACCGGCGACCTCAGCGAGCTCGCGCTGGGCTGGTGCACGTACGGCGTCGGCGACCAGATGTCGCACTACGGCGTCAACGCCGGCGTCCCGAAGACGTTGATCCAGCACCTCATCCGCTGGGTGGTCTCGCACGGCGAGCTCGGGGACGCCGGGGCGGACGAGACGCTGCTGGCCATCCTCGACACCGAGATCAGCCCCGAGCTCGTGCCGGCGCGCGAGGGCGAGAAGATCCAGTCGACCCAGGACACCATCGGCCCCTACGGCCTCCACGACTTCACGCTCTTCCACGTCCTGCGCTGGGGGTACCGGCCGAGCAAGATCGCCTTCCTCGCCGAGCACGCGTGGAGCGACGCCTCCGCCGGGGCCTGGCCGGCCGGCTACCCCGAGCGAGACCGCGTCGCGCACGAGCTGCCGGCGATCCGGCAGTGGATGGGCGTCTTCCTGCGCCGGTTCTTCCAGAACCAGTTCAAGCGCTCGGCGATCCCCAACGGGCCGAAGGTCGTCGCCGGCGGGTCGCTCTCGCCGCGCGGTGACTGGCGGATGCCGTCGGACGCCGTCGCCGCCGCGTGGCTGGCCGAGCTCGACGCGAACGTCCCGTCGGCGTGAGGAAGTCCGACCGGCGCGAGCCGCGGATCGGTGCGCGCACGGCCGTCGCGCTCGTGTTCGGCTGCTCCGCAGCGGTACTCGTCGTCGAGATCGTGTCGCTGCGGCTCCTCGCACCGCACCTCGGCCTCACCCTCGAGACGAGCACGCTCGTCATCGGCCTCGCGCTCGCCGCCATCGCGGCGGGGTCGTGGCTCGGCGGGCGGTGGGCCGACGAGCACGACGGCCGGGCGGTGCTCGGGCTGCTGCTCGTCGTGTCGGGCGCCGTCGTCGCCGCGACGCCGTTCCTCGTGCGCGGCGCCGCAGGGCTGGCCGGGGGCGCGTTCCTCCTCGTGGCCGCGGGCGGGTCGATCATCGTGCCGGGGGCGCTGCTGTCGGCGGTCCATCCGGTCGTCACCGCGCTGCGCCTGTCGACGCTCGAGGAGACGGGCTCGGTCGTCGGCCGGCTGTCCGGGCTCGGCACGGCCGGCGCCATCCTCGGCACGGTCCTCACCGGCTTCGTCCTCGTCTCGCGGGTGCCGGTCACGTGGATCATGGTCGGGCTCGGCGTGCTGCTCGTCGTCGGCGGAGTCGTCGTCGAGGTGGGGTCGCGCCGCGGGCTCGCCGGCACGGCCGCCGTCGTCACGGTCGTCGGCGGGCTGGGCGCCGCGCTCGCGCCGAGCGGCTGCGACGTCGAGACGAAGTACCACTGCGCGGTCGTCACGAGCGACCCCGAGCGGCCGACCGAGCGGGTGCTCGTCCTCGACGACCTGCGCCACTCGACCGTCGACCTCGCCGACCCCACGAGGCTCGAGTTCGCCTACGTCAAGGCCCTCGCCGCCGCGACCGCGAGCCAGCTGCCCGACGGCGCCGTCCGCGCCCACCACCTCGGCGGGGGCGGCCTGACCCTGCCGCGGTTCCTCGCCGCCGAGCGCCCGGGGACGGTGAGCACGGTCTCCGAGATCGACCCCGGGGTCGTCGCCCTCGACACCGAGCGCCTCGGCCTGCGGACCGGGCCCGACCTGCGGGTGCGCGTGGAGGACGCCCGGGTCGGTCTGCGCGCCGTGGGGTCCGGCACGCTCGACCTCGTCGTCGGCGACGCGTTCGGGGGCGTCAGCGTGCCGTGGCACCTGACCACGCGCGAGGCGCTGACCGACGTCCGCCGCGTGCTGACCGACGACGGGCTCTACGCCGCCAACCTCATCGACCACGAGCCGCTGGGCTTCGCCCGGGCCGAGGTCCGCACGCTCGGCACGGTGTTCGACCACGTGGCACTCGCCGCGACGCCGGCGGCCACCCGGGGCGAGGGGGGCGGGAACCTCGTCGTGCTCGCCTCCGCCGCACCGATCGACGTCGCCGGGTGGCGGGCGGCCATCGCCGCCCGCGACCTCGACTGGGAGGTCATCGACGGCGTCGCCCTGGAGGCCTGGGTGGGCGACTCACCGGTCCTCACCGACGACCACGCACCCGTCGACCAGCTGCTCACCCCCTACCCGCCCCGCGTCGCCCCGGCCGCGGGCTGACCCCTCAGCCGACGGCGAGGGCGGCCAACGCGGCACCGTCGAGCCGGTAGGTCGTCCACTCGCCCTGCGCCACGGCCCCGATGGACTCGTAGAAGCCGATGCTCGGGGTGTTCCAGTTGAGGACCCACCACTCCAGGCGGCGGTAGTCCCGTTCGACGCACACCTGCGCCAGCGCGGCGAGCAGCTCCTTGCCGAGCCCCGAGCCGCGGTGCGCCGGGTCGACCCAGAGGTCCTCGAGCCAGATGCCGTGGCGGCCGGTCCACGTCGAGTAGCTGAGGAACCAGACGGCCATCCCGACGACCTCGCCGTCGACCTCGGCGACGTGCGCGAAGGTCGAGGTGGCGCCGCCGTCGGGGAAGAGCGCCTCGAGGACGTGCCGCTCGGTGGACTCGACGGCGTCCGGCTCGCGCTCGTACTCGGCGAGGGCGTGGACCATCCGCTGGATGGCGGGGACGTCGTCACGGGTCGCGGGGCGCGTGCGCTGGCTCACCCGCCGGACCCTACGCCTCCCCGACGGGCCGACGCCGCCGACTCGTGGCACCCTGCTGCCGTGACCGACGACCTCTTCCACATCGCCCACGCCGAGCAGTGGGAGAAGGCCCGCGCGATCGGACGCTACGAGCAGTCGACGCACGGCCTCTCCCTCGGCGAGGTGGGCTTCATCCACCTCTCGACGAGCGAGCAGTGGCCCGGTGTCCTGGAACGGTTCTACGCCGATGTCGACGACGAGCTCGTCCTGCTGACCATCGACCCCCAGCGGCTCAGCTCACCGGTGCGGTGGGAGGCGCCCGAGGGCACCGACGAGCAGTTCCCGCACCTCTACGGCCCGCTCGACGCCGGCGCCGTCACCGCCACCCGCACCCTCTGACGAGGCGGGGTCGGGCTCAGGCCCGGACGACGACCCCGTCGGGCAGGTCGAACCAGCGCAGGTGCTCGAAGTCGGCCGACACGTGGTGGTCCGGCCGGCCGAGGTCCGGCGCGTCGGCCGCGGCCAGCACCGCGGCGGCCTCGCGCAGGTGCTCGGCGAGCATCTCCTCGCCGCCGCGCGCGTCCGAGGCCGGCATCGTCACCGAACCGTCGTCGCCGTAGACGACGTCGGCCAGGCGCACCGGCGGCTCGACGACGCCGCGGCGGTGGCGCCACATCCCGGTCTCCGGGCAGAACGTGTAGTCGCCGAGCAGGCGCCAGCCGTCACGGGCGACCATCCGGACCGCCTCGACGACGTAGTCGGCGACCGCGTCGGACAGGAAGTAGTTGAAGTTCACCCGGACCCAGCCGGGCTTGATGCCCTCGCAGCCGCCGGTGATCTCGCGCTCGAACTCGTGGCTGCGCTCGAGGTCGATGCCGAGCAGCCGGTGGCCGTAGGGGCCGGCGCACGAGCATCCCCCGCGGGACTGGATGCCGAAGAGGTCGTTGAGCAGCGCGACGACGTAGTTGTGGTGCAGGTGGCTGCCCGAGGGGGAGCGGACGACGAACGAGACGATGGAGAGCCGCTTCAGCTCGAGGTTGCCGAGGATCTCCAGCGCCGGCTCGTCGCGCCAGGCGGTGACGGCCCGCTCGAGGAAGCGCTCCTCCCGGGCGCGGATGGTGTCGACGCCGACGGCCTCCTTGAGCTGGAAGACGAGCCCGGCGCGGATCGACTCGATGATCGCCGGCGTGCCGCCCTCCTCGCGGTGCGCGGGGTCGGGGAGGTAGGCGTGGTCCTCGGGGTTGACGTACGCGACCGTGCCGCCGCCGGGGGTCACCGGCACGCGGTTGGCGAAGAGCTCGCGGCGGGCGACGAGGACGCCGGGGGTCGAGGGGCCGCCGATGAACTTGTGCGGCGAGAGGAAGATCGCGTCCTTGTACGCCAGCGGGTCACCGTCGCCCGGCGCGGTCATCTCGATGTCGACGTACGGGCCGGCGGCGGCGAAGTCCCAGAACGCGAGCGCGCCGTGCCGGTGCAGCAGCGCGGAGATGCCGTGGGTGTCGCTGACGATGCCGGTGACGTTGCTCGCCGCGCTGAAGGACCCGATGAGCAGCGGCCGGCCGGCGTGCTCGGCGAGGCGCGCCTCGAGGTCGGTCGCGTCGATACGTCCGTCGGCGTCCTCGCGGATGGTCACGACGTCGGCGATCGTCTCGCGCCACGGGATCTCGTTGCTGTGGTGCTCGTACGGCCCGATGAACACGACCGGCCGCGCCTCGGCCGGGATCGCGTCGGTCAGGTGCCATCGGTCCTCGAGGGCGCTCGGTACGCGCAGGCCGAGGACCCCGACGAGCTTGTCGATGGCGCCGGTGCAGCCCGACCCGGCGAAGACCACGACGGTGTCGTCGTTTCCGTGGACGGAGTCGTGGATGATGCGGCGCGCATCCTCCCGCAGCCGGGTCGTCTGCAGGCCCGTGCCGCTGGACTCGGTGTGCGTGTTGGCGTACGCGGGCAGGACCTCGTCGCGCAGGAAGTCCTCGATGAACGACAGCGCGCGACCGCTCGCGGTGTAGTCGGCGTACGTCACGCGGCGCGGGCCGTACGGGGTCTGCATCACGTGGTCCTCCCCGATGACGGACTCGCGGATCCGCCGGAGGAGGGCGTCGGCGCGGCGGTCGGTGCTGGGGCTGTCGGCCATGTCCCCCAGCGTCCCACGACCGGCCCGCCCGGCTCCGGCGGTCGGTCCTCCGCGCGGGGTCGGTGCGGCTGCAGCCCGCCCGGGCACCGGCATGCGGCGATACGGTCCGGAGATGGCGCACGACGACCTGGACGCGGAGCTCGAGCACCGCCGGTCGGGCGAGGGCGAGCACCGCCTGCCGCCGGCGGTGGCGGTCCTCGTCGCCATCGTCACGTACGCGCTGCTGCCGCAGCCGCTGCTCGTCGGGCCGCGCCTGGCCATCCCCGCGGTCGAGGTGCTGCTGCTCCTGTCGCTCGTCCTCGTCAACCCGGTGCGCCTCGTCCGGCGGACGCGGTGGTCGCGGTGGGTGTCGGTCGGGCTGGCGTGCGTCGTCATCCTCAGCAACCTCGTCGCGCTCGGGATGCTCGTGGCGACGCTCTCGGACTCGTCGGCCGACCCCGGAGGCCTGCTGCTCGGTGGGATGCAGGTGTGGCTCACCGGCGTCGTCGGCTACGCGCTCCTCTACTGGGAGCTCGACCGCGGCGGCCCGGTCGCCCGGCACCGGGAGCGCCGCGACCGGCTGCCGCCCGCCGACTGGCGCTTCTCGCAGGACGAGGACCACGACACCGTCGCGGAGGTCGCGGTGTCGTCGAGCCGCACGAGCGGATGGGTGCCGCTGTTCGTCGACTACCTCTACGTGTCGGTGACGAACTCGAGCGCGTTCAGCCCGACCGACACGATGCCGCTGAGCACCCGGGCCAAGCTGCTCATGGCCAGCCAGGCGACCGCGGCGCTCCTCGTGTCGCTGCTGATCGTCGCCCGGGCCGTCGGGTCGCTCGGCGGCTGAGCCGCGTGCCGGCCGGTGCTCCGGCTGCGACGATGGGCGGGTGAGCATCGAGGACGTCGCCGACGAGCTCTACGGCCTGCTGCCGGAGGAGTTCACCGCGGCCCGCAACACGGCTGCGGCGGAGGCGAAGTCGTCCGGTGACACGGACCTCGCGGCGCGCCTGCGCACGCTGCGCAAGCCGACGGCCGGGGCGTGGGTGCTCAACCGGCTGGTCCGCGACGACCCGGAGCAGGTGGAGGGCGTGCTCGAGCTCGGCGCCCGGCTGCGGGCGGCGCAGGGCACGCTGGCGGCCGCCGAGCTGCGCGCCCTCGACGCCCAGCGGCGCGAGCTGACCCGGGCGGTGGCCCGGCAGGCGGTCGACGCGGTGCGTGGTGAGGGGAGGCCGGTGTCCGCCGCGGTCGTCGGGGCGGTCGAGGAGACGCTGCGCTCGGCGATGGTCGACGCCGGGGTCGGGGCGGCCCTCGCGACGGGGCGGATGGTCGACACCGTCAGTGCGAGCGGCCTCGAGCCCGTCGACCTCTCGCGGGTCGTCGCGCTGGGGGCCGACACCCCGCCGGCGCGGCGGGCGGCGACCGCCGACCGGGCGGCGCGCGACGAGGCCGCGCTCGCGGCAGCGCGCACGGCGGCCGCGCGGGCGGAGGGCGCGCTGGAGCAGGCCCGCGTGGCCGCGGAGGAGGCCCGGCGACGGGCGACCTCGGCCGCGCGCCGTCGGGAGGAGGTCGCGGCGCGCCTGGCGCAGGCCCGCGCCGCCGTGGCCGACCTCGAGGACCAGCTGGCGGCATCCTCCGAGGTCGAGCACGACGCCCGCCGGGCGCAGCTCGCGAGCACCCGCGACGAGCGCACCGCGCAGGACGCCGCCACCGCCGCCCGCCGGGCCGTCGACCGCTTGACCGGCACCACCTGACCCCGCCCCGCCGCTCCTCCCGTCTCTTCGCGAACGTGTGTGAACACGCCGGCCTTTCCCGGCGGTTTCACCCGCGTTCGCGGATGGGGTGACCCCGAAAAGGTGAGACGCCGGGCGGGAAGGGTTGTCGAATGCATGGGGGTGCAGATTTGCACCGGCGTGCAACGAGTGCCTACGCTGGTCCGGTGAGCCGACCGACCTGCGTGACGACCTCGCTGCGCGACCGCAAGCGCGAGCGGACCCGCCACGACCTCGCCCTCGCGGCGTACCAGATCGTCCGGGACGAGGGCGTCGACGCGGTGACCGCCGAGGCCGTCGCCGACCGCGCCGGGGTCTCGCGCCGCACCTTCTTCAACTACTTCCCCTCCGTGGAGTCGGTGCTCACCGCGAGCGTCGCGGAGTTCTTCGCCTCGCTGAGCCGCCGCCTCGAGGACCGCCCGGCCGGCGAGCCGGTCCGCGACTCGCTCCTCTCGGTCGTCGACGACCCCTCCGACCTCGAGCTCGTCCAGCGCATCGGCGCCCTCGCCGCCGCCGGCGAGGCCTCCCCGCACGCCAAGGGCCTCATCCTCGCCGAGCTGCACGCCTGGCTCGACTGGTTCGAGGCCTGGCTGCGCGAGCGCCTCGGGCCGGGCCCGACCGAGCTCGAGGTCGCCACCCTCGCGAGCACCGTCGTCGGCGCCGGTGAGGCCGCCCTGCGGGTCTGGGCCCGCCACGCCGTCACCGAGCCCACCGACACCGACGCCCCGGGCTTCCTCGCGATGTTCGCCGCCGCCCTGCACAGCCTCTCCCGTCCTGCCCTCCCGGACACCGCCGTCCGCCCCGCCTGACCCACCGCCGCCCGACCCTCTCCCGCCCCGGAGGCCCGCATGTCCACCGCCCTGTACCGCCTCGGCCGCTGGTGCGCCGCTCACGCCTGGCGCGTGCTCGCCGCCTGGGTCGCCGTCCTCGCCGTCGCCGGCACGCTCGCCGGCACCGTCGGCACGCCGCTCACGAGCCAGGTGTCCATCCCCGGCACCGAGTTCGAGCGCGTGGTCCAGCGCCTGGGCACCGAGATCCCCGCGGCCGCAGGCGGTTTCGGACGGGTCGTGCTCGAGAGCGACTCCGGCTCGTTCACCGACGCGCAGAAGCAGGCCGTGACGGAGGCGATGGACGCCTGGAAGACGGTCCCCCACGTCGAGCGCGTCGTCGACCCCTTCGCCTCGCAGCAGCAGCTCGACGAGTCGGCGCAGAAGCTCGCCGACAGCAAGAAGCAGCTCGACGAGGGCCGCGCGCAGCTCGAGAGCGGCACGCAGCAGCTCGCCGACGCCAAGGGCCGGCTCGCGGGCGGCGAGTCGTTCCTCGCGCAGCTCGAGAAGACCGACCCCGAGGGGCAGGCGACCGCCGACCTGCGCGCGCAGGTCGAGGCCGGCCGGCAGCAGGTCGCCGAGGGCGAGCAGAAGCTCGCCGACGCCCGCGAGCAGCTCCTCGCCGGCGAGGCGCAGTACGCCGACGGCAAGACCGTCGCCGACGCCTCCGCCGGGACCCGGCTGCTCAGCGAGGACGGCCGCTACGCCGTCATCCAGGTGCAGTTCGACGACAACGCGCAGTCGATCCCGCCGGAGGACCGTGCGCTCATCCCCGAGAAGGGCGACCCGATCCTCGAGGCCGCCGGCATCACCCCGAGCTACAGCGTCGAGATCACCCAGGCGCTGGAGTTCATCGGCCCCGGCGAGATCCTCGGCCTCGCCGTCGCGCTCCTCGTCCTCGTGCTCGTGCTCGGCAGCCTCGTCGCGGCCGGCCTGCCCCTGCTCGTCGCGCTCCTCGGCGTCGGCGTCGGCCTCGGCGGCGCGATGGCGATGACGGCCTTCGTCGAGCTCAACACGACGACCCCGGCGCTCGCGCTCATGCTCGGCCTCGCGGTGGGCATCGACTACGCCCTCTTCATCGTCAACCGGCACCGCGCGAACATCCTCCACGGCACGCCGCTGCGCGAGTCGGTCGCCCGCTCGGTCGCGACCGCCGGCTCGGCCGTCACCTTCGCCGGCGCCACCGTCGTCATCGCCCTCGCCGCCCTCGTGCTCTCGGGCATCCCGATCCTCGCCGAGATGGGCCTCGTCGCGGCCGCCACGGTCGCCGTCTCGGTGCTCGTCGCGGTCACCGTCGCGCCGGCCGTCATGAGCCTCATGGGCACCCGCGTCGTCTCCCGACGGGCCTGGCGCAAGGCCGGGTTCGCGACGCCGGGGGATGCCACGAGCCGCGCCGACGCCGCGAGCGACCGGCCCGAGGAGCACGGCGCCTGGTACGTCTCGGCGGTCACCCGTCACCCGTGGCTCACCGTCCTCGGGGTCGTCGCGCTCGTCGGCGTCATGGCCGTGCCCGCCCTCGACATGCGCCTGGGCCTCCCCGACGGCGGCAGCGAGCCGACCGGGTCCAGCGCGTACACGGCCTACACCGCGGTCGCCGACGAGCTCGGCCCGGGGATGAACGGCCCCGTCGTCGCCGTCGCCGAGCTGCCCGCCGTCGACGGCACGCGCACCGACGCGCAGGTCCTCGACGCGCAGGCGACCATCGCCTCGGCGCTGCGCGGGGTCGACGGTGTCGTCAGCGTCGTGCCCTTCGGCGTGAGCGAGGACAAGGAGACGCTCGCGTTCCAGGTCGTCCCGAGCACCGGCCCGGCCGACGAGGGAACGCCGGCCACCATCGACGGCATCCGCCGCACCGCCTCGCTCCTCGAGCGCCACGACGGCATCGAGATCGGCCTCACCGGGCAGACGGTGGCGAACATCGAGATCTCCGACCGGCTCCAGGGGGCACTGCCCTTCTACCTGACCGTCGTCGTCGGGCTCTCCCTGCTCATCCTCATGGTCGTCTTCCGCTCGGTCGTCGTGCCGCTCGTCGCCACCGGCGGGTTCCTGCTCTCCGTGGCGGCGGCCTTCGGAGCGACCGTCGCGGTTCACCAGTGGGGCTGGCTCGGGTCGTGGTTCGGTGTGACACAGCCCGGCCCGATCCTGTCGTTCATGCCGATCATCCTCATCGGCGTGCTCTTCGGGCTCGCGATGGACTACCAGATGTTCCTCGTCTCGGGCATGCACGAGGCGCACTCCCACGGCGAGGACGCCCGCACCGCGGTGCGGTCCGGCTTCGTCCACGGCGTCAAGGTCGTCACGGCGGCGGCGGTCATCATGACGTCGGTCTTCCTCGGCTTCGCCTACAGCCACCTCGTGATGGTCCGGCCGATCGGTTTCGGTCTCGCGGTCGGCGTCCTCGTCGACGCGTTCGTCGTCCGGATGACGCTGACGCCCGCCGTCATGCACCTGCTCGGCGAGCGCGCCTGGTGGATGCCGCGCTGGCTCGACCGGCTGCTGCCCGACCTCGACGTCGAGGGCGTCAGGCTGGCCGACCACCTCGCGCAGGAGGACGCCCGGCACGCGCCGACCGGCACCACCGACGCCGCGGAGCGCGAGCCGGTCGCGCCCCGCGCCTGACCCGCGGCAGGGCACAGAGGAGCCATCGAGGTCGCACAGGTCCGCCACAGCGCCGGGGCGGACCGTCGAGGGGTCAGCACGTCCCGACCCCGGAGGCGACCACCATGCGCACCACCCCTCGTGCCCTGCAGCAGGCCAGGGCCTGGACGGCCGGCGCCGTCGCCGCGGCGGCCCTGACGACCGGGGTCGCCGGCTACCACCTGGCGACCACGACCACCACCGCGAGCGCGGCGACGACCGGCTCCTCCGACGACGGCTCGTCGGGCTCGTCCGGCTCGAGCACCTCGTCCGGCTGGAGCAGCAGCTCCTCCGGGACGTCCGGGTTCTCCTCCCCCGGCGGGGTCTCCGGCAGCAGCGGGTCGTCGCAGTCGACGACCCACGGGTCCTGAGGCGCCCGCCGTGCCCCCCGCCCCGTCGACCCTCACCTCGCCGGCGGTGGCCGAGCTCGAGGCGATCGGGACGACCGTCCGCCTCCTCGTGACCGAGCCGGTCGTCCTCGCCGAGGCCGAGGCGATCGTGCGCGACCACCTCGCGGCGCTGGACCGCGCGGCCTCGCGCTTCCGCCCCGACTCGGAGGTGAGCCGGCTCGCCGCCGCCGCGGCCCACGGGCCGGCCGGCCTCGTCGCCTCCCCCGTCCTCGCGAGCAGCCTGCGGGGGGCCCTGCGCGCGGCCCGCCTCACCGACGGGCTCGTCGACCCGACCGTCGGTGGGGCGGTCGCCGCGTCCGGCTACGACGCCGACCTCGCCGTCGTCCGCGGCCGCACCGCGCCCCTGCGGCCGGCGGCGTCCGTCCCCGGCTGGCGCAGCATCCACCTCGACCCGGTGACCGACCGCGTCGAGGTCCCCGCCGGCTGCCTGCTCGACCTCGGGGCGACCGCGAAGGCGCACGCGGCCGACGTCCTCGCCGACCGGCTGGCGACCCGGCTGCGCGGCGGCTTCCTCGTCGACCTGGGCGGCGACCTCGCGGTCGGCGGCCCGGCCCCGGAGGGGGGCTGGCGGGTCGGCGTCGAGGACGTTGACGGCCACGTCGTCCAGGTCCTGGCCCTCCGGCGCGGCCAGGCGGTCGCGACGAGCTCGACCCGGCGGCGCACCTGGGCGGGCGCCGACGGCAGCACCCGCCACCACGTCCTCGACCCCCGCACCGGGGCCACCGCCCCCGTGACGTGGGCCCAGGTCACCGTCGTCGCCGCGAGCGCCCTCGAGGCCAACGCGGCCTCCACCGCCGCCGTCGTGCTCGGCGACGACGCCCCCGCCTGGCTGGCCGGCACCGGCCTGCCCGCCCGGCTCGACACCGGCCACGCCGTCGTCACGACCCCCGGCTGGCCCGACCCGACGGAGGTGACCTCGTGAACGAGGCGCTCTGGTACCTCTCGCGCGCGACCGGCGTGGCGAGCATCGCCCTGCTGACGGCCGTCGTCGTCCTCGGCGTCGTCACGGCCGGCCGGCGCCGGCCCCACGGCGGCTCCGCGACCGTCGTCATGACCGTCCACCGCTGGCTCTCCCTCGGGATGCTCACCTTCGTCACGGTCCACGTCGCCACGGCGGTCGCCGAGACCTACGTGAGCATCGACGCGGTGTCGGCGGTGCTGCCCTTCACGAGCGGGTACGAGCCGTTCTGGGTCGGCCTCGGCACTCTCGCGGTCGACCTCCTCGCCGTCGTCGCCGCCACGTCGTGGCTGCGGCCGCGCCTGCCCGAGCGGGTGTGGCGCTGGGTGCACCGCGCCACCTACGCCCTGTGGCCGTCGGCCCTGGTCCACGGGCTCGCCCTCGGCACCTCGGACCAGCCGGGCCTGCGGGCCGTCACCGTGGCGTGCGGCGGCATCGGCGTCGTGGCCGTCCTGTGGCGGCTGCTCGCCACGCACGCCGACCGCGCCCGCCGCGACGTCGTCCTCGGGGGTGAGTGGTCGTGAGCCTCGTCGACGACCTCCACGCCGCCGGCCTGACCGGCCGGGGCGGGGCCGCCTTCAGCACCGGCGTCAAGGTCGACGCCGCCCACGACCACGGCGCGCACCTCGTCGTCAACGCCTGCGACGGCGAGATCGGCGCCGCCAAGGACGCGTTCGTCGTCGAGCACCACCTCGAGGAGCTCGTGCGCGGCGCCCACCTCGTGGCGCCCGGCCGGCCCCGCACCATCCGCTTCGCCGCCCACCGCGGGTCGCGGACGGCCGCGCTCCTCACCGCCGCCGGGCTCGACGTCCTCGACGTCCCCGGCCGCTACGTGTCCTCGGAGGAGAGCGCCCTCGTCTCGGCCGCGCAGGGTGGCCTGGCCCGGCCGATGACCAAGCGCCGGCCGTTCGTCTCCGGCGGCCGGGACGCCGACGGCCGCCGCGTGCCGCCGACCGTCGTCCTCAACGCCGAGACGGTGTGGCGCGTCGCCCAGGTCGCCGAGCACGGCCCGGCCTGGTTCCGGTCGTTCGGCACCGAGGCCGAGCCGGGCCCCCGGCTGGTCACCCTGACCGGTGCGGTCTCCTGGCCGGGCGTCCTCGAGACGCAGGCCGGCACCCCCCTCGCCGAGCTCCTCGCGGCGGCCGAGCCCGTGCGCGGCGCCGAGCACGTCGTCGTCGGGGGGCTCGGGGGCTCCCTCGTGCCGCTGCACCGGCTGCGCGCCCTGCGCTGGTCCACCGACGAGCTGGCCGGGGTCGGCGCGAGCCTCGGACCGGGCATCCTCGACGTCCTCGACCCGCACCACTGCCCCGTCCGCACCGTCGCCGGGTACCTCCGGTACGCGGCCGGCGAGACCGCGGGGCAGTGCGGGCCGTGCATGTTCGGCGTGCCGGCGCTGGCCGGCGCCTGGGACCGGCTCCTCGCCGACCCCGCCCCGGCCGCCGCCCACGAGGTGCGCCGGCACGCCGGCCTCCTCCCCGACCGCGGCGCCTGCCGCTTCCCCGACGGCGTCTCGCGCTTCGCCGCCTCGGCGCTGCGGGTCCTCGGCCCCCACCTCGACGCGCACGCCGTCGGGACCTGCCCCACCGAAGGGAGCATCGCCCGTGCCCACCACGCCTGACCGCGCACCGGCCCTGCGGGTGGACCGGGTCGCCTGCACCGGCCACGGGGTGTGCGCCACCCTCCTCGCCGGGCGGGTCCGCCTCGACGAGTGGGGCTACCCCGTCGTCGACGACCCACAGGTCCCCCGCCCCGAGGGCGACCGCGCCCTCACCTTCTGCCCCGCCCGCGCCCTTTACTGGTCCGACCGGCCCTGACCGCGCTCAGCGGGCCGAGCGGCGCCGCGGCGACCAGGCCGGGTGCGAGATGAGCTCCTCGAGGAGCTGCACCGCGCGCTCGGCCGGGGCGCTCGAGGCCCCCAGCTGCCGGACGACGGCCGAGAGGTGGCGCACCGGCGCCGGCGGCGCGAGGTCGACGCGCACGACCGACGGCGGCAGCCCCCGCGCGGCGAGGCCGGGCATCACCGAGACGCCGACCCCGGCCGCCACGAAGCCGATGGCCGTGTGGTGGTCCTGGGCCTGCACGGTGAACCGGGGCCGCAGGCCGACCGCCGCGCACGCGGCCACGAGCAGCCGGTGGCCGACGGCGTGGGGGTAGTCGCTGCTCACCCACGTCTCGCCGCGCAGGTCGGTCAGCGCGATCTGCGCCTCGCCGGCGAGCGGGTGGTCGCGCGGGAGCACGGCGACGAACGGGTCGTCGGTGAGGTCGACCCGGCGCAGGCCGGCGGGCACCGGGGTGTCGGGCGGGTCGATCGCCAGGTCGAGGTCCGGGCGCGGCCCGCGCTGCTCGACCTCGTTGAGCCGCAGCTCGAGGACGAGGTCGGGGAACTCGGTCGTCAGCCGCCGCACGAGGCTCGGCATCCACGCCGACCCGGCGCTCGCGAAGTAGCCGATGGACAGCCGCCCCGACCGGCCGTCGCGCAGGTCCGAGACGACGTGCTCGAGGCGGCTCCACTGGCTCATCGCCTCGTCGCTCTGGGCGTCGAGGACGAGGGCGGCCTCGGTCGGCACGATGCCCCGGCCCGAGCGCTGGAAGAGGGTCAGCCCGGTCTCGCGCTGGAGCGCCGCGAGGTGCTGGCTGACCGCCGAGGAGGTGAGCCCGAGGTTGTCGGCGGCGGCCTGGACCGAGCCGCTGGCGACGACCGAGCGGAAGACCGTGAGGCGGTGCGGGTCGAGCATCCACCAATGTTAAGTGATACTGCGGGATCCTGAAGCAAAGTCGCGTTGTGCTGCACGGTCAGGAGGCGGAACATAGGACCCATGAACGCCGCATCGCTCTCCGTCCAGAAGGCCCGTCACCTCGCGCAGACCCTCCGCACCAACCGCCTCTCCGGGCGCGGCTGGGACGGGCAGGTCGACCGCGACCTCGTCCGCGAGACGCACGAGATCTACCTCCTCGCGCAGTCCGCCACCCCGCGTCACATCTGAGCGCCCACCGGGGGCCCAGCAGCACGCAGACCGACCCTCACGCCACGACGTGGCGGAGGGTCGTCGTCGTCTCCGGGGCCTCCTCGTCGAGGTGCGCCCGCTGGGCGAGGTAGAGCTCGGCGCAGGCGAGGGCGTCGGTCAGCGCCTCGTGGGCCCGGTAGACCGGCAGCCCGTAGCGGGCGCGGGCGGTCCACAGCCGCAGCGCCCCGGGCTCGGACGCGGCGTCCCACCCCCCGCCCCGCGCGCGGCGCTCCAGCTCGAAGGTGTCGACGACCTCGACGGGGAGGCCGGCCCCCCACCGCCGCTCGCAGGCCGCCCCGAGGAAGGTCGTCTCGATCCGCGCGAAGTGCGCGAGCAGCACCCGCCCGGCGAGCGCCCGCAGGAGTGCGCCGAGCACGTCCTCCAGCGGCAGCCCGGCGGCCAGCGCGTCGTCGGTGATGCCGTGGACGGTGGCACTGCGGCCGACCTCGCCCGCGTCGGCGACGACATGGCCGCCGGCCCCGCCGAGGTCGACCCGGCCGCCGTCGACCGGCACCCAGCCCACCGCCAGCACGCGGTCGCGGGCCGGGTCCAGGCCCGTCGTCTCGATGTCGACCGCGAGCAGCGGCAGGCGCTCCAGCGGGGTGTCCCGCTCGGGCGACGGGGAGGCGAGCAGGTCGGCGAGCGGCCCCGGGGCGCACCGGCGCAGGGCGCGCTCGCGGCGCGCGGCGACCGGTCGGCGCAGCAGGCTCACCGGGCCCCGCTCACGAGACGAACTGCGTGAGGTGGCGGCGGCCGAGCGACTGCTGCGCGGACCGGACGATCGCGAAGGCCTCGCGCAGGTGGCGCTTCTCGAAGCTCGACAGGGTCGCGGGGTCGACGAAGTTGTCCGGCGGGCTCCCGTTGCGGACCTGCGCGGACTGGTGGCGCAGCCGCACGTAGCCGATGAACTCGAAGGCGTCGCGCAGGTCGTCGGCGAGCTCGTCGCCGATCACCCCGGCACGCCGGGCGGCCTCGAGCCGGGCACGGGTGTTGACGGCCGGCGACCCCGTCGCGAGGGCGTGGACCCGGGCGAGCTCGACGACGGGCAGGATGCCGCCGCGCTTGATCTCGAGCCGGTCCTTGTGCTCGCCGGCCTTCTCGAGGACGAGCCCGCGGAAGAAGCCGAGCGGCGGCTCGTGCGCCCCGGCGTCCTTGGCGAGGTGCGCGAGGAACGTCGCCGCCCCCGGGGTCGACGCGAGGGTGTGCTGCTGGAGCCGGGCGTGGAGCGACTCGTCCCCGTGGACCGGGCGCATGTCGAAGAACACCGCCGAGTGCAGCACCGCCTCGGGCGTCGGGGAGGCGACCCACGAGGACACCTCGCGGCGCCAGGCGCGCAGGGTCCGGCGCCATTGCGGGCTCGAGGCCATGACGCCGCCAGTGCACCGGGGGTAGCCGCAGCGCACGAGCGCCTCGGTGACCCGCTCGGCGAAGGTCGCGAACCACGCGAGCCCGGCGTCGTCCACGGCGTCGTCGATGACGAGCGCGGTGTCCTGGTCGGTCGCGAGCGCCTGCTCCAGCCGCGCGCGCGACCCCAGGGCCATCCAGCAGTAGGGCACGGGCGCCGGGCCCATCTCCTCCTCGACGAGCGCGATGAGCCGGCGCTCGACCGCATCGCCCACGGCGGTGACGACCCGGCCGATGTCGTCGGCGCTGGCGTCCTGGCCGACGAGGCCCTCGACGACCCGGGGCAGGCGCGACGCGGCTCGGGCCACGCCCTCGACGTCGGCCTGCCGGGCGACGTCGCCCGCGAGGTAGACGGGGTTCGCCTCCTCGAGCCGCAGGAGGTCGGTCGTCGTCACGACTCCCGCGGGCCGGCCGGCGGCGTCGACGAGCGGCAGGTGGTGGATGCGCCGGCTCGTCATCGTCAGCAGCGCCTCGAAGGCCAGCGACTCGGCCGGCGCCGTCACCGGGTCGGGCGTCATCACCGTCGTGACGGCGGCCGCGGGGTCCGCTCCGGCCGCGAGCACCCGGCTGCGCAGGTCGCGGTCGGTGAGGATGCCGACGAGGCGGTCGCCGTCGAGGACGACGAGGGAGGAGACGCGTTGCTCGGTCATCGTCGTCGCGGCCTCGCGGATGCTCGCGCTCGCCGGCACCGAGACGACGCCGCGGGCGACGAGCTCGTGCACGGGGGTCGTGAGGATGGCGTGCCCCGACCCCGAGACGCGCAGCCCCGCGACGGCCCCGCTCATCCGGCTGCGGCGCTGCGCGTCGAAGAACGCGTCGACGTCGGGGTGCTCGCGGCAGAGGGCGTGGAAGTCGTCCTCGGGCAGCAGGAGGACGAGGCAGTCCTCGATCGCGGTGACCGAGAAGGTCGACGGGTTGCCCTGGGTCAGGGTGATGGACCCGAACGTGCTGCCGGCCTCGCCGCGGTCGACGAGCGTGCCCTGGGCGTCGCGGACGTCGGCGGCCCCGGCTCGCAGGACGCGCAGGTGGTGGTTGTCGTGCCCCCGGGCGATGATCTCGCGCCCACGGCGCACGTACTCGACCGACATCCGCGCCGGCAGCCGCTCGAGGACCTGCGGGGGCAGCCCGGCGAACGGCTCGTGGGCGGCGAGGAAGTCGCGCACCTCGGCCAGCTCGACGTCGAGGGTCATGCAGCCATCGTCCCAGCGTGCACGCGAGCCACACAACGGGGCGCTGACCTGCTGGGATGAGGTCACTCGGGTGCCGCACCGGCGCCCCGGCGAAAGGGTGGGCACGATGAGCGAGAACCCGACCGAAGGACCGGCCGACAGCGACGCCGGCGAGCCCGGCATCCCCGGCGAGCACGACGGCGGCGCCGACGGCGGCGCCGGCGCCGAGGGTCCCGCCGACAGCGGCGCGGGCCAGGAGACCGTCCCCGGCCAGGAGGACGGTGGCGCCGACGGCGACGCCGAGGGTCCGGCCGACAGCGGCGCCGGCGAGCCGGGCACGCCCGGCGAGCAGGACGGTGGCGCCGACGGCGGGGCCGACGGGTCCTGATGACCGACGCGCACCACCCCGGGCCCCCGGCCGCGCTCCCCACGGGGACCGGCCGGGGGCTCGGGCCGTTCGTCGCCCTGCCCCCGGAGCGCTTCGCGGCCGAGCACTGGGACCGCGCGCCGCTGCTGACCCGCGCGGCCGAGCTGCCCGCCCCGACGCACGGCTTCGGCCCCGACGCCGTCGACGAACTGCTCTCCCGCCGCGGGCTGCGCACGCCGTTCCTGCGGATGGCCAAGGAGGGCTCGACCCTCGAGGCGCGCGAGCTGACCCTCGGTGGCGGGGTCGGTGCGAGCATCACCGACCAGGTGAGCGAGGACAAGGTCCTGCGGCACTTCGCCGACGGCGCGACGATCGTCCTCCAGGGGCTGCACCGCACGTGGGCCCCGGTGTCCGACACCGCCCGCGGGCTCTCGACGGCGTTGGGCCACCCGGTGCAGGTCAACGCGTACGTCACGCCGCCGCAGAACCGCGGCTTCGACGACCACTACGACGTGCACGACGTGTTCGTCGTCCAGGTGTCCGGCGAGAAGCACTGGCGCGTGCGGCCGCCCGTCCTCGAGGCGCCGTTGCGCGGCCAGCCGTGGACCGACCGCCGCGACGAGGTGCGCGCCGCCGCCGAGCAGGAGCCGGTCGTCGACGCCGTGCTCGCTCCCGGCGACTGCCTCTACCTGCCGCGCGGCTGGCTGCACTCCGCGACCGCCCTCGGCGGCACGAGCATCCACCTGACCTTCGGCGTCCACGTGTGGACCGGCCGCACCCTCGCCGACGACCTGCTGGCCGCCGCCGGGCGCGTCCTCGACGACGACCTCGCGCTGCGCCGGGCGCTGCCGCCGGGCGTCGACGTGCTCGACCCGGCGACCGCCGCCGCCGCACGGGCCGCGGTGCGCGACAGCGTCGTCGCCGCGCTCGACGCCGTGAGCGACGAGGACCTCGCGGCTGCCCTGGCCCGGCGTGCGCGGGCCGCGGAGCGCGCCGAGCCGCTCGGCGTCCTCGCCCAGCACGCCGCCGCCGACGCCGAGGTCGGCCCGCGCTGGCGGGTCCGCGCGGGGCTGGCCGCGCGGTGGGAGGGCACGACGCTCGTCACCCGGGTGGGCCGGACGTCGTTCGGGGCCGACGAGGCCGACGACGTCGCCGCGGTGCTCGACGGTCGGGTGGCCCCGGATGCGCTGGCGCCGGAGCTGCGGCGGCGGCTGGCCCTCGCGGGGCTGCTCGTCAGCGGGCCGTCGAGCCCCTGACCACCAGGCGCGTCTGCAGCACGGTGTCGGGCGGCACCTCGCGCCCGGCGATGCGCCCGAGCAGCACCTCGACCATGACCCGCCCCATCCGCGCCACGGGCTGGCGGACGCTCGTCAGCTCGGGGTCGGTGTGGCGGCAGACCGCGGCGTCGTCGAAGCCGACGAGCCCGACGTCGGTGGGCACGTCGAGACCGGCCTCGCGCAGGACCCGCAGCGCGCCGACGGCCATGAGGTCCGAGGCGGCGAACACCCCGTCCGGTGGCGGCCCGGCCGCGAGCACCTCGGCCATCGCGCGGCGGCCGCTCTCCTCGGAGTAGTCGCCGACGGCGACCGCCACCTCGGCGCGGTCGATGCCCGCGGCCTCGGCGGCGTCGAGCGCGCCCACGAGCCGGTCGCGTCCCGAGGACATGTCCTGCGGGCCGGCGAGCACGGCGAGACGTCGCCGTCCGGTCGCGACGAGGTGGTCGACAGCGCTGCGGCCGCCGGCGAGGTTGTCGATGTCGACGAGGTACGCCGGCCGGCTCGTCGCCGGGCTGCCGCCGCAGACCGTCGGCACGCCACGGGCCTCGAGCAGCGACGGCAGGGGGTCCTCGGCGTGCAGCGACAGGAGGAGCACCCCGTCGACGTGCTGCTCGGTGAGGTAGGCCGCGGCCCGCTCGTGCCCGCCGGCGGCGCCGGCCATCGTCAGGACGAGCTGGAGACCGGCCTCGGCCAGCCGCTCGCCGATGCCGCGGACGATGCCGGCGAAGTAGGGCTCCCCGAACACCCGCTCCTCGGGCTCGGAGACGACGAGGACGACGGTGTCGGTGCGCCGGGTGACGAGCGAGCGGGCCGCGCGGTTGGGGACGTAGCCGAGCTCGGCGACCGCCGCGAGCACGGCGTCCCGGGCGGCGGGGCTGACGTGCGGGGAGTCGTTGAGCACGCGCGACGCGGTGCCGCGGCCCACCCCCGCATGGGCCGCGACCTCGGCGAGGGTGGGAGGCCGTCCGGCTCCCGTGACGCGACCGGGTTCCCGATCGGTCGCGGCACGGTCGCCGGACGGGTGCGGACGCTGACCGGGCACAGGGGGTCCCGTCAGCGTGGGAGCGCTCCCATCCGTCACCCCGCCAGTATCTCCCCGCCCGCCGGTCGCCCGTCAACGGATGCGGTCCGGCCGTGTCCGAACCGTGACCGCCCCCTGCGCCACAGCTTTTCGGGGTGACCCCGAAATGTCCGCGAGACCCCGGCTCGCCAACGACAGGCCGACGGTGACGAGCACCTGCTGGATGTGGTGCCGGTACAGCGGCCGGATGAGGACGACCTCGACGAGCACGCCGACGACAGCCCCGACGAGCACCGCCACGACCGCCGCGACGAGCAGCCGCAGTCCGACGGCCATCGAGGCGGGCAGCGCGTCCATCGTCAGCCAGGCCGCGTAGGCGCCGGCCGTCATGAACGACCCGTGGGCGAAGTTGAGGACGCCCATATGCGGCGTGACCGACTGCGGTTGCACCACCCACAGATACCCCCTAGGGTATGTATCAGCGCCCGGGGACCCGACGGCCCGACCACCACCTTCCCGACCGGAGGACCGATGATCTTCACCCAGTACTACCTCGACTGCCTCTCGCAGGCCTCCTACCTCGTCGCCGACGAGACCACCGGGCAGGCGGTCGTCGTCGACCCCCGCCGCGACGTCGCGGAGTACGTCGAGGACGCCCGCGCCCGCGGGCTGACCATCGTCGGGGTCGTCAACACCCACTTCCACGCCGACTTCGTCTCCGGCCACCTCGAGCTCGCCCGCGAGACGGGTGCCTGGATCGGCTACGGCGAGGCCGCGCAGGCCGACTTCGAGGTCCGCCACCTCGCCGACGGCGAGCGCATCCCGCTCGGAGACGTGACGCTGCAGGTCATGGCGACGCCCGGGCACACCCCCGAGTCGATCTCGGTGCTCGTCTTCGAGCACGCCGACGACGAGGTCGCGTACGGCGTCCTCACCGGCGACGCGCTCTTCATCGGCGACGTCGGCCGCCCGGACCTGCTCGCCTCCATCGGCGCCACCGCCGACGAGCTCGGCCGGATGCTCTACGACTCGATCCAGCACCGGCTGATGGGTCTCGACGACGCGGTGCGCGTCTTCCCCGCCCACGGCGCCGGCTCGGCGTGCGGCAAGAACCTCTCGACCGAGAAGCAGTCGACGATCGGCGAGCAGCGGCGCGTCAACTACGCCTGCCAGCCGATGACGGAGGAGCAGTTCCTCGCCGTCGTCACCGCCGGCCAGCCCGCCGCGCCGGAGTACTTCGTCTACAACGCGATCCTCAACCGCCGCGAGCGCGACGTGCGCGAGCTCGACGTCGCGGTGCCGGCCCTCGACGCGGACGCGGTCGACGCGGCCCTCGCCGACGGGGGCGTCGTCCACGACGCCCGCGACCCGCAGGAGTTCGCAGCCGCCCACCTCGACGGCGCGGTCAACGTGCCGGTCGACGGCCGGATGGCCGAGACCGTCGGGATGGTCTTCCGGCCGGAGCAGCGGATCGTCGTCATGGCCCCGGAGGGCCAGGAGCAGGAGGTCGCGACCCGCTTCTCGCGCATCGGGTTCGACCACGTCGTCGGGTACGTCGCCGACGTCGAGGGCTACCTCCTCGCGCACGCCGACCGCGTGCGCCGGGCGAGCCGGCTCACGGTCACCGAGGTGGCCGAGGCGGCGGCGGTCGGCGACGTGCAGCTCGTCGACGTCCGCAACGCCGGCGAGCTCGAGAACGGCTCCATCCCGGGCGCCCGCCACATCCCGCTCGCCGAGCTGGGCCGCCGCAGCGAGGAGCTCGACCCGGCCCGTCCGGTCGTCGCGTTCTGCGCGGGCGGGTGGCGCAGCTCGGTCGCGACGAGCCTGCTGCGCTCGCGCGGCATCGCCGACGTGTCGGACGTGCTCGGCGGGTACGCCGCCTGGGACGCAGCGCACGCCAGCGCCTGATCGCCCTCCCCCGACGAAGCCCCCGGGCGTCCCGCCGCCCGGGGGCTTCGTCGTGCGGGCAGAAAGGTCGCGCACGAGACCCTGCGGTCCATCCTCGGACCGATACCGTCCCGGGTGTGCACCTCGGTGCACGGGGCCCCGGACAGACGGCGGCGGAGCGGAGACACGAGTCCTGCCCGCCGCCGTCGTCCGTCCGCCGCGGGTCGAGGTGAAATCCGACCCTCTGGCGGTGCCGTTTCACCTCGATGCACGCAGCCACACCCGGGTCGAGGTGATGACCGACCCTCTGGCGGTCCCGTTTCACCTCGATGCCCGCAGCCACACCGGGGTCGAGGTGATGACCGACCCTCTGCTGGTCGCCTTTCACCTCGACGCCCGCAGCCACACCCGGGTCGAGGTGATGACCGACCCTCTGCTGGTCGCCTTTCACCTCGATGCCCGCAGCCACAACGGGGTCGAGGTATCCAGCCGGCCGCCGGTGGTGGCCGGATACCTCGACCGAGCGGCCCGCTGTCGTTCGCCCCACACTCCGGAGCAATCGGGATGAGCGGTCTTCTGCGCCACTCCCCGAGGCAACCGGGATCAGCGGACGGATGCGTCGACGAGCGGCCCGGAGCCACCGCTCATCCCGGCTGCTCCGAGATGGGACGCAGCCCACCGCTCATCCCGGTTGCTCCGAGATGGGGAGCAACCAGCAGCGGCTCGACGTCCCCTCACCCCCTGGCCGTCGCGGGTCGAGGTGATGTCCGACCTTCAGGTGGTCGGGTTTCACCTCGATGCCCGCAGCCACACCCGGGTCGAGGTGAAGACCGACCCCCTGGTGGTCGCGTCTCACCTCGACCCGCCGGCCGCTGGCAGGCTGGCCTCGTGCGAGCCCTCGTCTACGACGCCTTCCGCGAGCCCCTGCGGGTCACCGAGCTCCCCGACCCGACTGCTCCGGCGGGCGGCGCCGTCGTCCGGGTCCTCAGCGCCGGCCTCTGCCGCAGCGACTGGCACGGCTGGATGGGCCACGACGACGACATCGCCACCTTCCCCCATGTGCCGGGGCACGAGCTCGCCGGCGTCGTCGAGTCGGTCGGCGACGGCGTCGACCCCGCGTGGGTCGGCCGCCCCGTCACCGCCCCCTTCGTCCAGGCCTGCGGGGCGTGCCCCACGTGCGCGGCCGGCGACGGCCAGGTCTGCCCCCACCAGCGCCAGCCGGGCTTCACCGACCCCGGGTGCTTCGCCGAGCGCCTCGTCGTCCACGCCGCCGGCACCAACCTCGTCGCCCTCCCCGACGACGTCCCGCCGCAGGTCGCCGCCGGCCTCGGCTGCCGCGTCGCCACCGCCCACCGGGCCGTCGTCGCGCGCGGTCGGGTCGCGCCCGGCGACACGGTCCTCGTCAGCGGATGCGGCGGCGTCGGGCTCGCGTCCGTCGCGATCGCCGTCGCCGCCGGGGCGCGCGTCGCCGCCACCGACCCGGACCCCGCCTCCCGCGCCCGCGCCGAGGCCCTCGGCGCCGAGCTCACCCTCGACGCGGCGCTGGACCCGGCCGAGCTCGTCGCGGCCGTCGCCGACTGGTCCGACGGCGGCGTGCGCGTCGGCATCGAGGCCGTCGGGTCACCCACCGCCTGCCGCACCGGGATCCTCGCCCTCGGACGCCGCGCCCGACATGTCCAGGTCGGACTGCTGCCGCCCGCCGCCGGGTCCGCGACCGTCCCGATGGGACGCGTCATCGGCTGGGAGCTCGACGTGCTCGGCAGCCACGGGATGGCCGCCGCCGACTACGCGGGCCTGCTCGACGACGTCGCCGGCGGACGCCTCGACCTCGGCGCGCTCCTGGCCCCCGGTGACCCGGTCGGGCTCGCCGAGGCCGGCACACTGCTCGCGAGGATGGGCGAGGCCGGCTCGCGCGGGATGGTCCTTGTCGACCCCACCCGCTGACCGAGCGGCGCCGGGCAGACCACCCGGCCCGACGCCGTCCGTGATCGTCCGGACGTCTCGAGGTCATACCCCGCCGCGTATGCGACGCAGTGATCCCAGGCACACTCGCACCGGCCCGCCCGACGCGCCAGACTGGCCCCATGGGGCCGCGCCGGTGGTGGGACGAGCGGGTGCTGCCGCGCCTGACGCACCGCGCCTGCCAGGGAGCGGACGTCGACCGCTGGCGGGCTCCGGTGTGCGCACGGGCGCAGGGCGTCGTGCTCGACATCGGGTTCGGCTCCGGCCCGAACCTCGAGCACTACCCGGTCGCCGTCACCCGTGTGCTCGTCGCCGACCCCTCGGACCTCGCCTGGGAGCTCGCGTCGGCGCGCGTCGCCGCGTTCGGCCGGCCGGTCGAGCGGGTCTCCCTCGACGCCGCCGACCTCTCCGCGCTCGCCGACGGCTCCGTCGACACCGTCGTCACCGCGTGGGCCCTCTGCACGGTGCCCGAGGTCGAGCGCGCCCTGGCCGAGGCCCGGCGGGTGCTGCGACCCGGCGGCGCGCTGCACTTCGTCGAGCACTCGCTCGCCCCCGACCCCGGCACCGTCCGGGTGCAGCGCTTCGTCCAGCCGGTGTGGGGGCGGATGGCCGGCGGCTGCCACGTCGACCGCGACCTGCCGCGGGTCATCGAGGCGGCGGGCTTCGAGGTCACGCTCGACCGGGCCCGCTACATCGCCCCCGGCCCGATGCGCGCCTGGAGCTGGTTCGTCACCGGCTCCGCCCGCCCCACCTGAGGAGCCGCACGCCCGTCACGACGAGCCACACGAGCCAGAGGACGAGGCCGAGGAGGGTGACGGGTGCGGGCGAGGCGGTCACTTGGGGTCCTTCCACGTCGGGATCGTGCGGCGTAGGGAAGCCTGCTCGACGGCTCGGGAGAAGTCACGGGCCGCGACGACGAGTCAGGGACGAACCAGGGTCGACCCGCAGGATGCGCACCGTGGTGGTCGCCGCGGCCGGCTCCGTGGCGCGGGAGGTGGGGTGATCACCCCACGTTCGGCACCACCGTCGACACCATCGGCGGCGGGGCGGCCATCACCCCGAGCACGATGACGCCGCGCCACCCGACGGGGTGGCGCGGCGGTCGGAGCGGCTCAGCGGCCGAACAGCTTGCCGAGGAAGCCGGTGCTCGGCTCGCCCTCGTGGCCCTGGCAGCGGTCGGACGACGGCACGCCGCGCATCACCTGGTCGACGTGCTGGCCGCAGCCGGCCCACGTCGTCTTGCCGCACTTGCGGCAGCTGACGGCTCGGCACATGGGGGGTCCTCCTCGGGGACGGGCACGCGGGGTACGTTCGGCAAGATACCCCCCGGGGTAACTAGTCAGCAACCCGGCGGAGGAGGACCACCGCGTCGAGCGCCGGCCGGTCGGCGCCGTCGACGACCCGCTCACGCAGGTCGGACGAGACCACCTCGACGGGCAGGTCCGCCGCCGCGGCGACGACGTCGTCCGGGTCGTGGAGCACGCCGGGGTCCTGCGGCCCGCCGACGCCGTCGGCGAGGTTGCGGGCGGCGTGGCACACGACGAGCACGGTGCCGCCGGGCCGGACGACCTCGACCCCGCGGGCCAGCGCCCGGCGCCACTGCGCATCCGGCAGCTGCAGGTACGCGAAGAGGACGAGGTCGTAGCCGTGACCGGACGGCGCCGCGGGGAGGGGTTCGAGCGCATCGGCGACGACCGCGCGGAAGGGTCCCGCGTCGGCACCGAGGCGTCGGCCGGCGATGTCGCGGGCCCGCTCGACGGCGACCGGCGAGAAGTCGGCCGACGTGGCGTCCCATCCGCGCTCGGCGAGCCAGAGGGCGTTGCGGCCCTCGCCCGCGGCGACGTCGAGCACCGAGCCCGGCGCCATCGGCCCGACGATCTCCTCGACGAACGTGTTCGGGCCGGACGACCAGACGAGGTCGGAGCCCGAGTACCGGGCGTCCCAGGCGAGGGAGTCCATCACCACCTCCGGGTCAGGCGAGCGAGAGGAAGAGCTTCTCCATCGACTCGACGTCCATCGAGCCGGCCTCGGGGTTGGTGATGCACTGCCGCAGCCCGAGGGCGATGACGGCGAAGCCGGCCCGGTCGAGGGCCTTCGAGACGGCGGCGAGCTGCGTGACGATGTCCTGGCAGTCACGACCGTCTTCGATCATCTTGAGGATGCCGCCGATCTGGCCCTGCGCCCGCTTGAGCCGCTTGACGACGGCCTGCATCTCGGTGGGGTCGAGCTCCATGCTGGGGCCTCCGCGGGCGATCGACGACGAGGCGTCGAGCGTACCCCCCGCGGTACCCGACGTGGGGCGAGCGGGTGCGGACACAGAGGCGACGCTCAGTTCGCGTCGGACTGGGCCGTGACCTGGGCCCGGACCTCGTCCATGTCGAGGCCCTTGATGCCCTCGACGACCTGCTCGAGCGCGGCGGGCGGCAGTGCACCGGCCTGACGGAAGACGAGGATGCCGTCGCGGAAGCCCATGAGCGTCGGGATCGAGGTGATCTGCGCGGCGCCGGCGAGCGCCTGCTCGGCCTCGGTGTCGACCTTGCCGAAGGTGATGTCGTCGTGCGCCTCGCTCGACTTCTCGTAGGTCGGCGCGAACTGGCGGCACGGGCCGCACCAGGACGCCCACCAGTCGACGAGCACGATGCCCTCGTCGGTGACGGTCTTCTCGAAGGTCTCGGCCGTGAGGTCCACGGTGGCCATGTCAGCTCCTCGGAGTCGGGGGAACGGGTTCGGATCGGTCAACAGGATACCCCTGTGGGTATATTCCCGGACGCGCTGTCGAGAGTGAGAACACCCCGAAGGCGCGAGTTCATCCCCGCGAGCGGACCGCACCGTGAGGGCGACGCGCACCCGCGGCGACGCACCGCCGATGCGCAGACGGGAGGATGAGGCGTGCCCGCTCCGCTGAACCGCGCCCTCGAGGCCGTCCTCGACGGCGCCGACGCCGAGGCCCTGCGCCGGGCGACGACCCGGCTCATCGACGTGTACCGGTCCGGGAGGCCGCCGGCCGAGCAGGTGCTGGCCGACCGCGTGGCGGCCACCGCCTACGCCGCCTACCGGATGCCGGCGACGCACGCCGCCGTCGCGCGCGTCCTGCGGTACGCGCTCGAGGTCGCCCCCGACCTCGCCCCGCGCTCGCTCGTCGACGTCGGGGGCGGCACCGGCGCCGCGGCGTGGGCGGTGGCGGAGGCGTTCGAGGGGCTGGCGTCGGTGGAGGTCGTCGACGGCTCCGCCGACGCGCTGGCGGTGGGGCAGGCGGTGGGGCGCCACGGGCCGCCCGCGGTCATCGGCGCCCGCTGGACGCGGCGGGACCTCGGGGACGGCGCCGCGGTGCCGGCGGCCGACCTCGCGACCGTCGCCTACCTGCTGGGCGAGCTCGACGCCGGGCTGCAGGAGCGGGTCGTCGACGCGGCCGCGGCCGCCGCGGACGTCGTGGCGGTCGTCGAGCCCGGGACGCCGCGGGGGTTCGCGGCCGTCGTCGCGGCGCGCGACCGGCTGCTCGCGGCCGGCTGGCACGTCGTCGCCCCGTGCCCGCACGAGCTCGCCTGCCCCCTCGCGGCGGCCGGTGACTGGTGCCACCTGGCCGTCCGGCTCGACCGCACGGCGCTGCACCGCCGGCTCAAAGGGGCGGCGCTCGGCCACGAGGACGAGAAGGTGTCGTACGTCGTCGCCCGACGTGGACCGGCTCCCGCCGACCTGCCCGCGGGACGTGTGCTGCGGCATCCGCAGACACGCAAGGGACTGGTCCGGCTGGAGCTGTGCCGGGCCGACGGGAGCGCCTCCGCGGAGGTCGTCAGCAGGCGTCAGGGCCCGCGGTACCGGGCCGCGCGCCACGCCGGGTGGGGGGACCAGTGGCCCGATGGGGGAACGGACCCGGCAGACTGACCGTTGACGCCGCCGGACACACCCCGGCGGTAGCGTCGGAACTTCAGCACCACACGACAACGAGGAAAGGTCCCATGTCGACCAAGAAGGACATCGCCCAGGCCGTCTCGCAGCGCACGGACGTCTCCGCGTCCGCCGCCGAGGAGATCATCAACGCGGCCCTCGACGTGGTCGTCGAGCACCTCGCCAAGGGCGAGGACGTCAAGCTGGCCGGTTTCGGCAGCTTCGAGACCCGCGAGCGCGCCGCCCGCACCGGCCGCAACCCGCAGACCGGCGACGAGATCCAGATCGCCGCGTCGACGTCGGTCGGCTTCAAGGCCGCCGCGCAGCTCAAGCGCGCCGTCAACGGCTGACGCAGCAGCACACGCCCGAACGGGGCGCCGACCACCCGGTCGGCGCCCCGTTCGCGTCCCCGCCCCACGCGCCCCTCGCGCCTCCCCTTTTCGGGGTCACCCCGAAATGTCCACGAGACCCCGGCTCGGAGCCGGGGCCTCGTGGACGAACCCCTGGGTCGGGCGCGCTTGGCCGTCCACAGCGGAATATTCTGAGAACGGTTCTCATTGAGAGCGTCGGTGGGTGCACCACCCACGAGGCGGCCCGCCGAGGCCGCACCGCCACTCCGCACCGAATCGAGGATCAGATGGCGAAGAAGTCCGCCGACGTCCGACCGAAGGTCGTCCTGCGCTCGAGCGCCGGGACCGGCACCACGTACGTCACCGAGAAGAACCGGCGCAACGACCCCGACCGGCTGGTCCTGCGCAAGTACGACGCGACCGTGCGCCGGCACGTCGAGTTCCGCGAGACCCGCTGACCCCACCCTTCTTCTCGACATATTGCGAGTTCGGCTGCTCGACACGCCGTCCCCAGGCGTGTCGAGCGGCCGAGCTCGCAATAAGTGGGGGCGCCGCGGGGTTGGCCCCGAGGACCACACTCCCCCGACGTCGCAGGAGATGACCGCATGAGCCTCGAGCGCCCCACCGCCCCGAACCCGTACGAGATGCTGCCCGCCGTCCCGTCCTTCACGGTGACGAGCGAGGACGTGACCGACGGCGCGCCCCTCAAGGCCGATCAGGTCGCCGACCAGGGCAACACCTCACCGCAGGTCTCCTGGAGCGGCGCCCCCGAGGGCACGCAGAGCTACGTCGTCACCGTCTTCGACCCGGACGCCCCCACCCCGTCGGGCTTCTGGCACTGGGTGCTCGTCGACGTGCCCGCCGACGTCACGTCGCTGCCGGCCGGCGCCGCGGCGGGCGAGCTGCCCGGGAAGGCCTTCCACGTCCGCAACGACGGCGGCGAGCACGGCTTCACGGGCGCCGCCCCGCCCGAGGGCGACGTGCCGCACCGCTACTACCTCGTCGTGCACGCCGTCTCCGAGCCCACGCTCGGGGTCGACGCCGACGCCTCACCCGCCGTGGTCTCGTTCAACCTCGCCTTCAAGACCCTCGGCCGGGCCGTCATCCACGGGACCTACCAGCACTGATGCGACCAGCCGTCGCGCCCCGCCGCGACGGAATCCGTCGTCTCATCGCGCCCCCGCTGCCCTTTCCGGCAGCGGGGGCGCACACGTATGCTCGCCGGCATGCACCAGTACATCGCCGGTGGGCGGCGGACCGGCAGCACCGGCGAGCACTTCGACGTCCTCGACCCCGGCACGGACGAGGTGGTCGAGTCCGTCGTCCTCGCCGGCACCGACGACGTCGACGCCGCGGTCGACGCCGCGACCGCCGCCTACGCCGACTGGTCGCGTGCGACCCCGGCCGAGCGCTCCGCCGTCCTGCTCAAGGCCGCGGCCCTCCTCGACGAGCGCGCGGAGGAGCTCGCGCAGCTCGAGTCGCGCCAGGCCGGCAAGCCGATCCGCCTCGCGCGCGAGTTCGACGTGCCGGGCACCGTCGACAACACCGCGTTCTTCGGCGCCGCCGCCCGCCGCCTCGACGGCATGGCCACCGGCGAGTACTCCGCCGACCACACGAGCACGATCCGCCGGGAGCCGATCGGCGTCGTCGGCTCGATCGCCCCGTGGAACTACCCCCTCCAGATGGCCGCCTGGAAGGTGCTGCCGGCGATCGCCGCGGGCAACACGATCGTCCTCAAGCCCGCCGAGATCACGCCGCTGACCTCGCTCCCCTTCGCCGAGGCCTTCACGGAGGCCGGCGCGCCCCCCGGGGTCGTCAACGTCGTCACCGGCACCGGGCCGGTCGCCGGCGAGCACCTCGTCTCCCACCCCGGTGTCGCAATGACGTCGTTCACCGGCTCGACCGCCGTCGGCCGTCGGGTCATGGCCACGGCCGCGGCCACCGGCAAGCGCGTCCACCTCGAGCTCGGCGGCAAGGCGCCGTTCGTCGTGTTCGACGACGCCGACCTCGAGGCCGCGGTCCACGGCGCCGTCGCCGGCAACCTCATCAACGCCGGGCAGGACTGCACCGCCGCGGCGCGGGCCATCGTCCACCGCTCCGTCTACGACGAGTTCGTCCGGGGCGTCGCCGACCTCTACGGCTCCGTGCGGATGGGCCCGACGGCGGACCCGGCCACCGACCTCGGCCCGCTGTCGTCGCGCGCGCACCTCGGCAAGGTCGCCGGGATGGTCGAGCGCGCCCGCGGGTACGCCCGCGTCGTCCGCGGCGGCGCCACCCCCGGCGGCGACCTCGCCCGGGGCTGCTACTACGAGCCGACCGTCGTCGCCGACGTGCCGCTCGACTCCGAGATCTGGCGCGACGAGGTCTTCGGCCCGGTGCTCGTCGTCGTCCCGTTCGACGACGACGACGAGGCCATGCGGCTCGCCAACGACACCGAGTTCGGGCTGGCCGCCTCGGCCTGGACCCGCGACACCTACCGCGCCGGCCGCGCGACCCGCGAGATCGCCGCCGGCTGCGTGTGGGTCAACGACCACATCCCGATCATCAGCGAGATGCCGCACGGCGGGTACAAGTCCTCCGGCTTCGGCAAGGACATGTCGGCGTACTCGCTCGACGAGTACACGAACGTCAAGCACGTCATGCACGACATCACCGGCGAGGCGCACAAGCCGTGGCACCGCACGATCTTCACGCTGCCGGGCTGACGTGGCGCCGTCCGCTCCGGGCGGGCGCGCGCCGGGCCTCCTCGCCTACCGTGAGGGGATGAGCGAGCTGCTGCCCGGCGACCCCCTGCGCACCGCCGCGAACATCGTCACCGGCGCGGTCGACCGCGTCGTCGGCCTCGTCCGCGGCGACGACCGCCCGCCGCCGCCCACGGCCGGGTCCGTCGACCTCGCCCGGTACGCCGGCCGCTGGTACGAGCTCGCCCGCCTGCCGATGACCTTCCAGGACGACGCGACGGTGAGCATCGCCGAGTACACGCTGCGTGACGACGGCTCGGTCGGCGTGCACAACGAGAGCCACCGCGGCGACGAGCTCGAGCACTCGATCGACGGCTCGGCCACCCCGGCGGAGGGCGCCGAGGAGAGCAAGGACCGGCTGCGGGTGCGCTTCGGCGGCCTCGTCCGCTTCGTGCCGGTGTCGTCCGAGGGCAACTACTGGGTGATGCGCCTCGCCGAGGACTACTCCACCGCGCTCGTCGGCACGCCCGACCGCTCCGCCCTCTGGATGCTCGCCCGCGACGAGCACGCCTGGGGCTCACCGGCGGTCGGGGCGCACCTCGCCTGGGCCGAGGAGCAGGGCTTCGACCTCGACCCGCTGCTCGTCGCCGACTGGACCACCCGCACGACACGTCCGTACCGCCCCACCGCCTGACGCACCGACCCGACCAGTTCGCCTCCGCCCGACCCCGAAAGGCCGCCCGATGACCGAGTTCGCCTCCCCCGACGTCCAGCCCGACAGCGAGAAGGGCGCCCAGGTCGCGCGCGACGACCGCGCGCACGTCTTCCACTCGTGGTCCGCGCAGGCGCAGATCGCGCCGCTGCCGATCGCCGGCGCATCGGGCTCGTACTTCTGGGACTTCGAGGGCAAGCGCTACCTCGACTTCTCGAGCCAGCTCGTCAACGTCAACATCGGCTACCAGCACCCGAAGCTCGTCGCCGCCATCCAGGAGGCCGCGGCCCGGCAGTGCACCATCGCGCCGAGCTTCGCCGACGAGTCGCGCTCCGAGGCCGCGCGGATGATCGCCGAGCGCGCCCCCGAGGGCCTCGACAAGGTGTTCTTCACCAACGGCGGCGCGGAGGCCACCGAGAACGCGATGCGGATGGCGCGCATCCACACCGGCCGCCACAAGATCCTCACGACCTACCGCAGCTACCACGGCGCGACGAGCGGCTCCATCCTCGCGACCGGCGAGCCGCGCCGCTGGGGCTCCGAGCCCGGCGCACCGGGGTTCGTGCACTTCTGGGGCCCGTACCCGTTCCGGTCGGCGTTCCACTCCACCTCGCCGGAGCAGGAGTGCGAGCGCGCGCTGCAGCACCTGCGCGACACGATCATGGTCGAGGGGCCGCAGACGATCGCGGCGATCATGCTCGAGACCGTCGTCGGCACCAACGGCATCCTCGTGCCGCCGGACGGCTACCTCGCCGGCGTCCGCGAGCTGTGCGACGAGTTCGGCATCCTCTGGATCGCCGACGAGGTGATGGCCGGCTTCGGGCGCTGCGGCGAGTGGTTCGCCGTCGACCACTGGGACCTCGCGCCCGACCTCATCTGCTTCGCGAAGGGCGTCAACAGCGGCTACGTGCCGCTCGGCGGCGTCGTCATGTCCAGCAAGGTGGCGGCGACGTTCGACGACCGCCCCTACCCCGGCGGCCTCACCTACTCGGGCCACCCGCTGGCCTGCGCCTCGGCCGTCGCGTCGATGCGGATCTTCGAGGAGGAGGGCATCCTCGAGCACGTCCGGAAGATGGCCGACACCGTGATCGGGCCGCGCCTGGAGGAGATCCGCGCCGCGCACCCCTCGGTCGGCGAGGTCCGCGGCCTCGGGATGTTCTGGGCGCTCGACCTCGTCAAGGACGCGACGACGAACGAGGCGCTCGTGCCCTACAACGCCTCGGGCGAGGCGGCGAAGCCGATGGGCGAGCTGATGGCCGCGTGCAAGGCCGAGGGCCTGTGGCCGATGACCCACTTCAACCGGCTGCACGTCGTGCCGCCGTGCACGACGACCGCCGAGGAGCTCACCGAGGGCCTCGACATCCTCGACCGCGCCCTCGCCGTCGCGGACGCCCACGTCACGGCCTGACCCCGAGGGCTCGCAGCGCGGGCTACACCGCAGTACGTGTCGTTGTGGCGACAGTGACTGCGGTGTAGCCCGCGTCGGCGTCAGTGGTGGGCGTCGTCGAGCGTCAGCCCCGCCGGCACGAGGCGCCACACCGCGAGCGCCGCGAGCGCGGTAAGCACCGCCCCGACGGCCCCGACCGCCGCGAAGGCGGTGACGAACGCGTCGGAGGCGACGCCGAAGGACGGCCCACTCACGGCTCCGGCGACGGACTCGCGCGCGGCGCCGCCCACGTCGGCGGGCAGGCCCGCGCGGTACACCGCACCGACCAGGCTGCCGAGGAAGGTGATGCCGAGCACCGCTCCGAGCTCGTAGGTGATCTCCTCGACGGCCGCCGCGGAGCCGGCCTGGGTGTCCGTGGCCGCGCCCATGATGAGGGCCGAGCCGAGGCCGAGCGCGGAGGTGCCGAGCCCGACCACGGCGAAGGCGAGCGCCCCAGCGCGTGCGCGTGGTGACGGTGACGCTGCCCAACGGCCGCGCGCAGGCCGTCTTCGCCGTGCCGACCACGCCGGCCGACGTCGCGACGCGCCGCCTCGCCGTCACGCTCGGGCTGACCGGCCTCGTCGCGGCGGTGCTCGTCGGCCTGCTGCTCTGGTGGGTCGACCGGCTCGGGCTGCGGCCCATCGCCGCGATGACCGAGGCCGCCGGCGCCATCACCGCCGGGGACACCGCCCGCCGCGTCCCGCCGGGGCCGCCCGGCACCGAGGCCGCCCGGCTCGGCGAGGCGCTCAACACGATGATCGACACGACGACGGCCACCAACGAGCGGATGCGCCGCTTCGTCGCCGACGCCTCGCACGAGCTGCGCACCCCGCTGACGACCGTCGGGGGCTACGCCGCGCTGCACGCCGCCCGGCCGCCCGGCCCGCTCGACACGGCGGGCCGCGCCGAGGTCGACGACGCGATGCGGCGCATCGGCGACGAGGCCGGCCGGATGCGCCGGCTCGTCGACGGCCTCCTCGACCTCACCGGGCTGGAGTCGCCGGACGCGCTCCGCCGCGAGCCGGTCGACCTCGCGGCCGTGCTGCGCGACGTCGCCTCGGACCTGCGGGTCGTCGCGCCGGACCGGGTCGTCGCCCTCGACGCACCCGCCTCGCTCGTCATCGACGCCGACCACGACCGCGTCACCCAGGCGGTGGTCGGGCTGACGTCGAACGCCGTCCGGCACACGCCGGCGGGCAGCCCGGTCGCGCTGCGGCTGCACGCCGTGCCGGGGTGGGTGCGCATCGAGGTCTCGGACGCGGGGCCCGGCATCCCGCCGAGCACCTGCCGCACCTGCTCGAGCGGTTCTACCGGGTCGACCGCTCCCGCAGCTCCGGCAGCGGGGGGTCGGGGCTCGGGCTCGCCGTCGTCGACGCCGTGGCGCGTGCGCACGGCGGCACGGTGTCGGTGGCGTCGACGCCGGACGTGGGCACGACGTTCGTCCTGGACCTCCCCGACCGACCGGCCTGACCCTGTGGACGGAGTCGGCGGATGTCGGTCCGCCGACGTACGGTGGGGTGTTCGGGTCCGTCGCGCCAGGGGACGGACCGTTCCCGTGGGAGGAGGGTGCCCGTGGCCCGGGTCGTCACCGCCGAACGGCTCGCCGAGCTGACCAACCGCGAGCTCGGCGACGTCTGCGGCACCGTCACCGTCGCGCGCGGGCTCGCGTACGCGCGCGAGGGCCGCGTGGTCGACGTCCACGTCTCCTCCGACGGCGCCCACGCCACCGGATGGGTCGGCGGCAGCCGGGGCGAGACGTACACGACCGAGGTCGCGCTGCGGCCCAGCGAGTCGGTCGGCACCCGCTCCGTGCGGCGCTGGCACAGCGAGTGCTCGTGCCCGGTCGCCAGCGACTGCAAGCACGCGGTCGCGGTCGCCGCCCGCGTCCGCGAGCTCGACCCCACCCCTGCCGCCCCCGGCGACGAGCCCCGGCCCGCGTGGGAGCGTGCGCTCGGCGGCGTCCTCACCGACGACGTCCCCCGGCACGTCACCCCCGTCGGCCTGCTCATCGAGGACGCGGCGCCCGCCGGTGGACGGGCCCGCGTCGCCGACGACACCGGGCGCGCCCAGCTGCGGCTGCGCCCGGTCGTCCCGGGCGTGCGCGGCGCCTGGATCCGCACCGGCGTCTCCTGGGAGAGCTTCGCCGGCGGTTACTACGGCTACGGCCGGGTCACCTACTCCGACGACCACGTCGACGCGCTCACCGCCATCGCCGACGCGCACCGCCGCTCGGTCCGGGCCTTCGGCTACGGCCGGATGCCCGACGCCATCCTCCTCGACCACCTCGGCAGCGGCTGGGTGTCGCTGCTGCGCTCGGCCGACCGCGCCGGTGTCCGGCTGCTCACCGACCTCACCGGTGAGGGGCACGTCGCCTTCGCCTCCGATCCCGCCGAGCTCGTCGTCGACATCGAGCGCACCGCCGACGGCGCCACGCTGCACCCGCGTCTCGACCTGCCCGTCGAGGCCGGCACCGACACCCACCTCGTCGGCTCGCCGGCCACCGGCTTCTGGCTGCGCGACGACGGCACCCTCGTCCTCGGCGCCCTGACCGAGCCGCTCGACGGCTCCCGCCAGCGCCTGCTCGACCTCGGCGTCGTCGACGTCCCCGAGGCCGACTGGGCCCGCTTCACCGTCACGCACCTCCCGGCGCTGCGGCGCAAGGCCCGGGTCCGCAGCCTCTCCGACGAGCTCGACCTGCCGGACGCCGTGCCGCCGCGCCTGGCCCTCGACGTCACCGTCGAGCCCGGGCACCGCACCCACCTGCGCTGGGGCTACCGCTACGGCGGCCCGACCGGCGTGCACGTCCCGCTCGGCTCCGACGAGCCCGACCCGATGCGCGACCACGGCGCCGAGCGCCGGCTCGTCGACGAGCTGCGCGCCGTCCCGGAGGTCGCCGACCTCGACGTCCTCTGGCAGGTCGTCGCGCAGCACCCGCGCCTGGTCCCCGAGCTGCGCCTGCACGCGTTCACGACCATCGCCTTCAGCCGCCTGCTGCCGGTGCTCGAGGAGCTGCCGTTCCTCGACGTCGAGGTGCACGGCGAGGTCGCCGAGTACACCGAGGTCGACGAGGCGCCGCTCATCCAGGTGTCGACGAGCGACGGCCCGGGCGGCGGTGGTGGCGCCTCCACCGACTGGTTCGACCTCGACATCTCGGTCACGGTCGCCGGCGAGGACGTCCCGCTCGCGCCGCTCATCGAGGCGATCGCCCGCGGCCACGAGCACCTCATCCTCGACTCCGGCACGTGGTTCTCGCTCGCCCGCCCCGAGCTCGAGACGCTGCGCCGGCTCGTCGACGAGGCCCGCTCGTTGCAGGACAGGCCGACCGACCCGCTGCGCATCTCGGCGGTGCACGTCGGCCTGTGGGAGGAGCTCGCGGCGCTCGGGGTCGTCGACGAGCAGAGCGAACGCTGGCGGCGCACCGTCGGCCGGCTCGTCGACGGCGAGGGCGTCGAGCCGGCCGAGGTGCCGGCGGCCCTCCAGGCGACGCTGCGCCCGTACCAGGTCGACGGCTTCCGCTGGCTGTCGCTGCTGTGGGACTGCGGTCTCGGCGGCGTCCTCGCCGACGACATGGGCCTCGGCAAGACGATGCAGATGCTCGCGCTCGTCCTGCGGGCCCACGAGCGCGGCGAGCTCGAGCACCCCGTGCTCGTCGTCGCGCCGACGTCGGTGCTCTCGACGTGGGCCGGCGAGGCCGCGCGCTTCGCGCCGTCGCTGCGGACCGTCGTCGTCGACCGCACCCGCGGCAAGGACGGGCGCTCGCTCGCGGCGGCCGTCGGGGACGCGCAGGTCGTCATCACCTCGTACACCGTCGCGCGCATCGACGGCGAGTCATGGCGCTCGCGCGAGTGGTCGGCGGTCGTCCTCGACGAGGCGCAGTTCGTCAAGAACCACCAGGCGAAGACCTATCAGGCGGTGCGGCGGCTCAGCGCGCGGGCGAAGTTCGCCATCACCGGCACCCCGCTCGAGAACTCGCTGATGGACCTGTGGTCCCTGCTGTCGATCGTCGCGCCGGGGCTGCACCCGCGGCCGGGGGCGTTCAAGGAGCAGTGGGCCACCCCCATCGAGCGAGACGGCGACACCGAGCGCCTGGCCCTGCTGCGCCGCCGCGTGCGCCCGCTCATGCTGCGGCGCACCAAGGAGGCCGTGGCCCGTGAGCTGCCCCCGAAGCAGGAGCAGGTCCTCACCGTCGACCTCCACCCGCGCCACCGCGCCGTCTACGACCGGCACCTCCAGCGCGAGCGCCAGCGCCTGCTCGGCCTCATCGACGACCTCGACGGCAACCGGATGGCGGTGCTGCGCGCCCTCACCGCGCTGCGGCAGATGTCGCTCGACCCCTCGCTCGTCGACGAGGAGTACGCCGGCCTCGCCGAGTCCGCCAAGGTCGACACGCTCGTCGAGCACGTCACCGAGCTCGCCGGCGAGGGCCACCGGGCGCTGGTGTTCTCGCAGTTCACCGGCTTCCTCGCGATCGTCCGGCGCCGGTTGGAGGCCGAGGGCATCGCCTACGAGTACCTCGACGGCCGCACCCGCGAACGCGCCGACCGGATCGCCGCCTTCCGCGACGGTGACGCCCCGGTGTTCCTCATCTCGCTCAAGGCCGGCGGGTTCGGTCTGACGCTCACCGAGGCCGACTACGTCTTCGTCCTCGACCCGTGGTGGAACCCGGCTGCCGAGGCGCAGGCCATCGACCGCGCGCACCGCATCGGCCAGACCCGGCCGGTCAACGTCTACCGGCTGGTCTCCCGCGGCACCGTCGAGGAGAAGGTCGTCGCGCTCCAGGAGCGCAAGCGCGACCTGTTCACGCGGGTCGTCGACGAGGGCGGCGCGATGAGCCGGGCCCTCACCGCCGACGACCTGCGCGGCCTCCTCTCCGGCTGACCCTTCTCTCCACGGACGTGTGTTGACTCGCCGGGCTTCTCCGGCGATCTCACACGCGTTCGCGGTGCGGGGGAGGGGAGGCGGAGGTCAGTCGGGGCGGGTCATCGCGGCGGGGACGACCCAGCGGTCGTAGTCCTCGTCGGTGACGTGCCCGGAGGCGAGCGCCGCCTCGCGCAGCGTCGAGCCGTCGCGGTGCGCCTGCTTCGCGATGGCCGCCGCCGCGTCGTAGCCGATGTGCGGCGCGAGCGCGGTGACGAGCATGAGGTCGGCGTCGAGGTGCTCGGCGATGCGCTCGCGGTCGGCCTCGAGACCCTCGACGCAGTGCTCGCGGAAGGAGCGGCAGGCGTCCGCGACGAGCCGTACCGACTCGAGCACGGCGTGCGCCATGACCGGCGTGAAGACGTTGAGCTGGAAGTTGCCCTGCGTGCCGGCGAACCCGACCGTCGCGTCGTTGCCGAACACCCGCGTGACGACCATCGTCATCGCCTCGGACTGGGTGGGGTTGACCTTGCCCGGCATAATCGAGGACCCCGGCTCGTTCTCGGGGATGCGCAGCTCGCCGATGCCGGTGCGCGGCCCCGACGCCAGCCAGCGGACGTCGTTGGCCAGCTTCATGAGCCCGCCCGCGAGCGTCCGCAGCGACGACGAGACCGCGACGAGCGCGTCGTGCGCGGCGAGCTGGACGAACAGGTTGTCGGCCTGCCGGAAGGCGAGCCCCGTCTCTGCCTCGAGGTGACGGGCGACGGTGGGGCCGAACGCGGCCGGGGCGTTGAGCCCGGTGCCGACCGCAGTGCCGCCGATGGCGAGGGCCAGGACGCGCTCACCGGCGTACCGGACGTCGGCCTGCGCCTCGCGCAGCTGCCCGGCCCACGCGCCGATCTCCTGGCCGAGGGTGACCGGCGTCGCGTCCTGGAGGTGCGTGCGCCCGACCTTGACGACGTCGCCGAGCTCGGCGGCCTTGGCGTCGAGGGCCGCGCAGAGGGCGTCGACCGCAGGGTGCAGCCGCTCGGCCAGCTCGAGGGCGACGGCGACGTGGACCGCCGTCGGGAAGGTGTCGTTGCTCGACTGGCTGCGGTTGACGTGGTCGTTCGGGTGGACCGGGTCCTTGGAGCCGAGCTCGCCGCCGAGGATCTCGACCGCGCGGTTGGCGACGACCTCGTTGGCGTTCATGTTCGACTGCGTGCCCGAGCCGGTCTGGAAGACGACGAGCGGGAAGTGGTCGTCGAGCTCGCCGCGCGCGACCTCGTCCGCGGCCCGCACCACGGCGTCGGCGACCTCCTGCGGCAGCAGCCCGAGCTCGGCGTTGGCCAGGGCCGCGGCCTTCTTGAGCAGCCCGAGCCCGCGGACGACGGGGCGCCCCCAGACGAAGGTGTCGCGGCCGATGTCGAAGTGCTCGAGGCTGCGCTGGGTCTGCGCCCCCCAGTAGCGGTCGGCCGGCACCTCGACCGGCCCCATCGTGTCGCGCTCGGTGCGGGTGGACCCGCCGACGGCCTCGGGCTGCGTGCTCATCCCTCCACTCTCCCTCCCAACGCGTGTGAACTCGCCGGTCGACCCCGGCGAGTTCACACGCGTTCGCGGTGGGGGCGGGGGTGATGGTGCGGCAGGTGACGGTCCGGATACGGCTCCGCCGACAGACTCCCGTGCCGAGCCGCGCTCTGCCACACTCGTCCTCTGCCCATTCGCAGCGTCGCGAGCCCGGGTCCGGGTCCTCGTCGGTGCGCCGCACGGAAGGAGCGAGGATGCCGAGGCTCGATGCGACCAGCGGTGCCCCGTCCGCGCCGACGCTCTGGATGGCCCGCCGCGAGTGGCGCGCCGCCCTCGAGCTCGCGTCCTCCGCCGTGCGCACCCGCGACATCGCCGGCTGGCCGGTCGGGGACGGTCACCCCGTCATCGTCCTGCCGGGCTTCCTCGCCGGCCCCGAGTCCACCGTCTTCCTCCGCTCGCACCTGCGCCGCCTCGGCTACCGGGTCCACGACTGGCGCCAGGGCCGCAACCTCGGCGCGAGCCCGGAGCTCGCCGCCCGGCTCGAGGACCTCCTCCTCGAGGTCTACGACCGCTACGGCCGCAGGGTCAGCCTCGTCGGCTGGAGCGCCGGAGGCATCTACGCCCGCGAGATGGCCCGCGCCCTGCCCCACTACACCCGCTCCGTCGTCACGCTGGGCAGCCCGTTCCGCCACCACCCGGCCGCCACCCGCGCCTGGGCGATGTACCGCGTGATGAACCGCCACCACCTCGACCAGATGTTCACCGAGGAGGCCCTGGCCCTGCGCGCGGCGCCGCTCGAGGTGCCGACGACGAGCATCTGGTCGCGCACCGACGGGATCGTCGCGTGGGAGTGCTGCGTCCTCGACCCCGGCCCGCTCGCCGAGAACGTCGAGGTCGACGCGACGCACCTCGGCTACGGCCACCACCTCGACACCCTGCGCGTCCTCGCCGACCGGCTCGCCCAGGAGGAGGGCGCCTGGCGGCCGTGGGTCGCGCCCACCGCCACCGCAGCGCCCGAGCACCCCGACGACGGCGACCCGCTGCACGACGTGGCGGGCTGAGGCGGGTGCCGCGCTCGCGCTGGGCCTCACCGCTGGACGCCGTCTTCCTCATCGGGGAGACCCCCGAGACCCTCATGCACGTCGGGTCCCTCCTGCACTTCTCGATGCCCCCGGACGCCGACGACGCCTGGCTGCGCGACCTCGTCGCCGACGTGCGCGCCTCCCCCGTGCGGACGCCGTGGACCTACCGGCTCCAGACCCGGCGGCTGCTGCGCCAGCCGGTGCACCGCTGGGTCGAGGACGACGCCTTCGACATCGACTACCACGTGCGGCACTCGGCGCTGCCGAGCGGCGGCGGCGAGCGCGAGCTCGGCGTGCTCGTGTCGCGGCTGCACTCCAACCAGCTCGACTTCCGCCGCCCGCCGTGGGAGCTGACGTTCATCGAGGGCGTCGCACCCGGGCAGTTCGCCGTCTACACGAAGATCCACCACAGCCTCGTCGACGGCTACACGGGAAACCGCCTGCTGCAGCGCGGGCTCACCGAGGACCCGGACGACCGCACCCACCCGCACTTCCTCGGGCTGACCCGCCCGCCGCGCGCCGAGGGCGAGCCGCGCGAGCCCGTCGGTGACGTGACGGCCATCCTGCGCAGCATCGGGAACGCGGTGACCTCGATCCCGGAGGTCGCGCGCACCCTCGTCGGCACCCAGCTGCGGCGCGGCGGGCCGAGCACCCGGGCGGTGGCGTCGTACCAGGCGCCGGTGAGCATCCTCAACGGACGCACCGGCCGGGCCCGCCGGTTCGCGACGCAGCAGTACGAGCTCGAGCGGCTGCGCGCCGTCGCGCGCGCCCGCAACGCGACGCTCAACGACGTGCTCATGGCCGTGTGCGCCGGGGGCCTGCGGCGCTTCCTCGACGACCTCGCGAGCCTGCCGGACCGGCCGCTCGTCGCGTTCGTGCCGGTCAACGTCCGCGCCCCCGAGAGCGAGGGCGGCGGCAACTACGTCGGGGCGACGCTGGTGTCTCTGGCCACCGACATCGAGGACCCGGTCGCGCGGCTCGCCGCGATCACCTCGTCGTCGCGCGCCGCCAAGGCCCGGATGCGCGGGATGGGCGGCGACGCGGTCATCGCCTACAGCGCGATGCTCCTGGCGCCGGCCGGCCTCCAGGTGCTGCGGGCGATGAGCGGGCTGCCGCTGCCCGGCCCGCTGACGCTCAACGTGTGCATCTCGAACGTGCCGGGGCCGACGAAGCCGCTGTACTGGCGCGGGGCGCGGCTCGACGCCACCTACCCGGTGTCGATCCCCGGGCACTCGATGGCGCTGAACATCACCGCGCAGTCGTACGCGGGCACGCTCAACCTCGGGTTCATCGGCGACCGCGACGCCCTGCCGCACCTGCAGCGGCTCGCCGTGCACACCGGCGCCGCCCTCGAGGAGCTCGAGGCCGCCACCGGCACCGCCTGAGCGGGACCGGCCGGCTGCAGGCGACGGACACGGACCAGCCCCTCCGGGAGGGGGGAGTCGGAGGGGCCGGTCGGTCGGTGGGGGTCAGAGCTCGACGGTGTGGCTCTCACCCGCGTCGGGGCGGTCGCCGGTCAGGCGCGCCTTGACCATCTCGACGACGGTCGCGGCCTTGCCGGGGCTGTCCCAGTACTGGGCGGACTCGCCGTCGACGCGGATGACGGCGACCTCCGGGTCCTCGGGCTCCTTCTGGAACCAGGTCTTCGCGAACTCGTTCCACAGCTCGCGGGCCTTCTCGGGGTCGTGGCGGACGCTGGCCCGGCCGGCCACCGACACCCACGCGCCCTCCTTCGTGAAGGCGACGTTGACCTGCGGGTCGGCCTCGATCTCGGACGCCGCGGCGCTGTCACGCTGGGCGAGGAACCAGAACGTGCCGTCGTCGTCGACCTCCTGCAGCGTCATCGGGCGCGAGGTCAGCGCGCCGCTCTCGCGGTGCACGGTCGTGAGCATCGCGGTGCGCTGGTCCTCGACGAGCTCCTTGACGTGGGCGGCGCCCTCGTGGTGGGTCATCCTGCGGTCTCCTTCCGGTTCGGTCTTCTGTCGCTACCCACCCGCGGCGCCGGTGACGCGGCGCCGCGGGTCGGGTCTCAGGCGTCGACCTCGGTGCGGTCCTCCGCCCACAGCGTGTGGAAGGAGCCCTCGCGGTCGGTGCGCTCGTAGGTGTGCGCGCCGAAGTAGTCGCGCAGGCCCTGGACGAGGGCGGCCGGCAGCCGCTCGGCCCGCAGGGCGTCGACGTAGGCGAGCACCGACGAGAAGACCGGCGCGGGGAGCCCGGCCGCGACGGCGGCGGTGACGACCCGGCGCAGCGCGGGCAGGCGCTCGGCGACGGCCCCGGCGAAGGCCGGGGTCGCGAGGAGCGACGGCGCGTCGGCGTGCTCCTCGAGCGCCTCGGTGATGTCGGAGAGCAGGCGGGCCCGGATGATGCAGCCGTCGCGCCAGATGCGCGGGAGGTCGGCGAGCTCGACGTCCCAGCCCTGCTCGGCCGAGCCGTCGCGCACCATGTCGAGGCCCTGGGCGTACGAGACGACCTTGGCGGCGTAGAGGGCCTGGCGCAGGTCGTCGGTCGTCACGGTGACCCCGACGCCCGGTGCGGCCTCGCCCGCGAGCGCCTCGCGGACGGCCGCGCGGCGCGCAGTGTCGCCGGACACGGCGCGGGCCATCGTCGCCTCGGCGATGCCGGTGACGGGCACCCCGAGGTCGAGGGCGGTCTGCACGGTCCAGCGGCCGGTGCCCTTCTGCTCCGCGGCGTCGCGGACGACGTCGACGAAGGGCCGGCCGGTGTCGGCGTCGGTGTGGCTCAGCACCTCGGCGGTGATCTCGACGAGGTAGGACTCGAGCTCGGTGCCGTTCCACTCGCGGAAGGTGTCGGCGACCGCGGACGGCTCGAGACCGAGGACGTGGCGCATCAGGTCGTAGGTCTCGGCGATCAGCTGCATGTCCGAGTACTCGATGCCGTTGTGCACCATCTTGACGAAGTGGCCGGCGCCGTCGGGACCGATGAGGGTGCAGCAGGGCTCGTCGTCGACGTGGGCGGAGATGACCTCGAGGAACGGCCCGATCTCGGCGTAGGTGTCGCCGTCGCACCCGGGCATGATCGACGGGCCCTCGAGCGCGCCGACCTCGCCGCCGGAGACCCCCACCCCCGCGAAGCGGATGCCCTTCTCCGCCAGCGCGTCGTGGCGCCGCGCGGTGTCGCGCCAGTGCGCGTTGCCGGCGTCGGCGACGACGTCACCCTCGTCGAGCAGGGGCACGAGCTCGTCGATGACGGCGTCCGTGCCCTCGCCGGCCTTGACCATGACGATGATCCGGCGCGGGCGCTCGAGCGAGCCGACGAGGTCCTCGAGCGAGCGCGCGAGCGTGAAGTCGCCCTCGTCGCCTAACTCGTCGACGAGCGCCTCGGCCTTGGCCGTCGTCCGGTTGTGCACCGCGACCCGGAAGCCGTGGCGGGCCAGGTTGCGGGCGAGGTTGCGGCCCATCACCGCGAGACCGGTGACGCCGATCTGCGCGTGCCCGGCGCCCCCGCCGCCGTCCGTGCTCGTGTCCGTCGTCTCCGCGTGGTCCGTGCTCACCGGGGTCTCCCGTCGTCGAGGGGGTGGGGTGCCGACCGGCGGGCGGGCAGCACGTCCTTCGGGCCAACCCGCGCGGGCGCCCCGCTCTTCCCACCCTCGACAGACCCAGCCCCCGGCCCCGCCGCTCCTCCACCCCACCGCAGGCGCCCACCCCGTCGCCCCACGTGTCACCCGCGTATCGGGTCACCCGATACGACCGCGCTGTACCCCGGAACCGTTCTCGGGTGAGGCGCAGCGGTATCGGGTCACCCGATACGCGTGGGGTTCGCGCGGGATACGCGTGGGGTTCGTGAGGGGGGCGGGCGGGGGTCAGAGGCGGCGGACGACGCGGCGGCTGCGGGCGAGCAGCTCCTCGCGGCGGTCGGGGTCCATCCCGTCCCAGGTGCGGGTGACCATCCGGGCGCGGACGTTGGACTCGAAGACGTCGCGGTGGTGGTCGACGAAGCCCCAGTAGAGGGCGTCCCAGTCCTCGCGCCACTCGCCGGGCCCGAAGTCGGTCATCTTCCGCAGGTAGTTGCTGCCCGAGACGTAGGGCTTGGTCGTGATGCCGGTGCCGGCGGCGAACTGCGACATCGCGTAGACGTTGGGGACCATCACCCAGTCGTAGGCGTCGACGAAGAAGGCCATGAACCACTCGTAGACCTCGTCGGGGTCGGTGCGCAGCAGGCACATCGCGTTGCCGAGGACCATGAGCCGTTCGATGTGGTGGGCGTACCCGCGCTCGACGACGCCGCGGACGACGTGGTCGACGGGGTCGAGGCCGGTCGTCCCGTCCCACCAGCCGTCGGCGAGGGACCGGGTGTGCCGCAGGTGGTTCGAGGTCCGCATCCGCCGGCCGTAGAGGTGGTAGGTGGCGCGCATGTACTCGCGCCACCCGATGAGCTGGCGCACGAAACCCTCGAGCGAAGGCAGGTCGACGCCCTGCTCCTCGGCGCCCTCGAGCACCGTGCGCAGGACCTCGCGGGGGTCGAGCAGGCCGCAGTTGAGCGCCGGGGTGATGGCGGCGTGGAACACGAAGGGGTGCTCGGTGGCGACCGCGTCCTCGTACGGGCCGAACTGCGCGAGGCGCTCGGCGACGAACTCGCGCAGGCCCTCCCGCGCCTGCTCGTGGGTGACCGGCCAGTCGAAGGTGTCGGCGTTCCCGGGCGCGTCGGGAAACTCCTCGCCGACCCACGCGATGGCCTCCTCGACCTCGGGCAGCCGCGCGGGCGACGCCCGGCCGGGCACCTGGTGCTTCTTCGGCAGCTTCTTGCGGTTCTCGGTGTCGAACGACCAGCGGCCGCCGACCGGCTGGTCGTGCTCCTTGCCCTCGACGAGCACGTCGAACCGCTGCCGCTGCCACTGGTAGAAGGTCTGCATCCGGGCGCGGTGCGACCCGAACCACTCGGTCAGCTCCGGTCGCGTCGTGAGGAAGTTCGGCGTCTCCTCGACGTCCTCGGGCGCCAGCTCGACCTTGGCCTCGCGGAAGGCACGCCGCACGTCGCGCAGCAGCCAGTCGTCGACGACGTCGTGCAGCCGCACCTCGTCCGGGGCGGCGTCGGCGATCGCCTCGGCCAGCCGCGTCCGGGTCTTGCGCCGCCCCGAGGTCTCGATGACGTCGACGTCGAACCCCTTCTCGCGCAGACGGTCCGCGAAGAGCCGCATCGACGCGCGGTGCAGGACGAGCTTCTGGGCGTGGAAGGGCTGCTGGCGGAAGAGCAGGTCGTCCTCGACGAGGACGAAGCGCGTGCCCTGGGGCTCGTCGAGCAGCGACTCGAACAGCTGGTGCGGGAAGACGACGCGCAGCCGCCGGCGGGCCGCCATCAGGCGGTCGCGAGCAGGTCGAGGACGGCGCCGGCCACCCGGTGGCCCGAGACGAGCGCCCCCTGGATGGAGGCGGTGTCGCGGTGGTCGCCGGCCACGAGGACGCCGTCGGCCACGCGGGCCGGCGAGGTGAGGCGCAGCGGCGCCGGCTGCGCGGGAAGGGCGTCGTGGACGTCGTCGCGGCGCACGGTGCGCCACGAGGCGGTCGAGCAGCCGAAGACCTCTGCTGCCTGGCGGCGCACGTCATCCTCCGCGGCGTCGTGCCCGGGCCCGAGCAGCGTGGTCACCTCGACGAGGTGGGCGTCCGGGGGCGCGTACGACGGCACGGCGTTGCTCACGACGGCGGCGTTGACCATCGGGCCGCGGCGGCGGCCGTCGACGACGACCTTGTCGGAGCGGGTCGGCGCCTCGTCGGCCGCGAACCACCAGGTCCGCAGCCCACGGGTGACCGGTGCCGGCACGTCGACCAGCCCCGCGACGGCCTCGGGGCCGACGGCGACGACGACCGCCCGCGCCGAGAGCGACGTGCCGTCGGCGCACTCGACCGCGGGCTCGGCGCCGGGTCGCACCCCGATCACCGGCGTGGACAGGCGCAGGTCGACCGGGGTGCGGCGGCGCACGGCGCGGTCGGCGAGCCACTCCGGCAGGGCCCGGATGCCGCGGGCGGGCAACCCGGGCACGCCGAGGGCGAACATCCGCACGAGGAGGCGCACGAAGGCCTCGGACGTCTCGGCGCGGTCCTCGGCGACGACCCCCGCGAGGAAGGCCTCGAGCACCTCGGTCCGCAGCGGCCCGGACACACCGGCGGCGTCGAGTCCCTCGCCCAGGCGGCGGTCGGCGCCGCGCTTGACCCGGCCGGGCGCGGTGAGGGCCGGGGCGGCCCAGCGCCCGAGCGCCGCCAGCCCACGCGGGTCGAGGAGGCCGCTGCGCAGCGTGGCCGCCAGCCTCGCCGGCTCGCGCAGCGGGTGGGCGAGCTCGACGAGCCCGCGCTCGCGGCGCACCAGCAGCCCGGCGCCGAACGGACGCAGCGCGAGGTCGTCGACGTCGACCCAGCGGCGGACCGCCGGGTAGGCCGGGTTGAGGACCTGGAAGCCGCGGTCCAGGAGGAACCCGTCGACCTCGTCGGTGCGCTGACGGCCCCCGACGACCGCCTCCCGCTCGACGACGACCACCGCGCGACCCGCCTCGGCGAGCCGGTCCGCACAGCGCAGCCCGGCCAGTCCTGCCCCCACGACGACGACGTCCGCATCCACTCCCGCACCGTAGTACGAGCCCGTGCAGTGGGTAGGAGGCGTCGGTGGGGCCGTCTAGGGTTCGACAGCGAGCAGCGGCCCGTCGGGGACGGATGGTTGAATCGTCGAACCCGCCGGGGCCCGAGCACGCCACGAGCGACCGACGCGACGAGGGGCGGACCACCTCACGATGACCACCCACCCGACCACCACCGGAACGTTGGACGTGCTGCGCCGCGACCCCGAGACCGAGCTGCTGCTGGCCGACGTCGACGACACCCTGGAGCAGGTCCTCGAGGAGCTGGGCAGCATCCTCCACGAGGTCGGGGGCGAGCTCGTCGACACCAGCGTCGGCTCGCTGGCCGTCGACCTCGTCGACGAGCTGGCCCAGCGGCTGCGCCATCCCGGCAAGCGCCTGCGCCCGCTCCTCACCGGCTGGGGCTGGGCCGTCGCCGGTGGCCGGTCGGACACCCGCGAGGAGCTCGTCCGGGTCGCGGCCGCCCTCGAGCTGCTCCAGCTCTTCGCGCTCGTCCAGGACGACGTGATGGACCGCAGCGACGAGCGCCGAGGGCGCCCGGCCCTCCACGTCGTGGCCACCGAGCGGCACGTCGCGGAGGAGGGCCTCGGCGACGCCCAGCTCTTCGGTGACAGCGTTGCGGTGCTCGTCGCCGACCTCGCCCTGTCCGAGGCGACGCTCCTCGCGTCCGCCGGGACGCGCCGGGTGGCGCGCGCCTGGCGGGTCATGGCGACCGAGCTCGTCGAGGGGCAGCTGCTCGACGTCACGCACACGGCCGGCCGCGGGCGCGACCTCGCGGTGTCGCGGCGGATCGGGCGCCTCAAGAGCGGCCGCTACACGATCACCCGCCCCCTCGAGCTCGGCGCGCTCGTCGCCGGGGCCGCGCCCGAGGTCGTCGCGAGCCTCGTCGCCTGGGGAGACCTCGTCGGCGACGCGTTCGCGCTGCGCGACGACCTGCTGGGGGTCTGGGGCGACCCGGGGCTCACCGGCAAGCCCGCCGGCGACGACCTGCGCTGCGGCAAGCCGACCGTCCTCCTCGTCTGGGCCGCCGAGATGCTGCCCGAGCGCCACCACCACCTCCTCGAGGCCTGCGACGCCGGCACCCTCGACGCCGACGGCGTGCTCGCGCTGCGCAAGGCGATGCGCTCGTGCGGCGTCCGTGAGCGCGCCGAGGCCGCGATCGCCGACCTCGTCGAGCGCTCGCACGAGGCCGTCGAGCGCATCGACACCGACGACGAGACGCGGGCGGCCCTGCGCGAGCTGGCCCACGCCATCGGCTGGAGGTCGGCGTGAGGGTCCTCGTCGTCGGCGCCGGCCTCTCCGGCCTGGCCGCCGCCTGCCACCTGACCGCCGCCGGGCACGACGTCACCGTCCTCGAGCGCGACGACGTCGTCGGTGGCCGCGCCGGCCTGCTGCGGATGGGCGACTTCCGCTTCGACCCCGGGCCCGTCGTCATGACGATGCCCGAGCTGCTGCACGCTCCGATCCGCGCGGTCGGCGGCGACCCGGAGGCGCTCGTCCCGATGCGCCGGCTCGACCCCGCCTACCGGGCCGTCTACGCCGACGGCTCCGAGCTGCACGTGCGTGCCGACATGGCCGACCTGCGCGAGGAGGTGCGAGGCCTGTCGGGCGAGCGTGACGCCGCCGGGTTCGACCGCTTCCTCACGTGGCTCGAGGAGCTCTACGACGTCGAGTTCGACACCTTCATCGACCGCAACCTCGACTCCGTCCTCGACCTCGTCCGCAACCCGGTCACGGCCGCCCGGCTGCTCGGGCTCGGCGGCCTGCGGGCGCTCGGGCCCCGCGTCGGCTCCTTCTTCGAGGACGAGCGGCTGCACCGCATCTTCGGCTTCCAGTCCCTCTACGCGGGCGTGGCCCCGGCTCAGGCCCGTGCGGTCTTCGCGGTCATCACGTACATGGACAGCGTCCGCGGCGTCTTCCACCCCGAGGGCGGCATGCACGCCGTCCCGGTCGGGATGGCCCGGGCGCTCGAGGACGCCGGCGTGCCGATCCACCTGGGCGTGGAGGTGACCTCGGTGCTGCGGCGCGGCGACGGGGCCGTGGCCGGGGTCGCGACCGCCGACGGCACCCGGCTCTCGGCCGACGCGGTCGTCTGCACCGTCGACCTGCCGGTCGCCTACGCCCGCCTGCTGCCGGAGGTCACCCCGCCGCGCGTCGTCCGACGCGGCGACTACTCGCCGTCGGCCGTCGTCTGGCACCTCGGCGTGAAGGGCACCCCCGCCCCGGGCGTGCACCACCACAACATCCACTTCGGCGACGCGTGGGACACCGCGTTCGAGGCGCTCATCGACCGTGGCGAGCTGATGCCCGACCCGTCGCGCCTGGTCACCGTGCCGTCGCTCAGCGAGCCGTCGGTGGCCCCCGACGGCCACTCGACCCTGTACGTCCTCGAGCCGGTGCCGCACACCGGCTCCGGCATCGACTGGAGCCGCGAGAGCGGGCCGATGAAGGAGCGCCTGCTCGCGTTCCTCGACGCCAACGGCTACCCGACCGACGTCGTCGTCGACCGGCTCGTCACGCCCGAGGACTGGCTGGCCCAGGGGATGCACCTCGGCACCCCGTTCGCCCTGGCGCACACGTTCCTCCAGTCCGGCCCGTTCCGGCCGGCCAACGTCGACCGGCGCGTGCCGGGCCTGGTGTTCGCCGGCTCGGGCACGACGCCCGGCGTGGGCATCCCGATGGTGCTCGTCAGCGGCAAGCTCGCGGCCGAGCGGGTGCAGCAGTACGCGGGGGGCGCCGTTCCCACCCCCCGTCCCCGTGCGGCAGGCTTGCCTGCATGAGCGGACCCCCCGCTGCCCACCTCGAGGAGGGCTACGCCCGGTGCGCGGCCGTGACGCGCGAGCACGGCACGACGTACTACTGGGGCGCGCGGCTGCTCCCGCGGGCCGAGCGGCGGCACGTGTTCGCGGTCTACACCCTCGCCCGCCTCGCCGACGACATCGTCGACCTCGCCGGGCCCGAGCCGGGCCCCGCGACCGCGTCCGAGCTCGACGCCTTCGAGGCCCGCTTCCACGAGGCCGTGGCCACCGGTACCTCCGAGGACCCGGTGCTCGCCGCCGTCGCCACCACGGTCCGCGAGCGCCGCATCCCCGACGAGTGCTTCGACCGGTTCTTCGGGGCGATGCGCGCCGACCTCACCCAGCGCACCTACGAGACGTGGGAGGACCTGCTCGGCTACATGGACGGCAGCGCCGCGGTCATCGGCGAGATGATGCTGCCCGTCCTGCACCCGACGAGCGAGGCGCGCACCCCGGCCCGGGCGCTCGGCCTGGCCTTCCAGCTGACGAACTTCCTGCGCGACGTCGGCGAGGACCTCGACCGCGGCCGCGTCTACGTGCCCCAGGAGGACCTGCGGCACTTCGGCGCCGACCCGTGGACGCGCACCGTGACGCCGGAGTGGCGCGCGCTCATGGCCTTCGAGATCGAGCGCAACCGCCGCCTCTACCGCGAGGCCGACGCGGGCCTGTCCGCCCTCCCGCCGGCCTCGCGACGCTGCGTCGCGACCGCCCGGGTCCTCTACGCCCGCATCCTCGAGCGCATCGAGGATGCCGACCACGACGTGTTCTCCGGGCGCGTCCGCGTGCCCACCCCGGTCAAGGCCGGCCTCGCGGCCCGGATGGTCACCGCGCGCGACCCGCGCCGGCTCGTCGCCCGCGAGCGCTCGACCCGCCGCACCGCCGATCCGGCGTGGGTCGACGACGACGTCGTGCTCGTCGCCGACGACGGCCACCCCCTCGGGACCGCCCGTAAGGCCGAGGTCCACCACGACGCGACCCCGCTGCACCTCGGCTTCTCCTGCTACGTCGTCGACGACGAGGGACGCCTGCTCGTCACCCACCGCGCCGACGACAAGCCGAGCTTCCCCGGCGTCGAGACCAACTCGGTCTGCGGCCACCCCCGGCCGGGCGAGCCGCTCGAGGACGCCGTGCGCCGCCGGGCGCGCGACGAGCTCGGCGTCGAGCTGGCCGAGGTCCGCCTCGTGCTCCCGGCCTTCCGCTACCGCGCCCGGGCGCGCACGCTCGCCGAGAACGAGCTCTGCCCGGTGCTCGTCGCCCGCGCCGGCTCCCCCGCCACCAGCCCCGACCCGGTCGAGGTGGGCCGGGTCGACTGGGTTGCGTGGCAGCGGTTCTCGCGCGAGGTGCTGGCCGGCACCCGCGAGGTGTCCAGCTGGTGCGCCGAGCAGGTGCCCTTGCTCGCCGCGCTCGGCCCCGACCCGCTGCAGTGGCCCGCCGCGCCGCGCGAGCAGCTTCCCGCGGCCGCACGTGCCGGTGACACCGTCGGGGCCGGGTGACCGTGGACGACCGGTACCAGTACCTGCTGCTCATGGCCGGGTGCCTCCTCATCACGCTGCCGCTCGAGCTCGTGCTGCGCGCCCGCGTCTACCGGCGCCCCCTGCGGCTGCTCGCCGCGCTCCTGCCGGTCGTCGTGCTCTTCGTCGCCTGGGACGTCCTCGGCATCCGGCGCGGCCACTGGACCTACAGCGAGCTCTACACGACCGGCGTCATCCTGCCGCTCGACGTGCCGCTCGAGGAGCTCGTCTTCTTCGTCGTCATCCCGATCTGCGGGCTGCTGACCTACGAGGCGGTCGGGACCGTCCTCTCGGTCCTGCGCGAGCGGCGGCGCCGGGATGCCTGAGTACACGGCGCTCGCGGTGGTGTCGGTCGTGCTGACCGTCCTCGTCGAGCGGTTCTGGCTGCGCACCGGGGTGTTCCGCACCGCGAAGTACTGGCTGGCCATGGCCATCGTCTTCTTCTTCCAGGTGCTCGTCGACGGCTGGCTGACCAAGCTGTCGGCGCCGATCGTCATCTACGACGAGTCGCAGACCACCGGCCTGCGCATCCCCTGGGACGTCCCCGTCGAGGACTACCTCTTCGGGTTCAGCATGGTGACCCTGACGATTCTGCTGTGGGTCCGGCTCGGCCGGTCCCGCGAGGAGGTGGACCGATGAGCCCGCGTGACTGGGTGCTCGCCGACGCGTTCGACCGTGCCGCACCGACCTACGACGCGATGGTCGCCCTGTCGCCGGGGTACCACGACCAGCTGCGGACGGCCGCCGACGCGCTCGTCGAGCGGCTGCCCCGGCGCACCGGTGTCGCCCCCGTGGTCCTCGACCTCGGCTGCGGCTCGGGCGCCTCGACCCTCGCGCTCCTCGACGCGTGGCACGACGGCGGCCGCGGGCCGCTGCACGTCACCGGCGTCGACGCCTCCGAGGGGATGGTCGAGCAGGCGCGACAGAAGCAGTGGCCGGACGGGGTCGAGCTCGTCGTCTCCGACGCCGTGACCTACCTGCGCGGGCTGCCGGACGCCTCCGTCGACGGCGTCCTCGGGGCCTACCTGCTGCGCAACGTCCCCGACCGGCAGGCGCTCGTCGCCGAGGTCGCGCGGGTCCTGCGGCCGAACGGCGGGTTCGTCCTGCACGACTACTCCGTCGCGGGCAGCCGTCGCGCGCAGGCCATCTGGGCCGCGGTGTGCCACGGCATCATCATCCCGCTCGCCGCGGTCAAGCGCTCCGACGTGCCGCTGCACCGCTACCTCTACGAGAGCGTGCGCGACTTCGACTCCGTCGACCGGATGTGCGGCCGGCTCCAGGAGGCCGGGATGACCGACGTGCGCCATCGCTCCTACCCCGGCTGGCAGGACGGTCTCGTCCACACGGTCGTGGGCCGGCGCGCCGCGTGAGCCCCCGCCGTCCGACGTCGCTGCGGCCGGCTGCCTTGCGCCGCAGCCGGTCCTGGCGGCCGGGGCTCGACCGCCGGGCGGTCTTCCACGCCCCGCCGCAGCCCTCGGCCGGTGACGGCCGGGCGCCGGCGGACCGGCACGTCGTCGTCGTCGGCGGCGGCATCGGCGGGCTGACGGCGGCGCTCGGGCTGGCCGAGCGCGGCGTCCGCGTCACGCTGCTCGAGCGCGACGAGCGGCTCGGGGGTCGCGTCTCGGCGTGGCCGGTGACGCTCCCCGACGGCTCCGGGTCGGTCATGAGCCGGGGCTTCCACGCCTTCTTCCGGCAGTACTACAACCTGCGGGCGGTGCTGCGCCGCACGGACCCGACGCTGTCCGGGCTGCGGCCCCTGGCCGACTACCCGCTCGTCCGCAAGGACGGCGGCGCCGACTCGTTCGCCGGGATCCCGCGCACGCCCCCGGCCAACCTCGCGGCCTTCGTCGCACGCTCCCCCAGCTTCGACCTCGCCGGCCTGCGCGGCGTCGACGTCGAGCAGGCGCTCGGCCTCCTCGACCTCAGCTTCCCCGGGTCCTTCACCGACCTCGATGGCGTCAGCGCGTCCGAGGTGCTCGACCGCCTCCGGTTCCCCACCGCCGCACGCCATCTGGCCCTGGAGGTCTTCGCGCGCAGCTTCTTCGCCGACCCCCGGGAGTTCTCCGGCGCGGAGCTCCTCGCGATGTTCCACCTGTACTTCGTCGGCTCGTCCGAGGGCCTGCTCTTCGACGTGCCGCGCGACGACTACGACAGCACCCTCTGGGGGCCGCTCGGTGCCCACCTGCACCACCTCGGCGCGCAGGTCCGCGTCGGTCGCGCGGTGACGGGCGTGCGCGCGGGCGACGACGGCCGCCTCGCGGTGCACCACCGCGGGGCCGACACCGGCGCCTCCGACGAGGTCCTCGAGGCCGACGCCGTCGTCCTCGCCCTCGACCCGGTCGGGCTGCGCGAGGTCGTCGCGGCCTCGCCGGGGCTCGGTGACGACGGGTGGCGCGCGCGCGTCGGCGCCGTCCGCTCGGCCCCTCGCTTCGCCGTCTGGCGCCTCTGGCTCGACGGGCTCGTCGACCCCGAGCGCCCGCCGTTCCTCGGGACGAGCGGGTACGGGCCGCTCGACAACGTCTCGGTGCTCGAGCGCTTCGAGGACCACGCGGCGGCGTGGAGCCGCGAGCACGGCGGGTCGGTCGTCGAGCTGCACGCCTACGCCCTGCCCGACGAGGTCGGCGACGACGAGGTCCGGTCCGCCCTGCGCACGGCCCTCCACGAGGTGTGGCCCGAGACGGCCCGGCTCGGCGTCGTCCACGAGGAGTGGCTGGTCCGCGACGACTGCGTGCTCGTCGGCCTCGAAGCGTGGGCGTCGCGCCCGGGCGTCACGACCCCCGACCCGCGGCTCGTCCTCGCCGGCGACTCGGTGCGCTGCGACCTGCCCGTGGCCCTCATGGAGCGGGCGGCGACGACGGGCTGGCAGGCCGCCGACACCCTCCTGACCGGCTGGGGCCTGCCGGGTCACGGCGTGTGGTCGGTGCCGCTGGGCTCGCGGCTCGGGCCCGTGCCCGGGCTCGCCCGGCGCGGCCTGCGGGCCGCGGCGTCCCTCACCAGGCGGTGAAGCCGCCGTCGACGAGGAGGTCGGTGCCGGTGACGAACGAGGCCCGGCGCCCCAGGAGGAAGACGACGGGCTCGGCGACCTCCTCGACCTCGGCGAGGCGTCCCATCGGCGTCTGCGCGGCGAAGCCGGCGTTGACCTCCGGCGGGTTCGTGGCCGTCATCGCGGTCATCGTGTAGCCCGGGCTCACCGAGTTGACCCGGATGCCGAGCGGCGCCCACTCGACCGCGAGCGAGCGCCCGAGGTGGATGACCCCGGCCTTGGCCGCCGAGTACGCCGCGTGGGTGACGCCGCGGTTGACGACGTGCCCGCTCATCGAGGCGATGTTGACGATCGAGCCACCGCGGCCGGCCAGGAGGTCGTGCTCGGCCTGGCAGGCGAACATCACGCCGTCGAGGTCGACCTGGACGACCCTGCGCCACTCGTCGGCGGTCATCCCCGACGCCGGGTGCAGGCCGTCCACCCCCGCACAGTTGACCGCGTAGGCCACCGGCCCGAGGTCGGCCGCCGTGGCGACGCCGGCCCGCACGGCGTCGCGGTCTCGGACGTCGAGGGAGGCGACCGCGTGCGCGACCCCGGCGGCCTCGCACGCCGCGACGAACGCCGAGGTGTCGGCGTCCGGGTGGTCGACGCAGAGGACGCCGACCCCGCGGGCCCCGAGCGCCTCGACCACCGCCAACCCGATGCCGCGGGCGCCCCCGGTGACGACGGCGACGTGCCCGGGCTCGAGCTCGGGCCTCACCCGGACCAGCCGCGCCGGCGCAGGGCGTAGCGCCGGGCCGCGTACTCGAGGTCGTCGGCCCACAGCTGGCGCTGGGAGGCGCGCATCCCGACCTGCACCAGCCGCGAGAGCGAGCGGGCGGCGCGGAAGCCGACGCGCTCGGACGTGGCGACGACCGCCTCGGTCATCACCGTGCGGGCCGGGTGCTCCCCGGGTGCGGTGAGCGGCGTCGCGTGGGTCTCGACGACGCTGCCGGTGCCCTCGCCGTCGGTGATCGTCATGAGGACGGTGTGCGAGTCGGGGCAGGTGAACTCGGCGCGCACGGGCACGGCGAAGGTCCGCCCGAGCCGGTAGGCGACGTCGAGGACGAGGACGTCGTCGCTCGAGGCGTCGTCGTCGACCGTGAGGTCGCTGAAGGCGTAGGGGTGCAGCCACGCCCCGTGCCACGGGTCGAGCCGGTTGGCGACGATGTCGCGCGGCTCGCAGTCGGCGACGAGGGAGACGACGGACGCGACGGCCCCGGCGGGGTCGGGACGCTCACCGAGCACCGGGCGCTCGCTCGGCCCGACGCCGTCCTCGACCGCGCCGACGCGCACCCAGACGAGGACGCCGTCGTCGTGCGCGGCGTAGGTGTTCCAGGGCGGCGAGGTGTCGCGGCCGAGCGGCATCCCGTGCCAGCGGCACAGGACGTCGCCGTCGACGACGTCGCAGTCGTGCAGCCGGGCCCCGAGGTGCGGGCAGGCGCCTGGCCCGGCGAGGAGGCCGCCGTCGGCGTCGCGCCACAGGACGACCTCGCGGCCGGCGACCGTCCGCACGAGCGAGCGGCCGCGCGGGACCTCGCTCGACGCGCCGGCGACGAGCCAGCCGTGCGTCGGACGCCGCAGCGCCGCGGCGAGCGAGGCGTCGATCCGGGCCGGACGGGCCTCGCGCCAGGTGCCGCGGAGGTGGTCCGGTGTGGTCTGCGGCAGGTAGCGCACCGGGACCCGCTCGCGGACAGCCCCGGCCACCGAGCGGTCGGGGCGGGCCGGTCGGTCCGTGCGGAACAGGCTCATCCACCCACGCTAACCGGCCTGCCGCCGTGGGGGAACGATCGCGCGCGACCCGGACACGACGTCGTCTGGGACGATGGCGGCATGTCCCTGCTCGACGGCTCGCTCCGGCTCTCGGCCACCGGCCCGCTCGCGCCCGAGCACGCGTGGGCCCGCTACACCGAGCCGCGCCGCTGGTCGGTGTGGTCACCGCAGATCCGCGAGGTCGACTACCCGCTCGCCGTCATCGAACCGGGGACGCACGGCCGGGTCCGCGGCGTGGGCGGGGTCGTCGCCGTCTTCACCGTCGACGAGGTCGACCACGCGACGCGGACGTGGTCGTGGTCGGTGCGCTCCGGGCCGCTGCGGGTGCGGTTGCACCACGGCGTCGAGGAGGCCGCGGGCGGGAGCACGGCCTGGGCCGAGGTGCACGCCCTGTGGCCGGTGGTCGTCGGCTACGCCCCGGTGGCCCGCTGGGCCCTCGGCCGCCTCGTCACCCCCTGACGCCCGGCGACGACCCCGCACGTGCGGGCTTTCCGCGCTCCAGACCACAACCCGACAGCGACAACCCCGCACGTGCGGGCCTTCCGCGCTCCAGACCGCAAGCCGACAGCGACAACCCCGCACGTGCGGGCTTTCCACGCCCCGGACCGGAAGCCGACAGCGACAACCCCGCACGTGCGGGCCTTCCGCGCGCCGGACCACGACCCGACAGCGACAACCCCGCACGTGCGGGCTTCCCGCGCCCCGGACCACGACCCGACAGCGACAACCCCGCACGTGCGGGCTTTCCGCGCCCCGGACCGAAACGGCACCGACGGGCGCGGGCTGCGAGATCCAGGCCGGTTGGGGCTACGCTGGTCTCGTTGTTGAGCTTTCCGTTTGTGAAGTAGTGGCAGAACCGGTCCTCACGGGACCGAGCAGCTTTCTGAGCAGAGGTACGCACCAGGCATCACCAACGCCGGGCCCCACGGCAGTCGTGGGGTCCTCGCTCAGAGAGAAAGGCCATCCCATGGCTACTGGCACCGTGAAGTGGTTCAACGCCGAGAAGGGCTTCGGCTTCATCGCCCCCGACGACGGCTCCGCCGACGTCTTCGCCCACTACTCGGCCATCAACTCCAGCGGCTACCGCTCGCTCGACGAGAACGCCAAGGTCGAGTACGAGACCACGCAGGGCCAGAAGGGCCCGCAGGCGTCGAACATCACCGTCATCGGCTGACGTTCGTCACCTCCGCGCCGCGAGGCGCACCACGCAACGCCGTCCGGCACCGCCGGGCGGCGTTCGTGCGTCCGGGGCCGGGCAACAACCGACACATTCGACGATTCCTGCACACGCCGCGCCCCCGCGGGGGAGGTCAGGCGACCGGGGTGCGCTCGACCTCGAGGAGGATGCCGGCCCGCGGGTTGCGGCGGACGCCGACGAGCCCGGTGACCTTCTCGACGAGGTCGGACATCCGCGCCGGCAGGCCGTACTTCGCGACGACCGCGGCCCGGACCTGCGCGACCTCCTCGGGCGAGCGGACGACGACGCCCTCGCCGCGGTAGGTCGGCGCCCCGTCCTCGACGGCGCCGCGCACCGAGCACGGCCGCAGCTCGACCCGACGGGTGTGGCCGAGGCGCTTGGTCTTGCCGGTCGCGTCGACGGTGATGACGGCGAGCCGGTCGGTGCCGTCGACGGCGGGCGCGACCCACACCGGGGTCGACACCGCGCGCCCGTCGCGGCGGAAGGTCGTCAGCGAGACGTACTTCGCGGACGCGAGGGGGTGGTCGGCGGCGCTCATGCGCCCAGCGTAGGGACCGGGCGAGCGCAAGGCCCCGCCGGCGACCGAGGAGCATCCGGTCGCCGGCGGGGTGGTCGCTGCGGTCAGCGGGGTGACACCGCCGCCGACCGAGCGGACACGGGCCCGTCGCCGACGCTGTTGAAGGCGACGACCTCGAAGCGGTACGAGCCCGCCGGCAGGGTGAACGACCGGGTGCGGGCGTTCGCCCCGACGACGGCGACGGTCGGCGACCCGACCGGCGTGACGCCGTCGGCGTCCATCCGCAGCGCCGTCACCCGGTAGCCCGTGATGGCCGAGCCGCCGGTGCTCGCGGGCGGAGACCAGTTCGCGCTCGCCGTCAGGGCACCACCGGCCGCGCCCTGGGTCGGGGCGAGCATGACCGCGGCACCCGGCACCCCGGCGGGGGTGACGGCGTTCGACGCGGCCGAGAACGCGCTGGCTCCGAGGGCGTTGACCGCCGCGAGCCGGAACGTGTACGCCGTCCCGTTGGTCAGCCCGGTGACCGTCGTGCTCGTCGGCGCGCCCGTCAGGGTGCGGGTCTCGACGACGGTCGTCCCGGTGCGGACCTGCAGCTGGTAGCCCGTGATCGGCTGCCCGCCGGTGTCGCTCGGGGGCGTCCAGGTGAGCAGGGCCGACCCGTCGGCCCGCGCGGCCACGAGGGCCGTCGGAGGCAGCGGCGGCCCGACGGCCGTCACGGCGGTCGACTCCGTGGCCGGCCCGGCCCCGAAGAGGTTCACGGCCTGGACGGTGAAGGTGTAGGACTGCCCGGCGGTGAGCCCGGTGACCGAGCGCGCCCGGATGCCGGTGCCGATGCCGGTGACCCGGCTGACCTCCACGCCGCCCGACTTCACGACGAGCGTGTAGCTCGTGAACGTCGGGCTGCCGTTGGCCGGCGCCGCCGTCCACGACACCGTCGCGTTGCGGTTGGTCCCGGCGACCGCCGTGACGCTCGCCGGCGCCGCGGGGGTCCGGACGAGGATCCGCTGGTCGCTGAACTGCAGCGCCTCGATGTTCCGCAGCCGGTCCTTGCCGTCACCGCGGGTCGCGCCACCGACGGCCGGGGGCGTGCTCGTCGTGTCCTGGACGCTGATCGTGCCGTCCGCGTTCGTCGTGATGACGTAGGTCCCGCGGGTCCCGAGGAACGTCGCGACGTCGCAGTTGCGGGGCGCGGTCGTCCCGCAGTCGGGGGCCGGGGTGACCGGCGTCGTGATGCGACGGACCGCCACGACCTTGCCGGGGTCGACGAGCCCCTTGAAGATCGCCGACTGCAGCGTCATCCCGCTCGTGCCGGGCCCGAAGGTGCCGGTCTTCGCCACGCCCTCGATGAGGTCGGTCGTCCCGAGCTCGGTCGAGGGGTCGGCCGGGTCGGTCCGGACGCTGAGGGCCACCCGCAGCTCCTTGTCGCCGTCGATGACGTCGTCACCGGCGCGGCCCGTGAAGGTGTCGTTGCCACCCCCACCGAGGAGGATGTCGCCCTCGCCCCAGACGGGGCCGGTCAGGGGGCAGCTGCCGCTCGCCGACAGCGCGGCCGTCTCCTCGGCGGTGCCGACCCACGACGACACCGGCGGGAGGACGTCGGCCAGGCCGTCGATGCGCGCGAGACCGTCCCGGTCGATGGCGTCGCAGCCGGTGAAGCCGCCACCGCCGACGAGCCGCGGGAACGCGAGGACGTTGGTCGTCCCCTTGATCTTGTCGTTGAGCGGTCCGCCGGAGACCGCCTCGGTCTCCTGCCACCGGTCGCGGTTGGTGATCACCTGGATCGGCAGGCCGCCGAGGTTGTTGTTGATCATCAGGTCGTCGTCGGCGGCGACGGTGTCGTACTGGTGGATGGCCCAGTCGAAGCCACCGGAGCCGGCGTTGCGGTCGACCGCCGCGTTCTGCGACATGATGTCGTCGCCGCCCTCGGCGTCGTAGTCGTTCTCGCCGACCTGGCCGACGAAGACGTCGTTGCCGGGGGCCGTCTCGGCCGGGTCGTCGAAGAACGGCGCGCCGTGGTCGCCTTGGAGCAGGTCCTGCCCCGTGCCGCCCTGGATCCAGTCGTCGCCACCGCCACCGAAGACGGCGTCGGCGCCCTGCCCGGCGATCACGAGGTCGTTGCCGGGACCGGCGAAGATCTCGTTGTCGTTCGCCCCGCCGTTGAGCAGGTCGTCGCCGTCGTTGCCGTGGACGATGTCGTCCCCGGGGCCGGCGTCGATCGCGTCGTTCCCCGGACCGCCCTTGGGCACGTCGGCGCCGTCGGTGTCGGTGATGATGTCGTTGCCGTTGCCGCCGAGGGCCACGTCGTCACCACCACCACCCTCGATGACGTCCGGCCCGTCGCCACCCCAGAAGGTGTCGTTGTCCACGCCACCCGCGACGCCGTCGGCGCCGGAGGTCCCGTCGTAGACGGCCTGGCCGTTGATGCCGGGCGGGTCGATGGTGTTGACGGAGCGGTACTGGATGGTGCCGTCGGGCCGCCGCAGGAGCAGCTTCGTCTCGTTGCACTCGGAGGCGGGGTCGTCGGCGACGGTGGAACCGCCGGCCGCGTAGCCCGCCGGGGTGCCCGCGAGGTTCGCGAGCTCGAACTTGCAGTCGGCCCGGGCGAACGCGTCGGCCTTGAGCGTCCGCGTCCCGTCGGTGTTGCGCATGATGATCTCGGAGAAGGAGTTCCCCTCGAGCTGCGTGCGCAGGTTCATGCCGGGGGTCCGGGCCAGGTAGTAGAGCCGGTCGTGGTCCTGGAGGTCCTCCATCTGGTTCTGGAAGACGTAGTTGAACGTGCTGCCCAGCATGCCGCCGTTGAGGTTGGTCAGCTCCGCGAGGCCACCGATCCACAGGTCGACGTCGTCGAGTCCGGTGGTCGTCACGCCGGCGGACGTGCTGGCCCAGTCACCCGTGCCGAACATGAAGTCCGCGGCGTCGGCCGGGACCACGTCGGTCGGTGTCGGGTCGACGATCGCCCGGGCGGCGTCACGTCGGGCCGCCGTCGTGGTGGCGGCCAGGATCGTCGGGTGCGTGCCGTAGGCCGCGACGAAGTTGACGAGCGACTCGGGGTGCTTGAGGTGCTGGCCGAGGTCGCTCCAGCTCTCGTAGGGCGTCAGCGCGGCGTCGTGCGTCCGGTCGAAGATCTGCCGTCGGACGTCGTTGAGCGGGGGGACGCCGGCGTCGCGGGCCCGCGTGATGTTGAGCGTCGCGAGGTCGAGAGGGAAGCCCAGCAGGTTGTTGCGGAGGGTCTCGGTGACGAACTCGTCGATCTCGTTGCCGGTCTGGTCCGAGGAGCCCATGAAGACCGCGCCCGCGCCCTGCTTCGCGGTCAGCGTGCCCACCGGACCGCCGTCGTAGAGCGTCGGCGGCGAGAGGAAGGCGTCGAGCAGGGGCAGCGAGGTGTCCGTCATCGAGCCGTCGGCGGCCACGACGTGGCGCGAGACGGTCTCGTCGAGCATCGAGTGGCCGAACCGGTAGACCGCGTGCGCGAACTCGGCGCTGATGGCGGGGTTCACGTCCGGTGAGTACACGTGGAACGGACGGATGGCCGGCTGCACCTTGCGGCCGAACTCCTCGAAGACGAGGTGCTGGTACTCCATCTCGTCGACGAAGCGGGCGGCCTGGAAGAGCCGCTGGCCGTAGGTCCACGACCCCGTGCCGTTCTCACCGGCGACACCGACCGCCTGCCACTGGGCGAGCGCGGCGCGCCCGGCGGCGGTCGTGTCGCCCTCGAGGGTGGCGCGGATGGCGTCGACGAGCCGGTTGTGCTCGGAGTGGAAGACCTGGTGCACCGCAGTGAGCGCGATGTTCTCGTTGCAGCGGCCGTCGCCGCAGGCGGCGTGCGACGCGAGGAGCTCGTCGTCGTACGTGCCCGGCGCGGTCGGCCCGGCGGTGACGACGTCGTCGGGGTCGGGCGTCGGCCAGGAGTCCGGCGCGCCGTCGTGGTCGGTGTCGACCTGCGACGGGTCGGCGGCGTGCGCGATGTCGGTGAGGAACGGGGTGTCGAAGTGCGCGACGTCGGTGGGGACCGGCACCGGGTTCGTGGTGTCGCCCTCGACGAGCCCGCTCGCGGTCACGTACTGCGGCAGGCCGCGGGCCGGGCCCGGGAGGAAGTTGCCGTAGGGGTCGACGGCGAGCATCGGCACGTCGAGCGCGTCCCGGTCGGACAGCTCGAGGCCGAGCAGCTCGCGGGCCTGGCGCTTGACCGCGGCCCAGCTCGACTCGCCGCCGGTCATGTCCGGGGAGCCGGCGTAGGTCTGACCGGCGGGGAGGCCGTCGAGCAGACGGCCGGTGGCGACGGCCGCGGGGCTGGTCGGGCCGACCGGGCCGGTGGCCGCGCGGTACTCGCGCAGGAAGACCTGGTGCGAGGCGTGCGAGGTGTAGGTCTGGCTCTGGTCGATCCACGGGGTGTCGGTGTTCGCGGCCTCCTGGACGTCGTCGGCGGTGCCGAGCACGCCGTCGTCGCCCTTCTGGTTGCGGGCCCGGGTGAGGACCATGAACCGGCGCGACGGCGGGACCTCGTCACCGGTCCCCGCGCGGCCGTCCGGGCCGACCGTGACGAGTGGGTCGTCGGCCCTGAGCGGCACGAAGACGGTGGCGCCGCCCTTGACGGTCTGGTCGATGCCGTGGTCGAAGAACTGCCCGAAGAAGGTGAACAGGCTGTTGTAGGGCGGCGAGAGGCCGACGTCGGTCGTGATGTTCGGGATGAAGAGCGTCTGGTGGCTCGGCGTGCACCCGGGCGGGTCCGCGACGACCGGCGGGTCGGTCGACTCGTCGGGGTCGGTGGTGCAGGGCACGGCCGTCGGGCTGGTGCTCTGCGAGCGCACCGGCCGCCCCGCGGCGGCGACGGCGGCCGGGTTCGTCACGGTCTGGTCCGCGACGAGGTTGCTGACGACGCGCGGCTGCGCGTCGACCACGTTGCCGGTCTTCTGCGCATAGCTCGTCGGGCCGGGCGCGCCCACCGGCAGGCTCGGGGTGATGGGGTCGGCGTCCCGGAAGACCGGGGTCGTCAGGCGCGGGAAGAGCTCGTCCGCCGCGGCGACGCGGAAGGTGCCGGCGGTCTTGAGGTTGTTGCACGAGCCGTCGACCGTCCGCAGACCGTAGGCCGTGAGGATGTCCGGCACCTGCTCGCCGTCGGGGATGCCGTCGCCGGCCCGCGCGACGAGCGTGCCGCACGGGTCCGCGGCGGTGAACGTCGTGCTGTGCCGCTCGGCGATCCTGACCTGCTTGAGGATGTACGCGAGGTCGCCCTTGGTCACGGTGAACCCGGCGCCCACCGTCGTGGCCGCGGCCGCCGGGCCGGCCAGCGCCGGCACGGCACCGCCGGCCACCGTCGCCGCCACGACGACGACCACCACGTGTCGCCATCCCCGGCGGGGCCGGCCCGCCGCACGGAGTCCGGGCCCTCGGAGCCCCTGTCGCCTGCTGCTGTACCCGACCATGGTCGTCCCGCTTCCCCGGCGCCCCTGCGCGCCGATCCGGGCAGGGTCCCGCCGCCACCTTGGGGTTGCCTTGGGGTCGTCGCCCCGGCCGGCCGGTAGCGTCGGCGCCGTGGGAGCCGTCATCGACCTCAACGCCGACCTCGGCGAGTCCTTCGGGGCGTGGACGCTCGGCGACGACGCCGCGATGCTCCGGGTCGTGACCAGCGCGAACGTCGCCTGCGGCTTCCACGCGGGCGACCCCACGACCATCCGCCGGACCGTCGCGCAGGCCGCGGCCGCCGGCGTGGTCGTCGGCGCGCAGGTCGGCTACCGCGACCTCGCGGGGTTCGGGCGGCGCCGCATCGACGTCGCGCCGGAGGACCTGACCGCCGACGTGCTCTACCAGCTGGGCGCGCTCGAGGCGATGTGCCGGGTGGCCGGCACGCGCGTCCGGTACGTCAAGCCGCACGGCGCGCTCTACACGACGGCCGCGGTGGACGAGGGGCAGGCGCGGGCGGTCGTCGACGCCGTCGTCGCGTGGGACGCCTCGCTCCCGGTGATGGGGCTGCCCGGCTCGGTCCTGCTCGCCGTCGCGGCGGACGCCGGCCTGGCGACCGTCGCCGAGGCCTTCGCCGACCGCGGATACGACGCCGCGGGCCGGCTCGTGCCACGCCGTGACCCCGGCGCGCTCGTGACCGACCCCGCTCTCGTCGCCGAGCGGGTCGTGCGGATGCTGCGCGACGGCGTCGTCGAGGCCGTCGACGGCCCGCTCGTCCCCGTCGCCCCCGACTCCGTGTGCGTCCACGGCGACACCCCCGGCGCGGTCGCCGTCGCGCAGGCCGTCCGCGACGCGCTCGCGGCGGCCGGCATCGGCCTGCGGGCGGTCGTGAAGCCGTGAGCGGCGTCCCCGTGCGGATCCTGCCCGCCGGGGAGCACGCCGTCCTCGTCGAGGCGCCCGGCCTGGCCGAGGTCCTCGCGCTGGCCGTCGCGGTCCGGGCCGCGGTCGCCCGAGGCGGCGCGCCGTGGTCGGGCGTGACCGACGTCATCCCCGCCGCCCGGACCCTCCTCCTCGTCGGCGACCGCCTCGACCCGGCCCCCGTCGCGGATGCCGTGCGCCGACTGGCCGCGGTCGTCCACGCCGACGCCTCGACCCCCACCGACGGCGACCTCGTCGAGGTGCCGGTGCGCTACGACGGGCCGGACCTCGACGACGTGGCCCGGCTGACCGGCCTGACCGCCGGGGAGGTCGTCGCCGCGCACACCGGCACGCCCTGGCGCGTCGCCTTCGGCGGGTTCGCGCCGGGGTTCGCCTACCTCGTCGGCGGCGACCCGCGGCTGCGCGTGCCGCGCCGCGACACCCCGCGCCCCTCGGTGCCGGCGGGGTCGGTCGGGCTGGCCGGGGAGTTCTCCGGCGTCTACCCGCGCGCCTCGCCCGGCGGCTGGCGACTCGTCGGCACGACGGACGTCGTGCTGTGGGACGCCGAGCGCGAGCCGCCCGCGCTGCTGCGCCCTGGTGGGCTCGTCCGCTTCGTGGCGGTGGACGGATGACGTCCGCGCTCGAGGTCGTGCGCACGGGGGCGCAGGTGCTGCTCGAGGACGCCGGGCGGCCGGGGCTCGCCGCGGTCGGGGTGGGCCGGTCCGGGGCCGCCGACCGCGGCGCGTACCGGCTGGCCTGCCGGCTCGTCGGGCACCGGGACGACCCGGCGGCGCTCGAGGTGCTGCTCGGCGGACTCGTCGTCCGGGCGCGGGGCCGCGTGCTCGTCGCCGTCACCGGGGCGGTGGGACCGCTCGTGGTCGGCGGCCGGCCGGCGCCCCACGCCGCCGTGCTGGAGCTGCGCGACGGCGCCGAGCTGGCCCTCGGCGCGCCCACCGCCGGTCTGCGCTCCTACCTCGCGGTGCGCGGTGGCCTCGACGTGCCGGCGGTGCTCGGCTCGCGCTCGACCGACGTCCTGTCCGGGATCGGCCCGGCCCCGGTGCGGCCCGGGGACGTCCTGCCGGTCGGACCCGCGCCGGCGACCTTCCCGCACGTCGACCACGCCGTGGTGCCGCCTCCGGCCCCCGGCGAGGTCGTCCTCGACGTGCTGCCCGGGCCGCGCGCCTCGTGGGTCGGCGGTCTCGCTTCGGTGACCCGGGGCGGCTGGGTCGTCGGCCCGGACAGCGACCGGGTCGGGGTGCGGCTGCGGCCGGTCGACGCCCCGGTCGAGCGCCTCCCGGAGCACGCGGGCGACGAGCTGCCGAGCGAGGGCGTGGTGCGCGGCGCGGTTCAGCTGCCGCCCGGCGGCGAGGCCGTCGTGTTCCTCGCCGACCACCCGGTGACCGGCGGCTACCCGGTCGTCGCCGTGCTGACCGAGGCCTCGGCCGATCGCGCCGCCCAGCTGCGCCCCGGACAGGCCGTGCGCCTGCGCGCGGTCACGACCCCGGCCCGCTGACGCCACCGGCCCGCCGCCCCGCCGACCGTACCCCGGCATCCGTCGGCTCCTCGGCCCCTCCCACCCGTCGAGTGAACAGGACACGCCGTGTGCGCCGGCCCGCAGGCGGCGCGTCCTGCTCACTCGACGGGGTGCACCCGGCCGAGGTGCGCGAGCAGGAGGGACGCGGGGTCGGTCGCCCGCGGCGGCACCGGCGGCGCGAAGCGCGGATGGCGCACGCCGGCCGGCACGCGGCGCAGGGCCACGGGCAGCAGGGCGGCGGCGAGCAGCGGCGGGAACGGCGCCGGCGACCCGAGCGCGGAGGCGACGTCCCACCCGTGCACCGCGACCTCCACCGACGACACCTCGAGCGCCACGTCCGGCTCCAGGCGCCGGTCGCCGACGAGCACCGGCCCCGGACCGCCGTCGCGCACCCACCCCTCGAGGAGGGCGCAGCCCAGCACGCGCAGGTGGTCGGCGAGCACGGTCGGCCGGCGGGAGGTCGGCGGCGGCCCGACGCTCGCCATCCGGCCGAGCGAGAGCTCGGTGACGACCTCGAGGGAGTCGACCATGTGCACGAGGAGGTCGGTGAGCGTCCAGGCGGCGCAGGGGGTCGGCCGGTCGGCGTCGTCGTCGATGACCCCCGCGAGGACGCCGCGGGTCCAGGCCAGCGACCGGTCCAGCAGCTCGACGTCGACCCCCGGACGGCAGTCCGCGGGGTGCACGCTCACTCCCCCGGTCGGGCGGGGACGTCGTCCGGCCCGAGCTGCTCCGGCAGCCCGGCCAGCGCGAAGTACGCGGGGTCGAAGAACACGACGGCATGCTTGACGAGCGGGCCCTCGAGCTCGAGCACCTGCAGCTGGAAGGGCCGGAAGACGTCGCCGTCCGGGCCCTCCTCGCGCATGTAGAGGCCGAACGCCGGCTGCCCGTTGCACGTCGTCGGCAGCATCGGCATGTCGTAGGTGCCGCCGGGGCACTGGGTGTCGACGAGCTCGGCGATGGTGCGCGGCCCCTGGTACCACCCGGCGAAGGGCGGCATCTCCCAGACGGCGTCCTGCGTGAACAGACGCGCGATGGCGTCGGGGTCCTTGCGCCAGAACGCGTCGACGTACCGGTCGAGGAGGGCGCGCTGCTCGTCGTCGAGCTCGGCGCGCGGGGCGTCCGGTGTGGGGGCGACGTCGCCGAGGGTCGCGCGGGCCCGCTGGAGTGCGCTGTTGACCGACGCGACCGACGAGCCGGTGGCCTCCGCGACCTCGGCCGCGGACCAGCGCAGGACGTCGCGCAGGACGAGGACGGCCCGCTGGCGGGCCGGCAGGTGCTGCAGCGCCGCGACGAAGGCCAGCCGGACGGTGTCGCGCTCGGCGACGACGTCGGCCGGGTCGGCGGTGCCGAGGAGCGCGGCGTCCGGCATCGGGCCGAGCCACGGGACCTCGGTGCGCTCGTCGAGCGGGTCGGCACCCTCGGAGGAGGCCGTGCCGAGGCCGGACGGCAGCGGGCGGCGGTCCTTGCCCTCGAGCGCGGTGAGGCAGACGTTGGTCGCGATGCGGTGCAGCCACGTGCGCAGCGACGAGCGCCCCTCGAACGAGCCGTACGCCCGCCACGCGCGCAGGTAGACCTCCTGCACGAGGTCCTCGGCGTCGCTCGGCGACCCCGTCATCCGGTAGCAGTGCGCGAGCAGCTCGCGGCGGTACCGGCCGACGGCGGCGTCGAAGTCGGTGTCGGCGTCGGCGCGGGTGCCCCCGTCGGCCGCGGCCCGGGTCGGTGAGCCCGTGGACGTCATCGCGGTCCTCCTCCCGGCACCCCCGTGGTGCCTCTCAGCCGTACCGACCGGCGCCGGCCGCCGAACTCATCGCCGCGGCGACGATGACTTCCGGCCGGTGTCCCGGTCGATCCCACCATGACGACCACGGACTCCACCACCCTCGACGCCCCCGCGGCCCCCGCGGCGGCGACCCCGGACGCCCCGGCACGCACCTACCCGGTGCTGCGCTGGCTCGTCGCGGCGACCTTCACCGTCATCCTCAACGAGACCGTGATGGTCAACGCGATCCCCCGCCTCATGGCCCAGTTCGACGTGGGCGCCCGTGCGGCACAGTGGCTCTCGACGGCATTCATGCTGACGATGGCCGTCGTCATCCCGGTCACGGGCTGGTTCCTGCAGCGGGTCACGACCCGGCAGGCCTTCACCGTGGCGATGTCGGTCTTCGGCGTGGGCACGCTCGTCTGCGCGCTCGCGCCGACCTTCCCGGTCCTCGTCGGCGGCCGGGTCGTCCAGGCGGCCGGCACCGCCGTGATGATGCCGCTGCTCATGACGACGCTCATGACGGTCGTCGACGAGCGCGACCGCGGCCGGGTCATGGGCAACGTCACGCTCGCCATCTCGGTGGCGCCCGCGCTCGGGCCGGCGCTCTCGGGCGTCGTGCTCGCCGCGGCCGGGTGGCGCTGGCTGTTCGGGCTCGTCCTGCCGGTCGTCGTGCTCGTCGGCGCCGCCGGGCTGCGCCGCCTCACCGACGTCGGCGAGGTGCGCGCCTCGCGCGTCGACTGGGCGAGCGTCGTCCTGTCGGCCCTCGGCTTCGGGGCGCTTGTCTACGGCCTGAGCCGGGTCGGCGAGGAGCACCCCGGGGCGGTGCCCGCGTGGGGCTGGGCGCTCGGCGGCGTGCTCGTCGTCGCGGGCTTCGTCCTGCGCCAGCGCGCCCTGACGCGGCGGTCCGAGCCGCTCCTCGACCTGCGCGCCCTGACCCACCGCACGTACGCGGTCTCGCTCGCGATGCAGTCGCTTGCCTTCCTCACGATGCTCGGCGCGATGATCCTCCTGCCGCTCTACCTCCAGGACCTGCGCGGCCTCTCACCGCTGCAGACCGGGCTGCTCGTCGCGCCGGGCGGCGTCGCGATGGGTCTGCTCGGGCCGGTGGTCGGGCGGGTCCTCGACCGGGTGGGGGCGCGACCGCTCGTCGTGCCGGGCTCGCTCGGGGTCCTGGCCTCGCTCGCCGCGCTCTCCCGCCTCGCGGAGGGGACGCCGTACGTCCTCCTCCTCGCGGTGCAGGTGCTCCTCATGGTCTCGCTCGCGGCGCTGTTCACGCCGGCCTTCACCCTCGGCCTCGGTGCCCTGCCCGCGCACCTCTACGCCCACGGGTCCTCCCTGCTCGGCGCCGCCCAGCAGGTGTCCGCGGCGGTCGGCACGGCGCTGACGGTGACCGTGCTCTCGTGGCGGTCGGCGCAGCTGGCGGCGGGCGGCGCCGGCGAGGCCGCGGCGTACGTCGGCGGGGTGCGCGCGGCCTTCACCGTCGCGGCGATCCTCGCGGTCGGCGTCGTCGGCCTCGCCCTGCTCCTGCCGAACCGCCTGCCGTCGACGGCCGCCCTCGAGAGCGGGGCGGGAGCACCGTCCGCCCACTGACGGCTCCTCGCCCGCGCGGATGCTCCCGCGCCTCCCTCGACCTTCGCGGAGGCGCGGGAGCATCCGGGAGTCAGCACGGCGGACACCGTTCGGGTTCCGAGGTTGCCACGTCGCCGGACGGGGTAGCCCCGGGGTGCGGTGCGCCGCTGGGGCGGGCCGGGACGAACGGAGTGACCATGGCACAGGACCAGGACGACCGGGCCACGGTGGTCGAGCTCGTGGGGCGCGCCCAGTCGGCGATGCTCACGACGATGACCCCCGACGGCGACCACGTGAGCCGACCGATGGCCGTGCAGGAGACCGAGTTCGACGGGGACCTGTGGTTCTTCGTCGACGAGGGCTCGGACAAGGTGCGCCAGATCCGCGAGAACCCCCGCGTCAACGTGTCCTTCTCCAACGACCGCAAGAGCGAGTGGACCTCCATCAGCGGCCGCGCCGAGGTGGTCCACGACCGGGCCAAGGCCGAGGAGCTGTGGGCCAAGCCGCTCGAGACGTGGTTCCCCGACGGCCTCGAGACCCCCGGCCTCGCGCTCGTCAAGGTCCACGGCGAGACCGCCGAGTACTGGGACGCGGCGACGAGCCGGGTCAAGCAGATGCTGGGGATGGCCCGGGCCATCCGCCGCGACGACCCCGACGAGTTCCCCGTCGACCACCGCACCGTCGAGCTCTGACCCCGCGGGTGGCCGGCGTCAGCGGACGCCGGCCACCTCCTCGTCCGTGGCGTCCTGCGGGTGCTCCTCGACGCTCCGGGAGTCGGTGAGGGACGAGGCGCCCCAGGTCGCGACGACCCCGACGAGGAGCGCGAGCACGAGGTAGGTCACCCGCTCACCCCGGAAGAACGCGTCGACGAGGTCGCTCCCCCACCGGCCCGCCGGCAGCGACCGGGTCACGAGGAGCGCGACGAGCGTGCCCGCGACGGCGACGCCCACGCTGGACCCGACCTCCTGCGCCGTGTCGTTGAGCGCGGTGCCGATGGACGTGCGGTTGGCCGGCATGGCGTCGACGAGGGCGACGGCGCAGGTGGTCATCACCGTGCGCAGGCCGAGGGTGAGCACGACCATCGCCGCCGCCACGGCGGGGTAGCCGTGCGAGACGCCCCAGGCCATCCCGGCGAGCGAGGCCGTGAGCAGTCCCGCGCCGACGAGGCACGCGACCCGGTGGCCGAAGTGCCCGACCAGCCGCTCCGTGACCGGGGTCGCGAGGAGCATCGTCGCGACCATCGGCAGGTTGGCCAGCCCGGCGCGCACCGGGCTCCAGCCATAGGCGTACTGAAAGTGCAGGATCAGCCCGAACATCACGCCGGCCATGGCGATCGACGTGCCGACCTGCGCCAGCGCCGCGCCCCGAACCGTCCCGGTGCGCACGAGCGCGAGGTCGAGCATCGGGGACGGCGTGCGGCGCTCGTGCCGCACGAAGGCGACCACCGCCAGGGCCGCCCCGACGAGCGCGGCCACGGTCCACGCCGAGAGCCAGCCGTGCTCGACCCCGCTGGTCAGCGACCAGCAGCCGAGGCCGATGGCGGCGACGCTGAGCACCGTGCCACCGAGGTCGAGGCGGTCGTCGGTCAGGTCCTCGCGGCGGTCGGCCGGGACGCCGAGCCGGACGCCCACCCAGGCGAGGAGGGCGATCGGGGCGTTGACGAGCAGCAGCCACTCCCACCGGACGTGCGCGAGCGCGCTGCCGCCGAGCAGCGGTCCGAGGACGAAGCCGGACATGCCGACGACGATCATCACCGTCATCGCCCGCATCCGCAGGGCCTGGTCGCCGAACAGCCGGAAGACGAGCGAGTTGGTGATCGGGGCCATCGCGGCCGCGGCGACCCCGAGCGCGGCACGCACGAGGACGAGCTCGCCGGTCGTCGAGACGGCGGCCACGGTGAGGCTCACGAGGCCGAAGACCGCCAGGCCGACGAGGAGGACCCGGCGGCGGCCCAGCCGGTCGGCCATCGAGCCGGCGGTGAGCAGCAGGCCCCCGAAGGTCAACGAGTAGGCGCCGGTGACCCACTGGAGGGCGGTCGTCCCGCTGCCGAGGTCGCGGCCGATGGTCGGCAGCGCCACGGTGAGCAGCGTGTTGTCGACCATCTCGACGAAGAAGGCGAGGCAGAGGGCGGCCAGCGGCACCCAGGCGGCGCGGAGGGACGGGTACGTGCGGGGCGCGGTGGCCGGGATGGAGGTCATGGCGCCTCCTCTCTGGATCGAACGTCGTTCGGTAGTCGAACGACGTTCGAGACTATAGAACGTTGTTCGGTCCGCGGCAAGACCCCGCGTCCGGGTGTGGTCTCATGGGGGCGTGCCCCCTCGTCGACGCGCCTCGCACTCGCTGGAGTCCGTCCTCACCGAGGCCGTCGCCCTGCTCGACGAGCACGGGGAGCCCGGGCTGAACTTCCGCGCGCTGGCCGGGCGGCTCGGTGGTGGCGTCGGCAGCGTGTACTGGTACGTCTCGAGCAAGGACGAGCTGCTCGACCGGGCCTCGGACCACGTCCTCGCGGGCGTCCTCGCCGACGTCCGCGACGTCGGCGGCGCCGGCGGCGCCGACCCGGTCGACGACCTGCGCACCATCGCCGTCACCCTCTTCGACGCGATCGTCGAGCGCCCGTGGCTCGGTGCCTACTTCATGCGCAACACGCTCGTGCAGCCCAACGCCCTGCGCCTGTTCGAGAAGCTCGGCCAGCAGGCCCTGCGCCTGGACCTCACGCCACGCCAGCGCTTCCACGCGGTGTCCGCGGTCGTCGGCTTCGTCGTCGGCACCGCGGCCGACCTCGGGCAGGACCCCCCGGCCGAGGTGCTCTCGGGCGAGGTCGGGCGCCACGAGTACCTCGACGCCGCGGTCGACCAGTGGCGGGCCCTCGACCCGGTCGAGTTCCCGTACCTCCACGAGATCGCCGACGAGTTCGCCGGCCACGACGACACCGACCAGTTCCGGGCGGGGCTGGACCTGCTGCTCGCCGGGCTGCGCCTGCAGGCCGGCGCCTGACCCCGCCGATCGCGGATGCTCCCGCGGTACCCGGAGGCTTCCGGGGGCCGAGGGAGCATCCCGGCGAGGTGGCGAGCGGAGCCCGCGTCAGCTCAGGTGGTGCGGCTCGACGTCGCTGCGGTTCTTCTGGTCGCTGCCGGACCTGACCCGGCTCTCGGGGTCGCAGTCGACGCGCCCGCACGAGCCGAGCGGTTCGAACCGGACGACGAGGCCCTTGGACACCGGGCAGTTGCTGCCCTCGGCGACGTGGTCGAGCGGGACGAGGACGTTGCACTCGGGGTAGTAGGCCGCCGCGCAGCCGCGCGCGGTCGGGTACGACACGACCCGGTAGCCGTGCGCCACCCGCTCGGAGCCGTCGACCCACTCCGAGACGACGTCGTAGAGCTCGCCCTCGCGCAGGCCCAGCCCGCGGATGTCGTCGGGGTGCACCATGACGACGTTGCGCCCGCCGGCGAGGCCGCGGTAGCGGTCGTCGTGGCCGTAGATCGTCGTGTTGAACTGGTCGTGGCTGCGCAGCGTCTGCAGGACGAGCCGGCCCTCGCGCGCCTCGAGCAGCTCGATCGGCACGGACGAGATCTCGGCCTTCCCCGACGCGGTCTCGAAGACGCGCGAGTCGCGGGGCGGGTGCGGCAGGGTGAACCCGCCGGGCCGCTGGACCTTGTCGTCGTAGGCGTCGCAGCCGGGGACGACGTGGCCGATGTGCCGACGGATGGCGGAGTAGTCCTCGGCCATCGCGGCCCAGTCGATGCTCGAGCCCTCGGGGCCGTCACCGAGGACGGCCTCGGCCATCCGGCAGACGATCCACGGCTCACCGCGCAGCATCGGGCCGGCCGGCTCGTTGCGCCCGACCGACAGGTGCACCTGCGACATCGAGTCCTCGACGGTCAGCCCCTGCCAGCCCTCGGTCGTGATGTCCTTCTCGGTCCGGCCGAGGCACGGCAGGATGAGCATCCGCCGCCCGGGCAGGACGTGCGTGCGGTTGAGCTTGGTCGAGATCTGCACCCCGAGGCTCACCGAGCGGATGACCTCGTGGACGAGCTCGGAGTCGGGCGTCGCGGCGGCGAGGTTGCCACCGAGGCCGACGAGCACCCTGACCCGGTTCTCCTGCAGCGCGCGGATGCTGTTGACCACGTCGTGGCCGCGCTGCTTCGGTGGCGTGAAGCCGAACTCGAGGCGCAGCTTCTCGGCGAAGTGGGCGGGCAGCTTGTCCCAGATACCCATCGTCCGGTCGCCCTGGACGTTGGAGTGGCCGCGCACCGGGCACAGGCCGGCGCCGGGCTTGCCGATGTTGCCCTGCAGCAGAGCGACGTTGGTGATCTCCTTGATGGTCGACACCGCGTGCTTCTGCTGCGTCACGCCCATCGCCCAGCAGAAGACCGTCTTCGACGAGCCGACCAGCAGGTCGGCGACCCGCTCGATCTGGCTGCGCTCCAACCCGGTCGCGCGCAGCACCAGGTCCCAGTCGAGGTCGCGCACGTGCTGCTTGTAGGACTCGAAACCGGTCGTGTACCGGTCGACGAAGTCGTGGTCGACGGCACCGCGCTCGACGAGGAGGGCGCCGAGGGCCTGGAAGAGCGCGAGGTCGCCGCCGAGGCGGATCGGCAGGTACTCGTCCGCGAGGTCGGTGCCGACACCGGTCAGGCCACGGACCGTCTGCGGGTTGTCGAACTTCATGAGCCCGGTCTCGGGCAGCGGGTTGACGGCGACGATCTTCCCGCCGCCCTTGACGCACTTCTCGAGCGCCGAGAGCATCCGCGGGTGGTTGGTACCGGGGTTCTGCCCGGCGATGATGACGAGCTCGGCCTCGTGGACGTCCTCGAGGGTCACCGACCCCTTGCCGATGCCGATGGTCTCGGCGAGCGCGACCGACGTCGACTCGTGGCACATGTTCGAGCAGTCCGGCAGGTTGTTGGTGCCGAAGGCCCGGGCGAACAGCTGGAAGACGAACGCGGCCTCGTTGGAGGCCCGTCCGCTCGTGTAGAGCACGGCCTCGTCGGGCGAGTCGAGCGCCTGCATCTCCTCGGCGACGATGCCGAACGCCTCGCCCCAGGTCACCGGCTCGTAGTGCGTGCCACCCTCGCGCAGGAGCATCGGCTCGGTGATGCGCCCCTGCTGCCCGAGCTGGTAGTCGCTCCACGTGGCGAGCTCGGAGACCGGGTGGCGCGCGAAGAACGCGGGGTCGGCGCGCCGCTTGGTGGCCTCCTCGGCGACCGCCTTGGCGCCGTTCTCGCAGAACTCGGCGAAGCTGCGGTGCTCCGGGTCGGGGTCGGGCCAGGCGCAGCCCATGCAGTCGAAGCCGTCGGCCTGGTTGAGGCGCCGGAGGGTGTTGAGGGTGCGCACCGGCCCCATCTGGCCGATGCCGCGGTTCATCGAGACCGCGACGGCCTCGAGCCCGGCCGCGGCCCTGCGGCGGTGGTGGACGTCGACGTCGGTGGGGGCGACGTCGGCCTCCGGCGCACCGCGCCAGGGCTCGAGCATCCGGGTCACGCGGGAGTTCTCGGCCATGTCCTCACCCTCGCACCCGCGGGCGCGCCGCAGTGGCTCAGGGTCCGTGACGAATGTCAGGACGTCGCAGGTCAGCCGCGCTCCCCGTCGCGCGTTACACCGCAGTACGGGTCGCCACAGCAGCACCTACTGCGGTGTAGCCGGCACCTGGACGGGGGCGGTGGGGTCAGCCGGTCCACTCGTAGGTGACCTCGGGGCGCCCGGTGCCGGCGTAGCGGTTGCCGCGGGCCGCCCGCCCGGCAGTCACGAGGTGCTCGCCGTACCGGCGCGCCGTCACCCGGCTGACGCCGAGCCGCTCGCCGAGCTCGGCCGCCGAGCACGGCCCCCCGGCCTCGCGCAGGGCGACGGACGTGCGCGCGAGGAGGTCCTCGGTCATGCCCTTGGGCACCGCCGACCCACCGGCGGGCCGCAGCCGCGAGAAGAGGGTGTCGACCTCGGCCTGCGTGTCGGCCTCGACGCCGCCCGACGCCTCCGCCCGGTAGGCGCGGTAGGCCTCGAGCCGGTCGCGGAGGGTGCCGAAGACGAAGGGCTTGAGGACGTACTGGACGACCCCGAGCGACACGGCGGCGCGCACCATCTCGAGGTCACGCGCCGAGGTGACCGCCACGACGTCGGCCCGGTGCCCGCCGGCCCGCATCGCCCGGACGACGTCGAGCCCCGGCAGGTCCGGCAGCCCCATGTCGAGGAGCACGAGGTCGACCGCGCGGCTCCCGAGGTGCTGCAGGGCGTCGCGGGCCGTGTGCACCGTCCCCGACACGACGAACCCCTCGAGGCGGCCGACGTACGTCGCGTGGGCCTGCGCCGCCACCGGCTCGTCCTCGACGACGAGCACGCGGATGGGCTGCTCGGCCGCGCTCACCCGTCCACCCCCGCGCGCACGGGCAGGCGCACCGTGACGGTCGCCCCAGGCGGCTCGTCGATGCGCAGCGTGCCCCCGAGCCGCTGCACGGTGTCGGCGACGAGCGCCAGCCCGATGCCGCGCGACCCGGCCGGCCCGTCGACCGACTTCGTCGAGAAGCCGCGCTCGAGCACCCGCTCGCGCAGCGCCGACGGGATGCCCGGGCCGGTGTCCGCGACGACGAGCTCGACCCCGTCGCCGAGGTCGTGGGCCCCGAGGGTCACCCGCCGGACGCCCTCGACCCCGGTGACGGCGTCGATCGCGTTGTCGACGAGGTTGCCGACGACGGTGACGACGTCGCGGGCCGGCGCGACGTCCGCGGGCCAGCGCAGCCCGGGGTCGACGACGAGCTCGACCCCGCGCTCGTGGGCCTCGGCGGCCTTGCCGAGCAGCAGCGCCGACAGCGTCGGGTCCTCGACGCCGGTGACGACCACGTCGGTGAGCCGCTGCGCCCGCTCGAGCTCGTCGGTCGCGAACTCGACGGCGCGGTCGGGGTGCCCGAGCTCGATGAGCGAGACCATGGTGTGCAGCCGGTTGCCCGACTCGTGCGCCTGCGAGCGCAGCGCCTCGGCCAGCCCCCGCGCCGCACCGAGCTCGCCGGTCAGCTCCTCGAGGTCCGTGCGGTCGCGGACGGTGACGACCGCGCCGAGGTCCTCGCCGTCGCGGCGCGCCCGCGCCTTGTTGAGGACGAGCACCCGCCCGCCGGTCACGTGCAGGTCGTCCTCGCGGACGTCGGGGTCCGCCATCGCCGCGACGAGCGGTGGCGCGAGCCCGAGCTCGCCGACGTCGCGCCCGGTGGGGTCCTCGCGCAGCCCGAGCAGGCGGCGCGCCTCGTCGTTGGCCAGCCGCACCCGGCCCCCGGGGTCGACGAGGACGAGCCCTTCGGTCACCGAGTGCAGGACGGCGTCGTGGTGGTCGTGCATCGCCTGGAGCTCGGCCGCCCGCAGCCCGCGGGTCTGGTGGCGCACCCGCCGGGTGATGAGCGTGGTGCCGACCGCGGCGAGCAGGCCCGCCACGACGCCGGCGACGAGCAGCGGCGGCAGCTCGCGGGCGAGCCGCTCGTCCGCGGCCTGCTTGCCGATGCCGACCGCGACGAGCCCGACGACCCGTGCCCCGTCACGCACCGGCACGACCGCTCGCCGGCTCGGCCCGAGCGTGCCCGTGTAGTCCTCGACGACCTCCCCGCCGGCGCGCGCGGCGGCGATGTGCCCGACGAACTGCTTCCCGACCTGGTCGGGGTTCGGGTGGGAGTACCGGATGCCGCTCGGGCTCATGACGACGACGAAGTCGGTGCCGGTGCTGCGCCGCACCCCTTCCGCGAGCGGCTGGAGCACGCCGTCGGGGTCGCCGTCGCGGACGGCGTCGACGACCTCGGGCTCGGCGGTGACGGACTGGGCGACGGCGAGGACCTGTGCGGTCGACTGGTCGGTGACCGCCTGGCGCGCCTGGAGGTAGGCGGCCCCCAGCCCGGCCGCGATGACCCCGAAGACGAGGGCGACGACGAGCAGCGCCGTCTGCCCCGCCACGCTCAGCCCGTGCGACCCGGGCTCGTCCGGCGGCGCGGGTCGGCCCGGGGCACCCTCGCCCGCCCGGCTCACGACCGGGGCCCGCGCTCCCGCGTGAACTTTGCGTACACAACGGTGACGATAGCCGCGTCGTCGAGCACCCTCGACGACGACAGCGCAGGCCCACTGCGTCGGACAAAGGAGTTCACGCCATGACTGCATCCGCGCCCGCAGCGCCGGGTGGCGACACCGCCGCCCCGAAGCGCCGCGACAGAACGCACTTCCTCTACATCGCGGTCATCGTCGCGATGCTCCTCGGCATCGCCGTGGGCTTCCTCTTCCCGGAGTTCGGCAAGGAGCTCAAGCCGCTCGGGACGTTCTTCGTCAACCTCATCAAGATGATGATCAGCCCGATCATCTTCGTGACGATCGTCCTCGGCATCGGGTCGGTGCGCCGCGCCGCGCAGGTCGGCAAGGTCGGCGGCCTCGCGCTCGGCTACTTCCTCACGATGTCGACCGTCGCCCTGGCCATCGGCCTCGTCGTCGGCAACATCGTCCAGCCCGGCGCCGGGCTCAACCTCACCGACGAGCTCGCGAAGTCCGGTCAGTCGCAGGTCTCGGCGGAGGCGGAGTCGACGACCGAGTTCCTCCTCGGCCTCGTCCCCGACACCCTCGTCTCGGCGCTCACCTCCGGGTCGGTGCTGCAGACCCTCCTCGTCGCGATCCTCGTCGGCTTCGCGCTGCAGAAGCTCGGCACCGCCGGCGAGCCGGTCCTGCGCGGCATCAGGCACCTCGAGAAGCTCGTCTTCCGCCTCATGGCGATGATCATGTGGGTCGCCCCCGTCGGCGCGTTCGGCGCGATGGCCGCGGTCGTCGGCGCCACCGGCCTCGACGCGCTCAAGAGCCTGGGCCTGATCATGGTCGCCTTCTACGCGACGTGCTTCCTCTTCGTCTTCGGTGTGCTCGGGGCGATGCTCCGCGTCGTCGCGGGCGTCGGCATCTGGTCGCTCCTCAAGTACCTCGGCCGCGAGTTCCTCCTCATCCTCTCGACCTCGTCCTCGGAGTCGGCCCTGCCGCGGCTCATCGCCAAGATGGAGCACCTCGGGGTCTCCCGCCCGGTCGTCGGCATCACCGTCCCGACCGGCTACTCCTTCAACCTCGACGGCACCGCGATCTACCTGACGATGGCCTCGCTCTTCATCGCCGAGGCGCTCGACAAGCCGTTCAGCATCGGCCAGCAGATCGGCCTGCTCGTCTTCATGATCATCGCGAGCAAGGGCGCCGCGGGTGTCACCGGCGCCGGCCTGGCGACCCTCGCCGGCGGCCTCCAGTCGCACCGCCCCGACCTCGTCGACGGCGTCGGCTTCATCGTCGGCATCGACCGCCTCATGAGCGAGGCGCGCGCGCTGACCAACTTCGCGGGCAACTCGGTCGCGACCGTCCTCATCGGCACGTGGACCAACGCCATCGACCGCGAGCAGATGAGTGCCGTGCTCGCCGGGCAGCGACCCTTCGACGAGGCCCGCATGATCGACGACCACGAGACGGCCCCGCCGGCCGCCGAGGAGCTCGAGCCCGCGGCGCGCTGAGCACCGCCGCACCAGCAGCACCGCCGGAGGGCGGGTGGTCCCCACGGGGCCGCCCGCCCTCCGCCGTGCCGGCATCGGCCGGACGGCCCTTCCCGCCCGGGACGGGCAGCGGCCGGTCCCCGGGTGTCCCTACCCTGCGAGTGAACCCGTCGCGCCGACCTCCAGGACCCCTCATGCCCCCGCGCCCCCGCCTGCTCGCCCTCGGCGTGGCCCTGGCCGCGTCCGCCGCGGCCCTCGTCGGCGGTGGCGCCGCCCCGGTGCACGCCGCCCCGCCCGGCGCGCGGACCGGGCCGACCACCGTGAGCGGCACCCTGACCGCCCTCGTCGCCGACGGCTTCAGCAGCGGCACGACGAGCACGACGCTCGCCGTCACCCCCGGCGGCACGGCCGGCAGCCCCGTCCCGCTGACCGGTGTGACGGCGACGGACGAGCACCCCCTCGTCGGGGCCCGTGTCAGCGTCCGCGGCACCCGGACCGCCTCCGGGGCGCTGCGCACCTCCGACGCCGCCCTCGCCGCCTCGGGCACGGCCTCCCGCACCGCCGAGCTCGCCCTGCCCACCGGCTCGGGGAAGCGCACCTACACGGTGCTCGCGATCTCCCTGCGCTTCGCCGACCGTCCGTCCGAGGCGCCGGCCTCGCCGAGCACCGTCGCGGCGCGGCTCTTCGGCGCGTCCTCGAGCGTCCGGGCGTTCTACGCCGAGTCCTCGGACCGGCTGTGGACCGTCGGCGGCCGCGCGGTCGGCCCCTACACGGTGACCCGGAGCAACCCGTCGAGCTGCGACTTCCGGGAGTGGGGCGAGAAGGCACAGGCCGCCGCCAGAGCCGCGAAGGTCGACACCTCCGCCTACACGAACATCATGGTCGTCGTGCCGCGGCAGGCCTCCTGCGGCTGGGACGGCCTCGCCGAGGTGCCGGGCACCTGGTCCTGGATCAACCAGGACTCCCCCTCGCTGCTCGTGACCGCCCACGAGCTCGGCCACAACTTCGGTGAGCACCACGCCTCCGGCTACCGCTGCACGACGGGGACGACGAACGTCACCCTCGGGGCCCCCTCCGGCTGCAGCGACCCCTCGGGGACGGTGCTGGAGTACGCGGACCCGTTCTCCGTCATGGGCAACACCCATGCCCGCCTGCACCCCGCGGCCGGCCGCGTCCACTTCGGCCAGGTCAAGCCGGTGTCCGTGCCCGCCGGCGAGGCGAGGACCGTGCGCATCGTCCCGTCCGAGACGCCGTCGGGGAACCGCGAGCTGCGGATCCCGCGGCGGGACGGGTCGTGGCTGACCGCCGAGCTGCGCACGACCACCGGGGCGTTCGACACGTTCGCGGCGACGGACCCGGCCGTCCGGGGCGTCACCTTCCGCATCGACCGCGGTGCGGGGCACCAGAGCTGGCTCCTCGACGGCAAGCCCTCGACCTCCTCGTTCGCCGACGCCCCGGTGCTCCCGGGCGGCTCCGTGACGGACGCGACGACGGGTGTCCGGGTCGACGTGGTGTCGGTGACCGCGGCCGGTGCCGTGCTGCGCGTCGGCTCGCGCGTCGCCCCGCGCGACCTCGCCCTCACCGTCAGCGGCTCGACGCTGCAGGCCACGTGGACGGCGCCCTCCGGCGTCGTCGCCTCGGGTGGCTACACCGTGACGGTCGACGGGCGGACCGAGCAGGTCTCGGGGACCTCGTGGTCGGGTCCGACGTGGTCCGGGCGGCACACCGTCGCGGTCCGGGCGGTCGACGGCGGTGGGACCGCGTGGCCGGCGGCCTCCGCCACGATCAAGGTCTCGGCGAGGCTGACGGCCACCCCGGTCCGCCCCCTTCGCTGACGGCGGCCGCGGCCGACCCTGCCCGGTCCGACCGCCCGTCGACGCGGACGACGACCTTGCCCCGGGCGCGCCCGGCGGCGACGTGGTCGAGGGCCCGCGCCACCCCGTCGAGGGGCACGACGTGGTCGAGGACCGGCCGGACCGCGCCGGCGTCGACGAGGCCGACGAGCTCGGCGAGGTCGGCGGCCCGCTCGCGGGACACGTGCATCACGAGGCGCTGGCGCACGAACGGCGAGAGCAGCGCCGCCCCCACCGACCGCTCGAGGCCCCCGAGCCAGCGTCCGGGTGCCTCGCTGCCGACGACGACGAGCGTGCCCCGGGGCGCGAGCACCGCCCGCAGCGTGCGCAGCGACCGGTGGCCGCCGATGTCGAGGACCGCGTCGTAGCGGACGCCCTCGGCGTCGACGTCGGCCTCCTCGTGGGCGACGACGTGCGCCGCCCCGAGCCCCCGGACGAGCTCGGCCTTGGCCCGGCTGCACACCCCGGTCACGCGGGCGCCGGCGGCGACGGCGAGCTGGACGGCGTACGTGCCGACCCCACCGGACGCCCCGACGACGAGGACGCGCTGCCCCGGCCCGACACCGGCGGCTCGCAGCGCCTGGAGGGCGGTGAGGCCCGAGACCGGGAGCGCGGCTGCCTCCTCGTCGGTCAGCGTGCGGGGGGCCGCGGCGAGACGCGGGACCGGGACGACCGCGAGCTCGGCGCACGACCCGTCGGCGGTGCCGACGACGCGGTCGCCGACCTCCACGCCCGTGACGCCGGGACCGAGGGCGACGACGGTGCCGCAGAGGTCGCGGCCGGGCACGGGGAACCTCGGGCGGCGCAGGCCGAGGCCGAGGCGGGCCAGGAGCGGGCGCCCGGTCATCACGTGCACGGTGCCGCGGTCGAGGCCGGCGGCGGCGACGCGCACGAGCACCTCCCCCCGGCCGGGCTCCGGGTCGGGGCGGTCGGTGAGGTGGAGGCGGTCGGTGCCCCCGAAGCGGTCCTGGGCGACGGCACGCACGGCTACTCCCTTACAACGTAAGAACGGCGGATGCGTCGCACCGTAGCCTTACGACGTAAGATCGCGCAAGACCCACCCGTGGACCCCTCGGAAACGCCGTGCCGCCCCGCCCCCGCACCGACCGCCCCACGCTCAGCCGCGAGCGCATCGTGGCCGAGGCCGTCGCCCTCGCCGACGCCGACGGCCTCGGCGCGCTCTCGATGCGGGCCCTCGCCGGTCGGCTCGGGGTCGAGGCGATGTCGCTCTACCACCACGTGCCGAACAAGGACGCGCTCCTCGACGCGATGGTCGACGCGGTCTTCGCGGAGCTGCACACGCCGGTCGTGGGCGGCGCCTGGCGCCAGGAGCTGCGCGCCCGGTCGGTGTCCGGCCGGGCGGCCCTGCTGCGCCACCGCTGGGCGATCGGGCTGATGGACGCGCGCCGCTCCCCCGGGCCCGCTGCCGTCGCGCACCACGACGCCGTCATCGGATGCCTTCGCGCGCAGGGCTTCTCGCTCGCCGCGGTCGGCCACGTCTTCGCGCTCGTCGACGCGCACCTCTACGGCTTCATGGTCCAGGAGCTCTCGCTCCCCTTCGCCGGGCAGGAGGAGCTGGCGCAGCTCGAGGCCGAGATCATCGACGAAGCGGTGGCGGCGACCTACCCGCACTTCACCGAGTTCGCCCGCGACCACACGATGCGGCCCGGGTGGTCGTTCGGGGCGGAGTTCGAGGTGACCCTCGACCTCGTCCTCGGGGCGGTCGAGGGCCTCGCGCCGGCCGAGCCCGTCGCACCGGCCGGGCCGACGGTCCCGCCACCCGTCACGGTCGACGTGCCGGTCCTCGGCGTCGACGGCTGCCCGGCCGGCTGGGTCGGCGCGCTGCTCGAGCCGGGCGCGCCCCGGCCGCGCGTCGTCGTCGCCTCGACGATCGCCGAGCTCGTCGAGACCGTCCGCGAGGTCGCCGACGTCCAGGTCGTCGGCATCGACATCCCGATCGGCCTGCCCGACAGCACGACCCGGGCCGCGGACGCCCTGGCCCGCCACGCGCTGCCGGGCAAGGCGTCGTCGGTGTTCACCACGCTGACCCGCGAGGCCTACGGCGCTCCCGACCGCGCCGCCGCGGACACCGTCAACCGCGCGCTCAGCGGGCAGGGCGTCGGGGCGCAGGCCTTCGCCCTGCGCGCGAAGATCCTCGAGGTCGACGCGTGGGTCCGCTCGCGACCCACCGTCGAGGTGCTCGAGGTCCATCCGGAGGTCTGCTTCGCCCGGATGCGCGGCGCCCCCCTGCGGCCCAACAAGAAGACCGACGAGGGACGCCGGGCCCGCCTCGACGCGCTCGCGGCCGCCGGCATCGCCCGGCCGTCGGTGCTCGAGGGGCGCGGCTACGCCGCCGACGACGTCCTCGACGCGTGCGCCGTCGCGTGGACCGCCGCCCGTCACGCGGCCGGCGAGTCCGAGCGCCTCCCGGACCCGCCGGAGGTCTTCTCGGACGGCATCCCGGCGGCCATCCACGTCTGACCTCCGTCACCCCGGCCGGCAACCCGGTTGGCCCGCCCCCGCCGCCGGTGGGAGGGTGACGGCATGACCGCGCGCGTCTCCCACACCTCCGTCGACTGCCGCAACGCCTACGAGCTCTCCGAGTGGTGGAAGGGCGTCCTCGACTACACCGACCTGCCCGACGACCCCAACGAGCCGGGCCACGAGGAGTGCATGCTCGTCAGCCGCGACCGCACCCACCGCATCCTCTTCATCGAGGTCCCCGAGGAGAAGACGGTCAAGAACCGCATCCACCTCGACCTCGAGCCGGTCGAGGGCAGCCGCGACGACGAGCTCGCGCGCCTGCTCGCGCACGGTGCCACGGAGGTCGCCGACCTGCGCGGCAAGTACGGTCCGGGCACCGGCTGGGTCGTCCTCGCCGACCCGGAGGGCAACGAGTTCTGCATCCTGCGCAACAGCGCGGAGCGCGAGGCCGCCAAGAGCCCCGCGGAATAGCCTCGCGCGCAGCGTCGCTGATCGCCTCGGACACGTGGGCGTACGCCGCCCCGGACGCAGCAGGAGGTGGCCATCGTGGCCGACTGGAACCAGAGCATCATCGACGAGTTCCGCAGCAACGGCGGCACGGTGCGAACCATGGGCTTCGGCCGCGGCCTCGTCCTGCTGCACCACGTGGGGGCGCGCACCGGCTTCGCGCGCGTCTCGCCCCTCGCCACCGTCCGTGACGGGGAGGACGTCTGGCTCGTCGCCGCCTCCAAGGCCGGCGCCCCGGACAACCCCGACTGGTTCCACAACCTGCGCGCCCACCCGGAGACCGAGATCGAGACGCCGGACGACGGCACGGTGCCGGTGACCGCGCGGGTGCTGCCGCCGGAGGAGCGCGACGCCGCGTGGGCCCGCTTCACCGCGATGTCCGAGGGCTTCCGGTCCTACGAGCAGAAGACGACGCGCGTCATCCCCGTCGTCGAGCTGCGCCGCCGCTGACCCCGCCGCGGGGCGCCGGCGGCGGAACCCCGCCGGCGCCCCGCGCGCTGACCCCCCGAGAGCCGACCACCGAGGAGCACGCATGAGCCGCTGGACCTTCGAGCAGATCCCCGACCTCACCGGACGCCGCGCTGTCGTCACCGGGGCGAACTCCGGCATCGGGCTGGTCGAGGCGCGCGAGCTCGCCCGGCACGGCGCCGACGTCGTCCTCGCCGTGCGCAACACGCAGGCCGGCGAGCAGGCGGCCGAGCGCATCCGGCGCACCGGCGCCCCCGGCGCGGTCTCGGTGCGCCGGCTCGACCTCGCCTCGCAGGCGTCTGTCCGCGAGTTCGCCGAGGGATGGGACGGACCGCTCGACCTGCTGCTCAACAACGCCGGCGTCATGACCCCGCCCCGGTACCGCGAGACCGAGGACGGCTTCGAGCTGCAGTTCGGCACCAACCACCTCGGCCACTTCGCGCTGACGGGCCTCCTCCTGCCGCACCTGCTCGAGGCGCCCGCCGCGCGGGTGACGACCGTGGCCTCGATCGCCCACCACCGGGGCGACGGCGCGGTCTGCGAGGGCAACCCGCGCGAGGGCTACGACCCGCAGACGACCTACGGCCGCTCCAAGCTGGCCAACCTCCTCTTCGCCGACGAGCTCGAGCGACGCGCCCGCGCCGCCGGCGTCGCGCTCACCTCGAACGCCGCCCACCCCGGCGTCTCCGCGACCAACCTCGTCGCGAGCAAGGACGGCATGGGGGCCATCCCCGTCGTCGGCACGATCGGCCAGCTCGGCGTCAGGCTGCTCTTCCCCGGCCCCGAGAAGGGCGCCGAGGGCCCGCTGTACGCCGCGACGGTCGCCGGCGGGGGCACCTACTCCGGCCCCACCGGCATCGGCGAGACCCGCGGGCCGGTCGGCGAGGCCCGCCGCTCGCGCTGGGCGCAGGACGCGACCCTCGGCCGCACCCTCTTCGACCGCTCCGAGGACCTGACGGGCGTCTCCTTCACCCTCTGACCCTCCCGCCTTTCGCGATCGCGTGTGAAACCGCCGGTCTTCCCCGGCGGTTTGACACACGTTCGCGGCGGGAGCGGGTCGGGCTGCGCACGCGGGCCGAACCCGTCGGTCGGGGTGTGAGGATGACGGGATGCGCATCCTCCTCACCGGTGGCAGCGGCAAGGCCGGCCGCCACGTCGTCCCGTACCTCGTCGAGCACGGCCACACCGTCACCAACCTCGACCGCGCCCCGCTCGGCCTCGACGGCGTCACCGACCTCGACGTCGAGCTGACCGACCTCGGGCAGCTGCTCTCCACGCTGCGGATGCCCGCCTCCTTCGACGAGCTCGACGAGCCGCAGGAGCGGGCGTACGACGCGATCGTCCACCTGGCCGCGGTCCCCGCCATCCTGCTCAAGGCCGACAACGAGACCTACGCGAACAACGTCCTCTCGACGTGGAACGCCCTCGAGGCCGCCGCGATCCTCGGCATCCGCAAGGTCGTCTTCGCCTCGTCCGAGACCACCTACGGCATCTGCTTCGCGCGCGGCGAGCGCAAGCCCGAGTACCTGCCGGTCGACGAGGAGCACCCGACCGTGCCCGAGGACGCCTACGCGACCTCGAAGGTCGTCAACGAGACGACGGCGCGCTCGCTGCAGCGCCGCACCGGGGCCGACGTCTACGGGCTGCGGATCAACAACGTCATCGAGCCGCACGAGTACGCGGAGCGGTTCCCCGGCTTCCTCGAGGACCCGGCCCAGCGGCGGCGCAACATCTTCGCCTACATCGACGTCCGCGACCTCGCGCAGGCGATCGACCGCTGCCTGGCCACCGACGGCCTCGGCTTCGAGGTCTTCAACATCGCCAACGCCGACCACTCCGTCGCCGCGACGACGGCCGAGCTCGTCGAGCAGTTCTACGACGGGGTCGAGGTCCGCCGCGAGATGGGCGAGCACGAGACCTTCTTCTGCATCGACAAGGCCAAGCGCCTCCTCGGCTACGAGCCGCAGCACTCCTGGCGCGACGTCCTCGACGACCCCCGCGCCGGCTGACCCCCGCACCTCCCCACTGATTGCGAGTTGGGCCGGGGCGGGGCGGGCGCTGTCCAGCCCCGCCACCTCCGCGCCGGTGCGCGCCGCGGGACGCCTACGCTGGGGTCATGAGCCTGCGATCGGCGAACATCGAGCGGATCGACGGCGGCCTGTTCGACGTCCTCGTCGTCGGCGCCGGCATCAACGGCGCCGTCTCCGCGGCGGCGCTGGCCGGCCGTGGGGCCTCCGTCGCGCTCATCGACCGGGGCGACTTCGGCGGCTTCGTCAGCCAGGAGTCCTCCAACCTCGTGTGGGGCGGCTTCAAGTACCTCGAGAACTACGAGCTGCCGCTCGTCTTCGGCCTGTGCCGCAGCCGCAACCGGCTGATGAAGGCCTACCCCGACAACATCCGCGAGATCGGCTTCCTCGCGGCGCTCGACCACGGTTCGCCGTACGCACCGTGGTTCGCCGGCCTCGGGGCCACGGCCTACTGGGGCATCGGCCTCTTCGGCACCAAGCGCCCGCACCTCTACGACGCCGACGACGTCAAGGAGCAGGAGCCGGCCATCGACACGACCGACGTCCGCGGCGCCATCGAGTACCGCGACGCCTTCCTCGTCGACAACGACAGCCGGTTCGTCTTCTCCTTCGTCCGCTCCGCCCTCGAGGCCGGCGCCTCCGTCGCCAACTACGTCGAGCTCGTCTCGGCCGAGCGCATCGGCGACCGCTGGGTCTGCCGCCTGCGCGACACCGACACCGGCCGTGAGGTGACGACCGCCGCGCGGGTCGTCGTCAACGCCGCCGGCCCGTTCGTCGACGAGATCAACGAGTCCTGGGACCTGCGCACCGAGCACCGGATCGTCTACTCCAAGGGCATCCACCTCGTCGTCCCCCGCCTGACGACGACCAAGCACGACCGCGTGCTGGCGTTCTTCGACGACACCCAGCGCCTCTTCTACGTCATCCCGATGGGCCGCCGCTCGGTCATCGGCACGACCGACACCCGGGTCGACAGCCCGTACACCGAGGTGACCGACGAGGACCGCGAGTTCCTCCTCGAGCAGATCAACAAGCGCCTCGACCTCGCGCAGCCGCTGACCGCCGACGACGTCATCGCCGAGCGCTGCGGCGTGCGCCCCCTCGTCGTCAGCCGCGGCGCGGGCGACCAGGACCAGGCCGACTGGACCTCGCTGTCGCGCAAGCACGAGATCGAGCGCGACGACCACCAGCGCGTCGTCACGGTCCTCGGCGGCAAGCTGACGGACTGCCTCAACGTCGGCGAGGAGGTCGCGGAGGAGGTCGTGCGTCTCGGCATCCCGCTCGAGAAGGACCTCGGCAACTGGTACGGCGAGCCCGCCGCGCAGACCCGCGCCGAGTTCTACCGGCAGGCCCGGCTGATGCGCCTCGACGCGCTGCGGACCAAGCCCGACACCGAGCCGCTGACCGACCGGCTGTGGCGCCGCTACGGCCGGCGCGCCTTCGACCTGCTCGAGGCCATCCGCGCCGACCCGTCGATGGGCGAGGACGTCATGGGCTCGGCCGACTACCTGCGCGCCGAGCTCTACACCGCCGCGCAGCACGAGATGGTCGTCACGCTCGACGACTTCATGCGCCGCCGCTCCAAGATCGACCTCGTCGTGCGCGACGAGGACATCGAGGGCTCCGAGGGGCTGCGCGAGGTCGCCCGGATCCTCTTCGGCGACGACGCCGACCGGCGCCTGGCCGAGTACCTCGACGCCCGCCACCGCGAGCGGCACACCGTGGCCGACGAGGACCGCACCTCGGCCTGAGGCCTGCCCGTCGCCTCCCGGTGATGCCCGACGCGGCCCTGACAGCGACCCCACAGTCGGGGCCGAGGCCGTCCCGAGGCACCCACCCGAGGGTGGAGGCATGACGACGACGGCGCCGCTCCCGACCACCGCCCCCACGACCGCGTCGGTCCGCGACCTCATCGCGGAGCTCGCCTCGACCGAGGACGCGCTGCGCGGCCGGGCCGGCCACGGCCTCTCGGAGCGCGACCTGCGCGTCGTCCGGCGGCAGGCGGCGGTCGTCCGCGAGCTGCGTCGCCGGCGCTCCCGCCTGCACTGACGCCGGCCGGCTCCTTCGACGGCGGCCGGCGGCCGGTGCCACCGAGCCGCCCGACGGGCCTGCGCGCGACCGACACTCGGAGCATGCAGGCACGGGTCGAGGCTCCCCCGCTGACGGGCCCGCGGACGATGCGCCAGCAGTGGCGCGACATCACGTTCGTCCACTGGGCGGTGGAGCCCGAGCGCGTCGCCCCGCTCCTGCCGGCCGGTGCCCGCCCCGACGTCCTCGACGGCGTGACGTACGTCGGGCTCATCCCCTTCCGGATGCACCGGGCCGGCTTCGGCCGCGGGCCGGCGGTGCCGTGGCTCGGCGACTTCCTCGAGACCAACGTCCGCTTCTACTCCGTCGACGACGAGGGTCGGCACGGCGTGGTCTTCGGGTCGCTGGAGTGCGAGCGCACCCTCGTCGCCGTCGGCGCCCGCGTCGTCTTCGGTACGCCGTACACGTGGGCCCGGATGCGGATGGAGCGCTCCGGCGACGAGGTCCACTACACCTCGACGCGGCGGCTGCCCGGCCCACGCGGCGCCCGCTCGACGATGCGGGTCCGCGTCGGCGAGGAGCTGCCCGAGCCGGACCCGGTGTCCGAGTTCGTCACCGCACGCTTCGGCCTGCACACGCGCGTCGCCGGGCGGACGGCGTGGGTCCCCAACGAGCACCCGCCGTGGCCGCTGCGCCGGGCCGAGCTGCTCGACCTCGACGACGAGCTGCTCGGGGCCGCCGGGTTCGCCGACCTCGCCGCGCGCCCGCCCGACAGCGTCCTGCACTCGGCCGGCACACGGACCGCGTTCGGGATGCCCCGCCGGCTGCGGACCACCGGGTGGTGACCCCGCTCGTCGCCCTCGCCGCGGTGGCCGCGTGGCACGCGGCGTTCCAGCTGGCCGTCAGCACGCTCGCCTACCCGACCCTCCTCGAGCAGCCGGCCGACCGCTTCGCCGCCGCCCACGACCGGCACTCGCGCCGGGTCCTCGTCCTCGTCGTCCCGACGTACGCCGCGGTGCTCGGCGCCGTCGCGTGGGTCGTCGCCGCCGGGCCGCGCACCCCCGCGGTCCTGCTGGCGGTCGCCCTCCAGGGGGTCGTGCTCCTCCTCACCGCGCTCCTCGCCGCCCCCACCCACGGGGCGCTCGGGCGCGAGGGGCGCACCCCGGCGCTCGCCCGGCGGCTGCGCGCCGTCGACGCCGCGCGCTCCGTGACGGCGCTCGCCGGGCTCGTGGCCGCCGTCGCCGCCCTCGCCTGACCCGCGACCCTCCTCCCCTCTCCTTCCGGAGTCGAGGGCGCAAGTGGCTGCCCCAGCGACCGCTTCCGCACTCGACCCCAGGTCTGCGCGGACCCGTCCGGGGTCGAGGGCGCACGTGGCTGCCCCGGCGACCGCTTCCGCACTCGACCCCGGATGGGCCGGGCTGTCGAAGGTCCGGAACAGCGGCCCCGACGCGGGTGTTGGCCCGGACATGCGCATCCTCACGATCGGCGGCCACGGCAAGGTCGCCCGCCACCTGACCCCCCTCCTCGCCGAGCGCTCCCACGAGGTCACCGCGGTGATCCGCAACCCCGAGCACACGGCCGACGTCGAGGCCGACGGCGCCACCGCGAAGGTCGCCGACGTGCAGTCGATGTCGACCCCCGAGCTCGCCGACCTCGTCCGCGGCTTCGACGCCGTCGTCTGGTCCGCCGGCGCCGGTGGCGGTGACCCCGAGCGCACCTACGCCGTCGACCGCGACGCCGCCATCCGCACGATGGACGCCGCCCTCGAGGCCGGCGTCGAGCGCTACGTCATGGTGTCGTACTACGGCGCCGGGCCGGACCACGGTGTGCCGGAGGACGACGCCTTCTTCGCCTACGCGGACGCCAAGACCGCGGCCGACGAGCACCTGCAGGCCTCGGGTCTCGCGTGGACCCTCGTCCGCCCCAGCGCCCTGACCGACGACCCGTCGACCGGCCGCATCGAGACCTCGCGCACCGGTGCGGGCAAGGGGTCGGTGCCGCGCGCCGACGTCGCCCTCGTCATCGCCGAGGTCCTCGCGCGCCCGGGCACGGCGCACGCGGTCGTCGAGTTCAACACCGGCGACACCCCGGTCGCCGACGAGCTCGACGCCGTCAGCCGCTGACGAGCGCGGCGCGGACGGCGGCCCGCAGGTCGCCGTCCGCCGCGGTCACGGCCTCGCGCATCCGCGTGTAGCCCCCGCCACCGCGTGCGAGCCGTTCGACGCCCGCGAGCTCGCCGACGCAGCCGAGCCGACGCGCCACCGGCTGCAGCCGCTCGAGGAGCTCGAGCACGTCGTCGACGACCGGCACCTCGCGGCTGTCCGCATCGACGATGACGATGGCCTCGAGCCCGTACCGCGCTGCGCGCCACTTGTTCTCCTGCACGTGCCAGGGTGGCAGCGGCGCCGGCAGCCGACCGACGTCGAGCTGGTCCTCGAGGTGCACGACGAGGCAGTGCACGAGCGCCGCGATCGCCGTGACGTCGGCGGGGCTCGACAGCCCGTCGCACGCCCGCACCTCGATGGTGCCGAGGCCGAGCGAGGGCCGGATGTCCCAGCGCAGCTCGCTGACGTCGTCGACGACCCCCGTCGTGAACACGTCGTGGAGGTAGGTCCGGTACTGCGCCCAGGACTCGAACTGGAAGGGCAGGCCGGCGGTCGGCAGCTGCTGGAAGAGCATCGTGCGGTTGCTCGCGTACCCGGTGTCGACGCCGCCGGTGAACGGTGACGACGCCGAGAGCGCCGTGAGGTGCGGGTGGTAGGTGAGCAGCGCGTTGACGAGCGGCCACACCTTGGCCGCCGACGTGATGCCGACGTGGACGTGCACGCCGTAGATGACCATCTGCCGGCCCCACCACTGGGTGCGGTCGATGAGCGTCGCGTAGCGCTCGCCGGAGGAGACCTCCTGGTCCTCCCACCTGCTGAAGGGGTGCGCGCCGCCGCCGAACAGCGCGAGGCCGCGCTCGTCGGCCGCCCGACGGACCTGGTCGAGCCCGTGCTGCAGGTCCTCCGCCGCCGCGGCCGCGTTGTCGCAGATGCCGGTGACGATCTCGAGGGTGTTGGTCAGCAGCTCGTTCGTGACGGACGAGCGTCCGGCGGAGGCCGACCCGCTGCGCGACCCGCCGTCGTCGAGGGCCGCGATGAGCTCGGGGGCGCGCGAGACGAGGTCGAGGGTGTCGGGGTCGACGAGGCCGAGCTCCCACTCGACACCGAGGGTGCGGCCCGCGGACGGGTGGAACGTGCGGTCGGGGCTCATCGGGGGGTCCCTCCGGTGGTCGAGCACTGGTGCCCGAGCCTACGGGGCGGGGCGCCGGGGTCGCCCGGTGACCTGCGCCGACGTCAGCGTCCGAGCTCCTCGAGGGTCCCCCGCAGCGAGCGCAGCTGCCACGCGGTGTCGGCGTCCTCGGCAGGCGCGGCCGCGAGGTCGACGACGTACGCGGCGACGTCGGCGAGGGCCCAGCGGCGCTCGCGCCTGCACATCCGGGCGGGGGACGGTGTGCGGCCGGTGAGGTCGGCGTAGAGGGCGGCGACGTCGAGGTCGGTGCGGGCCGCGACGAGCCAGAGGTCGCGCTCGGGCTCGGCGCGGCGCGCGGTGTCCCAGTCGACGAGCACGGGGCCGTCGGCGGTGAGGACGACGTTGCCCGGGTGCGGTTCGCCGTGGGTCAGGACGGTGGCGCCGGGGAGGTCCGCGGCGTCCTCGCGCAGCGCCTCGCGCACGGCGGCGGTGTGCGGGCGCAACAACCCGGTGACGACCCCGGCCAACGGCCCTCCGGCGAGCGGCTCGTCGCGCTCGCAGCGGTCGAGAGCCGCCACGAGCCCGTCGACCCCGGGCAGGGCGGGGTCCTCGGGCCGGGCCGGGGTGCTCGGGGCGTCGAGCGCGTGGAGGTCGGCGAGCAGGCGCACGACCGCCTCGGCGCCCGCGTCGGGCCACCGGTCGGAGAAGCCCCCGGCGGCGCCGTCGAGCCAGGGCTGCACCGACACCGACCACGGCCCGTGACGGTGCAGCAGCGCCCCGTCGGCCGCCGCGACCGGGCCGTGCGCGCCCGCGACGCCGTGGGCGCGGGCCGCCGCGGGCACCGCGTATGCGGCCGCCAGCGCCTCGACGGTCCCGTCGTCGGGGGTCGCGTCTGCGGTGACGAACCAGCGCCGTCCCCCGGCCGCCGTCGCCGCCCAGTGGTGGCTGCCGTAGCCGACCGGGAGGTGGGTCAGCGACAGGGTCGTCGCGTCCCAGCCCCGCCGCACGACGTCGAGGACGTCGGCGTCCGGCAGGTCACGCGGCGGGGACTGCACGGGTCAGTACTCGACGGGGTCGCGCACGAGCGGGCAGGTCATGCAGTGGCCGCCGCCGCGGCCCCGGCCGAGCTCGGACCCGACGATCTCGACGACCTCGATGCCGGCGTCGCGCAGCAGGGCGTTGGTCGTCGTGTTCCGGTCGTAGGTGAAGACGACGCCCGGCTCGACGGCGACGGCGTTGTTGCCGCTGTCCCACTGCTGGCGCTCGGAGGCGTACACGTCGCCGCCGGTCTCGATGACGCGCAGGCCGTCGAGGTCGAGCGCCTCGGCGACGACCTTGGTGAACGTGCCCTCGCCGCGGTCCTCGACCTCCACGCCGGGGTCGGTGTCGGAGGGATGGAGGATGAAGGTGTGCGCCCCGTCCATGACGTTCGGGTAGAGGGTGACGACGTCGCGGTCGGCGAAGGTGAAGACGGTGTCGAGGTGCATGGCGGCGCGCAGCTGCGGCAGGCCGGCGACGACGACCTTCTCGGCCGCGCCCTGGGCGAAGAGGGAGGCCGCCACCTGGGTGATCGCCTGGCGCGAGGTGCGCTCGCTCATCCCGACGAGGACGACGCCGTTGCCGACCGGCATGACGTCGCCGCCCTCGAGGGTCGCCTCGCCCCAGTCGGTCTCGGGGTCGCCCCACCACACGGTCGCGCCGGCGAAGTCGGGGTGGAAGCGGTAGATCGCCTTGTAGATGATCGTCTCGTTCTGGCGCGCCGGCCAGTAGAGCGGGTTGAGCGTCAGCCCGCCGTACACCCAGCACGTCGTGTCGCGCGTGTAGAGGGTGTTGGGCAGCGGCGGCAGCAGGTACTCGCGCGCGCCGGTCTGCTCGCGCGCGAGCATGACGAACGGGGTGCGGAAGTCGTCGGGGAGGTCGGGGATCGCGAGCCCGCCGATGAGGAACTCCGCCAGCCGCGCCGGCTCGAGCGTCTCGAGGAAGGCCCGCGTGGACTCGACGAGCCCGAGACCGACGTGGTTCGGGACGATCTTGCGGTCGAGCAGCCAGTCGCGCGCCCCGGGGATGGCCATCGTCTCGGCGAGGACGTCGTGGAGCTCGACCACCTCGACCCCGAGGCCGCGCAGCTTCTGGACGAAGTCGGCGTGGTCGCGCTCGGCCTGCCCGACCCACATGACGTCGTCGAAGAGCAGGTCGGCGCTGTTGGTCGGGGTGAGCCGCCGGTGCGCGAGGCCCGGCCGGCAGACGAGGACCTTGCGCAGGCGCCCGACCTCGGAGTGCACCCCCAGCGTGCTGGCGTCGGTCATCGTGCTCCTCGCGGGTGGTGGACGGGCGGCCCGGCCGCGTCGTCGAGCCCGCGGACCGGACCTCGATCCCACCACACCGCCCGGTCCGCCGACCAGTGCGGGACTCAGACGGGCGCGGCGACCTCGGCGTCCGCGGGGGCCGGCGCGACCCGGGGCGGCGGGGCGACGACGACGGCGACGACGGTCGTCGCGGGGATGGCGAGCACCAGGCCGACGGCGCTGGCCAGCGTGCGGACGACCTCGGCCGTGATGTCCTCGGAGAGGAACAGCTTGTCGGCGCCCTGGCCGGAGAGCGCGATGAGCAGCAGGATCGGCAGCGCGGCTCCGGCGTAGGCGAACACGATGGTGTAGACGGTCGAGGCGAGGTGGTCGCGACCGATGCGCATCGCGGAGGCGAACAGCGCCCGGCGGCTGCGCCGGGGGTCGGCGGCGCGCAGCTCCCAGACGGCCGAGGTCTGGCTGATCGTCACGTCGTTGAGCACGCCGAACGCCGCGATGAGGACGCCGCACGCGACGAGGTCGTGCAGCCTCACGTCGGTCGCGAGCGCCTGCAGCAGACCGCTGTTCTCGTCGCCGACGCCGGTCAGCCGGGCGGCGTCGGAGCCGAGGACGCCCGCGACCGCGGTCAGCCCGAGACCGAGCACGGTCCCGAGCAGCGCGGTCGACGTGCGCAGGCTCAGGCCGTGCGTCAGGTAGAGGACGACGAGCATCGTCGCCCCGGAGGCGGTGAGCCCCACCGCGACCGGGTTCGCCTCGTCGAGCAGCGCCGGGGCCACGAAGAACAGGAGGATCGCCCCGCCGACCCCGAGGCTGACCAGCGCGGCGAGCCCCCGCCAGCGCGCGACGAGCAGCACGAGGACGACGAAGACGGCGGCGAGGACGAGCAGCGGCGGCTGGCGCTCGACCCCGGCGTACGAGTACGCGCTGTCGAGGATCGCCCCCTGCTCCTGCGCCGAGTCGAGCGCGGCGTCCGGCAGCTTCAGCAGCGTCACCGTGTCGCCGGCGCGCAGCCCGGAGCGGCTGACCTCCGGCTGGATGCGCACCGTCTGCTCCGAGCCGTCGTCGAGTCGCACCGTCAGCTGCCCGCAGTCGGGGTCGCCGACCGGTACGTCGTCCGTCGAGTCGGGGGCGACGGCGGGGCAGGGGGCGGTCAGCGAGACGACGCTGCCCTGCGGGAAGGTCGCCCCCTGTACCGCGTAGTCGAGCTGCGGGTTCGTGGGCAGCTCGCCGCGCGGCCAGAGGGCGACGAGGCCGTACGCGGTCGCGGCGGCCGTGAGCAGGACGAGGGCGACGACGACGACCCGCGTCACGAGGGGCGTCGGCGGCAGGCGGTGGGTCGCGTCGTCGGGCAGCGCGCCGTGGGCCGCGGCGTCCGGCAGCGCGTGGTGGTGGCCCACCGACGGGTCAGCGCTCGCCGCGGGTGGCGGTGCGCAGCATCGGGGGCTGGATGTCGGTCGCGGCGCCCCGGCGGTAGAGCAGGGCCGGCCGGCCGCCCGCGGCCGAGACGCCGTGGGCCTCGGTGGGGACGACGAAGCCGTCGGTGCCGAGGACCTTGCGACGGAAGTTGCCGAGGTCCGGGGGCGCGCCCCACACCGCGGTGTAGACGCGGCGCAGCTCGGGCAGCGTGAACGGCTCGGCCACGAACTCCCGTGCGAGGGTGGTGTACTCGAGCTTGGAGCGGACGCGCTCGCGGGCGTCGTGGAGGATCTCGGCGTGGTCGAACGCGAGGGTCGGGGCGTCCGGCCCGCCGTCGAGCACGTCGTCGACCGACCACCAGCGGGCGTTCGCGGCGTCCGAGCCGGGGCTCGGCGCGGGCAGGTCGGGGGCGAAGGCCACGTGGGCGACGGACACCACGCGCATCCGCGGGTCGCGGTCGGGCGCGGAGTAGGTGCGCAGCTGCTCGAGGTGCCCCTCGAAGCGCTCGACGCCGGTCTCCTCCCGCAGCTCGCGCCATGCGGCGGTCTCGGCGTCCTCGTCGGCCTCGACGAACCCGCCGGGCAGCGCCCATGACCCCGCGAACGGCTCGGAGCCACGCTCGACGAGCAGCACCGAGAACACGCCGTCGCGGATGGTGAAGACGCCGAGGTCGACGGTGACGGCGAACGGCGGGTGCTCGCTCACGGGGCCACCTCCGCGCCGGCCGCGGCCATCTCGGCCAGGGCCCGCTCGCTCGTCGCGGGGGCGACGCCGGCGTGCATCCCCGGCAGCAGCCGCACCGAGAACCCCTCCCGACGCGCGTCGAGGACGGTCGCCCGCACGCAGTGGTCGGTGGCGATGCCGGTGACGTCGAGGTGCGTGACGCCGAGGTCGCGCAGCAGCGCGGCGAGGGGACGGCCGTCCTCGGTGGTGCCCTCGAACGCGCTGTAGGCGGCGCTCCCCCGGCCCTTGCGGACGTGGTGGGTCACGGCGGAGGTGTCGAACCCGTCGGCGTAGGCGGCCCCCGGGCCGCCCGAGACGCAGTGGGCCGGCCACGTCGTCACGAAGTCCGGCTCGGTGCCCGGCTGCGCGAAGTGCCCGCCGTTGGTGCCGTGCGGCTCGTGCCAGTCGCGGGAGGCGACGACGGCGGCGTAGTCGTCTCCGTGCGCGGCGAGGTGCGCGGTGATGCGGCGGGCGACCTCGTGGCCCCCCTCGACGCCGAGGGACCCGCCCTCCACGAAGTCGGTCTGGACGTCGACGACGACGAGCGCGTCAGCCATCGGTCTCCCCTTCCTGCTCGACGGTGAGGTACGGGCGGCCGGCGGCCACCGACCGGGCCTGCGGGGGCAGCGTGGCCAGCGCCGCGGCGCAGTGCTCGCGGACGGTGTCGAGGTCGGGGACCCCCACCGGGCGCCCGCCGCGCAGGACGGGCACCTGGACGCGGGTGGCGCCGGGCTCCTCGTGGTCGTCGGTGCGGTACCACTCGCGCCGCAGCACCCCGTGCTCGTCGTGGCGGCGCCAGGCGGTCTTGCCGCCGCCGACGGAGATCTTGTCGTGGCTCTTCTTCGCGACCGGTCGCAGCGCCCCACCGGGTTCGGACGCCACGGCGACGAGCTTGTAGACCAGGCTCGCGGTCGGGTGGCCGGAGCCGGTGACCACGCGCGTGCCCACGCCGTAGCCGTCGATCGGCGCGTCGGCGAGAGCGGTGAGGACGAACTCGTCGAGGTCGCTCGTCGCGATGATGCGGGTGTCGCGGGCCCCGAGGTCGTCGAGGAGCGCGCGCGCCGCCGCCGAGGTCTCGGCGAGGTCGCCGGAGTCGATGCGCACCGCCCCGAGCCCCGTCCCCGCGACCTCGATCGCGGTGCGGATGCCCTGCTCGACGTCGTAGGTGTCGACGAGCAGCGTCGTGCCGACGCCCTGGACGGCGACCTGGCTCGCGAAGGCCCCGGCCTCGGTGGCGTGCGCCAGGGTGAACGCGTGGGCCGCCGTCCCGACGGTCGGCACACCGTGCCGGTGGCCGGCGGCGAGGTTGCTCGTCGCGGCGAACCCCGCGAGGTACGCGGCCCGGGCCGCGGCCGCGGCGGCCTCCTCGTGGGTCCGGCGGCTGCCCATCTCGACGAGGGGCCGGCCCTGCGCCGCGAGGACCATCCGGGCGGCCGCGCTCGCGACGGCGGTGTCGTGGTTGAGGACGCTGAGCACGAGGGTCTCGAGCATCACGCACTCGCCGAGCGTGCCGCGGACGCTGAGCACCGGGCTGCCCGGGAAGTAGAGGTCGCCCTCGGGGTAGGCGTCGACGTCGCCGGTGAAGCGGAAGTCGCGCAGCCAGGCGGCGGTCGCGTCGTCGACGACCCCGGCGGCCTCGAGCCAGGCGACCTCCGCGGCGTCGAAGCGGAAGTCCTCGACCAGCGCGGCCAGCCGGCCGAGGCCCGCGACGACGCCGTAGCGGCGCCCCTCGGGCAGGCGTCGGGCGAACGCCTCGAACACCGCGGGATGGTCGACGCTGCCGTCGCGGACGAACGCCGTGAGCATCGTCAGCTCGTAGCGGTCGGTCAGCAGGCCGGGGCCGTGGGTCACCGGAGCCTCCTCGGGAAGTCACCGTGACCATAACCGGCGGCGAGCGACCGCGACCAGCGCAGCGCCGACCCGGCACGTGCGGGCTTTCCGCGACCCCCTCGCCTCCCGCACCCCGACAACCCCGCACGTGCCGGGTTTCCGCGGTCCCGTCCTCTTCCGCACCCGACAATCCCGCACGTGCGGGCTTTCCGCGACCGCGTCCCCTCCCGCACCCCGACAACCCCGCACGTGCCGGGTTTCCGCGGCCCCGTCCCCTCCCGGACCACCACGACCCCGCACGTGCCGGGTTTCCGCTCCGGGTCGGGTCAGGGTCGCCCCCGACAGACGCCCGACGGCGCGGGGGCCACGCTCGAGCCATGACCACGACCGCAGCGCGCGACACCCTCCCCGTCGAGGGGCCCGCCGCCGCATCCCGCTCGTCCGTGGCGCGGGGCGGCGTCCTCGCCGGGACCGACCGGGCGACGCCGACGGGCCTCGCGGTGCTCGGCCCCGTCGTGGCCGCGACCGCCCTCACCGTGCCGGCCCTGGTGGCCGCCGGACGGGTCGGGACCGCGACGGTCGACGTCGCCGCGTCCTTCGTCCTCGTGGCCGGCCTGCAGGCCCTGGCCGCGCGCGCTGCGTGGCGGCGCACCCGGGCCGCCGCACGACCCGCCGCGCGCGCCGCACTGCTCGGCCGGCTCGGCTACGCCCTGGTGCTGGCCGCCACGGCCGTGGGGCTGCTCGGCCCCCAGGACCTCGCGGCAGCCCGACCGGCCTGGGCGGCGGGCGCCGGGGTGCTCGGGATCGGCCTGTTGGCGCAGGCGGTCGCGCTGTCGCGCAGCCGGATCGGCCATCCGGCCACGAGATGGGTCGCGGGATGCGCCGGCGTGGCGGCCGTCGCCCTGGCGCTCGTGCCCGGAGTCGTCCCGACCGTGCCGCTCCTGTGGTGCGTCGTCGTCGGGGACCTGGCCGCCGCGGCCGCGCACACGCTCCCTGGTCGCGGCCGGCGCCACCGGCTCTGACGAGGCGCGCCGCGCGGGCATCGCCCTGTCCCGCGGGCATACTCGCCCCGTGGTCGACGTCGCAGCCCCCGCCCCGTCCCGAGCGGCCCGCGCCGCCTTCGGCCTCAACGCCGGTGTCGCGTGGCTGGGGCTCGTGCTCACGCTCGTGATCTCCGGCGCCGGCGGGTACGCCGAGTCGGTACCGCCGCGCGGCCTCTACGGCCTGCACCCCGACGGGGCGGCGGGCATGGTCTCGCGGCTGGCCGACACCCTCAGCTACTTCACCATCTGGTCCAACGTCGTCGTCGCGGTGTCGGCGACCCTGCTCGTCCTGCGCCCCACCCGGACGGGCCTCCTGGAGAGGGTGATCCGGCTCGATGCGCTGTTGATGATCACCGTCACGGCCATCGTCTACCAGGTGCTCCTCGCCCCCACCGCCGACTTCGTCGGCTGGTCGCGGCTGACCGACCCGATCCTCCACGTCGTGACGCCGGCGCTGACCGTCCTCGTCTGGATCGTCGCCGGCCCGCGGGGCTGGGTGACCGGCCGGCTCGTCCCCTTCGCCCTCGTCGTGCCCCTCGCGTGGGTCGCGTGGATGCTCGGGCGCGGGGCGGTCGTCGGCGCCTACCCGTACGACTTCACCAACGTCGTCGCCCTCGGCTACGGCTCGGTGGCGACGACACTCGTCCTCATCCTCGTCTTCGGGCTCGTCGTGGCGAGCGTGCTCTGGGGTGTCGACGCCCTGCTGACCCGACGCTCCCGCCGGCGCGGCTGACGGGGGCTCAGCCGGCGGGCGTCTCCGCGGCGGCGCGCAGCCGGGCGAGGCCGCGCTCCATGTCGGGGCCGACGAGCGAGTCCATCGACTTCACGAGCGAGAACACGCGCATGACCGGGGAGAGCTCGCCGCGCATCCGCCACTCGACCCCTGTCCCGCCGGTGGCCTGCGGGGTGAGCACGAACTCGACGCGCGAGCGCGACGGGAAGGGCTTCTCGAACGCGAGGTCGACGTCGACCTGCTCGGGGGTGGAGCCGACGATCTCCATCGTGCCGCGGCCCGCCTTGCGGTTGCCGTCCCAGGCGTAGCGGGCGCCGGGACCGCGCTCGGCGCCGGAGTACGTGCGGCGCATCGCCGGGTCGAGCTCCTCCCACGGCGACCACCGCGGCCAGGCGTGGAAGTCCTCGAGCAGCGCGTGGACGGCCGCCGGCGGCGCGCTCGTCGTGGTCGAGCGGGTGACGACGTACGGGGTGCCCATGCGGGCCAGTGTGTCGGTCGACGGGCGACACGTCGAGACCCGGCCGCGGGTCGGCGTGAGCGGACGGGAGTCGACGCTTTCGTCGACTCCTGCACGCCTGCCGGCCGCACCCGTGTGCACGAGTCGACACATCCGTCAGCTCGTCCACGTCCACGTCCACGTCCACGAGGCCGACGGTGTACAGAAACTGACACATTCGTCAGTTGGTGGACGGGCCTGCCGGCCGAGGAAATCGACGAACGGTCGGACGGCCCGCGTCGTCGCAGCCGCCCTCGCCGCCCGCGCCGAGGCCCTCGACGCGCAGGTCACCGCGCTGCGCGCCCGGGCCGACCGGCTCGCGACCCAGCGCGCGACCGGCCTGCAGGCGCTCGCCCGGGCCCGCGCGCGGGCGGAGGCGCAGGCCCGTCGCCGGGCCGCGCGCGAGGCCCGCGCCGCCCGCGACCGCGCCGCGCAGGGCGGCGCCTCGACGCCGGTGGTCGGAGCGGGAGGTGGCTCCCCGGTGAGCGCCCAGCGCACGGCCCGCTCGCTGCTCGGCGCCCACGGCTGGGGCGGCGACCAGTACGGCTGCCTCGTCGACCTGTGGAACGGTGAGTCGGGCTGGAGCTGGAGCGCGACCAACCCCTCGTCGGGCGCCTCCGGCATTCCCCAGGCCCTGCCGAGCTGGAAGATGGCGAGCGCCGGGTCGGACTGGCTGACCGACCCGACGACGCAGGTCCGCTGGGGGATGGACTACATCCAGCGGGCCTACGGCTCGCCGTGCGCGGCGTGGAACGCCTGGCAGGCCCGCTCCCCGCACTGGTACTGACTCGTGGGCGACCGACCACCCCGTGGACACCGCCCGACCGGGACGCGAGCACCCCCTTGCCCGTGCCTCCCGCGGGAGTGACCGTGGGGTGATGGTCCCCTACACGCACGGACACGCCGAGCCCGTCCTGCGCTCGCACCGGTGGCGCACGGCCGAGAACTCGGCCGCGCACCTCCTGCCGCGGCTGCGTCCGGGCCTGCGCCTGCTCGACGTCGGCTCGGGACCGGGCACCATCACCGCCGACCTCGCCGGGCTCGTGGCCCCCGGCCGGGTCACGGCGCTCGAGGCGGACGACGCCTCTCTCGCCCTCACCGCCGCGGAGCTGCGCCGGCGCGGTGTCGGGGCCGACCTCGTCGTGGGCGACGTGCACGACCTGCCCTTCCCGGACGGCTCGTTCGACGTCGTGCACGCCCACCAGGTGCTCCAGCACGTCGCCGACCCCGTGCGGGCCCTGCGCGAGATGCGACGCGTCTGCCGTCCTGACGGGGTCGTCGCCGCCCGGGACGCCGACTACGCCGCCTACGCCTGGTGGCCGCGGCTGGCGGGCATCGACCGCTGGCTCGACCTCTACCGCGACGCCGCCCGGGCCAACGGCGGTGAGCCCGACGCGGGTCGGCGCCTGCTCGGCTGGGCGCTGGAGGCGGGCTTCCCCGCGCCACGCGTGACCGCCTCGACGTGGTGCTTCGCGACCCCCGAGGACCGGGCCTGGTGGGGCGGCTCCTGGGCGGACCGGATGACGGGGTCGCGGCTGGCCGACCAGCTGCTGCGCGAGGAGCGCTGCGCCGCGGCCGAGCTCGAGGCGGTCGCGGCGGACTGGCGGGCCTGGGCCGACGCGCCGGACGGCTGGTTCACCGTCCTCCACGGCGACCTGCTGGCCTCCCCCTGACGCGCCTCGCCGCGCCAGACCTCACGCGTATCGGGTCACCCGATACGGGTGCGCTTCACCCCGGAACGGTTCTCGGGTGAAGCGCGGTCGTATCGGGTCACCCGATACGCAGGTGACTCGTGCGAGGGCCCGGGGGACGCGCGAGGGCCCGGCTCCGTGGTGGAGCCGGGCCCTCGGGCGGTCAGCGAGACGTCACTCGGGGACGTAGTCGAACTCGTCGGGGTTGGGGCCGGTGCGGCCGTCCTCGCCCTGGTCGAGCGCCGAGATGCGCGAGACCTCGTCCGGGGACAGCGAGAAGCCGAAGATCTCGAAGTTCTCGCGGATGCGCTCGGGGGTCACCGACTTCGGGAAGACGATGTCACCGCGCTCGATGTGCCAGCGCAGCGTGACCTGCGCGGGGGAGACGCCCTTGGCCTGCGCGATCTCGGTGATGACCGGGTCGCCGAGGACCTTGCCCTGCGCGATCGGCGACCACGCCTCGGTCGCGACGCCGTGCTCGGCGCCGGCCGCACGGACGGCCTCGTTCGTGAAGTACGGGTGGACCTCGACCTGGTTGACGGCCGGCACCACACCGGTCTCGGCGACGATGCGCTCGAGGTGCGCCGGCTGGAAGTTCGAGACACCGACGGAGGCGGCGCGCCCGTCCTCGACGAAGGAGGCCATCGTGCGCCACGTCGAGACGTAGTCGCCGTCGTAGAGCGTCGGGAGCGGCCAGTGGATGAGGAAGAGGTCGATCTTGTCGAGCCCGAGCTTCTCCATCGTCTCGCCGAAGGCGCGCTTCGCGTCGTCCGGGCGGTGGAAGCCGTTGTTGAGCTTGGAGGTCACGTAGATCTCGTCGCGCGGGATGCCGGAGGTGCGGATGGCCTCGCCGACCTCCGCCTCGTTGCCGTACATCTCCGCGGTGTCGATGTGGCGGTAGCCGATCTCGAGGGCGCGCGTGACGGCCTCTGCGGTGTCCGACGGCTCGATCTGGAACACCCCGAAGCCGAGCTGGGGGATGGTCGTGCCGTCGTTGAGCGTGATGCGGGGAACGGTCATGCAGGGTCCAGCGGTCAGCGGGCCGTGGGTATTCCGCTCACCGCCGGTGTGCAATCCGTGGCGCTCGGAGGCCCGGGAGGGGGTCGGACGGGTGAGGATGTCCGTCATGGACCGACGGGACGACTACGCGCTGGCCCGCGGCCGTACCTTCCTCAACCACGGCTCGTTCGGGGCCACGCCCGCGACGGTGCTCGACGCCGCCCGCGAGGTCCGGGCCGACGCCGAGGCCGACTACCCGGGCTTCTACCACCACCGGCTCTTCCCGCAGCTCGACGCCAGCCGCCGCGCCGTCTGCGCGCACCTCGGCGTGCCCGAGGACCGCGGCGTGTTCGTCCGCAACGCCACGACGGCGATGCAGACGGTGGTCGACCACCTCGACCTGCAGCCCGGCGAGCAGGTCGTCGTGACGAGCCGCGAGTACGAGGCGACGGTCGCGCTCATGGGCGTGCTGGCCGCACGCGGGGTCGACGTCGCGGTGGTGGACGGTCGGCACGAGGGGCTCGTCGAGCGGCTGCTCGAGGCCTGCGGCCCGCGGACCCGCGCGGTGGTCGTCAGCCACGTGACCTCGCCGTGGTCGCAGGTCAACGAGGTCGACCGGCTCTCCGCCGAGCTCTCGCCGCGCGGCGTCGCGACCGTCGTCGACGGTGCGCACACCGCCGGCCAGCTGACGATTCCGGTGCGGCGTCCGGGGGTCTTCGTCTGCCTGACCCTCCACAAGTGGCTGCACCTGCCCAAGGGCGCGGGCTTCCTCGTCGTGCCCGACGACGCCGCGGACGACCTGCGCCCGGTCGTCACCAGCTGGACCTCGCAGTCGGGGTCGCTGCCGGAGCGGTTCGCCTGGGGCGGCACGGACGACGTCGTGGCGCACCTCGTCGCCCCCACGGCCCTCGCCTACCACCGCGACCTGCTCGACGACGGGCTGGTCGACCACTGGGAGAAGCTGACCGGGCACGCCGAGACCCTCCTGCTCGGGCTGCCCGGCACGAGCGTCCTCGCCCCGGCGCCGCGCGCGCCCGCGATGGTCGCGGTCGGCCTCCCGCCGGTCGACCCCGAGGAGGCACTGCGCCGGATGCACGCGCGCGGCGTCGACCTCTGGTGCGCCTCCACCGACGAGGGCCCGGTGCTCCGGCTGTCGGTCGCGCCCTACACGACCCCGGAGGACGTCGACCACGGCGTCGGGGTGCTCGAGGAGGTCCTCGCCGGGATGCCGTGGCGGGCCGCCTGAGCCGCTGGTCGTCGGTAAAGCAGTTGCCGCGCCGGCTGCCTGCGGCGTTGACTGCCTGCATGACGTCCGTCCCCGGTCCCGCGTGCCGTTGAGCGACCGGTCCGTCGCGTACGAGCGCGCCGGCCGGCCCGAGGCATCGACCGTCGTGCTCCTGCACGCCGGGGTCGCCGACCGGCGGATGTGGGACCCGGTGTGGGACACCCTGACCGACGCGCTCGACGTCGTGCGGCTGGACCTGCGCGGCTTCGGCGCCTCGGACACTGCACCCGACGGCAGCGTGTGCCACCGTGACGACGTCGCGGCCCTCCTCGACGAGCTGACCGTCGGCCCGTGCCACCTCGTCGGCGCGTCGTTCGGCGCCGGAGTCGCGGCCGAGGTCGCCCTCGAGCGACCCGACCTCGTGCGCTCGCTCGTCCTCGCCCCGCCGGGCGGCAGCCTCCTCGTGACGATGACCGAGGACCTGCGGGCCTTCGTCGAGGCCGAGCGCGAGTTGCTCGCGGCCGGCGATCTGGACGGCGCCGTCGAGCTCAACGTACGAACATGGCTCGTCGGCCCCGGACGCACCGACGTCGACGTCGACCCGGCCGCGCGCCGGGCCGTCGCGGCGATGCAGCGGCGCGCCTTCGAGGTCGACGCGCTGCTCGGCGACCTCGACGTCGACGAGCCGCAGCCGCCCGCGGTCGAGCGCCTCCCGCGGCTCGAGGTGCCGGTGCTCGTCCTCGTCGGTGGGCACGACCTCGCGACGGTGCACGACGCCGCGGACCGCGTCGTCGCGGGCGCCCCCGACGTCGGTCGCGTCGACTGGCCGGACGCCGCGCACCTGCCCTCGATGGACCACCCCGCGCGCTTCGCCTGGCTGCTGCGCGAGTGGGTCACGCGCCTGGGCTAGCCGGTCACCGCCACCTCACGCGGGGGCAGCGCCGCCGAAGGCACCCCCGTCCGGACGCCGCGGACCAGCAGGTGGACGGCGAGCGAGACCTCCCACGCGAAGATCGGGAGCGCGGCCAGGGCCACGGGCCCGGTGACCCCGGCCAGCACCGCGAGGTTGACGACACCGATGAGCGGGCCACCGACGAGCCCCACCAGCGGGATCCAGCGGGCGACCATCCGCTCGCGGTGCAGGACCAGCGCGAGGACGACCGTGTTGACCGGGCAGACGAGCCCCGGCCCGACGACGAACGCCCACGCGTGCAGCCCGGTGAGGGCGGCCCGCGCATCCTCCCCGCCGCCCGGGGCGGCATCCGACCCCGGAACGGCCACGGCCGCGAGGACGGCGAGCACCCCGGCGAGGATGACGGCCGCCTCCAGCGCGCGCAGGGCGACGTAGGCCGCGGACGCCATCGGGGCCCGGTCGCGCAGGAGCCCGTGGAGGGCAAGCGCGGTTCCGACGACGGCGACGGCGAGCACGGTCTCGAGGACGGCGCCCGCGAGCACCGCGCCCCGGCCGGCGAGCTCGCGCCCGGGGTCGACGCCGCCCGGCCCGTAGAGCAGGAGGGCCCCGACGGACGTCACGTGGGTCAGGAGGAAGAGGGCGCCGGCGGTGCGGGCGCCGGGCTGAGGCGTGGTCATCGATCTCCTCGGCGTCGACGGTGTACGACGTACACCTCCGGTGCACCACGGTAGGTTTACGCCGTACACCTCGTCAAGCCCCCGGAGGAGTCCCTCGTGCCCGGCACCGAGCGCACACCCCTGTCGCGTCCGCGCGTGCTCGCCGACGCCGTCGCGCTCGCGGACGCCGAGGGCATCGAGGCGGTGAGCATGCGCCGCCTCGCGGAGCGGCTCGGGGTCGTGCCGATGGCGCTCTACAAGCACGTCGCCGACAAGGAGGACCTCCTCGACGGGGTCGTCGAGGAGGTGCTCGGGGAGGTGACGGTCTCGCCGCCGCCGCGCACGTCGGACGACTGGCCCGACGCGGTGCGCGCCACCGTCCTCTCGGCCCGCGCCGCCGTGCAGCGCCACCCGTGGCTGCGCCGCGTGCTCGAGACCCGCAGCCGCCGCACGCCCGCCGTCCTGCGCCACATGGACGCCGTGACGCGCCACCTGCTCGACGGCGGCTTCACCCCGGACCTCGCCCACCACGGGATGCACGCGCTCGGCAGCCGCATCTGGGGGTTCAGCCCCGAGCTCTTCGACGAGTCCGTCGCCGCACCGACCCGCCGGGCCGCGCAGGCCCCGGACCCGGCCGACTACCCGGGCATCGTCGCCGTGGCCCTCGACGCGAGGGCCCGCCGGCCGCGGGCGACCTCGTGCGACGACGAGTTCGAGTTCCGCTTCGCGCTCGACCTGCTGCTCGACGGCCTCGAGCGGCTGCGGACGGCCGGGTGGTCATCCCCCGGTGACCCCGGCGAGGGCTGACTCCTCCCAGTGTCGGAGCAGGTCGGCCGGGTCCGCGTACGTGTCGACGCAGCCGGCCTCCCGCAGCTCGGCCGCGCTCGTGCCCCCGCACTCGACGCCGACGCACGGCATCCCGGCGCGGCGTGCGGCCTCGGCGTCCCAGACGGAGTCGCCGACGAACACCGCCTCCCCGGCGCCCAGCCCGATGCGCTCGAGGGCGACGTCGAGGATGTCGGTGTCGGGCTTGCTGCGCTCGGCGTCGGAGCTGGTGGTGCTCTCGTCGACCCAGTCGTCGGCGTCGAGCGCGCTCCGCAGGGCGTCGAGGTCGGTCCGGCCCGCGGACGTCGAGAGGACGACGACCATCCGCGCCTCGTGACAGCGCCGCACGAGGTCGCGGGCGCCGGGCAGCGGGACGAGCCGCTCGTGCCACGCCGCGAACAGCGCCGCGTGCGAGGCGACGACCTCGTCGGCGACCGCCTCGTCGTCCCCGTCGAGGAGGTGGCCGACGATGCGGTCCGACCCGAGGCCGATGGCCCGGTGGATGCGGTGCATCGGCACGACGTGCCCGTGCTCGCGCAGGGCCTGCCACCAGCACGTCGTGTGCGCGTAGGAGGTGTCGACGAGGGTGCCGTCGACGTCGAGGAGCACGGCGCGGGGGGCGGTGGGCACGGAGGGCCTCCGGTGGGGTCGGGGACGGGACACCGGAGGGCTACCCGGCCCGGCTGGCCGGCACGCACGACGGGCGCGGCGGATGTGCACAGCCGTCCGGGGACCGGCCTCGGGCAGACTCGGGCCGGTGACCCCTCCTCGCCCCGTCGGCCGCCGTCTCGTCCTCGGCGCGGGTGTGGTGGGTGCCGTCTCCGCCATCGTCGCGTGCTCCGGCCATGACCCGGCGGCACCCCCCCGCCGACCACCACGCGGGCGGCGGCCCCGGGGCCGAGCCGGCCGTGGCCCCGACGCCGAGCGTGGAGCCCGCCGGCCGGGTCGTGCCGGTCGGCTACTCGCCCGAGGGGATCGTCCTCGACCCCGCGAGCGGCCTGCTCGCCGTGGGCGTCCGTCGCCCCGACCGCCTCGTCCTCCTCGACCCCACGACGCTCGCCGTGCGTCGCACGGTGGACGTCCCCGGCACGGTGCGCCACCTCGGCCTCACCGCGGGCGGCGGGACGGTGCTCGTGGCCAACGAGGCCGCCGACGAGCTCGTCGAGGTCGACACCGCGACCGGACTCACCCGCACGACCCCGGTCGGCCACGTGCCCCACGACGCGACGGGCGCGGAGGGCGGCGACATCCTCGTCGGCGACGAGTTCAGCGGCTCGATGAGCGTCGTCCGGGACGGCCAGGTCGTCCACACCTTCGACGACCTGCGCCAGCCGGGCGGCGTCGTCGCCGACGGGGCGCACGGCCCTGGCCGTCGACGTCGCCGACTGGTCGCTCACGAGCTACGACCTCGACCGGATGACCCGGGTCGCCCGGGTGCCGGCCGGCGCGGGGCCAACCCACGGCATCCTCGCCCGGCCGGGGCTGGTCGCCGTCGCCGACACCCGGGGCGACGCGCTGCTGCTGTTCTCGGTCGACCCGCTGCGACAGGTCGGGTCGCTGGCCCTCGCCGGCAGCCCCTACGGCCTCGCCGCCGACGCGGAGGGCGGCCTCGTGTGGGTGACCCTGACCGCGCTCAACGAGGTCGTGGGCGTGGACGTCTCGGGGTCGGCACCGCGCGAGGTCGTCCGGTACCCGACCGTCCAGCAGTCGAACACCGTGGCCGTCGCGCCGGGGTCGCGCACGCTCTGGGTCGCCAGCCGCACCGACGGCACGGTCCAGCGCGTCACCCGCTGAGGCGAGCGGCCCGCGCCGCGAGGGCGTCGTGCCGGTGGGCGTTGCCGTGGAGGGCGAGGTAGCGCTCCCCGAAGCGCGCGAGGAGGTCGTCGTCGAGCCGGCGGACGGCCCCGGGCGGGTAGCGGTAGTCCATGGCGGCGGTGACGGCGGCGCTGTCGATGTCGCGCAGGACCTCGCTCAGCTCGTCGAGGGACGCGATGCCGAGCTCGAGGAGCAGCCCGGCGATCCACTCGTAGTGGTCGGTGCGCGACCACCCCGCGCTCGAGTACCGGCCGGCGAGGAAGGTCGCGAGCTCCTGGGCGCTGATCCGCGGGTCGAGCTCGTCGCCGGCGTCGACCCCGCTCGTGCCGAAGCCCGCCTGGAGCCGGTCGCGGATGGTCTGGAACTCACGGTCGGCGAGCTCGAGGAGGCCGGCCGCGAGCGTGAAGCGGCGGTCGAGGTCGGGCACCTGCTCGGGCGGGACCGTCCCCTTGTAGCGGATGTCGTGCTCGAACTCGGCCCACGCGTGCTGCAGCACGGTCCGCAGCTGGACCGACGCGCACCGCAGCGGCTCGTAGCCGGCGCCGGGCTCGGTCGAGCGCGTCACGAGGAGGTGGCGGCTCGCGTAGCCGAAGCGGCCGGCGGCGGCGGTCTCGACGCCGAGGTCGCGGTCGTCGAGGACGGTGAAGTGCTCGGCGAGCAGGTCGGCGACGGCATCGATGTCGCGCTGCACGTAGGTGATGACGCGGACGCCGACCTGGTCGGTCACGGCGACGAGCGGGTCGGCCGCACCGTCGGCCGCGAGCACCCCGCGGGCCTTGGCGGCGAAGGAGGCCACCGACTTCGTGCGGCCGGTGACGCTCAGGTAGTTGATGCCGGCCTCGTCGATCGTCGCGGCGACGTCGGCGACGAACTGCTCGGTCGCGGGGACGAGCCGCGGGCGGGAGGCCGTGTACCCGGCCACGGCCCGGTCGACGTGGCGCAGGGACATGCGGCCCACTGTCCCACGCCGGCCCGCTCCCCCGACCTCACGACGCCCCCGACCGTCATCCAGCCCACTGATTGCGAGTTCCGCCGCCGACACGCCGCAGCACCGGCGCGTCGACCGGCCGAACTCGCAAGAAGTCACGACCCGGGGACTGATTGCCCATCCGCAACCTCACCACCTCCGGAAACCGGCCCCACAGGTGGCGGATGGGCAAGAAGTCGCGGAGGGGGTCAGAAGCCGCCGTCGCGCGCCATGTTGTTGAAGCGCGAGTAGTGCCCCTGGAAGGCCAGGACGATGTCGGCGGTCGGCCCGTTGCGGTGCTTGGCGACGATGACGTCGGCCTCGCCCTCGCGCTCGGGGTCCGAGCGGTCGCGGTGCAGGAGGATGACGACGTCGGCGTCCTGCTCGATCGAGCCCGACTCACGCAGGTCCGACATCTGCGGGCGCTTGTCGGTGCGCTGCTCGGGGCCACGGTTGAGCTGCGAGACCGCGATGACCGGCACCTCGAGCTCCTTGGCGAGCAGCTTGAGCGCACGCGAGAACTCGGCGACCTCCTGCTGGCGCGACTCGACCTTCTTGCCGCTCGTCATCAGCTGGAGGTAGTCGATGACGATGAGCTTGAGGTTGTGCTGCTGCTTGAGCCGGCGCGCCTTGGCCCGGATCTCCATGAGCGACATGTTCGGGCTGTCGTCGATGAACAGCGGCGCGTCCGAGATCTTGCCCATGATCCGGGCGAGCTTGGTCCACTGCTCCTGGTTCTTCAGGCCGCGGCGCAGGTCCTGGAGCTGGATGGTCGCCTCGGCCGAGAGGATGCGCATCGTGATCTCGGTGCGGCTCATCTCGAGGGAGAAGACGGCCGCGGCCATCCCGTGCTTGATGGCGGCCGCCCGGACGATGTCGATGCCGAGCGTCGACTTTCCGACGGCCGGTCGCGCGGCGACGACGATCATCTGGCCGGGGTGCAGGCCGTGGGTCAGCTCGTCGAGCTCGATGAACCCGGTGGGGACACCGATGAGGTCGTCGGTGCGACCGGAGGCGGCCTCGATCTCCTCCATCGTCTCGTTGAGCAGCTCGCCGAGCGCGTGGTAGTCCTCGCCGCCGCGCTTCTCGGCGACCGAGTAGACCTCGGCCTGGGCGCGGTTGACGATGTCGTCGATGTCACCCTCGCCCTGCGCGTACCCCATCTGGACGATGCGCGTCCCGGCCTCGACGAGGCGGCGCAGCACGGCCCGCTCGTGGACGATCTCGGCGTAGTAGCCGGCGTTGGCGGCGGTCGGCACCGATTGGATCAGCTGGTGGAGGTACGCCTGCCCGCCGACGCGGGTGAGGTCGCCGCGCTTGGAGAGCTCGTCGGCGACGGTGATGGCGTCGGCCGGCTCGCCGCGGCCGAAGAGGTCGAGGACGGCGTCGAAGATCGCCTCGTGGGCCGGCCGGTAGAAGTCGTGGGCCTTGACCTCCTCGAGGCAGTCGGCGATGGCGTCCTTGTCGAGGAGCATCGAGCCGAGGACCGACTGCTCGGCATGGAGGTCCTGCGGGGGGACTCGCTCGTCCGGGCGGTCGCTGGGAGGGGAGAAGGCCTCGCTCAGCTCCGCGATGCTCACCCGTGCGCCCCTTCCTGGACCGGTCCGTGCGACCCCGAGCGGACCGCCTGCGCGACGTCCGTCGGCCTGGTGCTCACCCCACCAGAAGGCACCGACACCGGGACGTCCGAGTCACCGTAGGACCTGCGGGCGGCGACCTCCAACCCCGGCGCCGAACGGCTGTGGACAGGGTGTGGACGAGGTGGGGAAAACGCCGGGCGGAGTTGTGCACCGTCGGTGGAGAACCCTGTGGACGACGCCCCGACGGACCGCACCGCACGGCTCTGACCTGCGACGTCTCCGTCCACCCCCTGTGCGCGACAGAAAGTTTCGGGCGTGTCACGGTCCACAGGCGACGGGAGGCATCTGCATCACGTCATGGCCCGCCCGACCTGCCGGACACCGGTGTCAGCCGGTGCGGCCGTAGCGCTCCGCCGCGCGGGCGCGGGCCTTGGCCGCCTCCACCTCGCGGTCCTTGGGCGGGGCCTGCGTGACGAGCGCGTCGAGCAGGTGCGCGGTGGCGTGCGCGACCTCGTCGACGGCCCGGGCGAAGGCCTCCTCGTTGGCCTGGGACGGCCGCGTCGACCCGCTCACCTTGCGCACGTACTGGAGCGCGGCGGCCCGCACCTCCTCGCTCGTCGCGGGCGGCTCGAAGTTGTGGAGCTGGCGGATGTTGCGGCACATGGCGTCCACGCTAGGCCCGCCACGGCGTGGCCGGAAGGGGTCAGGACAGCCTCACCTGCCGTGTGCGCGTGCCCGCGACGGGCCATGATGGGTGTCGTGCGGACAGTCACGCTCGACCAGCTCGGCCGCCACCTCGCCGCCCTCCCCGGGGTCCCCCGCGTCGTCGTCTCCGGCAACGTGGCCGTGCCCTGGGAGGCCGTCCGGGTCCTCGACGAGGGACGCCAGGAGTACGTCCTCCACGCCCTCAACGCGCCACCGGGGATCCCGGACCGGCCCGGGGTCACCGCCGAGACCTGCTTCGTCGGCGGCGGGATGCGCCGCCACTCGAACCTCTCGTACGTCCCGAGCCGGCTCTCGCTGGTCCCCGTGCTCTACGGCGGGCCGCTCGCCCCCGACGTCGTCGTCGTCCACTGCGCACCGCCGCGCGACGGGATGCTCTCGCTCGGCATCGAGGTCAACGTCCTCCCGGCGGCCATCGACGCCTGCCGCGCCCGCTCCGGTCTCGTCGTCGCGGTCGTCAACGACCGGATGCCCTACACCGGCGGCGACGCCCTGCTCCCGGTCGAGGCGGTCGACCTCGCCGTCGAGGTCTCGGCGCCCCTGCCGACGCACCAGCCGCTCGTCCCCGACGACGACAGCCGGCTCATCGGCGAGCGCATCGCGGCGCGGGTGCCCGACGGCGCGACCATCCAGGCGGGCATCGGCGGCATCCCGGACGCCACGATCGCGGCCCTGACCGGCCGGCGCGACCTGCGCGTGTGGACCGAGATGTTCTCCGACGGCGTCGTCGCCCTCGACCGGGCCGGCGCGCTCGACCGCGACCACCCGCTGACGACGTCGTTCCTGTTCGGCTCCCAGGACCTCTACGACTGGGTCGACGGTAACCCGCGGGTGCGGATGACCCGGACCGAGACGACGAACGACCCCGGGCTCATCGCCCACCAGCGCCGGATGACCTCGGTCAACTCCGCGCTCGAGGTCGACCTCTTCGGCCAGGCCAACGCCTCGCGCATCGACGCGCGCATCCACTCGGGCTTCGGCGGGCAGACCGACTTCGTCGTCGGGGCGCTGCACTCGCCGGGCGGGCAGTCGTTCATCGCGCTGCGCTCGTGGCACCCGAAGGCGAACTGCTCCACCGTCGTCCCCCTCCTCGACGAGCCCGTGACGAGCGTGCAGCAGACCGCGATCGTCACCGAGCAGGGCGCCGCGGAGCTCTTCGGGTACGACCAGCGCGGCCAGTGCCGGCACATCATCCGCGACGCCGCCCACCCGGACGTCCGCGACGAGCTGTGGGAGGAGGCACGCGCGCTCGGCCTCGCCTGAGCGCCCCCGCACCCCCTCCTCCGCCACGTCCCGTCCGCGAACGCGTGTGGAACCGCCGGTCCTCCCCGGCGGGTTCACACGCGTTCGCGGAAGAGGGGGCCCGGTCAGCGGGGGCGCCGGTCACCATCCACCGGTCGGTGCGCACCCGCAGCCAGAGCAGGGTGCCGCGCACCGCCATGAACGCCGTGAAGGCCAGCCAGAGCCAGATGAGGGCGTGCTCCTGCCCGAGGACGCTGCCCCCCTCGAGGAGCCAGTCCGCGGCCGCCCGCACGCCGAGGGCGACCGGGACGTAGGCCACGAGCGTCCCGACCATCGCCATCGCGAGCCAGCGCCCGTCGCCCGCGCCGATGAGGACGCCGTCGACGACGAACACGAACCCCGACAGCGGCTGCTGGAGCGCGACGACGGTCAGGCCCGCCGCGACGGCCGCCTGCACGGCCGGGTCCGGCGTGAACCACGCCCCCACCCACGGGCGGACCGCGAGGACCAGCACCCCGAGCACGACACCGCCGAGCACGCCCCAACGCACCATGAGCCGCGTCGCCGCCCGCGTCCGCGCCACGTCGCCCGCACCGAGCGTGCGCCCGGTGATGGCCTGCGCCGCGATGGCGAGGGCGTCGAGGGCGAAGACGAGGAACGACCAGAGCGTCGCGGTGACCTGGTAGGCCGCGAGCGGCACGTCCCCGAAGCCGGCGCCGACCCACGTCGTGAGGAGCAGCACCGCGCGCAGCGCCAGCGTGCGGACGAGCAGGGGCACGCCGCCGCGCGCTGCCGCGAGCACGCGGCCGGGATGGGCCCGCAGCGGCAGGCGGGCGCGCCGGGCCTCGCGCACGAGCACCGACCCGAGCGCGAGGGCCATCCCCCACTGCGCGAGCACGGTCCCCCACGCGGACCCGGCGATGCCCCAGCCGAGCCCGTGGACGAACCAGAGGTTGAGCAGCGCGTTGGCCCCGAACCCACCGACCGCGACGACGAGCGGGGTGCGGGTGTCCTGCAGGCCCCGCAGCACCCCGGTCGTCGCGAGGACGACGAGCATCGCGGGGAGCCCGACCGCCGAGACCGCGAGGTAGGTGGTGGCCTCGTCGACGACGGCCGCGGAGGCCCCGAAGGCGCCCGAGAGGTCCCGGGCGAGGAGGGCGACGAGCAGGGCGGTCGGGACGCCGAGCCCGACCGCGAGCCAGGTGCCGTCGAGCCCCGCCGACACCGCACCCTCGCGCGAGCCCGCCCCGAGCCGGCGCGCGACGACGCTCGTCGTGCCGTAGGCGAGGAAGACGAAGACGTTGGCGGCGGTCAGCAGCACGGCGCTCGCGACCCCGAGGCCGGCGAGCGGCTCGACACCCAGCCGCCCGACGATGGCCGAGTCGACGAGGAGGAAGAGCGGCTCGGCGACGAGGGCGAGGAAGGCCGGCAGGGCCAGGCGCAGGACCTCGCGGTGCTGCGACGGGGAGGTGTCCTCGGGCGGCGCGCTCACCCCGGCACTCTCGCACGGGACCGGCCGTGGCCGGTGGCACGCCCACGGCACGCGGAAGGGCCCCGCGGGACGTACCCGCGGGGCCCTCCGTGCGACGCGTGCGTCAGCTCTGCGCCGGAGCCGAGACGAGCACCGAGCCCGTCCCGAGGACCGCACCCTCCGTGGAGAGCAGGTTCATCTCCCCGAACAGCTGACGACCGTTCTCGGCCGCGGCGTCGGGCGAGATGGCCCCGTTGACCGTGACCGAGGCCCCACCCGCGAGGGTGACCGAGCCCGACGGCACGTCGAGCGTGCCGAGGGCCGGGCTGAAGAACACGTCACGGTAGTCGTACTCCGTCGTGCCCGCCGGGACCGAGTAGCCGTCGATGACGACGGTGTAGGTGCCGGGCGCCGGGTTGGCGATCGAGACCGCCTCCTCCGAGTCACCGTCGGCCGACTGCGCCACCTGGTTGCCGTCGGCGTCGAAGACCGTGAGGTCCAGGTCGGCGCTGAGGTCCGAGGTGTTGCCGATCGCCGCGTCGAGGCGGGTCGCGCCCTCCGGCACGACGACCTCGTACGTGGCCTGGTCGCCGTCGGCGATGGTCGCGCGCTCGGCGTGGGCCGAGCCGAGCGAGCCGCCGCGCGGGTTGACCGTCACGGTGCCGAAGTCGTTCTTCACCGTCCAGGAGACCGGGGTCGACTCACCGACGGGGGCGTCGACGGTCTGGGTCTCCGGGTCGACCGTGAGGCCCTGGACGGCCGCGGTCAGCACGAACGGGTTGTCGAGGAACGGCGAGGTGCGCCGCGACTCGACGAGCAGCTCCCACACGCCCGGGATCGGGTTGGCGTAGGCCCGGGACTGCGGCTTGCAGGTGGCCGGGTCGCTGTAGTTCGTGTAGCAGAACGGCGTCGACGTGGTGTCGACCGGGACGCCGTACGGGTTGAACGCGATCCAGCGGACCTGGCTCTTCGTGGCGATGCCCGACAGGTTCACCTGGAGCGCCTTGGCGCCCTCGGGGACCGTGACGAAGACCCGCTTGAAGAGGTTGCGCTCGACCGTGCCGCGGGTGACCGTCGAGTACGACGGCTTCGTGACGTCGGTCGAGGCGACGACCGCGAGCATCACGCGGTGGTCGACCAGCCGGGTCGTCGGGTCGTCGATCTCGAGGATCGCCGAGTGCAGCCCACGGGTCTTGACCTTCGTGGTCACCTGGATGGAGACCTCGCCGCCGCGACCGATGCGCACCGAGGACGGCGCCGAGAAGGTCCCGTCGTTGCCGATGATGCGGACCGTGTGCTTGACCCGCTGCGAGGTGCCCGTCGTCCGCGCGACCTTGACGGTGTACCGCTTGGTCTGGCCCACCTTGAGGCCACCCTGGCCGGCGGGGCAGCCGACGTAGAGGCCGGTGCCCTGGTTCGGGGTCGTGAGGAAGCCCGAGAGGGCGGTGCAGACCGGGGCCGTGGTGGTGTACTCGCCGCGGACGTTCGACCGCTTCTTGAGCAGGTTCCACGCACCGGGGACGTCGGTCTGGCCGGTGCCCTGGCCGACCGCCTCGAGCTTCTTCTGGTAGTCGGCGCTGGTGTACATCGACTCACGCAGCTGCTTCGGGGTGATCGGCGTCTGGGTCTGGAAGCCGGCCGAGAGCAGGAGCGCGGCGGAGCCGGCGGCCTGCGGGGAGGCCATCGACGTGCCGTTGAACATCGCGTAGCCGATCGGCAGCGTGTAGCCGGCCTCGGCGAGGTCGGGCTGCTTGAGCCACTGGGGCACGGTCGAGATGGCCGAGCCCGGCGCCATGATGTTCGGCTTGAAGCCGCCGTCCTCGCGCGGGCCGCGCGAGGAGTAGTTGTGCAGCGCGAGCTTGCTCGACACCTGCGAGCCGTAGTTGGCCAGCCAGGTCTCCTTCGAGACCGAGGAGGCGACGCTCACGACGTCGGTCGCGACCGACGGGTCACCGACGGTGTTGATGCCGGCGCCGGAGTTGCCGGCCGAGATGAACAGCTGGACGCCGAAGACGTCGATGAGCCGGTTGTACAGCTCCGCCCGGGCGTTCGCGCCGTCGTTGAGGGCCGGGAGGCCACCGATCGACATGTTGACGACGTCGACGCCGCGGTTGGCGACGAGGTCGACCATGCCGTCGGTCAGCGCCGCGTTGGTGCAGCCGCCGCCCCAGGTGCAGGCGCGCGAGGAGACGATCTTGGCGCCGGGCGCCTGGCCGTCCATCCTGCCGCCGAACAGGCTGTGCCCGGCCGCGATCCCCGCGACGTGCGAGCCGTGCGCGTCCTCGACGATGCCGATGTTGACGAAGTCCGCGGTCGTCCCGACGTAGGGCCCGCCGTAGGGGCTCATGTCGACGTCCTCGCGGTACTCGACGACGAACGGCATGCGCTCGACGATGTCGGTCGACGGGTCGTCGACGCCGAAGTGGCCGATGTCGTACTTCTCGTTGTACGGCCGCATGAGCTCGTCGGCGGAGAAGACGTTGTCGAGGTTGCTGTCGACCCAGATGTCGTGGGTCGTCGCGTCGTAGAGGATGCCGAACCGGTCGGTGGTGTCACCGTCGCGGTTGACGTCGCCGCCGGGCTCGCTCGCCGCGGTGATCGACTCGGAGAAACGGCTGAAGTAGAAGGAGCCGCTCTTGGGCGCCCGATAGGCGCCGACACCCGTGAGGGTGAACGACGGGGTGGCCTCGACCTGCGTCAGCATCGGTCGCCAGGTGGCGTCACCGTCGAAGATCGGGTCGGTGGCCGTCACCCAGTCGACGATCTTGCGCTCGCCGGTGGAGGTCGTGGCCAGGGCCGGGTGGTCGAGGTCGACACCCGAGTCGAGGACACCGATGGTCACGCCGCGGCCGTCCCACGTCGGGTTGGCCTTCTTGAAGTCCACGGACCCGGTCTCGCGGGTCGGCATGTACGGGTTGGCGTTCGGCGTGGACTTCCCCGGCCCCGCGAGGGTGCGCACGGCGCCGGCCTTGCCCTCGGTCCCCGGCGTGGGGAGCTTGACCGACTCGTCGAGGTCGACGGCGCGGACCTTCGCGAGCGCCGCGACACCGGGGACGGCCTTCGTGGGGACGCTGGCCCGCACGTAGCCGACCTTGTCGTTGGTCATGCCGACGAAGCCGCCCTGGGCGCGGATGGACGCGGCGACCTGCTTGGTCGTGCCCTTGTCGACGGCCATGATGAGGGTGACCCGCTTGGTGCCGGCCGCCTCCGCCTTCTCGAGCAGCTGCACGTCGTGCTGGCCGAGCTTCTTCTCGGTCGTGGTGGCCGAGGGGGTCTCCTTGACCTCGGTCTTCTGGAGAGTGGCCTGGGGGGCCTTCTCGCGCAGGAGACCCGGGTCAGCGGGCCCCTTCGCGACGGCGCCCGAGGCGCCGAACGACCCCGTGGTGAGGGCTGCGGCGGCCAGGCCGGCGAGCGCGACGCGCCCCGACCTGTGGGAGAGGGGATGTCTCATCGGTGTCCTGTCTTCCCCGCGACGCACCTGCCTGCGTCTGAACAACGGTGGCGACAGGCAACCACGGATCCGGCGCTGTGGGAATAGGGCAGAGGGCAACCCACGCGATTCTTTGCCAACTGCTGACCCGCAGGTCACGAGCGGGTCGGCCGACTGCCCCGTTCGCCGGCTCAGCCGTGACCGAGGACGGCCACCGCGGCCTCGCGCCGCGGGTCGCCCGCCGCGCTGAGGGCGCCGTCGGCGTGCCGGTACGCGGCCCCGACCCCGCCGAAGTACATCGAGAGGGCGCCGTGGTCGGTGGCCGCCAGGCCGGCCCGGTGCACCGCGGCGGTGATGGCCGGGTCGGACTCGTGCTCGACGACGGGCCGGCCGCCGGCGTCGAACCGGACGTGCAGCCTCGGCGCCTCGATGGCGGTCGTCAGGTCCGCACCGTGGAGGCACCCCTGGCCGAGCACCTGCATGAGGGCGGTCGTGATGCGGTCGGCCCCGGGGGACCCGACGGCGATGACGCGGCCGTCGGCGGTGCGACCGGTCGTCGGTGCCATGTTCGACGCGAGCCGCGTGCCGGGCGCCAGCGCGTGGAGGCCGAGCCGGTTGAGCTCCGGCTCCCCGAGCGCGTTGTTGAGGAGGATCCCCGTGCCCGGCACCGTGATGCCGGCGCCGTAGCCCGCCGACACCGTGACGGCGCAGGCGAGCCCGTCGGCGTCGACGGCCGAGACGTGCGCGGTGGAGGCCGAGGTCGGCAGGCCGGCGAGGCCGTGGCGGTCGACCGAGGACAGGAGCGCGTGCCCCGCGGCGTCGAGGTCGGGCGAGACGTCGTGGACCTCGAGCCGGTAGCGCAGCACGGCGAGCTGGACGGCCAGCACGTCGTCCCAGTCGTAGGAGCCGCGACGCGCGAGCTCGCCGAGCATCACGGCGAGCATCGGACCGCCCACCGACGGAGGCGGGTTCGCGGCGAGGTCCCAGTCGCCGACGGTGCGCCGCACCGGGTCGCGCTCGAGGACGCGGTAGGCGGCGACGTCGTCGGCGGTCACGAGCCCACCGTGCGCGGCCATGTCGGCGACCATCGCCCGGCCCACCTCGCCCGTCGTGAGGACGGAGGCGCCGTCGCGCCCGACGAGGTCGAGGACGTCGGCGAGCAGCGGGTTCGTCGTGACGTCGCCGGCGCGCAGCGGCGAGCCGTCGTCGCGGGTGACGACCCGGTGCGCCTCGGGGTCGGCCCCGAAGAGGCTGCCGGCGACGAAGCCGAGGTAGCGGGCGGCGGCGCCCCCCATCGGGTACCCGTCGCGGCAGGCGGCGGCCGCCGGGGCCACGACGTCGGACCATCCCGCCCGCCCGAAGCGGGTCACGACGTCCTCGCACGCCGACGCGGCGCCCGGGGTCGCCACCGACCCGTGGCCGGCGAACATCGTCACGCCGCCCCCGTACTCGGTGTGGACCTCGCGCACGCCCTGCCCGAAGGCCTCGCGGGACAGGCCGCGGCCCGGCATCTCGACCGTGCCGTCGACGAGGACGGGCTCGCCGTCGGGGCCCCAGACCGACACGAAGGCACCACCGCCGAGCGAGACGATGCCCGGCTCGGTGGCCATCGCGGCGAGCGCCGCGGCGACGGCGACGTCGACGGCGTTGCCCCCGGCGTCGGCGAGGGCCCGGCCCGCCGCGAGCGACACCGGACCGGTCGCCGCCAGCGCCACCTCACCCATGGAGCGGCATCCTGCCACCGCCCGGACCGCTCGCGTGGCCGCCGTCCGTGACCGGGCGGTAGCGTTCGGGAGCATGAGCCGCCCGCCCCTCGCCGTCGTCGCCGGGACCGGCTTCTACGACCTCGAGGCCCTCGAGGACCGCACCGAGGAGACCGTCGACACCCGGTGGGGCCCGGCGCGGGTCACCCGCGGCCGCTGGCACGGGCTGCCGGTCGTCTTCCTCACCCGGCACGGCCCGGGCCACTCGGTGCCGCCGCACCTCGTCAACTACCGCGCGAACATCCGCGCGCTCGCCGACCTCGGCGTCGAGGACGTCGTGGCCGTCAACGTCACCGGCTCGATCGACCCCGACCTCGCCCCCGGCGACCTCGTCTGCCTCGACGACTTCCTCGACCTCACGAAGCAGCGGCCGCTCACCTTCTTCGACGGCTCGGGCCCCGAGGGCGTCGTCCACGTCGACGTCTCGGCGCCCTACCACCCGGCGCTGCGCCGCGAGCTGCTCGACGCCGCCGCGGCGGTCGGCCGGCCGATGCGCGACGGCGGGGTCTACGCCGCCTTCGAGGGGCCGCGCTTCGAGACCGCCGCCGAGATCCGGCTGGCCCGCCTCGCCGGCGGCGACGTCGCCGGGATGACCGGCGTCCCCGAGGTCACCCTCGCCCGCGAGGCCGGCCTGCGCTACGCGGCGGTCTCGCTCGTCGTCAACCCCGCGACCGGGGTCGGCGACGCCGACGAGCCGATCACCATGGCCGAGATCGACGCGGTGCTGGCCCGCAGCCGCGACGCGGTGCTCGCCGTCCTCGACGAGCTCGTCCACACCCGGGCCACGTTCAGCGAGGAGGACGCCGGATGAGCCGGCTGGTCATCGACCGCGCCGCGTACGTCGTCACGGTCGACGACACCGACACCGTCCTGCGGGACACGACCGTCGTCGTCGAGGACGGCACGGTCACCGAGGTCCGGCCGGCGGCCGACGGCCCGGTCGACGGCGACGAGGTCCTCAACGCGCGCGGCCGGCTGCTGATGCCGGGCCTGGTCAACCTCCACACCCACCTGCCGATGACGCTGCTGCGCGGGCTCGCCGAGGACGTCGACCTCCAGGGCTTCCTCACCCGCGTGTGGGCGGCCGAGGGCGCGGTGATGGACCCGCCGACCGTCGAGCTCGGCGCGACGCTCGGGGCGCTGGAGTCGCTGCTCGGCGGCTGCACCACGCAGCTCGACATGTACTTCCACCACGAGGCCGCCCACCGGGGCGCGGTCGCGGCGGGCAGCCGGCACGTCATCGGCCCGGTCTTCATGGACGGCCCCGGCCCCGACGGCCTCGCCTGGGAGGAGCGCCTCGCCCTGATGCGCGCCTGGCCGGCGGCGATGGCGGCGCTCGGCGGCCCGGCGGTGCCCGTGTCGGCCATGCCGCACGCGACGTACACCTGCTCTCCCGAGAACCTCGCCGAGGTGCTCGCCACGCTGCGCGAGGTGCGCGACGGCGGGCCCGCCCTGCTGACGACCCACGTCTCGGAGAACGCCGCCGAGAACGACGACGTCGCGGCCCGCTACGGCGCGACCCCCACCGAGGTCCTCGCCGGGGCCGGCTGGCTCGACGGCGACCTCCCGCTCGTCGTCGGCCACGGCGTGCACCTCTCGGCGAGCGACCGCGAGCGCCTGGCCGCCGCGGGCGCCGCCGTCGCGCACTGCGCCGGCTCCAACCAGAAGCTCGCCAGCGGCGCCCTGCCGTGGGAGACGGTGCGCGAGAGCGGGGTCCGCCTCGGCATCGGCACCGACGGCTGCTCGAGCTCGAACGACCTCGACATGTGGCAGGCGATGCGCCAGGCCGCGCTCCTGGCCCGCCTGACGAGCGGCCGTCCCGACGTCGCGAGCGCCCACGCCGTGCTGCGCGCGGCGACCATCGACGGGGCCCGGGCGCTCGGCCTCGGCGACGTCGTCGGGTCGGTCGAGGTCGGCAAGCGGGCCGACCTCGTCCTCCTCGACCTCGAGAAGCCGCACCTCACGCCGGTGCACGACGTGCACGCGCTCCTCGTCTTCGCGGCCGGTCGCGCCGACGTCACCGACGTCCTCGTCGACGGCGAGGTCGTCGTGCGCGACGGGCGCAGCACCCGCGTCGACACTCCTGCCCTCCTCGCGCGCGCCCGCGAGGTCGGGGCCAGCGCCCGGGCGGCCGCGGAGGCCTCGTGAGCGCGGCGGCGGGCGTCCCCCAGGTCGACCCACCGGACGAGAGCGCCGAGGAGGTCATCGACCGGCTCGGCATGGTCCCGATCCCGGAGGAGGGCGCCTGGTACGTCGCCGGCCCCCGGACCCAGGGCCTCAACGCGATCACCGTGCTGCTGACCAACCGGCCCGACGGGTTCTCGGCGATGCACCGGCTCACGATCGACGAGGGCTGGCAGTGGCTCGGTGGCGCGCCGGCCGCGCTGCTGCGGCTGCGGCCCGGTGGCTCCGGCGTCCTCAACTACGTCGGGGGCGAGCACTCGCAGGTCCTCGTCCGCAGGAACACGTGGATGGGCGCGACGACCCTCGGCTGGTGGACGCTCCTGTCCTGCTGGTGCGCCCCGGCCTTCCGTCCCGAGCACTTCGAGCTCGGCCGCCGCGACGACCTCGTCGCGCGGTACCCGCAGTTCGGCGAGGAGATCCGCACCCTGACCCGCGAGCAGCCGGTCGGGCGGATGGGGTGACCGCGCTCGTCACCGGCGCGAGCGGTGGGCTCGGCGCGGCCGTGGCCCGGGCCCTCGCGAGCGCCGGGCACGACGTCGCCGTCCACTACCGCGGCGACGAGGCGGGGGCACGCGCCGTCGTCGCCGGCGTCGAGGGGCTGGGCCGGCGGGCGCTGGCCCTCCACGCCGACCTCGACCTCGAGGCCCCCGCCGACCTCGACGCCGCCTGCGCCGACCTGCTCGGGCGCTGCACCGACGCGCTCGGCGCCCCCGACGTCGTCGTGCTCAACGCCTTCCCCCAGCACCACCTCGCGTGGGACGACCTCGACGCCGCCGCGTGGGACGGCTACCACCGGGCCGGCCTGCGCCCGACCGCCGTGCTCCTGCGCCAGGCCGCGGCCGGGATGGGCGCCGGCGGCGCGGTCGTCGTCGTCGGCTCGATCGAGGGGCTGCGGGCGATGCCGACCCACGCCCCCTACGCCGTCGCGAAGGCCGCGCTGCACCACCTCGTCGGGGCGGCGGCGCACGAGGTCGGGCCGCGCGGCGTGCGCGTCGTCGGGGTCGCGCCGGGCCTGGTCGACCGCGACGGGCTCGCCGAGGCGTGGCCCGCGGGCGTCGAGCGGTGGCGGGCGGCCTCGGCGCTCGGGCGGCCCGTCGACCCCGACGAGGTCGCCGCGACCGTCGCCTTCCTCGCCTCACCGGGTGCCTCCGGCATCACGGGCACCACCGTCACCGTCGACGCCGGGTGGTCCGCCGCGCCCGGGTGGTGAGGGACGGGGACCTCTGGTAACGACCCCGCAACGAAGCCCGGCGGCGTGCGGCGAGAGGCGTTTCTGGCCGTAGCATCTGCTCGTCTGTACAGCCCTCTCGAGGAGATCCTCCATGAAGTCTTCGCGTTACCTCGTCGCGGTCCCCGCGGCGCTCGCCCTGGCCCTCGCGGGCTGTGGCGGCAGCACCGGCACCTCCGGGTCCGGCAGCTCGGCCTCCGGCTCGGCCGCGGCCGGCGCCCCGACCGACGACTCGAACTGCGCGAGCGCCGACGTGTTCTGCATCGGCCTGGTCACCGACACCGGCAAGGTCGACGACAAGTCGTTCAACCAGTCGGCGCACGAGGGCGCGAAGGCCGCTCAGGCCGAGACCAACGGCTTCTACAAGTACATCGAGACGCAGGACGCCAAGGACTACGCGGCCAACATGGCCCAGTTCACGAACAAGAAGTACGACGTCGTCGTCACGGTCGGCTTCCTCATGACCGACGCCACGGTCGCCGCGGCCAAGGCCTCCCCCGACACCAAGTTCATCGGTGTCGACCAGGGCTACCCCGAGGGCACGACCGAGAAGAACCTCACCGGTCTGATCTTCCCCGAGGACCAGGCCGGCTACGGCGCGGGCTACCTCGCGGGCCTGATGACCAAGACCAACAAGCTCGGCCAGGTCCTCGGCCTCGAGATCCCGCCGGTCCAGAAGTACGCCAAGGGCTTCGAGGCGGGCGCCAAGGCCGCCAACCCGTCGGTCTCGGTCACCACCGTCTACCACCCCGCCGGCGACAACGCGTTCAACGACCCGGTGTGGGGCGGCGGCGAGGCGCGCAAGATGCTCGCGCAGAACGCGGACATCATCTTCGGCGCCGGCGGCAACACCGGCAACGGCGCGCTCCAGGAGGTCGCGAAGGCCTCCGGTGCGGGCACCGACAAGTTCTGCATCGGTGTCGACACCGACCAGTGGGACACCGTCCCCGCCGCGCAGCCGTGCCTCATCACCTCGGCCGAGAAGCTCATCTCGAAGGGTGTCACCGACACCATCAAGACGGCCAAGGACGGCGAGTTCTCCGGCATCCAGACCCTCGGCCAGGCGGGGCTGTCGTCGTTCCACGACTTCGACGCCACGATCCCCGAGGACGTCAAGACCAAGGTCGCCGACATCGTCAAGCAGATGGAGGCCGGCACGCTGAAGACCGGCGTCACCCTCTGACCGACGCGGTCACCGGTCAGCGCCGCTGACCACCCGCCCGAGGGGGCGGGCATCCCGACCGGATGCCCGCCCCCTCGGCACGTCGGTCGCCGTCGGCGCCGCCCCCGCCCTCGGCCGCCCCGCCCTCGGCAGAACCTGCCCAGAGCACGCCCGCGCGTCGGGCACCCCCGCACTTCCGCCCACCGGGCCCTCGGGCCACACTGTGGGCACCCCGAGTCATTGGAGACCCATGTCCGACACCCGCACGGCGGAGAAGACTCCGCCGCCGCCCGCCGAGGATCCGCAGCAGCGCGACCGGGGCGGGGCTCTCGCGTTCCTCGTCAGCCACCAGAGCGGCGTCGTCATCGTCGTCGCCCTCCTCATCTCGCTCCTCGTGGGCGCGGCGCTCATCCGCTACCAGGGCGTGGACCCCTGGTACGCGTACACGACGCTGTTCAAGGAGGCCTTCCAGAACGACGCGTACACGCGCACGCTCCAGAAGACGGCGCCGCTCGTCCTCACGGGGCTCGCGGTCGTCCTGCCGCTGCGGGTGGGGCTGTTCAACATCGGCGGCCAGGGACAGTTCGCCACCGGCGCCATCGCGGGCGCGTGGGTCGCCTACGCCGCGGGCGGGGCGGGCTGGCTCGGCGCGCTCCTCGGCATGCTCGCCGGGCTCGTGGCGGGCGCGCTCGTCGGGGTCCTCGTCGGCGTCCTCAAGGCCTGGCGCGGGGTGCACGAGGTCATCTCGACGATCATGCTCAACTACATCGTCGCGGGCGTCACCTTCTGGCTCGTCGTCGGCCCGCTGCAGGCGGAGTCCTCGAAGACCAGCGGCATCCCGCAGACCGAGGCGATCCCCGAGTCCAGCCAGATCGGCGCCGTCGGCGGCGTCCCGGTCGGGTTCCTCGTCGCCGTTGTCCTCGCCGTCGCGTGCTGGTGGATGCTCACGCGCACCACCCTGGGCTTCAAGCTCAACACCGTCGGTGCGAACAAGAGCGCGGCCGGCTACGCGGGCATCTCGATCCCGACCATCACCGTCCTCTCGCTCGCGCTCGGCGCCGGCCTCGCCGGGCTCGGCGGCGCCCTCGAGGCCGAGGGCACGCTGTTCCGGTTCGAGCCGGCCATCGTCGGGACGCTCGGCTTCGACGGCATCACCATCGCGCTGCTCGCCCGGGCCAACCCGCTCGCGACGATCCCGGCCGCGTTCCTCGTCGGCATCCTGCGCACCGGCGCCGCCGGCCTGCAGTTCGCGACCCAGACGCCCGACCTCCCGAGCGGCATCACGCCCGAGATCGTCGACGTCCTCCTCGCCGTCATCCTCCTCATGGTGTCGATCCCCGTCCTCGGCAAGTGGCTCTTCCGCAGCCGCGCCGCCAAGGTGAGCGTCGCCTCGACGAGCTGGGGGAGCTGAGCATGGCCTGGGTGCAGAAGAACCGCACGACGCTGGCCATCGCGGCCGCCGTCCTCGTCGCCTCGTACGTCTTCTACTACGCGAAGAACGACATCGCGCCGTCGATGTTCGGCGCCGCGTGGGGCTACGCGATCCCGCTCGTCCTCGCCGCGCTCGTCGGCGTCATCGGCGAGCGCTCCGGCGTCGTCAACATCGGCATCGAGGGGCAGATGCTCCTCGCCGCGTTCGCCGGCTTCTTCGGAGCCGCCTACAGCGGCTCGATGATCGTCGGCGTCCTCGCCGGCATCGGCACCGGCCTCATCGCCGGCGGGTTCCTCGCGTGGACGACCGTCCGCTGGCGGATGGACCAGATCATCGCCGGTGTCGTCCTCAACATCATCGCCACCGGCATCACGTCCTTCTACCTCAAGTCGGGCCAGACCCTGCCGGGCGTCATCCCCAACGTCGACGTCCCGGTGCTCGGCAGCATCCCGCTCATCGGCGAGACGTTCTTCAGCGGCCGCAGCGCCATCGCGCTCGTCGCCATCGCCGCCGCGGTGCTCGTGCACCTCTCGCTGTTCCACACCCGCTGGGGCCTGCGCACCCGCGCGGTCGGCGAGTACCCGTCGGCCGCCGACACCGCCGGCATCAACGTCGAGCGGCTGCGGATCATCAACGTGACGCTCGCCGGCTCGCTCGCCGGCCTCGCCGGGGTCTACCTGTCGATGGACGCCTCGAGCTCGTTCGAGCGCGGCATCACCGCCGGGCGCGGCTTCCTCGCCCTCGCGATCATGATCATGGGCGCGTGGCGGCCGCTGCGGGCCTTCGTCATGGCCCTGTTCTTCGGCTTCGTCAACGCGATCGCCAGCCAGCTCCAGCAGTCCGGGCTCGGCCAGGGCGAGGGCACCGGGTTCTTCCACGGGATCGTCGGCGCCATCACCGCGCCGCAGATCCTCGGCACCCTCCCCTACGTCGCGACGCTCGTCGTCCTGGCGCTGGCCGCCGGCCGGGTCCGCGGGCCGGCGGCGGCCGGGCAGCCCTACGTCAAGAAGGACCAGTGATGAGCGACCCCACGCCCACCGAGGGCACCCCGCGGCCGGTCGGGCACGACACCTCGCGCGAGCACCTGGCGGCCCACGTCACGAACGAGGCGATCCTCGCGCTGCCGCCGGAGCAGTCCGGCTTCGGCGAGGGCAACGTCGGCGAGGTGCTGCTCGACATCGACGGGCTCTCGAAGTCCTTCGGGTCGGTCCAGGCCAACCGCGACATCAGCCTGAGCGTCCGGCGCGGCGAGATCGTCGCGCTCCTCGGCGAGAACGGCGCCGGCAAGTCGACCCTCGTCAACCAGATCTTCGGCCTCATCACGCCCGACACCGGCACGGTCGCGGTCAAGGGCGACACGACGCCGATCAAGGACCCGAAGGACGCCATCGCGCGGGGCATCGGGATGGTGCACCAGCACTTCCAGCTCGTGCCGGTCATGACGGTGGCCGAGAACATGGTCCTCGGCCACGAGACCACGCGCGGCGGCGGCGTGCTCGACCTCGAGGCGGCGCGGCGGATGGTCCGCGAGCTCTCGGAGCGCCACGGCCTCGCCGTCGACCCCGACGCCGCGGTCGAGGACCTGCCGGTCGGCACCCAGCAGCGCGTCGAGATCCTCAAGGCGCTCTCGCGCAAGGTCGACCTCCTCATCCTCGACGAGCCGACCGCGGTGCTCACGCCGCAGGAGACCGACGAGCTGCTCGGCGTCATGAAGGAGCTCGCCGACTCCGGCACCTCCATCGTCTTCATCACGCACAAGCTGCGCGAGGTGCTGGCCGTCGCCGACCGCGTCTACGTCCTGCGCCAGGGCCAGGTCGTCGGCGAGGTCGCGACCAGGGACACCGACGCCCGCGGGCTCGCGACGATGATGGTCGGCCGCGAGGTCGTCCTGTCCATCGACAAGGCGGCGGCCACGCCCGGCGAGACGGTGCTCGAGGTCGAGGACCTCCGCGTCCGCGACGACCGCGGGCTCGGGGCGGTCAACGGCTTCAGCCTGACCGTGCGCGCCGGCGAGATCGTCGGCGTCGCCGGTGTCGAGGGCAACGGCCAGCGCGAGCTCGTCGAGGCCCTCGCCGGGATGCGCAAGGTCGACTCCGGCCGGATGGCCTTGGGCTCCCTCGACCTCACGAGGGCGAACCCGCACCAGACCCACCACGCCGGCATCGGCCACGTCCCGGAGGACCGCGAGAAGCACGGCATCGTCGGGTCGTACTCGATCGCCGACAACCTCGTCCTCAACGAGTTCGACCAGGCGCCGTACGCCAAGGGCGGCGTGCGCCAGTTCGACGCCGTCCGCGAGAACGCCGAGCGGCTGCGCGAGGAGTTCGACATCCGCTCCAGCGGCGTCGGGCAGAGCGCGGGGTCGCTCTCGGGCGGCAACAAGCAGAAGGTCGTCGTCGCGCGCGAGATGTCCTTCGAGCCCACGCTGCTCATGGCGGCCCAGCCCACGCGTGGCGTCGACGTCGGGTCGATCGAGTTCATCCACCGGCGGATCGTCGAGGCGCGGGACGCGGGCGCCGCGGTCCTCCTCGTCTCGGCCGAGCTCGACGAGATCCTCTCGCTCTCGGACCGGATCGCCGTCGTCCACGGCGGCGCGGTCGTCGCCGAGATGGACGCGAAGGACGCGGACCGGACGGAGATCGGCCGCCTCATGGCCGGCGACCACTGACCCGCGGCACTACGTCCGGCACCACGACGACAGACACCACGACGACCCCCGTCGGCCCCGGCCGGCGGGGGTCGCGCACCTCCGGTCGAGGTGAAACCAGACCACGAGAAGGTCCTGTTTCACCTCGACCCACCGGCTCCCACGCGGTTCGAGGTGAAACCGACCACGACAGGGTCCTGTTTCACCTCGACCCGATGTCGCGCCGTCCGTCCCAACTTCTTGCGAGTTCCGCCGCTCGACGCGCCGCTGACGGGCGTGTCGAGCGGCGGAACTCGCAATCAGTGCGGATCGGGGCGTGGCTGATCACTTCCTGAGAAGCGACCCTACGATGCCGTAACTTACGGATGCGTAGGTTACGCTGGCGTACGTGAGCACCATCACCGACCGAGCGACCCCCCGCGGGGCCATGCGGCCGCGCCTCGGGGCGCACACCGACGGACCCCTGGGCGGCCTCGCCCGCGGCGCCCGCCGGGTCGCCGAGGCCCTCGCCACCCCGCTCGTCCCCGCCGACTACCTCGACCTCCTCGACCCGATGCGGGCCGGCGCCGACCTGCGCGGGCGCATCGTCGAGGTCCGTCCCGAGACCGACGACGCCGCGACGGTCATCATCCGCCCGGGCCGCGGCTGGCGCGGGCACGTGCCCGGCCAGTACATCCGGATCGGCGTCGACATCGACGGCGTCCGCCACTGGCGCGCCTACAGCCTGACCCACCGCGCCGACGGCACCGCCGCGGCCGGCATCCCCGCCGGGTGCGTCGCCATCACGACCAAGGCGATCCCGGAGGGCAGGGTCAGCACCCACCTCGTGCGCCACGCCACCCCGGGCACCCTCGTGATGCTCGACCAGGCGACCGGTGACTTCACCCTCCCGACGCCGGCGCCGGCCAAGGTCCTCTTCCTCACCGCCGGCAGCGGCATCACGCCGGTCATGGGGATGCTGCGCAACCACCTCGGCGAGCTCGCCGACGTCGCGCACGTCCACTGCGCCCCCTCCGAGCGCGACGTGATCTTCCACCGCGAGCTCGCCGGGCACCACGCCGCCGGTCGGCTCGCCCTCAGCCTCAACCTCGACGACGTCCACGGCGTCCTCGACCTCGCCCGCCTCGACACCCTCGTCCCGGACTGGCGCGAGCGCGAGACCTGGCTGTGCGGCCCGACCGCGCTGCTCGACGCCGCCGAGAAGCACTGGGCGGACGCCGGGGTCCCCGAGCGCCTCCACGTCGAGCGCTTCCGCCCGAGCGTCGTCGAGCCCGGTGAGGGCGGCATCGTCACCTTCGCCCGCAGCAGCCGCATCGTCGAGGCCGACGGCGCCACGGCCATCCTCGACGCCGGCGAGGACGCCGGCGTCCTCATGCCGAGCGGCTGCCGGATGGGCATCTGCTTCGGCTGCGTCGTGCCGATGCGCTCCGGCGCGATCCGTGACCTGCGCACCGGCGAGGTCACCGTCCACGAGTCCGACGAGCCGCTGCCGGTCCAGACGTGCGTCAACGCCGTCGCCGGCTCCTGCGAGCTCGACCTCTGACCATCCGACCGCCCTCCCGACCCCTCCACGGAAGGACCACCCCATGACCCTCGCCCCCGAGCGCACCCCCGCCCACGGCTCGAGCAAGCCGCACGGCATCAACCCGCGCCTGCGCGTCGCGTCCGACGCCCCGCGCCCCCAGCGCCCCGCCCTCAAGAAGTCCGGCCGCCCCAACCCGGCCGCGCACCTGACCCCCGAGCAGATCGAGGGCATCGGCCACGAGCTCGACGCCCTGCGCAAGGAGGTCATGGACTCCCGCGGCGAGCGCGACGCGGCCTACATCCGCAAGGTCATCAAGGTCCAGCGCTACCTCGAGATGGGCTCGCGCGCCGCGCTGCTCTTCAGCGGCGTCAAGGTCAAGGGCTTCCGCCCGGCCTGGTGGATCGGCACGGCCGGCCTCTCGGTCGCCAAGATCCTCGAGAACATGGAGATCGGCCACAACGTCATGCACGGCCAGTGGGACTGGATGCGTGACCCGAAGATCCACTCGACGGCGTGGGAGTGGGACAACGCCTCGCCGGCCAGCCAGTGGAAGCACAGCCACAACGAGATGCACCACACCTTCACCAACGTGCTCGGCCGCGACAACGACCTCGGCTACGGCATCCTGCGGGTCGACGAGGACCAGAAGTGGAGCCTCTTCTACCTCTTCCAGCCGATCTGGCACGTGGGCAACGCGCTGCTCTTCGAGTACTCCATCGCCGCCTACGACCTCGAGCTCGGCGGCTACCTCGCGAAGAAGCACCGCCTCAGCGAGGAGGACAAGGCCGAGTTCCGCAAGAACCGCGACGAGGTGCTCGCGAAGATCCGCCGCCAGGCGACGAAGGACTACCTCGTCCACCCCGCGCTCTCGGCCGTCACGGGCTCGGCCCGCACGACGCTCACCGCGAACGTCGTGGCCAACCTCGTGCGCAACGTGTGGACCAACACGGTCATCATCTGCGGCCACTTCCCGCCCGGCATCTCCACCTTCGAGAAGACCTCGATCGACGGCGAGACCCGTGGCGAGTGGTACCTGCGCCAGATGCTCGGCTCCGGCAACATCTCGGGCACCAAGGCGATGCACGTGATGACCGGCAACCTCAGCCACCAGATCGAGCACCACCTCTTCCCGGACATGCCGAGCAACCGGTACGCCGAGATCGCCCCGCAGATCCGCGACCTCATGCAGCGCCACGACCTGCCCTACGTCACCGGCAGCCTCTGGAAGCAGGCGGCGTCGGTGTACTGGAAGGTCGTCGAGCTCTCGCTGCCGAACAAGGTCGAGGGTCGCCGCCGTCGCGACATCATCCGTCTCGAGCTGAAGAAGGCGCAGCGCCGCCGGAAGACCCGCCGCTGAGCGGGGCGTCGCAGCGAGGGTGAGGGGTCGGCCGGTCGGCCGACCCCTCACCCGTCCGCCGCGCGGGCGACCGCCCGCGCATGGCATGGTGGCCGGGCGCCGTCCCCTGCCCGGCGCGGCCTGCGGGCCCGACCGCGCCACCGGCGCGACCACCCCGAGGAAGCACCATGAGCACCAGCCCCACCCGTACCCGCCTCGTGCGCGCGCTCGCCTGCACCGCGCTGCTCACCCCGGCCGCCGTCGTCGCCGCCGAGCCCGCGAGCGCCGCCACGGCCGCCCAGATGCAGACCGAGGTCATCACGCTCGTCAACGCCCAGCGCGCCAAGGTCGGCTGCGCCCCGCTGCGCACGAGCACCGCGCTGCGCAACGCCGCGGTCCTGCACAGCACCGACATGCGCACGAAGAACTACTTCAGCCACACCTCGAAGGACGGCCGCAGCCCCTGGGACCGCATCCGGGCGCAGGACTACGCGTACGGCTCCGCCGAGAACATCGCCGCCGGCCAGCGCACGCCCAAGGCCGTCGTCACCGCGTGGATGAACAGCGCCGGCCACCGCAAGAACATCCTCAACTGCGCCAACAAGGCCGTGGGCGTGGGTGTCTCGCAGGGCGGCGGCGACTACTACATCTACTGGACGCAGGACTTCGGCACGCGCTGACCCCGGCGCCGCCGCGCCCGGTAGCGTCCGGGCGGTGGACCTGCTCGGTGGTGGCGTGGTCGCGGCCGGGCTCATGGCCCTCGCCGCGGTCGTCATCGGCTACTCCAAGACCGCGCTCGGCGGCCTGGCCGTCGTCGCCGTCGCGATCTTCGCCACCGTGCTGCCGGCCCGGCAGTCGACGGGCGCCATCCTCGCGGTGCTCGTCGTCGGCGACCTCGTCGCGGTCGCGCACTACCGCCGCGACGCCGACTGGTCGCTCATCCGCCGGCTCCTGCCGGCCGTTCTGCCCGGCCTGGTGCTCGGGTCGCTGTTCCTCGGCGTCGTCGACGACACGACGCTGCGCCGCAGCATCGGCGCCATCCTCCTCGTGCTCGTCCTGCTCCAGCTGTGGGTCAAGCGGCGCAGCGACGGCGGTGGCAGCGACGTCCACGAGCGGCGCCCGGTCGCCTGGGCCGCGGGGACGGGGGTCGGCTTCGCGACGATGACGGCCAATGCGGCGGGGGCCGTCATGACGCTCTACCTGTCGGCCTCGGGCATCGACAAGCGGCGCTTCGTCGGGACCAACGCCTGGTTCTTCCTCATCGTCAACCTCGTCAAGGTGCCGTTCTCGGTCGGGCTCGGGCTGCTGCACCCGGCCGACGTCGGCCGCGCCGCGCTCCTCGCGCCGCTCGTGCTCGTCGGCGGGCTGCTCGGCTACGCGACGGTGCGGCGCATCGGCCAGCGCACCTTCGACGTGGCCGTGCTCGTGGCCTCGGCGGTGGCGGCCGCCGCGCTGCTGCTCTGACGCGGGCGGGCCGGGGCGCCGGCCGGTCAGGTCCGGTCGGGTCCGGTCGGGTCCGGTCAGAAGTGGGTGGTGACGGTCGTGCCGACGGTGGCGAAGTCGTAGACCCACTTGGCGACCGGCACCGGCAGGTTGATGCAGCCGTGCGACGCGGCGTACCCGAAGGAGTCACGCCACGGCGCACCGTGCAGCGCGTAGCCGCGGTGGAAGAACGAGGTCCACGGGACGTCGGGAGTCTCGTAGTTCGACCCGTCGGCGTTGGCGCCCCGCATCGTCATCAGCGGGTTCTTCAGGTACACCTGGAAGGTGCCGACGACGGTCGGCGTCGCGCTCGCGCCGTTGACCATCGACACCGGCCCGTAGACGACCTTCGCGCCGACGTAGGCGGTCATCGTGTGGCGGCTCAGGTTGACGTCGATCCACTTCTCGCCGACCGCGGCCGGGTAGGCCAGGTGCTCCGCGCCGGGAGCGACGGTGCGCTGCTCCCACGTGGCGGGGACGGTCGTGTACCCGAGCTTGCCGGCGTACTTCTCGTGGGCGCCCAGCGCCGCGAGGACCTTCTCGGCGAGCGCGCCGGTGTCCTTGGCGGTCCGGCCGTCGACCGCCTCGGTGACGACCCGGCGGACCGCGCCGTCGGCGTCGACGTACCGCAGGCCGGTCGTCGGCGAGCGCTCGGCGTCGGCGGCGACCGAGTCGACCCAGGCCCGGACCTTCGCGGCGTCGACCTCGGGTGCGCCGATGCCGTCGGAGGTGGTGGGGACGGTGACCCACGACGCCTTGCGCGCTGCGGAGGGCGCGTGCTTCTCGGACCCGTCGCTGATGCTCACCGGTGTGCGCACGACGGCGTTCGCCGCGGCCGCGGCCTTCTCGGCCTCGGCCGTCGTCACGGCCGGCGTGCGCTCGACGAGGTCGACGTGGGCGGTCGCGGGCTCCATCGCGCGGGCGGCACGCTCGAGGACGTCCTGGAAGCTGGCCGGGTCGACGGTGCGGCCGGGGACCGCGGGAACGACGGTGAAGGACTTCTTGCTCGACGCGAGGCGCACCTGCGCGTCGCGCCCCTTCTCGCCGGCCTCGCCGACGAGCCCGGCGACGGCGCGCTGCACGGCCGCGTCGTCGGTCGTCACGACGGCGGCGACATCGTGGTGCGACACGAGCGAGCGCGCGTAGGAGGACCAGGTGCGGTGGTCGGCGGCGAGCACGGCGTCGACGGTGGCGTCGACGTCGACCCGGTAGCCGACGTCGGCCGGGTCGACGGACCGGGTGGTGCCGTCGGCGTCGACGGTGACGCGCAGCGCCTCGGCCCGCTGCCGGACGGCGGCGGTCAGCTCGGCGCGGGTCATCCCGGTGACGTCGACGCCCGCGACGGTGCTGCCGGGGAGCGCGCGGTCCTGGTAGTGCGCAGCGTAGGCGGTGCCGACGCCCCCCAGCGCCAGCGGGACCGCCACGGCGGCGGTCAGCAGCAGGGTCCTGCGCGTGCTCATGTGTCGTCCGTCCTCGTCCCCGGTGACGCGCGCAGAGGTCACGCGCCGTCCCTCATGATGGAGCAGCCGTCGCGATCGGGCCACACGGCAGCGGCCCCGAGGGCGTCACGAAGTGACAACGATGCACCCACGCCCCACGCGCCCCAGCCACCCCACACCCCCTCGCGCCTCCACATTTCGGGGTCACCCCGACATGTCCACGAGACCCCGGCTCGGAGCCGGGGTCTCGTGGACGAACCGGGGTCTCGGCGCCCCGGCAGCCGCGCCGTCAGACGTTCTGGGGGAAGCCGAGCTCGATGCCGCCGTGGCTCGGGTCGAGCCAGCGCGAGGTGACGACCTTGCCGCGGGTGAAGAAGTGCACGCCCTCCATGCCGTGGGCGTGGGTGTCGCCGAAGAGGCTGCTCTTCCACCCGCCGAAGGAGTAGTACGCCATCGGCACGGGGATCGGCACGTTGATGCCGATCATCCCGACCTCGACCTCGTGCTGGAAGCGCCGGGCCGCGCCGCCGTCGTTGGTGAAGATCGCCGTGCCGTTGCCGTACTGGTTGGCGTTGATCAGCTCGATGGCCTCGTCGTAGCTCTTCGCGCGCACGATCGACAGAACCGGTCCGAAGATCTCGTCGGTGTAGACCGACATCTCGGGGGTCACGTCGTCGAAGAGCGTGGGGCGCAGGAAGAACCCGTCGCCGTCGGCGTCGACGTCGCCCTCGCGCCCGTCGACGACGAGCGTCGCGCCCACCTCGACGCCGGCGTCGAGGTAGGAGGCCACCTTGTCGCGGTGCTGCTTGGTCACGAGCGGGCCCATGTCGCAGCCGCGCGTGCCGTCGCCGGTGACGAGCTTGCCCATCCGGTCCTTGATCTTCCCGACGAGCTCGTCGGCGATCGGCTCGAGCGCGACGAGGGCCGAGATGGCCATGCAGCGCTCGCCGGCCGAGCCGAAGCCCGCGTTGACGGCGGCGTCGGCGGCGAGGTCGAGGTCGGCGTCGGGCAGGACGACCATGTGGTTCTTCGCGCCGCCGAGGGCCTGGACGCGCTTGCCGTGCGCGGTCCCGGTCTCGTAGACGTACTTCGCGATCGGGGTCGAGCCGACGAACGAGACGGCGCGCACGTCCGGGTGGGTCAGCAGCGCGTCGACGGCCTCCTTGTCGCCGTGGACGACGTTGAGCACGCCGTCGGGCAGGCCGGCCTCCTTCCAGAGGGCCGCGACGGCGTTGACCGCCGACGGGTCCTTCTCGGAGGGCTTGATGACGACCGCGTTGCCGCAGGCGATGGCGACGGGCACGAACCACAGCGGCACCATCGCCGGGAAGTTGAACGGGCTGATGACGGCGACGACGCCGAGGCTCTGCCGGATGGAGTAGACGTCGACCTTCGTCGAGGCGTTCTCGGTGAAGCCGCCCTTCATGAGGTGCGGGATGCCGCAGGCGAACTCGGCGACCTCGAGGCCGCGGGTCACCTCGCCGACCGCGTCGGAGAGGACCTTGCCGTGCTCGGCGGTGATGAGCGCGGCGATGTCCTCCTTGCGCTCGTCGAGCAGCTGGCGGAACTTGAACAGGACCTGCGTGCGCTTGGCGAGCGAGGCGTCGCGCCACTCGTCGAGCCAGGCCTGCTTCGCGCGGCCGACGACGTCACCGACGACCTGCGCCGAGGCGAGGTCGAGGACGCCGGTCTGCGCCCCGGTGGCCGGGTTGTAGACGGGGCTCGTGCGCTCGGCGGTGCCCTCCCACGGGGTGCCGGCGACGAGGTGGGTGATGCGGGTGGGGGTCGAGCTCACGGGTATCGGTCCTTGTCCGTGTCAGTGGTGGATTCAGTGTGTCAGGTGCGGCCGCGGATGTGGAGTCCGCGTCCGCGTCACGGAACGGCGACGGGATCAGCAGCCGAGGCGTAGAGCGCCGGCCGCTCGGCCAGCGTGACGGCGACCGGCGCACCGGACGCGAGCGAGACCATCCCGGCGGTGCTGACGGCGGTCGCGGCGTAGCCGTCCCACGCCGAGGCGCCGACCGCGCCGGTGCCCGAACGGATGCCGTCGACCCAGGCCTGGACCTCGAGGTCGTAGGCGCGGGCGAACCGGGTCCGGTAGTCGGCCGGGACGACACCGCCCCACGCCCCCTCGCCCCCGGCCGCGCTCGTGCCGAGCAGCGCGGTCGAGTGCAGCCCCGCGGTGAGCGAGCCGCGCTCGGCCACCGCCTCGAAGCGCACCTCGTAGCCGACCTGGCTGTTGACGAACACCTCGTTGGTGACGAGCCCGCCGCCGGCCATCCGGAACAGGGCGACCTGCGGGTCGAGGACGCCCTGTGCGGCGTGCGACGTCGGGGCCGGCGCGAGGACCGTGACCTCGACGATCTCGTCGTCGAAGAGGAAGCGCGAGGAGTCGACCTCGTGGACGAGGCTGTCGCGCACGATCATCTCGGAGCGAAAGTCGGCGTTGGGGACCGACCGGTTGCGGTGGACGTTGTGCAGGACGAGCAGCCGCCCGCGGTCGCCGGCCGCCAGGAGCGAGCGCACCTGGGCGTACTCGGGGTCGAATCGCCGCATGAACCCGACGGTGACGAGGCGCCGCCCGAGCGCCGCCTCCGCCTCGACGAGCCGCAGCGAGGACGCGTCGTCCATCGTCAGCGGCTTCTCGCAGAGCACCGGCTTGCCGGCCGCGAGGCAGGCGAGGACCTGCTCCTCGTGGACGAAGCCGGGCGAGGCGACGACGACGGCGTCGACGGCGTCGTCGGCCACCAGGTCGAGCGGGTCCTCGCGGGCGCGCACCCCGAGGCGGTCGGCGAGCTCGCGGGCCCGCGCGTGGTCGGGGTCGGCGACGGCGGCCAGCGTGGCACCGGCCACGCGGGCCGCGAGACGCTCGGCGTGGTCGGTGCCCATGAGGCCGACGCCGAGCACCCCGACGCGGACGGTGGACGGGCTCATCGGGCGGTCTCCTTCGGGAGGGTCGGGGCGAGGTGGTGGCGCTGCGCGGCCTTGGCCTCGCGGTACGCGGTGGACGCGCCCTGGGTGGACGCGAGCGACGAGACCTGCGCGACGGGGACGTCCCACCACGACTCGCTCGACGGGGCGTGGACGCGCGGGTCGGTCTCGACGTGGATGACGACCGGGCCGCCGTCGCGCGGAGCCGCCTTGGCCTGTGCCAGGGCGGCGACGAGCTCGTCGCGCGAGTGCACCTCGATGACGTGGGCGCCGAGGCTGCGGGCGTTGGCGGCGAGGTCGACCGGCAGGTGACCGCCGTCGAGCCGGCCGTCGGCGCCCCGGTACTCGTACGAGGTCCCGAAGCGCTGCGAGCCCAGGCCCTCCGACAGCGACCCGATCGAGTGGAAGCCGTGGTTCTGGACGAGCACGACGACGAGCTTGACCCGCTCCTGGACGGCGACGACGAGCTCGGTCGGCATCATGAGGTAGCCGCCGTCGCCGACCATCGCGACGACGTCGCGGGTGTCGTCGGCGAGCGCGACGCCGAGGGCGCCGGGGATCTCGTAGCCCATGCAGGAGTAGCCGTACTCGACGTGGTAGCCCTTGCGGTCGCGCACCCGCCACAGCTTGTGCAGGTCGCCGGGCATCGAGCCGGCCGCGCAGAGGACGACGTCGCGCGGGTCGGTGTGCTCGTTGACGACCCCGAGCACCTGGCCCTGGGTGAGCAGGCCGGGCGCCAGGGCGTCGGTGACCTCGGCGGGCGGGTCGTAGGTCGCGTCGACCTGCGCGTCCCAGGCGCGCCAGAGCCCGGCGACCTCGTCGGCGTAGGCGTCGTCGACCCGGTGGCCGGCGACGGCCTCGGTCAGCGCCTCGAGGCCGGAGCGCGCGTCGGCGACGAGCGGGATGCCGCTGTGCTTGCCGGCGTCGAACGCGGCGACGTTGAGGCTGACGAACCGGACCCCGTTGCGCGCGAACGCGGTCCGCGAAGCGGTCGTGAAGTCGGACCAGCGGGTGCCCACGCCGATGACGAGGTCGGCCTGCGCCGCGAGCGCGTTGGCCGCGGTCGTGCCGGTGGAGCCGACGGCCCCGACGAGCTGCGGGTGCCCGTGCGGCAGAGCGCCCTTGCCCGCCTGGGTCTCGGCCACCGGCACCCCGGTGGCCTCGGCGAAGGCGGCGAGCGCGGCCTCGGCGCCGGAGTAGTGCACGCCACCGCCGGCGACGACGAGCGGCCGCTGCGCCGACCGCAGCGCGTCGGCGACGTCGGCGACCCGCGAGGGCTCGGCCGGCGGCCGCGCCACGTGCCAGACGCGCTCGGCGAACAGCTCGACCGGCCAGTCGAAGGCCTCGGCCTGCACGTCCTGCGGCAGCGAGATGGTCGCCGCGCCGGTCTCGGCGGGGTCGGTGAGGACGCGGCAGGCGCCGAGGAGCGCCGCGGGCAGCTGCTCGGGCCGGTCGACCTGGTCGTAGAAGCGCGACAGCGGCCGGAAGGCGTCGTTGACGCTGACGTCGGCGGCGTACGGCAGCTCGAGCTCCTGGAGCACCGGGGCGGCGACGCGCGTGGCGAAGGTGCCCGAGGGCAGCAGGAGCACCGGGATGCGGTTGATGGTCGCGAGCGCGGCCCCGGTCAGCATGTTCGTCGAGCCGGGGCCCACCGAGGCGGTGACCGCCCACGTCGTCAGCCGGTCGCGGTGCTTGGCGTAGCCGACGGCGGTGTGGACCATCGCCTGCTCGTTGCGACCGAGGACGTAGCGCAGGCCGGGCTCCTCGCCGGCCTCGGCGGCGCGCAGCTCGTCCTCGAGGAGGGCCTGCCCGACGCCGGCGACGTTGCCGTGGCCGAAGATGCCGAGGCACCCGGCGAAGAGGCGCCGGCGCTCGCCGTCGCGCTCGGTCCACTGCTGCGCGAGGAAGCGCACCACCGCCTGCGCGACGGTGAGGCGGACGGTCTCGGGCGCGGTCATCGGCTGCCTCCCAGGGGAAGTCGGGGGTCGAAGGGCTCGTCGGGCCAGGACTCCCGCACCCAGGCGTGGGCGGGGTCGTCGCAGATGCGCCAGGCCCGCTCGGGGCCGGGGCCGGCCATGACGTTGAGGTAGTAGAGGTCGGCGTCGGGGGCGGCGATGGCCGGGCCGTGCCAGCCGTGGGGCACGAGGACGACGTCGCCGGTGCGGACCTCGGCGACGACGTCGAGGGGCCGCTCGTCGCTCGAGCCGTAGACCCGGAGGTAGCCGACGGGGTCGGTCCCGCGCGGGTCGGTCGAGCGGGTCTCGACGTAGTAGACCTCCTCGAGCTCGGTCTCCTCGCCGGGCCGCTCGACGTCGTGCTTGTGCGGCGGCCAGCTCGACCAGTTGCCGGCGGGTGTGACGACCTCGCAGACGAGGAAGGAGTCGGCGTCGAGGACGTCGGGCAGGCCCATGTTGCGCACCTCGCGGCTGGCCCGGCCGGCGCCGCGCAGCTCGACGGGGACGTCGGCGGCGGCCAGGTGCCGGAAGGGCCTCGGGGCGTCGGCCTTCGTCGCCGGGGCGCCGCAGAGGGCGACGCGGGAGGGCCCGTCGGCCGTGCCGGTGACCCGCAGGCGAGAGCCGCGGCCGGCGTAGACCACGTCGGTGGGGCCGTCGAAGACCGAGGCGCGGCCCGCGAGGTCGACCGCGTGCGTCGTGCCGTCGGCCTCGGTCACCTCGACCCGGACGGACCCGACGAGGGGGACGACGAGCGTCTCCTCCTCGCCGGCGTCGTGCTCGACCGCAGCGCCGTCGAGCGTGGCGACGCGCAGCGTCGTGTGGCGCCAGCCCGGGACCGGCGAGGAGGACGTCGGCGTGACGGCCACCCCGAAGTCACCGTCGACGGCGCTGCCGAGCGGGCGGACGTAGGCCTCGTTGTCGCGACCGGTGCTCATGACGTTCCACCGTGGACGAGGTCGGCCGCCACGTCCACCGCGGCGGCGACGTCGCCCTCGCGCGGGTAGAGCAGCGCGCGCCCGACGACGAGCCCGCGGACCGACGGCAGCCCGAGGGCGTGCCCCCAGGACGCGTACGTCTCGGCCGGCGCGCCGGCGGGGTCGCCGCCGAGGAGCAGGGTCGGCAGGGTCGTGGCGTCCATGACCCGCTCGAGGTCGTCGACGACCGGCAGCTTGAGCCACGTGTGCGCGCTGCTGGCACCGAGACCGGAGGCGACGTGCACGGCGCGCACCATCGACTCGGCGTCGAGCAGGTTGCGGACGCGGCCGTCCTCGCGCACCGACCAGAACGGCTCGACCATCGCGAGCAGCCCGGCGTCGGCGAGGTCGGTGACCGCCTGCGCACACGCCTCGAGGGTGCGGACCGAGCCGGCGTCCTCGAGCGCGATGCGGGTGAGCATCTTGCCGCCGTCGAGCCCGAGCCGGCGCACGGCCTCGGCGGTGTAGGCGGTGAAGCGGTCGTCGAGCTCCCACGAGGCGCCCTGCAGCCCACCGCGGTTCATCGAGCCGACGACGACCTTGCCGTCGAGCGCCCCGAGCAGCAGGAGGTCCTCGAGGATGTCGGGGGTGCCGAGCACGCCGTCGACGCCGGGTCGCTCCAGCGCGGTGACGAGCCGGTCGAGCAGGTCCGTGCGGCTGGCCATCGCCATCGGGTCCGCGCCGACGCCGAGCGCACCGCGGGCGGGGTGGTCGGCGGCGACGAGGAGCAGGCGGCCGTCGACGGGCAGCAGCGGGCGCAGCCGGCGCTCGTCCCACAGGCGGGCCACCTGCTGCGGCTCGCGGGCGCGCACCTCGGTGAGGCGGGCGAGGTCGGCGGGTCCGACGCGGCGGGTCGTCACGGCGGTCACCTCCCGGCCCCGGCGAGCGCGGCCTCGACCTCGTCGCTCGTCGGCATCGCGGTCGAGCACTCGAGCCGGCCGGCGACGATGGCGCCGGCGACGTTGGCGAAGCGGACGGTCCGCTCCAGGTCCCAGCCCTCGAGCAGCCCGTGGACGAGCGCTCCCCCGAACGCGTCGCCGGCGCCCAGCCCGTTGACGACCTCGACGGGGAAGGGGGCGGCCTCGACGCGCTCGTCACGGGTGGCGGCGAGGACGCCGCGGGGCCCCTGCTTGACGACGGCGAGCTCGAGCCCGCGCTCGAGGAGGGCGTCGGCGGCGCGGTGGGGGTCGGTCTCACCGACGGCGACCTCGCACTCCTCGAGGTTGCCGACCGCGACGGTCACGTGCTCGAGCGCCCGGCCGACCTCGGTGCTCGCCTCGGCCGGGTCGGCCCAGAACATCGGCCGCCAGTCGAGGTCGAGGACGGTGTGGCGGGCCCGGCCGCGCGCCGCCCACGCGGTGTGGTGCGCGCCGCGCGAGGGCTCCTGCGAGAGCCCGGTCACCGTCGCCCAGAAGACCCGGGCGTCGCGCACGGCGTCCAGCGGCAGGTCGTCGTCGGTGAGGAGCAGGTCGGGAGCGGTCGGCCAGCGGTAGAACGAGAGCGGGAAGTGGTCCGGCGGGTGCACCTCGCAGAAGGTGACCGGCGTCGGCGGCCCGTCCCCCGCGTGGACGGCGATGGCGGCCGGGTCGACGCCGAGCCGCTCGGCCTCGCGACGCACGTAGCGGCCGAACGCGTCGTCCGCGACCTTCGTGACGAGCAGGGCCGAGTGCCCGTGCCGGGCGGCGGCCACGGCGACGTTGGTCGCGCTGCCGCCGAGGAACTTCTGGAAGGTCTCGACGTCCTCGAGGCCCACCCCGTGCTGGAGCGGGTAGACGTCGACCCCGGTGCGCCCGATCGCGACGAGGTCGGGGGCGCTCACGGGCGGTCCCCGAGCCGGTCGGCGACCCCGACGACGTGCGCGACCGAGGCCCGGACGTCGGCGGCGGGGTCGACCCCGGTGGCGTCGGGGTCGCCGGAGAGGACGGTGTCCTGCTCGAGGACGTACCAGCCGTCGTAGCCGGCCGCCTCGAGCGAGCCGATGATGGCGGCGACGTCGACGTCGCCCTCGCCGAGCGGCACGTACATCCCGGCGCCCACGGCGTCGGTGTACGAGAGCTCCCCCGCGCGCACGCGGTCGGCGAGGTCGAGGCGCACGTCCTTGAGGTGCACGTGCCCGATGCGGTCGGGGTGCTGCGCGGCGACCGCCACCGGGTCGCCACCCCCGATGAGGAGGTGCCCGGTGTCGAGGCAGAGGGCGATCCGGCTGCCGGCGAGGACGCGCTCGGTCTCGGTGCCGCTCTCGACCATCGTGCCGACGTGCGGGTGGAGCGCGGCGAGGAGGCCGCGCGCGGCGGCGGCGGCGCTGATCCGGTCGAGGTTGGCGAGGAGCGTCGCCCACTGGTCGTCGTCGAGGTCGGGGCGCTCGTCGTAGCCGTCGGCCCCGGTGGCCGCGGCGATGACGACGACGCCGGCCTGCGCGGCGACGAGGCCGGTCATCGCCTCCTCGACCGCGGGGAGGGGGTCGACCGCGGTGTCGTGGAGGACGACCGGCACGAACTGCCCGACCGCGCGCAGGCCGGCGGCCGCGAGCGTCTCGGCCTTCGCCTCGGGTGCGTCGGGGAGGAAGCCGTCGGGGCCGAACTCGGTGGCGGCGAGGCCGACCTCGCGCATCTGGGCGAGGACGAGGTCCGGGGTCAGCTGGTGACCCCAGCCGGGGACCTCGCAGACGCCCCAGGAGATGGGGGCGCCGGCGATGCGCTGGGCGACGGGTGCGGTGGTCATCGACGGTTCCTTCAGGTGGTGGGGATCTCGGACAGGGCGACGGCGCGGCCCTCGGCGAGGGCGAGCGTGGCGGCCTCGACGACGCGTGAGGCCTCGAGCGCGTCGCGGACGGTGCAGGGGCTCGGCGCCGCGCCGCGGGCGACGTCGAGGAAGGCGGCGAGCTCGGCGCGGTAGGCCGGCTCGAAGCGGTCCATGAAGGCCTCGTGCACCGGCCCGGCGGGGAAGCTCACGCCGTCCTCGACCGAGCGCAGCGCGAGGCTGTCGTCGAGGCCGACGGCCACCGAGCCCTCCGAGCCGACGACCTCGAGCCGGACGTCGTGGCCCTGGCCGGAGTAGCGGGTCGTCGTGAGCACGGCGATGGTGCCGTCGTCGAGCGTGAGCAGCGCGGCGGCGCTGGCGACGTCGCCGGCGGCGGCGAAGAACGGCTCGCCCTTCGTGCCGCCGACGGCCTGGACGGTGAGCACCTCGCGGCCGGTGACGAAGCGGACGGCGTCGGCGTCGTGCACCGCGCAGTCGCGGAAGATGCCGCCCGAGGTCGGCACGTAGTCGGGGTGCGGCGGGCGGCGGTCCGACGTCGTGGCCCGCAGGGTGTGGACGAAGCCGAGCTCGCCGGACGCGACGGCCTTGCGGGCCCGCCGGTAGCCGGTGTCGAAGCGCCGCTGGAAGCCGACGTGCACGGGGGTGTCGGCGTCCTCGACGAGGCGCACGAGCTCGAGCGTGCCGTCGAGGGTCGCGGCGAGGGGCTTCTCGACGAAGACGGGGACGCCCGCCTCGACGCCGGCCCGCACGAGCGGGGCGTGCCCGGGGGTGGAGGTCGCGACGACGAGGGCGTCGAGGCCGGAGCCGACGAGCTCGTCGATGCCGACGGCCTCGGCGACGGGGAGCGTCGCGGCCACCTGCGCCGCGCGGGCCGCATCGGCGTCCGCCACGACGAGCGCCTCCACGCCCTCGAGCCCGGCCAGCGTGCGGGCGTGGAACGCCCCGATCCGTCCGGCTCCCGCGAGTCCGACCCTCATCCGACCTCCTTTGTCAGGACATACTGACACGACGCGGCGCCGGCTGTACAGTCCCCTGCATGGCGGCGCGACAGGTGACGGTGCGGATCGACCGCACCTCCCCCGTGCCGCTGTGGCACCAGCTGGCCGAGCAGCTCGGCGGGGCGGTGCGCGACGGTGTCCTCGCGCCCGGCGACGCGGTCGAGAACGAGCTCGACCTCGCGAGCCGCCTCGGCCTCTCGCGCCCCACCGTCCGCCGGGCGATGCAGGACCTCGTCGACCGCGGCCTGCTCGTGCGCCGCCGCGGCATCGGGACGACGGTGGCGCCGACGCGCGTGCACCGCCGGGCCGAGCTGTCGAGCCTCCACGACGACCTCCTGCGCACCGGCCGCACCCCGGGCACGACCGTGCTCTCCCTGGAGATGACGCGCAACGACGAGGCCGCCGCTGCGTTCGAGCTGCCCTCCGACACACCGCTGCTCGGCATCGTCCGGCTGCGGACGGTCGACGGGCGCCCGCTCGCCGTCCTCCACAACTGGCTGCCACCGGGCCTGTCGGACCTCACCGCCGAGGAGCTCGAGGCCACCGGCCTCTACGCCGCACTGCGCACCCGCGGCGCCGTGCCCGTCGTCGCCCGGCAGTCGGTCGGCGCCCGGATGCCGACCCCCGAGGAACGGCGGCGGCTCGCGCTCAAGGGCACGAAGCCGGTCCTCACGATGGCCCGCACGGCCTTCGGGGCGCACGGCGAGCCGGTCGAGCACGCCAACCACTGCTACGACGCCGACGGCTACACGCTCGAGATGACCCTCGACGAGCGCTGACCCCCGGCGCCTCGGTCAGTCGTCGAGGTCGTCGACGACGTGCCGCAGGTACCGGCGCGGGGCGTCGAGGAAGCCGCGGTGGTGCGCCACGAGGTCGAGCTCGTCCCACGTGCTCGGCCGGATGCCGTGCTCGCCGAGCTCGAGCAGGTGCGCGCCGGGGATGGCCGCGAGCACGGGCGAGTGCGTCGCGAGGACGACCTGCGTGCGCGGCCGGCGGGCCATCTCGGTCAGCTCGGCGACGAGGTGCAGCTGCGCCGAGAACGACAGCCCGGCCTCCGGCTCGTCCATCACGAAGAGGCCCTCGCCGCGGAAGCGCCGCGTGCCGAGCAGCGCGACGAAGGACTCGCCGTGCGAGAGGCCGTGGAAGAGCGGGTCACGGCTCCACGGTGAGTCCGCGCGCGAGGTGTCGAGGTAGGTGAAGAGGCCGTGCATCGTCTCGGCCCGCACGAAGTAGCCCCAGCGCGGCGCCCCGGGGTCGCGGACGACGCGCAGCCACTCGTGCAGCGGCGACTCGCTCGCGTGGGTGCGGTGCGCGGCGCCGGTCGAGCCGCCCTCGGCGTTCATCCCGACGGCCATCGCGAGCGCCTCGACGAGCGTCGACTTGCCGGAGCCGTTCTCGCCGACGAGCACCGTGCAGCGGGCGAGGTCGACGCCGTGCGCGAGGACGTGCTCGACCGCGGGCACGGTGCGCGGCCAGACGTCGGGCGGCGGGAGCTCGACGGGGTCGGCGTGCTCGAGCCGGCGCGCGGGCAGCCCCTCCTCCCAGCTCCCGTGCCTCGCCACGCGGGCGACGCTACCGACGCGCCCCGACATCCGGACCTCGCCGCGGCGGCGGTCGCTGGGCGGGCAGGGGGCGGACCGGCCCTCGCGGGTCAGTAGGCTTGTCCTCCGTGACCGAGAACCCCACCACCGCCCTTCCCGAGGCCGAGCTGCCCGAGCAGATGCGGGTCCGGCGCGAGAAGCGCGACCGGCTGATCGCCGAGGGCGGCCAGGCCTACCCCGTCGCGGTCCCGCGCACGCACTCGCTCGCCGAGGTCCGCGAGCAGTGGGCGCACCTCGAGACCGGCGAGGAGACCCAGGACGTCGTCGCCGTCGCCGGCCGCGTCGTCTTCGTCCGCACCACCGGCAAGCTCGCCTTCGCGACGCTCCAGGAGGGCGTGGGCACCCGCCTCCAGGTGATGCTCAGCCTCGCCGAGGTGGGGCAGGAGGCGCTCGACGCCTTCAAGCGCGACGCCGACCTCGGCGACCACGTGTGGGTCGAGGGCAGGGTCATCTCCAGCCGCCGCGGCGAGCTGTCGGTGATGGCGACCCGCTGGGGCGTCGCGAGCAAGGCGCTGCGCCCGCTGCCGACCCTCCACAAGGAGCTCTCGGAGGAGTCGCGGGTCCGCCAGCGCTACGCCGACCTCGTCGTGCGCCAGGAGGCCCGCGACATGGTGCGCACCAAGGCCGCCGCGCTGCGCGCCGTCCGCTCCGTGCTCGACGGCCAGGGCTACCTCGAGGTCGAGACGCCGGTGCTCCAGCTGGTCCACGGTGGGGCCGCGGCCCGGCCGTTCCGGACGCACCTCAACGCGTTCGACCAGGAGATGGTCCTGCGCATCGCCCTCGAGCTCAACCTCAAGAAGGCCGTCGTCGGCGGGGTCGACCGCGTCTACGAGATGGGCCGCATCTTCCGCAACGAGGGCGTCGACGCGACGCACTCCCCCGAGTTCACGATGCTCGAGGCCTACCAGGCATGGGGCGACCAGCGCTCCATCGCCGGCCTCATGCGCGACCTCTACCTCGGCGTCGCCGACGCGCTCGGGTCGCGGCAGGTCGAGACGCCCGCGGGCACGGTCGACCTCGACGGCGAGTGGCGCTGGCTGCCCGTCTACGAGGGCGTCAGCGAGGCCGTCGGCGAGGAGGTCACCCAGGAGACCTCGAAGGAGACGCTGCTCGCGCACGCCGAGCGGCACGGCGTCGAGGTCGACCCGGCGCTCGAGAAGGACAAGGTCTTCCTCGAGCTGCTCGGCGAGCTCGTCGAGCCCGGCCTGCTCCAGCCGACCTTCCTCTGCGACTACCCCGCCATCGCGCAGCCGCTCGCGCGGCCGCACCGCGACACCCCTGGGCTCATCGAGGCGTGGGACCTCATCATCGCCGGCGTCGAGCGCGGCACCGGGTTCTCCGAGCTCGTCGACCCCGTCGTCCAGCGCGAGGTCCTCACCGCCCAGTCGCTGCGGGCGGCCGGCGGCGACCCCGAGGCGATGCAGCTCGACGAGGACTTCCTGCGCGCGCTCGAGTACGGCGCCCCGCCGATGGGCGGCCTGGGCCTGGGCGTGGACCGGCTCATCATGCTGTTCACCGGCGCGAACATCCGCGAGACCATCCTCTTTCCGCACCTGAAGCCGGAGGCCTGATTCCGATGGGTTCGATCGTCCCTTATCTCGTCGCGATCATCCCGACGATCGTCGTGGCGGCGTTTTTCTACGTCATCGTCAAACGCATCATGGAGGCCGACCGCAACGAGCGCCTGGCCCAGAGCAAGTTCGAGGCCGAGCAGGACCGGCAGGCGGCCCGCGAGGCGTCCGCCGAGCACGGAACGACGACGGGAAACGACGAAAAGACCGACTGAGGAATGTCTCGGACTTTCCTTTCCTTTACCTGCGCTTTACCCTGTGGGAGAGACGCCGCGCACCTTTGTGCGGCATGCTCGGACCACCCCTGACATTCCCTTCTGCATTCGGAGGCACGACACCATGGCCAAAAAGGTCCAGGTCCTTCTCGTCGACGACGTCGACAAGGAGTCCCCTGCCGACGAGACGGTCACCTTCGCCCTCGACGGCGTCAGCTACGAGATCGACCTCACCAGCGACAACGCGAGCAAGCTGCGCGACGCGATGGCGGTGTGGATCGGCCACGCCGAGCGCACCGGCGGGCGGCGCAGCGCCTCCCGCGGCGCGGCCAAGAACAGCGGCGGCAGCAAGCGCGACGTCTCGGCGATCCGCGAGTGGGCGCGCAGCAACGGCTACGACGTCAGCGAGCGCGGCCGTATCTCGGGCGAGGTCCAGGAGGCCTACGACAAGGCGAACTCCTGAGCCACGGCTCGCCCGACGCAGCGGCGGCACCCGACCCGGGTGCCGCCGCTGCGCGCATGTCCGCCCGCCACGCGTGGCTGCGGTTCGTCGTCGGGGGGCCGGCCCTGCCGCACGACCTCGCCGTCGACCCCGACCCGTGGCGCGAGGGGCTGCGGCGGATGCACGCCCGCTGGTACGACGGCGTCGCCCCACCCTCGGTCGCGGCGGTGTTCGTCCTCCAGTGGCTGCTCCAGGTCCCGGCGCACACTGCCGCACACGCTGCCGCGGCCGGGCCCGTGCGAGCGGTCCTCGACGGGCTGACGTTCTCGCTCGCCCCGTCGCTCGTCCCCGACGCGGTACGCCTGGCCGGGCTCGTCGCCGACCCCCGCAAGCTCGAGGCCCGGCTCGACGCCGCCGAAGCCGACTACCGCGCCGTCGCGACCCCGCTCGCGCAGGGCTACCGCAGCCCGGTGCGCCTCGGGCCGCACGCGCGCGCCGCGCTCGTCGACGACATGTGGGCCGCCGCCCGCCGCGAGGCCGAGTCGGCGGCCGGGATGCTCCGGCCCGGCGGCGTGCCTCGCGCGTCGTGCTGCCTCATCTACGCCCTGCCCGGGTGCGTCGAGTGCGCCGGCTGCCCCCGCCTGCGCCGCACCCCCTCCCCCTGACCCGACCCCTCCCCCGCCCCGACCCCCTCACCCCGCCCTCGACCCCCCTCATCGACTTCTTGCGAGTTGAGCCGCTCGACACGCCGTCCGACGGCGCGTCGAGCGGCGGAACTCGCAAGAAGTCGGGGTCGATACCGGCTGGCGGACAGGTCGGCCGAGCGGACCGTCCTCGCGCGGCTGAGTACCGGTGCTCACGCCGGCCCGCGCCGGGCGCCGCCATGCTCGCGCCATGACCACTGCTCTCGCCGCCCTGCCGCGCACCGCCGCCCTCGCCGTCCTCGCCTGGGCGGCCCTCACTCTCGTCGAGCGGCTCTCCGGTCCCACCGTCGGCGCGAACATCGGGGCAGGCCTCGCGGCGATGCTCGCCGTCGCCGTGGCCGCCCTCGTCTGGGGCACGGTCGACGGGCTGCGCGCCCGGGCCGCCGGTCCCGTGCTCGCGCGCTGGGGCGTCGTCGCCGTCCTCGCCGTGCCCGTCTTCACCGCGGCCGGCCAGCTCGGCGCCCCGACCGCGTTCGACTGGGGCCTCTGGGCGACCGAGACCGTCTTCGGCGGCTGGTTCTGGGCGGTGCTCGTCGCCGTGCCGGCCCTGACGGGCGTTGCGGTCGGGTCCGCACTCTCGGGCCGCCGCGCCCCGACCACGCCCACGACCCCCCGCCACCGCCCCGCCTGACCCGACTGGTTGCGAGTTCCGCCGCTCGACACGCTGTCTAGCGGCGTGTCGAGCGGCTCAACTCGCAAGAAGTCGATGGATCAGTGCCGACGTGTTGCCCATCTGCCACCCGCCCCGGACCGGATCGGGCCCTCGGAGGTGGCGGATGGGCAAGAAGTCGGGTCAGGGGAGACGCACCCAGCGGGCGCCGTCCCACCGCCACGTGACGCCGCGCGTGCTCGTCTCCGTCGGCGGCGCGGCCGGGTCCGGCGGACGCGGCACGACGACCGGCCGGTCGTCGTGGACGCCGGCCGCCTCAGCCGCCGCGGCGGGGAGGGCAGCCGTCCCGACGAGGGCGACGGCGGTGGCCGAGGTCAGGGCGCCGACGAGGCGCAGGCCGGTGGAGCGGAACGGTCCGGAGCGGGTCGAGGAGGTCATGGCTCCAGCCTCCGACCGGCCCGGATGACCCCGCTGTCCGTTCCCTGTGCCCCTCCCCTGACCGGCACCCACCCGACTGATTGCGACTTCCGCCGCTCGACACGCGGTCCGGCGGCGTGTCGAGCGGCTCAACTCGCAAGAAGTCGATGGGGTCGGGTCAGGGGAGGTCGGCGAGGAGGTCGCCGTCGCGCTCGACCCGCTCGAGCACCTCTTCGAACATCAGCTGGGCCAGCGTGCCGTCGTCCTCGGCGCCGGCCTCGACCTCGTCCCAGGTGCGCGGCGCCGCGACGTGCGGCAGCTCGCGCCCGCGCAGCGAGTACGGGCTGATGGTCGTCTTCGCCGCGACGTTCTGGCTCCAGTCGAGGAACACCTTGCCCGGGCGCAGCGACTTGGTCATCTTCCACAGCACGAGCTCGGGGTGCTTCTTCGTCATCTCCTGCGCCAGCTGCTGCGCGAGGTCGCGCACCTGGTCGGAGGTCAGGTCGCCGCCGAGCCGCGCGTACAGCTGCATCCCCTTGCTGCCCGAGGTCACCGGGTGCAGCTCGAGGCCGAGCCGCTCCAGCCGGTCGCGCACGAGCAGCGCGACCCGGGCGCACTCGCGCAGGCCGGCCGGCTTGCCGGGGTCGAGGTCGATGACGAGCCGGTCCGGGTGCTCGCGCGCGCCGTCGTCGTCGACCGTCCACTGCGGGACGTGCAGCTCGAGGGAGTTGAGGTTGACGAGATAGGTGAGCTCGGCCATCCCGGGCACGAGGGGGTAGCGGACGTCGTCGACCTGCACGCCGGGCAGCCACGACGGCGCCCCGGACGGCATGTTCTTCTCGAAGAACATCTGGTCCTCGACTCCGTGCGGCCAGCGCACGCGCGTCACCGGTCGGCGCGCGAGGTGCGGCAGCAGCACGCCGGCGACGCGCGCGTAGTAGTCGAGGACCTCGCCCTTGGTCGTCTCGGTGGCGGGGTACATCACCTTGTCGAGGCTGGTCAGCTTCAGCCGCCGCCCGTCGACCTCGACGCGCGTCACCTGCGGGACGTACCGCTCAGCCACCCTCCTCGACCTCCTGCAGCTCGTCGGGCGTGAGGTCGGCGCGCACCCCGAGGAACGTGGGCTGGCGCAGCCGGTGGTCGGGGGTGAGCTGGAGCGTGCGGACCTCGACGACGACCGCCGGCTCGACCCACGTCGTCCCCGAGGCGTCGATGCGGGGCACCTCGTCGGCGAACGGCGACGCGTCGCACTCGTGCCGGCGGACCCGGCGCAGCAGCGCCTCGCCGGCCGACCCCGCGAGCCCGGACCCGACCCGCCCCGCGTACCGCCAGCCACCCTCGCCGTCGGGCAGCCCGACGAGCACCGCCCCCAGCCGGTCCGCCGACGACGCCCCCGACCCCACCTCGGGCCGCCAGCCCCCGACGACGACCGAGTAGGTGCGCCGGTGCGCGACCTTGCGCCAGTCCGGCGAGCGCCGACCGGGCAGGTAACGCGCGTCCCGCCGCTTGCTGACGACCCCCTCGAGCCCCTGCTCGCCGGTGACCCGCAGCAGCACCGCGCCGTCGTCGTGCACCTCGGGCACGCGCCACGCACGCCCGTCGAGCTCGAGCTCCTCGAGCAGCCGCCGCCGCGCCGACCAGGGCTGGCCGGTGAGGTCCTGCCCGAAGAGCCGCAGCAGGTCGAAGACCATGAGCGTCACCGGCCGCGAGCGCGCCAGGCGCTCGGCCTGCGCCCGCTTCGTGACGTGCATCCGCTCGGTCAGCGCGTGGAAGCTCGGCAGCCCCTCGTCGAGGGCGACGACCTCGCCGTCGAGCAGGAGGTCGTCGTAGGTGCCGGCGAGCGCGTCGAGCTCGGGGAAGGCCGCCGTCACGTCGCGCTCGGTCCGCGAGGTCACCGTCACCGACCCGCTGCGGACGTCGACGAGCACCCGCATCCCGTCCCACTTCACCTCGTGCACCCACGCGTCACCGCGCGGCGGGGCCTCCGCGGCGGTCGCGAGCATGGGACGCATGGGCCCATCCTGCCGCCCGCGGGCCCCGGAGCGCCCCGGGCACGGGTTAGCGTCGCGCCATGGAGGCCGCGGGCGCCGGACCCGTCGTGCTCGTCGAGGGCGAGAGCGACGCCGTCGTCGTGCGCACGCTGCTCGCCGGCCGCGGCGTGCCGGCCACCGTCGTCCCGATGGGCGGGGTCACCAACCTCGCCCGCCACCTCGACGGGCTCGGCGGCCCCGGTCCGGGCGTCCTCGCCCTCGTCGACGCCCCCGAGATGCGCTTCGCGGTGGGCGCGCTGCGTCGGCACGGCGTCGTCGCGCGCGACGTCGAGGAGCTCGCCTGGCACGGCGTCTTCGTCTGCGACCGCGACCTCGAGGACGTCCTCATGCGCGCCCTGGGCGCCGATGCCGTCCGCGACGCGCTGGCCTCGATGGCCGAGCTCGGCGCGTTCGAGTCGATGGCCCGGATGCCGTACTGGCGCGGGCGCCCGGTGCTGGAGCAGCTGCACCGGTTCGCGGGCTCGGGGTCGGGACGCAAGGCCCGGCTGGCCGCCCGCCTCGCCGAGCGGCTCGACCCGGATGCCCTGCCGGACCCGCTCGGGGCGCTCGTCGACGCCGTGGCCGCCCGCGCCTGACCGTCGACCCGACCCGCCGCGGGCCCTCCCCCGCGGGCGCCGACCGTCCTAGGCTGGGTGGACGTGCCGGGGGCACCCGGGGCGAGCGACGAGAGGACGGGACCGACGATGCGCGCGATCTGGAAGGGCGCGGTCTCCTTCGGGCTGGTCAACGTGCCGGTGCGGCTCTACTCGGCGACCGAGAACCACGACGTGCAGTTCCGGCAGGTGCACCGCGAGGACGGCGGGCGCATCCGCTACCGGCGCTTCTGCTCGATCGACGGGGAGGAGGTGAGCTACGACGACATCGCCAAGGGCTACGAGACCGAGGACGGCGACATGGTCGTGCTCACGGACGACGACTTCGCCGACCTCCCCTCGCGCTCGAGCAAGGAGATCGGCGTGACGAAGTTCGTCCCCGCCGACCAGATCGACCCGATGTGGCTCGACAAGAGCTACTACCTCGAGCCCGACAAGTCCGCCACCAAGCCGTACGTCCTCCTGCGCGATGCCCTCGAGAGCGAGCAGCGCGTCGCCGTCGTCACCGTCTCGATCCGGACCCGCATGACGATGGCGATCCTGCGCGTCCGCGACGGCGTCATCGTCATGCAGACGATGCTCTGGCCCGACGAGGTGCGCGCTGCCGACTTCGCCGCCGTCGACGAGCAGCACGCCACCCGCCAGGAGATGGACATGGCGAAGATGCTCATCGACCAGCTCGCCGGCGACTACGACCCGGCCGAGTACGAGGACGACTACGCGCTCGCGGTCAAGGAGCTCGTCCGGGCCAAGGTCGAGGGCGGCGAGGTGCGGGTCTCCGCGCCCGAGGAGGAGGAGTCCGGCGAGGTCGTCGACCTGCTCGCCGCGCTGTCGCGCTCGGTCGAGCGGGCCAAGGCCTCCCGCGGCGAGGCGCCGTCGTCCGGCGGGGGCCAGGGCTCGACGGCGGCGAAGAGCTCGTCCGGCTCGTCCGGGAGCACGAAGAAGGCCGCGCCGAAGAAGTCCTCGACGACGAAGAAGGCGGCGTCGAAGAAGTCCACCGCCACGAAGAAGTCCACGACGAAGACGGCGAAGAAGGCCGAGAAGAAGGCCAGCTGACCCGCACCGGACGGTCCGCCACGCCGCCGCGCGCCTACGATCGGGTGCGGCGCCGCAGCGCCGTGCCGCCCCGGGCGACGACGGAGGGACCGATGACGAGCACGCTGCGCCGCGCCGTGGCCGGCTCCGTCGTGTCCGCCCTCGTCGCGCTCTCGCTCGTCGTCGCGGCCCCGGTCGGCCCCGCCGCGGCGGCCGAGGAGGGGCTCGCGGTGTCGGCCGTCAGCCGCTACCGGCTCGACCCGGCGGCCGACCTCGTCCGCGCCACGATGACCCTCGACCTGCGCAACACGAGCAAGGACACGAAGGCCGACGGCGGCGTCTACGCCTACTTCTTCGACGCCTACACCGTCCCGATCCCGGCCGGCGCCACCGACGTCCGCGCGTCGACCGGGGGCAGCCGGCTGTCCGTCCGGACCTCGGGCACCGACGACCCGAGCACCCAGACGGTGCGCATCGGCTTCCCGGCCCTGCGCTACGACCAGCAGCGCCGGATCGTCCTGGAGTTCGACGTCCCCGGGGCGCCGCCGCGCTCGGCCAACAGCACGCGGGTCGGCCCCGGCTACGCCACGTTCGTCGCCTACGGCCCGGGCGACGAGGGCCGCAACCGCGTCGAGGTGATCGCCCCGTCGGGGATGTCGTTCGCGAGCACCGTCGACGGCTTCGACACGGCGCGCTCCGGTGGTACGGCGACGTACACCGCGACGGAGAACACCTTCGAGGGCGGTCTCTGGGCGACCGTGTCGCTGCGCGACCCCGCCCAGGTCACGGAGCGCGCGGTCGACGTCGGCGACCTCTCGCTCACGCTGTCGGCCTTCCCCGACGACGAGCAGTGGTCGCGCTTCGTCGCCGGCCGGGTCGAGGAGGGCCTGCCCGTCCTCGAGCGCCTCGTCGACACCCCGTGGCCCGGCGGGCTCCAGCGCATCCGGGAGGATGCCTCTCCGTCGCTGCGCGGCTACGACGGCTGGTTCGACCCGACCGGTGACGAGATCGTCGTCGGGGAGCAGCTCGACGACGACCTGATCTTCCACGAGCTGACCCATGCGTGGGTCTCCGCCGACACCCTCGAGCAGCGCTGGCTCTTCGAGGGGCTCGCCCAGGCCGTCGCCGAGCGCGCCGTCGACGAGACCGGGGGCACGCCGCGCGAGCACCGCTCCGTCGGCTCCGACGACCGCGACGCCGTCCCCCTCAACGAGTGGAGCGGGGACGCCGGCAGCCGCTCCGCCGACGTCGACGCCTACGCCTACCCCGCCTCCTACCGCGTGATGCACACGCTGCTCGCGGACACGACGGACGCCGAGTTCGCCGCCGTGGTCGGCGCCGCCGTGCGCGGCGAGCGGGCGTACGACCCCCCGGGCCTCGTGACCCCGAGCGGCGGGCGCACGTCGTGGCAGGACTGGCTCGACCTCGTCGAGGACCGGGCCGGGGTCGAGGGCGCGCCCGAGCTGCTCTCGACCTGGGTGCTCACGAAGGAGCAGCGCGCGCTCCTCGCGCCCCGCGAGCGCGAGCGCACGGCCTACCGAGCGCTGGACCGCGCCGACGGCCCGTGGCTGCCGCCCGAGGGGCTGCGCGACGCGATGACCGTCTGGGACTTCGACCGGGCCCGCCAGGTGCGCGAGGCGGTCGCCCCGCTCGGCCCCGACGTGGCCGCCGTGCAGCAGGCCTCGGCCCGCACCGGGCTCGCCGTCCCGCCGAGCGTGCGCGAGGCCTACGAGCAGGCGGCCCTGGACCCCGACTACCGCGAGCTCGCGTCCACGCTGCCCGCGACGGCCACGGCCCTGCGCGCGGTCGGGTCCGCCCGCGACACCGCCGCCCGCGAGCGCGACCCCCTCTCGGACGTCGGGACGACGCTGCTCGGCGTGCGGGAGCGAGCCGACGCGGCGCGCACCTCCCTCGCCGACGGCGAGGTCGGCCGGGCCACCACCCTCGCCCGCGAGAGCACCGAGCGGGCCGGGTGGGCCCTCCCGCTCGGGCTGGGCCTCCTCCTGCTCGGGGTCGTGCTCGTCGTGGGCACGACGACCGTGGTCGTCGTCGCGGTCCGCCGGCGACCCCAGGGGCGGCACGCCCACGCGCTCCCCGAGCGCAGCGTCGACCCCGCGCTGGACCCTTCCTCCGGTCGCTGAGCCGCCCGGCGGCCCGCGCCGCCAGCGGCGGGGTCAGAGGACGCGGAGCATCCGGGTGTTGCCGAGCGTGTTCGGCTTGACCCGCTCGAGGTCGAGGAACTCGGCGACGCCCTCGTCGTAGGAGCGCAGGAGCTCGGCGTAGACGGCCGGCTCGACGGCTTGGCCCTCGATGGCCTCGAAGCCGTGCCGCGCGAAGAAGGCGGTCTCGAAGGTCAGGCAGAACAGCCGCGACAGGCCGAGCTCGTGGGCCCGCTCGACGAGCCGCGTCATCAGGGCGCTGCCGACCCCGAGCCCGAGGACCGAGCGGTCGACGGCGAGGGTGCGGACCTCCCCGAGGTCCTCCCACAGGACGTGCAGGGCCCCGCAGCCGACGACCCGCGGCGACGTCGCGTCGGCGCCGTCGGTCTCGGCGACGACGAAGTCCGCCACCGACTCGTAGTAGGCGACGGCCTCTTTCTGCAGCAGCACCCGAGCCTCGGCGAGCGGGGCGACGAGCGAGCGGATGGCGCGGACGTCGGCGGTGCGGGCGGGCCGGACGCGCACGCCGGTGCGGGACGTGGCGACGGCGTCGGGCGCAGCGTCGGAGGAGGCCATCCCGGCAGCGTAGCCGCGGCTCGCCGGCGGGTGGCGGCGGTGTCCGGACAGGGGCACGGCCCGCCACCGCAGGGGTGGTGGCGGGCCGCTGCAAGGGCCCCGGAGGTCCTTGCTGCGCTCAAGTCTGCACAATCCGTCCATCCAGTGGGGTAAAGACCGGGTAAGGATTTCGCGGCGCGAACCCCGTTTTCGACGGAATCCGTGGGTCCAGCGGCGACATGACCGGTCGCGCGATGTCCCCCGGACACACCGAGGGCGCCCGACCGTGTGGTCGGGCGCCCTCGGGGAGCGGCTCGGTCAGCCCTCGGCGGCCTCGGCCGCGACGACCGGGAGCTCGATGCCCCGGCTGTGCGCCGTGCCCTGGAAGGTGAACGTGTCGTCCTTGGTCTCGCCGGTCGCGTCGACCGCGACGATCTCGCCGGACTTCAGCTCGTTGAAGAGGATCTTCTCCGAGAGGATGTCCTCGATCTCGCGCTGGATCGTGCGACGCAGCGGACGCGCACCGAGCACCGGGTCGTAGCCCTTGGTGGCGAGGAGGTTCTTCGCCGCCGGGGTGAGCTCGATGCCCATGTCCTTGTCCTTGAGCCGCTTGTCCAGCTTGGCGATCTCGAGGTCGACGATCTGGACGATCTCGGCCTGCGAGAGCTGCGGGAAGACGATCGTGTCGTCGACGCGGTTGAGGAACTCAGGACGGAAGTGCTGCTTGAGCTCGTCCTGGACCTTGGCCTTCATCCGCTCGTAGTCCGAGCGGGTGTCGGGCCCGGCGGAGAAGCCGAGCGTGCCCTTGGAGATGTCCCGGGTGCCGAGGTTGGTCGTCATGATGATGACCGTGTTCTTGAAGTCGACCATCCGACCCTGGGAGTCGGTGAGGCGGCCGTCCTCGAGCACCTGCAGGAGGCTGTTGAAGATCTCCGGGTGGGCCTTCTCGACCTCGTCGAAGAGGACGACGGAGAACGGCTTGCGGCGCACCTTCTCGGTGAGCTGACCGCCCTCCTCGTACCCGACGTAGCCGGGGGGCGAGCCGAAGAGGCGCGAGACGGTGTGCTTCTCGCTGTACTCCGACATGTCGAGCTGGATGAGGCTGTCCTCGTCGCCGAACAGGAACTCCGCGAGCGTCTTGGCCAGCTCGGTCTTCCCGACGCCGGTCGGGCCGGCGAAGATGAACGAGCCGCCGGGGCGACGCGGGTCCTTGAGGCCGGCCCGCGTGCGGCGGATGGCCTGCGAGAGCGACTTGATGGCCTCGTCCATGCCGACGACGCGCTTGTGCAGCTCGTCCTCCATGTGGAGCAGGCGGCTGGACTCCTCCTCGGTCAGCTTGAAGACCGGGATGCCCGTCGACGCGGCGAGGACCTCGGCGATGAGCTCCTCGTCGACCTCGGCGATGACGTCCATGTCGCCGGACTTCCACTCGGCCTCGCGCCGCGCCTTCTCGTTGCGCAGGTTCTTCTCGTCGTCGCGCAGGCGCGCGGCCTTCTCGAAGTCTTGGCCGTCGATGGCCGACTCCTTCTCGCGCACGACGGCGGCGATCTTCTCGTCGAACTCGCGCAGGTCCGGCGGCGCGGTCATCCGGCGGATGCGCAAGCGCGCGCCCGCCTCATCGATGAGGTCGATCGCCTTGTCCGGGAGGAAGCGGTCGTTGACGTAGCGGTCGGCCATGTTCGCCGCTGCGACGAGCGCGCCGTCGGTGATGGACACCCGGTGGTGCGCCTCGTACCGGTCGCGCAGGCCCTTGAGGATCTCGATGGCGTGCGCGAGGGTCGGCTCGGCGACCTGGATCGGCTGGAAGCGGCGCTCGAGGGCGGCGTCTTTTTCGATGTGCTTGCGGTACTCGTCGAGCGTCGTCGCCCCGATGACCTGCAGCTCGCCGCGGGCCAGCATCGGCTTGAGGATGGAGGCCGCGTCGATGGCGCCCTCGGCCGCCCCGGCCCCGACGAGGGTGTGGATCTCGTCGATGAACAGGACGATGTCGCCGCGGGTGCGGATCTCCTTGAGGACCTTCTTCAGCCGCTCCTCGAAGTCACCGCGGTAGCGGCTGCCGGCGACGAGCGCGCCGAGGTCGAGCGTGTAGAGCTGCTTGTCCTTGAGCGTCTCGGGCACCTCACCCTTGACGATGTCCTGCGCGAGGCCCTCGACGACCGCGGTCTTGCCGACGCCGGGCTCACCGATGAGCACCGGGTTGTTCTTGGTGCGGCGGGAGAGCACCTGCATGACCCGCTCGATCTCCTTCTCGCGCCCGATGACCGGGTCGAGCTTGCCCTCGCGCGCGGCCTGCGTGAGGTTGCGGCCGAACTGGTCGAGGACGAGGGAGCCCGCGGGGGTGCCCTCGGCGGGACCGCCCTGGGTGCCGCCGGCGCCCTGGGCCGCGCCCTCCTTGCCACCCTGGTAGCCCGAGATGAGCTGGATGACCTGCTGGCGCACGCGCGAGAGGTCGGCGCCGAGCTTGACGAGCACCTGGGCCGCGACGCCCTCGCCCTCACGGATGAGGCCGAGGAGGATGTGCTCGGTGCCGATGTAGTTGTGGCCGAGCTGGAGCGCCTCGCGCAGGCTCAGCTCGAGGACCTTCTTCGCGCGCGGCGTGAACGGGATGTGACCGGTCGGGGCCTGCTGGCCCTGGCCGATGATCTCCTGCACCTGCTCGCGCACCGCCTCGAGGCTGATGCCGAGGCTCTCCAGGGCCTTGCTCGCGACACCCTCACCCTCGTGGATGAGGCCGAGGAGGATGTGCTCGGTCCCGATGTAGTTGTGGTTGAGACCGCGCGCCTCCTCCTGGGCGAGCACGACGACGCGCCGGGCGCGGTCGGTGAACCGTTCGAACATGGTGCTTCTCCTGACGTCGAGTCCCCTCGATGCTAGTCGCGCTGCCTGTCGGTGGCGCCCCCGTTCCTCACGGAGGGGGGTGCGCGTCTACGAGGTGGTCAACGTCGTGAGCACGCAGGCCTGTTCCGCGTTCGCCCACGGCGTAGCGCCGGCCGGCCTCGGTGCCCCGCACCACCCGCCCCACGCGTCTCCACATTTCGGGGTCACCCCGAAATGTCCACCGGGCAGGGCTTCGGAGCCGGGGTCTCGCGGACGAACCGGGGTCTCGACCCGGCCGGGATGGTCCCGCCCTGCCGGGGTGCCAGGACGCACCGGCCCGGCGAGGTGAAGGCGGAGAGGGGACAACGGTGCGGCCGGGCGAGGTCAGGGCGGCATGACGAGGTGGGGGCGACCCCGCCCCGCCGGGGTGGCCTCGCCGTGCCGGGGTGCCAGGGCGCACCGGCCGGGCGAGGTGAAGGCGGAGAGGGGACAACGGTGCGGCCGGGCGAGGTCAGGGCGGCATGACGAGGTGGGGGCGACCCCGCCCCGCCGGGGTGGCCCCGCCCTGCCGGGGCGCCAGGATGCACCGTCCGGGCGAGGTCAGAGCGGCAAGGGGGCATCGGTGCGGCCGGGCGAGGTCACGGCGGCGTGACGACATCGGGGTGACGAGCCGAGGCGACATCGGGGCGGCGAGCGGCAGCCGGGCACGCCGGCGTCGTCGGTCACCCCGGCCTCCTGCCGACCCCACGGTCCCCACGCGTATCGGGTGACCCGATACGACCGCGCTGTACCCCGGAACCGTTCCTGGGTGAAGCGCAGGGTTATCGGGTCACCCGATACGCGTGTGACTCGTGAGGGGGCTGGGCGGGGTCAGCGGCGGGAGCGGGTGCGCTCGGCGTGCGCGCGGACCTTGGCCCGGTTGCCGCACCAGGCCATCGAGCACCACCGGCGCCGGCCGGAGGTGTCGAGGAAGACCCACCCGCACCCCAGCCCGGGGCACGCCCGCACCCGCGCCACCTCCGGCCGGGTCACGAGGTCGGCGGCCACCCAGGCGAACGCGTCGGAGGGGCGGTCGAGGTCGTCCGGCGAGATGCCCTGCACCCGCCAGCGCGCCGGGTGACCGGGGACGAGCTGCACCCCGGTGGCCGCCGACCGGGTCGCGACCGTGAGCGCCCCGACCGCCTCGCCGTCGCTCGGGTCGAGCGCGGCGTCGCGGATGACGGCCCGGACGGTGCAGGCCCGCTCGAGCGCCGCCGCTGCGGCCTCGGGCTGGCGGTGGGCGGCGCGCCGCAGCCGCTGGACGTCTCCCACCGGCAGCAGGTCGAGCTCCCCCGCGAGCACCGCGAGGTGGTCGTAGGTCTCGAGGTAGTCGCTCGCATGCGTGCCGTCCCACCCGGAGAAGGTGTTGACGAGCTCGAGCGCCGGGTGGCCCGCCACCGGTCGGGGCAGCACGAGGCCGTCGACCTCCACCCAGTGCTGCTCAGCCACCCGCAGAGCGTATCCGTGGGCTACGGTCGAACCTAACCGTTCACAGCGCATTACCGGTTAGGAGACCGTCGTGACGACCACCGCCACCCGCACCACCCCCCGCCGCACCCTGGCCGCCCTCGGCGTCGCGACCCTCCTCGGAGCCGGCGTCGCCGCGCCGGCCGCGAGCGCGCACCCCCGCCCGGGCCACCACCACGGGTCGCCGTGGACCCCGTACCGCACCGAGGAGGTCGTCGTCCCGGCCGCACGCTCGACCTGCGGCTTCGACACCCGCATCACGCCGCTGCGCGACGAGGAGGAGTACCGGACGAGCTCGACCTGGCCCGACGGGACGCCCCGCACGCAGCTGTTCCGGGGCGCGCTGGTCGAGCGCTACACGAACCTCTCGACCGGCGCCTCGGTCGTGCGCGACCTCAGCGCGACCGCCGTCTTCGCCTACCGCCCCGACGGCTCCCCGGAGTCGCTGACCTCGCTCCACGGCGCGTTCGGCACGACGATGCCGCCCGGCAGCCGCCCGGACACCGGCCTCTACGTCCTCGGCGGCCGCGGAACCCGCGTCGTCTTCGAGGCCGACGGCACCCGCACCTTCACCCTCGGCCGGCACGGCACGGCGGAGGACGTCTGCGAGGCCATCGACTGACCCCGCCCGGTCAGCGGCGTCGCTGGCAGCGGCCGCACCAGAAGAGGTTGCGCCCGGCGACGACCTGGGTGCGGATGCGCGAGCCGCACCGCGGGCACTCCTCGCCGGCCCGTTTGTAGACCTGCGAGGTGCGCTCGGTCAGGTGCGGCCGCTCACCGCGCCCGAGCGCCGCCTCGACCTCGAGCACCTGCTCCTCCACCGTGACGATCCGCCCGGTCGCGACCCCGAGCGGCATGAGGCGCACGAGGTCGTCCCACACCAGCCGCCACGACGCCGGCTTCATCGCCCGCCCCTCGGTGAACGGCGAGAGGCGGTGGCGCCAGAGCACCTCCGAGCGGTACACGTTGCCGACCCCGGCGAGCACCGCCTGGTCCATGAGCAGCTCGCCGACGCTCCGGCTCGAGCGCTGGATGCGCCGCCACGCGCGGTCAGGGTCGGCGTCGGGGCGCAGCGGGTCGGGGCCGAGCCGGTCGAGCACCGCCGCGACCTCGTCCGGCGTGACGACCGCGCAGAGGTTCGGGCCGCGCAGGTCCGCCACATGCTCGGGTGTGGCGAGGCGCATCCGCACCGCGCCGACCGGCGCGACCTCGGCCGTCCAGTCGCGCCCGTCGACCCGGAAGGTGCCGATGAGGCCGAGGTGCACGTGCACCCAGCGCTCGCCCTCGAACTCGAGGAAGAGGTGCTTGCCGCGCGAGGTCGCCGCGAGCAGCTCGCGCCCCGTCACCTGCGCGGCGCCCTCCTCGAAGCGCCCCTGCGGGCTCGTGACCTCGGGGCGGGTGCCCGCGAAGGCCGCGTGGAGGTCGCGGGCGAGCGCGAACAGCGTGTGTCCCTCGGGCATGGGCCCATCCTGCCCCGGCCCGTCGACCGGCTCAGCCCAGGCGGGCGAGCATCCCCGTCATCTGCTCGACCTGCTTGGCCTGCGTGACGTTGATGTCGGCCGCCAGCTCCTCGACGCGGGGGTCGCCCGCCGAGCGCGCGTGCTGCCCGACCATCTCGAGCGCGCCCTCGTGGTGGCGGACCATCAGCCGCAGGAACAGGCGGTCGGCCTCGGCGCCGCGGGCGGCCCCGAGCGCGGCGAGGTCGGCCTCGGACGCCATCCCCGGCATGCCGCGGTGCGCGGAGTGGTCCTGGATGCGCGGGTTCTCGGCCTGCGGGGGGACGTCCTGCCCGCGCTGGCGCAGCCACGCCGCCATCGCGTCGATCTCGGGCTCCTGCTCGTCGCGGATGCGCGAGGCGATGCTCGCGACCGGGCGGTCGGAGAGGGCCGCCGACGCGGTGTCGACGAGGACGATGGCCTGCGCGTGGTGGACGACCATGTCCTGCATAAACCGGGTGTCCGCCGGGGTCGCGCTCGTCGTGACGACCGGCGTCGCGGCCGGGCCGGTGAGCGTGGCGTTCGGCTCGCCGGGCTTCCCGGGCTGCAGGACCGGGACGTCGCCGGGGGACGCGGTGACCGCCGGCGTCGCGTCGCCGCCGCTGCAGCCGGCGAGCAGCACCGCCGCGAGGAGGACCGGGGCGGCCGCGGCGCGCAGCACCGCACGACGCGCGCTCGGGGCGTGGGGGCTCGGCATCGCGCCACTGTAGGCGCGGACCGCGGACGTCACCAGTTGGCGGAGAGAACCCCCGACCTGTCATTTTTTGACCCGGACTTTGCCCCCGACCTCCCGGTAGCCCGCCATCGTGGGCCGTTCCATACCGCCAGGGGTGCGCACGGAGGGAACGTGTCGGGCACCCCACGACGAGGGAGACACCACATGGGAGCACGACGACGCCTCGGCGTCATCGCCGCGGGAGGGGTGCTGGCCCTCACCGGGGGCGTCGGCACGGCCGCCGCGGGCGACGGGGTCGGGCTGGGAGGCCTGGACCTGCAGCCCGAGCAGATCGGGTACTCGAAGAACATCGAGCACCTCGCCAACGTCCCGCACACCGGGCCGTTCACCGGCCAGTTCGGCACCGACATGGCCTTCCAGGGCGACCGGGCCTACGTCGGGAACTACCAGGGCTTCATCATCTACGACATCTCGAACCCGAGGAAGCCGCGGACGCTCGCGCAGGTCAACTGCCCCGGGTCGCAGAACGACGTGTCGGTCTCGGGCGACCTGCTCTACCTCTCGACCGACAGCTCGCGCAGCGACTCCTCGTGCAGCTCGGTCGCGCAGTCGGCGACCGTCAAGTCCTCGTGGGAGGGCATCAAGGTCTTCGACGTCAGCAACCCGCGCGCCCCGAAGTACGTCGCGGCCGTCGAGACCGCGTGCGGCTCGCACACCAACACCCTCGTGCCGGGCAAGGACGCCGACTACGTCTACGTCTCGAGCTACTCGCCCCGCGCGGAGTACCCGGACTGCCAGCCGCCGCACGACGCGATCTCCATCGTCAAGGTCCCGAAGAAGAAGCCGGCCTCGGCGGCCGTCATCGCCGCGCCGAACCTCTTCCCCGACGGCGGCAACCCGGGTGGCACCAACCCCGCGGGCAACTCGTACTCGGCGACGACGGGCTGCCACGACATCACGGCCTACCCCGCGAAGAAGATCGCGGCCGGGGCGTGCATGGGCGACGGCATCATTATGGACATCAAGAACCCCGAGAAGCCGAAGGTCATCGAGCGGGTCACCGACACCGAGAACTTCGCGTTCTGGCACTCGGCGACGTTCAACCAGGCCGGCACCAAGGTCGTCTTCACCGACGAGCTCGGCGGCGGCGGCGCGGCGACCTGCAACGACGAGGTCGGCCCGACCCGCGGCGCGAACGCGATCTACACGCTCTCGAAGAAGAACCGGCTGACGTTCGCCTCGTACTACAAGATCCCGCGCAACCAGTACGACACCGAGAACTGCGTCGCGCACAACGGCTCCATCGTGCCGGTCAACGGGCGCGACGTCATGGTGCAGTCCTGGTACCAGGGCGGGGTCTCGCTGTGGGACTTCACCGACGCGAAGAACCCGCGTGAGCTCGGATGGTTCGAGCGCGGCCCGCTGGAGCCGGCGAACACCGGCGGCACGTGGTCGGCGTACTACTACAACGGGTACGTCTACAGCTCCGACATCCAAAAGGGCTTCGACGTGCTCGAGCTCAAGGACAAGAACCTCAAGCAGGCCGCGAAGGTCCGCCTGAAGGAGCTCAACCCGCAGTCCCAGCCGGTGTACTCCGGCAAGGGCGGCGGGCACCACCACCACTGACGCCCACCGCACGCACCGACGGCCCGTCCCCATCCCGGGGGCGGGCCGTCGTCGTCGTGGTCGGCCCGGCCCGGCGGCACCGAGGCCCGGCGGTCAGTCGGTGAGCGTGACGAACAGGTCGTCGATGCGCCGCAGCTGCTCCTGCCGCGTCTGGCGGATGCCGGCGAGGAGGGCCTCGAGCTCGGCGTCGGCGGAGGCCGGTCGGCCCTCCAGCAGCGCGAGGGCCTTCTCGTGGTGGGTCATGAGCAGCCCGAGGAGCAGGCGGTCGGCATCCGACCCGCGGGCGGCCGCGAGGTGCTCCAGCTGCGTGCCGGAGACGAGCGCGGCAGCGGCCCCGGCTCCCTCGTGGACGACGCGGCGCGGGTCCTCGACCTCGGGCGGGACCTCCTCGCCGCGCGCCCGCAGCCACCGCGCGGTGTCGTCGAGCTCGCGCAGCCGCTCGGCGCGGACCTCGTCGGCGAACTCGGCCACGGCGGGGCGTTCGAACGCGCGGACGGTGTCGACGAGGACGACCGCTTGGGCCTGCTGCGCGACGAGCGAGCGAGCGAGGGCGGAGTCCTGCGGGCTCGCCGTCGTCGGCCGCCCGGCGCCGGCGCCGTCGGTCGTCCCGTCCGCCACGCCTCTGGGCACGGCCGCGGGCGCCGGGGCCGACAGGGCCCCCGACGTGCGCTCTGCGCCACCGGAGGAGCAGCCCCCGAGCAGCGCCACGGCCGCGACGAGACCCGTCAGCAGCCGACCGGGACGGGCCGTGGGGGCGGGAAGCACCCGGACACCCTACGCATCCTCCCCGGGCGCCGCCCCCGGGAGGGGTGGTCTGAGAGGGGCCTGAGCACCGCTCGCCGATGCGCCGTCACGCGGCCCCCGTCGGACCGGGGACGGGTCTAGCGTCCCGGCGTCCGGTCACCACCGAGAGGACCTCCCATGCCGAACCGATCGCTCTCCCGCCGCGGCCTCGCCGCCACCGCCGTCGTCTGCTCCGCCCTCGTCGGGGGTGGCGTCGCGTACGCCGCCACGACGCCCGAGCCCGCCATCAAGACCTTCACCCCGCGCTCCGCCGACCAGGTGACGAACATCGACGTCCTGCGCCAGCAGATCCGCAACTACTACGGTGACCCGCTGGGCACGGGGACCTTCGGGCCGGACTCGAACTACGTGCGCGAGGCCACGTCGGTGGCCCGCGACGCCGGCCGCTGGCTCTCCGCGCGGGGCCGCGAGCGCGGCGAGGACCGCCACCACCACCGCGGGCAGAAGGCGATCGTCCTCGACGTCGACGACACGACGCTCACGACCTGGAACTACGAGGTCGCGAGCAACTGGGCCTACAACCCGACGACGAACGGCGAGTACGTCACCGGCCAGCGCTTCCCGGCGACCCCGGGCATGGTCGACCTCGTGAAGACGGCGAAGCGCGAGGGGTACGCCGTCTTCTTCCTCACCGGACGCCCCTCGTCGCAGGAGGCCGCCACGCTCGGCAACCTCACGTCCGACGGTGTCGGCGTCGACGCCGGCTACCCCGCGCCGACGACCCTGCGCAACGGCGAGGACGGCCTCTTCACCAAGCCCGACGTGTCGGCCTACCCCGGCTACCTGCAGAAGGCCTGCACCGCCGACCCCGGTGGCAAGTGCACGACGATCCACTACAAGTCGGCGACCCGTGCGCACATCGAGTCGCTCGGGTACGACATCGTCGCCAACCTCGGCGACCAGTACAGCGACCTCAAGGGCGGGTACGCGGACCGCACCTTCAAGGTGCCGAACCCGAACTACTACCTGCCCTGATGCTCCGGCGGCCGGGGGTGTGAGGGCCCCCGGTCGCCGCATCCCCGGGTGCGCACTGGCCGTGTGCAGGAATCGACGAATGTGTCAGTTCTTGTCCGCCCCGCTCACTCGACCCTCGCGGAAGGCCCCTGCTCCTCGCGTGCGCCGACGTGCCGCGGCCCCGCTCAGGCGGGCAGCCGGTAGCGGCCGGCGCCGTCCGGCTCGACGAGGCCGTCCTCGACGAGCGAGGCGAGGCAGCGGTCGACCTGCCCGAGCGCGCCGGGGTCGGTCCGGGCGAGGCGCTCGAGCACCGTCGCCTCGAGGACCTCGCGGCCGACGGGGTCCGCGCTCTCGCGCAGCACCTGGACGAGGGCGCCGCGCACCTGCCGGTCGGTGCCCTCCCACGCCTGCCCGCGCCGGGGCGGCCCGTCGTCGGGCGGGCTGCCGGCGGCGACCCAGGCGCAGACGTCCTCGAGCGGGCACCGGCCACACTCCGGCCCGCGGGCGCGGCAGACGAGCGCGCCGAGCTCCATGACGGCGACGTTCCAGCGGGCCGAGGTCGCGGCGTCGTCGGGCACGAGCGAGGCGGCCAGCCGGGTCTCGGCCGCCGTGAGCGAGGGCGAAGCCATCGCCCGTCCCTCGACCGCGCGGGCGAGGACCCGCCGCACGTTGGTGTCGACGACGACCGCGCGCCGGCCGAAGCCGAAGGCCGCGACGGCCGCCGCGGTGTACGCCCCGACCCCCGGCAGCGCCCGCAGCGCCTCCTCGTCGGCGGGCAGCTCCCCGCCGTGCCGCTCGACGACGGCCACCGCCGCGTCGCGCAGCCGCAGCGCACGCCGCGGGTAGCCGAGGCGCCCCCAGGCCCGGACGACGTCGCCGGGGCTCGCCGCGGCCAGCGCCGCCGGGGTGGGCCAGCGCTCCATCCACGTCCGCCACACCGGCTCGACGCGCGCGACGGGTGTCTGCTGCGCCATCACCTCCGAGACGTGCACGCCCCACGGCGTCGTCGACGGGTCGCGCCAGGCGAGCGGGCGGGCGTGCTCGTCGAACCAGGCGAGCACGCGGCGGTGGAGGACCTCGCGGTCCGGCGCCGGGGCCACGTCAGACGTAGCGCTCGAGGATGCTCGTCTCGGCGAGGCGCGAGAGGCCCTCGCGGACCAGGCGCGCCCGGCCCTCGCCGACGCCGTCGACGTCCATGAGGTCGTCGATGTTCGCCGCGAGCAGCTTCTGGAGGGAGCCGAAGTGGACGACGAGGCGGTCGACGATCGCGCCCGGCAGGCGCGGCACCTTCGAGAGGAGCCGGTGCCCGAGCGGGCTGACCGAGGAGTCGAGCGCGTCGCCGACGACGGTGAAGCCCATCGCCTTGGCACCGCCGGAGGGGTCGAGCAGCTCGGTGGAGTCGATCGCCGTGAGGTTCGCGACGGCCTCCTCGAGCGTGAACCCGGCCTTGGCCTCGTGGAGGTAGTCGCGGATGACGAGCCCGAGGTCGTCGGACAGGCCCCCGGTCAGCTCCTCGAGCTGCAGGCTGAGCAGGCGGCCGTCGGTGCCGAGCTGGACGACGTACTCGGCGATCTCGTCCTTGATCCGCCGGACCATCTCGAGGCGCTGGAGGACGTTGGCGACGTCACGGACCGTCACGAGGTCCTCGATCTCGAGGGCCGACAGCGTGCCGGTGACCTCGTCGAGGCGCGACTTGTAGCGCTCGAGGGTCTGCAGCGCCTGGTTGGCGCGGGACAGGATGGCGCTGGAGTCCTCGAGGACGATGCGCCGGCCGGCGATGTAGAGCTGGATGATCCGCATCGACTGGCTGACCGAGACGACGGGGAAGCCGGTCTGCTTGGCGACGCGCTCGGCGGTGCGGTGCCGTGTGCCCGACTCGCTCGTCTCGATGCCGGCGTCGGGCAGCAGCTGGGTCGCCGCGTGGAGGATGCGGGTGACGTCGCGGTCGACGACGACGGCGCCGTCCATCTTCGCGAGCTCGCGCAGGCGGGTCGCGGAGAACTCGATGTCGAGGGGGAAGCCACCGGTCGCGATCTGCTCGACGACGCGGTCGTGGCCGAGGACGATGAGCGCGCCGGTGCGGCCGCGCAGGATGCGCTCGAGGCCGTCCCGGAGCTCGGTGCCGGGCGCGACGGCGCCGAGGGTGACGCGCAGCAGCTCGTCGTCGGTCGGTGACCCGGCCATCCGTGCTCCTCCTGCTGCGTCCGTGGGCGTGCGTCTCGGGGGCCCGTGGGCGGGATCCCGCTGGATCCTATCGGCCGGGTGGTCACGGCGCGGTCTCGATCTGCGGGAGCTCGCAGCGGACCGTCCCGCCGGGGCGCCGGGCTCAGCGGACGGGCACGTCGTGCAGCGCCCGCCCGACGGCCTCGGCGACCGTCCCGACCTCGAGCACCGACAGCCCTTCGGGCACCGGCCCGGCCCCGAGGACCCCGCTCGGGACGACGGCCCGGGTGAAGCCGAGCCGCGCGGCCTCGGCGAGGCGGCGGTGCGCGCCGGTGACCGGCCGCACCTCGCCCGCGAGCCCGACCTCGCCGAACGCGACGGTGCCGGGCGGGAGCGGCCGGTCGGTGATGGCGCCGGCGAGCGCGAGGGTGATCGCGAGGTCGGCGGCGGGCTCGGTGAGCCGCACCCCGCCGACCGTCGAGAGGTAGGCGTCGCTGCCGCCGATCGGGGCCTGGGCCCGCTTGTCGAGGACGGCGAGCACCATGTTGACGCGGGCGGCGTCGAGCCCGCTCGTCGCGCGGCGCGGCGTGGCGAGCGAGGACTGGGTGACGAGGGCCTGCACCTCGGTGACGAGGGGGCGGCGCCCCTCGAGGGTGACGGTGACGCAGGTGCCCGGCACGGCGGCGGTGCGCCCGGAGAGGAAGAGGCCGCTCGGGTCGGCGAGGCCGACGATGCCGACGTCGGAGAGGTCGAAGCAGCCGACCTCGTCCGTCGGGCCGTACCGGTTCTTGACCGCCCGGACCAGCCGCAGCCGCGAGTGCCGGTCGCCCTCGAACTGCACGACGACGTCGACGAGGTGCTCGAGGACGCGGGGGCCGGCGATCGAGCCGTCCTTGGTCACGTGCCCGACGAGCAGCACGGCGATGCCCCGCGCCTTCGCCGCCTGGATGAGGGAGGCCGCGACCTCGCGCACCTGCGCGACGTTGCCGGCCGACCCCTCGACCTCCCCGCTGGAGATGGTCTGCACCGAGTCGACGACGAGGAGCTCGGGCTGCACCTGCTCGACCTGCCCGAGGACCGTGGCGAGGTCGGTCTCGCTCGCGAGGTAGAGCGTGCGGGCCATCGCCTCGATGCGCTCGGCGCGGGCGCGCACCTGCGCGGCCGACTCCTCGCCACTGACGTAGAGGACCGTGCGGTCACCGTGCTCGGCGGAGCGGGCGGCGCGCCCGGCGACGTCGAGCAGCAGCGTGGACTTGCCGATGCCGGGCTCACCCGCGACGAGGACGACGGCGCCGGGCACGAGACCGCCACCGAGGACCCGGTCGAACTCGGGCACCCCGGTCGGGCGGGCGACCGCGTGGCTGACGTCGACCTCGCCGATGGGGGTCGCAGGGCGCGCGACGGTGCTCGCGGCGGTCGTGCGGACGGTGACGGCGCCGACCTCGGCGACGCTCCCCCACGCCTGGCACTCCCCGCAGCGGCCGACCCACTTGGCGGTCTGCCAGCCGCACTCGGAGCATCGGAAGGCGCCGGCGCCCTTCGCGCGTCGTGTCGTCGTCCCGGCCATGGCGCCCAACCTACGGCCCGCCCCCGACACCGCCCCGCACCCCGCCCGTCGGCACACCAGCACCCCCGGGTCCGGGCTCTTCTCCCGGCGACCTGCGCGGGTCCGCGTGCGGTCGCACGCGCAGGAGCGCATGTCGCGGGGAGAAGGGGCCAGGATGCGCGTGCGGCTACTCGCGCGTCGGGACGCTGCGCGTCTCGGACGGGTCGGGCGTCGCCGCCGGGACCGTGGCGCGCAGCCCGTCCGTCGTGCCGTTGCCGTTGCCGTACGCCCTCTCGCGCAGGTCCGGCGTGCGGGCGATCTGGCCGGCGATCTCGTCGGCGAGCAGGCGACGCTCGGCACGCTCGGTGCGCCCGTGCTCGGCGAGGAGCGCGCGCGTGATCGACATGACCATGCCGATCATCACGAGGCTGAACGGCAGCGCGAGGAGGATGGCGGCCGTCTGCAGCGCGGTCAGCCCGCTGTCGCCGCCGGCGACGAGCAGCGCGATCGCGACCGCGCCCTCGAGCACGGCCCAGAGCACGCGGCTCCAGGTGGGCGGCTCGGGGTCGCCACCGCTGGCGAGCATGTCGACGACGAACGAGCCCGAGTCCGAGCTCGTGACGAAGAAGACGACGACGAGCACGATGGCGACGATGCTGAGCAGCGAGGACCACGGCAGGCCGCCGAGCATCTGGAAGAGCGCCGCGTCGGTGTCGACGGCGCCGTCGGGGCCGACGAGGCCGCCCTGGCCGAAGATCTCGCGGTGGATGCCCGAGCCGCCGAAGATGGCGAACCAGGCGAAGGTGACGACCGTCGGCACGAGCAGCACGCCCGTGACGAACTCGCGCACCGTGCGGCCGCGCGAGATGCGCGCGATGAAGACACCGACGAACGGGGCCCAGCTCATCCAGGTCCGAGCTCGGTGGCTCGGGGGGCATGGCGGCTGGTGCGTCGGGTAGGGGTCGTTCGGGTGCGGACACGGTCTTGCTCCTCCGGGGACGGCGGTCTGGGGCACGGTCGGCGATCGACGCCAACGGCGCCCGGGGGCGCCTGGCCAATGCCTCGCGCCGTCGCGCGGCTGCGGACGCGCGCTCGCCGCGCGGGCTCCGGTGTCCCGGAGCGCGGTTGGGCCGGAGGTCACGATCCGGTCTCGGGCCCCGCCGGACCCCGTCGAGTGAGCAGGACACGCCGTCTGCACACCGGCCCGGACGGCGTGTTCTGTTCGCTCGACGGGTGGGTGGGGATACACGAGGGCCCCGGACCGCTGGTGCGGTCCGGGGCCCTGCGTGCTCACGAGGTGTCGGCGTCAGCCGGCGACGACCTCGAGGGAGACGGTCGCCTGGACCTCCGGGTGGAGGCGGACGAGCGCGGTGTGCGTGCCGGTCGTCTTGATCGGGGTCGGGACCTCGATGCGGCGACGGTCGAGCGACGGCCCGCCGGAGGCCTGGACGGCCTCGGCGATGTCGGCGGTGGAGACGGCGCCGAAGAGGCGGCCCCCGGTGCCGGCGTGCGCGGTGACGGTGACGGCGTTGGCCTCGAGGTTGCCCTTGATGGACTTCGCCTCCTCGAGGGACTTCACCTCGCGGGTCTCGCGACCCTTGGCGATCGAGTCGACCTGCTTCTGGCCGCCCTTGGTCCACGCGGTCGCGAGACCACGCTTGAAGAGGAAGTTGCGGGCGTACCCGTCCTTGACGTCGACGACGTCACCGGCGGTACCGAGGCCGGTGACCTCGTGGGTGAGGATGACCTTCATCTGTCTGGCTCCTTCGGCGGGTCAGCGGGACGAGCTCGAGTACGGCAGGAGCGCCATCTCGCGCGCGTTCTTCACCGCGTTGGCGATGAGGCGCTGCTCCTGGACGGAGACGCCGGTCACGCGCCGGGCGCGGATCTTGCCGCGGTCGGAGATGAACTTGCGCAGGAGCGCGACGTCCTTGTAGTCGATGTTCTCGACCTTCGCCGCCTTGAGCGGGTTGGCCTTCTTCTTCGGCTTGCGAATGGCGGGCTTGGCCATCGTGGTGCTCTCCTTCTGCCGGCCGGAGCCGGCGGATGAGCCCCGGTCACCCGGGGATGGTGTCTGTCTGTGTCGTGTCGACCGTCAGCGGGCGGGGTGCCCGGCGTCGGTCAGAAGGGGGGCTCGTCGTAGCTCGGGGCCTGGCCCCAGCCGCCGCCCTGCTGGCCACCCTGCGCGGGCTGCTGCTGCGGGGCCTGCTGGCCACCGCCCCAGCCGCCGCCCTGCTGGCCGCCGCCACCCTGCTGGGGGGCGGAGCCACCGGTGGCCCACGGGTCGTTCTGCTGGAAGCCGCCGCCACCGCCGCCGCCGAAACCGCCGCCACCCTGGCCGCGCTCGGCCTTGGTGACCTTCGCGGAGGCGTACCGCAGCGAGGGGCCGACCTCGTCGACCTCGAGCTCCATGACGGTGCGCTTCTCGCCCTCCTTCGTCTCGTAGGAGCGCGACTTCAGCCGGCCCGAGACGATGACGCGCGTGCCGCGGTGGAGCGACTCGGCCACGTTCTCGGCCGCGTCACGCCAGATCGAGCAGCGCATGAAGAGGGTCTCGCCGTCCTTCCACTCGTTCGACTGGCGGTCGAACGCGCGGGGGGTCGACGCGACGGTGAAGTTGGCGACCGCGGCACCCGAGGGGGTGAAGCGGAGCTCGGGGTCGGCGGTGAGGTTGCCGATGATCGTGATGACGGTGTCGCCTGCCATGACGGGCGTCCCTTCGGGGGTTGGTCGTGGGCTGGTGACGGAGTGCTCAGGCGCCGGGGCGCAGGAGCTTCGTCCGCATGACCGTCTCGTTGAGGCCGAGCTGGCGGTCCAGCTCCTTGGCCGTCGCCGGCTCGGACGTGAAGTTGACGACGGCGTAGATGCCCTCGGCCTTCTTCTTGATCTCGTAGGCCAGGCGGCGCCGGCCCCAGACGTCGACGGTGTCGATCGAGCCACCATCGGTGGTCACGACCTTGAGGAGCTTCTCCAGCGACGGCTGGATGGTCCGGTCGTCGAGCTCCGGGTCGAGGATGACCATGAGTTCGTACTGACGCATGTGCTAACCCGCCTCCTTCGGTCTCAGGCGGTCACGGTCTTTCCGTGACAGGAGGGTATGCGGTGTCGCCCACAGCCCCCGTGGTTCGTCCACAGGGTGCCCGGCGGGCAACCGCTCCAGCCTACCGGCAGCGCGGCCGGGCTCCCAATCCGTGCGGGAGGAGGGGTCCGGCGCCCCCGTCCCCCAGGTGGCGCGGGCCCACACGACCCAGCCCAGACGACCGAGCGCGACGAGCCGCAGCGCGAGCGCCGTGGCGTACCAGCCGGCGGGCAGGCCGTGCGCGGGGTCGGTGGCGGCGGCCAGCCACGCGAGGAGCGCCACCGCGTGCACGACCTCCGCGCCGGCCCAGAGCAGCTGGTCGCGCCACGGCACGCCCGCGAGCGCGAGGAAGGGCACGAGCCACAGCGCGGCGCCCACCGGCAGCGCCGGCGCGGTGACGAGGGCGACGACGAGCGCGAGCACGACGACGTCGGCCACCGGGGGGCGGGCCCGGTGCCGCAGCAGCAGCCCGGCGAGGACGGCGGCGAGCAGCATCCCGAGGACGGCGAGCCCCGCGACGGCCGCCCCGGGGAGGGGCCGCTCGACGAGGGAGGGGACGAACCAGGGCGAGCCGGGCCCGGCCCCGCCGGTCCACCACGCGGCGACCGGGCGCCCGAGCAGGCCGGGGTCGAGGGCGGCGGCCGGGCCGGCGACGAGCACGACGGCCGCGCCGGCTCCGACGAGCAGCCGGCGCGCGTCGGCGCCCCGGGCGAGCAGGACGAGCGCGAGGAGCGGGGCGAGCCCGAGGGGGCCGCCGAGCACCGCGAGCCCCGCCGGCGCCCCGGCCACGGCCACGCGTCCGCGGCTGCCCGCCCAGACCGCGAGCACTGCGCACGTGACGGGCACGAGGTCGGTCGAGGTGAGGACGGCGAGCGCGAGGACCGGCGAGAGCGCGAGCGGCAGCGGGTCGGCCAGCGGGTGGCGGCGTGTGGTCCCGACGAGGACGACGACCGCGGCGAGCAGCAGCGCCGCCACGACCGTCCACAGGACCAGCACCCAGCGGTGCTCGGGCATCCCCGTCCCCGGCGCGGCGGTGCGCAGGAACCCGACGGCGAGGCGCTGCAGCAGCGGCAGGTCGGGCGTCCCGGTGCCGGCGAGCAGCGGCGAGGCGCACTGGCCCCACAGCGCGGTCCGTCCGTCCCACCCGGTGGTGGCGCAGGCCGCCTGGCGCAGCGCGGCGAGCCCGACCGGCAGCGCGAGGAGCGCGACGACCGGTGCCAGCGCGGCCACCCCCCGCGCGGCGGCGGGGGCACGAACACCGCGCCGCCCCCCGAGGGCCGTCAGGAGACGGGCGGGGAGCGGCGCGGCGGGGTGGCGGTCACGGGCCACGGTCGCGGCGGGGGTCAGCCGGTGTTCTGCGACGCGTTCGGCGACGGGCTGCTCGACGGTCGGCCGGGGACGGTCGGCAGTCCGGGCGACTGCGTCGGGGTCGGCTGGTCGGTCGGCGTCGGCGGGTCGCTCGGGGTCGGGGTCTCGCTCGGCGTCGGCGTCTCGCTCGGCGAGGGCTCGGCCGTGCTCTGCGTCGGCCGCGGCGCCTGCGTCGTGCGGGTCGGCTGCGGGGGCAGGACGTCCCGGTTGATGTAGGCCGGCTGCGGGAACTGCTCGATGTCGGTCCGGTCGAGCGCGGCCTTCATGTACGCCGTCCAGATGCGGGTCGGGAAGGTGCCACCGGTGATGCTGCCGGCGTTCGGCAGGTTCTCCATGAGGAGCTCCTTGCCGGTCTCGTCGTCGGAGCGGTAGAGCGCGACCGCGGTGGCCAGCTGCGGCACGTAGCCGTCGAACCAGGCCGAGCGGAAGCTCTCGGAGGTCCCGGTCTTGCCGGCGGCCGGGCGGCCGAGGTTCTGCCCGACGTAGCGGGCGGTGCCGCCGTTGACCGGCTCCTGCATCGCCGTGATGACGTCGGCCATGAGGTCCTCGTCGAAGACCCGCTTGGTCTTTGCCTTGGCCTTGACGACCGGCTGCTCGTCCTTGGGGAAGCGGATCTCCTTGACGATGTACGGCTCGGAGCGCACACCCTGCGCGGCGATCGTCGCGTAGGCGTTGGCCATGTCGAGGACGGTCACGTAGTCGGTGCCGAGCACGTCGGCGACGTTGGGCTCGAGCGGCGAGCGCACGCCGGCGTCCTCCGCGGCCTGCATCGTGTTCTTCGCGCCGGCCTCGATGTTGAGCTTGGCGTACACGGTGTTGACCGAGTGGCCGGTCGCGGTGAGCAGGTCGATGTTGCCGAACTGCTCGTTGCCGAAGTTCTTGACCCGGCCACGGCGGGAGTTCTCGTTCGACGCGTTCGGGTCGGCGAACTCCTCGAAGTACTGCGGGCTGTAGCCGGGGAAGGCCGAGCGGATGCTCGCCTTCTTCTCCTGCAGCGCCGCGATGAGGGTGAAGATCTTGAACGTCGAGCCGGCCTGCATCTTCGCCTGCGTCGCGTTGTTGAGCGGCCGCTTCGCGAAGTCCTCGCCGCCGTAGAGCGCGACGATGGCGCCGTTGCCGGGCTTGATCGAGACCAGGCCCTCGTGGACGTCCTCGACGTCCGGGCGCTCCTCGCGCACGGCCTTCACCGCGTCGTTCTGGCGGCCGCGCTCGACGGTGGAGGTGATCTTCAGACCGCCGCGCTGGATGTCGTTCTCGCTCAGCTTGTACTTGCTGACGAGCTCCTTCTTCACGAGGTCCACGATGTAGCCGTTGGTGCCGCCGAGCTGCTTGGGCGTGTACTTCTTGATGCCGTCGAGCGTCTTCTCGACGTCGGCCGCCTCGCGGTCCTGCGGCGAGAGCCACTTCTTGTCGACCATCGCGTCGAGGATGTAGGCCGAGCGCTTCTCGGCGTTCGCCTTCTGCTCCGCCCCGAGGGTCGGGTCGTAGAACGAGGGCCCGCGGATGACGGAGGCGAGGATCGCGGCCTCGGCCGGGGTGAGGTCCTTCGCGTTCTTCTTGAAGTAGGCCTGCGAGGCGGTCTGGATGCCGTACGCGCCGCGGCCGTAGTAGATCGTGTTGAGGTAGTTGGTGAGGATCTCGTCCTTGGACTGCTGCTTGTCGATCTTCAGGGAGATGAGGATCTCCTTGGCCTTGCGGGTCAGCGTGCGGTCCTGGGTGAGGAAGTAGTTCTTGACGTACTGCTGCGTGATCGTCGACCCGCCCTGCGTCGCCTGCCCGCCCTTGACCGCGACCCAGACGGCGCGCGCGATGCCCGTCGGGCTGATGCCGCTGTTCTGGTAGAAGTCGCGGTCCTCGGCGGCGAGGATCGCGTGCTGCATGTTCGGGGAGATGTCCGCGAGCGGCACGGACTGGCGGTTGCCGCCCTCGTCGGACAGGCGCGCGAGCACGGTCTTGCCGTCGGAGTAGTAGACGGTGCTGGCCTCGGCCGTCACCATCTCGTTCGGCTGCGGGATGTCGGTCATCGCGTAGGCGACGAAGAACCCGGCCATGCCGAGGACGAACGCCCCGAGGCCGGCCCAGACGACGCGGCGCAGCCAGCGGCGGGTGCGCGAGGTCGTCGGGGCTCCGGCGGCGCCGGAGCGGGCGGTGGCCCGTCGCGTGGCGTCGGAACGGGTGCGTGGCTGTCGTTGGCTCATGGGCTTCCGGGGCAGGGAACGGGGGGACAGTGAACGACGCGGCTCGCGCCGCGTCCACCCGCCAGTATGACCACGCAGGCTGGGAAATCCCCAAGAACGGACGCTCCGGTCGGTCCGTCGACGTGCCCTGCCGCCGCGACCGCGGCCCGCCCGCCGCTCGCACCCGGTCCGTCGCGCCACCCCGCGCGAGATGTATCGCCCCGATATATCTGTGTTACGTTCGAGGTGACAAGGTCCGAGTTTGTCCGGTCGGCCGGCGCCAGTGGTGAGGAGGAGCAGCAGCCCGTGGTCTCGCGTCGCGCCCAGCTCCTCGAGCTCGCCGTCCTCGGCCTCCTCCACGAGGGGCCCACGCACGGCTACGACCTGCGCCGTCGGCTCAACACCGCCCTCGGCCCGTTCCGGGCGCTCTCCTACGGCACGCTCTACCCGGCGCTCAAGGGCCTGCTGGCCCGCGGGCTCATCGCCGAGGCCACGGACGCCCCCCGCCCGGGCAAGCGCCCGCGCGTCGTGTACGAGCTGACCGCCGCCGGCAAGGAGCACTTCGCCGAGCTCGTCGCCCGCACCGACGCCTCCTCGTGGGAGGACGACGGCTTCGACGTGCGCTTCGCCTTCTTCGCCCGCACCGAGCGCGAGGTGCGCCTGCGCATCCTCGAGGGCCGCCGCTCCCGCCTCGAGGAGGACCTCGAGCGCGTCCGCGAGCGCTCGGCCCGGCACCGCGAGCGGCTCGACTCCTACACCGCCGCCCTCCAGCGCCACGGCGAGGAGACGACCGAGCGCGAGGTCCGCTGGCTCTCGGAGCTCATCGACGCCGAACGGCGCCACCCCACCGACCCCGGCCCCCAGCCGTAGGCGGTCTCCGGTCCGCGGCTCGTCCGCGGCCCGGCGCCCGTCGCCCCACCCCCTCCACCACCGACCCACCAGGAGAAGCCATGGGTTCCATCCGCGTCGCGATCGTCGGCGTCGGCAACTGCGCGTCCTCGCTCGTGCAGGGCGTGCACTACTACCGGGACGCCGACCCCGCCACCACCGTCCCCGGCCTCATGCACGTCCGCTTCGGCGAGTACCACGTGAGCGACGTCGAGTTCGTCGCCGCGTTCGACGTGGACGACAAGAAGGTCGGCAAGGACCTCTCCGAGGCCATCAACTCCTCCGAGAACAACACCATCACCATCGCCGAGGTGCCGACGACGGGCGTCACCGTCCAGCGCGGCCACACCCTCGACGGGCTCGGCAAGTACTACCGCCAGACGATCGACGAGTCGGGCGCCGAGCCGGTCGACGTCGTCGCCACGCTGCGCGACGCGCAGGTCGACGTGCTCGTCTCCTACCTCCCGGTGGGCTCGGAGCAGGCCGACAAGTTCTACGCCCAGTGCGCCATCGACGCGGGTGTCGCCTTCGTCAACGCGCTGCCGGTCTTCATCGCCTCCGACCCGGAGTGGGCCGCGAAGTTCGAGGCCGCGGGCGTGCCGGTCATCGGCGACGACATCAAGTCGCAGGTCGGCGCCACGATCACCCACCGCGTGATGGCGAAGCTCTTCGAGGACCGCGGCGTGCAGCTGGACCGCACCTACCAGCTCAACGTCGGCGGCAACATGGACTTCAAGAACATGCTCGAGCGCGAGCGCCTGGAGTCCAAGAAGATCTCCAAGACGCAGGCCGTCACCTCGAACCTCACCGGCTCGCTCGCCGGCAAGACCGAGGACCGCAACGTCCACATCGGCCCGTCGGACTACGTCGCCTGGCTCGACGACCGCAAGTGGGCCTACGTCCGCCTCGAGGGTCGCGCGTTCGGCGACGTCCCGCTCAACCTGGAGTACAAGCTCGAGGTCTGGGACTCCCCGAACTCGGCCGGCATCATCATCGACGCCATCCGCGCGGCGAAGATCGCCAAGGACCGCGGCATCGGCGGTGCCCTGCTCTCGGCGTCGAGCTACCTCATGAAGTCCCCGCCGGAGCAGCGCCCCGACGAGGTCGGCCGCGCCCGCCTCGAGGCCTTCATCTCGGGTGACGAGGAGCGCTGAGGCGCCCCTCCCCCCGGCCCATCGCGGGCTACACCGCAGTACGTGACGCTCTGGCGGCAGTTACTGCGGTGTAGCAGGCACCGGGCTCGCGCACGACGGGGCGGTCTCCCACACCGGGAGGCCGCCCCGTCGGCGTTCCTCCGCCGGGGTCGAGGGCGGAAGAGGTTGCCGGGGCTGCCGCTTCCGCACTCGACTCCGGGAGGCGTGCGGGTCGAGGGCGGAGGGGGTTGCCGGGGCTGCCGCTTCCGCACTCGACTCCGGGGATGGGGTGAGGGGGGTCAGGCCGGGGTGGGGTCCTCACCGCGGCGGCGGGGCAGCGAGGGCAGGCGCAGGCGCCGCCACCACCGGACACGGGGGCCGGTGCGCTCGCGCTGCACCCACAGGGGACGGGGGTCGGCGTCGGAGCGCAGCCGCGCCCAGCGGCTCACGCCGGCGCGCATCGTCGTCCGCGCGGCCTCGGCCTGGGCGTGCAGGGCCGCCGTGGCCTCCGGGTCACCGTCACCGGGCCCGAAGACGACGGCGTCGACGGACGCCGCGACCTCGCTCACCGCCACCGCACCCTCCAGCGCGGTGGCGTACGCGGCCGCCTCCCCCGGCTCCGCCTCGGGCACCGAGCGCAGCGCGACCGCCGCGTCGATGCCGTGCGCCTGCTCGCGGCGGGTCACCCCGCGCGGCACGGCGACCCCGAGGGACCGTGACTCGGCGACGAGGTCGCGCCACACCCACGCGGCCCGGCCGGGCACCGGCCCGAGCGAGGCGTGCCGGCGCCGGCGCCGCGCCTTGAGCAGGCGCAGCACCACGACGTAGAGGGCGACGAGGAGCAGCAGCGCCGCGACCCCGGCGAGGACCTGCAGCCACAGCGGCCAGGCGGTGACGTCGAAGGGGTTCTTCTTGCGCTTGGTGACGTCGGTGGCGTTCTGCGCCTGGTCCGGACCCTGGAGCACCGACGGCGGGCTGACCCCCGCGGGCGGCGGCACCTGGGCGCCGACCTTCTGCTCCTCGGTCTTCAGCTGCTGCTCGCTCGGCGTCTTGTCGCGGCTCGGCACGAAGGACCGGTAGTCCATCGGGAACCACGTGCCGTCGTCGAGCTGGACCTCGACCCAGGCGTGGACGTCCTTGCCACGGACCTCGCCGCCCGCCTGCGGGATGCCGCCCATGACGACGCGGCTGGGGATGCCGAGCCGCTGGCCGACGAGCGCCAGCGTCGCGGCGTACTGCTCGTCGTTGCCCGCGAGCTTGCTCGAGCCGGCGAACCGGGTGAGCCGCGACACCGCGTGCCCGGGCAGGTAGACCTTCTCGAAGCTGTTCGGGGTGCCGCCGTCGGTGTACGTGCCCTCGGTGCGCATCGCCGTCGCGAAGGCGCGCAGCTTCGACCACGGGCCACCCTCGGCGCGGCTGGTCAGCGCGTCGATCTTCGCGTCGAGGAAGTCGGTGTCGACGACGCTCGAGGCGCCGGTGCGGACGTCGAGGTCCTCGGGCAGGGTCGTCGCGGGGGTCGGCGGCACGAGGGCCGTCATCCGGTAGGAGTCGCCGCCGAGGAGGCCGGCCGGCACGACGGCGGTGTCGGTGGCGGTGTTGAGCCAGAGGGCGTCGGCGAGGTCGGTGGCCCGCGGCCCCTCGAACTGGATGCGGGTCGGGTCGCCGACGGTCGGCAGCCAGACCGAGCGGTAGCCGCCGTCGGGCACCGTGACGTCGACGTCGACCTCGCGCCCCTCGGCCCCGGTCGGGGCGATGCGGGAGCCGACCTGCTGGAAGGGCGTGCCGTCGGCGGTGCGGTCGGCCGCACCCCAGACGAGGCCGTCGTACCGGTCGAGGGTGGCGAAGCGGACGGGCGTGCCGGCGGGCAGCCCGGTGACCCGCAGGACGACCTGGTCGTAGAGCTTCGCGCCGTTGGGCTCGGTGTACTGCCGGTACCCGGGCAGGGGGCTCGCGAACTGCGAGACGTCGAACGGCGGCACGAGCCGCTCGCGCACGACCTCGCGGGTGGCGGCGGCCGAGGTGCCGGGCAGCAGCGGGCCGGCGAAGGCCCCGGCGACGAGGGCGACCACCGCGAGGACGCCGGCGGTCGCGAAGCGCACCCCGCGGCCGGCGCCGTTCTGCACCGGCGGGCGCGTGCGGTGGGCACGGACGACGAGCCACGCCACGAGCACCGCCGCGAAGCCGACGCCCTGGACGAGCAGGGCCGCGGGCTGCGTCGTCCCGAGGGCGATCGAGCCGGCGAGCAGGGCCAGCGGCGCCACCGCGGTGAGCGGCACGTTGGCCCAGCGGCGCGCGAACCCGAGGGTCGTCGCGCCGCCGAGGAGGCCGGCGAGCCACGGCAGCGCGAGGACCGGCCCGCGGGCGTCGACGGGCGGCAGCAGCGTCAGCCACTTCTTCCAGCCGGTGACCGCCCAGGTCGCGAGGTCGACGAAGGTCTGCCCGGTCGGGACGAACCCGGCGAGGAGGTTGTCGCGCACCGCGAGCGGCCCGCCGAGGAGGAAGTAGATCGCGACGAGGACGGCGAAGGTCGTCAGCGCCATCCAGCGCAGCGTGCCGGCGACGTGCCCGACGACGAGGCCGAGGACGAGCCCGGACCACGCGGCCACGACCCACTCGACGCCGAGGAAGCCGGTGCGCATCCCGAGCAGGGCGATGCTGCCGAGGACGAGCGCGAAGGCGAGGTCGACCGACGCGTCGCGCCCGGGGACGAGGCTGCGCCACACCGACGGTGCGTCGGCGGCGCGGCGGCGGGGGCGCCGCTTCTCGCCGCCGCGAAGGGCGGTCGCCAGGCTGGGCTGCCGGCCGGTGCGGCCGGCGCCATCGGTGGACGGCTGGTCGGTCATGCGAGCGCTCCGGAGAAGAGGACACGGCGGACGTCGGTCAGCTCACGGACGTGGAGGATGACGATGGACCCGAGGCGGCGGACGCCCACGGGCACGTCGGGGTCGACGACGAGCGCGACCTTGACGACCTCCGGCTCGAACTGGTCGAGGGTCCGCTGCACCTGGATGAAGGGCCGCTCGACCCCGGTGACGAGCACCGCGATGCTCGCGTCCGGTGCGAGGGCGGCGGCCTGCCCCACCGAGCCGTAGAGGTCGAGGGGGCCGACCTCGGCGCGGGCCAGCGCGTCGAGGGTCAGCGGCGCGGTCGTGCGGGACGCGGTCTCGCCGTGGCAGACGACGGTCGTGTCCTGCTCGTCGAGGATGGAGCGCAGCGCCAACGACGCGGCGCACGAGATCGCGAGCTCGACGTCGTCCTCGTCGTTCGTGTACACCTCCGGCGTGGTGTCGACGACGATCGCGAGGTGGCTGCGGCGGGTGTCGAGGAACTGCCGCACGAGGAGGCGGCCGTGCTTGGCCGAGGAGCGCCAGTGCACGTAGCGGCGGTCGTCACCGGCCTGGTACTCGCGCAGCGCGTGGAAGGCGAGGTCGGACATCGACAGGTCGGGCGTCACCTCGCCCTCGAGGTCGCGCAGCAGGCCGGCGCCGAGGTTGTCGAGCGAGATCGTCCGCGGGTGGACGTAGAGCTCGGAGCGCTCGGTCCACTGCACGGTGCGGCGCACGAGCCCGAACGGGTCGCCGTGGACGGTGGTCGCCGGGCCGACGGGCACGACGCCGCGGCGCGAGGTCGGGACGACGAAGAGCTCCTCGTGGGTGCGCCCGGCGGACAGGGCCGGCAGCGTGAAGCGCGCGGCGGTGCGGCCGACCGGCAGCTCCACGAGCAGCGGGAGCATCCCCCGCTTCGAGGTGTTGGTGACGGCGATGCGGCCCGTCGCGGGGTCGCCGACGGTGACGCGGGCCGGCTCGACGTCGGCGCGGATGCGCACCTTCGCGCGGTCGAGCGCCAGCAGCACGCAGGCGATGACGAGGACGAGGCACGCGGCGGCGACCATCCCGAGCTCCGCCCAGGCGAACCGCGCCGTCATCCACCAGGCGAGCAGGCCGACGACGAGCACCGTCCAGCCGAGCGGCGAGACCCAGCGCAGCACCTCGACGACGGGGTGCCAGACGCGGCGGGTCTGGTCGGCGATCGGCTTGATGCGCTCCCCGGTGAGGACGAGGATGCGCGCGCCGGTGTCGGTGAGGGCGCTCGGCACCTGGACGCGCGGCAGCGTGACGGTCCGGGTGCTGCCGTCGGCCTTCGTCTGCGTGCGGGTGGCCGCGCGCGCCGCGGGGCGCGAGCGGCCGGCGTCGTCCCGGCCGGGGCCGGTGGTGCGCAGGCGGGGCAGCGAGAGGCGGCGGCCGGCGCGGGGTCGCCTGGACCCGCCGGAGGGTCGCCGGGCGGAGCGCGAGGTGGCCCCCTCCGCGGCGTCGTCCACCGGGCGTGGGGCACCGCCCCCGGCGCCGCGCGGCGCGGGGGGAGGCGTGAGGTCCGAGCGACGGACCGTCGACTCGGCGTCCTCGGGCAGCCCGGTGGGGTCGCTCATGCGGGGTCCTCGCGAAGTATCTGGAGGAGCGAAGCGGGGGAAGAACTTCGTGGGGCGCCTCTCATGCGGGGACGCGCTCCGTGGGCGGCGCCACCTCGGCGAGGATCTGGTCGATGACCTGCTCGACGGTGATGCCGGCGAACTGCGCCTCGGCGGTCACGAGGAGGCGGTGGTTGAGCACCGGCTGCGCGAGGAGCTTGACGTCGTCGGGCACGACGTGGTCGCGGCCCTGGCTGATCGCCCACGTCTTGGCGCAGCGGACGAAGGCGAGGCAGCCGCGGACCGACAGGCCCAGGCGGATGCTCACGTGGCGACGGGTCTCCTCGGCCAGCCGCGAGACGTAGTCGAGGATCGCGTCGTCGACGTGCACGCCATCGGCGAGCTCGGCCATGTCGCTGACCACCTGGGCGGTGACGACCGGCTCGAGCGAGCGCGTGCGGTCACGGGTCGCGGCGTCACGCAGGACCCGGACGGTCGCGTCGTGGTCGGGGTAGCCGAGCGTCGTCTTCATGAGGAAGCGGTCGAGCTGCGCCTCGGGGAGGCGGTAGGTACCGGCCTGCTCGATGGGGTTCTGGGTCGCGATGACCATGAACGGCTCGCCGACCGAGTGGCGCGTCTTGTCGACGGTGACGTGTCCCTCCTCCATGACCTCGAGGAGCGCCGACTGGGTCTTGGGCGAGGCGCGGTTGATCTCGTCGGCGAGGACGATCGTCGCGAAGATCGGGCCCTCGTGGAACTCGAAGACCTTGCTGTTGGGGTCGTAGATCGTCACGCCGGTGACGTCGCTCGGCAGCAGGTCCGGCGTGAACTGGATGCGCGAGTTCGTCCCCTTGACCGTGCCCGCCATCGCCCGCGCGAGCTGCGTCTTGCCCGTGCCGGGGAAGTCCTCGAGCAGGAGGTGGCCCTCGGAGAGCATGCAGGTCAGCGCGAGGCGGATGACGTGCTCCTTGCCGAGCACCGCCTTGTCGACGTTGGCGACCATGGCGCCGAAGGCCTGCGAGAACCAGGTGGCCTGGTCGGAGGTGACGGTCATGCGGAGGGTGTCCTTTCGACGGAACGGGGGATGGAGGGGCTCACCACGGGGTGGGCGCTGACTCGTGGCACGTGCCGCCCCGGCAGAGTCGCACGATGACGGGTCCGTTGCCGTCGTCGAGGACATAGCCCTGCGAGCTCCAGTTGGAGCGGTTCGTGCTCGAGCCGGTGCCGTCGCCACTGACGTTGAACGGCGTGCTCGAGTGGAACCCGGGCGACGGCGAGGCCCGGCTGATGAAGTAGACGTCCCACCCGCCGCCACCGCCGGGGAAGTCCTTGACGTCGAACGAGACGCGGGGGCACGCCTTCGTCGTGCAGCTGCCGGTGGCGTTCGGGGGGATGTACCCCGGGGTCTTGCGGACGTTGTAGACCGACGGGTCCGGCGGCGGCGGGGCCGGGACGGTGACCTGGCGCGAGACCGGGTCGGACCATCCGGCGTCGGAGTGCGCCTCGACGGTCAGCGTGTAGGTGCCCGGGCCCTTGCTGATCGAGTGCTGCGTCTTGTTGCCGCCGAAGGTGCCGGTGTCGGCGCCGGAGAGCCGCACCTGGTCGATCGGGCGGCCGTTGGTCGGCAGGTTCCAGGTCCAGGTCGCGCCGGTCGTGCCGTCGTTGCGCCCGTCGAGACCGGAGGGCGAGAGCGTCGGGCCGTAGGGGGTCGCGTTGGTCGCCGCGGGGTTCGAGGAGGCGCCGGCCGAGTTCTCGGTGCGGACGGCCACGTTGTACGCCTGGGTCGGGCTCGTGTCGAGCGGGCCGATGTCGAAGGTCACCTGCGAGCCGGGCGCGCACCCGCACTGGTGGGTGCCCGAGGCGCCGTTGGCCGACCACCGGATGACCGAGAAGGACGCCGCCCGCGGCTGCCCGACGGTGACGGTCACGCGGATCTTCCGGTCGGCGGCGGGGGTCGACGCGGTGACAGACGGGTCGGACGGGACGCCGTTGGAGGTGAAGGACGACGAGTTCGTCCTGGGCCCCTCGAGGTCGGCGCCGTTGGTCAGCGTCACCGTGTAGCGGTAGTCGCGACCGTCGTAGGGGACGACGACCTTCGTGGTGCGGCGGTCCGGGGCGAGGGTCTCGACGGCGGTCCAGCCGCCCCCACCGACCTGCTGGTAGAGGGTGTAGCCGGTCGTCGGCGGGCCGTTGGGGCTGCCCTGCTCCCACGAGATGGTGAGCGTCGCCGAGTCCTCTGCCGGGCCGGGGCCGCTGGCAGTGATCTTCGGGGCCGGTAGCGCGGGTGGCGTGCCGGCGGACTGCATCGTCACGGCCGGGCCGAACTGGCCCGCGCCGAGCTCGTTCCACGCCTGGACCTGCACGTCCTGCTCGGCCATGTTGTCCAGGCCGGTCACCGTGGCCTGGCGGGTCGCGGCGGCGACGTCCTGGGTCTTGGTCTGCCCGGTCGAGGAGATGAGCCGGACGACGTACTTGCGCAGGGCGCTGCCCTCGTTGACCGGCTGGTCCCAGGCGATGGTCAGGGTGCCGTCGCCACGCGAGACCATCCGGACGCCGGACACGGCCTCGGGCAGCCGGTCGGGGCGCACGGCCGCGCTGGGCGCCGACGGCTCCCCCTCGCCGATGCCGTTCACCGCGGCGACGGTGAAGGTGTAGTCCTGGCCGTTGGTCAGGCCCTGGATGGTGCACGGAGACGCCGAGCAGGTCTGCTCGCCCGACGAGCCGCCGCTCCAGCGCACGACGTAGCCGGTGACGACCGACCCGCCGTCGTACGTGGGCGGCAGCCAGCGGACGCGCGCCTGCCCACCGGCGTCGCGGTCGGCGACGGCCTGCACCTGTCGCGGCGGGTCGGGCCGGCCGAGCATCGTCACGGTGACCCGGCCGGAGGTCTCGCGGCGCGGGCCGTCGGTGACGACGAGGCCGATCGACGCGGTCGGCGAGGGCCGGTCGCCGGCGGTGAGCGTGAGGGAGCAGCCGTCGGAGGAGGCGGTGATGCCCGAGCCCGACTCGACGGTGGCGCTGACGATCGCGCAGGTCGGGGCGAAGAGCGGCGAGTCGAGGTAGCCGGAGACGTCGACGGTGCGCGACTGCCCCTCCTCGAGCCCGGAGACCGAGATGGGGCGCAGCCGGGCCGGGCCCTGGGCGTCGGCGCCGACGACCCGGACGGTGAGGGTCGACGGCTGCGTCATCCCGCGCGAGGAGATCTCGACCTTGCCGGTGGAGGTCTGGGCGTCGGCGTCGGCGTGGAGGGTGAGGCGGCGGTTGCCCTGGCCGTCGACCTCGAGGTCGGCGTCGGCCTCGGTCTGCCAGCGGGCCTCGAAGTCGATGTCGTCGAACGTCATGCCGACCGGGAGCCAGGCGTGGCAGACCGTGGGGATGTCGACCGTGCGGTCCAGGCCGCCGGCGGTGACCGTGACGGCGCCGTCGGGGCAGCGCAGCAGCGGCACCAGCGGCCCGACCTGCACCGGCACCGACACGTACGCCGTGCCGAAGTCCTTCTGGTCCACCGCGCTCTGGTCGGTCACCTCCAGCATCACCGCGGCCGGGCCCACGTACCCGTTGGAGGAGGTCAGCTGCAGGGTCCGGTTGTCGGTGAGGCTGACCGAGAGGTTCTCCGCCGGGGAGGCCGAGACCGTCGAGGCCGTCGTCACCGACACCACCCGGCCGCGCGGGGAGCGCACGTGGTCGCCCAGGTTGACGGTCTTGGACGAGTCGGGGTCCATCGTGATGAGCGAGCCGGCCACGACGAACGGCTGCCCGTTGGCGCCGGTCGGGACGTGGATGAGCGCCATCGCCTCCTCGTCGTCCTCGTCGACGATGACGTAGGGCACCGAGTAGGCGTGGTCGAGGATCTTGACGCTGACCCGACCGTCCGCGGTGACCTGCGCGTCCGGGGAGAGGACCTCCTTGACCCGCAGCGTGGCGGGGTCGGAGTCGACGTCGGTGTCGTTGGCCAGCGCGTCGACCACCGTCGAGGTCTCCCCCGGCTTCGGCGCCGCGACGTCGTCGTTGGCCACCGGCGGGTTGGTGTAGCCGGCCACCGGGCGCACGAGCACCGTGGCCCGGGAGGGGTCGAAGAGCCCGTCGCTGATGCCGTAGACGAGCTGGTGGAGGGACGAGGTGTCCTCGGGGACCTTCGTGCGGACGGTGTGGTCGGCGTCGACCGTCCACTTCTTCAGCTCGCCGGCGGGGTTGAGGCCCTCGGTCTGCACGTCGACCACGTCGCCGCGGGCGATGAGGTCGTTGACGAGCGGCTTGACGGTCACCGTCTTGCCGGGCGCGGCGAAGACCTCGTCCGGCACCGCCACCGGGGGCTGCGGGTCGCCGGGCTGCACGACGCCGACCCGCACGAACGCGCGGCTCGTGGCGCCGAAGCGGTCGCGCACCTCGTAGGTGATGACCTCGGTACCCGCGGCGAGCGGGAAGGCCTCGTACCGGATGGTGGTCGGACCCGTGCCGACCACGCGGCCGAGGCGCAGGTCGACCGGGCCGCCGTCGCTGCCGACCACGCCGGTGACCGACACCGAGTCGCCGTCGGGGTCGACGCCGAACGTCGGGATGGTCATCGTCAGGGGGTCGCCGGCGGTGACCGTGGCCGTGAAGCTGCGCGCGACCGGGGCCTGGTTGACCTGCTGCGCGGTCGGGAGAGGGTTGACCTGCACCCGGACCCGCGCGGTCTGGGCGCGTTCCTTGCTGCCCTCGGCGTAGGCGGCGTACTCGATCGTCACGAACTTGGGGGCACGGAGGCCGCGGGCCTCGGGCACGTAGCGCACGACGTTGCCGGAGGCGAAGGCGCGCTGGGCGTCCCCCTTGCTCACGACCTTGACCGAGCCCGGGTCCAGGCGCAGCGGGATGCCGTCGGCCATCGTGTCGTTGTCCAGCACCGGGATGCTCACGGTGTCGCCCTCGCGCACGGTCGCCTTGTCGTCCTCGACGAGGGGGAGGGAGTCGGCGAGCGGACCCTGCTGGAGCACCTCGACCTGGCCGGTCGTGCGCTGCGTGCCGTCGCTGACCGTGTACCGGATGGTGCCACGGCGCCCCTCGGTGCCGGCGGGCGCGGGGTCGCGGGCCTCGAGCCGGACCCATCGGCCCTGGTAGATCGAGGGCTGGAGCCACTGCGAGTCGTCGGTGGTCTCGACGGCCGCCGTCACGAGCACGTCACCGCGGGGCGAGTAGTCGTTGGCGAGGACGTCGACCATCGCCGGGGCCTGGTCGTGCAGGGTCGCGTTGTCCGGCACCGAGACCGGCGGAGCACCCTCGGGAGGGGCGGTGAGGTCGACGCGGATGCGGCCGGGCGCGGCGCCGGCGCCGGTGACGGCGGAGTAGCTCAGCTCGAACGTCCCGGGGGCGTTGCCGGTGACCGTGACGGTGCCGGTCGCGAGGTCGGTGTCGACCTGGAGCGGACCGACCGGCCGGACCTCGGAGCGCAGCCGCAGCGACGCGTCCGGCTCCCCCGGGTCGGCGCCGGCGATGTCGTTGCCCAGCGGCTCGACCTGCAGCGGCTTGCCGACGACACCGCGCACGGCATCCGGCTGGGTGCGGGGAGCGACGAACGTGCTGTCGCCGTTGGTCGACAGGACGCGGGCGTTGACGCTGCCCCTGGTCTCACCGCCGCGGCCGTCGCTGACGACGTAGCCGATGGGCTGTCGGCCCTCCTCGCCCGGGGCGGTGACGGTGACGCGGCCGCCGCCGTCGACGACCGCACCCTCGACGTCGGCCCGCGCGGCGAGCGTGTCGTTCTCGGGGTCGCGCCAGTCCGCGAGGACCGGCACCGAGAGGCGCTTGCCGGCGATGACCGGGTACTGGCGCTGCGCGAGCTCGGCGCCACCCCGCCGCAGCTGCGGGGGCGAGTTGACGTCGTCGCCGACTACCCGCACCGTCACCTTGCCGGCGGTCTTCGACGTCGCCCGGCCGTTGTTGACCTTGTAGGTGAACTCGAGCTGCTGGTTCGCGGTCCCGGCGGGGACGGACAGGTCGATGGCCTGGCCGTCCGACGAGACGGTGGCAGTCGCGCCGCGCATCGACGGTGCGGTGACGTCGCGCTGGTCGATCGCGAGCACGGACCCGGCGACGTCGGTGTCGTTGTCGAGGACGTGCAGCTTGCTCGTGCGGCCGGGGCGGACCTTCTCGGAGTCGTCGACGGCCTTCGGCGGCTGCTGCGCGGACGCCTCGTCGACGAGGTTCTCGTCCTTCTTCTGGTTCTTGTCGTCCTGACGGGTCGGCGGCGTCAGCGCGTCCCAGTTGTCGATCTTCGTCGGCTTGTCGTCGAGGTCCCAGACGCCGCCGTCGTCGAGCTCGTTGAGCACGACGAGGCCGCGGTTGACCCGGAAGGCCACGCCCTCGCGGATGGGGTCCTCGGAGCCGGTCGGGAGCGTCGCGGTCGGCTCGTCGCCGGTGCGCCCGCAGTTGGCCCCGTAGAAGACCTGCGTCTGCTCGGCCCACGCCGCGTGGACGCAGCCGCCGAGGACGACCGGCCGCGTGACGAGGGTCGCGCCCGGCACGCGGTTGACCCGCTCGCCGATGACGACGCCGCCCGGCGAGAGGCCACCGTCGAGCGGCACCTGGACGGCGCGCTGGGCGGACTCGACGACGACCGTGTCGGCGTCCGGCCCGGGCACCTGGAGCGCCGCGAGCCGGGAGCCGTCGGCGGTGACCTGCGCGTCGACGCCCTCGGGCTCGTCGGCGGTGTAGACGCGGTCGGTCTCGGGGTCGTAGGCGACCCAGTCCGCCCCGACGGCGGTGATGTCGGGGTGCGGGCTGCGCAGCGCCGAGCGCGTGGTCGTCGGCTTCGCGAAGCCGGTGGGGGTCGGGGCGATGGTCGTCACCGTGCCGTCGGCGCCGGAGACCGCGTGGACGACGCCGTCGAGGCCGACCGCGACCGCGGCGCTCCTGCCGACCGTGGCGACGGGCTTGGCGCCCACCGCGACCCCGGGCAGGTCGGTCGTGCCGGTGCGGGTGTCGACGCGCTGCGCGTAGAGCTTGCCGCTCGCGGGGTCGAGGAGCGCGAGGGTGCCGCCGCGCAGGTCGACCGGCTGCGGCGTGAAGCGACCGGACTGCTCGTCGACGGCTGGCACGGTGGCGGCCGGGTCGCCGGCGGTCGAGGTGCGCGGGTCGAGGGGGAAGAGCTCGCCGCCGGCGGTGGAGATGCCGAAGACCGCGGCGCCGTCCTGGAGCACGTCGAGGCCGTCCCCCGTGCCGCTGTCGGTCGCGACCCCGGTCTCCAGCTGGCCGATCGGGATGTTGGCCTTGGCGAACTTGGCCTGCTGCGCGGAGCTGACCCAGACGCCGGCGTCGTTGAGGTCGGCCTCGTGGACGGTGGTGCCGTCACTGGCGACCGCGGCGTACCCGAGGCCGGCGGCGACGAGCGCGACGACGACGGTGCCGGCCGTGCGCCGGCGCGCGCGGCTGCGCGAACCACGGGCCCGCGCGGCACCCACCCGTGTCACGTGCGGCTCCTCGTCCCGTGCTGGTCTGCTCCCCCGAGCGGTCCCGTCCACCACCCCGGCCCGTCCAGAGTAACCAGAGAACGGGGGGCATCTGTCCCGGTCCGGAGGGGAGCACTCCCCGGGTGCAACCGGGGCGTCCAGATCAGACGGTGGACGCGGCGCGTCCGCTCTCCCATACTGAGGTGGATCCACGGCTGGCCGAGATGGTCTCTGAGCGGAGGATCAATGGGCCTGTTGCACGCTGATCACCGACGACGCTGGCCCCACGCCACGCTGCCGTACACGCTCGACGAGACGCAGTTTCCCGCAGGATCACCCGCACGACGCGGAATCGACCGCGTCGTGGAGTACCTCGCAGCCACGACCGGGATACGAATGGTCGCGCGCACCGGGGAGGCGGACTACCTGCGCTTCATCAGGGTCGCAGACAGACCCTCGTCCGCCGTCGGTCGACTGGGAGGGGAGCAGTTCCTTCGCTGCGCCATCGCTGACCTGGTTGTCGACATCGAGCGGGTCACTACATACACCGACACCAGCGAGGATCCACCCGCCCTCGCCGTTGAGCACGTCGATGGCGCGGGCACGCACCTGCTGATGGCTTGGCGCGGCGAGGGCAACGCCTGGCTCAATATCGGCCGCCCGGGCCCGGGACCGGGACTCTCCGATAAGGTCACGATCACCCTCCGTTGCGAGGAAGCCCCGACCCTCGCCGTACGTCGATCGCCAACTCTCAACGCCCCCGACCTGCTTTCCGTGTTGTGCGCGACAGTGATAGACGGGCACGTGGCGGTTCTCGCGTCGGCAGGCGCGAGCGTCGGAGGTCCTCTCCCTTTGCCGACGCGGCTGTCTCTCGCGACCGGCATCGTGGGTTCGGACGCACTGGCCACGAGTACAGGGGTGGCCATCGCCCACCACGCGGGCCGCGAAGAGCTGGCGTGGTGCGATGGCGACGGTCGCATCGTCATGGGTGACCTCCTGCGGACGTCACCGACGAGCGGTCGCGTCACCATCACAGCGGTGCTTCCGGAGACCAGCCGGTCGATGCCGACACTCTGCTCGCACGCCAGCGCACTGTACCTCGCATGGCGTGGCCTCGACGACCGGGTCAACGTGATGGTTCGCCCTCAAGGCGGCATCAACTTCATCGGCAAGTCTACGACCGACGAGCGCACAGACGGCCCGGTCAGTCTCGCATCCGCCGTCACCATGCCTGGACCCCGCCCGCAACTCTTCGCCTCGTGGCGCAGTCAGGACGGCGCCATCTCCATCGGCCGGGTCAGGGACGTGCCGGGAGACGGCCCAGTCCGCGTGAATCAACTGTGGCAACACGGGCGGACGAGCCACGCCAGCACCTCAGCGGCGCCAGCGATCGTTGGTGACGGCGGCGCGGCCTCTCTAGCCGTGGCATGGGTTGGCTCGGGGAACACGAACCTGAACGTGGCGCCTGTTAGCGCGCTGGGCGATGAGGCACTCATCCACGAGGTGGGGCACGCTCTGGGCCTCTTCCACGAGCAGCAGAGGAGCGATCGCGACCTCTTCGTGCAGGTCATCGGGCCCAGAGACGACTCGGAGTACCGAAACAACTACGAGGTCGTGGACGACGCGCAGAAATGTGAGGCGTACGACCTCCAGTCCACGATGCACTACCCCACAGGTCCGCGTCTGCAACCACTCCCAACAGGACCAGGGCCCGCCCCATCCGCAGCCTTCAGCCCGCTGGACATCCGGACGCTCCAACTCGCATACCCGATGACCAGTGTCCTGACCCTCCCCTTCACCACACCGTCATCACCGGCGGTGTCCCAACTCGGCGCCGGTGAAGGTGTGGCCATAGCGTGGCGAGACGACGGGAGCGATGACCTCAGCGTCGTCGGCGTTCCGCTCGAGCTGATTTACCGTCCCGGGGGAACGCTCTTCCCGACGTTCGGCGCCCCGGTGCCGTGGACGTCCACACCTGGGGCTCCACCGGCACGGCTCACGGGTGCCGACCTGAGGCCCGGAGCTCCTTGGCCACCGTACCGGCTGCCGGAGCGCTCGGCCGCGGGTCCCAGCCTCGCGCTGTCGACGATGTGCTGGCGCGGTGCTGGTAACGAGAATCTCTCGGTTGCGAGCCTCGGTGACATGGCTGTCCGCTGGAAGGTCGTGCTTCCCGATCGGTCGGAGTTTGCTCCGGCCATCGCACGGTGCGGCGGAGGATACCTCCTGGCGTGGACCGGCACGGACGAGCGGCTCAATGTCGCCCTCCTCGACGACCGTGGTGCGATCCTGGCCAGAGACATCACGCTGCAGAGGTCCGACGCAGCACCCTCGGTGGCTTGTGACACCGAGGGCCGGGCGTTTCTCGCTTGGAAGGGTGTGGGTAACGACGCCCTAAACGTCGCCGCCGTCCAGACGTCCTCAGGTTCGCTCGGCCTCGGCTCTCCGACGACGCTCGACGAACGTTGCGATCCTGTCACCGGACCCTCCGTGGCGTGCGTAGGACCTTGGCTGTGCCTCGGATGGAGGGGGAAGGGCAACGACTACCTCAACGTCATCACCTCGCCCGACCTTGGAGGTACCTTCAGCCAGAAGCACGTGTCGGGCGAACGTTCAGAGCACGCACCCGCCCTCGCAGGCTTCGCGACCGGGATCGGTCGACTGACCAGCCACGCCCTCGTCGTGGCGTGGACTGGTGTCGGCAACCATCGGGTGAATGTGGCGATCGTCGGGCTGCGTCTTCCTTGAGGCGAAAGCCGGCCTCACCCCTCGGGGAGGAGGCGCAGGTCGACCTCGGTGACCATCCGGGTCGAGAGGGCGTGCTCGACGAGCCGGGCCTTGCGATTGCTCGCGAGCTTGCCCGGGCCACCGTGCAGCCCGCGCGTCCCGGCGTCCGCCAGCTTCTGGCACACGTTGTCGAGCTTGCGGTTGAACTTGGTCGTGGTCCAGCCCAGGCGCGCGGCGGCGTCGGCGGACGAGGGGATCTGTCCCCCACCGGCGTACGTCGTGCGCAGGAAGCTCTCGCAGAGCGCGACGACGAGCAGCTTCTGGTCCGGGGTCATCGAGATCCGGCCGACGGTCGTCTGCGCGCCGGAGTCCTCCGGCTCGGGCTCCGCCGCGGTCTCGACCGACACGAACGGGGTGTCGTCGACGAGCACGTCGAAGTCGTACGTCGTCGGCCCGGCGGTGAACCACACGGTGAACGCCTCGAGCGCGAGCGGGATGCGCGCGCCGGGGCTCAGCCACGCTTGGAAGAGCCCCTTCTTGTCGGCGACCGTGGCGGTGAGGGTCGAGCCGACGTTGGTCAGCCACCAGAGCCCGTGCTCGTGGTGCACCTGGAGGAAGACGCGGTGCAGGTACGGGTTGTCGTCGACCTCGACGTCGGCCACCCGGCCGATCGTCATCGGGCGGTCCTCCGGCGCCACGTACAGCTCGCCGCAGTAGTCGACGGTCACCCCCATCGGGTCGTCCTCTCTCGCAGGGAAGTCGGCATCGACAGGCTAGGCGTCACGGCGCGGTCTCGCAGCGCACGGGCGAGAGGGGGGACGTCACGCCGGAGCTCCGCGACACCTGCACCTGGGCGCACACCGTCTGCCCCGAGCCCGCCTTCGCGGTGTAGCGCGGACCGTCCTTGACCGTGATGATCTCGGCATCCGCCACCCCACCCTCGGTGTCCGCCAACCGGACCCGGAAGAAGTCACCACTCTCGGCGCCGACGTAGTTCCAGGAGAACGTGACTCCGGCATCGGTACCGCGCGCGTCGATGGCCGGCTGCTCGGGGTAGTCGACCGCCCGGCTCGGGGCGGCGGTGCGCGTCAGCGTCCCGGCGGCGCTCGGGGTCGGCGCGGCCTCCTCGTCACCGCGGCCGAGGGCCCACACGACGACCCCGACCGTGACGGCGACGAGCGCCGCCAGCACGCCGAGCACGACGCCGCCGCTGACGGTCGTCGGGGCGTCGTCGTCCTCGTCGTCGTCCGGGTGCGCAGCCGCGGGCGCCGGGGCCGCCGGGGCGGGGACGGACACCGCGCGGATGCTCGTGCGGTCGTGGTCGTCGGTGCCTCGCGCGGCCGGCGACTCGGCGACCGTCGTGTTGCCCTGCTCGTCGAGGACGACCACCGCGGTCGGGGCCAGCCGCTGCTCGCGCTCGACGGCCTGGAGGCCGCGCGCCAGCTCGATCGCGCTCTGCGGGCGGCCGTCCGGGCTCTTGGCCATCGCGTGCGCGAGCAGCCGCTCGAGCGAGACGGGCACGTCGGCCCGGCCGGTGGCGGGCACCGGCGTCGCGCGGATGCGGGGCATCAGCGCGTAGGCGGAGTTGTCGCCGCCCGGCTGCTCGAACGGCGAGCGCCCCACGAGCAGGTGCCACAGGGTCGCGGCCAGCGAGTAGACGTCGCTGCGGGCGTCGCCGTTCGACATCCCGTAGAGCACCTCGGGCGCCGACCACGGGACGGAGACGCCCACGTCCTCGTCGACGTCCTCGGCGTGGCCGCCGCGCCCCGCGATGCCGAAGTCGGTGAGCCCCGGCTGCCCGTACTGGCTGACGAGCACGTTGGCCGGCTTGATGTCACGGTGGACGATGCCGGCCCGGTGCGCGGTCTCGACGGCGCTGGCCAGCTGGATCCCGGTGCGCAGCACCTCCTCGACCGTGAGCCGCTCCGCCTTGGCCCGCTGCGCGAGGTTCGGCGGCGGGTAGTACTTCATGACGAGGTACGCGCCGCCGTCGGCCGTCTGCTCGGACCGGAAGACCTGGACGATGTACGGGTGGTCGGCGAGCTGGGCCATCGTGTTCGCCTCGTCGACGAACTGCCGCCGGATGCTCGCCGTCAGGCCCTGGCGCTTGAGCACCTTGACCGCGACGTTCATCCGCGGCGACTGCTGCTCGTAGAGGTAGACGTCCGCGTACCCGCCCGAGCCGAGCGGGCGCACGAAGGTCAGGCCCGGGATGACCGGGGCGTCGGCTGGGGTCATCCCTCGACCTCGTAGGTCAGCGAGACCTCGTCGGCGAGGGTGATGACGGCTCCGGGCTCGATGCCCTGGTCCTCGGTCGGCCGCAGGCGCACCGGTTCCTCGCCGGGCAGCGCGACCGTGGTGCCGTTGGTCGACCCGAGGTCGCGGACGAGGACGTGCCAGCCCTCGAGGACGACCTCGGCGTGGTTGCGGCTGATGTCGCGGTCGACGCCGCCGACGCGCACGAGATGGGGACGCTGCGCCGCCGGGAGCTCCTCGTTGACGCGCGGCGAGCGCCCGAGGAGGACGCCGCGGTCCAGCGGCACCGAGCCGCCGGTCGAGATGCGCAGGACGCCGAGGGTCGGGCGCGGGATGGGGGTCGGCTGCTGCGGCGGGATCTCGCGCCGGCAGGTGCGGCACCGGCCGGCGTGCGGCGGTGAGTGGTGCCCGGCGGGGCAGAGGACGGCGAGGACGACCGGGCGGTCGAGGTCCTCGTCGTGCCGGGGCAGCGCGGCGCGCGCGGTCGTCACCTCCGGGGCGGCGTCCGGGACGGGGGTCGCGACCGGCGCCGGGACCGGCTCGGGGTCGGGGGTGGGTTCTGGCTCGGCGTGGTGCTCGGGCTCCGGCTCGGGCACGACCGTGCGCTCAACCGGCGGGGGCGGCGGCCCGGCGGGCGGCGGCGGGGGGACGGGCGGAGCCGCTGCGGCGGCCTCCGGGGGCGCTCCGCCGGAGCGGCGCCACGGCACGGAGTCGATGATCGTCCGGTCCGGCGGCGGGGAGGCGGGCACCCGCTCGGCCGGGGTCTGCCCGGCGGAGTCCTCCGGCGGGGGGAGCGTGAGGTCGGCCGGGGGCACGACGGGCTCGGGCTCGGGCTCGGACTCGGACTCGGACTCGGACTCGGACTCGGACTCGGACTCGGAGGCAGCCTGTGCATCGAGCGACACATCCGGCGATTCCTGCACGTCCTCGCGCTCAGGCCCCACCTCCGGCTCCGGCTCGGCGTGGTCAGGAATCGACACATCCGACGATTCCTGCACGCTCTCGAGCTCAGGCCCGACCTCCGGCTCCGGCTCGGCGTGGTCAGGAATCGACACATTCGACGATTCCTGCACGTCCTCGACCTCGGGCCCGACCTCCGCCCCCGGCTCGGGCACCGGGAGGACGGCGGCAACCGTGCCGGCGCGCAGCCGGGCCGGCCGGCGCCACCCACGGGCGACCTCGGGTTCGGGCAGCACCGCCGAGAGCACGACGTCGGACGCCGGCGCCTCGAGCACGACCTCGCGCCAGGGCAGCCGGTCCTCGGCACCGACGACCGAGCCGTCCGGCAGCGCCGCCGTGGCCACGCCACGCAAGAGCACCCGGACCCCGTCACCGTGCGCGGTGGCCAGCGCGAACGCCGGCATGACGAGCAGCCCGCGCGAGCAGAGCAGGTCGAGCAGCTGGAGCATCCCCTCGGAGGCCGCGTTCTCCAGGGCCTCGCGGTGCCGGTCGGCGACCTCGACGACGGCCACGACGTCGGCCCCCCGCACCTCGACGAAGCCGTCCGGCACCGAGGTTCGCACGTCGGTCACGGTCGGCTCCTGTCAGGGTCGGTGCAGGCCGGCGCGCGGTGCGGTGTCCGCGTCGTCGTCGTCCTCTCCGGGGTCGACGGCCACGACCACGACGGACACGTTGTCGCGTCCCCCGGCCCGCACGGCGGCACCGACGAGCTCGTCGGCTGCTGTCTGGGGGTCAGCGTACTGGCGCGCCAGCACCATGATGTCCCGGTCGTCGAGCTCGTTGCTCAGCCCGTCGCTGCAGATGACGAACCGCTCCCCCGGCGTCGGAGCCATCACCCACACGTCCACGCGGGGCGCGGGGTCGGTGCCGAGCGAGCGCGTGATGACGTTGCGCAGCGGGTGCGTCGCGACCTCCGACGGGTCGAGCAGCCCGGCGTCCACGAGCTCGCGCACCTCGGAGTGGTCGCGCGTCACCTGGTGCATCCGGTGGTCGGCGAGCCGGTAGACCCGGGAGTCGCCGACGTTGAAGACGACCCACTGCTCACGCCCGCCGGTGTCGACGACCACGACGCCGGTCGCCGTCGTGCCCATGCCGCGCTTCGCGGGGTCGGCACCGACGGTGTCGAGGATGCGCCGGTTCGCCTCGCGCAGCGCGGCGCTCACGTCGTCGGCGCTGGTCGGCGGGTGCTCCTCGAGCTCGCCGAGCGTCTCGACGACGATGCGGGAGGCGACCTCGCCGGCGGCGTGGCCGCCCATCCCGTCGGCCACGGCGAACACCCGGCTGGCCGCGATGACGCTGTCCTCGTTGTGCTCGCGCACCCGGCCGACGTCGGTGGCCCGCCCGGAGCGCACGAGCATCGAGCTGCCGCGCAGCACCCGCCCGGCCCTCACGCGTCCACCCCGTCGACGACGACGGACTCGAGGACCTGCTGGAGGAGGTCGTAGTCGTCGTCCAGGCCCTCGCCCGACACCCGGCCGCGCACGTGCACCGCCGAGACGGCGTCGTCGTCGGCACCGACCACGGCCACGAGGTGCACCTCGACGACGGCGCCGTCGGCGTCGTCGCGAGAGACGTTGTGCGCGGTCCACTCGCGGTCGGCGATCTCGACGAGAAACACCTCCTCGACCTCCCCCGATGCGCCGGCGGCCGCCGTGGCGACGGAGGACGCGACCGTCCCGGCGACGGCGTCCGGCGCCTCGACCCGGTGCCGGACCTCGACGACGACCTCGTCACCGGCGCTGCCCCGGCCGACGACGCGGACGAGCGCGTCCCCGGGCGGCGGGCACGACCAGCCGTCGGGGACCTCGAGCCGCAGCGCGGGCGGCGCCGGGCGGACCCGGGAGGGATACGCGACCACGGGCATCAGACGGTTCCCCCTCGGACGGCGGCAGGTGACCGACCGAGCCTAGACCGCGCCGCCGACCCCGACGATGGGGAGCGCTCCCCGGCGGTCGGTCGACGACGCCCTCGCGGCACGCCCCTGACCCGGGCGGTCGCAGGCCAAACGACCGCCTATCATGGGCGCGCGTCGTCGGGGTGACGGCGCAGGTCACCACCCGGGGGAGAGGAGCAGTCCGGCATGCGCCTGGCCCGAGCCGTTCCCGTGCCCGCCCGCGAGTGGGTCCGCGCCCACGTCCCCGACCCGGTCTGGCGCCAGATCCGCGACGTCGCCAACGGGCGCACGCTCCCCCAGCGGGCCGTGCGGGACCTGCGCGAGACCTCCGCCAAGGCGCGCGTCGCCCAGCACCGCCGCGGCTGGAGCGCGGTGACCGTCGCCGGGCAGGTCTACGTCGCCAAGCAGGTCGAGTCCTTCCGCGCCGGCGACGTGCTCGACGCCAACCTCGCGGTCGTCGCCGACGCCCTCGAGGCGGCCGACGTCCCCTACTTCGTCCTCGACGCCGAGCCGGGCACCCGCCGCGTCGTCGTCGTCCGGCAGCCGAACCGGGCGCAGGCCCTCAGGGCGCTCGCGGCCGCGTGCCGCGGTGACGTGGTCTACGTCGGCCGGGTCGGGGGCCAGCAGGTGCGCGGCGTCCGCGTCGTGCGCCCGCAGACGCTCCCGCGCCGGGCCAAAGTCGTCCGGGTCTTCCGCGCGTACGCGAGCCCGGACGGCCGCTTCATCGGCGGTCCGGCGCTCGGCTGCGACCTCGAGTTCTGGCCGGTGGCTTCCTCGGACCGGCCCGCAGCGGAGAACGGCGAGCCGATCCCGGCCGGCACGCTCGTCGCCCCCCGCGTCAACCGCTGGATCGACCTCATCACCCCCGACGAGCAGGAGACGACGCCGCGGCGCATCGGCGACACCGAGCGGCCGACCCTCGCCTCGGTCCGGTACCCCCACGTCCAGTCCGTCCAGTTCCCGGTCGACGTCGTCTACACGTGGGTCGACGGCAGCGACCCGGCCTGGCTGGAGCGCAAGGCCCGCACCCTCGAGGCCCGCGGCGGCGACGCCGGGGAGCTGCACGCCCTGGCGACCAACCCCAGCCGCTTCGTCTCCCGCGACGAGCTGCGCTTCTCGATGCGCTCGCTCGACATGTACGCCGACTGGGTGCGCCACGTCTACCTCGTGACCGACGACCAGGTCCCGGAGTGGCTCGACACCGACAACCCGCGCGTCACCGTCGTGTCGCACCGCGAGCTGTTCGGCGACCGCGGCCGGCTGCCGACGTTCAACTCGCACGCCATCGAGACCCAGCTGCACCACATCGAGGGCCTGAGCGAGCAGTACCTCTACCTCAACGACGACGTGTTCTTCGCACGCCCGGTTAGCCCCACGCACTTCTTCGTGGCCAACGGGCTGAGCACGTTCCACATGTCGAAGGCGAAGATCGGCCTGGGCCACCCCTCGGCCGAGGACGCCCCGGTGATGAGCGCCGCCAAGCGCAACCGCGACCTGCTCGCCGGGGCGTACGGCGTGACCATCGCCAACAAGTTCTGGCACGTCCCGCACGCGCTGCGCCGCTCGACGATGACCGACCTCGAGCAGCGCTTCGCCGACGAGTTCCGCGCCACCTCCTGCGCGCAGTTCCGCAGCCCGATGGACCTCTCGGTCGCCGCCTCGCTCGGGCACTACTACGGCTACCTCACCGGGCGGGCCGTCCCCGGCCGGCTGCGCTACTTCTACGCCGACATCGCCAAGGACGACACGCCCGCGCGCCTCACCGGGCTGCTCGACGAACGCAACTTCGACGTCTTCTGCCTCAACGACCACGACTCCAGCGGGATGGACCCCGCCGCGCAGGCGAAGATCGTCCGCAACTTCCTCCAGGCCTACTTCCCCCTCAAGAGCTCCTTCGAGCGCGACTGAGCCGGGCGACCGCCCCGCCTCGACGTGGTCGCGCAGCGGGGCGGGTCAGCGGTCGGCCCGGTCCAGGGCCAGGATTTCGCGATGGACGCGCGCGCACGCCTGACCGTCGCGCAGCGCCATCGTCGCCTGCATCCGCTCGACGTACCCGGGAGGCACCCCGTCCCGGAGGAGCGCGACCACCGCGTCGGTCGTCTCCGCCGTGGTCTGCGTCACGGGACCGAAGCCGTCGTCCTCGTAGGACCAGTAACCCCTGCGGTAGGGGTGGACCCCGGAGAAGAACTCCTCGGCGTCGAACTGGAAGTAGACCGTCGCGGCGTCGAGGTACGCCATGTCGAAGGCGAGCGAGGAGTAGTCGGTGACGAGCAGGGCCGAGCCCGCCATCATCTCCTGGATGTCGGTCGAGGCGTAGGCGCGGACCTCGCAGTGGTCCGGGACGGCGAACTCCGACAGGAACCCGGCCATGTTGGGGTGCGGCATGAAGGTCAGCGTGAGCCCGTTCTCCTCGCACACCGCGCGCAGCTCGTCGTCGTTGAGCAGGCCTTCCCACGCCCGGACGTAGTCCGACTGCTTGAACTCGGCGAGCCGCTCCTCCGGCGTCGAGTCGGGCCGGACGAGGAAGCGTCGCCAGGTGGGGCACACCAGCAGACGACGCTTCTCCGAGCGCGTCCCGAGCTCGCCGAGGCGGTCGTGTCGCGGGAAGCCGGTCAGCTTGACCTCACGTGTCGTGTACTCGTAGGGCGTGCCGTCCGCGACGAAGGAGTCCTGCTCCGCCGTCGTCGCGCTGATCATGAGCGTGATCGGCTTGGGGTTGACCCACCGCGACAGGTCGTCCTTGGTGACGCCGTGCTGCAGCCAGACCAAGCGCCAGCCGCCCCTGCGCAGGGCCTCGCGCTGGAACGGCTGGAGGACGTACCAGTCCAGGTGCGAGGAGATGAGCTTCGTGGCGTTCTGGGCGAGCAGCACGTGCTCGCGGCTACCGTGCGCGACGAGGCGGAACCCCTCCTGCCGGAGCCGGTCCCAGTCGCTGGAGTCGCGACGGAGGACGAACCACGAGTTGGTGGCGGGGGTGTTGTGCATCAACCATCGGTAGAGGTGTTCCGCGTTGTCCCCGGCCTGGACGTCCCGGTCCATGAGGATCCAGGCGTCCTCGTAGCGTGTCCGCACCCGCTTCGTGCGGGCGATCCGGACGGCCAGGCGGTCCGCCCTCTCCTGACGACGGGTCGGCGACATCTCCAGGCGCAGCTCGTGCGCCCATCCCTCCACGGACTTCCCGTACCTCTCCACGGTCTGCAGGCCGAGCCGCGCGGACGCCTTGGCACGGCGCAGGGCCCGGCGTCGCGGTCCGCCCGTGCGCGGGGCCGGCCGGGGAGAGGCCGTCGGGGACGGCTCCGGGGGTCGTGAGTTGGCCAGCTTGCGCCAGTACACGACGGGTCGCGCGGTGTAGACCGGATCCGGGGACTGACCGATGTCGAGCGGCACGGGACGGCCGTCGAGCGTCATCCGGATCGTCCCGTTGGCCGGCAACCACACGATGCGCTGGCTGATGAGCGTCTGCCCGAAGAACTGCACGGCCCTGTCCTTGGCGTGCCGCGGGGACACGACCCGTCCCCGCACCCGGAACTCCTCGACCGGCCGCTCGCCCGCGAAGTAGTAGGTGACGCGGACGAGCTCGCGTTTGCGGTCCAGGAAGGAGAGGGCGACGTCGGAGGTGGAGTAGCTGCCGCGCAGGCCCATCACCAAGGCCAGCCGCAGCTCGCGGCTCGTGGGCACCAGCGCGAAGGACTCGATGGTCTCGTCGGCGACGTGCTGCAGGATCGCCGCGACGGTCCGGAGGAACTCCTGGGCCGTCTCGGTGTCGAGCCACCCGGTCTGACCGTAGGTGCGTGCGTCCTCCCGGAAGTAGAACAGGAGGTCGTAGAGGAGCAGCGTCTGCGCCCAGAGCGGCAGCTCGCCGGACTCGTACGCCAGTCGCTCCGCGAGCCGGAGATACCCCACCCGCGGGAGGAGCAGGTACTTGTCGGGGTTGCGCCAGCTGCTCTGGATGAGTGAGCTGCCGTCGTCGCGTCGCCGGTAGAGGTAGCGGGCCTCGCGGACCACGGCGAGCGTGGGGGCCTCGCGCAGCCCGAGGTAGAGGGCGGTGAAGAAGGCGTCCTCGAAGTTGGGGCGCACGTCCGTCGGGAACTCGAGCCCGTGCTCGCGGATGCGGTCGAGTCGGTAGAGCGCACTGCCCGACTGCAGGTGGATGTACTCGGGGTGCCGTTCGAGGTTGACCAGCTGCGACCCACCGCGGAACTTCCGTCGCAGGGCATGGGTGTCGGAGAGCTCGCCGGTGCGGTCCGACAGGAAGATCTGCGGAGTGCTCACGAGGTCCACGGCGCGGCCCCGACGCCCGGTCACCCAGGGTCGGACCGAGGCGTAGAACTCGGGGTCCAGCATGTCGTCGGGGTCCGGGAAGTGGACCCAGTCGGCATCGACGTGCCGCAGGCCGAGGTTGCGGGCCGACGCCGGACCGCCATTGGGCTGGCGGAAGAGCCGCGCGTGCGGCGCGCGGGTGTCGATCCACTGCTGGATGATGGCGCCGGAGGCGTCGGGCGACTCGTCGTCCACGAACACCAGGTCGATGTCCTCCAGGGGAACCGTCTGCTGCTCGAGCGAATCCAGGAACGCCTGGACGTACTTCTCCACCCCGTACACCGCGACGACCGCCCCGAACGGGCGCCTCACCTGCGTCTCCACCTGCGTCCTCTCTCCGCAGCGCACCTGCTCACCCCACGCCCGGACGGCGTTCGGCAGGTGTCGCTGACCCCAGATCGGGCGTCAGTGTCGCACAGGCCCGAGGTGCCCCTCGCGAAGGTGCGCTCGGGACCGGGTCCCGGGTCAGACCGCCGCGGACGCGGGCGTCGGCCCCGGGAGCCAGGCGTCGGTCTCCGTGGTGGCCGGGTCCGTGGTCGTCGGCTCCGGCGTGCTCGGCGGCGGGTCCGTGGCCGGCGGCGGGGTGGTCGGGGTCGGGTCCGCGCTCGGCGTCGTCCCGCCGGTGGGGGTCGGGTCGACGTTCGACGGCTCCGGCTGCGGGGCGACCGACCCGGTGCCACCGCCGGTCCCCGTCCCGCCGGTGGTGCCGCTGCCCGCGGGGGTGCCGGCCTCCGTGGTCTGCGAGGGCTGCGGGGCGTCCGGCGTGGCGGCCTCCTTGCCGGTGAGGAGCCGGTAGACCTCGCGGCCCCACAGCTCGTCGCCGGCGCTGGACATCACGAGGGGGTCGCGGCCGGAGACGTAGGAGTCGGCCCGGCCGGTGTCCTCGAAGGCGGCGGCGATGTCGAGGGTCGGCAGGTCCGACTCCTCCGCCCAGTCGCTGACCGCCTCGCGGACGTCCTGCTGGCCGTCGCCGGCCGTCGGCGCCTGGAGCGTGACGAGCACCCGGGCCTGCGGCAGCTGCCGGCGGACGGCCTTCGCCGTCTTCTCGAGCCGGTCGGCGACCTTGTCGGCGGAGTCGTTGCGGCCGTAGTTGAGGATGACCAGGTCGGCCTCGACGGGCACCAGCAGCGGGAGCCGGGGCGCGGCGTAGTCGGCCTTGACCCCGGCGCGGCTGGCGTTGCGGATGGAGATCTTCGACCCGGAGGAGCCGTAGGAGCGCTCCTTGGCATAGACCGTCGGGTCCGAGGGGTCGAGGCCGCGCAGCTCCACCCGGTGGTCCTGCCCGAGGAGGGCGGCCATGACCCCGACCCACTCGGCGTCGCCGTCGCTCGTCTGGTCACCGAGGACGGCGAGGCTGACTGGCTCGCCACTGGTGATGAGGCTGCGAGCGCTCGGCGGCGAGGGCGCCTCGGTCGGGTCGACGGTCGTGCTCGTCGAGGGGCTGGCCGACGGCGACACCGCCACCGTCGCCTCCGCCTCGGGGGTCTCGCGGTTGCTGGTCATGGCGACGACGCCCACGACGAGCCCGATGTTCACCGCGACGGCCACGAGGCCGAGCGCGACATCGGTCCCCCGGAAGCGATTCACACGTCAATTGTGCAGCACCAGCCCCTCCGGCCACAGCCGGTCGGTCTCCTCTACCCTTGATCACCCGGGGTGGAGCCACACGGGCCGCACCCGTCCGACGGGTGGAGGACACGGTGCGACGGGCCGGCCGATCGCAGGACCTGCGGCGCCTCCTCTGGCACGTCCGCCGGGGTGGTCTGGGCCAGGCCCGCCGCCACCTGAAGCGCCGCCGCCTCGACGCGGCCCGCCTCGAGGGCTCGGTGCACGTGGGGCCGGACGGGCTCGAGGTGCCGCCCTGGCCGCTGCCCGAGCGCGCTCCCCGGCGCCCGGACCTGCGGGTCGGCGTCGTCCTCGACGACTTCTCGGCCCTGGCCTACCGCTACGAGTGGGACCAAGTGGCCCTGACCCCGCAGGGCTGGCGGGCGCAGGTGGTGGAGCCGCGACCCCTCGACCTGCTCTTCGTCGAGTCGGCCTGGCACGGCAACGGCGACGCCTGGCAGTACCACCTCGCGGGCCCGAGCGCCCCGCGGCCGGCGCTGGTCGAGCTGGTGGCGTGGTGCCGCGATCAGGGCGTCCCGACGGTCTTCTGGAACAAGGAGGACCCGGCCCACTACGACGACTTCCTCGCCACCGCGCGGCTGTTCGACCACGTCCTCACGACCGACGAGGGCCGGCTTCCGGCCTACCGCCGCGACCTCGGGCACGAGCGGGTCGGGCTGCTGCCGTTCGCGGCCCAGCCGGCGGTGCACAACCCGGTGCGCCTGCCCCCGGACCAGCACCAGTCCCGCGACCTGTTGTTCGGCGGGATGTACTTCGCCCACAAGTTCCCCGAGCGCCGCGCCCAGATGGACCTGCTCCTCGGGGCCGCCGAGCGCGTCTCGGCGCGGATGGCCACCGGGCTCGAGATCTTCTCCCGCTACCTCGGCGGGGACGAGCGCTACCAGTTCCCCGCGCCGCTCGATGCCCGCGTCGTCGGCTCCCTCGACTATGCCCGGATGCTCACCGCGACCCGGGCCTACAAGGTCGTCCTCAACGTCAACTCCGTCGTCGACAGCCCGAGCATGTGCGCCCGCCGGGTCCTCGAGGCCAGCGCGTGCGGCACCCCCGTCGTCTCCACGCCGAGCGCGGCGATCGACCGGGTCTTCGCGGGCGACGAGGTGCTGCGGGTCGCGACGCCCGAGGAGGCCGAGTGGACGCTGCGCGCCCTCGTCGGCAGCCCGGAGATGCGCGACCGGACGGTCCACCTGGCCCAGCGGCGCATCTGGGCGGCCCACACCTACGGCCACCGCGTCGACGACGTGCTCGCCGCGACCGGGATGGCCACCCGGCGCCGCGCGCGGCCCACGGTCAGCGCCCTCGTGTCGACCAACCGCCCGCAGCAGCTCGACCACGTCCTGAGCACCCTCGGAGCGCAGGTCGACGTCGACCTCCAGGTCGTGCTCCTCGCGCACGGCTGGGACCTGCCCGCCGACGTGGCCGAGCGCGCCGTCGCGCACGGCGTCACGGACCTCGTCACCCTCGCCGCACCGGCCGGGCTGACCCTGGGCGAGTGCCTCAACCGCCTCGTCACGGCGGCGGACGGCGATGTCGTGGCCAAGGTCGACGACGACGACCTCTACGGCCCGCACTACCTGTCCGACCAGCTGTACGCGCTCGACTTCTCGGGGGCGGAGGTCGTCGGCAAGCAGGCGCACCACATGTACCTCGAGGGTCAGGACGTGACGATCCTGCGCTTCCCGGACCGCGAGCACCGGTACACCGACCTCGTGATGGGTCCGACGATCGTCACCGGGTGCGACGTCGCCCGCGCCCACCCGTTCGCCGCCGTCGGGCGCGGCGAGGACACGGGTTTCCTGCGCGACGTCGTCGCCGCCGGGGGCCGGGTCTACTCGGCCGACCGTTTCTCGTTCCTCCAGATGCGGCATACTTTGGTGCGCCACACCTGGGGAACGTCGTCGGCCGAACTGCTGGCCAATGCGCGGGTGCTTTTCTATGGCCGTGCCGACAGGCACATCTTCTTCTGACAACCTGCCCGCCGATTTTCGAGAAGGGTGATCACCGCGATGCACGCCCCCCGCTCATCGCATGCCCCCCAGTTCAAGCGGCTCGCCCAGTACATCCGTGATGACGCTGCTGGCGCCCCTCTGATCTTCTGCCCTTCCCCTGGCAACTGGGGTGACTCGCTCATCAACGCAGGCAGCCGTGCGTTCCTGGCCCATCACGGATTCGCTTACGTGGAGCTGCGACGGGAACGCATCTTGGAGCACCGAAATCTCGCTGCAAGCCACGTTCTCGTCGGGGGCGGAGGTGGATGGTGCGAGTTCTGGCACACCACACCCGAGTTGGTCTCCTCTCTCAAGTCGAAGGTCAGGTCGATCACGGTGCTGCCCACAACGTTTGGCGTGCCCCCGACCGAGCCGGAACCCACGGAGGGGGTACGACTGTTCGCCAGGGACAACTCGTACTCTCTGGGCAATCGCTCCGACGCCATCTTCTGTCACGACATGGCCTTCTATCTCTCCCCGGAACCGGTGCAGGGCGGGTCGCCACTCAACCACCTCAGCGCCTTCCGGAACGACGGCGAACGTGACCGGGCCTCCACCCAGTTCGAGGACCCCGCCAACCGCGATCTCAGCCTCGAGGGGGATGGCTTCTCGGCGTCCGCCGGCTTCTATGACCGCCTGCGGGAGTACGGGTCGGTCAACACCGACCGGCTCCACGTCGCCATCGCCGGAGCGCAACTCGGCTTGGACGTGACCTTGTATCCCAGCGCCTACCCGAAGATCGAGTCCGTCTACCGGAGCTCGCTAGAGGGGACGTTCCCCAACGTCAGCATCGGCGGTCATCGGGAGCACGCTCCGTGATCGACCTGACGGTCATCATCCCCTTCCGGGATCGTGACGTGCGGCGAGTGCAGTTGGCCGCATCGACTTTGACAGCGGCTTGTGGAGACCTCACGTACGAGGTCATCGTCAGCGATGGTGGGAGCTCCGACCTCGACGAGCTCGCCGCCGCCTCCCACCGCATCGGGTCGATCCTCGTATCAACGCCCGCCAACCACTGGAACAAGCCCGTCGTCATGAACCGGGCCCTGTCCATCGCTCGCGGCGAGTGGATCCTCTGCGCGGACGCGGACATGGTGTGGGCTCCCGGGTCGATCGCCAGTGCTGTGTCGCGACTCCGTCAGGGGGGCAGCGACAGCGTCTTGGCATTCCAAACGCGGGATCTACCGTCCGAACTGACCAGCTTCTTGCTCGACGATGCCGAGCAGATCCCGTGGGGTGAGCTTCAGACGCTCTCCCAGATGCACTCCCGTTGGGGCAATGGCGTCCTGCTCTTCCCCCGTGCTCTCGCCGCAAAGGTGGGCGGGTACGACCAGCGGCTCAGTGTCTACGGTGTCGAGGACCTGGACTTCTGCCTGCGTTTGCAGTCCGTGGGTGCCATCTTCATGTGGAGCCACCCCCACCACGAGCGCGTCTACCACGTGTGGCACCCAACTCTGCAGAACCGTGAGAAGCGCTTGGGGTGGGCAAGTCGGGCGCTCGAGCGCAACCGTCGCATCCTGCGAACTGACCGCTCGGTCGTGCGGAACGTGACTGAGCCTCGCCCGATGGACGAACCGCTGGTCACCATCGCCATCTCGACCCAGAACCGGGCCGACATGCTGCGCACCGCGATTTCTTCCGTGCTGTGCCAGACGGTCCAGTCGTTCGAGGTCGTCGTCGTCGACGACGGTTCGACCGACCACACGCACGCCGTGGTCGAGGAGTTCGACGACCCGCGCCTGCGCTATTTCCGCCAGGACAACGCCGGAATCTCGAAGGCACGGAACAGGGCACTGGACGAAGCCCGTGGCTGGTTCACCGCCGTCATGGACGACGACGACATCATGCCCCCGTGGCGCCTCGAACGATCCATCGAGCGCATCCACGCCGGCGAGCACGGCTGCGTCGGATCCTTCGTCACCTTCGACGACGACTCCGGACAGCTCACCTCCTGGGGCGACCCGTACCCCACCCTTTTGGGCGCCTACCGCCAGGGCGGCTTCGCCGGACACCCGACCTGGATGGTCCGCACCGACGTCCTGCGAGCCTTCCGCTACGACGAGTCGTTCACCTCGGCGGTGGACAACAACCTCGGCCTGCGCATGCTCCGCTCCGGGATCAGGCTGCGCCACTCCGGGTCAGTGATGAACCTGCGCCGCGTGCACCCGGGACAGATCACCAGCCACGACTCCGCATTCCAAGGGCGAGGCGCCAAACTCAACGGCACGTGGCTGCGAACCGGCAGCACAGCCAAGGAATGGCACGAGGCCGGACAGGAAGCCGCCAAGAGCCAGCTCACACCCACACCCTCACCGGCCCAGCACGCCGAGATCTTGCCCTACCTGCCTGACCACCTGGTCCACCGCACCATCACGGCCAAGACGCATCGCGACCACGCAGCGCAGGCGATCCGCGCCCACCTACCCCGCGCTGCGCACGTGCAGCTGGAGAACCCGGACGGCTCCCACGTCCACCTCTTCCATATCCCCGACGCCACCTGGCGAGAGTGCGCCTTCATCACCACCCGTCCCGACACCACCATCACCCGCTGGACCGGCACCCCCCGCACCGACGTCGCGAACAGCCCACGGGCAGAATCTGAGCTCTACGGCGCAGCCTGGGGCGAGATCATCGAGGGGTGGGCCCGGACCGCTGATTTGGGGAGCCCGATCACCATGGTCGTCTCGAGGACGATCGAAGAATCGAGCCTCACGCAGGCGTTGACCTACGACTCCAGCAACCCGACAGACGAGCGTGGCCTTCTCGCCATCACAATCGAACCTACGGACCCGACATCATGACGACTCCTGACCTGTCTGCCGTCATCCCGTTCCGCAACCGTGGCCCCGAGCGGCTCGCCTTGGCCATCCGGTCCCTACTCACCTCCACCAATCGCCCGGTCGAGGTCATCGTCTCGGACTTCGGATCCGACGACCCCGCCGTAGCCCGCGACGTCGCAGACTCCCAAGGAGCGTCGGTTGTATACACACCGAGCGACCACTGGTCGAGGTCGGGAGCTCTTAATGCCGGGTTCCGCGCTGCTCGCGCCCCGTACTTCCTCGGAGCCGACGCCGACATCATCTGGGGACCCGAAGCCGTCAATCACGCCTTAACCATCATGGACCTCGATCCACAGACGTGCGTGGCCTTCGAGTGCCAGTTCATGGGCCCCGAGATCAGCGTCGACGATGTCACAGCCGATGCCACCTCGTGGAAGGCGTTCGACCGGGCTTCGCAGCTCAACCCCCGTTGGGGTGTCGGCATGCTGTTCTTCCCCCGTTCCGCATTCATCCGGACCAACGGGTACGAGGCCCGCATGAGAACGTACGGCTACGAGGACAACGACTTTTCGAGTCGGGTCCGGTCTTTGGGCCATCGCATCAAGTGGGTCGGTGCCGGACAACACCGGGCCTACCACATCTGGCACGAGCGTCCCGGGCTCATGGCCAAGCACGACACCAAGCTCGCGGCGGAGTACGCGGCCAACCGCGTCCTTTTCGAGGCGACGAAGTCGGTCGTGCGGAACGTGACTGAGCCTCGCCCGATGGACGAACCGCTGGTCACCATCGCCATCTCGACCCAGAACCGGGCCGACATGCTGCGCACCGCGATTTCTTCCGTGCTGTGCCAGACGGTCCAGTCGTTCGAGGTCGTCGTCGTCGACGACGGTTCGACCGACCACACGCACGCCGTGGTCGAGGAGTTCGACGACCCGCGCCTGCGCTATTTCCGCCAGGACAACGCCGGAATCTCGAAGGCACGGAACAGGGCACTGGACGAAGCCCGTGGCTGGTTCACCGCCGTCATGGACGACGACGACATCATGCCCCCGTGGCGCCTCGAACGATCCATCGAGCGCATCCACGCCGGCGAGCACGGCTGCGTCGGATCCTTCGTCACCTTCGACGACGACTCCGGACAGCTCACCTCCTGGGGCGACCCGTACCCCACCCTTTTGGGCGCCTACCGCCAGGGCGGCTTCGCCGGACACCCGACCTGGATGGTCCGCACCGACGTCCTGCGAGCCTTCCGCTACGACGAGTCGTTCACCTCGGCGGTGGACAACAACCTCGGCCTGCGCATGCTCCGCTCCGGGATCAGGCTGCGCCACTCCGGGTCAGTGATGAACCTGCGCCGCGTGCACCCGGGACAGATCACCAGCCACGACTCCGCATTCCAAGGGCGAGGCGCCAAACTCAACGGCACGTGGCTGCGAACCGGCAGCACAGCCAAGGAATGGCACGAGGCCGGACAGGAAGCCGCCAAGAGCCAGCTCACACCCACACCCTCACCGGCCCAGCACGCCGAGATCTTGCCCTACCTGCCTGACCACCTGGTCCACCGCACCATCACGGCCAAGACGCATCGCGACCACGCAGCGCAGGCGATCCGCGCCCACCTACCCCGCGCTGCGCACGTGCAGCTGGAGAACCCGGACGGCTCCCACGTCCACCTCTTCCATATCCCCGACGCCACCTGGCGAGAGTGCGCCTTCATCACCACCCGTCCCGACACCACCATCACCCGCTGGACCGGCACCCCCCGCACCGACGCCTCTTCCGAGCACCCGCCGCCCTCTGGTGACCCCGTGGCCGCTCTGCTTGCGGCGGCACTCGAGTCGGGACTCCCACATTCCACGGTGACACGCTTCGACCCGGGCGACGGCGGCCCGGTCTGGCACGTCGAGAGCGACGCAGTTCACCGCATACAGATCACTGTCAACGAGTCGGGAGATGAGGCGTGAAGACCGCCTACACCATGGATCGTTTCCGCCGGGCCTGCCTTCAGGCCGAGCCGGAGGAATACGACGGCCGAGCTCAGCTGCCGACCCGCACACTCGAGCTGGCCCCGCAGCGTCTGAACAGGTTCCGCGAGGGGCTGGCGTCGGCCCTGCCGTTCCTCGACCGGGTGAACGGCCCGCTTCGGACCGAGCGGCCCATGTATCCCCTGACGGCGTCGTTGTTGCGTGAGTATGCCGAGCCCTTCGAGGCCTTGGCCACCGAGGTCGAATGGAAGCCTGCCGATATCCCCTCCGGGGCGGGTCGACTCTTGATCCGCCTCGCCAAGGACGGCGAGCGCGTGTCCCCATCGAGGGACCATCCGGACACCTTCGAGATGATTCTTGCGCGATCGGATGAGTACCGCGGATACCTCAGTACGACCACGGGTTGCGTTGTGAGCTCGAACGCCTGGCTGTCGCGAATCCTAGAAGGCGACAACGCCCTTGCGTTGACGCTCGTGGCCTTCGGGGTCTTATTCGCGGAGGACTACGACGCCAAGGTCCTGGAGGTCGAGGTGCCCGTCATCCCGGTGAAGCACGAGCTCCTCTCCCAGATCCTCGAATCCACCGGGCTACAGCTCGTTTTCAAAGAGGTGACGCACGATGGCCCCCAGTAACTCGACCACCGTCCATTTCCCGTTCCCCGTGCGGGAACTGCATTGCACCGTGAGCGGATTGCCCGCGGACGTGCCGTCCCGTTCAGCACTGCTGTGTCTCAAGGCAGAAGAACGACTCACGGGCGCGAACTGGTCCCGACTCCTGGAGTGCAACTACGCCTACCTGGAGTCTGAAGACGGCCAGGAGATCGGTAACTACTCTGTCCTCTTCGAGACGAAGGAGTCTTGGCACACCGCCGAGATCTACGTCCACCCGTGGGGTGAGGCTAGCCGTCGCGTTGACCTCGTCCCCGAGTCGATCCAGGTGTCAGCGACCGGCGTGCTGGGCGAGGAGATGAGGGAGTTCATCGTGACCTATCGATGGTCGCCCACAGCGTGGTCTCCTGAGTCCGACTCCACACCTTTTTGAATCTCCGGATCAGTCCGAAGGCAGGGCTGAACTCACCGGACCTCCTCTATTCAGAACCTAACCGGTTCACCCTGAAGAAAAGGCATTACTTGTGGTTCGAGACTCCACCGTCGCCGTGATCGGACTTGGTTACATCGGCCTTCCCACCGCAGCCATCCTGGCCACGAACGGGATGACGGTCGTCGGGGTCGACATCAGCGACCGACACGTCGACGCGGTCAACCGCGGAGAGGTGCCCTTCGTCGAACCCGACCTCGCGACGCACGTCGCGGGCGCGGTCAGCCAAGGTCGGCTGAGTGCCCGCAAGGACACCCCCGAGGCCGACATCTACATCGTCGCCGTCCCCACGCCCTTCAAGGACGGCTACTCGGCCGACCTCTCCTACATCGACGCCGCGGTCGACGCGATCATCCCCACCCTGCGCGGTGGCGAGCTCCTCATCCTCGAGTCGACGTCCCCGCCTGGCACGACGGAGCACATGGCCCACCGTGTCATGGACACCCGCCCGGACCTGTCGCTGCACGGCGAGGGCGGCCGCCCCGTCGTCCACTTCGCCCACTGCCCCGAACGCGTCCTGCCGGGCCGGGTGATGATCGAGCTCGTCACCAACGACCGGATCATCGGCGGCCTGACTCCCGAGGCGGCCACCCGTGCGCGCGATCTCTACGCCGTCTTCTGCACGGCCGAGCTCCACCTGACAGACGCGACCACGGCCGAGATGGCGAAGCTCACCGAGAACTCGTTCCGGGACGTCAACATCGCCTTCGCGAACGAGCTCTCCGTCATCTCCGACCGCCTGGGGATCGACGTCTTCGAGCTCATCCAGCTCGCGAACAAGCACCCCCGCGTCAACATCCTCCAGCCAGGGCCGGGTGTCGGTGGCCACTGCATCGCCGTGGACCCCTGGTTCATCGTCGACGCGGCCCCCGAGCAGGCCCGCCTGATCCGCACCGCCCGCGAGGTCAACGACGACAAGCCGGAGTTCGTCCTGGCGCAGGTCGAGCAGGCGGTCGCCGGTCAGGACGCACCCGTCATCGCGGCGCTCGGCCTGGCCTTCAAGCCCGACATCGACGACCTACGGGAGTCACCGGCCCTCGGCATCACCCGACAGCTCGCCGAGCGTCACGGTGCGGCCACCATCCTGGCCGTCGAGCCGAACATCGAGCAGCTCCCGGCGGAGCTGGGCCGCCTGGGCAACGTCCAGCTCTGCGGCCTGGAGGCGGCCATGGAGCGCGCCGACGTCACGGTCCTCCTCGTCGACCACCGGCAGTTCAAGACCGTGGACCGCTCCCGCCTCGCCGGCCTCGCCGTCATCGACACGCGCGGCGTCTGGCGCTGACGGTCGACCCGGACAGACCAGTGCACGAGGACGAGACCCGCGACCCGCGTTCCATCGACGACGCGATTATCGCGTCCTTGCTGGATGAGCCGGAGGTGCTGGCGGCACGGTTCCGCGACCTGTCGGCCGAGGTCGGCAGGCTGCGGCGCACGGCAAGGGCCGCCCGCACGGCCGAGGCCCGGGCCAAGAAGCTGGAGGCCGAGAACGCCGCGCTCACGAGGCGGCTCGGTTCTGCGAGCTCGTCGCTGGACGCCTACCGGGCCGAGACCGCCCGGTTGAAGGACGACCTGAAGCGTCTGCGCGGCTCCCGGGCCTACCGTCTCGGTCGCGGACTCGGTACGCCCCTGGCGTTGGTCAGGGCGATGAACCGGGCGGGCACGCGCACCGACACCCCGCTCGCCCTGCCGCCGGCACCGACCGCGTCGGCGGCGACGCCCACCAAGCGTCTGCGCGACCACTCCCTCGAGGAGCTGCTGGAGCGCTTCCGCGCACACCACGACCCGGAGCGGCTCGGCCACGTCCTCAGCCGGTCCTGGTACGAGCAGGGTGACATCACCACGGCGGCCGACCTGCTCCGGGCCCACCCGGACGTGAGCGCCGGGCTCGCGGGCCACCCAGCCGACCTGGCGCAGCGGATCCTCGGGGCGCACCGGGTCATGGCCGAGGGCCTGCCCGTACCCGGCCGCGCTCCCGGGGCCGCCTACCTGCCCGAGCCCGGACGAGTGCTCTACTGTGCGCACTCCACGCCCGCGTTCAACAGCAACGGGTACTCGGTCCGAACCCGCGGTTTGGTGAGCGGGCTCCGCGACGCCGGCGTCGACGTCGTCGTGGCCGCGCGGTCCGGATACCCCTGGGACACCAAGACCGACCGCCGGAGCACGTCGACGCAGCGCACCGTGGTCGACGTCGGTGGTGTGCCGTACGTGCACCACCCTGGCTCCCGACTCACCCACACCCCGCTCGACCACTACGTCCTCGAGTGCGCGGATGCCTTCGTCCGAGAGGCGCGCCTGCAGCGGCCGGCGCTCATCCACGCAGCGTCCAACCATGTCGTCGGCCTCGCCGCCCTCATCGCCGCGCGACGGGTCGGCGTCCCCTTCGTCTACGAGGTCCGCGGTCTCTGGGAGGTCACCGAGGCGTCCGAGAAACCCGGCTGGGATGACTCGGAGCGCTTCGCCCTGCAGGTCCGGCTCGAGACCCTCGTCGCCGCCGAGGCGGACGCCGTCCTGGTCATCACCGAGCAGACGCGGGACGAGCTGGTGCGCCGGGGCGTCGACCCGGAGCTCATCACCGTCACCCCCAACGCGGTGGACCCGCACGAGCTCCTCCCGCTCCCACGGGATGGGCAGTACGCCACGAAGCGGGGGGTGCGCACGGATGTCCCGGTCATCGGCTTCGCGGGCAGCCTCGTGTCATACGAGGGACTCGACGTCCTGCTCGAGGCAGCCGACGTCCTGCGACGGGACGGTTTGGACTTCCAGGTCGTCATCGCCGGTGACGGCCCGGCGGCGGAGTCGCTCGCCGCCCAGGCCGACAGCCTGGGGCTCCGCGATCACGTCAGCCTGCTCGGGCGCGTGCCCAGCGACGAGATCCCCCGGTTGCTGAGCCTCTTCGACGTCATGCCGTGCCCGCGACGATCGCTGCCCGTCACCGAGATGGTCTCTCCGCTCAAGCCGCTCGAGGCGATGGCCGCCGCCAAGGCGGTCGTCCTCTCCGACGTCGCGCCCCATCGCGATCTCGCCGGTGCTCACGAGGAACGCGCGCGACTGGTCCCGGCCGGCGACGCCGTCGCACTGGCCGACGTGCTGCGCGAGCTCCTCACCGACGCCGACGCACGCGCCGACCTCGGTCGGGCGGGGAGGCTCTGGTGCCTCGACGAGCGCAGCTGGGTGCGCATCGCGGACACCATCGGTGTGGCGCACCGCCGGGCGACCGCGCGCTCAAAGGAGCTGAGCTCGGGCGGTCGTCGCTTGGCCTCGCTGAGGGTCGGCCTGATCGCGGACGAGTTCACCACCGAGACGTTGTCCGCTTCTCTGGACGTCGTCCCACTCGACCGTCACGGCTGGCGTGACCAGCTGGACGGACTCGACCTCATGTTCGTCGAGTCCGCCTGGAAGGGCAATGGCGGTGGCTGGCACCGTGGAGTGGGTCAGTACGACGAGGACGAGCACGCCGACGTCCTCGGCCTGCTGGACCGGTGCCGCGAGCTGGGCATCCCGTCGGTGTTCTGGAACAAGGAGGACCCGGTCCACTACGCCCGTTTCGTCGGGACGGCCTCTCGGTGCGATCACGTCTTCACGACGGATGCCGGGAAGCTGCCCGCGTACCTCGCCGCCGGGGTCGGCCGGGTCCGGACCGTCTCGGCCCTGCCGTTCTACGCCCAACCCCGCATCCACAACCCGTTGCCGGGCGCGCGACCGTACGAGCACACCGTGGCGTACGCCGGGACCTACTACGGGGATCGCTATCCCCAGCGGTCGACCGAGCTGCGCGGGCTCCTCGAGACCGCGGTGCCGTACGGGCTCTCGGTGTACGACCGTCAGGCCGACATCCCGGACTCGCCCTACCACTTCCCCCCGGCACTGCGTCCCTACGTGCGTGGGGCGCTGCCTTACTCCGAGGTCATCGACTCCTACAAGGCGCACCTGGCCAACCTCAACGTCAACTCGGTCACCACCTCGCCGTCGATGTTCTCGCGGCGCGTGGTCGAGGTGGCGGCGTGCGGAGGCGTCGTCCTGTCGGGCCCCGGTCGCGGCGTCGTCGAGACCTTCGGCTCCGCCATCCCCACCTCGGGGGACGCCGTCGCCTGGCGTGCCCTGCTGCGCCTCTGGGCCGGGGACTCGCAGGCGCGGCTCGCCGAGGCGTGGTTGCAGATGCGCGCGGTCATGCGGTCGCACACCGTCGATGCCGCCCTGACCCTCGTGGCCCGCACCGCCGGCCTTGCGGTCCGCGGGCCGCACCGGCCGACCTGGACGGCGGTGGTGGGTTCGACCGACGACACGGTGCTACGAGCCCTGGCGACCCAGTCCTGGCCTCCCGCCCAGGTGGTCCGCCTCCGTGACTCGGACGAGTCGTCACATGAGCTCGTGTCCTCCGCGACAGGCATCCTCGGCGACTCCATCCCTCTCGTGGTGACGACGCGGACCGGCCTCCCTGACACGGTGGACTCGGACTGGGTGGGCTACGTCGACTCGGCCGTGGGTCGCACGTGGGCCGAGGACCACCTCCAGGCCGACGGCTACGGGCCGTGGGACCGCATCGACCTACGAAGCGATGACGAGCTCCAGGCCGGTGATCCCATCGCTGTGCCGACGCGTCAGGTGGACGGCAGGTCCGGACTCGTCCGGGTCGACCTCCTCCGCACGACCGGGGACCTCGACGCGGCGCTGCAGCAGCACAAGGTCCGAGGACTGCTCCTCCGGGTCCCCGCCCAGCCCTCGACACCGACCACCCCTCTGAGGCGCAACCCGGACCAGACCAGCACCGGTTCGGAGAGTCTCGACGGCCTCCGCGTGCTCGTCGCCGGTCACGACCTGAAGTTCGCCCGGCGCCTGCTCGACGATCTCGCGAGCGCGGGCGCCGTCGTCAGCGTGGACGAGTGGGCCTCCCACACCGAGCACGACGTGCAGCGTTCCCGCGATCTCCTCGCGGAGGCCGACGTCGTCTTCTGCGAGTGGGCGCTGGGCAACCTGGAGTGGTACTCGCAGCACGTCGGTGCCCACCAGCGGCTCGTCGTCCGCGTCCACCTGCAGGAGCTCGACCGGCCTTACCTCGCCCGGTCGGCCCACGAGAACGTCGACGCGTACGTGTTCGTCGGCGAGCTGATCCGCCAGGCCGCGATCCTCGGACACGGAGTGCCCGCAGGGCGCTCCGTCGTCGTCCCCAACTACGTCGACACCGAAGCCTTGGCCCGGCCCAAGCACCCGGGGGCCGAGCACACCCTCGGCATCGTCGGGGTCGTTCCGCAGCGCAAGCGGCTCGACCTCGCCCTCGACGTCCTGGAACGGCTCCGTGCGGCGGGGAGCGAGCACCGTCTGCGCATCAAGGGGAAGCTGCCCGACGACTTTCCGTGGATGAGTGCGCGACCCCAGGAGAAGGCGTGGTTCGACCGACAGTTCGCACGCATCGACGCCCTCAACGCGTCCGCGCCGGGGACGGTGCTGTTCGACGGTCAGGGTGACGACATGGCGGAGTGGTACCGCCACGTCGGCGTCGTGCTGTCCGTCAGCGACTTCGAGTCCTTCCACCTCACGATCCCCGACGGAGCCGCGTCCGGGTCGCTTCCTGCCGTGCTCGCGTGGGACGGAGCAGACCTCATCTATCCCCGGGAGTGGCTCAGCCCGACTGTCGAGGCGCTCGTCGATCGGATTCAAACGAGCCATACGGACGCGGAGTCGGGGCGAGACGTCGTCAGGCAGCGCTTCGCCGTCGACACGGTGATGGAAGCGCTCCGTCGCGTCATCGCTCCACCGCCCACTGCGTGAGCCCGTCGAGCCGTTCGGTCCGCCCACCTCCCGGTCGTGACTCCGTGGCCCGTCCGCCTGAGGGCGGAGTCGCCCGAACGGCCCCGGTGCCGCCGACCGCGGCGCCCCCGGGCCGTGCCGACGTCTAGCCTCGAGGGGACGCGCGGGCAGGGCGCGCCGCTGACGCTGCTACCTGGAGGACCACCATGCGCTCATCCGTGAGCGGAGCCACCGCCCTGCCGGCACCCCACCGTGCCCGGACCGTCCTCTCCTCGATGCTCGTCGTGGCGCTGTGCCTCCTCGGGGTGGGCGTGGTGGCCGCCCCAGCCAGTGCGCTCACCAAGGTCGAGACCGGTTCCGCGTACGGAGACTTCGAGGACCCTCGGCTGACTCCCGTCGGCTGGAGCGTCTCCACGAGCGGTCCGAACCAGGTCAACACCTCGAGCACCGTGGCCGCCTCCGGCATCCGGTCCCTCTACGTCTCCGACTCATCGACCGTCGACCCGGTGACGGTGCTGCGCAAGCTCCAGAGGGTCACCCCGGGTTCGGAGTACACGCTGCAGGCGTACACGTTCTCGAAGTCCGGTGGGCAACGGCTCGCGATGCGGTTCGTCGATGCCGACAACAAGATCCTCTCCCGGATCGAGGTCCCCACGCCGGACGCCACCATGGTGTGGTCTCGCGTCGTCGCTCGTGCCAAGGCACCCGTCAGCGCCGTGGCGGTCACCGCCGAGATCTCCTCGACGAAGACCGGTCGGGGGGTCGTCTGGTGGGACGCCGTCGAGGTCCTGGTCTCCGACCTGGCCAACAGCGGGTTCGAGAAGGTCGACCGGACGACTCCCACTCCGTCCCCCGCCCCCGACTGGACGATCAGTGCACCCCCGGGTGCCGTCGCCCAGGTGACCGGCGACACCGTCCTCGGGCGTTACGCCCTGAAAACCGAGGACACCTCGACCACCGACGCCGTCACGCTCCGCACCGCTCCGAAGCGGATCTTCCCCGGAGTGAGCCAGGACCTGAGGATCTGGCTGAAGCCCGAGTCGGGCACGTTCACGGGCGGCATCCGCTTCTATGACGCCTCGATGCAGGAGGTGTCATCGTCCATCGAGACCCTGCGCAAGAGCAACGGTCGCTGGAACCTTGTCAAGCGCAGCCTCGTCTCGCCCACCAATGCGATCTGGGCGACGGTCGAGATCGGCAGCAGCACCGGCTCCACGGGAACCTCCCTGTGGGACGCGATCGACCTTCGGTCCTCGAGCGACACCGGTGTCCACTCCTACACCGCCGGCGCCTCCGTCGAGCCCGTCAAGCAGTCCGCGAATGCGGCGGCGACCATGGCGATGGTCGTCGGTGGTCGGCCCAAGATGCTCGGCATCGTCTCCGGCTCGCCCGCCGAGCTCCAGGTCGTCGACATCCAGACCGGCTCCGTCGAGCGCCGACTGGTGCTCGGGGAGATGCTCGTCGGCTGGGCGCTGACCCAGGGCAAGGACGGCAACGTCTATCTCGGGGGCAACGACGGCCACGTGTGGCGCTGGACCCCCGGGGCGACCTCCGTCGTCGACCTCGGGCGCGCGACGACGACCGCCACCACCGTGTGGGATCTCGAGACCGCACCCGACGGACAGGTGTGGGGGGTTTCCTACCCTGAGGCCCAGCTGTGGTCCTACAACCCAGCAACGGCTCGCTTCACCTCGCCGACGACCGTGGCGCCGGCGCAGGAGTACGCCCGGAGCCTGGCGATCATCGGGTCGTCGCTGTTCGTCGGCGTGGGCTCGACCGACCCGGAGATCGTCGAGGTCTCCCGGCAGGACCGCAGCATCCGGTCCACCATCACCCTTCCGTCACCCGTGACCAGCGGGAACATCACGGAGCTCGACGCGCGAGGCCGCTTCCTCGCGGTCAAGACCCCGCCCGGCGTGGCAGCCCTGGGTACCAGCGTCGCCGGTGAGCGCCGCCTCTACGACACCGTGGAACGAACCTGGGACGTTGCTGCCAACTACTCCGTGCAACGGCCGTCCGAAGCCGATGCAGACGGCGACTTCTACTACGTCAAGTACCGCCAGCTGGCTCGCGTCGGCGGTGCGACCGGTGCCACGACCGTCGTCGGCCCCACCGCCGTCCCCGCCGGCCGGGACAAGCTGCTGGTGACCGGGACGCTCGACGGAGTCACCGGGACCTGGCTCGTGAACTGGACCCCGGGGAGCGGGGTGGGCGCCGTCGAGGTCGCTTCGCTGGCGGAGAAGACCTTCCCCGTGGATTTCTCGCCCACGGCCCTCCAGATCAAGACGTTGGCCAAGAATGCTACGGGCTACTTCGCGGGCGGCTTCGGTGCGCCCAGTCTGACGTCCGTGGGGACAGACCTCTCCGTGCTGGGTTCGTACGCCCCGTCGTCGTCCGCCGCGGACACCATCGGTGAGGTCGAGGGGTCGATCACGAACGGTGCATACGAGTACGTCGGGACATACACGAACTCCAAGATCTTCCGGTACGACCTCAGCCAGCCGTGGAGCGACGGGACGAACCCGCGCCTCATCGCCAACCTCGGTGAGACCTCCCTGCAGGACCGTCCTCTCGCGTGGGCGACCTCGGGCGAGCGTACCTTCTTCGGCACTCTGCCGAAGTACGGCCGTCTCGGCGGTTCGCTGGGCATCATCGACGACAACAAGTCCGCACCGCGCGTGATCGACGAGCCGGTGTCCGACCAGAGCGTCGTCTCGTTGGCCGCCTCGGGGTCGGTCGTCTTCGGCGGTACGTCACGCTGGGGAGGACTCGGGGCTACCCCCACCCAGACGAGCGCCCGCATCTTCGCCCTCGACGCCACGACCGGCAAGGTCCTCTGGAGCGTCGCGCCGCAGACAGGTGTGGAGGCCTACGGGGCGATGCTCGTCACGCCGTCCGGCTCGTTGTGGGCCGCCAGCGGTCCCACGCTCTTCGAGCTGGATCCGGCCAACGGGCAGGTCCTGCGGCGTGTCGAGCTGCAGAAGGTCGGGCCGCAGCCGACGCCGACGTTCCGCAACGCCTCGCTCGACTTCGCCGACAACCTCCTGTACCTGACGGCCGCCGGTCGCGTCTACGTGGTCGACCTTGCCTCGATGCGCGTCGACGTCCCGGTCAAGGAGGGCGTCACCGCCTTCCAGATCGCGGCCCGCCCCGGTCGGTTCGTCGTCCCGATGGGAACCGAGCTCCGCGAGTTCCTCGTGCGGTGACGCGATCGGCCGCCCTCAGGCCACCGTGAGACCTCGCGATGACACGGGAACACGACGACCGTCCGCAGACCTCACGAAGACCCGCGCCCGGTAGGTCCCGGGACCGCTCACCGGGAACCGGTGAGCCGTCGCACGGATGTAGGGCGTCATTGCGACGCGGTCCGGACCCCGGAAGAGCCCGAACGAGCAGGGTTGTCGCTCACTGCCGAAGATCTCGACCAGCAGCTCGTCGTCTGCCGATCGCGTGAGGCTGACGCGCATCGGTCGGGGAGCAACCGCTGCCCGTCCGCGGTACGCCCCCGGCTGCGGGTCCCGGACCAGCGCCCGGGGGTCGGTCAATCCGTCGTCGAGCAGCTCCATCGCCTCCAGCGAGGTCACGATGTCGAGGGCCAGCGCTCGGTAGGTCGCAGGGTCGTAGTGGAAGGCAGCCGGTCCCCATCGGTGGTCCGCATCGGCGACCGGAAGGACGTCGCGCCCTGCCGTGCGCACACCGACGACGTCCCTGATCAGCCCCACGTACTCGTCGGTGAGCTCGTTCGCGTACGACGCGGCCAGGCCGAAGCTCGTGGGCACCGGCTCACCCGCCGTGCTCACCTCGGCCCAGCGAGGAGCCAGGAGGACCGTGCGCTCGCGCAGGTCGAGGTCGTCGAGCAGCCGTCGCCACCTCTCGAGCGCCCGCGCGAACAACGTCCGGTGCCGCGGTGTGCCGAAGGCCGGTCCGTCGAGAGGCGACGGGGTCAAGCCCCGGGACTCGGCGTCGCGCAGCTCGACGCTCGACGTGAGCACCCCACCCTCAGGCGGCTCGACGAGACCCAGCCTCTCGTCGACGATGTCCCACAGGAGGACGTCGACGTCGCCGGCCGACTCCCGCACCAGGTCCGGCAACCGCGACGCGGCGTCCCAGTCGAGCATCCGGCGCTGGAACGGCGACGTGAGGAGCGAGAGGTCCAGCGGCGGGTCCGCCGGGGGGCCGAAGGCGCTGGCGAGGCTCTGCCGAGCGACGTACTCGAGCAAGGTGAACGACTCCGGGACCAGGTACTCGAAGGTGTCGCGGGAGACGCAGCTCCCGGCGATGAAGATCCGGAGCGGTTCGGTCACCGCGTCCTCCCGGACTCCTGCTCCGCGAGCCACAGCAGCATGCTCGTCGCCCCGTAGACGTGTCGCACCCGAGGGCGGGTCCACTGCGCCGTGGTCGCGAGCTCCTTGAGGTAGTCGACCCGCACGAGGTCTGTCAGCGTGGACGCGTCGAGCATCTCCACCGCGCCGGCCAGCGCCTCCTGAGTCTCCTCGAGGTGCACGGACTGCCACTGGTGCACGCCCAGGGCGGAGGCCCGGTCGAGCCGTACGCGTCGTTGCTCCTCTGGCACCGCGATCGGTGGAGGTGCGTCCGCGGTCAGCGGCGGCTCGACACCCCAGCGCAGGCTTCCGTTCGCGAAGGCCAGCGGCGCGCGGGCGCGCCTCTGCCGTCGGTACTCGGGGCTCGACCGATCGTGGTCGAAGGGGTAGCGCGACAGCTCGCCGGGCAATGACTCGAGCAGGTCGTACCCGGGCACGTTGGCCCGTCGGGCCAGCGCCGACACCGCGCGGGAGGCGTTGAGCGCGTGGACGGAGTAGAGCGGGTTGACCCGCACACCGACCCGGCTCCACGCCAAGCTCGTCGCCCCCATGTGGTACCGGTTGCGGACCTCCGAGTAGTACGTGTCGCCGACGGCATCCCGGGGGACGCCGGTTGCCTCGATGGCGCTGAGGGTCTCACTCAGACGCTGTCCGAGGGCCTCACGGGCGGACGGCGTGAGCAACGGGTCCTCGGCCTGTCCGCCGAGGATGCCTTCGACGAGGGCGGCTCCGGCAGCCCACGGCTCCATGCCCTGTCCGCTGATCGCGTCACCGTAGAAGGAGCGGAGCAGCTCGCCGTACCCCCCGCCGGCAGCGATGACGTCGACGAGCCGCTCGCTCCCGGTCGGTCCGACGGTTGACAACCCGGCGGTGTAGCGGAGTAGGCGCAGCTGCTGCTCGGCCGGGTTCGCGACCCGGTCGGGAGCGAGCCCGGAGGTGTGGATGCGGCGCAACCCGAAGGTCCGGGCGAGCCCGTCCGCGATCTCGCGATCGGTCGACTCGGGTGAGCCGCTGCAGAAGAAGTCGAACCGATCGGCCAGGCCGCACGCGAGGATGCCGCCGAGCACGAGGCGCGAGTCGAACCCACCGGTGAGGTGGGCGATGCGGTGCTGCGCCGAGGCCGCGGCCACGGCCTCGACACCGCGCAGAAGATCCTCGCGGACCGCCACGAGGTTGTTGAGGTAGCCCTCGGGCGAGTTGGGGTCCGGACGGCTCGCGTACGTGAGCTCTCGGACTTCGTCGCTCGTGACCACGAGGTGGTGGAACGAGGGCACCCGACGTCCTCCGATGTGACTGGTGTGCCAGAGCCCTCCGGCGCCGAAGACCGACCGCTCGACCTGGTACATCGGGTCGGCGGTCGGCGCGGCGCCCAGTGCGGCCAGCACGTCGACGAGCGCGCCGTAGTCGGTGCCAAGCACCGTCAGGTCCGCCGACTCGTGGACGAACACGGTGGCACCCCCGAGCGGGTCCGGGAGCACGGTCATCCGGCGCGAACGCGGGTCCCACACGTACGCGCACCCGGACTGGGTCGCACCGGCTCCCCATCGGTCCACGAGGGCTTCCGGTGACAGGTCGCCACGCAGGGCTTGGAGCTCGGTGGCCGACGCCACCAGCCGGCCGTTGATCACCACGGCGCCGTCCAGCCCCAGAAGGACGCCGTCCTGGCCGACCTGCGGGTTGTCCGAGGACCCCCAGTGCACGTGCAGTCGGTCCGAGAGGGGGTTAAGACCGGCGACTTCCGCGGCCGCCACGCGCGAGGGGTCGGCGAGGACGACGACGGGTCCGGTCCTCATCACGTCGTCCAACTGCGCTCAGCCCCCGAAGTCCGGCAGGCGCTCGCCCACCCCGAGGAGCTGGGCGATCGCGGCCACCGACCGCTCGGCGGCGCGGCCGTCGCCGTAGGGATTGACCGCGTTGGCCATCTCGGCGTACGCGGCAGGGTCGTCGACGAGGCGCGAGACCTCGGCGACGATGCGCTCCTCGTCGGTGCCGATGAGACGGACGGTCCCGGCGTCGACGGCCTCGGGTCGCTCGGTGTTCTCGCGCATGACGAGGACCGGCTTGCCGAGCGAGGGCGCCTCCTCCTGCACGCCACCGGAGTCGGTGAGCACGACGGTCGAGGCGGCCATGAGGCGCGTGAACTCGCCGTAGGCCAGCGGCTCGGTGACGAGCACGTTGTCGCGACCCGCGACGTGCGGCAGGACGGCCTCGCGGACCACGGGGTTGCGGTGGGCGGGCAGGACGATGGTGTGCCCCGGGTAGGCGTCGGCGAGGCGCCCGAGGGCGCGACCCACGCCCTCCATCGCGCCGCCCCAGTTCTCGCGACGGTGGGTGGTGACGAGCACGACCGGCCGCTCCTCCTTCTCGAGCAGCGCGAGCCGCTCGTCCGAGAAGGGCACGTCCTGGGCCACCGTGAGGAGCAGGGCGTCGATGACCGTGTTGCCGGTGACGGCGATGGTGGCGGGGTCGGTCGCCTCGCGCAGGAGGTTGTCGCGCGAGGTGGGGGTCGGGGCCAGGTGCAGGGCCGTCGTCTGCGTGGTGATCCGCCGGTTCGCCTCCTCGGGGAAGGGCGAGTCGATGTCCCCGCTGCGCAGGCCGGCCTCGAGGTGGACGACCGGGATGCGCCGGTAGAAGGCGGCGATCGAGGCGGCGGCGACCGTCGTCGTGTCGCCCTGGACGAGCACGGCGTCCGGCGCCTCCGAGACGAGCACGTCGTCGAGGCCGGCGAACACCTTGGCCATGAGGCCGTTGAGGGTCTGCCCGTGGGCGAAGACGTCGAGGTCGTGGTCGGGCTCGATGCCGAAGATCTCGTTGACCTGGTCGAGCATCTCGCGGTGCTGCCCGGTGACCACCGTGACCGACTCGAGGTCCGGGTGGGCCTCGACGGCCCGGATGACCGGGGCCACCTTGATGGCCTCGGGCCGGGTGCCGTAGACGGTCATGACGCGGTGCACGGGCGGATGCTCCTCAGGTCGGTGAGTGCCGGGCGACGTGCCGGCCGGTCTCTCGGTCCTCGGGGTGGACGATGGTGGCGCGGAAGTGGGCCCGCGACTTCTCGAGGACCGACGCCGCCACCTCGTGTTCCCCCTTGGCGATGTTCCACGCCCACCAGCGGTAGGCGCGGGCCGTCTCGACCGCGGGTCCGTCGAGGACGAGCTCGCCCTCGTGGATCCACAGGGCCCGCGTACACATCTCCTCGATGGTCTGGGCCGCGTGCGAGACGAGGAAGACCGTACCCGCGTGCCGGCGGATCTCCGTCATCCGGGCCTCGCTGCGCTCCTTCGAGGCGACGTCCCCGGTCGCGAGTGCCTCGTCGATGAGGAGGATCTCGGGGCGGGCCGCCGCCGCGATGGCGAAGCGCAGCCGGGAGCCCATTCCCGAGGAGTAGGTCTTCATCGGGCGGTGGATCGCGCTGCCCAGCCCAGCCAGCTCGAGCACGTCGGGGGTGGCCTCGCGCACTCCCGCAGGCGTCATCCCGATGGCGAGCAGCCCGATGCGGACGTTCTGCAGCCCCGAGAGCTCGGGCAGGAGCGCGGCGTTGACCCCGAGCAGCGTCGGCGGTGAGCTGGCCAGCACCTCCCCGGACGTCGGGGTCTCCAGCCCGGCGATGACGCGCAGCAGCGTGCTCTTGCCCGAGCCGTTGTGCCCCACGACCCCGACCGCCTCACCCGCACGGGCCACGAACGACACGTCGTCGACGGCACGCACCGTGACGCTGCGGCTCAGGCCCACCTTCCGGGCGACCCGGCGCAGCCGCCCCGGCCGGGACGTCTCCGCCTCGGCGCTGGCCACCTTGTAGTGGACGGAGAGCCGGCGCACGGAGACGGTGGGCTCTCCGATCGGCGCCTCGGGAGCGGTCGGGGCGGGAGCTCGGTCACTCACGGCCGTACTCCTCCTCGCCCTGCCAGAAGTACAGGAAGCCCAGGACGGGGGTGGCGACCGCCCAGGCGACGAGGGTCAGCCAGAGGCTCGCCGCTGGCATCGTGTCGTAGAGCAGGAGGTCGCGGCTGATTTCGAGGACGCAGTACGCCGGGTTGAGCTCGAGGACCTGCATGACGGTCGGGTGGCTGACGAACCGCTCGATCGAGTACATGACGCCCGAGCCGTACATCCACAGCCGCGTGAAGAAGCCCAGGACGAGGCGCAGGTCCGGGACGGCGAAGGTGAACCGCGCGGCGTAGAGGACCAGGCCCGTGTTGAGCATGAGCTGGAGCAGCAGCACGACCGGGAACAGCAGCCAGGCACGCGTCGGCAGCGCGTGCGGCGGGATGAGCATGATCAGCGCGAACATCGTGAGCAGCCGCGGGACCATCGACAGTGTCTCGCGCACCGCGAAGGCGAGGGGGACCGCAGCGCGGGGGAAGGCGAAGGCCCGGATGAGGTTGCGTCCGGAGGACATGACGGCCGCACCGCCGGTCAGGGCAGCAGAGCTGGAGGAGAACATGAAGACGCCGATGAGCAGGAAGCCGATGTAGTTCTCGACCCCGCGCGAGGCCTTGAGCAGCAGGCCGAAGACGACGAAGAAGGTCAGCCCGTCGAGCAGCGGCTTCCCGACCAGCCAGAACCGCCCGAGGATGGTGTTGCGGTTCTCGGACAGGGCGCGCGCCCGCGAGTCGGCCCAGATGAAGTAGCGGCGCTGCCACAGCTGGGCGACGTAGCTCCCCAACGGAGGGCGCCGGCCCACCGGTTGCAGGCGCGAGACGTCGACGCGCTCGACGACCACCGCGCCGGGCTCGTCCGGCGGTGGGGAGAGGGTCGTCCCACGGTGTCGTCTCACCGCTCGCTCCCCAGGTTCTCGTAGACGGTCCGGTACCGCAGGGCCATCGTCCGCCACGTCCGGGTGGCGGCGAAGTCTCGCCCGCGGTCGGCCAGCCGGCGCCGGAGCGCGGGGTCGGCCTGCAGGTCCCGCAGTGTATCGGCGAGCGCCCGGGGGTCCTCCGGTCGCACGAGCAGCCCGGCCCCCGGGGCGCCGACCACCTCGGCGAGCGCGGGCAGGTCGCTGGCGACCACCGGGCGGCCCAGCGCCATCGCCTCGACGGGCTTGAGGGGGGTCACGGTGCGCGCGACCTCGACGTCGCGGCGGGGCACGACGAACACGTCGAGCGCCCGGTGCCAGCGCACGGCCTGCGCCGGGGGGACCCGCCCGGGCATGACGACGGCGGCCCCGAGCCGCAGCTCGTCGACCAGGCGCACGAGGGAGGGCCGCGAGACCCCGTCCCCCACGACGGCGCACCGCGCGTCGACCCCCTCGGCCCGCAGCAGCGCGACGGCGTGCAGCAGCACGTCGAGGCCCTCGTAGCCGACGAGCGAGGAGACCGTCCCGACCCAGAAGCCGTCGTCGGGCAGGCCGAGGTCGCGGCGGGCGGCGGCCGGCTCGGTGGGTCCGGCCGCGTCGTCGAGGAGCGCGGCGTCGACCGCGTTGGGGACGACGGTGACCCGCTCGGGCGGCAGGCCGCGCGCGACCACCTCGTCGCGCAGCACCTCCGACAGGACGACGACGTGGTCGGCCGCGCAGGCCATCTCGAGCTCGCGGTCGCGCCAGAGGCAGTACCGCTCACTGGCGGCCGCGTGCTCGCGCAGGCCCTCCGGGCGTCCGGCGACCCAGGTGCGCTCCAGCTGCCCCCGCATCTCGTAGACCCACGGCAGGCCGGTGGCCCGGGCCGCGGCCTCGGTGACGAGCGCGTTCGGGAAGTGCGTCGTCGTGTGCAGCACGGTCGCGCGCTCGCGCCGCGCGTGGTCGGCCAGGATCCGGGCGCCCTGCTCGAGGCGCTGCTCGGCGGTGGGCGCCAGCCGGGGCGGCAGCATCCGCGTGTAGGCGACGCCGTCGACGACGTCGCGGTCGGCGGCCCAGGGCAGGCCGACCGTCACGGGGTAGCCCACCCGGGTCGTCGCACCGGCGGTGATGCCGAGCGCCGCCTGCGCGCGGAGCACGGCGTGCGAGCGCAGGGCGTAGCCCGACTGCGTCCACGGCAGCGAGTTGGTCAGCAGGTGCAGCGAGCGCGGGCCCTCCCCGGGCGGGAGGGACGGCCCTCCAGCGGGGGCGGCCACCCGGTGCTCCGGCAGGTGGGTCCGGCGCTCGGACTCCAGGCGGGCGGCCTGCCGTCGCTCGCGGCGACCCCCGGTCCGCAGGGTCGCGACGGCCTCGGTCAGGTCGCCGCGCTGCCAGGCCTCGCGCGCTCGGACCGACGCCGGCGCCGTCAGCGGGACGGGCAGGCCGAGCTCGACGGCGACCTCCGCCCCGAGCCGCCCCGGGCGGTCGTCCGCGAGCAGGTCGCGCGCCGCGTCCGGGTGGTCGGCGAGGACGAGGCCGAGCGCGTGCGCCGCCGGCCGGCCCGAGGCACGCCCCGCCCGCTCGAGCAGGCCGCCGACCGGTCCCCGGACGCGCGGCGGCAGGCGGCGGACGGCGAGCAGCGAGGAGCGGACCGGGTCCTCGTCGACGAGCTGCACCGCCGTCCGCCCGAGCATCAGCAGGTGCGAGGCGAGCCGGCGCGGCGTGGCCCGGGCCGGCCGGGGGTCAGGCGCCACGACGGGTCACCACCGAGTCCAGGACGCCCACGTAGGCCTCGGCGAGGGCGTCGGGGCGGGCGTTCTCGGCCACCCACGCGCGCCCGAGGGCCGGGACCTCGAGCAGCGTGCGGTCGGCCGCCAGGCGCTCCCACGTGTCAGCCAGCTGCTCGACGTCGCCCGGGGTGCTCACGGCGCCGGCGTGGCGGCCCTCGACGATCTCGCGGGCCTCCCCCGCGACGACGGCGGTCACGTGGACGCCCAGGCCCATGACCTCGTAGAGCTTCGAGGGCACCGCCATCTCGAGCGCCGCCCAGCCGCGCAGGCTGACGAGGACGGTGTCGCACCACGCGTAGTGCTCGGTCATCCGCGAGCGCGGGACGGGGTCGCACCAGACCACCGGGGCCCCGAGCTCGCGGGTCAGCGCCTCCAGCCCCCGGCGGTCGGCGCCGGCGCCGACGACCCGCAGCTCGAGGCGGACCCCGCGCGCCTGGGCGAGCGCGGCGGCCCGGACGGCGGTGGCGAGGCCCTGGGCGCGGCCGACGGTCCCGCCGTAGAGGACGCGCAGGACGTCGTCGTGGTGCTCGGCCCCGGCGGGCCGGTCCGGCCACCCCGGCAGCTCGTGCGCCGCGTTGCGGACGACGTGCACCGGCTCGACGCCGCGCGAGCGCAGGACCTGGGCGAAGGCGTCGGTCGTCACGACGACGGCGTCGGCGCGGCGCTGGAGCCGGGTCGTCGCCGCACTGAGGGCGCTCATCCCCCGGCGGGCCGCGCGGGCGGGCAGGGAGGGCCGGCCGTGGGCGTCGGCGTGGTCCCAGTCGTCGGCGACGACGAGCAGGTCCGGCCACGCGTCACGCACCTCGGCGACGAAGGGCACGCCGAGGTGGCGGGCCGCGCGGCCCCCGGCCCACAGCATCGGGAGGGACGGGACGGTCGCGATGACCACCTCCGGGCGCCAGCCGCCGAGGCCCCGCCGCACGGTCGCCACCGCGGCGGACGCGACGACCGCCTCGTCGGCCATCCGCGGCCGCACCCGCTCGTCGTAGGGCCGGAACCGGACCCGGTGCACGACCTCGCCGTGCTCGCCCGTGTGCGTGCGGCCCGGCGCGAAGGCCCGGTGCTCCGGCAGCAGGTGGCCGTGCGGGTAGTGGGGCGCGGGGGCGACGACGTGCAGCTCGTGGCCGGCGGCCGTGAGGCACCGCGCGAGCCCGGACCACCGGTGCTGCGGGGCCCCCACCTCGGGGGCGTAGTACTGCGAGAGCAGGAGGATCCTCACGGGGCCTCCCGCGAGGCGCGCCACCGGGCTCCGCCGCCGACGACGGCGGTCGTGCCGAGATAGGCGAGGCAGAGCAGGACGCCGACCGCGATGGCCGGCAGGCGCACCGTGGCCGGGGCGTGCAGCACGCTCGGGAGGGAGAGCGCGCACAGGGTGGCGGTCGCCGCCACGACCGTGGCCGTCACCCGTGCGTGCGACCACCCGCCGCGCACGAGGCGCTGGTAGACGTGCAGGCGGTGCGCGGTCGTGATGCGGTCGCCCGCCATCGCGCGGCGCAGCATGGTGGCGCCGGTGTCGGTGAGCAGGACGAGGAGGGGCGCGAGGACCGCGACGAGGGAGGCGCCGCTCGCCGCGAGCCACGCCGCGAGGACCGCCCAGGAGGCACCGAGGAGGTAGGAGCCGACGTCGCCGAGGAAGGCCTTGGCGACGGGGAGGTTGACCGGGAGGAAACCGAGGGCGGCCCCGGCGACCGCCGCGGAGGCCACCGCCGCCGACGGCACCGCGGCGTGGGCGGCGAGCACCGCGTACCAGCCACCCGTCACCACCGCGTGGCCGGCGACGAGGCCGTTGGCCCCGTCCATGAAGTTCGTGGCGTTGACGAGGGCGACGACGAGCACGGTGACCACCGGCACCCACGCCCAGGCGGAGCCGGTCGCCTGGACGAGCGCGACGCCGACGACGAGCCCGACGGCCACCTGCGCCGCCATCCGCACCGTGACCGACACCGAGCGCAGGTCGTCGAACAGCCCGAGCAGCCCGAGCACGAACGGCCCGGCGAGGAGGACGACCGGCCACCGCCCCGCCGCGTCGAGGACGTCCGGGGCGACGACCCGGGTCAGCAGGACGACGACCGGCACGGCGACGAGCAGGCCCACGCCGCCACCGCGCACCGTCGGCCGCTCGTGGAGCGAGCGCGAGCCCGGCACGTCGAGCACACCCCGCCGCCGCAGCGCGGGCAGAGCCACCCGGAGCGCGAGCGCGCAGACGGCCAGGGCGGCCGCCGCGACGAGCGCGAGGGCCGTTGGGGATGGGGTCATCGCCGCCCGCTGGGCACGCCGCGGGGCGCCGCGGCGGTGGTCAGCGTCCGCAGCAGCTCGGGGACGAGCACGTCACCGTGGCCACCGTCGAGCTCGGCGCGGATCCGGTCGATCTCGCTCAGCGCGTCGGCCGGCAGGGCCGGCATCGGCACGTGCGTGACGAGGGGGTGGTGCGGACGGACGTCCGGCTCGTCGGCGGCGAGCACCCGCTCGGCCGTCTTCTCGCCGGGCCGGGCACCGGTGTAGACGATGGCGGGGTCGGGGTAGCCCTGGAGCTCGGCGAAGCGTCGCGCCACGGACTCGATGAGGTGCGGGTCGCCCATGTCGAGGACCAGGCCCTCGCCGGTGCGGCCGTGCACCCCGGCCTGGAGGACGAGCTGGGTCGCCTCGTGCACCGTCATGAAGTACCGCGTCATGTCAGGGGTCGTGATGGTCAGGGGGCGCCCGGCGGCCAGCTGCGCCGCGAAGGCGGTCAGGGCCGACCCGCGCGACCCGAGGACGTTGCCGAAGCGGACCGAGATGTACCGGCTGCCCTCCGGCGCCACAGACCCGTAGGTGGCGGTGAGCCGCTCGGTCAGCCGCTTGCTGTAGCCGAGGACGCTCTGCGGGTCGGCGGCCTTGTCGGTGGAGATGTTGACGAAGCGGTCGACGCCGTGGTCGACGCACGCCGCGAGCAGGTCCGAGGTGGCGGCGACGTTGGTCCGGAACGCCTCGGCCGGGAAGCGCTCGGCGAGCGTCAGGTGCTTGAGGGCGGCCGCGTGGAAGACGACGTCGGGGCGGTGGCGCCGCAGGAGGCTGCGGACGAAGGCCGGGTCGCGCAGGTCACCGAGGACGAGGTCGTCGGAGTCGAGCTGGCCGCGGCCGTCGACCGACAGCTGGACGCCGTGCAGGAGGCTGTCGTCGCGGTCGGTCATCACCAGGCGCGCGGGCCCGAAGGCGTTGATCTCGCGGCACAGCTGGGAGCCGATCGAGCCGCCGGCCCCGGTGACGAGGACGGTCCTGCCCCGGAGGTACTGCGCGATGCCCTCCTGGTCGATCTGGATGACCCCGCGGCCGAGCAGGTCGTCCAGGAGGACCGACCGGAAGGCCGGGCGGGCGAGCTCGACCGAGCCGCCGGCGGGGATGCCCTCGCGGGAGCCGCCACCCGAGGTCGGGGTGGAGACCATCTCGTCGAACGACGGCAGGACGAGCAGCTCGACGCCGATCTCCGTCGTCGTCTCGACGACCCGCTGGACGAGCGCCGACGGAGCGGTGGGCGCGGCGAGCAGCACGACCTCGGCCCCGACGCGCCGGCACACTGCCTCGAGGTCGCCGACCGTGCCGTGCACCCGGACGCCGAGGATGGACAGCGACCGCTTGCGAGGGTCGTCGTCGACGACCGCGACGGGGGTGAGGGTGCTCGTGCCGTCGTCGAGGAGCATCGAGACGGCCCGTCGGCCCCCGGCCCCGGCCCCGACGACCACCGCGCGGCGTCGTTCGCCGCGCTGCCGGGTCCGGGCGCGGTGGACCTGCAGCGCGAGGTAGCGCAGGACCACCCACGAGAAGGCCGCGGTGGGCGGGGCGGTGAGCGCGACGCTGACCGGGAGGACGGCGGGGGTGGTGAGGACGGAGGCGGTGGTCAGGCACGCGACGAGCACCATCGTCACCAGGCCCAGGCCCACGGCCTCGTCCTGCGAGCCCCAGTGGCAGCGCCGGGCGACGACGAGCCCGTAGGTGACGAGGTACACCGCGCCCGCGAGGAGCATCGCGAGGCCGAGCCCCTGGCGGTTGACCTGGGAGGCGTTGAGGTCGTAGCGGACGACGGCGAGGACGGCGATCGCCGCGACGAGGACGGCGACGTCGACGAGGACGAGCGCCAGCACCGGCCAGCGGCGCGCGTGAGGGGTCACCGAGGGCGTCGTCCGCCCGCCGGGGTCGGTGTTGTCCGTGCCCCCGGCGTCGGACGAGGTCCCGGCCGATCGGCCCGCTCCCTCGAACACGGGCGCCATCGTACTGAGTTTCGGGGGTACCGGCGCCCCGGTCGGTCCCTTGCGGGTCTCAGCCGTCACCCGCGACGCGCGACTCCGGCTGCTCCGCCCACCAGGCGAGCAGCCGCTCGCGGGCGACCTCCGGGCCGACCGGCCCCTCGTCGAGCCGCAGCGCGAGGAGGAACTGGTAGGCCCGCCCGAGCACCGGCCCGGGTCGGATGCCGAGGGCCTGCGCGATCTCGTGGCCGTCGAGCTCGGGCCGGACGGCCTTGAGCTCCTCCTCCTCCAGCAGGCGGGCGATGCGCTCCTCGAGCTCGTCGTAGGCCCGCGACAGGCGCCGCGCCTTCTTGACGTTGCGCGTCGTGCAGTCCGCGCGGGTCAGGCGGTGCAGCCGGGGCAGGAGGTCACCGGAGTCGGTGACGTAGCGGCGCACCGCCGAGTCGGTCCAGGCGCCGTCGCCGTAGCCGTGGAAGCGCAGGTGCAACTCGACCAGCCGGGCCACGGCCTTGGTCGTCTCCTTGTCGAAGCGCAGCGCCCGCATCCGCTTCGCGCTGAGCTTGGCGCCGACGACCTCGTGGTGGTGGAACGAGACCCCGCCGCCGTCCTCGAAGCGCCGGGTCGCGGGCTTGCCGATGTCGTGCAGGAGCGCGGCCAGGCGCAGGACGAGGTCCGGCCCCGGCACCGACTCCGGCGGCCCGTCGGCCGGCCCCTCGAGGTCGATGGCCTGCTCGAGGACGGTCATCGAGTGCTCGTAGACGTCCTTGTGCCGGTGGTGCTCGTCGACCTCGAGCTGCAGGGCGGGGAGCTCGGGCAGGACGATCGCCGCGATGCCGCTCCGGACGAGCAGCTCGAGGCCCGCGCGGGGGTGGGCCCCCATGAGCAGCTTGACGAGCTCGTCGCGCACCCGCTCCGCCGACACGATGTCGATGGAGGAGGCCATGTCGCGCATGGCCGTCAGCACCTCCGGCGCCGGGACGAAGCCCAGCTGCGACACGAACCGGGCGGCGCGCATCATCCGCAGCGGGTCGTCGCCGAACGAGACCTCCGGGGTGGTCGGGGTGCGCAGCACGCGGGCCTGGAGGTCCTCGAGGCCACCGTGGGGGTCGACGAAGGCGAGGTCCGGGAGCCGCAGCGCCATCGCGTTGCACGCGAAGTCACGGCGCACGAGGTCGTCCTCGAGGGTGTCACCGAAGGCCACGACGGGCTTGCGGGTCACGCCGTCGTAGGCGTCGGCCCGGTAGGTCGTCACCTCGACGACGACGTCGCCGCGGCGGGCGCCGATCGTCCCGAAGGCGCGTCCCATGTCCCACGTCGCGCTGCCCCAGGCCGCGAGGATCGCCTCGGTGTCGTCCGGGCGGGCCGAGGTCGTCAGGTCGAGGTCGCTCGAGGTCCGGCCGAGGAAGGCGTCGCGGACCGGGCCGCCGACGAGCGCGAGGTCGTGCCCGGCCGCGGCGAAGCGCTGCCCGAGGTCGGTGAGCACGGGCAGCGCGGGGGCGAGGTGGGCGACGGCTTCGCGGAGCAGCGCGGCCGGGGGCTGACGGTCGGACACGAGGGTCAAGCCTAGGGGCGCGCCGCCGCCGCCCCGTCCGGAGGACCCTCGGCGGGCACCGCACCGGGGGCCCCGACGACCCGGCCGGGAGGTGCCCCAGTGGTTACAGTGACCAGATGAGCCACGCAGCAGCCGACCCCGCCGGGTCACCGCCGCGCCGGCTCCCGGCGGTCGAGGAGCGCAGCGCGGGCGGTGTCGTCGTCGACGTCCACGAGGGCCGCGCCCGGATCGCCGTCATCGCCCGCCGCAACCGGGCCGGCCGGGTCGAGTGGTGCCTCCCCAAGGGCCACATCGAGGGCCAGGAGACGCTGCCCGAGACCGCCGTGCGCGAGGTCGAGGAGGAGACCGGCATCGAGGGCCGCGTCCTCATCGAGCTCGGCATCATCGACTACTGGTTCGCGGCCGGCGACCGGCGCATCCACAAGTACGTGCACCACTACCTCCTCGAGGCGACCGGGGGCTACCTCACCATCGAGAAGGACCCCGACCACGAGGCCATCGACGTCGCGTGGCTGCCCCTCGAGGACGCCCACCGGCACCTGACCTTCCCCAACGAGCGACGGATCGCCCGGCTCGCGTGGCAGCGCCTCGCCGGGGACGCCGGGTGAGCACGACGAACGCGACGGCCCCCAGCGTGGGCCGCTCCGGAGCCGTCATGGCCGCAGGCACCCTGGCCAGCCGCCTGGCGGGGATGCTCCGCGCTCTCCTGCTCACCTCGGTCATCGGCAGCACCGGGCTCGCGGCCGAGGCCTTCACCGTCGCCAACACGCTGCCCAACAGCCTCTACCTGCTGCTCGCCGGCGGGACGCTCAACGCCGTCCTCGTGCCGCAGATCATCCGGGCGCGCACCCGGCCCGACGCCGGCGAGGACTTCGTCAACCGGCTCATCACGGCCGCCATCGCCCTCTTCGTCGTCGCGACGGTCGTCCTCACGCTCGCCTCGCCGCTGCTCGTGCGCCTGTACTTCAACACCAACGACGCGCAGGCCCTCCAGCTCGGCACCGTCTTCGCCTTCGTCTGCGTGCCGCAGATCCTCTTCTACGGGCTCTACACGATCTTCGGCCAGGTGCTCAACGCCAACGGCCGCTTCGCCGCCTTCACCTGGGCGCCGCTCGTCGCCAACGTCGTCGCCATCGCCGGTCTCGGCTGGTTCGTCGTCGCGGGCCTGCCCGTGCGCGCCGCGCCGGGCGCCTGGACCCCCCAGATGGTCGCGATCCTCGCCGGCACCTCGACCCTGTCGATCGTCCTCCAGGCCGCCGCCCTCGTGCCCCCGCTGCGGCGGATGGGCTTCCGCTACCGCCCGCGCTGGGGGTTCAAGGGGCACGGCTTCGAGGGCGTCTCGGACGTCGCCAAGTGGAGCTTCGGCTCGATCGTCGTCGTCCAGCTCGGGTTCTGGGTCACGACGCAGGTCCTCACGGACGCCGCGAGCAAGGGCAAGGCGCTCGGCCTGCCCGCGGCCGGCATCGCGGCCTTCAGCCCGGCCCAGCTCCTCATGATGCTGCCGCACGGCATCGTCACCGTCAGCCTCGTCACGGCGCTCTACACGCAGCTGTCGGAGGCCGCGAGCCGCGGCGACCACGAGACCGTCATGCGCCACCACGAGCAGGGCCTGCGGATGCCCGCGCCGCTGCTGCTGCCGGTCGTCGCCCTCGTGCTCGCGACCGTGCCCGTCGTCACGGCCACCCTGTTCTTCCGCAACCCGCTCTCCGACACGCAGGCGATCGCTGCGGTGCTCGTTGGCCTCTTCGGCGGCATCCTCCCGCTCGGCTGGGTCTACCTCAACGACCGCGTCTTCTACGCGCAGCAGCAGACCTTCTGGTCCTTCCGGACGCAGTGCGTCGTCACGGGCATCTCGATGGCCGTCGCCTGGTTCGCCTCGACCCTGGCCCCGCAGCGCACCGCCACCGTCCTCGCCTTCGGGCAGACCAGCGCCTACGTCGTCGGCGCCGTCGTCGGATGGCTCGTCCTGCGCCGGCAGCACGGGCGCATCGGGCTGCGCGGCGCCGCCCGCGTCTACGTCCGGGTCGGTGTCCCCGCGGTCGTCACCGCCGCGCTGCTCGGCCTCGCGATCCACGCGCTCTTCCCGGACTTCGGCACCGAGCGCGGTCTGCACACCTTCCTCCTCGGCGCGCTCGTGCTCGGTGTCGCGGGCGTCGTCGAGCTCGCCGTCACGTGGGGGGTCGCGCACGCGCTCGGGGTCGAGGAGGTCGGGCGCCTGCTCGCGCCCGTCGCGCGCCGCCTGCCTGGCCTGCGCCGTCGCTGAGACGACCCCCTACGATGGACGGACCCCGCCGCACGCCGCGGCGGGCCGCCGTGACCGACGACGGAAGGAGCCCGCGGTGAGGGGTGTGGGACCCGGCACCGTGCTCGGGGGCAGGTACACGGCGCACCGGAGGGTCGCGCAGGACCGCGGCACCGAGCGCTGGCTCGCCGACGACACCACGCTCGGACGCCGGGTGTCGGTCCTCGTCGTCCCGGCCGACGACCACCGCGCCGCCGCCTTCCTCGACGCCGCACGCCGCGCCGGCTCCGTCACCCACCCCGTCCTCCTGCGCGTGCTCGACGTCGGTCGCGACGACGAGGTCGCCTGGCTCGTCGAGGAGGAGCTCCCCGACGCCCGCACCCTCGCCGAGCTCGTCTCCGACGGCGGGGTCCCCGGTGACGAGGTCCGCCGCATCACCGGCGAGGTCGCCGCGGCGCTCGAGTCGGCCCGCGGCCGCGGGATGCACCACCTCGACCTCACCCCGGACGACGTCCTGCGCACGAGCGACGGCGAGGTGCGACTGCGCGGCCTCGAGGTCGCCGGGGTGCGCGCCGGCGAGGACGGCCTGGAGCCGGACGACGCCGCCCGCCGCGACGCCGTCGGGGTCGTCGCCCTGGCCTACGCCGGGCTGACCGGCCTGTGGCCCCTCGGGGCCGGCGCCTCCGGCCTCGCCGCCGCCCCCCGCGTGCCCGGCGGGGTCGCCTCACCGTCCGAGATCGCGGCCGGTGTGCCGCGCGACCTCGACGCCCTCTGCCGCCTCACCCTCTCCGACGACCAGGGCCCGACCTCCCCCGGCGACTACGCGTCGCAGGTCGCGCCGTGGCCCTCGCGCCAGGTCGTCGGCCGTCCCGTCGTGCCCGTGCCCGCACCGGTGCTGCCGGAGCCGGTCGGCGTCGAGGAGCCGGTCGAGGACGAGCCCGCGCCCACCGCGTCCACCGAGGCCCCCGAGGCCGACGAGTCCGACCCCGAGACTGCCGACCCGGCGCGGGACGTCGACGACACCGAGGTGACCCGGGTCGTCGAGCGGCCGACGCCCCCCGCGTGGGCCGTCGACGAGACCGCGGACCGCGAGCCGGCCGACGGCTCCCCCGAGGACGCCCGCTCCGACGACGACGCACCGGGCCGCGCGGCCGCGTCCGGCGCCGCCGTGACCGCCGCGATGACCTCGGTCGGGACGAGCGTGAGCTCCTTCGCCCGCCGCGCCGTCGACAAGGTCACCGAGCTCTCGCCGGACACCCGGCGCGACCCCGACGCCGACGACGACCTGCTCTCCCCGCTCGTGCCGGCCGAGCCGCTGACCCGTGACCAGTCGAAGCTGGCCATCGGCATCATCATCACCTTCCTCGTCGTGGCCCTCGTCATCGGCATCGCGGGCATCCGCCGGATCGGCGCCAACACCAACCTCGGCCTCGACGGGCCGATCGCGACGAGCCCGACCGGCGGCGCCTCGCGCAGCCCGTCGGCGAGCGCGTCGAGCGACGAGGGGGACGGCGCGGACAGCGGCGAGCCCGAGCCGCTCGCCATCCTCAAGGTCGAGGCCTACGACCCCGAGGGCGACGGGTCCGAGAACGACAACCTCACCCCGAAGACCTACGACGGCGACACCTCGACCGGGTGGTTCTCCGAGAACTACCGGACCGACGCCTTCGGTGGGCTCAAGAAGGGGCTCGGCCTCGTCGTCGACCTCGGGCCGAACAAGAAGCCGCAGAACGTCGAGCTCGTCGTCCCGCAGGACGTCGACCTCGAGGTGTACGTCGGGCCCGACGCCACCCGCGACGGCGCGACGAAGATCGGCGAGAAGACCGACGCCAAGGGCACCCTGGAGTTCCCCGTCCCCGAGAAGGTCAGCGGGCAGTACATCATCGTCTGGTACACCGGCCTCCACGCGGACGCCGACGGCAAGCGTCGGGCGTGGCTCGACGAGGTCGTCGTCACCGGGTGACGGGTCCGCGCGTGAACGTGCCGGAGCCGGCCGACCCCGACGACGCCACCCTGCTGGCGCGGCACGTCGCGGGGGACGCCGAGGCGTTCGGCGAGCTGTTCCGCCGGCACCGGGACCGGATGTACGCCGTCGCGCTGCGCACCACCGGGCAGCGCGAGCTCGCGGCCGACGCGGTGCAGGAGGCCTTCATCTCGGCCTTCCGCCGCGCCGACGCCTACCGGGGCGACGCCGCCGTCACGACGTGGCTGCACCGCATCGTCGTCAACGCCTGCCTCGACCGGCTCCGCCGCGAGAAGGTGTCCGTCCGGCGCGCCGGTGACCTCGGCGAGCTCGACCTGCCCGACCGGCACGACCACCACGCCTCGACGGAGACCGCGCTCGTCGTCCGGGAGGCCCTCGCGCGCCTGCCCGAGGGGCAGCGCAGCGCCCTCGTCCTCGTCGACATGCACGGGATGCCGGTGGCCGAGGCCGCCGTGGTCCTCGGGGTCGCGGAGGGCACCGTCAAGTCACGGTGCTTCCGGGGGCGCGAGGCCCTCGCCGCGATGCTGCGTCCCTCCGCAGGAAGCTCGGACGCGACGGAACCGCAGGGGGCCACGTGACGTCACAGCCCTGGCCCGCATCCTGCGCGCCGTCCCCCCGCCCCACCTGCCGCGTCCCGGACGCCACCGACCGGAGGAGCTCGTGAGCCACCCCCACGACGAGACCGACCCGGTCGAGCACGACCCCACGGGGATGCGCGCCCTCCTCGGCTCGCTCCCCGAGCCCGGTCCGATGCCCGCCGACCTCGTGGCCCGCATCGAGGCCGCCCTCGCGGCGGAGGCGCGGGCCCTCCGGGACCCGGCCGCCGGACCCGAGCGCCGCCCGGCCGCGCCGGACGACGTCGTCGTCCCGTTGCGCCGGCGCTCCCGCTGGCAGCTCGTCGCCGTCGCCGCGTCCGTCCTCGCCGTCCTCGGGCTCGGTGGGGTGGTGCTGCAGACGATGGGAGACGGCGGCGTCACCGCGAGCCTCGGCCTCGCCGGGGGGTCCTCCGACAGCGCCGGCTCCGGCGCCGCGCCGCAGACGTCCCCCGAGGACGGGTCCGCCCTCCTCGCCGACGACGACGACCTGGGTGTCGTCGTCCTCGAGAGCGGGCGCAGCTACGCGAGCGCCGACCTGTCCATTCAGGTCGTGCGCGGCCTGCCGTGGGACCGGACCGGACGCGACGCCACCGACGCGCCGACCGCGTCCCCGACCGCCAGGGCGCAGGTCGAGGCCCAGGACGGCGGCGGCCCGACCGCGTCGCTCGGGGTGCTCGCCACCGCGGCCGGGGCGCGGGCCTGCGCCGAGGGGCTCGACGTCCCCGACGCCGACACCGTCGTCGTCGATCTCGCGACCGTCGACGGGATGCCGGCCGCGGTGCTCGTCGCGACGGCCGAGTCGGGGCGTCGCACGGTCTGGGCGGTCCAGCGGGACTGCACCCGGGCCGCCGCCCACGTCCTCACCGGTCCGCTCGTCGTCGGCTGACGCTCCGCGCGCGGCCGTCCGGCGGGGCGCGGGCGTGTCGGGAACAGCGCGGCCCTAGGATCGGTTCAACGAATCGCACCGCATGTTGCGGTGTCCACCCGCTCGCACCACAAGGGGATGTGTCCCGTGACCTCCGACGTCCGCAACGTCATCATCATCGGCTCCGGCCCGGCCGGCTGGACCGCCGCCGTGTACGCGGCCCGCGCCAACCTCCAGCCGCTCGTCATCGAGGGCTCGGTCACCGCCGGCGGCGCGCTGATGAACACGACCGAGGTCGAGAACTTCCCCGGCTTCCGTGACGGCATCATGGGCCCGGACCTCATGGAGAACATGCGTGCCCAGGCCGAGCGCTTCGGGGCCGAGATCATCACCGACGACGTCGAGCACGTCGAGCTCGAGGGTGACGTCAAGCTCGTCCGCGACGGCATGGGCAACGAGTACCGCGCCAGGGCCGTCATCCTCGCGATGGGCTCGGCCTACCGCGAGCTCGGCCTGCCCGACGAGAAGCGCCTCTCCGGCCACGGCGTCTCGTGGTGCGCCACCTGCGACGGGTTCTTCTTCCGCGACCAGGACATCGTCGTCGTCGGCGGCGGCGACTCCGCAATGGAGGAGGCGACCTTCCTCACGAAGTTCGCCCGGTCCGTCACCGTCGTCGTGCGCCGCGACGAGCTGCGCGCCAGCCGCATCATGGCCGAGCGGGCGACCGCGAACGAGAAGATCCACTTCGCCTGGAACAGCGCCGTCGACGCCATCCACGGCGAGTCCAAGGTCTCCGGTGTCACCCTGCGCGACACCGTGACCGGCGAGACCCGCGAGCTGGCCGCCACCGGGCTCTTCGTCGCGATCGGGCACGACCCGCGCAACGAGCTCGTCAAGGGCCTCGTCGACCTCGACGCCGAGGGCTACGTCCTCACCGAGGGCCGCACCTCCAAGACCAACGTCCCGGGCGTCTTCGCCTGCGGCGACCTCGTCGACCACACCTACCGCCAGGCCATCACCGCCGCCGGCTCCGGCTGCGCCGCAGCCCTCGACGCCGAGCGGTTCCTCGCCCACTGATCCGTCGGGTGTCGGACCCCACCGGCATCCTCGAGTCACCACCTCGTCCCGCAGACCCCACCCGCACCACCCGGAAGGAACTCCCATGGGAGCCGTGAACAGCACCACCGACGCCACCTTCGAGGCCGACGTCCTCAAGAGCGACAAGCCCGTCCTCGTCGACTTCTGGGCCGAGTGGTGCGGTCCGTGCCGCGCCGTCGCCCCGGTTCTCGAGGAGATCGCGCGCGACCACGGCGACAAGGTCGCCGTCGTCAAGCTCAACACCGACGAGAACCCCGGCATCACCGGCCAGCTCGGCATCACGAGCATCCCGACGATGCACGTCTACCAGGGTGGCGAGATCGTCAAGACGATCATCGGTGCCCGCCCGAAGCCCGTCCTGCTCCGCGAGCTGGAGCAGTTCCTCGGCTGACGCGTCGAACCGCACGAAGCGGCCCCGGACCTCATGGTCCGGGGCCGCTTCGTCGTTATCGGCAGGGTTGTGGCAGAACCCGATTCGCTCGTTCAGGCCGGGATCTCGCCGCGCAGGCGCATCAGCTCGAGGATGCGGTTGAGGTCGTCCACCGACGCGAACTCGACGGTCAGCCGGCCCTTCTTCTGCCCGAGGGCGATGCGCACCCGGGTGTCGAGGCGGTCGGAGAGGTCGGCCGCGAGGTCGTCGAGCTGCGGACGCCGGGAGCCGGCCCGCGGCGCGCTGCGCCGGGTCGGGGCCTCACCCTCGCCGAGCGCGACGAGCTCCTCGGCCGTGCGGACCGACAGGCCCTCGGCGACGATGCGCTGGGCGAGCCGCTCCATGGCGGCGGCGTCGGGCAGACCGAGCAGGGCCCGGGCGTGGCCGGCGCTCAGCACCCCGGCCGCCACCCGGCGGGCGACGAGCGGAGGCAGGCGCAGGAGGCGCAGGGTGTTGCTGATCTGCGGCCGCGAGCGGCCGATCCGGGTCGCGAGCTCCTCCTGCGTGCAGCCGAAGTCGTCGAGCAGCTGCTGGTAGGCGGCGGCCTCCTCGAGCGCGTTGAGCTGGCTGCGGTGGAGGTTCTCCAGCAGCGCGTCGCGCAGGAGGTCGTCCTCGTCGGTGCTGCGCACGATCGCCGGGACGACGTCCTTGCCGGCCTCGCGCGAGGCGCGCCAGCGCCGCTCGCCCATGATGAGCTCGAAGCGGACCTCGTCGTCGGGCCCGGCGTCCGGCACGGGGCGGACGACGACGGGCTGGAGGACACCGATCTCGGTGATCGAGTGGACCAGCTCGGCGAGCTCGTCCTCGTCGAACACGGTGCGCGGCTGCCGCGGGTTGGGCCGGATGGCGTCGAGCGGGATCTCCGCGAAGCGGGCGCCGGGCACCGGGGCCAGGCCGTCGGTCTCGGCGGCGGGGGCCACCGCGTCGTCCGGGGTGGAGGGCGTCGGCGTCGGGCCCGTCGCCTCGGGCCGCTCGTCGGTGGTCACGCCTCCGTCGCGGTCCTTGAAGAACACGTCGACCGGGCGGTCCGTGGCCGGCTGCGCGGGGATGAGGGCGCCCAGGCCTCGCCCGAGGGCGCGACGCTTCTCGCTCATGCGGATTCCTCCGTCGTCGGGGCGGCGGCGCCACGCTCGGCGAGCTCGACGGCCGCCTCGAGGTAGGACAGCGCACCACTGCTGTTGGGGTCGTAGGTGATGACGGTCTGGCCGTGGCTCGGCGCCTCGCTGATCCGGACCGACCGGGGCACGGTGGCCCGCAGGGTCTGCTCACCGAAGTGGGCCCGGACCTCGTCGGCGACCTGCGCCGACAGCCGGGTCCGCCCGTCGTACATCGTGAGGAGGATCGTCGACACGTGCAGCGCCGGGTTGAGGTGGTTGCGGATCAGCTCGATGTTCTTCAGCAGCTGGCTCAGCCCTTCGAGCGCGTAGTACTCGCACTGGATCGGGATGAACACCTCGTTGGCGGCGACGAACGCGTTGACCGTCAGCAGGCCGAGGCTCGGCGGGCAGTCGATGAGCACGTAGTCGAGGCGGTCCCCCGCGGCCTCACGCTCCTCGACGTAGGCGATGACCGCCTTCTGCAGGCGAGTCTCGCGCGCGACGAGCGAGACGAGCTCGATCTCGGCCCCCGCGAGGTCGATCGTCGCCGGCGCACAGGTCAGCCCCTCGATGTCCGGGCACCGCTGCACCACCCCGCTGATGGGTGCGCCGTCGACCAGGACGTCGTAGATGCTCGGCACCTCGGAGTGGTGGTCGATCCCCAGCGCCGTGCTGGCGTTGCCCTGGGGGTCGAGGTCGATGACGAGGACCGTGCTGCCCGCCTGTGCGAGGGCTGCGGCGATGTTGACGGTCGTCGTCGTCTTGCCCACCCCGCCCTTCTGGTTGGCCACGGTCAGGACACGCGTCTGCGCCGGGCGCGGCACCGGGCGGCCACTGAGGGTCACCCGCTTGCGCTCGTCCGCGGCGACGGCCTGGGCGAGCGGCGTGTTGCCGTCGGCTTCCGGGATGGATGCGGCGATGGCGGCTCGCTCCTCGTGGTCGGGTCTGGCGGGTTCCGCGTCGACGACCTGTCCGGTCGGTTCGACGGGGTCCGTGGAGCTGGACGCCTGCTCCTCCGGCGGCTGCGGCGTTTCACGTGAAACGGCGGGCCACCCGACGCCGACGGGCGACGTGACATCCCCGAGGGGGAAGCCAAGTCCGTCGACGACGCGGGATGCGTCCGTGGGGTTGAGCACAGAGCTCACCGGTACCTCCTGCGACATGTTCAGCCCCCATCCAACCCCACGGGGGGTCGACACGCCAAAGCGAGCAGAGGCTGTGGACGACCCGGTGGACAACCACCCTCGATAGGGATCGTCCGCGTGGCTCACGACCCCGAAAACCCTGTCGTGGCGCGGGCTTGCAGTCGTTCCCGTCCGCAGGAGCGGTGGCCGGCCGCGGTGGAAAACCTGTGGACAGCGTGCCTGCTCCAGAGGTGTCGCGCCGGGGGGCTCCTTCGCCCGATGGCTCATGGGGCCGGCGGGCGTCGACCTCGTCGCCGGCGACGCCGCGTGATGTGCGCCCGCATCGACTGCGCCCCCACCGGGTCGTCGTCGAGGCCCGGCTCACTCGACCTCCTCAGCCCGGACGTCATTCCGTGTTTTACGTGAAACAGCGGAGCACACATCGAGACGTCTCCGTGCCCTGACTCGGGGCAGGCTCTCCCGTCATGCACGGGGAGTCGACGAACGCCTTCGCGTCGTGAGCCCGCGTGCCGTCTGCGATCGGCCCGATGGGCTGTTTCACGTGAAACGTGAGCATTGACCCGCCCGAGGTCCCTTCGGCCTCCTGCCGACCATCGTCGTCGTCGACGATCGGCCGCGGCAGGGTGTTGCGCCAGCACCGCCAAGCACGGCGATGTTGCTGAGGGCATCCTTGTTTCACGTGAAACGGCGTTGAAGGGTGATGGTGCAGGACTGATCTCCCTCTCGGCGAGGTGCTGCCACTGGGCCCCGTGATCGCGCTGCCGCCGATCGGCCTCGGCGGCCGGGTGGCGCGCGACGAGTCAGTGCGGATGGCCTGATGGTTTGTCCACATCCGCTCGTGATGCGTGATGCGCGCACGGTTGCCCGCGCGCGTGGTCCCTTCACGGCCGGCCAGTCGCCGGGCAGCGCGTTTCACGTGAAACGCGTTCCGCAGGACCGTGCGACCTGGTGTGCGCCGAACCGGGCTGCCACCTCCACTCGACAGCCAACCCAGGTCACCTAGCCCGCTCACGAGGGCTGACCACCGGCGATGGACATCGCCCGGTCGTCGACCGCGGGGAGATCCTCGTCGACGAGGACGACGGGCGCCCGCCCTCAGTCAGGACGGTGTCTCCCCGCGTCCCCCCGTGCTGCACGAACCTCGAGGAAGAACAGGCCGGGCCGGGCCACCCGTGGCTCCGGTCGAGTCATGACGCCACCGTGCTGTTGCCGGCACCTACGGGGTGGCGTCGAGTCATGGGGCCGTGCCGCTGGACCCTGGTCGCGCTGTGCGCCCGGACCCACGACCAGCGCTCGACGCTCGGTACCGTGGCACCGCTGCTCCCCTGCGGGCGGTCCGAGCAGCCGGTCGGTCGACCAGCTGAGGCGGGTGCGAGCACGGCACCGTTGACAGAGGCTCCGAGCGGCCGACGACACCCTGGAGTCGGTGGTGGCGGCTGTCCCGTGGTCCCGGTCCCCACCGGCCATGGCCCGTGTTCCGCACGACCCGCGGGTCTGCGCCGACGTTTCACGTGAAACACGCCGCGCCCCGGCCGGTTTCACGTGGAACAGGCCGCCCCTCGGCCGCGCTGCTCGTTCACCGCGCGGCGCGGCGGGTCAGGTGCGGGGCCGCTGGGCGCTGCGACGGCGGGCTGCCGTCGTCGCGCGCGCCGGCTTGGCCGGCTGTGACCGGAACCGCAGGTCGACGGTGAGGACCGGCTCGTCGAGCACCGCACCCCCGTGCTCGCTGACGCGCGCCGCCTCCAGGCCCAGGCGCTGCAGGGCGCGGCGGTCCTCGTCCAGCTCCTCGCCTGCGCTGCGGCCCTTCATCGCGACGAGCGTCCCGCCGTCCGCGAGGAGCGGCACGCACCAGCGCGCGAGCTTGTCGAGGCGGGCCACCGCCCGCGCCGTCACCCACGGCGCGGAGACGGAGCCGGCCAGCTCCTCCGCGCGGCCCCGGTGAACGGTGACGTTCTCCAGCCCGAGGTCCTCGACGACACCGGCGAGCCACGTCGTGCGCCGCAACATCGGCTCGACGAGGTGGACGTCGAGGTCCGGACGCGCCACCGCGAGGGCGACGCCCGGGAGGCCGGCGCCGGACCCGACGTCGACGAGGGACGCCCCGTGGGGGAACGCGTCCTCGATGACGGCGCAGTTGAGCACGTGCCGCTCCCACAACCGCGGCACCTCACGCGGCCCGATCAGCCCGTGGGTGACCCCCGTGTCGGCGAGGATCGCGGTGAACCGCTCGGCGAGGGCGAGTCGGTCACCGAACACCGCGGCCGCACCCGTGGGTGCGGCCGGTGGCGCGAGAGGACGCTCGTCCTGCTCCATCGTGGGGTCCTCGTCGGTCAGGACGCCGTGATGACGACGTAGCGGCGGGGCTCGCTGCCCTCGGACTCGCTGTGCAGCCCGGCGCTGAGCACCTCGTCGTGGACGACCTTGCGCTCGAAGGCCGACATCGGCTCGAGCGAGGCGGACTCCCCGGAGCTCTGGACCGTCGCGATGGCCTCCTTGGCGATACGCACGAGCTCCGCGCGACGGCCGGCGCGGTGGCCGGCGACGTCGAGCATGAGGCGGCTGCGCTCACCGGTCTCGCTCTGCACGGCGAGGCGGGTCAGCTCCTGGAGGGCCTCGAGCACCTGCCCGTCCTGACCGACGAGGCGCCGCGGCACGCGACCCTCCTCGCTGTCGACGATCGCCACCGCGGCGCGGTCGCCGTCGATGTCGACGTCCAGGTCCCCGTCGAGGTCGCAGATGTCGAGGAGGGTCTCGAGGAAGTCGGCTGCGACCTCACCCTCGCGCTCGAGCTGCTGGCGTCGCGCCGGGCGGCGCTGGCCGGCCGCCGGGGCCGCCGTCTCGTCGCCCGCTGGGTCGGCGCCGCCGTCGGCGTCGTCCGAGGTGGCGTTCGCGGCGTCCGCGGACGTCTCGTGCTGGACACCCCCGGGGGTGTCCGTCGTGGCCTCGCCCGGCGTCACCGCGCCGGCGGTCTCGGCCGCGCCGAGCTCCGCCGCGAGGGGCGTGGTCTCGTCGGCGGTGGGGGCGGTGCCCTCGGTCGTGTTCTCGCTCATGTGTGTGCCCTCCGTGTGGGACGTCGTACCGGTGTCGTGGGGCGTCGACGGCACCGAGGTGCCCGACGCAGTGCTCACTTCTTGCCCTTGGACCGCTTCTTGGACTTCGGCTGGACCCGCTGACCGACGATCGTCTGGTCCTCGACCTCGGCCTCGGCGGCCACCGCCGCGGCGCCGGGGACCGGCTTGCCCTTGCGCGCGAGCCGCGCGTGGTAGGCCCGCTCGGCGGCCGAGCCGGGCGCCGGCATCCGGCGGATCACGTAGAACTGCTGCGTCATCGACCAGACGTTGGTCGTGAACCAGTAGACGAGGACACCGATCGGGAAGTTGACGCCGGAGACGGCGAAGATGATCGGGAAGATGTAGAGCAGCATCTTCTGCTGCTTGGCGAACGGGCTGTCGAGCGCCGACTGCGGCATGTTCTTCGTCATCAGCTGGCGCTGGGTGAGGAAGGTCGTCGCCGACATGAGGATGATGAGGACGACGGTGACGATCTGGGTCGACAGGTTGTTCGCCCCGAGGAAGGTGTCGGACAGCTGGGCGCCGAAGATGGACGCCTTCTCGGCCTGAGCGGCCACCTCCTTGGTGATCGGGCCGATGCTGGCGGCGCTGCCGGTGCCGGCCGCGAGCTCGTCGAGACCGTTGAGGACCCGGAAGAGACCGAAGAAGAACGGCGACTGGACGAGGATCGGGAGGCACGAGCTGAAGGGGTTGGTCCCCTCCTTCTTGTACAGCTCCATCGTCTCCTGGGTCATCGCCTGGCGGGACTCGGGGTCGGACTTGCCCTTGTACTTCTTCTGGATCTTCTGCAGCTCGGGCTGGATGAGCTGCATCTTGCGCGATGCCTTGATCTGCTTGACGAACAGCGGGATCATCGCGGCGCGCATGACGAGCACGAGCCCGACGATCGACAGGGCCCACGTCCAGCCGGACGCCGCGGGCAGCCCGATCGTCGTCAGGGCCTCGTGGAAGCCGTACATGATCCAGGCCACGAGCCACTCGATCGGGGCCAGGATGCTGTTGAACAGGTCGCCCATGATGTCCTTCGCTGGGCCGGCCTCAGCCGGCGTGTGGGGTCACGGTCGTGACGGGGGTCAGGGGTGCGACGGGCTCGCCGGGCCCGTGCTCGGTCGGTACGGCTTGGGCCCGGTCGTGCCGGCCACCGGAGCACCGGTCACCGGGTCGCGGTCCGGCACGTGGTCGACCCCGCCCGGGGTCCACGGGTGGCAGCGACCGATCCGACGCACGGCCATCCACGACCCGCGCAGCGGGCCGAACCGCTGGAGCGCGGTCACGGCGTACTCCGAGCACGAGGGGTAGTACCGACAGGTCGGCGGACGCAGGGGGCTGATGAACCGCTGGTAGCCGCGGATCATCCAGACCAGGGGCGCGGCGAGGAGGCGTCCGACGCTCACGAGGCACCTCCGACCCGACCGACCACCTTGTGCACCAACGTGTCGAGCGCACCCCCCAGTTCCGCGGAGGAGGCTTCGGCGGCGGCGGGGTTGGCCCGGACGACGAGGTCGACACCGGCCGGCACACCCGCGAGGCGAGCGGCGACGAGGTGACGCAGCCGGCGCTTCGTCCGGTTGCGCACCACCGCGTTGCCGACGGCCCGTGACACGACGAAACCGACCCGCGGCGGGCATCCCGCGCGCGCGTCGGTCCGGGTGGCATGCACCACGATCAGCCTCGAGCCGGCCCGGGTCGTCCCCCGGCCGCGGACCGCCGACGCGAAGTCCGCCCGCTCACGCAGACGGTTCGGCGCCGGCAGCACCGGTCGGCCTCAGGCCGAGAGCTCGGAGCGACCCTTGCGACGCCGGGCGGCGAGGATGGCGCGACCCGCACGGGTGCGCATCCGCAGACGGAAGCCGTGCGTCTTGGCGCGACGGCGGTTGTTCGGCTGGAAGGTCCGCTTGCTCACGATGTATCTCTTTCGCGGTGTCGGGCCGGACGGCCCGGGGGCTGGGAAGACGGCCTGGTCGGCCGCAGTCGGAGACCCACGACGTGCTCGGGAGCAGCGTTCGCGGGCATGCGAAAACGGCCGGAACAGGCCCCCCCAAGGTACCCGAGGCGCCGCTCACCGACCAAACCCACGGCCGGGTACCGCCGGACCCGCACCACGCTCTACCATCGCACGGAGCATCGGGCGGGCGCGGCACGACACACGCGGAGCACGACTCCGGCGGCGTCGACCGCACCATGATGTCCCCACAGGCTGTGGACAATCGTGTGGACGACCATCCCTCCCACGCAGTGCCGACCGGCGCCGCGACCACCACCAGGGCATCGGAAGGACGGGAACCACGTGCCGGACGCGACGATGACCCAGGTGTGGCAGGCCACGCTGGAGGCGCTCGACGAGGACGGGATCCCGGTCCAGCAGCGGGCCTTCCTCTCCCTCGCCCGCCTCGTCGGCCTCCTCGACGACACCGCCCTCATCGCCGTGCCGAACGACTTCACGAAGGACATCGTCGAGACCCGGCTGCGCGAACGCGTCACGCAGAGCCTCGGCGAGCGCCTGGGGCGCGACGTCCGCCTCGCGGTGACCGTCGACCCGACCCTCGGCGAGGTCGGGGAGCCGACGTCCAACGGCGTCGGCGACGACGGGCACGAGGCACGGGCCGCGGACCGCCGCCAGCAGATCGACGACCTCGAGCTCGACGACGACGGCGACGGCACCGACCACTCCGCCGGCCTGGCCACGGCCCACGCCGACCAGGACGGCGGCGGCCGCGACCTCGTCGCGGTCCCCGGGATGCGCCGGCCGCGGCCGGGCGCGCAGGTGCCGGAGCAGATCGAGCTGACGCGCCTGAACCCCAAGTACACCTTCGACACCTTCGTCATCGGCGCGAGCAACCGGTTCGCGCACGCCGCGGCGGTCGCGGTCGCCGAGGCGCCGGCCAAGGCGTACAACCCGCTGTTCGTCTACGGCGACTCGGGGCTGGGCAAGACCCACCTGTTGCACGCCATCGGGCACTACGCGCGCAACCTCTTCCCGCACGTCAAGGTGCGGTACGTGAACTCCGAGGAGTTCACCAACGACTTCATCAACAGCATCCGCGACGACAAGGCGGCCAACTTCCAGCGCCGCTACCGCGACGTCGACGTGCTGCTCATCGACGACATCCAGTTCCTCCAGGGCAAGGTGCAGACGCAGGAGGAGTTCTTCCACACGTTCAACACCCTGCACAACGCCGGCAAGCAGGTCGTCATCACGAGCGACGTGCCGCCGAAGCTGCTCACCGGCTTCGAGGCGCGGATGCGCAGCCGCTTCGAGATGGGCCTGCTCACCGACGTGCAGCCGCCCGACCTCGAGACGCGCATCGCCATCCTGCGCAAGAAGGCCATCCAGGAGCGCCTGTCGGTGCCCGAGGACGTGCACGAGTTCATCGCCTCGCGGATCTCGACGAACATCCGCGAGCTCGAGGGCGCCCTCATCCGCGTCACGGCCTTCGCGAGCCTCAACCGCCAGCCGGTCGACATGAGCCTCGCCGAGATCGTCCTGCGCGACCTCATCCCCGACGACTCGACGAGCCAGGTCACGCCGGCGACGATCATCGCCCAGACCGCGGCCTACTTCGGGCTGACGATCGAGGACCTCCAGGGCCAGTCCCGCTCGCGCGTGCTCGTGACGGCGCGGCAGATCGCGATGTACCTGTGCCGCGAGCTGACCGAGATGTCGCTGCCGAAGATCGGGCAGCAGTTCGGCGGCCGCGACCACACGACCGTCATGCACGCCGAGAAGAAGATCCGGCAGCTGATGGCCGAGCGCCGCGCCATCTACAACCAGGTCACCGAGCTGACCAACCGGATCAAGCAGCAGTCCCGCTGACGCCCGGCGGCGGCCTCCCCGACGCCGTTGGGGTCCCATCGCCCCGTCGTGCCCTGCTGACCCCGCACGTGCGGGCTTATCGCTGTCCGCGCCCGTTCCGGACCTCCCCAACCCCGCACGTGCGGGCTTATCGCTGTCCGCGCCCGTTCCGGACCTCCCCAACCCCGCACGTGCGGGGTTATCGCTGTCGGCACGCGCTCCCAATCACGGAAAGCCCGCACGTGCGCGGTCGTCGGGAGTCGGTCGGCCGTCCCCACCCGGTCCACACCTCGTCCCCCGGTCGTCCGCAGGGTTCTCCACAGGTTGTGCACAACCGGTGTACAACCTTCGTCCAAGGCTGGGAGGACGCTGGCCCGCGTCGCGCCGCGGAACCCGTCGTTCACCCCCCGTTCGCCCGACCCGGCCCTGCGTCATCCACCGCTGGGTACAAGCCTGTGGACAACTCGCCCCCACCCCCGCCACGACGCCCCGCACGCCACGGTTTGTCCACAAGGCCTGTGGACGACTGTGGACGACGGCCCCGACGCCGTGGACGACGGATGACGCCCCCGTGGACGCCCTGTGGACGCGGTCTCGTCGTCAACACGACGGTTGATCTTCTCCACGACCGGTCCACGGTCCGTCCACACCGCGCGCCGCGCCGATGACCTGCGCCGACGCCCCGCCGTCCACAGGATCCACACCTCCGACCACGACGACGAGATCCCTCAATCACCCTGTCCGCCCCGACCAGGTGCTGGGGATGGCGACCCCCGGCCCGACCTCTCGATGATCGGCTCGAGCACCCGCTCGGAGCGGATGGTGCGCTCCGAGGACGTGCACTAGTGTCAGGGACCCCGCCCGCGTGAGGGAGGCGCCGTCGCGCGTCCCGAGCCGGTGCGGTGTGGTCTCCGATGCACGACAGGGGCGGCTGGTCCGCGCCGGACAAGGGTGGTAGCCGTGAAGTTCCGCGTCGAGCGCGACGTCCTCGCCGAGGCGGTCACCTGGGTGGCCCGTGGCCTGCCCGCGCGCCCGCCGGTCCCGGTGCTCGCCGGCATCCTCCTCGAGGCCTCCGACGACGGCACCCTGACCCTCTCGGCGTTCGACTACGAGGTCTCGGCCCGGGTCACCGTCGCGGCCGAGGTCTCCGAGGCCGGCACCGTCCTCGTGCTCGGCCGCCTCCTCGCCGACATCTCGCGCAACCTGCCGGACCGCCCGATCGACGTCGTCGCCGAGGGCAGCAAGGTCCAGGTCACGTGCGGGGCCTCCCGCTTCAGCCTGCTGATGATGCCCGCCGACGACTACCCGACCCTCCCCAGCTCGCCCGAGCCCACCGGGTCGGTCGACGGCCATCTCTTCACCCAGGCGGTCGCCCAGGTGTCCGTCGCGGCCGACCGCGGCGACACCCTCCCGATCCTCACCGGCGTCCGGGTCGAGGTCGAGGGCGACAAGATGACGCTGCTCGCCACCGACCGCTACCGCCTCGCGATGCGCGAGCTGACCTGGAACCCGACGGCGACCGACGCGAGCCACGTCGTCCTCGTCCCGGCCCGCACCCTCAGCGAGACCGCCCGAAGCCTCGGTGCCGCCGGCTCCATCGACGTCGCCCTCGGCGCCACCGCGGGCGGCGACGGCCTCGCCGGCTTCGAGGCCGGCCGGCGCCGCACCACCACCCGCCTCCTCGACGGCGAGTACCCCAAGGTGTCCTCGATCTTCCCGACGAGCTCCGAGACCGACGCGGTCGTCCGCACCGCCGAGCTCGTCGAGGCCGTCAAGCGCGTCGCGCTCGTCGCCGAGCGCAACACCCCTGTGCGCCTGCGCTTCTCGGGCGACCAGGTGGCCATCGAGGCCGGCACCGGTGACGACGCCCAGGCGTCCGAGGCGGTCGAGTGCGCCCTGACCGGCCCCGACATCGAGATCGCCTTCAACCCCCAGTACCTGCTCGACGGCCTCGGCGTCGTCGGTACCGACTGGTCGCGGATCTCCTTCACGCAGGCCTCGCGCCCGGCCGTGCTCAGCGGCCAGGAGAGCGCCGACGGCGAGGCCGACACCTCGTACCGGTATGTCCTCATGCCGGTCCGCTTCGCGTCCTGACCCGCAGCCGCCCCCACCGGGCCGGTGGCGGGCGGCGTAGCCTTCGGGACGGACACCTGCGACACCTCGACGAAGGAGCCTTCGGATGCAGCTCGGACTGGTCGGCCTCGGCAAGATGGGCGGCAACATGCGCGAGCGTCTGCGCCGCGCGGGCCACGAGGTCGTCGGGTACGACCGCAACCGCCAGGTGTCGGACGCCCGCTCGCTCGCCGACATGGTCAAGCAGCTCGAGGGCCCGCGCGTGGTCTGGGTGATGGTCCCCCATGGCGCCCCGACGACCGAGACGATCGAGAAGCTCGCCGACCTCCTCGACAAGGGCGACCTGGTCATCGACGGCGGCAACAGCAAGTTCACCGACGACGCCGTCCACGAGAAGCTGCTCAAGGCCAAGGGCATCGGCTACCTCGACTGCGGCGTGTCCGGCGGCATCTGGGGCCTCGAGAACGGCTACGGCCTCATGGTCGGCGGTACGGCGGCCAACGTGAAGAAGGCGATGCCGATCTTCGACGCGCTGCGCCCCGAGGGCCCGCGCGACGAGGGCTTCGTCCACGCCGGCAAGGTCGGTGCCGGGCACTACACGAAGATGGTCCACAACGGCATCGAGTACGGCCTCATGCAGGCCTACGCCGAGGGCTACGAGCTGCTCGAGAAGAAGGACATCGTCGAGAACGTCCCCGGCGCCTTCAAGGCCTGGAGCCGCGGCACGGTCGTGCGCTCCTGGCTGCTCGACCTCATGGTCGCCGCGCTCGAGGACAACCCGGGCCTCGAGGACGTCTCGGACTACACGGTCGACTCCGGCGAGGGTCGCTGGACGGTCGAGGAGGCCATCGAGCTCGGCGTGCCGATGCCCGTCATCTCGGCCTCGCTCTTCGCCCGGTTCGCCTCGCGCCAGCACACCTCCCCCTCGATGCAGGCCGTCGCGGCCCTGCGCGGGCAGTTCGGCGGCCACCAGGTGATGACCGTCGCCGAGGGCGAGGCTCTGCGCGGTGGCGAGGACGGCTCGAGCACGCCGGCCAAGCGTGCCGCGGACGTCAAGAAGGCCGCGACGAAGGGCACCGCCCGCAAGGCCGCCGCGAAGAAGTCGGCCGCCAAGCGCACCGACCTCTGACGGACGCCGCCGCGGGCGGTGGCTCAGGCCACTCGTCCGGAGCGCAGGTCCCAGGTCACGGACACCGGCGTGCCGGTCGAGCCGTCGGGGTTCCGGGGCGTCCAGGTCTCGGTGACCCCGCCCATCGCGAACGACACGACGTCGACCGGCAGGCCGGCGCTCGACATCACCTCGTAGCCGGTGAGCACGACGTCGGTGAAGGCCAGTGTCATGGTCTCGACGGGGTTCTCGCCGGTCCGCACGACGTGGACGACGGCGCTGCGCATCGTCCGACCGGTCACGAGCCGCCGGAGCAGCTGGGGCGAGGCCGACGACGAGAACGCGGCGAGCCGAACATCGCCGGCGACCGGCCGGCCGGCGGAGGAGCCGGCGCCGGTGGTGGTGCGCGTGGCCTTGACACCCCAGTCGAGGGCGAGCAGCTCGACGGCGCCGGGGAAGCGCTCGGCCTGCGAGTCGCCCGCGATGCCGTCCGCGACGAGGTACAGGTCGCAGCCGCCGGAGGCCAGCGCGTCCGGCGGGACGACGAGCCCGGCCGGGGTGGCGGCCTGCGCCGTGGCCGGGGTCGCGAGGCCGAGCGTGCCGAGGGTTCCGAGCCCGAGGGCCCCGACGAGGGTGCGGCGGCTGGTGCCGAGCGAGGGATGGGTCATCCGTGCCTCCTGGGTGCGGGCACCGGGGCGTCCGGTGCGCTCGGCGGGAGGAGGCTCGGCACCGGCCCGGTGATACCGCGGCGGGCCGCGCACTAGTCTCGGGGAGTGTTCGTCCGGCACCTCTCCCTCGGGGACTTCCGCAGCTACGAGCGGGCCGAGCTCCCGCTCGGGCCGGGCGTGACGACCCTCGTCGGGCTCAACGGGCAGGGCAAGACCAACCTTGTCGAGGCCGTCGGGTACCTCGCCTCGCTCTCCAGCCACCGGGTGGCGACGGATGCCCCGCTCGTCCGGTTCGGCGCCGAGCGGGCGGTCGTGCGCGGCGCCGTGGTCCGTGACGGGCGCGAGACGATGGTCGAGCTCGAGATCACCCCCGGGCGCGCCAACCGGGCCCGCCTCAACCGCTCGCCGGTCCGGCCGCGCGAGGTGCTCGGCACGCTGCGCACGGTGCTCTTCGCCCCGGAGGACCTCGCGCTGGTCAAGGGCGACCCCGGCGAGCGCCGGCGCTTCCTCGACGACCTCCTCGTCGCGCGCCAGCCGCGGTGGGCCGGGGTGCGCCAGGAGTACGACCGCATCGTCAAGCAGCGCTCGGCCCTCCTCAAGTCCGCGCAGCCCTACCTCTCGCGCCGGGCCCGCGGGCGGCGGCCGCGCCCGGGCGCCGAGGCGCTCGACCCGGCGTCGGAGGCGGTGAGCGCGCTGCACACCCTGTCGGTGTGGGACCAGCAGCTCGCCGGAGTCGGCTCGCAGCTGCTCTACGCGCGGCTGCGCCTCCTGCGCGACCTCGGGCCGTACCTGACCAAGTCCTACGACGAGGTGAGCAACGGGCAGTCGGACGCCCGGGTCGCCTACCGCTCCTCCCTGCGCGAGGCGACGGCGGGGCGCATCGCGGCCGGTGAGGTGCCCGAGGTCGCCGAGCTGCACGAGGAGGTGGTCGCGAGCCTCGCCGAGGTGCGGGACCAGGAGGTCGAGCGGGGCGTCTGCCTCGTCGGCCCGCACCGCGACGACGTGCTCCTCACCCTCGGGGAGCTGCCGGCCAAGGGGTACGCGAGCCACGGGGAGTCGTGGTCGTTCGCGCTCGGGCTGCGAATCGCGGCCTTCCAGCTGCTGCGCACCGACCTCGGCGACGACCCGGTGCTCGTCCTCGACGACGTCTTCGCCGAGCTCGACGCGGGCCGCCGCGAGCGGCTGGCCGCGATGGTCGCCGACGCCGAGCAGGTGCTCGTGACGGCCGCGGTCCCCGCCGACGTCCCGGCCTCGCTCGCCGGTGCGACGCGCCGGGTCACGCTCGGCACGGTCGAGACCGACGAGGACGACAGGCCGGACGAGGGCGAGCAGGTCGCGGAGGCCGACGGTGCCGACCCCTCCTGACCCACGCGTATCGGGTGACCCGATACGGCCGCGCTCTCCCCGGGAACCGTTCCCCGGGGAAGCGACAGGTTCTCGGGGGAAGCAGCCCGACCAGGGCCCGGATGCCCCACCGTCCGGAGCGCCGACGCCGCAGCTCCCGGTCGAGGACGGCGACGACACCACCTCCGGGTTCGCCGCCGACGGGGCGCCCGAGGTCGAGGAGGGGCTCGCGGCGGCCGAGGCGCTGGCCCGCGCCCGCGCCGCGGCCCGGGCGAAGGGTCTGCGACCGGGCCTCAAGCCGCGCCGCCGCGCGAAGGACATCCCCGGCGGCCGCAAGCGCTCGGGCCGAGACCCGCAGCTGCTGTCGGACCAGATCGACCGGTTCGTCAACGACCGGGGCTGGGGCGCCGACGTCGCCGTCGGCTCGGTCATCGGCCGGTGGCCCGGCATCGTCGGGCCGGACATCTCGGCGCACTGCCAGCCGACGGACTTCGTCGACGGCGTCCTCACCATCCGGGCCGACTCGACCGCCTGGGCGACGCAGCTGCGGCTGCTCGAGAACACGCTGATGACCCGGCTCACCGACGAGGTCGGCGAGGGCACGGTCACCGAGCTGCGCGTCGTCGGCCCGAGCGCGCCGACCTGGTCGCGCGGCCGTCACCGGGTGCAGGACGGTCGCGGCCCCCGCGACACCTACGGCTGACCGGACCCCTTCGTCCCCCACCCTCACACCCATCGACTTCTTGCGAGTTCCGCCGCTCGACACGCCGTCCGGCGGCGCGTCGAGCGGCTCAACTCGCAATCAGTGGGAAGAGCCGGGGGTGGGAGGGGCGTCAGGCGGGGGTGCGCAGGAGGGCGAGGGTGAGGCGCAGCTGGTGCTCGAGGAGGGCGCCGGGGTCGGTCAGGGTGTCGCGCCCGTACGGGCCGAAGACCTCGAGGCTCGTGCCGCCGACGAGCACCGCCCAGAGCAGCAGCGCGCGCCCCATGACGTCCGGGCCACCCGGCAGCCCGGTCTCGTCGCAGAGCCGGTGCAGGTCCGCAGCCAGCCCACTCGCTCGATCCGGCCCGGCCGTTCCGACGGATGCCTCCAGCAGCGGCGCGTCGACCGGCACCGCGCCGACGGGCGACACCTCACCCGCGTCGACGCCCTCCGCGAGCAGTTTGAGCAGGGCGAACGTCACGCGCGTCCCCGGCCCGACGGTCCGCTCGGCCGGCGCCTCGTACCCGGGCACCGGGCTGCCGTAGAGCAGCGCGTACCGCGAGGGGTCGCCGACCGCCCACGCGCGGAACGCCGCGCCGGCGACGACGACCCGCTCGTCCCACGGCCGGTCGTCGGCTGCAGCGACCGCCGCGTCGACGGCGTCGGCCAGCTCGGTGTACGCGTCGACGACGAGGAGCGTCAGCAGCTCGTCCCGGTTGGCGACGTACCGGTAGACGGCGGACGAGACCATCCCGAGCTCGCGCGTCACCGCCCGCAGCGAGAGACCCGCCGCGCCCTCCGTCGCCAGGTGCCGCCGGCCGACCTCGACGATGCGCGTCTCGAGGTCGCGGCGGCGCTCGGCGCGGGAGGTGGGGGACACAGGACCATCCAACCACAGGAACGAGAGCAGTGCTCTTGACAGCGCACAGGACCCGGGCGCACACTCCACACATAAAGAGAGCACCGCTCTCACTTCCCGAGGAGCCGATGACCGTGACCGCCCAGCACCCCTCCGCCGACCGCTACGTCCGCCCCGACACCCGGATGGACGCGGCCTTCAACGCGCTCGTCCGCTGGCTGACCGCCCGCGGCATCAGCCTGCTCGGCTCCCGCGTCCTCACGGTCACCGGCCGGCGCTCCGGCCTGCCGCGCAGCACGCCGGTCAACCTCATGCCGCTGGAGGGCGAGCGCTACCTCGTCGCGCCGCGCGGCGTCACCGAGTGGGTGCGCAACGTGCGCGCGAACCCCGAGGCCGAGCTGCGGCTCGGGCGCCGCACCGAGCGGGTGCGCCTCGTCGAGGTCCCGGTCGTGGAACGCCCCGCGGTCCTGCGCGTCTACCTGCGGCGCTGGGGCTGGGAGGTCGGCCGGTTCGTCGAGGGCCTCTCGAAGGACTCGACCGACGCCGAGCTCGCCGCGGCCGCCCCCGGCTTCCCGGTCTTCCGGGTGACGACCGCCCCCTGAGGCACGGCACCCGGCGGCTAGGGTCGGCCCGTGGATGCCGACGTCGCCCCCCTGGTCCGCCGTGACGACGAGGACCGGGTCGCGGTCCTCACCCTCGACTCGCCGGCCAACCGCAACGCCCTCTCGCGCCGCCTGCTCGCCGACCTGCGCGACCGGCTGGCCGAGGTCGCGCAGGACGAGTCGGTCCACGCCGTCCTCCTGCGCTCGAGCCATCGCGTCTTCTGCGCCGGCGCCGACCTCAAGGAGGCGGCGACCGTCGACATGACCGAGCAGGCCCGCGCCATCGTCGACGTCCAGCGCCGCATCGCCGCGCTGCCGGTGCCGGTCGTCGCCCGGCTCGACGGCCCGGTGCGCGCCGGCGGCATCGGGCTCGTCGCCTCCGCCGACGTCGTCGTCTGTCGCGACGACGTGGGCTTCGCCCTCACCGAGGTCCGCCTCGGGCTCGCGGCCGCGACCATCTCCATCCCGCTGCGCTACCGCCTCACCCCGCGCTCGGCCGCCGACTGGTTCCTCACCGGCCGCGTCTTCACCGCCGCCGAGGCCCGCGCCCAAGGGCTCGTCACCCACGTCGCCGACGAGGCCGGGATGGACGCCACGGTCGGCGCCGTCCTCGACGACCTGCGGGCCGGCGCCCGGCAGGGGCTGACCGCCGCCAAGCAGATCCTCAACGCCGACCTTCTCGCCTCCTTCGAGCGCGACGGGGAGGCGATGGCGCGGATGTCGGGCGAGCTGTTCCACTCCGACCTCGCGCAGGAGCGGATGGCCGCGGCGCTGCGCCGCTGACCACCCGCCGCGGCCAACCCGTCGGGTCGCGGCTGTCGGTGGGCGGGTCCATCGTGGAGGGATGACGCACTCGCCCGCCCGCTGCTCGATCGTCCCGCCGTACCTGCTCGCCGCGCTCGCGGCCTCCGGCGACGACCACGTCGCGCAGCGCGCCGACGCCACGCTGCGCAGCGACGCCGAGCTCCGGCGCGGGCGGGTCACCGCCGAGGCGCGTCCCGGCGGGACGACGCTGCCCGGCGGGGCGGCCGGGAGCGCCGACGGGCCGCAGCGCACCGTCCACGACGCCCAGCAGGGCACGACCCTGCCGGGGGTGAAGGTGCGCGGCGAGGGTGACCCGCCCACCGCCGACACCGCCGTCACCGAGGCCTACGACGGCCTCGGCGCCACGTGGCAGCTGTGGCAGGAGGCGTACGGGCGCAACTCCCTCGACGGCAAGGGCCTGCCGCTCGTCGCCACCGTCCACTACGGGCGCGACTACGACAACGCCTTCTGGGACGGCGCCCAGATGGTCTTCGGCGACGGTGACGGCGAGGTGTTCCTCGGGTTCACCCGCAGCCTCGACGTCATCGGCCACGAGCTCGCGCACGGCGTCACCCAGTACACGGCGGGCCTGAACTACCAGGGCCAGTCGGGGGCGCTCAACGAGTCGGTGTCCGACGTCTTCGGGGTCCTCGTCAAGCAGCGCTCGCTCGGCCAGGACGCCGCCGCAGCCGACTGGCTCATCGGCGCCGACCTCCTCGCGCCGGGCGTCCAGGGCGTGGCGCTGCGCTCGATGGCCGCCCCCGGGACCGCCTACGACGACCCGCGCTTGGGCAAGGACCCGCAGCCCGCGCACCTGCGCGACTACGTCGAGACCTCCGAGGACAACGGCGGCGTCCACATCAACTCGGGCATCCCGAACAAGGCCTTCCACGACCTCGCGGTCGCGCTCGGCGGCAACGCCTGGGAGGTCGCCGGACAGGTCTGGTTCGACACGATCGTCGGCGAGATCCGCGCCGACTGCGACTTCGCGACGTTCGCCGGTCTGACGCTGGCCGCCGCCACCGCGCGGTACGGCGAGGGCTCGCGGGAGGCGGATGCCGTGCGCACCGCCTGGAGCGGTGTTGGCGTCGAGGTGGGGACGGACGCTCCCGCGCCCGGCTCCCCCGCCCCCCAGGCGCCCGGCACGCCGGCCCCGGATGCCCCCGCCCCCACCCCGGACCCGCCGGAGGCGCCGGCGCCCGGTACCGAGCTCGAGGTCCGGCGCACCGGCGGGTTCGCGGGCCGCACCCGCACCCGCACGGTCGTCCTCGGCGAGCTGCCCGAGCCCGACGGCCGCGCCTGGCACGACCTCATCGCCACCGACCGCCTGCGGATGCTCGCCGCCGGCGTCGAGCGCGAGTACCCGGACGCGTACTGCTACGGCGTGCGCTGCGCGGTGCCGGAGGTCGACGTCGTCGTGCCCGAGCCGGCCCTGACCGACGACGTCCGCGACCTGTTCGAGCGCACCCTGCGCCCCCACACGGACGGCTGACCTGCGGGGGGACCGCCGCAGGAGCGGCGGGTCGTTCGTTCGGCCGGACTCCCGGGACGTCGGGGGGAGCCGGACTGCGAGCGGCAGCGGTTGGCGACGGCGCGCGGGCACCGTGGGAGAAACCTTCGCCCACGGTGACCACCATCCGCCGGTCGCCGCCCATCGGAACGGACTCCGACGTGAACGACCACGCCCCCGGCCGCGACCCCGGCCTCCCCGCGCGCGACCCCCGCGACCCCGGGGGCGCGCGCTCCGGTGACGGTGGGCCCGGTGGCCGCGGCCCGATGCGCGACCTGCTCGCCAGCGCGCTCGTCGGCATCGAGGCGCGGCGCCGGGTCGACCCCTCGCACGTGGGCCGGGTGCGCGTCACCTCGGCGACCGGCGGCGGCCCGCTCGTCGTCCACGACGACGGGGTCGGCTTCACGCCGCAGGAGGTGCGCTGGCTGAGCGCCGCGCCCGCCACGGCCGAGCACGGCCAGGTCCGCGAGGGCCTGCGCCGGTACGAGACCTCGCTCCTCACGGCCTTCGGCGTCGCCGACGTCGTCGAGCTCGTGACCCGCTCGGCGCTGGTCCCGATGGCCCCGACGATGCGCTGGGTCGGCCTGTCCGACGGCACCGTCCTCGTCACCCTCGCCGACGAGCCACTCGAGCGGCCCGGCACCCAGATCCGCCTGCACCCGCGTCGCGCCACCCGCACCTGGTGCACCCCCGAGACCGTCCTCGAGCAGGTGCTCGACATCATCGACCAGCTGCCGGTCGCGGTCGAGGTCGACGGCGTCCTCGTCTCCGGCGGCACGACTCTGTGGGAGCGCCCCGCCGCTCAGCAGGCCGAGTGGTGCCGCCAGCGCCTGGGCGTCGACCCGCTCGCGGTGCTGCCGCTGCGCACGACGGTCTCGGGCGTGCGCGCCGTCGCCGCCGTCCTGCCGGTCGAGACCGGGCCCGACCACCACGAGGGCCACCGCCGCTACGTCGGCGGGATGCTCGCCGAGGAGGGCCCGTCCGCCCTCGTCCCGGACTGGCTGACCTTCTGCACGGTGCTCGTCGACGACCGGCGCGACGCCCTGACCGACCCCGCGCACGACGACGCCGCCGTCGCGGAGCGCGTCGGGCGCGCGGTCCTCGCGCAGCTCATCCTTCTGGGAGCGGCCGACCTCGCGCTGTACCGGCAGGTCATCGACCTCCACGGCAGCGCCCTGGCCCGGCACGCCCTCGAGCACCGCGACCTGCTCGACCTCGTTCGTTCGACGGTGCCGCTGCCGACGACGCTCGGCCCCCGCACCCTCGACGAGCTCGCCGGCCTCGGCGAGGTGCTCTACACCGACGACCCCGCCGTGCTCGCCGCCGTCACCGCCGCGGCGACCCGGGACGGCCTCGCCGTCGTCGACGCGACCCGGCCCCACCTGGCCACGCTCCTCGACGGGCTGGCCGCGGCGCGGGTCACCGGACCGGCCGTCGTGCGGGTCCGGCCGACCGTCGCGGACGTGCACGGCGCCGCGTCCTGACCCCCGGCGCGGGCGAGCCCGAGGAAGGCCGCTCAGCGCCGCTGGGAGCCCCGGTTGCGTGTGGGGAGTCGTGGACACCCTCGAAAATCGGTGAGAACCGGCGCCACGGGCCTCCCAGCGGGTCATCTGTCGGCCCCGAGCGGTAGGATGGGCGGCAACAGCGCGCCCGTGGGTGACCAGCCCGTGGGCGCGCGCCATGAGCACCGGTCGGGCGTGCACGCCCCCCGGAGCCAGCCGACGAAGGAGCCCCGTGGCCGACCAGCCCGACACCCCCGACGTGCCCGCCGAGGACCCCGTGGTCCCGCAGCAGGAGGAGCAGGCCACCCCGGTCGCCGGCCCCGCCTACGACGCCTCCGCGATCACCGTGCTCGAGGGGCTCGAGGCCGTCCGCAAGCGCCCGGGCATGTACATCGGCTCCACCGGCGAGCGCGGCCTGCACCACCTCGTCTGGGAGATCGTCGACAACGCGGTCGACGAGGCCCTCGCCGGCTACGCCGACACCATCGACGTCATCCTCATGGAGGACGGCGCGGTCCGGGTCAAGGACAACGGCCGCGGCATCCCCACCGACATGCACCCGACCGAGGGCGTGAGCGCGGTCGAGCTCGTCCTCACCCAGCTGCACGCGGGCGGCAAGTTCGGCGGCGGCGGGTACAAGGTCTCCGGCGGCCTGCACGGCGTCGGCTCCTCGGTCGTCAACGCGCTCTCCACGCGCCTCGACGTCTGCGTGCGCCAGAAGGGCCACGCGCACCGGATGTCCTTCGACCACGGCGTGCCCACCGGCCCCCTCCAGCAGATGGAGGAGACCGACCGCACCGGCACGACCATCACGTTCTGGGCGAGCCCCGAGATCTTCGAGACGACCGAGTACGACTGGGAGACGATCCGCTCGCGCTTCCAGCAGTACGCGTTCCTCAACAAGGGCCTGACGATCAACCTCGTCGACGAGCGCGTCACCGAGGCCGCGGGCGAGGGCGAGCCCGACCTCGACGGCGTCGACTCCGACATCACGGTCGTCGAGGACAGCGAGGACGCCGGCGCCGACGGCACCGCCCGCACGACGACCGCCCGCTCGGTCTCCTACCGCTACGACAACGGCCTCGTCGACTACGTCGACCACCTCGTCGCCTCCAAGCGCAGCGAGCCGGTGCACGCCGACGTCATCGCGATCGAGGTCGAGGACGAGGCGCGCAGCCTCTCCCTCGAGCTCGCGATGCAGTGGACGACCGCCTACTCCGAGTCGGTCCACACCTACGCCAACACCATCAACACCCACGAGGGCGGCACCCACGAGGAGGGCTTCCGTGCGGCGCTGACCAAGCTCGTCAACGACTTCGCGCGCAAGCAGAACCAGCTCAAGGAGAAGGACGACAACCTCACCGGTGACGACGTCCGCGAGGGCCTGACCGCCGTCATCAGCGTCAAGCTCGGCGAGCCGCAGTTCGAGGGCCAGACCAAGACCAAGCTCGGCAACTCCGAGGTCAAGGGCTTCGTCCAGCGCGCGATGACCGAGGAGTTCGGCGACTGGCTCGAGCGCCACCCGAACGAGGGCAAGGAGATCGTCCGCAAGGCGATCCAGGCGGCGACGGCCCGGATGGCCGCGCGCAAGGCCCGCGAGGCCACCCGCAAGCGGGTGCTGGAGTCCGGCGGCCTGCCCGGCAAGCTGCGCGACTGCCAGGCCAAGGACCCGGCCGTCTCCGAGGTGTTCATCGTCGAGGGCGACTCCGCCGGCGGCTCGGCGGTGCGCGGGCGCAACCCGCACACCCAGGCGATCCTCCCGATCCGCGGCAAGATCCTCAACGTCGAGCGCGCGCGCCTCGACAAGGCCCTCGCCAACCAGGAGGTGCAGGCGCTCATCTCGGCGTTCGGCACCGGCATCGGCGAGGACTTCGACATCGAGAAGGCGCGGTACCACAAGATCGTCCTGATGGCCGACGCCGACGTCGACGGCATGCACATCCGGACCCTGCTGCTCACGCTGCTCTTCCGGTTCATGAAGCCGCTCATCGAGGCCGGGTACGTCTACCTCGCGCAGCCGCCGCTCTACCGCCTCAAGTGGAGCAACGCGGCGCACGAGTTCGCCTTCACCGACCGCGAGCGCGACGCGCTCATCGCCGAGGGCCAGTCCAAGGGCCGCCGCCTGCCGAAGGACAACCCGGTGCAGCGCTACAAGGGTCTCGGCGAGATGGACTACCAGGAGCTGTGGGAGACCACGATGGACCCCGACCAGCGGGTGCTCCTCCAGGTGACGCTCGACGACGCCGCCGCGGCCGACGAGATCTTCTCGATCCTCATGGGCGAGGACGTCGAGAGCCGGCGCTCGTTCATCCAGCGCAACGCGCGCGACGTGCGCTTCCTGGACATCTGACGCCGCGCGTCACCCACGACCTCCCCTGACGACCCGCTAGGCAAGGACCTCCATGACCGACCAGCCCGTCGAGACCGACCGCACGGAGCCGATCGACCTCAACACCGAGATGCAGCGCTCGTACATCGAGTACGCGATGTCGGTGATCGTCTCGCGCGCGCTGCCCGACGTGCGCGACGGCCTCAAGCCGGTGCACCGCCGCGTGCTCTACGCGATGTACGACGGCGGCTACCGCCCCGACCGCGGCTTCAACAAGTGCAGTCGCGTCGTCGGCGACGTCATGGGCCAGTACCACCCGCACGGCGACAGCGCGATCTACGACGCCCTCGTCCGGCTCGTCCAGGACTGGTCGCTGCGCTACCCGCTCGTCCAGGGCCAGGGCAACTTCGGCTCCCCCGGTGACGACCCGGCCGCCGCGCCGCGGTACACCGAGTGCCGGATGGCGCCGCTGTCGATGGAGATGGTCCGCGACATCGAGCAGGAGACCGTCGACTTCAAGCCGAACTACGACGGCAAGACGCTCGAGCCGGAGGTCCTGCCCTCCCGCTTCCCGAACCTGCTCGTCAACGGCAGCGCCGGCATCGCGGTCGGCATGGCCACCCAGATCCCGCCGCACAACCTGCGCGAGGTCGCCGCGGCCGCCGAGTGGATGCTCCGCCACCCCGACGCCAGCCGCGAGGAGGCGCTCGAGGCGGTCATGAAGGCCGTCCCGGGGCCGGACTTCCCGACCGGGGCGCTCATCATGGGCCACCGCGGCATCGACGACGCGTACCGCACGGGCCGCGGCTCGATCATCATGCGGGCGGTCGTCGAGGTCGAGGAGATCCACAACCGGCAGTGCCTCGTCGTCACCGAGCTGCCCTACCAGGTCAACCCGGACAGCCTCGCGCAGAAGATCGCCGAGCACGTCAAGGACGGCCGGCTCGCGGGCATCGCCGACATCCGCGACGAGACCTCGGGCCGCACCGGCCAGCGCCTCGTCATCGTGCTCAAGCGCGACGCGGTGGCCAAGGTCGTGCTCAACAACCTCTACAAGCACACCCAGCTGCAGACGACGTTCGGCGCGAACATGCTCGCCCTCGTCGACGGCGTGCCGCGCACGCTGCCGATCGACGCGTTCATCCGGTACTGGTGCGAGCACCAGATCGACGTCATCCAGCGGCGCACGGCCTACCGGTTGCGCAAGGCCGAGGAGGAGATCCACATCCTCCGCGGCTACCTCAAGGCGCTCGACATGCTCGACGAGGTCATCGCGCTCATCCGCCGCAGCCCGACCGTCGAGGAGGCGCGCAACGGCCTCATCGAGCTCCTCGAGATCGACGAGATCCAGGCGCGGGCCATCCTCGACCTGCAGCTGCGGCGCCTCGCGGCCCTCGAGCGGCAGAAGATCATCGACGACCACGACAAGCTGCAGGCGCAGATCGAGGACTACAAGGACATCCTCGCGACGCCCGGCCGCCAGCGCGACATCGTCTCCGACGAGCTGCGCGCCATCGTCGACAAGTTCGGCGACGACCGCCGCACGACGATCATGCCGACCGACGGCGACATGTCGATGGAGGACCTCATCCCCGAGGAGGACGTGGTCGTCACCATCACCCGCGGCGGCTACGCCAAGCGCACCCGGGTCGACGCGTACCGCTCGCAGCGGCGCGGCGGCAAGGGCGTCCGCGGGGCGGCCCTGCGCGGCGAGGACATGGTCGACCACTTCTTCACGACGACCTCGCACCACTGGCTGCTGTTCTTCACCAACCTCGGGCGGGTCTACCGCGCCAAGGCGTACGAGCTGCCGGACGCCGGCCGGGACGGCAAGGGCCAGCACGTCGCCAACCTCATGGCCTTCCAGCCGGGCGAGGAGATCGCCCAGGTGCTGGCCATCCGCTCCTACGAGGACGCGCCGTACCTGCTCCTCGCGACGCGGGCCGGCCTGGTCAAGAAGACCCGCCTCTCGGAGTACGACAGCCCGCGGGCCGGGGGCCTCATCGCCGTCAACCTGCGCGACGGCGACGAGCTCGTCGGCGTCGGGCTGGTCGAGGCCGAGGACGACCTCATGCTCGTCTCGCGCAAGGGGCAGTCGGTGCGCTTCCACGCCGACGACGCCACGCTGCGCCCGATGGGCCGCGCGACCTCCGGTGTCACCGGCATGAAGTTCCGCGACGGCGACGAGCTGCTCTCGATGTCGGTCGTCGCCGACGGCGAGGACCCGGACGTCTTCGTCGTCTTCGAGTCGGGCCTGGCCAAGCGGTCCAAGGCGTCGGAGTGGAACGTCAAGGGGCGCGCCATCCTCGGTGTCGCGGTCGCGAAGCTGTCCGAGAAGGGCGGCGACCTCGTCGGGGCGCTGACCGTCGACGAGGGCGACGAGGTGCTCGTCGTCTTCGAGAAGGGCAACATCGTTCGCTCGCGGGTCGACGAGGTGCGCCTGACCGGCCGCAACACGATGGGCGTGCAGTTCGCCAAGCCGGGCCGGAACGACGCGATCGTCGCCGTCACGCGCAACCCCGAGAAGGAGGTCGAGGAGGCCGTCGAGGCCGCCGAGGAGGCCGCCGGTGACGCCCCGGGTGACGAGGGGGTCACGACTGTCGAGACCCCGGGTGGCGAGGTCGCAGCCCCGGCGGAGGATGCCGTACCGTCGGACCCGACGTCGACCGACGACTCGTCGGGCGACGACGCAGACCGAGGAGGCCGTGAGTGAGCACCGCAGACAGCGCCGGGCGTCCCGCCCGTCCGTCGGGTGCCGCGCGCCCGGCCCGCCAGGAGGCTGCCACCATGCAGCGTGACGCCACCCGTCCGGTCCCGACCGGTCGCGAGGCCGTGCCCGCCGCCGGTCGCGAGGCCGCGGCCTCCGGGTCCACGGCCGCTGCGGCGACGAAGCCGGCTCCCCGGCCCGCGTCGTCGCGCCGGGTCAAGCTGACCGTCTCGCGCATCGACCCGTGGTCGGCGATGAAGATGTCGTTCCTGCTGTCGGTGGCGCTGGGCATCGCCCTCGTCGTCGCGACGGTGGTCCTGTGGACCGTCCTCGACGCGATGGGCGTCTTCGACAAGGTCAACGGCGTCATCGGCTCGGTGATCCAGGACGGCGGCACGCGCTTCGACATCCTCGACTTCGTCGGCTTCACCCGCGTGGTGTCGCTGTCGATCGTCATCGCGGTCGTCGACGTCATCCTCATCACCGCGATCGCCACGCTCGGGGCGTTCCTCTACAACCTCTCCTCCGCCCTCGTCGGCGGCGTGCACCTCACCCTCACCGACGACTGAGGTGCAGGTCGGAGCCGCCCCGACCCCCGTTTTGGGGAGCGGGGCGGGCATCGGGTAATCTCGTGCACCGCGCCTCCTGAGAGGTGCGACGCCGGTCGGTGACGGGCCTATAGCTCAGACGGTTAGAGCGCTTCCCTGATAAGGAAGAGGCCACAGGTTCAAGTCCTGTTAGGCCCACCACCCGACCTCCCCGGCTCCCAGGTGGTGTTCCGTGAAGAAGCTCCTCGTCCTCCTCGCCTCTGCGGCAGGTGCGTTCGCCCTGAGCAAGCAGATCAAGGACAAGCAGGCCGAGAACCGGCTCTGGGCCGAGGCCACGGACACCCCGCAGAGCTGACGCTCACCCCGCCGCCCACGCGCGGCACCCGGGGGCCATGGCGCAATTGGTAGCGCACCTGCTTTGCAAGCAGGGGGTTAGGGGTTCGAGTCCCCTTGGCTCCACCGCAGGTCAGAGGCCCTTTTCGCTGGTCGAGGAGGGCCTCCGGCGAAGCCCGTACCTCAGCAAAGTACTGCAGTGTGCGTGAACCAATCGCTTGGATTGGATGGCACGGCGCGGCACCCCTCGGCTGGCCCGGTAGCGTGCTGACTGTCGGCAGGCGCAGCGATACACGAGGAGGAGGCAAGTGGCGAGTCTTCGAGACGACGTCGTGGCCGAGTTCGACCGTGTCGAGACCGACCTGCTGTACACGGAGAAAGCCCATTTCTGTGCAGCCGAGCACTTCAAGCTAACGCATTTCGTGTTGGGCGGGTCGGCCGCCGTGGCTTCCGCGATCACTGCAGCAGCCATATGGGACAAGCGGACCACCCTGTCCGCAGTTCTAACGCTGGTCGCGGCGATGGCGGCTGCGCTGCTGACGTTCGTCAAGCCGCTAAGCGTGGCGGCACTGCACGTTGCTTGCGGCAGGAAGTTGGCTGACCTGCGGTTTCGGGTGCGTCAGTCAAAGATCCTTGACGGCCACCCGGACTCCGGCGTTTCCGACACCACCCTGCGGCAACTTGTTGCGGCCTTCACCGAGGAGAAGCACCAGGCGCTAGACGATGCCCCCACCACTGGACCGCTTTCGTTCTGGCGCGCGCAGCGGAAGATCGACGCTGGCCACTTCACCTATCCAGTGGATGAGGCCTAGTTCCGCCGGACCTGGCGCAGGACACCCGTCGCGCGGATTCGGTAGTTCGCCATCTGAATGCTTACCTCATAGCGATCAGCAAGGTCATCGGCAGTAGCGCCACGTCGGAGCTGCGAGACGAGAAGCGGTCGCGGGAGGAGTAGGCAGCCGGCGAGCCAGTTGGCCTCCTGTTCCTCGTCTGGGTCGCACCCAAAGAACGTCAGGCCGCCCACTGTGTGGACGTCCTTGACTGAATGCTTAAGCAGCAGGTGTGACAACTCGTGGGCGATGTCGCTGCTGCGTCGCCCTTGGCTCGACAGCGGGTTCCACACGATTACACGACGATCCCCGATCTCGAAGGTGCACGCAGAGAACGCACCGGGCTGTCGCTGGTCGATCTCGGCAAGACGGGACACATCTATGAGGTCGCCAGCCGACCGAAGTTCTGCTCCCAACGTGCCGGCCAATAGGTCGAGAGGGAGCTGGGCATCGGAAGCGAGGCCCAGGTCGGCACGAACGCGCTCACTGAGGCGCTCTGCCTCAGCTTTGAAGCCTCGTCGCACGCCTAGCGGGCTTCCTCGCTCAGGACAGTGTGCATGTCTGTGAGGGCCCCGGCTAGAAGGGTGCCGACCTCTGGAAGGAATGTCTGGCTGGATCGCAGGTGGACCGAGAAGGCCGGCTTGGGCGCCGCCAAGTTCGCATACAGGTCTTGGATCACGGACATGATCTTGGTGGCGGCATCTGGGTCCAGACGGCTGTCTGTATATAGGTGTTTGGCGATGAGCTCAGGTGTCGACGGCGATTCCTCGTCGGTGGCGAACAGGCTTTGCCCCGGAGCATCGAGCCACTTGGCGATGCGTTCGTAGTTCTTCAACTCAGGTAAGTGCCCGCGCTCGACGCGCGAAAGAGTGTTGAAGCTGACTCCGATCTCGTCGGCAAGATCACGGAGCGACATGCGCCGGCGTCGTCGTTCCGTACGCAACGACTCCCCAAGTCCAGCCAAGGACTGGTGGTCCGTCATTCTCGACCCTTCATGTGGACGGACCGGACGGCGCTCGCCGCCTCGGTCGATGTCGCTCATTCGCATGTTATCCGTACGCATGCAGGATGCTGTCCTGCCACGCGGCGTCCAGGCGGTCTGGTCCGTCCCCGTACCAAAGCCCAGTCGCTAACCATAGTTCGTAGAAGGCCAGCCATTCGCATGCCCAAGGTAGGAAAGTCTCGGAGAGCAGCATGGTTGGTCGCCACTGCGCTCGTCCGCTGAGGCAGAGGTGGCCAGTGTTATACACGTGGGGTAGCCGACCCTCCCCATTCGGCTTCAGAGCAGGTGATAGCACGCTCACTGAGGGCGTACGACCCCGAGGCATTTCGATGCGCAGTTCGTACCGCGCACTCTCCTCAGTTGGCTGTACGACACCGGTCCAGACGAGCTCGCCCGGCTGAAGAATTACGCGGCCGTGGGGCATCAGCCGCCGCAGGGAAAGGGCCTGCAGCGCCAGGTTTGGTTCACCGCCGCGGCCCACCCTCGAAGCCATGGCTCCTCACCCTTCGCGTCGTCGTGGGAACGGGCGCGCTCACCAGGGCGCCGCCAGTGGCTACATGCAGCTGCCGGCTTGTCCTCGCGTCGTACAGGTTCTTCCCGTAACCGAAACTAGCCGCCTTTGCGAAGCGCGTGCCAAATGCCGCATCCAGCCGCGGCACCGTGGAGTCGAGACCCGCCTTGTCGCCGAACCCGTTGAAGTCGGTTACCGCCGCCTCGAGCCACTCGAAGAACCACTCCGCGCGCTGGGGATGCGCGGCCCAAGCATCCGCGAAGTTCTCATCGCCCCGGACTGGGTTGGAGACCCACCATGTGCCCCCGCGGTTCTCGACAAGTGAGCCCATCCGCGAAGTCACAGTTCGGAGCACGTCGTACAACGCGTCCCCTCCCTCGTACGCCCGGGCCGCAAGCGTAGTGAGGATGATCGACGCCGGCCGCTCGTCCAGTCGTCCGTTGAAGTAGATGTCCCTGTGACGTTTGAGCGCCTGCACGGTCTGCTGGAGTGTGGTCTTGACTTGCCAGCCGGGCACGTCGTCAACCTGCAGCTTCTTGGAGAGCTTTACGCGCTCCTCGAGGAACGCCCGATGCATCTGGTTCTCGAACCACGTGGAGTAGCCGGTTGGGTCCGAGGGAAGCCACTGCCGGACGTCCTTGTCGGTGATCCAGATGCCCGACTGCCACGGCTCACGGTTAGGGACGGCCGGCAGTAGGTCCAGGTGCATGCCCCGCCAGGTGAGCGTCCAACAGCGGTGACATTCGCTTACAGAAGGTCCTCCACTTCCCCACGAGTCCGCGTACCGATGGACTGCGACGCCAGCATCACGCTTCAGTTCCGTCTGGCTCAACGTGGAACGGTCGACATCGCGGATCGCGACGGCATCAAGGTCTATGTCGTCGTCGCTAGAGATGTTGCGCACCACGGTGCCCAGCAGGAACGAGCCCTGAGGCGTGATGACGTTGTGTCCGCGCGTGTCTTCCCAGTGGTCGTCGAGGACAGCCCCTAGGGCTTCATACCGAGCGACGGCTTGGTCACGTTCCGCCTCGGTGATGTCGAGTGACCGGACACCGTCCGACAGGAGGGAGTCAAGGGACCAGAGCTCACCGGTAACTAGTTGAGTAGGCACGATACGAATGTACCATGCGTCGTACAAACGTGTGTGATGCGCCACTAAGAGCCAGCGAGTTCGCCCCCAAGCCGCTTGAGGGCATCTCGAGTGGAGGTTGAAGAAACTTGCGAATAGATCTCCATGGTGAGCGCGATCCGGTTGTGCCGGAGGACGGCCATCGCGACCCGCGGGTGCACATCGATGGCCACAAGCAGGCTGGCGCAAGTCCGCCGCGTGGAGTGAATGGGGACGACGGGCACGCCGGCCTTCGCGGCCCTGAGTTTGAAGTCCCGGTGGAAGTTGCGCGGGTCGACCGGATCGCCGAGCCGAGTGGTGAAGACCAAGCCGCAGTCGCCCCACATGTCGCCGGCGCGAGCCGTCGTCTGGTTTCCTCCACCCGATGGCGCTCGAGTGCCCGCACCGCGATCTGCGGCAGCGGCAGGGGCGCATCCGAGGACGGCGTCTTCGTGTGGCGCCGCTGAAGTGAGTGCTCGACTCGCTGGACCTGCCACGCGATCAGCGCCTCGCCCTTCTCGAGGTCGACGTCCTCCCACGCGAGCCCGAGCAGCTCCCCGCGCCGCAGCCCGAGCGTGAGCAGCAGGACGTACCCGGCGTACATCGGATCGTGGTCCGTGCGCGCCGACTCGAGGAACCGCCGAGCCTCGTCGACGGTCCACACCGCCTGCTTCTTCGGCCGGGGCATGGGCACCCGCACCAGCGCGGCCACGTTGCGGAACACCAGCTCCTCGCGCATCGCCTGGGTCAGCGCACCCCGGAGGACCCTCCACGCCTGGTGGACCGTCCAGTCCGACGCGACGTCGTGGCAGCAGCTCCCGAGAGCGCAGCACTGCGGCTCGGGGCGCGCGGCATCCTTGCCCTGGAAGCAGCACTGGCATCGTTTGCGCAGCCCGTTGACCCAGGTCTGCACGTCCCGAACCATCAGCTTGTCGAGCTTGCGGTCGCCGAGGTCCGGGATGATGTACAGCCGCGAGAACATCTCGTAGTTCGAGGTGGTGGCCGGTGACAGGGTCGGTCGCACCGTCTCCTCAAGCCACCGTTCGAGGAAGTCGCGCAGGCGCGGGGAGACCGGCACCATCGGTCCCCGCCGCGCCTGCTCGTGGAGCCGAAGCCACTTGTCGTGGACCTCCGGCCGGGTCTTCCCGTAGACGGTCTTGCGCTGCCGACGGCCCTTCGGAGTCACGATCCACACGTGCGCCGCGAAGCCGTTCCGGTACGGGTAGATCGACCCCTCGCCGTTCGCGCGCCGGCTCACGGCCAGTCCGCCTCCGCCTCGGCCGCGCGCATCTCGACGTACTCGTCGACCCACGCGGGCAGGATGCGGCGCGACCCGCCGTCCTTGAGCGAGCGCAGGTCGCCGGTGATGCACATCCGCACCTTCGTCGGGCCGTAGCCGAGCATCTCGGCGACCTCCGGAACCGTGTACCACCGCCGCTGGATCGGGCCGATCGGCGCCTTCCGCCGGTATTGCGATCCACCGCTGTTTCGTGCCGTCGTTGACATGTCCATTCCCTTCGTCAGGGACCGACCTCCAGTAGGCCACGTCCCGCTTGGACTCAACAGGTCTCCACCGCCCCTGTGGATAACCCACCTGACGACTCGACCTGCTACCCCCAGAAGCACCGGCACCCCCCGCTCCCGGCCACCTTGCGACGAGCAACTTCACGCAACTTCGCGCCGCCCCGTCGACCGACAACCCCAGATCGAGAACACACCTGGTGCACTTCGTGTCCCCCCCGCGGCCGGGAAGCGCCTGCGAGAACGCATCAGGAGGTGTGATGACCTTGCACAAGCTCGCCGCCGGCAGCGGGTACACCTACCTGACGCAGCAGGTCGCTGCCCACGACGCCACCGAGAGGGGCCAGCTCGGGCTGGTCGCCTACTACGAGGAGAAGGGCGAGTCACCGGGCCGCTGGATGGGCAGCGGCCTCGCCGGCCTCGACCTTGCCGACGGAGACGTCGTCACCGAGGAGCAGATGAAGCTCCTCTTCGGCCAGGGCTGGCACCCGCGCTCCAATGAACCGGATGCCGACGCCCGCCGCTGGGGTGCGCTCGGCCGACCCTTCCCCACCTTCGGGGCCACCACCCTTCGCCAGGAGATCGCCACCGCCTTCAGCGCGCACAACACCTCGCGAGGACGCCCGTGGAACGCCCCAATCGCGACCGACCGAGGATCGAGCCCAGATCCGGACCGAGGTCATCGCTCGCGCATTCGCCCGGACGCATGGCCGCGCCCGGGGCGACGACGCAGAGCTAACGGGCTTCGTCGCGGCCGCATCAAAGTCGGCTCAGACCCCGGTCGCCGGCTACGACCTGACCTTCAGCCCGGTGAAGTCGGTGTCTGCACTGTGGGCGCTCGCCGCGCCTGAGGTGTCCCGGGAGGTCGAGGCCGCGCACGAGGCGGCGGTCCGGGCGACCATCGGTCTCCTCGAGCGAGAGGTCGCCTTCACCCGCGTCGGCAAGGGCGGCGTCCGGCAAGTGCCGGTGGCCGGCCTGGTGGCGGCGGCGTTCGACCACCGCGACTCGCGTGCCGGCGACCCCGACCTGCACACCCACGTCGTGATCTCCAACAAGGTGCAGACCCTTCCGAATGAAGGAGGCAAGTGGCTCACCCTCGACGGCCGGATGATCTTCAAAGCGAAGGTCATGGACTCCGAGCACTACAAAACCCGGCTCGAGGCCGAGCTCACCGAGCGGCTGGGAGTCCGGTTCACCGAACGTCCCTCCCCGCAGGGACGCCGCCCCGTGCGCGAGATCGAGGGCATCGACGCACGGCTCCTTGAGGAGTGGTCCTCCCGTCGTGGCGACATCACGAGCCGGCAGCGTCAGCTCGCGGCCTCCTTCCAGGCTGACCACGGCCGTGCGCCCACCCGGATAGAGTCCCTCGCCCTTGCCCAGCAGGCCAACCTCGAGACGCGCCCCGACAAGCACGAGCCGCGCAGCCTGCGTGAGCAGCGCGAGCAGTGGCGCGCCCAGGCGGACGTCGTCCTGGCCACCGGCGACCGCGCTGGTCCCACGACCGTCACCAACATGGCCGCGACCGTGCTCGGTCGTGACGGGGACACAACCCTTGTCTGGGGGAGGGACGAAACCGAGGACGAACTCGCGAGGCGTGTGGTCGACGTCCTGGAGTCGTCCCGGTCGACCTGGCAGGTGTGGCACGTCCAGGCCGAGGCGCTCCGCCAGGCCAGGTACGCCGGCATCTCCTTGACCTCCCTCGACGAAACGGTCGGGGACGTCGTTGAGCGGGTAACCCAAGGATTGTCCCTACCTGTGGATGCCGCCCCCGACCTCGGCGAGCCCGAGTGGCTACTTCGCGCGGACGGCACGTCGCTCTACACCGTCCACGGGAGTCGCACGTACACCTCGGCCGCGATCCTCGACGCCGAGCGACGCCTCCTCGAGGCCGCGGAACGAACTGACGGGCACGTCATCCCGGAGATGCTCGTCGACCTCACCGTCCGTCGGGACGCCGCGGATGGAGTGGTACTCGACGCCGGTCAGGCCGACCTGGTCAAGGCTCTCGCCACGAGAGGGGCTCGCATCCAGGTGGCCCTGGCACCTGCCGGGAGCGGTAAGACCACTGCGATGACCAGCCTCGCCACAGCCTGGCGCAGTGGGGGCGGGCACGTCATCGGGTTTGCGCCCACTGCGGTCGCGGCAGACGAAATCGGCCAGGCGATCGACATGCGCGCAGAGACCATCGCTAAGTTCCTCCACAGCGCCATGGCCGCCGCAAGCGACGCCCGGGTTGCGGCCTTCCCGCCCATCGGGCCGCGCACTCTTGTCGTCATCGACGAGGCGGGGATGGTGGGGACCAAGGACCTCGCGGCGGTGGTCGATCGTGTTCTCCAGCGAGGGGGCAGCGTCCGCCTGGTCGGGGACGACCAGCAGCTGACTGCTGTCGCCGCGAGTGGTGTCTTCCGCGACCTGGCCGAACTGGGCGCTGCGCTGGGGACGACCGTCCGCCTCACCGAGCTCCACCGGTTCTCCAACGCGGAGGGGGCGGCCTCGACACTCGGCATCCGGAGTGGCGACCCCGCGGCTCTTGAGCACTACTTCTCGCAGGGTCGTGTCCACGTCGGGGTAGCTGGCGCCGCCGTCGACCAGGCATTCAACGCCTGGAGAGCTGACCTTGCCGCCGGCAAATCGAGCTTGCTCCTGGCGGCCAGCCGCGACACGGTCCGCGGCCTGAACGAATTGGCCCGCGATGACCGGCTGGCCTCGCAGTCGGGGCGTTCGGGTCGGGAGGCCGCGCTTGCCGACGGCGCTCGAGCCAGTGCTGGGGACATAGTCATGACGCGGCACAACGACCGTTCACTTCGCGGCCGTGACGGGTCGTGGGTGAAGAACGGGGACCGCTGGGTTGTTCGAAGCGTCGACCGCAACGGCGACTTCCACGTTGCACGGGCGGGTCATCATGCTCGCCGGCTCGGCGCGGGGCTCAGGTTGCCGGCCGACTACGTCGGGCACCACGTACAGCTCGGGTACGCCAGCACCATCCACGGCGCCCAGGGCGCCACCGTAGACACGGCTCACGCCGTGATCGCCGGCACCGAGAGTCGACAAGGTCTAAACGTCGCGCTCTCCAGGGGACGGCACGCGAACCACCTCTACCTGTCGGATGACGAGCCGGTCCCCGATGGATTCGCCCTCGACCTGCCCGCCGACCACGGTCCCCGCGAGGTGCTCACCCGGATCCTCGAACGAGACGACCGCGCGGAATCTGCGACGCGGGCGATGGCTACCGACCCGGCCCAAGAGCTCGCGCGGACCATCCGGCAGTACGAAGATGGCTTGCCCTTGCTCACCGAGCACCTCCTCGGTGACTCGAAGATCCGCGCTCTCGACGCGGCGCTCGAGCGTTGGATGCCCGGCCTGACCAACCAGCCGGGCTACGCCGGGCTCCGCGGCCAGATCGCGCTCCGATGGGTCGATGGCGAGTCCCCGAAGGAGGTTGTCGAGGAGGCAACCTGGTGGCAGAGCCAGGCCGATCTCCTCGCCTCCGAAGACCCTGCCACGGTTCTGGCTCGTGGCGTCACAAGGTGCGGCCCGGTACCAGTGGAGATCAGCCCCCGCGCATGGCTAACCGTGGTGCCTGAGGCACTACGTACCCACCCAGAGATTGGCCCGTACCTGGAGCGCATGATGGCTGCCATCGGTGACGGTGCTGTCGCTGCCGGGCACTACACGGCTGCGCCGGCGCCACCCGCGAGCAGACTCTCGCCAGCACAACCCCTCGGCTATCGGCAGTCAGCCCTTCCGGGCACCGGCAGAGAGGGACCCCGGGGGCCTGGCCGGTAGACATGCGGCCCGATCGAGAGGCACCCCCGTGAAGACACCCGAAACGACGCAGGCGACTCGATGCCCACATAGCAGTTGCTGGGGCTCATAGGGAGCCTCCTGGCCCGCAGGGCTCGCCTGCCTCGCCAAGTGGGGTTGACGTGCACCGAGGCCGATGGTTGCCGCTACGGTGTCAAGCGTGCCGCGGAACAACCGCGGGAGCAGGCGGCTCTTTGGGCCCATTGCATCTAGGAGTGGTTGGTGCGCGATATCGGGCGAATCCCTGTCACATCCTTGGCTCTCGACCCACAGAATCCTCGCCTGCCCGAGCGGATTCAGGGGGGGCGCCAAGAGGAACTCCTCGAATATCTCTTTGAGAACGACGTTCTAGATGAGCTGGCGGCGTCCTTCATCGCGAACGGCTATTTTGACAACGAACCGATCCTCGTTCTCCCCGAGGGAGATGACGGCAAGCGAATTGTCGTTGAGGGAAACCGACGTGTGTCAACGCTTCTCGTCTTAGCTCAGGCGGATGTTGCACTGGAATTGGACCTCGCCTTCGACCTGACGTCTGTGCCAACCCCGGACCAAGTCGAACGGCTTTCGACAGTCCCTGCCTATGAAGTGGAGAACCGTGAGGAACTGGGCGCCTATCTGGGATATCGGCACATCGGAGGCATCCGTCCTTGGCCTGCCGAGTCCAAAGCACGATGGATTCATCGGAGCGTCTTAGCCGCAGTTGACGCCGGGGCTGCAAACCCATTCTATGAGGTTGGAAGGACATTCGGTAGTAATGCCCGAGGGGTTAGGACTTCTTATCTGACCCTCGAGCTGCTACGCCGCGCACGCGTCGATTTTGGAATCGACACAACTTACGTGGAACGCAATAGGTTCAGCGTTTGGGGGATACTCGTATCAAACACCCGGATCCGCGAGTACATACACCTGCAAAGTGATCCGCGAGACTTTGCCGCCATACAGGATGCGTTGGAAGGCGTCCGCACAGATCGCGTGGGAGATGTGGTGCGCGATCTTACTCCTGACGGCAGCAGACCCGCGTTGCTCGCCGACTCCAGGATGGTGTCAAAGTACGCCGAAGTGCTTGTCAATGAACGTGCCCACGAGGTCCTACGCAGTTATGGCGATCTCACCTTGGCAACTGCGGTTCTCGAACAGGGGGCGCTCGCGGACAGGCTAAATTCACACGTGCGGGGGCTTCGTGAACTCCTTGTGGACGCTGGGCGTTTGCCTGTCGATACCACCGCGTTGAACGCAGCAACTGAACTGTCTGAACTCGCTAGATCAATTCGTGCCGTGGTCGCAGACCGGTTTGCCAGCGATGAGTAGGCCGCTGGAGCCTGACATCAATGCCTATGGGACCTATGGTCGTGTGGAGGCGTTGGCTGACTGGCTGGAAGTTGCCGCATTGGCTGGGCGACGCGTCACGCGGGCACAGTTAGAAGACATGATTTTCGACAACGGCTGGACCCGCCTATCGCCCCAGCAGTTCCTACTCCCGGACGGGATGGAAGAGGAGGCCACTCCCGAATCTTGGGTGGAGGCCGTCCATTCAACTCTTCAACGCCGTGAGCAGGTGCTCGGAGTCAAGTGGCCCTTTGAGATCGTCGGGTCCTGGCGCGTGAAGAAGCGTCCCGGGGCCAACACTGTGGTGCCCTACACTGCGATGCTGGCGCTTTCCGTCGCACATGCATGGAACGTGGCGACTACACATAAACCAGAGGTGCTGCTTGAGGCAACTATTGCTCGAGCCTTGTCAGGTTTCGGACTCGCGGTCGCTCCCGTTGGTACAGGGACTTCATTTTCAGGCGGGTTTCCCGAAGTAATGCGACAAGCTGCAGCCTCACTCGGAATCCGATGCGACCCAGACGCGGCTCCTCGCAAGAAGAGTGCCAAGGATGAAGGAGTTGACACTCTGGCGCTCCTCGGCTGGCCAAGCGATCCCCGCCTCGCGGGACAATGGGTGTTCGTCGGACAGGCCACAGTGGCAAGGAGCAACGAGTGGTACAAGAAGCTCATGGAGCCGCGCCGCGATCATTGGCGTAGCCGGCTGATTCAGCCGCTCGAGCCGCAACGCTTTCTTGTGGTGCCACATCAAGTTGCGTCTGAATATCTTACGCACCTGGTAGGCAATGACACTGGGGTCGTGATAGATCGTCTGCGGTTGGCACTTGTGTTGGATGATGTTACGGGAGAAGAGCGTTTGGTCCTTGACGAGATACTTGCCGCGGGCGTTAGCGATGGAAGGGCGGCCGCGTAGCGGGCCCGGGCTGGAGAGTCATGTCGTCAGTCGTCGAGGAAGAAGTGAACTGCTCGTAGGACCGCGAGGAGGCCCGACTTCGTGACGGTCGCACCACGCGACTCGAAGTCGGGACTCCACCTTCCGCCGCTGGCCTCGACGATTGCTCGGGCAAGGTCCGGCTTGCCCAGAGCGTTGTCTAGCCCCAGTCCAAGGTGGTCGTTGACCAGCGCGAAGATGGCGCGAGGTTCGGTCGAACCCGTCGACATTGCGGGTGCCGCAACTCCCAAGAGCTCGGCAATCTCCTGAACGATGTCGGACTTGCGCAAAGGGACGGCTGCAGGCTCGAACACCATGTTGCGCGGCGGGTCCGTCATGTCTGGCTCCGTAGCTGTTCGAGCTGGTCTTCGGCCCAATCTGCCACCGGGACGAGGCGGTCGTCCTCGTTGACCGCGGGCAGCAGCGAGGCCAACCGGATGCGATCCAGAACGACGGTGCGCGTTGCGAGGGCGTTCCAGTCCTCCCCTGCAGCGACGACGTCGGGAACGGCCAGGGCGGTCGTTGGGTCCACGTCGAGTCTTAACCAGCCCGACCAAACGCGGCGGTCCACGTCTGCTGCCTTGTGGGCGTAGTTGCGCTCTAGCGTGCACTGGACGAGGACGACTGGGAACCCTGAACGACCGTCCGGGAACGGGCGCCAGGCAACGACATCGACGCCTCCGTCCTTGTTGACCGGAGGGCGGTATGACGTACCGATCGGGACCTTCATCAGGCCAGCCAGCCACCGCACCGCATCAGGGAACTCCACCGGTCGACCGTCTTCGGAGGGCCAGCCAAACCGCACAGATTGAGTGTCCGGCCCGAGGAGGAAGCGGGAGGCGGCGGCGGTGATTCGTTCGAGGTGCGCGGCGGCCACGGCAACATCCAGACTCCGCCGCAAGGGCCCCTCGCTACCCATGAGAAGCAACGCGGACCACACCGAGCGAGATGCGTGCTCGCGCGCGGCGGCCCCGGCCGCGACACGGAAGGGGTAGGCCTCCCCCACTGCAACGGACCGCCGAGCCATGGTCCTCAGGCCGAGGTCGAGGTCAGCCGACTTGTAGCCATGGACCTTGCCTGCTTCGAAGAGTGCGTCTGCACCCAGGGCCCGACCCGAGGCCAGGCACCTGGTCTCGATCCAATCGGCAACGCGGTTGGCCCGCTTGGACGGAGCGTAGGGCTCAGACATGAGTCAGTGTGGCGAGGAGGGCGTCGGCGGCCGCCCTCACCTCGTCCACCGCGTCAGACACCTCGCCGTCCTCGGCGAAGTCATCGATGTCATCCAGTGCTGACGTCAGGGAGTTCCTACCTGCCCGCAGTCGAGCCAGCAGCCTCTGACGCGGGTTCACATCTGCGTCCTTGGCCTTCTGGATCGCGGACTCGAGTGATTCGCTGGCACGAAGGGCGGACAGGCCGACACTCGACGCAACGACGTTTCCGAGCTTGCTGATGTCGCGTGACTCGCCGATCACCGGCTCGACCTCGCCGTCGCCGTATAGCCAGGTGACGAGTTCCTTCAGCTCCGGCGCCCGCGACGCGGGAATCGGCGCGACGCCTGGCTCCGTCTTCGACCCGAGCGGTGCATCGATGTGGGACCTGAGCTTGGGAGTGCTCATCGCAACTGTGAGCAGTGAGAAGGCTTCCTCGAGCGGACCGGTCTCGATACCTAGGTCGCGTGCCTGAACGGCGATGGCCTGGTCTCTGTAGAGGTTGCCCACTCTGGTCCGGTCGACGCCGATCATCTCTGCCACGGCTGCGAAGGACATGTCGTCATGGTCCACGAGTCGTGCGATGTAACGCGCTTGGGCGTACGGCTGCCACTGCAGGATCCCGGAGATGTGACGGAACCCGATGATTGGTGTGGCGGCAGCCCGGTCTGGCAGGACCACCACCGGCACCTGGTCTCCGTAGCTGAGTTCCGCTTGCTCGGCTAAGGGCGCCCACGGGGTCGGGTTTGCGAATTGAGCCCTGATGTTCGGGTCCACGAGGCCGAGGAGGGCCGTGAGCCTGCGGTTGCCCTCGACGACAACCCATTTGTCGGAGGTCCCGTCCTTGATGACGATGAGTGGTTCGCTGCCGAAGAACCCGTGAGAGGCAATGGACTCCGCAACCGTGAGGGCGTCGAAGCCCAGTTCCAGGTGAACAGCGAGATCCTCCTGGGCTTCGCCCTGCATGTCCGCGGGCAGACGTGGGTTCGCGGGGTCCAGCAGTAGATCGCTGAGGGGCACCCAGCGCTGTTCCCCTATGGATCGGACATCTCGCAGTTCGCTCATCCTCAAACCTTCCGTACGACTCCTCGACGTCCCGCGTGGATCGCGAGAGTAAACAGTTCTGGGGCAGCGCCGGGTTCGGTTGACCTCACCCGGTGAACCTGGACCACCACCCGTTCCGGGTCCTCGGTCACCCCACCGATGGCGCGGTCGCCCGGGTACCACGGTTGGCCGGGTCGGCGAACCGGATCAGCACCCTGCATCAGGTTGATGAATCCGAGCTCGGGGTCCCACTCACGCTGGCGCGGGCCACCCTCGGGATGCTCCATCAGGAGAAGGGGCGTAAGCGCTCCCCGGTCGGGCAGTCGCCCGAGAAGGTCTAGCAGCTCTTGGTGCCGCCACCCGGGACTGCTGCCCACTTCTACGCCGGCCCAGCGGGTGAGCAGTTGGTCGAGAATGACGTCCAACGGGAGCCACAGGGTGGGGTGGTGGAGCCTTCCGTAATCGGCCGGTGCTGCCCCCAGCAAGCCGATGGCCTCAACAATCGAGGCGTTCTGGTCTCGTACAAGGGGGTCCACGGAAGGCCTGCGAAGCTGGTGCCATCCGGGCCGCTCGTTGAACCGGGACAGCGTTGTTAGGACCGTCTGCCGAGAGGGCTTCGTTCCCTGGGGGAGGAGAAGGCCCACGTGGCGTGCCCAGGTGGACACGTCATGGCCGTCCGCCAGCCAGTCGCGGAGGTTGGCGCGGAGGTCGTATTCGGTATCGACCGTCTCGCGAAGAACCTTCAACGTCCGTGGTGTCGCGAAGAACTGGCAGTACGGAAGAAGGTCGGACCGGTAGCCGAAGGCGCGAGCCCGCTGCTCGAGCGTGTCGACCTGATCGCTCGCCGGGCGGTTCATGTAGGTGACTGTGAGTCCTTCGACCGTGAAGCCACGGTCGAGCTTGTTGCCGCCGACGAGCACATGGACGGGTGCAACTTTCCAGTCAACCTTGTTGACGTCGCTGACCGAGTTGACCAGCCAGAGCGTGGTCTCGCGGAGTGCGAAGCGGACCCCTTCTAGGAAGTCATGGTCGCTCACGTCTGGAGCGCCGAGGGTGGTGATCCGTCCGCGCTCGTCCATTACCTGCTGCGGTAGTGCGTCGACATCCTGGGCTGTGGTGGCCACCTCGGTCCAGCGGCGCACCAACCGCTGCAGAAGGAAGTGATACCGCGCCTGGACGTCGTTGCGCTGGGTGCTGTGCACGAGCATCGACACCGGTGCCGCGGTGGGGTCGCTTCGCAGCAGAAGTGCTGTGCCAGCGACGAAGCTTCCAAACGCTTCGACCAAGGACTTGGGCAGCTGTGTCGGCAAGGACCTTGGGGCCTGCTCATCGAGAGTCGGGATGGGCCTCACCACGACGTCCGCATGGTCGACGAAGAACTCGCGACCGCCCGTGTACCCCTGCCCGGGCTGTAGTAGCTCGATGAAGTCCGGGCGTAGATGGTCGTCCGGCTCGAGCAGCAGGGGCGCGTACGGGGTTGCGGTGAACTGAACGTAGAGATGGCGTGGGACGGCCGCCCTCAGCTGCGTTAGCGCGTCGTACGTTCGGCTCTCAAGGCCCTGGTTCACCTCTGTGTTCAGGCTTGCTTGGTCGGCCTCGTCGTCGATGATCAGCACAGGCATGTTCGTGGCGTCGGCGCCGGACAGGACCTTCGCGAGGGCGCTGATGCGGCCCGCGTGCTTGAGGACTGGCACCAGGACGGTCCGCCCACGCGACAACCAGTCGGCCATCTCCTTCGTCCGCGCCACGCCTGATGGGTTCACCATGACGACCCATCGATAGTCCTGCCGATGGTCCAGCCCGAGGGCCTGAATCAGGCGGCCGTGGTTCTGCTCAAGCAAGAGGTTTGTCGACCCCAGCAGTGCCACGATCACGCGGTAGCCCGAGTCTGCCGCCGCTGCGATCAGCGCAGTGATCGCGGTCGTCTTTCCGGACTGGACATACCCGAGCGCCAGGCCAGTGGCACCCGCTCGGTCATTGAGAGAGGGGCCGTGGGCGAGGATCGAGTCCACAACGGTCCAGAGCGACTCTCGTGTCATAGCCGACAAGTCACGACGAACGAAGGACGCGTCCATCAGATCGCGTTCTGCAGTCCCCACCGAATCCCCTTCTCGCCAAGATCCGTTGACGCTATCAACAAAGACTGATCGCGCCGTAGGGATCGGGGCATCCGGGATTAACCGGCGAGGGGGACGCGTCCCATCCGATTGACAGAGCGCTCCAGGTCTACCGCCGCAGATGAGAGGGCATCTCCGGTCGGAGCCGATCGAACGGCTCGCACAGCTTGAACCAGCTGCTGCGGAAGATCTGCGGCATTCTGCTCGACGTGCGTGCGGAAGACGTGCCAGGCCGCTCCCACAGCAACACCGTTACCGACTTGCTTGTAGGAGGCCGAGAGCCGCTGCCCGGCGAATGAGAAGTTGCGTGAGAACCCTTGGAGCCGTGCGGCCTCATGGGGGGTGATCCGACGCTTGCGTGCGCCGATGACGGAGGTCTGGGTGATGGCAACCAACGCAGGCAGGTAGGTCGGCGCCTTGGCCCGGATGCCGGAGGGTCGGAAGTGCATCACGGTGTCCCACAGGGATGCACTGTCCTGCGCCTGCCACTCGAGCTTGCGACGGGAAGCGGGGAAAGAGCGGAAGTCGGGGTTGGCCTTGCGCCAAGACTCGATGACCACCCGGTGGTCGTCGTAGAAGCGGGCGTTCTTGACCAGGAAGTCGGACTTCCACTTGGGAAGCGCCTCGAGCTCCAGTGGCATGAGTGAACGCTCAGGGCGCCACTCGTCGGCCCAGAGCGGGAAGCCGGGGAGGCGCGTGCCGGTGTCGGCCCAGATGCGCTGCACGAGGTCGTCCCAGACCTCGATCCACCGCTCCTCGTCCGTCGTCAGCTGGTAGCGGTGCAGGTCCGGGATCGAGGCGTCCTCGTCAAGAACCCACTCGACGTCCCAGTCGTGAACGTTCCAGCCGTCGACCGGGCCGCGCACTATGGTCGGAGGGACATCGGTCTCACGCTTCGCTCGCTCCGGGCCGACGTACGTCCCGAGGATGAACACGCGCTCCCGCACTTGAGGGGTGCCACCCAGAGATGGGGGGAGGAAGTGCGGAGAGAACACGGACGGGACGTCAGAGACTCGGTAGCCGAGTTGCCGCAGCGTCTTGATGATGACGTTCCACTCATGGCGGTGGCGGGGGCCGGTGAGGTTGCGGACGTTCTCCAGAAGCACGACCGACGGGGTGCGGTCCTCGAGGATGCGCGCGATGTTCCAGAACAGGGTGCCCCGCGCCTCCTCCATGCCTCGCTGCATCCCGGACTTGGAGAACGGCTGGCACGGGAAGCCGGCCGCGAGCACGTCATGCTTGGGCACCTGGACCTCGGCATCGGTCGGCGTGACGGTTGTGATGTCCTGGTTGATCTGCGGACGCAGATCTTCAGGGAGATGTTCTACCCAGTTCTTCAGATAGACCTGCCGCGCTTCCGGATCGATCTCTGACACGAACTTGCAGTGCCCACCGGCGTGATCGAGCATCGCGTGAAATCCGCCGATGCCTGCGAAGAGGTCGACGTACGTGAACGCGGGCTCCGGCATGGTAATCAGCTTATCAGCTGAGTTACCGTTCGCGGAAGCTCGACTCGCGACAGGCAGAAACTCCAATGGCAAGGGATGTGACACGGCTCGGAACCTTTCGACGGGTCAGCCGATCCTGTTGTGCAGCACGGGGAGAGGACGGAGGATAGGGACACTGACGACACCTCATCACTCGACACCGACAGAGGCCTGACCTGCAATGACGCGGTCAGTTGTCGAGTCCAGGTCGTCCCGAACGTCGCACTCCCAGACCCGCACGACCGTCCAGCCAAGAGTCTCTGCGATCGCAGTGGAACGCCGGTCGCGCTCGGCGTTGCGCTCCATCTTCAGGCGCCACAACTCGGCATTCGGGCCCGTCCACGCCGTCTTGCGTCCGTGGACCGGGCACCCGTGCCAGAAGCAGCCGTCGACGAAGACCGCGACGCGGCGACCGGGAAGGACGAAGTCAGGAGTGCAACCCTTGGCCAGCTGACGGTGGAGACGGAACCGTCCGCCTCGTGCGTGGACGGCCTGCCGCAGACGGACCTCGGGTCCGGTGCTGGTCTTGCGTCGGCCAGACAGGTGGCTGCCCGCCTTCGTGCTGACCCATCGCTCGACCACGCACTCACGCTACGCGCCACCTCACTCACGCGTCGTCACGGTCTTCGCGAACGGCCCTCGCGGAGTGGTGCCATCCGCCTACGGTGACTGGGTGACGGGGGCGGGTGACGAGAAGCGGATGCGGCTGCGGTACGCGGGGACGTGCCGGGTCTGCGATGCCGAGCTGCCGGCAAAGGCCGAGGCCATCTACGAGCGAGCGACGAAGAGCGTGCGCTGCGTGGCGCACGTCCAGCCTGCAGACGAACCGACCACGGCAGAGGTCGGGAGCGGGGACACCTCGAAGGAAGCACAGCCATCCAACGGTCCCGCGGCCGAGACGGCCGAGCCAGAGGCGGTCGACAGCGGGGTCGCCGGCGCATCGGCGCGCCGTGAGTTCGAGCGGCGGAAGGCCAAGCGGGAGGAGAGCATCCGCAGCAAGCACCCGAAGCTCGGCGGCCTCATCTTGGCGGTGACCGACGACCCGCAGTCGACGCGGGCGTGGGACACCGGCGCGGTCGGGGAGGAGAAGCTCGGCAAGGGACTCGACGCCCAGGCCGGCGACACCGTCAGCCTGCTGCACGACCGACGCATCCCGCGGACGCGCGCCAACATCGACCACATCGCCGTCACCGCACACGGAGTGGTCGTCATCGACGCCAAGCGCTACAAGGGCCGGCCGTCGCTGAGGGTCGAGGGCGGCATCCTGCGGCCTCGGGTCGAGAAGCTCATGGTCGGCTCGCGGGACTGCAGCAAGCTCCTCGATGGCGTCCTCAAGCAGATGGCGCTCGTCCGCGACATCGTCGGGGAGGACGTGCGGGTCACGGGCGCGCTCTGCTTCCTCGACGCCGACTGGCCACTGCTCGGCGGCGACTTCACCACCCGCGACGTGCGGGTCCTCTGGCCCAAGAAGCTCTACAAGAACCTCCAGCAGCCTGGCCCGTTGGATGCCGCCGCGGTCGACGCACTTCACCGGCGTCTGGCCGCCGCCCTTCCCCCGAGCTGAGCGCGCAGCCGATGCTCGACGAAGCTCGTGCTGTCGTCCTCGACCTCTTCCGTGGACGATCGTGCAGACGTGGTCGACTCGCACGCACCATCGACGACGCGGAGGAGTCGCTGACTGCTCTTCGCGGGTGGAAGCGGACGGTCACCATGGGCCTCGAGGAGGCGCTGGCCGAGGGGCGGTGGGTCAGCCGGGACGTACGAGAGACCTGGTCCCAGTCGGCGCCCCTGCCGAGCAGACATGTCGGAGCCCTCGCGCGGAACACGAAGGCAGGCCGGGAGGCGCGTGAGCTGATCGCCTTCACGTCCGCTGACTTGCGCGCCCTGGTGCACGACACCAACAAGCGCATCCGAGCCCAGGAGCTCGTGGCGCGCCGGCACTTCCTCGACACCATCGAGACCCAGCCGCTGACCGACGAACAGGCCGCGGCCGTCGTCACGTTCGACAACCGCGTCCAGGTCATCGCCGCGGCAGGGTCGGGCAAGACGTCGGTGATGGTCGCGCGCGCCGGCTACGCCATCCAACGGCGGCTGGTTCCTGCCGACCGCATCGTCATGCTCGCGTTCAACAGAGACGCGGCCGCCGAGCTCCAGCGTCGCGTCGAGGAGCGGCTCGAGGCGGCCGGCATCGATGCGCCGGGCCTGAAGGCGGCGACGTTCCACTCCTTCGGACTGTCTGTCATCGGCGCGGCGACCGGTCGCAAGCCTCGCCTGGCCCCGTGGCTGGACGCGGGCGGGGACATCGCGATGGTGTGCCGCCTGGTGGACGAGCTGCGTGATCAGAACCCCACGTTCCGTTACCGCTGGGACTCCTACCGGCTCCTGTTCGCCCGCATGTCCGACGACCCCAGCGGCGGTGAGCCCGACTCCTACGACCACAACACCCGGCAGACCGGTTACCGGACGTTCCAGGGTGAAACGGTCAAGAGCCAGGGCGAGCGGATGATCGCCGACTTCCTCTTCCTCAACGGCGTCAGGTACGAGTACGAGGCGCCGTACCAGCACGACGTGGCCGACGCCGACCACTCGCAGTACCGGCCCGACTTCTACTACCCCGACGCCGGCGTCTACCACGAGCACTGGGCCCTCGACCGGGAGGGAAACCCGCCTTCCGCATTCGCTGGGTACGCCGCCAGCATGAAGTGGAAGAGGTCGGTCCATCAGCGCTTCGGGACGACGCTGTTGGAGACGACCTGGGCATCAATCATCGACCAGACGGGGTTCGGCCCTCTCGCCGACGACCTGACGAAGGCCGGGCTGGTCCTCGACTGGAATCCCGACCGGCCTGTACCGGGGGCTACCCCGGTCAGGCACGAGGACCTCGCACGGGTGATGCGCTCGTTCATGACCCACGTCAAGTCGAACTCGCTGAGTCGTGCCGACCTCGAACGCAGGCTCGAGGTCGCACCTTGCAGCGTTCAGCGGTTCCGGGCTCGGATGTTCCTCGACCTGTTCTGGGACATCCATGACGAGTGGCAGGCCGGGCTCGCAGCGGACGACTCCATCGACTTCGAAGACATGCTCGTCCAGGCGGCGACCCACCTCGAGTCCGGCGGCATCGACATGGGCTACGAGCTCGTGCTGGTCGACGAGTTACAGGACGCCAGCCAGGCGCGCGCTCGACTCACCAAGGCGCTCGTCGACCAGCCGCACCGCTACCTGCTCGCGGTGGGCGATGACTGGCAGTCGGTCAACCGGTTCGCCGGAGCCGACCTCTCCGTGATGACGTCCTTCGCCGAGTGGTTCGGGGAGGGGCAGACGCTGCGCCTCCAGACCACGTTCCGCTCGCCGCAGTCCATCTGCGACGTCGCCAGCGAGTTCGTCGCCAGGAACCCGCGTCAGCTGACCAAGGTCGTCACCTCGGCCCACCCTGCATACGGACAGGCGGCCAGCCTGGTCCGGGTGCGCCGGTTCGACGAGGTGTCGGAAGCAGTCGCGCGTGTGCTCGACGATCTTGCGGCGCGGGTCCGCACGGGCGAGGTGACCCCGGGCCGCTCCGGGATGGTCGAGGTCGACGTGCTCGGTCGGTACCGGTTCGACCGCGACTCACTCCCCCGGCAGACGCCCCCCGAGCTCAAGGTCACGTTCCGCACGGTCCACGGCTCCAAGGGGCTCGAAGCCGACTACGTCATCCTCCCCAACGTCGCCTCCGGCACGTACGGCTTCCCGAGTGAGGTCGCCGACGACCCGGTCATGTCCCTGGCCATGGCCGAGACCGACCCCTACCCCTTCGCGGAGGAGCGGCGCTTGTTCTACGTCGCGCTGACCCGAGCGCGGCGGCACGTCACCTTGATCGGCGTCGAGGGCAGGGAGTCCGCATTCGTTGCTGAGCTGCTCGCGAGCAAGCGCCTCGAGCTGTCGCCCCTCAGCATCGTCGATCTTTCCGCGCCATGTCCGCTCTGCGGTCAGGGTGTCCTCGTCGTGCGCAGGCGGAAGGCCGACGGGAGGCCGTTCGAGGGGTGCAGTGCGTTCCCTCGCTGCCGGTTCACCCAGAGCGTGCCGAGCGTCGGGTCGCCGATGCGGCTGTCGGCATCCCCGGGTGCCCGTGGGCGGAACTGACCGTCGTCGAACCCCGGTGAAATCGTGATGAGACCGCGGAAACGGCCCTGACCATCGGCTTTGCCGCGGAGCCCGTCGGCAACCTTCGACAGTAGCCCGATCGGACCATTCCCCCGCGTGCGCGGCAGGTCTACATTCGGCCTCGTCGACTCCTGGCCGTGCCTCGAAGGGTTTCGAGCCGACACGGCCGACGTCCCGGGACGGTGACGCGACGGGTGCTGAGGGCACCTGGTCGCGACCCCCTCCATCGCCCCGGGACGTCCCGGCCGGACAACTCCATCCACACAGACGCACACGGCGCACGATCCAGAGCGTGCGCATCCCCGGACAGGGCGGCCGACAGGGGGTCGCCCCGTCCGGACACGACGGCGCCGGCCGTATCCCCGGGGGGATGCGGCCGGCGCCGGTCCGTCTGCGCTGCGGTCAGCTCTTGTCGTTCGAGCCGCCCTCGACGTTCGGGGTGGAGAGGTCGGAGCCCTCGGAGGTACCGGTCGTCGACGGGATGGTCGAGTCGCCGGTCTTCGCGTCGTCCCAGGTGGCGGCGGCCTCGTCGGCCGCGTCGCTCGCGGCGTCTTTGACCTCGTCGGCCTTCGCGGCGGCGGCGTCCTTGGCGTCGTCGGCCTTCGAGGCCGCGGCATCCTTGAGCTCGCCGGCCTTCTCGAGGCCCTTGTCCTTGAGTTCGGACGCACGCTCGGCGGCGGCGCCGGCGGTCTCGGCGAGCTTCTCGCGCACCTCGCCCGCCTTCTCCTTGGCGGTGTCGACGGCGTCGGACGCCTTGGTGGGGGCCGACGACGGCGGGGTGTACGAGCCGGCGCTCGCCCACGGGTCGGGGCGCTCTGAGCTCTTGCGGTACGCCATGACGGCGGCGCCGGCGGCGACCGCGCCGAGGAGGAGCACCCAGCGACCCTTGCCGCGGCTCTTCTTCGCGCGGGCGTCGCCCTTGAGGACGGCGTAGGCGTCGGGGGCGCGCTCGGCGGCCTCGGCGGCCTGCTCGCGCGCGGTCGCGGCACCGGCGGCGATGGCGGTCAGGGCCGCCATGACCTTCGGGAGGACGTCGTCGGAGAAGGTCTCCTTGGCGTGCTCGGCGCTCTTCTTCGCGTGCTCGACGCGGGGAGCCAACGCCTCGAGCGCCTCCTCGGCCTTCTCGCGCGCGGTCTCGGCGGCGTCCTGCGCGCGCTCGCGGCCCTCGCGCACCTTCGGCGCGACGGTGCTGGCGTAGTCGCGCGCGGTGTCGGCGTAGTCGTGCGCCTGCTTGGTGGCGTCGTGGGCGAGGTCGCGGGCCGACGTGTTCGCGTCGTGGGCCAGGTCGCGGGCCGACGCGTACTGCGCGACGGCCTCCTTCTTCGCCTTCTTGCCCTGCTTGCGCAGGTGCTTCGCCTCGGACTTGCTGCTCTTGCGGAGGTCCTTGATCTCGGACTTCGTCTTCTTGCGCAGGTCGTGGGCGGTGTCGGCGGCGCGCTCGGCGGCGTCGCGCGAGGCCGCGCTCACGCGGTCGGCGGCATCCGTCACGGCATCCACGGCCTGGTCGGTCCTGCTCTTGCTGCGGAACACGCGTCCTCCTCGGTGTGGGACATCTCTTCCGTCCATCCTGCCCTGTTTGCGCTGCTCGGGGCACATCAGGACAAGCCTCGATGCCGTGAGTCGCCCCACCCGGCGGCGTCAGGCCCGCGTGAGAGGATCGGAGGCATGAAGGCAACGCTGCACACCAACCACGGCCCGATCGTCGTCGAGCTCTTCCCCAACGAGGCGCCGAAGACCGTCAAGAACTTCACCGGCCTCGCCACGGGCGAGCAGGAGTACAAGGACGACGCGGGGCGCACCAACCCGACCCCGTTCTACGACGGCCTCGTCTTCCACCGCATCATCCCCGGCTTCATGATCCAGGGCGGCTGCCCGCTCGGCCAGGGCATGGGCGGCCCCGGGTACACCTTCGACGACGAGGTCCACCCCGACAAGCAGTTCGACCGCCCCTACCTCTTCGCGATGGCCAACGCCGGCAAGCGCATGGGCAAGGGCACCAACGGCTCGCAGTTCTTCATCACCGTCGCGCCGACCACCTGGCTCAACGGCAAGCACACGATCTTCGGCGAGGTCGCCGACGGCGCCAGCCGCGAGGTCGTCGACAAGATCGCCGGTGTCCGCACCGGTGCCCAGGACCGTCCGGTCGACGACGTCGTCATCGAGCGCGTCGAGATCGAGCAGTAAGCACCACGCACCACCACCCCGGGAGACCGACGTGTCCGAACCACCGCCGATCCCCCCGGTGAACCCAGCGCCGGAGGCCGCGGGCCAGGTCCCGACCTGCCCGCGGCACCCGGACCGGGAGTCCTACGTCCGCTGCCAGCGCTGCGGACGCCCCGCCTGCCCCGAGTGCCAGCGCCCCGCCGCCGTCGGCATCCACTGCGTCGACTGCGTACGCGAGGCCTCGAAGACCGTCCGGCAGGGTCGCACGACCTTCGGCGGAGCCGTCACCGACGGCCGGCCGCTGGTGACGTTCTGGATCATCGGCATCTGCGTCGCGGTCTACCTGCTGCAGACCGTGCAGCCCTCGCTCACCCGCGACATCGCGTTCGCGCCCGTCGTCGGCGACACGCAGCCCTGGCGGTTCATCACCTCCGGGTTCGCCCACGGCGGCCTCACGCACATCGCGTTCAACATGTACGCCCTCTACGTGATGGGCCAGTACCTCGAGCCGATGCTCGGCCGCGCCCGGTACATCGCCCTCTATCTGCTCAGCGCGTTCGGCGGGTCGGTGGGCATCCTGCTGCTGGCGTCGAAGCCGGCCGGCGGTGTCGCGACGCTCGCCGACGAGTCGTGGTTCACCGCGGCGGTCGGTGCCTCGGGGGCGGTCTTCGGCCTCTTCGGGGCGTTCCTCGTGCTGCAGCGCCGGCTCGGCCGGTCCGCGGCGGGGATGTATGTCGTCATCGGCATCAACGCGGTCATCGGGTTCGTCATCCCGGGCATCGCGTGGCAGGCGCACCTCGGCGGCCTCATCACGGGGGCCGTCGCCGCGGCGGCCATCGGCTACCTCGGCCGGGCCAAGGACCCGCTGCAGCCGCCGGACCGGCGCATCCACTGGGCCGCGCTCGGTGGCCTGTTCGTCGTCCTCGTCCTGCTGGCCGTGGCCAAGTACGCCCTCTGACCCGGCACCCCAACACCTCGTCGATGCCCCGGCCGCTGTGGCCGGGGCATCGCGCTGTCCACCGGTCGTCCACAGGCGTCCACAGCGCATCCACGCGTTGTTCGCACACTTGTCCACAGGCTGTCCCCATGTGGATTACACGCGTGTCATTCATCCCCAATGGGGACAACCCCTGTGGACAACTGGGGACGAACCTCCAGAACCTGGGGACGAGGTGTGGACGAGCGGTGCACGACGGGGAGTCCGGGCCGGTCATGCACAGGACCCCGGGGCTGCACCACGCATGTCGCGTGGGAGCCCCGGGGTCCGGGGAGCGGTGCCTGTGGACGGCGCCGGCGTCGACCTCGGCGGTCAGCGCCAGCGGGTCGTCATGAGGAAGCCGGAGAGCATGAGGCCGAAGCCGACGCCGAGGTTCCAGCGGCCGAGCTGCGGCACGGGGTACTGGTTGGCACCCGAGATGTAGAAGGTGACGACCCACAGCAGGCCGAGCACCATGAGCGTGAGCATTACCGGGACGAACCAGCGCGCGTTGGGGCCCTGCTGCGCCGCCGACGCCGTCCGCTGCGGGGTGTAGGCGGGCTTCTTGCGACCCTTGGACTCGGGCACGGGAACTCCTCCGGTTCGTTCAGACTCGTGCCCTAGCGTAGAGGCCACGTCGTCAGGAGAGGGGAGGCAGGGTGCCGGGCACGCACGCCGGTCGGTCCGAGCGGTCCTCGCGGCACGCCGGCCGGGTCGACCGACCCTCGCCGTGGCCCTGGCTGGTCCCCGTCGCCGCCCTCGTCGCCGGCGCCCTCTTCGCGAGCAGCGTCCGCGCCTCCGACGGTGAGGAGCTGCGCACCGGCTACACCCGGCTGCCCGACCTCATCCGCGAGCAGACCCGCGTCAACGCCGACCGCGCCGAGAAGGTCGACACCCTGCGCGCACAGGTCGAGGACGCGACCGCCGCGCTGGCCCCCGGCGACCTCACGACCCAGCGGCTCGAGCGCCAGGCCGCCGAGATCGCGACGGCGGCGGGACGCACCGAGGTGCGCGGGCCGGCGCTGCGCGTCACCCTGACCGACGCCCCGCTGCCCGGCGGCGAGGTGCCCGAGGGCGGCGACCCGGACGACTACGTCATCCACCAGCAGGACATCGAGGCCGTCGTCAACGCCCTGTGGGCCGGCGGCGCCGAGGCGATGATGGTGCAGGACCAGCGGATCATCTCGACGAGCGCCGTCCGCTGCGTCGGCAACACCCTCATCCTCCAGGGCCGCGTCTACTCCCCGCCCTACACGGTCACGGCGATCGGGAACCTCGAGACGATGCGGTCCCGGCTGCAGCAGGACCGCGCGGTCGACCTCATCCGTCAGTACGCCATCGCGTTCGGCCTCGGGTACGACCTCGAGGACGCCGGCACCCAGACCCTGCCCGCGTACGCCGGCAGCATCACGCCGACCGTCGCCGAGGTGGACACGTCGTGATCCGTCGCGCCGTCGGCTGGGTCGGCGAGCTCCTCATCACGGCGGGCGTCCTGGTCCTGCTGTTCGTCGCGTGGCAGCTGTGGTGGACCGACGTCACGAGCAACCGCTCCCAGGAGCAGATCGTGCGGGCGCTCGACGAGGGGTTCGCGTCGGGGCGTGACGCGGGCGCCGCGCTGCACGACGCGTTCCCGGAGCTGGGCGAGGCCGACGCGTTCGCGGTCATCCGCATCCCGCGGTTCGGGGCGGACTTCGCGCGGCCGGTCATCGAGGGTGTCGGGCGTCCGGTGCTGGCCCTCGGGGTCGGGCACTACGAAGGGTCGGCGTCGCCGGGAGCCGTGGGCAACTTCGCGGTCGCGGGCCACCGGACGACGTACGGGCGGCCCTTCCACGAGATCGACACGCTGCGCGACGGCGACCGCGTCATCGTCGAGACCGCGCCCACCGTGTACGTCTACGAGATCACCGGGCGTGAGATCGTCCGGCCGTGGCAGACCGAGGTCATCGCGCCGGTGCCGGACTCGCCCGGGGCGAAGCCGACGGAGCGGATGATCACGATGACCTCCTGCCACCCGAAGTACAGCGCGACGGAGCGGTTCGTGACGCACGGTCGCCTCGTCGAGGCCGTGCCGCGGGCGCAGTGGCGGCTGGCCGACTGGTCGACGGTGAAGGGGTAGGCGGATGTACGCAGCGCTGTGGCGATCGCTGCCCGGGCCCGCGTGGGTGCGGGCGCTCGTGTGCGTCGTGCTGGTGGCGGCGGTCGTCGCCGTGCTCTTCGAGTGGGGGTTCCCGGCGCTCGCCGAGGTGCTGCCCTTCAACGACAACACGGTGGGGTGAGTGGTGGGTGTGCCCGGCGGCCGGGGCGGGGCGCGGACCCGGGGCGGACCGGGCTGGGGCGGCGCGGCCGGGCGGGGCACCATAGGGGGATGACCCACGTCCTCGTCGTCGACAACTACGACAGCTTCGTCTTCACGATCGTCGGCTACCTCGAGCAGATCGGCGCCGAGTGCGAGGTCGTCCGCAACGACGCCGTGTCGCCGGCCGACGGCGCCGGCTTCGACGGGGTGCTCGTCTCGCCGGGGCCGGGGACTCCCGAGGAGGCCGGCGTCTCGATGGCGATGATCGAGGCGTGCGCCGAGCGGGCGCAGCCGATGCTCGGGGTGTGCCTCGGGCACCAGGCGCTGGGCGTGGTCATGGGCGCGACGGTGGGGCGGGCGCCGGAGCTGCTGCACGGCAAGACCTCGAGCGTGCTGCACGACGGGTCCGGGGTGCTGGCCGGCGTGCCGCAGCCGTTCACGGCGACGCGCTACCACTCGCTGACCATCGACCCCGCGACGATGCCGGAGTCGCTCGTGCCGAACGGGCACACCGAGTCGGGGATCGTCATGGCCGTGCGGCACGCGACCCTGCCGCTGCACGGGGTGCAGTTCCACCCCGAGTCGGTGCTCACCGAGGGCGGGCACCTCATGCTGGCCAACTGGCTGCGCATCGCGGGGATGGCGGATGCGGTGTCGCGCGCGGAGGGGCTGTCGCCGCTCGTGCACGACGCGGCGGGGGTCGCGCGGATGGTGGCCGCGACCTGAGGAGGGCGGCGCGCGGGCGTTCGGCGTCTGCGCTCTGGTAGCGAGCGTCGAGCGCCCGGCGCCCGGTTCGGGTCTCCTGAGAGCCGGGGGCGGAGGTAGGTGTCCCCGGACTCCATGCGCCGCGGAAGGTTTACCTTGCCCCGCGCAACCACTTCCTTGCACCGCGGAAGGTTTACCTTGCGGGGACGACCGCATGGTTGCGTCGGGAAGGGATCCCTTGCGGGGTGGAAGGGAAACCTTGCCGGGCGCAAGGTAATCCTTCCGGGGAGGCAGGATCCTGGGAGAGGTACATATCTCCCGGGCCTCCTGGGCGCGGTCGCCTCGGCGTCTCGGGGTGATCTCGCCTGGCCGCGGTGGTCTCGCTGTGCCGGGGTGCTGTGGCAGGGCGGCACGGCGAGATCTCACCGGCAGGGCGAGACGGCCCGGCTGGGCGAGGTCGAGGCGGTCAGCTCGGGGAGGGGCTCGGCGACGGGGTCTCGGTGGGCGACTCCGACGGGGTGGGGGTCGGCGTCGGGGTCGGGGTGGGCGTCGGCGCGGCCTTCTGGGCGACGACGATCTTCACCGTCGAGCCGGTGTCGACCGCCTGCTTGCCCTTCGGGTCCTGGCTGATGACGTCGCCCTCGGCCGCTTGGTCGGTCTGCTCGTACGAGGTCTCGACCTTGAGGTTGGCATCGGCGAGGGCGCTCTGGGCCTCGTTCTGGCTCATCCCCACGACGTTCGGCACCTCGACCTGGCCGGTGCCGACCGTCACGTTGATCCGCGTCCCGGGCTTGACCGCGACCTGCGAGCCGGGGTCGGAGGAGATGATGACGTTCTCCGCGGTGTTCGCGTCGTTGACCTCGTCGACGGTCCCGAGCGTCAGCCCGAGGTCGGAGAGGATGCCGCGGGCCTCGTCGAGCGAGCGCCCGGCCAGGTCCGGCACCTCGACGTTGTCGGGCCCGCCGGAGACGGTGATGCGCACCGTCGAGCCCCGGTCGACGCGGGTGCCGCCCTCGGGGGTCTGCGAGATGACGTTGCCCTCGTCGACCGTGTCGGAGGCGGCGACCATCGACTCGACGCGGAAGCCGGCGCCGGTCAGCGTGGCGGTCGCGGCGTCCTGCGGGGCGTCGACGACCGACGGCACCTGCACCTGCGGTGGCGTGTCGGACTCGCCGAGGTAGTTCACGAGGCCGAACACGAGTAGCCCGAGCGCGGCGAGCACCGCGACGACGAGGAGGATGGCCGCGGCCGGGTTGCGCTTCTTGCGCTCCTCCTCCATCACCTCGCGGCGGGTCAGCGGCTCGTCGTCGGCGGGCGGGGTGACGAACGGGGCGTCCCATGCGGCGGTGCGGTCGGTGAGCGCGGTCGAGGAGGCCGGCAGGGCCTCGGTGACCCCGGCCGCCGCGGCGCCGGCCAACGCCGCGGCCGACGAGCGGGCGGCGATGCTCACGGGACGCCCGAGCCGGACGGCCTGGAGGTCGGCGCGGAACTCGTCGGCGTCCTGGTAGCGGTCCTCGCGCGGCTTCTCGAGCGCGTGGAGCACGACGGCGTCGAGGTCGGCCGAGATCCCCTCGGCGAACCGCGACGGCGGCACCGGGGCCTCGCCGACGTGCTGGTAGGCGATGGCGACCGGGCTGTCGCCCTGGAACGGCGGCCGGCCGGTGACCAGCTCGAAGAGCATGCAGCCGGCGGAGTACAGGTCCGAGCGTGCGTCGACCGTCTGGCCCTGCGCCTGCTCCGGCGAGAGGTACTGCGCGGTGCCGATGACGGCCTGCGTGGCGGTGACGGTGGCGTTCGCGTCGGCCATCGCCCGGGCGATCCCGAAGTCCATGACCTTGACCGAGCCGTCGGCCGCGACCATGACGTTGGCCGGCTTGATGTCGCGGTGGACGATGCCCTGCCGGTGGCTGTAGGCCAGCGCGTCGAGGACGCCCTCGGTGACCCGCACGGCCTCGGTCTCGTCGAGCTGCCCCTTCTCGGTCAGCTCCTCGCGCAGCGTCCGCCCGTCGACGAACTCCATGACGATGTAGGGGATGTTGACCTGCGCCCCACCGGACTCGGTGTGCAGGTGGTCCTCGCCGTGGTCGTACACCGCGACGATCGAGGCGTGGTTGAGCGCGGCCGCCGACTGCGCCTCGCGGCGGAACCGGGTGATGAACGTGGCGTCGCGCGCGAGGTCGCTGCGGAGCATCTTGATGGCGACGGAGCGGCCGAGCCGCGTGTCGAACCCTCGGTGGACCTCCGCCATGCCGCCGCGACCGAGGAGCTCACCGACCTCGTACCGGCCGCCGAGCAGCTTCGGGACGTCAACCATGTCGTGCCTTCCTCATTCGCTCAGCCGTGCTTCCATCATCGCCTTCGCGATGGGTGCGGCGACCGCACCACCGCCGGTCTCGCTGTTGGCCGTCCCGCCGTCCTCGACGACGACCGCGACGGCGATCTTCGGGTCGTCCGCCGGGGCGAACGAGATGAACCAGGCGTGCGCGCGCCGGCCGGTGCCGTGCTCCGCGGTGCCGGTCTTGCCCGCCACCGACACGCCCTGGATCTGCGCCCGCGTGCCCGAGCCCTCCTGCACGACACCGACCATCATGTCCGTGAGGGTCGCGGCGACCTCGGGGGTCACGGCCTCCGACAGCTCGGTCGGGTCGGCCGACTCGATGACCGACAGGTCCGAGCCGATGACGGACTGCACGAGGTAGGGCTTCATGACGACGCCCTTGTTCGCGATGCCGGCCGCGACCATCGCCATCTGCATCGGGGTGACGCGGACGTCGTACTGACCGATCGAGGCCTGCGCGAGCTGCGGCTCGTTCATCTCGGCGGGGACGCTGCTCGGCGTCACCCGCATCGGGACGGTCAGCGCGTCGCCGAAGCCGAACTTCGCGGCCTGCTCGCGCAGCGCGTCGGCGCCGATCTCCATGCCGGCCTCACCGAAGGCGGGGTTGCACGAGACGACGAGGGCCTGCTTGAGCGTGATCCGGCCGGACGGGCTGCACGGCACGTTGCCGTGGTTGGGCAGGTCGGTGTCGGTGAGGGGCAGGTCGAGCGAGGCGCCGCCGGGCAGCTCGGAGTCGGCCGTGTACTTGCCGCTGGTCAGCGCGGCCGCCGCGGTGACGACCTTGAAGACCGACCCGGGCGGGTAGAGGTCGCCGGCGATGGCGCGGTCGACGAGCGGCCGGCCGTCCGCCTTGAGCAGCGACTGGTAGTTGGCGTCGACCTTGCCGAGGTCGTGACCGGCCAGCGTGTTGGGGTCGAACGAGGGGCGGCTGACGAGCGCGAGGATCGCGCCGGTCTTGGGGTCGAGGGCCACCGCGGCGCCGCGCGCATCGCCGATGCCGTCGGACGCGGCCTTCTGGACGGCGGCGTCGAGCGTGGTCTCGACGGTGGCGCCCTGCGGCCGGCGTCCGGTGAAGAGGTCGGAGATGCGCCGGTAGAAGAGCTTGTCGCTCGAGCCCGACAGCAGCTCGTTCTCGGACTGCTCGAGCCCGCCGACCGCGCCGTAGAAGGAGTAGAAGCCGGTGACGTGCGCGAAGAGGTCGGCGGCGTCGTAGGTGCGCTGGAACTTGAACTCGTCGTCGGTCGGCACCGACTTCGCGATCGGGGTCTGCCCGACGAGGATCTCGCCGCGCTCGCGGGCGTACGTCGCGAGCAGCGTCCGGCGGTTGTCCGGGCGACCGTTGAGGTCGGCGGCGAACACGTACTGGATGAGCGTCGTCGAGACGAGCAGCGCCGCGAAGAGACCGGCGACGAGGAAGGAGAGGCGGCGGACGGGGGCGTTCACGACAGCTTCACCACCTCGGTGCGGGCCTCGCCGACCGCGCTCTGCGCGGACTCGTCGGGCAGCGGGCGGCGGGCGTGGTCCGAGATGCGCAGCAGGATGGCGAGCAACGTCCAGTTGGCGAGCAGCGAGGAGCCGCCCGAGGAGAGGAAGGGGGCCGTGAGACCGGTCAGCGGGATGACCCGCGTGACGCCGCCGACGACGACGAAGCACTGGAGGGCGAGCGAGAACGAGAGGCCGGCGGCGAGCAGCTTGCCGAAGCCGTCACGCGTGCCGAGCGAGGTGCGCAGGCCGCGCTCGACGAGCAGCGCGTAGAGCACGAGGATCGCGAAGAGCCCGACGAGCCCGAGCTCCTCGCCGAAGCTCGGGATGATGAAGTCCGACTCCGCGAGGTAGGTCAGGTCAGGGCGCCCGCGGCCGAGGCCGGTGCCGACCATCCCGCCGGCGGCCATCCCCATGAGGCCCTTGGCGAGCTGGTCGGAGGTCTGCAGCGCCTCGGGGCTGAAGGTGTGCAGCCACAGCAGGACCCGGACCTGGACGTGCGCGAACGCGAGGTAGGCGACGTACGCGCCGGCCCCGAAGAGCCCGAGGCCGATCGCGATCCACGACACCCGCTCGGTGGCGACGTAGAGCATCGCGACGAAGAGGCCGAAGAAGAGCAGCGACGAGCCGAGGTCGCGCTCGAAGACGAGCACGCTCAGGCTCGCGAGCCACGCGATGAGGATCGGCCCGAGGTCGCGGGCGCGCGGGAGCGTGAGGCCGAGGATCTTGCGGCCGGCGACCGACAGCGCGTCTCGCGTCTGCACGAGGTAGCCCGCGAAGAACACCGCGAGCGAGATCTTGGCGATCTCACCCGGCTGGAACGAGAACGGCCCCAGCCGGATCCAGATGCGCGAGCCGAACTCGGAGGTGCCGATGACCGGCAGCAGCGGCAGCAGGAGCAGCGAGAAGCCGGCGACCCCCGCGACGTAGGTGTAACGGCGCAGGATGCGGTGGTCGCGCAGCACGACGAGCACCGCCGCGGCGATCGCGACGGCCAGCGCGCTCCACATCAGCTGGCGCAGCGCCACCCCGTCGGCGATGTCGCGGCCGCGGGCGATGTCGACGCGGTGGATCATCACGAGACCGAGGCCGTTGAGCAGCGTGACGATCGGCAGGAGCAGCGGGTCGGCGTACTTCGCCCGCCAGCGCAGCACGACGTGGAAGGCCAGCGACACACCGAGGTAGCCGAGCCCGAGCGCAGCGAGGCCCGGTGGCACCGTGCCGGTCGTGGCCAGGCCGAGGTTGACGTAGGCGAGCCCGACGATGCCGACCGCCCCGAGCACGAGGACGAGCTCGGTGGTGCGGCCGGAGCGCGGCGCGACGGACGAGACGGTGCTCATGCCGGCGGCGGGACGGTCGGGGTGGACGTGGTCGAGAGCGACGGCAGGCCGCTGGACGACGCCGACGGGGACGCGGACGGCGACGGGGAGGCGGACCCGGAGGGGGACGCCGACGGGGACGCGCTGGGGCTCGGCGGTGTCCATCCGGGCTGGACCGTGCGGCACTCGTCGCCCTGGCTGCGGGCGTAGCGGCACGCCTCGGCCTGCAGGCGCAGCTCGGTGACGCGTGCGTCGGCGTCGGCCCGGCTGCTCGCCTCGATGCCGGCCTCGATGTTCTGCTGGTAGGAGTCGGGCAGCTCGTCGACGGGGATGGTCGTCGCGTACTCCGGGGAGTGCAGCGAGATCGGGCCGAGGTCCTGGTCGACCCCGCGGAAGACCGTGACGACGCCGTCCTGCTCGCCGAGGTAGTACTGCTGCTGCGACCACGCGTAGGCCGCGTAGGAGCCGCCGGCGACGACGACCGCGGCGACGACGAGGGCCGCGACGACGCGCAGCACCGTGCCGCGGCGGGTGCGCGGGCCCTCCTCGGCGAGGGTGACGCCGTCGTCGTCGGTGTCGTCGTCCCCGCCGGTGGCCGCCTTGCTCAGCGCGGCGGCCTTCTCGGCCGGGGTGACCGGCACCGGGCGCGTGCCGCGGCGGCGCTCGGCCGCGGCGCCGACGACCTGCGGCTGGGTGGGCGGGGCGTCGACCTTCGCGATGTCGACGAGGTCGCCGACGATGACGGTCACGTTGTCGGGGGCACCGGCGCGCAGGGCGAGCCCGACGAGCCGCTCGGCACACTCGCCGGGGTCGCGGGTCTCGCGCAGGACGTCGTCGACGGTCTCGCGCGCCACGTAGTCGGTGAGGCCGTCGGAGGCGATGAGGTAGCGGTCGCCGGCGCGGCCCTGGCGCACGACGAGGTCGGGCTCGTCCTCGTCGCTGCCGGTGAGCACGCGGGTGACGAGCGAGCGCTGCGGGTGGGTCTTCGCCTCGTCGGCGGTGATGCGTCCCTCGTCGACGAGGTTCTGCACGAACGAGTGGTCCTTGGTCACCTGCGTGACCTCGCCGTCGCGCAGCAGGAACGCGCGCGAGTCGCCGATGTGCGCCAACGCGATCCGGTCGCCGGTGCGCAGCATCGCGATGAGCGTCGTGCCCATCCCGTCCAGGCGCGGGTCGTCGTCGATCGCCGTCCCGATCTCGCGGTTGGCCTCGCGGATGCGGTCGAGCAGCGCCTGGCTCGCGTCCCGCCCGGACAACGACTGGCCGTCGAGGTCGACGAGGGCCGCGACGACGGTCGAGCTCGCGACGTCGCCGCCGGCGTGCCCGCCCATCCCGTCGGCCATCGCGAGGAGGTGGGGGCCGGCGTAGCCCGAGTCCTCGTTGTTGGACCGCACCATGCCGACGTCGGAGCGCGCCGCGTAGTGGAAGGCGAACGGCATCGGCTACCTCTGCAGCTCGAGCGTCGTCTGGCCGATGCGCAGCACGCTGCCGGCCGCGACCTCGCGCGGCTCGGTCAGGCGCGTCGCCCCGAGGTAGGTGCCGTTCGTGGAGCGCAGGTCCTCGACCATCCAGCGGCCGTCGTCGCCCTCGAAGATGCGGGCGTGCCGGCCGGACGCGTAGTCGTCGTCGAGGACGAGGGCGCACTCGGGGCTGCGGCCGACGAGCGTGCCCGAGGAGCGCAGCGGCAGCGTCGTGCCGGAGAGCGGGCCGGCGGTGACGACGAGGCGGGTCGGGCCCTTGGACGCCTTCGGCGGCTTGGGGGTGCGCTCGCGGCGCGGGGCGCGCGGGGCGGGGTTGCCCTTGGCCGGTGTCGTGCCCGCGCGCTTGCGGACGCGGGTGCCGTAGAGGTCGCCGCGCAGGACCCCGACGACCGCGAAGACGAACGCCCACAGGGCGACCAGCAGCCCGAGCCGGAGCACGGTGAGGGTCAGCTCGCTCAGCATCGCGGGGTCACCGCCGCCCGGCGCGGAAGGAGACGGAGGTGCGGCCGACGGTGACGCGGTCGCCGTCGGACAGGTGCGTGCTCGTGATGCGCTCGCCATTGACGAACGTGCCGTTGGTCGAGCCGAGGTCGCGGATCGTCGTCACGAAGTGCGGGCCGTCGGTGGTCACGCGCAGCTCGCTGTGCCGACGTGAGATGCCGGGGTCGTCGAGGATGATGTCGGCGCTGTCGTCGCGGCCGAGGATCGTCATCGCGCCCATCAGGGGGTAGCGCTCGCCGTCGACGTCGAGCCACGGACGGTCGGCCGGGTTGACGCGGCGCGGGCGGGCCGGCGGGGCCTGCTGCTGGTTCGGGCGGGTCGGGAGGTCGTCGGCCTCGGCGGCAGCGGGAGCCGGCGCGGCGGCGGCTGCTGCGGGCGTGGCGGGAGCGGCGGGCGGGGCCGGGGGGCGCTGGTGCTGGCCGGTGTGCCCCGTGGCGCGGGGGCGCGAGGCCTTGCTCGGGCGCAGCCGGAAGACCCCGGTCTCGAGGTCGTCGTGCTCCTCGAAGACGATGTCGAACGGCCCGGCGGGCTGGTAGTGCTGGCCGTCGCAGTGCTCCTCGGCGGCGGCGACGAGGTCCTCCTCGACGCTCGTGAGGTCGGGCTGGAGCCGGTCGAAGTCACCGGGGCTCAGCTCGATGACGAAGACGTTGGGGACGATCGCGCGGCCCGAGGAGGTGACGGCGCGGTCGTCCATCGCGCGGCGCATGTTGCTCGCGATCTCGACGGGGTGCACGGCCGAGCGCAGGTGCTTGGCGAAGGTGCCCTGGACGGCACGTTCGATGCCCGCCTCGAGGCGGTCGAGCAGTCCCACGGCGCACCTCCTCGTCGGTCACGGGCCGGCAGACGTCGCTCCAGCCTATCCGCCGGGGCTGGACGCGCCCTGAACGCGTGCGCCCGCGCGCGAGGCGCGTCGGGACGGTCGGCTGGCTAGCGTGGACCCATGGTGGACCGGGTGCAGACGCTGAGACCGCGCGAGGTGCCGCTCGGGGGGCCGCGCGCGATGACGGTGCGGCGCACCCTGCCGGCCAAGGAGCGCTCGTTCGTCGGGGCGTGGTGCTTCGCCGACCACTACGGGCCCGACGACGTCTCGGTCAGCGGCGGGATGGACGTCGCGCCGCACCCCCACTGCGGCCTCGCCACCGTCTCGTGGCTGTTCTCCGGCGAGGTCGAGCACCGCGACTCCCTCGGCACGGTCGCGGTCGTCCGTCCGGGCGAGGTCAACCTCATGACGGCCGGACGGGGCATCTCGCACTCGGAGGTGTCGACCGCCGGCACGCGCGTGCTGCACGGCGCACAGCTGTGGGTCGTGCTGCCGTCGGCCGCCGCGTCGGTCGAGCCGCGGTTCGAGCACCACGTGCCGGAGACGGTGCATCCCGCGCCCGGGGTCGAGGCCCGTGTGTTCGTCGGGTCGCTGTGGGGCTCGCGCTCGCCCGTGCGGGTCGAGACCGCGCTGCTCGGGGTCGAGATCGTGCTCGAGGCCGGGGCCTCGGTGGTCCTGCCGGTGCCGGACGAGTTCGAGGTCGGGGTGCTCGTCGACCGTGGGTCCGTGGACTTCGCCGGTGCACCGGTGGCCGCGACCGAGCTGGGCGTCGTGGAGGCGGCCTCGGCGGACGGCGACGGGGTCAGGGACGGGCGGTCGCTCGTGCTGACGGCGGGGGGCGAGGGCGCCCGCGTCCTCGTCCTGGCCGGTGAGCCCTTCGGCGAGGAGATCGTCATGTGGTGGAACTTCGTCGGGCGCTCGCACGACGAGGTCGTCGCCGCCCGCGAGGCGTGGGAGGCCGGCGCCGACGGGTCGGCGGGCCGCTTCGGCCGGGTCGAGGGCTACGAGGGCGACGTGCCGCGCATCCCCGCGCCCGGCCTGCCCGGCGTGCGGCTGCGCTCGCGGGGCAACCGGGGCCGGCCCGCCCGCCCCGAGACCGAGGCCGAGCCGATGTCCTGAGCAGGCCGCTCCGGGGGTCGCTTTGGTCGATCGGGCATCCATCGGGCACACTGGGACGGCTCATCCGAGCACCACGCGCAAGTGGCGGAACGGCAGACGCGCTGTCTTCAGGTGGCAGTGTCCTTACGGGCGTGGGGGTTCAAATCCCCCCTTGCGCACAGCACGAGGACGACCCCGACCAGGTTCTGGTCGGGGTCGCGCTCGTTCCGGGGGCCAGGATCCGCCGCGAACGTGTGTGAGGCCCCTGCGGCGAGACCGACTGCGGCGAGACCGACGTTCTCCACACACGTTCGTGGGATGACCGGGGCGTGGATCAGGGGTCGCCGAGGCCGGCGTCCCGGGCGACGAGCGCGGCCTGGACCCGGTTCGTCACGAGTTCACGCATGAACTGAAACCACCCCCACTGGAGGTCCCCGTGAACATCGTGCTCTGGGTCGTCGCCGTCGTGCTCGCCCTCGCGTTCCTCGCCGCCGGCGCCATGAAGCTCTCCCGCCCGAAGGCGGCGCTCGCCGAGTCGGGCCTCGGCTGGGTCGAGGACTTCTCGGCCGGCGCCGTCAAGGGCATCGGCGTCGTCGAGGTGCTCGGCGCCCTCGGCCTCGTCCTGCCCGCCGTCACCGGCATCGCGCCGGTCCTCGTGCCGCTGGCGGCGACGGGGCTCGCGCTGACGATGGTGGGTGCGGCCGTCGTCCACGCCCGTCGCGGCGAGACGCCGATGATCGCCGTCAACGTCGTGCTGCTGCTCCTCGCGGCGTTCGTCGCCTGGGGCCGGTTCGGCTCGTACGCGTTCTGAGCCCGGCGCCGGCCCGCCCGGGGTGGTCGTTCAGGCGGCCACGGGGGCGGGCGGCGCGGGCTCCATCGCCGGGTCGCGCGCCGCGGCGAGGGCCCGGTGGCGTTCGTACGCCCACCCCGGGCCGCGCAGCAAGAACGACCACCGGTCACGCCAGGTCTGCGACCCCGCGACGTCGCGGGCGATGTCGCGCCACTCGTGGGTCGCGATGACTGCCGGGTCGTAGGTGTCGATGTTCTTCGTCAGCCCGTAGACGACCGGCTCGTCCTCCTCCTCGAACGTGCCGAACAGCTTGTCCCACACGATGAGGATGCTGCCGTGGTTGCGGTCGAGGTAGCGCGAGTTGGACCCGTGGTGGACCCGGTGGTGCGAGGGCGTGTTGAGGACCTTCTCGAGCCACCCGATGGAGCGGACCGCCTCGGTGTGGATCCAGAACTGGTAGATGAGGTTGAGCGCGCGGGCGTTCTCGATGACGCTCGGCCGCACCCCGGCGAGCGCGAGCAGGCCGTAGGGGACGCTCATCGTCACGCCCTCGGCGACGGGCTGCCGCAGCGCTGTCGAGAGGTTGTAGCGCTCGCTGCTGTGGTGCACGACGTGCATCGCCCAGAGCCAGCGGCTCTCGTGGTTGAAGCGGTGGTTCCAGTAGTAGATGGCGTCCCAGCCGAGCAGCGCGACCGTGTTGGCGAGCAGGCCGGTGCCGAGGTCGCGGCCGGTGCGGGCGAAGAGCTTCTCGCCGCTCGTCAGCGCCGACCAGGTCGTCGCCACCGTCAGCGCCGTCGACGCGACCGCGGCCACGGCCATCCCGCCGGTGACGCGGCGCAGGGCGGGGACGGCGTCGGGGTCGGCACTCGGGGGGACGTCGGTCCGGCGCACCTGCCGGGCCTCCTCCGGGATGCTGCCCGCCGGCGGCAGGCCGCCCTCGGCCCGGTGCCGGCGTACGACGTCGAGGACGGTGGTGGCGGCGCTCGCGGCGACGGCGGTGCCCATCAGCCAGCGGGCGCCGCGGCCCTTCCCCGGCGTCACGGGGTCGAGGAGGCGCTTCGCGACGAACGGGGCGAGGAGGCTGCCGACGCCCATCGTCAGGCTCGCGACCGTGTCGGCGAGCTCGTAGTCGCCGGCGCGCGTCGTCCCGGCCGGGGCGGGGTGGCGCTTCTGCCACCAGTACTCGGCGGCCATCGCACCGACGAAGGCGGGGATGGCGAGGACGGTGAGGTCGGGCCGCTGCACCCGGCCACCGTACCGACCGGTAACCCGGTTGTCAGGAGGAGCGGACGAGGGCTTCACCACGCTCAGGGCGCGTCCTCGACCGCCACCCACCGGTCGGCCACGAGGACCTCGCCCGGACGGTCCGGGCCGGCGGTCGCGGTGGTGACGTCGACCGCCTCCCCCGGCGCGAGCAGCACGGGCGGTCCCTCGACCGCGTCCGGCACGCCGTCGGGGAGGGCGGAGACGCCGGGAACGAGCAGGCAGGGTGTGACGGCGGTCAGGTGGGCCCGCACCGACGGAGGGAGCGGCCGACCGGAGCCGGCGTCCGGGCGATCGCTCGTCACGGCGAGCTCCTCGGGCCGGCAGCGGGGCGCGACGTCCGGACGCACGGGCTCCTCCCCGCTCCCGGCTCCGTAGCCCCGGCGCTCCCACGGCGAGAGCGTGACCTCGGCGCCGGGGTCGACGGTCGGGACGCCGGTCCCCGCGGAGGACGCGAGCCGGACCGGGAGGGGGTCGGGCCCGGCCGGCCCGAGGACCGAGAGCCGCTGGGCGGCGGCCCCGTCGATGCCCTGGACCGGTCGCCACGTGACGAGGGCGGAGGCCGACTCCCGGGGCGCGAGGACGACCTCGCCACGCGACGGGGTGGTGCGCAGGGGCACGTCCTCGCCGTCGCGGGTGAGCACCAGCCCGGTCGGTGCGGCGAGGCGGCACGCGAGGGGGCCGGTGTTGACCACGAGGAGGGGCACGGCGTCCACGCCCGTGAGGCGCTGCGGCGGGCCGAGGGCGAGGTCGAGGTCGTCGTCGGCGCAGGGGTCCGCCTCGCCCCGGGACGTGGGTCGCAGCGACGCGCCCGGACTCCCTCGCCGTGGTGGCGAACCGGTGACGAGCTCCCCCGCGTCCGGAGGGTCGAGGTCCAGGTGGGGGGCCGGGTCGTCGCCGACGGGCTGCACGGGCTCGGGGGTGACGCCGTCGGGGCAGCCGACCGGCTCCGCGGTGAAGGCCGTGCGGGAACGGTCGACGGACAGGCGGGCGCAGACGACGTGCCACGCACCGCCGTCGTCGACGAACGGCCCGCCTCCCGCGGTGCGGTGCCACACGACGACCGGGACCGCCCCGGCGGCGGCCCGTCCGCCCTCGCGCTCGCCGTAGGTCGCGTACTCGACCTGTCCCACGCCGCTGTCCGTGCGCTCCGGGACGACGACGGAGGGCCGCGCCTCCCGGACGAGCGCCTCGACCTGCGCGCTGCTGCGGACCTCGAGCCCGGCGAGCGCATGGTCGAGCCCGTGCGTCAGGGTGTCGAGCGCGAGCCCGTCGATCGTGTGCGACACCGCTGCCGAGCACCCGGAGGTCGTCAGCAACGCGGCGACGACACCCGCGACCCACACCCCTCGCCCCCCGGTCATGACCTCATCGTGCAGGACGTCCACGGCGAGGGTGTGACGCGAGCCGGCGGACGGTGTGGAGATCTCGTGGAGACCGCGCCGTCCCCTCGGCACGGACGGCCGGTCGGGCAGACGGCCTCGGGCAAGGTGCCCGTCGGCGTCGCTCAGCGCGTGGTCCGCTCCTCGCTGACCCCCGGACCCGGCCGAGGACGTCGGGGCCGCAGGGCGGCGTGCAGGGCGACCCCCAGCAGGGCGAGGACGACGGCCAGCCCGGCGGCCCCCAGCGGCGGGGAGACCACGGTCGCGCCGGCCAGGGGGATGGCCGCGACGACGCCCACCCCGACGGTGACGAAGACGGCGCGGTGCAGCAGCCACCAGGCACCGCGCTCGCGGTCGACGAGCCGCCGGCCCGCGTCCACGAGTCCACCGAGGACGAGGGCCGCCCCGGCCATCGCGAGCAGGGTCGGCGGACCCAGGGCGGCCCAGGCCTCCTGCTGGTGCTGCCCGAGGTCCTCCCGGGTGCAGGTGCCCGCGGTGAGGCACGACGGCTCGGCGAGGAAGAAGCCCCAGTAGACGTCGGCCCGCCATCCCACGGAGAGCATCCACAGCAGACCACCGACGAGCACAAGCCACCCGACGACGGTCGTGTCGCGCGGCGGCGCCCCCTTCTCGTCCTCCCCCGGAACCATGCCCCCATCCTCACCGCCGGGTCGGTGCGTCCGTGGGTGCAACGGGCGCAGGACGTGGGGAGATCGCGTGGAGAACGATGCCACAGTCACCGACTCCCCCGTGGGGGCCGCCGACCCAACACACTGGGGGGATGACGCACCACGACGAGACCCCGACCCGCCGCGAGAAGACCGGCCGCGCCCTGCGCGCGCTGGGCAAGGTGGCTCTCGGCGCCGTGCTCGTCGGGGCCGGCACCGCGCACCTCACGAGCAAGCGCGAGGAGTTCCAGGCGCAGGTCCCAGAGTGGATGCCCTTCGACCCGGACGACGTCGTCGTGTGGTCCGGCTACGCCGAGATCGCCCTCGGGGCGGCGACGCTCCTCACGTGGCGCCAGCCGTCGCGGGCGCGGATGGGGCGGGTCGGCGCGCTGTTCTTCCTCGGGGTCTTCCCGGGCAACGTCGCGCAGTGGCTCGAGCGCAAGGACGGCTTCGGCCTCGACACCGACGAGAAGCGCCTGGCCCGGCTCGCCTTCCAGCCGGCGCTCATGGCGTGGGCGCTCTACGCCGGCGACTCCCGCCGCCAGAAGCGCCTCGCCCGGGGCTGAGCCCGCGGCCCTCACGGGCCGACCGGGCGGGGTCGGTGGGCGGAGGCAGACTGGGGGCGTGCGCGCGCGTCCGGTGATCCTCCACCTGGACCTCGACGCGTTCTTCACGGCCGTCGAGCAGCTCCACAAGCCGTCGCTGCGCGGCAAGCCGGTCGTCGTCGGCGGGGTCCGCGGTCGCGGCGTCGTGTCGACCGCGTCGTACGAGGCGCGCGTCTTCGGCATCCGCTCGGCGATGCCGACCGCCGAGGCCCGCCGCCGCTGCCCGAACGCCGCCTTCCTCAGCCCCCGCTTCGAGGCCTACCGCGACGCCTCGCACGCCGTGATGGACCTCGTCCGCGAGCTGACGCCCCTCGTCGAGCAGGTGTCCATCGACGAGGCCTACCTCGACCTCACCCCGCAGCACCCGCAGGCCGACGTCGGGCTGGTCGGCGAGCTGGTCGAGGGGCTGCGCGCCCGGATCCACGCCCGGACCGGGCTCACCGCGTCGGTGGGCGCCGGCACGAGCAAGCTCGTCGCGAAGATCCACTCCGACCTCGCCAAGCCCGACGGCCAGATCGTCGTGCCGCCCGGCGAGGAGGCCGAGCGCCTGGCCCCGATGGCGGTGCGCGCCATCCCCGGGGTCGGCCCGGCGACGGCGGCGCGGCTGACGGCGCACGGCATCGCGACGGTGGGGCGACTCGCCGCGCTCGACCTCGACGAGGTCGTCGCGCTGCTCGGCAAGGCGCACGGCACGCAGCTGCACGCGTTCGCGCGCGGCGAGGACGACCGCGAGGTCGTCACCGAGCGCGCGGCGAAGTCGGTGTCGGCCGAGTCGACGTTCGAGACCGACGTGACCGACCGGGTCCGGCTCGCGGAGCACGTGCGCCGGCTGACCGACCGGGTCGGCGAGCGGCTGCGCGCCGACGGGCTCTCGGGGCGGACCGTGGTCCTCAAGGCGCGACGCCACGACTTCAGCACACTGACCCGCTCGACGACCCTCGACCAGCCGACCGACGCCGACGCGGTGGTCCTGCGGCAGGCGCTGCGCCTGCTCGACGGCCTCGACGTCACGGACGGCCTGCGGCTGCTCGGCGTCGGCGTCTCGGGCCTCTCGCTCTACACGCAGCCGGACCTGCTCGACGGACTCCTCGACGACCGGCCGGGCCCGGTGCGCACGGGCACGGTCGAGGACGACGACGAGTTCGTCCGGCCGGACGCCGGCGGGGGCGTGCTGCCGGTCGAGGAGCCGGCGGGCCCGGGGGACGAGGCGCCGGCCGCGGACCAGCCGGCGCCGCGCTCGCCGTGGCGCCCGGGCCAGGACGTCGAGCACGTCGAGCACGGCCGGGGCTGGGTGCAGGGCAGCGGGGTCGGGCGGGTCACCGTCCGCTTCGAGGGTCCGAACACCGAGGTCGGCCGCATCCGGACCTTCGCCGAGGACGACCCCGACCTCACGCCGGCCGACCCGCCGGTCTGGCAGCCCGAGGACGCGGTCGGCGAGGCCGCGGGCTCCTGACCCAGGGCGCGCGCGATGGCGTGAGACGTGGGGCGATCACCCCAGGTCCGGCGCCAGGAACGGCACCACCGCCGGAGCCCGGACTCACGCCACCGGTCGCTCGGCGGCGCGTCAGACGATGACGTCGTCGATGGTCACCTCGACGGGCACGCCCTCCGGCGGCAGCGTGTCCGCGCCGAGCGTGTCGACGACCGCCCGCGCGACGGTCGACCGTACGTCGCAGTGACGTGCACGGCCACCGAGGTGCAGCGGTCCTCCTCGAGGCCGACGCGGATCTGGGTGGGCGTCACGCCGACGAGCGCGGACACGGCCTCGCGCAGGACACCGACGAGCACCCACTCGCGCACGACGAGGACGTCGTCGCGTGTCCGTCAAGGTCTCGACCCTGGGAGGCAAGCGATGACCTGCTCCGCGATGCGGCTCGACCGCAGCCTGACCCTCGTCGTCGGGCTGCTCCTCCTCGCCGGTGGCGTCGCCCTCGGCCTGTCGTGGCTCTCGGCGCACGTGCAGCGCGTCGGCATCCGGGCCATCTCGCTGCCGGGCAGCGGTGAGGACGGGCGCCTGCGCCTGCGCCTCGGCGCCCTCGCCGACGTCGTCGCCGCCGCCGCGGAGTCCCGGCTGGCCACCGAGTCGGCCTCCGGCTCCGTGGGCTCCGGCACCGACGCCGGGGTCGTCGAGGTCACCGTCACGGCCCGCCACGACGCCTCGCTGACCGAGCTGCGCCGCGACCTCGCGGCCGTCGACGCCGAGGTGGCCACCGCCACCGGTGGTGCCGTCCCGGTCCGCTACCGCGTCAAGGTGCACCGGCCGCCGCGCAACGCGGCCACCACCTGACCCCTCCGGGTCACCCCGAACCACCCGTCCGACCCATCCACCACCACAGAGAGGAACACCACATGGGTATCGCTGACAAGGCCAAGAACGCCGCTCAGGACCTCACCGGCAAGGCCGAGGAGGTCATCGGCGATGCGACGACCAACGAGCGTCTCGAGGCCGAGGGCAAGGCCGACCAGGCTGAGGCCAAGGCCAGGAAGGCCGGCGAGAACATCAAGGACACCCTGTCCTGATCCTTGCCGCACCACACGGGAGGGCCCGTCACCGCAGGGGGTGACGGGCCCTCTCCGCGTGCGAGGCCACGTGGTCGGCGACGAGCCCGGGCCACGCCATGATCCCGTAGGGCGTGCGGGCGACGACGAGCCGGCTGTCGTCGACGAGCTCGTGGAGGAGGGCTGCCGTGCTCAGCGGATGCCCCGGGTCGTCGCTCCACGCGAGGACCAGGGTGGGCACGTCGATGCCGGTCAGGGCCTCGGCGGGCGGCAGGTCGGTGGAGGCCGCGCCGCGCAGGACGCTCGGCAGCAGGTGCTCGGGGACGGCCGGCTCGGTGAGCGGTGCGTCGGCGAGGGCCGGCGGCGGCCCCGTCGTGGCCGCCCGGGCGACGAACGCGGCGAGGCCCTCGCGCTCGACGAGCTCGGCGCTCGCGAGGTAGGCGGACGCCTGGGCGCGCCGGGTGGTCCAGGCCGTCGGGGGCACGGCGAGGGTGAGGCTCGCGAAGCGGCCCGGGTCGCGCAGGGCGGCGTGCAGCAGCGTCGCCGCGCCCATCGACGGCCCGAGGCCGTGCACCGTCTCGCCGGGGGCGACGTGGTCCAGGAGCGCGAGGAGGTCCTCAGCGAGGTGGTGCCACGCGTAGGACGCAGGGTGCCGGTCGCCCGTCGAGCGGCCGTGTCCGCGTGCGTCGTAGCGCAGCACCCGGTGGTGGCGCAGGGCGCGGGCGAGGTCGAGGCCCATCCGCTCGTCCCGCTCGCGGCACGAGGTGAGGCCGTGCAGCTGCACGACGAGCGGGCCGTCGTCACCGACGACGTCGTGGTCGAGCGTCGCGCCGTCGAGCTCGAACGTGGGCACAGCGCCTCCAGGGCGGTCCGTCGTCGGGGATGCGCCTAGAGTACGGCGGCATGCGCCTGACCAACGTCGCGCAGATGGCCCTCCCCGACGGGCGCGTCCGCAGCCTCGGCGTGGTCGTGCCGCCCTCGCGCGGACGGGCGCTGCCGGTCTCGTTCGACCAGGGGCGGCACGTCGGCGAGGGTGACCGGCCCGGGTCGTGGATGGCGGTCGCCGTCCGGCTGCCCTCGGCCGTGGCCCCGGACGCCCTCGCGGAGGCCTGGTGCGCCGTCGTCCGGCGGCACGGCACGTTGCGGACCGTGTTCTCGCAGAGCCCGTCCGGAGAGGTCGAGCTGCACGAGGTCGACGTCTCGCCGGGGCCGTGGGTCGAGCACCCGCTGGACGGGCGGCCGGCGCGCGAGGTGCTGCGCGAGGTCCTCGACGCGACCTGCCGCTCGTACTCGGTTCCGGCGCACCGCATCTGCCTCGTGGAGCCGCCGGATGGCTCGCGCCCGTCGCTCGTCGTCGCGGCCGAGCACGCCCACGTCGACATGTGGAGCCTCGTCGTGCTGGTCCGCGACCTGCTGGCCTGCCTCGACGACGTGGTCGCCGATCGCCCCGTGGGCGCGGCGCTGCCCGAGGTGCCGGCCTTCGCCGAGCACACCGCAGCGCTCGCCGCCCGGCCCCCCGCGCCGGGTGAGGTGCGCCGCCGGTGGGCCGACGTGCTCGAGGCCGAGGGCGGGGTGATGCCCCTCTTCCCCCTCCCCCTCGGCGACGTCTCGAGCGCGCGCCCGGAGGTCGTCGAGGTGCGTGACGTGCTCGACGCCGAGGAGGTCGAGCGGCTGACCGTCCGGGCCCGGGCGGACGGGGTGCGGCTGGTCGCGATGGCGACGTCGGCCCTCACCCGCGCCTCGCGCGCCCTCGCCGGCCGCCCGCTGCGGGCGGTCTTCCCCGTCCACAGCCGCTACGAGCCGCGCTGGCACGACGCGTGCGGGTGGTTCATCACCAACGCGGTGCTCGAGTCCTTCGACCCCGAGCCGGCCGCGTGTGCCACGGCGGTGCGCGAGGCGCTCTCGCTCGGGTCCTGGCCGCTCGCCCCCATCCTCGCGCCGTGGGGCGGGATGCCGCAGGCGCCGGGGATGTTCGCCGTCTCGTGGCTCGACACCCGCCGGCTGCCGGTGGAGCTCGACCCGGCCCTGGAGCTGCAGTACGTCTCGGCGCGGATCCGCACCGACGGCGTGATGGTGTGGTTCGTCGTCAACGGGTCGGGCCTGCACCTGCGCTGCCGCTACCCGGACACGCCGGAGGCGCGCGAGCACGTCGGCCGATGGCTCGACGCCGTCGAGGAGGGGCTGCGCGCCGACGTCCGTGGGCCGGTGGCCTAGGTCGTCGTCCCCGTCGACCCCGTCGGCCGGGGCAGGGTCGTGCCGAGCAGGGTGACGCCCTCGTCGCCGCCGAGCGGCTGCAGCCCCAGGCGGCGGTAGAAGGCGATGGCCCCGGGGTTGCGGGGGTCGACGCCCAGGTGCAGCCCGGCGACCCCGTCGGCGGCGAGCTCGTCGAGCACCGCCTCGACGAGCCGGCGCCCCCATCCACCGCCCTGGAGCCGGGGCAGCAGGTCGACGTGCAGGTGGGCCGGGTGCGTCGCGAGCAGCGCGGGGTCGGTGCGCGGGCCGGCGTGGATGCGCTCGACGACCGCGGCGTCGGCCGGGGTCGTGCCGCTGCCGCGGGGGTGGCGCGCGCGCAGGGCCGGCCACCACCGGTTCTCGAGCCAGTCCTCGAAGGCGGCGGTGTCGGCGGTCGCGACGCAGTAGCCGGCGACCCCGAGCTCGTCCTCGACGACGAGCGCGAGGCATCCGGGGCCGTGGAGGTAGGGCTGCGCCCACACCTCGCCGAGCACGTCGGGGTCGGCGTGCAGGGCGGTGGCGTCGCGACCCGCGGCACCGGTGCGCAGGCAGACGCGGCGCAGGTCGGCGGCGTCGGCCGGGGTGGCGCGACGCATCCGCGGGGTGGGGGGCGGGGTCGGCGACGTCACCCGTCCACGGTAGGTCGCCCGCGCACCGACCCGCCCCACCGCCCGGGGTCGAGGGCGCACGCGGTAGCCCCGGCGACCGCTAGCGCACTCGATCCGAGAGGGAGAGGAGCGCAGGGGGAGTCGAGGGCGCAGGTGGCAGCCCCGGCGACCACTTGCGCACTCGACCGGGGAAGGGGTCGCCCAGCGGACTCTTAGGTAAGCCTCACCTTGGTGTGGTTAGGTGTACCTCACCACGGGAGGTCCGTGGGTCCGAGCGCGAGGAGCAGCGGTGATCATCTGCCAGTGCCGCGTCGTCAGCGACACCGCCGTGCACGCCGCGGTCGAGGCGGGCGCCACGACCCTCGCCGAGGTCTGCCGGACGACCGGCGCGGGCACCGACTGCGGCGGCTGCGTCTTCACGGTCAAGGCCCTCGTCTGCGAGCATGACGTGCTCACGGCCCGCACGATGGACGACCTGCAGCACCTGACCGTCGGCCGGGCCACGACCCCCGACCAGGAGGACCTCCGTGCAGCCAGTTGACCGCCGGGTCGTCGACCTCTTCAACGAGGCGCTGACCTTCGAGCTCACCGTCACGAACACCTACTTCCTCCACGCGCGGATGCTCGACAACTGGGGGTTCACCAAGCTCGGCAAGGTCTTCTACGACCTGTCCATCGACGAGATGAAGGACGCCGACGCCCTCATCAACCGGATCCTCTTCTTCGAGGGGCACCCCAACGTCCAGAAGCTCGGGGCCATCCGGGTCGGCGAGACCGCGGAGGAGATGCTGCGTCTCGCGCACGCCTCCGAGCTCGAGGCCATCGCGCAGTTCAACGCGGCGGCCAAGGAGTGCCACGCCCTCGGCGACCACGGCTCGGCCTCGATCTTCGAGGAGATGGTGCGCGACGAGGAGCGGCACGCCGACTTCTTCGAGTCGCAGCTCGAGGCGATCGAGCGGATCAGCATCCAGCAGTACCTCGCCCAGCACATGGAGGCGGGCACCGGGCCGACGCCCGAGTGACCCCACCCCGTCGCTCGACCTCTCACTGATTGCGAGTTCCGCCGGTCGACACGCGTCGGACCGGCGTGTCGAGCGGCTGAACTCGCAAGAAGTCGGGGGGTCAGGCGGGGGTGTCCATCCGGTCGGGATGGGTGAGCAGCTCGACGACGATGGACTGCAGCCGGCCGGCGTGCGCGCCGTCGACGACCCGGTGGTCGGCCGTCGCGACGAGCACGGCGACCGGCCTGACCTCGACCCGGCCCTCGACCGCCACCGGGCGCTGGCGCACCGCCCCGATGGACAGGTAGACCGGCGTGCGGGCGAACGGGGCAGGCGCGAGGTAGGCCTCGTCGAGCCCGAGCGGTCCGACGTTGGAGACGAAGCCGGTGCCGAGCGGCCGCCCGGGCTGGCCGAACGCAGGCAGACCCAGCCCCCCGACCAGCAGGCTCGCCGTGGCCATGACCGGCCGCATGACGAACCACGGGGCGATGCGCACGAGGCCGTTGGTGCGGCGGTGGTGGCGGTCCTGCCGCCCCCGGACCGCGGCCACGGCGTCGTGCACGCGGGTTGCGATCTCGACGGGGGTCAGCCGGTCCGCCTGATCGACGCGCACCGGAGCGAGGTCGACGCCCTCCTCGATGTCGACGGCGAAGGCGATCGTGCAGTCCTCGATGGGGTGCAGCCGCCCGAGCACGACGCGCGCCCGGGCTTCCGGGACGGCCCGCAGTCCCCGCGCCAGCGCGGCGCCGACGAGGTGGGTCAGGGTGACCCGCACGCCGGTGCTCGCGCGCAGGCGCGAGAGGTGCGCCAGCGCGGCGCTCACGTCGACCTCGACGCGGGCCTGGATGCGTCCCTCGACCGGCGGGCGCCACGTGGCGACGGCGATCTTGCGGCGGACCGAGCGGTGGCTCATCCGCGGATCCCGGTGAGCGCGAGCCGGACCGCGAGGCCCGGAGCGGCGGCGAGCGCGGCAAAGGGCGCTGCGCGCCGGGGCAGCCGGACGTGCGGCCGTCCGGCCTCGACGGCGTCGAGCAGCGCCTCGGCGGTAACGGAAGGGTCGAGGTCCCGCAGCACGCGCAACCGCCGGGCCCGGGCGAACGCCGCCTCGGCCGGAGCATGTCGACGGGCCCGGTCCATCATCGAGGAGTCGACCGGCCCGAGCTCGGCGACGGTGCTGCCGATGCCCGAGCCGCGCAGCTCCAGCTGCAGGCCGGCGGCCGCCCGGGTGAGACCCGCCTTGGTCGCGCCGTAGGGCCCGAGGCCGGGGAAGGTCGCGACCCCGGCGAGCGAGGAGACCCAGAGGAGGTGGCCGCGGCGGCGGGCGCGCATCCCGGGGAGGGCCAGGCGGGTCAGCTCGAGCGGGGCGCGCAGGTTGAGGGCGATCGCGGCGGCGAGGGACGAGGCGTCGAGGTCGTCGAGGCGGCCGACGAGCTCGACCGCGGCGTTGTGCACGAGGACGTCGGGCGGGCCGTGGGCCGAGTGGGCGGCGGCGAGCAGCTCGGCGGGGCCGCCGGGGGTCGCGAGGTCGACGGGCACGGGGTGGGCGCCGGTGCGCGACGCGAGGTCGCCCAGCGCGTCGCGGCTGCGCGCGGTGACGGTGACGCGGGCGCCGCGCGCGGCGAGGCCGTCGGCCAGGCGGGTGCCGATCGTCCCGGTGGCCCCGGTCAGGAGGACGTGGGCCCCGTGGAGTCGCATCTGCCCAGTCTCCGTGACGTCGAGGGGGTCACCGACGCGGCACCCGCCCGGCGGTGGTCGGTGTGCAACGTGGCCGGCCGCCGCCCGCGGGTCAGTCGCGTCGCGCCAGCGTGAGCGCGAAGTCCCCGGCGTCGTCGGTCCACGTGCGCTCGACGGTGAACCCGGCCTCGCCGAGCTCGGCGGCGATGCCCTCGCGCCGGAACTTCGTCGAGATCTCGACGCAGATCTCCTCGCCGGTGGCGAGCTCGACGACGAGGTCCGCGCCGGGCACGGTGACGACCTGCGGCTCCTCGGCGCGCAGCCGCATGTCGATGCGCTCCATCCGCGGGTCCCAGAAGGGGACGTAGCTGAAGGCGCCGGGGTCGAAGTCGGCCCCGAGCTCGCGGTTGACGACGACCAGGCAGTTGCGGATGAACCGCTCGGTGACGCCGGCCGAGTCGTCGTAGGCGGCGACGAGGCGGTCGGCGTCCTTGACGAGGTCGGTGCCGAGGAGCAGCCACTCGCCGGTGTCGAGGGAGTCGGCGAGCGCGCCGAGGAAGGCGGCCCGCTCCTCGAGGTAGAAGTTGCCGATCGTGCTGCCGAGGAAGGCGACCATCCGGCGGTCGCCGCGGGGCAGCTGGCCGAGGTGGAGGGTGAAGTCGCCGACGACGGCCTCGACGGCCATTCCGGGGTAGCGGACGCTGAGCATCGACGCGGCCTCGCGCAGCGTGCCGTCGGACACGTCGACCGGCACGAAGCGCGCGAGCGGGCCGTGCGAGCGGTCCTCGGCGCGGAAGGCGTCGAGGAGCGTGCGGGTCTTGTCGCTCGTGCCGCTGCCGAGCTCGACGAGGGTCGAGGCGTCGCACACCTGCGCGATCTCGGCCGCGTGCGCGGTGAGGATGGCCCGCTCGGCCTCGGTCGGGTAGTACTCCGGCAGCCGGGTGATCTCGTCGAAGAGGTCGGCGCCGACCGGGTCGTACAGCCACTTCGGGTGAAGCCGCCGTGGGCGGCCGCCGAGCCCGCGGCGCACGTCGTCGACGAGCGAGCCGGAGGCCCAGTCGGGGTCGAGGAGGACCTGGACCCGGGGCTCGACGACGCCGCTCACGCGTGGGCCCCCGTCGGCGCGTCGGCCGGTCGGGCCTGCGGCGCACCGCCGTCGGCCAGCCGCACGCCGGACAGGGCCCAGCGCGAGCCGTGCGGGAAGAAGTTGCGGTAGGTGAGCCGGGCGTGCGCCGGCGGGGTGAGGGCGCAGCCGCCGCGCAGGACCATCTGGTTCGACATGAACTTCCCGTTGTACTCGCCGATGGCTCCCGCCGGGGGGTGGAAGCCGGGGTAGGGGTGGTACGCGGACGAGGTCCACTCCCAGCAGTCGCCGTAGACCTGACGCAGCCGGTGCTCGCCGTCCCGCTCCGGCGCCGCGGCCGGGTGGTAGTGCCGCAGGTCGGCGAGGTTTCCGCCGGAGTGCGCGGCGTCGGCCTGGCCGTCGACGACGACGGCGTGCTCCCACTCGGCCTCGCTCGGCAGCCGCTTGCCGGCCCACGCCGCGTACGCGTCGGCCTCGTAGAAGCTGACGTGGCTGACCGGCAGGCCGGGGTTGACCGGCCAGGTGCCGTGGAGGGTGTGCTCGAGCCAGACACCGTCGTGCTCGGTCCAGTACAGGGGCGCCCGCCACCCCTCCGCCCGGACCCGGGCGAGGCCGTCGGAGAGCCAGAGCTCGGGGCGCTGGTAGCCGCCGTCGGCCATGAACTCGAGCCACTCGCCGTTGGTCACGAGGCGGTCGGCGAGCCGGTAGGGCTCGAGCCACTGCCGGTGGCGGGGCAGCTCGTTGTCGAAGGAGAAGCCGCCGCCCTCGTGGCCGATCTCGACGAGACCGCCCTCGACGTCGACCCAGCCGAGCGCGTCCGGCTCGCTGGGCGCCGGCCGGGTACCGCCGTAGACGGGCTCGAGCGGGTTGCGCGAGAGGACGTGCTTGATGTCCATGAGCAGCAGCTCCTGGTGCTGCTGCTCGTGGTGGAAGCCGAGCTCGATGGTCGGGGCGAGCTTCTCGAGGGACCCCTCGTCGAGGCGCTCGACGAGGTCGCGCATCCGCTCGTCGACGTTGCCGCGGTAGACCCCCACGTCCGCGGCGCCCGGGCGGGTGATGAACCCGCGGTCGGCGCGCGAGTACCGCGGGCCGATGCCCTCGTAGTAGCTGTTGAAGAGGAACCAGTAGCGGTCCTGGAAGGGCGCGAAGTCCTGCTCGTGCTCGCTGAGCACGAAGGTCTCGAAGAACCACGTCACGTGGGCGCGGTGCCACTTCGTGGGTGACACGTCCGGCATCGACTGGACCGTCTGGTCCTCGGGCGACAGCGGTGAGGCGAGGGTCTCGGTGTGCGAGCGGACCTCGTCGTAGCGGGTGGTCAGGGTGCTGGCGTCCCACGTCGAGGTGGACATGGCGGCGCTCCTCTCGGTCGGGCCGGTCGGGCGTGACGTCCATCCTTACCCAGCCCGCCGACACCGGACACCCCCCGTGCGCACCGGTCATCGGGGCGACGGCTGCCGTCCACCCGGATGACAGGTGTCATGCCGGGTCGGTGGCCGGTGGCACTGCCCCGGCCGGCGGGTCGACGCCCACGCTGGGACGACCACCGAGAGAGGACCGTCCGATGACGACGACCCACCACCCGTCGGCCGCCCGGGTGCCGACCGACCGGCCGCACCGCGGCATCCAGCACCTCCTGCACCCGCAGGTGCTCGGCGTCATCATCGGCGGCTCGGGTGCCAGCGCGTTCGTGCACGTCAACAAGGACCTCCTGCCGGGCTCGTGGCCGACGGTGGCCGTCCTCGCCTGGACGGCGGCCCTGTTCGTCTGCGCCTGGGCCGTGCTGTTGCGACCGCGGCGGCTGCGCGACATCGGCCCCCCGCGCCCCGGCGCCGGCCTCGTCTACAGCGCCTCGGTGCTCGGGATGCTCGCCGGCTTCGCCGTCGGTCGGTTCGTCCTCGACGCCCTCGACCGGCCGGAGCTGATGCCCGCCGTCGTCGTCGTGGCCGTCGGCCTGCACTTCGTCCCGTTCGCCCGCGCGTTCGGGGCGCCGGTGTTCGGCACGCTCGGCTGGACCCTGGCGGCGATCGGGGTCGTCGGGGTGCTGCTCGGCCTCGTCGCCGGCGCCGTGCCCGTTGCGGCCGCCGCCGTGGTCACGGGCGTCGTCATGCTCCTGCTCATGGCGCTCGACGCCGTCCGTCCCGGGGCCCCGTCGTGACCCCGGACGCCGGCCTCCTCGAGGCCAGGACGACCGTCCTCACCGCCTGGCCCGGCCTGCGCGACGGCGTGACCGCCCGCGTCGAGGGCACCGACCTCGTCCTCACCGGCGAGGGCCGCACGACGCGGCTGCGCGGCATCCCCGAGGCCCTGCGCCGCCACCTCGCCGAGGGCCGACCGGCCACCGGTGAGGCGGTCCGCGAGGCGACCGAGCGACTGCTGGCGCGGATGGGGCACCTGACGACGACCCGGCTGCGCCGTGACGCCCACGAGGTGATGCGCCACGAGTCGACGACCCGCTCGACGGCGTACGAGGCCGCCGTCCTCGCGCCGACCGACGTCCTGCGCCTCGACCGGTTCGCGCTGCTGCGCACGCGGGGGGACGTCCTCGTCCTCGAGTGCCCGCGGGCCACCCACCGTTTCGTGCTCACCTCCGACCTCGCCCGCGCGCTCGCCGTCGACCTGGGCACCCCGCGCCGGGTCCGCGACCTCGTGACGGGCACGACCTGCGAGGACGCGGCCGCCGAGGTCCTCGGTCACTGGGTGGGCGCCGGCCTCGTCGAGCGGGCCCGCCCGGACGGCGGCTTCGCGACCGACACCGACCCGACGCTCGTCCAGTGGGACTTCCACGACCTGCTGATGCACAGCCGCAGCCGCTCCGGGCGCCACGACGAGCCGCTCGGCGCCCTCAGCCCGCACCGTGGCCGCATCGACCCGCTCCCGGCGGTCGTCCCCCCGCGCGGTGACGCCCTCGCGGTCGTCGACCTGCCGCGACCGGCGCCCTGGACCGGTGGGCTGAGCCTCGCCGAGGCGGTCGAGCGGCGGCGGTCCGTCCGCGACTACGCCCGGGCGCCGGTGTCGCTCGAGGAGCTCGGCGCCTTCCTCCACCGCTCCTTCCGCGACCGGGCGCGGTTCGACCCGCCGGCGGACGCCGGGCAGGAGTCGAAGGTCTCGCGTCCCTACCCGAGCGGGGGTGGCCTCTACGAGCACGAGTTGTACCTCACCGTGCGCCGGTGCGAGGGACTGGCGCCGGGCATCTACCACTACGACGCCCTGCACCACCGTCTCGAGCTGGTCACCGACGACGCCGGCGCGGCGAGCGCGATGCTCGCGGTGGCGGCGGCGGCCACGGGACATCCCGCGAGCCCGGACGTGCTGCTGACGCTCACCGCGCGCTTCCAGCGGATGTCGTGGCGCTACCGGTCCATCGCCTACGCCAACGTCCTGCGGACCACCGGGGCGATCTACCAGACGATGTACCTCGTCGCGACCGACCTCGACCTGGCGCCCTGTGCCCTCGGCAACGGGGACGCCGACCTCGCCGCGCGGGTGCTCGGGCTGGACTACCTGCGGGAGTCGTCCGTCGGTGACTTCGTCCTCGGGCGCCGCGACCCGCGCGACGTCGTCGAGGGTGCGCCGATGGCCGGCTGGACCGTCCTCGACGAGCCGACCGCCTGAGCGTCCCCGGTCCGGCACGTCGGAGGGGGCGTGCCCGCCGGGGTCCTCCACGGCCGGCCGGTGCGGAGTCGCGCCGACCGGCCGGGACGGGGGGTGGTCCACGAGACCCCGGGTTCGGAGCCGGGGTCTCGTGGACCTTTCGGGGTCACCCCGAGAAGCGGGGGCTGGTGCGACGGGTGGGGTCAGGCCGGGACGGCGGACGGCGGGACGGGCAGGCCGAGGTCCGGGACGCTGCCGGCGGGCGCCGGGAAGCTCGCGGCGAGCACCGCGTAGGTGCGCAGCTCGTCGAGGATGGTCAGCCCGAGGCGGTTGTGCGTCATGTGGACGTGCGACGAGACCACCGTGCCGGGCAAGGCCACCCCGGCCGTGGTCAGCGTGCCGACGAGGTCCGCGACGTCGTCGTGCCAGCCGCGAGCCCACCCGGACAGCTCGGCGAAGGCCGCCGGGGACGGGGCCGCGCGCACGATGGCGACGCGGGCGACGAGCGACGGCTCGTACCCGTAGGACGCCGCCCAGGCGGCCCACGAGCGCCGACCGATCTCGTGGAACACGGACCGTGCGACCTGCGGGCCGACCGACCGCGCTGCGGCCTCGGTGAGCCGCAGCGCCGCCTGCCGCCGTGCGCCGAGGTCCGGCAGTTGGGGCAGCAGGCGGACGACGAGCTCGCTCGAGCGCGCGAACAGCTCCTCGGAGGCGTCCATCACCGCCGGGCCGCCGTACCGCTCGAGCTCCGGCTCGTAGGCCGCGACGTGGACGCCGGGTGGCTGCAGGGCGCCGACGCGGCGGTTCTCGCCGGTCTCGCCGCGGGCCTGCCGTCCCGCCTCGGCCGCGTAGGCCGCGGCCTCGACGAGGGGCTCGTCGGGGCGCGGCGCCGCGTGGCGCGGCAGCAGCTCCTCGAGACGGGCCGTGAGGCGGGCGGCCGAGGTGTCGTCGAGGTCGCGCACCCGGAGACGGACGTGCGGGCCGCCCTGCCAGTACCGGACGAAGAACCACGGGTGGCCGGTCTCGGCCGCCGCGGGGGCGGCGACGTGCTCGACGACACGGTCGAGCGCGGCCACGGCCCCGGTCGCGAGGTGGAGGTGGCGGGAGGTCCACCGGGTCACGGTCATCAGCTCCTGAGGTCGATCTGCAGCCCGCCGTGCGGGGAGTGGTGGGACACGACGACGGCGATGCCGGGCATCTCGTCGGCGTCGAGGGCGAGCGCGACGGCGACGTCGCGCTCGTCGAGGGCCCGGACGGGCCGGGCCACGAGGTGGTGGGCGGCGGCGCCCAGCCCCAGTCCGTGGACGAGCCAGCCCGTCGCGACGTGGGTCGCCGTCCAGGCACCCGCCCCGGCCCGGCCCACCGACGCGCGCGGACGTGACGTCACGACGAGGACGAGCGGTGCGCGGGCGATGTCGTTGCGCGAGAGCTCGTCCGAGCCGTAGAGGTACGACCCGGCGAGGCGCTGCACCGCGTCGTCGGGGACGTCATCCCGTCGCTGGAAGCGGCCGGCGAGCACCTCGTGCACACCCGGCTCGAGCCCGGGCACGTCACGCACGACCGCGTGCAGGCGCAGGCCGTCGACCGCCCCGTCGACCGGCGAAGGGGGCACGGCCCAGCGGGCGAGGGCCCTCGCGTCGTCGAGGGACACGGGGGCGTCGGCGACGCGGAACCCGAAGAGGCGGCGGGGCATCCGCCCGGCGCTGCGGCGCCAGAGCACGTCGGCCCAGGAGCCGGCGCCGTCGTCGCTCTCGACCGACAGGCCGGTGGGCACGGCGACCGGCGGCCGTTCGAGGGTGTGCGACCGGTAGACCCGGGCGAGGTCGGCGCCGACGTCGTCGAGGTGCTGCGCGGCCCCCGGCGCGGACGGTCCCGGCCGCGGTGCCTCGCCCGTCTGCCCCGGGACGGCGTCGGTGGGGGTCAGCACCCACGGCGGTGACCAGCGTCCGGGGTCGCGCCACAGCCGCGCGAGTCCGCCTGTCTCCCAGCCCTGCCGGGGGGTGTGAAGCGTGAGGGGGAGGCCGTCGAGCCGTGAGAGCGCCGCGAGGTGGCGCAGGAGGATGCCCGTCTCGAGGGCGACGAGGCTGCCGCGGAACCAGCCGTAGCCCGAGGGAACGGCGTCCCACCGCCCGGTCAGCGCGACCGCCCCGGTCGCGTGCTCGGGGTCGGCGGTGACCCCCGTGGCCAGCACCGCGCGGCGGTCCGGGTCGAGGACGTGCCACTCCCCGTCGACGACGACGGCCGCCGCGACAGGGAAGAGGCAGCGGGGGGAGGCGTAGGCGCGGTGGTCGTTGTAGGGGTCGTCGGGGTCACGGCGCACGGGGGCGACGGCCCGCGCCGCGAGCCGGAGCAGGCGGGCGTCCACGGGGCGCCCGCGGTCCGTGTCGGTGGAGGATGAGCAGTGCGCGAACGCGGTCCGGCGTGCGGTGGCCCACAGCCCGCGCGGCCACGGCAGCGCGGCCGGCGTTCCCGCGGCGAGGGACGAGAGCGGCTCGGGGGGCGGCGGCGAGGGGTCGCCCGCCTCGCCGCGCAGCACCCAGGGCGCCGGCCCCGGACGGTCCACCCCGAGCGCGTGGTCGTACCAGAGGGTCTCGCGGTCCACCGCGCCCTGGCGCGCGGACCCCGGCAGCCACCCGGGTCCGCACGGCCGGGGCGGCACCGCGACGCTCACGGGAACGGGTGCGGGTCGAAGGGGTGCGGCCCGGGTTCGCGGCCGGCCAGGGCGGCCTCGAGCCGGGGGATGCCGAGGAGGCGCTGGTGGGCCTGCCCGAACACCATCGGGACGGTGCCCGGCACGACGGTCTTGACGACGTGCAGCCCCTGGTCGCGGTGCTCGCGGGTGGACTGGTCGACGACGACGACCTCGTCGAGGCCGGCGGCCCCGAACCGGTCCGCGACGAGCCCGAGCGTCGTGAGGATGCTGCCGTCGGCCGGCGTGAGGGCTGCGGGCCATCCCGGGAAGGCCTCGGCCAGCGAGACGTCCGGGCCGCCGAGGACGGCCGTCACCCGGTCGAGCACCTCCGGCGCCGAGGACCAGCGGACGTGGTCCTCGAGCTCGCGCACCCGCCAGGAGTCCTCGACGAGCGCGAGGGCGTCCGCGTGGTCCCAGTCGAGCGGCATCGTCGCGAGCTGCGCGACCTCGCGCAGGCCCGAGCGGGCGGCCGACACGGGGTCGGCCCCGGAGCCGGCGCTCGTGAACGACGCGGGGAAGCGCCCGTCCCGCGAGACCGCCAGCACCCAGACGACGGGCAGGTCGACGTCCTGCGTGGCCCGCAGGAAGTGCACGTCGAGCCCGCGCGACTCGACGAGGGCCACGAGCGCGTCGACCACCGGGTCGGCGAGCTCACCGGCGGGGATGCGCGGCAGCGGCGCCGCGCGGTGCCACGAGAGGAGGAAGGCGTCCCGCTCCGCGACCTCGAAGAGCGCGTGCACCGTGGCCTCGGCGAGGCTCGACCCGAGGGCGCACCCGCTCGAGGACTCGAGGAAGAGGCGCCGGCGCTGTTCGGGGCCCGCCGCACGCGAACCCCGCAGGTCGCGCTTGAAGGCGTGGTCGTACTGGTAGAAGCCGATCTCGGCCGGGACGAGCCGCGGCCGGCCCGTCGCGAGGTCGACACCCCAGGCCCAGTCCAGCGGGACGTCCGGGCCGTACGCCTCGACCTTCGAGGACGGGTGGGCCAGCTGCTCGGCGGAGTACTGCCCGAGCCGCAGCGGGTCGACCGCGTCGGCGGCGACCTCGCGGTAGGTGCGGTCCTCGACGATGGGCGCCTCGTACGGGAACCCGGCGAGCCGCTCGTACGCCTCGAGCACCGCGACCGACCGGGTCTGGTCGAAGGAGAGGGCGCGGCCGTGACCCATCACGGGACCGCCGGCGAGGACGGCCATGCTCATCGCGTAGGGGACGGCTTCCTCGCGCAGGATGCCGCGCACCGGGCCGTACCGGTCGTCGACGGCGGCCTCGAGCCGGTCGGCCCGCAGCAGCGGTGTTCCCGCGGCAACGCGGGTCGGGTCGTCAGCGTCGACCGGCTCGTCCACGAGGGCGAGGCCGGCCGGTGGCGCCGACCCCGGGACGGGACCGCACCAGGCGCAGGTCGGGTGACGGAGCACGTCGTGGCGGGTCACCCCGTCGGTGGAGACGACGACGACCTCGCCCTCGCGCAGCGGGCGCGTGGTCCGCAGCGTCGTGGCGGCGAGCTCCAGCAGGCTGGCCGGGGCCGGGCCGCTGGGGGTGGTCGCGACCCGCAGGTCGGTGCCGAGGACGTGGTCGAGCACGGTGCGTCGGCGGGTCTCGGCGCACGCGGGGCACCCGGCCGTCGAGGACGGTGACCAGACCGGCCCCGCGACGACCGCGTCGGCCGTCGTCTGGAGCGGGACCAGCGCGGTGTCCCCGGCCCGGGCCGCCTGGACCGCACGCTCGAAGGCGTCGTGGTCCCAGCCGGTGGTGACGATGACCGCGGCGCCGGTCCGGGACTGCAGCTGCGCCGCGATGGCGTCGACGGTGCCGGCGCGCGTGGCGCGCGATCCGTCGGGCTCCTCCACGACACGCACCTGTCCGGCGTGCAGCGGGGCCGGGCCCAGGTGCGGGTCGGCCGGGTGGGCGCGCCCGACGAGCCGGAGACCACGGACGGCGAGCCAGGTGCCGAGGTCGTCGGCCAGCATCGCCACGGCGGTGGCCGGCGCGGTCCGCAGCGCCGCGGTGCCGGGGGCACCGAGCAGCACCGAACCCTCGGCGGGCAGCGTGTGGACGGCGACCGCCCGCGAGAGCGCGTCGAGGGCGGCCTCCTGCGCGTCGGGTCCCCAGGCCGTCGTCGCGCGGCCGTCGGCCAGGGCGCACCGGGCGAGGACCCAGCCGAGCCCCGGCAGGCCGTGGACGGTGACGCGCGGCGCGGCGCCGGCCGTCGTCAGGGCGTCGACGAGGCGGACCCCGCGGGGGTCCTCGACCTCCAGCAGGGCACCGTCACCGGCACGGCCCGCGAGCAGGCGCAGGGCACCGTCGAGCAGCCACCGCCGGCCCGTCGTCCCGGCCGCGCCACCGCCGCTGACCCGTCGAGCCACGGCGAGGGCTGCGGAGGCGGCGGCGTGCTGCTGGTCGACGCCCTCCGCCACGACGACGCCGCGATCGGCCGTGCGCAGGCGGCGCAGCGCGACGGGCATCTGGGGCAGGGCGTCCTCGTCGTCAGGGGTGACGAGCCCGAGCCACGGGTCGGTCAGCCGCCCGAGCCATCCGGCGAGATCGGCGTCGTCGCCCTCGTCGTCGACGGTGTCGAGGGTCGCCTCGGTGCCGTCGTGCGGGGTCTCGCGCGGTAGGTCGAGCGCCCGCACACCGAGGGTGTCGCCGGAGACGACGTAGGCGTCGGGGCCGGCGACCGAGGCGAGGTCCTGGAGCAGCAGGTGCACGGCCGAGGACACGGCGACGGCGGTCGCGGCGGCCTCGTCGACGACGGGTCCCTCACGGTCGAGCGTCCGGTCGACGAGGGTCCGCCAGCGGGTCCAGCCGCGCAGGTCGTGGACGAGCGGACCCACGAGAGAAGCCCGCTCGCCCACGACGACGGGCAGCACGCGGCTCGCGCGCGGCGGCACGTCACCGACGCGGTCGCGCGGGAGGACGGTGACCGCGACGTCGTGCTCGCGGCCGGAGTCCTCGACGTCACCCTCGATGCCGAGCCCGCGCAGCGCGCTGCCGGCGACGGCCAGGGCGTCGTCGGGGCCGACGAGGAGGATGCGGGCCGAGAGGATCTCCTCGAACGCCGCGTACGGCTGGGCCGAGCGGCACTCGAGGTAGGCGAGCAGCTCGGCGTGGCGCTCGCGGTCCGCGCCCACCGGGGCGTCCGGCACGAGGTGGTCCAGCCGCAGCACCATGTCGTGCGCCTCGAGCTGGCCGAGCAGGTGACGCACGGCCGGTCGCGCCTTCTCGGTGCCGATGGCGCCGACGAGGTCGTCCTCGTCGGCACCCTCGCCGAGCAGGGGGAGGCAGCGCGCCATGAGGTCGGCGAAGCCGGACCATCCGGAGAGCGCGAACTCCCCCGTGCCGGAGCTGACGTAGACGCCGTCCGGCAGCGGTGCGTGGTGCAGGTCGGGGCGGGCCTTGAGTCTCATCCTTCTCCTCCGTGGCTGAACCGGCCCCCCGCGGGGCGGGAGACCTCGAGCACCCACTCGGCGGCGTGGGTGCCGTCGACCACCCCGGGGGCGGCCTCCTCGAGGTAGAGGGCGGGGGCGTCCTCGCCGCCGCGCCGCTCAAGCATCCGGGGCAGCACGCGCACGCAGAGGGCGCTGCCGAGGTCGACGTACTGGGGCTTGCTGCGGAACCGCACCGCCTGCGCCTCCGGGCTGCCGACCGACGCGGGACCGGTGTCCGCCGGGACGGACTTGACGACCACCTCGCGGGGGACGCCGTGGGCCGCGCACCAGCGGGCGACGGCGAGGACGCGGTCGGCCTCGTCCGGCTCGGCGAGCGCGGCGGCCAGGTCCTCACCGGGGTACCAGCGGGCCCGGCTGACGACGACGTCGCCGACGAGCACGCGAGGCACGCGGCGGGTGGTCGTCCGGTCGCGGCCGTCGCGCTCGGCCCACGCGTCGGGCAGGCCGTTGTAGAGACGTCCGGCGATGACGAGCCCCGACGCCACCGAGAGGGGCGGCGGGTACAGACCGGGATGGCCGCCGCCGACGGGCAGGACCTTGAGCCGGCGCTCGCCGTCGAGGACCTCGAGGCGGTCGCTCGCGGCGTCGTGGCGCAGCTCGAGGCGCTGCCAGTCCTGCGGCTCGAGGACGTCGTCGAGGACGGGCGGGTGGACGTTGACGTTCATCCCGTGGTGGCTGCGGTCCTCGACGAGGGTCGTGCCCGGCTCGGCGTAGCGCGCCTCGAGGCCGGCACGCAGCCGCGCGAGGGTGTGGCCACCGAGGGCGCGGTCGGGTCCGAGGAAGCGGGAGAAGAGCATCCCGTGGCCGGGCAGCCCGTCGTTGACGACGAGGCGGCCGCCGAGCGACTGCACGAGGACGCCGTAGCCGAGCGGGCGCTCGCGCAGCCGCTCGGGCATCCCGGCCAGGAGCCGGTCGACGTCTGCGTGCGTGAGGACGACCTCGTCGAGGCCGCGGGCGAGGGCGTCGTCGACCGCGGCGCCGACGGCGTCCTCGACCCCGCGTCGCACGGCGTAGAGGCGGGCGAGCGTGGAGTCGGCGCCGCCGATGGTGTCGAGCACCGACGGGTCGTCGGCGGCCTCGGCGTAGACGCGGGTCATCCGCTCGGCGGCCTCGGTGACGGCGGCCACGAGGGCCGGGGCGTCGTCGACGAGGCGCACGGTGGCGCCGGCGCCGTGCCGGGCGACGAATGCCTCACCGAGCGCGACGGCGACATCGGCCAGCCAGTCGAAGGTGGCGAGCAGGTCGACGGCCGGGCCGAGGTCGTCGAGCGCCGGCCGCCAGTGGGCGTCGTCCACCGGGGCGAGCTCGACGAACCGGTCCTCGGTCACCCCGATGCGCGCGGGCCGGCCGGCGGCCCGGCTGAGATCGCCGAGGGAGGTGTCGAGACGGTCGAGGACCGCGCGGCGCTCGTGCGCCGGGGCCTCCCCGAGGGCGGCGAGGTCGGCGGCGACGCCCGGCAGGTGCTCGGCGAGGAGCGTCGAGCCGCGGGGGGTGAGGTCGGCGAGGTCGGCGTCGGTGCTCGGGGCGAGGGTGCAGACGAGGCCGCGCTCGACGGCCGTCCGGACGAACTGCTCGAGCCGGGTGCGGAGCGCGTCGTCGGCGTGGTCGGTGCCGACCGTGGCGACGAGGTGGTCGACGACGGCCGACAGGGGTGCCGGGCCCATCGCGACGGCCTCGACGAGCTGGCGCAGCGGCGGGGCCAGCGGCACGCCGACCCGTTGCCACCCCTCGGCGGTCGGGCGCAGGACGTACAGGCGTTCGCCGTCGGTCGCCCCGGTCGGGGGGATGCCGATGTGCGGGTCCCCGCCGAGGACGCCGTCGCGTTCGAGGGCGCCGCCCACGACGTGGTCGAGCATCACGCGGTCGAGCGAGCAGACGCTTCGCTCCCCGAGGACCACCGGGTGGTCGGGATGCGCTCCCCCCGGCTCGGCATGGGTCAGGCCGATGGCGGTGAGGCGCGACAGCGGGCTCGTGCGGACGGCGGCGCGCATCACGTACTGGACGAGGCCGCGCTCGGACTTGAGCACCCGGCTGGCCGCCCGGCCGGTCGGACCGACGGCGTCGACGTAGCGCCCGGCCTGCTTGGCGACCTCCGGGGCGACGAGCTCGAGGGATGCGCGCAGGTCGGGGTCGGCCAGCTGGCGGGCGAGCTCGCGGCGTTCACGGGCCAGGGCGTCGTCGTGGTCGGCGCGGAGGGTCGCGAGGGCGGCGTCGCGCCGGGTGACGGCGGCCTGCCAGGCCTCGACCTCGGCCGGGTGCTCGCCCGCAGGGAGCTGCTTGCCGCGGCGCAGGGCGCGGCTCGTCGCGAGGAGGGCCTTGCGCGCCTCGGGGGCGGTGGCCTCGCCGACGAGGACGTGCAGCGCGGCGCCGGCGGCGTCGGCGGACCGGGCGACCTCCGTCTCCGCAGCCAGCACGGCGGCGACCGCACCGGTCAGGTGGGCGTCCGCGAGGCGAGCCCTGGTGAAGGGGTTGACCCGGTGGAACCACACGGGCCCGGCGTCGGTGGGCGACGCGGTGCTCGGGGCGGGGGCGGCGGCGAGGTCGGTCATCGGGTCTCCTCCTGGTGTGTGCCGGTGGTGGCCAGCCGGTCGGTCCACCTCTGGCCGAGCACGTCGTCGACGGCCTCGGCGACGGCGAAGCACCCCCACGCGCGGTGCAGCGGTGCGACGCCGAGGAGCGGAAGCTGTCCGTACACGCAGTTGACGAGCACGCGGTAGGCGGCGAACCACTCGCCCGCGCCGTCGGTCGCGCCCGAGCCGTAGACCGTGCGGTGGAACTCGGTGTCCGGGTGGTCGTGGCCCGTCGAGGGGCGCGCGGTCGTCGCCGGGGCGGAGGCGGCGTCGACCAGGTCGTTGGTCAGCTCGCCGCGGCGCACCGACTCGTCGAGCACACCGCGGCTGTACGCGAGGGCGGTGCGCCAGGCGGTGACGTCGCCGCCGCCGTCGCCGGCCAGCAGGGTCTCGACGCGGGCGGTGACGGCGGGGCGCTGCGCCGCGTAGCGCGCGACGAACTCGGGTCGCAGGTCGCCGCGGGGCGACCACGCCGCGAGCAGCGCCTCGGCGTGGGAGCGCAGCGAGAAGGTGCCGAAGCCGGGGCCCATCACGTGGGCGTCGGCGATGACGGTGAGGACGTCGATAAGGGTGGCGGGCAGGCGGTCCGCGTCGTCCGCGACGGTGCGGACGCTCCGCGCGACGGCCGGGGCGAGCACCGCGTCGGCGAGCGAGTGCAGGGGGCCGGTCGGGCCGGTCGGCGTCGCCGCGGCCTCGTCGAGAAGGAGGGTCGCGCCGTGCTCGCGCAGCGGGAGGTAGGGCGGCGGCACGTGCTCGAGGCGGCCGCGGACGCGGGCCCGGTCGAGGTACTCCGCCGGGTCGAGCGGCGTGGTCGGGGCCGGGCCGGCGTCGACGGTCCGGGCGAGGGCCGCCCAGGTCCCGGCGGGGGCGGCGGGGCCGAGAGCGACGACGTCGGCGTGCGGGCCGCCGACCCAGCCGCGGCGCATCCGCACGAGCTGGCGGCCACCTTGGCGTGCCTCTTCCCACACGGGGAGCACGCAGTCACGGACCCACGTCGGGGTGACCTCTCCGTGGGTGTGGACGCGCAGGCCCACCACCTCCCGGTGGGGGGTGACGGGGGTCGTCGTGGCGGTCATCGGGTGCTCCGTTCGGTCGTGCGCTGGTTCGTGCTGCCTCTGTGGTCTCACGGGCGAGCGGGTCGCCGGGAGGGGCGACGCGCCAGGTGGTGACAGCCGTCATCCGCGCCGTGACCGCCTCGGTGTCCCGGAGGGCTTTCCCTCCCCGCGCGCCCCCGCGAGGGCGCTCGGGGCACGGCCGTCCGCGGAGCGACGAGCGACCAGTTCGCCCTGCCGGCTCGACGTCGCCTCACCGCCCTGGTCTCGGCCTGCCGGCCCGGTCTCGTCCAGCCGCCATGTCATCGCACCCCGGCACGGCGAGATCTCCCTGACGTTGGTCGTCCTCGACACGGAGCTGTTCGGTCTGTACCGAATCCCTTGTGCAGCACCGGTTTTGCGTACATGGCAAGCCCGGTGGAGGTCTCTGAGGGATGTCGGGGCGGAGTGACGTGGGTCATCCCGCGGGTGACGAGCACCCCGTGCTGGTTGCAGTCCCCTTCTGCCGCAGACGTTCCCCGTCATACCTTCGTTGTGGCGCAAGTGAGCCGCTGGAAATCCGGTGGTAAGCGCCGGATTTCCGGATCACCACACCATTCGAAGGAGACACATCATGAGCAAGGACACCCAGGACATCACGTTCGACAGCTTCGACGTCCAGGACGTCGAGGTCCTCGAGGCCGCCGACGGCACCGCCCTCCCCGAGATGGGCGCGTCGAGCGGCTCGATCGGCACCTCGTCCTCCTCGAGCTCGACCTGCTCCGCCTGCTGAACACCGTTCACGCGCAGCACGACCACAGGACCCACCCGGTGCACCGGGTGGGTCCTGTCGTGCTGCCCGCGCCAGGACGTCGGCCACGTCCTGCACGTCCGAGAGGGCGCGGCGGGGATGACCGGCGCCGGCGAGCGGGGTGTCGCGCGGCGGTGGGTGCGGTGACCGCAGTCATCGGGCAGTCGTGGTCGTGCACACTGCCGCCCGCGCGCCGGCCGGAGAAGAGTCGGGGTATGCCGGAGGGACGACCGACCGCCGGCCCCGACCATCCCGAGGAGACGGCCATGGAGGACACCACGACCGCTCGCCAGACCATCACGGCGAGCGCAGCACGAGGCATCGGAGGAATGCGCTCATGACCATCACGACCCACCGGGTGCCGACCGCCCCGACGCTCAAGCCCACCGCCACCCTGGCGCCCGAGCACCCCTACCCCACACCGGGACCCGAGGCCGTGCGCGCCGGGTCGCCCGCCGCCGCCGCCGGCGGCCAGAAGCCGCAGGCCGTCCTGCGCCTCGTCGTCGGCCACCCGTGCCGCCTCACCGGCGAGGTCCTGGCCCAGAGCCTCGGTGGGTCCGGGGACTTCGCGGCCATCAAGCTCGTCCACGGCCTCGAGCAGGTCAGCGACGTGGTCGCCCAGTGGAGGCCGCACGTCGTCCTGCTGGCCGGCGTGGCCGGCCAGCCGCAGCTCGAGATGGCGAAGGAGATCGCCGTCACCCACCGCTGCGGGGTCGTCGTCGTCGCGACCGAGCCCTCCCGCGCCGCCGTCGACACGGCGTTGCGCCAGGGCAACATCAGCCTCCTGAGCCACCAGGCCGGGCTCGCGCACCTGCTCCACGCGGTCCGCGGCACGGCCATGGGCTGCCCGACCATCGACACCTCGTTCGCCCCGACCGGCGACGACGCCGCCGGGTGCACCCTGACCCCGCGGGAGCGCGACGTGCTCCTGCTGACGACGGAGGGCCTGCCCGTCAAGGAGATCGCCACCCGGCTCTTCCTCACCGGCGGGACCGTGCGCAACATCAGCTCCTCCGCCATCCGCAAGCTCGGCGCCCGCAACCGTTACGAGGCCGCTCGCCAGGCGCACGACAAGGGGTGGCTCTGAGATGACGGCGCGCGCACCGCACCCCGTCGTCGTCGGTGGGGGGATGGCCGGCCTCATGCTGGCGGCCACCCTCGGCGGGCTCGGCCACCGCAGCACCGTCCTCGAGCGGGCGTCGTCGCTCGACGAGATCGGCGCCGGGGTCCAGCTCTCCCCCCGGTCGGTCAACCTGCTGCGGCAGACCGGAGTCCTGAACGAGGTGCTCGAGCGCGCGGTGGCCGTGTCCTACCGCGAGGTGCGGTCGTGGCGCGGCGAGGTGATCAGCCGCACCGAGCTCGGCGACACCTGCGAGGACCGCTACGGCGCGCCGTACCTCGCGGTGCACCGGGCCGACCTCCAGCACGCGCTGCTCACGGCCGTGCCGGACGACACCCTCCGGCTCGGGGCCTGCGTGACGGCGGTCGAGACCGGGGCCGAGGGGGCCCGGGTGACGCTCGACGACGACACCGTGGAGGAAGGGTCCCTCGTCGTCGGGGCGGACGGCATCCGCTCCACCGTGCGGGGGGTCTTCGCCCCGGACGCCCCCGTCGCGAGCGGGCTCGCGGCCTACCGGGCCCTGGTCCCGACGATGCTCTGTCCGCCCGAGGCCGCGCAGCCCGTCGTGCGGATCTGGGTGGGCGCCGGCTCGCACGCCGTCGTCTACCCGATCCGCGGCGGCGAGATGCTCAACATCGTCGCCGTCGTGCCCTCCACCCGCGGCGGGGAGGACTGGACCGCCCCGGCTCCGGTCGACGAGCTGCTCGCCGCCTACCTCGGCTGGGACGACCTCCTGGCGGGGATCGTCGCCCGCGTCGGGGCGACGAGCGCCTGGGCCCTGCACGACCGCGAGCCGCTGCACCGTCTCGCCGACGGCCGGGTCGTCCTCATCGGGGACGCCGCCCACCCCATGCTCCCCTTCGCCGCGCAGGGCGTGAACCAGGGTCTCGAGGACGCCTGGGTGCTCGGCCGCTGCCTCGGGGCCCCGGGGTCGACCGGGGTGGCCGACCGCCTCGCCGGCTACAGCCGGCTCCGGGCGCCGCGGGCCGCGCAGGCGCAGGTCGCCTCCCGGCACCTCGCGGCGACGTTGCACGTCCCGGACGGGCCGTGGCGCGACGTCCGGGACGCCCAGCTGGTGGCTGGTGCCTCGCTGTCCGCGCAGGACGAGCTCCTCGCCCCGCTCGGCTGGCTCCCGCCGAGCTGACCCCCACGTCCTCCGTGTCCCACCGGCACGGTGATGCGCGGGGCCGGACCGCGCTCAACGGATGCCCGTGCGCGCGAACCCTTCGACGAAGTAGCGCTGGGCCACGAGGAAGAGCGCGACCATCGGGGCGACCGTGATGATCGCGAAGGCCATCGTGCCGCCGTAGTCGGACCCGAGCTGCCCCTGGAGGTAGAGCAGCCCGATGGGCAGCGTGTAGAGGGCGTTGTCCTGCAACGCGACCAGCGGCCACGCGAGGTCGTTCCACGACGACAGCAGCGTCATGAAGAACAGCACCGCGAGCAGCGGCCGGCTGAGCGGCAGGACGATCGAACGGAAGATCCGCAGGTGGCCGGCGCCGTCGACCCGGGCGGCGTCGATGAGCTCGCGTGGGATGGCGAGGACGAACTGCCGTGCGAGGAAGGCGCCGAAGCCGCTGGCCGCCGTCGGCAGGATGACCGCCCAGTAGCTGCCGAACAGGCCCATGGAGGTGACGATCCGGAACAGCGGCACCATGATCACCTGGAGCGGGATCATCACCGTCGCCACGGTGAGCAGGAACAGCGCGGTCGACCCCGGGAAGCGCAGCTGCGCGAACGCGTACCCCGCGAGCATGCTCACCGTCACCGAGAGCAGCGCCACGGTGAGCGAGATCGCGACGGAGTTGCCGACCCACGCGGCGACGGGGAAGGCGTCGAGGACCCGGCGGAAGTTGTCGAGCGTCAGCTCCCGCGGGACGAGGCGCAGCGTGCCGCCGAGCAGCTCCGAGCGGGAGGTCAGCGCGACGACGACCATCCAGTAGAGCGGGAACAGCGTGACGAGCGAGACGACGACGGCAGCAGCGAGGCGGGCCGGCATCCACCGGTCGCGGCGTCGACGGCGTGGGGCGCGGACGGGGGCGGCGGTGCTCATCCGACGAGGTCCTTGGTGCGGCTCGTGCGCCAGCGCAGCCAGGTGAACGCGAGGCTGACGACGAGGAGGAAGACGCCGATCGTCGCGGCGTACCCCTGGTCACGCGTGACGAAGCCGTTGTCGTACGCGTAGGTGACGAGCACCGTCGTCGCGTTGCGCGGGCCGCCGCCGGTGAGGACGAAGACGATGTCGAACACCTGGAACGAGTAGATGACGTTCATGACGACGAGGAAGAACGACGACGGCCCGAGCATCGGCACGACGACGTACCGGAACCGCTGCCACGGCCCGGCGCCGTCGAGCGTCGCCGCCTCGAGCATCTCGCGGCCGATGCCCTGGAGGCCGGCCAGGTAGATGAGCATGTTGAACCCGGTTCTCCACCACAGGGTCACGAGCACGACGGTGACGAACGCCGCCGTGCCGCCCGACTGCCAGGCGACCCCGGGGAGGCCGAGGGCGCGCAGGACGGCGTTGGCGAACCCGCTGTTCTGGTCGAAGACGAGGACGCCGACCAGTGCGGTCGCGACGCCGCTGACGGCCATCGGGAGGATGAGCACGGACCGGTAGAGGCCGCGGGCCGGGAGCACCGAGTTGAGGAGCACGGCGGCACCGAGGCCCAGGGCCATCGACCCCGGCGTCACGACGAGGGTGAAGAGGACGGTGTTGAGCGTCGCCCGCCAGAAGACCGGGTCGGTGAACAGCCGCGCGTAGTTGTCGAGGCCGACCCACACCCCGTCGCCGAACCCGTTGGTGCGCTGCAGGCTGAGGGCGGCGGCGCCGGCCAGCGGGACGAAGACGAAGGTGCCCAGCAGCACGAGGCCGGGCGCGAGGAAGCCGTAGGCGGCGAGCGCCTCCTTGACGGCGCCGCGCCGGGGCCCCCGCCGGCCCCGGCGCGGTGGGTCCGGTGCCTGGACGCCGGGCGGAGCGGTGGCCGCGGTCGCCGGGGGGACGGTGCTCACCGCGCGACGGCGGCGCCGATGCCGTCGGCGAGGTTGCGCACGGTCGTCGCGGCGTCCTGGTCGCCGACGAACGCCTCCTCGAGCTGGTCCTTGAGGACGGTGATGATCGCCGACATCGACGGCGAGGCGACCTGCCCGGAGTCCCGCGGCAGCACGGCGCCGGCCTGGGCGACGAAGACGGGCGAGAGCTCGGGTCGGACTTTGAACTCGATGCCCTCCTGCACGAGGTCGGCGCGCGTGGGCAGCAGCGACGCGCCGGCGCAGAAGTCGGCCATCGGCTGCTTCTGCGTCACGTGGTCGAGGAACTTCGCCACGAGCGCGGGGTCCTTGGCGGCCTTCGTCGCGACGAGGGCGTTGCCGCCGAAGTCGCCGGCGGAGCGCACGTCCTTCGGCGGGAAGGTGACGCCCCACTCGAAGCCGGCGGTGGTCGTGGCGTCCGGGACGAGGAAGGCGCCGCCGAAGTTCATCGCCGTCGTGCCCGAGTACCAGAGGTCCGCGGCGTAGGTCGAGGACTTCACGGAGCTGTTCTGCGGCACCAGGTTCTGCCGGAAGAAGCCCTGCGTGAACTCGACCGCGGCCCGGCCGGCGTCGGAGTCGATGGCCGCCGCCGTCAGGTCCTCGGTGAGGAAGCGGCCGTCGGCCTCGAAGAGCCAGCTGAGCCAGCGCGTCACGCCGTTGCCCTGCCAGTTGTACGCGAAGGGCCACTTGTCGTCGGGGAGCTTCTGCCGCAGGCGCTTCGCGACGTCCTCGAACTCCTGCCAGGTCCACGCGTCCTCGATGCGCGTCGGGACGTCGGTGACGCCGGCCGACTCCATCAACGCCTTGTTGTAGAGGATGACCGAGGTGTCGGTGTGGTGCGGGACGCCGTAGGGCTTCCCGCCGTTCTGGACCGCGGCCCACGCCTGCGGGGTGAACCGGTCGGAGAACGCGCTGTCGAGGTGGCTGCTCAGGTCGAGCAGCTGCCCGCGCCCGGCGTAGCTGCCGAAGGTGTAGTACGGCACCCGGAAGACGTCCGGGGGGTTGCCGGCCTGCAGCTGGGCGTCGATCGTCGTGAACATCTGCTCGTACGGCACCGAGTTCAGCGTGACCTCGACGCCGCTGTTCGCCTGCTCGAAGGAAGAGATGGCGGCGCGGAGGCCGGCGAGCTCGGCGTCGGTGCCCCACGTCGTGAACGTGACGGTGCCGGAGGAGGCGGATGCGCCGCTGTCCCGGCCGGAGGTGGAGAAGCCACCGCACGCGCTGAGCGCGAGGGGTGCCGAGGCGGCACCGGCGGCGGCGAGGAGCTGGCGACGGGTCAGGGGCATGCGGACTCCGGGGAGTGGTGCGGGCGGGATCGCCTGCGGCACGCTTCTCGACCACGGACGTGGGCGACGCTAGCCCCCGTCGTCGCGGCCTCGACCGCACGTGCGTGATCCGCGTCACCGCTGTCGAAGGTCGGGCTCTCCGGCCGACGAGACGAGAAGGTCCACCGGCATCCTGCCGGTGGACCTTCTCGTCGACGTCGCGTCTCAGGCGCGCACGCGCTTCACGCTGACGAACCAGGCGATGCCGGTGACGACGTGCATCGCCGCGAGGACCAGCCGACCGCCGAGGGCCCCACCCATCGACAGGGGCATCACGACGGTGCCGACGCCGATGAGCAGCCCGACCCAGGGCAGCGCCCGGGCGCTCGCCGGCGAGACGCGGGAGAAGAGCACGAGCGCCACCCCGCCGACGACGATCGGGACGAGCGTCATCGTCACGACGGCGAACGGCGCGACGGTGACGGGGGCGGCACCGGGCGGGGTGAGCACGGTCTCGACGCCGGTCACCCGGGCGATGGTGTGGACGAGGACGTTGACGACGACGGCGACGACGGCCGCGCGGACCGTCGCCGTCACCAGGGTGGACGCGGTGGGACGGGCGGCCGGGGCCGCGAGGGGCGCGTCGGCGATGGTGTGTGCGGACATGGTGGCTTCCTTTCGTGGTGTGCCGGAACGGGGCACGGGGGTGGTTGACCTCGGGTCACTGCTCGCGGCAGAACTCCCGGATCGGGTACCCGACGTGCCGGTCGGCGGTCGGGAGGTGCCCGAGGACGATGTGCCCCGGGCGCAGCTCGGTGCTGTTGAGGACCTCCGCGCCCGGTCCGAGCACGCGCACGTGCCAGTCGTGCTGGAGGATGAGGTTGACCGCGCGCCCATCGGAGCTCTCGGCGTCGATGCTGATGAGCGGGCGGCTCTCGATCTTGACGCGCCCGACCGTCACGAGGCGGGTGCTGCCGTCGGTGCGCACCGCGGTGACGCGGTCCCCGGCCCGCAGCTCCGAGAGGTAGCGGGTGCGGCCGTTCTCGCCGAGCGTGTACGAGTGGACCGCCCCGGCGTTGACGCGGAAGGGACGTGTCGGCATGTACGGCAACGGGTGGGTCTCGCTGACGCAGAGGACCTGGCCCTTGGAGGTCGAGCCGACGAGGATGCCCTCGTCGAGACCGAGGTAGGAGCAGGTGTCGATGCACGCCCGCTCCCCCAGGCCGACGTGCGTCGTGCGCACGACCCGCAGCTCGTCGAGCTTGACCGGGTCGGAGCCGCCGAGCGCGGCCGCCCTCAGCGCGGTGGCCTCACCCACGGCGCGGGCCCGCAGCGCGACGCCGTCCGACCCGTGCTCCAGCACGGTGTAGATGATCTGCGCCTCCTCGAGGTCGCCGGCCATCGTCACGACCGAGCCTTCGCAGGCGTCGGCCGCCGCGAGGACGATCTCGAGCGGGATCTTCGTGGGGTCGCGGAACCGGATGACCGTCAGGTCTTCCGTGCTCGCGGCGCGGCAGGCGTCCTCGAGCGTCGGGGCGTCGGCGACGTCGACGTAGACGCCGAAGCGCACGTCGGGGTGTGCCGCCTCGAGGGTCTGCCGCTCGGTCGGTGTCATGGGGGCCACGACGACGTCGGCGACGCCGAGGTCGGCGCCGGGCGCGACGGGCTCCTCCGAGAGGAGCACGCGGTCGATGGAGGGCGGCAGGTCCGCGAGCTCCGAGGGGTGAGCCGCGACGAGGCCGTCGATGCCCTGGTGCAGGGCCTCCTCGACGATCGCGTCCCGGGACGGCGCCTCGCGCAGGTCAAGCCAGCACAGCCTGGTCGTCGTCGACATGGGTCATTCCTTCCTGGTGGGTGTGCGGGCTCGCGACGAGTCCCGGTCTCTGGTGGATCAGGGCCGCCACGGTGGCGGTCGTACGGCGGGGGTCGGCGGCGCGGAAGAGCGCCCGGCCCATGGCGAGCCCGCCGACGCCCCCGGCGAGGGCGCGACGCACGTCGGCGACCAGCTCGCGCTCGGTGGCCCGGGGGGGTCCGCCGGCGAGGAGCAGGGGCACGGGGCAGCTCTCGACGAGGTCGCGGGTCGTGGCGACGTCGCGGGGGGCTGCGGTCTTCACGAGGTCGGCGCCCAGGTCGGCGGCGACGGCGACGGCCCGCACGAGCAGCTCGGGGTCGGCGGGGTCGAGGACGGCGGGGCCGCGCGGGTAGACCATGACGAGCAGCGGCAGGTTCCAGCGGTCGCAGGCGGCAGCGACGGCGGCGAGGTCGGCCAGCTGCCGTGCCTCCGTGGCCGACCCGAGGTTGACGTGGACGCTCACCGCGTCGGCGCCCAGCCGGAGGGCCTCCTCGACGGAGGTGAGCATCACCTTGTCGTCGGGGTCGGTGGCCGAGGCGGTGCTGCCGTTGAGGTGCACCACGAGCGAGACGGCGGCGAGATGCTCGGGAGCCACGTGCCGGACCGCCCCCTTGTGCAGGACGACGGCGTCCGAGCCGCCCGCAGCCAGCGCGGCGACGAGGTCGTCGAGGGTGCGGCCGGGGCTCGTCACCGGCCCGCAGGCGAGGGTGTGGTCGAGCGGCGTGACGAGGAGCCCGTGGGGGCCGTGACGGTAGAGGCGGCGCAGGCGCGTGGTGCGTGGGCCGGTCGTGGTGGTCAGCACGGTCATCCCCCCAGGAGCTCTCGGACGAGGCGGCGGTCGGGCTTGCCCGACCGGGTCAGCGGCACGCCGCGCCAGACGACGACACGGGTCGGCGCGTGGGCGGCGCTCAGCCGCCGGGTCACGTGGGCGACGAGCTCGGCCTCGTCGACGTCGCGGCCGGCCGTGGGCACGACGACCGCGTGGACGGACTCGCGCCGCTCGGCGTCGCGCAGCCCGTGGACGACGGCCTCGGACACCGTCGGGTGCTCGCGCAGCGCGGACTCGATGGCCGCCGGGTGGAGCTTCAGCCCGCCCAGCTTGATGACGCCGCCGAGCCGCCCGACGAGCCGGAGCCGGCCGTGGGCCTCGAGGGCGCCGAGGTCGCCCGTGCCGACCCAGCCGTCCGGGGCCATCCGGTCCGTGTCGTCCTCGGCCCAGTAGCCCTGGGCCGTCGTCTCGGAGCGGACCCACACCGCGCCGACGTGGCCGAGCGGCAACGGGGAGCCCGAGTCGGGGTCGCGGACCTCGACCTGCACCCAGGGGAAGGGCCGCCCGACCGTGCCGCGCAGCAGCGGCTCGTCGTGGTCCTCGGGGGTGAGCACGCTGATACCGCCGGTCTCGGTGGTCCCGTACACCTGGGCGACGGCGTCCCCGAACACGGTGCGCGCGGCGGCCACGCGGTGCGGTGCGGCCGGGGTGCCGCTGTAGACGACCCTGCGCAGCCCGTCCAGCCGTGCCGTCGCCGTCCGTGGGTGGTCGAGGAGCGCGCAGAGGTGCGGCACGGCGAGGTACAGGTCCGTGACGCCCGCCTCCACGGCGTCGAGCACGGCGTCGGGGTCGAAGCCGCGGTGGAGGACGACCGAGCCGCCGCGCAGGAGGACGGCGTCGAGCATCGGGGCCGTCGTGTGGGTGACCGGGGTGACCGACAGCAGGCGTGTCGGGACCGGACCGAGGTCGTCGGCCAGACGGGCGACGAGGCGCTCACGCGCCGCGTGGCCCTGGCGGACGAGGCGCGGGGCGCCGGTCGTGCCGCTCGTGACGTCGACGACGGTGCACTCACCGGGGTCGTTCACCCACGGGGCGACCGCCGGCGCGGCGCCGGCATCGTCCGTGGTCGGGACGACGAGGAGGCCCGGGCGCAGCGCCCGCAGCTCTGCGGAGCGCTCGGCGGAGGCGGCGTCGGTGACGACGACGTCTGCGCCGGTCCGGTCGAGGACGTCGAGCTGGGCCTCGACGGCGAACTCCTCCTCGTCGCTGCGCGGGTTCATCGACCGCAGGTGGACGACGGTGCTGCCGACGAGCCGCGCGGCGTGCCGGGCGACGACGACGTCGGGGTCGTTGGGCCCGCTGAGCAGCGCAACCACGCGGCCGGCGCCGACGCCGTGCGCGGCGAGGACCGCGGCGGTGGCGCGCGCCCGTGTGACGAGCTCGTGGCCGGTCAGGATGCGGTCGGGCGTCAGCAGGGCCGGCGCCGCGGAGTGCTCGAGTCGGGCGAGCAGAGCGGCGCTGCTGCCGACGGCACGCGCGCTCGGGTGGGCGGCGGCCGGACGCTGGAGGGCCTCGGTAGTCATCCGTCACACCACCTTGAGCTGGGCCATCATGCCCATCGCGCCGTGGTCGAGCATGTGGCAGTGGTAGGGGTAGACGCCGCGGTACCGGTCGAAGGTCAGCCGCACGCGGATGCTCTCGCCGGGAAAGATCTGCACGGTGTCCTTGAGCCCGAGCTCGTTCGGGGCGGCCGGTCCGGTGCTGCGGTCGACGACCCGCATGTGCGCCAGGTGGCAGTGGAAGTTGTGCGGGACGGTCGGGTTCGCGTTCGTCACCGTCCACTCCTCCGTCGTCCCGAAGCGCACGGTGGTGTCGACGCGGCCCATGTCGAAGCTGCGGCCGTTGATCGACCCGAACATCGGGGTGACGCCCGGCTCGCTGCTCTCGAGGGTGAAGGCCCGCTTGACCGTCGCGGCGGGGACGGGCGGGAGTGTCGTCAACCGCTCGGGCACGACGCTGTCGTCGGGGGCGTCCGCGCCGACGCGGAAGCGCATCACCTGGCCGACGTCCTCCATCGGGCCGGGGCCGATGTAGTTGACGACGTCGACCTCGGTGCCGGGCGCCCACTGCGAGAAGTCGATGACGAGGTCGGCGCGCTCCCCGGGCGAGACGACGACGACCGGGGCGGTGACCGGCGCCTCGAGGAGGCTCGCGTCGCTGCCGATCTGCGTCATCGGGGTGCCGTCCGAGAGGCCGAGGACGAAGAAGCGCATCGCCGAGGAGTTGATGACCCGGAACCGGTACTTGCGCCTCTTGACGTCCATCCGCGGCCAGGGTGTGCCGTTGACGAGCACGGTCGAGCGGTGCTCGGTGTCGTCCATGGTGAAGACCAGGCGGCCGTCGGAGCCGAAGTCTCCGTCGCGCAGGACGAGCGGCACCTCGAACTCGCCGGAGGGCAGGCCGAGCGCGTCCTCCTCGGGGCTGGTCACGACGTACGGGCTCGACATGCCCCGGTAGACGTTCTCGGCGTCGGTGTGGTGGGTGTGGTCGTGCAGCCACAGGGCGGCGGCAGGCTGGTCGTTCTCGTACACGTAGCTGAAGACGCCGCCGGGCGTGACCGGGCGCGACATCTGGCCGTCGAACACGTCGCGGTTGACGCCACCGTGGAGGTGCACCGACACCGGCACCTTCGTCTCGTTGCGCTGGATGACGACCGTCCGGCGACCGGAGCGGGCGCGGATCACCGGCGGGACCCAGCTGCCGAAGTAGCCGTACACCGGCACGCGGTGGCCGGGGAAGATCTCGGCGGTCACCTCGCGGATGCTGCTGAGGTAGACGTCCTGGCCGCCGCGCGTCGTCACCGGCTTCGCGGTGCGCAGCAGGGGCAGCGGCAGCGTGAACTTCTCGAGGTCCGGGCGGGTGCCGGCGTCGTCGGGGCGGACGGTGGACATCGCGGCGCCGGTGTGGGCCCCGTGGCCACCCCGGCCCAGGGCGAGGCCCTGCGGCAGCTCGGCGGTGCCGGCCCGGGCGACGAGCTGCTGGCCGGCGACGGCGGACAGGGTGCCGGCTCCTGCGAGCCGGATGGCGCTGCGGCGGTTGATCATGACCTCTCCCGGGGTCTGGGCGGATGTGTGCTGGACCCATCGAATGCGGTGTGCGACAGCGGGAGAAGGTCTCGGGCCTGGATGGCGGCCCGTCATCACCCGGGTGGTGACATCGGTCACCACGCGCAGGGCCGGGACGCTGACACGCGTCAACACCCGGCGGGTCGGAGACGAGGTCACGACCGGCCGGGTGTTCGACGGTGGGGTGCTGCGTGGAGGGCTGGGTCAGGTGTCCTCACGACGGAAGGCGAGGACGCCGGCGGTCAGGCCGAGGACGAGGAGCGTGCCGGTGACAGCCAGGCCGATGCCGACGGCGGGGACGGCGAGGTCTCCCGCGAACGCGCTGCGGACGGCGTCGACGACATAGCGGACCGGCATGACGTCGCTGACGGACCGCAGCCAGCCCGGTCCGAGGGTCATCGGCAGGAGGATGCCCGAGAGCAGGAGCACCGGCATCGTCACGACGTTGACGAGCGGCGCCATGATCTCCTCGCTGCGGGTGCGCAGGGCGACGGCGTTGGACAGCGCCGACCCGGCGGCCCCGAGGAGCAGTGCGAGCCCGACCCCGGCGAGGGCGCCCGAGAGCGGCGCGTCCATCCCGAAGGCGTAACCGGCCCCGACCAGCACGAGGCACTGGATGCCGAGCTGGAGGACGTCGCGGCCGAGGCGGCCGAGCAGCAGCGCGCCGCGGCTGGCGGGAGACACGCGTTCGGCCTCGAGGACCCCCTCGCGCCATTCGGCGAGCAGCCCGAAGCCGACGTACAGGGCACCGAAGAGGCCCATCTGCACGACGAGCCCGGGGACGAAGAACGTGTAGGCGTTCTCCACACCAATCTGGGTGGCGATCGGGCCGAGCAGGGGTGCGAACAGGACGAGGTAGAGGATCGGCTGCGCCACGCCGAGCAGGACCCACGCGGGGTTGCGGAGGTTGAGGCGCACCTGCCGGCGGAAGACGACGGTCGCGTCGCGGAGGAGCTGCATCGGGTTCTCCTGGGGTTCGGGGGCGGGTCAGGCCGCGGCGTCGCGGAGCGAGCGCCCGGTGAGGGTGAGGAAGACGTCGTCGAGCGTCGGTCGGCGCACGTCGAGGCCGACGACGGCCAGGTCGTGCCGGTCCAGCTCGCGCACGACGACGGCGAGGCCGCCGGAGTCCGCGTGCAGCGGTCCGGTGAGGGTGCCGTCGTCGGTCGGGCTGAAAGCGTGGCCGAGCACCGCCCGCAGGCAGAGTGCCGCCCGTCCGGCCTCGGAGGGGTCGGCGAGCCGTACCGTGAGGACGTCGCCGTCGAGGTCGGCCTTGAGGGCGTCGGAGGTGCCGTCGGCGACGACGCTGCCGTGGTCGACGACGACGAGCCGGTCGCTCAGGGCGTCGGCCTCGTCGAGGTAGTGGGTCGTGACGAGCACGGTCGTGCCGTGGCTCTCGCGCAGATCGCGGATGTGGTCCCAGAGGTTGGCGCGCGACTGCGGGTCCAGACCGGTCGTCGGCTCGTCGAGGACGACGAGCTCGGGCCGGTGGACCAGGGCCGTCGCGATCTCGAGGCGGCGGCGCTGCCCCCCGGAGAGCGAACCGGTGGGCCGCTCCCAGAGATCGCCGAGGTCGAGCCTGTCGAAGAGGTCGTGGGCCCGCTCGCGGGCGGCGCGCCGGGTCAGGCCGTAGAGCATCCCCCGGTCGGTGGCCTCGTCACCGCAGCGGGCACGACGCGAGGTCGAGCCGCCCTGGGCGACGTACCCCAGCCGCCGGCGGACCTCGCGCGGGGCGGTCCGCACGTCGTGGCCGCAGACCTCGACGGTGCCGGAGGTCGGGCGGAGCAACGTCGAGAGGATGCGCAGCGTCGTCGTCTTGCCGGCGCCGTTGGGTCCGAGCAGTCCGACGATCTCGCCGCGATCGACATCGAGGTCGATGCCCCGCACGGCGTCGACGGGGCGGCGTCGGCGACCCCGGCCGGTGTCGAACGACATCCGCAGGTCTCGGGTACGGATCACGGGGCTCCCCTTCGGCGGTCCGGGGGCCGGGTGCCCCGCGGGTCACCCCATCAACGCAGGCGGGCCGCGGGGGGCCAAGGGGCCGGGAGCCGGGCGGTGACACGCTGCACCCGGCCGATGACCGATGTCAGCACGTGCGTCGCGTCAGAGCCAGCCGCGCCGCTCGGCCTTCGCGAACGCCTCCGCGCGCGACTGCGCGTCGAGCTTGACCATGGCGTTGCTCAGGTAGTTGCGCACGGTCCCGCGCGAGAGGAACAGCTCGCCCGCGATGTCCTCGGTGCTGCGCCCCCGGCCGACGAGCCGGAGGATGTCGATCTCGCGGTCGGTCAGCGGGCACGGGCCGCTGCGCAGCGCCTCGGCGGCGAGCTCGGGGTCGATGGCCGTCCCGCCCGCGGCGACGGTGCGGATGGCCTCGACGAGCCGGCTGCCGGTCGTCGACTTGAGGATGTAACCGTTGGCGCCCGCCGCCAGGGCCTTGTGCATGTGCCCCGGGCCCTCGAGGGCGGTGAGCAGGAGCACCTTGCAGTCGGTCACCTGCGCGGCGGCCTCGATGCCGGTGGCGCCGGGCATGTCGACGTCGAGCACCGCGACGTCGGGCTGCAGGCGCTGCACGGCCGCCGCCACCTCGTCGCCGCGGCTGACCCGCCCGACGACCTCGAAGGACGGCTCCGTGTCCAGCAGGGCCTCGAAGGCCTCGGCGACGAGGTCGACGTCCTCGGCGATGAGGATCCGCAGGCGCTCGGGGTCGACGACGGTGTCGGGGGCGGTGTAGGTGTCGGTCACGATCGTGCTCCCAGGGGTGTCGGCCGGTCGGCCGCGAGGTCGGAAGGGTCGGTGGTGGGCATCCGGCAGATCGCCCGGAACCGCCCGCCGGGCAGGTGCCCTGCCTCGAGCGAGCCCCCGAGCGCGGACGCCCGCGCGGCGAGGTCCGCGAGTCCGGTTCCCCGGGCCCGCCCGGTGTCGGAGGCGCCGTCGTTGAGGATGACGAGCACGCTGGCCGTCGCCTCCTCGCGCAGGCCGATCTCCACCCACGTGGGCCGGGAGTGCTTGAGGAGGTTGGTGACGGACTCGCGCAGCACCCGTGAGCCGAGGGTGTCGACGAGCTCGCCCACGGGACCGTCCGCGTCGACATCGGTCGTGCAGCGAATCCCGAGGCGCTCGAAGATGTCCTGTGCCGATGCGAGCTCATCCTCGAAGCCGACGACGGTCTCGCCACGGGTCAGGCCGCGCAGCTGCGACTGTCCCTCGCTGACCATCCGGGCGACCTCCTCGAGCTGCTCGCCGCAGCGCTGCGGGTCGCGCTCGAGCAGGCGGATCGCGGTCTGGATGCGCAGGCCGACGGCGACGAGGCTGCGGCCGAGGATGTCGTGCAGGTCACGCGAGATGCGGTGGCGCTCCTCGTCGACGCGGAGCCGGGCCACGGTCTCGCGCGCTCGGGCGAGCTCTCCGACGGTGACGGCGAGGCGGGTCAGCACGTAGAGCAGCAGCCCGATGGCGGCGGCGACGAGCGTGAGGAACCCGGTGATGAACGGGTTGACGTCCTGGGTGAGCATGAAGCCCCCGATGAGGAGGACGTAGCCGACCCAGGTGACCGCGAGCCGCCGGCCGCCGAGCAGGAGCATCGCCGTCCCCAGCACGAGCGAGGCGTTGAGCCAGACGCCGGCGACGAACGACGCGGTCGCGGCGAGCACGACGAGCCACGGCATCCACGGCGGCACCGGGCGGTCGCGGACCGTGCGGAGCTGGACCATGGTGAAGAGCACGGCGGCGGCGAGGCCGGCGACGACCGCGGCGACGCGCTCGAGCGGCATGCGGTCGTCGTCGACCTGCGTGAGCATGGACAGGGTGCCCTGCACGACGATGACGATGACGACCGCCCACGACGCGACGAGGGCGATCCGGGCATCATTGCCCTGGTTCTTCACTGGCATCCCCGCACGACTCCTGCCCTCCCTGCGACGCCAGCACCGTAACAGCCCCCCCGCGTCACCGCGCGTCGAGGAACGGGCCGAGCTCGACGACGGCGTCGACGAGCGGGTGTGTCGTGGCCGGGAGTCGGTCGAGCTCCTCGACGACGACGACCGTGCGCCCGTCGACGTCCACGAGATCGCGGACGGCGTCGAGGACACGGCCCAGGCCGTCGGAGTCGAGTCGGGCGGCGGGCTCGTCGAGCGCGACGACGTCGGGACCGCCGGCCAGGGCCAGCGCGACCCCGAGGAGCGTGCGGTCGGCGGGGTCGAGGGCCGCGACCGGGCGGTCGAGAACGGCGGTGAGTCCCAGCCGGGCGGCGGCTCGGACGGCTCCGCGGCCGGCGACCGCCAGCAGGTCGGCCGCGGTGGAGCCGTCCGCAGGGTCCGGGTCGTCGGTGACGACCAGCTGCCAGGACGTCGTGGCGACGTCGCGGCGGGAGGAGCCGTCACCGGTCTCGACGGTCCCTCCCGCCCGGGCGAGCTGCCCGGTGAGGCAGAGGACGACGGTGCGCCCGGCGCGGGCGGGGGTGAGGACCGTGACGGTCCCCGCCTCGACCTCGAAACGGGTGCCCTCCAGGGTCGCCGCGGCCCGCTCGGGGGCTCCGGCGACGTCGAGGTCGTTCACCAGGAGGGCGACGACCCGGGTGGCGGGGAGCTCCGGGCGGACCCGCGGACCCGTGCGGACGGGGGTCGACGTGTCCATCTCCGTGCTCAGCAGTAGACGATGGAGATGGTGCTGAACTGCCAGTCGGCGACGACGCCGGTGGTGGTCTCGTCCTCGGTGGCCAGGGTCTGCATCTCGGTGACGCTCATGGTGTGTGGTCCTCTCCCAGTGGTGTGTCGGTGGGCTCTCCCTCCGACTGGCTCTACTCTTCCCGGATCGTCGGGGGCCCTGTAGTACCCGCCGTCAGTGGCTCGTCGTGACGGGTGTCATCCCCGTGGGGACCCTCGTGACGGACCGGGCGACCTCGGGCAGCGCGAGCACCTGCGTGACCGTCCGCGCCATCCTCACGACGTCCTCGTCGCTGACGAGAACCGCTCCGGCAGAACCTGATCCGAGATCCGCTGAGCACCGGATGTTCTGCTCGCCGAGCAGCAGGTCCGCGTCCCCCGCGAGGGGGTGCTCGCGTCGCGAGGTGGCGGAGACCGGCACGGTGTACCAGCCGAGCCGCTCGCGGTGGAGCGTGACGCCCGGGTGGTCGGGGGCGACGACGGCGAGGGTCGCGAGCAGGCCGGCGCGCCCGTGGAGCAGGCCGGCCCCGGCGACCGAACGCAGCTCGAGGGCACGCACGACGCCGGTGACGGCCTCCCCCGGCGTGACGGCCGCAGGGTCCGGGGCCGAGTCGGATGGAGGGATGCCGGGCTCGTGGCGCCCACCGAGGGCGGCCGCCAGCAGACCGAGGGCGGCCGACCCGGTGCCGAGGTAGGGCATGACGCGGTTCCCGTCAGTAGCGAGCCAGGCCCCCGCGCGCGCCCGGACTGCGGCGCACTCGCGGCGCATCGCGAGAGCGGCCGCGGCCCGCAGCCGCGCCGACACCCCGTCGCCGGCGTGGCGGTCGACGAGCTCCGCGACGCGCAGCAGGGCCAGGCCGACGCCCGCCCAGCCGTCGAGGAGCCCGGCCCGGGCTCCCGGCGGTGGCACATCCGCCTCGACGGCCTCGAGGGTGTCGGCGACCAGGCCGAGCGCCGAGGCGACGAGGGCCGGCTCGTCGAGCAGGCCGGCCAGCTCGGCGTGGGCGAGGGCCCGCCCGGCGCTGCCCCGCGACCACCAGGGGCTCGCGCTCTCGCGGTCCGCCCAGCGGCCGACGAGCGTCCGTGCGGCCTCGCGCTCGCCGAGCCGGGCCAGGCACAGGGCGATGCCGTCGGCGCCGTCGGCCAGTCCCGGCACCAGCCACGGGGCGGCGAGGGAGCGCTCGACGAGCCAGCGGCGCCAGGCCGCCGGGACGGGACGGCCGGTGGCGGCGAGCGTGATGAGGACGCCCCCGGCGCCGTGGAGCAGGCCGAGGCCGCCCCCCGGGACCGAGAAGCCCGCCACGTCGGACGGCAGCAGCCGGTCGTGGCGGGCGGGGTCGGCGGCGACGTGGAGACCGGCGACGAGGCGCTCGGGGCACGGGGGGGTCGGCCGGCACGGCGCGACCGGGGCCCCGGGGTCGGCCACGGCCCCTCCTCCGTGGCCGACCCCGTCCGGCCCCGCCAGGTCGGCCTCGCCGACCCCGGTCAGCTCCGCCGCGAGCTCGGGGCGGCGGGCGGTGAGGGCGTACTGGGGGTTGACCAGCAGCGCGCCCATCCGTGCGAGGGCCGCGAGGTCGGCCGCAGGAGTCACGTCGTCCCCCGTGCTCGAGAGGGCGGTGGCGACGCCCTTCGCGACCGCGACGCCGTCGAGGGCGGAGGACTCGAGGTCGACGAGCACGACCCGCCCGTCGCGCTCGATGACGTTGCCCGGGTGGACGTCACGATGGGAGACGCCGTGCGCGTGGAGCACGGCGAGGGCCTCCCCGGTCCGGGTGACGACGGAGTCGACCCAGGACCGGTAGGCGGCGGCGTCGGCGCCCGGCACCGCGGCGGGGTGGCCGGTCGCCATCCCGGAGGTCACGGTGGGACCCGCGACGTGCTCCATGACGAGGAACTCGCTGTCGCCGGCGGCGTGGTGAGCGACGACCTCCGGCACGACACCGGTGCCGGCGAGTCGCTCGAGCGCGCTCCGCTCGTGGCGCAGGCGGGTCACGGCGTCGCTCCCGGCCAGGTCGAAACCGGTGTGGCGGCGGGCCTCCTTGAGGACGACGCGTCGGCCGTCCTCCCACGTGGCGGTGTAGACCCCGCCGGCGTTGGAGCGGTGGACGACCCGGACGTCGGTGACCGGCAGGACGGCATCGCCGTCGCGCGCGGAGGCGGCGTCGCGCAGGGCCGCGACGAGGGCCGGCACGACGGCCGCCCCGCGGCAGCCGCTGTGCGGTGACCGGTCGTCGGCGGCCGACCCCGTGCCGGCGTCGCCCACGCGCCCGATGCCCCAGCGCCCCTGCGCGTCGACGTGCCGGACGCCGCGGAAAGCCCCGAAGCGCACCGAGACGGGGGCTCCGTCGACCGGGACGTCGCTGAGCACGCGGGCCCCGGGCTCACCGGCGAGCAGCACGGTGAGGCGCGCGACGATGCGCGCCAGCGACGGCTCGTCGACGGGGTAGACCGTCACGACCTTGCCGGCGCCGGACGGCTCCGCGTACTTGGCCTGCGTCGCCGCGACGAGGCGCCGGGTCCGCAGGTGCTTGCACGTGAGGTCCTCCGCGAGCGCCTCTGCGACGACGAGCGGCACGACGTGCTCGGCCCGGGACGGGACGCACGACACGTGCACCTTCCAGCCGGAGTCGGGCAGGATGCACGGGGTGCGGTAGACCCGCCACGGCCCCTGGTCGCTCACCTCGACGCGCTCCGGGACGACCGCCGGCCCGAGGACGTCAGCGGCGTCGCACGGGACCTGCCACACGTCGTCGTAGAAGTCGGGGTCGGCGTCGGCGTGGGCGAGGTGGCGTGGGTCCATCCGGGCTCCTGCGGCTCAGGGTGGAGGAACGCCGGCGGCTCCCCCAGGCTGTCGATCCTGTCGGCGTCGCGCACCGGCCGTCAGTGACAGGTGTCACCGGTCGGGATGACCGGTGTCATCTCCGGGGTCGGCGCGCCCGCCGTGGCAGCGCCCTGGGCGGGGCCGCTCAGGCCGCCGGCGGCAGGGTGAGGACGTCGACGCCGTCCTCGGTGACGACCACGGTGTGCTCGCTGTGCGCAGTGCGGCAGCCGGTCTCGCTGCGCAGGGTCCAGCCGTCGGGGTCGGTGACGAGGCGGTGGGTGTCGGCCATGACCCACGGCTCGATGGCGAGCATCAGGCCCGGGCGCAGGGTGTAGCCGCGGCCCGGCCGGCCGGTGTTGGCGACGTGCGGGTCCTGGTGCATCGTCGAGCCGATGCCGTGCCCGCCGAACTGGGTGTTGACGGAGTAGCCGGCGCCCTCGAGCACCGCGCCGATGGCGTGCGAGACGTCGCCGAGCCTCGCCCCGGGCCCGGCGACGGAGATCGCCGAGGCGAGCGCGCGCTCGGTGACGGCGATGAGCGCCTCGTCCTCGGGGGCGGGCGTCCCCACGACGAAGCTCACCGCGGAGTCGGCCGCGACGCCCCCGAGCACGACGGCGAGGTCGAGGGTCAGCAGGTCGCCGTCGGCGAGGGCGCGGTCGTGCGGCAGGCCGTGGAGGACGGCGTCGTTGACCGACGTGCAGATGTAGTGACCGAACGGGCCGCGGCCGAAGGACGGCTCGTAGTCGACGTAGCAGGAGGTCGCCCCGGCGTCCTCGATCATCGCCCTGGTCCAGGCGTCGATCTCGAGGAGGTTGGTGCCGACGGTCGCCCGCTCCCGCATCGTCGCCAGGATGGCGCCGACGAGCGCGCCGGTGGCCCGGGCGCGCTCGACCTGCCGGTCGTCGAGGATCTCGATCATCGGGGCGGCCTTTCGGTGGGGGTCGGGTCCAGTCTCACAGGGCCGGACGCCGCGGTCGCCCGCACGCCCCGAGGGGTGTGCGGGCGACCGAGGGACGGTGCGGTGCAGTGCGCGTCGGTCAGGCGGCGACGAGCGCCGGGTCCCCGACGGGGTCGCTCGCGCGGTCGCCGTCGTAGACGCTCTCGTCGAGGATGCCCTCGCGCCTGGCGACGATCGTCGGCACGAGCGCCTGCCCGGCGACGTTGGTCATCGTCCGCATCATGTCGAGCACGGGGTCGATGGCCAGCAGCAGGCCGACGCCCTCCAGCGGCAGCCCGAGCGTCGACAGGGTGAGCGTGAGCATGACGACGGCGCCGGTCAGGCCCGCGGTGGCCGCCGAGCCGACGACGGACACGAACGCGATGAGCAGGTAGTCGGTGACGGACAGGTCGACCCCGAAGAACTGCGCGACGAAGATCGCGGCGAGGGCCGGGTAGATCGCGGCGCAGCCGTCCATCTTCGTCGTCGCGCCGAGCGGCACGGCGAAGGAGGCGTACTCGCGAGGCACCCCGAGGTTGCGGGTCGTCACGTACTGCGTGACGGGCATGGTGCCGACGGAGGAGCGCGAGACGAAGGCCAGCTGGAGGGCCGGCCAGGCGCCGGAGAAGAACTTGCGCGGCGAGAGGCCGTGCAGGCGCAGGACCACCGGGTAGACGACGAGCAGGACGATGGCGCAGCCGACGTAGACGTCGATCGTGAACACGGCGAGCGGCGCGAGGAGGTCCCAGCCGTAGGAGGCGACGGCGTTGCCGATGAGACCGAGCGTGCCGAGCGGCGAGAGGCGGATGATCCACCACAGCACCGTCTGGACGACGGCGAGGAAGCTCTCGGAGAACGCGACGAAGGGCTCCGCCTTCTGGCCGGTCTTGAGGACGGCGACGCCGATGAGCAGGGCGACGACGACGATCTGGAGGACGTTGAAGCCGAGGCTGACCGAGCCGTCGTCACCCGTGCTGCCCTCGAGGCCGAGGATGTTCGAGGGGACGATGCCCTGGAGGAAGTCGGTCCACGAGCCGGTGGTGCCGGGCGCCGAGGCGGCGGAGCGGTCGACGCTCGTGTGCAGGCCGGGGTCGGTGAGCAGGCCGATCGTGATGCCGATGACGACGGCGACCGCGGCGGTGATGGCGAACCAGAGCAGCGTCTGGCCGGCGAGCCGCGCCGCGTTCGTCACCTCGCGCAGCCGGGCGACGCTGACGACGATCGCGAGGAAGACGAGCGGGACGACGATCGTGCGCAGCAGGCTGACGAAGCTGCTGCCGATGACGTCGAGGGTCGTCGCGAGCCCGTCGACCGACCAGGTGCGCGCGACCCAGCCCAGCAGCGCGCCGACGACGAGGCCGGCGATGATCTGCGCCCAGAACGGGAACCGGGGGCGGCGGTGCGCGCGGGTCGGTGGGGCGTCGTCCGGGTGGCGGGCGTCGGTGGCGGTCGAGGAAGCCACGGGGTTCCTTCCGAGGGTGGTCTGCAGGGGGACGGGCGCAGCGGTGCGCCGGAGGTGCTCGTGCACGGGGGTGGTGGTCCCACCCGAGGGGCGCCAACACGACCTCGCCGCGAGGGATTCCCCCCCCCCCTTCCTCCCGCGAACGCGTGTGAAATCGCCGGTGACCCCCGGCGATTTCACACACGTTCGCGGTGGAGCGGGGGTCAGGTGTCGCCGCGGGTAAGGGGCGGGCTGAGGACCTCGAGGGTGCCGCGGCGGTAGAGCCGGGCCGGGCGGCCGCCGTCGGCCGTCGAGGTGCGCTCGGTCTCGGTGAGGAACCCGGGGGTGCGCGTCACCTTGCGGTGGAAGTTGCGGGGGTCGAGCGGATGGCCCCACACGGCCTCGTAGACCGCGCGCAGCTGGGCGACGGTGAACTCCTCGTCGCAGAAGGCGGTGGCGAGCGGCGAGTACTCGAGCTTCGCGCGGGCCCGCTCGAGGCCGTCGGCGAGGATCCGCGCGTGGTCGAAGGCCAGCGCCGCGAGGTCGAGGTCGTCGACGGCGACGAAGCGTGCGGCCGCGGCGTCGGTGCCCGCGGTGGGCTCGGGCAGGTCCGGCGCGAGCGCCAGCCAGGCGACCGAGACGGTGCGCATCCGCGGGTCGCGGTCGGGCGCACCGTAGGTCGCGAGCTGCTCGAGGTGGACGCCGTCGCCGACCCCGGTCTCCTCGCGCAGCTCGCGCCGCGCGGCAGCGAGGAGGTCCTCGTCGGGCCGGACGAACCCGCCCGGCAGCGCGAGCGCACCGGCGTACGGCGCCTCGCCCCGCTCGACGAGCAGGACGGTGAGCCGGCCGGCGCGCACCGTGAGGACGACGAGGTCGACGGTGACGGCGAAGGGCGGGTGCTCCATGCCGCCATCCTACCGGGTTTTCGTCATCTTGACGAGATGGGTGACGAGGGCTTATCGTCACATCAACGACAAGTCCTACCGAGGAGGCAGAGATGGCCACCATCACCCGTTACCCGTTCGCCGCCCACCTGCGCAGCACGACGACGATGCACGTCCACCACCTGGCCGGCGGCCGGGTCCGGCACAGCGGCCCCGGTGCCTCGTTCTGGTTCCGGCCGATGTCGGCCGCGATCAGCGAGGTGCCGGTCGACGACCGCGAGCAGTCGGTCCTCGTGCCGGTGCGCAGCGCCGACCTCCAGCAGCTGAGCGCCGCCGGCGTCGTCACCTACCGGTTCGCCGACCCGGTGCTCGCCGCGACCCGCGTCGACTTCGCCGTCGACGTCGCGAAGGGTGTCTGGCTGCGCACACCGCTCGAGACGGTCGGCGGGATGATCCACGGCGCGGCGGCCGCCGCCGTCACCTCGACGCTCGCCGGCCTCGACCTGCGCGCCGCCCTCGCGACGCCCCCCGCCGAGCTCGCGACCCGGGTCACCGCGGCGCTCGCGGTCGACGAGCGCCTGACCGCCGTCGGCGTCGAGGTCGTCGGCGTGCGCTTCGGGCTGCTGCGGCCCGAGCCCGACGTCGAGCGTGCCCTGCAGACCCCGGCGCGCGAGGTCATCCAGCAGGAGGCCGACCGGGCGACGTTCGAGCGGCGGGCGGTCGCCGTCGAGCGCGAGGCCGCCATCGGGCAGAACGAGCTGGCCAGCCGGATCGACCTCGAGGCGCGGCGCGAGCGCCTCGTCGCCCAGCAGGGCGCCAACGACCGGCGCGAGGCCGAGGAGAAGGCGGCCGCGCAGGCGGTCGGGGTCCGGGCCGAGGCCGAGCGCACGACCGCTCTCGCCGAGGCGTCGGCGCAGGCGCTGCGGCTCACCGGGGCCGCCGAGGCGGAGGCCGAGCGCGCCCGGCTCGCGGCCTACGAGCAGGCGAGCCCCGCCGTGCTCCTGGCCCTCGCCGCCCGCGAGGCCGCCGGCAACCTGCCCCACGTCGACCAGCTCGTGCTCACCCCCGACCTCCTGAGCGGCGTGCTGGCCCGGCTCACCGCCCGCGCCGAGGACGGCGCTCGATGAGGACGCCCCGGGCGGTCGTCGTCCGCCGGCGCACCGAGTACGACGAGCTCCTCGCGCGGCACGGGACCCTCGGCCAGGCGGAGTTCTTCCTCCGCACGCGCGGGCAGTCGATCGACCCCGTCCGCGAGCGCCACGAGCGCACCGGCGCCGCGGTCGCGGCGGTGCTCGGGGCCATCCCGGCGGAGTGGCGGCGGGCCGAGGTCGAGCGGGACGAGCTGCCGCGCTTCCTCTTCGAGCCCGGCGACGTCGTCGCGGTCGTCGGCCAGGACGGCCTCGTCGCCAACGTCGCCAAGTACCTGCACGACCAGCCGGTCATCGGGTTCGACCCCCTGCCCGGGGCCAACCCCGGCGTCCTCGTGCCGCACGACCCGGGCTCGGCGGCAACCCTGTTCGCCGCCGTCGCCACGGGGCGGGCACGCATCGTCGAGCGGACGACGGTCGTCGCCCGTACGGACGACGGGCAGGAGCTGCGCGGCCTCAACGAGGTGTACGTCGGCCAGCCCGGCCACCAGTCGGCCCGCTACGACCTGGCGTGGCGGGGTCGCTCCGAGACGCAGTCGTCGTCCGGCGTCATCGTCGGGACCGGGACGGGCGCCACCGGCTGGTGCGCGTCCATCGCCCGGGCGAGCGCGCCCGACGCGGTGCTGCCGTCGCCGGACGAGCGGGGGCTCGCCTGGTTCGTGCGGGAGGCCTGGCCGTCCCCGACGACCGGGACGACCCTGACCGCCGGGGTCCTGGGTGCGGACGAGGCGCTGCGGCTGCGGGTGTCGTCGGACTCGCTCGTCGTGTTCGCCGACGGCCTCGAGGCCGACCGGTTGCTCGTCGGGTGGGGGCAGGAGGTGTCCGTCGGGGTGGCCGAGCGGGGCCTGCGCACCGTCGCCTGACGTCCGTGTCACCCCCGTCCCTTCCGCGAACGCGTGTGAAACCGCCGGTGACCCCCGGCGATTTCACACACGTTCGCGGAGACGTGGGGTCGGGTGCAGGGCCGTCGTCAGGTGAGGGGGGCGAAGCGGGTGACGACGAGCACGGGCTCGCCGGCCTCGTCGGTCGCGGCGAGGTCGAGCTCGGCGCCGATGCGCCAGTCGTGGTCGCCGTCCTCGTCGTCGAGCACCTGCTCGACGACCCAGGTGCCGTCGCCCTCCTCGACCCGGAACAGCTGGGGACCGCGGGCGGCCGGCCCGGTGGAGACCTCGCCGTACTCCGCGAGGTACTCGGCCGCGGCCTCCTGCCACTGCTCGGCGGTCAGGCCGCCGTCGAGCGCGGCGAGCGCCTCGAAGCGACGCAGGGCCAGCAGCTCGACCCGACGGAACATGCTCTGGCGCACCATGACCCGCAGCGCGCGCGGGTTGTCGGACAGCGCCCGACCCTCGGTCGACGGACGGACCTCGGTGCCCGGCTCGTCGCCGTCGGGGTGCGCCAACGACTCCCACTCGTCGAGGAGGCTGGAGTCGGTGTGGCGTACGACCTCGCCGAGCCACTCGACGAGGTCGTCGAGCTCCTCGGTGCGCGCCGAGTGCGGCACGGTCGAGCGCAGCGCCCGGTACGCGTCGGTCAGGTAGCGCAGGACGATGCCCTCGGCGCGCGCCAGCTTGTGGTGGGCGACGAACTCCCCGAACGACATCGCGCGCTCGAACATCTCGCGGACGACCGACTTCGGCGAGAGGTCCCGAGGGTCGACCCACGGGTGGCTCTGGCGGTAGGTGCGCAGCGACAGCTCGAGCATCTCGGCGAGCGGCTTGGGCCAGGTGACGTCCTCGAGGGCGTCCATCCGCTCCTCGTACTCCATCCCGTCGGCCTTCATCGCGGCGACGGCCTCGCCGCGAGCCTCGAACTGCTGGGCCTGGAGCACCTGGCGCGGGTCGTCGAGGGTGGCCTCGATGACGCTGACGACGTCGAGGGCGTAGCCGGGCGCCTCGGGGTCGAGGAGCTCGAGCGCGGCGAGCGCGAACGCCGAGAGGGGCTGGTTGAGGGCGAACCCGTCGTGGAGGTCGAGCGCGACCTGGAACGGCCCCTCGTCGTAGCGGCGCCCCTCGCGGCGCAGGAAGCGCTCGAGCGGGGTGACCTCGCGCGGCGCCTCGTCCCCGCTCTCCGCCGGCGCAGCCGGGGTGGCGTCCTCCGTCGCGGCGGGGGCGAGACCGGCGGCGGCCAGCGCCTCGCCGAGCGCGCCCATCCCGCCGGCGTCGAGCGGCTGCGGGGCCGGCTCGGGGGTGGCGGCGGGAGCCGCGTCGGGCTCGCCGGCCACGGCATCCGGCTCGGGCGGCAGCCACGCGTCGACGCGCGAGCCGTCGTCGGGCTCGACGACCCCGGCCCGCACCAGCGAGCCGAGCACCTGCACCGCGCGCTCGACGAGTCGCTCGCGCCGCTCCTCGCTCTCGTGGTTGTCGAGGACGAGGGTGTGCAGGGCGTCCTGCTGGCCCTCCCACTGGTCGAGGACGTTGAGGACCATCGCGTGCGTGACGCGCATCTTGGGCTGGAGCGGCTCGGGCGCGGCGGTCACGAGCTTGTCGAACGAGGCCTCGGTCCACGTCAGCACGCCCTCCGGCGGCTTCTTGCGGACGATGCGGCGCTCCTTCTTCGGGTCGCCGCCGGCCTTCGCGAGGGCCTTGCTGTTCTCGATGACGTGCTCGGGCGCCTGGACGACGACGTAGCCGACGGTGTCGAAGCCCGCCCGCCCCGCGCGGCCGGCGATCTGGTGGAACTCGCGCGCCCGCAGCAGCCGCTGCTTGCGGCCGTCGTACTTGGTCAGCGAGGTCAGCAGCACCGTGCGGATCGGCACGTTGATGCCGACGCCGAGGGTGTCGGTGCCGCAGATGACGGCGAGCAGCCCGCCCTGCGCGAGGGTCTCGACGAGGCGCCGGTACTTCGGGAGCATCCCCGCGTGGTGGACCCCGATGCCGTGGAGGACGAGCCGGCGCAGCGTCTGGCCGAAGCCCTTGCCGAACCGGAAGCCGCCGACGGCCTCCTTGATCGCGGCCTTGCGCGCCGACGAGACGATGTCGACCGAGGCGAGGGCCTGCGCCTGCTCGACCGAGCCCGCCTGGGTGAAGGACACGACGTAGACCGGTGCCTTGTCGTCGCGCAGGAGCAGCGCGAGCGCGTCGTGGACGGGCATGAGGGACCACTCGTACTCGAGCGGCACGGGGCGCTGGACCCCGGTGACGGTGACGACCTCGCGCTCCGTGCGGCGCTGCAGGTCGCGCTCCAGCTCGGTGGTGTCGCCGAGCGTGGCCGACATGAGCAGCATCTGGGTGTCGGGCAGGAGGAGCAGCGGCACCTGCCAGGCCCAGCCGCGGTCCGGCTCGCCGTAGAAGTGGAACTCGTCCATGACGACGAGACCGACGTCGGAGGCGTCGCGCTCGCGCAGGGCGTGGTTGGCGAGGACCTCGGCCGTCGCGCAGATGATCGGGGCGCCGGGGTTGACCGCCGCGTCGCCGGTGAGCATCCCGACGTTCTCGGCGCCGAAGGTCTCGACGAGGGCGAAGAACTTCTCGGAGACCAGGGCCTTGATCGGCGCGGTGTACCAGGAGCGGCGGCCGGTGGCGAGGGCCAGGGCGTGGGCCGCGACGGCGACGAGGGACTTGCCGGAGCCGGTCGGCGTCGCGAGGACGACGTGCGCGTCCTCGGCGAGGGCGAGGACCGCCTCCTCCTGCGCGGGGTAGAGCGCGAACCCCCGTTCACCGGCCCACTCGACGAAGACGTCGAGCGCGGCGTCGGCGCCGAGGTCGCCCAGCGGGCCGTCGGCGGAGAGGCGGTCGGTGAGCGTCATCGCTCTCGATCCTCCCACCTCGCAGGCGGCTGACCGTCGGCGCCCGCGGCTACCGTGACGAGGGACGAACGGAGCACCGATGACCGACGAGATCTTCTCCGCCTACCTGGGCCGCCGCAAGACGGCCTCGGACGCCTTCGTGGCCGGCGACGTCGGCCCGCTGCACGAGGTGTCGACCCACTGCGACCCGGCGACGATCCTCGGCCCGGGCGGACCGCGTCGTCACCGGCGCCGACGCGGTCAACGCGGCCAACGCCGACGGGGCCGCGCACCTGGCCGGGGCCGAGCGCAACGACCTCGAGACGCTGCACTCCGGCGAGGAGGGGGACCTCGCCTGGTGGGTCGGGGTCCAGCGGTCGGTCGTGTCCGTCACCGGGCAGGACGCGGCCGTCCCCATGGACCTGCGCGTCACCGAGCTCTACCGGCGCGAGGACGGCTCCTGGAAGGTCTTCCACCGGCACGCCGACCCGTTGAAGGACTCCTGACCCCGGCGCCGGCCGGATGCCTCAGCGCCGGTGCGGGGCCTGCGAGGCGCCGACGTGCTCGGTCATCCACTCCACGAGCGGCCGCACCGCCCGCCAGTCGGCACGGACGTGGTCGAGCACCGCGTCGGTCGCGAGCCAGTCCGGGGCGCCGTGCCGCCGCGACACCACGAGGTGCTTGTGGCGCATTAGGTCCAGGCGCGGGTGGTCGGCCGGGACGCCGCGCGGTCGGGTCCTGACGGCCTCGCCGCCGGTCTCCCAGCCCTGCCCGACGAGCCGGTGGACAACCGCCTCCAGCGCCTGGCCGGTCGCCGGGGCGTCGACGGCCGCACGGTAGCGGGCGGTCTGGTCCGGACCCGTCGGGTGGAAGCCGCCGCCGGTCATCAGGCCGGCCGCCGACACCTGGACGTACCAGCCGACGCCCGGCACGGTGGCCGCCAGCGCGCCCTGGTGGTCCTTGTAGGGGGACTTGTCGTGGCTGAAGCGCACGTCGCGCTGCGGACGGTAGAGGTGCGCCGCCCCGAACTCGTCGGTCAGCGCCTCGGTGAGCCACTCCATCGGCTCGCGCACCGACTCCTCCCACCGGGCCCGCTGCGCCTGCCACCACGTCCGCGTGTTCTCGGCCGCCAGCTCCTCGAAGAAGTCGAGCGCGTCGAGGGGGATGCCCTCCGCGCTCGCGCCGCCGTGCCCGTCCATGCTGTCGAGCCTAGGGACCGCCGGCCCCGCTGTCGTCCCCCCGCGGCGAGGATGGGGCGATGCCCGAAGGCCACACGATCCACGCGCTCGCCGGGCGGGTGCAGGACGCCTTCGCCGGCACGCCTGTGCGGTTCTCCTCGCCCCAGGGCCGGTTCGCGGAGTCGGCCGCCGCCCTCGACGGCGCCTGCGTCGAGTCGGCCGAGGCCCACGGCAAGCACCTGGCCATCCACGTCGAGGGCGAGCAGGTCGTCCACGTGCACCTCGGGCTGTTCGGGCGCTTCGGGGTCCGGCAGCACCGGCGCGTCGACCGCGGCGAGCCGCCGACCGACCTTCCGGTGGCCGGCCAGGTCCGGATGCGGATGGTCAACCGCACCCACGTCGGCGACCTGCGCGGCCCGATCGTCTGCGAGCTCGTGACCCCCACCGAGTGGCGAGAGGTGCGTGCCGGTCTCGGGGCCGACCCGCTGCGCGACGACCGGCTGCCCGACGCCGTGCGCGACCGGCTCGCGCGGACGCGGCGCGCCATCGGGGCGGTGCTCATGGACCAGTCGCTCGTCGCCGGCGTCGGCAACGTCTACCGGGCCGAGCTGCTGCACCGCCACGAGCTCGACCCGCACACGCCGGCGCGCGACGTGCCGGCCGGTGTGGTGACGGCCATCTGGGACGACCTCGTGCGGCTCATGCCGCTGGGGGTGCGCACGGGCCGGATCCTCGTGTCCGACAGCGACGTCGAGCGCGCCGAGGCGCTCATCGCGAAGGGTGGCACCGGGCGCGTCCGGCCGCACTACGCCGTCTACCGGCGCCACGGGAAGCCCTGCCCACGCTGCGGCGAGACGGTCGTCAAGGAGACGATGGCCGGGCGCAACCTCTTCCGCTGCCCGGGCTGCCAGCGCTGACCCCGCCGGCCTGCGGGTGGGTCGCCGTCAGCCGACGTGCGTGACGGTGACCCGGCCGTCCTCGACGTGCCAGCGCTGGTCGAGGCGGACGGTGTCGAGCAGCCGTCGGTCGTGCGTGACGAGCAGCAGCGCCCCGTCGTAGGCCTCGAGGGCCTCCTCGAGCTGCTCGATCGCCGGCAGGTCGAGGTGGTTGGTCGGCTCGTCGAGCACGAGGACGTTGACACCGCGCGCCTGGAGCAGCGCCATCGCGGCCCGGGTGCGCTCGCCGGGTGAGAGGCGCCCGACGAGGCTCGCGACCTGGTCGGCGCGCAGCCCGAACTTCGCGAGCAGCGTGCGGACCTCGGCCGAGGTCATCTCGGGGACGGCCGCCTCGAAGGCGTCGGCGAGCGGCCGGTCATCCGCGAGCCCGGTCCGCGCCTGGTCGATGCCCCCGAGCGCGACCGAGGCGCCGAGGCTCGCCCGGCCGGTGTCCGGGGCCAGCCGCCCGGTGAGCAGGCCGAGCAGCGTCGTCTTGCCGGCGCCGTTGGGCCCCGTGACGCCGATGCGCTCGCGCGCCGCCACCTGGACCGACACCGGGCCGAAGGCGAAGTCCCCCAACCGGATCGCGGCGTCGCCGAGGGTCGCGACGACCGAGCTCGAGCGCGGCGCGCTCGCGATGCTGAACTGCAGCCGCCACTCCTTGCGGGGCTCGACGACCTCGTCGAGCCGCGCGATGCGCGACTCCATCTGGCGCACCTTGCGGGCCTGCTTCTCGGAGGACTCGGTCTGCGCCCGGCGGCGGATCTTGTCGTTGTCGGGGCTCTTGCGCATCGCGTTGCGGACGCCCTGCGAGCTCCACTCGCGCTGCGTCCGGGCCCGTCCCTCGAGGTCGGCCTTGGTCGCGGCGAACTCCTCGTAGGCCTCGCGGGCGTGCCGCCGCGCGACGGCCCGCTCCTCGAGGTAGGCGTCGTAGCCGCCGTCGTAGACCGCCACGGCGTTCTGCGGGAGGTCGAGCTCGACGACGCGGGTCACGACCCGGGAGAGGAACTCGCGGTCGTGCGAGACGAGGACGACCCCGGCGCGCAGGCCACCGACGAAGTCCTCGAGCCGCTGCAGGCCGGCGAGGTCGAGGTCGTTCGTCGGCTCGTCGAGGAGGACGACGTCGAACCGGCTGACCAGGAGGGCGGCCAGCGCGGCGCGGGCGGCCTGGCCGCCGGACAGGGCCGTCATCGGGGTGTCGGTCGGCAGGTCGAGACCGAGGTCGGCGAGGACCGGGGCGAGGCGCTCCTCGAGGTCCGGGGCGCCGGTCGCCTGCCAGTGGTCGAGGGCGTGCGCGAACTCGTCGCCGGCCGAGGCGGGGGCGTCGTCGGCCGCCATCGCCGCGGCCGCGTCCTCCATCCGGGCGGTGGCGGCGGCGGCACCGGTCCGCCGGGCGACGTACCCGGCGACGGTCTCGCCCGGGACGCGCTCGTGCTCCTGCGGCAGCCAGCCGACGAACGCGTCGGCCGGGGCGGTGCTGACGGACCCGCCGAGTGGTGCGAGGTCGCCCGCGAGGATGCGCAGCAGCGTCGACTTGCCGGCCCCGTTCGCGCCGACCACACCGACGACGTCGCCCGGCGCGACGGTGAGGTCGAGGGACTCGAAGAGGGTCCGGTGCGCGTACCCGCCGGCGAGGCCCTTGGCCACGAGGTCCGCGCTCATGCGCCGATCGTAGGCGGCGGCCCCTGCCCTTCTCCGGGCGACCTGCGCGGGTCCGCGTGCGGTCGCACCCGGAGAACCGCAGGTCGCGCGGAGCAGGGACGGACGCGCACGCCGGGTGTCCGGACCCCGGTTGGCCGGGACGCGTCCCGAGGGTGTCCACTGGAGGGATGCGAGCCATCCACCTCTTCGGGGCCGGCGACGTCCGCGTCGTCGACGCACCCGACCCCGCCCTGCGCCGTCCCACCGACGCGGTCGTCCGCGTCGTCCGGTCCTGCATCTGCGGCAGCGACCTGCACCCCTTCCACAACGCCGAGCGCGACGAGGCCGGCCACCCCATCGGCCACGAGTTCGTCGGCGTCGTCGAGGAGGTCGGGTCCGAGGTCGCCACCGTGCGCCCCGGTGACTTCGTCATCGCCCCGTTCGTCGTCTCGTGCGGCGTCTGCGAGTTCTGCCGCGCCGGGCTGCAGACGTCGTGCGTCCGCGGCGGCTGGTGGGGCGACACCGAGGGCAGCGGCTCGTCCGGCGGGCAGGGCGAGGCCGTCCTCGTGCCGCTGGCCGACGGCACCCTCGTCCCGGTCCCCGGCATCACCGCCGACACCGACGAGCGGATGCTCGCCTCGCTGCTGACGCTCTCTGACGTCTACGGCACCGGGTGGCACGCCGCGCTGACCGGCGGTGTCTCGCCGGGCAGCACGGTCACGGTCATCGGAGACGGCGCGGTCGGGCTGCTCGCCGTCCTCGCCGCCCGACAGCAGGGCGCCGAGCGCATCGTCCTCATGGGCCGGCACGCGACCCGCACCGACCTCGGGCGCGACTTCGGCGCCACCGATGTCGTCGCCGCCCGCGGCGAGGAGGGCATCGAGGCGGTGCGCGACCTCACGGACGGCGGCAGCCAGGTCGTCCTCGAGTGCGTCGGGATGATGGACGCCTACGAGCAGGCCCTCGGCGTCGTCCGGCCCGGCGGCACCATCAGCCGCGTCGGCGTGCCGCAGTACACCGACGGGCCGGTCGGTCGGGTCCTGTTCAGCCGCAACGTGACCCTGACCGGCGGCGTCGCGCCGACCCGCGCGTACATCGACGAGCTGCTGCCCGGCGTCCTCGACGGCAGCGTCGACCCCGGCCGCGTCTTCGACACCGTTCTGCCCCTCGAGCAGGGCCCCGAGGGCTATGCCGCGATGGACGAGCGGCGCGCCCTCAAGGTGATGCTCCGCCCCTGACCGCCGCGCGCCACCCTCCGGGCGTCGAGTGCGGAAGTGGCTGCCCCGGCAACCACTTCCGCACTCGACCCCGGAGAGGCGGGGTGGTGTGGGAGCGCGGCGTGCAGGGATGCGCGGTCAGGAGGGCTCGGGCAGCTTGCCGCTGCGGGCGACGTCCGGGTCGGTGCACGACGACAGGTCGAAGCAGCACGGCCGGCGCTTGCCGTGGTCGATCTTGTCGATGCTCACGCCGACCCGCTTGGCGCGCGTCTCGGCGCTGCGCGTGGCGCCGACCCAGCGCACCCACTCCCAGCGGGCCATCGGCGTGATGTCCTCCCAGACGTCGCGGATGTGCTGCGGCGCCTCGTCGAGCGCGCCGGCGAGGTCGGCCGGGACCTCGGGCTCGGGCCACGCCTCGGCGACGGCCAGCTCGAGCTCGACCGGCGCATCACCGGCGGTGTCGGGCAGCCGGACCCAGTGGCCACGCCGCCCGTCGGGCTCGACCACCGTCTCGAACGCCTCGCCGTCGAGCGTCCCCGTCACCGCCACCTGACCGCGTGACGGCAGCGCGCGGCTGGCGTCCTCCGGGAGGCGCACGAGCCGGGTCGTGCCGACCGTCTCGGGCGTGCCGGTGAAGCGGACCGTCGTCGTGCCGGTGCTCGTCGTCATGCGCTCATCCTCGCGGCTCGAGGACCTCCACGGCCAGCACCGTCGGCAGGTGACGGGCCACCTCGTCCCAGCTGTCGCCCTCGTCGCGGCTCGCGAACACCGACCCGCTGTTGGTGCCGAAGTACACGCCGGCGGGCTCCTGCCGGTCGCCGCTCATCGCCTGGCGGAGCACCGTGAAGAAGCACGACTCCTGCGGCAGGCCGTCGCGGCGGGCCTCCCACGACCGGCCGCCGTCGCGCGAACGCCACACGGCCGCAGCCGCATCGGGCGGGAAGCGGCCCTCCATGTCGCCGTTGAGCGGCAGCGTCCACACGGTGTCGGCGTCGCGCGGGTGGGCCCAGAGCGGGAAGCCGAAGGTCGACGGCAGGCCCTCGGTGGCGGCCCGCCAGGTCGCGCCGTCGTCGTCGGAGCGCCAGACGCCGTAGTGGTTCTGCTGGTAGAGCACGCCGTCGGAGGCCGCGTGCTCGAGGTGGTGGACGCAGAGGCCGACCTGCCCGTCCGACGGCCCGGCCGGGTGGTCGGCGGGCTCGTCGTGCGCGGCGTCGGCGAGGTCGTTGCGCCGCTCCCACGTGACGCCGCCGTCGGTCGTCGCGAACACGCCCGCCGACGAGATGCCGACCCAGATCCGTTCCGGGTCACGGGGGTCGGCGACGATCGAGTGCAGCACGAGGCCGGCGCCGCCGGGGTTCCAGTCGGGGCGCGAGGGGTGGTCGCTCAGGCCCTTGACCTCGTACCAGGTGCGGCCGTCGTCGTCGCTGGCGAGGAGGACGGCGGGCTTGGTGCCGGCGTAGAGGCGCTCCCCGACGCGGGCGAGCGACCAGACCTGCGAGAAGCCGTCACCGAAGGGGGCCGGTTCCTCGGTCCACCCGATCATCTGCGCGAAGCCGGGGTCGTTCGCGGCCCAGGCGTCCATCTGGCCCGTCGTCAGCTTGGTCAGCTCCCAGGTGTGTCCGGCGTCCTCGGAGCGCCAGACCCCGGCGCCGGACCAGTCACCACCGCCGCCGGCCCACATCGTGCCGGTCGCCGGGTCGCCGACGACGTGGTTGATCGGCCAGCCGTCGCAGTAGGGCCCGCGGACGCTCCAGCCGCCGCGGTCGGCGTCGCCGTCGAGGACGAAGGCGCCCTTGCTCGTCCCCACGAGGAGGTGGATGGGTGCGTCAGGCACGGTCGGCTCCTTCCGCCGAGGTCCCGCCCCGGAGGGTGGTGGGGCGGTGCCGACCAGTGTCCCGAGGACACGGGAGGGCGGCAAGGGTGCGGGCCGGACGGGATCGGTGAGCGCTCATGGAGGGTCCGACCGGCGCCGGCTGCGGAACTCATCGGTCGCGAACCCCGCACGTGCGGGCTTTTCGCGGGCCGGGAGCGTCACGGACAGCGATATCCCCGCACGTGCGGGCTTTTCGCGGTCGCGGAGCGGTGGGGGCAGCGATGACCCGGCACGTGCGGGCTTTTCGTGGTCGGGGGGCGGTGGGGGCGGCGATATCCCCGCACGTGCGGGCTTTTCGTGGACGGAGCGGGGCACAGGGTCGACGGCTCGGGCGCTCGCGGCCCGATCGCGTGCCCGGGCGGGTGATGATCGAGGGGTGCCCCGGGCCACCGACGTCCCGGGGCACGCCGAGCGACGGGAGCGCACCGCATGGACCTGGACCTGACCGACGACGAGCGCGACATCCGGCAGTGGGTGCGGACCTTCGTCGAGAAGGAGGTGATGCCGCTCGAGCAGGACGTCCTCGCCCGCGAGCGGCGCCACGAGCGCGGCCTGCCGGCCGAGGAGCTCGCCCGGCTCCAGGCCACGGCGCGGGAGTCCGGCTTCTTCGGCGTCCTCACCCCCGAGGAGCACGGCGGGATGGGCCTGTCGGCGGTCATGGCCGCCCTCGTCGAGGTCGAGCTGGGCCGTTCGTTCGTGCCCTTCCGGTTCGCCGGCGACGCCGACAACATCCTCTTCCACGCCTCGCCCGAGCAGCAGGAGGCCTACCTGCGCCCGACGATCGAGGGCACGCGCCGCAGCTGCTTCGCCATCACCGAGCCGGGCGCCGGCTCCGACGCGCGCGCCATCCGGACCAAGGCAGAGCGCGACGGCGACGACTGGGTGATCACCGGTGAGAAGACCTTCATCACCGGCGGGCACGAGGCCGACTTCGTCATGGTCTTCGCGGTGACCGACGCCGAGGCCCACCGCGAGGGTCGCACCGGTGAGTCGGTGACCTGCTTCCTCGTCGACCGCGAGCGCGGCTGGACCTCGCACCCCATCGACACGATGGGCGAGTGGGGCCCGGCGGCGCTGACCTTCGACGGGGTGCGCGTGCCGTCCTCGGCGGTGCTCGGCGAGGTCGGCAAGGGGTTCGCGCTCGCGATGCAGTGGATCGGCAAGGGCCGCTACCTGCTGCCGGCGAGGGCGCTCGGCGGGTGCGAGCGGATGGTCGAGATGGGGATGGAGTGGGCACGCAACCGCGTCACCTTCGGGCAGCCGATCGCCGAGCGGCAGGCCATCCAGTGGATGATCGCCGACTCGGCGGTCGACATCGAGGCGCTGCGCTGGCTCGTGCTGTCGGCGGCGTGGCAGGTGGATGCGGGGCGCGACAGCCGGCAGGCGCAGTCGATGGCCAAGCTCTTCGGGGGCGTGCGCGCCAACGAGATCGTCGACCGGATGCTCCAGGTCCACGGCGGGATGGGGTACACCCGCGAGCTGCCGCTCGAGCGCTGGTACCGCGAGCTGCGGCTGCTGCGCATCTACGAGGGCACCGACGAGATCCAGCGTCGGACCATCGCCCGCAACCTCCTCAAGGGGCACGCCAGTGTCCGCGGCCACCTCGGCTGACGCCCCTCCTACCCGCACCACGCGTATCGGGTGACCCGATACGACCGCGCCTCACCCCGGAACCGTTCCGGGGTGAGGCGCAGCGTTGTCGGGTCACCCGATACGCGTGGGACCTGCGAGGGGGGTCAGGAGGCGGAGAGGCGCTCCACCTCGTCGGCGGTCAGGCGCAGGTCGGCGGCCCGGACCGAGTCGGTGATGGACTCGGGCCGCGAGGCGCCGGGGATGGGGATGACGACGTCGGCGAGCGCGAGCTCCCACGCGAGCGCGACCTGGTGCGGGGACACCCCGTGCTCGCGGGCGACCTCGGCGAACGCGCCGTCGTCGTCGCCGAGCCCGGAGGCCTTCTTGATGCCGCCGAGCGGGCTCCACGGCAGGAACGCGATCCCGAGCTCCGCGCAGTGCCGCAGCTCCTCGAGCGAGGAGCGGAACGCCGGCGAGAACTGGTTCTGCACCGACACGAGCCGCCCGCCGAGCACCTCCTGAGCCTCGTCGATCTGCGCGACGGACGCGTTCGAGATGCCCGCCATCCGGATGACGCCCTCGTCGAGGAGGTCGCGGAGCGCACCGACGGATTCGGCGTACGGCACCTCCGGGTCGGGACGGTGGAACTGGTAGAGCCCGATCGCGTCGACGCCGAGGCGCTGCGCCGAGGCCTTCGCCGCCTCCTTGAGGTACTCGGGCCGACCGTCCTGCGTCCACGAGCCGTCGCCGGGGCGCAGGTGCCCGCCCTTGGTCGCGACGAGGATGCCCGAGGCGTCGCCGCTCCACGAGCCGAGCGCCTTCGCGATGAGGGACTCGTTGTGGCCGACCTCGCCGGCGTCGCGGTGGTAGGCGTCGGCGGTGTCGACGAGGGTCACGCCGGCGTCGAGCGCCGCGTGGATGGTGCGCACCGAGCGCTCCTCCTCCGGGCGGCCCTCGATCGACATCGGCATGCCGCCGAGGCCGATCGCACCGACCTGCAGGTCTCCGAGTGCACGCTGCTCCATGTCACCAGCTCCTTCGGTTCGGGGTGGGTGCGCACCGGTCGGGCGCGCACCACGTCACCTCGGGGCCAAGGCGGTCAACGGCGCCGATGTTCCCGCCGCGGAGCTCGGGCTCTCAGCCGTGGAGCAGGCGCAGCAGCCGCGCGACCTCGGCGGCCAGCTCCTCGCGCCCGGGTCCGACGTACTTCCGGGGGTCGACGACCCGGGGGTCGGCGGCGAGGACGTCGCGCACGGCGGCGGTGAAGAGCGCGTTGAGGTGGGTCGAGATGTTGATCTTCGTCATCCCGGCGCTCACGACGGCGGCCAGGCCCGCGTCGTCGAGGCCCGAGGAGCCGTGGAGGACGAGCGGCACGGGGACGGCGGCGGCGATGCGCGCGACGAGGTCGGTGTCGACGGCGGCGTCGCGGGTCGTCATCGCGTGCGAGGTGCCGACGGCGACGGCGAGCGAGTCGACGCCCGTGGCCTCGACGAACGCCGCGGCCTCGGCGGGGTCGGTGCGGACGCCGGGCGCGTGCACCCCGTCCTTGCCGCCGACCTCGCCGAGCTCGGCCTCGACCCGAACACCCGCGGCGTGGCAGTGCTCGACGACCGCGCGGGTCGTCGCCACGTTGTCGTCCCAGGGCAGCCGGGAGCCGTCGAACATCACGCTGTCGACACCGAGCGCGACGGCCTCGTGGACGAGGTCGACGTCCTCGGCGTGGTCGAGGTGCACGACGACCGGCACCGCGGCGCGGCGGGCCAGCGAGAGCGACGCGAGCGTCACCGGCTCGAGCGCCCCGTGGAAGGCCGCGGTGTTCTGGCTGACCTGGAGGACGACCGGCAGGCCGGCCTCCTCGGCTCCGCGGACGATGCCCTCGGCGTGCTCGAGCAGGACGACGTTGAACGCGCCGATGCCGTGGCCGCCGGCGCGGGCCTGCGCGACGGCGTCGGTCATCCGAGCACGACCGAGCGGGTCAACGAGCGCGGGTGGTCGGGGTCGAGCCCGCGCCGCTCGGCGAGGGCGACGGCGAACCGCTGGGCCACGACGAGCGCGGCCATCGGGTCGAGGTCGTGGTGTACGAACCGGGCTCCGGTGGAGGCGACCTCGTCGGCCAGGCCGTCCGGGACCTCGCCGAACGCCCAGACGAGGCGACCGGGCTGCGCGATGGAGACCGGGCCGTGCCGGTAGTCCATCGCGGGGTAGGCCTCGGCCCAGAACTGCGCGGCCTCGCGGGTCTTGAGGGCGGCCTCGGAGGCCAGCCCGACCGTCCAGCCGCGGCCGAGGAAGGTGCACTGGTCGACGTCGAGGAGGCCGTCGACCTCGAGCTCGAGCGCCGCGCGGCAGTCCTCGGTGGCGGCGGCCAGGTCCTCGCCGAGGTGCGCGCGCAGCAGGGCCAGGGCGCTCGTCGCGAACCGGGTCTGGACGACCGACTCCTCGTCGGCGAAGGGCATCCCGACGACCTGGTCGGCGGCCTCGGCGGCCGGGGAGTCCTCGACGGCGGTGAGGAGCGTCGCGGGCGTCCCGTCGAGCGCGGCGAGGAGGTCGACGACCTCGGTCGTCGTGCCGGAGCGCGAGATGGCGACGACGCGGTCGTACCGGCGCCCGGTGGGGAACTCGCTGCCCGCGAAGGCGTCGGTCTCGCCGTGCCCGGACCGCTCGCGCAGCGCCGCGTAGGCCATCGCGACGAACCAGCTCGTGCCGCACCCGACGACCGCGACGCGCTCGCCCTCGCGGGGCAGGCGGTGGGCGACCGTGCCGGCGAGCGTGGCCGCCTCCGTCCAGCAGTCCGGCTGCGAGGCGATCTCGGTGGCGACGTGCGTGGTGGGCATGCGGTGTCCTTCGGCCGGGCGAGGCGGACGAGCGGATGTGCGCGAACGCCTCCTCATTCGATCAGAACCGCTCACACCAGCACAAGCCGACCGAGGGACCGCGCGACACCGGGACGTCCCGATTCGGCATCCCGGACCCTGACTTGGCCCACATATTGCCCATCCGCCACCTCGGAGGGGCCCGGAAGGGCTCCCAGAGGTGGCGGATGGGCAATCAGTCGGGTCGGGGGCGTCGGGAGGAGGGGCTCCCGGGCGGGAAGAAGGGCTCCCGGGCGGGGAGAGGGTCTCCCGGACGCGGCAGGGAGGGGTCAGCCGCCGTTGCTCTTGCGGTTGGCCCAGCGCTCGCCGGCGTCGCCGCCCCAGGCGTCCCACGCGACCCGTCCGGAGCTGGGGTAGCCGTCCGACCCGCGCCGGAAGCCCTCGGCGTCCTTGTCGCCGGCGTGGCGCGAGAAGTAGTCGCGCATCCGCTTGAGGACGTCGGCGCTCACGTCGTCGCCGTCGGCGAGCTGGTGCGCCCGCTTGCGCCCGGTGTCGGTGAAGCCCTTGCCGGCCTTGCCGTCCTCGATCCACCCGACCGCGCGCTTGGCCGCCTTCCGGACGTCCTGCGGCGGGACGGGCTCACGAGTGCTTCTTCAGGGCCGACTCCTTGTGCGCCGCCGTCGCGCCGGTCTTGTCGGACTCGACGATGTAGTACGGGTCGTCGTCGGTCGGCTTGAACTTCTGCCCGTCGTGCTGGAAGTCGGAGGTCTTCTTCTCCTTGACCTTGCCGTGCGTCTCCCCCTGGGAGGTCCCCCACGAGACCTTGTCGCCCTTGCTGTACGCCATCTGCCGCTCCGTCCGCTCGCGTGTCGTCGTGCTCTCGGTCCATCGACCGTAGCCATCGCCATCGACGCATGGACCGGCGCTGACCTGCTGTTTCGCACCTTCGACAGGCGCGCCGCCCCGACGGCGGGGGGACGGCGACCCGGTCTTCGGTGGTCGTCACGAGGCGTTCGCCGACCGTTCACGGATCCGCACCCCGCCCCGGTGGCCGAGGTCGGACCCCGGTGTTAGGTTCGCCGCGCGACGGGAGCCGAGGGGTCGTTGACAGGCCGCCCCCCTCCCGCCCTGACCCAGGAGGATGCATGACCCGGACGCCCCTGCGGCGGCTGCTGACGGGGGTCGCCACGAGCGCCCTCGCGCTCGCCGCCCCGGTCGCCCTGACGCCCACCACGGCGTCGGCCGCCACATCGGACCTCTTCTTCTCGGAGTACGTCGAGGGATCGAGCAACAACAAGGCGGTGGAGGTCTTCAACGGCACCGGCGCCCCGGTCGACCTCGCCGCCGGCCAGTACTCGGTCCAGGTGTTCGCCAACGGATCGTCGTCCGGCAGCGCGCCCATCGCGCTCACCGGCACGGTCGCCGCGGACGACGTGTTCGTCCTCGCGAACACCTCGGCGAACGCGGTGCTCAAGCCCCTCGCCGACCAGCTGTCGGGCAGCGCCAACTGGAACGGCAACGACGCCGTCGTCCTGCGCAAGGGCGACGCCGTCCTCGACGTCATCGGGCAGGTCGGCACCGACCCCGGTGCGGCCGGTTGGGGCTCCGGGGACACGACGACCTTCGACCACACGCTGCGCCGGATGGCCTCCGTCTGCGCCGGCGACACCGACGGCAGCGACGCGTTCGACCCGGCCACGCAGTGGGACGGGTTCGCCCGCGACACCTTCGACGGCCTCGGCACCCACGCGGTGACGGGCTGCGACGGCGGCCCGGTCGAGGACGAGGCCCCCTCCGTCCTCTCGACGACCCCGGCCGACGGCGGCACGGTGACCCCGCGCCAGCGTCTCGGCGTGACGTTCTCCGAGCCGGTCGCCCTCACCGACGGCGCGCTGTCCCTCGCGTGCTCGGCCTCCGGCGACGTCGCCCTCGCGGTCTCCGGCGGACCCACCGACTGGTCGATGGCGCCCGCCTCGCCCCTCGCGGACGGCGAGTCCTGCACCCTGACCGTCGCGGCCGACGGGGTCACCGACCTCGACCAGGTCGACCCGCCCGACACGATGGCCGCCGACGTCACGCGCCGCTTCACGGTCGCGAGCTCGTGCGACGCCGACTTCACGCCGGCCTACGCCATCCAGGGCAGCGGCGCCGAGGCCGCGGTCACCGGCCCCGTCGCGACCGAGGGCGTCGTCGTCGCCGACTACCAGGGCGCCTCCCCCGCCCTGCGCGGCCTCTACGTCCAGGACCTCGAGGGTGACGGCGACCCCGCCACCTCCGACGCCGTCTTCGTGTTCACCGGCAGCGACGACAACGCCTCCGTCGGCGACGTCGTCCACGTCACCGGCACCGCGGGTGAGTTCCAGGGCCAGACCCAGGTCACCGCGAGCAACCTCGAGGTCTGCGGCACCGGCTCGGTCGCCCCGACCGAGGTCGCCCTGCCGATGACGCGCGCCGACGACTTCGAGCGCTACGAGGGCATGCTCGTCACCTTCCCGCAGGAGCTGACCGTCACCGAGCTCTTCCAGCTCGGGCGCTTCGGCCAGGTCACCGTCGCCTCGGGCGGCCGCCTGCAGCAGCCGACCAACGTCGTCGCCCCGGGCCCCGAGGCCAACGCGCTCCAGGCGCAGAACGACCTCAACCGTCTGATCGTCGACGACACGACGCAGGCCCAGAACCCCGACCCGATCGTCTGGGGTCGTGGCGGCCGGCCGCTGAGCGCCGAGAACACCCTGCGCGGCGGCGACACCGTCACCGGCGCCACCGGTGTCCTCACCTACACGTGGGGCGGCAGCTCGGCCAGCCCGAACGCCTACCGCCTGCGGCCGGTGACGGCCGACGGCGCCGGCATCGAGTTCGCGGCCGCGAACCCACGGCCGACCGCCGCCCCGAACGTCGGTGGCGACGTCCAGGTCGTCGGGATGAACCTGCTCAACTACTTCAACACCTTCACCGGGTGCACCGGTGGTGTCAGCGGTGCCTCGCTCGACTGCCGCGGCGCCGAGAACCAGGCCGAGCTCGACCGGCAGACGGCCAAGACCGTCGCGGCGATGACGACCCTCGACGCGGACGTCTTCGGCGTCAACGAGATCGAGAACGACGGCTACGGCCCGGACAGCGCGCTGGCCCACCTCGTCGACCGCCTCAACGCGGCGACGGCTCCCGGCACGTTCGCCTACCTCGACGTCGACGCCCGCACCGGGCAGGTCGACGCCATGGGCGACGACGCCATCAAGGTCGGCGTGGTCTACAAGCCCGGTGCGGTCACCCCCGTCGGCACGACCGCGGCGCTCAACTCCGCCGCGTTCGTCACCGGCGGCGACCCGGCGCCGCGCAACCGCGCCTCGCTCGCGCAGGCGTGGAAGGTCAATGCGACCGGCGGCGTCTTCGTCACCGACGTCAACCACCTCAAGTCCAAGGGCTCGGCCTGCTCGGCCCCGGACACCGGTGACGGTCAGGGCAACTGCGCGGTCGTCCGCACCAACGCGGTGAAGACGCTCCTGCAGTGGCTCGGCACGGACCCGACCGGGACCGGCGACACCGACGTCCTCCTCGTCGGCGACTACAACTCGTACGCCAAGGAGACGCCGATCCGCACCCTCGAGGAGGGCGGCTTCACCAACCTCGTCGAGAAGTTCCAGGGCGAGGACGCCTACTCGTACGTCTTCGACGGGCAGTGGGGCTACCTCGACCAGGCGATGGGGTCGGCCTCGCTCGTCTCCCAGGTCACCGGGGTCGCGGACTACCACATCAACAGCGACGAGCCGTCGGTGCTGGACTACAACACCAACTTCAAGTCGCCGGCCCAGGTCGCGTCGCTCTACGCGCCCGACCAGTACCGCGTCTCCGACCACGACCCGGTCATCGTGGGCCTCAGCCCGCGGGGTCCGCTCGGGGCGACGGCGGCCTTCGCCGACGCCTCCGTCCAGTGCGGTCGCGACAACGCGTCGCTGACGGTGTCGGTGGCCAACGCCGACGACGCGACGACCGTCGTCGTCGACTGGGGTGACGGCACGAGCACGACGCGCGAGAACGCCTCGGGCGACGTGACCCTCGGCCACACCTACCGGACGGCCGGCAAGCACACGGCGACGGTCACCGTCACCGACGCGGCCGGCACCGTGGTGCGCACCAGCGCCGGCGTCGTCGTCGACTACCGCCTCGACGTCCTGCCGCAGGGCACGCTGACCCTGCCGCGCGGGGTCACCGTCCCGGTCATCGCGGCCGTGCGCGACTGCAACGGGCTGCCGGCCCGCGGCATCACCGCGCCGGTCGTCACGCTGACCGGCGCCGACGGCAGCACCGTGTCGAGCACGTCGATGCGGGCCGTCGGCCCGCTGTGGCTCGACACCGTGCGGACCAAGGGCCTGGCCAAGGGCACGTACACGCTGAGCGTGACCGTGCCCGAGACCGGCCAGTCCGAGTCCTCGACGCTGCGCCTGCGCTGAGCCGCCGAGGGGCCTGACGGGGCCCGGCACGACGGACCCCCGGGTCGCCACGCAGGTGGCGGCCCGGGGGTCCGGTCGTGAACGGGGGTCTCGCTCAGGCGCCGCGGCGCGGGCGCGCGCTCTGCGAGAAGGACGCCGCCGAGCCGCCGGAGCGGCCCCCGGCCGAGCCGGCGCCCGAGGACGCGCGGCGCGGGCCCGAGCGGGTCGGACGGCCGGAGGACTGACCGGCGGAGCGCGCCTGGCCCTGGCCGCGGCCGCCGCCCTGCCCGCCGCGGGCGGAGCCGGAGCCCTGCCCACCGCGGGACGGGCCGCCACCCTGGCCCCCGCGGGAGGGGCCGGAGCCCTGGCGGCCTGCGGGGCGACCGGAGCGCGACCCGGCGCCGGACCCGCCACGACCACCGGAGGCGCCACGACCACCGGAGCGCGAGCCGGAGCCGTTCCGACCCCCGTCGGCCGCCGGCGCGAGGACGAGACCGCCCTCGACGAAGGTCCGCTCACCCGGCGCGAGCCGGCTGAGCATCGGGTGCTTCGCGTCCACCCGCGTCGTCGTCGGCTTGACCCCGGCCTTGCGGGTGAGGTCACGGACGTCGCGCACCTGGTCGTCGGTCATCAGCGTGACGACGGTGCCGGACGCGCCGGCCCGGGCGGTGCGCCCGGAGCGGTGCAGGTACGCCTTGTGCTCGACCGGCGGGTCGGCGTGGATGACGAGGGCGACCTCGTCGACGTGGATGCCGCGGGCGGCGATGTCGGTGGCGACGAGCGTCTTCGCGGTGCCGGAGTGGAAGGCCTCCATCGTCCGGGTGCGCGCGCCCTGGCTGAGGTTGCCGTGCAGCTCGACCGCCGCGACCCCGGCCGCGTTGAGCTGCTTGGCCAGCTTCTTCGCGCGGTGCTTGGTGCGGGTGAACACGACGGTGCGCCCGGGGGCGGCGGTGAGGTCGACGAGCACCGGCAGGTGGTCGGCGGTGCCGACGTGCAGCACGTGATGCTCCATGGTCGCGACGGGCGACTGCGCGGAGTCGGCCTCGTGGGTCACCGGCTCGTGCAGGTAGCGCCGGGCGATGACGCCGATGCCGGCGTCGAGCGTGGCGGAGAACAGCATCCGCTGGCCGCGCGGCGGCGTCGCGTCGAGCAGGCGCCGGACCTGCGGGAGGAAGCCGAGGTCGGCCATGTGGTCGGCCTCGTCGATGACGGTGACCTCGACGGCGTCGAGGGACACGTGGCCCTGGCCGATGAGGTCCTCGAGGCGCCCGGGGCAGGCGACGACGACGTCGACGCCCTTGCGCAGCGCGGTGACCTGCGGGTTCTGGCCGACCCCGCCGAAGACGGTGCGCGAGGTGAGGCCGAGGGCGCTCGCCAGCGGCGTCATCGCGTCCTCGATCTGGGTCGCGAGCTCGCGGGTCGGGGCGAGGACGAGGGCGCGGGGGCGCTTGGGCTGGCGTCGGGTCCGGCTCTGCGAGAGGCGGGTCAGCAGCGGGAGCAGGAAGGCGACGGTCTTGCCGGAGCCGGTCCGGCCGCGGCCGAGCACGTCACGGCCGGCGATCGAGTCCGGCAGCGTCGCGGCCTGGATGGGGGTGGGGGTCGTGATGCCGCCGGAGGCGAGCACGTCGACGAGGGTGGACGGCACGCCGAGCGCGCCGAAGGAGGAGGTGGTCACGAAGGGGGTCTCCCGGGAGTGGGCGTCGCCGGTCCGCGGACGGCAGCGACGGGGCTGGATGTTCTGCCGGGCGGGGCTCTGGGGCCGCGGCTCAGGGTGATGCGGACCGGGTCCGTCACACAGGCATCGACATCGGAGAGAACGTTGGGCCCGAGGCAGAACTGGGCGGGCCGCTGGTGACCAGTCTACCGGTCGCGGGGCGGTCCCCCCGACCACCGGGGCCCCGCAGGACCGTCGGGAGGACGCTGCGGGTCAGGCGGTCCCGGGCAGGTGGGCCGCCCCGATGGCGCCCGCCCAGTCGCCGAGCTCGGCCCGCACGACCTCGAGCGCGTCGTCGGGGCCGCGCAGGTGCAGGGCGGCGCGCAGGGGGTCGAGCAGGACCGGGCCGGCCTGGGCCATCCCGCCGCCGACGACGACGCGCCGCGTGCCGGCGGACGCGACCACCGGTGCGAGCGTGCCCGCGAGGACCTCGATGGCGTCGCTCCAGATGCGTTGTGCGACAGCATCGCCGGCGGCCACGGCCTCGGCGACGGTGCGCGCGTCACCCTCCCGGCCGGCCTCCCGCCACCGGTGGCCGACGGCTCCGGCGCCGGTGAGCGCCTCGAGGCACCCGCTGCGCCCGCAGCCGCACCGCGGACCGGCCGGGTCGACGACGACGTGCCCCAGCTCCCCGGACCAGGACGAGCCGCGGACGACGCGACCGGCGGTCATGAGGGCGACGGCGACGCCCGTGCCGAGCGGGACGAAGAGGACGTCGTCGACCCCGCGGGCCGCTCCGAGCAGGTGCTCCCCGAGCAGCCCGGCCCGCACGTCGTGGCCGACCGCCACCCGTCCGGGCACCCGCCCGCGGAGGGCGCCGAGGAGGTCGAGGTCGCGCCACCCGAGGTTCGCCGACCACTCGGCGACGCCCCGGCGCTCGTCGACGAGCCCGGGGACGACGACCCCGACCCTCGACGGCGTCGCGCCCGCGAGCCCGTCCCCGGCGGCGACGGCGAGCAGCCGGTCGACGCCGCCGGCGACGACGTCGCCGAAGCGAGCCGCGAGCCCCTCCGGCGTCGGCTGGACGTGTCGCGCCACGACCGAACCCTGCTGCACGAGAACGGTCTTGATGCGCGTCCCGCCGATGTCGACGCCGACGGCGAGGTCGCCCCCGTCGACGGCAGGACCGCCGTCCGCGGGGGTCGGGCCGGGAGTGCTCAAGGGATCCTCCGCGTGCGCGAATGCGATGGGTTGGCGGGCCGATCGAGCATAGACGGACGCGGGCCGCCGGGCGCGCCCTACGATGACCGCGTGAGCGACGAGGCCAACGGCACCCGCACGCCGACCTCGCGGTGGGCCGCCGTCCTCGACCTGCTCGCCACCCGGGGGCGGCTCTCGGTGACCGAGACCTCGCGTGAGCTCGGCGTCTCGGAGGCCACGGTACGGCGTGACTTCACCGAGCTCGCCCGCCGGCAGCTCGTGACGCGCCACCACGGCGGGGTCGTCGCGACCGCGGTCGCCTACGAGCTCCCCTACCGCTACCGCGTGAGCCAGACCGACGAGGGCATCGACCGGATCGCCGCCCGCGCGGCCGCGCTGGTCGGCCCCGGGGAGGTCGTCGCCCTCAACGGCGGGACCACGACGACGGCCACGGCGCGCGCCCTGACCTCCCGCGAGGACCTCGTCGGCGAGGACGGCCCGGCGCTCACCCTCGTGACCAACGCGCTCAACATCGCGGCCGAGGCCGTCCTGCGCCCCCACGTGCAGTGCGTCTCGCTCGGTGGCGTCGCCCGGCCGGAGTCCTACGAGGTGACCGGTCCGCTGGCGGCCCAGGTCATCCAGCAGCTCTGGTTCGACGTCGCGGTCGTCGGGGTCAACGCGCTCTCGGCGGCCGAGGGGGCGACCTGCCGGTTCGAGGACGAGGCCGCGGTCGTGCGCGCGATGGTCGAGCGCTCGCGACGGGTCGTCGTCGTCGCCGGGGCGGCCAAGCTCGGCGAGCGCACCTTCGCGGCCATCTGCCCGGCGGAGCGCATCGGCACGCTCGTGACGACCGCCGACGAGGCCGCCCCGGAGGTCGCCGCGCTGCGCGAGCGGGGCGTCGAGGTGCTCTGCGTCTGACCGCGACGCCGCCCCGGTGGCCGACCCGCGCGCGGTGCTGTTCACTGCTCGGGACAGCAGCCGCGACATCCGCCACGGATGAGCGTTCGTGATCGCTTCGTTTACCTATCGCTCACAAACGTGCGCGTGTGTACAGTGGCAGGCGCCCGGGCCGGCGGGTGGTCACGAGCCACGCGGCGGGCAGGGCGGCACGCCGGACCTCCGGCTTCTCGACGAGGAGAGCGATGAGCAGCACGCGACGACACATCATGCTGGCCGCGACCGCGGTGACGGGGGCCATGGTGCTCTCGGCCTGCGGGGGCGGCACGGGGGCCGGGCAGGCCGCCGGGGGCTCGGGGGACGGCGAGAAGGCCACCTCGATCACCCTCATGGCCGCCGAGTACTCCAAGGACAACACCAAGGCGTTCTGGGACGCCTTCGCGAAGGAGTACAAGAGCAAGTACGGGTACACCCTCAACGTCAACGTCGTCAGCTGGGACAACATCGACCAGCAGTCCTCGACGATGATCCAGAACAACCAGCCGCCGGACATTCTCAACCTCAACGCGTACGCCAGCTACGCCAAGGACGGCCTGCTCTACGACGCCGACGCGGTGCTGCCGTCCGAGGTGAAGTCCGACATCCTGCCGACGTTCGTCCAGTACGGCACGTACGACGGCAAGTTCTACGGCTTCCCGGACCTCTCCAGCGCCCGCGCGCTCTTCTACAACAAGACCCTCTTCGACGAGGCCGGCATCAGCGCGCCCCCCACCACCTGGGCCGAGCTCGAGGCCGACGCCAAGAAGGTCAAGGACGCGACCGGCGACGCCGGTTACGCGATGCCGCTCGGGCCGGAGGAGGCCCAGGGCGAGTTCTCGATGTGGCTGTTCAACAACGGCGGCGACTGGAAGAGCGACGGCTCCTGGTCGATCAACTCGGACAAGAACGTCGAGACGCTGACCTTCCTCAAGAAGCTCGCCGACGAGAAGCTCACCCAGTCCAACCCGGCCCGCACCAACCGCGCCGACGCCTTCGACCTCTTCAAGTCCGGCAAGGCCGGGATGGTCGTCGGCTTCAGCCCGCTCGCGGCTGCGCTCGACGCCGACAAGACCGTCGACTACGGCGTCGCGCCGTTCCCCTCCAACGACGGTTCCGAGAGCAAGACCTTCGGCGTCACCGACTACCTCATGGCGTTCAAGAAGAGCGGCAACCAGGACGCGGTCAAGGCGTTCTACGAGCTCTACTACGACAAGGACCAGATCAACACGTTCATCGAGAAGGAGGGCTTCCTCCCGGTGACGACCTCGGGCCTGGAGTACTTCCAGAAGGACGACGCGCTCAAGGTCTACCTCGATACCCTGCCGAACGCGCGGCTCACCCCGACCGACGACCCGACGTGGGACAAGGTCAAGCTCGCCGTCCAGCAGAACCTCGGCGCCGCGATGACCGAGGACCCGAAGTCGGTCCTCGACAAGCTGCAGCAGTCGGCCGAGGCGGAGAGCTGACCGACGTGACGACGACCGACGACGTCCAGGCGCCGTCGGCCCGCACCACCCCCGGCGGTCCGCGCGCTCGACGCCGGACCGCCGGGGTCGGTCGGGTCAGCGCGCCGGTCGCGCTGATCTGGCTGGCGCCCGCCATCGCGCTCATCGTCGGCGTGGTGTTCTACCCGGCCGTCATGCTCTTCCGCGCCTCGCGCTCGGAGTACTCGATCACCGGGCTCTACAAGGGCTCGGCCGGCTGGGACAACTACAGCAAGGTGCTGGCCTACCCGGACCTGCCGGTCGTCCTCAAGAACACCGTCGTCTGGGTCGTCGCCGTCGTCGCCATCACGATCGTCCTCTCGCTGGCCCTCGCCCAGCTGCTCGTCAAGGACTTCCCCGGCCGGCGCTTCGTGCGCTGGGCGGTCATCGTGCCGTGGGCGGCTTCGCTCGTCATCACGAGCCAGCTGTTCGTCCTGCTCTACGACAGCAACTACGGGCTCATCAACCACGTGCTGACCGGGCTGCACCTCATCGACGAGCCGATCAGCTTCCTCGGCGACGACCGCTTCACGATGGCCTCGATGATCGTCGTCGGCGTCTTCGTCTCGCTGCCCTTCACGATCTTCGTCTTCATCGCGGGCCTGGCCGCCATCCCGACCGACGTCATGGAGGCCGCCGAGGTCGACGGCGCCTCGCCGTGGCAGCGCTGGCGGCAGATCACCTTCCCGCTGCTCCGACCGGCGATGCTCATCGCGACCGTGCTCAACACGATCTACGTGTTCAACAGCTTCCCGATCATCTACACGCTCAACGACCGCAACCCGGGCTTCACGCACGACACCCTCATCACGTTCATGTACAAGCTCGCGTTCAAGAGCCAGGAGAAGGACGTGGGGATGTCGGCCGCGACCGGCGTGCTCAACGTGGCGATCATCCTGCTCGTCGTCCTCGTCTACCTCAAGGTCGTCAACTGGCGGGAGGAGACCCGATGACGACGACCCGCCGGCCCCGGCTCGTCGCGTTCACCGCGGCCGTCGTCGCGCTCGTCTTCCTCGCGCCGTACGTCGTCATGGTGCTCGACAGCCTCCGCACGAGCACCGACGTCAAGACGACCCCGCCGTCGTTCCTCCCGCGGGTGTGGCAGTGGGACACCTACGCCACCGTCATCGGCGACGGCCGGTTCCCGCACTGGCTGCTCACGTCGCTCATCGTGTCGGTCGGGGCGACCGCCGTCGTCGTGCTCGTGGCCGTCCCGGCGGCGTACATGACGGCGCGGCACCGCTTCCCGGGTCGCGGGGTCTTCCTGCTCGTCGTCCTCGTGACGCAGATGTTCGCGCCCACCTCGCTCGTCGTCGGCCTCTACCGGCAGTTCTTCGAGCTGAACATGATCAACACCTACGGCGCGCTGATCATCACGAACGCGGCGTTCAACCTGGCCTTCGCCATCTGGATCCTCCACGGGTTCTTCTCCTCGATCCCGGTCGAGGTCGAGGAGGCGGCCGCGCTCGACGGCGTCGGCCGGGTCGGGATGCTCCGGCGCATCATGCTGCCGCTGACCCTGCCCGGGCTCGTCACCGCGACGATCTTCACGTTCATCGCGGCGTGGAACGAGTACGTCGTCGCGCTGACGCTGATGATCGACGACGACAAGAAGCCGCTGACCGTCGGCTTCCGGTCCTACGTCACCGGCTACGAGCAGAACTGGGACCAGCTGTTCGCGGCGTCGGTCATCGCGGTCGTGCCGGTCGTCATCCTCTTCGCGGTCATCGAGAAGCACCTCGTCGGCGGCCTGACCGCCGGCTCCGTCAAGTAGCCCTCCCCCCATTCCCGACTTCTTGCGAGTTGAGCCGCTCGACACGCCGTCCGCACGGCGTGTCGGCGGCGGAACTCGCAAGAAGTCGGGTGGATGGTCGGCGCGGCGCGGCGCGGCGCGGCGCGGCGCGGGTCGGACGGTGCGTGCCGCCGTCAGGTGCGGAGGGCGGGGACGACGGTGCCGGCGAGCACCCAGGTCGACGCCCCGAGGACGAGCACGAAGCTCAGCAGCCAGAGCACGCGCGGCACGCGGGTCAGCTGCGCGAGGACGGCGGGGTCGCTCGTGCCGGGGTCGCGCGCGCCGGCCACGGCCGCGAGGTGGCGCCACGCGCCGACGACGAGGACGAGCCCCACCCCGACGAGCACCTGTGCCTGCACCCGGACCGCGCCCGACCACCACAGCCACGCGGTGAGCGCCCCGACGACGAGGACGACGAGCACCGTCAGCGCCGACCGCGACCGGACGAACGCGACGAGCAGGACGACGAGGACGGCCGCGAGCACCGGTGCGGCCCAGCCGCGCACGGCCAGCCAGGCCAGCGCGGCACCGACCACGGCGGGCGCCGGGTAGCCGGCCCACGTCGTCGCGACCCGACCGGGGCCGCGCGCCGGCCCGACCGTCACCGCGTGCCCCGACATGTCCCCCCGCAGGACGAACCCGGTGAACCGGCGGCCGCACAGCATCCCGACGACGGCGTGCCCGAGCTCGTGGACGAGCGTCACGCCGAGCCGCAGCACGGACCAGACCGGCCCCACCCCGACGGCGACCAGCGCCGCGACGAGCACGACGAGGAGCGGCCGGCCGGAGAGGGCGACCTCCCCCACCGGCTGCACCCGCTGCCACACCTGCCCGACGTCCACGGTCACGGACCGTAACGGCCGCACCTGTGCCCCCGGTGGGAGGGCCCGGCCGGGAGCCCCGGTGGGACGGCCCGGGCGGCCGGTAGCGTCGGGGAGGTGACCGGCCTCGTCGACATCCACTGCCACGGCGCCGCGGGCGCCGAGCTCGGCCTCGCGACCGACGGCTCCCGGGCCGCAGCCGCCCACCACCGCGCCGACGGGGTCGAGCACCTCGTCGCGAGCCTGGTCTCGGCACCGTTCGACGACCTCGTGGCGCGGGTCGCGACGCTCGGTCCGCTCGTCGCGGACGGCACGCTGGCGGGCATCCACCTCGAGGGGCCCTTCCTCGCGCACGGCCGTCGCGGCGCCCACGACCCCGCCGCGCTGGCCGACCCCGAGCCCGCGCTCGTCGAGCGGCTCGCGGAGGCCGCGGCGCTCACCGGGGCACCGGACGCCCTGCGGCAGATGACGCTCGCCCCCGAGCTGTCCGGCGCCGACCGGCTGGTGCGCGCCCTCGTCGAGCACGGGGTCCGCCCGGCCGTCGGGCACACCGAGGCCGACGCCGCCCTGACCGCGCGCACCCTCGCCGCCGTCGCCGACCTCCAGGGCGCCCCGGCGCTCGTCACCCACCTCTTCAACGGGATGGCGCCGATGCACCACCGGGCCGGTGGACCGGTCGCGGCCGCCCTCGCCGCCGCGGCCCGGGGCGACGCCGTCGTCGAGCTCATCGCCGACGGCGTGCACGTGGCCCCCGAGGTCGTCCGGATGGTCTTCGAGACGGTTGGGCCGCAGAGCATCGCCCTCGTCTCCGACGCCATGGCCGCGACGGGCCTCGGCGACGGCCGGTACCGGCTCGGCGGCCTCGAGGTCGAGGTCACCGGGGGGACGGCGCGCACGACCGACACCGGCTCGATCGCCGGCAGCACCTCGACCCTCGCCGGGTGCGTCCGCTGGTGCCTCGAGGTGGTCGGGCTGCCCGAGGACGACGTGCTCACCGCCGCGACGAGCACTCCCGCGCGCGCCCTGGGCCTCCTCGTCTGACGAGCCGCCGGTCGGCGCTTCGACCCGTCACCCGAAGGGGTGCGGATGCATCGCGTGCGCAGGTCGACGCGTGCCTACAGTTGGGGCATGGAGACGCTGCCGATCTTCCCCCTGGGCGGGGTCCTCCTGCCCGGCGGCCGGATGCCGCTGCAGCTCTTCGAGCCGCGCTACCTCGACCTCGCCCAGCGGCTGGCCGACGAGCCCGAGGGCGAGCGGCGCTTCGGCATCGTCCGGATCCGGCAGGGGCACGAGGTCGGCGAGGGCGCGGCCACCGACCTGCACGAGATCGGCTGCGAGGCGGTCGTCGACGCGATGGCCATCGCGCAGGGCTCGGCCGGTGCGGTCGTGCACCTCGTGGCGCGTGGTGGGCGACGCTTCCGGCTCGACGCCATCGACGAGGGCGCGGGCACCTCGTTCCTCACCGGTCGTGTCTCGTGGCTGCTCGAGCCGGCGGCCGCGACGGACCCCGACCTGCGGGCGCTCGCCGCCCGGGTGCTCGCCGCGCACGCGGCCTACCTCGAGGCGCTCGGGGCCACTGCGGACCCGGTCGAGGGGCGGCCGGTCGACCTCGCCTACCGCATCGTCGAGCGGATGGTGCTCGAGCCGGGCGACCGCCAGCGGGTCCTCGACTCCGCCGACGCGGTGACCCGCCTGCGGCTCGTGCTGGGCCTGCTGACGCGCGAGACGGCCATCGTCCAGCGCTTCCGCGCCGTCCCGACGCCGACCGACCTCGGCGGGGCGTCCCTCAACTGAGGGTCGGGCCGCCTCGTAGGCTGCCGGGCATGGACCTCGGCCACCTCCAGCGCGTCATCGAGCAGACCTACGGTGAGCGCGACCGCGAGCGCGGGGTGCCGAGCACCGTGGCCTGGCTCGCGGAGGAGGTGGGGGAGCTCGCACAGGCGGTCCGCAAGGGGACGGCCGCGCAGCGCGAGCACGAGTTCGCCGACGTCGTCGCGTGGGTGGCGTCGCTCGCGAACCAGACGGGGGTCGACCTCGACGCGGCGCTGGCGCGCTACGCCGACGGCTGCCCGAAGTGCCACGCGATGCCCTGCGCCTGCGCCTGACCCGCATCCCCCCGGCGGCTGCCGGCCGGTCGGGTCAGCCGGTGGGCAGCGTCCGGGCGAGGAACTCCTCGGTCCGCGCCCAGGCGGCGGCCGACGCGTCGGCGTCGTGGTTGACGAAGTCGTCGTTGTCGAAGGCGTGGTCGGCGCCGGGGTAGGTGACGACCTCGGCCGGGGCGTCCCCGCCGGTCACCCGCTCGGTGATGCGCTCGACGACGTCCATCGGCAGGTAGGCGTCGGACTCGCCGAAGACGTGGAGCGAGGGCGTCGACACCGACGGCACGGCGTCGACGAGCTGCGGCAGCGCCGAGCCGTAGAACGAGACGAGCGCATCGGCCGGCTCGCCGGCGACGACGGCGTAGCCGAGCCCGCCGCCGAAGCAGAAGCCGACCACGCCGGCGCCGCCGGTCACGGTCTCGTCGTCGCGCAGGGCCCGCAGCGCCTGGGTCGAGTCGGCGACGGCGGCGTCCCAGTCGAGCCGGCCGAGCAGCCCCATCGCCTCCTCGAGCATCGACGGCCCGTTCGGCACGTCGGAGACCCCGAGCCGCCAGAAGACCTCGGGGGCCAGCACGACGTACCCGAGGGCGGCGAGGTCCTCGGCGCGCCGGCGGATGTAGGGGCTGATGCCGAAGATCTCCTGGAGCAGCAGGACGCCGGGGCCGGTGCCGCTCTCGGGGAGCCAGCGGTGGGCCGGCATCGTGCCGTCGGGGAGGGTGACGTCGACGCGCTCGCTCATCGGGTCAGTATGTCCGTGCCCGCTGTGTCGTGCAGGAACCGTCGAAGGTGTCGTTCCCCGTCCGTGCCCAGGGCGCGGGACGGGGTGTGCAGGAACCGTCGAATGTGTCGATTTCCGTACGTCGCGTCCGCGGGACGAGGGATGCGGGGCGCGGTCAGGCGTAGCGGCGCGCGGCGTCGAGCGCCTGCCGGACGTAGCCGCCGCCGAAGAGCACCGCGTGGAGCAGCAGCGGGTGGACCTGGTGCAGCAGCACCCGCTCCCGCCAGCCGTCGGCGAGCGGGGCCGCCTCGTCGTACGCCGCGAGGAGGCGTTCGAGGCCGGGGGCGCCGAAGAGCGCGAGCATCGCGAGGTCGCCCTCGCGGTGGCCACCGTGCGCGGCCGGGTCGATGAGGACCGCTCCGTCGCGGGTCCACACGACGTTGCCCGACCAGAGGTCGCCGTGGATGCGCGCGGGCTCGTCCGGGGTGTCGAGGGCGCCGGACGCCAGGCGCTCGGCCAGCCGCTCGAGGAGTGCCACGGCGTCGTCGTCGAAGGTCCCGCGCTCGCGGCCCAGCCGGGCCAGGGGCAGCACGCGGGCCTGCGCGTGGAAGGCACCCCAGGTGTCCCACCGGCCGAGCACCAGCGGCAGGGGCTCGCTCAGCGGGCCGAGCCAGCCGTCGCCCTCCCAGCCCTCCGGCGCGCAGCCCCAGGCCGGGGCGCCGGCCGCGTGCAGCGTCGCGAGCCCGCGGCCCAGCTCCTCGGCGGCCGTCGGCGTCGCCGGAGCGGCGTCGAGCAGCGGCAGCTCGAGGTGGTGCGGCCCGTCGTCGAGGACCTCGGCGACGGCGGCGCCGCGCGCGGCCGCGAGCCAGCGCAGCCCGGCGGCCTCCCAGGCGAAGTAGCCCGCGGGCGCCGTGGTCGAGGTCTTCCGGTACCGGCGCGGCATGCGTCCCATCGTGGCACTCGCGGCGCCCCCGACGTGCAGCCGCTCGGTATCCTGCACGTCGAGCAGACCGGGTGACCTCGGAGGATTCCCCTGATGACGAACACGTTGACCGTCCCACCGCCGGAGAACGAGGACACCGACCAGACCGCACTCCTGGCCCGGCTGACCGATGAGGTCAGCGGGGTCCTGGAGTCGATGGGCGAGCTGTCGGACTACCTCGAGCGCGTCGTCCACGCCGTGCGCCGCGCCGTCGACGGCTGCGACGAGGTCGGGGTGACCATCCTGTCCAAGGACCGGCCGCACACCGCCGCCTACACGACCGTCCAGACCCTCGAGATCGACGCGGTCCAGTACGCGCTCGACGAGGGGCCGTGCCTCGAGGCCGCCCGCACCCGCGAGGAGCAGCTCGTCGTCGACCTCTGCTCGGACGACGGGCGCTGGCCGCTCTTCGCGCAGGCCTCCCGCGAGGACGGCCTGCGCAGCCTGTACGCCGTCCCGCTGGTCAGCGGTGACCAGTGCGTCGGGGCGCTCAACCTCTACGCCTGGGCCACGGACGCCTTCGACGGGTTCGACGCCGCGCTCGTCCGGGTCGCCGCGAGCCGGTGCGCCGACGCGGTCGTCGCCGTCACCGCTCTCGACGGGATGCGCGAGCTCGCCGGCCAGCTCGAGCAGGCGATGGCCAGCCGCGCCGTCATCGAGCAGGCGAAGGGCGTCATCATGGCGATGCGGGGGGTGCCCGAGCACGACGCGTTCGAGATCCTGCGCAAGACCTCCCAGGACCGCAACGTCAAGGTGCGGCTCCTCGCCGAGGACGTCGTCGCGGGTGTCCTGCGCGGCAGTGCCGACCCGGGTGGTGGGGGCGCCTGATCGGCGTGTCCTAGAGTCGGGTCATGGCGCGTCCCCACGCGGCAGCCCTCGTCGAGGATGCCTACACGAGCCGCAAGGCGCGGTTCCTCGAGGCGCGCGGCTGGGTGACCCGGATCGTGCCCTCGACGGGCTACGGCAGCTCGTCGCAGCTGCGCGTGTTCGGGCGCGTCATCCACACCCGGGGGCGTCCCGAGGACGAGCCGACTGAGCCGACGTACGCCGCGCGCCTGCGCGCCGTCGAGCTCGAGACCCGGGGCTGGAAGGCCTTCTTCGCCACGCCCGCGGTCGAGGAGCCGGTGACGGTGCGGGTCAACGAGCGCCTGGTCAGCACGCGCACCGACCGGGGCGGGTTCATCGACCTCGTCATCCGCGGGCACGGCCTGACCCCCGGCTGGCACCAGGTGTTCCTCTCCTCGCCCCGGGCCGAGACCATCGACGTGCCGGTGCTCGTCGTCGGGTCGCAGGTGACGCACGGGATCATCTCCGACATCGACGACACGGTGCTGTCGACCTCGCTGCCGCGCCCGATGATCGCCGCCTGGAACACGTTCCTGCGCTCCGAGGGCGCCCGGCGCCCGGTGGCGGGGATGGCCACGATGTACCGCGAGCTGCTCGCCGCGCACCCCGAGGCGCCGGTCGTCTACCTCTCGACGGGCGCGTGGAACACCGCGCCGCAGCTGACCCGCTTCCTGCAGCGCAACGGCTACCCGGCGGGTCCGATGCTGCTCACCGACTGGGGCCCGACGAACACCGGCTGGTTCCGGTCCGGGCAGGAGCACAAGCGCGCGCAGCTGCACCGCCTGGCCCGTGAGCTGCCGAACGTGCGCTGGCTCCTCATCGGTGACGACGGCCAGCACGACCCGCGCCTCTACACCGACTTCGCGGCGGCGCGACCGGACCGGGTGCGCGGCATCGCGATCCGCGAGCTGACCGCGGGCCAGCAGGTGCTCTCGCACGTCATCCCGATGGCCACGGACGACATCGCGCCGGCCCCGACCGAGCGGCTCGAGGTGCCGGTGGTGCGCGGCCCCGACGGCTACGAGCTGTCCCGTCGCGTCCGGGGGCTGTGGGAGGGCGGGGTGCCGCAGCGCACGCTGCGCGAGTACGCCTCCACCGTCGTCACCTCGTCCGAGGACCCGCCGGCCTACGTCGTCGAGGACCCGGACGAGCGCTGACCTCCCCCGCGTCGGTGGTGGACGGTAGCGTCGGGCCATGCCCGAGCTGCCCGAGGTGCAGGCGCTGGCCGACTTCCTGGCCCAGCGCACCGACGGGCTCGTCGTCACCGGCGTCGAGCTCGGGAGCTTCCACGTGCTCAAGACCTTCACGCCGCCGCCCGACGCCCTCGTCGGCGCCCCGGTCGACGGGGTGTCGCGGCACGGCAAGTTCCTCGACCTCGACTGCGGCGGCACGCACCTCGTCTTCCACCTCGCGCGGGCCGGCTGGCTGCGCTGGTCCGACGCGATGCCGGCGACGGTGCTGCGGCCGGGCAAGTCGCCGATCGCGCTGCGGGTGCGGTTCGACGACGCGTCGGGCTTCGACCTCACCGAGGCCGGCACCCAGAAGCGCCTCGCCGCCTACGTCGTCAACCGCGTCGAGGACGTGCCGGGCATCGTCTCGCTCGGGCCCGACCCGCTCGCCGACGAGTTCACGCAGGAGGTCTTCGCGGGCATCCTCGCGGAGCACCGGATGCAGGTGAAGGGGCTGCTGCGCGACCAGTCGATCATCGCCGGGGTCGGCAACGCCTACTCCGACGAGGTGCTGCACGTCGCGAAGCTGTCGCCGTTCGCGATCGCGGCGAAGCTCGACGCCGAGCAGGTGACCCGCCTGTACACGGCGCTGCGCGAGACCCTCGCCCACGCGGTGGCGACCGCGTCCGGCAAGCCGGCGAAGGAGCTCAAGGACGCCAAGCGGGCGGGGATGCGGGTGCACGGCCGCACCGGCGAGACCTGCCCCGAGTGCGGCGACGTCGTCCGGGAGGTCTCGTTCGCCGACTCCTCGCTCCAGTACTGCGCCACGTGCCAGACCGGCGGCAAGCCCCTCGCCGACCGGCGCACGAGCAAGTTCCTCAAGTAGCGCGGACGCGACCGCCGGCGCCGGCCGGGCCGTGCGCGATGCTGGGGGCATGAGCGAGTTCCCCGACGTGCCGGTCTCCGCGGTCCCCGACGACGCGACCTTCCTCGACATCCGCGAGCAGGACGAGTGGGACCGCGGCCACGCCCCCGGCGCCGTCCACATCCCGATGGCCGAGCTGCCGCAGCGCCTCGACGAGCTCGCGCCCTTCCTCGACCGCGACGAGCCCCTCGTCGTCACCTGCCGCTCCGGCGGTCGCGTCTCGCGGGTGCTGCCGTGGCTCGCGCAGCAGGGCTACGAGGTGGCCAACCTCGAGGGCGGGATGCGCGCCTGGCACGCGCAGGGCCGCCCGATGGAGGCCGCCGGCGGCGCGGAGCCCCAGGTCCCCTGACCCCCCGCCCGATCGCGTGCTACACCGCAGTCACTGCCGCTGTGACGACACGTACTGCGGTGTAGCCCGGCACGGAGGCGGGTCAGGAGACGAGCTTGAGGCCGACGACGCAACCGACGATGCCGAGCACGAGCAGGACCCGCAGCAGCGAGACCGGCTCCTCGCCCGTCGCCATCGCGACGGACACGGTGAGCACGGCGCCGATACCGACCCACACCGCGTAGGCGGTGCCGACGGGCAGCTCGCGCATCGCCCAGCCGAGTCCGCCCATGCTCGCGGCGAGCGCGACGACGAAGACGACGGCGGGGACCGGACGGCTCAGGCCCTCGGACCGGCCGAGGGCGGTGGCCCAGACGGCCTCGAGGACACCGGAGAGGACGAGGACGACCCACGACATGACGTGCTCCTGCGGGCCGTCTTGTCGCGTCACCGGGTACGGCGCCCATCGTCCGGGAGCCCGTGCGGGGCTCTGCCGCCACTGTCGCACGCCCCGTCCGCCGGGGCAAACCCGTGTCGATGGTCTCGTCTGTGACTCTCTAGCTCTTCCACTAGACGAAGCCAGACGCGGGCATCGACGGGTGGCACCGCGGTCGCCGGCTCGCTCTTGACGCTCCCCTGACCCGGGCCGGGTGAGCCGCAGGGGCACCGGCCACCCCGGGGTCACGGACCCTTCACGCACCCCTCGTGCCGTGCTCCCCCGCCGGTTGCCCACCGGCGGCGAGGGTGGCGGCCATGACCACGACAGCCTCCCGCCGGACCCTCCTGCGCGTCGGGGCGGTCGCCGCCGCCGGCGCCGCCATGTCCACCGCCGCCCTGCGCGCCGACGCCCGCCCCACCGCGGCCGCCCCGACGCCGCGCACCGACCCCTTCACGCTCGGCGTCGCCTCGGGCGACCCCTCCCCGGACGGCTTCGTCCTCTGGACGCGGCTGGCCGTCGAGCCGCTGGCCGCCGACGGCCTCGGCGGGATGCCGGACCGCACCTTCGTCGTCGGCTGGCAGGTCGCCCGGGACGAGGACTTCCGTCAGGTCGTGCGCTCCGGCGTGGTCCCGGCCCGGGCCACCAGTGCGCACGCCGTCCACGTCGAGGTCGGCGGCCTGCTGCCCGGCCGGGAGTACTTCTACCGCTTCCGCCTCGGGCGCTTCGTCACCCGCACCGGCCGCGCGACGACCGCCCCCGCGCCCTGGCAGTCGCCGACGTCGCTGACGATGGCCTTCGCCTCCTGCTCCAACCTGCCGGCGGGGTACTTCACGGCGTACGGGCACCTCGCCGACGAGCGGCCCGACCTCGTGCTCCACCTCGGGGACTACCAGTACGAGGGCGCCGGGGACGGCATCGGACGGCACCACGCCGGCCCGGAGACGACGACGCTCGCGGGCTACCGGCAGCGCCTGGCGCAGTACAAGACCGACCCCGACCTCCAGGCGGCGCACGCCGCCGCCCCGTGGCTCGCGGTCTGGGACGACCACGAGGTCGACAACAACTACGCCGACGACGTGCCCGAGAAGGTTTCGGAGACACCGGGGTTCCTGGACCGGCGGGCTGCCGCCTACCGCGCCTACTACGAGAACATGCCGCTGCGCCGCACCTCCGTGCCGCGCGGGCCGGACCTGCAGCTGTTCCGGCGGGTGGGCTGGGGCTCACTCGCGACGTTCCACATGCTCGACACGCGGCAGTACCGGTCCGACCAGGCGTGCGGCGACGGCTACAAGGACTGCCCGGAGGCCGCCGACCCGCAGCGCTCGCTGCCGGGGCACGCGCAGGAGCGCTGGCTGCTCGACGGGTTCCGCCGCTCGCGCGCCCGCTGGGACCTGCTCGGGCAGCAGGTCTTCTTCGGCCGCCGTGACAACGACCCCGGCGCCGCGACGACCGTCTCGATGGACGCCTGGGACGGCTACCCCGCCTCGCGCGAGCGGGTGACCCGCGGCTGGGTCGACGCGGGCGTGCGCAACCCGGTCGTCCTCACGGGCGACGTGCACGCGCACTGGGCCTCCGACCTGTTCCTCGAGGGGGACGACAGCCGGGTGGTCGGGTCCGAGCTCGTCACCTCGTCGATCACGTCGGGCGGCGACGGGTACGACGAGGCCGACGGCACGCACCCGTGGGCCGCGTGGAACCCGAACCTCCGGTTCTGGACCAACCTGCGGGGCTACGTCAGCACGACGATCACCCGGGACGAGCTGACCGCGCGCTTCCGGTGCGTCCCGGTCGTCACCACCCCCGGAGCGGAGGCCTTCACCCGCGCGACCTTCGTCCTCGGCGACCGGGAGCGGGGGCTCGTCCAGGTGCAGGACGCCCCGATGGCGAGCGCCGTGGCCCGCGGCACGGCACGCTCGGACGCGGACAAGGTCGCCGACACCGTCCGCGAGGAGACGCACGGCGGCAGCTGACCGCTGCGATTCGGGCTCCGACACAGGCGGACCCGCCCCGCATCGCCCCGGTCGTGGGGGGGTGGGGGGCGGGTCCCTGTACGTGGTGGGTCGGCGTCAGGCGCGGAAGCCGTCGAAGACCCGGTACATGAAGTCCGTGCCGCGCTCGAGGGCCTCGACGTAGATCCGCTCGTCGTTGCCGTGCATCCCGATGAGCTGGTCGTTGTCGATCACGTACGGGTAGACGCCGTACCCGGGGATGCCGCGCTCGCGCCACGGCCCGAGGCTCGTCCCGGCCTCGAAGAGCGCCGGCGAGAAGACGGCCTTCGGGTAGGTGCGCTTCGCCGCCCGCTCGATCGCGTCGTAGAGCGGGGTGTCGAGCGACGCCGGCGCGGTGGCCCACGTCTCGTCGAGCTGGTCGAGGTAGTCGGCCTCGCTGACACCCTCGGGCGCCCCCAGACGGACCTCGATGTCCTTGCCGCGCAACGTCCGACGCAGCCGCGCCACGAAGTCACGCGGCTTCTCGCCACCGGGGATGCCCCGGCAGTTGACGCGCACGTGCGCCTCGGACGGGATGACGTTCTCCTTGTACCCCGCGTCCTCGATGACGAAGGCGGTCGTCGTGCGCAGCAGCGCCGAGTGGAGGTAGGGGTAGTCGGAGTACCGGACGACGAGCGTGGCGGCCCGCTCGCGGACCTTCGTGCTGCGGGTGCCGAGCATCAGCCGGATCGCGTTCGCGAACCGGCGGTCGTCGGTGGCCCGGGCGAGGGCGGAGAAGTACTCGCGGGTGACCTTCGTGAGGTGCACCGGGGCGAGGTCGTCGCCGATGTCCGCGACCGCCCGCGACAGCGAGACGATCGCGTTGTCCGGGATGGGCTTCGACGAGTGCGTCGCGGTGCCGGAGGCGTAGAGGTCGAGGTTGAAGTAGACCTTGTCCTGGCGGGTGACCGTCACGAGCATCGGCGTCGTGCCGTTGGACTGTGCGAGGAACCAGCCGCCCTCGGTCAGCACCATCCCGGCGTCGAGCTTGTCCCAGTGCTTCTCGGCGAGCCAGCCGGAGCCGTAGCTGCCGGCCTCCTCGTCGCAGTCGGTGAGGACGATGATGTCGCGCTCGAACCGGTGCCCCTCCTGGACGTGCCGCAGCAGCCCGGCGATGGACGCCGCGTTGGCGCCCTTCATGTCGAGTGCGCCACGGCCGTAGATCTCGCCGCCCTTCACCACGGCGGCGAAGGGGTCGACCGACCAGTTCTCGCGCTCGACGGGCACGACGTCGGAGTGGCCGAGCAGGAGCAGCGGCCGCGCCGAGGTGGTCCCCTTGATCCGCGCGATGAGGTGGACGTTGTCCGGCTGGGGGGTCGGGATGATCTCGGAGCGGACGCCGGCGGCGTCCCAGACGCCGCGCAGCCACTGCGCGTGCGCCCGGGTCTTGCCGCCCTCACCGAAGTTCTGGGTGTCGAAGGAGATCATCCGGCGCAGGAGCGCGAGCGGGGTCGGGGCGGTCGCGGCGGGCAGGCCGGCGACCGGTCGGGCCACGGCCCCGCTCCCGCTGACGAGGCCGGTGGCCGCGAGGGTCGCGGCGCCACCGGCGCCCGCGAGGAGGGCGCGTCGCCCGAGGAGGCGGCGGGCGGTGTCGCCGTCGGTGGGGGTGGTGTCGGCTGGTCCGGTCGATGGGTGGTCGGTCATCGTCGTGGTCCTCACGTCATTGTGTGGTGGATGTCGTTGTGCGGTGGATGTCGCTGTGTGGTGGATGTCGCTGTGTGGTGGTCCCGGGGCGCCCCGACTGTTTCCCCGGGTCCGGGGGTGACCCACGGGTAGGCCCGGCGTCGTCGACGAACGGTCCCCGCGGTGGTGCGAGCGGTCGGGCGACCTCCGCGGCGGGGTGACATGGGCGGGCCATGTCACCCTGGCGCGTCGGCGGCGACACGATCGGGGCGTCTGCGGATGTATCGGGTCAGGGCTAGAGATGCCCATACGGTGTGATCGTGGACCCGATCCGGAACCCCTACGCCCCCGGCGCCGGCCAGCGGCCGCCCGAGCTCGCCGGTCGCGACGAGCAGCTGGACGCCTTCGACGTCGTCCTCGAGCGGGTGGCCCGGGGCCGTCCCGAGCGCTCGGTGGTCCTCACCGGCCTGCGCGGCGTGGGCAAGACCGTCCTGCTCAACGCCCTGCGCTCGGCCGCGGTGCGGGCGGGGTGGGGCACCGGCAAGCTCGAGGCGCGGCCCGACCAGTCGCTGCGTCGGCCGCTGTCGTCGGCCCTGCACCAGGCGGTGCGCGAGCTCGGGCCGGCGGGCGGTGCCGGGGACCACGCGCTCGGGGTGATCCGGTCCTTCGCCCAGCGCGAGCCGGAGTCGGGCCGCTCGGCCCGGTCGGCCCCCAAGCTGCGCGACCGCTGGAACCCGGGCATCACCGTGCCCGCGGTCGCCGGGCGCGCCGACTCGGGCGACGTCGAGATCGACCTCGTCGAGCTGCTGTCCGACCTCGGGGGGACGGCAGCCGACACCGGCCGCGGCATCGCCGTCTTCATCGACGAGATGCAGGACCTCGGGCCCGAGGACGTGTCGGCCCTCTGCGCGGCCGCGCACGAGATCAGCCAGACCGGGCTGCCGCTCATCGTCGTCGGCGCCGGGCTGCCGCACCTCCCGGCGGTCCTGTCGGCCTCGAAGTCGTACTCCGAGCGGTTGTTCCGGTACTCGCGCATTGACCGGCTCGACCACGACGCGGCGGACGCGGCGCTCGTGCGGCCGGCGGCCGACGAGGGGGCGGAATACGAGCCGGACGCGCTCGCGGCGATGTACCTCGCGACCGGCGGGTACCCCTACTTCATCCAGGCCTACGGGAAGGCGGTGTGGGACAGGGCACCCGGCTCGCCCATCACGCCGGCCGACGTCGAGGTCGCGGCGCCGGAGGCCGAGGCCGAGCTGGCGGTCGGGTTCTTCGGGTCGCGGTTCGAGCGGGCGACGCCCGGTGAGCGCGAGTACCTGCGGGCGATGGCGGAGGTCGCCGCCGCGGCCGGGGGCACCGACGACGCCGACGCCGTCCCGACCGCGGACGTCGCGGCGCACCTCGGGCGCAAGCCCCAGTCGCTCTCGCCGGCCCGCGACGCGCTGCTCAAGAAGGGCCTCATCTACTCCGGCGAGCGGGGGCTCATCGCCTTCACCGTGCCGCACTTCGGGCGGTACCTGCGCGACCACACCTGATCCGGGCACGCGCGGGCGGGCGTGCAGCAATCGTCACATTCGTCGATTTCTGCACGGCGTACAGGACGGGCACCGGTCGCGCTCCGGAATGCGCGCGACCGGTGCCCGTCCAGCCCGGGGGGCGCCGCCTCAGGTGCGGCGCATGACGTCGAGGAAGGTCCCGACCTCGGCGCGGAGCATCTCGGCCATCTGGGCCAGGCCCTGGCCGACGCGGGGGTCGAGACCGTAGCCCCCGTCCGACATCGAGGCGTTGCCGTCGACGGCGTAGCGGAGGTCGTCGACCATCGGCGACATGTCGCGCACCATGCCGTGGACCGACTAACTCGCGTTGATGCTGCGGCCGGAGGCGGCGATCATCTCCTGGACCTGGTTGGTGATGTCCTCCGTCGACTTCGCGGTGGTCTCGGCGAGCGACGTGGTCCTCGGAGGCGACGACGTCGAACCCGCGGCCGGCGGTCCCGGCCCGGGCCGCCTCGATCTGCGCGTTGAGGGCGAGGAGCCTGGTCTGGGCGGCGACCGAGGAGATGAACCCGACGACGTTCTCGATCTCGCGCGAGGCGCCACCGAGGTTGGCCATCGTCGTGCGAGCGGATCTCGCGGTAGTGGGGCTCGATGACGTTGAGGGCCGAGCGGCTCGGCACGCGACGGTTCGAGTGGTAGCCGATGATCGAGCCACGGGCGTCGAACGTCGGGGTCACGTGGGCGAAGACCCAGTCGTGACCGCCGTCGCCGGCCATGTTGACGACGTAGGCGAAGAGCTCCTGGCCGGCCTGCAGCCGGTCCCAGAGGAGCTTGAACACACCCGCGGGCATGCTCGGGTGGCGGATGATGTTGTGCGGCTTGCCGAGCACGTCCGCCTCGTCGAAGGCGGAGACGCGGCAGAACACCTCGTTCGCGTACGTGATCCGACCCTGCAGGTCGGTCTTGGTCACGATGATCTCGTCGCGACCGAACGTACGCTCGACGCCGCTGGGGGTCGTGCGTGTCATGGGGGGCCTTTCTCCGCAACGGCAATGTCCACCCCGCTCATCGGCGCCGCGACGGGGTGCTCGAGCAAGATCGCGTCAAGATCGGCTCAGGATCGGCGTCGGCCGCCCTTGCTAGGTTGGCCGGGTGCTCGGACGCCTCCTCATCGCCGTCGTCTCGGTCCTGCCCCGGCACGGGATGAGCCGCGGCGCCGGCTGGCTGGCGAGCCGGACCATCCCGCGCCGCCGGCGCGCCACCGTGCTGGGCGGCTTCAGCCGCGTCGTCGGCGCCGACCCCCGCGAGGCGGCGCTCCCGCTCGAGGAGTACCCGACGCTCAACGCGTACTTCACGCGCACCCTCGCGCCCGGCCTGCGGCCGGTGGCCGCGGGGGCGCTCGTCTCGCCTGTCGACGCCACGGTCGGGGCCTGGGGCGAGGTCGTGTCCGACACGCTGGTGCAGGCCAAGGGGCACGACTACTCGCTCGCGGCCCTGCTCGCGGACCGGGCGTACGCCGACCTGTTCGAGGGCGGCACCTACACGACCCTGTACCTCTCGCCGAGCGACTACCACCGCATCCACGCCCCGATCGACGGTCGGGTCACGGCGGCCACCTACGTCCCGGGCGACCTCTGGCCGGTTAACAGCGCCGCGGTGGCGAACGTCGCCGACCTCTTCGCGCGCAACGAGCGCATCGTCGTGCGGATGGAGACCGAGGGCGGCGGCCACGTGGCCGTCGTGCCGGTCGGCGCGACGATGGTCGGGATGACGCGCCTCGCCTTCGACGAGCGGCTGCACACCAACGCCCACCGGCGCGAGGTGCAGCGGTACGACTACGACGAGCCGCACCACCTCGCGGCCGGAGACCCGCTCGGGCACTTCGAGTTCGGGTCCACCGTCGTCCTCGTGTGCTCCCGGGGGGCCGGAGTCGTCGAGCCGCTGACGCTCGGGGCGTCCGTGCGGATGGGCGAGCGGATCGGGTCCCCGGCGACGTCCGGCTGAGACGGGGCGCGACGGTGTCGTCGCGCACCATGTCGCACGGGCCCAGGGGCGACCGCTCGTCCTGGGGTCGCACGCCACCGTGGCAGCGCAGTGCGGGTGGCACGGTGTCCCGGTCCGGCGTCGACGGAGCCGCCGGGAAACGGAGGCAGACCGATGACGTCCACACCGTCCGCCGCCCGCGCGACCGCCCTCGGGCGCAGCCTGGTCCTCCTCGTGGCGCTCGTCGTCCTCGGGGCCGTCGGCCTCGTCGTGACGACCTCGCCACCCGCGCGGGCCGCCGGGCTCACGCAGGTGACCGGGTTCGGCAGCAACCCCGGCGCACTGGCGATGTACAGCTACCGACCCGACGGGCTGCCCTCCGGCGCACCGCTGGTCGTCGAGCTGCACGGCTGCACCCAGAACGCGTCGACGTACTTCGCGAACTCCGGGTGGCGCGAGATGGCCGACCGCCACGGGTTCGCCCTCGTGCTCGCGCAGCAGAGCAGCAGCAACAACTCGAGCTCCTGCTTCAACTGGTTCCAGGCGTCCGACACGGCGCGCGGGCAGGGTGAGGCGCTGAGCATCAAGCAGATGACCGACTACGCGGTGTCCTCCTACGGCCTGGACTCCTCGCGGGTCTACGTCACCGGCCTCTCCGCCGGCGCGGCGATGACCGCCGTCATGCTCGCGACCTACCCCGACACCTACGGGGCGGGTCCATCAACGCCGGCCTCCCCTACCGCTGCGCGAGCAGCACGCTCGACGCGTTCTCGTGCATGAACCCCGGTGTCGACCAGACGCCGGCCGCGTGGGGCGATCTCGTCCGCGCCGCGTCCTCGGGGTACACGGGCAAGCGGCCGCTCGTCTCGATCTGGCAGGGGACGTCCGACACGACCGTGGCCCCGATGAACGCCGGCGAGCTGCGCGACCAGTTCACGAACGTCGCCGGCCTGTCGCAGACCCCGACGAGCACCGGCACCGTCGCCTCGGGTGTCACCCACGAGGACTACGCGGGGCGGGTGCGGGTCACCCGCGTCCAGGGGATGACGCACGGCACGGCCGTCGACCCCGGGACGGGCACCGCGCAGTGCGGCACGGCCGGTGCGTCCTTCATCGACACCTCGGTGTGCGCCGCCTACCAGTCCGGCGGCTACGCCTACGCGACGGGCTCGAACCAGAACCTCGGCCTCTACAACACGTACTACACGTCGACGCTCAGGCAGACCTCGACGGGCTACTGGGAGAAGTGCTGAGCCACAGCGGTTCCGCATCGGCGGCGGGGTAGAACGGAGCATGCGCCTCCCCACCCCGCCGCCACCCGGCGGTGACGACCCCGTCGCGTGGGTGCGCGAGCACCTCGGCCACCTCGTGCGCGAGGGCGCCGACGGCACGCGGCGGGGCGGGCACGTCGGGGGGCAGAGCGCCGCCGACACCGCGCTCGCGACGCTCGACGTCAGCGGGTACGCGTCGCGCCGCAGCACCGTCCTCCCGGTCGAGCGGCGCGGGGCGAGCCGGATGTCCCCGTACATCCGGTACAACCTCGTGACGCTGCGCGAGGCGTGGGACGCGGTCGCCGACGCCCCGGCCCGCGACCGGGCCAAGTACCGCGACGAGCTGCTCTGGCAGGAGTACGCCCGTCACCTTTACGCCCGGGTCGGCCGGGCGCTCGGCCGACCGCTGCGGCGCGAGCAGCCGCGGACGGCGGACCGCTGGCCGACCCCGTGGCCCGACGAGATGGCGTGCATGGCCGCGACGACGGGCGAGCTCGTCGAGGACGGCTGGCTGGTCAACCAGACCCGGATGTGGCTCGCCTCCCAGTGGGCGGTGCGGGCCGGCGCGGACTGGCGGGTCGGCGAGGACGTCTTCTTCGCCCACCTGCTCGACGGCTCGCGGGCCGCGAACCGGCTCGGGTGGCAGTGGACGGTCGGCACGGGGTCCGGGCGTCCGTACGGGTTCAGCCGCTGGCAGGTCGAGAAGCGGGCGCCGTCCCTGTGCCGCGGGTGCTCGCTCGCGGATCGCTGCCCCGTCCAGGGCTGGCCCGAGGACGGCGTCGGCCCAGCGGCGGACGGTCCGCCGCTCGGTCGGGCGCCCGTCCCGGCGGGCCCGGCCGAGGTCGAGGGGGGTGGGGCGGACGAGGTCTGGCTGACCGCGGAGTCCCTCGGCGACGCCGACCCCGCCCTCGCCGCCGACGAGGAGCGCCCGGCGGTGTTCGTCCTCGACGAGCCGCTGCTGGCCGGGCTACGGCTCTCGGGGAAGCGCCTCGTGTTCCTCGCCGAGGCGCTCGGCGACCTCGCGACGCGGCGTCCGCTCGAGGTGCGGCTCGGGGTCGTCGCGGAGGAGCTGGCCGGGCGGCGGCTCGCGGTCACCCACGCGCCCGTGCCCGGGTTCGCCCGGCGCGCTGCCGAGGTGGAACCCGTGGAGGTCCATCCCTACCCGTGGCTCGTGCGGCCGCGCAGCGTGCCGGTGCAGTCGTTCACCGCGTGGCGGCGCGCGGTGGGGGCGCCCCGCTCCTGAGGGTCAGAAGGGAGGGGTGTCGGGCCACCGGGTCGGAGGTCGCCGAGGCGGGTGGTCGCCGGTCGGTGCGACGGTGAACCGTCGGCTCGGGCGGTGGACCTCGACCCGACAGGGCGCTCGTCCCCAGCGGTCGCCGCCGAGGCGCGACTCGAGCGCGTGCTCGACGTCGCTGTGCGGACCGTCCGGAACGGTCAGCCGGGGTTCGCCCGGTGGGGCGGCGAGGTCGTCGGGGGCCGGGAGGTCCCGCGGCGGCCGGTCCCGGAGGTGGTCGGGCGGGTCGGTCGTGCGGACCCGCCCGGTGGGGTCGGTGACGGTGTAGGTGCCGTCCGGGTCCAGCCGCGTGCGCCATCCGGGCCGCTGCTTGGTGCGGTGGTGGCGGCGGCAGAGGCAGACGAGGTTGAGGGCGCTGGTCGGGCCGGCGGGCCAGGGCACGACGTGGTCGAGGTCGCACCACCGGGCCGCGACGGAGCACCCGGGGAAGCGGCAGTGCCCGTCCCGTGCCCGGACCAGGGCCGCGAGGGCCGCACCCGGCCGGTAGGCGGTGATCGCCAGCGCGTCGCCGGCGTCGAGGAGGGCGCCGGTGACCGGGTGGGCGTCGTGCTCGACGACGGTGGTGCTGACGGTGGCCTGCCGGAGCACGAGGTCGGTGAGCGCGCGGGCCCGGGCCCGGTCGATGCGCGCGCACGTCCCGTCGTCGACGTAGCGCTGCGCGAGCGCGTCGATCGCCGCCCACGCCCCGCGCGCCTCCTCGCTGGGGAAGGTCCCCAGCCACGTGTCGACCCCCGGCTCGTCGACCCAGCGGCGCAGACCCGTCGCGGAGCGGGCACGCTCGGCGCGCTGCCGCAGGAGGTCGGGGTCGATCGTCGCGACCAGGCGGCGGACGCGGCGACGCAGCCGGGTGGCGTCCTCCCGCTCGAACCACTCGTCGAGGGACGCCACGACCGTCCGGCGGACGTCCGCCGGACACTCCTCGAGCTCGGCGGCGACGACGTGCGCGCGGGACGCGTCGAGGCGGCCCTGACCCATCGCCTCGTGCAGGCCGCCGAGCCCGGTCTCCGTCGGCGTGCCCTCGGGGCCGTCGGCGGCCCGTCGCACGGCGTCCCGGACCCGCTGCTCGGCGGCGATGGCCGAGAGGCACAGGACGCCGGAGACGATGGCCGGGGCGTCGAGCCCCACGTGCCCAGGGGCCTTCCGGACCTCGCGGACGGTGCCGTCCTCGGCCCGCTCGGGCTCGAGCGCCACGAGGCCGACGAGGACCTCGTCCTGCAGTGCCGTCGCCTCGTCGACGAGGGCCCGGAGCTCGCCGAGGGTCGCCGTCAGCGCCTCACGGGTCCCGACCCGCGTGCCGTGCGAACGCCCGGTGGAGAGGGCCGAGCGCGCCCGGCGCACCACGTCGAGGAGGTCGTCGGACCTGCGGTCGGTGCCCATGTGCTCCCCCCTCCCCTCGGTGGTCCGATCCTATCGAACGCACGTCCGATTGACAAGAGCCCAGAGGGGCTGAATTGGTTGCACGGCAACCTCATTCGCCACACCACCACCATGCTGATCCCTCTCCGGGCGAGGGCTCAGGACGGTGCGCCCCCACCCGGTGGACGCCAGTCCTCCGGCGGGTCCTCACCGACCCGGCCGTCCACCGCCTCGCGGAGCAGGTCGGCGTGGCCGGTGTGCCGTCCGTACTCCTCGAGGAGGTCGAACAACAGCCGCCGGATGCTCGCGTGCCGGCCCTCCTCGTCCGCCGCGTGCGCGGCGCCGTCGAGCCCCCGAGCCTCGACGGCCTCGCGCACCAGGGCCCGGTTGCGCTCCACGGCACCGTCGTACAGCGCGTACAGCACCTCCGGCGGGTCGGACGCGGCGGAGGTCATCTCCCAGTCGTCCTCGTCGTCCCAGCCGTTGTCGTCCCAGACGTCGGGCATCGGTGCGCCGGAGAGGCGTCGGGTCGAGGAGAAGTCCTCGACCGTTGCGAGGTGCTTGAGCAGCGCCCCGAGGCTGAGGGTGGACGTGGGGATGGTCGCGCGCAGCCCGTCGGCGTCGAGGCCGTCCGCCTTGTACCGGAACGTGGCGCGCATCCGGTCCAGTGACCCGAGGAGCTGGTCGGCCTCGGAGCCGGCGAGCGGCGGCTCCCACGGCGGCGGGGTACGGCTCACGGCAGGCGCTCGAGCATCGCCAGCGAGCGCTCGACGACGAGCGCGGTGGCGTCCGCGTCGTACGACGGCAGGGAGCTGTCGACGAACAGGTGGACGTCGCCGGGGTAGACGAAGAGCTCTGCGGCGGAACGACCCTCGACGAACTCGCGTGCGGCGTCGACGTCCCCCTCGGCGCCGAAGAAGGGGTCCTCGGCCATGCCGTGCACCTGCACCGGGAGCCCGTCGGGCCACGTGCCGAAGTTCGACAGGTCGGCGAACGCCTCGAACAGCAGGGCTCCCGCGGCCCCGGGGGTGTTCTGCGCCACCTGCTGGGCCGCCATGACGCCGAGCGAGATGCCGGCGACGACGAACCCGTCACCGAGCCCGTCGGCGGCGGCGACGCCCCGGGCCCGCATCTCCGCGAAGCCGACCGACCCGACGTACGCCGCGCCCTCGTCGATCGACGCGAAGGTGCGCCCCTCGAACAGGTCCGGTGTGTGCACGGTGTGCCCGGCGGCGCGGAAGCGGTCGGCGAGGTCGACGACCCCGGGGGTCAGGCCCTGGATATGGTGGAGGAGCAGCATCTCGGTCATGCGCAGCACCGTAGGGGCGGTTGCGGACGGTCGGCGTCCGGTTGAGGATGGCGGCGTGCGCCCCGACACCAGCCCGGCCGCCCGCGCCCTCATCACGATGGAGGCGATCCAGGACGAGCCGGGCATCACCGCCGAGCGGCTCGCCGAGCGACTCGGGGTGTCCGCGAGGGCGGTCCGGCGCTACGTGGGCATCCTGCGCGACGCCGAGGTGCCGGTGGAGTCGACGCGCGGGCCGGCCGGTGGCTACCGGCTCGGCCGGGGCACGCGGCTGCCGCCGCTGGTCTTCAGCAGCGCCGAGGCGCTCGGGCTCGTCATGGCCGTGCTCGACGGCCACCACGCCGCGGCCGACCCGACCGATCCGGTGGGGGTGGCGGTGGCGAAGCTCCTGCGGGCGATGCCGCAGCACGTCGCCGACCAGGCCGACGTCGTGCGGCGCACCACCGCCGCGGCCCCCGACCGCGGCGCCGCGCGGCCCGACCCGGCGACCACCGTCGCGCTCGTGCGGGCGCGCAGCGAGACCCGGTGCGTCACCGTGCACTACCGCTCCGAGAACGGCCGCGAGTTCACGACCGACGTCGAGCCGTGGGCCGTCGTCGTGCGGCACGGGCGGTGGTACCTGCTCTGCCGGTCGCTGCGCTCGGCGTCGGTGCGGACCTACCGGGTCGACCGCGTCCATCGGGTCGACCTGCTGGACAGCACCTTTCGCGTGCCGGACGACCTCGATCCCGTCGCCTCCCTCGAGGAGCACCTCGGCGCGGGATGGGAGCACGCGACCGAGGTCGTCATCGACCTTCCCCCGGAGCGTCTCGACCACGTGCCGCGCACGCTCGGGCGGCTGGAGGCCGACGGCCCCGGCCGGACGCGGCTGGTCGGCACGACGAGCAACCTGCCGGGGTACGCGAGCGACCTCGCCCAGCTGCAGGTGCCGTTCACGGTCGTCGCCGGTCCGGAGCTGCGGGCGGCCGTCGCCGCCCTGGCCGATCGGCTCGCCGCTGCCGTCGCCGAGCCGGCCCCGTCGACGACCTGAGAGAAGCCCGGATCCTCCGGCGCGCGGGCCACCCCCGCGTGCGGTAGGAACGTCCGGGTGACCACGCCCGACCAGACCTCGCAGAGCGGCCAGAGCCAGCTCGGGACGAGTCTCAAGCCCCGCCACATCACGATGATCTCGATCGCGGGGGTGATCGGCGCCGGCCTGTTCGTCGGCTCCGCCAACGCGATCGAGCAGGCCGGCCCCGCCGTGCTCGTCTCGTACGCCCTCGCCGGCAGCCTCGTCGTCCTCGTCATGCGGATGCTCGGCGAGATGGCGACGGCCAACCCCGACACCGGCTCGTTCTCGGTCTACTCCCAGCGCGCGCTCGGCCGCTGGGCGGGCTTCTCGGTCGGGTGGCTCTACTGGTGGTTCTGGGTGCTCGTCATCCCCGTCGAGGCGACGGCGGCGGCGGACATCCTCAGCCGGATGGTTGGCCTCGACCAGTGGATCTGGGCGCTGCTCGTGACCATCCTGCTCACCGGGACCAACCTCGTGTCGGTCGGCAACTACGGCGAGTTCGAGTTCTGGTTCGCGCTCGTCAAGGTCGTCGCGATCATCGCCTTCATCGCGCTCGGCGTGCTCGCCATCCTCGGCCTGCTGCCGACCTCGGAGGTCAGCGGCGTCTCACGGCTCTGGGAGCCCGACGGCTTCTTCGCCGGCGGCGGTGGCGCCGTCATCGCCGCCATGCTCACGACGATGTTCTCGTTCATGGGCACCGAGATCGTCACGATCGCCGCGGCGGAGTCGCCCGACCCGGCCAAGGGGATCACCAAGGCCGTCAACTCGGTCATCTGGCGGATCTTCATCTTCTACATCGGCTCGATCGCGGTCATCGTCTCGCTGGTGCCCTACAACCGGCTCGAGAACGGCTCGTACCAGACGGTGCTCGAGGCGATCGGCATCCCGGGAGCGCCGGTCATCATGGACGTCGTCGTCCTCACCGCCGTCGCGTCCTGCCTCAACTCGGCGCTCTACACCGCCTCGCGGATGGTCTTCTCGCTCGCGGCCCGTGGTGACGCGCCGAGGGCCATCGGCCGGGTGAACGCCCGCGGCGTGCCGGTCGTCGCCATCCTGCTCTCGATGGTGCTCGGCTTCCTCGCGGTCGTCGGCAACTACGTCCTGCCGGACAAGATCTTCGGCTACCTGCTCGCGACATCGGGTGCCATCGCGCTGTTCGTCTACCTGTCGATCGCGGTCAGCCAGCTCGTCCTCGGCCGGCGGATGCGGGCGTCGCACGAGGTGCCGCCGGTGCGGATGTGGCTCTTCCCCGGCCTGACCATGGTCGTCATCGGGTTCATCGTCGTCGTCATCGGCCTCATGGCCTTCGACCCCGGCCAGCAACAGGCCATCGCCTTCTCGGTCGTGTCGGCGGCGGTCATCGTCGCGCTCGGGGTCTACCGGCAGCGGCGCGCGGGTGACGCGCGGGAGGTCGTCGAGGACGAGCCGGCCGTCCGCGCCTGAGGCAGTTCGCCGGGGCGACGGTCGGCGCCGCGCGCCCGGCTCAGGCGCCGGGCGCGCAGACGACGCCGCGGTTGCCGTCCGGGTCGGCGAGGACGACCAGCCGGGGAGCCTGGCTGTCGTCGACGACCGTCGCGCCCGCGGCGACGGCGGCGGCGATGCGCGGGCCGGCGGCCTCGGGGGCGACGTAGACCTCGACGTGGACGCGCTGTCCGGCGCGCTCCTCGGCGGGGTCGTCGAACCAGAGGTTGGGGATGCGCTGGGCGGCGTCCCGCACCTCGTCGCCGGGCGTGCCCCGGCCGCGGCTCGCGGGGTCGCCGGTGAGCAGCGCGGCCCAGACCGGGGCGACGCGCGCGGAGTCGGGGGTGTCGAGGCCGAGCTCGAGCACGCTGACGGCGGCCGGGTCGGGGGCGAGGCCCTGCGCGGCGGCGACCTCGGTGATGCGACGGGCGAGGTCGACGTCCTGCTGCGTCATCCACTCGACGACGTGCTCGGTGCCGTCGTCCTCGCGGTAGATCGCGTCCTCGGTGCTCAGCTTGAGGTCGACGACGCCCGGGGCGATCGCCACGCGCGGGTGGTGGCCGACCTCGTCCCCCGCCTCGGCGACGGCGGCGACGAAGCGGGCGGCCGCCGCGAAGTCGTCGACGCGGTAGCGGGCGTGCAGCCCCTGGGCCAGCCGGCGCCAGTCGTCGAGCGCGGCCGCGGCGATGTCGTCTCCCCCGAGCATGTCCATGACGGGCGACCCTAGCCCCGATGTGCCGTGGACGACAGCCCCCGGGAGGGCGGCTCCGGGTCAGGGAGCGACGAGCTCGAACACCTCGAGCGTGGCGTCCATGTACCTGGTGCTCGGGCCGAGGTGGCGCATCCCCAGGCGTCGGCACACGGCCGTCGAGGCGGTGTTCTCGGGGTGGACGACGGCGACGACGCGGGTCAGCCCACGGGCGAAGGCGTCGTCGAGGACCATCCGTGCCGCCTCGGTGGCGTAGCCGTGGCCCCAGGCGTCGGGGTGCAGGTGCCAGCCGACCTCGACTTCGGGAGGCCCGTCCGTCCGTTCGTCCGTGCTCAGGGGCACGGGCTTGAGGAGGAGGTTGCCGAGCCGGCGCCCGTCGTGGTCGGCGACGAGCCAGACGCCGTGCACATGGTGCGCGCTGATGGCCCGCCGCCGGTGGATCGACGCCAGCGCCTCGTCGCGCGAGGTCATCGTCGACGGGGCCGCGCCGAGGTGCCGGACGACCTCCCAACGGCCCTCGAGGTCGAGGAGGAAGTCGGCGTCGGCGGGCTCCCAGGGCCGCAGCACGAGCCGCTCCGAGGTGAGGGTGCGCACGGCGCCGACCCTAGCGACGAGGCGTCGGCGCCGGGGTGCGTCCCGGATGTCCCCGCAGCCGCCGGGTCGTCCGGCAGCAACCAAGGCGTCCGATCTGCCGGCCTCGCGCGTCCGGAGTGCGGGCAACCTGAGACGACCGGCGGGGTCCATCGATAACATGTGGTCAGCCATCTTCAAACGAGGAGTTATCAATGTCCCTCCACCTCGGCGACACCGCCCCCGACTTCACCGCCGACTCGACGGCCGGCCCGATCAGCTTCCACGCGTGGAAGGACGGCGCCTGGGCCGTGCTGTTCAGCCACCCGGCCGACTTCACGCCCGTCTGCACGACCGAGCTCGGCCGGACCGCGGCGCTGGCGGGGGAGTTCGCCGCGCGCAACGCCAAGCCGATCGCCGTGTCCGTCGACTCGGTCGAGGACCACGGCCGCTGGGTGCCGGACATCGCCGAGGTCGGCGGGGTCGCGGTCGACTTCCCGATCATCGCCGACCAGGACCGCACCGTCGCGCAGGCCTACGACATGATCCACCCCGGCGAGGGTGACACCTCGACCGTGCGGTCGGTCTTCCTCGTCGACCCCGGCAACAAGGTGCGCCTGACCATCACCTACCCGAAGTCGGTGGGGCGCAACTTCACCGAGATCCTCCGGGCCCTCGACGCGCTCCAGCAGACGGACGCCGCCCCGGTCTCGACGCCGGCCGAGTGGCAGCCGGGCGACCGCGTCATCGTCGCCCCGACGATCTCGACCGACGACGCCCGCGAGCGCTTCGAGAACGTCGACGAGGTCAAGCCCTACCTGCGCTTCGCCGACGCCCCGGCCTGAGCCGGCGGCCGTCCGGCCCGAGACACGAGAACGTCCACGAGACCCCGGCTCCGAGACGGGGTCTCGTGGACATTTCGGGGTGACCCCGAAATGTTGAGGCGCCGGGGTCAGGCGGGGGTGTGCGGGGGGAGGCGGTGGAGCTCCACGTCGTGGATGCCGCCGTCGGCCAGCCGCAGGGTCATCCACGTGAAGTCCGGCTGGCGCCGGCGGTCGGTCGGCGAGCCGGGGTTGAGCAGCCGCAGGCCGTCCTGCGCGGTGTCCCACGGGATGTGGCTGTGCCCGAACACGAGCAGGTCGACGTCGGGGTACGCGACGCGCATCCGCTCCTCGCGGCGCTGCTTCTGGCCGGTCTCGTGGACGACGGCGATGCGCACGCCCTCGATGGTCGCGCGGGCGACCTCGGGCAACCGCGCCCGCAGGCCGGGGCCGTCGTTGTTGCCCCAGCAGGCGAGCAGCCGGGCGCTGCGGGCCTCGAGGGCGTCGAGCGTCGCCTCGTCGACCCAGTCGCCGGCGTGCACGACGAGGTCCGCCGCCTCGACGGCGTCCCAGAGCGGCGCCGGCAGGTCCTTGGCCCGCTTGGGCAGGTGGGTGTCGCTCATGAGCAGCACCCGCGTGCCGGGCTCGCGGCTCATGCCTCGTCCTTCGGGCGGTTGCGGCGGCAGGCCTCCGAGCAGTAGCGCACCTCGTCCCAGTCGCGGGCCCACTTCTTGCGCCAGGCGAACGGCCGGCCGCACGTCGCGCAGACCTTGGTGGGCAGGTCGGCCTTGCGGGTCATCCGCGCCATCGGGCGTCCTGGTCGTGGCGGCGGCTCATCGCCTCACCGTACGTCGCCGCGTGCGGGCAGCGGCAGCTCGCGTGCGGTCCATCGACGCCGCAGCCAGCGGTCGTGCGAGGCGACGAGCACCGTCGCCGGCGACGCGTCGACGGCCTCCTCGAGCTCGTCGACGAGGGTGAGCGACAGGTGGTTCGTCGGCTCGTCGAGGAGGAGGACGTCCGGGCGGTCCAGGACGACGAGGGCGAGGGCGAGCCGTCGCTGCTGGCCGAGGCTGAGGTCGCCGACCGGGCGGGCGGCGTCGCGCGGGTGGACGAGCCCGAGCGGCAGGAGCGCGGCCCGCGCGTCGTCCTCGGCGAGGCCCTGCTGCGCGGCGACGAGCTGCTGGGGGCTGCGCCGCGGGTCGTCGAAGACGGTGTCCTGGGCGAGGCGCGCCACCCGGCCGCCGACGTCGACGCCGCGGTGCCGCGGGGCGTCCGCGAGGGCGCGCAGCAGCGTGGACTTGCCGCAGCCGTTGGGCCCGGTGACGAGCAGGTGCTCGCCGGCCGCGACGTCGAGCCGCGCGAGCCGGAGGCGTCCGGGCACGTGGAGGTCGCGGACCCGCACGCCCGAGGACGGCGCGCCCCCGCGGCCCAGGTCGACGTCCAGCCTCAGCCGCGCCGGGGGACGCGGCACGGGGTCGGCGACGATGCGCTCGAGGCGCCGCTCGGCGTCCTTGGCCCGGCGGCGGGCGGCGGTCTGCACGCGCGAGCCCTTGAACGCGTGGATGAACTTGTCGTTGTCGGTCGGGCCCCGGCCGTGGGCGACGCCGCCCTCGCGGGTGACGGCCCGCTCGCGCAGGTCCGCGACGAGCTCGCGCTCCTCGAGCCACTGCTCCTCCCAGCGCCGGCGGGCGGCCGCCTTCGCCGCGCGGTAGTCGGCGAAGGAGCCGGTCCACGACGCCCCGCCGACACCGTCCGTGCCGCGGTGGCGCGGGTCGAGGTCGACGACCCCGGTGCAGGCCCGCTCGAGCAGCACCCGGTCGTGGCTCGCGACGAGCACGGCTCCCGGCATCGACGACAGCTCGGACTCGAGGAACTCGAGCGCGGCGTCGTCGAGGTGGTTGGTCGGCTCGTCGAGGAGGAGCGCGTCCGGGCGGCGCACGAGGAGCGCCGCGAGGGCGAGGCGGGTGCGCTCGCCGCCGCTCGTCCGCGCGACGAGCCGGTCGTGGGGGATGCGCTCCAGCCCGAGCGCGTGCGCCGCCACCTCGGCCCGGCGGTCGGCGTCCCACGCGTCGCGGGCGACGGCCCGGGCCAGGGCGTCGTCGTAGGCCGCCGAGGTCGTGGCGTCGTCCGGCCGGGTGGCGAGATCGGTGGCGAGCCGCTCGACGTCGGCGGCGAGCCGGTGCAGCGGCGCGAGGGCCGCGCGCAGCACGGCGCCGACGGTCGCGGACGGGTCGAGCCCGGAGTCCTGCGGCAGGTACCCGAGGTCGTCGGGGAGGCCCGCTGACCCCGACGTCGGGGCGAGCCGGCCGGCGAGGCAGGCAAGGAGCGTCGACTTGCCGGAGCCGTTCTCGCCGACGAGCCCGACGCGGTGGCCGGGCGGGACGGTGAGCGAGACGCCGTCGAGGACGAGGCGGCCGTCGACGGCGTAGGACAGGTCGCGGACGACGAGGGGGGAGGATGCTGGCACGGGGACTCCACGCGGTGGTGCTTGCGTGCTCGCCGGGCGGTGCCTCGGGCGCGAGCAGGGCGTGGGTCAGTGCTTCATGGTCCGACCACGGTACCCCGGCGCCACCGGGTGGTCGCAACCCGCATTCGTCCCCGGAGCCCCCGCGCACGCCGGTGCGGGCTACACCGCAGTACGTGCTGCTGTGGCGACACTTACTGCGGTGTAGCCCGCGATGGGTCGTGCGAGTGGCGGGTTCTCACCGGTGTCGAGGGCGGAAGTGGTTGCTCCGGCGACCACGTCCGCACTCGACTCCGAGGGGGAGGGGGGTCAGCGGGGGCCGGCCACCGACGCCAGCGTCCCGCCGGCCCGGTCGAGCCAGCCGACGTAGACGCGGGTGTTGCTTCCGCCGCGCCGGTCGAGGTCGACCGTGATGCCGCGCTCGGTGGCGCCGCCGATCGTGACGGTGCGGGACCCGATGGTGCCCTTGCCGTCGACGACGTAGACGTGCGCCGTCCCGGCGGCGTTGGCGTGCAGGCGGACCCACGCGGTGTCCTTCGAGGTCGAGACGCGCTCGACCCATCCGGCGCGCTGCGGCGCGCTCGCGGGGCCACCGGCCAGCGGCACGTCGTTGCGCACCGCCTGCTCGAGCGACGGCGGGCTGTCGAGCGACGACAGCGCCGTGCGCGGGATCACCGGCTCCGGCGCCTCGGTCGGACGGTCAGCCGGCGGGGTGTAGCCCGGCAGCGTCGCGACGCCCCAGCGGTACGGGTCGCCCTGCACGCCGCCCCAGGTCGACCAGCCGATGCGGGTCTGGCCGGTCTTGTCCTGGGTGTCGGAGTCGTAGACGAACAGGTCGAGCCCGAGGTGCTCGGGGTCGACCGCGCCGGGGAGCTCCGACATCGGGATGGACACCTCGACGGTGTAGCCGTCGTACGGCTCGTTCACCGTCGACGCCACCTTCATGCCGGGAGCGGTCTCTGCCGCCGGGCCCTGGTGGTTGTCGGCGTCGCGCAGGCCGCACGCCGGACCCTCCGCCGTGGCGGGGAGGACGGCTGCCTTGAACGTCGTCGAGGTGTTCTCGCTGTCGCCCCGCGGGTCGATCGCGATCTCGACCGAGTCGGTGCGCCAGTGCCGCTTGCAGTCCGCAGTGTCGAGCCGGGTGCCGAGCACGTCGTCGGTCACGTGCACGAGGACGTTGAGCGTGTCCTCGTGCCAGGCGACCTTCGCCGTGGCCGAGCAGTCGGCGGCCGAGGAGCAGGCCGTCCCCTCCCAGAGGCGGGAGATGTCGATGGCCTCGCCGGGGTACTCGCCCGGCGACTCGGTGCCGTCGACCACCGGTGCGGCGGAGGCCTCCTCGATCGTCGTGGTCGGGACGATCTCGAGGGCGCCACCGGTCGTCGAGGTGCCAGCCCGGGTCGTCGTGACGATCCGGTAGGCGTAGTCACCGGCCGCGGCGCCGGGGGTGCCGCCCTGGTTGGAGGTCGGGAGGGAGGCGTCGGTGTTGGTGACGGTGAACGTCACGCTGCCGTCCGCCCCGGCCGCCAGCGGCCCGTAGTCGGCGCTCGCCGGCTCGGCGGAGAAGCCGTCGGGCAGCTCGAGGGCCACCGTGCCGGCATCCGGGCGGGTGCCGTTGTTGTGCAGGTCGACCCGCACCTCACGGCTCTTGCCGGAGGCGATGGGCAGGACCGGCGTGACGGTGCCGCTCAGCTGGGGCTCGTCGGCCGTCGCCGGGGCCCACCGCTCGAAGTCGGCGACCTGGGGCAGCAGCTGCTGGCGCGCCGAGACCGTCGGGACGACCTCGACGACGCGGTCGGAGTAGCCGGACCCGACCTTCGTCGAGAGGCGGGCGGCGACGCGCGCCCGCTGGCCGGCGTCGGCGTCGGCCGCCGGGGTGACCGTGAACGTGCGGGTGACGGTGCGCCCGGGCTTCACGGTGCCGAGGTCACGTCGGCCGGTCGCGGTCCAGCCGTCGGGCAGGTCGAGCCGGACGGAGGCACCCGGCAGGGCGCGACGGGGCGCCGTGACGGAGACCGTCGCCTCGAACGACCGGCCGGGCAGGACACCGAAGCGGTCGGTGTCGACGCGCAGGCCGGTGCCCAGCGGGACGGTGCCCGGTGCGTGCACCGTGGACCCGGCGAGCGCCGACCAGGAGCGCTGCGCCGCAGCGGTGCCCGGCTCGGCGAACGGCACGCGCGAGTCGACCTGGCGGAAGACGTCGCAGCCGATCTTCGTCGGGTCGGTCGGCACGTCGGGGAAGCCGGCCCAGCCCTGGGAGGCGTACTGGCGCTGCGCGTCGCGCTCGACGGCGGCCCAGGTGCGGCCGTCCGGCGAGGTGGCGCCGGCCCACACGCCGTAGACCGTCTGGGTCGGGTCCTTCGGGGCGAGCTGCGCCATGCACTGCTCACCGGTCGGGGCGGTGGCCGACCCGCGCATCATCAGCTTGTCGGGCGAGAACGGCCGCAGGCCCTCCGAGCGGATCTGCTCCGGGTAGCGCGTCGGGTCGCCCGCGGCCGCGAAGGCCTCGGTCGCGAGGCGCGCGGCCTCCTGGTGGTTGCCGTGGTTGCCGGGAGACGGCGCGGGGTCCATCGTGAAGAGGATCTCGGGGCGGGTCTCGCGGATGACCCGGACGACCTTGCCGAGGACCTCGTCGTGGTCCCAGACCTCCTGGGTCAGCGGGTCGCTGACGGTGTAGTAGAAGTCGACCTCGTCGAGGTTGAAGATGTCGGTGATGCCCGCCCGACCGACGGCCGAGCGCTCCTCCTTCTCGCGCAGGAGGCCGAGCGGCGGGCCCTCCTCGGGGCCGACCGCGTTGCCGCCGCCCTCGCCGCGCGTCACGGTGACGACGCCGGTGCGCAGGTGGTTGTCGTGACCCCACTGCCCGTAGGCCGACAGCGAGCCGGCCTCGTCGTCGGGGTGCGCGCCGATGAACAGCGCCCCGAGGTCGACCGGCTTCCCGGCGGACGTCGTCGAGGTCGGCGGGCGCGAGGAGTGTCCTCCGCCGTGGTGGTCACCGGACGTGGTCGCCGCGGCGGCCCCCGCCCCGGTGAGCGCGAGCGCGACGGTGGTGGCGAGCGTCGCCACCCTCCGCGCGGACGCGCGTGGTCTGCTGACGTGCGTGGTCATCGTTGACCCCAATCCCTGTCGGTGGTGCGGAATCCCCTGCCCTACTCCCGGACTGCTCCTTCGAGCATCCCGGCGATGAAGTGGCGCTGCAGGAACAGGTAGAGCACGACCACCGGGGTCGCGACGATGCAGGCACCGGCCGCGAGGAGGGTGAAGCCCTGCGTGTACTGCCCCTGGAAGAACGCCAGCCCGAGCGGCGCGGTGCGCAGCGACTCGGAGACGACCATGACGAGGGGGACGAGGAACTCGTTCCAGGTCCACATGAAGGTGAGCACGGTGAGCGTGACGACCGCCGGCCGGGCGAGCGGCACGAGCACCTGCCAGAGGATGCGCCACGTCGAGGCGCCGTCGAGCCGGGCGGCCTCGACGACGGACCGGTTCGCGGAGCGGAACCAGGCCCGCATCCAGAAGGTGCCGAACGCCACGGACTGCGCGACCTGCGGCAGCAGCAGCGCCCAGATGGTGTCGGTGAGCCCGAGCGCGCGCAGGTCGTAGTACAGCGGCACGAGCACGGCCTCGCTCGGCATCATGATGCCGACGAGGAAGACGTAGAACAGCACCGTCGCCCCGCGGAAGCGCATCGTCCCGAGGGCGTAGCCGGCGAGGAGCGAGAAGACGACGCTGACGACGACGACCGTGCTCGAGACGAGGAGGCTGGTGCGCAGGTAGCTGCCGAACCGGCCCTGGTTCCAGGCGGTCACGAAGTTCTCGGGGTGCAGGCCCAGGACGCCGGCGCCCACGGTGCCGCCCGCGGCGTCGTCCGGCCCGAGGGCCGCGACGACGACCCCGAGGATCGGCCACAGCGCGAAGACGGCGAAGGCCGCGAGGATGACGTAGTTGGTGGCGCGCTCGGCGCGGGAGACGCGCATCAGCGGTCCCGCTCCGCGATCCGGGTGATGCCGAACGAGATCGCGAAGATGATGACCGTCAGCACGACGGCGATGGCGGCGGCCGACCCGACACGCCCCTGCTGGAAGGCGCGGTTGTAGACCTCGTACGACGGCACCGAGGTGCTCGTGCCGGGCCCGCCGCGGGTCGTCACGTAGACGAGGTCGAAGGTGCGCAGCGCCGCGATCACGGTGAGCGTCAGGGCGACCGCGATCTCGCCACGCAGCGCCGGCAGCGTGACGACGAAGAACTCACGCACCGCGCCGGCGCCGTCGAGCCGGGCGGCCTCGTAGAGCTCGGTGGGGATCTTGCCCATCCCGGCGAGCAGCAGCACGGTGACGAGGCCGATCTCGAACCACGTGCCGATGAGGCCGACCGCCGGCAGCGCGGCGGTGTAGTCGCCGAGCCAGCCCCGGGTCAGGGCGTCGAGTCCGATCGCCGACAGCAGGTCGTTGATGCTGCCGTCGGGTGCGTACATCCGGCGCCAGGCCACGGCGATGACGACCATCGCGACGACCTGCGGCAGGAAGACGACGGTGCGGAAGAAGCCGAGGCCGCGGACCTTGGCGCGCCCGAGGACGGCGGCGAGCACGAGGCCGACGACGAGCGGCAGCAGCGCGTAGAACGCGATGAGGACGAGGGCGTGCCCGAAGGACGCGCGCAGGGCCGGGTCGCCGACGACCTCGACGTAGTTGTCGAGGCCCGCCCAGGTCGCCAGCGTGTTGCCGTTCCAGTCGTAGAGCGAGATCTGGACCGCGCGCAGGAGCGGGTAGAGGAGGAAGGCCGCGTAGACGAGGAGCGCCGGCAGGACGTAGAGCCAGCCGACGGCGCGCGGCTCCCCGGGGGGCCCGCCGCGGCGTCGGCGGCGGGTCCCCTCGGGGGTGCGGGCGCGGCTGGGTGCCGCCGTCGCGGTCTCGCTCATCCGTTCTGGGCGACGAAGTCGCCGTAGTCCTTCTGCACCGTCTCGAGGAACTGCCCGGGCGTGGCCTTCTTCGCGAGGAGGTCCTGCAGGGCCGCGCCGAGGGTGTCGGACATCGTCGGCGTCGCGTAGTCGAGGTACGGGACGAGCGAGTCGTCGTCGACGGCGGTGCCGAAGGCGGTGAACACGTCCTGCCCGATCGCGCTCGGCGCCTTCTGGTCGGCGGTGTCGGCGACCGGCAGGTTCTCGGTTTTCGCGAGGATGCCCATCGCGTCCTTGTTCGTGATGAAGTCGATGTAGGCCGCGGCGGCGTCGGGGTTCTTCGTCTTGCTCGAGACCGCCCACGGGATGCCGGTGCCGCCGGTGGCGACGGGCGCCTGCTGGGCCTTCGGCGGCAGGACGAAGGTGACGTCGTCGCCCATCGCCTTGCCGAGGTCGGCCTGCAGCCAGGTGCCGGCGATGAGGTAGGCGCCGGTGCCCTTGCTGAACTGCTGCCAGGCGGGGTCGTAGCCGAGCCCGTTGACGTCCTTGGAGAAGTAGCCCTTGTCGACCCAGTCGACGAGCGTCTGCGCGGCCTTCGTGTTCTCGGCGGTGGTCCAGCTGCCGCCGGGCTGCCCGAAGCCGAGGGTCCGGATCTGGTCGGCCGGCGTGGTCTGCGCCTGGACGGTGCCGAAGACGTGGATGGCGGGCCACTTGTCGAGGTTGCCGAGGACGAGAGGCTGCTCGCCGGCGTCCTTGACCTTCTGGAGGCTCGCCTCGAAGCCGGCCCAGTCGCTCGGGACCTCGGAGACACCGGCCTTCGCGAGGACGGCCTTGTCCGCGTAGACGCCGACGACCTCGCCGACCTGCGGCAGGCCGTAGAGGTTGCCGGTGCCGAAGGTCTTGCCGTCGGGCGAGTAGCTCGAGTACTTGCGGACCGACTCGGGGTAGCGGTCGGTCCAGCCGTAGGCGTCGGCGTAGCGGTCGAGCGGCAGGAGCTGCCCGGCCTGGACGAACTTGCCCATGTCCGGGCGCCCGTTGTTGGCCTGGAAGACGTCCGGGGCGTCGTTGCCCGAGAGGGCGAGGCCGAGGATGGTCTTGAGGTCGTCGAACGAGCGCGAGACGCGCTTGAGCGTGATGTTCGGGTACTTCGCCTGGAACTCCTTGTTGAGCTCCTCGATCTGCGCGGCCTGGCCGCCGCGGACCTCCTGGTCCCAGACCGTCAGGGTGACCTGGCCGAGCGACGCGGGGTCGGTGTTGACCGTCCCGGTCGGGGCGGCGCTGGACCCCGTGCCGTCGCTGCCCGACCCGGGGGTGCAGGCGGTGAGGGCCAGGGCACCCAGGGCGCCGACGGCGATCAGGCGGGTGGTGGGTCGTCTCCTCATGCGGGTGCTCCTCGGTGGATGACGGTGCCGCGGGGGTATCCCTCGACGTCGACGTGGCGGGCGATGGTGGCGGTGGCGCGGCGCCCGGCGCCGACGGGGACGTCCTGGACGAGGTCGTCGAGGAACGCGTACCGGCGGCGGACCGAGCGGTGGTAGCTGTCGGTGGCCTCACCGTCGCGCAGGTGGTGCCACCAGTCGGCGATGTCGCCCCAGCCGGGGGCGGCGAGCGAGCCGCCGAAGTGCTGCACGGCGAGTGCCGAGCACAGCGCGGCGAACGAGATGCGCTGCTGGAGAGGCCACTCCGCGAGGGTCCCGAGGACGACGGCGGCCCCGAAGACGTCACCGGCGCCGGTGGGGTCGAGGGCGTCGACGCGCAGCGCGGGGACGACCGCCTCCTCCCCGGTGCGCGAGTCGATCGCCAGCGCGCCCTCCTCGCCGTTGGTGACGACGGCGAGCGGCACGAGGTCGGCGAGCGCGTAGAGCGCCTCGCTCGGGGTGCGGGTGCGGGTGTAGGCCATCGCCTCGACGGCGTTGGGCAGGAACGCGTCGCACGTGCCGAGCTGCTCGAGCACCGTGCGCGGCCACGTGCCGCTGGGGTCCCAGCCGACGTCGGCGAACACGAGCGCGCCCTGCGCCCGGGCCTTCTCGACCCACGTCGGCTCGTCGGCGTCGACGAGCAGCCGGTCGGGTGCGAGCTCGGCCATGACGGCGCGGCTGCGCGGCGGCTCGCCGATGAGGGCGGTCGCGTCGAGGGGCGGCGGGTGGCCGTGGCTGACCATCCCGCGGTCGCGGGCGACCGCCATCGAGACGGTGACCGGCGAGTGCCAGCCCTCGAAGCGGCGCGAGCGGGAGAGGTCGACGCCCTCCTCGTCGGCGAGGGTCTCCCAGCAGAAGTCGCCGTAGGCGTCGTCGCCGAACGCGGCGGCGAGCGAGGTGTTGAGGCCGAGCCGCCGCGCGGCGACGGCGAGGTTCGCGATGCCGCCGGGGCACGAGCCCATCCCCGTGGCCCAGACCTCCTGGCCGCCGTCGGGCAGCGCCTCGAGGCCGGTCATGATGATGTCGAGGAAGACCGTGCCCCAGACGAGGACGTCGATCTGCGGGGCGTCGTCGGCCCGCTGCGCGGCGAGCGGGTCGAAGGCCGGGGACGGCACGGCGGGCTCCTCGGGTCAGCGGGGCGGTCGAAGGGCCAAGCATGCACCCGACGACGGGGTCGGACAAGCAGTCGGTGCACCTAATTCTTCATCCGTGATCATGACGTGACGAAATCTGATCGGTACAGTGACGGCATGCGAGCGGCCCGGCAGCGATCCATCGTCGGTCGCCTCCGCGCGCGCGGGGTCGCCTCGACCGAGGAGCTCGCCGAGCTGTGCGGGGTGTCCGTCGCCACGGTGCGGCGCGACCTCATCGAGCTCGAGCGGCTCGGCTCCCTGCGTCGGGTGCACGGCGGCGCCGTCCCGACGAACGTCGCCGACGCCGACGCGCTGCGGGGCTTCGCCGAGGTCGCGGCCACCGACGCCGGGGACAAGGCGGCCGTCGCCCGGCGGGCCGCCGCGATGGTCGCCGACGGCGACTCGGTCGTCCTCGACATCGGGACGACGACGATGCTGCTCGCCCGCGAGCTGCGCGGCCGGCACGTCACGGTCGTCACCGCGAGCCTCGCCGTCCTCGACGTCCTGCGCGACGACGACGCCGTCGAGCTCATCCTCCTCGGCGGCATCGTCCGCCGGACCTACCACTCGCTCGTCGGGTCGCTCACCGAGGACGCGCTGCGCCAGGTGCAGGGCTCGTACGTGTTCCTCGGCGCCAGCGGCGTCCGGGCCGACGGCACCGTGCTCGACACGACCGCGGTCGAGGTGCCGGTCAAGCGCGCCCTGCTGCAGGCCGGTGACACCTCGGTGCTCCTCGTCGACCGGCACAAGATGCCCGGCACCGGCTCGCTGCGCGTCTGCGAGGCCGGCGCCGTCGACCTCGTCCTGACCAACGAGGGGGCCGACCCCGCGACCCTGGCGGCCTGTCGGGCCGCCGGCACGGAGGTGGTGCTCGCATGAAGCTCGCGATGCTCGGCGGTGGGGGCTTCCGGACCCCGCTCGTCTACGGCGCCCTGCTGCGCGACCGGCACGAGCGACGGGTCGACGAGGTGTGGCTGCACGACGTCGACGAGGAGCGGCTGGCCGCCATCGGGCGGGTGCTCGCCGAGATGGCCGACGGCGACCCCGACGCCCCCTGCGTCCACACGAGCACCGACCTCGACACCGCGCTCGAGGGCAGCGACTTCGTCTTCTCGGCCATCCGGGTCGGGGGCCTCGAGGGTCGTACGGCCGACGAGCGCGTCGCCCTCGACCTCGGGCTGCTCGGCCAGGAGACCACCGGCCCCGGCGGCCTCGCCTACGGGCTGCGGACCGTCCCCGTCGCGCTGCACGTCGCCGAGCGCGTCGCCGCGGTCGCCCCCGACGCGTGGGTCATCAACTTCACGAACCCGGCCGGGATGATCACCGAGGCGATGCAGTCGGTGCTGCACGACCGCGTGATCGGCATCTGCGACAGCCCGATCGGGCTCGCGCGCCGGGCCGCTGCGACGCTCGGCATCGACCCGGCCCGCACGACCGTCGACTACGTCGGGCTCAACCACCTCGGCTGGCTGCGCGGCCTGCACTTCGACGGACGCGACGTCCTGCCCGACCTCCTCGCCGACGACGCCGCGCTCGCCTCGATGGAGGAGGGGCAGCTCTTCGGGCTGGACTGGGTCCGCACGCTCGGGGTCGTGCCCAACGAGTACCTCTACTACTACTACTTCACCCGCGACGCGGTCCGCTCGATCACGGCGGCGCCGCAGACCCGCGGCGAGTACCTGCTGGACCAGCAGCAGGGCTTCTACGCGTCGCTGCGCTCCGGAGGGCCCAGCGGCCCGAACGGGTCCGGTGCGCTCGCCGAGTGGGACCGCGTGCGGATGGAGCGCAACGCCACCTACATGCAGGAGGCGCGCGGCGAGGACGAGGAGCGCGACGAGGCCGACGTCCAGGGCGGCGGCTACGAGGGGGTCGCGCTCGCCATCATGGCGGCGATCTCCCGCGGCGAGCCGGCCGAGCTCATCCTCAACGTGCGCAGCCGGGGCACGGTCCCGGGCCTGCCGGACGACGCGGTCGTCGAGGTCCCCTGCACCGTCGACGCCTCCGGCCCCCGGCCGCACCCGCTGCCGCCGCTCACCGGGCACGCGCTCGGGCTCGTCGAGCAGGTCAAGGCCGTCGAGCGGCTCGTCATCGCGGCGGCCCGCACCGGCTCCGAGCGCGACGCGGTGCAGGCCTTCGCCCTGCACCCCCTCGTCGACTCCGTCACCGTCGCCCGCGAGCTGCTCGCCGGCTACCGGTCGCGCATCCCCGCGGTCGACGCCGTCTTCGCGCGCGGTCGCTGAGGCCGGGTCCGGCCACCCGCCTCGTAGCATCGGCCGGGTGGGAGACCGACGATGAGCCCGCGCCGCCGGGCGTTCCTCGCAGGGGCGCTCGCCGTCGTCGTCCTCGGCGTGCTCGCGCTCGTGCTCGTCCCCCGGCTGGCGTCGGACCCGGCCGACACCGCCGCCGGCCCGGTGCTGCTCGTCCCCGGGTACGGCGGCAGCACCGCATCGCTCGCCTCGCTCGTCACCGCCCTGCGCACAGCGGGTCGCGACCCGCGCGTCGTCGAGGTCGGGGACGGCACCGGTGACCTCGCGGCCCAGGCGGCCGCGGTCGGTCGGGCCGCCGACGCCGCGCTCGCCGAGGGCGCCGCGTCCGTCGACGTCGTCGGCTACTCGGCCGGGGGTGTCGTCGCGCGCGTGTGGGTGGCCGGCGAGGGCGCCGGGGTGGCCCGACGCGTCGTCACGCTCGGGTCGCCGCACCACGGCACGACCGTCGCCGACCTCGGCGCCCTGCTCGGCGGGGCCTGCCCCACGGCCTGCCGCCAGCTCGCCGAGGGCAGCGACCTGCTCGCCGGCCTGCCCGAGGCCCCCGGCAGCGCCCGCTGGACGAGCATCTGGACCCGCGACGACGAGACCGTCACCCCGCCGGACTCGGCCGTCCTCGCGGGCGCGGAGGACGTCGAGCTGCAGGCGGTCTGCGCGGACGCGCGGGTGACCCACGGCGGGCTGCCCGGCGACCCGCTCGCGGTGGGCGTCGTCCTGCGCTCGCTCGGCCGCACCGCCCCGGACGCCCCGCCCACGAGCGCGGACTGCGCGGCCCTGCGGGCGGCCGGCGCCGGGGCGCTCGGCGGCTGACGCGGCTCAGCTCGTGACGTCGCGGGTCGTGAAGTTGGCCCACGCCGCGCCGAGGAAGACGAGCACGTACCCGGCCTGCACGAGCGCGCCGGCCTGGAGGTCGTGCCACGGGATGGGGTCGCGGAACAGGTCGACCCACGCCAGCCAGTACCGGGTCGGCAGGTAGTCGCGGACCGAGCCCGCGGCGTCGAGCGTCACGAGGACGGTGCTGCTCACGAGGGCGGCCAGCCCGCCGAGGGCCGCGCCGAGCGAGGAGTCGGTGAGCGTCGAGAGGAAGAGCGAGATGGCCGCGAGCCCGACCATCGACCAGCCGATCGAGAGCACCATGACGCCGGTGCGCCACGCGAGGTCGGTCGGGGTGAGGGCGGTGCCGGAGAGCGTGGTCGTCGTCAGCTGCCCCGAGTTGCCCAGCAGCGAGATGCCCGTGACGTACCCGACGACCGCCACGGCGACGACGGCCAGCAGCGTGTACGCGACGACCGACACGAGCTTGGCCGCGAGGAGCCGGGTGCGGCCCACCGGCCGGACGAGGAGGTAGCGCAGCGTCCCGGTCGACGCCTCGCCCGCGACCGCCTCGCCCGCCTGCACCGCGACGGCGATCGGCAGGAAGAACGGCAGGACGATGCCGAGCGCCGCCGCCGGGTAGAGCGCGCCGTTGCCGAGGACGGCGGCGAGCAGGGTCGGCCCCTGGCCCGGCCGGGGCGCGATCCCGGTGACCGCCAGGAAGACCGCGACGACGACGGGCAGGAGGCAGAGCAGCCCGATGCTCACCCAGGTGCGAGGACGCGAGACCAGCTTGCGCAGCTCGACCCGGATCACGCGGTCAGCTCCAGCACCGACTCCTCGAGGGTCCGTCGCTCGGGGGCGGCCTCGAGGACGGCGACGTCGGCCCGCACGAGCCGCGACGTCGCCTCGGCGACGCTCGACCCCTCGAGGACCAGACGGCCAGCGGGCTCCCCGGTGCGTCGCCGGTCCGGTGGGGGCACCCCGAGCGCCCGAGCCGCGGCCTCCACGTCGTCGACGTCGACGACCGTGCGGCCCGTCGGACCCCGCAGGGCGTCGAGGTCGTCCTGGGCGACGAGCCGGCCGCGGTGCAGCACACCGACCCTCGTGCAGAACAGCTCGACCTCGGCGAGCAGGTGGCTGGAGAGGAACACCGTCGTGCCGCCCTCGTTGAGGCGCAGCAGGAGGTCGCGCACCTCGGCGATGCCGCGCGGGTCGAGGCCGTTCGTCGGCTCGTCGAGCACGAGCAGCCGCGGCCCCCGCAGGAGGGCGGCGGCCAGCCCGAGGCGCTGGCGCATCCCGAGGGAGTAGGCGCGGACCGGCTTGCGGCCGACGTCGGCCAGGCCGACCTCGTCGAGGACCGACTCGATGCGCCGCCGCCGGCTGCGTCGGGAGCCGACCTCGGCGGCGAGGGGGTCGCCGACGTCACGGGGGCCGGCGGCGTCGAGGAGGCGCAGGTTGGCCCGGGCCGACAGGTGCGGGTAGGCCGCCGGACCCTCGACGAGGGCGCCGACCTGCGCGAGGGCGGCGGCGGCCTGCCGGGGCACCGGATGGCCGAGGACCTCGGCCTCGCCGCTCGTCGCGTGGACGAGGCCGAGGAGCATCCGCACGGTCGTCGTCTTGCCCGAGCCGTTGGGCCCGAGGAAGCCGTACCGGTCGCGCGGCCGCACGAGCAGGTCGAGGCCGTCGACGGCCGTGACCCGCCCGAAGCGCTTCGTGAGGCCCCGCGTGGCGACGGCGGGGGTGTCGGGGCTGGGGTCGGTCACTGGTCCTCCCGGAACGGGGGTGGTGAGGCGAGCAGGGCGGTGGCGACCTCGTCGAGCAGCGCGGGCTCGACGAGCCCGGCCACGACGTAGGCGTGGAAGCGGTCCTCGCCGCGGACGAGCTCGACGTTGAGCAGGCTCGAGCCGATGCGGACGACGGAGCCACCGGGCAGCTCCTCCTCGACCGAGCCGGCGCGCGTCGCGTTGCCGACGACCTCGCGCGCCACGCGGCCGGGCAGCGGCAGCACGAGGACGCGGGTCAGTCCCGTGCCGTAGGTGCTCGCGCCGTCGACGACCTGCGTCGACGCCGGCAGGCCGGCGAGCTCGTCCGGCAGGTCCCACGGGGAGCGCTGCGCCACCCGGGCGACCAGGTCGGGGGCGGAGTCCAGGGAGCGTCGCGCGGTCGGCGGCGACGGCGGGTCGAGGACGTCGGCGGGGGGCCGTCCGGTGCGCACCCCGCTCACCTCGCTGACGAGGGCGTCGGCCCCGCCGCGCGCGGTGACGACGACGCGCAGCGGCAGGCCGGTCTCGCGGTCGACCCAGACGTCGGCGCGGGCGAGGGTGCTGCGGGCCGAGGCGGGGACGACGCGCAGGCCGTCAGTGGTGCGTCCGTCGATGCGCTGTGGGGGCAGGGCGGACAGGCGGTCGTCGGGTCCGACGGCGGACAGCAGGCGGCGGCCCGCGTTCGGTGCGACGAGGTCGTCGGCCCGGGGCAGGCGGACCGACGGGTCGCCGGTGACGGTGGCGAGCCGCCGGCTGCCGTAGTCCCACGTCGTCGTCGAGGTGGCGAGGCCGTAGGTGTCGCGCTCACCGGCCGCGTCGACGGTGTCGACCCGCCAGCGCCGCGGGCCGTCCCACCAGATGCGGGTGCGGGTCGTCCCGCCGAGGAGCGTCGCGAGGTCGCCGAAGCCGCCGACGTCCGGCAGGGCCAGCCCGCCGCGGCTCTCGCCGACGGCGGTGTAGGCGACGGAGGCCGACGCCAGGGCCCGCTGCCGCACCTCCGCCGGGGTCGTCGTCGCCGCCCCGACCGCCACGGTCGACCGGAGGACGGGCACCGCGGCGAGCATCCCGACGAGCACGCCGGTCGCGGCGACGACGGCCGCCCACCGCCGCCGCGCGTCACGGCTGACGACGGTGCCCATACGGCATCCTCACCCGGGAACCGGCCGGGGACAACGTGTCCGATCGTCCGTCCACCGGCGCCGTCCAACCGTGCCCGCCCCGGCACCGCTTCTCGCTTCGCCTTCTCCGCGCGACCTGCGCAGGTCCGGGTGCGACCGCACGCGGACCCGCGCAGGTCGCCACGAGGAGAGGCCGGACCCGTGCACGCGCCGCGGCGGCCGGCCGGGTCGGTCAGGTGCGCTGCTGCACCGTGACCGGGTGGTCGGGGTGGCGTCGCAGCCACTCCGCCGCGAACGGGCAGTCCGGCCGGACGGCGCGGCCCTCCGCGGCGAGCTCGTCGAGCGCGGTGCGCACGAGCGCGCCCCCGACGCCCTGCCCCTCGAACGCCTCGCCGACGCCCGTGTGGACGAGGACGACCGCCGAGCCGTCACGGCTCTCGCGCCACACGAGCTCGCCGGCGACCTGCCCGTCGACCCGGGCCACCCACGCGTGCTCGTTCCTGCTCACCTCGACGTCGGCCACGCCGCACCACCTCCTGCGCCCATGCTGGCACCTCCGGGCCGGATGATGCGCCGGTGCGGGGCCACTGTCCGAACGGCCCGTTGCCCGCGGCGCGTCGTCGGGGTGTACTGCGAGGGTGTCGAGCAGGACGGCCCGGCGCGGCGCCGGTGGCCCCGACGGGGTCCGGTCGGTCGTCGCGGAGTCCTGGCTGCGTTCGTCCGCCGCGGGCGTGGACCCCGAGGGGCACCTGCCCCCGGTCGTCCTCGACGGCGGTGACCTCGCCGACTACCGCACCGCGCACGCCCTCTCGCACGTCTTCCCGCTGCTCTACGACGTCCTCGGGCGCGCGGCGGTCGACTGCGACGCACTGATGGCGGTCGGTGACGCGAGCGGCCACCTGCTCTGGGTCGCCGGGGCCCGGCACGTGCTGCGGCGCGCGGAGGACATCAACTTCGTCGAGGGCTCGGCGTGGAACGAGCACTCCGCCGGCACCAACGCCCCGGGGATGGCCCTGCACCTCGACGGTCCCGCCGTCGTGCGCGCCGGGGAGCACTTCAACCGGCTCGTCCACCCCTGGTCGTGCGCGGCGGCGCCCATCCACGACCCGACGACGAGCGCGGTGCTCGGCGTCGTCGACATCACGGGCGGACCCGACGTCGCCTCCCCGCAGAGCCTCGCGATGATCCGGGCCGCGGCGCGGATGGCGGAGTCCGAGCTCGGCCGGCTCGCGCTGACCGGGACGCTGCTCGGGGGCGGGGAGCATCCCGGCGCCGGCCTCGGGCCGGGGGTCGTGCGGGTGCGCGGCCTGGGTCTGCCGGAGGCGGTCGTCGAGGTCGACGGGCGCACGCACCGGCTCAGCCGCCGGCACAGCGAGATCGTCGTCGCGCTGACCGAGAACCCGCGCGGCCTGTCGGCCGAGCAGCTCGAGACCGAGGTGTACCCGGGGCGGGTGACCTCGTCGACGTTGCGCGCCGAGATGACCCGGCTGCGGACGCTGCTCGGACCGGAGGTGATGCTCTCGCGGCCCTACCGCGTGCAGGCCGAGACCGAGACCGACTGGTCCGGCGTGCTCGCGCACCTCGCCGCCGGACGGGTGCGCGACGCGCTGCGGGCGTACAAGGGCCCGCTGCTGCCGGGGTCGGAGGCGCCGGCGGTCGCGGAGCTGCGCGAGGTGCTCGAGGCGCGGATGCGCGCCGCCGTGCTCGCCTCCGGCGAGGCCGACCTCATGGTCGGGTGGACCCGCTCGCGCTGGGGCGCCGGTGACCTCGAGATGTGGGAGCGCCAGCTCGACACGCTGCCGGCGGCCTCCCCGCTGCGCCCCGTCGCCGAGGCCGAGGTCGCGCGCCTCCTGCGCGACGCCTGACCCGCCACCCCCCGTCCCCACCCGCCCCACCCGCCTCCCCTTTTCGGGGTCACCCCGAAATGTCCACGAGACACGACCTCGGAGCCGGGGTCTCGCGGACGAACCGGGGTGCATCACGGTGCCGGGGCGACCTCGCCGTGCCGGGGCGAGCTCGCCGTGCCGGGATGGTCTCGCCGTGCCGGTGTGGTTTCGACGTGCCGAGGTGCTGTGGCAGGGCGGCGGGGCGAGGTCGGGGCGGCAGGGTGATGTGGGGGCGGCGGGGCGCGGTGAAGGCAGTGGGGGCGAGGTCGAGGTGGGCCCGTGGTGCCGAGGTGGGCCCGCGGTGCCGGGGTGGTTTCGCGGTGCCGGGGCCGCGCTGCAGCGTGGTTGCAACGTCGCCGCGCCTACGGTCCGTCCATCCCGCACCGGGCACCCCACGATCGAAGGAGATCGAGTCAATGACGACGTACACCCCGCCGGGCCGCGACGGCAGCAGCATCGAGGTCAAGGGCCGCTACGAGAACTACATCGGGGGCCAGTGGGTGCCGCCGGTCAGGGGCAACTACTTCGAGAACATCACCCCCGTGACGGGGCAAGCGTTCACCGAGATCGCCCGCGGCACCGCCGAGGACATCGAGCTCGCCCTCGACGCCGCGCACGGCGCCTCCGCCGCCTGGGGCCGCACGAGCGCGACCGAGCGCTCCAACATCCTCCTGAAGATCGCCGACCGGATGGAGGCCCACCTCGAGGACCTCGCCGTCGCCGAGACCTGGGACAACGGCAAGCCGGTCCGCGAGACCCTCGCCGCCGACATCCCGCTCGCGATCGACCACTTCCGCTACTTCGCGGGCGCCGTTCGTGCACAGGAGGGTTCGATCGGCGAGATCGACGAGTACACCGTGGCGTACCACATCCACGAGCCGCTCGGCGTCGTCGCGCAGATCATCCCCTGGAACTTCCCGATCCTCATGGCGGTCTGGAAGCTCGCCCCCGCGCTCGCGGCCGGCAACTGCGTCGTCCTCAAGCCGGCGGAGCAGACCCCGTGGTCGATCCTCAAGCTCGTCGAGCTCGTCGGCGACCTGCTGCCCGACGGCGTCCTCAACGTCGTCAACGGCTTCGGCGTCGAGGCCGGCAAGCCGCTCGCGTCGAGCCCGCGCATCGCCAAGGTCGCCTTCACCGGCGAGACGACGACCGGCCGCCTGATCATGCAGTACGCGAGCCAGAACCTCATCCCGGTCACGCTCGAGCTCGGCGGCAAGAGCCCGAACATCTTCTTCGAGAACGTCTCCGCGCAGCGGGACTCGTTCTACGACAAGGCCCTCGAGGGCTTCGCGCTCTTCGCGCTCAACCAGGGCGAGGTCTGCACCTGCCCGAGCCGCGCGCTCATCCAGTCCTCGATCTACGACGAGTTCCTCCAGGACGCCGTCGACCGCGTCGGGAAGATCGTCCAGGGCAACCCATTCGACACCGACACGATGATCGGCGCACAGGCGAGCAACGACCAGCTCGAGAAGATCCTGTCCTACATCGACATCGGCAAGCAGGAGGGCGCGAAGGTCCTCATCGGTGGCGCGCGGGCCGACCTCGGGGGCGAGCTGTCCGGCGGCTACTACGTCCAGCCGACCGTCTTCGAGGGCGAGAACTCGATGCGCATCTTCCAGGAGGAGATCTTCGGGCCGGTCGTGTCCGTCACCCGCTTCGAGGACGAGGCCGACGCGCTGAAGATCGCCAACGACACCCTCTACGGCCTCGGCGCCGGCGTGTGGAGCCGTGACGGCTCGCAGGCCTACCGGGCCGGCCGCGAGATCCAGGCCGGCCGCGTGTGGACGAACAACTACCACGCGTACCCCGCGCACGCGGCGTTCGGCGGCTACAAGCAGTCGGGCATCGGGCGCGAGACCCACAAGATGATGCTCGAGCACTACCAGCAGACGAAGAACCTCCTCGTCAGCTACAGCCCCGACGCGCTCGGCTTCTTCTGAGCCGATGAGCGTCCCGGCCACCGCGAGCCGGGTCGACGTCACGGGTGGGGCGGCGGAGCTCCTCCGCCGCCTCACCGCGACGCACGGCCCGCTGATGTTCCACCAGTCCGGCGGGTGCTGCGACGGGTCGGCCCCGATGTGCTACCCCGACGGCGACCTCATCATCGGCGACGCCGACGTCCACCTCGGGACGCTCGACGTCGGTCTGGACCGGGCTGTCCCCGTCTGGATCTCGCGGGCGCAGTTCGAGTACTGGCGCTACACGCACCTGACGATCGACGTCGTGCCCGGCCGCGGCGCCGGCTTCTCGCTCGAGGCGCCCGAGGGCGTCCGCTTCGTCATCCGCTCCCGGATGCTCACCGTCGACGAGCTGCACGACCTCGACGACGACTGACCGGCAGGGCCGCGGGACCGTCCGGCCGGGCGGTCCCGCGGCCCGTCCGGGCGTGCTTGGCTGGGGGGATGGACCGCGCCACGCTCCGCCAGATGCAGGCTCCGCTCCGCGAGCGCTACGCCGCCGACCCGTCCTCCGCGCACACACCGCTGCACGCCACCGCCGACTTCCGGGACGAGGGCGTCACCTGCACCGTCGACGGGTTCGCGGGACCGGTGCGGGCCGGGCTGCACCGCGCGACCGGCGGCGACGGCTCCGACGCGTGCAGCGGCGACATGCTCCTCGAGGCGCTGCTCGCCTGTGCCGGGGTGACGCTGCGCAGCGTCGCGACGTCCATGGACCTGGCGCTCGGCGAGGTGCACGGGGTCGCCGAGAGCTCGTTCGACGCCCGTGGCACCCTCGGCCTCGACCGCGCCGTGCCCGTCGGCATCGGACCCGTCACCCTCACGTTCACCGTCGCGACGGACGCCGACGACGCCGCGCTCGAGCGGCTGGCGACCTCGACGGAGCGGTACTGCGTCGTCGGGGCGAGCCTCCGTGAGGCCCCCACGGTCGTGGTCCGCCGGGCATAGCCTGTCCCCAGCACGGCGACCCGGCCGCACGAGGAGGACAGCAGGATGAGCGCACCCCCCGGATGGCACCCGCAGCCCGACGGCCGCGACCGCTGGTGGGACGGCCAGCAGTGGACCGACCACTTCCGGGACCCGGTGGCCCCCGCCGCTCCGGCGCCCTACGGCACCCCGGGCGCGCCCCAGGGCCAGTGGCCGCCACCGAAGCGCGGGATGAGCGGCGGCGCCAAGGGCTGCCTCGTCGCCGCGGTCGTCGTGGTCCTGCTCGTCGTCGTGGCGCTCGTCGTCGGCGGGATCTTCTTCGCGCGCACCGCGAACCGCGTCGTCGAGGACGTCCGGACCTCGTTCCCGACCTCGAGCGCGTTCCCCTCGGGGCTCCCCAGCGACCTTCCCGGAGGCGGCGAGCCGGTCGAGGTCACGGTCGGTGAGGGGTTCGAGCTGGGATCCGCGAGCGTCGAGCCCGGCTGGACCCTCGGGAGCCTGGCCGGCGTCGGCGCGACGGTCGACGGGATGACCGTCACCTTCGGCGGCGGCAACGCGCTCCCGGTGGTGTTCTCGATGGACTTCGACAACGGAGCGTCGACGACGTGCACGGCGAGCCCGGCGGAGGGCGCCGACTCCGGCGACGTCTCGTGCCTCCCGATGGTCGACGACGCCCCGGACGACGGCGCCCGGGTCACGGTCACCCCACGGTTCTGACGCTGCGGGTCACGGCCGCCGGGTCACGGCCGCCGGCTCACGACCCGGTGGCGTTGACGACGTCCTGGACGAGCTCGTCGGTGCGCAGGTCGGCGGGGTCGACCTCCGGCGAGAACCCCATCCGGACCACGACGAGCCGCTGCGACGGCACGACGTAGACGCGCTGGCCGTCGTGCCCGCTCATCCAGTAGGCGTCCGCCGGCAGGAGCGGCGTGACGAGGGAGCCGTCGGCCTGCCGGTTGACCCACCAGCCGGCCGCGTAGCCCTTCTCCTCGCTGCGGTCGACCGGCTCGGCCGTCGTCGAGCGCTGCATCCAGCCCTCCGGCAGCAGGCGCTTGCCCTCCCAGACCCCGTCCTGGAGCGCGAGCTGCCCGAGCACGGCCCAGTCCCGGGGCGTCGCCCACAGGTACGAGCTGCAGACCGGCGTGCCCGCGGCGTCGGTCTCCCAGACCGCCGACGACAGGCCGAGCGGGGCGAACAGCTCGGTCCGGGGGAAGTCGCGGTCCGGGGTGTCGGCGAGCGAGGACAGCCACGAGCAGACGAGGTTGGTCGAGCCGCTCGAGTACTGCTGGTAGGAACCCGGCCGGTGCGCCAGCGGCTGGCTCGCGACGTACTTCGCCATGTCCGGCGCGTCGTAGAGCATCTCGGTGATGGGGGTGCCCAACGAGTAGGTCTCGTCCCACCGCAGCCCGCTCGTCATCCGCAGGAGCTGGTCGACGGTGATGTCGGCGCGCCCGTCGGTCCACTCCGGGCGCAGGTGGTCCTCGCCGAGGTCGAGCCCCCGGTCCAGGACGTACCGGCCGACGAGCAGGTTGGTCGCGCTCTTGGCCATCGACCACCCGAGCTGCGGTGTGCCCGGGGTGAACCCGTCGGCGTACCGTTCGGCCACGAGCTTGCCGTCCTGGACGACGACGACGGCCCGCGTGCCGAGCCGTCGCTTGGCGGCGTTGGTCAGGTCGTCGCCGAAGGCCCGGGCCATGGCCCGGCTCAGCGCCTTGTCGGCGCGCGGCACCTCGGCCCCCTCGAACGGGTTGCCCTCCGGCTCGACCTTGGTCGCCCGGCGCTGGTCCTGCGGCTGCTCGGACGCGACGGTGCAGCCGTACCCCGGTGTGTACCAGGCCTTCTGCTTGGCGAGGATCCAGGCGACGGCGGAGGTCGAGGAACCTCCGGCCTCGTCGACGTAGCCGGTCAGGTAGGGCACGAGCGGGTTCGGCGGCAGGTCGGCCCCGGGGTCCTTGCGCCCGGCCACGAGCTCGACGGCACACGCGTTGTGCGCGGCGTAGCCGGTGCCGGTGCGCAGCAGCGGTCGGTACTGGCGGTACCCGAGCACGGCGCCGACGACGACGAGCACGAGCAGGACGGCGAGGATCCGGCGCAGGACACGCATGGCGGGACGGTACCGCCCGGTGGCACGCGCTGCGGGGACGTCGGCCGAGCGGCCGGGACCCGCAGGTCAGGCGGCGGGCAGGGCCTCGAGGCGCAGCCGCAGGCGGTCGAGCAGCTGGGTGAGCAGGCGCGAGACCTGCATCTGGCTCACACCGATCGACTCGCCGATCTCGCGCTGGGTGCGCTCCTCGACGAAGCGCATGCGGATGATGACCTGCTCGCGCGGCGTGCAGCGACGGACCTCCTCGCGCAGCGTCGCGGACAGCGCGAGGTCGTCGGCCCAGTCGGCCGACCCGGTCAGCAGGTCGCCGACCCGGCCACCGCCGGGCAGCGGCGCGTCGAGGGAGTCCGGGGTGAACGCCGACCCGGTGGCCCGGGCGTCGCGGACGTCGACCTCGCTACGGCCGATGGCCTCGGCCATCTCGCCGGCGGTCGACTCGCGGCCGAGGCGGTGCCGCAGGGCCTCCTCGGCGGCGACGAGCTCGGAGCGCAGCTCCTGGAGGGCGCGCGGCGGGCGCACCGCCCAGCCGGCGTCCCGGAAGTGCCGCTTGAGCTCCCCGCGGACCGACGGCACGGCGTAGGCGGCGAAGCCCCGCCCGGCCCCGGGCCGGTAGCGCCGCACGGCGGCGACGAGCGCGGCCCGCGCCACCTGGACGAGGTCGTCGGTCTCGATGCCGCGCCCGGCGTACCGCAGGGCGAGCGAGTCGGCCAGCGGCAGGGTCTCGGTGACCACCGCGGTGAGGACCCGGTCGTGCTCGGGGCCCGCGGCTGACCGGTGCAGCTCGACGAGGAGCGACTCGAGCCGCTCGTCGTGCTCGCGACGCTGCAGCTCGCGGCCGGAGACCTGGTGGTTCCGGGTGGGGACCTGCTCGACGGCGACGATCTGGGACATGGCACTACCTCCGGTCCACGACGAAGACCGGTGGCACCTTGCTCGACCACCGCAGACCCCGATCGGGGTCTGGTGCCGACGCTAGACGGACCTTCGACGCCCGAGGGCGGGAGGGTCGCGAAAGTTCGACAAACTTTCGGCAGGACCGAGCGGCCGACGACACGGCTCGACTCGAACTCCCCTGCCGGGCAACGACTTCGCCCCCTCCGGCGCGAATCCGCACGAGGGGGCGAAGGTTCGACAGGTCGTGTCCGCTCAGTCGTCGGAGACGTGGATGACGAGCTTGCCGCGGACGTGGCCCTCCTGGCTGCGGGCGAAGGCGTCGCGCACCTCGTCGAGGCCGTAGCGGCCGGCCACGTCGACGGTCAGGCCGCCGCGGGCCGCAAGGTCGGCGAGCCACTGCAGCTCCTCGGCGTCGGGCCGCACCCACACCCACGACCCGCCGTGCTCGATGACCGACGGGTCGGCGACCGACGCGTGCCGGCCGCCCTCGCGCAGCACGCCGAGCGTGTCGTCGAGGACCCCGCCGACGAAGTCGGCGACGGCGTCCACACCGTCGGGGGCCAGGGCACGCACGCGCTCGACGAGGCCGTCGCCGTACGTCACGGGCTCGACGCCGAGCTCGCGCAGCCGGTCGTGGTTGGACTCGGAGGCGGTCCCGATGACGCGCGCGCCGAGCTCGCGGGCGACCTGCACCGCGAGGAGCCCGACCCCGCCGGCGGCGGCGTGCACGAGCACGGTGTCGCCCCGGCCGACCTCCAGCCGCTTGAGCGTGCGGTAGGCGGTCTGGCCGGCGAGCGGGAGGGCGCCCGCGCTGTCCCAGTCCAGACCGGCCGGCTTCTTCGCCGCCGCGCGCACCGGGACGGTGACCAGCTCGGCGAAGGTGCCGCCGTGGACCCAGTCCTTGCGCGCATAGGCCAGCACCTCGTCACCGACGGCGAGCTCCGGGGTGTCCGGTCCGACGGCGCGGACGACGCCGGCGACGTCCCAGCCGGGGACGACCGGGAAGGTGGCCTCCATCATCCCGTCGAGGCCGCCGGACATCAGCTTCCAGTCGACGGGGTTCACCGAGGCGCTGCGCACCTCGACGAGGGCCTCGCCGGGGCCGACCTTGGGGTCGGGGAGGTCGTCGCGGACCTCCAGGACGTCGAGGTCGCCGTAGTGGTCGTAGGTCACTGCTCGCATGGGGGAGTCAGCGCCACGGACCCCGGGCGGCATTCCCGCGCGTCCCCGCACCCTCGACGCGTCACGCCGCACGGAAGCTCGTCGATCGGTGTTTGTGCCGGTCACGGGCGGGTACGGTCGGGTGGCCCCGCCACCGCGGGGAGCACGAACGGACGAGGAGGTCCGGGGGATGACGACCGTTCACGTCGCCGAGGGGGCGACCGGCGCGGGGGACGACCCGCTGCTGGCGTCGCACCTCGCCGAGCTGCGCACCGCGCTCGCCGACCACCCGTTCCCCACCCACCAGGACGACCTCATCGCGTCCTGCCTCGCGCTCGGCACGCCCGCGCGGGTCTGCTGCCGGCTCTCCCTCCTGGACCGCACGCACGAGTACGCCTCGCTCGACGAGGTGCAGGCCGCCATCGTCGCGGCCTGCCCGCCGCCCGGCGCCTGACCCCGGCCCCACACCCGGCGACACCGCAGTCATGGTCGCGATCACGACCACTCCTGCGGTGTAGCCCGCGTCCGGCGTCCGGCGGCGGGGGGTGCCGACGGGTCCGGGACGCGACCGCGACCCACTAGCGTGGCCTCCCACGGGACCCCGGACGGCCGGGGCCACGACCGAGAGGAACCACCCCGATGGCCGGTGGGCTCGTCGCACTGCTCGACGACATCGCCGCGATCGCGAAGCTCGCGGCCGCGTCCGTCGACGACGTGGGGGCCGCGGCCGGGCGGGCCAGCGCGAAGGCCGCCGGCGTCGTCGTCGACGACACCGCCGTCACGCCCCGCTACGTCACCGGGGTCTCGCCGGAGCGCGAGCTGCCGATCATCAAGAAGATCGCCATCGGCTCGATCCGCAACAAGCTGCTCATCATCCTGCCGGTGGCCCTGCTGCTCAGCCAGTTCCTCCCGTGGCTGCTCACGCCGATCCTCATGCTCGGCGGCACCTACCTCGCGTACGAGGGCGCCGAGAAGATCTGGGAGAAGCTCGCCCACCACGAGGCGCACGCCGAGCCGGTCACCGAGGTCGGGCCCGAGCAGGAGCAGCAGATGGTCTCCGGCGCCATCCGCACCGACCTCATCCTCTCCGCCGAGATCATGGTCATCGCGCTCGACGACGTCGCGTCCGAGCCGTTCCTCACCCGGGCCGCCGTGCTCGTCGTCGTCGCGGTCCTCATCACCGCGCTCGTCTACGGCGTCGTCGGGCTCATCGTCAAGATGGACGACATCGGGCTGCACCTGGCCGGCCGGGAGTCCAGCGGCGCCCGCCGGGTCGGGGAGGGCCTGGTCCGGGCCATGCCCAAGGTCCTCTCGTTCCTCTCGACCCTCGGCATCGTCGCGATGCTCTGGGTCGGCGGTCACATCCTCCTCGTCGGCGCCGACGAGCTCGGCTGGCACGGCCCGTACTCGCTGGTCCACCACGCCGAGGAGGCCGTCCACGACGCCACCGGTGCGCTCGGTGGCCTGCTCGGCTGGCTGACCAACACCCTCGGCTCGGCCGTCGCCGGCGCGGTCGTCGGCGCCGTGGTCGTCGCGGTCGTGCTCGCCGTGAAGCAGGCCCGCGGCGGCGACCCGCAGGACGCCGCCGCGTCGCACTGACACCGCGGCGTCCCCCGCGCGTCAGGCGCGGGTCGCGGTGAGCAGCAGGTACTCCCAGCGCATCCGACCGTCGGCGTCCGTCCCCTCGCGGGCCACGCCGTCGATGGCTGCCTCGAGGGCAGCCCGCTGCTCGGGGTCGTCGGCGACCGAACGGTGCACGGCCACCGTCGGCCCGTAGCGCTCGACGAAGAACGTCCGGAACTCCTCCGGGGTCGCGAAACCCTCGACGACGAGCTCGCGGCGCTCGGCCCGCAGGTCGCGCACACCGTCGCCGAGCAGGCCCTCGACGTGCTCCGGCCGCCCCCACAGCGGCGGCGGCTGCGCCCCGGGCGGCGGGGGCGGCGCCCACGGCCGGATGGCGGCGAGCAGCCGGCCGATGAACCCCTCGGGTGTCCAGGACAGCAGGGCGATGCGCCCTCCCGGCCGGCAGACGCGCAGCAGCTCGCCGGCCGAGGCCTCGTGCACCGGCGCGAACATCACGCCGACGCAGGAGAGCACGACGTCGAAGGTCGCGTCGGGGTAGGGCAGGTCCTCGGCGTCGGCGACGTCCCAGAGGACCTCGAGCCCGGCGTCCCGGGACCGTTCCCGCCCGACCTCGACGAGCTCGGGCGTGAGGTCGGACGCGGTGACGTCGGCGCCGGCGCGCGCGGCCGGCAGCGAGGCGTTGCCCGCGCCCGCGGCGACGTCGAGGACGCGCTCCCCGGGCGTGATGGAGGCGGCCTCGACGAGCACCTCGCCGAGGCGCGGGATGACCCGGTCGGCGACGCTCGGGTAGTCGCCGAGCGCCCAGAGGGCGGCATGGCGGGCCTTGACCTCGGGCGGGGCCGGCGGGGCGTGGTGGACGGTCATGGTGGTCTCCTCTCGTCGGGCGACCAGCGTCCCGCCGGGCCGCGCCGGCCATCCAGTGCCGGATGTGGACCGCCTCCGGTCCACGATCTGTACTGGCGCGCCGGGCCCGGGCAGCGGTTCACTGGACGCACCGGCGTCGGCGGCGACCACCCGTCCGCCGTCCGGGGGAGGTGTGCGATGGCCTCGACCTACGGCCAGTTCTGCCCGGTCGCCAAGGCGATGGAGGTGCTCGACGAGCGGTGGACGCTGCTCGTCGTGCGTGAGCTGCTCTGCGGCAGCACCCACTTCAACGACCTGCGGCGCGGGGTGCCGCGGATGTCGCCGACGCTGCTCTCGAAGCGGCTGCGGAGGCTCGAGCGCGCGGGGGTGGTGGAGCGCCGGGTCGTCGGCGGCCGGACGTCGTACCACCTGACGCGCAGCGGGCAGGAGCTGCGCGGGGTCGTCGAGGCGCTCGGGGCCTGGGGGGTGCGCTGGGTCGGTGACCTCGGACAGGAGGACCTCGACCCGCACCTGCTCATGTGGGACCTCAAGCGGACGCTGCCCCTCGACCGCTGGCCGCGGGAGCGCACGGTCGTCGCCTTCACCTACACCGACGTCGAGCCGCGCGCCCGGCGCTGGTGGGTCGTCGTCGACGGGGCGTCGGTCGACGTGTGCGACGCCGACCCGGGGTTCGAGGTCGACGCGGCGCTCACGACGACGCTGCGCGCGATGACCGAGATCTGGCGCGGTGACCGGGCGTGGGAGGAGGCGGTGCGGGGGCGGCTCGTCGCCATCGACGCGCCGGCCGACGTCGTCCGCGCCGTGCCGGGCTGGGTCGGCATCTCGACCCTCGGCGTCGTCCCACGCCCGGCCTGACGCTGCGGTCGGGCCGGGCGGTGGGAGGCATCCGCCGGGGTGGGTGGGGTGTCAGGACGAGGGGGCGGCGGCGCGCAGCTTCTCGAGGAGCTCGGGGGCGACCTCGTCGAGGAACGGCGTCTGGTGCTCGCCGCCGACCTGGACCAGCGCGATGTCGGTGAAGCCGGCCTCCCAGTAGGGCGCGACGGCCTCGACGATCTGGTCGAGGTCGGGGCCGCACGGGATGGACTCGGCGACGTCCTCCTCGCGGACGAACTGGGTGGCCCCGCTGAAGCCCATCGGGGTCGGCAGGTCGGCGTTGACCTTCCAGCCGCCGGCGAACCAGCGGAACTGCTCGTGGGCGCGGGTGACGGCCGTGGCCTCGTCGCGGTCCCAGCAGATCGGGATCTGGCCGATGGCGCGGGCGCCGGAGCCGATCGTCGAGCCGGCGAGCTCGTTCCACTGCTCGACGAGCTCGGCCTCGGGCTGGACGGCGACGAGGTGGTCGGCGAGCGGGCCGAACCGCTCGATGCCCGCACTGCCGCTCACCGCCACGCCGATCGGGACGCCGTGCTCGGGCAGGTCCCAGAGGCGCGCGGAATCGACGTCGAAGTACTCGCCGCGGTAGGTCGTCAGCTCGCCGGTGAACAGCTCGCGGATGATCTCCATCGCCTCGGCGAGCATGTCCTGGCGCTGGGCGACCGGCGGCCAGCCCTGCCCGATGACGTGCTCGTTGAGGTTCTCGCCGGAACCGAGGCCGAGAGTGAAGCGGCCGTCGGCGAGGATCTGGAGGGTCGCGGCCTGCTGCGCGACGACGGCCGGGTGGTAGCGCATCGTCGGGCAGGTCACGTAGGTCGCGAGGTCGACCGTGCTCGTCGCGTGGGCGACGGCGCCGAGCATCGTCCAGGCGTGGGGGGCGTGCCCCTGCTCGGTCAGCCAGGGCGAGTAGTGGTCGCTCGAGACCAGCAGGTCGAAGCCGGCGGCCTCGGCGCGCACGGCGGCGTCGACGAGCTCCTTGGGGCCGCTCTGCTCGGTCATCAGGGTGAAGCCGAAACGGGTCACGCGTCCTGCTCCTCGGGTCGGGCGGGGGCCGGCGGGTCCGGCCGCTTGCCCGTCCTCGTACCCCGCGGCGCCCCGCGCCGAACCCCTCGCCCGCGTCCACCCCGCCTCCCTCCCGCGAACGTGCGTGGACCCGCCGGTGGACCCCGGCGGGTCCACACGCGTCCGCGCTGGTCGGGGGCGTGGATGGCGCCTACCGTCGGGGGATGGGGTACCCACCACGCCTGTACGACGGGGACGACGGCGAGGTCTCGGCCTGGACGCACCCGGCCGACCGCCCGCCGGACCTGACCTACCCGAACGGCAACGAGGTGCACTACCTCGCGTCGGGGGCCTCGACCGGCGGCCTCTTCGGCCTCTACCGGTGGACCTTCGCGGGGCCACCGAGCGGGCCGGGACCGCACTTCCACCGGACGCTCAGCGAGTCCTTCCACGTCCTCGAGGGCGTCGTGCGGATCTTCGACGGGCGCGACTGGGTGCGCGCCGGCCCGGACGACTTCGTCCACGTGCCGCCGGGCGGCGTCCACGGCTTCCGCAACGAGGACGGGCCCGCGCGGATGCTCCTGCACTTCGCGCCGGGGGCGCCGCGCGAGGGGTACTTCGAGGGCCTCGCCGCGGGCACCGACGGCTGGAGCCGCGAGCACTACGACGCCTTCATGGCCGAGCACGACAACATCTGGGTCGACGGCACCTGACCCCGACCGCCGCCCCTCCATCCGCGAACGCGTGTGAAACCGCCGGGGATGTCCGGCGATTTCACACACGTTCGCGCGAGAGGGAGGGTCAGGTCAGGGGCGGCGGGGGCCGAGGCGTCGGGCGAGCACCCCGGCGGCGACGAGCAGCAGCACACCGGCGCCACCGGCGAGGAGGATGGTCGTCGCGTCCTGGCCGGCCGAGGCACCGACCGCGACGTAGGCGACCGTCCCCGGCACGACGCCGAGCGCCGTCCCGAGCAGGTAGTCGCGCCGCCCGACCCGGCTCACGCCGGCGCCGTAGTTGACGACCGTGAACGGGACGAACGGCGTGAGCCGGGCGATGACGACCGCCAGCAGCCCACGCTCGCGCAGCACCCGCCGCACCCGCTCGACCCGGGCGCCGGTGATGCCGTCGACCGCGTCGGCGCCGAGCCGGCCGGCCAGCTCGAACGTCACCCAGGCGCTCGCGACCGCACCGCCCCACGACAGCGCGCTGCCCGCGCCGAGGCCGAAGAGGGCGCCGGCGATGCCCGCGAGGAGGTTCTTCGGGACCGGGACGAGGGTGAGGACGACGTGCAGCACGACGAAGACGACCGGACCCCACGCGCCGCTGGCGGCGACGGCACGGCGCACCGTCGCGAGGTCGCCGCCGAGCAGGAGCAGCGCCAGACCGCCGGCGAGCAGCACCCCGACGACGAGCCCGACGAGGCGCAGGCGGGCGGCGGTCGAGGACGGCATCCCGGTCAGCCTAGGCGCGGGTGGTGACGTCGACTGCGCCCGCATCCGGGCTTGCTCGAGCGGCGCCGAGGCCGCTCAGCGAGCGGGTGCGCAGGTGTCGGCGGTCGCCAGCCGCCGGCCGAGGGCGCCGACGCCGAGGGCGGCGACCGGCACGAGGGCCCGCGTCGTCACGGCGACGCCGTCATCAGCCGGGCGCGGGCGAGCAGGACGAGCGGGCTCGCGGCCCAGGGGGCGGTGGCGAGGACCCGGGCGGGCGGTCACCGCCGGTCGGTGGCCTGCTCGGCGGGCTCGTCGGCGCAGGTGCAGCGGGCGGGCGGCGGGACGGACGCCATGACCATGTCGGCGTGCATGCCGCAGCCGGCCCAGGTGGTCTTGCCGCAGACGTGGCAGGTGGCGGGGGAGCACACGGCGACCTCCGGGAGGGCGAGGGGGGGAGCGGTCGACCACAGGATGGCACATACCCGTGGGGGTATCAATTCACGAGCAGCGACCCGGTCAGGCGAGTCCCGCGGCCCGGGTGCCGGTGGACCGCGAGCGGACCGCGACCACCCCGGCGGCGAGCACGACGGCGGTGATCACGCCGAACCCGAGGCGCGGCTCGAGGGGCACGAGGATGCCGACGGTCCCGCCGACGACCCAGAAGGCCTGGAGGATCGTCTCGGACCACGAGAACACCCGCGCGCGGACGACCTCGGCGACGTCGCGCTGGATGAGGGCGTCGAGGCACAGCTTGGCCAGCTGCCCGAAGACCCCGCCCGCGAGCCCGACGAGGGCCAGCACCCAGACGGAGTAGAAGAGCGACGTGGCGAGCGCGGCGGCCGCCGCGACGACCGCGATGGCGGTGGCCATCACCTCCGGCGCCGGGGTCTCCTTGCGGTTGCCGATGAGCGACCCCACGCCGTTGCCGACGCCCGCGGCCCCCGCGACGACGGCGAGGACGAGCGGCCCGTTCCAGCCGGGGATGGGGTGCTCGCGCATGAGGAAGGTGAGGAACAGGGTGAGGAACCCGGTGAGGAGGCGTGCGCCCGTCGTCAGCCACAGCACGTAGCGCACGGTGACCGGCAGCGCCCGCAGCCGGCGGGCGCCGCGCTCGGGCGAGCCGATGGGCTCCTCCCCGACCGGCGTGCCGTCGACGTCGAGCTCGCCGAGGCTGGAGTCGACCCGCGCGGGCAGGCGGATGGCCAGGACGGTGGCGGCGACGAAGATCACGAAGGCGACGCGCAGCGACCAGTCGGGCCCGATGCGCGACGCGGCCCCGGCGACCCCGCCGCCGAGGACCATCCCGACGATGCCGGCGATGTTGAGGCGCGAGTTGGCGCTCACGAGACCGATGCCCGCGGGCAGCAGGCGCGGGACGGCGGCGGCGCGGGCGACGGCGTAGGACCGGGATGCCACGAGGCACCCGAGGGCTGCGGGGAAGAGCCACGGGCTGTCCTCGAGGACGGCCGTGGCCAGCACCCACGCGAGGAAGCCGCGCATCGCGAGGGTCGTGCCGAGCGCCCAGCGGCGCCCGTGCCGGAAGCGGTCGAGCAGCGGCCCGATGAGCGGCGCGAGGAGGAGGAAGGGCGCCATCGTCAGGAGGAGGAAGAGGGCGACCCGGCCGCGGGCCTCGTCCGTCGGCATCGCGAAGACGGTGCCGGCGAGCGACACGGTGACGGCGGCGTCACCCGCCACGTTGACCGCGTGCAGCTCGGTGAGCCGCGCGAGCCCGGTGTCGGCGGCGCCGTCGGCCCCCGCGAAGCGCCGGAAGCGCTGCCCGGCGGCCCGGCCCCCGCGCCCGACGACCCGCGCGGACGCGGCGCCCCCACGGCCGACCGCCCGCAGGCCCCGGCCACCCCCGCGGCCGACGGCGCGGGCCCCGTCGGTGAACCGGCGCGGGCGCGCGGCGCGCGGCTCCTGCTCCGGTGGGGTGGAGGGCGGGACGGTCACGCACCGATCCTGCCTCGTGCCGGGCGGGTCGTGGGGGACCGGGCCGCCGTCGTGTCCGTCCCGTGGTCGCCCGCCCGCGCCACCGGGCCGGAACAGCCGCCGTCGACGTGGCGTTGAGCGACGCATGACCACCTCCGAGACCGGCATGGCCGAGCGCTACCAGAGGGCCCGGGGGCTCTTCGAGCACGGCGAGTTCCAGGCCGCCGCGGAGGAGCTCTCACAGCTCGTCGACACGAGCGCCTACGAGCCGCCGCTGCACGGGACGACCGAGCTCCGGCTGCTCCTCGCGCGCTCCTACTTCCACTCCGCGCAGCTGTCCCGCGCCGAGACCGTGACCCGCGCCATCCTCGTCGACGACCCCGACGAGGCCTACGCGAACCTGCTCCTGGGGCGCACCCTCCAGCGCCAGGGGCGAGCGGCCGAGGCCAAGCCGCACCTCGTGATGGCCGAGCTGCTCGGCGGCTACGGCGACGAGGGCCGGCTGCCCCCGGTCGTCAGCGACGAGGGGGTCGGGGGCGTCGTCGACGTCGAGCCGCCGGCGCGGGGTGTCGACCGCGGCACCGACGAGCCCCGCCCGGGCACCCCGTGACCGACTACGGGCACGCGCTCGAGCTCGGGATCTTCCCGACGCCCGAGGTCTCCTCGGCCGAGCGCGTGCTCGAGCTCGCCCAGCTCGCCGACGTCCTCGGCCTGGACCTCGTGACCGTCCAGGACCACCCGTACCAGGCGCGCCACCTCGACGCGTGGACCCTCCTGTCGGTCATCGGCGCCCGCACGACCGCCGTGCGGGTCGCGCCCAACGTCGTCAACCTGCCGCTGCGCCCGCCGGCGGTCCTCGCGAAGTCGGTGGCGACGCTCGACGTGCTGACCGGCGGCCGGGTCGAGCTGGGCCTCGGCGCCGGTGCCTTCTGGGACGCCATCGAGGCGGCCGGCGGCACCCGGCTCTCGCCCCGCGAGGCGGTCGACGCGCTCGAGGAGGCGGTCGCGGTGCTGCGCGCCATGTGGACCGGCGAGGGCACGGTCCGCGTCGACGGCCGCCACCACCGCGTCCACGGCCTGCACGCGGGGCCCGCGCCGGCGCACCCGGTCGGCCTCTGGCTCGGCGCCTACAAGCCGCGGATGCTCCGCCTCACCGGACGCGTCGCCGACGGCTGGCTGCCGAGCATGGGCTACGCCGACCCGGACGCGCTGGGGGCGATGAACGCGGTCGTCGACGAGGCGGCGCTCGAGGCCGGCCGGGCACCCGAGGACGTGCGGCGGCTCTACAACGTCTTCCCGGCGCGCTCCGGCGGCGGCAGCGGGCTGCGCGGCCGGCCGTCCGACTGGCCCGAGCAGCTGGCCGCCCTGACGCTCGAGCACGGGATGTCGACCTTCGTGCTCGGCACCGACGACCCCGGGCTGGTGCAGGCGTGGGCGCGGGAGGTCGCGCCGGCGACGCGCGAGCTCGTCGAGGCCGAGCGGGCGCGGCGGGCCTCCGGCTCGGCGCCGGCACCGGCCGAGGAGCCGGTCGAGGTCCAGGACGAGCCGGCTCCCGGCATCGAGACCCCGCGCCGGCAGGCCGCCACCGCACCGCCGTTCGTGCCGACCCCCGACGACGGCCGCCGGCTGACCGGGGACCTGCCCTGGGACGAGGCGTCGCGTCCGAGGTACCCGGACTCCTCCGACTCCTCGGGCTACACCGAGGCGCAGCTGGCCGTGCCGCGCCACCTCGTCGACGTCCACGACCACCTGCGCACCGAGCTCGCCCAGGTCCGCGACGTCGTCGACCAGGTTGCGCGCGGGATGCTGTCGGTCGGCTCGGCCCGCTCCGCGGTCAACGCGATGACGATGCGCCAGAACCAGTGGACGCTCGGCGCGTACTGCGAGTCGTACTGCCGCGTCGTCACCGGGCACCACACGCTCGAGGACGCCTCGATCTTCCCGCACCTGCGGTGGACCGACCCCGCCGCGGCACCGGTCATCGCCCGGCTCGAGGAGGAGCACGAGGTCATCCACGACGTCCTCGACGACGTCGACCGCGCGCTCGTGGCGCTCGTCGCCGACGAGGACGGGGCGATGGACCGGCTGCGGCACGTCGTCGACGTGCTGACCGACACCCTCCTGTCGCACCTGGCCTACGAGGAGCGTGAGCTGATGCACCCCCTCGCGCGCCACGGCTTCCACTGACCGCCGACTTCCTGCCCGTCCGCCACCCGGACGCCTCGAGAGCCCGACTGATGGCGAGTTCCGCCGCTCGACACGCCGCTGGACGGCGCGTCGAGCGGCTCAACTCGCAAGAAGTCGGGAAGGGCCGGGGTCAGGAGCGGGCGGGGTGGGAGGCGTGGGCGGCCTCGAGGGCGAGGAGGTGCTCCTTGGCCGCGGGACCGCCGGCGTACCCGCCGACCCCGCCGGCCGCCGGCAGCACCCGGTGGCAGGGCAGCGTGACACACAGCGGGTTGCCGCCGAGCGCGGTGCCGACCGCCCGCGCGGCGCCCGGGTGCTCGACCGCGGCGGCGAGGGCCGCGTACGTCGTCCGCTCGCCGTAGCCGACCCGCGCCGCCAGGCCGGTCAGCACCTCGCGCTGGAAGGGCGACGCGAGGGCGAGGTCGGGCTCGACGTCGACCCGGCGCGTGCGCCCGGCGAGGAAGTCGCCCAGGGCCCGGCGCGCGGCGTCCGTCGGGGCGGGATGGCGAAGCACCCGCGGGCTGACGGACGCGGCGAGGCGGGCGAGCCAGCGCTCCTCGGCCGCGTCGTCCGGGGCGAAGGCGGTCGCGAGCACCCGGCCGTCGTCGCGCACCGCGACGAGCATCCGCCCGACCTCGGTGTCGTCGAGGACGTACGAGACGTCGGTCGGCGCGAGGCGGGGCGGTCCGGCCAGGGGCGGGTCGAAGGAGGTGAGGGCGGTGAGGACAGCGGGCGTGGTGGCGGGGTCGGTCATCGGAGGTCCTCCGGGTCGGTGAGGTCGAGGCGCAGGGCGGCGACGGCGTCGCTGACCAGCCGCCTGCTCATCCCGGGCGACGTGCCGAGAGCGGCCGCGACCGCGCGGTGGTCGAGGTCGCCGACGAAGCGCATGACGACGGCGTCACGCTGCCGGGGCGGCAGGGCGGCCACCCGCGCCCAGAGCCCGTCGTCGGGCGGGGTCGGCGGGTCGACGACGGGGGCCTCGGCGAGGACGGCCGGGTCCTCGTGCGGGGTCGTGCGCCGGGCGGCGCGGTGGTGGTCCATCGCGCAGCGGTGGGTGACGGTGAGGAGCCACGAGCGCAGGTTGCGGGCGTGGGTGAGCCGGGGGTAGGCGGCGAGCGCCCGGGTCCACGCCTGCTGCGCGACGTCGTCGGCGTGCACCGGCCCGACGAGGCCGTGGGCGAGACGGGCGACGTCGCGCCAGTGCTCGTCGACGAGGTGCTGGAAGGGCGGGAGGCTCACGATGGTCCAACGGTAGGGCGGCCGGGAGTGTGAGTGGCGTGACCGCGGGCCGGTCGCACCACCCGCGGGTCGGCCGAACGGCGCGTCCTCGGCCCCGAGGCGTCGTGGACGGCCGTGACCGTGGATGATGGTGTCCCGTGACCGTCGAGCAGCAGACGACCACCCGTCCCCTCGTCGTGGCCCACCGTGGCGCCAGCGAGGAGGAGGCCGAGCACACGCTCCGGGCCTACCGCAAGGCGTTCGCGCACGGCGCCGACGGGGTCGAGTGCGACGTGCGCCTCACGGCCGACCACCACCTGGTCTGCGTCCACGACCGGCGCGTCGAGCGGACGTCGAACGGGTCCGGGGTCGTCTCGACCCTCGAGCTCTCCCGGCTCGAGCAGCTCGACTGGGCGTCCTGGAAGAGCGGCCCCGGCGAGTCCGAGCGCCCCGAGTCCGACCCCGAGCGCGGGCACCTGCTGACCCTGCGACGCCTGCTCGACACCCTCGTCGACACCGGTGACGAGGTGCTGACCCTCATCGAGACCAAGCACCCGACCCGGCACGGCGACGACGTCGAGAAGACCCTCGTCCAGGTGCTGCGCTTCTTCGAGCTCGACCGGGGCGACCGCCCCGGCCGACCGCACGTGCGGGTCATGTCGTTCTCCGCGCGCGCGCTCGCGCGGGTGCACCGGCTCTCGCCGCAGACCCCCCTCGTCCACCTCCTCTCGGCGACGGGCCGACCGCTGCCGCCCGACGGGACGCTGCCCAAGGGGGTCGGCACCGTCGGCCTCGACATCGTGTTCCTGCGCAGGAAGCCGTCGGTGGTCGAGAAGTACCGCCGGCACGGCCACGACGTGTTCGTGTGGACGGTCGACGACGAGGCCGACATGGACCTGTGCCGCGAGCTCGGGGTCGACGTCGTCATCACCAACCGCCCCGGCACGGCCATCGCCCGGTTCGGGAGCAGGTTGTAGCGTGACGCCCGTGACCTCGGAGAACACACCCCTGACTCCCGACGTCGAGGAGGAGGTGCTCGGCGTCGTCGAGTCCTCCGGGCCCGGCGCCGACAGCATCATCTGCACCGTGCGCGTCCCGTCGGACGCCTCGTCGGTCGGGCGCGTCCGGCGCGCCATCGTCACCGACCTCACCGAGCGCGACCTCGACGAGGACCTCGTCGGCGAGGCCGAGATGGTGACCTCGGAGCTGCTGACCAACGCCGTGCGCCACGCCCGTCCGCTCTCGGACGGCACGATCCGCGTGCGGTGGAAGATCCGCGGCGACGTCGTCGAGGTCGAGGTGACCGACGGCGGCGGCGCCACCGTCCCCAAGCCGGCGCCGCGCACGGTCTGGCTCTCCTCGGGCCGCGGCCTGCGCATCGTGCGCTCGATGGCCCACGAGTGGGGCGTCACCGAGGACCGCACGGGCAACGTCGTGTGGGCCACGCTCGGCGGGCCCAGCCGCCGCCGCGCCACCTGAGCGACGTCCCTTAGGGTGCTCGCATGGGCAAGGCATCCCGACGTCAGCGCGGCTCCGACCGCACCCCGAAGGCCGCGCGCCCGGCGCCGGCCCCGTTCGAGGCGCGGCCCTTCGCCGGCCTGCCCGGCGAGACCGACTGGGTCGCGATGCGCGAGATCCTGCCGGCGGCCACCGCGGTCGTCCGGGTGCGCCCCGAGCACGTGCCCGACGGCGCCCCGTCGGAGGTGACCGTCGCGACGGTCCTGCCGATGGCCTGGCCCGCGCTGCACCGCACCGACGGCACCGTGCTCATCGGCACGCAGTCGGGCAACGCGAGCGGAGACGCCTCCCGCGACCTCGCCGCGCAGCTGCTCGCCGGCCTCGCCGCCGAGCAGGGCACCCCGGTCACGAGCACCCCGCAGGTCACCGCCGACAGCCCCCGCCTCCAGGACGTCCTCGCCGAGGACACGACCTTCGAGGTCACCGTCCACGAGGGCTTTGACTTCTGGGTCGAGGGCCAGGAGCTCGAGGGCGAGGCGCAGGAGTCGCTGGAGCGCGCCAACTCCTCCGTCGTCCCGACCGTCGCCATGACCTCGCTGCCGTCGGCGTACTGGGTGCGCATCGGGGACCGTGCGCACGTCCGGCTCGTCCTGCCCGAGGACGAGGACGTCGCCACCGACGCGCTCGCCCGCCTGCACGCCGCCGGTGAGGACGGCCTCGGCGAGGGGACCCGCCTCCTCGGTGCCTTCCGGACCGGCGGCCTGCTCGTCCCTGTCTGGGACCTCGACCCCGAGCTCGAGGCCGGTGACCACGAGTCCGAGCTCGCCGCGTTCGGTGAGCGCTACCGGGCCGCGCTGGCCGCGGACGCGCCCCTGACGCCCGAGGAGCGGCGCGCCCGCTCGGGGCTGCTCAGCCGCCAGGTCACGCTCCGCTGATGGCCGGGGTCGCGGCGGTCGTCCCCTGCAAGGACGAGGCCGACCGCATCGGGGCCACCGTCGCGGCGGTGTCCGCGCTCGACGTCGTGACCCGCGTCGTCGTCGTCGACGACGGCAGCTCCGACGGCACGACCGCCGCGGCCGAGGCCGCCGGCGCCGACGTCGTGCGCCACCCCGTGAACCGGGGCAAGGCGGCGGCCCTGCGGACCGGTGTGGCCCGGGTCCGCGAGCTGGAGGCCGCGGCCGGCGAGGCGCCGGCCGCGCTGCTCTTCGTCGACGGCGACCTCCAGGAGACCGCGTCCGCGCTCGGCGTCCTCACCGACGCGGTGCTCGACGGCAGCGCGGACATGACGATCGCGACGCTGCCCGCGCAGATCACCGCCGGTGGCGGGCGCGGGCTGGTCGTCGGCCTCGCCCGGCGAGGCATCGAGCACCTCACGGGTTTCCGTGCGGTGCAGCCGCTCTCGGGGATGCGCTGCCTGTCCCCGGGGGCCTACGAGGCCGCGTCGCCGCTCGCGCGTGGCTGGGGGGTCGAGACGGCGCTGACCGTGGACGTGCTCCGTGCTGGGCTGCGCGTCCTCGAGGTGCCCTGCGAGCTCCAGCACCGGGTGAGCGGCAGCGACTGGCGCGGCCAGCTGCACCGGGCCGGCCAGTACCGCGACGTGTGGCTGGCCCTGGTCCGGCGCGGTTGGCGGCCGTGGCAGCGGGGCTGAGCGCCGCCCGGCACGACCCCCCGACCGTCGCGTCGGACGGGCCGGTGCGCACCGACGGGGTGCGCCGGCTGCTCCTCGGTGCCTCCGTGGCGCTCCTGCTCGTCGTCGGCCTCGCCCGGCCGAACGCCGCCCAGCCCGACCTGTCGCCGCGCGGCTGGGCACCGGGCACGCTGCTGCCGCTCGACCTCTCGCCCGCCCTCGTCACCGGCGTGCTGTGGGCCGCGTACCTCGTCGGTGCCGCAGCGGTCGTGCTCGGGCTGCGCTCGGGCACACCGGCCCTGCGGGGATGGCGGGTGCCGGGAGCGCTGGCCGTCGCCGCGCTGCTCACCGCGCCCTTCGGCTCCGCCGACCACGTCAGCTATGTCGCGTACGGGCGCATCCTCGCCACCGGGGGCAACCCGTGGGTCGAGTCGCCGAGTGACTGGATGAACGGCACCGACCCCGTGACGAGCCGGGTCGAGGCGCCCTGGACCGAGGAGCCGAGCGTCTACGGGCCCTTCGCCACGCTGCTGCACGGACTGTCGGCCCTCGTCGGCGGACCCCAGCTGCGGCAGGAGGTCTGGGTCTGGCAGCTGCTCGTCGTCCTCGCCTGGCTCGGCGCGCGCTGGGCGCTGAGGTCGGCCCTCCCCGCGCGGCTGCACGGCCGGGTGGACGCGGCGTGGACCCTCAACCCGCTCGTCCTCGGGGCCGGGATGCTCGGGGCGCACGTCGACGTCGTGGCCGCGGCGCTGCTCGTCGTCGCCGTCGCGCTGCTGGTCCGGCTGCCCGGCCCGGCCGGGCTCGCCTGCGCCGGCGGGGTGCTCGCGCTCGCGGCCTCGACGAAGGTGACGTACGGGGTCGGCCTGCTCGCCGTCGTGACGGCCCTGTGGCTGGTGCGCGACCGGTCGGCGCGGGTCGCGTCGGCGCTGCGCCGCGTCGTCGTGCTCGTCGGCGGCTTCGTCGTCGTGGCCGGGCTGCTCCAGCTCTGGGGCGGGTCGCACGTCTACGACCAGCTGCTGCGCTCGCGGCAGGCCGTCTCCCTCGCGACGCCGTGGCGCCCGCTCCTCGAGGCGCTGCGCTCCTCCCTCGGCAACGCGGACGCCCGGACGCTCGTCAGCGCCGGGGCCGCCGTGCTGGCGGTGCTGCTCGCGGTCCTCCTGGGGCGCGCGACGCGTGGAGCCGTCCGCAGCACCGACCTCGCGCCGCAGCGCCTCGCCGCCACCGCCCTGCGCTGGACGGCCGTCCTCTCGCTGGCGTACTCGCTCGCCGCCCCCTACTCGCTGCCCTGGTACGACCTTCTCGTCTGGGCCGCGCTGCCCGCGCTCGCCGCCGGCTGGGTCGACCGGCTCGCCCTCGCCCGGCTGCTGCTCATGTGCCTCGCGTACGTCCCTGGCCGGGTCCTCGGGATGACGCCCGGCGTCGAGTCGGTGACGCTCGGGTTCCGGCGCGAGGTTGCGCCGTGGCTCGCGCTGCTCGTGTGGGTCGTGGCGGTCGGGGTCAGCGTCGCCGTCGGCCGGCGCGGGTCGGCGCCGTCGTCCGTGCCTCCTCGAGCAGGTACCCCACCGACACCGACACGATGAGCGGGACGGCGAGCGTCGCCCCGACCGCGGGGATGGCCACGCCGGAGTCGTTGACCGCGAACCCGATCGCCAGCACGAGGAACAGCGCGACGAGGCCGGGGCGGAACGTCGGTGCCGCGTCGAACGAGCGCTGCAGCGACCGCGAGCCCCACGACGTCGGGCGCGCGAGGACGTAGGCGACGAAGAGCAGGGCCGCCGGCACGAGGAGCGTCAGGGGCGCGTTCTCGCGGAGGATCTCGAGGTTCTGCTCGGCCTTGCGCACGACGATGTCGTCGGCCGTGCCGTCGATGATCGACTGGACGAAGCGGCCGAGGTGCGTCCGGCTGCCCGGCGGCCGCAGCCAGTCGGCCCCGGCGGCCGCGAAGAACACGACGACGACGGAGACGACGATCAACCCCCAGCGCTTCCACGTGAGGCGGATGCCCAGGATCGTCAGGACGAGGTAGACGACCGCGGGCAGGAGCGCCGGCGGGCCGCCGAGGTCGGCGCCCCAGAACGGCGCCGCGTCGACGAGGAGCGCGACGAACCCGATGCCCCCGACGGCGACCGCCGCGGCGACCCGCGCCCCGCGCAGGACGAGGACCGACGAGACGGCCGTCGCGAGGAGGATCGCCGCCGTCCCGAACAGGGCGAACGTCGGGTTCCCCATCCCGTAGAAGCGCCCGGCGACGACCGGCTGCAGGCCCATCAGAGAAGACAGCTGGAGGCGGGAGCCGGTCATGACGTCGGCGGCGAGGACGACCGCGGTGACCGCCGAGACGAAGGCCATCGGCCCGAGGGGGCGCTTGCCCCACGGCCCGCGGAGCGCGACGCCGGCGATGACGGCGACGAAGGCCAGCACCGCCGCGACGACCGCGAGCATCTCGACGGGGAAGCGCCACCACGGCACGAGGTTGGCGAGGAAGGTCGAGACCGGGACGGCGGCCGCGGCCACCGACAGCACGCGCACACGCGTCAGCACGGTCGTCCGGGTGGCCTCCGAGCCGATCCGGCCCTTCCAGACGAGGAGCACGAGCAGGTAGACGACGAGCTGGCCGTACGCGAAGACCTGGAAGAACGGCTCGACGAGGCCGTGGACGTCGTGGCTCGCCTCGTCGAGGTCCCGCAGGTGGGTGAGCCGCTCGGTGGCGCGGCGCTCGGAGCCGTCCGGCGCGGGGTCGGTCGTCAGCGGCGAGCCGGCGACGGAGTCGGGGACGGGCAGGCCGACCCCGGCGAGCACCGTCGCGGTGAGGTCGGGGGCCTGGGCGAGGCCGTCCTGCCGGGTCGAGCCGGAGACGAGCGTGCCGGGGCCGAAGTGCGGGCCACGGGCGAGGACCATCCGCAGCCGCTCGGAGAGGCCGGCGTCCGACAGGCTGGCGACGACGAAGTCGGCGCCGTTCGGGCCGGCGTCGAGGACCTGCCCGATGCGCCGGTCGACCGCGCGCACCTGCTCGACGCGCGAGCCGGTGGCCCGCTCCCCGGGTGCGAGGTCGTCGGGGTCGCGGACCGTGCCGACGTCGACGAGCGTGACGGGGCAGGTGTTGAGGTCGACGAGCAGGTCGTCCGGGGCGAAGTCCATCTGCTGGGTCACGCGGCCGTCGGGCAGCGCGCCGCCCAGCGCGGCGTACGGGCCGACCGTCGCGACGCACATCTTCTGGGCGTCGACCTGCTGGGCGAGCAGCCCCAGCCGGGTGTCGAACTTCTGCTCCGCCGCGGCCGCCTCGTACTGCGGCCACTCGGTGACGCGTCCGTCCTGCACGGTCGGCGGGCCGGGGCAGGCGCGGTCGGCGGGGTTGGCGGCGTCGCCGGTGCGCGGCACGGCGGCCCGCGAGCCGGCGGACAGCCCGAGCCACCCGTCGGCGGGGCAGGTGTTGGACCACACGGAGCGGACCGACAGCGTCGCGCCGGAGCCGCTGCGCAGCATCGACCAGAGGGTCGGGGTGTCGCGGGCGTTGACGTCGGACCACGACAGGCCGCCGGTGCCGACGAGGACGACGGCGCCCGTGGGCTCGCGCGCGGCGGTGGCCGAGGACCCCGGGACGGCGAACAAGAGCCCGCCGACGACGGCCACCAGGGCCACGGCGACGGCGAGGGCTCTGCGGGTCACGCGGCCCAAGGGTAACGACCCGTGGTGAGAATGGTGTCGTGACCTCCCCGCCCGCCCGACGCCCCGCCGTGCCCCGGCACCGCTGGATCCTCGCTGTGGTGCTCGTGGCGCTCGCCGCCTCGCCGGTGGCCCTGCGCTACCTCGTCTTCTGGCCGCTGGACCAGTGGCAGGTCGACGTCGACGTGTACCGGCAGGCGGGGGTCTCGATCCTCACCGGGCGCCCGGTCTACTCGGCGATGACAGAGGCGCCGCAGCTGCTGCCGTTCACCTACCCGCCGTTCGCGGCGTTCCTCGGGATCCCGTTGGCGCTCATCCCGTTCGGTGTCGTCGGCTGGCTCTGGACGGCGATGCAGGTCGTCGCGACGACGGCCATCGTCTGGTACGCCGGCCGGGCGCTGCTGGCCCGCTCCGGGTCGTGGCTGCCGCTGGCGCTCGCGGCCCTCACGGCGCCGATGCTCTGGCTGCACCCCGTCGGCGACGGCATCCGGTTCGGGCAGGTCAACGCCTTCATCGTCCTCGCCTGCGTCATGGACCTCGTCGAGCCCCGACCGCGCCTCGCGCGCTGGCTGCCCAAGGGCGCGCTCATCGGGCTGGCCATGGCGGTCAAGCTGACGCCGGGGGTCTTCGTCGTCCACTTCCTCCTGACCCGGCGCTGGAAGGAGGCGGCGACCGCCGTCGCGTCCGCCGCCGTCGCGACGCTGCTCGCGGCCGCCGTCCTGCCCGGCACCTCGTGGACGTACTGGACCTTCGCGCTGCGCGACCCCACGCGGCTCGGGCCGAACGCGGGGACGGCCAACCAGTCGGTGCGCGGCTTCCTGCTGCGCCTCGGCCCGGAGGGGCTGCCCGGCACCGTGATCTGGCTGGTCGTCGTGGCCGGCATCGCGTGGGTGGGGTTCCGGCTGGCCGCCCGGATGTACCGCGCCGGCGACCCCGTCGGCGAGCTCGCGGTCGTCGGCATCGTCGCGTGCCTCGTGTCGCCGGTGTCGTGGGTGCACCACTACCACTGGGTCGTCGTCGTCGTGCTGGCGCTGCTCGGGGCCCGGCCGTGGGAGGAGCGGCACCGGCTGTGGGCCGCGGCGGCCGTCACGGTCTTCTTCACGCTGCGCCTGCCGTGGTGGGGCATCGACTGGCTCGCGCAGCGGGACTGGCCGCAGTGGCCGGGGCGGATGCTGCAGAACGCCGACGTCGCCGGTGGGCTGGCGTGCCTGGCGCTGCTGTGGTGGAGCGCCCGTCGGCGGGACCGGGAAACTGGGGCGGGCGCCGGCGCCGGTGCGGACCCGGACGTCGAGGCGCGGCCGTCGTCCCCGGCCCTAGCCTGAGGGCATGCTCGACATCGGACCGGCGGAGGCGCTGCTGCTCGCGGTTCCCGCGCTGCTGCTCCTCGCCGCGGTCGCGCTCGTCGTGCTCCTCCTCGTGCGGACGGCCGGGCTGCGCCGGCGGGTCGACGCCCTCGAGGCGCACCGGCCGGCCGGCGACACCGACGTCAGCGCGTTGCGGGCCGAGGTCGCCCAGGCGCTGCGGCACGTCGCGGTGGTCCGCTACGACGCGTTCGGCGACATGGGCGGCCGGCTGAGCTTCAGCGCGGCCGTCGTCGACGACCGGGGCGACGGCCTCGTCATCAGCTCGATCCACGCGCGCGGCGAGTCGCGCACCTACGCGAAGGGGGTCGTCGGCGGTGCGTCCGAGGCGACCCTCTCGCCCGAGGAGCAGCAGGCCCTCGCCGCCGCCCGCACCGGCAAGGAGCAGCCATGACCACCCGCTTCGGCTACCTCGGACCCGAGGGGACGTTCACCTCGATGGCGCTGGACGCGTGGCCGGCCGCCGGCGACGGGGCGGAGCGCGTCGCGTTCGGGTCGGTCGGGGCGGCGCTCTCGGCGCTGCGGGCCGGCGACGTCGACGGGGCGATGGTGCCCATCGAGAACTCCGTCGAGGGAGGTGTGTCGGCGACGCTCGACGCCCTGGCCAGCGGCGACCCCCTCGTCGTGACGGGCGAGGTGCTCGTGCCGGTGCGGTTCGTCCTCGCGGCGCGCGGCGGGGTGTCGCTCGCCGACGTCCGCGCCGTCGGGACGCACTCGCACGCGTGGGCCCAGGTACGCGGCTGGATGGCGACGCACCTGCCCGAGGCCGTGTACGTGCCGACGCTGTCGACGGCGTCGGCCGCCGAGACACTCGGGGCGGTGCACGAGGGGCGCGCCGGTGCGGTGGACCAGGCGGGCGCCGGCTCGCCGCAGTTCGACGCGGCGGTGTGTGCGCCGGCCGCGGCGTCGCTGCACGGGCTGTCGACGCTCGCCGAGGGCATCGGCGACATGCAGTCGGCGGTCACCCGCTTCGTGCTCGTCGCGCGGCCGGGCGCGATGCCGGCGCCGACGGGGGCCGACAAGACGACGGTCGTGCTCTACCAGCGCGAGGACCACGCCGGTGGGCTGCTGGAGCTGCTCGAGCAGTTCGCGGCGCGGGGCATCAACATGACGCGGCTGGAGTCGCGGCCGACCAAGGAGTCGATGGGGGCGTACTGCTTCTCCGTCGACGTCGAGGGTCACGTGCTCGACGAGCGGCTCGGGGAGGCGCTCATGGGGCTGAAGCGGATCTGCGCCGAGGTGCGCTTCCTCGGGTCCTACCCCCGGGCGGACCGGCAGCCCGCGACCGTCGGGCCGCGCGCGAGCGACGCCGACTTCGCCGCGGCCCGAGAGTGGATCCAGGGGCTGCGCGCCGGAGGCGCCTGACCCGTCGAAGGCCGGACCCCGACCCCGCCCCGTCGTGCCCACCGCCGCCGATCCTGAGAGCGGGCCCCGGTATGGATGACTCCCAGCCTCCATGCGCCCCGGAAGGTTTACCTTCCACCCGCAAGCATCTGGTTGCACAGGGAACGTTTCCCTTTCACCCCGCAAGTGTCTGGTTGCTCCGGGAAGGTTTACTTCTCCGCGGGAACCATGTGGTTGCGCCGGCGAGGTCTTCCTTCCGCGCAGCATGGATGTGGTTGCGCGCGGAAGGTTGACCTTGCGGCGGGAAGCTGATGGTTGCGAGGTGGAAGGTAAACCTTCCGGGGAGACAGGAGGCTGGGAGGACACACCTCGACCGGCCGCTCTCAGGATCGCGGTCCCTGCGCCCCGGTGCTCGGGTCGGGACGGTCGGAGGGTGGGGGCGTCGGGTGGTCGGGGGCTCACGCGCCGGCGGGCTGCCGCTCCATCCCCAGCCACCAGCGCTCTCCGTCGCCCCAGTAGAGGTAGAGGTACGGGCCCGAGATCTCGAGTCGCGGCCGGGACGACAGCATCTCGAGCGCCCACGCCTCCTGCGCCATCCTGTCGGCGTCCAGGCACGCCATCTCGGTCACGGCGAGCCCGTCCGGGACGGCCAGCCGAGACTCCTCCACCGCCACGCGCCCCCCGCCGGAGTTGCACCCCGGCTGCACCGTGAGCCGATCCCCGTCGACGGAGAACGACAGGGTCCGCGGGACGACGGGGGCCGGGGCCCCGGTGGTGTTCACCGCCACCCACCGCCCCGCGAGGTCGTCCACCGACCCCACCGTCCGCGACCCGTTGGCCGAGCCGTCGCCCCCGTCGCCCACCACCTGCAGCCGTAGGGCCGCCGCCCCCGCGACGACGAGCAGGACGACGGCGAGGGCGGCGGCCACGCGACCGGACAGGCGCTGCATGCCCGTGCGACGCCCGTCAGGGCGCGACGGTTCCGCCGGCGGTGCCTCCGGACGAACCGCTCGGGTCGTCCGGCGACGCGTCCGGCAACGCCGCGGACCCCGTCGCGGACCCCGTCGCGGGACGCCGCTCCGGGATGCCCCCGGGGTCCGTGTGGGCCGTCACCCACGCGTCCACCTCGTCCCACCGGGCGTCCAGCCACGCCGCGAACGCGACCGGGTCGGACGGCACGTCCTCGCTGCGCCAGGTCCACGTCCGCACGAGGAAGGGCCGGTCGCGGAACGGCATCGCGTCCCAGATGAGCCGCGGGCTCGAGAGCTGCCCGTACCCCGCGTGCGCCACGACCATGACGTCGGCCTCGGGACGGGCCTCGCGCGCCGCCCAGGCCCCCCGCGTCTTCGGCGGGAGCACGTTGACCAGCGCCTCGGCGCGGGCGGCCCGGCGGTGCTCGCCGCGCCGCCGCAGCCGCTCGATGAGGTGCGCCCGGCGTGACGGGGTCCAGTTCTGGCCCTCGGGGAAGATGAGCAGGACGTCGTCGTCGCCGAGGGTGCCGGCCATCCCGCGCACACCGGCCAGCCGGTCCTCCCCGGCCGACGGGACGAAGAACGAGTCGAGGCGGGTGAGGATCGTGTCGACCCCGGGGTCCCACCGCAGCGCCTCGGCGAGGACGATCCGCGGCAGCCGGCCGGCGGTCCGGGCCAGCAGCCAGGCGACGGCCAGCGAGTCGAACGGCCCCGCGTGCCGCGCGAGGGCGAGGAGCGGACGCCCCGCGGTGCCGAAGTGCATCCGGTCGGTCAGCCGGACCTCGAGCCCCAGCCAGCGCCGCGTGTAGAACATCAGGGAGTCGAGCGCGTCGGACAGCAGCCGCTCGTGCGCCTCGCGCCACTCCGGGGCCCGGTCGTCGTGGGGCTCCGCCCCGAGCACCCAGCAGCGCACGAGCATCCGGATGTCGACCCACATGAGCAGGACGGCGAGGCAGGCGCAGCGGAACAGCCGCGCGCGCCGGTCGACGAGCGAGTGCAGGGCCCCGGCCACGACGACCGGCACCATCAGCCCGGTGACGACGAGGCCGACGAGCGGCCAGAGCGGCGCCAGCACGCGGCGGACCGCCCGTGGCGGCGGGGGGATGCCTCGAGCGCCCATGCCCGCGAGCCTAGGGCCAGGTCCCGCTGCGGGACAGGGCCTCCGGCGGGTGCCCCGTCAGAGCGCGGCCAGGTACGCCGCCGACGCCTCGAAGGCCTGCCGCTCCCGCTCGCGCATCCGGGAGGACCGGGCCGCGCGCAGCGACACGCTGGGGGTCGACTCGGCCCCGCTCGGCAGGACGTGGGTCTCGACCTCGGCCGGGACCGACGCCATCTCGTGGACGTACCGGTGGCGGCGGGCGATCTCGAACGCCACCGTCCCGACCTCCCACGGCCGGCGCGGCGGCGCCAGCGGCTGCTCGACGCGCCCGACCTGGAGGACGAACACCCGGGTCGCCCCGAGCGCCAGCGCCCGACCCACGGGGATCGAGTGCACGAGACCGCCGTCGAGGTGCGACCACCCGTCGATGACGACCGGCGGGAAGAGTCCCGGCACCGAGCACGACGCGACGACCGGCCACGTCAGCGGCCCGGCGTCGAACCACGCGGCGCTCGCGTCCTCGATGCGAGCCGCGACGCACTGGAACGGCACCGCCAGCTCCTCGAACGTCGACACCGGCAGGTAGGTGTCGATGACGTGCCGCAAGGGCGCGTTCGACAGCAGGTGGGTGCGCGACCGGGCCGCCCGCGCCGCCTGACGCACCGGGTTCTCGACGAACACCCCCTCGCGGACGACCGCCTCCCAGACCTCGGCCAGCCGGCCCGCCCCGGCGGGCGTCGGGTCGGCGGCCACGAACGCCCCGTTGAGCGCCCCGATGCTCGTCCCGAGGACGAGGTCGGGCACGACACCGGCGTCGGCCAGCGCGCGGACCATCCCGACCTGCGTGGCCCCGAGGACGCCGCCCCCGCCGAGGACGAACGCCGTGAGCCCCTCGCCGTCCGCCATCCCCCCATGATGCCGCCCGGTAGCCTGCGACCATGGCTGGCGCGGCGATCTTCGACCTCGACCGCACCCTCCTGCAGGGCGGCACCGGGCCGCTGCTCTCGCGCGCGATGTACGACCTCGGCGTCGTCAGCCGGCGCCTGCCCGGTGAGGGTCTGCTCTTCAAGGCCTTCGACCTCATCGGCGAGACCCTGCCGAGCATCGCCCTGGCCCGCCAGGCCACGCTCGTCGCGCGCGGCCGCGCCGGGGACGCGTTCGACGCGGCGGCCACCGCTGCGGCGGAGACGATCTCCGCGGTCATCCACCCGTTCGCGCTCGCGCTCATCGAGCAGCACCGCGCCGCGGGCCGCCCCGTCGTCCTCGCGACGACGACGCCGGAGCACCTCGTCCGCCCGCTCGCCGACCGGCTCGGCGTCGACCACGTCGTCGCGACCCGGTACGCCCTGACCGAGGACGGGCGCTTCAGCGGCGACCTCGAGGGGCCGTTCGTCTGGTCGCGCGGCAAGCTCGACGCGGTGCGCGCGTGGGCCGCGCGCGAGGGCATCGACCTCGCCGAGTCCTTCGCCTACTCCGACTCGATCTACGACCTGCCGCTGCTCTCGGCGGTCGGCACCCCGGCCGCGGTCAACCCCGACCCGCGGCTCACCGTCTACGCGCTCGCCCGGGGGTGGCCCATCGTGCACTTCGACGTCTCGCCCGGAGTCGTCAAGATCCCGGTCCTCGGGGTCGAGCTCCAGCGGCTGCTGTTCCTCGCGAGCCCCCCGCTGCTCACGCCGTACGCGCGCTTCGACGTCGGCGGCACCGAGAACATCCCGCGCACCGGGCCGGCCATCCTCGTCGGCAACCACCGCAGCTACTTCGACATCCCCGCGATGATCCAGATGATGCGCCGCACCGGCCGCACGGGGCGCATCCTCGCGAAGAAGGAGCTCTTCGACGTCCCGGTCGTCGGGGCGCTCGCGACCGCCCTCGGCGGCATCCCCGTCGACCGCGCCGGCGGTGGGCAGGAGTCCTTCGAGACCGCGGCCGTCGCGCTCGAGGCCGGCGAGCTCGTCTGCCTCCTGCCCCAGGGCACCATCCCGCGCGGCGAGCGGTTCTACGACCCGGTCCTCAAGGGGCGCACCGGCGCCGCCCGGCTCGCCGCCGCGACCGGCGCCCCCGTCATCCCCTTCGGGATCTGGGGCAGCGAGAAGGTGTGGCCGCGCAGCTCGGCCACCCCGCGGATGCTCGCGCTCACCGACCCGCCGACGGTCCGCGTACGGGTCGGCGAGCCGGTCGAGGGGCTGGGGGGCACCCCCGCGGCCGACACGAAGAGGATCATGGCGGCGATCGTCGACTGCCTCCCGCCCGAGGCCCGCGAGCAGCGCACCCCGAGCGCCGAGGAGATCGCGCTCGCGACCCCGCGCGGCCGCTGACGAGACGGCAGGAGGGCCGGCGCCCGTCGGTCCGGGGCGGTGACCTCTGACCGGGAGGCGAGGCCGCGTGGGCCCCTGCGCCGGCGCGGACCCGCCTCCGGTCAGGACGCTACCGACGGCCACCGCCGGCTGCGATGGGGAGAACTCCCCTCCTGACGAAATATATTCCGCACCAATGGAAATGCGCAAACGCTGGTGTCGGGCCGCCTCGGGCGACAGGGTGGGACCATGACCGCGCCCACGACCGTCATCCTCTTCGGCGCCACCGGCGACCTCGCGCAGCGCAAGCTCATCCCCGGGCTGCTGCACCTCTTCCAGTCGCGCCTGCTCGACGACCTGCGTGTCGTCGGCACCTCGCTCGACGACAAGTCGCCGGACGAGTTCCGCGCCTTCGCCCACACCGCGATCCGCGAGCACAGCACCCGCGACATCGACGAGGCCGACTGGCGCGAGTTCGTCCAGCGGCTCGACTACGTCCCGCTCTCGGCCGGGCCCGACGCGCTCGCCGAGGCCGTCGGGCGGGCCGAGAAGCAGCTGCCCGGCGAGGTCGAGCTGCGACTGCACTACCTCGCGGTCCCGCCCAAGGCGGCGCTCGCGGCCGTGCAGACCATCGCCGACGCCCGGCTCGTCGAGCGCAGCCGCGTCGTCATGGAGAAGCCCTTCGGCCACGACCACGCGAGCGCCGTCGCGCTCAACGCCCAGCTGCACGAGGTGTTCGACGAGGACCAGATCTTCCGGATCGACCACTTCCTCGGCAAGGAGCCGGCGCAGAACATCCTCGCGTTCCGCTTCGCCAACGGCCTCTTCGAGCCGATCTGGCACCGGAACAACATCTCCCACATCCAGATCGACGTCCCCGAGACGCTCGGCCTCAGCCAGCGCGCCGACTTCTACGAGGCGACGGGCGCCTACCGCGACATGGTCGTCACACACCTCTTCCAGATCCTCGCCTTCACCGCGATGGAGCCGCCGACGGCGCTGGAGCCGCTGGCCATCAGCCGCGAGAAGAACAAGGTCTTCCGCTCGATGCAGCCGATCATGCCGTCCGACGTCGTGCGCGGGCAGTACACCGGCTACCACCAGGAGCCCGGGGTGGCGGCGGACTCCGACACCGAGACCTTCGTCGCGCTCAAGTGCTACGTCGACAACTGGCGCTGGGCGGGGGTGCCGTTCTACCTGCGCACCGGCAAGCGGATGGCCGAGGGCGCGCGGATCATCTCCATCGCCTTCAAGGAGCCCCCGCAGTCGATGTTCCCGAAGGGCTCGGGCGTCGGCGACCAGGGGCCGGACCACCTGACCTTCGACCTCGCGGACCGGTCCCGGATGTCCCTGTCCTTCTACGGCAAGCGGCCCGGCCCGGGCTTCCGGCTCGACAAGCTCTCCATGCAGTTCTCGATGCAGGAGACGAGCTGGGCCGGCGCGGTGCTCGAGGCGTACGAGCGGCTCATCTACGACGCGGCCCGCGGCGACCGGACCCTCTTCACGTCGGCGACCGGCATCGAGCGGCTCTGGGAGATCAGCCAGCCGATCCTCGACAACCCGCCGCCGGTGCACCCGTACGCGCAGGGGACGTGGGGCCCGAACCAGATCCACCAGCTCATCGCGCCCTTCACGTGGCGGCTGCCGTTCGAGCGCACCTGGCGCGAGCACACGAGGGGCTGAGCGCCGTCCGGCGCCGGCCGCAGCCGGCGATCTCGGGTCAGGCGCCGGCCGGCCGCCCGTTCTCGGTGCGGACGACGAGCACGCGCGGCTGCACCTCGACCGAGAGGCGGCTCGCCTCGCCGATGATGTCGCCGTCGACCTGGACCCGCTGCGGCTCGTCGACCTGCACGGTCGCCGTCTGGCACTTGTGCCGCGCGAGGTTGGCGTTGGTCCGGTCGCTGCGGGTGATGACGCGCGCCGCGACCGACGCCCACGCAGCCACCCCGCGGGGCGCCAGGACGATGACGTCGAGCATGCCGTCGTCGGGCTCGGCGTCGGGGAGCAGGTCGATGCCGCCGGTGATCTTGCCGCAGTTGCCGATGACGACCATCCGCGCCCGCTGCGTGGCCGGTGGGCCGCCGTCGACGGTCAGCGTGACCTTGAAGCGCTCGGTGAGCATGTGGCGCAGGCCCGCCGGGACGTACGCGCCCCAGCCGATCCGCGACTTCAGCTGCTCGGACGTCGAGTCCATGATCGCGGCGTCGAGGCCCATCCCGGCCATGACGAAGAAGGCGTGCCGCTGCGCGCCGGCGCTCGAGCCCTCGCCGGCGCCCTCCTCGAGCTCGAGGTCCTCGGGGTCGAGGGTCAGCCAGGCGGCGTCGACGTGCCGGTTGCGCCCGGTGAGGGCGACGACCATCGCGCGCTCGAGGTCGTCGACGGGCATCTCGAGGTTGCGGGCGAGGAGGTTGCCGGTGCCGCCGGGCAGCAGCCCGAGCGGGACGCCGGAGCCGACCATCTCCTGGGCGACGGCGCGGACGGTGCCGTCGCCGCCGAGCGCGCAGACGAGGTCGACCCCGCTCGCGAGGGCCTCGCGGGTCTGGCCGAACCCGACGTCGTGGACGGTCGTCTCGTGCAGCTCCGGCGGGGCCCAGTCCTGCGCCTCGCAGACGCGGGCGAGGGTGGCGCGGACGGCGTCGAGGTCGTCGAACTTCGTCGGGTTGACGACGACGGCCACCCGCTTGCGCGGCGGCGGGGCGTCGTCGACCCCGCGGAAGCTGTCACGCGAGGGGCGCTGGGCCGCGACGTGCCGCCCCGGCTCGCGCGCGGACAGCACGAGGTAGACGCCGACGACGGCGAAGAGCACCGCCACCGCGACGCCGACCCAGGTCCACGCTTCGCCAGACACACACCGGAAGGTACAGGAGGCCCGGCACGCCCGTAGTCTGCGGGGATGACCGAGAACGCCGACGCCGCCCTGGTGCCCGACACCAAGGACTGGACGTGGGTGCTCGAGCGCCCGTGCCCCGACTGCGGCTTCGACCCGCGGGCCGTCGCCTCCGACGACATCGCCCGGCTGCTGACCGCCTTCACGGACCCGTGGCCGTCGGTGCTCGAGCGTCCCGACGCCGCCGTCCGGCCGGACCCGGCCACGTGGTCGCCGCTCGAGTACGCCTGCCACGTGCGCGACGTCTGCCGCCTGTTCGACCAGCGGCTGGAGGGCATCCTCACGCAGGACGACCCGACGTTCGGCAACTGGTACCAGGACGCCACCGCCGTCGCCGAGCGCTACGGCGAGCAGGAGCCGGCCACCGTCTCCGTGGAGCTGCGAGAGGCCGCCGCCGGCCTCGCCGACCGGTTCGCCGGCGTCGAGGACGTCGCGTGGTCACGGACCGCCACCCGCTCCGACGGCGCCCGGTTCACGACCCTGTCCTTCGGCCGCTACGGCCTGCACGACCTCGCGCACCACCTCGTGGACGTCGGGGTCGCCCTCCCGTGAGTCCCGAGCTCGTCTACGTCCTGCTGGGCGGGGCGCTCCTCCTCGCGGCCGTCCTCCCGCAGGCCCTGCACCGCTGGGCCCTCTCGGCCCCGATGGTCCTCGTGGCGGTCGGGCTCCTCGTGGGGACGACCGCGGTCTCGGGTGACGTCGTCATCGACCCCGTGGCGCTGCGCCCGTGGATCGAGCACCTCGCCGAGTTCACCGTGCTCGTCGCGCTCATGGGCGTCGGGCTCGCGCTCGACCGCCCGCTGCGGCCGCGGCTGCGCGCGTCCTGGGCCTCCTGGGAGCCGACGTGGCGGTTGCTCGGCATCGCGATGCCGCTGACCATCGGCGCGGTCGCCCTGCTGGCCTTCGGTCCGCTCGGGGTGGCGTTCCCCGCGGCCCTGCTGCTCGGGGCGGCGCTGGCGCCGACCGACCCCGTCCTCGCCTCGGACGTCCAGGTCGAGGGGCCCACCCTCGAGGGGGACGACGACGACCTCGACGAGGACGACGAGGTGCGGTTCGCGCTGACGAGCGAGGCCGGGCTCAACGACGGCCTCGCGTTCCCGTTCGTCTGGGCGGCGATCTTCCTCGCCGGCGCGGCCCCGGCCGGCGGCGTGCTGCGCTGGGTCGGCTGGGAGCTCGTGGGGAAGGTCGTCGTCGGCATCGCGGTCGGATGCCTCGTCGGCTGGGTGCTGGCCCGGCTGGCCTTCCGGGCCTCGCGCCGCTCGCTGCGGCTGGCCGAGGTCGGTGAGCCGCTCCTCGCCCTCTCGGCCCTCCTCCTCGCCTACGGCGCGGCCGAGTTCGCGCACGGCTACGGCTTCCTCGCGGTCTTCGCCTGCGCGATGACCATCCGCTCCTTCGAGCGCCACGACCAGTACCACCGGCACATGCACGACGTCGTCGAGCGGCTCGAGACCCTGCTCACCCTCGTCATGCTGCTCGGGCTGGGCTTCGCGATCACGACCGGGCTGCTCGCCAACCTCGACTGGCGCGGCGTCCTCGTCGGGATGCTCCTCGTCTTCGTCATCCGGCCGGTCGCCGGCTACGTGTCCTTCCTCGGCCACCGCAAGGGCACCCGCACCGCGTGCCTCAGCGTGCCGGAGCGGCTCGTCATCGGCTTCTTCGGGGTCCGGGGCATCGGCTCCCTCTACTACCTCGCCTTCGCGCTCGGCCACGCGCGCTTCACCGAGGAGCGCTGGCTGTGGTCGGCCGTCGGGTTCACCGTGGCCCTCTCGGTCGTCGTCCACGGCGTCCTCGCCACCCCCGCCATGCGCTGGTTGGAGCGCCGGCGCGACGAGGCGGCCGCCGAGGGCGGGGGGCGCCCCGGCGGGCCGGGCGGACCGGACGGGATGGCCCGTGCGACCTGAGGTCCGTGACACCCCACTCGTCCTCGTCGTCGTCAACGACCCCGACAGCGGCCCCGGGCGCTTCGGGGCCTGGCTCGAGGAGGCCGGGGTGCGGCTGCGGGTCGTCGACGGCCTGTCCGTGCCGGCGACGACGGAGGGTCTCGACGGCGTGCTGCTCCTCGGCGGCGGCTTCATGCCGGACGCCGACGAGCGCGCCCCCTGGCTGCCGGCCGAGCGCCGGCTCGCGGCCGCCTGCCTCGACGACGGCACGCCGCTGCTCGGCATCTGCCTCGGCGCCCAGCTCCTCGCGCTCGTCGCCGGCGGCCGGGTCATGGCCGACTCGGGGCGCCCCGAGCGGGGGTCGGTCGTCGTCCGGCGCACGCCCGCGGCCACCGGTGACGCGCTGTTCGGCGGCCTCCCGGACACCTTCCCGGCGATCCAGAACCACCGGGACGAGGTGACGGCGCTACCCGAGGCGGCCGTGCACCTCGCGGCCTCCGACACCTGCCCGCACCAGGCCTTCCGGGTCGGCGCCGCCGCCTGGGGCGTGCAGTTCCACCCCGAGGCCTCGGCCGAACGCCTCGAGCGCTGGGACGCCAGCCGGGTCGCGGCCGAGGGGTTCGACCTCGACGCGCTGCGGGCCGCCGCCCGCGCCGCCGAGCCCGCGTCGGAGGCGGCCGCCCGGGCGCTGCTCGTCGCCTTCGTGGCCGTGGTCGGGCGAGGTCAGGAGCGGGCGAGCGAGCGGCCGGGGATCGCGTCCAGCAGCCGGCGCGTGTAGTCCTCGCGCGGGTCCGCGAACAACGCCTCCGGGTCCCCGTGCTCGACGATCCGGCCGTCCTTCATCACGTAGACCCGGTGCGCCACCAGTCGCACGACGGCCAGGTCGTGGGTGATGAACAGGTAGGACAGCCCGAGCTCCTCCTGGAGCCGGACCATGAGGTCCAGGACCTGCTCCTGGACGAGGACGTCGAGCGCGCTGACGGCCTCGTCCATGACGACGAGGCGCGGGTCGAGCGCCAGGGCGCGGGCGATGGCCACGCGCTGACGCTGCCCGCCCGACAGCTCGTGCGGGCGGCGCTCCGCGAGCGCGACCGGCAGGGCGACCCGGTCGAGCAGCTCGCGGACGGCGACCCGGCGGGTGCGGGCGTCACCGACGCGGTGGACGACGAGCGGCTCCGCGACGGCCTGGGTGCGGCCCCCGTCCTCACGGCGCCACACTGGGCGCGTGCCGTCCGCCGCCACCGTCCTCGCCTTCGCCCTCGCCTCGGTCGTCATCGTCGCGATCCCGGGACCGTCGGTGCTCTTCACCATCGGCCGCGCCCTCGCGGCGGGGCGCCGCGCCGCGCTGCTCACCGTGCTGGGGAACGCGGGTGGCATCCTCACCCAGATCGTCGCGATCGCCGTCGGTCTCGGTCCCCTCGTCGCCTCGAGCGCGGCCGTCTACACGGGGCTGAAGCTCGTCGGCGCCGGCTACCTGGTGCACCTCGGCGTCCAGTCGGTCCGCCACCGCCGCGACTTCGCGGCGGCGCTGTCGTCCGGGCTGCCGGCCGCGCCGGCCTCGCACGCGGTCCGGGCGGGCTACGTCGTCGGCGTCACCAACCCGAAGTCGCTCGTGTTCTTCATGGCGCTGCTGCCGCAGTTCGTCGACCGCACGGGCCCGGTCGCGCTCCAGCTCCTCGTCCTCGGCGCCGTCTTCGCGGTCGTCGCGCTGGCGGGGGACGGCGCGGTGGCGCTCGCCGCCTCGCGGTTCCGCGAGTGGTTCGCGTCGTCCCCGCGCCGGATGGAGCGGGTCGGTGGCGTCGGCGGGCTCATGATGGTCGGCCTCGGCACCGGCCTGCTCGTCACCGGCCGCCCCGACTGAGCCGGGCGTGGCCGGCGCCGGGAAACACGGCGGAGGCGCCCCCGACCGCGTCGTTAGACTCGCCGACGTGATCGACATCAGGCTGCTCCGGGAGGACCCCGACACGGTGCGCGCGAGCCAGCGCGCCCGCGGTGAGGACGACGGCGTCGTCGACGCCGTGCTCGCCGCCGACGAGCGCCGCCGCTCCTCGCTCACCGCCTACGAGCGGCTGCGCGCCGAGCAGAAGTCGATGGGCAAGGACGTCGCCCGCGCCCAGGGCGACGAGAAGCAGGCGCTCCTGGCCCGCACCAAGGAGATCGCCGCCGAGGTCAAGGCGCTCTCGGCCGCGGCCGACGACGCCCAGACCGAGCTCGACGCGCTGATGCGCACGATGGGCAACGTCGTCGAGCCCGAGGTGCCGGCCGGCGGCGAGGACGACTACGTCGTGCTCGAGGAGGTCGGGACGCCCCGCGACTTCGGGGCCGAGGGCTTCGAGCCGAAGGACCACCTCGCGCTCGCCGAGGGCCTCGACGCGCTCGACATGGAGCGTGGCGCCAAGGTCGCCGGCTCGCGCTTCTACTTCCTCAAGGGCGTCGGCGCGCGGCTCGAGATGGGCCTGCTGCACCTCGCGATGCAGAAGGCGATCGGCCTCGGGTTCGTGCCCCTCATCACCCCGACGCTCGTCAAGCCCGAGGTGATGGCCGGCGCCGGCTTCCTCGACCACCACGCCGACGAGGTCTACCGGCTCGAGGCCGACGACCTCTACCTGACCGGAACCTCGGAGGTCGCGCTCGCGGGCTTCCACGCCGACGAGGTCGTCGACCTGTCGGCCGGGCCGGTCCGCTACGCCGGGCAGTCGACCTGCTACCGCCGGGAGGCCGGCTCGTACGGCAAGGACACCCGCGGCATCATCCGCGTGCACCAGTTCAACAAGATCGAGATGTTCGTCTACTGCCGTCCCGAGGACGCCGCCGCCGAGCACGAGCGCCTGCTCGCCCTCGAGAAGGAGATGCTCGCGCTCGTCGAGGTGCCCTACCGGGTCATCGACACCGCCGCCGGCGACCTCGGTGGGCCGGCCGCGCGCAAGTTCGACTGCGAGGGATGGGTGCCCACGCAGGGCCGCTACCGCGAGCTGACCTCGACCTCGAACTGCACGACCTTCCAGGCGCGCCGCCTCAACACCCGCTTCCGGGGCGAGGCGGGCAACGAGGTGGCGGCCACGCTCAACGGCACGCTCGCCACGACGCGCTGGCTCGTCGCCATCCTCGAGAACCACCAGCAGGCCGACGGGTCGGTCGTCGTCCCCGAGGCGCTGCGGCCGGTCGTCGGCCTCGACGTCCTGACGCCCGTCCGCTGACCCGCCCCGCCCCGGCCACCCCGGCCGGTCAGGCCGGGAGGTCCGGGTTCCTGCCGAACCGCCGGATCTCGTGCGGCCAGCCGCAGGCCGCGGAGATGCGGGCGCCCCACTCCCGGGCGGCCGCGTCGTCGGGCACGTCGACGACCGCGAACCCGCCGAGGAACTCCTGCGTCTCGACGTACGGGCCGTCGGTGACGACCACCTCGTCGCCGACCGTCGGGTCGACGGAGTAGACCGGGGCGTCCTCCTCGAGGCCGCCCGCGAAGACGTAGACGCCGGCGGCGCGCATCTCGTCGACGACGGCCAGGGCGAGGGGGGCCCTCGACGCGAACCACTCGGCGGGGTGCTCCCCGACCCACTGCTGGTTGAAGTACAGGAGGTACTCGGCCATCACTCGTCCTTCCGTCACGGCGGCCCGCCCGTCGAGCCGTCCCACGTCCCGATGACGAGCGAGCCGCGCCGGGATCGACACGCTAGCGGCCCGATCCCGTGGACGGCGGCGACGGCGTCAGCGCACGGGCAGCCCGGCGGCGGCGAAGGCCCGGCGCGCGATGTCGCGCAGGACCTCCTGCTTGCGGGCGTTGTACTGCATCGCGTGCTCGCCGGCCCCGACCGCGGCGTCGGACGCCTCGCGCTTGACGGCGGCGTAGCGGTCGCGGTCGTCGTCGTGCGCGCGCAGCCAGTCGCGGAAGACGCGGTCGCGCCACGGGCCGGCGCTGTCGGGCCCGAACACGTGGAGGTTGGCCGCCGGGTCGGCGTGCCGCAGCAGGCGGTGGCCGTCCCACCACGGCTCGCGCACCCAGAGGACGAAGCCGGCGCCTCCAGCGCGGGGACGTAGTGCTCCTCGTCGTCGGGGTCCGCGACGACGAGGTCGAGGTCGATGACGGGCTTGGCGGGCAGGCCGGGGACCGATGTCGAGCCGATGTGGTCCAGCTGCAGGACCCGGGGCCCGAGCGCGTCGCGGACGAGGCCGTCGAGCCGCTCGAACGACGCCGGCCAGGCCGGATCCGGGTCGACGACGGCGACCATCGGGGACGGCCCTCCGGCGACCCACGGCGAGGCGCCGGGGGGCGGGGTGTCGTCGGGGAAGGACGCGATCTCCTCGGCGGTGGCCACCGCCGCACCCTAGTCCGGTGGGCCGAGGTCGGCTCCCCCTCGCGGGGGAGGCCGCACACCGCGGCCCCGACCTAGGCTGGTCGCCATGCCCAGCCCCGTGCGCTCCGCGCAGCCCGCGCGACCCGTCCTCGCCCGCGTCGCCGGGTGGTTCGGGGCCGACGAGACGTGGCAGCGGCCGCGACCGCCCGTCGGCCGCGCCGATGTCGCCTGGGCGGTCGCCATCGGGGTCTTCGGCCTCGTCGCGCTCGAGCTCGTCCGCAGCGTCGGCGTGCTCCGTGAGACCGGCGCCCCGTGGTGGGTGCAGTGGCTCGCCGTCGCCACCGGTGCCGGGCTGCTCGTCGGCCGGCGGCGCTGGCCGGTCACCGTCGCCGCGCTCGCCGCCGTCCACATGATCGTCGTCGGCGTGACGATGCCGATGGTCATGGGCCAGTTCACGATGCAGGTCATCTACTTCGTCGCCCTCATGTCGGGGGTGGCGTGGGCGCGCGACCGGCGCTGGATGCTCGTCGTCGTCGGGGTCATCGTCGTCGTGATGTTCATGTGGATCGCGCTGCAGTTCGCCCTCGGCAACGCGGCGCAGGACTACGTCGACGAGGCCACCGCGGGCGAGCGCTACGGGGTCCTCGGGCAGATCCCCGCGGCGGTCCTGCTCACCCTCGTCATCAACGTCGTGTACTTCGGCGGGGCGGTCGTCATCGGCCAGCTGCAGTGGCGCTCGGCGCGCGACCGCGCGGTGCTCGAGCGGCAGGCGGCCACCATCACGGCCCAGACCGAGGCGCTGCGCCAGCGCGCCGTCACCGAGGAGCGGCTGCGCATCGCGCGCGAGCTGCACGACGTCGTCGCCCATCACGTGTCGGTCATCGGCATCCAGGCCGCGGCCGCCCGGCGGGTCATGGACCGCGACCCGGAGGCCACGCGGACGGCGCTCGCCGGCATCGAGGGCTCCTCGCGGGAGGCGGTGACGTCGATGCGTGGCCTCCTCGGCACGCTGCGCGAGGTCGAGCGGCCGGGCGCCGCGTCGGACGACGCCGGCCCCGGGCGCGCGCCCCAGCCGGGCCTCGCCCAGCTGCCCGACCTCGTCGCGGCCTGCTCGACCCCGGGTCGCCGGGTGGCGCTCGACGTCGTCGAGGCCCGGCCCGGGGCCGCGTCCCGGCTCGGCACGCCGCTGGCCCACTCCATCCACCGCACGGTGCAGGAGGCGCTGACCAACGTCGAGAAGCACTCGACGGCCACGCGCGTCTCGGTCGTCGTCCGGCTCGACGACGTCGCGGGGTTCGCCGAGGTCGAGGTCGTCGACGACGGCCGCCCGCGCGCCGGCACCTCCGGCAGCGGCCTCGGTCAGCTCGGCATCCGCGAGCGGACGGCCTCGCACCGCGGCACCGTCGAGATCGGCCCGCGGCCGACGGGCGGCTACCGGGTCCGGGCCCGCTACCCGTGGCGCGAGGCGGCGCCGGGCGTCCCCGACAGCCCGGACGGCCTGCCCGACGCCGAGGTGGTGGAGCAGTGAGCGGCGAGACCGGCCCGACGGACGCGACCGACGCCGCCGCACCGCTGCGGGTGCTCCTCGTCGACGACCACGCGATGGTCCGCTCGGGCTTCACGATGATGCTCTCGGTCGAGGACGACCTCGAGGTCGTCGGCCAGGCCGCGAACGGTGCCGAGGCCGTGGTCGTCGCCCGCGAGACCAGGCCCGACGTCGTCCTCATGGACGTGCAGATGCCCGTGCTCGACGGCATCGAGGCGACGCGGCGGATCGTCGCCGAGGACCTCGGCCGGGTCGTCGTCCTCACGACGTTCGACCGCGACGACTACCTCTTCGACGCGCTCGACGCCGGGGCCAGCGGCTTCCTCCTCAAGAACGCCGAGCCCGAGCAGCTCGTCGAGGCCGTGCGCGTCGTCGGCTCCGGCTCGGGCATCCTCGCGCCGGAGGTGACGCGCCGGGTCATCGAGCGGATGACGAGCGAGCGCCCGGCCCCGCGCCGCCCCGACCCGCCGGGCCTGGACCGGCTGACCGAGCGCGAGCGCGAGGTGCTCGTCCTCGTCGGGCGCGGCCTGTCGAACGGCGAGATCGCGCGCACGCTCTTCCTCGGGGAGGCGACGGTCAAGACGCACGTGTCGAACTGCCTCGCCAAGCTCCAGCTGCGCGACCGCGTGCAGGCCGTCGTCCTCGCGCACGAGGCGGGCCTCATCACCCCGGCGGAGGGCTGAACCCACCCACGGGGGGATCCGCCGACGGCCGCGGGCGCCTAGCGTCGGAGGCATGTTGGAGATCAAGGGACTCACCCGGCGCTTCGGTGACACGACCGCCGTCGACGGCGTCAGCTTCGACGTCCGCGACGGCATCCTCACCGGCTTCGTCGGCGGCAACGGGGCGGGCAAGACGACGACCATGCGGATGGTCATGGGCGTCCTCGGCATCGACGGGGGGGAGGTGCGCTGGCGCGGCCGCCCGGTGACCGCGCAGGACCAGCGGCGCTTCGGGTACATGCCGGAGGAGCGCGGCCTCTACCCCAAGCAGCGCGTCCTCGACCAGCTCGTCTACCTCGCCCAGCTCAAGGGGATGGAGGCCGCGGTGGCGCGCGGTGCGGCGCAGGAGCACCTCGAGCGGTTCGGGCTCGACGGCCGTGCGGGCGACCGGCTCCAGGAGCTGAGCCTCGGCAACCAGCAGAAGGTGCAGGTCGTCGCCGCGTTGCTCCACCGGCCGACGGCGCTCATCCTCGACGAGCCGTTCTCCGGCCTCGACCCGACGGCCGTCGACTCGATGGCCGACATGCTGCGCGAGCACGCGAGCACCGGTGTGCCGGTGCTGTTCTCGAGCCACCAGCTCGACCTCGTCGAGCGCCTCTGCGACCGCCTCGTCATCCTCTCGCGGGGGCGCGTCGTCGCCTCCGGGGGCGCCGACGAGCTGCGCTCGCGCGGTCCCGTCCGCTACCGACTGAGCCTCGACCGCGACGCCGGCTGGGTGCGCGAGGTGCGCGGCATCCACGTCGTCGACGTCGACGGCCGCACCGCCCTCGTCGAGGTCCTCGAGGAGGGCGCCGAGCAGGCCGTGCTGCGCGAGGCCGCCGGGCGCGGCGCCGTCCACGAGTTCGCCCCCGTCCGACCGGCCCTGGCCGACATCTACCGAGAGGTGGCCGCCTGATGACCACGACGCTGACGCCCCCGCAGACCTCCGTCACCGACGAGCCGGTCGCCGGCCGCGCGGCGTGGACGCTCGTCGCCCGCCGCGAGGTCGTCGTCAAGCTGACCGACCGCGCGTTCGTCATCGGCACCGTCGTGACCCTCGTGCTCATCGCCGCGTTCATGGGCTGGCAGGCCTGGAGCGCCGAGCGCACGAGCACCTACACGGTCGCCGCGACGAGCGCCGACCGGGCGATGGCCGACCGGCTCGCGTCGTCCGCGACCGGCATCGACGACAAGGTGGAGGTGGGCGTCGACCCCGTGGCCGACGACGCCGCCGCCCGCGCGCTCGTGACGTCCGGTGACGCCGACGCCTGGCTGCACCGCGTCGACGGCGGGTGGGTGCTGACCTCCGACACCGAGTCGCAGGACGACCTGACCCGGGTCACGCAGGAGGTCGTCCGGCAGGCGACGCTCGAGCAGCAGGCCGGCGAGCTCGGGACGAGCGTCGAGCGGCTCGAGGCCGGCAGCCGGGTGACGACCTCGCTGCTCACCGGCGACGCCGAGAAGGCCGGCCTCGCGCAGGGCGTGGCGTTCGCGTTCGCCTTCCTCTTCTACATCGCGACGCTGACCTTCGGCATCACGCTGGCCAACAGCGTGGTCGAGGAGAAGCAGTCGCGCATCGTCGAGATCATCGCGACCTCGATCCCGGTGCGGCAGCTGCTCATCGGCAAGATCGTCGGCAACAGCGTGCTGGCCATCGCCCAGATGGTCCTCTACGCCGGGGTCGGGCTCGTCGGGCTGTCGCTCACGCCGTACGCGTCCCTCGTGACGGCGGTCAGCGGGCCGGTCGTGTGGTTCCTCGTGTTCTTCGTCGCAGGCTTCGTCGCCCTCGCCGCGCTGTGGGCCGTCGCCGGGGCCCTCGCCTCGCGCACCGAGGAGGTCCAGAGCACCGCGACCCCGCTGACGATGCTCGTCATGGCGGTGTTCTTCGGGTCGCTCTTCCTCGACGGGTCGGCGAAGGTCGTGGCCTCGTACGTGCCGCCGTTCTCGGCCGTGCTCATGCCGACGCGGGTCCTCGAGGGGACGGCGCAGTGGTGGGAGGCCGTCGTCGCCCTCGCCGTGCTCGTGGCCGCGGCGGTGCTCGTCCTCCGGGTGGCCGAGCGCCTCTACCGGCGGGCGCTGCTCCAGACGAGCGGCAAGCTCTCGATGAAGCAGGCCTGGGTGGCCCCCGAGTAGGCGCCCCACCCGTCGAGTGAACAGAACACGCCGTCCGTGGTCCGCCGCGCACGGCGTGTTCTGTTCACTCGACGGGGTCACTGCCGGGGGAGGGGCGCCTGCGCGGTCCCGATGGCGGGGGAGGTTGACGGCGGCACAGCGAGTGACGCTAAGGTGAGGCTCACCTAAGTAAGGCAAGCCTCACCCCGACTGGAGTCCATCGTGCCCTCGCGTCGCCGGCTGCTCACCGCCGCCCCCCTCGCCGCAGCCGCCCTCGTCCTCGCCGCCTGCTCGACCGGCCCGACCGGGGCCTCGACCCCGAGCGCGTCGACCGCCGCCACCGCCGACGCGGCCGCCTTCCCCGTGACGATCGAGCACGCCTACGGCTCGACGACGGTGACCCGGGTCCCCACGCGCATCGCGACCGTCGGATGGGCCGACGCCGACACCCTCGCCGCGCTCGGCATCGTCCCGGTCGGCGCCCCGAAGATCACGTGGGGAGGTAACGACGCGGGCTCGACCGACTGGTTCGACGAGCAGGTCGAGGAGATCGGCGCCGACACCTCCGGGATGACCCGCTACGACGACTCCGCCGGCATCCCGTTCGACGACATCGCGGCCACCACCCCGGACCTCATCCTCGGCCTCAGCTCCGGTGTGTCGCAGGAGGACTACGACAAGCTCTCGAAGATCGCCCCGACCGTGCCCTGGACCGAGAAGGCGTGGGGGACCCCGTGGCAGGACCAGGTGGCGGCGATCGGTCAGGCGGTCGGCAAGCCGTCGGAGGCGGCCGCGCTGACCGCGAGCACCGAGAAGACCATCGCCGACGCCGTCGCCGCCAACCCCGAGATCAAGGGCAAGACCGCCGCCTGGGCCTGGTTCACGCCCACCGACCTCAGCACGATCGGCCTGTACACGACCTCCGACCTGCGCCCGCAGATGCTGCGCGAGTTCGGGTTCGCCGACTCCCCGACCGTCGCCGAGCTGAGTGCGAAGGACCCGTCCGCGTTCACCGCCAACCTCAGCGCCGAGAAGGCGTCGAGCCTGCAGGCCGACGTCGTCGTCTTCTACGCCGAGCAGGGCGCCGGCGCCGAGGAGCTGCGCAAGAACGCGCTCATCGGCCGCATCCCGGCGCTCGAGGACGGCCATTACGTGGCGAGCGCCGACAACGAGGTCGCCCTGTCGATGTCGCTGCCCAGTCCGCTGTCGGTCCGCACGGCCGTCGAGGACTTCCTGCCCAAGCTCGTCTCCGCGGTCAAGGGCGAGCCGTCCGCGTGACCACCACCGCCGCGCCGCCGACCCGGCCCGCCCCCGCAGGGGGGTCGCGGGGCGGGTCGGCACGCGTCGCGCTCCCGTGGGCCCTGGCGGGGTCGGCGCTCGTCGTCCTCGCGGCGGTCGCGGCCTCGCTCCTCCTCGGGGTGCAGCACCTCGCGCCCGGTGCCGTCCTCGACGCACTGACGGGGGGTGGCGCCGACCCCGAGACGGCTGCGATCGTCTCCTCCCGCGTCTCCCGCACCGTCATCGGCCTCGTCGTCGGCGCGGCCGTGGCGCTGTCGGGAGTCGTCCTCCAGGGCCTGAGCCGCAACCCGATCGCCGAGCCCGGCATCCTCGGCCTCAACTCCGGGGCCGCGCTGGCGGTCGTCCTCGGCATCCGCTTCCTCGGGCTCGACTCCGTCGGTGGTTACGTCGTCGCCGCGATCGCGGGCACCCTCGCGGTCGCCGTGCTGGTGCAGTCGCTCACCCTCATGGCGCCGCGGGCCAGCGCGCCGGTCTCGATGGCGCTCGCCGGCGCGGCGGTGATGGCCCTGGCGCAGAGCCTCATCGGCGCCGTGCTCGTCACCGACCGCGGCTCGCTCGACAGCTTCCGGTTCTGGCAGGTCGGGTCGGTCGCCGGCCGGGACGCCGGCCAGGTCCTCGACGTCCTGCCGTTCCTCCTCGTCGGCGCCGCGCTCGCCCTGACCTCCGGGCCGACCCTCGACGCCGTCGCGCTCGGCGACGACCTCGCCCGCGGCCTCGGCCAGAACGTCGTGCTGCACCGCGGGCTCGCCGCGGCCGGCGCCGTGCTGCTCGCCGCCACGGCCACGGCCCTCGCCGGGCCCATCGCCTTCGTCGGGCTCGTCGTGCCCCACCTGGTGCGCGTCCTCGTCGGCGTCGGGCACCGTCGCGTCCTCCTCGTCTCGGCCCTGCTCGGCCCGGCCTTCGTCGTCCTCGCCGACGTCGTGGGGCGCCTCGTGGCCACGCCGTCGGAGGTGCAGGTCGGCATCGTCTGCGCGGTGCTCGGCGCGCCCGTCCTCGTCCTCGTCGTCCGCCGCGTCAAGGGGCTCTGATGTCGACCGCCGTGCGAGAGAGCGAGGTCCGCGACTCCTCCGCGACCGCCGACGCCCTGGCCCGGGCACGGCGCGGCCCGCGGCGTCGTCGCCGCCTCGTGGTGGGCGTCCTCCTGCTGCTCGTCGTCGCCCTCGTCCTCGTCCGCGCGCTGCTCGGCGACTACCGCGTGTCGCTCGTCGACGCCGTGCGCATCATCGGCGGCGAGCAGGTCCCCGGGGCGTCCTTCGTCCTCCTCGAGTCCACGCTGCCCCGCGCCCTCATGGCGGTGCTCGCCGGCGCCGCCTTCGGGGCCGCCGGGGCCGCGTTCCAGACGATGCTGCGCAACCCGCTGGCCAGCCCGGACGTCCTCGGCATCACCCTCGGTGCCAGCGCGGGCGCGGTGCTCGTCGTCGTCGCCTTCGGGGTGCGGGGCACCCCCGTCACGCTCGCGGCCCTCGCCGGGTCGGTCCTCGCGGCGGTGCTCATCCTGTCCCAGGCCGGGGGGAGCGGCGGGGCCACCGGCCGGATGGTCCTCGTCGGCGTCGCCCTCGCGGCGGGCCTGTCGGCGCTCGTGCACTGGCTGCTCGTGCGGGCCAGCATCTACCAGGCGCAGGACGCCCTGGTCTGGCTCAGCGGCAGCCTCAACACCGTCACGTGGACCGACATCCTGCGCCTGCTCGCCGTCGACGCCGTGCTCCTGCCGCTGCTGCTCGTCGCCACCGGGCGGCTGCCGGTGCTCGGGCTCGGCGACGACCTCGCCGCGGCCCTCGGGGTGCGCGTCGCCCGCCTGCGCGTCGGCGTCACCGTCCTCGTCGTCGGTCTCGTGGCGGCGGCCACGGCGGTCGTCGGCCCGGTCGCGTTCGTCGGGTTCCTCAGCGGCCCGATCGCCCGCCGGCTCGTCCCCGGTCGGCCGTCCGTCGGCGTCGCCGCCCTCGTCGGCGCCGTCGTCGTCGTCGCGTCCGACCACGCCGCCGCCTACGCCGTGCCGGGCACTGCGCTCCCGGTCGGCCTGGTCACCGGTCTGCTCGGTGCCCCCGTCCTGCTCTGGATGCTCCGCTCCCGTCCCACGTCCCAGGAGGGCCGATGACCGTGACCGAGACCGCACCCCGCGTGCCCCAGCACCCGGCGGAGGCGCCGGCCGGATCCCGCCTCGCCGCCCGCGACCTGCGGCTGGCCTACGACGACCGGGTGGTCGTCGACGGCGTGACCCTCGCCGTGCCGACGGGCCGGACGACGGCCGTCGTCGGCCCGAACGGCTGCGGCAAGTCGACGCTCCTGCGCGGGCTCGGCCGCCTGCTGCGGCCGCGCGGCGGCCAGGTGCTCCTCGACGGCGACGAGATCGGGTCGCTGCCGACGCGCGAGATCGCGCGCCGGCTCGGGCTGCTGCCGCAGCAGCCGATCGTCCCCGAGGGGGTCAGCGTTCTCGAGCTCGTCGAGCGCGGACGGCATCCGCACCACGGGCTCTTCCGCACCTGGGGTCGCGACGACGAGGTGGCGGTGGCCGACGCCCTCGAGCGCACCGACCTCGTGCACCTCGCCGGCGTGCCCGTCGACAGCCTGAGCGGCGGCCAGCGGCAGCGGGTCTGGCTCGCGATGGTGCTCGCCCAGCGCACGCCGGTGCTCCTCCTCGACGAGCCCACGTCCTTCCTCGACATCGCCCACCAGCTCGACGTCCTCGACCTCGTGCGCCGCCTGTGCGACGACGACGGCACGACCGTCGTCATGGTGCTGCACGACCTCGCGATGGCCGCGCGCTACGCCGACCACCTCGTCGCGATGCGCGACGGCCGGGTCGTCGCCGAGGGCACGCCGCACGAGGTCGTGACCCCCGAGGTCGTCGAGGCCGTCTTCGGGGTGTCCGCGCGGGTCATCGAGGACCCCGAGACCGGGACGCCGGTGGTCCTGCCGCGCCGGAGGGTGTCGTGAGCGCCGTGGCCCGCGAGCGCCGCACCGACGCCTCGACCGGCATCGTGCGCGCCGACTTCCCGCAGTACGCGGCGACCGTCGCCGAGGTGCACGACCTCGGGGCCGGGATGCGCCGGCTCGTCTGCGAGGCACCGGGACTGCGCGACTTCGTGCCGTGCGGCCCGGACGAGTACGTCGGCCTGCTCATGCCGCCGGCGGGCGCCCCGCTCGTCCTGCCCGACCCCGAGCCGGTCAACGTGCGCGCGACGGTGGCCGCGCTGCCGCCCGCCTGGCGGCCGGCGCTGCGCTGGTACACGGTCCGCGAGCACGACCCCGTCCGCGGGCGGGTCGACATCGACGTCGTGACGCACGGCGACAGCGGCCCCGGCTCGTCGTGGGTCTCGCGCGCCCGGCCCGGCGACGCCGTCGGCATCCGGGCGAGCGGGGCGCTCTACCGCGGGTTCGAGGCCGGCGGCCGTCAGGTGCTCGTCGCCGACGAGACCGCGGTGCCGTCGGTCGCGGCGATCCTCGACGCGTGGGGCGGCGCCGACGACGCCCGCGACCACGGGGTCGAGGTGCACGTCGAGGTCGCCGACCCGCGGGTGCTCGACGCCTACGACCTCGGCGACGCCCGTGTCCACGTGCGCCGGGGTCGCCCCGGGAGCGCCGTGCTGCCGGCCCTCGACGCCGAGCTCGCCCGGCGCCCCGGCCCGGTCGCCTACGGCTGGGCGTGCGGCGAGGCCTCGCTCGCCGCCGGCGCCCGGCGCGTCCTCGTCCGTCACGGCACCGACCGGCGCGACGTCTTCTTCTGCGCCTACTGGAAGCTCGGCCGCCCCCGCCCCTGACGCAAAACCCGGCACGTGCGGGGTTGTCGCTGTCAGAACAGGGCCGCGGGCTCGGGAAGCCCGCACGTGCGGGGTTGTCGCTGTCGGAAACGGGTGCCGGGCCCGATGAGCCCGCACGTGCGGGGTTGTCGCTGTCGGAACAGGGCCGCGGGCTCGATAAGCCCGCACGTGCGGGGTTGTCGCTGTCGGAACAGGGCCCCGGGGTCGTCGCCGGTCCGTGACGTGGACACCCGGCGTTCACCCCGCCTCGGTAGCGTGGGCAGCGATGAGAACTCCACACCTCGTGTGCCTCGACATCGACGGCACGACGGTCGACCACGACGGCCGCCTCCACGACCCCGTCCGCAGCGCCGTCCGCGCCGTCCTCGGGGCCGGCCACCACGTGACGATGGCCACCGGCCGCGGCGTCCTCGGCACGCTGCCGGTCCTCGACCAGCTCGGCCTCGTCGACGGGTACGCCGTCTGCGCCAACGGCGCCATCACCCTGCGCCTCGACCCCGCCCTCCCCGACGGCTACGAGGTCCTCGAGGCGGTGACCTTCGACCCCGCCCCCGCCCTGCGCGTCCTGCGCGAGGAGTTCCCCAGCGCGCTCGTCGCGGTCGAGGAGCTCGGCGTCGGCTTCAAGGTCTCCGCCCCGTTCCCCGACGGCGAGCTCGACGGCACGCCCCAGGTCGTCCCCTTCGAGGAGCTGATGGCCCACCCGGTGACGCGCCTGACCATCCGCGACCCCGAGAGCTCGAGCGAGGAGTTCCTCGCCGGCACCGAGCGCATCGGCCTGCACGGCGTCGAGTACGCCGTCGGCTGGAGCGCCTGGCTCGACATCACACCGGAGGGCGTGTCCAAGGCTGCCGCGCTCGAGGTGGTCCGGCGCCGCCTCGGCGTCGAGCCCGGCGCCACCGTGGCCGTCGGCGACCAGCGCAACGACCTCGAGATGCTGCGCTGGGCGGCCCGCGGGGTCGCGATGGACAACGCGCCCGACGAGGTCAAGGAGGCGGCCGACGAGGTGACCGGCCACGTCGACGAGCACGGCCTCGTCACGGTCCTCGACTCGCTCCGCTGACATCCGCGGGGGCGGATCTCGACGCCACCTCCCCGGGGGTGGCAGGGTGTCCTGCCATGAGCAGCGCCGACGTCTCCCGTGTCACCCGTGAGGCCAACGAGAGTCCTGTCGTCGAGTGGGGCGCACGGGTCGGGTACGCCGTCCTCGGGGTGCTGCACCTCGTCATCGCCTACCTGGCCGTCAAGATCGCCTGGGGCATCGGCAGCTCCGGCTCGCAGAGCGCGGACCAGTCCGGGGCCCTCTCGACGGTCGCCGGCTCCACGACCGGACCGTTCCTCCTCTGGGTCGCCGTCGTCGGCTTCGCCCTCCTCGGGCTCTGGAACCTCACCGAGGGCGCCATCAGCCACGGCGAGGCGACCGACCGGCTCAAGCTCGCCGCCAAGGGCGTCATGTACCTGTTCTTCGCGTGGACGGCGTTCAAGGTCGTCGCGCTCGGCACCGAGGGCTCGAGCGAGAAGGACACCGAGGACGCAACCCAGGCGCTCATGGGCAGCCCCGCCGGGCAGGTCCTCGTCGGGGCGCTCGGGCTCGTCGTCCTCGGCATCGCCGGGTACCACGTCTACAAGGGCTGGAAGAAGAAGTTCCTCGGCGACCTCACCGAGCACCCCGGGGACTGGGCGGTCCAGGCCGGCCGCGCGGGCTACGTCGCGAAGGGCGTGGCGCTCGTCGTCGTCGGCGTGTTCTTCCTCGTCGCGGCGGTGCAGCACGACGCCGACAAGGCGCAGGGTCTCGACGGGGCGCTCAAGTCGCTCAAGGACATGACGGGCGGCTCGGTCGTCCTCACCGTCGTCGCGCTGGGCATCGCCGCGTACGGCGTCTACTCCTTCGCCCGCGCGCGCTACGCGCGGCTCTGAGCCGCCCGGTCGCCCGACCCGTCCGTCGACGCGCCGGTGTCCCGGCGCAGGTAGCCCCACGCCAGCAGCGCGCACGCGATGCCGTTGGCCAGCCCGACGACGATGTCGGTCACGTGGTGCGCGCCCCGGTAGAGGCGCGCGAACGACACCGCGAGCGGCACGAGGACGCACACCGCGATGACCGCCCGGCGCACGGCGAGGTTCGGGATGCGGGTGGCCATGAGGACGAACGAGACGTACAGCGCGGTCGACGCGCCGACGTGACCGCTCGGGTAGCTCGACGTCGGCGGCGTGGGGTCGAGGCGCTCGACCGTGGGGCGGGGTCGCCCGACGACGGCCGTCGCGATGACGAAGATCGTCGCCTGCAGCGAGATCGCGAGCAGCGGGACGACGGCGAACCACCACTGCCGGGTGCGCCAGAGGACGACGAGGGCCACGAGCACGGCGACGGCGATGACGTACTCGGTGTTGCCGATCATCGACATGACCTTGGTGATGCTCTCGCCGACGGGCGTGCGGCGGTCCTGGAACCAGCGGCTCACCGCGTTCTCGGCCTCGAAGCCGCGCAGCGGGCCCATGATGACCAGCCCGATCGCGACGATGACGGCGAAGACGCCGACGCCCGGCAGGACGGCACGGACCGCCGCGTCGCGCAGGGCCGAGCCGAACGAGGGACGGGACGTGTCGTCGTCCCAGCGCGTGAGGAAGGACATCAGGACTCCTGGCGAGAGGCGGAACGGTCGGAGGCGACGTCGGTGTCGGCGGGGTGGCGCGTGGAGTCGGGGTCACGGGCGTCGTCGGGGTCGCGCGGGTTCCAGCCGGTGTAGCCCGCGTAGGAGGCGAGGACGAGGCCGGTGCCGGTGAGGACGCCGACGGTCACGTCGCTCGGGTAGTGGACGCCGAGGAACATCCGGTCCAGCGCCGTGACGACGACGACGGCCGCGCCGAGGACGACGGCGACCGTGCGGGCGGCGCGGGTCCTCAGCAGCGGCCACACCAGGATGAGCAGGACCGACACCCACGCCGCCGAGTTGAGGGCGTGCCCCGACGGGAAGGAGTACCCCGGTGCCTCGGAGACCGGGTCCTCGACGACGGGCCGGGCGCGCTGGAAGATGTACTTGGCGACGAGGCCGACGAACCACGAGAGCATGAGCGTCGCGAACGCCCACCAGGCCCGCGTCCGCATCCCCTTGCGCAGCCAGACCCAGAGGCAGACGAAGGTGCCGACGACGTGCAGGTTGACGGGCTGGCTCACGGCCTGCCACACGATGAACGCCTCGCGCAGACCCGGGTGGGCGCGGGTGACGTCGGTGAGGTGCCGGATGACGTCGTCGTCGAGGCTGATGAGCGGGTCCCAGCGGCTGCGGACGAGGAACCCGACCCCGAAGAGCACGAGCCCGGTGACCAGCGCGTAGAGGGCGGCCCGCCCGAGGCGGCGGGTGCGCGTGCGGGACGGGGTCGCCTCGTCGGTGCTGGTCATCCGGCATGTCTACCGCACCCGGGGCGGGCCGCGGTGGGCGCGGGCCCCTCCGCCGCGTGGGATGCTGGGCGCGCCATGGCCGAGCTCCACGTCACCTCCGCGACCAACCCGCGCCTCAAGGCCGTCGCCGCGCTCCGGCGCCGCCGGGCCCGCGAGGCCGAGGGGCTGACCGTCGTCGACGGCTACGACGAGCTGCTGCTCGCCGTCGACGCCGGGGTGCGGCCGCGCACGCTGCTCTACTGCCCCGAGCTGATGCTCGACGCCGACGCGCAGCTGGGGCTCGTCGAGCGGGTCCGCGACCTCGGGGCGAGCACGATCCGCTGCGGGCGCGCGGCCTTCGAGAAGGTGGCCTACCGCGAGGGGCCCGACGGCTTCATCGCCGTCGTCCCGGTCGCCGGCACGCCGCTGCGGACGCTCGACCTGCCCGAGGACCCGCTCGTCGTCGTCCTCGAGGGCCTCGAGAAGCCGGGCAACCTCGGCTCGGTCCTGCGCAGCGCCGACGCCGCCGGGGTCGCGGCGGTCGTCGCCGCCGACCCGGTCACCGACTGGGGCAACCCCAACGTCGTGCGCGCGAGCAAGGGCACGGTCTTCTCGGTGCCGGTCGCCTCCGCCCCGCTGCCCGAGGTGCTCGCCTGGCTCGCCGACCGGGGCATCCGGCTCGTCGCGACGACCCCCGACACCGAGATGCTCCACACCGACTGCGACCTGACCGGCGGGGTCGCCGTGGCCGTCGGCACCGAGAAGACGGGCCTGACCGACGCGGCGCTCGCGGCCGCCGACGCGCGCGTGCGCATCCCGATGGCGGGGACGGTCAACTCGCTCAACGCCGGCGTCTCCGCGGCGGTCGTGCTCTACGAGGCGGTGCGTCAGCGCCAGGGCTGAGTCGCCGTTCGGCCGACGCCGCGACGGCGGAACGGCCCGACGTCGCCGTCGGGTCGTGACCGGGGCCCGCCCGCGAACCTAGGGTCGGCAGGGCGGGGACCCCGCTGGAAGGTGGACCGACGTGGACCGGGACCGGATGTGCGAGATCGTCGACGGCGTGCGCGCGCGAGGTGGCGGTGACGTCGACCGGATGGCGGTCGTGCTGTTCGACACGCTCTGTGGGCTGGGCGCCGACGAGGTCGTCGCCTTCCATCGCGAGTGCGGGCGCCAGCACCGGCGGATGTTCGTCGACCCGCTCTGGTGCGCGGGCGACTTCGCCATCGGCCCGCTCGGCGACGACCTCTTCGCGGACCTGCGCACGCACCTGCTCTTCCGCGGTCTCGAGGTCGTCGACGAGGTGCTCGCGGACCCCGACGCCCTCGCCGGGTACCTGCCGGCACCCCCTCGGCGCCGTCCTCGACCCGGTGCGGTACGCGGAGGTGCTGCCCCGGCTGGCCCGCTGGCGGCGTCGGCGGACACCGTCGGGCTCCCGGCGGCACGGTGGCTTCTGAGCCGCCGCGGCCCGGGCGTCCCCCGGGGTGGTCATGCGACGCGATGGGGCTGCTGTGGCCGGTGGGACGTCTGAACCGGTACCGTCCGACCCCGGTCAAGAGCACCCGCGCGCGTGTGCGACCATGAACGGCATGCGAGTTGACCACGTCGTCTACGCGGCCGAGCACGATGGCGTGCACGCGACGGCCGAGCGTCTCGCGAAGCTGATCGGCGTCGAGCCGGTCGACGGGGGAGTCCACCCGCGCTTCGGGACGCGCAACGTCATCCTGCCGCTCGCCCACGAGCGGTACGTCGAGGTCGTCGAGGTCCTCGACCACCCCGCCAGCGACAAGGCGCCCTTCGGGCAGGTCGTCCGGGCGCGCTCCCAGGCCGGCGGTGGCTGGCTCGGCTGGGTCGTCCGCGTCGACGACATCGCCGAGCAGGAGCAGCGCCTCGGCCGCGAGGCCGTCAACGGCAACCGGCACCGCCCCGACGGGGTCGAGCTGCGCTGGCGCCAGCTCGGGGTCAAGGGCCTGCAGGCCGACCCCCAGCTCCCCTTCTTCATCACGTGGGAGGAGGGCACGCCGCACCCCTCCGAGGACGCCGACACCGAGGTGACCATCGAGTCGCTGACGATCGCCGGTGACCCCGACCGCGTGCGCGACTGGCTCGGCCTGCCCGCCGACTACACCTCGTCGGTCATCGAGTTCTCCTTCGTGGCGCCGCACGGCACCCCCGGGCTCATGGCCGTCACGTTCGACACCCCGCAGGGCGAGGTCGTCGTCTGACGCCCCGCACCCCGCGACGACGAGGCCCCCGCCGGACCATCCGGCGGGGGCCTCGTCACGTCCTGAAGCCGACTTCTTGCGAGTTCCGCCGCTCGACACACGGCGGGGCGGCGCGTCGAGCGGCGGAACTCGCAGTCAGTGGGGAAGGACGGGTCAGCCGCGGGGGGTCCAGCGGCGCAGACGCAGGCTGTTGGTCACGACGAGGACGCTCGAGGCGGCCATCGCGGCGCCGGCGACCATCGGGCTGAGCACCCCGGCGACGGCGAGCGGGATCGCCGCGACGTTGTAGCCGAACGCCCACCCGAGGTTCTGGCGGATGGTCCGCAGCGTGGCCCGCGAGAGGTCCATCGCGTCGACGACGGCCGGCAGCTCCGAGCGCAGGAGGACGATGTCGGCGGCATCGGCCGCGACGTCGGTGCCGCTGCCCATCGCGATGCCGAGGTCGGCCTGCGCGAGCGCCGCCGCGTCGTTGACGCCGTCGCCGACCATCGCGACGACCCGCCCACGGCGCTGGAGGTCGGCGACCATCGCGTGCTTGTCCTCGGGCCGGACGTCGGCGACGACGCGTCCGACGGGGATGCCCACGTCGCGGGCCACGGTGAGCGCGGCCCGGTCGTGGTCGCCGGTCAGGAGGTAGCAGACCAGCCCGGACTCGTCGAGGGCGCGCACGGCCCGCCCGGAGCTGCGCCGCACGGTGTCGGCGACGGTCAGCGAGGCCCGGGCCCGGCCGTCCCACCCGACCCAGACGCAGGTGCCCTCGGCGGCGGGGGTCGCGATCTCGCGCGGTACCTCGTCGAAGAGGTCGGCCCGGCCGACGACGACCTCGGTGCCCTTGATGCGAGCCCGCGCGCCCGCGCCGGGGAGCGCCTCGAAGTCGGAGGCCTGCGGGACGCCGAGTGCGCGGGAGCGGGCGGCCGCCACGACGGCCCGCGCCACCGGGTGCTCGCTGCCCTGCTCGACCGCCGCGGCGGCCCGCAGCGCCTGGTCCTTCGGCAGCCGGCCGGCGGTCGCGACGTCGACGAGCGTCATCTCGCCCGAGGTGACGGTGCCGGTCTTGTCGAGGACGACGGTGTCGATGCGCCGGGTGTCCTCCAGCACCTCGGCACCCTTGATGAGGATGCCCATCCGCGCGCCGCGGCCGGTGCCGACGAGCAGGGCCGTCGGCGTCGCGAGGCCGAGTGCGCAGGGGCAGGCGATGACGAGCACCGAGATGGCGACCTCGAGCGCGCGGGCGGGGTCGCCGGACCCCAGCCACCAGCCGACGAAGGTGAGCGCCGCGACGGCGAGCACGACCGGCACGAAGACGGCCGACACGCGGTCGGCCAGGCGCTGCACCGGCGCCTTGCTCGTCTGCGCGCGCTCGACCATCCGCGTGATGCCCGCCAGCGTCGTCTCGGCGCCGACGCGCGTGGCCTCGACGACGAGGCGGCCGGTGGTGTTGACGGTGCCGCCGGTGACCTCGGCGCCCGGCGCGACGTCGACCGGCACCGACTCGCCGGTGACGAGCGAGGCGTCGACGGCGCTGCGCCCGTCGCGGACGACGCCGTCGGTGGCGACCTTCTCGCCGGGGCGGACGACGAAGCGGTCGCCGACGCCGAGCCGGTCGACGGGGACGCGCTCCTCGACGGTGGCCCCGGAGACGGTGTCGGTGCGCAGCACCGCGACGTCCTTGGCGCCGAGGTCGAGCAGGCCGCGCAGCGCGTCGCGGGTGCGGTCGGTCGCGCGCGCCTCCATCCAGCGTCCGACGAGGAGGAAGGTCGTGACGACGGTCGCGGTCTCGAACCAGACGTGCGCGCCGTCGCCGTCCATCCCGCCGGCGCGGCCGGTCACCACGACGACGAGGGACGAGAGGTAGGCCGCGAGGACGCCGAGCGAGACGAGGGTGTCCATCGTCGAGGCGCCGTGCCGGGCGTTGAGCGCGGCGGCCCGGTGGAACGGCCAGCCGGCCCACGCGACGACGGGGGTCGCGAGGACGAGCTGTACCCAGGGCGAGGCCGTGAAGTACAGGCCGGGGACCATCGCGAGGACGACGACGGGGAGGGTGAGGAGGGCGGCGACCTCGGCGCGTCGGCGCAGGTCGTCCTGGCGGGAGACCTGGTGGTGGGCCGACGGCGCGACGGCGCGCTCGACCGCGGCGCCCGCGTCCGGGGCGGGCGACGCCGGGGCGGCGGTGGACGCGTCGTCGGCGGTGGTGGCGTCGGCGGCTGCGGTCGCGGCGTCGGCATCGGCGTCGGCATCGGCGGTCGGGGCGTCGCCGAGCACCTCGGCGCCGTACCCGGTGCGCTGCACGGTCGCGACGATGTCGGCGACGGTCAGCGGCCCGGTCCAGCGGACGGTGGCCTTCTCGGTCGCGAGGTTGACGACGGCGTCGACCCCGTCGAGGCGGCCGAGCTTCTTCTCGATGCGCGCCGAGCACGAGGCGCAGGTCATTCCGGAGATCGCGAGGTCGACCTCGTGGACCTCGTCGGCGGGACGGTCGGTGGTCTGGGTCATCTCAGCTCCTCACGAGGCGCGTGACGGCGGCGATGACCTCGTCGACCTTCTCGGTCGCGGCCTCGTCGGACTCGCGTGCGGCGTCGACGACGCAGTGGGCGACGTGCTCCTCGAGCAGGCCGAGGCTCACGGCCTGCAGCGCGCGGGTCACGGCGCTCACCTGGGTGAGGACGTCGATGCAGTAGGTGTCGTTCTCGACCATCCGGGCGATGACCCGCACCTGGCCCTCGATGCGCTTGAGGCGGCGCAGGTGGGCGTCCTTGGTCTCGGAGTAGCCGGGGACGACCGGCTCGGCCGCGGGGGAGGTGGTCATGCGTCGATGATACCCCCATGGGGTATCAGGCGACCATTCGGGGGCCGCCGTCCGGGTCAGCCGAGGTGCTCCTTGACGAGCTTCTTCGGCGCCCTGGTCGCCCACGCGTCGGTGATGATCTCGGCGAGCTCGAGGTAGTCCAGCCTCCCGAGGTCGCGCTCGCGGACGAGGACGGCGTCGTAGCCGTCGAAGTGCGGTGTCGTGAACCAGGGCTCGCCGAGCTGGAGGATCGACTCCTTGTCGTCCGGGCCGGGCACGACGATGCAGATGACGTCGTCCATCCGCTCACCGGTGTCAGGGTCGACCGCGTCCTTGCGCGGCCCCCGCCAGGTGACGAAGCCCTTGCCGCGCACCGCGTAGGACGGGTGGGTGTCGGTGCCCTCGCGCGTGACGTCGGGCAGGGCCATCGCGATGCCGTCGACGTCGTCACGGTCGACGGGACGCGGGTCGGTGCTGGACACGGCCCCACCCTCCCACGCCGGGCGTCCCGCGTCCCACGCGAAAGTGTGTGAAACCGCCGGGCGGCACCGGTGTCATGTGACAGGACCTGTCGGACATGTGGTGTCAGGACCTTTCGGACAGTAGTGGCCTCCAGGTGGTGCGGTCCTGGTAGCGGCGGGTGGGGTCGATGTGGAGGCGGGCGATGAGGGTGGCCTCGTGGAGGATGACCACGTCGTGGTGGTCGCGCACCACGGTGACGGTGGCGGCGGCCCAGGAACGGCCGATGCTGGTGACGGCGTCGCGGCCGAGGTTGACGTGACCGTTGGGGGCCACGGTGAAGCGGGTGGTGGTGACCGGGCCGGGGAGGGGTTGCGGGCTGGGCAGGGCCTTGGCGGTGGCGGTGTAGCGCTCGTGGGGGGTCTGGTCGGGGTCGAGGGCCTGGTGGGGGCGTTCGGTGTTGAACAGCACGTCGTAGGTGTCCAGGAGGCGTTGCAGCTCGGGGATGCCGCGGGCGGGGGCACGGGCGGTCAGCCAGCGGCGTAGGGGCTGCCAGTCGCGTTCCTTCTTCCCGCAGGTCTGGGGATGGTGCGGGCTGGCGGTGACGGGCTGGGTGCCCAGGGCGCGCACGCGGGCTTCGAAGGCGGTCATGGCGTGGGCGATGCGGCGGCCGTTGAAGGCCAGGGAGTTGTCGGTGAGCAGCATCGCCGGGGGGCCGTGGCGGGTGGCGCAGGCAGAGAACAGCTCCCACGCGTCGTGGCTGTTCTCGTTGGGGGCCACCCGGGTGCCCAGGATGTAGCGGGAGTGGTCATCGATCAGCCGCAGGATGCACACGGTGGAGGCGTCGGCCAGCCTCCACTGCTTGCCGTCCAGCTGCCAGCAGGCGTTGGGGCGGGGGTGCTCGAAGCGGCGGTAGGAGGAACGAGGCCGTTTCGCCGGCTGGGGGGTGATCAGTCCTTGACGGCACAGCACCCGGTGGATGGTGCGCGGCTGCGGGACATCGACGATCCCGGCCCGGCGTAGCCGGGCCGCGATGCTGCGCGCGCCATGGTCCCAGCCCGCGGCCGCCAGCTCCTGCCGGGTCGCCACGATCAACGCCACCATCGAGGCCGGTGTGGCCGTGGGAGAGCGCGAGGGGCGGCTGGAGTCATCCAGCAGCCCCTCCACACCCCGAGCGCGAAACCGCCTCAGGTACCGGTAGTAGGAGTCACGGCCGATGCCCAACGCGGCGCACTTGGCCGCGACCGTGCCCTCCGCATCCAGCATCGAGACGAACGCCACCTGCAAACGTGCCTCCATCGGCACCGACTTCCCGGCCATGAGCAATGCTCCCGGCCCGCTCGGTGTCCGACAGGTCCTGTCACATCAACCGTCCGAAACGTCCTGTCACTCGACACCGGGCGGCACCGGCGGGTTCACACGCGTTCGCAGAGAGGTGGAGGCGGAGGGGGCGGTCAGTCGCGCGGCGGGGCGACGATCTCGAGCGGGGCGCCCCAGCCGTCGTAGGTGATGGTGACCCTCGAGTCCCCCATCGTCGCGTTCGCGTCGCGCAGCAGGCCGTCCTCGTCGACCCGGACGATGTAGGTGACCGTGCCGGGCGACCCGGGCTGCGTCACCATGCCGAGCGCCGCCCAGGCGGCGTCCGCCCGCACGGCGACGGCGTAGGTGGTCAGGGTGTGGCCCTCGACCACCTCCGTCCTGCCCCGCGTCACCGACCGGACGCCGTCCTGCCATGCTCGGACGTGGTGCGACGGGCCGGCGGCCTCGAGTCCCTCCGGGCGTTCGTCGACCTCCGTCCACGGCGACCCGAGCGGCTCCTCGTCCTGGGTCCACACGACGTCGTCGATGACGACGACGTTGAGCGACTGCTCCGCGTCCCGCAGGAGGACCCGCTGTGCACCAGTCGAGAGCAGGAGGTCGGCGTTGAGGAACTCGTAGTCCGAGTCGACGACGACGTTGACCGAGTCCTGCCCCTCGACCTTCTCGAGGAGCCCACCGAGGAACGCCTCGGCGTCGACCGGCCCCGGCGCCGGGGTGGCCGACGTGGACGCAGCGGTACGCGACGCCGCCGGCGCGGTGGTCGGGGCGGTCGCGCCTCCGGCCGGGGTGCCGGTGCACGCACCCAGCGTCATCGCGCCGCCGACCGCCACGAGGGCAAGAACGGTCCGACCGCGCCACGAGGCGCGACGGAGCTCAGCGGTGGACCCACCCACGATGCAACCCCCTGGACGACTGGGCGCAGTCTCCCACCGCGAACGCGTGTGAACCCGCCGGTCGGCGCCGGCGTGTTCACACGCGTTCGCGGGAGGAAGGGGCGGGAGGAGGGGGCGGGCAGCGTCAGAGGGTGCGGGTGAGGAAGGTGCTGTGGCGGTCGGGGCGGTAGTCGCCGAAGGGCTCGCAGTCGACGAACCCGTGCGCGCGGTAGAGGCCGCGCGCCGGGGCGAAGACGTCGCCGGAGCCGGTCTCCAGGTTGACCCGCGTCGCACCGGCCGCGCGCGCCTGCTCCAGGGCGTGGTCGAGCAGCCGTCGCCCGAGGCCGGAGCCGCGCAGCGAGGGCGCGACCCGCATCGTCTTCAGCTCGAGGTGGCCGCCGCCGAGGTCCTTGAGCGCCACCGACCCGACGAGCGCGCCGGCCGCCTGCGCGACCCACAGCCGCACGGCGGGGTCGCGGAACTGCTCCAGCGAGAGCGCGTGACGGCTGCACGCCGGCGCGGTGGGCTCCATCTCGGCGAGGTGCTCGGCGACCAGCACGGCCAGCCGCGGGTCCTCGAGCCGCGCCGGGACGATGGCCACTGCCGCCGTGCTCACGGCAGGTGCCGCACCAGGGTGGGGGCGAGGCCGACGTAGGTCGCCGGCGTCATCGCGGCGAGGCGCTCCTCGACGTCGGCGGGCAGCCCGAGGCCGCGGACGAACGCGACGAGGTCGTCCTGGCCGATGCGGCGGCCGCGGGTCAGCTCCTTGAGCCGCTCGTACGGCTCCTCCATCCCCGGCACGCCGCGGGCGCCGAGCGCGCGCATCGCGGACTGCACCGGCTCTCCGAGGACCTCCCAGTTGGCGTCGAGGTCGGCGGCCATCGCGGACGGCACGGCGTCGAGGCCGTCGAGCCCTCGGTGCGCGTTGTCGATGGCGAGGAGGCTGTGCCCGAACGCGGTGCCGATGTTGCGCTGCATCGAGGAGTCGGTGAGGTCGCGCTGCAGGCGACTCTGGACGAGCGTCGAGGCGAGCACGTCGAGCAGGGCGTTCGAGACCTCGAGGTTGGCCTCGGCGTTCTCGAAGCGGATCGGGTTGACCTTGTGGGGCATCGTGCTCGACCCGACGGTGCCCTGACCGCGCACCTGGGCGAAGTAGCCCATCGAGATGTACGTCCACACGTCCGTGCACATGTTGTGCAGGACGCGGTTGAAGCGCGCGACGTCGGCGTAGAGCTCGGCCTGCCAGTCGTGGCTCTCGATCTGGGTCGTCAGCGGGTTCCACGTGAGGCCGAGGTGCTCGACGAAGGTCCGGCTGATGTCCTCCCAGTCGGCCTCGGGCACCGCGGCGAGGTGGGCGCCGTAGGTGCCGGTGGCGCCGTTCAGCTTGCCGAGGTACTCGGCGTCCTCGATGCGGCGCAGCTGGCGGCGCAGGCGCCACGCGAGGACGGCGAGCTCCTTGCCCATCGTCGTCGGGGTCGCCGGCTGGCCGTGGGTGTGCGCGAGCAGCGGCACGTCGGCGAGCTCGGTGGCCATCGACGTCAGCTGTTCGACGAGGGCGTTCGCCCGCGGCAGCCAGACCTGCTGCACCGCGCCCTGGACCATGACGCTGTACGAGAGGTTGTTGATGTCCTCGCTCGTGCAGCAGAAGTGGATGAGCTCGGCGAGGCCGGCGTCCTCCTTGGCGGGCGCGATGTCGCGCAGCCGCGCCTTGAGGAAGTACTCGACCGCCTTGACGTCGTGCTGCGTCACCCGCTCGGTGGCCGACATCTCGTCGATCTCGTCGGCGCCGAAGGTCGTGACGACGGCCCGCAGCCGGGCCTTCTCGTCGTCGGTGAGGCGGCGCACGCCGGGCACGACCTCGCGGTCGGTCAGGTGCAGCAGCCACTCGACCTCGACGTGCGCGCGGGCACGGTTGAGCGCCGGCTCCGACAGGTGGTCGACGAGCCCGGCCACGACGCCGCGGTACCGGCCGTCCAGCGCCCCGAGCGCGATGGGCGGGGCGACGTCGACGAGGGACTGGGCGGCGTGGAGCCCGGACGCGACCGGGGGCGTGCTCGACATGGCCCCCATCCTCCCAGAGTGCGCGCGGGCGTCGTCCCCGGCGTCCGGGCGCCGCCCGCTGCCGGGTCGGCGGTCAGGCGTCGAGGGCGCGGCGGACGTGCTCGACGATGCCCGGCACGGCGGCGCGGATCTCGTCGTAGGTCTGCTCGTACTCGGCGTCGCCGCCGTACCAGGGGTCGTCCATCCCGAGCTCGCCGACGGCCACGGCGTCCGGGTCGAAGGAGCGCACCAGCCGGACCTTCGCGGCGTCGTCCTCGTCGCGGGCGAGGCGGCCGAGGCGCTCGGCGTGCGGGTGGTCGGCGGCGAGGACGAGGTCGGTGTCGTCGAACCAGTCGGCGTGGAACTGCCGGGCGCGGTGGGCCGACCAGCCGACGTCGGGATGGCCGTGCCGGCGCAGCGTGGCGATGGTCCGCGGGTGCGCCGGGTTGCCGAGCTCCTCGGCGGAGGTGCCGGCCGAGTCGACCTCGACGCGGTCGCCGAGGCCGGCGTCGTCGAACGCCTCGCGCAGGAGCATCTCGGCCATCGGCGAGCGGCAGATGTTGCCGTGGCAGACGACGGTGACGCGGTAGGGGTGGTCGCTGGCGCTCATGCCCCCATCATCGCCGGGCTCCGTGCGGGTGCGGCGCCCGCCCCGGCCGGTCGTCAGGAGATGTCGAACCAGCCCGGTGCGGCGGCGGTGAAGTCCTCGGCGGTCATCGACCCCGCACCCGCGGGGATGCGTCCCCAGAGCGGCGCCCCGGTGACGCGCGGGAGGTCGACGAGGTTCTCGGTCTCGGCGAGCCCGGGGTCGGCCGGCCACGAGCCGACGACGACCCCGATGAGCGGCAGCGAGCGGGCGGCGAGCGCCTCGGCGGTGAGCTGGGCGGTGCTGAGCACGCCCAGGCCCGGCGACGCCACGAGCACCACCCCGCAGGAGACGCCCTTGTAGCGCAGGGCGGTGCCGAGGTCGGCGAGCGTGCCGCCGCGGGAGTCGAGACGCACGAGCAGGCCGCCCGCGCCCTCGACGATGGTGACGTGGGCCTGCGCCGCGAGCTCGCCGATCTGCCTGGCGTGCAGGGCGACCGGCGGAAGCGTCACGCCCTCGCGGCGGGCCGCGGCCTCCGGGGAGAGCGGGTCGCGCAGCCGGAGGAGCTCGTGCGTCACGAGGTCGGTGCCGACGAGCCGGCGCACCGCGTCGACGTCACCGGGGTCGCCCGGGCCGACGCCGGTCTGGGTGGGCTTGACGACCTGCACCTCGGAGCCCCGCCCGCGGACGAGTGCCGCGAGGGCGGCGGTGGCGACGGTCTTGCCGACGTCGGTGCCGGTGCCGGTGACGAGGACGACGGAGGGGAGTGCGCGCGGGTCGCTCACTGCTCGCGCCCGGGGACGATCTCGGCGAGGACGGCTGCGGCACGGTCGAGGTCGTGCGCCGTGTGGTGGGCGTGCGCGGTGAGGCGCAGCCGCGACGTGCCGTCGGGGGTCGAGGGCGGGCGGAACGCGCCGACGCGCACCCCGAGCGCGAGCGCCCGCTCGACGGCCTCGACCGTCTCGTGCGGCCCGGGCATCGGCACGGACATGACGGCCCCGGTCGGTGCCTCGACCCCGACGGCCTCGGCGAGGCGGGCGGCGTTGGCGTGCAGGCGGGCCGGGAGCTCCGGGTGGTCGCGCAGGACCTCGAGCGCGGCGAGCGCCGCACCGGCCGCGGCCGGGGCGAGGCCGGTGTCGTAGACGAACGGCCGGGCCGTGTTGACGAGGTGCTCACGGACCTCGGGGGCGGCGAGGACCGCTCCGCCCTGGGAGGCCAGCGACTTCGAGAGGGTCGTCGTGACGACGACGTGCTCGGCGCCCATCGACCCGGAGGCCGCCACGAGGCCGGCGCCGCCCGGCCCGACGACCCCGAGCGCGTGGGCCTCGTCGATGACGAGCAGGGCGCCGGCCTCGGCGGTCAGCGCGACGAGGTCCTCGACGGGCGCGACGTCACCGAGCACGGAGTAGACCGACTCCGCGACGACGACCGCGCGCGGGGTGTCACGGCGGGCCAGGAGCTCGGCGACGTGCTCGAGGTCGTTGTGCCGCGAGACCGTCACGGCGGCCCGGGCGAGGCGGCAGCCGTCGATGAGCGAGGCGTGGGCGTGCTCGTCGCTGACGACGAGGGAGCCGGCGTCGGCGAGGGTCGTGAGGACCGAGAGGTTGGCCGCGTAGCCGCTGGAGAGGACGAGGGCCGAGGGGGCGCCCGTCATGGCGACGAGCGAGGCCTCGAGCTGCTCGTGGACGTCGAGCGTGCCCGTGACGAGCCGGGAGGCGCCGGCGCCGGTGCCGTAGGTCTCGACGGCGGCGACGGCCCCGGCGACGACGGCGGGGTGGTGCCGCAGGCCGAGGTAGTCGTTGCCCGCGAGGTCGAGGACGTCGCGCGCCTTGGTCGTCACGAGACGCCGGGTCAGGCCCACGGCGTCGCGGGCCGCGGCGGCGTCCCTGATCCAGTCCAGCGGGCTGCTCATCCCTCGATCCTGCCATGCCCGGCCACCGGCACTTGTGACAAGTCCTTGACACAAGTGCCGCGAGCAGTCATCCTCCTTGTGTCAAGCATCCGGTACAAGCAAAGGAGACGACCGTGCTCGTCAGCATCCTCGCCCTGCCGCTCGCGCTCGTCGCCTTCGGTGTCGCCCTGGCGCGTCGCCACGTCGTCACCGTCGGGGTCAACGAGCACGCCGAGGTCGTCCGTATCGCCGACCGCACCCGAGGATGGCGGCTCGTCGGCCTCGCCCTGGGGCTCGTCGGCGGCGGGCTGCTGCTCGTCCTCGGGCAGCGGGTCGACGCGCTCGGCCGGCTGACGGCGCTCGCCCCGGCGGCCGTCGGCGCCGGGGTGCTGCTCGGCACGGTCGTCGGCGAGCTGGCGGCACGGCCCTCCGCCGGGGTCCGGCGCACCGCGGTCGTCGAGACGCGGACCGTGCGCTCGGTGCTGCCGCGGGGGCGGGCGACCCTCCTCGCGCTCGCCACCGTGGCGCTCGGCGGGGTCCTCGCCGCCGGGACCGCCTGGGGTTCGCCGGACGACCTCGGCCGCGCGGGTCGCGCCCTCTCCGAGCGGTGCACGCTGCTCGTCGACGGGGTCGCGACGCAGGTGGCGGGCTCGCGCGGGCCGTGGCCGGGGTCGTTCTACGCCCTGCCGCTCGCGGCGTCGTCCGGCGTCCTGGCGCTGCTGACGGTGCTCGCCCTGCGGGCGGTCGTCCGTCGGCCCCGCCCCGACCCGCACGGCCTCGGCCTGGACTCGGTGCTGCGCCGGTGGTCGGCCGGGACGGTCCTCACCGCCGCGCTCTTCGCGGTGCTCGGCACCCTCGGGCCGGTCGCCTCGCTCATGGTCGCGCCGCTCGCCGACCTCGACTGCGGCACCCCGGCCCAGGCCGTCGGCCGCTGGGTCGTCACCGTCCTCGGCCCGCTCGCGCTCGTCGGGGCGGCCGCCGCGCTCGGGGCGCTGCTCGTCACGCCGCGCGTGCGCGTCGACGACCTGCCGCGCCCGCTGCCGGGGGACGCGGCGCCGGTCGGGGCCCCGCGGCGATGACGCTGCAGTCCGTCACGGTCGACGTCCTCGACCCGACACCGCCCTACGAGCAGCTCCGGCGCCAGCTGGCCGACCTCGTCGGTTCCGGCGTGCTGGCGCCGGGCGACCGCCTGCCCCCGGTGCGGCAGCTGGCCGCCGACCTCGGGCTCTCGCCGGGCACGGTCGCCCGCACCTACCGCGAGCTCGAGCAGTCCGGCCACGTCCGCTCGCGCCGGGGCGGGGGGACCCGTGTGGCGCCGCACCCCCCGACCACCTCGACCCCCGAGCAGGCCCTCGAGGAGGCCGCGCACGCCTACCTCGAGCGGGCCCGCGTCCTCGGTCTCGGCCCCGCCGAGGCCGCTGCGGCCCTCGACCGCCTCACCCCCCGCTGACCCAGCCCCACCCGCCCCACCTTTTCGGGGGCACCCCGAAATGTCCACGAGACCCCGGCTCGGAGCCGGGGTCTCGTGGACGAACCCTTGTGTCGGGGTGCTGCCTCAGCCGGTGAACACCCGCAGGCCGCGCGGCGTGCCGATGCCGCTCGGGGCGTCGTAGCCCTTCACGCCGCGGCAGAGGTAGTCGCCGCCGCAGAAGCCGTTCGTGCCGCCGACGACGTCGTTGACGAAGGCGGTGCGGCCGTACAGCGCGCTCGTCCGCACGGTCCGGCCGGCGCGGGCCGCCCCGACCATCCCCGCGACGAGCGGCGCGGACGTGCTCGTGCCGCCGAGGACCACCCAGTCCGGGCCGAAGGGGTTCTCCCACGTGTCGTAGACGGCGACGCCGGTCTGCGGGTCGGCGACCGCCGAGATGTCCGAGACCGTGCGCATCGCGCAGTGCGTGTCCTTCTGGCCGGCCGGCTTGGGGAACCACGCCGAGCACCCGCTGCCCGCGAACTCCCAGACCCGCTCGGACCAGCCCCGTGCACTGGTGCTGCGGCGCAGCGACGTCCCCCCGACCGCGATGACGTCCGGCAGCGCCGCCGGGAAGCTCGCCGTCGTGAAGCCCCAGTCGCCCGAGGAGACGACGCTGATCATCCGGTCGCTGCGGTAGGGGCGCTTCACCGTGAGCGCGAAACCGGACTCGTCGGCGCCGTAGCTGTGCGACGCGACGCTCGCGCCGAGACGACGGGCCGTCTCGGTCGCGGCGGCGAGGTTCTCCAGCGACGGGTCGTCGGCCGTGACGAGGAGGATGCGGCAGGTCGGGCAGGCGGCCGAGACCATCTGGACGTCCATCGAGCCCTCGAGCGCCCAGCCGGGGTCGCCCGCCGGGAGGGGCGCGGCGCGGCCCTGCTGGTTGACCTTGCGGAAGCAGCCGGTCGACGAGCGGCACGGCGGCAGCTTGTACGTCGCGCGGTAGACGGCGAGGTCGGCCTCGGCGTGGGGCACGTCACCGGCGATGAGCACGGCGACGGTGGCGGTGCTGCCCGTCGCGGGGAGCCCGTAGGCCTTGCGCAGCTGGTCGGCGCCGTAGCCCGGCGGGCGGGTGGCCGCGGTGGCGAGGGCCCCGGTGCCCCGCGCCCCCACGAGGCGGTCGGTCGCGGCGCTCGCGGCCAGCCCGGCCTGGCGGGTGACGCGGTCGACGCGGCCCTTGGCGAGGCACCGTGCCTTGCCCGGACGTGGTGTCGCGCAGGCGTTCTCGACGACCGCGGGCGCGGTGAGCGTCACGTCCGCCGTGGCGGGCGACGGGTCGAGCGGAGCCGCGCTCGTCGGGGCGGCCACGAGGGTCGCGCCGACGACGGCGGTGGCGAGGAGGGCGCCCGCGGCCCGCAGGATGCGGCGGCCGGGACGGGGGGAGGCGGTGCGCTGACGGTTCATCGTGGTCTCCAAGGTCTCAGCGCACGGTCCACGCGCGGGTGATGGTCTGGGTGACGGTGCTGCTCGCCGAGTCGTTGGCACGGACGCGCAGGTCGGCGGTGCCGGCCGAGCGCGGGACGCGCAGGTCGAGGGCGAACGTGGTCGGCCCGGTACGGGTCCACGGCACCGTCGTCCACGGCCCCGAGCCGTACCTCACGTCGACGGCCAGGCTCGTCACGCGGGCCGTCGACAGGTAGGGCGTCAGGGTGAGGGTGCCGGTGCGCCGGCCGGGGAGCACGGTGCCGTCGTCCCCGATCCGGAGGTCGTAGCGCGGCTCCAGCATCGCGAGCGCGCTGCACGGCCCCACGCCGTCGAGGCAGTACTCGCCGGGCACGCTGCCCCGCGCGGTCCGCGGGACCTGCCAGGTCGTCGTGGTCGTCGAGTCCGCGAAGCCGAGGCGCCGCATCCGCTCGCGGTGCTGGATGACGACGGGCGCCGTGCCCTTCGGCAGCTCGACGAGGTCGACCATCGGGCCGTCGGACTCCCGGAGCACCCGCCCCGCGGTCGAGACCGACCACCGGACGCGCGACGGGTCGTCGACCAGGCCCCAGTGCGCGGGGTCGTTGTCGGAGAACGACGGCACGCCGAGGAACAGATAGCCGTCCTGGAGGCACGCGCCGCACACCGGGAAGGTCGGGCTCGGTCGGACGATGCTCGGGTGCGACGGCCGCTGGTTCCACACCTCGGAGTGCGAGGTGCCGGGGACGATGGGCCGCTCGGCGGACGTGAGGTACTCCGAGCCGACGTTGCTCTCCCAGTCGTAGGCGGCCGTGTACGACGCCGACACCGTGAGGCCCGCGCTGCCGCCACTCCACACCGTCGTCCGGGCGGGGGCCGGCCGGAAGAAGCCGATCCCGATGCCGCTGCCGTTCGGAAGGGTGATGCCGTGCTCGATGAGTGCGTCCATACCGCTGCGTGCCGTGCTGCCGCGGTACCGGTGCGTGACCTGCATCAGCTCCGACGGCTTCGGGTCGAGGGTGATGTCGGCGGGCAGGGCGCCCGGGAAGGAGGCACCGAGGTCGTACTGGTACGCCGGGGCCACGGGACGCCCGCGCTGGGCGGCGATGTAGCTGTAGTCGCTGTCGAGGGACCCGTGGACCACCGAGCCCGCCGGCACCGGCGAGTAGCGCACCGGCAGACCGTCGAAGCTCCACATCCCCAGCGACAGAGACCCGTTCTGCGTCGCGTCGACGCGGTTGACGTCGAGCGCGGCGAAGAGGGCGTCGGTCGGCTGCGGGGTGCTCGCGCGTGGCCGGGCCGTGGCGGTGGCGACGTCGAGCCGCAGCGTCGTCGGGCCGGTGACCAGGGCCTCGGGCTGGATGGCGAGCGCGCTCGAGGTCGGGTCGTCGAACATCGCAGCCACCTGGTAGTGGCCGGCCGGGACGCTGAGGCGGGTCTCGCCGCCCAGCGTGAACCCTGCGGTGACCGCCTTGCGCATGTCGTCGACGTTGGCGAGGATCACGAGCCCCTCGACCGGCTTCGCGCCGTCGCCCAGCCGGATCCTCACGGTGTGCATCGGGAAGGTCGGGCGGACGGTCGGCGAGGCGGCGGTGATGCCGGCGACGCCACGGAACACCGATGCGGCGGAGCGGGTCCGCAGGGCCTTCGCGAGCGCGGCCGACGACTGCGCGGTGACCACCCCGGTGGCGGTGCGCCCGGAGCGCTTCGTGATGCTCACGCCCGGGACCGCGGTCGGGGTCGAGGTGGAGTCGTACGTGACGGTGACCGGCGTCTGCGCCGGCTTGGTGGCGAGGGTGCGGGCGTCGAAGAGGGAGAGGTCGAGGCGGCCGACGAGGGGGCGGACCGCCGACGGCACGACGTACGTGTGGTCGGTCGTCCGCACGACCGAGAAGGACGAGCGCGACCCCGGGCTGCGGGTGACCGTGAGCGGCCGCCCGGCCCCGGGCAGCGTGACGACGTCACCGGTGATGAGGCGGACCCGCTGCGCCGCCGAGAACGCCGAGGCGTCGACGGCCGGGCTCGCGGTGGCGGCGCGTGGCGCGAGCGTCGGTGGTGGTGCGGCGTCGGCCGGGATCGTCAGGCCGGCCGCGGCGAGGGCCGCGACGGCGGCGACGGACGCGGCGCGAACCGCGGTGGAGATGGGTCGACGGCGCATGCTGTTCTCACCTTCAGGAGTCCCCGGGCACTGCTGTGGTGAGCGATGTCTACTCGGTATGTGCGCGGCTCCACAAGAGTCTTGCGAGAACTCGCAACCGTGCCCGTCGGCCCTCAGCCGTGGACGTCCGCGACGGCACCGACGAGGCCCGCCGTGAGGGTGGCCAGGTCCGCGTCGGAGGTGACGTAGGGAGGCATCGTGTATACGAGGTCGCGGAACGGCCGGACCCAGACCCCGCGGGCGATCGCCGCGGCGGTGACCTCGGGGACGCGTACCGGCTCACGCAGCTGGACGACGCCGACGGCACCGAGGACCCGAACGTCGGCGACCGCGTCCAGCGTTGTCGCAGAGGCGAGCCCGTCGCGCAGGCCGGCCTCGAGGCGCGTGACCTCGGCCTCCGTGTCGCGTCGGGCGAGGAGGTCGAGGTTGGCGACCGCGACCGCGCAGGCGAGCGGGTTGGCCATGAACGTCGGGCCGTGCATGAGCCCTCCGGCGGCGCCCCGGCTGACCCCCTCGGCGACCTCGCGGGTGCAGAGCACCGCCGCCAGCGTGAGGTACCCGCCGGTCAGCGCCTTGCCGACGCAGAGGATGTCCGGGGTCGTGGTCACGCGGTCGCCGGCCCAGCGCGGGCCGGTGCGGTGGAAGCCGGTCGCGATCTCGTCGTGGATGACGAGGGCGCCGTGCTCGCGCGCCAGCCCGTGCAGCACCTCGAGGACCCGCGGTGGGTAGACGTGCATGCCTCCGGCGCCCTGGAGGACCGGCTCGAGGATGACCGCGGCGATGTCGGCAGCGTTGCGCGCGAACACTTCTCGCGTGGTGGCTTCCCACGCGACGAGGGCGAGATCGTCCGCGGCGAGGTCGATCCCGCCGGGCGGGCGTGGGACGAAGACGTGCTCGGGCAGGACGCCGCGGAAGAGCGCGTGCATCCCGCTGTCGGGGTCGGTGACGGACATCGGTGAGAAGGTGTCGCCGTGGTAGCCGCCGCGGACGGTGAGGAAGCGGGTGCGTCGGCGGCCGGCGCCGAGCTGGTACTGGAGCGCGGCCTTCATCGCGACCTCGACCGAGACCGACCCGGAGTCGGCGAGGAAGACGTGCTCGAGCCCGGCGGGGGCGAGGGCCAGCAGGCGCCGGGACAGCTCGACGGCCGGCTCGTGGGTCAGGCCGCCGAACATCACGTGGGCCATGCGGTCGAGCTGCTCGGTGACGGCGGCGTCGAGCTCGGGCACGCGGTAGCCGTGGACCGCGCACCACCAGGAGCTCATCGCGTCGACGACCTCGTGCGCGTCGCCCGCGGCGTCACGCAGGCGCAGGCGCACGCCCTCGGCGGACTCGACGACGTACGGGTCGGTGGGCGTCAGCGCGGAGGAGTAGGGGTGCCACACGTGCGCGCGGTCGAAGGCGCGCAGGGCGGCGAGGGCGGCGGCATCCATCGCGGCCCATCATGCCCGTCGGTTCGTGCGGCCCCATCACGGCGAACACGTGTGAGCTCGCCCGGGGGCACCGGCGTGTTCACACGCGTTCGCTGGAGAGGCTCGAGGGGTGGGGGAGCGCCTCAGGCGGCGTCGCGGGCGCGCTCGACCTTGGCCGCGAGCGAGCGGACGAGGTCGCGCAGGGCGGCGTCGAGCTCGGCGTCGGCCAGGCGGCCCTCCTCGAAGGCCTGGAAGGCGGAGCCCACGCCGACGGTGTCCTCGAGGACGTCGGCGCCGGCGACCGTGAGGACCTTGACGCCCTCCTCGCGGGCCCACTGGGCGGCGCGCGGCGAGCCGCTCGCGCCGAGGACGGCGGCGGGCTTGCCGGCGACGGCCGCGGCGCCGCGGGGGCGCGAGACCCAGTCGACGGCGTTCTTCAGCGCGCTCGGGAGGGAGCCGTTGTACTCGGGGGTGACGAGCAGGAGCGCGTCGTGGTCGGCGACGGCGTCGCGCAGGTCGCGGGCGACCTCGGGCAGCGCGTCGTCGTGGTCGAGCTCCTCGGAGTAGTGCGGGAGGTCGGCGAGGCGCTCGAAGACGGTGGTGCGGACGCCGGAGGGCAGGTGGGCGACGGCGGCGTCGGCGAGCTGGCGGTTCGTGGAGCCGGCGCGCAGGCTGCCGACGAGGACGAGGACGTTCACAGTGGTGTTCTCCTGGTCGTGGCGATGGGCGGATCGGACAGGGCGATCGACGCTGATCAGGTCGTTGAACGCGCAACGACCCCCGGCTATTTCACCCAGCCGCCCGTCAGCCCCAGGTCGTGCGCTCGACGCTGCCGTGGGCCACGCACGTCGCGGTCCACGCGGCCGGGGTGACCTGCACCTTCATCCGGCGACGGCAGTGCACGCAGAAGCGCGGCGGGTCGAGCTCACCGCGACGCTCGCACGCCGCGTGGTCGCCGTCGGCCAGCGCGAGCCCGCACTGGCCGCACCACGTGCCGGGCTCGTCGCCCCGCGCGACCGGCTCGTGCGCCCCGGCATCCGCGAACACCATCGGGGTCAGAACGTCTCGTTGAGCGCCTTGATGGGCATCTCGAGCTCGTCGAGGAGCGCGAGGTCCTCGCGGGGGTCGCGCCCCAGCGTCGTCAGGTAGTTGCCGACGATGACCGCGTTGATGCCGCCGAGCAGCCCGTCGCGCGTGCCGAGGTCGCCGAGGGTCAGCTCGCGGCCGCCGGCGTAGCGCAGGATCGTCCGCGGCAGCGCGAGGCGGAAGGCGGCGATGGTGCGCAGGGCGTCGCCGGTGCCCATCGGCTCGAGGTCGCCGAACGGGGTGCCGGGGCGGGGGTTGAGGAAGTTGAGCGGCACCTCGTGGGGCTCGAGCTCGCCGAGCTGCGCGGCGAGCTCGGCGCGCTGCTCGAGGGTCTCGCCCATCCCGACGAGCCCGCCGCAGCAGAGCTCCATCCCGGACTCCTTGACCATCCGGCAGGTGTCGAGCCGCTCGTCGAAGCTGTGCGTCGTCACGACCTGCGGGAAGTAGGAGCGCCCCGCCTCGAGGTTGTGGTTGTAGCGGTGCACCCCCATGTCGACGAGCTCGTCGACCTGCTCCTGCGTGAGCATCCCGAGCGAGGCGGCGACCTGGATGTCGACGGCGGCCCGGATGGCGGCGACGCCCTCGCGCATCTGCTCCATGAGCTTCGCGTCGGGGCCGCGGACGGCAGCGACGATGCAGAACTCGGTGGCCCCCGTGGCAGCGGTCTGCTTGGCCGCGCGCACGAGCTCGGGGATGTTGAGCCACACCGAGCGCACCGGGCTCGTGAACTGGCCGCTCTGAGAGCAGAAGTGGCAGTCCTCGGGGCAGCCGCCGGTCTTGAGCGAGACGATGCCCTCGACCTCGACCGCGGGCCCCTGGTACTTCATCCGCACCTCGTGGGCGAGGGCGAGGAGGTCCTGGAGGCGGTCGTCGCCGGTGCGCAGGACCTCGAGCACCTGCTCCTGCGTCAGGGGGACGCCGCGCTCGAGCACCTGCTCGCGGGCGACGTCGAGGATGTCGGTGCCGGTGGCCTGTGCCGTCATGCGGGCGATTGTTGCAGCCGACGTCGCGTCGGGCGCGCCCCCGGGCCGGACGGACGGACCCCCGGCCGGCGCGCGCTGCACCGTCCGGGGGTCCGAGGAGCTCGTCCGAGGACCAGGGTCAGCTGAGGAACTGGCCGAGCATCCCGCCCTGCTGGCCGCCGCCGCCCTGGTGGCCGCCGTCGACGACGTTCTCGCAGGGCTGCACGAGCACGTAGCCCTGGCCGCCGAAGGCCATCTGGAGCAGCTCGCCGGTGCCGCCGCGGATCATCGAGCCGAAGCCGCCGGTGTCGACACGGACGTCCATCGAGACGCCGGAGGTCCACAGGACGACGGCCTGGGCGTCGGCGAAGGTCGGGGAGGAGGCGACGTCGAGGGCAATGGGGTCGCCCTTGGTCGTCACCGCGACGTAGCCGGTGCCGCGCAGCGAGACGTTGTAGAGGCCGCCGGTCATCGCGGCACCGCGGGCCTGGATGCGGTGGATGTCCCACTGGATCGAGCTGGAGAACGCGAGGACGTTGTTGCCGTTGACCGAGATCATGTCGTTCTCGAGGTACATGACCTGGATCTCGGCGGCCTCGTCGGCGACGAAGAGCTCGCCCTGGCCGGAGCACTCCATCATCTTGACGCCCTCGCCGGTCATCGCCGCCTTGAACATCTTGCCCATGCCGCCCGAGCCCTTGTTCGCGAAGCGGACGTCGCCCTGGTAGGCGACCATCGACCCGGTCTTCGCCTGGACGGGCCCGTAGCGCATGTCGATGCGCAGGAGCTTCTTGTTCTGGAGGGAGAACGGGTCCTGACTCTCCTTCTCGCGGAAGTCCTGGAACAAGGAGCCGTGGATCGTCATCGTGCCGCCTTCTCGTGTCGTCGGGGACGGCGTCCCCGCTGTCGTCAACGCTAGAAGAGACGAGGGGGTCGGCACTATGGTTCCGGGGAGTCCCGAGGGTCAGGTCAGGGAGGTCCCGGATGAGCTTCTTCGAGCGGGCGAAGGCGGCGGCGAGCGACCTCGCCGCCAAGGCCGACGTCGCGATGTCCAACGCCGGCGTCAACGTCCCGGGGATGGGGGGCGACCGCGCGCTGCGCGACCTGGGGGTGCTGGCGTGGCTCGAGGCCACCGGCCGCCCCGTCGACGCCGCCGACCGTGAGCGGGTGATGGCGACGCTGCGCGAGCTGGAGACCGCCGGGCGGCTCGGGCCGCTCACGGTGACGCCTGCGCAGCCCTACGGGGCGCCGCCGCCCCCGCCCGGGTCCGCGGGTGCGCCGCCACCGCCCGGGGCGAGTGCGCCACCGCCTCCGCCGCCCGCCCCGGGGGCCGGTGCGCCCCCACCGCCCCCGCCGGGTGGGGTCTCGCCCGCGGGGGACGCGCCCGCCGGCCCGCCGCCGGGCGCCGCCCCGGACCCGCGGCCGCCGCTGCCCGACACCGACGAGCGGCCCCCGTCGTCCACGCCGCCGCCCCCGCCGCCCCCCAGCTGGGCCTGAACGGGGTGGCCGCGGGGGCCGCGCCGACCTGGCGCGCCCACGCCGCGCACATCGCGGATCGAGACGGCAGGGTCCCTGAGAACGGGGAGCCGTGGTGTGCTCTCCCGGGATCCATGCTCCGCGGAAGGTTTACCTTCCCCTCGCAACCACACGTTTCACTCGCGGAAGGTCTACCTTTCGCGGCGCAAGGGATCTGTTGCCGGGTGGCAAGGGAAACCTTCCGCGGGGCAAGGAGTCGCGTGGGTGGGTCCGAGGATGGTTGCGCGCGGAAGGTAAACCTTCCGGAGCGCCAGGAGGCTGGGAGCACACACCTCCGGGGGCGGTGGCGACCGCCCGGTCGCCGATGGGCGGGCGCCGGTCAGGCCCGCCGACGGGCAGCGTCGAGGAGCCCACGGAGCACCGCGGCCTCGGCCGCGGGACGCTCGCCGTCCGCAGGGCGCCCCAGGGCCCGCAGCCGGTCGGCCGCCTCGACCCGCTCCGCCACCTCCTGCTCGACCACCGCTCGCACCTCGTCCTCGGAGAGCTCCCGCCGCGGGACGTCCGCCGCTCCCACCCCGAGGGCCGCCTCCTCCATCGCACCCGCCCGCGGGCGGTCGCCCGACGGGACGGCCTCGGCGTTGCCCAGCGCGGCGAGGGCCGAGCGCAGGGCCGAGACGGTGACCGCGTCCCGGGCCCGCATCGCCGGCACGAGGCCGGCCGACAGGGCCGCCCGCAGGTCGCCCGGCGCCGCCTCGCCGGTCACGACCAGGCCGCCACGAGGAGCGCCAACGGCGCGGCGAGGGCCACCGCGGCGATGGCGTAGGCGGTCGCGGCCAGACGGGGGTGCGGCCCCAGCGCGAGCAGCTGCATCCGGACCGGCGCCGACGTCCCCGCGCCCATCGCCTCGTCGGGGTAGCGGCTCTGGGCGATGGCCACGAGGGCCCGCGCCGTCGCCACCTCCCCGCTGCGACGCACGGCGGCCCGGTCGGCCAGCGCCTCGACGAGCAGCCGCACCTCGGTCAGCGCCCGGTGCGAGCGCAGCGCCGACGGCACCGACTCGTGGAGCACGGTGAAGAACTCCAGCAGCAGGTCGTGCCGGGCCCGCAGGTGCGCCTTCTCGTGCGCGACGACGGCCGCGAGCTGCTCCTCGGGGAGGGTGTCGAGCACGCCCTGCGACAGCACGACCCGCGACGAGCGCCCGGGGATGCAGTACGCCGTCGCGGTGGGGTGCTGCAGGACGCGCAGGCCGTCCCGGTCGTGCTCGGCGACGATGTCGACGATCTCGCGGTGCCGCGACCGGGCCGCCCGGATGCGGGTGCCGACGCGGTGCCCCGACACGAGCACCCGGACGATGAGGGCGGCGCTCACGCACGCGGCGACGACCACGAGCGCCGGGTGCTGACGCAGGTCGTCGGCCCCCGCGAAGAGCGGCAGCGCGGCGGGCGCCACGAAGAGCGCGGCGAGCACCCCGCCGAGCGAGACCGCCTGCCAGGCCACGAGCGCGGCCCGCGGCGCACGCCGGAAGCGCGGCTGGCGGGCGAGCAGCCCGGGCGCCACCCACACGAGGGCGACGGCCAGCCCGGCGAGGACGAGCGGGAGCACGCCCCCATGGTGGCAGGGGAGCCACCGCCGCGTCAGCCCGCCGCGGGCAGCGTCACCTCGGGCGCCCGGGCGCCCGGAGGGCGCAGCGCGGGGAAGGGCGGCAGGAGGGCCGTGGGGCCGGGCGAGGGGAGGTCGGTCTGCGCGGGGTCAGCGGCGCAGCCGACCGCGTAGACCCCGCGGGCTGCTCGCCCTCTCCTCGGCCTTCGCCTCGACCTCGGCGAGCACCGCCTTGATGTCGGCGATCTCCTCCGAGCTCGCGCCGTCGAAGAAGTGCAGGAGGGCGGCCCGGCGGTCGGTGACCTCCATGTCGTCGAGGGTGCGCCGCATCGTCTGCGCGGTGAGGGCCTCGCGGGAGTCGGCGGGGAAGTAGCGCCAGGCGCGGCCCTCCCGCACGCGCGTCACGAGCTCCTTCTTCGCGAGCCGGTCGAGCACGGTCATCACGGTCGTGTAGGCGATCTCGCGGTCGCGCTCGAGGATCTCGAAGACCTCGCGGACGGTCGCGCCGTCGGTGTGGCCGGCCTCCCAGAGGCGCTCCATGACCACGCGCTCGAGGTCGCCGAGTCGGGGTGCGGAGGTCGAGTGCGGCATGGCTACTCCTGGGGGCCGGGACGGACGGAGAGGTCGAGGACGGCGTCGAGACGGTCGAGCGCCTCGGGGCGGTGGCTCACGAGGACGACGGCGCGGTCGCGGGTCGCGTCGAGGACATCATCGAGCACGGCCGTGGCCGTCGGGTGGTCGAGGTGCGCGGCGGGTTCGTCGAGGAGCACGACCGGGCGATCCGCGAGCACCGCGCGGGCGACGCCCAGGCGGGTGCGCTCGCCGCCGGAGAGCCCGCGGCCGCCGGTGCCGAGCCGGGTGTCGACGCCGTCCGGCAGGCCGTCGAGCCAGCCCCGCAGGCCCGCGAGGTCGAGGGCGCGGCGCAGGGCGGTGTCGTCGCAGCCGGGCCGGGCCAGGCGGAGGTTCTCGGCGAGGGTCGTCGCGAAGACGTGGGGCTCGTCGTCGACGACCGCGACGTCGCCACGGGTGTCGGCGAGGGCCAGCCCACGGACGTCGGCGCCGCCGACGGTGTGCCGGCCGCCGCTGACGTCGAGGCTGCGGGCGAGCACGGCCAGCAGCGTGCTCTTGCCCGACCCGTTGGGCCCGACGACGGCGACGTGGCGGCCGGGCACGAGCTCGAGGTCGGTCGGGGCGAGGTCCTCGCGCGCCCCCGTCCACGACGCGCTCGCGGCCTCCAGCCGGACGCCTCCGCCACCGGCGGCGGAGGAGTCGGGGCGGGTCGCCGGGTGCGCGGGCTCGTGCACGGCGGGGTCCTGGTCGAGGAGCCGCTCGAGGCGCGCGCGGCTGCCCTGGGCGCGGGCGAGGGCACGCATCGTGTCGACGAGCGGGGCGAGGGCCTCGCCGACCGCGACCGGCACGAGCACGAGCAGCGCGGCGACCGGGCCCCCGGTGGCGGCCGGGTCGACGACGGTGGCGGCGGCGACCGTCGCGGCGGCCGTGCCGAGCAGCAGGAGGGCGGCGACGAGCGCGCGGCCCCGGCTCTGCCGCCGGACGGCGGCCCGCAGCGTCGCGTGCGCCGCGTCGAGCCAGCCGAGCGCGGCGTCCTCGGCCCCGATGGCCCGCAGCTCGCCGGCCTGGCGGGCGACGAGGTCACCGACGCGGGCGGTCTCGGCGCGGGCGGCGAGCAGCTCGTCACGCGACCGGGACTCGAACCACCACGCGAGGACGCACCCGAGGGCGACGACGACGAGCAGCCCGGCGACGACGAGCCCGACGGCGGGCGCGAAGGCTGCAGTCAGCGCGGTCGCGAGCAGCCCGGCGACGGCGCTGGAGACGAGCGGAACGGTGACCCGGACCTGGGCCTCGACGACGTCGGTCAGGTCGTCGACCACGCCGGTGAGGACGGCCGAGCGCGAGCGGCGCCCGAGGCGCGCCGGGGTCAGCGGCACGAGCGCGCGGTACACGGCGCCGCGCCGGTCGGCGAGGTCGGCGAGCGCCGCGTCGTGCGACACGATCCGCTCGAGGTAGCGGAAGAACGGCCGGGCCATCCCGAACGCGCGCACGGCGACGATGGCCGCGAGCAGGGTGAGGATGACGGGCCGCTCGCTCGCGCGGACGACCAGCCATCCGGACGTCGCCGTGAGGGCGATGCCGGCCGAGGTCGCGGCGCCCCCGAGGAGCCCGCCGAGGACGGTGGCCCGGGTCGGGCGCAGGACGGTCGTGGTGTCGCTCATCGGTGCACCTCCGCCCCGGTCGCCGTGACGACGACGTGCCGGTCGGCGAGGTGCACCAGCTCCGGGCGGTGCGTGACCACGACGACGGTGCGCCGCTCGGCGAGCTCCTGGAGCAGCGCGTGCACCTGGGCGCTCGCGTGCTCGTCGAGGTGGGCGGTGGGCTCGTCGACGAGCAGCACGGGCGCGGTCGACAGGGTCGCGCGGGCGATGGCGACGCGCGAGCGCTGGCCGGCCGAGAGCCCGACGCCGTCGTCGCCGAGCGGCGTGGCCAGGGCCTGCGGCAGGCCGGCGACGAAGCCCTCGAGCCCGACGGCCCGCAGCGCCCCCCAGAGCGCGTCGTCGGGGGCGTCGGTGCCCAGGCGCAGCGCGTCACGCAGGGTGCCGGCCGGCAGGAACGGGCGTTGCGTCACGAGGTGGGTGCGCCCGGTCGCGACGACCCCGGAGGACGGGGTGCGCAGGCCGGCGAGCAGCTCGAGGAGCGTCGACTTGCCGACGCCCGAGGGGCCGGTGACGACGGTGAGGCCGGGGCCGGCGGACAGGGTCACGTCACGGACGACCGGCTCGGGGCTGCCCGGGTAGGCGTACGAGACCTCCCGCAGCTCGGCCCCGACGAGGTCAGCGCTCCGTCCCGCGGGCGAGGGCGCCGGCTGGTCGGCCGTGAGGTCGTCGAGGACGGCGGCCACCGCCTCCGCCCCGTCGGCCGCGTTGTGGAACTCGGCGCCGACCCGACGGATCGGCCAGTAGGCCTCCGGCGAGAGGAGGATGGCGAGCAGGCCGGTCTGCAGCGCGACCGTCCCGTGCGTGAGGCGCAGGCCGACCGTGACGGCGACGATGGCGACCGAGATCGACGCGAGGAGCTCGAGCGCCGCGGAGCTCATGAAGGCCAGGCGCAGCGTGCGCATCGTCGCCGTGCGGTGCCGCCGGCTGACGTCGCCGACGACCTCGGCCTGGCGCTCGGCCCGTCCGTACCCGACGAGCGTGGGGAGCCCGCGCATGACGTCGACGAAGTGGCCGGACAGCTGCGAGAGGGCCTGCCAGCGGCGGTCGGTCTCGTCGCGGGTGGCGGCGCCGATGAGCGCCGCGAAGAACGGGAGGAGGGGCAGGGTGAGGACGACGACGAGAGCGCTCAGCGGGTCGACCCACAGCAGCGCCGCGACCGCCATCACGGGGACGGCCGCCCCGGCGACGAGGGCCGGCAGGAAGCGGGCGGCGTAGGGCTCGACCGCGGCGACCCCCTGCGCCGCGAGGGTGGCGGCGCGGTCGGGGTCCGGGCGCTGCTCCGCGGGAACGGTGAGCCAGCGCCGCAGGAGGGCGCTGCGCAGGGCGGCGGTCACCTCGACCCCGGCCCGGGCGGCCACCCGTTCGGAGGCCCAGCCGAGGCCGGCGCGCCCGACGAGCAGCCCGGCGAGCCAGGCCGCGGGACCGACGACCCCCGCGCCCTCGACGACCGCCACGACGAGCGCCGCGAGGGCGAACGCCGTGCCGATCGTGGCGGCCCCCTGGAGCACGCCGACGACCGCCAGGAGCAGGACGGGGCGGCGGGCCGCGGGGGCGACCGCGAGGACGCGGGGGTCGAAGGGCCTCATCGAGGGGTCAGGGTCCTCACTTGACCGCGACCGGGGCGGGGATGTGGTGCGTCCCGATCCGCTTGCGGAAGGTGTAGTAGGTGTACGCGGTGTAGAGGAGCACGATCGGCGTGAAGACGAGCGCCGCGCCGGTCATGATCTTCAGGGTGAGCGGGCTGCTCGACGCGTTCTCGATGGTCAGCGACCGACCACCGGCGAGGGTGGTCGGCATGACGTCCGGGTAGAGGGCCAGGAAGTACGTGGCCACCGCGGTCGCGGCCGTGACGGCCGTGCCGATGAACGCCCAGCCCTCGCGGCCCTGCGTGTTGGCGTAGATCGCCGCGAGGAGCGCGACGGCGGCGACGACCGTGGTCACCCACGACCACACCGAGCCGGTCGCGACGTTGAGCCAGAGCAGCGTGACCACGGCGAGGCCGGCCGTCACGAGCCCGAGGACGGTGCCCATCCGGCGGGCGTCCTCGCGGATCGACCCGCTGGTCTTCAGGGCGAGGAAGAACGCGCCGTGGGTGAGCGAGAGCGCCAGCACGGTGAGGCCACCGAGCAGGCTCAGCGGGTTGAGCAGGGTGAAGAGGTTGCCCGCGTACTCCGAGTCGGCGTCGAGCGGGACGCCGCGCACGACGTTGGTCAGCGCGACCCCGACGAGGAGCGGCGCGGCGACCGAGCCGCCGATGATGGCGATGTCCCAGCGCTTGCGCCAGGTCGCGTCGTCGCGCTTGCCGCGGTACTCGAAGCCCATGTTGCGCACGATGAGCGCGACGAGGACGAGCAGGAGCGGCAGGTAGAACGCGGAGAACATCGTCGCGTACCACTCGGGGAAGGCGGCGAAGGTGGCGCCGCCGGCGGTGAGGAGCCAGACCTCGTTGCCGTCCCAGTGGGGGCCGATCGTCGTGAGCATCACGCGGCGGCGCTTCTCGGTGTCCTCGGCGTCGGTGCCGGCGCCGAGCGAGGGGAGCAGGGCGCCGACACCGAAGTCGAAGCCCTCGAGGACGAGGTACCCCGCCCAGAGGAGGCCGATGAGGCCGAACCAGAGCAGCTGAAGAGTGTCCATGGTGTGCGAGTCCCTGTGGTCAGTAGGCGAACTGGAGGGGGGCGTCCTCGGGGACGTCCGTGTGGTCGGCCGGGTCCTCGAAGGGCTCGGCGCCACGGCGGACGTAGGTGAGGAAGAGCTTGACCTCGACGACGGCGAGCGCCGCGTAGAGGAGCGTGTAGACGACCATCGACACCCAGACCTCGCCGACGCTGACCGAGGGCGAGACGCCGGTGGCGGTCGTCATCAGGCCGTAGACGAGCCAGGGCTGGCGGCCCATCTCGGTGAAGATCCAGCCGAAGCTGTTCGCGGCGATCGGCAGGAGCGGGGTGAGGACGGCGACCGCGGTCCACCAGCGGGCCTGCGGCACACCGTTCTTGCGGGTGACCCAGAGCGCCGCGGCGGCGAGGAGGATCGTGAGGAAACCGGCGCCCATCATGAGGCGGAACGTCCAGTAGGCGACCGGGATGATCGGCGCGTAGTCGTCGGCCTGCACGAGCGCGGCGACGTCGGGGCCGTACTGCTGGCCGACCTTCTCGGCCATCGCGCGCTCGGAGACCTTGAGGTCGTTGATGCCCTCGACCGTCCCGTTGAAGTCGCCCGTGCCGAGGAAGGAGAGCAGCCCGGGCACCTGGATGACGCGGGTGGCGGTGCTGCCGTCGAGGGGGCCGATCGACAGGACCGAGAACGGGGCGTTGCTCGTCGTGTCGTAGAGCGCTTCTGCCGCAGCCATCTTCATCGGCTGGACCTCGGTCATGATCTTGCCCTGGACGTCACCGGAGACGATGACGCCGAGTGAGGCGACGAGGGAGACGACGGCGCCGACGCGGACGGCCTTGCGGTACATCGGGGCGTCGTCGGTGGCGTGGTCACGGCGCAGCAGCCAGAGCGCGACCCCCATGATCACGGCGCCGCCGACCATGTAGGCCGAGAGGACGACGTGGGGGAAGGTGACGAGCTGGACCTTGTTGGTCAGCACGGCGAGGAAGTCGGACATCTCGGCGCGGCCGGTCTCGGGGTTGAACCGGAAGCCGACCGGGTGCTGCATGAACGAGTTGGCCGTGAGGATGAAGTAGGCCGACAGCACGGTGCCGACGTGGGTGAGCCACATCGAGCTGGCGTGGAGCTTCTCGGGGACGCGACCCCAGCCGAAGATCCAGACGCCGAGGAAGGTCGACTCGAGGAAGAAGGCGAGCAGCGCCTCGAAGGCGAGCGGGGCGCCGAAGATGTCGCCGACGAAGCGGGAGTAGTCCGACCAGTTCATCCCGAACTGGAACTCCTGGACGATGCCCGTGACGAGACCGAGCGCGAAGTTGATGAGAAAGAGCTTCCCGAAGAACTTCGTGAGGCGGTAGTACTCGGGGCGGTGCGTGCGGACCCACTGGGTGTGGAAGTACGCGACGACGCCGGACATCCCGATGGTCACCGGGACGAAGAGGAAGTGGTAGACCGTCGTGATGGCGAACTGCCACCGGGCGACGTCGAGCGAAGATCCCATGCCTTGCTCCTGGAGCGCGTAGTACGACGTGATGTAGTACAAACTACACAACGTCGTAGATCGCGCCCAGCCGTCCCGGTGTGAGGCGGGTCACGCAGGCGAGCCTCCTCACGCGGGCGTCGGAGCGCGACACAAGGCTTCGTCTCCGAGACCCCGGCTCGGAGGTCGTGCCTCGTGGACATTTCGGGGTGACCCCGAAATGTCGATGCGTCGCGCGCCCCGGTTGTGCCGCCGCTCAGGCGTCGGGGTAGCCGTGCGGGTTGCGCGACTGCCAGCGCCAGGTGTCGGCGCACATGTCGTCGACGGTCCGCGTCGCGCGCCAGCCGAGCTCGGCCTCGGCCCGCGACGGGTCGGCGTAGGACGCGGCGATGTCGCCCGGCCGGCGGTCGACGACCTCGTGCGGCAGCTCGTGGCCGCAGGCCCGCTCGAACGCGTGGAGCAGCTCGAGCACCGACGTGCCGTGGCCGGTGCCGAGGTTCCACGTCGACACCGCGTCGTCGGTGCTCCCGAGGCGCGCCAGCGCGGCAACGTGTCCCGCGGCGAGGTCCTCGACGTGGATGTAGTCGCGCACGCCCGTGCCGTCCGGCGTCGGGTAGTCGCCGCCGAAGACGAGGAGCTTGTCGCGCCGGCCGACCGCGACCTGCGCGATGTACGGCATGAGGTTGTTCGGCACGTCGGACGGGTCCTCGCCGATCGTCCCCGAGGCGTGGGCGCCGACCGGGTTGAAGTAGCGCAGCAGGGCGACGCGCCACGTGGGGTCGGCGGCGGCGACGTCGCGCAGCACCTGCTCCTGCATCACCTTGGTCCAGCCGTAGGGGTTGGTCGCCGAGGTCGGCAGGTCCTCGTGCATCGGCACCGGCGCCTCGGCCCCGTAGACGGTGGCCGAGGACGAGAACACGAGACGGCGCACGCCGTGGCGGCGCATCGCCCGCACGAGAGAGAACGTCGACCCGAGGTTGTTCTCGTAGTACTCCAGCGGCTTCTCGACGCTCTCACCGACGGCCTTGAACCCCGCGAAGTGGATGACCGCGTCGAACGGCTCGTGCGCGAAGAGGTGCTCGGTCTTGTCGTGGTCGGTCAGGTCGAAGGAGCGGACGTCGAGCGGCTGCCCGGTGATCGCCTCGATGCGCCCGACGACGGTGGGCTTGGCGTTGGCGAAGGAGTCGACGACGACGACGTCGTGCCCGGCGCCGACGAGCTGGACGACCGTGTGGGACCCGATGTAGCCGGCACCGCCGGAGACGAGGACGCGCATGGCGTCGACCCTAGCGTTGGAGGGGTCGGGCTCAGTCGTCCTCGGGGAGGACGACGCTCAGCACCCACGAGACAAGGGTGATGACGATGGCCGCGAGCACGGCGTCCCAGAAGAAGTGGTCGATGCTGAACGACAGCCCGAGGCCGTTGCTGATCCACTCGGTGATCTGGAGCATCAGCGCGTTGACGATGAACGTGAACAGGCCGAGCGTCAGGATGATGAAGGGGAACGAGAAGAACTTCGCGATCGGCTTGATCACCGCGTTGACGAGCCCGAAGACGAGCGCGACGAGGACGATCGTGAGGATCTTGCGGCCGGTGGAGACCTGGTCCTCGGCGAGGTCGACCCCCTGGACGACGAGGGCGGCGACCCAGAGGGCGACGGCGTTGATCCCGACCCGGATGAGGAAGTTCGTCACCGCTCGATCATGACAGGTCGCGGGCCCGGGGTGACGGACCCGCGAGGGCGCATCCGGCCTACATCTCCTCGTGCGTGTCGGGGTCGCCGTCGAAGAGGCGCCCGTCGGGCCGGCCGAGGCCGGCGATGGCGGCCATCTCGTCGTCGGTCAGCGCGAAGCCGGTGACGTCGAGGTTCTCGCGCTGGCGGGCCGGGGTCGCGGACTTGGGCAGCGGCATCGAGCCGAGCTGCACGTGCCAGCGCAGGATGACCTGCCCGGGGGAGACGTCGTGCGTCGAGGCGGCCGCGGCGACGGGGTCGGCCCCGAAGGGCGCCTGCCGCTTGCCCAGCGGGCTCCACGCCTGGGTGAGGATGCCGAGCCGCGCGTGCACGGCCCGCATCTCCTCCTGCGGGAAGAGCGGGTGCAGCTCGACCTGGTTGAGCGCCGGGGTCACACCGGACTCCTCGATGACGCGGATGAGGTGCGCCTCGGTGAAGTTGCTGACGCCGATGGTCTCGACGAGGCCCTCCCGCTGCGCCTCGACGAGCGCCTGCCACGCCTGCGGGTAGAGGTCGCGGCTCGGGTTGGGCCAGTGGATGAGCGCGACGTCGATCCGCTCGAGGCCGAGCGTGCGCGCCGAGTCGCGCAGCGAGGTGAGCGCGAGCTCGCGCTCGTGGAAGCGGCCGGGGACCTTCGTCGCGACGCGCACCTCCTCGCGCGGGACGCCGCTGCGGCGCAGGGCCTCGCCGACCTCGGCCTCGTTCTCGTAGTTGACCGCCGTGTCGAGGTAGCGGTAGCCCGCCTCGAGCGCGGAGACCATCGCCTCGATGCCCTCCTCGCCGCGCAGCGGGTAGGTGCCGAAGCCGACGAGGGGCGCGGTCGTGCCGTCGGAGAGCCGGTGCGGGATGGGGTCGGAGGCCATGCGCCCACGCTAGCTGCGAGGCGTCCCCGCACCGGTCCCACCCGTCGAGTGAACAGGACGCGCCGTCGGGGCGGACGCTCGCACGGCGCGTCCTGTTCACTCGACGGGGTGCGAGGCCGGAGGGCGGCGGCGCTCGGCGGCGGCGCTCGCCGGCGGTCCTACAGTGGAGGCCATGACCGACGACCTCACCGCCGAGGCCGCGGCGCACCCCACCCCGGTGCGCCTGCGCGACGCCCTCGGCTCCCTGCCCGCGTACGCCCCCGGCAAGCCGGCGACGACCCGCGAGGGGCTCGTGACCTACAAGGCGAGCAGCAACGAGAACCCGTTCCCGCCGCTGCCGTCGGTCCTCGACGTCGTGCGCGACGCGGCGGGCGGCATCAACCGCTACCCGGACATGGCGGTGACCGCGCTGACCGAGGCGATCGCCGCCCGGCTCGGCGTCCCGGCGGCGCGGATCTCGACCGGCCCGGGGTCGGTCGGCGTCCTCGACCAGCTCGTCCGCGCGACGTGCGACGACGGCGACGAGGTCCTCTTCGCCTGGCGCAGCTTCGAGGCCTACCCGATCCTCACGACGCTCGCCGGCGCGACGCCCGTCATGGTGCCGCTGGCGCCCGGCGAGCGCCACGACCTCGACGCGATGGCCGACGCCGTCACCGAGCGCACGCGGCTGGTCCTCGTCTGCACGCCGAACAACCCGACGGGCACGACGGTCGGCGCCGACGAGCTCGAGGCGTTCCTCGCGCGCGTGCCGCGCGACGTGCTCGTCGTCATCGACGAGGCCTACCTCGAGTTCGTCGACGCCCCGGACGCACCGGACGCGATGGCCGTCCACGAGGCCCACCCCAACGTCGTCGTGCTGCGGACCTTCTCGAAGGCCTACGGGCTGGCCGGCCTGCGGGTCGGGTACGCCGTCGCGCACGAGCCGGTGGCGCAGGCGCTGCGCAAGTCGGCGCTGCCGTTCGGGGTCAACTCCCTCGCGCAGGTCGCGGCCCTGGCGTCGCTCGACGCCGCCGACGAGCTCGACGTGCGCGTCAAGGAGCTCGTCGCCGAGCGCGAGCGGGTCGTCGCGGCGCTGCGCGAGCAGGGCTGGGACGTGCCGCAGCAGCAGGCGAACTTCGTGTGGTTCCCGCTCGGGGACGACACCCCGGCCTTCGCGGCGGCCTGCGACGAGGCCGGGCTCACCGTCCGGCCGTACGCCACCGACGGGGTGCGCGTCACGATCGCCGAGCCCGAGGCCAACGACCGCCTCCTCGAGGTCGCCGGCCGCTGGCGCGCGGCCCACCCCGCCTGACGCCGCCTCTCCTTCCTCCTCCCACGAACGCGTGTGAACTCGCCGGGGTCGCCCGGCGGTTTCACACACGTCCGCCTGGCCCTGACCCGTGACCGACGACCCCGCACGTGCGGGGTCATCGCGTCCCGTCCCCCGCCGGCGTGGCAGGGGGCGTTGCCGGGGGCGCGGGCGGTGGCGCAGGAGCCGGGGTGATCGCCCCACCTCCTGCGCCATCAGCCACGCCACCGACCCCGCCGTCCGCGGTTCCCGCCGCCGTCCGCCCGCGCTGAAGACAGCGGCCACCCACCGGCTCCTTCACGTGCTCCTCCTCGCGAACGCGTGTGAACCCGCCGGGTCGCCCGGCGGGTTCACACGCGATCGCGGATGGTCGAGCGCGGCAGGGCAGGATGGCGCGCGTGCGCATCCTCCTGACCGGCGCGGCCGGGTTCATCGGCACGGCGACCCGGCGCGAGCTCGTGGCCGACGGCCACGACGTCGTCGCGGTCGACCTCCTCCTGCCCGAGGCCCACGCGGCCACGACGCGCGACGACCCGCCGGCGGGCGTCCACGTCCTCGACGTCCGCGAGGCCGGGGGCTGGGCCGACCTCCTCCAGGGCTGCGACGCCGTCGTCCACCTCGCCGCGATGGTCGGCGCCGGCGCGACGGCGGCCGACCTGCCGCTCTACGCCGGCCACAACGACCTCGGCACCGCCGCGCTGCTCGCCGCGATGCACGCCGCGGGCGTGGGCCGGTTCGTCCAGGCGTCCTCGATGGTCGTCTACGGCGAGGGCCGCTACTCCTGCCCGCAGCACGGCCCGCAGGCGCCCGGCCCGCGCACCCGCGAGGCGCTCGACGGCGGCGAGTTCGACAACCCCTGCCCGGTCTGCGGCGGCCCGCTCGACTGGGACCTCGTCCCGGAGGACGCCCCGTTCGACGCCCGCAGCAGCTACGCCGTCAGCAAGGTCGCGCAGGAGGGGTACGCCGCGGCGTGGGCGCGCCAGGCCCCGGGCGCCGCCATCTCACTGAGGTACCACAACGTCTACGGGCCGGGGATGCCCCGCGACACCCCCTACTCCGGGGTCGCCGCGATGTTCCGCTCCTCGCTCGAGCGCGACGAGCCGCCGACCGTCTACGAGGACGGCCGGCAGATGCGCGACTTCGTCCACGTCGCCGACGTCGCCCGCGCCAACCTCGCCGCGGTCCGCGGGGTGCTGGAGGCCCCGGTCGCGAGCCACCGCGCCTACAACGTCTGCTCGGGCACGCCGATCGCCATCGCCGACGTCGCGCGCCACGTGGCCGCCGGCTCCGGCCGAGACCTCGAGCCGCGCATCACCGGCCAGTACCGGATCGGCGACGTGCGCCACGTCGTCGCCTCGCCGGAGCGGGCCCGCGAGGAGCTGGGGTTCACGGCGTCCGTCACGCCCGAGGAGGGCCTCGGCGCCTTCGCGACGGCCCCGCTGCGCGCCTGAGGAGCCCGCGCGCCCGGCATCACCTCCGCCGCGCGCCCAGGTGCGGGCTACACCGCAGTAGGTGCTGCGCTGGCGACACGTACTGCGGTGTAGCGCGCGATGGACGCGGTCACCAGACGGTGCGGACGAGGTGCTGGACGAGTAGCGCGAGCACCCCCTGGCCGACGAGCACCGGCCGCCGCCAGCGCTCGGGCAGCCACAGCGTGCCGAGGAGCATCCACGGCACGAACGGCAGCCAGATGCGCTCGACCTCGGCCTTGCTCATGAGCGAGAGGTCGGCGACGGCGACCATCCCGACCCCCGCGGCGACGAGCGGGCCGGCGGCGCGCTCCCACGTGGCCGCCGACGCACGACCGGCCGCGCTCACGAGCCGCACCACGGGCCCCGACGCCGCCGCGACCCCCGCGGGCAGGGCGAACCCGGCGCAGATGACGAGGGCGCCGAGGTTGCCGACGACCCAGTACCAGGCCGGCCGGCGGCTCGCGACGTCGCCGGGCGCCCAGTAGCGGTCGTGGAGGACCGGGAAGGCCTCCCACCAGGCGAAGCCGAGCGCCGCGAAGGTGAGCACCACCCCGAGGGCCACGAGCGCCGCCACCGCGGCCACGCGCACCCGCTCGGCCCACGTGGTCCGCGCGGCGAGCAGCACCCCGACGGCGAGCAGCCCGGCGAGGACGAGCCCGTAGGACTCCATGACGCACCAGCCGAGCAGCAGCCCGGCGACGACGGCGAGCGCCCAGTGGCGGCCGCCGCCGGCCCGCAGGGCGGCGGCGAGCGCGGCCATCCCCCAGGCGACGGTGGCGGCGAAGACGGCGTCGGCCGAGACCGCGGCAATGAGCGCCGACGGCCCGACGACGAGGAAGGGCAGCGCGCGGCGGGCGGCGTCGCGGGCGCCGAGGCGGTCGAGGGTCACGGCGACGGCGACCGGCGTGGTGGCGGCGACGGCCACGACGATCGGCCCCGCGACCTGCCAGGCGCCCAGGCCGATCCGGTCGAGCCCGATGAACATGAGGACCGCGCCCGGCGGGTGCCCGGCCAGGTGCACCGCCCAGTGCCCGGGCGCGTCGAGGGGGATGCGCGAGACGTAGACCCGCAGCATCTCGCCGACGTCGTCGATCGTGCGGGCGCTCTCGAGGTACTCGGTGCCGTGGTCGAGGACCCGGCCGAGGCCGGCGTACCCGTCGACGAGCGCGAGCGAGACCATCCAGACGGCCCCGACCACCCACGACGCGAGCAGCAGCCGCCGCCACGGCACCCGCTCGACGAGCGACGGCAGGCGCGGGTGCGCGAGGGCCACGACGACGAGGACCGCGACGACGCTGCTCGGCCCGTACCGCAGGACCCAGTCGCCGATGAGGGGAGCCGCGCCCCCGGCGACGACGTCGACGCCGGTGAGCACCGGCACGAGGACGGCGAAGCCGGCGACGAGCGCGCCCGCGAGCAGTCCCCACCCGGCGCGCCGGCCGGCGCCGTCGACCCGCGCCGCGGGCGGTCGGGTCGTCACGGGCGCGGAGGTCATGGCCCCAGCATGCCCTGCGCACCTCGACCGCCCGCCCTCCGCGACCGACCCCCACCTACGACGTCGCACGAGGGAGGCCGTGCGCTCGGCGCGTCCGGGCGACCGCGCCCACCTAGGCTCGCGCCGTGACCACCTGCGACCTCGTGCTGCCGTGCCGTGACGAGGCGGCGGCCCTGCCCGGCGTGATGGCGCGCGTGCCCGAGGGCTTCGCGGTCATCGTCGTCGACAACGGCTCCCGCGACGGCACCGCCGAGGTCGCCCGCGGCCTCGGCGCCACCGTCGTCGCGGAGAGCCGGCCGGGCTACGGCGCGGCGGTCCACGCCGGCGTCGAGGCGGCCAGCGCCGAGTACGTCGCGGTGCTCGACGGCGACGGGTCGATGGACCCCGCCGAGCTCGTGCCGCTGCTGGAGGAGGTCCGACGCGGCGAGGCCACGATGGCCGTCGGCCGCCGCCGCCCGGGCGCGCGCGGCGTCTGGCCGTGGCACGCCCGCACCGGCAACGCCGTCGTCCTCGCGTGGCTGCGCCGGCGCACCGGCCTCTCCGTCCGCGACATCGCGCCGGCGCGGGTCTGCCGGCGCACCGACCTCCTCGACCTCGGGGTGCAGGACCGCCGCTTCGGCTATCCCGTCGAGCTGCTCGTCCGGGCGCAGCGGGCCGGCTGGACCATCACCGAGCACGACATCACCTACCTGCCCCGGGCGGCCGGCACCAGGTCGAAGGTGTCGGGCTCGGTCCGCGGCACGCTGCGGGCGGGCCGCGACTTCGCCCGCGTCCTCGCGACGGAGGCCGGCCGGTGAGGGGCAGCATCCTCGTCATGGCCAAGGCGCCCGTGCCCGGCCAGGCCAAGACCCGCCTCGCCGCCCGCGTCGGTGACGAGGCCGCGGCCGACCTCGCCGCCGCGGCCCTCCTCGACACGCTCGACGCCGCCGCACAGGTCTGGCCGCGCGGCCGCCGCGTCCTCGCGCTCGCCGGCGACCTCTCGCAGGCCCTGCGGGAGAAGTCGATCCGCCGGAGTGCCGCCGACTGGCACGTCGTACCCCAGGGTGGCGTCACCTTCGCCGAGCGCCTCGTCGACGGCCACCGCCAGGCCCACCGGCTCGCCGGCGGTCCGGTCGTCCAGGTGGGGATGGACACCCCGCAGGCCCATCCCGACCAGCTGCGCGCGGTCGCGGACGCCGCCCACGACCACGACCGCCCGGTGCTCGGGCCCGCGCTCGACGGCGGCTGGTGGGTGCTCGTGACGACCCACCCGCACCAGGCGCGCGTGCTCGCCGGGGTGCCGATGAGCCGCGACGACACCGGCCGCCTCACGGCCGCGGCGCTCACCGAGGCCGGTCACCCGCCGGTCGAGGGGCCGGCGCTGCGCGACGTCGACGAGGTCGAGGACGCGCAGGCCGTCGCGCTCGAGGCGCCGGGCACCCGGTTCGCCGAGCGGTGGCGCTCGCTCGTGCTCCTGCCCGAGGCCGACCGCGGCAGCACCGGCGCGAGCCGATGAGCGAGCGGGCGCTGCGCGGGCTCGCCGCGCGCCTCGACGCCCACATCCCCCGGCCGGAGGACTTCGACGACACCCTGCGCGGCCCGCGCACGGCGGCCCGCATCGGCGTCTGGCTCGGGCCGGCGTTCGTGCTCTGCTTCCTCACCGGCCTGTTCAGCCACGCCCTCCAGCACCCCGGCTCCTTCCCGCTGCCGACCTGGCCGACGCGTCTCTACCAGGTGACCCAGGGCCTGCACGTCGCCGCGGGGACGGCCGCGGTCCCGCTGCTGCTCGTCAAGCTGTGGTCGGTCTTCCCCCGCTTCTTCGAGCGGCCGCCGCTCGCGCCGCGGCGGCTCGTCCTGCACCTGCTCGAGCGCGTCTCGGTCTTCCTCCTCGTCGGGTCGGCGGTCTTCCAGCTCGCGACCGGGCTGGCCAACTCGGCGCAGTGGTACCCGTGGCGCTTCGACTTCATCCGCTCGCACTTCGCGATCGGATGGGTCGCCGTCGGGTCGGTGATCCTCCACGTCGCGGTCAAGCTGCCGCAGGTGCGCGCGGCCTTCGGTGCGCCGCCGGAGACCCGGTCGGCGCGGGCGGGAACGCCGTCGCGTCGCTCGCTGCTGCGGACGACGTGGCTGGCCTCCGCGGTGGCGGTCGTCGCGACCACGGCCGTCGAGCTGCCCGGGCTGCGCCGGGTCGCGCTGCTCGCGGTCCGCTCCGGCACCGGCCCGCAAGGGATCCCGGTCAACCGCAGCGCCGTCGGGGCGCTCGTCGCCGACCTCGCCGTCGACCCCGCGTGGCGGCTCAAGGTCACCGGGCCGTCGGGCACGGTCGAGCTGTCGCGGGACGACCTCCTCGCGATGCCCCAGCGGTCGGTCGTCCTCCCCATCGCGTGCGTCGAGGGCTGGAGCGCCAGCGGCACGTGGGGCGGCGTGGCGGTGCGCGACGTCGTCGCGCTCGTCGGCGGCACGACGTCCGACGACGTGACGGTCCGCTCGATGCAGCCCCGCGGCGCCTACCGCGAGTCGACGCTGCCGTCCGCCTGGGTGGCCCGCACCGACTCCCTGCTCGCGCTGTCGCTCGCCGGCAAGCCGCTCGACCCCGACCACGGGTACCCCTGCCGCCTCATCACCTCGGCGAGGCCCGGTGTGCTCCAGACCAAGTGGCTCGGCGAGGTCGAGGTGGTCCGGGCATGAGGGCCGCCCGGCTCGCGCTCGGTGCCCTCGGCCTGGCCGCGCTCGCGTGGGGGCTGCTCCTCGTCGCCGACCTCGGCCCGCAGTTCGTCGACGTGCTCGTGTGGGTCGTCGGCGGCGTCCTCGCCCACGACGCCGTCCTCGCGCCGGTCGTCGTCGGGCTCGGCGCGCTGCTCGCGCTCGTCGTTCCGCCGTGGCTGCGCCCACCGCTCGTCGGGCTGCTCGTCGTCCTCGGGCCTCTCACCCTCGTCGCCGTCCCGGTGCTCGGCCGCTTCGGCGCGCGCCCCGACAACCCGACCCTGCTCGACCGCCCGTACACCACCGGCTGGTTGGTCATCGCGGCGGTCGCGGTTCTGCTCACCGTGGTCGCGGCCCTGCGGGCCCGGCGCGCTCAGCTCGTCGAAGAGACCGAGCCGCGTCCGTAGGGGTGCGGGCGCTTCGCGACGACGTCCGAGAGCCGGGCGAGGCCCGCGGCGTCCCAGCCCTCCGGGCGCGTGATGGCCACCCAGGCGCGCAGGTTGGCCGGCGCCGAGTAGAGGTGCCCGTAGCCCATCGGGACGCTGCCGGCGCCGGGCAGGTCGAGCAGCACCTGCACCATCGTCACGAGCGGGAACCAGCCCATCCGTGGTGAGACGTCCGGACCCCGCTGGTCGGCCCGCAGCCACGCCGGCGGGGTGAACGCGAGGTCGGTGCTGAAGAACACGACCGGGTCGGACGCGTGCTGGAGGTAGACGACGCGGGTCGGCCCCCACTGCCCCGGTGTCCGGTCGACGTCCCGCGTCTCCGAGGCGAAGCGCACGGTCCGCCCGCCGCCGTACACGGGCAACGACGCGGGGCTGCCGGCATCCCGTTCGGCGACGAGCTGGGCGTGCACCGGTGAGACGAACGGCGGCCCGACGAGCAGCGCGCCGTCGATCGGCTCGTTGATGAGGTTGAAGGACCCGAGGATGCTCTCGACCCCGTACGCGCCGAGCGAGAGGCCGTAGAGGTAGAGGCGGGGTCGGCTCTCCTCGGGCAGCGTCGACCAGTAGCGGTGCACGGCCGAGAACACCGTCTGCGAGGTCTCGCGCGCCGAGTCCTGGTCGGCGAGCAGCGAGATCCAGCTCGGCAGGTACGAGTACTGCACCCCGGCGATGGCGGTGTCGCCGTTCCACAGGTACTCGAGCGGGTCGGTGCCGTTGCGGTCGAGGTACCCGGTGCCGGTCGTCGTCGCGAGGACGAGCACCTTGCGCCCGAAGGCGCCGGTCCGCTGGAGCTCGCGCAGGACGAGCTGCGCCCGCTCCTCGGCCGTCTCGGCGCTGCGCAGCCCGACGTAGACGCGCACCGGCAGGCGGGCGCCGCCGCCGGTCACCGCGTTGATGGCGTCCACGCTCGGCCCGCCGGACACGAAGCCGCGCCCCTCGGCGCCGAGGTCGGCGAAGTCGACGAGCGAGCCCGGGCCGCCGGAGCGCACCGGCGCCGTCGGGGCGCGCGAGCCGCTGGAGACGACCTGGTCCGACGGGGCGAAGAGGGCGTTGGCGCCGGCGAAGAAGGCGTTGACCAGCACCCCGGTGAAGGCGGCCCAGAGACCGACGACGACGAGCGTGCCGCCGAGCAGCGCCGAGACGCGGCGCGGCATCCGGCGGCTCAGCCGGCGGCGCAGCGCGAGGAAGGCCCAGGCCACGGTGCGCGTCACGAGCAGGAGCCCGACCGCCGCCAGGACCGTCACCGCCGCGACGAGCGGCCAGCCGTCGGGCCCGATCGGCGGCATCCCGTAGAGGACCCGGATGTCGTTCTGCCAGCCGACCTGCTTCCACGCCGCGAGCACGAGGGCGGCGACCGCGACCGCGGCGGCCGCCCCGACGACGGCCTCGTGCAGGCGGCCACGCAGCCGCGGGATGCCGAGGTAGGCACGCAGGGCCGAGAGGGCCGTCCCCGCCGCGTAGCCGAGGAAGAGGCTGACCCCCGAGATGGCGCCCTGGACCACCGAGGGCCGCGGCAGCAGCGAGGGGGCGAGGGAGGCCGCGGTGAAGACCGCCCCGAGGAGCAGCCCCGGCCCGGAGAAGCGGGCCTCGGTGATGCGCGACGGCGCGCCGAGGGGCGGCTCGAAGCGCTGGAGGCGCGCGCCGGTGGCCGCGAGGCGGGCCACGAGCGGGACGGCCCGGCCGCGCCGGTCACCCGGCCGTGCGCGCGTCTGCAGGGTCATCGTCCTCGTCCCGTGGGTCCCGTCGCGGCGTCGGACCGCCGCACCGGTCAGGGTACGGTGGCCCCGACACCGGCCGTGACCCCTGCCACACCCCGCAGCGACGTCGCGACGCCCCCGAGAACGGCCCCCCACACCGGGGCCCGAGAAGGAGTGCCCAGTGAGCGACAACGAGGTCGCCCCCCTCGAGACCGCCTTCGGCGTCGACCACCACGTGACCACCGCGGAGGCCCCCGAGCGCCCGGCGCACGAGGGGGGCCCCGAGATGGTCCAGCTGCTCAGCCCGGAGGGCGAGCGGGTCCCCAACGCCGAGCTCGACGCGCTCGTCGACGAGCTGTCCGACGAGGCCCTGCGCGGCCTCTACCGCGACCTCGTCCTCGTGCGCCGCTTCGACGCCGAGGCCACCGCGCTCCAGCGCCAGGGCGAGCTCGGCCTGTGGGCCAGCCTGCTCGGCCAGGAGGCGGCCCAGGTCGGCTCCGGCCGGGCGATGCGCCGTCAGGACTACGCCTTCCCGACCTACCGCGAGCACGGCGTCGCCTGGACCCGCGGCGTCGACCCGGTCAACCTCCTCGGGATGTTCCGCGGCGTCAACCACGGTGGCTGGGACCCCAACGAGAAGAACTTCCACCTCTACACGATCATCATCGGCGCCCAGACGCTCCACGCGACGGGCTACGCGATGGGCGTGCAGCGCGACGGCGACGTCGGCACCGGTGACGAGCGCCGCGACACCGCCGTCATCGCCTACTTCGGCGACGGCGCGACCTCGCAGGGCGACGTCTCGGAGGCGCTCGTCTTCGCCGGCGTCAACAACAGCCCGGTCGTCTTCTTCTGCCAGAACAACCAGTGGGCGATCTCCGAGCCGAACGAGAAGCAGACCCGTGCGCCCCTGTGGCACCGGGCCCGGGGCTTCGGCTTCCCCGGCATCCGCGTCGACGGCAACGACGTCCTCGCGGTCTGGGCGGTCACCAAGCAGGCGCTCGACGCCGCCCGCTCCGGCCAGGGCCCGACCTTCGTCGAGGCCTTCACCTACCGGATGGGCGCGCACACGACCTCCGACGACCCGACGAAGTACCGCGTCTCGGCCGAGGTCGAGGTGTGGAAGCACCGCGACCCCATCGAGCGCTACAAGCGCTGGCTGACGACCACCGAGAAGGCCGACGCCGACTTCTTCGACGCCGTCGACGCCGAGGCCGACGAGCTCGGCACCTCGGTCCGTGAGCGCTGCCTCGCGATGCCCGACCCGCAGCCCTCCGAGATGTTCGACCACGTCTACGCGACCGAGCACCCGGTCACCGCGCGCGAGAAGGAGTGGTTCGCCGGCTACCACGCGTCCTTCGAGGAGGAGGGGGCCCGATGAGCACCACGACGATCGCCAAGGGCATCACCTCGGGCCTGCGGGCCGCCATGGAGAAGGACCCCAAGGTCGTCCTCATGGGCGAGGACATCGGCAAGCTCGGCGGCGTCTTCCGCGTCACCGAGGGCCTCCAGAAGGACTTCGGCGAGGACCGCGTCATCGACACGCCGCTCGCCGAGGCCGGCATCATGGGCACCGCGATCGGGATGGCCCTGCGCGGGTACCGCCCGGTCGTCGAGATCCAGTTCGACGGCTTCGTCTACCCGGCCTTCGACCACATCGTCAGCCAGGTCGCCAAGCTGCACGCCCGCTCGCTCGGCTACGTGAAGATGCCGCTCGTCATCCGCATCCCGTTCGGCGGTGGCATCGGCGCGGTCGAGCACCACAGCGAGTCGAACGAGACCTACTTCGCGCACACGGCCGGCCTGCGGGTCGTCGCGTGCAGCAACCCGCACGACGCGCACTGGATGATCCAGCAGGCGATCGAGTCCGACGACCCCGTCGTGTTCTACGAGCCCAAGCGTCGCTACTGGGACAAGGGTGAGGTCGGCGACGGCCCGGACGGCGCGCTCGGCTCGGCCCGCGTCCTGCGCGAGGGCACCGACCTCACGCTGCTGGCCTACGGCCCGATGGTCAAGACCTGCCTCCAGGCCGCGCAGGCGGCGCAGGAGGAGGGTCGCTCGCTCGAGGTCGTGGACCTGCGCTCGCTCTCGCCGCTCGACGAGGGGGCCATCCTCGCGTCGGCGCGCAAGACCGGCCGGGTCGTCGTCGTCCACGAGGCCTCGACCTTCCTCGGCATCGGCGCGGAGATCTCGGCGATGGTCACCGAGCGCGCGTTCTACGAGCTCGAGGCGCCCGTGCTGCGCGTCGGCGGCTACAACGTCCCCTACCCGCCGAGCCGTCTGGAGGAGGAGTTCCTCCCCGACCTCGACCGGGTCCTCGACGCCGTCGACCGTTCGCTCGCGTACTGAAAGGCGCTGCCGCAGATGGCTCTTCGTGAGTTCAAGCTCCCCGACCCGGGCGAGGGTCTGACCGAGGCCGACATCGTCACCTGGCACGTCGCCGTCGGCGACACCGTCAAGGTCAACGACGTCGTCGTGGAGGTCGAGACGGCCAAGTCGCTCGTCGAGCTGCCCGTGCCGTTCGCCGGCACCGTGTCGGCGCTGCACGTCGCCGAGGGCGACACCGTCGAGGTCGGCACGCCCATCATCACCGTCGACGACGGCGTGGGCGGCGAGTCCGCTCCTGCCGCTCCGGCGCCCGCCGCGGCGCAGGAGCCGGCGGCTCCGGCAGCTCCTGCCTCGGACGGCGAGGAGATCGGCGAGGGGCTCATCGGGGGCACGACCTCGACCGGCCGCACGGCCGTCCTCGTGGGCTACGGCGTCAAGCAGACCGAGGCCGTCCGCCGTCCCCGCAAGGGTGCCGCGACGCCGGCCCCGGACACGTCGCCGTCCCCCGCGCCCGTGCAGCAATCGACGAATGTGTCGACTTCTGTACGGTCGGCCGCATCGCCGGCCCCCGCGCCCGTGCAGGAATCGACGAATGTGTCGACTTCTGTACGGTCGCAGGCGGCGACGGGCGCCCGCGCGCTGGCCAAGCCGCCGGTGCGCAAGCTGGCCAAGGACCTCTGCGTCGACCTCGGCTCCGTGACGCCCACCGGTGACGGCGGCGTCGTCACCCGCGCCGACGTCGAGGCCGCGGCCTCCGGTGCCTCGCAGCCCCCTGCGGCGACCCCCGACCGCGGGGCAGAGACGGGCACCCGCGAGACCCGTGTCCCGGTCAAGGGCGTCCGCAAGATGACGGCGCAGGCGATGGTGGGCTCCGCGTTCACGGCCCCCCACGTCACCGAGTGGGTCACCGTCGACGTCACCGCGACGATGGAGCTCGTCGAGAACCTCAAGCGCGACAGGGAGTTCCGTGACGTCAAGGTCACGCCGCTCCTCGTGCTCGCCAAGGCGATGTGCGTGGCGGTGCGTCGCAACCCCGAGATCAACGCGAGCTGGGACGAGGCCGCCCAGGAGATCGTCCTCAAGCACTACGTCAACCTCGGCATCGCGGCCGCGACGCCGCGCGGCCTCGTCGTCCCCAACATCAAGGACGCCGACCGGATGACGATGCGCGAGCTCGCCGACGCGATCGCCGGCCTGACCGCGACCGCCCGCGAGGGGCGCACCCAGCCGGCCGACATGTCCGGCGGGACGCTGACGATCACCAACGTCGGGGTGTTCGGCGTCGACGCGGGCACGCCGATCCTCAACCCCGGCGAGTCGGCCATCCTCGCGTTCGGCTCGGTCACCCGCCGGCCGTGGCTCGTCGGCACCGGGGCCGACGAGCGCATCGAGCCGCGGTGGGTCACGACCCTGGCGCTCTCGTTCGACCACCGCCTCGTCGACGGCGAGCTCGGTTCGCGCTTCCTCGCCGACGTCGCGGCCCTCCTCGCCGACCCCGCCCGCGGGCTGGTCTGGGGCTGACCCGTGGCGACGGGGGAGCACGGGGTCGTCTTCCCGACGGCCGGTGACCGACGCTCGACGTCGGCCACCGGCCGCGGGGTCGTCGCGGACGCCCTGCGCCCGGTCGACCCCGTCGGCGCCGGCGCTGCCGAGCGCGAGACCAACTGGCGCAGTGGCTATCTCACCCACTTCCGCCGCCTCGTCGAGGCGGGGCTCCCCAGCTACTCGGACGCCCGCTCGGTCGCGGAGGCCGGGCTAGCGTCGGTCCACCAGCGGATGCGCTGGAGCCCCGACGGCGCCGAGGAGCAGCCGCTGTCGGCGGCCGTGGCCGGTGGCACCGCGCCCGGCGTCGAGACGCTGGCCGGCGGCGGCCGCGCCGACACCGCGCTCACCATCCCCTACCGCGGGCGCCGGCTCGCCGGGGACGACCTGCGCCGCCAGCTCGACGCGTGGGTGGACGCCGACGTCGTCGAGCCGAGCCTGCGCGACGCCGTCACGGCCGTCCTCGAGAACCCCGAGTGGCTGCGGCTCGACGGGCGCACGGTCGTCGTCCTCGGGGCCGCGGCCGAGATGGGTCCGCTGCGCTCGCTCCTGCGCTGGGGTGCCACCGTCGCCGCGCTCGACCTGCCGCGCCCCGAGCTGTGGACCCGCCTGCTCGACGACACCCGCGGCCTGGCCGGCACCCTCGTCGTGCCGGCGCGCACGGGTGACGGCGACCTCGCCCACCGCGCCGGCGTCGACCTGCTGCACGACCTGCCGGGCGCGACCGCGTGGGTCGGCGGCCTCGAGGGCCGGCTCGTCCTCGGCAACTACGTCTACGCCGACGGCGCGACCAACGTCCGGGTCAGCACCGCCGTCGACGCGCTGACGCAGGCCGTGCTGGCCCATCGCTCCGACACCGCGCTGTCGTTCCTCGCGACGCCGACCGACGTCTTCGCGGTGCCCGGCGAGGCGGTCGACGCGTCCGTCGAGGCGTACGCGACCCGGCGCACCTCGAAGGTCCTGCGGGTGCCGCTGCGCACGCTGTCGGGCGGGCGCCTGCTGCGGCGCAGCTACGTCCCGGGCACGGAGCCCGGCATCAACGACTCCGTGGTGCTCCAGCAGGGGCCGAACTACCTGCTGGCCAAGCGGATCCAGCGCTGGCGCGCGACCGCGGCCCGCGCCGCCGGCACGACGGTGTCGTTCAAGGTCGCGCCGCCGACCCGCACGCGCTCGGTCGTCAAGAACCGGGCGCTGGCGGCGGCGTACTCGGGGGCACACCGGTTCGGGGTCGAGGTCTTCGAGCCCGGCACCGCGAACACCCTGATGGCGGCGTTGCTCGTCCACGACCTCGTCCAGGGCTCGCCGGCGCACGACCACCCGTGGCAGGACGAGGCGTACGCCGCGGCCCACGGCGGCCTGTGGCGGACGGCCTACGACCCGCGCAGCGCGCTCGGGCTCGCGGCCCTGCTCGGCGCAGCCTCCGCCCGCTGACCCACCCGTCCGCCCCTCCTTCTCCCCGAACGTGTGTGAAATCGCCGGTGGACCCCGGCGATTTCACACACGTTCGCGATGAGGGAGGCGCTGGGAGGGAAGCCGGGAGCCCGGGAGCCGCGGTCAGGGGTCGCGGCGGTGGGGCGCGAGGCGGGCGGCCTGCCGGGTCAGGTGGTCGCGCTCGTCGGTGCGCGTCGCGGCGGCCGCGGCCTCCGCGTAGAGGCGCGCCGCGTCCGCGAGGTCGCCGGCCCGCTCGTGCAGGTGGGCGGCGACGGCGGCGTACCGCGGCAGCGAGGGGTCGAGCTCGCGCAGGGCCCGGAGGCCGGCGGCCCCGCCGTCCGCCTCACCGACCGCGACCGCCCGGTTGAGCCGGTGGACGGGGCTGCCGGTCAGCGCGACGAGCTCGTCGTACCACTCGACGACCTGCACCCAGTCGGTCTCCTCGGCCCGCAGCGCGTCGGCGTGCAGCGCCGCGACCGCCGCCTGCGCCTGGTACTCGCCGAGCCGGTCCCGCGCCAGCGCGTCCTGGAGCAGGTCGATGCCCTCCGCCGCCAGCCGCCGGTCCCAGCGCGAGCGGTCCTGCTCGGGCAGCGGCACGAGCCGGCCCTCGGCATCCCGTCGCGCCGCCCGCCGGGAGTGGTGGAGCAGGAAGAGCGCGAGCAGGCCGCGCACCTCGGGCTCGTCCGTCAGCGCCGCGAGCCGCCGCGCCAGCCGGATGGCCTCCGCGGCGAGGTCGACCTCGCCGGCGTAGCCCTCGCTGAAGACGAGGTAGAGCACCCGGAGCACGGTCGCGAGGTCGCCGGGGACCCCCAGCGGCACGTCGGCCACGGTGCGCTTGGCCCGGCTGATGCGCTGCGCCATCGTCGCCTCGGGCACGAGGTGGGCCTCGGCGATCTGCCGGGTCGTCAGCCCGCCGAGCGCCCGCAGCGTCAGGGCCGTCGCGGCAGACGGTGACAGCGACGGGTGGGCGCAGAGGAAGTACAGCCACAGGGTGTCGTCGGACGCCGCGGCACGGCCGGGCGGGGGCTCGTGGTGGAGCCGCTCCTCCCGGGCCCGGCGCGCGGCGTCCGAGCGGACCAGGTCGACGTGCCGCCGCCACGCGACCGTGACGAGCCAGGCCCGGGGGTCGCGCGGCGGGTTGCTCGCCCCACTGCTCGTGCGCGGCGAGCAACGCCTCCTGCACGGCGTCCTCGGCCGACGCGAAGTCCGCGCCGCGCCGGAGGAGGACGCCGATGACCTGCGGCGCCAGCTCGCGCACGAGCGTGGGGTCGAGCGCGCTCACTCGACGGCGTTGGGCCGGTCGTCGAGGAACGGCCGCAGCTCGAGCCACTCGCCGATCGGGACGCCGCCCGCGCCCGGCGCCGACGACAGGACGGACGCGACCTCGAGGGCGCGCTCCTCGGACTCGACGTCGATGACCATCCATCCGGCGATGAGGTCCTTGGTCTCGGCGAACGGCCCGTCGACGACCGGTGGCCGGCCCTCGCCGTCGAACCGGACCCACGTGCCGCCCGGCGAGAGCGCCTGCGCGTCGACGAACTCGCCGCTCTCGCGCAGGTCGTCGGCGAGGTCGTCCATGAACCGCACGTGCGCGTCGACCTCCTCGGGCGTCCACCGGTCCATCGGCACGTCGTGCACCGCGGTCTTCGGGCCGCGGTAGTGCTTGAGCATCAGGTACTTCGCCATCGGTCTCTCCTCGGTGTGGTGCGGCCCATTCTGGCCGCGCTCACCCCTGGGTCGGAGCCGCCGACGGGTTCTCGACATCCCCGGCCGGACCGGTGGTGCGGGCTCAGGCGTCCGGCGGGGTCGGGGGAGCGCTGCGGGCGAGGAACTCCTCGCGGGTGTTGACCTTGGGGAAGGGGACGTCGGGCGCGCCGACCCCGAGGGCGTCGGCCAGGGGCTGCCAGCCGTCGCCGGGCTGCCACTCGACGAGGCGGTCGGCCGGGACCTCCTCGCGCACCTGGCGACCCCAGTCCTCGTAGAAGCGCATGGCCGTGGCCGCGTCGTCGAGCGCCTCGGGGCTGCCGAGCATCCGCTGTCCGAGGACGGCCATGACCTCGGTCATGTCGCGCCGCTCGTCGGCCGGGACCTCGGCGAGCCACGGCGGCAGGGCGTCGTCGGGCAGGTCGCCGGCCGACCCCAGGTCCCGCCACCGCCGGATGTTCGGCAGCACCGTCGCATCCATCGACGCCCACCAGGTCTCGGGGTCCGTCCGCCGGGTGAGGAGCACCGGGGCGTCGGGGAAGGCCTCGGCGGCCTCGCGCCAGGCCAGGCAGAACGGGGTGTCCACACCGGCCCCGTACCCGGCGAGGAAGGCCGGCCAGTCCACGTCCTCCCCCCGGAAGGCCGCGGCCCAGGTGCGGGAGTCCCGGGGCCGGTGGAACCACTCGGTCATGTGGTAGCACGGTGCACCGGTCAGCTCGCGCAGCGCGTGGCTGAGCGACATCGTCCCGGTGCGGGGCAGGGCGGCGCCGACGATGCGCACGGGCGACCTCCGAGGATCGGTCATGGGATCCCCGAACGCTAGCCTGCATGATGGGCCCATGAGCTCGTCGACGATGCCGAAGCGCCCCTCCGACCCCCTCGACGTCATCGACGTCGACTCGATGCTCACCGACGAGGAGAAGGCGATCCGGGCCACGGTCCGGCAGGTCTGCGACGACCTCGTCGACCCGCACGTCATGGGCTGGTACGAGGCCGGCGACCTCCCCGTCGCGCGCGAGCTGGCCCGCGAGTTCGGCAAGGTCGGCCTCCTCGGGATGCACCTCGAGGGCTACGGCTGTGCCGGGATGTCCTCGGTCGACTACGGTCTGGCCTGCCTCGAGCTCGAGGCGAGCGACTCCGGCATCCGCTCGCTCGTCTCGGTGCAGGGCAGCCTCGCGATGTACGCCATCCACGCGTTCGGCTCCGAGGAGCACAAGCAGGAGTGGCTGCCGCGGATGGCCGCCGGCGAGGCGATCGGCTGCTTCGGCCTCACCGAGCCCGACCACGGCTCGGACCCCGCCTCGATGCGCACGCGCGCCCGCCGTGACGGCGACGACTGGGTGCTCGACGGCTCGAAGATGTGGATCACCAACGGCACGCTCGCCGACGTCGCCGTCGTCTGGGCCAACGCCGGCGAGGAGCACGGCGGCATCCGGGGCTTCGTCGTCCCGACGGACACGCCGGGGTTCGAGGCGCACGTCATCAAGAACAAGATGTCGCTGCGGGCGTCCGTGACCGCCGAGCTGACCTTCAGCGGGCTGCGCCTGCCGGCCGATGCCGTCCTGCCCGAGGTACGCGGCCTCAAGGGGCCGCTGTCGTGCCTGTCCGAGGCGCGCTACGGCATCGTCTGGGGGTGCCTCGGCGCCGCGCGCTCGGCCCTGGACTCCGCCCGCCGCTACTCGATGGAGCGCACGCAGTTCGACCGGCCGATCGCCGGCTTCCAGCTGACCCAGGCCAAGCTCGCGCACATGTCCACCGAGCTCCAGCTCGGCCGGCTGCTCGCCCTCCACCTCGGCCGGCGCAAGGACGCGGTCGGGCTGCGGCCGGAGCAGGTCTCGGTCGGCAAGTACAACAACGTGACCAAGGCGATCGAGATCTGCCGCACCGCGCGGACCATCCTCGGCGGCAACGGCATCAGCGGCGAGTACCCGGTGATGCGCCACGCCAACAACCTCGAGTCGGTGCTGACCTACGAGGGCACCGTCGAGATGCACACGCTCGTCATCGGTCAGGCGCTGACCGGCGAGGCCGCCTTCCGCTGACCCTCACCGCTGCGCGCTACACCGCAGTACGTGCTGCTGTGGCGACAGGTACTGCGGTGTAGCCGGGACCCGGGACGGGGCGCGGTGAGGCGCGGCGGCGTCGGGACGAGGTGGTGGCGGCCGTCGTGGCGTCGGGCGTGGGGTGATCACCCCCGTTCCCGCGCCGTCGAGGGCGCCACGACGCACGCCGGAACCGGTTTGTCGCCTCTCGCCTCCCGGGAGCACACTGGAGGCGACCTGTTCCAGAACGCTCGACCCGGCCGGGTGCCCCGGCGGTCGCCCGACCGACGAGGCCCCTGTGCTCGCCCCCTACCGCCCCCTGTTCGCCGTCCCCGGTGCCCTGCCCTTCATCGCCGGGACCGCCCTCTCCCGCACCGGCGGCGCGATGTTCGGCGTCGCCGTCATCGTCATGGTCAGCGAGCGGCAGGGCTCCTACGGCCTCGCCGGGGCGGTCAGCGCCGTCGGGCTCGCGGTGCTCGCGGTCGCCGGCCCGGTGCTCGGGCGGCTCATCGACCAGTACGGCCAGCCCCGGGTTGCCCGGCCCTTCATGGTGCTCTCGGCGGTCGCCGGCCTGGGCACCGCGCTCGCGTCCGGGTTCGGTGCGCCGGTCTGGACCCTCTTCGTCCTCTACGGCGTCAGCGCGTTCCTGCCCGAGCCCGGCCCGATGTCGCGCGCCCGGTGGGCGCACATCTTCCGCGACGACCCGGACCGCCTCCACACCGCGATGTCCTTCGAGCAGGTCGCCGACGAGGCGTCGTTCGTCATCGGTCCGGTCATCGCGGTGCTGGTCTCGACGCTGTGGCTCCCCGAGGCCGGGCTCGTCCTCGCCGAGGTCCTCTTCACCGTCGGCGTCCTCACCTTCCTCGCCGCCCGGGCGACCGAGCCGCCGGTCGTGGCCCGCGCCGACCGGCCGAGCGGGCTCGCGATCCGCCGGCCCGGCCTGCTCGTCGTCGCGACCGCGCTCGTCATGACCGGCGTGATCTTCGGCGCCAACGAGGTCGTCGCGGTCGCCTTCGCCGAGGCCGACGGCAACGCCAGCCTCTCGAGCCTCGTGCTCGGCGGCTTCGCGGTCGGCTCGACGCTCTCGGGGCTGTGGTTCGGCGCCCGGACCTTCCGCTCGACGCTGACGAAGCGCCTGCTCGTCGCCGCCGCGGCGATGCTCGTCCTCGAGGTCCCGGCGCTCCTCGTGGCGAACACGTGGCAGCTGACCGCCGTCATGGTCGTCGCGGGCTCGGCGACCGCGCCGATGCTCATCACGAGCCTGTCGCTGGCGCAGCGTCTCGTCCCGGCAGCCCTCGTCACCGAGGGGATGGCCGTCGCGGTCACCGGCATCCTCATCGGCATCTCGGCGGGGTCGGCGGTCGGCGGCTGGGCCGTCGAGGCCCTCGGGCCGCAGCGCGCCTACGCCGTCCCCGTGCTCGCCGGGGCGCTGGCCCTGACGATCGTCGCGGTCCGCCGTCGGCACCTCGAGGGTGCCGAGGCGGCCCGCGTCAGCTCGCCGGTGCCGTGACCGCCGCGTCGTCGGAGCGTGCCGCTCCGGGGCGCTGTCCCTCCCCGGTCGACCCGCCCCCGGCGTTCGCGCGCTCGGTGTAGGCGGAGCCCTTGCGCAGCTCGACCTGCGGGAGGAACGCCAGCACGACGACGGCGAGAACCATGACGATCGAGCCGACGAGGAACACCACGTCCATCGCCTCCGAGAAGCCCATGAGGAACGGCTTGGCCAGCGCGGGGTCGAGCCCGTTGAGGAACGAGCTGTCCTGGAGGACACCGCTGGAGGCAGCGGCGGACCCGCCGGCCTGGCTCTGCTGGAGCTGCTGCGCGAAGGCCGCGTTGGCCGGGTCGCGCAGGGCGCTCTGGAACTCGGCGGTGGGGGCCACGGTGCGGAACGCGGACGAGATCCGGTCCGGCACGAGCGAGAACAGCACCGTGAGGAAGACCGCGGTCCCGATGGTGCCGCCGATCTGCCGGGTGAAGGTGGCGGTCGAGGTCGCGACGCCGATCTGCTGCGGCGGGACGGCGTTCTGCACGGCGAGTGTCAGCGGCTGGAAGTTGAAGCCCAGGCCCAGGCCGAAGAAGACCATGATGACCATCGTCTGCCACAGCGGGGTGTCGAACGCGGTGTAGTGCAGCGCGAACAGCGAGCCGGTCAGCAGCACGGCGCCGGTGACGGGGAAGAGCCGGTACTGCCCCGTGCGGCTGATGATCTGGCCCGACGAGATCGACCCGGACATGATGCCGAGGGTCAACGGCAGGAGCAGCAGGCCGGCCTCGGTGGGCGAGGCGCCCTTGACGATCTGCAGGTAGAGGGGCAGGGCGGCCAGCCCGCCGAACATCCCCATGCCGATGATGATCGAGGCGGCCGAGGACACCCCGACGGTGCGGTTGCGGAAGATCTTCAGCGGCAGGATCGCCTCGTCGCCCATCCGGCTCTCCTGGAGGAGGAACAGCACGGCCGCGACACCACCGACGACGTAGGCGGCGATCGAGCGACCCGAGCCCCAGCCCCACTCGCGGCCCTGCTCGGCGACGAGCAGCAGCGGCACGAGCGAGACGGACAGGAGCGCGGCGCCGAGCCAGTCGATGCGGTGGTCGAGGCGCTGGTGGCGCAGGTGCAGCGTCTTGGTGACGAGCGCGAGGGCGACGATGCCGATCGGCACGTTGACGAGGAAGACCCAGCGCCACCCGGTGACACCGAAGATGGCGTCGGTACCGGCGAAGAAGCCACCGATGACCGGGCCCAGCACCGAGGAGGTGCCGAAGACCGCGAGGAAGTAGCCCTGGTACTTGGCGCGCTCGCGGGCCGGGACGATGTCGCCGACGATCGCCAGGGCGAGCGAGAACAGGCCGCCGGCGCCGAGGCCCTGGACGGCGCGGAAGAACGCCAGGCCGGTCATCGAGGTCGACAGGGTGCACAGGACCGAGCCCACGACGAAGATCGAGATGGCCGTGACGAACAGCTTCTTGCGGCCGTAGATGTCACCGAGCTTGCCGTACAGCGGCGTGACGATCGTCGACGTGATGAGGTACGCCGTCGTCGCCCACGCCTGGTGGTCCAGCCCCTTGAGGTCGTCGGCGATCGTGCGGATGGCGGTGGCGACGATGGTCTGGTCGAGGGCGGCCAGGAACATCCCGGCCATGAGGGCGATGAGGATGGTGACGATCTGGCGGTGCGAGAGGGCGCCGTCGCCGGTGGGGGCGGCGGGGCCGCCGGCGGTCGCGGTGCGGGTGGCTCCGGCGGCGTGGGCGCCGCCGCTGCCGGCGACGTGGCGGCCGGGACCGCCGGCGCTCGAGTGGCTCGTCGGCTGGTCGGGGTCCGCGTGGCGGGGTGAGCTCATCGGGTGCTCCTGGCGGTCGGGTCGGTGAAGGAGGCCTCGAGGTCCGCGGCGAGGCGGGCCAGGTGGCGGGTGAGGGTGCGGACGTCGTCCTCGCTCCAGTCGGCGAGCAGTCCCTGGAGCCAGCGGTCGCGGCCCTCGCGGATGGCGACGAGGAGCGCGGTGCCCTCGTCGGTCACGGCGAGGACGTGGGCGCGCCCGTCGTCGGGGTCGGGCTCGCGGACGACGAGGCCGTGCTCGACGAGGGTGCTCACCTGGCGGCTGACCGTCGAGACGTCGGAGTGGACGGCCTCGGCGAGCTCGGAGACGCGCAGGGGGGTGCGGACGAGGTTGAACAGCAGCGGGTAGGCCATCGGGTCGACCTGCTCGTGCATCCGCGGGGCGCGGGCCCGCGCGACGTGCATGAGCTTGAGCACGCGGACGAGCTCGTCGCCGAGGACGGCCGTCGGCGTCGACGAGGCGGCGCTGAAGGACATCGGACCTCCTCGGGGGTGGGGGCGGACGCGGACGTCCGGGTGGGCAGTTGTTTGCAGCATACAACTAGATCCCCGGACGCCGGGACGCGTCGGAGCCGACCTTCGACAGGGTGCGCCGATGAGGCCCGGGGCCGACCACCGGCCGGCGTGCCTCAGAGCGAGCGGGCGCCGAGGTGGTTCAGCAGGTTCTGCGAGAACCGCTGGCCCATGAGCGTCACGACGCCCTTCATCGCGGTGTTGACCGCCGGCCTGGTGAGGGCGGGGAACGGCAGGTCCACCGAGATCGTCATCGACGTCTCGAGATGCGTTCCGCCGGAATGCGGTTGCAGCGCGTACCAGCCCTCGACCCCGGCCGACTCCTCGGCGAGCGCGGCGTCCGGGTCGTGCGCGAACTCGATGCGGTGGGGCTCGTCGAACGTCATCCGCTCGGTGAACGAGAACGAGAAGCTCTTCCCGAGCACCGGCACGCGGGTCATCTCCCACACCCAGTGCTCGCCGTGCTCGGTGACGCGCTGGAGGAACGGGGTGAGCCGGGCGATCTCGTCGGGGTCGGTCAGCGTCGCCCAGACGGCGTCGGGCTCGGCACTGACCGTCGCCGCGGACCGGGTCGACGTCGAGAAGCGCGCCATCAGGGAGTGATGGCCAGGGCCGCGAGGACGGACCGGGCGACGGCCTCGTCGCCGTGCACGGTGACCGGCAGCTCGTCGGGGGAGCGCCGGCCGCCGGCCAGCCGCATCGCCACCCGCGTCGACATCGACAGCGAGGTGGTCACGACGTCGGGGTGGTCGGCGTCCTCGCCGGTGAAGAGGGGGATGCCGACGGCGCGGTCGCCGTCCTGCTCGACCCGGACACCGGCCCGGCCGACCGTGGGGCCGGTGAGGTCGAGGACGACCGCCTGGCCGGCGCCGACCCGCGCGTCGCGCGCGACGACCCGGGGCAGGACGGCGAAGAGGCGGCTGACGCTCAGCGCGGCCGCGGGGGTGTCGAGGCCGCCGGGACGGTCGAGGGCCTCGCGCAGGTCCTGCTCGTGCATCCAGACGTCGAAGGTGCGGATGCCGACGAGGTCGGCGAGCGTCGTGCGGCCGAACGGCCCGCGGACCTCCTCCTCGCCGGTGACGCCCTCGGACCGGTAGACCGCGAGGCGTTCCTCGAGCCGCCAGTCGAGCTCGTCGACGAGGTCCTCCGGCGAGCGGCCGCGGCGGGCCTCGACGAACTTCTCGTGCCGCGTGCCGAAGTCGTGACGCAGGTAGTCGTAGCCGCTGACGTCGACGTCCGGGTCGGGGTCGCCGGCCACCATCGACTCGCCGCCGAGGACGTGGGCCAGCTGGTCGGCCACCGTCCAGCCGGGGCAGTCGGTGGGGCGCTCGGCGTCGCCGGGGCGCAGCGCGCGGCCGAGGTCGGTCACGCAGCGGACGGTGTGCGCCCACGCGTCGACGACCTCGGCGAAGCCGGTCGGGGCAGGTGGGTGCAGGGACATGTCGACCACAGTACCTACGCTGGGGGGTGTGACCTCCCTGCCGAGCAGCCGCCCCGCGGCCCGTGACGCGACGGGCGACGGCACCGACACCGCCCGCTGGCTGCGGCCGCTGCTGCTGACGCTCGCGGCCGGCCTCGTGGCCCTCGTGCCCGCCGCGCTGCTGACCGGCGCCGCCGACCCGCTCGCGCTCGCCGACCCCGGTCCGGCCGTCCGCTGGGGCGTCCCGGTCGTCGCGACCGTCGGCAACATCGCCTCGTCCACGACCCTCGGCCTGCTGCTGCTCGCCGTCTTCCTCGCGCCCGAGCGCGCTCGCACCGACCGCCGCGGCACGGCCCGGCGGCTGGCCGGCGCCACCGGTGTCCTGTGGGCCGTCGCCGCGCTGCTCGAGGTCGTCCTCACCTTCGCGGACCTGTCCGGGACGCCGCTCACCTCGCCGGACCTCCTGCCGCAGCTGCTGTCGTTCGCCTGGGCGCTCGAGACCACCCGCGTCCTCGTCATCGCGGCCGGGGTGGCGGTCGTCGTCGCCGCCACGGTCGGCCTGGCCCGCAGCCGCGCCGCGACGGCGTGGCTCGCCGCGCTGACGCTCGTCGCGATCGTCGTCCACGCCCTCAACGGCCACTCGGCCGGCTCGGCGAGCCACGAGGACGCCGTCAACGGCCTCGCCGTGCACCTGCTCGGGGTGAGCGTCTGGGTCGGGGGGCTCCTCGCGCTGGTCATGATGCGGCGCGCCCTGGGCCGCGACCTCGGGGCCACGGTCGGGCGCTTCTCGGTGCTCGCGACGTGGGCCATCGTCGCCGTCGGTCTATCGGGCCTCGTCCAGGCGTGGATCCGCATCGGCTCGCTCGACGGCCTGACCACGACGTACGGCATCGTCCTGCTCGGCAAGGTCGTCGCCATCGCGGTGCTCGCCGTGCTCGGGGCGCAGCAGCGCCGCACCCTCGCGGCCCGCCTGAGCGCGGACCCGTCCGACGGCCGGGCCTTCGCGCGCCTCGCCGTCACCGAGCTCGCGGTGATGGGCGTCGCCGTCGGGCTCGCCTCCGTGCTCGCGCGCAGCATCCCGCCGGTCCCGGACGCCCTGCCCGACCCCGGCATCGTCCTCGAGCTGACCGGCTACCCCGACCCCGGGCCGTTCGGGGGCGCCGACTGGCTCCTCGCGTGGCGGATGGACTGGCTCTTCGTCGCCGTCGCGGTGCTCGCGGTCGGCCTCTACGTCGCGGGCTTCGTCCGGCTGCGGCGGCGCGGCGACGCGTGGCCGGTGCTGCGGGTCGTCACGTGGACCCTCGGCTGGGCGCTCTTCGTGTGGGCGACGTGCGGGGCGCCGGGCATCTGGGGCAGGGTGCTGTTCAGCGCCCACATGGTGATGCACATGGTCGTCGCGATGATCGTGCCGCTGCTCCTCGTGCCGGCGGCCCCGGTGACCCTGGCCCTGCGGACGCTGGCCGCCCGGCGCGACAAGACGTGGGGACCGCGCGAGCTGCTGCTCCAGGTCGTGCACTCCCGGGCGATGCGGGTGCTGGCCAACCCGGTCGTCGCCGCGGCCGTGTTCTTCTTCAGCCTCGCGGCCTTCTACTACACGGGCTTGTTCGAGCTGGCGCTGACGACCCACACGGGCCACCTGCTGATGATGGCCCACTTCCTCCTGACCGGGTACCTGTTCGTCTGGGTGATGATCGGCATCGACCCCGGGGTGCCGCGCTGGTCGCCGCTCATGCTGCTCGTCATCCTCTTCGCGACCGTGTCCTTCCACGCGTTCTTCGGGGTCGCGCTGACCGGCAGCTCGACGCTGCTCGCGCCGGACTTCTTCACGGCCATCAACCTGCCGTGGGGCCCCGACCCGCTCGCCGACCAGCACACCGCCGGCGAGATCGCGTGGGGCATCGGCGAGGCGCCGACGCTGACGCTGGCCGTCATCGTCGCCGTCCAGTGGTTCCGCAGCGAGATGCGCGAGACCGCCCGCCTGGACCGCAAGGCCGACCGCGACGGCGACGCCGACCTCACCGCCTACAACGCGCGCCTCGCCCGGCTGCGCGAGGAGGCCGACCAGCTCGACTGACCTCCGGCGTCGAGCAGGTGGGCGTGCAGCAACCGACGAAGGTGTCGGTTCCTGCACACCGGCGGGTGCGCGAGGATGGGGCGATGCGCATCGCCCTCCTCCAGCTGGCCTACGGCGACGACGAGCCCGCGGGCGCCCGCATCGACCGGGCGGCGGAGCTGGTCGCGCAGCAGCGCGGCCACGACCTCGTGGTGCTGCCCGAGCTGTGGGCGCCGACCGGCTTCGACTACACCCGCTGGGACGACGAGGCCGAGCCGCTGGACGGCCGGTTCGCCGCGGCGATGGCGGACGCCGCCCGCGCGGTCGGCACCACGCTGCACGCCGGCTCCTTCGTCGAGCGGCTGCCCGAGCCGGGGCCCGACGGCAACACACTGTCCAACACCTCGCTCCTCTTCTCGGGGGACGGCGAGCGCCTCGCCGTCTACCGCAAGATCCATCGCTTCGGGTTCGGCGCCGGCGAGCCGAAGCTCATGGAGGCGGGGGAGGACGTCGTCGTCCTCGACCTGCCGGACGGCGCCGGCGGCACGGTGCGCACCGGCCTGACCACCTGCTACGACCTGCGCTTCCCCGAGCTCTACCGCCGCCAGCAGGAGGCGGGGGCATCCCTCCTGCTCGTCCCGGCCGCGTGGCCGCTGGCCCGCGTCGCGCACTGGACGCTGCTCGGGCGTGCGCGGGCGGTCGAGAACCAGTGCGTCCTCGCGCAGGTCAACACCGGTGGCACGCACGCCCGGACGCCGATGGGCGGCCACAGCCAGGTCGTCGCCGCGAACGGCGAGGTCCTCGGCGAGCTCGCGCACACCGACGAGGCCGTGCTCTCGGTCGACGTCGACCTCGCCGCGACGACGGCCTACCGCGAGGCGTTCCCCGTCCTCGCCGACCGCCGCCTCTGATCCGCCCCCCTCCCCTCCCCTCCCCTCCCCTCCCTTCCCGGAGTCGAGTGCGGAAGTGGTTGCCGGGGCTGCCACTTCCGCACTCGACCCCAGGCGGGCGGGCGACCCCGTGGAGTCGAGGGCGCTCGCGGTCGCTGGAGCGACCACTTCCGCACTCGACTCCGGACGGTGGGGCGGCGCAGGGTCAGCCGGCCGCAGCGTCGGGGGCGCGCGGCACCCCGAGAGCGACCAGGTCGCCGGCGACGACCCACGGCTCCCGGCGCAGCTCGTCGGTCGTGGCGCGGACCACGATGCGGTCCGGCCGCGTGAGTCCCCGCTGGCGCCGGACGTCCTCGGTGTACTGGCCCACCTCGAGATGGAAGGCCCCGTCGACCTCGAGGACGAGCGTGCGGCCGTCGGGCAGGTCCCACTCGCAGTCGGTGTACCGGCGTCGCCCCGACCGGTCGGTGCGCGCGCGCTGGCGGGCCGGCAGGGCGAGGCCGTAGGCCCGGCACATCCGGACGACGTCGACCTCCCCGAGCGACTCGGACCCGCCCTCGATGTCGCGCAGCAGGGCACGGAAGTCGGCCGCCCGGCGCAGCGGGCGCAACGCATCGACCCACGTGAGCAAGGAGGTCGCGTTCGTCAGGCGCTGCTGCACGACGGCGGCCAGCAACCCGGCCGCCGAACGAGGGTTGCGCTCGTGGGCCGCCCAGAGGAGGGCCGCCGGCTCGACGCGGCAGCACGGCAGGGCGCCGGGGCCCCGCAGCCGCTCGAGGGGCCGTCGCGTACGGAACGGCCGGATGCCGTCGACGTGCTGGAACGAGTCCGGGTTGGCGACGATGACGGTGACCTCGTCCCGCGTCCAGCCCGTGAGGCCGTGGACCGCCAGCGCGGTGAGGCCGCCCAGCATCGCGTCCGGTCCGCAGTGCAGGACGGCGACCCAGCGCTCCTGCTCGGGTGACAGCGGTCCGGTCGTCGTCGTGAGCACGGACTCGGTCCGACGTCGCCAGCGCTCGGACGCCAGCTTGTGCCGGATGACCCCGCGGCTGACGCCGAGCTCCGCGAGCTGGCGCCAGGAGAGCACGCCGGCCTGCTGGTCGGCGAGCGCGCGCCACGAGTCCATCCGCCGACTCTGCCGCGATCTGCCGGGAGGGCCGTGAGGTTCTCCACAGCCCCGGGGTCGAGTGCGGAAGTGGTCGCTAGGACAGCCACGTGCGCCCTCGAGGCCGGGGAAGGCGGCGGCCCGGCGCAGTCGAGGGCGCCGGCGGTCGCCGGGGCAGCCACTTGCGCACTCGACTTTGGGGAGGAGGTGCGGGGGCGCGGGGTGGGCGACGCCGTGCGAAGGTAAGGGGCATGGACGCCGCCGTCACCGCAGCCGCCGTCGCCGAGCTCGCGCAGGCCCTCCCGCCGGGGGTCGTCACCACCGACCCCGCCGCGCTCGAGAAGTACCGCCACGACTGGACGCACGACGCCAGCGCCGGCACGCCGCTGGCCGCCGTCCGTGTCGAGGACGCCGCGCAGGTGCAGCAGACCCTGCGCTGGGCGACCGAGCACCGCATCGGCGTCGTCCCCCGCGGCGCCGGCACGAGCCTGTCCGGCGGCTCGATGGGCGTCGACGGCACCATCGTCCTCAGCCTCGAGCGGATGCGCGCCGTCGAGATCGACACCGCCGCGCGCGTCGCGGTGGTCGAGCCCGGTGCGCTCAACGTCGAGGTCAAGAACGCGGCTGTCGCAGAAGGCCTCTGGTACCCGCCGGACCCCAGCTCGTTCGAGATCTGCTCGATCGGCGGCAACATCGCGACCAACGCGGGCGGTCTGTGCTGCGTCAAGTACGGCGTGACGACCGACTACGTCCTCGGTCTCGACGTCGTCCTCGCCGACGGCACCCTTGTGACGCTCGGCGGCAAGCGGGTCAAGGACGTCGCCGGCCTCTCGTTGCTCAAGCTCTTCGTCGGCTCCGAGGGCACGCTCGGCATCGTCACCCGGGCGATCCTTCGGCTCGTGCCCGCGCAGGCGCCGCGCTCCACCGTCGTCGCGCTCTTCCCGACCGTCGCCGACGCCGCCGCGGCCGTCATCGAGCTCGGCCGCACCGTCCGCGCCTCGATGGTCGAGCTGATGGACCGCGCCTCGATCAACGCCGTCGAGGACTACCAGCCGATGGGGCTCGACCGCGACGCCGGCGCCCTGTTGCTCATCCAGTCGGATGCCCCGGGTGCCTCGCGCGCCGAGGAGGTCGCGGCCATCGTCGCGGCCTGCGAGGTCACCGGCGCCAAGGAGGTCGTCGCCACCGACGACCCCGACGAGGCCGAGATGTTCGTCCAGGCCCGGCGCGTGCACTTCACCGCGCTCGAGCCGCGCGGCGCCGTCCTGCCCGAGGACGTCGGCGTGCCGGTGCCGCAGCTGCCGGCGCTGCTCGCCGAGATCGAGGCCATCGGCCAGCGCCACGGGGTCGAGATCCCGGTCGTCGCGCACGCCGGCGACGGCAACACGCACCCGGCGATCGTCTACGACGCGACGGACGCCGACTCCGAGCGGCGGGCCCGCCTCGCCTTCGGCGACATCATGGACGCCGCCATCGGCCTCGGCGGCACGATCACCGGCGAGCACGGCGTCGGCCGGCTCAAGAAGGGCTCGCTCGAGGCGCAGCTCGGTCCCGAGGTCATGGACCTCAACCGCCGCGTCAAGGCCGCGCTCGACCCGCAGGGCATCCTCAACCCCGGTTCCTTCGTCTGACCGGATGCCTCGACAGCCGCGCCACGCCGTGCGACCCTGACGGCACGGCAGCCCGGAGGCACCGGACGCCGGAAGGGGAGTGGCGCCATGTGGTGGATCATCGGACTCCTGGCCCTGGTCGTCGTGCTCGGGGTGGTCCTCGAGCGCCGGCGCCGCGGCACGGGCACCCGTTCGGAGTTCACCGGCGACGCGCCCTACGGCGCCGAGGCGGCAGCCTCCCGGATGACCCACAACGGCCCGGGCCTGGGGGGTGGCGGCGGCCAGTAGGCCGCTGCCCGGCATCGACGAAGTCTGCACAAACCTTCGACGGCGCAGGTCGGAACAGGTACGGTCGGGATGACCGCCCGCCGACCCCCTGACCCAGGAGACCCCATGTACATCGGACTCGGCATCTTCCTCCTCGTCCTCGGCGCCATCCTCACGTTCGCCGTCGGCGACCAGAGCGTGGCCGGCCTGGACCTCGAGATGATCGGCTACATCCTCATGGCGGGCGGCGTCCTCGCCATCCTCCTGTCCTTCGTCATGCAGGCCGGCAGCCGCCGCGGCCGCGTGACGACGACCCGCGAGAGCCACGTCAACCCCAACACCGGCACGCGCGTCGACCGCACGGAGATCGACCCGCGCTGACGCCGGCGCGGCCCGGCCACGCCGGCACCCAGTACGCCCGACGGGCCCGCCCCTCCTGGAGGAGGGACGGGCCCGTCGTCACGTGGGTCCGGGCGCGGCGCGTGCTCCGGGCAGGCGCGCCGGGCCCGGGGTCGGGGGACCGCCGGGTGGGGCGGGTCAGAAGGCGGACTCGGGCACGTCCATGAGGTCGTTGTCGCTGGCCTCGGCCATGGCCCGCTCGGCGGAGAGGCGGGGCAGGACCTGGCGGGCGTAGAACCTCGCCGCGGCGACCTTGCCCTCGTAGAAGTCCTTCTCCCGGCCCTCGGCGCCGGCCTCGAGCGCGTCGAGCGCGACGGCGGCCTGGCGCAGCAGCAGCCACCCGACGACGAGGTCGCCGGCGCCGAGCAGGAGGCGGGTGGTGTTCTGCCCGACCTTGTAGAGGTTCGGCAGCTCGCCGCCCTGGCGCGGGTCGGACTTCATGAGCTCGCCGACCATGTAGCCGAGGATGCCCTGGACGTCCTCGACGCCCTGGCCGAGCAGCTCGCGCTCGCGGTCGAGGCGCCCGCCGTTGAGGCCGAGGTCCTTGGCGAACTCCTGCATCTGCGTCGCGAGGTGGGTCAGCGCCTGGCCCTTGTCACGGACGATCTTGCGGAAGAAGAAGTCCATGCCCTGGATGGCCGTCGTGCCCTCGTAGAGCGTGTCGATCTTCGCGTCGCGGACGTACTGCTCGACGGGGTAGTCCTGGAGGAAGCCGGAGCCGCCGAAGGTCTGCAGCGACTCGGTGCCGAGCAGCACCCAGGCCCGCTCCGAGCCCAGGCCCTTGACGATCGGCAGCAGCAGGTCGTTGACGCGGTTGGCGACGTCGGCGGCCGAGCCCTTCTCGAAGGTCTGCTCGCCGGTGGTCAGCACGTGCTGGTCGACGACGTCCTGCTGGCTCGCGGTGAAGAGCACGAGCGCGCGCAGGCCCTCCGAGTACGCCTTCTGCAGCATGAGCGAGCGGCGCACGTCCGGGTGGTGCGTGATGGTGACGCGCGGCGCCGACTTGTCGGTCATCTGCGTGAGGTCGGCGCCCTGGACGCGCTGCTTGGCGTACTCGAGCGCGTTGAGGTAGCCGGTCGAGAGCGTGGCGATCGCCTTGGTGCCGACCATCATCCGCGCGTTCTCGATGACGTGGAACATCTGCGCGATGCCGTCGTGCGCATCGCCGAAGAGGGTGCCGACGGCCGGCTTCTCGCCGCCGAAGGTCAGTTCGCAGGTCGTCGAGACCTTCAGGCCCATCTTCTTCTCGACGTTGGTGACGTAGACGCCGTTGCGCTCGCCGAGCTCACCGGTCTCGAGGTCGACGGCGTACTTCGTGAGGATGAACAGGCTGAGGCCCTTGGTGCCGACGCCGGCGCCCTCGGGGCGGGCGAGGACGAAGTGGACGACGTTGTCGACCATGTCGGACTCGGCGCTCGTGATGAAGCGCTTGACCCCGCTGATGGTCCAGGTGCCGTCCTCGTTCTGGGTGGCCTTGGTGCGGCCGGCGCCGACGTCCGAGCCGGCGTCGGGCTCGGTGAGCACCATCGTGCAGTGCCAGCCCTTCTCGACGATCCAGCGGGCGAGCTTCTTCTGGTCGTCGTTGCCGATGAGGTACAGCAGCTTGGCGAAGGAGTAGGACGCGGCGTACATCGCGAGCGCGGGGTTGGAGCCCAGCAGCATCTCGTTGGCCGCCCAGCGCAGGCTCGGCGGGGCGACGGTGCCGTCGAGCTCGGCCGGCAGGTCGATGGCCCAGAAGCCGCTCTCGCGGTAGGCCTCGACGGACTTCTTGAACGACTCCGGCATCGTGACGGCCTGCGTCTGCGGGTCGTAGACCGGCGGGTTGCGGTCGGCGTCGGCGAAGGACTCGGCGAGCTCGTGCTCCGAGAGGCGCGCGATCTCCTTGAGCATCTCGCGGGCGGTGTCGGCGTCGAGGTCGGCGTAGGGGCCGCTGCCCAGGACCTCGCCGCGGCCGAGCACCTCGAAGAGGGTGAACTCGATGTCGCGGAGGTTGCTCTTGTAGTGACCCATCGTGGTCCTCCCGGGGACGTCGCAAAGTGAGCGCTTGCTCACCAGTGTGCTACCAGCGGGTAACCGACGCAACCACCGGGGGGTGAGGGCCGTCTCGCCCGTCCGGCGGACCCCGTCGGCCTAGGGTGACGAGACGTCGCGGCCGCCCGGGGGTCGCCCGGCACCGGAGGGAGCGCGGATGGTCACGGCCGAGCAGGACGCAGACGGGGTCGAGCGCGCCGTGGGGGCCCTGCTCGGGGTGCACGCCGGCGACTCCCTCGGCGCGGCCGTCGAGTTCTCCTCGCGCGAGGAGATCCGCGCCCGGTACCCCGACGGGCTGTGGGACGTCGTCGGCGGCGGGCCGTTCGCGTGGCCGGCCGGCCACGCGACGGACGACACCGACCTGACCCGGGCGGTGCTGCTGGCCCACCGCGAGGGACCGGACGACGTCGTGCGCGCCGCGGCCGACCACATGCTCGACTGGTTCGAGGGGCGCTGGCCCGGCCGCACCCCCGGCATCCCGCCCCGCGACGTCGGCGGCGCCACCCGGACCGGCCTGACGCGCTACCGCGCCTCGGGTGACCCCCGCCGTGCCGGCTCGGGCCCCGGGCAGGCGGGCAACGGCTCGCTGATGCGCTGCCTGCCGACGGCCCTCGCCGAGCGGGACGCCGCACACCGCGTCCGCCTGGCCGTGGAGATCTCGGCGGTCACCCACGACGACCCCCGGTGCACGGCGGCCTGCGCCGCGTACGTCGAGGTGGCGGCCGCGCTCGTCGACGGCACCGGGGCCGCCGACGCGGTGGCCGCAGGTCTCGCCACTGCGCAGCGGCTCGGCGTCGACGGGGTCGTCGAGGCGTTCGCGGACGACGGGCGGCCGTCGGTGGCCGACCTCGCCGAGGGGCGCGCGCGGCTGGCCGGCGACGGCGGCGGGTACGTCCTCGACTCGCTGCGCATCGCCCTCGCCGCCGTCCTCGATCCCCGTCCGCTCGAGCCCGTGCTCGTCGACGTCGTGCGCATCGGCCGCGACACCGACAGCAACGCCGCCATCGCCGGCGGCCTGCTCGGGGCGCGCGACGGCGCCACGGCCGTGCCGGAGCGCTGGGTCAGGCTGCTGCAGTTCGCCGACGAGTTCGCCGACGGCGCACGGGAACTCTGGGTCGGTCGGCGCGGCTGACGCTGCGCGCCAGCCGCGACAGCGCGGCGCTGCGGGGCATACTCGGGGCGTGAGCACCGCGGACGTCCTCGCCGAGGCGCGCCGGCTCGTCGACGACGGCCGTGCGTGGAAGGCCCGTGACCTCCTGCTCGAGCACGCCGAGACGGACGCCGACCCCGAGCTCCTGCGCGTCCTCGGTCACGTCCTCCACGGGATGGGCGACCTGCCGCGGGCCGGGGCCATCTGGTTCGCCGCCGGCGTCAAGGGCCCCGAGGCCGACGACGCCGTCGCCGCGTGGCGCGAGCAGTCCGGCGACGACTTCGTCGCGATGTGGCGCGCCCTGCCGGAGCCGGTGCGCGAGGAGCCGCGCGCGCCCCGCATCGAGGCGCTGCGCACCAAGGCCCTCGTCGCCGACCCGAAGCTCGACGCGCCGCCGGAGCCGCTCGTGCGACCGGGTGAACTGACGGGGCCGGACGCCGAGAAGACCTCGGACGCCGACGAGGCGGGCGGCGTGGACGGCGCCCAGGTCATCGGCTGGATCCTCGCGGCGCTCTTCGTCGTGTGCGCCGTCATCGGCATCGTCACCGTCCTCGGCTGGGTCGTCCCCAGCTGACCTCCGCGCGGCGGCGTGGAGGTCCTCGGCCGGGGCGCACGGGCTGTTAGCGTGTCCGGCGTCCGCGGGCGCGGACGGCACCTCGCGCCCCCCTCGGCGCGAGGTCGGGACGGAGGACGAGTGCAGCCCCAGGTCAGCGTGGTCGTCGCGGTGTACAACCCCGGCGAGAACATCGACGGGCTCGTCGACAGCCTGCTGACGCAGACCCTCCCCGCCGACGCCCTCGAGGTCCTCTTCGTCGACGACGGCTCGACCGACGGCACCGCCGAGCGGCTGCAGGAGGTCGTCGCGACCCGCCCGGGATGGTCGGTGACGACGATCCCGAACTCGGGATGGCCCGGGCGCCCCCGCAACGTCGGCCTCGACCGCGCCACGGGGGAGTACGTCTTCTTCGCCGACCACGACGACGAGCTCCTGCCCGAGGCGCTGGAGCGGATGCACGCCCTCGGTCGGGCCAACGGGTCGGACGTCGTCTACCCCAAGCTCGTCCGGCCCGGGCGCCCCACCCCGTACTGGTCGCTGGCCCGCGAGACCCTCCCGGTCGCGGACCCGCTGGGCGATGTCCTCACGTCCCGGACGGTGCACAAGCTCTACCGGCGTCAGTTCCTCCTCGACTGCGGGGCCCGCTTCCCCGAGGGGCGCGTCCGGCTCGAGGACCACCACTTCAGCTCGCAGGTCCTGCCGCGCGCCCGGGTCGTGTCGGTCGTGGCGGACTACCCCTGCTACCGGTGGATCCACCGCGGCGACGGCTCGAACAACTCCACCGCGGCCGTGTCCGCCGAGTCCTACTGGGGCCACTACACCGAGGTCCTCCGCGTCGCCGAGCGGGTGGCCGGCCCGGGCCCCCTCCTCGATCGCCTGCGACTCGTCGCGATGGCGCAGGCCTTCTCGCGGTTGGCCCCGGCGGAGTACCTCGAACGCCCGGAGGAGAAGCGCCGCGCGCAGTTCCGGGCGGTGGGAGACCTGGTGCGCGAGCAGTTCCCCGCGGACCTCGACGACCGGCTGCCCGTCCTCAAGCGGATGCGCGTGCGTGCCCTCCGGGCCGGGGACGAGGCGGGGTTCGAGGCCGTCCAGCGGCTGCGCGCCCGGATCACCTTCGGCGTCGGGCTCGCCGAGGTGCGGTGGGACGGCGAGCGGCTGCACCTCGTGCTCGGGGTCGCGCTCGACGACGTGGACGGCGCCCCCTTCCTCCTCGCGCGGCACGACGGCGACCTCGTCGTGCCGGACGTGCCCGGGGCCGGCGTCACCTTCCCGGTCGACGAGCGACGCCTGCTGCCCGACGACCTCGGCACGGCCGAGGTGACGGTGCGGCACCGGGCCGCCGCGACCGAGTGGCCGGTGCCCACGACGGTCCGGCTCGAGCAGCACGACGTGGGGGAGGGGGTCACCCTCCGGATGCACGTCGAGGCCGAGCTCGACCCGGCCACCGGGGCGTTCGGCGCCCCGCTCGAGGACGGGACCTGGTCGGTGCTCGTGCGCGTCCAGCTCCTCGGCGAGTCCCTCGCCGTCCCGCTGCCGACGGACGGGGCGTCCGCGCTGCCGGGCACGGGGCGTGACGCCTCCGGGCGGACCGCGGCCGTGGCCCGCCTCGGGAGCGGCGCCCTGGCGCTGCGGCTGCCCGCCCCGGCGGCCCCGCCCGAGGTCCGCCGCGCCACCTGGGACGGTGACCGGCTGTCCCTCGACCTGCGCGTGGCCGACGGGGTCGACGCCCGTTCCCTGACCGTCGGTGACCGCGACGGCGCCGACCACGGCGTCGTCGAGGTGGTCGAGGGTCGCGCCCTGGTCCCGGTCGGTGACACGTCCGTCGGCGACATCCTCGACCTCCACCTCCACGAGGGGCCGCCGGCGGACCCCGGGCCGGGCCGCCGCCTGCGTTTCGGCGACGCGGTCGTCGAGGACCGGCCGCCCTACCGGCTCTACCGCACCGAGTCCGGCTTCTTCTCCGTCAAGCACGTGGCGTCCCCACCGGCCCCGCGCTCGCGCCTGCGCCGCGCGCTGTCCGCCGTCACGCGGAACGACCGACGCGACCGGCAGGAGCGGACGGGCGGATGACGGCGTGGTTCGGCGCCCTGCCGGTCCTGGTCGTCGCGGGGCTGGTCTGCGGCCTCCCGGGGTGGGTCGCGGGTCGGCTGCTCGGCCTGCGCGGGCTGCCCCTGCTCGGCCTCGCCGGTCCCCTCGGCGTGGCCGTCGCGGGCGTCGGCGCGGTCGTGACCGAGCTGGTGGGGCTGTCGTGGACCCTGCCCGTCGTCGCGCTGACGGTCGGGGTGGGCTGGGTGCTCGCCGCCCTCGTCGGGCTCCTGCTGCGCCGCGCACCTGCGGTCTCCGGTGGCGGCGCCGACGGCCGGCACCTCACGGTCTGGGCGTGGGTCGCGTCCGGCCTCGGGCTCGTCGCGGTCTCGGTGCCCGCGATGTGGGGGATGGGGCGCCCGGACGGGTTGCCGAACCAGCCCGACACGCTGTTCCACCTCAACACGATCCGTCGGGTCCTCGAGACCGGTGACGGCTCGAGCCTGCACGCCGGGGCGCTCCACTCGCCGGCGGGGACGGGCTTCTACCCCGCGGCCTTCCACGACCTCGTGACGGTGGTCGTGCGCCTCACCGGGACGGACGTCCTCACGGCGGCCAACGCCGTGGCCCTCGTGGCCGCCGCCGCCGTCTGGCCGACCGGATGCGTCCTCCTGGCGCGCCAGGTGCACGGCGCCGCGCGGCTGCCCCTCGTCGTCTCCGCCCTCGTCGCGGCCTCCTTCAGCAGCTTCCCGTTCTGGATGATGGGCTACGGCGTCCTGTGGCCCAACCTCCTCGGGTACGCGATGGTGCCCGCCGCCCTCGCCTGCGCCCTGGCCGTCCTCGGGCTGGGCGACGCGATGGGTCGCGTCCGCGGGCTCGTCGCCGGGCTGGCGGTGCTGGCCGGGACGGCGTTCGCCCATCCGAACGCGCTCGTCGCGGCCCTGCTGCTCGCCTTCGTGGTCCTCGCGTGGCCGCTCACGGCGTGGGTGCGGCGCTCGGGGCGCGCGCATCCGGTGCTCGCCTCGCTCGCGGTGCTCGGGTACGCCGCGGTCCCGGCGTTCTGGGCGGTCGGGCCGTACCTCACCCCGGTGCTCGCGAGCGTCGCCGCCCCCAACGTCTACCGGGAGATGACGCCGGCCCGCGCCGTGGGGGAGGCGCTGCTCGCCTCGCCCCGCTCGTGGCCGGCGCAGTGGACGGTCTCCGTCCTCGTCGTGGCCGGGCTCGTCGTGCTCCTGCGCCAGGGCCGTGCCCGGTGGACGGCGCCGGTGCTCGGCGTGCTCGTCGGCCTCTACGTCGTGTCGGTGTCCTACCCCGGCAGGCTCGGCGGGGCCATCACGGGGTACTGGTACAACAACCCGCCGCGCCTGGCCGCGCTGCTGCCGATCATCGGCGTCGTGCTCGCGACCGCGGCGCTCGTGGCCGCCACACGGCGGGTGCAACGCACGCGCCTCGGCCGGCGGGGGTGGCCGGCGGCGCTGGCGGTGGGCCTGGTCTTCGCGGTGCTCACCTCAGGGAACTACCTGGAGGACAACGTGCAGCGGGTGCGTGACTACTACCAGCCGACGAAGCGCACGGACAGCCTGCTCACCGCGCGCGAGGCGAGGAGCCTCGAGGAGCTGGCCCGGTCCATCCCGCGGGACGGCGTCGTGGCCGCCGACCCGTGGAACGGCACCTCGCTCCTGTACGCGCTGACCGGCCGGGAGGTGCTCTTCGCCTCCGAGAAGACGCGCATCACCCCCGACCGCATCCTGCTCGCGGACCGCCTCGACGAGGCCGCCACCGACCCCGCGGTGTGCGCGGCGGCCGAACGGGCCGACGTCCGCTACGTCGTCACCGGCGGGTCCCCCTTCCACGAGGACCGGCACGGGAGCCGGACCTTCGACGGGGTCGACGGCGTCCCGGACGCGACCGGGTTCGAGCGCGTGACGACCGTCGGGCCGTTCACGCTCTACCGGCTCCTCCCGTGCCGCACGAGCGGGTGAGCGGGGCGGTGCTCGACGGCCGGGCCTGCCGTCGTCGGGGCGGCGTCAGGAGCAGCCGTTGACGGTGGCGGCGAGCAGGTCGAGGCTCTGCTTGAGCGCGGTGCTCGAGGTCCGCCCGTTGACGATGAACGCGAAGACCTTGATGCGACCGTCGGGGTCGCGGGTGTAGCCGGTGAGCGAGGCGACGTCGCTCAGCGTGCCGGTCTTGGCCCAGACCTTGCCGGCGGCGCAGCGGGAGGCGCTGCTCGTGAACCGGTCGTACTTCGCGGCCAGGGTGCCCGTGCGCCCGGCGATCGGCAGGCTGCGCGAGCTGCGCATCGGGGCGAGCTCGGCGCGGCTCGAGTCGACGGCGCGGTCCATGACCGTCGCCAGCTGCTGCGAGCTGATGCGGTCCGAGCGCGAGAGCCCCGAGCCGTCGTACATCGCGCCGACGGACAGGCCGGCCTGCTGGAGCACGCGCGTCTGCGCGGCGCGGGCGCCGGTCCACGTGGCGTCCCCGCCGGCGGCGCGGCCGACGAGCTTGTGCAGCGCCTCGGCGATCTCGTTGTCGCTGACCAGGAGCATCCGGCCCACGATGTCGGTCATCGTCGCGCCGTCGGACGAGGCGAGGGTCTCGGCGCCGGAGCGGACGTTCTCGCGGCCGGCGTACGTGGCGGTGACGCCGCGGGCCTTGAGGCGGGAGGCGACGTAGGAGCCGACGTCGGCGCTCGTGTCGGCCACGTCGCGCTGGTCGCGCACGAGACCGCGGACCGGTGTGATCGAGTCGGGGACGTAGCTGGTCTTCCAGCCGGGAGCGAGCGTCGGGCTCGGGAAGACGTCGTCGTCGACGTAGACGCGGACGCTCGTGCGCCCCCGGGCCTTGAGCGTGGTCGCCGTGGTCGCCGCCATCGCGTCCAGCGCGGCGCTGCTGAGCAGCGGGTCCCCGCCGCCCTCGACGACGACGCGGTCGACGGCGGAGCCCTGCCGGACGCTCGTCCGGAACCGCTTGTCCGGGCCGAAGACGGTCAGGGCGTTGTGCGCGGTCACGAGCTTGGCGGTCGAGGCGGGCAGCTCGGTGGTGGTGCCCCTCAGCGACCAGATGCGCGTGTTCGAGGCCGCGTCGATCACGGTGCCCGAGAAGGCCGTCCCGAAGGCGGTCGTCGACACGCGCTGCGTCAGCTGCGTGCGCATCCGCTGGTCCGCGGCCGAGAACGTGTAGCCGCTCGCCGCGACCGGCACCGGGCGCGGCGTCGTGGACACCGGCGTGTACGGCCGTGGTGTCGTCGCACCGGACGCGGTGGCCGGCGCGGCGACGAGGGCCGCACCCATCACGACGGCGGTCAGCAGGCGGGTGGGGCGGAGGGCTGGGCGCATCGCGCTCTCCATCGTGACGTGCGGTCAGGAGCGGCCGTCAGCCCCTGCCGCCGCGGTCGGCAGGAGGCTAACCCGCTGCCTCCCGCCCTGTCCTGCGAAACGCACCCGCCCACGCCGAAGGGCCGATCGCTGCCCCCGGCGCACGCCCGTCCCGAAGAGCCGGCACGTGCGGGGTTGTCGCTGTCCGACCACCGGGCCGAGCGCGACAAGCCCGCACGTGCGGGGTTGTCGCTGTCTGATTGCGCGGCCGAGCACGAAAAGCCCGCACCTGCGGGGTTGTCACGGCCCGGGGGACGCCGGAGGCCCGGGCGCTGTCGCGTCCGGGCCTTCGTGATGGAGCCGATGACGGGAATCGAACCCGCGTGTCCAGCTTGGGAAGCTGGCGCTCTACCATTGAGCTACATCGGCGTGCCGGGTCGAGTGACCTCCCCGGCGCCCGGGAAGTCTAGCCCACCACCTCGGCCGCCTCGCACCGGGTCCGCCCCGTCCCGGTAGCCTGACGCCGTGCTCCTCTCCGACCGTGACATCCGCGCCGAGGTCGACGCCGGTCGGGTGGCCCTCGACCCGTGGGACCCGGCGATGATCCAGCCGAGCAGCGTCGACGTCCGCCTCGACAAGTTCTTCCGGCTGTTCGACAACCACAAGTACCAGGTGATCGACCCCGCGCAGGACCAGGCGGACCTCACCCGCCTCGTCGAGGTCGACGCCGAGGAGGGCTTCGTCCTCCACCCCGGCGAGTTCGTCCTCGGCTCGACCCTCGAGACCGTGAGCCTGCCCGACGACCTCGCGGCCCGCGTCGAGGGCAAGTCGAGCCTCGGCCGACTCGGCCTGCTGACCCACGCGACGGCCGGCTTCGTCGACCCCGGCTTCACCGGGCACGTCACGCTCGAGCTGAGCAACGTCGCGACGCTGCCGATCATGCTGTGGCCCGGGATGAAGATCGGGCAGCTGGCGTTCTTCCGGCTGACGAGCCCCTCCGAGAACCCCTACGGCTCCGAGGCCTACGGATCCCACTACCAGGGCCAGCGGGGCCCGACGGCCAGCCGCAGCTTCCAGAACTTCCACCGCGCCGACGTCTGAGCCGTTCCTAGGAGGCCACCCGGTGAGACGGAGGGTGCCGAACACCCCACGACACGCCGATCCTCGCCCGTCCTGCGTGCGGAATCGGTCGTCACGGGGTACGCATCGTGGGTGCGGCTCTCCGCCCGTCCCTGTCCCACGGCTGGACCCGCCCGACCCGCAAGGGGGGAACGAATGATGGACGAGCGCGCCGCCCACGGTCGGTCCCGCACCGCCGCCCGCACCTCCCGCACGCCCCGCACCCCGGTGCGCCGTCCCCGCCGACGTACCCTCGAGTCCCTCCTGCTCGCCCCCGACGGGGGTGGTGGTGCGCGCCTGCGCGGCCACGTCCCCGACCGGCCGAAGGCCCTCGTGCTCGTCCTCCACGGAGGGCGCGAGAGGAGCCGCGCCAAGGTGACGCGCTGGCAGCTCGCCGTCCTGCGGATGCTGCCCTTCGCCGGCTCGCTGCGCCGGGGCCTCGGCGACCAGGTCGCCGTCGTCCGCCTCACCTACCGGGTGCGCGGCTGGAACGGCCACGCGGCCGACCCCGTCGTCGACACCCGCTGGGCGCTCGAGCGCATCCGTCGCGTCCTGCCGGGCGTCCCGGTGGCCGTCGTCGGGCACTCGATGGGTGGCCGCGTCGCGCTGACCGTCGCCGCGGACGCCGGCATCGCGGCCGTGGCGGCCCTCGCCCCGTGGGTCGAGGGCGACCTGCGCGCCCCGCGGGACGGCCGACCCGTCCTCCTCATGCACGGCTCGGCCGACCGCACGACCGACCCGCGGCGGACGGCCCTCGTCGCGGAGCGCTGGCAGGAGTTCGGCGTCCCCGTCACGTGGGTCCGGGTGCCGGGCGAGCGCCACGCGATGCTGCGCCGCGCGCGCCGCTGGCACGACACCGTAACGGAGTTCGTCAGCGGCGCGCTGCCGGTCGCAGACCGAGCCAGCTGACCGCCGCGCCGGCCACGAGCAGGCCGGCGCACCAGAGCATCGCCCCGCGGTAGCCCGCGGTCATGGCGACGGGGTCGAGGTAGTCCTCGCCGGCGAGCCCGACGACGCCGGGCAGCGCCGCGACCGCGAGCAGGGACCCGGCCCGGGCCACGGCGTTGTTGACGCCGCTGGCCACCCCGGCGTGCCGGTCCGGCGCGGCACCCAGCACCGCGGCCGTCAGCGGCGACACCAGCCCCACGAGCCCGAGCGCGAAGACGACCATCCCCGGCAGCACGTCGAGCCACCCGGCGGAGGCGTCGACGCGCAGCAGCAGGAGGCTGCCCGCCGCGCACAGCAGCGGGCCCACGGTCATCGGCAGGCGCGGCCCGATGCGCTCCGCGAGCGCCGCCGAGCGCGACGACAGCAGCATCATCACCACGGTCAGGGGGAGGGCCGACATGCCGGCGGTCAGCGCGCTCCATCCGGCCACCTGCAGCTCGAGCACCACGAAGAGCGTCACCGCGCCCAGCGCCCCGTACACGAGGAGCGTCATCGCGTTGGCCGCCGAGAAGACGCGAGAACCGAACAGCGACAACGGGACCAGCGGATGGGCCGAGCGCCGCTCGACGGCGACGAAGCCGACGGCCGCGGCCGCCGCCACCACCCAGCACCCGACGAGCGCCACGGGCGCCAGCGTGCCGGCGGCGGTCAGCGCGTACGTCGTCGCCCCGAGCGCGAGCACCGTGAGCACCGCGCCGGCGACGTCGAAGCGCCGGCGCGCGGCGCCGGGGTCGCGGCTCTCGGGGACGCGTCGACCCGTCAGGAGGACGACGGCCGCGCACAGCGGCACGTTGATCGCGAAGACCCAGCGCCACGACGCGTGGTCGACGAGCCAGCCGCCGACGAAGGGCCCGAGCGCCGCGGCGACGCCCGAGAAGCCGGCCCACGTGCCGATGGCCGCCGCGCGGTCCGCCGGGCGGAAGGTCGTCTGGATGATGGCGAGCGCCCCCGGCGTCAGGAGGGCCGCCCCGACCCCCTGGAGCACCCGCAGCCCGACGAGCTGGGCCGGGGTCTGCGCCACGGCGCACGCCACGGAGGCCAGCGCGAACCACACGACCCCGACCTCGTAGACCCGCCGCCGGCCCCAGCGGTCGCCGAGCCCGCCGCCGACGAGGACGAGGGAGGCGAGGGCCAGCAGGTAGCCGTTGACGACCCACTGCAGCTGCGCGAGCGAGGCCCCGAGGTCGGCGCCGATCGTCCGCAGCGCGACGTTGACGACGCTGCCGTCGAGGATGGCGACCCCGGTGCCGAGCACCAGCCCGGCCAGCACCAGTCGTCCCTGCGCCGAGCGGCGGTCGAGGTGCTCGTCGGCGGGGACGGTGTCGGTCACGCCCCTCACGCTAGGTGGCGCCGCGGGTCTCGATCCGGTCTCGGTCCGTCGAACGTGCGTCATCAGGGGCGGTCCACCTGCGGTTGCGCGCACTAGGGTCGACGGATGATCCGCTTCGACGGCGTGACCAAGCAGTTCCCGGACGGCACGGTCGCCGTCGACGACCTGAGCCTCACGGCCCCGACGGGCAAGATCACCGTGCTCGTCGGGCCCTCGGGGTGCGGCAAGACGACGAGCCTGCGGATGGTCAACCGGATGATCGAGCCGACGAAGGGGTCCATCTCCCTCGACGGCCAGGACACCGGTCGGATGAAGCAGTCCGAGCTGCGGCGCGGCATCGGCTACGTCATCCAGCACGCGGGGCTCTTCCCGCACCGGACCGTGCTCGACAACATCGGCACCGTGCCCCGGCTCCTCGGCTGGGACCGCAAGCGCACGCAGGAGCGCAGCCACGAGCTGCTCGAGCGCGTCGGGCTCGACCCCGTGCTCGGCGACCGCTACCCGGCGCAGCTCTCCGGCGGCCAGCAGCAGCGCGTCGGGGTCGCCCGAGCGCTCGCGGCCGACCCGCCCGTCATGCTCATGGACGAGCCGTTCTCGGCCGTCGACCCCATCGTCCGCGACCAGCTGCAGGACGAGTTCCTGCGCCTGCAGGACGAGCTCGGCAAGACGATCATCTTCGTCACGCACGACATCGACGAGGCCATCAAGCTCGGCGACCAGGTCGCGGTCCTCCGGGTCGGTGGCCGGCTGGCGCAGGTCGCCGAGCCCTCGTACCTCCTCGCCCACCCGGCGGACGACTTCGTCGCGGACTTCGTCGGCCGCGACCGCGGCTACCGCGCCCTGCAGTTCCAGCGGACCCCGCACCTGCCGCTGCGCTCCGAGCGGACCATCGTCCTCGGCGAGCAGCCCGCGGCGGGCAGCGCGGCCTGGCTGCTCGTCGTCGACGAGCAGCGCAAGCCGCTCGGATGGGTCGAGCCGGCGCGCATCGGCACGCGGGGGGTCGAGGACGCCGACCTGCACCGCGGTGGCACGGTCGCCCGCGCCGCCGGGACCCTGCGCGGTGCCCTCGACGCGTCGCTGTCGTCCCCGGCGCGACGCGGCGTGGTCGTCGACGACAGCGGCGTGCTCGTCGGCACGGTGCTCGCCCACGAGGTGCTCAGCGCCATCGAGGACACCGACCGGCCCGAGCGCGACGAGGAGGACCCCGTGCACGGCGGGGCCGTCTCGCTCGCGGAGGACGGGGCCTGAGGTGGACTGGCTCGCCGCGAACTGGCGCACCGTCATCGACCTCGCGGGGCAGCACCTCTACCTCGCGGGGGTCCCGCTCGTGCTCGGGCTGGTGCTCTCGCTGCCGCTCGGCTGGGCGGCGAAGCGCTGGCGCGGGGCGTACCCGGCGGTCGTCACGACGAGCGGCCTGCTCTACACGATCCCCTCGCTGGCGCTCTTCATCATCATGCCGATCGTCCTCGGGACGAAGATCCTCGACCCGGTCAACGTCGTCGTCGCGATGACGATCTACACCGTCGCGCTCCTGGCCCGCACGGTCGCCGACGGCCTGATGTCCGTGCCCGACCACGTCGAGCAGGCCGCGACCGCGATGGGCTACCGGGGGCTGCGCCGGCTGGTCGGGGTCGAGCTGCCGCTGGCCGTCCCGGTCATCGCCGCCGGCCTGCGGGTCGCGGCCGTGAGCAACGTGAGCATCGTCAGCGTGGCCTCGCTCGTCGGCGTCTCGCAGCTCGGCACGCTGCTCGTCGACGGGTGGCGCCGCATCATCTGGGGCGAGCTCGTCACCGGCATCGTCGCGTGCCTCGTGCTCGCGCTCCTGCTCGACGGCCTCATCCTGCTCCTTGCCAAGGCGTTGACGCCCTGGCGCCGCGTGGCCGGAGGTACCCCATGATCGGCTCGCTGCTCTCGTGGCTCACCGACCCCGCCAACTGGTCCGGGTCCGACGGCATCCCCACCCGGCTGCTCGAGCACCTGATGTACGCGGTGCTGACGATGGTCATCGCGGCGGTCGTCGCGCTGCCGCTCGGCCTGTGGATCGGGCACAGCGGCCGGATGCGCTGGCTCGTCACCGCGACGAACGCGGCCCGCGCCATCCCCACGCTCGGGCTGCTCTTCGCGGCGTCGCTGCTCGTCGGCCCGGTGCTCAAGGGGGACGCCGCCTACCTCGCGCCGAGCATCGCCGTCCTCGTCCTGCTGGCCGTCCCGCCGCTGCTCGCCGGCACCTACGCCGGGGTCGAGGCCGTCGACCCGGCCGCGCGCGACGCCGCCCGCGGGGTCGGGATGACCGGCTGGCAGGTGCTGCGCCAGGTCGAGCTGCCGTGCGCGCTGCCGCTCGTCATGTCGGGTCTGCGCACCGCGGTGCTCCAGGTCGTCGCCACCGCGACGATCGCGGCGTACATCGGCCTCGGCGGGCTCGGGCGCTACCTCGTCGACGGCATCGCCCTCGGGGACTACCCGCGGGCCGCCGGCGGCGCCCTGCTCGTGGCGCTGCTCGCCATCGCCCTCGAGGGCCTGCTCGCGCTGCTCCAGCGGCGCCTCGTGTCGCCGGGTCTCACCGGTCGGGGGCGTCGTGTCGGTGGGTCACGAAACGATGACGAATCCGTCTCCGCGGAAGCAAACGCCCGGACGGCTGTTGCTCCGGGTGGGAGGTCGGGTACGAGCTCTTGACGCGACCTGCCCCGCGAGCCCATCCGGACGCCACGAGCCGGCGTCCCCCATCCGTGCACCACCGACCACACACCGGCCCCGGCCACCGAGCCCGGCCACCACGAAAGGGACCGACCCCGATGAAGCGCAGAACCGTCCTCACCTCCGTCGCCGTCGCCGCCGCCCTCGGGCTGTCGGCCTGCGGTGGTGGCAGCGACCCGCTCGCCAGCGAGAGCCCGGCCGCCGGATCCTCCTCCGGCGGTGCCTCGTCCGGCTCGATCGTCGTCGGCGGCGCCGACTTCTCCGAGTCCACCGTCCTCGCCGAGGTCTACGCCGGCGCATTGCGCGCCAAGGGCATCGACGCGTCGACCAAGACCAACATCGGGGCGCGCGAGATCTACCTGCGCGCGCTCGAGGACAACTCGGTCCAGGTCTTCCCCGAGTACACCGGCGCGCTCGCCGTGTACTACGACAAGGAGTACGCCGGCACCGACGCCGACGAGGTCTACGCCAAGGCCAAGGAGGTCGTCCCCGACACCCTGACGGTGCTCGACAAGTCCGCCGCCGAGGACGTCGACTCGCTCGCCGTCACGAAGGAGACGGCCGACTCGAAGAACCTCAAGACCATCGAGGACCTCAAGGCCGTCGCGGGCGACATGACGCTCGCCGCGCAGCCGGAGTTCAAGGAGCGCCCGCAGGGTGTCGTCGGCCTCGAGAAGGTCTACGGCGTGACGTTCGGCTCCTTCCGCCCGCTGACCGGTCAGGCCGTCCTCCAGGCGCTCGTCAACGGCCAGGCCGACGTCGCCAACATCTTCTCGACCGACCCCGGCATCGCGGCGAACAACCTCGTCGTGCTCGAGGACACCAAGCGCGTCTTCGGGTCGCAGAACATCGTGCCGCTCGTGCGCGCCGACAAGGCCGACCAGGTCAAGGACGCGCTCAACGCCGTCTCGGCCAAGCTGACGACCGACGCGGTGACGCAGATGCTCAAGCAGACCGACATCGACAAGAAGGACCCCAAGACCGTCGCCGCCGAGTTCCTCAAGAGCAACGGGCTGGGCTGAGCGACCGTCCGCGGGGCGCGACCCCGCGGGTGAGCGACCGGGCCCCCGGTGACCGACCAGGTCACCGGGGGCCCGCTCGTCGTCCTGGGCCGGTGTGGCGACCCGTCTTGTCCTGCCCCGTCGCCCCGTCGCCCCGTCGCCCCGTCCGCCGCCCGCTCCTTTCCTGACTTCTTGCGAGTTGAGCCGCTCTACACGCCGCTGGACGGCGTGTCGAGCGGCGGAACTCGCAATCAGTGGGGTGGTGAGGGCGACTTCTTGCGCATCCGCCACCCCGGAGGGGCCTCTGGGGCGCTTCTGAGGTGGCGGATGGGCAATCAGTCGGGATGGGTCGAGCCGGCGGTCAGTCCAGGGGTCGGGCGGAGCAGGCGGCGCGGACGGCTCGCGCGGTCGGTCCCGCCGGTGACGTGGCCCCACTGCGACGTCGGCCTCATGCGACTTCTTGCGAGTTGAGCCGCTCGACATGCCGCGGGTGGGCGTGTCGAGCGGCGGAACTCGCAATCAGTGGGGTGGTGAGGGCGACTTCTTGCGCATCCGCCACCTCGGAGGGGCCTCTGGGGCGCTTCTGAGGTGGCGGATGCGCAATCAGTCGGGATGCGTCGAGCCGGCGGTCAGTCCCAGGGGTCGGGCTCGTCGAGCAGCGCTGCGTCGCCGCCGAACGACCCTGGGGCTGCGCCGGGCTTGCTCGCCGGCTTCTGCTCCTCGGTGGTCGGCGCCTCGGTCGTCGGCTGCTCGTCGGCCGGCTCTTCGACGGGCTCCGGCTCGTCGGCAGGCTCCGGTGTGGCGGACTGCTCGGTGTGCTCGGTCGGGTGCGGCTCCGCGACGGGTGCCGGGGTGTCGGTCGTCTCGTCGGTGGCCGCCGCATCCTCGGTGGGCTTCACGCCGTCCGTCGACGGGGAGCTGTCGGGTGCGGCATCGTCGACCGCGGTCGCCGGCGTCGCCTGCGCGACCGGGGCGTCGACCGGCTCGTCCCACGGGTCGGGCTCGTCGAGCAGTGATGCGTCGCCACCGAACGAGCCGCTCGCCGGCACGGTCGCCACTGGGGCCTCGTCCGCGACGGGCTCCGCCTCGGGGGCCGGCTCCTCGTCCGCCTGCTGCACGGCGTCCGGCTCGGGGGCTGTGTCCGGCTCCGGCGCCGGAGCGTTGGTGGCAGGCGCCACCGAGTCGGCGGGCTCGTCCCAGGGGTCGACGTCGTCCGCGTCCGTGGCCGCAGCCTCGGACTGGTCGGAAGTCGACACATTCGTCGATTCCTGCACGTCGACGGCGGGCTCGTCCCAGGGGTCGACGTCGTCGTCCGTGGTCGTCGCGGTGGCCTGGTCGGAAGTCGACACATTCGTCGATTCCTGCACGTCGGCGGCGGGCTCGTCCCAGGGGTCGACGTCGTCCGCGTCCGTGGCCGCAGCCTCGGACTGGTCGGAAGTCGACACATTCGTCGGTTCTTGCACGGGCTGCGTGGCGGGCGCGTCGGCGGGCTCGTCCCAGGGGTCGACGTCGTCAGCGTCCGTGGCCGCAGCCTCGGACTGGTCGGAAGTCGACACATTCGTCGATTCCTGGACGGGCTGCGTGGCGGGCGCGTCGGCGGGCTCGTCCCACGGGTCGACCTCGTCGGTCGAGGCCGCGGCATCGGCCTTGGCCTTCTCCTCGGACGGCTCGCCCTGCGAGCGGCCGGGTGCCGGGTCCGCGACGGCAGCGGGCTCGTCCCACGGGTCGGGCTCGGAGCCGTCGACGACGGCCTCCGCCGTCTCGGTGTCCACCGCGACCTCGGGCTCCGCGGCACGCTCGGACGTGGCCGGCGCGGCGGGCTGGTCGTCCCAGGGGTCAGCCTCGTCCTGTTCGGGCGTGGACACATCCGTCGATTCCTGCACGGGCTGCGCAGCGTCGGTGCTGGGTGCAGGCGTGGGCTGGTCGTCCCAGGGGTCAGACTCGTCCTGTCCGGGAGTCGACACGTTCGTCGGTTCCTGGACGGGCGCGGCGTTCGCAGCCGGGGCGGGGGCGGTCTCGGGCTCGGTGACGGTGGCCGCAGCAGCAGCGGTCGCCGCAGCGGCAGGCGCCGTGACCTCCGGCGCGGCCGACGTGGCCTCCGCCTCGACCGCGGTCTCGGGCGCCTCCTGGCCCCGGCGGACGGCCGCGAGCAGCATCTGCGCGACGTCGACGACCTCGACCTCCTCGCCGACGCCCTGCGCCTGCTTGGCGGTCAGCCCGTCCGAGATCATCACGCGGCAGAACGGGCAGCCGATGGCGATGCGCTCCGCGCCGGTGGCCAGGGCCTCGTCGGTGCGGTTGGTGTTGATGCGGGTGCCGAGCTTCTCCTCCATCCACATGCGCGCGCCGCCGGCGCCGCAGCAGAACGACTTCTCGCCGTGCCGCGGCATCTCGCGCAGCTCGACCCCGGGGAGGGCGCCGATGAGCTCGCGCGGCGGGGCGTAGACGTCGTTGTGCCGGCCGAGGTAGCAGGGGTCGTGGTAGGTGACGGACGGTGCGGTCGAGGCGGCGTTCTTCGCCGACGACATGCCGGGCGCCTCGTCGGGACGGCCCACCGGGACGAGCTTCTTCTCGCGCACCAGGCGGTTGAGCAGCTGCGTGTGGTGGACGACCTCGTAGCTCCCGCCGAGCTGCGGGTACTCGTTCTTGATCGTGTTGAAGCAGTGGGCGCAGGTGACGACGACCTTGGTGACGCCGAACTCGCCGAAGGTCTCGACGTTCTGCCCGGCGAGGGTCTGGAACAGCAGCTCGTTGCCGGCGCGGCGGGCGGAGTCGCCGGTGCACGTCTCGCCGTCACCGAGGACGGCGAACGAGACGCCGGCGGTGTCGAGGAGCTCGGCGACGGCGCGCGTGGTCTTCTTCGCGCGGTCCTCGTAGGCGCCGGCGCAGCCGACCCAGAAGAGCCACTCGACGTCCGAGGCCTTCTCGACGTCCTGGCCGAGGATCTTGACGTCGAACGGCAGGTCCTTGGCCCAGTCCAGGCGCGCCCGGGCGCCCATGCCCCACGGGTTGCCCTTGCCCTCGAGATTCTTGAACAGGCCCCCGAGCTCCTGCGGGAACGCCGACTCGATGAGCGTGGCGTACCGGCGCATGTCGATGATGTGGTCGACGTGCTCGATGTCGACCGGGCACTGCTCGACGCAGGCGCCGCACGTCGTGCACGACCAGAGCACGTCCTGGTCGATGACGGCGTCGGGGCCGTGCGGGTTGTACGCACTCAGCGGGGCCGCCGGGTCGTAGCCGGTGTCGCCGACGAGGGCCATCGAGGTCCAGTCGACGACGTCGACCGAGCCGGCGGGCTCGATGCCGTCGGTCGGGACGGTCGCGGCCGCGCTCGCGACGGAGGCCATCGCCTTCTCCTGGTCACCGTTCGCGGCCGAGAGCGCGCGCAGGTACGGGGCCTTGGCGTCCGCGTGGTCACGCAGCGTCATCATGAGCAGCTTGGGGGAGAGGGGCTTCTCGGTGTTCCACGCGGGGCACTGCGACTGGCAGCGGCCGCACTCGGTGCAGGTCGAGAAGTCGAGCAGCCCCTTCCACGTGAAGTCCTCGACCTGGCCGACGCCGAGGACGTCGCCCTCCTCCATCTCCTCCATCGCCTCGATGTCGAACGGCTTGCCGCCGACCGTCATCGGCTTGGCCGGGCCGAGCGCGGTGCGGCCGGACGACTCGCGCTTGAACCAGATGTTCGGGAAGGCCAGGAAGCGGTGCCAGGCGACGCCCATCGTCGGCTGGAGCGCGATGGTGATCATCCACGCGAACGAGATGAGGATCTTGACGGTCGCGACGACCTGCACCCAGGCGGCGAGCCCCGCCGGTGTGGTGCCCGACCACCAGCCGGCCATCCAGCCGGTCAGCGGGAAGTGGGCGACGAGCGAGGTGTCGGGCTCGAAGCGCTGCACCATCGCCGCCTCGAGCCCGCGCAGCAGGAGGATGCAGAACGTGACGAGGAGGATGGTCAGCTCGACGTAGTAGGCCTGCCAGAAGGTCGAGCCGTAGAACCGCGAGAACCGCCCGCCCTCACCGCGCGCCCGCCGCGGGTGGTTCTTCTGGCGGATGGCCATGAGCACGACGATGCCGACGAGCCCGCCCCACGCGAAGACCTCGACGACCCACTCGAACGGGGCGAAGTGGCCGAGGACCGGCAGCCGGTAGTCGGGCTGGACGAGCTGGAAGAACGCGTTGACGAGCGTCGTGAAGAGGATGATGAACGCCAGCGCGGTGAACCAGTGCGCCGCCGCGACGACCTTGAGCCGCGACATCCGGGTGTGCCCGAGGAACTCCTTGGCCAGCGTCCAGGTGCGGGCCGCCGGCGCGTTGGTGCGCGAGCCGTCGGGCTGCCCGAGGCGGTAGAGCGTGACGAACCGCCCCACCTGCCGGAAGAGCAGCGCCCACCCGATCGTCGGGACGACGAGGCAGAGGACGATGGCGACGACCTGCAGGGCGGTGACCCCGCCGAACCGGTCGTCGAACGACGGGATGACGTCGCTGGCCAGGGCGGGCGCGAGGGCAGCAGGCATGCGGGTCAGCGTACCCGTGGGTAAGCAAGCGCTCACCGGTCTGTGACGACCGTCAACAGGGCCCGGACAGCCCCGAGAGCTCGTTGTCCGACCGGATAACGGCGTGTTGGAATACGCATAACGACTCCGGGGTTGGCCCGGAGAGCAGGCTCGACGCGCCGCATCCCCGGATCCCGGGGTCGGCGCCCACCGACAGAGAGGCGACCCGATGCCCATCCTCGACGACGTGACCCAGGCCGTCGGCAACACCCCGCTCGTCCGGCTCAACCGGATCATCGACGGGGACGCCACGGTCGCGGCGAAGCTGGAGTTCTACAACCCGGCGAGCTCGGTCAAGGACCGCATCGGGGTGGCCATCATCGACGCCGCCGAGGCCTCGGGCCAGCTCGAGCCCGGTGGCACGATCGTCGAGGCCACCTCCGGCAACACCGGCATCGCGCTCGCGATGGTCGGTGCCGCGCGCGGCTACAAGGTCGTCCTCGCGATGCCCGAGTCGATGAGCAAGGAGCGCCGCGCCCTCCTGCGCGCCTACGGCGCCGAGCTCGTCCTCACCGACCCCTCGACCGGGATGAAGGGCGCGGTCGCCAAGGCCGACGAGATCGTCGCCGAGCGCGAGGGGGCCGTCCTCGCCCGGCAGTTCGCCAACGCCGCGAACCCCGAGGTGCACCGTCGCACGACCGCCGAGGAGATCTGGAAGGACACCGACGGCGCCGTCGACATCGTCGTGGCCGGCATCGGCACCGGTGGCACGATCACCGGCGTCGGAGAGGTCCTCAAGTCCCGCAAGCCGGACGTCCAGATCATCGCGGTGGAGCCGGAGGAGTCCCCGATCCTCAACGGGGGCCAGCCCGGCCCGCACAAGATCCAGGGCATCGGCGCGAACTTCGTCCCCGAGATCCTCAACACCGAGGTCTACGACGAGGTCATCGACGTCAACGCCTCGACCTCCGTCGAGTGGGCCCGCCGGGCCGCGACAGAGGAGGGCCTGCTCGTCGGGCTGTCGTCCGGCGCCGCCCTCGCCGCCGCCAACCAGGTCGCGAGCCGCCCCGAGAACGCCGGCAAGACGATCGTCGTCATCATCCCGAGCTTCGGCGAGCGCTACCTCTCGACGATCCTGTTCGAGGGTCTCGTCGACTGACATGTCCCTCCTCCAGCAGGCGCGCGCCGCGGTCCGGGAGGACCTCGATGCGGCGATGCGGCGCGACCCCGCCGCAGAGACGCGGACCGACGTGGCCCTGAACTCCCCCGGGCTGCACGCGATCTGGTCCTACCGGCTCGCGCGCCGCTTGTGGCAGAAGGGTCCCCAGTGGCGCCCGGCCGCACGCCTGCTGTCGACGGCCACCCGCGCGGTGACCGGCGTCGAGATCCACCCCGGAGCCCGCATCGGCCGGCGTTTCTTCATCGACCACGGGATGGGCGTCGTCATCGGTGCCACCGCCGTCGTCGGGGACGACGTGATGCTCTACCACGGGGTCACCCTGGGCGGTCGGTCGCTGGCGCGCGGCACGAAGCGGCACCCGACCCTGGGCGACCGGGTCGTCGTCGGCGCCGGTGCCCGCATCCTCGGCGACATCGGGATCGGCGACGACGCGCAGGTCGGTGCCAACTCGGTCGTCGTCAAGGACGTCCCCGCGGGTGCCGTCGCCACCGGTGTCCCGGCCCGTGTGCGCGTGCCCCAGCTGCCCGGCGAGGACCCCTACGACGCGCTGTTCGCCGAGCCGGCCATCTTCATCTGACCTGCGCGAGGACCTTCCTGGTCACGCGAGATCATGGCGTAGCCCGCCACTCCGATCCGTAGAGACAGAACACCCCGGCTCCGGGGTGGTCGACCACGACCTCGGCCCACGCCAGCCCGGCGTCGACCCCCGCCGCGATGCGCCGGTGGTGCGCGACCATCGCGTCGTGGGCCACGTCGTCCGCGACCGGGGCGACGGCGGCGAGCACGCTCGTCGCGCCGAGCGAGAGCAGGGCGATGGCCAGCCCGAGCGGCTCGTCGCCCGGACGGGTCGAGAACTGCCCGACGTCGCAGGCCGACAGCGCGACGTGCTCGGCGGCGACGGGCCGCGGGAACTCGTGGGCGAAGACGGGGCCGTCGGCCATCCGCACCGACGAGAAGAGCGGGCTCTGGCCCTGGTGCAGGCCGTGGGCCGCGAGGTGCACGACCCGCGCCGCTCCCAGGGCGTCGAGCACGTCCGCACTGGAGGCCGGCCGTTCGTCGACCTCCCCGGCGACGCCCCAGGCCGCGGCGACGGCCCGGATCTCCGGGAGGGTGCGCGCCAGCCCCGGCCCGTAGAGGGCGGCGACGGGGGTCGTCGGCCGTGCCGAGGCCGCGTGGGCGGGACCCCGCACCCAGCGGGTCAGGCTCGGCGCCACCGTGACCGGTCGACCGCGCAGGCTGGGCATGAGGCTCCACGGCATCCCGGCGAGGGTGCGCGACGGCACGACGACGACCCGGTGCTCGTCGGCGCCACCGGGGTTGAGGAGCGTGTCGGCCGCCGCGAGCGACGAGACCGTCGCGCGCTCGAGGACGGCGGCCATGGGCGACCCGGAGGCGATCGTCGCCCGGGCGCGCAGGTCGCGCCGCAGCCGCGTGACCGCCTCGACGACCGCGGCCACCGGCCCGACGTGCACGACCTCGGCCCCGGATGCGCGGAGCACCACCTGGTGCAGCTCGCCGGCGGACTCGAAGAACTCGACGACCGTCGTGCCGTCGTCGAGGGCTGCGCGGGCCTCGTCGGCATCCACGGGATGGACCGCACCGCTCGCCGTCCCGTCGAGCGCGAGGCTCCACTCCCGCTGTGCGACAAGGGTCTCGAGCTCGTCGACCCGGGGGGTCAGCGTCGCTGCCTGGTCGCCGTCACTGTCGGCGAGCAGCTGCCGCAGGCGGCGCAGCTCGCGCGTGGCCTCGGCGAGGTCGGGGTCGTCCGGGTCGGTGACGGGGTTGATGCGGTGCGAGATCGCCCGCCAGCGCTCGACCGTCGCGAGCACCTCGTCGGCGGGGTCCTCGGCGAGGGCGCGCTCGGTGTCGAGGGCCGCGAGCCGCCGGCCGTGGAGGGCCAGGGCGGCGCGCACGTCGAGGCTGGCCGACTGGACCTGGTGCGCCGCGAGGACGCGGTTGCCGTCCTCGAGCCGTGCCCGGGCCTGCGGGCCCCGGCCGCGGGCGAGGTCGAGGCGCGCTCGGACGAGCACCTCGTGGAGGGTCGCGGCCAGAGACGGCTCGCCGCCGTCCCCGAGCGCCTCGAGCCGCTGCTCGGCCCCGTCGGCGTCGCCGAGCAGCAGGCGGGCCTCGGCCTCCAGCCGGACGGCCTCGCGGCCCGAGGTGCCGAGCGTCGGGGCGCCGGGCTCGCCGGCCCCGTGCTCGGTGTGCCGGACGAGCCGCTCGACGACGGCCGGCAGGTCACGCCCCTCGGCGACGTCGACGCCCGCCCGCAGCAGCTCGGCCTCGCGCACGAGGTCGTCGGCCTGCCGGGCCCGGTAGGCCGCGGTGGCGTCGCGGATCCGGTCGCGTGCCCGTTCGAGGTCGCCGACGAGCAGGTCGCAGCGTGCGAGGCGCAGGCTGATCTCCCCCTCCTCGAGGCGGTGGGCGGAGGAGTGGGCCGTCGAGAGCGCGGCCTCGAGCTCGGACCGTGCCCCGTCGACGAGCCCCGCGGCGAGGAGCACCTCGGCGTGGTCGAGGCGGGCCCGGTCGCGCGCGACCGCGACGTCCATCGCGTCGGCCTCGCGCATGAGGGTGAGGGCGCGGGGCAGGTCGCCGTCGACGAACGCGACGACCGCCCGGTTGTGCCGGGCCTTGAACTCGAGCTCCGGGTAGCCGTTGGCGACCGCGATGTCGCGGGCGAGGTCGAAGTTCTCGGCGGCGTCCTCCGAGCGGCCGACGCCGAGCCAGGCCTGCCCGAGGTTGAGGTGGTAGGCCCACCGCTGGGCGGGCTCGAGCCCGGAGCCCTCGACGTCGACCGCCAGCAGCGCCTCGACGCACGGCGGCCACGCGCCGACGCGTCCGTGGAGCGTGCCCTCCTGGATGTGGGTGAGCGCGACGAGCAACGGGTCGTCGAGCTCGAGCGCCTCGGCCCGCGCGGCGTGCAGCGTCCGCAGCGCCGGCTGGATGCCGTCCGCCTCGAGCTCCGACCACGCCCGCGTGATGCGGATGCGGACCCGCAGCCAGCGGGCCCCGTGGTCGGAGCGACCCTCCAGCAGGCCGAGGGCCTGGTCGAGCCGCACGGCGGCAGAGGCGAACTCACCGATCTCGTTGTCCGCGCGCGCAGCATCGAGCAGCCCCCCCGCAGACTGCAGCGGGTCGCGCTCGATGGCTCCTCCTCTAGAGGTCGATGGCCGGTGTGATGACCGGCGGCGCGTCCGGTCGCCCGCGTCGCCGCAGGACGAAGTTCACCAGACCGCGCTCGACCCCCGCAAAGGTGAACCGCCCGTCGGGATCGGTGGCCGCGGTGCGGGTCCGGCTGCGCTCGCGCAGCTCGACGTCGACCTCGCCCTCGCTGGCCCAGCCGACGACGTCGACCCGCCCGGGGCCGGCCGGCTCGAGGCTGACCATGACGCTCAGGCCGTCGCTGGCGAAGGTCACGGTGTCAGCACGGTCGTAGTCGGCGCCGCGCACGCTCGTCAGGGCCTCGGCGTCGGAGACGATGCGGGCCACCTCGGCCTCGAGCGAGGCGACGGTCATCGCGAAGGTGATGCGCTCGACGAGGCCGGACGGCACGGGGTCGAGCGCGTCGTGGGCGGCGCGAACGGCGGCGAGGACGCGCACGTCCGTGGCGTCGACCGGCTCGCCGGCCAGGCGCTCCTCGTGGTCGGGTGCAGGGTTCATGAGGTCATCTCCCAACGGGGATCGGAGGTCAGGGCGGCGCGCAGCTTCGCGAGACACCGGCCCCGGGTCGGGCCGATCGACCCGACCGGCATCCCGAGGGCGTCGGCCACCCCCGCGTAGTCGGGTCGGTCGGCGTACGCGATGGCGCGCAAGAGGGTCTGGCAGCGGTCGGACAGCAGGTGGAAGTGCTCCCAGACGACGCGCTGCTCGTCGTGGGCGAGGACGGCGTCCTCGGGGGAGGGGGCGGTGTGGTCGGGCTCGGCCTCGCGCACGTCGTCGTGGGCGTCGGGTTCCTCGCGGTGCCCGCGCGAGCGCAGCCGCCACGAGTCACGGCGCGTCGTCGTGAGCAGCCACTTGAGGACCGAGCGGGGGTCGTCGACCGACCCCGCGTGCTGGACGAGCTTGAGCCAGGTGTTCTGGACGACGTCCTCGGCGGCCTGGTGGTCGAGCCCCGACTGGCGCGCGACGGCCCACAGGAGGGGCGTGACCTCCCCGACGAGCAGGGTCATCCCCGAGCCGTCGCCGTCGCGGAACGTCTCGAACGCGGCGGCCGCCCGGACGGCGAGGCCGTCGGCGTCGGTGTGCATCACGGTGCTCCTCCCAGGGCCTTGGCGACCGCCTCCGCCACCGACCCGCAGGTCTTCGTGGCGAGCAGCTGCGAGATGCCGCCGGCGCAGCACGGGGCGGCGAACGAGGTGCCGCTCCAGACACCGAAGCCGGTGGCGTAGCAGTCGGGGTCGGGGGTCTCGCGGGCCGGCGACCCGTGCCCCGCGGGCACCGCGAGATCACCGCGCAGCGACCCCTCGAGCGTCGTCGGCATCGTGCTGACGACGGCCACGCCGGGGTGCCAGTGGGTGACCCACTCGCCGGTGTTCGAGAACGTCGCCGCGGCCTTGCCCGTCGGGTTGAGGGCACCGACCGCGGCCACCGGGATGGCGCGGTTCGGGTTCTGCGAGAGGGCGGCCGGCCAGAAGTGCTCCGTGGTGGAGCCGTTGCCGGCGGCGGCGACGACCGCCACGCCGTCCTCCGCGAGCGTCGCGATGACGCGGAAGAGGGCGTCCTCGTCCGAGACCGTGTCCGGGCGCTCGTGGTAGTAGCCCATCGAGAGGTTGACGACGCTGAGCGGCTCGTGGTCGACCCGGCCCTCCTGGGCGGCCCAGTGGTAGAGCGCCAGCAGGCCGAGCGCCTCGACGACGTCCTGCTCGTCGGCCGCGCCGTCGCCGTACATGACGGGGACGACGACGAGGCGCGCGTCGGGGCACTGCTGCCGGATGACGCCCGCGACGAAGGTGCCGTGGCCCGCGAGGGCATCGAGGGTGCCGTTGACGGTGTCGACGGTGACACCGCGGCCCTCGGGGTCCCGGTCGGGCGCGAAGCGCAGGCCGATGGTCTGCCCGGCGACGGTCGGGTCCCGGTCGACGAGCGGAGAGCCGTCGAACCACGGGTGGGAGCCGAGGCCGGTGTCGAGGACGGCGACGACGGGGGACGGGCCGCCGGTGGGCTGCGGTGCGTCGACGTGGAGCTGGACGGGCCCGCGCCCGGCGGCGACGCCCGGCGCCCCCACGCCGCCCATGTAACCGACCCCGCCCATGTACCCGACACCACCCATGTAGCCCACGCCGCCCATGTAGCCCACGCCGCCCATGTACCCGACGCCACCCATGTAGCCGACGCCCTCGAGGCCGCTCGACATCATCACGTGGTTGAGGCTGAAGCCGGCGGCGGCCTTGCGGTCGACGCCGCGGGCGCGCTGGACGACGTCCCAAGCGGTCAGCGGCGCGCCGACGCGGCCGGGGTTGGGGCGCAGCTCGACGAGGCGGTGGGTCAAGCGGCCGAGGCGCTCGGCGTAGCCCAGCTCCTGCGCGGCGGCGGCGACGCGGCTCGGGAGCACGTCGACCTGGAAGTCCATCTCCTCGCCGATCCGGCGCAGCAGCTGCAGCGGCCCCTCGTCGAGCTGCTCGTCGGTGAGCCCCGGGACGAACAGACGGTGCGGGACGTACGCGACCGCGCGCGGTGCCGGCTCGTCCCCGACGCGCGTGGCGGTGCGGGGGTCGAGGACCGTCGCACCGAAGCGGCGCAGGGCCGTCTCGGGCACCGCGAAGACCGGCGGGACGGGTGGCCGGGGTCGGCGGCCGTCGTCGGTCGGGCGGTCGGGGTCCTTGCCGTCCATGGCTGCTCCTGGGGGAACCGGGCCGGATGGGGTGTCCGCGCCGGTCCAGCGTAGTGAGGATCGTCAACGCTGAGAAGGAGCCGGCGAGGGCCGGGGTGATACCTCCGACCGTGTGACGTGGATCTCGTCGTCGAGGACGTATCAGGAGGGCCGGCCGGTGCTCCTGACGCACGTGAGCCCCCTCGGGCCACGACGATCGGGTCCCGCTGGGGAGCTGCCCCGGTCGCCGTGACCCGGGGCCGGTCCGCCGCCCGAGGTGGTGGACCGGCGGTCCCCGGGGCTGACCGGGCGGACGGTCCACGTGGCCGGCCGACCGAGCGGGGCCGACGGCCCCGGTGCCTCACCGCCCGGACCTGCGGTGTCGCACCGGTCGGAGGAACCGCGCACCCGGGGGACCGGTCACGCCGAACGGCGCCCGCAGGGGGGCGCCACCGGGTGCTTCCAGAGGGCGCCCGGACGGTGTGGCCGGTCTCCCACCGACGGTCCGGGCCGCGGAGGGGCGGTCAGTCGGGGGTGCCGGGGGCCCGGGTCGCGGCCGCCCAGGCGTCCGCGTGCTCGGCCTGCTCGGAGCGCAGGGGCGCCCCGTCGCTGGTCGGGTGACCGTTGGGGGCGATGGCCTCCGAGGCGACCGTGCGACCCTGCCGCAGCCGCTCGCCCGTGGCGCGCGCGGCGTCGGCGACGAGGTCGGCGACCACCGGCGCCGCCTTGGTGCGCGCGGCCTCCTTGGCCTGCGCGACCTGCTTCTGCACCGGCCCGGAGTTCCACACCTTGCTCGAGGTGCGACGGATCTGCTCGTAGCGCTGCGTCCCCGCCTTGGCCCCGAGGACGTAGCCCGCGGCCAGCCCGGCCATGAAGGTCAGCTTGCCCATGAAGGCTCCTCTCGTCGGCCTCCGACCTTACCCATGGCCCGGTGGCGCCACGCAGCCGCGCACCCGGCGGATGCCGAGCGCCCGCGCCCCGCGCGAGCCGCGGCCCGGGCGAGCCCTACGCTGGGCGGGCGGTCCGGGCGTGATGCCCCGGGCCGTTGGAGGGCTCGCATAGTGGCCTAGTGCGGCGGTCTTGAAAACCGCTATGGCGGCAACGTCATCGTGGGTTCGAATCCCACGCCCTCCGCGCGGCTCCCCCCGCGAGCCCGCGAGCGGCGGAGGCCGCGGAGGACCGGGGATGACGGGGAGGCCCGCGCCGAGGAACGAGGCGCGAGCCGGAGTCCCACGCCCGTGCCCTCCCGACATATTGCGAGTTGAGCCGCTCGACACGCCGCTGGAGGGCGTGTCGGGCGGCGGAACTCGCAAGAAGTGGGGGATCGGGCGCGACTGATTGCCCATCTGCCACCTCTCGAGGGCCTCTGGGGGCGCCAGGAGGTGGCGGATGCGCAAGAAGTCGGCCTGGGTGTCATTCGACTGATTGCGAGTTGAGCCGCTCGACACGCCGCTGGAGGGCGTGTCGAGCGGCGGAACTCGCAAGAAGTCGGGGATCGGGCGCGACTGATTGCTCATCTGCCACGTCCCGAGGGCGTCCGGGGGCGCGAGGAGGTGGCGGATGCGCAAGAAGTCGGCTGGGTGTCATCCGACTGATTGCGAGTTGAGCCGGTCGACACGCTGCTGGAGGGCGTGTCGAGCGGCGGAACTCGCAAGAAGTCGGGGACGGGGGGAGTGGGGTGGCTACCGTGGGCGGGTGGACCACCAGCCGGTGCGCGTCGTGACCGACGCCGAGCTCGTCGACGCCGACCCGACCTCGGGGATGCTGCGCCGGCGGGCCTTCGAGGTGCCGGGGCTGTGGGCCGGCCAGGTCGTCACCGAGCCGGGCGCGGTCTCGGGGTGGCACCACCACGACAGCAACAGCAGCGTCCTCTACGTCGTCCGCGGCGTGCTGCGCCTGGAGTGCGAAGGCGTCGAGGGATGGGTCGACGCCGTGCCGGGCAGCTACGTGCAGGTGCCGGCGTTCACCGTCCACCGCGAGTCCAACCCCGGGCGCGAGCCGTCGCTCGCGGTCATCGCCCGCGCCGGGACGGGCATCCCCACGGTCAACGTCGACGAGGCGCCGCCGCCCCACCGGGGACGCGGGTGAGCGCGACGCCGACCCCGCCGGGCGGCACGGCGGCGCCCGACGACACAGGCCCGCTCGAGCACGTGCGGGAGGCCGCCGCCGACCTGGCCGCGCCGGTCGTCGACGCGGCCCACGACGCGCTCGACGCCGCCCACGACGCCGTCGAGGTGGTCGCGGAGACCGCGCACCAGGTGGCCGAGGTGACCGCGCAAGCCGCGGAGGTCGCCGAGACCCACGCCGCGGTGAGCACCGGTGCGCGCCTGGGGTTCTTCCTCGACGGCCTGCTCCACGCCGCGATGGGGTGGGCCGGCCTGCAGATCGTCTGGCTCGGGCACAGCCGCAGCACCGCCGACGAGTCGGGCGCGCTCACCTCGATCGCGACGTCGCTCGGCGGGCGGGCCGTCCTCTGGGTCGGGGTCGTCGGCTTCGCGGTCGTCACCGTCTGGAACCTCGCCCGCGCCCTGACCGGCCGCCACTGCCATACGCGGCTCAAGCGGCTCGAGCACGCCGCCGACGGCATCGCGTACGCGACAGTGGCCTGGGCGGCCGCCGCCTTCGCCATCGGTGCGGGGCAGACGAGCCGGGACTCGACGGTCGGCATCACGCGCACCCTCCTCGCGCTGCCCGGCGGCGTGCTCCTCGTCGTCGGCACCGGCATCGCGGTCGCCGGGGTCGGCGCCTTCAGCATCTGGTCGGGCCTCTCGCGCGACTTCCTCGTCGACCTCGCGCGCCGGCCGGGCCGGGCGCTCGTGCTCGTCGGCATCGTCGGGTTCGTCGCCCGCGGCGTCGCGTTCGGCATCGTCGGGCTGCTCTTCGTCATCGCCGCGTGGACGCACGACGTCAGTGCCTCCACCGGCATCGACGGCGCGCTGCGCTTCCTCCAGGACGCCCCGGCCGGCCGCTACGCGCTCGCGGTCGTCTCGCTCGGGCTCGTCGCCTTCGGCGTCTACCTGATGACGCGCGCCCGCCACCTCCGGCGCTGACGCGCGCCGCGTCCATCGACGAGGATGGTCGGATGCGCCTGACGACCGGGACCGCCGACGCCGCCCTCGACCAGCGGCTCTCCGACGAGCTGGACCGCGTGAACGCCGCCGCGACACCGGGACTCGCCCCGGCGGAGGAGCTGACCGTCCGCGTCACCGACGACGACGGCGAGCTCGTGGCCGGCGTCTCCGGCTGGACCTGGGGCGTCGCCGCAGGCATCGGGATGACCTGGGTGCGCGAGGACGAGCGGGGCACCGGCGTGGGCCGCAGGCTGCTCGACGCGTTCGAGGACGAGGCGCGCCGGCGCGGCTGCGCGCACGTCTACGTCACGTCGTTCACGTTCCAGGCGCCGGCGTTCTACGAGCGGGCCGGCTACCGCGAGCTCTTCCGCTGGGACGACGTGCCGGCCCGGGGCATCGCGGACGTCCACCTGCGCAAGGACCTCTGACGAGCCGAACAGCCTGTGTCGCAACCGCCCTCAGGCGCGCGGCGGGATCTCCCCGGAGCCGCGGCTGACGAGCGTCGGGTCGACGACGAGGTGCTGCGGCGGCGAGGTGTCGCCACCGATGCGCGCGAAGAGCCGCTCCGCGACGAGCCGGCCGATCTTCGTCACGTCCTGGCGGACGACGGTGAGCGGCGGGTCGAGGAGGTCGGCCAGCGGGAAGTCGTCGAAGCCGACGAGCGCGACCTCGTGGTGCACGCCGCGCTCGCGCAGCGCCCGGACGGCCCCGGACGCGAGGATGTTCCGGCCCGCGAAGACCGCGGTCGGCGGGTCGTCGAGGTCGAGGAGCCGGTGCACGACCTCGCTCGCCTCGTCGGTGGAGGCGACGCCGTCGACGACGAGCCGCGGGTCGGGGCGCAGGCCGCGGTCGGTGTGCGCGGCGGTGAAGCCCTCGCGCCGCAGCTGCGCGGTCGTCAGGGTCGGGAGGTGGAAGAGGGCGGCGATGCGTCGATGGCCCCGGTCGAGCAGGTGCTCCGCGGCCATCCGACCCCCGAGGAGGTTGTCGATGACGACCGAGTCGACGTCGACCCCGCGCGGCGGCCGGTCGACGAAGACCGCCGGTGTGCCGGTGCGCAGCTCGGCGACGAGGTAGTCCTGCCGGTCGCTCGCCGGCATGAGGACGAGGCCGTCGACCCGCCGCGTCACGAGGTCGTGAACGAGTTCCTGCTCGCGGTCGACCCCCTCGTCGAGGCTCGCCGCGAGGACGCCGGTGCGGTGCGAGCGGGCGGCGTCCTCGAGCGAGCGGAGCAGCCCGGCGGAGAACGAGTTGGACACGTCCTGGACGAGGGCGCCGATGAGCCCGGAGCGTGCACCGGTGCGCCGGAGGTTGCTCGCGGCGAGGTTGGGCCGGTAGTCGAGGCGCTGTACCGCGGCGGTGACACGCTCGCGGACGTCGGGGGAGACGCCCGCCTCCTCGTTGACGACGCGCGACACCGTCTTGAGGCTCACCCCCGCCAGGGCCGCGACGTCACGCATCGTCGCTCGGGGGCGACTCTCTCCTGACAACGATGTCACGGCCATGTCACAAGGTGTAGCCCATCTCTTGACCTCGGCGCAAGCAGAGGGTACAACTGTGGCCTGACAACGTTGTCACCTGGCAGCGTCGTTCGGTCCAGCCCAGCACTCAAAGGAGAGTCACGGACATGCAGCTCCGTCAGATCCCCACGACGCGCACCGCCCGCCGTGCCGTCGTCTCGGCCGCGATCGTCGGCCTCGCCCTCACCAGCACCGCGTGCAACCGCGGCAGCGACGCCGACACCGGCTCCGGTGGGGAGGCCGCCGTCGGCGTCACCCTCATCACCAAGGACTCCACCAACCCGTTCTTCGTCGCCATGCAGAAGGGCGCGCAGGCCGACGCCAGCAAGAACAACGTCAAGCTCACCGTCGCCTCCGGCAAGCAGGAGGGTGACGACCAGGGCCAGATCACGGCCATCGAGGACGCGATCGCCCGCGGCGACAAGGGCATCCTCATCACCCCGATGTCCACCGGCGTCAACGCGGCGATCAAGAAGGCCCGCGACGCCGGCCTCTACGTCATCGCCCTCGACACCCCGCCGGACCCGGCCGACACCGTCGACATCACCTTCGCCACCGACAACCGCTCGGCCGGCAAGCTCGACGGCCAGTGGGCCGCCGCCACGCTCGACGGCAAGCCCGCCGTCATCGCGCTCCTCGACCTCTTCGACGACAAGATCGTCTCGGTCGACTACAACCGCGACCAGGGCTTCCTCGAGGGCATGGGCATCGACGTCGCCGACGGCAAGAAGAACGGCGACGAGGCCCCCACCGGCAAGTACACCGGCGGCAAGGGCGGCGACTACACGATCGTCTGCAACGAGGCCAGCAACGGCGCCGAGGACGGCGGCCGCACCGCGATGGAGAAGTGCCTCGCGAAGAACCCGAACATCAACCTCGTCTACACGATCAACGAGCCGGCCGCCGTCGGCGCCAACGCCGCCCTCAAGGCCGCGGGCACCCAGGCGACCATCGTCTCGGTCGACGGTGGCTGCGCCGGCGTCAACTCCGTCAAGGAGGGTGTCATCGGCGCCACCGCCCAGCAGTACCCGCTGAAGATGGCGACCCTCGGCATGGAGGCGATCGCCAAGATCGCCCGTGGTGGCGAGAAGCCGAAGACCACCGAGGGTCTCGACTTCTTCGACACCGGCGTCGCGCTCGTCACCGACAAGCCGGTCGACGGGGTCGAGAGCATCGACTCGACCAAGGGCTCCGAGATCTGCTGGGGCAACTGAGCATGAGCTCCACCACCGGTTCTGCTGCCGCCGAGTTCGCTCGGCGGCAGCAGTCGCCCCTCCAGCGCGTGCAGGGCCTCCTGCACAAGCGGCCGTGGCTCAGTCCGCTGTTCCTGCTGTTCGTGGCGTTCCTCGCCTTCTTCGTCGCGACCCCGACGTTCCTGACGCCGAGCTCGATGGGGATCCTGCTGCAGCAGACCGCGGTCGTCGCCGCGCTGGCGGTCGGCCAGACCATCGTCATCCTCACCGCGGGCATCGACCTCTCGGTCGGCGCGATCATGGTGCTCTCGATGATGGTCATGGCCTCCCTCGCTCGTGACGGCGGGATGCCCGGTCTCCTCGCGCTGCTCATCGGCGTGGCCCTCGCGACGCTCGCCGGCCTCGTCAACGGCCTGCTCGTCACGCGGATCAACCTGCCGCCGTTCATCGTCACGCTGGGCACCCTGAGCATCTTCACGGCCATCGCGCTGCTCTACTCGGGAGGCGAGAGCATCCAGGCCGAGCACCTGCCGCGGCTGCTCAACTTCCTCGGTGAGGGCTTCGGGATCGGGTCCTTCCGGCTCACGTGGGGGATCGTCGTCGTCGTCCTCATGTACGCGGTGATGGCGTTCGTGCTGTCGCAGACCGCCTGGGGGCGCTACGTCTACGCCGTCGGCGACGACGCCGAGTCCTCGCGGCTCTCCGGCGTCCCGAGCCGGCGCATCCTCCTCGGCGTCTACACCGTGGCCGGGCTCATCTACGGCCTCGCGGCGTGGATCCTCATCGGCCGGGCCGGCGCCGCCACCCCGAACGCGGTGCCGGACGCGAACCTCGCGTCGATCACCGCGGTCGTCATCGGCGGCACGAGCCTCTTCGGCGGCCGGGGCCGGCTCATCGGCACCCTCATCGGCGCGCTCATCGTCCAGACGTTCTCGTTCGGGCTCTCGCAGCTCGGCGTGAACCAGCAGTGGCGCTACCTCGCGACCGGTGTGCTCGTCGTCGTCGCGGTCGCCATCGACCAGTGGATCCGGAAGGTCAAGGCATGAGGATCACCCCAGAAAGTTCGCCCACGCGAAGCGTGGGACCCGCGCTCCTGTGGTCCATGCGGGGCATGTCCATCGAGGGACCCCGATGAGCACCATCGACAAGCTCCCGCTCACGGTCGACCACATCCCGGAGGACCGTCGGCACATCTACGACGCCGAGCCGATCCTCTCCGCCCGCGACCTCGTCATCACCTTCGGGCGCGTCGTCGGCCTCGACGGCGTGAGCCTCGACCTCTACCGGGGCGAGGTGCTCGCGGTCATCGGCGACAACGGCGCCGGCAAGTCGACGCTCATCAAGTGCCTCACCGGGGCGTACCTGCCGGACTCCGGCCAGCTGCGGCTCGACGGCAAGGACGTCGCCTTCCGACGGCCGCAGGACGCCCGCGAGGCCGGCATCGAGACGGTCTACCAGCAGCTGGCCGTCATCCCCGCCCTCGACATCGCGAGCAACCTGTACCTGGGTCGCGAGGAGCGCCGCAAGGGCATCCTCGGCTCGGTGTTCCGGATGCTCGACAAGGGCGGCATGGAGAAGCGCGCCGGCAAGTCGGTCCAGGACCTCGGCATCCAGACGATCCAGAACATGGGTCAGGCCGTCGAGACGCTCTCCGGTGGGCAGCGTCAGGCAGTCGCCGTCGCCCGGGCCGCGGCGTTCGGGTCCAAGGTCGTCGTCCTCGACGAGCCGACGGCCGCGCTCGGCGTCAAGGAGTCGGGGATGGTCCTCGACATGGTCAAGCAGCTGCGTGACAGCGGCCTGGCCGTCATCCTCATCAGCCACAACATGCCGCACGTGTGGGACGTCGCCGACCGCATCCACATCCAACGGCTCGGGGGCTGCGCCGGTGTCATCACGCCGCAGTCGCACGACATGGGAGAGGGCGTCGCGATCATGACCGGCGCCAAGACGCTCTCCCGGTCCTGATCGCGTGGCGCCGCACCTGTACCTGTCACCAGGTGCGGCGCCACGTCCCAGGTGGCGGGCCCGCCGGATGACGCCGTGTGCCTCGGGTTCCCCTCTGCGCGAACCGGACCGGCGATGACCATCGTCGTGGGCTACGTCCCGCGCAGCGACGGGCTCGCCGCCCTCGAGGCCGCGCTCGCCGAGGCCGCACGGCGTGACGAGCCGCTCGTCGTCGTCAACGCCGGCGCCGACGCGGACCCCCGCGGCACGGGCCGCGCACAGCGTCGCGACATCGAGGCGATGTGCGCCGACCTCGCCCGCCGCGGGGTGCCCGTCGAGGTGCGCCAGCCGGCCCGCGGCCTCGCCCCCGCCGACGAGCTGCTCGAGGCGGTCCGCGCCTGCGGGGCGCGGCTGCTCGTCGTCGGCCTGCGCGACGGGGGACGCCCGGGGTCCGGCGACACGACGGTCGTCCGGCTGCTCGCCGAGGCCGAGTGCGACGTCCTCGTCAGCCGCTTCGTGCGGGGCTGAGCGGCCTGCGCTCCCGGTCCGTGGACGCGGGCGCCGCGGACCCGGCGCGGCGTGGCGCGCTCTGCTAGTTTCGTGACCGGTTGCAGCAACAGCAGTACCTCGAAGGTCGAACCATCCTCGCGCCACAGGGGGCTGGAGTCGCATCCACGGCCGGCGCGCAGTGTGCCGGGCGAGTGACACACAGGAAAAGGAAGTACCCCCCACATGGCACAGGGCACCGTGAAGTGGTTCAACGCCGAGAAGGGCTTTGGTTTCATCGCCCAGGACGGTGGCGGCCCCGACGTGTTCGTTCACTACTCCGCCATCGACACCCAGGGCTACCGCAGCCTGGACGAGAACCAGAAGGTCGAGTACGAGGTCACCCAGGGCCCCAAGGGCCCGCAGGCCGAGCAGGTCCGCCCGATCTGACGCCGGTCTCCTCCGACTGACGACGACCCCGCCCGGGTGCACCGGGCGGGGTCGTCCGCGTCCGGGCCCGGCTGTCGCCCCGTCCGCCGAGGTCGAGGGCGCAGACGGCCGCCGGGGCGACCACGTGCGCACTCGACGCCGTGCAGGGGCGCGGTCAGCGCTCGGCGAGGGCGGTGAGGAACCGCTTGGCGACCGGCGCCGCGGTCTGCCCGCCGCTCACGCCCTCCTCGACGAGGACGGCGAACGCCACCTGCCCCTGGTAGCCGGTGAACCACGTGTACGGCTTCTCGTCGACGCCGTGGTCGGCGGTACCGGTCTTGCCGCGGACGGTCCCGCCGGGGGTGCCGCGCAGCGTCGTCGCGGTGCCGCTCGAGACGACCTCGCCCATCATCGCGCGCAGCTGCGCGACGGCCTGGCCGTCGAGCGGGGTGGGCCGTGGCGTCGTGCCGCTGCGCACGAGCACCGGCGGCACGTAGGTGCCGCGCGCGACGCTGCCCGACATCACCGCGAGGGAGAGCGGCGAGGCCTCGGTCCGGGCCTGGCCGATGACCGCTGCGGCCTGGTCGGTGCCCGTGCGCGTCTCGGGGATGCTGCCGTCGAACGCGCCCGCGACGCCGAGCGTCGACCCCCATCCCGCCCCGATACCGAGCGCCTTCGCCGCCTCGGTCAGGTCGGTCGTGCCGAGTCGCTGCGAGAGCGAGATGAAGGCCGTGTTGCACGAGTGCGCGAAGTCCTGCGCAAACGGGACCGAGCCGGGGATGGACTCGCCGGCGTAGTTGCGGAACGAGCGGCCGTCGACGGTGATCGTCTTCGGGCAGGGCACGGTGCTCGTCGGGGTGGTGAGGCCCTTGGTCAGGTAGGCGTACGTCGAGGCGATCTTGAAGGTGGAGCCGGGCGGGTACTTGCCGGTGATCGCGCGGTCGAACCCGCTGCTCGGGGAGCTCGCGGCGGCGAGCACCTCGCCGCTGCGGACGTCGACGGCGACGACGGCCCCGGGGACGCCGAGCTTCGCATCCGCGAGGGCCTGCTCCGCCGCCTCCTGGACGCCGGGGTCGAGGGAGGTGCTGACGTCCGAGCCGGCCGTCGGGGCGGACTCGAAGACCGTGCGGTCGCCGGCCTCGACCGTGAGGCCCGGGCGCCCCGCGAGCTCGGGGTCGTACTGCCGCTGCAGCCCGCTGATGCCCGCGCGGTCGCCGGCGACGTACCGCCCGTCGCTGCCCTCGACGACCTCGGCCGTCACCTCCCCGACGGAGCCGAGGAGGGGCTGGCCGAACGTCCGCGTCCGGCCGAGGGGCTGGGTCGCGCTCGGGGCGATGACCCCCGTGATGGCGTCGAGCCGGGCCTCGCGCGAGCGGTAGTCGGACTCCCGGTAGGTGATGACCGGGATGGGCGCCTGCGACCCCGACTTCTCGCGCTGGGCCAGCGCCTCGACCACCGAGCCGGCGCGCACCCCGGTCACCTTCTCGAGCGCCGCGGCGTCGGCGGCGTCGGCGCGCACGGGGTCGAGCTGCACCTGGTAGACGGTGCCCTGCGGCATGAGCGGCTCGCCGTCGCGGTCGAGCAGGTCGCCGCGGGTGGGCGCGGTGCGCTTCAGGGCGAGGCGCTCGCCGGCCGCGAGCGAGGGGTGCCACGGGGAGCCGTCGGTCGGGCCGGCGACGAGCCAGCGGTCGCCGCGCTCGACGAGGCGCACGGGGGTGCGGTAGCTCCACGCCACGTCGCCGGGGAGCGTCCACGTGACGTCGAGGGAGGCGGTGGCGGTGGCTCCGTCGCGCGTCAGGGCACCGGGACGCGCGGACACGGACGCCGACCCGAGGCCCTTGACCGCCGCCGCGAAGTCCGTGCCCGCGCCGCCGGTCGCGAAGGGGACGGCCGAGAGGTCCTTGCCCTGCCAGGCGGCGGCGTAGCGGGCCAGGGCGGCCCGGGCCGCGTCGTCCTGCGCATCGCCTCGGGCGAGCGTCCACCACGCCCCGCCGCCGGCCACCACGACCAGCGCCGCGACCACCCCGAGCACCCACCCCGTGCGACGTCCCATGGGGACATCCAACCCGATGGGCCACCGGGCCGCCCGACGCGACGCCGGTGCTCGCGTTTCCAGCCGCCGCACAGGTGGCGTCCGTACACTCGGACGGTCGTCCGTACCTCTTTCGCCCGGCCCACCGGCCGGACACGGTCGGCACCGAAGGAGCAGACCGTGTCGCAGCCCACCCGGAGGGCGCGCGCCGAGCGCGCGCGCGCCACGCGTCGACCCCGGCGCCGGCGCATCGTCACCGTCCTCGTCGTGTTCGTCGCCGTGGCCACCCTCGTCGGCGGCGCCGCGTGGTGGCGCCTCGACGGCAACATCAGCCGGCTCGACATCAGCAGCGCGCTCTCGCAGGACCGTCCGACCCCGGTGGACGCGGACCCGACGAACATCCTCCTCATCGGCTCCGACACCCGGGTGGGGCAGGGCACCGGCGACGGTGCGACCGTCCAGGGGGCCCGCTCCGACACCACGCTCATCGCGCACCTGTCCGGTGACCGCAAGCACGTCACCGTCGTCTCGATCCCCCGTGACTCGATGGTGCCCATCCCGCCGAACTGCGACGCGAAGGTCCCCAAGCAGCAGTGGCCGGTGCAGCAGTTCAACGCCGCGTTCAGCCTGGGCGGCCCCGCCTGCCTCATCAACACGATCGAGGCGAACACCGGGGTGTTCATCAACCACTTCGCGGTCGTGGACTTCAACGGCTTCAAGGGGATGGTCGACGCGCTCGGGGGCGTCCCGGTCTGCACCCCCGTCGCCATCGACGACCGGCGGGCGCACCTCAAGCTCGCGGCCGGGCGCCACGTCCTCGACGGCACCCAGGCGCTCGGCTACGTGCGCGTCCGCTACACCGAGGGTGACGGCTCCGACCTCGGCCGGATCAAGCGTCAGCAGGCGTTCCTCTCCTCGATCGTCCAGGAGGCCACCCGCACCTCCCTGCTGCTGCGGCCCGACAAGCTCTACGGCTTCCTCGACGCGGCGACCAGGTCGCTGACGACCGACGAGGACATGGGGCTCGGCACGATGCGCGACCTCGCGACCTCGGTGCAGGACGTCGGCATCAAGAACGTCGCGTTCGTCACCGTGCCGGTCGAGCCGTACACGTCGGACGCCAACCGGGTCCAGTGGACCTCTGCCGCCGAGACGCTGTGGACGAAGATCCGCACCGACGAGCCGCTCGACGGCCCCACGAAGAAGCCGACGCCGACCGCCAGCGCGGCGCCGCTGACCGTCAGCCCCGCCGACGTCGCCGGTGTCGCGGTCGTCAACGCGACCGGGGTCGACGGCCTCGCCAAGCAGGAGGCCGACGCGCTGAAGGTCCAGGGCTTCCCCCTCGTCACGACCGCCTCGACGGCCGAGCGCACCGAGGGCGTCCTCGTCCAGTACTCCTCCGGGCAGGAGCAGGCGGCCCGCACGGTCGCGGCCGCCTTCCCCGGCTCGAAGACCGAGAAGGCGGACGGCCTCGGCACGACGATCCGCGTGGTCATCGGCCCCGGCGCCAAGACCGTCGTCGAGCTGCCGAACCGCCTCGGGTCCGACCCGGTCCCCAGCCCGTCGATCAGCCCGCCGTCCCCCGAGAAGACGATCGAGGCCCGCACCGCCGACCAGGACATCTGCGCCTGAGGCGCGGTCCGGCCGCACCGGGCGGTCGGACCGATACGAAGTCCTCGGGTGCTGGTGCTTTCGTTCCCGTCCCGGCCCGGGGTCTCCCCACGCGGCCCGAACCTTGGTTTCATGCGGGACGGACCCGCGACGTCGCGCGTGACAGCGGCGGCGGGCCGCGCGCGAAAGGACCCCTCCGGTGACCGCACTCACGACGACCGCGCCCGACGCGGGCGTGCCGAGCCCCTCGTACGACCGCACGACCGCCACGGTCGGCATCGTCCACTTCGGGTTCGGTAACTTCCACCGCTCCCACCAGGCGATGTACCTCGACCGCCTCATGGAGCGCGGCGAGGGCCTCGACTGGGGCATCTGCGGGGTGGGGGTGCTGCCGCAGGACGCCGCGATGCGTGACGCGATGCGCGCCCAGGACTGCCTCTTCACGCTCGTCGTGCGGCACCCGGACGGCTCGCTGGAGCCGCGGGTCGTCGGGTCGGTGCTCGAGTACCTCTACGGGCCGCAGGACGCCGAGGCCGTCTACGCCCGGCTCTGTGACCCCGCGGTGCGGATCGTCAGCCTCACGGTCACCGAGGGCGGGTACCTCAAGAACGCCGCGACGGGGGCCTTCGACGCGACCGACGCCGCGGTCGTCCACGACGTCGAGCACCTCGAGAACCCGCGGACGGCCTTCGCGTACGTCGTCGAAGGGCTGCGGCGCCGGCGCGAGGCCGGCCTGGAGCCGTTCACGGTCCTCTCCTGCGACAACCTCCAGGGCAACGGCGAGGTCTGCCGCCAGACCGTCACCGGCTTCGCCCGCCTCGTCGACCCGGCGCTCGCGGACTGGATCGAGTCGTCGGTCTCGTTCCCCAACTGCATGGTCGACCGCATCACGCCCGCGACGACCGACGCCGACCGCGAGTCGCTGCTCGCCGACTTCGGCATCGAGGACCGCTGGCCGGTGCCGGCCGAGCCGTTCACGCAGTGGATCGTCGAGGACGAGTTCCCCCTCGGCCGACCGGCGCTGGAGCAGGTCGACGTGCAGTTCGTCGACGACGTCAAGCCCTACGAGCTGATGAAGCTGCGCCTGCTCAACGCCAGCCACCAGGCGCTGGCCTACCTCGGCGCCCCGGTCGGGTACACGCTCGTCGACGAGACGATGCGCGACGAGCGCATCCGCACCTACCTCGAGCGCTACATGGCCGACGAGGCCGCGCCGACGCTCGGCGAGCTGCCCGGCATCGACCTGCCGGGGTACATGGCGACGCTGCTCGAGCGGTTCGCCAACCCGGGCATCCGCGACACCCTCGTCCGCCTGGCCACCGACGGCGCGAACCGGATGGCGACCTTCACCCTCCCGGCCCTGCGCGCCAACCTGGAGGCCGGGCGACCGGTGACCCTCGGGGCGCTCATGGTCGCCGCCTGGGCCGAGTACTGGGCCCTCATCGCCCGGGGTGGCCTGCCGGAGAGCGAGGTCCCGCCCGAGGTCCACGCGCAGGCGCTGCGCGAGGCGGCGTCCGACGACGACCCGGCGGCGTTCCTGCGCATCGAGGCTGTGTTCGGCGACCTCGCCGACGACGAGCGCTTCCGCGAGGAGTTCCTGCGGATGCGCAGCGCGCTCGCGGCCGAGGGCGTGCCGGCCACGCTCGACGAGGTGCTGGGGGGCTGAGCGGGCCGGGCGCCGTCGGGCGCCGTCAGGACCTCAGGGCTCGACGGGCGCCCGCAGGCCGAGGCTGAAGACCTCGGGCGGCGGCTTCTGCGACGACTCGAGCTTGCGGTACGACGTCGGCGTGGTGCCGACCTCGGCGAGGAACTGCCGGTTGAAGTTCGCCATGTTGTGGTAGCCGCTCATCGCCGCGACCTGCGCGATCGGGTGCTCGGTCGTGTCGATCAGCCTGCGCGCGTGGGCGATCCGCAGCTTCTTGACCATGTTGCTGAAGGTCATCCCGGTCGCCGACTTGAAGTACTTCGAGAACGTCGGCTCCGACATGTAGGCCATCCGCGCGGCCGTCGAGAGCCGGATGTCGCCGGTGAGGTTCTCGAAGATGTACGCGAGCCCGGCCTCGACCGCGCCGAGCGAGCCGGCGTCGGTCGGCCGGCCGAGCCACTCGCTGGCGACGACGTCGCGCTCCTCCGGGGGAGCGGCCGCGAAGAGCCCGAGCAGGCGGAAGAAGTGCGCCATCTGCTCGGCGCCCTGGGTGCGCGTCACCTCGAGGATCGTCTCGGCCGCGCGCCACGCCGTGGCCCCGGAGAAGACGAGCCCGCGCGTCGAGAGGCGCAGCACCTCGTCGACCTCCTGCAGCTCCGGGATGAGCCGCATGCACTGCCGGATCCAGTCGTCGGAGAACTGGATCACGGCGTCGCGGTCGACGGCGACCTGGCCCGGCTCGAGGTCGCTCACCCAGTCGTGCGGCAGGTTCGGGCCCATGATGCTCACGTGGCCGGGGGAGAAGGTCCCGACGTGGTCGCCGGCGATGAACGACCCGTGCGACTTGGTGATGAGGTGGATCTCGTACTCGGGGTGCGCCCCCCAGCCGCAGATCTCGCTCGGGAAGTCGTGGGTGAGCACGCGCAGGGCGTGCTGGGGGTGAGGCGGGATGATCTCGCGCCGCGGGGCGTCGGGGTAGGGGCCGCGCACCAGGGGGGTGTCGGGCTCGGTGCCCTCGACGGCCAAGGAGGGGAAACCCGCGAGCTTGAGCCGGGGCGTGCCGGTGGACTGATACGAAATCGTCACCACTCCTCGTTGACATCCTCGTCAGGACCCCGCTCACGGTGCCGCGTGCAGCGGTGCCGCTCAGCCGTACGGTCGCCCGCACGGGTGAGCACGGAAAAATAGTACCGAAACGACGAGGCGCATGGTCCTTGTCGCCCGGCGCGCCCGCCTTCTACGTTGCCGGTGTTCCACCGCGGCAAGGCGACGCGGAACGCTCCCCGGGCTCGGGGACCTCCTCCCGGGGACGGGTGGGGGAAAGACCTACCAAAGGAGTTAGGCATGCTCACCACGAAGCGCGCCCTGACCTTCGGCGCCGGTGCGCTGGCTTCGGCCCTCGCCCTGGCCGCCTGCTCGTCGGGGAACGTCTCCACGGACTCGGGCTCCGCCGGTGGCGGCGGGGGCGGGAACGTCACCCTCAACGTGGCCACCGTGAACAACGGCCAGATGAAGGACATGGAGAAGCTCAAGTCCGAGTACGAGAAGGCCAACCCCGGCACGACCGTCAACTTCCAGGTCATGGAGGAGGGCGACCTGCGCGCCGCCGTGACCGCGGACGTCGCGAGCGGCGCCGGCCAGTACGACATCGTCACCATCGGCGCGTACGAGACGCCGCAGTGGGGCGCCAACGGCTGGCTCGTCGACCTCACGCCGGACCTGCAGTCCGACTCGGCCTACGACGTCGACGACCTGCTCCCGCCGGTGCGCGACGTCAACACCTACGACGGCAAGCTGTTCGCGGTCCCGTTCTACGGCGAGTCCTCCATCCTCATGTACAACAAGGAGGTCCTCGACAAGGCGGGCGTCACGCTCGGCGACACCCCCACCTGGCAGCAGGTCGCGGACGCGGCCAAGAAGGTCAACTCCGCCGACATGGCCGGCATCTGCATGCGCGGCAAGCCCGGCTGGGGTGACCTCTTCGCCCCGCTGACGACGGTCGTGCAGACCTTCGGCGGCAACTGGTACGACGAGCAGTGGAACGCGACGGTCGACACCCCGGAGTGGAAGCAGGCCGTCACCTTCTACAAGACGATGCTCGACGAGTCCGGCGAGAAGGACCCGGTGTCGTACAGCTTCAACGAGTGCCTCACCGCGCTCAAGGAGGGCAAGGCCGCGATGTGGGCCGACGCCTCCGTCGCCGCGTCGATGCTCGAGGCCGACGACTCGCCGGTCAAGGGCAAGATGGGCTACGCGCACATGCCGGTCGAGAAGACCCAGCAGTCCGGCTGGCTCTGGAGCTGGAACCTCGCCATCCCGTCCTCGACCAAGCAGAAGGACGCCGCGCTGAAGTTCGTCAAGTGGGCGACGAGCAAGGACTACATCAAGCTCGTCGGTCAGCAGATCGGCTGGTCCAACGTGCCCCCGGGCTCGCGCACCTCGACCTACGAGATCCCGGAGTACAAGGAGGCCGCGGCCGCCTACGCCCCGATCACGCTCGACGTCATGAGCTCGGTCAACCCCAAGCAGCCGGGCGTCAACCCGCAGCCGTGGGTCGGCATCCAGTACGTCTCGATCCCCGAGTTCCAGGACGTCGGCAACCAGTGCGCCCAGCTCGTGGCGGACTACCTCGCCGGCCGCTCGTCGGTCGACGACGCCCTCGCCAAGTGCCAGTCGCTCGCCCAGGCCGCGGGCGACAAGCACAAGAGCTGACCCGCAGCACCCCGTGAGCGACGGGTGCCGAGGCCGGTCCCCCCGGCCGGGCTCGGCACCCGTCGCCACATCCCCGCCAGACCGCTCGCACAAGGGAGTGCCCAGATGACCGTGACCGAGCTCGACACGGTGGAGGCCGAGACCGCCACCGAACCCAGGCGGGTGAACAAGAAGGAGCTGCGGACCGCGCGCGGGCTGCTGCTGCCCGCCGTCATCTTCCTGATCCTCCTGACGCAGGTCCCGTTCGTCGTGACCATCGTCTACTCGCTGCTCCGCTGGAACCTGCTGTACCCCAACGACCGCGGGTTCACGGGTCTGTCCAACTACGCGTCGGCGCTGACCTCGGGGGACCTCTGGCCCTCGGTGCTGGCGACCGTCCTCATCACGGCCTTCTCGGTCATCCTCTCGGTGGCCCTCGGGATGATCTTCGCGATCCTCCTCGACCGGCCCTTCCGCGGCCGGGCCATCGCCCGCACGCTGATGATCACGCCGTTCCTCGTCATGCCGGCGGCGGCCTCGCTCATCTGGAAGTACTCGATGTTCGACACGAACATCGGCATCCTCAACTGGCTCTCCCGCACGCTGGGCCTGCCCGTCGTGTCGTGGTCGACCGAGCACCCGATGCTCTCGGTCGTCATCGTCCTCACGTGGCAGTTCACCCCGTTCATGATGCTCATCCTCCTGGCCGGGCTGCAGGGCCAGGACAAGGGCATCCTCGAGGCCGCGCAGGTCGACGGCGCCGGCACGTGGCGCACCTTCACGTGGATCACGCTGCCCCACCTGCGGATGTACGTCGAGATCGGCGTCCTCCTGGGGTCGGTCATCATCCTCCAGGTCTTCGACCCCATCGCCATCCTCACCAAGGGCACTGGCGGCACGAAGACGCTGGCCTACCTGCTCTACGAGCGGGCCTTCATCGGCCTGGACGTCGGGCAGGCCGCGGCCTACGGCGTGGTCACGGTGATCCTCACGATCATCGTCGCGACCGTGGCGCTGCGCACCCTCTTCAAGGTCTTCATGGCAGGAGGCAGCCGATGAACCGCTCGCTCCGTGGCTCCCTGGTCACCGCGCTCACGTGGGTGCTCGTGCTCGCGTTCTTCTTCCCCGTCTTCTGGATGATCCTCAACGGCTTCAAGCCCGAGTCGGTCGCCTCGTCGGTCAACCCGAAGCTGTTCTTCTCGCCGTCGACCGAGGGCTACCAGCTCGCGATGGACCGCGGGATGAAGGGCTACCTGCTCAACTCGGTGACCGCGGCGGTGACGGCGACGATCATCGCGGTCGTCCTCGCCATCCCGGCGGCCTACGCCCTGTCGATCCGCCGGGTCAAGAACGTCGAGAACGCGCTGTCGTTCTTCATCTCGACGCGGTTCATGCCGCTGGCCGCCGTCGTGCTGCCGCTGTTCATGATCCTCAAGACGCTCGGGCTGCTCGACAACATCTACATGCTCGCCGTCGTCTACGGCGCAGTGAACCTGCCGGTGGCGGTGTGGATGATGCGTTCGTTCTTCCTCGAGGTGCCGTTCGAGATCATCGAGGCCTGCCGCGTCGACGGCGCCGGCCTCGGCCGCGAGATCTTCCGGGTCGCGCTGCCGCTCGTGCTGCCCGGCGTCGCGTCCGCCGCGCTCATCACGTTCATCTTCAGCTGGAACGAGTACTTCCTCGCGACGCTGCTCACCTCCTCGGCCGCCCGCACGACGCCGCCGTTCCTCGGCTCGTTCGTCGACGGCCGCGGGCAGTTCCTCGCGGTCCTCTCGGCGGCGGCGACCATCGCCGCGCTGCCGGTCATCGTCGCGGGCTGGGTCGCCCAGAAGCAGCTCGTCCGCGGCCTGTCGATGGGAGCCATCAAGTGACCCGGACGTCGTCCCCTGCTCGTCGGGTCGTGGTCTGATGCCCGCGCCGAGCCGCGACCTGACCGGCACGGTCGTCGCCGTCACCGGAGCCGGCGGGGGCATCGGTGGCGCGACGGTCCGGCTGGCCGTCGAGGCCGGGGCCCGCGTCGTCGCCGGGGACCTGCGCCCCGAGGGGCTGGACCGGCTCGTCGAGGAGCTGGGGTCGGACCACGTCGTCCCCGTCGTCGGCGACGTCCGCCACGAGGAGACCGCCGACCGGCTGGTCGCCGCCGGGGTGGAGGCGTGGGGCCGGGTCGACTCGGTCGTCGCCAACGCCGCCGTCGGCTTCTACGGCGGGGTGCTCGACCAGAGCGCCGACGAGGTCGAGCTCATGGTCGACGTCACGCTCAAGGGCACCATCTGGACCACGCGGGCGGCGGTGCGGCAGTTCCGCGCCCAGGGCGACGGTGGCGACCTCGTCGTCCTCGCCTCGGTCGCGGGCCTGCTCATCGGCGGTGGCAAGGAGGCGGTGTACGCCGCCACGAAGGGCGCCCAGGTGAACCTCGGCTACGCCCTCGACCGCGAGCTGCGCGGCGAGGGCATCCGGACGACGGTCATCGCGCCCGCGGGGGTCAACACCCCGTTCGCCGCGGCCGACGGACGCTTCGGCGACGGCGACCCGTCGCAGGGGCCGTTCATGGACCCGGCCGACATCGGCGGCGCCGTCGTCCACGTGCTCCAGCAGCCCCGGCGGATGCGCACCGAGCTCTGGACGATGTGGAGCCTCGCCGAGCAGCACTGAGGCATCCCCCGAGCGACCGCCGGCCGGCGACCCTGCCCGGCCGACCGGCGGTGCCGTCACGGGGCCCCCGGGAGTGACTGGGCCTTCCCGGGGGCCTCGTCATGCGCCTGCTCCGCGCCTGCTCCGCGCCTGCTCCGCGCCTGCTCCGCGCCCGTCCCGCTGTCGGTACCCCGTCGAGTGAACAGAACACGCCGTGCGCGCCGGGGTGCCGGCGGCGTGTCCTGTTCACTCGACGGGTGAGAGGCGTCGGGAGACAGCGAAGTCCCCCGGGGGCGCAAGCTTCCCCGGGGGACTTCTTCGTGCGGAGGCGGAGGGATTTGAACCCTCGATGGGCGGTTAGCCCAAACCGCATTAGCAGTGCGGCGCCATAGACCGGACTAGGCGACGCCTCCAACGCTTGCACAGGGTATCCGGCACGGGACCTGCGGGCAAAAGCGCCCCGCCCGGTGACCGGCGACCCATCGGACGGACGGCCCGGGGTCGGCCGGATCGCGGGACGGAGCCCGCGGACGGCTGCCACACTGCCGCCGTGTCGAGTGCCCCGTTCCCGCAGCCGCCGTCCCCGCAGCCGGTCCATCCGCACCTCGCGGGCCCGGACCCGATGGCGCCGCCCGTGGCGCTTGCGCACGCCTCGACCGGGGGCGGCGCCGCCGTCGGGTGGGCCGTGGGGGCCGCCGTCGCGTCGGGCGTCGCGGTGGTCCTCTCCGTGGTGGCGCTGCTCCTCGCCGGCAGCGGGTTCTTCGCCGGCGCGGTCGACGACGGCGGCGGATGGGCGGAGTCGGTGCGCGGTCAGGTGACCGCGCTCCCGGACGGTGCGGCGCTGAGCGGCGACCGGCTCGAGTGGGCGGTCGGCGCCGCCGAGAGCGACTTCGGCTGGACCATCGACGACCTCAGCTGCCCCGACACCCCGGCCGTCACCACGTCGACGGTCGTCGTGTGCACGGGGACCTACGAGGACGCGGACTGGACCGGGGCCGTGCTGTTCGAGGACTCCGTCGGCGGGTTCGTCGTCGCCGAGTTCTGAGGCCCGCGGGGCGCGAAGACCCACCAGCGCATCGCGGCGTACTTGACCGCCGTCGCGGCGACGGTGGTCACGGCGACCACGCCGGTCTCGACCCACGTCGGTGCGTCCGGCGCGACGTGGGCCAGCAGCGCCAGCCCGCCCGAGGTCATCGCGAGCGTGAGGGACAGCACGAGCAGCCCCTGCAGCTGATGGCGTGCGACCCCCTCGCGGCCGCGGATGCCGAACGTCCAGCGCCGGTTGGCCCAGGTGTTCGCGACGGCGGCGACGAGCAGGGCGACGGCGTTGGCCACCTGGGGCGTCCCGAGGAGCGTCCGCAGGACGACGAAGCCGCCGAGGTGCAGGACGGTGCTCGCGACCCCGATGACGGCGAAGACGAGCAGCTCGCGGGGTACCGACCCCCGCGAGCGCACCGGGGCGGCGCTCGCAGGGGTCCGCACGACGGTCACTGCCCCGAGCCCGTCGTCGTCCGGGTCAGGTCGTAGAACGTCTGCCCGCCGATGGTCTGCGCGGTGAAGTGCTGCGAGACCCAGGTCGCGATCTCGCTCGAGGCGCTCGAGCCGCCCTGCTGCCCACCGAACCCACCGCCGGCGAGGAACCAGTGGATGCGTCCGTCCGCCACGTACTGCTGGAACTGCGCGAGGGTCGGGGAGGGGTCCGAGCCGTTGAACCCGCCGACGGCCATGACCGGCAGCTCGGTGGCCAGCTGCAGACCGGCCGCGTTCTGCGACCCGACGGCGGCCGCGACCCACGTGTAGCTCGACGCGTCGGCGGTGAGGGCCTCGACGACCGCGCTGTCGGGGGTGGTGGCGTCGAGCAGGCCGCCCATCCCGCCGCCCCGGGACGTCCCGCCCTGCGTGGTGCCGCCCTGCGTGGTGCCGCCCTGTGCGGTGCCGCCCTGTGCGGTGCCGTTGCCGAAGGGCGCGGTGCCGCCGTTGGGGTTGGTGGTGGTGCCGCCGGGTGCCTGACCGGGCATCCCGCCCTGCCCGCCACCGGGGCCGCCCTGCGGCATGCCCCCCGGCATCCCGCCACCGCTGGGTCCGCCACGGCTGCCGGCCGGTCCGGCCGTGACGATCGACCCGCTGTGCCCGGTCGCGAGCGTCGAGGCGGAGTACGCCGCGGGGCCGGCGAGCCCGGCGACGACCGCGAGGGCGGCCACGGGGGCGAGGCCTCGGCGGTGGAGCCGGCCGGCGACGAGGAACATCAGGGTCGCCGCGAGCCCGAGCGCGAGGACGGTGAAGCGCAGCCACCCGCCGTACGAGGTCGTGCGGGAGAGGAGGACGAAGCCCCAGACCGACGCGGCCGCGGTGCCGGCGGCGAGGGTGAGGGCGCCGAGGGCGTCGTGCCGTCGCTCCCACGCCTCGCCGGCGCCCATCCCGACGAGCGCGGCGATCGCCGGCGCCAGGGCGACCGTGTAGTACTCGTGGAAGATCCCCTGCATGAGCGAGAACACGAGCGCCGTGACGGCGAGCCACAGGCCCATCGCGAGGTAGGCGGCACGCCGGCGGTCCGTGCGTGGCGCTCGGCCGCGCAGCGCGAGCCCGGCGACGAGCAGGACCAGCGCGGCGGGCAGCAGCCACGAGATCTGGCCGCCGACCGCGGAGCCGAACATGCGGAGGAGGCCGACGCCGTCGGAGAAGCCGCCGCCACCGCCGACCCGGCCGACCTCGGAGCCGTCGAGTCGTCCGAGGCCGTTGTAGCCGAAGGTCAGCTCGAGGAAGGAGTTGGTCTGGCTGCCACCGATGTACGGGCGCATCGAGGCCGGCGTGAGCTCGACGACGGCCACCCACCAGCCGGCGCTCACGAGGAAGGCCGCCCCCGACAGCAGGCCGCCGACGAGTCGCCGGCGGATGGGGGTGTCCGCGCAGACGAGCCAGACGATCGCCACGGCCGGCACGACGAGCAGCACCTGGAGGCTCTTCGTGAGAAAGCCGAGGCCGGTGAAGACACCCGCGAGGGCGATCCAGCGGTAGGAGCCGGCCTCGACGGCCCGCAGCGTCGCCCAGATCGCGAGGGCCATGAGCAGGGTCAGGAGGGCGTCCGGGTTGTTGAACCGGAACATGAGGACGGCCACCGGGGTCAGCGCGAGCGCGACGCCGGCCAGCAGCGCCGCGCCGTGGCCGAAGCGCCGGCGCACGGCCGCGTGCGTGACCCAGACGGTGCCGACGCCCATGAGCACCTGCGGCAGGAGCATCGCGAACGAGGAGAGGCCGAGGAGGCGCACCGAGAGGGCCATGACCCAGAGCGACGCCGGCGGCTTGTCGACGGTGATCGAGCTCGCGGCGTCCGAGCTGCCGAAGAGGAAGGCCTTCCACGAGACGCTGCCGGCCTGGACCGCGGCGGAGTAGAAGCTGTTCGCCCACCCGCTCGCCGTGAGGTTCCAGAGGTAGGCGGCGGCCGTGACGACGAGGAGGGCCACGAGTGCCGGCCGGGCCCACGCGGGGTCCTCGGCCGGCCCCCGAAGGGTGCGGGCCAGGCGGCCGGTCCTCGGGGTCGTCGTGGCGGGGTGCGTCGCGAGGTCGGGGGTCCCGGGGCCGGAGGCCGTGCGCAGGGTGGCGGTGTCCATGCGTCCACGGTCCGGTCCGGGGCTGTGGCGCTCCTGTGGTCGTCCTGTCGCCCATGGATGACCCGGTGCGAGGATCGGGAGGTGACCGTCACCGTCCGTCCCGCCCGCCCCGACGAGCTCGCCGCGGTCGGCGAGCTGACCCTCGCCGCCTACGCCGCTGACAGCGGCATGACGCGCGAGCACCCGTACGCCGCATCGCTGCTCGATGCGGGGGCGCGCCTGCGCGACGCCGAGCTGCTCGTGGCCGAGCAGGATGGCGCGGTCGTCGGCACCGTCACCTACGTCCGCCCCGGCACGCCGTTCGCGGAGGTCGGCGGGGAGGGCGAGGCCGAGGTGCGGATGCTCGCCGTGTCGCCCTCGGCCCGGGGCGCCGGCGTCGGCCGCGTCCTCAGCGAGGCGTGCGTCGAGCGGGCGCGCTCCGAGGGGTGCCGGGCCGTCGTCCTGTCGAGCGCCTCGTGGATGCTCGCCGCCCACCGGCTCTACGGGCGGCTGGGCTTCCGGCGCCGGCCGGACCGCGACTGGTCGCCGCGTCCCGACATCGACCTGCTGGCCTTCCGTCTCGACCTCTGACAACCCCCGCCGCTCCTCGACCCCACTGATTGCCCATTCGCCACCTCCAGGGCCGCGTGGGAGCGCTCCCGAGGTGGCGGATGGGCAAGAAGTCGGGTGGGGAGGTGGGTCAAGAGGCGGGGAGGAGGACCGAGAAGGTGGTCGCGCCCGGCTCCGAGGTCACCTCGACCCGCCCGCCGTGGGCCTGCCCGACCGCAGCGACGATGGACAGCCCGAGCCCGGTCGACCCCTGTGCACGGCTGCGCGAGTCGTCGCCGCGCACGAAGCGCTCGAACACGGTGGGCTGCAGGTCACGGGGGATGCCGGGCCCGTTGTCCGACACCGAGATGCGCACCATGTCGGCCTCGGGCCGCAGCCTGGTGACCACCCGCGTCCCGGACGGGGTGTGGGTGCGGGCGTTGGCGAGGAGGTTCGCGAGGATCTGGTGCAGGCGGGCGCCGTCGCCGGTGACCTCGACGGGCTCCTCGGGGAGGTCGAGCTCCCAGCTGTGGTCGGGGGAGGCGGCGTGCGCGTCGCTCACCGCGTTGACGGCGAGCAGTGACAGGTCCACCGGCTCGCGCTCGAGGGGGCGACCGGAGTCGAGGCGGGCCAGCAGGAGGAGGTCCTCGACGAGCTCCTGCATCCGCAGGGCCTCGGACTCGACGCGGCCGAGGGCGTGGGTGACGGTCTCGGGCACCGGCTCCCGTTCGCGGCGGGTCAGCTCGGCGTAGCCGCGGATGGACGCGAGCGGGGTGCGGAGCTCGTGCGAGGCGTCGGCGACGAAGCGGCGCACCCGCATCTCGCTCTCCTGCCGCGACTGCAGCGCCTGCTCGACGTCGTCGAGCATCGTGTTGAGGGCGAGGCCGACCTGGCCGACCTCGGTCCGGGGGTCGGCGTCCCGCTCCGGGACGCGGACGGCCAGCGACACGTCGCCGGAGTCGAGCTGGAGGGTCGAGACCCGGCGGGCCGTCGCGGCGACCCGGTCCAGCGGGGCGAGGCTGCGGCGCACCACCACCGCGCCGCCCACGCCGACGAGGACGAGCCCGACGACGGTCCCGCCGACGACGAGGGCCAGCAGCTTGCCGAGCAGCTCGTCGACCGGACGAGTCGAGACGCCGACGACGAAGGTGCCCCCGTCGCCGATGCTGCGCGAGGTCACGAGGTAGTCGCCGAGGTCGTTGCCGAGGGAGATGCGCACGGGCTCGCCGCCCTCGACGGCGCTCGCGAGGCGGCGGATCTCGTCCGCGCTCAGCGTGCCGTCGGTGTTGGAGCGGGTGACCACCTGGTTGAGCGGGTAGCCGCGCGGGTCGGTGGCCACGGCGCCGGAGGCGGTCAGCCCGAGGACGAGGGTGCGGTCGCTGCCGGGAGCCCCGGGTGGCTGGCCGTCGCCGAAGCCGCGCCCGTCGTTGTCGTCGTCGAACACGCCGCGCCGGTCACCGGCGCGGAACAGCGCGCTCTGGAGGTCCTGGCTCAGCTGGCCGTCGAGGTAGCGCCGGGTCTCGACGACGGTCAGCGCGCTCGTCGCGAGCATGACGAGGGTGAACAGGACGAGGACGCCCGCGAGCAGCTGCGCGCGCAGGGTCCAGCGCGAGGGCCGCGCGAGGGCCGCGGGCCGGCGCAGGGCAGGTGTCATCGGCTCACTCGGCCGGCTTGAGGACGTACCCGACGCCGCGCATGGTGTGGATCATCGGGGCGCGTCCGACGTCGATCTTCTTGCGCAGGTAGGAGATGTAGAGCTCGACGACGTTGGCCTGGCCGCCGAAGTCGTAGTTCCACACCCGGTCGAGGATCTGCGCCTTCGAGAGCACGCGCTTGGGGTTGCGCATGAGGTAGCGCAGCAGCTCGAACTCGGTGGCGGTCAGCTGGATCTCGACCCCGCCGCGCGTCACCTCGTGGCTGTCCTCGTCGAGCGTGAGGTCACCGACGACGAGGACCGAGTCGCTGTCGGCGGCGGCGATCGCGGTGCGCCGCATGAGGGCCCGCAGCCGCGCGACGACCTCCTCGAGGCTGAACGGCTTGGTCACGTAGTCGTCCCCGCCGGCGGTCAGGCCGGCGACGCGGTCCTCGACGGCGTCCTTCGCGGTGAGGAAGAGGACGGGGACGTTGGGGTCGTCGGCGCGCATCCGCCGCAGGACCTCCATCCCGTCGAAGTCGGGGAGCATCATGTCGAGGACGACGGCGTCGGGCCCGAACTCCTTCGCCGCGCGCACCGCCTGGATGCCGCTCGCGGCGCTGCGGACCTCCCAGCCCTCGTAGCGCAGCGCCATCGAGAGCAGCTCGGTGAGGTTCTGCTCGTCGTCGACGACGAGGACGCGCACCGGGCTGCCGTCGAGGCGGGTCAGGGCGGGCGCAGGGGCGGGCTGCTGGCGGGTCGGCATGCGCCCACTCTGCGGTGACCGGCTTGGCCCTCCCGATGCGTCACCTGTGCGCTTCCTGTGTGCCACTCCTCCAATCTGCCAGCCGGGTGCTGGATGCGCCACAGGTTCGTGACAGCCGGGGGAGTGAGGGTGCACGCAGCCATCCGCCCGACGAAGGAGACCCTCGATGAGCGCGCGCCGCGACGAGCACGACCCCGTGACGCCCGGTTCCCCTCCCGCACAGCCCACCCCGGCCGACGAGACCGCCGCGCTCCCGGTGGCCGGAGAGACGCACGAGATGGCCCCCGCCACGGGTGCCACCGAGACCGCCGCGCCGGCCTGGGCCTCGCCCGGTCCGGAGGCAGCGCGACCCGTCCCGCCGAGCAGTGGCCCGGTGACGACGTACGGCGTGCCCGCCACGGCGGCTGCCGCCCCGTCGCCGGCGCCCGCTGCGGGCGACGGCTTCACGTGGCGTCGGCCGTGGGCCGGCTGGGGCACGCCGTCGCGGTGGTCCGGTCCGCGGACCGTCGTGGCGCTCGTCGTGGCCCTCGTCGTCGGCGCCCTCGGGGCGGCCGGTGCGACGGCGGCCATCACCCAGTCCGACGGCGGGCGCGGCGGGTTCGGGCAGGGGCGCTTCCCCGGCGGTGGCCCGGGCCAGCAGCAGGGCGGGCAGGGGTTCGGCGACCGACACGGGTTCGGTGACCGCGACGGCGACCACGACGGTGGCCGTGGTTTCGTTGACCGGGACGGCGACGGCGACCGCGGCGGCCTGCCGGGCCTCCCCGGTCAGCAGCCCGGCGCGCCCGGCCAGCAGGGCGGGACCTCGACCGACCCGGGTGACGCGAACGGCACCTCGCCCTCCACCTGACGGCACGGCAGGGCCCCGCCGGTGCGCATGCCGGCGGGGCCCTGTCGTGTGCTGCGGCTCAGGCCTTCTCGAGCCGCTCCTCGAGGGCGGTGAGCTCGTCGGCGAGGGCGGCCGGCAGCCGGTCGCCGATGGTGTCGAACCACTCGTGGACGAGCGGGACCTCGGCCTTCCAGTCCTCGGGGTCGACGCGCAGGGCCTTGGTCACCTTCGCGGCGGCGGCGGGGTCCATCCCCGTCGTGTCGATCGCCCCGGGGGCGGGGACGAGACCGACCGGTGTCTGCACCGCGTCGGCGGTGCCGTCGAGGCGCTCGACGACCCACTTGAGGACGCGGGCGTTGTCGCCGTACCCGGGCCAGAGGAACGAGCCGTCCTCCTCGTCGCGGCGGAACCAGTTGACCTGGAAGATCTTCGGCAGCTTCGCCGGGTCGGCCTTCGCACCCATGTCGAGCCAGTGCTGCATGTAGTCGCCGGCGTGGTAGCCGATGAAGGGCAGCATCGCCATCGGGTCGCGCCGCACGACGCCGACGGCACCGGTGGCGGCGGCGGTCGTCTCGGACGAGAGGGTGGCGCCGACGAAGACGCCGTGGGCCCAGTCGCGGGACTCGTAGACGAGCGGGACGGTGGTCTTGCGGCGGCCGCCGAAGAGGATCGCGTCGATCGGCACGCCGTCCGGGTTGTCGTACTCGGCGGCCATCATCGGGGTCTGCTTCGCGGGGGTCGTGAAGCGGCTGTTCGCGTGGCTGCTCGGCACGCCGGACTCGGGCGTCCAGTCGTTGCCCTTCCAGTCGGTCAGGTGCGAGGGCGGCGCCTCGGTCAGGCCCTCCCACCAGACGTCGCCGTCGTCGGTGAGGGCGACGTTGGTGAAGATCGAGTTGCCCTTCTCGACGGTCCGGACGGCCTGCGGGTTGGTGTGCATGCCCGTCCCCGGCGCGACGCCGAAGAGACCGAACTCGGGGTTGACGGCGTAGAGCCGGCCGTCGGGGCCGAAGCGCATCCAGGCGATGTCGTCACCGACCATCTCGGCGGACCAGCCGGCGAGCGTCGGCTCGATCATCGCGAGGTTGGTCTTGCCGCACTGGCTGGGGAAGGCGCCGGCGACGTAGTGGACGCGTCCCTCGGGCGAGGTGAGCTTGAGGATGAGCATGTGCTCGGCCATCCAGCCCTCGTCGCGGGCCATCGCCGAGGCGATGCGCAGGGCGTAGCACTTCTTGCCGAGGAGGGCGTTGCCGCCGTACCCGCTGCCGTAGGACCAGATCTCGCGGGCCTCGGGGAAGTGGGCGATGTACTTCGTCGTGCTGCACGGCCACGGGACGTCCTGCTGCCCGGGCTCGAGCGGTGCGCCCACCGAGTGCAGGCCCTTGACGAAGGGCGCCCGCCGCTCCTCCATCGCGCGCAGCACGGGGGTGCCGATGCGCGCCATGATCCGCATGTTCGTCACGACGTACGCGGAGTCGGTGATCTCGACGCCGAACATCGGCACGGTCGCGTCGAGGTGGCCCATGACGAACGGGATGACGTACATCGTGCGACCGCGCATCGAGCCGCGGTACAGCTCGGTCATCGTCGCGCGGAGCTCGGCGGGGGCGACCCAGTTGTTCGTCGGGCCGGCGTCCTCCTCGCGCTCGGAGGCGATGAAGGTGCGGTCCTCGACGCGTGCGACGTCGGTCGGGTCCGACTGGCAGAGGAAGGAGTTGGGCTTCTTGCGCTCGTCGAGTCGCACGAACGTGCCGGCGTCGACGAGCTGCGTCGTGAGGCGGTCCCACTCCTCGCGCGAGCCGTCGCACCACACCACCTCGTCCGGCTGCGTGAGGGCGGCCACCTCGTCGACCCAGGACTGCAGGTCGGGATGGGTGGTCCGGGGGAGGGTGCTGGTCGTGGTCGTCATCGCGGGGTCCTTCCGCCGCTACCGGGTGGGGTCGGTCACCGGGCGACGGGCTCTCGACGCTGTCGGGAAGGAACCTCGGCGGCCCATCGCTCAGGGCCTCACCCCCACCGTAGGACCGTCGTTCGCGGGGGTCGAGAGGCCGCGGGGCGGCGCGCTTGTGAAACTCTTCACAAGATGGCGAGGGCCGGGTGTCAGTGCCGGACGTCGTAGACGGCGAGGGTCACGCCGTTGCCGTAGACGGCGTGCTCGACGAGGTCCAGGGTGCCCGGACCGGTGTCGGGGCCGACGGTGAAGAGCCGCTTGCCGGTGCCGAGGACGACCGGAAAGACGAGCAGGTGGTAGCGGTCGACGAGCCCGGCGGCGGCGAGACCCTGCGCCAGGAGGGCGCTGCCGGCGACGAGGATCGGCCCGCCGTCGCCCTCCTTGAGCCGCGCGACGTCGTCGAGACCGCGCAGCACGGTCGTCGGCTGCCAGCCGGGGTCGGTCTCGGTCAGCGTCGTCGAGACGACGTACTTCGGCATCCGGTTGAAGCGTGCGAACTCGTCGTCCATCGACGGCCAGACCGGGGCGAACTCCTCGTAGGTGGAGCGACCCATGAGGAGGGCCTCGGACTCCTCCTGCTCGCGGCCCTTGATCTCGTAGGCGGCCTCGTCGAACGGGACCTCCTTGAAGGTCCAGCCGGCGCGCGGGTGCGTACCGCCGCCGGGGGAGTCCATGACCCCGTCGAGGCTGACGAAGGTGCTGACGACGAGCTGGCGCACGGGGTTCTCCTGGCGTTCGGTGGATGGCGTCGACGGTACGACCGGCGGCCCGCTCGGAACTCATCGGTGCGGTCGGCAGGCGCCCGGTCGACGGGCTCCGGGGGCCGATTTCTGATGCGCGCCGGAGGTCCGGTAGTCTGCTCTCTCGTTGCGCCTCGGCGTGACGGGCGCCCGTAGCTCAACGGATAGAGCATCTGACTACGGATCAGAAGGTTAGGGGTTCGAATCCCTTCGGGCGCGCAGAACGGATGGGTCCGTGACCTGCGGAAACACCAAACGAAGGCGCTCGCCGGCCACTGGCCACCAAGCGGCTGTGGCCCCAAAACTGGCCCCAAAACCCACACTGGCCGCGCTGTCGGGACGGGTCGTCGCCTGTCGGACAGGGACGGAGACCACGACGCCGGGAGCTCGTGAGCGCGTCTGTTCCGGGGGATGCGGCGGTGACTCTTGGGACGGCGCTGACCGCTTTCGGACTGACATGGAGACCATTAACGCCACCGTCAGCCCCAACCCGTCCTCGACCGACACCCTGCTCCTCACCCTCGATGAGGTGGCTCGGCATCTGCGTTGCGCGCGACGCAGCATCGAGCGCCAAGTTGCAAGCCATCGCCTGCACGCGGTCCACCTCGGACGCTCGGTGCGCGTGGAGCGCAGGGAGCTCGAACGGTTCATCGCGCAGATGCGCGAGCCCGACGATGCCTAGGCCCCGGAAGCCGGCCGAGCAGAGCACCTCCACCGTGTACAAGGGCGCTGACGGCCACTGGCACGCTCGCGTCACCATGGACCGGCGGCCGGACGGGACCCGGGCCCGCAAGCACCTGCGACGACGCACGAAGGCCGAGCTGCGTGAGGCTGTTCGGGAGCTCGAGCGCTCGCGGGACACTGGGACGTTCGTGTGGACCGAGGATGACGTGACGCTGGCCACGTGGCTCGAGCACTGGCTGGAGACGATCCTGCCGATGACGGCTCGGTGGAAGACGCTGTCGACCTACCGCAGCCAGATGCGCGTGCACGTGGTCCCTGCGTTGGGTGGGCGCAAGCTCAGCGAGCTGCGGCCCGAGCATCTGGAGGAGCTGTACCGGGACATGGCCGCCCAAGGGCGGTCACCACACGTGATCCGCGCCGTTCACCGCGTACTGCGCTCCTCGCTGAACGAAGCCGTCCGCCGGCGACGTATCGCGCACAACCCGGTCATCGTGGCCAGGCCTCCACGCGCGGCGCTTGTCGAGGTGGAACCCTTGTCCGTGGAGGAGACCCGTCGAGTTCTCACGGCTGCGGCTGGCACCAGGCATCCGGTGCGGTGGTCAGTCGCCTTGGCTCTCGGACTGCGGCAGGGAGAAGCCTTGGCGCTGACCTGGCCGGATGTCGACCTCGACAAGGGCGTGCTGCATGTTCGGCGTTCCGCTCAACGGCACACGTGGAGCCACGGCTGCGGGGGCATACATGGGCAGCCGGTATGCGGCCAACAGCGCGGAGCGCACTGTCCGCGACGCAAGAGTGGCGGACTGCTCCTCGTCGAGACCAAGACGTCGGCCTCCCGACGCAGGATCGTGCTGCCCCAGCCGCTGGTGGAGGAATTTCGCACCCAGCGCGTCGCAGTCAGGCAGGCCAGGCTGGCTGCAGGACCGGACTGGGACTCCACACTCGACCTGGTCTTCCCCAGTGCGACGGGAGGGCTCATCGACCCCGCACGCGATAACCGGGACTGGAACAACCTGGTTGCCTCCGCAGGCGTGCGACACGTGAGACTGCACGATGCTCGCCACACAGCGGCGACCCTGCTGTTGCTGCAGGACGTCGACATTCGGACGGTGATGTCCATCATGGGCTGGACTGAGATGGCCACCGCGCAGCGGTACACCCACGCAGTGGACGAGCTGCGGCTGCGTGCCGCGCGTCGGATGGGTGACCTCCTCTGGGCTCACACGGACTAGCTCGTTGCGTGCGGCAACTCCCCTGATGTGGGTTCTTCCACGCTGACCCGCTTGCGGTCATCGTTGGATCGGCACATGAGGGTCAGCGCTATTAGCTCAGCACCGTGGAACGCCGGAGGGACTGCTGGGCCTGGTCATACACATGCACGAGGTACTGCGTCTCTTCGCCCAGATAGGGCTACCCCTCCACTGGCTGCACGGCGCCCACTCAGTTGTGGCATTTCTATGCCCACTAACGGCTAATTGGACTCACCGAGGCAATCAAATACTGCGCCGCGCAATGGCATGTTGCCTTCTCGCTTCAAGGCGGTTGCGCAGTCGAGAGCGAAGCGTCAACCGTCCGCCGACATTCTCAAGCCGTAGCAGGCTCATCCAAGAGGGCACCCGGGACGCTCCCGCGCGCATCGGTCAGCTGCCTGCTTCATCGAGGAAGCCGGCAGGGCGCAACCTGCCGGGCACGCCCTGCCGCGTTTGCGCGCACTAGATGCGCACGTTGAACACCTCGCCACAGTGACCACACTTCATGAGGCCAGTTGTAACCCTCGAGAACGGGCCCAACTTTCGGCGACACTTCGGACAGGGCACGTAGATCGGCCCGTTGACGCGGCGTGTGTTCATGAGGCGACCTGCCCGCCTGGCTCGGCCCGTCGAGGGCGCGTGGCACCCGACTTGACGTTCTCCTTCATTGCGGTTCTCTCAATCCACGACCCTGTGGCTCGCCAGGAAGGTGGAGGATGGCGGCCTCAAACCAGAGAGTCCGACGACGTGCGACCCGGCACCGGCCGACGCGGGTCGTTCTATTCTGCGCCGATCGGCAATCACATACTAGATGTAGTAGACGACATCGGATAGGCCGCAAGATCTGGTGTTGCACGGTTGTACTTCCACCTCCCGTCACGAGCATGGAGACAGTCGCGGACTCCTCCAACGTGACATGTAGCCGGCCACGACCTCTGTGACCCGTGGAAGCCAAGGTCGCTGGTGAGGGTCAGCTAGGCACGAAGGCTTGCTTGCCACGTTTGGTGAGTTGGCTGGACGGCGCTGGTCGCACCGAGCAGGCCGGTTCATCGCTTCGGCTCTCGGGTAGACATGAACCGCGGCTGGGCGTTGACCACGTCAAGCATCGCGAGCGATGATTGGTCCGCCTAACCGAGCGAGGCCGGGGTCGGGCCGTCACCAGGTGCCTCTGATCACCTGAGGAGGCTTGCGCGGACTCGCCAGTACTACGCACGGACAACCTCAGCCAAACTGTCAGCTATCTCATCGACTGTGGCTACTGCCGTGTTCAGGGCCATGACCCCGGCTAGCAACGGTGAGTGCCGCTGAACCTCGTCCTTCGAGACGTGATGCCAGATCGGAAGGACCAAATCTTGGCCGGACTCCATCTTCTTGCCGAAGAGGCCATCCAGCTCTGCTTGGGTCCACTGCTTGGCGAAGAAGTGGGGCGAGATGATGACCACGCCAAACCGGCAGCCAGCGATCCCCGACTCAATTTCTTGGCGGATACTCTGACCCACTTTGATCTGCAGTTCATCGAACCAGACGGTCACCCCGCGCCGTTCGAGGGCATCCCTCAGCGGGCGAGCAATTTCGTCCTTATCCTCGCTAGCGTGCGAAAGGAAGACGTCGGTGACCAGTGAATTTCTGGACGCGACAGAGGGCTGAGGGTCGGTTAGGCGCTGATCCTTGAGTGCGTCGCCGAGACGGCCTGGGGCAAACTTCGCCGCCGATTGTTGGCTGTTTCGGCGGAGGTCGGCAAGCGCCTTCGATTGAGCCGTCGCCCGTTCCTTTTCGACCTTCTCCAGCAATTTCGTGATCCTGACCTCAGTATCCGCCAACTTCGTCTCGAGGTTTGCACGCGCCTTCTCGGCGTCATTGGCCTCCTTCGTCGATCGCTCGGCCTCCGATGTCTTCATGCGGATGGTTGAGGCGCTCTTCGACCGGGCGGCCGCCCCCTGAGCGTCGGCGGCCTTCTTGCGCTTTGCGGCGACTTTGCTGGAGGCCTTGCTGATATCGACACGCAGACGGTTGGCAGCCTCTCGGTGGCGCCGAAGTTCCCCTTCGTTGCTCAACGTCACTCCTCGGGGGTGCGGATGGTGTCCTTCAGGGTAGGAGGAAGGACCAACACCTCGGCGCCTAAGCGTCACTTTGCCGCCAGTGGCTGTCGCACGGCGGCCGCACTCGGTGCCGGGCCTACAGACTCCCATTGCCGACAAGGGATGATCGCCAGCGAGACCAGCACCTACAGGTGCCGCCTCTGGGAACACTTGGCAGACTGCGATCAGTCCCACCGACGGGGCGTGTGAGAAGGGGTGCGTTTCATGGTCGAATTCGGGGCGAAGGTGGCGGAGGACAAGGGCCGCCGGCTTGCGAGCGCGTTGAGTGCCGGGCTAGCTCCCGGCGAAGACGTGTGGATGATCGTGCGTGCCAACGGCGTCAAGCCCATGTTGGACCACATTGTCGTGACGAGCGCCCGCGTGATGGGGGTCCTGTCCACCGACGCCTCCATGCGTAAGAAGCAGATCTTCTCGGACGAGTTTCAGAGCGAGTCCGTGGGGATGAGCGCGACGGCTTGGCGCATGCTGACGTTCGTCTCGCACGCCGGGGCAAGCCTCAAGTTCGGGGACTTAAGTCAGAAGAGCGATGTTCCGCGGGTTCTCGAGGTCTTGGTACACCTTCGGGAGCACGGTGACGGTGCAAGGGCGAGAGAGTACGACGCGCAACTCGAGCTACAAGGAGCCCTGGATTCTGCGCGCTTCCTTGACGACGCGACGGTGATCTCCAGCCAAATCGTCGGCGGTGAGGTCAGCAGCAAGGCGCTGGAACAGATCCGGAGACATGCCCGGGCGGGAGAGAGGCCGTGGTTGGTCCTGTCGAGCGGAGCGGGAGGTGTGATGGCCGCCTTCGATGACCGACTGCTGATCATCAAGACTGGCGCGCTCACGTCGATGATGGCCGGATCTTTTGGTGGAGGGCGGACTGCAGTCTTTGACTTCGCGCACATCACGGGAGTTGAGTACAACTCGGGAATGCTCAACGGGGTGCTTGAAGTTCTGACGCCGTCTTATCAGGGAACGTCCAACAAGGATTTTTGGCGCGGGACGACGCAGAGCCGAAATGTGAACAGCGATGATCCCTTCACTCTCTCTAACACGTTGCCACTCGATCGGTCGACGTACGCTCGAGCGCAAGACAGTCTGAACGCGCTCCGAACCAAAATCGCCGAGTCCAGACGCCCGTCCGTGGTCGTTCAGCAGAGTCCTGTAGCGACCAATTCGCCTGCAGCCAGAGACATTTCCGAACTCGCTAAGCTGCACAAAGCCGGGGTGTTGTCAGACGAAGAGTTCGCTGATGCAAAATCCGCCATTATTGCGCGCCTGAAGGCAGGCAACTAGGCCACGTTGAGCTGAAGTGCCTGCGCCAGACGGTAAGCGCGAATACCGCGAAGGCTGGGTGCGCGTAGATGCTACGGGGTGCTTTAGTAGCAGAACGAACCCCAATGCGTGCCAAACATTGCGTCACTTCGGCACCCCTCTAATGTCAAGGCGCGGGTTCGAGCGGCCTGGGGGTCGTGCTCTTCCGTGTTCTCGTGGTGGGGCGTAGCGTCGTGGGTGCGGGTCCCGGGAGTGGCTGATCCGAAGTGCCGGTGGGCGGGTGCAAGCCGGTCGCGCTGGAGTGAAGAGACGCCCCGCAGTGCCCTCCCGGGCCCGCGTCCACGTCCGCGGCTGGCTGTTTTTGAGCGTCGGCGCGAAGGCGTCGGAAGAGGGCATCGGAGATGCGTCGTTTGAGGCAGCGCATGGCTTCGGCTTTGGTCTTCCCGGCGGCGATCTTGCGCTGGTAGTAGGCCCGCCCTTCGGTGTCGTGGCGTAGCTGGGTGGTCGCGGCGATGTGGATCATGTGGTTCATCCGCCGGTTCCCGGCGCGGGAGAGCCGGTGTCGGACGATCTCCCCGCTGGAGGCTTCGATGGGTGCGGTGCCGGTCCAGGAGGCGAACCGGTTGCGGTCGGCGAACCGGGCGACGTCGCCGACGTCGGCCAGGGTGCGAGCAGCAACGACGGGGCCGACACCGGGCAGCTCCATCAGGGTGGACCCGGACGCGGCCACCATCTCCTTGAGCTCGCGGGTGATGGCCTTGGCCTTCTTCTCGATCACCACGAGCTCGGCGATCTGTTCCGCGGCGAGCCGGCGCCGGGTCTTCCCGGCGATGTCCCGAGGCTTGACGGTGGCCAGGATGGTCTTGGCCTGGCCGGTGCTGATGTTCTTCTTCGACTGTCCCGGAACCAGTTCCGACAGCAGCCGGTGGACCCGGTTCGCCGCCTGGATCCTGGCGCGGGTCAGCTCCGCGCGCCGGTCGACCAGCAACCGCAGCGCCTCGAGCTGCACGTCGTAGGCCAGCACCCGCAGCCCTTTGGTCCGCACCGCGACCACCGCCACCGCGTGCGCGTCGTGGGAGTCGGTCTTGCGGTTGTGGCCGGTGTCGAACATCCGCGCCCGCGCGGACAGCTTGGCCGGCACGTCCACCACGTGCTCACCGTCGGCCAGTAGCCGTTGCGCCAGTGGCCGGCCGGCGCCGCTGCTGCCTTCCACCGCCCACACCCGCTCCGGGAAGGACGCGACGTGCCGGCGCATCGCCGCGTAGCCGGTCTTGTCGGTGCCGAACCGGCCGGCACCCAGCACCCTCTCACTCTCGTCGACGACCTCGATGGTCGCCGACAGCTTGTGGGGATCGACCCCGATGACCACTCTCGCCATGAGCTTCTCGCCCTTCCCGTCGTCACTGATCCGTTGACACCGGGCGGGCACTGCTACTGAGAGCTGGGCAGACCCCTCTTCAGCCACGCTCCGGCACGGTGTCCGGCGGGAACGCAGACCGAAGTTGAGCCACACCAATCAACCTGGTGGGCAGCCGCATGGAGAGCTTCCCGCCGAACACCTAGACCGAGTCTCGCCAGACCTTGGCCCTGCCGGAAGTCTCTAGTAGCCGCCTGCGGACGCGGGCTGCTTGCACAGATGCACCGGGAATCGCCGATGGCGGGGCGGCGACGGCTGTCAGCCATAGAGTTTGTTGCGGGCGGCTGCGGCTGGTTCGAGCCACTGGACCACTGCGGTAGGAGACGGATACCGCTGGAGAAGCGCGCCTTCGCGCGTGAAGATCGCCGGTGCCTGACGATGGCTCGCATGAGGACTTGGATTGCGGACTGGGGTCCCTTCCTGACTGTTGCGGCGACCCTGGGCCTCCTGGCCGTGACGTTTTGGTACGCCCGCCTGACGAAAACTATCGCTATCGCAGCCGTGGACTCGGCTAAGTCTGCCGAGCGGGCAGCACTGGCCGCGGAGGCGTCCGCCTCCTTGGCAGAGGCAGCTTTCCCGGTGGGTTTTGACGTGCATGTTCTTGCGGGCTTCTCCTACGGCGAGTGGTACCTCGGGGGCTTGACAATCGCGAGGGAGAACGTGACCGTCTTCGTTCACACCGTCAGCGCCGAAGCAGTGCTGCATCAGCCCGTTGACGAGCCCGACCATCCGGTGCGGCTTGAAATTCATGGCGGCCTCCCGGCCCGTCTCGAACCGGGGCACGAGATCTCCGGCTCCTTTCCTGAGGCGGAGAGGTTTGGATACCAACTTGCATTTGTACTAGTTGACGTTGAGTTTTCACTCGACTTGAACGGACCGCGGCGCCAGTTTCGGGCACGCGCGGCACCGGAGATCGTCGAAGGCTTGGATGACATGGGGTGCTGAGCCTGCGCGATTACCTGATTCAGGTCTCCTGCTGGCATCCCCGAAAGTCGACAGATGCATCACCGCACCGCGACAGCGCGTCCGGCGTGTGCATAGGAGTGGGCGCTGGATCCCGCGTTGGGCGTGGCATGCGCCGGACGTGCCACTATGCCTCTATGGGGAGAAGAGCAGGGGTAGCGCTTGTCAGTTCCATGACGCTCGCCTTGGTAGTTCCGGGCTGCTCGTCCGGCGATCAGGGCTCACCTGACGAGACACTGAAGGCGGCGTACAGGGCCGTCAGCGAGGGCCAATTCGCGAAAGCCTGCGAGTTCGTTGACGAGCAGGCCAAGAGGAGCTTTGCGATCTTCGGTTCCACCTGCGAGGCCGCCATGGCCAAGGAGTACCCGCCCGAGACTCGCGAAAAGATGACCGATGTGGAGATCGACATGGGTGGCGTGGACACTTCAGCCGACGTGGTCACAATCCCCGAAGAGGCTGTCTCCTTCGATGGCCAGCCCGCGCATGACGGAGACACGACGCTCGTAAGACGAGATGGAAAGTGGTGGATCACAGGCGGTCGGTAGATGGCACCTGAAGCGCGTGCCGAGTTCTTGATGCCAGATCGACCCGCAGCCTGTTACCACTCCCTGGTGCGTCTAACCGCCGCAAGACGACATGCCTAGGGCCCGAGTAGCCAGCGAGAGGCAAGAATGCTGGTCGCAGGTGCAGTCCTCAGGAAGTGAAGGAGCGAAGAATGAGTGATCTTCAGGCGGGCCTGATTACAGGCGCTGCCATCGCTGCTCTGACCTTCGTCTTGACCTCATCCGCGGAACTGCTCAGGACCCGGTGGTCCGTCCGTAGAGAGACGTCGGTCTGGCGCAGGCAAACCATGTACGCGGTGGCCGAAACCTACCTGCGTGCTGCCTTTGCCATCGCCGGGACCTCTTCAAACGCGCGGCGCGCCCGGCTCGACGGCTTATCTCTCCTCGAGACGCAGCCCTACCTGGATGTCTGCTCAGGAGAGCACCGCAAGATGGTCGACGCACTCTCTTCCCTCCGCCTGATCGCGCCGGCCGACCTGATCGGCGCGCCGAAGAGGTTCATGACTCGTCGCATGGCCTGATCAACCTCGCGATGGGAGAGCGAGAGCCTCTTGAGAGCACGGATGACGACGGTGGATGGTCGGGCGCCAGGAGGGCGGCGAACCGCGATCGCGAAGGTCTGATACGTGCCGTTCGGCAGATCTTTCAGCTCGACGCGGACGTGCCGGGTGTGAATCAGATGGTCGAAAGTGCGTGGAAGGTGCCTGCAGACCGAATTCGACGTCCGACCTACTCAAGTGAGACGCAGTAGGGCAAACGCATCAAGCCGCCTAGCCGCCCTAGTGCTCGCGCCCCAGAAGGGGCGGGTGCTCCGGTTGGCGCAGGAATTGTGCAGGCAGGGAGCTGCGTCATATCGCCGCCAAAGCCGATCGTCGCACTACTTCCGCAGGCGGCCCAACCACGGATGCCAGAGGCAACTTGCGAGCCTTTCGAGCGCCAGCTCGTGGGTTTCGGTGACGGGACCGGACGATATCGCCCAACCATCCTCTCCGTTCGGACCGATGCCGCGCTCGAACCGTGTCGCTGCCCGATGCGCCTCTACCGCTCGCATGTACCTCGCCACCACGCTGCGAGGCATTCCCGCGAGGATGGCGTTCGCTTCGAAGGCAGCCAGTGCCCGAGTGAACTCCTGAAAGCGGTTCTGATCAAATCTGAGTGCCTCCACTTCTGTCAGCGCTCGCCGCACGTCCGCGCGAGCCACCAGTCGCTCCCGTCGTTGTGTGACGAGCGGAGCAACCAAGCCGCCAATGATGGCCGCGGCCAGGGAAGAGATGAGGGTTAGCCAAGGCGTCACGCGCACAGTCTGGTGGCTGGCTCTGACAATGCACGCGCACCCCAATACCGCCGCGATCTCATCGTCTGTCGAGGGGTCGCGATAGGCGCCGTCAGGCCGCGTCCTGCCGCCTCAAGGAGGTCCCGGAAGTGGGCGGCCATCCCGTGGCGACCCTCGGGGAGTTGGTCCCGCACTCGAGACGTCCGGGCATTGCGGTCCCGCAAGTCCCGAACTGCGCTTGGCCCAACGAGCAGGGGCATCAACTGGCTGCAATCCTCCTCCCATGGAGAAGCCGAGGAAGTCCACCGGCCGCGAGGTAGTCGAAACAGCCGTTGCGGGAGCCGCCGGGTCAATACCTGTCGTGGGCAGCGTTCTGGCTGCGGGTCTGACCTTCGCACTCACGATGGCGCACAACCGTCGGATGGATGCGTGGTTTGACAGCATCGCTGAGCGCATCGACGCACTCGAGGACCGCCCGAGTTGGGAGGAACTCGCGGCCGATGACGCGTTCGTTGACGTGGTCATCGAGGCCAGCAGGGTGGCGGCCGGCTCAGCGCAAGAGGAGAAGCTGGCGGCCCTGCGCAATGCGGTAGTGAACACCATAAGAGGTGTCGAGCCTGACGAAGACCTGCGCTCCACATTCCTTCGTTACGTCGACGAGATGACGCCGACGCATCTGGCTCTGCTGGAGTTCATGAGCGGACCTGGTCGATTCTGTGACTCCCGAGGCTTCGAGCGTCCCAACATCTACATGGGATCTGTCCACTCGGTTCTAGAGGCGGCGCTTCCGAGCGTCGCCTCTAGCCCTCTGCTAGAAACGGCAGAGTCTGATCTCGACTCCAGGAGGCTGATTCACTCCGGCCTTAAGGTCATGATGACGGGTCCCGCGGTCTTTGAGACTAGGACGAAGCCTCTAGGCGATCGCTTCCTGCGCTTCATCACGGATGGGGACGCCTGAAGGACGCGCATTGGCGCCCAGGGGTCGAATCACCGGCGCACTCCCGAGGCCCGGCATGAACTGCCCCAACGGCCGGGGCACCGTGCTGCGTCTCTTCGCCGCGCGTGGCTGACCCTGGAGGGCGCGCGTCTGCGCAGTAGCGTTCAAGCATGATTGCTGGCCCCCCCGACACAAGCGCGCAGGGCTCGCCCGGTCCCACCGCGACCAACAGGGCGGTCATCCGGGCAGCATGCGCGGCCTTCAGAGCGGCTATAGAGGAGACGATCCCGCGACCAGTCGGCCTGGACGCCTTCCCCAAGGGCGCATGTGGTGACACCTGCGAGATGCTCGCAGACTTCCTTCGGTCCAGAAGTCTTGGCGATCCGACGTACGTCACCGGGCTGTCAGAGGATCATGCTCGATCCCACGCCTGGCTCGAGATCGATGACCTCATCATTGACATCACCGCGGACCAGTTCGGGGACGTCGAGGAGCAGGTAATCGTGACTACTGACCGGTCGTGGCACGAGTCTCGGTTCCCTTCGGTGGGTCGTCATCGCCCTGCCGGGCTGGCCCACTGGGATGGACTGACCCACGCCGAAGTCGAGGACTACTACTCGAAGCTCGAGAAGACTCTTGTCTTTGGCGTTCCTTCTTGAGGCCGTCGAAACCGTCAGGAAGTCTGGCAGGGGCCGATCCCCATCGCGTCTGACGTATCTCCGGGTCAGGAACGCATCTTTTCGCTGCGATGGATCTTTCAAGGATCACTGGGTGTCCTTCGGATCAGTGTCCGTGCCGCTGCAACCGGCTCAACCGAATCAGCGTGCGCCCAAGTCATGAGCTGAGTTCGTCCTCAGCCATCTCGTCCTCGGCGTCGCACCAGTGATCGCCAGCGTGACCAGGCTCCAGCCGGCAGTGAACCCCGCCAAAATTGCGCCGACCCTGAGGGAAGTACAGAGCGTCACACCAACCATCTGCATTGGCCACGGTGCCTCCAATCTTTCAGGCACGGGGAAGAGCCCGGCCACGGTTCAAGGGCAGTCGGCGTCGCAGCTGGTGCAGTGCCAATCGCTTCGGTTCTCGCACCACAGGTAGGTCTTCGCGCCGCAATCGACACACTCACCGTGGGGGACTTCGTCAAAATTCACGCTTCGACCCTACTTCCTAGTATGACACCCACCATCAACTGCGCCAGCCTCTTCAAGCGGTAGGCCCATTTGTTGAGGGTCCCCCAGACACTGATGAGGCGGCGGGAGGAACGGCCTGAATGCGGCGCGGCCGTGTCACGTCGCCGCGTGTCCGCGCGATCGCTCGCAGATCAGTAACCCATCTCACCAAGGTCAAGAAACGCGGTCCCGCCCTCACGAGTCAACCTCGCCAACATCAGTAACTTGTTGCTTCGGCCCCAGCGCCGCTAGGCGCAGGCGCTAGAAGCGGGGCAGCGACAAGAGGTTGTTGTTCCACTGCCCATCCGCGAAAGTCCGAAGAAAAGGCTCGCCATACTGGGGCCGGACTACACCCACCTCCGCACGCTGGAATCCGCTTCCGACGTAGGCAGAGTTGGAGGGATTATCCACCCAAGCGACCATGGTTGGCTTGTCGGAGGTGCCGGTCGCCCGGTCCGCTGGGTTGAGCCACCGGTAGCTGACGATGTGCTCGTGGCCGGAGCCCCCACTCATGCGGATATGTGTTATCTCGATGCTCATGACGTCTCCCGTTCCGGCGCCCAGGGTGAGCCCCTATGAGGAGACTGGCAGGAGGTTCTGACACCGCTCGTTATCGGCGGTCGGTGCGTCAGAGCGCCGCGAGATGCGTACGCCGGCGACGGAGTGCCCGTCAGGTCAGGACAGGAGCGCCGAGCCAGACGTCCCGACCCCAAGCGTCCAGAGGGTCTCAAAGAGAGAACTGCACGCGATCCTGCAACTAGACATAGGCGCCTCCTTTGCCTTGCACTTGATGGTTTCTTCCGGACGGTTCAGAACGAACTTCAGAGATACGAACCTGACGAGAGCGAGAACCAAGAGGACGCCGAGGGCCAAAAGGACTCCCGGAATCGAACCGAGAACTGCCGCCCCTGACCTGACCTAACGGACCATGGCACCCTACCCGCCGTGCACCAACTCGCGTCACACCGCCGCCTGCCGACCGCCTCAGGAATGCAAGCCGCTCCTTGAGTCGCTGCTTTGGCTCTGCTCTCTAGTCCGTCCGGCGTTGGTGCTTCGCAAACTTGTGGCGGTCTGTCCGGCCAAGGTCGCCAGAGTCATGATCAGCAATCGCGTCGGCCAACCAATCGAGCTGCTGATCGTTCTGTGGAGGGTCAGCAAGCACGTCCCTATCTTGCAGAGCGCCCAGTACTGCTCGGTGGATGGCAACCCAAGCGTGATCGGTCACCCCGCCAATATCCCGAACCGGTCGCCAGCGAACGAGCGACCTAATCGAGGCCGGGTGACCACGGTGAACGAGTGAACCGCCTGTAAGTCTTCGTCTCGGCTGGCCTGGGGCTGGCTGGCAGGGTTGGCGTCGGTCACCCGGTGCGCGTTGTGACTCCTGAATCGCCTGACCCCCCTTGGGGGTGTCATGCCTGGGATCTGTCCAGCGTGCGCTGGGTGCCGGCGCCGACCCTGGCCCACAACGATGGCTTGATCAGAAGCATGTCCACCAACGGGATTGCCGTCCCGGTGGTGTGACTCATTACAGGCCCGCCTCGTCGTGACTTCTCACCCGGGCTGACGCCGGCAACGACGTCCAACCCGAACAAGTGAGGAGAACATCGCATGCCCAGTCTGCCGGTCACGGTGGCTGAGACCTACCGCTACGTCGTAGGGGTCGACACCCACGCCGCAACCCACAGCTACGCCGTCGTCGATGACCGCGGGGCACTGCTCGACCAAGCCACCTTCCCGACCTCCCCGGCCGGGCTGCGTCGCGCGAGGGACTGGATCGGTCGCCGCACCCAAGGTGATCTCGACTCGGTGCTGATCGCCGCCGAAGGAACTGGCTCCTACGGGGCTGTTCTCAGCGACGTCCTGTCTGATGCGGGCTACCGCGTGGTCGAAGCACCAACCCCTCGGCGCGAACGTGGCCGCGGGAAGACCGACGCTCTTGACGCTGTCCTCGCTGCCCGTGCCAGCTTGGTCATGCCGCTGGCCTCGCTACGTGATCGCCGCGCCGGTCAAGCGCACACCGCGCTGCGGGTCCTCACCGTCGCCCGTGAGCACCTCAACGTCGAGCGGACCAGGTGCATCAACGCACTGACCTCGATGCTGCGCAGTCACGACCTCGGCGTCGATGCCCGAAAGTCTCTGACTTCCCAGCAGGTCACCACCATCGCTGGATGGCGACGTCGCGAGGAAGGGATCGGGACGGCGACCGCCCGCGCTGAGGCAGTCCGACTGGCCAAGCGCGTGCTCGTGCTCGATGAGGAGCTGTTCGAGAACCGTCAGCGACTGACCGAGATCGTCACCGCCGAGGCGCCCGAGCTCCTCGAATTGCGCGGCGTAGGCGCCGTCACCGCAGCCATCATCCTGACCGTCTGGTCCCACCCTGGACGCATCCGTAGCGAAGCGGCCTTCGCCGCGATCGCCGGCACTGCACCAATCCCCGCCTCGTCCGGCAACACCGTGCGTCACCGCCTCAACCGCGGCGGCGACCGCCGGCTCAACCGGGCACTGAACACCATCGTGCTGACCCGCATGCGAACTGACCCAGACACCCGGGCCTACGTCCAACGGCGCCTGGCCGAGGGCAAGACCAGCAAGGAAATCCGACGCTGCCTCAAGCGCTACGTCGGACGGCAGATCTTCCGCACCCTCGCCGCGACCCACCCAGGACCAGAAGTGCTCGCGCCAGCTGCTTGACACGACATAGAAGCATCCCAGGCAAGCCACGTCACTCGAAAGGACCCATGATGGAACCGACGAGGCAACTCGATGTCGTGGTCGTGGGTGCAGGATTCTCGGGGCTGTACATGCTGCACCGGCTACGTGCGCTCGGTATGAGCGTCCAGGTTATCGAACGTGCGCACGACGTTGGGGGGACCTGGTATTGGAATCGATACCCCGGTGCCCGTTGCGACATCGAGAGCATTGACTACTGCTACTCCTTTGACGACGAACTTGTTCAGGAGTGGCGTTGGAGCGAGCGGTACGCTGCCCAACCCGAAATTCTCAGCTACCTCGAGCACGTCGCGGACAGGTTCGACCTACGCCGACAGATCTCTTTCAACACCAGTGTCGTGTCGACTACATGGGATGAGGCGCAACGTGCGTGGCTCGTCACCTGCGACAACGCCGAGACACTGGTAGCGACCTACGTCGTCATGGCGACCGGCAACCTGTCGTCCGTCAAGCAGCCACAGGTTCTGGGGCTCGAAGAGTTCGCGGGGGAGTGGTTCCACACCGGCCGCTGGCCGCACCGGCCGGTGGACTTGACCGGAAAGCGGGTCGCCGTCGTAGGAACGGGTTCGTCGGGGATCCAGACCATCCCCCAGGTCGCCAAGGACGCCGACCAGTTGTACGTTCTCCAACGGACACCGAATTACAGCATGCCGGCGCACAACCGTTCACTGCGAGACGATGAGTGGCGTGAACTGACTGCGGACTGGCGTGAACGGCGCACCGTTTGCGAACTCTCCGAGAGCGGCGTGCCGGTGGACTCGCCAGACAGGTCCACGGCGCAGGCCACCCCCGAGGAGCGCCGGCAGCGGTTTGAGGAGGGCTGGCAGCGGGGAGGTATCAGCGCACTGTCCTCGGGTTTCACTGACTTCTTCACCAGTGAGGAGGCGAACAAAGTCGCGCAGGACTTCGCTCGGGCGAAGATCCGCTCAGTAGTCCGCAATCAGGACGTGGCGACACTCCTGTGTCCCAGCCACCACATCGGCACGAAGCGCACCTGTACCGACATCGGATACTTCGAGGCCTACAACCGCGACAATGTCGAACTTGTGGACATCCGCTCCAACCCGTTGGTCAAGATCACCACGTCGGGCATCCAGCTTCGTGACCGACAGATCGACGTCGACACCATCATCTTCGCGATCGGCTTCGACGCCATCACCGGCGCGCTGACGGAAATCGAGATTCGCGGCGTCGGGGGCCACCTCCTCACAGACAAGTGGGCCCACGGGCCGCGCACCTACCTCGGCATCCAGACCGCCGGATTCCCCAACTTGTTCATGATCACTGGCCCGGGCAGCCCCTCAGTCCTGAGCAACATGGTGGTGTCCATCGAGCAGCACGTGGACTGGATCACGGACTGCCTAAACCACTTGAGCCAGAACGGCATCAACCGCATCGAAGCGTCGGTGGACGCTGAGGACCAATGGGTGCAGCACGTCGCCGAACTCGCGGCCGACACCCTCTACCCCGAAGCCAACTCGTGGTACGTCGGAGCGAACATCCCCGGCAAGCCACGCACATTCATGCCGTACGTTGCCGGCTGCGGCCGGTACCGGCGCGAGGCCGAGGACGTCGCTGCCCGCGGCTACGCCGGCTTCATGTTAGGCGCCTCCAGTGCTGCCAAGAAGGAAGTCGACGCGTGATCAACCTCCAAGAAGAGTTGCAGAAGGACCCCGACCTGATCGCCTGCCTCGAGCGGCACGGAGTCCGCACCGTCATCGTGGGCGGATGCGACACCCATGGCGTAATGCGCGGCAAGCGAATGCCGACCGGTCAATTGTCCCGCATGCTTGAGCACGGTATGCCGCTCTGTGATGTTTTTTGGGTGATGCACGTCGACGAGTCCGGCCTTGTCGCCAAGCCAGAGGGAATCAACGGGTACTTCCCGACTGAGCGGCTTGGCTACCCCGACATCTTCGCCAAGATCGATCCGGCGACCTTGCGCCTAGTTCCCTGGCACGAGGACACGGCACTGCTCCTCGCTGACTGGCATCTGCCCCACGATGGTGGGCACGTCCCGATCTCGCCCCGGAGCGTGTTACAGCGTGTCGTCGAACGCACTCGCTCGATGGGATTTGAGCCAATGAGCGCGTTGGAGCTGGAGTTCTACCTGCTCAAGGAGAAAGTTGGCACTAAACATCTCAAACGTGCTGACGAACTAGTTCCTTTGCAGGAGGCGCCCAGCACCTACGGCGTCGTCCTGGGATCTCACCAGGAGACGATCGGCGCCATCATCCGCGATCGCATGCTCGAGTACGGGCTGCCGATCGAGGCGTGCAACCCCGAGACGGGTCCGGGACAGTTCGAAATCACCCTGCAGTACGACAAGAGCCTGAAGTCCGCCGACGATGCCTTTCTCTTTAAGTCCGCAGTCAAAGAGGTCGCTGCCCGGCACGAGCTCCTAGCCACCTTTATGGCAAAGCCCAACGGCGCCTGGGCGGGCAACAGCTGTCATATCCACGTCAGCCTGCGAGACAAGGAAGACGCCGGGGCCTTCTTTGCCCCGGGTCAGACCCACCAGATCTCTGAGACTATGCGGCACTTCGCTGGGGGTGTCCTCAGCACGATGGCGGAGTTCACGGCATTGATGGCGCCCACGCCGAACTCGTACCGCCGCTATGTCCCCTATTCCTGGGCGGGTACTACCGCCACGTGGGGCATCGATAATCGCTCCGCTGGCTTGCGGGCGATCTGCGAAGGCGAGAACGGCACCCGGCTTGAGCACCGTCAGCCGGGAGCTGACGCCAACCCCTACATCGCCACGGCTGCCCTTCTGGCCGGCGGGCTCCATGGGGTGCACAACAAGCTGGAGCCACCAGGACTGACCAGCATGGACATCTACGCGCTGCCAGCCGAGCAGGTGCCGTTGCTGCCCACCAGCTTGGCGGAAGCCCTGGACCTTCTGGAGGCGAGCGCCGTCGCTCGCGAGTGGCTGGGCGAGGAATTTGTTGATCACTTCCTCGCCATGAAGCGTGCGGAACTGAAGGCCCAGTCAATCGCTGTCACCGACTGGGAAGTGGCCCGCTACCTCGAGGCGCTGTAGTGCCGACAATACCCGGCCGTGAAGCCGCTGCGGCTCTTGATGAGGCAGCCAACCGCGCCCGGCCGAGCCTGCATCTGATGTCGCCGGCGCGGGCCCGCGATTGCTATGAGCGAGAAAGCTTGCGAACCGGCGGAGCACCGCTACCGGTGTCTGTGGTTCGGGACATGGCGGTCAATTCGCGCGTGCAAGCGCGGCTCTACCGACCGACGGAGGGCACCCTGCCCGTCGTGTTGTTCTTTCACGGGGGAGGTTGGGTGGTCGGCAGCATCAACACCCACGACCACATGTGTCGTGAGTTGGCTCAAAGAAGCGGATGCGCCGTGCTCAACGTCGGCTACCGGCTCGCACCCGAGCAGCCCTTCCCAGCAGCCGTCGACGACGCCGAGGCAGCGCTGTCATGGGTCCGAGGGCATGGCGCGGAACATGACCTTGACGTCGACCGCCTGGCTGTGGCGGGCGACAGCGCCGGCGGGAACGTCGCCGCTGCGTTGACCATCCGGGCACGCATGATGGGCGTACCGCTCCGTCTGCAACTGCTGTTCTATCCCGTCACAACCACCGACCTCGGCGTCGGCATCGACCCGCAGTACGAGGGCCTCGTCTTGTCCCGTGATGAGTTGGTGTCGCATCAGGACCACTACCTGCCGAACGCCACCGACCGACACAGCGCGGAAAGCTCACCCCTTGACTGCGCCGACCTGCGAGGACTCCCGGAAGCTGTCGTCGTCGTTGCCGAATGCGACCCAATTGCGCCGCAGGGTCTGCGCTACGCCGAGGCACTTCGTGTAGCGGACGTGCCAGTGACCGTGCACCTGCACCGCGGCAGCACTCACGGGTTCGCTCAGTTCCCAGGCGCTTTCGAGAAAGCGAGGACTGCGCTAGGGCAAGCAGCCGATGCCCTCCAACGGGCGTTTCTTGACGAGCGAGCGTGAACAATCTGCGAAGGTGCGACGCCGCAGCGGTCCTCGACGAAGCGTCGGGATGAAAAGAAGTCAACGCCCACCAAACGGTGCTCGAGAGGTAGTTCGCATCGGCGTATGAAGGACGAGATCGCCGACTCCGGAACTGAGCACCGAGTTTTTGCCGCAACGTGTCGACTGGAAGCAGATCAATACCCGTCTCGGCGCCGTCGTTAGATCCGAAGCAGCGTCCCCTCAGTCGCTGTGCTGACAGCGCCCCCGGGCGGCATCAGTTCTGCCTGTGTGTTGAGCTTCCCCGAGTAGATAACAACGGGCGTCGACAACAATCGAGGCGGAGGCGATCAACCTGCGGCCGCGAGCAGACGGAGGGTTATCCACCTACGAGACGATAGACAGGCTCTGAACGCACGTGCCCGTTGCAGCTGGCCGACCACTCTAGTAGCAGCTCAAACGAGTCGCTTCTTCTTCGTCCGCTCACACATCGAGCAGGTCGGCGCTCAGGCGATGGGTGGTCGCGACGCCTTGAGCAAGCACATGAGGACGAGGGTTGTCTCCGGTGACGGCAACGCACCGCATTCCGGCGGCAAGCGCGCCTTGGATACCCGGGACGGAGTCCTCGAAAACAAGAACGTCTTGGGGTTCGACACCCAGCAGCGCCGCACCCTTAAGAAACCCCTCGGGGTCAGGTTTGCCGTGCTCGACGTCTTCGACCGTGACGAATAAGTCGATGTGCTCGCCGGTCGAACAGTTGTTCAAGACCGCAAGGACGTCGTCACGTTGCGCGCCTGTCACGATCGCCATAGGAACCTCAAGGCGCGCCAGGTGTGCCACCAGTTCCGCAGCCGAATCAGTGATCGGAGAACGTTCTGCTACCAGCTGCTTGTAGCGGTCTCCGTGCCTAGCCAGCAGCTCGTCAACCAGGACCGAGTCGCCGCCGCCATGCGTGCGAACCGCGATTTCAACGATTTCTCGGTCGCTGTGTCCGAGTAGCCGCTCGGTGTATTCCTCCGGAGTCATTTGCCACCCGAGGTACTTGTGGAAGAGATCGGTGAAGCTGTTCAGCAGTATGGACTCGTCGTCAGAAAGGGTGCCGTTGAAGTCGAAGATGACAGCACGGTTTGTTCGTCTGCTCCAGTCGTTGATTAGTTTTTCCACCGATGGGTGGCTGGGGTCGGTAGTTGGCATCACAGCACCGGCCTTACGTAGGGCACCGAGATGTCGCCGTCGATGAGGAAGCTCCCGGTCGGCATGAAGGATGGGCCGTCGTTGGCCAAGAGTGCGTAGGGGCCGAGGTCGAGAGTCGAGACGTCCTCGAGCGGGACGCAGCGGGCGGTGCCGAAAGCGATACCGACGCTGCCGCCGTGGCGAGGTGCTGTCTGGGAAAGGTTGTCTACCTTGTCCTTCTTCGTGCCGTTCGAGGGCGCGAACCACTTCCGTACTTCATCGGCAGCAGCCGCCTTGCGAGCCGCAGGGGCTAGATCGCCACTAATGACCGCAGCTCTTCTCTTGGCTATGGGGCCGCCGCTGGCGAGTCCCGGGCCGATGGCGGGGCCGGCCTCAAGGGCGACGCGATCCTGCAGTCGGGTGATCATGGTGGCTGCTCCTCGTTTGCGATGAAGATGTTCATGTCGTCGAGAGGCATCGAAGTCGATGCGCCGTTCAGTCAATAGTCTAGTCTTTTGCGAGCATGTCAACCATTGCCGCTCCGCAGGTGGCGCTACCCGTGGACGAGTGCTGCGCGGCACAGGTAGGTGTGGACCGACCCAGAGGATGCTGTCGCGTCAGCGCTGACGTTGCTGTGGTCAGCGCCGCGGGGGTGGAGAGGTTGCGCCCAGCACCACCTCGAGGAGCACCGTAGGAAACGTTCCGGGCATACGTTGGGCACGATCTACTCCGTGGCATTGACCTCGGTACGTCCGGCCTCGGCGCGGCGCTGACCAGCGGTCTGGGTCTGCATCCGACCGCAAGTTGCTTCACCGGCGTGCCGGGCGAGGCGCGTCCTGGCGAACAATGGGTCTAGACCTTTCGACCTAGCGGCCCGTAGTGTCGTGCGCGTCAGATACTGAGCCCTTCTGACCATTCGCTGATCTGCTTAGCAATCGAGGAGTCCGATGTCGGCCGCCTTTCTTCAGGACGACCAGCTCGAATCGTTGTTTGACCAGATCCCGGCGCTTGCTGGCCGCCCGCGCTTCATCACCGAACTCTCAGGTGGACTCACGAACCGCAACTTGAAAGTGACTACGCCCGATGGGCGCTTCGTCGCGCGCTGCTCGGGTCTGGGCGGGGACGCTCTCGATATCGACCGTGATGTGGAATACCACAACTCTTGTGCTGCCGAGAAGGCGGGTGTTGGGGCTCCAGTCGTCGCATACCGCCCCGACCTCGGCGTGTTGGTCATCGAGTTCCTCGACGGCAGAACTCTCAGTCGGGAGACCATTAGAGACCAGGGCGTCATCGAGCGGATAGCGCTCTCGTGTCGCCAACTGCATGCGGGCCCGGCATTCCAAGGGACCTTCAACATGTTCGAGCGTCGGCAAGGCTACCTTCGAACAGTCCAGAGAAACGGGTTCCGACTCCCTCCGGGGTATCTCGACCACGCCGAAGCCCTTGGCCGCATCCAGAAGGCCCTCGCGGTGCGCGACGTCGGGACAGTTCCTTGCAACAACGATCTGCTCGCGGAGAACTTCGTCGACGATGGCGAGAAGGTTTGGCTCATCGACTACGAGTATTCGGGCAACAACGACGCCGCGTTCGAGCTTGGCAACATCTGGGGGGAGTGTCATCTTGACCTCGACCAGCTCGACGCACTGGTGACGGCCTACTACGGGCGCCACCGCCGGTCGAAGATCGCGCGGGCACGACTCCAGGGGATCGTCGGCCAGTATGGCTGGACCTTGTGGGGGATGCTTCTATGTCGTGTCAAGCAGCTGGCGCGAGCACTTCTGGTCCTGGGTGGGTCGCGGCGAGGGTGCGGAAGATCTGCCGTCCGACGTAGCGCTTGAGGCAGCGTCGGATTTCCTTGCTGGTCTTGCCCTCGGCCAGGCGCCGTTGGACGTAGGCCCGGGTGTCTGGGTCAGTTCGCATGCGGGTCAGCACGATGGTGTTCAGTGCCCGGTTGAGCCGGTGGTCGCCGCCGCGGTTGAGGCGGTGACGCACGGTGTTGCCGGACGAGGCGGGGATTGGTGCAGTGCCGGCGATCGCGGCGAAGGCCGCTTCGCTACGGATGCGTCCAGGGTGGGACCAGACGGTCAGGATGATGGCTGCGGTGACGGCGCCTACGCCGCGCAATTCGAGGAGCTCGGGCGCCTCGGCGGTGACGATCTCGGTCAGTCGCTGACGGTTCTCGAACAGCTCCTCATCGAGCACGAGCACGCGCTTGGCCAGTCGGACTGCCTCAGCGCGGGCGGTCGCCGTCCCGATCCCTTCCTCGCGACGTCGCCATCCAGCGATGGTGGTGACCTGCTGGGAAGTCAGAGACTTTCGGGCATCGACGCCGAGGTCGTGACTGCGCAGCATCGAGGTCAGTGCGTTGATGCACCTGGTCCGCTCGACGTTGAGGTGCTCACGGGCGACGGTGAGGACCCGCAGCGCGGTGTGCGCTTGACCGGCGCGGCGATCACGTAGCGAGGCCAGCGGCATGACCAAGCTGGCACGGGCAGCGAGGACAGCGTCAAGAGCGTCGGTCTTCCCGCGGCCACGTTCGCGCCGAGGGGTTGGTGCTTCGACCACGCGGTAGCCCGCATCAGACAGGACGTCGCTGAGAACAGCCCCGTAGGAGCCAGTTCCTTCGGCGGCGATCAGCACCGAGTCGAGATCACCTTGGGTGCGGCGACCGATCCAGTCCCTCGCGCGACGCAGCCCGGCCGGGGAGGTCGGGAAGGTGGCTTGGTCGAGCAGTGCCCCGCGGTCATCGACGACGGCGTAGCTGTGGGTTGCGGCGTGGGTGTCGACCCCTACGACGTAGCGGTAGGTCTCAGCCACCGTGACCGGCAGACTGGGCATGCGATGTTCTCCTCACTTGTTCGGGTTGGACGTCGTTGCCGGCGTCAGCCCGGGTGAGAAGTCACGACGAGGCGGGCCTGTAATGAGTCACACCACCGGGACGGCAATCCCGTTGGTGGACATGCTTCTGATCAAGCCATCGTTGTGGGCCAGGGTCGGCGCCGGCACCCAGCGCACGCTGGACAGATCCCAGGCATGACACCCCCAAGGGGGGTCAGGCGATTCAGGAGTCACAACGCGCACCGGGTGACCGACGCCAACCCTGCCAGCCAGCCCCAGGCCAGCCGAGACGAAGACTTACAGGCGATTCAGAATGCGGTCAGCCCAGTCGAGTACGACTTTTGGGAGTGGACCATGGGGCGATTCGACATGGCCGTCCGCGAATGCAGGGACCCGACTTCGAATCACTTCTTCACGACGTGCAGCTCGCAGACTGAACGCGACGTGGGCCTGAGGCCGCAAGAACCGAACTCCACTGACAAAGGATGCAGAGATGTCGAACAACCTCCCCAGCCGTTCCCACGTCGTCATCATCGGTGGCGGCGTCATCGGCACCAGTGTGGCCTACCACCTGACCAAGCTCGGTTGGACCGATCTGGTTCTCCTCGAGCAGGGGCAACTGTCGTCCGGGACCACCTGGCACGCCGCCGGACTTGTAGGACAGCTCCGGGCCTCCGAGAGCGGTACGCGACTTGTCCAGTACTCAACCCAGCTATATGCCGAGCTGGAGTCCGAGACGGGGCTTTCTGCCGGGTACAAGCAGTGCGGCGGCGTGACTGTCGCGCGTACCGAGGACCGGATGACGCAACTGCGTCGCACGGCCGCCACGGCTGAGGCCTTCGACATGGAGTGCGTGCTACTAACCCCAGCCGAGGCGCAGGAGAAGTACCCGGTCATGCAGGTCGATGACCTGGTGGGGGCCATCTGGCTACCTGGGGACGGCAAGGCAAACCCCACCGATCTCACCTCATCGCTCGCGAAAGGCGCAAGGATGCAGGGTGCTCGCGTGTTCGAGCGGGTCAGGGCCACCGGCATCCTCTCGGACCGCGGCCGTGTCACTGGGGTCCAGACGGACGCGGGAACCATCGAGGCCGAAATTGTCATCAACTGTGCGGGCCAGTGGGCGAAGGCCGTTGGCGCCCTCGCGGGAGTCAACGTTCCCTTGCACTCGGCTGAGCACTTTTACGTGGTCACCGAGAGCCTCGAGGGTGTCCACACCGACTTGCCGGTGCTGCGTGATCCCGATGGATACACCTACTTCAAGGAAGAGGTCGGTGGCCTGGTCGTGGGCGGGTTCGAGCCCGAGGCCAAGCCCTGGGTTGCGCCCGACCGGCTGCCCTGCCCCTTCGAGTTCGCGCTTCTCGAAGAAGACTGGGACCACTTCTCGATTCTCATGGACAACGCATTGTTGCGAATCCCCGCCTTGAACGAGACCGGCATCCGGAAGTTCTACAACGGTCCGGAGAGCTTCACCCCCGACAACCAGTTCATCCTCGGCGAGGCGCCCGAGTTGCAGAACTTCTTCGTCGGCGCTGGTTTTAACTCGGTGGGTATCGCTTGCGCCGGGGGAGCTGGTCGCGCACTGGCGGAATGGATTGTGGGAGGGGAGCCTTCGAGCGACCTAACGACCGTCGACATCCGTCGGTTCGCCAAGTTCAACGGGAACGTCACCTGGCTCCACGACCGGGTTAGTGAGATTTTGGGTCTGCACTATGAGATCCCGTGGCCGAACCGTGAGATGCGCACCGCGCGGCCCTTTCGCCGCTCGCCCGTCCATCACCTGCTCGTCGAGGCCAACGCGAACTTCGGTAGCCGGATGGGCTGGGAGCGCGCGAACTTTTTCGCTCCGAAGGGGGCGAACGCAGGAATTGAATACTCGTGGGGCAAGCAGAACTGGTTGCCTTGGTCAGCCGCTGAGCAGCGCAACACCCGTGAAAACGTTACGGTCTTCGACCAGACCAGCTTCTCGAAGTACCTGCTGAAAGGCAGGGATGCTGAGGCGGCGCTGCAGTGGTTGTGCACCAATGACGTCGCTGTCGAGGTGGGTAGGGCGGTCTACACCGGTATGCTCAACAGCCGAGGCACCTACGAGTCCGATGTCACTGTCACCCGGGTGGCGCACGACGAATACCTCATCGTGTCTAGCGCAGCTACCACGGAGCGCGACAAAGACCACATCGGAAAGCACATCCCTACCGGGCTCGAGGCCACGCTATTCGACGCCACTTCTAGTTTGGCGGTGTTCGGCATCATGGGTCCTCGCGCGCGCGATTTGCTTGCCAAGGTAAGCCGGGCCGACCTCAGCGACGACGCCTTTCCGTTCGGAGCCAGTCGCGAGATCGACCTCGGCTACTCGACTGTCCGCGCAACCCGAATTACCTACGTGGGCGAGCTCGGCTGGGAACTGTATGTGCCGGTCGAGTTCGCAGTTGGGGTGTACGAACTGCTCTTTGAAGCCGGCGCTGAGTTCGACGTTGCGCGCGGTGGATACTACGCGATTGAGTCGATGCGCCTCGAGAAGGGCTATCGCGCATTCGGGCGTGAGCTCACCCCTGACCACAACCCTGTTGAGGCCGGCCTGCAGTTCGCTTGCAAGCTCAAGAGCAGCATCGATTTCCTGGGACGCGCCGCCGTGGAGAAGGTTCGGGCCCAGGGTCCAAGGCGCCGTCTTGTCGGACTGCAGGTCGACTCTCCTGAAGCCATGCTGTGGGGCGGCGAGCTCATCCTGCGTGACGGCGTCGCCGCTGGCCAGGTGACGTCCGCAGCTTGGGGCGAAGCTGCGGGCGCCTGCGTTGGCCTGGCTTACGTCTGGGACCCCGCGGGGAAACCCGTCGACATCTCCTGGCTCCGGGCGGGCAGTTACTCAGTGAACGTCGGCGGGGAGTTGTTCGCGATCACAATCGCCCTCAAGGCGCTGTACGACCCCACAAACGAACGCATTCGATCCTGACGGGTGCGCACTTCGGTCGTCGACCGGGAGCCACGGTTCGGCGGGGCACGTCATCGGACAGTCTTCGTCCTCGTTCCCGGGGAGGCTGCGCGTAGGTGCCGATTCTGCCGGCGTTTCCCTTCGCTCAGGGGCGTTCAGGTGAGCAGCTGGATGGGGTCGTTGAGTCCAACACCGTCTGAAGTCCAGGTAGCCCGGGTGGGCTCCTTTCGGCGACTCCCAGCTCGACGCCCGTGTGGAGCGCACCGGGACCGGGTCCGGTCAGTGGGTTCGGGCGTGTCTCCAAACGGCGAACGTGCACGCGGCCGTCCTGCGGATCGGCTTCGGAGTTCCAGCTGTTGTCCAGGTTAGCGTTCATGGTCGCTGGTGTTAGGGGCGTTGCAGACAACGCGGGGCGCCGAGGGATGCTAACGGATGGCGACAGGCGGGTCTCGGGGAGATTGGTCCCTCGGCATTGGTCTAGTGGTCACCGTCACGGTCACCGTCATCGAGTTCGCGTCCCCGCGGGGAAGGGCCAACAGTGACTGTCCGCCGACTGCGGCCAAACGTCGGCGTGCGTCGAGCTGTCCGCGTAGTTGTGGTGGACGAAGGCACGTGCTCGTTATCGGCGCTCGAGATGTGACCATGTGCCGGAGCTTGGCCGGTGGTGGGAACTGCCGGGCGGCGGCCTAAACGCAGGAGAGGGAGCGTCTTGTCGGCCGCGAGACGAGAACTTTGGGAAGAAACGGGACTGCGCCCATCACCGAGCAAAATGGCGGTACCCACGTGGCACCGTGCTTCGCCTACCCGTTCTATGGGGGATGGCGAGTACAGATGGAGTCGATTGTCACGATGGAAGTGCTGGATGTTCGACCGCCGTGTGTAGTCGCCCAACCCGACGCGTACGAACGCGCCGATCATGTGACGAGTCGCTGGGTGGACCCTGCCTGGGTGGAGGCAGCAGAGGCTCGGTTCTACCCTGGGACGCTGCCCCAATATCTGGGCCCCCATCTTGCAGGACAGCCGATTGTCGAGCCGTCCGAGTGGTGGCCGCCCGCCGACCCAGGGGTCTGAACCCGGGTCTAGGCTCGCGCGCTCGAGCCATGACCGAGGAATCGACCGCGGTAGCAAGCACCGGCCCGAGTGCTGCGCACAGGCTGGACGCCCGGGTCTGCTGCACGGATAGGTGACATCTGAATCTGCGTCGATGAGTCGGCGCTGGAAGGATGTGCACCATGCCGAAGGCGTTCCCCAAGGAGTTCCGCGAGGACGTGATCCGGGTCTACAAGGACTCGGATGCCTCGATGGCCCAGGTCGCGAAGGACTTCGGCATCTCGCCGTCGTGCCTGAAACGGTGGCTGTCGATCGACGAACGGAACTCGTCCCGATCATCAAGCCGCGCCACCCCCGCGGCTGAGTCTGATGCGCTGCGTGAAGCGAACAAGCGGATCAAGCTCCTCGAGCAGGAGAACGAGGTCCTGCGTCGCGCTGCTGCGTATCTGTCGCAGGCCAACGTGCCGGGAAAATGATGTACCCGCTCGTCCGCGAGCTGGCCGCCAAGGACGCCCCGGTGCGGGTGCCCGTCGCGGTGACGTGCCGGGTGCTCGACATCGCACGCCAGCCCTACTACCGCTGGCTGAAGTGCCCGATCACCGACGCCGAACTGAGGGCGGCTTACCGCGCCAACGCTCTGTTCGACGCTCACCGCGACGACCCTGAGTTCGGCTACCGTTTCCTGGTCGATGAGGCCAATGAGGCCGGCGAGCCGATGGCCGAGCGGACGGCCTGGAGGATCTGCTCTGAGCTGGGTTGGTGGTCCTCGCACGGCAAGAAGCGCGGCAGCAACGGCAAGAAGCCAGGGCCGCCGGTCCACGACGACCTGTGCGCCGTCATCGACAGGCACGGGGTGACCCGGCACGAGTTCATAGCCAACAGCCCGAACGAGCTCTGGCTCAGCGACATCACCGAACACTGGACCGGCGAAGGCAAGCTCTATGTCTGCGCGATCAAGGACGTCTACTCCAACCGGATCGTCGGCTACTCCATCGACTCACGGATGAAGTCGTCGCTGGCGGTCGCGGCGCTGAACAATGCCGTTGCTCGCCGCCGCATCGAAGGTGGTGATGTGGCTGGCTGTGTGGTTCACACCGACCGCGGGTCGCAGTTCCGAAGCAGGAAGTTTGTCCACGCGATCAACCGTCACTCGATGGTTGGCTCGATGGGCCGGGTCGGTGCGGCTGGCGACAACGCGGCCATGGAGTCGTTCTTCGCGTTGCTGCAGAAGAACGTCCTCAACCGGCGAGCGTGGGCGACGCGCGAGGAGCTGCGGATCGCGATCGTGACTTGGATCGAGAGGACCTACCACCGACGCCGTCGACAGGCCTCTCTTGGACGGTTGACCCCGGTCGAGTACGAGTTGATCATGAATCCGGCCGTGATCAAGGCGGCCTAACCGAAACTGTCACCCGTTCGTGCAGCAGACCCAGGAGCCGGGTAAGTGTTCCCGGCGCAGGAAGAGACGATGAACGGTTCGCCGCTTCTCGGAAGACCCCCGGGGCCACGGCTCCAGCATCAATGGTCGATCCCTGCAAGACGTCCCTTGACATCAGACGAAGCGTCTGCGCTACTTATGCCACCCGTTGTACAACAGGCGCAACATCAGCGAACGGTAGGTGACACACTCGTGACTTCGCACAGCAGGGGCGCTGGCGGATCGGCCGAGGGAGTGGAGCGCTCGGAGGCGTTCTCATGGCCAACCAGCGTGACTGGCAACGCCTGGAGCGTGATGCCAGCCGCACCCATCGTGGAGACGCTGGTTCCGGTGCTGCTAGAGAAACCACACGCCGTGATGCTTCTATGTCGTGTCAAGCAGCTGGCGCGAGCACTTCTGGTCCTGGGTGGGTCGCGGCGAGGGTGCGGAAGATCTGCCGTCCGACGTAGCGCTTGAGGCAGCGTCGGATTTCCTTGCTGGTCTTGCCCTCGGCCAGGCGCCGTTGGACGTAGGCCCGGGTGTCTGGGTCAGTTCGCATGCGGGTCAGCACGATGGTGTTCAGTGCCCGGTTGAGCCGGCGGTCGCCGCCGCGGTTGAGGCGGTGACGCACGGTGTTGCCGGACGAGGCGGGGATTGGTGCAGTGCCGGCGATCGCGGCGAAGGCCGCTTCGCTACGGATGCGTCCAGGGTGGGACCAGACGGTCAGGATGATGGCTGCGGTGACGGCGCCTACGCCGCGCAATTCGAGGAGCTCGGGCGCCTCGGCGGTGACGATCTCGGTCAGTCGCTGACGGTTCTCGAACAGCTCCTCATCGAGCACGAGCACGCGCTTGGCCAGTCGGACTGCCTCAGCGCGGGCGGTCGCCGTCCCGATCCCTTCCTCGCGACGTCGCCATCCAGCGATGGTGGTGACCTGCTGGGAAGTCAGAGACTTTCGGGCATCGACGCCGAGGTCGTGACTGCGCAGCATCGAGGTCAGTGCGTTGATGCACCTGGTCCGCTCGACGTTGAGGTGCTCACGGGCGACGGTGAGGACCCGCAGCGCGGTGTGCGCTTGACCGGCGCGGCGATCACGTAGCGAGGCCAGCGGCATGACCAAGCTGGCACGGGCAGCGAGGACAGCGTCAAGAGCGTCGGTCTTCCCGCGGCCACGTTCGCGCCGAGGGGTTGGTGCTTCGACCACGCGGTAGCCCGCATCAGACAGGACGTCGCTGAGAACAGCCCCGTAGGAGCCAGTTCCTTCGGCGGCGATCAGCACCGAGTCGAGATCACCTTGGGTGCGGCGACCGATCCAGTCCCTCGCGCGACGCAGCCCGGCCGGGGAGGTCGGGAAGGTGGCTTGGTCGAGCAGTGCCCCGCGGTCATCGACGACGGCGTAGCTGTGGGTTGCGGCGTGGGTGTCGACCCCTACGACGTAGCGGTAGGTCTCAGCCACCGTGACCGGCAGACTGGGCATGCGATGTTCTCCTCACTTGTTCGGGTTGGACGTCGTTGCCGGCGTCAGCCCGGGTGAGAAGTCACGACGAGGCGGGCCTGTAATGAGTCACACCACCGGGACGGCAATCCCGTTGGTGGACATGCTTCTGATCAAGCCATCGTTGTGGGCCAGGGTCGGCGCCGGCACCCAGCGCACGCTGGACAGATCCCAGGCATGACACCCCCAAGGGGGGTCAGGCGATTCAGGAGTCACAACGCGCACCGGGTGACCGACGCCAACCCTGCCAGCCAGCCCCAGGCCAGCCGAGACGAAGACTTACAGGTGATTCAGTTCGAGGACGGAGCCTCGCTAACAGCGGAGGCCCTGCTCGCGCGCGCGGAGCAGTTCGCCGCCTACGTGTCCAAGCGTGTTCCTCGCGGAACTCCTATCGCTGTGGCCATGGGTAACCGTGCCGAATTCTTTATCATATGGCTCGCATTGCTTGGTACCGGCCATCCGATGGTGAACATGAATCCTGCGCTCACCCAAACGGAGGCGGAACACATGCTACGGGACTCTAGAAGTGCGTGGGTTTTAGCCGAGCAGCAAACGTCTCAACTCTTCCGCTCCGCCCAGACCAAGTGTCCCGATCTATCGGAAGTGCTAATCCTCGGCGAACAGGAACCTGACGGATTGCTTGCCTTTTGCGACGAAGACGATTCGTTTGATCTACTTTCCGCGCCTCCCTCAATTCATGACACGACCTTCATCACTTATACGTCGGGCACCACTGGGATGCCTAAGGGTTGCGCCCACCTGCAAGGCGAAACTTGCAGATACGTTGACGTGGTTGGGCGACTCTACGACCTGCGGTCAACAGACAGCTTCCTCAACCCTCTCCAATTCTTCTACGGGGACTCGATCTGGCTGTTCGCCCTTTCGTTGAAACTTGGTGCGCCATTCGTCTCAATGCGGAAGTTCAGCGTCAATCGATTTTGGTCCGTAGTTCAGCAGTTTGAAACTACCGTGCTGCTGGGTATTGGAGCCATCCCGAATCTTTTGCTGAAACGCGAGCCCACCACCGACGAACAGAATCACACGATGCGAATGGCGCTGCAAATCGGAGTTCCACCGCGACACCACCGGGAACTGGTCGAGAGATTCGGATTCCCGTGGTACGACGTTTACGGATTGTCAGAGACTGGACTGAATCTCGCAATGCCCCCCCATCTTGCTGACTCTTACATAGGCACGGGGGCGATTGGGCTGCCTGTCCCGGAGGTGGACGTCGAGATCGTGGATCGAGCGGGGTTGCCACTAACGGGCGAGACCATTGGGGAACTAGCGGTCTCCGGGCCATTCATGATGGCGGGTTACCTGAATAACCCGCAGGAGACTGCGAATGTCACCCTGGGCCGGTTTCTTAGAACCGGGGACGAGATAAGCCGCGACGCGGACGGCATGCACTTCTTCAGGGGACGGCTCAAAGAGGTCATACGGCGGGGTGGCGAAAACATCGCGCCGTTCGAGGTGGAGGCCGTAATACGTTCGCACCCAGCAGTGCACGATGTAGCGGTTGTTCCCGTCCCCGATGATCTTCGTGGTGAAGAGGGGAAAGCTTATGTGGAGTTCACCGGCGTTGAGCGCGTCGACTTCTCAGAATTGGTGAATTTCTGTACGGAACGGCTCGCACCTCACAAGATCCCGCGCTATTACGAGCTTCGGGACCGGCCGTTCCCTCGAACGCCGTCTCAACGAATCAGGAAGGCCCAGTTGAAGGTCGCGGGCGTTCACGCCCTTGATGACGTCTGGGATCGAACCGAAATGAGGGTTCAATGAACAGCCAAGAAGTTGTTGCGTTTGAGAACTTGCCAAGCCTGGTTGGTCGGAGATTTGCGTCAGATAGTTTTCGAGTGACCCAGCAGGAGGTCGATACATTCGAAGACATCACTGGGGTGACGACGACGTACGAGGATAGTCTCGCGGCTGACTACCCCGAAGGAATGATCGAAGGCTTCCACTCCTTGGCCCTACTCGACTACCTCGTTCACGGTCTTGTGCGGCCCGACCCAGTCACTTGCTTTACCTTCAACTATGGCGTGGACCGCGTCCGTTTCACGGCCCCACTTCACACGACGGACGAACTATACTTCACGATGGAGATCCGGGCGGCAGAGTCCAGAGGTAAGGGCTACCTGATGAGGTACCACTGTGTGATTGGAGCCGTTGGGCAAGAACGACCTGGGATGGTTGCCGAGTGGCTCGGCCTCGTACTCCCGCGTACCACGACTGAATTCAGGAACAAGGACCGCAGCAGCAATCCAATCACTTTTCGGAAGGTTTAGGATATGAGCAATTTGGGGAGACGACGCGGCTTGACGTTCGTCGGTGCGGTGGCGCTTATCGCGGCGGCCGGATGTGGTGGAGATCAATCCGAATCAATCAGTGCCTCCGACGTGGTTGAAGGGGCTCCGGTTGCTGGCACAGTGAAGCCGGGCTCGCTCGAGGGGGTCACGGTCAACTACACGTCTTGGGGGGGGCGAAATTCAAGAGGGGCAGATGGCGGGGGTGAAGGGCTTCGAGTCGGACTCCGGAGCCACGATCGTGGAGGATTCCCCGACGGATTATGCCAAGATCAAGGCACAGGTTGCGGCTGACCAGGGAACGTGGGATGTGGTGGATGTCGAGTCGACCTGGGCAGCAGCTAATTGCGGTTCGCTTCTTATGGAACTCGACGAGAAGATCATCGACCGGTCGGTGCTCCCTCCAGACAATCAAGGATCTGCATGCTCCGTGCCTGTCGTGGGAACCGGAAACATTTTCGCTTACGATGCTGACGAGTTCCCAGAGGCTCCGGATGATTGGCAAGACTTCTTTGACGTGGACCAGTTCCCGGGCAAGCGCGCCGTTTTCGCTGGGAACCCCGCGGCAGTACTCGAAGCAGCGCTCATGGCAGATGGCGTAGCGTCGGAAGAATTGTATCCCCTGGACGTCGATCGGGCCTTCGCTAAGTTGGACACCATCAAGGAAGATTTGGTGTTCTGGTCTACCGGGGCGCAAGCAACACAGATGGTTGAGTCTAGTCAGGCGGCGATGGGCATTTTCTGGTCCGGTCGCGTGTTGGGGGCTGTTGAGAACGGTGCCAACTGGGAGCCTGTTTATGATCGCCCGCTCGTGCAGTACGACGAGCTGGTCATCCCTAAGAGTGCGCCGAACCCAATTGCCGCCATGGCGCTGATCAACTACGCTCTAGGAGCTGAGCAGATGGAGATCGTCACACAGGAAACCAGCTACCCTGGGACCAACGTGAATTCGGATCCGAAGCTTGATCCTCTCGTCGCGAAGTATCAGGCCAGTCAAGCTCCGTACGTTGACCCTGTCACCGTTGATAGCGCATGGTGGGGCGATAACATTGGCAGCCTCACTGACCGGTGGACGACCTGGATCAATGGTTAGAAGCTCGTCCACGGCGGCGCGAGCGCTAAGACCCAGTGCGAGCCGACCGCGGTGGAGTCGAGCGCTGGTAGCCCCTGCGCTTCTTCTCATCGCGTTTGCGATTCTCTACCCTCTTGCCACCAGCGTGTGGCAGTCGATCACCTTGCGGGAGGAGGGGACGAACGCGTACGCATGGGTCTTCGGCAACTCGGTCTACTTAAAGATCATCTGGCGTACCATCACTACGGGTCTCTTTGTTGCGGCAATATGTCTTGCAGCGGGGTACCCGCTTGCTTATCTCATATCGAGCAGCGGGCCACGTGTTGCTGCGGTTCTTATGGTGTTCACGATCCTGCCCTTTTGGACGAGTTTACTGGTTCGGGTGTTTGCTTGGCTTATCCTGTTCCAGCCGCACGGGATTGCGGACAACGCGCTGGGCCTCTTCGGGTTCGACGGGGTGCTGTTGGGAACTCGTTGGGCGCCTACCATTGCAATGGCGCAGTTGTTGTTGCCATTCATGGTCCTACCGCTGGTTGCGAGCATGCGCGGCATAGACAAGGGGCTGGTGCGTGCGGCTGAAAGTTTAGGAGCGTCTCCCTTCAGGGCTTTTCGGTCCATATTTCTTCCCTTGTCTATGCCCGGGGTCGTCGCGGGTAGTCTCATCGTGTTTATTATGAGTCTGGGGTTTTATTTGGCACCCGCCCTTCTTGGATCGCCGTCGAGTTCGTTGCTTGCTCAAGCTATGTTTCAACAGGTGGGGTCGTTGCTGAACTTCGGACGCGGCGGGGCGTTGGCAACACTGCTACTGGTCGTCACTTTCGGTGTACTAGGCACCGCGCTTGCGGTTCGCAGAGTGTTGAGCGGGGGGCGACCATGACCGCCGTGCGCGCGCGACGCCTTCTTTTATGGCTCGCTGGTCTGCTCGTTTTGCTGTGGCTGACTCTGCCAACCCTCATCATCATTCCCGTCAGCTTCACGGATAAGGCGTCGTTCTTATTCCCTCCAAAGGGTTGGTCACTTCGCTGGTACCGAAACCTGTTCGAGGATCCAGCGTGGCGTGACGCTGCACTCAACTCGGTCTTGATCGCAGCGCTGTCAGCATTGATCGCCGTGGTTTTGGGCACAGCGGCCGCTGTAGGCCTCTTTCGATGGGGCAGGCTTCGTGGGAGGGAGCCCATCCGAGCAGCCTTGCTTACGCCCCTCATTATTCCGGAGATCGTGCTAGGTATAGGAATATATGCGGCGTTTTTGCGTCTCGGTCTCGTCGGGACGCTGCCTGGCTTTCTTTTAGCCCACTCCGCTTTGGGGATGCCTATGGTGGTAACTACGGTCCTCGCGAGTCTCGCCAGTTTCGACGAGAATCTCGAACGGGCGGCAGCTAGCCTTGGTGCCGGTCCGTGGTCGACCGCTCGGCTAGTTACCCTCCCGCTTGTTTCGCCTGGTCTGATAGCCGGGGCGCTGTTCGCCTTCATACTGTCGTTCGATAACGTTGTGATCTCGATTTTCCTCCAGACGCCAGCACTGACCACCTTGCCGGTTCTGATTTGGTCGTCGATGACTCGGGATACGGATCCAACTGTCGCAGCGGCTGCCTCTCTTATTCTCCTTTTTACCGTTTCCGTCCTGGCCTTAGCGCTGTGGATCATGGGCCGTCGAACACAGCGCACGAAGAAGGGCATAATGTTATGACGAATTCCGCCCGTGCCACCGGGGCCCGCATCGACATTAGTCATCTCACTAAGACGTATGGATCACAACGTGCCGTGGATGATGTGTCGGTGTCTGTTGAGCCCGGTGAGTTCATGACGCTGCTCGGGCCTTCTGGCTCGGGGAAAACTACTACCTTGAACCTCATCGCTGGCTTCAATACGCCGGACGAAGGCAGTATCCACGTCAATGGTCGCGATGTTGGGCACCTCCCACCTCATAAGCGAAATTTGGGGGTGGTCTTCCAGAACTACGCTTTATTTCCCCACTTGAGCGTTAGCGATAATGTGGCGTTCCCGCTAAAGCAGCGTCGGGTTAGCTCATCAGAGCGGAAAAAGCAGGTTGCGCAGGCGTTGGAAACGGTGCACTTGCATGGAATGGCTGACCGGCGACCAAGTCAGCTTTCAGGTGGGCAACAGCAGCGTGTAGCCCTGGCACGGTCTATCGTTTTCAAACCCTCCGTGCTACTGATGGACGAACCATTGGGCGCGCTGGATCGCAAACTTCGAGACAGCATGCAATTAGAGGTGCGCCGGATCCATCGTGAGGTTGGAAGCACTGTTATCTTCGTGACCCACGATCAGGAAGAGGCACTGGCTCTTTCCGATCGCATTGCGGTTTTTCGTGACGGCAGAATCGAACAGATCGGCACCGGTAGGGAGTTGTATGAATCTCCGGCTTCCATCTTTATCGCAACGTTCCTCGGGGAGTCCACGTTGATTGCGGGGAAGGTAAGAAGCGATGGTCGGGGTTCTTTCGTCGAAGGTGCGGCGAAGGTCCGCGTGAACGGCTCTTTGCCTGATGGGTCAGCAGGTGTCGTTATGGTGCGGCCGGAGCGGCTCCGACTGGAAGCTGCGGGAGCGGTCTCGGCCACCGCGGAGCAAAACGCAGTCGAGGTTACGGTACTGAACGAGATGTACTTGGGTTCCTCGCGCAGGCTTGGCGTCCGATTGCCTGACGGGACCACTGGCCTGGTCAGGGAGCCAGCTAGTACGGCCTCTGCAGTTCGCGCCGGAGACCGTGCCGTTCTTCGATGGCCTGTGAATGACGGCGTCCTCCTAGTTGCAGACCCTGCGGCGGAAGCGGTCAGCGCATCGCCCGCCTTCCAGGAAGGGCACGTGGCCCCGGGACGGTCGGCCGGTTAGTGCCAACCGGGGCCACGGCCTTCCGGTGGCCCGGGGTCTGCCTTGGGGTGCCGTGACAGCCTGGGAGGTCAAGACCCTGCCCCCGCCGAGCGGTTGGGCTAGAACGATGCGTCACAAGGGGATACGAAGTGCCGTCACTGCAGGATGTCTGGAACGTCACTCGTCTGAGGTTGCTTGTAGAGCTGGAGAAGTGCAGCAGCTTGTCGCAGGCGGCCGAGGCGGTTGGTGTCAGCCAACCTAGCGCCAGCGAGCATATTCGCTTGTTGAACGCTGCCGCGGGAGAACCGATTGTTGAGCGCTACGGACGGTCGCTACGGCTCACCCACGCGGGTCGCGTGTTAGCCGTCTACGCCTCCCAAGCACTCTCGAACCTCACTGCCGGCGAGTCCGCCCTTGCCGCCCGCGCGGGACTGCGCACCGGCACGCTCGAGCTCGGCGCGTCTTCGGTGCCTGGAACTTATTTGGTTCCAGACATCATCGAGCAGTTCCAGCAGGAATGTCCCGATGTCAACGTGCACGTGTCGGTGGGATCGACCGCAGAAGTTCGTCAATGGCTAAGTTCGGGTCGAGTCACGTGCGCTGTCACGTGTGGTGATATGCGCGACGAGCGCCTGACAGTGACCGCCCTTGGCCCTGATGAGATCGTCGGTGTAGCCAGACCCCGCTTCCTTGACCTGTCCTCGGACGGCTATGTGGACGCCGCCGCCCTCGATGATTTCACGCTTCTGGTTCAAGAAACGGGCTCAAGCACCCGCGAGTACGCCTTGGGACTTTTGTCCGGCACTGACTACTCGTTCCGCAACGTATGGGAACTGGGTTCGGTGGACGCGGTCAAGCGGGCGGCGCGTCGAGGCCGTGGAGTCGGCTTCCTGTCCACTCACACCATTGCGGACGAGCAACGGCGGGGGGAGGTCGTCGCTTTCCGGGTGACGGATTTGCCTTCGCCAGCGCGGCGAGTGTGTTGGGTCCGGCTGACGCGGGCGTCTGTCAGTCCCGCCGAAACGTACTTCGAGTCGATGCTGCGGTCGCACCTCTCCCGCGCGGGTGGGGTGTAGTCGTTAACCGGACGTATCGGGTAATCCGATACATAGCCGGCTGGAACTCCCATCTGCCGATGTGGCAGGCGCGAGTGCCGAGGATTCATTGACTCGACTTATAGTCCGCTCCTATCGTTCAACGATCGTTAGTTGATCCCAGACGACTTTAGGAGCGGCGGATGCAATCAAGCGGCCTCCCACTTGTGGAGACTCCAGATGTCCTGATCGTGGGGGCGGGTGTCATTGGTACGTCGATTGCTATGGCCCTCTCCCATCTTGACGTGGACGTTGCGGTCGTTGAGCGGCGACACGACGTCGGCGAGGAGACGTCCCGCGCCAACAGCGGTATCGCTAATTGCGGCTGGTCTCTTGCGCCGGGCAGCCTTGAGGCGCAGTTGGTTTGTGCCTCGAGTCCGCGGTGGGAGGACATTGCCTCGAGGCTAGGTGTCACGTTTCGCCGGGTGGGCCTGACCCTTTTGGCCTTCTCGGAGGAGGAGGCATCCGGGATCTCGGCGTTGTGCGAACGAGCCACGGAGAACGGCGTCACAGTCCGAGAGGTGCGCGGTGATGAACTCGCTGAAGTTGCTCCGCACGCCTCTGGTCGGGCGGTAGCCGGCATCTATGTCCCCGATGAGGGGGTCGTCGACTCAGTGCGGTTGCCAGTCGCATTCGCCGAGCTCGCCTCCGTTAACGGGGTGCGCTTCTATCTGGGGGAGTCGGTGGTCTCAGCCTCTTTAGGCAATGGACAGGTCGAAGAGGTGCTGACGACAAAACGTCGCTTCCGGCCGCGGTTTGTCGTGAACGCCGCTGGCCTGGGGGCGGACTTCGTTTCGAAGTCTCTAGGCGGCGACGAATTCTCCATCACTCCGCGCCGAGGGCAGTGGGTTCTGCTCGATAGGGAGTTCGGGAAACGAGTTCCGTCGATCCTCACCGGAATGCCGGGGAAGCTCGGTCACGGTCCGATGGTTATCCCGACCGCCCACGGGTCGGTGCTCATCGGTCCGGACGCAGAGGACCTCGAAGACAAGACAGATAAGTCTACGACCGGAGCAGGTCTTGACGACGTGGTGGATCGGTGTCGTGTCTTGATGCCGGACATTGACACGAAGTTCGCTATCAAGACCTTCGCGGGTCTGCGACCCCACAGCGACAAGACGTACCGCGTCGGCTGGTCTGAGACTGCAGGGAACCTCCTCCAAGCCGCGGGCATTCGCTCGACAGGGGTCTCCTCATCGCTGGCGATGGGAGACCACATCCGTGATTTGCTCGTCGGAGCGGGGCTCAGCGATCGGCTGGACGCGGGAGCTCGTAACGACCTCGAGTACACGCCGCCGCTATGGGCGGACGGCGACTACGCGCGGGTTGCTAAGGACCCGTTGGGCCGCACGGTGGTGTGTGCCTGCGAGAAGGTCACCGCTGCCGACATCCATCAAGCCCTGCGGGAGCCGTTGCCGGCGACATCCATCGGGGGAGTGGCCAGACGGACCCATGCGACGTGGGGGCGTTGCCAAGGTTCGGCGTGCCTGTCCGGAGTCTCGTTCATCACCTCGCTCTATACCCCAGGAGAGGCGTGGGAAACGCCGATGCATGAGCCGGGATCAACGCTTGGCGCGGGGGTGACGACCGGTGAGTGACGTGGTCGTTGCGGGTGCTGGACGTACCGGCATCTTGGTGTCGCGGATGCTCGCGGAGCGTGGAATCGGTGTAACGCTCGTCGAGCGATTGCCGGCTCCGGGGGGCCAGGAGCCGGAGACCGATGCCGCTCAGCTTGCTCGGGCCGCGTCGCGCGCCGGCGTGCGGATGATGCTTGGCACTCTCGCGGCCGAGTTCCGCCAGGGTCAGGTCCATACCCTGGGGGTAGAGGGTGCAGTCACGCTGTCGGCCGATGCACTCGTCGTGGCTACGGGATCTCGGCCGCAAACGCGTGCCGAGCTTGGCATCGCAGGGGAGCGCGGTGCCGGGGTCATGCCCGGGTCCGCGACCCGGCACCTCCTGGACTCGGGTGTGCTTTTGGGCCGTCACCCGCTGGTGATCGGAGACGGTCATTTGGCTGAGGAGCTCTGCTCGGCCTTAGGCTCTGCCGGCGCCATCACGGTGACGTCGGTTCGAGCCGGGTCGGACGGGGTTGATCCATGGCCTGGCACGAACACCTTCACCGATGCCCGGGTTCTGAGCGTGCACGGTTTTCCCCGGGTGAACCGGGCAGTGGTGTCCCAGGGCGATCGCCTGACCCATGTGCACGCGGACGCGGTGATCTTGGCTGCCAGTCGGGTTGCGATGCGCAACATCGAGGGGGCTGTCTTCGGAGGACCCCACGTCGTCGAATGCTTCAGCCTCGCCGAACCCAAGACGTTCGACAACGCCGAAGCAGCGGCGATGCAAGCCTGCGAACAAACCATGCTCACGTTGCGCTGACCGTCAAAAACGCCTGATCAGGAGACCCCAATGCAAGTGCTTTCACCAGTTGGAGAGTTCAAAGTCGCCGTCGACGGCGTACGTATCCGTGACGGCCGGCTGGTTGTTCACATGTCCATGGGCGCCTGGCGCTCCGAGGCCACGCTCGAGCGTGGTGACCTGCCCTACGTTGGTGTCGCCGCGAGCTTGCTCTTCGGCACGTTCTATATGGGTCGTCAGTCAGTAAAAATCGCCCTCAAGGCCCGAGAGTTGGGCTCACGATGACTGTGGCTAAGTTGGTGCCCGTCCTTGAGGCCGCCACGGCGGGCGGCTATGGCGTCCTGGCGGTCAACATCGTGAACGGGCTGACGCTCAGGGCGGTGGTTGATGCGGCCGAAGAACTACGCGCACCGGTGATAGTTCAGACGTCCGTCAAGACGGTCCTGTCGCAAGGTATTCCCGAGACCATGTCCATGTATCGCCACGCCGCCGAGCGCGCGACCGTGCCGGTGGTGCTCCATCTAGACCACTGCACCGATCGAAATGTGCTCCTCGACTGCCTGAAGGCTGGCTGGGGTTCTGTGCTTTTCGACTGTTCGGGTCGCACGCTCGAGGAGGCGACCGAGCAAACCAAGCAGGTAGTGAGGGAGGCTCGGAGCTTTGGGGCGGACGTCGAGGGTGAGATCGAGGGGATAACGGGTGTCGAGGACGGGGTCGGCAGCGACGACAAATCGGAGCTTTACCCCCTGGATGACGCAGTGCGCTTCATACGCGAGACAGGGATCGACTGCTTCGCGCCAGCCATTGGCAACGCACACGGTGACTACCCCCAGCTTCCCAACCTTGACGTCGACCGGGTGGACTCGCTGGTGGACGCGACCGGGCTCCCTATGGCGTTGCATGGCGGGAGCGGGCTGAGCGACGACCAGTTTCGGGACCTGATTTCCCGTGGCTGCGCCAAGGTGAACATCTCCACCGCACTCAAGCAGGCATACATCGACGCGCACCGGGATTTCCTGGCGGAGAACCCGGACTGCCATGAACCCTTGACGTTGATGGCGTTTGTGTCGAGCCGCGTGAGCATGGTCGCGCAGGGGCTCATCAAGGTATTCGGCAGCGAAGGGCGTGTCGCATGAGGGCGCTCATCTTCGATTGCGACGGCGTACTCGCAGAAACTGAGCGCGACGGACACCGGGCGGCCTTCAACCGGATGTTCGCCGCGGAGGGTCTCGACTTCGAGTGGACTGAAGACGACTACGCCTCGGTGCTGAGCGTCGCAGGCGGCAAGGAGCGACTGCGCCGGTTATGCACCGACGCGTTCGTGGAGCGACACGGGCTACCGACCGAGCAGGCAGCACTTGATGAGCTCGTGGCGTTGTGGCATCGACGCAAGACGCAGATTTTCTTGGACCTCGTCGCCGAGGGGCGGATGCCATCTCGCGCCGGCGTCCGACGCCTCGCTTCTGAGGCGCGCGCCGCTGGGTGGCGTTTAGCCGTGGCGTCCACGTCCGCTGTCGTGTCGGTGGAGGCAATCGCTGAACAGGTGCTGGGCCGAGAGTTGCTGGGTGAGTGCGTGATCGCTGCTGGTGACATGGTGGAGAACAAGAAACCCGCGCCGGACATCTACCTCCATGCGGCACGTCTGCTGGGGATCGACGCATACGACGCCGTGGCCGTGGAGGACTCGCATGTCGGGGTGTCGGCCGCCGTGGCCGCCGGCATGCGCGTAGTAGCAACAGTCAGTCATTACACGGCAGATGAGGACTTGACTGCAGCCGACATCGTTGTCGACGGCCTCGGGGAGCCCGACGGTGCTGCAATCGCGGTGTACAAGAACGACACAAAAACAGAGATCAAAACTCATGTCGCTTTGGAGCACGTCGCCTCGTTGTTGGGTCAATCAGGGGCTATGCGTGGAGCGGCCCTGCCGAAGGTGGACTCATGGAAATAATTAGCGACACGGTCATCTACATTATGATGGCGTTCGTCCTGATCGGCGCGGTGGCGGCTATCAGAGACGATCAGGGGGGCATTGGCAAAGAGTTCATGCAAGGCCTGCACTCGATCGGCTATCTGTTCATCCCCGTCGCCGGAGTGATGGCTTCGCTTCCATACCTGAGCATCTTCGTCGAGAAGGTCCTAGGGCCAATTTGGTCGGCTCTAGGAGCCGATCCGGCCATAGCCGCCACGACGTTCATTGCGTCCGATATGGGTGGCTATCAGCTGGCAGAGGCAACGGCCCAAAGTGACGGCGCATGGATCACCGCCATGGTCACCGGCTACATGGCCGGAGCGACAATTGTGTTCACGATTCCGGTGGGCTTGGCGATGTTGCAGAAGGCAGACCACAAGTATATGGCACTTGGCATCATGTCCGGGATTCTTACGATCCCGATTGGTGTCGCGGTGACTATGCTTATCGTCTTGGCGACCGGGGCCGATATCCGGTCCGAATCAAGCACCACCGGGCCAGCGGACACGCCGATCTCCGGGCTTGATGTGGGCGCCCTCGTCGGCAATCTGGTGCCCCTTGTGATCGTCGTGCTTTTGATCGCCGCCGGTCTTAAATTCTTGCCCGACCTGATGATCAAACTTTTCATGGTCTTCGGCCGATTCATTGACGCGGCGGTCAAAATCATTCTGGCCCTGTCAATCGTCGAGTACTTCACCGGGGTCTTTTCGCGTGTTTTTGGTTCCTGGGGCTTCGACGCCATCATTGCCACTGAGGATAATACGTTCCGAGCGCTGGAAGTCGCTGGATACGTTGGAATTATGCTTGCCGGGGCGTTCCCGATGGTTTACGCAATTCAGAAGTACATGTCGCGTCCGCTGAACGCAGTGGGTTCAAAGTTCGGCATCAGCCAGCCAGGTATGGCTGGAATTCTAGGTGGATCGGCCAACGTGCTGGCTTTGTTCCACCTGATCAAGGAGATGCCCCCGAAGGACAAGGTGCTGGCCGTAGCCTTCGCCACGACGGGGGGATTCCTGCTCGGCGACCACCTGTCGTTCACAGCGAACTTTCAACCGAATCTGATTGTCCCCGTCCTGATCGGCAAGTTGACGGCTGCCCTTCTCGCCATGGCGCTGGCCTACAAAATCGCTGTGCCAACCGCCCGCCGGCTGGAGGCAGCCGACCTCGAGCCTGGCCTCGCCTCAAGCCCCCCAGTTGCGGGGCTTGGCGCGACCGGGACAGAGACGCGGGGGTCTGACGAATGACCCAATCCCTGAACAACGTCGCGGCTTGTGACCCGCCGTGCGTCCGACAGGCGGTAGCCCGGCTGTGGCCAGGAGCCACCTGGTCCGCGGAGCCGCTTGACGGCGGCATGACGAATCGAAACTTCAAGGTCGAGGTACAGATAACCGACCGAGAGCAACGTACGGTGGTCGTTCAGGAGCAACTGCCTGACGCGCTCGCAGCACGGGTCGGTATTCATCGTGAGAACCAAGTTCGCGCCATGGCCATGGTGCTGGACTTGGGTTTGGCACCCGAAGTGCTCGGACAGTGGACAGAACCCCGGGTTCTAGTCTCCGAGTTCGTAGAAGGCGCGTTGCTGTCCGCGGTCCCGGATCGGGTTCATGCGACCGCGCTGGTGGGTCAAGCCCTGGCGAAGCTGCACAAGCACACGCAGGGCGTGGTAATGACGGGTCCTATTTCCGACCCATACAGCGGCACCGCGTGGATCCTGAATCAGGTCAAGAGCGAGGCCCCGGCCACGGCGGAGACGTTCGCGTGGACGATGGACATTCTCGCCCGCATTCAGGCTGCGTGCGGGCCGTACACGCCCAGTCTGCTCCACTCGGATGTCTCCGAGGGCAACGTGATCATCCTTCCCGACCGGGCGGTGCTCATCGATTGGGAGTACGTCGGAGCGGGCGACCCCTACTACGACGTAGGGGACTTCGCTGAGAAAGTGAAGCTCTCCAGCTCGGAGGAGGAGGCACTTCTGTGCGCCTACGACGGCGTCCTAGTGCCCACTTCGTTGGCTATGGCGCGCTTGTACCGGTTTGTCAGCATGCTGCGCGAGGCATTGTGGTCCGTCCGAGCAGGTACGACGGGCTTCACAGAGTTCGACTACGCCAATTACGCCCGTGCATGCCTAGCAAGGATGAGAGAAATTTCGCAGTCCTCGGAATTCGCTGACAGCTTGCACCTACTCGAGAACACCAATCAAGGAGAAATGAATGACTTACGCCAACGGCACAGCTGACCCCGTAGGCCTGGATGCGACACGGTTCGAAACCAGAATCGGACACGAGGGCTACGTCCGGCGGCTCCCGGAGCGAGTCACCCGCACCATCACCGCCAGCAAATTGGAGGTCACCGACCGGTTCCGGGAGGTAGTAGACCTGTTCGGCGAGGACCACCAGGAGACCCCCGCAGGGTTCCGCATCGAGATGGCTACCCACGGTTCGGTCACCAGCGTCGACCTCGTCCGAGACATCGGATACGAACGGGGCGGCACGCCCCGGCCAACGCCGCTGCTGTTCTCGGCCGACTCCGCCAACCCCTACGAGGTCTCGGACTGCGCGCCCCTGATCGCCAACGTCACCTGCAACCCTGGGATCGTCTACGACCTCTTCATCAATAACCCGGACGCAAACATCGGTGGACACTTCACGACCCTCGACGAAGTCCTTGTGGAGTTGAGCAAGGCGGCCGGACCAGGATGCGATGTCTCAGTCGAGATCGCGAACCCTTATGGCGACATCAACGAGATCCTGGAGGAGGTAGCGCGCTACGAGGAGATCCTGACCCGGCACCGGCTGGTGGTGAAGGTTCCACATACCGGCCCGCTCTCCGCAGACACGGCTGGCGACCTTCTCAAGGGCAACGGATTGCTTCGCAAACGCTACAACTCTGGTGCCCCGCGCGACATGCTGCGGGGCCACGCGCTCGCTCGGCAACTGCACGACCTTGGGCACCGGGTGAACTTCACTTTGATGTTCGAGCCGCACCAAACGCCGTTGGCGCTGCAGGCACGCCCCTACTTCATCAACGCCTTTGTGCGGCACCGAGCTGACGCCACGAGGCGGATGCGTGGATTCGTCGCTGCCTACGACGCGACTTCAGACGAGCAGTTCGTCGCGGACCTCAGGGACTACCTCGTTCGCATGGACTACCTCGGTACCGACGACAAGGCCTTGGACCTCCTGACGGTCCTGCGGTTGACTCGCACACTTCTGCGTCAGCGAGACGATGGCCCCGACGACGGTATGGACAGTGTCCGCAGGTCGCTGCGCTGGCTATCCACCACACACCTGCCGGAGACCCGTCTGATCGTCTGTTCGATGGACGGCGAGCAGATGTTTCCGGATCTCATGACCATGCTCAGTGAACCCGAGTTCTTACCACTACACCGGCGGGTGCTCGTTACGGCCGATCCGGCCTACCTGGCTCGGTGGACTACCAGCCCACACGTAGTGACCTACCAGCGTCGATTCCTGTCCGCCGTCCGTTCGGCACCGGACGCACTCAGCGCCGGCACATCGTCATCCAGGTCCTGATCGTCCACCAATCGTGTTAGCACCACACAAGGCCATCCACCCCTCGGCCGTCTCCTGGCCCTATGCCCCGTGGTGCGGGCTATGGGTCCCGGAGTGGCAGAACGCCGGGCATCACCGCGGACGGCAGCTCGGGTCCCCGTGGCGGGGTCCGCGATGGGCGGCCCCCGCCAACCGGGCGACGGCACCATTCCGAGCCGCCACGAGGGACCCGAGCGTGGCTACCGGTCCCTTCGGGAAACCGGGCCAGATACGCGTGATCGGGCCAGCCCCAAGACGTCCGCCTCACCGTTCGGTGCCGCCATTTGCCCGTGGTATTGAGTTCACCCAGTTCCGTCCCTGACACGAGCTTTGCAGCATCTCCCAATGAGACTAGCCGACCGTTGAGACGGCTCAGGACAACTCGGACTCAGCCTGCTGAATGGCCGCGAACTCCTCCTCGGGGGCGCTTGCGACGAGGCGGTGTCGGCTGTAGAACCAGAAGTAGGCCAGCGCAACAACGAAGATGAGCGCCGTGATTCCGGCCGCCTTCTCATCCACGAAGAACGTCGCAATCACTGCCGTCAGCGCGAGGGTTAGCGCAACGGCGGTCGTGACCACTCCGCCGGGAGTGCGGTAGGGCCGCTCGAGCTCGGGCTCACGGATCCTGAGCACGATATGCGAGACCATCATGAGCACGTACGACACGGTCGCACCGAACACAGCGATGTTGATCAACAAGGCGCCGCGAACACGATCGAGAAAAAGCTGGCGACTAGGCCCGCTAAGCCCACGTAGTTGACGAAGTCGGCTACCCAGGTGTCCCCGCCAAAGGCGGATCGGATGGCCTCCGGAAGAGGGTTGTCCGAGTCCGCAATCGCCGAGGACCCGGCACCGCCGGGCGCAATGAACAGCATCAGTGCAGCCGGTCACGAGCAGAATCGTCATCGCAGTGATGATCCCGCGTGGCATGTCCCGCTCCGGGTCGTTAGCCTCTTCTGCTGCCAACGGGACTCCCTCGACCGCAAAGGAAGAACCAAATTCCGTACACCAGTTCGCCTAGAACGCCGGCATACCCGAACGGAATGAAACTGTTCGCGCCGGCCGCGCCTGTCGGCTCGATGTCAAACAGGTTAGCGAACTCAAACTTCGGAGCCATTGCGATCACAAAGACCACCAGCGCAACGAGGGCCACGGCCTCGACGGCTACGGCTCTCTGGTCCGCGGCCCTCCCGCCGTAGGGCCCGACAACCCCGAGCGTCGCCACGGTGATGGCAAACATCAACCGCATTGCCTCACCCACGCCGTACAGATGGATCCCAACGAACACGGCATAGCACGCCAGGTAGATCGGCCACCCACTTGTCAGGCCGAACAAGCCAAGAGCCTCAATGTAGCCGCCGATGAACACCGAGATGGCCGCTGGAGCTATGGCGTACTCGATCAGGATGGCCATTCCCGTTGCGAAGCCTCCAAGTGGCCCCAACGCCCGGCGCGCGAAACCATAGCCAGCGCCCGCCACCGGCAGAGCGGACGCAAGCTCGGCCAGACCGAAGACCATGCACGTGTACATGGTCGCCATTAGGACCGTCGCAATGAATAGACCACCCCACCCGCCCTCTGCCAGCCCAAAGTTCCATCCGGCGAAGTCCCCCGAGATCACGTACGCGACCCCGAGCCCCGCGAGCAGGACCCAACCCGCAGCGCCCCGGCGCAACTGGCGATGCTCCAAGTAGTCAGAACTGACCTGCTCGTAGTCGACTCCACGCGCTCGGCGTCGTGCAGTGCTCATGCGGCTCCCTGTCCTCATCGGTACGGCACCTCGCGCCACGCGCGCAAAGGGGCGATGAGGGTGACGCGCGCCACACGCACGTGTCAACCCCCAGGAGGCTTGCGGCCGAGGGCCCCTGCACTTGGGCCTAAAGGATTGTCACCAAGCCATTGACATGGCGAGGACCGCACTGCTTCCATGGTCGCAATGGACCGCAGTCAGGCCAAGCCGGCCGCGAGCGGTCCTTGGGACCTCCTCGACTGCAACACGGCGAGGCGGGCACGTCAGCGCAGGCGAAGCCCGGGATGGCGGGGTAGTTCGGGCATCTTGCGAGGGCTGGCACAGCTCGTGTCCTGAGACTAAATCTGGAGCTGAACTCGGTTTGCTAGGACTCACCATTGGCGCGCTTACCGACCATTAGTCGTTGACGCTCGTTCTTGTACCTGAAACACTGTTGGATCGAACACGATGGGAACGCGCCGCGTTCGGACCCCTCAATGGTGTGTTACACGGCCATTGCTTGGGACAAGCGACGCAGGCCTGCTTACGAAAGGGATGGCTTAGTGACACGGCGAAACGCGCGGCTCTTAAGCGCAGACGAACTCGTAGCCCGTATTGAGGCGGACCTGATCGACACGGTGATCGTGGCGTTCACGGACATGCAGGGACGGCTCCTGGGCAAACGCTTCCACGGTCGGTACTTCGTGGATGTGGTTGCAAAGCATGGCACCGAGGGGTGTAACTACCTACTCAGTGTAGACGTTGATATGAACACGGTTGAGGGATACGCCATGAGCTCGTGGGAAAAGGGCTACGGAGACATGGAGTTCGCCCTCGACTTCGACACAATCCGCGTTCTTAAGCATCTGCCAAAGACCGCGATCATCCAGTGCGACCTAACGTGGCTCGACGAGAGTCCCGTGATCCAGTCGCCACGCACGATCCTCAAAGCGCAGGTTGAGAAGGCAACGCAAGCCGGCTACGTCGCCAAAGCGGGTACCGAGCTGGAGTTCATCGTCTTCGATACAACCTACGAAGAGGCCTGGTCGTCGAACTACCGGGATCTGACACCTTCTAACCAGTACAACGTGGACTATTCGATCCTCGGCACTTCTCGCGTCGAGCCACTCCTACGCGACATCCGTAACACGATGTACGCGGCGGGCATGGATGTTGAATGCGCGAAGGGGGAATGCAACTTCGGTCAACATGAGATCGGCTTCTTGTACGACGATGTCGTTGCTACCGCCGACAACCACTCGGTATACAAGACCGCCGCCAAGGAGATCGCCGCGCAGCACGGCCAAGCGCTGACGTTTATGGCTAAGTATAACGAGCGTGAAGGCAACTCCTGCCACATCCACCTGTCGCTGCGTGGCTTGGAGGACGAGATCGTGTTCTGGCGCGACGGCGCCCGCACACCGCTCTACGACCAATTCATCGCGGGGGTCCTAACGATGATGCGAGACTTTACGTTGCTGTACGCGCCGAACGTCAATTCATACAAACGTTTCGCCGACGGTTCTTTCGCCCCGACCACCGTTGCGTGGGGACTCGACAACCGCTCCTGCGCGATCCGGTTGGTGGGGAAGGGAGCGGGGGCGCGGATGGAGAACCGCGTGCCTGGCGGTGACGCGAACCCATACCTAGCTCTCGCGGCGATGCTGGGCGCTGGCCTCTACGGCATCGAGCACAAGTTGGAACTCGAGCCGGAGTTGACCGGAAACGCGTACACCTCCGACAAGCCAAAGGTCCCGAACACCCTGCGTGAAGCGCGCGACGCCTTCACCACGTCGGCGGCCGCCAGGCAGATTCTCGGCGACGAAGTTGTCGATCACTACACCACCATGGCCGACGTCGAACTCAAGGCCTTTGAAGCGTCCGTCACCGACTGGGAGCTGCGTCGCAGCTTCGAACGCATGTAAGGGAGCCCCCGTGAGCGACACATATACCGTGGTGAACCCTGCGACTGAACAGGCCGTCGCAGATGTGCAAATGGCCGACCTCGCGGCCGTTGATGCCGCAATAGACCGAGCGGCCGCAGCCCTGCCAGCCTGGCGGGCCATCACGCCTGGGGAGCGCGCCACTCTGCTGCGTCGATTTGCTTCGGTTGTCGATGCGCACGTGGAGGAACTTGCCGAACTCGAAGTACGCAATTCCGGCCACACGTGGGGCAACGCGGTGTGGGAAGCGGGCAACGTCCGCGACGTGCTCAACTACTACTCGGCGAGTCCAGAACGTCTGACTGGACACCAGATTCCCGTGGGTGGTGGTGTCGACATAACTTTCCACGAGCCGCTTGGTGTCGTCGGCATCATCATGCCGTGGAATTTCCCGATGCCTATCGCGGCCTGGGGTTTCGGTCCTGCGCTGGCGGCCGGCAACACCGTCGTCCTTAAACCGGCCGAGCTGACTCCGCTGACCGCCATCCGTCTGGGTGAGTTGGCGCTGATGGCCGGCCTGCCTGAGGGCGTTCTTACGATCGTGCCCGGACGAGGATCGATTGTGGGTGAGCGGTTCGTGACCCACCCGACCGTTCGGAAGGTATGCTTCACCGGCTCGACGGGGGTCGGTAAACGCATCATGGCTGGCTGCGCCGACCAAGTGAAGCGCGTGACGCTCGAGCTTGGCGGTAAGAGCGCCAACATCGTGTTTGCGGACGCCGACCTAGCTAAGGCCGCGGCAGCTGCGCCGTCCGCAGTGTTCGACAATGCTGGGCAGGATTGCTGCGCCCGCTCTCGCATCCTTGTGGAGCGCTCCGCCTACGACGAGTTCGTATCGCTGCTCGAACCGGCCGTGCAGGGCGTCAAGGTACTCGACCCCTCTGATCGCTCCAGCGAAATGGGCCCCCTCATTTCGGCGGCACAGAAGGCCACCGTGCAGGGCTACGTCGACGACGTTGAGGTAGCTTTTTCCGGCTCGCGCCCCGACGGCCCCGGGTTTTGGTTCGCACCGACGGTCGTCTTGACGGACGATCCAAGCGAGCGCATCTGGCGCGATGAGGTGTTCGGTCCGGTCGTGGCGGTGATGCCCTTTGACGACGAGGCGCAGGCAGTTCAACTCGCCAACGACACCGAGTTTGGTTTGTCCGGGTCGATTTTCACGCGGGACGTCGGTCGGGCGCTGCGAGTATCGCGCGCCGTCGAGGCCGGAAACCTGAGCATCAACTCTCATTCGGCCGTGCGCTACTGGACACCGTTCGGCGGGTTCAAGCAATCCGGTCTGGGCCGCGAGCTCGGTCCCGACGCGCCCCACTCGTTCACTGAGGTCAAGAACGTCTTCATCAGTAACGAGTAGTTGGACCCCACCGGCGAGCGGAAGTTGGCGTTCGCCCCTCACGCAACCGTCTCCCCATTATTGGATGATCATCGAAAAGGAAGTGGAAGTCATGGCAGGACGCATCGAAGGCAAGGTCGCCGTCGTTACCGGGGGTTGCTCCGGCATCGGCCTTGCGGTCGTGCAGAGGTTCGCTGCAGAGGGCGCGAAGGTGGTCATCGGCGACGTCGACGACGTAAAGGGGCCCACGATCGCTGAGCAGGTCGGCGGCACCTACGTGCACGTGGACGTTACAGACAAGCGGCAAGTCGACGCACTGTTCAAGACGGCGTTCACCACCTACGGATCGGTGGACATCGCGTTTAACAACGCCGGGATCTCGCCGCCGGAGGACGCCTCGATCCTCGACACCGAACTGGAGGCGTGGAAGCGGGTCCAGGAGGTCAATCTGACCAGCGTTTACCTGTGCTGCAAGGCCGCGCTGCCCTACATGCTCGAGCAGAAAAGCGGCTCCATCATCAACACCGCCTCGTTCGTCGCCGTGATGGGTGCGGCTACGTCGCAGATCTCGTACTCGGCGTCGAAGGGCGGTGTGCTGTCGATGTCGCGCGAATTGGGTGTGCAATTCGCTCGCGAGGGCGTGAGAGTTAACGCGCTGTGTCCAGGACCGGTCAACACGCCCTTGCTGCAGGAACTGTTCGCAACGGACCCGGAGCGTGCCCAGCGCCGACTGGTACACGTTCCGCTCGGCCGGTTTGCTGAGCCCGCGGAGATGGCCAATGCTGTTTTGTTCTTGGCCTCCGACGAGTCAAGCTTTATCACCGCCTCTACCTTCTTGGTGGACGGCGGCATTTCAGGCGCCTACGTTACCCCTGTGTGATGCACCCGGTCATCGGCATATCTGCCGCTCGTGAAACCTCGCAATGGGGGGTGTGGGACGAAGTAGCGGACGTTCTGCCCGCAAGCTATTCGCAGTCTGTGGAACGGGCTGGCGGGGCGCCAGTGCTGCTCCCGCCGAGCGTCCCGCGGGTAGCCGCATCGGTGGTACGTCGGCTGGACGGGCTCGTGATCGCCGGGGGCCCCGACGTGCAGCCGATGAGGTACGGGGAACGGCCGCACGAGCGGACTATGGGCTGGCGCGAGGACCGTGACGCGTGGGAGCTCGCCCTCCTCGACGAAGCCGCCAGGATCAACCTGCCCGTGCTAGGCATCTGCCGAGGCATGCAACTCATGGCGGTGCACGCTGGGGGAGTGCTTGAACAGCATGTGCCTGACCGCGTCGGCTCACAGCAGCACTCGCCGGGTGGGAACTCGTACGGCGACATCGCGGTTGACATCGTTGTCGCCAGCCGACTGGCTCGAGCTATAGGGGCGCGGGGCGCCGTGAGGTGTCACCACCATCAAGCGGTCAGCGCCCATCCGGGCTTCGAACCAGTCGCCTGGGCCGCCGACGGAACCCTGGAGGCGATGGAGGACCCGCAACACCCGTTCCGGCTTGCAGTGCAATGGCACCCGGAGACCCAGGAGGACGCGGGCTTGTTCAGGGCATTGGTCGCAGCCGCGGCGGCGGCTCCTTGATCGGCGTCCTGGTCGCGGTGCGTTCACTCGTCCAGCGAACCAGCTTGACGGGCCCCACGCGCCCTCCTCGCTCCACGGCTCGGCTGGTAGACGTTCGGTGTGCGGCTCAGACGATGGACGATGCTGCGGGAGCGCCGCCCTGCCACGTGAGACCTGCGTTAAGTATTTCCGGGAGCATTAGCGAGCGATGGCACCAAGGTCGCGACTATGGTGACCGAAATGAATGACGAGTCCGCCAACGAGGCCCTGCTCCGACCGGTGCGGTCGGGCAATGTCTTTGAAGAGACCGTCAACCGGCTATTGCAGCTGGTGTGGCTTGGCGTGTACGAGCCCGGTGACGCCCTGCCGCCCGAGCGGGAACTCGCAAGTAAACTGGGAGTGGGCAGGGACACCGTCCGGCAGGCGATCAAGTCACTATCGGACGCGGAATACTTCACCACCAAGCGCGGACGGTACGGAGGGACGTTTTTCGCAGACACGGTGCCGAGGCGCCACTCGACGGTGTCGAGACGTGTGTGGACGCCAGCGGACATTGCTGACCTGCTCGGCATGCGTGAAGTCCTCGAGGTTGGGGCCATCCGGTTGGCTTCGAGGCGAACCCTGACGGCTGTGGAGCGCGACGTGCTGTGGATGCGTCTCAGTGAGGTTGAGCAGGCCGGACCGGACGATTATCGAAGGCTGGACTCTCGCCTGCACCTGACTTTTGCAGAACTGGCAGGGGTACGAACGTTGACCCCACTGTTAGCCGACAACCGTATGGCGCTCAACGAACTGCTCGATCAGATACCGCTGCTCGGCCCCAACATTGCGCACTCCAACCACCAGCACCGTGCCGCCGCGATGGCCGTGCTGACAGGCGACGAGTCAGGCGCAGCCGGAGCAATGCAAGAACACCTGTCGGGGACGGCGGCCCTTCTCCATGGGTTCCTGGACGGGGCGCCGACGCGCCAGGGCAACGAGGATCGCGACGCGACCGATCTTGTTGAGACCGGTCCCCATGGGCCGCCCGGGCTCCCCTCCTAACGCACCCTGTCGACGTGTCCTTACAGCTTGACCCACCAGGGTCGCGATACTTTCGCTGAGCTCCATCCCGTGGTCCGTTGACATCACTCGGTGCCACGACTACGTTCTAGACTTAGATAACTGAAGACTATTCGCCGCTTGAACCACAGCGGGAGAGTCCTTCCTCTACTCGAGGGGGGCGCCGAAGGAGCAACTCTCCCCGAGAATCTCTCAGGCCCCGTTACCGCTGTCGTGAGGCGAACTCTGGAAAGTCAGGACTAGTGTCCTGCACCCACGGTGCAAGTTGCCCACTCGGCAGCGAAGCTCTCAGGTTTTCCGATGACAGAGCGGGGAGGCCACCCACCAGGTGTCGCATTCGCGGCCCTAGGACCAGGAGCCTCTGCTATGACATCGTTGAGTGCAGACGACTACGACCGCGGTTTTGTTGGTCGTCACATCGGTATTGACGCCGAAAGTCGCGCCAAAATGCTCGCCGAGATCGGTTTTCCGGATCTGGACAGCTTGATCGACACGGCTGTCCCTGGGAAGATCCGCACCACCAGCGGTCTTCGTCTGCCGGAACCGGCCACGGAGGCCGAAGCGGCCGGAGAACTGGCGACCCTTGCGGGAAGCAATGTCGTTTCGGTGCCAATGATCGGTCTCGGCTATTACCCATCGCTTACCCCAGCGGTGATCCGGCGCAACGTGCTTGAGGATCCGGCCTGGTACACGGCCTACACCCCTTACCAACCCGAAGTCAGCCAAGGCCGACTTGAGGCGCTGCTGAACTTCCAGACGATGGTCGGCGATCTGACGGGTCTGCCCATGTCCAATGCCTCCCTTTTGGACGAGTCCACTGCAGTGGCGGAGGCCGTTATGGTCATGCGCCGCGGATCGACGTCAAAGTCCAGCAAGGTGCTGGTCGACACGGACACGTTGCCGCAAACCCTCGACATTCTTCGGACACGCGCCACGGCAGTTGGAGTGGAGGTCGTCGAAGTCGACGTTACCCAGCCGCTGCCGAAGGATGACTTCTTCGGCCTAGTTGTCTCCTACCCCGGCGCCTCCGGAGCGGTCCGTGACCACCGGCACCTCGTGCGCAGCGCGCAGGACCGCGGCGCCCTAGTCACCATCGCCGCCGACCTTCTGGCCCTGACCATGTTTCTCTCGCCGGGAGAGTGCGGCGCCGATATTGCGGTCGGATCAACCCAGCGCTTCGGGGTGCCGTTGTTCTACGGTGGCCCTCACGCCGGTTACATCGCGGTGCGTGACGGGCTGCAACGTCACCTTCCCGGACGATTGGTAGGTGTCTCTCGGGACAGCGACGGGAAGCCCGCGTACCGCCTGTCGCTGCAAACGCGAGAGCAGCACATCCGTCGCGACAAGGCGACCTCCAACATCTGCACCGCCCAAGTGCTGCTGGCCGTCGTAGCTTCCATGTACGCGGTCTACCACGGCCCTGTCGGGCTGAGACGAATCGCGGAACGGGTCCACGCCCATGCCAACGCCATCGAAAGCGGGCTCCGAGAAGTTGGTATACCGGTCGTACATGGCGCTTACTTCGATACCTTGCTGGTGCGCGTCCCGGGCCATGCCGACGAGGTGCTCGCGGCCGCGGCCGCTAAGGGCCTGCGGCTGCGGGGGGTGGATTCCGACCACGTCGGAGTCAGTTGCTCCGAGATCACCACCAGCTCACACGTGGACCTGGTACTTGAGGCGTTCAGCACCCTTGAGCAGGTCGACGTGATGGATCAGCGGAAACCCGATGCCATGCCCTCGACGCTGCGGCGCGAGAGTCCGTTCCTCACGCATCAGGTTTTCCACAGCTATCGTTCAGAGACCGAGATGCTGCGGTACCTACGTCGCCTTTCGGCTCGCGACTTTGCGCTGGACCGAGGCATGATTCCGCTGGGTTCATGCACTATGAAACTGAATGCGACGACCGAGATGGAGCCGATAAGCTTGCCCGGCTTCGCGAACTTGCATCCGTTCGCCCCCGCCGAGGACGCCTCCGGATACACCGAGCTTGTGCGCCAATTGGAGGGGTGGTTGGCCGAAATTACCGGTTATGCCGCGGTGTCAATTCAGCCCAACGCCGGCTCGCAGGGGGAGTTAGCGGGACTTTTGGCCATTAGGGGTTGGCACCGGGATCGCGGAGACGAGCAGCGAGATGTCTGCTTGATCCCTTCTAGCGCGCACGGGACGAATGCTGCGTCCGCGGTCTTGGCGGGGATGCGAGTCGTTGTTGTGGGTTCTCACGACGATGGCACGATCGACTTGGGGGAGCTGGAAAAAAAGTGTATTGAGCACACTGACAACCTGGCCGCCATCATGGTGACCTACCCGTCGACGCATGGTGTCTACGAGGACAGCATCACCCAGCTCTGCGACGTCGTGCACGCGCATGGGGGACAGGTGTACGTGGATGGGGCAAATCTCAACGCCCTACTTGGTATCGCCAAGCCCGGCGAGTTCGGAGGCGACGTCTCCCACCTGAACCTGCATAAGACTTTTTGCATCCCCCATGGTGGAGGTGGACCCGGGGTCGGGCCGGTCGCGGTAGCGGAACACCTAGTTCCGTATATGCCGACCCACCCCTTACATCCAGACGCCGATCGTCGCGGGAACCACGGAAGCATCAGCGCTGCTCCCTACGGGTCAGCCGGGATCCTTCCCATCCCGTGGGCGTACATCCGGATGATGGGTGGCTCCGGCTTAACCGAGTGCAGTCACGTTGCCGTGCTGAACGCGAACTATGTCGCCCATCGACTGGCGTCACACTTCCCAATTCTGTTCACCGGCGAAGATGGGTTGGTCGCACACGAGTGCATCGTCGACATCCGACCAGCCACTGCGAAGACCGGGGTCACCGTCGAGGATGTCGCCAAACGGCTGATCGACTACGGCTTCCACGCCCCCACGATGTCTTTCCCGGTCGCGGGCACGCTGATGATCGAGCCGACCGAGTCTGAGAGCCTCGCGGAGATCGACCGGTTCTGTGATGCGATGATCGCAATTGCAGCCGAGATAAAGCAGGTAGCCGCGGGCACTTGGTCGGTGGAGGAGAGTCCGCTGCGCCACGCGCCCCACACCTTGGCGGATCTCGTGGGTCAATGGGGGCGCTCGTACCCGAGAACAGTCGGCGCGTTCCCGGCCGGTGTGGATCCCGACAAGTACTGGCCTCCCGTGGGGCGCATCGAGAACGCGCATGGTGACAGGAACCTCGTCTGCTCTTGCCCGCCCCCTGAAGCGTTTGCCGCTGTGGGACCACAGGGAGCTTCGGCATGACGTCGCCTCTAGCGGCAAGGACCACACCGCTGCATGACATTCATCGGCAACTCGGCGCGACGCTTACAGACTTCGCCGGCTGGTCTATGCCGCTGAAGTACACGTCTGAAGTCGCAGAACACCACGCGGTCAGACGCGCGGCGGGGATGTTCGATCTGTCCCACATGGGTGAACTCGAGTTGAGTGGCCCCGAGGCCGGAGCCGCCCTCGACTACGCCTTGGTCAGTATGCCGTCACGGATGCAGGTTGGTCAGGCCCGCTACTCCATGCTGGTTTCCGCCAACGGCGGCATCCTCGACGACCTCATCGTGTACCGACTCACTCAAGAGAAGTTCATGGTTGTGGCCAATGCCGCCAATGTGCGAAGGGTGTACGAGGAACTGGTGGCACGGGCAAGCGGTTACACGAGCGAGGTTCGCGACGCCTCCGCGGAGTGGGGCCTGATCGCGGTCCAGGGGCCCTCGTCGGCGCTGATTGTCGCCGAGGCGACCGGGGATGACGTGTCGGGTCTCACCTATTACTCGGTCGCTGGAGCCAGGGTGGGCAAGCATGATGTGCTGCTGGCCCGTACCGGGTATACCGGCGAGGACGGCTTCGAGGTGTACTGCGCGGCGGACGCCGCCGTTGAGGTCTGGTCGGAGTTCGCCGTTCTGGGCAGCCCGCATGGGCTGGTCCCCGCTGGACTTGCCTGCCGTGACTCCCTTCGGCTCGAGGCGGGTATGCCACTTTATGGTCAGGAGCTGACCTCTCAATTAACTCCGTTTGACGTCGGTCTCGGCAAGGTGGTCGTGCACGACAAGCCCGCCGGCAGTGTCGGTGCTGCGGCGCTCTTAGAAGCCCGTGACGTCGACCGCGCTCGCCGTCTGATCGGTCTGGCTAGTGTCGGGAGGCGCGCACCGCGAACCGGACATGCCGTGCTCCGGCCCGGCACCGGTGAGCGAATTGGGACCGTTACCAGCGGTGTCCCGTCCCCGACCCTCGGGCATGCGGTCGCCATGGCAATCGTCGACGCAGACGACGTAGAACCAGGCACCAAACTTGAAATCGACGTCCGCGGGCGGACCGAGCAGGTCGAAGTAGTCAAGCTTCCGTTCTACCGACGCCACCGCTGATGCGCGGGTCGTGGCACGAACCCACCCGGGCAGACAACTACTAGCTTGCAGGAGATTCCTATGACCATCCCAACTGACCTCAGCTACACCGACCAGCACGAGTGGCTCAAGGTCGACGGCGACAACGCGCGCGTCGGAGTGACCGCTTACGCATCCGAAGCCCTCGGCGACGTCGTGTTCATCGAGCTCCCGGCCATCGGCAGCAAACTTTCTGCTGGCGAGCCCTGCGGCGAGCTTGAATCCACAAAGTCCGTCAGCGATCTCTTTTCTCCTGCTAACGGAGAAGTTGTCGAGATCAACCAGGCGGTCGTGGACAACCCGCAACTGCTCAACGACGACCCGTTTGGTACCGGATGGCTTTTCGTCATGCGCTTAGAGGGCGAAGCCCCGCTGCTGGATGCTACGGCCTACGCCAAACTTACGACCGAGGGCTGAGATGACCATGCTTAACGAGTCTTTGGCGTCCTACGACCCGGAAGTTCACGCCGCGATCCGAGCGGAACTAGACCGTCAGCAGTCCACCCTGGAACTCATCGCAAGCGAGAATTTCGCACCCGTTGCGGTGATGGAGGCTCAGGGGTCGGTCCTGACGAACAAGTACGCGGAAGGCTACCCCGGACGGCGTTACTACGGGGGATGCGAGCACGTCGACACCATCGAGCAGCTCGCCATCTCGAGAGTAAAGGAGCTGTTCGGCGCGGAGCACGCCAACGTTCAGCCCCATTCTGGCGCCCAGGCTAACGCCGCCACCATGGCCGCCCTGCTCCAGCCGGGTGACACCATCCTCGGTCTGGACCTGGCACATGGCGGACACCTCACTCACGGCATGCGCCTCAACTTCTCAGGCAAGCTGTACAACGTCGCGGCCTATCACGTCGACGACACCACCTACCGCGTGGACATGGAGGAAGTACAGCGATTGGCGGTCGAACATCGGCCGAAACTGATCGTAGCCGGTTGGTCGGCCTACCCGCGCCACCTGGACTTCGCCCATTTCCGCAAGATCGCCGATGAGGTGGACGCGTACCTCATGGTCGACATGGCCCACTTCGCCGGCCTCGTCGCGGCTGGCCAGCATCCCAACCCCACGCCTTTTGCTGATGTCGTGACCACCACCACCCACAAGACGCTCGGCGGGCCCCGCGGTGGTGTCATTCTCACGAATCGTGCGGATCTGGCAAAGAAACTCAACAGCGCCGTATTCCCCGGCCAACAAGGTGGGCCTCTTGAGCACGTGATCGCGGCGAAGGCCGTGGGTTTCAGAATGGCCGCGTCGCCAGAGTTCCGCGACCGACAGATCCGCACCCTGCTGGGGGCAAGCATCATTGCCGATCGGCTGGCTGCTCCAGGCATGGCAGAGGCCGGGGTATCGGTGCTCACAGGAGGCACCGAGGTCCACCTGGTGCTGGTAGACCTTCGTGAGTCGGAGCTCAACGGTCAGGAGGCCGAGAACCGGCTCCATTCAATTGGACTCACTGTGAACCGGAACGCCGTGCCATTCGATCCCCGCCCGCCGATGGTCACCTCGGGGTTGCGTATCGGCACCCCGGCGCTCGCTACGCGGGGGTTCACGGAGCAGGACTTCGCGGAGGTCGGTGACATCATCGCCGAGTCGCTGGTGCCAGCGTTCGACGACAAGGTGGCGAACCGGTTACGTGACCGCGTAATCAACCTAGCGGCCGCTCGACCGCTGTACCCGGAGCTCTAGGATGACTAGCGCAACTATGAACCTCCCGCCGGAGGGGCGTAAGTTGCTGCGGCTCGAGGTACGCAACTCCGAGACCCCGATCGAGCGCAAGCCGGAGTGGATCAAGACCCGGGCGAAGATGGGACCGGAATACACCGCGCTGCAGAGCCTGGTGAAGTCCGAGGGCCTGCACACGGTGTGCCAGTCCGCGGGCTGTCCCAACATCTTCGAGTGCTGGGAGGACAAGGAAGCCACCTTCCTCATCGGTGGCGACCAGTGCACCCGCCGCTGCGACTTCTGCCAGATCGACACCGGCAAGCCGCAGCCCCTCGACCGTGACGAGCCCCGCCGCGTCGCCGAGTCGGTGCAGAAGATGGAGCTGAAGTACGCCACCATCACCGGGGTCGCGCGCGACGATCTGCCCGACGGTGGCGCCTGGCTCTACGCCGAGACGGTCCGCGCGATCCACGAGCTCAACCCTGGCACCGGCGTGGAGAACCTCATCCCCGACTTCAACGGTGAGCCGCACCTCCTGCGCGAGGTCTTCGAGTCCCGTCCCGAGGTGCTCGCGCACAACGTCGAGACCGTCCCCCGCATCTTCAAGCGCATCCGTCCGGCGTTCCGCTACGAGCGCTCCCTCGACGTCATCACCCAGGCACGCGACTTCGGACTGGTGACCAAGTCCAACCTCATCCTCGGCATGGGCGAGACCCGCGAGGAGGTCAGCCAGGCGTTGCGCGACCTCCACGAGGCGGGGTGCGAGCTGATCACCATCACCCAGTACCTCCGCCCCTCGCTGCGCCACCACCCCGTCGAGCGGTGGGTCAAGCCCCAGGAGTTCGTGGAGCTCAAGGACGAGGCCGACCAGATCGGGTTCTCCGGCGCCCTGTCCGGTCCGCTGGTCCGCTCGTCCTACCGTGCGGGTCGCCTGTACAACTTGGCCATGAACCGGAGGAACCATCGATGACACTCAGTGCGTTCGACCTCTTCTCCATCGGAATCGGACCTTCGTCCTCACACACGGTCGGCCCTATGCGCGCCGCCAAACGTTTCGTCGATGATCTTGTGGCCACGGGGACGTTGGGTGACGTCAGGCGAGTACGGGCCCAGTTGTTTGGTTCTCTCGGGGCCACTGGTCGCGGCCACGGCTCGCCTAAGGCCGTCATCCTGGGTTTGGAGGGTGAAGACCCGGCCGAGGTGGACACAGATACCGTTGATGCCCGAGTCGCCCGCAACAACGCCGACGGGGTGATCACGCTTGCCGGCACGCACAAGGTCGGGTTCAATTCCAAGACAGATTTGGTGCTGCACCGACGCAAGTCACTGCCTGCGCATCCCAACGGAATGACCTTCGAGGCCTACGACGCTGGCGGGTTCATCGTGGCCGAACGCTCGTACTACTCCGTGGGCGGCGGCTTCGTCGTCGACGAAAGCGCAACAGGCGCCGACCGCCTGGTGCCAGATTCGACCCCTGTCCGCTTTCCCTTCACCACCGGCCGGGAGCTCCTGTCCATCTGCGCCCGTGAGGGTCTGAGCATCAGCGACGTGATGCTGGCCAACGAGCTGGCGTGGCGCACCGAGGCGCAGATCCGACAGGGTCTACTTCATTTGTGGTCGGTAATGGCGGCTTGTGTGGAGACAGGGTGCCGCCGAGAGGGCGTCCTCCCCGGCGGGCTCAACGTGCCCCGGAGAGCACCAGAACTATACCGCGACCTCACGAGCGGGCGGGGATCCGATGACCCCTTGAGGGTCATGGATTGGGTGAACTTATTCGCGTTGGCCGTGAACGAAGAAAACGCATCCGGCGGACGCATTGTCACCGCACCGACTAACGGCGCGGCGGGGATTGTCCCGGCTGTGCTGCACTATTACGTGCGGTTCGTGCCCGGCGCGGACGACGATGGGATCGTGCGTTTCCTGCTCACAGCTGCGGCCGTCGGCATCCTTTTCAAAGAGAATGCGTCTATATCAGGGGCCGAGGTCGGCTGCCAGGGCGAGGTCGGATCGGCCTGCTCCATGGCTGCTGGGGCCCTGTGTGAAGCGCTGGGCGGAACTCCTGAACAAGTAGAAAATGCCGCCGAAATCGGCATCGAGCACAATCTAGGACTGACTTGTGACCCCATCGGCGGCCTGGTGCAGATCCCGTGCATTGAGCGCAATGCGATCGCCTCGGTCAAGGCCATCAACGCGGCACGGCTAGCTTTGGGCGGAGACGGTTCGCACAAGGTGAGCCTCGACAAGGCAATCCGGACGATGCGCGACACCGGCCGCGACATGCTCTCTAAGTACAAGGAGACCTCGCGTGGCGGCCTCGCCGTCAACCTGATCGAATGCTAACAAGCCTCAGTGAACACCGACGGCGCTTGAGGCCACCAACGGTTGCGTCGACCTGCCTGCGGAATCGGAACTAGGGGGTGCGCTCTCCCCTGCGATGCAGAGCACGTTCCTGCTCAGTGTGGCTCAGGATCGATTCCACCTCAGCACGAGCCCGCACGATATGAAGCATCATCGCGTCAGCTGCAGCTGGTGGTTCGCGTCGCTCGATAGCCTGCAGTACGGCGGCGTGGTCATGGATGGACGATCGCTGCAGCGGTGTAAATGAGCGCCGATCAAGCGTGGAGAAGGCTACCGCTCGGGCGTCTTCGATGGCTTGTCGGAGGAGGTGATTGCCGCTCATTCGCGCGACGGTCAGGTGAAATTTCGAGTCTGCCCGGCGGAAACTGTGTACGTCAGTGCTTCTGGCCATAGCAGCCTGACAAGCGGTCAGCTCGTCGAGGTCCACTTCAAGGTGTCGTTCGGCGGCTAGTCGTGCGGCCGTGGACTCCAGCGCCAATCGCAACTCGAAGACCTCACGGACCCTTTCTTCATGTCCGGAATCTGCGCCTCGCAGACCGTCGATGTTGGGTGCCACGGTTGTCCCGCCGCTGCCACGTCTAGTCACCAACAAGCCCTCGCCCTGCAGGACTCGCAGCGCTTCTCGGACTGTCACCCGGGACACGCCCATACCCTGAGAAAGAGCTCGTTCGGCTGGAAGCCGATCTCCTGGAACAAGCAGCCCCAGGGTCAAGGCGCGCTGGATCCGCTCCACGACGGCCGCGTATGCGGGCGGCGTGTGAAGCGGGGCCACGAGGAAATCGTCATGTGACATCGCTTGCACCATACTCGTCCGACCCCTAAGGTCCCTTGGTATGCAAACCGCACCAAGGAAGCCGGGCTGATCCCGCTGACACGTTGGCGTCGAGTCCGGGGCCATTCCTCGAGCGGCGCCGCTTAGGACCTGTGGCACGTACCGCCACTATTTGCTCGTTGGCTATCCGTTATAGGGACTCGACGAAGTGCAGTCGCCTTCCAGGCCGCGTCGGGATCTGAATAGCCTGTAAGTCTTCGTCTCGGCTGGCCTGGGGCTGGCTGGCAGGGTTGGCGTCGGTCACCCGGTGCGCGTTGTGACTCCTGAATCGCCTGACCCCCCTTGGGGGTGTCATGCCTGGGATCTGTCCAGCGTGCGCTGGGTGCCGGCGCCGACCCTGGCCCACAACGATGGCTTGATCAGAAGCATGTCCACCAACGGGATTGCCGTCCCGGTGGTGTGACTCATTACAGGCCCGCCTCGTCGTGACTTCTCACCCGGGCTGACGCCGGCAACGACGTCCAACCCGAACAAGTGAGGAGAACATCGCATGCCCAGTCTGCCGGTCACGGTGGCTGAGACCTACCGCTACGTCGTAGGGGTCGACACCCACGCCGCAACCCACAGCTACGCCGTCGTCGATGACCGCGGGGCACTGCTCGACCAAGCCACCTTCCCGACCTCCCCGGCCGGGCTGCGTCGCGCGAGGGACTGGATCGGTCGCCGCACCCAAGGTGATCTCGACTCGGTGCTGATCGCCGCCGAAGGAACTGGCTCCTACGGGGCTGTTCTCAGCGACGTCCTGTCTGATGCGGGCTACCGCGTGGTCGAAGCACCAACCCCTCGGCGCGAACGTGGCCGCGGGAAGACCGACGCTCTTGACGCTGTCCTCGCTGCCCGTGCCAGCTTGGTCATGCCGCTGGCCTCGCTACGTGATCGCCGCGCCGGTCAAGCGCACACCGCGCTGCGGGTCCTCACCGTCGCCCGTGAGCACCTCAACGTCGAGCGGACCAGGTGCATCAACGCACTGACCTCGATGCTGCGCAGTCACGACCTCGGCGTCGATGCCCGAAAGTCTCTGACTTCCCAGCAGGTCACCACCATCGCTGGATGGCGACGTCGCGAGGAAGGGATCGGGACGGCGACCGCCCGCGCTGAGGCAGTCCGACTGGCCAAGCGCGTGCTCGTGCTCGATGAGGAGCTGTTCGAGAACCGTCAGCGACTGACCGAGATCGTCACCGCCGAGGCGCCCGAGCTCCTCGAATTGCGCGGCGTAGGCGCCGTCACCGCAGCCATCATCCTGACCGTCTGGTCCCACCCTGGACGCATCCGTAGCGAAGCGGCCTTCGCCGCGATCGCCGGCACTGCACCAATCCCCGCCTCGTCCGGCAACACCGTGCGTCACCGCCTCAACCGCGGCGGCGACCGCCGGCTCAACCGGGCACTGAACACCATCGTGCTGACCCGCATGCGAACTGACCCAGACACCCGGGCCTACGTCCAACGGCGCCTGGCCGAGGGCAAGACCAGCAAGGAAATCCGACGCTGCCTCAAGCGCTACGTCGGACGGCAGATCTTCCGCACCCTCGCCGCGACCCACCCAGGACCAGAAGTGCTCGCGCCAGCTGCTTGACACGACATAGAAGCATCCCGGGTTTAGTGGAGGGCGGGTTCTCCCGGTAGCGGTTGCTGTCGGGGTGTGTTTCGACGGTAGTAGTGCTCTTCGTACTCGGCGGGCGGGAGATATCCCACGGCGCTGTGCAGGCGGTGCTCGTTGAACCAGTGAACCCAGGACAGGGTCGTCAGCTCCAGGTCGTCGACCGTGCGGAACGGGCCGTCGCGGCGGACGCACTCGGTCTTGTACAGGCCGATGATCGACTCGGCCATGGCGTTGTCGTAGGAGTCGCCCACGGTGCCGATCGAGGCCAGGGCGCCGGCGTCGGCGAGGCGGTCGGCGTAGCGTATGGCGGTGTACTGCGCCCCGGCGTCGGAGCGGTGGACCACTCCGGTCACGTCGTGCCCGGCGCGGGAGCGGACCCACAGCGCCATCTCCAGGGCGTCCAGGGGCAGCTCGGTGGGCATCCGGTTCGCGGTGCGCCAGCCCACGATGCGGCGGGAGTAGACGTCGGTGACGAACGCGGTGAAACACACCCCGGCCCACGTCGGCACGTAGGTGAAGTCGACCACCCACAACCGGTTCGGGGCCGGCGCGGTGAAGTCCCGCTTGACCAGGTCCTCCGGCCGGGCGGCCGCGGGGTCGGGCACCGTCGTCTTCCAGGTGCGGCCACGGGTCGCCCCGCGCAACCCGGCCTGGCGCATCAGGCGTTCCACCGTGCAGCGGGCCACCTCGTGCCCGTCGCGGCGCAGCAGGTGCCACACCTTCCGGTACCCGGCCACGCCCCGGCCCTTGGTCCGGTCGGCGTGCACCGCGGTGATCAGTTCGAGCAGCTGGGCGTCGCGAACCGCCCGAGCCGACGGTGGGCGGCCGATCGCCGCGTAGTAGGCGGACGGGGCGATCTTCACGCCGTGCTCGGTCAGCACGCGACAGATCGGCTCGACCCCGAACCGGTCGCGGTGGTCGGCGATGAACGCGATCACCACGGAAGTCGCGGGTCGAGCTCCCGCGCGAAGAACGAGGAGGCCGCCAACAAGATCTCATTGGCCCGCTTCAGCTCCTTGACCTCGGCCTCGAGGTCCTTGATCTTCTTGGCGTCATCGGTGGTGGTGCCCGCCCGACGGCCGGCATCGATATCGGCCTGCTTGACCCACCCGCGCAACGTGTCCGCGTTGACGCCGGTGCGCGACCCGATCCGCACCACCGCCGCGTTCACCGACAGCTCAGGGTCCTGCTCACGCGCCTCCACCACGAGCCTGATCGCTCGCTCCCGCAGCTCCTGCGGGTACTTCCTCGGTGCTGGCATGGTCATCATCCTTCGCGGATTCAGACCCTCCATCAACCCCGGGATGCTTCTATGTCGTGTCAAGCAGCTGGCGCGAGCACTTCTGGTCCTGGGTGGGTCGCGGCGAGGGTGCGGAAGATCTGCCGTCCGACGTAGCGCTTGAGGCAGCGTCGGATTTCCTTGCTGGTCTTGCCCTCGGCCAGGCGCCGTTGGACGTAGGCCCGGGTGTCTGGGTCAGTTCGCATGCGGGTCAGCACGATGGTGTTCAGTGCCCGGTTGAGCCGGCGGTCGCCGCCGCGGTTGAGGCGGTGACGCACGGTGTTGCCGGACGAGGCGGGGATTGGTGCAGTGCCGGCGATCGCGGCGAAGGCCGCTTCGCTACGGATGCGTCCAGGGTGGGACCAGACGGTCAGGATGATGGCTGCGGTGACGGCGCCTACGCCGCGCAATTCGAGGAGCTCGGGCGCCTCGGCGGTGACGATCTCGGTCAGTCGCTGACGGTTCTCGAACAGCTCCTCATCGAGCACGAGCACGCGCTTGGCCAGTCGGACTGCCTCAGCGCGGGCGGTCGCCGTCCCGATCCCTTCCTCGCGACGTCGCCATCCAGCGATGGTGGTGACCTGCTGGGAAGTCAGAGACTTTCGGGCATCGACGCCGAGGTCGTGACTGCGCAGCATCGAGGTCAGTGCGTTGATGCACCTGGTCCGCTCGACGTTGAGGTGCTCACGGGCGACGGTGAGGACCCGCAGCGCGGTGTGCGCTTGACCGGCGCGGCGATCACGTAGCGAGGCCAGCGGCATGACCAAGCTGGCACGGGCAGCGAGGACAGCGTCAAGAGCGTCGGTCTTCCCGCGGCCACGTTCGCGCCGAGGGGTTGGTGCTTCGACCACGCGGTAGCCCGCATCAGACAGGACGTCGCTGAGAACAGCCCCGTAGGAGCCAGTTCCTTCGGCGGCGATCAGCACCGAGTCGAGATCACCTTGGGTGCGGCGACCGATCCAGTCCCTCGCGCGACGCAGCCCGGCCGGGGAGGTCGGGAAGGTGGCTTGGTCGAGCAGTGCCCCGCGGTCATCGACGACGGCGTAGCTGTGGGTTGCGGCGTGGGTGTCGACCCCTACGACGTAGCGGTAGGTCTCAGCCACCGTGACCGGCAGACTGGGCATGCGATGTTCTCCTCACTTGTTCGGGTTGGACGTCGTTGCCGGCGTCAGCCCGGGTGAGAAGTCACGACGAGGCGGGCCTGTAATGAGTCACACCACCGGGACGGCAATCCCGTTGGTGGACATGCTTCTGATCAAGCCATCGTTGTGGGCCAGGGTCGGCGCCGGCACCCAGCGCACGCTGGACAGATCCCAGGCATGACACCCCCAAGGGGGGTCAGGCGATTCAGGAGTCACAACGCGCACCGGGTGACCGACGCCAACCCTGCCAGCCAGCCCCAGGCCAGCCGAGACGAAGACTTACAGGCGGTTCAGAGAGCCGCTCAACCTGCCAGCGCGGAGAGGCCGAGCTCGACATAGCCGCGCTGCGAGCCGGAGCCTCGCTCCGTGCGAGGCTAGGTCGGCACGCTGCCTCGGGCAATGGGAGATCTAGGGACGGCGTCTTAAGGTGTGTCGGGAGCAGCAACGATTCCGACGCACGATGACAGGGGTGCCATGGCCGAGCCATTTGAGGGGGAGGAGCCCTTCGGGAAGCCCGACGGGGCGTCTGACGACATCAATCCGTCGCGCAACGGAATCGTCAGGTTTCCTGCCCGGTTTGGGGGCGTGGCACGAGACCCTGGGGACGAGAAGGTTCGTGTCGTCGTCGGCCAGCTGGGCAGCGGAAAGTCGCTGCACCTGCGGCGGATGCAGAACCACGTCGCCCAGGATGACTCCTCCGGGGACCTTGCCACCGACGTGGAGACCAACTCTCAACTTACGACGGAGTCCGTCCTGAAGTTTGCGGAGTTGCTGAAGCTAAAGGGGGGGAACACTGAGGACTGGAAGGCGCTATGGAAGCGCGGGATCATTAGAAGCGCCGCGACCCAGATTCTGTTCTCGAAGCACATCCAAGGGGGCGCCGGCCAAGATGAGGGCCGCCAAGCACTGAGGAGGCACCTGAGATTCCTGGGGAACCCGGAGACGCCGCACAAGGTCACACAAGAGGTTCAACTGATTATCCAGTCTTACGACACCGAGCGGGCCCTTCGCCGCTATCTCAGCGACAAGCGCTGGATGGACATCGACAACTACGTCGCAGACGTGCTCAGCCAGTCCGCTGGACTATTTCTCTACATCGACGACGTGGACAAGAATTTCCGGTGGGCGCCTGCGCTGTGGATTCAATGTCAGCGCGGACTGTTCTACACGGTTATGGACATGCTGCGCGAGGAGCGCTACCGCGCCAAACTCCATGTCGTCATGGCCTTGCGAGACGTCGCCTTCTCCTCAGTCAAAGTTAGTGAGCATGCGGCACGCTACTTGGACAAGACGCACATCAACATTCTGTCCTGGAATCGGGCGTCTATGGACTACCTCCTAGAGGCCAAGCTGCGATCCCTTCCCGAGGACTACTTTAGCGATCCCGAGTCCCGCTCGGTCCAGTCTTGGCTCGGCGCGGCTTCGATTCGCAATAGCCGATCGAGCGCGGAACTCGAACCTCTAACCCAGTACCTAATCCGGCACACCAGTATGGTCCCCCGGGATCTCATCCGGATGGGCAACGATCTGTGTACGGAGATCCGAGCATCCAGCGGTGGCAAGCCCTCGGCCGAACGGATCCGCGAGATCGTTTCGGCCAACGGTGCTGCGGCTGCGAGTCGCCAGGCCGTCCAAAGCGCCAACCAAGCGCTTAGCGACGCGATTCCGCCGGACGCGTACCGCCACGACTACGACCACGTGTTTCTGGCGCCAAATATGTACGCCCTTCAGGAAGCGCGTGATCACGTCTTCGCGGCCATTGCCGCGGCTCCCACCGAGCACTTTGGACCCACAGAACTTGCGGCGATCGAATCCTTGGCCAAGGAGTCGTTCAACTCAGAGCAGGTCAGAATGGCTGACACCCTGTGGCAGCAAGGTTTACTTGGATACGTGGACGCCTCTGGCAGTGGGCACTTCTACAAGGTAGACAGCCTCGACGGGTCGAGCCTCGTAGTCCCTCGACACTCTGGGGTGGCTCACTACGTCTGGAACCCATTGGTGTTCGACTTGCAGCTGGGGATGCAGCCCACGCTGCCTCACCCGGTCTGGCCCAACTGAAGGAGCGGAGTGACTCAAAAAGGATGGTCTCAAGAGATCGGCCTAAGCGACTGGGGCGAGTACACCGAGTTTGTGCGCGATGTACTTGCTGATGGTCACAACGGACGCGCGCTAAACACCCTGTGGTTTCGCGGGCAGGGAGACGCGGATTGGCCTCTAATCGCCAGTTTTGACAGGATCTTCGGGCAAGTTGCGGGACGGCTTCGCGCCAAAGTATACGACTCGATGATCGATGTCTTTCGCGAACGCAGCGCGCTGCTCGGGAGCGTGGCAGACATGGGGCACGAGGAGCTCATCTGCGTAATGCAACATTATGGCGCTCCGACTCGCGTTCTGGACTGGTCGGGCAGCCCGTATGTCGCGGCGTACTTCGCCTTTGCTAGTGCTGGCTCGATGGGAGTGGAACGGAGTGACTCTGAGTGCGCTGTATTCATCCTGAACGCCGACCCTGAGTTATTCAAGGGCTTTCACACCGTCAAGTTGATCAACACAATCGCGCACGAGAACCCTCGGGCCGTAGCTCAACGGGGGCGCTTCACTCTGAATCTAAGTTCCGAGACGGATTTGGTCGCCGAACTGGGCAACCTGTCAGCCGCCGGCCGGGAGGATGACTCCTGGGTCATCACGAAGATCACGCTGCCTCGGGGGGATGCATCTCTGGCCCTGAGAGATTTGGAGCTCATGGGGCTGTCCTCCGAGTCGTTGTTCCCCGGGCTCGAGGGCGTTGCGCGTTACTCGTTCTTTCGCGCGTTGGACATGGCGGGGCTGTTGGACGGCTGACCCCGCCGGCCCGGCACCCAATGCGCGCTCCTCGGCATGACAGCACGGGTTGAGGCGCGTCACAGCGCCGCATGACGGGCGCATGTGCCTCCGGATGGGCTGTTCACGCGGGCCGACCCTGGGCCACGCTAGAAGTCGTGTCCCTTGACCAGGCGGATAAAAAGTCCAGTCCGTCGCTCCTCGATCTGGATTCGGTCCATCATCTCTGCGCGCAGATGCTCGGGGAGATGCCGCGCCTGCCACTCGCGCTCGTCGACGACCCGCTGCAAAACGTCTTCTCCGCCGGTCGCAGCGATCGCTTTCAACGCATACCAAGCCCCGCCGTAAGCATGCTGCGGAACGTGCGCGGTCGCAACGGCTTGACCGGCCGCATGCGCCGCTTCGCAGGCTGCTTTCTCTCGACCCTTGAGGTCCTTCGCCGCGGCATGCGCGTCGAGTGAGGCCTTTCGGATGACCGCCATGCTGAACTCGCCGGTCCGAACCCAGTCTGCTCCGGCTTCCAGAGCCGCTCGGGGACGGGAGTCGCCAGGGGCCACATCCTCGAACAGGTTCAAGACCCGCCCAGCGCAGTCCAGAGCCCAGATGGCCATCGCGCGCTGATCGTCCCGGCTGTACTTCTTCACTCCCAAAGTCTGCCCGAGGCTGCTGAGCCAACATTCGTCTGCGAACTCTTCCGGCATCAAGCTCGTCAAGCGGCAGCTGGTTGCTAGCGCGGGCATGCGTCTCGATCTGGCCATTGGCGACCCAGCGCTGCCCCCGGGCTGACGGAGGACCAGCTCGGACCTGCGTCTGTCCGCCGCCTGACGGGTCTGTTCGGAGCCGCGTGTCGGGACTAGCGTTCGCGTGGTCCGGGTGCCCGGTCGCTGTCGCGGCGGGCGGGTGCGGGCAGTGACTGGTCGCCGCGTGAGGTGTGCCATGTCCGCTTCTACTGCTGTGCTCCCGTTCCAGCCGTCCACCATGTCGACCGCTCAGCTGGCGGCAGTGTCCTACCTGGCGCGGTATTCGGGGCGGACGCACCGGTTGTACGCGTTTCAACTGCGGGAGTGGTTCTCCTGGTGTGAGGGGCACGGCTTGGACCCGCTGGTCCGGATCCAGCGCGCCCATGTGGAGCTGTACATCCGCGGGCTGGGGGAGAGGGGGCTGATGGACTCCTCGGTGGTGACGATGATGCACGGGGTGCGCGGGTTCTTCCGGTTCGCGCACATCGACGGCCTCGTCCCGGCCGACCCCGCCGTCTATGCGCGCCTGCCGAAGGTCCACCGCGATGAGTCCCGCACCCAGGGCCTCGACCGGCTGGAGCTGATCCGGTTCCTGCAGGTCTCCCAGACGATCACCGTCCACCACGGGGCGCTGGCGTTCCTGCTCGGGATCAACGCGCTGCGTGCGTCGGAGGCGGCGGCGGTGCGGATCGAGGACTACGCCGAGACGCTGCGTGGGCACCGGGTGCTGCGCCTGGTCGGCAAGGGCAACAAGCCGGCCACGATGCCGGTCACTGTCCCGGTGCTGCGGGTCCTCGAGGCCTGCCGCGGTGAGCGCGCCGACGGGCCGCTGATCCTCCGCCCCCAGAGCGGGAACCCCATCGACCGGCGCGACGTGTACCGGATGGTCGCCCGGATCGCGAAGGCCGCCGGGATCCCGCGGCACATCTCCCCGCACTCACTGCGGCACGCGGCGATCACCAACGCGCTCGACGCCGGGGTACCGCTACGGGACGCGCAGATCCTCGCCCGGCACGCCGACCCCCGCACCACCGAGCACTACGACCGGGCCCGCGGGAACCTCGACAGGCACGGCGTGCACTTCCTGACCGCCTACGTCGCCGGCGTCTGACCACGTGACTCCGAAGGAGTCTGTACTACATCGTGCGACGTTGCCGTACACTTCTCACATGGCCGAGGAGATCCGGTGGGACCCCGAGGCCATCGACTACATCCGCTCGCGTGGCGACCGCTACCCCGGCGCCGACAGGATCGAACCCGACTGGACTCAGGAGGTCATGCAAGATGTCGACCTCCTCGCGCTCGAACCGGACCCGAAGTCTCGGATGGGAGCGTCTCGGTTCATTGGCCACTCCCGCTCCGCCGGGCGGGTGATCGTCGTGATCGCCTACCGCGACCTCGACGGCGACCTCCACGGCATCAACGCCTGGCCCGCCACCGGCGCGGACCTCACGCTCTACCAGCAAGGAGACGATGATGGCCAAGACGATTGATCCAGCACTGGCCGAGAGGCTCCGGGAGGAGTCCGAGCAGACCAAGGCCGACACGTACCCCGCCGGAACCACCGGCCGCCGACCGAACCGGCAGAAGGTGTACTCGGTACGGCTCAGCGCCGAAGAGGAAGCCGAGGTTCAGCGCGTCGCCGCCGCCAGGCACCTCCCCGCCTCAACGCTCGTCCGCTCCTGGATCCTGGAGCGACTCGACCGGGAACGTTCCGCCTGAAGTAGGCTCCCCTCTGTTGTCAAGTGGCGGGTTCGAGGGGCCTGGGGCTGGTGGTCTTCCGTGGTGTCGTGGTCGCGGGTAGCGTCGTTGGTGCGGGTCCGGGAAGTGGCTGATCCGAAGTGTCGGTGTGCGGGTGGAAGCCGGCCGCGCTGGATATGAGTGACGCCCCGCGGTGCCCTCGCGGGCCCGCGTCCATGCCCGCCACGGCGTCGGCTCGGAGCTGGCGGAAGAGGGCGTCGGAGATGCGCCGTTTCAGGCAGCGCATGGCCTCCATCCGGGTCTTGCCGGCGGCGAGCTTGCGCCGGTAGTAGTCCCGGCCGGGTCCGTCGACGCGGATCTGGCAGGCGGCGGCGATGTGGATGACGTGGTTGGCCTTGCGGTTCCCGGCGCGGGAGAGCCGGTGGCGGATCTGCTCCCCGGAGGAGGCGTCCAGCGGTGCGGTGCCGGTCCAGGACGCGAACCGGTTGCGGTCGGTGAACCGGGCTACGTCGCCGACGTCGGCCAGGATCCGGGCGGCGACCACGGGCCCGACCCCGGTCAGGTCCATCAGGTGCGAACCGCGGGCGAGGACCAGGGCCTTGAGCTCCTTGCTCGAGGACTTGACCTTCTTCTCGATCGCGGCCATCTCGGCGAGGTACTCCAGCGCGAGGAGCTTGCGGGTCTTGCCGACCTGGTCCCGCGGCCGAACCGAGGCCAGGATGGCCTTGGCCTGTAGCACGGTGATGTCCTTCTTGGCCTGTCCCGGAAGCAGTTCGGACAGGACCCGGTGCAGCCGGTTGACTGCCTGGACCTTCGCTCGGGTCAGCTCCTCGCGGCGGTCGACCAGCATCCGCAGCACCTCGAGGTCGGCGTCGTAGGACAGCACCCGCAACCTGCGGTTGCGGACCGCGACCACCGCGACGGCGTGCGCGTCGTGGGCGTCGGTCTTGCGGTTGTGGCCGGTATCCAACAGCCTGGCCCGCGCGGACAGCTTCGCCGGCACGTCCACCACCTGCTCCCCGTCGGCCAGGAGCCGCTGACCCAGCGGGCGGCCGGTGCCGTTGCTGCCCTCGACCGCCCACACCCGCTCCGGGTAGGACGCCACGTGCCGGCGCATCGCGGCGTACCCGGCCTTGTCGGTGCCGAAGCGCCCGGTCGCCAGGACCGTCTCGGTCTCGTCGACCACCTCGATCGTGGCCGACAGCCGGTGCGGGTCGACCCCGATGAACACTCTCGCCATGACCTTCGCCCTTCCCGTCGTCGTTGTCGGGTTGACGCCGGGCGGGCATTGCTACTGAGAGCAGGGCAGTCCCCTCGGGAGCCACGCGCCGGCAACGGCACCCGGCGGGAGCAGACCGCAAGAGAGCCACACCCGTCACGCTGGTGGGCAGCCGCTAGGAGAGCCTCCCGCCGAGCACCTGGACCGAGTCTGGCCAGACACCGGCCCTACCGACAATCGTCAAGTAGCCGCATTAGGGGCGGTTGGCACGGCAGCGGAGACCACAAGGCCAGCGGACCAGGGTCATGCCGAGCCCTTGCTCGGCACCTGGCAGCGCAGGCCAGCAGCCGGGCGACGCGGCGCAAGACAACAGTAGGACGGAGCCGAGTAGCCGCAAGGTGTCGCCTCGCCGATATGACATCGTCCTGACGTGCAACCGTTGCTGTGACGGCGAGCAGCGACATGCAGCATTCCGAGGCGCTGGGCAGGTTTTGGTAGCTGCTTTCGCAGCCGCCGAGTAGCAAGCAGGTGACCATAGGATCTGGCTTGATGGAGACTGCTCCCGCACTCGACGGCGCCGCACTGCGCAGGGCTCGCGAGCGCGCGGGCTTGAGTCAGAGTGGGCTCGCGCGGGCGGCTGGTGTCGCAGACGGGCAGCGGATCTCGCGTTGGGAGCGGGGTGAGGCTCGTCCTCGGTCTGCGGCAGCGCTCAGGCAGGTCGCGGTGCTGTTACACGTGTCGCCTAGAAGCCTGCTCCTGCCACCTACGGGCCCCCCTTCCTTACGGTGGCTTCGATATGCCGCCGGCACCACGGTGGAAGAGCTGGCTGCCGCAATCCATGCGTCTCCCGGGACCGTAAAACGCTGGGAAGCATCAGGCCTGCTCAAGCCCACCGATTCCACGGTGTCCGCGGTCGCTGCTGCGCTGGGAGCCAGCGCCGACGATGTCCGAGAGGCCCTCCGTCAAGGCTCTGACAGTTCGAGCGCTTAAGGGGCTGAGTCGGCGCTCAGCGCGACGGTGTCGGGGTTGTGTGGTGCCATGGAATGCGTCGGCGATTGACCGACTCTTCTCCACGTGCATCGCGCGCGACGTTTGTGAGGGGGTGCAGTGAAACCCACATCGTTCACAGAGGCGTGTCGCACCTGTTGCCTAATGGTACCTCAGAGCCTAGGCTCTAAGTGAGCGTATGTCTGGCTGCTTGACCCCTCGTGGTGAGGCCGCTTGCTTAAGGGGTTTAGAGACCGTTGAGGAGAACTCATGAACGTAACCACTCGAGGCGCTACCGCGACAGTCGCCCTCGTCTCGGCGATCGTCTTGGGCGCGTGCGGTCCAGATGCGCCGACTCAAGAGCCAAGTGTGTCGCCGACATCAACCATGAGTTTGACTGCGTCGCCGAGTCCTAGCCCGTCACCTAGCGCGAAGCCGACAGACTCGAACTCGCCACAGGCGCGGGCCCAGGCGACAGTCGTGCAGTACTGGGCGATGCTCGACAATCTGGCTTCAGATCCTTCGACCTCACTCAGTGACCTAGCCACGGTGGCTCGGGGGAGTGCGCTGACTCAATGGCAGCAGATCCTTACCAAGCGCCGAGGGCAGCAGTACACACAGACCGGCAGGGTCAGTGTCGAAGACGCGAGAGTCAAGGCTAACGGTCCAGGGCGTTGGGATGTATCAGCGTGCATAGACGCCCGCGGGGCCAACGTCGTCGATAAGAACGGTAAGTCCGTTCGCGGGACGGGTCCCCTGCGGGTCAGGTCCATGTTCGTAGTAGAGCGCGACAGGGAGACCTACTTCGTCACCGAAGAGGATGTGGTGGAGGAGTGCTAGCAAGATCCCTAGTAGCGGCCTTGGTTGCCTCAGTTCCAGGTGTGTTGTTTCCGGTGCTGGCCGAAGCCGGTAAGCCAATCAGTTGTCCACCGGGCTCGGTCTGGGACTCAACCCAAGCCACGTGCGTCATTGTGGTCACGGATCCGGGTACACCCGGGGATGGAGGAGGAGCTGGGGGCGGAGGAGCTGGGGGAGGGGGAGGAGCAGGGGGAGGGGACAAACCGCCGGTCTGCCGCTTCACGGAGGAGGTTCCCTGTGAGAGTGCGGACGGCTTCGGATACTGGAGCAACAATCTCGGTTGCTACGTGGGGCCTTCGCATACTGACTACCCCCCCAACTCTCCTATCTGGCAGGGCCACCATCCCGAGGGCGCGATCTACAGCTGTTACAACCCGTTCATCGAGGGGACCCGGAACTACGACTTCTGGGCCGCGGCTCAGCCTGCCGGTCCGGCGGCTCCGCCGGACCCTCGTGTTCTTGCGGAGCGGGCAGTCGCCGAAATGGGTCTGCGGGCCATCACGATCGGCCTGGTGCCTGAGCCCGACGCGGGGAAGGTCGGGCTGGTCGGTGTTCCGAACTGGATGTGGGTGGAGGAGCCGAGCGAGAACACCTACGGTCCGATCACGCGTACGGCGACCGCGGGGGCTTACAGCGTGACGGCCACGGCGAAGGTCTCGAAGGTCGCGTGGGACATGGGCGATGGACAGGTCATTGCCTGTGACGCCGGCACGCCCTATCAGGACTCCCACGGCCTGAGCAGCTCCCCGACGTGTGGGCATACCTACACCCGCCAGGGCGAGTACACGGTGCGGGCCACGTCCTCGTGGGTGATCACGTGGGCCGGGATCGGGCAGAGCGGAACCATTCCGGTTGACCTCACCCAGACCGCGCAGGTGACGATTGGGGAAGCGCAGGTGTTGAAGCAATGACGACCCAACGAGAGGGCACGCGCCCAGCGGCCCCGTTCCGCTCACCGTCTCGCAACGGACACCAAAGGCCCGCTGGGGCCGTCCCCGTCGAGGTGGCCGGGGCGCTCCCGCAGCCGCCGAAGCCGCGCCGGCGCTGGGGGCTGTTCGCCGCGATGGTGGCACTTGTCTGCCTTGGCGCGCTCGGCAATCTGTGGCTGGTGCAGGCCACGAGCGACACCGCGACGGTGCTGGCCGCCAGGTCCACGATCGAGCGGGGGGCAGTGATCTCCGGGGATGACCTGGTGGCGGTCTGGGTGGGTGCCGACCCGTCTCTGCAGACCGTCGCCGCGGACCAGCTGGACGACATCGTCGGGAAGCGGGCCGCGGTCGACGTTGCGTCCGGGTCGCTGCTGACCCCCGGCTCGGTGACCAGCGAGGTCCTGCCGGCGGAGGGTTTCTCCCTGGTGGGTGTCTCGGTGACACCGGACCTCATGCCGGGAACCGCGCTGATGGCGGGCGACCTCGTCCGGGTGGTCGCCACGGCCGGTCAGCAGGGGGCCATCAACCCGGCGAAGACAGAGGTCGAGGCCGTCGCGGGTGAGGTGGTCTCGGCCGTCACGGGGGAGGACGTCACCGGCCAGGGGGCCTCCACGGTGGTCACCCTCCAGGTACCCGCCGAGGACGCGACCACCTTGGCGGCGATGGCGGCGACGGGGAACGCGGCCGTGGTCCTGGACTCGCGGGCACGGTGACCTGATGAGCCTGATCGTGTTGTGCTCGGCGGCCGGGTCGCCCGGAGTGACAACGACGTGTCTGGGTCTGGCGTTGGGCTGGCACCGGCCGGCGTTGCTCGTCGAGGCCGACCCGACCGGCGGGTCGGCGATCGCCGCGGGCTACCTGCGCGGAGCCATCATCCCGCCGGAGGCGATGATCGACCTGGCACTGGCCGAGCAGTCCGGCGGTGTGCTCGAGGTGCTGCCGCAGGTGTCCCAGCCGCTGCCCGACTCGCAGGCATCGTGGGTGCCGGGCACCCGATCGCACGAACAGGCCCGCACGCTGCTGTCCCTGTGGGAGCCGCTGACGCCGGTGCTGCGGTCGCTGCACGCGACCGGGCAGGACGTCCTCCTGGACGCGGGGCGCCTCGGGCTGTACGGCTCTCCTGAGCCGCTGATCTACGGCTCCGACCTGACTTTGCTGGTCACCCGGACGGACATGGTGTCCCTGGCGGCGGCACGCTCGTGGGCGGAGACCTTGAGGGAGCGGTTCGCCCGTACGGGAGGGTCGTCCGCTCTCGGGGTGCTGCTGCTGGGGGAGGGCCGCCCGTTCCGGGCCGGGGAGGTCGCCAAGGTCTTGCAGGTGCCCGTCCTGGGATCAGTGGCGTGGGACCCGGCGGCCGCCGAGGTCCTCTCCGCCGGGGCCCAGCCCCCGAAGGCGAACCTGCGGGCTCGCCTGACCGGCCGGGCCGGCTGGCAGGACTCGGCCCTGCTGCGCAGCTACCGCGGGGTGCGGGGGGCGATCGCGGGGCAGCTACGCGAGATCGACCAACAGCTGTCCGTCACCGGGGGAGGGGCGCGATGAGCACCGAGGAGATCTACGACCGCACCGACGGCTCTGACCCTGCCGGCCTGCCGGTGCTGCTGTCCGCGCCGGCGGTGCGGCCTGGCCGTCAGCGGGGAGCCTTCTCCATGACAGCCCACACGAGCCTGCCCCGCCCTGCCGCCCTGGACCGGCTCCGCAAACGCCAGGACGCCCCCTCACCGACCTGGGAACCTGTCGACCTCAAGGCCGCCGACGCCGTGGTCGATTGGTCCCAGGTCGCGATGTTCCGCACGATGGTGGCCACCCGGCTGGCCGGCGCCCTCGGCGGCTCCTGGAGCGGCGGGGACAGCGATGGTGAGCGGCCTGGTGCAGGTGCGAGCCGAGCCGAGCAGCAGGCACTCGGGCTGGACCTGATCGAGGAGGTGCTGCGCGAGCACAGCGCAGACGTCGCCGCGGCCGGGGAGCAGTCCTGGACACCGGCCGAGCGGACCGCGACCCGACAGGCCGTCTTCGACGCGGTCTTCCGGCTGGGGAGACTGCAGCCCTTGGTGGACGACGACCGGGTGGAGAACATCTTCCTGCTGGGACACGACCAGGTCCTGCTCGAGCTCACCGACGGCTCCCGCGTGCCCGGTGCCAGGGTCGCCGACAGCGACGAAGAGCTCATCGACTTCCTGCGGTTCCTGGCCAACCGCAGCGAGTCCAACCCGCGCCCGTTCTCGGAGTCTCACCCTCGCCTGCACATGAAGCTCGACGGCGGTGCGCGGATGGCGGCGACGGCCTGGGTGACCTCCCGGCCCAACGTCGTGATCCGCCGGCACCGGCTCAAGGTGGACGACCTGAGCGGGTGGGTCGAGCGCGAGGGGCTGTCACCGGCGTGCGCCAACCTCCTGGCCGCAGCCATCCGTGCCGCGTGGAGCGTCACCGTGGCCGGCCCGATGGGCGCCGGCAAGACCACGCTGGTGCGTGCGTTGTGCGCCGAGATCCCCCGGGAGGAAGCGATCGGCACCTTCGAGACCGAGCACGAGCTGTTCCTGGGAGAGACCGGCAACCACGACATCGTCCTGGACTGGGAGGCCCGCCCCGGTGTCGGCGAGGTCGGGCTGAACGGGCGGGCCGCCGGCGCGTTCGAGCTCTCGGACGCCCTGACCGACTCCTTCCGCTTCAACCTGTCCCGTCAGATCGTCGGTGAGGTCCGTGGCCCGGAGGCGTGGACGATGATCAAGGCGATGGAGTCCGGGACGGGATCCCTGTCGACAACGCACGCCGCGAACGCCGGGGCGTGCGTGCGCAAGCTGGTCACCTGTGCCATGGAGGACGGGGCGCACGTCACCCGCGACCTGGCGGTGGAGAAGCTGGCGGGCTGTCTGGATCTGATCGTCCAGCTCGGCAAGAGAGTGGAGACCCTCGCCGATGGGACCCAGGTCCTGCGCCGGTGGGTCAGTGAGGTCGTGCTGGTCGAGCCGGGAGAGCGAGAGATCGGCTACAGCCTGACCCACCTGTTCGGGCCCAGCAGCTCCGGCCCCGCACGCGCGACCGGGAACCTGCCACCCCGGGTCAGCGAGCAGCTGGCGGAGCACGGCTTCGACGCGCGCCTGTTCATGGCCGAGGCCGACCGCGGGGGGTGGACCCCGTGACCACCCTCTTGCCGATCATGCTCGGCGCCGCCATCGTTCTTGGCCTGGTCGGGGCCGCGATGGCGTTGCGCCCCCACACACCCCGGCCGCGTGCCGAGCGAACCCCCTCCAAGCTCGGCACGCGGCTGGCCTCCCTCCCCAGGCGCACCCGCATCACCCTGGGCGCAGCCGTCGCAGCCGGCCTTCTTGTGGCCCTGGTCACCGGCTGGGTGGTCGCCGTGGTGGTCCTGCCGGTGGCCGCGCTGGTCCTGCCCTACCTGCTCTCGGCTCCGCCAGCGGCGGCGCAGATCCGCCGGGTCGAGGCGATGGAGGAGTGGACCCGGTCCCTGGCCGGGGTCCTGGGGGCCGGCATCGGTCTGGAGCAGGCGCTGACGGCGACGCTGCGCTCAACCCCGGAGCCGATCAAACCTGAGGTCGCCACGCTGGTGGCCCGGCTGCGGGCCCGCTGGGACACCGAGGAGGCCCTGCGGGCCTTCGCCGAGGACCTCGACGACGTCACCGGCGACCTGGTCGCGGCCAACCTCATCCTCGCCGCCCGGCGCCGCAACCGCTCCTTGGCCAGCGCCCTCCAGGGCGTGGCCGAGTCCGTCGCCGAGGACGTGGCCTCCCGCCGCAAGATCGAGGCCGGCCGGGCCAAGCCGCGCGGCAGCGCCCGACTGGTCACCCTCTTCTCCCTGGGGGTGCTGGTCGTCCTGGCCTTCACCGGTGACTACGTCGAGCCGTATACGACCCCGATCGGCGAGGTCGTCCTGGTGTTCCTGCTGCTGGCCTACGCGGGGGCACTGTTCTGGATGCGGAAGATGGCTGAGGGCAAGCCGCTGCCCCGTTTCCTCGGCGCTCACGCCAAGGCGGAGGCGCGATGACCACCCTGCAGATCTCCCTCGCCCTGGGCCTGGTCGTCGGCCTCGGCGTCGCCGGCATCGCCTACGCCCTGGTCCCTGTCCAGCCAGACCTGGGTGACGTGCTCGCTCGCCTCTCCCCGCCCGCACGTCGGCGCTCCGGAGCGCCCACCGCCTCGGTCGACCCCGACATCGAGGAACGGCTCGGGCTGTGGGCGGAGCGGACCCTACCGACCCGACTGCTGGGGGTCCCACCGGCCCGCGACCTGGCGGTGGTGCGCAAGACACGGGCGCAGTTCTACGGCAAGAAGGTCCTCTACGGGCTGCTCGGGATGGTCCTGCCCACCGCCGTGACGGGGTTCTTCGCCCTCATCGGCCTGCGCATCCCGTTCGTGGTCCCCGTCGGGGCGACCCTCCTGCTCTCGACCGTGCTGTTCATGACTCCCTCCCGCGACATCGGCCAGGAAGCCAAGAGGGCCCGCACCGAAAGCGCACGCGCCCTGAGCGCCTTCATCGAACTGTGCGCGCTGGAACGCAACTCCGGCGCCGGGACCGTGGTCTCGCTCAGCAACGCCGCCGAGGTCGGGGACTCGTGGATCTTCCGCCGGATCAGCGAGGAGCTTGCCCGTTCGCGCTACAACGGACAGCCACCCTGGGACTGCCTGGAGCAGCTCTCCGAGGACCTCGGGCTGCCCGAGCTGGCCGAGATCGCCGACACGATGCGCCTGGCCAACGACGAAGGCTCCCAGGTGTACCGGCAGCTGCGCGCCCGCAGCGCCTCGGTGCGCAGCGCCCTGCTCAGCGCAGAGCTCGCCGAGGCCGGGCAGGTCGAGGAACGCATGTACCTCCCCGGCTCGCTGCTCGGTGTCATCTTCCTGGCGCTGCTCATGGCGCCGCCGCTGCTACGGCTGCTCAGCGCGAGCTGACCGCGAACACCGACACCCACCGAAAGGACACCATCATGGACAGCAAGCCAACCGCGAGGACCGCATACCTCGTCGCCGCCCTGCACACCGCCGGTGTGCGTCTGCGCGAGCGGCTCACACCCACGCACGCCCAGCGCGACGAGCGCGGAGCCTCCACCCTCGAGATCGTCTTCTGGGCGGTGGCCCTGCTGCTCCTGGCCGGCATCGTGTACGCCGCCCTGACCGCCTACATCAACGGCAAGATCCCCGGAATCCGCTGACGCGATGTCACACCGCCGCTCGATGCCCTCGCGCGCTGACCGACCCGGTCGCGCGGGAGAGCACGAACGCGGCGTCGCGACAGTCCAGATCGTCGTGCTCATGCCGACACTGTTCACGCTGCTGTTTCTCGGGGTTCAGGCCGCGATGCTCTCCCACGGGCGGACCGTCGCGATCGCCGCGGCGCAGGAGGGTGCCCGAGCGGCCGCTGCGCAGAACGGGACGACGGTCTCCGGCCGCGCTGCGGCGACAGCGTTCGTCGCCGCCGCCGGTGGGGACGGCGTCCTGAAGGGAGTGCGCGTCACGGCGCAACGCACTGCGTCCTCCGCCACCATCACCGTGACCGCGACGACCATGTCCGTGGTCCCGGGATGGACTCCCAGGGTCACGCAGAGCGCGTCCGCCCCGACCGAACGGATCACGCGATGAAGGGCAACGCTGCGCGCCGGGAGCGCGGCGCTGCGGTGATCGAGGTCGTCATCCTGGTCCCCGCGCTCGGGCTGATCCTCGGCCTCATCGTCGCCGGCGGCCGGGTCGCCCTGGCCCACCAGGCGGTCGAGGCCGCGGCCGCCGAAGGGGCCCGCGCCGCCTCGATCGCTCGGACCCAAGCAGCCGCAGGGTCCTCCGCGCAGGCTGCGGCACAGAGCAGCCTGCAGGCCCAGAGCACCAGGTGCCTGACCACGAGTACGAAAGTCGACACCTCTGGCTTCGCCCGGCCCGTCGGGACACCGGCGTCGGTGCAGGCCACCGTCACCTGCCGGCTGGACCTGGCCGGGCTCCTGCCTGGGCTGCCCGGAGCGATGAACATCACCGCGTCCGTCGCCTCGCCGTTGGACACCTACCGAGAGCGGTGAACGACGATGTGCGATGAGCAGCGGCACCGGGTCGCCGAGCGTGGATCGGTCACCGTGTGGATGATCACGACCGCGCTCAGCCTGGTGCTCATGGTCGGCTTGGCCGTCGACCTCTCCGGTCGGGTCCTGGCCAAGCAGCGCGCCCAGGACCTGGCCTCCGAAGCGGCCCGGGCCGGCGGCCAACAGCTCCAAGGCGCTGCGGCGGTGCGAGGGGAGGCCGCTGAGCTGAACCCGTCGGCCGCGGTGGCGGCGGCTAACACCTACCTGTCCAGCGTGCCCGAGGTCAGCGGCTCCAGCCGGGTCCGCGGCGGCACCACCGTCGTGGCCGACACCCAGATCGTCTACACCACCAAGTTCCTCTCGATCATCGGAGTGCGCCAGCTGCGTGTCACCGGGCGCGCCGAGGTCGAGGTCAACCGCGCCGTCAACGGGAGCCGACAGTGATCCGACAACGACTCCTTGGGCTGGCAGCCACCGGGCTGCTCCTGGGCATCCTCCTCGGGCTTCCCCTCGCCCTGCTCGCCGTCGGCGCCGACCCCGTCCCGTCGTCCGTCCCGAGCGTGAGCCAGGTCCTCGCTGCGCTGACTAGCCCCGACGACGGCACCCTGTTCCTGCAGGCAGTGACGCTCGTCGGCTGGGTGGCCTGGGCGCTCCTGGCCCTGAGCATCGTGTTCGAGCTCACCGGTCGCGTCCGAGGGGTGCGAGCACCCCACCTCCCCGGCCTCGCCCTCCCCCAAGGAGCAGCCCAACAGCTCGTCACGGCAGCAGCCCTGCTGTTCGTCGTGGGCTCGACCAGCCTGTCCACCGCCGACACCGCGCAAGCAGACGTCCCAGCCGCCGCACCGAGCGCAACCGCGACAACGCCCACCGCGGCCAGCGCCGGGCCACACACGACGACACCACCACGCAGCCAGAGCCCCACATCCTCGGCAACGCGCCTCTACACGGTGATGGAAGGGGACTCCCTCTCCGGCATCGCGCAGCGTGAGCTGGGGGACCTGGAGCGCTGGCCGGAGATCTACGCGCTCTCCAAGGACACCGCCCAGCCCGGCGGGGTCCGGCTGAGCGACCCGGACCAGATCGACGTCGGCTGGACTCTCACCCTGCCCGCGGTCGCTGAACCTCGCGCCGGCACCACGCGCCTCTACACGGTGATGGAAGGGGACTCCCTCTCCGGCATCGCGCAGCGCGAGCTGGGGGACCTGGAGCGCTGGCCGGAGATCTACGAGCTCTCCAAGGACACCGAGCAGCCTGGCGGGGTCCGGCTGAGCGACCCGAACCAGATCGCCGTCGGCTGGACCCTCACCCTGCCCTCGGTCGCCGAACCTCGGCCCGCCACGACAGGCACACCCCGTGCCAGCGGCCGCGAGACGGCGTCCCGGCCCGCGCCGCACGCGGCGCCGGAGACCACCACCGCGAGCGGCTCCTCGCCGACCACTGCTCCCACCCAGCCCTCGGTGAGGCCGAGTCAGGCGCCGGACCCGTCGATCTCAGCGCCGGCAGAGGAACTCCAGGACGACGCGTCCGACGCGACGCCCGTCTGGGTCCTGGCCGGGCTCAGTGGATCTGGGACGCTCCTGGCAGGGTCGATGCTCCTGCTGCTGCGCCGCCGGCGTAGGGCACAGTTCCGTCACCGCCGGCCGGGCCACACCATGACCGCCCCCGGACAGGTTCTGGGGCCGGTGGAGAAGACGGTCGTCACCATCGGCGCGACCAGCGCCCCCACCGTGGAGTACATGGACACCGTGCTGAGGCGCCTGGCCTCCTCGTGCGCGGCGACGAACCGGCCCCTACCCGAGCTCGCCGCGGTCGAGCTGACCGACACCGCGGTCGTCCTGCACCTGAGCAACCCTTCCTCCCTGGACGAGCCATGGACCGGGACCGTCGATGGCTACCACTGGAGGCTGCCGGCCGACACCGCCGTCGAGCTCGTCAGACCCGACACCACGGACCAGCCCGCGCCCTACCCGCTCCTGGTGACGATCGGCTCAGGCGACGACAACGAGCTGTGGCTGCTCAACGTCGAGGACCTCAACGTCTCCATCACCGGAGACCCCACCTACGGCGAGGACTTCGCCCGGTACCTGGCCGCCGAGATCGCGTGCAACCCCTGGTCCGCCGGCGTCGACGTCGCCTGCGTCGGCGTTGCCACCGAGCTCGCCCCGCTCAACCCGGACCGCATCCGCGCCTACGACCCCACCGACCGCTCCCACGACCCGATCGCCGAGATGCTCGCCGACAGCGTCCACACCATCGACCGCGCCCGCGACGTCGGCACCGACGCCGCCACCGCACGTGCTCACCAGGCCGGCGCCGACACCTGGCCGGCCCGGCTGCTGCTCGTCGACGCCGTCAACGACAACCCCGCCCTGGACCAGCTCGTCGAGGTCGTCACAGCCCACGCCGGGCACACCGCCACCTCGGTGGTCCTGCGCGGTCACCGCAACAACGCCCCCGGCACCGTCCTGGAGATCTCCGCCGACGGCAGGCTCAGGCTGCCCGCCGCGGGTCTGGACCTGATGGCCGTCGGACTCACCTCTGACGAGGCGCAGGGGTGCGCCGCGCTCCTGGCAGCCAGCGAGAGCGTCGACGAGGTCCCGGTCCCGGTCGACCAGAGCGCCACCCAGGGATGGCAGGCCCTGGCCGACGAGGCCGGAGCCCTGCGGGCGGAGCACGCCCTGCCGCGCACCGACCCCGCCGGACCCCACGAGCCCAGCCGGAGCCTGCTCGAGGCCGACGACGAGACCTACCTGGCCGTCGCCGCCACCACCAGCACCGACCTGCAGACCCTCGCACCGCGCGTCCCGGAGACCACCCGCACCCAGGTTGAGGACGCCGACCCCACCCTCGATGAGGACCTGGCGATGTGGTTCCACCAGGACTGTGCCCTGCCCCGGCTCTACCTCCTCGGCCCGGTCCGTGCCACAACCCGCGGCAAGCCGCTGACCAAGCGCAAGCCCTACCTGACCGAGATGCTGGCGTTCATCGCGCTGCGCCGTCACGGAGCAACCTCGGCCGAGGTCGCACAGACCTTCTCCATCACCAAGGCCAAGGCCCGCGATTACGTCAACACCATCCGTGACTGGCTCGGGATCAACCCCCGCACCGGCCAGCCCCACCTGCCCGACGCCCGGCTGGCCCCGGCCGCCGCGATCCGCGACACCCCCGTCTACCAGGTGCTGGACCTACTCACCGACGCCGACCTCTTCCGCCGGCTGCGGGTGCGCGGCACCGCCCGCGGCGGAGCGGCCGGTGTGGAGGACCTCAAGCGAGCCCTCAGCCTCGTCGGCGGGCGGCCCTTCGACTACCCCCTCGAGCGTGAGGCAGGGGGAGGTTGGGCCTGGCTTCTGGAGGGCGACCGACCCGACGAGCAGCTGCTCGTCGGGATCGTCGACGTCGCACACGTGGTGACCGTGCACGCCCTGGCCGCGGGCGACCTCAGCGGAGCCCGGCTGGCTGCCGAGACCGCGATCGCCGTCGCCCCGCACGAGGAGATCGCCCGGCTGGACATGGCCGCCGTCGCCGCCGCGGAAGGCAACGCGGCCGAGGCCCAGCGCATCGTGCGCGACGAGGTCTGCAACCGCACCGACGACGAAGGCGTACCACCCGAGCTCGCCGCACGCACCACGGAGATCCTGGCCGGCCACCAAGGCTGGCGTCAGCCCCGCGCGAGTTGAGGGGTCCCGTCCACACATGACAGATCAGGTGCGCCGGAAGTTCCGGGCCTACCGGCACCAGGTGGCCATGTCGTAGGTCGAGACGCGCTCCAGACTGCGTTCACCTCGAGCGGCCCCTCAAGTTTGGGGTTTGGTCACAGCTTGCGAGCAGAGCCCGGGGGGGACTGCTGAAGGTTCGGTTGACACCTGATCTGTGGGGCCGAGGAGGTCCCGCTGGGAGGATGTCGACATGCCTGCACCCCATCCAAAGGAGTTCCGTGAGGACGTGGTCGCGGTCGCCCGCAAGGGCGAGACCCCGATCGCGCAACTGGCCAGGGACTTCGGGATCTCCGAGTCGTGTTTGAGGAACTGGCTCAGGGCCGCTGACGTCGAGGACGGGATCCGTCCTGGCGTCACGCGGGCCGACTCCGAGGAGCTGCGAGACCTCAAGCGACGCAACCGGGCGCTGGAGCAGGAGAACGAGGTGCTGCGCCGAGCGGCCGCGTACCTGTCCCAGGCGAACCTGAAGCTGGGCCAGTCCCCAAAATGACCTTCCCGCTGGTCCTGGACCTTGCCGCCGACGGCATCCCCGTCGCGGTGACCTGCGGGCTGCTGGGCTTCTCCCGGCAGGCGTTCTACTCCTGGCGGGCGGTCCCGGTCTCCGAGCGGGACCTGGTCGACGCGTACGCGACCAACGCCGCCTTCGAGGTGCACGCCGAGGAGCCGGGGTTCGGGTACCGGTTCATCGCCGACGAGCTCGCCGACGCCGGGCACGAGGTCTCCGAGCGGCGGGTGTGGAAGGTCTGCTCGCAGGCTGGGATCGTCTCCGCGCACGCGAGGAAGCGGGGCCGGTCCAAGAAGCCGGGCCCGCCGGTGCACGACGACCTCGTCGAGCGGGACTTCACCGCACCCGGCCCGAACATGCTGTGGCTCACCGACATCACCGAGCACCCCACCGGCGAGGGCACGCTGTACCTGTGCGCGGTCAAAGACGTCTGGTCCCGCCGGATCGTCGGCTACTCGATTGACTCCCACAGGACCCGGCACCTCGCGGTTGACGCCTTGGAGATGGCGGTGGCCCGCCGAGGCCGCGCACGAGTCACCGGGTGCGTGGTCCACGCGGACAGGGGCTCTCAGTTCCGCTCCCGGACCTACGTCGCCGCCCTCGGCCAACATCACCTGAAGGGGTCGATGGGCCGTGTCGCCTCCTCGGCGGACAATGCCGCGATGGAGAGCTTCTTCTCCCTGCTCCAGAAGAACGTCCTGAACAGCCGCCGCTGGCAGACCCGTGACCAGCTGCGCCTGGCGATCGTCACCTGGGTCGAGCGCACCTACCACCGCCGGCGCCGGCAACGCGCCCTCGGCAAGCTCACCCCGGTCGAGTTTGAGACCATCAACCATGCCGCTCACGCGGCCTGAAACACCACACCGGAAGTGTCAACCAGACCTTCAGCAGTCCCGCAGATCTTGCGCATGGGCGCCATCGCCGGTCAGGAGATCCTGCCCGCCCAGAACTGGGAGGCGGTGAAGAAGCAGGGTGATGCAGCGGTACATCAGTGGATCGACAAGGAGATGGCCCGAAAGGCCGCGGTCGTCGTCCTCATCGGTTCTGAGACCGCCAGTCGCAAGTTCGTCAAGTACGAGATCCGCAAGGCGTGGGACACGCGTAAGCCGCTCCTCGGGATTCGCATTCATGGCCTGCTTGACTCGAACCAGCGTCCTTCGACTGCGGGAACGAACCCGTTCTCACTGTTCGGGTTTTCCGACAGCACCAAGACGTTCGCGGACTTCGTTCCCGTATTCACGCCGTCCGGGCAGGACAGCAAGCAGGTCTATGCGAGCATCGAGGCGAACCTCGACAGCTGGATTGCGAAGGGTTACAAGAGGCCATGACAGATGACGCCACCCTTGAGACAGCGCCGCAAGACTGTTGCCCTTTCTGCGCGATCGTTCGCGGTGAGTCAGCAGCGCGGCTCGTCCTCGACACCAACGAGGTGCTGGTGTTTTTCCCCCGTGAGCCAGCCGTGGTCGGTCACGTCCTAGTTGTGCCCAAGCGGCACATCGGGAACGTGTGGGACCTTGACTCTGCAACGGGCGCACTGCTCACTGAAGCCACTTTGCGCGTCGCCCATGGACTACGTGCAGCGCTTCGACCGGATGGCCTGAACGTGATCCAGTCCAACGGCGAGGCCGCCACGCAGACCGTTCAGCATCTGCACATCCACCTTGTCCCGCGCTGGTACGACGATCCGATCGGGGACTTCTGGCCTGCGGGAAGCCCTTGGACGGAAGCGGAACTGGACCGTGCGCAACAACGAATCACCGAGAAGCTGTGAGCCTCTATGCCCTATGACCTCGCCAGCGACCAGGACCGCGAAGACCGCCGCAAGCACCTCGACATCATTCAGGCGGTCGTGGCGCGGCAGGCCGCTTCATCGGCAGCGACCAAAGGCTGGGCCATCACGCTGGCGGCCGCGATTTTCGGCGTCGCGTTGGTGCGGGAGAACGCACTGCTCATCGTCCTCGGCGTCGTGGCAGTGGTTGCTCTGTCGATAGCGGACGGCATGTACTTGCACAACGAGCGGTGTTTTCGAGACCTATATGACGCTGTGGCGCGCAACGAAGTCGAGTCGTTCTCAATGGATCTCGCCGTGATCCGGAACCTCCGGTTGCGCAACAAGTCCTACTTCTCGTGGTCCGTCACGTCGATCTATGCGCCGCTGATCGTCGCAGGGATCCTGCTCTTCGGAATTGCCCTGGTTACGGGTGGCGATGAGCCGACTTCTGCGCAGGACGGTCCACGCAGCAAGGCAACAAATTCGTGGTGCGAACCGGTCGGACCTGATCACGGTCGGCGCTGACCCTCAGGGCCGAGCTTCGGCGCCAAACACCGACTCGTTCGTCCGGGGCGACATTGGATCGGTTGGGAGGGACGTCGCGTCCAGTCCCCTTGCTGGCCGAGGCGGTCAAGACTTCTCCGGTTTCGGCCGGCGCCAACAGTGACTCGCTCACCTCCAGCGGGGTTGGCGTTTGGACCGCCGGCTGCGGCTTGGTCGCGCCAAAACGCGAGAGATAACGGACGCTGGCAACAGTTGGCGGCATTTGGCAGCGGCTGCGACCTCCAGGCGGCGCTTGGGCGCACCTTGCCTTCGCCGTTCCCGGTCCGATGGCAAGCCCTTGCTGCGCTCGGCGAACGAAGCTTCTCGGCACAACCCCCGCGGCGTCGTAGTTACGTGGCGCGCCCCACGCCCTCACCCATCAGAGTCGCGGCTCTACGTCGCTGGCCCGATAAGAGAGTCCGTGGCCTCTCCCTACGGTCGCGCTTGTTCAAGGATCGCGAAAGTGTCGTAGCCATCGAGAACCATGTAATGCCGGACATGGCGGAAGTCAGAAGCCAGGCTACGCAGCATGCTCACTACTTCTGGCTTCACTTCATGACAGTGCTGAACCACCAAGACTTCGGCCGGGGTGCTTGCCAAACGCTGTAGCTGATCGCCGTTCTTACCGAGCATACCGATTGTCATTGGCCGAGCCAACGTGCCTCCCGCAGGTCCCTTCAGCAGAAACGCCGCCGTGTAGGACCGCCCCGCCACCCGCAGCCGCGCAGTCCAGAGGTCACTTTGCTCCCCACCCCAGTCCTTAGGAACGACCGGCTCGCCGAGCACAAATGCCAGAGTCCGCTTCACCTCCGCCTCAGGGATGGCTCGCATGACCTCCAAGTCCTCAACGCGAGGAGCCCGGGCAAAGTCCACGCTCCTAAATTGTTCGACTTCATCGGGAGCGAAACGCTGCCCGCCGCCAGGTCGGTCCAGCCGATCCACCCAGCCGCCCACCTCACTGAGGAGTCGAGCTCCAATGGCTACAGGCCGAAGCTCGATGTCACCAGGTAGGCACCCCGCCACCTGCGCGAGCATGTATTGGGTTCGAACGCCGGACAGTTCACTGTTCGCTGTCGAGCAAGTCAGCCGGCTGGGATCGAATGTGCCGTGGACCGCCGCGGCGCCATGGCTGGTTTCGATGACACTGTGAAACGAGCTGCGCAGATCGGTCTCACCCTGGTCAACCCGTCGCCTCTCCGAGGCAACCTCGCTCCAATGAAACGGCAGTTCACACCAGACCAGAACTCCCGGGTGGCACTGCTCGGTGGCTATCGCCATATCGAGAGCTTGGACCGGGTGCACCGCCAACCACTTCTCTAGCTCTCTTGTGTAGGCGTCCGCGTTGCCCGACATGATTCTCTGCCGAGCCCGGCGGACGATGCGGCTACGAGCCGCGTCGTCGAACAACGCATCAAGCATCCCCACATGCAGGAACCACGCATAGAGGGACTGCGACTCGGCCGGGAAACGTCGCAATCTCATGGGCAAAGCGTGCCCGAAACCACTGACACTGGAGTACCGCCCCCAGGTGGGGTCAGAGGGGTAGGGCAGGATCGAGACGTGCCAACGATCTTCGATAACCTCACTGCCGAGAGCCAGCTGGGGATAGCCCTGCGCCAGCACTTCAGCGACTCCTACTCGAGCGTCGACGTCGCGACCGGGTATCTCGACCTGCGGGGATGGTCTCACCTTGGGGATGTCATCGAGGGCAAGGAGCATGAGACGGGTACCGCGGCAGTGGCCCGGGTGCTTGTGGGCATGGTGGCGCCGTCGGACTCTCAGGCGATCTTGGACTCGCTCCAGTCCGAGCTCTCCGAGGACGGTCCAGGAGCATCGATCCACGACAGCAGCAAGGCCTTGGAGCAGAAGGAGCGCTTGGTCCGGCATCTGCGCACCCAGCTGATGCGTGGGCTGCCTACCAAGAGCGACCAGGAGACGCTGCGGCTGATGAAGCGCCAGCTGGAGTCTGGTCGCGTCCAGATCCGCGTATTCACCCGGCGCCCACTGCATGGCAAGACCTACATCTTGCGGGGCGGCGCCGGGCCGGTTCCGCTCTGGTCCTACGTCGGCTCCTCCAACTTCACCGGCGCCGGCCTATTCAACAACCTCGAACTGAACATCGACGTCGCGGAGCAGGACGCGAACGCCAAGCTCGCCAAATGGTTCGAGGACCGCTGGAACGACAAGTACTCCCTGGTCATCACCAAGGAGATCATCGAGCTGATTGAAGAGTCCTGGTCAGGGGAGCAACAGGCCACTCCGTTCGAGGTGTACCTGAAGGTCTGCCACGCGCTGTCCCAGGACGCGCGTGACGGGCTCGGCTACGTGCTGCCCAAGTCCATGCAGGACCTGCTGCTGGACTACCAAGTCACTGCTGTACGCACCCTCGCGCGTCGCATCGTGCGGCGGGGCGGCACGATGCTCGGCGACGTCGTCGGCCTGGGTAAGACCCTCACCGCCGTGGCGACCGCACTAATGTTGCAGGCCGCCGAGGACTACAGCGCGCTGGTCCTCTGCCCGAAGAACCTCGAGACAATGTGGCAGGAACACCTTGAGGCTTACGGGGTTGAAGGCGCCAAGGTCGTTCCCTACTCGATGGCCGACAAGGTCCTTCCCGACCTCAAGCTGTTCAAGCTCGTCATTTGCGACGAGTCACACAACCTGCGCAACGACACAACTAAAGCACATGAGGCTATCCGCGACTACGTTCGCCGCAACTCCAGCAAGGTCCTGCTGCTGACGGCCACGCCCTATAACCTTGCGTTCGCTGACGTCGCCAACCAGCTCGCGCTGTACATCGACGAGGACGATGACCTAGGGATCGTTCCCTCCGCAGCCATGGCGAAGGACCCCACCCTGGGGGACAAGGTCGACGGCAAGACGAACACTCTGGATGCGTTCAAGAGGTCCGAGGAAGCCGACGACTGGCGCCGCCTCATGTCCGACCACTTGGTCCGTCGAACCCGCAGCTTCATCAAGAAGTCCGCACGGAAGAGAACCGTCACCCTGGCCGACGGGACGACTCAGATGCGCGAGTATCTGCAGTTTGCCGACGGGACCGAGTTCTTCTTCCCCACCCGCATCCCGCACCCCCTGACACATGCCTTCGGCGACGACGACCCAGCGTCGAAAATGGAGGACGACACCACGCTGGATGCCATCGCCCGGCTTACCCTTCCGCGCTACCGGTTGTCCGACTACGAAGACCCCCGCGCATCCAAGACGGCCGAGGACAGGAAGTACCTCGACGACATCCGCTCCGGCCGCGGCAACGTCAGCGGGTTCGTCCGCGTCGGGCTCTTCAAGCGCCTCTCATCCTCGGGCCACTCCTTCATCCTTTCCCTGCAGCGGCAGCGTGCCCGCAACGAGCTGTTCATCTATGCCATCGACAACAAGCTCCAGGTCCCGCTGGGCAGCTTCACCGATCGTCAAATCACCGTGAGTGACGAAGACCTGGAGAGCGATGAGCCTCTGGGTGGATCGTTGGCGAGCCGGTACCAGGAGCTGCGCGACAGCGCGCCGGCCAAGACGAAGTGGCTCAACTCGACCGTCTTCAAGAGCACCCTGCGGCACGACCTGGTCAAGGACAACGAGCTCATCGGCACCCTTCTGACCCGCTTCGGCGCGTGGGACTCAACCCGGGATAGCAAGGTCAACGCGCTGGTCGATCTCCTGCGTGGCGAGCATGAGGGCAAGAAGGTTCTCGTCTTCAGCGAGTACAAGGACACCGCCTCTTACGTCGCCGCCGCCTTGGAGGAGGCGGGCATCGACAACGTCGGCCGGGCGACCGGGGATTCCACCGACCCTTCCGACGTCGCCCGACGGTTCAGCCCTCGGTCCAACCGCCTCCCGGGCCACAGCGTGGAGGACGTCAAGGAGCCCGAAGACCCGATCGACGTCCTGATCGCCACCGACGTCCTCTCCGAAGGACAGAACCTCCAGGACAGCCACGTCATCGTCAACTACGACCTTCCTTGGGCGATCATCCGGCTCATCCAGCGCGCCGGCCGCGTCGACCGCGTTGGTCAGGAGTCAGACACGGTTCACGTGTACCTCATCACCCACGACAAGGTCGAGCAGCAGATTCACCTTCGCCGCCGCATCCGTGCTCGGCTCACCGCCGCGGCCGAGGCCTTCGGCTCCGATGAGCAGTTCTTCGGCACGGACGACGAGATCAAGCTCCTGCACGACTTCTACGACGGGCGCTTGTCCGATGACGATGACGACGGCGAGGGTGAAGCCGACGCCGTGAGCGAGGCCTGGCTCGCTTGGAGCAACGCCCAGGACAGCAACCCCCTGGTCACCAAGCGGGTTCTCAGCCTCCCGGACCTCATCCACTCAACCCGCGACCGGTACGCGCGCGAGTCCGCCGGTGGCGTCGCCTGTTTCGTGCGTACCGAGTCCGGCATCGACGCCTTCGCGATGAGCGACTCCTACGGCTCCGAACGCCTCCTCACCCCCGCTGAGGCGCTGCGTGTCTTCGAGGCCGAACCCACCACACCCACAGCGCCACTTCGCGACGACCACTTTGACCTTGAAGCACAGCTCGTACGAGGCCCTCTGACCGTCGAGGCCAGGGCCGCCGGCAACCTGCGCGGGGTTCGCAAGCGCATCTGGGAAAGATTCGGTGGCACCTTCTACGCCGAGCAGGCCGAGGACGCGCTCAACGCCCTGCATGAGCGCCCGCTGACTACGCACGCCACGAACCAGCTGTCCATTGCCTTGCGGAACAAGTACGCCGACCAGGACGTCCTCGATCTGCTTGACCGTCTGCACCGCGAAGACCGCCTCGTCATCGGCTCTAGCGATTCCGACGAGCTGCGCATCGTCTGCTCGATTGGAGTGACCGACACGTGAGCCAGAACCTTCTCCCAAAGGTCGACCGCGGCGACTTCCAGGAGGTCTTCATCGAGGACCTCAACTGGCTCGCACCAGACGTCAAGCAGACGGTGAGCGTGACCAATGACGAAGGAAGCAAGATCAGCGCCCGAAACGTCGCCTCCTACAAGGGCCTCCGGGTCTGGGTCTGCGAAGAACGACCGGGCTCCGCACTCGAGGCCGAGCTCGATCGTCTGATCGCGAAGACCAGCACTGACCGGCTGGTCATCTTCGACGGTGATCAGGAGCAGGTCTGGCGATGGCCCGTGCGGCGAGCCAAGGACGGGTCCGTCACCTCGCGTCTGACCAGCCACCGCCACAAGAAGGGCGACGCCGACCCCAAGTTCGCGGCCCGCCTGGAAATCATCCGTATGCCCTTCGACGTCGTCCTCGACGCGAACGCCGTCCTGAGCAAGGTCAGACATGCCTTCGACACAGAGGCTCAGAACGAGTCCAAGCGTGCCTCGAAGCTCATGGCGAACATGTACGGGGCAGTCGAGAAGGCATACCCAGCCTCCACGGACCCCAAGAGGCGCGATCACGAGATCTCGGTGACCCTTGCCCGGATCCTGTTCCTCATGTTCGGCGACGACACCGAGATGTGGCAGACCGACGCCTTCCGCAACGTCATCCAGCACGAGACACGACCCGACGGCTCCGACCTTGCCCGCGTGCTCAACGACCTCTTCACATTCCTCGATACGCCCCGGCCCAAGGAGGTGCCGACCGGATTCGAAGGGTTCAAGTACGTGAACGGTGGAATTTTCGACGAGAAGATCAACCTGCCGGCCCTGGGCAAGGACTTCCGCACGGCCATCCTCGACGCGTGCGCCGTCGACTGGTCGGGCATCAGCCCCGCCATTTTCGGCTCGATGTTCCAGTCGGTCCGCGACGCGGAGACGCGCCGCGCCCTCGGCGAGCACTACACATCAGAAGAGAACATCCTTAAGACGCTCAACCCGCTCTTCCTGGACGAGCTCCGGGATGAGCTGACGGCGGCCCTTGCCCGCGACACCACCCAGAAGAAGGTCAACGCCCTCAACAAGCTCTGGGACCGCCTCGGCGATGTCCGGTTCATGGACCCCGCGTGCGGATGCGGGAACTTCATAATTGTCGCCTACCGAGAGCTCCGCGCCATCGAGCTCCAAGTCATGGAAGCCCTTTACGACCTCCGCGATAAGCACCAGCTCTCGCTCGACGCGAAGTCCGACCTCAAAGTCACCCTGGACCACTTCTACGGTATCGAGATCGACGAGTGGCCGGCGCGCATCGCCGAGACCGCCATGTTCATGATGGACCGACAGTGCGACCTCAATCTGCAGGAGCGCTTCGGGCAAGCCCCTGAACGGCTACCTCTCCAGCGCGAAGCCACGATCACGATCTCGCCGTCCCTGGCCGTGGATTGGCCCTCACTGGTTGATGGCGGCGGCGAACTCTTCATTGCCGGCAACCCCCCGTTCCGCGGTGGCCTGAAACTCTCGCCGGACCAGGCCGCGGAGCGCTCCGCGCTGTACAACAGCATGCCGGAGGCCAACGGTCTACGCGTGGGACGCGTTGATTACGTGTGCGCCTGGTTCGCGAAGGGTGCCGAGGCCAGCCGCAGGACCGGAGCCCGTGTTGCATTTGTGGCGACGAACAGCATCACGCAGGGCGAGCAGGCCCGCGTCATGGGTCCGCTGATGACCCGGCTTGGCGCCTACATTCATTTCGCGTACCGCACCTTTGCCTGGGACTCGGACGCTCAAGGCAAGGCCGCTGTACACGTCGTCATCATCGGCTTCCGCTCAGTCCCAGCCCGTTCCGTAACCCTCTTCGCCGAGAACGGCGGTGGCCCACGTCAAGAGGTAGTGGCCAATTGGTGGCTGGCCCCTGCCCATCACGTCGAGATCCCACCTCGTCGGCACCCCTTCCTGTCGGGCCTCCCACGAATGACAGTCGGATCCCAGCCAACGGACGGCGCCGGCCTCCTAATCACACAGGAGGAGGTGCAGTCGTTTCGCGATGACCCCGTGGCCGCTCCCTTCGTCAAGCGCTACATGGGCGCCGAGGAACTGCTACATGACAAATGGAAGTGGTGCCTCTGGCTGACTTCGGCTTCAAACGGGGCACTGACTTCCCGACGGATCTCCGAACGTCTGGCGATCGTGTCTGCTGCCCGCGCAAAGTCGCCCACAAAGGCGTTCAGGGAGACACCGCCCCACCTGTTCACACACCGCAAGCACCCACGAGGGGCATACATCGCTCTTCCGCAGAACTCGACAGACTCGAGAACTTGGATCCCTGCCGAAGTCTTTGACGAGGGCACCGTCGCCTCCAATAAGGCAACCATTGTGTACCCCGCGGAGACGTGGCTGCTCGGGCTACTGCAATCGCAGATGTATCAAACATGGATCCGGACGGTCGGTGGTCGGCTAAAGTCCGACCCGACGATCACAGCCGACCTCGCCTATAACTCGTACCCCTGGCCGGACTTGGACGAGCCGGCTAGAGGTCGGTTGACGGTGGCTACCGAGCACCTGATTGCCGTGCGTTCGCCGCTGAGGGCGAGCCGCAGCCTGGCCGAGCTTTATGAACCGAGAAGTATGCCCGTCGAACTGGAGATGGCACATCGAAAGCTCGACGCCGTAGTCGATGAGCTCTACGGCCTTCGCCAACCGGACTCTGCGCAGCGTGAGGCGGCCCTGTTCGAGCGGTACAGGTACCACGCTGAGAGAGATCGCCGTGAAGCGTGAAGTGAGGCTGCTCAAGGACAAGGCCGTTGCCTCGCTCACCCTCAGCGTCGAGCACTTCAATCGTCCTTGGGACCTTGGCCGAGGCGATGCGGTGCTGATCCTGCTGGACCATGCCTTTGAGATGCTCCTCAAGGCTTCGATCCTTCACCGCGGCGGAAGGATCCGGGAGCCGCGCGAGAAGAACACCATCGGGTTCGACGCTTGCGTGCGCAGGGCTTTGTCAACGCCCGGAGTCCAGTTCCTCACAGATGAGCAGGCTCTTGTCCTACAGGCCATAAACGGCCTTCGAGACGCCGCTCAGCATCACCTGGTCGATCTCTCCGAGGCACAGCTCTACCTGCACGCCCAGGGCGGCGTGACCCTGTTCCGCGACGTCGTGGACGCCGTGTTCCAGGAGAAGCTGAGCGATCTCTTGCCCGCTAGGGTGTTGCCGATATCAACCCGAGCCATCACAGACCCCATGTTGATGTTCGAAGAGGAGTTGGAAGAGGTGCGCCAGCTTCTCGCCCCTGGCAGCCGCAGACAGGCTGAAGCCCAGGCGAAGTTGCGAGGTTTGGCAATCGTTGACGGAGCTATCCGGGGGGAACTTCTGCAGCCAGGTGAAGGGGACCTCCGCCAGCTCGTGAAGAAGGTTCGGTCGGGGCACGAGTTCGGCCAGATCTTTCAGGGCATCGCCTCCGTCACGTTCGTGACTGACGGTTCGGGCCCCAACGTGTCACTGAGGATTGCCAAGAACGAAGGGGTGCCGATCACGATCGTCCCCGAGGGCACCCCCGGGTCATCGGTCATCGCCGTCAGGCGCGTGGACGAACTGGGCTTTTACAACCTCGGTCACAACGATCTTGCCAAGAAGGTAGGCCTGACTCCGAACAAGACTTCGGCAGCTATCCGTCTGCTCAACCTCAAGTCGGACCCGGACTGCTACAAGGAGTTCAAGATCGGGGCGGTCAGGCACCAGAGATATTCGCAGAACGCGATCGGACGGATCCGCGCGCTCTTGGCCGAGAAGGGGGTCGACGCGATCTGGCAGGAGTATCGGCGGATCCAGCAAGAGGCCAAGCTTCGCTCATAGGCGCCTGGGCAACCCGTGGATCCGTCCATCACAAGCGGCCAGCGACACGCCCGAGATTCATAACATCAAATGGTTCTAGAATGGTCAGCCGCCCCGTTCTTGCAAGATTCGGTGCATCTTAGACAGGGAGATACACCGATCCCCGGCGGTTAACTGGGCGTTGTGATGCGGGCGCACAGTGGGCGAAGTGACTCAAGTCCACGTTGGGGTCGGATCGAGGCCTACGGTCCTAGCCCCTCGGGACGTGTCACTGAGATTCTCGCTGGCTAGGAGGGCTTGGCATCATCTCCGCGCCAGCTGACCGGCCCGGCCCTCATGCCGGCCGTATCAGGGTCGCCGAGGGAACCTGGGTGACCTGAACCGGGTGACCGGGGTCGTCGACGGCCACGTATGTCACCTGGCCGTACACCCCGTCAGGACCGCGCTCCCACCGCAGCAGCAGCCCGGGGGACTAACTCTCCTCATGCCCCTGGGGTGACCTGACCCAGACGTGGCGTCGACTCGGAGCCGCCAGCGGCGCGTCGCCCCCCCGCTCATGCCCGAGGGTGACCGGACGCTGACCCAGCGGCGTCCCCGGGCGTCGGGGCGGGTCAACGGGCACTCCGGCAGTATCGCCGCCGGCCCTGACGTCCCGTGCACCACGGCTGTGGGCAACACCTTGAGGGGATCTTTCGGGGGGATGCCTCTGACCTGCGCAAACAGGCGCAGCGGGCGGCGTCCCCCCGCCGTCCCCCCAGGTCGGGGGGGACGGGTGAGGGGATGACCCGTCACGACCTTTCTCGTGTGAGACCGCGACGAAAGGACATGGTGATGAGCGTCGCCACGCAGCTGGGACTGGGCAGCCTCGACGAGGACCTGCTGGTGCAGGCACGAGACCGGTGGCCCTCCTGGGGGCGGCAGTACCCGGCGCTGGCCGCTGTCGGTGACCTGAGCGACCTGCCCGGCTGGCTACCGGCTGCGGACCCCGCAGCGGCCGACGACGTCCTGCATGCCCTGGCCGTTCTGGCCAGCCCTCGCGGGGGTGACGACCTCGCCGCGGCCGGGACCTTGGCGTGGGTGCTGCTGCCCGGCGCGTGCGTCGTGGCCTACCGGCTGCGAACCCTGACCTCCCGCATCGACGAGCTCGTGGCCGCCCAGCTCTGGCTGGAGGTGCGGTCCTTCGCGTGGGAGCGGCGGCGCAAGGTGGCCGCGAACATCGTGATGAACACCCGGCGCGGGGTGCTTCGCGACCTCGAGGTGGGAGAGCACGGTCGTGAGGTCGACGCCACCTGGGCCCAGGCGGTCCCGGTGCAGCCCGATGCGGAGCTGTGGACGGCTCTGGAGGCTCAGCGCTACAGCGCTCCGACCAACAGGACCGTCGAGCTGGGCGAGCTGCTGGAGTGGGCGGTGCGGGCAGGGGTGGTCGAAAGGCGGGACCTGGACCTGCTGCACCGACTGTCCGTGGCCGCCTGCGCGGCCGACCCCAGCCAGAACCATCGCGGCCGCGGAGGGCTGTTCTCCCAGGCGGCCCGAGCCGCGGTGGCCGCCGACGTCGGAGGCTCCGAGGCGACCATCCGGCGGCGCGCGAGCGCGGCACTGGAGGCCATCGCCGCAGCCCGCGCCCAGATGGGAGCCGTCGCGTGACCCTTGAGCCGGCCCGCCCCGCTTCCGGGAGCGAGGTGATGATCGTGACGACCGACGAGGACCTGGCCCAGCTGGTGCGCGATGCGCGCGACGAGGGAGCCGCCGTCGCAGACCTGGGGGCGGCCGCTGCTCGGCTGCAGCGCGCGTGGGCCGCCCAGCGCCGGCTGGCCGCCCTGCCCGGGGAGCAGCTGCGCGAGGTGCTGCGGCTGCAGCGCGGATCCGTTCAGGACGCGACATGACCCAGACCCAGACCAGGACCCCGACCCGTCCGGTGTCCGTCAGCGAGCTGCAGCGCGCCTGGCGCGCGGTGCGCGAGGGAGAGTTCCGCTGCGACGGCCCTCGCCCGCGCCCTTGGGTCGCGGACCCGGATCCGGAGTGCACGTGGTCGCCGCCGGGGCCTGTCATCGCGATCCTCGGGTGCCATCCGCAGGCCGGCGTCTCGACCCTGGCCGTCGCGATGGCGACCGTCGCCGCACCGGCTCAGGTGATCGAGTGCGCTAGCGCTACCGCTACCGGGCTGGCCTGTGCCGCCACCGCCGAGTTGGGGACCACTGGCGGGTGGCGGATCGGGCGGCGTGGCCAGGTCCACCTCGCTCGGGCCTCGACGGCGCTGCTGACCCCGGCCGAGGTTCCGGTTCCTCCCGCTCTCGAGGATCCTCAGCGCCTCCTGGTCCTGGACATCGGGTGGGAGCTCGGTCAGCTCCTGGCCGGCCAGTCCTGGGTGAACCGGAGCGTCGCAGAGGCGGCGTCGGCGGTCGTGACCACCACCGCCACCACCCCGGGATTACGGCGACTGGAGAACGCCCTGACGATGCTCAGCCCGCTCGAGCCGGCCATCGCCGTCCGCGGGCCAGCGCGTCGACGCTGGCCACGCCATCTCCAGGCCGGCCTGGGTCCGCTGAGCACCCACGCGAGCCGCGCCGGGCGCCTGCAGTGCATCCCGACCGACAAGGACCTGGCCGAGCGGGGCCTGACCGGACAGGACCTCCCAGCACCGCTGCTACAGGCAGCGGCCCACCTCCTGGCACTGACCGCCCCGGAGCTCAACCTCATGGAAGGAACCACCCGATGAACATCCACACCCTCACCGCCCAGATCGCCCGGGTCTGCCCCCAGGCGCCGCCCGGCGCCCAGCGCTACGCCGACCAGCTCATGGGATACGTGCTCTGGGGCGTCGGCATCCTCTTCGTGCTCGGCATCGTCGTCAGCATCGGCGCGATCGTCGCTGGCCGGGTCTTCGGCCTGCCGCATGCCAGCAAGGCCGGTGTGGTCGGTGTGGCGCTGGTCTTCCTGGCTGTGCTGGCCTACCTCGTCGGCCCGGGCATCGTGAGCAGCATGCTCGGCGCTGGCTGCATCTGATGATCGGGTCGCGTACCGAGCCGGGGGACCCGTGGAGCCGGCGCGCTCTGCTGCGCACGCTGGCCGGTGTCCTGGTCGCGGCCCTCCTGGCCGTCTTCGGAGTCGCCTACGCCGTGTACGCCGCGGTGCGCGGCCCGCGCGAGGAGCCGGCCGCGAAGAACGGACCGCCGCCGACCTCCCTGCCCTCGGGAGCCCAGCGACGCGACGCCATCGCGGCCGCGCCGATGCTCACCGTCCCTCCATCGGCCGCGCGCGGCGGCACCCCGGCCAGTGACCCCGGACCGACCATCACGGTCCCGGCCCCCACCGAGCTGGGCGCGGCAGAGGTACCTACCGGCTTTCCCCGCACACCCGAAGGAGCGCTGGGCCAGCTCGCGGCCATCGAGAGCACCGTGCTGCAGGGCATGTCGGTACAGCGCGCCACTGGTGTGCACCAGGCATGGGCACAGCCTGGGACGCAACCGGCAGGGCAGTGGGAGTTGGTCCGGAGCATCCAGGCCTTCCACACCTCCCGGGCCGGCTCCGCAGCTGCCCCCCTGGTGTCGGCGACACCCGTGGCCGGTCAGGTCAAGGGTGTCGACGGCCCGGACTGGGTCCTGGCGTGCGTCCTGATGGATGTGCGTGCCCAGGTCGCCAGCACCGCCCGCATCGCCTACGGGCACTGCGAACGGATGCAGTGGCTGCAGGGGCGATGGGTGATCGGGGCCGGCCCCGCTCCGGCCCGCGCTCCGTCGACCTGGCCGGAGACGGCCATGGCCCATGAGGCCGGGTGGGCCACCTGGTCCAGCTCCGGACCCACCGACGGGGAGGGCTAGAGATGGACTGGTGGGAGGTCATCGACCCGTTCACGCACCTGGGGAACTCAGCCGCCTCGATCGTCGCCGACGGGTGGACCACCGGCATGCTCGGCCTGTGGAACGCCGGGCTGTGGCTGCTGAAGCTGGTGCTGGGCCTCGAGGACGCCTTCCTCACCCCTGACCTGAGCGCCCAAGGACCCATGCGCAGCGTCTACCCGTTGACGTTCTGGATCTCCGGAACGCTGGTCCTGCTCCTGATGATGCTGCAGCTCGGTGCCGCCGCCTTCCGCCGAGACGGGGACTCTTTGGCGCGGGTGGCCATCGGGGTCGCGCAGTACGTCATTCTCTGGGTCGCCTGGGTGGGGTACGCCGTCCTGCTCCTGGCCGCCGCCAGCGGACTGACTAAGGGACTGATGCAGGCCCTGCTGGGCGTGGACTCGATGCAGGCCTGGCAGCCGTGGAGCGGCTTCGACGCCGCGGACATCACCGACGGCACGATGGCCACCGTCCTGGGCATCCTCGGCATCTTCCTGGTCTTCGCGGCGATCGGGCACCTGCTGGTCATGCTCGCGCGGGGTGCGTCCCTGCTCGTGCTGTCCGCTACGGCGCCGATCTCCGCAGCCGGGCTGGTCTGGGAGGGCGGACGGTCCTGGTTCTGGAAGTCCTTCCGCTGGTTCCACGCCGCCGCGTTCACCCCGGTGGTGATGATGCTGATGCTCGGCCTCGGTGTGCAGATCACCTCCAGCATCGCGCTCGGCGCGGGCGACAGCGTCGAGAAGGCCATCGGGACCGCGGTGCCTGCCGTGATGCTGCTGCTGGTCGGATGCTTCGCCCCGTTGGCCTTGTTCAAGCTGCTGGCCTTCGTGGATCCGGGCACCTCCTCGGGTGCGGCGATGAGAGCCGGCCTGGCCGCCCAAGGAGGAATCAGCGGTCTGCTCGGGCAAGGCGGCTCCGCCGGGCAGTCCTCGGCGGCCGCCACCAGTGACGGCGCCGGGCGCAGCCAGGGCGAAGTGGGAGCCGAGGCCGCGACGACCTCCCGGGTCGCCTCGGCCGCAGGCCGGGTCCTGGGCCCCGTCGGCAACGCCCTCGGAGTGGTCGTGGGGGCCGGCACCGCAGCCGCGACCATGGGGGCCGACCTGACCAACCAGATGGGGATCGGGCACAACACCTACATCCCGGACTTCGGCGGCGCGCGGTCCAAGGGCGGCAACACCGGCGGCCCGAGCAGCGCCAACCAGAACAACCCCGAGATCAACGGCGCCGGCGCCCCGCCGCCGTCGCCCAGTCCTCCCACACCAGCTGCCGCAGGAGTGGGAGGGGCCGGCGCCCCGGGCGCGGCCGGCGCCGCAGCGGGCGGGGGTGCCGCCGCAGGGGGCGGCGCCGCCGCCGCTGCCGCAGCCGTACCGATCGTCCCCGTCTGAGAGAAGGACACGTCATGACCGTGATCTACCGCGACTACTCCAAGGCCCGGATCGGCTGGCTCCCGTTCGGGCTCACCGGCTGGCAGGCCGGCGTCATCGTCGGGTCCGTGCTGCCGGTGTTCATCGCCCTGAACCGCGGAGCATGGGCGTCCGCAGGGTTGCTGCTGCTGGCCAGCGTCGCCGTGACCCTGGTGACGGTGGTGCCGGTGCGCGGCCGCTCGGCGACCGGGTGGCTGGTGGCCTCGATCGCGTTCGTGACCGGAGGGGTCGCGGGGTGGACCCGGTTCCGCTCCAGGGCGGCTCGAGGTGGTGTCGAGAACCTCGACCAGGCAGACCTGCCCGGGTCGTTGGCCGGGGTGGAGATCCATGAGGGCCCACCCAGCGGGCTCGAGGGCAGGCGGGTGGCGCTGATCCAGAACCACGCCGCCCGGACGTGGGCGGTCACGGCCGCCATCGTCCACCCAGGGCTGGGCATGCGCGACGCCGACGAGAGGTCCCGGATGGCCCAGGGGCTCGCAGACCTCATCGACCAGGCCGCTCGTGGCGAGCTCGTCGACGAGGTCCTCTTCCTCACGCGCACGGTCCCCGAGGACGGCGCCGAGCGCGACCAGTGGACGGCACGCCACCGCCGCGGCCCCGGCGGGCAGGTGCGCGCCATCAACAACGACCTGCAGCAGATCCTCACCGGCGCCTCGGTCCGGACCGAGACCTTCGTGACGGTCGTGGTCCCCGAGACACGGTTGGGGAAGGCGGCCAGGGAGGCCGGGCGCGGCATCGAGGCCCGCGCCCAGGTCCTCTATGGCGTCATGGCCGAGATCGAAGCCCAGCTCAAGGGCGGGATGGGCTGTACGAACATCACCTGGCTGACCAGTCCCGAGCTCGCAGTGGCCTGCCGGACGGGGTTCGCCCCCGGGGACCGTGCTGGCATCGTCGACGCCCTGACCGCTGCGGCCGCCGGGGTCGAGGTCAACACCCAGGTGCCGTGGGCGATGGCCGGGCCCTCCGGCGCCGACGTCGTGGCCCGGCACTACAGCCACGACGCCTGGAACTCGATCAGCTCAACCCTGCGCCTGCCGGTCAAGGGAGCCCTGCTCGGAGCGCTGGCGCCGATCCTGGCGCCGAGAGCCACCGGTGAGCGTCGCTCGTTCCTGGTGGCCTACCCGATCCTCTCCCAGCGCAAGGCGGCGCGTGCTGCGGCCTCGGGGGAGTGGGCTGCCGACGTCGGCAGCGCGCTGCGGGAGAAGGCGAGGATGCGCCAGTCCACCAAGGTCCGCGACGAGGTCGCCCAGGTCCGGGCACGTGAGGAGCGGCTCTCGCGAGGGAGCGCGATGACCCAGCCGTACGCGGTGTGCACGGTCACGGTGCCCAAGACCCTGCGGGTGGCCGAGTACGGGCGCCGCCTCGACGGCGCGATCCGCGCGGCCGGGTTTGCCGGCCTGCGGCTCGACCTGGCCCAGGACGTCGCGTTCGCCGCATCCGTGGTGCCCATGGGCATCAGCCTCACCCGCCGCGGCGACGGGTGAGGCTCCACGGCCGCCGGACCCGCCCACGGACACAGACCAGACGCCACAACCACCCTCGGGAGACCCAGATGACCGGAACGGCACGCGGCCGCGACGTCACCCGCCTGCTGGCCGACTTCGGCCACGACGTCCCCACGCTCGGGGCGGAGCCGACACCACCCAAGGAGGCCCGCCTCTTCCGCCACCAGCCCCGCCGGGGCGCCCGTGCCGCCGGCCGCGGCTGGGCCGCCGCCAGCGCACCCGTGACCGCCTACCGGATGACCTCGGACCAGGCGCCGGTGTTCTGGCCGTTCATCGCCGGACCGGGCCTGCCGCCGACCGGGGCGCAGATGGGCATCGACATGCTGTCCGGGTCGGCGTTCCACGCCGACCCGGTCGGGTGGGTCCTGCGCGACGACATCCCGGTCACCAACGCCAACGTCGTCTGCATGGGCAAGCCCGGCACGGGCAAGTCCGCCACGACCAAGGCGTTCTGCCTGCGGATGACCGACTTCGGCTACCGCATCCTGATCCTGGGCGACCCCAAGGACGAGTACGAGCGGCTCTGCCGCTTCTTCGGCGTCACTCCCTTCGCGCTCGGACCCGGGATGCCGGCACGGATCAACCCCCTCGGGCTCGGGCCGCTGGCCCATGGGTGGGCCGACCTCACCGCGGAAGCAGCCCGCAGCCGCAGCGCCGTCGCGTTCACCCGGTGGCTCACCCTCGTGCGTGCCCTCGTCGGCAGCCAGCGCATCGGCAGCGAGCGGGTCCCGTTCGGTCCCAGCGAGGAGACCGTCGTCAAGACCGCCCTGGAGGACCTCACCGGGTACGGCACCGGGAACACCACCCTGACCGAGACGACGATCCCCAAGCTGTGGCACTACCTCGACGCTCCCACCGACCGGCTCATCCAGCAGTGCCGCTACTCCAGCCGCCAACACTTCCTCGACCAGACCCGCCTCCTGCGCGACGCGCTCGGCCAGCTCGTCTCCGGCGCCCTGGCCGGTCTCTTCGACGATCTGACCAACATCGACGTCGACTGGCGAGCCCCCATCCAGTCCCTCTCCCTCTCCAGGCTCAACCCCCTGGGGGACGAGGCAGTCGGCACGGCCCTGGTGTGCCTGAACAGCTGGGGCCGCGGGATGCGCGAGATCGCCGACCCCGGAGACCTGCGCGTCGTCGTGCGCGACGAGGTGTGGAAGGCCATGCGGCTGGGCGTCGAGGCGGTGAAGTCGCTCGATGAGGACCTGCGCCTCTCCCGCGGTGTCGCCGGCCGAGGCGGCGACATCCAGTGGCTCAACGCACACAAGCCCTCGGACATGCTCACCGTCGGCGACCAAGGCTCCCAAGCCGCCAACATCGCCCGCGACCTGATGCACCTGGCGGACGTGAAGATCCTCCACGGCCAGAAGCAGGGCGTGGCCCGCGAGCTGGACGACATGCTCGGCCTGGGTGACCAGGCCCGCGAGGTGATGACCGGCTGGGCGATGCAGCGCAAGGGTCGGGCCTTGTGGCTGGTGGGGGAGCGTCCCTACAAGGTCGAGACCAGGCTGCACCCCCTGGAGGAGCACCTGACCTGGACCAACGAGGCGCTCGAGGGCGCGATCTGACGACGGCGCCACCGTGAAGAAGATCCTGCTCCCGGCCCTGCTGGTCGCCATCCTGGCCATCGGGGCACCCATGCTCCTGGTCGCGACCACCGCCGCCGGGACCGCCGCCGCCGTCCAGGCCACCAGCTGCGCCGCTGCCGGCGCCCCCGCGGCAGGAGCGTGGCGCCCACCCTTCCACCAGGCCTACGCCGTCGGCTCCCGCGGCTTCGGGATCAGGTTCCACCCGATCGAGCGCATCTGGAAAGAGCACACCGGGCAGGACCTGACCTCCCTGCCCCGGCCCGGCCCGGTCGTCGCGGCCGCAGCCGGCACGGTGGTCAGCGCCGGCACTGCCGGCGGCTACGGCAACCTCGTCGTCCTGGACCACGGCGGCGGCATCCACACCGCCTACGCCCACCTCGCCCGGATCAACCCCGACGTGCGCGCTGGGGCGGCCGTACGCATCGGGCAGCCGCTGGGCCTGGAAGGCTCCACCGGCAAGAGCACCGGGCCCCACCTGCACTTCGAGGTCCGCCGCGATGGCAGCGCCATCGACCCCATCCCCTTCATGCTCGAACGCGGGGCACCCCTGAACGGGGTGGCCGTCGCACCCAGCCAGGAACCCGGCGCCGCACGGCCTACCCCCCGCGAGTCCCCGCCCGGCCGCGGGTTCGACCTGCCCCCACCCGGCACCCCACGCCTGGCGTCCCTGACCAGCAGCCCGGCGCCGATCCCCGCCGACGTCAAGGCGCTGTACGTCGCTGCCGCGAAGCGGTACTCCCTGCCGTGGACGCTGCTGGCCGGGATCGGGATGGAGGAGACCGCGCACGGCGCACACACCGCCACCTCCAGCACCGGCGCCCAGGGCCTCATGCAGTTCATGCCCGCCACCTGGGCCAGCTACGGAGTCGACGGCGACGGTGACGGCCGCGCCGACATCCACAACAACGCCGACTCGGTGTTCTCCGCAGCCAACTACCTCACCGCCTCCGGGGTCGCCGAGGGAGCCGACGGCGTGCGCAAGGCCCTCTTCGCCTACAACCACGCCGACTGGTACGTCAACGACGTCCTGCACTACGCAGCCGCCTACGGCGGTGGAAGCGTCCTCGCCCAGCCCAGCGACTGCACCAGCAGCCGGCGAGAGGGTCCCCCCGCAGCGGCTGCAGCCATCTCCGACACGCCAACCCGACGTGCCACCACCACGGCAGCCGATAACTGAGGCTAGATATCGACAGTTATAGACGAGAGGAGCTGGCCGTGGACTCACGGATCTACACACCCGGTGCGGGCCACCAGCCACCGGTGCTCGCCGGGCGCGATGACCTCATGCGTGACTGGCGGCTCATGCTCAACGACACCGGTGCCCGGGGGAGGGTCGCTGCGGTCGACACCATCCTCGTTGGTCCTCGCGGGGTAGGGAAGACCGCCCTGTTGAAGGCCTACGGGCACGAGGCCGACCGGCACGGCTCGATCGTGCTGTCCGTGCAGGCGGTGCAGGGCGGGGAAGGGCTGATCGGGTCCCTAATGCAGCAGGCGCGCACACAAACCCAGGCCGAGGCCGGGCCCTGGCGTCGTGCGCGTGCAGCGTTCGAGAACGTCGCCGGCGTCAACGTCTCCGTCGCCGGCTTCGGTGGCGGTGTGTCGATGCGAGAGCCCGCCACCCAGGCCGCGCACCCCGACGCGGGGATGCTCGCCGCCGCTCTGGCCGGCCTGGCCGCGGAGGTGGGTAAGGACCACCCCGGGGCAGGTCTGCTCATGACCGTGGACGAGCTGCAAGTTGCCCCCCACCGCGACCTCGCGCTGCTCGCCGCGACCTTGCACCGCCTCAACGTCGACCACCCCGAGGCCAACGTCACCTTCGCCGCCACGGGCCTGCCACTGACACCCTCGGTCCTGACCGCAGCCGGGGTCACCCACCCCGACCGCCTCTTCTCGGTCCAGGACATCCCCCTGAACCTGACACCGCCCGATGCCCGGTACGCCCTGGTCGAGCCCGCCCGCGACCTCGAGGTCACCTGGCAGCCCGACGCCCTCGACCGGGTGCTGGCCGTCACCAACGGCTACCCGGCCCACCTGCAGCTGCTCGCCGACCGGGTCTGGCGCGCCGCCCCCGGCCCGGACACGGTCACCCTCGCCGACGTCGAAGGGGCCCTCCCGCGCCTGGCCGAGGAGCTGGAGATGCGGACCTTCGGCCCCCGATGGGACCGGATGAGCGACCGGCAGGCAGAGTTCCTGACAGCCCTGGCGGTCCTGGGAGGGCGCGCCGCCATGGCCGAGCTGGCCACAGCACTGGGACGGGCCAGCACCGACCTGAGCTGGTTGCGCGACCAGCTGCTCAAGGAAGGCGACATCTACGTCCCGCGCTACGGGCAGGTCGCGATCGCCGTCCCCCTCTTCGCCCCGTTCGTCCTGGCCCGCTACCCCCAGGACCGCCGCACCGGTCAGGAGAGCGGCATCCGCAGCCTCGAGGAGCTGCGCAACAACAGCGCCACGGGCCAGGCCGGCCCCCATCCCGGAAAGGTCACCAGGCCCAACCCCGCACGGCTCGACCCTCCAGGTGGCCCCGGGCCGCGAACACCGCCCCCGCCGCGCTGACCCCACACCACGAACCGGCGGCTTAGGGAGGACGAACAGCCACCGAGCACCCGGAGGTCCTCCCATGCAGCGCTCCCGCAGAACCAACCCTCACCCCTTCACCTGGGAGGTCCCCGTCGCGGGGACCGCAGTCCTCGTGGTGGCGTTGGTGCTCGGCGCCCAGGCCGGCCGCTCGGTCGCCAACCTCCTCGCCGGCAACGGGTGGGCCTTCGTCAGACGCGAGGACCTCTTCAGCACCCTCGGTGGAGTCCTGCAGGGCGACCCCTCGGCAGGCCTGTCGGGGATCGCTACCCCCGCAGGCCCCACCCTCCTGTGGGTCTGCGTCGGGCTGGTGGAGCTGCTGGTCCTTCTGGCGTGCGGCGCGGCGGCCACGTGGGCGCTGGGCCGGTGGGGCCCGGGGCGCCTCAAGGGCATGGCGACCCCGGCGCAAGCCGAGGCCCTGCTGGGCCGGACCCGGTTACACCGCCAGGCCAAGGTCATCCGGCCCGACCTGTACGGCGGGACGCGGCGGGACCCGCGATGAGACGACTACACCCCACCGACGTCGGCTGGCAGCTCGGCAAGGCCCGCGAACCCCGCGCAGGGCAGCTGTGGGTGCCCTGGGACCGCACCGCCGGCGTGATCGGGCCGCAGGGGTCCGGCAAGACCCTGGACCTTCTTGCCCCGGCGCTGATCAACGCACCCGGTGCAGCACTGACCACGCTGACCAAGGTCGACGACCTCCTGCTGACCTTCACCGCCCGCTCCAGCAGCGACCGTCCCGCCGTCGTCCTCGACCCGTTCGGTCTCGTGCCCGGACTGCCGGAGGTGGTGTGGGACCCCATCCGCGGGTGCGTCGACGCGCTCTTAGCCGAGCGCCGCGCCAAGGCGTTCACCGCCGGAACCGTCAAGGGAGCCGTCGCCGGCGGACACGGCGACGACTCGGCTCGGTTCTACGCCGCTGAGGCCGCCAAGGTGCTCCAGGGCTACTTCCACGCCGCAGCCCTGACCGGTCGCAGCCTCGAGGACGTCCTGCACTGGGTAGCCAACCCCGTCGCAGCGTCAGCTCCGCACGAGATCCTGCGCGCCCACCCCCACGCCGCGTCGTTCTGGGCCGGGCTGCTCCACGGCGCGCTGCACGGCGACGACCGCACCGCCGGCAACACGGTCACCACCGTGCAGCAGGCCATGGCCCTGTTCTTCCAGGAAGACACCCGCCGCCGCTGCGTCCCCTCCCCGGGACGGCCCGTCACCGACGTCGTCGACGTCATCACCCGCGGCGGGACCTTCTACCTCCTCGGCCGGGAGGACCCCTACGCCTCGGCGTCCCCGCTGATGACAGCCTTCACTGAGCACGTCCTGGACACCGCCCTCGAGGTCGCCAACACCACACCGTGGGGCCGGCTCTGCCCGCCCTTCCACGCCATCCTCGACGAGTTGCCCTCCACCGCACCCCTGCCGACCCTGCGCACCCGCATGGCCAACGAGCGGGCGCTGGGCATCTCGTTCCTGTGGGCCGCCCAGGCCTGGCCCCAGCTGGCCGCGGTCTTCGGCGAGCAGGAGGCCCGCACCCTGGTCAGCCTCACCAACAACCTCATCGTGTTCGGCGGCTCCAAGGACGTCGCGTTCAACCGGGAGATCTCCGACCTCCTCGGCGAGGTCCGCATCTCCCGCACCTCCTGGCAGTCCGGCCGGATGGGTGGCCGGCAGCACTCCGCCGACGACATCGCCATCCTCACCGGCGCCGAGATCCGGCAGATCAAGGGACGGCACGCCCTGGTCCTGTCCGAGAACGGCGCCCCGATCATCGCCCACCTGCACCGCTGCATCGAAGGCAAGCCAGGCCGCCAGCTCCTCGCCGACCAGGCCCGCCTCCGTGAGCACGTCAGCATCGGCCAACGCCACTCCGTGAACCCAGAAGCCCGCGCCACCGCCGCGCTGGTCCAGGCCCGCAGGCACGGCCTGACCGCCGACAACGACACCGAGCCGGCATGAGCGAACACACCCGCACCGGACGCGGCCCACGGCCGCAGCCCGTCCTCGAAGGGTTCCCCCGCCCTGGACGACGCGTCGAGCACGCCTACCGCGAGCTCAACGTCGCCCTCTACGGCGACGACAACGAGAAGAAGGCCCTGGGCAACTCCGCCGCCCTCGCCCGCCCCTGGGACCCCCCGACATGCGTCGACCCCGAGCTGCGCGCCGAAGTCTGGGACTGGCTCGACAGAGTCGCCACCTGGATCAACCACGAGTACGTCTGGGACCCCACCGCCATGATCCCTCCCTGCTGGCCCAAGCACCCCCACCTCGTCCACGAGATCGCCGTCATCGCCGACCTACGACGCCGCGCCGGCCTCGCCCTCACCTCCGAAGCACTCGAGGAGTGGCACCGCTACGCCCTGCCCGCGTTCACCGACCGGATGCGCCAACGACTCAAAGCCCAGTGCGAGGACCAAGACCACCAGACCTGGCCGGCGCAAGGACGGCACAAGCGACACCTCGCCCAAAGCGCGGTCGACGAGCGAGGCCGCCACTTCCAGAACGACCTCAACACCCTCACCGACGCGCCCGTGCCCCCGGAAGCGCGCACCCCCCGGCTACGGCTCGTGAACGACGACCAGGTCGACCTCATCACCGGAGAGACCCTCGACTAGGACGTGTTGCTAGATGTACTGACCGGGGACGTTGATCAATCGTGAGAAGGGCGGCTGGCCTCCGCAGGCGGTGTGTGGTCGGTGCTGGTTGTACTCGTGGAGCCAGTCGGGGAGGGCATCGCGGCGTTCGTTCTCGCTCGTGTAGCAGCGCGCATGGGACTGCTGAAGGTTCGGTTGACACCTGATCTGTGGGGCCGAGGAGGTCCCGCTGGGAGGATGTCGACATGCCTGCACCCCATCCAAAGGAGTTCCGTGAGGACGTGGTCGCGGTCGCCCGCAAGGGCGAGACCCCGATCGCGCAACTGGCCAGGGACTTCGGGATCTCCGAGTCGTGTTTGAGGAACTGGCTCAGGGCCGCTGACGTCGAGGACGGGATCCGTCCTGGCGTCACGCGGGCCGACTCCGAGGAGCTGCGAGACCTCAAGCGACGCAACCGGGCGCTGGAGCAGGAGAACGAGGTGCTGCGCCGAGCGGCCGCGTACCTGTCCCAGGCGAACCTGAAGCTGGGCCAGTCCCCAAAATGACCTTCCCGCTGGTCCTGGACCTTGCCGCCGACGGCATCCCCGTCGCGGTGACCTGCGGGCTGCTGGGCTTCTCCCGGCAGGCGTTCTACTCCTGGCGGGCGGTCCCGGTCTCCGAGCGGGACCTGGTCGACGCGTACGCGACCAACGCCGCCTTCGAGGTGCACGCCGAGGAGCCGGGGTTCGGGTACCGGTTCATCGCCGACGAGCTCGCCGACGCCGGGCACGAGGTCTCCGAGCGGCGGGTGTGGAAGGTCTGCTCGCAGGCTGGGATCGTCTCCGCGCACGCGAGGAAGCGGGGCCGGTCCAAGAAGCCGGGCCCGCCGGTGCACGACGACCTCGTCGAGCGGGACTTCACCGCACCCGGCCCGAACATGCTGTGGCTCACCGACATCACCGAGCACCCCACCGGCGAGGGCACGCTGTACCTGTGCGCGGTCAAAGACGTCTGGTCCCGCCGGATCGTCGGCTACTCGATTGACTCCCACAGGACCCGGCACCTCGCGGTTGACGCCTTGGAGATGGCGGTGGCCCGCCGAGGCCGCGCACGAGTCACCGGGTGCGTGGTCCACGCGGACAGGGGCTCTCAGTTCCGCTCCCGGACCTACGTCGCCGCCCTCGGCCAACATCACCTGAAGGGGTCGATGGGCCGTGTCGCCTCCTCGGCGGACAATGCCGCGATGGAGAGCTTCTTCTCCCTGCTCCAGAAGAACGTCCTGAACAGCCGCCGCTGGCAGACCCGTGACCAGCTGCGCCTGGCGATCGTCACCTGGGTCGAGCGCACCTACCACCGCCGGCGCCGGCAACGCGCCCTCGGCAAGCTCACCCCGGTCGAGTTTGAGACCATCAACCATGCCGCTCACGCGGCCTGAAACACCACACCGGAAGTGTCAACCAGACCTTCAGCAGTCCCAGGTGCGGCAGAAGACAGGGTGGCGGGCATGGCTCTCCTTGGTGTGAGAATGGTGCTTGATACTTTCAAGCGGGCACTTGATAAAGTCAAGGGGGTTCAGGTGAGGTCCTACGGACAGCTTTGTTCGATCGCTCGCGCCTTAGATGTCGTCGGTGACCGGTGGACTCTCCTGATCGTGCGTGAGCTGCTGATCGGGGGAGCATTGCGCTTTGGCGAAGTCCAGCGCGGCCTGCCTGGCATCGCGACGAACCTGCTCACCCAGCGCCTGCGGGACCTCGAGACCAACGGTGTCGTCGCCCGCGAGCCCGCCCCAGGAATCCCGGGCACGCCAACGTATCTACTTACCGAGCGTGGCCGGGCCCTGGACGGAGTGCTGCGCGAGCTTCTGAAGTGGGGTGCACCGACGGTTCCAGAGGCGCCGAGTGATGCGATCTTCCAGATGCACTGGCTCAGCCAACCGGCACGCTTCCTCCTCGCGGATCACAGACCGGACGAGCCACCGATCGTGATCCGGTTCGGCACCTTCGACGACGGCTTCGACCTCACCGCCGCCGCCGGGACCATCACGGTGAACCCTTGCCAGCGCGATGTCAGCCCCCTGGCGCGTGTTGCAGGCCCCGGGCCGGTACTGGTTGCCCTCCTGCAAGGCGCAATGCCTCTGCCCGCCGCTATCGCGCATGGCGTGGATATCACCGGCGATGCCGCGACCCTGACGCGAGTTCTACCAGCGCCGCAAGCGTCGACTAACGTCCCCGGTCAGTACAGCTAGAGAGTGTCCGATGAACGGTGTTCCCGGCGTTCATCCTCAGAGGTTCTCGGCGGCCGGCGGCCGGCGTGCGTCCGCGAACGCGTTCAGCGCGGGCTTCCACCACACGGCCCATCGCGCCTGACCGGTGCCTTTGGGGTCCATACCTCGCGTTACGAGGTAGCTGGTCTTCAGCGCGGCCTGCTCGGTGGGGGGTGCCCGCACACGCTGACCGCGCGGCGGTAGCGGGAGTGCAGTGACTCGATCGCGTTCGTGGAGAACAGACCCGCCAGGACCGGGCTCTATCGGCTGGAGGCAGGGAACTTCGAGGCGACGCGCGAGCATCGGGTCGTCACCGCGTGTTGGAGGGGCAGCGGACAATGGCTGTGCTCGACCCTGAAAAAAGTCGACGCAGAGTTGGGGGGTGGGCGTAGGTGGCCCACCTATGAGGGAACAACCAACGACGGAGTCGCTGGTCGTCCCCGAGAGAAGAAACAGGTATGGACTCAGAGCCAGAGAGCGAGCCGGAACTGCCCGGCGCCTCTGGCGCGCCCGTACAACAGCAGGTGCCAGAGGCGTGGCTCGTCGAGGCCGGACACGCAGATCTCGCGGACACCGTCGACCGGATGGCCGGCGACGTGGACCTCAACCTAAGCCTGGCACTGGCTGGGTACGAGGGTCGGCTCTGGGACTACTTCGCCAACGAACTGGCCAAGTACGGGTGCGCGGTCATCGCCAGCTGGATCCGCCGAAAGATCATCTTCGAACGCTGCCGGACCAAGGGCTTCGGCGGGCTCCCGACGTCCGACCGCCCCTTCACCGAGGACGAAGTAGCTGAGCTGACCTACGAGACGGTAACGAAGGCGCTCTTCCACTTCCGGCACGACGTGCTCATGAAGAGCAAGTGGGATCACCGTAGGGGAGCCACTCTCCGTACGTACTTCATCGGGCAGTGCCTCATCAGGTTCCCGAACATCTACCGCCGCTGGTGGGCTGGAGAGAAACGCAATCGCGCCCTACTCACTGAAGACGACGACCTGCTGAGCGTGTACCGGGGCGCTGTCAGCGGCCCTGAGCCCCGGGTCGTTGCGGGCGTGACCGCCGAGGAGGCGCTGTCCACGGTCAAGGACCCCCGGGTACGGCAAGCCATGCGACTCCGGGGCGAGGACTGGACGCAAGCCCAGATCGCCGACCACTTCGATGTCAGCGAAAAGACCGTGGAGCGCATGATCGCCAACGAGCGAGCACGACTAAAGAAGAGAGGTATTGCATGAGGAACTCGGAGATCCGAGCGAAGGTCAACGGCGGATCCCTCGGGACGCCGTCCGCGAGAGCGGCACGGCGGTCGGTTCCCGATGACACTGCGCGCCGAATCGTTGCTCGGGCACAAGGGGAGTGGAAGTCGAAAAGCATCCGCTCCAAGGAGTCTGGGGGGTGAGAAGGCGCCAGACACTTATACGCAGGCATCAGACGGTCCAACCGGTCCGCCTGTGGAGCCGCACAAGAGTGAGGCTCCTCAACCAGCAGAAGCCAGTCGAGGAGCCATCACGGGTGACATTGTGAGAGTACTCGACACCGGCCGTCTGCATGAGGGACTTGGAGGTCCCAATATGGCCAAGGGCCACGCAAGGAGCGCCATCACGGGGCGCTACATCTCGAGGGCGGCCGCCGCCCGCCATCCTCGTACCTCCGTCGTCGAGTCCGGCGGCAACAGGGGCTCGGGAACCGCACACCGGTCCGCCATCAGTGGTCGCTACGTGACCAAGGGGACGGCCCAGCGGAACCCGAACACCACGGTCACCGAGAACGGCTGACCACGTTCAGTGCTGCGGGGCGTCGGCCAGGCGCCCCGCAGCACTGGGTTCACCCGATGAGCTTTCGTGCTGTCTTCGCGTCGTGTCTACATGACTTCAGGGAGAGCCGGCCCGGCTTAGGTCCGCACCCGGCGCTCGACTGACTCGGACCCTCCCCCGGGTGTGACCCCGTCCCGAAGGTCAGCGGGTGATGATCCTGCTGACCCGGTGTGTCTCGGAGCCAACGAGGGTTGTCGACCCCACCTGACGCCACTGCTGGATGTGCCCGGCTCCACCGTGGTTGGTGCCAAGACACGAGCAGGTGCAGTCCTCACCCCTGGCGTTCTGGCATCTGGTGTCGCACTGCTCTGTGGAGCGGTAGTCGAGGTGCACCTCGACCTCTGGCCATCGGTCGAGGAGAGCATCCACGAGGGGAGATAGGTGGTTTCGAGCGATTGCCCAATGGCCAGCCGACCTCCTCCAGGTTGGCCGGATCCGATCACCGAGGGCTTCGTGAATCCACTGACGGTTGTCGGGTGCGTAGGGAATGCGCAGCTGTAGTCGGCCGTGGACCGGACGGACGATCGTAGGCCTCATCCCCATCGCAAGAACGTAACCGGTTCCAACTGGTGTAGCGCTGGGAGACGGACAATCGGGATGGTCAACGGCTGAAACCTGGACCGACGGCGCCGGGACTAGCGAGAGACCTGACGGTGATTCTGCGAGGGCGACGTCGGCGGGGCTGGTGGTGATGTAAGTGCCCGGTCGGGCGCAGGATCCGTCTGACGCGACATCCGGGCTCGAGTCGCCCTGATGTCGTCGAGCTGCTCATTAGCGACGTCGTGTGGCTCGTCGTCCCAACGGGCTACGGCGTCGGCGAGGTGGCGACGGAGCACGATACGGGGGACACCGGAGGTCTCGGCGATCGAGTCGATGCCAGCGTCCCAGCGGGACGGATGGCTGGCGGCGAGGACGGTTAGGGCCTGGCGAGCGCCGAGAATCCCGTCGAGTTGGGTGAGGCGTTCGTGGAGGAGGGCGTCGGCTAGAGGCGTGACGGCGGTCAGGGCCGTGCAGACCTCGTTAGCGCCGTAGCGGTGGAGCAGGTCGGCGGGGTCGGTACCTGGTCGCAGCGCGACGGTGGCCGGGTCGAGGTTGTGCTGCGCGAGGAGCCAGTAGTCGCGGTGTGCGGCGGTGCGGCCGGCGTCGTCGGCGTCGGTGGCGATGATCGGGTTCTGGTGGTGGGTGTGTGAGGCCGTGGCCAGCTGGCGCGACTGCTCTTCGGTGAGGGCGGTCCCGAGTGGGGCGATCCCGACGTAGTGGCCTTGGCCGGCCAGGGAGATGGCGATGGCGTCGAGCGGGCCTTCGACGAGGACGGGAACGGCGCCGGCCTCGAGGAGGTCTGGTCGGGGGGTGTAGAGCTGGGCGCCCTTGTGGAAGGCGGGGGTGTCGGGGGTGTTGAGGTACTTGGGTCCGTCGGCGTCGTCGCGGCGGCGGCCGACGAAGCCGAGCGTGCTGGTGGTGCCGTCACGTTCGGTGATGGTGATGGGCAGGACGAGGCGGTCGCGGAAGCGGTCGATGACGCGTCCGTTGCGAGTGAGGGTGGCCAGGCCGGACTCGGTGAGCTCGAGGTCGGTCGCTCCGTGGCTACGTAGGTGGGTGACGAGGTGGGTCCAGCCGGCGGGGGCGTAGCCGGGCCGGTAGTCGGGGTCGCCGGTGAGGTCGGTGCGGGTGCGGTCGGTGAGGTAGGTCTGGGCCCAGGAGCCGGGGTAGCGGCCGGTGTAGTAGTCCAGCGCGGCCTGGTTGAGTTCGATGATGCGGGCGCGGCTGACGGGGGCGGTGTCGTCGTCGTAGGCGCGGGCGAGGAGAGCATCGAGCTCACGTCCTTCGGGCTCGAGGACGCCGGCGTGCTGGCGGAGCTGCGCGGCGAGGGTGAGGTGGGCTGCGACGGCGAGGTCGTCGAGCTCGTCGTCGGGGTGTACCCGGTCTGCGTCGATGTCGCGGGGGTCCGGCTCGGTGTCGTCGAGGGGGACCAGCTGCGCCCATTCAGCGTCGGTGGGTGAGAGCTCGTGGTGCTTGAGGTCGTCCTCCCAGAACGGGTTGCGCTCCTGGTCGAGGGTGTCGGTGGCGGGGTCGAGAGGGTGCTCGAGCGGGGGAGGGGGGTCGTTCTGGATGGAGATGTGCCAGACCAGGGCCTGGCACGGGTCGAGGTCGGCGTCCGCTGCCGGCGGGGTGGTGAGCAGGTCGTGGGGGTTCGCGCCGCGTGCCATGGCGTGGTCGACGACGGCTACGAGCGTGGGCCACCAGCTGGAGGCGCGCAGCTGCTCGGCCCGCTCGGGGCCGACGATGTCGGGCAGCTGGGGCGTCCAGGGGGCGATGACCTGGTGCTCGGTGCCGGCTTGGACGGCGACGGCGGGGGAGAGGTGACGGGACAGGCGCCACCAGAGCGCGGCCGCGTTGTGGTCGTCGGGCAGTGGGCCTTCGCTCAGGGCGCGCCCGAGCAGGGCCGGCGCGTCGATCCGGGCACGGGTGAGTGCGGCGAGGCGCTCGGCGAGCAGGGGCGTGAACGGGTCCTTGCGGGACTGGATGAGCACGGTGTCGAGGGTGGGTCCCCACTCGGCCATCGCGGGTGTCCGTCCGGCGAGCAGCCGTTCCTTGAGGGTGTCCTGGTAGTGGTAGCCGGCCTTGGTGGGGTGGACCGGCCCGGTGGGGCGGCGGTCGGTGGCGTCGACGCCGTTGGCGGCGCGCCATACGGCGACGTCGGCCAGGATCTGCGGGGTGGGTCGGCCCTGGCCCTGCCGGGCCCAGGTGGGCAGGGCGGTAGCGGTCGTGGCGTCGTCGCGGACCTGGTCGCGCAGGTCGCGGACTCGGGCGGCTCGGGCGGCGAGGTAGGGGCCCCACTGGGGGTCGTCGGCCAGGTCCTCGGGGACGGCTGGCAGCCATGGGAGGGGGCCGGTGCCGGCGCTGCGCAGACCGGTGTCGTCCAGGCGCCAGTCGAGGACGGAGGCGACGTCGGCGGCGGTGTCGATCTCGCGGGAGGCCGCGGCCGCCCGCAGCTCCTCGAGGGGGTCGGTGCCGTGCGCGGAGCGCAGGATGAGGTGTGCGCGCAGGGTGGGCCAGGCCGGGGCGCGGGTGATGTCGGGGACGAGGAGGTCGGCGGTGTGACCGAGGCGGTCGATCAGTGCCGGGCCGAGCCGCGCTTCGGCGGCGACGTGCAGGGAGTCGGTGTAGCGGGCGACGGCCCGGGTGAGCTGGGTGGCCGGGTCCTGGTCCTCGCGGCGCAGGGTGGTGGCCGAGCGTGAGGAGTCGTCCCGGGCCAGGACGCGCTCGAGGAGGTCGGTCGCGGTCAGCGGGTGGGTGCTCTCGGGCTTGATGACGGTGTGCTCGTCGCCGTCGCCGACGACCTCGAGGTAGAGGTGGTTCTCGTGGCGGCCGCGGGTGACGGCGGTGTAGGCCAGCTGGCGGGACTCGGCGCCGGTGACCAGGGTGTGGCAGCTGTCGGCGGTGACGCCTTGGGCGGTGTGGACGGTGGAGGCGTAGCCGAGCTCGACGGAGGCGGTGACGTAGCGGTGGGGGAGGCGGACGTGGTGGCCGTTGCGCAGGTGCTGGACGGTGAGCGACCCGTCGGCGTCGACGTCGCTGACGCGCCACCGGTCGCCGTTCTTGACCCAGTCGCTCGAGGTCGTCCGCAGGTTCCGGTCGTTGCTGCGGGTGATGACGGTGTCCCCGAGCGAGGCGTGGGCGCCGTCGGCCAGTGCCGCGGCGGCCGACACCGGGGTGGGGTCGGTGGCCAGCCGGTGGGCTCGGGCGCGGGCGTTGAGCTCGGCGACGAGGTCGCGGGTGGGGGCGAGCATGATGGCGTCGCGGCCGGCGGCACGGTCCTGGGTCCACGCGGTGAAGACGTCGTCGGTGATGGTCGAGAGGTCCCCGACGTGGACGCGGCCACGGTCGAGGTAGAAGCCGAGCGCTTCGGGTTGTCCGTCGCGCAGTGCCAGTGACGCGGCGCCTTCGGCGGGGTCGGTGAAGCGCATGAGCTCGCTGAGGTGGAGGCATCCGTGGGTGGCTTGGATGTCGCGCAGGACACCGCCGGCGCCGACTGCGGCGAGCTGCTGGTCGTCCCCGATCAGGCGCAGAGAGCCGCCGCGGGCCAGGACGTACTGGACGACGGTGTCCAGGGTCGGGGTGTCGGCCATCCCGGCCTCGTCGATGACGACCAGGGTGCGTGGCCCGATGCCCTGAGCCCAGGCCGGCAGGGGTTCGCGGTCGGTGTGCTGGAGGTGCCAGGCGAGCTTGGCCATCGTGTCGGTGGAGGCGTCGAGGTGCTCACCCAGGACAGCGGCCGCGGCCGCGGACGGGGCGAGGCCGACGACGTCTCCACCGGCCTCGGTCCAGGCGTGGGTGAGGGCCCGCATGGCGGTGGTCTTGCCCGAGCCGGCCGGTGCGATCGCCAGCTGGAGCCGCGCCCCAGAGGTGGCCATCTCCCGCACCAGGGTGCCCTGGCCCGCGTTGAGGGCGAGCCCGTTGGCGGCTGAGGAGAGCATCGCCAGGTCGACCAGGTTGGCCGGGACGGCCATCCCGTCACGCAGGCCGGCCGCGGCCACGATCCGTGCCTCGGCCGCGAGCAGGTCGCCGGCGGTGTAGAGCTCGGAGCCGGCGACGGTGTAGACGCTCGAGCCGTCGCTGCGCTGCAGCTGAGCGGGTACCTCGACGTCGTCGCCGGGCCGGGTCAGCGGCACCGAGCGAGCCAGGACGTCGTCGACGAGGAGGGCCACGACGCGGTCGATGTCGCCGGTGGCCAGGTCGGTGCCGCGGACCTGACGCAGCGCCTCGGCCTCGACGTGCCAGCGCTGCCAGTGTGAGCGGCGCGCGGCCATCGTTTCCAGGATCTGCCCGGCGGTCCTGGCCACCCACGCGCTGTCGACGCGGGCCGCGGTACGGGCGGTGGGGTTGAGCGCCTCGGCGACCATCGCCTGCACCTGATCCGTGCCGCCGAGCGAGGCGGCCGCTTCACTGGCCCACGTCGTGCGCTGCTCCTGCAGGCTTCGGGGTTCGTGCTTGGCGTCGCGGGTCTCCAGCGTTGCCTGCTGCGCCAGGCGGATCGACTCGATCGGGGTCGGGGGTCGCCCGTGGGTGGCCTGGAACGTCTTGGTCAGGTCCTCGCGGCGAGCCTCGATGCTGGTGCGGCGTGAGGACCACACCTGGTTCAGTGCCGGCGCGACACCAACGATCTCCCGGATGGGCCGCTTGCCGGCCTGCGGGTCCTGACGGGCCGCGAACCGCACCCCCAGGGCGGTGCGGAGGTGGTGCTCCAGGCGGGTGTTGTACGTCTCGGACGCGGCGACGGTGGCCTTGAACAGCAGACGCCCGTCGATGGCCAGCCACGCGCCGCTGTCCCTGGCCTGCACCTTGTTCGCCACGGCCACGTGGGTGTGCAGGTCGGGGTCGCCGGCGCGTGAGTCGCGGTGGGTGAAGGCAGCGGCGAGCAGGCCGCGGGTCTCGACCTGGCGGGCCCCGTGGGCGCCCTCCCGGGTGAACAGGGCGTGCTGCTCGAGGTAGGTCAGGGCGTCCTTGACGGCCTGATGGTGGGCCTTCTCGATCGCGGCCGCGACCGACGGCGCAGCGACGGCCCACAGGGTGCTCACCGACTTCACCGGGGAGAACGTCAGGTCGTAGCCGGCCACGGCGTTGGTGCGCGGCCGGGAGTGCTTGGCGATGGTCGCGGCCACCTCCCGGGCGTCGACCGGGGCACGTCCGTGCTCGTCCCGGAAGAGCTCCACGGCGACCTCGGTGCGGATCCGGGCCCGGTCCTGCAGGCTGCCTGGCGCGTCGGCCGGGAGCCCCGCAGCCGTGTTCGCCGCGGCGACCCGCTGGGCCACCCGGCGGCGGAACTCCGAGACGTCGCCGGCGTACACGTTGAACGGCCGGCCCAACCAGCTGGCGTGGTCCTGGGCGCGCACGTCCAGTCCCGCGGCCGCAGCCTCCTCCCGCATCTGCTCGGCCAGAGGGTGGCGGCCGGCCCCGAACAGGTTGCGCATCTGCTCGGCGGTGACGATGTCGCCGGCGGCCACCCCCTCCAGGCCAGCCAGGCCCGAGCCCAGCCAGGTGCCCGGCGCCTCGCCCTTGGCGGAGTAGTACGACGCCAGGCCGGAGTGCCCACGTTCGGTGACGTCCTGGGCCGCGACCTGGCGGGTCAGGTAGTCATACCCGCTCCCAGCGGTCAGCTTGTGGATGGACATCGTCACACCACCCGTAAGCGGCGATCCTGGCGTGAAGGATCAGTGGTTGAAGCTGAAACGACCGTCGGTGCAAGAGGTGTGTGGGGCAGTGCGCTCGGGCGCGGACGGGTGGTGTCGCGGGGCGTGGGATCGCGTGGGGGGACGCCGTCGCCGGTGGGGTTGGGAGGGCGCGTGGCGGGCTGGTTGGGGTGGTGGTGACTCTTCGGCGCTGTCGGCGCGCTTAGGGGGGGGTGGATGCGATCAGCGGAAGGGGTGTGTGTGATGCCGAATCAGACGGCGCGGCAGCGGGCGAGGAGGGCGGCGTTGGATGCTCAGTCGCGGCTGCGGCAGGAGCGGGCGGAGCAGGAGCGGCGGCGCAGTGGGTTGGCGGTCACGGTGGTGACGGCGCTGGCCGAGCGCGACGAGCTGATGCGTGAGTGCGAGGCGCGGGCCGGGGAGGCGCTGCGGGCGCTGACCGAGGATGAGGGCCTGACCCTGGCCGAGGCGGTGCAGTGGTGCGGCGGTCAGGTGGACGCGCGTGAGGCGGCGCGGCTGCGGAGGGTCGGGCTCGGCGCAGGGGCCGAGCCCGACCCTCCGGGGTCGCGCACGGAGTCGGATGCGCCGGCGGCCGGCAGCGTGCCGGCCGCCGGCTGATCGAGGGCCCGTGGCGCGGCTGGACGACAGTGGGCTGCGGGCGCTGGCTGGTGCGCTCGGGCGGCCCGAGGTGGTGCAGCGGTACCGCTCCAAGGTGGTGGAGGTCGACGGCAGCGGCTGCTGGTGGTGGACGGGGGCGTTGTCCGGGCGGGGCCACGGGAGGTTCTGGCTGGGTCCACAGCGGGTGGTGATCGCGCACCGGTTCGGGTACGCGCGGGTCCACGGGGTCCAAGCCGTGGCGGCGGTGCCGGTGCTGGGCCACCGCTGTGACAACCCGTTGTGTCAGCGGGTCGGTCCGGGCCACGTGGTGGCCTCGTCATACGTCGAGAACCGGCGGGAGTGGGCGATCCGGAAGGCGATCTCCGGCTCCCCGTTGGATGACCCGCGCGGGTCACGGGCCAGGGCGCGCGAGCTGCGGGACCTGGCACGCCAGGACCCTGCCCTGGTGGCTGCGGACCTGGAACGGCTGCGGGCGCTGTACGGCGAGCAGATGGCGTTGTGGTGAGCGCAGTGCAGCGCCCGGCACGGAGGCGGCTCGCGTGCCGGGCGCTGCAGCGTGTGGCTGGGTCAGGTGCGGGTGTCCGGTGGCAGGTCGTAGGCGGTGTGGCCCTCGGCGTAGTCGGCGAACCGCTCGAGCGCGGTCGCGAGGTCGCGGGCCAACGTGGGGGACAGGCGCGCACCCTGGCCGCACCACGCCTCGAGGGCGCGACCGGTGTCGGTGAAGGTGAAGTCGCGCCCACGCTCGTCCATGAAGACGATGCCGACCCCGGCCCGGGGTCGTAGACGACGCCGGGGCCGGGACTGTCCGATGAACGGTGTTTCCGGCGTTCATTTTTAGAGGTTCTCGGCGGCCGGCATGCGGTCGGCGAAGGTGACGGCGAACGCGTTGAGCGCGGGCTTCCACCGCATGGTCCATCGTGCCTGCCCGGTGCCTTTGGGGTCCATGCCCCGGGTGACCAGGTACAGCGTCTTGAGCGCGGCCTGCTCGGTGGGGAAGTGGCCCCGGGCTCCGAGCGCGCGGCGGTAGCGGGCGTTGAGGGACTCGATGGCGTTGGTGGAGAAGAGGACCCGGCGGATCTCGACGTCGTAGGCCAGGAACGGGGTGAACTCCTCCCACGCGGCCCGCCACAGCTTGGGGATGGCCGGGTAGGGCTTGCCCCATTTCTCGTCGAGCTCTTCGAACGCCGCCCAAGCGGCCTCCACGCTGGGTGCGGTGTAGATCGCGCGCAGGTCCTTGGCGTGCTGGTCCCAGTACTTGCGTGAGGCGTAGCGCAGGGTGGCCCGGATCAGGTGGATCACGCAGGCCTGCACGATCGCGGCCGGGAAGACGATGTTGACCGCGTCGGGCAGGCCTTTCAACCCGTCACAGACGACGAAGAACACATCGGCCACGCCGCGGTTCTTCAGGTCGGTCAGGACGTTCATCCAGAACTTCGCCGACTCCCCACCGCCCTTGCCGGCCCACAGCCCGAGCACGTCCAGGTGGCCGCCCAGGTCGACCCCGATCGCGGCGTAGAACGGCTGGTTGCCGACCTGCCCGTCGCGGACCTCGACGTAGATCGCGTCGATGAAGATCGCCGCGTACACCCCCTGAAACTGGCGGGCGCACCAGGCCTGCATCTCCTCCACGACCCGGTCGGTGATCCGCGAGATCGTGTCCTTGGAGATCGACGCGCCGTAGACCTCGGCGAAGTGCGCGCTGATCTCACCGGTGGTCAGCCCCTTGGCGTACAGCGGGATCGCGACCGCGTCGACATCGGACAGGCGTCGCTGGCGCTTCTTGACGATCACCGGCTCGAACGTGCCGGCCCGGTCCCGCGGAACGTCGATCTGAACCTCACCGGCGGCGTCGGTCAGCACCGTTTTGCCTCGCGTGCCGTTGCGGATGTTGCTGGCCCCGCGCTCGGGGGCCTGGTGCTTGGGATGGCCCAGGTGGTCAGTCATCTCCTCCTCCAGCGCCGCCTCGAGCACTGAGGCGGTGATCGACTTCAGCAGCCCGTCCGGGCCGGTGATGTCGTCGCCGCGTTCCCGGGCAGCCCGCACCAGCTCGGTGATCGCCGCCCGCTCCTTGGCCGACGCCGTCGACGAGGACGTCCGCTTCTTCGCTTCCTTGGGCATCGCGCTCCCGCCCCTGACTGTCTCGGTCATCAGTGACCAACCTTCCCGCCAGCAGCTGCCGGCGTGCTAGGCCGGAAACACCGTTTGGCGGACAGTCCCCACCACCGAATCTGGAAACCAGGCTGTAGGGCAGGTCTAGTGAACCGCCTGTAAGTCTTCGTCTCGGCTGGCCTGGGGCTGGCTGGCAGGGTTGGCGTCGGTCACCCGGTGCGCGTTGTGACTCCTGAATCGCCTGACCCCCCTTGGGGGTGTCATGCCTGGGATCTGTCCAGCGTGCGCTGGGTGCCGGCGCCGACCCTGGCCCACAACGATGGCTTGATCAGAAGCATGTCCACCAACGGGATTGCCGTCCCGGTGGTGTGACTCATTACAGGCCCGCCTCGTCGTGACTTCTCACCCGGGCTGACGCCGGCAACGACGTCCAACCCGAACAAGTGAGGAGAACATCGCATGCCCAGTCTGCCGGTCACGGTGGCTGAGACCTACCGCTACGTCGTAGGGGTCGACACCCACGCCGCAACCCACAGCTACGCCGTCGTCGATGACCGCGGGGCACTGCTCGACCAAGCCACCTTCCCGACCTCCCCGGCCGGGCTGCGTCGCGCGAGGGACTGGATCGGTCGCCGCACCCAAGGTGATCTCGACTCGGTGCTGATCGCCGCCGAAGGAACTGGCTCCTACGGGGCTGTTCTCAGCGACGTCCTGTCTGATGCGGGCTACCGCGTGGTCGAAGCACCAACCCCTCGGCGCGAACGTGGCCGCGGGAAGACCGACGCTCTTGACGCTGTCCTCGCTGCCCGTGCCAGCTTGGTCATGCCGCTGGCCTCGCTACGTGATCGCCGCGCCGGTCAAGCGCACACCGCGCTGCGGGTCCTCACCGTCGCCCGTGAGCACCTCAACGTCGAGCGGACCAGGTGCATCAACGCACTGACCTCGATGCTGCGCAGTCACGACCTCGGCGTCGATGCCCGAAAGTCTCTGACTTCCCAGCAGGTCACCACCATCGCTGGATGGCGACGTCGCGAGGAAGGGATCGGGACGGCGACCGCCCGCGCTGAGGCAGTCCGACTGGCCAAGCGCGTGCTCGTGCTCGATGAGGAGCTGTTCGAGAACCGTCAGCGACTGACCGAGATCGTCACCGCCGAGGCGCCCGAGCTCCTCGAATTGCGCGGCGTAGGCGCCGTCACCGCAGCCATCATCCTGACCGTCTGGTCCCACCCTGGACGCATCCGTAGCGAAGCGGCCTTCGCCGCGATCGCCGGCACTGCACCAATCCCCGCCTCGTCCGGCAACACCGTGCGTCACCGCCTCAACCGCGGCGGCGACCGCCGGCTCAACCGGGCACTGAACACCATCGTGCTGACCCGCATGCGAACTGACCCAGACACCCGGGCCTACGTCCAACGGCGCCTGGCCGAGGGCAAGACCAGCAAGGAAATCCGACGCTGCCTCAAGCGCTACGTCGGACGGCAGATCTTCCGCACCCTCGCCGCGACCCACCCAGGACCAGAAGTGCTCGCGCCAGCTGCTTGACACGACATAGAAGCATCCCGGCATGTCCGGAGACTCCGAACCTTGGGAAGGTTGGAGTCATGCCAGGAGAGACGAGCAGGCGGTACCCGTCTGAGCTGAAGGCGCGGGCGGTGCGGATGTACGCCGAGATCCGCCCCGATCATCAGAGCGACTGGGAGGCGATGCGCCGGGTCGCTGAACTGCTCGGGGTCTCCACGGCGGAGACGGTCCGCAAGTGGGTGCGCCAAGGGCAGGTCGACGCCGGCGACCGCGCTGGGGTCAGTAGCGAGGAGGCTGCGGAGGTCAAGCGGTTGCGGCGGGAGAACGCCGAGCTGCGCCGGGCGAACGCGATCCTGAAGGCGGCCTCGAGTTTCTTCGCGGCCGAGCTCGACCGGCCTTCCCGGTGATCGTGGACTTCATCCGCGAGCACGCCGACCACCGCGAAGACGGTGGGCTGCGCTGGGGTGTCGAGCCGATCTGTGCGGTGCTGACCGAGCACGGCCTGCAGGTCGCCGTCGACGTACTACGAGCACGCCGGCCGCACCCCGAGCGCGCGTGAACGGCGCGACGAGCAGCTGCTGACCGAGATCCGCCGGGTGCACGCCGCGAACTACTCGGTGTACGGCGCACGAAAGGTGTGGCTCCAGCTCAACCGGGAAGGGCACCCGGTGGCCCGCTGCACCGTGGAGCGGCTGATGAAAGCTCACGGCCTGCATGGCGCGGTCCGCGGCAAGGTCAAGCGCACCACCGTCGCCGACCCGGCCGCCGAGCGGGCCCGGGACCTGGTGAGCCGCAACTTCACCCCGGCCGCGCCGGACCGGTTGTGGGTCGCCGACATCACGTACGTCTCGACCTCTTGGATTCCAGCAGTCGTCGCAACGGGGTGGTCATCCTGGGGTGGCGCACCGGCACCAGCATGAGCACCGACCTGGTCCTGGACGCCCTCGAGCAGGCCATCTGGACCCGGCAACGCACCGGCGCCGACCTCGGATCCGTTGTGGCACACAGCGACCGAGGCAGCCAGTACGTCAGCATCCGCCACACCGAACGCCTCGCCCAGGCCGGGATCGCCGCCTCTGTCGGCTCGGTCGGCGACTCCTACGACAACGCTTTGGCCGAGTCCATCAACGGTCTGTACAAGACCGAGCTCATCAAACCGCGCGGGCCGTGGCGCACCGCTGACGCCGTCGAGTACGCCACCGCCGAGTGGGTCGACTGGTTCAACCATCGCCGCCTGTACGAGTACTGCGGCGACGTCCCACCGGCCGAGGCCGAGGACCACTACTACGCTCAAACAGCAGCCCAGCCGCCGGCCGAGCTGTCACGCAACTGAGTCTTTGGACTCGCCGGGGCGGTTCACGAGCTACGGAAAACGCACGGTGAGAGTGTCGAGGCCAGCGGGGCCGATCGTCGCACTGGCCTTGCGAATGACCAAGTCGGGGCTCAGCGGTTGCCGCGGGGTCGCCATCTCCTCTGGGGCTGTCGGGTTGCCTCCGGACGGGGTGTCTCGCGGTTGATGGACACGCATTGTGGGTCACAGGTGACCGGTCGGCATGTTGTCTATCGCACGCGCCTTCAGAGAAAGTCAGGTCCGCCGCACGTCGTTGATGTGAACTTGCATGGTGTTGACCGTGACGGACGGCGTGATGGGTCCGAGCAACTCTTGGAGGACCTGCTGGGTGCGGTTCCGTATGTCGTCGGCAGTGGGCAGGATGGGTGAGCCGTAGTCAGCAGTGACGCAGACGACGACCCCGGTGTAGTGGTGCCGCTCGTTGGTGTTGACCTGGATTGCGGTGGGTAAGGCTCCGGCGACCTGGTCCAGGGCGTAGCGGATTCCAGCGATGAGGACCTGTTCGCTGACGTTGACCTTGCCGCCCGTTCCTTCGGCTCGGACGGGCATCGACCGTCGCGTCACGCGTAGGGCCTTGTCGAGGACTCGGTCGGCGACCTCGACCCAGCGTTCGTCCGCTTGAGTGCGGAGCGCGCTGACGGCGTGCTTGAGGTGCGCGTCAGTATCGGGGGCGCGCTTGCGCTGTGGGGTCATCGCCACTGCTCCATTCTGACCGCTAGAGTACGGCGCGCGCGGTGGAGTTGTCCGCGGACTACGGTTTCGTTGGTGCCGAGCACGCTGGCGATCTGGCTGTATGGCAGGTGCTCGACTTCCCGCAGCAGCCAGGCTGCGCGCTGCCTCCAGGGCAGCTCGGACAGCGCTTCGTTCAGGGCGTCGCGCAGTTCTCGGGTCGCGGCCACCTGTTCTGGTTCGTGACCGCGGGGTGCGCGAACCGTGCCGATGAGTCCGTCGTCCACGGAGACTGGTCGGCGGCGCCGGCGCGCGGCAAGGACCTCGTTGGCGGTGATGCGAAACAGCCAGGTCCTCAGGGATGACTGTCCGCGAAACGTGGGCAGGGCCACCCACGCCTTGGCCAGAGCTTCTTGCACGGCGTCCTCCGCTGCTTGGAAGTCTGCCTCCAGCATGCCGACCGCATACCGGTGCATCCCGGGTGCACAGCGCTGAACAATGAGCGCGAACGCATCCCGGTCACCCAGCGCGGCGGAAGCAGCGAGCTGCTCGTCGGTGCGCTCTGGAAGCGGCGCTGGAGTCCTAGGTGATGCGCCGATGTCTGCGCTCCTGTTCGTGCGGGGGCCAAGCGAAAGCCCGGCGGCGTTGGTAACAGCGTGCCCTGACGCGACACGGCGTATCGGGCCAGTCGGGGTTCATCGACACAGACCCTTCGCCCAAGATGCACCTGCCCAACGACTAGTTTACGTTGTACACGCCGTTTACGTTGTAAACAACGTTTGCCACTCAGGGCGACGGGTAGAAGTGGCGCAGGTCACAGTGGCGTTCGCGTGAGGGTTGCGCGATGGCTGCATCTAACCCGCGTAAGAGCACATCAAGAGACAGATCCATGTCCACATCAAGGAGATGACCGTGACGGAGAGTTCGAAGACCAACACCCCCACGGCCGCCGGTCGCGACAGCGCCCTGGTGACCAAGCACGGCAAGACCACCATCGCTGACACCGTCGTTGCCAAGATCGCCGGCATCGCCACACGCGAGGTTTCTGGCGTGCACGCCCTCGGTGGTGGCACCGCCCGTGCGGTTGGTGCGCTGCGTGAGCGCATCCCCGGTGGCCGGACCAACCATTCCCAGGGCGTCTCGGTCGAGGTCGGTGAGCGTCAGGCGGCCGTCGACATCGAGCTGACCGCCGAGTACGGCGTCGCGATCGCAGACTTGGCCACCAGCGTCCGCCGCAACGTGATCAGCGCCATCGAGCGGATGACCGGGCTCGAGGTCGCCGAGGTCAACGTCACAGTCCAGGACATCTACCTGGAGTCCGAGGACAACCCAGACGACGACCAGGACGAGAAGGGCTCGCGCGTCCAGTGAGCACCGAACCCGCCGGCACCGATCAGGTCCGCCCGCCCGAGCTCGCCGACCTCGTCGCCGCAGCCGTGCGCAGCGTGCCCGGTGTCGCGGGGTTGCACTCGGGCTCGTTCGGGGAGGCTGCGACTTACCTTCCCGGGCGTCGGGTGACCGGAGTCCGCCTGCGTGAGGACGTCGCCGAAGTCCACGTGACACTCATGTATGGCGTTCCCGTCCTCGCAGCGGCCGATCAGATCAGGGCGGCAGTCGCTCCGCTGGTCAGCACCCCGGTCGAGGTCAGCATCGAGGATGTTGTGCCCGGACCCTTGGCGTACTCGTGAGCGGCGGGCGCGCTCCACTGGACAGCTCCACCGCTGCCGCATGGATGCGCGCCCGCGCTCGTGCCGCACGTGCGCATCATCCAGACATGGGTGGAGACGTTGAAAGCTACCTGCGAGCCCTAGATGCAGTCGATGCGCGATTCGGCATCGGGGCGGCCGGCACCGTTCGTGTTCATGTACACCGCGACACGTCGCCACTGGCTCGCCTTCGGCGCCTGACGACGAAGGTGCGACACGTCGCGCAACGGTGCACCGTCGCCATGCCCAGCCGACTGCGTCCCGGGCCCACGTACATCGACCTGTAACACCCCAGCGACACTCGAACACCCCGAACACACCCGTCCAGACCAAGGAGACCACCGTGACGACCTCAACTGTTGGCCTGCTCGCCGGCCTGCTGCTCGGTGTGGCCACCGCCGCAGGCGGCTTCCCCGGGTTTCTCATCGCCCTTGTCCTCGGCTTGGTTGGCTACTTCGTCGGCGGCCACTACGACGGCGAAGTAGACCTGTCCGCCCTGTTCGGACGCCGGCGTGGCTGACGTTCTGCTGGCCGAGCCGGACCAACGCGGCCGCACCATCATCGAGGACGCCGTCCTTGAGCACATCGCCGCGCACGCAGCCCTCGAAGTGACTGGTGTGACCGTCACGGGTTCAGAGGTGGCCAAGCTCATCGGAAGGCGTCTTCCCAAGGCCGACGCGCACGTCGCGGGGACCAGGGCACGCGTCCAGGTCGAGGTCGCCGTCGCGTGGCCGCACCCCATCCCAACGGTCGCCTCCGCTGTCCGCGAACACGTCACCGCACAGCTGGTCGAGCTCACGGGCCTGTCGATCGACGCGGTCGATGTCGAGGTCACCCGAGTCGTCCACAACCCAGCGCCGCAAGAACGGAGGGTCCAGTGAGCACTGAGACCGTCACCACGAACAGAACCGTCCCTAGTGACAAGTCGACTGCGCCGCCGAGGGCCGCCAAGAACCCCGTGGGGCCCGGTGCCATCACCTTCATGGGAGGCCTACTGGCCATCGGTGTCATCGTTGTGGGCGCGCTTGGCCTCCAGGCCGCTGCGTCAGCAGTCGGTATCACCACTAGCAAGCCGTGGCTGAACCAGCTCATCACGGGCAGCGACGGCCTGCGTCCGCTCGGCTGGATGCTCCCCGTTGGCTTGCTGCTGGTCCTGGTGGGCCTGTGGTTGCTGCTGACGGCGCTACGCCCCCGCCCCAAGACGGCCGTGCCCCTAGACGCGCGGACTGGTGTGTTCATTCACCCGCGTGACGTGGCCCGCCTGGCTGAGCACGCTGCCGACGACGTGGACGGTGTCGCCAGCGTTCGCGCCCGAGCCACCCGCACCAAGGTGACTCTCAGCGTTGACTCCACCGGGGGGGATGAGGTCGCCGACGCCGTCAAGAGCGCAGTGACGGAGCAACTGTCCACGCTGAAAAAGGCACCCCGGGTGTCTGTAAGAATTAAGGCGGTCGCCCCGTGAGCCGTGCCGTCATCGCTTTCGACCGCCTTGCCACCCTGCTTCTGGGCCTCCTGCTCATCGTGGGGGGCCTGGCTGGCATTGCTTGGTGGCGCGGCGACCTGGGCTTGTCCGGTCCGCTGAACGTCGACGCCGTCGCAAAGCAGACCGAGCAGCCATGGTGGCCTTGGGTCACTGGGCTCGTCGGTGCCGCGCTGGTGCTGCTCGGCCTTCGCTGGCTTGCCGCGCACGTCATCACCCGGGGAGTCGGACAGGTTCGCCTGCCCGGGACTGGTAAGGCCGGACGGTTGACCGCACAGGTCAACCCCGTCGCGGACGCCGCAGCCACAGTCCTAGAGGGCACTGAGGGGGTCCGCTCATGCCGCGGAACCATCCAGCGCGACCGCGGTCAGCTCGTCGCCCGCCTTCGCGCAACCATCGAACCGCAGGCCGACCTACGCGAAGTGGCCGCCGCCGCTGACGGCGTCGCCACCGACCTGAAGAAGGTCCTCGGCCGCGACGACCTGCACTGCCTGGTCACCGTTCACGTCGCCCGCCGCCCACGCAACCTCGCCCGCGTCACCTGAGCCCGGCTGCCAGCAACCGCCTACGCCCTCCATACGGGTAAGTGACGAAGGAGATCCCCCGTGTGCGCTTCGACAAGCTGAACAAGGCCGCCCCGGACCTCAGCGGCAAAGCGAAGGAAGCGGGCGGCAAGGTCACCAACAACGAACAGAGCGCCGCGGACGCCAACAAGGCCGGCGGGCACGCCAAGGACGCTTGTCAGCACTGACTGCCCCACCCGAAGACCCACACCGCCTCAAGGCCGATTAGTCCACCAGGAGAACCCCCACATGGTCAGCAGCATCATCACCGCCCTCATCATCGGTGCCATCATCGGCGTCCTGGGCCGCCTCGTCGTCCGGGGAAAGCAGAACATCAGCATCCTGGCGACCATCATCATCGGCATCGTCGCCGCCCTCGTCGGCACCCTTATCGCCTCATTTATCGGCGTCTCTGACACCCCGGGCATCGATTGGATCGAGCTCATCCTCCAGGTCGTTCTCGCCGCCGTCGGTGTCTCCCTGGTGGCGGGGCGCGGCCTGAAGGTCCGCTGACGCGCCATGTTCGTGCTGCTCCGCAGCGCGTACCTCCCAGCAGTTCCACATCTTTTGGCCCGGTGGCGGGTAAGCACCCAACCCATCGATGACCAAGGAGTCGAGCAGCCGGCTCCCATTCCCAACAACCCCCGGTCACGGAGCCATCCGCAGCCGGTGCCCACCCCTACACCACAGACGGGGTGGGCAGGCCGCAGGGCCGGTTGCGCAACCTCTGTTGCCAACGGAACCCGTCGGAACGCACGCCAGCACGGCGTGTGGACCGCGGCCACACGCACTCAGAGCCTCTGAGTGCGCGAGACAACAGAAAGGCACGTCATGGAAGACGCACTGAAAAGCGCGTTGACGAGCATCGCGACCTTCGTGCCGAAGCTCGTGCTGTTCTTCGTCGTCCTCATCATCGGCGTCATCATCGCCAAGGTCCTGTCCAAGGCCGTCAACAAGATCCTCGAGCGGGTCGGCTTCGATCGCGCCATCGAGCGCGGCGGTGTGGGCAAGGCCTTGGAAAAGTCCAAGTACGACCCCAGCGACATCCTCGCCAAGCTCGTCTACTACGCCGTGATGCTGTTCACCCTTCAGCTCGCGTTCAGCGCATTCGGGCCCAACCCGATCAGTGAGCTGCTGACGTCGATCATCGCGTTCCTGCCGCAGGCGTTCGTCGCGATCGTCATCGTCGTCGTCGCCTCTGCCATCGCGGCAGCGGCCAAGACCCTCATTGAGGGCACCCTCGGCGGCCTTTCCTACGGTAAGGCGCTGGCGAACCTCGCGGCCGTGTTCATCCTCGGCTTGGGCATCATCGCCGCACTCAACCAGGTCGGCATCGCCACCACCGTCACCACCCCCGTCCTGATCGCGGTGCTGGCCACCATCGCCGGCATCCTCGTCGTCGGCGTCGGCGGCGGCCTCATCAAGCCGATGCAGGGCCGGTGGGAGTCCTACCTGACCAAGGCCGAGGAAGAGGCCCCCAAGGTCAAGCAGCAGGCCTCGAACGCTCCCAGCGTCAAGGAGCAGGCCCAGAACGCCAAGGACAAGGCCCAGTCCTTGTACGACCAGGCTGGGAGGGACAACACGGCCGTGTACGACCAGACCGGGTCCAGCGCCTACGGCCAGCCCAACCAGCGGTACTGAAACCAGCGCCCAATAGTGACGGGCGGCTGGGTTGCGCCCCAGCCGCCCGTCCCTCTCCACCGCACAACCAGAGAGTTCGTCGATCGCAGACGAGCCAAAACACGAACCGGCAGCACCTCCGCATGATTTCCACCCAAACGAAGGAAGCACCATGAGCATCGACCAGAACAACCTCAACGACGTCCTCGGCAAGGACGTCCTCGGCTCCGACGGCAACAAGATCGGAGAGGTCGGCCAAGTTTACCTGGACGACGTCACCGGCAAGCCCGAATGGGTCACCGTCAAGACCGGCATGTTCGGCAACAAGGAGAGCTTCGTCCCGGTGGCACAGTCCCAGTTCGCCGACGACGGCCTCCGCGTCCCGTACGGGAAGGACACCGTCAAGGACGCCCCGCGCGTCGACGCCGACCAGGGTCACCTGTCCCAGGACGAAGAGGCCGAGCTGTACCGCCACTACGGGCTGGACTACTCCGGAGACGAGTCCGACTCCGGTCTGCCCGACACCGACGGCAACGACCAGCGCGGTCTGGGTCAGGTCGATACCAGCGGGCGGACCGACGCCGACCGCTACGGCGACTCCCGTGACCTAGACGCGGACGGGACCGTCGGCCACGACACCTCCGGCCCGACCACCGATGACGCCATGACGCGTTCGGAGGAGCAGCTCAAGGTCGGCACCCAGACCCGCGAGGCTGGCCGGGCACGGCTGCGCAAGCACGTGGTCACCGAGGAGCAGACCGTCACCGTCCCGGTCTCTCGTGAGGAGGTCATCATCGAGCGTGAGCCGATCACGGACGCCAACCGTGACGAGGCCTTGGCTGGGCCGGAGATCTCCGAGGAGGAGCACGAGGTCGTCCTGACCGAGGAGCGCCCCGTCGTAGCGAAGGAGACCGTCGCCGTCGAGCGGGTCAAGCTCGGTAAGGAGACCGTCACCGACACCGAGCAGGTCACCGAGTCGGTCCGCAAGGAGCAGATCGACACCGACGGTGTCGACCTGCCCGACACCAGCGCAGACGACACCAACCGTCGCTGACCGCTCTACATCCGTCCCCCGCGGCCCCAGCGGCCAAGAGGCATGCGAGGGCCGCGGGCAGGACACCCCCAACGCACCACAGGGCGTGCTCGCGCGCCCGGCAAGGAAGTCATCATGAGCACCAGTGCAAGTTCCGCCGGCTCGCCTCGCCGCCCGGACACCAAGCAAAGCCGGGACGGGCAGTACACCGACCCGGACCAGAACGAGCAGCGCAGAACCTTCGGCGAGCACGACGGTGTGAGCCGTCGGGACGTGGTGGCCGCCGAGAAGGAACAGTTTGGTGGGATCAAGGTCGGGTCGGCGTTCTTCGGCTGGCTCACCGCGACCGGCACCGCGGTGCTTCTCACCGCCCTGGTCGCCGCCGCCGGTAGCGCGGTCGGACTGGCCAGCGGCACCGACGTGGACAAGGCCACCAGCCAGGCCACCAACGACCCGACCACGGTCGGTCTGGTCGGTGGCATCGTCCTGCTCGTTGTGTTGTTCGTCGCCTACTACTGCGGCGGGTACGTCGCAGGACGGATGGCCAGGTTCAACGGAGCCAAGCAGGGCATCGCCGTCTGGGTGTGGGCGCTGGTGATCGCCGTCGTCGTCGCCGTGGTCGGCGCCGTCGCTGGTAGCAAGTTCAACGTGCTCGCCAACCTGAACAGCTTCCCGCGGATCCCCGTCGGCGAGGGTGACCTGTCCACCGCGGGCATCATCGCTGCCGTCGGCGTCGCCGTCACCAGCCTGGTCGGCGCCATCGTCGGCGGGCTGGCCGGTATGCGTTTCCACCGCAAGGTCGACAAGGCCGGTCTCGGCAACTGACCAACCCTGCGGCCTCAGGGTCCACGGCATTCCAACGCTGGTCCTGACCACAAACGGTGTGGCGACCCCGCCATGTCGAGACAACATCCCGATAGGAAGCAGCAGAGGAGATCAACGCAATGCAAATCGACAAGCAGCAAATCATCGACATCCTCAAGAACCGAGGCGACGACGACAAGGCCGACCAGGCCCAGTCCGACCTGCCCGACCAGGTCGACACCGACCAGCACTCCGACAAGTTGTCCAAACTCGGCGTCGACCCCAAGGACCTCCTTGACGGCGGCATGGGTGACAGGCTCGGCTTCTAGCTGGAACGGAGCCGACGGTGGCGCCCCGCTCACGGGGCGGGGCGCCACCCCCCACCGGCCCGTCACGACGTGACATCGATGAGCACCCCGCCCCGTGTCTGCCGACCGCAACCCGCGCCGGCGCGGCTTGGACCCAGACATCCCGCCCGGCTACCCCCGCCGCCAGCGCCGCCGAGCCCGGCACCGCCAAGCACGCCAGCACCTCACGAATGGCCAACGCCGGTCACTGCTGAGCGGCATTCGGTGTCCTTGGTCAAGGCGGCGCGCGGGACGGGTGCGAGCGTCCAGACCTGGCGGCGACGGATCGCGGCGGGGGAGATGTCTGCCTATCGGAGCGCTCGGCTGACCCGGGTCATGGCGAGTGACGTGAATGCCGAAAGCGTCCAAATCCCGACCTTCCGCGCAGGAGGACAGGCTGCGCTTGTCCACCGAGCCAAAGGCGCCGCTCACCTGCCTAGCGACGTCTGCGAGTTGAGTCCCTGATAGTGGTGTAGCGCGGTCGTCGACATCGTCCCGATGGTGGACGTGGGTGCGGCCACCGCGTGATCCTTCGAGTGAACCTCTCACAGCACTCTCGAACGGAGTCATCACGATGACCGCACCACACATTGTCGACCCTGCCGGCCTGCTCGGTGAAGCCCTCGCGGAGGCCTCCCCGGATCTGATGCGCAGCCTGTTGCAGTCGATCATCAACACGCTGCTGTCCGCGGATGCCGACGCGGTGGTCGGTGCCGAGTACGGCCGCCCGTCCCCGGGGCGGACTACGCAGCGCAGCGGCTACCGGCATCGGGACCTGGACACGCGGGTGGGCACGATCGATGTCGCGATCCCGAAGCTGCGGACCGGCAGCTACTTCCCTGAGTGGCTGTTGGAGCGCCGCAAGCGGGCCGAGTCCGCGCTGATCACGGTCGTGGCCGACTGCTACCTCGCCGGCGTCTCAACCCGGCGGATGGACAAGCTGGTCAAGACCCTCGGGATCGACTCGCTCAGCAAGTCGCAGGTCTCCCGGATGTCGGGCGAGCTCGACGCCATCGTCGAGGACTTCCGCTACCGCCCCCTGGGCGATGCCGGACCGTTCACGTTCGTCACGGCGGACGCGCTGACCATGAAGGTCCGCGAAGGAGGCCGCGTGGTCAACTCCGTGGTCCTGCTCGCCACCGGCGTCAACGGCGAGGGACACCGCGAGGTCCTCGGGCTGCGCGTGGCCACCAGCGAGAGCGGGTCGGCGTGGAACGAGTTCTTCGCCGACCTCATCGCCCGCGGCCTGGCCGGGGTGCGCCTGGTCACCTCCGACGCCCACGCCGGGCTGCGCGAGGCCATCGCCGCGAACCTGCCCGGAGCCTCCTGGCAGCGGTGCCGCACCCACTACGCGTTCAACCTCATGGCTGTCACCCCGAAGGCGATGTGGCCGGCAGTCAAGGCGATGCTGCACAGCGTGTACGACCAGCCCGACCACGACGCCGTCCACGCCCAGTTCGACCGGCTCCTGGACTATGTCGCCGACAAGCTCCCCGCGGTCCACGACCACCTCGACGCCGCCCGAGCAGACCTGCTGGCCTTCACCGCCTTCCCGAAGGAGATCTGGACCCAGATCTGGTCCAACAACCCCACCGAGCGCCTCAACCGGGAGATCCGCCGCCGCACCGACTCCGTCGGCATCTTCCCCACCCGCACCGCGATCGTCCGCCTCGTCGGCGCCGTCATGGCCGAGCAGACCGACGAATGGGCCGAAGGACGCCGCTACCTCGGCCTCGAGGTCCTCGCTCGCTCCCGCGTCACGACCGTGCCGTCAACCGACCCCGAGATCGAAGCCGATGCACTCCCCGCCCTGACCGCCTGACCACAACAAGGAGAGCGCAGCGCTACACCACCACCGGGGACTTGACCTCTCACGGCCCTCGTCGCCCGGCGACTTCGACTCCGACGACCCCCGCTGCACCAGCCACACCGTGAAGAAGATGTACAGCACGAACTGCAGGAACTCAGACTGCCAGTTCTCGGCCACGTCCACCGCGAAGCTCGATGACGTCACGTACCGCAACAGCGAGATCTGCTGCAAACCAGCGGTCCTCGCCTCTTGGTTGTAGCCGACGACGCCCCAGAGCGACTGCCCCAGCAACGTGAGCAGCAACAGTCCGCCGAAGACCAGCGACAGCGCGTTGTCACGGAAAAACCCCCGCGGCTTCGGCGCACTCATCGCAGCATCAGCCCCATCACCACTCAGAAGACCAAGCCGACCGCGATGAGCACTGCGTACGCCAAGAACACGAGGCGCACCATCAACTCCCTTCTAGAAGGCAGTCGTATGGCACCGACGGGTCCGCCGACAAGCGCGTGCACCCCACGGCCGCCACCTTCCACCCGGTGTCGAAGAGCGACAGAAACACCGCCTCGCCCCTATAGCGGACCTGCGCCGTGTGCCCAGCCACGCTCACGGAACGCTGCTCACCGGCCGGGGGGGATGCCAGCCTCCGCGAGGTCCTTCGCGCACTCGCCAGAACCCTGCGACTCCAAGGACTCCACCGTGCGCGACGCCAACATCCGGCAGGCATCCGGTGGGTCCGACACCACCGCCGCGCTGAACGCGTCAGCTGGCGCTGCCGCCTGCCGCTTCTCCACGTCGGCTCCGCAGCCGGCGAGCAGCGCCACCAACGCTAGCCCCGTGGCGAGCGTGGATGCCGCGCGCGCCCGCACCCACCAAACCCTCGATCCCGATATCCGAGAAGGAAGACGCAACCGACCGACATCCTGGGCGCCATCGGGTACGACGCCTGCGACGGCTGTCATCCCTGGCCCCCGGGCCGAGAGGCGTGCCACAGTTAGACACCTGCGCCAGTTAGGAGAGGACGGCGTCGACGGTCTTCTTCAACGCGCTGGGCTGCTCCGGTCGACGTGGCGCCTTCTCCTTGGCCGCCGCCAGCTCGGCGCCCAGCTCGCGCAGCTGGGTACGCGAGAGGCCCTCACGGACCTTGGGGAACCACTCCTGCTCCTCCTCCTCGATGTGGTGCGTGACGTTCTCGATGAGCACCGTGGCCTTGGCTTCGAAGCGCTCGTCCTGCGGGGTCATCGGCACGAGCTCCATGACAAGCACGTCGGCCACGTGGTGCTCCTCGTACGACTCGAGCACGTCGTCTTCCAGGTCAGGGAGCAAGGCGCGCACGCGCGGGTACATGACCTCGTTCTCGATGTAGGTATGCACCGTGAGCAGCTCGATGATCTGCTCGACAAGCTTGCCCTTGCGAGCCTTCGTGGTCGACGACTTCCGGAACTCCCGGAAAAGGGCCCGGACCTCCTTGTGGTCAGCTTTCAGCATGACGATGGCGTCCTGGGACATCCCGGCTCCTCTCTCGTGGCGGGCCAGCAGCAGATCACCGGCGAACGACAAGGTAGCCACTCTTCCCCCGGGGGTGGGGATTTAGTGCAGGCCGCGATCTCGAACACAACCCTCGAGCTTTGCGGTCTTCGCCCGCACCTCCGCGTTGCTTCCCCACCTCGCGCACCAGCGACAGCAGAGTTTGCGCTCAGACGCTCGAACGTGGACTGTCTGCCGAGTTCCACCAGCGTCCGCACGCAAGAACGAGGCGTCTCGCCGTCATCCGGCTGCCCTCGCACCGGATGCTGGGACTGCATGCGAGTCACGTTCAGGTGGTGCGAGCGGGTGGCTCGGAGGTGGCTGCGGATGCATCAGCCCGGCGACGACCAGCATGCGGTGGTAGCCAGCCCGCCAGAACGGCTGGACCAGGTCGGGTGGTACCAGCCGGCGACAGCGGAGGACGCACTGCCGGGCGGCCGCGGAAGCCTCTACGGATGGCTCGGTGTCGAGGCTGCGTCCCTTCACGCGGCGCTGCGGCGTGACCTCGTCCTCGAGGCACCGCTCGACCCAAATGGAAGCGACGCCTGGGTCCGCCCGCGCCAGTCAGTCCCGCCCTGGTCGATGGTCGCCGGCCCTGAACGGGGCTGGCGACACGCTGGACGGTTTGAGCAACCCGGCCCCGGCCCACCCGGGCTCCAACTTCGGGAGGTCGCCGAGCTCGAGGTCGCGACCATGGGCCCACGCTTCTTGCCGTGACTCCACCCAAATGCACATACGACGATGCCTGGCCACCGATGGGGCGGGCGCGTCGGGCGCCTCCGGCCTACACAACTGGGGGCGGCGGATGGCTTCACAAGGTCCGCCGCGGCGGAGCCGATGACATCAGCACGCCCCCACCAGCCCAGGGAACACCCATCGAACCGTCTCGCCATACTGACCCCGTGACCGGACGGGATAGCGGCGGCACCTAGAGGACCTTGCCGCAACCTTGGAGCGAGACACGGCCCGTCTGGACGCGCTGGAACGTCACGTCCGTACCGACCGCGAGCTGATCGCTCAACTGCAGTGGGAGGGGCTGGTCTCCACCGAGCAGGCCCTGCATCTGCGGGAGGCGATGCGGTCCTCTCGCAGCGTCGGCGTTGCGGTCGGGATCATGATGAGCCGCGACGGCGTCAACGAGCGGCGCGCCTTCGGCATGCTGCGTCAGGTCAGCATGGACGAGCAGGTCCAAGATCTGGGTCCTGGCTGAAGAGGTGGCGCGCACGGGTGTTGCCCAAGAGCCCCTGGGGAGCGATAGACGACCCCTCGTGTTCGGCTCGAGGACCCGGCATACTGCGAGCCGTGCCTCATAAGCCTCACCCGCAACGATCCCAGGTGCTGCGGGGCCGACACCGCGCCCCCGCCCCCGACGACCTAGCGATCGACGACGACGCCCTGCAGCGGATGGAGCTCATCGCCGAGCTGCAGTGGGGCGGCGTCATCTCTTCCGTGCAGGTGAGTGAGTTGCAGGCCGTGCTGCGCGCGGCGCGGACGATCGGCGCCGCCACCGGGATCCTGATGAGCCGCTTCGGCCTTAGCCAGGAGCGAGCCAACGACCTCATCCGGCAGGGCGCGACCGCGCGCAACCTCACTGTCGGGGAGGTTGCGCGCGAGATCATCGAGACCCGCGGGCGCGCCTTCACACCACCAAGCCCACTCGATCGATAAGGACCACGCCCAGCTTTGCCTACTCCTACCCTTCGGGACGTGCGGATCGCCGAGTCGGGCCGGGTCAACCGGGTCTTCGTGTGGCATGAGCACGACGGGGAACTCACCGCCTGGTGCGAGGCCCTCGAGGGCGAGGGCTGGGAGATGCGTGTGCGCGAGGCCATGTAGATCCACGACGCGCTCGGGAAGGGCATGCTCGTCCCCGGCCGACAGTGCTTCGAGCACCCGCACGAGATCCCGCCTCGCTGACTCGAGGGCTAGGAACTGCCCACTGTCATCCCCAGAGGACAACGAGACAACCGCGCGCCCCGTAGGGAAGACGCTCCCCGGACGAGACAGCAGCCCCTGGCCGTTTCCACGGTAGCGCCTGCCCATTGTCACGCGTCACCCCGGTCTTGCGCCCCGCGCAGGCGAGCCGTGCTCCCTGCTCGAAGGCGGCTTGCGCACAAGAAGCGCTGCGCGTGCCCTGCTTGCGGGAACCCGCTCAGAGTGCTACTGGCTCCCGCCGACGCGGATGTCGCGGTCTTCGTGCTGCTTTGAGCGTGACAGGTTGCAGCACCGGGGGCTAGAAGTGAAGACCGTGTGACGCCTCACGGTTCGGCGCTCTCGATTCATCCGTTCTAGTCAGGTCGAGCAACCCGTGGACCGTCGCTTCGACGATGAACACCGGCCTAAACGCCTTCGTGGCCGGCCACAGCGACCGAGTTGCGTACAGGGCTATTGCTCGCCTGACCCACCGACACTCCCCACCCCGCAACCTGCTCATCGACCTGCAGTTCGACGACGTCAAGCCGATTAGGCGTATGCCGCAGCGAGCAGGCGGTCGAATTAGCCGGCGGCTGGGCCAGGAGGCGCGACAGCTGTCGTGATGAGCCGAAGTGCGTCACCTCGCACGTACACGGTCAGCAAGGGCGACGGAACTATGGCTTCGTGAGCATCGCGGCCGAACAACGTGCCCGACCCTCAGTGCAGCTTGACCAGGACCTCAAGCCGGCAGAGGAACGGCAGCGGGGCGACGTCGTGTTGCGCCGTGCGCACCACCACGACTATGGGCCGGACAGCGAGCCTCCAGCGAAGGCGCCCTCACGCCGGCCCTCTCGGTCAGGCGGCGACGACGTCGAGGCTCCCCCGCAGCTGCCGCAGGATGCGCGAGAGGATGCGCGAGACCTGCATCTGGCTGACCCCGAGCATCGACCCGATCTGCGACTGCGTCAGCTCCTCCACAAAGCGCAGCCGCACCACCCGGCGGTCCCGCTCCCCCAGCGACTCCAGGGCCAGCCGCAGGTCGGCGTACAGCTCGAAGCGGTGGTAAAAATCCCCGAGGTCGGCCAAGCGGTCGCCCTCCGTCCCGCCGGCCAGCACCGGCGCGTCCAGCGATGTGGGACGGAATCCGCTGCCGCACAGGCGTGCCGACTCGACGTCGGCGCACTCGCACTGCAGCAGCTCCGCGATCTCGGCGACGGTCGCCTCGCGGCCGAGCCGGTGGCGCAGGCTCTCCTCCGCCACGACGACCTCGGCCCTCAGCTCCTGCACGCGGCGCGGCGGACGGACGACCCAGCCGCAGTCCCGGAAGTGGCGCTTGAGCTCGCCCGTGATGGTCGGTACGGCGAACGCGACGAAACCCGCCCCCGAGTCGGGGTGGTAGCGGTCCACGGCGGCGACGAGAGCCGTCCGGGCGACCTGCTCGAGGTCGTCCCGCTCGATGCCCCGCCCGGAGTAGCGATGAGCCAGACCGTCGGCCAGCGGGAGCATCTCCTCGACGACCTGGGCGCGCAGCCGTCGCTGCTCGTCGGGGTCGGTCGTGACGGCGACGCGGTCGAGGAGACCTTCGACGACCTGGTCGCGCTCGCTGGGCAGGGTGGTACGAGTGGTCTTAGACATAGGTGTCCTCCATCAGAGCGAAGGAGGGCGCACTGCTTGACCCGCTGAGCGGCCGCGTCTGGACCGAGAGCACAACCGTTCCACGGATGTCCCGCCGACGGGGGGTTTGGTGACGGGCATTAGTCGCGGGTGCGGCCGCTGCGGGTCGATCGGCGCCCGGCCCACTCCAGGGCCGCCCGCCGTGCATGGCGCCGCAACTGACCGAACACGGCCCCCGGGGCGGGCGCCACCGCGTCGCCAACGCGGTCATCGCACCCGTGCAGTAGCTGCTCCACGTGGTCGAGGTCGGCCGCCTCGTGGGTCGTCACGAACCGTGGGCCGGTCTCCCGCTCCGACCTCGTCTCGTGCAACATCCCCGCCGGGAGGAGCCCGAGCTGCACCGCGAAGAACGGGCAGCCCGTGCCCAGGTCGTCGAGGTGCTCCGCCCCCTCGACGATCTCGTGGTCCTTGGCGGCGTGCGTCGCCCCGCCGTCCGTCGCGAGGGCGATGCGCTCCGCGGCCAGGTGCACCGCGAGGTGGCGCAGCAGCCGGTCTGGCGCCGCGCCCCCAAGCCCCCGGCGCCGCACGAGCGACCTCACCCACCATCTCGTGCAGCCGCCGGTGCCGGGCGACCACGATGCTGGCGAGCGTGGTGTGAGACATGCCTCTCCCTTCCCGAGGTGACGCCCCGGGGACGGCCCGGTCGCCATCCACAAGCTCTTCATAGGCCGATAGCTGGCCCCGCGATCGGTTACTCGGGCAGCAGGGGTGCGATCGGCTTCGCTCGTCCTGCGTCGCCGACCGCCCTACCGGTCTAGCTCGGCTCGTCTGACATCGCTCACACCTGACCAGCCTGCACGCGCGCCAGCCGAGAGACGTGCCATTCTTGGCCTGCCGTGATGTTGGGCCCAAAGGTTGGGTGGCAGCACCCCTGCCTGGCCACACCTCGCACTACAAGCCGTCAACGGACTCGGCCTCGGGGCGCCAAGTCAATCCGGCGACCTCGAGGTAGGTCCTTGGAGGGCAGCCGCCGCCGCGCTGCCCAGACGCATTCGTGATCATGAAGCGGCCATTTTCCGCCGCGAAGAAGTCCCCGTCGACGGGCCATGGCGACAACTTCTAGCTGCGAATGAGCCCCGAGCTTGGACATCAAAGCCGCCACGTAGCCACGGCACGTAGTGCGCGACATCCCGAGGTGTGGCGCGATCATGCTCGCAGCGCAACCCTCCCCCAGCAGCTGAAGAACCTGATCTTCGCGAGCTATCAGATGAACAGGTGCGTCCGCCGGCGCCTCACTCGGCGAGCAGTTCACGAGCAGGCGCAGCAGCGAGGGATGCACCCACAGCCCGCCCTTGCGGATGTCGCGCAGGACCCGCAGGAGGTCCTCGAGCGATCCATCTTCAGGCAGCAGGGCGCTCGCGCCGGCCATCATGGCGCGCTCCAAAAGCGAGTCCGTCACGACCGCCACCAAAAGCACGACGTGCAACCCGGGCAGCACGTCAAGCAGCTCGCTCATGGGCTCAAGACCACCCCCGTTCTCAACATCAAGCTCCACGATGACCACATCGGGGACAAGCGCGGCAACGCTCGACTGCGTCCTCGACGGCATGGACGGCTCCTAGCCACACCAAGTCGGGCTGAGCATCTACGGCGAGCCCCAGAAGGTCGGTGAACAGCTGGTGACGGTGCACTACCAAGAGTCAGCACGTGCCACGCGTGTCGCCCCTCCTTGGCCCATCACAGAGCCCAGAGTCCCTCACTCGGGCATTATGGCGCCCAACCGCGGATGCGTCGAGCAATGCTCTGCACCCCGTCCAACGCGCTGGCGGTCGACATACATGCACCGGTCACACACCCCCGAACGGATGCCGACAGCCCGCACAGCTGGCCGCTCATGTTGGCCGCTGCTGCAACGGGCGCCCGCGTCCCTCGCCGGCGGTACTTTTACCAACCCCTGAGACAGCACCAACTCCCCTGAATGATGTACCAGACTCTGCCCAACAACCGCAGCCACCCGTGATCACCGCGATGCGGTCCGCTCATTGCGAGAGGACGAGGTCCAGCCGGTCGAGCAGCGCCTCGAGCGACCGCTCGAACTCCTCGAGCGCGTGGTCCTCGGAAAGGAGCGGGGCGGTCCGCAGGATCGTGGGGAAGTCCTCGACCGACACCTCCTCACCCGGCGGGCGGACGGCGGCGCCGCCCTCGTCGAGCGGCTCCTCGACCGGCGAGGTCGTGGCCCCGAGCGTCGCGACCTCGAGCAGCAGGTGGCCGAGCAGGAAGCTCGTGAAGACGCGGTAGGCCTCGACGGCCTGGGCGTCGGTGAAGCCGCGGCGGGTCAGCCCGTCGAGGAACCCCTCGACGACACGCAGGCTGCGCAGCGGGGGACGCAGCCACGGCGCCGCCGGGTGGCGCGTCGCGACCAGCGGGAAGACCGCCGGGTGCGCGACGGCGAGCGAGCGCACCGAGTGCGCCATCCACTGCAGGAACGCCTGCCACCCGTCGGCCGGCTCGAAGAGGTCGCCGGGGTCGACGGCGATGGAGTCGACGAGCGAGTCGACGATCGCCTCGAGCAGGTCCTCGCGCCCGTTGACGTGGCGGTAGAGCGCCATCGCCTCGACCCCGAGCCGCGCCCCGAGCGAGCGCATGGTCAGCGCCTCGAGCCCCTCGGCGTCGATCATCGCGATGGCCTCCGCGACCACCACCTCACGGTCGAGCGGGCGGCGCGGCTCGGCCCTTTCTTGCGGCGACAGCTCGTCCGTCGGTGGCATGCGACCTCCTCGCAGGTGTCACCCCACCCTGCCACGGGGGCGCGACAGCGGGTCCGGAGTGAGCGCGGCCGGTCGCGGCGGTCCGATGTTTACGTCGCAAACATTCGGGGGTAGGCCCCGGGGGTGCCGCTCTCGGCGCGCCCCGTGAGCCGCCTCCAGCGGTCCCCTCGAATGGCTTCCCATGAACGACGCACCGCGCGACGCCCTGGCAGCGGTCGCCACTGCTGGCTGACGGCCACCGGCTCCGCCGTGCTCCTCACCGCGCTCGTGGCCGCCGCCGGCACCGGCGTCGGCATCGCGACCGGCACCGACATTTAGGACGCCGCGCACCGCGCCACCAGCGACCCCAGCACCGTGGGGCTCGCCGGCGGCATCGCTCTGCTCGTCGTCCTCTTCGTCGCGTACTACTGCGGCGGGTACGTCGCCGGCCGAATGGCCCGGTTCAACGGCGCCAAGCAAGGTCTGGCCGTCTGGCTCTGGGCCCTGGTCATCGCGCTCGTCGTCGCCGTCCTCGGCCTCGTCGCCGGCGACCGGTACAACGTGCTCGGGCAGCCCAACAGCTTCCCCCGGCTGCCCGTCGGCGAGGGCGACGTCGGCACCACCGGCATCCTCGCGCTCGTCGGCGTCGCTCGTCAGCCTGCTCGGGGCCCTCCTCGGCGGCCTCGCCGGCATGCGCTTCCACCGTATGTCCCTCGGGGACACTTCGACCCAGGCAGCTGAGCGAAACGTCCGAGCCACCCCAAGTCGCATGGACGAACCCACCACCGCCGTGTTCTCTGGCATCCGCTTCTGCAGCACCACGACTGCCTGAACGGCGCACGTCGATTGCCGACCTGCTGTAAGCATTCGGCCTTCGCAATCAGAGCTCGGTCGGCACCGCGTCCAGTCTCTTGGCAACGATTGTCGGTCTTGCGAGCGCGACCGCCGGCTCTTGAGTACTGCTTGGCGCTAGTCGATCAGCGGACTCCCTCGTCGGCCACCGACTGCCACCGCAGAGGTGTGGCAGGGCGCGGCACATCTCGCGGCCGACCAGGCCGACATCGCTGTGGGCTCACCAATGGCGACCACGGCGCCCCGCCCGACCTGGTGGTCGGACGGGGCGCCGTGGTACCGGTTCGGCGGATGTGGCGTCAGCTCCCCCTGCGGAGCTGGCCAGGCCGCCTGGCCTCGAGTCCGGTCCACCGCAAGCCCCTGCGCTCTTGGTGGTTCGTCCCGCCTCACCGGCCCCCGGACAGCGTCCCGTGGAGTGGTGGGGTTTGGGGTGACGGCGCGGCTTCCTGACTGAGGGGGGCCACCGGCGAGATTCTCGATGTGTACCGCCAAGTACTCGGCGGTCCTGTGCCGGGGTCGTGATGCCGGCCTGGTGCTCTCCTCGGAAAGGCACCACCCCGGCGAGGGCCTCCAGGCTGCCAGATCTTCCGGCCGGCCGCAGTGACGAAGTCCGGCGGCGGCACGACTCCTTGCGCGACCCACCGCACGATTGTCGGCTCCCCGATGCCGACGAGCTCGGCGAGAGCCTTCAACCCCACGAGTCCCGGGGGCAGCCGCGGGCCGCGCCGGTAGAACGGTCCCCACGGCGCGGTCGCCTTGCGCACCAGCGCCCGGGGTGCGCCGTACTCGGCGGCCACGGACTCGACGCTTCGACCCGACCGGCGCGCGCGCACCCTCTCCCTGACCACCTCGTGTGCTGGGAACGGTCCCCATGGGAGCGTGCGCCGGCTGATGATCTGCCGCGCGACCTGCTCGCGCCGCGCGATCGCCGAGACAGGCTCACCACGCTGTCGAGCCAGCACCCACCGCCGGACTCGTTCCGATGACAACTCCTCCAGCAGTTCGGTGCGGCCCAGCTGGCGCGTCGCACGGGGGAATGGCCCCCAGGGGTCCGTGGCGCGCGTGACCGCGTGTTCGCTCACCCCGTCACGCCAGGCGATCAGCGCCGGCGACTCTCCGTCCTTCCGGCGCGCGAGCCACTCCAGCGCCCGAATGGGCTCCCGTTTAGCCATCAATCCAAGGCATTGGACGTGGTGCGATCACGGCGGAAATCGCCCCGGCCGCCAAGTTCCATCCCGCTGTCGGCACGCTGCCATGATGGTACTGGTGTGCCGTGACCATCACGAATGCCGCCCGTGTCGTGAGGCGTGTCCGCGTGAGCAAGCACGCCTCACGACACTTCGCCGATAATCTACCTTATGTCATAATGGCGGCAATACGCCTCTCTCGCAGGGTGATAAGACGTCTCGCGCGACCGTGCACCCGGCCTTACGACGAATGCCCCTGTCTCGCTGAGCGGTCCTCGACCTCCGTTGCGGGTTCACCGGCGCGGTCGGCGAGATCCGAGACCAACTGCCCGGCGCTGTCCTAGCAAGTTGGGGCGGTGCTGCGCTCTGGTGGTGCCACGGCGTGTGCATAGGCGCTGCCACTGTCTGCCTGGGTTCGTGATGACACTTCGGTGGTCCAGGCCTGCTTACGGAGGTGAGCGGGCCAGGAGGTGGCGATGATGTATCGCAAGGCGTGGGAGGTGTCGTGGCGTCGTGAGCGCGCGGCCGGGGCCCCCGGCCGCTACGTGCCGGCCGAGCCGTCGATGGAGCGGCTGGCGCGGTTGCGCGACGCGCACGTGCCGCTACGGGCGTTGGCTCGCGGTACCGGACTGTCGGCGACGGCGATCCGCAGCATCCTCGATGGGGAGCACACCCACGTCCAGCGGCGCACGGCTGCGCGGGTGGCCAATCTGTCGTTGGCGCGGGTCTACGGAGAGCAGGCTCGGGGGCACGTCCCCAGGATCGGTGCACAGCGCAGGATTCAGGCCTTGATGGCGCTCGGATGGCCGCACGAGGCGATCGCGGCCGCAGGGGCCCAGAACACCTCCAACGTCCTGAACTCCGGTGGGCACCTGATGACTGCCGCGCGGTGGCGCGAGGTGCGGGACGTCTACGAGCGGTTGTCGATGACGCCGGGGCCCTCGCCGGAGACCCGCGGGTGGGCCCGCTCGCTCGGGTACGCACCACCACTGGCGTGGGACGAGGACGCCATCGATGACCCGACGGCCGAGCCGCAGGGGACCGAGCGCGGCGGTGGCCAGGCCGGGCCCCTCGTCGACTCTGTGGCGGTCAGTAGGGCCGTCGAGGGAGGTCACCCGCAGGGGATAGAGCTCAGCCGGCCCGAGCGGCTCATGGCCACCAGGAGACTGGCCGCCGCGGGCGCCTCCGACAGCGAGATCGCCGACCGGCTGGGCGTCTCGACCAGGACAGTCCTGCGGATCCGCGACGCAGAGCAGATCCCCGCTGGCCGTCCTCATGCCGCCAGCGGCGACGCGACGGTGGAGTGGGCGGCCGCTGGGGGCGCGACCCGCAATCCTCGCCGGCTACCCGATCACCCCTCCCTCGCCGGTCAACGAGCGATGGCCCGGACGCGCTGACTGATTAGTGAGACCGCTGAAGGTTCGGTTGACACCTTGAACACATCCGGTGCAGTGCCGCCTTGACTCGACACGACGCTGACGCCGTCAAGGGACAGCCGGCTTTGAGGCTTAGGTGATGCCATGCCGTGATAACACCACAGGTAAGACGGCAGATCAGTCCGACTTTCGGCCATACAGGTGCGGCATGTCCGGTCGACTCGCGGAGCCCCCGACGCCTTAGCGTTCCCTCGTGATTGTTCACATCGTCTGGCACGTCCGGCACGCCGCCAACACCGACGGATCCCCGACGCAGCACCGCGACGCTGAAGGAAGCTGCTCATCGACAAAGAGTTCGATGACGTCAAGCTCATCGGCGTCTACAGCACCGAAGCGACCGTGGAGGCGGCCATATCGCGAGCTCGCCTCCGCGAGGGGTTCCGCGACGAGCCCGAGTGCTTCTACGCCGCCCCATTCACCGTCGATGAAGACCACTGGACTGAAGGCTTCGTGAGCATCCCGTACTGCGAGCACGACTGACGGCTGGCGGCATGACAGCACGCCTGCCGGGCGATTCAGACGTCCGCACGCTGGTGCGCACTTCAATCGCCGGCGGCGCCGTCACCTGGAGCCCTACCTGCCGGACCCCGAGCCGCTTAAGGCCGAGCTCCTCGACGAGCTGGGCACTCAGGACGCCCCCGGGGCCGTGGGCGAGGTAGTGGCTGAGGTGCCGGCTCGCCTCCGACCGGGAAGTGCTGGTGTCGAGGGATCGCTGGGCTCGCCAGCGGGTGACCCTGCGAGGCGCTAGGACCGCTTACGGGGGGTGAAGGGGTGGCCGGATGCGCCGGCTGGCCCGTGTAGGGCTGGAAGGGCGGGCCCGGTGTCTAACCAACGGAATGGCGACCTGCCAGCGGTCCGGGGAGAGCTTCAGGAAGCCCAGCGCGCTGCTGCCGCTCTGGCCGAGTTGCTGAGCGGCGTTGTCCGGCGCGCGGGGCCGTCGACGGCCCCGGGGTTGGCGACGGTTGAGGACGTGGCGGTCGGTCGTGGATGAGCGAGTGAGCGCAGACCAGGTCATGGGGCTCCTGGCCGCGGCCCGAGCCAGCATCGGGCGTGCCACTGGCACGGCGGAGGACGTGCGGAGGTACGCCGGGAGCGCAGAGCGTGCCTTGGACGACGTCGAGGCCGAGCACGCCCGCTTCAGCATGGTCCCGCACGGATCGCTGGGTGTCAGCTACCTCACCGCGACCATCCGGGAGGTGGAGGTGCTGCGGTCTAGGTCTGCGGTGAGCGCGTCCACGGCGCTGGAGGTGCAGGAGGACCTGGAGGCTGCACGTGAACAGGTCGAGGGAGCGCGTCGGATCTTGAACGGTCGGGCCCCGGGCACGGTCACTGCGTCTCGTGAGATGGGTGAGCTCAGGGCCCAGCTCGACCACCTGGCCGGCGTGCTCGACCTGGCGTCGCCCTTGGCGGCCGCGGCTACAGAGCACCTGACGTCGGCCTCGCAGATCGCGACCCGCATCGCCACGCATAGCATCGCGGAGGACCAGCGGGCGGCGGTCGTCGCAGGGGTGGGAGTTGGGCCTGAGTGCGGCGGGGCGGGAGCTCGCACGCGGCGAGGTCACGGCCCGCCACCTGGATCACACGATGGGCTACGTGGCGACGACGGCGGGGGGGGGGCTTCGCGGGCGCCGACGCTCTCTCCGGGGCCGCCCACGACAGGTCCCGCTCCCCGCATGCGCCGGCGGGGTCCGATCTTGGGCCGGGGATGTCGCGGTGACGTCGATGGCGGTGCGAGACAGCGCGATCGGCCTGCGCGGTCAGATCCGAGCCGCCTTGGACTGTTTGGCGCCGGGTGACCTCGACCTCGGCGTGCTGCGGGATCATGAGGAGGGGCTGCGGCGGGGCTCGTCGTTTGATGTGGTGGTGCCGAGCCAGCACCTGCGGCGGTGTGTGGTCATCCGGGCGCTGCTGTTGGCGGCCGCGGACACCAGTCGGGCGGGTCTGCCGCCCGTCGGCGGCGTGCGGGTGCGTCGCCGGTTCCTCATGGCTGCTCTCGAGGTCGTGGAGGACCTGGTGTCTGTGGAGGCGCCGGCTCCAAGCCCCGTGCCCAGGCACGGGACCGGAGTGGCGCGATGAGCCGGCTGTCACGGGCTGTATGGGGGGTGCGGTGGCGGCTCTGGCGGTCGTGGGGGTGGTGCCCGTCGGGCTTCTGGTGGGGGAAGATTCACCGACTTCCGCCGGGTCGGTCGTCACGGTGGTGGGGATCCTTGACGGCGACACCGTGATCGTGGCCGGGGATGAGGCTCTGAACGTGCACCGGGTCCGGGTGCTGGGTGTCGACGCCCCTGAGATGGGGCGAGACGGGGCTGCGGCGAACTGTTGGGCGCTCCAGGCTCGCGAGCAGCTGATGCGGGAGGTGCCGGTCGGCTCCAGGGCCGTTCTCGTCCTGGTACAGCACGCAGCGTTCGGTGGACCGCTACGGCCGGCTGCTGCGCTACCTGCAGGTCGATGACCGCGACGTCGGCGCCGACCTGCTCGAGGCGGGCGGGGCCCGCACGTACTGGCCGGCGGGTGACGGGGAGCGGGCCTCGCGGTACGCGCAGATCGCCCTGCGCGCTGAGGGGGCGGGCAGAGGTCTCTGGGGAGCCTGTTAGCCAAGGCCGATCCCGGTGACTCCGGTGGCCGGCACCGGGAGGTTCCTCAGCGAGGAGGCACAGGGCTCGGCGCCAGGCTCAGTGCGGCCCCGGGCGCAGGCGGGGGTTCGAGGTCGCGAAGGCGGCCCCGGGTGGTCGCGGTCAGAGGTTGGCGCCGGAGCAGGCTGGCCCACGGCTCGGCCAGGCCGGCGTCGACCAGCGCCCCGTCCCCAGCGTGCAATACCGCGCGCCGCCAGTGACGTTCCCACCTCGGCATGAGGTAGCTGAGGGCTCCGAGCGTGCCCAGCAGGGCGGCCACCCACGGCTGCCCCTGGTGGACGGCTTGGGCGACGGCGATGCCGGCGACCACGAACCGCAGCCGCCACCCGATGGCCACGAGCGGCAGCCGGCTCAAGGTCGCGGCCAGGGCGTGGGCCAAGGCGCGGAGGGTGAGCCACGGCAGTGACCAGAAGGAGACCGCCAAGTCGCGGCGGAACCATCCGTCGCGCACGACACCGGCGGTGTGGCCGATCAGCGCGGCCGCCTGTTCCTGGCTGAGCCGACCGTCCGCCGCCGCGTCGAGGACGCCGCCGGCGACGACGACGGTGCGCCGGCCCAGCGGCTCGACGACCATGCGCCGGTCCCGTGGGTTGACGCGCAGCTCGACGAGCGGGGGGCCCAGGCGCCCCCGTGAGAGCAGGGTGAGCGCGGGACGGAGCGTGGCGAGCTCGTCGTCCTCGAGAGGGCGGGCGCGGGAGAGGCCGCGGGCGGCCGCCTCCTCTCCGACGCCGGCGGCCAGCAGGCCCAGGAGGACCACGCCGCCGACGAACAGGGCGAGACCCCACGGCGGCGGCAGCAGGGCGCAGAACATCCAGGTCAGGAGCGTGCTGGCCACCAGCCCGGGCCCCACGGCCAGGGCTCTCCACAGTCCTCGGCTCATCACATTCCCTTCCTGCACCCTCAGCGGCTAGGCCGAGTGGTTCCGACCTGTTGTGATGGCGACCCTTCCCGGCAGGTGGGGCCACTTACGGCGTGTGGAAGCAGTGTCCACAGGGGCGGTGACAGCCGCGGATATCCCCAGATCGGACCAGGCCTCTGCCAGGCGGCCGCAGGCTCTGGCTCGATGGGCTGGACCTGACCGGAGAGGAGCACCACCGATGACGACCGTGACCCCGACAACCCCTGCCCTACAGGCGTGGCGGGAGGCGATCGCGCTGCTGCACGACGCCTCAGACCTCGCGTACGCGGAGCGGAACACGTACGCCCTGGGTCTGTGGGCCGACCTGATCGGGTCCGCAGCCCGAAACCTGCTTCCGAGCGATCAGGGGCACATCCTCGACGAGATCGTCCTGCCACCTGAGGTGGTCGAGCGCGGGTTCTCCGCGATGGTCCTCGCGGCCGAGGAGCGGACCCGAGCGCACCCGATCGAGGAGTTCCCGCCCGGCGCCTCCGGGGTGATCGTCGAGCTCTGCAAGCTGGCCGGTCAGGTCTCGCCGTGAAGGGTGAGCCGCCTACGCCGGTCGTTGGGCGAAGTGTGGGTGAGCTGCTGCTGGATGCCGACCTGCACGCACGCTTGGCGCTGTGGGACCCCAACCCCGACGAGGCCGCGGCACGAGTTAGGACGTGGGGAGAGGTCATCGAAGCCGCCGCCGCGGTGTGGGCCGCGATCCCGGACCGTGACAACGACCCGACGATGGCGCAGCTGCACGCTCGGGCGGCCCGGCCCAACCCGCGGTGGCCAGGTGGAGGCGAGGGGGACCCGACGCTGACGACCGTGGCTGCTTCCCTGACCCGCGCGGCAGACCTCGTCAGCGCCCGCCGGCACCCGACCGCCGAGCTGTCCGAGGCGGGGCACCTGGACGCGGAAGCCGCGCGGACCCGGCTGATGCACACCGTGTACGTGGCCTCCCACGCCGTCGCGCTCTCCCTCGACCACCACGTGCGAGATCTCCGACGGCGGTTGGAGGCCGGGCGGGCGGTGCCTGCGGGTGAATCACTCACCCACGCCCGCACGGCACGAGAACGGGCGACGGCCGCCGAGCGGCTCGCCGGCCTCTACCTCGAGACCCGATGGCCCGCCGCGCTGGCGGGCCAGCACCAACCCAGTCCGGACACCTCGCGCCTTCAAACAGCAGTGGCGCGCTGGGACGTCGCCGCCCACCGCGCCCTCACCCGCTCCCCCACCATCGCGGACCTGAGCGCGGTGGCTCAGGTCCAGGCCCAGCTCGCATTGGCCACGAGCACGCTGACCGCTGCTGCGGCCCACGCCGCGCTCGTCGACGGCGAGTCGTTTGCGCAGCGGCTGGCCCCGTCCCTGGTCGAGGCGGAGCGGGCCTGGGCCCATTTGGGTGCCGATCTGCGACAGCTCACGGGCCGTGACCGCCGGCGCAACCCTGAGCTGCTTCTGAGCGCGAACGAGCTGACAGCGTCCCTGCGCGAGTACACCCACGACCAGTCAGGCCTGGCTCGGCCGTCGGCCGTTGCGCAAGACGAAGCCCTCTGGGAGGTGGCCAGGACGCTGCGCGGGGCAACTGCGGCGGCGCCGGACATCGCCCAAATCGTCCGAGAGGTCCTCGTGGAGGCAGAGTTGAGCGCGTCCGCGACGGCGACCCACGCCCTGGTCACTGCCCATCTGGGAAGCGACCGACAAGACGCATGGGTGAACCCTGCCGACCTTGCTCATCATCGACAGATTCCGCTCCCCCAGGCGGCACGGGGAGTCCTCGCCGAGGCCGCCGATCGGGCCGCCCAGGCTGTGAGCGCGGTCGACGTCGCCGCCGCGACCTTGCACCCAGCAGGCACGCCCGGCGCCCCGACCCGGGGCATGGACTCGGTCGCCACTGGATGGCGCCGACCCGAGCCAGAGCTTCCAAAGCTTGACTGGGCCCGACCGGGAGTTGGATGCGAACGGTGAGAGGCGTTGCAGTCCACCGCCGACACGCGCCCGGATGTTCAGCGCTGGGACGCATAGCGGTGCTTGCCTCGGCCAGTGATGGTCCTCGAACGCGGTTGGCTTGACGAATCACGCATCTCAATGGCCCGAGCCGTGTACACGTGCCGGCACGCGAAGTCCTCCGCGGTGGCCTAGGCCCTTGAGGCGTGGCGCCAACACCTCGGCTTAGAGGGAGCGTGCGATGACTAGTGGGCGTCCAATCGCGGTGCGCGCGGCTAGAGGCCGGGACCTAGCGGTTGTTGAGCGCGGCGGTGGCTTCCGTCGGAAGCCAGCCCCGGTCCTTGATGTCCGGGAATCCGTTTTGGCGCAGCCACTCACGGTCCTCCGAGGTAACGCTCGATCGGCGGGTAGGTGCCGAAGCGCGGGAGTGAGAGCCCGTGGCCTTTCGAGCCGCGTTCAGGTACGGGGTCAGGACCTTCTCCATGGCGTCGCGGTTCTTCTTCGACAGGTCGATCTCGTAAGTCGCGCCGTCGAAGGCGAATGTCACAGTCTCGATGTCCTTGCTCTCCTTGCCGTCCAGGTCGTCAGACAGGACCGTGATCGTTCGCTGCGCCATAGGGCTCCTCTCAACGGAGTGATTCCCCGTGGGTCAACCACACACACGGGGCTCAACATCTGTGTCGCCGCCGCAGGGATTCGGGCCAGGGTTCCGAACAAACGTTGCCGAAGCGAGCAGCTCAAGCGTTGTGGCGCATCATGATGCCGCAGGCATTCGGGAGCTTGCCAGATATCGACCTTCAGGCTGATCGTCCTCATGGCCCAGGTCTCGCGGTGGCGGTGTGCCCGGGGGGCGCGAACCCACAACCTACGGACTAACAGAACCTACGCAGTACCCGCGTGCTGACGGGCCCTGAGGTGCGCAGGCGGCTTCGAACGATGGTGGGTGATTGCAGCTACCCCTACCGCACGTGTGCCTATACGTGTCCCCCGCTGGACGGACCAACTTGTTGACGTCTGTGTACTTGGCTTGAACGTCGCTTGGCTTCCTCGGGATCGTCACCAGTACCTCGGGCGCCTGCGCCACCCCTCCTCGATGGGTCCCTTATGGTCCACCGGATCCGCGCACGGTCGAGGCAGAGGCGCGCGCTCCGGCAGTAGTCGCCGCACCCCAGCCTCCAAGTCAGGGGCTCGCTGACCGGTTGGTGCACCTCTGTCCTGCCTACCTGAGAGACTTCGGCCCGTGAGCCAGAGGATCAAAGAAGCCGAGCGGGCCGAGCTGCATAGGATCATCTGGTGGATCGCCAACGACCTGCGCGGCAGTGTCGACGGTTGGGACTTTAAGAGCTACGTCCTCGGGATACTGTTCTACCGGTTCATCTCGGAGAACCTCACCGCCTACCTCAACGAGGCCGAGCGAAGCGCCGGGAACCATCACTTTGACTACTGCGACCTCTCGAATTCTGAGGCCGAGTTCGGCCGCGAGGAAACGGTGAAGGAGAAGGGCTTCTACATCCTTCCCCAAGACCTCTTTGCAAATGTTCGCACCAAGGCCCGCCACGACGCGAACCTGAACGAAACGCTGTCCCGGGCCTTCACCAACATCGAGGCCTCCGCCGTTGGAACAGAGTCAGAGGACGGCATCAAGGGCCTGTTCGACGACCTCGACGTCAACAGCTCCAAGCTTGGCCCCACCGTGGCCAAGCGCAACGAGAAGCTCGTCGGACTGCTCGAAGCCATTGGCGACCTAAACCTCGGCAACGGTGGCTTCACCGAGCACACCATCGACGCCTTCGGCGACGCCTACGAGTACCTCATGGGAATGTACGCGTCCAGCGCGGGCAAGTCGGGCGGCGAGTACTACACGCGGTCGGGACACGGGGGACGTCGAGGGCGGTGAGGCGCTGCCGCCGGCGCCGTCGGTGGCCACGATCAACCGGATCCTGCGCCGCCATGACTTGGTGAAGCCGCGTCCGCGGAAGAAGCCGCGGAGTGCCTACATCCGCTTCGAGCGGCCGGGGCCGATGCAGCTGTGGGGCATCGACATCGTCGGCGGGGTCGAGCTGGTCGGCACCGTCACCGGCGAGGTGCGCGAAGCCAAGGTCGTCACCGGTGTCGATGACCACTCCCGGTACTGCGTGATGGCGGTGGTGGTGGAGCGGGCCACCGCGCGGGCGGTGTGTTTGGCGTTCGCCCAGGCCTTGGCCCGGTTCGGGGTGCCCGAGGAGGTGATCACCGACAACGGCAAGCAGTTCACCGACCGGTTCAGCCGGTACGCGGGTAACCGCGGGGAGGTGCTGTTTGACAAGATCTGCCGGAAGAACGGGATCCGGCACCGGCTGACCGCGCCGGCCTCGCCGAACCAAAACGGGAAGGTCGAACGCTTCCACGGCGCGTTCCGCCCCGAGATCACTGCGGCCGGGCCGTTCACCTCGATCGAGGCGGCCCAGGCCCGGGTCGACGTCATCGTCGAGGCCTACAACCGGGACCGTCCGCACCAGGGGCTGGATGAGCAGGTGCCGGTGGTGCCCGCGGACCGGTTCACCCCGGCGAGCAGCACCGAGATCGAGCTGTGGCTGCCGCCCGCGCTGGAGGTCACCGCAACCGTTCAGGCTCCCGACGTCGCCGACCCACCGGCTGTCGCGCCGATGCCGGCGGTCGAGGCGTCGCTGACACCGGTGGCTCTCGAGCTGGAGCGGACTGTCCCGGCGTCGGGGAACCTGGCGGTCCGTGGGCAGCAGTTCTGGCTCGGCCCGGCACGCGCCGGGCAGGTCGTCACGTTCTGGGTCGACTGCGACTGGGTGCACCTGTCCGCCGGCGGGGTCCGGATCAAGTCGCTGCGGTCCCGGTTCAGTGCTGCCGACCTGGCCTGGCTGCTCGTGCATGGTGGCGGCGTCCCTGCCGGCCCGGCCCCGATCGCTACCCGGCCCGGGCCGGGTAGCCGTGCCCGACACACGCTCGTCGAGGTCGAGCGGACCGTGGCAAGGTCCGGGACCATCTGCCTGGGCAGCCACGTCGTGCTCGCCGCGGAGATCTTGGCCGGCCGCCGGGTCGGGGTGTACATCAAGGACGGGGCGCCGCTGCTGTTCTTCGACCCCGACACCCGTGAGCTGCTGCGCGTCCGCCCCAACCCGCTGTGACCTGGCGAGGCGGTCCGGCTGCAGCGATCCCGTCCGCCCGGGACCCCGCCGCGGCCCTCCAGCGAGCCGGTCACCGTGCAACGCCGAGCCTCCAACTCCGGCGTGATCCTGGTCGCGGGTCAGAAAGGTCGCCCTCGGCCGCGAACACGCCGGAACCACCGTGACCGTCCACGTCGCCGAGACCACCCTGGCGATCGAGCTGCCCGAGAACGACACCCGCGTGGCGAGGCGCACCACCGACCAGCCCGTGCGTAGCATCAAAGGACAGCGGCCGCGGACCGCTGCCACCTCAGTGTCCTAGCCGAGAGTGTCAAGCATCAGGTGACACCAATCCGTCAAGAATCTACTGCGTCAAGACAGCCGTCCGCGCGTCGCCTTACATCGCACGCCTGTGACGGTCCTGCAGGGATGAGGTAGGCACTCACGCATCGAAGCGTGACAGAGGCGTGTCCAACTGGGAGGTCAGATTAGGGCTCGGTTAAGGATCGGCAAGCCTCTGACCTGCACGGTTGCCTACGGCTCGGCCTGTACGTAATCTTCGCAAATGAGGTCACTAGCGCAGTCGCATCCGTGGATTGACTTCACCTTCGACACTCGACGCGTCCAAGCTCGCACGTGGATGCTGCTTGGAGAGGCGTACTCCAAGTGCGAACATCTCGTCGGATCGCCGCTCAAGCCAGCTATCGCCAAGGAACTTGCTGCCATCTCCCTGACCAAGGGGGTTCACGCCACCACGGCGATCGAGGGGAACACGCTCAGCCTGGATCAGGTGCGGGAGCGAATCGAGGGAGGAAAGGCGCTTTCCGAGTCGCTCGAGTATCAAGGCATCGAAGTGGAGAACATCGCCAAGGCGCTGCTTCTGATCGACCACGAGATGGTCGATGGCGCCATGCCTGGGTTCACGGTCGAGCGTATCTTGGCCCTTCACGCAATGGTCCTCACTGGCCTCGCAGAACCGCCGGATCGTGCGCCAGGCGAATTCCGAACACACAGCGTCGGGGTTGGCACGTACGGCGCCCCTGAATGGAACATCGTCGAGGACCTGATGAGCCAGATGGTGGAGTGGCTCAACTCGATGGATCCGGGCTTCGATACACGGCGGTCCGATCGCTTCGCTGCAGCCGTCTTCTGCGCCGTCCTCGCGCACCTGTACATCGCATGGATCCACCCCTTCGGGGACGGCAACGGCCGCACTGCGCGTTTGGTCGAGGTGCACATTCTCGCTCGGAGTGGGCTCATACCGATGGTGGCGACGAACTTGCTGTCGGACCACTACAACACCACCCGGCCGAAGTACTACGAACAGCTTGCGCGAGCGTCGGCGACTGGTCAGCCTTATGACTTCGTGCACTACGCCGTGACAGGTTTCGTTGATCAGCTGCGTGAGCAGATCCAGACTGTAAAGGCGCACAACCTACGCGTGGCCTGGGAGTCGTACGTCCACGAGGGCTTTGCACATGTGAAGGCAACCGACGCGCGCTCGCGTCAGCGTGCGCTGGCCCTGGCTCTTCCGAGCGATTGGGTGACGAAGAAGCAGGCCACGGAACTCACCCCAGACCTGATCCGCGAGTACGCGGTGGCAGGACCCAGAATGCCCGCACGGGATCTAAACAAGCTCGTGGAACTTGGGTTGGCCTACCGAGACGGCGCTCGGTACCGCTCGGCAGTCGACACCCTCCAAGCGTTCAGTTCGCCAGTAGCCAACGCAAGTTTGGAGGCTGAGCTTGAGATCTTGGATGGCCTTCCTGAGCCTCCAACTGTTGACCTACCGACCCTGTTTGACTGGGAGGCGTCAGTCAGCGCTCCAGTCTGATGGCTGGGTTTCACAGACTGGGCTGGCTCCTTGTAGCGGAGCATCTGTAGGGCTCGGCGGGTTGGGTCAAGGGTGGCCGCAGGCCATCACGCAGTGACGCCGAGGGCGCCCTTGACGCGTTCCGGCGGGCCCGGATGATGGGGAGCGGGGGAGCCAGCCAACCCATGCGACCGTCCCTACGCACGGCAGCGATGTGTCCGGACGGTGGCCATGGCCTGAGCTCAGGGTCGCACGTGCGTCACGATCGCAGCGCTGGCTCCAAAATGGCCCCGAAACCGCGCACGGCGCACCGAGGACGACCGGGCGCGACCGAGTGCGACAGCAGACGACAACCGGCGTGCCGCCGCCCGTGACCTGCTACTTTGCCAAGACATGGGTGTCGGCTGATGGCGTGCCGGGTCGGCTCCAGGAACCCCCACAGCGGTCTACGGATCAGAAGGTTAGGGGTTCGAATCCCTTCGGGCGCGCTCTGTGTTGAGACAGTGAGACGGGCCCCGGCCGGCGGAAACGCGGCCGGGGCCCTGCTCTGTCCGGACTCCGAACGGCTCCTGAAGGCCCTCTGGGCTCCAAAATGCGCCGCACGGGCCTTCAGTCGCACGGGGTGACACTGGGGCCGTGAGCAGGAATGGTCGGGTCGCAGCCGTCCCCCAAGGGGGTGCCCGGGATGCTTCTATGTCGTGTCAAGCAGCTGGCGCGAGCACTTCTGGTCCTGGGTGGGTCGCGGCGAGGGTGCGGAAGATCTGCCGTCCGACGTAGCGCTTGAGGCAGCGTCGGATTTCCTTGCTGGTCTTGCCCTCGGCCAGGCGCCGTTGGACGTAGGCCCGGGTGTCTGGGTCAGTTCGCATGCGGGTCAGCACGATGGTGTTCAGTGCCCGGTTGAGCCGGCGGTCGCCGCCGCGGTTGAGGCGGTGACGCACGGTGTTGCCGGACGAGGCGGGGATTGGTGCAGTGCCGGCGATCGCGGCGAAGGCCGCTTCGCTACGGATGCGTCCAGGGTGGGACCAGACGGTCAGGATGATGGCTGCGGTGACGGCGCCTACGCCGCGCAATTCGAGGAGCTCGGGCGCCTCGGCGGTGACGATCTCGGTCAGTCGCTGACGGTTCTCGAACAGCTCCTCATCGAGCACGAGCACGCGCTTGGCCAGTCGGACTGCCTCAGCGCGGGCGGTCGCCGTCCCGATCCCTTCCTCGCGACGTCGCCATCCAGCGATGGTGGTGACCTGCTGGGAAGTCAGAGACTTTCGGGCATCGACGCCGAGGTCGTGACTGCGCAGCATCGAGGTCAGTGCGTTGATGCACCTGGTCCGCTCGACGTTGAGGTGCTCACGGGCGACGGTGAGGACCCGCAGCGCGGTGTGCGCTTGACCGGCGCGGCGATCACGTAGCGAGGCCAGCGGCATGACCAAGCTGGCACGGGCAGCGAGGACAGCGTCAAGAGCGTCGGTCTTCCCGCGGCCACGTTCGCGCCGAGGGGTTGGTGCTTCGACCACGCGGTAGCCCGCATCAGACAGGACGTCGCTGAGAACAGCCCCGTAGGAGCCAGTTCCTTCGGCGGCGATCAGCACCGAGTCGAGATCACCTTGGGTGCGGCGACCGATCCAGTCCCTCGCGCGACGCAGCCCGGCCGGGGAGGTCGGGAAGGTGGCTTGGTCGAGCAGTGCCCCGCGGTCATCGACGACGGCGTAGCTGTGGGTTGCGGCGTGGGTGTCGACCCCTACGACGTAGCGGTAGGTCTCAGCCACCGTGACCGGCAGACTGGGCATGCGATGTTCTCCTCACTTGTTCGGGTTGGACGTCGTTGCCGGCGTCAGCCCGGGTGAGAAGTCACGACGAGGCGGGCCTGTAATGAGTCACACCACCGGGACGGCAATCCCGTTGGTGGACATGCTTCTGATCAAGCCATCGTTGTGGGCCAGGGTCGGCGCCGGCACCCAGCGCACGCTGGACAGATCCCAGGCATGACACCCCCAAGGGGGGTCAGGCGATTCAGGAGTCACAACGCGCACCGGGTGACCGACGCCAACCCTGCCAGCCAGCCCCAGGCCAGCCGAGACGAAGACTTACAGGCGGTTCAGGGGTGGTTAGCTGCGTGGGGCTTCGATGCCTGGGTGCGGTCAGGCTCGGTGCTTAGGTGACCGGGTGGTGAGTCGCTGACGACGGGCCATGATGCCGGAGGCGCCGATCAGCCAGAACGGGAGGAGCACGTAGTTGACCAACCCTCCTGGGGGGACGCCGGCGTTCCCGAGGGCCCCCAGCACTCCGCAGGCGACGGTGGCGATGGCGAACCACCGCGGTAGCACTGCACCGGCAAGGCCACCCAAGCCCGTCGCGATGAAGGCCGTGGCGAGCCCTATCCCCATCCCTGCCCAGCCGAAGAATTGGACGTAGCTCAGCGACTTCAGTGCGGCGTCGTCGGACGCGGCGGCGGCCCCGATGATCAGGCCCCAGTTCCACGTCACCATCTGGGACAGCCCGGCAGCGGTGACCACCCAACCGCCGTGGGCAATCGAGGACCACGTGGCCTCCGCCGGCTCGGTGGAGCGCAGGAGGTTGCGGACGGCCGTGGCGAAGAAGAGCAGGACGATACCCATGAGGACGAGGCAGCCCACGCTCGCGTAGTTGAGCAGGAGGTGGTCTCTGATGACCTGGCTGGTTGCGCTTCCCGGTTTGTCCGTCTCCGTCACCGACTGCAACGTGCTGTGCCCGATCCAGCACGCTCCCGCGATCGCACCAGTCCAGGGCAGGAGCTTCTCGAGTCTGGTGAGCGGCATGACAGCCTCCCTCTCGTCTGCGTCCGCGACCATCGCCGACTGCCAGATGGTGTGGCCACGAGAAGTCCAGGTGCATGAGGCAGATGTCCCGAACGGGCCGGGAACTCGTCCCGGGAGGGCTGACGAGGCTGTGGGGCCGACCCCACACTGGTGTCCATGGGTGGTGCGGTGACATTCGCGGCGGCTCTGCCGGTGGCTCTCGGACTCTTGGTGGTCCTTCGCAGCGCCCAGGTGTCAATCGGAATGCTGCTCGTCTGCCATGGCGCGTCCGTGGCATTGATCGGTCTTCAGGCGCTCGACGTCCTGGGCGGGGGTGCCGGCCTCCTTCTCGACCAGCTCGCCCAGGGCGCATGGGTTCTGCTGTTCGTCTGGTCGGCCGTGATGGCCCACCTGTTTCCCGACGGTGCCCTGCCGTCTCCACGATGGCGGTGGTGGCTCGGCGCCGAGGTCCTGGGGGTCGCGGCGTTCGTCGTCGGGGCTGTGGGCAATGGCGAGACCTTCTCCGAGCAGCATCCTGGACAGGCGCCACCGTTGGGTGCGTTGCCCTCGACGGTCTCGGCGATCCTCGGCACTGTCGGGTTGGTCGCGCTCGTCTGCCTCGTGGTCGGTGCAGGGGTGGCGGTGGTCGTCCGTCTGCGCATGGCTCATGAGGACGCGAGGACTCGGTTGCTGTGGCTCGTGTGGGGTGCTTGGACCGTGCCCGTGTCGCTTGTCGTCGCCTGGGCGAATCACTTCCTGCTCGGTGACCAGACATGGCTGGTGATCGCCGCCCTGGGGGTGGGGACGCTCTCCGTCCCGCTCACTGTCGCGGTGGCGACCCTGCGCCACCGGCTCTTCGACATCCGGGTGGTGCTGAGCAGAACCGTGACGGCCACGGTGATGACCGGTGCCGTCCTCGTGATGTACGCCTCCGTTCTGGACGCAGTGCGCCGGCTCGGCGGCGACAGCACGGTCGGGGGCCTGCTGGCCGTCGCTGTCGTCGCCGTCGTGATCCACCCCGCGCACTCGTGGTTGCGACAGCGGGTGGAGAGGCGTGTCCATGGGTACCGCGGCGACCCGCACCGCGCGTTGCGGATGCTGGCCGACGCGACCGAGGCGGCTCCTCAGGAGACCTTGACCGCGTCGATCTCCGCCACCATTGCCGAGGCGGTGCGCGTCGACTGGGCCCGGATCGACACCGGATCAGGGGTGGATGACGGCAACCACCGCTTCCCACTCGAGCACCGCGGCGAGGTGATCGGCTCGTTGGTGGTCGCGTCACCGCCAGGAGGCCGGTTCGGCGCCGAAGACCTCGCTCTGCTGCGAGACCTCGCGAGGTACGCAGCAGTGGTCGTCTTCGCCGATCGGCACCACGGCGCCCTGCGCGACTCTCGAGCGCGGATCGTCGCCGCGAGGGAGGAGGAGCGTCGACGTCTGCGCAGAGACCTCCACGACGGGATCGGACCGTCGCTGGCCGCCGTGGTCCTGAAGCTCAACGCAGCCGAGACCCGCACCGATGCTCAGGAGCGGCACGCCATTCTCAAGGAGGCCCGCTCGGAGGTGAAGGAAGCCATCGACGAGGTCCGGCGACTGGTCGATGACCTGCGGCCGCCGGCGATCGACGAGGTGGGCCTCCTCGCCGCCATCCGCCAGCGCGCACTGGGCCTGTCCGAGGCGGTGGTGTTCGAGGTGAGGGGGCCGACCGTGATGCCCGGCCTCCCTGCGGCGGTCGAGACCGCCGCCTTCCGCATCGCAGCGGAGGCGATGACCAACGTGACCCGCCACGCGAGCGCCACCCGGTGTGAGGTCGACATCACCATCACGGGCGACGAGTTCGCGATCACGGTCACCGACAACGGTCGAGGCGCCGCGTCGACGGCGCGCTCGGGGATGGGGTGGGAGTCGATGCGCGAGCGAGCCGCCGAGCTCGGGGGGTCGTGCACGCTGACGAACGGGGCCCCGGGGACCGGGCTGTCGGTCCACGCGGTCCTTCCTCACCGGCCGTCACCGGGTCATCTGGCCGAGGCGGGCGAGAGGGCATGATCCGGCTGCTGATCGTCGACGACCACCCTGCCTTCCGTCGCGGGCTGGAGCTCATGCTCTCGGACGTCGACGACATCGAGGTCGTCGCCCAGGCGGCATCAGGTGAGGAAGCGGTCGAGCTGGCTGCACAGGTCCCGCCGGACGTCGTGCTGATGGACCTGCGGATGCCGGGCCTGGACGGGATCGAGAGCACCCGCCGGCTGAAGCGTCTTCACAGCTCGCTCTCGGTGGTGGTGCTGACGATGTTCGAGGACGATGCGTCCGTCTTCGCTGCGATGAGGGCCGGCGCCCGCGGCTACGTGCTCAAAGGGGCGGATCAGGACGAGATCGAGCGGGCGGTTCGAGCAGCGGCTGCCGGTGAGGCGATCTTCGGCCCTGCGATCGCCGACCGCGTCATCCTCCACTTCGCCCGGGACGGCGACCACCCGCGGTCGACGTTCCCGTCCTTGACCCAGCGCGAGCGTGAGGTGCTCTCGCTCATCGCCAACGGGAAGGGGAACGCGGCGATCGCCCACGAGCTGGGGATCAACCTCAAGACGGTGCGCAACCACGTGTCCAATGTCTTCACGAAGCTCCACGTGTCCGATCGGGCTTCGGCGATCGTCAAGGCACGCGAGTCCGGAATGGCCGGAGAGTGAGCACTGAGGGGTGCCCGCTCGCGCGCTGCCCGTGGTTGTCCACGTTGGCGTGGTGCGGGCTTGGTCGTTGGCGACCGGCCAGGCTCACCGACGCAGGCGCGCGACGAGCTCACCGTCGACGTGCTCGCCCGTCTCGACGAACCCCACGCCGCGGTAGAGGGCCGCGGCCCGACGGTTGTCGGGCCCGTACGAGAGGGCGAACCCACCGTCGGTCGCTCGGTCGGCCAAGAGGTCGAGCGCGGCGGTGACGGCGGACCCCCCGAGCCCGCGCCCTTGGTGCCGGCCGTCGATGACGATGCCGCCGAGCCAGCAGCTCGCATCCTCCTCGTCGATGGCCCACATGAGGAACCCCACCACGGTGTCCTCCTCGCAGACTGCGAGCGGGCGCCAGAGGGCCTCGCCGGCGCCCAGGGCCAGGTAGTGGGTCGGGCTGGCGACGAACCGGGACTGCTCCGGGGCGACGGTCAGGGCGGCCACGGCCACCCGGTTGGCCGCGTCGACCGGGACCAGTCTCACGCGAGCACCTGTCGCGGGCCCGTCGCCCGGATGGGCTGCGTACCTCATCCGCTTCGGTGGCTCTCGAGATAGCGCAGCACGGCGAGGACGCGGCGATGCTCGGTGTTGGCCGACTCGGCCAGCCCGAGCTTGGTGAGGATACGGCTGACGTGGGTCTCCACCGTGCGGTCGGTGAGGACGAGGCGATGGGCCACACCGGCGTTGCTGAGGCCTTCGGCCATGAGCCCGAGCACCTCTCTCTCGCGTGGGGTGAGCTCCTGAAGGGCGGACCTGTTGCCGACCATGAGACGGGCGACGACCTCGGGGTCTAGCGCTGATCCCCCGGCGGCGACGCGGTCGAGGGCGGCGATGAACTCGTCGACGTCGAGGACGCGGTCCTTGAGGAGGTAGCCGAACCGTCCACCGGCGACGAGGTGGACCGGTAGCCGGGACTCGACGTGCTGGGAGAGCAACAGCACGGCTGTGTCGGGCAGGGCCTCTCGGACCTCGGCCGCGACCCGGGCGCCGTCGTCGGCATGGTCCGGGGGCATCCGGATGTCGAGCACGGCGACGTCCGGGCGGTGATCCAGGACTGCCGCGAGGGCGGAGGGTGCGTCACCGGCATCGGCGACGACGTCGTGCCCGACCTCGGTGAGCAGGGCCCGTAGGCCGGCGCGGAAGAGGGCAGAGTCCTCGCCGATCACGACCCGCACGGGATCTCCGCGGTCATGACGGTGCCGCCCAGTGGTGGGCTGTGCAGGGAGAGGCGCCCGCCGAGGGCGTGGACCCGGTCGCAGAGCATGGACAGACCCGAGCCGGGGGTGATACGTGCTCCGCCGGAACCGTCGTCGCGGACGGCCACGAGGACGTTGCCGCGGTCGCGTCGCACGGCGACCTCGACCTCCCGCGCGCCCGAATGCTTGACGGCGTTAGCCACGCCCTCGCTCGCGACGTAGTAGGCGGTGACGCTGACGTGCTCGGGAAGCTCGTCGGCATCGAAGGTCAGGCGCAGGGGGAGGGCGCTGCTCCGTGTGAGGTTCTCGAGCGCGGGGGCCAGCCCGTCGTCGAGGCTGCTGGGCCGCAGGCCGTGGGCGATCTGGCGCAGCTCGGCCACGGCGGTGGCGATCTCGTCGACGGCGGAGTCGACGAGGCCGTCGAGCTCGACCGACCCGCCTGCGGCGACGCGACGCTGGGCGACGCGCAACCTCATGCCGAGGGACACCAGACGCTGCTGGGCGCCGTCGTGCAGGTCCATCTCGAGGCGTCGCCGCTCCTCGTACCCGGCACGCAGCAGCCGTTGTCGGCTCGCCTCGACCTCGGCCAGGGCGTGTCCCAGCTCGCCGCGCAGCCGGGTCGACTCGGCGACAAGAGCAGCTTCGCGCGCCACCTCCTCGGGAACAGGTGCCCGGCCCGGACCTGCCATGATCAGGCCGATCTCGTTGCCCTTGAGGCGGATCGGGACACCCGTCCCAGAAACGGCGTCCCCCGCCACGTCCACGAAGCCGGCCGAACCCGGCCACCGGTAGCCCACGCGCAGCGCCGGGTCGCGCATGGCCTCGCGCAACACGGACTCGAGCTCTTCCGGTTCCCTGGAGCCGTCATGGACGTCGGTGACCAGCGCCTGGACGGCCGCGACGCCCCGGGCGCGCCGCGGGTGCAGCCGCCTCCCCAGGAAGCGCAGCAGCAGGGCTCGCGCGGGCAGGAGCAGAACGACGACGGCGACAGTCGCCAGCACCGCCGGTGCGGTGGAGTCCGCTGCCACGGCCAGCGCGACCGCGGACGACACGGTGGCGTGGCCGGCCACGACGAGGAACGCCAGCACGGGGTAGACGGCCGCCGCCACCACCGCGCGGTCGACGTCGTAGAGGTCATGGCGCAGCATCGCCACCAAGGTGGCGGCCGGGATCGCGATGTTCATCGCGATCAGGCCACCGAGGGCGACGATGGGTGTCCCGGTGAGCAGGTAACCCGCCCAGCACAACAGGATCGTCGCCGGAACCGTCAGGCAGGCGACGAACATCCACCGCAGCCGCGCTCGTTCCAGCTCGTCGGCCGCGGCCCGGTAGCGACGACGGGTCGCCAACGCCGCCAGGACCAGGCAGGCGTAGAACACCACCAGCGCGGGGATGGCGCCGTAGCCGACCCAGTGCTCCCCGAACGGGCGCGGCCAGTCGTCCAGCGGGGGCATCAGCGGCCCAGGCGCCACCGCGAGGAAGAGGTTGAACGCGACCACCGAGAGGGGAAGGGCGATCGTCGTCCGCCGAGCCCACGCGTCGTTCGGGCGGCCGTCGGGGAAGAGGAGCAGCACCATCGCGAACGGCAGGAACCAGCCCATCCAGATGCCCTGGGTGAGGTTGAGGAGCTCCGCACTGGCCGCGAGGTCGCTCGGCGGTGCGGCCAGGGCGTCGGCCCAGTTACCGTGGGCCATCTGCAGCAGGATGTTCGCTCCGGCAGCGGTGAGCCATGGGCCCACCCAGTTGCGGGGGTCGTGCCGGACAGCAAGGAAGCCTGCCGCGAACGGGACACCCGACGCGAGCACGGCACCCCCGACGATCCAGGCGCCGGCCGGATCGCCGAGGTCGCGCACCGCAACGACGGTCAGCACCACCAGCACGACAGAGACCGCCCACAGCAGGTGGGTGATGCGTCGCGGCCACGGCATGGCTCAGGCTAGAGCGGCCCTCGAGCTGACGTCATCCGTACTGGCACGGACGGCAGGTCCGGTACCACCGCCGACGACGCGCCGGTTCCCCCGCCCCCACCGTGGAGGTCCCAACCAGACCACTCCGCAGGAGCCTCCCGTGACCACGACCCGTCACACCCCGACCCACACCGAGACCTCGCCCGACACCGCGCCGCGCGACCTGCGCCGCTCCTGGCGGTGGCTCGCCGCAGCCGCCCTCGTCCTGGGGCCCCTGGGCGTCACCGCCATCCGTGCCGTGATGCCCTACTGGACCGACGACACCCCCGCCGAGATGGTCGCTGGGTTCGCTGCCAACCCGGAAGCCGGGGCGCTGATGAACTGGCTCTCCCTCGTCACCACCCCGTTCCTCCTCCTCAGCGCGCTCGCGATGGGGTTCGTCGCCCGACGCCGTGCCCCCGTCATCGCGTCCTGGGGGACAGCCGTCCTCTTTGGCGCCTATGCCCTCGGCAGCGCCGTCAGCGCCCCCGACGTCCTGACCTCCGCGCTCCTTGGCCGCGGCGACGACCAGGCCTCGGTGGCCGGGACCGCAGCCCTACTCATGGATCACCCCCCGATGCTCGCGGGCGCGCTGTCCTTCGTCATCGGCCACCTCGTCGGCATGGTGCTCGTCGCCATCGCCGTCGTCAGGGCCAAGGTCGTCCCCTGGTGGGTCGGGCTCGTCATCGCCGTGGCCCAGCCCGTACACGTCGTCTCTGCCGTCGTCGTCCCGAACCGTCTGCTCGACGTCGTCCTCGGCTGGGGCGCCACCACCGTCGGCTACGCGCTCGTCGCCGGCGCCGTCCTCCGGACGGCGGACGAGGAGTGGGACCTCCAGCCGCAACCACAGTGAGGAGCCCTCGCGTGGGCCCCAAGATGGGCCCCAAAACTCATTCGCAGTCTCGATTCCGTAACGATGCGCCTTGGCGCGACGGGACGTGTCCTATCCGCTCTGACCAGCGGAAACGTCAGATCTCGGGTCGCGTCCGGTCGATGCGCGTCCGGGCGTTTCAGGGCCGGAACGGGCCTACGGATCAGAAGGTGAGGGGTTCGAATCCCTTCGGGCGCGCACTGTGTTGAGACAGTGAAACGGGCCCCGGCCGGCGGAGACGCGGCCGCGGCCCTGCTCTGTCCGAGGTGCCGGGGGGCGAGCCGGCGCAGGCGATGCGCGTGGCGAGCGACGACGCCGCGAGCACCGACTCGACGATGCGCCGGCAGGTCAGCACCGGCTGCGGGCCCCGCCGTGCCGGCGCCTCCGCGACGACAGGCAGGTGGTCGAGCACGGCGCGGAGGGCGTCGCCGTCGCGGAGGTGGTCGCCGTCCATCGCGGGCCCCGTGAGCGTCGGCAGCCGACGCAACCGGGCGACGCCGCACGACGCCAGGGCGTCGAGGTCGTCGCCGAGGTCCGCGAGCATCGCAGGGGTGAGGGCGCCGGCCGCCACCTGACGGGCGAGGCTGTCGACGAGGCCGTCGAGGTGGTCGAGCTCGGCGACGAGCCGCAGCTCCGACGCCGTGCGGGGCAGGGACCGCGGCGAAGTCGCACGATGGGCGACCCGGACGCGGGCGCAGCTGTCCGCGCGGCTGCACGCGAGCCGGCGACGGCCGGAGCCGCGCACGACGCGGCGGGCCGCGGTGGCATCCCCGGATCGGGCTGCGGCGAGCACTTGCTCGAGGCCGCGGGCCACGAGCTCGGCGGCCGTCGCGAGCATCGAGTCGGGGCCACCGGCCGACGAGCGGGTGGGAGGGAGGGGCGCGGGGGATGCGGTGTGCGATGGGGCGGTCACGCGGACCAGCCTCCGCCCGGTGGGCAGCCTGCCCGGCGAGCGGCACGTGATCGTGACGCCCTCCGACGCGTCTTGACGCGGTCCTGTCACCGGTCGCCGGAGGCATCCACCGAGGGCTGGTCAGGCCGCGGCGACACCCCTACCGTGGAGGGCATAACCGGTCCCGGGGGCGCGGCGGCCGCAGGGCCGCGCCGGACGTACGCGCGGTACCGTCTGCACGGTGTCGAGAACGCCGTGACGACGGTCCTCACGCGCGCCGGCTCATCCCCCACTCGTGGGTGCTGACGACGGTCGGTCGACGGACCGGCCGTGAGCGGCGCAACCCCGTCACCGTCGTCGACGTCGGCGGCCGGCGATGGCTCGTCGCCCCCTACGGCCCCGTTCCCTGGTGCTCAACACGCGCGCCGCAGGAGAGATCCGGCTGACCAGGAGGGCTGCGACGCAGCGGTTCCGGGTGCGCGAGGTGGGGGCGGACGAGGCCTGTCCCGTGCTCAAGGTGTACGCGAGGACGGCGCGCGCGACCCGGCCCTACTTCGGCGCGGGCCTCGACGACCCGCCCGAGGTGTTCGCCCGCGAGGCCCACCTCCACCCCGTCTTCGAGCTCCTGCCCGCCCCCGCCTGACGTGGGCACCTGACCGTCACGACCCGTCAGGGCCGGTCGAGGGCGCGGAGGTACCGGCGGGTCATCCACCGCTGGGCGGCGCGACCCACCGGGCCGGCGAGACGGGCGGGGAGCAACGCAGGCCGCGAGACGGCGGTGATGCGGAAGCGGAGGCGGCCGTCGTCGAGCCGCTCCAGCAGGAAGCGCTCTTCGCCGGCCTCGGGGTGGCCGACGAGCGTGCCGTAGGTGAACCCCGCGCGCCCGGGCTCGTCGACGACCTCGACGACCCGGCACGGGATGCGCAGCGCCGGCGGCCCGACGCCCCACCGCATCTCCACCACGGTGCCGGTGCGCAGCGGCAGCCGCGAGGTGCGGACGCGCAGCCCTGCGCGGGCCTGCACCTGCCAGGTGAGCAGGTCGTGTGCGGCCCGCTCGAAGTCGGTGCGGGACAGGATGGTCGACTCGTCGAGCAGCGCAAACCCGTCCGGTGGGCGATCAAGGAGGCCGGGGCGCCGTTCGTAGGACAGGTGTGCCGACGACAGCCGCGCCCGATGGCGCGGGTCGAGGAGGCCGACGGTCACGGGTCGATCCTGCCTCCTCGTGGCGGCCGGCGGTGGCAGTGCGCGAGGTTGGTCCGTCGCTCCCTCTGGCCCGGGGCCCGGCGAGGGTGTAGGCAGGGGGTGGGCGCGGCCCACGCGTTCGCCCCCGACGAGGAGGACCCGCATGGCCACACTCGACAGCGCCCGACTGCTCGCCGCGCTCGAGCCCACGGTGGAGGAGAACCTCAACCGCCACCTCGCCGCCGCGCAGGAGTGGATGCCGCACGAGTACGTGCCGTGGTCGCTCGGCCGGGACTTCAAGGAGCTCGGCGGCGAGCCGTGGTCGGTCGAGCAGTCACAGCTCTCGCCGATCGCCCGCACCGCCCTCGAGGTCAACCTCCTGACCGAGGACAACCTGCCGAGCTACCACCGCGAGATCGAGCGGGCCTTCGGCCGCGACAGCGCCTGGGGCGCGTGGGTCAACCGCTGGACGGCCGAGGAGGGCCGGCACGCGTTCTGCATCCGCGACTACCTCCTCGTCACGCGCGGCGTGGACCCCGACGAGCTCGAGCGTGCCCGCATGGACACGATGGAGACCGGCTACGACTCGGGCGACAAGCCGCTGCTCAACGTCTGCGCCTACGTGTCGTTCCAGGAGCTCGCGACCCGTGTCTCGCACCGCAACACGGGCCGGTTCACCGAGGAGCCCGTCGCCGAGAAGCTGCTGATCCGGGTGGCCAAGGACGAGAACCTCCACATGATCTTCTACCGCAACATCATCCAGGCGGCGCTCGAGCTGACCCCGAGCCAGACGATGCGGGCGATCACCGACGAGGTCGTGTCCTTCCAGATGCCGGGCTCGGTCATCCCCGGCTTCGGCCGCAAGGCCGTGCAGATGGCGATGGCCGGCATCTACGACCTGCGCATCCACCACGACGACATCGTCGCGCCGCTGCTGCGGCAGTGGGGCGTCTGGGAGCTCGAGGGCCTCGACGCCGACGGCGAGAAGGCTCGCGAGGAGCTCGCCGCCGCCGTGTCGTCGCTCGATGCCGAGGCGACCCGCTTCGTCGAGAAGCGGGAGGAGCGGGCCGCGAAGCTCGCCGCCCGCCAGAACGCCTGACGCGCAGCGCACCTCACGCACCGCACACACGACCGAGGGGCCCCGTCCGGCGCGGACGGGGCCCCTCGGGGCCGTGGACAGGCGGGTCAGCCCGCGGTCTGCAGCGCCTTGACCTCGTCACGGGCGGCGACGACATCGGCGTGCTGACGCGAGACGACCTCGCGGAAGCCCGCGCTCAGGTCCTGCTCCAGCGCCTTCTCGTACTCCTGGACCGCGTGGTCCTCGCCGGTGACGGCCGCGCCGAGCACGCTGTCGGGGCTGTCACCGGTCACGGCGTCCTTGAGGGCGATCCAGCCACGGTGCAGGGCGGCCGCGGCCGACCCGCTCTCGTCGACGTCGTCGCCGTACTCGTGACCCATCGCGACGATCTCGCGGTGGAAGCCCGCACGCTGCTCCGACAGACGCTGCAGCGTCGTCGCCCACTCCGGGTGGTCGCTGTCGCGCAGCTTCTCGGCGGCGTCCGCGAACCCGCGCTCGCCGTCCTTGAGGGTCTCGACGAGCTCCTTGGCCGCCTTGGCGTCGTCCGACATGTCGTGCTCCTTCGTGTTCGAGGTGGCTGGACACCTGCGCTACCCCGGCGGCCCGCCCGCGAACCGTCCTGTCGAGGACCTTGTCCGACGGCCACTCAGCCGGGCGGCAGGCCCGCCAGCCGACGGACCGCGGCGAGGCCGGCCGGGCTCCCGGGCCAGTGCCGCTCGAGCGCCTCGGGTCCGGCCCGGCGGGTGACGGAGCGCAGCGCGAGGGCGACGACGACCGCGTCGTCCGCGTACCCGATGACCGGGACGACGTCCGGGACGAGGTCGACCGGCAGGGCGAGGTAGCCGAGCAGGAGCCACAGGCGCACCCGCAGGCCCCGGGGGAGCGACCGGTCACGGGCCAGCCGCGCGAGCAGCCGGACGACGTCCGGCAGCAGGCGCAGCGCCTCCTTGAGGCCGGTCTCGTCGGGCCGGGCGCGCCAGAGCACGACGAGCAGTGCCGCCCAGAGCAGGACGAGCCCGCCGGCGACGGCGAGCAGCACACGTACCCATCCGTCCACGGAGCCATCCTGCCGGGAGGGGCGGGCGGGCAACGTTCGGCACCTTCGTCGGTCGATGCACGGTCCGGACGCCGCGTGAGGACGGGGCGGAGCGGCTCCGGACGGCGGTCCGTTCGACCCCTGCCCGATGGTCGGTGCTGACAAGCAGTCGTTCCACCTGCGAGGATGACGAGCGTGGAGCCGTTCGACGGAGCGCCGCGCACGCCGCGCCTCCCCCGCCAGGTCGGTCAGACACTGACCGAGCTCGCGCACGTCACGAACGAGCTCGTGCGCGCCACGACGGTCGAGGCCGTGACGACGGTCGTCACCGAGCACATGGCGGATGCCGTCGGCGCGACGATCGCCGCGCTCGGCCTGCGGCAGGGCGAGACCGACGCCCGTCTCATCGGGGTGCGGGGGCTGCCCTCCGACGAGGCGAGCGCCTGGCGCACCTTCCCGCTGTCCTCCGGAAACTCGATGGCCCACGCCATCCGCACCGGCGAGCGCGTCGTCGTCGTCGGTGCCGACGAGATCAGCCGGCGGTTCCCCGAGATCGCCGGCCGCGGTGAGCGGACCATCATCACCGTGCCGCTGCAGGGCAGCGAGCGCACGATCGGCGCGATCCACCTGTCGGTGCCGGAGGCGGTCGCCCCGCACCCCGCGGCGCTGGAGTTCGTCGACGTCCTCGCCGACACCTGCGCGCAGGCGCTCGAGCGCATCGAGGCCGCCGCCGTCGCCGAGAGGCAGACCAGCCGCCTCGCCTTCCTCGCGGAGGCCTCCATCCAGCTGGCGAGCAGCCTCGACGTGCGAGCCACGACCGCGAAGATGGCCCGGATGACCGTGCCGCGCTACGCGGACTGGTGCGCCGTTGACGTCGTGCGACGCGGCTCGCTCCGCCGTCTCGCCTCGGCGCACACCGACCCGGCCGCGGCCGACCTCGTCGCCGCGATGCGGGAGCGGTGGCCCGAGGGCGCAGCGGGCGGCTCGTGGCTCGACCGCGTGGTCGAGACCGGCCGGCCCATGCTCGTCTCCGAGGTCACCGACGAGCTCCTCGACCGCACCGCGCGTGACGCCGGCCACCGCGCGGCGCTCGCCGCCCTCGACCTGCGCAGCGTCCTCATCGTCCCGCTCTTCGTCCGCGGCCGGGTCGCGGGCCTGCTCACGTGGGGCTCGAGCACACCGGGCCGGCACTACGACGAGGACGACGTCCGCTTCGCCGAGCACCTCGCCCGGCGCGCGGCCAGCGCCCTCGACAACGCCGACCTCTACGGGCAGACGCGCGCCGTCGCCGAGCAGCTGCAGCGGGCGGTCCTGCCCGAGCGGCTCACCGGTGACGACGACTTCGAGGTCGCCTGGCGCTACGAGCCGTCCGGCCGCACCGAGGTCGGCGGCGACTTCTACGACGCCTTCCCCGTCGGGGACGGCCGGCACGTGGCCTTCGTCGGTGACGTCATGGGTCGTGGGGTCGCGGCCTCGGCCGCGATGGCCCAGATGCGGGCCTCGGTGCGCGCCTTCGCCTCGGTCGACCCCACGCCGGAGTCGGTCCTCGACGCGCTCGACCGGATGGTCACCCGCTTCGACGCCGACCAGCTCGTGACCCTCGTCTACGTGCTCGCCGACGCGCGCACCGGCACCCTGCACGTCGCCAGCGCCGGGCACCTGCCCCCGCTGCTCGCCCACCCCGACGGCAGCGTCGAGCGACTGCCCGACGCCGACGGCCCGCCGCTCGGGCTCGCCGACGGCCGGCACGGCCTGGAGCTGCCGTTCGGCCCGGGCGACTCGCTGCTCCTCGTCACCGACGGGCTCGTCGAGCGCCGCGACGAGGACATCGAGACGGGTCTGACCCGGCTGCAGAACGCGATGCGCGCCCTGCGCGGCGCAACCCTCGACGACGCGCTCTCGCGGCTGGTCCGCACCGTCGGCGACGAGTCGGCCGACGACGACGTCGCGGCCCTCGTGCTGCGCCGCACCGTCGTCTCCACCGCCGGTGGCGGCGTCGCAGCCCCCCGGATGAGCGCCTGACCCGTCCGACCGGCTGTTCGCGTCACCCGCGAAGCCGCCGCAGGTGTGGATCCCGCCCCGCGGGGTACACCCCCTCGCCGACGATGACGAGGGCCCTGGCGGGCGGTGAGGACGGTGGGGCGTGGACGCCCGGGTGCACACGACGTGGCGGGCGCAGGAGTGGCGACGCCCCGACCTCGAGCCGGACGGGCGTGACGTCGCCGCCGGCCTCGCCGTCGCCCGCGACGAGCACCGAGTGGCCGAGGGGCTGGCGGCCGACCCGTGGCGCTACCTGTCGACCCTCGCGACGCTGGGGTCCCTCGACCTGACGCTCGCGCGCGCCGCCGAGCCCCACCTTGACGCGGTCGCGATCCTCACTCAGGCGGGTGACCCGGACCTCTCGGTGCTCGGGGTCGACGCGGCGAGCACCTTCGGTGTCTACGCGGCCCGAGCGCCCGGGGCCGTGCTGGCCGCCCGCCCGGGGAGTGACGGGTCGGTGCGCCTCGACGGCACCAAGGCCTGGTGCTCGCTCTCGTCCGTGGTCAGCCACGCCCTCGTCACGGTCGACGCGGGGGAGCGCCCCGGCCTCTACGCCGTCCCGCTGCGGCACCCCGGGGTCGTGCACGACGACGGCCGATGGGTGCCGCGCGGCCTCGCCGCCGTCCGCACCGGCTCGATGACGCTGACCGACGTCCCGGCCGTCCCGGTCGGCGAGGGCTCGTGGTACCTCGAGCGGCCCGGGTTCGCCTGGGGCGGGATCGGGGTGGCGGCGGTGTGGTTCGGCGCGGCCGCCGCGGTCGCGGGACGCCTCGTCGACGCTGCCGCGCGCCGCCCCCCGGACCAGGTCGCCCTCGTGCACCTGGGCACGGTCGACCGGCTGATGCACGCCACGCTGCTGGCGCTGCGCGACGCGGCGCGGGTGATCGCGGACGGCACGGCCGACGGCTCCGCCGGAGCGCTGCTCGCGGCGCGGGTGCGGGCGGTCGTCGCGGAGGCCGCCGAGGAGGTGCTGCGCCTCGTCGGCCACGCGCTCGGACCGGCGCCGCTCACCGCCGACGACGAGCACGCGGGGCGGGTCGCCGACCTCACCGTCTACCTGCGCCAGCACCACGCCGAGCGCGACCTCGCCGCGCTCGGAGCGATGGTCCTCGAGGCTGGAGGGGTCCGATGACGGACCCGGTCCTGTTCCGGCACACCGACGCCGGCACCGACGAGAGTCGCTGGCTCGGCGACCCGCGCTGGGCGCTGGCCCCCGTCCTGGACGTGCCCGCTCTGGCGGCGACGCACGACGAGCTGCTGGTCCTCGCGGCGCACCCCGACGACGAGACGCTCGGGGCGGGAGGCCTGGTGGCGTTGGCCGCCCGGGCCGGCATGCCCGTCCGCGTGGTCGTCGTGACGGACGGCGAGGGCTCGCACCCCGACGCCTCGGTGTGGGACCCCGAGCGGCTCGCCGCGGTGCGCCGGGACGAGGCGGCCGCCGCCGTGGCAGCGCTCGCGCCCGACGCGGAGCTGCGGCACCTCGGGCTCGCCGACGGGTCGTTGGACCGTCGGCGCGACGAGCTCGACGCCGCGCTGGACGGGCTCGTCCGCCCGGGGTCCCTCGTCGTCGCGCCGTGGAGCCGGGACGGCCACCCGGACCACGACGCCCTCGGGGCCGCGGCGGGCAACGCCGTCCGACGGCGCGGCGCGACGCTGCTCCAGTACCCGGTGTGGCTGTGGCACTGGGCGACTCCCGACGAGCTGCCGTGGGCCCGGGCCCACGTCGTCGAGCTCGACCGGGCCGCGCACGACCGGCGGGCCGCCGCGCTGCGCGAGTACGGCTCGCAGTCGGCCCCGCTCGGGCCGGCCCCGGGGGACCAGCCGGTGCTCCCGCCGCCGGTGCTGCGCCGGGCCTCCCGACCGGTCGAGCTGGTCCTCGGCGACGGAAGCGCGCTGCCGGAGCTCGCGCGAGAGGCGGGGTCGGAGACCTTCGACGCGATGTACGACGGGAACGAGGACCCCTGGGGCTTCCACGGCTCGTTCTACGAGCGACGCAAGCGCGACCTGACGGTCGCCGTCCTGCCGAGGGAGCGGTACGGGCACGTCCTGGAGATCGGCTGCGCCACAGGAGTCCTCACCCGGCGTCTGGCCGGGCTCGCGGATCGCGTCACGGCGACGGACGTCAGCACGCGGGCCCTCGACCTCGCCCGGCGCGACGCGCCCGCGCACGTCACTTGGGTGCTCGGACGGGTGCCGGAGGCGCTGCCGGACGACGGGTCCCCGGAGGACGTCGTCGACCTCGCGGTCCTCTCGGAGGTGGGCTACTTCCTGCGGCCGACCGAGCTCCTCGAGACGCTGCGGCGCGTCCGGTCGACCCTCGCCGCCTCGGGCGAGGTGCTCCTCGTGCACTGGCGCCACGCCACCGAGGACGTGCCGCTCGACGGCCCCCTCGTCCACGAGGTCGCGGCCTCGGTCCTCGGGGACCTCCCGCACCGGGTGCACCTCGAGGACGACGACGTGGTCGTCGACCTGTGGGGCGGCCTGCCCGGCTCGGTCGCCGAGCGCGAGGGGCGCGCGTGACGCCCGTGCGCCACGTCGTCGTGGCGGTCCCGGCGCGCGACGAGGAGCTGGTCCTCGACCGCTGCCTGGCCGCGATCGGACGGGCGGTCCGTGACCTCGCGGACCACCGTCCCGGCCTCGGCGTCGACGTCGTCGTCGCCCTGGACCGCTGCCGCGACGCGTCGGCGTCCGTCGTCGCGGCGCACCCGGCCCTCGCCGTGGCGCTCGACGCCGGTGCGGCGGGCGCCGCGAGGCACCTCGCGGTCACCGTCGGCCGGTCGATGCCCGGAGCCGTGCGCGCCCGCAGCGGGGCGACGTGGCTGGCGTCGACCGACGCGGACTCCGAGGTGCCGGCGCACTGGCTGAGCGAACAGGTCCGGCTCGCCGACGCCGGCCACGACCTCGTGGTCGGCACGGTCGAGCCGCATCCCGAGCTCGCGCCCGGCCTCGCCGCCGCGTGGCGCGCCCGCCACGTCCTCGAGGAGGGCCATCCCCACGTCCACGGGGCGAACCTCGGTGTCCGCGCCGACGCCTACGACGAGGCCGGTGGCTTTCCTCCGTGGCCCACCCACGAGGACGTCGAGCTCGTCCGCCGGGTCCGGGCGGCCGGGCGGGCGTCGGTCGCCACCGACCGGCTGCGGGTCGTCACCTCGGCCCGGCTCGTCGGCCGGTCGCCGGGCGGGTTCGCCGCGTACCTCGGCGACCTCCTCGTCACGCCGAGTGCCGAGGTCGGGGTCGAGCCGGCCTGAGCCGCAGCGCGGTCCGGGTCAGCGGCGGCGGCGCCGCACCGCCATCCCGACCCCCGTCGCGGCCGCGGCGAGGAGCCCGGCCGCCGCCGTCAGCTCGCGCGGGGACGATCCGGCGGCCGCGCGCACGACCGCCGACGCGGCGGTCGCGGTGCTGTCGCCCTCGCCCCGCTCGACGAGCGCCAGGCGCACCGGGCTGCCCTCGGTGCGCAGCTCCTCGGTGACGGACTCGTGGAAGCCACGGACCGCGGCCTCCGCGCCCGACCGGGCCGACTGCCCGGCCCGGCCGCGCCGGGCGGCCGCCGACGTGACGTGGACGATCGTGCCCCGGCCGCGCTCGCGCATCCGCTCGAGCACCGCCATCGTCGTGTGGACGTGCCCGAGGTAGAGCTGCTCGGTGATCGCCCGGAACTCGCGCGGCTCGTGGTCGCGGAAGCTGCGGTCGCGCGGGTCGTCGGCCGTGTTGACCCAGACGTCGACCGGCCCCAGCTCGACCTCGATGCGGGCCACGGCGGACTCGACGGCGTCGGGGTCGGTCGTGTCGACGACGACCCCCATCGCGTCGGCCCCCGAGCGGCGCAGCGCGGTGACGAGCTCGTCGACCGCGATGGGGGTGCGGGACAGCAGCGCGACGCGGTCGCCCCGACCGGCGAAGCGCGCGGCTGCCTCGACCGCCGTCTCCGAACATGCTCCGGTGATGGCCACGACCCTGGGCACGACGCTCCTTCCGGGGCGGCCGCCTGCTCGGCGCCCCGGGTCATCATGACAAGGCGGCACCGCCCGGGCGACGACTCGGCCCGACCCGTCCCCAGCGATGTCTCAGCGCAGGTCGTCGAGGCCGTAGTGGCTGATCTTGCGGTAGAGGGTCGAGCGGCTCATCCCGAGCTCGGTCGCGGCCTGCTTGACGGTGACACCGGGCGCGGTGAGGGTGCGCGCGATCTCGTCGCGCTCGAGCGACTCCAGCCGCGAGAGCCGGTGGCCGCGGGTGGCCGTCAGCTCCCCGGGCAGGTGTCGCACGTCGACGGTCTCGGCTCGGGTGGCGGCCCCGTGGACGACCCGCACGAGCTCGTCGACGTTGCCCGGCCACGCGTACGTCGTGAGGACGCGCTCGGCCGCGGGCGTGAAGTGGACCTCGCGCATTCGCGTCTGGTGGCCGACGTACCGGGCGAGCGGCATGACGTCGTCAGGACGCTCGCGCAGCGGTGCGACCCGCACGGCCGAGGCGACGAGCCCGGCCAGGGGCGCCGGCACCGCCTCGAGCGACTCGGTGGTGACGGCCCACGCCAGGTCGGACGGCTCGCCCGAGGGGGAGGATCGCAGGGCGTCGACGGCCCGCCGGTGCAGCTCGGCCGCGGCCCACGCGGGGAGGGTGTCGACGTTCTCGACGACGACGGCGGTGTCGGGCTTGGTCAGCTCCGGGGTCCACAGCGACAGCCAGGTCTCGACGTCGTCGGGGGCGGGCGCCGCGGCGCTGAGGATGCGGTGGTGCGGGTGGGCCCGGCGCAGGGCCTGGGCGAGCAGGGTGGCGCGGCCGGCGCCCGGCTCGCCCACCGCGGCGACGACCCGGCCCGCGGCCAGCCCGGCGGTCGCCTCCTCGAGGGCGCGGACCCAGGGGCCGGAGACGCTGCGCAGCGTGCCCGCGCCCGGCTCGAGGCGCCCGCGCTGCACCCGGAAGACACCGCCCTTGGGCGGGGTTCGCGGCGCGCGACCCCGCGAGCGCGCGAGCATCATCGCGCTCGTCGTGCTCGCGGCCGACTGCGCGAGGGCGAGCAGCAGGTCGGCCGAGGAGCGGGCCCACGTCGTGATGTTGACGCTGCCCTCGAGCCGGCCGCTCACCGGGTCGAGGACCGGGACGGCCGCGCAGGTGTACGTGCACAGGCTCGCGCTGTAGTGCTCCTCGGCGCGGACGAGCGAGGGCGTGCGGTCGGCGAGGGCCAGGCCCAGCCCGTTGGTCCCGGCCTCCCGCTCGGAGAAGGCGAACCCCGGCGCGAGGTGCACGGCGTCGAGGGCGCGCAGCAGCGAGGTGTCGCCGGAGAAGCGGTTGAGGACCAGCCCGTCCGGGTCGGTGAGCATGAGCGAGAGCGGCTCGTTGGCCAGCGTGCGGTGCAGGTCGGTGAGCACCGCGCCGCCGCACTCGGCGAACAGCGACCCGTCGGCGACGGGCCCGACCCAGACCGGCTCGACGGACTCGAGCGAGACGCCGTACTCCTCGCTGCGGCGCCACGAGGCGAGCAGCCGGTGGTCGACGGCCGACCCCGGGGCACCGAAGGGCGCGGACGCCCGCTCCGGGAGTGGTGACCCGCCGCTCGGCCCCATCGCCGACTCCTTCCGACCTCCCGACGGTAACCCCGCACCGTCCGGGAGGCCAGCGATCCGTGTCCCAAAGTGGGACACGAGGGGTCTGGGACGCCTCCGGTGGCCGACCTAGCGTCGGTGGGGTCCACGACGACGAGGTCGTGGGGAAACGGAGACATCGGGGATGTACACCAAGGACGGCGAGAGCTACTTCATCGTCGACGCGCACATCGCGCTCTGGGACGCGCGGGCGGAGAACCTGCGCAACGTCCACGGCAAGCAGTTCATCGACTGCTTCTACGACTATCACCGCAACCTGTCGCCGGAGAGCGAGGTGTGGACCTACGACGAGTACCTCTACCAGGGCGGTCAGCGCCTCATGAAGGACCTCTTCGAGGACGGCTACGTCGACCACGCCATCTTCCAGCCGGCAGCCCTGACCGAGTTCTACCGCAACGGTTTCGGACAGACCGAGGAGGCGTACGAGCTCGCCGCCGCGAACCCCGGCCGGCTGACGTACAACCACAACTGGGACCCGCGCAACGGCGAGCAGGGCCTCGAGCAGCTCCGGGCCGACCACGAGAAGATGAAGTTCACCGGGGTCAAGCTCTACACCGCCGAGTGGCACGGGGAGTCGCGCGGCTGGAAGCTCACCGACCCGTGGGCCTACCGCTACCTCGAGGCCTGCCGGGAGCTCGGCGTCACGAACATCCACATCCACAAGGGCCCCACCATCCGGCCGCTGGACCGCGACGCCTTCGACGTCGCCGACATCGACCACGTGGCGACCGACTTCACCGACCTCAACTTCATCGTCGAGCACGTCGGCCTGCCGCGCCTCGAGGACTTCTGCTGGATCGCCACCCAGGAGCCGAACGTCTACGGCGGGCTCGCCGTCGCGATGCCGTTCATGCACACCCGGCCGCGCTACTTCGCGCAGATCCTGGGCGAGCTCCTCTACTGGATCGGCGAGGACCGCATCTTCTTCTCGAGCGACTACGCGATCTGGACGCCGAAGTGGCTCGTCGAGAAGTTCGTCGACTTCCAGATCCCCGAGGACATGAGCGAGTACGCGCCCGTCACGACGGCGCAGAAGAAGAAGATCCTCGGCCTCAACGCCGCGAAGATGTACGGCATCGACGTGCCCGCCGAGCTGCGCCTGCCCGAGGCCGACGCCCCCGAGACCGGCCCGCGCGACCCCGAGGCCGCCGACCTGGCGACGGTCTGATGACCGCCCTCGCCACGCGGGACGTCACCGACGCCGACGTCCGCGCCGCGCTCTCCGGCGTCCTCGACCCCGAGCTCGACGAGCCGATCACCGACCTCGGCTTCGTCCGCTCCGTCGAGGTCGACGGTGGCGACGTCACGGTGCACCTGCGCCTCCCGACGTCGTTCTGCTCCCCGAACTTCGCCTACCTCATGGCCTCCGACAGCAAGGACGCCCTGACCGGCCTCGCGGGGGTCGGGCGGGTGGTCGTCGAGCTCGACGACCACCACGACTCCGACCTCATCAACCGCGGGCTCGCCGCGGACGCGGGGTACCGGGGGACGTTCGGGCACGAGGCCGAGAAGGACCTGGAGGAGCTGCGGGCCACCTTCCGCCGCAAGGCCCACACCGCCGCCATGGAACGCTGCCTGACCGCCCTGCTGCGGGCGGACTCCACTCTCGCGGAGGACGGGCTGGGGTCGGTGCGCCTGCGCGACCTGCCGGCCGGCCGGGAGCGCGACGCGCTGCTGTCCCGTCGGTCGGCGCTCGGGCTGCCCGACGCGCCCGACGCGCCGGTCCTCGTCGACCACGAGGGCCGGCCGCCGGTGGCCGGCGACACGGCGATGTTCCTGCGCCGGGCCCGCTCGACACGCATCAGCATCGACGGCAACGCGCACTTCTGCCGCGGCCTGCTGCGCACCCGCTACGAGGGCTCCGGCGCCGACCAGGCGCCCCGGCCCGACGGGGCGGAGCCCGCCGACCACCACCTGCTGCTGCCCCTCACCCCCCTCACCAGCGGCACCGCTGTCGCCGACGCCACCCCGAAGGAGTCCTGACCCATGAGCACCATGCGAGCCGTCCAGGTGGTCGGCTACCACGAGAAGCTCGAGATGACGGAGAAGGCCGTCCCGGAGGCCACCGGCCCGTGGGACGTCGTCGTCCGGATCGGCGGGGCGGGCGTGTGCCGCACCGACCTCCACATCCTCGAGGGGCAGTGGGCCGAGAAGTCGCAGGTCGCGCTGCCGTACACGATCGGCCACGAGAACGCCGGGTGGGTGCACGCCGTCGGGTCGGCGGTCACCAACGTCACGGAGGGCGACAAGGTGATCCTGCACCCGCTCGTCACGTGCGGCCTGTGCCGCGCGTGCCGCTCGGGCGACGACGTGCACTGCGAGAACAGCGCGTTCCCGGGCATCGACACCCACGGCGGGTACGCCGAGTACCTGCTGACCTCGGCGCGCTCCTGCGTGCGGATCGACGACTCGCTCGAGCCGTCGGACGTCGCGGCCCTCGCCGACGCGGGGCTCACCGCCTACCACGCGGCCGCCAAGGCGGCCCGGCGCCTCACGCCCCGCGACACCTGCGTCGTCATCGGCGCAGGAGGGTTGGGACACATCGGGATCCAGGTCCTCAAGGCCCTGACGCCGGCGCGGATCGTCGTCGTCGACCGCATCCCGGCCGCGCTCGACCTCGCCCGCTCGATCGGGGCGGACGAGGGGGTCGCGGCCGACGGCACCCAGGTCGAGGCCGTGCTCGACCTCACCGGTGGCCACGGGGCCGAGGTGGTCGTCGACTTCGTCGGGGAGAACGGCTCGACGGCCGAGGGCCTCGCGATGACCCGGCAGGCCGGCGACTACCACGTCGTCGGCTACGGCGAGAACGTCGACGTCCCGACGATCGACCTCATCTCGAGCGAGAAGAACGTCATCGGCAACCTCGTCGGCTCGTACAACGACCTCCAGGACCTCATGGCGCTCGCCGCCAAGGGGCTGGTCACGCTGCACACGCAGAAGTACGCGCTCGACGACTTCCAGCAGGCCGTCACCGACCTCGACAACGGCGCCGTCCGCGGCCGCGCCATCCTCGTGCCCTGACCGGGCGCGACCCCCCCCTCACCTCCCGGACGAAGGAGTCCGTCGTGAAGAGCTACATCGGAGTCGCCGTGTCCATCGGCGTCCTCGCGGGCATCTGGACGCAGGTCAGCGTCGAGCTGGGCCTGGTCACCTGGATCGCGTTCGTCGTGTGGGCCGGCTTCTACGCCGCCGGCGGCAACCGGGACGGGTTCGTCCGCATCCTCGCCTCGGCGCTGTCCGGCGTCGTCTACGGCTGGCTGGCCGTCTGGTTCGCCGGCGTCGCCACGTTCCCCGGCGCGCTCGCGGTCGCGGTCGCGGTCATCGCCGCCGCGATGTGCCTGCAGGCCGGCTGGTTCGTCCTGTCGTTCATCCCCGGCGCGTTCTTCGGCGCGGCGTCGTACTTCGGCAACGGGGCGTCCTTCTGGTCGACCGTCGTCGCCGTCGTCGTCGGCGCCGTCCTCGGGTGGGCCTCGGCGGTCGCCGGTGCCCGCATCCAGGCGCTCGTCGACGGGCGCTCGGGTGCCGCCCGGCCGCCGGCCGCGGAGCCCCCCGCCGCCCCGGCGACCCTCTGATCCGGCGACCCGTCCGACCCGGCTGCTGCGGGCCGGACGGGTCGCCACCACCGCCGCGCCCCTACCGTGGAGCCGGTACGGACCCCCCCCGGCAGAAGGAGAGCCCCTTGATCCTCATCACCGTCAAGTTCCCGATCCGCGAGGACCGGCTCGAGGAGTGGAAGGAGCTCTCGCGGTACTACGTCGAGCACGTCACGGCCGAGCCGGGCAACGTCTTCTTCGAGTTCTCCGAGAGCGTGCACGAGCCGCGCACCTTCGTCTGCATCGAGGGCTTCCGCGACGACGCGGCCGGCAAGGAGCACATGGCGCAGCCGCACGTCGAGCGCTTCATGCGCGAGATGCCCGACATCGTCTCGGCGCAGCCGCAGATCATCTACGTGGACGCCGAAGAGGTCGACGGCTTCGGCCCGATGGGCGAGATCCAGCCCCGCGGCTGAGCCACCACCCCGTCGTCCCCGCCCCGTCGACCCCGGGCGCCGGCCTCCCACCCCTCCGGGAGACCGGCGCCCTCGTCGTGCGCTGGCCGGCGCGTCCGGGAGGATGGACCCGTGATCGGTGACCGCTGGGGCGTGACGGACGACGAGGTCGCCTTGCGCTACGGGTGCGACGCGATCGTGCCCCGGCCGGCGCTGCAGGCCTGGCGCGGCGTGACGGTGGACGCTCCGCCCGAGCGGGTGTGGCCGTGGGTGACGCAGCTGCGGGTCGCGCCCTACTCCTACGACTGGGTCGACAACCTCGGGCGCCCCTCGCCCCGGGAGCTGCTCGACCTCCCGCCGCTCGCGGTCGGCGACCCGTTCACGAGCACCGCCGGCCGCCCGGTGGGCCGGGTCGTGGCCGTCGCACCCGGGCGCGAGCTGACCGGGCGCATCCTCGGTGCGGTCATGAGCTACCGGCTCGAGCCCACCGGTGACGCCTCGACGCGGCTGCTGCTGAAGCTCGTCATGGCGCGGGGACGCCTGCTCGCGCCCGCCGTCGCGGTCGGCGACCTCGTGATGGCCCGCCGTCAGCTGCTCACCTGGAAGGCCCTCGCCGAGTCCTGAGAGGCCGGCCGCTCGCCGCGGCCGTGGACGGCGCCCGGCGCCCTACGCTGGGGCTCCCCGAGCAACGGAGACCCCCATGGCCGAGCTGCACGTCGTCGCCACCATCCCCGCCGCGCCCGAGCACGTCGAGCCGCTCCGTGCGGCGCTGCGCACGCTCGTCGAGGCCACCCGGCAGGAGGAGGGCTGCCTCGCGTACGACCTCTACGAGTCGGCCTCCGCCCCGGGCGTCTTCGTCACCGTCGAGCGCTGGACCGGGCAGGAGGCGCTCGACGCGCACATGGCCTCGCCGCACATCGCCGCGGCGATGGGGGCCGCGCAGGGCGCGCTGGCCGGCGACATCGCCATCCACCCGCTCGTGCCGGTCGACGCCGGCTGACCGACGCCGACCCGGGGGTCAGTTGAGCGGTCGGGTGCCCTCGGGCAGGCCGCGGCCCTCGTGCACGCCCTCGACGAGCTGCTGCAGGGCGGTGAGCGCCACCCGCTGCGACCACGGCCCGTACGAGACGCGGGCGACCCCGAGCTGCTCGAGCTCGGCCAGGGGGAGGGTGCCCGGCACGCCGATGAGGGTCAGGCGCTTCGGGCCGAACGCCTCGACCAGCGCCTCGACGTGCGCGCGCTCGGTGGCCCGGGGGACGAACACCAGCGGGGCGCCGGCGTCGAGGTAGCTCCGGCCGCGCTCGATGGCCGCGTCGAGGCACTCCTGCGGGCTGCGCCCCTCGGCCTTGACGAACGCGTCGGTGCGGGCGTTGAGGCAGAAGTCCGGCACGCCGGCGTCACGGGCGGCGCCCATCGCGGCCTCGACGGCCCGGACGGAGTCGGCGAGCGGGCGCATCCCGTCCTCGAGGTTCGCCCCGACGACGCCGAGGTCCACCGCGCGGGCGACCGTGCCGGCCGGGTCGCCGTACCCGGACTCGAGGTCGGCCGTGACCGGCAGGTCGGTGGCACGCACGATGCGCTCGACGGCGGCCAGCATCTCGTCGACCGGGATGTTCTCGCCGTCCTCGTAGCCGAGCATCGCGGCGATCGAGTGCGATGCCGTGGCGATGGCCCGCGTGCCGGGCACGTCCGCCACGACGGTGGTCGAGACGACGTCCCAGACGTTGACGACGGTGAGCAGCTCCGGGGCGCGGTGCAGCTCGAGGAGGTGGGTGGCGCGGGCGGCGGTGTCGGTCACCGGCCCATCCTCACCCGGGGCACAGGCTTCGACAAGCGCTCGCCGCCCGGGAAGAGGGCCAGCCCGTCGGGTGTTTCCGCCCCTGACCGGGAGCGCCCGGCCGCAGACCCACGCGAAGGAGCGGACATGAAGGCCATCTGGAACGGGACCGTCGTCGCCGAGAGCGACGACACCGTCGTCGTCGAGGGCAACCACTACTTCCCCGCCGAGTCGGTCCGCGAGGACCTGATGCGCCCCTCGGGCACGACGACGGTCTGCCCGTGGAAGGGAACCGCGAGCTACAAGAGCCTCGAGGTCGACGGCACGGTCAACGCCGACGCCGCCTGGTACTACCCGGAGCCGAAGGACGCCGCCCGCGAGATCACCGGCCGCTACGCCTTCTGGAAGGGCGTCGAGGTCACCGCCTGACCGACCGGCGCCGAGACCTAGAGTGATGGCGGCCCGACCGGGCCACGGCCCGGGCTCGCCGGGCCACCCCGCCGGTGCGCGGGGCGACTGACGGGAGCGGGATGGACCTCGACCTCGGGATGCTCGTGCTGCGGCTCGCCCTCGGGCCGATGCTCGTCCTCCACGGCGTGAACAAGGTGTGGGGCGGCGGTGGGCTGTCCGGCACGGCCGGATGGTTCGAGTCGCTCGGCCTGCGCCCGGGGTGGCTGCACGCGCGGCTCGCCGCCGGCACCGAGATCGTCGCCGGCGTGCTCGTGACCCTCGGCCTGCTCACCGGTCTCGCCGCCATGGCCTTCGTCGGGCTCATGGCCGTCGCCGCCCTGACCGACCACCGCGGCAAGGGCTACTTCGTCTTCAAGGGCGGTTGGGAGTACGTGCTCCTCGTCGCGATGGCCGCCGTCGCGCTCGCGGTCGTGGGCCCGGGCGGCTGGTCCGTCGACGCCGCCGCGGGGCTCGACCTCGCCGGCGCGTGGTGGGGCCTGGCCGCGGCCGTCGGTGGTCTGCTCGCGGCCGGTGGCCTGCTCGCCGTCTTCCGTCGTCCCACCCCCGGCGGGGCCTGATGCCGGTCCGCACCGTGAGCGGCCCCGGGCCGTCGGTCCCCGACCTGCTCGCCGCCAAGGGCGCCACGACCGTCTCGGTGGTGATCCCCGCGCGAGACGAGGAGGCGACCGTCGGCGACGTCGTGGCCGGGGTGCGCCGGGCGTGGGTGGAGGACGTGCCGCTCCTCGACGAGCTCGTCGTCATCGACTCCGACTCCACCGACCGCACCGCCGAGGTCGCGCGCGCCGCCGGCGCCACCGTGCACGCGGCCGCCGAGGTCCTGCCCGGGCTCGGGCCGGCCCGCGGCAAGGGCGAGGCGCTGTGGAAGGCGCTCCACGTCACCAGCGGCGACGTGCTCGTCTTCCTCGACGCCGACCTCGTCGAGTGGAGGACGCACTTCGTGAGCGGCCTGCTCGGCCCGCTGCTCACCGACCCGGGGGTCGCCCTCGTCAAGGCCGTCTACGACCGGCCGCTCCTCGACGCCGAGGGCCGGGAGGCCGAGACGGGCGGTCGCGTGACCGAGCTCGTCGCCCGGCCGCTCCTCGCGCTGCACCACCCGGAGCTCGCGGGGCTCGTCCAGCCGCTGGCCGGCGAGTGGGCGGTGCGGCGCTCCGCCTTCGAGCGGTTCTCGGTGCCGGTCGGCTACGGGGTCGAGATTGCGGCGCTCGTCGACACCGCCGCCCTCCTCGGGGCGGACGCCGTGGCGCAGGTCGACCTCGGCCGTCGCACGCACCGGCACCACCGCCACGACACGCTCGGTCCGATGGCCGTCCAGGTGCTGGCCGCGGTCGAGGCCCGGCTCGGTCGGGGCGTCGAGGCGGCGGCCGGCGTCGCGGACGGCTGCGCCACCCTGACGCAGTACGAGCGGACGGCCGAGGGCTTCACGCCGCGGCCCCGCGAGGTCGACCTCGCCGAGCGGCCGCCGGCCGTGACGGTCGAGGGCTACGCCACGAGGACGGAGACGGTGCGATGAGCGGGTCCGCTGCGGGACGTGGGGCGGTGCTCCGGCTGGGTCGGTACGAGTACCCCGCCTCGGCGCGCCTGGTGATGGCGATCGTCAACCGCACGCCGGACTCGTTCTACGACAAGGGCATCAGCTGGGCCGAGGACGCTGCCCTGGACCGCGTCCGGATGGTCGCCGAGCAGGGCGCCGACATCGTCGACATCGGCGGCATCAAGGCCGCACCCGGGGTCGAGATCGACGCCGCCGAGGAGAAGCGTCGGGTGGTCGGCTTCGTCGAGCGCGTCCGCGGCGAGTACCCCGACCTCGTCATCAGCGTCGACACCTGGCGCAGCGAGGTCGCCCGCGCCGTCTGCGGGGTCGGCGCCGACCTCATCAACGACGCGTGGGGCGGGGCTGATCCCGAGCTGCCCACCGTGGCAGCTGAGTTCGGTGCTTCGCTGGTCTGCACGCACACCGGCGGCGTGACGCCGCGGACCCGGCCGCACCGCATCGAGTACGACGACGTCGTGGCCGACGCGCGGTCGTCGCTGCTGCGCCAGGCCGAGCGCGCGGTGTCGATGGGCGTGGAGCGCGAGCGGGTCATCATCGACCCGGCGCACGACTTCGGGAAGAACACGTGGCACTCGCTCGAGGTGACCCGGCGGCTCGACGAGCTGACGTCGCTCGGCTGGCCGACGCTGGTCTCGCTGTCCAACAAGGACTTCGTGGGTGAGTCGCTCGACCTGCCCGTGGGTGAGCGGCTGACCGGCACGCTCGCCGCGACGGCGCTCTGCGCGTGGCTCGGGGCCCAGGTCTACCGCGTGCACGAGGTCGTCGAGACGCGTCAGGTGCTCGACATGGTGTCCGTCGTCGCCGGCGACCTGCGGCCGGCCCGTACCGTCAGGGGGCTCGCGTGAGGCGCTCGGTCGTCGTCGTCCCCAGCGCGCCGATGCTGCTGCCCGAGTACACCGGGCGCACCGACGCCGTGGCCGACCTGCGGTCGTGCGCCGTCGAGGCGCTCACCGCCGCCGTCCCGGACGCCGGGTCCGTCGTCCTCGTCGTCGCCACCGACCGCGAGCAGCGCGGCACCCGGCCGCCGCTCGGGGAGCGCGTCGGCCGGCACCTCGCCGGCCTGGCCGGTCTTTCCGTCGCCGAGGTCGTCGTCGTGCCGTGGGACGCGCCCGTCGACCGCTGCGTGGCGGCGGGGCAGGCCCTGGCGGCGTCGCATCCGGAGGCCTCGGTCGTCGTCGTGGCCGACGGCAGCGCGCGCCGCGGCGAGAAGGCCCCCGGGCACCTCGACGAACGGGCGTTCGCCGTCGACGAGGTGCTCGTCGCGGCGCTGCGCGCGGCCGACGCCGAGGCGCTGCTGGCGCTCGACCCCGCGCTGTGCGCCGACCTCCTCGTGCACGGCCGCGCCCCGCTCCAGGTGGCCGCCGGTGTCCTCGGCAGGGTCGACGGGACGGTTCGCGCACGCTGTGAGGCACTGCACACCGAGGACCCGTTCGGCGTCCTCCACGTCGTCGCCCGCCTCACCCTCCCCTAGCGCCTCCACATTTCGGGGTGACCCCGAAATGTCCACGAGACCCCGGTTCGGAACCGGGGTCTCGCGAACGAGCTCGTGCGTCGAGCCGGCGACGGACGCGCTCAGCGGACGGTGACCACCAGCGTGCCGACGACGTCCGAGCGGGTGTCGCCCGCGAGGACCGTCACGGTGTAGGCGCCGGCCGCGGCCCAGGTGTGCCGCCCCGAGAGGCGCACGGCACCGTCGGAGCCCGCAGCGAGCGTCGCGTCCTCGGTCACGCTGCCGTCGCCCCACTGCACGCGAGCCGCGTAGGCCTCGCCGGGCACGCCGCCCGACACCGTGCCGAGCGGCACCGTCGTCGCGCTGCCGCGCCGGGCGGTCGTCGCCCCGGCCGCGTCGAGGGCGACGGGGGCACCGTCGTCGGCGACGGCGAACACGTGGACGCGTCCGGCCGTCTGCGGGTCGCCGGTCTGCTCGGGCATCGTCACCGACACCACGGACCGGCCGGACGGCACCTCGAGCGGCGCCGTGGCGAACAGCTTGAGGCGGCACGGGTCCGTCCCGGTCCCGTTCGTCCGGTAGGCCAGCTCGACGGCCACGGTGTTGCCGAACTTCGCCGAGCCGCACCAGTCGCCGTACTGCAGCGGGTAGTCCGCGGTCGAGCCGTCGTCGAACGTCACCGTGGCGGTGGTGTCCTGGTCCTTCTGCGTCGCGGTGCCGATGAGCGACATCCGCGTCGCACCCGGCGCCAGGGTGACGTCGAGGGTCTGCCCGGCGCCCGACGCGCTGTCGGGCTCACCCGCCGGCACGGCCGGCAGCGACCAGCGCAGGTCGGTGCCCGGGACGGTCTGCACCCGCCCGGGGACGACGCCCTCGTCGGCCAGGGCCTGACGGGCGATGCCGGACCGGCCGCCGTCACAGGGGACGGCCGTGCCGACGTCACCGATGCACTGCAGGTCGAAGCCCTTCGCGTACGACGGGACGACGGCCTGGTGCACGGTCACGGCGGCCAGCCCGCTCGCGGACTCCTTGCCGGACGTCACGGTGACCCGCGGCTGGTAGAAGCCCGGCTCGGTCCACGTGTGCGACCCGCTGACCGTCGAGGTCCCGAGGTCGCCGACCTTGACACGGCCGGGGGACGAGGTGCCGTCACCCCAGTCGACCGTCACCGTCGGCGCCGTCTCCTGACCGCCGCGCCCACCGGCGAAGGTCGCCAGCGTGCCCGACCACTCGCGGCCGACGGAGGTCTCCGCCGCGTCGGCGCCGGTGACCGACAGGGGGCCCCGCGCCGCCTTGGAGCCGTCGGTCAGCAGCTCGACCTCCGAGAGGTTGACCGCGCCGTCGGCCGCCGTGACGACGAGCCGGTAGCTCGCGTACGCGCCGGGGTGGCGGATCTCGAACGGCCGGGTCTGCACCCGCCACGGGAAGCTCTCGCCGGAGCGCCGGTCGAGGGTCTTCCAGTGCTTGCCGTCCTTCGAACCCTCGAGCCGCCAGGCCGTCGGGTCGCCCTTCTCGGGACCGGAGGTGAGCGTGTACCAGGTGGCGCGCTGCCCGGGGCCGGAGAGCGTGTACGACACCGTCAGTCGCCTGGTCGTGAACGTCGCGGCGGTGCGCGAGGTGTCGTCGAACAGCGCCTTGGCGCTGCTGCCGTCCGCGAGACCGGTGGCCGTGGCCGAGCCACGTCCGGCGCCGGTGGCGTCACGCAGCGGGTTCGGCGCGTCCGTGCCCTTCGTCAGCGACGGCGGCAGGTCCTGCGGCCGCGAGCCGAACGACGAGGGGCGCGTCCCCATCGCGAACCGGACGGTCGTGCGGCCGGCCAGCTGCGACTGGTCGATCGACACGCCCGACTGGCGCTTGCCGTCGATGCTCACGCCCTGGACGTAGATCGCCCGCTCCGAGTTGCCGGGCGCCTCGACGACGAGGTCACCCTGCGTGCGGTGGACGGTCGTCTTCGTGAACTTCGGTGAGCCGATGGCCCACTGCGACGACCCGACCTGCAGCGGGTAGATGCCGAGGGACGAGAGCAGGTACCACGCCGACATCTCGCCGTTGTCCTCGTCGCCGGGGTAGCCCTGCCCGATCTCGCCGCCCACGTAGAGACGCCGCATGATCTCGCGGACCTTTTCGGCCGTCTTCCACTGCTGGCCCGTCCAGTCGTACATGTACGGGATGTGGTGCGAGACCTGGTTGCTCTGACCGAGCATCCCCATCCGGACGTCGCGGGCCTCGAGCATCTCGTGGATGACCCCGCCGTAGCCGCCGGGCTTCGTCGCGGTCTCCGGAGTCGCGAAGAACTCGTCGAGCTTCTTCGCGAGGCCGTCCCGTCCGCCGTAGAGGTGGGCCAGGCCGACGCCGTCCTGCGGTGCGTGGAAGGCGAAGTTCCACCCGTTGGTCTCGGTGAAGTCGCCCCCCCAGTCCTCCGGGTCGAAGGACGCCGCGTCCGGGAAGTCGCCGTCCGCCGCGCGGCCGCGGAAGAAGCCGGTCTCGCGGTCGAAGCTGTTGACGTAATGGGTCGCCCGCTCGAGGAAGTACGCCGACTCCTCGCGCAGCTGGGCCCGTCGGTCCTTCGGGGTCCGGCGGTCCGTCGCCAGCTTCTTCGCCATCTGGCCGATGCCGTAGTCGTTGACGAAGCCCTCGAGCCCCCACGACACCGACTCGTGCGTGGCGTTGCTCGTGTAGCCCTTGAAGGTCGAGGTGTCGATGCCCTTGCGGCCGACCGCGCTCGAGGTCGGCAGCACCGTGGCGTTGCGCACGGCGGCGTCGTAGGCCGCGAGCGGGTCGGGCAGGTCGACGCCCTTGACGTAGGCGTCGGCGAACGCCACGTCCGAGCTCGTGCCGGTCATCAGGTCGGCATAGCCCGGCGAGGACCAGCGCGCGACCCATCCGCCGTCCCGGTACTGCTGGACGAAGCCGTCGGCCAGCTCGGCGGCGACCTCCGGGTAGAGGAGGCTGTAGGCCGGCCACACCGTCCGGTAGGTGTCCCAGAAGCCGTTGTTGACGTAGATCTTGCCCTTGACGACCTTCGCGTTGGTGCGGGTCGCGGTGGCGTCACCGTCCTTCGGCGACACCGGGCTCGCGTAGGCGTACTTCGGCGAGCGGGCCGTCCCGGTGTTCTCGAACTGGCTGTTGGGGTAGAGGTTGAGCCGGTAGAGGTTCGAGTACAGCGTCGAGCGGTCGGTGTCGTTCGCGCCCTCGACCTCGACGACCCCGAGCCGCGCGTTCCACGCGGCGTTGGCGGCCTGGCGGACGCGGTCGAAGCCACGCCCAGCCAGCTCGAGCGCGTGGTTGTGCTTGGCCTGGTCGAGCGAGATGAACGAGGTCGCGAGACGCAGCGTCACGGCGCGGTCGGTGCTCGTGTCGAAGGTGGCGTAGCGCGTGCCGTCGTGCCCGTCGGGAGCGGTGCCGGCGCCGGTCGGCTTCCGCGAGAACGTGCCGTAGACGAACATCCGGCTGCGGCCGGCCGAGAGGCCGCTGCCGTTGTCGACCCAGCCGGTCACCGTGTTCGTGCCGGCCTGCACGGTGAACTCCCCGTCGTCATTGACGGTGTCGAGGACGAGGTGGCCGGTGGCCGTGTCCTTCGGGAAGGTGAAGCGGAAGACGCCACCGTGGTCGGCCGGCGTCTGCTCGGCGACGGTGCCGTCCTCGAGCACCGCCCGGTAGTAGTCGGGGTGCGCGATCTCGGTCGCGTGGTCGAAGGCCAGGCCCCGGGCGTCGGCGTCCCCGGTGGGCGTGCCGGACGCGGTCGACGGCATGACCGACAGCTGGTTGCGGTCACCCATCCACGGGCTCGGCTCGTGCGAGACCGCGAGGCCCTGCAGGACAGGGCGGTTCTGCTCGTCGTTGGCCGACTGGTAGTAGTACTGCCACGACTGGGAGGTCGCGTCGGTGACCGGCGTGAGGAACGTGAACCCGTTGGGCAGCGCGCTGATCGGCAGGTTGTTGCCGCGTGAGAAGCTGCCCGAGGCGTTGGTGCCGCGTCGGACGTCGACGAAGTTGGTCAGGTCGCGGCCGTCGACGACGGCGGGCTTCTCCTCGATGCTCACGTCGTCCAGCCAGCCGCCGAAGCGGGTGTCGGCTGCCGCCGTCGGGTTGTCGTAACCGAGGAGGATCGCGTCGACCGTGCGCCCGGCGGCCACCCGGCCGAGCTCGACCGTCACGGCGTTCCACTGGTTGGCGTAGAGGATCTTGCCGCGTCCCTGGCCGCTCGGGCTCGCCTCGGTGCCGTGGGCGTCGGTGGCCCGCAGGTCCGAGAGGAAGGTGCCGTCGGTGAAGCGCAGGTCGACGGCCGTGTACGTCGACGGGTAGGTCAGGTCGCCGCTCACCATGTCCGGGAAGATCTTGTACGTGAGGCGGCTGGCGTGCCCGACGGGGACGTCGACGTCGAACAGCCGGTTCCAGGCGTAGCCCCGGCCGGCCGCGGTGTGGCCGCCGGAGTAGCGCAGGGCCTTGACGCCGGTCCAGCCGACGAGCGGCTTGATGTTGAAGCCGGAGATCGGGCCGGGGCCGGTGCGCGTCACCATCGGCGAGACGGTGCCCGGGCCGGTCGTGCCGTCGCTGATGTCCCAGTCTGCGAGCTGCACGAGCCCGCCGGAGTGGTTGGCCGTCACGTCGAGCCGGTAGAAGCGGTACTCGGCGGGGGCGTCGACCTCGAAGTCGAGGGTCGCGAAGCGCTGCGGGAAGTCGAGGCCGGTCTCGCGGTCGAGGTCGGTCCACGTCGTGCCGTCGGCGGAGCCCTGGAGGGTGACGTCCTTCGGGTCGCGCTCGGGGGAGTCGTTGGCCGAGGTCATCGACCACTTCACGACGGTCGCCGGCTTCGCGAGCTCGTAGCGGACCCAGCCGGAGGGCTCGAAGGCGAGCCACTTGGTGTCGGGGTTGGCGTCCGCGAGGCTCGAGGCGGCCTCGTTCGGGGCGTTCTCGGCGCCGGCCGTCACGTCGGTGACCTGGCCGAGGAGGCTGCCGTCGGTCGACGCCGTGCCGGTGACGTTCTGCTGGAGCGGGCCCTTCGGCCCCTGCTCGACGCTCGAGTCGGCCGGCTGCGGCTGGCCCTCCTCGAAGGAGGTCGAGAAGTCGCCCGGCGCCGGGGCAGCAGCGCTCGGCAGCGCCGCTCCCGACACCGTGGCGGCCGCGACCGCGAGGACGGTGGCCCCCGCGCGGAACCTCGTCATGACACCCATCGGTCCTCCGTGCTCGCCCGCGTCGGGCGTCGTGCCGGCTGTCCGGGGCGGCGACGACGCGGCAGGTGAGGCCGTCGAGGGGGCGTCGCTGCCCACCGGTGCGGCGAGCCTCGGTGGGGGCGCGGCGGCCGGCAAGCCGGGACGCGGGCTTGTCCGGTCAGGACATCCGACCGGACAACGGGGTGTCGGGCGGGGAGGACGTCGCGCCCGCCTCGCTGGTCGGGGCGCCGTGTGGTGTCATGACGCGGTGACAGCGATGTCGGCCAACCGGACACCGGGGCGCCCCACGATGGCCGAGGTGGCCGCGGAGGCGCACGTGTCGGTCAAGACCGTGTCGCGGGTCGTCAACCACCAGGCCGGCGTGCGCCCGGACACCGCCGAGCGGGTGAGAGAGGTCATCCGGCGCACCGGTTTCCGCCGTGCGGGTGGGCTCGCGACCATCCGGGAGGGACGGACGTTCACGATCGGGCTGGCCGTCGAGGAGCTCGCCAACCCCTTCTACTCGCAGATCGCGGCCGGGGTCGAGCGCGAGGCCCGGATGCACCAGTACCACCTCATCACCGCGTCGGCCGAGAACTCCCCGAACCGCGAGCGGGCCGTCATCCGGGCGCTGCTGGCCCGTCGGGTCGACGGCATCGTCGTCGTCCCCGCCGGCGAGACACCGGTGGCCGACCCCGAGGTCGAGGGGGCCGGGGCGCCGATCGTCCACCTCGACCGGCCGGTCCGCGGCGCGACCTGCGACACGGTCCTCAGCGACAACGTCGGCGGGATGCGCAGCGCGGTCGAGCACCTCGTCGCGCACGGGCACCGGCGCATCGGCTTCCTCGGCGACGACCCCGAGTTCTGGACGGCGCGCCAGCGACGCGAGTCCTTCCTCGCGACCCACGTCTCCCTCGGGCTGCCCCGCACCCCGCCGGTCGCGATGGGGCCGCACTCGGCCGAGTCGGTGCGCACAGCGCTGGGGGAGTGGGTGGCCGACCCCGAGCCGGTCACCGCCGTCGTCACCGGCAACAACCGCGTGACGGTGCTGACGCTCGTCGCGCTGCGCCACCTCGGGCTCGACCTGTCGCTCGTCGCGTACGACGACTTCGAGCTGGCCGAGCTCGTCGACCCACCGGTCACCGCCGTCCACCAGGACCCCACGGCGATGGGCGAGAAGGCCGCGCAGGTGCTCTTCGCCCGCCTGCTCGGGGACGAGTCGCCGCCGCGCACCATCGTCCTGCCGACACGCCTCGTCGTCCGCGGCTCCGGCCGCCGCCGCTGACCCGCCGCCCCTCATCCGCCGCCCCCTCACCCGACACCCCCTCCCCGCCGCCCCTCCTTCCGCGCGAACGCGTGTTGACTCGCCGAGGAGCCCCGGCGAGTCAACACACGTTCGCGGAGCAGTGCGCAGAGATCAACTTGACGGTTGATCAACGATCTGGTTGAGTACGTCGCATGGACGACGAGCTGGTGGACCGGGGCTTCGCGGCTCTCGCCGACCCCGTGCGCCGCGCGATCATCGCGCGGCTCAGCCGCGGGCCGGCCACCGTCGGCGAGCTCGCCGAGCCCTTCGGGATCAGCGTGCAGGCGGTCTCGAAGCACATCCAGGTCCTCGAGCACGCGGGCCTGGTCACCAAGGGCCGGGACGCCCAGCGCCGCCCGGTCCACCTCGAACCGGCGGCCCTCGAGCGCCTCACGGCGTGGCTCGACGGCTACCGGCTCGCTCACGAGCGCGGCTACCGCCGCCTCGACGCCCTGCTCGGGGAGCAGTGGCAGGACCTCACGAAGGAGTGAGCAGCATGGCCAACAGCCTCGACCTCGACATCCCGGCCGGTGTGCCCTGGATCGACTTCACCCGCGAGTTCGACGCCCCCGTCGCCGCGCTCTACGCCGCGCACGCCGACCCCGAGCAGGTCCGGCAGTGGCTCGGGCCGCAGGGGTACGCGATGGACGTGCCGCGTTGGGACTTCACGGACGGTGGCGGCTACCGCTACGTCCACCGCTCGCCCGACGGCGGCGAGTTCGGCTTCCGCGGCAGCTTCCACACGGTGCGCACCGACGAGCTCATCGTCCAGACCTTCGAGTTCGAGGGGATGCCCGACGAGGTCGCGCTCGAGCTGCTCCGCTTCGAGGACCTCGGTGACGGGCGCTCGCGGCTGCACGGCCGCAGCATCGGCTCGAGCGTCGAGGGGCGTGACGCGATGGTCGCCTCCGGCATGGAGGGTGGGATGACCGAGGGCTACGTCAAGCTCGACGCCCTCCTGGCCCGGGGCTGAGGGAGGAGCGCAGCGTGGACTGGACCCTCGAGGTCGTCGTCGTCCCGGTCTCGGACCTCGACGCGTCGGTCGCCTTCTACCGGGACCGGGTCGGGTTCCACCTCGACCACGACACGGACGCCGGCTTCGGCCGGATCGCCCAGCTGACCCCGCGCGGCTCCGGCTGCTCGGTCGTCATGGGCACGATGCCGAACCTGCGGGCGATGCCGCCCGGCAGCCTGCACGGCGTCCAGCTCGTCGTCGCGGACGCCCGGGCGGCGCACGCCGAGCTCGTCGGCCGTGGGGTCGCGTGCGACGAGGTGGTCGTTCTCGACGAGCGGGACGGGGGCACGCTCTTCGGCTTCCGCGACCCCGACGGCAACTCGTGGACGGTGCAGGAGATCCGGGCGCGCGCCGGGCAGCCGCTCATCCCGCGGGTCGACGACGCCTGAAGGTCAGTGGTCGGCGTCGGGGCGCTCGTCGGCCGCGGCCTCGTCGAGGCGCGCCCGCAGGCGGTCGCGCACCTCGTCCGGCTCGTACGCGCGGCGGCTGCGCTCGTCGCGGGCGACGAGCACGCCGGTCGCCACGACACCGGCCGCGCCGGCCACCCCGAGCAGCTTCCACAGGCGGTTGCGGTCCACGTCGCCACCCTAGCGAGCGCGGCCCGGCAGACTGGGCGCCATGGCGCACACCGGCACCCGGCCCGTCCCCTTCGACGAGGCCGTCGCGGCGGCCCGCACCGGGGACCTGTGGATCTTCCGCGGGGGCACCGTGGCCGACCGCGTCATCCAGACCGCGAGCAACGCGCCGGTCAACCACGTCGGGATGGCCCTCGTCCTCGACGACCTGCCGCCGTTGCTCTGGCACGCCGAGCTCGGCCGCTCGATGCGCGACCACTGGACCGGCGACCACCATCGCGGCGTCCAGCTGCACGACCTCGTCGAGGCCGTCACCACGTGGCAGGTGCGCTACGGGCAGCGGGCGTGGCTGCGCCAGCTCGAGCCCCGCGCCGGCCGGGCCGAGGAGGACGCCGCGCTGCGCACGGTCGCCCGGCTCGACGGCGTCTCGTTCCCGTCGACCGTCCGGCTCGGGTGGCGGTGGCTGCGCGGGCGCGACGCGCACCTGACCCGGCGGGCGCGCGACGTCAAGGGACTGCGCCCCGAGGACGCCTACTGCGCCGAGGTCGTCGCGGCGACGCTCGAGGACATGGGCGTGCTGCGCCCGGACGTCCCGACGAACTGGTACGACCCCGGCCGCTTCTGGAGCGGCGACACCCTGCCGCTGGCCGACGGCTGGTCCTACGGGCTCGAGGTCGAGGTGGCCGCCGCCGACCGCTGAGAGATCCCCCGATCTCGGGGGTTCCCAGCCCGCGGCCGCTCCCCTACGGTGGCGCCCGGACGCACCGCCGCGTCCATCCCGACGGAGGAGACACACGATGCGACGATCTCGCATGGTTGCGATGACGGGAGTCGTGGCCCTGGCCACGGCGACCCTGGGGGCGGTGACGGCGACGGCATCCGCGCAGCCGACCGCAGCCACGGCCTCGACGGCCCGGACGGCGTACGCCGTGCTCGCCGACGAGGGCACCGACGCGCGCGCCCTCGCGCAGCGCCTCGAGAAGGCCGGCGCCACGGTGACCGCGGTCAACACCGACATCGGCCTGGTCTCGGTCACCTCGACCCGGGGTGGCTTCGCCGCCTCCGCCCGGTCGATGCCCGGGGTCGCGGCCGCCGCGAAGGACGGCGTCATCGGGCGCACCCCGGACGCCGGCAAGGTCAAGGACCGCGTGACCCGCGAGCAGCAGGACGCCGCCGTCCGGAGCGCCGCCGCCCGGCACGGCAAGGACGACCACAAGCCGCCGAAGCCGCCCAAGGGCGCCAAGGCCGACCCCCTCGACTCCCTCCTGTGGGGCATGGACATGATCGGCGCCCCGCAGGCGCACCGCACCGAGATGGGCGACAAGCGCGTCCGGGTCGGCGTGATGGACACCGGCGTCGACGGCTCGCACCCCGACCTCGCCGCGAACTTCGACCGCCGTCTCTCGCGCAACTTCACGACCGACATGCCCGACATCGACGGGCCGTGCGAGTACACCGGCTGCGTCGACCCGGCCGACCACGACGACGACGGCCACGGCACCCACGTCGCGGGCACCATCGCCGCGGCGATGAACGGTCTCGGCGTGTCGGGCGTCGCCCCGAACGTCGACCTCGTCAACGTGCGCGCCGGCCAGGACAGCGGCTACTTCTTCCTCACCCCCACCGTCAAGGCGCTGACCTATGCCGGTGACGCGGGCCTCGACGTCGTCAACATGTCGTTCTACGTCGACCCGTGGGCGTACAACTGCGCCGGCGGAGCGCCGGAGGACAGCCCGGAGGAGGCGGCCGAGCAGGACCTCATCATCCGGTCGATGACGCGGGCGCTCAACTACGCGCACCGCAAGGGCGTCACGCTCGTCGCGGCGCTCGGCAACAACAACGAGGACATCTCCAACCCCCGTACCGACACCTCGAGCCCCGACTACCCCGGCGGCACCGAGCACCCGCGGACGATCGACAACGCGACCTGCCTCGACCTGCCCGTCGAGGGCCCGCACGTCCTCGGCGTCTCGTCGGTCGGCCCGTCGGAGCGCAAAGCCGACTACTCGAACTGGGCCACCGACCTGCGCTCGGGCGAGATCGAGGTCTCGGCGCCGGGCGGCTGGTTCCGTGACGGCCTCGGCACCGACACCTACCGCACGAACGGCAACCTCATCCTCTCGACCGCGCCGCTCAACGTCATGCAGGCGGAGGGCCAGGTCGACGAGAACGGCGACATCACGCCGCTCGGGGAGTCGCTCGGCACGATGAAGGACTGCCGCGTCGTCAAGGGCCACGGCCGCGACAAGAGCCGCGAGGTCTGCGGGTACTACCAGTACCTCCAGGGCACCTCGATGGCCTCGCCGCACGCCGCCGGCGTCGCCGCGCTCGCGGTCTCGGCCCATGGCAAGTCGCAGCGCCACGGTGGCTTCGGTCTCGCGCCCGACACCGTGCGCTCGATCGTCATGGGCACGGCCCGCGACCACGCCTGCCCGGAGGGTGGCGTCCAGTCGTACACCGACGTGGGTCGCTCGGACCTCTACACCGCCACCTGCGTCGGCGGGAAGGGGTTCAACGGGTTCTACGGCGCCGGCATCGTCAGCGCCTCCGGCGTGGTGGCCAAGCACCACCACGGTCACGGTCACTGACCGAAACTTCCGGACCGGACGCGCCGCCCGCCCCGCTCTCGCGGGACGGGCGGCGCGTTCGTGCTTTTGAGCCGCGCGCCCGGCTCTCCCGGAACGGGCGGCGCGTTCGTCGTCGCTGACCTAGGCTCCCGCCGTGACCGTCGAAGCAGCGGGTGGGATGACGGCCGCGCGCGCCGCCGGTTGGGTGGCAGGACTCGAGAGCCGGTGGCGTCGCGGGTCGCTCGTGGCGGCGGGGGGCGCTGCGTTCGTCGCGTCGGCCCTCGGCGGGTCCGCGGAACGCTGCTCGGCGCTCGACCCTTCCGTCTGCGGCCCGGACGTGGTGTTCTCTGCGGCTGTCGTCCTGGCGTTCGCATCCACGGTGCTCGTGTGGTGGCTGCCGCTCGAGGCAGCGGTCTGTGCGGTGGGCTTCGCGGTGCTCGACGTCCGGTTCGACGACGTCGTGACGGCCAACGTCGCGTGGACGGTTCTCGCGCTGCTCCACGTCGGGCACGTGCTGCTCCTCCGCCGGGAGCGGGCGTCGCGACAGCGCGTCTTGGTCGGCGCCTTCGTCGACCTCCCGACCGAGGTCCGCGGGGTCACGCGCCGTCTCGTGCACGACACCGGGCCGTCGATCGGTGCCCGTCACCTCGCCCCCCTCGCGCTGTTCGTCGCCTCCCTGGCCTGCGTCGGCGTACTGGCCCAGCAGCTCGCCGCCGAGACCGAGCACGAGCAGCGAGCGAAAACCGTCGACGCGGTCGTCGTGGCGACCGAGGGCGCGGACGGTTTCGTCTACCGGCTGCGCCTGGAGGAGCCGGTGCCCGGCGTGCCGCGCGACCACGTCATCGAGACGCTCGACGAGTACGAGGTCGGCGAGCGGGTTCCCGTGCGTGTCGATCCGGAAGACCCCGGATGGACCCATCTCGTCGCCGAGCCCCCTGACGTCACGTGGTGGCTGTCCCTCGCGGTCGGTGCGCTGCTCCTCGCCGTCGTGCTCGCCCGGCCGCTGGTCGGTGGGGGCATGCACCGCAGGGCCCTCGCGGCGACGATGCACACGTCGGGGGTGCCCGTGCGCTGGGTCGAGGTCGAGGACGACCTCGTCCCGATCCTGGCCACGGACCGGGATGTCGTCGTGGCCGAGCTCGAGACCATGGCGGGTCCCCGGCCTGCCGGACCGGAGGCCCCCCGGCTCGACCAGCAGGTCCGGACCGGGTGGCTGGTCGGTGACGTCCGCGACGGCGGGTGGTGCGCCCTGCTCCACCCCGGTGGCCTCGAGCTGCCGGCGGCGCGGCTGCGCCCCTTGCCGGACCTGCCCGCGATCGACGACACCTCGCTCGACCCCGACCTCGAGCAGGACCTGGCCGACTGGAGCGACCCCGTGCCGGTCGGCGCGCACCCCGCTACGCTGCCCGTCGTTCTCGGCCCGAGTCCGCTCGACCGCCTCCTCGGCCTCGGCGCGATGCTCGCGGGGACGGTCGGCGGGGTCTGGGTGCTGGGCTGGGAGGAGGCCTCTTGGTGGCAGGGGATCGGCATCTGCCTCACCTCGTTCACCGTCGTCCACTGGGGTGTGGACCGGGCGGTCTCCGCGGTACGTGTCGACACCGACGGAATCGAGGTGGTGGACCCGTGGGGGCGCCACCGGGTACCCATGACGGTCGTGTCGGACGTCCGGGTGGCCGGTGACGAGGTGGTGGTCGTCGTTGAGGACGGCGAGCTGGTCCTCGGTCCGTGGACGAGAAAGCCGGGCGACGCCCGTACGGTCCCTCCCGCCGCCGAGGTGGCCGCCGCGGTGGACGCCCTCCGCCCTGTCGTGCGACCGACGACGGCTGCCGTTGTGAGCGTGCGCACCGCGGTGTCCACGGGGAGCGCGCTGCTCGCGCTCGCGGTCGCGCTGCTGGCGATTCGCTGGGTCACGGCGCTCGTCCTGTGACCCGTCCCCGGGGTCAGGGAGCGAGGGCGTAGCCGAGGGCCGCGGCGCCGAGGCCGAGGACGAGCGAGAGCCCGAGGTTCGCGGCGGCCGCGACGGGGCGGTCGTCGTCCAGGGCCTCCCACAGCTCGAGCGCCAGCGTCGAGAAGGTCGTCAGGGCCCCGCAGAAGCCGGTGCCGACGAGGGCGAGGGCCGAGCCGCCCACCGCGTCGCCGACGAGCACCCCGAGCACCAGCGAGCCGACGACGTTGACGGCCAGGGTCCCGGCGGGCGGCGCCGCCCCGAGCCGCTCGCGCGCGTAGTGGGCGACGACGAGCCGCAGAGGCGCCCCGACCGCGGCGCCGAGCGCGACGAGCAGCGCGTGCGCCGCGGTCACGGGCCCGGCCAGACGCGCCGGCCGCCGAGCATCCCCGCGGCGACGGCGAGCGTGCCGACGAGGAACGTCGCGCCGACGTAGAGCAGCGCCAGCTGCACGTGGTGCGTGGCGCCGAGCTGCACGGCGTCGACGGCCAGCGCCGAGAACGTCGTCCACCCGCCGAGTACGCCGACCCCCACGAACGGACGGGCCAGACGGTGGACCCCCGGTCGGTCGACGAGGAAGGCGACGAGCAGTCCCATCGCGAAGGCCCCGGTGACGTTGACGACGAAGGTCGACCAGGGGAAGGCGCCGACCTCGTGCGGGAGGGCGAGCCCGACCGCCCAGCGGCCGAGCGACCCCAGCACGCCGCCGACCGCGACCACGCCGAGCGTCGCGCCGTCGGGAAGGGCTGCGGCGGAGGCCATCCCGTCAGGCGCGCATCGTCGCGAGGTGCTCGGCGATGCGGCCGATCGCCTCGGTCAGCGTCTCCTCGTCGGGCAGCGTCACGAGCCGGAAGTGGTCCGGCGCGAACCAGTTGAAGCCGGTGCCGTGCGTCACGAGGATCTTCTTGGCCCGCAGGAGGTCGATGACGAACGCCTCGTCGGACTCGATCGGGTAGACCTCGGGGTCCAGCCGCGGGAAGCAGTAGAGCGCGCCCTGCGGCTCGACGCACGACACCCCGGGGATCTCGTTGAGCAGCCGCCACGCGAGCTTCGACTGCTCCCGGAAGCGACCGCCCGGCCCGATCAGTTCGTTGACCGACTGGTACCCGCCGAGCGCGGTCTGGATGGCGTGCTGCGCAGGGACGTTGGCGCACATCCGCATGTTCGCGAGGAGCGTCAGGCCCTCGAGGAAGTCCGACGCGAGGTGCTTGGGGCCCGAGACCATCACCCAGCCGGCGCGGTAGCCGCAGACCCGGTAGGCCTTCGACAGGCCGCTGAAGGTGAGGCAGAGGACGTCCTCGCCGGCGAACGTCGCGGCGTGGTGGTGCACCGCGTCGTCGAAGAGGATCTTCTCGTAGATCTCGTCGGCCATGACGACGAGGTCGTGGCGCCTCGCGATGTCGACGAGCGCGCGCACTGTCTCCTCCGAGTACACGGCCCCCGTCGGGTTGTTCGGGTTGATGACGACGATCGCGTGCGTGTTCGGGGTGATCTTGGCCTCGATGTCCTCGAGGTCGGGGTTCCAGCCGTTGGACTCGTCGCAGCGGTAGTGCACGGGCGTCCCGCCCGACAGCGAGACCGCGCCGGTCCACAGCGGGTAGTCGGGCGCCGGCACGAGGACCTCGTTGCCGTCGTCGACGAACGCCTGGAGGACCATGGTGATCAGCTCGGAGACACCGTTGCCGATGTAGACGTCCTCGACGCCGGTGTCGCGCAGGCCGCGCGACTGGTAGTACTGCGCGACCGCGGTGCGCGCCGAGTAGATGCCCCTGGAGTCGGCGTAGCCCTGGCTCTCCGGGAGGTTGTGCACCATGTCGGCGACGATGGCCTCGGGCGCCTCGAAGCCGAACGGCGCGGTGTTGCCGATGTTCAGCTTGAGGATCTTGTGCCCCTCGGCCTCGAGGCGCTGGGCCTCGACGAGGATCGGGCCGCGCACGTCGTAGCGCACGTGCTGGAGCTTCTGGCTCTGGACGATGCGCCGCATGCGGGACAGTCTCGCAGGCCCCACCCGTCCCACGCAGGGGTGTTTCGCGGGATGTCGCCCACACCGCGGGGCGGCGCACGCGTCGGGCAGACTCCTGCGCGTGGACGACGTGCTCGTGGAGCGGGTGCTGCGCGCGGTGGAGCAGGTGCCGCGCGGGTGCGTCGTGTCGTACGGCGACCTCGCGGCGCTCGTCGGCATCGGCCCGCGCCAGGTCGGCTCGATCATGAAGGCGTACGGCGGCAACGTCACGTGGTGGCGGGTCACGAACAGCTACGGGGACCTTCCCGCGCCCCTGCTCGAGCGCGCGCGGGAGACCTGGGCGGAGGAGGGCATCCTCCTCAAGCGCAACGGGCTCGGCTGCGACATCCGTCGGTACCGCGCCGACCTCGATGCGCTCGCCGCCGCCTACGAGCGGGCCGTCACCGACCTGCCCTGACCGACTGCCGCGACCTGTCGAACGCCGGTCCGGCCCGGGGCCCCGTCGCCGACGGGATGTGAGACTGGGGCATGGGACCCCGTCGCTCGACCGCCGTCCGCCGCACCGCGGCCTTCGCCGCCTGCCTCGGGCTCGTCGCCGTCGGCGGCTGCTCGTCGGGTGACGACGACGGGTTCGGCGAGGTGCCCGCCCGCCCGAGCACGTCGGCCTCCGGCAGCTCGAGCGCGCCGCCCTCCTCGAGCCCGGCGCCGCGCAGCACCCAGGAGCCCGAGCTCGACGTCGAGGAGGTCGCCGGCGGGCTCGAGCACGGCTGGGACATCGGCTTCCTCCCGGACGGCACGGCGCTGGTCACCGAGCGTCCCGGGCGGATCTCGCTCGTGTCGGGCCTGCGGGAGGGCGCGTCGGTCACGCGGGTGCGCGCCGACCTCGACGACGTCTACGTCAACAGCGAGGGGGGCCTGCTCGGGATGGTCGTGCACCCCGACTTCGCGCAGACCCGCCGGTTCACGACCTGCCAGACCCACCAGGAGGGTGGCGCGCCGACGGACATCCGCCTCGTCACGTGGCGGCTGGCGGCCGACGGACGCTCTGCCGAGCGGGAGAAGACGCTGCTCGACGGGCTGCCGATCTCGACCGGCCGCCACTCGGGCTGCCGTCCCGAGCTCGACGCCGACGGTGCGCTCGTCGTCGGCACGGGCGACACGGCCGTCGGCAGCATCCCGCAGGACCTGACGAGCCTCGGGGGCAAGACGATCCGGCTCGACCTGGAGACCGGGAAACCGATGGAGGACAACCCGTTCCCGTTCGCGAAGGACCCGATGCAGCGGTACGTCACGAGCTGGGGGCACCGCAACATCCAGGGCGTGGCGCTGCAGCCGGGGACCGGTCGCATCTTCACCGCCGAGCACGGCCCGTCGAACAACGACGAGGTCAACCTCGTCGAGCCGGGGAAGAACTACGGCTGGGACCCGGCCCAGGGCGGCACCGTCGGCGGCTACGACGAGAGCGTGCCGATGACCGACACGGAGCGCTACCCCGACGCCGTGCCGGCGGTGTGGCAGAGCGGTCGCACGACGCAGGCGGTCTGTGCGGCCGAGTTCCTCGAGGGCGAGCAGTGGGGGGCCTGGGACGGCGCCCTCGTCGTCACCGCGCTCAAGGGCGCCAAGCTGCTCGTCCTCAGCCTCGATGGCGACGGCTCCGTGACCGACGTGGCCATCCCGGAGGCGACGAACGGCCCCTACGGCCGCCTGCGGGCGGCACGCCTCGGCCCGGACGGCGCGCTCTACGTGACGACGACGAACGGCGACGACGACAAGCTGCTGCGCATCGCCCCGCGCACCTGACCCCCACCCCGCCCCTGACCCCGCCCGCCCCTGACCCCGCCCGCCTCACGCGTATCGGGTGACCCGATACCGCTGCGCCTCACCCGACAACCGTTCTCGGGTGAGGCGCGGTCGTATCGGGTGACCCGATACGCGAGTGACGCGGGGGGCGGGCACGAGGCGGGGGGCCACCGACGACCGTCAGGTGACGTCGACGATGGTCGTCGTGACCTCGGTGACCGACGGCCGGCGCGGGGTGGAGGAGAACCCGAACCGGCACGGCGGGTCGACGGGGGCCAGTGCGCCGAGGTCGGCGCCGTCGAAGCGACCCGACATCGCCGTCACGGCGTGGACGTCGGTCGCGCCGTAGTACTCACGACGTCCGGCGCGGGCGACGCCCCGGGTCCGCACCCCGTGCAGGACGAGCCGGGCGACGGGGTCGGCCAGCGTCGCGAAGGCCGGGCTCGTCGCGAGCACGGCTGGCACGAGGCCGAGGAGGGCGCCGAGCGGGGTCCGGCCCCCGAGGTCGGCGGTCAGGGTGAGCGACGGCGACGTGACGTCGAGGCGGGTGGGCCCGTCGCCGGTGAGGCCGACCGCCACCGGCTCGAGCCGGACCTCGTCGAAGGTGTAGGTCGTCGCGACGAGGTCGACGACCTGCTGCGTCGGGGCCAGCAGCACCCGATGCCCTGCGGCGGTCTCGACCATGACGTCGGCGAAGGCGCCGAAGGGCGACTCGAGCCACCACCCGACGACGACCCGCACCCCGGAGGTGGAGCCCACGCCCGTGATGCGTCCGCGGAACCTGCGCCTCGTGCCCACCGCCCCATCATCGCTGCCGCGCCGGGTGGCTCCACGGGCGCCCCGTCCTGCGTCGGGCCCCTCCCGCCGGGCGATGCGGCCCACTAGGGTCCGGCCATGGGCGAGCGCGGGGTGGCGACCGAGTCCGCCCGCCTGCCCGCGTCCGTCCGCCGCGGGTACGGCCTCGGCTCGGTCGCGACCGGGTCGTTCGGGACGGTGCCCGGGCTGCTGCTCCTGCCGTACCTGACCGACCGGCTCGGGGTCGGTGCGGGCCTCGCCGGCCTCGTCGTGCTCCTGCCCAAGGCCTGGGACGTCGTCCTCAACCCCGTGGCCGGGCGGATCAGCGACCGCTCGACGCACCCCGCAGGGCGGCGCCGGCCGTTCCTCCTGCGGGCCGGCCTGACGCTGGCGGTCGCGTTCGTGCTGCTCTTCGCCGGTCCGACGAGCCCGACCGCCCTCGCCGCGACGTGGGTCGTCGTCGCCTTCCTCGCCTGCGCGAGCGCCTACGCCTTCTTCCAGGTGCCGTACGTCGCGATGCCGGCCGAGCTGACCGACGACTACGACGAGCGCACGCGCCTCATGACGTGGCGCGTCGCGGTGCTCGCGCTCGCCATCCTCGTCAGCGGCGGGCTGGCGCCGGTCGTCCGCGACGCCGTCGGCCCCGAGCAGGGGTACCGCGCGGTCGGGCTCTTCGTCGGCGCGCTGATCCTCGTCGGCACCCTCGGCGCCTGGTGGGGGACGCGGGACGCGCCCGTGCGCCGCGCCGCGACCGCCGGCGGGAGCCTGCGCGACCAGCTGCGCGTCGTGTCGGCGTCGCGCGAGTTCCGCACCCTGCTGGCGGTGTTCGTGCTCCAGGCGCTCGCGACCGGCGCGATGCTCGCCGGCGTCGACTACGTGGCCCGGGTGCAGCTCGGCCGGCCCGGGGCGTCGGCCGTGCTCTTCGTCTGCTTCGTGGGGCCGGCGCTCCTCGTCACCCCGCTGTGGCAGCGGGTCGGCGAGCGCCGCGGGAAGCGCACCGGCTACCTCTGGGGGTCGGCGCTGCTGGGCGTCGGTGCGCTCGCCACGCTGTTCGCCCTGCCGCTGGGGACCGCCGCGACGGCCGTCACCGTCGGCGTCGTCGGGGTGGGCTACGCCGCCTGCCAGATGTTCCCGCTCGCGATGCTCCCCGACGTCGCGGCGGCCGACACCGCCCGCACCGGCGAGGACCGCGCCGGGACGTACACCGGCGTCTGGACCGCCGGGGAGACGCTGGGCCTCGCCGTCGGCCCGTTCCTCTACGCGCTCGTGCTCACCGTCGGCGGCTACGTCTCGTCGACCGACGCCGCTGCCGCGCAACCGGACTCGGCCCGCACCGCCATCGCCCTCGGCTTCACCGTCGTCCCGGCGGTGCTCGTCGCGGTCTCGGTCGTCGTGCTGCGCCGCTACCGGCTCGACCCGAAGGAGACCGGATGACCACCTCCGCCGCCCCCACCGGACCGCGCGCCGCCGAGGTCCTCGACGAGCTGCGCGCCCTGCGTGCGGCCGACCTGCCGACGCACGGCGGCCGGACCCTCGCCTACGTCTACGACTCCGGTCTCGCCGAGGCCGACGCCCTCGGCCGCGAGGCGCTGGCGATGTTCTCGTCGGCGAACGGGCTGGACCCCACCGCGTTCCCGTCGATCCAGCGGATGGAGAACGACCTCGTCGGCCGCGCCGCCACGCTGCTGCACGCGCCGCGCGGGGCCGTCGGCGTCGTCACCTCCGGGGGGACGGAGTCGATCCTGCTCGCCGTCCTCGCCGCACGCGAGGCCGCGCCCCACGTCGCGTCGCCGAGCATGCTCCTGCCCGCGTCGGCCCACGCCGCCTTCCGGAAGGCGGCGGAGTACCTCGGGGTGCGCGCGGTCGTCGTCGACGTCGATCCCGTCACCCTCCGGGCCGACCCCGCCGCGATGGCCGAGGCCGCGGACGGGTCGACCATCCTCGTCGTGGCCTCCGCCCCGTCGTACGCGCACGGCGTGGTCGACCCCGTCGCGGCCCTCGCCGAGCTGGCGCTCGACCTCGGCGCCCGCTGCCACGTCGACGCGTGCATCGGCGGCTGGGTCCTGCCCCACCTCGACGACGTGCCGCCGTGGGACCTCGCCGTCGATGGCGTGACGAGCATCAGCGTCGACCTGCACAAGTACGCGTACACCCCCAAGGGGGTGTCGGTCCTGCTGCACCGCGACGCCGGGTTGCGGCGCGGGCACCTGTTCGCGTCGGCGGACTGGCCCGGTTACACGATGCTCAACACGACGACCCAGTCGACGCGCTCGGGCGGCCCGGTCGCCGCCGCGTGGGCCGTCACGCGCTTCGTCGGGGACGAGGGCTACGCGCGGCTGGCGCGCGAGACGCACCGGGCGACGCTCGAGGTGGCCCGGGCGGTCGGGGACCTCGACGGCCTGCGCGTCGTCGCCCCACCTGGGTCGACGCTGCTCGCGCTCGCGACCGACGACACCTGCGACGTCTTCACCGTGGCCGATGAGATGCTCGCGCGCGGCTGGTTCGTCCAGCCGCAGATGACCTTCCGCGACCTGCCGCCGACCCTCCACCTGACGTTCTCGGCCGCCACCGCGGCGGCCGTGCCGGAGGTCGTCGACGCGCTCCGGGGGTCGGTGGCCGCGGCGCGCGCTGCCGGGCCGGTGCGTCTCGACCCCTCCCTGGCGGGGATGCTCGCGCACCTCGACCCCGCGACGCTCGACGACGCGGGGTTCGCCGGCCTGCTCGCGGCGGCCGGGCTGGCCGGTGACGACGGCGGCGTCGCCCTGCCCGCCCGGATGGCGCCGGTCAACGCGCTCCTCGACGCGAGCCCTCCGGCGCTGCGCGAGGCCCTGCTCCTCGGTGTCCTCGACCGGCTCTCGCGCCCGACCCGTCCCGGACCCTCGACCGGAGGACCTCGATGACCTCGTCCCTCTCGAGCAGCTGGCGCTGCGAGCAGTGCGGCCGCATCGTGCGCGGCCCGAAGCACATGACCCAGCTGGGTCGCACCGTCTGCACCTCGTGCCAGCACGACCACGACGCGCTCGTGCTCGGATCGTGGAGAGGCGGCGGCTTCGGCGACGTCGTCACGGTGCGCGGTGCGCGTAGCTGGATCCGTCGCGTGCTCGGCCGCGGCTGACCGTCGGGGCGTTCCGGCGGCCACGGAAAGCCCGCACGTGCGGGGTTGTCGCTGTCCGGTCGGGCCGGCGGCCACGGAAAGCCGGCACGTGCGGGGTTGTCGCTGTCCGGTCGGGCCGGCGGCCACGGAAAGCCCGCACGTGCGGGGTTGTCGTTGTCCGGACGGGTCGATGACCACGGAAAGCCCGCACGTGCGGGGTCATCGCTGTCGAGACGGGCCGGCGGCCACGGAAAGCCCGCACGTGCGGGGTCATCGCTGTCCGGACGGGTCGGTGACCACGGAAAGCCCGCACGTGCGGGGTCGTCCTCGCCCCGGGAGCGATGAGGCGGGGCTCGGTTGCCCGGCGGGCCGCGGACGTGTTGGCTGGACCTCGTTGGCACCGCCGCCGAAGGGACCCCGATGACGCTCACGCCCGACCCCGCCCTCTCGCACACGGTCGGCCTGCTCGACCCGCCCCTGCTCGAGCAGACCATCGGGGACGCGCTCGACGCCACCGTCGAGCGGTTCGGCGACCGGGAGGCGCTCGTCGACCGGGCCCAGGACGTGCGGATGACGTGGAGCGAGCTCGGCGAGGCCGTCGACCGGCTCGCCCGCGGGTTGCTCGCGAGCGGTCTCGAGAAGGGTGACCGCGTCGGCATCTGGGCCCCGAACTGCGCCGAGTGGACCCTCGTGCAGCTCGCGACGGCCAAGGTCGGGCTCGTCCTCGTCAACATCAACCCGGCCTACCGCACCCACGAGCTGACCTACGTCCTGCGGCAGGCGGGCATCCGGGTGCTCGTGACGGCGGCGTCCTTCAAGACCTCCGACTACGTCGCGATGGTCGAGACCGCCCGGCCCGAGTGCCCGGCGCTCGAGCAGGTCGTCGTCATCGGCCGCGACAGCTGGGACGCGCTGCTGGCCGGCGCCGACGATGTCAGCCCCGAGCGCCTGACGATGGCGCAGCGCGACCTCGACCCGTACGAGCCGATCAACATCCAGTACACGTCGGGGACGACCGGGTTCCCCAAGGGCGCGACCCTCTCGCACCACAACATCCTCAACAACGGCTACCTCGTCGGCGAGCTCTGCCGCTACACCGAGGCCGACCGCATCTGCATCCCCGTGCCCTTCTACCACTGCTTCGGGATGGTCATGGGCAACCTCGCGGCGCTGACCCACGGCGCCTGCATGGTCATCCCCGCGCCCGGGTTCGACCCGGCGCTCACCCTGGCCGCGGTGTCCGAGGAGCGCTGCACGTCCCTCTACGGCGTCCCCACGATGTTCATCGCGGAATGGGCTCTGCCGCAGTTCGACTCCTACGACCTGTCGTCGGTCCGCACCGGCATCATGGCGGGCTCGCCGTGCCCGGCGTCGATGATGACCAAGCTCATCGAGTCGGGCATCGAGGAGATGACCATCTGCTACGGCATGACCGAGACCTCGCCCGTGTCGACGCAGAACCGCGTCGACGACACCTTCGAGCAGAAGGTCAACACCGTCGGGTCGGTGCACCCCCACCTGGAGATCAAGGTCGTCGACCCGGTCACCGGCGAGACGGTGCCCCGCGGGACGCCGGGCGAGTTCTGCACCAAGGGCTACTCGGTGATGCTCGGGTACTGGGAGGAGCCGGAGAAGACGGCCGAGGTGCTCGTCGACGGCTGGATGCACACCGGCGACATCGCCGTCATGGACGACGAGGGCTACGTGCAGATCACCGGTCGCATCAAGGACATGGTCATCCGCGGCGGCGAGAACGTGTACCCGCGCGAGATCGAGGAGTTCCTCTACACGCACCCGGACGTCCTCGACGCCCAGGTCATCGGCGTCCCCGACGAGAAGTACGGCGAGGAGCTGTGCGCCTGGGTCCGGATGCGCGACGGCGCCGAGCCGCTGACCGTCGAGGCAGTGCGGGAGTTCTGCGCCGGACGCCTCGCGCACTACAAGGTCCCGCGGTACGTCAAGGTCGTCGAGGAGTTCCCGATGACCGTGACCGGCAAGGTCCGCAAGGTCGAGATGCGCGAGCGGACGGTCGAGGAGCTCGGTCTCTGAGGGCAGCCTGACCTGCGGCGACGCGTCGAGGACGGCAGGGTGGACCGTCTTGCCGCGTCCGGCGCCGACCCCCTAGGTTCTCCTCTCGCAGGGGATGCCCGGGCGACGCCCGGCAGGTGCCGCCGGGCCCGCGCCCGGCGGTAGGTTGGTCCGACGCCGTCACCCGGCGTGCTCTCGACAGAAAGTCCCGACATGCCCTCCACCACGATCCTCCTCGTCGTCGCCGCCGTCGTGGTCGTCGGCCTGCTGGCCGCCTGGCTCCTCGCGCGCCGGACCGCGAACCGGCGCAAGGACGCCGCGCGCGCCGAGGCCGCCGAGCTCCGGGCGCAGGCCGAGGGCCTCGCCCCCGCGGTCGCCGGGCACGAGGCGTTCGCCGCCCAGTCCGAGGAGCGGGCCGAGCTGGCCCGGGCCGAGGCCGAGCGCCTCGCCGCCGAGGCGGAGACCCGCCGGGCCGATGCGGAGGCCACCCGCACCGACTACGAGTCGCTGCTGACCCGCGCCGATGTCGTCGACCCCGACGTCGAGACGCCGCGCGAGGCCGTCGAGGCCGCCCCCGCGCAGGGTGCCGACACCGCCCCCGCGCAGGGTGCCGACGCCGCCGACACCGCCGTGGAGGCCGACCGTGCCCCGACGACCCGCGCCGAGGCCCGCCGCCTGCGCGAGGAGGCCGAGCGCTCCGCGTGGGCCGGCAGCCCCGCCGCGCCCGTGCCCGGCGCGGCCGGCGCCGCCGTCATGGGCGCCGAGCTCGCCGCCGAGGGGCCGCGCTCCGCCGGGACCTCGTCCGAGGAGGAGGCCCCGGTCGACCCGACCACCACGCAGGCGCTGCCGGCCGCCGACGAGGAGACCGTGGCCGCCGAGCCGGTCGTCGTCGACGCCATGACGGTCGAGCCGGAGCAGGAGCAGCCCGAGCCCGTGTCCTCGCCGTCCGGCGCCGACACCGCCACCGAGGACGCTGCCGCCGACGACGCGAGCGCCCGCATCGCCACGGCCGCCGACTACCGCGACGACACCCCCGCGGACGCCGACGTGTGGACGGCCACGGGCGCGGGTAGTGACGACGCCGTGAGCAGCGACCAGGACGAGACGTCTGCCGCCGACGACGCCCGGACCCCGTCCGGCGAGTGGGGCGGCCCCCGCGACCCCGAGGCGGCCCCGGCCGCCGCGGAGCCCACCACGCCCGCGGCCGACGCCGTGGACGTCCCCGCCGACGACCAGAGCGCCGAGTCCGACGAGAGCGTCGAGGCGCGGCCGACGGACGCCGAGCAGGTCGAGGACGCCCAGCCGGTCGAGGACGCCGAGCAGGTCGAGGACGCCGAGCCGCCCGCGCCGGCCGAGCGCACCGAGGACCCGGCCCACGATCCGGTCGAGGAGCCCGCGCCGCGCTCCGAGGTCCCCGACCACGAGGGGCCCGAGGCCTCGCAGGCCGTCGAGGACCCCGCCGACGGCGCCTTCGCCGAGCCCGAGGAGCCGGTGCCCGGCGACGAGCACGACCCCTCGACCCAGCGCGACTGGTCCGCCGACGAGGCCGAGCTCCTCGACGAGAACCGCGAGCGCGGCGACCGGCTGGCCCAGGAACGGGCCGAGATGGACCGCGAGGCGGCCGCCGTCGGGATGGACCCGGTCGACCCCGCGTCCGCCGAGTCCGTCGAGGAGCCCGTGTCCGACGAGGCCGCGTCCGACGAGCCCGCGGCCGACGAGCCCGTCACCGGTGAGCAGCCGGTCGCGGACGCGGCCGACGCCGAGCAGGACGGCGTCGAGCAGGCCGCTGACGCCTCCGCGACGGACGACGAGCCGGTCGCCGACGCGCCGGAGACGGACGTCGTCGGTGAGGTCCCGGCCGACCCCGACCCGGTGGCCGAGGCCCCGGTCGAGGAGGCGGCGAGCACCGACGAGCCGACGACGGACGAGCCGTCGGTCGACGAGTCGACGAGCGACGAGCCGACGACCGACGAGTCGGCCCCCTCCGACGAGACGGCCACCGACGCCCCGGCCGCCCCCGCGGCCCGCCGGGTCTCCGAGTTCCACGAGATCCGCGACGGTGGCTACGGCATGGGGTCCGCGGCGGCCCTCGAGGACGGCGCCCAGCCGCTCGACCACCCGGTGCAGGCCTACCGCGACACGATGACCTACCGCCTCCCGGAGGACGACGGCTACGCCGACGCCGTCGCCGACGTCTGGTTCTACGACGCGGACGCCGCCGAGCGCAGCGGCTTCCACCGCTCCGAGGGCTGAGCCCACCCCGTCCGTCGACGCGCCGGTCCCCTCGGGGGCCGGCGCGTCGCACGTCCACCGGCGCCGAGCCGGCCACGAGATCGCCGACGGCCGGCCGTGTGCCACGCGCCACACGTCGCGAATCCCCGGGCCCGACCCGCTAGGTTCGGACGGAGCCCGCCCCGGCAACGGAGAGGAAGCCCCGTGCGCATCGGAGTCCCCCGCGAGTCACGACCGGGGGAGACCCGTGTCGCCGCGACCCCGAAGACCGTCGAGCAGCTGGTCGGCCTCGGCTACACCGTTTTCGTCGAGGCCGGCGCCGGGGCGCGGGCGAGCTTCTCGGACGAGGCCTACCGCGAGGCCGGCGCCGACGTCATCGAGGGCGCGGTCTGGAACGCCGACGTCGTCCTCAAGGTCACCCCGCCGACCGACGAGGAGGTCGCGCGGCTGCGGCCGGGCACCGTGCTCGCCTGCCTGCTCGCGCCCGCGCTCGACCCCGACCTCGTGCAGCGCCTCGCCGACGCCGGGGTCACCGCGCTCGCGATGGACGCGGTGCCGCGGATCAGCCGCGCGCAGTCCCTCGACGTCCTCTCCTCGATGGCCAACATCGGCGGCTACCGCGCCGTCGTCGAGGCCGCCCACGAGTTCGGCTCCTTCTTCACCGGCCAGGTGACGGCCGCGGGCAAGGTCCCGCCGGCCAAGGTGCTCGTCGTCGGCGCCGGCGTCGCGGGGCTCGCGGCCATCGGCACCGCGAGCAGCCTCGGCGCGGTCGTGCGGGCGTTCGACGCGCGGCCGGAGGTCGCCGAGCAGGTCGAGTCGATGGGGGCGGAGTTCCTGCGCATCGACGTCGAGGACGACGGCCCGTCCGCCGACGGGTACGCGAAGCAGACGAGCGCCGACTTCGACGCCAAGGCCGCCGAGCTGTACGCCGCGCAGGCCCGGGACGTCGACATCATCATCACGACGGCGCTCATCCCCGGGCGCCCGGCGCCGCGCCTGCTCACCGAGGAGATGGTCGCCTCGATGAAGCCGGGGTCGGTCGTCGTCGACATGGCCGCGGCCAACGGCGGCAACGTCGCCGGCACGGTCGCCGGCGAGAAGGTCGTCACCGACCACGGCGTGACCCTGCTCGGCTACACCGACCTGCCGAGGCGGCTGCCGACGCAGGCCAGCCAGCTGTACGGCACCAACCTCGTCAACCTCATGAAGCTGCTGACGCCGCAGAAGGACGGTGAGGTCCACCTCGACCTCGACGACGTCGTCCAGCGCGGCATGACCGTCGCGAAGGACGGCGAGGTGATGTGGCCGCCTCCCCCGGTGCAGGTCTCGGCCGCGCCGACGCCGGGCACCGACGTCGTCACCGTCGGCACGACGGCCAAGCCCGCGAGGCAGCCGATGAGCGGGACGACGAAGCTCGCCCTCGCCGGGGTCGGCGCCGCGCTCTTCCTGCTCGTGTCGGCCTATGCCCCACCGCCGTTCCTCGGGCACTTCATGGTCTTCATGCTCGCGGTCGTCATCGGCTTCTACGTCATCGGCAACGTGCACCACGCGCTGCACACGCCCTTGATGTCGGTGACCAACGCGATCAGCGGCATCATCGTCGTCGGGGCGCTGCTCCAGGTGGGGCGGGACAGCGTGGCGGTGACGGTGCTCGCGTTCGTCGGCATCCTCGTCGCGAGCATCAACGTCTTCGGTGGCTTCCGGGTGACCGCGCGAATGCTCGAGATGTTCAAGCGCGAGGAGCCCGTCCGATGAGCTCGACCCTCACGCAGGGCGCGTACATCGTCGCGGGACTGCTCTTCATCCTCGCCCTCGCCGGGCTGTCGCGGCACGAGTCCGCGCGCCGCGGCAACCGCTTCGGCATCGCCGGGATGGTCGTCGCGCTCACCGCGACGGTGCTCGCGGCGACCGCCGGCACGGGCGGCTCCGGCTGGCTCGGCCTGCTGCTCATCGTCGTCGCCATGGGCATCGGCGCGGCGATCGGCCTCGACCGCGCCCGCAAGGTCGAGATGACCGGGATGCCCGAGCTGATCGCGATGCTGCACAGCTTCGTCGGGCTCGCGGCCGTCCTCGTCGGCTGGAACTCCTCCTACGAGATCACGGCGTACCCGACGATCCACGACGTCGAGGTGTTCGTCGGCGTCTTCATCGGGGCGGTGACCTTCACCGGCTCGATCGTCGCGTTCCTCAAGCTCTCCGCGCGCATCCCGTCCAAGCCGCTGATGCTGCCGTTCCGCAACTGGCTCAACGTCGGTGCCCTGGTCCTGTTCGTCGTGCTGACGGTGGTCTACGCCGCGGTGCCCGAGCACGCGGTGTTCGTGCGGCACCTGCTGCTCGGGTTCGTGACGCTCCTGGCCCTCGCGCTGGGCTGGCACCTCGTCGCGTCGATCGGCGGCGGCGACATGCCGGTCGTCGTCTCGATGCTCAACAGCTACTCGGGGTGGGCGGCGGCCGCGGCCGGCTTCCTCCTCGGCAACGACCTGCTCATCATCACCGGCGCGCTCGTCGGCTCCTCGGGTGCGTACCTGTCGTACATCATGTGCCGGGCGATGAACCGCTCGTTCATCTCGGTCATCGCCGGCGGCTTCGGGGTCGAGGGCGGCACCGTCGCGGCGGGCGACGTCGACTACGGCGAGCACCGCGAGGTCACGGCCGAGGGTGCGGCCTCGCTGCTCACCTCGGCGCGCTCGGTCGTCATCACCCCCGGCTACGGGATGGCCACCGCGCAGGCCCAGCACGCCGTCGCCGAGCTGACCAAGCGGCTGCGGACCTCCGGTGTCGACGTGCGGTTCGGCATCCACCCCGTCGCCGGGCGGCTGCCGGGGCACATGAACGTCCTGCTCGCCGAGGCCAAGGTGCCCTACGACATCGTCCTCGAGATGGACGAGGTCAACGACGACCTCGCCGAGACCGACGTCGTCCTCGTCATCGGCGCCAACGACACCGTCAACCCGGCCGCCGCCGAGGACCCCACCTCGCCGATCGCCGGCATGCCGGTGCTGCGGGTGTGGGAGGCCAAGGACGTCATCGTGTTCAAGCGGTCGATGGCCACCGGGTACGCGGGCGTGCAGAACCCGCTGTTCTTCCGCGAGAACACCCAGATGCTCTTCGGCGACGCCAAGTCCCGGGTCGAGGACATCATCGCCGCCCTCTGACGACGCCCCCGCGACTCGCGACCCCGGCGCTCCCTCCCTCCCTCCCTCCTCTGCGGAGTCGAGTGCGGAAGTGGTCGCCAGGGCGACCGCCGGCGCCCTCGACGCCGGGGCGTTGGAGCACACCGGTGCGGGTTGAGGGGCCCGAGCTTCCGCGGCATCACCGTGACGACGCGGAAGTTCCTCCAGGGCGGGGATGCATCCGCGACGCGCGTGAACATCCGCGTCATCACAGGGACGACGCAGATCCTCCGGCGTCGCCTGGTGCCCGAGGTCCGGCCGGGCCGCGCTCGCGCTCGGGGCCGACCCCGGCCGCGGCGCTCAGGCTCGGTCGGTCTCGGCCCAAGCCCGACGAGCGACCCGGACCAGAGCGACCCCGGTCGCGAGGCAGAGCACCACGGCGACGACGGTGCTCACCGAGCGTGGCTCCTGCCAGAACGTCGTCGCGAGCACGACGAGGAACGCGGCCGGCCCGGCGAGCAGGAGGGTGGCGCGAGTGCGTCCGTCGAGGCCCCGGGCCGCCGCCGTGCACACGGCGCCGACGAGCCAGGGCAGGCCGAGCAGGAAGGCCCCCAGGAAGAGCACCTCGGACGGCCCGAACATCCCCGGGCCCTGACCGAGGGCCGTGACCCGGGCGAGCACCTCGAGGGCGAGGAGCAGACCGGTGGTCCCGGCGACGAGGAGCGTCCCGACCCGGACGAGCCCGGGCGTCGGGGAGGCCGGCGAGGGGGTGGCCCGGTCCGCGACCGAAGGGGTCGCGGCGTCCCCACCCCGCGCCTCGGCGGCGATGCGCTCGGGCGGGCCGAGGCGGACCAGCGCCTGCTCGAGGGCGGCGGGGTCCCCGGGGTGCTCGGCGGCGACGGCATCGAGGTGCTCGCGCACCCCGGCGAGGACGTCGTCGCGGGTGCCGGGGTCGAGGTCGGAGAGCATCCGCGCGAGGTCGTCGAGGTAGGTGGTGACGCGGGTGTCGGAGCCGTTCACGGGTGTCCTCCCTGGAGGGTGGTGTCGACGGCGTCGCGGCTGCCGTCGGGTGGCCGTCGGCAAGCATCCGGCACACCTCCCGGGGTCGAGTGCGGAAGCGGCAGCCAGGGCTGCCGCGTGCGCCCTCGACTCCGGAGGGGGAGGGGTGCCGACCGCGGGCGCGGGCGGGTGGGGCGGCGCGGTCTCGGTAGGCTGCGCGGCGTGAGCGACACCGAGCAGCCCACCGCCATCACCTACGCCGCGGCGGGGGTCGACGTCGAGGCCGGTGACCGCGCCGTCGAGCTGATGAAGGAGTCCGTCCGCCGGGCCACCCGCCCCGAGGTCCTCGGCGGCCTCGGCGGCTTCGCCGGGATGTTCGACGCCAGCGCGCTCGCGGCCTACCGGCGGCCGGTGCTCGCGACGTCGACCGACGGCGTCGGCACGAAGGTCGCCATCGCGCAGGCCCTCGACCGGCACGACACCATCGGGTTCGACCTCGTCGGGATGGTCGTCGACGACATCGTCGTCTGCGGCGCCGAGGCGCTGTTCATGACCGACTACATCGCCTGCGGCAAGGTCGTGCCCGAGCGCATCGCGGCCATCGTCTCCGGCATCGCCCGCGCGTGCGAGCAGGCGCGGGTCGCGCTCGTCGGTGGCGAGACCGCCGAGCACCCCGGGCTCCTCGACCCCGACGAGTACGACGTCGCGGGCGCGGCCACCGGCGTCGTCGAGCACGATGCCGTGCTCGGGCCGCAGCGGGTGCGCGCGGGCGACGTCGTCCTCGGCCTCGCGAGCAGCGGCCTGCACTCCAACGGCTACTCGCTCGTGCGTCGTGTCGTCGCGCACGCCGGCTGGGCGCTCGACCGGCACGTCGACGACTTCGGTCGCACCCTCGGCGAGGAGCTGCTCACCCCCACCCGCGTCTACGCCGCCGACCTGCTCGACCTCGTCCGCCTCGACGGTGTCGACGTCCACGCGCTCTCGCACGTCACCGGCGGCGGGCTCGCGGCCAACCTCGCGCGCGTGCTGCCCGACGACGTGCACGCCCGGCTCGACCGCGCCTCGTGGACGCCGCCGGCCGTGTTCTCGACCGTCGGCTCGCTCGGCAACGTCCCGCGCGCCGACCTCGAGCGCACGCTCAACATGGGCGTCGGCTTCGTCGCGGTGCTCCCGGCCGCCTCGGTCGACGCGGCGACGGCGCACCTGACCGCTCGTGGCATCGACACCTGGGTCATGGGCGAGGTGCACGAGGCGTCGGCCGCGGGCGCCGCGACCGGCGAGGTCGTGCGCGGCGCGAAGGGCGTCGACGGCGGCTCGGTCGAGCTCGTCGGCGACCACCCGGCCGCCTGAGGGACGCCCCCACCGCGACGTCTTGCGCATCCGCCACCTCTGCGTGCCCTCGTGGGGGCCTTCGAGGTGGCGGACGGGCAATGAGTCGATGACGGGAGGGGCCGGCCGCCCGTCGGGACAGGGGACAGGATGTCGGCGACGGACGACCGGCGGTTCTGGTGGGGGTGGTCGGGGAGAGCGGCCCCGGGCGGGTCAGCCCCAGATGGCCGTGGCCCACTCCGGGTGGTCGACGAACGGGTTCCGGTTGTGCTGCCACGTCGTGTAGATGCGGTCGTTGCGGCGCATCTCGAAGGCGTCGACCGGGTCCTGGGCGTTCCACTGGAGGAGCACCGAGAGCCTGCCGATGTTCGGGGCGCTGCCGTTGCCGACGGAGTTGTTCATCTCGAGGTTCGCCCAGCCGTCGTCGCCCTCGTAGCGGACCGCCATGTAGAAGATCATCCGGGCGACGTCACCCTTGACCGCGTCGCGGGGCTCGAAGGAGTCGGAGTCCGAGAGGCAGCCGGTGCACTGCGCGACCGCACTGCCGCCGTCGTCGAAGTCGAGGTTGCCGCGGGTGGAGTTGACCGTGACGTCCTCGGGGCGCAGGTGGTGCACGTCCGTGCCCGGGCCGGTGGCCGTCCCGAAGTCGCCGTGCGACTTGGCCCAGACGTGCTCGCGGTTCCACTGGTCGACGCCGCCACCGTTGTCGGACTTGGCGATCGAGCGCCCCGAGTAGATCTCGACGACGTTGTTGGTGTTGTTCGGGTCCTCGTCGGTGTCCTTGAGGGCGGTCCACACCTGGTCGTAGGTGAGCTTCGTCTGGTCGTCGATGATGCCGTGCAGCGCCGTCTTGAGCGCCGACCCGGTCTTGCCGACGGCCGGGGCGTAGTAGGTGCCGTCGTAGTCACCGGTGCCCCCGGCGCCACCACCCGTCCCCCCGCCGGTGCCGCCGCCCCCCGTGCCGGCGGTCGCGACGGCGGTCGTGCCGGTCATCCCCGGGTGCGAGAAGTACGCGGCGAGGGTGCCGGTCACGTCGACCTGCCGGCCCATGAGGCTCGGGTTGGTCTTGAGGCCCCACTGCGAGCGCAGGGCGCTCGGCAGCTGGACGTAGAGCATCTTCGACGTCGAGGTCTCGGACGCGGTGTCGGCGATCGCGAGGGCGTAGTCGTTGGGGAAGGCCGAGCGCACGACGGTCGAGGTCGCCGTCGACTGGCCCACCACGTAGCCGCGGACCGTGTGGGAGGCGCCGTCCTGGGTCGCCACCGCTTGGGCGACGGTGAGCGGGGTCGCCGCCTGCGACGCGGGGGCGGTCAGGCCGAGGAGGACGACGAGGGCGGAGGCGAGCGCGAGGGCCGTGGGCAGCGCGCGCCGTCGGGTCTGGTGTCGGGTCACGGTGGACGACCCTGCCGGTCGGGCGGTCGGGCGGGGGTCTGCCGGGGTCAAGGATTCGGTCAGGACTCACCCATCCCCGGGTCAACCCCAACCGGGACTCCCCTCCGGAAGAAGCGGGGTCAGGTGACGGTGACCTGGGGGGCGAAGAGGGCCATCGTGGCCAGGGCCCGGGCGTGGTTCTCGGGGGTCGAGCCGGCGCACGCGTCCGCGACGACCTCGACCGTGACGCCGGCGTCGGCCATCGGCAGGACCGTCGAGACGACGCAGCAGTCCGTCGCCACCCCGGCCACCGTCACCCGGGCGTCGGAGCCGACGACGTCGCGCAGGACCGGCCACTTGCCGAAGGTCCCGGCGGTCACGACGGTGCCGGCGAGGCCGTCGAGCTCCGGCACGACGGCGTACAGCGGGTCGCCGTCGGGGACGAGGGCGAAGGGCCACTCCTCGTAGTACGGACCCCAGGACCCGCCGAGCGAGGGGTCGGCGACGAACCGCGTGACGACCGTGCGCTCCGGCCCGAACCGCTCGGCGAGCTGACGCATCCGGCCCACGGCGCCGGCGAACATCGACGAGCCCCACGGCGAGGTGCCGGGGTCGGCGAAGACGACCTGCGGGTCGACGACGACGAGCCAGTGCCCGCCGGACGTCATCGGGCGGCCGGTGCGGCTGCCGGGGTCTCGGCGCCCCGCTCCTGCCGGCGGACCGCGGCCCGGCGCGCGAGGAGCGTCACCCCGAAGCCGATGACGAACGCGAGGATGACGCCGATGTTCGCGTAGGGCCAGGTGCCGTCCCAGTACGGGGCGCCCTCGCCCTGCGTGACGTAGGTGCCGAGCCCCAGCGGCTCGAGGAGGTAGCCCTGCCAGTTGTTCCAGGCGGCGTCGACCGCGAAGTTGTTGACGACCAGGCCCCACCCGAGCACGGAGGCCACGACCATCGTCCCGACCGAGACCCAGTCCCACGCGCCGTAGCGGCCGCGCGGGTCGAAGAGGGCGTCGGCGCCGTCGGGGCCCCAGTCGTAGTCGCGGCGGCGCATCACGAGGTCGGCGATGAAGATGCCCGCCCACGCCGCGAGCGGCACGCCGAGGGTGATGAGGAAGGACTGGAACGGCCCGAGGAAGTCCTGCGCGACGAAGACGACGAAGAACGTGCCCAGCGTGAGGATGACGCCGTCGACGAGCGCCGCGGCCGGCCGCGGGACCTTGACCCCGAGCGAGAGCAGCGTCAGGCCCGAGGAGTAGATGCCGAGGACCGCGCCGGACACCAGCGAGAGGATGACCGCGACGAGGAACGGCACGAGGAACCACGTCGGGAGGATGCCGGCGAGCGCGCCGATCGGGTCGCTGCCGATGCCGGCCGCGACGTCGGGGTCGGAGGCGGCGACGAGCAGGCCGAAGCCGACGAGCAGCACGGGCGCGACGGACCCGCCGACCGTGTTCCACAGGACGACCGCGCGGTCCGAGGCGTCGCGGCGCTGGTAGCGCGACCAGTCGGCGGCGATGTTGATCCAGCCGAGGCCGAAGCCGGTCATCACCATGACGAAGGCGCCGACGACGGCGCCCGCCGGGCCGGACGGCACGGCCGAGACCTTGCTCCAGTCGATGGTGCCCTGCACGAGCACGATGACGACGAACATGACCGTCACGGCGCCGGTGACCCAGGTGAGCACCGACTGCAGCCGCATGATGACGTGGTAGCCGGCGACCGAGGCGCTGACGATGAGCAGCGCGACGACCACCGCCGCGACGACCTTCGTCACCGTGCCGCCGCCGAGGCCGAGGCGCTCGAAGACCGTCGCGGTCGCGAGCACGGCGGTGATCGCGAGGAAGGTCTCCCAGCCGATCGACGTCAGCCACGAGATGACACCGGGCACCTTCTGCCCGGTCACCCCGAAGGACGCGCGCGACAGGATCATCGTCGGGGCCGACCCGCGCTTGCCGGCGATCGCGACGACCCCACAGAGCAGGAACGACACGACGATGCCGAGCACCGCGACGAGGACGCCCTGGCCGACGGAGATGCCGAAGCCGAGGACGAATGCGGCGTAGGAGATGCCGAACACCGACACGTTGGCCGCGAACCACGGCCAGAAGAGGTCGCGGGGCGACGCGGTGCGCTCGGCCTCGTCGATGATCTCGATGCCGGTCGTCTCGACGCCGAGGCGCCGGGTCTCGGCTGCGCTGGTCTCGCTCATGGAGCGAGCATGGCAGACCACCGACGCGCGGACGGCGCACGGCACACCGCCGTCAGCGACGCCTCACGGCACCGGGGGAAGGGAGGGGGAGGGCGGCGTCAACGCCGCCCGGAGACCCACTGCCCGTCGTCGTCCTCCCAGTCGCGCTCATCGGCGGTGTCGCCGGTGTGGCTCTGGGTGTGCAGTTCACGCTCAAGCGCCGACAGGTCGGTGTCGGGGCTGAAGTACTTCAGCTCGCGAGCAACCTTGGTCTGCTTGGCTTTGGCCCGGCCGCGCCCCATGGCGTGACCCCCTCGTGAATCTGCCGGGGCGGCACCACAGGCCCGATGGCCCTCGAGGAGGGTCATCCAGCTCCGCGGGGCGGCTCCGGGAATGGTGTGCATATCGTGCTGCCAACGATACATGGCCCGGGGGCGTGACGGTGACCGGACCGACCGCGCGCGACCGGGTGGACAGGGTGTCCGGTCAGCGGGACGGCGGCGTGTCCCCGCGCCGCAGCCACGGGGTCCGGCCGCCGCCGGCGATGCGCCGCTCGGCGAGCCGGTCGGCGGCAACGGCGGGCGTCACGCCCTCGGCGTCGGCGGTCCGCAGCACCTCGCGGGTGGCCTCGAAGATCGTCCGCGTCCGGGCCCGGGCCCGCTCGAGGTCGAAGCCGTGGAGCTCGTCGCTGACCTGGATGACCCCGCCCGCGTTGACGAGGAAGTCCGGGGCGTACGTGATGCCCCGGGCCGCCAGCCGGTCCGCGGTCTCGGGGGTCGCGAGCTGGTTGTTCGCGCCGCCGCAGACGACGCGGGCCCGCAGCGCCTCGACGGTGACGTCGTCGAGGGCGGCGCCCAGCGCGTTGGGGCTGAAGACGTCGAGGTCGGTGCGCGCGAGCTCCTCGGCGTCGGCGACGACGGTGACCTCCGGGTGCCGCGCCAGGAGGCGCTCGACCGCGGCGGCGTCGACGTCGGTGACGACGACCTCCGCCCCGTCCTCGAGCAGGTGCTCGGTGAGGCGCGCCCCGACCTTGCCGGTGCCGGCGATGCCGACGCGCCGCCCGGCGAGGGTCGGCTCGCCCCAGACGTGCTCGGCGGCGGCGCGCATCCCCTCGAAGACCCCGAGGGCGGTGAGCAGCGAGGAGTCGCCGGCGCCGCCGCGCTCGGGGGAGCGGCCGGTGGCCCAGCGGGTCTCCTCGGCGACGACGTCCATGTCGGCGACGTAGGTACCGACGTCGCAGGCGGTCACGTAGCGGCCGTCGAGCGACTCGACGAAGCGCCCGTAGGCGCGCAGCAGCTCGGGGGTCTTGTCGCGGTGCGGGTCGCCGATGACCACCGCCTTGCCGCCGCCGTGGTCGAGGCCGGCCAGCGCGTTCTTGCTCGACATCGCCCCGGACAGGCGCAGGACGTCGGCGACGGCGGCGTCCATCGACGGGTAGGGGTGGAAGCGGGTGCCGCCGAGGGCCGGCCCGAGCGCGGTCGAGTGCAGCGCGATGACCGCGCGCAGCCCGGTGGCGGGGTCGGAGCAGAAGACGACCTGCTCGTGGCCCGCGAGGTCGACGAGGTCGGTGGGGGGCATGCGGCCACGGTAGACCGCGCGACCGCGCGACGACGGCCGTCGTCCCGTCCTCGGCCCCTCCGGCCGGACGGGGTGGGAGCGGCCGGGCGCTGGTAGACCGGACGGAGGCCGTCGACGCGCCCGGCGCGGGGCGGCCGGCACGCCCCACGGCCCACGGCACACGGCACACGGCAAAGGAGCCGACATGGCCTTCCCCGGTCTGCAGCACGTCGCGATCACCGTCACCGACCTCGAGCGCAGCACCCGCTGGTACTCCGCCCTCTTCGGGGCCGACCCGGTCCTCGACGAGGACGAGGAGGGCGGCCGCTTCCACCACACCGTGTTCGTCCTCGAGGGTGGCCAGCTCTTCGGGTTGCACACCCACCAGGGCCGGGAGTCGGGCGACGCCTTCGACGAGGAGCGCACCGGCCTGGACCACGTCGGGTTCGCCGTCGGGTCCGTGGCCGAGCTCGAGCAGTGGCAGGCCCGCCTCGACGAGCTCGGCGTCGAGCACGGCGGCGTCAAGCGAGCCGGCTACGGCGTCGGCCTGTCCTTCCGCGACCCCGACAACATCGCGCTGGAGCTGTTCACCGGGCCCGAGTGACCGCACCTGCGGCCCCGGCGAGAGCTTCGCAGCGGATTCGCAGCGCCGTCGTAGCGCCCGCGGTCACGCTGGTCCCGTCGCTGCACCCGGGGGGGACCGGGCGCGGCGGCTCCCGCGTCGGCAGGGGGTGGCGGCGCGGGACTCGTCGTCAGGGGGGTGCGGACCGGTCGGAGGGGGTCGGTCCGCACCGGACGGGGGGTCCGGTGGCCGGCGTCGACCGGGCGCCGCGCCGCCGACCGGTCCGCCCGCGCGCCGGGTGTAGCAGGATGGCGACATGAGCGCAGCGCAGGGCATCAGGGTCGGGTACAAGGCGTCGGCGGAGCAGTTCGCGCCGGGTGAGCTCGCGGGGTACGCGGTGCTGGCCGAGGAGCTCGGGCTGGACTCGGTGACCATCTCGGACCACTTCCAGCCCTGGCGGCTCGAGGGCGGGCACGCCCCGAACTCGCTCGCGTGGATGTCGTGGGTGCTGGCGCGCACCGAGCGGGTCATGGTCGGGACCTCGGTGATGACGCCGACCTTCCGCTACAACCCGCCGGTCGTCGCGCAGACCTTCGCGACGCTGGCCTGCCTCGCGCCGGGGCGCGTGATGCTCGGCGTCGGCACCGGCGAGGCCCTCAACGAGATCGCCGTCGGCTCGGTCGCCGAGGGCGAGTGGCCCGAGTTCAAGGAGCGCTTCGGGCGGCTGCGCGAGGCCGTCACGCTGATGCGGCAGCTGTGGACCGAGCCGCGGGTGACCTTCGAGGGCGAGTACTACCGCACCGAGGACGCCGCGATCTACGACCGCCCCGGCACCCCCGTGCCGGTCTACATCGCCGCCGGCGGCCCGATGGTCGCCCGGTACGCCGGCCGGCACGGCGACGGGTTCATCTGCACCTCCGGCAAGGGCGAGGAGCTCTACCGCGACCAGCTCGTGCCCTCGGTCGACGAGGGGATGGACAAGGCCGGGCGCGACCACGCCGAGATCGACCGGATGATCGAGGTCAAGGTCTCCTACGACCCCGACCCCGAGAAGGCGCTGGAGAACTGCCGGTTCTGGGCGCCGCTGTCGCTCTCGGCCGAGCAGAAGCACTCCATCCACTCCCCGGAGGAGATGGAGCGCGCCGCCGACGAGCTGCCGATCGAGCAGGTGGCCAAGCGTTGGATCGTCGCCTCGCGCCCCGAGGAGGTCGTCGAGACGATGCGGTTCTACACCGACCTCGGGTTCGACCACCTCGTCGTTCACGGCCCCGGCCACGACCAGGAGCGGTTCCTGCGCACCTTCACCGAGCAGGTCCTGCCCGGTCTGCGCGAGCTCGTCCCCGCCGCCCGGTGAGCGCGGGGTCGTCCGTCGCCGCCGGCCCGCTCGCCGGCGTCCGCGTCGTCGAGCTCGGCGGCATCGGGCCGGCGCCGTTCGCGGCGATGGTCCTCGCCGAGATGGGGGCCGACGTCGTGCGGGTCGACCGGCCCGGCGCCCCGAGCGACGTCGACGCCTCGGGCGGGCTGCGGCGCTCGCGGCCGAGCATCGCCGTCGACCTCAAGCACCCGGACGGCGTGGCCGCCGTGCGGCGGCTCGTCGCCGGGGCCGACGTGCTGGTCGAGGGGTTCCGGCCGGGAGTGCTCGAGCGGCTCGGGCTCGCGCCCGACGACCTGCTGGCGGACAACCCGCGCCTCGTCGTCGGCCGGATGACCGGCTGGGGGCAGGAGGGGCCGTGGGCGGCGCGGGCGGGCCACGACATCACGTACGCCGCGCTGTCCGGGACGCTGCACGCGATGGGCGGCGCCGAGCGGCCGGTCGCGCCGGTGCCGGTGCTCGCCGACTTCGCCGGTGGGGCGATGTACCTCGTGTCCGGCGTGCTGGCGGCGCTCGTCTCCCGGGGGACGACGGGGCGCGGGCAGGTCGTCGACGCGGCGATGGTCGACGGCGCCGCGCACCTGCTGACGCTCGTCCACACGATGCTCGGGGCGGGGGAGTGGACGGACCGGCGCCGGTCGAACGTCCTCGACGGCGGTGCGCCCTTCTACGACGTGTACGCCTGTGCCGACGGCCGGTTCGTCGCAGTGGGGGCGCTGGAGCCGCAGTTCTGGCGCGAGCTGCTACGGCTGCTCGGGGTGTCGGTCGAGGGGGACCAGTACGACCCCACGACCTGGGCGGAGCAGCGCTCGGCGTTCGAGACGGCCTTCGCGCAGCGGACCCGCGACGAGTGGGCGGCGCACTTCGAGGGTTCGGACGCGTGCGTCGCCCCGGTGCTCTCGCTCGAGGAGGCGCACCGGCACCCGCACCACGCGGCGCGTGGGTCGTTCGTGCCCGGGCCCGATGGCTCGCCGGTGCCGCGGCCGGCGCCGCGGCTGTCCGGGACGCCGCTCGGCACGCCCGGGCCCGAGCCGGTGCCGGGGCAGCACACGCGCGAGCAGCTGCTGGCGCACGGGTTCGGGGCCGACGAGGTCGAGGCGCTGCTCGCCTCCGGGGCGGTCGTCCAGGCCTGACCGGCCGTCTTCTCCGCGCGACCTGCGGGGTCCCGGCGCGACCGCACCCGGACCCGCGCAGGTCGCGGGGAGGACGGGCCGTCAGGTGGTGGGAAAGGGGCCGCCGTCGCCGAAGACGGTGCGCGCGAACCGCTCTCCCATCAGCCCGTGCGTCTCCTCGTCGGGGTGCAGGGCGTCCGGCAGCGGGTGGGCGGCGACGTCGTCCGGGCCGTACATCGCCAGGCCGTCGACGAGGTGGAGGTTCGGGTCGTCCGCCCGGCGCTGCTCGACGACGCGCGCGAGCTCCTCGCGGACCGTGCGCAGGGTGAGGCGGCCGGCCGGTACCTCGGCGGGGTCGCCGGTGGCGGTGAAGACGAGCCGGCCCTCGCGCAGCGCCTCGACGTCGACCGAGCCGGGGCCGGGGGTCTCCTCGTGGATCGGGCAGAGGACCGGCGTCACGACGAGCAACGGGGTGGTCGGGTGGCCCTCGCGGACCGTGTCGAGGAACCCGTGGAGCGCCGGCCCGAGGACGCGGCGGCGCATCAGGTCCCCGCCGACGATGTTGATGCCGACCTTGAGGCTCAGCAGGTCGGCGTCGAGGTCGCGCATCGAGCGGGCGACGAACGGGTCGAGGACGGCCGAGCCGCCGAAGCCGAGGTTGACGAGGTCGAGCCCGGCGGTGCGCGCGGCGACGACGGGCCAGGTGCCGGTGGGGCGGACCGCGTTGCTGCCGTGGCTGATCGAGCTGCCGTGGTGGACCCAGCGGGGGCGGCCGTCGCGCGGCACGGCGGTGACGGGGGCATCAGCGCGCAGCGCCACGAGCTCGACGCCTTCCTGGTGCGGCAGCCACAGCTCGACGGTCTTCTCGCCGTCGGGCAGCGGGAAGCGCACGGTACCGGGGCCGCCCTGGGCCAGGGTCGTGGCGCCGGTCAGCATGTCGGTGGTCAGCAGGTCGCCGTTCGGCACGACGGCGCCGTCCGTCACCTCGCCGTCGACGACGAGGTCGACCTGGCCCTCGGGCCGCGCCGGTGCGCCGGTCAGCGCCCGCCGGGTGACGACCGCGTCGAGCTCGACGGCCGTGGCGGTGGTCCGCAGCACGAGGCGCACACCCGCCGGCTGGCCCTCGTTGATCGCGAGCATCGGGTCGGCGTTCTGGGCGCGGGCCCAGGCCGGCAGCCGGTGCGGGCGCAGGCCGCGGTCGCTCGTCTCGAGCTCGACGGCGCCGTGCACGAGGTCGGGGGTCAGGGGGACGGGCTGGAGTCCGGTCACGGGGCACAAGTCCACCACCCGCCGCCGCTGCGGGGGCGCGCAGGGTGCGGTTGGATGGCGGGATGAGCAGCGCACGGGTCCGCGTGGAGGCGGACGGGGCCATCGGACGGATCACCCTCGACGCCCCGGAGCGGCTCAACGCCGTCGACCCCGAGATGTGCGCCGCCGTGACCGCGACCGTGCGCCGCTTCGACGCCGACCCCGACGTGCGCGTCGTCGCCCTGACCGGGGAGGGGCGCGGGTTCTGCTCCGGTGCGCCGCTGACCGCGGAGGGCGCGCAGATGGGCGTGCTCGACGCCGGCGCCGACCTCGTCCGGGCCATCGTCGGGGCGCGGACGCCGGTCGTGGCGCTGGTGCACGGGGTGGCGGCCGGCATCGGGGTGCCGATGGCGCTCGCCTGCGACTACGTGCTGGCCGCCGACGAGGCGCCGTTCGTCCTCGCGTTCAGCCGGATCGGGCTCATGCCGGACGGCGGCTCGACCGCGCTCGTCGCCGCCGCCGTGGGCCGGGCCCGGGCGATGCGCCTCGCGCTGACCGGCGAGGCGCTGCCCGGTCGCACCGCCGCGGAGTGGGGCCTCGTCGCCGAGTCCGTGCCGGCCGACGGGTTCGCGGCGCGGGCCGACGAGCTGCTCGCCGCGTTTGCCGCGGGCGCGACCCTCGCGCTCGGTGAGACCAAGGCCGCCGTCAACGCCGCCACGCTCGACCTCGAGGGCGCGCTGGCCCGCGAGGACGCCGGCCAGCGGGCGCTCGCGACCACCGCAGACCACCGCGAGGGCGCGGCCGCGTTCGTCGGCAAGCGCCGTCCGGAGTTCCGCGCCCGCTGACCTCCGGGCCCCGCCGGGCGTCCAGGAATCGTCGCTTTCGTCAATTTCTGCACGGTCAAGGCGGACCGGGCGTGCGGGAAGCGTCACATTCGTCGATTTCTGCACGGTCGGTTGGGGCGGGGTGTGCATCAATCGTCGCTTTCGTCGAATGCTGCACGGGTGAGGGGCGTCAGGATGGCGTCAAGAGGCCGTCAGCGCCGCGTCACCGCGCGGGGTGCGGCGGCGGCCCGCTGGTGTGGTGGGCCGCATGTGGGAAGACCTCCTCGCAGGCGTCATCGGCCTGCTCCTCCTCGGCTACCTCCTCGACGCGCTCGTGCGCCCCGACCGGTACTGAGGGGCGCCGCACCATGTCCATCGCCCTCCAGACGGCCACCGCCGTCCTCCTCGTCGCCGCGATCCTCGCCGCGATCCTCGCCGCGACCCACGTCCCCCTCGGCGCCTGGATGCACCGCGTCTTCACCGACGAGCGCGACTGGCGCGTCGAGCGCGTCGTCTACCGGCTCGTCGGGGTCGACCCCCGCACCGAGCAGCGCTGGCAGGGCTACGCCGGCTCGGTGCTGGCCTTCGCGGTCGCCTCGGTCGCGCTGCTCTTCCTCCTGATCCTCGGCCAGGGCCTGCTGCCGTGGGACCTCGGCCGCTCGATGCACTGGGACACCGCGACCGTCGCCGACGCCCCACCGGACCTCGTCGTGCTCGACCTCGGGCTGCCGGACCTCGACGGCGTCGAGGTGCTGCGGCGCATCCGCGCCCGCTCCCGCGTGCCCGTCGTCGTCCTGTCGGCGCGCCACCAGTCCGACGACAAGGTCGAGGCGCTCGACGAGGGCGCCGACGACTACGTGACCAAGCCCTTCGGGATGGACGAGCTGATGGCCCGGGTGCGCTCGGCGCTGCGGCGCGGCGGCGAGGACGAGGGGCTCGCGGCGGTCGGTCCGGTCGTCACGGACGCGTTCACGCTCGACTTCGCGACGCTGTCGGCGACGCGCGACGGCGCCCCCGTCCACCTCACCCCGACCGAGTGGCGGCTGCTCGCCGAGCTCGCGCGCCACCGCGGGCGCGTCGTCACCCAGGCCGACCTGCTGCGGGCGGTCTGGGGGCCGGGGTACGGCCGCGAGTCCAACTACCTGCGCGTCGACGGCAACCAGCTGCGCCGCAAGCTCGAGGCGGACCCGTCGGCGCCGCGGTACATCGTCACCGAGCCCGGCATCGGCTACCGGCTCGCCGTCTGAGCCGCAGCGCGGCACAGCGGCTCCGGGGGACGTGGGTTCCGCGGCAGGGCGTGACGACCGTCTCGCCGGGCCGAGGAATAGACCCGGCGTCCCCGCAGGTCAGCAGTGGTTCGACGCGCACGGCGTGCGGCGCCGCGCCCACGAGCCGGTTTGAGCGAGCGGCGCATCGGTGGTGTGGTTGAACGGTTGACCTGACCGAGTACCCCCGAGCAGAGCGAGAACGGAGGGCCGCGGGCACCCCGCGGCACACACCACGAGCGTGAGCACAGACATCCGTACCACCCCCGAGCCCACCCCACCGCCCACCGACGACGACGGCACCCGCGCCCCGGTCGCCGACGAGGCACCGCACCCCGTCCTCGGCATCGACGTCGTCGAGCAGACGGCGCGCGGTGCGACCGTCGACAAGGTCGTCTTCGGCGTCGTCGCGGCGATCGCCGTGGCCTTCGTCGCCTGGGGGTTCCTCAGCACGGACACGCTCTCGGCGGCGTCGGACTCCGCCCTCGGGTGGTCCGTGACGAACATGGGCTGGATGTTCGTCGTGCTCGCCTCGGGGTTCGTCGCCTTCGTCATCTGGCTGGCCGTCAGCCGGTTCGGTGACATCCCGCTGGGCACCGACGACGAGGAGCCCGAGTTCCGCACCGCCTCGTGGATCGCGATGATGTTCTCGGCGGGCATGGGCATCGGCCTGATGTTCTACGGCGTCAGCGAGCCGCTGTCGCACTTCGTGACTCCGCCGCCCGGTACCGGGGAGGCCGGCAACCCGCAGGCCGTGCAGACCGCGATGGCCACGACGCTCTTCCACTGGACGCTCCACCCGTGGGCGATCTACGCCGTCGTCGGCATCGCCATCGCGTACGGCGTCTTCCGCAAGGGGCGCTCGCAGCTGGTGTCCTCCGCGTTCATCCCGCTCATCGGCGAGAAGCGCGCGACCGGTGGCGCCGGCCGCGTCATCGACATGCTCGCGATCTTCGCGACGCTCTTCGGGTCGGCCGCCTCGCTCGGCCTCGGCGCGCTCCAGATCGGCAGCGGCCTTGAGATCGTCGCCGGCATCGGTGCGGTCGGCAACGGCGTGCTCGTCGGCGTCATCGCGCTGCTGACCGTCGCGTTCATCCTCTCGGCGGTCTCCGGCGTCGCCAAGGGCATCCAGTGGCTGTCGAACATCAACATGGTGCTGGCCATCGGCCTCGCCGTGTTCGTCTTCGTCGTCGGACCGACCGTCTTCATGCTCGACCTCGTCCCCACCGCGGTCGGCTCCTACTTCCAGGACCTCGCGATGATGTCGGCGCGCACCGACGCCGCGGGTGGCGACGGGATGGCCGACTGGCTGTCCGGCTGGACCGTCTTCTACTGGGCCTGGTGGATGTCGTGGACGCCCTTCGTCGGCATGTTCATCGCCCGCATCTCGCGCGGCCGCACCATCCGCCAGTTCGTCACCGGGGTGCTGCTCGTCCCGAGCCTGGTCAGCCTCGTGTGGTTCGCGATCTTCGGCGGCGCGGGCATCCACGCGCAGCAGAACGGCACCGACCTCGCCGGGCAGTCGACCTCCGAGGGGCAGCTGTTCGGCCTCCTCGACACGATGCCGCTGGCCGGCCTCACGACCGTCGTCGTCATGGTCCTCGTCGCGATCTTCTTCGTCTCGGGCGCGGACGCGGCCTCCATCGTCATGGGCACCCTGTCGCAGCGCGGGACGATGGAGCCGAGCCGCTGGAACGTGGTCTTCTGGGGCGTCGCCACCGGCGCCGTCGCGGCGGTCATGCTGCTGGTCGGCGGTGACTCGGCGCTGACCGGGCTGCAGAACCTGACGATCGTCGCGGCGCTGCCGTTCGCGCTCGTCATGGTGGGGCTGGCCTGGGCCCTCGTCAGGGACCTGCGCGAGGACCCCGTCGTCGTCCGGCGCAAGTACGCCGTGGCCGCCGTCGAGAAGGCCGTCGTCACCGGCGCCACGCTGCACGGCGACGACTTCGCGCTCTCCGTCGAGCCGGCGGACGAGCCGGTGCTCGGCGAGGGCGACAGCACCCCGAGCGAGGCCGCGGAGGTCGCGCGCGGTTGACCCCGCCCCACCGCGAACGCGTGTGAGCTCGCCGGACGTCCCCGGCGAGCTCACCCGCGTCCGTGCGTCGTGGGGGTCCCTAGGGTGGACGGCGTGCCCGTCGTCCGCTCCGCCCCGACCCGTGACCTGCCCGCCGAGGTGCTCTACGCGCTGATGCGCCTGCGGCAGGACGTCTTCGTCCTCGAGCAGGAGTGCCTCTACCCCGACCTCGACGGCCGTGACCTCGAGCCGGGCGCCGTGCAGTGGTGGTCCGAGTCAGGGTCGGGTGAGGTCGTCGCGACGCTGCGGGTGCTCGACGACGGGGGCGGGGTGCTGCGCATCGGCCGGGTGGCGACCGCGGCGTCGGCCCGCGGGGCCGGGGTGGCGCGCGAGCTGGTCCTCGCCGTGCTCGCGGCGACCCGCGGCCCGGTCGTGCTCGACGCCCAGAGCCACCTCGAGCACTGGTACGCCGGGCTCGGCTTCGCGCGCGACGGCGCCGAGTTCGTCGAGGACGGCATCCCGCACGTGCCGATGCGCCTCGCGCGCTGACGCCCTCCCTGTCGGTGGCGGCGGGCAGGATGACCGGATGGACGTCACGCTGGCCGAGCTCGTCGCCACGTCGCAGGAGGTCGCGGCCACGCGCTCGCGCACCGCGAAGACCGAGGCCATCGCCACGCTCCTCGCCCGCGCCGACGCCGTCGAGGTCGGCACCGTCGTCGCGTTCCTCTCCGGGGTGCTGCCGCAACGCCGGCTGGGTGTCGGCCACCGCTCGCTCTCCCGGCTGCCGGAGCCGGCCGCCGAGCCGACGCTGACCGTCGCCGAGGTCGACGCCGCGTTCGACCGGCTCGCCGCCACGGCGGGGGCCGGGTCCACGGCGTCCCGCCGGGCCGAGCTGGGCGGGCTCCTCGGCCGGGCGACCGCCGACGAGCAGCGGTTCCTGCGCAACCTCATGACCGGCAACCTCCGCCAGGGAGCGCTCGACGGCGTCGTGCTCGCCGCGCTGGCCCGCGCCTTCGAGGTGCCCGACGCCGTCGTGCGCCGGGCGGTCATGCTCGCCGGCTCGGCCCACGAGGTGGCCGGCATCGCCGCCACGGGCGGGCAGCCGGCCCTCGAGGAGGTGGGGCTCGTCGTGGGGCGGCCGCTGCGCCCGATGCTCGCCGGGTCGGCCAAGACGACGGACGAGGCGGTCGAGGGCTTCGGCGGGGCCGAGCTGCTCGTCGACGGCAAGCTCGACGGCATCCGGGTCCAGGTGCACCGGCGCGACGGCGGGGTCACGGTCTTCACCCGCAGCCTCGACGAGATCACCGAGCGGCTGCCCGAGGTCGTCGAGGCTGTCGCGGCCCTCCCCGGCGGCGACCTCGTGCTCGACGGCGAGGCCATCGTCCTCGGTGACGACGGCCGGCCGGCGCCGTTCCAGGTGACCGGGGCGCGCACCGCGAGCTCGGCCGACGTCGAGCGGCTGCGGGCCGAGGTGCCCCTGACGACGTTCCTCTTCGACGTGCTGCACGCCGACGGTCGCGACCTCGTCGACGCGCCGGCCCGCGAGCGGCACGAGGTGCTCGCCGCGCTGGCGCCGCACCTGCTCGTGCCCCGGCTCGTGACGGCCGACCCCGCCGAGGCCGCCGCCTTCTTCGGGCGGCTGGTCGCCGACGGCCACGAGGGGGTCGTCGTCAAGGACGCCGCCGCGCCGTATGCGGCCGGTCGCCGGGGGAGCGGCTGGGTCAAGGTGAAGCCGACGCACACGCTCGACCTCGTGGTGCTCGCCGTCGAGCGGGGCTCCGGCCGCCGGCGCGGCTGGCTGTCCAACATCCACCTCGGGGCCCGCGATGCGGGGACCGGCGAGCTCGTCATGGTCGGCAAGACCTTCAAGGGGATGACCGACGAGATGCTGCGCTGGCAGACCGAGCGGTTCACCGAGCTCGCCGAGGGGCCGACCGACGGGTACGTCGTGACGGTCCGGCCGGAGCAGGTCGTCGAGATCGCCCTCGACGGCGTGCAGCGCTCGACCCGCTACCCGGGCGGTGTCGCGCTGCGGTTCGCCCGCGTCCTGCGCTACCGCGACGACAAGCCGCTCGACGAGGTCGACACCCTCACCACCGTCCGCGCCCTCGGAGGGATCTGAGCGGGCCGACGCACCGAGCGCCGGTCGCGGGGAGTCGGGGCGGTCAGCCGCGGCGCCGCCGGCGAGCGTCCGGGTCGGGTGGGCTGCCGCCGAGGATGCGCACGAGCGAGGAGACGACGCCCGCCACCCCGCCGACGATGGCCACCACGAGAGCGGCCCGCAGCGGCGTGCGCCACGGGCTCCCCGCCACGACGGGGAAGAGGTCCCACGCGGCGACCGACGCAGCGAGGCCGACGGCGGAGGACGTGAGGTCGGCGACGGCCCGCCACCAGCGCGTCCGGACGACGAGCGCGACGGTCTCGAGGACGACGCCGGTCCACAGCGCTCCGACCATCCACGGCACGAGCTCCTCGGCGGCCGGCGTGAGCAGGGGCAGGGTGCGCCAGCCAGGCCACACCTGGACGAGGTAGAGCAGCCCCAGCTCGACGACCGCGACCACGGCGGAGACCGCGCGGGGTGGGAGGGAGCGGGTCCTTGCTCGCGGCGGGCTCGGCCGGGCGAGGGCTGCTGACATCGTGGTGCTCCTACCGGCGGCGGCGTCGGGAGAGCCGCGCCGCCGGGCGCGCGCCACCGCCACCTCGATCGTCCCACCGGGCGGGCGGCGCGACAGGGGGCTGGGAGGGACGTCACGTGGAACGGGTCGGGAGCGGCCGGCGCGGGGGTCGCCGGCGTCCCGAGGACTGTCAGCCGGCGGCGGCGCGGGCGAGGGAGAAGTGCTCTGTCGGCCGCTGTCGTTCGCGTCCGCCCTTGGAGCAACCATGACGAGCGGTCGCGTGTGCGTCTCCTGCTGGAGCAACCATGACGAGCGGTCGCGTGTGCGTCTCCTGCTGGAGCAACCATGACGAGCGGTCGCGTGTGCGTCACCTGCTGGAGCAACCGGGATGAGCGGGCGGTTGCTCTCGTGCGACATGCTTCTGACCGCTCGTCATGGTTGCGTCGGCGACGGGAGCGAACGACAGCGACGGGCGGACCCCTTTGTCCTGCCGGAGCCGTCCTCGGCCGACCTGCGGCTCGCCTCCCGTCTGCCGGTCCTCGGCCGACCTGCCCCTCGTCTCCGGACCCCCGCCTGCCGGTCCTGGGCCGACCGGCTCCTCGTCTCCGGACCCCCGCCGGCCGTCGGTCGACCGGCTCGCCGCCGCACCGGGGAGCCTCCCGGCTGGCACGATGCCCGGATGGAGGACTCCCGGGGTATCTGGACGACGACGGCCGACGTCGACCTGCTCCTGCGGCTCGCGGGCAGCGGCGTCGACTGGGTCGCCCTCGACGCGCAGCACGGCGCCCTCGACCGCGCCGCCCTCCACGCCGCCGGGCGCGCGCTGACCTCGGCCCACCACCCGTTCCTCGTCCGCGTCCCTGCCGTCGACCCCGCCTGGATCGGGGCCGCCCTCGACGCCGGCGCCCACGGGGTGGTCGTGCCGTCGGTCACCGGCGCCGGCGACGCCGAGCGCGCGGCCCTCGCCTCCCGCTACCCACCCCTCGGGGACCGTAGCTGGGGCCCGTGGCCACCGATGTGGGGAGTCGACGCCCCGGACACCGCCACCGCGAACGAGCTCGTGCGCTGCTGGGCGATGGTCGAGACCGTCGGCGCCCTCGACGAGGTCGAGCAGATCGCCGCCACCCCTGGCGTCGACGGCCTCTTCGTCGGCCCGCTCGACCTCGCCCTCGCGCTCGGCACGACCGTCGACGCGCTCCTCGACGACACCACGCCGGACGGTCCCCTCGCCCGGGTCGTCGCGGCCGCCGACCGGCAGGGGATCCTCGTCGGGGCCTTCGCGGGCAGCCCGGCGGTCGCCCACCGGCTGCGGGCGCACGGCATCGGGTTCCTCGCCGTGACGACCGACGCCGGCGTCGTCGCGGCCGGCGTGCGCGCGGTGCTCGACGAGCTGGGCCCGCGCCAGGCCTGACCGGAGGGCCATCCGCCCGCACCGGAGGCGACGAACCACGCAGCGTGACCCTCCTCGACGACGTCCGTGCGCTCGCGATGCAGGTCTCGGCGCGGTTCACCGTGCGCTACGGAGAGCCGCTGCGCTTCGCGGGCAGCGACCTGCCGGCCCCGCAGCGCCTGCGCGTCCCGACGCGCCACAGGCCGGTGCGGGTCGACCTGTACCGCCCGCCCGGCGTTGAGGCGCCTCCGGTCGTCGCCCACTTCCACGGCGGCGCCTTCGTCATGCGCTACCCCGAGATGGACGACTGGTGGTGCCGCTATCTCGCAGCGACCGCCGGCGTCGCGGTGGCGAACGTCGACTGGTCCGTCGGCCCGCAGGCGCGCTACCCCGTCGGCCAGGAGGAGGGGCACGACGTCGTCGCCCACCTCGCGGCGGCGGGGCACGAGCACGGCCTCGACGGCACGCGCGTCGTCGTCAGCGGCTTCAGCGCCGGCGGTCACGTGGCCGCCGCGGTCTGCCTCATGGCGCGCGACGCCGGCTCGTGCGCGCCGGTCCTCCAGGTCCTCGGCGTCCCCGCGCTCGACCTCGCCTCCGAGGTCGAGGACCGCCCGGGCATGGTCGACCCGGCCCTGCGCCGCCTCGTCCGCCGGGTCTACTTCCCGGACGTCGCCCGACGCGAGGAGCCCTACGCCTCACCGCTGCTCGCGCCCGACCTCGCCGGCCTGCCGCCGACCGTCGTCCTGACCGGCGAGCGCGACGCGTTGCGACCGGTACGCCGCCCGGCTGCGCGCCGCCGGCGTCGACGTGCTCCACGACGTGACGCCGGGCGCCGACCACTACTTCCTCACCGGCGACCCGGCGCGCGCCCGGCTGACCATGCAGATGGTCGTGGCGCGCATCCAGGAGGCCTGCACGGCAGGCGTGCCCGAGGCCTGACCGGCGACGGCGGTCAGAAGCCCGTCGGCCGCCGCGGCGTGTAGGCACGCTCGAGCGCGGCCACCTCGTCGTCCGTCAGCTCCAGGTCGAGCGCGGCGACGGCGTCCGGCAGGTGGTGCGGCTTGGTGGCCCCGACGATGGGGGCGGTGACGACCGGGTTGCGCAGCACCCACGCCAGCGCGACGGTCGACATCGCCACCCCGCGCTCGCGCGCCACGGCCTCGACCGCGCCGACGATCTCGCCGTCGCGGTCCTGGTAGAGCCGCTTGCCGAACTCGTCGGTGTCCGACCGCCCGGTCTGCTCGCCCCACGGCCGCGCGAGCCGCCCGCGCGCCAGCGGGCTCCACGGCAGCGCGCCGAGCCCCTGGTGCTCGAGCAGGGGGAACATCTCCTGCTCCTCCTCCCGCATGAGCAGGCTGTACTGGTCCTGCATCGTCACGAAGCGGGTCCAGCCGCCCAGGTCCGCCGCGTGCTGCATCGTCGCGAGCTGCCAGGCCCACATCGACGACGCCCCGATGTAGCGAGCCTTGCCGGCGCGCACGACGTCGTGGAGGGCCTCCATCGTCTCCTCGACGGGGACCTCGGGGTCGAAGCGGTGGATCTGGTAGAGGTCGACGTGGTCGGTCTGCAGCCGGCGCAGCGAGGCGTCGACCTGCTCGAGGATCGCCTTGCGGGAGAGGCCGCTCCCACCGGGGCCGTCGTGCATCTTCCCGTGCACCTTGGTGGCGAGCACGATGTCCTCGCGGCGGCTGTACGTCCGGATGGCCCGCCCCACGAACTCCTCGGACGTCCCTGCGCTGTAGACGTTCGCGGTGTCCCAGAACGTGATGCCGAGCTCGACGGCCTGCCGGAAGAACGCCCCGGACGTCTCCTCGTCGAGGGCCCACGGGTGGTAGCCGCGCGAGCCGTCGGCGTAGCTCATGCAGCCGAGCGCTAGCCGGCTGACGGTGAGCCCGGTGCTGCCGAGGCGGGTGTACTCCATCGAGGTGCTCCTTCGGTCGGGATGCTCCCCGCATCATGCGCCCCGACCACCTCCACGGCGGGCGCCGGGTGCACGCCGACCGCACCGTGGACGCGCCGAGCCGCGCGGCGGTGCGCGAGCCACCACCCGCCGAGGGCGAGGCCGCCGACCGGTACCTCCATCCCGACGACGAACGCGCGGTAGAGCAGCACCCCCGCGGCGGCCGGCGCGGCCGGCGTGCCGAGCGCGGTGAGCGCCCCGGCCATCCCGACCTCGACGACCCCCGTAGCGCCCGGCGTGATGACGAGCATCGACAGCAGCCGCTCGACGACGAAGGCCGACGCGACGAGCAACGGCGCCGCCGGCGCCCCCACCACGACGAGGCACGCCCACAGCAGGAGCGCCTGGAAGAGCGCGTACAGCACCTTGGCCCCGAGCATCCGCGCCCAGCCGCGACGCACGAGGTCGGCGCTCTCGGCGCGGAAGCGGGCGCCCCGCTCACCCCAGCCCTCGGGGGCCGCCGGCACCCGGCGGTGGCGGGCGGCGAGGCGGTCGAGCGCGCGCCCGGCCCGCCGCACGGCCCGGTCGTCGCGTCCGACGAGGACGACCCCGCTGAGGAGGACGAGGAGCAGGAGCAGGCCGAGCGCCCCCGGGACCGCCAGGCGCGCGGTGCCGCGGTCACCGGGCAACGCGAACCAGCAGAGCACGACTCCCGGCAGGAGCAGCTTGACCGCCGTGTCCGCGAGGTTGGTCACGAGCGCCCAGCGCCCGAAGGCGGCGGAGCCGAAGCCCCAGCCGCGGGCCATCCGCCAGTTGACGACCGTCCCCGCGGCGCCGCCGAGCGGCAGGAGGTTCGAGACGCACGAGCCGGACAGGTTGAGGAGGAGGGCGCGACGGTGGCTGAGGCCCGGCAGGGCCGCCGTGAGCGACGGGGTGTGCACCCACAGGCCCGCCAGCCACAGCACCGTGAGGAGCCCCAGCTGGAGCGGGCTCGGGTGGGTCAGCGCCTGCGCGATGGGCCGCCACGACGTCCCCGCCACCCGCGGCAGCGCGAGCGCCAGCACCGCGGCGGCGGCCGCCGTCCCCAGGCCCAGCCGCAGCCCCGGACCCCACATCCTCGTCATGGTCCCCACCGTGGCGTGCCTCCTGCCGCCCGCACATCAGGGGTGACCCGGACATCGACCCCGGCCCACCGTAGCGAGGTGGGGGTCCGGGTTCACGGGATTTCCGTCGTGTCGCGCCGGCCCGCCGGCGGCCCGGCCCGGCCCGTCCTACCTCCTACGGTGGGCGATGTGGAGCCGGGTGACGCAGTGCTGGTCGTGGCCGACGTGGGTGGGACCAAGGCCCTCCTGCGGGCGCTCGCCGCGGACGGCTCGGTGGTGGCGGAGATCCTCGAGCCGACCGGCCCGGGCACGACCGGGGAACGGCTCGACCACCTCGTGGGCGAGGTCGTGGCGGAGCATCCGAGCACGCGCTCGGTCGCGGTCGCCGTGCCCGGGCTCGTCGACCCCGAGGGCCGGGTGGTCGTCTCGGACGTCCTGCCGCTCCTCGCCGGATGGCGACCACGGCCGACGGCCGCAGGAGCGCCGGTGGTCGTCAACGACGTCCGCGCCGCGCTCGCGGCGGCCCGTGCCGCGGCGCCGGCGGTGCGCGACCTCGTCGTCGTCGTGGTCGGGACCGGCATCGCCGCCGGCGTCGTCAACGGGGGGTCCTGGGGTCCGGCGGCGGGGGCGTCCCCGAGGGTATGGATACCCCCCGGGGTGTGCAACCCGAGGGGTCAGGGACGGTGCGTCACCGGGACGTGGTGGTCGCCGAGGCGGGCGATGAGCCGGACCGCGTCGTGCGGCGCGTGGCCTCGCGCGTCGTTGTCGAAGAAGACGACGACGTCGTGGTGCTGCGCCCAGCCGCGGCAGCGCTCGGCCCACCGGTCCAGGGCGGCGTCGGAGTAGCCGCTCGCGTAGAGCTCGGTGTCGCCGTGGAGGCGGACGTACACGAGGTCGCTCGTGACGGCGTCGGCCGTCGGCCAGCGCCCGGCGGTGTCGGCGACCACCGTCGCGACGTCGTGGCGGCGCATGAGGTCGACCGCCTCGTCGGTGCAGAACGTCGCGCTGCGGAACTCGAGGGCGTGCCGGATGCGACGCGAGGCCAGCCCGCGCGGGGCCCGGGTCAGGGCGCGGGCCTCGGGGACCTTGGCGTCGTGCCGCCGGGCGAGCGCGGCCGCGTCACCGACGGTCCGGGGGAGGAGCGCGAAGAAGTCGGCGAGGAGCGCGGCGTCGTACTCCTGCCGCTCGGGCAGCTGCCAGAGCACCGGGCCGAGGGTGGGTCCGAGCGCCAGCACGCCCGAGGCGAAGAAGTTGGCGAGCGGCACCTCGACGTCGCGCAGGCGCTTGAGGTGGGTGACGAACCGGCCACCCTTGACGGCGAGCTCGACGCCGTCGGGGACCTGCTCCCGCCAGTGCACGTAGGTCGTCGGCCGCTGCAGGGAGTAGAACGAGCCGTTGACCTCGAGGGCGCCCATCCGCTCGGCGGCGTACCGCAGCTCCTCGCGCCGGACCAGGCCGCGGGGGTAGAAGTCCCCCCGCCAGCGCGAGTAGGTCCAGCCCGACGTCCCGACGCGGATGCGTCCTCCGCGCGCCTGGTCCACCGTCACCCCGGGCACCTACCCGGAAGGTTCGACGGTCACACCGGCGCCCTCCCGCGGAGGCTGCGGGCGGGTCTGCGCTCCGGCCATGTCGCGTCGCGAGGTCGCCCTGGTCACCGGTACGTCGAGCGGGATGGGGCTGGCGACCGCCGTCGGCCTCGCGAGGGCCGGCCGCACCGTCGTCGCGACGATGCGCGACACCGGACGGGCGGACCGGCTGCGGGCGGCGGCCGAGGCGGCGGGCGTCGAGCTCGACGTCCGGGCGCTGGACGTCACCGACGCCGACGGTGCCCGGGCCGCGGTCGAGGGGGTGCTGGCCGACCACGGGGGCGTCGACGTCCTCGTCAACAACGCCGGCCGCGGGGCGGTCGCGACGCTCGAGCAGCTGACCGACGCCCAGCTCCAGGAGCAGCTCGAGGTCAACTACCTCGGCGTGGCGCGGATGACCCGCCTCGTCCTCCCCGCGATGCGCGCCGCCGGCCGCGGGCGCGTCGTCACCGTCACGAGCGTCGGCGGCGCGGTCGGCCAGCCGTTCGCGGACGCCTACTGCGCGGCGAAGTTCGCCGTCGAGGGCCTCATACAGTCCTTGGCTCCCGTCGTCGCCCCGTTCGGGGTGACGGTGAGCATCGTCGAGCCGGGCGCGGTCGCGAGCGACTTCACCGGCAACGTCCACCGGGCCGACACGGGCGGGGGTGACGCGGACGCCGACGACCCGTACGCCGAGCTGCTCGCCGCCTACCTGCGCCGCACCGCCGGTGCCTTCGACGACGCACAGACCTCCGAGTCCGCGGCGGCGGTCATCGTCGAGGCAGCGACGACGGACGCACCCCGCTTCCGCTGGCAGACGACCGAGCAGGCCTCCGCGTTCGTCGGCCTCTCGCTGGCGGACCTCGACGGCAGCCGGGTGCTCGGCGCGACGTCGACCTGGCTGACCTGAGCCCGGGCACGACGACTCGCCGGGGACGACAAGAGCCGCAGCCCGGGGTGCGGACTGCGGCTCGTGGTGGTGGCCAGGGGCGGGGTCGAACCGCCGACCTTCCGATTTTCAGTTCGAGATGGGGTGTCCCAGAGGGGCCCGGCTCGCCCGGGACCATCCCCGGGTCCGCATCGAGACCGACCTGCGTGCCCACATGTGCCCCACGCGTCATCTCGTGATGGTCCGCGCCGCCCAGGACCTCCTGCTCAGGCTCTCCAGCCCGTGCCCCTCGTGCGCCGCCCCGGGCTACGGTGTCGAGGACGTCGTGCGCGGCGCGCCGTGCCGCGACTGCGGCACCGCGACCGACGAGGTCCTCGCCCTCGTACACCGGTGTCCGCACTGCGGCGCGACGAGCACGCGGTCGGCCGAGGCCGCAACGGCCGACCCGGCGCGGTGCCCCTCCTGCAACCCCTGAGGTCTTCCTCGCGCCCTGACCATGACTACCCGGATCGAGACGTATCGGGCGTCGTGAGGGAGCGGGCCAAACGGCGTGTTGGCGCAACCGCGACGGCGCGGCGTCGATGACACCATGAAGCGGCGTGTGGCCCCCAGTCACCCCGACGGGTCCGGTGGGGCTTGGTCCATGACGGGAAATCGGCGTGCCGAGGCACGGGCTATCGGACTGTCCTGGGGTGCGCTGCTCGGGGGAGCAAACCCGAGAGGCAGGTCCGTACGACCGTCTGCGGGCTCCTTGCATGACGTCCTCGCCGAGGCGGCTTCACCCCGCGGCCCGGCGCCCCGGGCCGGTGGACGAGATCCGCCTGTACAACTGTCCAATCCGGGAGTTGGCCGAGAGCCGCAGCCAGCTCGTCTGTGCTCTGCACGCCCGGATCCTCAAGGGATCGTGCACGGCGACACCCCCCCCCGCCTCCGGGTAGCACGGATGGCGCGCTCGTCCCCTTCGACACCCCGACGACCTGTGTTGCCTGTCTGTCACCGCGGTAGTGACCTCTCGGCCACCCGGGAAGGCCACGACCCGCCGTCCGGGTGGCGTCGATGGGCAGATCCCCTTCGGTGGCGGAGTCTCCGTCGGCCGCGACGTCACCGGTGCCGCCAACGACATCGCCGTACTGCGGGACGGTGACGGGCGGGTGTGGGCGACCGACGACACCTGTACGCACGAAACCGCGTCGCGGGCACACGGGTGGGTCGAAGACGGTACGGTCGAGTGCCCGCTGCACGGCTCGACCTTCTCGCTGTGGGCCGGCAAGATGCTCTGCCTTCCGGCCACCCGCGACACGGTCGTGTACCGGGTCGAGGTGATCGACGAGGTGTACGTCCACGTCGATGGAAGGCCGTAGTCAACGGTCGTGAGGAAGGGCAGCACATGGACAGCACGTCACTCACCGCACTGGGCGACGAGGTGCTCGCCGTCGCTCGAGAGAGCGTGGCCGGTCGTGCCTCGCGCACGATCCACGGTGGTCACGACCGGATGCTTCGCGAGACGGTCATCGCCCTCGTCGCGGAGCACGAGCTCGCCGAGCACGAGAGCCCTGGTGAGGCCACCCTGCAGGTCCTGAGAGGACGGGTCCGACTCCGCGACTCGGGCGGAGAGCGTGAGGCGGGCGCCGCCGACCACCTGGTCATCCCCCCACGTCGGCACTCGCTCTTCGCGGTCGAGGACTCCGTCGTGCTCCTCACCGTAGTCAAGCCGTTGTCATGAGCGACTCGGCGGGGCGGGCGTCCGACAGCGTCGCGGACCTCCAACGACTGATCCGCTGGGAGGAGTCCGGGGGTGTCTGGGAGGTGGCCACCCGGGGCCCGGTAGGGACGACGTTCGCACTCCTGCGATGTGACGCAGGTGAAGAGATGGACCGGTTCACGACGACCGACCCCGCCACCCTGGCCTACGCCGAAGGGCGGACACGGTCCGACCACCCTGCACCGTCAAGACCGAACCGGGACGGGTAGACGCGTGGGTGCCCGAGGCGTTCACGTCCCGGATGGTCAGGTCACGAGCGTGACGCCACGCGAGTCGTTCCGACTCGACGATCTCGTGTCTGTCAGTCGGGACTGCCAGCCTGCTGCGCCCGGATGGCGTCCCGGAACAGCTCGGCGAGGTGCCGGGGCTGTCTGTCGGTGAGGTGCTGGATCTGCTCGCGGCAGCTGAACCCGTCGGTGACGATCTGGGTGTCCGCCGAGGCCGCCCGGATCCGCGGCGCCATCTTCCGCTCGCCGACGCGCACGGACACGTCGTACTTGCTCGCCGAGAAGCCGAAGGACCCGGCGAGGCCGCAGCACCCGGCGTCCATCACCTCGGCGTCGACACCCATCCGCCGGAGTAGGGCCTCCTCGGCATCGGTGCCCAGGGCCGCGACGTGGTGGCAGTGCATCTGCACGAGGGCATCGACCGGGAGCCGCGGGGGCTGGTAGCGCTGGCGCTCGAGGAACTCGGAGAGGATGAAGGTCTGCTCCGAGAGCCGCCGGGCGTCCGCGTCGTCCGGGGAGAGGCCGACGAGCTCGTCCTGGAAGGCCGCGACGCAGTGGGGCTCGACGCCGACGACGGGCACGCCAGCCCGGATGTCGTCGCGCAGGATGTCGAGGACCTGGCGCCACAGGCGTTCGGCGGTGGTGAGCATGCCGGCGTCGTACAGCGGCCGGCCACAGCAGAGGGGCCGGGAGGGCAGCGACACCGTGTAGCCGGCGTGCTCGAGCACATCGACGGTCGCCTCGAGCACCGAGGACTCGACGTAGGGCGATTCATCTCACCCGTGCCGCCGCGACGACGGGCTCTGGAGGTACCGTTGTGGGCGGCTGTTGGCAAACTGTGAGCAAACGCGAATCCTGAGGAGTCGCGATCACTCGGCAACAACTTTGTGACCTGCGGGTTTGCTGGTGGCCAGGGGCGGGGTCGAACCGCCGACCTTCCGATTTTCAGTCGGACGCTCGTACCAACTGAGCTACCTGGCCTGGACCTGCACGGAAGGGCCGGACGTATCCGGCCCCTCTCGTGAAGGAGCGACCCCGACGGGACTCGAACCCGCGACCTCCGCCGTGACAGGGCGGCGCGCTAACCAACTGCGCTACGGGGCCTTGGCTGGTGCAAGACCGTATCCCCAACGGGATTCGAACCCGTGCTACCGCCGTGAAAGGGCGGGGTCCTGGGCCGCTAGACGATGGGGACCCGACTCTCGTCGGACCCTCTCCGTCGCACAACCCGGGATCGGATCCGTCGAGGACTCCGAAAGCATAGGGGAGATTCCCGCGACCACCAAAACGGGGTCCGGCCGGGGCGGGAGGGGCGTCAGTGCAGGTGCCCGAGGGCGTCCCGGACGAGCGCGACGGCCGCCTCGTCGGTGAGTCCGGCGGCCCGTGCGGCGCGGGCGAAGTCGGCCGCGGCCAGCCGCATCGCGGGGTCCGGGACGGATGCCCCGCCGCGTGCGCCGCCCCCGCCGCGGGGCGCGACGACGGTCCCGAGGCGTCCCCGGGTGACGACGAGGCCGGCGGCCTCGAGCTCCTTGTAGGCCCGGGCGACGGTGTTGGCGGCGAGACCGAGCTCCTCGGCCAGGCCGCGGACCGTCGGCAGCCGCGTGCCCTCGGCCAGGCGCCCGTCGCCGACGGCCTCGGCCAGCTGGGTGCGCACCTGGTCGAACGGCGGTCGCGCGCCGTCGTGCTCGACCCGCAGCACGCCGCCGAGGGCGGTCGTGACGCGCCCGCTCACCGCCCGACCCCCGTCCACTCCAGGACCTGCTCGACCTCCCACGTCGTGACGATGCGGTCGGCCGGCACGCCGAGGCGCTCGGCCCGCTCGCACCCGTACGCCTTCATGTCCAGCTGCCCCGGCGCGTGCGCGTCGGAGTCGATGCTGAACAGGCAGCCGATCTCGAGCGCGAGGGTCACGAGCTCGTCCGGCGGGTCGCAGCGCTCGGGGCGGCTGTTGATCTCGACGGCGGTGCCGTGCTCGGCGCAGGCCTCGAACACCGCCCGGGCGTCGAACTCGGACTGCGGGCGCGTGCCGCGCGATCCGGTGACCAGCCGCCCCGTGCAGTGACCCAGCACGTTGACCCGTGGGTTCGACACCGCGGCGACCATCCGCCGCGTCATCGGGTCGGCGTTCATCCGCAGCTTGCTGTGCACCGACGCGGTGACGAGGTCGAGACGGCCCAGCATCTCGTCGGTCTGGTCGAGCGAGCCGTCGTCGAGGATGTCGACCTCGATGCCCTTGAGCAGTGTGAACTGGCCTGCGAGCGAACGGTTCACGCCATCGACGATCTTCAGCTGCTGCCGCAGCCGTTCCACCGTCAGGCCGTTGGCCACGCGCAGCTGCGGGCTGTGGTCGGTGAGCACCATCCACTCGTGCCCGGTCTCGACGCCGGTCAGCACCATCTCGTCGATGGGGGAGCCGCCGTCGCTCCAGTCCGAGTGCAGGTGGCAGTCGCCGCGGAGCATCCCGTAGAGGTCCTCGCCGCCGTCGACGAGCGGGCCCCCGGACTTCTCCTGGAGCGACGCCAGGTACTCCGGCACCTCGCCGGCCACGGCCTCGGCGATGACGCCCGCCGTCGACTTCCCGATGCCGTCGAGCTCCTGCAGCGTTCCGGCAGAGGCGCGCTCGCGCAGCGCGTTGTCGTCCAGCGTCCTCACGTGCTTCACCGCGTTGCGGAACGCCTCGACCCGATAGGTGCCGGCGCGGGTGCGCTCGAGCAGGAAGGCGATGCGGCGCAGCGCGTCGACGGGGTCGACGGGAGCCTCCAGCGGCTCGAGCAGGGCGACCATGCCGTCGATGCTGTCACAGCCGCGGCACGGCCGGACGGGACGCGACGGCCCCGTCCGGCCGGGCAGGGGGCCGACGTCAGCAGACGTCGTCGAGCGCGCTGAGCAGCCGGTCGACGTCCTGGCGGTTCGTGTACGGCGCCAGGCCGACCCGCACGCCGCCCGCGTCGCCGAGGCCGAGGTGGCGGCTGCACTCCAGCGCGTAGAAGCTGCCCGCGGGGGCGTTGACGCCGTGGCTGGCCAGCGTGCGGCGCACGTCCTGCGGGTCGCGGCCGGTCACCGTGAAGAGGAGGGTCGGCGTCCGGCGGGCGGCGTTGGACCACACCTGCACACCGCGGCGGCCGCGCAGGGCCGGCTCGAGGCGGGCGAGCAGCCCCTCCTCGTGCTTCTCGAGGGCGGCCATCGACGAGCGCAGGCGCGCCCGGCGGTCCTCGGGCGTCACGGGCGTGTCGAGGTCGTCGAGGCCGGCGAGGAAGTCGACCGCGGCCGTGGCGCCGGCCAGCAGCTCGTAGGGGAGCGTCCCCAGCTCGAAGCGCTCGGGCACGTCGTTGCTCGAGGGCAGCAGCTTGTCGGGGTGCAGCGACTCCAGCAGCTCCGGGTCGGCCGCGAGGACGCCGCAGTGCGGCCCGAGGAACTTGTACGGCGAGCAGGTCCACACGTCGGCCCCGAGCGCGGCGACGTCGACCGGGACGTGGGCGGTCGCGTGCACGCCGTCGACCCAGTGCAGGGCGCCGACCGCGTGCGCGGCCGCCGAGATCGCGGCGGTGTCGGGACGGGTGCCGATGAGGTTGCCCGCCGCCGTCGTCGCGACGAGCCGCGTGCGCTCGCTGAGCACGGCCTCGACGGCGGAGGTCGGCATCTCGCCCGACTCCGGGTCGAAGTCGACCCAGCGCACGGTCGCACCGACCGCCTCGGCGACCTGGACCCACGGGCGGATGTTCGAGTCGTGGTCGAGCCGCGTGACGACGACCTCGTCGCCGGGACCCCAGCCCTTGGCCATGGCCCGGGCCAGGTCGTAGGTGAGCGTGGTGGCGCTGCGGCCGTGGACGATGCCGCGCGGGTCGGCGCCGAGGAGGTCGGCCATCGCCTGCCGGTAGGCGACGACGACGGCGTCGGCGCGGCGCTCGGAGGAGGTGACGACGCCGCGGTTGGAGATGGCCGAGGTCAGGGTGTCGGCGACGGCGCGGCCGACGACGTCCGGCACCTGGCTGCCGCCGGGGCCGTCGAAGTGGGCCGCCCCCTCGACGAGGGACGGGAAGTGGGAACGGATCCGCTCGACGTCGTAGGCCATGCACTCATTTTCGCCCATCGGCGACTACGCACGGTGCGCACCCTCCCGGCCGATGACCGGCTGTCCGAGGGGTGGGCGCGCACCCGGGCGGGGCTCACCAGGAGGTGTGCAGCGGCCGCCCCTCGGCGAAGCCGGCCGTGCTCTGGATGCCGACCGTCGCCCGCTCGTGGAACTCCTCGAGCGAGCGCGCGCCGGCGTAGGTGCACGCGCTGCGCAGGCCGGCGACGATCTGGTCGATGACGTCCTCGACGCTCGGGCGCGCGGGGTCGACGTACATCCGGGCGCTGCTGATGCCCTCCTCGAAGAGGGCCTTGCGGGCGCGGTCGTACGCGCTCTCGGTGGCCGTGCGGTTGCGCACGGCCCGGGCCGAGGCCATCCCGAAGGACTCCTTGTACTGGCGGCCCTGCTCGTCGGTGTAGAGGTCACCGGGGGACTCCAGCGTCCCGGCGAACCACGAGCCGACCATGACGTTCGACGCGCCGGCGGCCAGGGCGAGCGCGACGTCGCGGGGGTGGCGGACGCCGCCGTCGGCCCAGACGTGCTTGCCGAGCTCGCGGGCCGCCGTGGCGCACTCGAGCACCGCGGAGAACTGGGGGCGGCCGACCGCGGTCATCATCCGGGTCGTGCACATCGCGCCCGGGCCGACGCCGACCTTGACGATGTCGGCGCCCGCCTCGATGAGGTCGCGCGTGCCCTGCGCGGAGACGACGTTGCCGGCCACGACCGGCACCCCGAGGTCGAGGGCGCGCACCTGGCGCAGCGCCTCGATCATCTTCTCCTGGTGGCCGTGCGCGGTGTCGATGACGAGGACGTCGGCGCCGGCCTCGGCGAGGGCCTGCGCCCGCTCCGCGACCTCGCCGTTGATGCCGACGGCCGCCGCGATGCGCAGGCGGTTCGAGGCGTCGACCGCGGGGGAGTACAGGTGCGCGCGCAGGGCGCCGGCGCGGGTCAGCAGGCCGACGAGCGTGCCGTCGGGGGCGATGACCGGGGCGAGACGTCGGCGGGCGTGCGAGAGGACGTCGAAGGCCTTCTCGACGTCGACGCCGTCGTCGAGGGTCACCATCTCGCGGACCATGACGTCGGCGAGCTGGGTGAACCGGTCGACCCCCGTGAGGTCGGTCTCGCTGACGATGCCGACCGGGCGGTCGCCCTCGACGACGACGGCCGCGCCGTGCGCGCGCTTGTGGAGGAGGACGAGCGCCTCGCCGGCGGTCGTCGTCGGCGCGAGGCTGATCGGGGTGTCGTAGACGAGGTGGCGCGACTTCTGCCACGCGATGACCTCGCGGACGACCTCGACCGGGATGTCCTGCGGGATGACGGTCAGTGCGCCGCGGCGGGCGGTCGTCTCGGCCATCCGGCGGCCGGCGATCGCCGTCATGTTGGCGACGACGAGAGGGATCGTCGTGCCCGTGCCGTCGGTGCTGGCGAGGTCGACGTCGAGCCGGCTCGTGACCGACGAGCGGTTCGGCACCATGAAGACGTCGTCGTAGGTGAGGTCGAGCTGGGGCATGAGGCCGTTGAGGAACTGCACGGGTCCAGCGTAGGCGCGCCGGGCCGCCCGCCATCCCGCCATCCCGCCCCACCCCCCCCGGAGTCGAGTGCGCTCGCGGCTGCCCCAGCGACCGCCGGCGCCCTCGACCCAGCGAGGCGCGGGGGACCCCTGGCGTCGAGGGCGGAGGTGGTCGTCCTGACCACCACTTCCGCACTCGACACCGACGTCGGGCAGGATCGGCCGGGTGAGCCTCATGGCGGAGTCCCCGGCCGACGCGCGGCGCCGCACGGCGCTGCGCCGGATGCGCCTGGTCGCGCTGTCGTTGCTGCTGCTCGCGGCGGTCGTCTTCCTCGCGACGCTGCGCCTGGACCACGGCGGCGTGTGGGGGTACGTCAACACCGCGGCCGAGGCGGCGATGGTCGGCGCGCTCGCCGACTGGTTCGCCGTCACCGCCCTCTTCCGGCACCCGTTGGGCCTGCCGGTGCCGCACACGGCGATCATCCCGCGGCGCAAGAACGAGATCGGGCGCAACCTCCAGGAGTTCGTCACCGAGAACTTCCTCACCGTCGAGATCGCCCGCGAGCGGCTCGCGGCGGCCGACGTGACCGGCCGGGTCGGCCGCTGGCTCGGGGTCGCGCGCAACCGCCGACGCGTCCTCACCGAGGTCGTCCGGGTCGCGCGCGCCGGCCTCGGTCGGCTCACCGACGACGAGGTGCGCTCGCTCGTCGCCGACGTCCTCGTGCCCCGCCTCGTCCGCGAGCCGGTCAGCCCGATCGCCGGCGCGCTGCTCGAGGGGGTCGTCGAGGAGAGCACCCACCACGGGCTCGTCGACCTCGGCCTCGAGCAGCTGCACGACTGGCTGCGCGAGAACCCCGGCACCTACGCCGACGTCCTCGGCAGCAAGGCGCCGTGGTGGACCCCGCCGTGGCTCGACGACCGCGTCATCACCTGGACGTACGACCAGGTCCTCGCCTGGTTGCGCGAGATCCGCCGCGACCCGCGCCACCCGGCGCGCCTCGCCCTCGACGACCTCCTGCGCCGGCTCGCCCACGACCTCCAGCACGACGCCGACGTGATGGCGCGCGCCGAGTCGCTCAAGGAGCGCCTGCTCACCCACCCGCAGGCGGCTGAGACCGCGGTCGGGCTGTGGCGCTCGTTCCGCACCTCGCTCGAGACGGCGATGGACGACGAGCGCTCGTACTTCCACACCCGCGGCGACGAGCTGCTCGAGCACCTCGGCGCCCGGTTCGAGCACGACCCGGAGTGGAAGGCCGTCGCCGAGGCGCGCCTCGGGGAGGCGGTCTCGTTCGTCGTCTCGACCTACGGCGAGGAGCTGGCCGAGGTCATCTCCGTCACCGTCGAGCGCTGGGACGCCCGCGAGGCCTCCGAGCGCATCGAGCTGCACGTCGGTCGCGACCTCCAGTTCATCCGGATCAACGGCACGGTGGTCGGCGCCCTCGCGGGCCTCGTCATCCACGCGGTCGCGCAGCTGCTCGGATGACCCCGGCCGGCGCCCGGCTGGGATGCTGGGGCGCATGACCGCCGAGGCCGCCGCCCCGCCGACCCGCCTGCTGCTCACCGCTGCCACCGTGAGCGCGCTCGTCTTCGCCGTGCTCGACGCCGTCTGGCTGACCACCGGCTCCGGCACGCTCTACGACGACCGGATCGGCCACCTGCTCGCCGAGAAGCCGAACATGGCCGCTGCGGTGGCGTTCTACGTCGTCTACCTGCTCGGGTTCGTCCACTTCGTCGTCCGGCCGGCGCTCGCGGCGGGCTCGGTGCGGCGGGGCGTGCGCGACGCGGCGGCGTTCGGCGTCGTCACCTACGCGACCTTCGACCTCACCTCGATGGCGGTGCTGCGCGACTTCCCGCTCGTCGTCGTCCTCGTCGACATCGCGTGGGGGACGGTGCTGTGCACCGTGACCGCCGCCGTCGCGCTGGGCGTCACCCTGCGCCGCCGCTGACGGGCGGCAGCAGGGTGACGGCGCTCACTTCTTCTTCGGGGGGAGCGGGAAGAACATGCTCGTGCGCTCCTGGTACTCCGGGTAGCCGGGGCGCTTGGCCATCTCGGACTCCAGCAGCCGGGCCCCGGTCGCGAACGCGAGGAAGTAGGTCATGACGACCGGCGAGAGCACGGTGAGCACCCCGGGCCACGCCTCGGCCGCGACGACCCACATGCCCCACCAGACGGCGGAGTCGCCGAAGTAGTTCGGGTGGCGGGTCCAGCCCCAGAGGCCGCGGTCCATGACCTTGCCCTTGTTGGCGGGGTCGGCCTTGAACGCCTTGAGCTGGGCGTCGCCGACCGACTCGAAGGTCACGCCGACGAGCCAGACGAGGACGCCGAGCGCCGCGACCCAGCCGAGGGCCGAGTCGGTGGCGGCCGCGACCTGCAGCGGCAGGGACACGAACCACGCCGCCGCGCCCTGGGTGCCGAAGACCTTGACCAGGGCGGTGCGGAACCGCTTCTCCTCGGGGACGCCCGACAGCATCTTCGCGTAGCGCGGGTCCTCGCCCTGCCCGAGCGCACGCCCGCGGATGTGCCACGCCAGCCGGCCACCCCAGAGGGTGACGAGCACGGCGAGCAGCAGCGAGCGGCCCGAGTGCTGGCCGGCCAGGTACGCGACCCAGCCGATCGCGACGAAGACCAGGCCCCACGTGATGTCGACGACCGCGTACTTGCCGACCCGCTTCGACCACAGCGCCGTGGCGCCCATGGCCACGAGCGACGTGAGGGCGGACGCGACGAGGACGACGCCGAGCGTCCCTCCGGAGAAGCCGTCCATCAGCGCGCGGGGTCCGAGACGACGGCCGGGCCGCCGGTGCGGCGGAGGAGCAGCTGGTCGACGCCCATCCGGTTGTCGCGGAAGGCCTGCGCGCCACCGACGAGGTAGAGGCGCCAGACCCGCGCCCCCTCCTCGCCGAGGAGCTCGACGGCGCGGTCCCAGTTCTCCTCGAGGGTGCGGTGCCAGGCCTCGACCGTCCACACGTAGTGCTCGCGCAGGGCGTGCACGCCGCGGACCTCGAAACCGGCGCCCTGGAGGAAGGTCAGGGTGTCGCCGACCGGCCGCATCGTCATGTCGGGGGCGATGAACTGCTCGATGAACGGGCCGCCGCCGGGGTGGTGGCCGCGGAAGCGCGACATCTGCTGGACGAGGACGTACCCGCCGGGCTTGACGTTGCGGTGCAGCACCTCGGCGTAGGTGTCGTAGTTCTTCTCGCCGACGTGCTCGCCCATCTCGAGCGACGCGACGGCGTCGTACGGGCCGTCGTGCACCTCGCGGTAGTCCTGCAGGCGGATCTGCACCCGGTCCTGGAGCCCGCGCTCGCGGATCCGCTCGTCGATGAACGCCTTCTGCTCGGCGGCGATCGTCACGCCGGTGACGTGCGCCCCGAAGTGCTCGGCGGCGTACAGCGACAGCGAGCCCCAGCCGCAGCCGACGTCGAGGAAGCGCATGCCCTCCTGGAGGCCGACCTTGCGGCAGACCAGGTCGAGCTTGGCGGCCTGGGCGTCCTCGAGGCGCATCTGCGGACCGTCGGCGTAGAAGGCGCACGAGTAGGCCATGTGCGGGTCGAGGAGGAACTCGTAGAACTCGTTCGAGAGGTCGTAGTGGTGGCTGATCGAGGCGCGGTCGCGGGCCAGCGAGTGCAGCCGCCCCTTGATGACCGCCTGCGTGGCCGGCGGGGCCGGCGGGCGGGCGAGGGCCCCGGCGTCACGGGCGAGCCGGACGAGGTCGGGGAGCATCCGCGCGACGCGGGCCGGGGTGAGCGGCGGGAGGCTGCGCGCGGCCACCGTCTCGCGGACGAGGTCGAGGGCGTCACCGATCTCGCCGTGCACGTCGATCTCGCCGGTGACGTAGGCCTGCGCGGCGCCGAGCTCGCCCGGGTGCCAGAGGAGGCGGGTCAGGGCCTGCGGCGAGCGCAGCTCGACGAGCATGGCGCCCTCGGGGCCGGCCTCGGAGCCGTCCCAGGCCCGCAGCCGCACGGGCAGGGGGCCGGCGAGGAGGGGGCGCAGGGCGGCCTCGATGCGGGGGGCGAGCCCCTGTGTCGAGGTGCTCGTCGTGCTCCGGTCGGTCAGCGTCACGGGGGCTCCTGGGGTATGGGGGGTAGGGGAAGGCCGGGCGCTGGCTGCAGCGCCCGGCCCGTCGGGTGTGGTCACGACCGGGGTTCGGAGTCCGTCCGGGTCGCGGATGCCCCGTCGCCGGCGTCCTGCTCCTGGGCCTGCGCCCGGCGGCGCTCCCGCGCGGCGTTGGTCAGCTCGGTGACGTCGCCGACGAGGTCGGGGCCGAGGTGGTAGGCCTTGATCTCGTCGAGGACGCGCGGCGTCGTGCCGCGGCCGGCCAGCCAGACCGGGTGGCGCTCGGCGAGCCGGCGCAGGGCCGGTGCGTGCGCACGGAAGCCCGAGGGGCGGCGGCTGGCGAGGACGACGGCGTCCGGCTGGGTGAGGTCGGCGGCCGACGCGAGCGACGCGATCGGGGTGTCCGGACCGAGGTAGCGGATGCGCCACCCGGCCCGGCCGAGCAGCACGCCGAAGCTGAGGAGGATGATGTCGTGGAACTCGCCCGGCGGGCACGCGAGCACGGCCACCGGGCCCGTGCCGATGCCCCAGGTGAGCGACAGGACGCCGAGGCGCCGCCGCACGAGGCTGGAGGCGAAGTGCTCCTGGGCGATGCCGATGCGCCCGAGCTCCCACATCTCGCCCACCCGGACGAAGAACGGGACGAGCACGTCGACGATGGCGCTCTCCACGGAGCGGTCGAGGAACGCGGTGTCGAGGACGGCGTGCGCGCGGTCCTCGTCGAGCGCGGTGACTGCGTCGAGCAGCTGGGTGACGAGCAGCGGAGGGTCGGTGCGCATCGGGTCGACGGTGTGACCGTTGGTCGTCGGCTCGCCCTCGACGTCGTCGGTGGTGATGCCGGTCGCGGCGTTGCCGGCGCGCTCGGCGGCCAGCACCTGCCGGCATGCCTCCATGGCGCTGACGCCCTGCTCGCGCAGGGCCAGGACGTCGCGGACGCGGCGCTCGTCGTCGGCCCCGTAGAGCCGGTAGCCCCCGCTGCTGCGGACCGGGGTCAGCAGCCCGTAGCGGGACTCCCACGCACGCAGCACGTGGGTGCTGACCCCCACCTTGGTGGCCAGCTCTCCAATCCGCATCGATGGCGGAACCGAACGCCTCACGTCCTCCACGGTAGGCGCTCGGCAGAGATTTGACAAACCTTTGACGACATTCGATGAAAGGTTCTACGGTCGTGGCCATGCCCACCCACCCCGCGGCGAGCCCCGACGCTCGCCGGCGCATCGCCGTCGTCGGCGCCGGAGTCTCCGGTCTGACTGCGGCACACGTCCTCTCGTCCACCCACGACGTCACGCTCTACGAGGGTGAGGGCCGCCTCGGCGGCCACGCCCACACCCACACCGTCCCGACGTCGAGCGGCGACGTCCGGGTCGACAGCGGCTTCATCGTCCACAACGACCGCACCTACCCGCACCTGCGCCGCCTCTTCCGCGAGCTCGGCGTCGAGGCGCGCGACACCGAGATGTCGATGAGCATCCGGGACGCCTCGACCGGCCTCGAGTACGCGGGCGGCCGCGGGGTCAAGGGCTTCGTCGCCCGGCCCCGCCAGCTGCTCGACCGCGAGTACGTCGGGATGCTCCGCTCCGTCAAGCGCTTCCACGGCCTCGCCGCTCGCTTCCTCGACGAGACCGACGACGAGGACACGACGACCTACGGCGAGTTCATCCGCGAGCACGGCTTCCCCGAGTCTTTCACCCGGCTGTACGCCGTGCCGGTCGTCGCCTGCGTCTGGTCGAGCGGCGGCGGCGACGCCCTGGACTACCCGGCGCGGTACCTCTTCCGCTTCCTCCAGCACCACGGGATGCTCTCGGTCGGCGACTCCCCGCAGTGGATGACCGTCGTCGGCGGCTCCCGCACCTACGTCGACCTGCTGGCCGCCCGCCTGCCCGCGGTCCACGCCGGGGACCCCGTCACCTCCGTCGCCCGCACCCCCGAGGGTGTCGAGATCCGTACGGCGGGAGGGCGGCTCGACCGCCACGACCAGGTCGTCGTCGCGACTCACGCCGACGACGCCCTGCGGCTGCTCGCCGACGCGACGCCCGCCGAGAAGGAGGTCCTCGGGGCGTTCCGTTACTCCCGCAACGAGACCGTCCTGCACCGCGACGGCTCGCTGATGCCGCGCGCCCGGCTCGCGCGCGCGTCGTGGAACTACCTCGTCGGGGACCCGGCGCAGGGCGCCGTCGTCACGTACTGGATGAACAAGCTCATGGGCATCCCCGACAGCGAGCCCTTCTACGTCACGCTGAACGCCACCGAGCGCATCGACCCCGGTAGCGTCGTCGCCACCATGGAGTACACCCACCCCCTCTACGACGTGGCGGCCGTCCGGGCCCAGCGACGCCTGCCCGAGATCACCACGGACCGCACGGCGTTCGCCGGCGCCTACCAGGGCTGGGGCTTCCACGAGGACGGCTGCCGGTCGGGGGTGGAGGCGGCGCGCGCCTTCGGTGTCGAGTGGTGACCCGATGACCACCACCGCCGACCTGCCCGCCCTCCCCTCGATCGTCGTCGGGCAGGTGCACCACACGCGGCACCGCCCGGTGCGTCACTCGTTCACGCACAAGCACACGCAGTGGCTCGTCGACCTCGACGACATGCCGCGGGTCCCGTTGCCGCTCAGGCCTTTCGCCACGTTCCGCGCAGAGGACCACCTCGCCGGCAACCCGGGCATCCCGGCCCTCAAGGCCAACGTCCTGCGCGTCCTCGAGCGCCACGGCGTGCCGACGTCGGCCCGCGACCGGGTCGTCATGCTGTCGCACGCCCGGGTGCTCGGGCACGTGTTCGACCCGATGTCCGCCTTCTGGGTGTTCGCCCCCGACGGTGCGCTGCGCGCGGTGCTCGTCGAGGTGCACAACACCTACGGCGGCCGGCACGCCTACGTCCTGCGCCCCGACGAGGGCGGCCGCGCCTCGATGGACAAGGACTTCTACGTCTCGCCGTTCAACGACGTCGAGGGCGAGTACGCCATCCGCCTCACCCTCACCCCCGGGACCGTCGGCGTGGCCATCCGGCTGCGCACCCGCGACGAACCCCTCGTCACCGCGACCGTCACCGGACGCCCCCGCGCGGCCACCACCGCGCAGGTCGCCCGCACGGCGCTGCGGTACCCGCTCATGCCCCAGCGGGTCACGGCGCTCATCCGCGTCCACGGCATCTGGCTGTGGCTGCGGAGGCTGCCCGTCCGACCCCGCCCCGAGAACTCACTGGAGACCGTCCGATGACCGCAGAGACCCCCCGCCTCGAGCTCGCCACCCCGGCGCTGCGCTTCCCCCACGTCCTGACCCGGGGCACGGTCGCCAAGGCCATCACCGAGGTCGCCGTCAAGCCGATGCCGGTCCGGATGCGCTACCCCGACGGCACCGTCGTCGGCGCCGGCGGGCCGGACTCGCCGGTGCTCGAGGTCGTCCGGCCGCGGGCGATGTTCCGCCGGCTGGAGGCGCACCCGAAGATCGGCCTCGGCGAGGCGTACATGGCCGGCGACTGGCGCGTCGCCGACGGCACCGACCTCGCGCGGGCGCTCGCCCCGTTCGCGGCCCGGATGGGTGAGCTCGTGCCCAAGCCGCTGCTGTCGCTGCGCGGACTCGTCGACCGGGCCATCCCGCGGGCGCAGCGCAACACGCTCGAGGGCTCGCGCAGCAACATCAGCGCGCACTACGACCTCTCGAACGACCTCTTCGCGGCCTTCCTCGACCCGTCGATGTCCTACAGCTCGGCGCTATTCGACCCGACCCGTCCGGTCGCCGAGCAGGACCTCCACGAGGCGCAGGTGCGCAAGGTCGAGGCGATCCTCGACGCCGCCGACGTCCGCGAGGGCTCCCGTGTCCTCGAGATCGGCACCGGCTGGGGCGAGCTGTCCATCCGGGCGGCCGCCCGCGGCGCCACCGTCACCTCGGTCACGCTCTCGGCGGAGCAGCGCGACCTCGCGCTGCAGCGCATCGCCGCCGCGGGGTACACCGACCGCGTCCGGGTGCTGCTCCAGGACTACCGCGAGACGACCGGCGAGTACGACGCGATCGTCAGCGTCGAGATGATCGAGGCCGTCGGGGAGGAGTACTGGGAGACCTACTTCCGCCAGATCGACGCGCTGCTCGCGCCGGGCGGCGTCGTCGCCGTGCAGGCCATCCTCATGGAGCACCACCGGCTGCTGGCGACCAAGGGCTCCTTCGGCTGGATCCAGAAGTACATCTTCCCGGGCGGCCTCATCCCCTCGCTCCAGGCGATCCGCGACGTGACGCGTGAGTCGACCACCCTGCGGGTAGAGAGGGTCCACGGCTTCGGCGCCGACTACGCCGAGACGCTGCGTCGCTGGCGCGAGAGCTTCAACGCGCAGTGGCCGGACATCCAGCGGTACGGGTTCGACGAGACGTTCCGCCGGATGTGGGAGTTCTACCTCGCGTACTGCGAGGCGGGCTTCGCCACCGGCTACCTCGACGTGGCCCAGATCCGTTTCTCACGAAGGGACACCGCATGAGCACCACGGTGGAGCGCACCATCACGACGACCGCACCCCCGTCCGACGTCCTGCCCTACCTGGCCGACTTCCGCAACGCGACCGAGTGGGACGCGGGCACCGTCTCGTGCGAGCGGGTCAGCGGCGACGGCGGCGTCGGCACCACGTACAAGAACGTCTCGAAGTTCGCCGGCAACACCGTCGAGCTCGAGTACACGACCGAGGAGCTCGGTGAGGACCACGTCGTCATCGTCGGGCGCAACGACGCCGCGACGAGCCACGACACCATCACCGTGCGGCCGCACGGCACCGGCTCCGAGGTCACGTACAAGGCGGAGTTCGACTTCAGCGGGATCGTGGCCCTCGTCGGCCCGCTCATGACGCCGCTGCTCGAGCGGCTGGGCGACAAGACGGCCGCCCAGCTCAAGGACGTGCTGGACCGCCGGTGAGCGACTCCCGCGGCGCCGGCCGCCGAGCCCTCGTCACGGGCGTCACCGGCTACATCGGCTCCCGGCTCGTGCCGGCCCTCCTCGACGAGGGCTGGACGGTCCGGGTGCTGACGCGCGACGCCACCAAGCTCGACCGGCGCCTGTGGCGCGAGCGGGCCGAGGTCGTCGAGGGGGATGCGACCTCGCGCGCCACCCTCGCCGAGGCGCTCGCCGACGTCGACGTCGCCTACTACCTCCTGCACTCGATGGACGGCGCGGGCAACTTCGTCGAGCGCGACCGCGAGATGGCCCGCGCCTTCGGCCTCGCCGCCTACGAGGCCGAGGTCGGCCGCCTGGTCTACCTCTCCGGGCTGCACCCCGACGACGGCCCGCTCAGCGACCACCTCGCCTCCCGCGTCGAGGTCGGCGACCTCCTCATGGCCAGCGGCGTGCCGACCGCGGTGCTGCAGGCGGCGATCATCCTCGGGTCCGGCTCGGCGTCGTTCGAGATGCTGCGACACCTCACGTCGCGGCTGCCGGTCATGGTCGCCCCCAAGTGGCTCGACAACCGGATCCAGCCGATCGCCGTGCGCGACGTCCTGCACTACCTCGTCGGCGCGGCCGACCTGCCGCCGGACGTCAACCGCACGTTCGACATCGGCGGCCCGGAGGTGCTGACCTACCGCGAGATGATCACCCGCTTCGCGAGGCTGGGGGGCATGCTGCCGCGCACCGTCCTCACCGTGCCGGTGCTGACGCCGCGCCTGGCCAGCCAGTGGGTCGGGTTCGTCACCCCGGTGCCGACGGGGGTCGCCAAGCCGCTCGTCGAGAGCCTGCTCCACGAGGTCGTCTGCGAGGAGCACGACGTCGACGACCTCGTCGGCCCGCCCCCGCAGGGCGCGCTCGGCTTCGACCGCGCCGTCACCGACGCCATCGCCGGCGACGACGCGGACCCGCGTCCCGAGCCCGGCACCGTCGACCCCGCCCGGGTCACCGCGGCCGACCCCTCGTGGGCCGGGGGTGGCAGCGGGTCGTCGGGCTGAGTCCGATGGCCACGTCCGTCCGGCCGGTCGCCGAGCTGCGCGCGTTCGTCCGCGCCGCGCTCGTCGACCCCGTCCCGCGCGACCACACCGAGACCGACCGGGCCTTCCGTCGGCGCCGGGTCGTCGCGGTCGTCACCCTGCTCGTCGGGGCCGGCATCCTCGCGTACGCGCTGCGGATCGAGCCCGGCGACCCGACCTTCTACCTCGCGACCCTCGCGCTGGCGCTCGTCTGGGCGGTCGGGGCGTTCGTCTCGGGGCCGCTGCACCTCGGCCGCGCCCACTCGCGTGCGGGGCGCACCGACAGCCGCCCGGTCGTGCAGTCGCTGGCGCTCGGCGCGCTGCTGCTCGGGGTCTTCCTGCTCGGCTCAGTCGTCGTCGCGCAGATCCCCTTCCTCCGTGACCCCGTGCAGCAGCTGCTCGACCACGCCCGGTACGGCTCGCTCTGGGTCGTCGCGGTGATCACGGTCGTCAACGGGGTCGCCGAAGAGCTGTACTTCCGCGGTGCCCTCTACGCGGGCGTCGGCCGCAAGCACGCCGTCGCGGTGACGACCGTCGTCTACGCCCTCGTGACCGCCACCTCGGCCATCCCGCTGCTCGTCTTCGCCGCGGCGGTCGTCGGCGTCGTCGTCGGGCTGCAGCGACGGGTGACCGGCGGCATCCTCGGCCCGATCGTCACCCACCTCACCTGGTCCCTCGGGATGCTCTTCCTCCTGCCCCCCGTCCTCGACCGCCTCTCCTGAGGAGCGACCCGCGATGACCTCCGTCCTCTGGCTCCGCCGCGACCTGCGCCGCCGGGACCACCCGGCGCTCCTCGCGGCCCGTGACGCGGCGGGGGACGGCGACCTCGTCGTCGCCTTCGTCGTGGACCCGCGGTTCTGGGACCGCGGGGGGCCGGTGCGCCGCGCCTGGCTCGCGGCGACGCTGCGCGACCTCGACGAGACGCTCGACGGCTCGCTCACCCTCCTCCACGGCGACCCGCGGCAGGTCGTGCCCGCCCTCGCGGAGCGCGTGGGAGCCTCCAGCGTCCACGTCTCGCGCGAGACCACCCCCGGCGGGCTGCGGCGCGACGAGGCCGTCCGTGACGCGCTCGGCGAGGGCGTCGAGTGGGTCGAGACCGGCACCCCGTACGCCGTCGGGCCGGGCCTGGTGACCAACGGCTCCGGCGACCCCTACAAGGTCTTCACCCCGTTCTCCAAGGCCTGGCGCTCGCACGGATGGCCCGAGCCCGCGCCGACCCCGCGCACCCTGCCGCTGCGGCACGCCCGCAACGACGCCGACGCGACGGCGGCGCTCGACGCCGCCCTCTCCGCCCCCGACCTGCCCGACCTGCCGCCGGTCGGCGAGGAGGCCGCGCTGCGCCGCTTCCGGGCCTTCCGCGACGACGCCCTCACCGACTACGACGACGACCGCGACCGCCCGGCCCTCGACGCCACGTCGCGGATGTCGCCCTACCTCAAGCTCGGGGTCGTGCACCCGCGCACCCTGCTCGCCGAGCTGGCCGACCGCAGCGGCACCGGGGTCGAGACCTACCGCGACGAGCTCGCCTGGCGCGAGTTCTACGCCGACGTGCTCTTCCACAACCCACGCAGCGCGTGGTCCGACCTGCGACCGGCCCTGAAGGGCATGCGCTACGACGAGCCCGAGGACGCCGTCGAGGCGTGGCGCCGTGGCGAGACCGGCTACCCCGTCGTCGACGCCGGGATGCGGCAGCTGCTCGCCGAGGGCTGGATGCACAACCGCGTCCGGATGATCACCGCGAGCTTCCTCACCAAGGACCTCCACGTGTGGTGGCCGGTCGGGGCGCGGCACTTCCTCGACCACCTCTGCGACGGCGACCTCGCCTCCAACAACCACGGCTGGCAGTGGGTGGCCGGCACCGGCACCGACGCCTCGCCGTACTTCCGGGTCTTCAACCCGGTCACGCAGGGCGAGAAGTTCGACCCGAGCGGCGACTACGTCCGGCGCTGGGTGCCGGAGCTGCGGCACCTGTCGGGCAAGGCCGCGCACCAGCCGTGGAACCACGACGACGGCTACGCCCACGGCTACCCGGAGCGCATCGTCGACCACGCCGAGGAGCGCCAGGAGGCCCTCGACCGGTACGCCGCCGTCCGCGGCTGAGGTCGGCCACCGACCGGGTCCCGACCGTCGGTCCCGGGTCCTGCCCGGGGCCGGCGAGGGCGTCGAAGGTTGGGCGGTTTTCCGCACACGGACTTGGGGAAAAGATCGGCCCGCCGGTAGCCTTGGTCGCGACGAGGGGAGTACTTCCCAAGTCCGTCACCGGTCAGTACGAGCATCCCATGGTGCTCCCGGAGCGGCGCCACACCCCGGTGTGGTGAAGGAGACCTCGGGACAACGATCGTGCCCCGAGGAGCGTCATGCCATCCCTCCACACCCTCGTCGCGGCGGCCGAGCCCGCCGCCGCCGAGCAGTCCGTCGGCACCCCCCTGCTGTGGGGCGTCACCATCGCGGCCGTCCTCGGTCTCTTCGCCCTCGACTTCGTGCTGACGCGCAAGCCGCACGAGGTGTCGATGAAGGAGGCCGTCGGCTGGTCGAGCTTCTACATCGCCCTGCCCCTCGCCTTCGGTGTCTTCATCTGGTCGCAGTACGGCGGTGACCGCGGCCTCGAGTACTACACGGGCTACCTCGTCGAGAAGTCGCTCTCGGTCGACAACCTCTTCGTCTTCATGCTGCTGCTCGCGGCCTTCGCGGTGCCGGACGAGCTCAAGCAGCGCGTGCTGCTCATCGGCGTCGCCGGCGCCCTCATCCTGCGGGGCATCTTCATCGCCGTCGGGGCGCAGCTGATCTCGATGTTCGCGTGGACCTTCCTCCTGTTCGGCGTCATCCTCCTGATCACCGCCGTCAAGGTGCTCAAGGACGCGATGTCCGACGAGGAGGAGGGCGTCGACATCGGCTCGCTGCGCACCGTCAAGCTGCTCCGCCGGTTCTTCCCGGTCGTCGAGGACTACCGCGGCCCGCACCTGACCGTCAAGGAGAAGGGCAAGCGCGCCCTCACCCCGCTCGGCCTCGTCGCCGTGGCCATCCTCGGCACCGACATCGTCTTCGCGGTCGACTCGGTCCCGGCCGTCTTCGGCATCACCGGTGACGCCTACCTCGTGTTCGCGACCAACGCGTTCGCCCTCCTCGGCCTGCGCGCCCTCTACTTCGTCCTCGAGGGCCTGCTCGGTGCGCTGCGCCACCTCGGCTTCGGCCTCGCGGCGATCCTCGCCTTCATCGGCGTCAAGCTCGTCCTGCACTGGGCGCACGGCGTCTGGCCGGGCACCCCGGAGGTCCCGACCCTCGCCTCGCTCGGCGTCATCGTCGGCATCCTCGCGCTCGTCACGACGACGAGCATCATCGCCAACAAGCGTGACGAGGCCAACGGCGTCGACCGGGGCGATGACGACCCGGACGCGACGCGGCGCCCGGAGCTCGAGCCCGAGCGCTCCTGACCCCCACGCACGACACCGACGGCCCGGCGGGACACCCCAGCCGGGCCGTCCCGTGTGGACGCGACGTGCGCGAGCGCGGCACGCCTCACTACGGTGGGCCGGTGACCGACGACGCCCCCACCTCGCACCCGGTCTCGGGGGCGGACTGCACCGGCGAGGTGCTCGACGAGGGGGCGCTCGTCCTGCGCTGGCACCCCGTCGGCTCCGAGCCGGTCCTCTTCTCCCACCCGACGCTGCCGGTGCGCTCCGGCACGCCGCCGCACGCCGGGATCCCGGTGTGCTGGCCCTGGTTCGGCGCGGGGCGCCACGGCGACAAGGCGCCCTCGCACGGATGGGTGCGCTCGACGCGCTGGCACCTCCTCGAGGAGGTCGCCGACGCCCGTGGCGGCACGGTGCGGATGGGCCTGTCGTCGCGGGACTCCGGCAGCCTCCAGTGGCCGCACCCCTACCGGCTCGAGCTCGTCGCCCGGATGGGTCGCGAGCTCGAGGTCTCGCTCTCGACGACCAACCCCGGGCGCGAGCCCGTCGTCGTCGAGGAGGCCCTGCACGCCTACCTCGCGGTGGGGGACGTGCGGCAGGTGAGCATCGGCGGCCTCGACGGTGCACGCTTCCACGACAAGGTGACCGGGCGCGACGAGACCCAGCGGGGCGACCTCGTCCTCGACGGCGAGACCGACCGCGTCTACCGCTCGGACGTGGCCGTCACCGTCACCGACCCCGTGCTCGGCCGCCGGCTGCGCGTCGAGACCGAGGGCGCCGCCGACCGCGTCGTCTGGAACCCCGGCCCGGACAAGGGCCCCGGCATCCCCGACATCGCCGACGAGTGGCCGCATTTCGTCTGCGTCGAGGCCGCCAACGCGCTCGCCGACGTGGTGACCGTCGGCCCCGGGGAGACCCACACCCTGACCTACCGCCTGTCCGTGGAGGACCTGTGACCAGCTGGCTCGACGACCCGACCCACCGCGAGTGGCTCGGCCGGGGACTGTCCGACGTCCTCGGCTTCGCCCTGCGCTCGATCCGGCCCGAGGGCGGCTTCCACCACCTCGACGCCGACGGCACCCCCCTGCAGGACCACCCGCCGATGCTGTTCCTCACGGCGCGGATGGCGTACTCCGCGTCCGCCGGTGTGCGGCACGGCGTCCCGGGCTCGGGGGAGCTGCTCGACCACGCGATGGCCTCGCTCATCGGGCTGCACGCCGACACCGAGCACGGAGGCTGGCTGACCCAGCCGGGGACCGAGACGCGCAAGGCGACGTACGACCACGTGCACGTCGGGCTCGCCGCCTCCGCGGCGCTCGGGGTCGGGCACCCGGGAGCGCGGGCGCTGCTCGACCAGGTGGTCGAGGTCGTCGACACCCACCTGTGGGACGAGGGTTCGCGGTCGCTGCGGGAGTCCTTCGCCGCCGACTGGAGCGACTCCGAGGACTACCGCGGCGCCAACGCCAACATGCACGGGCTCGAGGCCTTCCTCGCGATGGGCCATGCCACCGGCGACGCCGTCTGGCACGAGCGCGGTCTCGACATCGCCGACCGGCTGATCAACCGGGCCGCGCGCGAGAACGGCTGGCTGCTGCCGGAGCACTTCTCGGCCGACTGGCAGGTGCTGCCCGAGTACAACCGGGACGAGCCGAACCACCCCTTCCGCCCGTACGGCGCGACCTTCGGCCACTCGCTCGAGTGGGCGCGCTTCCTCCTCCAGCTGGACGCCTCGCCGCTCGTCGGGTCGCCGGACTGGCTCGTCGAGTCGGCGGACGCCCTGGCGCGACGGGCGCTCGACGGCGGCTGGGCCCTCGACGGTCGCCCGGGCCTGGTCTACACGGTCGACTGGGAGGGCGCTCCCGTCGCGGACGTGCGCCTGCACTGGCCGGTGTGCGAGGGCATCCAGCTCTCGGCGTCGATGGTCCGGCTGACCGGCGACCCGCACTGGGAGGGCTGGTACCGCCGGCTCTGGGACCACGCGGCGCGCTTCTGGGTCGACGAGCGCGGCACCTGGCGCAACGAGCTGGACGACGAGATGCGCGAGGCCGGCACCATCTGGCCCGGGCGCCCCGACGTCTACCACTGCGGCGGCGCCCTCTCCGGCCCCCTCGAGGCCTGAACCCCGCGCCCCACACGCCCCACGCGTCCCCACATTTCGGGGTCACCCCGAAATGTCCACGAGACCCCGGCTCGGAGCCGGGGTCTCGCGGACGAACCGGGGTCTCGACGCCGCCGGGACCGGAGTGTCGCTGATGGCGCGTCCGGTGGCGTGAGAACCGGGGTGATGACCCCAGGTCCTGCGCCACGGATGGGACCACGCGCCGGCGGAGCGGGCTCAGCCGAGCACGACCACCGCGTCCGGGTCCTCGACCGGCAGGTCCGGGTCCGCGGTCGCGGTGACGTCCATCGCGAACGGACCGGTCTCGGCACCGAGCGTCGTCATGAGGGCGACGTCCGCCGCGTCCCGCCCGGTGCCGGTGCGCACCATCGACGCACGGGGCGCGAGCCGGGTCGCGTCGAGTAGGCGCCACTCGTCGCCGACCGCCGTCTCGACGACGGCGTGCGCGTCCATCGGGTCGAGGCCGGGGGCGTAGACCGAGACGTAGCGGGCCGGGACCTCGAGGGCCCGCAGCAGCGTGACCGTCAGGTGCGCGTAGTCCCGGCAGACGCCCTGCCCGGTGTGCAGCGGGACGAGGGCGTCGTCGCCGGCGTCGGTGGAGCCGGGGGTGTAGGCGGTGCGGTCGTGGACCCACGCGGCGACCCGGCGGGCGAGGTCCCACGGGTCGTCGACACCGGCGAACTCGGACGCCGCCCAGCCCTGCACGCGGTCGCTCGGGCAGTAGCGGCTCGGCAGGACGTCGGTGAACCGGTCGGCGTCGGTGACCGGTGCCGGGTCGAGCAGGTCGAGACGGACGGTCGCGCGGTAGCGCACCGACAGCTCGCCCCGCGGGGCGTCGACCACGTGCAGGTGGGTGTGGTGGTGCAGCCCGACCTCGCGGGCGTCGAGCGGGTGCCCATCGGGGCCGGTGACCGCCAGCGACTCGTCGCGGTCGAGGTGCCCGGCGTCGGTGAGGCAGAACGCGACCTCGCCGGCCGTGACGATCTCGGTGCGCAGGTCGAGCGCCACCGAGGTCGTCGGGCCGGCAGGCGTACCGCCCGCGGCGGGGCTCAGAGCCATCCGGCGCCCTGGGCGATGAGGAGCAGGCCGAAGACGAGGAACGCGGCGGCCGCGCCGTACTTGATGACCTTCTCCGGCAGCTTGCGGCCGAGGACCGCGCCGACGCCGATGGCCAGCGCGTCGGCGGCGACCATCCCGACGGTGCTGCCGATCCAGGTACCGAACCAGCCCTCCTGCGTCGCGAGCGTGATGGTGGCGAGCATCGTCTTGTCGCCGAGCTCGGCGAGGAAGAACGCGACACCGACGGCGAGGAGCGCCGCCCCGGTGCTGCGGCGGGCCTTGTCGGCCTCGTCCTCGGTCAGCTCGTCGCCGCGCAGGGTCCAGGCGGCGAAGACGAGGAAGGCGACGCCGGCGACGATCGAGATCGTCCCCTGGTACTGCTCGAAGGCGCTCCCGACGGCGGCGCCGATGCCGACGGAGACGAGGTGGACGATGGCGGTGGCGGCGGTGATGCCGATGAGGACGTCGCGGACGCGGTAGCGCGTCGCGAAGGTCATCGCCATGAGCTGGCTCTTGTCGCCGAGCTCGGCGACGAAGATGACGGCAGTGCTGAGCAGGAACGCGTACATGTGGTGGGGGCTCTTCCTCGTGCCGGACGAGGAGTGCCGCGGGAGGGACCTCTCGGCCGGCACGCGTGACTGGACGGGCGTGCTTCTGGCCGAAAGTCTCGTCCGCCACCCGAGGTGGCCCGCCGTACCGGACCCGGGGGTCAGTGTGTCGACACGGCGATTGGGGACTACTCCCTTTCGCCACCAACCGTAGCGGCCCACGACGTGGAGACGGAAATCGCCGGTGGTGCGCATCCCGTAGGTTGGACGGGTCGAGGCACGAGCACGCGGGCGGCACCGTCCGCGCACGAGGAGAGGTGGTCGCCGTGGCCGGGTCCGAAGGACTGTCGTGGGGCTACCGGTTCGGGTGGCGGGTCCGGTACCTCCTGACCAGCGTGTTCGGCCCGGCGCAGCTCGGCACCGAGGACGACCCCCAGGCGAAGCTCCGGCGCGAGCGGGCCCGGCGGGTCGAGAAGGCGCGGCGCTCGCGCGAGGGCTGAGGGATCCGTCGCCGCACGCGCACCGGCGCGGCGACCTCCGGCGGGTGAACGAGGTCACGGCATAGACCCCGGCCCCGGTGGCGTTGGAACCACTCGGTCCACGTCCCCGACACCCCTGGAGGTCCACCCATGACCGACCCCACCGGCTCCTCGAGCACCGCACGCGAGTGGCGCCTGGCGTCCCGCCCGACCGGCTGGCCGACGCCCGAGAACTTCGAGCTCGCCGAGAGCGACGTCCCCGCGCTGGCCGACGGCCAGCTGCGCGTGCGCAACGTCGTCCTTTCCGTCGACCCGTACATGCGCGGCCGGATGAGCGCCGCCAAGTCGTACGCCGCCCCCTACGCGGTCGGTGAGGCGATGAACGGCGGCGCCGTCGGCGTCGTCGAGGAGTCGCGCGCCGACGGGTTCGCCGTCGGTGACCACGTCCTCCATGGCCTGGGCTGGCGCGAGGTCGCCGTCCTCGACGCCAAGGACGCGCGCGTCGTCGACACCTCTGCCGCACCGGCGTCCGCCTACCTCGGCATCCTCGGGATGACCGGCCTGACCGCCTACGCCGGCCTCAAGCGCGTCGCCGCCCTCACGGAGGGTGACGTCGTCTTCGTCTCCGGCGCCGCGGGTGCCGTCGGTGGTGCGGTCGGCCAGATCGCCAAGGCGATGGGCGCCTCGCGCGTCATCGGCTCGGCCGGCTCGCCCGAGAAGGTCCGCCACCTGACCGAGGACCTCGGCTTCGACGCCGCGTTCTCCTACCGCGACGGCCGCGTCGCCGACCACCTGCGCGAGCTCGCGCCGAACGGCATCGACGTCTACTTCGACAACGTGGGCGGCGAGCACCTCGAGGCCGCCATCGGCTCGCTCAACCTCGGCGGCCGCATCGCCGTCTGCGGGATGATCTCGGTCTACAACGACACCGAGCCGGCCCCGGGCCCGCGCAACCTCGCGCGCCTCATCCAGACCCGCGGCCGCATCGAGGGCTTCCTCGTCGGCGACCACTACGACCTCGCGGGCGAGTACTTCTCGACCGCCGCCGGGTGGCTGGCCGACGGCACGCTGTCGCAGCGCGAGACCTCGGTCGAGGGCTTCGAGAACGCCGTCGACGCCTTCCTCGGCGTCTTGCGCGGCGAGAACACCGGGAAGATGGTCGTCACACTCTGACCTCCGCCTGACCCACGACACGGCCGCGGGCCGGGGCGCCTCCGCTCAGCACCGGTCCGCGGCCGTCGGTGTCGCAAGGCCGGCGCAGGCGCGGATGACGGCCCAACGAGAAGTGGCAGGTTCGCGCCGATCCGTGGACTCTGGCCGCATCTGCGGTTAGGGTCCGTGCATGCACCTCTTCCGGATGCGCGAGGCGGCCGATCTCCTGGGGATCAGCGACGACACGCTGCGTCGCTGGGCCGACGCCGGGCGGCTCGAGACCGTCACCGACCCCGCGGGGCGGCGGGCCGTCGAGGGTCCCGTCCTCGCCCGGTTCGCCGAGGAGCTCGCGGCCGAGGGTGCGCACCTCGAGGTGGGAGAGGTCGCGGCCGCCTCGGTCCGCAACCGGTTCACCGGGCTGGTCACGCGCGTGCTCAAGGACGGCGTGATGGCGCAGGTCGAGATCCAGTCCGGGCCGCACCGCTTCGTCTCCCTGCTCAGCCGGGAGGCCGCCGACGAGCTCGGCCTCGAGCCGGGGGTGCTCGCGGTGGCCGCGATGAAGGCCACGAACGTGTCCGTCGAGATCCCGAGCAGCCGGTGAGCGTCGCCCGATGACCACCACCCGTCGTCCCCGAGGAGCCACCGTGCGCCGTGCCGTCATCACCTGCGTCGTCCTCGTCGCGGGGCTCGGCCTCGCAGGGTGCGGGTCGGGCCCCGCCGCGTCCACCACCGCGGGCGGCGCGTCGTCCGCGTCGGCGAGCAGCCAGGTGACGGGTGACATCACCGTGCTCGCCGCGGCGTCGCTCACCGAGTCCTTCACGACCATCGCGAAGCAGTTCGAGGCCGCGCACCCCGGGACGACGGTGACGCTCAGCTTCGGCGCGAGCTCGGCGCTCGCGACCCAGGTCACCTCGGGCGCGCCCGCCGACGTCTTCGCGTCGGCGAGCGCGAAGAACATGGACGCGGTGGTCTCGGCCGGCGCCGCCACTGACCCGAAGACGTTCGCGCAGAACGTGATGGAGATCGCCGTCCCGCCGTCGAACCCCGGCGGGGTGACGGGCGTCGAGTCGCTGGCCGGCTCGGGCGTGAAGACGGCGCTGTGCCAGGAGCAGGTGCCGTGCGGTGCCACCGCGGCCAAGGTCTTCGCCAACGCGGGCGTCACGGTGAAGCCGGTGACCCTCGAGCCCGACGTGAAGTCGGTGCTCAGCAAGGTCACGCTCGGCGAGGTGGATGCCGGGGTCGTCTACGTCACCGACGTCCGCGCCGCCGGCGACAAGGTCAAGGGCATCGCGATCCCGGCCGACGTCAACGCCTCCACGAGCTACCCGATCGCCGCGCTCGACGACGCCCCGAACGCCGCGACCGCGAAGGCGTTCGTCGACTACGTGCTCTCGGCGGAGGGGGCGAAGGTCCTCACGGCGGCCGGCTTCGAGCAGCCGTGAGCTCGCACGGCGACGGGACACGTCGCGGCCGGCCCGGTTCTGCCACAGCCCGTCCGGTCACCCTGGACGCACGTGAGCGGCAGCGGCGCGCGAGCACGGGCGGGGCGTCCCGTCGGCCGCCGGCACCCTTGCTCGTGCCGGCCATGGTCGGGGTCGCCTTCCTCGTCGTCCCCCTGCTGGGGCTGGTCGTGCGGGCGCCCTGGGGGGACGCCTGGCGCATCCTGCGGGAGTCGCAGGCGTCCGAGGCGCTGAGGCTCTCGCTGTGGACCTCGAGCGTCGCGACCGTCATCGCCCTCGTCGTCGGGGTGCCGCTCGCCTGGCTGCTCGCGCGCAGCAGCTTCCCGGGGCTGCGGCTCGTGCGGGCACTCGTCACGCTGCCGCTGGTGCTGCCTCCGGTCGTGGGTGGCGTGGCCCTGCTGCTCGCGTTCGGGCGCAACGGTTTTCTCGGTCGCTGGCTCGACGAGTGGTTCGGCCTGACGATCCCGTTCAGCCCGGTGGCGGTGGTCATGGCCGAGACGTTCGTCGCGATGCCGTTCCTCGTCGTCACCGTCGAGGGGGCGCTGCGGGCGGCGAACCAGGGCTACGAGCAGGCCGCGGCCACGCTCGGGGCCGGCCGGATGACCGTCTTCCGGCGGGTCACGCTGCCGATGGTGGCGCCGTCGCTCGCGGCCGGCGCGGTGCTCTGCTGGGCGCGGGCGCTCGGCGAGTTCGGGGCGACCATCACCTTCGCCGGCAGCTTCCCGGGGCGCACGCAGACGATGCCGATCGCCGTCTACTACGCCCTCGAGACCGACCCGGACGCCGCCATCCTCCTCAGCCTGGTCCTGCTGCTCGTGTCGGTCGCCATCCTCGTCGCGCTGCGCGACCGCTGGCTGCGCGGAGGCACGGTGTGAGCAGCCGTGGGCTGGACGCGCGGGTCGAGGTGCGCCGGGGCGGCTTCGTCCTCGACGCCGCGGTGCGCGCGGCGCCGGGGGAGGTGCTGGCCGTCCTCGGGCCCAACGGGTCCGGCAAGTCGACGCTGCTCGGCGCCGTCGCGGGGCTCGTGCCGCTGGCGGGTGGGAGCATCCGGCTCGACGACGTCGTGCTCGACGACGCGAGCACGGGGGCCTTCGTCGAGGCGGCGCACCGCCCGGTCGGCTTCGTCTTCCAGGACTACCGCCTCTTCCCGCACCTCTCGGTGCTCGACAACGTGGCGTTCTCGCCGCGGGTCCGCGGGCGCTCGCGGGCCGAGGCCCGGGCCGTCGCCGCGGGGTGGCTCGAGCGTCTCGGGCTCGCCGACCTCGCGCGTCGGCGGCCCCACCTGCTGTCGGGCGGGCAGGCGCAGCGCGTGGCGCTGGGGCGCGCGCTGGCCGGCTCGCCCGACCTCCTCCTCCTCGACGAGCCGCTGTCCGCCCTCGACGCCCGGACCCGGCTCGACGTGCAGGCCGAGCTGCGCACGCACCTCGCCGAGTTCGGCGGCCCGAGCCTGCTCGTCACCCACGACCCGCTCGAGGCGCTCGTGCTCGCCGACCGGCTCGTCGTCCTCGAGGGCGGTCGCGTCGTCCAGGAGGGCAGCCCCGCGGAGGTCGCGCGGCGTCCGGCGACGGAGTACGTCGCGCGCCTCGTCGGGCTCAACCTCTACGCCGGGACGGCGGATGCCGACGGGGTCGCGCTGGAGGGTGGGGGGCGGTTCGTCGTCCCCGATCACGGTGAGCGCGGCGAGGTGCTCGTGGCCCTGCGGCCCTCCGCCGTGACGGTCAGCGCGCAGCCACCGGGCCCCTCGAGCGCGCGCAACACGTGGGCGGCGACCATCTCGGGGCTGACCCTGCTCACCGACCGCGTGCGGCTCGACCTCGACGGCGAGCCGTCGTGCCTCGTCGACATCACGCCCGCGGCCGTGGCCGACCTCGGGCTGTCGGCCGGGCAGCGGGTCTGGCTGTCCGCCAAGGCCGTCGACCTCGAGGTCTACGCCCGCTGACGTGTGATCAGTCGGCGGGAGTGGGCCCCGTGGGATTCGAACCCACAACCTACGGATTAAAAGGTCACGGCACCCCGTGTCAGACAGGCTCATCCGGTCGCTCGACCTGCGCTTTCGAGCCCAGCCTACGTTGATGAGACGCCGTGACACAGCATGCAACTGCACCGCAACTGCACCTCTGGGTATCAGGTGTGGTTCGCTCAGACGAGCGACGGAAATGTCGATGTCGACGTCGAGCTCGTGCTCCCCGGTTTCACGGAGCGCCCCCCGGGTTACTTCGCGCACCGGCATAGAAGGGACCATCCGCGCGAGCTGCGCCGAGGTTGCGACTGACACCTGAACCTGCGCTACGCTAGGACCCATAGTTCCCCACCGTCCCTCGGGATTGGTGGGGTTTTTTCTTCTGACGAGGAGTGCCATGTCTCCAGTGCCCGCGCCTCCAGGACTGCGGGCCGCAGTCGTCATGGACTACCAGAACGTCCACTTGGTGGGGCACGAGGCCTTCCCAAGCGCACGACACGGCGATCGCCACGAGTGCCTCGTCGATCCCTGCTCTTCGCTCAGCAGCTGCTGAGTCAGCGCAACGCCAACCAGCGCCCGGGCTTCCCCGACGCCCAGCTGCGGGACTTGTGGGTCTATCGCGGTCTCCCCTCGAGCGAACACGATCCGGATGACAACGCTCGAAGCCTGGCCCAGAAGGTTCATTGGGAGCGCGACCCACGAGTTCATGTCAGTCTGCGCCCCCTGCGGTACAGGGTGGAACGGGACGCAACCGGACGTCCGCTGCGTGACATCCACGGGCGCATGACCGTGATCGAGAAGCGCGAGAAGGGGGTTGATGTGCTGTGCGCCTTGGCGACGGTCCGAGAGGCAGCTCGTGCAGATATCGACCTGGTCGTGTTGGCGTCGTCGGATAGCGATCTGGAGCCGGCCATCGACGAGGCGCGCGTGCTGGGGACGGCGAAAGTCGAGACATTCAGATGGGACTCACCTGATTCGTTCGTCTACCAACTGAGGGCCGGGGACAGGTCCAGGCCGGTGTGGTGCACTCGGCTCGACGAGAAGGCCTTCCAGGCGTGCTGGGATCGAACTCCCTACTGAGCGTCGTCGACGTGCCTATGGCTTGAGCGCGGCGAGGCGAGCGGGCGATTGGCACCCTCCGCTCGGTTCGGAGAGAGTCGCGGATTGGCAGGCAGGTACTTCAGGGTTGCCAGTGAGAGGCACCCGCCATCGGCGACGACCGCGGGTCTCGCATGGCCGGAAGCAGTTTCTGCGCCAGATGGTCGACCTGGGTCTCGATGTCGGCGAGTGGGCGTGTGATGTCGACTGCGTGGATGTGGATGGTGACGTCGGCGCCGAAGATGTCGTACGGGTCGGGTTGTGGGTCGCCGGCGGCGTAGATGAGATGGCCGGTGCGAAGGCCCAGCCGCGCGCAGTAGGTCACGAACTGGTAGGCGTCGGCGTTGGGAAAGCTGCCCTTGTCGTCCAGGAGCTTGTACTTGGTGTCGGCCACGGCGACGGGGCGGCCGTTGAGGCCGTACCACACGAGGTCGGGACGGATGGTGAGTCGCCCGAGGGTGTCTAGCGGCATGGTGTCCTGGCCGGCAAGCCCGTGCGTCCGTTCGCGCAGTAGTCGGGTGACCAGTGCCTCGAAGAGCCAGGCCATGTTGACGACGAAGCCGCGCGTGCTGGTATCGCCCTTGTCGTGCTCGACGCCGGCATGGGCCAGCGCGATGTCGGCGAGATGGAGCAGCCGGTGCAGACGTACGTTGAGCCGCGTGGGCACCCACGCACGCCACCGGGTGCCCGCCGGCGGCACTCGGGCATCACCCAGCATGCGGTCCAGGCGCAGCAGCCCCTGCCGGGCCGCGGCCGGGACACCGGGCTGGGCGAGGAGGACCTGGGTGGCCGCACGAAGACGACGGTTGTCATCGGTGTCGAGGGTCCACTCGTCGACGGTGACCTCGAGCGGAGCCGGGAGGCCGTACCGGCGCAGGTACTGCTCGCGCATCCGCAGCCGGCCGCGCAGCCCGGGGAGAGTCTGGTCCTCGGCTCGGTAGCCGCGCAGAGGTCCTGCGGCCATCGCGGTCGCCGCCTCGAGCGAGAACAACATCGCGGGCACTGCGGAGAGGTCCGCGGCAGTGCCGACGTCGACGTACTCGGCGTCGATCTTCAGGCCCGAGACGCCGTGGGCGCGGGCCAGCAGCGTGAGCACCCGGACCAGGCCCATCTTCGGCGTGACACGTACGGTGAGGTCAGCGCGGTGCACGGAGGCCACGGCGAACTGGGCTGCGACGGACCACCCACCCAGGTCCGGCTGGACGGTGACCAGGCCGCTACGGTTCAGCGCGGCCGCCTCCGCCCGGGTCAGGTCGACGCCGCTGAGCCGCTGCCCTTCCTTGAGGGAGCCGAGGTCAGCCCGGCTCACCGACGTGCCCGCCGTCCATCGCCTGCTCCGCACTGGGCTGTTCGCTGCCTTGGGCGCGACTTGGCGACTCCACTGCCTGCTCTGACGCGGAAAGTACGTCCGCGTCGGTCTCGCGATCACCACTGGCCGGCGCCGGCTGGTGTGCGGGCGACTCGTCAGGCTCATCGCTCGACTCGGATGCGGCGTCCTTGAGGCCGAGCTCGGTGACCCAGGTCGAGAACGGGTACCAGGCGTCGACGTGCTCGTGGTCGCCGTAGTGGTGCTCGACGAGCATCGGTCGCAGCTGCCGGCGCCACAGTCGGTCCAGCCCGCCCGCCTGGTCCAGGCCGGGATCCATGAAGTATGAAGGCCCGAACGCGAGTGAGGAGTCCAGCCCGCGCTTGCGCATCTCGGCGTTGATGCGGTCTCGCAGCCACGCCAGCCCATCCGGACGACCGGTGGCGCCGCACCAGCGGGCGAGGACACCTGTCAGCGCGAGTTCGGTCCCGGTGTCCATGGACAGGAACTCGAAGCGCCGGCGCATCGCGGCGTCGAGAAGGGCGAGGGACCGGTCAGCGGTGTTCATCGTGCCGATGATGAACAGGTTGGCGGGCAACTCGAACGGGTCGTCAGGGGTGTACAGCAGCCGCAGCTGCTTCTCGCGGTACTCCAAGAGGAAGTAGAGCTCGCCGAAGACTTTGGTGATGTTGGCTCGGTTGATCTCGTCGATGACGAGGACGAACGGCTTGCCGGGTGCCTCGGCAGCCTCCTCCGCGAGGCGCTTCAGTGGGCCTGGCTGCACGACGAGTGTGGCTCCGTTGCCGTCGCTGGACTTGCTCGGGCGGAAGCCCTCGACGAAGTCCTCGTAGCTGTAGGTCGGGTGGAACTGCACCACCGTCGACTGTCCCTCCGTGACACCACAGGCCTCGAGGAGGTGGTTGACGAGGAACGTCTTCCCCGTTCCCGGCGGGCCCTCGAGGACGATCTGCTTCTTCGCGTTGAGGCTCAGGAGCAGCTCGTCGAGCCAGCTGCTGTCGGCGTGGTGCAGCTTTGCCGCGAGGGCGGCGGTGTCGCAGGAGAGCACCGCCGCGGCGGCCGGCGGGACGGGTGCCTCGTCGCTCTCGACGGGTACTTCAGCATGGTCGTCGATGTCGTCGGGCTCGATCGGTGAGATGTCCTCGTCGACCTGGGTGATGGCCTCCAGCGCAGCGCCGATCTCGGTGAGGTCGACGACGTCCTCGCCCTTGAACCGGACCCTGCTGCGCACCTGGCTCGGCAGCTCCTTGATGTCGGGGGAGGCCTCGCCGAACCACGCGACGGGACGCACGATCAGGCTGGACCCGCCGACGGACTGCAGGGTGGGATCGCCGTCCTGCAGCCGTCCCAGCCGCAGCGTGCCGCCGTCGACCGTGCAGACCAGGTCTCCGGGACGCATCCCGAGTACGAAGGTCAGCACGTCGCGCTTCTTGACCTCGCGCTTGACGACCTGGAGGTCGGAGTACCGGTCCTCGACCAGGCTGCTCAGCGCGTCCTGGGTGACGGGGGAGGGCAGCTGGGTGAGCCGGCCGACGGTCAGGGTGACCCGGCCCTGTGCGACCCACGTCGGGACGCGGTTCTGCTGGTCGAGCTCGCCGCGGACCAGCCAGGCCTGGCCCACCTCGGGGTCCTGGCTCCACTGCTGCAGCAGCGGCGCCGCCTCGTAGCGCACCGGCGCCCCGCCGCCCTCGCGCTGCAGGGTGAGGGTGATGTCCCGCAGATCGCGCTCCACGTCGCCGGTCGGCTCGGTCAGATGCTCGGCGAAGACCTCGACGATCCGGGCGCGGTCCGCCGCACGGAGCACTGTCGTGAACGACGACGGCTGCGCCACGAGGCAGAGCAGGGAGGCGACGCGGTCGTCGACGCCGGGGACGCGCGAGACCCGGTCGCGGAAGGTCCACGGGTTGCCCCAGGCCGCTTCGCGCTCCTCGGGGGTCAGCTGCCACCAGGAGTCGAGGACCCGGACGAACGACTGGAGCATCAGCAGCGGAGTCGCGATGAGCGTGCTTCCGCCGCGTACGAATCCGTGCTCCAGGTCGGCCGACATCTGCGTCGGGCCACCGGTAGTACGGCGCTCTCGCGATCTTCAGCACCCGGCACGTCACCGTCACGGGGATCCCGTCGACGGCCAGCTCACGGACGAGCGGGTACATCATTTTGGGCCGATGTTCGCCTGGGACAGGTAGGCGGCCGCCCGGCGCAGCACCTCCACCTCCTGCTCCAACAGCCGGTTGCGCCGCTTGAGCTCGCGCAGCTCGGCCAGCTCCTCACGGCCCGGCCCGGATCGGACACCGGCGTCGCGGTCGGCCTGGGTCATCCAGTTCGTCAGGCAGGACTCGGAGATCCCGAAGTCCTTGGCGACCTGCTTGAGGGTGACCCCGTCCTCGCGGGCACGGGCCACCCGCACGACGTCGTCACGGAACTCCTGGGGATAGGGCTTGGGCACGGCGACATCCTTCCAGCGGCACCTCTCGGCACCACAGATCGGTTGTCACCTATCCGTCGGCGCTTCGCAAGTACGCCTTCCCGGTGATCTTGTTCTCGCTGATCCTGAATGCGAACGGTGTGGACTTCACGTCGAGGCTGTTCACGATTTCGCGTGCCTGCGGGTCATACAGGACGGAGGAGTCAACCGTTGCAAATAGATTCCGTAGCCGTTCCAAACCCTCAGGGGTGCCGCCACTGACCAGGAAAATGGTTCGGTCAAGGCCTTGGCACCGCGAAACAATCTCGCTGGCGCGTTCAGTGCAAGGTACGCAGCTCGTCGACAGGAAGACTGCGACAAGGACCCCCTGGTTGGGGCCGATGCCGCCCTCGTATAGGAGGTCCAGCGTGCTCTCTGGCACCTGGCTCCCTACGGCCGGTCCGTCGGTGTCAACGTCGAACGACTCCCCAGAACTCATGCCACCCGCTTCAACGGCCAGCTGGAGAGCTCCTACGTGCCGAATAAGCGCAGCCAGCAATACGGTTAGGCCAACGAGCAAAACCACGGCCAGCGTGCCGAGTAGATATGTCCAGGTCACCGATCATCCCCCCTTTCGCGCCCCGAGCTCCATGCTGATCCACATCCAGTCGACGCGCTCGCCGAAGTCGCGAACAAGACTGCGCACGCGAAAGGCCAACCGAATCGTGTATGGCAGAAAGACAATGGTCAGAGCCATTCCGATGGCACTGAGTTGCGATTCTGCAGTAATGGTTCGTGTTCCATTCCACGCCACGTTCGCCCAAGCGAGGAGCGAGGCCACGAACAGTGCACCAGCGCGAACTGCGCTCAGCTTGGAAACCGGTTCCTTGCCCAGACAACTGCAGTCAAACGACTCGCCGCGCCTAAGGACCCCTACCGTGAGCACAGTGAAAAGGAGCGAAAGTGCGGTGCTCACGCCCAGTGCGACAAGTGCTAGGCCGCGGACGGGCATCAACAGAATGGCCGCCAAGGAGAGCTCGCCCAAGGCAATTGTTAAGCCCACGGCTTTGGTCGGTCTTACTGGGACGCGGAAGTTGGCCGCCGAGGTGGCGGCGGCCAACGGTTGACGCATTTTGTAGGTACCTGAAACCAGGTACACGAATGCCAATGTCGCTTGGAGGATTTGCGATGTCTGATCCCCGAGCATCCCATCCACCATCCGTAGGAATACGGCGTAGATGGAGTCAAACCCGCTCATGTCACGCCGTCGCAGGGATCAGGAGGTAACGCTGTCCGTTTCTGGGATCAGTCCAGCCCGACCCCGCGAGCACGTCTCCCGGGCCGATTCCGCGAAGAAGGCCGTGGAGGCGATCGCGAGACGCCGGCGTCTCGTCGGGAAGCTGGCCTCTCTGCAAGTCGATAGTGCCCTGCTCCGTGAAGGCCCTCGAGCCATCATCGCTGAGGCGCGTAACGCGGACGACGATGTCTCGGAAGATGCTACCCACGGAGGTTGCTTCACCGGATGCGGCGCCGACGACGAGGCCGAGCACGACCGGCAGCAGCCGCAGCCCGGTGGCCATCGGGGGGTGCCCACGCACCAGCTGCAGGTACATCGGGATGACGAACAGCAGCGCGAACAGTGCGACCCCGGCGAGGGCGGCGGCTCCGCTTCCCGCGGCGAACGAACGGTGCCGGAACAGGGCACCGTCGATGAGGGGATGATCGGTTCGCCGCTCCCATGCCACCAGGGCGGCCAGCAGTGCCAGGCCCGCGCCCAGGGTGGTCAGCACGGCGGGTGACCCCCAGCCGCGCAGCGGCGTTTCGATGACCGCGTAGGTGAACCCCGCCAGCTCGGCCACCCCCAGGGCGGCTCCGGTGAAGTCGGCCCGTGGCGGGGCGGGGTCAGCCGATTCCGGCACGAGGACGCCGACGGCGGCCAGCGCCGCGATGGCGATGGGCACATTGATGAGGAAAACCGACCCCCACCAGTATCTTTCGAGTAGCCAGCCGCCGACCACAGGGCCCAGCGGGACGCCCAAGCCTGTTGCCGCGACCAGAACGGCCACCGCGCGGCTGCGTTCCTGCGGAGAAGAAAACAGCACGGCCAGGGTGGCCAGGGTCATCGGCAGCACCATCGCCATGCCGACGCCCATGACCGCCCGCGCGGCGATGACCATGCCCGCGCCACCGGCCCACGCGGCCAGGACCGACCCGACCGTGAACAAGGCGAGCCCTCCCAGCAGGACCCGGCGCCGCCCCCACCGATCGCCGGCGGCACCTACCGGCAAGATGAGGCAGGCGAACACCAGAACGTACGCGTTGACCATCCACCGCAACGCGGACATGCCGGCACCCAATTGCGACCCGATGGTTGGTAAGGCCACGTTCAGGATGGTGATGTCGAACCCGCCGGTCAACGTGGCCAGCACCAGTGCCGCCACCGCCCACCATGCACCCCGACTGCGAGCTGCCATGACACCTCCCCTTGGCGCGCGAGTCAGCTTTTGCGAATCACACCCGGTTTGACGAGCCGCGCACTCTTGACGCTATCATCGGACTATGGCGATGACAACGAAAACGGCTGAACCAGACCATCGGGCCGAGCTTGGCGGGGCGGCCGCCCTGTTCCACGGCCTGGCCGACCCGACCCGCCTCGCGGTGGTCCGCCGTCTCGCGGACGGCGAGGCCCGCATCGTGGACTTGACTGCCCAGCTCGGGCTGGCGCAGTCCACCGTGTCCGCCCACGTGGCGTGCCTGCGCGACTGCGGCCTGGTGCAGGGCCGCCCCGAGGCGCGGCAGATGTTCTACTCCCTGACGCGCCCCGAGCTGCTTGACCTTCTGCTGGCGGCCGAGGCCCTGCTCGCCGCGACCGGGTCAAAGGTCAGCCTGTGCCGGAGGTACGGCACGGACGCAATGGGCGACGCGCGGGCGGAGGCAGCCGGTGAGTGACGCCTGCGGCTGCGACGAGCCCACCACCGAAGGCGCCGAGGAGAACGAGCAGGAGGCCGAACGGCTCGTCGACGTCAGCGAGCTGCGCGCCGCCGCCGTAGCCGGCGTGCTGCTGCTGGCCGGGTACGCCACCGGCTGGGCCGGTGGACCGGACCTACTCGGCCAGGTGCTGCTGTGGGCGGCGCTGCTGGTCGGCGCGTCCACGTTCGTGCCGTCGACGCTGCGGCGCCTGGCAAAGCGCAAGATCGGGGTCGGCACCCTGATGACGATCGCCGCCGTCGGCGCGGTCCTTCTCGGGGAGGTCGGTGAGGCCGCGATGCTGGCGTTCCTGTACTCGATCAGCGAGGGCCTGGAGGAGTACTCCCTGGCCCGCACGCGCCGCGGGCTGCGCGCGCTGCTGTCGCTGGTGCCGGACCAGGCAACCGTGCTCCGCGACGGTGCACAGGTGGTCGTGGCGCCGGCGGATCTGCGCGTCGGTGACCTGATGCTGGTCCGGCCCGGTGAGCGGGTCGCGACCGACGGGGTGATCCGGGCCGGACGGACCTCCCTGGACGTCTCGGCGATCACCGGTGAGTCCGTGCCCGTGGAGGCCGGTCCCGGACAGGACGTGTTTGCCGGGTCCATCAACGGCACGGGGGCCTTGGAGGTCGAGGTGACCACGACCGCGGCTGACAACTCCCTGGCCCGGATTGTGCGCATCGTCGAAGCCGAGCAGTCCCGCAAGGGCACAAGCCAGCGCCTCGCGGACCGCATCGCCAAACCGCTGGTGCCCGGCGTGCTGGTCGTGGCTGCCCTCATCGCGGTCGTCGGCAGCCTACTGGGCGACCCGGCCACCTGGATCGAACGCGCCCTGGTCGTCCTGGTCGCCGCGTCCCCGTGCGCGCTGGCCATCTCGGTCCCCGTCACCGTCGTCGCCGCGGTCGGTGCTGCCAGCCGCCTGGGCGTCCTGGTCAAGGGCGGCGCCGCGCTGGAGGCGCTCGGCGCGGTCCGCGTCATCGCCCTGGACAAGACCGGCACCCTGACCGCGAACCGGCCCCAGGTCGTCGAGGTCGCCACCACCGGCGACGCCACCCGGGACGAGGTCCTCGCCGTCGCGGCGGCGCTCGAGGCCCGCAGCGAGCACCCGCTCGCCCGGGCAATCTTGGCCGCGGTCACAACCGTCGGTGACGCCCAAGACGTGCAGGCGGTCACCGGGGCCGGGCTGACCGGCACCATTGACGGGCGGCCGGCACGGCTGGGCCGCCCCGGCTGGCTCGAGCCTGGCCCGCTCGCCGCAGACATCGCGCGAATGCAGACCGGGGGCGCGACCGCCGTCCTGGTCGAACACGCCGGCACCGTCATCGGCGCCATCGCGGTGCGCGACGAGCTGCGCCCCGAGGCGGCCGAGGTGGTCGCCGGGCTGCGCCGCTCCGGGTACGAGGTCGCGATGCTGACCGGTGACAACCACGCCACCGCGTCCGCCCTCGCCGCCCAGGCGGGCATCGAGCAGGTGCACGCCGAACTGCGCCCCGAGGACAAGGCGGCCATCGTAGCCCAGCTGCGGCAGCAGCGGCCGACCGCGATGGTCGGCGACGGCGTCAACGACGCGCCCGCCCTGGCGACCGCTGACCTGGGCATCGCCATGGGTGCGATGGGCACCGACGTGGCCATCGAGACCGCGGATGTTGCCCTGATGGGTGAGGACCTACGGCACCTGCCGCAGGCGCTGGACCACGCCCGCCGGGCCCGGCGCATCATGCTGCAGAACGTCGGCCTGTCCCTGGTCATCATCACAGCACTGATGCCGCTGGCCCTGTTCGGTGTCCTCGGGCTGGCCGCGGTCGTACTGGTCCATGAGGTCGTGGAGGTCGCCATCATCGGCAACGGCGTGCGCGCCGGCCGCGCCAAGACTCTGCCGCTGACGGCTGTGCCGGCTGCGGTGCATGCGCCCGCCGTCGTGGGCGCCCGGTGAGCGTCACAGAGACCGCCCCCGAGACCGCCACCGTCCGGCGGCAGGGGCGGCGCCCCGCCGCCCGCCGGGCTGTAGTGCTGGCCGTCGCGGCCGCGGTCGCGGCTGTGGACCTGAGCCTGAAGTCGTGGGCGCAGACCGGCCTGCCCGCGGGCGGCTTTGAGGCCGGACCGGTCGACCTGCGGCTGGCGTACAACCCGGGCGTAGCGTTCTCCCTGGCTGCCGGGGCGCCGGCCGCCGCCGTCATCGCCGGCACAGCGCTGGTCACTGTGGGTGTGGCCGCGCTGGTGTGGGTGGGTGCGCCGACCGCGACTCGGCTGCGGCTGGCCGCGTTCGCGGCGCTGCTCGGCGGCGCGGTCGCGAACCTGACCGACCGGGCCGGCGACGGAGTCGTGACCGACTACCTGCACAGCGGGTGGTGGCCCACGTTCAACCTTGCCGACACGGCCATCGTGACCGGCGCCATCCTGCTTGTCCTGTCGTCCATGGGTGCCTCCCGCACGGCGGGCAAACACGAGGCGGGGCGATGAGCTCGGCCACCACCCCCGGCGCCACGCCCGGCACAGTGGCGCGTCGGAGCGGCTTGCGCATCGCGGCCGGGCTGGGCCTGCCGCTGTTGGCCGCCCTTCCGGGACTGTGGCTGCGCCTGGGCGGTGCGAGCGTCCCGCCAGCGGTCGCCGCCGCCCTTTTCGCCGCCGCGGTCGTCGGAGCCGCGTTCCTGCTGACCTGGGGCACCGAGCTCGCTGAGATCGACATCGGCCAAGGTTTGGCCCTGGCGCTGCTCGCGCTCATCGCGGTCCTGCCCGAGTACGCGGTCGACGTCGTATTCGCCTGGCTGGCCGGGCAGGACCCGGACCGGTACGCGCCGCTGGCCCTGGCCAACATGACCGGCGCGAATCGGCTGCTCATCGGGGTTGGCTGGTCCGTGGTGGCGCTGGCCGCCCTTGCCGCTGCCCGCCGGGCACGACGCACTGCAACCGGCGCAGGCGGTTCCGCTGACACGCAGGGCGAGCCCACCGACGGTCACGCCGTGCAGCTACACAGGGTTCAGGTGGTCGAGCTGGCCTACTTAGCAGTGGCCAGCGCGTACGCGCTGACGTTGCCGCTGCGCTCCACCCTGACCATCGTCGACGCGGTCATCCTGTTCGCCATCTTCGGTGCGTACCTGTGGCGGGTGCGGGCGGTGGAGCACGAGCCGGACTCCGCCACCGGCGACGGTGACAGCGACCCGCAGAAGGTCGACGATGACACCGGGCACCAGGAGGAGGGCGGGGAGGAGGGCGAGGAGGAGTCGGAGCTGTTCGGTCCGGCGGCTGCGGTCGCGCAGATGCCGGCTCGGACCCGGCGCCTCATCACCGTCGGCATGCTGGCCGCCGCCGCCGCGGTCATCCTGGCGGTGGCCGAGCCGTTCGCGCAGAGTCTGGTCGCGACCGGTGAGCAGCTGCACGTCAGCCAGTTCCTGCTGGTGCAGTGGGTCGCGCCGCTGGCGTCGGAGACACCGGAGTTCATTGCGGTGCTGCTGCTCGCGCTCAAGTTGCAGTCCGCGGCAGCGCTCGGCGCGTTGATCTCCTCCAAGATCAACCAGTGGACGCTGCTGGTGGGCATCCTGCCGATTGTGTTCGCCGTTTCTGCCGGGTCGCTGGCCGGGCTGCCGATCGACCCGGTGCAACGCGAGGAGCTGCTGCTGACGGCGGCCCAGTCCGTGTTCGCGGTCGCCCTGGTTGTCACCGGCCGCCTGACCCGGACCGGGGCGTGGTCGTTGCTGGGCCTGTTCACCGCACAGTTCGTGGCGGCGTGGACAGCGCCGACCGACCTCGCCGGGACGGTCCGGCTGAGCATCGCCGCGGTGTACCTCGTTCTGGGTGTGGGTCTACTGGTGCTGCGCCGCCGTCACCTGATGCGAGTCCTTCGAACCGGGCTGCGCCCACCGCGCAGTGCAGCGAAGACCGACCGGTCCGGGAACCGTGCCGGCGGTGCAGGATGAGCTGGCTGGCCGCCGTTGTCCTGGGAGTGGTGCAGGGGCTTACCGAGTTCCTCCCCATCTCCTCCACGGCGCACCTGCGGGTCGTGGCAGCCCTGGCCGGGTGGCCCGACCCCGGGGCCGCCTTCACCGCCGTCACCCAGCTCGGCACCGAGTCCGCGGTGCTGCTGTACTTCCGCCGCGACATCGCCGGCATCCTGCGCGCCTGGACGCGGTCGCTGCGGACCCCGGCGCTGCGGGCGCGCCCTCAGGCCCGGCTCGGTTGGTACGTCATCGTCGGGACGGTGCCGATCGCGGTGCTCGGGTTCGCGTTCCAGGACCAGATCGAGACTGCGCTGCGGGACCTGCGCCTGGTCGCGGCCACCCTCATCGTGTTCGGTGTGGTGCTCGGCGTCGCGGACCGGATGGCGGCCAACCGGCGGCCGCTGGAGGCCCTGACGGCGAGGCACGCGGTCCTGTTCGGGTTCGCCCAGGCGATGGCCTTGGTGCCCGGGGTTTCCCGCTCGGGCGGCACCATCAGCGCCGGCCTGCTGCTGGGCTACACCCGCCAAGCAGCGGCCAGGTACGCGTTCCTGCTCGCCATTCCTGCCGTGCTGGCCTCCGGTGGGCTGGAGCTGACGAAGATCGGGCAGGGTCCCACCCCCGCCTGGGGGCCGACCCTGTTGGCCACCGTGGTCGCGTTCGGTGTCGGGTACGCGGTCATTGCCTGGTTCCTGCGCTACATCGCCACCCACCGGTTCACCCCGTTCGTGGCGTACCGCATCGTTGCCGGGGTGGGGCTGCTCGCCCTCATCGGCACCGGTGTCCTTACCCCCGCCAGCTGACCGGCCATGCTGAAACCACCACGACCAACCAAGAACTGCGCGCTGCGCAGACTCCGGCGCCATCGGCGGGACGGGCTGCCGGCCCGTCCCCGGGTCGGCAGACGCGGGGACGGCGGGGGCCGTTGCTGCTGGGGGTGGCCCTGCTCCTGTTGACCGGTGCAGTCGCGTCGGGGGCGACGCTGCGAGGCGACGCAACCGCCCTGTCATGGTTCACGAGCCTGGATGATGGCGGGGCCTCGCACGTCGTGGCCCGCATCCTGGTGATGGGCGGCCAGTTCTGGCTCGCCGGGTCGGTGCTGGCCCTGCTGGCGGCGTTCCAAGGCTGGGTGCAACGCTCGCTCCGCCCCGTGCTGGTGGCGGGGGTGTCGATGGCCGGCCTGGAGGCGGTGGTGTGGGCGCTCAAGGCGCTCACCGGCCGCACCGCGCCGGCGTCCGGGGTGAACGCGGTGCTGGCGGGTGGGTCCTCCTTCCCGTCCGGGCTGGGCTCGCAGGCGGTCGTGGCCGACTCGACCCAGACCCTGCTGTGCACCTACCTCTCGGGCGTCCTGCTGCTGGGGCTGGCCCTCAACGCGACCCTCGGGTGGTGGTGGGCCGACCCGGTCGTCGGCCTCGCCATCGCGGGGGTCGCCGCCAACGAGGGTCGGGAGGCGTGGCGGGGTGAGGGGTGCTGCGCGCCGTCCGGTGGCGGTGACGACGACCCAGGGTGCTGCTCATCGGGTGGGACGAGAACGGAGGAATCACGATGACTGGGCACAACCACGGCGGGAGCGGCGGCGCCAACGGTGGGCGGCAGGACGGGCGGTACCTGGGCGCCGCCCTGGCGCTGATCCTCGTGTTCATGGCGGTGGAGGTCGTCGTCGGCGTCATCGCCTCGTCGCTGGCGCTGATCTCGGACGCGGGGCACATGCTGACCGACGCAGCTGCGATCGCCCTCGCGCTGGCGGCCCGGCGGGTGGCCGCGCGGCCGGCGCGGGGGAACCTCACCTTCGGCTGGAAGCGGGTGGAGATCCTCTCCGCCCAGCTCAACGGCCTCACGTTGTGGGGTCTGACGGCGTGGTTCGCCTACGAAGCGGTGCAGCGGTTCCTCGACCCACCGGAAGTGTCCGGCGGCCTGGTCCTGGTCACCGCGCTCGTGGGGATCGTCGTCAACCTCGGGGCGAGCTGGCTGATCGCCCGGGCGGACCGCAGCTCGCTCAACGTCGAGGGCGCCTTCCAGCACATCCTCAACGACCTCTTCGCGTTCATCGCCACCGCGCTCGCCGGGCTCGTCGTTCTCCTGACCGGCTGGGCCCGCGCCGACGCCGTCGCCGCGCTCGTCGTGGCCGCGCTGATGGCCAAGGCGGGCTGGGGACTGTTGCGCGACTCGGGGCGGATCTTCCTCGAGGCCGCACCCCGGGGCACCGACGTCGCGGCCATCGAGCGGGACATCCGCGCGGTCGACGGCGTCGTCGAGGTCCACGACCTCCACGTCTGGGAGGTCACCTCCGGGTTCCCCGCGCTGTCCGCGCACGTCCTGGTTTCCGACAAGCACGACTGCCACGAGCGCCGCAAGACCATCGCGCAGATGCTGACCGACGACCACGACATCGAGCACACCACCCTGCAGGTCGACCATCCCGCCCCGACCACAATGCCTATCGACGCGGTCCGGGCACGGGATGGCCTGCTTGGAAGAGGCGCGACTGATGACGAGGCGACGAGCCATAAGCGCGCAGGACCGTGACAGCCCGAAGTCGCCGTTGGCGACCCTCTGGGCCGGTGCCGGGCCAGGCGAGCCTGCCTGACCGGGGAAGGACCTGGGTTACGCCCCGACATCCGGAGGATGATCACTGCGTCCCTTACTGGGCTCAAAGGCGAGAAGGGCAGAACTGGCGTGACCACGATCATTCCACGTCCAGCGGACGGGCAGCACGACGGCCATGCCGCGTACCTCCCTCCTGGACGGCGAAGAAATTGGACGGGCTCGCCGTCTGGGAGACGACCGCACGGGTGAAGCCAAGCTTGTCGGCTGGCGCGAGAGAAGAGGGTCCTCCGTCTCACCCGCTCATGACGTATGGGACGATCCCCACTCATGGATTCGCAGCACGGACCGCGAGCGGCGTCCCCCGCTCGCGCCCCTAGTCGCGTGCGCTCCCAGTCGCGGCGGGCGGGTCTCAATCACCGCAGCGCATGCCGAGCGCGCGGGGCCGCGTCGCCTGGTCGAAGGTGGGTTCTCGGCGTGGTCCTGGCGCTGGGCCTATCGGGCGCGGTGGGTACGGTCCTTCTGCACGACTCCGGGTCAGTCACGAGTCCGCCGCCACCGGCCTTGACAGGGGCGAGCGTCGACCACGGCGACAGTAACGTGCTTGTATCAGCTGGGCCGGGGAGTCCGGACCTGGTCGTCTTCCTCGACCTGGAGTCCCAGCGCTGCCGGGTTGCCCTGCCCGTCATCGACCGGGTACGCGCCGACTATCGGGGCAGGGCGAAGGTCGTCCTCCGGTACGCGTTCACCAACGGTCACACCAACAGCATGGACGCGGCGCGGGCGTTGGAGGCTGCATCTCGTCAGGGGGAGCTCGAGGGCATGGTGCACCGAATCTGCGAAACAGAGGATTGGCGCGAGGGAAGGGACTCGCAGCTGTCTAGGTTCCGTGGCTTCGCCGAGGACCTCGGTCTGGACATTGCGAGATTCCAGTCCGATCTCTCCGAACCGGGGATCCGGGACAGGATGGAGGAGGACCGCCGTGACGCCATCGCACTGGGTGTCCAGGACACACCGGCGTTCTTCCTGAACGGCCGAAGGATCCAGCCGGTCAGCGAGAGTGGGTTGCGCCAGCTGCTGGATGAGGTGATCGAGAGTTGACGCTGCCGGCCGTGACCGAGAGGACGAGAACAGCGCGGGTGGTTCTGCGTCCGCTGCCGTTGGGTCTGCTGGCAGCGATTCTCACGATCGTGCCGGCCGCTCTCGCGACGGGAGCCGCGGATCCCCTTGAGCTCGCGGATGCCGGTGCGGCAGTTCGGTGGGGGCTGCCGGTGGTTGATGCCGTAGCGAACATCGTGTCTGTGACCGTGGTTGGCCTGCTCGGGTTGGCTGCCTTCGTCGTCCCTGAGCGCCGCCACACGGACCGTCGAGGAGCCGCAGTCCGCACGGCCGGTCTGTTGGCCGCCGTGTGGGTCGTGCTGGGTGCGCTCCAGGTCGTCCTGCGGTTCGCGGACATCGCCGGAAGTCCGCTCTCGACGCCGGGGCTCCTGGAGCAGGTCGTGACCTTTGCGTGGCAGCTGGAGGTCACTCGGGTGATCTCCATCGGGGCCTTGTGCGCGCTCGGCGTCGCGGTCGGCGCGCTGTTCGCTCGCGGCCGTGGGTCCGTGGCGTGGCTGTCCGTCGTCGCGCTGTTCGGAGTGGTCGTGCAGGCGCTCATCGGTCACGCGGCCGGGTCGGCGAGCCATGCCGATGCCGTCAACGGGCTCGCGATCCACCTGCTGGCGGTGACGCTGTGGGTCGGGGGCCTGGTGGGCCTCGTGATCCTGCGTCCGCGCCTCGGGTCGGACCTCGGGACCTCAGTAGCCCGGTTCTCCGTCGTCGCGACGTGGTCCTTCGTTGCCGTTGGGCTGTCCGGGTTGCTTCAGGCCTGGATCCGTATCGGTTCTCCATCCGGGCTGTTCACCGGGTACGCGGCGTTGGTCGCCGCGAAGACCCTGCTGTTCGTGGGCCTCGGTTGGCTCGGGTGGCGGCAGCGCAAGGTGCTGGCGCGGCGGCTGGTGGCCGACCCGTTGGACGGCCGAGCGTTCAGGAGGTTGGCTTTTGGCGAGGTCGTTCTCATGGGACTTGCCATGGGCTTTGCCGCGGTGTTCTCCCGCAGTGAGCCTCCTGTCCCCGATGCCCTTCCGGACCCCAGCAACGTGCTGAGCCTCACTGACTACCCGGACCCCGGGCCGCTGACCGCCGCCGACTGGATCCTTGCTTGGCGTACCGACTGGCTGTTCCTCACCGTCACCGTGCTTGCTGTCGCGGTCTACCTCGGCGGGGTGCGTCGGCTACACCGCCGCGGCGATCCATGGCCGGTGCTGCGGAGCGTCCTGTGGGTCGCGGGCTGGGTGGTCTTCCTCTGGGCGACGTGCGGGGCGCCGGGGATCTGGGGCCGGGTGCTGTTCAGCATGCACATGGTCATGCACATGGCGGTGGCGATGATCGTTCCGCTGCTGCTCGTCCCGGCGGCTCCGGTGACCCTGGCGCTACGCACCCTTGCGGCGCGAAAGGACCGCACCTGGGGGCCGCGCGAGGTGGTCCTGCAGGTTGTGCACTCACGCGCCCTCCGGGTGCTGGCGAACCCGGTCGTGGCGGCGTCTCTGTTCTTCTTCAGCTTGGCGGCCTTCTACTTCTCTCCGCTGTTCTTCACCGCCCTGACGACTCACACCGGGCACCTGCTGATGATGGCCCACTTCCTGCTCACGGGGTACCTGTTCGTGTACGTGATGATCGGCACCGACCCGGGGCCGCCGAAGTGGTCGCCGCTCATGCTGCTCGTCATCCTCTTCGCGACGGTGTCGTTCCACGCGTTCTTCGGCGTCGTCGTCACTGGCAGCCAGGAGCTTCTCGCCGGCAACTTCTGGCGGGCGCTCGAGCTACCGTGGGGGCCAGAGCTGCTCGCCGACCAGCGGCTGGCCGGCGAGATCGCGTGGGGCGTGGGGGAAGCGCCGACCTTGGTGCTTGCCGTGCTCGTCGCCGTCCATTGGTTCCGGGCCGAGACCCGACGGGCGGTGCGCTCGGACCGGCAGGCCGACCGGGACGGCGATGCCGAGCTGCGGGCCTACAACGCCCACCTCGCTCGACTGCGCAGTGAGGCGGAACGGCTGAAGGGCACCAGCCGCTGACGGCGGCACTCGCGCATGGGCTGGGTCGGGATGCTCTCAGCCGTGATGACCGTGCATGTCGCGACGGGGTCGGGTTCAACAACGACTTGCACCACGGGCAGTGCCGGCTGCCAGGTAGACCGCGCCCCGCAGTGCCTCCGCGTACACCGTGTCGTCGGTGTGCCGCCGTAGAGACTCCCACGGGTGCAGGTGGCGATAGGCGACGGAGACACCGAACGGCCGGTTGAGGGCAGAGGCCAGACGGACCATCCATTCTGGCCATCGCCGAGGGTCACGCAACCCCGATATGGCGAGGCGGCCACCGGCCGGAAGCTCGCGGACGAGCCGGGCGATCAGCGCGTCGTGCTTGGGAACCATCTCGATCGCGAAGGTCGCAAGGACGGCGCGGGTCCCGGGAGGTAGGGGGAAGGCGGTGAGGTCGGCCTGAACGAGCGTGACGTTCGATCGGTGCGTGACACGACGGCGGGCCCGGTGGAGCATTCGGGGCGAGAGGTCCACGCTTGTCACGTGGCCTCGTGGCCCGACGGCATCCGCAAGGTGTGGCAGTGCCCATCCCGTTCCCGTGCCGAGGTCGACGACCTCGTCTTCGGGCTCCAGTCGAAGCTCGGTGATCGCGCGCCGCCCGAGACGGCGCCCACCGAGCACGACGTAGGGTGCGGTGAGCGGGTCGTACCAGGGCGCCACCCTGTCGTACAGCTTGCGCACCCCTGTCGGAACCAGGAGCCCGTCGTCGGCTGTGTCCGGTAATCGCCTCGTCTGTCGCCAGGTCCACCAGCAGAGGCCGAGGACGACGACTGCTGTCGTCCTCGGGTACGAGGAGCCCCGTGCGCGCGCAGTGCGGTGGCGGAGGCTCATTCGGTCATCGCTTGGGCACGGCGACTGGAGATCGACCTACGCGTCGTGGTCGCGCAGCTGGGCGAGGTAGGCGTTGTAGGCCTGGAGCTGGGCGTCGCCGTCGCGATCGGCCTTGACGTCAGCAGCGCGGGCAGTGAGGGTGTCGGCACGCTGCCACCGCGCGAAGACGATGAGCAGCAGGACCAGCGCAGGCAGCTCGCCGTAGGACCAGGCCAGGGCTCCGGCGACGGCTTGGTCGCCCATGATGTCGACCCCCCAGTCCCGCGGGGGATGGGTGAATGCTGCCACGAGCGGGCTCGCGGTCATGATGACGATGACCCCGAAGAACGCGTGGGTCGCCATTTCGATGAACATCTCGCCGACTTGCAGCTCATGGGGATGACGGCGCGGAACGGGGTCGCGCGACAGCACCGGCACGGTGAAGAGCACACCGGCGACAAGGAACAGAACCTCGAGCGAGATGTGTCCCGCCCAGGACCCGAGCAGCGCCCCGCCGGCGGGGCTGAGGTAGAGGCCGTAGTAGGTGAAGAGGAAGACGGGGATCGTCACGAGCGGGTGCAGCGCAGCAGCCCCAGGTCCGGCCCGTAGGCCCCAGATCGCTGCACGGAGCACGCCCCCGCCCATCCCTCCGTGGGGGGTCGCCCGAAGGAGCAGGGTGCCGGGTCTCCCCAAGATCAGCAACGGCGGGACGGCCATCATCAGAGTGAGCTGCTGGAACATGAACACGGAGAACATCTCTAGTCCGTAGCCCTCCACGGCCGGGCCGGTCACCAGAAGGAGCACCAGGACGCCCGCGAGGAAGGCCGCAGTCCGCCCCCAGGACCAAGGCATCCCGGAGCGCCTCAGCCGCCACAGCCCCGCCACGTAGGCCACGAGCAGGGCGACGCCCACAATCGGCAGCACGGGCAGCGGCTGGAGGTGGGGGGCCAGGTATGCCGAGAAGGACGGGGCTTGGGTCGGGACCCACACGGGACCGTCGAAACTCACCTGCAGCGCAGTAGGAGTCACGGAACGGTCCACCTCTTCGTCGTCGATGTGCGCTGGCACCACCGACGGTACAAGACACGGCAGGCACGCCCAGGAACTGCTGACGCGCAGCGTGCGGTAGGGAGGTCGTCGGTCTCCTGGGAGGGCGTGGGGCACACGTCGGTGGGTCCGGCCGTGCACGTGCTGCGGATTTCAGGGGCATGTGCCCGGCCGGGTAGGGTCTCTCGACGTTGACGTTTGCGACCCGAAGGGTGTCTGTCTTGTGAGTCGGTCGTACCAAGGACGTCACGGAGCCGGCCGCCATCGCAGCAGCTGGTCGTTGACTGGACCTCGAGTCTTGCTGTCGACGGCTCTGCCCGTCGCGGCCGCGGGGGCGGTGGCCGTCGTCACCACGGCAGCATCTGTGGCAGAGTCAGCGCCGGCGGTGGCACACGAGCCCCTCGCCTACGAAGTTGCGGCAGGGCGTGCTGTCGAGACGAACCAGGCCGACGTCGACGTGGATCTGGCGGACCGACGGCGGTCGGCCGCCGGGGCCCGGTCCGCGGCACTGGGTCGGGCCGAAGCCCGAGCCCGCGCCGCCCGGGCCGCGAAGCGCGAAGCCGCCGAACGAGCGGAGAAGGAGCGTCGTAGCCGTCGCTGGGTGAGGGCCATCGTGGATGGTCGGCAGACGTCGGGGTTCGGACCGCGGTGGGGTAAGACACACGACGGCCTGGACATCGGTGCGGCCACCGGCACCCCCCTCTACGCGATGTCACGGGGGACGGTCGTCCGTTCCTTCGTGGACCCGAGCTTCGGCAACAAGGTCGAGATCCAGTACTGGGACGGATCCGTGTCCTGGTACGCGCACATGGACTCCCGGTCCGTGCAGACGGGGGACTCCGTCATGCCAGGCGACGTCGTCGGCCGAGTGGGCAACACCGGCTACTCCTTCGGTCCGCATCTGCACATCGAGATCCAACCGGCGCCCGGGGTGGACGAGCCCCTCGATCCCCGACCTTGGCTGTCGCAGCGAGGCGTCGCAATCGGCTGACCCTTTCCGCGCCGGCCCGCACCTGATGGCCGAGCGCGATCGGTGTCGGAGGTGCGGGAAAGCCCTGGGCAGCGGACCCCTCCTCCGAGGACTCTGTGTCGGGTCGCGGAACCGACGCGTATATGGAGCACGACTTCCTCGACGTGGTGGGCGCAGCTGCGGAACCTCGGGTGCAGCATCCGGCCCGGCCCCCTACCGCCTGGGGTGGTGTCCGCGGACCGCGACAAGGACGAGGAGAGCGAGAACCCCCGTTGCGAGCGCCTGAGGCGCTTGCCCGAGCTGGTCCGCCAGGGTCCGCTCGCTCCGCAAGGAGACGGCAGCCACGCGCTGGGCTGGGGTGAACAGCGACGTCTTCTGGGTCACAGTCCCGTCAGGGGCGATCAAGCCGGAGACCCCGACCGTGGAGACGTGGACGACGCTGCGGCCGTGCTCGATGGCCCGGATCCGGGAGATCGCGAACTGCTGCTCGGACTCGGCGGTGTACCCGAAGGTCGCGTTGTTGGTCTGGACCAGGATCACCGAGTCGGTCTCTCCGGCGGCGGCGACGCTCTCGCGCATCAGCCCGTCGTAGGCGACCTCGAAGCAGATCGTCGGCAGGGCCGCGTACGAGCCGTCGGCCGCGGGCACCTCGAAGACCCCCACCCGGGTCCCGGCGACGAAGTTACCGGCGAGGTTCGCGGCCGGGGTGAACATCGCGAAGAACTCGCGGTTCGGGATGTACTCGGCGAAGGGCACCGGGTGGATCTTCGTGTACCGCTGAGACGGGGTCTGGGCGCCGTCGTAGAGGAGCGAGACGTTCGAGCTGCGGCCCGGTGGCTCGGCCAGCACCGCCCCGACCAGCAGCGGGACGCCGACGGCTTGCTGAGCGGCGGCGATCTGGTCCGCGGCGTCGGGGTTGCGTAGGGGGTCGATGTCCGAGGCGTTCTCGGGCCAGACGACGAGACCGGGGTCCTTCGTCGCTCGTTCGGCCAGGGAGAGCGTCCCGTTGACGTGGTTGTCGAGCACGGCACGGCGTTGGGCGTTGAAGTCCAGCCCGGAGGTGGGGACGTTGCCCTGGACGAAGCCGATGGTCTCGGTGCGGCCGTCGGTGGGCAGTGCGATGGCCGCCGGCCCGAGCTGTGCGGCGGCGGCGAGCGCGAGGACGGGTGCGGCCCTGCGGCGGGAACCGCGCACGACGAGGACGGCCGCCGACAGGAGCAGCATCCCGACGAGGGCCACGCCGAACGTCACGCCCGGAGCGCCGGCCCAGCGCGCGAGGTGCGCCAGAGGGCTGTCGGCTTGGCTGAAGGCCAGCCTCGCCCACGGAAACCCACCATACGGCGTTGTCGAGCGTGCCCACTCCTGAGCGACCCACCCGAGCGGCACGAGGGTGTGGGCGGCCCACGGGTGACGGGCAGCGATGAGCCGGCGTCCGGCGTAGCCGGTCACCGCGCCCTGGACCGCGAAGTAGAGCGCCTCGAGGGCGGCCAGGGCGAACCACGGCACCATCCCCACGTAGACCCCCGACCAGGACAGCGTGGGGACGAAGAACGCCATGCCGGCCACGAGGCCGAGGAGGAAGCCGCGCGGTCCTCCGGCCCGCAGCGTCGCGCCGCCGAAGACGGCGACGGCCAGGGGCGCGAGCCACCAGAGACCCTGGTCGGGGAAGGCCAGCCAGAGGAGGAGCCCTGCACCCGTGGCGGCGAGCACCCGGAGGATCTCGTGTCCTAGGTGAGCACGACTCGGCGGGCGGGCCGTGACGCCTGCGGGACTCATGCCCGCGAGACACGCTCGCGCACCGACCGAACGTGGGCGGGACGGTGGAGTGCGGGGGCGGGGGTCTCGCGCATCGCGCAACAGGTGCCGGGGTTTCAGACCTATCGCGGAGGCGACGAGCTGAGAGACGGTCGGCACGCGAAAAATGTAACATCTGATCATACGTTCAGATATAGAGGCTCTGATGGCTGACGTGTTGATGGGACTCGATGGCTGTGCCGTCGACTGCGTCCATCCTGAGAAGGTCGCGCTGGTGGGCGCGAACGCGCCCGGCGAGGACGAGCTCGCCGTGCTCACCGGTGTCTTCAAGCTCTTGGGAGATCCGACCCGTGCTCGGCTGCTCTACGCCCTGTTGGAGGCCGGCGAACTCTGTGTGTGTGACCTGTCCGCTGCGACGGCGACGGCCGCGAGCACCGTCAGCCAGGCACTGCGGCTGCTTCGGGCGTCCGGCGTCGTCGCCGGACGACGTGAGGGACGGAACGTGTACTACCGCCTCTCCGACGGACACGTTCGCCTGGTGCTCGACGTGACCCGTGAACACGTCGTCCACGGCACCTCGATGGCGGGTACGGGGAACCCGGCGGGAGCCGTCCGATGAGTGGGGGTCACTCGCACGGAGCCGGTGGCCACGCGGGCGGCCGTCACCGCTGGCGGCTCGCTGTGGCCTTCGGCCTCACCGCCTCGTTCTTCGGAGTGGAGCTGGTGGCCGGCATCCTCTCCCAGTCGCTGGCGCTCCTGTCCGACGCCGGTCACATGGCGGCCGACATCGTGACGCTCGGCGCGGCCCTCGTGGCCACTCGGATCGCGACCCGGACCGACACGACCGGACGCCGGACGTTCGGTTCCTATCGTGCGGAGATCTTCGCGTCGGGGTTCGCGGTCCTGGTCATGATCGGCGTCTCGGTCTACATCGTCGTCGAAGCCGTCGGCCGCTGGGGTTCGTCCCCGGAGGTGGGGTCCACCGCGATGTTCGTGGTCGGCGGGATCGGCCTCCTCATCAACGTCGTCGCCTTGATCCTCCTGCGTGGCGGGGCCGGCGAGTCCCTCAACGTCAAGGGCGCCTATCTCGAAGACGCCTCGGCCGTCCTGCGGGAGGACTTCGGCATCGCGCACGCGACCCTGCAGGTCGAGACGAGCGAGGACAGGCAGTGCCAGGGAGTCGACTGGTGACTCCCTGGCGCCGACGGACGTAGGTCACCGCGGTGGGCGTCCGGGGGCTGCCCGGGCAGAGATCCGTCGGAGGGGCACGGGGCCGGCTCTGGGACCGTGCCTGGTGCCTCGTGCCGGTCAACCCGTCCGAACATCATGTCCGTCGGGCTCACGTCCTGACGGGCCCACCGTCAGGACGTGAACGGGCCACCCCGTTGTTCGTCAGTTGCGGTCGGCGAGCATCGACGTCATGAGCTCGATCTCGGTCGTCTGCGCCCGGTCGATGGCGCCGGCGAGCGTCCTGACCTCAGGGGTCTTCGCGTCGGCGAGGGCGGCCTCGGCCATCGCCACGCCGCCTCGGTGGTGGTCGATCATCAGGCGCAGGAAGATCCGTTCCGCCTCCACGCCTCGGGCTGTCCGGAGCTCGTCGAGCTGCTGGTCGGTGGCCATCCCGGGCATCATCGCCGGCATCCCATCAGCGCTGCGCTGACTCGTGTCCCCGTCGTCGGCCCAGGCCATGGGGCCCCGGGGCGCGGTCTGCGGCAGGCCCCACTGCACGAGCCAGCCGTACATCTGGCCGGCTTGTTGTTGCTGGCTCGTGGCGATGTCGTAGGCGAGGGTGCGGACCGCCGCGTCGTCGGTGCGGTCGCGGATGATGAAGGCCATCTCGACGGCTTGCCGGTGGTGGGTCTGCATGTCGCGGGAAAAGCCGGCGTCGGCGCCGGTGTCGGCCACCGAGGTCGAGGTCGTGGCGCGAACGACGAGAAATGATCCCAGCGCTCCGAGGAGCAGCGCGGTGAGGCTCGCCAGGGCGAGCTTGGTCCAGGCTGGTCGGCGGCCGCTGCCGGTGGGCTCGGACGGGCGCGGGGTCTCGGTGGTCACGGCGACTGCTCCATGCCGGCGCCGCCGGTGCCTGTGCCGTCGGTGCCGCCGCTGCACGCAGCACCGGGCTCGGGGGTCTGCGGCCCCTGGCGGTACTCCCGGACGAACTCGGTGAGGCGAGGGTCGTCGACGCCGTCGAGCTCGAGCTGGGTGCCCCAGGCGGAGGCGACGACCGGTGATGGAAGCCCCTTGTAGGGGGAGACGATGACGTACTCGGACGGCAGGCTCGAGATGAGCGCGTCGACCTGGTCGGAGGGGAGGTCGGGAGAGTAGGTGACCCACACGGCGCCGTGCTCGAGGGAGTGGACGGCGTTCTCGTTGGGGACCGGCGCGTCGTACACACCGCAGTTGAGCCAGATGGGGTTGTGGTCGCCGCCGACGGGCGGCGACTGCTCGTAGGACACGGGGGTCGTCACGTGGTTCCTGCTCGGCTCGTAGGTCTTGACGGCGTCGAGCGTGGGGCGGCTCGCCACGTCCCGGGCGACGGTGAACACGACGACGCCGATGATGGCCAGAACGGCGAGGGACGTCCCGCCGATCCACAGGAACCTTGAGCGGCGCTCCCGGGCACGTTGCTGCGTCTTCAGCTCGTCGAGACGGGCGCGAGACGGACGATCGGGGCGAGCCACGGGGAAACTCCTGATGGTTTGGACTGTTCGGTGCATTCAGCGCTTCACGCGCGGGATCGGTTCCGGAGGGGCGGTGCCCTCCGTTGCTTGTGGGTGAGCGGATCAGAGCCCGGAGTAGGAGTGCATGCCGACGATGAAGACGTTGACGACGGCGAAGTTGAAGATGACGGCGCCGTATCCGGCCAGGGCGATCCAGGTGGCGTTCTGGCGCTTCCAGCCCGTCGTGGCGCGGGCGTGGAGGTAGGCGGCGTAGGCGACCCAGATGACGAAGCTCCAGACCTCCTTGGGGTCCCAGTTCCAGTACGAGCCCCAGGCCTGCCGGGCCCAGATGGCGCCGGCGATGACGGTGAAGGTCCACATCGGGAAGGCCACGACGTGCACGGAGTAGGTGAGCCGTTCGAGGCGGCGGGCGGACGGCAGCCGCGACATGAACCCGGGCGCCTTCAGACTGCCGGACTCGACCCGGTCCTGAATGAGGTAGAGGATCCCGGTGGAGGCGCCGATGGTGAACAGCGCGACGGTCATGGTCGCGACGGTGACGTGAATGGCCAGCCACACCGAGCGCAGCGATGGCAAGAGCTGTGAGGCTTCGGTGTACCAGATGACGATGGCTGCGCCGAGGACGAGCAGCACGGGCCCGACGACGAACAGGCCGAGCCAGCGCAGGTCGCGGCGCAGCGCCCACCCGACGTAGGCCAGGAGGGTGAACATCGCGCCGACGAGGGCGAACTCGTACATGTTGCCCAAGGGCCAGCGATGGACCTCGGCCGCCCGCAAGGCCACGCCCGCGACGACGAGAACAGTGCCGAGAACCGTCAGGGACCACCCGATACCGGCAGCTCGGCGGGCGCCGAGGGGTTCGTCCTGGGGGGCGGGCCCGGCGGGCTGAGCCGCGGCCGGCTCCGGGCCTGCGCCGGCCGTCCCGGTGGTGGCGGAGGCCCCGGCGGTGACGAGCCGGTGGCCGGGGACGGTCGCCGGTTCGGTTCCTGCGTCCTGCGCCTGCTCGCGCAGTGGCGCCAGCCGCGCGAGGTACACCGTGTACGCGATCATCGCCAGGGTCAGCACGGCGGTCGCGGAGTAGACAGCCAGGTTCGACAGCTCGGCCAGGGTGGTGTCGGTCATCTCGTTCCTTCGGGTGTGGTGAGCACGGCGGCGATCTCCTCGTCCATGCCCTCGTCGTCGTCCTTGGCGAGGCCGCCGATGGACACCACGGTTCGTGTGGGGTCCTCCGCGGGACGGATCCGGACGAAGACCCGCCGGCGGCGCACGACGAGGCTGAGCACGAGGCCGGCGAGCATGAGGACGGCCGAGACCAGGGTCAGGCTCTTGCCGGGGTCGGAGCGGATGGAGAGGCCCGCAAACCGCTCGACCCCGTCGAAGGAGATCGAGCCGCGACCCTCGGGCAGGTCGTAGGTGTCGCCGGGGCGCAGGAGGATGCGGAGCTGGTCCGCGCCGTTCTTGCCCGGCAGCGGGGTCATCTGCGCGGTGTCCAGGGTGTACACCGACTGCGGGGCCCCGCCGGGGAAGAGGGTCCCCGAGAACGCGGTGAGCGCCAGCTGGGGGTCCAGGGTGTCGGGAAATACCGAGTGTGGGCCCTGCTGGTCGTCGATGACGCCGGTGGGCAGGAAGAACCCGGCGAACCCCAGCTGGTCGGGCTGGGCTCCGGGGATCTTGACGGCCCCGACGGAGGTGTAGTTGTTGTCCTGGGCCAGGAACGGGGTGGCGTCGGAGTAGATGACCGTGCCGTCACCGTCGCGCACCGTGATCACGGGGGCGTACCCGTTGCCAAGCAGGAAGACCGTGCCGGCTCCGGTCTCCAGTGGACCGTTGACCTTGATGTCGACCTCCCGGGCCGGCCCGGAGGCAGGGGTGAACCGGGTGGAGGCGGTGAAGTCCCGCGGGGCGCCGAACTGTCCCCGCCCGCTGTCCCCGGTCTCGAACGAGACGGCGAAGTCCTCCAAGGTGAGGGTGAACGGGTCGAGGTCGTTGACGTCGACCCAGGGGCCGGGGCTGAAGGTGTCGTAGCGGGACAGGGTGTTGGCGAAGGTCTTGCCCACGGGCAGGATGATGTCGCCCTTCCAGCCCAGCAGGTGGCCCCACGCGACCCCGACGAGGACCCCGATCAGGGCCAGGTGAAAGACCAGGTTGCCGGTCTCCTTCAGGTAGCCCTTCTCCGCCGACAGGGTCACCTGGTCGTAGGCGTGGACCCGATAGCGCCGGCCGCGCAGCGCCGCACGGAGCCGGTCGCGTACCTCCTGCGGCGTCCCGTCGGCTTCCACCTCGCGGTGCGCCGCGAGCCGTTCCAACCGGCGGGGGGCCCGCGGCGGGCGCGCCCGCAGCTGGTGCCAGTGCAGCCGGGAGCGCGGTGCGACGCAACCGATGAGCGAGACGAACAACAGCAGGTAGATCGCGGCGAACCACGGCGAGGCGTATACCTCGAAGAAGCCCAGGCGGTCGAGAGTGGGTCCGGCGGTGGGGTGGTCGGTGATCCACTGCGCCGTCCGCGCGGCGTCGATCGAGCGTTGTGGGAAGGTCCCCCCGGGGATCGCCGCCACGGTCAGGAGCAGCAGGAGGAACAGGGCGGTGCGCATCGACGTCAGCTGCCGCCACACGTACCGCAACCATCCCGTCGGACCGAGCCGCGGCAGCCTGACGGGCCCGCCGGCACCCCCGCTCCCGCCCTCCTCGCCGGTCTCGGGGACTTCGGGTAGTGGCTGGGTGCTCAGGGCATCCGCGCGCGTCGTGCTCACAGGGACACCTGGAAGCCCGTGACGAGCTCGGTCTGGACCCAGCGGTTGAGGGTCTCCCACACACCGGTGAGCATCAGCAGCCCGACCAACACGAGCGTGGCTCCACCGAACACCTGGATGGTCCGCTGGTGACGGCGCAGCCAGCCCGAGAGCCGGCCGGCGCGGTCCAGCCCGGCCGCGACGAGGAGGAACGGCAGCCCGAGCCCCAGTCCGTACGCGACGGCGAGGGTGGCGCCCCGCCCGACCTGCGGATCCGCCGACGTCGACGCCAGGACCAGCACCGCGGCCAGGGTCGGGCCGGTACACGGTGCCCAGCCGAGCGCGAACACGGCCCCCAGCAGTGGCGATCCGACGAGTCCGGCCCGTGGCCTCCATCGGATCCTCGCCTCACCCCCACCGCCAACCCCGAGGAAGACCAGCCCCATGAGGACGACCACTGCGCCACCGATCCGCGACAGCAGGACCCGGTGCTCCACGAGCGCTCGGCCCACCCCGGTGACGAACACCGCACCGAGGACGAACACCACCGTGAAACCGACCACGAACAGCAGCGCGCCCAGCACCATCCGACCGCGCCCGGTGGCTACCGGGCCCGTACCGGAGACCTGACCGGTCAGACCCGTCACGTAGCCCAAGAACCCCGGCACCAGCGGCAGCACGCACGGGCTGGCGAACGACACCAGACCCGCCAGCGCAGCAACCGCCAGCGCCAGCGGCAGCGCCCCGCTGGTCACCGCGTCACCGGTGACGACGGCCAGGACCGGCGTCACGACTCCGCGACCACGTCGTCGACGAGGCCGATCAACGTGCTCGCGTCGACGGTCCCGTTGACCCGGGCCGCGATCCGGCCTTTCGGGTCCAGCACCAGTGTGGTCGGCACTGTCGGCGCCTTGCCTTGCAACCGCAGGATCAGCACCCCCGCCTCGTCGGACAGGCTCGGGTAGGTGATGCCGTACTTCTTGTTGAACGCCGCCCCGCGTGCGGCCTCCTCGCGGAAGTCGATGCCCATGAACTGTACGGGCAGCGACTTCTCTTGAACGCTCTCCCAGGCTTTCTGAAGGTCGGGCGCCTCCGCCACGCACGGCGGGCACCACGACCCCCAGACGTTGAGAACCAGCACCGACCCGCGGGTCGACGTGATGTCCCAGGGCGTGCCGTCGAGCAGCTCACCCGACATCGTCACCGGCTTGGCCCGGTCCGCCGCGGGGATCGTCTCCACGGCGCCGTCACCGGACACGTAGCCCTTCTGGTCCCCGGACTTGGCCTGCGCGGCGATGGAGTTCGGGTCCTGGCTACAACCCGTCAGAGCGAGGGCGGCCAGGCCGGCAGCGCCGAGGACCACCATCCGGCGGGGGCGGGGAGGGCTGGGACTCATATCCGTTCCTCGAAGGTTGGGCAGTTGGGGGATTGATGTCGAGAGTGAGGAGGGCGCTGGTCCGGTGACCGAGCATGACCCGGGACTGGATCGCCGGCTTCGCGACGTCCGGCGACACAAGTGAGTCTATGGCCGACGGCGTTTGATGCGCCGTCATCGCCAGCGCAAGCCGGACAATCGGCCAAGGGTTCCAGAAGATGGGTACCGCCTTCACTCCGGGTGACGAAGGCGGCTTGTCACCGAGTATTTGTCCCACGCGGTCAACAGACCGGGATGGCCCCGAGGGCGCGGCCCGCAAGCCGCACTGGAGAAAGGGGAGTGCCGAGCCCCTGGTTACGTGGCACTTCGAGTCGAGCCACACGGTGTGTGGGGCGACCGAGGCGCTCGGAACTCGGCACGAGTCCGTTCCCACTCTCACGGTGCGCCCTGGACCGGGAGCTCGTCGCCACTACCCGCGAGACATGCCCGGCATCGGCATGGCGCCGTCCTCCGACCCTGACATGCGGTTTCCCGACTCCGACATCATGTCCTTCATCTGCTTGCGCATGTCGGGGTCGCGCATCATGTCCTTCATCATCGCTGTCATGTCGGCCCGACGTTCGGGGTCCGACATCATCTGGCCCAGGTGGCTGCTGCGCTCGTCCGAGCCGGTGGTCTGGTGCGCGGCCGCGTAGCCCGGCACTCCGACGAGCACCGCTCCGGCAATCAGGCCGGCGGCTACGTACGTGGTGGTTCGCTTCATCTCTCGTGTCCTTTCGATGGTGGTCTTCGAGCGAGAACTCGCCGCGTACGACGGTGACGCCATGCCGTCGGGCAACGGCTCGAAGATCTCGGGTCGTGACTGGGGCGGTTCCCGGTTCCACTGACGGCCGGTGCCGGGCCCGGTTGGCCTCTGGTGAGGCCTCGGGGTGCGGCCGGGGCAGGTCGCTCAGCTCGGGCAGTCCGGGGGTGCGTTCCCGGTCGGCAACCCGATCTGCGGTCTCGGCACGCAGCTGGTCGACCTCCGCCCGCAAGCGGACGATCTCGTCGGACTGCGGCTGGGACTGTTGGGCGGTCTGGCTGTTCCCGCCGCGCATCATCATCCACATCATGAGTCCCATGACCACGGGGCACGCGAGGATGACGAGCGAGAGCAGTAGTCCGGACATCGATCGCTCCTTCGACTGGGATGACTACGATGGAACTTAGTAGAAGCAACCTACAGCAGAACATCGACGGAGGAAAACGCGGCGTGCCGAGGCAGCGGTGGCGCAGTGCGGCGCCTGGGATCGGGGCGCACTGCCGGGCGGTATGGTCGGTGCATCGCGGCCGAGGTCGGTGCGACTCGTCGATGGAGCGGTCCAGGCAGGGAGGAGGTCCCCGTGGGGCAGCTGGGGCATCTGGAGTCGGCGGTCATGGCGCGGATCTGGGCGTCCGGGCGGCCGATGCTCGTGCGTGAGGTTCTCGGTGACCTCCAGCTCGACCGTCCGCTCGCCTACACCACGGTGATGACCGTGATGGACAACCTCCACAAGAAGGGGTTGTTGACACGCGAGCGCGACGGGCGCGCCTACCGGTACCAGTCCGCGCAGACCCGCGAGCAGTACACCGCGGAGCTGATGGAGGACGCGCTGGCCAGCAGCGGGAACTCCGCGGCCACCTTGATGCACTTCGTGGCGCAGATCGCTCCGGAGGAGCTCGCCGGGCTAGAGGCGGCCGTCGCGCGGGCCCGACGCAGAGGGGAGCAGGCGTGATCGCCGCCGTGTCCCTCCTCGGCTATGCAGCGGCCATGGCGACCGTCGGCCCTTGGCTCCTCAACCGCACCCGGTGGACCCTGCGCTCACCCCGGCTCGGCATCCTGGCGTGGTTCGCCCTGGTCTCCTCCGTCCTGGTCGCGGTGCTGATGGCCAGCGTGGTCGCCTGGCTTCCGAGGTGGCCCGGAACGAGGGGTCTGGCAGACCTCCTGAACACCTGCGCCATGCTGCTGCAACAGCAGTACCGCACACCCGCCGGGGCCGTGACCGGCACGGTGGGCCTGCTCCTGGCGCTCGCCGTGGTCGCGCGACTGTTGCTGTGCGGCATGCGCATCGGAGTTACCACCCGTCGGGCCCGGCGGGCTCAGCGGCACCTGATCTCGATGGTCGGACCGGTCAGCGGACCGCACCCGGGGTACCACGTGGTGCACCACCAGGAGCCGGCGGCGTACTGCATCCCCGGCCGACACCCGGAGATCGTGCTCACCTCGGCGACCCTCAGCTCGCTGGACGGTCCCCAGCTGCGGGCGGTGCTCGCCCACGAGCGGGAGCACCTCCGCGGCCACCACCACCTCCTGGTGGCCCTCGCTGAGGCTGCCCGGGATGCCTTTCCCTTCGTTCCGGCCTTCGTCGCTGCCTTCGAGGAGATCACCCGCCTGGTCGAGATGCGAGCCGACCAACGGGCAGTGGAGGCCACCGACGAGCTCACCCTCGCCAGCGCGCTGCTCCGTCTCGCCCAAGGACGCACCCCGATCGGATCCTTGGCCGCCGGCGGAAGCGCGCTGGTCGCCCGGGTGGGACGGCTCACCGAACCGATGCAGCCGCTCACCCTCGCGCACGGCGTCGCCGTGCATGTCGCGGCGCTGATGCTCGCGGTGGTGCCCGTGCTCATCGCGGCCGCGCCCGCCCTCGCGGTCGTCTCCGCGCCGTACTGCCCGGTCTGGTGACCTGACCCGAGACCCCTCATCGAGCCGCGGGGGCCGGGTACACGGTCACTGCTCCGAGAGCGCGATTCCGCCGGCGTGTGGACCTCGGTGGCGAGGTGGGTGGCGGTGCGCTGATACTATGGAACTTAGTAGTCGCGCTCCCGGACGTGTCCGTCGGAGCAGCCCACCGGTGCGAAGGAGTCCTGCCGTGAGCCCGACGCAGCCGGCACGTGACGAGGGCGACCCCTCGTCCACCCGTGCCTCCGCCGGTGCTCCCGTGCGGGGTCCTCGAACCGCGCTCGGCCTCCCGGTGGCGGCCGCGGGAAAGGGGACTGCGGCGACCGTTCGTCCTCGAAGGTCGCCGGTCACGTCCACGCGCGGTCGGAGGTCGGACTTCGAGGCGTTCATGCGGGTGCCGGTCGACGAACGGCAGGCCGGCGGGTGGGACCCGTTCCCCGGGCTTCTCGACGAGGCCGAACCGCAGGCCATCGCCGTGACCTACCGGCTGCCGCCCCTGTCCGCACCCCGGGTCAGTGCGGCGATCCGCGTGGTCGGCGTGCGCCAGGGCGTCACGGGAAGGCCCGGCCCACGCGACCGCTTCCAGCGCGTCGAGCGTTTCACGGATGTTCCCGGCGGGAAGCGGGGGAGCGTGTCCCTCACCAGCCGCGTGGAGGGCATCGCGAGTGGCGAGTGGCGAGTGCGGGTCGAACCAGTCGAGTGCTCGGTCCCGGACGTCACGTTGCCGACGCGGATGATCCAGACCAGAAGTCGCTTCGCTCCGCTGGCGCAGGGGGTAGGGGTGCGGCTGTGGGCGTGGCCCTTGCTGGTGGGGTCTGGCGCGGCCGTCGCGCTCGTCGCGCAGGCCGTGCTCGCCGCACGAGCGGGCCTGGACGTGGCTGCCGTCCTCGCCCTGTCCGCATTCGCCTGCCTGGTGGGGTTCCTCGGGGGCAAGCTGTGGTACCTCGCTCAGCACCGCAAGGGCCTGAAGGACTTCTTGCGCTCCGGCGCCTGCATCCAGGGCTTCCTGCTGGCCGCTCTCGCCGTGCTCGCCGCCGGTTCGCAGCTCAGGGGTCTTCCCACCGGCACCGTCCTGGACATCACCGCGCCAGGAGTCTTCTTCGGTATCGCCGTGGGTCGTCCGGGATGCTGGCTGACCGGCTGCTGCGTAGGCCGTCCGACCACCTCGCGGGGGGGCCTGGTCTCCTCCGACCGCCGTCTGCGGATCCGACGCATCCCCGTGCAACTGTACGAGTCCGCAGCGGGGGCAGCCATCGGCGCGGCCAGCCTTACAGCCGTCCTGGTCGGGGTAGGCGCGCCGGGATCGGTGTTCGCCGTCGCGGTCACCGCCTACACGCTGGTCCGCCAGCTCCTGTTCCCTTTCCGGGGAGACCCGCACACGGTTCGAGGGAGGCTTGTGACCATCCTGCTGTCGACCTCGCTCCTCGCCGTGGCGTTGGTGACCCTCAACGGGTGAGCACGCCGTTCACCCGCTGACGGGCGCTGCGTCGCGAAAGCGCCAGCCCAAGAACGAGAGCAGAACACAGAGCAACGGCTGCGGCCTCGGCCCTGCTGACCGTGGCTCGGCGCCGTCCGGCGCCACCACCGAGAACCCTTCGAGAGAACAGGAACGGATATGGGAACGGACATGGGAATGGGAATGGGAATGGGATGGGCGATGGCCCTCTGGGGTCTCGTCGGGTTGGTCGTGCTCGTCCTCGCCGTACTCGCCGCGGTCTGGCTGGTGCGTAGCCTCATCAACGGCTCGCAGGCTGGTGGTCACGGAGACAGGGCCGAGGGCGAGCTCCGCGCGCTGTTCGCCGGAGGCCAAATCGAGGAGGACGAGTACCGTCGGCGCCTCGAGACTCTGCGGAAGCGGTAGAGACGCAGGGCGCGACGCCGGTACCCCGCCCTCCTGTCGCGGTCGGAGGCCTGAACACGTTGGCGCGAGGCACTCCATCGGCAGTGTTGCCGGGACGTCCACGGACCTTCGCACGGCTCGTTATCGCGCCGACCGCGCTCCTTACGCGATCGACGGTGCGCCTCCCGGGTCCCGCCTGCGCCAGGTGCGCCGAACTCCTATGTAAGATAGTAGATGATCATTCGTGCCGCCCTCCGGGAGTCACGCCGATTCGAGGAGGGAACCGTACGTGCACCAGCCCGCACCAGTCGACGAGACGCATGCCGACACCGCACGCGAGAAGGCGGCCGCAGCTCATCGCGAGGCAGTCGAGAGGCAACGCCGCCGACGCATCGCGATGGGGCTTGCGCTCGCCGTGCTCGCTGTCGCCGCTACGGTCGGAGGGGTCGCTGCCGTCCGGACGTCGGCCTCGAGCAGCACGCAGACGACGACGGAGCTGGCAGGCGGCAGCGGTCAGAGCGCAACTTCCGGGCCCCCATGGCCCGCCCCGACCCGGGACGTCGAGAAGCTCGTCGCGTCCGCCGGCCTCCCGTTCCGGATGGGGATGGCTGAGCATTACCACGCCCACCTCGACGTCATCGTCGACGGCGAGCCCGTGTCCGTCCCGGCGAACCTCGGGATCGACTCCGGCTCCGGCGCCATGGCCCCACTGCACACGCACACCGACGACGGCGTCATCCACATCGAAGCCACCACCAAGGGCGAGGTCTTCACCCTGGGGCAGCTGTTCACCGAGTGGGACGTCCCGCTCACCACCGACCAGATCGGTGGACTGCGGGCCGGCAACGAGAACGCCCTGACCGCCTACGTCGACGGGGACGCGGTCACCGGGGACCCGGCGCAGATCCAGCTGCGTCCCCGACAGGAGATCGCACTGGTCTTCGGTCCCCAGGACCAGCAGGTCGACGTCCCACGCACCTACGACTTCCAGGGCGGCGAGTAGTCGCATGGCGGGGGAGGAAGGAAGGGCGGGTCGGGTCATTCCCTCACTGGCCGCGAGGACGGTGACGCAGCGGCTCGCCACAGATGTCGTAGCCATCGAAGAACGCCCAGGCCCCCGCCAGAGCCGTCGCGCCCTCGGCCGAGTTGACCACGCCCTGCAGCTGCCCCGCCAGCTCGAACGCCTCGTCCTCCGACAGCGACTGACCCGACTCGGCCAGCTCACGACCCAGCCGCGCGCACTCCTCGCGCAGCCCCGCAATGCGGCGGGAGAGGGTCTCTGTGTCCATGCCTCAGTGTACCGAACACGTGTTCGACGGACAAGCGCTAGTTGTACCCGGCCATCAGGTTGGTGACAGGCGGCTGGTCGGTGGGAGTCCGCCGAGGGCGGTGTGGCGTCGTTGAGTGTTGTACTGCTCGAGCCAGGGGGCAAGGGCGTCGGCGCGGGCTTGGTTGCTGGTGAAGACTTGTCGGTAGGCCCATTCGGTGGCCAAGGTGCGGTTGAAGCGTTCGACCTTGCCGTTCTGCCAGGGGCAGTGGGGGCGGATGAACTTGTGCTTCGCGCCCAGAGCGGTCATCGCGGCCGCGACGTCGTTGCTCTTGCGGTAGCTGAAGTGGTTGTCGGTGATGACCCGCTCGATGACGGGGATGCCGTGCTCGGCGAAGTAGGCCGCGGCACGCTGGATGAAGGCCCCGCAGGTGGCTCCTTTCTCATCGGGCAGGATCTCGCTGTAGGCCAGGCGGGAGTGGTCATCGACCATCGAGTGCACGTAGTCGTACCCGATCCGGGCCTTCTTCTTCGCCGCGCTCGACCCCATCGAGCGGCCGTGGGCGCGCCACCCGCCACCGTCGGGGATCTTCCCGATCTTCTTGACGTCGACATGGACCAGCTCCCCGGGCCGGTCCCGCTCATAGCGGACCGCGGTGGACTTGCTGGCGCGGATCACCTCGCCGGTGAGTGGGTCCAGCACCCGCAGGAGCGGGACGTGGTGGCGGCGCAGGACGCGGCTGACGGTGCGGGCCGGCACGCCCAGCTCGGGCCCGAGCCAGTCCTGCCCGCGGCGGTGCTCGACCCTGGCAGCCAGGATCGCGGCCTCAACCGCTGCGCTGGTGCGGCGTGGGCTCGACCTCGGCCGGGAGGACCGATCCACCAGCCCGGCCTCGCCCTCGGCATCGAAGCGGGCCACCCACCGGTGGGCGCACTGACGCGAGATCCCCATCGCCTTCGCCGCATGCGCCACCGCCCACCCCTGGCGACGGACCCGGTCCACCAGAAGACGACGACCATGAACATTCAGACGAGCGTTAGCGTGGGCCACGAGAACCTCCGGGCGGTGTAGGACCTAGACAATCCACACCTCACCCGGAGGTTCTCCTCCTCGTCAACGCCTACGCGTCACCAACGTCCCGGCCGAGTACAGCTAGCTGCTGTTCGCTCGACGCGGTGGGACTGTCAGCATGTTGGCGCGGGTGTTTGTGGCCCCGGACGGAGAGGCATCGATGGTCGACGCAAGGGAACGGACCCCCGAAAGGCGCACTCCTGGGCGGCTGCTCACGGTTGAGAGGCACGACCGCTACCGGTGGCTGACCTCTCTGGCGCTCCTCGGAGTCGTGGCTGCGGCCGCCATGGCGCTCGTCGGTCTGCCGCCGGTGGACACCCACGGCCCGTTGCACTGGCTGGGAATCATGGGGCCGACCTGTGGGGCCACCCGGGCGGCGATGTTCACGGCTCGGGGTGAGCTGGGACTGGCGTGGACGTACAACCCGCTGGGGATCGCGGCGGTGGTGGGTGCGGGTCTGATGACCGCCCGGGCCCTCTGGGGGATCAGCACGAGGCGCTGGCCGGCGTGGGCGCTGTCGCTGTCGCCGAGGGCTCGGCGGGTGCTGTGGCTGGTGGCCCTGGCCACTCTCGTCATGCTCGAGGTGCGGCAGCAAGGGCGTGCCAACCTGCTCATGGGTCCCTAAGCCAGCGCTGTTCAGGTATATCTCTAGAGGGTAGTACGGTCAAAGTCGCGCACCCCATATGGGTACGACTGAGCAGGCAGCCATGGCCCACACCGTTCCCGGGTACATCGGTGAGACGCAGGCGGTCCAGAACCGGCTGCGGCGCATCGAGGGACAGGTGCGCGGACTGCAGCGCATGGTCGACGAGGACGTCTACTGCATCGACATCCTCACCTAGGCCGGCGCGGCCAGCAAGGCCCCGGAGACCGTGACCCTCGCCCTCCTCGACGAGCACCTGCGGCACTGCGTCACCGACGCGGTCCGTGCCGGCGGTGAGGAGGTCGACGTCAAGTTGACGGAGGCCTCCGACGCCATCGCGCGGTTCGTCCGCTCCTGACCGGCGACCGATTCACCGCCGGGACATCCCCCATGACCTCTCAGACCTACGGCGTCACCGGCCTCACCTGCGGCCACTGCGTCCAGGCCTTGACCAGCGAGCTGTCCGGCCTCGACGGCGTCAGTGAAGTCACCATCGACCTCGTGCCGGGGGACACCTCAGCCGTCATGGTCACTAGCGCCGGACCCCTGGACCGTGAGGCCGTCGCGGCCGCCCTCGACGAGGCGGGCGACTACCACCTCGCGTCCTGACGCGTCGGTCGGCGACGGCCGGGGAGGGAGGCTCTGATGACCAGCCATACCACGGGCGCCACGACCCACGAGACCCAGCTTGGTCATCGGGGGGATGACCGACGCCTCGTGCGCGGCCCGTGTGGAGAAGAAGCTCAACCGGATGGATGGAGTCACCGCAACGGTCAAGTACGCCATCGAGAAGGTCCGGGTCTCGTTCGTGGACGGCATCAGTCAGTGCCGCCGACCTCGTCGCGACGGTCGAGGCCACCGGCTACACGGCAGATCTGCCGCCGGATGCCTCGCCAGATGCCGACGGCGGGTCGACCGACCGGCACGCGCCGGACGAGCCGCCGCATGGCGGCAGCGGCTCCTCGTGTCGGCCGTGCTCGCCGCCCCGGTCGTGGTGCTCAGCATGCTGCCCTGGCGAGCCCGTCGTCGTCGGCTGTGTCCTCTACCCGCTTCGTCTGTCGCCAGGTCTACCAGCAGAGTCCGAGGACGCCGACTGCTGTCGTCCTCGGGTACCAGGAGCCGCGTACACGCGCCTCGTGGTGGCGGAGGCTCATTCGGCCATCGCTTCGGCACGGCGACTTGAGTCCGTCTCGGCGGGCCTTGCGAATGGCGTGGCTGCGGCCCTCGTGTTCGTCGTCGAGGGGGCGTAGCCGATGGAGGCGTACAGCCGGATCTTGTTGTAGTCGGCTCGGACCCGGTCGAGCTCAGCGGCGAGGTCGCCAGGGTCGACGGAACGGCCGGTCCGTGTCCGGCGTGGCCGACACACGCAGCTCGGCCGAAGTCGCGCTCTTGGGTCAGTCAGGGCCGCGGCGAGGGCTGCGGATCGTCGGTGTGCGCCTCGTCGTGGGATTGAGCCGGGTACGCGTGGACGACCGCAGTGGTGAGCCGCGGCACTTCGGCCGTCAGTGCATCTTCGGCCGCATGCGCGACGCGATGTGCCTCGTCGAGGGTCGCACGTGGGTCGACGTCCAGGTCGGCGTCGGCGTGGATCTCGTGTCCGATCCAGCGCATCCGCACCAGCCGCACGGAGCGGACGCCGTCGACGCGTGACAGAGCAGCTTCGGCTTTGTCGACGAGATCGGGGTCGACCGCGTCCATGAGCCGGCGGAAGACGTCCCGCGCCGCGGTCCGCAGGACGAAGAGGATCGCCACGGTGATGAGCAGCCCGACGACTGGGTCGGCCCACTGCCAGCCCAGCGCGACCCCGCCTGCACTTACGAGGACCGCGAGGGAGGTCAGCCCGTCGGTGCGGGCGTGGTGCCCGTCCGCCACGAGCGCGCCAGAGCCGATGGCCCGCCCTTCGCGGATACGGAACAGCGCGACCGCCTCGTTGCCGAGGAAGCCGATGAAGCCCGCGGCGGCGACCCAGCCGAGGTTGCTGATCGGTCGAGGGTCGAGTAGCCGGTCGATGGCCTGCCAGCACGCGAGGACGGCGGACAGGGCGATCATCGCGATGACGAAGAGCCCGGCGAGGTCCTCGGCCCGACCGAAGCCGTAGGTGAAGCGGCGGGTGGCGGCGCGCCGACCGATGACGAACGCGATCCATAGCGGCGCGGCGGTGAGGGCGTCGGAGAAGTTGTGGATGGTGTCCGCGAGGAGGGCGACGGACCCGGACCAGGCGACGACGACGAGCTGGAAGATGGCCGTGGTGCCCAGCCCGACCAGGCTCAGCTTGACCGCCCGGATCCCTCGCGCGCTCGCCTCTAAGGCGGAGTCGACGGAGTCGGGCGCGTCGTGCGAGTGCGGTGTAACGACGTGCGACAGCTGCTCCCACCATCCGTCGTGGTCGTGGTCGTGGTCGTGGTCGTGGTCGTGGTCGTGGTCGTGGTCGGGAGCTCCGCCGGGCCGGCTCATCGCGCGCTCTCCGTTAAGGGCGTGACGGCGCCGCGGTGGTGAGCGGGGACGCCGTCGGTCGCGTGCTCGGCGTTGTGGACCGCGTCCCGCACGAGGCTGGCGACGTGCTCGTTCTCCACCCGGTAGAACACCTGGTTGCCGTCGCGGCGGGTGCGGACGAGCCGTGCCATCCGGAGCTTGGCCAGATGTTGGGAGACGGCGGGTCCCGGCTTGCCGACCATCGCGGTCAGCTCGGTGACCGACCGCTCGGCCTCGAGGAGGGACCACAGCAGGCGCACCCGCGTGCCGTCGGCCAGCATTCGGAAGACCTCGACGGCGAGCTCGACCTGCTCGTCGGGAAGATCAGGTGTCTGCGAAGTTGCGCGCATACGCAGATACTAAGCGATGGTGACGGCTCCTGTGTTTCCGGGAGAATGCTGTCACTGGTCGGGCAAGGGCGGCGGTGGCGCCGTCGCATTCGGACCCCGGGGTCCGACTGCCACGATGCTCGTCGCCCCCATCTCGAGTAGGGGGTGAGCATCGGCACCTTCACCGCGCGGCTCGGCGCGGTGTTCGCTCTCGTTCGCGCGGCGTGATCGTCGCCGGCAGTCCGCTAAGCCGCAATCCGACGCGGGGGCCGTCACCCGGTCTGCGGTGCGGTGCTCCCGTCGGTTCCCCCGCTGCAGGTGGCGCCGGGCTCGGGGGTCTGCGGTCCCTGGCGGTACTCCCGGATGAACTCGGCGAGCCGGGGGTCATCGACGCCGTCCAGGGCGAGCTGGGTTCCCCAGGCGGAGGCGACGACGGGAGATGGAAGCCCCTTGTAGGGGGAGACGATCACGTAGTCCGCTGGAAGGTTGGAGACGAGGCTGTCGACCTGCCCGGCAGGCAGGTCGGGGGAGTAGGTGGCCCATACGGCGCCGTGCTCGAGGGAATGCACGGCGTTCTCGTTGGGGACGGGCTTGTCGTATACGCCGCAGTTGAGCCAGACGGGGTTGTGGTCTCCGCCGACGGGCGGCGACTGTTTGTAGGTCACGGGGGTCGTGACGTGGTTCCTGCTCGGCTCGTAGGTGCTCACAGCGTCGAGCGTGGGGCGGGTCGCCACGTCGCGCGCCACGGTGAACACGACGACGGCGATGATGGCCAACACGGCGAGGGAGGTGCCGCCGACCCAGAGCCACCGAGTGCGGCGTTCGCGGGCGCGCTGCTGGTTCTTCAGCTTCTCGAGCCGGGCACGGGAGGGACGATCGGGGCGGGCCACTAACGAGCTCCATGCGACAGGGAACTCGACCACGGTGGGACCGTGGTCGAGCGTGGAATTGTGAGCGGCGCGGTCAGGCGGTGATCGAGGTCAGGGCAGCCTCGAGACGGGCCCGCGCGTCGGCTGCCACGCCGTGCAGGTCCTGGTTGCCGGTGACCTGCACCATGACCTCCGGATCCATGGCCTCGACGAGCACCCGGTCGTCCGCCTCCCGGACGACGACGTTGCAGGGCAGGAGGAGGCCGATACCAGGCTCCGCTCGAAGAGCGTCGAGGGCCAGCGGCGGGCGGCACGCCCCGAGGATCACTTGGCCCGGGATCGTCTCGCCGGTCTTCGCCGCGAGGGTCTCGGCGATGTCGATCTCTGTGAGGACGCCGAAGCCCTGGTCCTCGAGGGCGGACCGGGTCCGTGTCAGGGTGTCGTCGAAGGGGCCGTCGGTCGTGACGGACAGTGCGTAGGACATGGCGCGGGCTCCTGTCTGGGTGTCGGACGATCCGACGCTCGCAGACCGTTCCTCGGGCGGCGTTGAGGAACCATGAACGTTTCGTCAAGAAGGTCGGGATGCACCGTTGCCGTGACCGCTGCGTGACGTCGACATGTGAGGCTCGACCCGTCGCCGCTCTCCTCGCCCTCGTCATCGCGGGTCTGACGGCGGACCGAACGACCACAAACAGGAGGACGGGCACATGCCAGAAGCGCACGGATCGGCAGTGCAGGAGTACCGGAGGCACCGGCGCCTGGTCCTGGCCGGCAAGGTGCTCATGGGCGTCGCCGCCGTCGTGGCGATCGTCCACGTCGGGGCACATCTGACGAGCAGCCCGTCGGGACTCGTCGACCTCGTGGCCGGCTATCCGGCGGCCGGCGCGGTCTTCGTCATCGGGGCGGTCCTGGCCGGCCGCGCTGAGCCGGGCACCCGTCGGTGATACTTGGCCACAGTTTCTTTGTCGCTGTAGCGCTGCTGCTCTCAACGGTCTTCGTGGTCGCCAGTCTGCGCAAGCGGCTCCCGCCGGTCTGTTGGCCGGTCGTCATTGCGGGTGGGACGGGTGCTCTGCTGGTTCCTGCCGGGATCGCTCACTACGCCGAGGATCGTTGGGATCTCGCGGCGATGGCGGCTCTGAGCGTGGCGGCGTTCGTGTCCCTGGCCCACGCCAGCCGCACGAGGATCGCGCAGCTGCCGCCGTGGTGGTCGGCGACGGTGGACCAGGAAGCGGGTCGGCTCGACCGTTGACGGACTCGCACCGCGCCGGGTCACGCGTCGTCGAGTGCGGCGTGGTCGATGAACGGTCTGTGCTCGTGATCGGCTGCGTACGCGCCGATCGGGTCGTCGTCCGCCGAAGCACCGATGACGTCGGCGACCTGGTGCTGGAAGGTGTCGAGCTCCGCCCGGAGTCGTCGTCCTGCGCGTCGGCACTCGACGTGCGCCGACGGGGCGCAGGCGCGGTCGGCCACGGCACGGGCCACGGGGAGGGCGGCGGCCAGGGCGGTCTCGCGCTGCGACTCCCGGAAGTAGTAGGACTCGCGGTACTGCTCCAGGTCGACAGCGGCAGTGGCGAGCTGCTGTATCAGGCCGTCCAGCAGGACCGCGTCGCTCGGGCCGGACCCCGCTCGTAGGTGGTCGGTGTAGCGAGTGCGGTGCAGGGTGTGCAGGCTGCGGGCGAGGACCCGGCGTCGGGTGAGGGCGGGGTAGAGCTGCAGGACCCACGAGATGGCCGCGGTCAGGAGGAGGAACCCGATCAGCGCCTCGAGGACGATGGCCGTCCGCATGGGTCCGTCGGCCGGAACGACGTCCCCTAGCCCGAGGGTGCTGACGGCGACCGTCGAGACGTAGAGGGCCGTGCCGAAGGTCGTCGCGGCCGGATGCCCGTGGTCGACGGTGAACGACTCCAGGCGTGGGTGGTAGACGAGCGCGAAGCCGCCGACCACGCCGAGGGCCCAGAGGGCGATGACGAGAACGAGGGCGGCCGGACCGGCGAGCTCCGGCCCGCGACCCCGGCGCCAGGCGAACCGGGTCCCTCGCCACACGGAGACGAAGGTGCTGCGGGCGATGGTCCCGAAGCCGCTCGGGTGGAAGAGGGTGTGGAAGATGTCCCGGAGCACGAGCCCGACGAGCAGGACCCCGGCCGTGGTCTCGAGCGTCGTCATCAGCGGGTCCCGCCCTCGGGCCGGTCGATGCCGGTCACAGGCCGGAGTAGGAGTGCATGCCGACGATGAAGACGTTGACGACGGCAAAGTTGAAGATGACGGCGCCGAAGCCGGCCAGGGCGATCCAGGTGGCGTTCTGGCGCCTCCAGCCGGTCGTGGCGCGGGCGTGGAGGTAGGCGGCGTAGGCGACCCAGATGACGAAGCTCCACACCTCCTTGGGGTCCCAGTTCCAGTACGAGCCCCAGGCCTGCCGGGCCCAGATGGCGCCGGCGATGACGGTGAAGGTCCACATCGGGAAGGCGACGACGTGCGCGGCGTAGGCGAGCCGCTCGAGAGCCTGCGCCGTCGGAAGCCGTCTCATGAAGGAGCGGCGGCCACGCGCGGAGCCGCCGGTCTCGATCCGGTCCTGGATCAGGTACAGGGCCCCGAGCGCAGCGCCGAGGGTGAAGACGGCGACCGTCATGGTCGCGACGGTGACATGGACGGCGAGCCAGTACGACCGCAGTGACGGCATGAGCTGGGATGCCTCCGTGTACCAGATAGTGACGGCCGACCCGAGGACGGCGAGGACGGGCGCCAGGACGAAGGCGCCCAGCCACCGCAGATCCCGCCGGGTCGACCAGGCGATGTACGCCAGGAGGGTGAACATGGCGCCGGCGAGCGCGAACTCGTACATGTTGCCGAGCGGCCACCGGTGGACGTCCAGGGCGCGCAGCACGACCCCGGCGACGACGAGGGCGGTACCCAGCAGGGTGAGCATCCAGGCGATGCCGGATGCCCGTCGACCAGGCCCGGGGTCGGGACGTCCGGTCTCGTGGTCGGGCCCGTCCGTCGTCGCGACCCCCACGAGCCCGGGGCCCGAGCTCTCGCCGTCGGGGGTCGGCGCCCCGGCAGGATCCACGAGCTGTTGCTGCGTCACGCGTGGAGCGGAGGTCATGGCGCCGTCCGATGTGGTGTCCTCCCGAGGCGCGGTTCGGACGAGGTGGACGACGTATCCCACGAGCGCGCCCGACAGGACGAGGAGGGCAGAGAAGACGGAGTAGTCGGAGAGCGCGGCCCAGGTCGATTCGGTCATGGCGTTCCTTTCACGGAGAGGATGATGTCGGCGACCTCGTCGTCCATGGCGGTGTCGTCGTCCTTGGCGAGACCCCCCACGGCCACGACCGTTCGGGCAGGGTCGTCGGCGGGGCGTACCCGGACGAAGAACCGGCGACGTCGGACGACGAAGCTGAGGACGAGTCCGGCGAGCGCGAGCAGGGCCGAGACGAGGGTGAGGGTCTTGCCGGGGTCGGTGCGGATGGACAGGCCGGCGAAGCGCTCGACGCCGTCGAAGGTGATCGACCCGCGACCGCCGGGCAGGTCGTAGGTGTCACCAGGGCGTAGGAGGATGCGCAGCTGGTCGGCGCCGTCCTTGCCGGGGAGCGCGGTCATCTGTGCGGTGTCGAGCGTGTACACGGACTGCGGTGCCCCGCCGGGAAACAGGGTGCCCGAGAAGGCGGTGAGGGCGAGCTGGGGGTCGAGGGCGTCGGGGAAGACCGAGTGCGGCCCCTGTTGCTGGTCGATGACGCCGGTGGGCAGGAAGAAGCCGGCGAACCCCAGCTCTCGGGCTGGGCGCCGGGGACCTTGATGGCCCCGACGGAGGTGTAGTTGTTGTCCTGGGCGAGGAACGGGGTGGCGTCGGAGTAGAGAACCCTGCCGTCGGCGCTCTTCACGGTGACGTGGGGGGCGTACCCGTTCCCCAGGAGGAAGACCGTGCCGCCACCGCTCTCGAGCGGGTGGTTCACCTTGATGTCGACCTCTCGGGCCGGTCCGGAGGCGGGGGTGAAGCGGGTGGTGGCGGTGAAGTCACGTGGGGCGCCGAACTGTCCCCGCCCGCGGTCCTTGGTCTCGAAGGAGACGGCGAACTCGTCCAGGGTGAGTGTGAACGGGTCGAGGTGGTTGACGTCGACCATTGGGCCGGGGCTGAAGGTGTCGTAGCGCGACAGGGTGTTGGCGAACGTCTGGCCCACGGGGAGGATGACGTCGCCCTTCCAGCCGAGGAGGTGACCCCAGGCAACGCCGATCAGGACGCCGATGAGGGCGAGGTGGAAGACGAGGTTGCCCGTCTCCCTGAGGTGACCCTTCTCGGCCGACAGCGTCGCGTCGTCGTACGCGTGGATCCGGTAGCGCCGACGCCGCAGGGTGGTCCGCAGTCGCTCGCGGACCTCGTCGGGGTGCCCGTCGATCTCCAGCTCGCGATGGGCGCCCAGCCGGTCGAGCCGCCGCGGCGCTCGCGGTGGGCGGGCCCGTACCTGCCGCCAGTGGATCCGTGAGCGTGGGGCGACGCAGCCGATGAGCGAGACGAAAAGCAGGAGGTAGATCGCGGCGAACCACGGTGAGGCGTACACCTCGAAGAAGCCGAGGCGGTCGAGCGCGGGCCCGGTGGTCGGATGGTCGGTGATCCACTGCGCGGTACGGGCGGCGTCGATCGAGCGCTGGGGAAAGGTACCGCCCGGGATCGCGGCGACCGTGAGGAGCAGCAGGAGCAGCAGCGCGGTGCGCATCGACGTCAGCTGCCGCCAGACGAACCGCAGCCACCCGACGAGCCCGAGCCGAGGCTGCATCACGGGACCGCCGGGGGCCGGCCCGTGGGCGTCTGACGCCGGCCCGGTGGGGCGCTGGTCGGTGCTCACAGCGAGACCTGGAAGCCGGCGACGAGCTCGGTCTGGACCCAACGGTTGAGGGTCTCCCACATGCCGGTGACAAGGAGTAGCCCGACGAGGATGAGCATGGCCCCGCCGAACATCTGGATGGGACGGTGGTGACGTCGCAGCCAGGCGGACGCCCGGCCGGCGCGGTCCAGTCCGGCGGCCACGAGGAGGAACGGCAGCCCGAGTCCAAGGCCGTACGCGACGGCCAGGGTGGCGCCCCGGCCCACCTGTGGGTCCACGGACGTGCTGGCCATGACCAGCACCGCGGCCAGCGTCGGACCGGTACACGGCGCCCACCCCAGGGCGAACACCGCCCCGAGCGCAGGCGATCCCGCGAGCCCTGCCCGTGGTCGCCAGCGGATCCGCGCCTCCCGGCCGCTGCCCACGCCGAGGAAGACCAGACCCATGAGGACCACGACCCCGCCACCGACCCGTGACAGCAGCACCCGGTGCTCCACCAGGACCCGACCGGCCGAGGTGACGAACACCGCACCCAGGACGAACACCACCGTGAAGCCCACCACGAACAGCAGAGCGCCCAGTACCGCCCGGCCACGCCCGGACTTCACCGCTTCCGCATCGGAGCCCTGACCGGTCAGCCCCGTCACGTAACCCAGGAACCCCGGGACCAACGGCAGCACGCACGGGCTGGCGAACGAGACGAGCCCGGCCAAGGCGGCGACGGCCACGGCCAGCGGCAGCGCGCCGGTCGCCACCGCGTCACCGGTGGCGACGGCCAGGATCTGCGTCACGACTCCGCGACCACGTCGTCGACGAGGCCCGTCAACGTGGTCGCATCGACGGTGCCGTTGACCCGGGCCGCGATCCGGCCTTTCGGGTCCAGCACCAGTGTGGTCGGCACTGTCGGCGCCTTGCCTTGCAACCGCAGGATCAGCACCCCCGCCTCGTCGGACAAGCTCGGGTAGGTGATCCCGTACTTCTGGTTGAACGCCGCCCCGCGTGCAGCCTCCTCGCGGAAGTCGATGCCCATGAACTGTACGGGCAGCGACTTCTTTTGAACGCTCTCCCAGGCCTTCTGAAGCCCAGGCGCCTCCGCCACGCACGGCGGGCACCACGACCCCCAGACGTTGAGAACCAACACCGTCCCGCGGGTCGAGGTGATGTCCCACGCCGTGCCGTCGAGCAGCTCACCCGACATCGTCACCGGCTCGGCCCGGTCCACCGCACGGACGGTCTCCACAGCGCCGTCACCGGACACGTAGCCCTTCTGGTCGCCGGCCTTCGCCTGCGCGGCGACAGAGTGGGGATCCGGAGAGCACCCGGCCAGCGCCGCCACGGCGGTGCTCCCGGCCAGGCCCAACAGCCCACGTCGAGCGATGTCGGCTGCGTGGCCGGTCACTGCCGACCGCCTCGTCCGGGCTGGAACGGCCGGGCACGGAAGCGCCGATGGCTGCCGACGGACGGGGCAACCGACGGGGCGGCCGATCCTCTTCCCGCCTTCGGCTGAGTGTCGACGCAGCGGATCACGGCGTAGACCACAGCGCCCCACAGGAGGGAGAGCGCCACCCCGGCGGCGAGGAGCGACCCGATACTTCCCGTGACCTCGAACACGCGCTCCACCGTGGCGTTCGCGTGTGAAGAGAGCAGCGACATCGTGTTGAGATTCCGTCAAGCCGGGCCATGGCACTTTCGGAGCCGCATCTACATGAAGTCTTCATGGTTCGGGTGGGGTGGCGGCCGGGGAACGGTCCGCACACTGGGACCACCGGCGGGTGGACCGCCACCGAACCTGGCTCGCGATCGCGGGTCCTCTTCCCGAAGGAGCCCGCGTGGCACCCAAGACCCTGGCTGTTTCGCTGACGCTCGCGGCCGTCGCGTTGACAGCGTGCAGCGGCACGGTGAGTGACGGTGCGGCGTCATCTTCGGCGTCGACGTCCTCGTTGTCCGCGACGACGTCAGCGACGTTCAACGACGCCGACGTCAGCTTCGCGACCGACATGATCTCCCACCACCGTCAGGCCGTCGAGATGGCGGAGCTCGCGGACACCCGGGCAAAGCGTCAGGAGGTCAAGGCGTTGGCGACGCAGATCAAGGACGCTCAGGGCCCGGAGATCAAGACGATGTCCGCGTGGCTGACCGCGTGGGGTCGGCCGGTACCGGCCGACATGAGCGGCATGGACATGTCGGGCTCGATGCCCGGGATGATGAGCACCGCCGACATGGCGTCCCTTTCCAAGGCCTCCGGAGCGGACTTCGACACCCGGTTCCTCACGATGATGGTGGCTCATCACGAGGGCGCCATCGAGATGGCACGTACCGAGATGTCTGACGGCGCCGACGCCGACGCCGTCGCTCTGGCGGGACAGATCGAGAAGGCGCAGACTGCGGAGATCGCGACGATGAAGAAGCTCCTCAGCTCCTGAAAGCCAAGGGTCAGGACCGCGAAGCGCAGACGCAGGAGGGTAGCCATCGACGAGGCGAGGACGAGTGACAGGATGTCCCGTCGAGCGCTGGTGCTCGTCCTGCCCCTCGCGGCGGTGGGTGCGACAGGCTGCGAGGCCGACGCGCAGACGCCGACGACCACCGACTCCCCGGCGGCTCGGCTGCTCCAGCCGGCTGCGTTCGCCGAGATGATCAGGAGGCCGAGCGTGACGGCGGTGAACGTCCACACGCCGTACGAGGGTGAGATCCCCGGGACCGACGTCTTTGTCCCCTTCGACCGGATCCGCGACGAACGCGAGCGGCTTCCCGCGGATACTGCGACCCTGATCGCCGTCTACTGCCGCAGCGGACGGATGAGCAGTGACGCGGCGCGCACTCTTGCGGGTCTGGGGTATACGAACGTCGTGGAGCTCCAGGGCGGGATGGACGCCTGGGAGGCCAGTGGCCGCAGCGTGGAGCATGACGCCGGAGGGTGATGACCGCGGTGCTCGCACCGCGTTGATGTTTCCCCGTGGACAGCTCGTGGTCTTCCACCGTCGTCGTGGGGGCCGGGGTCCGGCCGTGGGTGGTGCCCGGGTCGTGCAACAGCTTCCCGCCCTGTTGCGAATACCCTGCAATAAGGTGGGGGTGTGCCGACCGCCACCGACCGACGACGCTGGACGGCCAGCGAGCGGGTGGTCCTGGTCCGAGTCGTCTCGGCGGTCCTCCTCGTCAACGCCGTTGGCTGGGGAGTTCTCCTCCTGGTCATCGCGCCGCGCGGGTACGAGGTCGGCGACGCGGGCGTGTTCGGGGTCGGGCTCGGAGTCACGGCGTTCCTGCTGGGCGCACGCCACGCCTTCGACGCCGACCACATCGCGGTCATCGACAACACCACCCGCAAGCTCGTGGGCGAGGGGAAGCGGGCTCTCGACACCGGGTTCTGGTTCGCGCTGGGCCACTCCAGTGTCGTCTTCGGGCTGTCCTTCCTCCTCGCGGTGGGCGTGCGGGCCCTCGCGGGCCCCGTCCAGGACGAGAGCTCGACCCTGCAGAGCAGTCTCGGTCTGGTCGGGACGTTGGCGGCGGGAATCTTCCTCATCACGATCGGGCTCCTGAACCTGAGTGCCTTCTTCGGCATCGTCCACGCCTACCGCCACTGGAGAGCCGGCTCGTTCGACGAGGCTGCGCTGGAGCACCACCTGCACCAGCGAGGGCTGTTAGCACGCCTCTTCCACCGGGCCGTCCAGCGGGTCGACAAGCCGTGGCACATCTATCCGGTGGGCCTGCTCATGGGACTGGGCTTCGACACCGCGACACAGGTCGCCCTGCTGGTCCTCGCAGGCGGGACGGCCGCGTACACCCTTCCCTGGTACGCAATTCTCGTGCTGCCGACGTTGTTCGCGGCCGGCATGCTGCTGTTCGACAGCCTCGACGGCGTCGTGATGTCTCGCGCGTACAGCTGGGCGTTCGTCGACCCCGGGCGCAAGATCGCGTACAACGCCACCGTGACGCTCCTGTCGGTCGTCGTCGCGCTGGCCGTCGGCGTTCTGCTGCTGCTCCAGCTCACCGCGCAGCGCCTCGATGTTCCCGGGCTGTCCTGGGCGACGTCGGTTGACCTGGAGTTCGCCGGGTTCGCCCTCGTCGCCGTTTTCGCCCTCGTCTGGGCCACGAGCTTCGGCATCCTCCGACTGGCCCGCGCCCGTCGCGCCACCCGAACCCTCGGGTAGCGACCACGGCGTCAGACCGCCTCGACGACGCCCATCATCCCGAGGTCCTCGTGGTCGAGGATGTGGCAGTGGTAGACCGTCCGCCCGGGGTGGTCGCGCACGTCGACGCGGACGGTGACCTGTCCGTTCGCCGGCACGATGACGACGTCGCGCCAGTCCGGCTCGGCAGACTCCTCGGGACCGACGATCTGCATGGGCCACACGTGCAGGTGGAAGGGGTGGTCCATCGTCGTCGTGTTCGTGATGGTCCACTCCTCGACGGTCCCGAGCCGGAGCTTTTGGTCGACCCGGTCGGGGTCGAAGGTCCGTCCGCCGAAGCCGAACTCGGTCATGCCCATGCCCATCCCGCCGCCGGTCATCGTCAGCCGGCGGCTCCGGTCGACCGAGGTTCGGCGCAGGTCGCGGGCGGGGACCCCGGGGCCGCGCCATGAGACGGCTCGTGAGGCATCGGGCCCGGGAGTGATGGTGACCGCCGCGAGCGTGACGTCCTTGGAGGAGTCGACTTTGCCGCCCATCATGCCGCCACCCATGCCCATGTCCCCGCGGTCGTAGCTGCGGCTGCGGAGTGTCGTCGACCCGGTGGCCGAGGGCGAGACGAGGACGTCGACGCGGTTGCCCGGGGCGAGCAGCAGGGAGTCCCGCTCCTGGGGTGCGCTTAGAGCCTGGCCGTCGTAGCCGAGCAGCTGCCAGGGCCGGCCCTCGAGCTCGAGGTCGAGGAAGCGGGAGACGCAGGTGTTGACGACGCGCCACCGCTCGGTGGTCCCGGCGGTCACCTCGATGCGCGGCTCCCGGAGCCCGTTGACAAGGACGAGGTCTCCCTCACGGCCGAGCATGGCGTCCATGTGGCCGGCCCCAGCGACGGTGCCGTCGCTCGTGAGGGTGGTGTCGCTGACGACGAGAACCCGGTCGCGGTCGACGACCGGCTCGTCGGGTCCGGTGACGACGATGGCGCCGAGCAGGCCGCCGAAGACCTGGTCGGTGACGGTTCCGTGGTGGTGCGGGTGGTACCAGAACGTGCCCGACGGGTGGTCGTCGGGGATGCGGTACTTGTAGTCCGCGTCCGTGCCGGGGCCGACGATGCGGAAGACGTTGTCGCTCCTCCCGGCCGGGGAGACGTGCAGGCCGTGCGTGTGGAGGTTGGTGGCCTGGTCGAGCCGGTTGCGCAGGGTCACCCGCACCAGGTCCCCCGGGCGGACGACGAGTGTGGGTCCGGGCGAATGCCCGTTGTATCCCAGGGCGTGGGTGGAACGCCCCGCCAGGGTCACGCCGGGCGCCGCTTCCAACACGACCTTGAGCAGTCCGTCGGCGCTGCGACTGACCGGCGGCTCGGCGAACGAGGCCCCGCCGGTCGAGGATCTGCCCACGGCCTGCCAGGTGCCCCAGGCCCCGAGCGCGACAGCGGTCGCGCCCAGGCCGCCCGCGGCGACCACGGCGCGCCGGCTCACCGGGGGGCGCGGGTCCGGCGTCATCGTCGCCGCCGTCGGGTGGTCCACCAGGTTGCGAGGGACACCAGAGCGACGAGCGCGACCGCGACGCCCCACCCGCGCAGGCCACCGATTCCCGGCCCGGCCGAGGCGGCGCTGAGGGCCGCCTCCGGTCGCATGGCCTTCAGCACGTTCTTCTCCATGGCTCCACCATCACGCGGACAGATGGAGACGCGGCTTGCGGCCCGTCAAGAAGCGATGAAGATCTGCGGGTCCCGCTCGACCTCCCGAAGGCTGCTCCAGCACAGTAGGACGGTCGTCGTGTCGTGGAGGAGATGGACCGTGGGAGTGCGCCTGGGACCCGTCCCACGACCGTCCGGGTGGCCGGTGGCGGTCGAGGACCACGACCGCCACCGTTGGGTGACCCTCGTCGCGACCGGGGGCATGGTGGCGGCCGTCGTGCTCGCCGTGGTCGGACTGCCGTCGCTCGACACCCACGGACCGCTTCATCGCTGGGGTGTCATGGGTCCCACGTGTGGAGCGACGCGGGCGGCGGTGTTCACCGTTCGCGGCGAGCTCGGCCTCGCGTGGACGTACAACCCGCTCGGCATTGCCGCTGTCATGGCCGCGGGACTCATGGTGCTGCGCGCGGGGTGCGGCGCTCTCACGTCGAGGTGGCCGGCCTGGGTCTGGTCGCCTTCCTCGGGGGCTCGCCGCCTGCTGTGGCTGGGCGTCGCCGTCGCCGTGGTCGCGCTCGAGGTGCGACAACAAGGGCGGGCCGACCTGCTGATGGGCCCCTGAGGGAGCCACTTGACGCATACCCCCCACGGGTAATAACCTTTCTTCGTGATACCCCCATGGGGTAGGCGAGGAGGCGGAGATGGCACACACGGTCCCGGGCTACATCGGGGAGAAGCAGGCGGTGCAGAACCGGCTGCGGCGGATCGAAGGCCAGGTCCGCGGTCTGCAGCGGATGGTCGACGAGGACGTGTACTGCATCGACATCCTCACGCAGGTCGCAGCCGCCACGAAGGCCCTCGAGACCGTGGCCCTCGGCCTGCTCGACGAACACCTCCGGCACTGCGTCACCGACGCGGTCCGGGCCGGAGGTGACGAGGCCGAGGTCAAGCTGACCGAGGCGTCGGACGCCATCGCCCGGCTCGTCCGCTCCTGACCGCACCACCACCCATCGAGAGGAACACCACCATGCCCACCCAGACCTACAGCGTCACCGGCCTCACCTGCGACCACTGCGTCCACGCCGTCACCGAGGAGCTGTCCGGGATCGATGGCGTCACCGGAGTGACGATCGACCTCGTGCCCGGGGACGCCTCCGCCGTCGCCGTCACGAGCGCGGAGCCCCTCGACCAGGAGGACGTGGTCGCCGCGCTGGACGAGGCGGGCGACTACCACCTCACGTCCTGACCCACACGCTGGCGGCCGCACCAGGAAGGAAGACCAGTCATGACCGACGTCACCGCAGGCGCCGCGACACACGACACCGAGCTCGTGATCGGCGGCATGACCTGTGCCTCGTGCGCTGCCCGGGTGGAGAAGAAGCTCAACCGGATGGACGGCGTCACCGCGACGGTGAACTACGCCACCGAGAAGGCGCGGGTCACCTTCGTCGACGGCATCAGCGCCGCCGACCTCGTCGCGACGGTCGAGGCCACCGGTTACACCGCACAGCTGCCGTCCGAGCCGTCGGCGACGCCCGCTGACACGGCGACCGCCGGCGAACCGGACGAGGCGGCCGGCTGGCGGCAGCGGCTCGTGGTGTCGGCGGTCCTCGCGGCCCCGGTTGTCGTCCTCAGCATGGTGCCGTGGCTCCAGTTCGACGGCTGGCAGTGGATCACGCTCACCCTGGCCTCGCCGGTCGTCGTGTGGGGCGCGTTGCCGTTCCACCGCGCAGCGGTCACGAACGCCCGGCACGGGGCGGCGACGATGGACACCCTCATCTCGGTCGGGGTGGCCGCGGCCTACCTGTGGTCGCTGTGGGCGCTGCTCTTCACGATGGCCGGCGAGCTCGGGATGCGGATGGAGTTCACGCTGCTGCCGAGCGCGGCCGGCAGCGAGCCGCACCTCTACCTCGAGGTCGCGGCGGCGGTCACGGTCTTCATCCTCGCCGGGCGGTACTTCGAGGCGCGGGCCAAGCGGGACTCGGGCGCGGCGCTGCGCGCGCTGCTCGACCTCGGCGCCAAGGACGTCGCCGTGCTCCGCGGCGCCGGAACGGACGAGGCCGAGGTCCGGATCCCCGTGTCGGACCTCGCGGTGGGGGACCGGTTCGTCGTCCGGCCCGGTGAGAAGGTCGCCACGGACGGCGTCGTCGAGTCCGGGACGTCGGCGGTCGACGCGTCCATGCTCACGGGGGAGTCGATCCCGGTGGAGGTGGGTCCGGAGGACGCCGTCGTCGGCGCCACCGTCAACGCCGGCGGCCGGCTCGTCGTGCGGGCCACCCGGGTCGGGTCCGACACCCAGCTCGCCCGGATGGCGCGGCTCGTCGAGGACGCGCAGAGCGGCAAGGCGGAGGTTCAGCGGCTCGCGGACCGCGTCTCGGCTGTGTTCGTGCCGGTCGTCATCGTCCTGGCCCTGGCGACCCTCGCCGTCTGGCTGCTCCTGGGACACCCGGCGGCGGCGGCCTTCACGGCCGCGGTCGCGGTGCTCATCATCGCCTGCCCCTGTGCTCTGGGGCTCGCCACGCCGACCGCCCTGCTCGTCGGGACCGGTCGCGGGGCGCAGCTCGGCATCCTCATCAAGGGTCCGGAGGTCTTGGAGTCGACCCGGGTCGTCGACACCGTCGTCCTCGACAAGACCGGCACCGTGACGAGCGGACGGATGCGGCTCGTCGAGGTCGTGCCCGCCCCGGGGGAGGAGCGGGACGAGGTCGCCCGCCTGGCCGGCGCGGTCGAGGGTGCCTCGGAGCACCCGATCGCCCGGGCCGTGGCCGACGGGGCGCGCGACCTCGTCGAGGGCCGGCTGCCCGGGGTCGAGGACTTCTCCTCGACCGCCGGGCTCGGGGTCCGGGGTGTCGTGGACGGCCGGGTCGTGCTCGTCGGCCGACCCTCCTGGGTGCGGGACGCGCACGACGTCGCCGTCGACGACGCGCTCCTCGCCGTCGCGGCCGAGTCCGAGGCGGAGGGCGCGACCGTCGTCCTCGCCGCATGGGACGGCGTCGCCCGCGGTCTCCTCGTCGTCGCCGACACGGTGCGGCCGACGAGCCCCGACGCGGTGCGTGCACTGCGCGACCTCGGGCTGCGCCCGGTCCTCCTGACCGGCGACAACGACCGCGCCGCGCGGTCCGTCGCCGCGGCGGTCGGGATCGACGAGGTGCACGCCGAGGTCCTGCCCCAGGACAAGGTCGACGTCGTGCGAGCCCTCCAGGCCGACGGCCGGGTCGTCGCCATGGTCGGTGACGGCGTCAACGACGCGGCTGCGCTGGCCACGGCCGATCTCGGGATCAGCATGGGCACGGGCACCGACGTCGCCATCGAGGCCTCGGACCTCACTCTCGTGCGGGACGACCTCACGGCCGCCGTCGACGCCATCCGGCTCTCGCGACGCACCCTGGCGACGATCAAGGGCAACCTGTTCTGGGCGTTCGCCTACAACGTGGCCGCGATCCCGCTGGCGGCCCTCGGCCTGCTCAACCCCCTGATCGCCGGGGCGGCCATGGCCTTCTCCTCGGTGTTCGTCGTGACCAACAGCCTGCGGCTGCGAGGCTTCCGGGCATCGACGACGCCGTGAGGACGCCTGCCGCGCCGGTCCGTTGGCGACGAGTGGGGTCAGACCACCCGTTCGAGGGTCTCTCCCAAGTCGGTCGTACGCACCACGGTCTCGCCGACGACGAGGAGGACGTCCAGCCCGTCGGCGGTGCTCGTCGCGGACACCGCGGAGGCTTGACCGACCGACCCGCCCGCCGCCCAGGTTCCGCCGGCATCCTCGCTGACGACGAGGGAGCCGGTGACGCTCACCCCGACGAGGGTGTCGGCGTCGGCCCACGCGACGGTGACGAGCAGATCGGGCGTCGTGACCGGTGTCCACGTCCGGCCCTCGTCGTCGGACGAGAGCAGACCCTGCTCGGTGGTCGCGAGCAGCCGACTACCGGTGGGCGAGGCCGACAGCGTGCGCGGCGGCGCCGGGATCGACCGTTGCTGCCAGGAGGAGCCGTCGGTGCCGACGCGCAGGGCTCCGTCGAAGCCTGCGACGACACCGGGGCCCGCGGTGAGGGTGTGGAAGTCGGACTCCCCGGCCCGGGAGACCGCGGCCCAGGACTGCCCTCCGTCCTCGGACCGGATGAGCCCGACGGGCTGGTCCAGGTCGACGCCGGGACCGGGGTGGCCGGACGCGAGGTAGGCGCCGCCGGGCGACACGGCGAAGCCCATGAGGTCGACGACGGGCCCCACAGGCGTGGGCCCGGACGGATCGACGCGGTACAGACCGCCGTGCGTCGCGAGAAGGACGTCACCGCTGGCGGGGTCCCGGGCGACGCCGTGGATGTGCCCCATCGCACGTGCGTCCGCGCTCGAGGCCCCGAGGTCGGCATCCTGCGAGGTGGAGCCGCACGAGGCGAGGACCAGCGCCGCGACGACCGCGGTCGCGAGGCTCACGGCGATGCGATGAGGGCGAGTGGCCAGTGGCCGGCGAGGCATGAGTGGCGTCTCCAGAGCTCGGGGTCGAGATCGGGGGCGGCCGGCCGCCCCGGTCGGCGGACACCGAGCGTTTCAGCCGCAGGTTCAGGTTCCATGAAGAATCGACGAAGGATGGTGGCGCGCAGTCCCGGGACCTCGTCGCCCCGGTGGCCGGTCCGACAGACTGGCGACGTGCCTGCTCCGGACGAGATGCCACCGGCCAGTGTCCTCGTCGTCGACGACGAGACGGCCCTGGCCGCCATGGTGTGCACCTACCTGGAACGCGCCGGTTACCGCACCCAGAGGGCCACGACCGGTCCGGAGGCTGTCCGCACGGCGCGGGAGACGGCGCTGGACGTCGTCGTCCTCGACCTCGGCCTGCCCGGACTGGACGGGATCGAGGTGTGCCGCCAGGTGCGGACCTTCAGCGACTGCTACATCCTCATGCTCACCGCGCGGTCGGAGGAGACGGACCGGATCGTCGGACTCTCGGTGGGGGCCGACGACTACATGACCAAGCCGTTCAGCGTGCGCGAGCTCGTCGCCCGGGTCCACGTGCTGCTCCGCAGACCCCGCAGCGGTCCGGTCCCGGACGGCGCCGACACCCGCGTGTTCGGTGACCTGGAGATCGACCCGGGAGCGCGGCAGGTGTTCCTGGGCGGACACCTCGTCGACCTCACCCGGACCGAGTTCGACCTCCTCGAGGTCCTGTCCAGCAGACCGCGGTACGCCTGGGCGCGGCGGCAGCTCATCGACGAGGTCTGGGACCCGGCCTGGGTCGGGGACGAGCACATCGTCGACGTCCACGTCGCCCATCTGCGGCGCAAGCTCGGTGACGACGCGGGCGAGGCGCGCTTCGTCGAGACGGTCCGCGGGGTCGGCTACCGGATGCTCCCGTCATGACCGCGCCCCGGATCGGGCGGTGGGACGGCTTCGCGACGCGACTGATGCTTGCGCAGCTCGGGGTGCTCGTGGCCAGTGTGGTCACGGCTGCCGTGGTCGCGGCCGTCCTCGGGCCGCCCCTCTTCCACTCGCACCTGCTCCGCGCCCGCGGGTCGCTGAACGACAGCCAGGTCGACCACGTCGAGCGGGCCTACCTCGACTCCAGTCTCCTGGCCTTCGGGGTCGCCTTCCTCATCGCGATCGCCAGTGCGGGGGCGGTCACCTGGGTCATGGCACGGCGGTTGCGTCGCCCGCTGGACGACCTGTCGTCGGCGGCTCGCGCGATCGCGGGCGGCCGCTACGACCGGCGGGTGGCACCGACGGGCGCGGGTGCGGAGCTCGACGTGTTCGCGGAGTCCTTCAACGAGATGGCGATGCGCCTCCAGACCACCGAGGACACCCGACGCCGGCTGTTGGCGGACCTGGCCCACGAGATGCGCACGCCGCTGGCGACCTGCTCGGCCTACCTCGAGGCGCTCGACGACGGCGTCGCCACGTGGGGCCCGGACACGAGCGGGATCATGGCGCAGCAAGTGATCCGTCTGTCCCGGTTGGCGGCCGACCTGGAGGACGTGAGCCGCGCGGAGGAGGGCCGGCTCTCCCCCGACCTGCGCGAGGTCCCGGTGGCCAGGCTGGTCGACACCGCCGTCGCCACCGTCCGGCCCCGGTTCGAGGACAAGGCGGTCTCGCTCGAACGCGTCGACGAGGCGGGTCCGGCGCCGACCGTGCGGGTGGACGCGCAGCGCTTCGGACAGGTGCTGACGAACCTGTTGGACAACGCCGTGAGGCACACCCCGGGCGGCGGCCACGTGCGGATCGCCAGCAGGGTCGACGCCGAGGAGGTCGTCATCACCGTGCAGGACGACGGTGAGGGCATCGGTGACGACCAGCTGCCCCACGTGTTCGAGCGGTTCTACCGGGGAGACACCGCCCGCGACCGCACCGACCGCGGATCCGGGATCGGCCTGACCATCAGCCGCGCCATCGTCGACGCCCACGGCGGATCCATCACCGCGCAGAGCAGTGGACCGGGTCGAGGGGCGACCCTCGAGGTGCGCCTGCCGACCCGGGCGACGGTGCGGACATGAGTGGCCTGCTCGCGATGGCGACCCTCGCCATCGGCGGGGTCGCCGTCGTGTACACCGCCCACCGGCTGCTCGTGCCGTGGCGTGCTGCGCTCCGCCCGCTGCCGTACCAGTCCGGGTGGGAGCCGGACGCCCATGCCCTCTCGCGCTACCACGTGCGGTGGTACCTCGCGACGCTCCTGTTCCTGGCCTTCGACGTCGAGATGCTCTTCATGTACCCGTGGGCGGTGGTCGTCGCAGACCTCGGCGCGAGCGCCGTCACCGAGATGTTCGTCTTCCTCGGTGCGCTGCTCGTCGCCGTCGCCTGGGCCTGGCGGGAAGGGGCGCTGCGGTGGGTGTGAGGTCCTGGCTCGCACGCCGGGCCGTCCGCGCAGCGCGCGTCCTCGTCGTCGAGTGCCCGGGCTCGTGGGAGGTCCGGGTCGCTGTGGAACGAGCCGTGCGCGACCGAGGGTGGCGACTGGCCCTCTCGCCGGCATCCGCCGACGTCCTCGTCGTCACCGGCCGCGCGGACGGCGAGATGGCCGAGATCGTCGAGCGACACTGGGATGCCATGCCGGGACCTCGTGCCCGTGGACGCGCCGAGAGCGCGGCCGCCGTGGCGGACGTGCTCGACGCCGCCGCTGTCGACCTCCTCGACGACGGGACACAACGCATGGATGCCGACGGACGGTCCGGATCGGCGAGTGGCGACCCGGCACGCGCCGACGACTCCACGAGCCACGGCGAGATGGACCACGGCGGGATGGACCACGGCGAGATGGACCACGGCGAGATGGACATGGCGCCGGACGGGATCCCGCTCGCCGGCGCGTCCGAGCACGACCGCGATGGGCTCGAGATGGACGAGCTGCCGCTGCGGCTGGGGCCGGTCCTGCCCGCGTGGCCGGCCGGTCTGGTCCTCGACCTGGTGCTGCACGGGGACCTCGTGGTGGCCGCCACCGGGTCCTTCGTGCCCGTAGGGGCCCCCGCCGAGGTCGGTGCGGCCCTGGTGGGGGCCCGGCGCTGTGATGACCTCGCGGCCATGCTCGACCTGGCCGGGTGGGCGGACGGTGCCGCCCGCGCCCGACGGGCGAGGGACGCGGCGCTCGACGGCCGGGACGAGGTCGCCGTGACGGTCCTTTCGGCCCTGCGCCGCCGGATCGAGAGCTCCCGGACGCTGCGGTGGTCGCTGGCGGGGGCCGGCCACGTCACGGCGGAGTCCGCACCGGGGTTCCACGTGCCGGAGTGGCTCGTCGGCGACTGCCACGACCGGCTCCTCGTCCTGGCCGACCGGGCTCGGGCCGCGACGAGCGGCGAGGGCGCCGACGTCTCCAGCGCGGAGCTCGTGGGGCCCGAGACGGTGGCGGCTCTCGTCACCGGGCTCGACGTGGGGGAGGCGCGGCTCGTCGTCGCCAGTCTGGGCGCCACAGCGGTCCGGGAGGTCGTCGATGTCTGACGCGTCGTCGCTCACGACCGTCGGTCTGCCGGGTCTTCTCCTGTGGGCCGCAGCCCTGCTCGCGTTGGCCGTTGGCGCCGTCGCTCTCGACGGCGTCCTGGCGGCGAGGTCGGAGGGAGCTCCCCTGCGGCCGAGCCTGACCCGTGTGGTCGACGAGACGGCCCGTCTGCTCCGTCAGCGGCGCCGCGCACCGCTGTCGGCCGACACCCTGGTGTGGCGCGTAGGAAGCAGCGGGCTCGTGGTCGCCGCCCTCCTCATGGTCGCCGTCGTCCCCTTCGGCGACCACGTGGTGTCCGACCTCGACGTCGGCATCGTGTGGTTCAACACCATGGACGTTCTCGTCTGGGCCCTGGTCTGGCTCCTCGGCTGGGGGGCCAACTCGGCGCACTCCCTCGTCGGGGGGTACCGCTTCCTGGCCCTGGCGTTGGCCTACGAGCTGCCGCTGATGTTCGCCCTCGTCGCCCCGGCGGTCGGAGCCGCCAGTCTCCGGCTCGGTGACGTGGCGGCGGCCCAGTCCGGCCTGTGGTTCGTCGTGTGGATGCCGGTCGCGTTCGCCGTCTACTGTCTCGGCGTCGTTGCCTTCTCCGTGTGGGGTCCCTTCGCGGTCCCGGCCGGTCACGACCTGGCCGGTGGGGTGCTCGCCGAGCTCAGCGGGGTCGACCGGCTCCTGGCGCAGGCGGGCCGCTACGCCCTGCTCGCGGCGGGCGCCCTGTTCGCCGTCCCTCTGTTCCTCGGTGGCGGTGCGGGACCGGCGCTCCCCGGGTGGCTGTGGGTCCCGGTCAAGGCCAGTGTGCTCCTCGCGCTGTTCGTCCTCGCCCGGCGGACCCTGCCGTCGGTGCGTCCGGAGCGGCTGATGGAGGTCGGCTGGGTCGTCCTGCTGCCCGCCGTCCTCGTCCAGGACCTCGTCGTCGCCGTCGTCGTCGCGGTGCGGGGGTGATCGGGGTGCTCGTCGACATCGGCTTCTGGGTCCTCGGGATCCTCGCCGTCGCCTCCGCGGTCCTCGTCTTCGTCGTGGACTCGATGGCCCGCGCCACCTACGCCCTCGCGCTGTCCTTCGTCGCCGTCGGCCTCTCGCTCCTGCTGCTGCAGCAGAACTACGTCGGCGTCGTCACCGTCCTCATGATGGTCATGGAGATGGCGGTCATGGCCGTCTACATGGTGATGTACATGGGGATGAACCCGGCCCTCATGCCAATGTCGATGGTCCACGACAAGCGCGCCGCCCTCGCCGTGTCCGTCGCCGCCTTCGTCGTCCTCGGCGCCGGAGCGCTGCTCGTGCCGTGGCCCGTGCGCCGTGGCGTCCCGTCGCCCGACGTCACGGCCGCGCTGGGTGAGGCCCTCATGGGAAAGCAGATGCTCGTCATGGTCGTCGTCAGCCCCGTCATGGTCGCGACCATCGTCGGGGGGATCGTCCTGGCCGCCGGTCGCACCCGCTACGACCGGTTCGGTGACGACCTCGACGTCCGGCCGCCGCGCGACCCCGAACGGGGAGGGGTGGGTCGATGACCCTCCAGACCGTCCTCCTCGTCGCGGCCGCGCTCTTTGCGGTCGGACTCTACGGCGCGATCTCGCAGCAGGTCGTCGTCATGGTGATGATGGGCCTCGAGGTCATGGTCAACGCCGTGCTCCTGGCGGCGGGGGCGATGTGGTGGTTCCTCGCCCCGGACCCCACCGGCCAGGTCCTCCTCCTCGTCGTCCTGGCCGCGATGACGGTCGAGATGGCGATGGGTTTCGCGGTCGCCACACTCGTCCATCGCCACCGCGGCAGCGACATGACCGACTCGGCGACGGACCTGGCCGGATGAGGTGCTCGACCGGATGACCTTCGCGCAGACCGCCCTCTGGGCTCTCGTCGTGCTGCCCGCGGCCGCGGGAGGCATGCTGGTGCTCGCGCCGTCCTCCGCAGCACGCGGACGGGTGGCCGCAGCGGTCGGGGTGGGCGTCGCCGCGGTGACGAGCCTGCTCGCCGCCGTCGCCGCGACCATGCGGCCCTCCGTCGGGGTGCCGTTCCTCGCGGGGTCCGACCTCGCGCTGGAGGTCGACGGCCTCGCCGCGGTCGTCGCGCCCGTCGTGTCGGTCGTGGCGACCCTCGCGCTGCTCGGCGGCTCGGCGGACGTCCGCGAGTCACGCCACCGCTTCCACGGCCTGATGCTGGTCTTCACGGCGGGCGCCCTGCTGACCGTCACGGCGGCGACACTGCCCACCCTCCTGCTCGCCTGGGAGGTCATGGGCGCGACCTCGTACGCCCTCATCGGCTTCGAGTGGCAGGAGCGGCGACGGGTGGCCTCGGGTCTCACCGCCTTCCTCACGACGCGGGCCGCCGACCTCGGCCTGTACGTCGCGGCGGCAGCGGCCCTGGCAGGGGGTGCCGGACTGGGACTGGCCGACCTCGCGACCACACCATCCGGGTGGCGGGACGTCCTGGCTGCCGGCGTGCTCGTCGCGGCGCTCGGGAAGGCCGCCCAGCTCGTCCTCGCCTTCTGGCTGTCCCGGGCGATGGACGGTCCGGCGCCGGTCAGCGCGCTGTTGCACTCGGCCGCCATGGTCGCCATGGGTGGGTATCTCCTGCTGCGGCTCGAGCCGCTGTTGTTGTCGACCTCGTGGGCCGGGTCCGCCACGGCGTGGTCGGGCGCCCTGACGACGGTCGCTCTCGGGCTGGTCGCGGTGGGGCAGCGCGACCTGAAGCAGCTCCTCGCGGCCTCGACGTCGGCCCAGCTCGGGTTCGTCGTCCTCGCCGCCGGGCTCGGTGCGACGGCGGCCGGAACGGCTCACCTCGTCGCGCACGCCGCGACGAAGGCCGCGCTCTTCCTCGCTGCCGGGGCCTGGCTCTCGGCGCTCGGCACCAAGGCGCTGGACGGGTTGCGCGGCGCCGTGGGGGAGTGGCCGCTCGTGCGGGTCGCGGCGACCGTCGCGGTGCTCTCGCTCGCGGGCCTCCCCCCGCTGGCGTTGTGGGCCACCAAGGACCTCGTCCTGGCCGCGGCCTTCGAGCGGTCCACCGTGCTCGGGCTGGTCGCCGTCGTCGGCGCCGGGCTGTCGGCCGCGTACGCGGGGGTCGTCCTGAGGGTCCTGTGGGCACCCGTGGGACCGGGCGAGGCCGAGCGGGCCCGGGATCTAGGGGGCTCGGAGGAGGAGGCCCGGGGAGGGGTGCCCCGCTCGCTGGCAGCGGCGATCGTCGCCCTGGCGACGGCCGCGGTGCTGCTGGGCGCTCTTGCCGTCCCTGCGGTCGCCCAGCGGGTGGAAGAGGTGGTCGGGGGTCAGCTCGTCGAGCCCGGAGCGTCGGGCATGGCCGGCAGCGGTGTGCTCTCGGTGCTCGTCATCGCCGTGCTCTGGTGGCGCCCCGTCAGCCGCGACGGCCGGTGGGTCGCCCTCGTGCGGACCTGGGGTGGCGTGGAGCGCGCGGTCCACCACTTCGTGGTCCGCCCGACCGTGCTCCTCGCGCAGGCGCTGGATGGGATCGACCGGAAGATCTCGGAGGGCGTCATCGGGCTGGCCACGGCAGCGCGCCGAGTGGCGTCGTTCACGGGGACCGTGGACGAGCAGCGCATCCACGGCACGGTGCTCGCGGTCGCCGGTGCCGTCCGGCGGGCCGGGAGGGCGGCCCGACGGCCGCAGACCGGGCAGCTGCACCAGTACTACGTCCAGGCCGTCGCGCTCGTCGCGTTCGGTGTCGTCCTGCTCCTCGTCGTGAGGTGACCGTGCTCTCGCTGACCGTGTTCCTTCCGCTCGTGGCGGCGTCGCTGCTGCTCGTCCCCGGTGTCGGTCCCACCGCCGCCCGGTGGGGGTGGGTGCTCGCGTCGGCTCTCGAGCTCGTGCTCGTCGGGGTCCTGTGGTGGCGCTACGAGACCCCGCCCGACAGATCCCTGGCCTTCGACGAGCAGGTGCCCTGGATCCCCGGGGTGGACTCCAGCTACCACGTCGGCCTCGACGGGCTGTCGCTCCCGCTCGTCGCGATGACCGCCGTCGTCTTCCTGGCCTGCGCCGTGTACTCGGTGCGTGACCCGGACCGCCCACGCAGCCGCGCCGCCCTCTTCCTCGCACTGGAGACGGTCTGTCTCGGCGTCTTCGCCGCCGCGGACCTCATCCTCTTCTTCGTCTTCTTCGACCTGTCCATCGTCGGCATGTACGTCGTGATCGCAGGGTGGGGCCACGGCGACCGCGCCCGCTCGGCCCTGCAGTTCTTCCTCTACACCTTTCTCGGCTCCCTCGCGCTGCTGGCGGGGTTCATCGGCCTGTACCTCGCCGCCGACCCGCACACGTTCGACATGCTGGAGCTCGCCCGGCAGGACCCGTTCGCCGGTGGCGGGACCGTGGCGGCCGCGGTGCTGGGTGCGATCCTCCTCGGGCTGGCCGTGAAGACGCCGACGGTCCCGTTCCACACCTGGCTGCCGCCTGCGCACACCGACGCTCCCGCCGTCGGGTCGGCGGTCCTGGCCGGGGTGCTGCTCAAGCTCGGGACCTACGGGTTCGTCCGGTTGGGGATGGTCCTGCTGCCCGAGGCCTGGCGGGCGTGGGCCTGGGTCGTGCTCGTCGTCGGGCTGGTGTCGGTGCTGTGGGGAGCCCTGGTCGCGTTGGCCCAGAAGGATCTCAAGCGGATGATCGCCTACACGTCGGTCAACCACATGGGGTACGTCGTCCTCGCCGTCGGTGCGGCGGGGGTCGTGTCGTCGGGGACGACGGAGGCGCGGAGCATCGCTGTGTCCGGCGCGGTGACCCAGATGGTGAGCCACGGCTTGGTCACGGCGGCACTGTTCCTGATCGCCGGTGTGTTCCTCGACCGCTCGGGAACCTACGAGATCGACCGCTTCGGAGGGCTGGCCGGGCCGGCGCCGCGCACGACGGGGCTGTTCGCCGTGGCCGCGTTCGCCTCGCTCGGGCTGCCCGCGCTGTCCGGGTTCGTCGCCGAGTTCCAGATCTTCACCGGCAGCATCGCCGCCGTCCCGTGGAGCGTGGTCGGGCTGCTCGGGATCCTCGTGGTGTCCGGGGTGCTCCTGTGGACCCTGCAACGTGTCTTCACCGGCGACCTCGGGCCGTCCTCCCGGGGTTTCACGGACGTCGGAGGTCACGAGCTGTGGGCCATCGCACCCCTGCTAGTGCTGTCGCTCGTCATTGGTGTCGCCCCGCGCCCCCTCCTCGACGTCGTCGAGCCCGCCGCGAGGTCGGTCGTCGGCCTCCTCGGTGGGTGAGGCGAATGCAGTCGATGGCCATGAGGCCGCTGGCCATGCTGCCGGAGATGCTGCTCTTCGGGGGCGGACTGGCGTGTCTGCTGGGCGGCTCGTTCACCGCACGTCGCCGCCAGTGGCGCCTGCGGGCCGTCGCCGCGCTCGCTCTCCTCGGGTGTGCCGTCGCCGCCGTCCTCGGCTCGCTCGTGCCCGGCTCCGCCTTCGAGGGTGCCTTCGTCGTCGACGGTGTGACCACCGCGGGACGGGTGACCGTCGCCGTCGCGACCCTGCTCGTCCTGCTACTGGCCGGTGACGAGGTCGCCGGGAACGACCGCGAGAGCGAGACCTACGCCCTGGTCCTGTTCGCCGCCACCGGCGCCCTGGTGCTCACGGGAGCACGTGACCTCCTCGTCCTTGCCGTCGGGTTCCTGCTCGCCAGTCTGCCCGTGTACGCCCTCGTCGGGCTGCGCCGAACTGCTCGTGGCGCCGAGGCCGCGCTCAAGACCTACCTGGTCGGGGCGATCTTCGGGATACTCATGCTCCTCGGGGTGACGCTCGTGTACGGGCTCGCCGGGTCTACCAGCTACCCCGACCTGGCCGCCCGCCTCGAGGGCCTGCCGACCGTCGCGGTCGCCGCCGGGGTCGTCCTCGTCGTCGCCGGGCTGGCGTTCGAAGCCGGAGCGGTTCCGGCGCACTTCTGGGTCCCGGACGCGGCGCAGGGCTCCACCGGGCTCGCCGCGGCCTTCGTCACGACAGTGCCGAAGATCGGTGCCGTCATCGCGTTGTACCGCCTGCTCCTCGCCCTCCCCGACACCCTCGCCTGGGGCCTGCTCGTCGCAGTCATCGCCACGGCGAGCATGACCCTGGGCAACCTCGCCGCGTTCGGCCAGGAGGACCCGCGACGACTCCTCGGCTGGTCGACCGTGAGCCAGGCGGGCTACCTCCTGGTCCCGGTCGCCGTCGCGGGCAGGAGCGACCTGGCGCTGCCGTCGATGCTGCTGTACCTGGCCGCCTACGCGGTGACCAACATCGCTGCCTTCGCGGTGACGACGGCGCTCCCGGACGTGCGCGACCTCGCGGGCTATACCGGACTCGTCCGTCGTCGGCCGGGCCTGGCCGTCGCCCTCGTCGTCGCCCTTCTCGGCCTGGTCGGTACGCCCCCGACGGCGGTGTTTGTCGGCAAGCTGACAACCGCGACCGCGGCCTGGGACGGCGGGATGCCATGGCTCACCGTCGTCGTCCTTAGCAACTCGCTGGTGTCGCTGTTCTACTACCTCCGGTGGGTCGCACCCGCACTCGCTCGGACGGAGCCGGCAGCGGGGTTGGCGGCCCCGCGCCCGTGGTCCGCGCGGACGGCACAGCTGGGCGCGGCGATCTCGGTCGTCGTGGGTCTTGGCGCCGGCCTCCTCTTGGCCCTCGCCGACGTCACCGTGCTTCCCTGAGAAACTGACTGCACCGGCAGGTGACAGGCCACTCCCGGCTGTCAGGACCGAACAGGACGTTGGACGTCCCCATGGTGCAAAACCCCGGCTCGGGCTTGACGGTCCCTCGTCGGAGGCGCCGGTGCGAAGTCCCTGAACTCCGAGAACCCGACCGCCCCCGCGCCCGACGCCGACCCGGTCGAGGACCTCGACTGGGCGCCGCGCTACCGACGACGGCTCCGGGTAGCCCTGGAGGCGCTCGCCGTGTCGGAGCAACGTCTTCATCCATCAATGTTCCGTGCCCGGCTGCGTGACCGCCACCCCGGCGGGCTCACCTCATGATCTTGCGTGTCACTAGTCCGACGGCTCCTGCGGGGACTGGGGGTTCGGCGGTTCAGGCGTCTCTGATGGACGAGAACCGCCGAGGCGCTTCGGGCGAGGTACCGCTCGTTTCAGCCCCTTCATCGCCGTCAGTGCCTGAGACTCGTCGGCGATCCCGTCGCCGTCGAGGTCGACCCGTCGGAAAGGCCTCGCGACGCGACCGGCAGCCGACGCCGCGCTCTTGATCGTGGTGAGCGCCTGAGGCTCGTCCGGGACTCCGTCACCGTCGAGGTCGACGTGGCGGAACGGCTTGGTGATGGCAGTTCCAGCCACGCCCGAGCCGAGGCCGAGAGCGCCGCTGCGTCGAGTTTGGCGAACCAGCGAGTCAACTGCGGGCACAGCGCGGTGACGGTCGACACGAGCGGGTTCGCGTCCCCGGTCGGCACACCCGCCGCCGTCCGGGCGACGGTGACCTGCGTCGTCAGCCTCTCCGACCTGTCCGTGCCAGGGATCCCCGGCAGCCGGAGTGTGACCGCGACGATGACCTCGCCGCTCGACACCTACCGGGACCGGTGAGACTCGTGCCCGTCCATCTGTCGCCACCCCTGCGCCTGCAGAGCACTTCGTCGAGAGGCCAGCGCTTCAGCGTCTTCCTGCGCAGTAGGACGCGGGATGAGCGCGGCTCGGTCACCATCTGGCTCGCCACCGCCGGGTTCATCACGACCGTCCTCGTCGGCATGGCCGTCGACCTCGGCGGACAGGTCCACGCGCAGCAGCACGCCCGCGACGTCGCGCGCCAAGCGGCTCGGGCCGGCGGCCAGCAGTTGCAGGCCGCTCCGGCCGTCCGGGGACAAGGCGCCATCGCCGACCCCGTCCGCGCGACCCAGGCCGCGCGCGCCTACCTTGCCGCCAGCGACGTCTCCGGGTCCGCCACCGTGACCGGCGGCAACACCATCACGGTGAACACCAGCACCGTCTACGCGACGCAGTTCCTGTCGATCATCGGCATCAACCGCCTGACCGTGACCGGCCACGCGCAAGCCAACATCACCCGTGCCTTCGAAGGAACTCGGCGATGACATTGCGCACACGCCTCTCCGGACTGCTGGCGTCCTTGACGATCGTTGCCATCGTCGTCGCGCTACCTCTCGTCCTGCTCGCAGTCGGCGCGAATCCCATCCCCACCACCTGGCCCTCCCTCGACCAGACCCGCGCCGCCGCGATGAGCCCGGACGACGGAACCCTCGCGCTCGGCGCGATCAAGCTCGTCGCGTGGGGCGCCTGGGCATTCCTCACCGGCTCGATCGTCCTCGAGGTCCTGTCCCGCGTCCGTGGTGTCCGTGTCCCGCGCGTGCCGGCGCTGGCTGTCCCGCAGGCAGCGGCCCGGGGTCTCGTCGGCGCAGCGATCCTGCTGTTCGCGGCAGCGCCGGTGAGCCACAGCCCGGCCAGCGCAGCCCCCGTGGTGGCGACATCAACGGCGGCGACGGTGGCGGCGTCGTCTGCTGGGCACCCGACCCACGTGTCGAGAGCGACAACTCACGCGGCGCCTCGGGCCGTCGCCCTTGCGACGCCGCCTCGTCATCAGACGCCCCCGACGGCGGACTACGTCGTGCAGCGTGGTGACACCCTCTGGGCCATCGCCGAACGTCACCTCGGCTCCGGCGTCCGCTACACCGAGCTGGTCGACCTAAACCGGGGCAGGCTGGGCGCCGACCCGGGTTTCCTGACGGCCGGCGAGGTTCTGCAGATCCCCAGCGAGCCTGCACGGCAGACGACCTCGGTCGAAGAGCACACCGAGACCGTGAAGCGTGGCGACACCCTGTGGGACCTCGCCGACGAGGAGCTCGGCGACCCCACGCGGTACCCAGAGATCTTCGAGGCATCTCGCAACACCGTGCAGCCGGATGGCCGCCGACTGACCGACCCCGACCTGATCGTGCCCGGCTGGACGCTCATCGTCCCCGCAGAGCAGACGGCGGCCGTGGAGAAGCCGGCCCCGCGGCAGACACCAGAGATTGCACCGCACCTGAAGTTCACGCCGACGCAGGGCGGCACACCATCGACCACCGAGAAGTCGCCAACGCCGGCCACTCGTGAGTCGGTCCCGCAGGCGGCCGGGCCCATCGACACGTCTAGGCCAAGTCAGTCGGTCCGAGACTCCACACCGGCTCAAACTTCCGAGGTCGTTGACGTGGATGACGCCGGCTCCGACCACGCGTCATGGATGGTGACCGGTCTGACCGGGGGAGGGGTGATGTTGGCCGCCGCCATGCTGCTGGCGCTGCGCCGACGCCGTCGCGCACAACTCCGACACCGGCGTCCTGGACGCATCATCGCCGCGCCCGAGCCGCACCTGGCTCCCGTCGAGCGGACGCTCACCGTCGCCGGTGGACCGGTCAGCCTCGACCTCGAGCGGATGGACGAAGCACTTCGGCGCCTAGCCTCTGCCGGGACCGCGCTGAACGCGCCGATGCCGATGCTGGCCGCTGTCGAGCTCCGCCGGCATGACCTGGCCCTGCACCTGTCTGCGCCTGCGACTCTCGGCGATCCGTGGACCGGCAGCGACGACCGGATGCACTGGACGCTCGCCGGGACCGCTGCGGTGGATCAGGTCGGAGCCCTCGTCCCCGACCAGCCGGCGCCGTACCCGCTCTTGGTGACCGTCGGCTCCGACGACGAGGGCCAGGTGTGGCTGCTGAACATCGAGGAACTGGCGCTCACTGTTACCGGCGATCCCACCTTCGGACGGGACTTCGCTCGGTACCTCGCCGCGGAGGTCGCATGCAACCCGTGGTCGCACGGCGTCACCGTCGACACGGTCGGTGTCGGGCATGAGCTCGAGCCGATGAACCCCGACCGGCTCCGCGTACCCACCGACGGACTGCACGCCGCTGCCGCGTGCCTGACCCACGCCGCCAGCATGATCGACCGCAGTAGCGACGCGGGAGTCGATGTCGCCACCGCCCGGGCGCATCAAGATGGCGCCGACTCGTGGCCAGCTCGCCTCCTGATCGCGGATCTCACCGAGTACGCCTCTCGTGCAGCGGCGGATTCGTCGGTGCCGGGCATCGACAAACTGTTGGATTTCTTGCACGACAACTCTCGGCAGACCGGGGCCTCGGTCCTGCTGCTCGAAGATGGCCGGCGTGAGCACGGGGTGGAGCTGCACTTCACAGATGACGGTCGGGTGCGCTTGCCGCACGTTGGACTCGACCTCGTGGCTGTAGGCCTGACGAGCGACGAGGCGCGGGGGTGCGCGGCTCTCCTCGCGCAGGGCGAGGAACTGGCCGATGCGCCGATGCCGGTCGACGAGATTGCGTCGGACGGGTGGCGAGCATGGTCAGACGAAGCCGGTTCGCTGCGCCATGAGCACACCATCGCTCGCGACGACGTCGAGGATCACACCGGCCCCTCGTCCTCGCTGCTCGACCACTCCGACGAGTCCTACCTGGAGGTATGTGCGACCACGCGTGAGGACCTGGCGGAACTCGCGCCTTTTGTACCGGAGCGGGTGGGGGATGCCGTGAGGGACTCAGATCCCACACTCGACGAGGACCTGGCCATGTGGTGGTCGGATGACTGCCCACTGCCGCGGCTGACGCTCCTGGGACCGGTCGGAGCGCGCACGAGAGGGACGCCGGTGACCAAGCGCAAGCCCTACTACACCGAGATGCTCGCTTTCGTGGCTCTGCGCCCGCACGGCGCGACGCCGGACGAGCTGGCCGACGCGTTCTCGCTCAGCCCCGGCAAGGCGCGCGACTACGCCCGGATCGTCCGAGACTGGCTGGGCACGAACCCGCGGAACGGGAAGCCTCACCTACCCGACGCGCGCCAGTCGCCCGCAGCGAAGACGCAAGGCGTGAGCGTCTACCAGGTGCTTGACCTTCTCGTCGACGTCGACCTGTTCCGCCGCCTGCGCGTTAGAGGGGAGTCACGTGGACCGGACGGCGTGCACGATCTCTGCGAGGCTCTCCGTCTTGTCCAAGGCCGGCCCTTCGACCGTCTTCGCGACGGCGGCTGGTCCTTCCTTTCCAGCGGAGACCGGCTGGACCACCACATCACGTGCGCCATCGTCGACGTCGCCCACCTCGTGACGACGTTTAGCCTCGAGGCGGGCGACATCCGCAAAGCCCGACTCGCAGCGGAGACAGCGAATCTCGCGGCGCCCTACGAGGAGATCCCGAAGCTGGACCTGGCCGCTGTGGCCGACGCCGAGGGTGACCATGCCGAGGCTGACCGCATCCTGCGCGAGGACGTGTGCAACCGCACGGATGACGACGACGCACCCCCAGAGATCTCTGACCGAACCCGTCGTATCGTCGCGGCGCGCGCGTGGCGGGAGCGAACCAGAAAGGCAGGCTGACCAGGGTGGCGGAGTGATCACTTGACGCGGAGCCCCGTGCGGTCGATCGCTACCCGTCGAGGTCCGGGATCCACGAGCCGTCGAGAACGAGGCGCTCGATCTTCCTCGCCCCCGTGATGCCACCTTGGTGGTGCTGCATACCGCCCACTGTGGGGCACGAGCACTCCGCCCATAAGAGATGCGGATCAGGGCAGCGGCGGCACAGGTCTCGAGGCCTTTCAAGCCCCCGACGGCCTGTTAGCGCCGCGCCGGGAGGATGTGGCAGACCTCGGTGTCGGAGCAGTCTGCGGGGTCGAGGCGACGGCTGCGTTCGAGGAGCGTTCCGAGCTCGGTCTCCAGGGCGGTGAGGGATGCGATCCGTGCCCGTACGGCGGCGAGCTTGTTCTCGACGAGCCCTGCCACGTGGGTGCAGGGCACGGTCCCGTCGTCGCGGAGGTCGATGATGCCACCGATCTCGGCCAGCGTGAGCCCTGCCGCCTGCCCGGCGCCGATGAAGTGCAGCCGGGTGATGGTGGACGCGTCGTAGTTGCGGTAGCCGTTGGCGCCGCGCTCGGGATCGGGCAGCAGGCCCCTGCGCTCGTAGAACCTGATGGTCTGCGTGGGTAGCCCGGCCGCGCAGGCGAGCTCGCCGATCAGCACGGCGCCACCTTCACCGTTGACATTGCACCACGGTACAACGTCTACGGTCGCAGACATGGACGTCACGCTCTTGTACTTCGACGACTGCCCTAACTGGAAGATCGCCGATCAACGCCTCGCCGCGGCCGCCGCGGACCGCGCCGACATCACGGTGACGCGTTGCCGGGTCGAGACCATCGAGGAAGCCGAGCGGGTGGGCTTCCACGGCTCGCCGAGCATCCTGGTCGACGGAGTCGACGCCTTCGCCGAACCTGGCGCCGGGGTCGGGCTCTCCTGCCGGGTCTACCGCACCCCGGACGGCCTGGCGGGGGCGCCCACGGTGGAGCAGCTCCGAGCGGCGCTCGGCGTGGCGCCCGAGGGTGAGCGATGAGCCGCCGCTACGACCTGATCGTGATCGGGGCGGGCATGGCCGGTGTCGCTGCGGCCAACAAGTGCGCCGCGCAGGGCTGGAGCGTCGCGATTGTCGATGCCCTTCCCTACGGCGGCACGTGCGCCCTGCGGGGGTGCGACCCGAAGAAGATCCTGCGCCGCGGCGCCGAGATCATCGACAGCGCCCGACTGATGCGCGGCAAAGGCATCGACGACGACGGCCTGGCGATCAACTGGGCCGACCTGATGAAGCACAAGCACGGCTTCACCGGTCCGGTCCCGCGCAACATGGAGGACGGCCTGGCCGATAACGGGGTCGCCACCCTCCACGGGCATGCCCGGTTCAGCGGGACGAACACCCTCGAGATCCAGGGGGACCGCTACGAGGCGGCGCACTTCCTGATGGCGACCGGCGCCCGCCCACGCCCACTGCACTTCACAGGTCACGAGCACCTCATTGACAGCACCGACTTCCTGGACCTTCCGGCGCTCCCGGCGCGGATCCTGTTCGTCGGCGGCGGCTACCGCTCCTTCGAGTTCGCCCACATCGCGGCCCGCGCCGGCAGCACCCCGACCATCGTCGAACACGGCCCCCGCTCCCTGAAGGGATTCGACCCCGATCTCGTCGAGCTCCTCATCGCCCGAGGCGAAGAGGCGGGGATCGAGCTGCAGCGCTCCACGACCGTCACCGCGATCGAGAAGTGCCGGAGCGGCTACCAAGCCAGGCTGGAACGATCCGGCGACGCCGAGACGATGGAGTTCGACCTCGTCGTGCACGGCGCCGGCCGGATCCCCGACCTGACCGGCCTGGACCTGGACGCGGCCGGCGTGGAGTGGGACGAGCACGGCGTGCACGTCGCCCCCCACCTCCAGAGCCCCACCAACCCGGCCGTGTACGCCGCCGGCGACTCCGCCAACACCGCGGGGATGCCGCTGACCCCGGTCGCCGTCATCGAGGGCAAGGTCGCCGCGTCGAACATGCTCAAGGCCACCACGACCGTGCCCGACTACGCCGGCATCCCAACCGCGGTGTTCACCATCCCCGAGCTCGCCCGAGTGGGCATGCTCGAACACCAGGCACGAGACCAAGACATCGACCTCGAGGTCCGCTACCACGACACCAGCAGCTGGTACTCCAACTACCGCATCGGGGAGACCACCGCCGCCGCCAAGATCCTCATCGACCGAAGCAACGACCGAGTCGTCGGCGCGCACCTGCTCGGACCCGAGTACGCCGAGCTCGCCAACATCCTCGGTCTCGCCATCAAGCTCGGATTGACCACCCGCCAGCTCAAGTCCATGACGGCGGTCTACCCCACCGTCGGGTCAGACCTCGGATCGATGCTCTGAACCCGCGCGGCCCTAACGCCGGCAGGCGACCACCCGGATCGCGGCAGTTCAGGACGAATATGTGCCTTGCCCGACCAGTGCGACGCGAGGCGCCAGCGCGTCAACGCGTTCAGCGAGCGCGCCATGTGCCGCGCAAAGGCGGGTTCGCCAGCCAAGGGGACCGGATCCGGCACCGACCAGTGCGCCCAGCTCGCGCCCCCTAAGTCAGGCCGCCCATATCGGGGTCGGGCGCCTCTGGTCATCGGTGGTCGGGTCGGATCAACATGGGTCTATGGAGATCGCAGCCGCCGAGTCCGTGCCTGAGCAGCAGCCGTCCTGCTGGTGCTGCGGCACCCCGTTCGAGGACTCGGAGCTGACCCGACTCGGTGAGCATCCGGAAGTGGGCGTCTGTGCCGGGTGCGCGCACTGGCTGTATCGGCGCGCCCGGCTCGGCGCGGACCGCCACCGCCGCGCACCCACAGCGGTGCTCCGCCGAGGCGTCCACCGCACCCGCGGCGCCGTCATCCGACTCGGCGCCCCCGACTGGCCGGTGCTCGGTCCACTGCTCCGGCGCCTGGACCGACACCTGCCCTGAGGGCAGACCTAACCGTGAACTCGGCAGCGACCCCATCAGCCCCGGTCGACCGTGCAGCGATCGCCACGGACCTGCAGGAGTGTCGGGCCGACCTGCATCACCTTCTCGCCGGCGCGACCCACGACCGGCTGCGCGCCAGGAGCAACGGCACCGCCTGGACCAACGAGCAACTGCTCTTCCACATGGTCTTCGGCTTCCTGGTCGTGCGGCGCCTGCTGCCGCTGGTGCGAATGGTCTCGGCGATACCCCCGGCCGTCGGTCGCGCCTTCGCCGCGGCGTTGAGCGCTGGCCGGAGACCATTTCATTGGGTGAACTATGCGGGGTCATGCGGTGGGGCATTGGTGTTCAACCGCGACCGGATGGGACGTCTCAGCGACCACACCATCGAGCACCTGATCAACCGACTGGAGGAGGAGCCCGAGGCGCGACTGACTCGATCCATGCCGTTCCCGACCAGCTGGGACCCCTACTTCCAGCCCCGCATGAGCATGGCCGACGTCTACGCGTACCCGGCCCTGCACTACCGGCACCACCGTGCCCAGCTCACGCTCACAGGCAACCCTGCCAACGGCGGCTAGGTCGGCAGGCTGAGTGGACGAGCCTCAGGGTCCGTGGCGCAACACTTGCATCCGGTACTGAGGTACAGGTTTAGCCTTGCGGGATGGACGACCTGATGACCACCGGCGCGTGCACGCTTCCGACGACTGAGCGCCCGTTGAGGCTTGCGGAGTTCGACGCCCTGTTCACTGAAGCCGTGCGTTCGGTTCACACGGATGGCGGACGAGTGCGGATGCACATGACAGGTGACGACGCTCTCCGAGAACGAGTCCGGGACCTTGCCGACCGGGAGAGTGCGTGCTGCTCGTTCTTCACGTTCGCCATCCAGGGGTCAGCGAGTGACCTCACTCTTGAGATCACGGTGCCACCCGAGCACATGGACATCCTCACGGCTCTGGCCGAACGGGCCGCGAGGCTGTCGGTGTGAGCCTGCGTGCCGGCGAGGTGGCACAGGCTGCCGGGGTCAATCGGGAGACGTTGCGCTACTACGAACGCCGGGGACTGCTCGGCACACCGGATCGCAGCCCGGGCGGGCACCGCCTCTACGACGAGCAGGCGATCACGACCCTCCGGGTGATCAAGGCCGCCCAGCGACTGGGGTTCACCCTCGAGGAGGCCGCTGACCTGGTTGAGGTCGGCCGTCGGCACGGTCGCGACTGGGGACTGCAGCAGCGAGCCCGGACAAAGCTCGCCGAGGTGCAGCAGCGCATCATCGACCTGGAGGCGATCCGCGACACCCTGGTCGCCGCGATCGAGGCCGGCTGCGACGACCTCCACGTGTGCGCCGGAAGCGACTGCTGCCCGATCTCGTTCGTCGAGCTCGCCGAGTTGCGGGCCGGTCGCTCATGACCGAACAGGCCAGGTCGAGGCGCCTCCTCATCGGGGGTGGCGCGGCCGCGTGCGCCATCTGCTGCGCCCCTTCGGTTCTGGCCCTCCTGGGCATCGCGGGCGCCGGAGCGGCAGCCACCGCCGCCACCCTGGTCTTCGCCGGCGTCATCTTCGCAATCGTCGTCGCCGGCATGACAGTGATGGCGTTGATCCTCCGCCGCAGACGCGGGAGCCGGCCCCGCCCGCTACCTGCACCACAGGCACAATCAGCGCATGAACGTCGCCCGCTCCCTGACCCTGTTCGTCGCGGCAGCGATAGCTGAGATCGGCGGCGCCTGGCTGGTCTGGCAAGGCGTTCGGGAACACCGCGGCTGGGCCTGGATCGGGGCCGGCATCATCGCCCTGGGAATCTACGGCTTCGTCGCAACCCTCCAACCCGACGCGCACTTCGGCAGAATCCTGGCCGCCTACGGAGGCGTCTTCGTGGCCGGCTCCCTGGCCTGGGGGATGGTGATGGACGGGTTCCGACCGGACCGCTACGACATCACCGGCGCGCTGATCTGCCTGCTAGGTGTCGCAGTCATCATGTACGCCCCACGCAGCACCTGATTGCACCCATGCGGCTCACTCCTGAATCCTGACGACCTTGACCGCTCGTCGGCACATTCGGTCGGACCTTTAGTCCCGGCACCTGCTGCATAGCGCCGCCTGTCGACGGCTTGGATCGTTGCGTGGCCGGGTGGGCGTAGCCGGTCCGCGCGAGGCATGGGAGGGCGGGCTTGACGATGTGCCCCTACGGTGACTTAGCATCGCCGCATGGCGATGACAGCGCTACCAAGAGTGAGAACCGGCGAGACGGCTGAGAGGACGGCCCTCACCGCGGCAGCGTGCCTGTTCCACGGATTGTCCGATCCCTCCCGGCTGGCGATCGTGCGCCATCTCGCAGTGGGTGAGCACCGGGTCGTGGACTTGACCTACCACCTGGGCCTGGCGCAGTCGACGGTCTCCAAGCACCTGGCCTGCCTGAAGGACTGCGGCCTGGTGGCCTCTCGCCCGCACGGCCGAGCGTCGATGTGGTCGCTGAACCACACGGACACCGTGATGGAGCTGCTGTCCGCTGCCGAGCGGCTGTTGGCCCTCACCGGTGACGCCGTCACGCTGTGTCCGAACTTCGGTACCACCACGCTGGAGCGTTCCTGATGGCCACGCGTGCCCACGTCTACGTCCCGCTGGATGCTCGCGAGAAGGCGCGGCTGGGACGGCGAGCCCAGTTCCTGGCCGCCGCCTCGGTCACCTACAACGTGATCGAGGCCGTCATCGCCATCGCCGCCGGCGTGGTCGCCGGGTCCGTTGCGCTGGTGGGGTTCGGGCTGGACTCGATCGTGGAGGTGTCCAGCGGGCTGATCATCCTGTGGCAGTTCCGACACCGGATGCCCGAGTCACGTGAGCAGCGGGCACTGCGGTTGATGGCCTTGTCCTTCTTTGCCCTCGCCGGCTACGTGACGTTCGAGTCCGTCCGGGCCCTGATCACCGGCCACGACCCGGACTCCTCGCCCGTGGGTATCGGACTCGCGGTCGCCTCGCTCGTGGTCATGCCGTTCCTGTCCTGGGCCCAGCGCCAGACCGGTAGGGCGCTGGGCTCGAACGCGGTGGTCGCAGACTCCACGCAAACCCTCCTGTGCACCTACCTGTCCGCCGTCCTGCTGGTCGGGCTGGTACTCAACGCGACCCTGGGCTGGTCCTGGGCCGACCCGATCGCCGGCCTGGTCATCGCCGCGGTCGCCGTCAAGGAGGGCCGCGAGGCATGGCGGGGCCAGGGCTGCTGCGGTCCGACCCACAGCGGGCACGGCCCCGACCAAAGCGCCGACTGCACCTGCGCCGAGGGGAGCTGCTACGACGAGCGCTGCGCCCCGACGTCAGCGCCCCAACCGCAAATTCTGACCCTGCACACCCGCAAAGACACCTGACCTCACCGGCGCGACGGAAGGTCCACACCTGCGTCTATTCGCCGCCATAGGGCGTGCCGCCGGGCTGTCCGGTCGATGGGGCCGGCAGCAAGGACCCTGATGACGTCAGAGTCCGACTGCTGCTCCTGGATTCTGGGCCAGCGGAGTCGCCGTGCTGTCACGTCCGGCGCTACTCAGCCGCTGAGAGCGCTGTAGTCGTTCGGTCCCGGAGGCGTCGACCGGGAGACAGCGGAGGGGCCCGGCCTTGGCGGCCGGATGCATCGACTCGATGGCATTGCGCTGACGGAGTCTCAGGACTGTTCGGTCAACCACACCGACGGCGCGGGCGATGTCGGTGTCGGACGATCCCCTCAAGGCAAGCACACGGATGGCCGCGAGCCGCTCGTCCGGGGTCAGGAGCGCGGCGGTCTCACATGTCACGCCGGCGGTGCCCGCAGCGACAGCCCGGTCGACGGCGACTTGGTCGACTTCGTGGGGGCCTGCCGCGGCCGTTGCTGGGACTGCGCGTGGGTCGTCGATGGTGTCGTCGTCCCACGCGAGCGGAGGTAGGTATCCGCGCGCTCGGGCACGGTCGCGGCACACTTGTGATGGGCCGGGCGTCATGCTGAGGCGGTCGTAGACGTCGCGGGTCCGTCTCCAACCGGTCGCGGTGACCCACTCGCGGTCAGGGCGTGTGATCAGGTTCGAGGCGGGGACACCAGCGGCTTCGAGGTCTGACTTGCGCCACCCGATGGCCATCAATGCCTGGATGCGCCGAATGGTGCCGATGCTGGGGACGTTGCCACTTTCTTGCTCGAAGACATCGGCGAAGCGCAGAGCGGCGACGCGGCGCGCCGTTGTTCGCCGGACGAAGCGCTGCTCGCCCGCCACCAGGCGGCCGACAGAGGTGTCGCTGAGTCCAGACGCGCGCGCGATCGTCCGGAGTGACACGTGGGCGTCCACCAGCGTCTGCAGCCGGACGCGGGTGTCCTCGGCAGGGACGTACCGTCGGTGGCCCTGGGCGCGTTCGCGCTCGTAGTTGACCCGCCACGCCTTGTTGTAGGCCATTGTCTGCCCCTGGTGCTCGCGCGACCTCGCCGTCGTGGACCAATGCGGGGGGCGAACAAGCGATGGACACCGCGGTGCGCGCTGGTCGAAGTGAGCGACGCGGGCGACGCGGCCGGGCAGTGACTGAGCCGCGAATAGGTTGCGCAGCCCACCGCGGCTACGAGCAGAGGAGCCGCTATCAGCGTTCGTCCGGGCGCCGGAGCCGGCCTGCTACGCGCCGCCGCGAAGTGAAGGACGGCCAGCGGCTTGGCGCGAGTCAGTGGGGCATAGGAACCGCCGCGAGACGAGCTCGGTGTGCCGGCCGGGAGAGGGCGTGCGCTCGCTCGTGGGCTTCGAATGATCTCGAGCGGCGGAGAAGGAAGCGTGCGAGGGCGTCGCCGAGCCCGGCCTCGCGTACCGCGGTGTCGCCGATCGTGACCAGAGCCCGCGCCCACGCGCGTTCCCATCTACCCGTCAGGTAGGTCAGTGCGCACACCGTCACGATGACGACCGCCACCCCGACTTGGCCGGCCATGGCTGCCTGGACGCCAGCGATCGTGGCGACGACGAAGCGACCCTTCCACGCGAGCGACAGCAGCGGTGACCGGCGGAAGGGCGCGGTCAGGGCGGACAGGATGCCGCGGGCGATCTGCCAGGGGAGCGTGCAGAGATCGAGGGCGAGGTCGGCCCGGACCGCGCCGCTGACAACAGCCGCGGCGCCGTGCGTCAGGACAGCGGCGGCCTGGTCCACCGGGAGTCTCCCGTCGCGTACTGCTCGGATGTAGCCGCCGGTGACGACCACGGTCCGTCGACCGACGCCGTAGGCAGCGACGGCCGCCCAGGACTCTCGGACGCGGAGCTCGAGCGTCGCCAATGGCACCCCGTGCTGGCAGGCGAACCCGACGGCCGGGGCCAGCGCGTCGACTTCCAAAGCCGCCAACGACCGCGCCTGCCCCACGACCCTCACCACCGGACCCTCCGCCACTTTCGAGAGCACTGCGACGGCCAGGACCACGAGCGCAACAAACGCGACCAGCCCGACCAGCGGCGGGAGAAGGGCTCCGAGCATGACCGTGACCAGCCCGCTGAACGTAACTGCCGGCCCGTAGGCGAGCACCTTCCTCGACGTCGTTCTCATCTCGACCACCTCTCAGGAGTGGCTGACCTGCTGGTGCAGAAGTCTCAACCGCCAAACCCGCTGACCATCACGCGCTGGTCGGCGGCCTTCGGCCATCGAGAAGCAGTGTCATCCCCACCCATGACATCCCAGGCCGGTTGTCCACAGGCCCCCAGAGCGTCCTGTCGCGGCCGCCGGCGTGCTGCGTGGATGGGGAGGCAACCCCTTTCGATCCGCACGAGGAGCCCGACGACCATGAGCACCGATACCCGACCCACCCGCGACGACGCCCGCTCGATCCTGGCCCACACGGCCGCCCTGCTGGCGCACGCGTCTGACCTGACATGGTCCGAGGTCCGGACCGACCCGAGCCCGCAGAAGCGTTTCCTCGGGCTCGGGCTCGACCTCGCCGCGTGTGAGGCCGCCCGACTGCTTCCTTCCGGCCTCGACGTCGACGTCCCCGGCGCCGATGCTCTCGCGACCAACGTCCAGGAGCTGGTGCGCGCGGCCGAGGGCTGTCTGCGGCTGCTGCCGATCGAGCAGTTCCCGCCCGGGACGTCGCAGCTGGTCGTCGACATCTGCGACCTGATCCAGGAGAGCGCCCCGTGAGCGACATCGACCGACGCAGCGTCGGCGAGCTGCTCCTGGAGGCCGACTCGACAGCACGGACCATCCTGGTCGACGTCGCAGAGATGGACGCGGCGACGATGCTGCGTACCTGGGGCGAGGTGGTCCAGGCGGCCTCCGAGCTGTGGCAGGCCCTACCCGCTTCCGGGCCGGTGGGAGACGAGGCCCTAGCACGTCCGGACGCCTCCGACCTGACGATCCTGCGACTGGATTCGATGAGCCGGGCGCAGCACCGCAGCGGCGCCCGGGGCTGGCCGGGTGACGGGCCTGCCGACGACCGCCATCTACGGATCGCCGAGTCCTTCGCCCGCGCAGAAGGGCTGGTCGAGCGGTACGCCAGCCGCAAGCACCCTCCGGTGACCGCTCGCGCGCTCGCCGACCGCGACGCCGCACGAGTGCGGATCATGCACACCCTGTACGTCGGCGCTCACGGCGTCGCGGTCGCCCTCGCCGCGCACGTGCGGGCGCTGGAGAAGGTGCACGCCGCCCGACGCGCGATCCCTGCAGGGGAGTCGCTGAGGCAGGCCCGGACGGCGTACAAGCGGATCGCCGCGTTCGAGCGGGTGGCCGGAGCCTACGTTGCGCAGACCTACCCCGGCGCCCTGGCCGGTGAGCACCGGGCGCCACCGATCGCCAACCGTCTGGCCGACGCCCTCGCCCGCTGGGACGTCGCCGCCCACCGCTCCCTGGTGAACACCCCCCGCACGTCCGAGCTCATGCTCACCGCACGCACTCAGGCGGTCATCCTCAGCGGCAGCGACGCCCTGCTCCACGCGGCCAGCCAGACCGGGCACATCGACACCGCGCAGCACCGGCGCCGCCTCGAGACCGCGATCGCCACCACCCAGGACCGGTGGGAGACCCTCGCCGCGACCCTGGCCACGCTCGCCCCGCCGCTGGAACGCCGAGCCGACCGAGCCCTGACCGCCGCCAGCCTCGAGGTGCGGGCCGCGCTGCGGGAGATCCTCGTCGACGGAAACCGCGCCGCCACCGCGGACGTGGTCGGGCAACGCACCGACCTGAGCCGGTTGCCCGACCTCGTCGGCCAGGCCCTCGCTGCCAACCTCGAGTTGGCGCACGTCACCCGGGACGCGATGACCGACGAACGACTCACCGGAGGCGCCCGAGGCATCCACGAGATCGCCACCGCCGCGCGCAGGGCGTCCCTCGACCCCCGCATCCTCGACCACAGCCCCCACAGCGTCGACATCACCCCCCAGGACCTCTTGGCCAACCGCGCAGTCCCACTGCTGCCTGTCGTCTGGGCCGAGCTCAGCAAGGCCGCCGACGCCGCGACCGACGCGGCCGCCACCGCCATGAGTGCCGGCGCGCCGCTCACCGGTCGGGTGGTATCGCAGACCCCGGCGACCGACCAGCCAAAGAGCCTCGGACGTGAAACCGCGGAGCGCTCGTTCGCAGTGGGGATCGCACAGGGACCGGCCGGTCCGCGCTGCGAACGCTGATCTGTCCGCCCCCGCGCTGATCAAGGACGTCCCGAACATGCGGGACATCGGGCCCTATCACTGCCGACTCTCGGTAGACCGGCTCGGCTCAGTCACCCCAGATCGCGGTGCCGACTTTCACGGCGGCCTCGACCCGCATGGTGTCCATGACGTGCTGGTACCGGGTGAGCAGCACGGCCTGGCTCCACCCCATCAGGCTCATCACCACCCGGCCGTCGACGCCCTGGGCGAGCAGGATGGTGGCGGCGGTGTGTCTGGCGTCGTGCAACCTGGCTTCGCGGATCTCCGCACGAGCCAGCAGCCGCTTCCAGACTCGGTGGTCGTTCCGTGGGTCGGCAGGCCCACCACCCGGGCGAGGGAAGACCAGGTCGTGCTCCGCCCAGGCGGAGCCGACCGCCAGACGCTCGGCGGCTTGGGCACGTCGGTGATCGAGGAGCTGCGGGACCATCTGCGGTGGAAGAGCGAGGACCCGCCGCCCCGCGCCGCTCTTGGTGTCGTCGAACCTCAAGCCGCCGGAGTGACGCTGCGGGCACTCGGCGGGAGGGTGTCGAGGCTCGCTCTCGACGCACCCGTGCTCCCACGGGTGGCGCTGCAGCTGACGGCGGACCGCCAGCGTCCCGTTCTCCAGGTCGATGTCCGACCACTGGAGAGCCAACGCCTCACCCTGGCGTAGCCCCAACGCCAGCGCGACCGCCCATCGCGCTGCGTTGCGCTCGCCGGCGGCGATGCTCAGCAGCCGATGCACCTCGGCCACGGTGAGCGGCTCGACCTCCACGTGTGCGACCCGAGGCACGGTGGCGTAGCGGCACGGGTTGGCAGCGATGAGACCGCGACGAACGGCGATGGTGAACGCGGACCGCAGCGTGCGGTGCAGGTTGCCGGCTGTCGTGGGGCTGACTGCTGTCGCGACGCGGTGCAGCAGGTCGTCGATGTGCCGGACGGTGACCTCGTGGAGCTTGACCGACCGCAGCTGTTGGCAGTGGGTGCGGACCAGGGCGTCGTAGGTCGTGAACGTGCGAGGCTTCCGGCTGCGCTTGACGAGCACGAGCCATTCGTCGAGCCACTCACCGAGGGTCTGCCGGCGGTTGGCTGCTGCGAGACCCGCCGAGCTCGCCCGCTCCCGCTCGAGGTCGGCGACCCGCTCGGAGACGACGGCCCGCGTCCGACCCCGCACGTGCCGGCGGACCGGTTTGCCGTTCTCGTCGCGGCCCATCGACACCCACCCGTGCCAGGTCCCCGAGGAGTCCCGGTAGACCGACGACCGGCCGTTGGCCGACCGGGTCCGGCTCACGACGCGGCCTCACCTGCCGTGTAGCACCGTAAGTCGTCGGGCCGGAAGCGCGTGCGAGTCCCGATCTTCACGCACCGCAGGCGTGGGTCGGTCCGCAACAGGCGGTACATCGTGGCCCGGGAGACTCCGAGCCAGTCGGCTGCCTCCTCGACGTCGAGCAGGTGGTCATCACCCGGCGGCGAGGTCAGTGCGGCCAGCGCCTGCAGGTCGCTGCGGATGGCCGACTCGTGCTCGGCGATGGACTCCAGCCGTGCCTCGATGCGCTCGGTGATCGAGCGGATCTCAGTGGGGGTCATCTCCGTCACGGCCACCAACGCCCGGGACGGCGTGCGGGTGGTCAGATCGGGCGGAGCCTGAGACACCCTGACCCGTGGTGACACGCCCTGCGACGGATACGGCCGCACAGTCTCACACTGTCTCACCAGGGTGGGCAACTGCACCGGAAACTGCACCGCTCGCACTCGAAAACCATCCATCAGAACTCTCGATTCTTCGTCGAGAGCCTGCCTGACCTGGGGTGTTGCAGAGTGGGCCCCGTGGGATTCGAACCCACAACCTACGGATTAAAAGTCCGCAGCTCTGACCGTTGAGCTAGAGGCCCGAGGGTGGGGGACGTCGTCGTGGAGCCCACCGACGACATCCGGTGGCCCGGATGTCCCGTCCACCCGCGTGACCGAGGGTAGCGTCACCTCCGGTCGTCCCCGGAGGGACCGGACCGGTGGGCCGTCCACGGGCCCTTTGCCCGGGTCGCGTCGGACGGTGACGGCCCGAGCCTTCCGGAACGCGGGGGCCGACAGTGCCACGATGTCGTGGACCCGACGAGCGAGGAGGTGCCATGCAGGTGTCCGTGGCGGTGCGTCCGCCCGAACACATCCGCGACGCGGTGACCGGCATCGCCGCGCGCGTCCCCGGTGCCCGGCAGCAGCTCGAGCTCACGCACTCGGGAGCGTTCCGGCTGAGGATGATCGGCCTCGGCAACCTCACCGTCCCCGACGCCCGACGGCTGCACGAGGCCCTCTACTGGCCGGTGACGCGGTTCGGCCTCGTCGCGAAGGTCCGGCTCTCGGGCGTCTGGGCGCTCGAGGACGAGACCGACCCGAGCATCGCGATGAAGCTCGAGGGCGACCTCGACACGCTGGCGGAGATCGCGCGCCGGCTGCCCCCGCTCGTCGCGGACCACGCCTTCTACGTCGACCGCCGGATCTTCGTGCCCCGCCTCACGGTGGCGCGCGTGACCCCCGAGACCACGGTGCCCGTCCTCGAGCACCTGGTCGAGGCGCTCGAACGGTACGAGAGCCAGGAGTGGGAGATCTCGGCGGTGCAGATCCTCAGCCGAGTCAACCGCGACACCGGCCACTCCTTCGAGGTCTTCGAGGACCTCCCCACCGTCGTCCCGTCCTAGCGGTCGATCCGGCCGGCAGCGGCCCGCCCGGTCGGTCGCCTCAGGCGAGGCCGACGGCCCCGACGAGGTCGGCGAGCTCCGGTGTCGCACGGGCCTGCTCGACCGCTCCGTGCAGGGCGTCGTCCGCCGTCGGCCGGGCCTGCTCGAGCAGCTCGCGGCCGGCGGGCGTGAGCTCGGTGTAGATGCCGCGACGGTCGTCGGCGCAGAGGATGCGGGTGAGCAGCCCGCGGTCCTCGAGCCGGTTGACGAGCCGGGTGGCGGCGCTGGGGGAGAGGGCGGCCGCGCGGCCGAGCTGCGTCATCCGCAGGTGCCAGCCGTCCTGGCGCGAGAGCGTGTCGAGGACGGTGTACTCGACGACCGAGAGCCCGTGCTCGTCGGAGAGCGAGCGCTCGAGGGTCGACTCGATGAGCCCGTGCAGGGCGGCGAGCCGGCGCCAGCCCTGGGCGCGCACCTCCACGGCGCTGTCGCTGATCCCCATCGGTCCTCCTCGTGGTCGGGCGTACTGCCATCCTATCGCGTTGTGCAATATCCCGCGTGTGCAACTACCGTCGTCCGAGTTAGTTGCGCACGCGGGATATCGCCGCGTGCACCCATCCCGAGAAGGACCTGTCATGCCCCTCGCACTCCTCGCCCTGGCCGCCGGCGGCTTCGGCATCGGACTCACCGAGTTCGTCATCGCCGGCCTGCTGCCGGAGGTCGCCGCGGACTTCGCCGTCTCCGAGGCCGCCGCCGGATGGCTCATCTCCGGCTACGCGCTCTCCGTCGCGGTCGGCGGCGTGTTCCTCACGATGGCCACCGCCCGGATGCGCCCGAAGCGCGTCCTGCTCGGCCTCATGGTGCTGTTCGTCGTCGGCAACCTCGTCTCCGCTCTGGCGCCCACCTACGCGCTCCTCATGACCGGACGCGTCGTCGCGGCCCTCTGCCACGGAGCCTTCTTCGGCATCGGCGCGGTCGTCGCCGCCGGGCTCGTCGCACCGGACCGCAGGGCCGGCGCCGTCGCCACGATGTTCGCCGGTCTCACCGTCGCCAACGTCCTCGGGGTCCCGTTCGGCACCTTCCTCGGGCAGGCGTACGGCTGGCGGTCCACCTTCTGGGCGATCACGGCCATCGGCGTGCTCGCCCTCGTCGCCATCGCGGCGCTCGTGCCCGCGGCGGGCGCGGACGATCGGCAGCCGACGAGCCTGCGCACCGAGGTCCGGGCCTTCGCGAGCGGCCAGGTCTGGCTCTCGCTCGCGGTGACCGTCCTCGGCTTCGGCGGGATGTTCGGCGCCTTCACCTACATCGCCTACACGCTGACCGGCGTCTCCGGCTTCGCCGCGAGCTGGGTGCCGTGGCTGCTCGTGCTCTTCGGGGTCGGGCTCTTCGTGGGCAACCTCGCCGGCGGCCGCGCCGCCGACCGCGACGTCGACCGCACGCTCGTCGTCGTGCTCGCGGGCCTCACGGCCGTCATGGTCGCCTTCGCCCTGCTCGCGTCCTCGGCGGTCGCGACGGTGGTCCTGCTCGTCCTCATGGGCGGGTTCGGCTTCGCGACGGTGCCCGGGCTGCAGATGCGCATCATGCGCTTCGCCGGCCAGGCCCCGACCCTCGCGTCGGGTGCGAACATCGCCGCCTTCAACGTCGGCAACGCGCTCGGCGCCTGGGTCGGCGGGATGGCGATCGCCGCCGGGCTCGGCTACACCTCGCCCATCTGGGCGGGCGCCGGCATCACCGTGCTCGGCCTCCTCGTCCTCCTCCCGGCGGCGCGACGGGCGCGCCGGACGGCCGAGGTGGTCGAGCCCGCCGAGCCCGCCCTGGTCTGACCGGCGAGGGGTGACGGCGGCGGCCGCCGCGCCTACCGTGGGCGGATGGCCTTCCTCCGTCTGGCGTTCTTCCCCGGCGCCACCGCCGAGCACTGGGCCGCGGTCGTCGAGGCGGTCGGCGAGGTCCCACCGCCCCCCGGACGGCGGGCCTTCGCCGCCGGGCCGGCGGAGGGCGGCTGGCAGGTCGTGCAGCTCTGGGACACCGAGGCCGGTCTCGAAAGGTTCAACGCCGAGGTCTTCGGACCCGCCCTCGCGCGGCTGGGTGGCGGAGGGTTCCCGGCGCCGCCGGTCGTGCGCGACGTGCACACGACCGCGGCGTGGGTCGACGGCGAACCGGTGACCTGAGGGTCAGGCCTCGAGGGCGAAGCCGCCCGTCCAGGGGGTCTTCTCGCCGACGGCGAGGGTCAGCTGCAGGAAGCCGAGCGCCTCGAGCTCGCGCGCCCGGCGCAGGCTGCCGGCGTCGACGGCACGCAGGCCGGCGGAGGTCACGACCTCCGACAGCGTCGCCTTGGCGTTCGCGTCGTCACCCGCGACGAGGACCGCGGTCGGCCGACCGCCGACCGTCCCGGAGGTGAGGGTGGCGACGAAGTTCGTGTTGAACGCCTTGACCACGTGCGCGTCGGGCAGGGCGGCGGCGAGCTCGGCCGCCGCGGAGGAGTCGGCCGGCACGACGAGCGTGTCGAAGGTCTCGAAGTCGAGGGGGTTGGTGATGTCGACGACGACCTTGCCGGCGAGCTCGGCAGCGCGGGCGCCCACGATCTCGTGCAGCGCCGGATAGGGCACGGCGAGGACGACGACGTCACCCGTGACGGCCTGGTCGGCGTCGGCGCGGCCGAGTACCTGCACCGTGTGACCGCCCTTCTCGGCGAGGGCGGCGATGGCCGAGCCCATGGACCCGGCCCCGATGATGCTCACTGCGGTCATGACGTGTCTCCCTGGGATGATTTGGTTGTTCCGACAACTAACGTAGCAGCGAATAGTTGTACCGACAACCACTGCCGCGGCAGACTGTCTCCGTGCCTGCCGACGACCCCTCGACCCCGGTGTCCTCCCGCGAGCCCCGCGAACCGCGCTGGCTCTCCACCGCCGAGCGGGCCGCGTGGATCCGCGTGGTCTCGGTCCTCGAGCTCCTGCCCGGAGCCCTCGACTCCCAGCTGCGCCGCGACGCCGGGCTGACCTTCTTCGAGTACTACCTCCTCGCCCGGCTCTCCGAGGCGCCGAACCGCGTGCTGCGGATGAGTGCTCTCGCGCACGGCACCAACTCGACCTTGCCCCGCCTCTCGCACGTCGTGCGCCGGCTGGAGGACCGGGGCCTCGTCGAACGGCTGCCCTGTCCTGGCGACGGTCGCGCGACGAACGCCCACCTCACGGATGCAGGCTGGGACGCCGTGGTCGCCGCCGCGCCGGAGCACGTCGGGGAGGTGCGCAGCCGCGTGTTCGACGGCCTCGGGCCGGGTCAGGTCGCGCAGCTCACCGCCATCTGCGATGCCGTGCTGACCACGCTCGACACAGAAGGGCGTACGAGGGCTTTCGACGGGCTCGGGGCCGACGGCCCCACCGGCTGAGGAGAGGCCGGGCGACCTCAGGTCCGTGCTGCTCAGGAGGCGGTACCGGGCGCGTGGAGGACCAACCGCGGGGGCACCAGCCGATGTCGGCCGAGGCGGCGGCGGCCGTGGATCGAGTCGATGAGCAGGTCCACGCTCTCGCGGCCGATCTCGTTCGCGCGCAAGGCGATGCACGGGAGGGGCGGTCTGGTGGATGCGTATGCCGGGTTGTCGGTGATGCAGACGACGCGCAGGTCGTGGGGCACCTGCAGGCCGGTGCGGTCGGCGACGTCCAGGACGTGGTGGCCGGAGTCCTCGTACACGCCCACGACGCCGTCCGGCCGATCGTCCCCGGCGAGGAGCGCGGCCGCCGCCGCCGTCTCCGATCCGCGGTAGTCGGGCAGGGGCGCGAACGGGGCGATGCGCACGGCCACCCCGGTGCGTGCGGTCCAGGCCTCGCACCCGGCCAGCAGCTGGGTCGGGAAGGCGTCGTCGTGCTGGGGGAGGAGGAGGGCCGGCCGCCGGGATCCGTTCTCCCACAGGTGGTCCAGCGCCATGATCATGGCGCCGGCGGTGTCGCTGTGGACCCACAGCTCGTCGCGTGCCGTCGGCCCGGGGTGGCCCGCGCTGACCATCGGGATGCCGCGCCGCAGCAGGATCTCGCGCACCGGGTCGTCGGCGCGGGGCTCGCTGTGCACGACGCCATCGAGCGGGGTCGACATCCAGGCCCACGAGGTGAGCGAGCTCGGCAGGACGAGGAGGAGGTAGCCGCGGCGCAGGGCCTCCGCCATCGCGCCGAGGACCAGCTCGCGGTAGTAGGAGATCTCGAGGTAGTCGACCGGGTGGTCGCCGTAGAGCGTGAGGGTCAACCCGACGACCCCGGTGCCGCCCCGCTCGCCGGCCCGCGCCGACGTCCACGGGCTGTAGCCCAGCTCGCGGACGGCGTCGAGGACTCGCGCGCGGGTCGGTGTGGCCATCCGGCCCGTGCCGTTCATGACGTTCGAGACGGTGGCAGGGGAGACGCCGGCCAGCGTCGCGACCTCGCGGACGGTCGGCCGGGAGCGGTAGCGAGAGGTCATGGGCGCCCCCTTGTGGTGAACACGTTCATCATCGAGCGTCTCGCCCGGGACGTCCACGGCCGCCCGGCCACCGGACCTGCAGGGCGGTGTGACCACCGGCCCACGAGCACGCAGGAGGCGTCATGACGGTCGACCTGACTCGACGAGGACTCATCACCGGCGCGGGAGCGCTGGCGGTCGGAGCGGCAGGGACGGCGGCGGCCGGCCCGGCCGCCGCGACGACCGACCGGAGGCGGCGCATCGCCACCGTGGTCGTCAACGGGAAGGTTTCACGGCCACGGGGCGCGAACAGGGCCCCTCGAGGCCGTCGCGATCGACGGCTCGGGGTGCATCATCGCCGTGGGACGCAACGCCCGGGCCCGCTCCTGGATCGGCCGTGGCACCGAGGTGTGGGACGACCCGGAGGCCGACTTCTTCAGGCCGGGGACGCCGGGCGTCGAGATCCACCACCTCGTCGCGCCGCGGGACGGCGAGCCGGTCGCGCAGAAGGCCTTCCCGAACGCGTTCCGCGACACCGACCTGCGGGCGAAGCTCGCGTCGCTCGGCGTCGACGCGCTCGTCGTCGCCGGGATGATGACGAGCCTCTGCGTCGACGCGACCGTCCGGGCGGCCGCCGACCTCGGGTTCGACGTCACGGTGGTCGCCGACGCCTGTGCCGCACCGGACCTGGAGTTCGGTGGGCCCACGGTCGCTGCCGCCGACGTGCATGCCGCGTTCCTCGCCGCGCTCGCCGACTCGTACGCCACCGTCACGACCGCCGACGAGCTCGAGGTCTGAGCCTGCGGTCGTCGCGCCGTTCTCGGGACACGGTCCGGCCCGGGCGTCTAGAGTCGCGCCGTCACGGGGGACCGACGTGGGGCACGAGCGTGCCCGGCGTCGCGGTCCCGGGTGTCACGACACGGTCGTGCGTCCGGGGTCGACGGGGCATCGCGGACCGGGGGTCGTCGACCGTCGGGTCATGAGGGAGGAGCCGACGGCATGATCGCGTGGACGGGAGACCCCGCGGGGTCGCACGAGCCCGGGCGACGTCCTTGGGCGGGCGCATCGGCCGGCCGACGCGTCGGGCCGGGGTCGGAAGTCGTCGCCGTGCTCGCCATACTGCTCGTCCTCGTCGCCGGTCTGGGCCTCGCGCTCACCGGGGTGGTCCACGCCGTCACGCTCGGGCCGTGGCCACTCGTCGCCGGAGTGATGATGACGTCGGCCGCCCTCGCCGGCATCGTCGCGGTCGGGCGCGGCCGACCACGGGCCTCCACGCACGCACCCGTCCGATCGGCGGGTCCGTCGTCCGTTCGGACCCTCCTCGGCGGGTCCCCGTGGCGGCAGGGTCGGCCGAGGGCATCCTGTCCGGGTGCGGCACACCGGGAGTCATGACCATCGACTCCCCGGGCCCGGACGGGTGGCGCGCGGGTCCGCCCGCCGGCGACTGACGCTCGGAGCCGGTCTGCTCGCTCTCGTGCTCAGCGGATGTGCGGGGGCGTCGGCCGACGCTCCCACCCCCACCCCCGCTGCAGCATCGGGACCCGCGACCACGGTTCCTCCCCTCCCGGGGCCCTCGGCCTCGGGGACGCCCTCTCGCCCGTCGTCCCCGTCCGCGACGCCCACCATGGCGCCGTCGCCCCCCGAGCTCGGCACCGCGCTGGCCACGCTCGGCTCGATCCCCGTCAAGGGTCGTGCGGCGAAGTCCGGGTACGACCGCGCCCGGTTCGGGCAGGCGTGGGCCGACGTCGACCGCAACGGGTGCGACACCCGCAACGACATCCTCCGGCGTGACCTCTCGGCAGTCACGCTGAAGCGCGGTACGCGCGGGTGCGTCGTCCTGTCGGGCACCCTGCACGACCCCTACACCGGACGCACCCTCGCCTTCGTGCGCGGCGCACGCACCTCCGGCGCGGTGCAGGTCGACCACGTGGTCGCCTTGTCCGACGCCTGGCAGAAGGGCGCTCAGCGCTGGGACGAGGCCACCCGCACGGCGTTCGCGAACGACCCCCTCAACCTGCTCGCGGTGGACGGGCCCACGAACGCGGCGAAGGGCGATGGCGACACCGCGACCTGGCTGCCGCCACGGAAGGCCGCACGCTGCGGGTACGTCGCCCGCCAGGTCGCGGTCAAGAGCCGCTACCACCTGTGGATGACCGCCGCCGAGCGGGCCGCCGCCGAGCGCGTCCTCGGCGGCTGTCCCGGGCAGGCCGTGCCCACGACGCGACCCGTCGCCCTCGGAGGCGCGCCCGAGGAGCCCGAACCGGCTCCGTCACACCGCGCGACGCCGCGACCGGTCTCCTCCGGGCGCACCCCCGACCCGCGCTTCGGCTCGTGCCGCGCAGCCCTGGCCGCGGGGTACGGCCCCTACGTCGAGGGCCGGGACGTCGAGTACGGCTGGTACCGCGACGGCGACTCCGACGGCACGGTCTGCGAGTAGCCCCGGTCGCGCGGAGCTCGTGCAGCCGATCGCGTGGGTCGAGGCCGATGTTGGACAGGAGACCGACGCGCACGCCGTGCCGGCGCAGGCCGACGAGGACGGCACGGAGCATCCCGGCATCCTGTCAGCCGACCGACGACGCGCCGCTCCGGCGGAGATCGCCTCCCTCGACCCGTGCGACGGGTCCGGCAGACTCCGAGGAGCACGGCGCTCCGGGCCGCGAGTGAGGGGAGCAGCACCATGTCCACGCACGAGACACCGCCCGTCCCGGGGTTCGAGCCGCCGGCGCGCGGCCCGTCCGGCCCTCCGCTCGTCCGGCTCCAGACCTGGGTCAACATCGTGCTGATCATCACGCTGCTCGCGTCCTGCGGCGCGGCGAGCAGGTCGGGTGAGGTCGTCTCCGGGGTCCTCGGTGGTGGGGACGCCGCGTCGAGCGCCCAGGTCGACGACATGTGCCGGCTGCTCGGGGCCGTGGCGCAGAAGCAGGGCATCGACCTCGACACCGTCCTGCCCGAGGGGTCGGGCGACCCGTCCTCGTCCTGCGGGACCCTCGCCCGGGAGCCCGGCACCCCCTGAGGCGCCGGGCCGGCGTCAGGCGTCCTCCTTCCGGAAGGTCGACGTGCCCCACCACATGGCGGCGGCGAAGAGCCCGAGCGCCCAGGCCGATCCCCAGAGCATCCGGTCGTTGCCGAACTCGCCGAGGAACGAGGTGCGGACGGCATCGGTGATCCAGCGCACCGGCATGAAGTCGCTGACGTCCTGGAGCCACTGCTTGCCGAGCGTCATCGGCAGGAGGATGCCCGAGAGCAGGAGCACCGGCATCATCACGACGTTGATGACCGGCGCCATGACGTCCTCGCTCTTCGTCGTCAGCGCGAGGGCGTTGGAGGCGGCGGCGCACGCCCCGCCCATGAGCAGGGTGAGCACGACCCCGAGCGCCGCGCCGCCGGCCGAGGCGTCCATCCCGAGCGCGTAGCCGAGCGTCGGACGGCTGGTGTCGGTGGTCGGCGAGTCGGCGCGGTCGGGGCTGTCGGCGGAGCCGGGCGGGTTGGGGTCCTCGGAGGCGGCGCCGGAGTCGCGCAGCGAGCGGCCGGTGAGGGCGAGGAAGACGTCGTCGAGCGTCGGGCGGCGCACCTCGAACGTCGCGAGGTCGGTCCCGGCGACGGCGAGGTCGCGCAGCAGCGGGGGCACGGCCACGGCCGCGCGCGGTACCCGGCCACGGGCGTGCCGACCCTCGACCTCCACGCCCGTCGCGATGGCTCCCAGCCGTGCCGCGACGTCGGCGACACGCCCGGGGTCGACGACCTCGAGGTCGACGAGGTCGCCGCCCACCTGCGCCTTGAGGTTGTCGCTGGTGTCCGCGGCGACGATCCGGCCGTGGTCGATGACGACGATGCGGTCCGACAGCGTGTCGGCCTCGTCGAGGTAGTGGGTCGTGAGGAAGACGGTGGCCCCGCGTTCCGTGCGCAACCCGGCGATGTGCTGCCAGAGGTTCGCGCGCGCCTGCGGGTCGAGACCGGTCGTCGGCTCGTCGAGGAAGACCAGCGTCGGGTCGTGCACCAGACCCATCGCGATGTCGAGGCGCCGGCGCTGGCCGCCCGACATGGACCTCGGCTGGCGGGTCCACATCCCGGGGAGGTCGAGCTGCTCGAAGAGCTCCCGGCCGCGTCGACGGGCGTCGGCCCCGGACATCCCGTAGAGCATGCCGTGGTCGACGATCTCGTCACCGGCCCGCGCGAAGCTGCCGGTCGAGCCGCTCTGCGAGACGTAGCCGATGCGGCGCCGCACCTCGGCCGGTGCGCGCACCACGTCGAAGCCGGCGACGGTGGCGGTGCCCGCGCTCGGCCGCAGCAGCGTCGTGAGCATCCGCAGGGTCGTCGTCTTGCCGGCGCCGTTCGGTCCGAGGAAGCCGACGACCTCGCCCTCGGCGACGTCGAGGTCGACGCCGTCGACCGCTCGGACCTCCTTCTTGGCACGTCCCTCGCGGGTCGTGAAGGTCTGCACGAGGCCTCGTGCCTGGATCATGGTCCCTCCCGGGGGCCCCGTGACGGCGGGGCCGCGTCGTCGCACGGGACGACGGTCGCCGTCCCGTCAGGATGGACCGGGGCCGGCCGCCGGACTCATCGGCGCGGGGTGGGACGCGTGAAGGCCGCACTCCGGTGGAGTGCGGCCTTCGGGGGCGTGCGGTGCGGCGGGTTCCGGACGCTCAGGCGCAGTCGAGGCAGATGCTCGTGCCCGGCTTGGACTCCTGCGAGCGGTGCACGAGGAGGAAGCAGCTGATGCACGAGAACTCGTCGGCCTGGCGCGGGATGACCCGCACCTCGAGGGAGAGGTCGGACAGGTCGGCGCCGGGGAGGGTGAGGCCGTCGACGGCCTCGGTGTCCTCCTCGAGGAGGTCGACGCTGGTGCCGCGGGAGCGGGCGGCGTCGAGCTCGATGATGTTGTCGGACTTCTCCTCTTCGCCGTCACGGACCCGGGGAGCGTCGTAGTCGGTTGCCATGTCAAGCACCTCTCGGTCGGTCTGGGTCGGCTGGGGCGGTGAGGCCGGAGCCATGAGTATGGCGAGGTCAGAGACCTTTGTCAAAGCTTTGTCTGAAGTTTGACGAAGGTGCGTCTGCTCGGTGAACGGTGGGGGGCCCACCGATGTTCCCGAGGGGTCCCGCAGCCGTCGGTGCGCGACCTCCCGTGGGTGGTCGACGGGGGTCGACAGGAGGGCTGGTCGACCCCGGACGGGGCCGTCGGCCGCGGGCGTCGGTCAGTGCGTGAGGGCGAGGAGGAGGCCGACGGCGAGCGTCGCCGCGAGCACGGCCGTGGCCGGCAGCCAGGCCCAGTGGACGCGCCGGACGCCGTCCTCGCCGACCGTCACCGACGGGCCGGCCGGGACGCTCCCGCGCTCGTGGTGCAGCGCCCGCCGACGTCGACGGCGGGCCCGCGGAGCGGCGAGAGGGGCCACCGGGGTGGTGGGGGTCGGGGCGGGGTCGTGGTGGGCGTGCCCCGGTGCGTCCTGGGGTTCGGCCGCCACGGAACGGCGCTCGGCCGACAGGGCGCGACCCTCGACGTGGTGCGCGGCGACCTCGTCCGGCGTCCGCACCGGCGAGTCGGACAGCTGCTCCCCGAGCTCGCGCGCGCTCGCCGGGCGCTCGTCCGCCCGCTTGGCCAGGCACTGCTCGACGAGCGCGCGCAGATCGCCGGTCACGTGCTCGGGCAGCGGCGGCGGCGGGTCGTTGACCTGCGCCAGGGCGGTGGCAACGGGCGTGTTGCGGTCGAACGGCCTTCTGCCGGTGAGCATCTCGTGCGAGACGATGCCGAGGGCGTAGAGGTCGCTGGCGCCCGTGGCGGCCTCGCCCAGGGCCTGCTCGGGGGAGAGGTAGTGCGGCGTGCCGACGACCTCACCGGTCTGGGTGTGGCCGCTTCCGTCGAGCGCGCGGGCGATGCCGAAGTCCGTGAGCTTCACCGTGCCGTCGGCGGTGAGCAGGATGTTGGCCGGCTTGACGTCGCGGTGCACGACCCCGGCCTCGTGCGCGGCGCCGAGGGCGAGCGCGGCCTGGGCCATGACCGACCGCACGCGCTCCGGCGGCTGGGCTCCCTCACGGCGCACGAGGACCGAGAGCGGCTCGCCGTCGACGAGCTCCATCACGAGGTACGCGAGGTGGTCCTCCTCGCCGTAGTCGTAGACGGTCGCGATGTTCGGGTGCGCGAGTCCCGCGGTGTAGAGGGCCTCGTCACGGAAGCGGCGGGCGAAGACCGGCTCGCTGTCGGTGCTGGGGCGCAGCACCTTGACGGCGACCGTGCGGTCGAGGACCTCGTCGTCGGCGCGCCACACGTCGCCCATCCCGCCGGAGGCGATGCGTGAGCCCAGCAGGTACCGGCCCCCGAGGCGGTACCCCTGCTGCAGCCGGTTCACCGGTGTCGACTCGTTCGCACGGGGACGACGATACGCCCGTCGAAGCGGACGACTCGCCGAGGCTGACCTGCGGTGTTGAGGGTTTGTCGAGATGAGACCGAACCGAGACCCCATCCGCCCCACCGGGCACCGGCGCACCCGCCGCCTCAGGCGTGAGGGGGAGGCCGGAGCCCGCCCTGCGGGGGAGCCGCGGACCTCGGCCTGCGGGTAGACCGGAGGAGGGCAGCACGCCCGCGCCACCCGACCCGAGGGGAACCCGATGACCAGCACCCGACGACTCCACCGCCTTCGCGCCGGCCTCGCCCTCGGCGCGGTCGGCGCCCTGACCGCCACCGGCGCCGCCCAGGCCGCCCCCGCCCCGGCCGCGACGGAGGCCTCGCGGGTGGCTGCGGTGACGGCCGACGACCGGGCCGCCGCCCGCGCGCGCCTCGACGACCGCCTCGAGGAGCTGACGGCCGCCGGGGCCGTGGGCGCCGTCGCCCACAGCCGCGGCGCCACCGGGCGCGCCTGGAACGGGTCGGCCGGCGTCCGCACCATCGACGCCGCGCGCCCGGCCCGGCCCGGCGACACCGCGCGCGTCGCGAGCGTCACCAAGGCGATGGTCGCCGTCCTCGCGCTGCAGGAGGTCGACCGCCAGCGGTGGACGCTCGAGACGACCGTCGACGACGTCTGGCCGGGGCTGCTGCCCGGCCACGGTGACGTCACCCTCGAGCAGCTGCTCTCGCACCGCAGCGGCCTGCCCGACTACCTCGTGCCGCTCCTCGGCGACGCGCAGACCGGCACCGAGCTCGTCGACGTCCTCACCCGGGACCGCACCGACCGGCAGCTCGTGCGGGCCGGGCTCTCCCAGCCCTGGCTGTTCGAGCCCGGCACGTCCTTCTCGTACTCCAACACCAACTACGTCGTCGTCGGGCTCATGCTGCAGCGCGCGACGCACCGCTCGGTCGCCTCGCTCCTCCAGCAGCGCGTCTTCCGCCCGGCCGGGATGCGCGACGCCCGCTTCCCGACCACCGGACGGACCTTCGCCGGGCCGGCGCACCTCGGCGACTACGCCGTGCTCGAGCGGCCCTACCTGCTCGACGGCACGAGCTCGAGCGTCTTCTCGTCGGCGGGCGCGGTCGTCGCGAGCGCCGCGGACATCGGGTCCTTCTACCGCTCCCTCATGGCGGGCCGGCTCGTCTCGAAGCGCTCGCTGGCGCAGATGCTCACCCCAGGCACCACCGGGCCGCTCGCCTACGGCCTCGGCGTCTACCGCGCGACCGACCCCTGCCCGGACGCCTCCGGGCAGCCCGGCACCCTCTACGGCCACGACGGCGCCTCGTTCGGCACCATCACGCTCGTCTTCACCTCCGCCGACGGCACCCGCCAGGCGAGCGTCGCCTTCGGAGGACGGCAGTACACCGCCGACGCACCGACCCTCCCGGCGGCCAACCAGGTCCTCGTCGACGCCCTCGTCTCGACCTGCCCCCGGCCCGTGCCGCCGGCGGCGGCGCAGCGCAGCCTCGTGGAGCTCGACCGGCTCTCGGCCGGCCTCGACACCCGGGCCGAGGCCCTGCCCGAGGCGCTCACGGCTCGCTGAGGGCGGCTCCCCGCGGGGCGCCTGCCGGCTCAGGACCGGCGGGCGCCCTGCGAGGGCAGCGGCTCGAGCTCGACGCCGTCGGCGCGCTCGTCGTGCGGCCGCGGCTCCGGGATGCCCCGCCGCAGCCGGCGCCCCGCGCGGACCCGCTCGTCGAGCTTCTCCTTGGCCTTCTCCGCGCCCGAGGCGTCCTTGAGCGGCAGCTGGATTGTGTGCTCCGCCTTGATGCCCGCCTCGAGCTCGCGGACCCGCTCGAGCTCGGCGTCGACCTCGGCACCGAAGAGCAGCGCGAGGTTGGTGATCCACAGCCAGAGGAGGAAGACGATGATGCCGGCGAGCGAGCCGTAGGTCTTCGCGTAGGAGCCGAACGTCGTCACGTAGAACCCGAACCCGACCGAGGCGAGGACCCAGACGCCGATGGCGACCGCGGCCCCGACGGAGACCCAGCGGAAGCGCGGCTGGCGCACGTTGGGCGTCCAGTAGTAGAGCACCGCGACCATGACGACGACGACACCGAGCATCACCGGCCACTTGGCGACGGCGAAGACGGTGACGGTGGCCGCCTGCAGCCCGATCCGGCTGCCCACGACGTCGGCCAGCGGGCCGCTGACGACGAGCCCGACGAGCACGAGGCCCGCCATCACGACGAGGCCGAGGGTGATGAGGACCTGCTGCGGCCGCAGCTTCCACACCGGACGCCCCTCGGGCACCTCGTAGACGCGGTTGAGGGCCCGGCCGAACGCGCCGACGTAGCCCGAGGCGGAGAAGAGGGCGGTGCCGATGCCGAGGACCAGCGCGAACCCGGCGCCGCTCGCGCCGATCATCGAGCGGATGGGCTCCTCGAGCTGGTCGGCCGCGTCGCCCTGACCGAGCTGACGCACGATGTCGAGCAGCTGCTGGGTCGTCGACTCACCCTGCCCGAACACGCCGAGCAGCGAGACGAGCGCGAGGATCGCGGGGAAGATCGCCAGCACCGAGTAGTACGTGAGGGCGGCGGCGAGGTCGGTGCACTGGTCGCGCTGGAACTCCGCGAACGCGTTCTTGGCGGTCCGGCGCCATCCGCGGGGGCTGACGTCGGTGGGCGAGTCCGGCGTGCGGTCGCGGCCGGCCCCGGGCTCGCGCCGCCGGTCGGCGGGTGCGTCGGTGGCCATGGTCGTCCTCCGGGGGTGCGGGGGTGCCCGGCGGGGCACGGCGGTCCCTCCCAACCTAGCCGGGGCCACCCGCATCGGCGCTGGTGAGGGCGCCTCGATGCCCCGTGCCGCCACGGGGCGGCGTGCGAGGTGCGAGACTGCCCGGATGACGAGCGACGGAGGACGACCCGTGCCGCGCCGGCCGGTGCGCTTCGGCCCGGACGCCCTCGAGGCCCACGGTGGGACCCTGCCCGGCCCCGCCGAGACCACCGAGATGGCGCACCAGACGGCGGCCATCCTCGTCGGCGCGGGACGCGCGGCCCACGACCCGCAGGTCACCTCGCGCCTCGTCTCGCTCGTCGACGACCTCGGCCTCTCGACCGTCGCGGACCTGTGGTCCTCACGGCCGGGGCGCTCGCTGCCCGGCGCGCTGTGGCGGCTCTACGCGCTGCGCGAGTGGGTGCGGCGCAGCCCGGAGGCCGCCAGCCGCGAGTACGCGGCGGGCATCCGGTTCACCGACGTCGCGCACGTCGTCGCGGGCATCGCCGAGCCGCCCGAGCCCGCCGAGCTGATGCGCGTCGCCGACCAGATCCTCGCCGGCGTCTTCGAGGGCGACCTCGCCGTGGCGCTGGAACGGGCGTCGGCGTTCTGCGCGGTCATCGCCGCCGGGCGCGCCGAGCTCGCCCACGACCACGACGTCCTCGACCCCCTCTCGGCCACCGACCTCACGCGCAGCGGCGCCGCGCTGCTCGCGACCGGTGAGGACCTGCGGGCCAGCGCGCGGCTCTGGCGCACCGGCGAGCTCGACTGAGAGCCCTCCGGCCCGTCCGGCGGTCCCGTCGACGGATCCGTCCCCGCATCGGGAACATCCCCGGCCGGGGCACGCGTTATGGTCTTCCGTGGGTGCCGGGCCGCGGCAGCCCCGGGTCCCAACATCAGCCGCTACGAGCGGCCACGCGCCGTGAGGCGCTCCCGGTCCGGCATCCACCTCATCGCCCCGCGGCCGTCTTGGACGCCGCGCCCGTTCGTCCGGTCGGCGTCCTGCCGTCATGCGGTGTTTACCCCTACGGTGACGACATGCGACCGGACGACCCGCTGACCGACGACGCGCTCCAGGAGGAGATCGAGCTCGTCGGAGCGCTCGTGCTCGAGGCCTCGGCCAGCGACGGCCCCATGGACCAGGAGCACATCGACGCCGTCCTCGGGGTCGGGGAGGGCGACGCACCGGCGGAGCCCGACGCCGACGGGGACGACGCGACCGCGGAGGATGCGGGGTCCTGACGCGGGGTGTCGTGCGGGGGCCTAGCCTGTACCCGAGCACCAGGCCGTTCCCCGGGAGACCTTCATCGTGGGCTTTCGCCGCACCCCGTCCGACCCCTCCTTCTTCGCGCTGTTCGCCGACTCGGCCCGACAGCTCGTCGAGGGCGCGGGGGCGCTGACCGCGCTCCTCGGGGCGGACGCCGACGAGCGCGAGGCCATCCTCAAGCAGATGCACGAGATCGAGGCCGCGGCCGACGACGCGACGCGCGCGATCGTCCGCAAGGTCGGCGGCTCGTTCGTCACGCCGTTCGACCGCTCCGACATCCACGCCCTCGCGGTCGCCCTCGACCAGTGCGTCGACCTCATGGAGGCTGCGGTCGACCTCATCGTCCTCTACCGCGTCGACGAGCTGATGCCGCGCGTGGCCAAGCAGGTCGAGGTGATCCAGCGGATGGCGGAGCTGACGGCCGACGCGATGCCCCGGCTGCGCTCGCTCAAGGAGATGGACGCCTACTGGGTGGAGATCAACCGGCTCGAGAACCGGGCGAACAAGCAGTACCGCCGGATGCTCGCCGACCTCTTCAACGCCAAGAAGGCCGACCCCCTGACGGTCATGAAGCACAAGGACATCATCGACGCGCTCGAGGCCACCGCGAACGGCTTCGAGCACGTGGCGATGACCGTCGAGGCGATCGCCGTCCGGGAGTCCTGACCGGTCGTGGAGTGGTGGCCCGCGGCCCTCGTCGTCGTCCTCGCGATGGGCTTCACGTACACGAACGGCTTCCACGACTCGGCGAACGCCATCGCGACCTCGGTCTCGACGCGGGCGCTGACGCCCCGCATCGCGCTCGCGCTGGCGGCCGTGATGAACCTCGCCGGCGGGTTCGTCGGCGTGCGCGTGGCCGAGACCGTCGGCGGCGACATCGTCTCGGTGCCGACCGGGCCCACGGGGATCGTCCTGTGCGTCGGCGCGCTGCTCGGGGCGACCGGCTGGAACCTGCTCACCTGGTGGCGGGGGCTGCCGTCGTCGTCGACGCACGCGCTGATCGGCGGCCTCGGCGGGGCGGCGCTCGCGGCCGGGGCGACCGTCAAGTGGGACAGCATCCTCGACAAGGTGCTCGTGCCGATGCTCGTCTCGCCGGTCGTGGGGCTGGCCGGCGGGTTCGTGCTGATGACGCTCATCCTGTGGGTCTTCCGGGGGGCGCGGCCGGGGCCGGCGGTGCGCGGCTTCCGGTACGCGCAGACGGTGTCGGCGGCGGCGATGGCGTTCGGCCACGGGATGCAGGACGCCTCGAAGACCGCCGGTGTCGTCGTGCTCGCGCTCGTGGCCGGGGGGCACCGGGGGGCCGACGACGCGTCGGTGCCGTGGTGGGTGCTCGCGCTGTCGGCGGTGGTGCTCTCGCTCGGGACGTACGCCGGTGGGTGGCGGATCATCCGCACGCTGGGGCGCGGGATCATCCACCTCGACCCGCCGCAGGGGTTCGCGGCCGAGGCGTCGGCGGCATCCGTGCTGTGGGTCGCGACGATGACCGGGGCGCCGGTCTCGACGACGCACGCCATCACGGCGGCGATCACGGGGGCCGGGGCGACGCGCTCGGCCAAGGCGGTGCGGTGGGGCGTGGCGCGCTCCATCGTCATCGGCTGGCTGCTGACCTTCCCCGGCGCCGGCCTCGCGGCCGCCCTCGTCTACGCCGCCCTCTCCCCCCTCACCTGACCCCGCCTCTCCCCGTTCACGCCGACTTATTGCTCATCCGCCACCTCTCAGGCCTGGATTTGGGCCCTCCGAGGTGGTGGATGGGCAATGAGTCGGGTCGAGCGGGGCGTCCACAGGGTCGGCGCAGGGTGCGCGTCGTCCACAGATGCCGCCGTGGGGGTGCCGCTCGTCCGCGCTCGGGCCGATGGTGGCGCCCATGGCGAACCTCCCGACCTGCTTCACGCGGGCCGAGGCGCTCGCGGACGGATGGTCCGCGCGGCGCCTCGATGCCGCGGTGCTCGGTGGTCGTCTCGAACGGATCGTGCCCGGGTTGTACGCGGACGCCGACGCGTGGTCGACGATGCCGCCGTGGGACCGCCATCGGGCCATCGCCCGCACGGCGAGCCGGACCACCCCCGACGCGATCATCAGCCACGCGAGCGCGGCCGCGCTCCTCGGTCTGCCGATGCCGCCGCACCCGCCGCAGCTGGCCACCCTCACGCTGCTGGACGACTCCCGGACGTCGCGAGAGGACTCCTGGCGCCGGTTCCATCGTGGTGCAACGCCACCGTCGCACGTGTGGATCAGGAAGGGGACGCCGTTCCTCGATCCCGCGCGGACGGTCGTCGACTGCCTGCGGGACATGCGGCCCGGCGATGCGCTCGCCGTCGTCGATGCGGCGCTGCGTCGGGGACTGGTGACATCCGCCGGGTTGGCGGCGATGCGGGAGCACCAGCGCCGCTGGCCGGGCATCGCGGTCGCGGACCTGCTGCTCGCGCTGGCCGACGGCCGGCGCGAGAGCTGGCTGGAGTCGGTGAGCGCGTACGTCTTCGCCTCGTGGGAGGCCCCACCGGGCGTGCCGCAGGTGGTCGTGCGCGACGAGCACGGCCGCTTCGTCGCCCGTGTGGACGTGGGGTGGGAGGGGCTCGGCGTGGTGGGGGAGGCCGACGGCCGGGGGAAGTACCTGCTGGACGCACCGCCCGACGTTGGGCAGGAGGAGGCTGCCGCGCGCAAGGTCGTCGCCCAGGGTGTGCGGGAGTCGCGCCTAAGGGACCTCGGCCTCGAGGTGCTCCGGTGGGAGACCGCGGACGTCCTCGGCCGCCAGGAGGAGTTCCGGGAGCGGTGGGAGTCAGCGCTGGGACGAGCCCGCCCGGACGTCGTCACGGCGCGGTTCGAGTGCTCCTGCTGCGCCCGTCCCCCCACTGATTGCGCATCCGCCACCCGGACGGACCGTTTCCGGGGGTCCTGAGGTGGCGGATGGGCAATAAGTCGGGTCGAGGGTCAGCCGAAGCGGCCGCTGATGTAGTCCTCGGTCGCCTTCTCGGTCGGGTTGGAGAAGATGCGCTGGGTGTCGCCGACCTCGACGAGGCGCCCGGGCTCGCCGGTGGCCTTGAGGTTGAAGAACGCCGTCTGGTCCGAGACGCGGGCCGCCTGCTGCATGTTGTGCGTGACGATGACGATCGTGTAGTCGGACTTCAGCTCGTTGATGAGGTCCTCGATGGCCAGCGTCGAGATCGGGTCGAGCGCCGAGCACGGCTCGTCCATGAGGAGCACCTGCGGGTTCACGGCGATGGCGCGTGCGATGCACAGCCGCTGCTGCTGCCCGCCCGAGAGGCCGGCGCCGGGCTTGTCGAGGCGGTCCTTGACCTCGTTCCAGAGGTTCGCGCCCTTGAGCGAGGTCTCGACGACCTCGTCGAGCTTCTTCTTGTTCTTCAGCCCGTTGAGCTTCAGCCCGGCGGCGACGTTGTCGCGGATGGACATCGTCGGGAACGGGTTCGGCCGCTGGAACACCATCCCGACCGTCCGGCGCACCGCCACGGGGTCCATCGACGAGGCGTACAGGTCCTGGTCGTCGAGCATGACCGAGCCGTCGACGCGGCCGCCGGGGATCACCTCGTGCATCCGGTTGAGGGTGCGCAGCACGGTCGACTTGCCGCAGCCGGACGGGCCGATGAAGGCGGTGACGGAGCGGGGCTCCACGGTCATCGTCACGCCCTCGACGGCCTTGAAGTCGCCGTAGTAGATGTCGAGGTCCTTGACGTCGATGCGCTTGGCCATGGGTGCGGTGTCTCTTTCCGGAGGTGGTCGTCGGGGACGTCGGGGGTCAGCTCTTGACCTTGCTGAAGCGGCCGACGAAGCGGCCCAGCAGGTTGAGCAGGAAGACGAGGAGGATGAGGGTGAGCGAGGCGCCCCAGACCCGGTCCAGGGCCGGCTGGAGGGCCTCGGTGCGGTCCTGGTTGATCATCGTCGGCAGGGTCGCCATGAGGCCGCCGAACAGGTCGGTCGCGATGACCTTCGTGTACGGGCCGAGGATGATGAGCGGCGCCGTCTCGCCCATGACGCGGGCGAGGCCCAGCAGGATGCCGGTGACGATGCCCGAGAACGCCGTCGGGACGACGACCTTCATGATCGTCTTCCACTTCGGCACGCCGAGCGCGTACGACGCCTCGCGCAGCTCGTTGGGGACGAGCTTGAGCATCTCCTCGGTCGAGCGCACGACCGTTGGGATCATGAGCAGGGTCAGCGCGAGCGTCACCGCGAAGGCGACCCGCTGGAAGCCGAACGTCGTCACCCAGAGCGCGTAGACGAACAGCGCCGCGACGATCGAGGGGATGCCGGTGAGGATGTCGACCATGAACGACACGACCCGGGCCAGCCGGCCACGGCCGTACTCGACGAGGTAGACCGCGGTCAGCACGCCGACGGGCACCGACATCACGGCGGTGACGACGGCCTGGATGAGCGTGCCCTGGATGGCGTGGACGGCGCCGCCGCCCTCGCGCCGCGAGGTGATGCCGGCCTGGCTGTTGGTCCACCACTGCGCCTCGAGCAGCATGTGGCCGCCCTTGACGAGCGTCGAGCCGAGGATCCAGACCAGCGGCACGACGGCGATGGCGAAGGCCAGCCACATGACGACCTTCGCGAGGAGGTCCTTCGCGGCGCGGCCGCCGGACTTCTCGCCGAGGCCGCGGGTCGGGGAGGACCCGGTGCCGGGGGGCGTCGTGGGGGTGGTGGTGTCGAGCTGGGCGGTGCTCATTCGGAGAAGGCCTTCCTGCGCTCGATGACGATGCGGGCGGCGGCGTTGACGAGGAACGTCACGACGAAGAGCACGAGGCCGGCGGCGATGTACGCACCGGTCTTCTGCGGGGTGTCGAACTCGCTCGCGCCGCCGGCGATCTTCGAGGCGAAGGTGGAGCCGCCGTTGAAGATCGAGAAGCTCCACTCCTTCGTCGGGCTGAGGGTCGACAGGAGGATGAGGACGGCGAGGGTCTCACCGAGCGCACGACCGAGGCCGAGCATCGCCGCGCTGATGATGCCGGGCTTGCCGTAGGGCAGCACCGCGACGCGGATCATCTCCCACTTCGTCGCGCCGAGGGCGAGCGCGCCCTCCTTGTGCGTCGTCGGCACCTGCGCGAAGACCTCGCGGGAGATGGCCGTGACGATCGGCAGGATCATGATCGCGAGGATGACGCCGGCGAAGGCGAGGGTGCTCTTCGCGCTGACGTTCTGGTCGGACAGGAACGGGATCCAGCCGAGCGCGCCCTGGAGGAGGCCCGCGACCGGCTCGAAGTACTGGCCCGCGATGTTGAGCCCCCAGAAGCCGTAGACGATCGAGGGGACCGCGGCGAGGAGGTCGACGGTGGCCGCCGCCGGGCGGGAGAGCCAGCGCGGCGCGTACTGCGTGATGAAGAGGGCCACGGCGACGCCGAGCGGCACCGCGATGACCATCGCGATGACCGAGGTGACGAGGGTGCCCCAGGCGAGGTCGGCGATGCCGAAGCGCGGGTTCGCGCCGCTCGGGCTCCACTCGCGCGAGAGGAGGAAGTTGGCGTCGTTGTTCATGAGCGACGGCACGGCCTGCACGAGCAGGAAGACGCCGACGAGCGTCACGATCGCGACGACGAGCAGGCCCGAGCCGGTGGCGAGACCGCCGAAGATGCGGTCGCCCAGCCGGCCGGTGGAGGCGCGGTCGGCGTCGTGCGGGTCGTCGTCGATCGTCGAGCGGCCGGTGATGGAGGTCGTCACGTGGTCCTCGGTCTCGGTGGGGGTGGTGGTCGTGCCAGAGGGCGGGCCGGTGGTTCCGGCCCGCCCCCGTGGCGGGTGGTCGGGGCGGCGAGACGCTCCGACCGGGTGGCGCCGCGGGCGCCGGTGGGTCAGGAGATCGCCGCGATGGCGGTCTGGACCTTCTCCTCGATGGAGGACGGGAGCGGCGCGTAGCCGATCTCCTCGAGGCCCTTCTGGACCTCCGGGTCCGCGAAGTGCGTGAGGAAGCCCTTGACCTTGGTGGCGGTCGCCGCGTCCTTGTACTTGGAGCAGACGATCTCGTAGGTGACGAGGAGGATCGGGTAGGCGCCGGCCTCCTTGGTCGCGTAGTCGAGCTTGAGGCGCAGGTCGTTGCCCTCGCCGTCGTTGGCCGCGGCCTCGAGGGCCTTGCCGACCGACTCGCCGGTCAGCTCGACGGCGCCGCCGCCGTTGTCGACCTTCGCGACACCGAGGTCGTTGTCCTTGGCGTAGCTCCACTCGACGTAGGTGATGCCGCCCTCGGTGGACTTGACGCCCTCGGCGACACCGGCGGACTTCTCCTTGCCCTCACCGGAGGCGGGCCACACCTTGGCCGGGTCGTAGCTCCACGCGTCGCCGGCCGCACCCGAGAGGTACTTCATGAAGTTCTCGGTGGTGCCCGACTCGTCCGAGCGGAAGAAGACCTTGATGTCGGTCGCGGGGAGGGTGACGCCGGAGTTGATCGCGGCGATCTTGGCGTCGTTCCACTTCGTGATCTTGCCGTCGAAGATCTGCGCGGCGACGTCCGGGGTGAGCGTCAGCGAGTCGACGCCGGGGACGTTGTACGCCAGCGCGATCGGGCCGGTGACCATGGGGATGTTCCAGGCGGGGGAGCCGCAGGTCTGGGCGGCCGCGTCCGTCTCGACGACGCCGTCCTTCTCCTCGGTCTTGAGCGCCGAGTCGGAGCCGGCGAAGTCGACCTGGCCGGCGATGAACTGCTTGATGCCCGCACCCGATCCGGTCGGGTTGTAGTTGACGGTGGCGCCGGAGCAGGCCTCCGAGTAGGACGCGGCGGCCTCCTCGAAGGCGTTCTTCTGCGCGGAGGAGCCCTCGGCGTTCAGGGTGCCGTCGAAGCAGTCGGCGGACGCGGAGGAGGCAGCGGAGCTCGAGCCGGAGCCGGCGGTCGCGCCGGGGCCCGAGTTGTTGTCCGAACCACAGCCGGCGAGAGCGATGGAACCGACCAGGGCGAGGCTCGCGAGCTGGCCGAAGCGGCGGGTCTTCACAGGTGTACCTCTCGGAGGTCAAGGGGAGTCGTGGAGCCGGACACCGATGTCCGACGCTGAGGACGGTAGGGACGCCGGGTGACGCCGCGGCCCGTCACCGGTGAACGGGGCGTGAACAGCACCCGAGCATCGGCCGACGGGACGGTCAGGTCCCGGGGACGGGTGCGTGTCGCGACGGGCGCTCCCGCGTCCCGCCGTCCTCCCGAACGTGTGTGGAGAACGTCGGCATGCCGACGTTCTCCACACACGTCCGGGAGGGAGCGGGTGGGGCCCTCGTGTCAGGGGAGGTGGCGCTCGACGGCGACGACGCGGGCGGCCGGGCCGGTGCCGGCGATGTGGAGGACGAGGGCCTCGCCCTTGACGAGCTTCGCGTCGGCCGCGGCCGCCAGCAGCGCCCGGTCGGCGGCGGGGGCCGTGGCCGCGAGCGGCGCCAGCACCTCGAGCAGGGCCGGGAGCACCGGGCCGTGCGAGCAGAGCACCGCCGGCCGGCCGGCCTCGAGCAGCCGCAGGACGCGGCGGGGCGCCTTCGTGGCGTCCTCCTCGAACCCCTCCTCCGACAGCCCGCCGCGGGTGCGGACGGTCAGCCCGGCGGAGTCCGCGAAGGGCGCGACGGTCGCGACGCAGCGCACCGACGGCGAGCTGATGACCCGCCGTGGGGCGTACGCCGCGAGCACGCCGACGAGCGCTGACGCGCGCGCCACCCCGGCGGCGTCGAGCGGGCGCAACCTGTCGTCGCCGCCGGACCACGCCCCGCGCGCGACGGCGTGGGCGTGCCGGACGACGACGAGCGGCCAGGTGTCGAGCGAGCCGGCCTGGTGGTGGCGGACGAGGGCGCGCAGCTGCTCGCGGTCGCGGGCGTAGTCGAGCCGGTCGTGGGCCGCGCGGGGGTCGAGCCACGCGACGTCGTCGATCTCGTTGACCAGCTCGCCGGTGCCCCCGACCACGCGCGCCGCCCAGTAGCGCACCACCTTGTCGGCGGGCCGGCCGTCCTTGCCGAGCATCGTGTAGCGGGCCTCGGGCAACGGCACGCCGAGGCGCACCTGCAGCCCGGTCTCCTCCTCGGTCTCCCGGGCGGCGGCGGGCGCCCACTCCTCGCCCGGGTCGAGCTTGCCCTTGGCCCAGGCCCAGTCGTCGTAGCGCGGCCGGTGCACGAGGGCCACCTGGAGCGCGTGGCCGCGCACCCTCCAGGGAAGGGTGCCGGCGGCCGGGATCGTCGTCGGCACGGTCGGGCCGCTCAGCGCCGGCGGGCCTTGCGGCGGCGCTTGGCGTGCATCTCGACCAGCGCGGTCTGGAGGTCCTCCAGCGGCTGGCCCTCGTCGTCGAGGTGGCGGCGGGTCCATCGACCGTCCGGGCCGAGGGCCCAGTGCGAGTACCGCTGCGAGGCACCGCGCTCCATGAGTGAGCGCAGGTCCTGGACGTGCCGCGGGTCGGTGAGCCGGACGAGCGCCTCGACGCGGCGGTCGAGGTTGCGGTGCATCATGTCGGCGCTGCCGATGTAGACGAGCGGGTCGCCGCCGCCGCCGAAGTAGAAGATGCGCGAGTGCTCGAGGAAGCGCCCGAGCACCGAGCGCACCTCGATCGTCTCGGACAGGCCCGGTACCCCCGGCCGCAGCGCGCAGATGCCGCGGACCCACAGCTGCACCCGCACGCCGGCCTGCGAGGCGCGGTAGAGGGCGTCGATGACCTGCTCGTCGACGATGGAGTTGACCTTGAGGCCGATGTAGCCGCTGCCGGGCTCGGCGCGCTCGTGCTCGATCTCCTGGTGCACGTGCGCGACGAGGCCGGAGCGGACCGAGCGCGGCGCGACGAGGAGGCGGCGGAACTTGCTGCGCGGGGCGATGCCCGACAGCTGGTTGAACAGGCGGCTGAGGTCCTCGCCCACCTGCTCGTCATCGGTCAGTAGCCCGAGGTCCTCGTAGAGGCGCGCGGTCTTCGGGTTGTAGTTGCCGGTGCCGACGTGGCAGTAGCGGCGCATCCCCTCCGCTTCCTGGCGGATGACGAGGCAGAGCTTGGCGTGGGTCTTGAGGCCGACGATGCCGTAGACGACGTGGACCCCGGCGTGCTCGAGCTTGCGGGCCCAGGAGATGTTGTTCTCCTCGTCGAAGCGGGCCTTGATCTCGACGACCGCGAGCACCTGCTTGCCGGCCTCGGCGGCGTCGATGAGGGCGTCGATGATCGGGGAGTCGCCGCTCGTCCGGTAGAGGGTCTGCTTGATCGCGAGGACCTTCGGGTCGGCCGCGGCCTGCTCGAGGAGCGCCTGCACCGAGGTCGAGAACGAGTCGTACGGGTGCTGGAGCAGCACGTCCTGCTTGCGGATGGACGCGAAGATGTCGCGCGCCTTGGCCGACTCGGTCGGGGCGAGGTCGGCGTTGGTGCGCGGCACGAACGGCTCGAAGTGCAGCTCGGAGCGCTCGAGGTCGGCGATGACGTTGAGCGCGCGCAGGTCGAGCGGCGCCGGCAGCCGGTAGACCTCGGCGGCGTGGACGCCGAGCTCGCGGACGATGAGGTCGAGGACGTGGTCGTCGATGTCCTCCTCGACCTCGAGGCGCACCGGCGGCCCGAAGCGGCGCCGGGTCAGCTCGCGCTCGAGGGCGGTGAGGAGGTTCTCGTTGTCGTCCTCCTCGACCTCGAGGTCCTCGTTGCGGGTGACGCGGAAGGTGAAGTGCTCGCGGATCTCCATCCCCGGGAAGAGCTGGTCGAGGTGGGCGGCGATGACGTCCTCGAGCGGCACGAACCGGGTGTCGTACATGTCGGCCAGCGGTGACTGGTCCGGCCCGGGCTCGACGCGCACGAGGCGCGGCAGCATCGGCGGCACCTTGACGCGGGCGAAGTGCTCCTTGCCGGTGCGCGGGTTGACGAGGATGACCGCGAGGTTGAGCGACAGGCCGGAGATGTACGGGAACGGGTGCGCCGGGTCGACGGCCAGCGGCGTGAGGACGGGGAAGAGGCGCTGCGTGAAGACGTCACCGAGGCGCTCGCGCTCGTCGTCGGAGAGGGCGTCCCAGTGGACGATCGTCACGCCCTCGGACTCCAGCGCCGGGCGGACCTGCTCGGCGTAGACGCGGGCCTGCATCCCCATCAGCTCGTGCGCGACGAGGCTGATCTGCTCGAGCACCTCGCGCGGCTCGAGCCCGGAGGCCGACCGGACGGCGATGCCGGTGGCGATGCGCCGCTTGAGGCCGGCGACCCGGACCATGAAGAACTCGTCGAGGTTCGAGGCGAAGATCGCGAGGTAGCGGGCGCGCTCGAGCAGCGGCACGTTCTCGTCGCCGGCGAGCTGGAGGACGCGCTCGTTGAACTGGAGCCACGAGATCTCGCGGTCGAGGAAGCGGTCGGCCGGCAGGCCCTCGTCGTCGTCCGGCTCGGGGTGGTGCGCGCCGCGGACGAACCGGCCGTTGGCGCTGCGCGGCTGCTGCCGGGTCTCGGTGGCCGAGGCGCTCGCGATGGAGACCTCGCTGACGATCGCGCCCTCGGCCGACGCGTCGGCCGCGGCGTCGCGCGCCGTCCCGCCCTGCTCCTCGACGTCCACCGCCGTCTCGTCCGTCATGCGTCCATCCTGTCAGGTCCGCGCCCGGGCGGTCAGCCCGCTCGCGGCCGGTTCAGCGGATGGACACGCGCGCGACACGACCCTTGCCCCCGGCGGCCCAGCACGACCCGTCGGCGGTGCAGTCGACGGTGTGGAACCCGGTGTCGGAGAGCCGGTGCCAGGAGCGGCCCGCATCGAGGGTGACGCTGACGCCGCCGACGTCGCCGCTCTCGCCGACGGTCACCGCGCCGCGGCGCACACCGGGGAGCCAGGCGACGTCCTCGCCGAGGTGCTCGAGGTCGCCCGCCGAGGTCCAGCGCCGACCGTCGCGGCTCGTCGAGGTCGCATCGACGCCGTCGGCGGGGGCCGAGAAGTCGCCGCCGACCGCGAGACCGCCCACGCCGGGGCGCACCGCGAGGCCGAAGACCCCCGCGGCCTCACCGGCGGGGATGCGGGACTCGGTGGCCGTCCAGGTGCGACCGAGGTCACCCGAGCGGAAGACCCGTGAGCGCTCGCCGCCGCTGCCGAACCACGCCTCGTGGCCGGAGACGGTGAGGCACTCGCCGCTCGCGGAGAAGTTGGCCTCGCCGGTGCTGTCCGGCATCCCCGTGCTCGGCAGGACGTGCCACGAGCGGCCGCCGTCGGTGGTGCGCGCGATGCGGAAGCGGCCGTCCACCGGGTCGCTGACGGCGAGGCCGGTGCGCCCGCCGGGGAAGAACGCCAGGCAGTTGTAGAACGCCGCGGGCTCGGTGTTGCGGAAGGTCTCGGTCCACGTCCGGCCGTCGTCGCGGGTGCGGTAGATGCGTGAGGCCTCGCCCTCGCCGATGGCCAGCACGGTGACCGTGCCGCGGCCGGTGACCTCGACGTCGCGGAAGTTCAGGCCCTCGGTCTGCGGCGGGGAGACGTCCACCCACGTCCGGCCGCCGTCGTGGGTGCGCCAGACCCCGCCCGTGTCGCCGGACACGCTGCCGCCGGCGACCCAGGCGGTCCGGCGGTCGACGGCGTCGAGGCCGCGGAAGGACTGGTCGGCGTCGACGACGTGGGTCGAGGTCGTCAGGTGCGGTGCGTGGCGTCCGTCGGCGGTGCCCGCGTGAGCCGGCGCGGCGGCGACGAGGGAGGCCGCGAGCACGGCGGCGGAGGCGAGGGCGGCGGGCAGCGTTCGGCGCATGCCGGCACTCTTCCCCCGCCGGGTGGGTCGCGCCACCCGGGCAGCCGGCCCTCTCCGCGCGAGCAGCGCGCGCTACACCGCAGTAACTGCTGCTGTGACGACACGTACTGCGGCGTAGCCCGCGATGGAGGGTGCGCCGGGGTCAGCGGGGGACGGTGTACTGCACGTCGACCGCGGCGTCCTCGAAGCCGAGGCGCGCGTAGGTCCGGCGCGCGGCGGTGTTGTCGCCGTCGACGTAGAGCTCGACCTCGGCGAGGCCGCGCCGGGCGAGGTGGGCCGTGCCGAGGCGGGTCAGCGGACCGCCGAGGCCGTGGCCCTGCTCGGCCGGGTCCACCCCGACGACGTAGACCTCTCCTGATGTCGAGCCGGGCTCGACCTTGGTCCAGTGGAACGCCACGACCCGCCCGTCGCGCTCGACGAGGATGAACCCCGCGGCGTCGAACCAGTCCTGCTCCATCCGCTCGTGCAGGTCGGCCACGGTGAGCTGGCCCTGCTCGGGATGGCTCGCGAACGCCGCGGCGTTGAGCGCGACCCAGGCCTCGTCGTCGCGCCCGGGCTCGAAGGCGCGAGCGGTGTACCCGTCGGGGAGCTCGGGGTGGGCGGCGTCGTCGGAGGTCAGCGGCCGCGCCATCCGGAACAGCTCGCGGGTGCGCTCCAGCCCGGCGGACGTGGCGAGCGCGCCGGCGGCCGGCAGGTCGCCGTGCGCCCAGACCGACCGGGCGCCCTCGACGAGCGCGGCGTCGAGCAGCGCCCGGCCGTGGCCCGAGCGCCGGTGCGCCGGGTCGACGACCAGCTCGGCCACCGCGTCGTCGGTGCCGGCGGACGCGACCTGCGCGTACCCCACGACCTCGTCGCCGTCCGCGCGGACGAGGTGCACGACGCCGTCGCGCGCGGGCCCGACCGCGAGCCGGAACGCCTCCGAGACCGCGCCGACCCCGTCGGCCTCCTCGGCCCGCGCCCACAGCGCGCGCAGCCGTGCGGCGAGGTCGCCGTCGATCGCCTCCAGCCGGTCCGTCGACCCCACGTCAGCCCTCGACCTCCTCGAGCTCGTCGTCGACGGCCGCGGCCTCCGGGACGAAGCGGTAGCCCACGTTGCGCACGGTGCCGATGAGCAGCTCGTGCTCGGTGCCGAGCTTCGCGCGCAGCCGGCGGACGTGGACGTCGACGGTGCGCGTGCCGCCGAAGTAGTCGTAGCCCCAGACCTCCTGGAGCAGCTGCGAGCGCGTGTAGACGCGGCCCGGGTGCTGCGCGAGGTACTTGAGGAGCTCGAACTCCTTGTACGTGAGGTCGAGCAGCCGGCCGCGCAGGCGCACGGAGTACGTGGCCTCGTCGATGACGAGCGCGCCGGCGGTGATCGGGCCCGCCTCGTCGTCGGCGGTCTCGGCGCGGCGCCCGAGGGCGAGCCGCAGCCGGGCCTCGACCTCGGCGGGGCCGGCGGTGTCGAGGAGGACGTCGTCGACGCCCCACTCGCTCGTGAGCCCGGCGAGGCCGCCCTCCGTGACGACGGCGAACAGCGGCCCGGACACGCCGGTCGTCGTGAGGACGCGGCAGAGCGAGCGGGCCATCGCGAGCTCGCGGCGGGCGTCGACGAGGACGGCGTCCGCCTCCGGGGCGTCCACCAGCGCCGACGCCTCGGCCGGGAGGATGCGAACATGGTGGCTGAGCAGCCCGAGCGCCGGGAGCACCTCGGCCGCGGGGGCCAAGGTGTTCGTCAACAGCAGCAGGTGGGCCATCGCCCCACAGGATAGGCGGTCATGGACGCACGGCACGGGGCCACGGCTCCTCTTGGGACAGGCGCCTCCTCCACGGCGGTCGTCACGGTGCGCTACTGGGCCGGGGCCCGGGCCGCCGCGGGTGTCGACGGCGAGGACGTCGCCGCGCCCGCCACGGTGGGCGAGCTGACCACGGCTCTCGCGCAGGCCCGCCCGGCGCTCGCCGCCGTGCTGCCGGTCTGCTCCGTGCTCGTCGACGGGCTCGCCGCCTCCGGCGACGACCCGCTGCCGCCCGGGGCCACGGTCGAGGTGCTCCCGCCGTTCGCCGGTGGGTGATGCGAGGATGCCGGGCGTGGACGAGCACCCGGACGGCGCAGGCGCCGAGGCATCCGACGCGCCCGTGACGGTCGACGAGGCCGTGGGGAGCGACGCGGTGCTCGAGGGCCCGGAGGCCCCGGACGGCTCGGACCCCTCCGGCGCGCCCGCCGCCGAGACGCGTGCGTCGCGCCGCGCCCGGCTCGAGGCCCTCCGCCGTCACCCGGTGCTCCCGGAGATGGCGACCGTCGTGCGCCCCGTCGTCGTGGCCGTCACCGTCGTGCTCGCCGCCCTGCTCGTCCTCGCGCTGCGCACCGACGCGGTCGTCCTCGCCGGCGGTCTCGCGTGGACCGGGCTGGTCCTCGCGTGGGGATGGCCGCGCCTGCTCGGCAGCTCCAGCCGGTTCGGCTCCTCGCTCGCCGTCGGCGTGGCGGGCGTGCTCGCGCCCGCCGCCGGGGCCGCGACCTCCGACGAGCCGTGGCTGCGCCTCGTGCCGGTCGCGCTCGCCATCGCGCTCGGCGTGATGTTCGTCCACCAGATCGTCCGCCGCGACGGCCGGCCCCGCCTCACCGAGTCGATCGGGGTCACCGCCTTCGGGCTGGGCCTGGTCGCGGTCGGCACCACGTGGCTGCCGCTGGCCCGCTCGGCGCGCGCGACCGACCTCGCCACGGTGGCCCTCGTGGGGGTGGCCGTCGGGGCGCTCGCCGACCTCGCCGCCGGGACCAAGCCGCTGCGCGGCTGGCTGCTCCCGCTCTCGATGGTGCTGGGCGGGGCGGGCGCGCTCGTCGCGGCGAGCCTCCTCGGCGGACCGAGCGCGGGCACGGCCGCGACCGTCGGTGTCCTCTGCACCGCCGTCGCCCATGCGCTGCGCCGCACCCTCGTCGTGCTCCCGCCGGTCACCGCCGTGCGCTGCCAGCTGGCGACGGGGGCCGCCTCGCTGCTCGTGCCGGGCGTCGTCGCCTACGGCCTCTCGCTCTGGCTCGTCGGCTGACCGCCGTACAAGAACTGACGAAAGCGTCACTTCCTGCACGCGGGTGGGGCCGAGGGGCGTACGGAAATTGACGAAAGCGACGAGTTCTGCACACGCGCGGGTGGTTGTGCGTCAGTAGACGAGGGCGCGGGTCGCGGGGGCGACGACCTCCTCGACGAACGCCGCGGCGCCCCGGACCGTCGCGCCCGGCAGCAGGTCGGCCTCGGTGAGCCCGCGGCGGGCCGCGCACTGCCCGCACACCGTCATCCGGCCGCCCGAGAGCACCGCGTCGCGCAGCTCGGCGAGCGGGGCCGAGTGCGGCAGGTCGACCTCCTCGGCGCGGCCGGGCACCGCCATCCAGGCGGCGTCGCCGGTCAGCCACAGGCTCACCTCGAGCCCGGAGGCGAGGGCGGTGGCCGCGACGGTGAGCCCCTGCGCGAGCCGTTCGGGGGCCTCCGGCCCGCACGTGACCTTGACGACGAGGGTGCGCGCGGCGTCATCCATAGACTGGACCCTATGGTCTTCACGCTCGACACCTCCCTCCACGAGGATCTCGCCCCGCTCGCCTGGCTCGTCGGCACCTGGGCGGGGGCCGGCCTCGTCGGCTACCCGACGATGGAGTCGCAGCGCTTCGGGCAGGAGGTCGTCTGCAGCCACGACGGCCGCCGCTTCCTGCGGTGGGACTCGCGCACCTGGCTCCTCGACGACGACGGCAACCAGGTCCGCCCGCTCGCGACCGAGACCGGCTTCTGGCGCCCGGTCACCGGCGCCACCGACGGCACGAACGTCGAGCTGCTGCTCGCCCACCCCACCGGTTTCGTCGAGATGTACGCGGGCGTCGCCGAGCCGGCCAAGGTCGAGATCCGCACCGACGGCGTGATGCGCAGCCCCGACGCCAAGGAGTACAGCGCGGCGCACCGGCTCTACGGGTACGTCAACTCCAACCTCATGTGGGTCATGGACATGGCCGCCGTCGGGCAGCCGCTCCAGTCGCACGTCTCGGCGGAGCTCAAGCGCGTCGAGTGAGCGCCCGGCCCCGCCGGGGCGTCACGGGGTGACGAAGACGTCGAGGTAGTCGTCCATCGTGTCCTCGCGCAGCGCCTCGCCGAGCAGGGCCATCCCCTTCTCGTCGACGATGTCGATGCTGCCCGCCGTGGGGTCCGTGCCGAACCCGGTGAACGGCGCGGTCGCGAAGACGACGTCGGAGCCGCGGATGTCGCGCAGCTCGAGGGCGTAGTCCTTCATCGTCCCGACGCTCAGTCCGCGGTCGACGACGAGGTTCTTCGTCGCGGCGTCGGTGAACCGGGCGATCGCGAGCGGGTTGCGGACGGTCTCGGCGCTCGTCGCCTTGAGCAGCAGCGCCTTGACGAACGCCATCTGGCGGCGGCCGCGGGAGATGTCGCCCTCGCTCAGCTGGTAGCGCTCCCGGACGAAGGCCAGCGCCTGCTCGCCGTTCAGCTCGTTCCACCCCTTCTTGATGGCCAGGCCGCCGTTGCCGGTCGCCGAGTTGCCCTCCTCGGCGTAGACGCGCACGCCGCCGACGGCGTCCGTCATGCCCTTGAAGCCCTCGAAGTCGGTGCGGGCGACGTGGTCGATCCTGATGCCGACGAGGTCCTGGATGGTCTCGACGAGCAGCGGCTCGCCGCCGAAGGCGTACGCGGCGTTGATCTTGTTCTTGCCGTGGCCGGGGATGCTGACGAAGAGGTCGCGGGGGAAGTGGACCATCTGGATGGTCTGCGGGTCCTTGGGCACGTGCACGAGGACGATGACGTCGGCGCGACCGCGGTCGGCGCCGCGGCTGTCGGAGCCGACGAGGAGGAAGTTCGTCCCCTTGTCGGGGCCGATCGTGATGGGCGTGCCGTCGGCGGCGACGGTGGGCGGCGGCACGGTGGGCAGGAGGTCCGCCTGCGTGACGTTGTCGGAGACGCGCCAGCCGAGGTAGCCGACGAACCCGCCGACGACGAGGACGACGAGCAGCACGAGCACGCCGAGGACGGTGAGGACCCGGCGCAGGCGGCGGCGGGGCGGACGGCCGGCGCCGTCCTCCCGGGTGTCGTCGGGGGTCTCGGGGCGGTCGTCACCGAACCCGAGCAGGTCGAGGTTCTGTCCGCTCACCGGGTCAGTGTAGGAAGGCCCGCTGGGTCGCGTCGGGAGGTCGGCCTACATTGGAGGGGTGAGCGACCTCGGTGAGCGCCTGCGGGCGCACGGCAAGCGTCTGACGACGCAGCGTGAGCGCGTGCTCGCGGCCGTGGGCCGGCTCGGGCACGGCACCCCCGACGAGGTGGCCGACGCGGTCGCCGCCGACGGGGGCGGCGCCGTGCCGGTCTCGACCGTCTACCGCTCCCTCGACGCGCTCCAGGAGCTCGGGCTCGTCGCCCACACGCACGTCGACCACCGCAGCCCCAGCTACCACCTGGCCGAGCACGCGACCCACCTCCACCTCGTCTGCCGCGGCTGCGGCTGGGTCGGCGAGCTGCCGCTCGACGTCGCCGACGAGCTGGTGGCCCGGGTCGACGACCGGCTCGGTTTCGCCGCCGACGTCGGCCACGCCGCCGTGCACGGGCTGTGCCGCACCTGCCGGGAGGACCCGTGACCGCATCCGTCCAGACCACCCGCTCCCCGCTGCTCGACCGCCACGGCGCGGTCGAGGGCGAGGGGCCCGACGCCGGGGTCGCCGCCCACTACGGCGACCCGATGCGCGAGCAGCGCCTCCTCACCGAGGGGCTCGCGGTCGTCGACCTGTCGCACCGCGGTGTCGTCACCGTCACCGGCTCCGACCGGCTCACGTGGCTGCACTCGATGACCACCCAGCAGCTGGCGGGGCTGCCGCCGCGCACCTCGGCCGAGTCGCTCGTCCTGTCGCCGAAGGGTCACGTCGAGCACGCGCTGCACGTCGTCGACGACGGCACGACGACGTGGCTGACGCTCGAGCCCGGCACCGCGCCGGCGCTCGTCGCGTGGCTGGAGTCGATGCGCTTCATGCTGCGGGTCGAGGTCGCCGACGTCAGTGACGCCTGGGCGGTGCTCGGCGAGCCGGTCGGCACCGAGTCGGCCGAGGGCGAGCCGCTGGCCTGGGTCGACCCCTGGCCGCGCCTCGTCGGCGACACCGTTGCGTACGGCCCGGTCGAGGGTCACGCGGGGGAGGGGCGCGCCTGGCGCGAGCTGCTCGTGCCGCGCGACGGGCTCGAGGCCGCCGTCGGCGACCGCCCGCTCGCCGGGACGTGGGCGGCCGAGGCCCTGCGCGTCGCGGCGTGGCGTCCGCGCCTCGGCCACGAGACCGACCACCGCACCATCCCGCACGAGGTCGACTGGCTGCGCACCGCCGTCCACCTGCACAAGGGCTGCTACCGCGGCCAGGAGACGATCGCCCGGGTCCACAACCTCGGGCGGCCGCCGCGCCGGCTCGTCTTCCTGCACCTCGACGGGTCCGGGCACGTGCTGCCGGCCGTCGGGTCGCCGCTGAGCCTCGACGGTCGCGAGGTCGGCCGGCTGACGAGCGTCGCGCGCCACCACGAGGACGGGCCGGTCGCGCTGGGGGTCGTCAAGCGGTCGGTCGCCGAGAACGTCGATCTTCTCGTCGACGGCATCTCGGCCGCACAGACGGTCGTCGTCCGCGGCTGATCGCCGAAGATCCTCCGGCGCACCGTGGCGGCGACCGGATGGCGCGCGGCGTCCCCCGCCTGACAGGATGGCGGCATGACGACGCCGTCCGCCGGGGTGACCGGCACGCTCATCACCGTCGCGCCGACCGGCGCCGAGCACGCCAAGGCCGACCTGCCGCAGCTGCCGACCACCCTCGACGAGGTCGTCGAGACGGCCCGGCGCTGCGAGGCCGCCGGCGCGTCGCTCGTCCACCTGCACATCCGCGACGCCGAGCACCGGCCGACCCTCGACGGCGGGTACCTGCGCGCGGCGGTCGAGGCGCTGCGCGAGGCGACCGACCTCGTCGTCCAGCTGTCGACCGGCGGGTCCGTGCACGATCCCCTGGAGCAGCGGCTCACCGTGCTCGACGCCGAGCCGGACTCGTGCTCGCTCACCTGCGGCACGACGAACTTCGGCGACGACGTGTTCCTCAACCCGTGGGGGTTCATGAGCGACCTCTACGTGCAGGCACAGGAGCGCGAGGTCGTCCCCGAGTTCGAGCTCTTCGACCTCGGTCACGTCCACGCGCTCGCCCGCCTGCTCGACACCCACGGCCTGCCGTACGGCGGCAAGGTGCACGTCGACTTCGTGACCGGTGTGCCCGGCGGGATGCCCGCGACGACGGCCGCGCTCATGGCCGGGGTCGCGATGCTGCCCGCCGAGGTCACGTCCTGGTCGGCCACCGGCATCGGCCGCGGCCACCTGCCGGTCATGGCGGCGGCGTTGTCGGCCGGCGGCCACCTGCGCGTCGGGATGGAGGACAACGTCGTCTACCGGCGCGGGCAGGTCGTCCAGCACAACGACGAGCTCGTCGCGCGGGCCGCGGAGCTGGCCGCGACGATGCAGCGCCCGGCGCTCTCGACGGACGAGGCCCGCACCCTGCTCGGCATCAAGGAGCGCCGCCCCGGCCGCTGACCGCGCGCGCCCCGTCCACCCGTCCCCGCCCCGCGTCTCCCCTCGCTCCCTTCCGCGAACGTGTGTGAAACCGCCGGTACCGCCCGGCGATTTCTCACGCGTTCGCGGATGGTCGGGGCGAGCCGCGCGGGTCTCGGGGGTTCGGGGGTTTCGGGGTCCGAGGGATGGACCGGGATCGCCGGTCGCGGAATGCCGAGCGCATAATCCGGTGTTATGGCGACCATGCGTTCACTGATCGGTTTCCCGGCGATCGTCAACGAGAAGGCCGCGCGCGCCGTCGCCGCCCAGGTCGTGCTCGTCGCCGTCGTCGCCCTGGCCACCGGGTGGCTCTGGCTGACCGCCGTCCTCGCCGTCGGGTTCGCCCTCCGGGTGGCCTCGGGGCCGCGGTTCGACCCGTTCGGCCGCCTCGCCACGCAGGTCATCGCCCCGCGCCTCGGCGAGCCCCGCATGGTCTCCGGCGCGCCGAAGCGCTTCGCGCAGGTCATCGGCCTCGCGTTCACGCTCGCCGGCACCGTGGCCCTCGCGCTCGGCGCGCCGGTCGTCACGGTCGTGCTGCTGTCGGTCCTCACGGTCTTCGCCGCGCTCGAGGCCGTCGTCGGCTTCTGCGCCGGCTGCTTCGCCTTCGCCCAGCTGATGCGCCTCGGCGTCGTCTCGGACGACACCTGCGTCGAGTGCGCGGACATCTCGCTGCGCCGCCACCGCCACGAGGCCGCCGCCGCCTGACGCTCGCCTCCTCCTTGTCCGAACGTGTGTGAAGAACGTCGGCCTGCCGATGTTCTTCACACTCGTTCGGGGGGATGCCGGGAGGTGTGGGGCGGCTCACGCTTGCCCGAGTTTGCATTATGCTAACTGGAGCAAGCAGAATGGGGGCATGAGCAAGAACCCGCTGAACGACCTGGGCGAGAGCCTCGGCGAGTACCTGCGCGACCAGCGCCGGTCCGCCCGGCTCTCCCTGCGTCAGCTCAGCGAGCTCGCCGGGGTGTCCAACCCCTACCTGTCCCAGATCGAGCGCGGGCTCAAGCGCCCGAGCGCCGAGATCCTCCAGCAGCTGGCCAAGGGTCTCGAGGTCTCGGCGGAGTCGCTCTACGTGCGCGCCGGCATCCTCGACGCCGAGCACGCGCCCTCGACGGACGGCGCGCCGGACGTGCGCCGGGCCATCGCCGAGGACCCGCGCCTCACCGCGCGCCAGCGCAAGACCCTCCTCGACATCTACGAGTCCTACGTCGAGGACGACGCCCGGCCCTGAGGCCGCACCGCCCCACGGCAGCGCCGCCCGCCGGGCCACCCAGACACCGTCAGCACCGCAGTCCCACCACGAAGGAGCCCACCATGGCCGTCAAGGACGACCTCCGCAAGACCGTCGACACCACCCCCCTCTACGCCCTCGCCGGTGCCACCGACCTCGCCGTCGAGAAGGTCCGCGAGGCCCAGAAGCGCGCCGACGCGCGTCGCGCCGAGATGACCAAGCGCGCCGAGGCCGCCCGCGCCGACCTCGCGCCCGCCGCCATCCAGGCCCGCGTCACCACGGTCGCCGGCCAGGTCAAGGAGCTCCCGGCGCTCGCCGTCAACCAGGGCCTCGTCGTCGGCGGCAAGGTCTCCGAGGGCTACGACGACCTCGTGACCCGCGGCAAGGACATCGTCGCCCGCATCCGCCGCCAGCAGGCCACCCAGGACCTCGTCGCGCAGGCCGAGACCACCGTCGCCCAGGCCAAGGGCGCCGTCACGACCGCCCGCAAGGCCGTCGCCGAGGTCGAGCGCTCCGCCAAGGCCACCGTCACCGTCGGCCGCAAGGAGGCCGCCAAGGCCTCCGACGTCGTCGCCGAGACCGTCGAGCAGGACGCGAAGGTCGCCGAGACCGAGGTCAAGACCGCTGCCAAGCGCACCCGCACCGCGGCCAAGCGCACGAGCACGACGACCAAGAAGGCCGCGAAGAAGACGACCTCCTCCACCAAGGCCGCGACGACGAGCGCGCGCAAGACGGTCAAGGCCGTCGAGAAGGCCGTCGAGGCCGGCGCCGCCAAGGTCGGCGACTGACCCTCGCACCACCTCCCGGGGCCCGACCCCGTCGAGTGAACAGGACACGCCGTGTGGGCACCAGCCCGCGCGGCGTGTCCTGTTCCCTCGACGGGTGGGGTGGCGGTGGGGGCGCACCCGGCGGGAGGGACCGGCGCTAGGGTCGCTGGCGTGTCCGACCCCGCCGCACCCGCCCCGCTCCCCGCCTCCTCGCTCGCGTCCTCCGCGATGCCCACGGCCCCGATGCCCACCCCGCCCGCGCTCGCGGACGCCCCCGTCCTCGCCCACGTCGTGCGTGGCGGGGTCGTCGAGTCCGCGCACCGCGCGAGCGTCACCGTCACCGCGCCCGACGGGAGCATCGAGCACGCGTGGGGCGCCGCCGACGACCCGGTCTTCCCGCGCAGCTCGAACAAGCCGGTCCAGGCCCTCGCGATGCTCCGCGCCGGTCTGCAGCTGCCCCCGCCGCACCTCGCCCTGGCGAGCGCCAGCCACAGCGGCGAACCGTTCCACCTCGACGGCGTCCGCGCGATGCTCGAGGCCGCCGGCTTCACCGAGGCCGACCTCCGGAACACCCCGGACCTGCCCTACGACCCGAAGGAGCGCGACGCCTGGGTCGCCGCCGGCCGCGCCGCCTCGTCCGCCGCCCAGAACTGCTCGGGCAAGCACGCGGGGATGCTCGCCGCCTGCCGCGCCGCCGGGTGGGACCCCGCCACCTACCTCGACCCGCAGCACCCGCTCCAGCGCCTCATGGACGCCACCCTCGAGGACCTCGCCGGCGAGCCCGTCGCGGCGACGGCCGTCGACGGCTGCGGCGCCCCGGTCATGGCCGTCTCGCTCGCCGGCCTCGCGCGGGCGTTCGGGCGCATCGCCGCCGCCGACCCCCGCACCGACGAGGGCCGGGTCGCCGACGCCATCCGTTCCCACCCCGAGATGCTCGGTGGCACCCGGCGCGACGTCACCGCGCTGATCCTCGGGACCGCGGGCGTCGTCGCCAAGGACGGGGCCGAGTCGGTCTACGCCGTCGGCCTCCCCGACGGCCGGGGGGTGGCGCTCAAGGTCGCCGACGGCGGGCAGCGCGCCCGCCCGGTCATCCTCGCCGCGGTGCTGCGCCGGCTGGGCGTCGCGTCCGACGCCTACGCGCGCCTCGAGGACGCACCGGTCCTCGGGCACGGAGCCCCCGTCGGGGCGGTCGTCGCCGTCGGGCTCGACGAGGGCGCTGCGTGAGGGCGGTCCTCCAGCGGGTCTCGCGGGCGGCCGTCCGGGTCGAGGGCGAGGTCGTCGGGGCCATCGACCGGCCGGGGCTCGTCGCCCTCGTCGGCGCGACCCACGACGACGGGCCCGAGCAGGTCGCGACGCTCGCCCGCAAGATCGCCGAGCTGCGCATCCTCCACGACGAGCGCTCGGTGCTCGACGAGGGCGCCCCGGTGCTCGTCGTCAGCCAGTTCACGCTCTACGCCGACACCCGCAAGGGGCGCCGGCCGTCGTGGAACGCCGCGGCGCCGGGGCCGGTCGCCGAGCCGCTCGTCGAGGCCGTCGTCGCGGCCCTGCGCGAGCGCGGGGTCGAGGTGGCGACCGGTCGCTTCGGGGCGCACATGGAGGTCGAGCTGGTCGGTGACGGCCCGGTGACCATCCTCCTCGACGTCTGACACCTAGGCTGGGGGCATGAGCTGGCTGGCCAACGCGCAGTACGCCGTCTACCTGGTGCTCTCGATCGCCGCGCTCGGCGTCGAGCTCTGGGCCCTCGTCGACTGCGTGCGCCGTCGTCCCGACGCGTTCGTGGCCGCCGGCAAGCGGACGAAGAACTTCTGGATGCTCGTGACGGGCGTCGCGGCCCTCGTCGGGTTCGCCACCGCCGCGAGCCCGGCGGCGCTGGGGCTCCTCGGCATCGCCGCCCTCATCGGCGCCGGCGTCTACCTCGCCGACGTCAAGCCCGCCCTGGACCAGGTGACGGGTCGCGGCAGCGCCGGCCGGCAGGGCCCCTACGGCCCCTGGTGAGGCGCGACGGCGGCCCACGCGAGCGTCAGCTCACCGAGCCGCCAGCGTGACGGGCCGTCGACGAGCGGCCAGCCGGCCTCCCGCAGCGCCGTCGCCGTCGCGATGAAGCGCTGCCGCACCCCGTACGACGCGAGCGGTGCCTGGCGCATCCACGCGTCGTCGAGCGCGCCGAGCAGCGTGTGCACCGGCTCGCCGGGGACGTTGCGGTGGATGAGCGCCTTGGGCAGCCGCTCGGCGACCACCCCCGGCCGCTCGAGCCCGCGCAGCCGCCACGACAGGGTCAGCATCTTGGGACCGTCGGCACCGACCGCCACCCACGCGGCGAGCCGGCCGAGCTCGTCGCACGTGCCGTCGACGAGCAGCCCGCCGGGTGCGAGGCGCTCGACCGTGGTCGCCCACGCCTGCTCCACCTCGTCCTCGTCGTACTGGCGCAGGACGTTGAAGGCACGCACGAGCACCGGTCGTGCGCCGGCCGGCAGGGGCACCTCGAAGCCGCCGCGCGCGAACCGCAGCCCCGGCCGCTCGAGGGGCCGGGCGGCCGCCACGCGGGCCGGGTCGATCTCGATGCCGACGACCTCGACGTCCGGGCGGACCCGGCGCAGCCGGTCGTGCAGCTCGAGGGCCGTGACCGGCGAGGCGCCGTAGCCGAGGTCGACGACGACGGGCGCCGCCCCGGCCCGGCGCAGCCGCCACCCCTGCGGCCCGGCGAGCCAGCGGTCGCACCGCCGCAGCCGGTTGGGGTTGGTGGTCCCGCGCGTGATGACACCCACGGGTCGCTGGCCGGCCACCGGACCAGCCTAGGGCGACGGGCGCCGGCATCCGCCCGCCGTCGAGGGACGTCCACCGCGCACCGGGTCCCCGGCCGGCCGACATACCCTTGACCGGTGCTGACGTGGTGGCGCTCCGAGGGGCGGGAACAGCGGGTGAGCCTGTCGATGGTCTCGCTCGTGCTCTCGCTGACGGCCGCCCTCGTCCTCGGGCTGACCTCGTGGGTGCCGCGGGTGCTGGCCCGCGACATCGGCATCGTCGACGCCGAGCCCGGGCTGCTCCAGGTGGCCCAGGGGGCGTTCGGGGTGCAGTCGCTGGGGGCCGGCCTCACCGTCACCCTCTACGACCGCGGCTTCCGGCTCTCGCGGGGCAGCACCGTCCTCGCCGACACGGTGACCAAGGGGGCACCGGTCGTCGCGATGACCGGCACCGTCGACGAGACCGGCGACCACCCGCGCGAGACGGTGTCGCGCGTCTACTCGGCCGTGAGCATCGACGCCGTGAGCCGCGACGACGAGACCGTCACCTACAGCGGCGTCGTCCACGACGCGACGGGCAGCCTGCCGCTGCGTATCCGGTTCGAGCCGACCGACGGGCGCATCCGGATGGACGTCGCGGTCCGCGGTGCCTCCGCGGTCGCGGTCAACCTCGACTGGCGCCCCGCGACGGTCGGCATCGCCCCGGCGCTGCCCGAGCGGAACCTGCGGGAGCGGGCGTACTGGGTCGACCCGGTCGAGACCGAACAGCCGGCCTTCACGTGGGTCCTCGGGACCGACGTCTCCATCGCGCCGGTCCAGGTCCCGCGGGCCGTCGACCTGCGCCAGGACGGCCGCATCGGGATCCACGTGTGGTCCCCTCGGGCCGTGGTGACCGTCACGGACACACCCCGGCCGAGCGTGGAAGACTCGGCCCCATGACCGACCCCACCGGTGCGTCGCGCCCGCACCGGGTCGCGATGGTCACGGTGCACACCTCCCCGCTCGCGCAGCCGGGCACCGGCGACGCCGGCGGGATGAACGTCTACGTCCTCGAGGTCGCGCGCCGGCTGGCCCGGCTCGGGACGCAGGTCGACCTCTTCACCCGGACGACGAGCGCGGCGCAGGCCGAGGTCGTCGAGGTCGAGCCCGGGGTCGTCGTCCGGCACGTCGCCGCCGGCCCGTACGAGGGGCTCTCGAAGGAGGACCTGCCGGGGCAGCTGTGCGCCTTCGCCGCCGGGATGATGCGCGTCGCGGCCCACGCGCCGCTCGGCTACTACGACCTCGTGCACTCGCACTACTGGCTCTCGGGCCAGGTCGGATGGCTCGCCGCCGACCGCTGGGGCGTGCCGCTCGTGCACACGATGCACACGATGGCCCGGGTCAAGAACCTCCACCTGGCCGACGGTGACGAGCCCGATCCCCGCGGCCGCGAGATCGGGGAGTCGCAGGTCGTCGAGGCGGCCGACCGGCTCGTCGCGAACACCGAGCGCGAGGCGCGCGAGCTGGTCGACCTCTACGACGCCGACCCGGCGCGGGTGGCGGTCGCGGCCCCCGGGGTCGACCTCGGGACCTTCACGCCCGGCTCCCTCGCGCAGGCGCGCGCCGAGCTCGGGCTGCCCGCCGACGCGGTGCTCCTGCTCTTCGTCGGACGCGTGCAGCCGCTCAAGGCGCCGGACGTCCTCGTGCGGGCCGCGGCCGAGCTCGTGCGGCGGCACCCCGCGCTGCGCGAGCGGCTCGTCGTCGCGGTGCTCGGCGGGGCCAGCGGCGCCGGCGAGCGGACGCCGATGGGGCTGGACGCGCTGGCGACCTCGCTCGGGATCGGAGACCGGCTGCGCCTCGTCCCGCCGGTCGACCGCGCGACGCTGGCCCGCTGGTACCGCGCCGCCGACGTCGTCGCCGTGCCGTCGCACAACGAGTCGTTCGGGCTCGTCGCCGTCGAGGCGCAGGCCTGCGGCACACCGGTCGTCGCCGCGAACGTGGGCGGGCTCCCGACCGCCGTCGGGGACGGTGGGCTGCTCGTCGACGGTCACGACACCGCCGACTGGGCGACGGCCCTCGGGCGGGTCGTGCTCGAGCCCGGGCTGCGGGACGCGTTGTCCCCGAGGGCGGTCGAGCACGCGCGCGGCTTCGGGTGGGAGCGGACGGCCGAGCGCCTGCTCGAGGTCTACGGCGAGGCGCTGGCCCGGCCGAAGGATGTCTCCATCCACGGCGCGCAGCGCATCGCCGGTGTGCCGCAGGCGGTCATCCCGTGAGCACCCCCGACCTGCTCGCCACCGTGCGGGCGTTCCTCGACGAGTCCGGCCTCGAGTGGGAGGCCGGGGCCCGGGACGACGAGGTCGTCGTCGCGCTCCCCGGCGAGAAGAAGCTGAAGACCGTCGTGTCGCTCGTCTGCGGCGAGCAGGCGTTGTCGGTGTCGGCGTTCGTCATCCGCAACCCCGACGAGAACCACGGCGAGGTGTACCGCTTCCTGCTGAGCCGCAACCTGCGCCTGCCGGGGCTCGCGTACGCCGTCGACCGGTCGGGTGACGTCTTCGTGACCGGCCGCGTGCCGGCCGCGGGGGTGGACGCCGACCAGCTCGACCAGCTGCTCGGGGTCGTGCTGGCCGCGGCCGACGAGCCGTTCAACGAGCTGCTCGTCATGGGCTTCCTCTCCTCGATGCGCAAGGAGTGGGAGTGGCGCGTGTCGCGCGGCGAGAGCCTGCGCAACCTCGAGGCCTTCCGGCACATCCTCGAGCGGCCCGGCGACCCGCCGCGCGAGGGCTCCGCCTGACCCGGCCGGTGGCCTCCGTGCGGCGGCGTCCACGGGGGCGGATGGTCGGTTCGGTGGCGTCCGCGGCTCGCTAGGCTGGCGGCATGACGGAGCACACGCTGATCCTCCTGCGCCACGGCGAGTCCGACTGGAACCAGAAGAACCTGTTCACCGGATGGGTCGACGTCGACCTCACCGACAAGGGCCGCGCCGAGGCCGTGCGCGGCGGGCAGCTGATGCGCGACGCGGGCCTCCTGCCGGACGTCGTGCACACCTCGGTGCTGCGCCGCGCCATCACGACGGCCAACCTCGCGCTCGACGCGTGCGACCGCCACTGGGTGCCGGTGCACCGCAGCTGGCGCCTCAACGAGCGCCACTACGGCGCGCTCCAGGGCCTCGACAAGGCCGCGACCCGTGACAAGTACGGCGACGAGCAGTTCATGCTGTGGCGTCGCTCGTTCGACACCCCGCCGCCGCCCATCGAGACCGGCAGCGAGTTCGACCAGACCGGCGACCCGCGCTACGCCGGCGTCGACGTGCCCGCCACCGAGTGCCTGGCCGACGTCATCCCGCGGATGATGCCGTACTGGGAGAACGAGCTCCGGGCCGACCTCGGCGCCGGGCGGACCGTCCTCGTGACCGCGCACGGCAACAGCCTGCGGGCGCTCGTCAAGCACCTCGACGGCATCAGCGACGACGACATCGCCGGCCTCAACATCCCGACGGGGATGCCTCTGGTCTACCGGCTCGGCGAGGACTTCATGCCGACCGGTGCCGGCGAGTACCTCGACCCCGAGGCCGCGGCGGCCGCCGCGGCGGCGGTGGCCAACCAGGGGCGCTGAGCCCGGTCAGGCCGGGTTGGGCAGCACCGGCACCTCGACGCTGGTGCCCCTGGCCGGCAGGCCGAGCCACCCCGTGTCCTGGTCGCCGAGCAGGGCCTGCCCGACCGGGGGCACGCCGGAGTGGACCAGGCGACCCGCAGCGTCGCGCACGACGAGCCGGAACGCCGCGGCGTCGTCGGCGTTGACGACGGAGACGACCGCGGTGCGGCGCTTCATCGGCGTCACCTTCGAGACGGGGTACGCGTTCGGGCTCGTCGCGAGCAGCTGGCAGGTGGCGCCACCGTCGGGGACGACGACGAGGAAGCGGCCGGTGCCGGGCGGGTCGTCGTCGAGGCGGTGGACGGCGGGTGCGCTGGCCTGCTCGGCCGGCACCACGACGGCCGGGAGGACGAGGAACCCGCTGCGGCCGGAGCGGCCGTCGTCGCGGACGTCGAGCCGGCGGACGACCCCGCCGCCCGGGAGCCGCACGCTGCTGAGCAGGACGCGGCCGTCACCACCGGTGGGGGAGTCCGCGGAGGTGTCGAGCACGCTGCCGACGACCGGTGAGTCGCAGAGGACCTCGCCGCGCAGGTCGCGGCGGGCGAGGCCGGTCGCCGAGGCGACCTGGTCGAGGAGGCCGTCGAGCGGTGCCCCGGTGGCCGATGTGAACGCGGCGGCGTTCCAGTCCTCGGGGGTGACCGGCGGGCCGTCGTAGGCCGAGACGGCCACCCGGCCGGCGATGCCCCAGGGTCTCGCGGCGAGGGTGCCGACGCCGTCGCGGAGCCGGATCGGGAGCGAGTCGCGCTCCACCGCACCGGTCCTCGACGGCAGGACGAACGGGGAGAAGCGCGCCGACGTGACGGTGGGTCGGGTGAGGACGAGGAGCGCGGCGTCCTCGGCCCGGGGGAGGCCGACGGCGACGACGTCCTCGGCGCCGAGGATGGCGTCGAACCCGAGGCGCACCTCGTCGAGGCGCTCGGCGGGCGAGCGGGCGTCGCCGGTCCACACGCGGACGGAGGTGCTGGAGGGGCGCTCGCCGAGGAGGGTCGTCGCGATGACGACCCTGGTGTCGTCGAGGTCGCCCGCCCAGAGCAGACGGGTCCCCGGGCCGGCGCGTGCGACGAGGGCGAGGATGCCGAGGTCGTCGCGCAGGGGGCCGCGAGCCGGCCACCGGGACGCAGAGGCCCAGGCCGGGTCGTCCGGGCCGGCGGTCGTCGGGGCCGGCGACGGGCGGGGTGGGGTGGCGGTGGTGCTGCTCGTCCGGCGGTCGACCACCGCCCAGGCGAGCGCTGCGGCGCCGGCCGCGGCGAGGCCGCCGAGCACCACGGTGCGGCGGGAACGTGAGCGGTGGAGGCCGGCGACGAGCTCGGCGGGGTCGGGGGGGTCGGGCTGCGAACGGGCGAGACGAAGGACGAGGTCGTCGAGGTCGCTGCGCAGCCGGGCGTCGTCGGGGGCGAGGCCGACGACGGCGCGGGCCTGCCGGTGCGCGGCGAGCATCCGGTGGTGGGTCTCCGCCGCGACGTGCGGGGCCGGGCCGGGGCCGTCGTCCCAGACGACCTCGGCGGCGAGGGCCAGGCGCTGCTCCGGCGGGGTGGCGGCGAGGGCGTCGAGGAGGGCGGCGGGCACCGGGTCGTCGGGATCGGCCACGAGGGCCGTGAGCTGTGGGAGGTGGGTGGGGGGCTCCTGCGCCTGCGCCGTTGATGCGGTGCCGGGGCGGGTCGGGGTGTGCGGGAGGCGGGTGACGAGCCCGTGGCGGGCGACGGCGGTGGGCGCGCCCTCCTCGACGGCCTCGGCCCAGCGGCGGCGTACGGCGACGAGGGCGTCGGTGGTGGTGCGGCGGGCGGCGACCGGGTCGAGCAGGGTGACGAGGGCGACGACCTCGAGGTCGGGCCAGCGGGCGGCGACGAAGCGGTCGGCGTCGGCGGCGGTGTCCGCGTCGGCCGGGCGGCTCGTCGTCATGCGCCCATGATCACCCGACAGGAGGGCCCGTGGGGCCGACCGCGCGGTTCGGAGGACGGCGCTCGCCTTCCTGAGAGCGGCCGGGTGGGGTAGGTGCTCCCAGCCTCCATGCGCCGCGGAAGGAATCCCTTGCCGGGTGGAAGGAATCCCTTGCGAAGCGGAAGGACACCTTTCCGGGTGGAAGGACTCCCTTGCCGACTGGAAGGGAAACCTTGCGGGGCGGAAGGAATCCTTTGCGGGGTGGAAGCGAAACCTTGCCGGGTGGAAGGGAAACCTTTCGCGGCAACAGGAGGCTGGGAGAGCACCATTGCTCCCGGCTCCCGGCTCCCGGCTCCCGGCTCCCGGCTCCCGGCTCCCGGCTCCCGGCTCCCGGCTCCCGGTTGGTCACCCGTAGTAGGTGCCGGAGCCGGAGCCCACGTCGTAGAGGTCGTACAGGTCGAGGACGTCGCGACCCTTGGGCGGGACGTCGTCGTAGAGGAGCCGACCGCCCGCCCCCCGAGCCACGACGCGCACGTCCTCCCCGGTGAACGCGCTCGTCAGCCGCGGCAGCGCGGCGCCGCCCCGCACCGGCGTCGGACGGCACAGCGGCGCCCCGCTGAGGGTCCGCAGCTCGACCGTCGTCGACCTCGCCGGGGCGGTGACGAAGTACGTCGGCCGCTCCCCGTTCCCGATGAGCGGGGTGACGTACGGGCTGCGCACCGACGCGGCGGGGATGACGAACGGCGCGTCTCCGTACTCGGCGCTGCCGTCGGCACCTCCGCCACGGAACGAGGCGAAGCGCACGACGGCCCCCTCCCGCGTCCGGACGAGGACGACCTCCGCGGAGGCCGGCCCCCGCACCCCGAGCACGTCACGCAGGCTGTCGTCGGGGAGGACGTGCGAGGTGCGCTCGACCTCGAGCGACCGACGGGGCACCCCGAACGTGGCCGCGAGCTCGACGACGGTGCTCTCGGCGAAACCGCCCGGGCCGACGACCCTGTCGTCGTCCGTCAGCTCGTAGGGGAGCGGGCCGTCGAAGTCGCCCAGCCGGAACCGGGCGGCCGGACCCGGGGACCCGGTGAGCACCGTCGTGGCGACCCCGTCGCGCAGCGCGAAGCGGCTCCACGAGCGGTCGACCCGACCCTCGGGGGTCGGGTGCACCACCAACGAGCACTCGCCCTCGCTCACGCCGGGCCGGGTCAGCGCGACGAGCACCGACCGCCGGCCGGAGCGGACGACCAGGCCGACGGCGTCCGTCGCGAGACCGCCCCAGCCGGAGCCGAGCTGGAGCGAGATGAGGCGCGACGCCGCCGTCCCGGCGGGGCCGCCCCACGCGCGGATCGCGAACCCGTCGTCCGCGACGACGGCGGGGTCGGTCGACAGGACGACGCGCCGGCCCTCGACGTCCCCGGCGAAGAGGAGCCGCGACCCGGCCGCGTCCGACGCGAGCATCGCCAGGACCCCCGGGTCGCGCGCCAGCTCGCCCCGGGGCGGCCACCGGTAGACCGACCCCCACGCGGGGTCGTCCGGTCCGGCGGTCGACGGAGCCGGGCGCGGGCCGCGGGCGACCGGGGCAGGGGTCGTCGGCCGCGACGCCACCGCCCAGCCGCCCACCCCGACTCCGGCCACGGCGAGGGCGCCGACCACGACGAGCGAGCGCCGGCGCACGCCGCGCTCGCGGGCGCGCACGAGGTCGGCCGGGTCCGGGGGGTCGGGCAGCGTGGCGGCGAGCCGGTCGAGGAGGTCGGCGAGGTCGATGCCCACCCGGTGGTCCGCGGGCGCCGCCCCGGCCTCGGCGAGTGCGCCGCGGTGCGCGTCGAGCAGGCGGTCGCGGGCACCCCGCAGCGCGTCACCCTCGACCCCGCGCGGGCGACCGAGGCCCGTCCGGCCGGGCGCGAGCCGGTCCACCTCGTCGTCGCCCAGCTCCCAGAGCGGTCCGGCGGCGAGCAGCGCCCGCACCGGCGCCGGCTCGCGCGCGAGCGCCGCGAGGAGAGCCCCGGGGACGGGGTCGCCGGGCGCGGAGGGGTCGCGGGCCGCATCGCGCAACCGTTCCGGGACCGCGGTCCCACCGGCCTCGCCGAGCGCCCGCACCCGCGCGAGGAGCTCGGCGCGCGCGGACGCGGTCGGCGCTCCGTCCTCGACGACGGCCGACCATCGCGCGTGCAGCGCCGTGACGGTGGCCGTCGTCACCGTGCGGGCGAGGCCCGGGTCGAGCGTCGCGACGAGCGCGACGGCCTCGAGGGCGGGCCAGCGCGCGGCCGCGAACCCCTCGAACCCGTCCCCGTCGTCGTGCGTCACGCCGCCATGATCACCCACGAGCGCGATCGTGTGCAGCCCTTCGCGGCGAGCGGTCGGTCCGGACCCGCCGACGGGGCCCGGCCGACGTCAGAGCCGCGGGAGCACCCGCTCGGTGTGCTCACCGGGCTCGAAGATCCGCGAGGCGGGGCCGACGATGAGCGGGTCGGGGACCCCGACGAGGTCGACGTCCTTCGAGGCGTAGTCGACCCCGCAGAGCAGGACCCGCATCGCCTCGAGCCGGGCCCGCTTCTTGTCGTTGCTCTTGACGACGGTCCACGGGGCGTCACCGGTGTCGGTGGAGAAGAACATCGCCTCCTTGGCCTCGGTGTAGGCGTCCCACTTGTCGAGGCTCGCGAGGTCGGTCGGCGAGAGCTTCCACTGCCGGACCGGGTCGTTCTGGCGCGAGGCGAAGCGCGCGGCCTGCTCCTCCCGGCTGACGGAGAACCACAGCTTGACGAGGTGGATGCCCGAGTTGACGAGCATCCGCTCCAGCTCCGGTGCCTCGCGCATGAACTCGAGGTACTGACTGGGGGAGCAGTAGCCCATGACGCGCTCGACGCCGGCCCGGTTGTACCAGGACCGGTCCATGAAGACGATCTCGCCACCGCTCGGCAGGTGCTGCACGTAGCGCTGGAAGTACCACTGCGTGGTCTCGACCTCGGTCGGCTTCTCGAGCGCCACGACGCGCGCACCGCGCGGGTTGAGGTGCTCCATGAACCGCTTGATGGCCCCGCCCTTGCCGGCGGCGTCACGCCCCTCGCAGATGACGAGGACCTTGCTCCCGGTCTCCTTGACGTGCAGCTGCAGCTTGATGAGCTCGATCTGCAGGCGGCGCTTGGTCCGCTCGTACTCCTCGCGCGGGAGCTTCCTGTCGTAGGGGTAGCCGTGCTGCCACGCCTTGCCGGTCGTCGGCGCCGCGGCCTCGCCGGCGGCGCCCTCGACCTCCTCGACCTCCTCGAGGTCGTGCAGCTCCTCGAGCTCCTCGGCGTAGTCCTCCGTCACGGACCGGCGCTGGTCGTCCACACCTCGAGCGTAGTCGCGTCCTCGCGACCCGTCAGGGGTCAGGCGACGGTGTGCTCGCCGACCTCGTCGTGGCCGCCGGCCGCCTCGTCGCCCCACTCGCCGGTGACGATCCAGATGACCCGCTCGGCGACCGACACGGCGTGGTCGGCGAAGCGCTCGTAGTAGCGGCCGAGGAGCACGACGTCGACGGCGGTCTCGGTGTCGTGGGCCCAGTCCCCGCCGGTCACGTGCGTGAAGAGGTCGCGGTGCAGGCGGTCCATCGCGTCGTCCTCGCGGGCGACGTCGCGGGCGGCGTCGACGTCGCGGGCCGCGATGACGGAGCCGGCCTTCTCGACGACGAGCTCGGCGACGGTGCCCATCTCGCGGAAGGTGCCGCGCAGCTCCGGCGGGACCGCGGACGCGGGGTAGCGCAGGCGGGCTACCTTGGCGACGTGGCGCGCGAGGTCGCCCATCCGCTCGATGTCGCTGCTCATCCGCATGCTCGTGACGACGACCCGCAGGTCCGTCGCCACCGGCTGCTGGAGGGCGATGAGGTCGAACGAGAGGAGGTCGACCTGCTCGCGCATCCGGTCGATCTCGGCGTCGGCGGCGATGACGGAGTCGGCGAGGCTGACGTCGGCGTCGAGGAGGGCGGTCGTCGCGCGGCTCATCGCGGACGCCGCGAGGTGGGTCATCTCGACGAGGCTCTCGGCGATCCGGTCGAGCTCCTCGTGGTAGGCCTTGCGCATCACGGCTGGGGTCCTTCGTGGCTGGGGGTGCGTCGGCGCGCGACGGCAGCGGTCGGTCGCGCCGTCGCCCGGGAACCATCCCACCCGGGGATGAACCGCAGACGTGGCCGAGGTGAACTTCGGGCGTCCGGAGGCGCGGCAGGGCCCCGGATGGCGGGGAGCGGTCGGTGGACCCCCGTACCCTGACGTCGTGGATGCGACCATCGCGGCGAGCCTCGGCGGGGCGGCCGGCCTCGTCGTCGGCGCCGTCGCCGTGCTCGCGGCCCGGTGGTCCGAGCGCAGCCTCGACGACGCACCCGTCGTCGAGGAGCCGCCGCTGGCCCGCGGGGTGGGGGACGTGCTCTCGGTGCTGCGCTCCATCGCCGTGGTCGTCGACGCGTCCGACGCGGTGGTCAAGGCGTCGGCCCCGGCCGTCACCTACGGCCTCGTGCGCCACCAGGAGCTGGTGCACCACGAGCTGCGCCACCTCGCGCGCCAGGTGCGCCGCGACGGCGTCATCCGTGAGGCCGAGCTCGACCTCGCACGCGGGCCGAACCCCGACGGGAGCGTCGTCATGCGGGTGCGCGTCGCCCCGCTCGGCGTCGCCCACGTGCTGCTGCTCGCCGAGGACCACACCCACGCGCGCCGCGTCGAGGAGGTCCGCCGCGACTTCGTCGCCAACGTCAGCCACGAGCTGAAGACCCCCGTCGGCGGCATCTCGCTGCTCGCCGAGGCCGTCCTCGACGCCAAGGACGACCCCGTGGCGGTGACGCGCTTCGCGCAGCGCATCCGCGTCGAGGCGACCCGGCTCGGGCGGCTCGTCCAGGAGATCGTCGACCTCTCGCGCCTCCAGGTCGCCGACACCCTCCACGAGCCCGAGCTCGTCGACCTCGGCACGGTCGTCGTCGAGGCCGTCGACCGCGTCAAGGTCGCCGCCGAGGCCAAGGAGATCGAGCTCGGCCTCGCGACCGAGCGGGGGCTGCGCGTCTTCGGCGACCGCGAGCTGCTCGTCACCGCCGTGACCAACCTGCTGACCAACGCGGTCAACTACAGCGACCCCGGGACGAAGGTCGGCCTCGGCGCCCGCCGCGTCGACGAGACCGTCGAGGTCGCCGTCACCGACCAGGGGCAGGGCATCCCCGCCGCCGAGCAGGAGCGCATCTTCGAGCGCTTCTACCGCGTCGACGCCGCGCGCTCGCGGGCCACCGGCGGCACCGGCCTGGGCCTGGCCATCGTCAAGCACGTCTGCGCCAACCACGGCGGCGAGGTCACCGTGTGGAGCCAGGAGGGGCGCGGCTCGACGTTCACCATGAGACTCCCCGTCGCGGCCACCCCGGTCGACGACGACGACGCGACCGCGCCGGACCCCGGCGCCGGGGTCGCCCGAGAAGAGAGCACCGCATGACGCGCATCCTGATCGTCGAGGACGAGGAGTCGTTCTCGGACCCACTGAGCTACCTCCTGAGCAAGGAGGGCTACGAGGTCTCGGTCGCCGACAACGGGCACGACGCCCTGAGCGAGTTCGACACCGGGGGCGCCGACCTCGTGCTGCTCGACCTCATGCTGCCCGGCCTGTCCGGCGTCGACGTCTGCCGCGCGCTGCGCCAGCGCTCGAACGTGCCGGTCATCATGCTCACCGCGAAGGACAGCGAGATCGACAAGGTCGTCGGTCTCGAGCTCGGCGCCGACGACTACGTGACCAAGCCGTACTCCTCGCGCGAGCTGCTGGCGCGCATCAAGGCCGTCCTGCGCCGCGGGGCCGAGCCCGAGGAGCTCCTGCCGACGACCCTCGAGGCCGGGCCGGTGCGGATGGACGTCGAGCGCCACGTCGTCACCGTCCGCGGCGAGCAGCGCTCGATGCCGCTCAAGGAGTTCGAGCTCCTCGAGATGCTGCTGCGCAACACCGGGCGGGTGCTGACCCGCGGGCAGCTCATCGACCGGGTGTGGGGCAGCGACTACGTCGGCGACACCAAGACGCTCGACGTCCACGTCAAGCGCCTGCGCGCCAAGATCGAGACCGATCCCGGGGCGCCGCAGCACATCGTCACCGTGCGCGGGCTCGGCTACAAGTTCGAGGCCTGAGGGCGGCCGGCGCCCGGCGCGGCGCCCGGCGGGCGATGCCGGCCGGCGCCCGTCGTCAGCTGGCGCTGGGCGACGGGGTGGCGCTCGGCGTCGCCGACGGGCTCGGCGCGAGGCCCTCGTAGTAGCGCTCGGAGGGCAGCACCGGCACCTGGACGACGTTCTGCCCGGCCTGCTGGGTCGTGACGACGAGCTGGACCATCGAGCCCGGGCGCTGAGGCACCGTCTCGAGGGTGACCGCCTTTCCGTCGGCGGAGATCGCGTCGTCGGAGTAGGGCGCCACCGTCGTGGTCGTCGGGGACGAGCCCTCGAGCGAGAAGGACACCTCGACGGGATCGCGCCCCTCGTTGACCGCCTGCCCGACGATCGTGCCGGGACCGCCCTCCTCGTCCGAGACGATGACCAGGTTGCGCAGGTCGAGACCCGGGATGGTGAGCGGGACGCCGTCCGCCGGGATGTACGGGTAGTCCGTCTGGACCGGCGAGAAGACGCCGCAGGCGGAGACCGTGAGGGTGGCGGCGGCGAGTCCGGCGAGCCGGAGGGCGGAGGCGGCGCGGGTCGTCACGCGCCCAAGGATAGCGGGGGGTCGGGTGCCGCCTCGCCCGGTGTCCCGGCCCGCGTCGTCGGACGCGCTCGCGCGGCGCGACGAGGCCGTCTGGGCGGCGCGCCCGCGTCGCGCGCGAAGCACGCCACCGGCCCGTCTGTCAACCCCCGATTTTCTCCCGTGGATGCTCGTTTCAGGCCCCTGACCTGCGGAAACGTCCCGCGTTCCCGTTGGGCCGGATCGGCGTGTCGTGGTATTCTTGGGGCCTCGAAAGGGGACAACACCACATGGTTTTCAAGGTCGGCGAGACGGTCGTGTACCCGCACCACGGGGCCGCGCGCATCGAAGAGATCAAGACCCGCACGATCCGCGGAGAGGAGAAGCTCTACCTCAAGCTGAAGGTCGCGCAGGGCGACCTCGTCATCGAGGTACCCGCCGAGAACTGCGACCTCGTCGGCGTCCGTGACGTCGTCGACAAGGCCGGCCTCGACAAGGTCTTCGAGGTCCTCCGCACTCCGTACGCCGAGGAGCCGACCAACTGGTCGCGCCGCTTCAAGGCCAACCTCGAGAAGCTGGCCTCCGGCGACGTCATCAAGGTCGCCGAGGTCGTCCGCGACCTGTGGCGTCGCGACAAGGACCGCGGCCTGTCCGCCGGTGAGAAGCGGATGCTGGCCAAGGCGCGCCAGATCCTCGTCTCCGAGCTCGCGCTCGCCGAGAAGACCGACGAGGACAAGGCCGAGTCCATCCTCGACGAGGTCCTCGCGTCCTGACGCACCCGGTCGCCCCGGCGACCGCTCCGACGTGACCGACGACGCCCGCACCGCCCCGCGCGGTGTGGGCGTCGTCGTCGTCGCGGCCGGGTCCGGGACGCGCCTGGGTGCCGGGATGCCCAAGGCCTTCGTGCCGCTGGCGGGGCGCCCCCTGCTCGGCTGGGCGCTCGACACCGTGGCCCGGGTGCCCGGTCTGCGCTCGGTCGTCGTCGTCGCCCCGTCCGGGCTCGCCGACACCGGCGCGCCGGCCTGGGCCGGCGTCACCCTCCCGGAGGGCGCCGTCGTCGTGCCCGGAGGGGCGGAGCGCACCGACTCCGTCGCGGCCGGGCTCGCCGCGCTCGACCCCGCCTGCGACGTCGTCCTCGTCCACGACGCCGCCCGCTGCCTGGCCCCGGTGGCCGTCTTCGTCCGCGTCGTCGACGCCGTGCGCGCCGGCGCCGCCGGGGTCGTGCCGGGTGTCGCGGTCGTCGACACCGTGAAGACCGTCGACGCGCGCGGGGTCGTCACCGGCACCCCGGACCGCGCGACGCTGCGGGCCGTCCAGACCCCCCAGGGCTTCCGCCGCGAGGTGCTCGAGGCCGCCCACGCCGGAGGCGCCGGGGCCACCGACGACGCCGCCCTCGTGGAGCAGCTCGGCCACGACGTGCTCGTCGTCGACGGCGACCCTCGCTCCTTCAAGGTGACGACGGTCGACGACCTCGCCCACGCCGAGCGCCTGCTCGCCGGCGCCTAGCATCGGGGCATGAGCGTGCTGCCCCGGGTCGGTGTCGGAGTCGACGTCCACGCCCTCGCGCCGGAGGGGTCCGCCCGCGAGCTGTGGGTCGCCGGCCTGCACTGGCCGGGCGAGCGAGGACTCGACGGCCACTCGGACGCCGATGTCGCGGCCCACGCCGCCTGCGACGCCCTCTTCTCCGCCGCGGGCATCGGGGACCTCGGGGCGCACTTCGGCACCGCCCGGCCGGAGCTGGCCGGGGCGTCGGGGGTCACGCTGCTCGCCGAGGCGGCCCGGCTGGTCCGGTCGGCCGGCTTCGAGGTCGGCAATGTCGCCGTGCAGGTCGTCGGCAACCGGCCCAAGGTCGGCACCCGCCGGGCCGAGGCGGAGGCCGTTCTCTCGGTGGCGGCCGGCGCCCCGGTCTCGGTGAGCGGCACGACGACCGACGGCCTCGGGCTGACCGGCCGCGGCGAGGGCGTCGCCGCCATCGCGACCGCGCTCGTCGTCGCCCGCGACTGAGGGCACGTCCCGCGAGGGGCTGCGCGACCGCGGTGCGGGTCAACGGGAGCGGGGGCCGCCCTGCACGCGCCGGTCGGCGCCGACGATGCGGGCCATCCGCTGCAGCTCCGCGACGTGCCCGCAGAGGGCGTCCCGGCCGGCGCCGGTGAGGACGACGGTCGTCACCTGGCGTCCCTCGCGGGACCCGCGCTCGAGCCGGGTGTAGCCCTTGCCCGACAGGGCCTTGAGGTGCTTGGACAGGGCGGAGTCCGACAGGCCGATCTCGTCACGGACCTCGCCGAACTCGCGTCCCGCGCTGGGCACGAGGAAGGCGCAGATCCGCAGGCGGTGCGGCTCGTGGATGACGTCGTCGAACACCGGGTACGGCATGTCCGCAGGATACGTCGGCTTGCCCGTCGGGAAAGGGGCTTCGGTCGCCCGCGGGCGGCCCGTGCCCGTGGCCCGACCCACCGGGCACTGCCGTCGGCGCCCCGCCTTCGCTAGCGTGGCGAGACCCAGCACCGCCCACCCAGGAGGAACCGTGCCGCAGACCGTCAAGGGCGTCGTCGCCCGCGCCAAGGGCGCCCCCGTCGAGCTCGTCGACGTCGTCGTCCCCGACCCCGGTCCGGGGGAGGCCGTCGTCGTCGTCGAGGCCTGCGGGGTCTGCCACACCGACCTGCACTACCGCGAAGGCGGCATCAACGACGAGTTCCCCTTCCTCCTCGGCCACGAGGCCGCAGGCCGGGTCGAGGCGGTCGGCGAGGGCGTGACCGAGGTGGCCCCCGGTGACTTCGTCATCCTCAACTGGCGGGCCGTGTGCGGGCAGTGCCGCGCCTGCCGCAAGGGCAAGCCGTGGTACTGCTTCGCGACGCACAACGCGACGCAGAAGATGACGCTCACCGACGGCACCGAGCTCTCGCCGGCGCTCGGCATCGGGGCGTTCATCGAGAAGACCCTCGTCGCCGCCGGACAGTGCACGAAGGTCGACGAGGCGGACGCGGCCGCGGTCGGCCTGCTCGGCTGCGGGGTGATGGCCGGCTTCGGCGCGGCGGTCAACACCGGCGGGGTGGGTCGCGGCGACTCGATCGCGGTCATCGGCTGCGGCGGCGTCGGTGACGCGGCCATCGCCGGCGCGAAGGTCGCCGGCGCGACGACCATCATCGCGGTCGACGTGGACGCGAAGAAGCTCGCCTGGGCGAAGGACCTCGGCGCGACGCACACCGTCGACGCCTCGACCGAGGACGCCGTCGAGGCCGTCCGGGCGCTGACCGGCGGTCACGGCGCGGATGTCGTCGTCGAGGCGGTCGGGCGGCCCGAGACCTACGAGCAGGCGTTCTACATGCGCGACCTCGCCGGCACGGTCGTGCTCGTCGGGGTGCCGACGCCGGAGCAGCAGGTGACGCTGCCGATGATCGAGATCTTCGGGCGCGGCGGGGCGCTGAAGTCCAGCTGGTACGGCGACTGCCTGCCCTCGCGGGACTTCCCGATGCTCGTCGAGCTCTTCCGTCAGGGCCGCTTCCCGCTCGACGCGTTCGTGTCGGAGCGGATCGGCATCGAGGGGGTCGAGGAGGCCTTCACGAAGATGCACGACGGCGACGTGCTGCGCTCGGTCGTCGTCATGGGCGGGTCGGCGTGAGCGGGGCCACGACCATCGACGGCGTCCCCACCTCGCCGGGCGGCGTGCGGGTCGAGCGGCTCGTGACGTCGGGCGTCTTCGAGCTGGACGGCGGCTCGTGGGACGTCGACAACAACGTGTGGCTGCTCGGCGACGACGACGAGGTGCTCGTCGTCGACGCCGCGCACGACGCGCGCGCCATCCTCGAGGCGGTCGGCGGCCGGCGGGTCGTCGGCATCGTCTGCACGCACGGCCATAACGACCACGTCAACGCGGTGCCCGACCTCGTCGCCGAGACGGGGGCGAGCGTCTGGCTGCACCCGGACGACCGCGTGCTGTGGGACATGAGCCAGCACGAGGCGCCGGACGAGGACCTCGCCGACGGCACGACCTTCACCGTCGGTGACGTCGGGGTGGTCACGCTCCACACGCCGGGCCACGCGCCGGGGGCCTGCTGCCTCCACGCGCCGTCGCTCGGGGTGCTGTTCAGCGGGGACACCCTGTTCCAGGGCGGGCCGGGGGCGACGGGTCGCTCGCACAGCGACTTCCCGACCATCGTCGAGTCGATCAGCACCCGGCTGCTCTCCCTGCCGCCCGAGACCGTCGTCCTCACCGGCCACGGCGACACGACGACCGTCGGGGACGAGGCACCGCACCTCCAGGAGTGGCTCGACCGCGGCCACTGACCCGGCCCGCCCACCCTCGAGGTTCCGCGTCGTCACCGCGACGGCGCGGAACCTCAGCCCTGACGGGGATGCATCCGCGTCCGGATGGAGCAACCGCGTCGTCACCGTGATGACGCGGATGCTCACGGCCTGGGCAGCAGCCCACGAGCCGCCGCGCGGGAGAGCGCCGCCCGGACGAGGGCCGCCACCCGCTGCGGGCTCGCGAGGTCGGCCCAGGTGAGACGCACGATCTCGTAGCCGAGGGCCCGCAGTCGGTCCTCGCGCACCTTCTCGGCGGCGAGCGCTGCTCGCCCGTCGGCCCCCTCGTACTTGACGAGTCCGTCGAACTCGACGACGACGCACCCCTCGACCAGCAGGTCGACACGGGCGAGGACGATCCCGTGCCCGTCGGCGATGCGGACCTGCGACCGCACGCCGTGGCCGAGGTCGACGAGCATCAAGCGGGTCCGGGTCTCGCCCACGGACTCGCTGAGCGGGTCGGCGAGGTGGAGCCACCGGAGTGCGCGGGTGGCCCGGCGAGGGGACTCGGCCAGCTGCTCGACGAGGTTCGCCACCCGCGTCAGCTCGGTGAAGCCGTCGCGCAGCGCTCGGTCGGTGGCGACCACCACCGCGTCGCGTCCCGCGCGCAGTGCGACCTGGGCCAGGGCGGCCTCCACCGGGATCGTCGGGCAGCAGTCGACCGTCTGCACCGGCAAACCGGCCGGCGGGTGGATGCGCAGGCCGCTCGCCCGGCGGACCCGTGTGACGTTGCCGCTCACGTCGACCACGTCGAGGGCCACGTCGTGCAGGGGCAGCCCGTGGACGGCGAGGGCGCTCTGGTGGGTCGCGGCCTCGTGCGGCCGGCCCCGTGCGTGGAGCACGGCTCGGGCGCGCAGGTCGAGACGTCGCTCCGGCGTGGCCGGTGCCCAGATAGTGCCGAGGACGTAGGCGCCGCGCCGGACCCGGACGAGCGTCCCGGCGTCGACGAGCGCCGTGAGGGCGTTGGGGTCGACGTCGAGGCGGGTGGCATCCGGGCTGGAGACGACGCCGTGCTGCGCGGCGGCGAGGGCCAGGAGTCGGTCGGACATCGACCGATCGTGCCCGGTTCGACGACGCCGCCCGCCGCGTCATCCACAGGCCCCGACCGCCGAGGCCGTCGAGGATCCGCGTCATCACGGTGATGGCGCGGAAGCTCCACCCGGACGGGGATGCATCCGCGTCCTGGCTGAAGAACCGCGTCGTCACGGTGACGTCGCGGAAGTTCCGGGCGGTTGCTGCGATGCGGGGTGCTCGCGGCCCGGCCGGTAGCCTGTCGCGGGTGACCCTCAGGCTGTTCGACTCCCTCACGCGCGAGCTGCGTGACTTCGTCCCCGTCGTGCCCGGCAAGGCGGGGATCTACATCTGTGGGCTCACGACGCAGGCGCCGCCGCACATCGGGCACGTCCGCTTCGCCGTCGCGTTCGACGTCCTGCGCCGCTGGCTGGCGGTCGGGCACGGCTACGACGTCACGCTCATCCGCAACGTCACCGACATCGACGACAAGATCCTCGCGAAGTCGGCCGAGGCCGGCGAGCCGTGGTTCGCCCTCAGCTACCGCAACGAGATGGAGACCGCCGACGCGCTCGCCGCGCTCGGGGTGCTCCCGCCCACCTACGAGCCCCGCGCGACGGGCCACGTGCCCGAGATGGTCGAGCTGATGGAGACCCTCGTCGGCTCCGGACACGCCTACGCCGCCGCGGACGACTCCGGCGACGTCTACTTCGACGTGCGCAGCTGGCCGAGCTACGGCGAGCTGACCCGCCAGAGCGTCGAGGACATGTCCGACGCCGAGGACGCCGACCCGCGCGGCAAGCGCGACCCGCGCGACTTCGCCCTCTGGAAGGGCCGCAAGGCCGACGAGCCCGCGACGGCCTCGTGGCCGACCCCCTACGGCGCCGGCCGCCCGGGCTGGCACCTCGAGTGCTCCGCGATGGCCCGCAAGTACCTCGGCGACACCTTCGACATCCACGGCGGCGGCGTCGACCTGCGCTTCCCGCACCACGAGAACGAGGTCGCCCAGTCGCGCGCCGCGGGGCTCGGGTTCGCCAACTACTGGCTGCACAACGCGTGGGTGACCATGGGCGGCGAGAAGATGAGCAAGTCGCTCGGCAACTCGCTGCGCGTCTCGGAGGTCGTCCGCGAGCACCGGCCGCTCGCCGTCCGCTACTACCTGACGGCGGCGCACTACCGCTCGACGATCGAGTACCACGAGGGCTCCATCGAGGAGGCCACCGCCACCGTCGAGCGCATCGAGGGCTTCCTGCGCCGCGCGCTGCCGGGCGTCGACACCCTCGTCCCCGACGGCTCGGCCGAGCTGCCCGCCGACTTCCGCGAGGCGATGGACGACGACCTCGGGGTCTCGGACGCGCTCGCGGCGCTGCACCAGGCCGTCCGCGCCGGCAACACCGCCCTCGACGACGGCGACCACGACGACGCCGCGACCATCGCGCGCCAGGTCGTCGCGATGGCCGACGTCCTCGGCGTCAACCCCCTCGACCCGCACTGGGCCGCCGGTGGGTCGGAGTCCGACGAGATGACGGCGGCGCTCGACGCGCTCGTCGCCGACCGCGTCGCCGCCCGGGCCCAGGCCCGCGCCGCCCGCGACTACGAGACCGCCGACGCCATCCGCGACGCGCTCGCCGCGGCGGGGATCGCCGTCGAGGACACCGCCGCCGGAGCGCGGTGGACCATCATCCGAGGAAAGGGCGACTGACGTGGCCGGCAACTCCCAGCGCCGCGGCGCCGTGCGCAAGAGCAACAAGAAGGGCTCCACCGTCGGCTCCGGTGGTCAGCGCCGCCGCGGCCTCGAGGGCAAGGGCCCGACCCCGAAGGCCGGCGACCGACCGAACCACAAGGCCCACAAGATGGCCAAGGCCGCCGAGAAGCGGGGCGGCGGACGCCCGCCGCAGCGCTCGCCGAAGAAGTCGGCCGCCTCGAGCGAGGTCGTCGCCGGGCGCAACTCCGTCGTCGAGGCGCTGCGCGCGCACGTGCCGGTGACGACGATGTACGTAGCCGGCCGCATCGACTCCGACGACCGCGTCCGCGAGGCGATCAAGACCGCGACCGAGCGCTCCATCCCCATCCTCGAGACGCCGCGCGGTGAGCTCGACCGGCTGACCGACGGCGCGGTCCACCAGGGCCTCGCGCTCCAGGTGCCGCCGTACGCGTACGCCGACCCGCGCGACCTCGTCGACCCCGAGCAGCCGGGCATCCCGCTGGTGGTCGCCCTCGACGGCATCACCGACCCGCGCAACCTCGGCGCCATCGTCCGCTCGGTCGCCGCGTTCGGCGGCCACGGGGTCGTCGTCCCGAGCCGTCGTTCGGCGGGGATGACCGCCAGCGCGTGGAAGACCTCCGCCGGCGCGGCGGCCCGCATCCCGGTCGCGCAGGCCACCAACCTCACGCGGGCGCTCGAAGACTTCCGCAAGGCCGGCTTCTTCGTCATCGGCCTCGACATGGACGGCGACGTCGAGCTGCCCGACCTCGAGCTGGCGTCCGAGCCGCTCGTCGTCGTCGTCGGCTCCGAGGGCAAGGGCCTCTCGCGGCTCGTGCGCGAGACCTGCGACCAGATCGTGTCGGTGCCGATGAGCTCGGCGGTCGAGTCGCTCAACGCCGGCATCGCCACGGGCGTCACCCTCTACGAGGTCGCGCGCCGCCGTCGCCGCTGACGCCGGGGCCTGCGGGACAGGCCGGTCCGGCCCGTCGCGCCACGGAAGCCCGCCGTCGGTGTGCCACGATCGAGGGGCGAGCGGTCCACCGACGACCGCCGTCGCCGCTCGCGAGGAGGGATGACCGACGATGTCCGACCAGTACCCGCCGCCCCCGCCCCCCGGTGAGCCCACCGGCCCGGGGACGCCCCCGCCGCCCGGAGGCAGCGCCCCGCAGTACGGCACCCCGCCGGCCGAGAACCCCTACGGCGCACCGCCGCCCGCGCCGGCGTACGGCTACGCCCCGCAGGCCGGTCCGGTCACGCGCCCGAAGTCGATGGACACCGCCGTCATGCTCATGCGTGTGGGTGCGGTGCTCTCCCTCGTCTCGCTCGTGCTCAGCTTCGTCTTCGCGGGCGACATCCGGGAGCAGGCCACCCAAGCGCTGGAGGAGTCCGGCCAGACCGTCGACCCGACGCTCGTCGACAGCGCCGTGACCATCGTCATCGCCATCGCGGTCGTCTTCGGCCTGCTCGGCGCCGGCCTCTGGCTCCTCATGGCCTGGGCCAACGGCAAGGGCAAGTCCTGGGCGCGCATCACGGCCTCGATCCTCTTCGCGCTCTCGTTCGTCACGTTCCTCATCGGGCTGGCGCAGCCGACCCCGCTCCTCTCGCGGGTGCTGAGCATCGTGAGCATCGCCCTCGGCGGGTACATCGTGTACCTGCTCTGGCGCAAGGAGTCCTCGGAGTTCTACGCCGCGAGCAACGCCCCGCGCTACTGACCCCGCGTTACCCACGAGGATGCCCCGCACCGGCCACCGGTGCGGGGCACCTTCGTCCACGGACCTCACGAAACCGCCTGCCCGCGAACTGGGTCTGTGCCACGATCGACGCCGCCGGACGAGCCGGCACGGGGTGCGGGGCCGGCGACCGATGAGGTCGGGGTCCGCCCCCGCTGACCTCCAGGAAGCGAGGCGACATGTCCGCCTACGGTGCCACCCCTCCGCCGCCCGTCCCGGGCCACCCCGCCGGGGGGCCGCCCGACAACAAGCTCGTGTGGTCCATCCTCGCGACCCTCTTCTGCTGCCTGCCGTTGGGCATCGTGGCCATCGTCAAGTCCGCCGAGGTCAACACCCGCTGGGGCGCGGGCGACGTCGCCGGCGCGCACGAGTCCGCCGCTGCCGCGGGCAAGTGGATCACGTGGTCGGTCATCGCCGGCATCGTCGGCATGGTGCTCGGCGTGCTCCTGTGGTTCGGGCTCGTCGCGAGCTTCATGGCCGCCTCCACGACGACGACGAGCCCCTGACCGGATGACCGCCGCCGCCTCGCGGGCCGACCGGGTCCGGGCGCTCGAGACGAGCACGGTCCGGTGGCACCGTCTCGTGCGCCCGGCGGTGGTCGCCGTCGGGGCGGCGGCCGTGGTCACCGTCGTCGGGTCGCTCGACCCGAACGCGCCGGGCCACTACCCGCCCTGCCCGTGGCTGTTCCTCACGGGGACGTGGTGCCCGGGCTGCGGGTCCCTGCGCGCCGTGCACGCCCTCGCCCACGGCGACGTCGGCACCGCGCTGGCGCGCAACCCGCTCGCGGTCGTGGCGGCGGTCTGGCTGACGGCGTGGTTCGTGCTCTGGTCGCGCCGGCAGTGGCTCGGCCGGCGACGCACGACGATGGCTCCGGCCGCCGCGATCCACGCGCTGCTCGGTGTCGTGCTGGCCTACTGGGCGCTGCGCAACGTCCCGGGCTGGACCTGGCTCTCGCCGGCCTGAGCGGGCGGCCGCGACCTCAGGCGGGGGAGAGGAACTCGGCCCCGGGCAGGTTGCGCACCACGCCGAACACGAGCACCGCGACGCCGATCGCGACGGGGAGCCAGCTCGGGACGACCGTGCGGACCGGGCGTCCCTGACGCGCGCGCAGGAGGCGGTAGCCGAGGTACAGCGCGACCGCGAGGTAGAGCGGCGGCACGAGGGGGTGGCGCTCGAAGGCGGCTCCGACATGGCCGTGCAGCAGCTCGTAGGTGGCGCGCGTCCCCCCGCACGCGGGGCAGTAGAGACCGGTCGCCGCGTACAGGACGCAGCCGGGGTAGTGACCGGCCTCGTAGGGGGAGTGGGTGGCGAGCCACGCGGCTCCACCGGCGACGGCGACCCCGGCCGCCCCCCACCACACGCGTGGTGAGAGGTGACCGAGGCCGCCGACGTGGGTCGTCATCTCAGCTGCCGGTGATCCGGTTGCCGAGGTCGAGGGAGGCGAAGGCGACCGGGACGATGATGCTGAGGACGACGGCGATGATGCCGGTGACGAAGCCACCCTGCGCGAGACCGCGACCGGCCTGGCCGGTGCGCGCGATCTCCTGCTTGGCCAGGAAGCCCAGGACCGCACCGCCGATGCCGAGGATCAGGCCGAGCGGCCAGCAGCAGAAGGCGAAGACGAGCCCGAGCACGCCGAGGACGAGGGCGATGATGGCCTTGATGTTGTTGCCGCCGGCGTTGCCTCCGGGCAGGCCGGGCGCGGGCATGCTGGGCGGCGGGGTGTAGCCACCACCGGCACCGGGCGGCGGCGGGGGCGGCGGGTAGCCGCCGGTGGCCGACGAGTCGCTCGGCTCCTCGGGCTCCGGCGGGGGCGGGTAGCTCCCACCGGGCGGGGGCGGCGGGGGCGGGGGCGTGCTGCTGCTCATGGGTCCTCCGTCGTCAGGGAGCCGACGACTGCCGGCTCGCGTTCACCCTAGCGGCCGGCCGGTAGCGGACCCCGGCATTCCACGGGCGTCGTGGAGGCCCGGGGCATCCGGCTCGTCGGGGGTCGAGGTGATGTCCGACCACCTGAGGGTCGGGTATCACCTCGACCCGAGGAGGTCAGGCCTTGGGGACCTTGATGACCGTCGAGTGGACGGCCTTGTCGGCGACCGTCTGCCGGTTGTCGTCCCAGAGCATCCAGAGGTAGGAGAGGTAGACGACGCCGTTGACGACCCCGCTGACCAGCTCGCGCAGGAAGCAGTTCCCCGCGCCGATCGGGGCGCCGGTGCGGGCGTCGACGAGCGTGAGGCCCACGACCGACTTGCCGATGCTCTGGCCGCGCCGGCCCATCCGGAAGACCCGGTTCCACAGCTGGAAGCCGACGCCGACGAGCCAGAACAGCACCATGACGGCGATGCCGACGGCGATGAGCGCACCGTTGGCGTCCCCGTACGTCGTCATCCCGTACTCGTCGACCCCGTTGCGGTCCGGGACCCCCGCGACGATGAAGGGGATGCCGGCGAGCATGAGGAGGAACGGCAGGAACGAGAGGCCGACGTCGACGAGCAGCGCGAGCACCCGGTCGCCGAAGGACGCGACGGGGCCGAAGTGGGCCTCGACGTACGGCACCGACTCCGGCACGGCGGGTCCGCTGGCGTACGCCGGCGCGGTGGTCCATCCGCCGTACGGGTTCTGCTGCGGCGCAGGCTGGTTCGGTTCGGCGGGCTGGTACGGCGCGGTCGTCGGCGCGGTGGGTCCCGGGGGCGGAGCGGGCTGCTCCGGGGTGGGGGGCTGCTGGTCGCTCATCGAGGTCCTCCGTCGGCGTGCGGCGGGGCGGCCGCCCCGCAGTGTCGCGTGCGCACGCCGTCGATCCTAGGGCGCGGCCGGCGGCCGGTCGGGGACGTCACCGGTCGGCGATGACCGGCAGCTCCTCGGTGTCGACGCCGAGGACCGCGCGCTCGTCCGGCTTGCCGGGGAGCACGTTGGCGACGTAGTCGTCGACGACCTCGCGGATCGGGATGTCGTGCTGCGCGCGCTCGGCCATGTACCAGCGGTGCTCGAGCACCTCGTGGAAGACCTCGGCGGGCTCGAGCTTGGCGACGAGGTCGCGGGGCACGCCGCGGGTGACGGGCTCGTAGACCTGCGCCAGCCAGTCGTGCGCGATGATCTCCTCGTCCTCGCCCTGACGGCCCGTCGCGGCGGAGTACACCTCGAGGTCGTTGAGCAGCCGGCGCGCCTGGTTCTCGCGGACGTCGAGACCGGTGAGCCGCAGCAGCCGCCGCGAGTGGTGGCCCGAGTCGACGACCTTGGGCTGCAACCGGATCGACGTGCCGTCGATGTCGGTCGTGATCTCGAGCTCGTCGACGTCGAAGCCCAGCTTGTTGAGGCGGCGGATGCGGTCGTCGACCCGCCAGCGCTCGGTGTCGTCGATGGTCTCGGCGTTGGTCAGCTCGGCCCACAGCTCGCGGTAGCGGGTGACGATGCGCTCGCTGACGTCGACCGGGTCGCGCTCCTCCTGGAGCAGGCCGCCGGCGTCGAGGTCCATCAGCTCGCCGGCGATGTTGACCCGCGCGATCTCGAGGTCGTGCTCGCGCTGGCCGTCGCTCAGCCGGTTGCGCAGCTCGCCCGTCTCGGCATCGACGAGGTAGGCCGCGAACGCGCCGGCGTCCCGGCGGAAGAGGGTGTTGGACAGCGAGACGTCACCCCACCAGAAGCCCGTGAGGTGCAGGCGCACGAGGAGCACGGCGAGGGCGTCGATGAGGCGGGTGGCCGTGCCCTTGCGCAGCGACTGGCTGTACAGGGCGCGGTAGGGGAGGGAGTACTGGAGGTGCCGCGTCACGAGGCAGGCGTCGAGCGGCTCGCCGTCGAGGCCGACGCGCCCGCTGACGACCGCGAACGGCTCGACCGACGGCAGGAGCAGCCGGCGCAGGTTGCGCAGCATCTCGTACTCGCGGCGCGCGATGTCGTCCTTGATCTCCTTGATGGCCAGGACGCGGCCGGAGAGGCGGACGAAGCGCACGACGTGCCGCGAGATGCCGCGGGGGAGCGCGGCGAGGATGTCCTCCGGCCACTCCTCGAGCGGGATGCGCCAGGGGAGGTCGAGCAGGGCGGGGTCGGGGCGGGCGGCGGTGAGCTCGAGGGCCATGACGGGCTTCCGGGGTCGGGGGACTCGGGACGGCGGGCGGGCCGGGAACGGGCGACGCCCCGGACGAGTGTCTCGTCCGGGGCGTCGTCGCGTGCGGGCGAGTCGGCGGAACGCCTCAGAGGCGCTTGCCGCTCTCGGGGTCGAAGACGTGCATGTGCTGCGCCTTCGGGTAGACGTAGACCTTCGAGCCCTTCTCGGGGACCGAGCGGCCGTCGACGCGCGCGATGAACGGCTTGGCGAGGTTGTCGTCGCCCCCGACGAGGCTGATGTTGCCGTCGGTCGGCGTGCCGTAGACGTACGCGTCGGCGCCGAGCTCCTCGACGACGTCGATCGTCAGCTCGAGGCCGTCGTTGTTCGTCGTGATCTCGACGTCCTCCGGCCGGACGCCGACGACGACGTGCGAGCCGCCGTGCTCGACGCCCTCGCGGGGGATGGTGACCGTGTGGTTGCCGAACTTCGCGCCGTCGGACGAGGCCGGGACGGTGACGAGGTTCATCGCGGGGGAGCCGATGAACCCGGCGACGAACAGGTTCGCCGGGTTGTCGTACATCTCGCGCGGGGTCGCGCACTGCTGGAGGACGCCGTCCTTGAGCAGGGCGATGCGGTCGCCCATCGTCATGGCCTCGACCTGGTCGTGCGTGACGTAGACGGTCGTGACGCCGAGGCGGCGCTGGAGGCTGGCGATCTGGGTGCGGGTCTGGACGCGGAGCTTGGCGTCGAGGTTCGACAGCGGCTCGTCCATGAGGAAGACCTGCGGGCTGCGGACGATCGCGCGGCCCATCGCGACGCGCTGGCGCTGGCCACCGGAGAGGGCCTTCGGCTTGCGCTCGAGGTACTGGGTGAGGTCGAGGATCTTCGCGGCCTCCTCGACGCGCTTGCGGATCTCGCCCTTGTCGACGCCGGCGATCTTCAGGGCGAAGCCCATGTTGTCGGCGACCGTCATGTGCGGGTAGAGCGCGTAGTTCTGGAAGACCATCGCGACGTCGCGGTCCTTCGGCGAGAGGTCGGTGACGTCGCGGTCACCGATCCAGATCTTGCCGCCGTTGACCTCCTCGAGGCCGGCGAGCATGCGCAGCGAGGTGGACTTGCCGCAGCCGGAGGGACCGACGAGGACGAGGAACTCCCCGTCGGCGATGTCGATGTTCAGCTTGTCGACCGAGGGGGTGTCGTTGCCCGGGTAGATGCGGGTGGCCTCGTCGAACTTCACAGTTGCCATGGCGTCGTTGCCTTTCCTTCACCGGCAGGAACGTGCCGGACGATCCGTCGTAAAGGGGGTGGAGCTCCCGCCTGCGTCGGTGCAAACGGTTTCGCCAGTATGCCGGACGACCCGCCCGCGCCGCGAGGACCGTCCCAGGGGGTGGCGCGGCGGCCGTCCTTCCTCTGGCGCGTCCCGCCGGGAGTCCCTACGGTTGGGCCATGAGGATCGCGGACGTCGTCAAGCGCAAGGGTGATGCGGTCGTCACGGTGCGGCCCGACGCCACCGTCACCGAGCTGCTGGCCCTCCTGGCCGAGCACCGGATCGGCGCGGTCGTCGTGAGCGGCGACGGCTCGTCGGTGCAGGGCATCGTCAGCGAGCGCGACGTCGTGCGGCACCTGCACTCCGACGGTGCCGGCGCGCTGGAGGCCCCCGTCGAGCAGATCATGACCGCCGACGTGCACACCTGCAGGCCCGACGACTCGCTCGAGGACCTCGCCACGCGGATGACCGAGCGGCGCATCCGGCACGTGCCGGTCGTCGTCGACGGCGCGCTCGGGGCGATCGTCAGCATCGGCGACATCGTCAAGTTCCGGATCGACACGCTGCAGGCCGAGCGCGACCAGCTGCGCGACTACATCCAGCAGTAGCCCTCCCGGGACCTCCCGCCACGCCGCGAAGGTGCTGCGCGGCGCGGGGGCATCCCGGCGCCACGCCGCGCGGGTGTGCAGGAATCGACACATTCGTCGATTTCTGCACGGATGGGGTCTGCGCGGGTGTGCAGCTATCGACACATTCGGCGATTCCTGCACGGATGGGGTCTGCGCGGGTGTGCAGCTATCGACACATTCGTCGATTGATGCACGGGGGGGGCGCGGGGAGCGGTCCGGGGGTGCACCCGTCCAGCGCGTACCCAGCCCCAGCGAATACCGTGGAGCCATGACCGCCGACGCCCCCGTGGACGGACATCCGTCCCCGGATCCCGACGACCCGGGGACGCACGCCCGGCTCGGGCCCTACCGGCTGGTCCAGCGGCTCGGCGAGGGCGGGATGGGCGTGGTCCACCTCGGGCTCGACCGCCACGGCCGGGCGGTCGCCGTCAAGGTCCTGCGCTCCCACGTCGCGCACGACCCGGACGCCCGCCGGCGCCTGGCCCGCGAGGTCGACACGCTCGAGCGCATCCGCAGCCCCTTCGTCGCGCCGGTCGTCGACGCCGACGTCGACGGCGACACCCCCTACGTCGTGACCCGCTTCATCGACGGCCCGGCGCTCGACACCCACGTCGCGGCCCGCGGGCCCCTGCCCCCGCCCGAGCTGCACCGCCTCGCCGACGGCCTGGCCCAGGCGCTCGATGCCATCCACGCCGCCGACGTCGTGCACCGCGACGTCAAGCCGGGCAACGTCCTCCTCGTCGACGGCGACCCGGTCCTCATCGACTTCGGCATCGCCCACGTCGTCGACGACGTCCGGCTGACCAGCGTCGGGCTCGTCATGGGCACCCCCGGCTACCTCGCCCCCGAGGTCGTCCACGGCGACGACGTCACCGACGCCACCGACTGGTGGGGATGGGCGGCCACGACCGCCTTCGCGGCGAGCGGCACGCCGCCGTTCGGCAGCGGCGGGATGAGCGCCGTCCTCGCGCGGGTGGCGGCCGGCGAGCCGGACCTCGTCGCCGTCGACCCCCGCATCGAGCCCCTGCTGTACGCCGCGCTCTCGCCGTACCCGGACGAGCGACCGCACCAGCACGAGGTCGTCCGCGCCCTCGAGCGCTACGCGCGCGGCGAGCTCGCGACCTCGGCCATCGAGGTGCGCCGCGCCCGCCCCGAGACCCAGGCGCGCCCCGAGACCCAGGCCCTCCCGGCGTCCGGCACCGCGGTGCTGCCCGCGCCGGCCACGGCCCCGGCGCCGCTGCCGCCCGTCGCCCCGCGCGTCCGACCGCAGCCCGCGCCGTCCCGCGACCCGCTCCCGCCACCCCCGACCGGCGCCGGCCGGCCGGGGCCGCCGCCCTACGCCCTGCCGCCCGCACCGCGACCGGATGACGACGACGTCCTCGAGGCGCGCGTCGACCCCCGCATCGGCCTGCCCACGCGCTCGGGTGTGCTCCTCGCGCTGCTCGCCCTCCTCGCGGGGCTGACGGCCACCGCGCCGCTCGTCGCCCTCGCCGCGCTCGCGGTGTGGATGGTCCTCGCGCGCACCGCCGACCGGTCCGTCACCTCCCTCGTCATGCGCCGCCACGACCGGGGGGCCCGCGGCAGCGACGTCGCGGTCGCCGTCGTCAGCAGCCCGTGGCACGTCGTCGTCGGGGCCGTCGGCACCCTCGTCACCCTCGCGCTCCCGCTGCTCGTCGGGGTGTCGGCGATGTTCGCCGGGGCCCTCGTCGTCGGCAGCGTGACCGGCGGGGCCACCCGGGCCGACGGCGTCGTGCCGCTGCTCGCGGCCGGTGTCTTCACCGCGCTGACCGCCTGGTGGGGCCCCGGCGGCGCCGGCCTGCGCCGGGGCAGCCGCAGCCTCGTGCGCGGCGCGACCGGGCACCCGACCGTGCGGCAGGTGCTCGTCGTCGCGCTCCTCCTCGCCGGGGCGCTGCTCACCGCGCTCACCGCCTCCCGGGGCGGGCCGGAGTGGTGGCCGCTGCCCGAGGCCCCGTCGTGGGTCGACCAGGTGGTGCCGCAGCTGTGACCGACCCCCGCACCCGGCGGGCCCGCATCCTGCGCGGCGACCTGCCCACCGAGCCGATGCCGATGGCGGACCTGCTGCGCCGCACGCCCTACCGGCACGCCCGCATCCCCGGCGCCTCCGCCCCGGACCCGACGATCGAGCGCGGGCTCGACCTCGCGCTGCGCGTCGGCGCGCTGATGCTGCGCTGCGGCGCCGGCGCCCCGCAGGTCGAGGGTGCGATCGCCGCGACGGCCGCGGCCGCCGGTGTCGACCAGGTCGAGCTCGACATCACCCTCCAGTCGATCCTCGTCCAGGCGCGCAGCGCGGAGGGGCGCCAGCACACGATGCTCAAGGTCGTGCGGCACACCCGCTTCGACTACGCGCGCCTCGTCGCGGTGCACCGGCTCGTCGAGTCGCTCGTCGCCGGCGAGGTGACCCCCGACGAGGCCTCCGACCGGCTCCGGCAGATCAAGCGGACCCCCCGCACCTACCCGAAGTGGGCCATCTCGCTCGCCAACGCCGTGCTGGCCTCCGCCGTCGCGGTCGTCATCGGCGCCAGCGCGCTCGCGGCCCTCGCGACCATCGGGGTGGTCCTCGCGGTCGCCGGGATCGCCCGGCTGCACGCCCGGGTCGACCTGCCCGAGTTCTACGGGAACGCCATGAACGCCTTCGCGGCGACCCTCCTCGCCGGCGGCCTCTACGCGATCGGCGCGACGGGGGCGATCCCCTTCACGGAGGCCGACTTCGCCTTCGTCGTCGCCGGCGGCATCGTCGCGATGCTGCCCGGACGCACGATGGCCTCCGCGATCGAGGACGTCATCTTCGGCTACCCGCTGACCGGCGCCGGGCGCCTGCTCGCCGTGCTGCTGTCGCTGACCGGACTGATCATCGGCATCGCGTCCGGGCTCTCCGCGATGCTCATGCTCACCCGCTGGACCAGCAGCAGCTTCGTCTCGCCGGACGTGCTGGACCTGCGGGTCAGCCAGGCCCCGATCGTCCCGGCCCTGCTCGCGTCCCTCGTCGTCGGTCTCGCCGCCGGGGTCACCGTGCAGAGCCGCCGGGGGCTCATCCTCCCGATGGGGCTGCTCACCATCGTCGGGGTCGCGGTCTCGGCGGTGCTCACCCGCGGCCCGGGGGTCGGGGCCGTCACGGCCACCGGCATCGCGGCCGTCGTGGTCGGCGTGCTCGGCCGGCTGCTGGCCCAGCGCATGGATGCCCCCTCCCTCGTCCTCGTCGTGCCCGCGAGCTTCGGCCTGCTGCCCGGTCTGACGATCTTCCGGGGCCTCTACGAGCTCGTCGCCCAAGGCCAGGACTCGGGGCTGCTCACCTTCCAGTCCGGCCTGTCGACGCTGCTGTCCGCCGGCGGCGTGCTGCTGGCCATCGCCACGGGGACCGTCCTCGGTGAGTACCTCGCTGCGCCGTGGGACCGCCACGTCCGGGGCTCACGCCGGCCGCGCACCGACGCGGTCCCGCGCTGACGCAGCCCGACGACGGGTCCGTCGTGACGGACCCCGGGAGCGGGGTCAGCCCCGACGCGGGTCGGCCGGCGGCCGCGGGGTGGCCGGAGCCGGGGACGCCGCCGGGGGCGCCGCCGGAGTCGAGGGGGCGGGGCCGGCCGGGCCGCGCGGAGCGGGGGCGCCGCCACCGAGGGCACGCGCGAGGTCGCCGGCGGCGCCGGGACGGGCCGTGGCCTCCTCGTTGGCCGCGCGCACCGCGAGGTAGATCTCCTCGCGGTGGATCTGGACGTCACCGGGCGCCTCGATGCCCAGGCGCACCTTGTCGCCGCTGATCTCGAGGACCGTCACGACGATGTCGTGGCGGATCCGGATGGCCTCGTGGGGGCGTCGGCTCAGGACGAGCACGCGAGCACCCCCCGGCCGAGCAGCCCGGCGCCGGTCATGCGGCCACCAGGGGCGCCCGCAGGGGGAGGTCCTGCCCGGTGAGGACGACCTGCTCGGCGTCGGAGGTGCGGGTGTTGACGACGAGGGGGGCGAGGAGGTTGGCCGTCGAGCGGGTGATGTCTTCGGCGATCGTCACGACGACGAGGACGAGGGCGTCCTCGGCGGTGCTCAGGTGCAGCCGGTCGGCCGTCGCGTCGTCGATCTCGGGGTGGTAGTCGGGGAAGAACGCGGCCGCGTCGGCGGTGACGAAGCTCGGGCCGGCGTCCCCGACGGGGGCGAGGTCGAACAGCCCGGTGGCGACCGCCCGCACCTCGTACTCGGTGGCGGGGAAGCCCACGAGGCCCTCGGGCAGGTGGATCCGACGGACGTCGAGGTCCGCCTCCTGGGTCTGCTGGGTCATCCGGTCCCTCACGTGGTCTCGTCGAAGAGGCGCCCGGCGGTGTCCCGGTCACGCCGTCCGCTGGCGGTGTAGGTGGAGCCGGCGCCGGCTCCGTGGAAGCGCGAGAGCGCCTCCTCGATGGCCTGCGCGCTCGAGGCGAGCAGCTCGCGGTTGGCGAGGGCCGCCTGGAGGAGCGCGGCGGTGGCCTCGCCCAGGGCGTGCCGGTGCTCGGCGAGCACCTGGTCCCAGGGCGCCGGCACGGCCTCGGCCAGCTCGCGCAGGCTGGCCTGCGGGGACAAGCCGAGGGCCTCGGTCAGGGGGAGGAGGTCGACCGAGCGTGCGAGCTCCGAGGAGCGGATCGTCGCGATGGTGTCGTCGACCTCGCGGGTCGAGCGGGCGAGCCAGCCGGAGCGCGCGGTCTCGACGAGGGCCCGCTGGACCTCGATGCGGTAGGCGAGCACGTCGAGCAGCTCGCGGGTGCGCCACAGCGACTCGGACAGGTCCGCGCAGGCGGCGGCGATGTCGGTCTGGCTGTCGGGCACGGTGTCCTCATCGGGTCGGGCGGGGCGGACTTGAGCGGCTCCGCGGCACGGATCCGGCTCTGGGTGCTCCAGCCAGTCTGCCACGCGCGCGCGCACGCGTGGCGCAGGCGCGGATCGGCACGACAACCGGCCGTTCGGACGACCCCCGGTGACCGGTCGGAGACGCCCCCGGTGGCCGAAGGGATCGAAGTCGGCCCCGGAGCCTTCTACGGCTGGCGACATGCCCGGACGTCCCTCGACAGTGGACCCATGACCACCACGGCCTCCCCTGCGGCCCCCCGTCACGACGTGGACGCGCTCTGCCGCGAGCACCTCCCGATCGTCACCTACGAGGTGCGCGCCCTCAGCGCCCGCCTCCCCTCCCACGTGGCGACCGACGACCTGACGTCGGCCGGCCTCTTCGCCCTCGCGTCGGCCGCCGAGTCGTTCGACGCGAACCGGGGCGTGCCGTTCGGCCGCTACGCGGCGACCCGCATCAAGGGAGCCCTCCTCGACGAGCTGCGCTCGATGGACTGGGCGACGCGCTCGGTCCGCACCCGGGCCCGCGAGCTCGACGCCGTCCGGGGCGCGATGACCTCCGAGCTGGGCCGTGAGCCGGCAGAGCGCGAGCTCGCCGACCGCCTCGGCGTCGGGGTCGAGGCCGTGCGCCAGGTCTCCGAGGCGGTGCACCGCTCGGTCGTCGTCCGCCTCGACTCGCTCGTCGACGCCGGGGTCGCGGACGCGGCCCTGCCGCGCGACGAGCGCACCCCCGAGGACGTCGTGGTCCAGCGCGAGCGCGAGAGCTACCTCTCGGCCGCGGTCGCGGCACTGCCCGAGCGGCTGCGCATCGTCGTCCAGGCCACGTTCTTCGAGGACCGGCTCCTCAAGGACGTCGCCGAGGAGCTCGGGGTCACCGAGTCCCGTGTCTCGCAGCTGCGCACGGAGGCCCTCGGGATGCTCCGCGACGGGATGCGCGCCACGCACGGCGAGGAGCGCCCCGCCGCCGCGGCCGCCGCGACGACCGCCGCCGCCCGCCGCCGCGCGGGCTACTACGCCGACATCGCCCAGCGCGCCTCCATGGCGCAGCGGGGCTCCGTCGCCGGCCGCCCGGCCGGCGTCCGGTTCGCGGGCTGACGCCCGCGCACCACCCCTGAACGGTCTCGGCGGAAAAAGTTCGCCGGGGCCCTCAAGTCCCTCACGGCGCCGCCGATGAGGGGTGTGCCGCCCCGACTGGGAGCGGCACGGATCGCCACGGACGGCGGTCCGAGACCCCATCCAAGGAGGAAACATCATGGGTCTGCAGGTCAACACCAACGTCGCCGCTCTGAACGCCTACCGGCACCTCAGCTCCACCCAGAGCTCGATGAACACCAGCCTCGAGCGCCTGTCCTCGGGTCTGCGCATCAACCGCGCCGCGGACGACGCCGCCGGCCTGGCGATCAGCGAGAAGCTGCGCGCCCAGACCAACGGTCTCTCCCAGGCCACGTCCAACGCCCAGGACGCGATCTCCCTCGTCCAGACGGCTGAGGGTGCGCTCAACGAGACGCACTCGATCCTCCAGCGCATGCGCCAGCTGGCGGTCCAGTCGGGCAACGACACGAACACCGCGGACGACCGCCTCGCCATCCAGAGCGAGGTGACCGCCCTCAACGACGAGCTCGACCGCATCGCCAACACCACCCAGTTCAACGGGCAGAACCTCCTCGACGGCACCGGTGGCACCGCCGGCACCTTCACGTTCCAGATCGGCGCCAACAGCGGCCAGACCGTCGACGTCGCGTTCGCGCAGGCCGACACGACGACCCTCGGCACCGACACCCTGGACGTGTCGACCTCGGCCGGCGCGGCGACCGCGCTCACCGCGATCGACGCCGCCATCAAGACCGTCTCGGGCAACCGGGCCGACCTCGGTGCGGTGCAGAACCGTCTGCAGCACACCATCAACAGCCTGAGCGTCGCGTCGGAGAACGCGGCCGCCGCCGAGTCGCGCATCCGTGACACCGACATGGCGAAGGAGATGAGCTCCTTCAGCCGGAGCCAGATCCTCTCCCAGGCCGGCGTCTCGATGCTCGCCCAGGCGAACAGCGCCCCGCAGTCCGTCCTCAAGCTCCTCGGCTGAGCCTGAGCACTGACTGACACCGTCGCCCGGGTCCGGCTCTCGCACGGACCCGGGCGAACGGTCAGCACCACCAGCGAGGAAGGAACAGGACCATGGCGGGAGTCGACGGGCTGATCTCCGGCCTCAACACGACGCAGATCATCAGCCAGCTGATGACCGTCGAGCGGCAGTCGGGCGCGGGCCTGACGAAGGGCAAGACCGCCAGCCAGACGATGGTCAGCGTCCTCCAGTCGCTCAACACGCAGATGCTGTCCCTGCGCGACGCCGCGAAGTTCTTCGTCCCCGACCCGCTCCTCAAGACCTCGGGCTGGACGACCACGACCTCCACCTCCTCCGCGCCGAGCGCCGTCTCCGTCGTCACCGACGGCACGGCCCTGTCGGGGACCACGACCTTCACGGTGTCGAGCGTCGCCTCCGCCGGGTCCGCGGTCTCGAAGGGGTCGGTCGCCTCGACCTCCACCGCCGTCACCGCCGGCCCGGTCGTCGCCGCGAAGGGCCTCGGGGCGCTCGGCGCCTCCGCCCTCCTCGCGGGCACGACGCTCGCGGCCGGGTCCCACACCGTCAAGGTGACCCAGGCCTCGGGTGGCGCCACCCTCTCCGGCGTCCCCCTCGGCTCGACCGTGACCATCGGCTCCGGCGCCCAGCTCGTCGTCGACCTCGGGTCCGGCCCCCAGAGCATCAGCATCGCCGCCGGCACCTACACCCCGTCGCAGCTCGCGGCCGAGGTGACGCGCGCGGCCGGCGGCGGCCTCACCGCGACCGCCGGCGACGACGGTGCGCTGCGCCTGGCCACCACCCGCGAGGGCAGCGCCGCCTCGCTCCAGGTCGTCTCCGCCGACCCCGCGCTCGGCCTCACCGACACGACCACGACCGCCCACGGCACCGACGGCGTCGTCGAGATAGACGGCGTCGCGACGACGCTCAGCGACCTCGGCCCCGGCTCCACCGTCACGCTCGCCGGGGCGGGCACGGACTCCGTGCAGCTGTCGCTCGCGGGCGGCCTGCGGGCCGGCACCGCGACCCTCGCGGACCTCGGCCTCGCGGCGGGGTCGAACATCGCCCAGGTCGCCTCGGCCGCGACCTCCTCGTCGCTCGGCCTCTCCGGCACGACCATCAAGGTCGGCGACGCCGCCTACAAGCTCCAGCTCACCTCGTCGACCACGGGCGCCGCGTCCGACGTCATGGTCTCGGCCGGCGCGTTCGGGGCGAGCGGCCTCGGCGACCTCGTCGAGCTCCAGACCCCGACCGACACGGTGCTGCGCGTCGGCACCGGCCCGGGCGCCTTCGACGTCCGCTCGGCGAGCAAGGACGTCACCGGACTGCTCCCGGGGACGACCATCACCGCGACGAAGGCCGACCCGACGACGCCGGTCACCGTGACCGTCGCCGGTGACTCCTCCGGCATCGCGGACAAGATGCAGGCCCTCGTCGACGCGGCGAACGCCGCCATCTCGTTCATCGGCGCGCGCTCCGGCTTCAACGGCGACACCAAGACCGCCGGTGTGCTGCTGGGCAACTCGCTGACCCAGAACATCGTGCGCCGGGTCACCGACGCCGCGGTCGGCGGCTCCGCCTCGCAGCCCTCCGCCGCCGGCATCACCGTCGGACGCGACGGCAAGATCGCCCTCGACAGGACGGCCTTCCTCGCCGCGTACGCCAAGGACCCGGCCAAGGTGACGGCCAACCTCACGAAGATGGCGTCGAGCATCGCCGACGTCGCCCAGCAGGCCGCCGACCCGCTCAAGGGCTCGATCACCAACGCGGTGAAGTCCGAGCAGGGCCGGATCCGCGACTACACGAACCAGATCGCGTCCTTCGAGACGCGGATGTCGCTGCGCGAGGACACCCTCAAGCGGCAGTACGCCGCCCTGGAGTCCCTCCTCGGGACCGTCAAGTCCCAGGGCGACTGGCTGACCGGCCAGCTGAAGACCCTCCCGACCAACTCGAGCTCGAACTGAGCCAGGAGACGACGACGTGACCACCACCGCCACCCTGCGCCGCCTCTACCAGAGCGACTCCGTGACGACGGCCTCCCCGAGCCGCCTCGTCGTGCTGCTCTTCGACCGGCTCGTCAAGGACCTTCACCTCGCGATGATCGCCATCGAGAAGCGCGACATCCAGGGTTCGCACCACGCGCTGCGGCACGCGCAGGACGTCGTCACCGAGCTCTCGACCTCGCTCGACCTCGAGATGTGGCCCGAGGGTCGCGGCCTGGCCGCCCTCTACGACTACGTCGTCGAGCGCCTCGTCCGGGCCAACGCGACGAAGTCGCACGAGCTCGTGGCCGAGGTGCTCGAGCTCGTCGAGCCGCTGCGCGAGGCCTTCACGACCGTCTCGGCCACCGCGGAGGCGTCGTGACCGTCGCCGACCTCTCCTGGGACGACGCACTCGACGCGGTCGAGGGCGACCTCGCGCGCGCCGAGCACGCCGTGCGCTCGGGGGACCTCGTCGACCTCGCGGAGGTGCTCGGCCGCTCGCCGCGCGCCACCGGCCCGCTGCCGGAGCGGCTCGCCTCCCGCGCCACCGCCGCGCTCGAGCGCACGCGCGCGCTCGAGGCCGAGATCGGCGAGCGGATGGCCGCCACGGTCCGTGCCCTCGGTGCCGACGAGCGCCGCCCGCACACCACCCCCGTCCGGCAGACGCCGGCCTACGTCGACGCGAGGGCCTGAGATGTCCAGCGCCTCCTCCCTCGGCATGGGCCTGAGCGCCCTCCAGGCCGCCCAGCGCGGACTCGAGATCGCCGGCCAGAACATCAGCAACGTCAACACGCCCGGCTACACGCGCCAGCGCATCGACCAGGCCGCCGCGTCCAGCACCGACGTGCCGTCGATGTTCGGGCGCATCCCGGCGATCGGCGAGGGCGTCGTCGTGCTCGGCACGACCCGCATCCAGGACCAGCTCCTCGAGGTGCGTGCGCAGCAGACCCGCGGCGCCGCGACGGCGGCCACCCAGGTCGCCAACGGCTACTCGATGGTCGAGTCCGCCTTCGGCGAGCCGGGCGACACCGGGCTGCAGGCCGGCATGGCCGAGTTCTGGAGCACGTGGGGCGACCTCGCGACCGACCCGGAGAGCAGCGCGGCCCGCACGAGCGTGCTCGAGGAGGGCGGCCGCCTCGCCTCCCAGTTCCGCGAGCTCGCCGGCCGGCTCTCGACCCAGTGGGGCGGCACCCGCGAGGCGCTCAGCTCCTCGGTCGACCGCGTCAACCGGCTCGCCCAGGACGTGGGTGACCTCAACGACGCCATCCGCGCCTCGAAGGTCGCGGGCGTCAACACCTCCGAGCTCGAGGACCGCCGCGGCCAGCTCATCGGCCAGCTCGGCGACGTCGTCGGTGCCATCGCGCAGCCGATGGAGGACGGCACGATGACGCTGACGGTCGGCGGCTCGGTGCTCGTCTCCGGCGCGCACGTCAGCAGCCTCGCCGTGTCCGGCCCGTCCACCGGCCCCGGGGGCGCGAGCCCGGTCTCGGTCGTGTGGGCGGCCAGCGGCACCCCGGCCACGGTCGGCGCCGGCGAGATCGGTGGGATGCTCACGACGCTGGACAGCACGATCCCGACCGTCATGTCGCGCCTCGACGCCGTCGCCGCGTCGCTCGCGAGCACGGTCAACGCCCAGCAGGCCGCGGGCTACGACGCGACCGGCGCGGCCGGGGCCCCGTTCTTCGCCGGCACCTCCGCGGCGTCGCTGCGCCTCGCGCCGCTCACCGCGGCGGGGGTGGCCGCTTCCTCCGCGCCGCCGCCCGCCAGCGACGGCAAGAACGCCGACGGGATGTCGGCCCTCTCGGAGCTGCAGTCCGGCCCCGACGCCACCTACCGCGACCTCGTCGTCTCCATCGGCGTCCAGGTGCAGGGTGCCTCGCGGCGGGCCGACGTCCAGACCGCGCTCGCCGGCCAGGCCGAGTCGGCCCGGCTCGGGGTCTCGAGCGTGAGCGTCGACGAGGAGATGGTCTCGCTCATGGGCTTCCAGCACGCCTACGAGGCGGCCGCGCGCTTCATCAGCGCCGTCGACGAGACGCTCAACACGCTCATGCAGATGGCACGATGACCATGTCCGACGCCTCGCCCGTCCCCGGAGCACCGCGATGAACCGCGTCACGCCCAGCGCCACCCGCCAGCAGGTCGTCTCGTCGCTGCAGGCCAGCCTCGCGCGCCTGCAGGCGACCCAGGACCAGATCAGCTCGGGCAAGCGCCTCGGCAAGCCGTCGGACTCGCCGACCGACACCGCGACCGCGATGTCGCTGCGCTCCGAGAGCCTGCGCAACGAGCAGCTGCAGCGCGCGATGGACGACGGCGCCGGCTGGCTGGCCAGCGCGGACTCCGCCCTCATGCAGAGCGGCCCCCTGCTGCAGCGCGCGCGCCAGCTCGTGCTCGCGGGGACCAACGACACCAACAGCACCGACGAGCGCGCGGCGATGGCCGCCGAGCTCGACCAGCTGCGCTCGAGCCTGCTCGACGTCGCCAACACCCGCTACCTCGGCCGCGCGGTCTTCGCCGGCACGCAGGACACCGAGAACGCCTACGCGAGCAACGGGGCCTACCTCGGCAACACGACCGCGGTCGAGCGCCGCATCACGACGGGTCCGGACCGGCTGGAGGTCAGCATCGTGGGACCGCAGGCCTTCTCGACCCTCTTCGCCGACCCGAGCGACCCGGCCGGGGCCGGCATCCTGCAGCGGCTCTCCGACGCGCTGCGCAGCGGCGACAAGACGGCGATGGAGCAGGGCCTGAGCGACCTCGACGCCGCGAGCTCGACGCTGCGCACGAGCCAGAGCATCATCGGGTCGCGCACGACGCGGCTGGAGTCGGTCCGCAGCGTCAGCGAGACCGCGGCGACCCGCGCGTCGGTGCAGCTGTCGACCGTCGAGGGCATCGACCTCGCGAAGGCGCTGACCGACCTCAGCGTGCAGCAGACCGCCTACCAGGCGGCGCTCCAGGCGACGGCCAAGGTCGTCCAGCCGTCGATCCTCGACTTCCTGCGCTGACCCCGGCCCGGTGCACATTTCGGGGTGACCCCGAAAAGTGCACGAGACAAGGGAACGGTTCCGGGGTCTCGTGGACATTTCGGGGTGACCCCGAAAAGGTGAGGCACCGGGAGGGGCTCCGCGCAAGCCGACCGGGGAGGTCCGGCCGAGCGTCGGAACGTGACTCGGCCGTTCGGCCACACCGCGGTTGGCGCCTCAAGTCACCCGGGGGGACGCCGATGGGGCAGTCGGTCATGGATGGCCGTCAGCCGCCAGGGACGCGCGGCGTACCCGACGCACCACCGTTCGCGGATGGTGCGTGACGCCTCCAGGAGAACCATGATCGACCTCGTCGGCGACAGCACGTTCCGTGCTCTGGGCCGGGCGCTCACCGGTCTGTCGGTGCGCCAGCGCACGATCGCGGACAACATCGCGAACCTCCAGACCCCCGGGTACACCGCGCAGCGCGTCGACTTCGAGAGCAGCCTCGCCTCCGCGTGGGCCTCCGGCGGCGACACCGGCTCGTCCGCCATCCGCACGATGGCGTCCTCCGACCCCGCCGGCCTCAACGGCAACAACGTCAACCTCGACGAGGAGACCCTCGCCGCCACCGAGACCGGCCTGTCCTACCAGCTCGGCGTCCAGGCGATGACCGACCGCTTCCAGCGCCTGCGCAACGCGATCGGCGGTGCGTGATGGCCCTCTTCGGTGCGATGAACACCGCGGGCAGCGGTCTCCTGCTGCACCGCACCTGGCTCGACGCGATCTCCGACAACATCGCCAACGTCAACACCGTCCGTCCGACGAGCGAGAACGCCTTCCAGGCGCGCTACGTCGTCGCCCAGTCCCGGGGCAACGGCACGGGCGTCGACGTCGCCGGCATCCAGCTCTCCTCGGCGCAGGGCCGGCTCATCCACGACCCGAGCAACCCCATGGCCGACGCGCAGGGCTTCGTCCGCGCCCCCGACGTCGACCTCGGCGAGCAGATGACCCAGCTGATCATGTCGCAGCGCGGCTACCAGGCGAACCTCGCGACGGTCGAGCGTGCCCAGGCCGCCTACCAGCAGGCGATCGGGCTGGGCCGCTGATGAGCATCAGCCCGATCTCCTCGCTCGGCGCGCTGCCCCCCGTCGGGGCGACCCAGCGCGCCGCCGGCCCCCAGGCCGCCGGGTTCGGCGACGCCGTCACCCAGGGCCTCGAGAAGCTCGACCAGCTCCAGAAGGTCAGTGACACCAAGGCCGTCGAGGCCGTCACCGGCCAGCTGAGCGACGTCCACGACTACACGATCGCCGCCAACCAGGCCGCCGTCGCCACCCAGCTGACGGTCGCCGTCCGCAACAAGGCCGTCGAGGCCTTCACCGAGATCATGAGGATGCCCGTATGACCGGCCCGGACCCCAAGGCCCTCCTCGCGCGCGGCGGGAAGATGTTCTCCGACCTCACCTCCGGCCAGAAGATGGTCGCGCTCGTCGCGGTCCTCGGGGTGGCCATCGGTGGGTTCTTCTTCGTCCGCTGGGTCTCCACGCCGGCCTACGCGCCCCTGTTCACCGGCCTCAGCGCCTCGGACGCCGGCGCCGTCACCTCCGCGCTCACCGACGCGGGGACGCCCTACCAGCTCGCCGACGGCGGCCAGACCGTCCTCGTGCCGCAGGCGCAGGTCTACCAGCAGCGCATCTCGCTCGCGGGCCAGGGCCTGCCGGCGGGCGGCGGCGAGGGCGCGACCGGCTACTCGCTCCTGGACCAGCAGAGCATGACGAGCAGCGACTTCCAGCAGAAGGTCACCTACCAGCGCGCGCTCGAGGGCGAGCTGGCCAAGACCGTCCAGGCGCTCGACGGCGTGCAGTCGGCCGTCGTCCACCTCGCGGTCCCCCAGGAGGACGTCTTCACCTCCGACGCGACGAAGCCCACCGCCTCGGTCCTCGTCAAGACCGCCCCCGGCAAGACCCTCTCGACGGGCGCCGTCGACTCGATCGTCAACCTCGTCTCCGGCTCCGTGCCGAAGCTCGCCGCGGCCGACGTCACCGTCTCGGACGCGACCGGCCAGGTCCTCAGCGCCGGCGGCAACGGCACCGGCGCCGGGGGCAGCGACGCCCGCCAGACCCAGCAGCGCGCCGTCTCGGACGCCGCCGCCGCCAACCTCCAGTCGATGCTCGACAAGGTCGTCGGCCCGGGCAAGGCCGTCGTCCGCGTCGACGCCACCCTCAACTTCGACGCCCAGCAGACCGACCGCGAGACCTACATCCCGACCAAGCCGCAGACCACCACGCAGCTGCAGACCTCCAAGGAGACCTACACCGGCACCGGCGCCCCCGCCGGCGGTGTGCTCGGCGGCACGACGACCACGGGAGCCGGTGGCACGGGGTCGTACTCGAAGACCGAGACCAGCCAGACCAACGCGCTCGGCACCCTCAAGGAGTCGGTCAAGAGCACCCCGGGCAAGGTCGAGCGGATGTCCGTCGCGGTCCTCCTGGACTCCGCCGCCTCGGCCTCGGTCAGCTCCAACGACATCACCCGCCTCGTCACCGCGGCCGCCGGCCTCGACCCCAAGCGCGGCGACCTCGTCGAGGTCACCTCGCTGCCCTTCGACACCTCCGCGGCCGCCGCCGCGCAGAAGGAGCTCGAGGCCGCCGCCGCGGACGCCAAGCAGCAGAACATGATCGACCTCGCCAAGACCGGCGGGCTCGCGCTCCTCGTCCTCCTGGCCCTCGTCTTCGGCTTCCTCCGCAGCCGCCGCCGCAAGGGCGACGCCGAGCCCGAGGAGATCGAGTACTACCGCGTGCCCGAGGGCCCGGCCCCCGCCGACGCCGTCCTCGAGATGGCCGAGGCCCGCGCCGCCCTGCCGATGCCCGCGGAGACCCAGCTCGTCACCGCCGGCTCCGGCGCCGTCGAGTCGATGGCCCGCGACAACCCCGACGACGTGGCCCGCCTGCTGCGCGGCTGGATCTCGGAGGGGGCGAAGTGACCGTCACCGCCCAGCCGATGAGCGGCATCCGCAAGGCGGCCCTGCTGCTCATCCAGCTCGGCCCGGACCAGTCGGCGCCGGTGCTGCGCTCGCTGCGCCCGGAGGAGATCGAGGCCCTCATGGCCGAGGTCGCCGCGATGGACGTCGCCGACGAGGACTCGCGCGAGGCCGTCCTCGCCGAGTTCCACGAGATGGTGCGGGTCAGCAAGCAGCGCACCCGCGGTGGCTTCGACATCGCCGAGGAGATGCTCGTCAAGGCCGAGCACGAGCAGTCGCGCGAGATCCTCGGGCGGCTCTCCACGGCCATCACGCACGCCCCGTTCGCGTCGCTGCGCACGGTCGACGGCGCCCTGCTGCGTCCGTTCCTCGAGGACGAGCACCCGCAGACCATCGCCCTCGTGCTCGGGCACCTCTCGAGCGAGCAGGCGGCCCTCGTCCTGTCCGGCCTGGCCGACGCGGTCCGCGCCGACGTCGCCCACCGCCTCGCGACGATGGACAAGACGAGCCCCGAGGTCGTCCGGGTCGTCGAGTCGCACCTCGTCCGCAGCCTCGCGACCCTCGGCGACGCCCGCGACCACGTGACCGTCGGCGGCCTCGACCCCCTCGTCGGCATCATGAACCGCTCGCAGCGCGAGACCGAGCGCGCCATCCTCCTCGGCATCGAGGAGCGCGACCCCACCCTCGCCGAGGACCTGCGCTCGAAGATGTTCGCCTTCACCGACATCGTCGACCTCGACGACCGGACGATCCAGCTCGTCCTGCGCCAGGTCGACGCCAAGGAGCTCGCGCTCGCCCTCAAGGGTGCGCCGCCGGCGGTGCGGGACAAGGTGTTCCGCAACATGTCCGAGCGCTCCGCGGCCGCCCTCCAGGAAGAGGTCGAGGTGCTCGGCCCGGTCCGCACGGCCCAGGTCGAGGAGGCCCGCTCCGCCGTCGTCAAGGGCATCCGTGCCCTCGAGGAGGCCGGCGAGATCGTCATGTCCCGGGCGGGAGGCAGCGATGACCTCGTCCACTGACCTCCGCCCGACCACCCTCCTGCGCGGCGCGGACGAGCTGCGCCCGGCGAGCTTCGGCCGTCAGCTCGCGCCCGCCGGCGACCCCGCCGGCGTCGGCATCCCCGCCGAGTGGCTCGAGGGCCGCGAGGCCGGGATCGCCGCCGGCCGGCGCGAGGCCGCCGCCGAGCAGCTCGCCTGGCTGGAGCGCGCCGAGGCCGCCACCGCCGCCGAGCGCGCCGAGCAGGCCCGCCGCGTCACCGCGGCGCTCGCCGGCATCGGCCGCGCCGCCGAGGACGCCGTCGCCGGGCTCACCGTCCGTGACGTCCTCACCACCGCCGCGGCCCTCGCCGTCGACATCGCCGAGGCGCTCGTCGGCCACCACCTCGAGGTCGACGGCTGCGCTGCCCGCGACGCCGTCGCCCGGGCGCTCACCGAGGTGCCGCGCGGCGGCACCGTCCTCTTCCGCCTCAACCCGGACGACGCCGAGCTGCTCGCCGCCTCCGCCGAGGACCTCGGCGCTCTCGCCCCCACCTCCGTCCTCGAGCTCGTCGCCGACCCCGCCGTCGAGCGCGGCGGCTGCCTCGCCGACGTCGGCGACCGCACCGTCGACGCGCAGCTCTCCTCGGCCCTCACCCGCGTCCGCGAGGTGCTCGCGCGATGACGACCACCCTCCACGACGAGCTCGTCGCCGCGGCCCGCCCCCGGGTCACCGGCCGGGTCACCCGCGCCGTCGGCGTCGGCCTCGAGGTCAGCGGCCTCGACGTCGCCGTCGGCGAGGCCGTGCGCGTCGTGGGGGAGCGCGGCTCGATCCTCGCCGAGGTCGTCGCCCTCGACGACGGCACCGCCCGCTGCATGCCGGTCGGCGAGCTGCGCGGCGTCCGCGTCGGCGACCGCGTCGAGGCCACCGGCGGTCCGCTGCGCGTGCCGGTCGGAGACGGCCTCGTCGGCCGCGTCGTCAACGCGCTCGGCCAGCCGATCGACGGCGGCCCGGCGCTGACCGACGTCCAGTGGGTCGGCACCGACGGCACCCCGCCGCCGGCGATGACGCGCGAGCGCATCAACACCCAGCTCGGCCTCGGCATCCGCGCCTTCGACACGCTCATCCCGTGCGGCCGCGGCCAGCGCATGGGCATCTTCGCCGGCTCGGGCGTCGGCAAGTCGAGCCTGCTGTCGATGATCGTCCGCGGCACCGACGCCCCGGTCACGGTCCTCGCGCTCGTCGGCGAGCGCGGCCGCGAGGTGCGCGAGTTCGTCGAGCACGACCTCGGCCCCGAGGGCCTGGCCCGCGCCGTCGTCGTCGTGGCGACCTCCGACGAGCCGGCACTCGTGCGCCTGCACGCGGCGTTCACCGCGACCCGGATCGCCGAGTGGTTCCGCGACCAGGGTCGCGACGTCCTCCTCGCGATGGACAGCGTCACACGCGTCGCGATGGCCCAGCGCGAGGTCGGCCTCGCCGCCGGCGAGCCCCCGACGACCCGCGGCTACCCGCCGTCGGTCTTCGGCATCCTGCCGCGGCTGCTCGAGCGCGCCGGCACCGCCGAGCGCGGCAGCATCACCGGCCTCTACACGGTGCTCGTCGAGGGCGACGACATGAACGACCCCGTCGCCGACGCCGTGCGCTCCATCCTCGACGGCCACGTCGTGCTCGACCGCCGCCTCGCGACCGCCGGCCACTACCCGTGCATCGACGTCCTCGAGTCGGTCTCGCGCGCCAACCGCGCCCTCACCGACCCGCAGCAGCGCGCCGCCGCCGACACCCTGCGCAGCCTCCTCGCCGCGCGCCGCGACGCCAAGGACCTCGTCGAGATCGGCGCCTACGTCGCCGGCACCAACCCGCTCGTCGACCGCGCCCTCGCGCAGAGCGGCGCCATCGACGCCTTCCTGCGCCAGGACCTCGACGACGTGACCGGCGCCCGCGACAGCTGGGCCGCCCTCTCGAGCCTGGCGGGTGCGCTGTGAGCACCCGCACCGAGCGCCTGAAGACCGTGCTGCGCGTCCGCACCATCCAGGAGGAGCAGCGCCGCGGCGACCTCGCCCGCGCCGCCGCCGCGCAGGGGCGCGCCGCCGAGGCCGCCGCCGAGGCCGCGGCCCGCTACGGCGCGCGCGACGTCTGCGGCGTCGGCGTGCCGGTCGACCTCGCGACCTTCCTCGGGACGCGCGCCGCCGAGACCCGCCGGGCCGACGGCGTGGCCCACGCCGTGCGCGAGCAGGCCCTCGCCGAGGGCGAGACCGACCGCGCTCGCGCCCTGCTCACCGAGGCCCGCACGCGCACCTCGGGCCTCGAGCGGCTCGTCGAGCGCGCGGCCGAGGAGCAGCGCCTCGAGGTCCTCGCGGCCGACGAGCAGACCGCCGAGGAGTCGGTGCGCGGCCGCCGGACGGAGGACGAGGGATGAGCGTCGAGACCTCCGGCCCCGCCGCCGCCTTCGCCCGGATGGCCGCCATCCAGGGCGCGATCGCCTCCGTCTCCGGCGGCGCCCGCACCCAGACGGCGGCCGCCATCACCGGGGCGTCGTCCTTCGACTCCGTCTACGGCGCCGCGCTCGAGGGTGTCGAGGGCGGCACCGACCTCGCCGGCGGCTCGTCCGTCGGTGGCTCCGACACCGGCTCGCGCGCGGTGGCCGCGGCCAAGAAGTACCTCGGCGTCCCCTACGTCTGGGGCGGCACCACGCCGAAGGGCCTCGACTGCTCGGGCCTGGTCCAGCTCGCCTACCGCGAGGTCGGCGTCGAGCTCCCCCGGGTCGCGGCCGACCAGGCGCGGCAGGGCACGGCGGTCCCGGACCTCGCCCACGCGCAGCCCGGCGACCTGCTCGCCTTCAACTCCCCGGTCACGCACATCGCGATCTACGTCGGCGACGGCAAGATGATCGCCGCTCCCAAGCGCGGGGACGTCGTGAAGATCCAGGACGTCTACAAGACGCCGACGGCCATCCGCCGGATCGGCCCGACCGTCGCGGAGGGCGTCTCCGCCACCGGCCCCGCCGCCGCCACCGGTGGTGTCGCGGCCCTCTCCGGCAGCGGTGCGCCCGCCGGCCTCCACCAGCTGTTCTCGGCCGCGACGGCGCGCTACGGCCTCCCGGCCGGCCTGCTCGACGCGGTCGCCAAGGCCGAGAGCGGGTACAACCCGCGGGCGGTCAGCGGCGCCGGCGCCCAGGGCCTCATGCAGCTGATGCCGGCCACCGCGCGCGGCCTCGGCGTCGACCCGTTCGACCCGGCCCAGGCCGTCGACGGTGCGGCCCGGATGCTCAAGCGCGACCTCGCGCGCTTCGGCCGGCTCGACCTCGCGGTCGCGGCCTACAACGCCGGGGCCGGTGCCGTGCAGCGCTACGGCGGCATCCCGCCGTACGCGGAGACCCAGCAGTACGTCCGCCGAGTCCTCGGCACCCTGGGGGTGAGCTGATGTCCCTCGTCGTCACGCCGACCGTCGCGCCGCAGCCGGGCGCGTCGCGTCCCGGGCGGCCCGCCGCGTCCGACGACGGCTTCGCGGCCGTGCTCGCGGCCCGCTCCGGCTCCGCCTCCGACGAGGCGGCGCCCGCGCGCACCGGCGACCGCGTCGACCCCGCCGACCCGCGCGAGCGGCGACCCGCCGAGGTGAAGCCGGCCCACGTCCGCGGCGAGCACGCCACCGACGGTCCGTCCGCCCGCACCACCCCGGACGACGGGGGAGCGGACCGTCCGGTCGCCGCCGCCGCCGACACCACCGACTCCGCCGACGTCGCCGCGACCCCTGCGGTCGACCCCACCGCCTCCGAGGTCACGGCGACGACGGCCGTGCCCGCCCCGGCCTCCCCGCCCGCGGGTCTCGTCCTCCCGGTCGTCGTCGGCGCCCCGGTGGCCGCCACCCCGGACCAGGCCCCGGTCGACACCGTGGCGACGACCGCCGGCGCCGCCCCGGCCGGCGCGTCCACGACGACCGCTGCCACGACGGTCCAGGACCCGACGAGCGACGGCACGGCGACCCACGGAACCACGACCGGGGGCACGACGACCTCCGGCGCGACCGTCCCGACCACGGACGCCGCGGCCACCGCGACCCCGGGTTCCGCGACCGCCACCACCGCGACCGCCACCACCGCCACCGACGCGGCGGCCCCGACGAGCGCTCCCGCCACCACGCCCGCGACCCCGGCCCCGGCCGGCGCGCCCGCACCGGAGGGTGCCACCGGCGACGCCGCCTCGGCGCCGACGACCGGTGCCCCGACGACCGGTGCGCCCGCCCCGGCCGCGACCGACGTCCCCGCGCCCGCCCACGCCGCGGTGCACGAGGCCCTGACGACGGCCGTCGCGAGCACGCCCGACACCACCCCGGCGCCGACCGTGGTGGCTCCCGCCCTCGCGGCGCCGGCGCCCGTCACCGGCGCGACGGCCACGGCGGCCACCCCGGCCGCCGCGCCCGTCCCGCAGCCGGCGCACACCCAGGTCCTCACCGCCGTGGGTCCGCTCCTCACGGGCGCCGACGGCAGCCACGAGCTGACCATCCGCCTCGACCCCGACGGCCTCGGCGCCGTGCACGTGCGCCTCTCGGTGAGCGGCGACGAGGTGCGGATGCACCTGACCGCCGCCGAGACCGGCACGCGGGACGCGCTGCGCGACGGCCTCACCGAGCTGAAGGCCCGCCTCGAGGAGTCCGGCCTGCGGGCCACGAGCCTCGACGTGGGCACCGGCAGCACCCCCGGCCGGAACGGCGCCGACGCGCAGGACCTGCGGCAGCCGCGCCCGAGCGGGCACGCGACCGTCCGCCACGGCCCGGCGCCGCCGCTCGTGGCTCCGACGCCGGCACCCCTGCAGCACACCGACTCCCGACTCGACCTGAGGATGTGAACCCGATGACCACGATCCCCACCGGCGCCGCCGCCGCGGGGCAGGCGGCCGCCGCCGGCTCGACGGCCGCGACGAGCTCAAACAAGAGCTCGATCGACTCCGGCGCCTTCCTCAAGCTGCTCGTCGCGCAGCTGAAGTACCAGGACCCGAGCAAGCCGGTCGACAGCTCCGCCTTCATGGCCCAGACCGCGCAGATGCAGATGGTCGAGAGCATGAACCAGCTCGTGTCCCAGAACGCCGCCATGATCGGCGGCCAGAACAGCCTGAGCGCCCTCGCCCTCGTCGGCAAGGACGTCAGCTGGACCGTCGACGGCGTCACCAAGTCCGGTGTGGTGCAGGCCGTCAAGCTCGACTCCACCGGACCGCTCCTCGTCGTCGGCAGCGCCGAGGTCCCCCTCTCCGTCGTCTCCCGCGTCAGCCAGCACGGCACGGCCTGAGCCGCGCCGCCCCGACCTCGCACCACCGACCCCGAAGGACCCCCACCATGCTCCGTTCGCTCTTCTCCGCCGTCACCGGCATGCGCAGCCACCAGACCGCGATGGACGTCATCGGCAACAACATCGCCAACGTCAACACCGCGGGCTTCAAGTCCAGCCAGACGCAGTTCCAGGACACCCTCAGCCAGGCGCTGCGCGCCGGCGGTGGCGGCGTCAACCCGGCCCAGGTCGGCCTCGGCGTCCAGGTCGCGGGTGTCGCGACGAACTTCAGCCAGGGCAGCGCCCAGACGACCAACCGCCCGAGCGACCTGATGATCTCCGGCGACGGGTTCTTCATCGTCCAGCAGGCCGGCTCGCAGGTGTACACCCGCTCCGGCGGTTTCTCGCTCGACGACCAGGGCAACCTCACCTCGCCCAACGGCGGTGTCGTGCAGGGCTGGCTGGCGGTCGACGGCCAGATCAACACCGGCACCTCGATGACCGGCCTGCGCGTGCCGACCGGCCTCATCATGGCGCCGACCCCGACGCAGGCGGTCGACGCGGGCGGCAACCTCTCCGCCGACGCCGCGGTCGGCGCGACGGTCGTCAACGGCATCGACGTCTTCGACCAGACCGGCCGCAGCATCCCGGTCACGCTGACCTACACCAAGACCGGCACGGACACCTGGTCCGCCGTCGCCACGGTGACCAACTCGGCCGGCAGCACCGCGACCGTCGGGTCGGCCAACCTCGCGTGGGACTCCACGACGATGTCCTTCACGCCCGAGACCGTGACGATGACCAACGGGGCGCTCGCCTCCGCGGGCTTCGTCTTCGCCGGCGACGTCGCGGTCAACCTCGCCGGCGACGGCACGCCGCTCACGCAGTACGCCGGCGCCAGCACGGCGACCCTGCGGGGCCAGGACGGCTCCTCGGCCGGCCAGCTGCAGAGCTGGGGCGTCGGCGCCGACGGCGTCATCACCGGCTCGTTCTCCAACGGCCGCACCCAGTCCCTCGGCATGGTCGCCCTCGCGTACTTCGGCAACCCCGAGGGCCTCGAGAAGGCCGGCGACACCTCCTACCGCGTCTCCGCCGCCTCCGGCCAGCCGGCCATCGGTGTGCCGGGATCGGGCGGGCGCGGGTCCATCGCGGCCGGCCGCCTCGAGATGAGCAACGTCGACCTCGCGCAGGAGTTCACCAACCTCGTGATGATCCAGCGCGGCTTCCAGGCCAACTCCCGCGTCGTCAGCGCCTCCGACGAGATCCTCCAGGACCTCGTCAACCTCAAGCGCTGAGCCGGAGCCGGTCGATGACCGACGGTCCCTCGGCGGGCCCGCCCCCCTCGGGGGCGGGCCCGCTGGCGTGCCCGTCGGGCGACGGCACGCACGACCCCTCGCACGACCCCGCGGACGGCCCGCTCGCCCCCGCGATCCCCCTCGTCGGTACCCGCCCGGACCTCAAGTCCTGGGCCCGGCTGCCGATGGGAACCCCGACGCGCCACGGACGGCGCATCCAGCACACCCAGGACGGACCCGGCCCCATGATCATCCTCACCCGCCGCAACGGCACGCGCTTCGGGATCAACCCCGACCTCGTCGAGCGCGTCGACGAGACCCCGGACACCATCGTCCTGCTCGTCACCGGCTCGCGCTACGTCGTGCAGGAGACCCTCGACGAGGTCGTCTCGATCATGCGCGAGTCGCGCGCCTCGGTCCTGCACGCCGCCGAGGAGTCCGGCACCGGCCAGCCCGGGTCCCGTCCCGGCGCCGGCCGCGTGGCCCTCCGTGCCGTCCGCGGCCTGGAGGACTGAGCCATGGAGCTCGCGACCATCGGTGGGATCGTCCTCGTCTTCGTGGCGGTCATCGTCTCGCTGATCATGGAGGGCGCCTCGCCCACCTCGATCATCCTCATCCCGCCGATCATCCTCGTCTTCCTCGGCAGCATCGGCGCCGCCGTCGCCGGTGGCTTCCTCTCCGACGTCTCCTCGATCCTCAAGCAGACGGTCAAGGCCTTCACGACCTCCGCCCCGAAGAGCGCCGACGCCGTGACCGAGCTCATCGGCCTCGCCGACATCGCCCGACGCGAGGGCCTGCTCGCCCTCGAGGAGAAGGCCCGCAGCGCCGAGGACCCGTTCCTGCGCGAGGGCCTGGAGATGACGGTCGACGGCACCGACGCCGACGAGATCTACGACGTCCTCGCCGCCCGCATCAAGACGCGCAAGAAGGCCGACCAGCTCGGCATCAAGTTCTTCGCCGACATGGGCGGGTACGCGCCGACCATCGGCATCATCGGCACCGTCATCGGCCTCATCCACGTCCTGAGCAACCTCGACGCCCCCGAGGAGCTCGGCCAACTCATCGCCGGCGCCTTCGTCGCGACGCTCTGGGGCGTCATGACGGCGAACGTCATGTGGCTGCCGCTCTCGAGCAAGCTCAAGCGGATCAGCGAGGCCGAGGCCCTGCACCTCGAGATGGTGCTCGAGGGCATCATGTCGATCCAGGCCGGCACGAGCCCGCGCGTCGTCGAGAAGCGGCTGCGCGCCGTCATCGCCGGTGACGCCCCGCTCCAGGACGCGGCGTGAGCGGCCCCGGGCCCGGCGGCAAGCGTCGCAAGGGCCACGAGGAGGAGCACGAGGGCGGTCACGAGAACGCCGAGCGCTGGCTCCTCAGCTACGCCGACATGATCACGCTGCTCATGGCGCTGTTCATCGTCCTCTTCGCGATCAGCCAGGTCGACCAGCAGAAGCTCCTCCAGCTCTCCTCGGGCCTGCAGGAGTCCTTCGGCGCCCCGCAGATCACGAACCACACCAACGGCGTCCTCGACGGCACCTCGGTCGACTCGGCCATCCAGGCGATCGCGCCGATCGCGCCGCAGGTGACGAACGACATCGCGTCGGCCCCCGGCAAGTCGCAGACCTGCGTGCCGGTCGACGAGAAGGCCAAGCAGGCCTCCCGCGACCAGCTGACCGCGGTCCGGCAGAAGATCACCAAGGCGCTCGCTGCCCAGGGGATGGCCAACGCCGCGCACTTCGAGGTGCGTGACGACGGGCTCGTCGTCGACATCGTCTCCGACCGGGTGCTCTTCGACCCGGGCCAGGCGACGCTGCGCGACGGCGGGCGCAAGGTCCTCACCGCGATGGCCCCGACGCTGCGCCAGCTGTCGAACACGATGACCATCGAGGGCCACACCGACGACGTGCCGGTCGCGAGCTTCTACCGCTCCAACTGGGAGCTGTCCACCTCCCGCGCGACGACGGTGCTCGAGTACCTCATCGCCTCCGGCGTCCGCGGCAAGCAGCTCTCCGCCGCCGGGTACGCCGACCAGCGCCCGCTCGCGAGCAACACGACCGACGCCGGCCGGGCCCGCAACCGCCGGGTCGCCGTCGTGGTCCACGCCGCGACGACCGGCGCCACCTCCTCCACCTCGACCAGCGCCACCGCCACCTCAGGAGGCTCCCGATGAGCACCGCCACCGTCCCCGCCGCCGCGGCCGCCGCCGCCGCGCCGGAGAAGAAGAAGCCGATGATGCTCATCGCCGTCGTCGTGGCCCTCGTCATGGCCGGCGCCGGGTACTGGTTCTTCCTCAAGCCCTCGTCGGCCGAGGGGGCCGAGGCGCCCAAGCCCGAGCCGACCCCCGGCGTCGTCGTCGACCTCGACCCCCTGACCCTCAACCTCGCCGACGGCCGCTACCTCAAGATGGGCCTCTCGCTCGAGGTCACCGAGGAGGCCCAGGCCGCCGCCGGCAAGGAGGGCGTCAACGGTGCCAAGGCGCGCGACGCCGCCATCACCATCCTCGGCCAGCGCACCTACGAGCAGATGCTGCAGCCGAAGACCAAGGAGGCGGCCATCAAGACGCTCGAGAAGGAGATCAAGAAGCGTTACGACGGCGACGTGATGGACGTCTACGTGACGGAGCTGGTCATGCAGTGACCCTGCACTGACCCTCGGCCTTCGGGCCGGCACGGACAGGGAGCCGGCCCGCAGCCACCCGGTCGGGGGACGCCGCCCACTCGGGCGCTCGTCCCCCACCGGGTCGGCCGAACGGCCCTTGCTGCCCCCGTGCGACACGAACCGCTCAGGTCCCCCCGGTGGGTGCCGATGGGCAGGCCGTGAGTGTGGAGCCACAGACGTACGACTTCCGGAGCCCGGACCGTCTCTCGCGACAGCGTGAGCAGGCGCTCCAGGTCGTCGTCGAGACCTGGGCGCGGCGCGTCTCCACCGTGCTGTCGACCGCCCTGCACACGATCGTGCCCGCGAAGGTGGTCGCGCTCGGCCAGTGCACCTACGGCGAGTACCTCGAGTCGATGGCCCGCCCCAGCGTGCTCGGCGCGCTCGCGGTCGAGAACCTCCCCGGCGGCGGCCACCTCCAGCTCTCGCTCGGTGACGCCATGGGCTTCGTCGACCGCATGCTCGGCGGCTCCGGCACCGGCGCGCAGCCCGAGCGGCCCCTCACGGAGATCGAGTCCGGTGTGGCCGAGCTGCTCCTGGCCCAGATGGTCGGCGAGCTGCCCTTCTCGTTCACCGTCATCGGCGACCTGCCCGTCGCGATGACCGGCCTGGAGTCGACGGTGCGCTTCCACCAGGTCGCCCGCACCACCGATCCCGTCGTCACGGTCGAGCTCGAGCTGCTCGTCTTCGAGCGGCCGGTCCCGCTGACCGTCGCGGTCACCCTCGCCACGCTCACCCCGCTGCTCACGTCCCTCGACAAGATGGCCGACGACGACGGCGCGGGGGAGCGGGCCGCGCAGGTCCGCCGCGTCGTGACCGACCGCCTCGGCCAGGTCGAGGTCGACCTCGCCGTCTCCTTCCGCGAGGTCACGCTGACCTCCGCCGAGGTCTTCGCCCTCTCCGTCGGCGACGTCGTCCCCCTGCGCCACCGCACCGCGGAGCCGCTCCTCGTGTCCGCCGGTGGCACCCGCGTCGCCCGCGCGACGCCCGGCAGCCACGGCCGCCGCCTCGCCGTCCAGATCGTCCCCTGACCCCCGACCCGACCGGAGACCCGCCATGAGCATCGCCGACACCCAGGACCCGTTCGCCGTCACCGGTGAGGAGGCGCCCGCCCCGACGACCGAGGCCGCGCCCGCGCTGCCGCCGCTCGGTGGGGCCGTGCCCGCCGCCGCGCCGGCCGCGCCCGCCGCGGTCGACCCCCGCCGCCTGCACCTGCTGCGCGAGGTGGAGCTCGGCATCAGCGTCGAGCTCGGCCGCAGCCGGATGACGGTGCGCGAGGTGCTCGGCCTGGCTCCGGGCGCCGTCGTCGAGCTCGACCGCCCGGCCGGCAGCCCGGTCGACGTCCTCGTCAACGGCACCCTCATGGCGCGCGGCGAGGTCGTCGTCGTCGACGACGAGTACGCCGTCCGCGTCACCGAGATCGTCAGCGCCGACCCGGCCCTGGGGCTCGGCGCCTGATGGACGGATCCGTCGTGCTCGTCGTGCTGCGGCTGCTCGTCTCCCTCGGCGTCGTCCTCACCCTCCTCGTGCTGCTCGCCCGCTGGGCGCGCAAGCGCGGGCTCGGGGGTGCGGTCGGCTCGCGTGCCGGGGTGCAGGTCGAGGTGCTGTCGCGGCGCGCGCTGGGCCGCGGGTCCGCCCTCCACGTCGTGCGCGTCGGCGAGCAGGTGCTCGTCCTCGGCGTCACCGACCAGCACGTCTCGCTCCTGCGCGAGCTCGACCCGCAGGTCCTCGAGGTCGTCGAGCCGGAGCAGGAGGCTCCCGTGGTCACCGCCCCGACGGTCGCCATCGCGCCCGCCGCCGCGCCGGACTTCGCCGCCGCGCTGCGGGCGCAGGCCGACGAAACCGGCCTCGACCTCGGTCCCGCAGCCACCGTGCCGGTCGCCGTCGCCTCCGTCGCTCCCGCTGCTCCGGTCACCCGCGGCGGTCGCCACGCCGCGGCGCGCCGCCCCGTCCTGCCCCGCCCCGCCGCCCCCGCGGCCGGTGGCGCCCCGGTGCCGACCGGCTGGCCGTGGAACGCCGCGAGCCTCGTCGTCGGCGCGATCAAGGGGAGTCGTGCCTAGTCCCCTCGCCCTCCTGCGGCGGGTGCGCCCGCTGCTCGTGACCGGCCTCGTGCTGTTCACGGCGTTCGGCCCCGGCGCCGCCCTCGCGTCGGCCGCGCCGAGCCCGAGCCCGTCGCCCACCCCCGGTGGGGTGTCGGTGACGCTCGACGGCGGCGCGACCCAGCCGAGCCAGACGGTGACGATCATCGTCCTGCTCACCGTGCTGTCGCTGGCGCCGGCGCTGCTCATCCTCACGACCGCCTTCACCAAGGTGATCGTCGTGCTGTCGCTGACCCGCAACGCGCTCGGCACCCAGACCATCCCGCCGAACCAGGTCTTGGTCGGCCTCGCGCTCTTCCTCAGCCTCTTCATCATGGCGCCGGTCCTGTCGCAGATGAACGACCAGGGCATCCAGCCCTACATGAAGGGCGACATCACCCAGTCGCAGGCGATCGAGCGCACCGTCAAGCCGCTCCGGACGTTCATGGGCGAGCAGACCCGCCCGGCCGAGCTCGCGACGATGGTCAAGCTGAGCGGTGAGGAGAAGCCCGCGACGGTCGACGACGTGCCGCTGACGACGCTCGTGCCGGCCTTCGTCCTCTCGGAGCTGAAGTCCGCGTTCATCATCGGCTTCGTCATCTTCGTGCCGTTCCTCGTCATCGACGTCGTCGTCAGCTCCGTGCTCATGTCGATGGGCATGATGATGCTGCCGCCCGCGCTCATCTCGCTGCCCTTCAAGCTCCTGCTCTTCGTCATGGTCGACGGCTGGGGCCTCATCGTCACCGCCCTCGTCCAGAGCTACCGGTGAGGGGGAGGACGTGACCGACGCCGACATCGTCCACATCGGGGTGCAGGCCATGATCGTCAGCGCGAAGCTGGCGATGCCCGTGCTGCTCACCGCCCTGGCCATCGGCTTCGTCATCTCGCTCTTCCAGGCGGTCACGCAGGTGCAGGAGGTGACGCTCAGCTTCGTGCCGAAGCTCCTCGGCGTCGCGCTCGTCCTCGTCGTCGCCGGCCACTGGATGCTCCAGGAGGCGGTGTCCTTCACCCGCGCCATGTTCGACCTCCTGCCGCAGCTGCTCACCTGATGACGATCGCGTTCGCCGCCGACTCGCTCGTCACGCTGCTGCTCGCGACGACGCGGCTCTCGGTGTTCTTCCTCCTCGCCCCGCCGTTCAGCAGCAAGGCCGTTCCGGCGCGCGTCAAGGCCGGTCTGGCCGTGGCGCTCTCGCTCGCGGTGCTCCCGGCCATCCGTGGGCAGGCGACGCCGGCGCTCGAGCTCTTCCCGCTGCTCGGCGCGGCCCTCTACCAGGCGGTCGTCGGCGCGGCGATGGGCTTCGTCGTCCTGCTGGCCTTCGCGGTCGTGCAGGCCGCCGGCGAGCTGCTCGACCTCGCGAGCGGCTTCACGCTCGCCTCGCTCTACGACCCGATGTCGAACGCGACGAGCAGCATCTTCGGGCGCATCCACCAGCTGCTCGCGATCACCCTGCTCTTCGCGACCGGCGGGCACCTCTTCCTCGTGCGCGGGCTCATCTCGACCTTCACGGTCCTTCCGCTGCACCCGATGGCCCTCGGCGACCTCGCCCGGCTCGTCACCGACGGGATCGGCACCTTCCTCGGTGGGGCGCTGCAGGTGGCGGCGCCGGTGCTCGTCGTGCTCTTCCTCTCGGAGATCGCGCTCGGCCTGGTGTCGCGGGCCGTCCCGACGCTCAACATCTTCGCGATCAGCTTCCCCGTGAAGATCATCCTCGTCATCTCCTTCGCGGGGATGGCCTTCGCGCTGCTGCCCGGGGTCGTCAGCGAGCTGCTCGACCAGACCGGACGCGACATGACGTCGGTGGCGCGGATGCTCGGGGCGGGTGGGTGAGCCGGTGAGCGACAAGTCGCAGAAGACCGAGAAGCCCACCCCGCAGCGGCTCAAGAAGGCGCGCCGCGACGGGCAGGTCGCCCGCACCGCCGAGCTCAGCGCGTGGGCGGCCGTCATGCTCGCGTCCGTCGTCCTGCCGCACCTCGTCTCCGGGCTGTCCGAGCTGTTCGTCGGCACCCTCCAGGGGCTGCGCGAGGTCATCCTCGACCCGCAGCCCGAGCGCGGCGTGACCGTGATGCGGCAGACGGGGATCGACGCCGTCAAGGTGCTCGCGCCGTTCCTCGGCGTCATGGTCGTGGCCGCGCTGGCCAGCAGCGCGGCGCAGGGCGGCATCCGCGTCTACCCCGGCAAGTTCAAGCCCAACTTCGGTGTGCTCAACCCGGCCAAGGGGCTCAAGCAGCTCGTCTCCGCGCACGCCGCGTGGACCCTCGGCAAGACCCTGCTGAAGTTCGTCATCTTCGGGTGGGTCGGGTACACCGAGCTGCGCGACGTCGCGATCCTCATGACGACGCACGGCTCGTGGTCACTCGGGGCTGCGGCGTCCGCGGCGGTCGGGGCCGTGACGCACGTGCTCCGGCTCGTCGCCGGCGTCGGGCTCGTGCTCGCCGCAGCGGACTTCGTCATGGAGAAGCGGCGCATCGGCTCGCAGCTGAAGATGAGCCAGGACGAGATCAGGCGCGAGCACAAGCAGTCCGAGGGCGACCCGCTGCTCAAGGGCATGATCCGCGGCAAGCAGCGCGAGATGAGCCGCAACCGGATGCTCTCCAACCTCGCCTCGGCCGACGTCGTGCTCGTCAACCCGACGCACGTCGCGGTCGCGCTCAAGTACGAGATGGGCCTCGGCGCACCGCGGGTCGTCGCGCGCGGCGCCGGTGCGGCGGCGGCCCGCATCCGCGAGGAGGCGGCCGAGCTGCGGCTGCCGATGGTCGAGGACGTGCCGCTCGCGCGCACCGTCTACCGGATGTGCGACGTCGGCGACGAGATCCCGCCGGAGCTCTTCGATGCCGTCGCGGGCGTGTTCGTCTTCGTCCTCGGGCTCAAGCGCCGCGGCGTGACGAGCGGCTTCCACCGCAGCCCGTACGCGGGCACCGACCGGGCGGGGGTCGCCGCGTGAGCTCCGCGACCACCCCGACCGTCTACACCCCTCAGGTCACGTCCCCGCCTGCCGATGGGAGTCCCGAGATGACTGCCACCACCCGCTCCCGTCGCCACCGCGAGGTCCGATGAAGAACGCACGGCTGAGCCAGATCGGCATCCCGGCGGCCGTCGTCGGCGTCGTCGTCATGATGGTCGTGCCGGTGCCGAGCATGCTGCTCGACCTGCTGCTGGCCCTCAACCTCACGATCTCGGTGCTCGTCCTGCTCGTGGCCCTGCGCGTGACGCGGCCGCTGGACTTCGCGGTCTTCCCGTCGCTGCTGCTCGTCGCGACGCTCTTCCGGCTGGCGCTCAACATCAGCGCGACCCGCCTCGTGCTCGTCGACGGGTTCGCCGGCAAGGTCATCGAGGCGTTCGGTCACTTCGTCGTCGGCAGCTCGCTCGTCGTCGGCCTCGTCATCTTCCTCATCCTCGTCGTCATCCAGTTCGTCGTCATCACCAACGGTGCGGGGCGCGTGGCCGAGGTGGCCGCCCGCTTCACCCTCGACGCGATGCCCGGCAAGCAGATGGCCATCGACGCCGACCTCAACTCGGGCCTCATCGACGAGGACGAGGCGCGGCGCCGCCGCAAGGAGGTCTCGGGCGAGGCGGACTTCTACGGCGCGATGGACGGTGCCTCGAAGTTCGTCAAGGGCGACGCGATCGCCGCCATCGTCATCACGCTCGTCAACCTCATCGGCGGCCTCGTCATCGGCGTCGTCCAGAACGGCCAGGCCGTCGGGGACGCGATCCAGACCTACAGCCTCCTGTCGGTCGGCGACGGCCTCGTCTCGCAGATCCCGGCCCTGCTGCTGTCGATGTCGACCGGCATCATCGTCACCCGCGCCTCGACCGAGCGCGACATGGGCGGCGACATCATCCACCAGTTCGGCCAGCAGCGCGGCGCCATCCAGATCGCCGGCGTCGTCATCATGGCGCTGGCGCTCGTGCCGGCCCTGCCGAAGCTGCCGTTCATCCTCATCGGCGGCGGCGCGGTGCTCCTGGCCCGCGCGATGCCGAAGCTCGAGGAGCGCGAGGAGGCCCGCCGCGCCGAGGAGGCCGCCGCCGAGCGCGAGGCCCTGCCGTCTCCCGACAGCCCGCAGGTCCTCGCCCACGACATCCGCGTCGAGCCGCTCGAGCTCGAGCTGGCCTTCGACCTCATCGGCCTCGTCGACGCCGACAACGGCGGCGACCTGCTCGGTCGGGTCAAGGCGCTGCGCCGCAAGCTCGCGATGGAGCTCGGCGTCGTCATCCCGCTCGTGCGCACCCGCGACAACCTCGACCTGCCCTCGCACACCTACGCGATCCGCGTCCACGGTGTCGAGGTCGCCCGCGGCGAGGCGCCCGCCGGGCACGTGCTCGTCATCGGCGACGCCATCGCGCACCTCGAGGGCATCCCGACCCGCGAGCCGGTGTTCGGCCTCGAGGCCAAGTGGGTCGCCGCGCACCTGCGCGGACGCGCCGAGGCCCTCGACGGCACGGTCGTCGACCGCTCGTCGGTCATCACCACCCACCTCGCCGAGACCGTCCGCCGGCACGCTGCGGACCTGCTGGGCCGCGAGGACGTCAAGCTGCTCGTCGACGCCGTGCGCTCCACGCACCCGCAGGTCATCGAGGAGCTCACCCCCAACCCGCTCGCGCTCGGCGAGATCCAACGCGTCCTCAAGGGACTGCTCGTCGAGGGCGTCGGCATCCGCGACCTCGTCCGGATCTTCGAGGCGATCTCGCTGCGGGCCCGGGTCACCACCGACCCCGACCAGCTCGTCGAGGCAGCGCGCCTGGCGCTCGGCCCGGCCATCGCGGCGTCGCACGCCTCCAACGGCGACCTCCACGTGCTCACCTTCGAGCCGCGGCTGGAGCAGAAGCTGCTCGAGTCGCTGCGCTCCGGTGACGGCGGCCCCCAGCTGCTGCTCGACCCGTACTTCGCCGACCGGCTGGCCACCGAGGCCGCCCGCGTCTCACGCACGGTCGAGGAGGGCGGTGTGCAGCCGGTGCTCGTGTGCGCGCAGCCGCTGCGGCGGGCGGTGCGCCGGCTCGTCGAGGGCGCGGCCCCGCAGCTGCCGGTGCTGGCGTACCAGGAGCTCGGTGGCCACCTGCGCCTGACCACGGCCGGCGTCGTCGACGTCGCCGCCGCCGACGCGCTCGGCACGGCGGGGGTCTGACATGGGCCGCACGAAGTCCGGGGGAGAGGCGAAGGCCAAGCCGGCCAAGGCGCACTCGCCGGAGCGCTTCGCGTTCGGCGCGCTCTTCGGCGTCGCGCTGTTCGTCCCCGCGGGGATGCTCGTCTACGCCGGCAACCTCTCGATCGACCAGGCCGTGTACCGCTTCGGCCTCGCGTGGCTCGTCGCGGTCGTCGGCGTCGGCATCGTCGCCTCCACGCTCCACAACCCGGTCGTCCGCACGCCCGCTGCGGCTCCCGTGCCGGTCGCCGCGCCGGCTGAGCAGCCTCCGGTCGACGAGACGATGGCTTTCCCCACGACCGACCCCGCGGACCCGCAGGCCGGCTGACCGCCCGCCGGTTCGAGGTGAAACCCGACCACGTCAGGGTCGGCTTTCACCTCGACCGCGTGCGGTGCTCCGACCACCGTCCCGCACTGCTCGGAAGCCGCACGGTGGGTGCCCGAGTGGCCGATAGAGTGTGGGGCCGTCGGCCTCTGCGCCGGCCCGCTGGCGTGGCGCAATCGGTAGCGCACCTGTCTTGTAAACAGGGGGTTGGGGGTTCGAGTCCCCCCGCCAGCTCCATCGCCCGGCCATTGCTTTCACCCCTCTGACCTGCGAAAATGTCGCTTGTCGACGCCTCGTCGATGCTGACATCGGGGGACATGGATGATCGCAGCTAGCCACAGATACAGCACATATGTAGCACGACCGCTGTCGGGAAACAGGTCACGATGAGCGGCGCGCGGCGGGCCCGACGCGGCTTCGGGTACCTCAGGAAGCTTCCTTCCGGTCGGTACCAGGCCAGCTACATGGCGCCCGACTTCCGGCGGCTCAAGGCGCCCGACACCTTCGCCTCGAAGGCCGACGCGGAGGCCTGGCTGGGGACCGAGCGCTACAAGATCATGCTCGGCGAGTGGGAGCGCCCGGAGCCGCCCCCGCGGAGGAGCGAGGCCTTCGCCGAGTTCGCGACGTCCTGGGTGGCGACCCGCGACCTCAAGCCGCGGACCCGTGAGGGGTACCTCCACCTCCTCGACACGTACCTCGTCCCGAGGCTGGGGCGAGAGCCAATCGCCGACATCACGCCGGCCATGGTGAGGAAATGGTGGACGTCGATGCCGCTGGATCGACCGACGTCGCGGGCGCGGGCGTACTCGCTCCTCAAGGCGATCATGAGCACCGCCGTGAGCGACGACCTCATCGCCGCCAACCCCTGCCGAATCCGCGGTGGTTCGAGCACGCCTCGGGAGCGCGAGATCCGGCCGGCGTCGATCGACGAGTTGCGGGTCATCGTCGAGAGCCTGCCCGAGCGGTACCGGGCACTGGTCCTCATTTGTGCGTGGTGTGCGCTGCGCCAAGGCGAGGTGCTCGAACTGCGGCGGTCGGACGTCGATCTTGCCCGTGGGACGATCCGCGTAGAGCGAGCTCTGACGTGGGTGCATGGCAAGCCGATCGTGGGGACGCCGAAGTCGGCCGCCGGCACGCGCACGGTCGCGGTGCCGCCCCACATCGAGCCAGCGCTCAGACACCACCTCGAGCAGCTCACCGCGCCCGGACCGAAGTCGCTCCTCTTCCCGAGCGCAGACAGCGACTCCCATCTTCAGCCGTCGACGTTCTACAAGTCCTGGCGAACGGCGCGCGAGTCCGCCGGTCGGTCGGATCTCCGACTGCACGACCTGCGTCACACGGGGGCGACGATGGCGGCAATGGCTGGTGCGACCTTGGCCGAGCTTCAGCAGCGGCTCGGCCACAGCAGCGTCAACGCAGCGCTGCGCTATCAGCACGCGGCGGCAGGACGCGACCGTCAGATCGCCGACGCACTCTCGGCGCTGGCGCGTGCCGCTGAGTCCGCCTCGGGCTGAGGCGAACTCAGCGAAAGTTCGGGATCCGCTGCAGCAGACGATCCACGTCCTCCGGGTCGAGCCGGATGATCCGCGGGCCGGCGCGGTAGGCGGTGAGCTCGCCGCACGAGATGCGTCGACGGAGCGTGCGGGTGCTGACGCCCGTGCGCTCCGCGGCCTCGGCAAGCGATTCGTACTGACGGCGAGTGGTCTGGGTCATGGTGGCCTCCTCATGACACGTATGCCAGCAAATTGACCTTCGCGGTCACGGGCCAAGTAGGGCCGCCGGAATTACGGCTATCCCATCGGGGCGGCGGTATGCCTCTCGTCCCGTGGTGACGACGGCGGCATCCAGTAGCTCGTCGTCAAGCTGATCGCGTAGCCACAAGAGATGTCGGACATCGTCTTCACTCACGGTTGCGGACAGTTTGACCTCGACGGCCACGACCCGAGAATCGTCGCGCAGAAGAATGAAGTCCACCTCGCGCTCGCCGGCTTTGGTCCGAAGGTGGCGCACCTTTGCTTCGGCCGCTTGCGCGTAAACCCGAAGGCTAAGGCCCACAAGCGACTCGAAGAGCGCTCCGAGGAGCGTTCCGTCGCGCGGCACGACTGGACCGCTGCTGCGGCCAGAAAGCAACGACTCCGGGCCCACTCCGAGTAGTCGCGCGGCCAAGGCTGGGTCGGCGAGCTGGTGCTTCGGCGCCTGCGCTAAGCGTCGAAGGTGATTTCTGCTCGGGGTCCAGGCGGGAACAGGATCAAGAATCCATAGGCGTTCCAGAACCTCACGGTAGGGCTCTGTCGTCGTCTTGGCTGGCTTGTCCCCCTGACCCCCTGTCGCCGCGTCCCGAATCGCTTCGTACGCGGCGGTGGTCGACGTCGCTGCTGCGTACGCCTCCATCCAGCGACGCAACGTGTCAGGCCTACGCACTGGCTGCCCCATTTCTGGGAAGTCATGGTCGACGATCCTTGCGAGATAGCCGTCGAGTTGCGCGCGTAGTGCACGATCGGGGAGTCCGCGCAGCGCGGGGAACCCGCCAGCCAAGATCTCAGTTACGTAGTCATCTAGGCCAATCTCGGTCGAGCCCTCGATGACTGGACGTGCTCCAGACATAAGGGCGGCGACGCTGACGCTGGGAGACATCCCGCGTTCCGAGAGGGTCAAGGGCCGCATGCGTAGTTGGACGATCCTGCCTGCGCCGGAGTGGGTCTGAGGTGTCCGCGGCGAGGCGGAACCAGTCAGCAGGAAGCGGGACGGAGAGGCGTCGGCGTCCACCGCTCTTCGAACCGCGTCCCACACGGGTGGGAGGCGCTGCCACTCGTCAATCAGGACGGGAGGTTCCGTCGCCAGAAGGCGGTCGATATCGGCGCGGGCGACCTCCAACTGTTGTTCGTCATCAAGAAGATGGACGCTGCCTGCGCGCTTCCGTGCCGTCTCCGTCTTGCCGACCCCCTTAGCCCCCTCGAGCGCAATCGCGGGAAGACCAGGCAGGAGGACGTCAAGCTCTGCGTCAATGACCCTTGGCCTGTATCCGCTCAGTGGTGGCGTTCCCCAAGTCATGGCCCAACACTCCCATCGGTCGAGCCTCAACGCTACTGTTTGTCGGCCTTGGACGCTACCAACGGGCGCTCATAGACGTTTAACAGAGCCACGAGCGACCTTTAGGATAGGCTCGTAGAGCTTCTGTGGCGGACTGCAATAGGAAGTACTTCGGGACCCCATGAACCTCTAGTACCCCCCGCAACCCCGCTCCGAGCGTCCAAGGAGAGTGACATGGACCAAGACGCGTTGGACGTCCTGCGCAGCGCGGTCGAGCGGTCGAAGCGGCACAGCACCGTTCAATTGCCAATCGACTTCGTGCGCGATCCCTCGGAAGGCGACACGCCGCTGCACCAGATTGGGTCAGATGGTCGCGGGCAGGGACTTCGTTTAAAGCTCTACCTATCAATGGTGATGTTGGCCACCAAAGAGCCGCGGCAGCTGCGCCCGTACCCCGCCTCTGCCTACGCCACGATGTTGTCGATTCCAGACCCTGCAGGACAGGGCGCGCGTCGCGTCAACCAGGCGCAAAGATGGCTGCGCGATGCAGGCTTCATCCAGCGTGTGGAGAACGGCACGCATCCACCTCACGTAACCATCTTGCCGCTACCAGAACTCGGCGACTGGGGTGGGCGCTGGATCACGTTGCCCTTGGACCTTTGGTCTAACGGTTGGATCCACGTCATGTCCGGAAGAGCGCTGAGCATCTACGTGGTTCTTCGAGAACTAACAGGCGGACGTCCCGACGGTTCTGCTGCGGATGGTCGTCGGAAGCGCCAGTACTGCTTGTCAGACGAGACGTGGGCTCGAGGAGCGAAGGACCTGCAAGAGATCGGGCTGCTTAGGGTCATGAGGATCGTGGATGCCACAGATCCTTTCGCGCGTCGTCAGCCGCGACTCAAGTATGAGCTGACCGACGACTTAATGGCTGACCTGCCCGGGCCTGCGCGCAGAAGAAGCTGAGAACAAGAGACTTGGTCCACCGTCTCAATACTTCGCAACGTCGTTGAGGACTGCACAGGCAAGCGAGGGCTCAGCCATGTGTGTATCCGCCCACTGATGACTGGAAGTTCTGCACGGAACCCGGCCCCTTTGTACGTTGTCGATCCAAAGGCACGGGCGACACACCCGCTGCATCCCGGTGTGCTCAGTCGCTGTCACGACTCTCTCGCCGTCGTCAGCGCTCGACGTTGCGGAGTACGAGGACGGTTCCGTCCTCGTGGACCTTGAGCCTGCGGACGTCGCCGCCAGCCTGCTTGAGGGCCTCGGCCCAGACCGGCGGGTCGGGTCGACGCGACACCACGGGGGTCGAGGCGGAGCGGCGGGGGCGTGGGGTCACGGCTCGAGGATCCCACGCGACTGCGGGCACCTTTGGCGCGGTTCGGTCACGCCGCATCATGACGGGGGCAGGAGGACTTTGCCCCGCTCGGACTTGGGAGGGACGAGGGCCGCCCGAGGCAGGGACTTTGCAGGTCAGGTGGGAGGGACGAAGGCTCGGTGCATGTCGTTGTGACGACCTGGGCGTCGTCAGCGGACGCGTCGGTTGAAGGCGAGGATCAGCGCTGACATCGCGGGCAGGAGTTCGGACACGTCGCGGTCGTAGATGCGGCCTTGGTCGAGTCGTTCGGCCAGTGTGGTGAGCAGGTCGGACCAGTGCCTAGCTGAAGTGGGGGAGACGACGACGGGGACGGTCTCGGTCTTGGTGATCTCGCGGATGACCTCGACGGGTCGGTCGACCACCTCGACGGCGACCAGGCCGGACTCGGCGGCACGGCGTTGTTCCCAGGCGCGGTGCCGGCACGCGGGGGAGCACCACTTCGGCATCCGGCCCACTCGCGCGACCGTGATGCTCGTGCCGCACCATCCGCAGGTGACGACGCCCCGATCTTTGGGGACCCGGTTGGCGATGCGCTCGAGCCGGGCGGCTTCGCGGCGCTCGTCTCGCAGCTTGATGAGGCGGGCTTGGCCTCTCTTCGCCTGTCGGCGTTCGAGGTCTTTGAGGTGCATCCTCGGCTGGATCCAGTGTCCGGTCATCGCTCGCCTCCCTAACGTTTCTCCTCTCCCAAAGCGCGCTCGCGATCGTTCAGGGCCAGGCCTTCTTGCGAGCCTCAAAACAGATGCGTCACAACGAAACATCCAACCCGAGATGCATGAGGTGTGAGGTCGTTCTGCTGTCGTGTCACGACGCTTCCGGTGTCGGGCGGTGGGGCGTCAACGGACGGGCAAGAACCGGCAAGGCGGCAACGCAGAGGTGCGCGGAGGTGGCGGGGCGGAGGGGCGTAGGGACCCGCTGCCATGTAACGGCCCGGGTCGTCCGCTATGTGATGACAGGGGAGGCGAGGGACTGATGAGGACTCGCAAGTGCCATCCGTGCGCTCCACTCCGCGGCGCTGTGACCCAGCTCTGCCCGGGAGCTCCATAGAGCTCGCCTCGTCCGACCCGACCGGTTTGACCTCTGGGTGGGTGGAGATGGGACTGCTGAAGGTTCGGTTGACACCTGATCTGTGGGGCCGGGAGGTCTCGCTGGAAGGATGTTGACATGCCTGCACCCCATCCGAAGGAGTTCCGTGACGACGTGGTCGCGGTCGCCCGCAAGGGCGAGGCTCCGATCGCGAAGCTGGCCGCGGACTTCGGGATCTCCGAGTCGTGCCTGCGCAACTGGCTGCGCCAGGCCGACGTCGAGGACGGCGTCCGTCCCGGCACCACGGCGGCTGAGAACGCCGAGTTGAAGGAGGCCCGGCGCAAGATCCGGCTCTTGGAGCAGGAGAACGAGGTCCTGCGCCGGGCCGCGGCGTACTTGTCGCAGGCGAATCTGAGGCTGGGTCAGTCCCCAAAATGACGCTTCTATGCCTGCTGTCAAGGGGTTTAGGGGGAGCAGGCGCGGTCTAGGTGAGGGCGGGCATTGTGCGCAGTTGGCGGAAGATGGACCGGGCGACGTAGCGCTTCAGGTTGCGTCGCGCTTCGCGTCGGGTCTTTCCGGCGGCGACTGAGCGGGCCAGGTAGGCCCGCGTGTCGCTGTCGCAGCTGAGGCGGGTCCTGACGATGACGTCCAGGGCTCGGTTGAGCTGTCTGTCACCCGATCGGTTGAGTCGGTGGCGTTCGGTGTTGCCGGAGGAGGCTGGCAGGGGCGCGACGCCGGCCAGCGCTGCGAAGGCGGCTTCGTCGCGAAGGCGTCCGTGGTGGGAGTAGGCGCACACCATGATCGCCGCGGTGACTGGTCCAACGCCGCGGATGCCTTGAAGGCCGGGGGTGAGTCGCTCGACGAGCGCGGCGAGGTGCTGGTGGTTCTCGCGCAGGATGGTGTCCTGTGCGAGGACCGCGGCGGCGAGCCGTTTGGCTTCGCTTCGGGCCGGTAGGAGAGGGTCGCCGGGCTGGGGTCGCCACGCGGCGATCTGCCGGATCTGTCCCTGACGCAGCGGGCCGCGCACGTCAAGGCCGAGGGGAACCGTGCGCAGCAAGGCCAGGAGGGCGTTACGGTTCGCGGTGCGCTGATGGTCAACAAGGCTTCGGGAGGCGAGTAGCACCCGGAGCATCGTCCTGTCGCCGGTGGCTCGCGGTTGGGGCACGCGGCGGGCGTCACGTCCGAGGGCTGCTCGAGCCGCGGCCTCGGCGTCCATCAGGTCGGATTTCCCGTGGTGGGCGTGGCTGCTCTTGGGCCCGGGGCGGATCTCCCCGATGGCGATCCCGACGTCGCTCAGGGCTGCGGTCAGCGACGCCCCGTAGCTGCTGGTTCCTTCTACGGCGGCGAAGACGAGCTCACCTTCGGTGCGGACCATCAACCAGGTCAAAGCGCGGCGGATGCCCGCCACGCTGGTCGGGAACGTCGCCGTGTCCACGATGGCGCCCCGCTCGGACTCAATGAGGCAGTAGGTGTGGCTGCGGGCGTGCGTGTCCACGCCCACGACGTACGGGTAGGTGTCCGCGATGAGCGGCATCTCAGGCTTCCATTCTCTTGATGGATGGGACAGGCCCAGCCCGGATGGGGGTCGCGCAAGACGCATCTGTAATGAGTCACGCCCGGCGTTGCCGCAAACGGCGACAGGGTGGACAGGCTTCTAATCAGGTCATTCGCGCGGCGGGGCTGGAGTCTCGCCCGGCGGCAGGACGGGTCATTTTCAAGACACCACGCTGATGGAGGGTCAGACATACGCCTGGGTCACTGCCGCCGGTCGAGGCCCAGCCTCGCAGCCAACCTCAGGCCGGCCGAGATCCATTACAGACCTACCCGCTGGTCCTGGACCTTGCCGCCGACGGCATCCCCGTTGCGGTGACCTGCGGGCTGCTGGGGTTCTCCCGGCAGGCGTTCTACTCCTGGAAGGCGGCCCCGGTCACTGAGCGGGACCTGATCGACGCGTACGCGACCAACGCTGCCCTCGAGGTGCACGCCGACGAGCCGGGGTTCGGGTACCGCTTCATCGCCGACGAGCTGGCCGAGGCCGGCCACGAGGTCTCCGAGCGGCGGGTGTGGAAGGTCTGCTCGCAGGCTGGGATCGTCTCGCTGCACGCCCGCAAGCGGGGCCGGTTCAAGAAGCCGGGACCGCCGGTACACGACGATCTGGTCGAGCGGGACTTCACCGCGACTGGCCCGAACCGGCTGTGGCTGACCGACATCACCGAGCACCCCACCGCCGAGGGAAAGCTGTACCTGTGCGCGGTCAAGGACGTCTGGTCCCGACGGATCGTCGGCTACTCCATCGACTCACGGATGACCCGCCACCTCGCGGTCGACGCCCTGGAGATGGCCATCGCACGCCGCGGACGCGACGCCGTGGCCGGGTGCGTGGTCCACGCCGACCGGGGCAGCCAGTTCCGCTCCCGGACCTACGTGAGCGCGCTCGGCAAGCACCACCTGAAGGGGTCGATGGGTCGGGTCGCCTCTTCCGCGGACAACGCCGCGATGGAGTCGTTCTTCGCCCTGCTCCAGAAGAACGTCCTCAACGCTCGGCGCTGGGACACCCGTGAGCAGCTGCGCCTGGCGATCGTCACCTGGACCGAGCGCACCTACCACCGCCGGCGACGGCAACGCGCCCTCGGCAAGCTCACCCCGATCGAGTTTGAGACCATCAACCGGGCCGCTCACGCGGCCTGAAACACCACACCGGAAGTGACAACCAGACCTTCAGCAGTCCCGATCGAGTGCGGTGTGAGTCAGGGGCGTTATCTGGCGGCGCACCCGCGGCCCGGGTGGCGCGCTCTCGCTCCTTCTTCGAGATTCACACTGTCGCGAGGGCCAAGGTCGCTGGGATAACCCGGTCCATCGTTCCCTTACGCTCTGTCGTATGACGTCCCGTAGCGCGCCTTTGGTGCGGCTACTGCGCGCGGTGGTGGCCACATTGGTCATCGTTGGTCTGGCGTCGGGGGCGCATGCATTGGGCGGTGGGAGTTCACCGGGGTTGATCCCCGTTGGGATCGTGGTGGCACTCATTGGGCCTCTCGTCGCGGCTCTGACCCGAGCGCGGACCACGGCGCCGCGAATGTTTGGGGCGGTCATTCTCGGCCAGGTCGCCACGCACCTCCTGCTTCAGGGGATGGACCCAGCTCGTGGAGGAAGCGGCGTTGCTGCCCACATGCACGAGCACGTGGCGGTCGCGCACTCTGCCCAAGCCGTGACGTTCGTCCTGCCTCTCAGCGGTCCCATGGTCGTTGCCCACATCGTCTCGTCGCTCGTGGCGGCTTTGGCCCTGACTCGCGGCGAAGACGCGATTCGTTGGGTGGCCGCGTATCTCGCGGTGCCTTTGCCTGCAGCGCGGCACACGCGCGGAGGTCGGGTGCGCACGGCTGCGTCGGATCGTGGGCTGGCGCGCACTGCGCCGATGATCGTCCCGTTGGGCGAGCGGGCTCCACCGGCGAGCTGCTGAGGCTGACCCCAGATGGAGGTCGGTCGTCCGCCCCTCATTTGCTGAGCCCAACAAGCCTCGGAGTTTCGCCATGACTGCTTCCTTCCGCCTATCCCCTTCCAGGTCACGTCGGCGCGGCGCTGCTGCGTTTGCTGGCGCTGCCGCCCTGATGACCTTGCTCGTCTCATCAGCCTGGGCCACACCCAACTCAGCTGTCGCGACGGTGGTGCCGACTCACGCGCGACTGGACGCCGTCGTCCCGAAGGACGGCTCGTCAGTCGATTCGCCGACAGAGGTGCGACTGACCTTCAACGAAAGAGTCAATGCGGACTTCGTGATGGTCACTGTCGTCGGACCCAGGGGGTCGATCGTCGGGGGTGACCCAGAAGTTCAAGGTCGCGTGGTTCGTCAGCCTCTGACGGAGGATCAGGCGCCGGGGCGCTACACAGTGACGTACCGGGTCGTCAGCACGGACGGTCATCCGATTTCGGGAACGAGCACCTTCGCGTCGCTCGCTACGGCATCGCCTGCGTCTTCGCCCAGCCCGACCGCGCCATCGACAGTCCCGCCGGTGTCACCGGTTCCCTCGAACTCGGTGCGCCACACCCCGGTCGAGACATCGCGATATGAGGGCGTCCCCGACATCGTGCTGCTGACACTGGCTGCCATTGCCGTCATCGCACTGGTGCTGGGAGGTGTCGCCGTCGCTCGGCGTCGAATCCACGAGTGATATCGGGGTCCTCCGAGCGACCGGCTTACGCAGATCCGTCGATCTGATCCCGCTCGCGGAGGCGGCGCAGGCGCTCGTTGTACGCGCGCAGCTCGGCGTCGCCGTCGCGGTCGGCCTGCCGGTCGAGGCGACGCGTCTCGGTGGCGTCGCGGCGCATCCACTGGACGGCGACGATGACGGCGAGGACGAGGGTCGGCGCCTCCCCGACACCCCACGCGATCTCGCCGGCGCGGTGCTGGTCGGCGAGCGGTAGCGGACCCCACGGCAGGTTGATCTGCGCGAAGAAGTCGGGCGCGAGCAGCTGCTCGGAGCCGGTAAGCGACACCCCGAAGAACGCGTGGAACGAGATCGTCACGAAGAGGATGACGAGCAGCATCAGGGGCGACCACTTCGGCACGCCGGGGTCGATCCCGATGAGCACCCAGGTGAACAGGTACCCCGTGAGGAGGAAGTGGGCGAGCATCAGCAGGTGGCCCGTGTGGGTCGTCAGCGAGAGCTCGAACAGGCCGGTCCAGTAGAAGATCGCGAGGCTGAAGAAGAACATCGAGGCGGCGACGACGGGGTTGGCGAAGACCTGCATCGCCCGCGAGTGCACGACCTGGAGGATGACCTCGCGTGGCCCCCACGTGCGGTCGGGCCGCGAGCGCAGGGTCCGCAGGGCGAGCGTCACCGGCGCCCCGGGGACGAGCAGCAGCGGCACGATCATCGCGACCGCCATGTGCATGACCATGTGCACGCTGAACAGCACGCGCCCCCAGATGCCCGGTGCCCCGGACGTCGCCCACACGAACAGCGCCCACCCGAGCACCCAGCAGATGGTGCGACCGACCGGCCAGTGGTCGCCGCGCCGCACCAGCCGCACGACGCCTGCGAGGTACAGCCCCACCGCCAGCACCGCGACCGCCAGCAGCAGCCAGTCGAAGCGCCACGCGGTGAACCAGTCGGCGCTCGCCATCGGTCCGGGGTCGGGGAAGCCGGTGAGCTCGAGGATGCGGCTCGGGGCCGGAGCGGCGTCCGGGGTGGGTGGCGGGATGCGGGACAACACCGACGCCAGACCGGTGGCGGCCCCCATCAGCCCCACCTCGACGAACGCGAGACGGAACAGGGCGCGGCCGTCGCTGGGGTCGACCCTCAGACGGGTCGCGATGGTGCGCCGGTTCAGCCAGCCCAGGACACCCAAGGCCACCAGGGCCGCCGTCTTGAGGGCGAGGACCACGCCGTACGAGGTGGCCACCGCCCCGAACGAGCCGAGCCGGATCCACGCCTGCTGCAAGCCGGTCACCGTGACCGCGACGAAGCACCACAGGGCCACCGTCGAGTAGCGCGCGACCGTGGCGCCGAGGTCGGAGCCGAGGGTGCGGCGCATCGTCACGAGCGCGGTGAGCCCGCCGACCCAGACGACGACGCCGAGCAGATGCGCCCCGAGCGAGTTCACGGCGTCCTCGTGGCTCGCCGACCCGGCCGCGTGCCCGGTGAGGGCGAGGATGACGACGGCGAACAGCGTGAGGACGGCCAGCCACGCCATCGGGGCCCGGCGCGAGGTGAACGCCGCGGCCACCGCGACGACGACCGCGACCACCGCCGAGATGAGGAGGACGCGGGTCGTCTCGAGCTCCCACGTGAACGAGATCAGCTGGCTCGGGAGGCTGGGGCTCGAGAGCGGGGTCCCCGCCAACGACGCGAAGGTGAGCACGACCTCGAGCAGGGCGGCGACGGCCCACAGCGCAGCAGCGCGCGCGGCGAAGCGCGTGGCCGTGGCCCGACGCTCGGTGGACGTGCGCTCGGGCACGAGGAACGCCGCGAGCCCGAGCAGCCCCACCGTGGCGCTCGACGCCAGCGTGGCCACCGTGGAGACGAGCGGGAGCCCCCAGCGGACCACAGGTCCGGGGTCGGCGAGGTCGAGCGGGTCGACCGCACCGGTGAGCAGCGCCGCCGCGACCGCGGCGACGAGACCCACCCCGACCGCGAGCCCGAGCGGGCGTATCAGGGTTTGCCGTGTCTCAGTACCCATGCGCGCAGCCTAGAGTCCTTGCCTGTTCATCTGAACATCCGTTCTGAAGTTGTACTCTTCGAGGACCCCGCCAGGACGCACGCTGTCGACGACGTTCCTTACGTGCCTATGGAGGCATCCGATGACCGACACCACGCTCGCCCAGCTCTCGAACCTGGCGATCTACTCGGCGATGGCCGTGCTCACCCTCGCCATGGTCATGAGCGCGATCTACCTCGCCCGCCTCGCCCCCACGCGGGCGAAGGCCGAGGTCGTCGAGCGTGAGCTCGTCACCTCCGACGGCGAGACGGCGCCCGCCGCCGAACCGACCACGTCCGAGGCCCCGGAGGCCGAGTCGACCCGCGCGCGCAAGGCCGGTGGCATCGCCTGGAGCCTGACCCTGCTGGGCACCCTGCTCACGGTCGCGGGCGTCGCGCTGCGCACCCTCGAGGTGCACCGCTGGCCGCTGGGCAACATGTACGAGTTCGCCGTCGTCGGCTGCATGCTCACGTTGCTCGCCTACGTCGGCTGGTCCACCCGGCGCGACCTGCGGTGGCTGGGCCTGTTCGTCACCGGACCGGTGCTCCTCACCCTCGGGCTCGCGATCACCGTCTGGTACACCGACGCCTCCGAGCTGATGCCGTCGCTGCGCTCGGTGTGGTTGGCGATCCACGTGTCCGTGGCGACGCTGTCGGTCGCGCTGTTCACCATCGGGTTCTCGCTCGGGATCATCTACCTCGTCCAGGCACGTCTCGAGGCGGCCGACGAGCGGCCCGTGTCGTTCATGGACCGGCTCCCGGATGCGCGGGCGCTCGAGCGGTTGACCTACGCCATCCACGTCGTCGCGTTCCCGCTGTGGACCTTCACCCTCATCGCCGGCGCCATCTGGGCCCGCCAGGCGTGGGGTGCCTACTGGCAGTGGGACCCCAAGGAGGTGTGGACCTTCGTCATCTGGACCGTCTACGCCGCCTACCTCCACGCCCGCGCCACCACCGGCATGCGCCGCCAGAGCGCGGCCTGGATCGCCCTCGCCGGGTTCGGCTGCATCATCATCAACTACACGGTGGTCAACATCTACATCGTCGGCATGCACTCCTACTCGGGGCTCTGACGACCCATCAGCGGTTCCCTCGTAGGGGGTGTCGCCGTGCCCACCGGGTCCGGGCGTATCCGAGCACGGGTGTGCCCAGGCCGGCGGCAGCGATGGCTCCCTCGATCGGCCCTCCGACCCGCATCGCGGGGGTCCTCGTCTGCGAGAGCGGGAGAGTCGCTGTCAGGCGTTCGGCCGTGAAGTGCCCACCCTTGGCGGCGAAGGACCCGTCCGGGCGGATCAGGCCACTCACCCCGACGGTGGAGACGTGGGCGACCGAACGTCCGAGCTCGACGGCTCGCAGCCGAGACATGGCCAGCTGTTGCACGCTCTCGTCGGTCCGACCGAAGGTCGCGTTGTTCGTGGGGACGAACAACAGCTGGGCTCCATCCGCCACCGCGGAGCGCAGGTGGTCGTCGAACGCCACCTCGAAGCAGATGCCGACACCGAGACGGATGGCCCCGGCGTCGACCGTGTGGGGCCCCCTTCCGGGCGCGAAGTCCTTCCTGACGAGGTCGACCGTTGCGGTGATGGACCTGACCAGTCCGCGAAACGGAACATACTCGGCGAACGGAACGGGGCGGTTCTTGACGTAGCGATCGGTGATGGCGCCGAGCGGCGACCAGACCAGGGTGGCGTTGGAGACCCGAGGCTCGGGCTCGGCCAGGACTGCACCGATGACGACCGGCACGCCCAGCGCTCGAGTGGCCCGGGTGATGTCCGAGGCCGCCTGAGCATCTCGGGTGGGGTCGATGTCACTGGAGTTCTCCGGCCACAGCACGACATCGGGTCGGCGCTCTCGCCCCTCCCGCACGTCTTCTGCCAACAGCAGGGTCTGGCTGACGTGGTTGCGCAGGACCGCACGGCGCTCGGCGTTGAAGTCGAGACCTGGTTGGGCCACGTTCCCCTGGATGGCTGCCACGTTGACCGATGTGTCAGCGGATTCTCGCGTTGTGGCGAGGAGGGGCACACCCGCGGCGAGGACGCCGGCCGCCATGGTCACCGAGGCCGCGAGTCGAGCCAGGCGTCGCCACGGTCGCTGCCCGCGACGGACGAGAAGGCCCCGCGTCCCGATGGCGAGCAGTGAGCCCGAGAAGGCCACGACGAGGGTCACCATGGGAGCGCCACCGAGCCACGCCCAACCCAGGGCCGGCCCGTCGACCTGCGAGAAGGCGACCCTCCCCCAAGGGAAGCCTCCGAACGGCGTTCGGGACCGCAGCCCTTCGGCGCCGACCCAGAGCAGGGGTGCGGTGAGGAGATGAGCGCTGGGCCCAAGCCATCGTCCGGCCAGCGAGGTGGCCGCTCCGAACACCGCAACGAAGGTGGCTTCCAGGGTGGCGAGGGCCAGCCATGGCAGCGCGCCGACGTAGATTCCCGACCAGGACACATGAGGGACGAAGAACCCCAAGCCGAACAGGAACCCGATCGCGCCCCCGAGCCGGACGCTGCTGGTCGTCAACAAGAGGAACAGGACGGCGAGCGCCAGGGGAGCGGCGAACCACAGCCCGCGACCGGGGAAGGCGGCATCAAGGGTCAGCCCTGCGAGCGGCGCCAGGCCGAGGCGAGCGCACACGGCTCTCACTTCACGTCGTCCGCTGTGCCGTCCGCGCCTGATGGTGGTTCCGGCGCCGCGTCTGCCCCCTGCTCGGCTTCCCAGCGAGCCAATGCGCGGCGTTCGCGCCGATCAGCCTCGAGCATCGAGCGGATGATGCGGTAGAAGACGAACCCGATGGCGACCGGCGGCGTCAGGGCCCTGACGTAGTCGACGAGAACGGTCATGTCCACAGATCGTTCGCGCGCGCCAACCGCAGGCTCGCCGGCGTTCCGACCTCTGGCCCGATCCGAATGTCGCCGCGCGACAGGGATGCTGGGTTCGCCATGGGGCGCCGCCCCACGCCAGCTGGTCGACGTCGCAGCTCGGCCGTCTTCTCAGGGTCGGCTGAACGCCGGCCTTCGCGGGTGCCTGCTGTCGGCGTCATCGGCGTCCCTCCTGCGTGGCTGCACCCGGGCCGTGGGGGATCGCTCGGCATCAGGGTGCGGGGTCGTGGGACACCGTAGCCGAGCCATCTGACTGTTCGGTCAGGTGTTCGCCTCTGGGGACTCTCGGACGAAAGGGACTGCCCGATGCTCCGCACGCCCCCGCGTCGCACGACAGGTGCGGACGTCCACCGACGTGGTGCGCTGGCCGGGGCTCTGGCCGTGGGGGCGCTCGCGCTGGCCGGGTGCGGCGATGACCCGGGATCGTTGGCGGCCCAGGCGAAGGCGGGGGACCAGAAGGGCTACATCTCCGGTGACGGCACCGTCGAGAAGATCGCGCCCGCCGACAGGAGCGAGCCCGTCTCCCTGCGGGGGGCGTTGCTCGACGGAGGGCAGTGGGCGAGCTCCAGCGCCATCGGCAGCATCGTGGTCATCAACGTCTGGGGCTCCTGGTGCGCCCCGTGCGTCGCCGAGGCCCCGCACCTGCAGGACGTGTGGGAGGACGTCGAAAAGCGTTCTCTGCCAGTGGTCTTCATGGGTATCGACTTCCGAGAGGACCCCGCACGCGGACTCGCGTTCATGACGAGGATGGGCCTGACCTACCCAAGCCTCAGTGACGAGTCAGGGACGTTGATCCTGGCACTGCAGGGAAAGGCGCCGACTGTGCCCACCACCCTGGTTCTCGACCGTCGAGGCCGGATTGCCTCTCGGGTCAATGGCCCCGTCGACGTGTCGACGCTCACGGCGCTCATCGACGACGCCGTCGCCGAGTGAACCCTCCCCAGGTGCCTGACTGATGGGCGAGCCCGCGAAGCGCTCCTCCGAGCCCGGTGACCTGCCCGCCACCCCGCGTCTCGCCGGGGTGAGCTGGGCCCGGTGGGCCTGGCGACAGCTCACCAGTATGCGTACCGCGCTCCTGCTCCTCCTCCTGCTGTCCGTGGCCGCAGTGCCGGGGTCGACATTCCCTCAGCGAAACATCGATGCCTCGCGCGCGGCACGGTGGATCGCGGACAACCCGAGGGCGGGCAAGGTCCTGGACTCGCTGGGTGTCTTCGACGTCTACTCCTCGCCGTGGTTCGCAGCCATCTATCTGCTGCTCTTCACCTCACTGGCCGGCTGTGTCGTCCCCCGAACGCGGCTGCTGGTCCGTCAGCTGCGGGCGAAGCCGCCGCGTGTTCCCCGCCGTCTGGACCGGCTCTCCACGCATACCCAGGTGGTCGTCGACGGCGACGTGGACGAGGCGTTGGGTCTGGCGCGCACGGTCCTGCGCGGCCGCCGGTACCGAGTGCACGCCCACGATGGCGTCTCGCTCTCGTCCGAGAAGGGCTACTTGCGAGAAGTAGGGAACCTCGCCTTCCACGTGGCCCTGGTCGGGGTCCTCGTCGGCATGGCTGCCGCTCAGCTCCTGGGATGGCGCGGTGACGTGATCCTGCCCGAGGGCAAGACATTTGCGAACACCTTGTCCCGGTATGACACCTTCAAACCCGGCGCCTGGATGGACGTCAACGCGCTGGAACCGTGGTCGCTGACCTTGGACCGGTTCACCGCCGAGTTCGAACGCGAGACCACTGGCCGTGGCCAGTTCGGGGCTCCGCGGGACTTCGAGGCTGCCACGACGTTCGTGGCACCTGACGGGACCAACGCGTCGCGCATGGTGAGGGTCAACGGTCCCCTCGAAACTGGGGGCGGAACGGTGTACCTCCTGGGCAACGGGTACGCGCCGGTCATCACGGTGCGCGACGCAGCGGGCGCCGTCCTGTACTCCGACGCCACTCCGTTTCTCGCGCAGGACAACAACTACACCTCGGTGGGCGCGGTCAAGGTGGCCGGCGCCTCCCCGAAACAGCTCGGTTTCGCGGGCTTCTTCCTGCCCACCGGACAGATCGACCCTGCCACCGGTCCGGTTTCGATCTTCCCCGACCTCTTGGACCCACAGCTGGCCCTGACCGCGTTCGAGGGTGATCTCTTCACTGGTGGGCGCCCCCAGTCCGTCTACACCCTCGACACGGCGACGATGAAGCCGGTGCCGGGAAAGGACGGCAGGGACCAGCTTCGAATCCTGCTGCGTCCGGGGGAGGTGTTCGAGCTACCCGATGGGCGAGGCTCCATCGCGTTCGACGGGGTGAAGCGCTTCGCGGGGTTCTCCATCAGGACCGATCCCGGCAAGATCGTGACCTTGGTGTCCGCGTTGGTGGCCCTCGGCGGGCTGGTGTTGTCGATGGTGGTCCCGCGGAGGCGCGTGTTCGTCCGCTGCTCACCCGGCCAGGCTCCCGACACCGTCAGGGTCGAGATCGGTGGGCTGGCCAAGGATGACGACACGGCCATGGTCGAGGAGCTGGCGGCAGTGACCGCGGGCCTCGGTGTGGGTCAGAGCCCTTCGGAACGGCTGGACAGGCCGCGCAGGTAGTCGTTGTAGGCGTCCAGGTCGGGGTTTCCGTCCCGGTCGATCTGGAGGTCCTTGGCGCGGGCGGCTTGCGAGTCGCTGCGGAACCAGCGGCGAAGCACGATGAGGAGGACGACGAGAGCGGGGAGCTCGCCGTAGGACCAGGCCAGGGCGCCGGCCACGGCCTGATCGCCCATCACGTCGATGCCCCACGAGAGCGGGGGGTGGGTGAACGCCGGCACCATCGGCGCGACCGCCATGATGACGATGACCCCGAAGAAGGCGTGCACGGCCATCTCGACGAACATCTCGCCGATCTGGAGTCCATGACCGTGCCGGCGAGGTAGAGGGTCGCTGGACAGCACGGGTGCGGTGAAGAGGACCCCTATGGCGAGGAACGCCACCTCCAGTGAGAGGTGCCCGGCCCACGAGGCGAGGAGCAGGTCGGCCGCCGGCCCGAAGTACAGCCCGTAGAACGCCAGCAAGAACAGCGGCACGGTGACGGCAGGGTGCAGCACGACCCGGCCCGCGGCGCTCCGAAGGCCCCAGAGCCCGGCTCTGAGGACGTGGCTGCCGATTCCTCGGTGTGGCACCGCCCGGAGGAACAGCGTCCCGGGACGGCCGAGGATCAGGAGCGGCGGGATCGCGATCATGAGCGTCAGCTGCTGGAACATGAACACGGAGAACATCTCGAACCCGTAGGCCTCGGCTCTGGTGCCCGTGATGAGCACCAGGAGGAGGCAGCCGCTCAAGAACAATAGGGTCTGCCACCACGGCCACCGCCGACCACCCCACCGAAGTCGAGCGACTCCGGCGACGTACGCCGCCGCCAGGACCAGTCCGAGGACCGGCAGGACGGGAACGGGCTGCAGGTCGGGCACCAAGAAGCTCGACCAGGTGGGGGGTTCGGTCGGCAGCCGAACCGGCCCGTCGAAGCCGGCAGGGGCCGCGTGAAGGCTCATCGACGCCGGATCACCAGTCGACGTTCTGGCAGTGCTTGTTTTCGCTGGTCTCGACCTGAAGCGTGGCGTGCGCGATCCCGAACCGCTCGCGAAGGGCGGCTGACGCATCAGTGAGCACGCGATCTGCGGAGTCCTCGCGAGCCACGAGGTGTGCGGTGGCAACGTCCATTCCGGAGGTGAGCGTCCACACGTGCAGGTCATGGACCTCCGTGACGCCGTCGACCGCCTCGAGGGCTTGCAGGACCTCCACGGGCTCCACGTCTGCCGGAGCGTGCTGACCCAGAACCGCAAGGACCTCTCGGCCGAGCCTGAGGGCCCGGATCAGGACGAACGCGCCGATCGCGAGAGCGATGACGGTGTCCCACACGGCAGAACCCGTGGTGGTGACCAGAATCGCGGCGAGGATGACGCCGACGGACCCGACCGTGTCCGCGACCACCTCCAGGTACGCGCCCTTGACGTTGAGGCTCTCGCCGGCGCCCCCACGCAGGAGGAGCAGGGCGATGACGTTGATCAGCAGGCCGATCCCGCCGACGACGAACATGGCGGTCGAGCCGACCTCCGGGGAGGACCCGATGCGCCCGATCGCCTCGATGACGATGTAGACCGAGACTCCCACCATGACGAGAACCGCGAACCCGGAGGCGAAGATCTCCGCTCGGTAGGAGCCGAAGGTCCGACGGCCGGTGGTGTCGGGTCGCGTCGCGATGCGCGTCGCCACCAGGGCGGCTCCCAGCGTCACCACGTCCGCGGCCATGTGCCCGGCGTCGGAGAGCAGGGCGAGTGACTGCGAGATGATTCCGGCCGCGAGCTCGACTCCGAAGAACGAGGCCACCAGGCCGAAGGCCACCGCGAGGCGCCACCGGTGACGGCCACCTGCCGTGGCGCCGGGCCCGTGCGAATGTCCGCCACTCATCGAACCGCCCCCTGGCGCTCCGACGACCCGACCGACGTCGTGTGGACGACATGCTCGCGAGTGACGTCGAGCAGCATCCGCACGTGTCCGTCGGACAGCCGGTAGAAGACGTTGCGCCCCTCACGCCGACCTGTCACGACCCCTGACGCCCGCAGCATGCGGAGCGCCTGGCTCACGGTCGACTCGGCGGTACCTGTCGACGCCGCGAGGTCGCAGACGCACAGCTCGCCCGCCTCGAGGAGGGCGTAGAGCAGTCGCGCGCGCGTCGGGTCGCCGAGGAGCTTGAAGACCTGGGTGACAACCGACAGCTCGTCCGGGTCCGGCGCGCTCGCGACGACCAAGGCCACCTTCTCCGGGTGTACGCAGTCGACGGTGCACCCGTCGAGACCGATGATCTCAGGCACAACATCCTCCATCTCTGAACGAACGATCAGACGTTAGCGTGGGCGCACCGCTCCTGGATGTCAATTCGCGCTGCGGCACGGTCTTGTCCTGCATCAGCAAGGGGCTGTCGTGGGACCAGCCAGGCGAGTGTCGTGCGAGCGGGCAGACGACCGCCCGACCGCCGCGCGCATCGAACGCCGTCACGCGTCTCCGTCAGGTGGCTGGCCCCGCGTGCTGGGTCGTCGGCGGGGCAGGTCGTGCTCCGCCCAGCCCCATCTTTTGATTACGAAACGGTCACGCTATGGTGTGGAGGCCCCGCCCTCCCTCGAAGGTCCTCTGCCCCGTGAGTTCGCGATACCGCGGGCGCCACTCTGCCGGACGTCACCGCGTCTCGCGTGGAGGTGCGCGCCAACGCCGCTCGATGTCCACGAGTTTTGTGCTGCCGACCGTCACCGCCGCCGCCCTGGTCGTCACGGCCACAGGTGCGACCGTCGCCGACTCGACCACCGCCATGCGACTGGACTTCACCGAAGGCGAGGCCCGGGCCGCAACGCTCGACGCCGTCGCTCAACGTGCGACGGTGGGGGACCTCGCCTCGAGGCGCCAGGCCGCGTCGGCCCAGCGCTCAGCCCTCCAAGGGCAGGCCGAAGCCAAGGAGCGCGCGTCCCGCGCGGCCGCACGAAAGGCCGCGGCCGAAGCGGCCGCAAAGGCCAAGGCCGAGCGGGAGGGCAAGCGCTGGGTGAAGGCGATCCGTACGGGTCGGCAAACGTCGAACTTCGGCCCTCGATGGGGCAAGACCCACGACGGCTTGGACATCGGCGCTCCGGCCGGGACGCCCCTGTACGCGATGTCACGAGGCACCGTGGTGCGCTCGTTCGTCGACTCCAGCTTCGGCAACAAGATCGAGATCCAGTACTGGGACGGCTCGGTCTCCTGGTACGCACACATGAGCGCTCGACTGGTCCAAGCCGGAGACACGGTCATGCCAGGTGACGTGGTCGGCAAGGTCGGCAACACCGGCTACTCGTTCGGCAACCACCTCCACGTCGAGATCCACCCTGCCCCGAGGGTCGACAACCCGCAGAACCCGATTCCCTGGCTGCGCAGTAGGGGCATCCAGATCGGTTGATGCTCCACCTCGCAGTTCACGCTCTCCTTCCGAGGTCCTCGTGGGCGCACCCGTCCTCGATCTCTGAACGAGCGATCAGATGTTACGGTTGGGCGTCCCTCCGCCGCACCGTCCGATTGGGAACTGAATGAACCGCCGAGCCATCGCGTCAGGCGTTGTCGTCGCCGTCGTCATCGCCGTGGTGGCCATCTTGACCGCCATCGCCCGCCCCAGCGCCCCCGAGGCGCGTCCTCAAGCCGAAGCCAGCTCACCGGCCGCGCCCGAGCTCGTGGTGCGCGAGGACAGCCACCGGCTCTCGAAGGCGCCGGCGGGAAGCCCCGTCTTCGTCGAGTTCTTGGACCTGGAATGCGAAGCGTGTCGTGCGGCCTACCCGCTGGTCGAGAAGCTCCGCAAGGACTACGAGGGCCGGGTCGAGTTCGTCATCCGATACTTCCCGATCGACAGCCACGCGAATGCGATGAATGCCGCCGTGGCTGTCGAGGCCGCAGCCCGGCAGGGCAAGTTGGAGGAGATGTACTCGCGCATGTACGAAACGCAGGCTGAGTGGGGCGAGCAGGAGTCCTCGCAGGCACCCCTGTTCCGGACCTTCGCCGAGGACCTCGGTCTCGATCTGAGTCGCTTCGACTCCGACGTCTCCTCCGCCGACGTCAAGGCGCGGGTCGAGAAGGACCGGCAGGACGGGCTGGCTCTGGGGGTCCAGGGCACGCCGACCTTCTTCCTTGACGGCCAGATGATCCAGCCCAACAGCGAAGAAGGCCTGCGCCAGCTGCTCGACGCGGCCATCGCGAGGTGACGACCGAGAGCGGCGGTTCGTTCACCGGCTCCTCCGTCCAGGACCGCACCCTCCTCCCCTCCCGGGCGGCCGCATTCGCCCTTCTGCTCAGCGGCCTGCTGGGCACTCTGGCGGCGGCCGTCCTCGTCGTGGAGAAGTTCTTGCTCCTGGCGAACCCGTTCTACGTGCCCAGCTGCACCGTCAACGCCACCGTCAACTGTGGTGCGGTGATGAGCAGCCCTCAGGCGGAGGTCTTCGGCTTTCCCAACCCTGTCATCGGCTTGGCGGCGTTTCCCGTGGTCGCCGCGGTGGGGGCCGCCGTTCTCGCGGGGGCCAGGATGAGGACCTGGTTTTGGGCCGCCCTCGCCGGGGGGTCGCTCCTGGGGTGGGCCTTCGTCCACTGGCTGATCTTTCAGAGCGTGTTCGTCATCGGCGCCCTCTGTCCCTACTGCATGCTCGTGTGGGCTTGCGTCCCTGTCGCGGCCATGGCCGCCATCTCCGTCCTGGCGCCGACCGGACGCCTCCTGCGCTCGATGGGGCGGAACGCCGTGCTCATCGGCATCGCGTGGACCGGCGGCGTCGTCATCCTCGTCACGGGGGCGCTGGCGAACATCTGGGGCGCCTGACCGCACGACGCCATGCGACCCGAAGGCGTGCCACGGGCCGGGCTGACGCAGGCACCTGAGGCTGCCCTGGCCATCCTGCCGCGCCAGGTTCCTGTCCAGCCGAGCTAGCGGACATGTCACTCTCCGCTGTATGGTCAGCGCATGCTGAACAGTTCACAGCGGGCCGATGTGTTCGGGCGACTGGGCCGGGCGCTGTCAGATCCGACGCGCATGCGCATTCTCATCGAGCTCCTCGAGGGCCCTACGTACCCCGCGGCTCTGGCTCGGTGCCTGGGTCTGACCAGGTCGAACGTGTCGAACCACCTGGCCTGTCTGCGCGGGTGCGGTTTGGTGGTCGCGGAGCCGCAGGGGCGGCAGGTGAGGTACGAGATCGCCGATCCCCACCTGACCCGGGCCATCGAGCAGCTCGTGCGGGTCGTCATCGCGGTTGACGAGGGTGCGCCCTGTGTCGACGACGGGTGTGACGCCGGACCGTGCTGCTCGCGCAGCGCAGCCATGACGGGCGCGGGCGCATGAGCAAGGAGTGCTGCGGCGGCGACGAGCCGATCCGGCTGGGCCGGCAGCCCCTGCCGGAGGCCCAGCCCCGCGTCGTCGGCGCGATTGCTGGCTCTTCCCCCGGGATCCCCACGCCGCCGGAGGTGGCGGACTTCGCGCCTTGGTGGCGTGACCGGGCGCTGCTCCTGCCCGTGGTTTCCGGTGTGTTCGTCGCGATCGGCTACGGCGTGCAGTGGTCGGAGGCATCGGAGCAGGTGGCCCTCGGCGCGTTCGTCATCGCCCTGGCGGCGGGCGCGTGGACGTTCGTTCCGGGCGCCCTTCGTCGGCTGCTCTCCGGACGTTTGGGCGTCGGGCTGCTGATGACCATCGCCGCCGTGGGAGCGGTCGCTCTCGGGCAGGTCGCCGAGGCGGCCGCACTCGCGTTCCTGTTCTCGATTGCGGAGGCCCTTGAGGACCGGGCGATGGACAAGGCCAAGCACGGCCTGACGGCCCTCCTGGCGTTGATCCCTCAGACAGTCCGAGTCGTGCGCGACGGCCTCGAGTCGTCAGTCCCGGCGTCGGAGGTCCGCTGCGGTGACGTGCTGGTTCTCGCTGCCGGGGATCGTCTGTCGACGGACGCCACCGTCGTCGACGGCCTGTCCAGCCTGGACACCTCCGCCGTGACCGGAGAGTCGATCCCGGTGGAGGTCGGGCCCGGGACCGAAGCGTTGGCGGGGTCGGTCAACGGCGGGGGCCGGCTGCGGCTGCGTGCGACCGCAGACGGCAACGACAACTCGCTGACCACCATCGTCCGCCTGGTGCAAGAGGCGCACGCCCGCAAGGGGGAGCGCGCGCGGCTTGCCGACCGCATCGCGCGTCCCCTCGTGCCACTCGTCCTCGCCAGTTCAGCGCTGGTCGCCCTGTACGGCGTTCTGGTCGGCGACACCTCGACCTGGTTCGAGCGGGCGTTGGTGGTCCTGGTCGCGGCGTCGCCGTGCGCGATGGCGATCGCCGTGCCGGTGACGGTGGTGTCCGCCATCGGTGCTGCGAGTCGCTACGGCATCGTCATCAAGTCCGGCGAGTCCTTCGAGCAGCTCGGCACCATTCGGACGGTTGCCTTCGACAAGACCGGCACCTTGACGCGCAACCAGCCCCAGGTGGTCGAGGTTCGGCCCCTTCCGCCGTACACCGAGGACGAGGTGGTCCAGCTCGCCGCCGCCCTGGAGGCCTCGAGCACGCACCCCCTCGCGCATGCTCTCGTCGAGGCCGCCCCATCGTTCCCGTCCGCCGAGGACGTGACCGAGCACCCCGGGAACGGGATCACCGGAAAGGTCGGTAGCCGCTCGGTCCGGGTCGGGAGCACCCGCTGGGTCGATCCGAGGTCCTTCGCTGCGGACGCTGACCGGATGGCCGGCGAAGGCATGAGCATCGTCGTCGTCGACGTCGACGGCGTGGTCGCCGGTGTCATCGGGATCCGCGACGAGCTGACGCCGGACGCACCCTTCGCTGTGGCCCAGCTCGCAGCAGCCGGTATCGACGCCGTGATGCTCACCGGGGACAACGCTCGCACTGCCCACGCACTGGCCGCGCGCGTCGGCATCGACGACGTCCGGGCAGAGCAGCTCCCAGCCGACAAGGCCTCCGCCATCGAGTCGCTCCGATCCAGGTCCCCGGTGGCGATGATCGGTGACGGCATCAATGACGCTCCGGCCCTGGCGGCTGCCACTGTCGGCATCGCCATGGGCGTGCGTGGCTCGGCGGCCGCCATCGAGTCGGCCGACGTCGCGTTCACCGGACAGGACCTGCGGCTCATCCCCCTGGCCCTCGAACACGCGCGTCGCGGCAGGGGCATCATGACCCAGAACATCGCCCTCGCCCTGGCGATCATCGTGGTCCTCATGCCTCTGGCCTTGCTCGGTGTCCTCAGCCTCGCCCAGGTCGTGCTCGTCCATGAGCTCGCGGAGGTCGTGGTCATCGGCAACGGCCTTCGCGCTGGTCGAACAATGCGGCACTCCGTGCTTCCGTCAGGTGACGCCGGGCCGCGCCGGGAGGGCCAGGCCGGTCGCGTGGCTTCCCCGCAGGTGTCCCGCTCTGGGAGGCTGTGACCGAATCTCCGTCTCCGGGCGCAACCCTCAAGGCCACCTCACCGGACTGCGCCGAGGCGGACTGGCCACGCCATGTCATGACGTTCGTATCGCACGCAGGTTCGCGCGGCACGGCCTACAGTGTGTTTACGCAGGTCAGACGCCTGCGAATCGGCGCTGGCCAGCCTTGTAAACAGGGGGTTGGGGGTTCGAGTCCCCCCGCCAGCTCCGTCCGCTGTTTCGGTGCGCCCCGTGGTGTCGTTGATGCCGTCACAGTCAGGGTGATGACCCCAGCTACGGCGCCCCGAGCCGCGACATTGTTTCGCCTGAGGCCTGACAGGTGCTCCGGCTGATCCTCGACGCTCTTGGTGAGATGCGTGTGGCTGGGCAGCCGCACGCCTTGGCGCTGGGGAGGACCAAACCCGGGTGGCGCCCGCCACGCTTGGGCAAACGACCAGTCCGAGGAAGTCGCGAGTGGGCAAGAGCGGCCCCCACGAGCATGTGGTGGTGGACGCGTCCCTTCCGCCACTGGGGTGCCCCACTCCGCCCACTGTGGGCGCCCCTATCCACCCACTACGGTGGAAGTCAACTTCAGGTTAGGCCCAAGCCCTTGCGGCGCCCGCAAGCCCAATGACTCTGAGCCGCTCCGTCAACCTGCATGGTGGTTCGATACGGCTATGGATCAGGATCATGACGCTTACTTCGACGCAGAACTGCGCGCCGCATCCAGATCGTTGACTTCCCATCTCTACCACTACACCAGTGCGGAGGCTGGGGTGTTTGGGATACTTAACTCCGGAACACTCCGCCTGTCACCATTCGAGTCAACCAATGATTTGTGGGAGTCCCGTCCGACGTACTTAACCCTAAGCGCGCATGAGGACGACGTTGAGATCCTTCGCCTAGGGGAGCAACGCGCTATTTGGGAGGAGATCGATCGACACATAAGGGTCAACGCGAAGGTCGCGTGCCTGACTCAAGATTGGGAACTACCCCAACACGTGATGGATCGCGACGCCCTCAGAGGCTGGGCGCACCTCTCACTTTGGGCGCACTATGGAGCTCATCACGCCGGCATATGTCTGCGCTTCGACAGAGAGAGGTTGGTCGAGGCGCTTGCGGCTCCGGCGACTGGTGATGCTCGCGTGTTCCACGGCCCCGTAACGTACCGATCGGTGTCAATGGGTACGGGGCCTCACGGAATTGATATAGGGCAAGTGCGGGAGTTCGGTGTTGATGCGGTAGCCATCGCTCACGCGGACACACACTCGTCATCCATTTTTTTTCGGAAGCATATTGACTGGGCGAATGAGTCGGAGTACCGACTCGTCAGGCTCGATCAGTCGCCTCTTCACTTTGACCTGGACATCAAGTCGGCTTTGACGGGGGTGGTTCTCGGGGACCGCTTCCCAAAGCACCGGCTCCCCGCCTTGATGGAGGTCTTGTCCGGGTACCCAAGAGTCGAGTTGTTTCGTGCAAGCTTCCACAACCGCCGATTGACCTGTTGGCCGTTCGACAGGTCACAAAACGAAGCGCCGGATGTGTCGCCACATTGGGCGGGGCGTCGGAGCGGAACGCTTGGGGAGCGCATCTCGGCCCTTCGCATGGCGGAGGTCCGCGCAGCAGATCTTCACGATGTGGCCGAGTCAGCGGCTAGCGAGCTCCGCGCTCGGATGCTTGAGGACGTGAGGCAGCTCTCAGAGCAACTCCGACCGTGGCCAGCGACCGACATGGAGACATGGGACGGGATCGATGCCGTACCACCCAGAGAGCGAGCCAGACGACCAGGCGTCCTCGGTGAGGAGGTCCACTATGAAACAGGTTCGCTGGTGGTGCTCACCGCAGTCCCCGACAGGCAACACGTATTCGTTGCGTCGGCAGCCCTGCAAGTTATTGGTGAGGACAGGTTCAGGCTGCACGCTGCAGTTCGAACTGAGATCATGACGGATGCTCCAAATCACCAGCGCGAGCATTGGCGTGTCGCCCGCGAAGGTGCGATTTCCTCTGGAGCGGCGATCTGGGACGAGGTGCACCAGCAGCTCCGCGCCGCGGCTCTCGGCCTGCAGGGCCAATTCGACCTCGAGCGCAGACTGGGGTCGGTGGAGCCAAAGCTGAGTGGAGACCAGGGTGAGGAAACGACAGGGGCTCGCTAGATTCACCTTCGATGACGCCGCCTCATGCCCATCTGCATCGAATCCCCGATCCCGATTCGCGTCTCTTCGCTGCTACTTGAACTCCCTCATCGCGGCATGAGCGCACGGACGGTGGACCCCGTCAGGGAACGGTGGTGGAGGGGCGCTGCAAGTTTCGCGTGCGGATCAGACGCACAGCAGTCGTCACAAAGCCCACCAGCATGACGAAGGCCGCCAAGGCCCAGAGGAACCCGCTAATGCCCACGCTTTCGAGGGCGTTGACGCTGGCGATGACGAAGCCACCCGCCGACCAGTAAAGGTCTGCCGTCCTCGCCCGCATGGGTCGATTGTGAGGTATGAGCGCCGGACGAGGCAGCCCTTTCAGGGCTTGTCCCCAGATCGAACTTCCCCCGTCGCGGCATGAGCGCAAACTTCGCCCGCACGATCCGTTCGGGCTGGTCAGACGAGGCGCGACGAGGGAGAGGTCTTCGCTCGACGTGGTGGAGCAGACTGTTGGGGCTTGGGCGGAGGAGCTGAAGCCCTGTCGGCCGCTTAGTGCGAAGGCGGGGCACTGGTGACGTCACCACGGTCAATGCGGTCCGTGGCTTCGCCAGTGGCGAGCTCTCGACGCAAGGACGGGTGAGTGCGGTAGAACTCGATCACGTCGGCGACGCGGTGGGGATCGGCGCGTAGGGAATGTCCGTCGATCACGCCACCACCTGCGGCGAGCATCGCCTCCAACCGCGGGCCGCCGTTGGGCGGAGCGTCGGCGAGCTGCCCCCAAGGGATCTCGACCACCCCGCGGGAGGTCTGCACGCTGACCAGCGCTGGGTCGAGGCTGATCTGGGTTCGTCGCCAGCGGGCCTGCCAGAACACCCCGGCCACACCCAGTGGCACGGCCAGCCAGAGCCAGAAGCGGATCTGCGTGGGGACCTGCTCGCCGATGCGGGCGGCGTCCCAGTGCACCAAGAGCGGTGCGGCCAGGAAGAGGAGCGCCATGACGGCGTAGCTCCACCGATCGGCGGCCGGGGCGTCGAAGACCAGGGCCCGGCCGGACTGGACGGGGGCGGCGCTACGACGCTGGCGGGTCAGGTCGGGCCACACCTGCGGCAGCGCGAGCAACGGCAACGGTAGGCACGCCAACGCGATGGCCACCAGCGGCGCTCTGGTTCCGGCGGTCACGGCGACGACGCACCACACCAGCAGCGGCACAGCGAACATCCCGAGCACGATGCCGCGCTTGCGGGGGTGGGGGTGCGGCGTACTCGTGCCGCCTCGCGGGGCCGCGGGCTGGTCGGAGGTCACCCGAACACGCTATTCCACGCCCCGGAGACCGCGTCGGTGGCGCCGTCCCAGGCGTCCGAGGCGGTGTCGGTGGTCCAGTCCCATGCCGCCCGCGCCCCGTCGTCGATGGACTCGCGCACATCCTCGGGCACCCACGTCTCCCACGCCTTGGTGGCGCCCCATGCCACGACGCCGCCGATGACCACGACTGCGCCGGCAGTCACCCACACCGGGGCGGTGACCACGCCGGCGGCCACGACGGCGCCGGTCGCGACGCCGGCGGCCAGACCGGCGACCAACCCGACGCCCACCGAGCTCGGTGACTCACCGTTGGCCAGGGCGATACCAGAGCTGACCACACCCAGGACCGGGCCACCGAACTTGAGGACCTTGCCCCACCGGGCCACCTCGCCGGCTTCGGCGATCAGGTTGGCCGCCTTCGTGCCGGGCTTGGCCGCGTTGGCCAGCCCTCTCGCGCTGGGCGGAACCCGGCCGGATCGGACGGCCGGGTTGCGGGAGCGGCTGGCGGCCAGGGCGGTGGCGGCGCGGTCGGCGGCCTTGCGCAAGTCCCTCTCGCGCACCGTGAACGCGGTCCCGCCGAAGTCGATCGCGTTGCCGGTGCGCTCGGCGGCGGCCTTGGCCTTGGCTAGCAGGGCCTTCAGGCCGGAGTCGGACGCGGCCTCCTCCTGGGCCGGAGCCAAGGTAGCGGTGACACAGGCGTCGAGGCGGTCGTAGGTGGCGCGCACGTCGATGCGCAGCTGCTCGTAGAGCTCGTTCTGCTCCAGCCGGCCCGTGAACGCATCCTGGTCGTTGTCGTACTGGCGCTGCTGGGCGGGGGTGGCCATCAGCAGCGGCGGCCCGGGGTCGAACGCGGCCGGTGGGGCTTCGATGGTGGCGCCGACCACGGCCAGGCCGCCGGCGGCGGCGCGCGCGCGATGGGCGGCCATCTCGGCCTGGCACGCCTGCAGCTCCCAGGCGTAGGTGTCCACGGCATGGGCGCAGCGCCGCACGACCCCGACGCGGGCGTCGCCGGCGGTGATGACCTCGCTCACGTGCGCGTTGTAGGCGGCGTGGCTGGCCCCGTCCCAGTCGGCGGCAGCGGCCGAGCGGGCGGCCACGGCGTCGTCGCCGGCGCCGTCCATCGCGTCGGCCAGGTCGGCAAGCCAGCTCGAGGCGGCCTGCAGCGAGGCGAACGATCCGGGCAGGTCGGTGTCGATCATGACGCCGGGGTGCAGATCGGGGCCGCGGACTGGCGCAGCACGGCGGCGGCCTCGGCGTCGGTGGCTTCGGTGTCGGCGGCCACGGTGCGCAGGGCGGAGGCGGTGCCGGTGTTGAGCTGGGCCAAGGCGTCGGCATCGGCGCCGAGGTCGGCCAGCATGAGCAGCACGTGCGGGCCGCCCTCGCCGCCGTCGACACCGGCCGGCTGGGCCGGTGCGGTGCCGGCGACCTCGCTCGCGGCGTCGGCGTGGGTGCCGGCCATCGAGGTCAGCCGGGCCGGGGAGATGTCGAAGTCGCTCACGAGGTTCTCCGTCCCGGACCGGCTGGGTCCCCGACCTCGCGCACCGCCGGCGCCGGGTCGGCCGGTTCGGTCTCGGTGTGGCGCAGCTCGTCGGGGATGGTCATGTCGAAGTAGACGACGTCGTAGGGCTGCTCCGCCTTGAGCCGGTCCAAGTTCGCGGTCGGCACGAGCGCGTACGGCTGGTGCGGACCGCAGCAGTCCAGCAACCGGTCAAAGGCCGAGTACGCCAGCAGCGCCAACCTGCCGTCAGTCGTGGTACGCATCTCGATCTCGAGCGGCTCGTCCACGCCTGTGGCACGGGCCACCGGCAGGTACAGCACCGGCGGGATGGAGGCCCGGTAGCGGGCCTGGAACTCCTCGAACGTCTCGCCGTCGCGAGGTCGGGCAAACGTCTGCGGTGTGCTCATCTGCGGCCACCCCCTGGGTCGCGGTTCGCCGGTCCGCTCCCTCGAGCCCGGCTACTGATCGGTACTAGTCGGTTCGACCGTACGACGACCCCGGCGCGGCGTGCCACTCAAACGGCTTGCGAGTAGTCGCAAATCTGCTCCCCCGGTGTGGTCAAGCATCGAGCGCAACGCGGCATGAGCGGATGAAGGGTTAGAGGACTTAGCCAGATCAGTGGGTTGGCTGGCGCGCCTGCCTTGGTGCGGCGCTGCCTGTCGAATTCGAGTTCAGCGCTCCCGTCCACGAATACGCTGCACGGTGACCCAAGAGCAAGGGCCCAGCTCAGGCTGCCGTGCCGTCCTGTGGCAGCTCTCAGGCTGCCGTGCCGTCCTGTGGCAGCTCACCGGGGTAGAGGTGGTGCGCGTGTGCCATCCGGGAGCAGAACTCCTGAGCACCGGACGGCTTCGCGCCCATCCAGATGGTGCCGAGGAGGACGATGCCTCGCCACCGCTTTGCTTGGGCGCCGGTCGGGTCCTCTGGGGGTGGGCCGATGACCGTTGCCGCGGCGTCGCGTACGGCTGGCTTGACCAGGTCGGTGGGTTGCGGCTCCCCGAGCAACCGGTGGAGCTCGACGATCGTGTCCATGCACGTGGCTTCGTTCTTCATGGCGCTGTCCATGCTCGGCTGAACCTGCTGCGAACTGTCTCCGGCCATGTCGACCGGTTCTGGTTGCGAGCAGCTGACCAGCAGGACGAGCGCAGCCAGTGCAACGGCAACGACTCGCGGCGCACCCACTGTGTTTCCTTCGACTCGTGCCACTGAGGGTTTCAGAGTAGGCGCGGCTGATTGGCGGGGAAGGCGCTTCATTGAGCCATCTCGTAGCAAGGGGAGGCTGACGGCGCCTGCTGCGGCACGCGCACCCGAGTGCGAGCGGCAGACTTCTGCATCACGGGAGTAGCACCGCTGACTCCACCTTGGGAGGTCCCCGCGGCGTGAGAGTGCGTTATGCCCAGCGGCTCAACCACTCCGCCAACGGTCCCGAGGACGGCTTCCGTCGCCACCACCAGCCGTCCTTAAGTTCGATTCGGTAGTACTTGCCCAAGAGGCCTTCGGCATCATCGATCGTGGCTGCTCGAAACGTCGCATCGGCGCCGGCGATGTGTACCTGAACCTGCACCCGTAGGTCCTTCGACGCTCGGCTGGCGAAGTCCGCCAAGTAATCTCGCGAACACAGATCGTTCGTGTAGTCGTCGACCGTCGCTTCGTAGGTGTTGACCTCGGCTGCTAGCTGGTTCCAACTTCGCAATTCACGGTCGAGGCCCTTGTGACCTGCCCAGCCGGCCGCTCGCATGTCCGACTCGATATTCCGAACCTCATCGGCGTGCTCCACGCAGTGATCTTCGCACCCACTCATAGGCCTGGCGCCACGTTCGCGATCCGCGGCATGAGCGTGCGATCTTCTTGCCGCTCGGCGTAGTCTTCGGGTCGTGATTTTCCCGGACGGAGAGCACCCCTGCCCCGTCTGTGGGGCGGACTGGAAGGTGCCTCACATCTGGCCACGAAGGCCGGGCCGGCAGAAGCCCCGTCGCGACCGGAGCCGATGGTTCGTACCTGAGGATTCCGGATGGTGCTCAGACCCGGAATGCCGCATCACGCACGAGCAGCGTGACGAGTACCGGGCGTTCCGCCGCATGATGGGTTGGGACCCGACTGAGGATTCGATCGCCAGGCCACCCGAGTAGCGAATCGCGGCATGAGCGGATGCGTCGGCCGTCAGCGGGCTGTTTGTGATGCCCGAGTCCTGACGTACCGGCTGCCCACGACCGCGAAGGCTGCGAGCGCGGCGAGTAGCAACGCAATGCTGAGGATCGGGAGGGGCGAGTACGCGGCTCCGCAGGAAGGGTCCGGCAACGGGGACGGTCGACCGAAGAGGGCCGGCCCACACTCCACGTACATGCCGTTGGGCTCCGCTCCACTGAGCGGAAGTGCCCCGAGCCCCCAACCCGCAAATGCGAGGAGGACAGCCAGCACGGCCAGCACCGGGACGGCGACGCGCTTCACGGATCAGACCGTAGCGCGGCCTCTGCGCCAAGGCCTGGTGATCGCGACATCGATCCGCGCCCGGCGGCATGAGCGGAAGCGAACCGTGCTGACACACTGGCGACATGCACCAGTTGTCGGCTACCCAGGTAGGCGACCTCGAACGCCTCTGGTCCGAACTCGGCTTGGCGTACCCCATGGCCTCACCACCGGAGAACGATGACGAGGTGCTTGCCGCAGCGCTTGATGCCTGGATCGCCGGCGTCGTCAGCAGCGAGGGCCGCGTGTCGACCGCTTCCATGGACGACCTAGCTGACGTGGTCAAGGGCCTGGGCGCTGAGGGCCGAGCCGCTGCCTTCGCACAGCGGGTCCTAGCGGTAATTCGGCCGGCTCGCTAAGCGGATGTTGCGCCCGTTCGGTCATGACGATCTGCGGCATGAGCGGAAGTAGAGGCGGGTGGACGACTCGGACAGACGGCCGGCTACCGGTCGGAATGCTTGGCATTGAGCCGCAGAGCGTCTCCGCCAGTTGGTCCTCGAGACCTATCGCGGCGGCGCAGGTAAGCCTCCGCAAGCACGACGCTCGAAGTCACTCCGAAGCCGAAGAAGAGCGCAGGCAGATGGAGGGCAACGGAGCCTGAAGTCACACCAGAGAGGAACTGGAGGAACGCCCCGATCGCAAACAGGACAGAGAGCCAGGTGAGCCGATCAGCGATATCCTTGCGGTCAACGAGTTGCCACATCAGACCGATGCCAAGCCCAACGATGGAGGCGAGCGTCAGCGCTGGAGACGCCGAGACGTGCGGACCAATGCCGCCAGCGGCAACGAGCCCAAGAAAGGGCACGATGAAGAATCCCGTCGTCCACCTGCGCATGCGCAGATGCTCTCACCATCAAGCGCCGCCGGCCGGAGATTGACGAGCGCCCGGACGAGTCGGTCCGGGCAGATCCGGTGCTCCTCTTCGCAGGCCTGATCCTCCGCGCCCTTCCCGGCAGATGAGGGTGGTTCACGCGAGAGTCTGACCGTCGGCCGCTGTCGCGTAGCCCTCCAGTCAGAAGGTGCTTGAAGCATCGGCCAGTGCTCGAGCGAGAGGGGCCCGCCGCGTCATGGCGCACATTCCCTCAGTGGGCACCCAACAGCGCGGAGATGGACACGACTCGTCCGGTGAGTCAGGTCAAGTCCCTGATGGTGGTGTAGCGCTGCGTGCTCCTCTTTGTGGTTATGCGGTCAGGGCGGGGAGGGCGTCGGCTCCGATCTCTTGGTCGGCTGAGGGCACGATGGTGACGCGGGAGCGGGCGAGGACCTCGAGGCCGAGGTAGCGGCGCCCTTCGGCCCATTCGTCGGTCTGCTCGGCCAGGACAGCGCCGACGAGTCGCACGATCGCGGTGCGGGTGGGGAAGATGCCGACGGAGTCGGTGCGGCGGCGGATCTCCCGGTTGAGGCGTTCGGTGGGGTTGTTGGACCAGATCTGGGTCCAGATCTCCTTCGGGAAGGTGGCGAAGGCCAGCAGGTCGGCCCGGGCGGCGTCGAGGTGGTCGTGGACGGCGGGGAGCTTGTCGGCGACGTAGTCCAGGAGCCGGTCGAACTGGGCGTGGACGGCGTGGTGGTCGGGCTGGTCGTACACGGAGTGCAGCATCGCCTTGACCGCCGGCCACATCGACTTCGGGGTCACGCCCATGAGGTTGAACGCGTAGTGGGTGCGGCACCGCTGCCAGGAGGCTCCGGGCAGGTTCGCGGCGATCGCCTCGCGCAGCCCGGCGTGGGCGTCGGAGGTGACCAGGCGCACCCCGGCCAGGCCGCGGGCGATGAGGTCGGCGAAGAACTCGTTCCACGCCGACCCGCTCTCGCTGGTGGCCACGCGCAGCCCGAGGACCTCGCGGTGTCCGTCGCCGTTGACGCCGGTGGCGAGCAGGACCACGGAGTTGACCACGCGGCCTCCTTCGCGGACCTTCATGGTCAGCGCGTCCGCGGTGACGAACGTGAACGGTCCGGCATCGCCCAGGGGGCGGTGGCGGAAGTCCTCGACGATGGCGTCGAGCTCGCCCGACATCCGGGACACCTGCGACTTCGACAGCGAGTCGATACCCAGGGTCTTGACCAGCTTGTCCATCCGTCGGGTGCTCACGCCGGCGAGGTAGCAGTCGGCCACCACCGTGATCAGCGCGGACTCGGCCCGCTTGCGCCGCTCCAGCAGCCACTCGGGGAAGTAGGTGCCGGTGCGCAGCTTGGGGATCGCGACATCGATCGTGCCGACCCGAGTGTCCAGGTCCCGGTGCCGGTAGCCGTTGCGCTGCGCGCTGCGTCCCGGGGAGGGCCGGCCGTACTCCGCCCCGACAACGGCGTCGGCATCCGCGGACAGCAGCGCGTTGATGATCGACTGCAGCAGGCTGCGCATCAGATCCGGGGAGGCCTGCGCGAGGGCTTCACCCAGAAGGCCTGCAGGGTCGACAATGTGTGGTGCGGTCATCGTGATGCTCCGTTCGAGGGTGCTGTGAGACGTTCACTCGAAGGATCACGCGGTGGCCGCATCCACGTCCATCATCAGGACGATCTCCGCAACCGCGCTACACCACTATCGGGGACTCAACTGGCGCAGTATCCAATTGGGAGGTCATCGTGCGGCTCAGCAGTGCGGCAAGGGGCTTTCGCGGACGACCCAACTGCCTCACGGGTCCGCAGTGGCATGAGCTGCCAAGTGTTGGAACTCGGTAAGACTTTCGTAGGTGGCTTAGGAGTCATTCTGCTAGGACACAGCCGGAACGGCCCTGGCTCACTGCTTAGCTAGCTACGCACATCGGCAAGTGCGATCAATTCGACCCGCGGCATACCGCCGCGAGCCGACTCCCGGATCACCGCAGATCCGCGCATTGGGTCACCTGTCACCACGCCGAGGCGTTCAGTGCCAGGGCCGCTTGGCGAACACGATCGCGAAGGCACGGGCGACTGCCGCGAATGGCCCGTCAGAGCGATCAGGACTACGCCGATGAGGCAGGTCCACTAGAGCCGCACGCCCTGTGTCGTCGGAGATGGCGGTCAAGTCATCGACTCGAAGGAGCCGTCGAAGTCGTGACTCGGTCATTCGTGTGTGCCAGCCAAACGCGCAGTGGCGCTCGAACGCCGAGCGTTCCTCAGCCGTCGCCGCAGGCCCGACGAGGTACCCCCATCGGCCGGCTTCAGGCCACTGACGGTCGCGCCGGTAGGCCTCAGCCAAAAGTGCGCGTACCTCGTTGTCGTGCGGATACGTGTTGACAAGCCCCTTCAGCCGGTCACGAGCTTTGCGGGCATCCCCAGCCTCGAGGTCTCGCTGAGCCCGCGCCAACCCATCCACGCAGCAAGAATGCCCGCACTGGCGAGCCCCTTCGAGCACATTCCGGCAAATCCTCCTGCACACCTGACCCGGCATGAGTCTTCACTCGACGTGCCTCACACCGCCGCGAGATTCCAGAGACAGGCTCAAACGCCTACCCCTCACACGCGGATGGGACGTCACCGGGCTCGGGGTGGTCGCACAACTCCGCTCAACTCGGCGTCGGCGTGCCAGCATGGAGACATGCCTCGACTCCCGCAGCCAGTGATAGAGGTGGCTTGGCGCCACACCGGCGAAGTCGGCAAGATCCACTACCGAGCGAAGCGTCCAGATGGCTCGAATCGTCACCTCATAACGAAGGAGGGCGACGCGCTCTACGAGCTCCTCGAGCAGCACCTCCAAGCCATTGGATATACCGGGCCGAAGTCCGCAGGTGAAGGGTCCAGCGAACACTAGGTTGACGCGGCGCCCCTGCCTCGCGGCTTAGCGTCATATCGCCGCGAGCTGGGCTATCGCGTTCGCGGCATGAGCTGTCACACCGATGCAAGGATCAGACAGTGACGCTGCCCGCCGACGCCCACATCCTCGAACTCCTCGTGAACCGAGATGGGCTTCCAACGCTCGTCACTTTGGAGAACGGCGCAACGATCACTGTGTACAACATCGCATGGGGCTACGACATCGGCGACGAGTACGCCCACGTCACCAGCAACGTCAGCCCCGAGGTTGATGGAACCGCCATTCACTTGTTCTTGACCAGCGAGGTTAGGTCGATCTCTGACCCAGATTCCGGCGAGACCCTAGGTTGAACCGACCCGTCCGTATCTCGGCAGTTCCGGTCGAATCTCCGGTCGCCGGGACCTACTGCATACCGCCGCCAGTCGCCCAGCTCATGCGCGGTTGATAGTGGACTTCTTGGCTCTTCCCACGCGATTCACCGCCGGGCCGAGTCCATCCATGGACCTGAAGGTGCCACAGCACGTGGGCGACCGGGAACGCGACAGCGGGAGCGGCCCCGGACCTATCGGGTCCGGGGCCACCGTGATGGTGCCGGGTCGGCTCACCGCTCGGGAACCCATGCAGGTGCCGGCACCCCATTTCCGGTGTTGTCGTCGCACCGGACGTATTGGGTGTCGACTCGCTGAAGGAGGCACTCGCCGCCGTCGCCGGCACGTGCGGTGGCCGGTCCGGCATCCTGTCGTGCTGCCGCCGGTCCGCCGCCGGTACCCAGCGTGAGGGCGGTGAGGAAGAGGGCTGTCGCTGCGAGGGTGAGGACCGGGTGGTTCTGCCGACGCTGGGCGTTCTGCTGCTGGTTCTGGAACATGTCGATCTCCTGATGGGCTGTGGGGCGTTCCGACTTCTCCACGGTCGGACCCAGCGGCCCTCAGCCACATCCGGCTCACCACCTCAGAAGCGCGCTCAAACCTCCTCAGATCAGCGACCGCCTGCGGGCGAGCGCCGCTCCCATTCCCTGCTTCCAATGGACGGTCAAGCACCTCGATCGTGCGCAGCCAAGCTGGAGGAAGCCGCAGCTCGTGCCTGCGGCGGAGCCAATCAACCCCTGTCGAGTACGCCGACCTGTTCGGCCCAAGCGGCAGCCTGAACCCGGTTCTCGACACCGATCTTGCGGAGAAGGTTCGAGACGTGGACGCTGACGGTTTTCGGGCTGATGAACAGGTCAGCGGCAATCTGGCCGTTAGATCGGCCGGCGGCAATATGGCTCAGGACCTCGAGTTCACGCTCGGTGAGCGGGACGGGCGGGCTCAGGGTCCGACGGGGCGCGGCGACGGGCCGAGTGGTGAGGCTGATGTGGCTTGGCCCCGCAATCTCGATGATGGCGCCGCGGAGGGGTTGCATTTCGACGGAGAGCTCGTATGCGCGGTGGATCGCTGAAGCGATTTCTGGGACTGGAACACCGAGCGCGACTTTGGCCTGAGCGCACCGCCACCAGCAGTACGCGGCGCGGTGTGGGCGCGCCTGCGCCTCCCAGTGCTCGGCGGCTGCGGTCCACAGGAGCGGGTCGCTGGCCAGGGCGGCGCGAGACAGCTCGGCCTTCCATTGCGCTTCGTCCGCCACCTCGCGTCCGCCGTCGAGTGACTGTGTGAAGGGGCTTGGGACGAACGTTTCGACGAGGCCTTCCAGAATGTGCAGGTCGCGTTCGGCGCTTCGGCGGCCTTCATCGTCGCCTCGGGCGTAAGCGATCGCCACGCTGTCGGCCGCTGCGGCAGCGCCGGCGGTGAACAATTCGCTCGTTCGGCTCTGTTCGTCGGTTCCCGTCAGGAGTTCCAGGTCGATCAGTGCGCCGGCCAGCCCACGCTCCGGATGGCCTGCCCAGCGAAGGATGAAGGCAGCCGCTTGACCGGTCAGTCGGATGTCCTCGGCGGAGTTGGTGGCCCTCGAGACGGCGCTGACGCTCTCGATCCGTGCCAGGGCGTGTTCGATCGCACCGATGTTTAGGTCCGCGAGAGCGCGCAGCACGTGGTCTCCCGTGGTGTGGATCTCCGGCTCTCTGCCGGTGGTCCCCGCCTCAACCAGCGCCATCGCGTGGCGGCTGCGGCCCATCTCCAGTTCTGCTTCTCCGGCGTTATAGCGCAGCACGGATGCGTCGAACGTCCGGCCGTAGCCTTCCTGCCGCAACCGCTCGAACGCGGCCTGAGCGACATCGCGGCCCTGTTCCAATCGCGAAGTGCGAAGCAAAAGGTCGCTTTCGAACGTCGCCAGGAGGCCATAAGCGCGAGCGTCCACGGCGATGTCTGCGCGAGTTGCAAGTTCCCGAGTTCGGGACACAGCCTCCTCGAAGCGGTCGTTTTGAACAAGGAGATGTCCGAGCGAAACAACCGCCGCGACTTCGGCGTGCCGGGCGCCGCACTCGTGTCCTGCAGAGATCGCGTTCTCCAGAAGTTCCCGAGCGATCTCGGGTCGGCGTTGGCGGGCCTCTATTCGGCCCAAGTAGCTCAGCGCCAGAGCAAGGGCCGGCGACGGCTCGTAGCGGGACAGGACGCGAACCGCATCGCGCAGGACGGCCGCGCCACCGGCCAAATTCCGAAAGGACTCCAATCGGCCGACCCACATGCGAAAGACCCCTCCGAGGGGCGACTCCTCCAACGGCGTGAGAACGGTCAGGGCGTCGTGGGCCAGATCGATCGCACGCTCCGTCTGGCCGGCCCAGTCCAGGCACTGCAGGGCGGCCACCGCGCTATATAGGGGTGAGAGCCCATGCTCAGCCGCCTCATCGGGATAGCGCTGCGCGAGGCGGAACACGCGTTCCCACATGCGAGCGGCCAGCGCGAAGTCCGCCATACCTTCGGCGGCCACCGCTGCGCGAGGCGTGGCGCGCAGTTCGTCACGATCACGACCGGCAGCCGCCCAGTGACCCGCAGCGGCCACCGCGCGCTCCCTGTCGCCGGCGGCCTCCAGGAGCGCAGCTACCGCTGCGTGACTGCGGGCTACGGTAAGAGGATCGGATGCCTGTGCTGCAGCGACCGCGAGGAGCGCATGCTTGGGCTCAAGTCGTCCGCGCCCGACCGCGGCCACCAAGGCCGCGTCTGACAACTCACGGACCACCTCTGCTGTGACACCCGGTGCCAGATCCGCGGCGGCCGTCAACTCTTCCTCGGAAAGCGGCAGCCCGGCAACGCCGAGAACGAGCAACGCCCATCGAGCCTGCTCGGTAACTCGTCGAACCCGCGTCAAGAGAAAGCCTGCCAAGTGTGATGACAGGCTCCCGGGGTCCATGTCAGACCAACCAGCGTCACTTGGGTTCTTGGCGTTCATGCACAACTGTTCTGCGAAGAACGGATTCCCGCCCGAAAGCTCCACGATCTGGTCCACCAGCTCTTGGGGCAAGAGCCGTCCCAACGCTCCGGAGACTAGAGCCGCGGTCATGGGTACGGACAAGGGTCCTAGTTCGACGGTCAAGACTCCTTCAAAGCGTTGCAGTTCCGCCATTACCTCAAGGATCCGGTCAGCGCTGGGCCACTCGTCGGTCCGTACCGTGACGATGAACGTCGCTCCCGTTCTACGTCCTGCCACCAGGTAGCTGAGCAGATCCAATGTGAACGGGTCAGCCCACTGCGCGTCCTCGATGACGACGACGGTGGCGTCAGTCCGTGCAGGCGGACTCAAGAGTGCCTCTACCGCGAGCACGAGCTTCTCCCGCTCCCAGGCCCCCAGTTCGCTGAGCACGGCCTGCTCACCGGCATCCTGACCCGAAAGTGGGCCCACATCGCGCTGCAGGAGTGCGCTGGCGGCGACGGCCAACGGGGCGGGCATGCGACCCACGGCCGCCGAAAGATCTTCCTCACTCATACCGCTCAGGGCCTGCACGAACGGGAGCAAGGGCAGTTTCTGGGCGAGAGAAACGCATCCTCCGACAAGCACCGTGAAACCCGCCGCGCGTGCGGACTCAACCGCACGGGCCACCAGTCGTGACTTGCCGATACCCGCGTCGCCAGCGACGAAGACCAAGGGCGCGCGCGAATCAAGCGCACCCATGACTGCACGGAGCTCCTCGTCACGACCCACCAGCGGCCCCTTGCCCGGCATCTTTGGACTATCGGGCCGCAGAACCCTCACGTCAACAACGAGCGGGTCCAGTCACCTCGAATGAGCCTTCACCCCGCAAACCGCAACGGCGCTCTACAAGGAGGCGGAAAGAAGAGCAACTGGGACCAGTATGGTCTCCACGCAGGTTGCGTCACTTCGCCGCGAGACGACCTACCTCATCGCGGCATGTGCGGGCGCTTCTCGTCAGTAGCCGGGAGGCAGCGGAGCGTCGGCGAAGTCGGTGACAGCGACCACGTCGGACGCCACGAACGGAACTTCCTCCATACCTAGCACTCCGACGACGCGGTCCCCGGCAACCATGACATTTCCAAACGTCCGACCGTCGCTGAGTTCCACTCGCACGCGGTTGACGCCCATGCGGAACTCTGGCCAGACGGCTACCTCGCCAGCGATGTCGCGCGGCAGTTCGTTAGACACGATCGAAAGGGTCTCACGGGCACCCGCCCCATCGGCATGTCCAGCCGCAGGGCCGAGGGGCATACTTGGCCCATGCGCGCACCAAGCTCCAGAACCCTCGCTCGCATAACCGAACTGACCACGTACGGAACGGGTTTCATCTATGCCTGGGCGATCTGGATCACGGGTGCGGCAGCGGGTGGCCTGCTTGGGTGGCTGTCGACTGGCGATCCAGAAGTCGGGATAGGTATCGGAGTTTTCGCGGGGGTGGCTGTCTGGGCGGGCTTGCTGGTTGCTTCAATCCGACTGCTCCAGAGATACGAGGGGCGGCGGCGCGCCGAGTCATAGCTGCAGGGCGGGCATCGGCCCGCCACGCGGATAAGACGTCCGGTCATCGGCAGATCCGGACGGATCCGCGAACCTGCGACCTGCCCCACTCCGCCGCGAGCCGACCGCCACCGCGCCCTACTCCTGCGAGATGACCAGGTGCGTGTCGGGGTGTTCGGTACTGGGCGCGAGGCCCAGGTCCGCCCGAGCCTGCTGGCGGTACTGACGCATTGCCTGGCCTACGGCTTCATAGTCTTCGCCAAGCACGCTCCGTGATTGTGCCCACAGCGTCATTGCACGCTTGGCTGACTGCGCCCTAGTGAGCGCCTCCCTTGTGCCAAACATCTCGACGGTGTCTAGGGCGTCGAGCAGTTCGTCGAGCTCTATCGGTTTCGCATCGTGCTTGCCGAGGGCTGCGAGCGTCTGCTCGTGAACGTGCCGGTGAGCGGTGTTAAAGGCAGCGTAGGCAGCGCGTTGTTGTTCTCGTGCCCAAAGCTGTTGCTCATGGGACCTTTCCCTAGACTCGCGAGCGTTGGCCCTTCCTTCCGCCCACCACTGACCAAGGAAGCCGCCGACTCCGGCGAGCAATCCTCCCAAGGCGGTAGAAGCCAATATGGACCAGTCCATGTCTTTCCCCTCGATGACCATGCCTTCGACCATCATCGGATCCAGAGCCCGAGCCTTCAATTCGTAGAGCACGTGACCCCTTCGCGTGCCTGCGACTTGGGGGCCGCTGTGCCCGTAGGAGGCAAACCATGGGTGCCGCCAATGTAGATCCGTGTCCCTCGCTCACGGATTGACCTAAGCCAGTGCTGCCGGATGCTGCACAGCGTCGCCTGCCGGGCCGCCATGGTCGCCACCCCGGACTCAAGCCCAAGCTGAGGGCTCAGGTGGCGGGCCCCTTGAGCCCGGCGCACATCCTCGGAAAGAGGTAGCAGAACTCGCCGCCACCCCACGAGTCGACCAAGCCGCCGGCATCTTCCAGCGCGTTCCACATCGGTTCCGAGGCGCGCACGATGTGCTCTGCCGCCTCAAGGTCCATCTCGAGCGCCTTGCTCACAGCTGCGATCACCTCGAAACGGGACTCCGCAGGCATGACATCAAGAGGGTCCATGGCCGGAGCGTAGGTCGTCCCGACACCCGGCGGGAGTGGTCGGCGACGATGCGTCTATCCGCCGCAAGCCGACATAGTTCGGCGGCGCGCCCGTGCATGACCCGCGCCTAAGGTTCGGGTCATGAGCGAGCCGATTCTCGGTCGTGCTGGTGACGTGGTCAGCCGGTACGGAGCCAAGCCCTCCCCGGTGCTGGCGGGGGAAACCCTTGGCGTCTCTCGCGATGTGGGTAACGTCCTTCTACCAGTCAACGGCCTCCGTCACCCGCCGGCGGGCCGCACGTGCGGTTGGTACGTCTGGGCAGGCGAGGAGCTCTCGGACGACGCTGACTTCTTCCTCCCGAGGCATCTGGAACATCTGGGTCCGATCGCTCAGTACCTGAGGCCTTATCTGGAGCTGCCACCGGGATGGTAGTTCTTGATTGCGCCTGACTACGAAGACGTGTGGTTCGACGAGACCCTGCTGCAGGTCGCACGCGACTGAGGTTCCGAAGTCTTCGGTCCTGGTCGTTGACATGTGCGTCTCTTCGCCGCCTGACGGGGCTGTTCAGAGGGACATGTCGGGTCTAGTCTTCGCGAGGTCCGGGTGCCCGGCCGCTGTCGCGGCGGGCGGGTGCGGGCGAAAGCTGGTCGCCGCGTGAGGTGACTGATGTCTGCGCCGACTGCTCTTCTTCCGTTCCAGCCGTCCACCATGTCGACCGCGCAGCTGGCCGCAGTGTCCTACCTGGCGCGCTATTCGGGGCGAACGCACCGGTTGTACGCCTTTCAGCTGCGGGAATGGTTCTCGTGGTGCGAGGGACACGGGCTGGACCCGCTGGTCGGGGTCCAGCGCGCGCACGTCGAGCTGTACATCCGCGGGCTGGGGGAGCGGGGACTTATGGACTCCTCGGTGGTGACGATGATGCACGGGGTGCGCGGGTTCTTCCGGTTCGCGCACATCGACGGCCTGGTCCCGGCGGACCCGGCCGTGTACGCCCGGCTGCCGAAGGTGCACCGTGACGAGTCCCGCACCCAGGGCCTGGACCGGCTGGAGCTGATCCGGTTCCTGCAGGTCTCCCAGACCATCACCGTCCACCACGGCGCGCTGGCGTTCCTGCTCGGGATCAACGCGCTGCGGGCCTCGGAGGCGGCCGCGGTGCGGATCGAAGACTACGCCGAGACGCTGCGCGGGCACCGGGTGCTGCGCCTGGTCGGCAAGGGCAACAAGCCGGCCACGATGCCGGTGACCGTCCCGGTGCTGCGGGTCCTCGAGGCGTGCCGCGGGGAGCGCGCCGACGGCCCGCTAATCCTGCGACCGCAGAGCGGGAACCCGATCGACCGCCGCGACGTGTACCGGATGGTCGCCCGGATCGCCAAGGCCGCCGGGATCCCCAGGCACATCAGCCCGCACTCGCTGCGGCACGCCGCGATCACCAACGCCCTGGACGCCGGGGTGCCGCTCCGGGACGCGCAGATCCTCGCCCGCCACGCCGACCCCCGCACCACCGAGCACTACGACCGCGCCCGCGGCAACCTCGACCGGCACGGCGTGCACTTCCTCACCGCCTACGTCGCCGGCGTCTGATGCGGCCAGTTCGCTTCGAAATGCGTAGTACATCGTCCGGCAAAGACGTACGCTGGCCCAGTGGGCGAGGAGATCCGGTGGGACCCCGAGGCCATCGACTACATCCGCTCCCGCGGCGACCGCTACCCCGGCGCCGACGGGATCGAACCCGGCTGGGCCCAGGAGGTCATGGACGATGTCGACCTCCTCGCGCTCGAACCCGACCCGAAGTCCCGGATGGGCGCCTCCCGCTTCATCGGCCACTCCCCATCCGCGGAGCGGGTGATCGTCGTGATCGCCTACCGCGACCTCGACGGCGACCTGCACGGCATCAACGCCTGGCCGGCCACCGGCGCCGACCTCACGCTCTACCAGCAAGGAGACGATGATGGCCAAGACGATTGACCCAGCACTGGCCGAGAAGCTCCGGGAGGAGTCCGAGCAGACCAAGGACGAGGCTTACCCCGCCGGAACCACCGGCCGCCGGCCGAACCGGCAGAAGGTGTACTCGGTGCGGCTCAGCGCCGAGGAGGAAGCCGAGGTTCAGCGCGTCGCAGCCGCGAAACACCTCCCCGCCTCAACGCTCGTCCGCTCCTGGATCCTCGAACGACTCGACCGCGAGCGCTCCGCCTGACGTAGCCCTCTTCGCCGCGAGACGACGGCGTCGCCGTCGGGCGCGGTTCCTCCGCCGAGGCTTCCGTTAGTAGTGCGCCAGCACCTGCCGCACCGGATGGCCCATTAGCCGTCCGACCTCGTGGAGCTCCGATTCGTCGAGCTCGTACCTCGCCCGGCGGGCGTTGAGCACACCGATCTCGAACCGGGCAAAGCCCATCGGCCAGTCGTAGTCGAGATCGTTCAGGCTCGCGTGCGCGCCACAACACGGCAGGTGCACCCAGATCGCTGAGGTCCTCGGACCGCTCATCGACCAGGTCGAGAACCCATTCGATGCCGGTGACGGTGGAGCAAGCCCCACACGTGAAGGAAGCCGTGTTGACGCCGGAGTCGATGAGGGCGGTGCGATCGTGGAACTCGGCTTCGACGTCATCCACCGCCTTGCCAGGACCAGCGAACAGGCCAGACACGTAGTCGACGGCCGACTCCGCAGCTTCCCGGGCCGGCTGCCAAGACGGCGAGGTTGGGATCACTCGGATCCAGTCGTCGCTCATACCCACATCGTGCAACAGCCCGGGCCACGCCCCGCCGGCTCAAACCTGCGTCTATCCGCCGCCAGATGCCGTCCCCGCGAACGAACCGGACGGGGCATACGGCGAGCGACATCTCTTGAGCCTGGACGCTGGATCAGGGCACTAAGGGCGTAGTCAGTTGAGGTTCGACTTGCGGGGACGTCAGGACGGCCGAGCGGTCGGCGAGGCATCTCGTTCTGCGCTTCGCAGACGCGCCGATCAACTTCGGTGGATCTGAGCTGAGATCGTGAGGATGCGCAGGCTCCGCAGCCCAGTTCAGCAGCTGGCGTTCGCGCTTCGACATCCTCGACACCGACGAAGGTCCCGACGCACAGCGGCGACTAATGCGAGCTGCGCTCCTTCTCCAGTTTTCGCCAGAACTTCAGTGCGGCGTACTCGAGCTCGAGCCCCAGCTGCAGGGGCACCATCCGGTCGGCGACGTCCTCGCGCTCGGAGAAGCGGGCCTGCATGGACTCGTAGACCTCGATCCGGTCCTGGTGCTGGACGATCTGCTCCCGAGCCAGGTTGAGCACGTCGTCCGGCCGGGCGAACTCGCCGAAGAAGAGCTTGAGCTCGGCAACGTCGCGCACCTGGAGCTGCTCCGTGGTGGGCTCGGCAAGCCATGCTCTCAGTGCGTCGCGGCCCTCGGAGGTGATCGTGTACGTCTGCCGCCGTCTGCCCCCGGACTCCACCTCGAGGTCCAGCAGGCCCATCTCTTCGAGCCGCTTCGGCTCGGAGTAGAGCTGCGCGTGCGGGAACGGCCAGAAGTAGCCGACCGAATGGTTCACCGCGCGTTTGAGGTCATACGACGTGCTCGGCCCGCGCATCGCCACCATGCCGAGCACGACGTAGGAGGTGGTGGTCAACTGCCCCATTGACATGGTCCGAACCATACCGTAGCATGCAGTTCGTCTGAAACAGACGGTATGAAATAGACGATAGGATCGCGCCATGGATCTTGCCACCGCCTTCCGATGGACCACGGAGCGCTACCCGCATCGCCGGGCCGTCGGCGGTCCTGCTCCCATGACGTACGCCGAATGGGACGCCCGGACAGACCGCGTCGCACACGCCCTCGGCGCTCTCGGCGCCGGTCCCGGGACGCGAGCGATCTTCCTGCTCCAGGGCGGGGAGCCCCTCGCCACGCTGCACCTCGCCGCGCAGAAGGCCGGCATCGCCTCGCTCCCGCTCTCCACCAGGTTCGGCGCCGAAGAGCTCGCGTACTGCATCTCCGACTGCTCGCCGGTGCTGATCGCGGTCGACGAGGCCACCCACGCCCTGGTCGCGCTGGCGCTGGAGAGCATCGAGCAGCCGCCCACCGTCGTGTGGGCCGGAGCCGCTGCCGACGCGCCCAAGGGCACGGTCTCGTTGGCGGCCGAGATCGACCGGGCCCGCTCCGGTCCGGTGCCCTTTGTGCCGTCTGAGGCTGACACCAGCGTGATGCTCTACACCTCGGGCACCACCGGTCGTCCCAAGGGGGTGCCGCGCACGCATGCCGCCGAGTTCCACTCGGCGCTCGCCCACCTGCTGCAGACCGGACATGCCCCTGGCGAGGTCACCCTCGGCGTGATGCCGCTCTTCCACACGATGGGTCTGCGCAGCCTGCTGGCCACCGTCCTGGCCGCGGGCACTTGGGTGCCCCAGGCGAAGTTCGACGCCGATGCCTCACTCGAGCTGATCGTCAGGGAGAAGGTCGGCGCGCTCTACCTCGTGCCGACGATCTTCTGGTCACTGCTCCAGACCGGTCGCCTCGGCGAGGCGACCTCCGTGCGCAAGCTCGCGTATGCCGGGGCGTCGATGACTCCGACGCTGGCTGAGGGGCTGGGCGAGACCCTGAACCCTGAACGGTTCGTGAACCACTTCGGCAGCACCGAGATCTACACGTTCTCGATCGGCCCCGACGGCATCGCGAAGCCCGGGTGCGCCGGCCGTGCCGGGGTCTTCTCCAGGCTCCGGCTCGTCGATCCCGAACCCGGCGCCCACCCCGACCAGGTCGTCGCGAACGGCGAGCAGGGCCAGGTCGCGGTCTCCATGGACAGCCCCGAGGCGTTCGCTGGCTACTGGAACCGCCCGGACGCCGACGCGAAGTCCATCCGCGACGGCTGGTACTTCACCGGCGACCTGGCCACCACCGACGAGGACGGTGACCTCTGGGTCTCCGGGCGGGTCGACGACATGATCAACTCCGGCGGGGAGAACATCTATCCCGAGGAGATCGAGAACGCCCTCGCGCGGTGTCCCGACCTGGCCGAGGTCATCGTGGTGGGCACACCGGACGACAAGTGGGGGCACGCGGTCACCGCCTTCGTGGTCGGGCCGCCCGGCGTCGACCCGGCCCACACCCTCGCGAAGGTCGAGGCCTACGCCCGCGGCGCCTCCGGACTGCCGTCGATGAAGCGGCCGAAGCGCATCGTCGTGGTCGACCGGATCCCCAGGTCGGCCGTCGGCAAGACCCTGCGCCGACACCTGGCCGCGGGCGACTTCTCGGCGCTCGCAGACTCCACCGGGACGGCGCCGCGATGAGCACGCCGAGCAAGACCGGACCCAGCCGCATCGAGGACGCTGCCCTGCTGACCGGGCAGGGGCGCTTCCTCGACGACATGGACCCGCTGCCCGGCACCCTCGTCGTCGCCGTGGTGCGCAGCCCGCACGCGCACGCCCGGATCAAGGCAGTGAACCTCGACGCCGCGCGCAGCCACCCCGGCGTGGCGGCCGTGATCGGTCCGGACGAGGTCCTGGCCACCCTCCGGCCGTTCCCACTGTCGGTGAAGGCGCCGACGCCCTACTACCCGACCGCGACCGACAAGGCCCGGTTCGTGGGCGAGCCCGTGGTGGTGGTCGTTGCCGCGGACCGCTACTCCGCCGAGGACGCCGCGGAGCTCGTCGAGATCGAGTACGAGGTGCTACCGGCCGTCGTACGGACGGACCGGGCGCTCGAGGAGGACGCACCCCGGCTGCACGATCAGGCCGACAGCAACGTCGCCACCGATCGCACCTTCACGTTCGGCGACGTCGACGCTGCCTTCGACCGCGCGGCGCACACCGTGACGGGCCGCTACTCGTTCCCGCGATACTCCTCCATGCCGATGGAGTGCTACTCCGTCGTCGCCGACTGGCAGGACCGCGCCGATGGGCCCGAGGTGACCGCCTGGTCGAACTTCCACGGACCGTTCTCGATGGCTCCGGTCGTAGCCGGCTGCCTCGGCATCCCGACCTCGTCGCTGCGGCTCATCGTCCCGGCCGACATCGGGGGCAGCTTCGGCATCAAGTCGGCCGTCTACCCCTACATCGCGCTGATGGCTCTCGCCAGCAAGCACGCCGGCCGGCCGGTGCGCTGGACCGAGGACCGGCTCGAGCACCTGCAGGCCAGCTCGTCGGGCTCGGACCGGCTGATGACGTTCTCGGCGGCGGTCGACGCCGACGGTGTCATCAGCGCCCTGCGCGTCGACCTGGTGGACAACGTGGGCGCCTACCTGCGTCCTCCCGAGCCCAGCACGCTCTACCGCTGCTTCGGCAACATCACCGGCGCCTACCGCATCGACGAGGTCGAGATCCGGGCCCGCGCGGTCGTCACGAACAAGGCACCGACCGGGCTCAACCGGGGGTTCGGCGGCCAGCAGCTCTACTTCGGTCTCGAGCGACTGATCGACGACATCGCGGCCGATCTCGGGCTCGACCCGGCCGACGTACGCCGCCGAAACCTGCTCGACGCGGACCAGTTCCCGTACGCCACGCCCAGCGGAGGGATCTACGACAGCGGTGACTACCACCGCGCCTTCGAGCTGGCCCTCGAGAACGTCGACTACGACAGGCTGCGCAAGGAACAGGCCGTCGCCCGCGAGAACGGGGAGTGGATGGGCATCGGCATGGCCACGATCGTCGATCCGTCCGCCACCAACATCGGCTACGTCGGCCTGGCGACGCCGGTGCAGGACCGGACGGCGAAACGAGGCAAGTCGGGCTCGACCGAGCACGTCCGGATCAGCGTCGACCCGCAGGGAGTGGTCTCGGTGCTTCTCGGCACGGTCCCGCAGGGACAGGGTCACGCCACCGTGGCCCGCGACGTCGTCTCCCGGCACCTCGGCCTCCCCGTCGAGCAGGTCCGGACGCGCGTCGAGATGGACACCGCCAGCACCCCGTGGACGATCAGCTCCGGCAGCTACTCCTCCCGGTTCGCCCCGTTGTTGACCAGTGCCCTGCTCGAGGCCGCCGACGGCATCGCAGCCACCATCAAGCTCGCGGCGGGCGTGCTGCTCGAAGCCGATCCCGAGTCACTGGAGCTGGCCGACGGCCGCGTACGCGTCATCGAGGATCCGGACCGGGCGGTCGAGTTCAGGCACGCCGCCGGGCTGGTGCACTGGGACCCGGGCTCGCTGCCCGAGGGTGTCCCGGCGCGGCTCTACGAGGAGGCGGCCTTCACTCCGCCGCAGTCGAAGGCGGCCTCGCGGACGGACCAGATCAACTCCAGCCTCTGCTACGGGTTCGTGGCCGAGGTGGTGGTCGTCCGGATCGACCCGGAGACGATGCGGGTCTCGGTCGAGAACGTCTCGAGCGTGCACGACGCCGGCACGATCCTGAACCAGACGCTGCTCGATGGCCAGATCCACGGTGCCATCGCGCAAGCCCTCGGCGGAGCGCTGTACGAGGAGATGACCTACTCCGACGCGGGCCAGCCAACCGCGGGCACCTTCATGGACTACCTGTGCCCCACCTCCGCGGAGTCGTGCTTCCCCCTGATCAGCGACCACGTGGTCACGCCCTCGCCGCTCACCCGACTCGGAGCCAAGGGCTCCGGCGAGGGCAGCTCGATGAGCCTGCCGGTCGCGATAGCCAACGCCGTCGCGGATGCGCTGGCGCCCGAGGGCGTCGCGATCAGCTCGCTGCCCCTGCACGGAAACGTCCTTCACCAACTGCTCCACCAGACGAAAGGAACCTGACATGCCCCTCACCGGAGGAGAGATCCGGCTCGACCGCAGTCACGACGGCAGGGTCGCCAACCTGACGCTGTCGCACGGCCGCTACAACGTCATCACCTGGGAGACCCGCCAGGTGATGGCCGACCGCTTCGCCGAGATCGACGCGGACCGTGACGTGAAGGTCGTCGTGATCCGCGCCGAGGGCGAGCACTTCACCTCCGGCGGCGACATCGCCGGCTTCATGGAGGTCGATCCGGTCGATCTGACCGACCTCGGCCACAACGTGACCGCGGCCGCTCGCAGCCCCAAGCCCGTGATCGCCGCGATCGACGGCTACTGCTTCGGCGTCGGCCTCGAACTGGCGCTCGCCTGCGACATCCGGATCGCCACCGACCGGTCGCGGTTCGCCCTGCCCGAGATGAAGCTCGGCATGATCCCCGGCAGCGGTGGCACGCAGCGACTGGCTCGCCTGATCGGCCTGTCCCGGGCGAAGTACCACATTCTCACCGGCGAGCGGATCACCGGACAGCAGGCTCTCGACTGGGGACTCACCTCGCACAACTGCGCCGATGCCGATGAGCTCGAGAAGCGGACCGACGAGGTCGTCGCCATGCTGCTGGGCTACTCGCCGATGGCACTGCGGACCGCCAAGGAGGTCCTCGACCGGGGCATCGACGGCCCGCTCTACACGGGCATCGAGCTGGAGCGCAAGGCCTACTCGATGCTGCGTGCGAGCCACGACTTCGCCGAGGGCGTCACCGCGTTCGAGGAGAAGCGCGCGCCGAAGTTCCAGGGTCGGTGAAGCAGCTGTGAAGCCTGCCCCGTTCGCCTACGTACGCCCCGGCACGACCGAGGACGCCCTGGCCGAGCTCGGCCGGGACGGCGCCAAGGTGCTGGCCGGTGGCCAGTCCCTCGTGCCGGTGCTGGCGATGCGACTGGGGCGCCCGTCCACGCTCGTCGACATCAACGCGATCCCCGAGCTCAACCGGATGTCGCGCAGCAACGGCCACCTCCGCGTGGGTGCGACGGTGCGCCAGCGACAGGTCCAGCACGACGACACGGCGGCGAGCGTGCCCCTGCTGCGGCTCGCGCTGCCCTGGGTCGGCCACCGGGAGATCCGCAGCCGAGGCACCGTCTGCGGCAGCATCGCGCACGCCGACCCCTCTGCCGAGCTGCCCGCGGTCGCCTCCTGCCTGGACGCCACCATGGTGGTTGCCAGCACCGGGGGCACCCGGGAGATCCCGGCTGGCGAGTTCTTCACCGGCGCGATGAGCACCGCGGTGCTGCCCGAGGAGCTGCTGACCGAGGTCCGGTTCCCCGTCGCCGAGGACGGCGACGGCTTCGGGTTCGGCGAGTTCGCCCGCCGGCACGGTGACTTCGCTCTGGCAGGCGTCGCAGTTCGCGTGCGTACCACGACCGCGGGCCCCGACGCCCGGATCAGCTGCTTCGGCATCTCCGACCACCCGGTCACCCGTGACGTCTCCCAGCAGCTGCGCGCAGCACTCGACGCCGCCGGTGCCGATCCCGACGCCTCCAGCCTGAGCCGGGCGCTGGGGGACCACGCCGTCGGCATCGCCGACGACGTGGTGGACACGGGTGGCGACGCGCACGCGAGCGCGGCGTACCGCCGCCAGCTGGTCGCCGGCCTGGTCTCCCGCCAGGTCGCGCAGGCGTACCTGAAGTCCGTCCGATCCATTCGAGAGGGGGAGCCCTCGTGAGCCTCCCGAACGCCTATGCCCACACCGAGGCCGACGAGACTGTCGACGTCACCATGACCGTCAACGGCAGCGAGGTCACCCTGTCGCTCCCCGCGCGGGTGACGTTGTCGGACGCGCTCCGGGACCACCTCGGACTGACCGGCACCCACGTCGGGTGCGAGCACGGGATATGCGGGATGTGCACCATCCTCGTCGACGGCCATGCCTCCCGTGCCTGCCTCCTGTTCGCGGTCCAGCTCGACGGTGCCGAGATCGTCACCGTGGAGGGCCTCGGTCGCCAGGACGACCTGCACCCGCTGCAGGAGTCGTTCAGCAAGCACCACGCACTCCAGTGCGGCTTCTGCACGCCCGGGTTCTTGATGAGCTCCTACGACCTGCTCACCCACGAGCCCGACGTCGCGACCGACGACCTGCCCAAGGAGCTGTCCGGCGTCCTGTGCCGGTGCACGGGCTACCGCAACATCATCGACGCCGTCGACGAGGTGGCCAAGGTCCACCGCGCCGGACTGCCCGGGCCGGGCAACTGTGCCCAGCGCACCCTGATCGGACGCACGCCGACCGGTGCAGGAACCGCCGCGGCCGCGGAGGCCGCCGAGGTCACCGTGCCCGGGCACCACCCCGACGAGATCGCCCTCCCCACCGGCGAGCCCAGCATCGTCGTCGACGTGACCAGCCAGCTCGAGTCGGCGCCGGACGAGGTGGCTGGGATCTTCAACGACATCCGGCTGCTCGCCCGGTGCCTGCCCGGCGCGGAGCTGACCGACGAGCTCGGGGACGACTGGTACCGCGGACGGGCCCGGATCGCTCTCGGGCCCGTCCGCCTGTCCTTCGACGGCATCGCGCACGTGATCGAGCAGCGCGACGACCGCCTCACCCTGAAGGCCCAGGGCAAGGACACCGGTGGCGGCGGCGCCCAGGCGGAGATCGTGATGACGGCCACCCCTTCAGGCGCCGGCGTCTCGCTGCACGCCGAGGCCAGGGTGTTCCTCACCGGCCGCATCGCCAGCTTCGGGCGCTCCCTCGCCGGCGACGTCAGTCGCCGCATGTTCGAGGACTTCGCCCGGGGCATGGACCGGGCCGCAGCCGGCGTGGAGCCCGATGTCAGCGCCAAGCCGCCCGGCGCCATGGCGGTCCTCCTCGGCGCGCTGTCCGACCGGGCCCGCGCCCGCATCAGGAACCTCCGGCAACGCAGCCGGGACCACACACCCCGACGTGCCAAGCGTCGGACCCCCTCACGAGACGAACGGTGACCCATGTCCCAGCCCACACCTGACCCCGCTGCCGGCGCACCGCCGAGCAGGTCCGCGCTGCCAGCCGCGTTCGCCTCCGTGGCCGGCTGGGCCTTCGACCTGTTCGACCTGTTCCTCCTGCTCTATGTCGCCAAGGCAGTCGGCCACCAGATCTTCCCGGCCGAGTCGGAGACGCTCAGCCTGGCGCTGGTCTTCGCGTCGTTCGCCGTCAGCATCGTGATGCGACCCGCCGGCGCGGCCCTCTTCGGAGAGCTCGCCGACCGCAAGGGCCGCAAGACCATCATGGTCACGGTGATGGCCGGTGTCGGCCTGTCGACGGCGTCCATGGGTCTCGTGCCGACATACGCCTCCATCGGCGTCATCGCCCCGATCACCTTCCTGGTCCTGCGCGTCATCCAGGGCCTGTTCGTCGGCGGCGTCACCGCCACCACGCACACCCTGGGCACCGAGAGCGTCCCTCCGCGCTGGCGGGGCCTGATGAGTGGTCTGATCGGTGCGGGCGGTGCCGGGCTGGGTGCGGCGATGGCCAGCATCACGTTCATCGTGGTGAGCCGGTTCTACCCCGGTGACTCGTTCAACGAGTTCGGCTGGCGGGTGATGTTCTTCAGCGGCCTGATGGGCGGTCTGCTCAGCCTCTTCGTGCTGCGCAAGGTCGAGGAGTCACCGATGTGGCTCCAGGCCCAGGAGGCCGCGAAGTCCGGTCCACCGGCCCCGCGGATGCGGTTCCTCGACCTGGTCAAGGGCGAGTACCGCAGCATCACGCTCCTCAACATCGCGGTCGCGGCGGGCGGAGGCGCGATGTACTACCTGACGTCCGGCTTCCTGCCCACGATGCTCGACTCCGTCGTGGGGATGCCGTCCGGTCCGCGCGGCGGGGTGCTGCTCGTGAGCAGCCTGGTCGTCGTGATCGCATCGGTCATCGCAGGAGAGGCCAGCCAGCGGTACGGCCGCCGACGGACCATGCTGACGCTGGGCGCGGTCAACATCGTCGCCCTGCCGATCCTCACGCTATTCATCTCCCGCAGCGAGCCGGGCAGCACCACGCGGATCATGCTCGCAGCCTGCCTGCTCGCCTTCCTCGCCAACGCGGCCTACTCGCCGGTGATGATCTTCCTCAACGAGCGCTACCCGACCGCCATCCGCTCCAGAGGCACCGCCGTCTCGTGGAACACCGGCTTCATGCTCGGCGGCCTGCTGCCCACCTTCGTCAACCTGCTCAGCCCGACCGTCTCCGACATCCCGGGCCGGCTGGCAGCGTTCATCATCGGCGCCGCAGCGCTCTTCATCGCAGCCGTGCTGTGGAGCCCCGAGACACGCGGCCGGCTCGACACAACTGCCATGACCATGGAGCGGCAGAAGGCCTGACGACGCATGTGCCGCTGGCAGTCCCCTCCGCATGTGCGGCCCACTCGATGTGCGTCATTCGTCGTGTGTCCCGTTCCCTGGGGACGCTCACTTCCGTGTCTCGGTTGTGGGTGAGGGGAGATCGAGCACCCGGGATCGGCGCAGTCGCCAGACGAGGTAGGCCGCACCGAGTCGCGGTTTGCCGAAACCGTCGAAGGGGTCGAAGCCGAGCAGGGCGGAGATGGTCTCGATTCGGGTCTGCATCGTGCTGTGGTGCACGCCTGCCAGCCGTGCCGCCTGACGCACGGACTGCGAGTGGATGACCGCTTCGATCGTCGCGACCCCCCACCCGTGGACCTCGAGCTCGGCCAGTCGGTCGGCGTCAGGCTGGGCGCTCGCCGCCGGGGCGTCGGCGAGCAGTCCGATCAGGCCGCCGTACTCGTCGGCGTAGACCGTCGGGACGCGTGGCGGGTCGCACAGACGGAGAGCGACGAGGGCGGTGCGGAACGAGTGATGAAGGTCCTGCGGTGTGGTGGCGACCCCTACCCCGACCGGGCTCGCCTTGAGTGTCTCGTCGCCGGGCTCCGCAGGGACGATGACGGCGTGGATCGGCCCATGGACCGTGGGCACGACGTCCTCGGGGCCGCGGGGGTGCCGCTCCCAGACGGCGAACAGGGGTGCCGTGACGAGCCGGTAGAGCCGGGATGCGCCGAGCCCGAGGGCCCCGGCGGCCGCCAAGCGTTCGTCGACCGGGGTGTCCCCGTCGACCAGGCGTCCGAGGTCTCGTCGGTGGTCGGACCCGGTTCGACTGCGGCCGTGCCGGATCCGCACTGCGAGGGCAAGCCGTTCCACGATGATCGCGTCGTTGGGCAGGGCGTCACCAACGCGCTCCAGCCAGACGGAGAGCCCGTCCGCGGTGGTGGCCGTCGCGGGGACAGGTGCGGTCGTGTCGCGGAGGACCTCGCCTCGGGGGTTCACTCGCAGAGAACGAACCGGTTGGTCCTGGTGGAAGCCGGCCACGCAACCCGCGAGCGAGGCAGCGGCCGACAGCAGGGCCCGCGTGTTGACGTTCCCGACGACCAGCTCGTCGAAGCAGGCGATGACGCGCAGGCCGAGGCTGGCGCTGGGGTCGAGCCGGGCGATGCGACCGAGGAGCTCTTGCACGTAGTCCCCCTCAGTCCGCGAGGATCGTCTCGAGCCAGGTGTTGCGGGCCTTGATCATGCTCTGGCCCACCGCGGTGTGGGGCGCGAAGATGTCGCACGCGTGGAACGCACCGGACCAGACGTGCAGCTCGGCGTCGCCTCCCGCCCTCCACAGGGCGTCGGCGTAGGCGATCGCCTCGTCGCGGAAGACCTCGGCTGCCCCGACGTCGATGAAGGCCGGCGGAAGACCACGCACGTCCCCGGCACGCGACGGGGCCGCGTACGGGGAGACGGCCTCGGTTCCACAGGTGTCCCCCAGCAGCGCCCGCCACCCCGTCTGGTTGCTGACCCGGTCCCACACCCCCACCCCGTCGAACTGGTGCATCGACGTCGTAATGCCGCGGTCGTCGAGCATCGGGTAGTCCAGGACCTGCCCGACCAAGGGCGGGCCGCCACGGTCGCGTGCTGCCAAGGCCATGCCGGCGGCCAGTCCGCCACCGGCGCTCGCGCCGGCCACGACCAGCCGGTCCGGCCGGATGCCGAGGGCGTCCGCGTGGCTGGCGGTCCACTCCAGGGCCGCGTACATGTCTTCGCGGGGATAGGGGTCGGGGAACTCCGGAGCCAGGCGGTACTCGACCGTCACGAGGACGGCGCCCATCCGGTCCACCCAGTCGAGGACGAGGTCGATACCGCTGAACCGGTCACCGAACATCAGCCCGCCGGAGTGCGCGTACACCACCGCCGGCCGCGGGCCGTCCTGGCCCGGTGGGCGCAGGACCGACACCTGGAGGGGGTCCCCGAGGTGCCCCGGGGCGACGTGCTCCTCACGCGCGATGCCACGGTCGCGCAGAACGTCGTCCATCGGGGGCGAGGCATAGGAGACGCGCATGAAGTCGATGAGATCGGCGGTGATCGTCGGGGGGAACATGCCGCCGACGACGGCCAGCCCGGCGCGCAGCTCGGCGTCGAACTCGGGGCGCAGCACCGGGGCCACGGTCATCGCCACCTCCTGGTCCACGAGGGCGTCCGCGATGCGGTGATGCCCGGTTCTCGCACGGTAGCCGCGGCGAGCAGCACTGGCCAGCGTTCCTGGCGGTCTCGTCGTGGCGCCACCGCCAGGTGGCGGGTCGGTGGCGCCGAACTGCTGACGTCCGTCGGTTTCCAGCCGGACGACGGTGGGGCAGCGTCATCCGTGACCGGACGCAACGGCGCGGACGGCCTGAACGAGGAGGTTCGCGATGACGAGGAGCATCAACGGCGACGCGATCGACGCGGTGCTGGCGGCGGCTGTGGAGCGAGGTGCCGTCCCGCACGTCGCGGCCATCGTGGCAGACGCCGACGGGGTCTTCTACGAGGGAGGAGCGGGGGTCCGCATCCAGGGCGAGTCCGAGGACCCGGTGACGACATGGACCCAGTTCCGGATCATGTCCATGACGAAGATGGTCGCGACGACCTGCGCCCTGCAGCAGAAGGAACGCGGCGAGCTCGACTTCGCCGCTCCCATCGAGGAGTACGTCCCCGAGTGGGCCGACGTCCAGGTGCTCGACGGGTGGGACGGCGACACCCCCCGACTGCGAGCACCCGCGACGAAGGCGACCGTGCACCAGCTCGTCACCCACACCACCGGCCTGGGCTACTGGTTCTGGAACGAGGACCTGGTCCGGTTCGAGGCCGCCACAGGCACACCCAACGTCGTCCCCGGATCCATGGACGCCTTCAAGGCGCCCCTGACGACGGACCCTGGAACGGCGTTCGTCTACGGCATCAACACCGACTGGCTCGGACGGGTCGTCGAGGCGGTCGCCGGCGCGACGCTCGACGTCGTCGTCAAGGAACACGTCACCGAACCGCTCGGCATGCACGACACGATGTTCCGACTCGACGCCGGCCGCACCGAGAAACTCGTGACGGTCCACGTGCCAGGAGACGGCGGCTGGACCTCCGCCGGCGAGATCCTCAACCAAGAACCGGACTGGTGGGCCGGTGGCCACGGCCTCTACTCGACGCCGCGGGACTACATCCGCTTCGAGCGGGCCCTGCTCCGCGGCGGGGAGCTCGACGGCACCCGAATCCTCCACCAGGAGACGGTCGATGACGCCTTCCGCAGCCAGATCGGTGACATCCCGTTCCCCGAGGAGATCCCCACCGCCGATCCGGCGACCACCGACACCCTCCACGTCGGACCGGGCTGGACCTGGGGCTACGGACTCATGATCAACACCCAGGACGTGCCGGGGCGGCGCCGGGCAGGAAGCGGCGCCTGGGCCGGGCTGTTCAACACTCACTTCTGGGTCGACCGGACGACGGGCATCTGCGCCTCGATCTACACCAACTCCCTGCCCTTCATCACCGAGAACGACGCCTGGCGCACCTACGGCGAGTTCGAGGAAGCGGTGTACGCGGCGCTCTGACATCCAGCGACGCGCGCCGGCTCCCGGAGAACCCGTCGGGAGCCGGCGTGGCACTCGCGTCTGAAGCCTGGGCTCGATGTCGCCATCAATGGAGACAGCCGTGCCGATGCCTCGCGCACGACGGCGCGGCGGGCGGGAGCGGACCTTCGTGACGGATCACCGTACCGAACCGGATTCCCTGCTGGAGGTGAGACGTCAGTGCCCGGTCAGGGACAGCGCGGCGTCCACGATCGACCCGGCGTCGATGCCGTGCCGCCGGTAGGCGCTCGCGAGGTCGCTCGACTGACCGAACTCGGCCACCCCGAGGCAGCGGATGCGGTCCCCTCGGGCAGCGGCGAGGAAGGACAGCGTGTGCGGATGGCCGTCCATCACCGTCACGATGGGTGCCGGGTGGGCGGCGGGGAAGAGGATGTCGATGATCCCGTCACCGTCGGCGCGTCCGAGCACACCCCGTCGGGTGAACGAGCGGAACAGCAGGTCGGGGCTCGTGAGGCAGACCACTCCTGCCGTGACCCCCCGTTCGGAGAGGACGTCGGCCGCCTCGAGGACCTCCGGCATCACGGCCCCCACACCGGCCAGGGTGACGATCTCGGCGGAGGGTTCGTGGATCGTCAGTCGGTAACCACCGGCGACCGCTTGCCGACGTCGACGTTCCAGAAGAATCTCGTTCTCGGGGAGGCGGGCCAGGGTCTGGTCGATCGGGCGGGTCGAGAGGCGGAAGTAGGACGAGGTGCCGCCCTCGATCCCGACCCGTGACATCGCGGCGAGCATCGTCCACTCCAGGTCCTGGGCGAACGCCGGTTCCCATGCGATGCACTCTGGCTGCTCGAGACCAATCGAGGGGGTCGTGATCGATTGGTGTGCGCCGCCCTCGGGGGCGAGAGTCACGCCCGAGGGTGTGCCGATGAGGATCGACTGCCCGCCGGCGTAGATGCCGTAGGACCACGGCTCGAGCGCTCGGCCGACGAACGGGTCGTAGAGCGTCGCGATCGGGATGAGCCGCTCTCCCCAGCGCGACCAGGTGGCACCGAGCTCGCCGAGCAGTCCGACGAGGTTGACCTCCGCGATGCCCAGCTCGATGTGCTGGCCGCTGGGGGCCTCGGACCACCTGAGGACGCGCTCGGCATCGTCCGAGAACCAGTCGGGACGAGTCGCGACCGACCACACCCCGGTCTTGTTGATCCATCCTCCGAGGTTGGTCGAGGAGGCGACGTCGGGGCTGCAGGTGACGACGCGCTCGGCGAGCTCCGGGGCAGCCCTCGCGATCTCGACCAGGAACCGACCAAGTGCTGCCTGGGTCGAGATCGGCCTTCGGTAGGCCCGTGACAACTTCTCGGGAATCGCGACGGCGCGACCCGGTGCTCCGGCCGATCGAGCGAGCTGCCGACTTCGGGCTGTGCACAGCCTCGCTGCGGGTGAGTGGTCGGAGAAGCGCGCCCAGGGGTCCTCGGGGTCTGTTCCCGACCTCTTGGCCAGCTCGCTCATCTGGTCACCCGTGAGCAGCGCGGAGTGGTTGTTGGGATGTCCCTCCGTGGGTAGGCCGCGGCCCTTGATCGTGTAGGCGAAGATCACCGTAGGGCGCGTGGTGTCGACCGTCCTGTAGCTGTCCAGCAGCAAGCCGATGTCGTGGCCACCGAGGTCGCGCACCGCCCGGGCCAAGTCCTCCGCCGGTACCGAATCCACCAGGTCCGTGAGCTCACCGGTTCCACTGCGGCCCACGATGCGCTGTTTCACCTCGGAGGGACCAACGCGCAGCAGGCGCTGGTACTCCTCGTTGGGCATGTCCTCGAGGCGTCGCCGGAGCTCTGCTCCCCCGGGGCGGGAGAACAACTTGGTGATGGCGCGTCCCCACTTGAGGGTGATCACCTGCCACCCGGCCGCCTCGAACATCCCACGCAGACGAGCGATCTGGATGTCCGGGACGACACGGTCCAGCGACTGGCGGTTGAGGTCCACGATCCACAGCAGCTCGCCGAGCCGAGGCACGGAAGGGTCGGCGACCGCTTCCCAGACCGCTCCCTCGTCGAGCTCGGCATCACCGAGCAGGCTGACGAAGCGACCCGCGGGTGGGACCGACGGGAAGCGCGCGCTCACATAGCGGTGGGCCATCGCCGCCCAGAGGGCGGCGGTCGCACCGATGCCCACCGACCCCGTGGAGAAGTCCACGCGGTCGGGGTCCTTACGCCGGCTGGGGTAGGACTGGAGTCCGCCCTCGGACCGGAGCAGCGGCAAGTACTTCTCGTCGAGGTCGCCGAGAAGGTAGTTGATTGCGTGGAGCACCGGTGAAGCGTGTGGCTTGACGGACACCCGGTCCGTGGCGGTCAGCTCGGAGAAGTACAGCGACACCATGATCTCGACCATGGAGGCGCTGGAGGCCTGGTGGCCGCCGGACTTCACTCCCGAAGAGTTGGGACGCCCGCGGTTGGCGGCGTCCACCATCGCCGCGGCGATCCAACGGACGCGGTCGGACACCTCGTGGAGGAGGTCGGTATCGGCGCGGGTGGGAGCCTGGGAGGCGCGGAGAGGTGCGTCGGTCATGAGAGTCGTCCCGTGGTCGTTGTCATTGACCCGCGGGCGCTCGTGCAGTCGTGTGAGCCGGAGCGTCCTCGGAGCGGGTGTTCGACCGATGCGGCGAACTCGTAGTCATGGGGGTCACCCGGGGCGACCTTGACATCCCGGCTGGGCCACCCAACAGCATCGTGCGCAAATTCGGCCTAGGTTGATGGGTTCCTGCTGACGCGACCCGACGAGAACGGCACTAACGTGCTGAACCGCGCACGATTTCGTGCGAGAGAGGTGGAGGAGCGATGGACGCGGTTGATCGACAGATCCTCGAGCTCCTGGCGTCGCATGCCCGCACCCCCGTCAGCGAGATCGCGCGTCAGGTCGGTCTCTCGGCCGCCCCGGTGGCGCGGCGAATCGAGCGCCTGGAGCGCGCGGGCGTCATCAAGGGCTACGTCGCGGTGTTGGACGAAGGCAAATCCGGGCGGCTGGAGGCCTTCACAGAGATCCGCCTCCACGGAGACACCGACAGTGCCGAGGTCAGCGAGCTGCTCCGGCACCTGCCGGAGGTGCGCCAGTACTTCACCATCGCCGGCGACCCCGATGCAGTGGTGCGCATCGTGGTGAGCGACGTGGGCCACCTGCAGCGCGTCGTCAACGCGATGCGGCGCACCGGCAAGGTGGCGGGAACAAAGACGCTCATCGTGATGGATTCGTGGAGCCGTCAACCCATCGAGCCGCGCGCTCACTGACCGAAGTTCGGGGAGTCCGCCGTAGCGCCTGAGGTCATCCAGGGCCCGAGTCCCCCCGCCAGCTCCACCCCGCTGCCTCGCTCCGCCCGGTGGTGTCGTTGATGGCGTCGCAGCCGGGGTGATGACCCCAGCTGCGACGCCACGAGCCATGGCACGGTTCGCCCCAATGCGCCACCCGCGTTCGAGCTATCGCGAGCCCGGATCCCGAAGAGCCACTCCATGGCCTCGTCCGTCGACATCGGCCCTTGCCGGCGCTCGTCGCCGTAGTTGCGTTCGATGGCGAGATGCCGGCCTGCTTCATGCGGCGCGCGGCGACACCTCCACGTGGCGCACCTTCCCTCGGGCCCTGCCGTCGCACCCTAGCGAGAGCCGACCGGCGTGCGGGCGCTCGTGCTCCCCTGACCGGCACGCCGGGCAGCATCGATCCGACCGGGTCCACCACTACGTGCAGACCCGACCCCACGACGTCGGTCCTCGGCGTCCTCTCCTGGTCCCGATCCCCGTGCACCGATCACGCGACGTGATGGTGCCGTCACCGAGACTCGACCCATGACACCTGCCTCCTGCGCCATGCTCCTCGTCGTCGACGGGATCCGCTGATGGCGCTGCTCGACGCGGGGCGGGGGCTGCTGTTCACGGCCGCACCCGGCACGGCCAGCACGGCCCTGCGCGAGGCCCTGTTCGCGCAGGGCGGCGTCGTCGAGGTACCTGCCGCCGACGCAGTGCGGGTCGAGGGCATCGACGTCAAGCACGCGACCGCGGCCCAGCTGGTCGGTGCCGGGTTCCTGGCGCCGGACCACGGGCTGCGCGTGGTCACCACGACCCGCAACCCGTTCGACTTCTACGTCGCGGAGTACGAACGCACCCGCCGTCGCTGGGTGCACGAGCTGCGGCAGCCGGACTCGTGGGTGTACGCCACCCCCGGCGCGGTCGGACGGATCGTGGATGCCGTGACGCTCGAGTTCAACCAGTGGCTGGCGCTGGCCGTCGACGGCTCCGGTGAGCGGCGCGTCAACCGCGGCCACGTCGACGAGGCCGACGTCGTGCTGCGGATGGAGCACCTCGAGGAGGACCTCCGCAGCCTCCTCGGCCTCGAGCTCACGGTTGCGGCCACCAACGTCACCGACCGCGAGCGGGCCTACTGGCGGGCGTACGACGCCCGCAGCCGAGCTCTCGTGCAGACCGCCCACGTCGCGGACCTCGAGCGGTTCTCCTACGCGTTCTGACCGCGCGACCGGCCCGCTCCCTTTGGTCCCGCGAGCCCGGCCTTCAGCAGACGACCCGCCACACCGGAACCTGTCGGCGTAACGTCCGCGGCCACAGAGGAAAGCAGCTGCGGTGCAACGAGGTCCGGCCGGTCCCACAGCGCGGCCCGGCGCAGCGCGCGCAACGACCGGACCTCGAGGAGCGGTCGGCCGTCGTGCTCGACGGTGACCCGTTTGGGGGCACCGGCGCGGTCCACGTCGGACAGCAGCCGGTGCCAGGTGGCGGGGGAGGCGTGGGCGGGCGCGTGGACGTGGACGTGGCGCCGGTAGCGCCCGGCCGCGTCCAGCAGCGCCACATCGGGGACGCCGTCCGCGTCCCCCTCGGGTCGAGGACGCACCCGACGCTCGTGCTGCAGCAGCGCGGCGTGGGCCTCGTCGAGGAGCAGTCGTGCGGTCGGGGCGGCCTGGAGGAGGGGGTCGAGCGTGATGACGAGGGCGGCGAGGTCGAACCAGGGTGACACCGTCACGACCACGTCGTCCGCCCCCAGGTCGAGGGCGCGCGTGGTGACCCCGGGGACGCCGACGCGGCTGGCGACGGCGAGCGACTCCAGGTCCTTCGTGTGAGCGGCGTCCTCGCGTCCCCAGTCCCGGGGCTCCTCGCCCGCGTCGGGGCCGTCGTGCCAGACGGTCGCGTCGTGGGCGTGGGCGAGCAGGCCCCCGGCCTCCCAGGCCCGCGCGGCCCACTCCCAGTCCTCGCCGCCGTAGGTGGTGAACCCCTCGTCGAAGCCACCGACGTGGTCGAACCACCAACGGCTGCACGCCACGGCCGCCGAGATCACGTGACGGAACGACAGCGCGTCCGCGTGGAGCAGGTCGGCCGAGCCGGAGTACGCCTCCCGCAGCCACGCCGGCTCGGCCAGCTCGTGCGCGGGCCCGCTGGTCTCGACGGGCGCCTCCACCGGGACGGTCGCGAGGTCGGCGTGCCGTCGCCGACCGACGACGACGGCCTCCGGCAGCAGCCGCGGGAGCCGGGTGACGGCACGGAGGAACGACGGCTCGGGTGTGGAGTCGGCGTCGAGGAAGACGAGCACGTCGGCCCGGGTCCGCCGAGCACCGGCGTTGCGGGCGGCGGCCGCCCGGAAGCCGCGGTCCTCCTGGGTCACCAGGCGCACGCCGTCGGGGACGCTCGGGGGCGGGTCACTGCCGTCGTCGGTGACCACCACCTCGACCGCGTCCGCGGGGTAGTCCTGGCGCGCGAGCGCGTGGAGGGTGCGGTCGAGCTCGCGCTGCTGGCGGTAGTGGAGCACCACGACACCGACGCTGCGGACCGGAGCGTCCTGCCCCTCGACGAGGTCCCAGCGGTTGCCCGGGACGGGTGCGCCCCAGGGGGGTTGCGGGCTCACCGCGCCCACCAGGACCGGTAGGCGTGCACCACGTCCTCCAGCGTGTGGGGCGGCCGGTAGTCGCGGGGCAGCCAGGTCCGCGCCGGGTCGTCCATGGCCAGGGCGACCTCGGCGGGCCAGGCGTCGAGAGGACGGACGAGGTGGGCGCCCGGACGGAGCTCGTCGAGCTCGATGGTGGAGGGGTGCTCCCGCAGGAGGGGTCGCCGGCCCGCGGCGACCCAGCTGTTGACCGATCCGGACGCCGACGGATGCCGGTGGGCGGCCACCGGCACCGTGGTCTCGTGCATCGCCCGGACCAGGGCGTCGTCGTCGAGGTACCCGGTGACGTGCCACGCCACCCCGAGGCGGTCGGCGAGGCGCGCCAGATCGTCCGCGAGCTCGTCGTGGCCGGCGACCACACCCCCGAGGGCGGCGACACCGAGGGCGCGGCCGGTCGAGTGCAGGGCCGCCGCGAGCTCGATGGCCTCCTCATGGCCCTTGTCGGGGTAGACCCAACCGAGCATCCCGATCCACCCGTCCCGGGCCCGCGGCGGACGAGGCGGCAGGACGGCCGAGTCTGCGCCCACGGCTCGCGTCGGACCGGTGGCCCGGGGCTCGAGCACGATGGGGAGCGGGATGACCTCAGGGCCGCGGGGCGCCTCCGGCAGGGCCGCCGCGGCGAGGGTCGCCTCCCAGCGGCTGTTGACCGCCCATGCGGACGAGCGCGCCACCAGGTGCGAGTAGACCGCCGCCCGCCGCCCCCATCGCGACCCCTCGGCCGGCTGCGGGACGTCGTGCAGGGTGAGGCTCAGCCGGGTCCCGGCCGCCCACGCGTCCACGACGTCCCGGGCCGCTTCCGGGGAGCCGAACAGGCCGGTGGAGAAATGGAGATGGACCGGGCGGCCGTGGAGCCGGGCGGGCACCTCGTGGCCCCGGACGACCGGGGCGCCGGCCGCGTCGGCCACCTGGCGGGCCAGCAGGGTGACCCCGTGCCGGTCGGGACCCGGGAGCCAGTGCACCGGCAGGTCGTCGACCTGCGGGGCCATCGCCTCGCTCATCCTGCGGACCCCCGGGCGAGGAGCGCGGCGTACACCTGCGCGTGCGCGTCGCGCACCTCGGTGACCTGCCGCGCGCGGGCGTCGGCATCGGCACCCGGGAGACCTGCGGCGCGCGTCCTCAGGGCACCCTCGACGGCGGCGAGCAGCGACGCCTCGTCGGCGCCGCCCGGGCGCCACCGATAGACGCCCTCCGGCCCCTGGTCGACGAGGTGCCCGACGTCCGGCGCGACCACGCTCGTCCCGAGGTCGTGGCACGCCTCCAGCCAGCCCGAGTGCGTCCCGTGCCGGTAGGGCAGGACGGCGACGTCGAGCGACGCCAGGTGCGACCAGAGGGTGTCGTCGTCCATGGGCGGGTGGACGACGAGCCGGACGCCGTCCACAGCGGCCTCGGCCAGGGCGCGGCACACCTGACGGGCCCGGTCGTCCGGCGGTGCGTTCCAGGTCCGTTCGTGCAGCCACACGCAGACGTCGACCTCGGGCATCGCCCGGGCCAGGTGGCGCAGCGCCGGCAGCAGGCCGAGAGCGTCCGTGCCGGCCCGCAGGTCCTTCAGCGTCGTCCCGACGACCGGGCGCCCCGCGGGTGCGGCCGCCCGCGAGACACGCACTGCGCGCATCGTGGTCAGCGGGACGAGGTGCGGGTGCGGCACGACGAATGCCGTTCGGTGCCAGCGTCGTTCGATCTCGGCCGCGGCCCCGGGGGTCAGCGTCAGCACCGTGTCGGCGGCCTCGACCAGGAGGGAGAGCCGCTCCTCGTGGCCGGCCTGCTCGTGCAGGTGGGGGTTCTCCAGGTCGTGGACGGTCTGCACGAGCGGTCGCCCCGTCTCCCGCAGGGCGCGGACCGTCTGCTCGAGGGTGGACAGCGGCACCTGCTCCACCCCGAAGTGGACGTGCATGAGGTCGAAGTCGGAGCGCGCGACCCACTCGGGGGTGAGCATCCGCGGCGGCCACCAGCGAGCCCCGGCCACCTCACCGTCCAGGTCGGGATGGGGGTCCGGCAGCGCGGCGAAGCCGGCCTCGACGGGCATGACCGTCCGGGAGTACGCGTGCGCACCGGGCACCACCGCCACCGTGCGGACCCCTTCCGGCTGGTCGACGAGCACGCAGGGTGCGGCAGCAGGCGGGACAGCGAGGGGCACGGACGTCACTCCCGGGATGGTGGGACGGGGCCGCTGCCCCGCGGGTCGGTATCCCACCGGCTCTACCCACCGGCGGCGCGGGCCACGCATCCTGCCTCCGCCGGCCGGTGACGGGGCGCCCTCGGTGCGAGGGCGCCCCGTCCGGTCACGCGTCAGTCGCCGAGACCGGCGCGGTCGACCTTGCGGTGGAAGCGCATCCCGGCGAGGCCGCCGAGGACGGCCCCGAGCAGGCTGACGACGGCGACACCGACGAGCGCGAGGATGCCGGCGGTGCCGACGTCGCCCTCGCCGACGGGCAGCCGGGGGAAGCTGTTGAGCTGGCCGAGCACGTTGTACCGGTCACCGGCGACGAGCCCGAGGACGGCGACGACGAGCGCGATGACCAGGGCCCAGAGCCAGACGGCGAGGCCCTGCTTGGCGCCGTTGAAGCGGGCCATCCGGCCGGCCACGTAGCCGCCGCAGTAGTAGGCGACGAAGAGGACGACGAGCAGGGCGATCCCGCCGGCCAGCCCCACGGTGGTGGGGTCGCTGGTGGCGCGGTCCGCGGCGTCCTGGACGTCGGTGCCGGTCGCGATGCCGACGCCGGTGCCGGCGGCGGCCACGAGCGCGGTGAGGAGCACGGCGGAGCCGGTGGCGGTCAGCCAGCCGAAGAAGGCCGAGCCGACCTTGATGCCGCCGTACCGCTCCTGCTCGGCGTCGAGCACCTCGTGGCGCGTGGGTGCGGCGTCGCGCGGCACGGTGTCGCGGGGGGTCTCGGTGTGGTCCACGGTGGTCCTGTCCTCGTGAGGGGTGGCCATGGCGGTCAGCGGGGGGTGCTGGCGTCGGACGCCGAGGTGGGCTGGGTCGCGGCGCGCGCCTGGCGCGCGGCGTCACGGGCCTGGTCCTCGACGCTCGGCGACGCGGCCACGTGGGCGCGCATCTTCGGGGCCTCGTCCTCGACCGTGCCGAGGTAGCGCTCCCAGCGCGACTGCATCGGCTTGACGAGCCCGCCACCGACACCGACGACGAGGATGCCGCCGATGGTCGCGAGGACCGCGACGAGCACGGGGGTCGTGACGGTCGTCGCGATGCCGACCTGGTTGAGCGCGGCGATGACGCCGAGGCCGAGGATGAAGACGCCGGCGATGTTCGCGAGGACCTTGCCGTACGACAGGCCGCCCAGCGTGTTCTGGATCAGGCCCTTGACCGCGGCCGAGATGGCGGCGGCCACGACGACGATGACGATGGCGACGAAGACGCGCGGCAGGAAGGCGATGACGCCGGTCAGCAGCTCGCTGATGGGGTTGGGCCCGAAGGCGCTGAAGGCCAGCTGCAGGGTGAAGAGCAGGATCGCGTAGTAGACGATCTTCGCGAGGATGTCGGAGGCGTCGTACGACGAGGACTCGAGCATCCGGCCGATGCCGCCACGCTCGATGGCGCGGTCGAACCCGACGCGCGTGAGGACGGCCGAGACGGCTTTGGCCAGGGCCTTCGCGACGACGAAGCCGATGAGCAGGATGACGAGGAACAGGAGCAACCTGGGGACGAAGGTGGCGACCGCCGCCAGGGCGTCGCGCAGTGCGTCGTTCATGGAAAACCTTTCGAAGGGGCCGCTGGAGGCGGCTCACGGGGCGCGCCGAGAGCGGCACCCTCGGGGCCTACCCCCGATGTTTACGACGTAAACATCGGACCGCCGCGGCCGGCCGCGTCCCGCTCCGGACCCCGGTGTCGCGCCCCCGTGGCAGGGTGGGGTGACACCCGCGAGGAGGTCGCATGCCACCGACGGACGAGCTGTCGCCGCAGGAGAGGGCCGAGCCGCGCCGCCCGCTCGACCGGGCCGTGGTGGTCGAGGAGGCCATCGCGATGATCGACGCCGAAGGGCTCGAGGCGCTGACCATGCGCTCCCTCGGGGCGCGGCTCGGGGTCGAGGCGATGGCGCTCTACCGCCACGTCAACGGGCGCGAAGACCTGCTCGAGGCGATCGTCGACTCGCTCGTCGACTCCATCGCGGTCGACCCGGGCGACCTCTTCGAGCCGGCCGACGGCTGGCAGGCGTTCCTGCAGTGGATGGCGCACTCGGTGCGCTCGCTGGCCGTCGCGCACCCGGCGGTCTTCCCGCTGGTCGCGACCCGCCACCCGGCGGCGCCGTGGCTGCGGCCGCCGCTGCGCAGCCTGCGCGTGGTGGAGGGGTTCCTCGACGGGCTGACCCGCCGCGGCTTCACCGACGGCCAGGCCGTCGAGGCCTACCGCGTCTTCACGAGCTTCCTCCTCGGCCACCTGCTGCTCGAGGTCGCGACGCTCGGGGCCACGACCTCGCCGGTCGAGGAGCCGCTCGACGAGGGCGGCGCTGCCGTCCGCCCGCCGGGTGAGGAGGTGTCGGTCGAGGACTTCCCCACGATCCTGCGGACCGCCCCGCTCCTTTCCGAGGACCACACGGTCGAGGAGTTCGAGCGGTCGCTCGAGGCGCTGCTCGACCGGCTTGACCTCGTCCTGTCGCAGTGACGGGACTGGGGGACCCTTTTCGACGGGGACGGTGCAGGGGTTGGTCTCAGCATCCAAGAGGCACGCAGCGCTCTCCACGGTCGGCCTCTCGGGGGCGATCCCGCTGTATCCGTGGCGGTCTCGGCACAATGCTTCGGAATGAGTGTACTCAGGTGGATATTTCTGACTCATCCGTTCGGCCGATCTTCGGGGCGGAACCCATCCAATCCGAGCGCCGAGAGTAAAGGCCCGGTAAAGTCATCGTCAGCAGAAGGGCAGGACAGAGGGTCGCAGGGGCCCGACGAAATCCGGTCTGCGACAGCCCACAGGGCTTGGCAGGGAAGCCACCCGAGAAGTCTTCGGGACGACAAGTGAATCCAGCAGTTCGGGTCAGTACTCACCCACTCCGTGCACGGCGGAACCGGTGAGGACGGACGAACCACCAAGGGCGCAGGGGCTCGCGGTGGACCGGACTGGAGGCCAGGTGGCCTGGCCGGCTCCGCAGGGGGAGCTGACGCCACAGCCGCCGAACCGACACCACGGCGCCCCGTCCGACCACTAGGTCGGGCGGGGCGCCGTGGTGTGCCGAGCCGGCGTGCTCCCTCCCGTGGCGGGAACCTCTACGTCCGCCTGATGCTCGGGCTCGGCGTCGGTGACGCGACCGCCGGTTTCTGCGCCTTCCGGCGCTCGGCGCTCGAGATGATCGACCCCGCGAGCCTGGCCAGCGAGGGCTACGCCTTCCAGATCGAGTCCACGTACGTCGCCCACCGGCTCGGGCTGCGCCTCGCCGAGGTCCCGATCACCTTCACCGAGCGCGCCGAGGGCACCTCGAAGATGAGCGGTCGCATCGTCCTCGAGGCGCTGCTGCGGGTCACCGGCTGGGCGGTCGGGATCGGTCGGCCCCCGGCCTCCCGGCGCCGGGCGGTGCTCGCCCGCAGCGGGTCGGCCCCGCCGGTGGGACCGCTCGCGCGCGTCGCCGCGGTGCTCGCCGCGCTCCTGCTCGTCGGCGGGGTCGCGCTCGCGGCCCAGGCGGCGACGCACCCCGAGCCGGCGAGCCTGGCCCCGCTCCCCGCCCGCACCGGGGCGCCGTCACCGACCGCGTCGGCCCCGGATGCCCCGGCGTCCGGCGGGGCGGGCGGGGCGGACGCGGCGCAGGGCGCGCCGGCCCGGGACGCCGGCTCGAACGACGCGTCCATCCCGGTGCCCGCCGCCGGCTCGGACGCACCGGCGGCACAGCAGCCGGTCGCCATCCGCATCCCGGCCATCGGGGTCGCGCTCGCGGCCCAGGCGGCGACGCGCCCCGAGCCGGCGAGCTTGGCCCCGCTCCCCGCCCGCACCGGGGCGCCGTCGCCGACCGTGTCGGCCCCGGATGCCTCGGCGTCCGGCGGGGCGGGCGGGGCGGACGCGGCGCAGGGCGCGCCGGCCCGGGACGCCGGCTCGAACGACGCGTCCATCCCGGTGCCCGCCGCCGGCTCGGACACACCGGCGGCACAGCAGCCGGTCGCCATCCGCATCCCGGCCATCGGGGTCGAGTCGCGGCTCATCGACCTCGGCATCGCGAAGGACGGCACCATGCAGGTGCCCACCGACCCGGCGCTCGCGGGCTGGAGCGGGGACATCGACCCGGTGAGCGGGCACTACGTCGACAACACCGTGGTGTTCGCCTCCTGACCGTCCCGCGCCGTGCGGCTCAGCGGTCGGGGACGGCCTGGCCGGAGGCGGCGAAGTTGACGCTGATGCGCGGGCCCGACGCCGCGCCCTGCTTGGGGACGCAGTGCCGCCAGTCGGTCTGGCAGCGCCCACCCATGACGACGAGGTCGCCGCTCACGGGGCGCAACCGCCGGCTCGGACCGCCCTCGGTCGGCCGGAGGAGGAAGTGCCTCGGCGCGCCGAGGCTGAGCACCGGGACGACGCACTCGCGCCGGCGGGCCGAGGCCCCGTCGCCGTGCCAGCCGGTGCTGTCGCGGTGGTCGCGGTAGAGGTTGAGCCAGAGCCGGTCGTAGTCGACCCCGTAGTGCTCGCCCAGCTCGCCGGCCAGCTCGCGCAACCTCGACGGTGCCGCGCGCACGTCGGGGTACTCGGCGGTCAGCCGCGGCTCGGTGACGACCTCGTCGTACATCCGGCGCCGCCGCTGCTCCCACCCGGGCAGGGCGAGCAGCTCGGCGAACAGGTCGTCGGCGCCGGCGAGCCAGCCCGGCACGTGCTCGACCCACGAGTGCTCGTCCAGACGCAGCCGCTGCGCCGCCGCGAACGACACCCCGGAGCGCGCCCGGTCGGCGCCGTCAGCGTCCCCGAAGAGGGGGAGGGGCACGTCGGTCATGCCCTCACGACTACCAGCGGGCACCGACACCCGCCGTGTGCCGGCTCGGTCAGCCCTGCGGGGCCTCCGGCGGGACGGCCCAGCCCCCGTCGTCCCGGATGGCCCGGACGATGCGCCGGCTGGCCTCGCGCAGCCCACGGGCCTGCGCCGCGGTGAGCCGGTCGAGCACCAGGTCGTGCACGAGCCGGACGTGCCCCGGCGTGGCCTGCTCGACCTTGTCACGCCCGGCGGCCGTCAGGGTGGCGAGGGTGTAGCGACCGTCCCGGGGGTCGGGCGACCGGCGCAGCCATCCGCGGGATTCCAGCCGGGTGGCCGCCCGGGACAGCCGCGAGAGCGTGCTGTTGGCGTACCCGGCGAGGACGCTGAGGCGCAGCTCCCCACCCTCGGCCTCCGCCAGCGCGTAGAGGACGCCGTACTCGAAGTGGGTGAGGTCGGCGTCCCGCTGGAGCTGCGCGTCGAGCGCCGCCGGCAGCCACTCCAGGACGGTGGCCAGCGCGGCCCAGGTCTCGAGCGCCTCGCCCGTGAGGCGCTGCGGGGCGGGGGATTCGGGCATGCCCGCAGCCTACGCATCCGCGTCTGGTCCGCGGTTGTCATTGACTTGCCCGAGCAAGTCATCCGGCCTACATTGACTTGCTCAAGCAAGTGATTTCGGCCGGAGGCCGAGGACGGAGAAGAGCGTGGACCTGGACCTGGCCGGCCAGCGGGCGTTCGTCAGCGGTGCGACCCGAGGCATCGGGTACGCCGTCGCGCGAGGGCTGCTCGACGAGGGTGCGGAGGTGGTCGTCAACGGCCGGGACGAGCGGCGGGTGGCCGAGGCCGTCGAGCGGCTGCGCGCGCACCGCCCGGGCGGGCGGGTCAGCGGGATCGCGGCGGACCTCGCGGACGCCGCACAGGTGGAGGGGCTGATCGCGGCCCTCGGGCCGGTCGACGTCCTCGTCAACAACGTCGGGGTGTTCGAGGTCGCGCGCTTCGAGGACCTTCGCGACGAGGACTGGCTGCGGTACTTCGAGGTCAACGTCATGAGCGCGGTGCGCCTGTCGCGCAGCGTGATCGGGCCGATGCTCGAGCGGGGATGGGGGCGCATCGTCTTCGTCAACACCGAGTCCGCGGTCGACGTCCCCGCCGACATGCTGCACTACGGCGTCACCAAGGCCGGGGCGCTCGCGCTCGCCAACGGCCTGGCGAAGCTGACCCGAGGGAGCCGCGTGACGGTCAACACCGTCCTCGGCGGGCCGACCTGGTCCGACGGCGTCGCCGACGCGGTGGCGGAGGTGAGCCGGGCACAGGGCGTGCCGGTCGACGACCTGCGTGCCGCGATCGTCGGGCCCGACCACCGCGGCCTCCTCCAGCGGTTCATCGAGCCCGACGAGATCGCCTCGCTCGTGCTCTACCTCGCGAGCCCGCGCTCTTCGGCGACGAACGGCGCGGCGCTGCGGGCCGACGGCGGGGCGCTGCCCACCATCGTCTGACGTGATGCTCCGCCGGACGTCACGTGGAGGATGAGCGGCCGGCGTGCATCCGGCCCGCACGTGCGGGGTTGTCGCTGTCCGAACCCCTGTTGGCGCGCGGAAAGCCCGCACGTGCGGGGTTGTCGCTGTTCGGACCCGCCAGAGACCGCGGAAAGCCCGCACGTGCGGCGTTGTCGCTGTCCGGACCCGCCAGAGACCGCGGAAAGCCGGCACGTGCGGGGTTGTCGCTGTCCGAACCCCTGGCGGCGCGCGGAAAGCCCGCACGTGCGGGGTCGGCGGAGGGCCGCTAGGCCGTCCGGAGGGCGGCCGACGCGGCGTCGAAGAGCCGCTCGGCTTCTTCCGCGGTCCGCCCGATCGCCGTCGCCCCGACGGTTCCCCGGTCGTCCAGCGAGGGGAACATGTGCAGGACCACGCCGGTCCGCGCGACCGGGTCGAACGCGAGCCCGGCGGCCTCCAATGCCGCGATGACGCGCGCAGCCGTGACGCCCCGCCCGACCTCGACGTCGTCGCTCGAGCGGTAGTGCCGCTCCCCGCCGTCGTCGGCCAGCCACCGGCCGCTCTGGGTCTCGTAGACGCCGGGCGCGAGGTGGCGCAGCGCGGCGTACGAGTGGCTCGTGCCGCCCTTGCGCAGGTTGAGGTCGACGGCCACGAGCGTCCGCCCGCCCGCTCCCCGGGCCGCGACGAAGTCGACCGAGAGCCAGCCGACGGCGCCGCGCTCGGCCAGTCGGCGCGCCACGGCCGCCGCCTGCGTGGCGACCTCGGCCGCGTGCGCCGCATCGGCCGGGAAGCGGCTGCCGATGAAGACCTGCCCGTCCTCTCCGCCGAGGAGCTGCTCGTGGGTCGCGCGGACGACGACCTCCCCGTCCCGGCCGATCTCGACCTGGGCGCTGGGGCTGCCCACGACCTCGCCGGTCACCAGCTCCTCGACGACGCCACCGAGCGACAGGTCCCGCAGGAACGCGGGCGGGGAGAGCCGCGCGAGAGCGGCCACGAGCGCCTCGTCGGGCAGTGGTCGGCCCTCGTCTTCCCGCACCGGCAGGACGAGGTTGCCCTCTCCTGCACCGGAGTTGTCGAGCTTGACGACCACCCGCTCGACCAGCGGCCTCTCCCGCAGGATGGTCCGGACCGCCACCGCCACCTCGTCGCTGCTGCGGACGGCCTCGACCCCCACCGGGACGGCCACGTCGCACTCGCGGAACAGGCGGCGCGAGGCGCTCTTGAAGCCCAGCGGCCACAGCTCGGCGGGACCGCCGTTGAGGGGGACGCCGAGGGCCTGCGCCACCGCGAGCTCGTCGTCGGTGACGTTCCACGGCTCGATGACCGCCGGGGTGGCGCCCACCTGCCGGCGCAGCCGGTCGAGGAGGTCGGGCCGGTCGAGTAGCTTGGCGGCGATGCCACGCGGGCCGTCGTCGGGCACGACGAGGCACGTGACCCGGCGGCGCGCGTCGTCGGGGTCGTCGGGCCGCGCGAGGCGTGCGTAGTGGTCGAGGACCTCCGGCGCCGGCTCGCTGCTCGTGACGACGACCACCCGCGCCGCGGGGTCGTGCGCCGTGACGAGGCCGTCGAGGAGGGCGCGGTGCTCCAGGGCCGGCAGGTGCGACGCGTGCCGCTCGAGCAGCCGCGCCGGCATGCTGTGCGACGGCAGCGAGACGACGACATGGTCGTGGCAGGGCGACCCGTCGGACGGGTCCGGGGAAGGGGCGGCCGCGACGTCGGCACGCTCGCGGGCGCTCATCCGGACCACCCTAGGTGCTGGGCGCCCGCAGGGTCGGTCGCGACGGCGACCGGCCCTGCGTGGGCATGCGCTCAGACCGGCTGGGGGGCCTCGGCCACGAGGTGCGGCGCCACGAGGGCGGCGTAGCGCTCCCACGTGTCGCCGGGGGAGGGCACGAGGTACCCTGGCAGGCTCGAGGTCACCGACGTGAGGAGCCACCAGAGCACGAGGACCGCCGCGACGAACGCGGCGGGTCGGCCGTACGACCGCAGCAGGGTCCCCGTGCGCGGGGTGCGTGGCCGGGGCGCCGGCGGGGCGGGTCGGGCGAGCGTGGAATTCGTCGCCATTGGCGAAGGCTCCTGGGGTGACGGGAGCGCGGCTCCTGTTGCGGATAGCGCTTTCCCGAACGGCATGGTCTGCTCTGAGGTGTGTTAACCACGTCGTGGGACGCAGGTGGTCGCCCGACGACCACCGACCCAGCACACTGGGCTCGGCCAGCGACGACGAAAGGGGCCACGATGGCGACGACGCTGCAGGAGGTCGCGCGGAGTGCCGGCGTCTCCCTCGCCACGGCCTCCCGCGTCCTCAACGGGTCCGACCGCCATCCCGGACCGGAGATCGCCTCCCGCGTCCGCGCCGCCGCCGAGTCGCTGGGCTACGTCCCGCACGCCCAGGCGCAGGCCCTCGCGCGGGCGACGAGCGACCTCGTCGGGCTCGTCGTCCACGACATCGCCGACCCGTACTTCTCGACGATCGCCGGCGGTGTCCAGTCGGTCGCGCAGCCCCTGGGCAAGCAGACCCTCCTCGCGAGCACCGGCCGCGACCCACAGCTCGAGACGGCCGCCGTGCGCTCCCTCGCCGCGCAGCGCACCCAGGCGATCATCCTCGCGGGCTCCCGACGGCGCAGCGCCGACGGCGCCCACCGCGAGCTCGTCGCGGCCTGCCGGATGTACGAGCGCAACGGCGGTCGCCTGGCGTTCGTCGGGCAGCAGTTCGAGGGGTTCCCGGCCGTCGTGCCGGACAACGCCGGGGGTGCCCGCCGCCTGGCCCGGGCCCTCGTCGAGACCGGGCACCGGCGGTTCGCCGTCGTCGAGGGCCCTCGCTGGCTGCGCACCTCGGTCGACCGCGCGGACGCCTTCCGTCGGGAGGTCGGGCCGGAGCGAGTCGCGTGGTCGGTCCGCGGCGACTTCTCGCGCGCAGGTGGCTACGACGCCGTGCGCTCGGTCCTCGAGGGTGGTGACGACCCCGGGCCCCTGTGCGTCTTCGCGGTGTCCGACGTCATGGCGCTCGGGGTCCTCGCCGCGTGTCGCGACCTCGGGCTGCGGGTGCCCGAGGACGTCGCCGTCGCCGGCTTCGACGACATCCCGACGTTGCTCGACGTGACCCCCACGCTCACCACCGTGGCGCTGGACCTGCGCGCCATCGGCGCCCGGGCCGCCGAGCTCGCGCTGGACGGCGCCGCGTCGGCCCGCCGGGTGTCCGTGGCGGCGGAGGTGCGGTTGCGCGACAGCACCGCGCTCGGGGGCTGACGTGCATCCCAAGGCCGCCGCGGGCCACGCCCCGCGGCAGCACAGGGTCGTCGTCGCGTCGGACAAGTTCAAGGGTTCGCTCTCGTCCGACGGTGTGGGAGAGGCGGTCCGGCGCGGCCTGCTGTCGGTCCGACCCGATGTCGAGGTGGACGTCGTCCCCGTCGCGGACGGCGGCGACGGCACCCTCGCGGCCGCGGTGGCGGCGGGCTACGAGCTGGTGCCGGTGACCGCGGCCGGACCCACCGGAGAGCCGGTGGCGACCGCCTACGCCCGTCGGGGCGACCGGGCCGTCGTCGAGCTCGCGCACACCACCGGCCTGGCGCTGCTGCCCGGGGGTCGACCGGCCCCGTGGGCGGCGACGACGCGCGGCACCGGCGAGGTGCTCGCCGCGGCCCTCGACGCCGGGTGCCGCGACATCTGCCTCGGCGTCGGCGGCAGTGCGAGCACCGACGGCGGCGCCGGCCTTCTCCTCGGGCTGGGCGCCGGCCTCGTCGGCGCCGACGGCGCGCCCGTCCCCGACCCGGGTGCCCGGCCCGACCGGGTCGCGGCCCTCGACCTGCGGACGCTGCACCCGGGGCTGTCCGAGGCCCGCCTGGTGCTGGCGTGCGACGTCGACAACCCGCTGCTCGGACCGCGCGGTGCGGCAGCGGTGTACGGCCCCCAGAAGGGTCTGCGTCCCGACGACCTGCCGGTCGTGGAGCGCGCGCTGGAGGCGTGGGCGGACGTGGTCGACGCGGCCACCGGGACCGACCACCGGGCCACGCCGGGGGCCGGCGCCGCGGGCGGTGTGGGCTTCGCCGTCCTCGCGGCGCTGGGCGCCGAGGTCCGGTCCGGCGTGGAGGTCGTCCTCGAGCTGGTCGGGATCGACGAGCGGCTGCGCGGCGCCCCGCTCGTCGTGACGGGGGAGGGGGCGCTCGACGTGCAGACCCTCGCGGGCAAGGCCCCCGCCGGGGTCGCGGCGCGGGCGCGCGCCGCGGGGTGCGACGTCGTCGCCGTGTGTGGCGCACGGCAGCTCGACGAGGCCGGGCTGCGCTCGATGGGGGTGGGTGCGGCGTACGCGCTGCTCGACATCGAGAGCGACCTCGCCCGGTGCCACGCGGAGCCCGAGGTGCTGCTCGAGGAGCTCGGCCGCGTCATCGCCCGCGCCCACCTCTGAGGGTCGTCGGGGGCGGTGGTCCGGCGTGCCGGCGAGCCCGGGACGTCCTCGCCGTTCGGATGCGGGAATGGCTCGCGCAGAGACGAGTACGCCGCAGGGCCGGTCGCGACGGCGACCGGCCCTGCGGTGGGTGTGCGGGGAGCGGCGGTCAGCGACCGCTCTCCGAGACCTCGACCTCGTCGCCCACCGAGCCGACGTACCCGTCGGCCCCGGCGAACACGAAGCGGTAGGTGGAGTCGACGTCGCGGTCGACACGGGCCCACACCCAGCCGTCGTCGTTGGTCTCGAGGGTGTCCTCGGTCGTCCAGGTGGACGAGCCGTCGACCCGGCGCTGCAGGGTCACGGTCCGGCCGTCGAGGCGGTCGCCGGCGGGCGTCGTCAGGCGCCCGACGACGAGCGGGTGGCGACGTCCGTCGGTGAGACGGCTGCGGAGCCGGGTCACGGTCGTCAGCGTCGTGGTCCCGGTCGCCGGCTTCGCGGTGCTCGAGCCGGCGAACGTGAAGCGGACGACGGTCGGCGTCTCGGGCGCCTGGGTCCAGGCCACGCGGCCGGCGGAGTCGGTCGTCGCCGTCCGCACGGTCCGGAACTGGGTCGAGCCGAGGTCGCGGGTGTCGATGCTGACGCGCGCGCCGGCCACGGCCTTGCCGGTGCTCTTGACGCGGAGGGTGAACGTCGCCGTCCGCGGCCAGGTGCCGGTGACGGAGAGCGACCCGGTGGTGACCGCCGGGGCCGGCGGCGCCGGCGGCTTGGGAGCCGGCGGCTTGGGAGCCGGCGGCTTGGGGGCCGGCGGCTTCCGCGCGGGCGGCGGCGGGGTGGGCAGGGCGGTCCCGAAGAACTGCCAGTGCCACGGCTCGGGGTTCGAGCCCTTGGCCACGGCCCAGGTGGGCTGCGCCCATCCGTACTTGCGGCCGACGCTGGCCATCCACTTGTAGCGGGCGCCGCTGTACGCGCCGACGCCGCAGCCGAGGTCGACGGCCAGTCCCCAGCCGTGGGTCGAGGTGCCGGGCTTGGCCGCGCGCGGCGACCCGTACTTCTTGTAGAGCGCGACCTGCTTCGTGTACGAGCGGTACGCGTCGTTGATGCAGAGGTTGGCGCCGAATCGGGCCTTGTAGGCCGTGTTGAGCGAGGTGAGCTTGCGCGTCGCGTCGCAGCGCAGGCTGTCGGTCCTGTCCCAGGGGATGGCGCACAGCGCGGACGCGGGGATCTTGCCGTTGGTGTGGCCGCCCCACCCGAGGGAGGAGCCGGCGGCGGTGGCGGTGGGCGCGGCGGCGGTGGCGAGGCCGAGCGCGAGCAGGGGGACGGCGAGCAGGGTGGTGGGTCGTCTGAGGGCGGACATTCGGGCACGTTCCTTCCGGGTGGGCCGCCTACGGAACGTGACCTGTCGGGTTGGGACGCCGGTGCGCCCCGCCCTCGTGAGAGGACTTCACCCCGAGGAGCGACTCCATGTGCCTGGGCGCCCCGCCCCCACCATCACAGGGATCGCGAGGGCCCCGGGTGCTGGTGGGGTTCGGCGACACCCGGGCCGGTCGGAGCAGGGGTTCCGGCCGACGATGGTCCTCGACCAACGACGCTACGAGCGGGTCCCGGCGCGCGGGCGGGACCGGGCGGCGGGTGGGCCGAACGGCCCAGCGGTTCACCCGTTCAGCCCTCTGACCATTGCGTTTGCCCTGGAGCGCCACATCCGCGGGCGGCACGCCCCACGCTCGGGGGTCGACGCCGCACGCACGCCCGGCCGGCGGGCACGAGCCGGTCAGGTCTCGACCTCGTCGAGGATGCGCGGCAGGCGCGACACGAGGTCGCGGGCGAGGAAGCCGACCCGACCGACCTCGGACGTCAGCCGCTCGCCCGCGCCGTCGTGGAGGTAGGCCCCCCACACGGCGGCCTGGGTGGGCTCGGCCCCGCGTGCCAGGAGCCCGGCCACGACCCCGGCCTTGACGTCCCCCGACCCGGCCGAGGCCGACCCGGGCGCCCCGGACCCGAGCGTCCAGGTGCGGCCGTCCGGTGCGACGACGTGCGACACGTCCGACCCGGCGAGGACCGTCGCGCCGGTGGCGCGGGCCATCCGGGAGGCCGCCGCCGGCACGTCGGCCGCGACCTCGTCCTCGTCGGCGCCGATGACGAGCGAGAGCTCGCCGATGTTGGGGGTGACGACCGATCCCGCCGCGAGCGCGCCGAGGCCGTCGGGGTGCTGCGTGAGGAAGGCCGTGGCGAGGGCGTCGACGACGAGCGGCACCTCGAGCAGCGGCACGAGCGCCTCGAGCAGCGCGAGCGCAGCGTCGGGGTCCCCGATGCCGGGGCCCACGAGCACCGCGTCGGCGCCGGACGCCTGCTCCGCGACGCGCCCCGCGGCCGCCGCCGAGATCTCGTCGCCCGTCGCGGGCAGACCGGTGACGAACGCCTCCGGCAGGGAGACGGCGACCTGCGTGGCGGTCGTCCCGACCGTCGCCACCTGCACCTTGCCGGCGCCGCTGCGCAGGGCCGCCTCTGCCGCGAGCAGGACGGCGCCCGGGTTGCCGGCACAGCCGCCGACGACGACGAGGCGCCCCTTGGTGTCCTTGCTGCCGGTGGGGTCGGGCAACCGCCAGTCGCGCAGGAGGGCCGGTGTGACGACGACGGGAGCGTGCTCAGGCATCGTGGTCACCGCCGTCCGCGGGCCCGTCGCCGGTGCCGGCCGGTGTCGGCGCGGAGTGCGTCGTCCGCGCGCCGCCCGGGCGCTCGAGGTGCTCGACGGCGCCGTACCCGGTGAGCTCGAGGCCGCCCTCCCCGCTCCGGTAGGTGGTGAGCGAGCAGTTGGCCAGCGGGGTGTCGCGGTCGATCCCGAGCAGGTCCTGCTCGGTCAGCCCCTCGAGGACGTAGCGGAAGGCCATGATGACCGCCTGGTGGGTGAAGACCCACACGCGGCGGTCCGCGCAGTCGGAGCGCACGTCAGCAGCAGGCCGCGTACCCGCAGCACGACGTCGACCCAGCTCTCCCCGCCGGGTGGCCGGTAGTAGAACTTGCCCATCGACTCCCTGCGGCGGGCCTCGTCCGGGTGCAGCTCGCGGATGCCGCTGCTCGTCAGGCCGTCGAACAGGCCGAGGTCGCGCTCACGCACGCGCTCGTCGTGGACCGGCGCGGGCACGGCGCTCACGTCGGCCAGCGCGTGGTCCGCGGTCGCGGCCGCCCGGGTGTAGGGCGAGGCGATGACGACCTCGGGCAGACGTTCCGTCGGCCACGTCGCGAGGTGCCGGCCCAGCGCGCGGGCCTGCACCTCGCCGGTGTCGGACAGCGGTGTGTCCGGGTCGCGGTGTTCGAGGTCGAGCCGGTCGACCCCGTGGCTGCCGGCTGCCTCCGCGGCAAGGTTGCCCACGCTCTGGCCGTGCCGGACCAGCACGAGCTCGCTCGGCCAGCCCTCGGTCGACGGGGGGCCGGGGGGACGGTCGGGCACGGGGGCCTCCTGGGCGGCCGGGACGGGACATCCGGTCCCGTACCCACGACGGTGCGCGGGATGCGTCCTCGCCTCGACGGGCAGGTGCACGGAGTTCGCGGCGTAGGGTCGCCGGATGGCGCTCGACCCGGCACCCGGCCCCCGGACGGAGGGGGACGCGCCGGTCCCGGACGGGCTCGCGTGGCACTACACCGACGGCCCCGGGCGCCGGCAGCGCGTTCATCCTCAGCGCGAGCAGCTTGCCCGACTCGCTCGCGATGTGGCGGCTGTACGGCGGGGTGAAGGAGTCTTACGCGATCGGGCTCGACCCCGCGCAGCCCCTCGTCGCGCTCGCCCGCGAGGACGTCGACCTCCGGCCGGACCGCGACGGCGAGGTCCACCTGCGCCGGCACGGCTGGCAGCCGGTGCGCTACCGGCGGGAGATGCAGCTCGAGCTCGTCGACGCGGCGCTCGCGCTGCTCGGCGACCTCGCGGGCGGTCCGGCGGCGCCCTTCGCGCGGCGCCCGCTCGACGACGGCACCGAGCCCGAGCTCACCCCGGCGCTGCGCGAGCACCTGGCCCGTCACCTCGAGCCCTTCCTCGACGCCCTCCAGGAGGCGCTGCTCCTCGTCAAGCACGAAGGCTTCGCGGACGAGCGCGAGACCCGCTACGCCGTCATGCTCCTCACCCGGCCGGGCGAGGCGAGCCGGCTCGTCGAGGCCTCGCTCCTGTCCTCCCGTGCCTCCGCGTACGGCATCGCGCCCTACCTCCGGCTCACCGGGACCGACCCGGACCGGCCGGACGCCCCGGTGGCGACGCGACCCTCCCTGCTCCCGATCCGCGCGGTCGCGGTGTCGCCGTCCCCCAACGGCAGCGAGGCGACGGCGTCGGTGCGCACGCTCCTCCTCTCGCACGGCCACGGCGTGCCGGTGCGGCGCTCCGCCATCCCCTTCCGGTCCTGACGCGCCCGTCCGGGCGCCCCGCGAGGTATCGAAGCCATCGACGCCGTCGCGCCCCGCCGGTAGCGTTCGGGGCCTCGGTGACCGCGACGTCGCCGTCATCGGGGGGAAGGGACACCGGCGCGGCGCAGGCCGTCGTCTGGTGCAGATGCATCACGTCGGGTGGTGCACGGAGTTCTGGCGGGGCGACTCGGGGAGCGGGACGATGACATGACCGATGACAGGGAGCAGGACATGACACCGACGGCCGCGGCCGAGCCGCACACCGGCACGGTCACCGTGGTCGTCGTCGACGACCACCTGCTGCTGGCCGACGCCGTGGCGACCGGCCTGCGGATGCGTGGTCGCACGACGGTGCTCGACGTCGCGGCCTCGTGCGCCGAGGGGCTCGCGGCGGTCGAGCGACACCGCCCGGACGTCTGCCTCCTCGACCAGCGTCTGCCCGACGGCTTCGGCACCGACCTCATCCCCCGCCTCCTCGCCGCGAGCCCCGGCACCAAGGTCCTCCTCGTGACCGCCGACGACAGCGTCGACGTGCTGCACCAGGCCCTCGCCGCCGGCGCCGTGGGCATCGTCAACAAGGGCCAGCGGGCGGACGCCCTGCACGAGGCGGTGATGCGCGCGGCCGAGGGCATCACGATCCTCAGCGCCCGCGACGTCCAGCGGCTGCTGCCGTCGTCCGAGCGGGGTGGCCAGCAGCTGGGGGACGACCTGACCCCCCGTGAGCGCGACGTGCTGCGCCTGCTCGTTCAGGGTGTGTCGACGCGCGACATCGCGGCCCGGCTCTTCATCTCGTACGCGACGGCGCGCAACCACATCCAGTCGGTCATCGGCAAGCTCGGCGCCCACAACAAGCTCGAGGCCGTGACCATCGCCCTGCGCGAGAACATCGTGAGCGGGCCGTGAGCGCGTCGCGTGCCCACCGCCCCCTGCAGCGGGGTGTGCCGTGACGTCCACCGAGGTCGGGGTGCGGCGGGTGTTCCTCTGCGACGACCAGTTCGAGATGCGACAGGCGCTGACCGCGGTGATCACGGCCATCCCCGGTTTCGCCGTGGTCGGCGTGGGGGAGGACGGCGACCAGTGCCGCGAGGGGCTGCGGGCCGAGGACGTCGACGTGCTCGTCGTCGACGTCAGCATGCCCGGCGGTGGGGCCGAGCTCGTGGCGGCCGTGCGGGCGGAGCACCCCGACCTCGCGATCATCTCGTTCTCGGCGCACTCCGAGCCCGAGGTGCGTGAGGCGATGCTCGCCGCCGGGGCCGACGACTTCGTGCTCAAGACCGGCCGCCTCGCCCCGTTGCGCGAGGCGCTCCTGCGGCATTCGCCTGTCGTGGAATGAAATTGCCCGGGCGTCGCAGTTCGACATGACGTCGCGCCGGTCCGTGCGGCCCCCTAGCATGGGCGGCGACGGGGACGTCGAACGATCCTCGGGTGGGGAGGGGCGGTGTCCGACGCATCGGACGGGGAGCACCGGCGAGGGCTGTCGGCGGCCCAGGCGCTCGAGCGGATCGTCGGGGGCGTGTTCTCGGTCGGCCCCGACGGCACGGTCCAGTACGTCAACGGGTCCATCCTCGCGATGCTCGGCGAGGAGGCCTCCGCGGTGGTGGGTCGCAACGTCTACGAGCTCTACCCCCAGGCACGCGACCCGGACTTCCTGCACTATCTCGAACGTGCCCTCGAGACCGGCGAGGTCGAGGAGTTCGCGGCGTTCGCCCCGCGGGTCGGGAGATGGCTGCGCCGCCGGCTCTACCCCACGACCGACGGCGTGACCGTCATCGTCGACGAGGGGCGTCCGGGTGACAGCGAGGACGTCCCGGACCCGCTGCGCGAGGCGCTCGGGCGGGCGCGCGCGGCCGAGCAGCGCTACCGCGACCTCCTCGACTCCATGGCCGAGGGCTGGAAGGAGACCACGCCGGCGGGAGACATCCTCGCCGTCAACGAGGCGCTCGCGACGAGGCTCGGCTACGACGACGCCGCGGACCTCCTGGCCCGGGTCGGCAGCGCCAACGACCTGTACGTCGACCCCGAGGACCGGGTGCGGGGTCTGCGGAGCGAGTCGGGGGGCAAGCCGCGGATGATCGAGGCGCAGATGCGCCGTCGCGACGGCGGGACGGTGTGGGTGCGCTCGACCCTCACGCCCCGGTACGGGCCGGCGGGCGACATCGTCAGCTTCCGGGGGTTCGTCGAGGACATCACCGAGCACCGCGACGCCGAGCGCCGGCGGCGCGAGGCCGAGGAGCGGATCGAGGCCCGCGAGCGGACCCTCCTCGCCGAGGCGGTGCACGACGAGCCGCTGCAGCTCGTCGTCGCGGCGATCCTGCGGCTGGACGGCCTCCAGGCGCAGCTGCCTCCCGAGCTCGCCGAGCCGGTCGAGCACGTCGTCTCCCTCCTCGAGCAGACCATCGAGCGGCTGCGCAACCTCGTCGTCGCGCTCAGCCCGCCGGACCTGCGCGACGGCCTGGCGGCCTCCATCCGGGCGCTGGCCGAGGGACTCTTCATGGGCACGGCCACCGAGGTCGAGGTCGAGGGGCCCGTCCTCCTGCCGCTCGAGCCCGAGATCGAGACGGGGGCCTTCCGGGTCCTGCGCGAGGCGCTCGTCAACGTCCGCAAGCACGCCCGGGCCGACCGGGTGCTCGTCCGCCTCACCGAGTCGGGGGAGACCGTGGTGCTCGAGGTCGTCGACGACGGCGTCGGGGGAGCGAGGGCCAGCACCGAGCCCGGGCACCTCGGCATGACCTCGATGGTCGCCCGCGCCGAGAGCCTGGGCGGCAGCCTCACGGTCGACAGCCCGGCCGGCGGCGGGACCCGCGTCTCGCTCGTCGTGCCGGTCGGTGACCGCGCCTCGTAGTGCGACTGCATCAGTCAGGACTGGACGTCCGCCCCTGTCGGCTCCGGGGGCCCGCGCGCCACACTTGAGCCATGCCTCGGGGCCACGGCCTCCTTCCCCTGCAGGGGGCAGGCCCCCGGGACACGTGCACCAGGGCGTCCGGCCCCCTTTCCCCTGCATCGGGGCCGGCCCCCCGACCCGCACACCGCGAGAGCCCGGCCTCCTTCCCCCTGCACGGAGGCCGGGCTCTTCGCCGTCCCCCGGCCGGTGGGTTGCCCGGGGTGACGTGGACTGGCGCCGATGCATCACGCAGGTCCGGCCGTCCGCCCCTGTCGAACCCGGCTGCGCCGCAGGATGACTGTGGGCATGCCTCGGGGCTCCGGCCCCACCTCCTCCCCCGTCCCGGGGTCGGGGCCCCCGGGGCGGGCCGCCGGTGGTGCCACGAGTCGACCTCCGCGACGAGGGCACGAGGTGGTGACGCCGAGCGCCCGGCCGGGGGTGACGAGCCACCCCCCGGCCGGAGCACCGGTCGGGCTGCAGCGGCGGCGTCACCACCTCCCACCCCTCACCTGCGGCCCCGGGGCCCGGCCCGCGGGTCGGGCCCCGGCCGCGCGGGAGCACCACTCCGGACCGCCGGCCGGGTCGAGGTGAAACCCGACCGGCTGATGGTCCTTCGTCACCTCGAACCGCGGGCTGAACCAGCGGGTCGAGGTGAAACCCGACCGGTTGACGGTCCCCTTTCACCTCGAACCGCGGGCTGAACCAGCGGGTCGAGGTGAAACCCGACCGGCTGATGGTCCTTCGTCACCTCGAACCGCGGGCTGAACCAGCGGGTCGAGGTATCCGGCCCTTCTCCCGAGGTGGCCGGATACCTCGACCCGTCCAGGCGGGGGCACCGGCTCGCGCGACCCGTCCCTCGCACCCCTGCCGGTCGCCCCAGCACCCGGAGCAACCGGGACGAGCGGCCGCTCACGACCGCTCGTCCCGGTTGCGTCAGATGCGGGGGCGAACGACAGCAGCCGGACGACGCGTGCCGACCGGCTGGCCCGCCTCGTGACCGACGTCAGGAGCCGGGGCCCGCCTGGAGGTCGGCCAGCAGGTGCTGGTGCTCACGCGTCGCCGGGTGCAGCGACGTGTAGGCGGCGTAGAGCTCGTCGTAGAGCCCTCGGTGCGTGGCGTTCGGCTCGACGACGCGGTCGAGGCTCGCCCAGTCGGCGTCCGGCGCCACGAGGCCGGCGCCCTGCGCGGCCATCAGCGCGTCGCCGTAGGCCGCCCCGATGGTCTGTCGCGGCAGGTGCTGCGGGCGGCCGGTCACGTCGCTGACGACCTGCGTCCACAGGCCTCCCTGCGTGCCGCCGCCGACGGCGACGAGGCGCTCGACGGGGTTCTCGGGGGAGTCGAGCAGCTCGAGGATCTGCCGGATGCCGAAGGCGATGCCCTCGTACGCCGCACGGAACAGGTGGCCGCGGCGGTGGCGCAGCGTGAGCCCGACGAGGACACCGCGGGCGCGGGTGTCGAAGATCGGGGTCCGCTCGCCGACGAGGTAGGGCAGGAGCAGGAGCCCGTCGCTGCCCGGCGGGACGGCACCGGCCTCGCGCACGAGGTCCTCGAAGGGCGGGCCCCCGACGAGGTCGCGCACCCACGTCGTCAGGCTGCCGGAGGTCGACATCCCCGCCGCGAGCGAGAAGCCCGCAGGCGTGACACCCCGGGTGTTCCACAGCTGCGGGTGCGGGGCGGGGGAGCGCAGCTCCTGGACGAAGAACATCGTCGAGCCGTACATGAGCATGAGGTCGCCGGGTGCCCGGACGCCGGCGCCGTAGGCCTCGGCCCACGCGTCGACCGTGCCCGCGCAGACGGGCGTGCCGACGGGCAGCCCGGTCTCGTCGGCAGCCGCCGCGGTGACGGCGCCGACGACCTCGCCGGACCACGCGAGGGTGGGCGCGGGCAGGCCGGCCATCACCTCGTCGTACCAGTCGTGGGCCCAGTCGGCGGTGTGCAGGTCGTAGAGCGGCACCGACTGGCTGGCCGTGTGGTGGTCGAGGACGTACTCACCGCTCAGCCGGAACGCCGCGTACGAGCCGGCGCTGAACCAGCGCTCGGCCCGCGCCCACGCCTCGGGCTCGTGCCGCTGCACCCAGAGTGCCTTGGGGCCGACGGCCTGCGTGGTCAGCGGGGTGCCGCACCGCCGGAGGACCGCGTCCGCACCGAGCCGCTCGTCGAGCTCGGCGATCTCGGCGGTCGCGCGGCCGTCGATGCCGTAGAGGATCGCCGGCCGGACGGGCGTGCCATCGGCGGTCGTCAGGAGCAGGCACGGCCCGAGCCCGCTGACGCAGACCGCCGCCACCGGGCGCGCGGGGTCGACGAGCTCGCGGCAGATCGCGACGACGTCGGCCCACCACACCGCCTCGGCGTCCATCTCGGCGCGGTCCGGCCGCGGCATGACCATCGCGCCCTCGTGGGCGCGCACCGCGGTGGCGACGACCGTGCCGTCCGGGGTGGCGAGCACGCCCTTCGTGCTGCCGGTGCCGATGTCGATGCCCAGGACCAGCTCGTCCACGTCAGGTGCTCCCGTCGGTCGTGGTGGGTGCCGCCGGTCCGCTCGAGCCCCGGACGACGAGCCCGGGGGCGAAGAGGCGGTGCGGCTCGTGCGGGGTCTCGCCGCGGACGACCGCGAGGAGGAGGGTGAACGCCGCGACGCCCATCGCGTGGTGGGGCCGGGCGACCGTGGTGAGCGGCACGGCGAGCTGCGCGGCGAGCGGGATGTCGTCGTAGCCGACGACGGAGACGTCGTCGGGCACGCGGATGCCGTGCCGCTGGAGCTCCTGGAGGATGCCGACCGCGACGACGTCGACGGCGCACGCGACGGCGCCGGGGCGCTGCGCGGCGGGCATCGCCGCGATCGCCGCCCCGACCTCGCGGCCGCCCTCGACCGACAGCGCGCACGGCAGGTCGACGAGGGTCGCGCCGGCCTCGGCGACGACCGCGCTGACGCCGTCGTGGCGGTCGCGGACGGGGATGGCGAGCGCGGGGTCGCCGGCGAAGGCGACGGCCCGGTGCCCGAGCCCGAGCAGGTGCTCGGCGGCGAGCCGACCGCCGAGCATGTCGTCGACGCCGACGCTGACCGCCCCCTCGCGCGGGTCCATCCGGTCGAGGACGACGAGGGGGACGCCGCCGGCCCGCACCCGGTGCAGCTCGGAGGAGAGCGGGTCGTGCGGGACGACGATGGCACCGGCGACGCGGTGCTCGGAGAAGACTGTGAGAGAGGCCTTCTCGCGCTCCAGGCTGCGGGCGCTGTTGGCCATGAGGAGCGTCATCCCGGCCTCCGCGGCGGCGTCCTCGACCCCCCGGGCCATCTCGGCGAAGGCGGGGTTCCAGGCGTCGAGGAGGAGGAGGCCGACGGTGCTCGAGTAGCCGGCCCGCAGCTGGCGGGCGGACTCGTCGCGGACGAAGCCGAGCCGCTCGATGGCGCGCTGCACGGCCTCGCGCCGTGACTCGCTGACCCGCTCGGGGTGGTTGAGGACGTGCGAGACCGTGCCGACCGACACCCCGGCCGCGCGGGCCACGTCCTTGAGACCCACTCGTCGCGTCGTCACCCTCGACAGCTCCTGACCGTGATCCTTGACACGTTTCAGAAACGGACCCTACCATCGTCGACACCTGCTTGAAACGATTCAAGCAGCCTCAGCGAAGAGGAGAACGCAATGGCGCGTGGTCGGATCATCCGAGGCGTGGTGCTGGCCGGGGCCGGCCTGTCGACCCTGCTCGTGGCGGCCTGTGGGTCCGGTGACAGCGGGGCGGGGTCGTCGTCCGGGGGCGGCGGTGGGGACGGGGCGAAGGTCGCCTTCCTCATGCCCGACACCGGCTCCACCCGGTACGAGCTGCACGACCGTCCGGGGTTCGAGAAGCGGCTCAAGGAGCTCTGCCCCTCGTGCCAGCCGCTGTACAACAACGCCGACGGCAGCGCGGACAAGCAGCAGCAGCAGTTCAACTCGGCCCTGGCCCAGGGCGCCAAGGTGATCGTGCTCGACCCCGTCGACTCGGCGGCCGCGGCCTCGCTCGTCAACGCCGCGCACTCCAAGGGCGTCAAGGTCATCGCCTACGACCGCCCGATCCCGGACATCAAGGTCGACTTCTACGTCTCGTTCGACAACGAGAAGATCGGCAATGCGATCGCGACCTCGCTCCTGGAGAAGATCAAGCAGGACCCGGTTCCCTCCGGCTCCGGCCTGCTCGTCGTCAACGGGTCCCCGACCGACGCGGCCGCCGGCCTCATCAAGAAGGGCGTGCACTCGGCCGTCGACAGCAGCGGCATCCCGATCCTCGCCGAGTACGACACGATCGAGTGGAAGCCCGAGAACGCCCAGAAGTTCGTCAGCGGCCAGATCTCGCGCTTCGGCGACAAGATCATCGGCGTCGTCGCGGCCAACGACGGCACCGCGGGCGGCTCGATCGCCGCGTTCAAGGCGGCCGGGGTCAACCCCAACCCGCCGGTCAGCGGCAACGACGCGACCGTCGCCGGCCTGCAGCTCATCATCGCGGGCGACCAGTACAACACCATCAGCAAGCCGAGCGAGATCGTCGGCGGCGCCGCCGCCGAGGTGGCCGTCAAGCTGCTGAACAACGAGTCGCCCGAGACGACCGGGGACCTCTTCGGCTCCCCGTCGAAGCTCTACGACCCGACGCTCATCACGGCCGAGAACCTCAAGGCCGAGATCGTCGACAAGCAGATCACCCCGGCCTCGGAGCTGTGCACCTCCGAGTACGCCGCCGCCTGCCAGAAGCTCGGCATCTCCTGAGCCCGGACCGCCGCCGTGGGGCACCCCGCCCCGGCGGCCGGCCGGCCGACCATCGGAGGACCTCGATGACCACGACCACCACCGCACCGCCGCTGCTCAGCCTGCGCGGCGTCACCAAGACCTTCGGCGCGGTCAACGCGCTGACCGACATCGACCTCGACGTCGCGCGCGGCGAGGTCGTCGCGCTCGTCGGCGACAACGGCGCCGGCAAGTCGACCCTCGTCAAGGTGCTCTCCGGCGTGCACGCGCCGGACTCCGGGACGATCTCGTTCGACGGACGGCCCGTCACCGTCGCCGACCCCTCCGCCGCGATCGCCCTCGGCATCGCGACGGTGTTCCAGGACCTCGCCCTCTGCGAGAACCTCGACGTCGTCGGCAACCTCTTCCTCGGGCAGGAGCGTGGTCGCATGCGCCTCGACGAGGTGTCGATGGAGGTCCGCTCCTGGGAGCTGCTCCAGCAGCTGTCGGCGAAGATCCCGACCGTCCGCATCCCCATCGCGTCGCTCTCCGGCGGCCAGCGCCAGACGGTCGCCATCGCGCGCTCGCTGCTCGGCGACCCGCAGGTCATCATCCTCGACGAGCCGACCGCGGCCCTCGGGGTCGCGCAGACCGCCGAGGTCCTCGACCTCATCGAGCGGCTCCGGCAGAGAGGGCTCGGCGTCATCATGATCAGCCACAACATGGAGGACGTCCGCGCCGTCGCCGACCGCGTCGTCGTCCTGCGGCTCGGCCGCAACAACGGCAGCTTCGACGCGCGGTCGGTCTCGTCCGAGACGATCATCGCCGCCATCACCGGGGCCACCGACAACGTCGTCACGCGGCGTCGCGAGCGGGTCGGCGGCGGGTCCGCCGGAGCGTCCGCGGCGGCCGTCGACGCCCCCGCCGACGAGGAGGCCACCCGATGAGCACCGTCCAGCTCGACCGCGCCGACGAGCGCATCACCCACGACGCGACGACGGCGGGGCGCGCGCGAGCCGCCCTGCGCAACATCCGGTCCGGTGACCTCGGGGCGCTGCCCGTCGTCATCGGGCTCGTCATCATCGCCGTCATCTTCCAGAGCCTGAACTCGGTCTTCCTCTCGAGCGGCAACCTCGTCAACCTCATGCTCGACTCGGCCGCGGTCGGGGTCATCTCGCTCGGCATCGTCTGCGTGCTGCTCGTCGGCGAGATCGACCTGTCCGTCGGCTCGGTCAGCGGCTTCACGGCGGCGGTCGTCGCGGTCCTGTTCGTCCGCCACGACTGGAACTGGGTGCTCGCGGTCGTCGTCGCGCTCGGCATCGCGGCCCTCATCGGGCTGGCGTACGGCTTGGCCCTCACCCGGTTCGGGATGCCCAGCTTCGTCGCCTCGCTCGCCGGGCTGCTCGCGTTCCTCGGCCTCCAGCTGGCGATCCTCGGCGACCAGGGCTCCGTCAACCTGCCCTTCGACTCCTTCCTCGTCACCTTCGCGCAGGTCGCGTTCGTGCCGCCGTGGCTCGCGTACGTGCTCGCTGCGCTCGGCCCGGTCGCGGTCTTCGCCACCGGCTACGAGACGATGGTCCGCCGCCGGCGCGCCAACCTCTCGGCGACCTCGGTGCAGGTCCTCGCGGTGCGGTCGGTGGCCCTGCTCGTCGCTCTCGAGTTCGTCGTCTGGTACCTCAACCGCGAGCGGGGCGTCGGCTGGATGGTCGTCTTCTTCGTCGCGCTCGTGCTCCTGCTGAACTACGCGATCACGCGCACCGGCTGGGGCCGTTCGCTGCTCGCCGTCGGCGGCAACGTCGAGGCCGCGCGGCGCTCGGGCATCCCCGTCCGGCGGGTCTACCTCAGCGCGTTCGCGGTCTGTTCCTTCCTCGCCGCGCTCGGGGGCATCCTCGCCGCGGGCCGGCTCGCGTCGGCGAACCTCAGCAGCGGCACCGGCGACGTCAACCTCAACGCCATCGCGGCGGCGGTCATCGGTGGCACGAGCCTCTTCGGCGGCCGCGGCAGCGCGTGGTCGGCGCTGCTGGGCACGGTCGTCATCGCGGCGATCGCCAACGGGCTGACCCTGCTCAACCTCGACTCGTCCTACCGGTTCGTCATCACCGGCCTCGTCCTGGCCGTCGCGGTGGCGATCGACTCCCTCGCCCGGCGCTCCCGCGCCTCGCACGGCCGCGCATGAGCACCGCCGTGACCCCCGACGTCCCGTCCCAGGAGGACACCATGATGATCCGTGCGGCCGTGATGACCGAGCTCGGCCGGATCGAGGTGCAGGAGCGGCCCCAGCAGGAGCCCGGCCCGCACGAGGCGCTCGTCCGGCTGCGGGCCGTCGGGGTGTGCGGGTCGGACACCGCGTACTTCACGGTCGGCCGGATCGGCGACTGGGTGGTCGACGGGCCGATCGTCCTCGGCCACGAGGCCGCCGGCCAGGTGCTCGCCGTGGGGGAGGAGGTGACCGGCGTCGACGTCGGCGACCGCGTCGCCATCGAGCCGGGCACCCCCTGCCGCCAGTGCGGCGAGTGCATGGCCGGGCGCTACCACCTCTGCCCGGACCTCGTCTTCCTCGCGACCCCGCCGTACGACGGGGCGCTCATGGAGACGATGGTCATCGACGCCCGCAACCTCCACCGCATCCCCGCGTCGATGTCGTACGAGGAGGGTGCGCTCGTCGAGCCGCTCTCGGTCGGCATCTGGGGGTGCAAGCGGGCCGGCCTCGAGCCCGGGGACGACGTGCTCGTCACCGGCGCCGGACCGGTCGGGCTGCTGGCCGGGGCCGTCGCGCTCGCCTTCGGGGCACGGTCGGTCGCCGTCACCGACCCGAGCGAGTTCCGGCAGGGGATGGCGCGCGACCTCGGCCTCGGGGTCGACGACGGCACGGGCGGGCAGGACTTCGACGTCCTGCTGGAGTGCTCCGGCGCGAAGGGCGTTCTCGCGCAGGGGCTCCGGCGACTGCGGCCGGCCGGCCGGGCGGCGATGATCGGGATGCCCAAGGAGGAGCTCGTCGGGCTGCCCCTCTCGCAGCTCAACGTCAACGAGCTCTCGCTCAGCCTCGTCAACCGCTACAACCACACGTGGCCGCTGGCCATCGCCCTCGTCGCCTCGGGCCGGGTGAAGGTCGACTCCCTCGTGACGCACCACTTCTCGCTCGCCGAGACCGCCGACGCCCTGACGCTCGGCAGCCGCGTCACCGACTCGGTCAAGGCGGTCATCCACCCGGACCGCTGACCCCGGGGACGGCGACGGCGCCCTCCCGGTGAGGGGGAGGGCGCCGTCGTCCTGCCGTAGTGAGGGCGGTCAGTCGCGCTCGAGCCCGCCGACGAGGCGCCACGCGGCGGGCAGGGCGCCGGCGGCGAGCAGCGCCTTGAGCGCGTCACCGAGGAGGAAGGGCACGACACCGACGGCGACCGCGGTCGCGAGCGACATCCCGGTCGAGAGCGAGAGCCACGTGACACCGAAGGCGTAGATGGTCAGCGAGGACGCGACGGCCGCGAGCAGCTGGCGCGGCACCGAGCGGTCGTGGCCGCGACGGGCCGCGAGCCCGGCGACCGCGGCCGCGGCGAGGAAGCCGACGAGGTAGCCGCCGGTCGCGCCGACCACGACGTGCGCCCCGTGCGAGCCGTCGGTGAAGACCGGCAGGCCGACGACCCCGAGGACGAGGTAGAGGGCCATGCTCGCGACCGCGCGGCCGGGGCCGAGCGCCGCGCCGACGAGGAGGACCGCGAAGGTCTGCCCGGTCACCGGCACGGGGGAGCCCGGCACGGGGATCGCCACCTGGGCGGCGAGCGCGGTGAGCAGCGCCCCGAGGCCGACGGTGACCCCGGTGCGGGTCAGCGCGCGGGGCAGGACGGCCTCCGCGAGGACGGGGCGGATCGGGGTGGCGAGGGCGGTCATCGGGTCTCCGTGTCTCGAGGGGCGGGGCTGCCCCCATCCTGCCGACCCAGGCGCGCGGCGGCGCAGCGGGGTGACCAGTGAGACACCCGGACCCGTCGGCATCCACCGCGTTCGAGGTGAACGACGACCTTCTGGTGGTCGGGTTTCACCTCGACCCGGCAGCGTCCGCGGCGTTCGAGGTGAACGACGACCTTCTGGTGGTCGGGTTTCACCTCGACCCGCGGCGGCCGCGGTCAGACCGGGCGCTCGAAGGTGACGAGCAGGCCCTCGACCCCGCCGGGGCCCATCCGGCCCTTGACGTCGGCGCTCGTGATGGCCTTGAGCTGCCAGCCCTGGCCCGCGTGCTCGTTGAGGACCTTCTCGAGGCGGTCGCCGGACATCTTGCCGCCGATCATCTTCTCGCGGAGCTCGACGACCTTGTACTGGTACGGCACGGTGCATCCCTTCGTCGCGGACGGACGCCTCCGACCGTAGCGGCGCGGGTGCCTCTCCGCCCAGACCCGGGTCAGCCCCGACGTATCACCGAGGGCGGTCCGCCGCTCCTCCCGCCGACGGCACCCGTCGTCGGTGGGAAGGAGCGGACATGCCCGGTTGGTACGTACACCTCGAGGCGGCGCACGACACCGCCCGGCTGCTGCGGGACGGCACCGTCCCACCCGGGTTCGCGGTCAGCGAGCCGGAGGCGAGGGTCATCGGCGAGCACTGCCACACCTGGCGCAACTACCTCGCGCTCGGCGCCCTCGGCCCCGACCTCTTCTACCTGCTGCCCGACTTCAAGGACACGACCGGCCAGGTCATCCGGCAGGTCGTGCAGTGGGCTCTCGACGTGTGGGAGGTCGTCGACGCGGAGTTCGTCGCGAAGTGGGAGAAGTGGATCGACCCGATCTCGACGAACAACGCGCAGCTCGCGTCGCAGCTGACCGGCGGGCTGTCGACGCAGCTGGCCCAGGTGCTCGACGAGCTGACGTCGGCGATCATGTCCGCCTTCAAGGGGCTGCTCGCGGAGATGGGTGACTGGTTCGGCGTCCTGACCTCCGGTGTGCCGCAGGGCTACGGCGACGACGCCTTCTACTGGTCGGACATGTTCCACTACCGGCGGACCTACCAGTTCCCGTTCGTCCTCTTCTCGCAGGCGCAGGCGGCGCTCGCGGCCGCGACCACCGACGACGAGCGCAAGGACGCGCAGGCGCGAATCGCCTTCGCCGTCGGCTGGATGTCCCACTGCGCCACCGACGTCACCGGCCACCCCTTCACGAACGCGAAGTCCGGCGGGCCCTACCGCGACCACTGGCAGCGCCACCACCTCGTCGAGAACCACATGGACTCCGAGAACTACGACGCCCGCCACCCCGGCCCGCTCTACGGCGAGTACGGCACGTCGGCGCTGCACTTCCGCGTCGCCTTCCGCCACCGCGACGACGCGCCCTACGACGGTCGCGACGACGCCCCCGCCTACGACCACTGGGCCGGCCTGCCCGCGTACGACGACGGCGACGGACCGACGGCCACCGCCGCCCGGCGCGCCTTCTTCGACCTCGACAGCGGGCCGTTGCCGGGCCACCTCGTCGAGGGCCTCCTCGATGCGATGCACGAGGTCTACGGCGCCGACGGCCCGCACATCCTCCTGCAGGACCCGCCCTTCTCGGCGACCGACCCCGGCACCGGGCAGCCCGACGGGCGCCCCAACGAGGCCGCGATGAACCAGATGTGGGAGATCGTCTACCGCTACCTCAAGATGACCGGCAGCGACGCCATCAGCCTTCGCCTGCCGCCGCCCCCGTCGGTCTTCACCGACCACTCGTTCCCCACGCCGCCCGGCGGCGGGGGCTCCGGCATCGACGACGACCCGAGCCGTGGCGCCGACGTGGACGACGACGACTCCTTCAGCCTGCTCGACCTCCTGCTCGCCCTGTTCGCGTGGGCGGTGTACCTCGCGCAGGTGGTGCTCTGGCTGGCGACGATCCTGCCGAGCCTCATCGTCGACGTCACGACGTTCCCGGCGCGCGAGGTCGTCTACTGGGCGGTCATCGTCCCGGCCTGGAACCTCTACCTGCTCGCCCGGCGGGCCCTCGTGATGTCCGGCTTCGCGATGCCCAAGCCCGCCGAGGTCAACACGGGCCTGACGACGCTCGGGCGTCAGGGGACGTACGACGTCGCCTCCGCCCTCGACGCGCCGTTCGGCCTGCCGACCGCGCCGCCGCCGGTCACCGAGCCGTCGGGCCGGCTGACCTCGCACTCGGCGCACGCGCTCGACCACGCCTACCCGCGCGGCATCGTGCGCGACCTCCCGTCCGCGATCGGCCGGCCCGACCTCGCCGGCGCCCTCGGGCTCACCTCGCCGCTGCGGTACGCGGCGGACGCCCCCGGCGACGAGCTCAAGCCCTCGGAGTGGGTAGCGCCGTGGCGCTACCCGCTGCGCAACCAGGCGGGCGCCGGTGTGGCGCAGGAGGGTCCGGCCACGCACGTCGGCCCCTACGTCGTCGGCTCCGACTCGACCGTCCTGCTCTCCGGCCTCACCGGGGACGACGGGGCCCGGGCGGACCTCGAGGCGGCGTCGAGCCCGGAGGAGACGGCCGCCGTGCTCGACGTCCGGCTCCCGCAGGACGAGCACCTCGGTGGGCCGGTCGACTACGGCCTCTACCTCGTCGGCCGGATGGCCGCCGAGAGCGGCAAGCCGGAGCTCTCGGTGCCCGACTTCAACCTCGACTCCGACCGCGGCTACGCCTGGCACTGCTGGGACTGGAACCGCTCGACGGTGCCCTGCGTGCCCGACATCACGCCGGTCGGCAGTGAGGACTACGGCTACCGGATGCCGTGCACGTCGCCGCAGCTCTTCCACGCCGACCACGACTGCCCGACGCACCCGGGCCGCTGGTACGTCGAGACGCACGACCTCGACGTGCACTACCTCCCCGGCGCCGGGCCCCGGCGCTGCGGGAAGCCGTCCGAGCACGAGCCCGTGACCGACCTCGAGTGGCAGCGCCACCTCGGCGAGGAGCGATGAGATGACCACCACCCCCACCGGCCCGCGACGCGACGGCCGGGACGACGAGCAGCACCCGGTCCTCACCGAGAAGGAGGACGCCGCCCAGCGGGGCGCCGACCCCGCCGGTCCGGTCGGCGCGACGACGCGGCCGAGCGGCGACCTCGCCGACGGCTGGACCCCCTCGGACCACCTCGCCCGAGAGGCCGGCGAGCTCGCGGCCGAGATCGGGCGCGAGCACCGGCCCCGGCGCGAGGACGTCTACCCCTACCTCCTCGTCCGCGCGGCGAGCCCCGGCGACCGCGGGGCGCGGCCGGTCTGGCCGCCCGTCCCGTGCTGGCAGTCCCCGGACATCCTCCTCATGGACGCCGCCGCCACCGGCCCCTTCGACCCGACGCAGCTCGTCGGCAGCCCGACCGCCGGGCGCCGCTACCGGGTGTTCGTCCGGGTCTGGAACCTCGGGCTGCTGCCGGCGGTCGGGGTCCACGTGCGCGCCTGGTTCGTCGACCCCGGCTTCTTCGGGGGCGCGACCGGGCCGGCCTACCAGCCGCAGCTCATCGGGGGTGCGATGGTCGGCCTCGACGACCGCACCCGCCCCGGCGCCGTCGCGGTCGTCGAGCTGGACCGCACCTGGGACATCCCCGAGACGCTGACCGGCCACGAGTGCCTCCTGGCGTCCGTGTCGTGCCCCCTCGACCCGTGGTCGGGTGTGCTGGACGCCAACGCCGACCGGCACGTCGGGCAGCGCAACCTGACGATCCTCGCCGGCAGCGACGACGCCAAGCAGCTGCTGTGGATACTGGGCTCGCGCGTCACCGGTACGCTCGAGCTGGTGCACGGCGGGGCCACGGTGGGGCCGCTGGTACGCGGCGTGCTCGGCGACACGGAGACCGGGCTCGGGGTGCCCGAGCGGCTGCTCCCGCCGTCCCCGAAGGCGCTGCGCCACGGGGTCGCCACGCCGACCGGGCAGCACCTCGCGACGATGCTGCGCACCCGCGGCGGCTGGCTCCTCGCCGACAGCGAGCGGGTCGTCGCGCTGGCGACCGAGCTCGGGCTCGTCGGCCGCGACGGCGGGAAGCCGCGCCGGGGCCGCCGCGACCCCGTCGCGGTGGACGTCGCGGGACTCGCGCAGGAGCTCGCGCCCGAGCACGCCGAGCGCATCGGGGTGCTCGTCGACGGCGAGCCCGGTGACGCCCTGCTCGAGGGTCTCGTGCGCCTCTGGGACGTCGGAGACCTCACGGCAGGCGGGCTGGCGGGGGCGCTCGCCGAGGGCGGACCGGCTGCGCACCTGCTGCAGCTGGCGCACACCGACCCCGAGCGACAGGAGACCGGCGGCTACTCCCTCGTCCTCCTCGGCTGAGGCGGAGGCCGACGCGGGGGCCCGGCACCGTCAGCCGGCTCTCGTCCGTGCGATCCGCGCGGATCCGGGTGCGACCGCACCGGGATCCGCGCAGATCGCGGGGAGAACGACCGGGACAGCCTTCGACGGCCGGGGGATCGGTGCGGCGCAGTGCGGTTGGGGTGCCGGGCGCAGACGTAGGTTCGGGGGGTTGCCGACCGAGAGGAACCACCCGATGGATGCCGATGCCGACCGTCTGGCCGAACGTCGTGAGCACGACCTCGCCGTGCAGAAGGTCGTCGACCGGCTCGCGGAGGAAGGGCCCCACGAGGACCCCACCCTCGTCGCCGACCGGCTCGTCGAGCGGCTGACCGCCGTCGGCGTCGTCGGGATGCCCGGCCCCTGGGTCGACTCGGTCGTCACCGAGCTGATGGCCGGCAACCCCTACGTCGTCTCGCCCTTCACCGAGGAGCACGAGGACGTCCCGGAGCCCACGACGCCGGCGCGCTCCGAGGTCATCGAGTAGGGCGCTGCCCGGACGACGCGACGGCCTGGGCCGGAGCGCTACTCGTCGCCGCGGAGGGTGAACGAGCGCAGGCGGTCACCGGCGAACCACACCGACCCGACGCTCACGACGAGGGCCGCGACGACGGCGTACCCGAGCCCCGTGCCGCCCGCGTCGACGAGGTCGTCGACCGCGTGCCCGACCTCGCGGCCCCACGCGCCGACCGACAGCCACTTGACGCCGCTGAGCACCGAGCCGATGACGCCCTCCCAGAAGAGCGTGTAGAGCAGCCCGACGACGACGGCGTGGCGGGTCAGCGCGGCGAGGCCCAGGAAGAGCGCCGTGTACACCGTGCCCGCCACCACCCCGGCCGCGCCGAGGGCGAGGGCGCGCCCCGGGTGCGCGGAGTCGAGGACGAGGGAGGCGACGGCGAGCGGGAGGGCGCCGAGGGCCGTCGTCGTCAGCCAGGCGGCGGCGAACTTGCTGCGCGCGATGGTGTGCCGGCTCACCGGCTTGGCGAGCAGGTAGACGATGGAGCCGTCGTCGACCTCCGGGCCCAGCACGGCGGTGGCGGCCAGCAGCGCGACGAGCGGCAGCGCGAGCGTGTACCCGAGACCCACCGTGGCCTCGACGCCCACGGCGTCCGAGGTGAGCAGGCGGACGACGACCGCGAGGCCGACGAGCGCCAGCGGCAGCAGGAGCAGCACGACACCACGCCGCCGGCCGACGACGGCCTGCGCGGAGAGGGCGAAGAGCGTGCGGTTCACCGGGTCATCCCTCCACCAGGTACGAGAACACGCTCTCGAGCGAGTCGTCGGTGGGGGCGAGCTCGAGCAGCCGCAGCCCCTGCTCGCGCGTCACGGCGGGCAGGCGCAGCGCGAACGCGCCGAAGTCCGCCACCGACACCGACACCCCGCCGTCCGGGCGCAGCGCCACCGCGACGACCGACGGCTCCGCGATGAGGCAGGCGGCGAGGCGACGGTCGTCGTCGGCCGAGACGACGTACTGCACCGGGCGGTCGGTCATCAGCCGGCGGATCTCGCCGAACTCGCCGGACGCCGCGTGCCGCCCGGAGACGACGACCTCGATCTGCCGGGCGACCTGCTCGACCTCCTCGAGGATGTGCGAGCTGAACAGGACCGTGCGTCCCTCGGCGCCCATCCGGCGCAGCAGCGCCATGAGGTGGAGGCGCTGGCGCGGGTCGACGCCGTTGAACGGCTCGTCGAGGAGGAGCACCGACGGGTTGTGGACGAGGGCGGAGGCGAGCTTGACCCGCTGGCGCATCCCCTTCGAGTAGGTGCCGATGCGCCGGGCCGCGGGCTCGACCATGTCGACGACCTCGAGGGCCCGCTCGGTGGCGGCGCCGGGGTCGGGCAGGCCGTGCAGCTCGGCGTTGGCGAGGACGAAACGCCGGCCGGTGAGGTAGCCGAAGCTCACCTCGCGCTCGGGGACGAGCCCGAGGTGCCGGTAGACGTCGGTCGTGCGCCACACGGACGTGCCGTCGAGCGTCACCGTGCCGGCCGACGGCGCGAGGAAGCCCGACATGAGGGCGATGAGGGTCGTCTTGCCGGCGCCGTTCGGCCCGAGCAGCCCGGTGATGCCGGGACCGACGCTCATCGAGATGCCGTTGACGGCGACGACGTTGCCGTACCAGCGCGAGACCTGGTCCAGGACGAGCGTGCTCATGCGCTCGCCTCCCGGCGGTAGCGCGCGACGAGGGCGCCGGCGCAGGCGGCCGAGAGGCCGACGAGGACGACGACGTACGCGGCCACCATCCCCGCCCCGGTCGGTGGGGCGAGGGTGTCGGCGTCGGTCCACGCGCCCATCAGCCCGCGGTAGAGCGAGTACGGGGAGAACAGCCCGGCGACCTCGGCGACGCGGGTGCTGCCCTCGCCGTCGGCGATGCCCTGGACCGCCGTCACCACCCCGTTGGCGATGACGAGGAAGGCGATCGTCGCGACGACCGCGAACCCGCGCCGCGTCGACCACGACGCGATGATCCCGCCGACACCGGCCAGCGACAGCGCGAGGAGCACCGCGAGCCCGAGCGCGACCCCGGCCTCGCGGGTCTGGTCCGAGACGTCGAGCTCGGTGAGCAGGGCCGCGGCGTAGAGGATGACGACCGGCAGGACGAGGAAGACGAGGGTGGCGAGCAGGAGCGAGAGCCAGCGCGCGACCGCGTACGCGGCCGAGGGCAGCGGCCGGGCGAGGTAGAGCGCGATCGTGCCGTGCCGCAGGTCGCGCGAGAACAGCACCGGCGCCTGCGACGCGACGAAGACGCCGAGCAGCACCTGCGTCGTCGACGCGTACTGCGCGTACCCGATGGGCAGCCGGTCCAGGCCGACGAAGGCCATGATCCCCGCGACGATGAGCGCGGGCAGCAGGTTGAGCCCGAGCAGGAGGAAGGGCAGCACCTTCGAGCGGCCCGAGCGCCCGAGGCCGAACGCGTTGCGGAAGCCGGTGAGCACGAGCGAGCGCGCGATGGCCGTGCTGCCGAGGCGTGGCCCGGTGTAGGGCCGGTAGCCGAGGTCGTGGATGACGCTGCGGCCGGCGTCGTCGGTGCCGCGGGGGCTCGTCGGCTCAGCCACGGGGCACCCCGGGCTCGTCGTGCACGGCGGCGTCCGACGGGTCGGCGAAGACGTCCTCGAGGTGGCGGTGGTCGGCCTGCATCCGCACGAGCCCGAGCCCGAGCTCGGCGGCGGTGTCGCGGACGACGTCGCGCACGTCCCGAGGTCCCCGGTCGGCGGCGTCGACCGAGAGCAGCGACCCGCGCCGGACCACCGGCACGCCGGCCGCGGCGAGGGCGTCGGCCATCCGCGTCTGCGCGTCGTCACCGAGCACCTCGACGAGGAGGGCGCCGGTGGCGTCGAGGAACTCGTCGGTCCGCGAGGCGCGCAGCAGGGTGCCGCCATCGAGGACCACGACGTGGTCGCTGACCCGCTCGAGCTCGCCGAGGAGGTGGGAGGTGACGATGACGGCGATCCCGAAGTCGTGGCCGATCCGGCGGACGAGACCGAGCATCTCGTCGCGGGCGGCGGGGTCGAGACCGTTCGTCGGCTCGTCGAGCAGCACGAGACGAGGGTCGTGGACGAGCGCCTGGGCGAGCTTCGCCTTCTGCTTCATGCCGGTGGAGTAGCCACCCATCGGGCGGTAGCGCTCCTCGGCGAGGCCGACGTGGCGCAGCACCTCGGCCGCGCGCTCGCGGGCGGCGACGCGCGGCAGCCCCGACATCATCCCGAGGTGGACGACGAAGTCGCTGGCGCTGACGTCCGGGGGGAGGCAGTCGTGCTCGGGGAGGTAGCCGACCGCGGCCCGGACCTGCGCCCCCTCCGTGGCGACGTCGTGGCCGAGCACCTCGGCGCGGCCGCCGGTCGCGGGGACGAGGCCGAGGAGGATCTTGAGGAAGGTCGACTTGCCCGCGCCGTTCGCGCCGACCAGCCCGGTCGTGCCGGGGCCGATGTCGAGGGTGAGGGCGTCGAGCGCGAGCACCGCACCGTAGTCCTTGGTGAGGCGCTCGGTGCGTACGACCGGCTCCACCCGCCTCACCCTAGCCCGGGGTCGTCCGGGCCCGGGTGAGGAGAGGGTGGAGGGGGTGCGGTGATCCCGTCGACGTCAGTTCGGGACGTCGACGTAGACGAGGGCGTCGGTGCCGCCGCGGCAGACGACGGGGGTCGTGTTCTCGCAGCGCATCTCGTAGTCGCGGCCGGTCACCGGCGAGCGGGCCGTGACGGTGGCCGGCAGGTCGGCCGACGACGCCATGAGCGCCTGCGCGGTCTCGGTGGCGAAGTCGCACGACGTCACCTCGTTGCCGCTCCACGCGGTCGCGCCGTCGACGGTGCCGCACTCCTTGGCCGTCGAGGCCCGCTGCGTGGGCGTCGGACCGTCCGAGGGGGCGTCGGACGCGGTCTCCTCGGGGGAGGGGGCCTCGTCGGAGGCCGACGCGGAGCTCGACACCGAGGGGGCGGCGACGCTGGAGTCCTCGTCGCCGTCACTGCCGAAGAACCAGAGCATCCCGGCGAGCATGAGCAGGCCGACGAGGGCCAGGGCCACCATCCCGAGGCAGCCCGTGCGCCGGTCGGCCGGGGGCTCCTCGGACGCGCGCCCGCCGAGCAGGAAGGCGTCGTCGGGCTCGGCGACCGGCGCCGCCGTGGGGGCCGACGGCACGGTGGCCGCGGCCGGGACCGGCGCCCCGGCGGGCGCATCCGGGGTCGGACGGGCCGCCGTCACGGGCAGCTCGGTGGTCGTCGCGTCGTCGGCCGGCGGGGTCGTCGGCATGGTGTGGTCTCGCGGCAGCGTCGTGCCGCAGAGGGAGCAGAATCGGTCCGCGGGGTGTACCGCGGCGCCGCACTCGGGGCAGGTCACGGGTCTCTCCGTCCGGGGGTGGACAACCCAGCCACGATAGCCACGAGGCCGCCCGCCGCCCCAAATCGCGAGGTCAGCGGGCGCTCAGGAACAGCACGACGGGTGGGTGCCGAGGCCCCGGTGGCTTGGCACCCACCCGCCGCGTCGAGGGGATGACCCGGTGGTGGTCACCGCGACGCCGGCGGACCCCGTCGTCCACCGGCGCGCCCACGCTAGGGGCAGCCCGGTGGGCCGCAGGTCAGGCGAACACCCGGAGTCGGTCAGGGTTCGGTCAGGCGACCCGGCCCCGGGGCGGTGGTGTCCCGGGCCCCCCGCAGGTCGGACGGAGACGGGGGCAGGGGCCCGGCTCAGGTCGCGACCGACGTGCGTCGTCGCGACGCCGGTCCTCGGGGACAGGGTCCCGGGGTCCGCGTCGTGCCACGACCACACGTCGTCACCGCGCAGGAGCACGTCCGAGCCGCCGTCGACGTGGACGGTTTGCCCGCAGACGTGCGTGTTCTCCGCGGAGACGAGCCAGGCGAGCAGCGCGGCGACCTGCCCGGCCTCGAGGTACCCGCCCAGCGGCATGGGCACCACGGCGTCGAGGGCGGCGCGCCCGTCGGCCGTCGCCGTCATCGCCGCGGTCATCGGGGTGCGGACCACGCCCGGGGCGACCGCGTTGAGGGGGATGCCGGCCCCGGCCCACGCCGGCAGCGGTGCGACCCGCCGGACCCAGCGCGAGAGCGCCCGCTTGCTCGAGGGGTAGATGGTCGCGGCGGCCTGTGGCCCGGCCGCCTCCAGCTCCGCGGCGAGCGCGAGCGCGCGGTCCTCGTCGCCGGCCAGGCAGGCCTCGACGAGCGGTACGTGCACCGGCAGCAGCGTGGCCATCGACGACGTGACGACCGCGCGAGGGGCGCGGGAGGAGGCGGCCAGCGCCGGACGAAGACCGGTCAGGAGGTCGACCGCGCCGAAGTGGTTGACCGCCACCGTCTCGCGGACCGGCAGCGCGAGACCGGCGTTGGCGACGACGGCGTCGATGCGGCCGCCGGTCTCGTCGAGCACGCCCTCGACCGCGTCGTCACGGCCCCGGCGGGTCGAGAGGTCGGCCACGACGTCGCCGGACGTGACGTCGACCGCGACGACGTGCTCGCCGCGACGGGTCAGCAGCGCCGCGAGCGCCTGCCCGATCCCCGATGCCGCCCCCGTCACCACGATCGTCCGAGCCATGGCAGTCCTGCCTCTCGACCGGCCCCGCGGCGGAACCCGGGGCTCCTGCTCCGAGCCTAGGAAGGGCAGGGCCGGACGGCGGCCGGACGTCTCGGGGGTCACAGTGTCTGGTGCGTCACCCGGGCTGCGACGATGGGGCCGTGGACATCGTCACCCGTGGCTTCGTCGGCCGGCGCTCCGGCGGCGACCCGCGCATCCCTCCCGGCCAGTACCTCGAGCGCGACTTCCCGGTGCTCTCGGCGGGACCGACCCCGGTCGTCCGGCGCGAGGACTGGACGCTCCGGGTGGAGGGCGTGGACGGCAGCAGCGGCATCCTGTCGTGGGCCGACCTGCACCGCCTCCCCGTCGAGGACGTGCGCACCGACATCCACTGCGTGACCAAGTGGAGCAAGCTCGACACCTCGTGGCGCGGGGTCGACGTGGAGGCCTTGCTGGCGGCGGCCGGCGTCGGCACGCAGGGCGCGACGCACGTGCTCGTCCACGCGCACGGCGGGTACACGACGAACCTGCCGCTCGCCGACCTGCGGGGCGGACGCGCCTGGATCGCGACGGAGTACGAGGGCGCTTCTCTCGCACCGGAGCACGGTGGCCCGGCGCGGCTGCTCGTCCCGCACCTGTACTTCTGGAAGTCGGCGAAGTGGGTGAGCGGCCTGCAGCTCCTCGCGCAGGACCGGCCCGGGTTCTGGGAGCAGCTCGGCTACCACGAGTACGGCGACCCGTGGCGCGAGCAGCGCTACGTCGGCGACTGAGGCCGGGGCCCCGATGACCGTCGCGTGGTCCTCCCCGCCGCTGCCCATGCCTTGGTACCGCGCCCGCGTCGAGGACGCATGGCTCGAGACCCGTACCGCCCGCACCGTCGTCCTCGACGTCCCCGGCTGGCCGGGGCACCACGCCGGTCAGCATGTCGACGTCCGGCTCACCGCCGACGACGGTTACACCGCCACCCGCACCTACTCCGTCGCGTCGGCGCCCGAGGCGGGCCGGCTCGTGCTCACCGTGCAGCTCGTCACCGAGGGCGAGGTGTCGCCGTGGCTCGTCGGGGAGGCCCGGGAGGGCGACGAGCTCGAGGTGCGCGGCCCGATCGGCGGCTGGTTCCGGTGGGACGAGCAGATGCCGGAGCCGGTGCTGCTCGTCGCCGGCGGCAGCGGGGTCGTGCCCCTCATGGCGATGGTCAGGCACCGCTCGCGCGTCGGGGCCGTCCAACCCTTCCACCTCGTCTACTCGGCGCGCACGCCGGACCACGTCATCTACACGAACGAGCTCTTCGCGCTCGCCCGCACCTCGCCGGGCCTACGGGTCGACCGGCTCTACACGCGCGGCGGGCTGCCCGACGACGCGCGGGAGCCGGGGCGGCTGCGGCCGCAGGACCTGCCGGCGGTCGACGCGTTCCCGGCGCCGCCGGTCGTCTACGTCTGCGGCCCGTCGGGGTTCGTCGAGGCGGCGGTGGGCATCCTCATCGACCAGGGCCACGACTCGGGCGCCATCCGCACGGAGCGCTTCGGCCCCTCCTCCTGACCCGTCGCTCGTCCCGACTTCTTGCGAGTTCCGCCGCCCGACCCGCCGCCGGACGGCGCGTCGAGCGGCTCAACTCGCAAGAAGTGCGGTGAGGAGGAGGGTCAGCGGGGGTCGCAGGTGAGGTGGACGCCCTCGGCGACCCGGTAGGGCGCCGCCGCGACGATGGCCCCGACGACCCGCCGCAGCCGGCTGACCTCGGCGCGCACGGTCACCTGGTGCTCCTCGTCACCGAACAGCGAGCGGCTGAGGGCCGCGGCCGTCAGCCCGTCGGGACCGGCCGCGGCGAGCAGCCGGACGATGGCCGCGTGCCGCGGCGTGAGCGCGGCCCGCCAGCCGCCGTCGTCCCCGCCGCTCACCTCGAGCAGCGCCTCGCCGCCGACGGTGCGCAGCGTCGCCACCAGGACGGCCGCCTGCGCGTCGGGCCGCACGAGCCAGCCCTCGCCGAGCCGCTCCGGCAGGCACAGCCCGAGCCCCGGCACGGTGAGGGGCAGGTTCTCGCGGGGGGCCGCGATCCGGTCGCGGACGAGGACGCCGCTGTGGTGCGCGACCCAGCCGTCGTCGTCGACGAGGAGGACCGGGCCGTGCGTCGTCGCGAGCACGTGCTCGGCCGAGCGGCGCAGGCGCTGGAGCGACTGCTCGTGGTGGCGCCACAGCCGGGCCTCGGCGAGCTTCGTCGCGGTGTCGACGAGGGCGATGAGCGCGGGGTGGAGGGTGAGCGCCGGGCCCGACACGTCGACGACGCCGAGCATCGCGCCGGTGCGGGGGTCGTGGACGGGGGAGGCGGTGCAGTACCAGGGGTGCTGCCCCTCCTCGAAGTGCTCGGCCGAGAACAGCTGCACCGGCGCCTGCTCGGCGAGGGCGGTGCCGATGGCGTTGGTGCCGACGTGGTCCTCGGTCCAGACGGCGCCCTCCGAGAAGCCGAGGGTGTCGGCGGTGCGCAGCACCCCGGGCGACCCCTCGCGCCAGAGGATGATGCCGTCGGCGTCGGTGACGACGACGATGAACCGCGACGCGTCCGCGACCGACGTCAGCACGGCCCGGATCTCGTCGACGACGAGCCGCAGCGGGGAGGCCCGGCGGCGGCGCTCGACCTCGCCGAGCGGCAGCGGGTCGCGGGCGTTGGCGTGCGTCGGGTCGAGCCCGAAGCCGAGCGTGCGGCGCCAGGAGCGGGAGACGACCGGCCGGACCGGCGCGACCGGGGCCGAGCCGCCCATCACCGCGTCGTGGACGCGGCGCAGCGCGCGGGCGTGCTGCCCGAGGTCGGTGCCCGGGGCCACGGCGCTCCCGGCGCGGTACGACGTCATCGTCGGCTCCTCACCCCCCGGCGGCGCCGCCGGGCGATGGCCACAGGCTAGCCCTCCGCGCCGACACGCGCCCCGTCGAACCGGGTGGGGATGCAACGCGCTGCAACGCTTCCCGCGGCGGCCGTCCGCTTGCTGTCCTGTGCCCCATCAGCGCGCGTCGACGAGGACGTGCGGCGGACGACAGGAGCCCCCATGACCGACACCCTGGAGCGCACCACGACCGAGGAGGGGAGCGCGCCGGCCCGGGCCGACGCGTGGCTCTCCGGCTTCGAGCAGGCCCTCACCGCGGGCGACCTCGACCGCGCCGCCGGGATGTTCGCGACGCGCAGCTTCTGGCGCGACCTCGTGTCGTTCACGTGGAACCTCACGACGGTCGAGGACCGCGACGGCGTGCGCGACCTGCTCGCCCACAACGCCGAGCGCACCGCGGCCTCGGGCTTCGCGACGAGCGAGCCCGCGACCGAGGACGGCGGCGTCGTCACCGCGTGGTTCACCTTCGAGACCTCGACCGGGCGGGGGAGCGGCCTCGTGCGCCTCGTCGAGGAGGACGGCGAGGACCGCGCCTGGACCTTCCTCACGACGCTCGACGAGCTCAAAGGCTTCGAGGAGCCGCGCGGCACCCGACGGGTCCGCGGCGCCGAGCACGGGGCCGACCGCTCGCGCACGACGTGGAAGGAGCAGCGCCAGCAGGAGGCCGAGTCGCTCGGCTCGACGACGCAGCCCTACGTGCTCGTCGTCGGCGGCGGCCAGGGCGGCATCGCCCTCGGGGCGCGGCTGCGCCAGCTCGGCGTCCCGAGCCTCGTCCTCGACAAGCACCCGCGGCCGGGCGACCAGTGGCGCGGGCGCTACAAGTCGCTCTGCCTCCACGACCCGGTCTGGTACGACCACCTGCCGTACGTCAAGTTCCCCGACAACTGGCCGGTCTTCGCCCCGAAGGACAAGATCGGCGACTGGCTCGAGGCGTACGTCAAGGTCATGGAGGTGCCGTACTGGTCGAGCACCGAGGCCAAGAGCGCGACGTGGAACGGCGAGACCGGCGAGTGGGTCGTCGAGGTCGAGAAGGAGGGGCAGCCGCTGACGCTGCGCCCGACGCACCTCGTCTTCGCGACGGGCATGAGCGGCAAGGCGCGGATGCCCGAGGTCGAGGGGATGGACGTCTTCCGCGGCGACGTGCACCACTCCTCGCGGCACCCCGGCCCGGACGCCTACCGCGGCAAGAAGGCGGTCGTCATCGGCAGCAACAACAGCGCCTTCGACATCTGTGGGGCCCTGTGGGAGAACGACGCCGACGTCACGATGGTGCAGCGCAGCTCGACGCACATCGTCAAGTCCGACAGCCTCATGGAGTACGGCCTCGGTGACCTCTACTCCGAGCGGGCGCTCGCGGCGGGGGTGACGACCGAGAAGGCCGACATGATCTTCGCGTCGCTGCCCTACCGGATCCTCCACGAGTTCCAGATCCCCGCCTACGAGAAGATGGCCGAGGTCGACAAGGACTTCTACGACCGCCTCGAGAAGGCCGGCTTCTGGCTCGACTGGGGTGACGACGGCTCCGGCCTCTTCATGAAGTACCTGCGACGCGGGTCCGGCTACTACATCGACGTCGGCGCCGCGGAGCTCGTGGCCGACGGCGAGGTCAAGCTCGCCCACGGGCAGGTCGTACGCCTCACCGAGGACGCGGTCGTGCTCGACGACGGCACCGAGCTGCCCGCCGACCTCGTCGTGTTCGCCACCGGCTACAACTCGATGAACGGCTGGGTCGCCGACCTCATCGACCAGGAGACGGCCGACCGGCTCGGCAAGTGCTGGGGCCTCGGCTCGGACACGACGAAGGACCCCGGGCCCTGGGAGGGCGAGCAGCGCAACATGTGGAAGCCGACGCAGGTGCCGAACCTGTGGATGCACGGCGGCAACCTCCACCAGTCGCGCCACTACTCGCAGTTCCTGGCGCTGCAGCTCAAGGCGCGCTTCGAGGGCCTCGACACCCCCGTGTACCGGCTGCAGGAGGTGAACCACACGTCATGAGGGCCGCCCGCTTCCACGCCCGCGGCGACATCCGCGTCGACGACGTCCCCGAGCCGGCGACCCGGCCGGGCACGGTCAAGGTCGAGGTCGAGTGGTGCGGCATCTGCGGCACCGACCTGCACGAGTACCTCGACGGCCCGATCTTCGCGCCGACGGTCGAGGCGCCGCACCCGCTGACCGGTGAGTCCGCCCCGATCACCCTCGGCCACGAGTTCGCCGGCGTCGTCGCCGAGCTCGGCGAGGGCGTGACCGACCTCGCGGTCGGCGACCGGGTCGTCGTCGAGCCGTACATCATCTGCGGGCGGTGCGACGCGTGCCGGCAGGGTCGCTACAACGTCTGCGCGACACTGGGTTTCGTCGGCCTCTCGGGCTACGGCGGTGGCTTCAGCCAGTTCGTCGTCGCCGAGCGCCGCTGGGTCCATCCGCTCGGGGAGCTCGGGACGGACGTGGGCGCGCTCATCGAGCCGCTCGCCGTCGCCTACCACGCGGTGCGGCTCTCGGGCGCGCAGCCGCAGCACTCCGCGCTCGTGTTCGGCGCCGGGCCGATCGGCCTCGTGACGACGGCCTGCCTCAAGGCGGTCGGCGTCGAGGAGGTGCTCGTCGTGGAGCCGGCGCGGGCCCGCAAGGAGAAGGCGCTCGTCGCCGGGGCCGACCACGTCGTCGACCCGCGGGACGCCGACGTCGTCGAGGCGGTCATGGAGATCACGGACGGCCGCGGCGCCGACGTGTCCTTCGAGTGCGCCGGCCTCGACCAGGTGCTCGCGACGGCCATCCGCTCGACCCGCGCCGGCGGCCGCTGCGTCAACGTCGCGATCTGGGGCCACGAGGCGTCGGTGGCGATGAACGACCTCGTCTTCCGCGAGGTCGACGTCCTCGGCAGCCTCGCCTACTGCGACGACCACCCGGCGACCATCGCCATGGTCCGCGCCGGCAAGGTCGACCCGTACCAGTTCATCACCGGGCGGATCGACCTCGGCGACATCGTCGAGCAGGGCTTCCGGCAGCTCGTCGACAACAAGGAGGAGAACGTCAAGATCCTCGTCCACCCCTGATCGGGAGGGCGCGCCGGACCGCGCCCCCCGACGCCCCCTCCCGCGGCCGGTCCCTCCCCGGCCGCGGGAGGGGTGCGCGGTGGCAGGGTGGGAGGCGGCGCCACCGACCGGTCGGCGCCGCCACGGACGATGGAGGAACGACGTGCGGGTCGCGGTGCTGGGGACGGGGATCATGGGCAGCGGGATGGTCCGCAGCCTGCTGCGCGAGGGGCACGAGGTCGTGGCCTGGAACCGCACGGCGGAGCGCGCCGAGCCGCTCGCCGCCGGCGGCGCGACGGTGGCCGGCTCGGTGGCCGAGGCCGCGGACGACGCCGACGTCGTCGTGACGATGCTCTTCGACGCGGACGCGACCGTCGAGGTCGGCCGGGAGGTCGTCGCGCACCTGCGCGAGGACGCCGTCTGGCTGCAGTGCGGCACCGTCGGCGTCGAGGGGGCCGCGCGGGTGGCCGAGGTCGGTGACGGGCGGGTGCTCGACGCTCCGGTCCTCGGGACGCGCAAGCCGGCCGAGGAGGGCGCGCTGGTCGTGCTGCTCTCGGGCCCGGAGGCGTTGCGGCAGAGGGTGGCTCCGGTGCTCGAGGCCATCGGGTTGCGGTCGGTCGTGGCCGGTGACGAGGTCGGGGCGGCGAGCGCGCTCAAGCTCGCGTGCAACGCGTGGGTGGCACTGCTGACGGCGGGAACGGCGCAGTCGCTGGCCCTCGCCGGCGCGCTCGGGGTCGACCCCGCGCTGTTCCTCGAGGCCATCGACGGCGGCCCGGTCTTCGCTCCCTACGCGAAGGTCAAGGGCGGGGCGATGCTCGCGGAGGACTGGACGCCCTCGTTCGAGGTCGACGGGGTCGTCAAGGACCTCGGCCTCATGGTCTCGGCGGGCGCGGCGGCCGGCTTCCCGACCGAGCTGCTCCACGTCCTGCACGAGCTCTTCGCGCAGGCGTCGGGAGCCGGGCACGGCGCCGACGACATGGCCGCGGTCCGTACCGTCTTCCCCTGACCCTCCTCGGGTCGAGTGCGGAAGTGGTCGCCGGGGCGGCCGCTTCCGCACTCGCCCCGGACAGGCGCGCGGGTCGAGTGCGCCGGCGGTAGCGCAGGCAGCCGCTTCCGCCCCCGACCCCGACGGGGGCGCTGGTCGCCTCGTCAGGAGCGGCCGACGCGCCAGGTGGTGCGGGCCTCGAACACCTCGCCGGGGCGCAGGGTCGCGTCGGGGAAGGCCGGATGGTGCGGCGCGTCCGGGAAGCCCTGCGTCTCGAGCGCCACACCGGCGGACCGGCGCAGCGGACGGCCGTCGAGGCCGGTCAGCGACCCGTCGAAGTGCGCCCCGGTGTAGACCTGCACCGCCGGGCGGTCGGTGTGCACCTCGACCCACCGGCCGCTCGCCCCGACGAGCCGGGCGGCCCGCCGCATCCCGGCCCCGTCGACGACGAGGTTGTGGTCGAGGCCGCCGCCGCGCACGAGCTGCTCGTCGTCGAGGGCCAGGACGTCACCGATGCGTCGCGCCTGCCGCAGGTCGAACGGGGTGCCGTCGACCGGCAGCACCTCGCCGGTCGGCAGCAGGTCCGGGCCGACCGGGGTGAAGGACGACGCGTCGACCTCGAGGCGGTGGTCGAGGACGTCCGGGGCGTCGTCGAGCGCGAAGTAGGCGTGGTTGGTCATCCCCAGGTAGGTGGCGGCCGTCGTCGTCGCGTGGTGGTGCAGCCGCACCTCGTCGCCGGCGACCTCGTACGTGACCCGCGCGGTCACCTCGCCGGGCAGCCCCTGGTCGCCGTCCGGGCTGACCAGCCCGAGCACGACCCGGTCCGGCGCCTCCTCGAGGACCTCCCAGGTGCGCCGGTCCCAGCCCTCGGGCCCGCCGTGCAGCGCGTTGGCGCCGTCGTTCGGCGGGACGCGGTGCTCGGTGCCGTCGACGACGACGCGGCCGCCGCCGAGCCGGTTGGTGAAGCGGCCGACGGTCGCGCCGAGGTAGCCGCCGTCCGCGACGTAGGTGCCGGGGTCGTGGTGGCCGAGGACGAGGTCGACCGGGCCGCCGTCGTCGAGGGTCAGCCGGCGCACGGCGGCCCCGGCGGTGAGGACCTCGAGGGCCAGCCGGTCGCTGCGCAGGACGAGGGTGCGGGAGGGAGCGCTCACGGCGCCATCCTGCCCGGTGCGGCGCTTCCTGAGAGGCGGGTGGGTCGGGCCGCCGCTCCGGCCGGGCGGGGCGTCGGCGCGCCCGCCTAGACTCGCCGCATGCGCGTCCGGCTCGGCCTGAGGAGCCGCATCCTCGCCCTGACGATGCCGGTCGTCCTGCTCATCAGCGCCGCGCTCGCCGGCATCGTCTACCTCTCGCTCGGGCAGGTGCTCGAGGCCTCCGCCCGGGACGTCGCGCGCGCCGAGGTGGTCGAGCTGCGCGCCGACCTCGCGGTGCACGGCGTGAGCGACCTCATCGGCACGCACGCCGTCCTCGACGGCAACCGCGTCGTCCAGGTCGTCGACCCGCGCACCCGCGAGGTCGTCGCCGCGACGGGCGGCGCCCCCACGACGCCGCTGCTCCGGGTCGAGCCAGAGGGCGACTCCGTGCGCGTCGAGAAGGTCAGCGACGTCACCGGGCTGCCCGAGGGCGCGTGGGTCGTGGCCACCGCCGACGCCGCCTCGCCCGAGAACGAGCACTACACGCTGCTCGTCGGGGTGCCGACCCGTGTCGAGACGACCGCGCTCGGGCAGTCGACCGAGTTCGCGTTCATCGGCGCCGTCGGGCTCATCGCCCTCCTCGGCGCCGTGACCACCTTCGCGGTCGGCCAGGCCCTGCGCCCCGTCGAGCGGATGCGCGACCAGGTCGAGGCCGTCGCCGCCTCGGGCGCGCCACCGGCCCCCGGCCCGGCCCTCGAGGTGCCCGCAGGGCGCGACGAGCTCGCCCGCCTCGCCGAGACGATGAACCACCTCCTCGAGCGGATGCACACCGCCGACGCCTCGCGCCGGGCGTTCGTCGCCGACGCCGGCCACGAGCTGCGCAGCCCGCTCGCGACGATCCGGGTGCTCCTCGACCGGCTCGCCGAGGAGCGGCCGAGCACCGACCGGCAGGCGACCGCGGCCCGCGCGTCCGCCGAGGTCGACCGCCTGGCCGTCCTCGTCGAGGACCTGCTGACCCTCGCCTCCGCCGACGAGCACGCGATGGTCCTGCACCGGGCCGAGATCGACCTCGACGACGTCGTCCTCGCCGAGACCGGGGCGCTGCGGGCGCGAGGGATGCCCGTCTCGGTCGCCGTCGAGCCGGTGCGCCTCGAGGGCGACCCCGCGCGGCTCGGGCGGGTCGTGCGCAACCTCCTCGAGAACGCCGAGCGGCACCGCAACGAGGTCGTCCGCGTCCGGCTCGGCCACGACGGGGAGGCCGCCGTGCTGACCGTCGACAACGACGGCCCGCCCATCGAGCCGGCCGACCGCGACCGCGTCTTCAACCGCTTCGTGCGCCTCGACGACTCGCGCACCCGTGGCACGGGCGGCACCGGCCTCGGTCTGGCCATCGTCGCCGAGATCGTGGCGGCGCACGACGGCACGGTCGAGGCCACCGAGAGCCCCGAGGGATGGTGCCGCTTCGCGGTCAAACTCCCGGTGCAGGCTCCGTCGGGTTGAGCCGGTAGCCGAGGCCGCGCACGGTCTCGATGACCTTGGTGTCGAAGGGCGCGTCGATCTTCCGGCGCAGGTAGCCGATGTAGACCTCGACGACGTTGTCGGCGCCCGGGTAGTCGGAGTCCCAGACGTTCTCGAGGATCTCGGCCTTGCTCTGGACGAGCCCGACCTTGCGCATCAGGTGGTGCAGGAGCGCGTACTCGCGGGCGGTCAGCTGGATCTCCTGCCCCTCGCGGGTCACCCGCCGGGTCGTGGGGTCGAGGCTGAGCGGACCCGCCTGGAGGGCGACCGGCCGCTCGGGCGCGCCGCGCCGGGCCAGGGCCTGCAGCCGGGCGAGGAGGACGGGGGTGCTGAAGGGCTTGGTGACGTAGTCGTCGGCGCCGAGCTCGAAGGCGTCGGTCTGGTCGAACTCGCCGTCCTTGGCGGTGAGCATGAGCACGGGCGTCCACACCTTCTGGTGGCGCAGGTGCTTGAGGACGTCGTACCCGTTCATCCCCGGCAGCATGATGTCGAGGACGAGGGCGTCGTACTGGCTGGAGAGGCCGAGCCGCAGCCCCTCCATGCCGTCCTCGGCATGGTCGACGACCCAGCCGGCCTCGCGCAGGGCGTCGCCCAGCGCCGCGGCCAGGGGTTTCTCGTCCTCGACGAGGAGCAGCCTCATCGCGTCTCCCTCCGTGCGGTCGTCGTGCTGCGGGACCCTACCCCCCGCGCGTCGTCGGACGCTCCGGACGTCAGGTACAGTACTCGGGTCCGGTCGGCCGAGAGGCGCTCCGGACCTCGGACCGGCGTCCGGGAGCTGCGAACCCCCTGCACGCAGCTCCCGGGCGTCTTCCGTTGTGGGGGAATCTTATTCGTCGGTCGTGGAGCGACGGGCCGACGCTCAGTGGTCGCGCAGCGCCTCGATCAGCTCGTCCTTGGACATCGACGAGCGGCCCTCGACCTCGAGCTCCCGAGCGCGCTCCTGGAGCTCCTTCTTCGTCCACTCCTCGTAGGCCGGGGACGAGCCCCCCTTGTGGCCCACGGCGGAGCGCGAGGTGTTGGCGGCGGCGTTGGCGATGCGCGCCGACTTCTCCTTGCTGTTGCCCTCGTCCCGCAGCTTCTCGTAGAGCTCGGGGTCCTTGACCGAGGGTCCGGGGTCCTTGCGTGCGGGCACGGCCGCCTCCTTCGTCGCTGGTTCGTCGTTCCTACCCTCTCCCGGCCCCGGTCACGCTCCCGGCGTGGAACCGACCCTCGCACGCCCCGTGGGACGACGGATTCCGCGGGTTTCGGCAGCGATTTCGCGCGGTTAGGATGCCGCCATGATCGAGCAGCAGCGGATCCTCGCGACCGCCATCCCCGGCCCGCGCTCCCAGGAGCTCCAGGCGCGCAAGACGGCCGCGGTCGCCTCCGGCGTCGGCACCGGCCTGCCGGTCTACGTGACGGACGGCGCGGGCGGCATCATCCGCGACGTCGACGGCAACCAGCTCATCGACCTCGGCTCCGGCATCGCGGTGACGACCGTCGGCAACGGCAACCAGCGGGTCGTCGACGCCGTGACCGAGCAGATCGCCCGGTTCACGCACACCTGCTTCATGGTGACGCCGTACCAGCCCTACCTCGAGGTCTGCGAGAAGCTCAACGCGCTGACCCCCGGCGACCACGAGAAGCGCTCGGCCCTGTTCAACTCCGGCGCCGAGGCCGTCGAGAACGCCGTGAAGATCGCCCGGCACGCCACCGGCCGGCAGGCGGTCGTCGTGTTCGAGCACGGCTACCACGGTCGCACCAACCTGACGATGGGCATGACCGCGAAGAACATGCCCTACAAGCACCGCTTCGGCCCGTTCGCACCCGAGGTCTACCGCGTGCCGATGGCCTACCCGTACCGCTGGGCCGGCGGCCCGGAGCGCTGCGCCGAGGAGGCGCTGCGCACGGTGACCGACATGATCCACGCGCAGGTCGGCGAGGAGAACACCGCCGCCGTCGTCATCGAGCCGATCCAGGGCGAGGGCGGCTTCATCGTCCCGCCGGAGGGCTTCCTGCCCGGCCTGGCCGAGTACTGCCGCGAGCACGGCATCGTCTTCGTCGCCGACGAGGTGCAGTCCGGGTTCTGCCGCACCGGCGACTGGTTCGCCAGCGACCACGAGGGCGTCGTCCCGGACCTCATCACGACCGCGAAGGGCATCGCCGGCGGCATGCCGCTCGCGGCGGTCACCGGCCGCGCCGACCTCATGGACGCCGTCCACGGCGGCGGCCTCGGCGGCACCTACGGGGGCAACCCGGTCGCCTGCGCGGCGGCGCTCGCGAGCATCGAGTCGATGGAGGTCGACGACCTCGCCGGCCGGGCGCGCAGCATCGGCAAGATCCTCGGCGACCGGCTCGGCTCGCTCGCCGAGAAGCACCCCGAGATCGGCGACGTCCGTGGCCGTGGCGCGATGATGGCGATGGAGCTCGTCACCGACCCCGCGACGAAGGAGCCCGCGGCCGCCCTCGCCGCCGCCGTCAACAAGGGCTGCCACGAGCGCGGCGTCGTCACGCTGACCTGCGGCACCTACGGCAACGTGTTCCGCTTCCTGCCGCCGCTCTCGATCGGCGACGACCTGCTCCACGAGGCGATGGACGTCCTCGAGGAGTCGATGGGCGCGGCGCTGGCCTGAGCGTGGCCACCTCCCTCCCCGCCGCGTTCGACCTCTCCGGGCGCACGGCGCTCGTCACCGGTGCCGGCTCGCCGACCGGCATCGGGATGGCCTGCGCGCGCCTGCTGGCCGAGTGCGGCGCCCGGGTCGTCGTCGGGGCCACCACCGACCGAGCGCACGAGCGGGCCGCCGAGCTGCGGGCCGAGGGCCACGACGCGGCCTGGGTCGTGGCCGACCTCACGACGCCGGACGGGGCGTCGACAGCCGTGGCGGGCGCGCTGGAGCTCGGCGGCGGGCTCGACGTCCTCGTCAACAACGCGGGGATGGTCTCGGTCGCGTCCGGCGGCGACTACCTCGGCGGCGACCTCGAGGGGACGCCGCCCGACCGGTGGTCGGCCTCGATCGCGCGCAACCTCGACACCGCGTACCTCGTGACGCGGGCCGCCCTGCCGCACCTGCGCCGCAGCGGGGCGGGGCGCGTCGTCATGGTGTCGTCGACCGCCGGGCCGGTCATGGCGCTGCGCTCGGACGTCGCCTACGCCGCGGCCAAGGCCGGGGTGGTCGGCCTGGCGCGGGCCGTGGCCGTCGACGAGGCGGTGCACGACGTGACGGCCAACGCGGTCGCGCCGGGGTGGATCGCCACGGGGTCGCAGACCCCGTCGGAGGAGCGCGAGGGCCATCTCGTGCCCGCGGGTCGCTCGGGGACGGCGCAGGAGGTCGCGGCGGCGGTCGCCTTCCTCGCGAGCCCGGGCGCCGCCTACGTCACCGGCCAGCTGCTCGTCGTCGACGGTGGCAACGGGGTGGCGGAGGAGCGCCTGCCCCGTTGAGCGACGTGGTGCCGGGCGCCGCCGCGGTTCCTGCCGGATGCGCACGCGGCTGCCGTCGCATCCGGCAGCACCCCCGGCGTCGTCGGTGGGCGACGGTCGTCAGGCGCGGTCGTGGAGCGTCACGTGGTAGCCGTCCGGGTCGGCGAAGGTGAAGGTGCGCCCGAACGGCCCGTCGACGGGCGCGGCCACGACGGGGTGACCGTCGGCGACGAGCGCGTCGTGGATGTCCTGGACGTCGGTGGCGTGCAGCCACACCGCGGTGCCCACGCCCGGGCGCTGGCCTGCCCCGAGGTCGGTGCCCGGCACGACGTCGCGCAGCGCGAAGGCGATCGGCCGGGTCTCGAAGACGACCGCGTGCGGCGGACCGGCGGGGGAGCGGACGAGGCCGAGGTAGGTCTCGTAGAACGCCTGCGAGGCGTCGAGGTCGCGGACCTGGAGCGAGACGAAGTCGGGGCCGGTCACGGGCATGGGTTCCTCCTGCGGTTGAGTGTCAGTTTTCTGACACGTCGCACTGTATGTCAGACTCCTGACATGAGTCCAGAGCGCGACGGCGTCGACCTCGACACCTCGGTCGGGTACCTGCTCAAGGTGGCCTCGAGCGCCCTGCGCGCCGCGATGGAGCAGGCGCTGCGGCCGCTCGGGATGACGGTCACCCACTACTCGACGCTCGAGCTGCTCGCCCAGCGCCCGGGCCTGTCCGGCTCCGAGCTCGCCCGCGGGACGTTCGTCACCCGGCAGTCGATGCACGTCCTGCTGCAGTCGCTCGAGGAGCTGGGGCACGTCAGGCGGCGGCAGGAGGCCGAGGTCGGCAGGACGCTGCCGGCGACCCTCACGCCGCTGGGGCGCCGGCGCCTCGCCCTGGCGAGCGCGGCCGTCCGGGAGGTCGAGCAGACGATGCTCGGAGGCCTCACCGAGGGCGACCGGGCCGAGGCGTTGCGCCTCCTGCGCTCGATGGCCGACGCCCTGCGCTGACCCCGCACGTGCGGGCTTTTCGTGGTCCGGTGGGGGTTCGGACAGCGACAACCCCGCACGTGCGGGCTTTTCGTGGTCCGGTGGGGGTTCGGACAGCGACAACCCCGCACGTGCGGGCTCTCCGCGGGCCGGGAGAGCGGTCGGGAGGGGGCGCCGACGCTCGTAGAATCGGTGGGTGACCCGCCCCGTCCTGCGCCAGGTGCACACGATCGGCAAGCGGCGGGCGTGGGCGATCTGGGTCGTCGGCCTGTCGGTGTACGTGCTCGCCGTCTTCCACCGCACCTCGCTCGGCGTCGCCGGCCTGCTCGCGGCCGAGCGCTTCCACATCTCCGCCGCCCAGCTGTCGACGTTCACCGTCGTCCAGCTCGCGGTCTACGCGGCGATGCAGATCCCGGTCGGCGTGCTCCTGGACCGCTTCGGCTCCAAGAAGCTCATGCTCACCGGCCTGCTGCTCATGTCCGGCGGCCAGCTGTGGTTCGCGGTCGCCGGCACCTTCGAGGTCGGCGTCGCCGCGCGCGTCATGCTCGGCGCGGGCGACGCGATGGTCTTCACGTCCCTGCTGCGCCTCGTCGCCGTGTGGTTCCGGGTCAAGCAGGCGCCCTTCGTCACCCAGCTGACCGGCATGATCGGCCAGCTCGGGGCCGTGGCCGCCGCCACGCCGCTGGCCGCAGCCTTGGCCACCTTCGGGTGGACGAGGTCGTTCGCGACCGCCGGCGGCGTCGGCCTGGTCCTGTCCGTCGGGCTCCTCGCCGTCGTCAAGGACTCGCCCTACCGCGGCGAGGCCGTCGAGAAGATCAAGGTCCGCGCCCTCGCGAAGACCCTCGCCGAGGTCTGGGGCAACCCCGGGACGCGCCTCGGCCTCTGGGTGCACTTCTCGTCGCAGTTCGGCGCGACGGTCTTCACGATGCTCTGGGGCTTCCCCTTCCTCGTCGCCGAGGGGATGACCCAGCCGGCCGCCTCCCTCGTCCTCGTCGCGATGACGGTCACCGCGATGGCCGCCGGGCCGGTCGTCGCCGCCTTCACCGCCCGGATGCCCTACCGCCGCTCGCAGCTCGTGCTCGGCATCGTCGGCGTCATCGCCACGACCTGGGCCGTCGTCCTGCTCTGGCCCGGGCCCGCGCCCACGTGGCTGCTCTACGTCCTGGCGGTCGTCACCGCCTTCGGCGGCCCGGGTTCGATGGTGGGCTTCGACCTCGCCCGGACCTTCCACCCGTCCTCGCGGCTCGGCCGCGCGACCGGTGTCGTCAACATCGGTGGGTTCACCGCGTCGCTGCTGGCCATCGCGCTCATCGGCGTCGTCCTCGACCACCTCGCGCCGGGCGGCCCGGAGGACTACACGCTCGACGACTTCCGCATCGCGATGTCCGTGCAGTTCCTCTTCTGGGGCCTCGGCGCCGTGCAGCTCGTCCGCTACCGGCGGCGCAGCCTGCGGCACATCGAGGAGGTCAACCCCGTCGCGCTCGACCGGCTGCGCGAGGGCGAGACCCTGCTGCCCGGCATCTCGCGCGACCTCGACGGCTGAGCCCGCCGGCCGACGCCCGCTGCTCGTTCGACGGTCGCGCGCCCGTCGCGTGTCGGACCCGCCACGGACACCGGCGCCTGCCTACCGTTGACCACGGACCGGGCCACGTATGAGATGGCCCGGTCCGCCCGCGTCCGGGGGAGGTGGCGGCGTCAGCCCGCCGTGCGGGGGCTGTAGCTGCCGCTCGGGGTGGCGCAGTAGGTGAACGGGCCGCCCAGGCGGGCGTGGTACTGCATGGTGCGCTGGTCGACGCGCAGGAGCAGCAGCTCGCCCTCGACCGTCATCTGCGTGTAGGCCATGCCCTTCTGCGGGCAGCCGAGCGAGCCGTCGGCCCACGTGACCGGCAGGTACCCGCCGATCCGCACGTCACCCGCGACGATGCCCGCGCGGCCGGCGGCGTCCTGCATGGCGGCCTTCACCTCGGGACGGTCGGCGAGACCGGCGGGGACCTCACCGTCGGCGGGCGGCGGGACGGTCGGCCCGCTCGACGGGTCGGGGCCGCTGGGGCTCGTCGTCGGGTCGGGGGAGGGCGTGGTCGCGGGGGGAGGGGTGGTGGCGCCGGTGCTGCTGCCCGTCGCGGAGGGGCTGGTGTCCCCTCCGGGGGCGGTGGCGCTGCCGCAGGCGGCGAGCAGGGTGGCGGTCAGGGCCGCGGTGACGACGAGGGGGAGGCGCACGAGGGTTCCTTCCGGTGGAGGTCCGGGGGTGGGACGCGCCGGGGGCCCGACGGGTTCCGCCACTCAGCGCAGGACGTGCCGCCCGATGACGAGCCGCTGGATCTGGTTGGTGCCCTCGAAGATCTGGGTCACCTTCGCCTCGCGCATGAACCGCTCGGCCGGGAAGTCCTGGGTGTAGCCGGCGCCGCCGAGGACCTGGACGGCGTCGGTGGTCACCTTCATCGCGGCGTCGGTGGCGACGAGCTTGGCGACCGCGGCCTCCTTGCTGAAGGCGCGCCCGGCGTCCTTGAGGCGGGCCGCGTGCAGGTAGGTCGCGCGGGCGCTCGTCACCGCGGCCTCCATGTCGGCGAGGAGGAACGACAGGCCCTGGAACTCGCCGATGGCGCGTCCGAACTGCTTGCGCTCCTTGGCGTACGACGCCGCGAGGTCCAGCGCGCCCTGTGCGAGACCGGTGCTCGCGGCGGCGATGCCCAGCCGGCCTGCGTCGAGGGCGGACAGCGCGATGGCCATCCCCTGGCCCTCGTCACCGATGCGGCGGTCGGCCGCGACGCGGACGTCGTCGAACATCACCTCGCGCACGGTGTCGCAGTGCAGGCCCATCTTCTTCTCCGGCGTGCCGAACGACAGGCCCTCGGCGTCGGCCGGGACGACGAAGCACGACAGGCCGCGGCCGCCGTCGTCGGAGGTGCGGGCGAAGGTCGTGTAGTAGTCGGCGTGGCCGGCGTGGCTGATCCAGGCCTTGCGGCCGCGGATCACGTAGGAGTCGCCCTCGCGCGTGGCCCGGGTCGTCATCGACGCGATGTCGGAGCCGGCGAGCGGCTCGGAGAGGCAGTAGGCGCCGAGCTGCGCGCCCGAGAGCATCCCCGGCAGCAGGGCTGCCTGCTGCTCCGCCGTGCCGAAGGCGGTGACCGGGTAGGCGGTCAGCGAGTGGACCGAGACGCCGACGGCGACGCTCATCCACGCGCTCGCGACCTCCTCGACGACCTGGAGGTAGACCTCGTAGGGCTGCCCGTAGCCGCCGTGCTCCTCGGGGTGGGGGAGCGAGAGCAGCCCCGCCTCGCCGAGCGTGCGGAAGACCTCGGTCGGGAACTGCTCGCCGGTGGCGGCGGCGCGCTCGGCCTCGTCGACCTGCGGTCGCAGGGTCTTGTCGCAGATCTCGCGGGTCAGGTCGATGAGGTCCTGACCCTCCTCGGTCGGCATCAGCCTCGTCGCAGCCATGCCCCGAGGGTAACGAGGTGGTTGGACGTCCAACAAAATCCGGGACGGACCGACCGCCCCGCCGTCAGAGGACGGGCGGCCGGTGCGGGGTCGGGGCCTCGTCCGGGTCGCGGAAGCGCACCAGCTCCGGGCGCTTGGCGGTGCGGGCGTCGCCGGACGACGTGCCGCGCACGCGGCGCTCGACCCACGGGGCGGCGTGCGTGCGGACCCACTCGGCGTGCTGGCGCAGCTCGTCGGAGCGCGAGGTCCGGTCGGCGGGCGGCAGGGGAGTGGTCCAGTCGGCGGTGTCGGTCTCGTGGCCGAGCGCCGTGAGGGCGGCGAGCGCGACGCGGCGGTGGCCCTCGGTCGTCAGGTGGATGCGGTCCTCGGACCACATCCGCCAGTCGCGCAGCGCCCGCATCCCCCAGAGGTTGAGGACGTGGCAGCCGTGGTCCTGCGCGATCGTGAAGATGTTCGCGGCGTGGACGGCGTGCCGGCCGCGCAGCGCGCGGAAGAGGCCGGCGTCGCGGGTGTCGGTGGGCGTGGCGAGCAGGACGTCGGCGCCGGCGGCCCGCAGGCGCACCACCGCGTCCTCGAGGCGGGAGGCGAGGGAGTCGAGGTCGACGCTGGGGCGCAGCAGGTCGTTGCCCCCGCCGACCATCGAGACGAGGTCGGGGGACATCTGCAGGGCGGCGTCGAGCTGCGGGCCGACGACGTCCGAGAGCGTGCGCCCGCGCACCGCGAGGTTGGCGTACCCGAAGGGCAGGTGCTCGGCCTCGGCGACGCCGTCGAGGGCGTGGGCGAGCCGGTCGGCCCAGCCGACGAAGGCGTCCGGGCGGTCGGGGTCGGGGTCGGACATCCCTTCCGTGAAGGAGTCGCCGATGGCGACGTAGCGGGTCCAGACCCGGCGCTCGGCGGGGTGGGTGGTCACGTGAGCCTCCAGTCGACCGGCGCGGCGCCGGCCTCGGTGAGCAGGGCGTTGGCGCGCGAGAACGGGCGCGAGCCGAAGAACCCGCCGTGCGCCGACAGCGGGCTCGGGTGGGCGGACTCCAGGCAGGGGATGCCCGCGCCGGTCAGGTGCGGCGCGAGCGAGCGGGCGTCGCGGCCCCAGAGGATCGCGACGAGGGGTCCGCCGCGCTCGGTCAGCGCGTCGATGGCCCGGCCGGTCACCTCCTCCCAGCCGCGGCCGCGGTGGCTGGCCGGCTTGCCGGGGGTCACGGTGAGCACGCGGTTGAGCAGGAGGACGCCCTGGTCGGCCCACGGCGTGAGGTCGCCGGTCTCCGGTCGGGGCAGGCCGAGGTCGGTCTCCATCTCCTTGTAGATGTTGACCAGGCTCTTCGGCACCGGGCGCACGTCGGGCTCGACGGAGAAGGACAGGCCCATCGCGTGCCCAGGCGTCGGGTAGGGGTCCTGGCCGACGACGAGCACGCGCACGGCGTCGAGCGGCTGCTGGAAGGCGCGCAGGACGTGGGGGCCGCCCGGCAGGTAGCCGCGGCCGGCGGCGACCTCGCCGCGGAGGAACTCGCCGAGCCGGGCGACGGTGTCCTCGACCGGGGCCAGGGCCCGTGCCCACGAGGGGTGGACCAGCTCGTGCAGCGGCCGGGCGGGGCTCGGGGAGGGCGCGGAGGACATCGGCCCCACGCTAGTACGCGCCGGCTGGTGGCCCGCCGGGAGCACCCGCCCGGGTCCGGTCAGGCGAGGATGCCGCGGACCTCGGCGAGGCGCTCCGGCACGAGGCGGTACCAGGCCCACGAGCCGCGGCGCTCGCGCTCGAGCAGGCCGGCGTCCGTCAGCACCTTGAGGTGGTGCGACACCGTCGGCTGGGCGAGGCCCACGAGGTCGGTGAGGTCGCAGACGCACGCCTCGCCGGCCTCGGTCGCCCGGATGGCGCTGACCAGCCGCAGACGTACCGGGTCGGCGACCGCCTTGAGGAGGCTCGCGCTGCGCTCGGCGTCCGCACGGGACATCCCGCCGGCGACGCCGATGCCGCAGCAGGCGCCGGTGGTGCTCGTGAGGGGCAGCTCGCGGACCGGCACGGGGACCTCCTGGATCGACAGGCCCCCATATTGACACACGTCGATGCCGTGGTCCACGCTGTACCCATCGACGTCCGTCGATGCCAGACCCCTCCCGGAAGGTGCCCCCATGACCGCCGGCCCCACCACGCCGCCCACCGGCCGCGTGCAGCTCGCCCTCAACGTCAGCGACCTCGAGGCGTCGGTCGCCTTCTACTCGGCGATGTTCGGGGTGCCTCCGCACAAGCGCCGCCCGGGGTACGCCAACTTCGCCGTCGAGCAGCCGCCGCTCAAGCTCGTCCTCATCGAGACGAGCGAGGCCACGCGCGGCACCGGCACCGCCGGCGCGCTCAACCACCTCGGGGTCGAGGTCGGCTCGACCGACGAGGTCGCCGCGGCGCGCGAGCGGTTCTCGGCCGCGGGGCTCGCGGCCGTCGACGAGGACGACACGACGTGCTGCTACGCCCTCCAGGACAAGGTGTGGGTCCACGACCCGGCCGGCGCCCCGTGGGAGGTCTACACCGTCAAGGACGAGAACCCGGCCGACGGCCGGCCCGCGACGGCCAGCCTCGAGGTGCTCGGCGCCGAGGGGACCTGCTGCCCGTGACGGTCCCCACCGACGCCCCGGCGCCCGCCCCCGCGGGCGCCGCCCGGCTGTCGACCCTCGACCGGCTGCTCCCCGTCTGGGTCGGCCTCGCGATGGTCGCCGGCCTCCTGCTCGGGCGCCTCGTCCCCGGCCTCGGCGAGGGCCTCTCGGCCGTCGAGGTCGACGGCGTCTCGCTGCCGATCGCCCTCGGCCTGCTCGTCATGATGTACCCGGTGCTGGCCAAGGTCCGCTACGACCGGCTCGACACCGTGACCGGTGACCGGCGGATGCTCGTCGCGAGCCTCGTCCTCAACTGGGTGCTCGGCCCGGCGCTGATGTTCACGCTCGCGTGGCTGCTGCTGCCCGACCTGCCCGAGTACCGCACCGGGCTGATCGTCGTCGGGCTCGCGCGCTGCATCGCGATGGTCGTCATCTGGAACGACCTCGCCTGCGGCGACCGGGAGGCCGCGGCCGTGCTCGTCGCGCTCAACTCGGTCTTCCAGGTGGTCGCGTTCGCCGGCCTCGGCTGGTTCTACCTGTCGGTGCTGCCGGGGTGGCTCGGCCTGCAGCAGACCGCCCTCGACGTGTCGGCCTGGGACATCGCCCGGTCGGTGCTGGTCTTCCTCGGCATCCCGCTCGTACTCGGCTACCTCTCCCGTCGGCTCGGCGAGCAGCGCTGGGGGAGAGACGCCTACGAGCGCTCGTTCTTGCCGCGCATCGGCCCGTGGGCGCTGTACGGACTGCTCTTCACGATCGTCGTGCTGTTCGCGCTGCAGGGTGAGCAGGTCACGAGCCGGCCGCTCGACGTCGTGCGCATCGCGCTGCCCCTCCTGGCCTACTTCGTCCTCATGTGGGGCGGCGGGTTCGTGCTCGGCCGTGGCCTCGGCCTCGGCTACGCGCGGACGACGACCCTCGCGTTCACCGCGGCCGGCAACAACTTCGAGCTCGCCATCGCCGTCGCCATCGCGACCTTCGGCGCGACCTCCGGGCAGGCGCTCGCGGGCGTCGTCGGCCCCCTCATCGAGGTGCCCGTGCTCGTCGGGCTCGTCTACGTCTCGCTCGCCCTCCGGAAGGGGTTCTCCCGTGGCTGACCGCCCGTCCGTCCTGTTCGTCTGCGTCCACAACGCCGGTCGCTCCCAGATGGCCGCCGCCTGGCTGCACCACCTCTCGGGCGGGGCCGTCGAGGTCCGCTCGGCCGGCAGCGCTCCCGGCGACGCCATCAACCCGGTCGCCGTCGAGGCGATGCGCGAGGTCGGCATCGACATCGCCGCCGAGCGCCCGAAGATCCTGACCCCGGAGGCGGTGCAGGCGTCCGACGTCGTCGTGACGATGGGCTGCGGCGACACCTGCCCGTTCTTCCCGGGCACCCGCTACGAGGACTGGGTGCTCGACGACCCGGCCGGCCAGGGCATCGGGATGGTGCGCGGCGTGCGCGACGAGATCCGGACGCGGGTGCTCGCGCTCCTCGACGAGCTCGGGGTCCCGGCCGTCGCTCCGTCCCACTGACTGCGAGTTCCGCCGCTCGACACGCCCCGGAACGGCGCGTCGAGCGGCGGAACTCGCAAGAAGTCGGGAAGGGGCTGCGAGAGGGTGGGTCTCGACGGGGGTGGCGGCCGGGGGTGGACCGCCGTCCGGCCCGCGACGCCGCCCCGTCAGACTGGACCGGTGACCGCGACCCCGCCCTGGCCGACCGTCCTCTTCGACCTCGACGGCACCCTCGCCGACACGATCCCGCTCATCGTCGCCTCCTACCAGCACGCCTTCCGGTCGGTGCTCGGCGAGGAGGTCGAGGAGACGCGGGCGCGCGCGTGGATCGGCCGGCCGCTGCTCGAGGCGCTGCTCGAGGAGAGCCCCGAGCACGGCCAAGCGCTCGACGCGACCTACCGCGAGTGGAACCTCGCGAACACCGGCCGGCTCATCCGCCGCTACGAGGGCGTCCCCGAGCTGCTCGAGGCCCTGCACGCGGCCGGCGTGACGACCGCCGTCGTCACCTCGAAGCGCCAGGAGACCGCCCGGCTCGCGCTCGAGGGCGTCGGCATCGACCACCTCGTCGAGGTCGTCGCCGGCCTCGAGGACACCGACCGGCACAAGCCCGCCCCGGACCCCCTCCTGCGTGGCGCGACCGTGCTCGGCGTCGACCCGGCCCGCTGCGTCTACGTCGGCGACGCGACGGTCGACGTGCAGGCCGCGCAGGCCGCCGGGATGGACGCAGTCGCCGTCACGTGGGGCGCCGGCGACCGTGCGGCGCTCGCGGCCCAGGGCCCCACGGCGCTCGTCGACGAGGTCGCCGACCTGCAGGCGCTCCTGCTCGGCCGCGCGGCCTCCTAGACTCCCGCCCGTGCACCCCACCACCCCCTACTCCCCGAACGCCCACGAGGAGCTCGCGGCCCTCCTCGACGCCGTCACCGCGTACGCGGAGGAACGCATCCGGATGGAGCCGCCGCTGGACCGCGTGCGGACCCAGGAGGACCTCGACGCCGCGCTCGGCCGCACGGTCACCGCGGGCGGCCTCGGCGGCTCCGAGGCGATGCGGATCTTCGCCGACGAGCTCGCGCCGGCCTGCCTGTCGGTCGACCACCCCCGCTATCTCTCCTTCATCCCGTGCGCGCCGAGCGACGCCTCGGTCGTCTTCGACCTCGTCGTCGGCGCGTCGTCGATCTACGCCGGGTCGTGGCTCGAGGGGTCCGGCGCGGTGTGGGCCGAGAACCAGGCCCTGCGCTGGATCGCCGACCTCGTGGGGATGCCCGAGGGCGCCGGCGGCGTGTTCGTCCCCGGCGGCACGATCGGCAACCTGTCGGCGCTCGTCGCGGCGCGCGCGACGGCCCGCCACCGCGCGGCGGCCGGCCAGCGCCCGTGGCGGGTGGCGGCCACCGCCGGGGCGCACAGCTCCATCGCGTCGGCCTGCGAGGTGATGGACGCCGAGCTCGTCGGGGTGCCCGCCGACGAGGCCGGACGGCTGACCGGCCCGGCGCTGCGACGCGCCCTCGAGGAGCACGGCCCGGAGACGTTCTTCGCGGTCGTCGCGACCGCCGGCACGACGAACTTCGGCATCGTCGACGACCTCGCGTCGGTCGCCGAGGTCTGCCGCGAGCACGACATCTGGTTCCACGTCGACGGTGCCTACGGCGGCGCCGGGCTCGCCGCCCCGTCGGTGCGCGACCTCTACGCGGGCATCGAGCACTGCGACTCCTTCATCGTCGACCCGCACAAGTGGCTCTTCGCGCCCTTCGACTGCTGCGCGCTGCTCTACCGCGAGCCGGCCCTCGCCCGCGCGGCGCACACCCAGAAGGCCGGCTACCTCGACGTCCTCACCGAGGCGCCCGACTGGAACCCGACCGACTACTCGGTGGGACTGACCCGCCGGGCGCGCGGCCTGCCGTTCTGGTTCTCCCTCGTCGTCAACGGCACGGACGCGTACACGGCCGCCGTCGAGCGGACCCTCGACGTCGCACGCTACGCCGAGGCCGAGATCGTGCGGCGGCCGGAGCTCGAGCTCGTCCGCGAGCGCGACCTCTCGGTCGTCGTCTTCCGGCGCCTCGGGTGGTCGCCGGCCGACTACCAGGCGTGGTCGGACCGGATGCTCGCCGACGAGTTCGCGTTCGTCGTCCCGACGACGCACGAGGGCGAGACGCTGGCGCGCTTCGCCGTGGTCAACCCGGCGACGACCGAGGACGACATCCGGGACATCCTCGACACGATGGCCTGACCGGTCGGTCGGTCGACCGGGTCCGCTGGGGGCCGTGGGTCACGTGTGACTCGTGAGTCGGGCCGCACGGGAGGTGTCCAGCCGACACGCCGCGGGACGCGCCGAGCAGAATGACACGGGTGTCATTCCGCGGCTACAGTGAGGGCCGAAGCCACACGCGACGAAGGGTCGAGAACACACCGTGAGTGCCGCCTCCGAACAGGTCACCCCTGCCGTCAGCGCCTCGGACCTCTCCGAGCGCGACCGGGAGGTGCTCGCCTTCGAGCGGCAGTGGTGGAAGTACGCCGGCTCCAAGGAGACGGCCATCAAGGAGCTCTTCGACATGAGCTCGACGCGGTACTACCAGGTGCTCAACGGGCTCATCGACAACCCGGTGGCCCTCGCGCACGACCCGATGCTCGTCAAGCGGCTGCGGCGCCTGCGCGCCAGCCGCCAGCGCGCCCGCTCGGCCCGCCGCCTCGGCATGGAGCCCTGAGCCGGGAGACCCCCAGAACCAGAGATGCCCGTCCGTGAGGGAAGCCGGACGGGCATCTCTGCTGTCCGGCCCCTCCCGCGCAGCGCCGTCCCACCCGGCAGTCCGCGCCGTCCCACCCGTCGAGTGAACAGGACACGCCGCGTGCGCGGGGGCGCAGGCGGCGTGTCCTGTTCACTCGACGGGGTGAGGGCCCGGCGTCAGGGGAGGTCGGGGTCGGGGAACTCGACCGGCCAGCCCTTCTTGGCCAGCTGGTCGCGCACCCGGCGCAGGTCCTTCTCGCTGGGGTCGGCGTGCGTGTACTCGGTGATGGCGGCGGCGATGTCCGACGGCCCGGCGGGGCTGACGTCGGCCCGGCGCAGCGCCTTGGCGATCTTCTTGACCTCGGAACGGGTCAGGCGGCGCTCGAGGAGCGCGAGCAGCGGCACGTAGTCGTGCTCGGGCACGCCGCCCGGGTAGCCCTCGCGCAGCCAGTTGACGATGCGGGCGAGCGGGCTGCCCTCGCGCGGCGGGGCCTCGTCCTCCTCCTCGTCCATGCCACCGAGCGGCCAGCCGCCGAGGACGAGCTTGGCGCTGACCTGGCGGACCTGCTCGTCCTCGGGGACGAGGGCCCGGACGGCCTTGCGTGAGAGCAGCTTCTCGCCGGCCAGCTTGCGCAGGACGTCGTGCGCGGCGTGCGTGCCCAGCTGCTCCTGGAGGACCGCGCCGAGGGCGGCCGCCTCGGCGTCGGGGACGCCGTCGGGGAAACCGGCCCGGATGTGGGCGATCACCGAGTGCGACAGCTGCGGCATGGCGGGACTCACTTCTTGTCGACGATGGTCGGGAACACGTGCTCGAAGCTCACGGCCTTCCCGAAGCCGCTCGCGACGATGAGCACGAGGCCGAGCACGATCCCGGCGACGATGACCCCGACGAGCAGCCCGGCGACGGCCCGTCCGAGCGGCGAGTACCGCACGCTACCGTCCGGGGCCTCGTCGGCGCCGACGACGAGCGCGCGCATGGCGAGGGCGTAGATCACGGGCAGGCCGGCCCCGAAGAGCAGGCCGACGATCAGGACGTTGCCGGCGCCCTCGAGGGCGAGCTGGATGCTGCGCATGGTGGTCGGTCCTCTCCGTCAGCGGGTCGGGGTCTTGGTGGGGGCCGGGGTGGTGGCCGCGGGCTCGCCGCCCGTCGCACCCCACTCCTCGGTGACGTTGTGGGCCCCGACGTGCTCGCGCTTGGAGCGCAGGTACATGAACAGGGACGCGGCGCAGAGGATCGCGAAGACGAGCAGCGCACCGGGCGCGCCGCCGAGCGTGTGCCCGACCCACCACATGAGCGCGCCCATCCCGGCGGCGATGGGGAAGGTCAGCGCCCAGGCGACGACCATCCGACCGGCGGTGGACCAGCGCACGTGGGTGCCGCGGCCGAGCCCGCCACCGAGGACCGAGCCGGTGGCGACGTGGGTGGTCGAGAGGGCGAACCCGAGGTGGCTCGAGGCGAGGAGGACGGCGGCGGTGGCGCCGTCGCTCGAGAGGCCCTGGCGCGGCGTGATGTCGACCAGGCCCTTGCCGAGCGTGCGGATGATCCGCCAGCCGCCGATGTACGTGCCGAGGGCGATGGCCGTCGCGGCGCTCACCTTGACCCAGATCGGGACGGCGTCGGTGCGGTCCCAGTGGCCGCTCGCGATGAGGGCGAGGGTCATGACGCCCATCGTCTTCTGGGCGTCGTTCGTGCCGTGCGCGAGCGAGACGAGCGAGGCGCTGCCGATCTGGCCCCAGCGGAAGTACCGCTCGTTGAGCCGGTCCATCACCGAGGCGGTGATCCGGTGCACGAGCCAGCACCCGATGAACGCGACGACGAGCGCGACGGCGGGGGAGAGCAGGGAGGGCAGGAGGATCTTGCCGACGACGCCGTCGAGCTTGGTCCCGTCGCCGCTCCACTTGACGCCCGCGAGGCCGAGCCCCGCGGCGCCGGCGCCGGTCAGCCCGCCGAGGAGGGCGTGCGAGGAGCTCGAGGGCAGGCCGAGCAGCCAGGTGAAGAGGTTCCAGACGATGCCGCCGACGAGGCCGGCGAGCACGATGAGCAGCAGCGCCTCACCGCCGTCGGTCAGGAGCTCGGGCCGTGGGGCCCCGCTCTTGTCCTGGATCTTGATGACGGCGTTCGACACGGTGAGGGCCACCTCGACGGAGAGGAAGGCGCCGACGAGGTTGAGCACCGCGCTGAGGCCGACCGCCACCTTGGGCGCGAGGGCCCCGGTGGAGATCGACGCCGCCATCGCGTTGGCCGTGTCGTGGAAGCCGTTCGTGAAGTCGAAGGCCAGGGCCGTCACGATGACGAGCACGAGGATGAGGGTCGCTGCGTCCACGAGGCACCAGTGTGAGGCGGCAACCCCGGCTTCACCAAGACGGGGCCCGTCGTTCACCCGTTGTTCACCCGGCGCGGCGGGACTGCTGCGGCTCCCGGGGCGCGTGGGGCGGCGCCGGGGCATCCGCTTTGTCAGGATGGGGTGATGAGCGACCTGGACTGGAGCACCCCGGACGGACTCGCCGCGATCCGCGCGCACCTCGTCGAGCGCATCGACGGATGGCGGGAGCCGGCCGCGCACGCCGTGGGGCTGTCACCGGCCTCCTCGACGCCGGACTGGCTCTTCCCGCACGTCACGGCGACGCCCGGCGGCCGGCCGGCCCTCGCGACGGTCGTCCTCGCGACGGTGCTCGGCCACGACGGCTCGACCGCCACCCTGCCCCTGTCGCGCTCGGACCTCGCGGCGGCCGTCGAGTCGCTGGCTCCGGCCGAGGCGTGCACGGACCTGCCGCACCCCAACCTCGCCGCGTGGCGCGAGGTCCTCGCCGAGCTGGACGGCAACCCGGCCCGCGAGGCGGTCGCCGTCTTCGTCGCCGACCTCGAGGACCCGGTGGCCTCGGAGGCCGACGCCTCGCTCCGCGTCCACCTCGACGGGGCCGACCCCGCGCTCTGATGCTCGCGCCCGGCCCGGGCCGCCGGTGAGCGTTTGCACTCTCCCCCCGAGAGTGCCAATAATGACCATTAGCACTCTCATCATGAGAGTGACAGAACAGACCGGTCCGGTGAGGGCAGGTGCGCCGACGGTGACGTGAGCCGCGGCCCCGGCCCGTCCGTCGCGGGCACCGCCCGGTCCCACCATCGATTCGCGTGGGAGGAACCACCCGAATGGCCAAGATCATCGCTTTCGACGAGGAGGCACGCCGCGGTCTCGAGCGAGGCATGAACACCCTCGCCGACGCCGTCAAGGTGACCCTCGGTCCGAAGGGCCGCAACGTCGTCCTGGAGAAGAAGTGGGGCGCCCCCACGATCACCAACGACGGTGTCTCGATCGCCAAGGAGATCGAGCTCGACGACCCGTACGAGAAGATCGGCGCCGAGCTGGTCAAGGAGGTCGCGAAGAAGACCGACGACGTCGCCGGTGACGGCACGACGACGGCCACCGTCCTCGCCCAGGCGCTCGTCCGCGAGGGCCTGCGCAACGTCGCCGCCGGGGCCAACCCGATGGCACTCAAGCGCGGCATCGAGAAGGCCGTCCGCGCCGTCTCCGACGAGCTGCTCGCCAACGCCAAGGACGTCGAGACCAAGGAGCAGATCGCTGCCACGGCCTCGATCTCCGCTGCTGACCCCCAGATCGGCGAGATGATCGCCGAGGCCATGGACAAGGTCGGCAAGGAGGGTGTCATCACCGTCGAGGAGAGCAACACCTTCGGCCTCGAGCTCGAGCTCACCGAGGGCATGCGCTTCGACAAGGGCTACATCAGCCACTACTTCGTCACCGACACCGAGCGCATGGAGGCCGTGCTCGAGGACCCGTACGTCCTCATCGCGAACTCCAAGATCGGCTCGATCAAGGACCTGCTGCCCCTCCTCGAGAAGGTCATGCAGTCCGGCAAGCCGCTCCTCGTCATCTCCGAGGACGTCGACGGCGAGGCCTTGAGCACGCTCGTGGTCAACAAGATCCGCGGCACCTTCAAGTCCGTCGCCGTCAAGGCCCCGGGCTTCGGCGACCGCCGCAAGGCCATGCTCGGCGACATCGCCATCCTCACCGGTGGCCAGGTCATCTCCGAGGAGGTCGGCCTCAAGCTCGACACCGCGGACCTCTCGCTCCTCGGCCGCGCCCGCAAGGTCGTCGTCACCAAGGACGAGACGACGATCGTCGAGGGTGCCGGTGACAACGACCAGATCCAGGGTCGTGTCAACCAGATCCGCGCCGAGATCGAGAAGACCGACTCGGACTACGACCGCGAGAAGCTCCAGGAGCGCCTCGCCAAGCTCGCCGGCGGCGTCGCCGTCATCAAGGCGGGCGCGGCCACCGAGGTCGAGCTCAAGGAGCGCAAGCACCGCATCGAGGACGCCGTCCGCAACGCGAAGGCCGCCGTCGAGGAGGGCATCGTCGCCGGTGGTGGCGTCGCCCTCATCCAGGCCGGGGCCAAGGCGTTCGCGTCCCTCGACCTCCAGGGTGACGAGGCCACCGGGGCGAACATCGTCAAGGTCGCCATCGAGGCGCCGCTCAAGCAGATCGCGATCAACGCCGGTCTCGAGGGCGGGGTCGTCGCGGAGAAGGTCAGCAACCTCGAGTCGGGCTGGGGCCTGAACGCCGCCACCGGTGAGTACGTCGACCTCGTGTCGGCGGGCGTCATCGACCCGGCGAAGGTCACCCGCTCGGCGCTGCAGAACGCGGCGTCCATCGCGGCGCTGTTCCTCACGACCGAGGCCGTCATCGCCGACAAGCCCGAGAAGGCCGCTCCGGCCATGCCGGGCGGCGGCGACGACATGGGCGGCATGGGCTTCTGAGTCCCTGACGCACCACGGGTCACGACCGACGGGCGGTCCTCCTCCGGGAGGGCCGCCCGTCGGCGTCCCACCCTCCCCGGGCCCGCGTCAGGGGTGGACGGGGGTCGGCCGGGGTGCTCACCCACAGCCGACGCCCAGCCTCGGACGGCAGGATGAGGCCATGAGCCACCCCGAGCCCGGTGAGGCCCACCCCCTCGTCCTCGGCCCGCTGCTCCGCCACGTCGACGACGTCTCCGCGACCATCTGGGTCCGCACCGCCGCGGCCGCCACGGTCACCGTCGTGCGCGACGGTCGCCGCTGGAGCGCGCCCACCTTCCGCGTCCACGGGTCGCACTACGCACTCGTCGTCTGCGACGGCCTCGAGCCCGGCACCGACGACCCGTACGAGCTGCTCGTCGACGACGAGCGCGTCTGGCCCCTCGACGGCGCACCGCCGAGCCGCATCCGCACCCTCGACCCCGCCCGGATGCCGCACTTCGCCTTCGGCTCCTGTCGCACGACGGGCACGCACGACGACGAGGGTGTGCGGCGCCACGGCGTCGACGCCCTGCGCAGCCTCGCGGTGACGCTGCGCGACGTGCCGGAGGCCGGCTGGCCCGACCTGCTCGTCCTCCTCGGCGACCAGGTGTACGCCGACACGACGCCCCACCCCGAGCTCGAGGCGTTCATGCGCGCGCGGCGCAGCCTCGACGAGCCGCCGTTCGAGGAGATCAAGGACTACGCGGAGTACGACGAGCTCTACCGGATCACGTGGGTCGAGCCGGTCATCCGCTGGCTGCTCTCGACCGTGCCGTCGGCGATGATCTTCGACGACCACGACATCCGCGACGACTGGAACACCTCGTGGTCCTGGCGCCGCGAGATGCGGGCGACGACGTGGTGGCAGGAGCGGATCGTCTCGGGCCTCGCCTCGTACTGGGTGCACCAGCACATCGGCAACCTCTCGCCGGCCGAGCTCGCGCAGGAGGAGGCGTTCCGGCTTGTCCTCAAGCACGCCGCCGACCACGCGGCGCGCGGCTCCAGCGCCGTCGAGGACGAGCTCGACCTCACGGCGACGCTCGACGCGCTGGCCGCCCGGGCCGACGCCGAGCCCGAGACCTACCGCTGGAGCCACGTGCGGGAGCTCGGCGACTGCCTGCTCGTCGTCCTCGACTCCCGCGCCGCCCGCCACCTCGAGCCCGACCGTCGCTCGATGCTCGACGCGACCGAGACGCGGTGGCTCGACGCGACGCTGCGCGGCGGGTACCGGCACGTCTTCGTCGGCACGTCCCTGCCCTTCCTCCTGCCGCCCGGCCTGCACGACTTCGAGGCCATCGACGAGGCGGTGGCGCAGGGCGCGTACGGGCGCCGGGCGGCGCACGCGGCCGAACGCGTGCGCCGGGTCGTCGACCTCGAGCACTGGGCCGCGTTCAACTCCGGCTTCGACGAGGTCTTCGAGATGGTGATGGACCTCGCGCGCGGCCACCGCGGGCCGGCCCCCGAGACCGTCACCTTCCTCTCGGGCGACGTCCACAACTCCTACCTCGCCGAGGTCACCGACGCCGCCGGCCACGGTGCGCGCTCGCGCATCGTCCAGGCGGTGTGCTCGCCGATCCGCAACCCGATGCCGCGCGGGGTGCGTGTCGTCATCTCGATGCTCACCCGCTCCCTCGTGCGGCCGATGCGCCTGCTCGCGTCGGCCTCGCGGCGCGTGCCCGACCCCGCGTACCCGTGGACGGTCACCGAGGGGCCGTGGTTCGACAACAACGTCGCCCTGTGCCGGGTGCTGCCGGACGGGCTGGACCTCACGTGGGTCACCGGGATGGTCCGGGGCGCCGACCACGACCACCCCTGGCTGCGCGAGGTCTGGTCGGTGCACCTCGACGCCCCGGGGGCCGTGACGTCGCGGCCCACCGACGACGGCCTCTCGGACCACCGCGCGGTCCCCGCGGCAGCGGTCTCCGCCGCGTCGCCTAGCGTGGGCCCATGAGCGTCGCCGAGTCCCAGCCCGGCCCGGCCGGCGCGTCCGCCGCCCCGCCGGCCCGTCCGCCCGCCGCCCGCGTCGAGAACCTCTCGAAGGTCTACGGTTCGGGCGACACCCGCGTCGTCGCGCTCGACGACGTGACGCTCGACCTCCACGCCGGCGAGTTCACCGCGATCATGGGTCGCTCCGGCTCGGGCAAGTCGACGCTGATGCACTGTGCCGCAGGCCTGGACGCGGCGACCTCGGGGCACGTGTACCTCGGCGACGTCGACCTCACGACCCTCAAGGAGCGCCGCCTCACCGAGCTGCGGCGCGACCGCATCGGGTTCGTGTTCCAGGCGTTCAACCTCGTCCCGACGCTCACGGCGGAGGAGAACATCGTCCTGCCGCTCGCCATCGCCGGGCGCAAGCCGGACCAGGCGTGGTTCGACGAGGTCGTCGACACGGTCGGGCTGCGCACCCGCCTCGGGCACCGGCCCGGCGAGCTGTCCGGCGGGCAGCAGCAGCGGGTCGCGTGCGCCCGGGCGCTCGTCGGCCGTCCCGACGTCGTCTTCGCCGACGAGCCGACCGGCAACCTCGACTCCGCCTCCGGCGCCGAGGTGCTCGGCTTCCTGCGCCGCTCGGTCGACACCCACGGGCAGACCGTCGTCATGGTCACGCACGACCCCGGCGCCGCGAGCTGGACCGACCGCGTCGTCTTCCTCGCGGACGGCCACGTCGTCGGCGAGCTGCGGGAGCCGACGCCCGAGGCGGTCCTCGACCGGATGGCGCGACTGGCCGAGTCGGAGGCCTGAGGTGCTGCGCGCGACGCTGCGCGGCATCCTCGCGCACAAGGTGCGGCTGCTGCTCAGCGGTGTCGCGGTCGTGCTCGGGGTGGCCTTCGTCGCCGGCTCGTACGTCTTCACCGACACCCTCGACCGCGCGTTCACGGGGCTGACGAGCGGTGCGGTCGGTGACGTCATCGTCCGTCCCGGCAGCGCCGACGAGTCCGGCGGCGGGGGCGGCCCGCTCGGCGCCGCTGCGGTCCGCACCGTGCCCGAGGACCTCGTGACCACGCTCGCGGGGGTGCCCGGTGCCGCCCGGGCGGACGGGCGGGTCACGACCTTCGGGACGTTCGTCGTCGACCGGCAGGGCAAGCTCGTCGGCGGCGGCGGGCCGCCGGGGATCGGTGTCTCGTACAGCTCCGGCCCGGCGGCCAACGGGACGCCGTCGGCCACCCTCGTCAGCGGTCGCTTCCCGGCCGCGTCCGGCGAGATCGTGCTCGACGCGACGTCCGCGCAGCGCTCCGGCTGGCGCATCGGCGACACCGTCCCTCTGCTCACCGCGGGGGCGCAGCCGCGCATCGAGGCGACCCTCGTCGGCACCGCCGAGTTCGGCGGCAGCTCGCTCGTCGGGGCGAGCGTCGTGATGTTCGACGCGCGGCAGGCGCAGCAGCTCTTCCTCGACGGCGGCACCGGCTGGTCGACCGTCTGGGTGACGGCCGCCGCCGGCACCACGCAGGACCAGCTGCTGCGCTCGGTGCAGGCCGTGCTGCCCGAGGGGTTCCGCGCCGACACCGGCGACGCCACCTCGGCGCGCGCCGCGACGCGCATCGACGAGGCGCTCTCGTTCGTCACGACCTTCCTGCTCGTCTTCGCCGGGGTCGCCCTCACCGTCGGGGCGTTCCTCATCGTCAACACGTTCTCGATTCTCGTCGCGCAGCGCAGCCGCGAGCTCGCGCTGCTGCGGGCCATCGGCGCCAGCCGCCGGCAGGTGGCGCGCTCGGTGCTCGTCGAGGCCGGCATCGTCGGGTTCGTCGGCTCGGCGCTCGGCGTCGGGCTCGGCGTCCTGCTCGCCATCGGCATCCGGGCGGTGTTCGGGCGGGTGGGGCTCGACCTCGGGTCGACGCCGCTCGTGCTCGAGGTCCGCACGGTGCTCGTCGCGCTGGCCGTCGGCGTGCTCGTCACCGTCGTGTCGGCGTACCTGCCGGCTCGGCGTGCGGGGCGGGTGCCGCCGGTCGCGGCGATGCGCGACGACGCCGTACTCGCCGAGGGCGGCCTGCGCTGGCGGGTCGCCGTCGGCGCGCTGCTCCTCCTCGCCGGCGTGGTCGGCATCGTCGGGGGTCTCCTCGGGTGGGGCAGCGAACCGACCTACGTCCTCGGCGTCGGCACCTTCGGGGTGCTCGTCGGGACGGCGCTGCTCAGCCCGGTGCTCGGCCGGCCCGTGCTCGGCGTCCTCGAGGCCTTGTACCGCCGGGCCTTCGGGGCCGTCGGGCGGATGGCCGCGCAGAACGCGCGCCGCAACCCCCGACGCACCGGGGCCACGGCGTCCGCCCTGATGATCGGCGTCTCGCTCGTCACGCTCATGTCGGTGCTCGGCGCCTCGGCGAAGGCCAGCCTCGACAAGTCGCTCGCCGAGGACATCGTCGCCGACTACGTCGTCTCGAGCGTCGTCGGCCAGGGCTTCTCGGCCGCCATCACCGACGCGGTCGAGAAGGTGCCGGGGGTCGAGGAGGTCGTCCGGGTGCGCGGGGCGCGGCTCGAGGTCGCCGGGGACCGCGAGTTCGCGACCGGCGTCGACCCGGCCGGGGTCGTGCGCGTGGCCCGCCCCGACGTGACGGCCGGATCGCTCGAGGCCCTGCGCGACGGCGACGTCGCGCTCTCGACGAGCCAGGCCGCAGACCTGGGCCTGACGGTGGGCGACGCGGTGACGACGAGCTTCGCGGGCGCGAAGGTCGAGGGTCGCGTGGTCGCGACCTACGAGCCGGACGCCGTGCTGCAGTCCGACGTCACCCTCACGCTCGGCACCTTCGACGAGCTCGGGGTTCCGCCGACCGACCGGACGGCCTTCGTCGTCGCGCAGCCCGGGACCGACCGGCCGGCCCTCAAGAAAGCGCTCGACGCCACCGTGGCCGACCTGCCGCTCGTGGGCGTCGCCGACCAGGCAGAGTTCGCGGCCGAGCAGCGCAAGCCCATCGACCAGCTGCTCTTCATCGTCTACGCCCTGCTCGGGCTCGCCGTCGTCATCGCGGTGCTCGGCATCGTCAACACGCTCGCGCTCTCGGTCGTCGAGCGCGTGCGCGAGATCGGGCTGCTGCGCGCGGTCGGCCTCAGCCGTCGCCAGCTGCGCACGATGCTGCGCCTGGAGTCGGTGGCCATCGCCGTCCTCGGGGCGGTGCTCGGGGTCGTGCTGGGCCTGGTCTTCGCGGTCGCGCTGCAGCGCTCCCTCGCCGACGACGGCATCGACGTGCTGTCGGTCCCGTGGTTGCAGCTCGTCGGCTTCGTCGCGCTCGCCGCCGTCGTGGGTGTCCTCGCCGCCGTCTGGCCCGGCCGCCGCGCCGCCCGCCTCGACGTCCTGCGGGCGATCGCGACCGAGTGACCCGGCCGGTCGACGGGCCGGTGACGCCGCCCGCCCGCGGCGGCCGGGCCCGCGGGTAGCGTCACCGTCGTGGACGAACCCACGAAGCTGCCCCACCGACTCGCGCTGCGCGACGACGTCGTGACCCTCGAGCGGGCCCGCGTCGCCGACGTGCCCTCGGTCGTCGCGCTGCTGCGGGACGACGCCATCGGCGCGGGCCGGGAGGCGCCCGCGGACGCCGCCGGTGACGAACACCTCGCCCCCTACCGCGAGGCCTTCGCCGCCGTCGACGCCGACCCGAACCAGCTGCTCGTCGTCGCCCGGGACCCCGACGGCGAGGTCGTCGGCACGCTGCAGCTGACCCTGCTCCACGGGCTCTCTCGGGGCGGGGCGACCCGGCTGCAGGTCGAGGCCGTCCGGGTCGCGTCCGCCCGCCGCGGGTCCGGCCTCGGACGCGCGCTGATCACCTGGGCGGCCGCCTTCGGTCGCGCCCGCGGGGCGGTGCTCGCGCAGCTGACGACCGACCTCCGGCGCGAGGACGCCCGCCGCTTCTACGAGGACCTCGGCTGGGTGCACTCCCACGCCGGGCTCAAGCTCGACCTGCGCTGAGGGTCACGAGAACATCCGCACCGCCTGGGCCTCGACCTCGGCGTACTGGGCGCCGGCGGCGCCGAGCACCCGCCCGATCGAGTCGAGCGACTCGCGGACCTGCTGCTGGGTGCCGCGCCACTGCTCGACGACCCCCTGGAACTGGGTCGACGCGCTGCCGGTCCACGCGTCCTGGAGGCCGACGAGCCGGGCGGTCATCGCGGCGACCTGCCCCTCGACCTCGGCGGAGATGCGGGCGACGTCGCCGGCGGCGGCGGTGATGCGGTCGGTGTCGACCTGGAACTGTGCGGACACGAGGACCCCCTCGGGCTGGTGGGCGACCCGGTGGCCACCCGTTGCCTGCACGCTAGGTCGGCCGGCCGACCCGGCCGCGGAGTTTTCCACAGGCCTGCCACCGGGCGGCGCCCCGCACCGGGTCCGGGCCGGGCGCGTGTGGGTCGGGGCGGGTGGTGGTCGGGCGCTCATCGCGTCGCCGCGGCTCGAGACCCCGGTTCGTCCACGAGACCCCGGCTCGGAGGTCGTGTCTCGTGGACATTTCGGGGTGACCCCGAAAAGGTGAGGCAGGAGGGGACGGGGGTGTCGGGAGGGGACACGGCGTCGGGGCCGGGGCCTACGATCGGCGGGTGGCCGTCCTCATCGATCCTCCGCGGGTCGAGGCGCACGGCCGGCGCTGGTCGCACCTCGTGAGCGACACGAGCCTCGCGGAGCTGCACGCCTTCGCCCGCCGGGTCGGCATCCCCGCCCGCGGGTTCGAGGGCGACCACTACGACGTCCCCGAGGAGCGCTACGCGGCCGTCGTGGCGGCCGGCGCCGAGCCGACCGACGCCCGCGAGCTGCTCCGCCGCCTCGTGGCGAGCGGGCTGCGGATGCAGAAGCGGCGCGGCGACAAGGGCGTGGCTCGCGTCACCGGCGTGCGCCTGCCCGGGGTCGTCGTCGACGTCGACCTCATCCGCTCTCCACGCGACGCGACCCCGGACCGGGTCTTCGCGGCTCTCGTCCTCGTCCACGACGCCGCGGGCGACCTCGCGGTCGTGCGGTCGGTGTGGAGGGACGAGTGGGGTGCGCCGGGTGGTGGGCGCGAAGCCGGGGAGTCGGTGCGCGAGAACGCGGTCCGCGAGGTGCACGAGGAGACCGGGCTGTTCCTCGACCCTGCGGCGCTGCGACCGGTCGGCTACGAGCGCTTCCGTGCCGTCGAGGGGGAGGGGCCGTGGACGCGTGGCACCGACCTGCTCCAGCTCTTCGAGACGCACCTGGCGTCCGTCCGGCCGGCGCTGTCGTCGGCGCACGACGACACCTCCGACCGCCGCTGGGTGACGAAGCCCGAGCTGCAGTCGCTCTGCGGCACGACCTTCTGGTGGCCGCTCGTCGACGCGGTGCTCAGCCGGCCAGCCGGGTGAGCTCGCGCGCGAGGTTCTCGCGCGCCACGGGCTCCCACTCGCGCCGGGCGTGGGCCGACCGGTACACGTGTGGCCGCACGAGGAAGGGCCGCAGCACGGCGGAGCGGGCGGTCGCGTACTCGGCCGCCGGCACGTGCGCGTACTCCTCGCGCACCTGACGGCAGTACTCGTCGAACCGCGCTGTGGGAGAGGCGAGGATCCACAGGTCGGCGTCGTGCAGGGTGACTCGCGCGACGTCCGGCTCGGCGTCCTCGACCTCGTGGTCGAGCGTGTCGAGGACGAGGGTGACGACGCGCTCCACGAGGTCCGGGGCGCAGCCCAGGGCGGACAGCTCACGAGCGGCGAGGTCCGCGCTCCGGCGCTCGTCGTCGCCCCCGCCCCGGCCCTCGTACACCGCGTCGTGGAACCACGCGGCGAGCGCGACGGCGGACCGGTCGGCGCGGCGGGTGCGCCCCCGTCGTGCGAGGAGGTCGGCGGCGGCGAGGACCTCGGCGAGGTGCGCGAGGTCGTGGTAGCGGCGATGGGGCTCGCTCCAACGGCCCAGGAGGTCGGCACCGAGGCGGTCGACGGCGGCGCGGTCCGCGCCGGGGACGGCGTCGGCGCAGTCGGCAACCCACCGTCGCTGCAGCCCGCTCACCAGCCCACTCTGGCAGACCGGCCCGCGTCGGTCACGCGTCCCCGGTGCTCGTCCGCGGGCGGGCGCGCTCCCAGGCGCGGGCGTAGCGGCTGCCCGTGGCCAGCAGCAGGAGCCCGGTGGCGATGAAGGCCACCGACCGGACGACGCCGTCGAGGGCGGCGAGGTCGAAGAGGAAGAGCTTCGCGACGGCGACGGCGCTGAGCAGCAGGCCGCTGCGCAGGTCGAGGTCGGACTCGGACGGGTGCTCGAGCGAGTGCAGCAGCAGACCGGCGGCGGCCGTCATCCAGACGACGGTCGCGACGGCGTGCCCGGCGGTGAAGCCCGTCGCTCCGGCGCCGAGGCGCACCCCGGCCAGCGTCCCGATGCTCACGAGCGCCGTGGCGGTGGCGACCAGCCCGACCGCCCAGGCGAGGACGGCGGCGAGCCGGCGGACCGGCTCGGCGACACCACGCACGGCGCAGGCGGCCCACCACGCGAGGACGGCCACGGCTGCGGCGAGGACGCTCGCCACGAAGGCCGAGGCGAGGTCGTGGTCGGTGGCCAGGCGGACGGTCGTCACCGCGAGCGCGTCCGGCAGCCAGGCGAGGACCCCCAGCGCTCCCACGCCGGCGCCGAGGCCGAGGGCGATCCGCGAGCGGGTGGCCCCGGCGACGGCGAGGTGGGCCAGGGCGAGGACGAGCAGGCCGCTGCGCACGAAGCCGTCGGGGACGCCGGAGAGGACGGCCAGCACCGCACTGACGCTGCCCGCGGTGGCGGTCGTCACGAGCAGGTGCGAGGCGACCCGGCCGAGGGGCGCCCGGCCGAGGGCGGTCGCCGCGAGCAGCAGCACCGCCCCGACCGCGCCGTGGACGAGGGCGCGCGGGGTCGACGACAGGGCGGCCGCGGCGGCGAGGGCACCCGTCGCGACGATCGCCAGTGCGGCGCTCGAGGCGATGTCGTCGGCGTCCCGGCGCACCGAGAGCGCGGAGGTGACGACGGTGGCGGCGAGCACGACCAGCCCGACGGCGACGAGGGGCGCCGCACCCGGCCGGCCGGCGGTGGCGGCCGCCCCGGCGAGCAGCGCCAGGGTGACGGGGACGACCCGGACGAGTGTGAGCCACGGCGTCGTGCGGCCGTACCCCGCCCACCACCCGACGGCGGCGAGCACCGCGAGGACGGCCGCGAGGACCCAGTCGGCGCGGCCGGCGACGGCCGGCGCGAAGAGGCCGCCACCGCCGACGAGGAGGACGGCGAGCAGCTCGCTGCCCCAGCGGCGCGCGACGAGCGACCCGAGCGCGCTCACCGCGAGGCAGAGCACGACGCCGACGGAGGCCGGGAGCCATCCGTAGAGCGCGGTGACGGCGACGACGTCGAGGTAGGCCACCGCGGCACCGGTGGCGACGAGCGCCACGGGGGCGCTCCCCGCGGGAGAACCCCGGTCGCGGTCGCGCGCCCCTCCGCGCACGCCGAGACCACCGAGCAGTCCTGCGAGGAGCGCGCCCGCGGAGACCCGGGCGCCGGGGCCGAACCAGCCGTGACGGACGGCCAGGACGAGGAGCATCGCGACCCCGGAGAGCGTGACGACGGCGCCGGAGACCGCGAGCACGCGGGTCACGGCACCCTCGCGCCGGTACCAGGGCCCGCCCGGCACGGGCGGGGGACCGACGACGGGCGGCCCGGCGGGCGGCGCCTGCGTCGACGAACGTGGCACCGGGCCGGACGGCGTCGACCCTGCAGACGACGCCGTCCGGCCCGGTGCTCCGGCCACCGCCGGGACGGGGACTCCCTGGTGTCCCGTCCCGGCGGCGTGGTGCGGGAGGCCGCCCTGCGCGGCTCCCGCGACCCCGCCCTGCGCGGGGCCTCCCGACCGGACGGCGGCCGACGCCGTGCGGGGGGTGGTCGTGACGACCGGCTGCTGCTCGAGCTCGTGGCGGAGCCGGGCGAGACCGTTGCCGACGACGTACATCCGTTGCATCGCGTCGGCGAACTCGACCTCGAGGCGTGCCACGTCGTCCCGGTGCGTCATGCCCCCAAGACTCCCGGCGGACCCCGTCGGGGCGCCTGAGCACCGGTACTCAGCCGGTCCCGGCGCCCCGACGGGTCGTCGGTCAGCCCTGGCTGCTCGCGGCCGCGGCGAGCGTCGCGCGGACCTCCGAGCTCTTGCCGTCGCGCAGGACGGTCAGCGTGACGGTGCTGCCGACGGACTGCTCGCGCACGTAGCCGATGAGCGACTCCGCGCCGTCGACCGGGTCACCGTTGACGGCGACGATGACGTCGCCCTGGCGCAGGCCGGCCTTCTCGGCGGGGGTGCCGGACTCGACCTTGGTCACCTCGGCGCCCGAGCGGGTGGCCGAGCCGTCCGAGGCGGTGCCGTCCTGCGGGTAGACCCCGAGGTAGGCGTGCTGCGCCTTGCCGGTGTCGATGAGCTGCTTGGCGATCGACTGCACCTCGGTGGCCGGGATGGCGAAGCCGATGCCGATGCTGCCCGACTGCCCGCCGGAGGACTGGCCGAGCGAGGCGATCGAGGAGTTGATGCCCACGAGCCGGCCCGACGCGTCGACGAGGGCGCCGCCGCTGTTGCCGGGGTTGATCGCGGCTGAGGTCTGGATCGCGTTGGTGACGACCGGCTCCGCCTGCGTCTGCTGCTGCTGGAAGCCGCCGTTGAAGGGGTTCTGCTGCTGCTGGGGCTCCTCGGCCTGCGTGCTGACCGGTCGGTTGAGCGCGCTGACGATGCCCGTCGTCACCGTGCCGGCGAGGCCGAGGGGGTTGCCGACGGCCATGACCGGGTCACCGACCGCGAGCGCCTCGGAGTCGCCCATCGAGATCGGCGTGAGGTCGTCGGGGGCGTTGTCGATGGTGATGACCGCGAGGTCGGTGGAGGGGTCGGTGCCGCGCACCTGGGCCGAGAACGTGCGGCCGTCGGCGAGGGTCACCTGCAGCTTCTGCGCGCCGGCGACGACGTGGTTGTTCGTCACGACGTGCGCGTCGCCGTCGAAGATGACGCCCGAGCCCTGCGCCTCGCCGTTCGCGAGCTGCGCGGTGATGGCGACGACGCTCGGCGAGACCGCCTTGGCGGTCGCGGCCCAGTTCGGCGCGGACGCGTCGGCCTGCTGCACCGGCGCGGTGTCCGTGCCGCGACCCGACTGGGAGGTGGACACCGTCGACGTCGTCGAGGTGTCGTCCATCAGCCGGGTCGCGGCCAGGGTGCCGCCGGAGGACAGGACGGCGGCAAGCACCGCGACGCCGACGATCTCGGCGCCACGGCGACGACCGGACCCGCGGGAGGGGACGCCCGAGGGTCCGGCACCCCCGGCCGGCCCGAACGGCCCCGACGGAGGGGGAGGGGCCATCGGACCGGTCGGGGTGCTCTGGGGGTACCCGGTGGGGACCGGGGTGGCCGGCGAGCCCTCGCCCGTCGGCTGCGTCGCGGTGGTGGTCCCACCGTGCGGGGTGTACCACTGCGGGGCGGTCCACGGGCCGGGGTTCTCCGGGGTGCGGGGCTGCTGGTCGTTCATCGCCGACGGGTCTCCTTCTGTTCGACTGGTCCCCACTCAACGCCCCCGAGGTGGGCGTGCGCTGGTCAGTGGCTGGGAGTCCGCTGTGCGAACCGGACCACGAAGGTCGCGCCGCCGCCGGGCGTCTCGGCGACGCCCACCCGGCCGTGGTGGCTCGCGACGATGGCGGCGACGATGGCCAGGCCGAGGCCGGTGCCGCCCCCGCCGGTGCGCCCGCGCGAGGGGTCGGCGCGGTAGAAGCGCTCGAAGACCTTCGTCGAGATATCCGGTGGCACGCCGTGCCCGTGGTCGCGGACCTCGAGGCTCGGCACGCCGTCGTTCAGGCCCACGGCGACCTCGACGGGCGTGCCCTCGGGTGTGTGCCGCAGGGCGTTCGCGACGAGGTTGGTGACGACCTGGCGCAGCCGAGGCTCGGAGCCGCGGACGACGCAGGGCTCCACCCCGCCCTCGAAGCCGACGAGCTGGATGCGCCGCTCGGGTGCCCGGGCGCGCGCGTCCGCGACCGTGTCGGCGGCGAGGACCGTGAGGTCGACGTCGGTGTGCTCGACCTCGGGCTCCTCGTCGAGGCGCGCGAGGGTCAGCAGGTCCTCGACGAGCGCGCTCATCCGGCCGGACTCGGCCTCGATGCGCTCCATCGCCGACCCGACGGCCTCGGGGTCGCGCACGGCGCCCTGCCGGTACAGCTGTGCGTAGCCGCCGACGGTCGCGAGCGGGGTGCGCAGCTCGTGCGAGGCGTCGGCGACGAACTGGCGCATCCGCTCCTCGCTGGCCTCGCGGACGGCGAAGGAGGTCTCGACCTGCGCGAGCATCGCGTTGAGGCTGCGGGCCAGCGAGGTGACCTCGTCGTCGGCCTGCCGGACGGGGATGCGCTGGGTGAGGTCCCCCTCGGCGATGGCGGCCGCCGTGTCCTCGATCCGGCGCAGCGGCCGGAAGGCGCGACGCACCGCGAAGTGCCCGAGCACGAGCGAGAGCACGAGGGCGAGGGTGCCGAGGAGGGCGGTGGAGACCAGGAGGCGGGTCACGGTGTGCGACACCGGTTCCAGCGGCACCCCGACCGCCACGACCGCGTTGCTCCCGCTGACCTGGGCGGCGATGAAGCGCCACGTCATCCGGTCGTTCTTCGAGCCGACGGTGAACGGGGTCTGGGTGCGGACACGGGGGTCGGACACGGAGAGCGAGGGCAGGAGCGGCTCGGCGTACCTGCCCACCGGCGGGCGGACCGCCGTGAAGGTCGGCGTCTGGATCGCGAAGGCGTAGCTCGTGGGCAGCGCGTCGTCGGGGCGGCTCTGGAGGTCCGAGATCGCCTGGGTCGCGACCGGGCTGAGGACGCTGCGCAGCTCGGTGTCGACACGGGCGTCGAGGTCGCTCTTCAGCAGGTAGGCCGTCACCATGCTCGTGAGGATGAGCGCCGCGCCGACGAGGACGCCGACGATGAGCAGGAGGCGGGTGCGCAGCGGCACCGCCTCCAGCCGGCCGACGACACGCGACACCGGCCGGGCGAGCGAGGCCATCAGGTCTGCGGGGGCAGCCGCAGGACGTACCCGACGCCGCGCTTGGTGTGGATGAGCGGCGGGGCACCCTCGACGTCGATCTTGCGCCGGAGGTAGGAGATGTAGGACTCGACGATGCCGGACTCGCCCCGGAAGTCGTAGTCCCACACGTGGTCGAGGATCTGCGCCTTCGAGAGCACCCGGTTCGGGTTGAGCATGAGGTAGCGCAGCAGCTTGAACTCGGTCGGGCTGGTCTCGATGACGCGAGTGCCGCGCCGGACCTCGTGGCTGTCCTCGTCGAGCTCGAGGTCCTCGAAGCGCAGGACCGGGCGGTCCTCGTCGACGTCACCCCGGGTGCGGCGCAGCACCGCCCGGATGCGCGCGACGACCTCCTCGAGGCTGAAGGGTTTCGTGACGTAGTCGTCGCCGCCGACGGTCAGGCCCTTGATCTTGTCGTCGACCGAGTCACGCGCGGTGACGAAGACGATGGGGAGGCGCCGGCCCTGGTCGCGCAGCCGACGGGTGACGGTGAAGCCGTCCATGTCGGGGAGCATGACGTCGAGGACGCAGAGGTCGGGCTGGTGGTCGTCGGCGACCTTGAGGGCCTCCGAGCCGCTCGCGGCGGTGGCGACGTCGAAGCCGGCGTACCGCAACGAGGTGGCGAGGAGCTCGCGGATGTTCGGCTCGTCCTCGACGACGAGGAGCCGGGCCTCGGGGGGCTGCGTGGCTGTCACGTCTCCCAGTCTCGACCCCGAGTCTGTGAGTCCGCTGGACGTCGGCTGGGCAGGAGCGGCGAGCCGCGGCGCCTCAGGTGCCCGTGAACGCCCCGTTCGTGCCCGCGAGGACGACGATCCCGACGATCGCGAGGACCCCGAGGCCGATCGCGACGCCGAAGGAGATCCAGCCCCAGCGGGACATCTTCCGGGAGCTCTCGGGGTCGGAGGACTGCTTGGTCAGGCCGATGATGCCGAAGACGAGCGCGGGGACGAACACGATGCCGACGCAGAACCCGATGGTGATGACGGTCGTCAGGCCGGAGACGATGGTCAGGACGAGGGCGCTCGTGTTGTTGCGCGGTGCGGCGTAGGGGGAGCCGGGCCCGTAGGCGGGGGCGCTGCCGTACGGCGCGGCGGGGCCGTAGGGGGCGGACTGGCCAGACGGCGCGGACTGGCCGTACGACGGGACGGAGGCACCCGGGGCGGGCGGCGGCGGGTAGGCCCCGGACGCCGACGGGGCGCCGTAGGGGTCGACGGGCGGGGCCGGCGGCGCGCCGTACGGGTTCTGCGCCGGGGTGGCGTGGGGGTCCGTCGCCGGCGGGGCGTCCTGCGGCGGCGCGCCGTAGGCGGGCAGGTCGTAGGACGGCGTCGAGTAGGTGGGCTGCTCGTAGGACGGCGGGGCCGGCGGCGCCGGCGGGGTGAAGGGGCGCGTGGCCTCCGGGCCGACGACCTGCGTGTCGTCCGGGCCGGGGGCGGGCGACGGCTCGGTGGAGTCGGGGAGCGGCGGGGGCGCGGTCGGGTCGCGGTGGTCGTCGCTGCTGCTCACGGTGCTGGGGTCCCCTCGGGTCGGCGCGGCCGCGGGTCGGCCACCGCGCACGAGGATAGGGGGCGGGCGGCGTCGCCCGTGACGGTCCGGCGTGTCAGGATCGAGGCGTGAGCCGTGCACTGCCGCAGGTCGAGCCGGACCCCTCCCTCCCGGAACGGGTCACCGTCTACGAGGTCGGGCCCCGGGACGGGCTGCAGAACGAGTCGGCCGTCGTGCCGGCCGCCGCCAAGTCCGAGTTCGTGCGCCGCCTCCTCGCCGCGGGCCTGACGACCGTCGAGACGACCTCTTTCGTCGACCCGCGGTGGGTGCCGCAGCTCGCCGACGCCGAGGAGGTCCTCGGGCTGCTCGGGGACGAGGGGCGTGGGGCACGCCGGCCGGTGCTCGTCCCCAACGTCCGGGGCCTGGACCGGGCGCTGGCCGCCGGGGTCGGCGCCGTCGCGATCTTCGGCAGCGCGACCGAGACCTTCGCCCGCAAGAACCTCAACCGCTCGCTCGAGGAGTCGGTCGCGATGTTCGCGCCCGTCGTCGAGCGGGCCCGGGCCGAGGGCCTGTGGGTGCGCGCCTACGTGTCGATGTGCTTCGGCGACCCGTGGGAGGGGCCGGTGCCGGTGGCGCAGGTCGTCGACGCCTGCCGACGCCTCATGGACCTCGGCTGCGACCAGCTGTCGGTCGGCGACACCATCGGGGTGGGCACGGTCGGTCACGTGCACCGGCTGCTCGAGGGGCTCGACGCGGCCGGCATCGGGCCGGAGCGCACCGGGGTGCACTTCCACGACACCTACGGGCAGGCGCTCGCGAACACGCTGGCCGCGCTGCGTGACGGCGTCACCGTCGTCGACGCCTCGACCGGCGGCCTGGGTGGCTGCCCCTACGCGAAGTCGGCGACGGGCAACCTCGCGACCGAGGACCTCGTGTGGACCCTCGAGGGCGCCGGCGTCGAGACGGGCATCGACCTCGACGCGCTCGTTGAGACCTCGGCCTGGATGGCCGGGGTGCTCGGGCGCCCCTCGCCCTCGCGCGTCGTCAAGGCGCTGACCGGCGGCTGAGCCGTCGCCCTGCGCCTCAGCGCTGCCGGACCCCGTTGACCTCCGGGGAGATCTGCCGCTCGAGGGCCAGGGCCAGGGCCGCGACGAGCGCGAGGCAGACGAGGAGGACGGCGACGAACACCCCGGCGAGCCGGCGGTCGAGCAGCCAGCCGGCGACCACCGGCGCGGTGATGGCGCCGACCTGGAAGGCCATCCCCGACACCGCGTTGTAGCGGCCGCGGTCGTGGTCGCTCGCGAGGTCGTTGACGATGGCGGGCACGGTCGGCTGCAGGAGCGTCTCGCCGAGCCCGAAGAAGACGTGGAAGACGATGACGCCCGCGGCCGCCGCGAGCGTGCCGGCGACGAGGCCGGTGGCGCCGAGCAGTGCCCAGGCCAGTGCCCAGAGGACGACGAGGCCGAGGAAGACGCGGGTGCGGCGGCGGCCGTCGATGCGGCGCAGGACGAGGAACTGCATGAGCACGATGACGGCGGTGTTGGCCGCGAACGCGAACCCGATCGTGCGGGTCGAGACCTCGCTGACCTGCCGGGCGAAGGCGGGGAAGCCGGCCTCCATCTGCCCGTAGCCGACGAAGCTGGAGAGGAAGGTCAGCGCGGTGAGCCAGAGGACGGCCGGGCGGCGCAGGATGGCCAGGTAGCCGGTGCCGCCCTCGCCCTCGGCCGCGGGGACCGGCCGGCCGGCCACCGCGCGCAGCGGGCCGAGCAGCAGCGCGACGGGGACGAGGACGCAGACGGCGTCGACGACGAAGATCGCGCTGAAGGTGCCGGGGCGCGAGACGTCGGCGAGGAAGCCGCTGACGACCCCGCCGATGCCGATGCCGAGGTTGACCAGCGCGAAGTTGATGCCGAAGTACTGCGTACGCAGGCGGCCCTCGACGATGCTCGCGATCATCGCGTTGAAGGCCGGCCAGCCGACACCGAAGCTGATGCCGAGGAGCACGACGGCGACGGTGAGGCCGGTGACCGTGGTCGCGAAGGCCATGACGAGGGCGCCGAGCACCTGCGCGAGCAGCCCCGCGATGACGACCGGGCGGGCGCCGAGCCGGTCGGTGATGACGCCGACGGGCGCCGTGACGACGACGGCCACGCCGGCGATGAGCCCCATGAGCAGGCCGGTGACCGACAGGGGGACGCCGCGGACCTCGTGCATGTAGATGGCGGTGAACGGCAGCGTCATCCCGCGCCCGAGCGTGGAGATGGCGGTCGTCGACAGCAGCCAGCGCCCGGCCGGGGGCAGCGCCGCCCAGAACCCGCGCACGGTCAGGTGCGCGTCGTCGGTGGCGGGGGAGGCGGTCTCGGGCACCGGGACACGCTCCCACGGCCCGCCGACACCCCGCGACCGGGTTCTTCCCGCCCCGCGCGCCCCACCCCGGCCCGTCACGTGCGTCACCTGCGTATCGGGTCACCCGATACGGGCGCGCTCCACCCGGGAACGGTTGTCGGGGGAGGCGCAGCGTTGTCGGGTGACCCGATACGGGCGCGCTCCACCCGGGAACGGTTGTCGGGGGAGGCGCAGCGGTATCGGGTCACCCGATACGCGTGGGACTCGAGGTGGGGGTGGGGTGGGCGGGCGCGAGAACCCGGCAGCGCGGTGTCGGCCCCAGCGGTTAGCCTTGGTCGTGGTGCCCGCTCCCGGGCGCCCCGCGTGACGACCGATGGATGAGGTGGACCGTGCCGACTGGCAAGGTGAAGTTCTTCGACGCCGAGAAGGGCTTCGGATTCGTGTCCGGCGACGCCGGCGAGGGGGACGTGTTCGTCCCGGCGTCCGCCCTGCCCGCCGACGTCCAGGGCCTCAAGGGCGGTCAGCGCATCGAGTTCAGCATCGCCGAGGGTCGCCGCGGCGCCCAGGCGATGGCCGTGCGCGTCCTCGACCCCGCCCCGTCGGTCGCGATCAACCGTCGCGTCCGCGACCGCAAGCCGGCCGACGAGATGGTCGTCATCGTCGAGGACGTCATCAAGCTCCTCGACAACGTCTCGGAGTCGCTGCGCCGCGGGCACTACCCCGACAAGCAGCACGGCAACAAGGTCGCCCAGGTCCTGCGGGCCGTCGCCGGCGACCTCGAGCTCTGATGGCGCCCGCCACCGCGGTCCGGCCGGACGCCACCCTCCGGGACGCCGTCGACGTCGCCCGCGAGGCGCTGACCGGCGTCGCCGAGCCGGGCACCGTCGGCGACCACCTCGGGATGGAGATGGTCGACGAGCGCCTCGGGACGCACTACTTCGCCTGCGACGCCGCCGCCTACCGCGGCTGGCGCTGGGCGGTGTCGGTCGCGCGCGTCGCCCGCTCCAAGACCGTCACCGTCTGCGAGACCGACCTCGTCCCGGGCGAGGGCGCGCTGCTCAGCCCCGAGTGGCTGCCCTACGCCTCGCGCCTCGCGCCCGGTGACCTCGGCCCCGGCGACGTCACCCCGTACGTCGACGCCGACCCGCACCTCGAGGCCGGCTGGGAGGCCACCGGCGACGAGGACGTCGACGCCGCCGCGCAGTGGGAGCTCGGCCTCGGCCGGGTCCGCGTGCTCTCGGCCGAGGGCCGCGAGGTCGCCGCCCAGCGCTGGTACGACGGCGACAACGGCCCCGCCGCGCCGGTCGCGGTCAAGGCGCCGATGCCCTGCTCGTCGTGCGGCTACTTCCTGCCGATGGCCGGTGCGCTGCGCACGGTCTTCGGGGTGTGCGCCAACGAGTGGTCGCCCTCCGACGGCAAGGTCGTCAGCCTCGACCACGGCTGCGGGGCGCACTCCGAGGCCGACGTCGAGGCCCCGCCCGCCGAGCGGGTGCCCGCGCCGATCCTCGACGACAACGCGCTCGACGTCAGCTGACGTCGCGCCACGACGCCGCCGGCCGCCTCAGGCGCCGGCGGCGTTGCCGCGCCCGCGGCGGACGTACCACCACGCGAACGCGCCGAGCGCGAGGCCGGTGACGCAGGCCCACGGCCACCACGAGCGCTCGCCGGTGTGCAGCGCCGGGACGAGCAGGGTGACGACGAGGGCGACCGCCCACACGCCGGAGCCCATGAGCACGAGCGTGCGGGTCGGGACGTCCGGCGGGTCGACCGGGGCGGAGCGCCCGAGGAGGGCGGGGTCCGGGGCGCGCGTGGGCTCGTCGGTCACGGCGCCAGCGTAGCGATCTCGCCGTCACACCCCCGAAACCCGCGGCGCTCCCGGCGCCACTAGCCTGCTCGCCATGGCCGAGACCACGACCACCGCCGACGCGGGCCCCACGCACCCGGGCTTCCTCGAGCGGTTCTTCCACATCCACCAGCGCGGCTCCACCGTGGGCCGTGAGGTCCGCGGTGGCGTCGCCACCTTCTTCACGATGGCGTACATCGTCGTCCTCAACCCGCTGATCCTCGGCTACGTCCAGGACGCAGACGGCAAGTTCCTCGGTGGCGGCGACGCCCCGAACCTCGCCGCCATCGCGGCGGGCACCGCCCTCGTCGCGGGCGTGCTGACCATCCTCATGGGTGTCGTCGCGAACTTCCCGCTCGCGCTGGCCACCGGCCTCGGCCTCAACGCCTTCGTGGCCTACGCGATCGCGAGCAAGATGACCTGGGCCGACGCGATGGGCCTCGTGGTCCTCGAGGGCATCGTCATCCTCGTCCTCGTGCTCACGGGGTTCCGGCAGGCGGTCTTCCACGCCGTGCCGGCCCAGCTGAAGACCGCGATCTCGGTGGGCATCGGCCTGTTCATCGCGCTCATCGGCCTCGTCGACGCGGGCTTCGTGCGGCGCACGGGGGCGGGCACGGTGCCGGTCGAGCTCGGCGTCGGCGGGCAGCTCGCCGGCTGGCCGACCCTCGTCTTCGCCCTGGGCGTGGTCCTCATCGTCGCCCTGTGGGTGCGCAAGGTCCGCGGCGCGATCATCATCTCGATCATCGCGATGACCGTCGTGGCCTTCGTCGTCGAGGCGATCGCCAAGGTCGGGCCGACCGTCGTCGGGCAGAACGCGGACGGGACGAACAAGATCAACCCGCTCGGCTGGAACCTCAACGTGCCGGCGTGGCCGGACGTCGTCGACCCGATCAACTTCGGCACGCTGGGCGAGTTCAACCTGCTGGGGTCCTTCGAGCGCGTCGGCGTCGTCGCGGCCGTGCTGCTCGTCTTCACCCTCATGCTCGCCGACTTCTTCGACACGATGGGCACGATGACGGCCATCGGTGCCGAGGCCGGCCTGCTCGACGAGGAGGGCAACCCGCCGGCCACCCAGCGCATCCTCGTCGTCGACTCCGTCGCGGCCGCGGCGGGTGGTGCCGCGGGCGTCTCGTCGAACACCTCGTACATCGAGTCGGCGTCCGGTGTCGGCGAGGGCGCGCGTACCGGTCTGGCGTCGGTCGTCACGGGCGTGCTGTTCCTCGTCGCGGTCGTCTTCGCCCCGCTCGTCAAGATCATCCCCAACGAGGCCGCCGTCCCGGCGCTCGTCCTCGTCGGCTTCCTCATGATGCAGCAGGTCAAGGAGATCGCCTGGGACGACGTCGAGATCGCCATCCCGGCCTTCCTGACGATCATCCTCATGCCGTTCACCTACTCGATCACCGCGGGCATCGGTGCGGGTTTCGTCGTCTACGTCCTCATCAAGGTCGTGCGCGGCAAGGTCCGCCAGGTCCACCCGATGATGTGGCTGACGGCCCTGCTCTTCGTCGTCTACTTCTTCATCGAGCCGATCACCGAGGTCGTCGCCGGCTGACCCCGAGCCGCCCCCCGAGGCGCCCGTCCCGCACCCCGCGGGGCGGGCGCCTCGACGTCCGGCGGGCTTGCGTGCGGATGCGGCCCCACGGCGCCGCCGGCGGTGGAATAGTTAGCCACGGTAATGAGTTGTGCTAACTACCGATGACGACCACCGCTGGAGAACACCGTGCCCGCACCCGCCCCGACGATGACCCGTACGCAGAAGGACCGCCTGACGAGCGACCTGCGCATGGTGTGCATGCGCATCTCGCGCCGGGTGCGCTTCGAGAGCTCGACCGACCTGGCGCCGCACCAGTTCTCCGCGCTCGTGCGCCTCGAGGACGGCCCGCGGACGCCGAAGGAGGTCGCCGAGATCGAGCAGGTGTCGGCGCCCAGCATGAGCCGCACGGTCAACGGGCTGGTCGAGCGCGGGCTCGTCGCCCGGGCGGACGACCCGACGGACGGCCGGCAGGTCATCCTCTCGCTGACCAAGGAGGGGCGCCGGGCCATCCGCGAGACCCGCAGGCGTCGCGACCAGTGGCTGGCGACCCGCCTGGAGCGGCTGACCGACGACGAGAGGGCGCTCCTCGCCGACGCGACCGCGCTGCTCGAACGGGTGGCCGCCGAATGAGCCCCACCTTCACCTCGCTCGAGATCCGCAACTACCGGCTGTGGTTCCTCGGCGGCTTCGTCTCCAACGTCGGCACCTGGGTCGGGCGCGTGGGCCAGGACTGGCTCGTCCTCACCGTCCTGACCGCCGGCTCCGCGACGGCGCTCGGCATCGTCACCGGCCTGCAGTTCCTCCCGTTCCTCCTCCTCGCGCCGTGGACCGGGCTCATCGCCGACCGCTTCTCGCGGCGCAGGATCCTCCTCGTGACCCAGAGCATGCTCGCGCTGACGAGCCTGGTGCTCGGGGTGCTCGCCGTGACGGGCGCCGCGCAGCTGTGGCACGTCTACGCGATCGCCCTCGTGCAGGGCGTGACGACGGCCATCGACAACCCGGCGCGGCAGGTCATCGTCTCCGAGATGGTGCCGCCCGAGAAGCTGTCGAACGCGGTCGCGCTCAACTCGGCGTCGTTCAACGCGGGCCGGCTCATCGGGCCGGGGGCCGCGGGCCTCATCATCGCGTGGTGGGGCACCGGCGAGGCGCTCCTGCTCAACACCCTGACCTTCGTCTTCGTGCTCGCCGCGCTGGCGATGCTCAACGTCTCGCAGCTGCGCTCGCCGCGCCGGGCCAAGGGTCGTGGCGGCATCCGCGAGGGCTTCGCCTACGTCAAGCAGCGGCGCGACATCCAGCTCGTCATGCTGCTCGTCTTCGTGCTCGGGACGTTCGGGATGAACTTCCAGATCACGATGGCGCTCATGGCCACGAAGGTCTTCGACAAGGGCGCCGGCGAGTTCGGGCTGCTCGGGTCGATCATGGCCGTCGGGTCGCTGACCGCCGCGCTGCTCTCGGCCCGGCGCAAGGAGCCGCGCCTGCGGGTGCTGCTCCTCGCGCTCGTCGGGTTCACCCTGTCGGCCACCGCGGCCGCCTCGGCGCCCTCGTACTGGCTGTTCGCGCTGGCGCTCGTGCCGGTCGGCCTCACCGCCCTCACGGCGATGACGACGGCCAACGCGATGGTCCAGACCCGCGTCGCCCCGGAGATGCGCGGCCGGGTCATGGCCCTCTACATGGCGATCTTCATGGGCGGCACGCCGGCCGGCGCCCCGCTCATCGGGTGGATCTCGGAGCAGTTCGGGCCGCGCTGGACCATCGGCATCGGGGCGGTCGCCGTCGGGCTGGCCCTGGTCGGTGTGTCGTTCTGGCTGGCCCGGGCGGAGAATGTCCGGGTGAGCTACGAGTCGCAGCGCCGCCCGCGCGTCAGCGTGACGACGGTGCCCAGCGCCGAGGACCGGGACGACAGCCGCGTGCCGGTGCCGGAGCCGGCGCGATGACGCCGCTGTTCCGCCGCCGGATGACGCTCGGGGTGCTCGCGGTGCTCGTCGTCGTGGCGGTCGTCTACGCCGTCGCGGGTCGCTGACCGACCCGCCGCTCAGCCGAGGGCGCGGTCGAGGGCCGCGGCGACCTCCGGCCGCAGGGTGCGGGCGAACGCCGTCGTCATGTGCCCGTGGTCGAAGTAGGCGATGAGGCCACCGACGACGACGTGGCAGCGCTCGGGGTCGCAGAACCGGTCCGTCGGGTCGAGGAGCGTGACGTCCTGGGAGGTGTCCCGCCCGGCAGCGACGGCGAGCGGGTCGGGCTCCAGCGCCTCCGCCCGGGGGTTGGCGCAGGCGGCGGGGTCGCCCTCGTGCTGCGCCACGCAGTCCGGGCCGTTGTCGACCGCCGACGGGACGTCGCGCACCACGACGACCCGGACGCCGGCGTCGGTGAGCCGCGCCAGGGTGCGGACGTACGCCGCCTCGAGCACCGGCTGGCGCCGGTCCGCGGGGACGTCGCGCGGCGGGCGGAAGGTGCGATTGCTCAGGACGACGACGTCGTAGCCGCCGCGCGCGACGGCGTCGAGCGCCCAGTCGGTCCACTGCCGGCAGGTCGTGGTCAGCCGGTCGGTGCCCGGGCCGAAGTCGAGCGGGACGTCGACCGGGTAGCACTCGGAGACGAGATAGGTGTCCAGCCGGCCACCGCGAGCGAGGACCTCGGGGGACAGGGCGGGCTCCCAGTGCCCGGCGTGGCTGTTGCCCAGCAGGGCCACGCGCAGGTCGGCGGCCTCCGGCCCGTACGAGCAGACCCGGTGCCGCGTGTACGGCCGGTTGGACCAGCAGTCGTCGGCGTACAGGCGTGAGCGGTCGGCCGCGGCGGAGGCGGGGGAGCTGAGCAGCCGCTCGCCCTCGACCGGCGTGCACCCCTGGCGCAGGGCGGCGGCCCCCACGCAGTCGTCCCCGATGGCCCCGGCCAGCGAGCGGGCCTCGGCGGCGCGCGCCTCGTCGGCCCGGACCACGACACCCACCCCCACGCCGGCGAAGAGGGCGGCGCTCGCCGCGGCGAGCGCGAAGCTGAGGCGCAGGCTGCCGACGAGGCGTGGTGAGCGGCGGGCGGGGTCCTCGACGAACCGTTTGGTGAGAGCGGCGACGAGCACGACCGCGGCGACGGCGAGCAGCTTCTCGACCCAGGTCAGCTCCCGGCCGAGGGCGTACGGGGCGATGACGACGACCGGCCAGTGCCAGAGGTAGACCGAGTAGGAGAGGTCGCCGAGGACCTGCGCCGGTCGCCGCGAGAGCAGCAGGCGGGGGGAGCCCGGCACGTCGTCGCCCGCGGCGGCGATGACGAGCACGGCGCCCACGGTCGGCAGCAGGGCCGCGTACCCCGGGAAGTCGGTGGCCCCGCTGAACAGGACGGTGGCGGCGGCCACCATCGCCAGGCCCAGCCAGCCGGCGACGGCCCGGGGCAGCGCGGCGCGCACACGCCACCCGCGGTGGGCCGCCACCGCGAGCAGCGAGCCCAGCCCGAGCTCCCAGATGCGGGTGTGCGTGACGAAGTACGCGCCCGCCGGGTCCGCGGAGGTGAGCACGACCGAGGCGACGAACGAGGCGGCGGTGACGACGAGGAGGCCACTCGCCCGCCACAGCAGCGGGCGGCGGCGCCCGACGAGCCCGAGGACGGCGAGCAGGACCGGCCACAGCACGTAGAACTGCTCCTCGACCGAGAGCGACCAGTAGTGCTGCACCGGGCTGGGCGCGTTCTCGGCCGCGAGGTAGTCGGTGGCCGAGCCGGCCAGCGCCCAGTTCTCGAGGGACAGCGCGGAGGCGCCGATCTCGCGGGCGACACCCGGCAGGAGGGAGGACGGCATCCACGCGAGGGAGGCGAGCAGCGTCGCGAGCAGCACCACGGACGCCGCGGGCAGCAGGCGCCGCACCCGTCTCGCCCAGAACACGGCGAGGTCCCTCGGCCCGGACGGCGGGCGGGTCAGCAGGTGCGAAGAGATGAGGAACCCGGAGATGACGAAGAAGACGTCCACCCCGACGTAGCCGCCGGTCAGGCCGCCCGGCCAGAAGTGGTAGACGAGCACGACGAGGACCGCGACGGCGCGCAGGCCCTGGATGTCGGACCGGACCGCGGTGGGTGGCGCGGGCGTCGCGGGCGGTGCCGACGCGGGGGCAGGGGTGGGCATGGCTGGTGGGTGCCTCGTGCACAGGGGTGGGGTGGTGGGGCGCCGACCATCGTAGGACCGTCGGGGCCCTGCCAGGACCGCGCGAGCCGCCCCGCCCGCCGGGGGTCGGCGGGCGGGGCGGCTCGGGGGTGCGTCGGGGCCGGCCCGTGGGCGGGCCGGCGCGAGGGGTCAGGCCAGGCGCTCGACCACGTGCTCGACCGACGCGATGAGGCGGCTCACGTCCTCGGGCTCGACGGCGGGGAAGCAGGCGACGCGCAGCTGGTTGCGGCCGAGCTTGCGGTACGGCTCGACGTCGACGACGCCGTGCGCCCGCAGGGTCTTCGCGACCGCCGAGGCGTCGACCGCGTCGTCGAAGTCGATGGTCGCGACGACCTGGCTGCGGTGGGAGGGGTCGGTGACGTAGGGGCTCGTGTACTCGGTGCGCTCGGCCCACTCGTAGAGGCGCCCGCTGGAGTCGGCGGTGCGGCCGGTGGCCCAGTCGAGGCCGCCGTTCTCGTTGAGCCACTCGACCTGGTTGGCGAGCATCGCGAGGGTCGCGACGGCCGGGGTGTTGTAGGTCTGGTCCTTGCGCGAGTTGTCGATCGCGGTCGGGAGGCTGAAGAAGTCGGGCACCCAGCGGCCGGAGGCGGCGATCTCGTCGACCCGGGCGAGCGCCGCGGGCGAGAAGAGGCCGAGCCAGAGGCCACCGTCGGAGGCGAAGGACTTCTGGGGCGCGAAGTAGTAGACGTCGGCCTGCGAGACGTCGACCGGGAGGCCGCCGGCGCCCGAGGTGGCGTCGACGAGCAGGAGCGCGTCGTCGTCGGCGCCCTCGACCCGGCGGACCGGGGCCATGACGCCGGTGCTCGTCTCGTTGTGCGCCCACGCGTAGGTGTCGACACCGGCCTCGGCGACCGGGTCCGGGCGGCTGCCCGGCTCGCTCGTGATGATCGTCGGGTCGCCGAGGAAGGGCGCCTTCTTCGTGACGGAGCCGAACTTGCTCGAGAACTCGCCGAACGCGAGGTGCTGGGCGCGGTCGCGGACCAGGCCGAAGGCGGCGATGTCCCAGAACGCGGTCGAGCCGCCGTTGCCGAGGACCACCTCGTAGCCCTCGGGGAGGTCGAAGAACGTCGCGAGGCCCTCGCGGACCGACTTCACGAGGTTCTTGACCGGGGCCTGGCGGTGCGAGGTGCCGAGCACCGTGCGACCGATGGCGGAGAGGGCCTCCACCTGCGCCGGGCGGACCTTGGAGGGTCCGGACCCGAAGCGACCGTCGTGGGGCAGCAGGTCGGCGGGGATGGTGATCTGGGCGTCGCTCACGTGTCTCTCCGTGGTCGGGTCGGGCCGTCTGGGCGTTCCCATCCTCACCGACGCTGCCCACATGGTGAGCGGCGGGTCCAGTCCGTGGTCGTGACGACCCCGGGTCGCTCAGCGCACGGTGCCGCCGAGCCATCGGCTGCCGTACCCGGACGGGCCCCCGGAGGTGACCGACAGGGCGCCGCTCAGGCTGCGACCGGCGAGCAGGTAGCTGCCGTCGGGCCGCGAGACGATGTCGCCCGCGGAGGTCCAGCGCGAGGGTGTGGCGACGACGAGCGACCCGCGCTGCACGACGACGGCCCCGTCGGCGGCGACCCCGACGGCCAGCCGTGGTCGCCCCGGCCACACGTCGCCGAGCGCGCGGTCGGACCAGCCCGAGAGCCCGTCGGACCGGAAGGCCCAGGTCCCGAGGGTGGCGGTCGGCGAGAACTCGCGCTCGGTGCTCGCGCCGGACAGGCTGCGCCCGGTGACGGTGACGACCCCACGGGCGGGGTCGGCGGCCGCGGACAGCCCCGAGGTGAACGTCCCGCCGACGTACGTCCAGGCTCCCCAGCGGGCGCCGTCGAAGTGCCGGCGGTTGAGGTGCCCCGCGGGGGAGAGCGCGAAGACGTCGAGCGTGCCGTCGCCGAGGGAGGTGACGTGCTGGGTGATGACCGAGCCGCCGAGGTCGGTCGAGCCCAGCCGCCGGCCCCTCGAGAACCAGGAGTGCACGACGCCCCCGGACGCGGAACGGGTCACGAGGTCGACGCGCCCGGCCCGCGAGGAGGCGGCCGAGGGCGCATCCGTCGTCGTGACGCCGGTGGCGGCGGCCGCCGCCCACGACGCGCCGTCGTCGGTGCTGCGGCGCAGCAGCACGGCGTCCCCGGTGCTGCGGTAGAAGAGGTCGACCTCGGAGCCGGTCCGGGCCAGCGCCACGCCGGTGGGCGAGACGAGCCTCCCCCCGGCGACGGCGGGCGGCTTCGCGGTCGGGGCGACCCGGACGATGCGGTCGTCGGTGCCGTTGGACGTCGTGAACCACAGGGCGCCGTCGGGTCCCTCGACCATCGCCCGGATGCGCCCGAAGCCCTGCGCCTGGGGCAGCGGGACCACCTGGACGACGCGGCTCGCCGACGGCGTCGGGTCCATCCGCATGAGCGAGATGCCCTGGCCCTTGAGCAGCGCGACGGCGAGGCTGCCGCGCCAGGCGCCCCAGGCCGGCGAGGAGAGGAAGGTCGCCCCGCTCGTCGCGACGGTCGGGGACCCCGAGGACCACATCGCCCGGCGGGCCGACGGGAACTTCGTGAGGTCGGTCATCGGGCGGGACTCGTCGTACCCGGGCACCGGGTCCCAGCCGTAGTTGGCCCCCTTGACGAGGAGGTTCACCTCGTCGTCGCGGCTCGTGCCGTGCTCGACGGACCACATCTCGCTCGTGCCGGGGCGCAGCGCCAGGCCCTGGACGTTGCGGTGGCCGGAGGTCCAGACGTAGCGGGCGTTGCCGCCGCGCGCGACGTACGGGTTGTCCGCGGGGATGCTGCCGTCGGCGTTCACGCGCAGGACCTTGCCGCCGAGCGAGGAGAGGTTCTGCGGGTTGGTACCGACCGCCGCGTCACCGGTGCCGACGTAGAGCTTTCCGTCGGCGCCGAAGCGCAGCCGGCACCCGGAGTGGCGCCCGCTCGAGAGGGGCAGACCGGTGACGACCGGGGCGCCGTCGGAGGTGGCCGCCGTGTCGCTCGTGAGGCGCCAGCGCAGGACGCGCACGTCGAGCGGCCGGCCGGCCCCGTCGCGGACCGCCTGGCAGGTGTAGAAGCGGCGGTTGGTCGCGGCCGCGGGGTCGGCGACCATCCCGAGCAGGCCGCCCTCGCTCTCGGCGAAGATCGACGGGAACCCGCTGAGGCGCACCTGCCGCGGCGCCGCCGACCCGCGCCTGCTCCACACGGTGCCCGCCCGCTGGTCGAAGAGCATGAGGTCGCCGACCCACGTGAGGTCCCACGGGATGCTCAGGCCGCGGACGACGGTCGTCACCTGCACCGAGGGGGCGGCGACCGCGGTGGGTGCGGGCGCCGCCACCGTCAGCGCAGCGGCACCCAGGAGGGCGGCGACGAGGGCCAGCGGGGACGCGGTGCGGGGACGGGGCACGGGACCTCCCGGGGCCGTGGCCGGCGCACGTGGCCGACCTGCCCGGCGAGCGTACGTCCGCGTGCCCCGGCCCGCGAGCGGGAGCGCGCCGCCTCAGTCCTTGGCGCGGTAGCCCGCGACCTCCGAGAGGGGACGCTCGCCCGGGCCGACGTAGCGCGAGCTCGGGCGGATGAGGCGGCCGGTGCGCTTCTGCTCGAGGATGTGCGCCGACCAGCCGGCGGTGCGGGCGGCGACGAACAGCGGCGTCATCATGTCGCCCGGGACCTCGGCGAAGTCGAGGAGGACCGCGGCCCAGAAGTCGACGTTGGTCTCCATCCGGCGCTCGGGGTAGCGCTCGGCGAGCTCGGCGATGGCCGCCTTCTCGAGCTCGAGCGCGACCTCGTAGCGCGGGGCGCCGAGCCGCTTGCAGGTGTCGCGGAGCACGGCGGCGCGCGGGTCGTAGGCCCGGTAGACGCGGTGCCCGAAGCCCATGAGGCGCTCCTTGCGGTCGAAGACGCCCTTGACGTACTTGACCGCGTCGCCCGTCTGCTCGACCCCCTCGATCATGTGCTGCGCGCGGCTCGGGGCCCCGCCGTGCAGCGGCCCGGACAGGGCGCCGATCGCGCCGGAGAGGCAGGCGGCGACGTCGGCGCCGGTCGAGGCGATGACGCGCGCGGTGAAGGTCGAGGCGTTGACGCCGTGCTCGGCCGCGGAGATGAAGTAGGCGTCGATGGCCTCGACGTGCTTCGGGTCCGGCTCGCCGCGCCAGCGGATCATGAACCGCTCGGGGATGGTGCGGCCCTTGTCGACCTCGGACTGCGGGACCATCGGGCGGCCCTGGCCGTGGGCGGACTGGCCGATGAACGAGATCGCCATGACCGAGGCGCGGGCGAGGTCGTCGCGGGCCTGCGCGTCGTCGATGTCGAGGAGCGGCTCGAACCCCCAGACGGTGGCCAGCTGGGCGATGGCCGACTGGACGTCGACCCGGATGTCGCCGGTGTGCACCGGCAGCGGGAAGGGCTCGGCGGGCGGCAGGCCCGGGTCCATCTCGCCGTCGACGAGCAGCCCCCACACCTGTCCGAAGGACACGGTGCCGACGAGGTCGTTGATGTCGACCCCGCGGTAGCGCAGCGCCCCGCCCTCCTTGTCGGGCTCGGCGATCTCGCTCTCGAAGGCGATGACGCCCTCGAGTCCGGGATAGAAGTTCGGGTCGTCCGTGGTGCTGGGCATCGAATCCCCGTTCGCTCGTCGTCCTTGTCGGGCTGGCCCATTGTGCACGGCGGGGTGCCCGGGCCGGACCGGTTGGACCGGTCGGTGGGACGGTGTCGTCGGCGGCCGGTCGTGCGGCCCGCCGAACGGTCAGCCGGCGCGGGGGTCGCGGACCGCCATGTCGGGGGAGCCGGCGTCGCGGATCTCGAAGAGCTCCGAGGCCTCGATGAGCTTGCTCAGCTTCGCGTAGCCGTAGTTGCGCGAGTCGAACGAGGACTGGTTGGAGATGCGCTGGCCGACCGTGCCGATCTTCGCCCAGCCCGAGTCGTCGGCCGCGCTCTCCACGGCCCGGCGCAGCAGCGCGACGAGTCGGTTGTCGCCGCGCAGCTGGGCGCGGGTCGCGCGCTCGGGGGGCGGGTTGCCGTTCTTCGCGCTGGCGCGGGTGGTCCTGGCCGGGGCCTTGGCCGCCTTCGTGGCCTTCGCGGTGGTCCGGCGCGGGGCGTCCGCGTCCGCGTCGTCGTCCGCGACGATGGCCACGGTCGCCGTACCGGCCGTCGTGGCCTTCTTCGTCGCCCGGCGGGGGCTGCGGGTGCTCGCCGCCTCGGTGGCCGCCTCGTCCGTGGTGTCCGCGGCCTCGGTCGCGTCCGCCTGGCCGCTCGGGGCCGAGAGCCGGTCGAGGACGAGGAAGCGGGTGCAGGCGCTCTGGAACGGCGCCGGCGTCTTGGAGTCCCCGAACCCGTAGACCGCGACGCCGTGCTCGCGCAGGTGCATGACGAGCGGGGTGAAGTCGGAGTCCGACGAGACGATGGCGAAGGCGTCCGGCCGCTGCGTGTGGAGGATCTCGACCGCGTCGACCGCGAGGGCCATGTCGCTGGCGTTCTTGCCCTTGGAGGGGTCGAACTGCTGCATCGGCCGGATCGCGTTCTCGTGGAGGATCTCCTGCCAGCCCTTGAGCTCGGACTTGGTCCAGTTGCCGTAGGCGCGGCGGATGGTCGTCTCGCCGAGGCCGGCCAGCTCGTTGAGGATGACGTCGAGCCGGCGGGCGCGGGCGTTGTCGGCGTCGATGAGCAGCGCGATCCGCGCGTCGTCCGTCATGGTCGCGAGGCTACGCGGGCGCACCGCGCGGCGGGGCCGGTCCGTCCCGTGGGGGATGATGCGCCGGTGCTGCGCTCCCTCCTCCCGGACCTCACCCCCTTCCGGGAGAACCGGGACTACCGGCGGCTGTGGACCGGGTTCACGCTGTCGAACGTCGGCTCGCAGATGGCGGTCGTCGCGGTCGGGCTGCAGGTCTACGACCTCACGGGCTCGACGGCGTCGGTGGGGCTCGTCGGGCTCTTCGCGCTCGTCCCGCTCGTCGTCATGGGCCTCTACGGCGGCGCGCTCGCCGACCACCACGACCGCCGGCTCGTCGGTCTCGTCGCGACGCTGGTCGCCAGCGCGACGAGCCTCGTCGCGGCCGCCCAGGCGTGGGCCGGCAACACGTCGGTCTGGCTGCTCTACGGCATCGTCGCGGTCTGGAACGGCGCCTTCGCCGTCTCGTCGCCGGCGCGCACGAGCATCTACCCGCGCATCCTCGAGCCGGCGCAGCTGCCGGCCGCCAACGCGCTGTCGGTCTTCGCGATGAACACGGCGATGACGGCCGGGCCGCTGCTCGCCGGCGTGCTCGTGGACCGGGGCGGCTACCGGCTGGCCTACACCGCGGACGCCGTGCTCACCCTCGCCGCGGTGACGAGCCTCTGGCGGCTGCACCCGATCCCGCCCGACCGCTCCGACGCCGGGGACGACGGGCCGCGGCGGGTGGGGCTGCGCTCGGTGCTCGACGGGTTCGGGTTCCTGCGCACGGCCCCCAACGTGCGGATGACCTTCGTCGCCGACATCGCGGCGATGCTGCTCGCGCAGCCGCGCGTGCTGTTCCCGGCGGCCGGGGCGGTGATCCTGGGCGGCGGCGCCACGACGGTCGGGGCGCTCTACGCGGCGACCGCCGTCGGGGGCATCCTCGCGATGACGCTCTCGGGCCGGCTCGGCGGAGTGCGCCGGCAGGGCCTGGCGATCATGGTGAGCGTCGCCGGCTGGGGCGTCGGCATCAGCGGGCTCGGCGTCGCGCTGCTCGCCGCCGACGGGCTCGTGTCGCGCGAGCACGCGCTGCTGCTGGCCCTCGCGGCGATGGCCGTCGCGGGCGCGGCCGACGCGGTGAGCGCCGTCTTCCGGACGACGATCCTCCAGTCCGCGGCGCCGGACCGGATGCGCGGGCGGCTGCAGGGCGTCTTCATCGTCGTCGTGGCCGGTGGCCCGCGGCTCGGCGAGCTCGCCGGGGGCGGGGTGGCCGAGCGCGTCGGCGAGGGGTGGACCGCCGTGGGCGGCGGGCTCGCGTGCGTCGCCGCCGTCGTGCTGCTGTCGGTGTGGCAGCCCGGGTTCCTGCGCTACGACGCGCGGCGGCCGACCCCCTGAGCAGCAGGCCTGTACGGCGGGGACGGCGGTCGTGCCGAAGGCCGTTCGGGCCGGGGTGGCCCGTCCTAGGGTGGCGCCATGGACCCACGACGCATCGACTACTCCGGTGACGGGCTCGCCGAGGAGCAGCTGCTGGAGACCCCCTTCGCCCAGGTGAGCGCCTGGGTCGACGACGCGGTCCGGCGCTCGGACGAGCAGGGCGACGTCGTCGAGCCGCTGGCCGCGTCCGTCGCCACGGTCGACTCGACGGGGCACCCCAACGTCCGGACCGTGCTCCTGCGCTTCCTCGACGAGCAGGGGCCCGGCTTCGTCACGGCCCTGACCTCGACCAAGGGCCGCGAGCTGACGGCCACCCCGTACGCGGCCGCCGGGCTGACGTGGGCCGCGATGTACCGCGCGGTCCGGTTCCGCGGCAGGGCGGTCCAGCTCGAGCGCGACGCCGTCGAGGAGTACTGGGCGTCGCGGCCGTGGGGCTCGCGCATCTCGGCGTGGGCGTCGGACCAGTCGCGTCCGGTCGGCTCGCGCGAGGACCTCGAGGCCGCCTACCGTGCGCGGGCCGAGGAGTTCCCCGACCACGGGTCACCCGACGACGTGCCGCTGCCCGACTTCTGGGGCGGCTTCCGCATCGTCTGCGACGAGGTCGAGCTGTGGGCCGGCCGCCGCAACCGGCTGCACGACCGCATCGTCTACACGCGCGTCGGCGAGGGCGACCTGTCGGACGCCGCGTCGTGGGAGGTCTCGCGCCGCCAGCCGTGACCGGCCGGGCCGGGGCGGTGCTCAGCCGCGCTCGCGGACAGCCGTGAGGAACCCGGCGGCCTTGCGGCGCACCGACGCCGAGCGGTGGGTGGTCTGCACCTCGAGCAGGGCGACGACGTCGTCGGTGGCGACGTGCCCGTCGTGGTGCAGCCCGACGAGCGTGCCCATCGACTGCGCCGCGACGATCCAGTCGACGTCGGCGGTCCGCAGCCGGTCGGTGAGCCACCGGACTGCCCTCGCCCGCTGGTCGTCGTCGAGGTCGAGGAGCGCGAGCAGCTGGGCGACGTGCCACTGGACGGACGGCTGCCCGCTGCGCGTCAGGTCGTCGAGGACGTGGGGGAGGTACGGCTGCCCGAGGGCCGGCCGCTCGCGGACGAGCTTCTCGACGGTGTCGACGGCGCGCATCCGGACCCACGGGTCGTCGTGGGAGATGCACGCGACGAGCTCGTCGAGGCGCGCGGGGTCGTCGCGCAGCAGCGCGAGCACCTCGCCGGCGCGGCCGAGCGAGTTCGAGCGGCCCCCGGCGGCGAGGACCTCGGCGAACGGCTCCACGCCGCCGAGCGTAGGCCCGGGTGCGCTGTGCGCGGGAAGGGTGCGCCTCGCCCGGGAACGGTTCCGGGGTGAGGCGCGGTCGTATCGGGTGACCCGATACGCGAGGGACGGGTGGGGTGCCCGGAGGTGCGGGGTCGTGGGGGGTGGGGCTGCGCCGGGTCAGGACGGGACGCGGTGGACCTTGTGCGGCGCGGCCTGGGCGCGGGGCTTGATGACGAGGAGGTCGACGTTGACGTGCGCCGGCCGGGTGGCGACCCACGCGACGGCGTCGGCGACGTCCTCGGCGACGAGCGGTCCGGGCACGCCCTCGTAGACCTTGTCGGCACGCTCCCGGTCGCCGTCGAAGCGGGTGAGCGAGAACTCCTCGGTGTGCACCATGCCCGGCGCGACGAGGGTGATGCGCACCGGCTGGTCGACGAGCTCGAGCCGCAGCGTCTCGGTCATCACGTGGACCCCGTGCTTGGCGACGGTGTACCCGCCGCCGCCCTCGTAGGCGACGAGCCCGGCGACCGAACCGACGTTGACGACGACGCCCTCGCCGTCCGCGACGAGCGCGGGCAGCAGCGCCTTGGTCACCTGCAACGTGCCGAGGACGTTCGTGTCGTACATCCGCCGCCACTTCTCGACGTCCGCGGCGGCGACGGGCTCGAGCCCGAGGGCGCCCCCGGCGTTGTTGACGAGGACCGCGACCCGGTCGCCGGCGGCCTGCACGAGCCGCTCGACGTCGGCGGGGACGGTGACGTCGCAGGCGACGGCGACGCCGTCGAGCTCGGCGGCGAGGGCCTCGACCCGGTCGGCGCGGCGCGCGGCGCAGACCACCCGGAAGCCGTCGGCGGCCAGCCGCCGGGCGGTGGCGGCGCCGATGCCGCTGCTCGCGCCGGTGACGACGGCGACGGGGCGCTCGGCCCCGGTGGACGAGGTGCTCACGGCTGCTCCTTGGGGCGGACGGACGCGGGGTCGACGGCGACCCAGGTGGCCTCGGCGCGGCCGAGCATCTCGCCGTCGGGGGCGTGGAGGGTGCTGGCCGACCAGTGTCGGCGCCCCTCGGCGCCCCGCTGCCAGGCGGTGACGACGAGGCGCTCGCCCGGCGCCGGCACCCGCCAGACGCGGGCGGTCATCGTCCCGAGGACCATCGGCCGCCCGGCGATCCCGGCCGACCAGCCGCCGGGGCAGTCGAGCGCGGCCCAGACGACGGCGCGGTCGACGTCGTCCGGCACGGTCCACGGCGCCGCGTAGCGGCCGGTGCCGTCGTCGAGGGGGCCGGGGCGCAGCCGGAGGCCGTCGCCCTCGGCACGCCCGGTGCCGCAGGAGAAGCAGGTGGGGAAGGGGTGGTCGGCCGCGCCCTCGTAGCGGTCCTGCGCCGCGTCGGCCTCGTCCGGGGAGGCGGGGGAGGGCACGGTCTCGTCGAGCTCGGGGACCGCGGTCCCGGTCGCGACGAGGACGTCGCCGTCGAGCAGGCGCAGCACGGAGGTGCCGGTCAGCGGGTCCGGGTCGTCGCCGACGACGGCCATCGGCCGGTCCAGGGGCGGCGGCGCGGACAGGCGTACGCTCACGGCGGGCAGGGCGCCGGAGGTGCGGACGTGGGCGGCGAGCGAGCCGCTCACCCACCCGCCGTTCCCGGACTCGGGGGGCCCGCAGAAACGGCGGGGGACGGTCAGCTCCACCCGGTCAACGTACCCACGCGCTCGCGGCCCGTCCTGTTGCGTGCGTCACGCGGACGTGGTTGTCTCGACGTAAACAATCTTGATGTCAAGAGACAGGAGGGCGGATGGGCGACGCGGAGTTCTCGCTGCGCCGGATCGCCGTGCCCGCCTTCGGACCGACGGCCCTGTGGTCGGTCGGCATCGGCGCGGTCCTGCCGGTCATCGCCCTCAGCGCCCGCGACCTCGGGGCCTCGGTCTCGGTGGCGGCGCTGTTCGTCGGCATCGGCACGGTCTCCGAGCTCGTCTCGGCGGTCCCCGCCGGCGTCGTCGTCGACCGGCTGGGGGAGCGGCGGGCCCTCGTGCTCGCCGGGCTCGCCGACGCGGCCGCCTCCCTGCTCGCGCTGCTCGCCCCGTCGCTGTGGGTCCTCGCGCTCGCCGTCGTGCTCACCGGGCCGACCGGTGCCGTCTTCCTCCTCGCCCGCCAGTCCTTCCTCACCGCCGCCGCGCCGGTCCACCTCCGGGCCCGGGCGATGTCGACGCTCGGCGGGGTCGCGCGGATCGGGCTGTTCGTCGGGCCGTTCATCGGTGCGCCCCTCGTCGCGGTCTTCTCGCCCCAGGCGGCCTTCGGGGTCGCGGTGGCGGGCGGGCTGGCCGCGGCGGCGCTGGCCGCGGCCTCCCCGGACCTCGGCGCGCACGCCCGCGGGTCCGGCGCCGAGGCGAGGGCGGAGCGCGTGCCCGTCCGCGAGGTCGCGCGGCGGCACCGGGCGGTCCTGCTCACCGTCGGGGTCGGGGTGCTGGCCATCGGCCTGGCCCGCTCCTCGCGGGTCGTCGTCGTCCCGCTGTGGGCCGAGCACGTCGGGCTCACCGCGGCGCAGACCTCCCTCGTCTTCGGGGTCGCCGGCCTCGTCGAGGTCCTCCTCTTCTACCCGGCGGGCTCGCTGATGGACCGCCGCGGGCGCATCTGGGTCGCCCTCCCCGTCACCGTGCTCCTCGGGATCGGCCTGCTCGTCCTCCCGCTGACGAGCACGCTCCTCGCCGTGGGGGCGGTGGCCGTCGTCATGGCGGTCGGCAACGGCCTGGGGTCCGGGATCGTCATGACGCTCGGCGCCGACGCCGCGCCGGAGCAGGGACGGGCGCCCTTCCTCGGCCTCTGGCGGCTCCTCTCGCTCGTCGGCCACAACGGCGCCTCGATCGTCGTCGGGGCGCTGGCGGCGGTCGCGTCCATCGGGGCCGCGAGCGTCACCGTCGGGGTCCTCACCGTGGCCGGCGGGGCGTGGCTGCTGCGCTGGCTGCCGCGCTACGAGCCCGAGCGCTGAGCGGCGCCGGACCGGTCGGCGCGGACGGGCCCGACGGCAGGTCAGATTAGGCTTGCCTGCGTGACCGACCTCATCGACACCACGGAGATGTACCTCCGCACCATCTTCGAGCTCGAGGAGGAGGGCATCACGCCGCTGCGGGCCCGGATCGCCGAGCGCCTCGGCCACTCGGGACCGACGGTGTCGCAGACCGTCGCCCGGATGGAGCGCGACGGCCTCCTCGCCGTCGCCGGCGACCGCCACCTCGAGCTGAGCGACGAGGGGCGCCTCCTCGCGACCCGGGTGATGCGCAAGCACCGGATCGCCGAGCGGCTGCTCGTCGACGTCATCGGCCTCGAGTGGGAGTACGTGCACGACGAGGCGTGCCGCTGGGAGCACGTGATGTCCGACCGCGTCGAGCGCAAGATCCTCGCGATCCTCCCCGACCACCTCGAGTCGCCCTACGGCAACCCGATCCCCGGCCTCGACGAGCTCGGCGAGTCCGGCGAGGTCGTCGACTTCCGCTCCGGGCTGCGCACCCTCGACGAGGTCGCCGGCGCCGAGACGCAGGCCGTCGTCGTGCGGCGGATCGGTGAGCCCGTGCAGGTCGACCACGAGGCGTTGTCCCTGCTCACGAGTGCCGGGCTGCTGCCCGGGCAGCCCGCGCGGGTGCGCCGCGACGGCGTCCGCGTCGTCGTCTTCCGCGAGGGCGCCGAGGAGGCCACCGGGGTGTCCCTGCCGGTCGACATCGCCGGCCACGTCTTCGTCGCCCCGGCCTGACCGGACGGCCCCGTCGCGCTCGGTCGACCGGCCCCGGCGCGTTACCGAAACGTGACTTCGCGCGACGGCTCACGTACGGTGGCCGCTGAGCCGTACCCGCCCCGGAAGTAGATCTGCTGTGCCCTCACCCTCTCGTACCCCCGGTCGCCGCCGTGCGCCCGGCCGCGTCCGACGACTCCCCGACGGCCTCTCGCGCCGCGGTGCGTCGTGGGCCCTCAAGTCCGCCGCCGGCCTCTGCGTGGTCGGCGGTGCGGCCGTCGCCCTGACCGTCCCCGCCGAGCTCGCCGACGCCGAGACCGAGCCCACGACGGCGCTCGCCGCCGTCGACGCCGGGGTCGCGGCCGCGGTCGCCGACCGCTCGGCCGACGCCCCCGCCGCGCGCTCGGCCCGCCGCGAGGCGGCGCCCGCCGCCGTCGCGCCGGCCGGCGCCGCGCCGGTGCGCCCCGACGCCCTCGGGGTCGCCGGTGTCACCGCCGTCGCCAAGCCGAAGCCCAAGCCCACCCCGAAGGCCACCCAGAAGGCCGTCGGCTCCTCGGCCACCGGATCCTCCGCCCCCGCGGCCGGGTCCTGGAACGGGGCGACGACGTCCCGGTGCTCGGGCATCGGGCTCATCCCGAACGCCGTGCGGCTGTGTTCCGCCGTGGACTCGGCCATCGGCCCGCCGACGATCGGCGGCCGCCGCGCGAGCGCCGACGAGCACGGGACCGGCCAGGCGATCGACTTCATGACGAGCAGCGCCCAGGGCGACGCCATCGCCGCGTACGTCCAGGCGCACGTCAGCGAGTTCGACGTCAAGTACCTCATCTGGAAGCAGCGCTACTGGGCGCCGGGCGAGGGCTGGAAGCTCATGGAGGACCGCGGGTCCGCCACCCAGAACCACTACGACCACGTCCACGTGACCGTCAACTACTGACGGACCGCGCCGGCGAGGTCATGCGACGCCGCTCCCGACCGGGGGCGGCGTCGCGCCGTGCGGGCGGTCGGCGCGACATCGTTGTCATCGTGGCCGCACGAGCCCAAGAACAGCCTGAGAGAACACGCAGTCACCTTTTTGTGACCTTCCCGTGACCACTGTTATGGTCGTCGCGGTCGCCGACCCGGACGACGACCACCACCGACGGGCCCGCCGAGTCCTGCCCCCGTCGAAGGGTCAACTCTCACGAGCCGCTGGCAGGAGCGGGGGAACCACTTTCGGCGTCGCGACCTCGGTCGGGACGCCTTGGGGTGAAGCCGGAACGGTCCTCGGACCGCGACGGCCGGGCAACCTCAGCCCGAACCCGACAGCTCACCTCGTAGGCATCTGAGAGGTCCATCCGTGTCTGAGCACACCCACGGCCGGCATCGCCAGGCCGCGCGCTACAACCCTGTCTCCGAGCTGTCGACCATCGTCAAGGCCGCCGGTGAGACCGGGGCCCGCGTCTCCGCCGTCCTCGCCGCCTCCGGTGGCCTCGTCGCCACCTTCGCGCTCCCGGCCCACGCCGCCGACGCGCGGACCGAGGCCGCCACCCACACGACGACCACGACCGTCGCGCCGGCCTCGCTGCGCGCCGCGGCCGCCACCCCGGCCGTCGTCGCCCCGGCCGTGGCCGCGCCGACCGTCAAGCCGACGGCGACCTTCGGGGTCGCCGGCGTGCGGGCCGTCGCCAAGCCGAAGCCCAAGCCCAAGCCGAAGCCGGTCGTCCTGGCCGCCACGAAGGCCCCCGCGTCCTCCTCGGCCCGCTCCGAGAGCGGCGCCAGCCGCTCGACCCAGCGTCAGCCCGTCTCGAACGTCGCGCAGTCGGCGAGCGGCGTCGTCAACATCGCCCGCACGCTCCTGGGCATCCCGTACGTCTACGGCGGCACGACGACCGCCGGGTTCGACTGCTCGGGCTTCACCTCGTACGTCTTCGCCAAGGCCGGCGTCTCGCTGCCGCGCACCGCGGCGGCCCAGCAGGCCGCGGCGACCCCGGTCAGCAACCCGCAGCCGGGCGACCTCGTGTTCTTCGGCTCCCCGGCCTGGCACATGGGCATCTACACCGGCAACGGGATGATGATCGACTCGCCGAAGCCCGGCAAGTCGACCTCCGAGCGTCCCGTCTTCTCCGGGGTCAGCGGCTACGGCCGCTTCTGACCCCTCTCCGGGGTCGGCGGCCACGACCGCTGCTGACCCCTCTCCGGGATCGGCGGCCACGACCGCTTCTGACCCCTCTCCGGGGTCGGCGGCCACGACCGCTGCTGACCCCCACGACCTCGGCGCCCCGGACCTCCCTGCCCGTCCGGGGCGCCGTGCCGTGCCCAGGGCCGCTCCCGCCCTCGCAGAGCCCGCGGACGCGTAGCGTGCCGGGATGGCCCCCGACCGCGACGACGTCGAGCGCACCCCCGACGGTCGCTACCTCGTCGTCGACGGTCGCCGGTGGCGGGCCAGCGACCCCGGCATCCCCGACACCCTGCGCGCCGAGCTCGTCGCGGAGCTGATGTCCGCGCGCCGGGCCGTGCGCACCGAGGGTGACGCCGCGCGCCACCGCGTGCAGGACGCCAAGGTCGCGCTCGGGGAGCGGGGTGAGCCGTGGTGGGACGAGCCGTCGGCCGCCGGGCTGGCCGAGCGGATGGTGGCGACGGCCCGGGTCCTCCTGCGGCACCGGCCCGAGGGCACGACCTGCCCGAGCGAGGTCGCCCGCGTGGTCGGCGGCGAATCCTGGCGACCGCTCACCGCCCGGGTGCGCGCCCTCGTGCACGACCGGACCGGGGGCGGCGAGCTGGAGGTGCTGCAGCGCGGCGAGCCGGTCGACCGCGACGCGCGGGGGCCGGTCCGCATCGGCCGGGGCCCGCGCTTCCCGGGCTGACCGCCGCACGCCGGGCGCCCGGGAGGCCCGTCCGCCCGCTCGGTTAGGGTGCCCTCACCCGTGCGGCCGGTCCGTGCGCCACGCCCCGACCCGCGAGGACCCGTTGCCCGAGCTGCCCGCCCCGCCCACCCGTCCGCTCGCCGCCCTCTGGGGCCGCTACCGCCGCCACCGCGGCCGGTTCGTGCTCGCGGTCGCGGTCTCGACGGTCAACAAGGTCGCCGACGTCGTGCCCGAGCTGCTCATCGGGGCCGCCGTCGACGTGGTCGTCCGCGGCGACGCCTCGTTCGTCGGGGAGCTGCTCGGTGTCGAGTCGCGCCAGGCGCAGCTGGTCTGGCTGGCGGTCGTCAACGCCGTCGTGTGGGTGGTCGAGTCCGCGAGCGAGTACGTCGCCGCACTGCTCTTCCGCGGCCTCTCGCAGGCGGTCGAGCACGACCTGCGGGTCGACGCCTACGACCACGCGCAGCGCCTCGACCTGCGCTGGCACGAGGGGCGTGCCTCCGGCGCGACGCTCGCCACCGTCAACGACGACGTCAACCAGCTCGAGCGCCTGCTCGACGTCGGCTTCCCCGCCATCTGGCAGACGGCGCTCAACGTCGTCGTCGTCGGGGTGGTCTTCGCGGTCGCGTCGTGGCAGCTGCTGCTGCTGGCGTTCCTGCCCATCCCCGTCATCGTCGTCGCGTCGCTGCGCTACCAGCGCGTCCTCGAGCCGTACTACCTCACCGTGCGCGAGGGCGTCGCGCGCCTGTCCGGGGTGCTGTCGGCCAACCTCGGCGGGCTCGCGACGATCAAGGCGTTCACCGCCGAGGCGCGCGAGCGGGACCGGGTGCGCGAGGCGTCCGTGGCCTACCGCGACGCCAACGTCGAGACGATCCGCCGGTCGGCGGCCTTCGTCCCGCTCGTGCGGATGGCGATCCTCGCCGGCTTCACGTGCACGCTGCTCGTCGGCGGTCTCTCGGTGCTCGACGGTGGCCTCGCGGTCGGCCTCTACTCCGTCCTCGTGTTCATGACCCAGCGGCTGCTCTGGCCGCTCACGGAGGTCGCGACGGTGCTCGACCTCTACCAGCGCGGCCGCGCCTCGACGGCCCGCATCCTCGCCCTGCTCGCCGTCCCGGTCGAGGTCGACGAGGGCGAGCACGAGCTCGTGCGGCCCGTCCGCGGCGAGCTCGAGCTGCGCGGCGTCCGGGCGGGCTACGCCGACGGGCCGGACGTCCTCCACGGCGTCGACCTGCGCGTCCCGGCCGGCGAGACCCACGCACTCGTCGGGACGACCGGGTCGGGCAAGTCGACCATCCTGCGGCTGCTGCTGCGCTTCGACGACCCGCGCGCGGGCGTGGTGCTCGTCGACGGCGTCGACGTGCGCGGCCTCACCTGGGCCTCGCTCCGGGGCTCGATCGGGTACGTCGCGCAGGAGGTGCACCTCTTCGCCGGCTCCGTCGCCGAGAACCTCGAGTACTCGCGCCCCGGGGCGACCCGCGCGCAGCTGGAGCAGGCCGTGCGGCACGCCGCCGCCGACGACGTCGTCGACCGGCTGCCCGGGGGGCTCGACGGCGAGGTCGGCGAGCGGGGTCTCACGCTCTCCGGCGGCCAGCGCCAGCGGCTCGCCCTCGCGCGGGCCCTCCTGCGGGAGCCGGCCGTCCTCCTCCTCGACGAGGCGACGAGCGCCGTCGACACCGAGACCGAGGCGGCCATCCAGCGCTCGGTGCGAGAGGCCAGCGCCGGGCGGACCGCCCTCGTCGTGGCCCACCGGCTCTCGACGGTGCGGCACGCCGACCGGATCTGGGTCATCGACGCCGGGCGGGTCGCCGAGTCCGGCACGCACGACGATCTCGTGGCCTCCGGTGGGCGCTACGCGGCGCTGTGGGCGGTCCAGACCGGCGAGGCGGGGCTGCCGTGACGCGGCCCCGGTGGTCCCGGAGTTTTCGTCCGGTGGTGGACGGGTAGCGCCCACCCGTGGACACCTGTGACGCCGTCGTCGTCGGGGCCGGGCCGAACGGGCTCGTCGCCGCCATCGCCCTCGCCGACGCCGGCTGGGACGTCCTGCTCCTCGAGGCGCAGGACGAGCTCGGCGGCGCCGTCAAGAGCGCCGAGGTGCTGGCGCCCGGGGTGGTCACCGACCTCTACAGCGCCTTCTACCCCCTCGCCGCCGCGAGCCCGGTCATCCGCGACCTCGGCCTGGAGTCCCACGGGCTGACCTGGCGCCGCTCGCCGGACGTCCTCGCGCACGTGCTGTCCGACGGACGGTGCGCCGTCATGCACGACGACCCCGACGGCACCGCCGCCCGGCTCGACGAGGACGCCCCCGGCGACGGCGAGGCCTGGCTGCGGATGGTGCGGCAGTGGCAGCGGCTGCGCGACCCGCTGCTCGACGCCCTCTTCACGACCTTCCCGCCGGTGCGCCCCGGCGTGCGGCTGGCCCGCGCGCTCGGCGCCGCGGAGGCCCTCGACCTCGTCCGCCGTCTCGCGCTGCCGGTGCGTCGGCTCGCCGCGGAGGAGTTCCGCGGGACGGACGCGGGGCTGCTGCTCTCGGGCAACGCCGCGCACACCGACGTGCCGCCGGACGCCGCGGGCAGCGCGCTCTACGGCTGGCTGCTCAGCATGCTCGGGCAGGACGTCGGCTACCCCGTGCCGGAGGGCGGCGCGGGCCGGCTGTCCGGGGCGATGGCCGCGCGCTTCCGGGCCGCCGGCGGTCGGGTGATGACGGGGGCCGCCGTCGAGCGGGTCGAGCTGCGTGGTCGGCGCGCGACCGGCGTCGTGCTGGCGGACGGACGCCGGGTGCGGGCCCGCCGGGCGGTCGTCGCCGACGTCTCTGCCCCGGCGCTGTTCGGCCGGATGCTCCCCGCCGGGGCGCTGCACCCCCGGCTGCGTGAGCGGCTCGAGCGCTTCGAGTGGGACCCCTCGACCCTCAAGCTGAACTGGGCTCTCTCGCAGCCGGTCCCGTGGGCGGCGGACGGGGCGCGGCAGGCCGGCACGGTGCACCTCGGGGTCGACGCCGACGGCCTCGTCCAGTCGTCGGCCGCGCTGACGACGGGTCGGCTGCCGTCGCCGCCCTTCGTCCTCTTCGGCCAGATGGGCGTCGCCGACCCGACGCGCTGCCCGCCCGGGACCGAGACCGCGTGGGGGTACACGCACCTGCCGCGCTCCCTCGGCGACGACGCCGGGGCCGTCGCCGCGCAGGTCGAGGCGGTCGAGGACGCCGTCGAGGCGGTGGCCCCCGGCTTCCGCGACGCCGTCACGGCGCGGCTCGTCCAGACCCCGACGGACCTCCAGGCGGCGGACGCCAACCTCGACCTCGGGGCCCTCAACGGGGGCTCGTCGGCCCTGCACCACCAGCTGTTCCTGCGGCCGGTCCCCGGTCTCGGCCGCCCCGAGACGCCGGTCGACCGGCTCTACCTCGCGTCCGCGTCGGCGCACCCCGGGGGCGGGGTGCACGGGGCCTGCGGGTGGAACGCGGCCCGGGCGGCGCTCGACGCGCAGGGGCCGGTCGGTGCCGCGCGGCGGGCGCTGACCCGTACCGTCTGGCACCGCGTGCTGGGGCCGGAGCGCGTCAGCCCCCGCTGACCGCCCGCCCCGGGTGCGGCCGGCCGGTCGGGTCGCGGCGTTCGGCGAGCAGCGCCAGCCGGCGCAGCGACTCGACGTTGCGCGGGTGGATGGCCGCCTGCCGCAGGGGCACCGGGAGGACGCGGGACGGGCCACTCACGACGTCCTCGCGCAGGCTGAGCCTGGTGCCGTCCCCGGCGGGCGTGAGCTCGAGCAGGACGTGGGCCTCGCCGAGGGGCCATCCTCGGGCGCGCAGCAGGAGCATGCGGCCGGGGTCGCTGTCCTCGACCTCGGTGTTGTCCGACAGCAGGAGCGGCCACACCCCGACGCTGTGCTCGATGCGCGTGCCGACGGCCGGCCAGCCGGGGTCGACCGCACGCACCCGGGCGGCGCCGACGACCCAGGTCGGGTAGGCCCAGCCGTCGGCGAGCACGGCCCACACGTCCTCGGGTCGCGCGGCGACGGTGTGGTGGACGGGGGGCCGGTGGGCGGCGGGGGTCGTCATGCGCTGGGCGGTACCCCTGACCTCTCGCCGGAAACGCACCTGCGGGGCCGTGCCCTGCCGGTGGGCTCCCGGAGCGGGTCGAGAACTCCGCGTCACCAAACCCCCGTCCGGGGCCCATCCGTGGCACCGTCGAGGTATCGGTCCAGACCCGGCCGCGTCGCGGGTCAGACAGAGTGCCCTCCTTCTCCCTGATGGAGGACAGCCATGTCCAAGACCCTTCGTTCCACTGTCACCGGCGAGCGCGACCAGGTCGTCGAAGGCCTCCTCGACCGCGTCTCCGTCACGACGGATCCTGCTGAGCAGCGACGGCTGCGCGCCCAGGTCGTGGAGGAGATGCTCCCGCTCGCCGACGGTCTGGCTCATCGCTACTCCGGGCGGGGCATCGAGCGGGACGACCTCGAGCAGGTCGCCCGGACGGCTCTCGTCGCCGCCGTGGACCGCTACCACCCCGACTCCGGGGCGGGTTTCGTCGCGTTCGCCGTCCCGACGATCGCCGGTGAGCTCAAGCGCCACTTCCGGGACTGCGGCTGGGTCGTGCGGCCGCCCCGTCGCGTGCAGGAGCTGAGGGCCGAGGTCGTCGTGGCCGAGGAGAGCCTGCGCCACCGGCTCGGACGCGAGGCGACGGTCGCCGAGGTCGCGGACCTGATGGAGTGCGAGCCTGCCGACGTCGAGTCGGCACGGCTGTGCGGCAGCGGTTTCCGTCCAGCATCGCTCGATGCCCCGGTGCTGGCCGGCGGGACGGAGGGCGACCGGCTGGCCGACGTCGGGGACTTCTACCACCGCTTCGAGCTGCACACCGACCTGCGGCTGGCCCTGGACTCGCTCGGGGAGCGGGACCGCCGGGTGGTGCGGCTGCGCTTCGTGGAGGAGCTGACGCAGTCCGAGATCGGGTCGATGCTCGGGGTCAGCCAGATGCAGGTGTCGCGCATCCTGTCGCGCATCCTGCGCCAGCTGCGGGGGAGCCTGGACGTCGTGGCCGCCTGACGAGGGGCGAGTCCGGCCGGCGGGGTGCGGCCTGAGGCCGGCTGAGAGCGCCGGGTGGATGTGTGCCGTCCCGGGATCCATGCGCTCCGGAAGGATTCCCTTGCCGCTCGCAAGGAGTGGTTGCGGGTGGAAGGGAAACCTTGCCGCGTGGAAGGGACCTTGCCGGATGGAAGGGAAACCTTGCCGCGTGGAAGGGAAACCTTCCGGAGGGTGAGGATGTCGGGGGAGTGGTGTTTCCGTCCCTCCCGCCGGGGTATTTGCTCGTCGCCACACCGGTGCGGAGCCGGGGCGCCGCGAGGAGGACGAGGTCGGGATGATGACGACGACGGTGGGGGCGGCATGAGTGCCGCAGCCCGGCTCAGCGACGTGGGAGCCGCCTCGTGCCGCCGGTGCGGCCGCCTGGTGGCGATGCTCCGCGCCGAGGTGCCCCTGGTCCCGCGCGCCTCACCCTCGCTCTACTGGGCCGACTCGATGCGCGAGTGTCGGTGTGAGACAACTCTGCCCCCTCGACCTTCGTCGCTGCCGTCCTCGATCCGCGTCCGCCTGCGGGAGGTGGTCGCCGCCTCGGCCGGGGCCCGACCCTGGGAACAGCTCGTGACCCGCGAGCCGCTCGAGATCCTCGTCTGAGGCCATCCCGACCGGACCGCCCCCGGCGGGGCGGACGCGTCCGGTCGAAGTGTGACGCGACACCCGACGGGTAGTGGCAGGACGGCGCCGTCGGTCCGGGCAGTGCCCCTCGACCCAGGAGCACCCCGATGACCCAGATCCCCGCCCAGGAGCAGCAGTGGCCGGGCACGACCGCCGCCCTCGACCCCCGACCGGACCACGGCGAGACGTCGTGCTCGTGAGCAACGCGGCCTTCCAGGTGACGCACGACGGTCACGAGGACTTCCCGCCCGAGCAGGTCGAGCGGACCTTCGCGACGAACGTCTTCGCGACCTTCTGGCTGGTCCGCGAGCTGGCACGCGACCTCGAGGAGTCGCAGGGCTCGGTGGTCGTCACGACCTCCGTCCAGGCCTATCAGCCGGGCGAGCAGCTGCTGGACTACGCGGCGACGAAGCCCGCCCTCAACAACCTCGTCGTCAACCTCGCCCAGGAGCTCGGCCCGCGGGGGATCCGCGTCAACGCGGTCGCCCCCGGTCCCATCTGGACCCCGCTCATCCCGGCGACGATGCCGGCCGACGCCGTCGAGGGCTTCGGCGCGCAGACGCCGCTCGGGCGGGTCGGCCAGCCGGTCGAGGTGGCCGCGGCCTTCGTCTTCCTCGCCTCCGACGAGGCGAGCTACGTGTCCGGGAGCGTGCTCGGCGTCACCGGCGGCAAACCCGTGTTCTGACCCTGAGGCCGACCCCGGGCCCGGTGCGGTGCCGCAGGCGTCGGGTCCTGTCGGTGCGCTCGCCTACGCTGTCCGACGAGCGTGGCGGGTCCAACCCACGGCCCAGCCGCGCCGGCCACACCCGGCAGGACCCGATGCCCCGTCCCACCGTGCACGAGCCCCACGACCCGCACCACCGCACCGACCCGCACCACCCCCGTCCGACGCCGTCGCCGACCCCGCCGGCCCTCGCGACCCTCTTCCCCGGCCACGACCGGACCTCGACCCTCGTGCGCCGCGTGGACTGGGCGGCGACGCCCGTCGGCGACCCCGACGGCTGGCCCCCGGAGCTCACGGCGGCCGTCCGCACCCTGCTGCCGGCCACGGTCCCGATGCTCCTGTGCTGGGGCGAGGACCTGGTGCAGCTCCACAACGACGCCTTCCGCGAGCTCTGCGGGCCCGAGGATCCCGACGTGATGGGACGCCGCGCGGCGGATGCCTGCTCGCCGGCGTGGGCGGCGCTCGGCGCACGGGTGCGACGCGTGCTCGCCGAGGGAGTCGCGGTCCACGAGGACGCGCTGCCGCTCGTGCTCGACCGCCACGGCCGGCCCGAGCAGGTGTTCTGGTGCTGCTCCGTCAGCCCGGTGCGGTCCGCGGTGGGTGGGGTGCTGGGCGTCCTCGTCGTCGTCACCGACGTGACGGCGCTGGCCCGTGAACGGTCCCGCTCCGCCGAGCTGGAGGAGCTCGTGGACGAGCAGGGACGTCACGTCACCGAGGCCGAGACCCGGGCCGACCACCTCGCCGTCGCCCTCCGGAGCAACCGCACCATCGGGATGGCCGTCGGGGTGCTCATGGCCCGGCGGCGGCTGCCGGCCGAGGCCGCCTTCGAGCTGCTGCGCCGGCTGAGCACGACCCGCAACCGCAAGCTGCGCGACCTCGCCGAGACGGTCGTGCACACCGGCGACCTCCCGGTCCTCGACGACCGCCCGGCCTCGCGGCCACGCTGACGGGTGGCCACCCGCCCGGCCGCTGCTTGACCCGGCGGGTGGCCGCCCTATCGATGACCTGCCCGGACGGGGGCAGGCCCAAACGTGCAGGCGGCCCGCCGTTCGCGGTCAGGGGAGGTCGCCGGTGTCGGCGACCTCGCTCGCGAGGTCCCGGATCTTGCGGTTCGTGGCCTGGCTGGCGACGCGGAGCATCGCGAAGGCCTCCTCACGGGTCACCCGGTGGCGGGCCATGAGGACGCCCACGGCCACCCCGATCTCCCGGTTGCTGTCGAGCGCCCGCAGGAGGTTCTCGGAGCGCTCGTGGGCGAGGTACGCGGCGACGAGCAGCGAGCACTGGGTGGCGAGCAGCAGCGCCTGGCGCAGCGACTCCGCCCCGAACGCGTCCTCACGCGTGGAGTAGATGTTGAGGGCGGCCACCGTGTCGGTGCCGTCGACGAGTGTCAGGCGCTGGGCCAGGACGCTGCCGACACCCACCTCGGCGTGGACCCGGCGACCGTACTCGGGCCACCGGGCGTCCTCGTGGACGCGGCGGGTCAGGAAGACGTGGTCCTCGACGACGGCGTCGACGCACGGGCCGGACCCGATGTCGTACTGCACCTGGTCGGCGGCCAGGGCCTCGTCGTGCGAGGTCGCGAGGGTGGTCAGCGACTCCGAGCGCATCGCCGTGATGCTGCACCACTCGGCCCCGGGGACGACCTCGACCCCCCGGCGCACCAGCTCACCGAGCAGGCGGCGCGTCCCGAGGCCGTCCGGCCGGAGGCGGCCCTCCTCCAGCAGGTCCGAGACGAGGTCGAGCACGTCGGCGCCACCGTTGCGCGGGGAGCGGGCGGTCGGGGGTGTCATCGGGTCCTCCGCGGGTGGCGTCGACGGGTGCACCCTCCGTTCTACCGGGTCCGTCCGCCGACCGGGGCCCGCGGGTCGCCTCAGCCGCGCTTGGCCAGACGCAGCCAGGTGTCGACGACGGTGTCGGGGTTGAGGGACATCGACTCGATGCCCTCGTCGACGAGCCACTCGGCGAGGTCGGGGTGGTCCGAGGGCCCCTGGCCGCAGATGCCGACGTACTTGCCGCGCTCGCGGCAGGCGCGGATGGCCATCGACAGCAGGGCCTTGACCGCGGGGTCGCGCTCGTCGAAGGAGCCGGCGACGAGCGAGGAGTCGCGGTCGACGCCGAGCGTCAGCTGCGTGAGGTCGTTGGACCCGATCGAGAAGCCGTCGACGTGGTCGAGGAAGGCGTGGGCGTTGACGGCGTTCGAGGGCAGCTCGCACATCATGACGACCTGGAGGTCGTTCTTCCCGCGCTCGAGACCGTGCTGCGCCAGCAGTGCGATGACGCCCTCGGCCTCGGCGACGGTGCGCACGAACGGGATCATGATCTTGACGTTGGTCAGGCCCATCTCGTCACGGACGTGGCGCAGCGCCTCGCACTCCATCGCGAAGCACTCGGCGAAGTCGTCCGAGAGGTAGCGCGCCGCGCCGCGGTACCCGAGCATCGGGTTCTCCTCGTGCGGCTCGTAGCGCTCGCCGCCGAGGAGGCCGGCGTACTCGTTGGACTTGAAGTCCGACAGGCGCACGATGACCGGCTCGGGCGCGAAGGCGGCCGCGAGCATCGCGACGCCCTCGGCGAGGCGCTGGACGAAGTACTCGCGCGGTCCGGCGTAGGCGGCGATGCGCTCCTCGATCTCCTGCTTGACGCCCGGCTCCTGGTCGTCGAGCTCGAGCAGCGCACGCGGGTGGATGCCGATCTGCCGGTTGACGATGAACTCGGTGCGCGCCAAGCCGATCCCGCGGTGGGGCAGGCGCGAGAACTCGAACGCCTGCTCGGGCGTGCCGACGTTCATCATGATCTTCGTCGGGATCTCGGGCATCTCGTCGAGCGTGGTCTCGGAGACGGTGAACTCGCGCAGGCCGTCGTAGACGAACCCGGTGTCGCCCTCGGCGCACGAGACGGTGACCTCGCGGCCGTCCGCGAGCTCGTGGGTGGCGGTGCCGGTGCCGACGACCGCGGGGATCCCGAGCTCGCGCGCGATGATCGCCGCGTGGCAGGTGCGCCCGCCACGGTTGGTGACGATGGCGCTGGCGCGCTTCATGATCGGCTCCCAGTCGGGGTCGGTCATGTCGGCGACGAGGACCTCGCCGGGCCGGAAGTCGTGCATCGCCCCGATGTCGGTGAGGACGCGCACGGACCCGGCGCCGATCTTCTGGCCGATGGCGCGGCCCTCGACGACGACCGGGCCACGCTCCTCGAGCCGGAAGCGCTGCTGCACACCGCCGGCCGCGCGCGACTTGACGGTCTCGGGCCGTGCCTGGAGGACGTACAGCTTCCCGTCGACCCCGTCGCGGCCCCACTCGATGTCCATCGGGCGGCCGTAGTGCTCCTCGATGCGCAGGGCGGTGCGCGCGAGCTCGGTCAGCTCGTCGTCGGTCAGGCTGAGGCGGCGCTGCTCGGCCTCGTCGACGGGGACGAACTCGGTGGTCCGGCCGACCGTCGCGTCCTGCGTGTAGACCATCTTCGTGGCCTTGGCGCCGACGCCGCGCTTGAGGATCGCCGGGCGGTCGGCGCGCAGCGCGGGCTTGTGGACGTAGAACTCGTCGGGGTTGACGGCGCCCTGGACGACGCCCTCGCCGAGGCCGTAGGCGCTCGTGATGAACACCGCGTCCTCGAAGCCCGACTCGGTGTCGATGGTGAACATGACGCCCGAGGCGCCGATGTCGGAGCGGACCATCCGCTGGACCCCGGCCGAGAGGGCGACGACGTCGTGGTCGAAGTCGCTGTGCACCCGGTAGGCGATCGCGCGGTCGTTGTAGAGCGAGGCGAAGACGAGGCGGATGGCGTGCAGGACGTTGTCGATGCCGCGGACGTTGAGGAAGGTCTCCTGCTGGCCGGCGAACGACGCGTCCGGCAGGTCCTCGGCGGTGGCGCTGGAGCGGACGGCGAAGCTCGCCTCGTCACCGGCCTCACCGGCGAGGCGCTCGTAGGCCGCGCGGATGTCGCGGTCGAGGTCCTCGGGGAAGGGCTGCGCCTCGACGGCCTCGCGGATCTCGCGGCCGACCTCGGCCAGGCGCCGCGTGTCGTCGACGTCGAGGTCGGCGAGCAGGCCGGAGATGCGCTCGGCGAGCCCGGTCTCGCCGAGGAAGGCCCGGTAGGCGTCCGCGGTCGTGGCGAACCCGTCGGGGACGGCGACGCCGGCGGCCGAGAGGTGCTGGACCATCTCGCCGAGCGAGGCGTTCTTGCCGCCCACGGACTCGACGTCGTCGAGGCCGAGCTCGCGGAACCAGCGGACGGTGGTGGTCATGGCGGGGGTCCTTCCGGGGACGGGGCGCGGGGTGGGGCGGTGGTCGTGCGGGTGGCCGGGGTGGCGGCGAGGGACAGGATGGCAGCCCGGGTCAGCCGGAGCCCTTGAGCTGGCGCGTGTGCATGATCACGGCCGCCATCTCCTCGACGGACATCCCGGCGGAGTTGATGACCGGTAGCCGGTGCGCCCGGTAGAGCTCCTCGGCGCGCTTGAGCTCCCACGAGCACTGCCGGAGGGAGGCGTAGGGGGAGTCGGGTCGGCGCTCGCTGCGCACCTGGCTGAGACGCGCCGGCGTGGAGGTCAGCGCGACGCAGCGGTCGAGATAGGGGCGCACCGCCTCCGGCAGCTCGCTGGCGCGCAGGTCCTCGTCGACGAGCGGGTAGTTGGCGACCTTCACCCCGTGTTGCAGGGCGAGGTAGAGCGACGTCGGCGTCTTGCCGCAGCGCGACGGGGCGACGAGGATCAGCTCCGCGTGCTGGAGGTTGCGCAGGCTGGCGCCGTCGTCGTGCTCGAGCGAGAAGTCGATGGCCTTCATCCGGCGCTCGTAGCGGTGGATGTCGCCGAGCCCGTGCAGGGCCGGCACCTTGGGGCTGGCGTTGACGTGGAGGACCCGCTCGACGATGTCGAGGTGGCTGCCGAAGAGGTCGATGAACGCGCAGCGGGTGCCGCGCAGGACGTCACGCAGCTCTGCGTCTGCGACGCTCGAGAAGACGATGGGCGTCGTCGACTCGGTGACCGCGTCGTCGAGCTCCTCGACGACCCGGTGGGCCTGCTCGACGGTCGTGATGAACGGGATCTTCCGGCGCACGAAGTCGACGGTCGGGAACTGGTTGATGATGAGGTTCCCCAGCGTCTCGGCCGAGATGCCGGTGCCGCCGGCCAGGAAGAACACCGGTGTGGGGGAGGCCTGCTCGTCGTCGGCAGCAGTCATCCGGTCAGACCTCCTCGTCGACGAGCACGACGACGAGGGTACGCGGCCCGTGGACGCCCTCGACGCGCTCGAGCTCGATGTCGCTCGTCGCGCTCGGTCCGCTGACCCACGTCAGGGGTCGCGCGAGGCCCGGCTCGGGACGCAGCCGCCCGACCGCCTCGGGGACGTCGTGGACGACCTGCCCGGCGCGCACGACGCAGACGTGCACGTCGGGGACGAGGGTGAGGGCGCGGCGCCCCTGGTCGGCCGCGTGGTCGAGGACGACGGTGCCGGTCACGGCGATGCCGACGGCCGCCGCGGTGACGACGGCGTCGACCGCGTCGAGCTCGGCGTCGACCCGGACGTCGGCCTCGTCGAGCACGCGGACGACCTCCGTCGCCGCCCCCCGCCACGCGGGGTCGAGGCCGGTGGGCAGGACGGCTGTGGCACAGCCCTGTTGCCGCAAGGCGTCCGCCACGGCCCCGGCGACACCGGACGCCGCGACCCGGACGACCTGCGCCCGGTAGGCGGCGACGTTCTCGGCGAAGAGGTCGAGGGTGGCCGCCCGCCCGGGGGAGGTCTCCTCGACGACGGCGGTCGGGGCGCGGTCGGCCGGCGTCGTGACGACGTCGGCGGTGGCGCCGCGCACCCGCGCGAGGATCTCGTCGCGCGCGCTCATCGGGACCCCTCCCCGCGCTCGCGGGCCCACCACTGCCGGAAGGTCTCGGTCGGTGGGGTCGGCACGTCCCGGGCGTCGGTCCACGCACCGAGCCCCGGCACCGCCCGTACCGTGCGGCCACCGATGACGCGACCCGCGGTCGTCGCGGCCCGCTGCGCGGCCGCGAGCCGCTTCGGGTCCGACAGCACCCACGCGGCGGCGGCCATCGCGGCCGACTCGGCGGTGCGGCCCTCCTGCTCGACGACCCGCCCGCGCAGCTCGACGAGCAGCTCGGGGATGTCGATGCGCACGGGGCACGCGTCGAAGCACGCGCCGCAGAGGCTGGAGGCGTAGGGCAGCGACTTGTCGACCTCGCTCGTCGTCCCGCGCAGCTGGGGGTTGAGGACGGCGCCGATCGGGCCGGGGTAGACCGAGCCGTAGGCGTGGCCGCCGGTGCGCTCGTAGACCGGGCAGACGTTGAGGCAGGCCGAGCAGCGGATGCAGCGCAGCGCCTGGCGGCCGACGCGGTCGGCGAGGACGTGGCTGCGGCCGTTGTCGAGGAGGACGACGTGGACGTCCTGGGGTCCGTCGCCGTCGTGGGCGCCGCTCCACATCGTCGTGTACGGGTTCATCCGCTCGCCCGTGCTCGAGCGGGGGAGCAGCTGGAGCATCGGCGCGAGGTCGTCCCACCGGGGCAGGACCTTCTCGATGCCGACGACGGTGACGAGCGTCTCGGGCAGCGTGAGGCACATCCGCCCGTTGCCCTCGGACTCGACGACGACGAGCGTGCCGGTCTCGGCGACGGCGAAGTTGGCCCCCGAGACCGCGACCTTCGCGCGGAGGAACTTCTCGCGCAGGTGCAGCCGCGCGGCCTCGGCCAGGCGGGCGGGCTCGTCGGTGAGGTCCTCCGGCGCGGGGCGACCGACCGCGGCCATCTCGCGGCGGAAGATGTCGCGCACCTCGCTGCGGTTGCGGTGGATGGCCGGCACGAGGATGTGGCTCGGCCGGTCGTGCCCGAGCTGGACGATGAGCTCGGCGAGGTCGGTCTCCCAGGCGTTGACCCCGGCGGCCTCGAGCGCCTCGTTGAGCTCGATCTCCTGGGTGGCCATCGACTTCACCTTGACGACCTCGTCGACCTGCTGGTCCCGGACGATGCCGAGGACGATCGCGTTGGCCTCGGCGGCGTCGCGCGCCCAGTGCACGGTCGCGCCGTTCGCGGTGAGGCTCGCCTCGAGCTGCTCGAGGTAGTCGCCGAGGTGGGCGAGCGCCTCGTCCTTGGCCTCGGCGCCGGCGACGCGCAGCGCCTCCCACTCGGGCACCTCGGCGACGACGCGGGCCCGCTTGTCGCGGATCGTGTGCGTCGCGTGCCTGAGGTTGCGGCGCTGCTGGGTGTTGGCCAGTGCCTCGCGGGCGGCGGTGGGGAACTTCGGCATCCCGACGAAGACAGGCGAGGTCTGCTGGACGGGGCCGGGGGTGGTCGTGGTCATGCCGGGTCCTCCTCGGTCGAGGCGAGGACCTCGGCCAGGTGCAGGTGGCGGACGCCGGCGCGCTGCCGGCCGAGGATGCCCCCGATGTGGGCGAGGCAGGAGTTGTCGCCGGCGACGAGGACCTCGGCGCCGGTGCCGACGACGGCCCGGGCCTTGTCCGAGCCCATCGCGACCGACACGTCGGCGTTCTTCATCGCGAAGGTGCCGCCGAACCCGCAGCACTCGGTGGCGCCGGGCAGCTCGACGAGGTCGATGCCCCGCACCGCCCGCAGGAGCTGCAGCGGCCGGTCGCCGACCCGCAGCATCCGCAGCGAGTGGCAGGTCGGGTGGTAGGTGACGCGGTGCGGGAACCACGCGCCGACGTCGGTGACGCCGAGGACGTCGACGAGCAGCTCCGAGAGCTCGAGCACCTTGGGGACGGTGTGCTCCACCCGGCTCGCGAGCCGGTCGTCGCCGGCGAGCTCGACGATGCCGCGGTGCTGGTGGCGGACCGAGCCGACGCACGACCCGGACGGCGCGACGACCGCGTCGTAGCCCTCGAAGACGTCGACGAAGCGGCGCACCAGCGGCAGGGCCTTCGCCCCGTAGCCGGTGTTGGTGAGCATCTGGCCGCAGCAGGTCTGCGCCTGGGGGAACTCGACCGTGCAGCCGAGCCGCTCGAGGAGCCGGACGGTGGCCTTGAGCGTGCCGGGCCACATCGTGTCGTTGAAGCAGGTGGCGAACAGCGCGACCCGCAGGTCGGTGCCGGGGCGGGCGAGCGCGCTCACGGGAGCATCCACGCCAGGACGGTCGACTGCAGGCCCACGAGGAGGCACATCGCGAGGATCAGGCCGACGCTCCATGGCAGAACCCTACGGAGGATGTCGGCCTCGCGCCCGAGCAGGCCCACGCTGGTCGCGGCGATCGTCAGGTTCTGCGGGCTGATCATCTTGCCGACCACGCCGCCGGAGGTGTTCGAGGCGACGAGGAGCGTCGGGTCGATGCCGGCCGTCTGCGCGGCGCTCTGCTGGAGCGTGGCGAAGAGGGCGTTGGCGCTCGTGTCGGACCCGGTGACGGCCGTGCCGATCCAGCCGAGGGTCGGGCTGAGGTAGGCGAACAGGGCGCCGGTGCCGGCGATCCAGGTGCCGATGACGATGGTCTGCCCCGAGAAGTTCATGACGTAGGCGAGCGCGAGCATCGAGGCGACGGTGAGGAACGCCCAGCGCATGCGGTGCGCGACGGCCCAGGCCTCGGCGGCCCAGCCGCGCATCCCGACGGCGTACACGGCGGCGACGGCGAGCGAGCAGAGCAGGAGCATCGTGCCGGGCGAGCTGAGCCACGGCAGCGTGTAGGTCGTGGCCGCGCTCGGCGAGCCCTTGAGGGTGAGGACCTCGCCGGAGAGGCCCGGCCAGGGCACCTTGACGTCGGTGCCGACGAGCCAGGTCTTGACCGGGGTGACGAGCTTCGCGACGCCGAAGACGACGATGACGAGGAGGTAGGGGAGCAGGGCCATCGTGATGCGGCCCGGGGTGAGGTCACGCGAGCGGGCCGCGAGGGCGTCGGCCGAGACGGCGTGGGCGTCGGCGGGCGGGGTGACGTCGGCCGACCCGGGGGCGCCGACGGTCGCGAGCTCGCGCTCGCGCTCGACCTGCATCGTCGCGAGGGCGGTCTCGCGGCCCCGGGGCCGCCACGCCTTGAGGAAGAGGACGGCGGCGGCGAGGCCGGCGAGCGAGGCGATGATGTCGGTCAGCTCGACCGAGACGTACGTCGCGGCGAACCACTGCGCGACGGCGAAGGTCAGCCCGACGACGACCGCGACCGGCCAGGTCTCGCGCACCCCACGACGCCCGCCGGCCATGAGGACGAGCAGGAGCGGGACGAAGGCGGCGAGCACCGGGGTCTGGTGCCCGACGTACGCGCCGATCTCGTGGTACGGGATGCCGGTCAGGGTGCCCGCGGTGATGATCGGGGTGCCGACGGCGCCGAAGGCGACGGGCGCGGTGTTCGCGAGGAGGACGACCGCGGCGGCGCGCAGCGGCGAGAAGCCGAGGGCCATGAGCATGACGCCGGTGATGGCGACGGGGGCGCCGAAGCCGGCGAGCGCCTCGAGCAGGCCGCCGAAGCAGAAGGCGATGATGATCGCCTGGATGCGCGGGTCGTCGCTGATGAGGTGGAAGGTCGCGCGCAGGTCCTCGAAGCGACCCGAGCGCACGGTCACCTGGTAGAGCAGGATCGCCGTGAAGACGATCCACATGATCGGGAAGAGGCCGAAGGCGGCGCCCTGCGTGGCCGAAAGCGCCGCGAGGTGCACGGGCATCCCGAAGGCGAGCGAGGCGACGAGCACCGCGACCGCGACCGCCGTGAGGCCGGCCCAGTGGGCCTTCCAGCGCAGCACCCCGAGGGTGACGAAGACCGTCACGAGGGGGAGGAGGGCGACGAGTGCGGAGAGGGTGAGGCTGCCGCCCACCGGGGTGAGCTCCGGGCGGAACTGCGTCGGGACGGCCAGGGCCGTCGCCGGTCCGGTCGTCGTCACTGCGGTCAGGGTCATCGGGTCCTCCGGTCGCACGTCTCTGGGCGGGGGTCCTGAATGGTCAGACCATTCGGGATGCGATGACGGTAGGGCCGGGTCCGTGGCGGTGTCAATGGTCTGACCACTAGTGGTCCGACCATTCGGCGTGTCGTGCGGCGTGGCGTGGCATCCTGAGCGCGTGAGCGCCGCCGACCCGCTGCCCGGCCCCGAGACCGGCGGACTGCGTGCCTTCGAGCTCGTCCTGCGCTGGGTCGACGAGCAGATCCTCGGCGGCGACCTCGAGGTCGGCGACCACCTGCCGGCCGAGCGCGACCTCGCGGCCCGGCTCGGCGTGAGCCGCGCCGCGGTGCGCGAGGCCGTCCGCACCCTCCAGGCCCAGGGCGTCGTGCGCTCCTCGGTCGGGGCCGGGGCGGCCGGCGGCACGACGTTGACCGCCGTGCCGAGCGGGGCCCTCGGGCGGCTGCTGCGGCTGCACGTCGCGCTCGCGGCGTTCCCGCTGCCCGACGTCGTCGAGGTCCGCATCGCCCTGGAGCGCCTGAGCGTCCGGCTGGCGGCCACCCACGCGACGCCCGAGGACCTGGCGGCGATGCGGGCGCTGCTCGACGAGATGGCCGACCCCGGCATCGACCGGGCTCGCTTCAACGACTGCGACACGGCCTTCCACGTCGCGCTCGCCGAGGCGGCCGGCAACGCGCTGGCGCGCGACCTCACCTCGGCGATCCGCGAGTCGATGCGCCTGCCCATCCTCGACCGCTTCCGCAGCGTCGAGGTGTGGGAGGACCTCGCACCCGTGCTCCGGCGCGACCACGAGGAGATCTTCGCGGCGGTCGCGGCCGGCGACGGAGACGCGGCCGCGACGCTGACCGAGCGTCACATCCGCTCCGCGTGGGTCGCCCTCTCGGCCCCCTCACTCGCCTGACCCCCCGAGGCCCTCGGAGCGAACGCGTGTGAAACCGCCGGGCGACCCCGGCGGGTTCACACGCGTTCGCGGTGGGGTGGGCACGGCATACTCGCGGGTAGCCCACGAGGAGCGGACGGGAGGCGACGATGAGCGGCAGGCAGTGGCCGGGGTCGCGCTTCGCGCCCTCCCAGCGGGCCGCCGTCACGGACGCCGGGATGGCGCTGTGGGCCGAGCGGACCCGGCTGTGCCGTGACCTCGAGGCGGGTGCGGGCACCGAGTGCCGCATCGGCGCCGACGGCAACGACGTCAACGAGTGGTGACCGCCGAGGCCGTGACCTGGCGCCACCTGCTGTCGGTGCGCCCGACCGCGACCCCGGCCCAGCTGCGGATGAGCCTGCCCGGCAACCGTGCGCTCGTGGAGCGCGGCCTCGAGATGGTCAGCGTGTTCGACGACGAGCGGCTCGACGACGAGTGTCGGCGGATGCTCGTGGCCGAGCCCGTCGGCGACTACCTCTTCGCGGTCGCCGACATCCAGATGAAGGTCATCGACCACGAGCGCGTCCTCCTCGAAGGGCCGACCGTCGACGGGCAGTTCTCGGTCATCGACGTGCGCTCCCCACGCGTGCTCGAGCAGGCGATGCGCTACTGGAACGCGGTCCTCGCCTCCGCCTTCGGGTGCGGCACCGAGCGGGCCGAGGCCGTCCACCTGAGCGAGCGGCAGGAGCGGGTCGTCGACCTCATGCAGCAGGGCATGACGGACGAGGCCGTGGCCCGTCACCTCCGGGTCAGCGTCCGCACCGTGCGCTCCGAGGTCGCCCGGATCCTCGAGACCCTCGAGGTGCGCTCGCGGTTCTCGGCGGGGTTCCGCCTCGGACGCGGCGAGTCGCGCACCGACTGAGCGGCCCCACCGGGCCGCGCCTGCAGGTTGCTGCAACGGGGCTGACAGCGCCCCCCGGGCCGGGTGACCATACCGACGGCCCCACCCCAGACCGACCCCGCGGGTGGAGGGGCCCGCGCGGGTCGGCCCACCTCGTCACGCCCGCCGCCGCGGTCAGGGGAGGGTGGCCCAGCGGCCGTCCGGCTCGCGGGCCACGAGCCCGAGGTCGCGGAACTGCTCGAGCCACCCGGTCATCGGCCACCAGCCCCACACCTGCGCGAACCGGTTGGCGTTGAGCACGATGTCCTCGACGTGCTGGACCGGCGGGCTCGGGCTCGGGTGCCACTGGTGGACGGCCCCGGCGCCGCCGACGAAGAGCAGCCGGCCCCCTGCGCGGGCGAGGCGCTGGCCGACGTCGGTGTCCTCGGCGCCGTAGCCGACGTAGCCCTCGTCGAAGCCGCCGAGCGCCGCGAGGTCGGCCGCGGTGACCGCGAAGGAGAGGGACCAGAAGAGGGTGACGTCATCGACGACGCGGACCTCCTGCGCGCCGAGCTCCGGCCGGGCCGGGTGGTGGCGCGGCGGCTGCGGACCTTCGTCCGGGTCGCGCTCGTAGGCGACGTCCCCGCACAGGAGCGTGGGGCCGGCGGACGGGTCGAGCGACCCCAGCAGCTCGCCGTACCGGGCGACGAGACCGTCGGAGGGCACGCAGTCGACGTCGAGGAGGACGAGGTGCTCCGCCCCGGCCGCGAGCGCCGTGGCGACGCCGAGGTTGCGCGCGGCGGCCAGCGGCAGGCGCCCTTGCATCCGGTCGATGCTCGCGTACCGCACGTCCCACCCCGGCGGCGCCGCGTCGTCGACGACACCACTGACCTCGTCGTCGTCCATCGCGACGACGACGAGGACGTCGGGCCGCCGCGTCTGGCGGCGCAGGCCGGCCAGCTGCCCGCGCAGGTGGTCGTGGCGACCGTGGACGATCGTCACGACCCCGAGCCGCGCGCTCACGACGCGACCCCTGCGGCCGGGACGGCGTCCGGGGTCGCGGCGAGCGCGTCGAGCCACGCCGCCGCGTCCTGCGCGCCGCGGCCCGTGCTCCACCGCTCCCACGCCGCGCCGCCCCGCCGCACGGCGTCGTCGAGCAGGCCGGGCCAGCGGTCGGCGGGCGGCCAGCCGACGTGACCCGTGGCCACCCCGAGCCGCTGCACCGCCCGCACCGTCGCCTCCTGCTCCCCGAACGGGCGCTGCTGCGAGACGACGACGGCCGGCGCGCGGGCGGCGGCGACGTCGGCCACCGCGTTCTGCCCGGCGTGCGTGACGACGACGTCGGCGGTGCACAGCTCGTGCCACAGGTCGGGGGAGGGGTCGGCCGGGCTGCGCTCGGTCCACTCCCAGCCGGGGGTGGCGGCCCGCGCCGCCGCGACCGAGCCGGCGTCGGTGTCGCGGCCGCCCGCACCCCACACGACGAGCACGCGGCGCCGGCCGGCGGTGCTCGTGGCGGGCACCCGAGGCCGTCCGTCGAACCGCGAGAGGCCGCCCACGAAGAGGGCCTCGTCCCTCCAGCGCTGCGGCCAGCCCGTGTCGTGCGCGCCCTCGGGCCAGGGCGCGAGCAGGCCCTGGGCGAGGTCGTACGCGCTGACGTGGGCGCGGTCGGTCCGCTCGCCGGGCAGCGCGACGACGACGACCGGCACCCCGCAGAGCCGCACGGCCAGGGCCGCCTCGACCGACACGTCCGTGACGACGAGGCGGGGACGGGCCCGGGCGACCCACGCCGTGAGCGCAGCCGCCCGGTCGCGCACTCCGCTGTGGTGCAACGGAGCCCAGTGCAGGACGCCGCCGGCGTCGAGGTCGTCGCCGGTCGCCGGGTCGTCGTCCGCCGGGAGCCGCACCCAGCGGTCCTCGAACCCGGGCGGGGCCGGCAGGGTGCTCAGGCCGACCACGGGCGAGCGCAGGTGGGCCGCGACGGACGTCATCCGGGACAGGTGCCCGCGGCCGTGGTGGTGGACGTAGTAGCCGATCACGCGGCGCCGCTCAGCGGCAGCATCGCCTCGTAGACCTCGAGGTAGTCCTCGACCATGCGGTCCACCGAGCAGTGCCGGACGGCGTGCTCCCGGCACCTGCGGCGGTCGAGGCCGACCGCCTCCGCGACGGCCCGCCCCGCGGCGGCGACGTCGTCGGCCGGCACGAGCCGGCCCACGTCCGGGGTGACGAACTCCGGCAGACCTCCGCGGGCGAACGCGACGACCGGTGTGCCGCAGGCGAGGGACTCGGCCGCGACGAGTCCGTAGGGCTCGTCCCAGGCGGGGGTGACGAGGGTGGCGGCGCTGGAGCCGAACAGCTCGACGAGCTCGTCCGTTCCGAGGTGCCCGAGCAGCTCGACGTCACCGCCGAGCCGCGGGCGCACCATCGCCCGCACGTACTCCGGGTCACCGACCGGCCCGGCCAGCCGCAGCGGACGACCGGCCGCCCGCGCGGCGTCGATGGCCAGGTGCGGCGCCTTCTCGGGGACGAGGCGTCCGGCCCAGGCCAAGGCGTCACCGCCCGGCCCCGGCGTCCAGCGCCGGACGTCGACCCCGTTGGGCACCACGTCGGCGGGCGTCACGTGGCTCCACGCGGCGCGGGTGTGGTCGCTGACCGCGACGAACCGCGAGCGGTCGTCCGCGGCGAGGGCGATGGCCGGCTCCAGCCACGGGGTCGGCGGGGTGTGCAGCGTCGTCACCATCGGGGCGCGCGCGGCGGCGGCCATCGCGACGGGGAGGTGGTGGAGGCTGTTGTTGTGCACGACGTCGACGTCGTCGCGGCGCTGCAGCTCGAGCATCAGCTGGAGGTAGGCGTGGTGCTCGGTCAGCCACGTCTCGGGGGGCATGGCGACGTCGCGGCGTGCCGTGTCGCTCAGCTCGAGTGGGCGGGTGGCGAGCTCGCGGGCGTCGAGGCGCGGGTCGCTGCCCGGGCCGGCGAAGACGGTCACCTCGACCCCGCGCTCGCGCAGGCCGCGGCACAGGTTCCAGGTGAGCGACTCCAGCCCACCGGCGAACGGCTCGGCCAGCGGGAAGCGGGAGGAGGCGACGACGACGACGTGCAGGGGGTCGTCGAACCGGCGAGGGACGATCGTGGGGGTGGGTCGGACGACGTCCACCCTTCACCTCCTGATCGACCGGCTCCGTGACCTCCGGCCGCCGACGGCGGGCGGCCGAACCGGTCCTACCCGACAGGGAGCCCGGCAAACCTGCCCGCAGGAGGGACGGTCGGGCAGACCCCCTCGGTCGAACGGCCAGTGTCGGCCCCGTCGGTTCGCCCCCGGCGAGGCTCCGTCCCTAGCGTCGTCGTGGGGTCCGAACCGCGGACACCAGACCAGGAGCTCTGATGAACCGCGACGGCCGCACCCGGCTGCGCTCGACGGCCACCGTCGTGGGCACGCTGTTCGTCGTCGTGCTCGAGATGGCCTTCCTCACCGGGGTCTGGCACCTCGGGGACGGCGTCCATCGCCAGCGCGAGGCCGCGGCCGCGTTCTCCGCCGTCGCCACGTCCGTCGCGAGCGGTTCGGCCACCCCCGACGCCCTGACCCGCACGGTCGACGGGCTCGCGCGGGCCGGCGTGGACCTCACCCCCGGCTCGGTCGGCGCGACGGCCGTCGACGCCGCCCGGGCGCTCGAGGCCGCTCCCGGCGACGCGGGCGCGCTCGCGACGCTGCGCGTCGCGGACGCCGCCCTCGCGGAAGAGCTCGCCGAGGCGAGCAGCGCCCGCGCCTGGCTGGCCTTCGCCATCCACGCCGGCCTCCTCGTCGGGGTCTCCGTCGGCTGGTTCGCCTGGTTCCGCCGGATCGTCGACCGGCATCGGCGGCTGGAGCGCGAGCTGACGGCCCAGCGGGTCGTCGACCAGCGCGAGCGGCGCCTGCTGGCCCTGGTCCAGAACAGCGCCGACCTCATCGTCGTCATCGAGGCCGACGCGACGATCTCGTTCGTCAGCCCGTCCGCCCCGGCGGTCATCGGTCGCACGCCCGACGAGCTCGTCGGGCAGCACGTCAAGGACCTCGTCGGCGACGAGGCGCCGACCCTGCTCGCGCTCCTCACCGACGGACGTCAGGGGGACCAGGCGGTCCGGCTGCGGCTCACCCGCGCGGACGGGCGGACCATCGTCGGCGAGGGCACGCTGACCAACCTGCTCGGCGAGTCGACCGTCGAGGCGTGGCTGCTCACGCTGCGTGACGTCACCGAGCAGCACGAGCTCGCCGAGCAGCTCTCGCACCAGGCCTTCCACGACGCCCTGACCGGGCTCGCCAACCGCGCGCTGTTCGCCGACCGGCTCGAGCACGCAATCTCCCGCCGCGAGGGCACCCTCGCCGTGATGTTCCTCGACCTCGACGACTTCAAGCAGGTCAACGACACCCGCGGCCACTCCGTCGGCGACCGGCTCCTCGTCGTCGTCACCGACCGCCTCCGCTCCGTGCTGCGCTCCCGCGACACCGCGGCCCGGCTCGGTGGCGACGAGTTCGCCGTCCTCATGGAGGAGACCGACCGCGCTGCCGCCGAGCAGATGGGGCAGCGCATCCTCGAGGTGCTCGCGCAGCCGGTCTCGATCGACGGGGTGTCCTGGGCGGTCAAGGCCAGCCTCGGCATCGCCTTCGCCGACACCCGCAGCTCGACCGCGGAGGACGTCCTGCGCGAGGCCGACGTCGCGATGTACTGGGCCAAGGAGCAGGGCAAGGGCACGCTGCGCGTCTTCGACGCCGCCCAGCACGCGGTGACGCTCGACCGGCTGACCCTCCAGAACGAGCTCGTCGAGGCCATCGAGACCGGCGGCCTGCTCCTGCACTTCCAGCCGACCGTCAACCTCCGGACGCGCGAGGTGACCGGCTTCGAGGCGCTCGTGCGCTGGCAGCACCCGTCGCGGGGCTTCCTGCCGCCGAACGAGTTCATCCCCGCCGCCGAGGAGTCCGGCGCGATCGTCGCCCTCGGGTCGTGGGTGCTCGCCGAGGCCTGCCGGGCCGCCGTCGAGCTCCAGGCCCCGGGGGCCCGCGTGACGATGGCCGTCAACGTCTCCGCCCAGCAGCTGTGCAAGCCCGACTTCACCGCCGAGGTCGCCGGCGTCCTCGCCCGCACCGGGCTTGACCCCACCCTGCTCGTCCTCGAGATCACCGAGTCGGTGCTCCTCGACGACATCGTGTCCGCGGCCGGCTCCCTCCACGGGCTGCGCGACCTCGGGGTGTCCATCGCGATCGACGACTTCGGCACCGGCTACAGCTCGCTGTCTTACCTCTCCCAGCTGCCCGTCGACATCCTCAAGGTCGACAAGAGCTTCATCGACGACATCGTCGACGACCGCCACGCGGCGACCGTCACCCTGGCCATCCTCGAGATGAGCCGCTCGCTCAAGATGACGACCGTCGCCGAGGGCGTGGAGACCTCCGAGCAGGCGGCCTGGCTCGAGGAGCAGGACTGCGGGCGCGGACAGGGCTACCTCTGGTCGCGGCCCGTGCCCTTCGCCGAGGCCCGGGCGCTCGTCCCGGGCGGTGCGCCACGCGTCGACGAGGTGCGGGTCGGGTGACCCCCCGGTCGGCGCGGCAGGGGGACGCCGCCGACGAGGTCCACGGGGCTCGGGGGAGCGGTCCGCGCGCCGTCGCGGGCCCGCGGAACCGCCCGGTGCAGCCGGTGCCCATCGCGCCGATGCCCACGCCGCTGCGCGCGGCGCTGCTCGGGCTGCTCGCGCTGTGCGGGGCCTACCTCGTCGTGCCGGACGGGACGGCGCGCGACGTCGGCAACAGCGTCGCCGGGGTCCTCGCCATGGTGCTCGCCCTCGCCGGCGCCCGACGCCTCACCGCCCGCCGCCGGGGCTGGCTCGTCGTCCTGGCCGGGTACTCGCTCTGGGTCGCGGGCGACGCGCTGTTCACGGTCGAGCAGAGCTACCTCCACCTCACGAGCTACCCGCTGACCAGCGACGTCTTCTACCTCTCCGGCTACGTCGTCCTCACCGTCGGCCTGCTGCGGCTGGTCCGCGGCCGGCAGCGCGGGATGGACCCGACCCCGATCCTCGAGGCGCTCATCGTCGCCGCCGGCTTCGGCACGGTCGTCGGGACCTTCCTCGTGGCGCCGATCGCCGTGGACTCCACGACCTCGGTGCTCGGCCGGCTCGTCGCCACGGCCTACCCCGTCGGCGACGTCGTCCTCGTCGGGGTGCTGGTCCGGCTGTGGACCTCGGTCGGCTCGCGCAACCCGGCCTTCCGCTTCCTCATGCTGAGCCTGGCCGCGACGACCGCCGCCGACCTCGTGTGGAACGCCTTCGCCCTCGTCGACCCCCTGGCGGCCACGCCGCGCTGGCTCGACGTGCTGTGGCTGCTCGGCTACGTCGCGGCCGCGGCCGCAGCGTGCTCGCCGTCCGGGGCGGCGCTCGTCGGCGGCGAGACCCGCTCCGCGCCCGCGGCGTCGGTCGGGCGCCGGCTCGCGGCCCTCGGTGGCGCGGCGGCGCTGCCCGGCATCACGCTCCTCGTGGTCGGCACGCTGGGGCTCGACATCCCGTGGGGCGTCGTGGGGGCGGGCTGCATCGTCCTCTCGCTGCTCGTCGTCGTCCGCATCGCCGTCCTCGTCCGCGTCGTCGAGGAGCAGGCGGTGCAGCTCTCCGCCCTCGCCCGCAGCGACGGCCTCACCGGGGCGCCGAACCGTCGGTCGTGGGACCACGAGCTCGGGCGCGCGGTCCACCGGGCCGAGGAGGACGGGGGGCCGCTGACCGTGGCGCTCGTCGACCTCGACCACTTCAAGCGCTACAACGACCGGCTGGGGCACCAGGCCGGCGACCGGCTCCTGCGTGAGGCCGTCGCGGCGTGGGGGGCGCTCCTCGAGCCGGGTGAGCTGCTCGCGCGCTACGGCGGTGAGGAGTTCGGCCTCCTCCTGCCCGGCGTCGACCCCGACGAGGCGGTCCGTCGGCTCGAGGCGATGCAGGCCGTGACCCCCGATGGCCAGCGGTTCTCGGCCGGGGTCGCCGTCTGGGAGCCCGGTGCGCAGCCCGGCGCGGTCGTCGAGCGGGCCGACCGGGCGCTCTACGACGCCAAGCACGCCGGCCGCGGGTGCGTGCGCGTGGCGGGAGCCGGGCTCGAGGGCACGACCCCGCCGGTCCGCATCGCCCTGCAGCCGGTCGTCGACCTGCACGTCGGCGACCCCATCGGCCACGAGGCCCTCAGCCGCTTCGCCGAGGGCGACCCGGAGTCCGTCTTCGCCGAGGCCCACCGCGTCGGGGACGGGTCGCTGCTCGAGGCGGCGGCCATCGCCGCGGCGCTGCGTCGTCGGCCCCCGCAGGGCTACCTGTCGGTCAACGTCAGCGTCGGCGCGCTCATCAGCGAGGCCGTCGCCGCCGTGCTGCCCGCCGACCTCACCGGCCTCGTCATCGAGATCACCGAGCAGACCGACGTCGAGGAGTGGGACCGGGTGCGCGAGGTCGTCGCCGACTGCCGCGCGCGCGGGGCCCTCATCGCCGTCGACGACTGGGGCAAGGGCTACTCGACGGTCGAGCGCTTCATGCGGCTGCGGCCCGAGGTCGTCAAGCTCGACCGCGGCCTGCTCGACGACCTCGACGACCCGGACCGCCAGCACGACCTGCGCACGCTCGTCGGCTGGGCCGAGAGCATGGGGTCGACCGTCTGCGCCGAGGGCGTCGAGACCGCCCGGCAGTGGGACACGCTGCGCTCGCTCGGGGTGCGCTTCGGGCAGGGCTACCTCTTCGGTCGGCCCGCGCCCGAGCCGGCCGTCACCGACTGATTGCCCATCCGCCACCTCCCAGGGCCTCCTGGAGGGGTCGGGAGGTGGCAGATGGGCAATGAGTCGCGACCGTGTTCCCCGACAGAAGTGCGCAGAGGGGGCGCGGCCCGGAGCCCCGCCGTGGACGGGGACGCGTCTCCGGGGGACGGGGAGGGGAGGCGTCAGGCGGAGGCGGAGAGCGTCGCCGGCGGCTGGGCGGCCGGCTCGACGGGGTGCCAGGTGCGGGTCTTGTTGCCGCCGGTGCGCTTCGCGGAGTACATCGCCGAGTCGGCGAGCACCTCGACGTCGATGTCCGCGGCGTGGGCCTGCCCGAACGTGGCGACGCCGATGCTCGCGGTGACGGCGCACCCGAGCTCGACGCGCGTGGCGTGGCCGTGCTTCTCGACGACGTCGACGAGGGACCACGCGACGGCCTCGGCGGCGGCGAGGTCGGCCTCCGGGAGGAGCACCTCGAACTCGTCACCACCCCGGCGCCCGACGGTCCCCTGGTCGCCGACGGCCCGGCGCAGCACGCGCGCGACGTCCGCGAGCAGGACGTCGCCGGCGGCGTGGCCGCGGGTGTCGTTGACCTGCTTGAAGTGGTCGAGGTCGATGAGGAGCAGCGCGCCGCGCTCCCGCGCGCGGGGGGTCTGGCGGTGGCAGGCGATGAGGGTGTCGAGCTGGCGACGGTTGGGCAGCCCGGTCAGCTCGTCGTGCGCGGCGTCGTGCGCGTGCCGCTGCTCGATGAGCCGGCGCTCGGAGACGTCGACGAGGTTGACGAGGACGACGAGGTCGCCGTCCGGACCGGGCACGGCGCGGGCGCTGCACGAGAGCACGATCGACTGCTGGGCGTGGTCCCGGGCGGTCCACTCGGCCTGGACCAGCTCGCCGTCGGCCTCGACGGCCCGCGCGAGGATGGTGGCGAGGCCGGGCTCGGTGCCCTCGTCGAGGCTGTCGCCGCGGATCCCGACGAGGTCGGCGGGGTCGCGTCGCAGGATCTCGCCGACCGCCTGGTTGGCCTGCAGCACCAGGCCCTCCGGACGCACGACGAGCAGCCCGCTCGGTGCGTAGGCGATGAGGCGGTCGGACCACTGGTGCTCCTGGCGCACGCTCCCGACGAGGGAGCGCAGCTCGGCGCGGTAGGTACCGAGGACGAGGGCCAGGAAGGCGACGAGCATCATGTAGCCCTGCAGGACGAGCGCCTGCGTGTGGGCGTCGCGGATCCCGGCGAAGGGGCCGCCGGCCCCTGTCATCAGCCGGACGAGGGGGAGCACCGCCACGACCGCCCCGTCGAGGGCGGTGAGCGGGAGCGGGAGCCGGACACCTGCCCACACGAGCAGGCCGAGCGGGATGAAGGCCAGCGGCAGGGACTGGCCCGGCCCGAAGACCCACCACGTGACGGCGCCGGTCGTCCCGAGGATGGCCGCGGCCTCCACGCTCTGGCGTGCGCCGGGCCTCGTGAGGTGCCGGCGGGTGCCGAGGGTCGCGCCGACGACGACGACCACCGACGCGAGGTTGCGCAGGTACATCGCGACGCCGACCGCGAGGGAGGCCTCGCGTCCCTCGACGAGGAGGGCGGCCAGCCCGCAGGCGGACGTCGCGAGGATGGCCACGCTCGTCGAGAGCACGAGGCGGTTGAGCTCCGAGAGGCGGCGGACGCTGCCGCGCCGCTCGTGCCGCGGCGCCACGGCCCGGTAGAGGAGGACGGTGAAGAGGCCGAGCAGCAGGTTGCCCAGGCCCAGCAGGACGCCGGGCAGGAGGTCGAAGCCGGTGAGGACGTTGCCGACGGTGGCCGCGACCCCGGTCAGGGCGGCGGCGCCGGCGAGCTCGCGCCGCGAGACCGTGCGCAGCGCCCACAGGACGCCCACGCCGGCCGCCGGCCAGAAGAGGGCGAGCTGCGTCTCGGGCTGTGCCGTCGCGCGCCCCAGGGCGATCGCCACGCAGTACAGCGCGAGGAAGCCGACCGTCCGACGCAGCACAGGACCTCCTCGACGTGGGCCCGCGCGGTCGGCGAGCCGTGGCGGATGACCCATCGGCACCGACCGGTCGAACTTGACAACGGTGTCGACCCGTCGTCGAACCATGGCCGAACGGCCGGGTCCCCCGGGGTGGTGAGGGCCGGTCGACGCTGGGCGTCCGGTCCCTCGGGGGTCAGGCCGCGAGGGGCTCGTCCGGCCACGGCTCGCGGGAGGGGAACAGCAGGATCTCGGCCCAGCCGAGGACGCCGCGTGGTGCGCGCGTGACTCCGGCAGGAGCCGCCGGAGCCGTCCGCTCGTTCCTCGCGGTCGGCTCCGGCTCCCGTCATCCGCCCGGACGGCACTCGGGCCGGTTGCGCTCCGCGCGACCGGCCCTGAGTGCCCCCGGCAGGATTCGAACCTGCGACACCTTCTTTAGGAGAGAAGTGCTCTTCCCCTGAGCTACGAGGGCGGGAAGACCGCGCACAGCCTACGGGGCGCGACCCGTGCTCGGCGCGCGCGGCCGGTGTCGACCCGGCGCGTACGCCGCCCGGCGCGGCGGCATACTGCGGCTCGTGACCGACGCCCTGCAGACCCCGGACCGCGCGACAATGCAGCGCCGGACCGTCACGACGCTCGTCGGGTCGCAGGTGCTCGGCGGCGTCGGGCTGTCGGCCGGGATCGCCGTGGGCGCCCTGCTCGCAGAGGAGGTGAGCGGCTCGGCACGCTTCGCCGGCCTCGGCGGGACCTTCCAGGTCCTCGGCTCCGCGCTCGTCGCCATCCCGATGGCCCGGGTCATGGCCGCCCGCGGTCGCCGGCCGGGCCTCGCCCTCGGGTACGCACTCGCGGCGGCCGGCGCGGTCGGGCTCATCACCGCGGGGATCATCGGCAGCTTCCCGCTCCTGCTCGTCGCCAGCCTGGCGTTCGGCGGGGCGACGACCGCGAACAGCCAGAGCCGCTACGCCGCCGCCGACCTCGCGCCGCCCGACCGGCGGGCCCGCGACCTGAGCATCGTCGTGTGGGCCACCACCGTCGGCAGCGTCCTCGGCCCGAACCTCGTCGGCCCGAGCGCCCCCGTGGCCGACGCCCTCGGCCTGCCGCGGCTCACCGGCCCGTTCGTCTTCTCGCTCGTCGGGCTGCTGCTGGCCATCGTCGTCGTGCTCGTGCGCCTGCGCCCGGACCCGCTCCTGCTCTCGCGCCGCCTCGCGCTCGACGAAGGCGGCGAGCCCGGGGAGCCGACCCACGGCTCGGTGACCCGCGGGCTGCGCGTCGCCTTCGCCCACCCCGTCGCGCGCCTCGGGCTGCTCACCCTGGCCCTCGGGCACGGCGTCATGGTCTCGGTCATGGTGATGACACCCCTGCACATGTCCCACGGGCACGCCGAGCTGACCGTGATCGGGCTCGTCATCAGCATCCACATCATCGGGATGTACGCCTTCTCTCCGCTCACCGGCCTCGCCGTGGATCGCGTCGGCGGCCGCGTCGTCGCGCTCGTCGGGTCGGGCATCCTCGGCGCCGCGACGCTGCTCGCGTCGGTGTCGCCCATGGGTGAGTCCTCGACGCTCATCGGCGGGCTCTTCCTCCTCGGCCTCGGCTGGTCCTGCACGCTCGTCGCGGGATCCACCCTGCTGACCTCGGCCGTGCCCGCCGCCGAGCGGCCGGGGGTCCAGGGGGCCTCCGACCTGCTCATGGGGCTCGCCGCGGGCGGCGGGGGCGCGGTCGCCGGGGTCATCGTCGACCGCGTCGGCTTCCAGGCGCTGGCGCTGACCTCGCTCGGCTTCGCGATGGTCATCGGCCTCGTGGCGATCGCGACCCGCGTCCCCGCCGACCCGCTCGACGGCGATGCTCGGCCGGTCCCCGCCTGACGTCGGAGCCCGCTGTGACCCGACGTGGGCGACCGCACGGTGGCGGACGGACCCGTCCAGGAGACAGTGCTCGTCCGGCCGCTGTCGTGTGCTTCCTCCTCTGAGGCAACCATGACGAACGGTCGCTTGCGTCACCGTCCGAGGCGCTCATGACGAGTGGTCGGTTGCGTCCGGTGGTGACGCAGGCAGCCGCTCGTCCCGGGTGCTCCGAGGGGTGACGCAGGGGAGCCGCTCATCCCGGATGCTCCGAGGCGTGACGCAGGGGAGCCGCTCATCCCGGGTGCTCCGACATGTGGAGCGACCGACAGCGGGCCGGGGACCTCTCGGGACCCCAGCCGTCAGGATCGGTTCGAGGTGAAGGTCGACCCTCTCGTGGTCGGGTTTCACCTCGACCGGCGCGGGGGTGCCGGTGGAGGTGAAGGTCGACCCTCTCGTGGTCGGGTGTCACCTCGACCGGGGTGGGGGTGCCTGCGCCGCGCCTCCCGGGACGCTCGGGGGCGCGTTGTTAGCCTGCTGGGGTGACTGCGAGCGGACCGGTGCGCGACGCACGGCCCGACCGACGGGTCGGCGCCGCCGACGCCGCCCACGACGACGAACCGCGGGGAGGGCACCTGAGCATCGCCCCGGACCCCGCCACGCTCCGGGCCCAGCGCGTCGCCGACGCCCGGGCCCGGTGGACCCGCCAGCTCGTCGAGCTCGGCGGCCCCAACACGCTGCTCTGGTACCGCGACCTCCCGGTCGGCACCCTCGACCTGTCCTCGGCGCACCTCGGCGCCCGCAGCGGCCTCCTCGCCGGTGGCGCGACGCGGCTGTCGGACCTGGTCCGCGAGCCGCACGCCCTCGACGACGCCCGCACCCGGCTCGGGCGCATCCACGACACCGCGACCGAGATCGAGCGCGAGCACGCCGTGCGCACCTGCTTCCTCGGGGTCGGGATGGCGTCGTGGACCGTCGTGCTCGACGACGGACGGGTCGTCCCGCGCCAGCCCGGCGCACCGGTCTTCCTGCGCGCGCTCGCCACCCGGCCCGCCGACCCGCGCCGTCACGACTGGGTGCTCGAGCCCGGTGACGAGCTCGAGGTCAACCCCGCGCTCGTCAACTACCTCGCGTCCGAGCACGGCATCACCCTCGACACCGACCGGCTCGAGCAGCTCGCCACCGCCGGCGGGTCGCTCGACCCCTACCCGGCCTACGCCGCGCTCGCCGACGCGTGCCGCGCGGTGCCCGACCTCTCGGTCGACCCGAGGGTGGTCATCAGCACCTTCCCGTACCACAAGGCCCCGCTCGTGGCCGACCTCGCGGCGCACGGCGACGCGCTCGCCGAGCACGACGTCGTGGCGGCCCTCGCCGGCGTGGCCGACGCGCTCCCCGCCGTCGCGGTGGGGGCCGCCGACGGTGCCCGGGGGCCGGTCGAGGACTTCCTCGTGCTCGACGCGGACGCCACCCAGCGCGAGGCGGTCGAGGCGGTCCGCGGCGGGTCGCACCTGCTGCTCCACGCGCCGTCCGGGACGGGTGCGTCGCAGACCGTCGCCAACCTCGCGGCCGCGCTCGCGGCGGACGGCCAGCGCGTGCTCGTCGTCTCCCCGAAGCGCACGGCCCTCGACGCGGTGCGCGACCGCCTGACCGACGTCGGGCTCGGCGAGCTCGTCCTCGACCTCGTCGGCGGCGGCCACACCCGGCGGGCCGTCGTGCGCTCCCTCGTCGACGGGCTGGACCGGGCCGTCGAGCGCGTCTCGGGCGCGCCCTCGTCCCCCCGCCGCACCGCGCCCGGCCCCGAGGGCAGCGAGTCGCGCCGCGGGCGCGCCGAGGCCGCGGCCCTCCTCGACACCCACCTGCGGGCGCTGCACGGCCACCGCGACCCGTGGGGCGTCACCCTGCACCAGGTGCAGGAGGAGGTGAGCCGCCACGCCCTGCTCGAGGACGCGCCCCGCTCGCGGGTGCGGCTCGCGGGCGCCGTCCTCGCCCGCCTCGACCGCGAGACGCTCGCCGAGGCCGGCGACATCCTCACCCGGGTCGCGACCCTCGCGGCCTGGGACGGCGACGGCGCCGACGACCCCTGGTTCGGCGCCGACCTGCGCACCGCCGAGGTGGCCGAGGAGGCCCGTGAGCGCGTCGAGCGGCTCGCCACCGGGCTGGTCCAGGACACCCGCCGGACGCTGGCCGACGTCTTCCGGGGTGTGCACCTGCCGGCCTCGCCGACGGTGCTGGACTGGGACCGCGTGCTCGCGACCGTCGGCCAGGTCCGCGACACCCTCGAGGTCTTCCGCCCCGAGGTGTTCGACATCCCGCTCGACGACCTCGTCGTGGCGACCGCCACGCGCAGCGAGCGCCGCGACTCCGGCACCGACCTCGGCGCCCTCGAGCGCTGGCGGGTGCGGCGGCAGGCCCGCGCGCTCCTGCGTCCCGGCCGGCCGCCCGCCGACCTGCACGCCGCGCTGCGCGAGGCCGAGCACCAGCGGCACGCCTGGCGCGAGCTCGCCGGCTCCGGCGGCCGTCCCGAGATCCCCGTCGAGCTCGACCGCGCCCGCGCCGCCCACGACGCCCTCGTCGAGGACGCCTCGTGGGTCGACGACCGCCTGCCCCACGAGGACGACGAGCTCGACCTCGTCGAGCTCGACCTCCCGGCCCTCGCCGCCCGGATGGACCGCCTGCACGCCGCGGCCGGCCGGCTCGACGCGGCGCCGGACATCCGCCTCGGCCTGGACCTGCTCGGGCAGCTCGGCCTCACCGCGCTCGTCGAGGACCTGCGCGCCCGCGCCGTCCCCGCCGACCGGGTGCGTACCGAGCTCGCGTGGGTGTGGTGGTGCTCGATCGCCGACGAGCTCGGGGCCAACGACCCCGCCCTGCGCGACTTCGACGCCACCCGGCTCTCGGCCGCGGTCGCGACCCTCGTCGACTCCGACCGCGTCGCCCTCGAGGGCCAGGTCCCGCGCGTCCTCGACGCCGTCGCGCGCCGGGTCGCCGAGGTGCGTCGGGCCCGTCCGGACGAGGAGACCCGGCTGCGCGCCGAGGTCGCCCGCGCCCGCCGGCCCGCCGCGCTGCCCGACCTGCTGGCGTCGGTCGGCCGGCTCGCCACCGCCGTCCGGCCGGTGTGGCTCGCCAGTCCGCTCGCGGTGCCGTCGGTCCTGCCCCCCGGCGAGTGCGTCGACGTCGTCGTCGTCGACGAGGCCTCGCTGGTCGCCCCGGCCGAAGCGGTCGCGGCGCTCGTCCGCGCCCGCCGGGTCGTCCTCGTCGGCGACGCCCAGCAGCTGCCCCCGGTGCCGTTCGTGGTGTCCGCGGGGGTCGACGTGCCCGACGAGTCCGAGCCCGAGTCGGTGCTCGACCTGCTCGAGGACGTCCTGCCGACCCGCCGGCTCACCTGGCAGTACGGCGCGATGGAGGAGCGGCTCGTCTCCTTCGTCGACACCGAGCTGCACGGAGGGTCGCTCGTGACCTTCCCCGGGACGGAGACGGGCGCGGTCCTGCACCACGAGCTCGTCGACGGTCATGGCGTCGTCGCCGAGGGCGAGGCCGCGGTCGAGTCGACGCCGGCCGAGGTCGAGCGGGTCGTCGCGCTGGTCCTCGACCACGCCCGCCGGCGCCGGGACCGCTCGCTCGTCGTCATCGCACTCGGGCCGGGCCACCGCCGGCTCGTCGAGGAGGCGGTCCGCCGGGCGGTCGACGGCCTCGACGACGCCACCGCCGCGTCCTTCGACCCGGGACGCCGCGAGGCTTTCTCGGTCCGGGACGCGGACCACGTCCAGGGCGAGACGTGGGACGACGTCGTCCTCACCGTCGGCTTCGGCAAGACCCCGCACGGCCGGGTCCTGCACCGCTTCGGGCCGGTCGGCACCGACACCGGCCACCGTCGGCTCGGGGTGGCCCTGACCCGGGCACGCCGGAGTCTCACCGTCGTCTCGTCGATCACCGCCGACGACCTCGACCCGGACCGGCTGCGCACCTCCGGCGCCCGGATGCTGCGCGCCGTCCTCGAGCACGTCGAGGCGCACGCTGGCGCCGAGGGCGTCGTGGCGTCCGCGGAGGCCACCTCGCTCGTCCTCGCCGACCTGGCCCGCCGGCTGCGCGCCCACGGGCTCGTCGTCCACGAGGGGGTCGGGACCTCCGCCCTGCCCGTCGAGCTCGCTGTCGAGGACCCCACCGCCCCCGGCCGGCTGCTGCTCGCCGTCGAGGGGGACGGGCCCGCCTACGCCGGCGTCCCGTCCGGGCGCGACCGCGACCTCGTGCGCGTCCACGAGCTCGAGCGTCGCGGCTGGCGGCACCTGCGGGTGTGGACGACCGAGGTCTTCCGCGACCCGGCCCGCGTCGTCTCGCGGGTGCTGGACGCCGCGGGCGTCCGGCAGGCCCCGGGTGGCTGAGCGCCCGGGCGCTCCCACCGGCGACGACCCCGGCCCGCGTCGGCGGCGGCCCCGCCGCGCCGCCCGGCCCGCGACCAACCCCCGCACCGACGACGCCCCCGACGCCGCCACGCCCCGGGCCGAGCCGGCCCCCGGGGAGAGCGGTCACGACCGCTGGCTGCGCGAGCAGCGTCCGCCCCACTGGGAGTAGCCGTTCCGCCCACCGCGCGCGGACGGGGCGGCGACCGTGGTGGTCGCCGCCCGGTCGCGGGTGCGGGTGGAGTGCCCGGTGGTCAGCCGCCGATGCCGCGCCCGGCACGCAGCTCGTCGCGGATCTCCTTGAGCAGCTCGGTGTTCGGGTCGATGGTCTCGGCCTCGGGCTCCTTGGGGAAGAAGCGCTCCTTGGCCCGCTCGTAGGGCTTGACGACGAGGAAGTACACGACCGCGGCCATGAGGACGAAGGCCACCGTGGCCGTGACGAACGGCCCCACGGTCGTCCAGCCGCCCGGCTGCCAGTCGTCGAACTTGAACTCGGCGCCGCCGGTGACCTTGCCGATGAGCTCGACGACGATGTCGGTGAAGGCCTTGACGACCGCCGCGAACGCCGTGCCGATGATGAACGCGACGGCGAGCTCGACGAGGTTGCCGCGCAGGAGGAAGTTCTTGAAGCCCGTCATGGTGCTTCCCTTTCGCAGAAGTTGACGCGGCCACCGTATTGCGCTCCCGCGCAGCCCGCGACCCCCGTCCCGTCGTGTCGCGGCGCTGGATCGGTCGCGGGGCGCCGACGACCCGGCCGCCACGCCCGTTCACCCGCCGGTCGCCAGCAGGGTCACGGTGACGAGCCCGTCGGTGCCGCCGTGCCCGGTGAGCACCCGGTCGGCCGCCTCGGGCGTCAACGAGAGCACCGCCCCGGGTGCGGTCGGGGGCGCAGGCCCGGCCCCGAGGCCGACCTCGTCGGGCGGTGGGTCGACCGACAGCACGACCGCGTCGCGCGCCAGGACGGGACCACCCGGTCCGGGGTGGACCGCGACGACGCCGCCGGGGGTGAGCAGCCCGGCCGACCCCGGGTCGGCGAGGGCGACGTGCAGCGCGACGCGCCCCGAGGGCAGGCCCTCGGTGACACCCCGCGGGACCAGGCGCGTGGCGGTGACCGCCTCGCCGGCGGCCAGCGCCGCGGCGACCCGCCGGCCCGTCACCGCGCCGACGTCGGTCAGCGCCCCGGGCTGCCGCGCCGCCACCGGCACCCGGATGGACGTGACGTCATCGGTGCGAAGGACCGACCCGGCCGCGACCTCGCGCGCGGCGACGAGCACCGGGACGGTCGGCGGCGGGGGAGGCCGCACGACGTGCAGCACGGCGAGCACCGCCCCCGCGAGGCAGGCGGCCGCGAGCACCCGGCGCAGCACCGAGCGCCGCCAGCGGGCGGCGCGTCCGGGGCCGAGGAGGCCGGGCAGGAGGGCGAGGGGCATGCCGCGACGCTAGGTCGCGGCGCCCGGCGCCGGGAGGGGTCAGGCCGAGGTTGTGGACGACGACGCGCCCGCGGAGGCCCCTGTGGACGACGAGGTCGACGAGGAGGACGACGACGTCGTCCCGCCCGAGGACGAGCCCTCGGACGTCGAGGACCCGGAGGAGCCCGAGCTCCCCGTCGAGGACGACCCGGAGGACGACCCCGTCGAGCCGCTGCCCGAGCGCGAGTCGGTGCGGTAGAACCCGCCGCCCTTGAAGACGATGCCGACCGCGTTGAAGACCTTGCGCAGGCGCCCGCCGCACTCGGGGCACTCGGTGAGCGAGTCGTCGCTGAAGGACTGGACGGCCTCGAAGCGGTGGTCGCACTCGGTGCACGCGTAGGCGTAGGTCGGCACGGTGGTCCTCCTCGGACGACATCGGGGCGCCGCCGGACCCCTCACGGTGGTGCGGGTCTCGCGGCGGCGCGGTCCCCCCAAGGATACGGCCCGCGCCGCGTCCCCGGTGCCGCACCCCGACGGGCCCCCGGCCCCGTACACCGGGTCCGGGGGCCGCCGGCCCTGCCAGGGGTCTACTTCACCTCGGCCCGGGTGACCCACACCATCCCGACGAGGAGGGGCAGGAGCACCCAGACGCCGACCGAGGTGCCGAGCTGCGCCCACTGCTCGCCGGTGAGGCTCCCGCCGAACAGCGGCTGCATCGTGCGGTTGAGGTCGAGCCACTCGCCGGCGCTCGCCGCGGCGGACCACAGCGACCCGAGGATGGACCAGCCGGTCGGGAGCACGTAGTAGAGGACGACCGCGGCCGGGGTGTTGCGCAGGAGCATCCCGAAGGCCAGGCCCTGGAGCAGGCCGAGGAGCACGTAGCCGCCCGCGCCGAGCAGCACGGTGCCCTCGACGCCCCAGTCGCCGGTCGCGCCGCGCAGCCCGATGGCGGCGGCGTGCACCGCGGCGGCGAGCGCGAAGGAGAGGACGACCGCGACGACGCCGACCGCGAGGGCGGCGACGACCTTGGCCCACGCGACGCGGGCGCGGCGGGCCTCGAGGGTGAAGGTGACGAGGGCGGTGCGCTGCGACCACTCGGAGGTCACGGCGAGGATGCCGACCACGGGCAGCAGCAGCGCCATCGGCATCGCCGTCGCCTGGAGGTAGGCGCCGTACGGGTGGTCGCCGCCCTGCTGGACGAACAGGACGGTGAGCGCCCCGGCGATCACGACGCCGATCGCGACGAGCAGCCATCGCCCGGCCCGGGTGTCGGTCATCTTGCGCAGCTCGGCCCGGACCAGCCGGTCGAAGGGGATGCCCCGCGCGGGGCGCGGCCCGGCGAGCGGCTCGGGCAGGCGCGCGACGTGCGGCGTGCTGTCCGCCGGCGCGCGGCGGGTCGTCGTGGTGGTGGCCGTCGTGGTGCTCACGCCGCCACCTCCTCGCGGGCGGCGCCGGCCGTGAGCTCGAGGAACATCTCCTCGAGCCCGCGCTCGTCGCCGGCGCGCAGCTCGCGCAGCGCCACTCCGGCGCCCAGGGCGACCCGCCCGACGGTGTCGGCGTCGGTCTCGGCGACGAGCCCGCCGGTGGCCGACGGCGAGACGGCCACGCCGGCCGCCCGCAGCGCCTCGGCGAGGGCCGCGTCGTCGACCGAGCGCGCCACCGTGCCCGTGCCCGAGAGCAGCTCGTCGGTCGTGCCGGCGGCGACGACCCGTCCGTTGCCGATGACGACGAGGTCGTCGGCGACGCGCTCGATCTCGTTGAGCAGGTGCGAGCTGAGCAGCACCGTGCCGCCGCGCGCGGCGTACCCGCGCAGGACGTCGCGCATCCAGCGGATGCCGGCGGGGTCGAGGCCGTTGGCGGGCTCGTCGAGGACGAGGACCTCGGGGTCCCCGAGCAGGGCGTGGGCGAGGCCGAGCCGCTGGCGCATCCCGAGCGAGTAGTTGCGCACCCGGCGCAGGGACTCCTTCTCGGTGAGGCCGACGACGTCGAGCATCTCGTCGACGCGGCGGCGGTCGACGCCGGTGAGGATCGCGCCGAGCGTCAGCACCTCGCGGCCGGTGCGGCCCGCGTGCTGCGCCGAGGCGTCGAGGAGGAGGCCGACGTGGCGGCCGGGGGTCGGCAGGGCGGCGTACGGGCGGCCGAGGACGGTCGCGGTGCCGCTGCTCGCCGGGGTGAGACCGGCGACGACGCGCATCGCCGTCGTCTTGCCCGCGCCGTTGGGGCCGAGGAAGCCGGTGACCCGGCCGGGGCGCGCCGAGAACGACACGTCGTCGAGGGCGGTGAAGGCGCCGTAGCGCTTCGTGAGGTGGTCCACGGTGATCATGGGGACGACCCTTCCGCGGGCGGCCGGTCGCGGCCATGGGGGTCGGGCCCGATCCGACCCCGAGACCACCCCTGAGCCGACCCCGGGGTCCGCCCGGCGACGCCCCGGGGGCGCCGGCTCAGTCCTCGGCCCAGCCGGCGAGGCGGCCGCCCCGGCTCACGGCGTGCAGGCGCTCCTCGACCCGGGCGCGCACCGCGGTCGGGGTGATGACGAGCAGCTGGTCGTCGTGCCGCAGCACGTCGCCGTCCTTGGGGACGAACGAGGCGTCGTCGCGGACGACGAGCGCGACGTTGGCCCCGGCGGGCAGCCGCAGCTCGAAGACGCGCACGCCGGCGAGGCGCGACGCGGGGCCGATGTCGATCTCGAGCATCTCGGCCCCGAGGTCGGTGAGGGGCGTGGCCTCGACGGCGAGGTCGACGCGGTGGTGCAGCGCCCCCACCCCGAGCCGGCGCGCGACCCACGGCAGCGTCGGCGCCTGGATGATCGTGAAGACGACGACGAGGACGAAGACGAGGTCGAACATCCACTCGACCCCCGGCGTCCCCATCGTCACGGGGACGGTGGCGAGGACGACGGGGACCGCGCCGCGCAGGCCGGCCCACGAGAGGAAGGCCTGGACGCGCCACGGGATGCCGAAGGGCGTGACCGACACGAGGACCGAGAGGGGCCTCCCGAGGAGCAGGACCGCCGCCCCGACGACGAGGGCAGGCACGAGCTGCTCGGCGAACCCGCTCGGGCTGGCGAGCAGCCCCAGGAGCACGAAGAGCCCGATCTGGGCGAGCCAGCCGATGGCCGTCGCGAACCCGGTGACGGCGGGGCGGTGGGGCATCGGCAGGTTGCCGAGGACGAGCGCCGCGAGGTAGCAGGCGATGAAGCCCGAGGTGTGGATGCTGTCGGCGGCGGCGTAGGCGAGCACCGCGACGGCGAGGACACCGATCGCGAAGAGCGCCGACGACGTCGTGGCGACCAGCCGCATGACGCGCGCGCCGAGCCAGCCCACGCCGAGCCCGACGACGGCGCCCCCGGCGAGCTCGAGGCCGGCGACGAGGAGCAGGTGCCACCACGGCTCGGGCTCGGCGCCCGGCGTCAGCTGCGCCGCGAGCGCCGTGACGAGGAGGACGACGGGCGCGTCGTTGAAGCCCGACTCGGCCTCGAGCATCCCGGAGATCTGCCGGGGCAGCGGGACGCGACGCAGCACCGAGAACACGGCGGCGGCATCGGTCGAGGCGGTGACGGCACCGATGAGCAGCGAGACCTCCCACGACCACCCGAGCACCCCGCGCGTCACGCCGGCGACGACGATGACGCTGACGAAGACGCCGACGGTCGACAGGGCGATGGCGGGGGCGACCGACCGGCGGATGCCGGACCACTGCGTCGTGATGCCGCCCTCGACGAGGATGAGGACGAGCGCGGCGTAGCCGAGGACCTGGGTCAGCTCCTCGGAGTCGTAGCGGATGCCGAGGCCGTTCTCGCCGAGGGCGAGCCCGATCGCCAGGTAGACGAGGAGCGATGGCAGGCCCGAGCGCAGCGAGAGCCGGACGGCGGCGACCGCGACGACGAGGACGACGCTGCCGACGAGCAGGACGCGCGAGAGGTCGTCGACCGTGAACCCCGTGGGCGCGACGGCCTCCGCGAGCAGCGTCGACCACGCCTGCGTCACGGGGGACCGTCCTCGTCTCGTGGGGGGAGGTGTCCTAGTCTCGCAGGGTGAGTCGCCTCGTCGTCGCCCGCCGGGTCCTGGTGGGACTCCTCGCCGTCATCGTCGTCGTCGCGGTGGTCGCCGGCGTGCTCGTCGTGACGGCGCTGCGCAGCTCGCTGCCGACGCACTCCGGCGAGGCGACCCTCCCGGACCTCTCGGCCGCCGTCACCGTCAAGCGCGACGACAGCGGCGTGCCGCACATCTACGGCGACTCGGTCACCGACCTCGCCCGCGCGCAGGGGTACGTCCACGCGCAGGAACGCTTCTTCGAGATGGACCTGCGCCGGCACATCACCGCCGGACGGCTCGCCGAGCTCGTCGGCCCGGCCGGCGTCCAGACCGACAAGGTGATCCGAACGATGGGGTGGCGCCGCATCGCCGAGGAGGAGCTGCCGACCCTCGAGCCCGAGACCCGTCAGGTGCTCCAGGCGTACGCCGACGGCGTCAACCGCTACCTGCGGGGTCGCAGCCCCGGCGACGTCTCCGCCGAGTACACGGTCCTCGGCCTGCAGAACCCGCTCGGCGACATCGAGGAGTGGACGCCCGTCGACAGCCTCGCGTGGCTCAAGGCGATGGCCTGGGACCTGCGCGGCGACTACTCCGACGAGCTCGCGCGCGCCCGCCTCACCGGCCGGGTCTCGCGCGCGCAGATCGCCGACATCTACCCGACCTACGACGCGGAGGCGCACCCGCCGATCCTCTCGACCGACGAGTGGTCGCCGGGCGCCACCTCCGCGGCCCCGGCCGCCGCCTCGGCGCCGGACGAGACGACCGGCCCGCGCGCGCGGGCGGCCTACGCGCAGGTCGAGAAGGCGCTGCACGCCGTCCCGCAGCTCGTCGGCCGCGGCGAGGGGGTCGGCTCGAACTCGTGGGTGGTCTCCGGCGCGAGGACGGCCAGCGGCAAGCCGCTGCTCGCCAACGACCCGCACCTCGGCGTCAGCCAGCCCGGCATCTGGATCCAGAACAGCCTCTCGTGCCGCACCGTCGGCCCCGAGTGCCCCCTCGACGTCTCGGGCTTCTCGTTCGCCGGCGTGCCGGGTGTCGTCATCGGCCACAACGGACGGATCGCGTGGGGCTTCACCAACCTCGGGCCCGACGTCACCGACTTCTACCTCGAGCGCGTCGTCGGCCAGACCTACCTGCGCGACGGCGACTGGGAGCCGGTGACCACCCGCGAGGAGACGATCAAGGTCGCCGGCCACGCGGACCAGCGGATCACCGTCCGCGCGACCGCGCACGGGCCGATCATGTCCGACGTGCTCGCCTCCGCCCGTGACGCCGGCAGCCGGGCGCCGACCGCGGCCGAGGGCGACGAGAACCAGGACTACGCGGTCTCGCTCGCCTGGACGGGGCTGCAGCCCGGCAAGACCGCGGACGCCATCCTCGGGTTCAACCTCGCGTCGAACTTCGACGAGTTCCGCACCGCGGCACGCTCGTTCGCCGTCCCCGCGCAGAACCTCGTCTACGCCGACACCGACGGGCACATCGGGTACCAGGCCCCGGGGCTCGTGCCGATCCGCCGCGCGGCGGTCGCGAAGACCCCGCCCGGCTACTGGCCGGCGCCCGGGTGGGACTCCTCGTACGACTGGAAGGGCTACGTGTCCTTCGACGACCTCCCGTGGGTGCTCGACCCCGAGGACGGCGTGGTCGTCGCCGCCAACCAGGAGGTGACGAGCAGCCGCACGCCGTTCCTCACGACCGAGTGGGACCACGGCTTCCGGTCCACCCGCATCGCCCAGCGCCTCGAGAAGCTGGAGAAGGCGACGCCGGCCGACATGGCGTCCGTGCAGATGGACGACGAGGACCTCTTCGCGCGGACCCTCGTCCCGGCGCTGCTCAAGGTGCCGCTCGAGGTGCGCGAGGGCGAGACCGGCGAGCAGGACCTGCTCGACTTCACCGAGGGCGCCCGGGACCTGCTGCGCGACTGGGACTACTCGACCCCCGCCTCCGACTCCGACGCCTCCTCGGCGGCGGCGTACTACAACGCGGTGTGGCGCAACCTCTGCGAGCTGACGTTCGACGACGAGCTGCCCGCCGACATGAAGTCCGACGGCGGCGCCCGCTGGCGCGCGGCCGTGACGCGCCTGCTCGAGGACCCCGACAACGCCTGGTGGGACAACCGGCTCACGCCGAACATCACCGAGGGGCGCGACGAGATCCTGCGCCAGGCCCTCGTCGAGGCGCGCCTGGAGCTGACGACCGAGCTCGGCAAGGACCCCCAGGGCTGGGACTGGGGCAAGCTGCACCGGTTGACCCTCCAGCACCGCGTCCTCGGCGGCGACGCCGTGCCGGGACCGGTGCGCTGGCTGTTCAACGAGGGGCCCTACGACATGCCCGGCGGCTCGGCCATCGTCAACGCCAACGGCTGGAGCACCAGCGAGGGCTACCGGGTCAACTGGGCGCCGTCGATGCGGATGGTCGTCGACCTCTCCGACCTCGACCGCTCGACGTGGGTCAACCAGACCGGCGTGAGCGGCCACGTCCTCGACGACCACTACGCCGACCAGGTCGGCGACTGGGTCGCCGGCCGTCAGCGCGCCTGGCCGTTCACGGCGGGCGCGGTCGACGCGACCGACCCGGACGTGCTCACCCTGCGCCCGGACAGCGCACCGAGCGGTCCCTGACCGCGACCTCCGGTCTCAGCGGTCGAGCACCTCGTCCCGCAGGACGGTCAGCCCGTCGGCGGTGAGGACCGCGTCGACGGGCACGTCGTGCTCCTCGCGGGGCAGCGGCTCGTCGTCGAGCTCGCCCGGGTGGAGGAGGACGACGACGGGCACCCCCGCGCGCCGGCGGGGGAGCGCCTTGTCGTAGCAGCCGCCGCCCTGCCCCATCCGCGTGCCGTCGGCGTCGACGGTGAGGCCGGGGGCGAGCACGAGGTCGGCGCGCGCGGGGGTGTCGAGGCCGAGGCGGACCGCCGCCGGGTCGACGAGGTCGTGCCAGTCGAGGTCGAGGTCGGCGAGGGTGTCGGGGACGAGCACCCGCGCGCCGCGCGCCACGAGGGCGTCGTTGAGGGCGGCGGTCGGCGGCTCGCCGGGCACCGACTCGTACGAGAGCACGACCGCGCCGGACCCGAGCCCGAGCCGGTCCAAGAGGTCGAGGGCGCCGCGCGCGAGGGCCGCGGCGTCGGCCTCGACGGAGCGCTCCGCGGCGATCGTGCGGCGGCGGGCGCGCAGCTCCTTCCGGCGCACGGACTTCGGGCTCTGCGGCATGTCGGCATCGTAGGGTGGGCGCCATGACCAGCGAAGCCCTCCGGGCCGCGACGGCCAGGATGCGCAAGGCCGGGGTCGACGAGCTCGCCGTCCGCGTCTTCGCCCGCTACCACGAGCAGCTCGCCGACGACGTGACGGGGACGATCCCCGAGTCGAGCGTCGACCCGCTGCCGGACCCGCCGTCGCTCGAGGACCTCGACCTGACGCCGGAGGCCGTGCGCGAGGCGCTGGCCGGCACCGTCGTCGTCAAGCTCAACGGCGGCCTCGGCACGGGCATGGGCATCCAGGGCCCGAAGTCGGCGCTCGAGGTGCGCGAGGGGCGGACCTTCCTCGACGTCATCGCCGAGCAGGTCCTGGCGCTGCGGCGCGAGCAGGACGTCGAGGTCCCGCTCCTCCTCATGAACTCCTTCCGCACCCGCGACGCCTCGCTCGAGATCCTCCGGCGGCACCCGGGGCTCGAGGTCGACGGGCTGCCGCTCGACTTCCTCCAGAGCAAGGAGCCCAAGCTCCGCGCCGACGACCTCTTCCCGGTCGACCACCCCGCCGACCCCGAGCTCGAGTGGTGCCCGCCCGGCCACGGCGACGTCTTCGTCGCGCTGCGCACGACCGGCTTGCTCGCCGAGCTGCGGCGGCGCGGCTTCCGTCACCTCTTCCTCTCCAACGCCGACAACCTCGGGGCCACGTGCGATGGCGCGGTCCCGGCGTGGATGGCGGCCGAGGGCATCCCCTACGTCGCGGAGATGAGCGCGCGCACCGTCAACGACCGCAAGGGCGGCCAGCTGGTGGTCCGCGACACCGACGGCCGTCTCGTGCTGCGCGACTCGGCCGCCGTGGCCCCGGGGGAGGACGAGTACTTCCAGGACCTCGAGCGCCACCGCTGGTTCCACACGAACAACCTCTGGATCGACCTCGAGGTGCTCACCGAGCGGCTCGACGAGCACGACGGTGTCCTCGGCCTGCCGATCATCGTCAACCGCAAGACCGTCGACCCCACGGACCCCTCGTCCACGCCGGTCGTCCAGGTCGAGTCGGCGATGGGCGCCGCCGTCGAGCTCTTCGACGGCGCGCGCGCGATCGCGGTGCCCCGCAGCCGCTTCCGGCCGGTCAAGACGACCAACGAGCTGCTGCTCATCCGCAGCGACCTCTACCGGCTCGCCACCGACGGCACGGTCGAGGCGGCCACCGACCGTCCCGACCCGTTCGTCGACCTCGGCCCCGCGTACAAGCTGGTCGACGACTTCGAGGCCCGGTTCCCGTCCGGCGCACCGTCGCTGCGCGAGTGCACGAGCCTGCGGGTCGAGGCCGACATCACCTTCGGGGCCGACGTCGTGTGCGTGGGCGACGTGCACCTGTCCGGCGAGGACCGGCACGTCCCGGACGGCGCCCACCTCGGACCGGAGGCCTGATGCGCGCCGTCGCCGAGCACCGCGCGGTCGTCCTCTCGCTCGTCGAGCCGCTGCCGGCCGAGCGCGTCGCCGTCGGGTCCGCCCTCGGCCGTGTCCTCGCCGAGGACGCCGTCGCGGCCGTCGACCTCCCCGGCTTCGACAACTCGGCGATGGACGGGTACGCCGTCCGCGCCGCCGACCTCGCCGGCGCCGGCGAGGAGACCCCGGTCGTCCTGCCCGTCGACGGCGACGTCGCCGCCGGCGACACCGCACGGCACGTCCTCGCCCCGGGGCACGCGCTGCGCATCATGACCGGCGCCCCGCTGCCCGAGGGCGCCGACGCCGTCGTGGCCGTCGAGATGACCGACGGTGGCGCGCACCGGGTCTCGGTGCGCCTGGAGCCCGAGGTCGGCCGCCACCTGCGCCACCGCGGGGAGGACGTGCGCACGGGCACCGTCGTGCTGACCGCCGGGACGCGGCTCGGGCCCGGCCACGTCGCGCTCGCCGCGGCGTCCAACGTCGCCGAGGTCGTCGTGCGCCGCCGTCCGCGCGTCACCGTCGTCTCGACCGGCGACGAGCTCGTGCCCGTCGGCGGTCACCTCGAGCACGGGCAGATCGTCGACTCCAACCACCTGATGCTCCGCGCCCTCGTCGAGGCGGCCGGCGCCGAGGTGGCGGCCGGTGTCCACCTGCGCGACGAGGCCGACGCCGTCCGGGCCTTCCTCGCGGCGCCCGACGGCGACCCCGACCTCGTCATCACGACCGGCGGCGTCTCGATGGGCGTCTACGACACCGTCAAGGAGGTGCTGACCGCCGACGGCGGGGTCGAGTTCACCAAGGTCGCGATGCGCCCGGGGATGCCGCAGGGCTGCGGCCGGGTCACCGCCAGCGGCCTGCCCGTCGTCACCCTGCCGGGCAACCCGGTCAGCTCCTTCGTCTCCTTCCATGTGTTCGTCCTGCCCGCGCTGCGCCGCCTGGCCGGGCTCGACCCCGACGACGACGGATCCTTCGAGGCCGTCGCCGGCGCCTCCTGGTCGGCCGCCCCCGGCCGCACGGAGATGACGCGCGTCGTCGAGCGCGACGGCGTGGTCGTCCCCTCGGGCGGCCAGGGCTCGCACGTGCTCGGCGCGCTGGCCGGTGCCACCGCCCTGGCGGTCGTCCCCGCCGACGTCGCGACGGTCGAGGAGGGGCAGGCGCTCCGCTGCCTCCCGCTGCTGGGGCATCATCGGGGCTGTGGCTGACCCCCAGCGCCCGGTGAGCGGGCTGACCCACGTCCGGGCCGACGGCACGGCGCACATGGTCGACGTCTCGGCCAAGGCCGTCACGGCCCGTCGCGCCGAGGCCCGCGGGCGGGTGCTGCTCTCGGCTGCGGCCGTCGCGGCGCTGCGCGACGGCACGGTCCCCAAGGGCGACGCCCTCGCGGTCGCGCGGATCGCCGGCATCCAGGCGGTCAAGCGCACCCCGGAGCTCGTGCCGCTGGCGCACCCGGTCGCCGTCCACGCCGTCGAGGTCGACCTCGACGTCGTCGACGACGGCGTCGAGATCCGCGCGGAGGCGCGCACGGCGGACCGCACCGGCATCGAGATGGAGGCGCTGACCGCCGTCACCGTCGCCGCGCTCGGCCTCGTCGACATGGTCAAGGCCGTCGACAAGCACGCGCGCATCACCGACGTCCGGGTCACCGCCAAGTCCGGTGGGCGCTCGGGCGACTGGGAGGAGGGCCGATGAGCGGCGGACCCGACCTCTCCGGTCGCCGCGCGGCGGTCGTCACGTGCTCGACGCGCGCGGCGCAGGGCGTCTACCCCGACCGGGGCGGCGCCCTGATCGTCGAGGCGCTGCGCGGGTGGGGCATGCAGGTCGCCGAGCCGCGGGTCGTCCCGGACGGCCCGGCCGTCGCCGAGGCGCTCGCCGCGGCGCTGGCCGACGGCCCCGACCTGCTCCTCACCACCGGCGGGACAGGGCTGACGCCGACCGACGGCACGCCGGAGGCCACCCGCCCGATGCTCGACCGCGAGGTGCCCGGGCTCGCCGAGGCGCTGCGCTCGCGCGGTGTGGCGCAGGGGGTCCCGACCGCGGTGCTGTCACGGGGGGTCGCCGGCCTCGCGGGGCGCACGCTCGTCGTCAACCTGCCGGGCTCGAGCGGCGGGGTGCGCGACGCCCTGGCCGTGCTCGCCGAGGTCCTCCCGCACGCCCTCGACCAGGTCCGCGGGAGCGACCACTGATGTTGCGCCGGCTGCGGCGCGCGGAGGGGGGCGCGCCGGTGGCCGGGGCACCACCGGAGTGGGTGTGGCCGCTGCGGCTCGCGGGCACCACGCCGACCGGCACGGAGGTCCTGATGCGCCCGCTCGTCCGCGAGGACGGGCCGGTCTTCCAGTCCGTCCGCCGGGCGAACGCGGCCTGGCTCGAGCCGTGGGACGCGACGTCGCCGGACCCCGACGCGCCGGCGCGCACGTTCGACGAGCTCGTCTCCACCTACGAGGCCGACGCCGCCGCCGGGCGCTCGCTGCCGCTCGCGCTCGAGTCCGGGGGGCGGCTCGTCGGCCAGGTCAACGTCGGCACGGTCGTCTTTGGGTCCTTCCGCTCGTGCACGGTCGGCTACTGGGTGAGCCGGGCGGTCGCCGGCCAGATGGTCGTGCCCACCGCCGTCGCGCTCGTCGGCGACCACCTCCTGCGCCGGGTCGGGCTGCACCGCCTCGAGATCAACATCCGGCCCGAGAACACGGCGAGTCTCGCGGTCGTCCGCAAGCTCGGGTTCCGGTCCGAGGGACGGCGACCCAGGTACCTCCACATCGACGGCGAGTGGCGCGACCACCTCGCCTTCGCGCTCACCGTCGAGGACCTCGGCGGCGAGCCCCTCACGGCCCGGCTCGCCCGGATCACGGCGACGGAACAGCCGTCACAGCAGTCACTTCCGCGACACACCGACCCGGGTGCGGAATCCTGAGGCCGCGCGCACCTACCGTCGGACCGTGCGGTCCCCGTCGAGCCTGATCTTCCTCGTCCTCCTCGGGGTCTGGGCTGCCTACTTCGTGCAGTACTGGATCCGTCGGCGCGACCACCTCTCGACCGCCCGTTCGGTCGAGCAGTTCAGCGCCGCCATGCGCGTCCTCGAGCGTCGCGCGCCGATTCCTCGCACCGACCTCTCGGACCCGGCGCCGCGCACCTACGCGGTGCACCCTGCGCGCCCGACCCGGCCCGAGGTCGTCGTCAAGCGGGCCGCGGCCGCCGAGGGTGGTTCTGCCCGACCGGTGCCCGCCGCGCCGCGTCCGCGCACCGCGCCCGTCGTGCACCAGGGCGCCCCGCGCCGGGTGCGCGCTCTCGCGCTGCTCGCCGCCTTCGCCGTCCTCCTCGTCACGGGCCCCCTCGCCGCGTTCTCGCTCCTCGCCGGCTGGGTGCCGGCCCTCGTCGGCATCGCGCTGCTCGCCGCCTTCGGCTGGGTCCGCGCCGGCGTGCGCGCCGAGCAGGCCGCCCGGTCCGCCCGCCGCCGCCGCGACGCCGAGGAGGCCCGCCGGCGCGCGAGCGCCGCCCCCACCACCGCCGGCGCCCGCCGCCGCCCGGCCGCCGCGCAGGGCCGCCCGGCCGTCCCGGCCGCCCGCGCCACGGCGTCCGCCGCGCGTCCGGCCGCTCCGGCCGAGGTCGCTCCGACGGAGCAGGACGCCGGCACACAGGCGCCGGTCGTCGCCCCTCCCGCCGCGGAGGCCGACCCGCAGCCCGTCACGGCGGACGAGCCCGTGGCCGAGGTCGCCCCCGGGCCGGAGCCCCAGCCGCAGCTGGAGTACGTGCACCTCGTCGACGAGGACGACATCCCGCTCACCTGGGAGCCCGTGCCGGTCCCGCGCCCCACGTACACGATGAAGGCCAAGGCCGAGCGTCCCGCGGTCGCCCCCGCCGCGACGGCCCCCGAGGCCGCCCCGGTCGAGGCACCGGCCCGCGAGGACGACCTGCAGCAGCGCCGCGCCGCCGGCGCCTGAGGCCCCCCTCCGGGCGTCCAGCCCGGGCCCCCGTCCGCGGACGTGTGTGAAGACCGTCGGCATGCCGACGGTCTTCACACACCTTCGGGGAAGGAACGACGGCACCCGGTCGACTCCCGGACGCGTGTGAACCCGCCGGAAGACACCGGCGGGTTCACACGCGTTCGTGCTGAGGGGGGGTCAGTCCTCGTCGGGCTGGGACTCCGGCGGCGCGTCCCGGCCGAGGCGTCGGGCCTCGGACTCGGCGGCGTTGCGCTCGGCGCGGTCGGCCGCCTCGTCGCCGAGCACGGCGCGGGCGGTCATGTCCTCGTCGTGGTCGACGTCCTGAGCCGGTGACTCGGGGTTGTCGAGGAGGTGGTGCCCGACCGCGTTGAGCACGGCCACGGTCGGGACGGCGATGAGGCCGCCGATGATGCCCGCGAGGATGAGCCCCGCGGCGATGGCGAGGATGACGGCGAGCGGGTGCAGGCTCATGGCCCGGCCGATGAGTAGCGGCTGGAGCAGGTGGCTCTCCATCTGCTGCACGCCGATGACGATGGCGAGCATGATGAGGGCCTTGACCGGGCCGAGCGCGACGAGGGCGAGCAGCACCGCGACCGCCCCGGAGACCGCGGCCCCGACGATCGGGATGAACGCGCCGAAGAAGACGAGCAGGGCGATGCCCGAGGCGAACGGCACGCCGAGGATCGCGGCACCGACGCCGATGCCGATGGCGTCGGCCGCGGCGACGAAGATCGTCGCGCGCGTGAAGGCGGCCAGCTGGCCCCACGCGATGATCCCCGAGGAGTGGACGCGCTCGCGGGCGCCACGGGGCGAGAGCCGCACGACCCAGCCCCAGATGCCGGCGCCGTCGTAGAGGAAGAAGAAGAGGGTGAACAGGGCGAGGAAGAACCCCGTCAGGAGGTGGCCCACGGTGAGGCCCGCGGCCGCTGCGGTGTCGCCGATGCCGGCGGAGCTCATCGACTCACGGGCCCTGGCGATGTAGTCGGTCAGCTGCGTGTCGGTGATGCCGAAGGTCGTCTGCACCCAGCTGCGCACCTGCTCGATGCCGTCGGTGACCTTGGTCGTGATGTCTCCGAGCTGGCTGGTCAGCTGCGAGCCGACGAACGAGATGAGCCCGAAGACGACACCCATCGTGCCGATGACCGTGACGAACGCCGCGAGGCCGCGGGGCAGGGCCCGCGCGAGGACGTTGTGCACCGGGTGCAGCAGGGCGCTGAGCAGCAGCGAGACGACGATCGGGATGACGACCTCGGACAGCACCGTGGTCAGCCAGAGGACGACCCCGAGCGCCGCGCCGATGACGATGCCGCGCCAGGCCCACTCGCTGGCCGTGCGCACCCCCAGCGGGACGCCCCACTCGGCGCGTCCCCGGGGGTCGTGGGCGGTGAGGGGCTCGACACCCGTCACGGGCAGGCTCCTCGGCAGGTCGCTGGGCCCACCGCTGGTGGTGGGGCGGCCGGGCCGGGGGAGTCTCATGCGTCGACTCTAGGGGGTCGTGGAGGGCTCGAACCCGCCGCGCCACCCTCGACGACCAGCCCCGACGCCGCCCTCGCCGCCGGCCGTCGCCACGGGGGCGGGCCGGTTTCGGGCGACGGGTCCGACGGTGTTATCGTTTCTCCGCACTCGGGGCTGTGGCGCAGTTGGTAGCGCGTCTCGTTCGCAATGAGAAGGCCAGGGGTTCGAATCCCCTCAGCTCCACCCGATGGGAACCCCGTCCGACCAGCGCAGACGCGCCGGCCCGGGCGGGGTTCTCTCGTTGTCATTCACCGCCGATGCCCTTTCGTGTCCCCCCGGCGCCCCCCGGTGTCGCATTCAGGCGGTCCAGCCCCGCCAGATCGGCCCCCGTCCCGAGGAAGTGCAGGTACCGGTTCGTCGTCGCGATCGACTCGTGGCCCATCCACGCCTGGACCGTTCCCGGGTCGACCCCGCGGGCCAGCCAGAGGCACGCCGCCGTGTGCCGCAGGTCGTGGATCCTCCGGCCGTGACCGGTCGTCGACCACTGCACGGAGCGCAGGACCGAGGTGCGGTGCAGGCGGCCGCCGCCGGCCGAGGTGAACAGCAGCTCGCGCGGGTCCTTGCCCTCGCTCAACCGAAGGACGATGGGCAGGACCCGGTCGGCCAGCGGCACCCGACGCGTCCTCCTGCCCTTCGTGGCCTTGACAGTCTGACCCTCCGGCTGGGATCGGCGCACGAGCAGGCCAGGAGTCGGCACCTGCATGACGTCCTCGATACGCATCGCCCGAGCCTCCGCCCACCGCAGGCCGGTCCAGCACAACACGAGCAGGACGTCCGCCAGGTGCGGCGACCGTTCGGCCCACTGCGCGTGCACCACCTCGACCTCGGCCTCGGTGAACGGGTCCATCTCGTCGACCTCCCGAGACTGCCTCGGAACCCGGACACCGAGAACGGGGTTGGTCAGGATGACCTTCTCGCGGACGCACCAGGCGAAGAACGACGACAGGCTCGCCCGGTAGCGGACCACCGAGCTCTCCGCCATCCCGGCGGCCAGCAGCTGCTCGAACGCCCGAGCCACCTCGCGGCCAGACACCGCAGAGGCGTGCACAGCCAGCAGGCTCGTCGGGCTCAACCGCAGGAGGTCGAGGTCCGCTCGGTAGGTCTTGCCGGCGACAGTCGTCCGGCGCACCACCAACCAGCGTTCCATCAGGGATCGGACCCGCTCCCGGCCCGCGCGAGGGTCGACCCCGCCGTCGAGTGCAGCGCGTTCGCGCGACAACCACGCCCTGGCCTCACGTTGCGTGTCGAACACCCGACTCGCCACGTCGACGCGCCCGCTCTTCAGCTTCGCCCGGAACCGACCGTTCGGAAGCCGCTGGATGCTCACGCCGCGACCCTCGACACCCACGCCTCGACGTCCTGGCGTCGATATCGCGGACAGGACGGCGACAACCACACCACTCGCGGGCCGTGGCCCGTCTGCCGCCAGCGGCAGAGCGTCGACGGCGATACCCGCAGCGCCCGCGCCACTTCCGCCGACGTCAGCAGACGTTGCAGCACCTCCGGGCCGGGCCCGGCCACCTGACTCTTCTGCTCCATGCCACGTTCCTCTCTCCCACGCCCATCACGATGCTGGATTACCGGCGACTCTGCGACCGCCACTGGTCGTACTCACGGGCGCGGGCGGCGGCGGCGAGGGCGAGCGCTTCCTCGGCGGCGTCGCGCCAGCCGGTGCCGAGGTAGGTCCACGAACCGATCACGACGGTGGTCTCCTCGTCGTCAGCCAGGAGGCGGCGCTCGAGGTCGCGGGTGTCGATGGGTTCCCCGGTCCGGCGTGACTCGGCCGTGACCCGCTGCCAGCGCACGCGCGCTCGGCGCAGGGCTCCGAGGGTGACGGAGTAGCGACGGGACTTGGTGCCGAAGTGGCCTCGGAAGCCGAGCATGTGCACCCAGCGGCGCATCCGCTGGTAGTCGTGGCCCTCGGGGTGGTGGCGGGCGGCGCGGGCGGCCAGGGCGGCGCAGGCGGCACGGAAGGCGGCGATGTGTGGGCGCTGCTGGCCCTCGCCGTGCAGGCCGGAGACGTCCTTGGTGGCGTACTTCGCGAGGTAGCCGGCCACCTGACCGGGCGTCAGGGCTGCGGTCGGGTCGTCGACGCGGTGCCCTGCGGTGACCACGCGCACGTCGAGCTGCGCGCCCCAGGCCAGGACGCGCGGGCTGTCCTGGTCGTCGACCGGTTCGGCCAGGACCGTCACGTCCGGAGCGGTGTCGCGCACCAGCGCGGCGAGCGTCGGCCCGTCGAGAGCGGCAGGCGCAGGTGCACCAATCCCGGCGGCGGCGGGCCCGTCGAGGCGGATCAGGGCGTGGAAGTGCACCAAGCCGCGGTCTTGGTACTCCGCGACCTTGGCGTACTGGATCGACGCCTGCTCACCCAGGCCCGACTCCGTCACCCCCAGATCGGCGGCGACGGCTCGGCGGAGGGCGATGGTCGTGCGCCGCCACAGCTCGGGGGCGTGCCACTGCCAGAGGACCGCCGACGCGGTGTCGTAGCAGTCCGGGCACAAGGGGGCACCCGAACGCGCGTCGCCCGGCTCGTGGATCGCGGTGCACCATTGCGGTCGTCCGTGGAGGCAGCGGGTCCGGTCGTCCCGACGTCGCGGGCGACACGGCTTTCCGCCGCGGTGCCCGTGCACGAGCCCGAACGAAGGGGCGGTGAACGTCGCGAACAGCAGCGGGTTGTCCGCGACCTGCTCGGGGACGGTCTTGCCCCCGGCGACTCCGGCACTGATGAGTGCGAAGGTGTCGCGGGCGTAGGTGCGCGAGCATGCCGGGCAGACGTGGGCGCGGCGGTTCCCGCACGGCCGGTACAGCACCCCCAACGGCGCGTCCGCCGAGCGGAACGTCGAGAGCACTTCGCCGGTGCGGGCGTCGATGGTCGTGGAGGACCCGGCGAGCCGGACCGGGCGGGCGCAGTTGTGCACCGCGGTCATCGTGTCGAGCAGGGCCTCGTTGGTGCCGTCCCGGAAGCGATCCACGAGCCCGGACAGATCCAAGCCCGCGGCGAGCTCCAGCGGCGCGTCCTGACCGAAGCCACCGAATTCCGAACGCATACGCGAGTTCGCAGGGTGTGTCACGGGTGGCCACCCCTTCCCGAGGGTGTGCCGGGTGACTAGTGCGACCCCGTCACCCGGCACACCCGGTCCAGGGCGGCCAGTTCGCCGATACGTCTCTAGGCTCCTGGGGGTCGCTCAGGAGACGAAGCAGCAGGAGCGATAGAAACCATGTGCGGCGTTGATCCACTGGCCACTGGCCAGGCCGGGGGAGCCGATCCCCGGGCGATGCCATCGAGTGCGTGTGCACCTGCGTGCTCCAGCCAATGTGACCCTCGGCCGAGCCTTCGTTCAAGGAGAAGCCGATCTCACCTGCCCGGAATCGGGTCCTTCGCAGGGAAGGAAGGGCCGCGTTGGAAGTTCGCACATCCGGATGAGCGCCAGTTTCCGCGCCATCCGAGTGATGGCGCGGTCGTTCGGAGCCCCGCACCCATCTGTTGCTATGTGAGTCCAATTGGATCGAAGTTAGTCGGGTCGCGCTTCGGGGGCCTGCACAGCCAGGAGCCGGGGTCGCACCCGGAACAGGCCGCTGACCAAGATTCCGATGGCGCTCACCCAGAGGGCGTGGCGCAGGCCGAGCCCGTCGGCGAGCAGCCCGCCCAGGGCGGCGCCGACTGGCCGGACGCCATAGTTGACCGTGCGGTAAGCACCTGCCACTCGGGAGCGCAGCTCGTCGGGGACCTCTTGGGCAAACACGGCGCCGAGACCGATGTCGAGCCAGATGACGAACACCGCGGACAGTGCCTCGCCGGCGGCGACCCACGCCGCGCCCTCAAGCCCGGTGCCGGTGGCGAGCGGGTAGAGGAATCCGGCGGCGGGGAACGCGATCGATGCGAGGACAATCGCGCGGCCGAGCCCGAGGAGCTGCTGCACCCGGGCAAAGGTGGTCGCTCCGATGAGGCCGCCCACGGCGCCGACCGCGAAGGAAAAGCCGATGAGGCTCGCGCTCATGCGAAGCGTCTGGCTGGCGTAGACCACGAGCATCGCGTTGGCGACGAACGCGAACAGGTTCATCGCGCCGGACGTCAGGAGCATGGTCCTGACGACAGGATGCCGCCAGATCCACGCCAATCCGTCGCCCAGGTGGAGTGCTGAGCTCCGTCTCGGAGCAGGCGGAGCTTCATGGACGCGGACGCGCGCCAGCTGCATCGCGCTGACCACAAAGCTGAGGCCGTTGATTGCCAGAGCGACCGGCGCCGTCAGTGCGCTGACGACGACTCCGCCCAACGACAGTCCACCGATCTCCGCGCCAGCCCGGCTGACGTTGAGCAGCCCCATCGCGGGGATGAACTCGGCTGGCCTCACCAGGGCCACGACGAAGGCGTTGTAGGCCACGAAGAACACGACGTCGCACGTGCCGACGACGAACGCAACGACAAAAAGGTGCGGCAGCGAGAGCCCATCAGCGAAGTACGCGAGGGGAAGGCTGAGGACCGCGACCGCGCGCGCCACGTCGGCACCCAGCATGACCCGACGCCTACTGCCGGACCGATCCACCAACCCGCCAGCAACTAACGCGAACAGCACGTTGGGCACGAGCGCGACTGCGGTGAGCCAACCCACCTGAGCCGGCGTCGCATCCAGCACGTACAACGCGGTTAGGGGGATGGCGATCGCCGCGACCTGGTCGCCGACCAAAGACGCCGTCTGGCCCACGAAGAACCGCCGGAAGGGCTCCTGCCCCAGCAGGCCCGGGAACACCACGGCCACGACCCCCTCATCCGTCTCCGTCAGATTGCCATACGAACGGGCCGTTCAAACCGTATGGGATCCGACCAGCGCACTGCCAGGACTCGAGTCTGGGCGCGATGTCCTGTTCGCGGTCGCACCGCGAGGGGCGTCACGCGCACGGGGCGGCAAGGCTCCGTCGCGGCTCGGCGCGGGCGTGGGGTGTTGGGCCAAACGTCCGCTCAATCCGCTTGCGCGGGTGCATCGACCGGGGTTCGAGACTCTCCCGGATCGCGGGTCGAGTCGCCAAAGTCTCGGCCCGGGAGGACTTTCTGTACTGGCTCAAGGCGGCGCTCCGCGCCGCGGCGCCGCTCGGCGGCGGGGCCCCGCGACAGGGACCCCCGCGCTCCGGGCGCTTCGCGCCCTCGGCGCACCCCCGTCGCACCCCACCCCCTCGCCGCGCACACCATCGAGCAAGCCGGCTGACCTCGCATGGACGTCCTCACCTCCGTGGCGCCGACCCGACGCAGAGCATCCGCCCGACTCCAGACCGCATCAAGGGCGGCTGCGCCGTCGCTCCGCGATGACCTACGGCCACCCTTGACCCGGTCACTCCGCCGAGCTCCTGTACTCCGCTACGGGTCGGTGCCACTCCCTGCCGAATCCGTGCCCCCCCGATGCCCCCCGCGTTCGGCGCCGGCCCGCTCTCGGGCAACTCCTGCAACGGGGAAGCACCTATCGCGAAAGGCCCACTACGGCACGAATCGCCTTCGCAATGAGAAGGCCAGGGGTTCGAATCCCCTCAGCTCCACTCGAGAGAAGGGCCGGCGCCAGCCGGCCCTTCTCTCGTGTGGAGTGGGGATTCGGGAGCGGCGCGGGGTCCCCTCAGCTCCACCGATGACGAAGGACCCGGCACGCCTGTCCGCCGGGTCCTTCGTCGTTCCCGGGGAATGTGGTTGCCGCTCGTCGCCCGCCCGGGTTGGGTGGGTGGCATGAGCGACATGTGGAGCGACCCCGCGTCCGACCCCCGCCCCGTCGGCACGCCGGTCGAGGAGCTGGCCGTGCTGCGTCACTACCTGACCTTCCACCGCCTCACCCTCCGGCTCAAGTGCGAGGGGCTCGACGCCGAGCGGCTCGCGCGCCGGTCGGTCCCGCCGAGCAGCCTCAGCCTGCTCGGACTCGTCCGGCACCTGGCCGTCGTCGAGCAGTACTGGTTCCGGCACGTGCTGCAGCAGCTCGAGGTGCCCGACCCGCTCTACGCGGACGACGACGACCCGGACTTCGAGCTAACGAGCGCGACGGGCGACCCCGCCATGGTCGAGGACTCGTTCGCCGCCTGGCACCACGAGATCGAGGCCGCCGACGCGTGGCTCGACACCCTCGCCCCGGAGGACCTCGGCTCGACGGTCACCCGGCGCGACGAGGAGCTGGCGGTGCGCGACGTGCTCGTCCACCTCGTCGAGGAGTACGCCCGGCACAACGGCCACGCCGACCTGCTGCGCGAGTGCATCGACGGGCGCACCGGCGAGTAGGAGGTCGGCCTCGGACGTGCTCAGGCGACCGGCTGCGGCGCCCCCACGGTCCGGGTCGTGACCGCGGCCTCGCACAGGCGGAGGAAGGCTCCGAGCGCGACGAGCTCGTCGGCGCTGCGCGGCGAGAAGTCCGTGAGCACGCGGGAGCGGACGACGAAGGCCGAGTGCTGCCCGCGCGAGACCGCGACGTTGAGCCGGTGCCGGTCGAGGAGGAACCCCATCCCGCGGGAGACGTCGGAGTGCGACGACGCGGCCATCGACAGGATGGCGACGGCGGCCTCCTGCCCCTGGAAGCGGTCGACCGTGCCGACGGCGACGTCGGGCAGGCCGGCGTCGTCGAGGACCCGGCGCAGCAGGGTGACCTGCGCGTTGTAGGGCGTGATGACGACGACGTCGCGCTGGCCCAGCGGCCGGGCCCCGACGGAGGTGCCGTCGGCGTCGCGGGCCCCGGGGTCGGTCCACTCCCGGCCGAGGAGGTCGCGGACGAGGTCGACGACGGCGTCGGCCTCCTCGGGCGAGTGCGTCGAGTTGTCGCGGTGCTCGACGAGGCGCACGTGCAGGCCGGGCTCGACCCCCTCGAGGACCCGACCGGCCGTCACCTCGGCGTTCGAGACGAGCCGCCCCTCGTAGGCGAGGTCGGAGACGCGCGCGGTGAGCGCGGGATGCATCCGCCAGGTCGTCGCGAGGAAGTACCCGAGCTCGGCGGGCAGGACCGAGGCCCCGCCGGCGAGCCAGACGAGGGCGGCGGTGTCGACGGGCTCGGCGTGGACGCCCGTCGTGACACCGGGCAGCTGCTGCGGGTCGCCGAGGAGCAGCAGGCGCTGCGCCGCCACCGACACGGCGAGCGCCTTCGCCAGGGAGAACTGCCCGGCCTCGTCGATGACGAGGAGGTCGAGCTCGCCGCGACCGACGCGCTTGGTGTTGGTGAGGTCCCAGGCCGTGCCGCCGACGACGTACCCGCGCCCGGCGGCGCGGTGCTCGGCCGCGAAGCGGGCGAGGTCGTCGGCCTTCTCCAGGGCGGTCCACGGCGGGTCGGCCGACCGGGCACCCGCCTTGCCGACCTGGTCGGCCGGCACCCCTGCGGACGCGACGAGTGTCGTCAGCACGTTCTCGATGGCGGCGTGGCTCTGGGCGGTGACCCCGACGGCCCAGCCCTGCGCGACGAGCCGGGCGATGACGTGCGACCCGACGTAGGTCTTGCCGGTCCCGGGTGGCCCCTGGACCGCGAGGCAGGAGTCGTCCATCTGCCGCAGCGCGGTGGTGATGGCGTCGACGTAGCCGCCGGGCCCGTCGGCGACGGGCAGGGGGGCGCCGCCGCGCAGCCGCGGCGGGCGGCGCAGCAGGAGGTCGGCGCCGGCCGAGGTGGGGAGGCGACCGTCGGGACGCACCCGCTCGGCGACCTCGGCGAGCGCGTCGTCGATGCTCGCCGTCATCACGTGGTCGCTGGGGACGAGGGCCACGGGGCCGACCTCGTGCGGCGACGGCCCCGGCTGGGTCTCCTCGACCTCGAGCACCTGGCGCACCCACCCGGATGCGGTGAGCGAGTCCTCGGCGGCGCAGACGGTCAGGCCGGAGCCGCTCGCGCCGTGCGCGTCGTGGACCCCGGCGGTGACACCCTCGGGGGTCGGGGTCGCGTACACGGCCGCGACCTTGGCGCCGACCGGCAGCGGGAGGTTGCGCGTCGGTTCGCCGTGCAGCCGCAGCCGACGCCGGGCCTTGCGGGCGCGCGGCGGACGGTGCCAGTCGTCGACGACCTCGACGTCGTCGACGACGAACACGCCCTCGGCGGAACGCCACTCGCTGATGGGCAGCCGCAGGCGCTCGAAGTGCTCCTGCCACTTCGGCTTGTCCTCCCGGGCGTGGAAGAGCACGGCGGAGCCGACGAGCGCGACCCCCTGCTGCTCGGCGGACCGGTCCGCGGCCACGACGCCGTCGACGTGCGCCCGCACCGCGGCCTCCAGCTCGAGGGCGGCCCGCCGCCGGTCGCTCACCGGCGCCTCCTCGACCTGCTCCGGGGGCGGGGTCGGGGCGTCACCCCACACCTCGCGCCGGCGGGCCAGCAGCCACTCGCGCAGCAAGTAGGTGGACTCGCAGTCCTTCTCGTTGTAGTCGGCGATGGACCGCAGGCGCTGCGCGGCCTCGTCGAGGCGTCCGTCGACGAGTGCCTGCTCGTACTCGTGGTACGCCACGATGCTCTCGGCGCCGCCCTGGACGTCCTCCTCGCGCTCACCCATGTAGAGCGGCTCGAGCTTCTTGATCGAGTACGAGCGCTGCGAGACGCGCAGCGCGGCCCGGACGACGGCGTAGAGGTCGACGAACACGCCGTCGCGCAGGAGCTGGTCGACCTCGTCCTCGCAGACCCCGTGCCGGGCGGCGAGCCGCAGCAGCGCCGAGGTCTCGTACGGGGCGTAGTGGTAGACGTGCAGGCCGGGGAAGCGGCGCCGGCGCTGCGTCACGTGCTGCACGAAGTCGATGAGCGCCTGCTTCTCGCCGGCCCGGTCGTGCGCCCAGAAGGGCCGGAACTCCTGCTCGCCGGTGTCGACCTCGACCATCCCGAAGAGGTACTCCAGCCCCCAGTCGCCCGAGCCGCGCTCGTGCCACAGCGGGTCGCCCTCGAAGTCGAAGAACACGTCACCGGGATCGGGCGGAGGCATCCGGCGCAGCGCCTCGGTGTCGACGAGCTCGTACGACACGGCGCCCTCGGGGTCGGCGTCCTGGCGCAGCTGCAGCCGCGCCTGGGCGACGAGCCGCTCGAGCTGCGCCGGCCGGACGTCGGGCACCGGCTCGGTCCGCGTCGCGAGCTCCTCCACCGTGTGGACGCCGGCCTCGTGCAGGCGGGCCCGGGTCGGACCCCGCATCCCCGCGACGAGCAGCAGGTCGCGTGAGGCCTCGACCTCGGGGGTGCACGTGGCGCACCGCCCGCACGCCAGCCAGCGCTCGTCGCCCCACCGTGCCGGGCCGTCGCCGGCGAGGTGGTCGGTGAGCAGCTGCTCGAGGCGAGCCCGCCGGACCCGGTAGACCGACAGCACGTCGCCGAGCGGCACGTCGCGCACCTCGCCGTCGCCGAGCACCAGCCGGGCGACCGGTGCGACCGGGACGCCGGCCCCCTCGAGCAGCGCCGCGTAGGCCGCGACCTGCAGCAGTGCGGGGACGTTCTCGTGGCGGGCCAGCTTGGTGTCGCTGACGACCCATCCCGCGTCGCTGCGCTCGAGGAAGTCGGCGCGCCCGACGAACGAGCCGTCGAACAGCGTGGCCTGCGACAGCACGGCGGCGTCGGAGGCCAGCGCCTCGAGCGTTGCGTCCATCGCGGCGGCCAGCCCGGCCGGCGTGTACGCCGGCGACGGCAGCTGCCGCACCCGCCCGCGGTGCAGGTCGTGCAGCCGCCGCAGCTCGGCGTTCTCGTGCTGGTCGCCGAGCTGGGAGACGCGGCGCAGCATCGCGTCGTCGGGGTCCTCGACCGCCTCGCGCAGCCCGCGGACGACGTCGAGCCCCACGACGAGGGCGAACTCGCACTGCGACGCCGTGCGCAGGTCGCTCGCGCTGAGCACGAGCCGCTGGTCGTCGCCGAGGAGGAACATGGCGGCAACCTACGCCGGGCCCCTGACAGCCCCGTCGACGCCGGCGCCGGCGCTCAGATCCAGCTGGGGAACCACATCCGCCAGTGCCAGTGCTCGTACGGGATGGTGTCGGCGACGTACACCGGGTGGAAGAACGCGAAGAGCGCGAGGGTCAGCAGGAGGTAGCCGCCGACGACGAGCACCCGCGTCCTCCAGCGCACGGGGTCGTGGGCGCGCCGACCCACCCACAGCCCGAGGAGGAAGGTGACGGCGAGCACGACGTAGGGCTCGAAGGCGACCGCGTAGAAGGTGAAGATCGTCCGGTCCTGGAAGAGGAACCAGGGCAGGTAGCCCCCGGCCATCCCCGCGGCGATGGCCCCGGCCCGCCAGTCGCGGCGCACGAGCCACCACCAGAGGACGACGAGCAGCGCGAGGATGCCGAGCCACCACACCGAGATCGTCCCGATCGGGTTGATGGCCTGCGAGCACTGGTCGACCGTGCAGCCGTCGACACCGCGGGTCGGGCTCTCGTAGTAGAAGGACGTCGGTCGCGTCTGGACCATCCACGACCACGGGTTCGACTGGTACGGGTGGGGGCTGCTCAGCGTGGTGTTGAAGTCGAACTGCTGGCGGTGGTAGTCGACGAGGCTGCGCAGCGCCGGCGGGAGCCACTGGACGCCCTGCCCGGGGTTCGCCTCCGCCCACTGCCGGTTGTAGCCGACACTCGTGGCGAACCAGCCGGTCCACGAGACGAGGTAGACCGCCGCCGCCGTCACGACCGTCTGGACCACCGCGAACGGCGCGTCGACGAGCAGCGCGCCCCGGGCCCAGTGCCGCACCCCCGCGGTCCGGCGCGCGCCCATGTCCCACCAGACCGTCATGAGGCCGAACGCGGCGATGAAGAACAGCCCCGAGATCTTCGTGCCGGTGCACAGCCCGAGCGACACCCCGGCAACCCAGCGCCACGGCCGCCAGCCGAGCCACGGGCCGCCACCGCGCGGCCACTCGCCGCGGGCCAGCGCCCCGACCTTCGTCGCGAGCACCTCGCGGCTGCGGTCGCGGTCGACGAGCAGCGCCCCGAACGCGCAGAGGGCGAAGAACATGACGACGATGTCGAGGATGCCGGTGCGCGACATCACGAAGTGCAGGCCCTCGAACGCGAGGAGGAACGCGGCGACGCACCCGAGCGCGGTCGACCCGAACATCCGCCGCGCGACCCGCCCCACGACGAGGATCGACAGCGTCCCGAGCAGCGCGACCGAGAACCGCCAGCCCCAGCCGTTGTCGGCGCCGAGCAGCCACTCGCCGGCCCCGATGACCCACTTGCCGACCGGTGGGTGGACGACGTAGTCGCCCTCGGTGGACGAGAACACGTCCGGGTTGCCCTGCGCGAAGGGCACGTCCGGCTTCTGCAGCGAGCGCAGCGTGTGCATCTCGACGCCGTAGCGGACCATCGACCAGCCCTGCTTGACGTAGTACGTCTCGTCGAAGACGAGGGCCTGGGGCCGGTCGAGCCGCCAGAACCGCAGCAGGCCGCCGACGAGGGCGATGAGCCCCGGGCCGAGCCAGCCCCAGAGGACGTCGGTGGGCCGGTACCCGAGCAGGCGGTGGCGCAGCTCCTCGGTCCGGGTCACCGGCACATCGTAGGTGGGTGGCCTGCGGGTTCCCGGCAGCGTGGGAGACTCGCGGGATGAGCGCCGGCGTCCTCGTCCTCGCGGCCACCCCGATCGGCGACCCCCGCGACGCGGCCCCGCGCCTGCGCGAGGAGCTGGCCACCGCCGACGTCGTCGCCGCCGAGGACACCCGCCGGCTGCGTCGGCTGTGCGCCGAGCTCGACGTCACCCCGGCCGGCCGGGTCCTCTCCTTCCACGAGCACAACGAGTCGGGCAGGGCGGCCGACCTCGTCCCCGAGCTGGTCGCCGGCGCACGCGTCCTCGTCGTCACCGACGCGGGGATGCCGTCCGTCTCCGACCCCGGCTACCGGCTCGTGGCCGCCGCCGTCGAGGCCGGCGTCCGCGTCACGGCCGTCCCGGGACCCTCGGCCGTCCTCACGGCGCTCGCGGTGTCGGGGCTGCCGGTCGACCGCTTCTGCTTCGAGGGGTTCCTGCCCCGCAAGGAGGGCGAGCGCGCCCGCGCCCTCGCCGCGCTCGCCGCCGAACCGCGCACGATGGTCTTCTTCGAGGCGCCGCACCGCCTCACCCGCGCCCTGGCGGCGATGGCCGAGGCGTTCGGCGGCGAGCGGCCCGCGGCCGTCTGCCGCGAGCTGACCAAGACCTACGAGGAGGTCCGCCGCGGCGGGCTGGCCGAGCTCGCGGGGTGGGCGGAGGAGCACGCGCGCGGGGAGATCACGGTCGTCGTCGCGGGGGCGAGCGGACCGTCGGCGAGCCTCGAGGACGCCGTGGCCGAGGTCGTCGCCCGCGCCGCCGCCGGTGAGCGGCTCAAGGACGCGTGCGCCGAGGTCGCCTCCGCCACGGGGCTGTCGAAGAAGGTCCTCTACGACGCCGCGGTCGCCGCCCGGCGCACCTGAGGCCGCCGCGGGGCCCGGTCTACCTCGGGGTAACCGGGCGCATCTCACACCGGCCCACCCTCGACACCGCTCGATCCCGTCGGAGGCCGGGGATAGGGTTTCCGTTCGTGGCCACCAAGACATCCTCGCGACCTGCAGCGACGGCCCGGCGCACCACCATCGGCCTGAAGATCCTCATGGCGGGGACCGGCCTGGTGTTCATCGGGTACGTGCTCCTGCACATGTACGGCAACCTCAAGGCACTCGGCGGTGAGGAGTCGTTCAACACCTACGCCGAGCACCTGCGCACCCTCGGCGAGCCGATGCTCCCGTACGCCGGCCTGCTCTGGGTCATCCGCGTCGTGCTGATCCTCAGCCTCGTCGGCCACGCGTACGCGGCCTTCACGCTGTGGAGCCGGGCCGGCAACGCCCGCCGCACCAAGTACGCGGCCGTCAAGACCGCGATGCGCACCGCGTGGATGCGCTGGGGCGGGGTCTTCCTGCTCCTCTTCCTCGTGTGGCACCTGCTGCAGTTCACGATCCTCAAGTTCTCGGTCAACGGCGACAAGCAGGGCGCCTCGATCCAGAACAACCCCTACGAGCTCGTCGTCGCGAGCTTCCAGGTCCCGTGGAACACGCTCATCTACGTGCTCGCGATGGTGGCGCTCGCCTTCCACCTCTCGCACGGCACGTTCAGCGCGCAGCAGACCCTCGGCTGGACCGCCACCCCGCACGCCTACCGCCGCGCCAAGACCATCGGCCACGTCGTCGCCGCGGTGATCGTCGTCGGGTTCCTGATCCCGCCCCTGTCCATCCTCTTCGGCCTGATCAAGTGAGGCACTGACCGATGACCGAGACCACCGTCAACGCCGGCATCGCCCACGGCCTGTACCGCGAGGGCGAGCCCGTCGCCGACAGCAAGGCCCCCGCCGGCCCCATCGCCGGCAAGTGGCGCCAGCGCCAGTTCGAGGCCTCCCTCGTCAACCCGGCCAACCGCCGCAAGCTCGACGTCATCATCGTCGGCACCGGGCTCGCGGGCGGGTCGGCCGCCGCGACCCTCGGCGAGGCCGGCTACAACGTCAAGGTGTTCTGCTTCCAGGACTCCCCGCGCCGGGCGCACTCGATCGCTGCCCAGGGTGGCATCAACGCGGCGAAGAACTACAAGGAGGACGGCGACTCCGTCTTCCGCCTCTTCTACGACACGGTCAAGGGCGGCGACTACCGCTCCCGCGAGACCAACGTCTACCGCCTCGCCGAGGTGAGCGCGAACATCATCGACCAGTGCGTCGCGCAGGGCGTCCCGTTCGCCCGCGAGTACGGCGGCCTCCTCGACAATCGCTCCTTCGGCGGGGTCCAGGTCTCCCGCACGTTCTACGCCCGCGGCCAGACCGGCCAGCAGCTGCTCATCGGCGCCTACCAGGCGCTCGAGCGGCAGGTCGCCGCCGGCACCGTCGAGCAGTTCACCCGCCACGAGATGCTCGAGGTCGTCGTCGTCGACGGCCGCGCGCGCGGCATCATCGTCCGCGACCTCGTCACCGGCGAGATCGAGACCCACCTCGCCGACGCGGTCGTCCTCGGCTCCGGCGGCTACGGCAACGTCTTCTTCCTCTCGACGAACGCGATGGGCAGCAACGTCACCGCCACGTGGCGCGCGCACCGCAAGGGCGCCTACATGGCCAACCCCTGCTACACGCAGATCCACCCGACGTGCATCCCGGTCTCCGGCGAGCACCAGTCGAAGCTGACCCTCATGTCGGAGTCCCTGCGCAACGACGGCCGCATCTGGGTGCCGAAGAACCGCGAGGACTGCGACAAGGACCCGCGCGACATCGCCGAGGAGGACCGCGACTACTACCTGGAGCGGATCTACCCCTCGTTCGGCAACCTCGTCCCGCGCGACATCGCCTCCCGCCAGGCGAAGAACGTCTGCGACGAGGGCCGCGGCGTCGGCCCGATGGTCGGCGACTTCCGGCGCGGGGTCTACCTCGACTTCGCCGACGCCATCCAGCGCCTCGGCCGGGACGCGGTGGAGTCGAAGTACGGCAACCTCTTCGACATGTACGCCCGGATCACGGGCGAGAACCCGTACGAGACGCCGATGCGCATCTACCCGGCGGTCCACTACGTCATGGGTGGCCTCTGGGTCGACTACGACCTCCAGTCGACGATCCCCGGCCTCTTCGTCATCGGCGAGGCCAACTTCTCCGACCACGGCGCGAACCGCCTCGGTGCCTCGGCCCTCATGCAGGGGCTGGCGGACGGTTACTTCGTCCTGCCGAACACCATCCGCGACTACCTCGCGAAGGGGCCGTTCGACAAGCTGACGCAGGAGCACCCGCAGGTCGTCGAGGCCCGCACCTCGGTCGAGCAGCGCACGAAGCGGCTCCTCGAGATCCGCGGCGAGCGCAGCGTCGACTCCTTCCACCGCGAGCTCGGCAACATCATGTGGGAGTACTGCGGGATGGAGCGGAGCGAGGAGGGCCTGCTCAAGGCCATCGACCTCATCCGCGGCCTGCGCGAGGAGTTCTGGCGCAACGTCCGGGTCCTCGGCTCGGGCGACACGCTCAACCAGAGCCTCGAGAAGGCCGGCCGCGTCGCCGACTTCCTCGAGCTCGGCGAGCTCATGTGCATCGACGCCCTGCACCGGCGCGAGTCGTGCGGCGGCCACTTCCGGGCGGAGAGCCAGACCGAGGACGGCGAGGCCCTGCGCCACGACGACGAGTTCCTCTACGTCGCCGCGTGGGAGTTCGGCGGCGGGGACGCGCTGGGCGAGATGCAGCAGCCGGTCCTGCACAAGGAGGACCTCGTGTACGAAGCGATCGAACTCAAGCAGCGGAGCTACAAGTGATCACCCCACGAAGTTCTACGTTCGTCCCTCCCACGCAGAGCGTGGGACCCGACTCCGATACTTCGCGAGGACCCCGATCATGAACCTGACCCTCAAGATCTGGCGCCAGGCCGGGCCCCGGCACACGGGGGAGCTGATGACCTACAAGGTCAGCGACATCAGCCCGGACATGAGCTTCCTCGAGATGCTCGACGTCCTCAACGAGCAGCTCAACGCCAAGGGCGAGGAGCCCATCGCGTTCGACTCCGACTGCCGCGAGGGCATCTGCGGCATGTGCGGGCTCATGATCTCCGGCGAGGCGCACGGCCCCGAGAAGACGACGACCTGCCAGCTGCACATGCGCAGCTTCCGCGACGGCGAGGTCATCACGATCGAGCCGTGGCGGGCCAACGCCTTCCCGGTCATCAAGGACCTCGTCGTCGACCGCGGCGCGTTCGACCGGATCATCCAGGCCGGCGGCTACGTCTCGGTCAACACCGGTGCGGCCCCCGACGCCCACGCGACCCCGGTCCCGAAGCCGGCGGCCGACCGCGCGTTCATGGCGGCCGAGTGCATCGGGTGCGGCGCCTGCGTCGCGGCCTGCCCGAACGCCTCGGCGATGCTCTTCATGGGCGCCAAGGTCACCCACCTCTCCGAGCTGCCCCAGGGGCAGCCGGAGCGGATGGCCCGCGTCGTCTCGATGGTCGACCAGCACGACGAGGAGGGCTTCGGCGGCTGCACCAACGTCGGTGCCTGCTCGCAGGCCTGCCCCAAGGGCATCCCGCAAGACGTCATCTCCACGCTCAACAAGGACCTGCGCGCGGCCCTGCGCGGCTGAGGTCTCCCGGGAGCTCCCGCGGCACGCACGACCTCGTGCGCGCCGCGGGAGCTCCTGCGTGTGCGGGGTGGCGCGTCAGAGCCAGGAGACGTGGGGCTTGACGAGGGCGTACCCGACGAACGCGACGACGTCGAGGATCGTGTGCGCGACGACGAGCGGCATGACGCGCTTGGTCCGCGTATAGAGCCAGCCGAAGAGCAGGCCCATGACGACGTTGCCGACGAAGCCGCCGAAGCCCTGGTACAGGTGGTAGCTGCCGCGGATGACGGCGGAGGTGACGATGACCCGCCAGGTGCCCCAGCCGGCCTGCCCCCACCGGCGGAAGAGGTAGCCGACCATGATCGTCTCCTCGAGCACGGCGTTCTGGGCGGCGGCGAGGACGAGCAGCGGCACGGTGAACCACGCGGCCCCGACGAGGTTGGCGGCGGCCACGGTCGTGTTGAGCCCGACCGCCTTCGCGACGAGGTAGAGCCCGAGACCCGGGATGCCGACGACGGCCGCGAGCGCCGCCCCGCGCCACAGGTCCTGGGCGGGCCGCCGCAGGTCGAACCCCATCGTGTGCGGCTCGTCGGGGTCGTCGCGCCGCAGCAGGTGGAGGGCCAGCAGCACCGGGACGAGCGCGAGGCCGATGCCGACGAGCTGGTAGGTGACGTCGAGCCAGGGCCGGTCGGGGGTGACCGAGGTGTTCATCGCGGCGGTCTGCTGCGAGAGCGCCTCGGGGCGGGTCAGGCGGTCGACGATGCGCAGGAGCGCGTAGATCGCGGAGGACCCGAGGGAGACACCGAGCACCAGCCAGGTCTCGGTGAGGTGGCGGCGCGGCATGCGGGCCAGCGTAGGTCTCCTCCCCGCGCGCGGGCCTGCACGGTCGCTGGGAGGTCGCTGGACGCCGGCTCCCCCTGCGAGTTCCCGCAGTTCGTGACGGGCGCCGACCCGCGTGCCGGATACAGTGACGCCGCTCGCCCGCGTGGGGCGGGCCGCCACGACCGCCGTCCCCTCCGACGGCTCGCACCCCGAAGGTTCTTCGCATGTCCTCGATCCGTCCTGCCCGCCGCGCCGCCGCCGGCCTGGCCACCGCCTCCGTCGTCGCGCTCGCCCTCGCGGGCTGCGGCGGCTCCTCCACCGACGCCTCGACGACGGCGGCCTCCGCCGCCGCGAGCTCCTCGGCCCCCACGACGTCGGCCCCCGCGGAGCCGGAGCAGCCCTCGATGGGCGAGCTCTACACCAAGGTCCGCACCGCCTCCCTCGCCGCGAAGTCCGGCCACCTCGACGGCAAGGTCACGCAGGGCGGCGAGACGGTCGCCCTCGAGATCGAGGGGCAGGCCGACGGCTCGAACCAGAAGACGACCATCGGCATCGGCCAGGGCACCGCCGAGATCCTCACCGTCACGAAGAAGTACTACATGTCGGCCGACAAGGCCTTCTGGACCGAGCAGACCGGCGACGCCTCGGCGGCCAAGCTGCTCGTCGGCAAGTACGTCGCGATCTCCGGCTCCGACGCCAAGCAGTTCGGGGACCTCACGCTGGGCGCGCTGCTGGACCAGATGTTCGAGGAGAGCGAGCTCTCGACCCTCGAGAAGCTGACGAGCGAGGTCGAGACGCGCACCGAGGACGGCAAGGAGGTCTGGGTCGCCTCGGACGGCTCGGGCAGCGAGATCTGGGTGGACCCGAAGACCGAGCGCCTCGTGAAGATCGTCGTCGGCGGCAAGGACGCCGGCGAGCTCACCTTCGACAGCTGGGACGACGTCGACACCTTCTCCGCGCCGCCGGCCTCCAAGGTCGTCACGCCCTGACCTCGGCCCGCACGCCCGGAGGGCCCCCGACCACGTGGTCGGGGGCCCTCCGCGTCGGGGTGGGTCAGTGGGCGGCGGCCAGGCCGTAGTAGGCCGGGATGCCCAGGTGGCGCCGCCGGCGGTCCTCACGGGTGCGGCCGAGGGCGGGCAGGACGACGGCGAGGGTGAGCCCGACGACGACGACCCCGAGCACGAGGCTGGTCCAGAGGAGCGTGGTGGCGATGACCGAGAGGCCGGTGAGGGTTCCCATGGTGGTGTCCTTTCCTTCTACTTCTGTAGACGATTCTACTGATGTAGAAGGCGCGGGGGCAAGCCGTTGTTCCCGGGTCCTCGGCGACCGGGTGGCGGGAGGCACAATGACGCCGATGACCCCCACCGCCGCGACGCCCCCGCCCGGTCGCCCCGCCGTGCCGACCGGCCGCCGCGCCGAGCTGCTCGCCGCCGCCGTCGACGTCGTCTCCGAGAGCGGTCTGCGCGGTCTCACCCACCGGGCCGTCGACCGCCGGGCGGGTCTGCCGGAGGGCACCTGCTCGGCCTACCTGCGCACCCGGGTGGCCCTCCTCGTCGCCCTCGCCGAGCACGTCGGCGGCACGCTGGAGCGCCGCGTCGAGGAGCTGGGGGAGGAGCTCGCCGACTGCGCGGGGGACGCCGACGCCGTCTCCGCCGCGGTGACCGACCTGACCGTCGGCTGGGTCCGCGAGCCGGCGCTCGTGCGCGCCCAGGCCGAGCTGTCGCTCGAGGCCGCCCGCCAGCCCGACCTCGTCGAGGTGTTCGGGCGGTGGCGCCGCGGCCTCCTCGGCACGGTCGAGCGGATGGGGGTCCTCGCCGGCAAGGCGTCCCCCGCCGAGGACGCGGTCGTCGTCGTCGCGGCGGTCGAGGGCCTGCTCGTCACGGCGGTGCGGATGCCCGCCGTGGAGCGCGAGCCGTTCCTGCGCTCGGCCGTCCCCCTCCTCGTGCGGGCGCTGCACGACCGGTGAGCGGAGCGGGGGGAGCGGTGACACGAGGGGAGTGGCCGGTGGTGACGCGGCGCTCGGCGCTCGCGCTCGCCGGGACGGGCGTGCTCGGCGGGTGCGCGGGGCTGCGGCTGGAGCAGCCCACGTCCGCGGCCCCGACCCCGACGCCGCAGGCGCCCCCGCCCACCGAGTCGCAGGTGCTCGCCGACGTGCGCACCTCCGCGCTGTCGGCCGACTCCGCCCGGGTCGTCGGCTCTCTCGGGGCCGGGACGGCGACCGTGCGCGTCGCGCTCGAGGGCGCGGCCGACGGCACCGACCAGCGGCTCGTCCGGGCCGCCCGCGGGCGGGGCGTCGGGGCCGTCCTCACCGTCGCCGGGGCGCACTGGCTGGCCGGTGACGAGGAGTGGTGGCGCGCCCTGGTCCCGCGCTCCGCGGCAGCGTCCCGCGTCGGGCGCTGGGTGCCGGTCGACGCCGCGCTCGCCGCGAGCGCGGGCGGCGAGACGCTGCGCGCCCTCCTCACCGGGCTGCTCGACGCGCCGGCGGTGGCCCGCCTCGGCGCCAGCACCCGCACCGTCGTGCCGCTCGACCTCGACGGGCGAGCGGTGTGGCGGCTCGGGGAGGCGCGCACCGGGGCCCGGCTCTACGTGGCGGCCGACGGCAGCGCCGAGCTGGTGCGGGCCGTCGTCACCGGCACCGGGGCCGTCGACCTGGCCTTCGGGGCGTGGGGCTCCGCCACCACGTGGGCCCCGCCGGCCGCGGGGGAGCGCCCCGACCTGCCGACCCCCGAGGTCCCGCCGACCCCCGAGGTCCCGCCGGCCCCGGAGGGCTGACCGCGGCTGAGCCCGGCTCAGGGACCGGCGTAGGTCGGAGGGCGCCGGGACCGTCGCCACTCGCGGACCCGCAGCCACATCCACACGAGCAGCCAGGCGAGCAGGCCGAGGGCGACGACGACGAAGACCGGCGCGAGGATCGCGACGACCGACAGGCCGATCGACGCGCCGTCCTCGACGGTCGAGACGACCGGGGCGCCGAGCCCGACGGTGGCGCCGTTGACCACCGGGCGGGCGGCCATCTTCCCGGTGTGGACCAGCCCGGCGACGACGACGCCGAGCACGACGCCGACCCACGGGTGGTCGGCCATCCACGTCGACCGGTCGATCTCGGACGCCGCGCTCGTCGCCGAGAAGATCAGCCCGCCCACGCTCGGGCGGATGAAGGTCTGGATCGCGTCGTTGACGGTGTCGACGGCCGGGATCTTGTCGAGGACGACCTCGGCGAGGAGCAGCAGCGAGCCGACGCCGATGGCCCAGCCGCTCGTCATCCACTCGTAGCCCGCGGGCAGGACGATCAGGTCGGTGAAGCGCGCGACGAGGGCGACGACGAGGAAGGGGATGTAGGCGTTGAGGCCGGCGGCGGCCGACAGGCCCGTCCCGGTGAGGGCAGCCAGCACGGCGTCCTCCTTCGGCGTGGGGGCGACCGGGGCCACCCGGGTGGGAACAGCGCTGCTCCGACGTCAGGGTAGCCCCGGCGGTTCCGGCGCCCCCGGACCCACCGGGCCCTCCCCGTCGCGCGCTACACCGCAGGACGTGTCGCTGTGACGACACGTCCTGCGGTGTAGCCGGGTGCGGGCTCGGGGCCGGGGAGGCCTGGCCCCGCGTCAGTCGCCCTTGACGTTGACGAGCTGCCGCAGCGTGTGCCGGACCCGGACCAGGTCGGCGGCGTCCGCCATCACCGCGTCGATGTCCTTGTACGCCGCGGGGATCTCGTCGAGGAACGCGTCGGTGTCGCGGTACTCGATGCCGGCCATCGCGGCCCGCAGCTCCTCCGGCGTGAACCGACGCCGGGCCGCCGACCGCGAGTACGCCCGTCCCGCGCCGTGCGGCGCGGAACAGAGCGACATCCGGTCACCGAGCCCTTCGACGACGTACGACCGGGTCCCCATCGACCCCGGGACCAGGCCGGGCTGGCCCTCCCGGGCCTCGATGGCGCCCTTGCGGGTGACCCAGAGCGTCCGGCCCCAGTGCTCCTCCTGCTGGGTGAAGTTGTGGTGGCAGTTGACCCGCTCGTGCTCGACGAGGTCGGTGCCCGTGAACTCCGCCACCTGGCGCAGGACCCGGTCCATCATCTCCTCGCGGTTGAGCAGCGCGTAGTGCTGCGCCCACCGCAGCTCCCGCAGGTAGGACCAGAACTCCGGGGTGTCCTCGACGAGGTACGCGAGGTCCCGGTCGGGCAGCTCGATCCAGAACTTCTCCATGAGGCGCCGGGCGACCGCGATGTGGTGCTGCGCGATCTTGTTGCCGACGCCCCGCGACCCGGAGTGCAGGAAGGCCCAGACCCGGTCCTGCTCGTCGAGGCTGACCTCGATGAAGTGGTTGCCGGAGCCGAGCGAGCCCAGCTGCAGCCGCCAGCGGCCGGCGCGCGCGTCCGGGTCGAACGCGGCCTCGGCGGCGAGCGCCTCGAGCTCGGCGACCCGCGGCTGCGCGGTCGCGACGACCGTGCGGTTCGCGGCGCCCGCCGACAGCGGGACGGCCCGCTCGATGCTCCGCCGCAGCGGCGCGAGGTCGCGGCCGACCAGGTCCTCGCGCGTCAGCTGGGTGCGGACGGCGATCATCCCGCAGCCGATGTCGACACCGACCGCGGCCGGCACGACGGCCCGCTCGGTCGGGATGACCGAGCCCACCGTCGCGCCGAGGCCCAGGTGGGCGTCCGGCATGAGCGCGAGGTGCGGGAAGACGAAGGGCAGGCGCGAGGTGCGCTCGGCCTGCTCGAGGGTCGAGGGCTCGAGCAGCGAGGCCCAGCTGACGAGCCGTGGGGTGATCTTCTCCATCGGTGACGCACCTCCTTGTCCTGTCGTGTGCGTCATGGCGGCCCGGACCGTCCGGGCCGTGGAGGAGCCTGGCAGGCCGATGCCGCAGCGCGCCAACGATTTCCGTCGAGCCCCGAGCAGCGGAAACCCGGTGGCTCGGACCCGCCGGACCCTCCCCGGTCGCGGGCTACACCGCAGTACGCGTCGCTGTGGCGACCCTTACTGCGGTGTAGCCGGCCATGAACTCGGTGGCCTGCTCGACGGCCGCGGGGGAGGATCGCGGCATGGACACCGACCCGGCCGCGCTGCTGCGCGTCTACGACGACCAGCTGCGCACCGACGCCGAGACCCCCGGCGCGGTCTCGGTGGAGCGGCTCGGCCCGCTGCGGCTCGCGACGTTCCCGGGGGGTCGCGGGTTCGTCAGCTACCGCGACCTCGGGGGCGCCGACGCGGCGACCGTGCGCGCCTGGGTCGGCGCGGCGCTCGAGCGCTTCCGCGCCGACCCGGCCGTCGTCGACGTCGAGTGGAAGACCCGCGGCCACGACGTCGCGCCCGGGCTGCACGAGGCGCTGCTCGCGCACGGCTTCGTGCCGGGCGAGGTCGAGTCCGTGATGATGGGCCCCGCCGCCGGCCTCGCCGTCGAGGTCCCCCTGCCCGACGGAGTGACGCTGCGCCGGGTGACCGGCGAGGCCGAGGTGCGCCGGATGAGCGCCGCCGCCGACGAGGCCTTCGGCGACCCCGTCTCGACACGGCGGGCCGACGACCTGCTCTTCCGGCTCGCGCGCGACCCCGACATGGAGCTGTGGGTGGCCGAGGCCGACGGACTGGTCGTCAGCTCCGGTCGGCTCGAGCCCGTGCCGGGGACCGAGGTCGCCGGGTCTGGGGCGGCGCCACGCTCCCCGCGTACCGGGGCCGAGGCATCTACCGGGCGCTGACCGCCGTCCGCGCCCGCTCGGCCCTGCGCCTGCGGAAGACGGTGCTGCACAGCGACTCGACCGAGTACTCGCGGCCGATCCTCGAGCGGTCCGGGCTCGTGCGGGTCACGACGACGACGCCCTACGAGTGGACGCGGTGACACCGGCCCCGCTCGCACGGTGGTCGGCGCGGACGCCGGGGCGCCGACGCCTAGGATTCGGGGCATGAAGGTCCTCTCCGCCGTCGCCTGGCCGTACGCCAACGGGCCCCGTCACCTCGGCCACGTCGCCGGGTTCGGCGTGCCCTCCGACGTGTTCAGCCGGTACATGCGGATGGCCGGGCACGACGTGCTCATGGTCAGCGGCTCCGACGAGCACGGGACGCCGATCCTCGTCCTCGCCGACCAGGCCGGCGTCACGCCGCGGGAGTTCGTCGACCGCAACCACGCGGTCATCGCCGGCGAGCTCGCCGACCTCGGCTGCACCTACGACCTCTACACGCGCACGACGACCGCGAACCACTACGCGGTCGCGCAGGAGCTGTTCCGGCAGAACTGGCTCAACGGGTACATGGTCGAGCGCACCCAGCAGGGGGCGATCTCGCCGTCGACCGGCCGGACCCTGCCCGACCGCTTCATCGAGGGCGAGTGCCCCATCTGCCACTACCCCGACGCGCGGGGGGACCAGTGCGACAACTGCGGCAACCAGCTCGAGCCCGAGGACCTCATCGACCCGCGCAGCAAGATCAACGGCGAGACGCCGGAGTTCGTCGAGACGCAGCACTTCTTCCTCGACCTGCCGGCGCTCGCGGACGCGCTGCGCGAGTGGCTCGAGGGCCGCGACGCGTCGGGCACGTGGCGGCCGAACGTCATCAAGTTCAGCCTCAACATCCTCGACGACATCAAGCCGCGCGCGATGACCCGCGACATCGACTGGGGCATCCCGGTGCCGCTCGACGGCTGGGTCGACAACCCCGCCAAGCGCCTCTACGTCTGGTTCGACGCCGTCATCGGGTACCTGTCGGCCTCGATCGAGTGGGCGCGCCGGCTCGGCGAGCCCGAGCGCTGGCGCGAGTGGTGGAACGACCCCGAGGCCCTGACCTACTACTTCATGGGCAAGGACAACATCACCTTCCACAGCCAGATCTGGCCGGCCGAGCTCCTCGGCTACGCCGGGAAGGGTTCTCGTGGAGGCGAGCCCGGGACGTTCGGCGAGCTCAACCTGCCGACCGAGGTCGTCTCCAGCGAGTACCTGACGATGGAGGGCAAGCAGTTCTCCACCTCGCGCGGCTACACGGTCCTCGTGCGCGACGTCCTGGACCGCTACGGGCCCGACGGCATCCGCTACTTCATCTGCGCGGCCGGCCCGGAGAGCCAGGACTCCAACTTCACCTGGCGCGACTTCGTCCAGCGCAACAACTCCGAGCTCGTCGCCGGATGGGGCAACCTCGTCTCGCGCACCGCGGCGATGGTCGCGAAGAACTTCGGCGAGGTACCGCAGCCCGGCACCCTCGAGCCCGTCGACGAGGAGGTCCGAGCAACGGTTCTCGCCGGGTTCGACTCCGTCGGAGGGCTGCTCGAACGGCACCGGCAGAAGGCGGCCATCGCCGAGGCCATGCGGGTCGTCGGCGAGGTCAACGCCTACGTGTCGCGCACCGAGCCCTTCAAGCTCAAGGGCGAGGACCAGCGCGAGCGACTGGCCACGGTGCTGCACACGCTCGTCCAGTGCGTCAGCGACCTCAACACGATCCTCGCGCCGTTCCTCCCGCACGCGGCCAACCGTGTCCACGGGGTCCTCGGCGGCGAGGGCGAGCTCGTCCCGATGCCCCGGCTCGAGACGGTCACCGGCCTCGACCCCGAGGACGAGGGCCGCTCGTGGCCGGTCATCACCGGCGACTACTCGGGCTTCCCCCGCTGGGAGTCACGCCCGGTCGTCGTCGGCACCCCCATCAGCAAGCCGGCCCCGGTGTTCACGAAGCTCGACGAGTCCGTCGTCGACGACGAGCTCGCCCGCGCCGGCGGCTGAGCCCGGATGACGTCGCAGCCGAGCCGTCGGGGCGAGCCCGAGGCGCCGGACCCGCTGCCGATCCCGGTGGTGGACAACCACACCCACCTCGACATCAGCCGGGAGGGCGAGACGGTCGGGGTCGACGACCTCGGGCCGGTCCTGCGGGCCGCGGCGCGCGTCGGCGTCGACCGGGTCGTCCAGGTGGGCTGCGACCCGACCGGCAACGAGTTCGCGGTCGCGGCGGCCGAGGCGCACCCGTCCGTGCTCGCCGGCGTGGCGCTGCACCCCAACGAGGTCCCCGGGCTCGCGGCGCGCGGTGAGCTCGACGCGCAGCTCGCGCGTGTCGAGGAGCTGGCCGGCCGGCCCCGGGTGCGGGTCGTCGGCGAGACCGGCCTGGACTTCTACCGCACCGGCCCCGACGGGCACGCGGTGCAGGAGGAGTCGTTCCGCGCGCACGTCGAGATCGCCAAGCGCACCGGGCTGGCCCTCCAGATCCACGACCGGGACGCCCACGACGACGTGCTCCGTGTCCTGGCCGACGCCGGCGCCCCCGACCGCACGGTCATGCACTGCTTCTCGGGTGGCGTCGAGACCGCCCGCGAGTGCGTGAGCCGGGGCTACCACCTCTCCTTCAGCGGCACCGTGACGTTCAAGAGCGCCAAGGAGCTGCGCGACGCGCTCGCCGTCACCCCGCTCGAGCTGCTCCTCGTCGAGACCGACGCGCCGTACCTGACGCCGCACCCCTGGCGCGGGGCGAGCAACAGCCCGATGCTCGTGCCGCTCACCGTGCGGGTCATGGCCTCGGTGCTCGGGGTGGCCGTGCCGACGCTCTGCGAGGCGCTGTCGGAGAACGCCGAGCGGCTCTACGGCCCCTGGTGACGGCGCCCGACCGAGGGTGACACATCCCACAGTGGTGGATGTGGCTCGTGTGACTGGTGTGACGGATCCGGGTTCCCCGAACGGGTCTTCCTGAGAGACCCCCGTTACCGAAACTTGACCTGTCCGTGGGGCGTCCGTCACGGTGGAGGCAGATGGCCGGGGTCGGAACGCCCCGGACGTCGTGTGTCAGGCCAGGATCCGGCAGTGCCGCCGGGGCCCGGGACGGCACACCCGACCCCACCGGTCGGGGCCCGATCGGGTCGACGTCCGGCGCCGGTGCCCGGGACGTTCAACCCTGGAGTCCTCTTGCTCTCTCGCACGATCCGCCATGCCGCCCAGGGCGTGGCCGCCCTCGCCGTCGCCGCAGGCTCGATCGGGGTCGCCCACCTCGACAAGGCGGTCGCGCTGACCGTCGACGGGTCCCCCCGGTCGGTCCACGTGTTCGGCGGCACCGTCCGCGACGCCCTCGAGAAGAGCGACATCTCGGTCGGTGAGCACGACGTCGTCGTGCCGTCGCTCGACGCCGCCATCTCCGACGGCGACCACATCTCGGTCCGCTACGGGCGCAAGCTCGTCGTGACCGTCGACGGCCAGCGCCGCGAGTACTGGACGACGGCCACGACCGTCGACGCCGCGCTGCGCGACGTCGGGGTGCGCGCCGACGGCGCGGTCCTCACCGCGTCCCGCTCGCAGACCCTCGGTCGTGAGGGCCTCGCCCTGTCGGTGACGACGCCGAAGGACGTGACCATCCTCGACGGCGGCAAGCGCCGCACCGTGACGACGACCGCCCCGCAGGTCGCCGCGGTCTTCGGCCAGCTCGGCATCGAGCACGACGCCGACGACACCGTCGACCCGGGGGTCACCACCGCCGTCCGCGACGGGATGACCATCACCCTCACGCGCATCGAGACGAAGACGCAGACCAAGACCGAGTCCGTCTCCTTCAAGACCACCCGGACGAACGACTCCTCGATGGCCGCGGGCACGACGAAGACCGTCACCGCCGGCAAGGCCGGCTCGAAGAAGGTCACCCGCGAGCTGCGCTACGTCAACGGCAAGCTGAGCGGGACGAAGGTCGTCAAGACCGTCGTCACCAAGAAGCCCGTCGCCGCCGTCGTCAAGGTCGGCACGAAGAAGGCCGCCGTCTCCTCGTCGTCGTCCTCCTCGTCCGCCCCGCGCAGCGCCGGCAACACCTCGGGCGCCGGGATCAACCTCGCCAACGCGGCGATGTGGGACCGCATCGCCCAGTGCGAGTCCAGCGGCAACTGGTCGATCAACACCGGCAACGGCTACTACGGCGGCCTGCAGTTCGCCACCGCGTCGTGGCTGGCCTACGGCGGCGACGACTTCGCCCCGCGCGCCGACCTCGCGAGCCGCGCCGAGCAGATCACGGTCGCCAACCGCTACTACGCCAAGGCCGGGCTCTCGCCCTGGGGCTGCGCGCACGCGGCCTGACACCGCACCGTGGCGCCCCCGCCGGCGCCGCGGACCGTCCGAGGACCCCGGGTCGAGCGACCCGGGGTCCTCGCGCGTCCGGGACCGCGGCGGACGTCGCGCCGCGCCGTGGCTAGGGTGACCGCGTGAGCGAGCCCGAGAACGCCCCCGACGCCGCCCTCCTCGGGGCCGCGGACGTCCGGGAGGTCGCCGCGCGCCTCGGCATCCGGCCGACGAAGCAGTGGGGGCAGAACTTCGTCGTCGACGGCAACACCGTGCGCCGCATCGTCCGGGTCTCGGGCGTCGGCCCCGACGACGTGGTCGTCGAGGTCGGGCCGGGCCTCGGCAGCCTGACCCTCGCCCTCCTCCCCGTCGTCCGGCGGGTCGTGGCCGTCGAGGTCGACCCGACCCTGGCCGGCGCCCTGCCCGCCACCGCCGCGGCGCGAGCGCCCGGCCTGGCGGACCGGCTCGAGGTGGTCCCCGCCGACGCCCTCGCCGTCACCGACCTGCCCGGGCCGCCGCCCACCGCGCTCGTCGCGAACCTTCCCTACAACGTCTCCGTGCCCGTCGTGCTGCGGATGCTCGAGCTGTTCCCCTCGCTGCGGACGGTCCTCGTCATGGTGCAGCTCGAGGTCGCCGAGCGGCTGGCCGCCCCGCCCGGCTCGCGCACCTACGGCGTGCCGAGCGTCAAGGCCGCCTGGTACGCCGACGTCCGCCTGGCCGGTCAGGTGCCACGCAGCGTCTTCTGGCCCGTGCCCAACGTCGACAGCGGGCTCGTCGCGTTCACGCGGCGCCCGGCGCCGGAGACGACCGCGACCCGCCCGGAGGTGTTCGCCGTCGTCGACGCCGCGTTCGCCCAGCGGCGCAAGACCCTGCGCGCCGCGCTCGCCGGGTGGGCGGGGTCGCCCGCCGCCGCCGAGGAGGCCCTCGTCGCCGCGGGCGTCGACCCGCGCACCCGCGGCGAGCAGCTCGACGTCGCGGCCTTCGCGCGGATCGCGGCCGCCCGCACCGCGTCGCGCGCCGTCGAGGGCTGAGCCTGCGCCGCGCACTGCGCGCGGCGCACGCCCCGGCTCTGACTAGGGTGAAGCCATGACCTCGGCCCCCACCGCGCCCGGCGCCGTCACCGTGCGCGTCCCGGCCAAGGTCAACCTCGAGCTCCTCGTGGGTCCCGTCCGCGACGACGGCTACCACGACCTCTCCACCGTCTACCAGGCCGTCAGCCTGTACGACGAGGTCACCGTCGCGCCGGCCGACGCGTGGGGCGTGTCGGTCTCGGGCGCGCTCGCCGACGGCGTGCCGACCGACGGCGACAACCTCGCGCTGCGCGCCGCACGCTTCCTCGCCCGCCGCTGCGACGCCGACCCGGTGCACGTGAGCATCCGCAAGGGCATCCCCGTCGCCGGGGGGATGGCCGGTGGGTCCGCCGACGCGGCCGCGACGCTCGTCGCCCTCGACCAGCTGTGGGAGCTCGACCTCGAGCGCGACGAGCTCGAGGCCGTCGCCGCCCAGCTCGGCAGCGACGTCCCGTTCCTCGTCGCCGGCGGCACCGCGATGGGCAGCGGCCGCGGGGAGCTCCTCGCGCCGGTGCTGGCCCGCGGCACCTACCACTGGGTCCTCGCGCTCGCCGACGGCGGTCTCTCGACCCCGGCCGTCTACGCCGAGTGCGACCGGCTGCGCGCCGGCTCCGACGTCCCGGCCCCGGTCGCGACCCCGGCGCTCATGGCGGCGCTGCGCACCGGCGACCCGCACGAGCTCGCGCCCCAGCTGACCAACGACCTCCAGGACGCCGCCGTCAGCCTGCGCCCGGACCTCGGCGAGGTGCTCGCGGCCGGGATGGAGTACGGCGCGCTCGGCGGCATCGTCTCCGGCTCCGGCCCGACCATCGCCTTCCTCGTCGACGGCTCCGAGGCCGGCATCGACCTCGCCGTGGCGCTCACGGCGAGCGGGGTCGTCCGTGACGTGCGGCGGGCCACCGGCCCGGTGCACGGCGCCCAGGTCCTCCACCACCGGGTCGACTAGTGGCGAGCCTCGTCTCCGTCGAGCGCGCCTCCCTGGCCCTCGGCACGACCCAGGTGCTCGACGCCCTCTCCCTCGGCGTCGCCGGTGGCGACCGGATCGGCGTCGTCGGCCGCAACGGCGGCGGCAAGACGACCCTGCTGCGCGTCCTCTCCGGCGACCGCGAGCCCGACGACGGCCGCGTCGCGCGGGTCGGCGGGCTGCGGACCGGGGTCCTCACCCAGGCCGACACCCTCGACCCCGCCTCGACCGTCCGGGAGTCCGTCCTCTCGGGGATGGCCGAGCACGAGTGGGCCGCCGACGCCCGGGTCCGCGACGTCCTCGTCGGGCTGCTCGGCGGCCTCGACGCGCCCCTCGTCGGCGGTCTCGACGGCCCGGTCGCCCCGCTGTCCGGCGGCGAGCGGCGCCGGATCGCCCTCGCGGCGCTCCTCGTCGCCGCGCCGGACCTGCTGCTCCTCGACGAGCCGACCAACCACCTCGACGTCGAGGGCGTCGCCTGGCTGGCCGAGCACCTCGTCGAGCGCTTCGCGGGGCCCTCGCGCGGCCTCGTCGTCATCACCCACGACCGCTGGTTCCTCGACGCGGTGGCGACCCGGACGTGGGAGGTGCAGGACGGCGCCGTGCACCAGTACGAGGGCGGGTACGCCGCCTACGTGCTCGCCCGGGCCGAGCGTGAGCGGATGGCCGGCGTCGTCGCCGACCGGCGTGACAACCTGCTGCGCAAGGAGCTCGCGTGGCTGCGCCGGGGCCCGCCCGCGCGCACGAGCAAGCCGAAGTTCCGCATCGACGCCGCGAACGCGCTCATCGCCGACGAGCCGCCGGCGCGCGACGACGTCGAGCTGATGCGCTTCGCGACGACGCGCCTCGGCAAGGACGTCGTCGACCTGCTCGACGCGCGCCTCACCGTCGGCGACCGCGTCCTGCTCGACCGCTTCACGTGGCGGCTCGGGCCGGGCGACCGCGTGGGCCTCGTCGGGGTCAACGGCGCCGGCAAGTCGACGCTCCTGCGGGCCCTCGCGGGCGAGGCGGAGCTCGCGGCGGGTAAGCGCAAGGTCGGGGTCACCGTGCGGCTGGCGCACCTCACCCAGGAGGTCCGCGAGCTCGACGCGTGGGCGGACCGCCGCGTCATCGAGGCGGTCGAGGACGTCCGTGCCGTCGTGCGCCTCGGCCCCAAGGAGCTGACGGCCTCGCAGCTCGCGCAGCGCCTCGGCTTCACCGGTCCCAAGCAGCAGACGCGCGTCGGCGACCTCAGCGGCGGCGAGCGCCGTCGCCTCCAGCTGACCCGCCTGCTCATGGACGAGCCGAACGTCCTCCTCCTCGACGAGCCGACGAACGACCTCGACATCGACACGCTCACCTCGCTCGAGGACCTGCTCGACGGCTGGGCCGGCACGCTCGTCGTCGTCTCGCACGACCGGTACCTCCTCGAGCGGGTCTGCGACCGGCAGCTCGCGCTGCTCGGCGACGGTGTCCTGCGCGACCTGCCCGGCGGCGTCGAGGAGTACCTGCGCCTGCGGCACGCCCTCGTCGAGAGCGGCGGCGGGGTGCGCGAGGTGCCCGGTGGTGCGGCGCCCGCTCCCGCGGCGGCGGCCGCCCCCGGCCCGAACCCGGCCGAGGTGCGCGAGGCGCGCAAGGTGATGGCGCGCGTCGAGAAGCAGCTGCAGCGCCTCGCGACGCGCGAGGAGCGCCTGCACGCGGCGATGGCCGAGGCCGCGACCGACCACGGGCGCGTCCTCGAGCTCAACCGCGAGCTGCGCGAGGTCGTCGACGAGCGCGAGGTCCTCGAGCTCGAGTGGCTCGAGGCCGCCGACGTCGTCGGCTGACGCCGGGGCTCAGCGCGGCCGGCGCAGCTCGGCGAGCATGAGGTCGCACCACTCGAGGGCCGCGCGGCGGGTCAGCCGCCCGCCCTCGAGCGTCAGCCGGCTGGCGAAGGCGGGGGAGTCGGGCTCGAGCGCGGCGGGGTCGCCCGCGAGCGAGGCGAGGTCGGCCTCGTAGGCGGCGAGACGTTCGGCGTGGCCGGCGCGCACCCGCTCGACGAGCCCGGCGGCGGCCTCGGGCTCGACGACCCAGAGCGACCACAGGCGCAGCACCTCGAGGTCGCGCACCGGCTGGGGCGCGAGGTCGGCGACCACCCAGGTGCGCAGTGCGTCCAGCCCCGCCGCGGTCGGGCGGTAGCGCTTGGTGGGCAGCGGCCCGCGCCCCGGGACCTCGTCGTGCTCGACGAGACCGTCGTCCTCGAGCCGGGCGAGCTCCGGGTAGACCTGGCTGTGGCCGGCGGTCCAGAAGAAGCCGACGGGACGCTGCATCCGCCGCGCGAGCTCGTAGCCGGTCGACGGACGCCGGGCGAGCAGCCCGAGGAGGGCGTAACCGAGGTCCGAGGGCATGGACGCAGGCTAGCCCGATATGTCACAGTCGACATATGAGGCGGGGCGGTCGTGGTCGGCGGGTCGGGGCGGTCGCGGCGGTGCTCGTCGCCGCCGGGTGCGCGGGCGGAGGCCCCACGACGGCGACGTCGCCGACCACCCCGGCCCCGCTGCCGACGGCCGCCGTCACGACCGTCGCCGAGCGCTGTCTGAGCAGCGCCCCGGGCCGGATCGTCACGGTCGAGGCGCCGGACGGGTCCGGGATGACCGGGGCCACCTACGGCTCGGGGCGGCGGGCCGTCGTCCTGCTGCACCAGACGGGAGCCGGCGGGTTCTGCGGCTGGGTGCCGTACGCGCGCTGGCTCGGGGAGCACGGGATGCTCGCGCTCGCGGTCGACGACTGCGTCCACGGCGCGTCCCGGTGCACGGACGCCACCACGGCGGACGGACGGGCCCAGGTGGCGGCCGCGGTCGACCGGGCCCGCGCGAGCGGGGCCGAGCGGGTCGCGGTCGTCGGCGCGTCGATGGGCGGCGCCCGCGCCCTCGGGGTCGGTCAGGCCGCCGGGGCCGACGCCGTCGTCGACCTGTCCGGGCCGGAGCGGTGGGAGGGCGTGCCCGACGCCGTGACGGCGGCCCGCGCGACGACCGTCCCTCTCCTCGTCGTGTCGTCCGACGGGGACGACGGCATCGACGGCGACGTGCTCGACGCCGCGGTCGAGGCCTCGCCGAGCGCGCACAAGGACCGCGTGCGGCTCGAGGGGTCGGCCCACGGCTGGGACGTCGTCACCGAGGGCGTCGGCGACGCCGCCGAGGTCACCGACCGCGGGCCGTGGCTGCTGCGCTGGGTGGAGGGGGCGCTCGACCACTGACCGTGGCGGCCCCCGCCGGTCAGCGCTCGGTCTCGAAGGGGCGCAGCAGGCGGCGCAGGAGGGCGGCGAGCCCGTCGCGCTCGTCGGGGCCGAGCTCGGCGAGCAGCTCGCGCTCGCTCGCGAGCAGCCGGTCGAGCGCGGCGTCGACGACGGCCGTGCCCTCGGGGGTGAGGCGGACGATGACCCCGCGGCGGTCGCCCGGGTCGGGGCGCCGCTCGACGTAGCCGCGCGCCAGCAGCCGGTCGACCCGGTTGGTCATCGTCCCGCTCGTCACGAGCGTCTCGGCGACCAGCTGCCCCGGGCTCAGCTCGTAGGGCTCGCCGCGGCGGCGCAACGCCGACAGCACGTCGAACTCCCAGCCCTCGAGGCCCGTGCCGGCGAAGGCGCGGCCCCGGGCGAGGTCGAGGCGCCGGGCGAGCCGCGAGACGCGGGAGAGCACCTCGAGCGGCGTGACGTCGAGGTCGGGTCGCTCGCGCCGCCAGGCGGAGACGATACGGTCGACGTCGTCAGCGGCCATGGCGCGATGCTACTCCTCGTCAAACTTCTTGACGTCGAGAAACCGGCGTGCCGGGCCGTCGCCCGTGTCGAGGAGGCCGCGATGAGCACGTCGAGCTGGGACCCGTCCGCCTACGGGCGCTTCGCCCGCGAGCGCTCGCGGCCGCTCTCGGACCTCGTCGCCCAGGTCGGGGCGCAGGACCCCGCGCTCGTCGTCGACCTCGGGTGCGGCCACGGGCCGGCGACCCTCGCGCTCGCCGCGCTGTGGCCCGACGCGCGCGTCGTCGGGGTCGACGCCGCCGAGTCGATGCTCGAGGCGGCCCGCGACCTCGACACCGCCGGCCGCGTCGAGTGGGTGCAGTGCGACCTGCGCGACTGGGACCCCGCCTCGCTCGGCCAGGCGCCCGACGTCGTCGTCACGAGCTCGACGCTGCAGTGGGTGCCCCGGCACCTCGACCTCGTCGTCCCCTGGGTCGAGGCCCTCGCGCCCGGCGGGTGGTTCGCGCTCCAGGTCCCCGGCAACTTCGACGCGCCGAGCCACCGGCTGATGCGCGACGTCGCGGAGGGTCACCTGCGGGCCGGCGAGCTGACGGCCGCCCTCGACGTGCCGGCGGTGGGGGAGCCGGCCACCTACCTGCGGATGCTCTCGCGGCTGGGCTGCGAGGTCGACGCGTGGGAGACCACCTACGTCCATCTGCTCGACCCGAACGCCGAGGACGAGAACCCGGTGCTCACGTGGGTCACCGCGACCGGGCTGCGCCCCGTCCTCGACCTGCTCGAGGACGAGGACGAGCGGGCGGCGTTCCTCGAGCCGTACGCGGCGGCCCTGCGCGAGGCCTACCCCCGCAGCTCGGCCGGTGTCGTCTTCCCGTTCCGCCGCGTGTTCGCCGTCGCGCACCGCGTCGACTGAGGCACGTCCCGGGCGTCAGTCCAGGGCCAGCGTCTCGGGTGTGAGGGACGGCTTCGGCTCGAGGCCGGTCAGCCCGTTCCACGCGAGGTTGACGACGTGCGCCGCCACCTCCTGCTTCTTGAACTTGCGGTTGTCGAGCCACCACTGACCGGTCAGGGCGACCATCCCGACGAGCATCTGCGCGTACATCGGGGCGGCCTTGGGGTCGAGCTTGTGCTTCTTGAACTGCGCCGCGAGGATGTGGTCGACCTGGCTCGAGATGTCGCTCATCAGGCTCGCGAAGGAGCCGGTGGCCTGGCCGGTCGGGCTGTCGCGCACGAGGATCCGGAAGCCGTCGGAGTTGTTCTCGACGTACGCGAGCAGGGCGAGCGCGGCCCGCTCGATGAGCTGGCGGGAGGTGCCGCCGGAGTCGAGGGCGGCGGCGACGCCGGCGAGCAGCGACTCGATCTCGCGGTCGACGACGACCGCGTAGAGGCCCTCCTTGCCGCCGAAGTGCTCGTAGACGACGGGCTTGGACACCCCGGCGGAGGCGGCGATCTCCTCGATGGTCGCCCCCTCGAAGCCACGGTCCGCGAAGTGCTTGCGGCCGACGCCGATGAGCTGCTCACGCCGCTCGCGGCCGGTCATCCGCGCGCGTGCGGTCCGAGACTTCTTGGCCCCCGTGTCGTCGCTCACCCGCGCCATTGTGCCGCCTCGCCCGCCCCTGCCGTGCCGCGCCCCGGCCGTGGGTGCGCCCGAGCGCGTGCGGGGGGGAGGCCGCCGAGCGACTACCCTCGGGCCCAGCCGTCCTGCGGGCGGCGGTCCCCGGTTGGTCTGCTGGTAGGGCCCGCCTGACTTTGAATCAGGACAAGCGACGTAGGTTCGATTCCTACCCGGGGAGCAGGCGATGCGGAGCGAGCCGGCTCCCCGGGGAGGAATCCGGGGAGCGGCACCGCACGGGTGACGAAGGAACCCGGGCGGAGACGCGGCGCCTACCCGGGGAGCCCTTCGGGAGAGAGCATCGGGGGCGAGCAGGAACGGCGCCCGGGACGGGGTCGGCCATCCGGCCAGAAATCGTCGAACATTCGGCTCGGATCTTCCCGAAACCCTCGCCAACCGGGCAAGATCGTGCTAACCGCACCGAGCCGGAGGAGCAGGGCATGACGATGGACACGATCACCTCGGCCCTGCGCTGGACCTTCTGGTCCCTCGTGTACCTCGCGGCCGCCCTCGTCGCGATGATCGTCTCCCTCGGCATGGCGGGCCCGTACCTCCCCCTTCCCCTGCGCTTCGCGCTCCTCGGCGTGTTCTACGTGGGCATCGCCCTCGACGTGCGCCACAAGCTCCGTGGTGGGCGCGACGGCGCGCCCTCCGACGGCGAGCCGGTCCGGGTGACCCGCCGCCGCTGACAGCTCGACCCCGCGACGCCGCGCCCCGACCAGACGGCACCCCCTGCACCGCCGCTCGTCGGGGCGCGGTCATGTCCGCGCCCGGTGACCCATGATATTCGTCATGGGTCCGCAAAGCGACTGAGGCGCAGCCAGATCCCGTGCGCACCGCAGCCCCACCGGCGGGCCCCGCCGGGTCTACGTTGCAGGGATGCCCGGCTCCCTCGCCGTCCGGCTTCCCGTGGGGAGGACGACGTCGTCCGGGTTAGTAGCACTGCCCGGACGCACCAGGAGGGACGTGACGTGACGGCGACGGAGTCGACGCAGACGCAGGAGAAGCCGGTCAAGAGCCTCATCCCGGCCCGGATGCACGACATGCCGTGGGTGAAGTTCCACTGGCTCGTGATCTTCGGCCTCGGGACGGCGTGGATCCTCGACGGGCTCGAGGCGCAGATCGTCGCCGCGGGAGGTTTCGAGAAGACGCTCGACATGTCGGCGGCCGACGTCGGCCTGGCCGGCACGGTCTACCTCGTGGGGCAGGTGGTCGGGGCCGTGCTGTTCGGCCGCCTCACCGACTCCTGGGGGCGCAAGCGGCTGTTCACGCTGACCCTGGCGCTCTACCTCGTCGCCGCGGCGGCCGCCGGTCTCGCGCCGAACATGACGCTCTTCCTCGTCTTCCGCTTCATCTCCGGGATGGGCATCGGCGGCGAGTACTCGGCGGTCAACTCCGCCGTCGACGAGCTGATCCCGGGGCGCTTCCGCGGCCGGGTCGACCTCGCGATCAACGGCACCTACTGGGCCGGCGCGGCGATCGGCGCGTTCGCCTCGACGATCCTCCTCGACACCGACCGCTTCGGCCAGGACGTCGGCTGGCGCATCGCGTTCTTCATCGGCCCGGTGCTCGGCCTCGGCATCATCTACCTGCGCCGCCACATCCCCGAGAGCCCGCGGTGGATGGTGACGCACGGCCGGACGGAGCAGGCCGAGAAGGTCGTCGGCGACCTCGAGGACGAGGTGCGCGCGGCGGGCAAGGAGCTGCCGCACCACTCGGACGACGACGCGATGTGGATCAAGGCGCGCGAGGGGCTGACGTTCAAGCAGCTGCGCTACGTCTTCTTCCACATGTACCCGACGCGCACGGCGCTCGGCGCGACGCTGATGATCACGCAGAGCTTCCTCTACAACGCGATCTTCTTCACCTACGCGCTCGTCCTGCAGAACTTCTACGACAAGACCCCGTCGCAGGCGGCGCTCTACTTCTTCCCCTTCGCGATCGGCAACCTCCTCGGGCCGCTGCTCCTCGGGCCCCTGTTCGACACGATCGGGCGCCGGCGGATGATCACCGGCTGCTACGCCTTCGCGGGTGTCGTGCTGGCGATCTCGGCCTGGCTGTTCCAGCAGGACGCCATCGGGGCCGGCGTGCACACCGCGTTCTGGTGCGTGGCCTTCTTCTTCGCCTCGGCCGGTGCGTCGGCGGGGTACCTCACGGTGTCCGAGATCTTCCCGCTCGAGGTCCGCGGCCAGGCGATCTCGTACTTCTTCGCCATCGCGCAGGTCTTCGGCTCGATCGGGCCGGTCTTCTACGGCTGGCTCATCGGCGACGGGAAGGACCGCACGCCGATGTTCTGGGGCTACATGATCGCGACGGGCATCATGCTCGTCGGCGCGCTCGTGGCCCACGTGTGGGGCGTGGACGCCGAGAACAAGAGCCTCGAGGAGATCGCGCCGCCGCTCACGAGCTACGACGAGCAGGGCAACGAGACCATCAAGCTGCCGGTGTGATCGGAGGGCCTGGGATGACCGAGCACGTGTACACCGTCATCGTCGGGGTCAGCCCGCGGTCGAGCTCGCCGACCGCCCTGCGCTGGGCCCACAAGCAGGCCCGCGCGCACGGCGGGAGGGTCGTCGCCGTGCGGGCCTGGCGCACCCCCAACCCGCAGGCCACCCCCTCCGGGACCACCGCCTCCCGCGTGGCGAGCGTCACCGACACCGAGCACGACGCGATGGCGCGCCTCGCCGCCGACGTCGGCTCCGTGCTCGGCGAGGGCCACGACGTCGACGTCCGCGTCGTGCGCGGCGACCGGCGCAGGGCCCTCCTCGACGCGGCCGAAAACGCGGACCTGCTCGTCGTCGACGCGCCCCGCTCGCTCGCGTCCGCGCCGCTGTTCGCCCACCGGCTCGTCTACGCCGCGCCCTGCCCGGTGGTCGTCATGCCCCCGCGCATCTCGGGTGAGCCGCAGACCGGGCTGGAGCGCGCCGGCTGGGCCGCGGTCCGGGCGGCCGGGAGCGCCGGCCGGCCGGGTCTCGGCACCTCGCGCGCCGACCGGGGCCGGGGCTGAGGGACCGGCGGGCCGGGTCACCCTGGCGGGCGGGGTCCCTCCCGCCCGGCGGTAGCATGGCGCCCGGCCCGTGGCACCGACCTCACCTGGAGCACAGCGCGTGAACGCGACTCGACCGGCCGCCGTCATCGTCCTCGCCGCAGGCGAGGGGACGCGGATGAAGTCCTCGACCCCCAAGGTCCTCCACCGCATCGGGGGCACGACCCTCCTCGGGCACGCCGTCCGGGCGGCGCGGGCCACCGCCGCCGAGCACGTGTCGGTCGTCGTGCGCCACGAGCGCGACCGGGTCGTCGAGTTCTGCTCCGGCTTCGACGCCGGGCTCCTCATCGCCGACCAGGACGACGTCAAGGGCACCGGCCGGGCGGTCGAGTGCGGGCTCGAGGTCCTGCCCGCCGACCTCGACGGCACCGTGCTCGTCACCTACGGGGACGTGCCGCTGCTCACCGGCGAGACGCTCGTCGCCCTCACCGAGGCGCACACGTCCTCGGGCAGCGCGGTGTCCGTCATCACGGCCCACCTCGAGGACCCCACCGGCTACGGCCGCATCGTCCGCGACGCCGACGGACACGTCGCGCGCATCGTCGAGCACAAGGACGCGAGCGAGGCCGAGCGCGCCCTCACCGAGATCAACTCGGGCATCTACGCCTTCGACGCCGCGCTGCTGCGCGAGGCGCTCGCGCAGGTCGGCACCGACAACGCGCAGGGCGAGAAGTACCTGACCGACGTTGTGCAGATCGCCCACGAGGCCGGCCGCGTCGTCAGCGCGCACGTCGTCGACGACCCGTGGCAGACCGAGGGCGTCAACGACCGCGTCCAGCTGGCCGAGCTCGGGCGGGTCCTCAACCGCCGGGTCTGCGAGCGGCACATGCGCGCCGGCGTGACGATCGTCGACCCGGCGACCACGTGGGTCGACGTCGACGTGACGATCGGCCGGGACGCGACGATCCTGCCGGGCACGCAGCTGCTCGGCGCGACGAGCATCGGCGCCGGCTCCGTCATCGGCCCGGAGGTCACGCTCACCGACACCGAGGTGGGGGAGGGGGCCGAGGTCACCCGCGCCGTCGCGAACCTCGCCGTCGTCGGCGACGGCGCCACGGTCGGCCCGTACTCCTACCTGCGGCCCGGGACGCGCCTCGGGGCGCACGGCAAGATCGGCGGCTTCGTCGAGACGAAGAACGCCGACATCGGCGAGGGGGCCAAGGTCCCCCACCTCACCTACGCCGGCGACGTGACGATCGGCGAGGGCGCGAACATCGGCGCCGGCACGATCTTCGCCAACTACGACGGCGTCGCCAAGCACCACACGACGATCGGGGCGCACAGCTTCGTCGGCTCGCAGTCGGTCGTCGTCAGCCCGGTGCACGTCGCCGACGGGGCCTACGTCGCGGCGGGCAGCGCGCTGACCGGGGACGTCGCGCCGGGGCAGATCGCCGTGGCCCGGGGGCGCCAGCGCAACGTCGACGGATGGGTCGAGCGCGCCCGCGCCGGCACCCGCACCGCGCAGGCCGCCGCGCGCGCCCGCGCCGCCGAGCAGAGCACGGACACCGACCCCACCCCGGAGGGCCCCACCTCGTGAGCAGCAGCAACCGTCCCCCCTCGGCCAACATCCGCAAGCGGCCGAAGAAGCAGCTCATGGTCTTCTCGGGCCGGGCCAACCCCGGCCTGGCGCAGGAGGTCGCCGCGCAGCTCGGCACCGAGCTCGTGCCGACGAGCGCGTACGACTTCGCGAACGGCGAGATCTACGTGCGCTTCGAGGAGTCGGTGCGCGGCTCGGACGCCTTCGTCATTCAGAGCCACACGAGCCCGATCAACGAGAACATCATGGAGCACCTGCTCATGGTGGACGCGCTCAAGCGGGCCAGCGCCAAGCGCATCACGGTCGTCATGCCGTTCTACGGCTACGCCCGCCAGGACAAGAAGCACCGTGGCCGTGAGCCGATCAGCGCGCGCCTCGTCGCCGACATGTTCCGCACGGCCGGTGCCGACCGCCTCATCTGCGTCGACCTCCACACCGACCAGATCCAGGGCTTCTTCGACGGCCCCGTCGACCACCTCATGGCCATCCCCGTGCTCTCGGAGTACGTGGCGCGCAGGTACGGCGACGAGGACCTCGCGGTCGTCTCGCCGGACGCCGGCCGCATCAAGGTCGCCGAACAGTGGTCCAAGCGGCTCGGCGGCGCGCCGCTGGCCTTCATCCACAAGACGCGCGACATCAACCGGCCGAACGAGACCGTCGCCAACCGCGTCGTCGGTGACGTGCGCGGCCGGGTCTGCGTCCTCGTCGACGACATGATCGACACCGGCGGCACCATCACCAAGGCCGCCGACGCGCTGATGGCCGACGGCGCCAAGGACGTCGTCATCGCCGCGACGCACGCGATCCTCTCGGAGCCGGCGGTCGAGCGCCTCGAGGCGTGCGCGGCCCGCGAGGTCATCGTGACCAACACGCTGCCCATCGCGCCCGAGAAGGAGTTCGAGGGGCTGACGACGCTCTCGATCGCGCCGCTCATCAGCGCCGCGGTCAAGGAGGTCTTCGAGGACGGCTCGGTCACGAGCCTCTTCGGCGGCCGCGCCTGAGCCTCCCCCCGCGGGCGCCGGCCGGGTCAGGACCCGGCGGCCGCCCGGCGGGCACGGTAGGCGGCGACGTTGGCGCGGGTGCCGCACGTGCCGTCGCAGAACTTGCGCGACCGGTTGCGCGAGAGGTCGACGTAGACGTCGTCGCAGTCGTCGGCCGAGCAGACCGCGAGCCGTTCGCGCTCGTCGGCGCGGATGACGTCGACCATCGCCATCGCGAGCTCGACGGCGACGCGCTCGGCGAACGGGGCGTCGTCGTCGGTCGCGTGGACGTGCCAGCCCTGGCCGTCGTGCTCGACGAGCCGGGGCGTCGCGCCGGCGTCGGCGAGCAGGGCGTTGACCTCGGTGACCTGCTCGGCGAGCGGGGCGGTCCACAGCCGCTCGATGCGGGCCCGGACGCGGTGGAGGGCGCCGACCTCGTCGGGGCCGTCGGGCCGGCCGCCGCTCCACTGCCACGCGTCCATCCACGCGAGGACGGCCGCGACGTCCGGCAGGTCCTCGTCCTCGCTCGACCCGTGCCCGGGTGCGGTGTTGACCAGGGCCGCCGCGTGCCGCAGCACGAGGTCCGTGTCATGGGTGAAAACCATCTTGACTCCTGACAGGTCGCGGCCCTACTGTCAGGTGCAACATAGCAGTTGACTCCTGACATCCCGGTGGGCGCCGGGCGAGGGGTCCGGGCGCAGGAGGCAGCGGGATGGTCGAGGCGGTCCGTCGGCACGTCGGGGTCGGGCTCGTCGCGCTGCTCCTCTCGAGCGCCGCGTTCGGCACGTCGGGGCCGTTCGCGAAGTCGCTCATCGGGGCCGGCTGGTCGCCGGGGGCCGTCGTGCTGCTGCGCATCGCCGGGGCCGCGGTGCTCCTCCTGCCCGTCGGGCTGTGGCAGGTGCGTCACCGGCTCCGCGAGGTGCGGCGCGAGCTCCCCCTCGTCGGCGCCTACGGCTGCCTCGCGGTGGCCGCCGCCCAGCTGGGCTACTTCCAGGCCGTCGAGCGGCTGGCCGTCGGCGTCGCCCTGCTCATCGAGTACCTCGGCATCGTCCTCGTCGTCCTGTGGGTCTGGCTCCTCACCCGGCGGGCGCCGCACCGGCTCACCGGTCTCGGCATCGTCCTGGCCCTCACCGGGCTGGCGCTCGTCCTCGACGTCACCGGGCAGCGGACGCCCGACCTCGTCGGCGTCGCGTGGGGCCTGCTCGCGGCGGCCGGGCTCGCCGGGCACTACGTCCTCGCCGCGCGCGAAACGACGCTGCCCCCGTTCACCTTCGCCGCCCTCGGCCTCTCGGCCGGCGCGGTCGTGCTCGCCGTCCTCGGCGGCACGGGCGTGCTCCCGATGAAGGTGGGAGCCGGACGCGTCGACGTCGCCGGCGCGAGCGTGCCGGCGTGGGTCGCCCTCGCCGAGCTCGTCGTCGTGGCCGCGGCCGTCGCCTACGTCCTCGGTGTGCTCGGGGCACGCCACCTCGGTTCGACCCTCGCCTCGTTCGTCGGCCTCACCGAGGTGCTCTTCGCCGTGCTCTTCGCGTGGCTCGTCCTCGGCGAGCTGCCCGGTCCGTGGCAGCTCGTCGGTGGTCTCGTCGTGCTCGCCGGGGTCGCCGCGGTGCGCGTCGGGGAGCGGCGGCAGGAGGAGGCGGGGCGGGGCCGGGACGCCGATTTCGACCTACCCACTCCCGTCGCCTAGACTCTCGGGGTTGCCTCGGCGAGGGACGTCGCACCGGACGCAGTGGTCCGGCCGGGCCGCAGGGCCCGCGACCTCCGTGATCGACGCTGGCGGTGCGCAGACCCCCCTGGGGTGGTCCGCGGGCCGTTCGCGCGCCGGTCCGGTGCCACGCCCCGCGTCGAGGACGCACCGTTCAGCTTCCCGATCCACCCCAGGAGTACCCGATGTCCGACGTCACGAAGCTCGTCGCCGAGCAGCGCACCCAGTTCGGCAAGGGCGCGGCCCGCAAGATCCGCCGCGACCACAAGATCCCCGCCGTCATGTACGGCCACGGCACCGAGCCGGTCCACATCACCCTGCCGGGCCACGAGTCGATGCTCGCGCTCAAGCACACCAACGCCCTCCTGACGCTCGTCATCGACGGCAAGGAGCACCTCGCGCTCGCCAAGGACGTGCAGCGCGACCCGATCAAGCCGGTCATCGAGCACGTCGACCTCGTCGTCGTCCGCCGCGGCGAGAAGGTCACCGTCGAGGTCGCCGTCCACGTCGAGGGCGAGGCCGCGCCGGAGACCGTCGTCACCACCGTCATGGGCACGGTCGAGCTCGAGGTCGAGGCCACGAACATCCCCGAGAGCGTCGTCCACTCCGTCGAGGGCGCCCAGGTCGGCACCCAGGTCCTCGCGAGCGACCTGACCCTCCCGGCCGGCGCCACGCTGGTCACCGACCCCGAGGCCCTCGTCGTCAACGTCACCGCCCAGGTGACGGCCGAGGAGCTCGAGGCCGAGCTCGAGGAGGCCGAGGCCGAGGCCGGCATCGAGCGCGAGGAGTCCGAGGACGAGGCCGCCGAGAGCGCCGAGTCCTCCGACGACGAGTCCGCCGAGGGCGAGGGCTCCGACGAGTCCTGAGCTCCGCTCGCACGTCCCGCACGGGGCCCGGTCCGCACGGACCGGGCCCCGTCGGCGTCCGCGGCGCGGATGGCAGAATCGACCCCGTGACGGACACCGGACCCTGGCTCGTCGTCGGACTCGGCAACCCCGGTCCGCGCTACGCGGGCAACCGCCACAACGTCGGCGCGATGGTGGTCGAGGAGCTGGCCCGCCGCTCGGGCGACACCCTGCGCACCCACAAGGCGCGCGCCACCGCCGCCCAGGTGCGCCTCGGCACCGGCCCGGGCGGGGTGCCCGGTCCGTCGGCCGTCGTCGCCGTCCCGTCGTGCTACATGAACGAGTCCGGCGGCCCGGTCAAGGCGCTGCTGTCGTTCTTCTCCGTGCCCGCCGAGCGGCTCGTCGTGGTGCACGACGAGCTCGACATCGACGCCGGGTCCGTGCGGCTGAAACGCGGTGGGGGAGAAGGCGGTCACAACGGGCTGCGGTCGATCTCGTCGTCGCTCGGCACCAAGGACTACCACCGCGTCAGGGTGGGCATCGGCCGTCCGCCGGGACGGATGGACCCCGCCGACTTCGTGCTGCGTGACTTCTCGCCGACGGAGCGCAAGGAGCTGCCGTTCCTCCTCGACGACGCCGCCGACGCCGTCGAGCAGCTCGTCACGCTCGGGCTGCTCGAGGCCCAGCAGCGGGTCCACGCGCCGCGCTGACCCGCCGCGGAGGGCGCCCGTCCCGGATCAGGGTTTCGTCAAGTTCCGGTCAGTGAACTTTCACGAAACGTCTGCGGGGGGTCCGGGGCAAGCGCTAGAGTCCACCCCAGACGTCACGACCGGAAGCAGGGCCGGCCGCGACGTGAGGAACGACGAAGGTGGCTGTCCGGTAGCAGGGGCCGACGCCATCGTCGCTCTTCGAATCACGTTCGATTTGCAGGGGTCGACGGTTCGATGAGCATTGCTCAGGAAACTCATGGACGTTCCTCGGTGTCACCGACGCGCGTCCCACACATTGATCTGGCCTCTTTCGGCCACGCCCAGGTCAGGGCCGGTCTGGCCTCCTGGGAGAAGAAGCACCGCCGGGCCGTCATCGCGGTCGACGCGCTGGCCGCGCTGTGCGGCGTCGTCGTCGGCCTCCTCGGCCGGAACGCGCTGCTCGGCTCGGGGCAGACCATCCCGGGGCAGGTGGAGTCCGCACGGCTGACGCTCGTCGTCGTCGCGCTCGCCTGGCTCCTGGTGCTCGCACACAACGGTGCCTACGCCACGCGCTACGTCGGGGCCGGCACCGAGGAGTACCGCGCGGTGACCCGCTCGGCGGTGGGGCTCGTGGCCCTCGTGGCCTTCGCGTCCTTCGCCCTCCAGCTGGAGTTCTCGCGCGGCACGCTGTTCCTCTCCGTCCCGGTGATGACCGCCACGACTCTCGTGGGGCGCTACGCCCTGAGGCGCCGGCTGGCGCGTGCTCGCCTCCAGGGGCGCAGCCTGCGCCCCACAGTCGTCGTCGGCGACGCCCGAGCCGCGCTCGAGGTCGCGCACCGCATCGAGCAGGACCCGATGACGACGGGGATGAAGGTCCTCGGGGTCTGCGTGCCGGACCCGCAGGACCACGCGCTGCGGCACGACCGCGGTGTGGCCGTCCTCGGCACCGAGGCCGACGCGCTGAGCGTCGTCGACCGGCTCGGTGCGAGCGCCGTCGCGGTCGCGAGCAGCCCGACGATGTCCGGCCACGCGCTGCGGCGCCTGGGCTGGGCCCTCGAGCAGCGCGACGTCGACCTCCTCGTCGCCCCCGGCGTCGTCGAGGTCGCCGGGCCGCGCCTCACGATGCGCCGCGCGGCGGGTCTACCGATGTTGCACGTCGAGCGCCCGGTCCAGAGCGGCTGGCGCTACACGACCAAGCTGGCGGCCGACCGCATCCTCGGCGCCCTCGCGCTCCTCGCGCTGTCGCCCGTCCTCATCACCCTCGCGGTGATGGTGCGCCGTGACTCGCCCGGCCCGGCGTTCTTCCGGCAGGAGCGCGTCGGCGAGGGAGGTCGCGTCTTCTCGATGTACAAGTTCCGCACGATGGTCGTCGACGCCGACCGTCACCTGGCGGGCCTCGAGATGCTCAGCGACGGCAACGGCGTGCTCTTCAAGATGCGCACCGACCCCCGCGTGACCAAGGTCGGCACGCTGCTGCGCCGCTTCTCGCTCGACGAGCTGCCGCAGCTGATCAACGTCGTCCGCGGCGAGATGTCGCTGGTCGGGCCCCGCCCGCCGCTGCGCGACGAGGTCGACCGCTACGAGAGTGACGCCGTGCGCCGCCTCCGCGTCCGGCCCGGCATGACCGGCCTGTGGCAGGTCTCCGGACGCAGCGACCTCTCGTGGGTCGACTCGGTGCGTCTCGACCTCTGGTACGTCGACAACTGGTCGCTCGCGCTCGACGCGCAGATCCTCGTCCGCACGGCCAAGGCCGTCCTCGAGGGTCGGGGGGCCTACTGATGCCGGCCACGGTGGCCGGGACCGAGTCGGAGTCCGACCACGCGCTGGCCCGCGGGCTGGCCGAGCGGGCCGGCCGGCTGCTGCTGGACCTGCGCGAGGGCTGGTCCGGCGAGGCCGCGGACCTGCGCGCCGAGGGCGACCGGCGCTCCAACGAGCTGCTGCTCGAGGAGCTGCGCATCCTGCGCCCCCAGGACGGCGTCCTCAGCGAGGAGAGCCCCGACGGCGCGGCGCGGCTGGCCGCCGAGCGGGTGTGGATCGTCGACCCGCTCGACGGCACCCGCGAGTTCGGTGAGGTGCCGCGTGACGACTGGGCGGTGCACGTGGCGCTCTGGGAGGCCGACCGGCTCGTCGCCGGAGCGGTGGCGCGGCCGGCCCGCGGGGACGTCCTCGCGACCGACGCGCCGCCCGTCGTCCCCGAGCGCGCTGCCGGGCGGCTGCGCCTCGCGGTGAGCCGTTCGCGCCCGCCGGCGTTCGTGACGCGGCTGGCGGAGCACCTGGACGCCGAGCTCGTCCCGATGGGGTCGGCCGGCATCAAGGCCACCGCCGTCGTCGACGGTGTGGTCGACGCGTACGTCCACGCCGGTGGGCAGTACGAGTGGGACTCCGCGGCACCGGTCGCCGTCGCGGAGGCGGCCGGGTTGCACACGAGCCGCATCGACGGCTCGGCCCTCACTTACAACCGCGAGGACCCCCTCCTCCCGGACCTCGTCATAGCTCGTCCCGAGGTGGCAACGACGCTGCTGGACGCCATCCGCACCATCGAGAAGGACCAGCCCGCGTCATGAGCAGCCAGTACCAGCTGAGCCACCTCCAGGCCCTCGAGGCCGAGGCGATCTACATCATCCGGGAGGTCGTCGCCGAGTTCGAGCGACCCGTCCTCCTCTTCTCCGGGGGCAAGGACTCCATCGTCATGCTGCGGCTCGCCGAGCGGGCCTTCCGCCCGGCCCGCATCCCCTTCTCGGTCCTCCACGTCGACACCGGGCACAACTTCCCCGAGGTCCTCGAGTACCGCGACCGGCGGGTGCGTGAGCTCGGCGTCAACCTCGTCGTCGCGTCGGTGCAGGAGGCCGTCGACAACGGGTCGGTCACCGAGCCGCCGGACGGCACCCGCAACCGGATCCAGACCCCGGTCCTCCTCGACGCGCTCGACAAGGGCGGCTACACCGCCGTCTTCGGCGGCGCCCGTCGTGACGAGGACAAGGCCCGGGCCAAGGAGCGGATCTTCTCCTTCCGCGACGACTTCGGTCAGTGGGACCCGAAGAACCAGCGCCCGGAGCTGTGGAACCTCTTCAACAGCCGGATCCACCCGGGCGAGAGCATCCGGGTCTTCCCGCTCTCGAACTGGACCGAGCTGGACATCTGGCACTACATCGAGCAGGACGGCATCGACCTGCCGTCGATCTACTTCGCGCACGAGCGTGACGTCGTCGACCGCGGCGGGATGCTCTACGCCGTCAACGAGTTCATCCGCCCGCGCGACGGCGAGGTCGTCGAGACGCGGCGGGTCCGCTACCGCACGGTCGGTGACGCCAGCCTGACCGCCGCCGTCGAGAGCGACGCCGACACGGTCGCCGCCGTCATCGACGAGGTGGCCTCCACCCGCATCACCGAGCGCGGGGCCACCCGCGGCGACGACAAGTTCAGCGAGTCCTCCATGGAGGACCGCAAGCGCGAGGGGTACTTCTGATGGACATCCTCCGGTTCGCGACCGCCGGGTCGGTCGACGACGGCAAGAGCACCCTCATCGGGCGCCTGCTCTACGACACCAAGACGGTCTTCCAGGACCAGATCGACGCCGTCGAGCGCGTCAGCCGGGAGCGCGGCGAGGACTACACCAACCTCGCGCTGCTGACCGACGGTCTGCGCGCCGAGCGCGAGCAGGGCATCACGATCGACGTCGCCTACCGCTACTTCGCTTCTCCCAAGCGGAAGTTCATCATCGCGGACACCCCGGGCCACATCCAGTACACCCGCAACATGGTGACCGGCGCCTCGACCGCCGACCTCGCGCTGGTCCTCGTCGACGCCCGCAAGGGCCTCGTCGAGCAGAGCCGGCGCCACGCGTTCCTCGCGACGCTGCTGCAGGTGCCGCACCTCGTCCTCGTCGTCAACAAGATGGACCTGGTCGGCTACTCGCAGGAGGTTTTCGAGCGGCTGCGCGAGGAGTTCGTCGGCTTCGCGACCAAGCTGCGGGTGCCGGACCTCGAGGTCATCCCCGTGTCGGCGCTCCGCGGCGACAACGTGGTGGAGCGCTCCGAGAACATGCCCTGGTACACGGGCGCCAGCCTGCTGCACCACCTCGAGAACGTCCACGTGGCGAGCGACCGCAACCTCATCGACACCCGCTTCCCGGTGCAGTACGTCATCCGGCCGCAGTCGGACGCCTACCACGACTACCGCGGCTACGCCGGGCAGGTCGCGGGCGGCGTCCTCAAGAAGGGCGACGACGTCATGGTGCTGCCCTCCGGCTTCACCTCGCGCATCGCCTCCGTCGAGACCGCCGACGGCGAGGTCGACGAGGCCTACCCGCCGATGTCGGTCACGGTCCGGCTCGAGGACGAGATCGACATCTCGCGCGGCGACATGCTGTGCCGCCCGCACAACATGCCGACCGTCACCCAGGACATCGACGCGATGGTCTGCTGGATGGACGAGACCGCACCCTTCCAGGTCGGCCGCAAGTACTCGATCAAGCACACGACCCGCACGGCGCGCGCCGTCGTCCGGGATCTCCAGTACCGCCTCGACGTGAACACGCTTCACCGCGACGAGGAGGCGACCGGCCTCTCGCTCAACGAGATCGGTCGAGTTCGGCTGCGCACCACCGTCCCGCTCATGTGTGACGACTACGGGCGCAACCGCAGCACGGGGGGCTTCGTCCTCGTCGACGAGGGCACCAACCGCACCGTTGCCGCGGGGATGATCGCCGATGCCAACCGCTGACCGCGGTCGGCGAGCGGGCGTCTCCCCCGAGCAGCACCAGGACCACCGGGCGCAGGGCCCGACGGAGCCGCCGAGGCGGCAGCACGAAAGCAGGAACCAAGCCATGAGACTGCGATCCTTGGTGGTGACCGTCGCACTGACGCTGGCGACGGGTGTGATCGCCAGCAGCACGCCGGCGCAGGCGACCCCGGACGCTTCGCCGCCGTCCACGCCCCGGGCCATGCCGTCCGAGATCCCCTCCGCGACCACCCCGGGCATCACCGTGGGCAGCAAGGCCATGTCGTTCGCCGAGGTCGGCGACAAGGTCTTCGCGGCCGGGACCTTCACCGAGGTCGGCGGCCAGGCCCGCTCCGGCGTCGCGGCGTTCGACCGCAAGACCGGCGCGCTCGACCCGACCTTCAACCCGACCATCCTCGGCCAGGTCTACGCGGTCACCCCGGGCCCGACGGACACGACGATCTACGTGGCCGGCATCGTGCGCAACGTCAACGGCACGCCACTGAACAAGGTGGCCCTCCTCGACGCGACGACCGGGGACCCGGTGGCGGGCTTCAAGCCCCCGACGATCGACCAGGCCGTCCAGGACCTCAAGTACCGGGCGGGCAACCTCTACATCGCCGGTGACTTCACCTCGATCGGGGGCCAGCAGCGGCTCGGCCTCGCGAGCCTCAACCCGACGACGGGTGCCCTGACCGACGCGCTGCGCGTCGACGTCACCGAGCACCACAACACCGACCCGACCCAGGTGCAGAAGGCGGTCGGCGCCAAGTCGATCGACATCACCAAGGACGGCAGCCGGCTCGTCGCCATCGGCAACTTCCGCAAGGCCAACGGCCTCGACCGTGACCAGGTCGTGCAGGTCAACCTCACCGGGACCTCGTCGTCGATCGACCAGTGGCAGACCAACGGCTACAAGCCGCTCTGCTACAACTTCGCGAACGACTGGACCGTCCGCACCGTCTCGCTCTCGCCCGACGGCAGCTACTTCGTCATCGGCTCCGGTGGCGGCGGTGGCCCCGCGCTCGGCACGCTCTGCGACACCGCCGTCAAGTGGAAGACCCAGAACCCCGTCTCCGACGCCAAGCCCGAGTGGGTCTCGGCGGCCGGTGGCGACACCATCTGGGCCGTCGCGGTCACCGACTACGCGGTCTTCGTCGGCGGTCACCAGCGCTGGATGAACAACACGCTCGGCAACGACTACGCCGCCCCCGGGGCGGTGCCGCGCTCGGGCATCTCCGCGGTCGACCCGCTCTCGGGCGTCCCGATGAAGTGGAACCCCGGCCGCGTGCCGCGCGGGACCGCCGTCTTCGGCCTGCTCGCCGCGCGTGACGGCATCTGGCTGGGGTCGGACACCGACTACATCAGCATCAACCCGGCCTACAAGCGCCAGAAGATGGCCTTCTTCCCCTTCCAGGGCGGTTACACGGCCACGGCCACGACCACGCCGACGCTCCCCGCGACGGTCTACGACGGCCGCGGTGGCCAGGGGTCGGCGACGAACGTCCTCTACCGCGTCAACGCGGGTGGCCCGGCCGTCGGATCCGGTGACTCCGGGCCCGACTGGACCGCGGACGACGGCGCCGACAGCGCCTACCGCAACTCCGGCAGCAACGCCGCCGGCTGGTCCCCCGCCGCCACCTACGACTCCACGGTGCCCTCGAGCGTGCCGAGCGCGCTGTTCGACACCGAGCGCTGGGACCCCAACGGGGACCCGGAGATGCAGTGGGCCTTCCCGGTGACCGCCGGTGTCCCGGTGTCGGTCAACGTCTACTTCGCCAACCGGTGCAGCTGCACCTCCGCGGCGGGGCAGCGCGCGTTCGACATGTCGATCGACGGCACCCTGAAGCTCGACGACCTGGACCTCTCCGGCCAGGCGGGCAACAACGTCGCCACGAAGCGCTCGTTCGCCATCACGAGCGACGGCGTCGTCAACATCGACTTCACCCACGTCGTCGAGAACCCGCTCGTCAACGCGATCGAGATCGTCCGCACCGACACGACCCCGGGCCCGGTGCAGACCGACGCCCTCGCGTCGTGGCGCTTCGACGGCACCACCGCCGGGCCCGAGAACCTCACGGCCTCCGGCATCGACTGGACGACCGTGCGCGGCGCCTTCACCGTCGGTGACAAGCTGTTCTACGGCACCGGCAGCACGCTGATGACGGCCTCGTTCGACGGCCGCACCATCGGCACCCCGAGCGCGGTCAACCCGTACCACGACCCGAAGTGGATGAACTGGCCCAACGGGAGCGGCGGCACCTACGACGGCAACACGCCGAACTTCTACGGCGAGCTGTCCTCGGTCCGCGGCATGTTCTACGCGGACGGCAAGGTGTACTACGCGAACGGCGGCACCGCGCTGCGGTCCGTGCCGTTCTCGCCCGACAGCGGCATCGTCGGTCCGGTCACCTCGCCCGTCTCCTCGACGATGAGCTTCGCGGATGTCGGTGGGATGTTCGTCGCCGGCGGAAAGCTCTACTTCGTCAAGCGCAGCACCGGCGACCTCTGGTCGGTCGACTGGACGGGCACGACGACCTCCGGGTCGGAGACCCGTGTCGACGGGCCGAGCACCGGCGGGCGCAACTGGAACGGCCGCGCGCTGTTCCTCGGCAACCCGCTCGCGAACAAGCTGCCGACGGCGGCGTTCACCTCGACCTGTGCCGGCCTCACCTGCACGTTCGACGGCTCGGGCTCGTCCGACCCGGACGGGTTCGTGACCGACTGGGCGTGGACCTTCGGCGACGGCAGCACGGCCACCGGGCAGACCGTCGAGCACACGTACTCGGCAGCGGGCACGCAGAGCGTGACCCTCACCGTCACCGACAACGCCGGTGACACCGCCACGAGGACGAGGACGGTCGAGCCCGTCGAGGTGCCGGCCGGGACGGGCTACATCGCCCGCTCCGCGACGACCGACGCCGCGTCGACGACCAAGTCGCTCCAGGTGCCGGCGGAGGCGCGCTCCGGCGACACCCTGCTCCTGCACTGGGTGGGTGACCCGGCCTCCGCGCCGGCCGACCCGTCCGGATGGACCCGGGTGCGGGGCGAGAGCATCGGCAGCTCGCTCGCGGCCATCGTCTGGACCCGGCAGGCCGGGGCGTCCGACGCGGGCACGACGGTGTCGCTGACCCAGCCGGTCGCCCGCCGGACGACCGTCCAGATGCTCGTGTACCGCGGGTACGGCGGCGTCGAGTCCTCGGAGACGACGACCGACTCGGGGACCGCGACGCACCTCACCCCGCCGGTCACGGTGACGAGCGGCGACTACGTCGTGTCGTTCTTCGCCGACCGGTCCACGACGACCGACTCGTGGACCGCCGGCGCGGGACAGCTGGCCCGTGGTGCGGTGCTCGGCACCTCGACGACGCGGTACTCGACCTTCGTGTCCGACGCCGGGGCACCGTCCTCGGACGGCACGGCCGGTGGAGCCACCGCGACCGTCAACGCCCCGTCGCTCAAGGGCATCGGGATGAGTGTCGTGCTCATGCCGCAGGGCGCGGCTCCGCCGAACCAGGCCCCGGTGGCCTCGTTCACGTCCTCGTGCACCGGCCTGACGTGCTCGTTCGACGCCTCGGCGTCCAGCGACCCCGACGGCTCCGTGGCGAGCTACGCGTGGGACCTCGGTGACGGCTCCACCGCCACCGGTGCCACCGCGGAGCGGACCTACACCTCGGGCGGCACGAAGTCCGTCACCCTCACGGTGACCGACGACAAGGGCAGCTCGGCCCAGGTGACCCAGCCGGTGGCGCCGGTGGCGCCGCCGGCGGGCACCGGGTTCGTGGCCCGGACCGCGACGAACGACGCGGGGACGACCACCAAGTCCCTCGCGGTGCCGTCGGAGGCCCAGGCGGGCGACACGCTGCTCGTCCACTGGGTCGGCGACCCGGCGTCGAGGCCGGCCGACCCGGCCGGGTGGACCCAGGTCCGCAGCGTCGACATCGGGACGGCCCTGTCGTCGATCGTGTGGACCAAGCAGGCGGACTCCGCCGACGCGGGGACCACGGTCACGCTGACCCAGCCCGTGGCACGCCGCACGACGGCCCAGCTGTTCGTGTACCGCGGGTACGGCGGGGTCGGCGCGTCGGCCTCGAGCACGGACTCGGGCACGGCGACGCACAGCACGCCCTCCCAGGAGGTGCTGGCCGGTGACTACGTCGTGGCGTTCTTCGCGGACCGCTCGACCGGCACCGACACGTGGACGGCGGGCAGCGGGCAGACCGCTCGGGGCTCGGTCGTCGGCACCTCGACGACCCGGTACTCGACCTTCGTGTCCGACGCCGGGGCGCCCTCCTCCGCCGGGACCGACCCCGGGGCGAGCGCGGTCGTCAACGCGGCCTCGCTCAAGGGCATCAACATCAGCGTGGCCCTGCGTCCCTGAGGTCCGACGTGAGCGCCCCGGCCCTCCTGCAGGGGGCCGGGGCGCTCCCACGCCCGAGGTCCGGGAAGGGCCGTGGACCGCTGACGGGGCGACCTATAGTGGGGACTCCGGCACCGCCAGAGGGGTTCTGCACCGTACGCACGCAGCAGGAGGACGCGGTCGACCCACGTCCACGACAAGGACCGAGACCGTCACAGCCATGACCCGCCCCCGCCGGACCGCCGCCCTCGTGGCCGTCCTCGCCCTGCTCGTCGGCCTCGCCGGGTGCACGACCGAGCCGGAGCCGTCGCCGACCCCCGTCCCCGAGTCGACGCACACGTCGACGCCGCTCGGGGCCAAGTGGGTGTGGAGCGACTTCGACCGGCTCCGGCCCGTGCTCGGCGAGCTCCGGGGTGGCCACACCTACGTCGAGGTCGTCCTCTGCGACGTGCAGCCGACCCGCGGACGGTTCGACTGGTCGGTGCCCGACTCCTTCGTCCAGCGGGCCCGCGGCATCGGGGTGGGCAGCCTCGTCAAGCTGCGCACCGGTCGGTGCTGGGCGACGCCCGGCCCCGCGAGGTACGAACGGGGACAGGGCGTCACGGAGTCGGCGATGCCGGGGGACATGGCGGTGTACACGGACTTCGTGGAGCGCGCGGTCCGGCGCTACTCGGCGCTCGGGGTCACGGAGTTCGCCGTCGAGAACGAGGTCAACAGCCCGAGCTTCTGGGACGGGACGCCGGAGGACTACGCGGTGCTCGCGCGGGCGGCGGCCACGGCGGTGCACGCGGCGGACCCGGACGCGCTCGTCGTCGACGGCGCCGTGAGCAGCGCCGGGGCGGGGTACGCCCTCGCCGCGTCGCTCCTCGCCGCCGGGCGTGACGCGGAGGCGGTGGCGAGCTACCGGACGTACTACGCGCGCCGGTTCGGGACCCGAGGGGGCGAGGCGGCCATTGACGACGTCACGACGGTCGCGGGCCTGCGGGCCGAGCTGGCCCGTCCGGGACCGGCCTCGATGGTGCGGTTCACCGACACCATCGACGGACTGTTCCGCGAGGGCGTCTTCCAGGTGCGCCAGGTCCACTTCTACGAGTCGTGGCAGGCCCTGCCCGCGGTGCTCGCCTCCGTCCGCTCACGCACCCCCGCGGGCGTGCCCGTCGAGCTGTGGGAGCTCGGCATCTACGACGAGAACCGGTCACCGGACGCCGCGGTGCGCACCGCCGAGGTGGTCAAGTCGACCGTCATCGCCCTGCGCGCCGGGGTGCGCAAGGTCCTCTGGCTGCCGTTCCTCGACAACCCGGACGGCCGCCTCGGGCAGAACCTGCACGGGCTCGTCACGGCCTCGGGCGACGTGCGCGGCGCCTTCAGCGCCTTCGCGCTCATCTCGCGCGCCGCGGCCGACGGCGCCCCGGTGGGGACCGTCCGGCGCCCCGGCCTCGCGGGGGCGACCTTCGGGGCCGAGCGGCCCACGGTCGTCGCTTGGGCCACCGCCGGCCGGGTGCGTCTGCCGTCCGTCCCGGACACGACCGGTGAGGTCCTCGACGGTGACGCCGCCGTCGGGGCCACCGGCCCCGCGGCGACCGTCGTCACCGCCCAGCCCGTCCTCATCACCACCACCGGCCCCGCGTCAGCCCTCGAGGAGATCACCCAGTGAGCGACCCCGCGCCCAGCACCCCGCCGACCGGCGGCCCGTCCGTGGACCCGACCCGGCTCGTGTTCGTCGGGGGGTTGCACCGCAGCGGCACGACGCCCTTCGCCCGCATCCTCGGGCAGCACCCCGACGTGAGCGGCCTCGAGCAGACCGGCGTGATCGAGGACGAGGGGCAGCACCTGCAGTCGGTCTACCCGCCGGGCACCACGTACGGTGGCTCGGGCCACTTCGCGCGTGACCCCCGGGCGCACCTGACGGAGGCGAGCGACCTCGCGACGCCCGCGAACGCGGAGCGGCTCCTCGCCGCCTGGACCCCGTACTGGGACCTGGGCCGCGACCGTCTCGTCGAGAAGTCACCCCCCAACATGACCAAGAGCCGTCTGCTGCAGGCGCTCTTCCCGGGCGCGCGGTTCGTCATGGTCGTGCGGCACCCGGTGACGGTCGCGCTCTCGACGCGCAAGTGGACGCACTTCGTCTCGCGCGACCCCCGCAAGTTCGCGAGCCTCGCCGACCTCGTCGGGCACTGGCTCGTCGCCCACCGCATCCTGCGGGAGGACCTGCCGCACCTCGAGCACGTCCACGTCGTGCGCTACGAGCAGCTCGTCGGGGACCCGCAGGGGACCTTCGAGGCGGTCCGGGACTTCCTCGGCCTGACCGGCCCCATCCCGACCGACACCGTGCGCGGGGCCGCGAGCGACGTCTACGAGCGCGCCTGGGAGTCCTACCGGCGTCCGGTGCGCCCCGGCGGCGTGCAGCGCGCCCTCATCGCCCGTCGCTTCGGTGCGGAGATCGCCGAGTACGGCTACGGCCTCGACGACCTCATGGCGTACGAGCCCGGGCCGGGGACGCACCTCACCTGACGCCGAGGGCGGTGGCCGGCCCGGGTCAGCGGGCGCGGACGCCGTACCCGAACCGGCGCAGACCGGGGAGGCAGAGGGCCGTGACCGCCCAGCGCTGGAGCGTCGGCATGGCCGTGCGCCACTCGTCGTCGCGTCGGACCCGGACGGCTCCCGCGTCGAGCCGGTCGGGGTTGCCCGCGACCGAGTGGGTGGGACGCAGGTGGATGGACGCGCCCTCGACCAGGCCCTCGGGGACCGTCGTGCCGAGCGCCTGCGCGATCCGGGCGAGCTCGGCGGCGGGGTCGTCGACGAAGTCCTCGTAGCGGACCGTCATCCGCCGGTCCTGCGGCCACCACCGCGGGACCATGAGGTTCCAGAGCACCCAGATGACCGAGCTGCGCACGACCGAGATGCGGGGCATCCGCGCGCTGTCGGCGGCGTCGCGCGTGGCCTTGCTCCGGCGCCACGAGAAGGCCGTCGCGCGGGGGTCGCGCACGACGTGCACGAGGAAGACGTCGACCCCCGGCAGGCCGTCGAGCAGGCGCGCGTAGGGCGGCAGCTTCGAGGAGTCCACGACGGCACGCTCGGCGCCCGGCCGGGCCGCGAGGGCGTGGTAGAGGTCGCTGATCACGGGGTCGTCGGGGTGGGGGAGGACCTCGGGGCGGCCGCGCAGCCGGCGCAGCTCCATCGCCGGGACGGACCGGACGCGCAGCCGGGCGTCGATGCGCTCGGCGGTCCCGGCCGCGTCGACTGGCGGCCGGCCCGAGCCGACCTCCGCCATGACGTCCTGCCAGAAAGGGCACTCGGAGAACGGTCGTCCACAGCCGCACAGATGGTTCGCGGCGGCGCCGCGCCCCCAGGTGTAGCGCGCCTCACCGACCGACAGGCAGCCGGGCAGCTGACCCATGACGTTGCTGACGAGGGTGCTGCCGCTGCGGCCGGTGCCCGCGACGAACGCGACGCGGGCACGGACGTCCGACGTGGTGGTCCCGCGGTGCTCCTCGGCCGGCGAGGTGGCGTCGGCGATGGCTCAGCCCTCCGTCGTGGTGTCGGCGCGGCCGCGGGCGGCCGCTCGGCGCGCCTCATCATAGACAGCGGACAGCCCGGCGAGGTGGACCTCACCGGTGAACTCGGCGTCGAACCGGGTGCGCGCGCGGGCCCCCATCGCCCGGCTGCCGTCCGGGTCCGCAGCGAGCTCGTCGAGGACCCTGGCCAGCGCCCCCGGGTCGTTCGGTGGCACCACCCGGCCCTCGACGCCGTCGAGGACGAGCTCCGGCATGCCGCCGAGAGCCGTCGCGACGACCGGGGTCGACGCGGCGAAGGCCTCGAGGATGGTCATCGGCTGGTTCTCGTACCAGCGGGACGGCACGACCATCGCCCGTGAGCGGGCGACGAGCCCGGCCACGGCGGCCTTGTCGAGCCGGCCGTGGAAGCGCACCCGCCCCGGCGCGACGCGGGCCGCGAGCTCCTCGAGGGCGCCGCGGGACGGACCGTCCCCGGCGACGTCGAGCCCGACCTCGAGGGCGGTGGCCCCGAGGGCCTCGACGAGCGTGTCGACCCCCTTCTCGGGCGAGAGGCGCCCGGCGAAGACGAACCGGGCGGGGTCGCCGGTCGCCGGTGGGGTCGGCTCGGGGGGAGCGTCGTCGCCGAGCGAGACGACGTTGGCCAGCGTGACGATGCGCTCCGGGGCCATCCCCGAGCGCAGCATCATCGCGCGCAGGAAGTGGCTCGGGCTGACGAAGCGGTCGACGCCGTCGTAGGCGTGCAGGCGGCGGTGCAGCCCGGACTCGACCGCGAGCACGGCGCTGGCCCCGAGGGAGCCTGACTTGCAGCGCTCCCGCACCGCGTTGAGGGTGCTGCCGCCGACACAGCGCTCGCAGATCTCGCCGTGGCTGAGCATCTGGTAGCTGGGACAGGCCAGCTTGTAGTCGTGCAGCGTCATGACCGACGGGATGCCGCGGGCCCGCACCGGCCGCAGGACCGACGGCGAGAGCTGGTGGTAGACGTTGTGGAAGTGCACGAGGTCGGGGCGGAACCGGTCGAGGGCCCGCGCGAGGCCGCGGCCGCTCGCGGGTGACCACACCATCCGGGCCGAGGCGGCGAGCCCGGCGAGGCCGCCGGGTGCCGGCTCCAGCTCGACGTGCGGCGCGAAGGTGTCGGCGAGGGGGAGCCCGGTCAGGTTCTCCGGGTGGGTCATCCCCCAGAAGTCCACCTCGTAGCCGGCGCCGCGCTGCAGCGCGCCGACGTCGAGCATGTAGCCCTCGGCGCCACCCCGGCGGTAGATGAACTTGTTGACGTGGAGGATGCGCATGGAGGCTGACGACCCCGACTTCCTGTGTGGCGGGCGCCGCGGCGCCCTGCGGGAGCGCCCGCCCCTGCCGGAGGGCGCCACCCGTCATCCTGCAGCCTGTCACGGGCGCGGGCCCGCGCGTCCGGGAACGGCTGAACACGCCCCGAGGACGACGTGGGCGGCACTGCGGCAGCGGGCGTTCCGCCGATCCGGCCCCGGAGCCGGGCGGGGACCGTACAGTAGGCTGCAGTGTGCCGTGCAGGGGCCGCACGGGGAGTCGTCCCGACGACTCCCTTCCTCGCCGCAGCCCGGTGCTCGTTCGTCAGACCGATCGACCCGCGAGACCGGTGAGGCGGCCCAGCCGGGCCGCTCCGCCCGGTGAGGACATGCCGTGACCGTCGAGCTCCCCGCAGCCCTGGGACGCCCGTCGTCGGCGTCCCTGGACCCCACGTGGAACAAGACGGTGACGACCGGCCTCGTCGCGCTCGCGGTCGTGGCGTCCGTGACGAGCGGCTACGGCATCATCGCCGGGTCGAGCCGGCTCGCAGTGCTCCCGCTCGTCGCCGTCGTCGGGATCGCCCTGGTCTTCGTCGCAGTCACCCGGTTCAGCTGGTTCGTCCTCCTGCTCCTCGCCATCCGTGCGAGCACGGACGTCCTCAAGCTGAGCGGCAGCGACGCCGGGACGACGGCTTCGAACACCGTGAGCGCCCGCGGCCTGGACCCCTCGAGCATCATCGGCGTCCTCTTCCTCGTCTTCGCCCTCCTGTGGCTCGCCGCGAGCTTCTACTCCCACGGGTCACGCAGCTTCTCCTCCGTCAGCACGATGCTCGTCGCCCTCCTCGCGGCGGGGGCCTTCAGCGTGCTCGGCTCCAACCACGTCCAGGCGAGCGTGCTCCAGCTGGCCCGGCTCACCTCGGCCGTCATGATGTACCTCGTCCTGGAGCGGCTCATCGTCGACCGCAGGATGCTCCGGCGGGTGCTTGCGGCGTGCTTCCTCGCCCTCGTCGTCCCGCTCGCGTACACGGTCGTCGGCCTGCTCACCGGTGACGCCTCCGCGGAGGTCAAGGGCGGCTTCACCCGCCTCACCGGCACCTTCACGCAGTCCAACGACTACGCGCGCTTCCTCACCTTCCTCCTCCTCCTCGGCGTCGCGGTCCTCCCGTACCTCAGCCGGCGGTCCAGGAGGCTGCTCGCCCCGCTCCTGGCCGTCGCGGGGGTCTTCCTCCTCATGACGCTCACGCTCGGGGCAATCGGTGCCGCGGCCGTCGGCATCGCCCTCGTCGCCCTGCTGCAGCGCCGCTTCGGCCTCCTCGGGCTGCTCGTCTTCGCGGGGGTCGGGGCGCTCGTCGTGGCGCCGGGCCTCCTCGGCCGCCTGACCGAGAGCGCGGCCAGCTCGCAGCTGGGCGGCGGCGCGACCGGCAACTCGCTGTCGTGGCGCCTCGGCTACTGGGCCAGCCTGCTGACGATCAACAAGAACAACCCGATCACCGGCGTCGGGCTCAACGCCACCCAGTACTACACGGACTCGGCCAAGCAGCCGCACAACGACTACCTCCAGGCCTACGTCGAGACGGGCATCGTCGGCCTGCTCGTCTACGTCGGGCTCATCGTCGCGATGCTCGCCGTCACCGCCCGCGCCGTCCGCCGCACCCGTCGGGACACGCTGGAGCGGGGTGTCGCCGTCGGGGCCCTGGTCTGCGTCGTGGTCTTCGCCGTCATGAGCGTGGCGGCCAACGTCATCCAGAGCCTTGCGAACTTCTGGTACGTCCTGGCGATCGTGGCCTGTGCCTCCGCGGCCGGGTCGCTCGCCGCCCGGGACCGGGCGCCGCACGACGCGGACGCCGTGACGGCGGATGCGCCCGTCGGCGCCGAACCGACCCGTGCCCCGGCCTGACGGGGCCGCGCGCCCGGCGACGGCTCCCGCCGGGGACACCCGCGTGACGGGCGCCGGCGGCACCGGCGGTGACGACATCCGGCGGATGGCCCGCGGCGGCGGGCTCAACATCGTCGGGGCGGCCTTCAGCCAGGGGTCGCTCTTCCTCATCATGCTCGTCCTGGCGCTCACGACGTCCGGGGCCGACGTCGGCCGCTACTCGATGTGCTACGCGCTCCTGACGATCCTCACGCTCTTCGCGCTCGGCGGGGTGCGCGCGACCCTGACCCGCTTCGTGGCCATGCGCCTGGCCGACGGCGACCCGGGCGGGGTGCGCGGGACCGTGCGGCTCGGCATGGGTGTGGCCGTCGGCGGCAGCGTCGTCGTCTCCGTCGCGCTGGCGCTGCTCGCCGGGCCGGTCGCCGACCTCCTCCAGGAGCCGGTCCTGCGCGACGGCATCCTCCTCGTCGCCCTCGCGGTGTGTGCCGCGACCGTCCAGGGCGCCGCGCTCGCCGCGACCCAGGGGTGGCGCAGCCAGCGGGCCTTCACGCTCATCGGCCAGGTCCTCGACCCGGGCCTGCGCCTGCTGGGCACCGTGCTCGCCCTCCTCCTCGGGTACGGGCTGACCGGCGCGCTGTGGGCCCTCGTCGTCTCCTCGTGGACCGCCGCCGTGCTCGCCGTCGTCGTCCTCGTCCGGCGCCTGCGCCGCGTCGAGCGGGCGCGACCCACCTACGCACCGCGGCCGATGGCGTCCTTCGCGGTCGTCAGCTGGGGCTCGACCCTCGCGACGACGGGGCTGGTGTGGACCGACACCCTCATCCTCGGGCACCTCGCGTCGGCCGAGGACGTCGGCACCTACACCGTGGCGACGCGGCTCGTCGGCCTCGCGATCTTCGTCCTCAACCCGATCAACTCGGCGTTCGTGCCGTCCGTGGCGCGGCTGCACCACCTCGGGGACCGCGACGGCGTCGACGGCGCCTACGGCGCGGCGAACCGGTGGATCATCCGGCTCTCGGTCCCGGCCTTCATCCTGCTCCTCGTCTTCCCGGCCGACCTGCTCTCGATGTTCAGCGGCGGCTACGCCTCGGCCGCGGCCGTCACCGTGGTGCTCGCCGTCGGGCAGCTGGCGAACGCCGCCGCGGGACCGTGCGGGTCCGTCCTCAACATGACCGGGCTCGTGCGGCTCAGCCTCGCCGACAACGTCGCCGCCCTCGTCATCAACGTGGGGCTCAACCTCGTGCTGATCCCGCGCTTCGGGGTCATCGGGGCGGCGGTCGCGTGGACGACCTCCCTCGTCCTCGTCAACGCGACGAAGTGGCTCCAGGTCCGGCGGATCCTCGGGATCAGGGCCCGGGGGACGGGCACCGGCGCCACCCTCGTGGCCGCGCTCCCGGCGGCGGCCCTCGCCGTGGGGCTCGCGTTCGTGCTCGACGGTCCCGTCGCGGTGCTGCTCGTCGCGGCCCCCGCGGTGGTGCTCGTCTACGTCGCGATCCTCCTGCTCCGGGGGCTCGAGCCCGACGACCGGGCCATGCTCGAGAAGGTGCGGCGCCGCTTCGGACGGCGTTCCCGGGGCCCGTCGACGGACGTGACTGCCGCCTGACAACGGTGTCGTCTCAGGGGTCGCTCAGCGATGAACGTGCAGGTCAGCGCGGTGCGTCCGGGCTTTCGCGGGGGTCCGGACGGTTCGTGTCGTCGGCGAACAAGTATCGAATCGGCAACATTCTGGTTACCCTGCAGACTCCCTGCCAGCTGGTCCCGGTCACTCCCTGTGACGGCGTTCTTCCACGCCGTGGCTCGTCCGCGAGCGCCGGGGCCACGAACGAGATGACGATCCTCCATGCCCAAGACCTCTGTGAAGACGGCTGCGGTGCTCGCGTGCACGACGACGCTGGCGCTTGCTGCCACCACCCTCACCTCCACCCCTGCCACCGCCGCTTCCGTCGGCTCCACCACCCTCGCCGACGCCTCGGCCGCCACCCCGGCGAGCACCGGCGTCCGCCCGGCCGTGCCGAGCGGGACGACCCGCACGGTCACCGTGAGCACCACGGCCCAGCTCAAGAGCGCGATCAGCGGCGCCACCCCGGGCACGGCCATCCTCCTGCACAAGGGCAGCTACGCCGGGCCCTTCGACATCCTCAAGTCCGGCACGGCGACCAACCCGATCTCGGTCCAGCCCTACGGTGACGGCGCCGTGACGCTGACGGCCAGCCTCAAGATGCCCAGCTGCGGCACGACGGGCCCCGACATCAACCGCACCGTGCGCTTCCGCCAGGCCGCCTCGTACTGGACCTTCCAGAACCTCAACATCTCGGGCGGCGTGTACATCCCGGGTGCAGGCGTGCAGAACGCCTACAAGTGGATGCAGACCTCGATCAAGAACAGCGACTGGCGCACCCTGCGCGCCGTCCCCGGCCGTGGCACGAACGACAAGGTGGCCGCTCGCAACGCGATCTCCTACGTCGCCGCGAAGTCCGGCGCGACGCTCAAGCCGATCGACGGCGTCCAGCTGATCGGCAACAAGATCACCCGCAAGGGCGTCCACATCACGATGTCGCGCTACGGCGTCATCAAGAACAACACGATCACCGACATCGCGTGCGGCACCGGCCCGGGCATCTGGTTCGGTACCTACAGCGACGGCTGGTCGGTCACCGGCAACACCCTCGCCCGCATCGCCGCCTCCAGCGTCAAGCACTACATGCAGGAGGGCATCCGCGTCGACAACGGGTCGAACTACAACGTCATCGACCGCAACCGCATCTCCGACCTGCCGGGTGACGGCCGTGCGTTCACGACCGACCAGACCGCGTCGTACAACCGCTTCACGAACAACACGGCGAGCAACGTCGCCATCGGGTTCAACGACCAGATGGCCGGCTGGGGCAACCTCTGGGACCACAACACGGTCACCGGCTACCGCTCCGCCGGGATCGCCTTCCGGATGATGGACGCGCCGCTCAAGACGCCGTCGATGGCCACGAGCACCAACGACTCCACGGTCACGTGCAACACCCTGAGCGGCACCGGCGCCGGCCTCCAGATCGGCGCGATGATGAAGTCGCGGGTCGCGGACAACAAGGTCTCCTCGACCAAGCTCGGCCCGAACGTCCCCTCCTACTGGGTGGCCCAGGGCAACACGTTCAACAGCAAGGCCGTCGTCCCCTCCACCGGTACATCGACGATGCGCGCCGGGGCCTGCTGAGCGCACCCCCCGCTCCCTCCCGAGGGCCGGTCGACCGTCCGCGGTCGGCCGGCCCTCGGCTGTCGGGCCCTCCGGTGGGTGGATCGTGCCGAGGCGGCGGGCCTGCGCACCGTGCGCGGAGCACGAGGAGGCGGGGGAGGAGGGGGGGCGTCGGGCCGCGGCGGGTCACCACCGGCGGGCCATCACCGCGGTGGGGGACCGGGTGGCAGCACGCCCCGACGCGACCGACCCCGCCCGGGAGGTCCGGGCGGGGTCGGTCGTCGAGCGGGGTCGGGCTACGCGTCGACCATCGTGGGGGTGCGCTCGCTGCTGTCGTCGCGGCGGCCGGTGGCGGCACCCGCGTCCTTGGCGTGGCGGCCGTTGCGCCCCGCCGTGCCCGACGTCTCGGCCGGCGCGACGGACTCGCCGACCTCGGCCGGGTGCTCCTCGCTCTCCTGGCGGCGGACCGCGGCGACGAACTCGAAGAGGGCGATGATGATGATGGCGAAGAGCACGGCCGCACCGAACACCGGGACGACGAGCTTGACGATGCTGGCCCCGGTGCGGTCCGGAGCGGCCGCCGTCGTGGTGATGACGTCGGGGTCGGACGCGGCGGTCGCCTGCACCTGCACCTTGCGCTGGTCGCCCAGGGCCGACTGGTAGGCCTCGTTGGCGAGCGTCTGAGCGTTGACGAGGGTGTTGTACTGCGGCAGGGTCGCGCCGACCTTCTGGGCCTGCTTCTGAGCCGTCTCGATCGAGTTCCGGATGGCGTTGGCCGCGGTCCGGTCCCCGCTCGCCGCATAGGTGGCCTGGGTCTGCTGCAGCCACGTGACCTGGCTGACGGCGGCGGTGTAGGCGGCCGAGGGCTCACCGACCCCGGCCTTGGTCACGTAGTCGTTGACCGCCTTGTTCGCGGCCTCGACGCCCCGGCGGGCCGCCTCGGCCTGCATGCCGGCGATCTTGCGCTGGGCGGAGTAGATGTTGACGAGCGCGTTCTTGGCCAGGGCATGCGCCACCGGCTCCGACTCCTTCTCGTTCTGGCCGCTGAAGGTGAGGGTGACATTGCTGCTGGCCCCGATCTGCTCGACCGAGACGTTGTCGGTCAGCGCCGCGACGCTGATCCCCGTCTCCTTGGCCGTCTCGGCGATGACGGTGGGGTCGGCCGCGCTGGCGGCGAAGGCGCTGACGAACTGGTCGATCGCCTGCGGACCGGTGAACTGGCTGTACTGCGCGCCCACGAGGCTCGGGGTGAGGACGGTCGCGGTGGAGGAGTAGGTGCGCGGACTGAGCAGACCGTAGGCGAGGGCTGCCCCCGCCGCCAGCACCGGGACGAGGATGAGGATCCACAGGCGGCGGCGCGCCACCCTGAGGTAGTCGGCGATCTCCACGAACACACTCCTGCTTGTCGGACACGGTCACTGGGAAGTGGTCACGGTCCGCGTCCCCTGCGATCCCTGCACAAAGCCCTTCGCACATGGTAGGCGACGTGGCCGTCAGTCGAGGCGCGTTCGCAGGATCGTCCCAGCCTGCGGCGCCGCGGGTGGGCCGGAACGGGCCCGCGGTGCAGGGTCAGGTGGTGGGCCAGCGCCAGTCGACGCCCGGCAGGGCGTAGAGCGCCTCGTTGCGGGGGGCGTAGTAGTCGCGGATCCGCTGCAGGGTCGCGTCGGCGACGTCGGGCCGGGTCGCGGTCGCGTTGAGCGGGACGAGGTGGTCGAGGTGGACCGGCTCGAGGCCGAGGAAGCGCCAGGCGAGCGCGAGGGTGCCGTTGGGGTCGGCGAACATCTGCTCGCTCTGGAGCACGAGGACGTCCTCGGGCGCGAAGAGCGTGTGGAGGTGCGCGATCTGGTCGGCGTAGTGCCCACGATGGAGGTAGCTGTAGTGGCGATAGGGGTAGCCCTCGTAGGACACGTCCTCCCGCAGTCGCTCCACCTCACCGGCCAGCCGCGTCTCCTCGAGGTCGAGCGCCCGTTCGAGCGACTCCGTCTCGTGGCCGCGCTCGACCTCGTAGCGGTAGTGGCTGAGGAGGCGGTCGACCGGTTCGCGCAGGACCGCGATGAGCTTGACGTCGGGCAGCTCGGCCTTGATCCGTTCCGGCGCCAGCGGGTGGAACATGTAGTACGGGCTCGCCTCGCCGGTGACCCGGTAGCCGGCGCTCGTCTTCTCGAAGCGGCTCGCGTACCAGGCACGCCCGCGCCGGAAGTTGGTGTCGAAGTAGTGGGTCCCCTTGCGCGCCAGGCACGGAGCGACCTCGGGGTGCTGCTCGAGCCAGTCGGCGAAGGACGTCGACCCGCCACGCTTGGTCCCCACGACGAGGTAGTCGGGGCGCATCCGCGAGCCGGCGCGGGGCATCGGGCGCAGCGGGGAGAGCACGTTGGCGACCTGCTTGCGCAGGGATGTGGCGGGCATGGGGCTCCTGACGTCGTGGCGCCCCCGACTCTAGGCGGTGCGGTGGGTGGGGAGAAGGCCGGACGGTGCAACCTGAGGTCTCCCGCGGGTAGACGCCCACGGACACGCGTGCGTAAGCCGACGCCGGTCCGACATCCGGCGAACCGCCTGCGGCGGCGAGCGCCCCGTCGTACAGTGGGCGAATTCGGGATCGGGAGCAGGGCCCGTCCCCGGGTGTCGTCGTCGTCCGTTGGGCCGTCTCGCACGGTCGACGGTCGACGACGTCCCGTGCCGGGCCCGCTGCGGTCCTCCGCAGCCAGGGACAGGTGATGAGGGATGCGCGCACGTACGGCGACGAGCCGGGGGAGCGGGGCACGGCGGCCGCCGTGGCGTCGGCGCACCGGTGAGCGCCCGCTCCGGGTGGCCATGGTCGGGCAGAAGGGCGCCCCCGCGACCTTCGGCGGTATCGAGCACCACGTCGAGGAGCTCGGTGCACGGCTCGCGGAGCGTGGGGTGGACGTCACCGTCTACTGCCGGCGGTCCTACGCCGCCGACGTCCCGTCGACGCACCGCGGGATGCGACTGGTCGTCACGCCCACGGTCGCGAGCAAGCACCTCGACGCCATCGTCCACAGCATCACCTCGACCGTCCACGCCGTCGTCCGTGGCGCGGACATCGTCCACTACCACGCCCCGGGGCCAGGACTCGCGGCTCCGCTCGCGCGGTACCTGTCCCGCTCACGGGTCGTGCTCACGATCCACGGCCTCGACCACGAGCGCGCCAAGTGGGCCGGCCTCGCGCAGCGCGTCCTCGGCCTCGCCTACTGGATGAGCGGCCACGTCCCCGATGCCGTGGTCACGGTCTCGCGGGCGCTCGCCGAGCGCTACCGGGCCGACTTCGACCGCGCCGCCACCTACATCCCCAACGGGGTGGCGGAGGCCAGCCCCGGCGAGCCCCTGGGCCGGCTCGCGACGGAGCTCGGCCTCGAGCCGGGCCGGTACGTCCTCTTCGTCGGTCGGATGGTCCCGGAGAAGCGGCCCGACCTCCTCGTCGAGGCGGCCACGATGCTGCCCGAGGGCGTGCGGATGGTCGTCGTCGGGGACTCGTCCTTCAGTGACGACTATGTCGCCGGGCTGCGCGCGGCCGCGGAGAAGGACGAGCGCGTCGTGCTCCCGGGCTACCTCTACGGGCGCGAGAAGAGCGCCGTCTACGCGAACGCGGCCGTCTACGTCCAGCCGTCGGACGTGGAGGGACTGCCCCTCACGCTGCTCGAGGCGCTGTCGTACGGCGTGCCGGTCGTGGCCAGCGACATCCCGCCCCATCTCGAGGTGCTGTCGAACTGTCGGTGCGGTGCGCACCGCACCTTCCCGGCCGGCGACGCGGCCGCCCTCGGGCGTGAGCTCGCCGGGGTCCTCGGTGTGGTCGCCCAGGACCCGGAGCCGGTGGCGGTCGACGCCGCGGCCCTCCTCGCGCCCTACGACTGGGACGTCGCGACGGACGAGCTGCTCGCGCTCTACCGGCGGCTGGAGGGCCCCGGCGGTCCGTCGGGCTCCGTGACCACGCCGGACGACGACGGGGCCGACCCGATGCGAGCCCACCCGGTGGTGGGCTGAATGACGAACGGCCCCACGGGGGTTCGCCGTGTCGTGCACCGCGCGCGACGAGCCGTGCTGGAGCGGACGGCGCGTGCGGGGACCGAGCCGGTCGACATCTCCGCGCTCATCGCACCCCTGCGCCACGACGTGGTCGTCCGGGCGCAGCTGTTCGACCTGCTCGCCGAGCGGTCGGACCTCGACGGCGACGCGCTCGTGCGGGCGGCCGCCGGCACGGCGTACTACGACTGGTTCGTGCACGTCGAGTGCGCTCGCTTCTTCCCGGAGCTGGTGCGAGACAGTGCTGCTCGGGACGGACGCTTCGCGGAGCGGGTTCACGGCGCAGCCCGGCTGCTGCGCTCCTTCGAGACACGGGGTTTCGACGCGGCCACCCCGGTGACCCTCCTGCGCGCGCCCGCCGGCACCCTGTCGGAGTCGGGGGCGCCGGCGCTCGCAGACCTCCACATCGGCGACGGGTGCCACCGGGTCGCGTTGCTGCTGAGGGCTGGCGCCACCCTGGAGCCCTGGATGTACAAGGTGCGACCGAGCCTCGGGACCCTCGTCGACAACACCGCCGTTCTGCTGAGGCAGGGCGTGCTGGACGAGGGGGAGTACGTTGGCCTGCTGGCGGCGAGGTTCCCGGTCGGGGGGGCTCGCACCGTGATGGAGGCGCTGACCGCCGTGGCGGCGGTGGACCCCGCGGCCGCGAGGACCCTCCGCGCCGTGACCGACGCGCAGTGGAGCGGCCGGTCGTCCGACGCCTGAGCGTCGCCGGCGTCAGTCGGTCGCCCGGGGTCCCACGGGGGCGGTCGGGCGGGGTGCGGTGCCGTCGGACGGCGCTGCCGCCGGGGCCGCCGCGCGCGGGCTGGGGTCGAAAGCTCGGACGGTGGCGGCGACGGCGCCGAGGAAGGCCCAGCCCACGATGATCCCGCCGATGATGTCGGTGAACCAGTGCTGGTTGAGGCGGCCACGGAAGTAGGCCTCGGCGACGCCCAGCACGAAGACCACGCTGTACCCGAGGATCTGGCGTCCGCGCGGCCACCGGCCGTAGTACGACGCGAGGAAGACCGCGGCTCCGGTCACCGTGACGATGCGCATGACGCCGCCGGACGGGAAGGCGCCGACGTTGGTGCCGAGGAGCGAGATGGCGTCACGGTCTCGGTCGACGATCCACGCGACGCCGAACTGCATGACGCGCGAGACGATCCACGTGAGCGGGAGCACGACGAGCGGCATCCACCAGCGCTGACCTCGTCGCCACAGCCAGACGGCGAGGCCGACTGCCAGGACGGCCGCGAGCCGCTGGGTCTGCCAGACGTTGCCCATCTTGGTCAGTGTCGACAGGACGTCGGTCCAGTCGTTGGTCCCGGCCCGGTCGACGGCCTCGAAGACCCGCTCGTCGACGAGTGTGGTCAGGGACTTCGCGACGAACCCGACGACGAGGCTGAGGAGGGTCACCCCGGCGAGCCACACCACCGCGGTCCGAAGTCCTGCCAACCATCGCAACCCAGCGAGTCCCCGCTGCGGGGCCGATGACGTGTGCATGCGGTGACTCTAGGCGGCTGCCCGGCACGGCGTGAAGGCTTTGCGATGTCCCGTCCAGCCGCCGGAACGGCCCCGGCCTCCCCGCGGACGTCGCGGGGAGGCCGGGGCCGGGGCCTACGGCCCGGTCACTTCACGTTGGCCTTGAACCTGGCGTCGAAGGCCGCGGCCTCGTCGACGCTGAAGTAGGCCCAGCTGTAGTGCTCGAACCAGCGGGCGCCCATGCGGACGGCCTCGTCGGTCGCGGCCCGCGCCACGTCCGCGGTCGGGGTCGTGCTCCCGGCAGCGGTGCCGGGGGCCAGCGTCGCCTGGAAGGCGATCGGGCGGCCGAGGTCGGCACGCTTGTGCATCCAGGAGTACAGGTTAGGCGCGGTGGCCAGGCTGCTCGCGGCGGCGGTCCAGTCGCCGGCGCCCCACCCGTAGTCGGTGAAGATGACGCGGTTTCCGTACTGCGCGTCCCACGCGTTGGCCAGGCCGATGCCGTCCGCCCAGGTGCCCTTCTGGCCACCCGCCACCGGGTAGGTGAACTGGCCGTGGAGGGGCATCTCGACGACGGTGTGGGGGAAGGCGGCGACGGTCGCGGCGAGGCCGGCGTTCTGCGCGGCGACGACCTTGTCCTTGGTCAGGCCGGCCGAGTAGAGGGCCGCGCCCGACGCGGCGCCACCGGTGATCCACGGCTCGTCGTAGATGAGTGAGGTTCCGAACATGTTGACCGACGCCACTCGCGCGTTGCCGTCGAACTTCGCGCCGAGCGCGGTCACGAACCGGTCGTAGGCGCTCATGTATCGAGGCGTCCAGTACTGACCGACCGTCGCGGTGATGCCGTCCTTGGCGTTGGTGACCGTGACCTTGCCGGCGGCGACCTTGAGCCACTCGGGGGCGAACTGGCCTCCGTTGACGTGGACACGCACGACCAGGTTGGGGTCAGAGGCCAGGATGTTGGTGATGGGCTCCCAGTTGTACGCGCCCTCCTGAGGCTCGAGGTCGGACCAGCGGACCTTCAGCCACTGCTGGCTCACACCACGGCGCAGCCGGTCCGTGCTGGTGGCTCCGTACAGGCCGCCGTAGTTGGTCTTGGAGACCGGGACGGGAGCCGGCGGCGGAGGCGTCGGCAGGGGGGTCGGCGTGGGCGCCGTGGGGGTGGGCGCGGGTGCCGTGGGGGTGGGCGCGGGTGCCGTGGGGGTGGGCGCGGGTGCCGTGGGGGTGGGCGCGGGTGCCGTGGGGGTGGGCGCGGGTGCCGTGGGGGTGGGCGCGGGTGCCGTCGGCGTGGGCGCGGGTGCCGTGGGGGTGGGCGCGGGTGCCGTCGGCGTGGGCGTGGGGGTCGGCGTCTGCACCGGGGCGGGTGCGGTGGGCGTGGGCGTGGGCACGGGCTTGTACGGCGCAGGCGGGACCGGCACCGGCTTCCGGGTCACGACGGCCGACACGACGTCGAGACTGTCGAGGGCCCACGCCGTGCCGCCGCTCTCGGGGCTCTTCGTGCCGAGGACGGTGACGACGGCCTTGTGCTGACCCTGGGTCAGCTGCGCGCCGGTGTAGAGGACGTTCTGCGTCTGGAGGTTCGCCCGGTAAGCGTCGATCGTCGTGGCCGGGCCACCGTCGACCGAGACGCTGGCCTTACCGAAGTAGCGACCCCGAGGCCCGTACAGGACGATCTGGGAGCCCGTGAACGTGATCTCGACGCGGGAGCCCTTCTGACCGGTGTAGTGCGTGCCCGTGTAGGTCGGGGTGTCGGCCTGCTTCCACGTGCCGACGTAGACGAGCTTCGCCAGGCTGTTCGGGGCAGCCGAGTCCTCGACCGAGGTCACGGTGGTTGTCGTCGACGCCCGGGCCACGGATGCTGCGACAGGTCGGGCGACTGCGCTGCCGGCGACGGCCACTCCGACGGTGGCGAGCACGGCCAGGGAGCCGATGGTGGATGCCGCGCTACGGCGGCACGGGGACATGGAGGTACCCATGGCTGATCTACCTTCTTGGCGCCTCCGGGTGTTGACTCCCCTACCGGTCGGACACCCGGGATCGCGCTTGACGCCTCGGGTGCAGGGATGGCGCGATCTGATTCGAAAACTACGCGCGGGCTTTCCTGCGCACGTGTGGTTTTGGGATGATTCGGCCGTTCGTCGTGCGTGATTCGCACCACGGAGAAAGTCGTCGAAGAACGGCCATATTTTCGCGGAACGGGCCGCATCCGCCGTGCGCTCGAGGTAACGAGCGCTGCACCGGGACGCGCGGTCCGATGCGCCGGTCGGCGGGCCGGACCGCGTGGTGCCGTCGAGGCCTCGACCCGCGCGCCCGGGGTGTCGGTCGCTGGCCGTAGGCTCTGAGGAATGCCGTCGTTGTCCCCCCTGCGCTCCCGGGTCGCCGCGCTCCCCGGCACCGTGCGGCTCGTTGATGCTCTGGCCGTCCCCTCCGCCGAGGTCACGGCCTCGGCCCCGCCCGGCGCCCGCCACGCGGTCCTCGCCGCCCTCGCGCCCCGGCCCTCGGGCGCGCCGGTCCTCGCCGTCACCGCCACCGGGCGCGAGGCCGAGGACCTCGCCACCGCGCTCGCCTCGACGCTCGGCGCCGACGCCGTCGGCCTCTTCCCGTCCTGGGAGACCCTGCCGCACGAGCGGCTGAGCCCGCGCAGCGACACCGTCGGCCAGCGGCTCTCGGTCCTGCGCCGGCTCGCGCACCCCGAGGCCGAGGACACCACGCACGGGCGGCTCGCGGTCGTCGTGGCCCCCGTCCGGGCCGTGCTGCAGCCGATCTCCAAGGGTCTCGGCGAGCTGCGCCCCGTGTCGCTCTCCGCCGGGCAGGAGGTGCCGCTCGAGCAGGTCGTCGAGGACCTCGCGGCGGCCGCGTACGCCCGCGTCGACCTCGTCGAGCGCCGCGGCGAGTTCGCGGTGCGCGGAGGCATCCTCGACGTCTTCCCGCCCACCGAGGAGCACCCCCTGCGGGTCGAGTTCTGGGGCGACACGGTCGAGGAGATCCGCTGGTTCAAGGTCGCCGACCAGCGCTCCCTCGAGGTCGCCGAGCACGGCCTGTGGGCGCCGCCGTGCCGCGAGCTGCTCCTCACCCCGTCGGTGCGCGAGCGGGCCGCGGCGCTGGCCGACCAGCTGCCCGGGGTCGCCGACCTCCTCGACAAGCTCGCCAACGGCATCGCCGTCGAGGGCATGGAGTCGCTCGCGCCGGCGCTCGTCGACGGGATGGAGACCCTCCTCGAGGTCCTGCCCGCCGACGCCGTCGTCGCCGCGTGCGACCCCGAGCGCGTGCGCACCCGGGCCCACGACCTCGTCGCGACGAGCGAGGAGTTCCTCCAGGCCGGCTGGGCCAACGCGGCCGGCGGCAGCGCCGTCCCCATCGACCTCGAGTCCGTGCTCGGCACGGCGTCCTTCCGCAGCCTCGCCGAGCTGCGCGAGCAGGCCCGCGAGCTCGGCGTGCGGTGGCTGGACCTCACCCCGTTCAGCGGCGACGAGGACGACGACACCGTCGAGCTCGGCCTGGCCGTCTCGCCGACGTTCCGCGGCAGCACCGAGGACGCCGTCGCCGAGCTGAGCCGCCTGACCGCCGACGGCTGGTCGGTCCTCGTCGTCACCGAGGGTGCCGGCCTCGCCAAGCGCGTCACCGAGGTGCTCGGCGAGCACGAGGTCCGTGCGCGCACCTCGCCGGAGGCCGAGCTCGAACCGGGGCTGGTGTCGGTGACGACGGGGTGCGTCGGCTCCGGGTTCCTCGTGGCCGCCGAGCGCCTCGCCGTCGTCACGGAGGCCGACCTCACCGGAGCCGCGGCCGGGTCGGGCACCTCGACCAAGGACATGCGCCGGATGCCGTCGAAGCGGCGCAACCAGGTCGACCCCCTCCAGCTGCGCCCCGGCGACTTCGTCGTCCACGAGCAGCACGGCGTCGGCCGCTTCGTCGAGATGGTGCAGCGCACCGTGCAGGGCGCCACCCGCGAGTACCTCGTCCTCGAGTACGCGGCGTCCAAGCGCGGCCAGCCGGCCGACCGCCTCTACGTGCCGACCGACCAGCTCGACCAGGTCACCCGCTACGTCGGCGGCGAGCAGCCCACGCTCAACAAGATGGGTGGCTCCGACTGGCAGCAGACCAAGGGTCGGGCGCGCCGCTACGTCAAGCAGATCGCCGCCGAGCTCATCCGCCTCTACTCGGCGCGCATGGCGTCCAAGGGGCACGCGTTCGGCCCCGACACCCCGTGGCAGCGCGAGCTCGAGGATGCCTTCGCGCACGTCGAGACGCCCGACCAGCTCGTGACGATCGACGAGGTCAAGGCCGACATGGAGCGGGAGGTCCCGATGGACCGCCTCGTCTGCGGCGACGTCGGCTACGGCAAGACCGAGATCGCGGTCCGCGCCGCGTTCAAGGCGGTCCAGGACGGCAAGCAGGTCGCCGTGCTCTGCCCGACGACGCTCCTCGTGCAGCAGCACCTCAACACCTTCACCGAGCGGTACGCCGGCTTCCCGGTCGTCGTCAAGGCCCTGTCGCGCTTCCAGACCGACGCCGACGCCAAGGCCGTGCTCGCCGGGCTCGCCGACGGGTCCGTCGACCTCGTCATCGGCACCCACCGCCTCCTCTCGAAGGAGGTGCGGTTCAAGGACCTCGGGCTCGTCGTCGTCGACGAGGAGCAGCGCTTCGGTGTTGAGCACAAGGAGCAGCTCAAGGCGCTGCGGACATCCGTCGACGTCCTCGCGATGTCCGCGACGCCCATCCCGCGCACGCTCGAGATGGCGGTCACCGGCATCCGCGAGATGTCCACCCTCGCCACGCCCCCCGAGGAGCGGCACCCCGTCCTCACGTACGTCGGTGCGTACGACGAGAAGACGGTCACCGCGGCGATCCGGCGCGAGCTGCTGCGCGAGGGCCAGGTCTTCCTCGTCCACAACAAGGTGTCGACGATCGAGAAGGCGGCTGCTCGCATCCGCGAGCTCGTGCCCGAGGCCCGGGTCGCCACGGCGCACGGGAAGATGGGTGAGCAGAAGCTCGAGCAGGTCGTGGTCGACTTCTGGGAGAAGCGGTTCGACGTCCTCGTCTGCACGACGATCGTCGAGACCGGGCTCGACATCAGCAACGCGAACACCCTCATCGTCGAGCGCGCCGACCGGCTCGGACTCAGCCAGCTGCACCAGCTGCGCGGTCGCGTCGGCCGTGGTCGCGAGCGGGCCTACTCCTACTTCCTCTACCCGCCCGAGACGCCGCTCACCGAGACCGCGCTCGACCGGCTCCAGACCATCGCGAGCAACACCGACCTCGGGTCCGGCATGCAGGTCGCGATGAAGGACCTCGAGATCCGCGGCGCGGGCAACCTCCTCGGCGGCGAGCAGTCCGGCCACATCGCGGGCGTCGGGTTCGACCTCTACGTCCGGCTCGTCGGCGAGGCCGTCGCGTCCTTCCGGGGCGAGGGCGAGGAGGCGCCGGCCGAGATCAAGATCGAGCTGCCCGTCGACGCCCACCTGCCGCACGACTACGTCCCGCACGAGCGGCTGCGCCTCGAGATGTACAAGAAGCTCGCGGCCGTCGTCGACGAGCAGCAGCTCGCCGAGATCGAGGGCGAGCTCGTCGACCGCTACGGCCCGGTGCCGGTGCCGGTCCGCAACCTCCTCGAGGTCGCCCGGCTGCGCACCGTCGCGCGGGCGGCGGGCATCGCCGACATCTCGGTGCAGGGCCAGCACGTGCGCTTCGGCCCGGTCGAGCTGCGCGAGAGCCAGCAGCTGCGGCTGAACCGCCTCTACCCGAAGTCGATCCTCAAGGCCGCGACGGGCTCCGTGCTCGTCCCGGCACCCAAGACCGCCGTCGTCGGAGGCCGCCCGCTGCGCGACCAGGCCGTGCTCGACTGGGCCAGCCAGGTCATCCGGGCGGTCGTCATGGACAATGTCGGTCAGGCCGCCCAGGCCGCGACCGCCCCCGCCCGGGGATGACCCGATGAAAGGACCCCTCGTGACCACTCCGGTTCGCCGCGTCGCCGCGGCGCTCGCCCTCGGCGCCGCGCTCGTCACCGCCGGCTGCGGGACGACCGAGGCCGGCCGTGCCGCCACGGTCGACGGCCGCGTCATCACCGAGAACGAGGTCCAGGTCGCCCAGGCCCAGATCAACAAGACCTTCCCGGGGGCGAACCTCACGGGTGACCAGGTCCTCGGCCGCCTCATCGGCGCGCCGGTCTACCTCGACGAGATCGCGCAGCAGGGGGCGCCCGTCTCGGAGTCCCTCGCCCGCACGGCGTACCAGCAGCAGGACACCTACGACGGCGAGGCCCCGGCCGACGAGACGCTCGAGGTCCTGCGCGCGCAGCTCGCCATCCAGCAGCTCGCGCAGTCGGGCGCGTCGGTGCCGACCGAGGCGCTGACGAAGCTGAAGGTCGACGTCAACCCGCGCTACGGCGCGTTCGACGCCTCGAAGCTCACCGAGTGGGACGCGGTCCAGAGCACCGCCGGCCTGGCGACGAGCACGCCGGACTGGATCAAGACGGTCACCACCCCGCAGCAGTGAGCACCGGCCGGCTCGGCCTCGTCCTCACCTCGCCGCGGGTCGCGCCCGGGCTGCTCTCGCACCCGGCGTGGGTCGCGGTGTCGGCGGCCGACGTCCTGCTCGCCCGGTCCGCCGACGAGCCGCTGGCCGAGGCCCTGACCGAGGCAGGGCTGGCGGTGATCGAGGCGGGCGACCACCCGCCGGCCGCCCTGGCCCGGCTCCTCGTCGACCGGGCGGGCGAGGCCGTCGTCGTCTGGCTCGGGTCCTCCGACGGGGACCCCGGTCTGTCGGACGCGCTCGCCGCCGAGGTGTCGCGGCTCGAGACCCCGCCCGAGGTCGAGCTCGTCGTCGGCTCGTGGGACGTGCAGGGCGGGCGGCTCCTCGACGTCGTCGCGGCGATGGACCGGCTGCGCTCCCCGGGCGGGTGCCCGTGGGACGCCGAGCAGACGCACGAGAGCCTCGCGCCCTACCTCGTCGAGGAGACCCACGAGGTCCTCGAGGCCATCGGGTCGGGGGACCCGAGGGCGCTCGCGGAGGAGCTCGGGGACGTGCTGCTCCAGGTCGTCTTCCACGCCCGGGTCGCCGAGGACGCCGGGGAGGACGGCTTCGACGTCGACACGGTCGCCGGCCTGCTCGTCGAGAAGCTCGTGCGGCGCCATCCCCACGTGTTCGCCGACGGTGACGCGACGACGCCCGAGCAGGTCGAGCAGCAGTGGGAGCGCATCAAGGCGGTCGAGAAGGAGGCCTCGGGCGGCGGCTACGCCGAGGACGTCCTCCACGGGGTTCCTCCGACGCTGCCGGTCGATCTCGCGGCTGCCAAGGTCGAGTCCCGGCTGCGGCGGCGGCGGCTCACGGCCGACGACGCGGCGCTCGGCGAGCTCGCGGCGGCGCGAGCGGCCCTAGCCGAGGCGGAGTCCCGCGCCCGGACAGCGCTGAGGGCCGTGGCCGAATCGGCCCGCCCCACCGCCTCCTGAGCGATCTTTCCCGCCGGAAGGTCTCCCTTCCGCCCGGCAAGGTTTCCATTTCGCTCGCAACGTTTCCCTTCCTCGCGCAAGGAGGCGGCGGGTCGCAGCGTCGATCTCGCGGTGTCGGCGCGTCCTCGCCCGCTCGGGGCGTCCTCGCTGCGTCGCGGCGTCATCGTCGTGCCGGGGTGTCACGACACGGCGGCAGGCCGGTGGGACAGCGGCGGGGCGAGGTCAGCACGGCGCAGCGCAGAGCGCTGTCGGCGCACGGTTTCCCTTGCCGGCCGGAAGGGATTCCTTGCGGGGCGCAAGGGATTCCTTCCGCGGCGCATGGATTCCGGGAGTACACATATCGGACGGCGACTTGCTTCGGAAGTCCAAAGGCCCTTAAGGTCTGCAAGTATGGGACTGACCGAGCGTGAGCGCGAGATCGTCGCGCTGCTGCGCACCGACCCGCTCCTCGACGCCGCCGCGCTCGCCGAGCGCCTCGGCTCCACCCGCGCCGCCGTCTCGGTGCACCTGAGCAACCTCACCCGCAAGGGCGTCCTCCTCGGCCGGGGCTACCTCCTGCGCCCCGAGGCCTCCTCCGTCCTCGTCGTCGGCGGCGCCGTCCTCGACGCCAAGGTCCGCACCCGCGTCCCCGCGGTCCTCGGCACGAGCAACCCTGGCACCTCCACCGCCACGGTCGGCGGGGTCGGCCGCAACATCGCCGAGAGCCTCGCCCGGCTCGGCAGCCCGACGATGCTCGTCGCCCCGGTCGGTGACGACCTCCAGGGCCGCACCGTCGTCGCCCGCACGGAGGCGGCCGGGGTCGACTGCCGGCACGTCGTCACCTCGCCGTTCCCGACCGGCTCCTACACGGCCGTCCTCGGTGACGACGGCGACCTCCTCGTCGCCGTCGCCGACATGCGCGCCACCGACGAGCTGACCGTCGCCGACCTCGCCGTCGTGCCCGGCCTGCTCGGCGGGGTCGACCGCCTCGTCCTCGACTGCAACCTCCACGCCGACGTCCTGCGCTGGGTCCTGACGACGGCCGCGGGCGCCGGCGTCCCGGCCGTCGTCGAGACCGTCAGCGTCGCCAAGGCCGCGGACGCCGCCCCGGCCCTCGACGGTTCGGTCCCGGTCCACACCGTCACCCCCAACGTCGACGAGCTCGCCGCGATGCTCCGCCGCCCCGTCGACCCCGACCCGGCCTCCGTCGCGGCCGCTGCGGCCGAGCTGCACCACCGCGGCGTCGAGCACGTCTGGGTCCGGCGCGGGATGCACGGCAGCCTCCTGTCGGTCGCCCGCCCCGGCCGGCCGGCTCGTGTGGTCCTCGTCGCCGCGCCCCCGACCACCGTCGAGGACGTCACCGGCGCCGGGGACGCGATGACCGCCGGCTACGTCCACGCGCTCCTCGGCGGCGCCGACGTCGTCGAGGCCGCGCGCTTCGGCCAGGTCGTCGCCGCCCTCACCTGTGCCTCCCCGGACACCGTCCGGGCCGACCTCACCCCGGCGCTCGTCGCCGCCCACCTGACCCCCGACGCACCGCCCACCGAGGAGCTCTCCGCATGACCACCACCCCGCACCCGATGCTCTCGCTCGCCCCCGAGGTCCGCGAGGCCCTCGCCGCCGGCCGCCCGGTCGTCGCGCTCGAGTCGACGATCATCAGCCACGGGATGCCCTACCCGGCCAACGTCGCGATGGCCCGCGAGGTCGAGCAGATCGTCCGCGACGGGGGGGCGGTCCCGGCGACCATCGCCGTCATCGCCGGCCGCCCGACCGTCGGCCTCTCCGACGACGAGCTCGAGATGTTCGGGGCCGACGGCGGCATCCGCAAGGTGAGCGTCCGCGACATCCCGCACGTCCTCGCCACGGGCGTGCACGGCGCCACGACGGTCGCCAGCACGATGCGCATCGCGGCGCTCGCGGGCATCCGCACCTTCGTCACCGGCGGCCTCGGTGGCGTCCACCAGGGCGCCGAGACCTCGATGGACGTCTCCGCCGACCTCACCGAGCTCTCGCGCACCGAGGTCGCCGTCATCTCCGCCGGCGTCAAGTCGATCCTCGACATCGGCCGCACCCTCGAGGTCCTCGAGACCCTCGGTGTGCCCGTCGTCGGCTTCGGCACCGACGAGTTCCCCTCCTTCTTCTCGCGCACCAGCGGCCTGCCCGTCCCGATGCGGGTTGACACCCCCGAGCAGGTCGCCGAGCTGATGCACGCCTCCTTCGGGCTGGGGCTCGGCGTCGGGATCTCCATCGCCAACCCGGTGCCGGCGGAGCACGAGATGTCCCACGAGGACATCGACGACGTCATCGCCCGGGCCCTCGCCGAGTGCGCCGAGCAGGGCGTGACCGGCAAAGACATCACGCCCTTCCTCCTCGGCCGGCTCGTCGAGCTCTCCGACGGCCGCTCCCTCGAGACCAACCTCGCGCTGGTGCGCCACAACGCCCGCGTCGGCACCGCGATCGCCGTGGCGTACGCCGCGACCGCCTGAGGGCGGGCCCCGACGACCGCGCGCGACGTCCTGCGCGGACTCGCCCTCGCACCCCTTCTGACCTGCGGGCCCGCTGGCTAGGGTGACGCCCGTGAGGGTGCGGGTGCTGGGGAGCACGGCCGTCGACGCCGGTGACGGGCCGGTGGTCCTCGCCGCGCGCCGGCCGCGCAGCATCCTCGCCGCCCTCGCGCTCTCACCCGGTGCGACGACGAGCGCCGACCGGCTGGTCGACCTCGTGTGGGGGGAACGGGCTCCGGCGGGGGCGCTCGGGACCCTCCACTCGTACATCAGCGGCCTGCGGCGCGTCCTCGAGCCCGACCTGGCTCCGCGTGCCCGGCCGACGGTGCTCGTGACGAGCGATGCCGGGTACCGGCTCGCGCTCGACCCCGAGCGGGTCGACGCCGTGGTCTTCGCCCGCGAGGTGCACGCGCGGCACGCGGCGCTCGCGCCGCTGTGGTCGCAGCTGACCACCGGCCCGGACGACGGCTGGCCGACGCGCGACGAGGTGGGTGAGCACGTCGAGGCCCTCGAAGCGGCCCTGCGGACGTGGACGGGCACGGCGTACGCCGACCTCGGCGACCACCCCGACGTGCTGGCGGACCGGGGCGCCCTCGACGAGCTGCGCGCGACGGCGGAGGAGGACACCGCGCTCGGGCTGCTGGCGCTCGGGGAGCACGCCGCGGTGCTCGCGGCCGCCGAGCAGGCCGTGTCCCGTCACCCGCTGCGCGAGCGCAGCCACTGCCTCCGCGCGCTCGCGCTGGTCCGCACCGGTCGGCAGGCGGAGGGGCTGGAGGCGCTGCGCGGGTACCGGCGGCGGCTCGCCGAGGACCTCGGCCTCGACCCCGGGACGGAGGTTCGGGCCCTGGAGGCGGCGGTGCTGCGCCAGGACCCGGCGCTCGGCCGGTGGCTCGCACCGGCTGCCGGGCCGGCGCCCGACCGGCCGGCCGCCCGGGAGCGGGCGGCCACCGACGCTGCCGGGCCGGCTCCGGCCGTCGCCCTCGGCGGCTGGCCGCTCGTGGGGCGCGAGCGCGAACGGGCGGCCCTCGTCGACCTCCTCTCCGCCGCGGCCGCAGGGCGCCCCGGGCACCTCCTCGTGGTCGGCGACCCGGGGGCCGGCAAGACGCGCCTCGTCGACGACGTCGTCGACCAGGCCCACGACCGGGGGATGGTGTCGGCCGTCGGCCGCTGCTCGCAGGACGACGGGGCGCCGCCCTTCTGGCCCTGGTTCGCCCTCCTCGAGGGCCTGGGCATCGACCCGCCCGAGGACCTGGTCGACACCGATGGCGACGACGGCGACGGCGCCGCCCGGGCCTTCGCCGTCCAGGACGCCCTGGCGCAGGCGGTGCGGCGGCGGTCGCGCGACGACCCGGTGCTCCTCGTGGTCGAGGACCTGCACTGGGCCGACACGCGCACCCTCCGTGCCCTGGCGCACCTCGTCACCTCGCTGCGCCCGGGGGACCACGTCGCCCTCGTCCTGACCCGCCGCAGCCGGCCCGCACCCGTGGGGGCGCTCGCCGACCTCGGCGCGGCCCTGGCCCGGCACGGCGGCCGCACGCTGGAGCCGGTCGGCCTCGCCCCGGCGCAGGCCCGCGAGCTCGTGGCGGCGGTGTCCGGGGCCGACCGGGCGCCGTCCGCCGTGGAGGTCGACGACTGGTGCGCCCGGACCGGCGGCAACCCGTTCTTCCTCGTCGAGCTCGCGCGGCTCGCCGCCGCCCCCGGCGGCTGGCGGGGCGAGGTCCCGGAGTCGGTGCAGGTCGTCGTCGCGCGCCGCCTGGCGGACCTGCCCGAGGACACGCGCGAGGTCCTGCTCGTGTCCGCGGCGCTCGGGCGGGCGCACTCCCCGCTCCTGCTCGCGCACGTCGGCGGGTGGGACCCGGCCCGGGTCGCCGAGCTCCTCGAGCCCGCGGAGGAGGCCGGGATCGTGCACCACCGGGACGACGGGTCCCTGGCGTTCGAGCACGCCCTCACCCGGGACGCCGTCCTCGCCACCGCGACCACGGCGGCGGTGGCGCGGACCCACGCGCGCATCGCCCACGCGCTCGCGAGCGTGGCGGACGCCTCGGTGCCGGCGGCCCAGCGCGACTTCGACCTCGCCCACCACTGGCTCGCCGCGGGGCCCGTCCACGCACCGCGCGCGTGGCGTGCCGCCGAGGGTGCGGCCCAGCGCGCACGTCGCCTGTTCGCCAACGTCGAGGCCACCGACCTCTACCGCTCGGCGCTCGACGCGCACGCCCTCGACCCCGCCGGCACGCGGGAGGAGCGCTACGACCTGCTGCTCGCCTACTCCGAGGCGGCGGCCCACTCGGGGCGGTGGCGCCGAGTCGTCGAGGCCGTCGTCGAGGCGGTGGCCCTGGCCCGTGCGGCCGAGGACCCGGAGCGCGTGGCCCGCGCGGCCTCCGAGCTCACCCGCTACTCGGTGTGGACGCCGCAGGAGATGGGCGAGGTGGACGAGGACCTCCTCGACGACCTGCGCGCGGCGCTCGCGGCCTCGGGGGCGCAGGACTCCCCGGCCCGCTGCGTCCTCATGCTGGCGCTCGCCGTGCAGCTGTACTACCGCTGGGGGAGCGAGCCGGAGGTGGACGCCCTCGTCGACGAGGGGACCGCGATGGCGCGGCGTCTCGGCGACCGGCCACTGCTCGCGTGGGCCGCGCACGCCGGCTGGATCGCGCTCTGGCGACCCACCGAGCTCGCCCGTCGCACCCGGCTGGCGGACGAGGAGCTCGCCGCCGCCGCGGGTGGCGAGGACGCCGCGGCCGAGGCGCTCGCCCACCTGACCCGGGCCGGTACCGCGATCGAGCACGGCGACCTCGACGGATGGGTGGCCGGGTCGGAGGCCGCGGACCGGATCGCCCGTCGCCGGCGGCTCGCCTACGTCGAGTACGTTCTGCACTTCGTCCGCTTCTCGCTCGCGACGCTGCGGGACGAGGACGCCGCGGCGGACGCGCACGCCGCGGCCATGCGCTCGATGCAGGACGGTCTCGCGACGCCTGCGCTCGAGCAGAACGAGTTCGGGATCCTCTACAGCACCGCCACGTGGCGGCCGGGGGTGGCCGACCAGCTCGTCGACCCGCTCTACGCCGAGTTCGTCGCCGAGCCGTTCGACCTCGGGCGGTGGGCGATGCTCCACCTCCTGGCCCTCGTCGACCGTGAGGACGCGCTCCGCAGCGAGCTCGAGCGGGTCCCGATGCCGCCGTTCCGCAACCGCTGGTGGCACACCGCCGAGGCCGCTGCCCACGTGCTGGTCGCGGCGCGACTGCGGGACCCCCGCCTGGCGCGTGAGGCCGTCGACGCGCTGCGCCCGTCCGAGGGCACGATGGCCCTGACCGGGATCTCGCTCGTCAACGGGCCGGTCGACGGCTACCTCGCCCTCGGGCTCGCGGTGCTGGGCGAGACGGAGGAGGCGGCGCGGCTCGCGGACCGGGCCGAGCTCATGGCCGACCGCTGGGGGATGAGCGCGTACACGCGGATGCTGGCCGGGGAACGGGCCCGGCTCGGGTTCTGACCTCGAGCGGACCCGTTCGCGCCGGACCAGGTCAGCCCTCGGCGTACCGGAACGCCGTCGCCTCGCGCCGTTCGAACCGGCGGCGCACGACGAGGTGCAGCACCCGGTACGCGGGCCCGGCCATCGCGAACATCCGGTCCCTGCCCTCCTGCGGGAGCCGGTGCAGCGCCCAGCCGACGACGAAGCCGATGTCGCCGGCCTTGTACGACCGGCCGATGGCCTTCTCGACGCCGTCGAACTCCGCCGGCGTCATGACCCGCTGCACGAGCGGCAGGACGACGGTCTCCTCGTGCCGGAGGTGCGCGTCGAGCACCTCGCGCAGGCCCGCGACCCGGATCTCGACGGCGTGACGGTGGACGTCGCACGGGTGGTCGGCCATCGCCCGGAAGGCGTCGGCGCACGCGGAGATGAGCGGGTCGATGCCCTCGTGCTCCTCGCTCATCGCGCGGACCTCGGCCGCGTCCGCCGGCGTGCCGCGCTCTGCGACCGCGCCGGCGAGGACCGGCCAGTACAGCTCGTCCTCGGCGGTGTGGTGGTGGTGCAGGGTCGAGGCGAACCGACCCCAGCGCGCGACGAGCGCCTCCCAGACGGCGGTCTCGCCGACGGGGGTCCGGTGGGCGGCCGACGCGAAGGCGGCGAGGTCCCGGCGGAAGGCGTGGTGCATCACGTACATGCCGGTGTGGTCCAGCGGACCGTCGGCGACGTGGGTCTGGCCGGGCAGGTCCAGCTGGCCCCGGGTGGTCGTCGTGGTGGTGGACATCGCTCTCTCCTCGTGGTCGGGGGTCGGGCCCCGCTGTCGTGGTGGTGCGACCACCGTCGACGGCTGCGCTTGGGTGCGGCTTGGGCGCTGGGTCCGCGACGCCGCAAGGGCCGCCCAAGCGGGGCCGACGAGGGTCGACCCGACACCCCGTCGACCACCAGAAGGAGCCCTCGTGCCCACCACCTCCAGCCGCCCGGTCCCCTCCGGGCGCCGCGTCCTCGTCATCGGAGCCACCGGCCTCGTGGGCCGGGAGGTCGTCCGGGCGCTGCGCGAGCGCGGCGCCACCCCCGCGGTCCTCGTCCGAGACCCCGCCCGCCTGGGCTCCCACGAGGGCGTCGAGGTCGTCGTGGGCGACCTGCGCGACGCCGCGTCGGTGCGCCGGGCCGTCGCCGGCGCCGACGTCGTTTTCCACGTCTCGCCGCACGAGCCCGACGAGGTCGCGCTGACGACCACGGTCGTCGAGGCGTGCGAGGCCGCGGGGACGCGGCTGGTCTTCGCCGGGGTCCACGCCGTCGGTCGCACCGCCCTGCACGGGTGGCTGCTGCGCCGCCTCTACGGCGTGCTGCTGCCCCGCTACCGCGGCAAGCTCGCGCTCGCGCGCCGGGTCGAGCGCTCGGCGACCACCCCCGTCGTCCTCGTCCCGTCCAACTTCATGCAGAACGACGAGGTCCTCCTCGACGTGCTGCGCGCCGGCGAGCACGTCCACCCGGCCCACCCGAAGGGCCTCAACCGGGTCGACCTGCGCGACCTCGGTGAGGTGGCCGCGCGCATCCTCCTCGACCCCGAGTTCCCGTCCGGCACCCACGCGGTCGTCGGTCCGCGCTCGCTCACGGGTCCGGAGTGCGCCCGGATCTGGTCCGAGGCGCTCGGCCACCCGGTCGCCTACCGCGGGGACGACGACGAGGCCCTCGACCGGGCCCTGCGCGCGCACCTGACCGGCCACCGGCTCGAGGACTGGCGCTCGTCGATGCGGGTCATCCGCCGAATGGCCGTCGTCGCCACGCCGGCGCAGCTCGCCGACACCGAGCGGCTGCTCGGCCGGCGCCCGACCGACCTGCGCGAGATGGCCGCGCGCGTCGTGGCGGAGCACGCCGTGGGCGTCGGCTGACGCACGGGCTCGAGGCCGCCGTCCCGGGGCGTCCGGGGAGCGGGTCGGTCCCGGCCGACCCGCTCCGCCCCGGCTAGGCTCGGCAGGAAACGTGTCCCCACCCTCCCGGGAGTTCCTGTGGCCAGCATCGAGGCAGTAGGCGCGCGCGAGATCCTCGACTCGCGCGGCAACCCCACCGTCGAGGTCGAGGTCGCCCTCGACGACGGCACCGTCGCCCGCGCGGCGGTCCCCAGCGGCGCGTCGACCGGCGCGTTCGAGGCCGTCGAGCGCCGTGACGGCGACAAGGGTCGCTACGGCGGCAAGGGCGTCGAGAAGGCCGTCGACGCGGTCATCGACGAGCTCGGCCCGAAGCTCCTCGGCTTCGAGGCGAGCGAGCAGCGACTCGTCGACGCCGAGATGCTCGCCATCGACGGCAGCGCGAACAAGGAGAAGGTCGGCGCCAACGCCATCCTCGGCGTCTCGCTCGCCGTGGCCCGCGCCGCGGCCGACTCGGCCGACCTGCCGCTCTTCCGCTACGTCGGCGGTCCGAACGCGCACGTCCTGCCGGTGCCGATGATGAACATCCTCAACGGCGGCAGCCACGCGGACTCCAACGTCGACATCCAGGAGTTCATGATCGCGCCGATCGGCGCCGAGTCCTTCCGCGAGGCACTGCGCTGGGGCGCGGAGGTCTACCACGCGCTCAAGTCGGTGCTCAAGGAGAAGGGCCTCGCGACCGGTCTCGGCGACGAGGGCGGCTTCGCGCCGAACCTCGAGTCCAACCGCGCCGCGCTAGACCTCATCCTCGAGGCGATCGAGAAGGCCGGCTACACCCCGGGCGAGCAGATCGCGCTGGCGCTCGACGTCGCCGCGTCCGAGTTCTACGACGACGGCTCCTACACCTTCGAGGGCGGCACGAAGAGCGCTGACGAGATGGTCGACTACTACGCCGACCTCGTCGCCTCCTACCCGCTCGTGTCCATCGAGGACCCGCTCAACGAGGACGACTGGGAGGGCTGGAAGGCGATGACCGACCGCCTCGGCACCCAGGTGCAGATCGTCGGCGACGACCTCTTCGTCACCAACCCCGAGCGCCTCGCCCGCGGCATCGAGACCGGCACCGCCAACGCGCTCCTGGTCAAGGTCAACCAGATCGGCTCGCTCACCGAGACGCTCGACGCCGTCGACCTCGCGCACCGCAACGGCTACCGCTGCATGATGAGCCACCGCTCGGGCGAGACCGAGGACGTGACGATCGCCGACCTCGCGGTCGCGACGAACTGCGGCCAGATCAAGACCGGTGCCCCGGCCCGGTCCGAGCGCGTCGCGAAGTACAACCAGCTCCTGCGCATCGAGGAGGAGCTCGACGACGCCGCGGTCTACGCCGGCGCGGGCGCCTTCCCGCGCTTCGCCGCCCGCCAGGGCTGAGCCGAGCCGGAGGAGCCAGGCCGATGGCCACCAGCCGCAGCACCGGACCCGCGTCGCGCCCGCCGCGACGCGGGTCCGCGGCGCGCCCGGCGTCGAAGGCCGGCTCCGCCCGGTCCTCGACGCGCTCGTCCACCCGGTCGGCGTCCGCCTCACCGCGGCCCTCGACCACCGGCACGACGACGGCGAAGGTGGTGCGGCGCACCCCGACCGGCTGGCGCGGCCAGGTCGGCGGGGCGATGTCGAACCGGATGGTGCGGCGCACGGCGGTGCTCGCGAGCATCGCCATCTTCCTCGTCGTGCTGCTCACCTCCTCGGTCGCCGCGTGGCTGCACCAGCAGGGGCAGATCGCCGCGCTGCGCGACAAGGTCAGCAGCCAGGAGGCCGACGTCGCGTCGCTGCGCGAGGAGCGCCAGCGGTGGGAGGACCCGGCCTACGTCGAGCAGCAGGCCCGGCAGCGGCTGAAGTTCGTCCGCCCCGGTGAGCGCGCCTACACCGTCCTCGACCCCGAGGCGACGAAGGACACCGGCCCCGCGACCACGGGTCCCGGTGCGGGAGAGGCCACCCCGGCTCTGCCCTGGTACGACGGCGTGTGGCAGTCCGTCCGCACCGCCGACGCCCCCGGGGCCCGGCGATGACCGCGAGCCCCGACCTGCCGCCCGTCGCGCAGGAGGACCTCGACGCCGTCTCCCGCCAGCTCGGCCGCACGGCCCGTGGGGTCGCTGCCGTCGGCCACCGCTGCCCGTGCGGCGAGCCCGACGTCGTGCGCACCGAGCCGCGCCTGCCCGACGGCACGCCGTTCCCGACCTCGTTCTACGCCACCTGCCCCCGGCTCACCGGCGCGATCTCCACGCTCGAGAGCCAGGGCGTCATGCGCGAGATGACCGAGCGCCTCGGCACCGACGACGACCTGCGCGCCGGCTACGAGGCCGCGCACGCCGACTACCTCGCGCGCCGCGCCGAGCTCGGTGACGTGTCGGAGGTGGCCGGCATCTCCGCCGGCGGGATGCCGACGCGCGTCAAGTGCCTCCACGTCCTCGTCGCCCACTCGCTGGCCGCCGGCCCGGGCGTCAACCCGCTCGGCGACGAGGCCCTCGACCTGCTCGACCCCTGGTGGGAGCGTGGCTCCTGCGCCGCGGACGCCGCCGCGGGGGAGCGCGCGTGACCCGTCGGGTCGCCGCCGTCGACTGCGGCACCAACTCGATCCGCCTGCTCGTCGCCGACGTCGGTGACGACGGGCTCCTGACCGACGTCGTCCGCCGGATGGAGGTCGTGCGGCTCGGCCAGGGCATCGACCGGACCGGCGTCATCGCGCCGGAGGCCATGGAGCGCACGCTCGCCGCGGCGGCCGGCTACGCCGCGACCTGCCGCGAGCTGGGGGCGGAGCGCGTGCGGTTCGTCGCCACCTCCGCCTCGCGCGACGCCCGCAACGCCGACGAGTTCGTCGCCGGGGTGCGCGACGCCTTCGGCGACCTCGACGTCACGCCCGAGGTCGTCGCCGGAGAGGTGGAGGCGCGGCTGTCCTTCACCGGGGCCACCGGCGACCTGCGCCGGCTCGGCATCCCCGGGCCCTACCTCGTCGTCGACCTCGGCGGCGGCTCCACCGAGCTGGTCCGCGGCAGCGACGACGTCGAGGCCGGGCGGTCGGTCGACGTCGGTTGCGTCCGGATGACCGAGCGCCACCTGGCCGGCGACCCGCCGACCCCCGAGCAGACCGACGCCGCGCGCCGCGACGTCCGGGCCGCGCTCGACGCCGCCGAGGAGGCCGTCGACCTGCACGGCCTCGCCGCGGTCGTCGGCCTGGCGGGCTCCATCACGACCGTCACCGCCCACGCACTCGGGCTCGGCGGCTACGACCGCGACGCCATCCACCTCGCCGAGGTCCCGCACGCCGGCCACCGCGCCTCGTGCGCGGCCCTCCTCGCGATGCCGCGGGCCGAGCGGGCCGCGCTGCCGTACATGCACCCCGGCCGGGTCGACGTCATCGGCGCCGGCGCACTCGTCTGGGACGAGGTGCTCGCCCGGGTCGCCGACCGGTCGCCGGGCGTGCGGGTGGTCACGAGCGAGCACGACATCCTTGACGGCATCGCCCTGTCGGTCGCGGACGGCTGACGCGGGCCGTCCGCTGTGGCAGGCTCCCGGCCCATGGGTGCCGAGGCGGACGAGCGGACGGGGCCGCCGGCGCACCTGCTCCTCGTGCGGCTCATGGCGGGGCTGTCCGGGCTGCTCGCCCTGGCGCTCGTGGTGCTCGGGTTCGTCGTCCCGACCTCGCAGCTGCCCGTCGTGCTCGCGGGGGCGGTCGTCGGGCTCGTCGGGGTCGTCGGCTGCGTCATCCTCGCGGCGTCGCTGCGGCGCGACACCGCGCCGGCCGCGCTGCGGGGGAGCGCGGTGGGCGTGCTGATGCTGCTGGCCGCCGCGGTCCTCCTCGCGCCGGCCGTCGTCTGGCTCGTCGCGGGCGGGCCGGAGGCGTTCACGACCCTCGGCCTGAGCACGGTCGCGCTGCCCGCCGGGGTGGCCGTCGCGGCCGTCCTCGCCGGCCCGGCCCTCGGGCGCGACGCCTGAGGCCTGCGCCGGCCGAGCGGGCCGGCGCGCTACGGTGTGCCCGCCCCCGTAGCCCAACCGGCAGAGGCAGGCGCCTTAAAAGCGCCCCAGGTGCGGGTTCGACTCCCGTCGGGGGCGCGCAGCGCCCCCGCAGGGAGTCGGGAGGAGCCCGAACGGAGTGAGGGCGACGGTTCCCGTCGGGGGCGCGCAGCGCCCCCGCAGGGAGTCGGGAGGAGCCCGAACGGAGTGAGGGCGACGGTTCCCGTCGGGGGCGCGCAGCGCCCCTGATCTCTTCCCCCGGATGTGTATGAAGAACGTCGGCGGGGCGATGTTCTTCACACACGTTCGCGGGGAGGGGTGCGACGCGGTCTCAGCGGGAACTCAGCAACGGGCTCGCACGTCTAGGCTGTACGAACACGGTGACCCCCACCGCCACGACCAGCACGGAGGAACGATGGCCAACAACCCGGCCTTCAACCGGATGGAGCAGGACGCCCGCAACGGGTACGCCGGCTTCCGGTCCACCCCCGCCCCGCAGCAGGCCGACCCGATGAGCCCCCAGCAGCTGCAGGACATGTACAACGCGCCGTCGGCGATGCGCCCCGGCACCGAGCGCGCCGTGACGATGGACGACGTCGTCATGAAGACGCTGAGCCTCTTCGCCATCGTCCTCGTGACCGGTGCCGTCGGCTGGTACCTCTCGGCGACGAGCCAGGTCCTCGGCCTCGCGGCCTGGGGCATCGGCCTGGTCGCCATCCTGGGCCTGGGCATCGCCATCGCGGTCAAGAAGACGCTCAGCGTCCCGCTCATCGTCACGTACGCGGTGTTCGAGGGCCTCTTCGTCGGGGCGATCAGCCAGACCTACTCCGGCGCCTTCGACGACCCGGGCACCCCGGCCTTCCAAGGCATCGTCGCGCAGGCCGTGCTGGCCACCCTGGCGACCTTCGCCGGCATGTTCCTGGCCTACAAGACCGGCCTGATCAAGGTCACCGCCAAGTTCCGCCGCATCGTGACGATGATGGTCTTCGGGTACGTGATCTTCGGATTCATCAACCTGGCGTACGCGCTCATCTCCGGTCAGCCCTTCGGCATCGGAGGCAGCGGGATGCTCGGCATCGGCATCTCCCTGTTCGCCGTCGGCCTCGCAGCGACGATGCTCGCGCTCGACTTCGACTCCATCGAGTACGCCATCCGCACCGGCGCCCCGCAGAAGTACTCGTGGCTCCTCGCGCACGGCCTCGTCGTCACGCTCGTCTGGCTCTACCTCGAGTTCCTCCGGCTTCTCGGTCGGCTCCGCAACTGACCGGACCCAGCACCGACGACGCCGGGGTGGCCCACGCCGCCCCGGCGTCGTCGTCCCCGGACGTCCTCGACGGCCCGGCGCGCACCGAGCTCGAGCGCATCCGGCGTCGGTGGGCGCAGCTGCCGCTGGCCACGGCGCAGGAGCAGAGCAGTGCCCTGCGCGCCCTCGCCGAGCACCTCGCGGGCCTGACGGCGCCCGGCGTCCCGCTGGCGGACCTCGGCCCGGCCGCACTGCCCGACCAGCTGGCCGTGCTCGCGTGGGACGCCGTCGCAGCCGGCGGGCCGGAGGCGGCCGCCGACGTCACCGAGCGGCTGGTCGCCCTCCGCCGCGCCCTCCCCTGACCCGGCCCACGCGCACCCACTCACTGCGCATCCGCCACCTGCGGGAGGCCTCCGAGGAGGTCCCGAGGTGGCGGATGCGCAACCAGTCGGGGGTGACGGGCGTCAGGAGAGGCGCTCGACGACGATGGCCATGCCCTGGCCGCCGCCGACGCACATCGTCTCGAGGCCGAACTGGCCGTCACGGGCCTGCAGCCCGTTGAGGAGCGTCGTCATGATCCGGGTGCCGGTGGAGCCGAAGGGGTGCCCGAGGGCGATGGCCCCGCCGTGGACGTTGAGCTTGTCGAGGTCCATCCCGAGGTCGTCGGCGCTGGGCAGCACCTGGGCGGCGAAGGCCTCGTTGATCTCGTAGAGGTCCATGTCGTCGATGGTCATGCTGGCGCGGGCGAGCGCCTGGCGCGAGGCCTCGACCGGGCCGAGGCCCATGATCTCGGGGGAGAGCGCCGAGACCCCGGTCGAGACGATGCGCGCGAGCGGGGTCAGGCCGAGCTCCTTGGCGCGGGTGTCGCTCATGACGACGACACCGGACGCGCCGTCGTTGAGCGGGCAGCAGTTGCCCGCGGTGACGGTGCCGTTCTCGCGGAAGACCGGCTGCAGGCCCTGCACGCCCTCCAGCGTCACGCCCGCTCGCGGGCCGTCGTCGGTGGACACGACCGTGCCGTCGGCGAGCGTGACGGGGAGGATCTCGCGGGCGAAGAAGCCGTCGGCGATCGCCTTCTCGGCCCGGTTCTGGCTCGTGACGCCCCACTCGTCCTGGCGCTGCCTCGAGACACCGCGCAGCGTCGCGACGTTCTCGGCGGTCTGGCCCATCGCGAGGTAGACGTCGGGCAGGAGGCCCTGCTCACGCGGGTCGGACCAGGTCGTGTTGGCGGCGGCCGTCTCGGCGGAGCGCTCCATCGCCTCGGCGAAGACCGGGTTGAGCGCGTCGGGGTCGGACTCACCGGCGCCGCGGAAGGCCGCGTTGGTCGAGACCGACTCGACGCCGCCGACGACGAACGCGTCGCCCTCGCCGGCCTTGACCGCGTGGAAGGCCATCCGCATCGTCTGGGTCGAGCTGGCGCAGAAGCGGTTGACGGTGGCGCCGGGCAGGCCGTCGAGTCCGGCGAGGACGCCGATGACGCGCGCCATGTTGTTGCCGGCCTTGCCGCTGGGGTCGGCGCAGCCCCAGTACAGGTCGTCGAGGGTGGTCGGGTCGAGCCCGGGCAGCTGCTCGAGGAGGCCGTGGACGACCTGCGCCGACAGGTCGTCGGGCCGGACCTCGCGCAGGGAGCCCTTGAAGGCGCGCCCGATCGGGGTGCGGGCGGTGGCGACGATGACGGCCTGGGTCACGGGGTCCTCCTGGCGGTGGTCGACGGGCGGGCCACGGGCCCACCTCGCGAGGTGAGCGAGCGCTCACCACGGGTCGCACCAGCCTAGGCCGCGACCCGGGAGGAGGGAACCGGGACGGCACGTGGGGTGGGTCTCGTCGGGCGTGCCCGCGAGGGGTCGTGCATCCGGGCGCGGAGGGACATGATGGCCCCATGGGCACCTCGCGCAGCCGGGCATCCTCCGGGTCTCCGTACGAAGCGACCGTCGGGTTCGCCCGCGCCGTCCGCGTCGGGAACCACGTCGCCGTCTCCGGCACGGCACCGATCGGTGAGAACGGCCAGGTCAGCAAGGACGCCGGCCAGCAGACCCGCCGCTGCTGGGAGATCGCGCTCGGCGCGCTCGCCGAGCTCGGCGGGCGGCCGGAGGACGTCGTCCGCACCCGGCACTACGTGACCGACCTCGACGTCGTCGACGCCGTCTCGGCCGTGCACGGCGAGATCTTCGGCGACATCCGGCCGGCCAGCACGATGGTTCGCGTGGCGGGGCTCATCGACGAGCGCTGGCTCGTCGAGGTCGAGCTCGACGCCATCGTCGGCGACGACTGAGGCGCGCGGCCCGCGGCTCAGCCGGCGGTGCTCGCGCCCTCGTCGGCCCCGGTGACGGCAGGGCCCCCGGCCGGGGGAGCGCCTCCGGGACGGCGGCGCAGGAGCACCGCCCACCGCCCGCGGGGGCCTCGGTCCTGGCCGGCGATCTCGGTCGGCGACACCTCGGTGCCCGCCTCACGCACGGCCTGGCCGGCGGCGACGGCCACCGGGTTGACGCCCTCGCCGCGGCGCGGCTCGGGGGCGCGGTCGCCCGTGTCCTCGCCCCAGACGCGCAGGGCGGCGCAGACGCTCGGCAGCAGCACGGCGGCGGCGCGGGCGTAGCCGGCCGCCGAGGGGTGGAACTGGTCGGCGCTGAACATCTCGCGGGGCCGGGCGCGGAACTCCGGCCCGAGCAGGTCGCCGAGCGAGACGGTGCGGCCGCCGGCCTCGACGACCGCGACGGTCTGGGCGGCGGCGAGGTCGCGCGACCACCGCCGCATGAGGGTGCGCAGCGGCTGGTGGATCGGCTCGATGGTCCCGAGGTCGGGGCAGGTGCCGACGACGACCTCGCAGCCCAGGGCCCGGATGCGCCGGACCGTCTGCTCGAGGTGACGGACGGCGGCGGCGCGCTCGATCCGGTGGGTCACGTCGTTGGCGCCGACCATGACGAGGACGACGTCGGGCCGCATCACGTCCTCGAGGGCGTTGGCCAGCTGGCGCTCGAGGTCGCTGGACTCCGCCCCGACGACGGCCCGGTTGGTCAGCCGGACCGGGCGACCCGTCAGGGCCGCGACGCCGTTGGCGACGATCGCCCCGACGGTCTCGTGGGGCTCGTCGGCGCCCATCCCGGCGGCCGAGGAGTCGCCGAGGACGACGATCTCCCACGGCGTGCCGTGCCCGGCGCCGTAGACGCCGTCGTCGTCGGGCGAGGTGTCGAACGGGCGGCCGATGAGGCGGCGCGCGATGGCCGCCTCGGTCTTGATGACGCCCCAGCCGAGCGCACCGAGGGCGGCTCCGGCCGCGGCGAGGCCGCCCCCGCCGTACGCGGCGGTGGCGGCGATCCTGCGAGCCCTGCGTGCGCGGCCCATCGATCCTCCTGCCGGGGTGGACATCCACCGTAGCCCCGGCGGCCGACACCTCGGGCCGGATGCCCCCGGCCGCGCCCCTACCGTGGACGGATGGACACCTGGAGCGGACGGACGGCCGAGGAGACCCGCACGGTCGCACCGGGTGACACCGCCCGGTCGGTGGGGTCCGGCGACCTCCCCGTCCTCGGCACGCCGCGGCTGCTCGCCTGGCTCGAGGCGGCGACGGTGGCGGCGGTGGCCGACGTCCTCGGGCCAGGCGCGACGAGCGTCGGCACCCGGGTCGAGCTCGAGCACAGCGCTCCGAGCGCGGTGGGGGAGCAGGTGACGGTGCGGGCCGAGGTCGTTGGCCACGACGGCCGCCGGCTGCGCTTCGCGGTGCAGGCCCACGACGCCGCGGGGCGCATCCTCGCCGCGGGGACCGTCGAGCGGGTCGTCGTCGACGCGGCGCGGTTCGTCGACCGCCTCGGGCGCGGCTGACCCTCCGCTCGTCGGCGCGCGGGGGTGCCCGCCCGGACCGTGACAGGATGGCGGGCGTGAAGTACGCCGAGCACATCGCAGACCTCGTCGGGGACACCCCCCTCGTCAAGCTCAACTCCGTGACCGAGGGCATCGGGGCGACCGTCCTGGCCAAGGTGGAGTACCTCAACCCGGGCGGGTCGGTGAAGGACCGCATCGCGCTGAAGATGGTCGAGGCCGCCGAGGCCTCCGGCGAGCTCCAGCCGGGCGGCGTCATCGTCGAGCCGACGTCCGGCAACACGGGGGTCGGGCTCGCGCTGGTCGCCCAGCGCAAGGGCTACACCTGCATCTTCGTCTGCCCGGACAAGGTCTCCGAGGACAAGCGCAACGTGCTGCGCGCGTACGGCGCGGAGGTCGTCGTCTGCCCGACGGCGGTCGCGCCGGACCACCCGGACTCGTACTACTCCGTCTCGGACCGGCTCGTCCGCGAGACGCCGAAGGCCTGGAAGCCGGACCAGTACTCCAACCCCAACGGCCCCCTCTCGCACTACGAGAGCACGGGCCCGGAGATCTGGCGCGACACCGACGGCGAGATCACCCACTTCGTGACCGGCGCCGGCACCGGCGGCACGATCAGCGGCGCCGGCCGGTACCTGCGCGAGGTGTCGGCCGACCGCGCGAGCGGCCGCGTCCAGGTCGTCGCCGCCGACCCCGAGGGCTCGGTGTACAGCGGCGGCTCGGGCCGTCCGTACCTCGTCGAGGGCGTCGGCGAGGACTTCTGGCCGAGCGCCTACGACCCCGACCAGGTCGACCGGGTCGAGGCCGTCTCGGACGCCGACTCCTTCGAGATGACCCGCCGACTCGCCCGCGAGGAGGGCCTGCTCGTCGGCGGCTCCTGCGGGATGGCCGTCGTCGCCGCGCTGCGCGTGGCCCGCGAGCTGCCGGACGACGCGGTCGTCGTCGTCCTCCTGCCGGACTCCGGCCGCGGCTACCTCTCGAAGATCTTCAACGACGACTGGATGGCCTCCTACGGGTTCATGAAGGCCGAGAACCAGCGCACTGTCGGCGACGTGCTGCACGCCAAGGCGGGCGACCTGCCCGCGCTCGTGCACACGCACCCGAACGAGACGCTGCGCGACGCCATCGAGATCCTGCGCGAGTACGGCGTCTCGCAGATGCCGGTCGTCAAGGCCGAGCCGCCGGTCGTCTCCGGCGAGGTCGCGGGCGCGGTGTCCGAGCGCGCGCTGCTCGAGGCGCTGTTCACCGGCTCGGCGCACCTCGCCGACCCGGTCGAGAAGCACATGAGCGTGGGCCTGCCGCTCGTCGGCGCCGGCGAGCCGGTCAGCACCGCGCGGCACGAGCTCGAGGGCTCGGACGCGGTGCTCGTCGTCGAGGACGGCAAGCCGGTCGGCGTGCTGACCCGGGCCGACCTGCTCTCCTTCCTCGCCGACTGACGGGCTCCTCCGACCCGTCACGGGTGAGACTGGGGGCATGGTGGACCGGCCCCGGTACGAGTCACCGGTCGAGCGCGCCATCCGGGAGGCCCAGGAGCGCGGCGAGTTCGACGACCTCCCGGGCGCGGGCAAGCCGCTGCGTCTGGAGTACCCCGACGACCCGATGTGGTGGGTGCGGCAGCTCGCCGAGCGCGAGGACCTCGACTTCACCGGTGCGCTGCCGCCGGCTGTCGCCCTCCGCAAGGAGGCCGCGACCTTCCCCGGCTCGCTGCTCGAGCTGCGCACCGAGGAGTCGGTCCGGACCGTGCTCGAGGACTTCAACCGGCGGGTGCGCCGCGACCGGCTGCGCCCGCCGGACCCGCGGATGCCCCCGCTGCTGGCCCCGACGGTCGACGTCGACGACGTCGTCGAGCAGTGGCGGGCGCTGCGAGCATCCTCACAGCCGGTGCAGGTTGACCCGCCGGTAACAACGGGGGAGGCTCGCCCGAGGCGCCGCTGGTGGCGCCGCCGGCACTGACCCGACGGCCGTCCGTCGCGGCCCGGTCGCTGCCGGCGCCCGACGAGGAAGGCCCGATGAGCGACTACCCCCACCTGCTCGCCCCGCTCGACCTCGGCCACGTGACGCTGCCCAACCGGGTCGTCATGGGGTCGATGCACACCGGGCTCGAGGACCGGGCCAAGGACTTCCCGAAGCTCGCCGCCTACCTCGCGGAGCGGGCCGAGGGCGGTGCGTCGCTCATCGTCACCGGCGGCTTCGCCCCGAACCTCGAGGGGACGCTCTACCCCGGCGCCTCGAAGCTGAGCAGCCGCCGTGAGGTGGCGCGCCACCGCCTCGTGACGGACGCCGTCCACGCGGCCGGCGGGCGCATCGCCCTCCAGCTGCTGCACGCCGGCCGGTACGCGTTCACGCCGTGGTGCGTCGCGCCGTCGGCGGTCAAGAGCCCGATCAGCAAGTTCCGCCCGAGGGCGTTGTCCGACAGGGGAGTCCGCCGGCAGATCCGCGCCTTCGCGCGATCGGCGCGGCTGGCCCGCGAGGCCGGGTACGACGGCGTCGAGGTGATGGGGTCCGAGGGGTACCTGATCAACCAGTTCCTCGCGCCGCGCACCAACCGGCGCACCGACCGGTGGGGCGGCAGCGCCGAGAACCGCCGGCGGTTCGCCGTCGAGGTCGTCCGCGCGGTGCGCGAGGCCGCCGGCCCGGACTTCCTCCTCGTCTACCGGATCTCGGTGCTCGACCTCGTCGAGGAGGGCCAGACGTGGGACGAGGTGACGGCCCTGGCCCGCGAGGTCGAGGCGGCCGGCGCGAGCATCCTCAACCTCGGCATCGGCTGGCACGAGGCGCGGGTGCCGACCATCGTCACCTCGGTGCCCCGCGCGGCCTTCGCCGACCACGCGGCCCGGCTGCGCGCGCACGTGGGCATCCCGGTCGTCGCGACCAACCGCATCAACACCCCGGAGGTCGCCGAGCGCGTCCTCGCCGGCGGCGCCGACCTCGTCTCGATGGCCCGCCCGTTCCTCGCCGACCCGCAGTTCGTGCGCAAGGCGGCGCAGGGGCGCGCCGACGAGATCAACACGTGCATCGCCTGCAACCAGGCGTGCCTCGACCACACTTTCGTCAAGCAGCGCGCGACCTGCCTGCTCAACCCGCGCGCGGGCCGCGAGACGGAGCTCGTCATCGGCCGGGCCCCGGTGCGCCGCAAGGTCGTCGTCGTCGGTGGCGGCCCGGCGGGGATGGCCGCCGCCGTCACCGCCGCCGAGCGCGGCCACGAGGTCGAGCTGCTCGAGGGGCGCGACCACCTCGGCGGCCAGTTCGACATCGCGATGCGCATCCCCGGCAAGGAGGAGTTCTCCGAGACGATCCGCTACTTCACGCGCCGCCTCGAGGTGCTCGGCGTGACGGTACGCCTCTCGACGTGGGCCGACGCCGCCGCGCTCGCCGCGGCCGGCGTCGACGACGTCGTGGTGGCGACCGGGGTCACGCCCCGGCTGCCCGACATCCCGGGCATCGACCACCCCTCGGTCGTCACCTACGACCGGCTGGTGCGCGGCGAGCGGGTCGCCGGTCAGCGGGTCGCGGTCATCGGCGCCGGTGGGGTCGGGGTCGACGTGTGCGAGTTCCTGACGACCGACCGCTCGCCCTCGCTCGACGTCGACGCGTGGCGGGCGGAGTGGGGCGTCGGCGACCCCGAACGCACCCGCGGCGGGGTCGAGCGACCGCGACCGGAGGCCAGCCCGCGGGAGGTCGTGCTCCTCCAGCGCAAGGCCACGCCCATCGGCCGGGGGCTCGGCAAGACCACGGGCTGGGTGCATCGGGCGTCGTTGCGCGCCAAGGGGGTCGAGCAGGTGACCGGTGTCGTCGAGTACGAGCGCATCGACGACGAGGGCCTGCACGTGCGGCTCGGCGAGGACGGCTCGCAGCGTCGCGTCATCCCCTGCGACACGGTCGTCGTCTGCACCGGGCAGGACTCGGTGCGCACGCTGGCCGACGAGCTCGAGGAGCGGGGTGTGCGGGTCCACGTCGTCGGGGGAGCGGACGTCGCCGCCGAGCTCGACGCGAAGCGCGCCATCCGGCAGGGCACGGAGGTCGCCGCCGCCCTCTGACCCGCGTCGCCACCCGCGAACGCGTGTGAACCCGCCGGGGACCCCCGGCGATTTCACACGCGTTCGCGGAGAGCGGGGTCAGCGCAGGCCGACGGCGTCGAACGCGGTCTCGAGACGCTGCAGGAGCGAGCCCGTCGAGCCGGCCGCCCGGTGCTGGTGGAACGCTGCGCGCAGGGCGGCCATCGCCGTGCGGGCGGCGAGCCCGGTCGCGAGGTCGTCGGCGGCGTCGGTGCCGGCGCGCTCGTGTGCCGCTTCGACGAGCGCGCTCTCGAGGCGGTGCCCCGCCCCGGCGATGCGCGCCTCGAGCTCGGGCACCCGGGCGGCGAGCTCGCTGCGCATCCGCCAGAGCTCCGGCTCGTCCTCGAACCCGCGCACGTGCTCGGTGAGGACCGCCCGTAGCGCCTGCGGCAGCGACTCGTCCGCCGGGCGCTCGAGCACCGCCTGCCGCAGCTGCTCGGTGCGCGCGGGGTCGGCGCCGACGAGCGCCGCCTCCTTCGTCGGGAAGTAGTTGAAGAAGGTGCGCGGCGAGACGTCGGCCTCGCCCGCGATCTGCTCGACCGTCACCTCCTGCACGCCGTGGGCGAGCGCGAGGCGGACGGCCGCGGTGTGCAGCCGCTGGCGCGTCGCCTCCTTCTTGCGGTCGCGCAGGGAGGGGGTCGCCTCGGAGGTCGCGGAACCCGGTGCCATGCCTCCAGTATGCCCGGTGTGCACGACGAGCAAATTTGCACACTCTGCAAGAACAGGCATATGCTTGTGTCATGCAAGCAACCGCCGACCCGCTCGTCACCGAGCACCTCTCGGCGATGTTCGGACTCCTCAGCCGGGCCCACGTCGTCGAGGGGCCGGTGACCCGTCCCGAGTACACCCTCCTGGCCCTCACCGCGAAGCGCGGCCCCGGGCGCGCGTGCGCCCTCGCCGACGCCGTCGGCCTCGACCAGTCGACGACGAGCCGCCGCGTCAGCGCGCTCGTCGACCGCGGTTTCCTCGAGCGCACCCCGGACCCCGACGACGGCCGGGCCCAGCTCGTCGGCCTCACCGACGCCGGCCGCGAGGTGCTGCTCCAGGAGCGCCGCCGCCGCGAGGAGCTCGTCGCCATCGCCCTCGAGGACTGGGACGAGTCCGACCGCCGCACCCTGGCCGACCTGCTCGGCCGCCTCCAGACCTCCCTCGCGCGCGTCGCGAGGGACCACGACCACCCCGTCCGCAGCGTCGCGGGCCCTGCCCACCCCGCCCCCGAGGCGGCCGACCGCGAGAGGACCACTGCATGACCACCGCGACCACCACGGCTCCCCAGCCGTACAAGCTGAGCCCCGCCTCCCGGCGGGTGTTCGTCGGCCTGATGCTCGGGATGCTCGTCGCCTCCGTGAGCCAGACGATCGTCGGGCCCGCGATGCCGCGCATCGTCTCCGAGCTCGGCGGGATGGACCACTACAGCTGGGTCGCCACCGCCGCCCTCCTCGTCTCGGCGATCACCGTCCCGATCGTCGGCAAGTTCTCCGACCTCTACGGCCGCCGCGGCTTCTACATCGCCGGCCTCGTCGTCTTCATGGTCGGCTCGCTCGTGGCCGGCTTCGCCCAGTCGTTCTGGGTGCTCGTCGCCGCGCGCGCCATCCAGGGCCTCGGCATGGGCACCGTGATGCCGCTGTCGCAGACCATCATCGGCGACATCATCCCGCCGCGTCAGCGCGGCAAGTACCAGGGCCTGATGGGCGCCGTCTTCGGTGTCACGTCGGTCGCCGGCCCGCTCGCCGGCGGGTTCATCACCGACCACTGGGGCTGGCGCTGGCTGTTCTTCGCGGGCATCCCGATCGGTGTCGTCGCGACCGGCTTCATCCTGCGCTTCCTCCACCTGCCGCACGAGCGCCGTGAGGCGAAGGTCGACAGCTGGGGCATCGCCACGCTCGCCGTCGGGCTCACCGCGGTCCTGCTCGCCACCTCGTGGGGCGGCACCTCGTACCCGTGGGGCTCGGCGACCATCATCGGCCTCTACGTGGTCGGCGTCCTCGGGCTCGTGGCCTTCGTGTTCGCCGAGAGCCGCGCCGAGGAGCCGGTCATCCCGCTGCGCCTCTTCCGGTCGCGTGTGTTCACCGCGGCCAACATCGCGAGCTTCGGCCTGGCCATGGTGATGTTCGGCTCGATCATCTACATCCCCGTCTTCGCGCAGGGCGTGCTCGGGGTCGACGCGACGAACTCCGGTCTCATCCTCGCGCCGCTCATGGTCGGCCTCATCGTCATGGGCATCCTCACCGGGCTCGTCATCACGCGGACCGGTGTCTACAAGCCGTTCATGGCCGCCGGGGTCGTCATCATGGGCGCCGGCATCTGGCTCCTCACCCGCCTCACCTTCGAGTCGAGCCAGACGCAGCTCACGCTGGCCATGGTCGTGCTCGGCATCGGCATCGGGATGGCGATGCAGCAGTACACGCTCGTCGTGCAGAACGCCTCCGAGAAGCGTGACCTCGGGGTCGCGACCGCGTCGAGCCAGTTCTTCCGCAACGTCGGGTCGACGGTCGGCATCGCGGTGTTCGGCACCGTGCTGACGAGCGGTCTGGGCGGCGCCATCGCCTCCCACCTCCCGGCCGGGGCCGCGGCCTCGATGCCGGAGGGCGCCGCCAGCGCCGGCTCGGTGCTCGACCCTGCCGCGCTCTCGCAGCTGCCGCCGGCCGTCGCGATCGCCGTGCGCCAGGGGCTCGCGGACCAGCTGCACGAGGTCTTCCTCATCGGTCTCCCGATCGTCGCGCTCGTGCTGCTCGCGACGCTCGCCATCAAGGCTCTCCCGCTGCGCGACAGCAACCACGCGGAGACGCCGGCCGAGAGCGCCGAGCACGCCGGCCACGAGCTCCTCGACACGATGTCGCAGTCCAGCGCGGAGGCTCGCACCACCCCGGCCGCCGCGTCGGAGACGAGCGGCACCACCGACGCCCCGGCTCGCAGGGAGCCGGAGCCCGCCGTGCGCTGACCCCGGTCGCCCGCACGGACGAGGCCCCCCGCTGAACAGGGAGCGGGGGGCCTCCTGCGTGCCCGGGCGCGGAAGCATCTCCCGGCCAGGCAGCGATGACCCCGCACGTGCGGGCTTTGAGTGGTCCGGAAGGTCTCGCGACAGCGATAACCCCGCACGTGCGGGCTTTTCGAGGTTGGCTGGGGGTTAGGACAGCGATAACCCCGCACGTGCGGGATGCCGGGCCTGTGGATGACGCGAGCGCCGTGCGCCCGGATGAGGGCAGGCTCGGTTCCGTGACCGACCAGCCGCTCGACACCTCCCGCCCGTTCCTGGGCGTCGAGGCGATGGAGCGCGGCGTCGCGACCGAGGCATCGCTCCGGGGCCCGCGCTTCCGACGCCTCGTGCACGGCGTCTACGTGGACGCCAAGGCCCCGGTCGACGCCCGCGTCCGCGCGCAGGCAGCGATGCTCGTCGCGCCGGCGGCGACCGTCGTCTCGCGGCACACGGCGGCTGCGCTGTGGGGTGGCGTCGCTCCCGACGACTGGCAGACGCACGTGACGACGCTCCGACCGGATGCCGTCCAGCGGACGGCGGCTCGGGAGGCGCGTTCGCGGGCGAGGGGCGGCGGTCCGGGCTGCTCGGCGCAGGCGCGCCGGCTGCTCGAGTGGGGCCGCATGGACGTCGACGGCGTCGACTCCCGCGTCTCGTCGGACCGCTCGGGCATCACGACCCGCCACGGACTGCGGGTCACGACACCGGAGCGCACGTTCCTCGACTGCGCCGAGGACCTCGACGTCGTCGAGCTCGTCGTGCTCGGCGACAGCCTGGTGCACGCCGGAGTGACGACTCCGGACGCGCTCGTGTCCGCAGCCGCGTCCATCGGCCGGTACCGGCGCCTCGCCCGGCGCGCCGCCGCACTGGTCCGGGTGGGTGTCGACTCGGCGCCCGAGTCGCGGACGAGGATGCTGCTGACGCTCGCGGGACTCCCGGAGCCCGAGACGGACCTGCGCTTCCACGACGCCGACGGGACTGTGCTGCGTCGCGCCGACATGGGGTATCGGCGACGCAAGGTCAGCGTCGAGTACGACGGTCGCCAGCACGCCGAGGACGACCAGCAGTGGGCGGGGGACATCCGTCGTCGCGAGGAGTTCGACGGCTGGGGGTGGCGGATGGTCGTCGTGACGTCTCCCGGGTTGTGGGTCGAGCCGGAGACCACCGTGCAACGCGTGGCCACGGTCCTGTCCGAGCGTGGCGAACGCGTCACGGCCCGGTCCGACGAGTGGCGGCGCTACTTCGGGCCGCGTCACCTCCGCAGCGCCTGACGAGACAACCCCGCACGTGCGGGCTTTTCGTGGTCTGGACCGCGCGCGGACAGCGATAACCACGCACGTGCGGGCTTTTCGAGGGCGGCTGGGATTTCGGACAGCGATAACCCCGCACGTGCGGGCTTTTCGAGGGCGGCTGGGATTTCGGACAGCGATAAACCCGCACGTGCGGGCTTTTCGAGGGCGGCTGGGATTTCGGACAGCGATAACCCCGCACGTGCAGGGTTATCGGGGTCGGGGAGGGGCCGGACGACGACGAGGCCCCCTCTCGGGCGGGAGGGGGCCTCGTCGGACGGTCGGAGGGCGTCAGCCGCGCGGCGGCGCGACGTCCGTCTGGGCCGGGAGGTTGGCGACGCCGACGGGGCAGGTCAGGCCGTTCGGGCCGTGGTTGCAGTAGCCGCCGGGGTTCTTGTGGAGGTACTGCTGGTGGTAGTCCTCGGCGTAGTAGAACGGGCCGGCCTGCTCGGCGGTCGCGATCGTCGTCGTGATGGTCCCGCGCCCGACCTTGGTCAGCTCGCCCTGGAACGCCTCGCGCGTCGCCTCGGCGGCCGCGGCCTGGCCGGGGGTCGTCGTGAAGATGGCCGAGCGGTAGGCGGTGCCGACGTCGTTGTACTGCCGGTTGCCCTGCGTCGGGTCGTGGTTCTCCCAGAACGCCTTGAGCAGCAGCTCGGGGGAGGTGACGGTGGGGTCGTAGGCGACGAGAACGGCCTCGGCGTGCCCGGTCCGGCCGGTGCAGGTCTCCTCGTACGTCGGATTGGGCGTGAAGCCGCCCATGTAGCCGGCCGCCGTCGTCACGACGCCGGGCAGCTTCCAGAAGATGCGCTCGACGCCCCAGAAGCAGCCCATCGCCACGTACAGCACCTCGGTGCCGTCGGGCCACGGACCCTCCAGGGGGGTGCCGAGCACCTCGTGGGTCGTGGGCACCGGGAAGATCCGGTGCTCGCGGCCCGGCAGGGCCTCCTCGCGGGTGGGGAGGGTGGTCTTCGCACTCGAACCGAAAAGCATGTGTAGTCCAACCGCCGGCAATGGCACGGTGTTCCGCGTGATCTCCCTCGTCCCGGTCTCCGGACTCGACACTGACCTCGCCGCCGGCGCCCGCTTCGACGCCTGGGCCCGTGTGCTCGAGGACGTCGCCCGCGACGAGCAGGGCGAGGACCACGACGCCTGGAGCGCCGAGGAGCTGCGCGGGCTGGAGGGCTCGGCGTCCAAGCGTCGCCTCCAGGTGCTCGCCGTCGACGGCGACGAGCCCGTGGGGGCCGCGGGTGTCATCGCCCCGCTGCTCGACAACGAGTCGACCGCGCAGGTGTTCGTCGCCGTGCTGCCGGCGCACCGCCGCCGCGGGGTCGGCGACACGCTGCTGCACTGGGTCGAGGAGCAGGCGCGCGACCTGGGCCGCACCACGCTGCACGCCGAGACCCAGTGGGGCGCCGACACCGACGACGACCCGTTCGCCGGATGGGTCGAGCGGCACGGCTTCGGGTCCGCGCAGACCGTGCTGCGATCCGACCTCGCGGTCCACGAGGCCGAAATAACCGCGCCCGTCGTGGCCGACGGCTACCGCCTCGAGACCCACGTCGACGCGATGCCCGAGGCCGACCTCGCCGACCGCGCGTTCCTCGCCCGCCGGATGTCGACCGACGCGCCGCTCGGCGACCTCGAGCTCGACGAGGAGGAGTGGGACGAGGAGCGCGTCCGCGGCGAGGACGAGCGCACCCGGGCCATGGGCCGCCGGGTCGTGTCGACCTTCGTCCGTGACCTCGGCACCGGCCGGCTCGTCGGCTACACGAGCATCCAGCTGCCCGAGGGGACGCCGCACCTCGCCTTCCAGCACGACACGCTCGTCACCCGCGAGCACCGTGGCCACGGGCTGGGGATGGCCCTCAAGCTGGCCAACCTGCGCGCGCTCGCCGAGGCGCTGCCCGAGGTGCGCGTCGTCCGGACGTGGAACGCCGAGGAGAACGCGCACATGCTCGCCGTCAACCGCGCGATGGGCTTCCGCCCGAGCGGTCGGCTGCGCGCCTGGCAGCGCCATCTCGGCCGGGGATGACCCCACCCCGCGGTGCCGGCGGACCCCCGGCGGCCCCTACGCTCGGAGGATGACTCTCGAGAACCTCGGCTTCTCCTCCCGCGCCATCCACGCCGGGCAGGAGCCGGACCCGCTGACCGGCGCCGTCGTGCCGCCCATCCACCAGGTGAGCACCTACAAGCAGGACGGCGTCGGCGGCCTGCGCGGCGGCTACGAGTACTCGCGCTCGGCCAACCCGACGCGCGCCGCGCTCGAGGAGTGCGTCGCCGCGCTCGAGGGTGGTGAGCGCGGCTTCGCGTTCGCCAGCGGCCTCGCCGGCGAGGACACCGTGCTGCGCGCGCTGCTCGCGCCGGGCGACCACGTCGTCGTCCCGTCCGACGCGTACGGCGGCACCTACCGGCTGTTCAACAAGGTCGTCCGCGCCTGGGGTGTCGACCACTCCATCGCGAAGGTCGCCGACGTCGAGTCTGTGCGGGCCGCGATGCGCCCGGAGACGCGGATGGTGTGGGTCGAGACGCCGACCAACCCGCTGCTCGGCATCGCCGACATCGAGGCGATCGCGGCGGTCGCCCACGAGGCCGGTGCGCTGCTCGTCGTCGACAACACCTTCGCGTCGCCGTACCTGCAGAACCCCATCGCGCTCGGCGCGGACGTCGTCGTGCACTCGACGACCAAGTACGCCGGTGGCCACAGCGACGTCGTCGGCGGCGCCGTCGTCGTCGCGCCGGGCGCCACGACACGCGACGGCGAGTCGGTGGCCGAGCGGGTCGCGTTCCACCAGAACTCGATGGGCGCCGTCGCCGGCCCGTTCGACGCGTGGCTGGTGCTGCGCGGCCTCAAGACGCTCGCCGTCCGGATGGAGCGCCACTGCGACAACGCCGAGGCCGTCGTCGACTTCCTCCAGAGCCACCCCGGCGTGGCGTCCGTGCACTACCCGGGCCTGCCCGACCACCCGAACCACGACGTCGCGCGCCGCCAGATGAAGCGGTTCGGCGGCATGGTCGCCTTCCGCGTCAAGGGCGGCGAGGACGTCGCGGCCAAGGTCTGCGGCGAGACGCAGCTGTGGACCCTCGGCGAGTCGCTCGGCGGCGTCGAGTCCCTCATCGAGCACCCCGGCAGGATGACGCACGCGTCGGTCGCGGGCACCGAGCTCGAGGTCCCGGCCGACCTCATCCGCCTGTCCGTCGGCATCGAGGACGTCGAGGACCTCGTCGCCGACCTGCGCCAGGCGCTCGACCGCCTCACCTGACCCGCCCCGCCGGCGGAGCACCACCCGTCGAGTGAACAGGACACGCCGTGCGCGCCCCGAGCCGCACGGCGTGTTCTCCTCTCTCGACGGGTCGGAGGCGGTCACAGGAGGCGGACAGCGGACGCACACCGGATGGCTCGGCAGGCCTCCTACGGTCGTCGGGACGACACCGACCCGGAGGTAGACCGATGACCCGCACCGACGACCAGCCCACCTACGAGGGACGCCCGCTGCCCCGCCCCGACGACGAGGTCGTCGACCAGGGGCTCGCCTTCGACCTCGGCACGCTGCTCGACCGCCGCCGGATGCTCGCCGTCCTCGGCATCGGGGCCGCCGGCACCGCGCTCGCGGCGTGCGGCGCGTCGACGTCGTCGAGCGGCTCGACGGCGACGGGCTCCGCGACCGCCTCGGCGAGCGCCACGGCGTCCGCCACCGCGAGCGACGCCGCCGACACGACCCTCACCGAGATCCCCGACGAGACGGCCGGCCCCTACCCGGGCGACGGCTCCAACGGCGCCGACGTCCTCGAGCAGAGCGGCGTGGTCCGCTCCGACATCCGCAGCAGCTTCGGCACCTCGACGACGACGGCCGAGGGCGTGCCGATGACGCTGCGGCTCACCATCCTCGACATCGCCGCCGGCGGCGGCCCGATGACCGGCGCCGCGGTCTACGTCTGGCACTGCGACAGCCAGGGCCGCTACTCGATGTACTCCGACGGCGTGACGCAGGAGAACTACCTGCGCGGCGTCCAGGTGACCGACGACTCCGGCGTCGTCGAGTTCACGAGCGTCTTCCCGGCCTGCTACTCGGGCCGCTGGCCGCACATCCACTTCGAGGTGTACCCGGACGAGGCGAGCATCACCGACAGCACGAACGCCATCGCCACCTCGCAGGTCGCCCTGCCGAAGACCACCTGCGACACCGTCTACGCGACGAGCGGGTACGAGCAGTCGGTGAGCAACCTCGCGCAGATCTCGCTGACGAGCGACAACGTGTTCGGCGACGACGGCGGCGTGCACCAGCTCGGCACCGTCTCCGGCGACACGAGCAGCGGCTACACGGTCGCGCTCACCGCCCCGGTCGACACGACGACGCAGCCGACCGGGGGAGGTGCGCCCGGCGGCGGACCCGGCCACTAGGGTCTCGGGGCGTGGGTGCGGTCCTGTGCGTCGACGTCGGGTCGACCTTCACGAAGGCGTTGCTCGTCGGTGACGACGGCGAGGTCCGCGGGCGCGCGTCGCGCCCGACGACCGTCGCCACCGACGTCATGGACGGGGTCGACGCCGTCCGCGCCGCGCTCGCCGACGGGGCAGCGCCCGAGCGGACCCTCCTGTGCTCCAGCGCCGGTGGCGGTCTGCGCGTCGCCGTCGTCGGCTACGAGCGGGAGGTGACGGCGGAGGCCGGCTTCCGGGTCGGTCTCTCGGCGGGCGGGCGCGTCGTCCACGTCGCGTCCGGGCCGATGGTCGGCGCCGACGTCACCGCCCTGCGCGCCGACCGGCCCGACCTCGTCCTCCTCGTCGGCGGCACCGACGGGGGCAACGCCGACGTCCTCCTGCACAACGCCCGCCGGCTCGCCCGGGCCCGGGTCACCGCCCCGGTCGTGGTCGCCGGCAACGCCGACGCCGCGGACGCCGTCGTCGCCGAGCTCGAGGCGACGGGGCGGCGCTTCACCGTCACGGGCAACGTGCTGCCGCGCATCGGCGAGGTCGCTCCCGACGGCGCGCGCGCCGCCATCCGCGAGGTCTTCCTGCGCCACGTCATCGGCGGCAAGGGCCTCTCGCGCGGCCGCGGGTTCGCCGAGCTCGTCCGCGCGGCCACCCCCGACGCGGTGCTGCGGGGGGTCGAGGTGCTGGCCGAGGCACGCGGCGAGGACGTGCTCGTCGTCGACGTCGGCGGCGCGACGACCGACGTCTACTCCGTCGTCACGCCGCAGGGCGAGGACGCCGCCATCCATCGCGAGGTCGTCGGGCCGGTCTGGCACGCCCGCACGGTCGAGGCCGACCTGGGGATGCGCTGGAACGCCGAGGGCATCGTCGAGGCGTCGGCGCGCGAGCGGATGCCGCTGCCCGACGCGGTGGCCGGTCACGCCGCGCGGGTCGCCGCCGACACCGGGGCGCTGTCGACGAGCGACGCCGAGTGGGCCGCCGACGAGGCGCTCGCCACGGCCGCCGTCACCGTCGCCCTGCGTCGGCACGGGCGGCCCGCCGCGGGGGAGCGGCCCCGGCCGCTCGCCGACGTCGGGATGCTCGTCGGCTCCGGCGGGGTGCTGCGGCACGCCCCCGACGGCACCGCCGAGCGGGTGCTCGGCGCGGCGCTCGCCGACCACGGCGGCGGCTGGCGGGTGCCCGACCGGGCCGTCGCCGCCGTCGACCGTGACTACGTGCTCTTCGCCGCCGGGCTGCTCGCCGACGTCGACCCCGCGCGGGCGTCCGCGCTGGTCGGGGGACTGTCACCGAAAAGGGGGGGACCGCTGTCGGCGGGTGGCCCTACGGTCGGTCCATGACGACCAGCGGCGCCGCCATCGAGGCCGACGACCTCGTGAAGACCTTCGGTGACTTCACGGCCGTCGACGGCGTCAGCTTCTCGGTGCCGGAGGGCACCGTCTTCTCGATGCTGGGGCCGAACGGCGCCGGCAAGACCACCACCGTCCGGATGATGACCACGCTCTCGCGGCCGACGAGCGGCACGGCCCGGGTCGCCGGTCTCGACGTCGTCCGCGACGCCGACGCCGTGCGCCGCCGGATGGGGCTGACGGCGCAGTCGGCGACCGTCGACGAGCTGCTGACCGGCCGCGAGAACCTGCGCCTCGTCGGCGACCTCTACGGCCTCGACCGGCGCACCGTCCGCCGGGTGGCCGACGAGCTGCTCGAGCGCTTCTCGCTGACCGACGCCGCGACGAAGGTCGTCAAGGAGTACTCCGGCGGGATGCGCCGCCGGCTCGACCTCGCGGCCAGCCTCGTCGCGACCCCACCGGTGCTCTTCCTCGACGAGCCGACGACCGGGCTCGACCCGCGCAGCCGCGTCGAGCTCTGGGGCGTCCTGCGCGACCTCGTGCGCGAGGGCACGACGCTCTTCCTCACCACGCAGTACCTCGACGAGGCCGACCAGCTGGCCGACCGCATCGTCGTCGTCGACCACGGGCGGGTCATCGCCGACGGCACGCCGCTCGAGCTCAAGGACCGCTCCGGCGCCGCCAGCCTCGTCGTCGCGGTCAGCCGCCCGGCCGAGGTCGAGCGGGCCGCCGAGATCGTCCGGGGCGAGGTCGGCGAGATCCACCTCGACCGCGACGCCCGCCGCATCACCGCCCCGGCCGAGGGGGTCGGGGCGCTGACCCGCATCGCGGCCCGGCTCGACGAGGCCGGCATCGACCTCGACGACATCGGGCTCCAGCGCCCGAGCCTCGACGACGTCTTCCTCACCCTCACCGGGCACCGGGCCGAGTCCGAGGCCGCCGGTGCCACGTCCGACGCGAGCGCCGAGGAGGCCCTGCGATGACCGCTCCGACCACCACCACCGCCGCCGGTCGGCCGTTCCACGCCGAGCACCCGAGCGCCGCCGGCACGAGCCCGGTCCGTCAGGTCTCGGCGCTGGTGCGCCGCAACCTGACCCACATCAAGCGCCAGCCCGAGATGCTCACCGACGTCACCATCCAGCCGGTGATGTTCGTGCTGCTCTTCGCCTTCGTCTTCGGCGGCTCGATCGTCGTGCCCGGCGTCGACTACAAGGAGTGGCTGCTGCCGGGGATCATGGCGCAGACGATGACCTTCAGCGCGTTCATCGTCGCCATCGGCCTCAACACCGACCTCGGCAAGGGCATCGTCGACCGCTTCCGGTCCCTGCCGATCGGCCGCTCGTCGGTCGTCGTCGCGCGCAGCGTCTCGAGCCTCATCCACTCGATGATCGGCATCGTCGTCATGTCGGTCACCGGGCTGTTCGTCGGGTGGGGCATCCACCACGGCGTGCTGCGCGGGCTCGCCGGCTACGGCCTGCTCCTGCTCTTCGGCTTCGCGATGATCTGGGTCGGCATCCTCTTCGGCTCGGCGCTGCGCTCGGTCGAGGCCGTGCAGGGCGTCATGTTCACGACGGTCTTCCCGATCACGTTCCTGTCCAACGCGTTCGCGCGCACCGACGTCATGCCCGACTGGCTGCGGTTCCTCGCCGAGTGGAACCCCATCAGCTCGCTCGTCCAAGCGCTGCGCGAGCTCTGGGGCAACGACGGCATCCCGCTGCCGGCCGACTCGGCGCTGCCGCTGCAGCACCCCGTGCTGACGACGGTCATCTGGTCGGTCGGGCTCTCGGCGGTGCTCGCGCCGCTGGCCGTCCGCTCGTTCGTCAACCGGACCCGCGACTGAGCGCGGGCGTCGGTCGTCCGCTCGTCGACGGGCCCGGGGACGTCCGCGGCGGCCGGCCCGTGCTTCGATGGCGGCATGACCGCCGTGCGCCTCGTCGACGTCTTCTCCGAGCGAGCCTTCCGGGGCAACGCCCTCGCCGTCCTCCACGACGCAGACGGGATGTCCGACGACCAGATGCTCGCCGTCGCGCGCTGGACCAACCTCTCGGAGACGACCTTCCTCACCGTCCCCACCGACCTGCGCGCCGACTACGGCGTGCGGATCTGGACGATCGGCGGCGAGCTGCCCTTCGCCGGCCACCCGACCCTCGGCAGCGCCCACGCCTGGCTCGAGGCCGGGGGCGTGCCGCGCACCGAGGGCGTCGTCGTCCAGGAGTGCTCGGCCGGGCTCGTCGAGGTGCGGCGCGGCGCCGACCGCCTCGCGTTCGCGGCCCCGCCGCTCGTGCGCTCCGGAGCGGTCGAGGGCGACGAGCTCGCGTGCGTCGTCGCGGCCCTCGGGGTCGCACCCGCGGACGTCGTCGACGCCGCCTGGGTCGACAACGGGCCGGGCTGGCTCGCCGTCCTGCTCGCCTCGCCCGAGGCCGTCCTGGCCGCTGCGCCGGACCCGGTGCTGGCGCGCGGGCTCAAGGTGGGCCTCGCGGCGCGCTACCCGGCCGGGGCGCGCACCGACGGGGTGGACCTCGAGGTGCGGGCGTTCTTCTCCGACGAGCGCGACTTCGGGGAGGACCCCGTCACCGGCAGCCTCAACGCGGGCCTGGGCCAATGGCTGGTCCCCGCCGGGTACGCGCCCGAGCACTACGTCGCGGCGCAGGGCACGGTCCTCGGCCGCGAGGGCCGGGTGCACGTCGACGTCGAGGACGGCGTCGTGTGGGTCGGCGGCGCGACGCACACCCTCGTCGACGGCGTCCGGCCCGCCTGAGCGCCCTGCCCGGTCGGACGACGGACGGCCCGGTCCCGCGAGGGGGCCTGGCCGTCCGTCACGTCGCCGGAGCGACCGGGCTCAGCCGGTGTAGGGCTTCGCCGCGAGGATCTTGACCTCGATCTGCTTGCCGTTCGGGGCCTCGTACGAGACCGAGTCGCCGACCTTGTGGCCGTTGACGGCCGCGCCGATCGGGGACTTCTCGGAGAAGACCTGCATCGAGGAGTCGGTGATCTCGCGGGAGCCGAGGAGGAACTTCTCCTCGTCGCCGAACATGTCGACGGTGACGATCATCCCGGGCTCGACGACACCGTCGTCCTTGGGGGTCTCGCCGATGACGGCGTTCTCGAGCAGCTGCGTCAGCTGGCGGATGCGGGCCTCCATCTTGCCCTGCTCCTCCTTGGCCGCGTGGTAGCCACCGTTCTCCTTGAGGTCGCCCTCCTCGCGGGCCGCCTCGATCTTCTTGGCGATCTCGGTGCGGCCGGGGCCGGTCAGCTCGTCGAGCTCGGCCCGGAGGCGGTCGAAGGCCGCCTGCGTGAGGTAGCTCTGGTTCGTCGTCTCGGTCACGGGTCATCAACTCCTGCGAAGTGCGTAGGGGCGCCGGACCCTCGCGGGCGCGCCGCGGGGTGCTTACGGCAACGGGCCCGGGCCGACCGCCGTCTCGCGGCGCTAGCGTCGGCACGGACCCGAACGTGAAGGATTCAGTCTACCAACGTGCGGCGCTCGCGCCACAATCGTCGCGCGCCGTCGTGCGAGGTCAGCCCGCCGCGACGCGCACGCAGGACTCGACGACACCGGTCACCGCGCGGGCGCTCGTGCGCACCTCGACGACCCGGTGGACGATCGCCGGACCGTCAGCCGGGATCGCGTCCTCGACCGTCCCGACGCGGCCCTTCGACCCGTCGAGCCCGCTGACCCGGCACGTGACGGCCGTGCCCTCCGGCCGCACGAGGTCGTAGCCGACGCGCACGAGGGCGTCGGACTCCACGCGGTAGCCCGTCACCGTCGGGCGCACCTGGCCGGCCGTCGCGGTCCACCCGTACCAGGCGATGCCGGCCACGGCGAGCACGACCGCGGCGAGCGCGAGCAACGTGCGACGGCCGGCGGGGTCGCGCGGATCGGGCAGGCGCACGGCTGCTCCCTCGGTGGTCGGCGGGCAGTGAGAGGATGGTCCTCGGTCCATTCTCGGGTACCGCCCGAGCCCACCTGCACGAAGGGTCTCTCATGTCCGAACGGCTCCGGCTCATGTGCGTCCACGCGCACCCTGACGACGAGTCGAGCAAGGGTGCGGCGACGATGGCGAAGTACGTCGACGCCGGCCACGAGGTGCTCGTCGTCTCCTGCACCGGCGGCGAGCGCGGCGACATCCTCAACCCCCGGCTCAAGGACGACGTCCACATCCTGCGCGACCTCGCCCAGGTCCGCCGCGACGAGATGGCGCGCGCCCGGGACATCCTCGGCGTGCAGCACACCTGGCTCGGGTTCGTCGACTCCGGCCTGCCGGAGGGCGACCCGCTGCCCCCGCTGCCCGAGGGCTGCTTCGCGCTCGAGCCGCTCGAGGTGACGACGGAGGCGCTCGCGCGCGAGATCCGTCGCTTCCGCCCGCACGTCGTCACGACGTACGACGAGAACGGCGGCTACCCCCACCCCGACCACATCATGACCCACGACGTCTCGGTCAACGCCTTCGCGGCGGCCGGCGACCCCGACGCCTTCCCCGAGGCCGGGCCGGCGTGGCAGCCGCTCAAGCTCTACTACAACCAGACCTTCAGCCGCGCCCGCATCGAGGCCTTCCACGAGGCGCTGACCGGCCTCGGCCAGGAGAGCCCCTACGCCGAGTGGCTCGAGAACTGGACGCGCACCGAGCGCGTCGTCACCACCCGCGTCCAGTGCGCCGACTGGTACGACCGCCGCGACGCCGCGCTGCTCGCCCACGCCACCCAGGTCGACCCCGACGGCACGTGGTTCCAGGTGCCGCGCGACCTCCAGGCGCAGGTCTGGCCGGTCGAGGAGTACGAGCTCGCGCTCTCGTTCGTCCCGTTCGTCGACGGCGAGGACGACCTGTTCGCCGGCCTGCCGACCGACGTCGCGGAGGCCGACGCCCTCGCGACGAGCCCCGACCTCGCCCTCGTCCACGACACCGTCACGGAGCGTGCCGCATGAACGACTCCCCGCCCGACGTCTCGACCGGCTTCCTCGCGTTCATCGCGTTCACGGTCCTCGCGCTCGCGCTCTGGTTCCTCATGCGCAACATGAACGCGCGGATGCGCCGGATGTCCTACCGCCAGCAGCGGGCCCACCGCGGCCGCGACGAGCAGCAGGCCGGCCCGGCCGACGTCGAGCCGGAGCCCAGCGACGCGCTCGAGGCGGACCCGCGCGACCCGCGGCGCGACGACGGGTCGCCGGGCGCGGTCTGACCCGCTGACCTCCGGCTCCCCGGCGCCGAGCCGCGGAGGGGAGGTCGGGGGCCGCGCGGCCCGGGCGGCTCAGGCCTGCGGGCCGGTGAGCGCGAGTGAGGCGGCGACGAAGTGCGCCGTGAAGGCGAGCACGGTCAGCGCGTGGAAGACCTCGTGGAAGCCGAACCAGCGCGGCGAGATGTTCGGCCGCTTGGTGCCGTAGACGAGAGCGCCGAGGCTGTAGAGCACGCCGCCGACGACGACCCACGCCATGACGCCGCCACCGGCGTGCTGGACGAGCGGGCCGAAGTAGAAGACCGCGACCCAGCCGAGCATGAGGTAGGCCGGCACGTAGAGCCAGCGCGGGGCGCCGGTCCAGAAGATGCGGAAGGCGACCCCGAGCAGGGCGCCGCTCCAGACGATGAGCAGCATTCGGCGGGCCTGGTCGGCGGGCAGCATGAGGGCGAAGGGCGTGTAGCTGCCGGCGATGATGAGGAAGATGTTCGAGTGGTCCCACCGGCGCAGGAAGGCGCCGACGCGGGGGGACCACGTGCCCCGGTGGTAGACCGCCGACGTGCCGAAGAGGAGCACGGCGGTGCCGGCGAACACGGCGGCCGACACCTTGCCCTCGGTCGTCGTCGCGAGGAGCACGAGGACGATGCCGGCGACGAGCGCGACGGGGGTCATCCCGGCGTGCAGCCAGCCGCGCAGCTTGGGCTTGACGGTGGTGAGGGCGGCCTCGACGCGCTGCTCGAGCGCCTCGAGACGACCGGTCTCGGTGGCGGGGTCGGGCTGCTCACGGGTCATGCGTCCACGGTAACCTACGCGAGCGTAGGTTAGGAACCGGACGAACGGCCCCGCTCCGTGAGGTCGGGCACGGCAGCGCGGAGTACCGTGGGCCGCGGTCGCCCCGCCGGGCGGCCGGATCCGGGAGCGCACGGGAAGGGCGGCTGGCATGCGGCGGCTCAGCGACGTCCTCTACGCCGCGTACGCCAAGCGGGTGGCCCGTCAGCTCGGGGGAGCGCCGGTGCCGCGCCACGTCGGGGTCCTCGTCGACGGCAACCGCCGCTGGGCCAAGCAGCGGGGCGCCGGGACCGAGGAGGGGCACCGCGCCGGCGCCGACAACATCCTCAACCTGCTCGCCTGGTGCGAGGAGGTGGGCGTCGAGCTCGTCACCCTGTGGCTGCTCTCGACCGACAACCTCAACCGCCCGGAGCGCGAGCTGCGCCCGCTGCTCGGCATCATCGAGGACTCCGTCGACTCCATCGCGGCGACGATGCAGTGGCGGGTCAACCCGGTCGGCGCCCTCGACCTGCTGCCCGCGGCGACGGCCCAGCGCCTCAAGGCAGCCGCGGAGCGCACCCGCGAGGTCGACGGGATGCTCGTCAACGTCGCCGTCGGCTACGGCGGCCGGCGCGAGATCGCCGACGCGGTCCGCAGCCTCCTGCACGAGCACGCGACGCGCGGCACGAGCATCGAGGAGCTCGCCGAGGTCATCGACGTCGAGCACATCGCCGAGCACCTCTACACCAAGGGGCAGCCCGACCCCGACCTCGTCATCCGCACCTCGGGGGAGCAGCGCCTCTCGGGGTTCCTCCTGTGGCAGAGCGCGCACAGCGAGTTCTACTTCTGCGAGGCCTACTGGCCCGACTTCCGCAAGGTCGACTTCCTGCGGGCGCTGCGGGCCTACGGGGAGCGCCACCGCCGCTTCGGCTCCTGAGCGGGCGGGACCTCCGGGACGTCCTCGCCGCGGGGTCGTCGGCCTCGGGTGAACGGCCGGTGACGGACGGGGTCGAACGGATGACATCTCGTCCCAGACGTCACACCTGTTCACTGCTGTCACGCGGGTGCCGACACGCCGGTCCTCGCCTCCCGCCGGCGCCCGGAGGCGGTCGTAGCGTCGAGCCACGATCCTCCTCCGACCACCGGGAGCGGCACATGACCTCGACCACGCCGACGGCAGCCAGCACGCGAGCGGGAGAGGAGCGCCGGACCTTCGTCCTCGACACCTCGGTCCTGCTGTCGGACCCCCGGGCCATCCTCCGGTTCGCCGAGCACGAGGTCGTCCTGCCCGTCGTCGTCGTCACCGAGCTCGAGGCCAAGCGCCACCACCCCGAGCTCGGCTACTTCGCGCGCCAGGCGCTGCGGATGCTCGACGACCTGCGCATCAAGGCCGGGCGCCTCGACGCCCCGGTCGAGGTCGGCGAGGTCGGCGGGACGCTGCGCGTCGAGCTCAACCACACCGACCCGATGTCCCTGCCGGCCGGCTTCCGGCTCGGCGACAACGACACCCGCATCCTCGCCGTCGCCCGCAACCTCGCGAACGAGGGACACCTGGTCACGGTCGTCAGCAAGGACCTGCCGATGCGGGTCAAGGCCTCGGCCTGCGGGCTGGACGCCGAGGAGTACCGCGCCGAGCTCGCCGTCGAGTCCGGCTGGACCGGGATGGCCGAGCTCGACGTGAGCGTCGAGGAGATGGACCACCTCTACGAGTACGGCCGCCTCGAGCACGCCGGCGCGGCGGAGATGCCCTGCCACACCGGGCTCAAGCTCATCTCGCCGCGGGGCTCCGGCCTCGGGCGCGTCGGCCCGGACAAGCAGGTGCGGATGGTGCGCGGCGACCGCGACGCCTTCGGCCTGCACGGGCGCAGCGCCGAGCAGCGGATCGCCCTCGACCTTCTGCTCGACCCCGACGTGGGCATCGTCAGCCTCGGCGGGCGCGCCGGCACCGGCAAGTCGGCGCTCGCGCTGTGCGCCGGCCTCGAGGCCGTGATGGAGCGCCGCCAGCAGCGCAAGGTCGTTGTCTTCCGTCCCCTCTACGCGGTCGGCGGCCAGGAGCTGGGCTACCTGCCGGGGTCCGAGGCCGAGAAGATGAACCCCTGGGGGCAGGCGGTCTTCGACACCCTCTCCGCTCTGGTGTCGCGCGAGGTGGTCGAGGAGATCCTCGACCGCGGGATGCTCGAGGTCCTGCCGCTGACCCACATCCGCGGGCGCAGCCTGCACGACGCGTACGTCATCGTCGACGAGGCGCAGAGCCTCGAGCGCAACGTCCTGCTCACCGTCCTGTCGCGGATCGGCCAGAACTCCAAGGTGGTCCTCACCCACGACGTCGCGCAGCGCGACAACCTGCGAGTCGGGCGGCACGACGGCGTCGTGGCGGTCGTCGAGGCGCTCAAGGGGCACCCGCTGTTCGCCCACGTGACGCTGACCCGCTCCGAGCGCAGCCCGATCGCGGCCCTCGTGACCGACCTGCTCGAAGGGCTCGAGGTCTGACCGAACGGCCCCTGACCTGCTCGTCTGAGCGGATGCTCAGGGGCCGATTTCGGCCGTCGACGCCTCTCCACCTAGGCTAAGGTCTCGATTCCGTAACGCCGCTCGTGGCTGCACCACGCCCCGAGCCCCCCACCCCTGGAAGGTCCACCGGTCCCCCATGGCCCGATACACCCCGCGTCACGCCCCGCGTCACGCCGCTCCCAAGCGGTCGCTCGGGCGGACCGCCGTGTCCGTGGTCGGACGGCCGCTGGTCTCGACCAGTCTCGTCGCCGCCGTCGTCACGAGCGGCATCGCCCTCAGCGGCACCTTCGAGGACTCGGCCAACGCCGACGCCACCGCCCTCGCCTTCGACGAGTCGGCCACGGCCAGTTCGACGCACGAGAGCCAGGTCGCCCTCGAGGACGCCGCCCGCGTCGCGTCCGACCGCTCGGCGACCAACGTCCAGAAGTCCGTCGTCGCCGCGAAGGCCGATGCGAAGCAGAAGGCCGAGGCCGCGGCGCTCGCGAAGAAGCGCCAGGTCGCGCAGGAGCGCGCTGCCCGCGCCGCCGAGCGCAAGAAGGTGCTCGAGAACGCGCAGGAGGACCCCAAGTCCGTCGCGCGCCTGCTCCTGCCCGAGTACGGCTTCGGCTCCGGCCAGTGGGGCTGCCTCGAGCAGCTGTGGATCGGCGAGAGCGACTGGCGCTGGTGGGCCGAGAACTCCTCCTCGGGCGCCTACGGCATCCCGCAGTCGCTCCCCGCGAGCAAGATGTCGAGCGTCGCCAGCGACTGGCGCACCAACCCGGTCACGCAGATCAAGTGGGGCCTGGACTACATCAAGCGCTCGTACGGCACGCCGTGCAACGCCCTGTCGCAGTGGCAGGCGCGCTCGCCGCACTGGTACTGAGCGACACCCCTCATCACGACGACGGGCCCCGGCAGCACGCCGGGGCCCGTCGCGCCGTGTCGGGGGCGATGACGCGGGCGAGCGTCAGATCTTGCGCAGCCGGATCTTCGTGACGGCGTGGTCGGCGCCCTTGCTGAGGACGAGCGTCGCCCGCTCGCGGGTGGGCTGGACGTTCTCGACGAGGTTGGGCTCGTTGATCGCCGACCAGATGCCGGCCGCGGTCTCGCGCGCCTGCGAGTCGCTGAGGTCGGCGTACCGGTGGAAGTAGGACTGCGGGTCGGCGAACGCCGTCTGGCGCAGGCGCAGGAAGCGCTCGACGTACCAGCGCCGCACCTCGTCGACCGGCGCGTCGACGTAGACCGAGAAGTCGAAGAAGTCCGAGACGGCGATGGTGCTCTCGCCGTCGGGGCGCACGCCCGGGGGCTGCAGGACGTTGAGCCCCTCGACGATGAGGACGTCCGGCTTGCGCACCTCGAGCGGCTCGGGCAGCACGTCGTAGGTGAGGTGCGAGTACTGCGGCGCCTCGACGACCGGCATTCCCGACTTGACGTCGGCGACGAAGCGGAGCAGCGCGCGGCGGTCGTAGGACTCGGGGAAACCCTTGCGCTGCAGCAGCCCTCGCCGCTCGAGCTCGGCGTTGGGGTAGAGGAAGCCGTCGGTCGTCACGAGCTCGACGCGCGGGGTGTGGGGCCAGCGCGACATCAGCTCGCGCAGGATGCGGGCCGTCGTCGACTTGCCGACGGCCACCGACCCGGCGACGCCGACGACGAACGGGACGCGGCTCGGGCGCTCGCCGAGGAACTCGCTCGTCGCGAGCCGCAGGCCGTGGACGGCCTCGACGTAGAAGTGCAGGAGTCGCGAGAGGGGCAGGTAGACGTCCTCGACCTCGCGCAGGTCGAGGCGGTCGCCGAGGCCGCGCAGGCGCGAGATGTCGTCCTGCGTGAGGCTCATGGGGTGCTCCTCGCGCAGCCGGGACCAGGTCCCCCGGTCGAGCTCCACGTACGGGGTCGGCACCCCGGCGGCCCCGGTCACGCCGAGGCGCGCCAGTGCCTGCTCCGTTGCGGTCACCCCTGCATCATTCCGCATCGGTCCTGCGAGACCGCGGAACCCCCGTCCCGACGGGCCGTCCGGACCCGCCGCCGGGGGCCCGCGCGGGCCCGCGCCGGTGCGGGGGCGGGGGCCTCCAGCGGATAGGCTGCCCGCCATGTGTGGAATCGTCGGCTACGTCGGCCGGAGCATGGACGGGACGGCGCTCGACGTCGTCATGGAGGGCCTGAGCCGCCTGGAGTACCGGGGCTACGACTCCGCGGGCGTCGCCCTCGTCACCGACGACGGCGTGAGCACCGAGAAGCGCGCCGGCAAGCTCGAGAACCTCCGTTCCGCCCTCGAGGCGCACCCGCTGGCCCCCTCGCGCACCGGCATCGGCCACACCCGCTGGGCGACGCACGGCGGCCCGACCGACGGCAACGCGCACCCGCACCGCGGCGGCGACGGTGACCGGCTGGCGCTCATCCACAACGGCATCATCGAGAACTTCCACGCGCTGAAGAAGGAGCTGCTCGCCGAGGGCGTCGAGTTCCTCTCCGAGACCGACACCGAGGTCGCGGCCAAGCTCGTCGGGCGCGAGTACGACCGTCTCGGCGACCTCACCGAGGCGATGCGGGCCGTCGTCGGCCGGCTCGAGGGCGCGTTCACGCTGCTCGCGGTCCACGCCGACAGCCCCGGCGTCGTCGTCGGTGCGCGGCGCAACAGCCCGCTCGTCGTCGGCCTCGGCGACGGCGAGAACTTCCTCGGCAGCGACGTCGCGGCGTTCATCGGCTACACCCGCCACGCGCTCGAGCTCGGCCAGGACCAGATCGTCACGATCACCCCGGACGGCCACTCGGTCATCGGCTTCGACGGTGCGCCGGCCGAGGGCAAGTCCTACGAGGTCACCTGGGACGCCGCCGCCGCCGAGAAGGGCGGCTACGCGACGTTCATGGAGAAGGAGATCCACGAGCAGCCCCACGCCGTCGCCGACACGCTGCTCGGGCGCACCGACGAGTCGGGCGCGCTCGTGCTCGACGAGGTCCGCATCTCCGAGGAGCGGCTGCGCCAGGTGCGGCGCATCACGATCGTCGCGTGCGGCACCGCGTCGTACGCCGGCATGGTCGCCAAGTACGCGATCGAGCACTGGACGCGCATCCCGGTCGAGGTCGCCCTCGCCCACGAGTTCCGCTACTGCGACCCGATCGTCGACGAGGACACGCTCGTCGTCTCGATCAGCCAGTCCGGCGAGACGATGGACACGCTGATGGCGGTCAAGCACGCCACCGAGCTCGGCGCGATGACCCTCTCGATCTGCAACACGCACGGCTCGACGATCCCGCGCGAGTCCGACGCGGTGCTCTACACGCACGCCGGCCCCGAGATCGCCGTCGCCTCGACCAAGGCCTTCCTCGCGCAGATCACCGCCTGCTACGTCCTCGGGCTCTACCTCGCGCAGCTGCGCGGCGAGACCTACGCCGACGACGCGAAGGCCGTCATGGCCGAGCTCGCCGAGATCCCCGCGAAGATCGAGGACTTGCTCGGCCGGATGGGCCGCGTGCAGGAGATGGCCGAGTTCATGGCCGACACCCGCACGGTGCTCTTCCTCGGCCGCAACGTCGGCTACCCGGTGGCGATGGAGGGCGCGCTCAAGCTCAAGGAGCTCGCGTACATCCACGCCGAGGGCTTCGCGGCCGGGGAGCTGAAGCACGGCCCGATCGCGCTCATCGAGCCCGGCCAGCCGGTGTTCGTCGTCGTGCCCGGTCCGGACACCCCGCACGAGCTGCACAAGAAGGTCGTCTCCAACATCCAGGAGATCCGCGCCCGCGGTGCGCGCACCCTCGTCATCGCCCACGACGGCGACGAGGACGTCGAGCCGTTCGCCAGCGAGGTCGTCCGCATCCCGCAGTGCTCGCCGATGCTCGCGCCGCTGCTGGCGGTCGTGCCGCTGCAGGTCTTCGCGCTGCACCTGGCGACGGCCAAGGGCCTCGACGTCGACCAGCCGCGCAACCTCGCGAAGTCGGTCACGGTCGAGTGACGTCGAGGGCGACGGCATGACGCCGGTGGCGCGGTGATCGTCGGGGTCGGGATCGACGTCGTCGACGTCGAGCGCTTCGGCGCGACGCTCGAGCGCACGCCGCGCCTCGGGGAGCGGCTGTTCACCGAGGGGGAGCGGGTGCTGCCGCTCAACTCGCGGGCGGCGCGGTTCGCGGCCAAGGAGGCCCTGGCCAAGGCGCTCGGGGCGCCCGTCGGCCTGCAGTGGCACGACGCCGAGGTCGTCCGGGGAGCCGACCGCCGGCCGGCCTTCCGGCTGCGCGGCACCGTCGAGGCGGCCGTCGCCGAGCTCGGCATCACGTCCATCCACGTGTCGCTCTCGCACGACGCCGGGATCGCCTCGGCGGTCGTCGTCGCGGAGCGGGAGGAGCAGCGATGATCGAGGGCCACGGGACCGCCGCGGTGTACGCCGCCGAGGAGGCGCTCATGGCGTCGCTCGCGGACGGCGAGCTGATGGCGCGCGCCGTCGAAGGGCTGGCGGCGGTGGCCGCGGCGCGGCTCGAGGAGCGCGGGGGCCGCTCGGTCGTGGCGCTCGTCGGGCCGGGCAACAACGGCGCCGACGCGCTGTACGCGGCGGCCTCCCTGGCCGAGGCCGGGTACGCGGCCGTCGCGCTCGTCGGCGAGACGGTGCACGAGGGGGCGCGGTCGGCGGCCGAGGCCGCCGGGGTCGTGCTGAGCGGTGACGTGGCGCTGGTCGCCGAGGCCGACCTCGTCCTCGACGGCATCCTCGGCATCGGGGCGCGGCCGGGGCTGCCGGAGTGGGCGGCTGCGTGGGTGTCGGCGGTGCCGGAGTCGGCGTACGTGCTGGCGGTCGACCTGCCGTCGGGCCAGGACCCGGCCGGCGAGGTCTTCGACGCCGACGGGGTGCTCGCCGACGAGACGGTGACGTTCTCGGTCGCCAAGCCGGTGCACCTGCTGGCGCCGACCGAGCAGGCGTGCGGCGCGCTGACCGTCGTCGACATCGGGCTGGAGGTCGACGCCGTCCCCGTGGTGCGCCGCATCGACCACGACGACGTCGCCGGGATGTGGCCGGTGCCCGGGCCGCGGGACGACAAGTACTCGCGCGGGGTGCTGGGCGTCGTGGCCGGTGGGGAGTCCTACACGGGCGCCGCGCTGCTGTGCACGACGGCGGCCGTCGAGGCGGGGGCGGGGATGGTCCGGTACGTCGGGACCCCCACGCCCGAGGGGCTCGTGCGCGCGCACGTGCCCGAGGTGACGCACGGTGTCGGGCGGGTGCAGGCGTGGGTCGTCGGGCCCGGGCTCGACACGACGTCGCGGGCGGCGGGGTCGAAGGCTCAGCTCGACGCCGCGCGGGACGCGCTCGCGGGGGACGAGCCGGTGCTCGTGGACGCCGGCGGGCTGGACCTGCTCAACGCCGCGGTGCTGCGCAAGCGGGCCGAGCGGGTGACGCTGCTGACGCCGCACGCGGGGGAGTGCGCGCGACTGCTGTCGCGGCTGACCGGCGAGGACGTGGAGCGCGCGGCCGTCGAGGCGGCGCCGTTGCGGCACGCCCGGCGGCTGGCCGAGGTGACGGGGGCGACGGTGCTGCTCAAGGGGTCGACGACGCTCGTCGTGCCGCCGGGGGATGGTGCGCCGGTGTGGTCGCAGGCGGACGCGCCGGCGTGGCTCGGGACGGCCGGGGCGGGGGACGTGCTGGCCGGGGTGGTCGGGACGTTGCTGGCGTCGGGCCTGCGCGCGGACGTCGCGGGAGCGCTCGGCGCGCTGGTGCACGGGGTCGCCGCCGACCGGGCCAACCCCGGTGGACCGGTGCGCGCCCTCGACGTGGCACGGGCCGTCCCGGCGACCGTGGCGGCCCTCCTCCGCCGCTGAGCACGAAGGGAAGGGCCCGGGCCCGGACGCTTTCCTGAGAGCGGAGGGTCAATATGTACCCTCCCAGCCTCCATGCGGAGCGGAAGGTTTACCTTCCAGCCGCAACCACTGCCACCACGCCGCAAGGTTTCCCTTCCACGCGCAACCACTTCCTTGTGCCGTGGAAGGGAAACGTTGCTGGGTGGAAGGAAGACCTTGCCGGGTGGAAGGGACTCCTTCCGCGGTGGCAGGGAAACCTTCCGGGATGGAAGGGATTCCTTCCGCGCTGGCAGGAGGCTGGGAGAGCACCTGTTGGGGGTCCGCTCTCAGGTTCGAGCGCTTCCGGGTGGGGGCCGCACCTGGCCGGCCCCGGCACCCGCACCGTGACTGCCTCCGCCGATCGGACCGCATCGGGGTCGCGTCTGGTGACCTCCGCGGACCCGGCCCGACCTGCGGTCCTAGACTGGACAGGCTCATGACCCACCACCCCGCCCCCACCGCACCCGCCCGAGCGACCGCGCCGACGGGTGCGTCCGCGTGGGTGACGGTGGATGCCGCGGCCATCCGCGACAACGTCGCCGCGCTCGTGCGTCGCTGCGCCCCGGCCCAGGTCATGGCCGTCGTCAAGGCCGACGCCTACGGCCACGGCCTCGTCACCGCCGCGCGCGCCGCCCTCGCCGGTGGCGCCACCTGGCTGGGTGTCGCCCAGCTCGAGGAGGCCCTGGCGCTGCGCGCCGCCGGCGTCGACGCCCCCCTCCTCACGTGGATCTACCCGCCGCAGGCCGACCTCGGCGCCGCCCTCGACGCGGACGTCGACCTCACCGTCGGCAGCCGCTGGAACCTCGACGCCGTCGTCGCCGCCGCCCGCCAGCGCGGCACCACCGCCCGCGTCCAGGCCAAGGTCGACACCGGCCTCGGCCGTGGCGGCGTCCTCACCGACTGGAGCGAGTTCACGCACGCGCTCGCGGCCGCCGTCGCCGAGGGCGCCGTCCACGTCACCGGCACGTGGTCGCACTTCGCGTGGGCCGACGCCCCGCAGCACCCGACCGTCCGCGCCCAGCAGGAGCGCTTCGTCGAGGCCGTCGCCGAGCTCGAGGCCGCCGGCGTCGACCCCGGCCTGCGCCACCTCGCCAACTCCGCCGCGACGCTCACCAACCCCTCCGCGCACTTCGACCTCGTCCGCCCCGGCCTCGCGGTCTACGGGCTCTCGCCCGTGCCCGACCTCGGCAGCCCGGCCGACTTCGGCCTGCGCGAGGCGATGCGCGTCACGGCGCGCCTCACCCAGGTCAAGCGCGCCAACGCCGGGCAGGGCGTCAGCTACGGCCACGAGTACACGACCGACCGCGACACCGTGCTCGGCCTCGTCCCGATGGGCTACGCGGACGGCATCCCGCGGCACGCCGGCAACGCCGGTCCGGTGCAGGTCGGGGGCCGCCGGCACACCATCGCGGGGCGGGTCTGCATGGACCAGTTCGTCCTCGACCTCGGCCCGGACTTCGACGGCGCTCCCGGCGACGAGGTGACCGTCCTCGGCCGCGGCGCCGACGGCGAGCCCACGGCCCAGGACTGGGCGCAGGCCGCCGGCACCATCAACTACGAGGTCGTCACCCGGATGGCCCCCCGTCTGCCCCGGGTCGTGGTCGGGGAGGGCGCCTGATGCCCACCCGTCCCACCGGAGGGCCGCTCGGGCTGCTCGGCGCCGTCGGCGACCGCGTCCGCCGCGGGCCGGCGATGCGCCCCGACCTCGGGGACCCCGTCGAGGGCTGGGGCCACGTCCCCGGCGAGTCGCTGACGGTGCGCACCGACGACGGGGTCGACCTCCACGTCGAGATCGACGCCCCGCGCGCCGCGAGCCGCGGCCGCCGCCACCTCGCCGGGCGCACCCCGACGGTCGTCATGGCCCACGGCTTCGCCCTCACCATGCAGTCGTGGGTGCTCCAGCGGCGCGCGCTGCTCGACGAGGGGCTGCGCGTCGTCACCTACGACCAGCGCGGGCACGGCCGCTCCTCCACTCCGGACCTCTCCACGTGCACCGTCGCCCGGCTCGGCCTCGACCTCGCCGCCGTCATCGAGGCCACCTGCCCGACCGGCCCGGTCGTGCTCATCGGCCACTCGATGGGCGGGATGAGCGTGATGTCCTTCGCCGGCCAGCACCCCGACGTGGTGCGCGACCGCGTCCTCGCCGTCGCGCTCGTCTCGACCTCGCCGGGCGGCCACGAGGTGACCGAGTTCGGCCTCGGACCGCTCGTCGGTCGGGTCGTCGGCTCCCTCGGGCCGGGCGTGCTGACCCGCCTCTCCCGCCACGCCGGCCCGATCGGCGTCCTGCGGAAGATGGGCAAGGGCGTCCAGGACCTCGCCGTCGCCCGCTGGGCCTTCGACTCGCCGGTCAGCCCGGCCCTGGTCGACCTCGTCGCCGAGATGATCTTCGAGACCTCGTTCGACGTGATGGCCGCCTTCCTGCCGGACATCGACGGCCTCGACCTCGTGCCGTCGCTCCAGGCGCTGACCGGTGTCGAGCTCCTCGTCATCAACGGCGCCGGCGACCTCATCACGCCGGCCTCGCACTCCGAGGACATCGTCCGGCACGTCCCCGGCGCCGAGCACGTCGTCGTCGAGGACGCCGGGCACATCCTCATGCTCGAGCACCCTGACCTCGTCACCGAGCAGCTGCTCGCGCTCATCCAGCGCGCCCGGCGAGCCGTGGCCGAGGGCGTGCCGGTCAGCAGCAAGCCGCGCGTGCGGCGCACCGTCCAGGACATCTCGAAGAAGCGGCGGGCCGGCCGGGCCCGCAGGGAGGCGGCCTCGTGAGCGCCCGTCGGTTCGTGCTGCCCGAGGTCGACGACACCCGGGCCCTCGGCACCGCCCTCGGCGGGGTGCTGCGGGCGGGCGACCTCGTCGTCCTCACCGGCGGCCTCGGCGCCGGGAAGACCACCCTCACCCAGGGCCTCGGCGAGGCCCTCGGCGTGCGGGGAGCGGTGACCTCCCCGACGTTCGTCATCGCGCGCGTGCACCCCTCGACCGTCGGCGGGCCGGCGCTCGTCCACGTCGACGCCTACCGCCTCGGCGGCGCCCTCGAGCTCGACGACCTCGACCTCGACGCCAGCGTCGAGGAGTCGGTCACCGTCGTCGAGTGGGGCCACGGCCTCGCCGAGGGCCTCGCCGACGACCGGCTCGAGGTCGTGCTCGACGTCGACCCCGAGACCGAGCGCCGTACCGCCACGGTCACCGGCGTCGGCGGCCGCTGGGCGGTCGACGCCACCGCCGACGCGGCCGATGCCGACGCCCCCGACCCCCTCGCACCCCTCGGAGGAGAGCCGTGCTGACCCTCGCCCTCGACACCTCCACCTCGGCCATCGGCGTCGCCGTCCTGCGCGACGGCGAGGAGCCGGTCGTCGGTGTCGAGGTCAACGCCCGTGCCCACACCGAGCTGCTCGCCCCGCTCGTCGAGCGCACGCTCGCGCAGGCCGGCGCGGGCGTCCGCGACGTCACCGACCTCGCCGTCGGCACCGGCCCCGGGCCGTTCACCGGCCTGCGCGTCGGGATGGTGACGGCCGTGACGATGGGTTACGCGCTCGACGTGCCGGTGCACGGCGTCTGCTCGCTCGACGTCCTCGCCGAGCAGGCGCTGGCCGCCACCGACGCCGACGAGGTCCTCGTCGCGACCGACGCCCGCCGGCGCGAGGTCTACTGGGCCCGCTACCGCCGCGGATCCGACGGCGCCGCCGAGGCCGTCACCGAGCCGGCCGTCGAGGCGCCGGGCGGCCTGCCCGCCGAGGTCCGCGCCCTGCCCACCGCCGGCCGCGGCCCGCTGCTCTACGCCGAGCTGTTCGAGGCGCCGCTGGCCGACGTCCTCGACGTCGACCCCGGCGTGCTCGCACGGGTCGCCGCGCGCCGCCTCGCCGCGGGCACGCCGATGCCCGTCGAGCCCCTCTACCTGCGCCGCCCGGACGCCCTGACCACCGCGGAGCGCGCCGCGCGATGAGCGCTGCGACCCTCCGCGACGCGCGCTGGCCGGACGTCACCGGCCTCGCGGCGCTCGAGGCGTCACTGTTCCCCGACGACGCCTGGAGCGAGGCGTCGTGGTGGTCCGAGCTCGCGGCCCGACCCCGGCGCGACTACGTCGTCGCGGCCGACGACGCGGGCACGCTCCTCGGCTACGGCGGGCTCGACCACGGCGGCGAGGTCTCGGACGTCATGACCGTCGCGGTCTCCCCGGATGCACGCGGGCAGGGCCTCGGCCGCGTGCTGCTGGCGGACCTCGAGCGACGGGCCCTCTCCCGCGGCGCCGCCCACGTCCTCCTCGAGGTGCGGGCCGACAACGCGCCGGCCATCGGCCTCTACGAGTCCTCCGGCTACGCGGTCATCAGCCGCCGTCGCCGCTACTACCCCGGGGGCGTCGACGCCCTCGTCATGCGAAAGTCCCTCCAGCAGAACGGAGCCGCAGATGACTGACGAGCCCCTCGTCCTCGGCATCGAGACCTCGTGCGACGAGACCGGTGTCGGCCTCGTCCGCGGCGAGACCCTCCTGTTCGACGCCATCGCGAGCAGCGTCGACGAGCACGCGCGCTTCGGTGGGGTCGTGCCCGAGGTCGCGAGCCGCGCCCACCTCGAGGCGATGGTCCCGACGATCGAGCGGGCCTGCGCCGAGGCCGGCGTCACCCTCCGCGACGTCGACGCGGTGGCCGTCACCTCCGGGCCGGGCCTGGCCGGCGCCCTCATGGTGGGTGTCGCGTCGGCCAAGGCGCTGGCCCTCTCGCTCGGCGTGCCGCTGCACGGCGTCAACCACCTCGCGAGCCACGTCGCCGTCGACATCGTCGAGCACGGCCCGTTGCCCGAGCCGACCCTCGCGATGCTCGTCAGCGGCGGGCACTCCTCGCTGCTGCTCGTCCCCGACGTCACGCACGACGTGCGCAGCCTCGGGTCGACGATCGACGACGCGGCGGGTGAGGCGTTCGACAAGGTCGCGCGCGTCCTCGGGCTGCCGTTCCCCGGCGGCCCGCACATCGACCGCGTCGCGCGCGAGGGGCAGGTCGTCATCGACTTCCCGCGTGGGCTGACCGGTGGGCGCGACATGGAGCGGCACCGCTTCGACTTCTCGTTCTCCGGGCTCAAGACCGCCGTCTCGCGCTGGGTCGCCGCGAAGGAGGCTGCCGGAGAGTCGGTCCCGGTCGCCGACGTCGCCGCCAGCTTCCAGGAGGCCGTGACCGACGTGCTGACCCGCAAGGCGATCGACGCGTGCCGCGAGCACGGCGTCGGTCACCTGCAGATCGGCGGCGGCGTGGCGGCCAACTCGCGGCTGCGAGCCATGGCGCAGGAGCGCTGCGACGCCGCGGGCATCGAGCTGCGCGTGCCTCGCCCCAAGCTGTGCACCGACAACGGGGCGATGGTCGCCGCGCTCGGCGCGCAGATGGTGCTCAAGGGCCGGCCGCCGTCGGACCTCGGCATCCCGGCCGACTCCTCGATGCCGGTGACGGTCGTCTCGGCCTGACGCGCGCTGCCGGCGCCGCAGTCGCCTCCTCGGCGCGCCCGCTCAGGCGTCGCCGGGGCTCAGCCAGGCGTGCACGAGCGGCACGACGGACGCGCCCTCGCCGGTCGCCGCGGCCACCCGCTTCATCGAGCCCGCGCGCACGTCGCCGGCGGCGAAGATGCCGGGCACGCTCGTCGCGAGGTTCTCGGGCGGCAGGCCGTCGACCCAGCGGTCCTTCGGCACGTCGCGCCCGGTGAGGACGAAGCCGCGCTCGTCGAGCGCGACCTCGTCGGGCAGCCAGCCGCAGTGCGGCTCGGCCCCGAGCAGCAGGAAGAGTCCGTACGCCGGGCGCTGCCGCGTCTCGCCGGTCGTGGTGTCGCGCAACGCCACCCACTCGAGGCGGCCATCCCCGCCAGCGTCCACGACCTGCGTGCACGGCTCGACGGTGATGCGCGGGTTGAACTCGATCTCGCCGACGAGGTAGGCCGACATCGTCTCCGACAGCGACGGCCGGCGGACGACCACGGTCACCGACCGCGCGAAGCGCGCCAGGTGCACCGCGGCCTGCCCGGCGGAGTTGCCGCCACCGACGACGACGACGTCCTGGTCCTCCATCTCGCGCGAGAGCGACATCGCCGCGCCGTAGTTGACGCCGCGCCCGACCAGTGCCTCGACCGAGGGGACGCCGAGGTGCCGGTAGTCGACCCCGGACGCGACGACCACCGACCGCGCGCTGATCTCGAAGTCGCTGCCGCGCAACAGGTGTGGCTCGCCGTCGGCACCTGCGACCAGCTGCTCGACCTCCCACCCGGTGTGGAAGCGCGTGCCGAAGCGCAGCGCCTGGTTGCGGGCCCGCTGGGCCAGCCGCATCCCGGAGACGCCGCGCGGGAAGCCGAGGTAGTTGCGGATCATCGAGCTCGTGCCGGCCTGCCCACCGATGGCGCTGCCGTCGAGGACGATCGTCGAGAGCCCCTCGGACGCCGCGTAGACCGCCGTCGCGAGCCCCGCGGGTCCACCACCGACGACCGCGACGTCGACGACGGATGCCCCTACGGCGGCGTCCATCTCGCGCTCGGCCCGCGTGTCGAAGAACGAGCGGGCGACATCCCGCACCGACGTCGCGACGATCGGGTCGCGGTTGGCGGCCCAGACCCTCGGGTAGCCGGCGTCCTCGGGGAAGTGCTCGGCCACGTGCCGGCCGATCTCGCTGTCGGGCTCGACGGAGCGGCAGGGGATGCCCATCCGGTCGAAGAAGTCGCGGACCTGCTGGGCCACGACGTCACCCGGCGGCGCGACGATCTTGGCGACGACGACGTCGGGGTCGGTCGCGGTCCAGCCCCACTCGCTGAGCAGCTCGGTCACGGAGTGGTGGAACTCCTCGTCCCGCGTGCCGCGCGGCATGAGGAGGTAGGCGTCGTACTTGCCCTTGGCCATGCCGGAGCGCAGCCGTGGGGCGTCGGAGAGGAACCGGTCGTACGGCGCGACGACGAGCCGGCGCGCCGTCGGCACGAGGTGGCGCCACTCCGCGAAGGCGGCGAGCACGTTCTCCTCGTCGGGCAGGCGCGAGTCGGTGACGAACATCGCCACCTGGTGGCCCTGCGCGAGGGCGTCCTCGGTGACGTCGCACGCCTCGCGGCACGAGCCGGCGGTGCGCAGGTCGTACTCGCGCGAGTAGCGCCAGAAGACGTCGAGGAGGGTGTCGGTGTGCTCGCCGGACGCCAGGACGATGACCGGGGCCGGTGCGGTGGAGGGGGAGGCCGTCACCCCGTCGAGCCTAGGCCGGTCCGGGCCGCGGCGGGAGGGGTGCCCGCCGTCAGTCCCCGGCCTTCGACGGCGACGACGAGCAGGGGAGCAGGCCCATCCGGTCCTTGAGGTCGAGCACGCGGTGCACCGAGGCGTCGACCTGCTGCGCGAAGTCGTCGTCCTTGGCCGCCTTCGCGGCCAGGGCTTCGAGCATCGCGGGGGCCACGGACGCGTCGCCGGTCAGCGTGATGTCGCCGCCCGCCTCGACGAACTTGACGGCGCGCTGCCCCGGGGAGGTGGAGCGGACGGACTGCGCGTTGACGTCGTCGGTGATGACGACGCCGTCGAAGCCGAGGTCGCCACGCAGCATGTCGGTGACGACCGTGCGCGAGAACATCGCCGGCACGCCGGGGTCGATCTTCGCGTAGTTGGCGGAGCCGACCATGACCAGGCCCGCGCCGGCGTCGACGCCCGCGGCGAACGGCTCGAGGTAGGGGTCGTCCTTCGTCGTCTTCGGGTCCGTGATGCCGGTGCTGTGGAAGTCGGTGTTGTTGCGGATGCGGCCGAGCCCCGGGAAGTGCTTGACCGTCGCCTCGACGCCGCCGTCGAGCATCCCCTCGATGAACGCCGTCGAGGCCTTCTCGACGGTCTTGGGGTCCGACCCGTACTCGCGCTCGTACCTGCCGATCGGCTCGTTGCCGCGGCCGAGGTCGGCCGGCACGGTGTCGGTGACGGGGGCGAGGTTGACGTTGACCCCGGCGTCCTTGAGCTCCTCGGCCCAGCCGGCGGCGGCCTTGCGCAGCGCGGACGAGGACATCTGCGCCTGCTCGCTCGCGGTCGGCGGGCGGGTGAAGCCCTCGCCGCGCAGCTGATGGACCTCGCCGCCCTCCTGGTCGGCGGCGATCATCAGGTCGATGCCGGCGGTGGCCTTGCGGGACACGAGCCCCTGGAGGTGCTCGGAGGTGGTCGACACCTTCTCGGCGCCCTCCCAGCCGCCGAGGTAGATGACGTTGCCGACGTGGTCCTTCGTGATCGTCGAGTCGAGCGCGTCGAGGGAGGCGTTGGTGTCGAAGCCGACCATGAGCAGCTGGCCGAGCCGCTGGTCCGCGGTCATCGCCTCGTACGTCGTGTCGGCGCAGGTGGCGGACGCGGTCGGCGACGGGGTCGCCGAGGCCGAGGGCGACGCGGAGGTGCTCGGCGCGGACGCGCTGGTCGGGGCCGCCTCGGGGGTGCCGGTCGAGCAGCCGGCGAGGGTGACGGCGAGCGCCCCGGCGAGGGCGAGCGCGGCGCGGCGGGGGTGGGGTCGCGTGGGGGTGGTCACCCGAAAACGCTACGTGACCACCCTGCGGGCCGAGGAATCGTGCTGGTCGCGGCGCCGGCAGCCACCGTCGCGGAGGCCGGGTACCGGCGGCTCAGTCCATCGCCTCGATGCCGAGCTCGGCCAGCTCGCCGGAGGATGCGCGGATGCGCTGCACGAGCGCGGCGTCCGGGGGCTCCCAGTGGAGCACCTCCTCGACGACGCGCACGCCCTCAGTCGTGCGGTAGGAGCGGGTCGGGTTGCCGGGGAAGCGCTTGTCGGTGACGTTGGGGTCGTCCTCGAGCGGGCCGAGCGGCTCGACCCGGTAGACGCGCGGCGGCCCGTCGCCCCGCGCGAGCTCGGCGGCCAGGGGAGCGCCGTTCGACGAGGCGGTGACGTAGATGTGCTTCATGGGGCGGCCCGACCCGAAGTTCGAGCGCCACCCCGGCGTCAGCACGTCACCGGGACCGACGTCGGCGCGGGTGCCGTGGAAGAACGGGCCGGGGTCGTCGACGACGCGCTTCGGCGGGGGCGGGTCGCGCAGCAGCACGTCGAGCCGGCGCAGGAGCGCCGCCACGCGGCTGCCGCCCTCCGGCGCCCGGGGGTAGCGGGACAGGACGTCGACGACCACCGGGCCGGCCCGCCGGGCCGCGGCGTCGAGGACGTACTCGGCGACCACGGGGTCGTTGCCCCGGTACAGCTCGGCGGCCCGGGCCGCGTGCACCGCGGCGCCGAGGAGGTGCCGCAGCTGCGTGGCGTTCGCGAGCGGGTGCAGGTAGGCGGCGGCTGCGGCGTCTCCGGCGGCCGTCGCCGCGTGCTTCGCCGCCTCGGTGGATGCCTCCCGACCGGCGCGGTGGGCGTCAGTCGCGGTGCGGCGCTGGAGGTTCGAGCGCGGCGCGCCCTGCGCGAACTCGCGGGCCGCGTCCACCGCGGCGCGCGGCCGGTCGTCGTCGGGGTGGGCGCGGTCCCACACGACGAGCGCCGGCTCGGCGCAGTCGGCGGCGTACCCGGCGACCGCGCGCAGCTCGTCCGTCGTCAGCTCGAAGTCGGCCACTCGCGCGAGTCTGGCACGGGGCGGGGCGTGACCGCCGCTCCCCACGGACAGGCCACCTCACACACCTGCGACGTACGCGGTGAGGAAGTGCACGCCGTGCCGGTCGAGGTTGCCGCGGGCGCGGTCATAGTGCTCGGTGGTGCGAGGGTCGGCGTGACGGGCCAGGATCTGCGCGTCCCGCAGCGGCACCCCGGCGTCGAGGGCGTTCGTGATCGCGGCGTGCCGCAGAGAGTGCGGGCTGATGTGCCGCGGGATGTCGGCGACCCTGGCGATCCGGCTGACCATCCGGTACACGTCGCGTCGGTCCACCGGGTTCCCGCTCAGCGGGCGCAGGATGAGCGGGCCGTCGACACGCTGCCCGCGGCACGCCTCGAGGGCTCGCAGCACCGGGCGGTGACTAGCATCGTGGCCGACTTTCAAGGACTCGATCGGGCCACCAGCGGGTACGGCCTCGGCGAATCGGCGGACGGGTTGCGACTTCGGGACGCAGGCTGCGATTCAAGCCACCCCCACAGGTCACCCAAGGCACTGCGTAGTTCCGCCAACGGGACCTGACCAGCAACCACAAAGTCGTCAGGCGTGAACACCCAACCGAACGGCCACGCATCAGGGTCCGCGTCTCGTAGGAGCGAGCCCGACGTGCGGCGGTTGCCTCCGATCTTCTCCTTCGTCCAGTCGTCCCAATGCTCGAGAACGTCACGAAGAGTTCGCATCCTGACATTCAGACCCCCCGGCAGGTCGCCTAGGCTCGGGTCATTTTCAATTACCCGTACAACTTGACTCGCGGCCGAGACCAAAAAGAATGAAGCGCCTTGGATGCGATAGATAGAATTTTCGTACGAACGCTCCTCGGCGCCTAACGCCGCCGCCCAATGTTCCGCTCGGCTCGATCGGCGCGCCTCGTTTAGGGCGTGACGAGCCGCATAGAATTGGTCGATCGCCGAGTCCAGGTTCTTTACGCTTTCCGTCGCCACGAAAGCCCACTGCTTGAGAACCGGGTAGACGTCCTCAACAGGTCTGATGTCCGTCATCTCACACAGGCTAGAACGGTCTAGGCGCCGCCGCCAGCGGTCTGCCGCTTCGCATGCCGCGGTAACATCCGACCGCGTGCGGGCCGTCGCATGTTCAAACCGCGGACAGCTGCGGCCGCCGTGTTCGAGACGTCACGACTGAAGGATTCGTTGCCGCGGCCTCCGACAGACGGGAGCCGCTGTCTAGACGACTCAGGGGGAACTTCCTGGTCTGCGACACGCAAGGGTTGAGGCTTGCGGGCCTGCCGGTCAGCCACGGCCGTAACCTCGGTCGACATGAGCGGACCAAAGTCACTGAGCGACGCCGAACTTCAGAAGCTGACCGAAGTGGGCCGTGGCGTGGAGCTGAACACAACATCGGGCCCGGATTTTCTCGCGGTCGATGCGCTGCACGAGTTGCTCCAAGTGGTTGGCTACCTGAAATACCTGCGGGGGAGCGGGGCGGTGATGTTGCGCGGTCAGACTTCTTTGTACTCGACGCTCGATCCCTCGCTGTACCGAGGGTTGAAGGTAAACCGGACCAACCGCGATTCCATTATTGGCGGGTTTATCCAAACCACCTCTCCTTGGTCCTGCACACACGCCGATCACGCGCCAGTGCTATGTACGGAGAAGGTCCCTCAGTTACCATCGAGTCGCCGAGGGTTGCTAGCCTCGGGGACCCCGAGATACGCCGCGGAAGGCCTACTGCAGCATTACGGCATTAGGACGAGATGGCTTGATTTCGTTGATAACGTTTGGGTGGCGCTCTGGTTTGCTTGTCACGACTTCGTGCGCGCCGGCCGTTTTGTGCACGTGGTTCGTCGAGTGCCGGTCACGGGGTCCGAATATGCCTACTTGGTCGGTGTGGTGGTTGACGGCCCATTGGTCGAGAAGGCGCCGGGGCTCTTCAGATCTGAGGGTGAAGCCCATCTCTTAGACCTGCGTCGAGCCGTTCCCTCCTTCTACCTTCGGCCGCACGCGCAGCACGGCTGGCTGCTCCGCCCGTGGATGAATGACCCTCGAAACTTCACGACTATCAACATTCGCGTGGATCTTGGCGTTGCCCTGAACTGGCTCGGGAGTGGGCAACTCTTGAGTGCCTTCGGCATGTACCCGCCGGCTTCTGTGGATGTTGGATACCGAACTTTGCTCCAGAACGTTGACACGATGAACATCCCGGAGGTGCTGGGGTCGATTGACGTTGCAGGGCCCGGCTACTAGCCGTCTGGCACGCGGACGTTGGCCCATGCCCGGACTAGGTGTTACTCGTTGCGGCTATGCGTCAGCTCCTGCACGAAACTCGACCCGGCCACATCTACTCGTGGAGATGGGCACTTAGGTGGCCGGCTTCGACACCCATACGCCCTCGTCGCGCATAATCTGTCGATCGGGAACGCGGAGGCCGCGGCTGAAGAACATGAACTCGCGACCGACCTTCTGTACCTGGGCCGTATGGGAGATGCCGAAACGCAGGCAGCGAAACTCTCTATACAGCGTCCGTGTCCGATCGTCGGCGTCATATGTAAGGATCCAAGGGTGAGGCGACCTCGTCAGCATTTGCTCTAGTCGTTGGTGCTCGCTCCACGAATGGTCGGTCATGTACAGCTCTTCACCGGGCACGACGTACGGCGGGTCCACGTAAAGCAGTACGGGCTTCACGCGCCGGTTCAGAGTACGGATCAACTCGATGGCGCGCTCTTCTCGGACGTCAACCTGCGATGAGAATTGCCTAAGATGGCGGATGCGACGAACGAGGTCGGTCTTGTTGAATCGCGCATCGATCAGCCAATTTCCCGTCTGCTCGAGGCCGCCGATGGGTCGTGCGCTAAGAATCCCTGAACGGTTTGTGCGGTTGAGGAAAAACGTGGCGAATCCGAGGGTGAGGTCGTCGCAAGCGTCCGGCGTTAAGTACACGGACCGCTGATCGTGCCAATTGGCGATATCGACGGTGCACTTTGTCACCAACTCAATGAATGCCTCGGTGTTGAAAAACACCGAGCGCCAGAATGCGGCGACGCCGGGGTTGAGGTCGTTGATGATGACCTTGGAGACGTGCCCGTCTGACAGCAGTTGTAGACCAGCGCCGGCCCCGCCAGCGTACGGTTCGCAGTATGTGTCAATGACCGCAGACTGACTCGCGAGCACTCGCGCCAAGTAGGGCGCCAGTCGGGCCTTCCCGCCGGGATAGCGAAGGGGTGACAGGAACGAGGGGCCGCTCACCTCACGGCCTCATTGATGCTGTTGAGCAAGGGCGTGAAGGCCCCGCTAAACCGTCGAGCCAGATGAGGGTCGGCTCGCGCCGATGGGTTGTGCATGAATTGGTGCATGTAGGTGATTCCGATGTCGTTCACTTCCATAAGTGCCTGGACAAGATCCTGTCGGGCCTTCTGAGGGGTCTCGATGGCAGGATCCAACTTGTAGATGCACCCGCGAATCTTCTGGGCTAACTTGTCGTTTTCCTTCTTGCCGGACCACGCTAAAACCTTCGGGTCCGAGACCGCCAGTTCCAGGATCACTCGCGCCTGAACACACGCGGTCGCGTAGTTGTCATCGATCGGCAGTGCCTTGGCCTCTCGCAGCAGTCGCTGAATGTTCGGCGACAGGCTGGACAGTTTCACCCCCGAGTACAGGGCGCGCTCAGGCTTCTTGTCGCGCTTGCCGCCTGAACCCGAGGCGGGTGGGTCGTCATCGCCCTCATCTTTCTCGGGGTCGCCGTCGACGGTGCCGATCGAAGTATCGCCGTCGTTAGTAGTGCTGTTCTGGTCGTCCGAGTCTTCGTCCGTCGAGTCGTTAGCGTCGTCGTTCGCTTCGTCCCCATCGGGCGAGTAGGGATGATCGGCTAGCCTGACGTGGTCAGGAAGCGAGTCGGCTGCACTCGGTAGGAACACCGCAGCCTCATTGTTCAGCAGGTTGCCACGCAAGGTGTCGTTCTTAAAAGCGTCGACCGAGTTTTGGTTGAGGAACTTGAAGGCCCACGAGAAATAGCCATGCAACTGGTTCGCGTTGTGCCGCGCAGTAAGCACCTGTGGATCGCCGTCAGCAGCCTGCTTCATCACGAACTGCATCCGGCTAAGAGTGACGCCCGTGAACATGCGCCCGATATTCGTCAGCTTGCTGGCGCGGACCGTGTTGATGAGAGCTACTAACTCAGTGTCCTGGTGATACGCCTCGGTCAGTTCGTCGGCGATTGCGATCGACCGCAGTGTGCCGCTGTCGATGGGTGCCTTCATCCGCTTGCGGTGAAGGGCCGTCTGCTGCGTACTCCACGTGCGTACGCCTACGCCTTCGTTGGCTCCGGTGTGACGCAAGGTAAGCCACGGATCGGCCTCCTCCCGACTCTTGGTAATTGCGCAATAGATGGTCCGCGGCGGCTTCTTTCCGGATTCGCTGAGTCGCGTGAAGGCCGCTTGGTGCGCGGGGTCGTCAGCCAGCTTCGGATCTGCTAACAGCTTTAGTGCCGCGAATCGTCTATTGCCTTCGAACACGACGTATTTGCTGCCGTCCTTCCAGGCGATAGGCAACTCGGTCGGGTTTGCCTCGCCCCGGTTGCACAGGTCACGTGCGAGGGCCAGCAACTGGGGGTAGCCCTCGGCCAGAAGTCGGTTGACGGCCTCCTTATCGTTCGAGGTGCCGTCCGGAAGTCGCGGGTTCTGGGGGTCCAGCAGGGTCTGCGATGGACGCAGGCTCTTATACTCCATAGTTCCCTTCCGGTTGCTCCCCCAGCCGCTCTAGTACCGGGGCACCGACGGTCCCTGTCAGGATAAGCAAATCTGAGCCTCTTGAGAGCGGACGCGCCCATGTTCGCCCTGAGGCGCGAGCAACTTCAAGATGACGCCAAGCCTCAGCCCGTGCGTCGGTCATCGAACAGGACAAGGTGCGCCGCGTTACGAGCCGTGCCTTGGCCCTAGATCGTCGTTTGAGTTCGGACCCGCTTGCGGACGATCCGAGCGTTGGAGAGTGCCAAAAGCCGCTGTCTAGCTGGGCGGTGTGACTTGGGCTCTGGCTGCGTCGACAGGAGACGTCGACGCAGCTCCGGGCCCTGTTGTTGCCGGTGAATAGGTGGGCTCTGACGGGCGGGGCCCCCCGATCGTGGATGATCGGTCCCGTGCAGCGGATCCCGGTGGTGCTCGATGTCGACACGGGCGTCGATGACGCCTGCGCCCTCCTCCTAGCGGCGCTCCATCCGGGGCTAGACCTGCGGGCGGTCACGTGCGTCGGCGGCAACGCTCCGCTCGCGGACGTCGTGCGCAACACGCTGCTCGTCCTCGAGACCGCCGGCCGGACCGACGTGCCCGTCGGCGTGGGCGCCTCCCGGCCGCTGCTCGAGCAGCCGGTCGACGCCCGCCACGTCCACGGCTCCGACGGCATGGCCGACCTCGGGATGCCCGCCCCCACCCTCGAGCCGGACGCCCGCATCGCGATCGACCTCCTGCGCGACACCGTGCTCGCCGCGGCCGAGGCGGGCGAGCCGATCACCCTTGTCCCGCTGGCCCCGATGACGAACATCGCCCTCCTGGCGCGCGTCCACCCCGAGGCCTTCGCGCGCATCGGGCGCATCGTCTTCATGGGCGGCGGCGCGAACGTCAGCAACGCGACGGCCGCCGCCGAGTTCAACGTCTTCCACGACCCCGAGGCTGCCGCCGTCGTGCTCGACGCCTGCGCCGCCCACGAGGTGCCCGTCGCGATGTACGGCCTCGACGTCTTCTACGACCCCAAGGTCACCGACGCCGACGTCGAGGCGCTGCGCGCCGTCGACACCCCGGTGGCCCGGCTCGCGGCCGACCTCATCTCGTTCCACCACCGGCGCTTCGCCAACGACGGCGCGACCATCGGCGACGCCGGCGCGGTGGCGATGCTCCTCGCGCCCGACGCGGTGCGCACCGAGCGGCGCCCCGTCCGCGTCGAGCTGTCGGGCACGTGGACGCGCGGGCGCACCATCGTCGACACCCGCGACTGGAGCGGCGACATGGCGCACGACCCCCACGGCGTCTCGCCCGCGATGGTCGAGGTCGCCCTCGAGATCGACGGCCCCCGCATCGCAAGGCTCTGGCTCGACACCGTCGGAGGGGAGGCCCGATGACCGGCCGCGTGCTCGTCCTCGGCTCGCTCAACGTCGACCTCGTGACGCGGGTCGAGTCGCACCCTCGCCCGGGGGAGACCGTGCTCGGCGAGGGCCTGCGCCGGCTCGCCGGCGGCAAGGGTGCCAACCAGGCCGTCGCCGCCGCGGCGGCCGGCGCCGACGTCGCGATGGCCGGCTGCGTCGGCGACGACGACGGCGGCCGCGCCTACCGCGAGCGGCTCGCGCGTCTCGGCATCGACGTCGAGGCCGTCCGCGTCGTCGAGGGCGAGACCTCCGGCCACGCCATCGTCCAGGTGTCCGACGACGGCGAGAACACGATCGTCGTCGTTCCCGGCGCCAACCACCACCTCGGGGCACCGGAGGTCGACGCCGTTCGCGCCCTCGGCCCGGACGACGTCCTCGTCCTCCAGCTCGAGGTCCCACTGACCGTCGTCTGCGAGGCCGCCCGGGTCGCCGCCGGACGCGGCGCCCGGGTCGTCCTCAACGTCGCCCCGTGGTCGGGGCTGCCCGCCGACGTCGTGGCCCTCGGCGACCCCGTCGTCGCCAACGAGCTCGAGATGCAGGCGCTCGCCGAGGCGGGCGCCGAGCCCGCCTCGCTGCTCGTCACCTTCGGGGCCAACGGGGCCTCGTGGGACGGCGTGACGATGCCGGCCCACCCGGTCGAAGGCGGCGTCGTCGACACGACCGGGGCCGGCGACGCGTTCGTCGGCGCGCTCGCGGCAGCCCTCGCGCGCGGCGCCACCCGCGAGGAGGCGCTCGACGCGGCCCTTGCCTCCGGCGCCGCCGCCGTCGCCCGCGAGGGCGCCCAGCCCGACCCCTACCTGTGAGTAACTTCGCGCGTCACGGAGCCGCCGGAGGCCGGTGACGCCGTGTCAGGGTGACGACATGGCCGCCACCGACGCCGTCCGCACCACCGACCCGACCCGTCGCGCCCAGCCCGCCCTGGACGCCGACCCCGCCGCCCTGCGCGCCGTCCTCGACGGCCCGTACGCCGCCGTCCGCGACGAGGTGCGCGCCGCGCTGGCCGAGCACACCGACCTGCTCGACGAGCAGCGCGACCTGCCCCGGGCCGAGCTACGCCGCCGGGTGCGCGACCTCGTCGTCGAGATCGGCGAGCGCGGCCAGGCCGCCCACGGCTTCCCCCGCTCGGTCGGCGGCGGCGGCGACATCGGCGCGTCCATCGCGTCGTTCGAGACCCTCGCCTACGGGGACCTGTCCGTCGTCGTGAAGTCCGGCGTCCAGTTCGGGCTCTTCGGCGGCGCGGTGCTCCAGCTGGGGACGCGCGCACACCACGAGCGCTACCTCCCGGACATCCTCTCCGGGCGGCTGCTGGGCTGCTTCGCGATGACCGAGACCGGCCACGGCAGCAACGTCCAGGCGCTCGGCACGACCGCCACCTACGACCCCGCCACCGACGAGATCGTCGTGCGCACCCCCGACGACGCCTCGCGCAAGGACTACATCGGCAACGCCGCGGAGGACGGCGAGCTCGCGGTCGTCTTCGCCCAGCTCGAGGTCGGCGGCGAGGCCCACGGCGTCCACGCGGTGCTCGTCCCGATCCGCCGCGACGGCGAGGTGCTGCCCGGCGTGCGGGTCGAGGACTGCGGCACCAAGCTCGGGCTCGAGGGCGTCGACAACGGCCGCCTCTGGTTCGACGACGTGCGCGTCCCGCGCGCCAACTTCCTCGACCGCTTCGCGCAGATCGACGACGACGGCACCTACCGCTCGAGCATCGAGAACCCGAACCGGCGCTTCTTCACGATGCTCGGCACGCTCGTCCAGGGCCGCGTCAGCGTCGGCGGGGGAGCGCTCGCGGCATCCAAGGTGGCGATCGAGATCGCCGTCCGGTACGGCCTGCGCCGCCGCCAGTTCGAGGCGCCCGGCACCGACGACGAGACCCTGCTCCTGGACTACGGGATGCACCAGCGCCGGCTGCTGCCGCTCGTCGCCCGCGCGTACGCCCTGAGCGCCGCCCAGCAGGAGGTCGCCCGGCAACTGCACGAGGTCTTCTCGCCGGAGACCCCCGAGGCGCCCGAGCGCGACGTGCGCGCCCTCGAGTCGCGCGCCGCCGGCCAGAAGGCGCTCGCCACCTGGCACGCGACGCACGCCATCCAGGAGTGCCGCGAGGCCTGCGGCGGCGCCGGCTACCTCTCGGCCAACCGGTTCGCGGCGCTCAAGGCCGACACCGACGTCTTCACGACGTTCGAGGGTGACAACCACGTCCTGCTCCAGCTCGTCGCCAAGGGGCTGCTCACCGACTACTCCTCGTCCTTCGAGGACCTCGACCAGCGCGGGATGGTCCGCTTCGTCGCCGGGCTGGCGGTCGACACCATCGTCGAGCGCACCGCGGCGCACCAGCTGCTCGAGCGCATCCGCGACGTGCTGCCGACGGGGCGCGACGGCGCGGACACCGACGCCGGGCTGCTCGACCCCGACTACCACCTGGCGATGCTGCGCTTCCGCGAGGAGCACCAGGTCGCGGGGGTGGCGCGCCGGCTCAAGGCGGGGGTCGACGCCGGCCGGCCGCCGGGCGAGGTGTTCAACGACGTGCAGGACCACGTCATCGCCGCGGCCCGCTCGCACGTCGAGCGGCTGGTCGTCGAGGCGTTCGTCGCACAGGTGCGGGCCCAGCCGGAGGGGCCGACGCGCGAGGTGCTCGGGGCGCTCTGCGACCTGCACGCGCTCGTGACCATCGAGGCCGACCGCGGCTGGTTCCTCGAGCACGGGCGGCTGTCGGCGCCGCGCTCGAAGGCCATCACGCGGGAGGTGACGGCGCTGCTGCGGCGGCTGCGGCCCGTCGCGCTCGAGCTCGTCGAGGCGTTCGGCATCCCGCCGGAGGTCCTCGGCGCGCGCGACCTCGTCGGCCCCTGACCCGCCTCAGTCGGCGGGCGGCGCGGCCGGCGCCACGGGCTCGACGACGATGGCCGTCTGCTGGCCCGCGACCCGCGTGAGCACGACCGTCGCCTGCGCCCCGTCGCCGGCGCCACGCCCGGTCTTCAGCTGCCGCCGCAGCTCGTCGTCGTCGAGCCGGACCCCGCGCTTCTTGACGGTCAGCCCGGTCACGCCGTGCTGGGCCAGCCACGCCCGCAGCGTCTTGACGGTGAACGGCATCGACTCGAGCACCGCGTACCGCCGCGCGTACGGCAGGTCGACCTCGGCGTCGGACAGCACGTACCCGAGCCCCGTGTCGACCTCGACCCCGAGCGTCGCCCCGGTCACGGCCCCGAGCAGCCCGGCCTGCGTGACGGCGCGGTCCGGCTCGTAGAGCCAGGCACCGATCGAGCCGGTGCCCTCGGCGGTCGGCGGGTCCGGCTCGGCCATCGTCTCGTCGACCTCGACCGGCGGCCGCCCGGCCGCGAGGATGCGCGCGCTGCGGCCGGGGCGCTGGGCGAGCGGCCCCCACCAGACGGCGCACTCGAGCACCTCGCCGCCGTACGAGGTCCACTGCGCCTCGGTCCCGAGCGGGATGGCGTCGTGCGGCATCGACGGCGAGAGCTTCGCCCCGGTCGCCGGCACCGCCGTCGCCACCTGGAGGACGAACTGCCACGACGGCCGGATCTCGTCGAGCCGGAACACCCGCTTGATGCGCCCGTGCCGCCCGGTCTTGCCGGGGATGCGGCGCGCCGGGTCGAGCCAGACGCCGACGCGCGAGCGCAGCGGGTCGCGCGGGGGCTCGAACTCCTCGGCGTAGCCCTCGTGGGCGCGCGAGTCGGGCCAGGGCCGCAGGTTGGTGTCGGCGATGGCCGCCGTCACGGGGTCGATGTCGACGGCCTGGACGGTGACGCCGAGCGCCGACATCGCGACGGCGTCGCTGCCGATGCCGCAGCCGAGGTCGTGCACCGTCGCGAGCGAGGCGTTGTAGAAGCGGCCCGCGTGCGTGGCCGCGACCTCGAGCCGCGAGGCCTGCTCGAGCCCGTCGGGCGTGTAGAGGAGGTCGCCGGCGAACTCGCCGAACTTCGCGACGGCCCGCGCGCGCAGGCGCTGCTGGGTGAGCACGGCGGCCACGAAGTCGGCCGCGTGGCCCTCGCGGCGCAGCCGGTCCTGGAGCGCGAACACCGCGGCCGGGTCGTACGGCGGGAGGGATCGCAGGAGCTCCTTCCCGTCCGGCGACCCGAGAGCTCGCACGATGCCGACGTCCACGGCCGGTCATCCTGCCATCCGCGCTCTCGGGGCCCGGTGCGAACCCTCCGGACGCCCGCGCCGCGCCCGGCTGGCACTCGAGTTGACCGAGTGCTAAGCGCGGCCTAGATTTGCCTCATTGGCACTCGCCCCGTGCGAGTGCCAGCGCACCCCGGGCCGCGGTCGACCCCCGCGACGGCGAGCACGGCCCGGACGCGCACGTCCCCGTCCACTTCGACTCATCCCAGCAAGGGGAGGAGCACACCGTGTCGGTTTCCATCAAGCCGCTCGAGGACCGCATCGTCATCAAGAGCCTCGAGGCCGAGCAGACCACCGCGTCCGGTCTCGTCATCCCGGACACCGCGAAGGAGAAGCCCCAGGAGGGCGAGGTCCTCGCGGTCGGCCCCGGTCGCATCGACGACAAGGGCAACCGGGTCCCGCTCGACGTCCAGGTCGGCGACCGGGTCATCTTCAGCAAGTACGGCGGCACCGAGATCAAGCACGGCGGCGAGGAGTACCTCATCCTCTCGGCCCGCGACGTGCTCGCCGTCGTCGGCTGAGCAGTCCGCTGACGCCGTGACCGCGTCCCGGCGGCCCCGTGCCGCCGGGACGCGTCCGGCATCCCCCTGACCCACGCGACGGGTCGGGCGCACCGCGCCGCCCGTCACCCCCAGCAAAGGACACCCATGGCCAAGGAACTGGAGTTCAACGACTCCGCCCGCAAGGCGCTCGAGCGGGGCGTCGACGCCCTCGCGAACGCCGTCAAGGTGACGCTCGGCCCGAAGGGCCGCAACGTCGTCATCGACAAGAAGTGGGGCGCCCCCACGATCACGAACGACGGCGTCACGATCGCCCGCGAGGTCGAGCTCGAGGACGCCTACGAGAACCTCGGCGCGCAGCTCGCCAAGGAGGTCGCCACCAAGACCAACGACATCGCCGGTGACGGGACGACGACCGCGACGGTCCTCGCCCAGGCGATGGTCAAGGAGGGCCTGCGCAACGTCGCGGCCGGCGCCGCCCCCTCGGGCCTCAAGCGCGGGATGGACAAGGCCGTCGACGCCGTCTCCGAGCGCCTGCTCGAGAACGCCCGCGAGATCGAGTCCAAGGACGAGATCGCCCAGGTCGCCTCGCTCTCCGCGCAGGACACCGAGATCGGCGCCACCATCGCCGACGCGTTCGACAAGGTCGGCAAGGACGGCGTCATCACCGTCGAGGAGTCCTCGACCGCCTCCACCGAGCTCGAGTTCACCGAGGGCATGCAGTTCGACAAGGGCTACATCTCCCCGTACTTCGTCTCCGACCCGGAGCGCATGGAGGCCGTCGTCGAGGACGCCTACGTGCTCATCAACCAGGGCAAGATCTCGGCGATCGCCGACGTCCTGCCGGTGCTCGAGAAGGTCGTCCAGTCGGGCAAGCCGCTCGTCATCATCGCCGAGGACGTCGACGGCGAGGCCCTCTCGACGCTCGTCGTCAACAAGATGCGCGGCACGTTCAACGTCGTCGCCGTCAAGGCCCCCGGCTTCGGCGACCGCCGCAAGGCGATGCTCCAGGACATGGCGGTCCTCACCGGCGGCCAGGTCGTCGCCGAGGAGGTCGGCCTCAAGCTCGACCAGGTCGGTCTCGAGACCCTCGGCCAGGCGCGCCGCGTCGTCGTCACCAAGGACTCGACGGTCATCATCGACGGCGCGGGCGAGGCCTCCGACGTCGAGGGCCGCGTCGCCCAGATCAAGCAGGAGATCGAGCGCACCGACTCCGACTGGGACCGCGAGAAGCTCCAGGAGCGCCTCGCGAAGCTCGCCGGCGGCGTGTGCGTCATCAAGGTCGGCGCGCACACCGAGGTCGAGCTCAAGGAGAAGAAGCACCGCATCGAGGACGCGATCTCCGCGACGCGCGCCGCGATCGAGGAGGGCATCGTCTCCGGCGGTGGCTCCGCACTCATCCAGGCCGTCGCCGTGCTCGACACCATCGGGCTCGAGGGTGACGAGGCCGTGGGCGCGAACATCGTCCGCAAGGCCGCGGCCGAGCCGCTGCGCTGGATCGCCGAGAACGCGGGCCTCCAGGGCTACGTCGCGGTGGCGAAGGTCTCCGAGCTCCCCGCGGGCCAGGGCCTCAACGCCGCCACCGGCGAGTACGAGGACCTCGTCAAGGCCGGCGTCATCGACCCGGTCAAGGTGACCCGTTCGGCGCTGCGCAACGCGGCCTCGATCGCCTCGATGGTCCTCACGACCGACACCCTCGTCGTCGAGAAGAAGGAGGAGGAGCCGGCTGCCGCCGGTGGCCACGGCCACGGGCACGGCCACTGAGCCCCACCTCCCGCGACACCGCACGCCGCCCGGTCCCCGTCAGGGGCCGGGCGGCGTCGTCGTGCCGGTCGGCGTCGGCGCCGCGGCGTAGGGTCAGGCGCATGCGGCTGCTCGGGGTGCTCGGCGGGATGAGCTGGACCTCGACGGAGGCCTACTACCGCGGGCTCAACACGGGGGTGGCCGCGCGGCTCGGCGGGCTGCACTCGGCCCGCCTCCTGCTGCACTCGGTCGACTTCGCCCCGGTCGCCGCCGCCCAGCACGCGGACGACTGGCCCGCCACGGCCGCGCTCCTCGCCGATGCCGCCCGCGGGCTGGCGGCCGGGGGAGCGCAGGCGCTGCTGCTCGCGACGAACACGATGCACCGGGTCGCCGACGACATCGAGGCTGCGGCCGGGGTGCCGCTGCTGCACATCGCCGACCCGACGGCCGACGCGCTGCTGGCCGGCGGCCACCGACGGGTCGGCCTGCTCGCGACCCGCTTCACGATGGAGCAGGCCTTCTACGCCGACCGCCTGCGCGCTCGCGGCCTCGACGTGCTCGTGCCCGGGGAGGCCGACCGCGAGCTGGTGCACCGGGTCATCTACGACGAGCTCGTGCGCGACGTCGTCCGCGAGGAGTCGCGCGCCGACTACCTCGGGGTGGTCGAGCGACTCGTGGCCGACGGGGCGGAGGCGGTCGTCCTCGGCTGCACCGAGATCGGCCTGCTGCTGCGCGACGGCGACGCCGCGGTGCCGCTCGTCGACACGACGGCGCTCCACGTCTCGGCCGGCGTCGACTGGCTCTGCGCGAGCGCCTGACCGCGCGCTCTGCGAGTTCTCGCAACTCGCCTTGCCGCTACTAGTCACACAGTGAATAGTGGTCGCCATGACGACGGGACACGTCCTGCTGGGGCTGCTGTCGAGGGGGCAGCAGCACGGCTACGACCTCAAGCGGGCGCACGACGCCGCGTTCCCGTCGGCGCGTCCCATCGCGCCGGGGCAGGTCTACACCGCGCTCGAGCGGGCCGCCGCCAAGGGATGGGTCGAGCTCGCCGCGGTCGAGCGCGACGGGGGCCCGGACCGCCGGGTCTACGCGCTCACCGCGGCGGGCCGCGCCGAGCTCGAGCGCTGGGCCGGCTCGACCGAGCCGCCGGACGCGCTGCTCTCGCACCCGCTGGCGACCCGGGCGACCGTCGCCATGCTCGCCCTCGGCCCGGACGCCGCCCGGGCCTTCCTCGACCGCCAGCGGGTGGCCGTCGTCGACCGGATGCGCGAGCTGACCCGCACCAAGACCGACCCGGCGCTCACCCTCGGTGAGCGCCTCGCCACCGACCATGCCATCGCCCATCTCGACGCGGACGTGAGGTGGCTCGAGGCCGCCGCCGAGCGCGTCGTCGACCTCACCGAGGAGATCCGATGACCCCGCAGCCCCACGCCACCACCGACGTCGAGGCAGCCGGCCCGGCGGTGCCCCGGCTCGCCGCGCGCGGCCTCGTCGTGCACCAGGGGCGCACCCGGGCCCTGGCGGGCGTCGACCTCGACGTCGCCGCGGGGGAGCGGGTCGCCGTGACCGGCGCGTCGGGCTCGGGCAAGTCGACGCTGCTCCTCGCCCTCGGCGGGGTGCTCGTGCCGACCGAGGGCAACGTCGCCCTCGACGGCACCACGCTGTCGCACCTCGCGGAGGCCGAGCGGGCCCGCCTGCGCCGCACCCGCTTCGGCATCGTCTTCCAGTACGGCCAGCTCGTGCCCGACCTCACGGCGGTCGAGAACGTGGCGCTGCCGCTGCTTCTGCTCGGCCGAGCGCGGCGTGACGCCCTCGAGGCCGCCCGGGCCGTGCTCGCCGAGCTGCGGGTCGACGACGTCGCCGACCGGCGGCCCATCGACATGTCGGGCGGTCAGTCGCAGCGGGTCGCCATCGCGCGGGCGCTGGTGACGGCCCCCGACGTCGTGCTCGCCGACGAGCCGACCGGCTCGCTCGACAGCGTCGGCGGTGAGCGGGTCATGGCGACGCTGCTCGGGGCGGTGCGCGAGCGCGGGGCGACGCTCGTCGTCGTCACCCACGACGCGACGGTCGCCGCGTACTGCGACCGCGAGGTGCGGCTGCGCGACGGGCTCGTCGTCGGGGCGGGGGAGGGACGATGACCTGGGCGGGGGCCACCTGGCTGGCCTTCCGCGGCGGCCGGTCGGACCGGCTGCGCATCGTGCTCACCGTCGCCTCGACGGCGGTCGCGGCGGTGTTCGTGCTCCTGGCCGGCGCCGTCGTCACACCGTGGGACCCGGCGAGCGGGACGGCCTACTCCAACGTCCAGCTGTGGACGGAGGACGGGCTCCGGGGTGGCACCGTGCTGGCGCTGGCCCTGCTCTGCCTGCCCTTCCTCGCCTTCGCCGCGCAGTGCTCCCGCATCGGGGCTCCGGCCCGCGAGCGCCGGTTCGAGGACCTCGCCCGGCTCGGCGCGACCCGGCGCGAGCTGCGGCGGGTCGCCGCGATCGAGAGCGGCCTCGCCTCGGTCGGGGGCGTCCTGCTCGGGCTGCCGCTCTACGCCCTCCTCGCGGTCGTCGTCGGAGTCGTCGGCGGCCCCGTCTCGATGTACCGGGGCATCAGCGCCGTCCCGGTCGGCACCGAGTGGTCGCCCGACGCGCTGCTCCTGCCGACCGACCGGGTGCCGACCTGGTGGGTCGCCCTCCCCGGTCTCGTCCTCCTGCCGCTGCTCGTGACCCTCTCGGCCTCCGTGGGCGCCGCGCGCCGGCAGGACGAGGGCCAGCGCGAGCGCTCGGTGCGCCGCCGCCTCACGCGGTCCGGTGCGATCGCCGCATCCGGACTCGTCCTCGGCGGGATCCTCATCTACCTCCTGGGCGCCTCGGTCGCCCTGCCGAGCGTCGTCTGGCCGCTGGTGCTCCTCGTCGCCGTGGTGCTGCTCGCCCTCGGCGCCGCCGGGCTCGCGGGTGAGCTCGCCGTGGTCGCCGGAGCCCGCCTGGCCGTCGGGGCCGGGCGAGCGGACCTCCTGCTGGCCGGCCGCCGGATGGAGGCCCGGCAGCGGCGGGGCGCCTCCCGGCTCACCCTGCTGCTCGGGTGCCTCGTCGGAGGGGCCGTGCTCGTCCTGCGGGCGGATGCCCTGGCGATGAGCGCACGTCAGGGCGACACCGGGGGCTTCTTCGCGCAGACCTACCTGCTCCTCATCGTCGCCCTCGGGCTGGCGACCGCCGCCAGCGCCCTCGGCCTGCTCGTGGCCGAGGTCGAAGGCATCGTCGAGCGCCGCCGCAGCCTGGCCACCGCCGTCGCGGCGGGGGTGCCGCGACGGGTCATCGCCCGGGCGGTGGTCATCGAGGCGGTCCTGCCGGTGGTCCCGGCCGTCGTCGTGACGACCCTCGTCGGTGCGCTCTTCGCGCGCATCTTCGTCCTCGCCCTGTCCGAGGAGCGCAGCGGCCTGCCGGCCTTCGACCTCGTGCTCTTCGCGGGCGCCGTCTCGCTCACGGCCGTTCTCGCAGCCGGGCTGGCGACGCTGGCGCTGCCGGCGAGCACCGACGTCTCGGAGGCGCGCGTCCCCGCCTGAGCCGCGACTTCTTGCCCATCCGCCACCTCAGGACCCCGATCCGGGCCCCTCGGAGGTGGTGGATGGGCAATCAGTGGGGAAGACGGGGTCAGGCGGAGGTGACGCGCAGGCTCCCGCCGCCGTCGAGGGTGACGACGTCGCCGACCCGCACCTGGCGGCCGCGCCGGGTGTCGACCTCGCCGTTGACGTAGACGAGCCCTCGCTCGACGACCTCGCGGGCGGTCGCGCCGTCGTCGACGAGGCCGCTCAGCTTGAGCAGCTGGCCGAGCCGGATGGACTCGTCACGGATGGGGACCTCGAGGGCGTCGTCGGGCACCGGCTCAGGCTACGCGTGGCCGTGCCCGGACGGCGAGCACGAGTGCCGTCCGGGCACGGTCCCACGGTCGCGGTCGCCGGCCGTGGGCTCTCGCCCCCACGAACGGTTCCGCGCTGGTGAGGAGCGGCGGACCGTGGGCTCTCGCCCCCACGGTCCACCGCTGCCTCGGCCGACCCCCCGGAGGGCCGACCGGACTCCCGCGTGGGGCGGGAGCCGGGTATCGGGTGGCGTCGGTCAGGACGCCAAATGACGCTGGCGGGCGTAGACGCTCTCGCGCTCGTCCTCGGTGAGACCGCCCCAGACCCCGTAGGGCTCGCGGACGGCCAGGGCGTGCTCGCGGCACTGCTGGATGACGGGGCAGGCCAGGCAGATCTCCTTCGCCGCGGTGGCGCGGCGGGAGCGCTTGGAGCCGCGCTCGCCCTCCGGGTGGAAGAACACCTCGGGACCGACCCGACGACAGGAGCCCTCGAGCTGCCAGTCCCACAGGTCCGCGACAGGGCCCGGGAGCCGGGTGATCTCGGCCATGCGCCACCTCCACGATGATCGTGTGCCGACCCCCTCGGGCGGCACGGGTTTCACCGTATGGGCGGTTTGTCGATGGCAGGGCAAGCGTCGGGTAAGGCTTTGGTCAAGGGTTGCGTGGATGCCTCAGGTCCGCCACCGGAGCGTCCGTCTCGAGGTCGCTCGGGGCGGACGGCGGCCCGTCCGGGGCAGGGTGGCGGGGGACGTAGAATCGGGTGATGAGCCTCGGACTCGACGAGACGCGCGACACCACCACCCCTGCGGCGCCCGACGCCCCGGCCGTCACCGCGGCCTCGGCGGAGCCCGCGCCGGCCGGCCCGTTCGCGGCCCTCGGCCTCACCTACGACGACGTCCTGCTGCAGCCCGGCGAGACCGACGTCATCCCGAGCGAGGTCGACACCACCTCGCGCCTGACCCGCGGCATCTCGCTGCGCGTCCCGCTCGTGTCCGCCGCGATGGACACCGTCACCGAGGCCCGGATGGCCATCGCCATGGCCCGCAACGGCGGCCTCGGCATCCTCCACCGCAACCTCTCGATCGAGGACCAGGCCTACCAGGTCGACCTCGTCAAGCGGACCCAGACCGGGATGATCTCCAACCCCGTGACGATCGGGCCGGACGCCACCCTCGAGGAGCTCGACGAGATCTGCGGCCGCTACCGCGTCTCCGGGTTGCCGGTCGTCGACCCGGGCGAGCACCTGCTCGGCATCGTCACCAACCGCGACCTGCGCTTCACGCCGGTCGCCGAGTGGGCCGACACCCTCGTGCGCGACGTCATGACGCCGATGCCGCTCATCGCCGGCCACGTCGGCATCAGCCACGAGGAGGCGACGAGCCTGCTGCGCCAGCACAAGCGCGAGCGCCTGCCGATCATCGACACCGAGGGGCGCCTGCGCGGGCTCATCACCGTCAAGGACTTCGTCAAGTCCGAGCAGTTCCCGAACGCGAGCAAGGACGCCGACGGGCGCCTGCTCGTCGGTGCGGCGGTCGGCTACTTCGGTGAGGCCTGGGAGCGGGCGACGACGCTCGTCGAGGCGGGGGTCGACGTGCTCGTCGTCGACACCGCGCACGGCCACGCCCGGCTCCTCCTCGAGATGATCGAGCGGGTCAAGAAGGACCCGGCGCTGCGGCACGTCCAGGTCATCGGCGGCAACGTCGCCACGCGCGCCGGGGCGCAGGCCCTCGTCGACGCGGGCGTGGACGCCGTCAAGGTCGGGGTCGGGCCGGGCTCCATCTGCACGACGCGCGTCGTCGCCGGGGTCGGGGTCCCGCAGGTCACCGCGATCTACGAGGCGTCCCTCGCGTGCCGCCCCGCCGGCGTCCCGCTCATCGGCGACGGCGGCCTCCAGTACTCCGGCGACATCGCCAAGGCCCTCGTCGCGGGCGCCGACACCGTCATGGTCGGCTCGCTGCTGGCCGGTTGCGAAGAGAGCCCGGGCGAGCTCGTCTTCATCAACGGCAAGCAGTTCAAGGCCTACCGCGGGATGGGTTCGCTCGGCGCGATGTCCTCGCGCGGCAAGAAGTCCTACTCCAAGGACCGCTACTTCCAGGCCGACGTCACCTCCGACGACAAGATCGTCCCGGAGGGGATCGAGGGCCAGGTCGCCTACCGCGGGCCGGTCGGCGCGGTCGTCCACCAGCTCGTCGGGGGTCTGCACCAGTCGATGTTCTACGTCGGCGCCCGCACCACCCCCGAGCTCAAGGAGCGCGGCCGCTTCATCCGCATCACGACGGCGGGTCTGCGCGAGTCGCACCCGCACGACGTGACCGGCATCGTCGAGGCGCCGAACTACAGCTCGAAGGGCTGAGCGGCGCCCGGCTCGTGCCGTGCACCCGGACGACGTAGGGTGCGGCGGATGCGCCGTGTCCTCGTCCTCCTGCCGCTGCTCGTCGCGGCGCTGGCCGGCGGCTGCGGCAGCGCGGACGGCTCGGCCGAGCCATCGCGCGCGGCAACCCGGTCGGCGCCGGCGCTGCCCGAGCGAGCACCGACCCCGTCACCGGCGGCGGTCGAGGGCGGCCTCGTGAGCGCCGTCCCGCGGCCGACGCCGGCCACGCCCACGGGGTCGTCGTCCGCCGCCGACACCTCCGGGACGTCGGGGAAGGCGGGGTCGGCGAGCCTCGTCGGCGACACCCGCAACCAGGTCGTCTTGGCGCCGCTGTCGGACCCCTCGGCCGTGCGCTCGGAGGGATCAGTGGGCTCGACGAAGGCGTGGTCGACGTCGAAGGTGCTCGTCGTCGCGGCCTACCTCGACACCGTCGTCGACGGCGACCCGTCGCGCATCCCGTCGACCGAGCGCGGCTGGATCCGGGCCGCGCTCACCGCGAGCGACGGCGACGCCGTCGTCGCCGTGCGCGAGCGCATCCCGGGCAGCCCCGGCGGGGCCATCACCGCCGTCCTGCGCTCGATCGGGGACACGAGCACGGTCGCGCCCGACCGCAGCCAGGGCGCGATGTCGTGGAGCCCGCGCGAGCAGGTGCGCTTCATGGCGGCGCTCGCGGCGGGCCGGGTCGTCAGCCCCGAGGCCAGCGCGTTCCTCCTCGAGCAGATGCGCCCGATCCCGCAGCACCGCTGGGGCCTCGGGACGATCGGGGCGTCGGCGTTCAAGGGCGGCTGGCTCACGCCGTCGTCGGAGACCCGGCAGATGGGCATCGTCGACGGGTACGCCGTCGCGATCATCACCGTGGGGCAGGGGCCGGCCGTCGTGCAGACCGACGGCGATGCGGCGCACGTCGAGCAGATGAACCGGCTCGCCGCGATCCTCGCGACCCGCCTGCGCTGACGACGCCCGCCCGGCCGGGGTCAGGCGCTGGTGAGGGCGTCGCGCCAGGAGAGGGCGGCCATCCCGCCGTCCGCCGACAGGCGGGCACCGATCGACGAATGTGTCGATCGGTGCACGGTCGGTGGGTCCGGAGCGTGCAGGATTCGACGCTTTCGTCAGGTTCTGCACGCTCTACCGGTGAGCGGGTGTGCAGGAATCGACACATTCGTCAGTTGCTGCACGGGGGGTCAGGGGGTGGTGAGGGCGTCGCGCCAGGAGAGGGCGGCCATGCCGCCGTCCGCGGAGCGGTCGACGGAGTCGGCGGCGAGCAGGGCGTGCACGATCGCCCGGGTCACGCAGCCCGCGGCGGCGTCGTGGAGCTCGACGAGGTCGAACGGGTCCGGGGCGGGGCGCCCGCCGGTCGCCAGCGTGAAGACGGTGTCGCCGTCGAAGGCCGTGTGGACGGGGGAGAGCGCGCGGGCCATCCCGTCGTGCGCGACGGTGGCGAGGCGGCGGCACCCGGCCTTGCCGAGGCCGGCATCCGTGGCGACGACCGCGAGCGTCGTGGCGCGCCCGGGACGCGGCGCCTCGGCTCGGCCGGCACGGACGGCCTCGACCTCGGCGCGCCGGGCGGCGAGGTGACGCTCCAGCGCCGCGGGTGACGGCGGCGGCACCGGGCCGAGCTCGTCGCCGAGCGCCCACGCCGCCCCGAGCAGCGACCCGTCGGCGGCCAGCGGCGACCCGACGGCGTTGACGACGACGAGCGCCCCGACCGTCACCCCCGACTCCAGCACCGCGGACGCCGTCCCGACCCCGCCGCGCAGGCCACCGGCCCGGGCCCCGGTGCCCGCCCCGACCGACCCCTGGACCACCGGACCCGACGCCGCGGCGGCGTGGGCGGTCGCACCGTCGGCCGGCCCCGGGTGGTGCCGCCAGACCCCGGCCCGCCCGAGGTCGAAGACGATGGCCGACGGGACGATCGGCACCCGCTCGTCGGGACCGGGACCGACCGGCCACCCGCGTCCCGCCGCCCAGACGGCGTCGGCCACCCCGTCGGCGGCGGCCAGCCCGAAGGCGCTGCCGCCGGCCAGGACGACGGCGTCGACTGCGTCCACGGCGTTCGCGGGGTCGAGGAGGTCCGTCTCGCGCGTGCCGGGCCCGCCGCCGCGCACGTCGACGCCGCCGACCGTCCCCGGAGGCGGCACGACGACGCTGACACCGGTCAGCCAGCCCGGCTCGTCGCGGGTGGCGTGGCCGACGAGGACGCCCTCGACGTCGGTGATCGCGTTGTGGGTCCCGGGTCGCACGCCCCCAGCATGGCCGATGCCGGCCCCGCGGGCTGCGGGGCCGGCATCGGCACGGGTGGGGCGGGGTGCGTCAGTGGATGACGACCGGGGGCGCCACCTCGTCGGCGTCGGCGCCCTCGAGGAGGTGCGACTCCTCGTGCTTGCGCGGCAGGAACGCGGCCGAGACGAGCGTCAGGGTGACGAAGCCGGCGGCGAACCAGAAGGTGTGCGCGTACGCGTCGGCCGCGACCTCCGCCACCCGCGCCCCGAGGGCCGCGACGGCGGCCTGCGGGTCGCCGGCCTGCTGCTGGAGGAACTGCCCGACGAGCGGGACCTGCGCGAGGACGCCCTGCGCCGCCTCCGGACCCTTGGTCTGGAGGGTCTCGAGGTAGAGCCCGCCCTGGCCGACGAGCGGCCGGTCCTTGAAGGCGTTGGTGAGGATGACCGAGAAGATCGCGACGCCGATCGAGCTGGCGACCTGCTGCGTGATGTTGAGCAGCGTCGTGCCGCGGGCGACCTCGTGGTGGTTGAGCGTCTTGAGCGCCGAGGTCATGATCGGCATCATCGTGCCGCCCATCCCGAGGCCCATGACGAAGAGGATCGGGATGATGAAGCCCCAGTGCGAGGAGTCGGCCTCGATCTGGGTCAGCGCGAACATGCCGCCGGTGATGAGCAGCAGCCCGAACGGCACGATCCGGCCGACCGGGAAGCGGTCGACGAGGGCGCCGGCGACGGGCATCGTCAGCATCGCGCCGAGACCCTGCGGGGCGAGGATCCAGCCCGCCGAGAGCGGCGTCTCGCCCTGCACCTGCTGGAGGAACTGGGGGATGAGGAGCAGCCCGCCGAAGAACGCCGCCGCGAAGATGAACATCGTGATGATGGCGACCGTGAGGTTGCGGTTGCGGAACAGCCGCAGGTCGAGCAGCGGGTGCTGCGGCCGGAAGCTGTAGAGCACGAAGGCGACGATGAGGACGACACCGACGAGGCCGGGGACGATGACCTTGGCGTGACCGACGCCGCCCTGCTCCGGGATCGAGGACACGCCGTAGAGGAAGAGCGCGAGGCCGGGCGACATCATGAGCACGCCGCGCCAGTCGAGGGACTCGGACGGGTGCGGGCGGTCGGCCGGGAGCGCGAAGAAGGCGTACCCGAGGGCGAGCAGGCCGATCGGCAGGTTGATGAGGAAGATCCAGTGCCAGCTGAAGTGGTCGATCAGCCAGCCGCCGAGGATCGGGCCGAAGATCGGGCCGAGCAGCATCGGGATGCCGAGGACGGCCATGAGCCGGCCCATCCGCTTCGGGCCGGCGGCGCGGGTCATGATCGTCATGCCGAGCGGCATGAGCATGCCGCCGCCGAGGCCCTGGAGCACACGGAAGGCGACGAGCATCTCGATGCTCGTCGCGGCGGCGCACAGGACCGAGCCGGCGGTGAACAGCGCGACGGCCGCCATGTAGAGGCGCTTGGTGCCGAAGCGGTCGGCGGCCCATCCCGAGAGGGGGATGACCGTGGCGAGCGCGAGGGTGTAGCCGGTGACGGTCCACGCGACGGTGGAGTAGTCGAGCGGCACGCCGTCGACCGCGAAGTCCTGCTGCAGCGTGCGCAGCGCGACGTTGACGACGGTGATGTCGAGGATGGACATGATCGCCCCGAGGACGACGACGCCCGCGATCTTGAGGACCGCGGCGTCGATCTTCTCGGGGTACTCCGGGGGCGCCGCGGGGGCGGGTGCTGCTGTTGACACGTGGGCTCCATGTCGGGTCGAGAGGCGGGTGGCCGCGCCGGGCGGCGAGAGGTCGCCGGACCCGCACGGGCGGGTGGCGACGGTGCCGTGGACCAGTGTGACGCAGCCCACCGACAGGCGGGTAACCATTTCCGGTGCCCCGGTCTTCCCGGCCACGGGGGAGCGGGCCGAACGGCCGATGCGGACGTCGGTAGGCTGCGCGGGTGACCGAGATCGAGATCGGCCGTGGCAAGCGCGGTCGCCGGGCGTACTCCTTCGACGACATCGCCATCGTGCCCTCGCGGCGCACGCGCGACCCCCAGGAGGTGTCCACCGGCTGGCAGATCGACGCGTACCACTTCGACCTGCCGGTCATCGCGGCGCCGATGGACTCGGTGATGTCGCCCGAGTCGGCCATCGCGTTCGGTCAGCACGGCGGCCTGCCGGTGCTCGACCTCGAGGGCCTGTGGACCCGCTACGAGGACCCGGCGCCGCTGCTGGCCGAGATCGCGACCCTCGACCCGGCGCTCGCGACGCAGCGGATGCAGGAGATCTACCGCGCCGAGATCCAGCCCGAGCTCGTCACCGAGCGGCTGCGCGAGATCCGCGCCGCGGGCGTCACCGTCGCCGGCGCCCTGACCCCGCAGCGCACGCAGCAGCTGTGGAAGACCGTCGTCGACGCCGGGGTCGACCTCTTCGTCATCCGCGGCACGACGGTCTCGGCCGAGCACGTCTCCGGCCGGGCCGAGCCGCTCAACCTCAAGCGCTTCATCTACGAGCTCGACGTGCCGGTCATCGTCGGCGGCGCGGCCTCGTACTCCGCGGCGCTGCACCTCATGCGCACCGGCGCGGCCGGCGTCCTCGTCGGCTTCGGCGGCGGCGCGGCGCACACGACCCGCGTGACGCTCGGCATCCACGCCCCGATGGCCTCCGCGATCGCCGACGTCGCGGCCGCCCGCCGCGACTACCTCGACGAGTCCGGCGGCCGCTACGTGCACGTCATCGCCGACGGCGGGGTCGGCACGAGCGGCGACATCGTCAAGGCCGTCGCCTGCGGCGCCGACGCCGTGATGCTCGGAGCGGCGCTTGCGCGCGCCACCGACGCCCCCGGCCGTGGCTTCCACTGGGGCGCCGAGGCACACCACCCCGAGCTGCCGCGCGGCCACCGCGTGCACGTCGGTGCCGTCGCGCCGCTCGAGGAGGTCCTCTTCGGCCCGAGCCGCGTCGCGGACGGCACGACCAACCTCGTCGGGGCACTGCGTCGGGCGATGGCGACGTCGGGCTACCTCGAGCTCAAGGAGTTCCAGCGCGTCGAGGTCGTCGTCGCGCCGTACCAGCGCAGCTGACGCCGGCCCGCCGGCGACGCCCCACGCCCCGGTCCGCCCCACGCGCCACGCGCGTATCGGGTGACCCGATACGGCCGCGCTGCACCCGGGAACCGTTCCCCGGGAAGGCGCATGCTTCTCGGGTGGAGCACCCTCGCAGTCGCCGCACAGCCCGCTGACCGGGTGCTTCGCCGGAGCAGGTGACGGCGGCGCGGCCGGTGGTTACCCTGCGGTAATGCCCGACGTCATCGTGGACCCGGAGACCGACCCCCGCGCCACCTACGCGGTCGACCCGGCGCGGGTGCGCGCCCTCAGCGCGCGCGTCGTCGCCTCGGCGGAGCCGCTGACGACGCACACCCCGATGACCGGCGCGCCGCTCGCGACGCTGCCGACCTCGACCGCCGCCGACGTCACCGTCGCGGTGGCCCGGGCACGCGCCGCGCAGCGCCGCTGGGCCGGCGTGCCGCTCGCGCAGCGCTCCCGGCTGCTCCTCGCCCTGCACGACCTCGTGCTCGAGCGGCGCACCGAGCTGCTCGACCTCGTGCAGCTCGAGTCCGGCAAGGCGCGCAGCCACGCCTTCGAGGAGGTCGCCGACGTCGCGATCGTCTGCCGGCACTACGCGCGCCGCGGCCCCGGTCACCTCGCACCGCAGCGTCACCTCGGCGTCTTCCCGCTGCTGACCCGGAGTACGGAGCACCACCGGGCCAAGGGCGTCGTCGGCATCGTCTCGCCGTGGAACTACCCGCTGAGCCTCGCGGTGACCGATGCCCTGCCGGCGCTGCTCGCCGGCAACGCCGTCGTCCTGCGGCCCGACCCGCAGGGCACGCTCACGGCGCTCGCCGCCGTCGCCCTCATGGTCGAGGCCGGCTTCCCCGACGACCTCGTCCAGGTCGTCCTCGGCCCCGGCGAGACCGGCCGCGCCGTCGTGGCCCAGGCCGACTACGTCTGCTTCACCGGCTCGACGGCCACCGGCCGCGAGGTCGCCGCCGCGGCCGGGCGCCGCCTCGTGGGCGCGAGCCTCGAGCTCGGCGGCAAGAACGCCGTCTACGTCGCCGACGACGCCGACCTGCGCCGCGCCGTGCCCGGCGTGCTGCGCGCCTGCTTCGCCTCCGCCGGCCAGCTGTGCGTCAGCGCCGAGCGGCTCCTCGTCCACGAGGCCGTCGCCGACGAGTTCGTCGGCCGCTTCCTCGAGGCCGTCGCGGGCCTGCGGCTCTCGACCGCCCTCGACTGGGACGCCGACATGGGCAGCCTCGTCGGGCCGGCGCAGCTCGAGCGCGTGCTCGGGCACGTCGACGACGCCGTCGCCAAGGGCGCCACGGTGCTCGCCGGCGGCCGGGCGCGCCCCGAGATCGGGCCGTACGTCGTCGAGCCCACGGTCCTCGCCGGCGTGACCTCCGCGATGGCCTGCCGCGACGAGGAGACCTTCGGGCCGGTCGTCTCGCTCTACCGGGTCGCCGACGACGACGCCGCCGTCGCCCTGGCCAACGACACCGAGTACGGCCTCAACGCCTCGGTCTGGACGCGTGACGTGCGCCGCGGCCGCGCGCTCGCCGCGCGCATCCAGGCCGGCACGGTCAACGTCAACGAGGGCTACGCCGCGGCGTGGGGGAGCATCGGCTCGCCGATGGGCGGGATGAAGGCCTCCGGGCTCGGCCGCCGGCACGGGCGCGAGGGCATCCTCAAGTACACGGAGGCGCAGAACGTCACCGTCCAGGGGCTCGTCAACGTCGCGGACCTCCCGGGGCTGCGCGGCGCCCGCTACGCCTCCGCCCTGACCGGGGCGCTCCGGGCGATGCGCGCGGCGAGGCTGCCGTGAGCACGTCCGAGGGTGCGGAGCCGGGCGCGGAGCCGGACGTCGACGTCGTCGTCATCGGGTCGGGGTTCGGCGGCTCGGTCGCCGCGCTGCGGGCCGCCGAAAAGGGGTACCGGGTGCTCGTGCTCGAGGCCGGCCGGCGCTTCGAGGACGAGGACTTCGCCCGCACCTCCTGGGACCTGCGCCGCTTCCTCTGGGCGCCGCGCCTGGGCTGCTACGGCGTCCAGCGCATCCACCGGCTGCCCGACGTCGTCGTCCTCGCCGGGGCCGGGGTCGGCGGCGGGTCGCTCAACTACGCGAACACCCTCTACCGCCCGCCGTCGGCGTTCTACCGCGACCCGCAGTGGCGCGACCTCGCCGACTGGGAGGCCGAGCTCGCGCCGCACTACGACACCGCGAGCCGGATGCTCGGCGTCGTCACCAACCGCTGCGACGGCCCGGTCGAGCGGGCGATGCGCGGCGCCGCCGAGGACCTGGGCGTCGCGGACACGTTCCGGCACACCCCGGTCGGCGTCTACTTCGGGCGACCGGGCGAGACGGTCGACGACCCCTTCTTCGACGGCGCGGGCCCGCGGCGCACCGGCTGCACCGAGTGCGGCAACTGCATGGTCGGCTGCCGGGTCGGCGCGAAGAACACGTTGGTGAAGAACTACCTCGCGCTCGCCGAGCGGCTCGGGGTCGAGATCCGGCCGATGCGCACCGTCACGCGCCTCGGGCCGGTGCCGGGCTCCGACACCGGCGACGGCGAGCCGCTCTACCGCGTCCTCCACGAGCGCACCGGCCCGCGGGGCGGCCGCGACCGGCAGGTCGTCACGGCCCGGCGCGTCGTCGTCGCCGCGGGGACGTGGGGCACGCAGACGCTGCTGCACGCCATGCGCGACGAGGGCGAGCTGCCCTCCCTCTCACCGCGACTCGGCCACCTGACGCGCACCAACTCCGAGGCGCTCGTCGGCGCGATGACGCAGCACGCGCCCCGCGACGTCGACCTGACCCGCGGCGTCGCCATCACGACGAGCTTCCACGTCGACGCCGACACGCACGTCGAGAACTGCCGCTACGGCGTCGGCTCCAACGCGATGGGCCTCCTCGCGACCCTCGCCGTCCCCGGCGGCACGGGCCGCCCGCGCTGGCGTGAGTTCGTGCGGATGGTCGCGCGCGACCCGCGCCCGCTCCTTCGGATGCAGCCGGCGGCGCGGCGGTGGAGCGAGCGGATGGTCGTCGGCCTCGTCATGCAGAGCCGCGACAACTCGATCCGTGTCTCGCTGCGCCGGCGGCTCGGGCGCCGGGTCCTCACCTCGCAGCAGGGGCACGGCGAGCCGAACCCCACCTACATCCCGCAGGGGCACCGGGCGATGGAGGCGCTGGCCGGCCGGATCGCCTCCGCGACAGGGGAGTACACGGTGGCCGGCGGCTCGTGGCCCGAGGTCCTCGACGTCCCGATGACCGCGCACTTCCTCGGCGGCGTCCCCATCGGCGCGTCGCCGGAGACCGGGGTCCTCGACCGGCACCAGCGCGTCTGGGGCCACCCCGGCGTCTCGGTGCTCGACGGCTCGGCGGTCTCGGCGAACCTCGGGGTCAACCCGTCCCTGACCATCACCGCGCAGGCCGAGCTCGCGATGTCCGCGTGGCCGGCGGCGGGGGAGCCGGACCGTCGTCCGAGCCAGGCCGAGCTGCTCGCCGACGCCGCCGTCAAGGCGCCGCGCCGCGGCCGTTCCGCCACCGTCGGGGCACCCGTTCGGGTGGCGGGCTGACCGAACGGCCGGTCGTCCCGGCTGGTCGTCCGTCCTGCGGGCGCACGGCGCGCGCCCGCCCGCTGCCCGGCCTACCGTGGCGGGACCCAGTCGTCCGTCCTCGGAGGTCGTCGTGTTCCAGCCCCCGCACCACCGGGCCACCCCCGGTGGGTACGGCGAGCGCCGTTGCCTCGGCCCGCTCGGAGCGCGCCTCGTCGCCGCCATCGCCGCGACGAGCGCCGTCTCGGTCCTGCTCCTCGCCACGCCCGCGGGTGCGGGGGACCTGCCGACCGCCGGCCCGTCGGTGGTCCACGAGGCACCCTCGCGCTGAGGCCGGGCTCCGGCCACGCCCCGTCGTCGGTGGGCCGCGCCATGATGGCCGTCGTGGTGGACGAGCGGACCTGGTCCTTCGAGGCGACGCTGTGGCGGTGGCGCGACGGCTCGTGGCACTTCGTCACGGTGCCGGCGCAGGTCAGCGACGAGGTCGACGAGGCGGTCGGCGACGCGACCGGCGGCTTCGGGTCGGTCCGGGTGCGCGTGCGGGTCGGTGGCACCACCTGGCTGACGAGCCTCTTCCCCTCGGCCGAGCAGGCCGCCTACGTCCTGCCCGTCAAGAAGGCCGTCCGGGCCGCTGAGGGGCTGGCCGAGGGCGGTGCCGTCCGGGTCGTGCTCACCCTCGCCGGCTGACGGCCGCCACCGTCCGCCACCGACCGGAGGGCGTCGCGGCGTCCGACGGGGCCGTCGACCTCCCGTAGCGTTGTCCCCGTGGAGAGCATCACCGGTCCGGTCGTCGACATCATCGGGTCCGTCGGCGAGGTCGGGGTCGGCGGGCTCATCGCCCTCGAGACGATCCTGCCGCCCATCCCGTCGGAGGTGATCCTGCCGTTCGCCGGGTTCGCCGCGGCCGACGGCCGGCTCAACGCGCCGCTGGCCTGGGTGTGCGCGACGATCGGCTCGCTCCTCGGCGCCGCGGTCCTCTACTGGGTCGGCTACGCCCTCAGCTACGAGCGGCTCTACCAGCTGGCCGGCAAGCGCTGGTTCCTCCTCTTCGGGCAGAAGGACCTCGACCGCGGCTTCCGGTTCTTCGACAAGCACGGCTCGGTCGTCGTCCTCGTCGGCCGGTTCATCCCGTTCATCCGGTCCGTCGTGTCGGTCCCCGCCGGGATGGACCAGATGCCCCTGCCGCGCTTCCTCGCCCTCACCGCGCTGGGCAGCGGCATCTGGAACGCCGCCTTCATCGCCCTCGGCTTCCGCCTCCAGGAGAACTACGACGTCGTCGAGCAGTACGTCTCGCCGGTGAGCCGCGGCGTCGTCGCCGTCCTCCTGCTCGTGCTCGTCTGGCTCGTCGTGCGCCGGGTGCGCCAGCGGCGGGCCGTCGAGGCGGGCGAGGAGCCCGCGCACTTCCACCCGCGCTACCAGCCGCGGACCGACGACGACGAGGCGCCGGAGCCCGCGTCCGCCCGCGACTGAGCAGCCGCGCTCAGCCCTCGTCGCGCCAGGAGCGCCACAGGGCCGCGTAGTCGCCGTCGGCCGCCACGAGCTCGTCGTGGGTGCCGAGCTCGCGGACCCGTCCGTCGTCGACGACCGCCACCCGGTCGGCGTCGTGCGCCGTGTGCAGCCGGTGGGCGATGGCGACGACGGTCCGGCCGGTGAGCACCGCGCCGAGCGAGCGCTCGAGGTGGCGCGCGGCGCGCGGGTCGAGCAGCGAGGTCGCCTCGTCGAGGACGAGCGTGTGCGGGTCGGCGAGGACCAGCCGGGCGAGGGCCACCTGCTGCGCCTGCGCCTCGGTCAGCGGGTGCCCGCCGGAGCCGACACGGGTCGCGAGCCCCTCGGGGAGGGCCTGCGCCCAGTCGAGGGCGTCGACGGCGGCGAGCGCGGCGCGCAGCTCGGCGTCGTCCGCCGCCGGCCGGGGCAGGCGCAGGTTCTCGGCCAGCGTCCCGACGAACACGTGGTGCTCCTGCGTGACGAGGGCGACCTCGCCGCGCAGGGCGTCGAGCTCGAGGTCGACGAGGGGCACGCCGCCGACCGTGATGCGCCCGGTGCGCGGGCCGTCGACGCCCGCGAGAAGCCGCCCGAGCGTCGACTTGCCGGCGCCGGACGGGCCGACGACGGCCAGCCGCTCCCCGGGGCGCAGGTCGAGCGAGACGCCGTGGAGGACGTCCTGCCCCTCGCGGTAGGCGTACCGGACGTGCTCGACCGACAGGTCCTCACCGTCCGGGGTCGCGCCGGTGGCGACCCGGTCGGCCGGGACCTCGCCGACGCCGAGGATGCGCGACATCGACGTCGCGGCGAACTGGATCTCGTCGAGCAGCTCGATGAGCTCGCCGAGCGGGTCGAGCAGCCGCTGGACGTAGAGGACGACCGCGGTCGCGGTGGCGACCGGGACGACGCCCTCCCACGCGAGCCAGCCACCCCAGAGCAGCGCGCCGGCGACGGGCGCGAAGAAGCCGACCTCGAGCCACGGGAACCAGCGCAGGCGCAGCCCGATCGTGTAGCGCTCGGCATCGTGCGCCTCGGCGAGCGCCTCGTCGAAGCGCGCTCCGCGCTCGGCCTGGAGCCCGAGGGCGTCGACCGTCGCGGCGCCCTCGACGGTCTCGGCCGCGACGCCGTTGAGGCGCGCGTACGAGGCGTGCTCCCAGAGGTAGCCGGGCCCCGCGAGGCGCAGGTAGCGGCGGGTCGGGAGGAACCACACCAGGGGCGTCAGCAGCAGCGGCAGGGCCGCCAGCGGTGACGCCACGACGGTCGCCACGCCGGTCACGAGCACCGTCGTCACCGACACGACCATCGTCGGCACGCCGAAGCGGATGACGTAGCTGATGGCGTCGACGTCGTTCGTCGTGCGGGCGAGCAGGTCGCCGGTGCCGGCCCGCTCGACGGTCGAGAGGGGCAGGCGCACGGCCGAGGCGACGAAGTCCTCGCGCAGCCGGGCGAAGACCTGCTCGGAGAGGACGAACGAGCTGCGCCGCGCCACCCACGTCGTCGCGGTCTGGGCGACCAGGGCGGCGGCGAGCAGGCCGACGAGCACGTCGATGCTGTCGATGCTCGCGCGACCGGTCGTCACGAGCCCGACGACCTGGCCGACCACCCAGGGCGCCGCGAGCCCGACGACCGCGGCCAGCAGGTGCCAGAGCAGCACGAGGCCGAGGGCCCCCCGGTGCTCGCGCAGGAGGACGCGCACGTGGGCGCGCACGACCGGCCCGGCCGCGATGGGCAGGGTCCGGCGCGCGTGGTCGGTGTTCCCGCGCAGGGGCGACATCAGTCCTCCTCGCCGCGGACGACGACCGACCGGTAGGCCGGGCACTCCCGCGAGAGCTGCCGGTGGGTGCCGGTCGCGACGACCTCGCCGTCCTCGACGAGGTGGACGACGTCGGCCCGGTCGAGCAGGAGCGGGCTGGCGGTGACGACGACGGTCGTGCGGCCGGCGCGGTGCGCCGCGAGCCGCTCGGCGATGCGGGCCTCGGTGTGCGCGTCGACCGCGCTCGTCGGCTCGACGAGGACGAGCACCTCCGGGTCGCGCAGGAGGGCGCGGGCCAGGGCCAGGCGCTGGCGCTGCCCGCCGGAGAGCGAGCGTCCCCGCTCCTCGAGCTCGCCGTCGAGGCCGCCCTCGACGGCCGCGAGGGCATCCGCCGCGTCGGCGACGTCGAGCGCCACCCGGCGGGCGTCGTCGTCCGGGCCGCCGAGGGCCTCGCGCAGCGGACCGCTGAAGAGGCGGGGGTCGGGCTGCGAGACGAGTACGAGCCGGCGCACGTCGGCCACGGCGAGGTCGTCCAGGGCCGTGGCCCCCCACGTGACGCCGTGCCGGCCCGCGACGGTCCGCCCGAGCCGGGCCGCGACGGCGGCGGTGTCCTCTGGACGGGCGGCGACGAGGGCCGTCAGGCGACCGGGCTCGACGACGACGCCCGAGGCGGGGTCGACGAGCGGGCCGGCCGGAACCGTTGCGCCGGAGGCCGGCCCGGCCGGCCCGGCCGGTCCGACCGGGTGGTCGGGCTCGACGGCGAGGATGCGCGAGATGCGTCGTGCGGCCACGCGCGTCGTGATGAGCTTGTCGGCCATCTCGACGGCGGTCTGCAGCGGGATGGTGAGGAAGGCGGTGTAGCCGTAGTAGGCGACGAGCTGCCCGGCGCTGATCCGGCCGTCGACGGCGAGGTGCGCGCCGACCCCGGTGACGACGAGGACGAAGATCCCGGGCAGCAGGACCTGGGCGGCGTCGAGGGTCGCCTGGGTGCCGGCGACCCGGACACCGGCCCGGCGCACGGTCTGCGACTGGCTCCGGTAGCGCTCGAGGAAGGTGTCCTCGCCGCCGATGCCGCGCAGCACCCGCAGCCCGGAGACGGTGTCGGCGCCGAGCGCGGTGAGCCGGCCGGCCTCCTCGCGCTGGGCGGTCTGGCGGCGCTGGAGCGGCTTCATGACGAACGCGAGCGACGCGACGAGCAGCGGACCGCCGACGAGCATGATCAGCCCGAGCAGGACGGAGCCGCGCAGGAGGATGACCGCGACGACGACGAACGACACGACGGCCCCCATGAAGCGGGCGAAGACGTCGAAGCTGTGGCCCATCCGGCCGAAGTCGCTCGTGAAGCTGGCCAGCACCTCGCCGGCGGGCATCCGGCGGGTCAGCGCCGGCCCGGCGCGGCGGACGGCGAGGTCGGCGACGGTGCCCGCGCGGAACGCCGCGGTCAGCCAGTTGCGGACGGCGAAGAGGTGGCGTCCGTTGCCCGCGGCGGCGGAGACGAGGCCGAGGCCGACGACCGCGAGCGACCAGAGCACGAGGACGCGGCCGTCGCGCGCGACGATGCCGTCGTCGACGGCGCGGCCGACGGCGGCCGGCACGAGCGCGACGGAGAGCATCCACGGGATGCCGAAGCATGCGCCCGCGACGAGGGTGCGCCACTGGCGGCGTGCGAGCCAGACGAGGAGGCGGTCGGCGCCGGTGGGCGGCAGGTCGTCGGGTCGCACGCCATACGACCAGGGGGAGGGGTGCGTCGGCATGGTGCTCTCCACGCTAGAGGCGGGGTCGGCGCTCGGGCCAACGGTTTTCGGTCAGGGCAGGCGGTGTGCGCGCGGGGGAGCCGCGGCGGCGCGCGAGCGGGCGGCGCGCTCGGCCGCCTCGGCGGGGTCGAAGGGCAGCTCCTCGTAGGTGTCGCCGACGGTGATGCGCCCGCCCTCGACCACCCGGAAGACCGTGCCGGCGCGGTCGTGCAGGGCGGCCGCGGCACCGGGGGCCACCTCGTCGTCGAGGATGCGGCAGGGCGCCGCCACGCGGACGACCTCGAGCAGCGTCCCGCCGAGGCGGGCGCGGGCGCCCGGGACGGAGACGACGCGGCCGCCCGAGACGGTGACGTTGCGGCGCGTGCCCGCGGGCGGGACCGGCGAGCCGAGGCGTGCGGCCGCCTCGGCGAGCTGGTCGGCGGACTGCACGGTCACGTGGCGGTGGCGGGAGCCGTGGTAGCGGTCGCCGACGAGGCCGGCGCCCGCCTCGGCGTCCACGGCGTCGAGGGCGCGCATCGGCAGCCGGCGCCCCGGGGCGACGTGCAGGGCGGTGACGACGCGGGCGTCCGGGCTGCTGCTCACACGTGCCCCAACACCCCCTCGCGCCTCGACATTTCGGGGTCACCCCGAAATGTCCACGAGACCCCGGCTCGGTTCCGGGGTCTCGCGGACGAACCGGGGTCCCGGGCCGCCGGCGCACCACCATCTTCCGTCGCCCACCGGCGCACCACCATCGGCCGTCGGCCGGCCGCCGATGCACCGTCCCCGGCCGGCCGGGCGTCCAGCCGGCTCACGTACCCTCGGGAGCGTGCTGCGGACGGCCCTGACCCCGAGGTTCCTCGGGCTGCTCGGGCTCGTCCTCGTCGTGGGCGTCGTCTTCGTCCAGCTCGGCCGCTGGCAGCTCGGGGTGGCCGAGGGCAACGCCCAGCGCGAGGCCGTCGAGGAGGCCCGCGCCGCGAAGCCGGTCGCCCTCACCGAGGTGCTGGGCCCGCACGAGCCCTTCCCCGGCGAGCTGTCGTCGCGGCCGGTCACGGTCAGCGGCCGCTACGTCGACGGGCAGGTCCTCGTCCCCGACCGCCGGCTCGACGGCCGCGCCGGGTCCTGGGTCGTCACCCCGTTCCTCGTCGATGCGACCGGCGGCACCCTGCCGGTGCTCCGCGGCTTCGTCACCGACCCCGCGCAGGCCGGCGCCCCGCCCACCGGGACCCTCACCCTCGAGGGCGGCCTCGCCCCCTCCGAGTCCCCGACGGACGCCGTGACCCCCGGCCCCGGCGAGATCGCCTCGGTCGACACCTCGGTGCTCGTCAACACCTGGCCGGGCGACCTCTACAACGCCTTCGTCTTCCTCTCCGCCGAGCGCCCGGCCACCGGCCCGCAGCTGACCAAGGTCCCGACCCCGCTCGCGCCGACGGGCGTCACCTGGCGCAACGCCGCCTACGCCGTCCAGTGGTGGGTCTTCGCCGCGTTCGCGCTCTGGCTGTGGTGGCGGATGGTGCGCGAGGCGCACGAGCGGACCGCTGCACCCGCCATCGCGACGACGGGTGACAATGGAGCCCGTGAGCACTCCTGAGGCCGGCCGCGCCGGCACCGCGATCGCCCCCGAGGACGTCGACGCCGTCCGCCCCCGCCTCACCTTCTTCAAGGTGATGGCCTTCATCGTCGGCATCGGGCTGCTCGTGCTCGTCGTCGAGATGGTCCTGTCCTACGGCTTCCAGATGAAGGGCCAGGACAACCCGCTGTACTGGTGGCCGCAGCCGCACGGCTTCATCTACATGGTCTACCTCGTCGCGACCGCGCTGCTCGGCTTCAAGGTCGGGTGGCCGCTCGGGAAGATGGTCCTCGTCATGCTCGCCGGCTGCGTGCCGTTCCTCTCCTTCTGGGTGGAGCGCAGGGTCGCCGGCGAGGTCGAGGCGAGCCTCGCCGCCGCGCGCCGATAGCCTTGACGCCGTGAGCGACGCCCCGGAGCTGCCCGCCGACCCCTCGCCCGTCGACCCCTCCCACGCCGTGGTCGAGGGGGGGGAGCCCATCCACCTCGCCGACCGGCCCGTCCTCGTCGTCGACTTCGGCGCGCAGTACGCGCAGCTGATCGCCCGGCGCGTGCGCGAGGCCAGCTGCTTCAGCGAGGTCGTGCCCAGCTCGATGCCGGCCGACGAGATGCTCGCCAAGCAGCCCTCGGCGATCATCCTCTCCGGCGGCCCGTCGTCGGTGTACGAGGAGGGCGCCCCCCGCCTCGACCCGGCCGTGCTCGAGGCCGGTGTCCCCGTCTTCGGGATGTGCTACGGCTTCCAGGCGATGGCCCTCGCCCTTGGCGGCAGCGTCGCCCGCACGGGCCTGTCGGAGTTCGGCGCCACGCCCGCGACCATCACCGACACGAGCTCGACGCTCTTCAACGGCCAGCCGTCCGACCAGTCGGTGTGGATGAGCCACGGCGACTCCGTCGAGGAGCCCCCGGCCGGGATGCGCGTCACGGCCACGACCGCCGGCGCGCCCGTCGCCGGCTTCGAGGACGACGAGCGCCGGCTCTACGGCGTCCAGTGGCACCCCGAGGTCATGCACTCGACCTTCGGGCAGCGCGTGCTCGAGAACTTCCTCAGCAAGGGCGCCGGACTCTCGGGCTCGTGGACGGCGGCCAACGTCGTCGAGGAGCTCGTCGGCGCCGTGCGCGAGCAGATCGGCGACAAGCGGGCCATCTGCGGCCTCTCCGGCGGGGTCGACTCGTCGGTGGCCGCGGCGCTCGTCCAGCGCGCCGTCGGCGACCAGCTGACCTGCGTCTTCGTCGACCACGGCCTGCTGCGCGCCGGCGAGGCCGAGCAGGTCCAGCAGGACTTCGTCGCCGCGACCGGGGTCGACCTCGTCACCGTCGACGCCTCCGAGCAGTTCCTCTCCGCGCTCGCCGGCGTCAGCGACCCCGAGGAGAAGCGCAAGATCATCGGGCGCGAGTTCATCCGCGTCTTCGAGCAGGCCGCGCGCGACATCGTCGGCTCGCACGAGGGCGAGCACCCGGTCGAGTTCCTCGTCCAGGGCACGCTCTACCCGGACGTCGTCGAGTCCGGCGGCGGCACCGGCACGGCGAACATCAAGAGCCACCACAACGTCGGCGGCCTGCCGGACGACCTCCAGTTCAGCCTCGTCGAGCCGCTGCGGCTGCTCTTCAAGGACGAGGTGCGCCAGGTCGGACTCGAGCTCGGCGTGCCCGAGGGCATCGTCTGGCGCCAGCCGTTCCCGGGCCCCGGCCTCGGCATCCGCATCGTCGGCGAGGTGACGCGCGAGCGCCTGGACATCCTGCGCGCCGCCGACCAGGTCGCCCGTGAGGAGCTCTCGGCCGCCGGCCTCGACCGCGAGATCTGGCAGTGCCCGGTCGTGCTGCTCGCCGACGTCCGCTCGGTCGGCGTCCAGGGCGACGGCCGCACCTACGGGCACCCGGTCGTCCTGCGGCCGGTGTCGTCCGAGGACGCGATGACCGCCGACTGGACCCGCATCCCCTACGACGTGCTCGCGAAGATCTCGACGCGCATCACCAACGAGGTCCGCGAGGTCAACCGGGTCGTCCTCGACGTCACGAGCAAGCCGCCGGGCACCATCGAGTGGGAGTGACCCGCGGGACGCGCTCCCCGAGCGGGGCGCGGCGTGGCAGGCTGGGCGGCAGTACCCGCCGGTAACCCACCCCCGAGGACGGTCATCCATGGAGAGCTCGACGACGAGCGTCACCGCCACCGACGGCACGGCCGTCTTCGTCCACCGCTGGCTGCCGGACGGTGACGCGCGCGGCGTCGTCGTCGTCGCGCACGGGATGGCCGAGCACTCCGCCCGGTACGCCCGCCTGGCCGAGGCGCTGACCGCCGCGGGCTACGCCGTCCACGCCCCCGACCACCGCGGGCACGGGCGCACCGCGTCGGCCGCCGACCACGGTTACTTCGCCGACCGTGAGGGATGGGGGGCCGTCGTCGCGGACCTGCGCGCGGTCATCGCCGATGCCCGCGCCGAGCACGCCGGCCTGCCGGTCTTCCTCCTCGGGCACTCGATGGGCTCCTTCCTCAGCCGCTCGCTCGTCGTCGAGGACTCCCGCGGGCTCGCGGGGCTCGTCCTGTCCGGGACCGCCGGCGACCCCGGCCTGCTCGGGAAGGTGGGGGCGGCCGTGGCCGCCGGCGAGGCCCGCCTGCGCGGGCGCCGGCACCAGAGCGCGTTGATGGACAAGCTGACCTTCGGCCAGTACAACGCCGCCTTCAAGCCCACCCGGACCGACTTCGACTGGCTCTCGCGCGACCCCGACGAGGTCGACGCCTACGTCGCGGACCCGCTGTGCGGCAACACCTTCACCTCCGGGTTCTTCGTCGACCTGCTCGGTGGGCTGGCCGGCATCAACGACCCGAAGAAGGTCGCGCGGGTGCGCCGCGACCTGCCGGTGCTCCTGGTCAGCGGCGACGCCGACCCGGTCGGCGACGGCGGCAAGGGCCCGCGGGCCGTCGCGCAGCAGTACCGCGAGGCCGGGCTGACCGACGTCACCTGCACGCTGTACCCCGGCGCCCGGCACGAGCTGTTCAACGAGACCAACCGCGACGAGGTCACCGAGGACGTCGTCCGCTGGCTCGACGCGCACCTGCCCGGCTGACCGGCCGGCGCCATCCGGGCGGGGCGTCGGCCCGAGACCCCGGTTCGTCCACGAGACCCCGGTTCCGAACCGGGGTCTCGTGGACATTTCGGGGTGACCCCGAAATGTCGATGCGCCGGGGGGCGGGGTCGGATGCGAGCCGGGGCGGCGTCTCTGGCTAGGGTTGGCCGCGTGTTGAGAACGGCCGCCGCCGTCGTCGCGGGCAAGACCGCACGAGCCATCGCCCGACGCCGGGGCGGGGGGTCGGCCTTCCCCGGCCTCGTCGCCGAGCGGATCGACCCGGGCATCCTGCGGCACGCGCTCGCCGACGTCCGCGGCGGCATCGTCGTCGTCAGCGGCACCAACGGCAAGACGACGACGACGAAGATGCTCGTCGCGCTCCTGCGGGCCCACGGCCGCAGCGTCTTCACGAACCCGACGGGCTCGAACTTCACCCGCGGCGTGCTGTCCGAGATGCTGCCGCAGCTGCCGGTCAGCGGTCGCCTGCGCAGCGACCTCGCCGTCGTCGAGCTCGACGAGGCGCACGCGATGCGCTTCATCGCCGAGGTCCCGCCGACCCACTCGCTCCTGCTCAACGTCGCGCGCGACCAGCTCGACCGGTTCGCCGAGATCGACCACACCGCCGACCTCCTCGCGCGGCTCGGCGCCGCGAGCACCGAGGGCGTCGTCGCCAACGCCGACGACCCGTTCATCTCCCGCGCGGCCGGCGCCGTCGACGTGCCCGTGCGCTGGTTCGGGCTCGACGCGTCCATCGCCGACCGGCTGCCGGAGCTGACCGAGCACGACGCCCGCTTCGACGACGAGCCGACGACGTACGAGCCCGGCCCCGGCGACGCCCGCCTGCGCCCCCGCGACGAGCGCGCCTTCGACGTCGTGTTCGACGACGTCGTCGTCGGCCCGGTCACCCTCCAGCAGCGCGGCCTGGCGGCGATGATCAACGCCACCGCGGCCACGACGACCGCTCGCCTGCTGCTCGGCGACGCCTTCGACGCCGCCACCGCCGCCGAGGCGCTCGCGGCCGTGCGCCCGCCGTTCGGGCGCGGCGAGGTCGTCATGGTCGACGGCCAGCCGCTCGAGCTCGTCCTCGTCAAGAACCCGGCCGGCTTCGGCGTCGCCCTCAGCACGTACGGCACGACGCCGGTCGCGACGATGGTCGCCATCAACGACAACGACGCCGACGGCCGCGACGTCTCGTGGCTCTACGACGTCAGCTTCGCGAGCCTGCGCGAGCGCGGCGTCGCGCTGACGAGCGGGGTGCGCGCCTACGACATGGCGCTGCGCCTGCACTACGACGACGTCCACACCGACCGGGTCGTCCCCGACCTCGACGAGGCCCTCGACGCCCTGCTCGCGGCCCACCCGGACGAGCCCAAGCGCATCTTCTGCACCTACACGGCGATGATGGCGCTGCGGCGCACCCTCGCCGCCCGCCACGGCCTCGACCGCTTCGGGGAGGAGACGCCCGCATGAGCACGACCGAGCGCTACGAGCCGGCCGGGACGAGCAAGGGGACGATCACCCTCGTCCACCTCTACCCGCGCGAGATGAGCATCTACGGCGACCGCGGCAACACGCACGCGCTCGCCGGGCGGATCCGCCGGCACGGGTACACCGCCGAGGTCGTCCTTCACGACCCGGGCAGCGACTTCCGGCGCGACGCGCACCTGTTCACCGGCGGCGGCGGCCAGGACTCCGGCCAGGCCCGCGTCGAGGCCGACCTCGCGGCGATCGGCCCGACCCTGAAGTCGCTGGCCGCCGACGGCGTCCCGATGCTCATGATCTGCGGGATGTACCAGCTCTTCGGCAACAGCTTCCACACCGTCGGCGGCCAGGTCCTGCCCGGGCTCGGCATCCTCGACGTGACGACCCGCGGCAACGACAAGCGGATGATCGGGCCGGTCTGCCTCGAGACCGAGCTCGGCCGGGTCGTCGGCTACGAGAACCACTCCGGCTCGACCGTGCTCGGCAGCGGGCAGGAGCCGTTCGGGCGGGTGCTCGCCGGCCACGGCAACAACGGCGAGGACGGCACCGAGGGCGCGCGCCGGCTCAACGTCATCGGCAGCTACCTGCACGGCCCGCTGCTGCCCGCGAACCCGATGGTCTCCGACGCGCTCATCGCCGTCGCCGCCGAGCGCGCGACCGGGCGCCCCTTCGAGCCGGCCGAGCTCGACGACCCCCTCGCCACGCAGGCCCGCGAGCGTCAGGTGCGCCGCCTCGTCGGCACCCGCTGACTCCTCCGGCGCATCCCATCGCGCGCTACACCGCAGTAACTGCTGCGCCGGCGACACGTACTGCGGTGTAGCCGGCGCCGGGACGGGGTGGGGAGGGTGCGTGACGGGCGCGGCTGACAGGATGGGCGGGTGAGTCAGAGCACCCCGGACGCCGTCGCCGCCGCCTTCGCCGAGTACGTCATCGCCTCGCCGACGGCCTTCCACGCCGCCGCCGTCGCCCGCGACCACCTCGTCGCCGGCGGGTTCACCGAGCTCGACGAGAGGCAGGCCTGGCCGAGCGCGCCCGGTGCGTACGTCGTCGTCCGGGACGGCGCGGTCATCGCCTGGTGCGTCCCCGAGGGCGCCGGCGCGACGACGCCCTTCCGCATCCTCGGCGCGCACACCGACAGCCCGACCTTCCGCCTCAAGCCCAACCCGGTCGTGCGCGAGCACGGCTGGGAGCGGCTCAACGTCGAGGTCTACGGCGGGCCGACCTTCCCGTCCTGGTTCGACCGCGACCTCGCCGTCGCCGGCCGCGTCGTCGACGCCGACGGCAGCACGCGCCTGGTCCGCTCCGGCCCGGTCGCGCGCATCCCGCACCTCGCGATCCACCTCGACCGGGCGGTCAACGACGGGTTCGCCCCCGACGTGCAGCGCCAGCTCCTGCCGGTCGTCGGGACGGCCGACGGCCCCGCCCCGGACGACCGCGCCCACTGGCTGCGCGAGCTCGTCGGCGACGCCGTCGCCTGGGACCTCTTCCTCGCCGACACCCAGGAGCCGGCCCGCATCGGCGCCCGCGGCGACCTGCTGGCGTCCTGGCGGATGGACAACCTCACGAGCGTCCACGCCGGCCTGCGCGCCCTCCTCGACGCGCCGGCCGACACCGACCACATCCCCGTGCTCGCCGCGTTCGACCACGAAGAGGTCGGCTCGGACTCCGTGACCGGCGCCGGCGGACCGTTCCTCGAGGACGTGCTCGGCCGGGTTCTCGAGGGGCTCGGCGCCGGGCGCTCCGACGTCGCGCGGGCCTTCCGTTCCTCGTGGCTGCTCTCGAGCGACGCCGGCCACCTCGTGCACCCGGGCCACCCCGAGAAGCACGACCCCACGAACCGGCCGCGCCCCGGCGGCGGCCCGCTGCTCAAGGTCAACGCCCGCCAGCGCTACACGACCGAGGCCCGGGGGGAGGCGCTCTTCGCCGCCGCCTGCGAGCGCGCCGGCGTGCCGTTCCAGCACTACGTCAACCCGAACACGATCCCCGGCGGCTCGACGATCGGCCCGATCGCGGCGACCCGGCTCGGCATCCCCACGGTGGACATCGGCGTCGGCCTGCTCTCGATGCACTCGACCCGCGAGCTCGTCCACGTCGTCGACCTCGCGGCGCTGCACCGCGCGGTCGCGGCGTTCCTCGCCGGCTGACGGAACGAGCCCGAGAACCCCTCAGGCGGGCCGGGCGAAGACCGGCTCCTCGCCCTCGGCGGGGGGCTCGGACTTGGCGCTGAGCGACCACAGCAGCCACCCGAGCCCGCCGAGGGGCACCTCCATGAGGTGGGTGATGATCGAGAAGAGCACGACGCCGGCCGTGGCCTCGGCGTTGCCGGCGCCCCACCCGACGAGGACGATCGTCGTCGCGGCCTCGGTGACGCCCACCCCGCCCGGCGTGATGCCGACGGCCGTGAGCAGCCGGCCGATGGCGTACGCCGCGAAGAGCAGGTTGAGCGGGAGCATGACCCCCGTCTCGCGCATCACGAGGACGAACAGCACGTAGTACGCGCCGAAGAAGCCGACCATCCCGAGGGTCATCGACCACCAGCGCCAGCGGACGACGTCGATGATCCGGCCGCGCAGGTCGCTCACGAGGTCCGCGACGCTCATCGTCGAGTGCGGGCGGCGCCGGCGCACGAGCGGGCGCAGCGCGCGGTCGATGAGCGCCCCCGCCCGCTGGGCCACCCGCTCGCTCGCGAGCATCCCGGCGACGGCGCCGATGACGGCGAGCCCGGTCAGCGAGCCGGCGACGGCGAGGTCGGAGAGCGCCTGGGGGAGCGTGACGCCCCCGACGACGAGGACGAGGATCGCGACGACCGGCAGCGCGATCCGGGCGAGGACGTTCCAGACGCCCGTGACGATCGCCGAGGTCGACGTCGCGCGCCGCGAGAAGCCCCACGAGCGGCACATCGCGTACGTGGCGGCCAGCCCGACTGCGCCACCGCCGGGCAGCAGGTTCGAGACCGACGACCCGCAGAGGTTGATGATGAGCGCCTTGCCGTGCGTCAGCCCGCGCAGCGACCCGGTGAAGGTGAAGGTGTAGCAGTACAGGCCGAGCAGCATGAGCAGCTGGAAGCCGATGACGTGCAGCGGCGGCACGGTGCTGATGACGCCCCAGATGTCGCCCCACGAGGTCTTCGCGAAGAACGGCAGGCCCCAGACGAGGAGGACGACGGCGAGCGCGAGCCCGAGGCCGAACTGGAGCAGCTGCCGGCCGTGCCGCGGCGTCGCGACGGAGGGCGCGCTCACGGCAGCCCCTCGAAGACGTCGGTGGCCACGGGTCCCCCTGCCGGTCGTGACGGGTCGCGGAACCACTCGCGCCCGAAGACCAGATCGTAGAGGGGACGCGGGATGCGCAGGAACGCCGCGAGGGTGCGGTCGCCGGTCTGGCCGCCCGCGCCGACCTCGGCCGCGCCCCCGCCGGTGGCCTGCGACGCGTGCGCGCGCATCGAGGCCCGCTTGGCCGCGACGTACCGGCGGACGTCGACGCGGTGGGTGATGTCGCGCCGCGCCGAGAACGCGCGCTCGAAGCTCGTCGGGTCGAACTCGGCGGGGAAGGGGTAGACGCGGGTGAGCATCCGGATCGCGCGGACGATCGTGTCGCGCGGGACCGTGGCCTCGAGGACCCGCGGGGTGCCGGCGACGACCGCGGCGCGGGCGGCGACCTCGTGGACGCGCCGGTGGTCGCGGTGCCCGTAGCCGCCGTTGACGTCGTAGGAGAGCAGGACGTCGGCGCGCTCCGTGCGCAGCACGGCGGCCAGGCGCTCCGCGGCCTCCTCGAGCGGCGCCCGGCAGAACCGGGTGAGGCCGGGGGCGTCCGGCTCGGGCTCCGGGCCGGAGCCGCTGTCGGCGTAGCCGAGCCACTCGACCCGGGCCACGCCGAGCGCCGCGGCCGAGAGCTCCGCCTCGTGCAGGCGTCGGGTGCCGAGCCCGCCGTCGCGGCGCAGGTCGTCGGCGGCCAGGCCGGCGCCGCCGTCGGTGGCGAGCACGAGCACGACCCGGTGGCCCTCCGCGGCGGCCTTCGCCATCGTGCCGGCCGTCAGGAGAGCCTCGTCGTCGGGATGGGCGTGGAACGCCACGAGCGTGCGGGACATCGGGCCCATCCTCGCGCATGGCAGGGTGGACCCTCGTGAAGGTCGCCCTCCTGTCGGACTGCTACCCGCCGCGGCTCGGTGGCATCGAGCGGCAGGTGCACGACCTCGCGCACGCGCTGACCGCAGCCGGTCACGAGGTCGAGGTCTTCACGGCGACGACCGGCCAGGACGGCGAGCGCGGTGGCGTCATCACGGTCGAGGACGGCGTGGCGGTGCACCGGCTGGCCATCCCGCTGCCGAACGGCGTGCCCGTCAACCCTTTCGCGCCACCCGAGCTGCGCCGGCGCCTCCTCGCGGGTCGCTTCGACGTCGCGCACGCGCACCTCGGCGTGGTCAGCCCGTTCGCCACCGACGCGGTGCGGGTGGCGCTGGGAATCGGGATGCCGGTCGCCGCGACGGTGCACTGCGTCCTCGGCCGGTGGGTGCCGCTCTTCCGCGCCGCCGGCCACCTGCGCCGGTGGGCCGGGCGCGGCGTGGCGTTGACCGCGGTCTCGCGGATGGCCGCGGCGCAGGTGCGCGAGGCGGCCGGCGGCGCCCCGGTCGGGGTGCTCAACAACGGGATCGACGCCGCGTGGTGGGCCGCCCCGGCCGACACGAGCGAGGTCGCGAACCACACCGACGGCGTCCACGTCGTCACCGCGATGCGCCTCGTCAGCCGCAAGCGGCCCCTCGCCCTCCTCGGCGCCCTCCGCGAGGCCCGCCGGCGCCTCGACCCCGCGGTGCCGCTGCGCGCCACCGTCGCCGGCGAGGGACCGCAGCGCCGCGCGATGGAGGCCTACCTGCGCGCCCGCGACCTCGACTGGGTGTCGATGCCCGGACGCCTCGACCGCGAGGGGCTGCGGCGGCTGCACCACTCGGGCGACCTGTACGTGACGACGGCGCGGCTCGAGGCGTTCGGCATCGCCGCCCTCGAGGCGCGGGCCGCCGGCCTGCCCGTCGTCGCGCCGACCGGCACCGGGGTCGACGACGTCGTCGAGGACGGGGTCGACGGCCTCCTCGCGAGCACCGACACCGGCGTGGCAGAGGCCGTCGCACGCCTGGCCGGCGACGACGCTCTCCGGGGCCGGATGCGCGCGCACCTGCGGCAGCAGCCGCCCCGCCAGGACTGGCCCTCGACCGTCGCCGCGACGCTCGACGAGTACCGGCGGGCCGGCGCGTCGTGATCACCGTCCGGGGGGTGCGCGGAGGGCGCGAGGTCGTGTCGTTCGTGCTCGGGCACGGCGAGGACCCGGCGGCGGGCCTCGCGGCGCGCGGCTGGGAGCCGCTGGGGTCGTCCGTGGAGGGCGTCCTGCCGTCGATCGTCCTCACCTTCCGCGTCGAGGCCGTCACCTCGAGGGTGCCGGCGCCGCCCGGCGGTCCCGGTCTCTCCGAGGCGGACCGGGCGCGCGTGGAGCCGCGGCAACGGGTCGCGGCCTACGCGGTCGTGGTCGACGACGACCGGCTCCTGCTCACGCGGCTCGCGCCGCTCACCGGGGCGCAGGGCCGCTGGACCCTGCCGGGCGGTGGCCTCGACGATGGGGAGAGCCCGCGCGAGGCCGTCGTCCGCGAGGTGCACGAGGAGACCGGCCAGGACGTCGACGACGTGCGCTTCGTCGACGTCATGACCCAGCACTGGGTCGGGCGCTCCGAGCGCGGCGCCGAGGACTACCACGCGGTCCGGCTGCTGCACACCGCCCGCTGCACGCGGCCGACCCGCCCCGTCGTGCACGACGTGGGCGGGTCGACGTCTGAGGCGGCGTGGGTCCCGCTCGGGAGGCTCAGCGGCTACGACCTCGTGCCGACCGTCTCGTACGCGCTGCGGGCGACCGGGGTCGTGCCGCGGCGCTAGGCGCGGGGCTCGCGCTCGCGGCTCCCGCGCAGTCCGAGGAGGCCGACGAGGACGACGAGGATGCCGCCGGCGACCACGGTCCACGGCCCGAGGTCGGACCACGGGATGCTCACGTCGGCGACCTCGGACACGACCAGCGCGCCGGCGGTCACGAGCCCGAGGATGCCGAGCAGCAGGGCGAAGGGGGCCGGCCCACGACGCCAGCGGGGCTCGACCGGCCCGGGCACGGTCTCGAGGTGGGTGCGTCCCTCGTCCGCCCCGAGGGCGGGACCCTGCGTGGTCGTCGCGGTGGGCTCCTGCCCGGGGGTGGCGGTGGACCGGTCGTCGTCGAGCCCGAGCTCGGTGCGCAGGGGGCGGGTGGTGTCGTCGGTCATGGTCAGCTCTCCTCGATGATGGTCACGTCGCCGATGCCGACGTCGGTCGTCACGACGAGGTCGGGGCGGTCGGCGTCGCCGACCGAGACGGTGCGCGAGACGTCGGTGCCCGAGCGGGTCTCGAGCGTCTCCAGCCCGCCGTCGGTGCTCTCGCGGTCGTGGCGCAGCTCGCCGACGCCGACGCGGTTCTCGACCCGGACGTCCAGGCCGTCGGGCACGCGGACGGTCAGCTCGCCGACGCCCATCGACACCGAGACGGTCGCGGGGTCGGAGGTGGCGGGCAGCGCCGCGAGGCCGCCGAGGTCGAGCGTCGCGTCGCCGGCGCCGAGCGAGTAGGTCGCCGGGAGGGCGGTCGCCGTGGGGGTCCAGACGCGGTCGCCGACCCCGCCGCGGGCGGTGGAGTGCGTTGCGCCGAACGCGGCGACCGTCACGAGCCCGAGGACGATCACGAGGAACCCGCTGAAGCCGGATGCCCGGCCCGTGGCCCCGAGCCCGAGGACGACGGCGGAGACCGCGGCGAGGGCGAGGGCGAGGCCGAGGACGACCGGCTCGCCGGTGAAGCCGAGGGGCTCGGCGACGGCGGCGACGAGGCCGACGACCGCGATGACGAGGCCGAGCGAGACGAGGCCGACGAAGCCGCTGGGACGGCGCCGGCGGGGCGCCGGGGGAGGCGGCGGGCCGAGGGGCTGCGGCGGGGCCGGCGGCACCGGCATCCCACCGGAGGGGCCCTGGGGGCGGGGCGCCCAGCCCCCGCCGGGAGGCGGCGGCGGTGTGCCCCAGGCCGGCTGCTGCGTGGGCGGGTAGCGGTAGGCGGTGGCCGGGTCGCCGGTGGGCGGCGCCGGGGGCGGTGCGGACATCGTCGCTCCTGCGGGGGGAGGGGGCGGGGCCTGGCCGGCCCACGGGGTCGGGGTGGTGCGGCTGCGCGTCGCGACGAACCACACGACGAGGCCGACGGGGACGAGCAGCCAGAGCGAGCCGCCCCACGCGTTGCCGTCGCCGAGCACCGAGACGGCGCCGACGAGCAGGACGATCCCGGTGAGGACGAGCAGGACGATGGCCCACGCGTCGCTGCCGCGGATCGCGCGCTCGGCGAGGACCTCGCCCCGGGCGTCCGGCAGGAGGAGCCACAGCACGAGGTAGAGCGGGATCCCGATGCCGCCGGCGATGGTCAGCGCGATCGCCGCGGCCCGGATGAGGAGGGGGTCGACGTCGAAGCGCGCGGCGACGCCGGCGCACACGCCGCCGAACCAGCGGCGCTCGGTGTCGCGGCGGACGCTCGAGCGGCGCAGTCGGGCGAGCCCGTCGTCGATCGCGGACGGCGCGCCGGTCGGCGGCATCTGGGAGGTGGAGCTCTCGGTCATGGCACCACTGTGTCCGCGCGGGGCGGGGGGCGGCCATGAGGGTCGACCCTGAGCACCCCCTGACCGGACCCCGGCGGGCGGGTCGCAGGCGCCGGTCGTGCGTCAGGATGGAGTCGTGCCCACGCCCTACGAGCCCGCCGCGACCCGCGTGCGGACCCATGCCGGCCCCCTCCCGGGGGCGTCGCCGTCGCGCCCGCCGCTCGTCCGCGACCGCTCGGCGGGCTGGACGCCGGGCGTGTGCGACGCGGTTGCCCGCCACCTCGGCGTCTCGCGCCGGCTCGTGCGCGTCGCCGCGGTCGTCCTCGCCTTCTCCGGCGGGGCCGGCGTCGCGGCCTACCTCTTCCTCTGGGCCCTGACCCCCGAGGCCGACGGCCCGGCGGGCGCGGGTGGTGCAGTGCAGGCACGGGCCTGGTCCGAGCGCCGCCGCTGGGCCGTCCTCCTCGTCGCGGGCGTCGTCCTCGTCGTCGCCGGTGGCGCCCTGCTCGTGCCCGGGGTCGGGATGACCGCGCGCGGGTCGGTCCTGCTGCCGCTGTTCGTCATCGGCGTCGGGGCGGTCGTGGCGTGGTCGAACCTCGATGCCGCGCAGCGCTCGCGGTGGCTGACCGGCGGCCCCGACGGGATGGGCTGGGTCCGGGTGCTCCTGGGCTCGGGGCTCGCCCTCGTCGGTGTCCTCGTCCTCGTGACGCGCGGCAGCTCGGTCAGCGTCCTCTGGGACGCCGTGCTCGCGGCGCTCGCCGTCCTCGTCGGTGCGCTCATCCTCGCCGCGCCGTGGGCGCTGCGGCTGTGGGCGGACTTCCGCCGTGAGCAGGACGCCGCCGTCCGCGCGACCGAGCGGGCCGACATCGCGGCGCACCTGCACGACTCGGTGCTCCAGACCCTCGCGCTCATCCAGCGCCAGTCCGCCGACCCCGCCGCCGTCACCCGGCTCGCCCGCGCCCAGGAGCGCGAGCTGCGCAGCTGGCTCTACGACGGGCCGCAGGGGTCGCAGGCCTCGCTGGCCGCGCTCGTCACGGAGGTCGCGCACGAGGTCGAGGACCTGCACGGCGTCCCGGTCGACCTCGTCGTCACCGGGGACCGGCCGTTCGAGCAGCACGGGGTGGCGCTCTCGCGGGCGATGCGCGAGGCGCTGCTCAACGCCGTCCGGCACGGCGCGCCGCCGGTCACGGCCTACGTCGAGATCGGGCCGGCCGGGGTCGAGGCGTTCGTCCGCGACCGCGGTGCCGGCTTCGACCTCGACGCGGTGCCCGAGGACCGGCTCGGTGTGCGCCGCTCGGTCCTCGAGCGGATGGAACGGCACGGCGGGAGCGCGCGGGTGCGCCGGCGCGACGACGGGACCGAGGTGGAGCTTCGGCTGCCACCGATCGAAGGAGACGACACATGAGCAGCACCCAGACCCCTGCCCCGACGGCCCCCGTGCGCGTGGTGCTCGTCGACGACCACCGGATGTTCCGCACGGGCGTGCGCGCCGAGCTGACCGAGGCGATGGCGGGCGCGACCCCGGTGTGCGAGTTCGTCGGCGAGGCACCGGACGTCGACACCGCCATCGCCGTCATCCGGGCCGAGACGCCCGACGTCGTGCTGCTCGACGTGCACCTGCCCGGCGGGTCCGGCAACGGGGGCGGCGACGTCATCCGCGGGTGCGCCGGGGTCGAGACGGCCTCCGGGGCGCCGGTGCGCTTCCTCGCGCTGTCGGTGTCCGACGCGGCCGAGGACGTCATCGCGGTCATCCGCGCCGGCGCCCGCGGGTACGTGACGAAGACGATCGGGGCGCGCGACCTGCTCACCGCGGTCCGGCGGGTGGCCGACGGCGACGCGGTGTTCTCGCCGCGGCTCGCCGGGTTCGTCCTCGACGCGTTCGGGGCGGCGGCCGGCGAGATCGCCGAGGTCGACGAGGAGCTCGACCGGCTCTCGGCGCGCGAGCGCGAGGTGATGCGCCTCATCGCGCGCGGCTACCAGTACAAGGAGGTGGCCAAGGAGCTGTTCATCTCCGTCAAGACCGTCGAGACGCACGTGTCGTCGGTGCTGCGCAAGCTCCAGCTGTCCTCGCGCCACGAGCTGACCGCGTGGGCGATGGGGCGGCGCCTCGTCTGAGGCCCCCGGGCGTCGCCGGGTGGCGCGGGCGCAGGCCCTACGCTGGCGCCCATGGAGTTCGTCGAGCACGTCCTCGTCCTGCTGCACCTCCTCGGCATGGCCGCGATCATCGGCAGCGCCGTGTTCGTCGCCCGGGGGAAGGTCACGCCCGCGCTCGTCTGGGGTGCGCGCGCCCAGCTCGTGACCGGGCTGCTGCTCGTCGGGGTCGTCGAGGCCGGTGACGAGCCGGTCAACCACGCGAAGATCGGCGTCAAGCTGCTCGTCGCGGTCGCCGTCGCCGCGTGCGCCGAGATCGCCGCGGCCAAGGAGCGCAAGGGCCAGGGCTCGCGCCCGCAGCTGGTCCAGGTCGCCGGCTGGCTGGCCGTCCTCAACGCCGCCGTCGCGGTCCTCTGGACCAGCGCCTCCTGACCCCAGCCCGAGTCACACGCGTATCGGGTCATCCGATACCGGTGCGCTTCACCCCGGAACGGTTCTCGGGTGAGGCGCGGTCGTATCGGGTCACCCGATACGCGAGTGGTCTGGAGCGGGGTCAGAGGGTGAGGAGCAGCTTGCCCTGGGTGCGCCGGCCCTCGAGGTCGTCGTACGCCCGCGCCGCGTCGGCCAGCGCGTAGCGGCCGCCGACCGCCACCTCGAGCGAGCCGTCCGCGACGGCCGCGAGCACCTCGCCGGCCCGCCACTCGAGCTCGTCGCGGCTCGCGAGGTAGTGCCCGAGGCTGGGCCGCGTGACGAACACCGATCCGGCGCGGTTGAGCCGCTGCAGGTCGAAGGGCGGCACCTGCCCGCTCGCCGCGCCGAAGAGGGCGAGCATCCCGCGGGGGCGCAGCGAGGCGAGCGAGGCGTCGAAGGTGTCGCGCCCGACACCGTCGTAGGCGACGTCGACGCCCTGCGGCGCGACCTCGCGCACGGCGGCGGCGAGGTCCTCGACGGCGCGGTAGTCGATGACGTGCTGCGCCCCGAGCCGCTCGGCGGTCGCGCACTTCTCCGGCCCTCCGGCCGTCGCGACGACGACCCCGCCGCGGGCACGGACCATCTGCACGAGCAGCTGGCCGACGCCGCCGGCCGCTGCGTGGACGAGGGCCGTCGTGCCGTGGCCGACGGGGAACGTGCTCGTCGTCAGGTAGTGGGCGGTCATCCCCTGGAGCATGACCGCGGCGGCCGTCTCGAGGTCGACGCCATCGGGCACGGGGACGAGCGTCGAGGCGTCGCGCACCGCGTACCGGGCGGCGCTGCCGACCGACATCGCCCAGGCGACGCGGTCGCCCTCGACGAGGTCCTCGACCCCGTCGCCGACCGCGGCGACGGTGCCGGCGCCCTCGTTGCCGAGCACGTACGGCGTCTCCATCGGGTAGACGCCTTCGCGCTGGTAGACGTCGATGAAGTTGACGCCGACCGCCGCGACCTCGACGACGACCTCGCCCGGCCCGGGAGCAGGTGCGGTGCGGTCCTCGACGGCGAGGACGTCGGAGCCCCCGGCGCGCGTGACGACGAGGGCAGGTCCGTGGAGCTCGCTCATGCCGCCACCCTAGGACGGCCCGACCCTCCGGCAGCCCCTCCAGCGCGCGCCGCATCGCGCGCTACACCGCAGTACGTGTCATCACAGCAGCAGTTACTGCGGTGTAGCCCGCGGCGGCGGCGGGGTCAGGAGCCCAGGTCGATCCAGTAGCGGCGCATCAGGTGGCGGACGTCCTCGAGGACACCGCCGTTGGCCTCGATGACGCTCGCCGACGCGAGGTTGTCCTCGGAACAGGTGACAAGCACCTCGTCCATGCCGAGCTCACGACACAGCGGCAGCGACAGTCGCAGCGCCTCCGTGGCGATGCCCCGCCCGCGGGCCGACGGCCGGACGGAGTAGCCGATGTGCCCCCCGATCTCGATGAGGAACGGCGTGAGCCGGTGCCGGATCGCGAGCGACCCGAGGTGCTCGTCCGGCTGCTCGTCGTCCACGACCCAGAGGAACGTGCAGGGCACGTGCCCGGGCGTCCGCGGCGCGTCCTCGTCGACCTGGCCGCGCCGGTGCGCGACGAACCGCTCGAACCCGGCGGGCGTCTCGAGCTCGGCGCGCGTGAACTCCACCCCCGCGAAATCGCCATCCGGGGCCTCGACCCAGACCCCGTCGCCGTCGCGGGTGCCCTCGCCGGCCGCGTCGAACTCGTCCTGCGCGGCGAGGTAGGACCGGTGGAAGCGGACGTCCGGGGCGACGAGGGAGATCATCCCGGAACGCTAGCCACCGACGCCGAACGGCGCCAACGGGTTACGCGCGCAAGCCGGTCAGGACCTCGTCGAGCATGGCGGGGGTCAGCCGCTTCGTGAAGGTGTTGTGCGGGCTCACGTGGTAGCTTCCGACCAGGCGGATGCTCCGGCCGTCCGGGAGCCCGAGCGTCGCCTCGGCTGCGTGGCCGAACCTCGGCTTCGGCGCGGGCACTTCCCAGCCCACCGCGCGCGCACCGGCCAGCGCGGCGTCCCAGCCGATCGACCCGAGGCAGAGGATCGCCCGCAGGTGGGGCTCCGCGAGCCGCAGGTCGCGCTCCAGCCACGGCGAGCAGGTGGCGCGCTCGGCCCGGGTCGGCTTGTTGGCCGGGGGCGCGCACCGCACCGCGGCGACGATGCGCAGGTCGGTCAACGCCTGCCCGTCACCGGCGGCGACTGAGGTCGGCTTGGCGGCGAAACGGGTGCGGTGCAGGGCGGCCCACAGGAAGTCGCCGGAGGAGTCGCCGGTGAACATCCGGCCGGTGCGGTTGGTGCCGTTGGCCGCCGGGGCGAGGCCCACGAGGAGCACGCCGGCCCGCGGGTCGCCGAACGAGGGGCCTGGCCGGCCCCAGTAGGGCTGATCGGCGAAGGACGCGCGCCGCCCGGTGGTCGCCACGTCCTCGCGCCACCTCACGAGGCGGGGACAGGCCCGGCACACCGAGACCCGCGCCTGGAGCTCCGGCACGTCCGGCGCCGACGCCGCGAGCCGGCGCACGGCGGCTGCGGTCCGCGCCACGGGGGTGTCGCCGTCGGCCGGGTCACCGGGCCAGCCGGCACCGGGCGGCACGGGCGAGGGGAGGAGCGCGCCCGTCACCGGGTGCGGGTCGAGCGGCTCCATCCCGCGACTCTACGGCGGCCGCCCGGATCGTGGCGTCCTGCCGGCGAACGGCCGCGGGACGGGGGACGATGGGTGCGTGGCAGCCGTGACCGTGGTCGGTGGTGGCGTCGTGGGCCTGACGTCCTCCCTGCTGCTGGCGCGCGCCGGGCACGAGGTGCGGTGCGTGCGGGACGTCCCGTCGCCCGGCACCGTCTCGGCGGTCGCCGGCGGCCTGTGGTTCCCGTACCACGTCGAGCCGCGCGACCGGGTCGTCGGCTGGGGGCTGACGTCGCTGCGGCACTTCACGTCGCTCGCGGCGGACCCCGGCACCGGGGTGGCCCTGCGCGAGGGCCTGCTCGTCGAGCGTGGTGGCCCCGACCGGTGGTGGACCGAGGGGCTCACCGGATGGCGCGACGCGACGCCCGACGAGCTGCCCGAGGGCGCGCCCTCCGGCGTCGTCGCCCGGGTCCCGCTCGTCGCGATGGTCGTGTACCTCGACTGGCTCGAGCGCGCCTGCGTCGCCGCGGGGGTCGAGCTCGTCGACGGCCGCGTCGAGGACCTCGACGACCAACCGGGCGACGTCGTCGTCCTCGCGGCCGGTCTGCGTGCACCCGCCCTGCTCCCGGGCCTCGAGGTCTCGCCGTCGCGGGGCCAGGTGGCGCTGCTCGCCAACCCCGGGTTCGACCGCTGGCTCGTCGACGACGGCGCACCCGGCGGGATGACCTACGTGCTGCCGCACCGCGGCTGGGTGGTCTGCGGCGGGTCGGACGCCGCCGGCGACCGCGACGAGCCCGACCCGCAGGAGCACGAGCAGATCGTCGAGCGGTGCCGTCGCGCGGTCCCCGCGCTGCGCGACGCCGAGGTGCTCGGCGCGCGCGTGGGGCTGCGGCCGGTGGCGCCTGCCGTCGACCTGCGCGTCCACGACGTCGGCGGCCGTCCGGTCGTGACGAACGTCGGGCACGGCGGCGCCGGCGTCACCCTGTCGTGGGGCTGCGCCGAGGAGGTCACCGGCCTCGTGGGCGACCTCGTCCGGGGCTGACGCCGCACCGGGCAGGTGCGCCTCAGACGGTCGTGACCTCGGCGCTCGCCATCCGGGAGCGGACCCACGGCACGAGCGCGAGCATCGCGGCCGCGACGACGAGGGTGATCGCGGCGTTGACGAGGTAGTACGTCGAGTCGCCCAGCCCGCTCATCGCGGTGATGAGCTGCGCGGCCACGGCCTGGCCGGCGGCAGTGGCGAGGAACCACAGGGCCATCGCCTGCGAGGCGAAGGCGGTTGGCGCGAGGCGCGTCGTGGCGGACAGCCCGACGGGGGAGAGGAACAGCTCGGCCACGGTCTGGAGGACGAAGACGCCGCCGAGGACCCACACCGGCGAGGTGTTGCCCTGGTAGCTCGCGAAGGCCCACGCCATCGCGAGCGCCGAGACGCCGATGAGCGTGACGCCGATGGTGAACTTCATCGGGGTCGAGGGGAAGCGGCCGGCGCGCCGGACCCACAGGAGGCCGAAGAGCGGCGCCAGGGCGATGATCGCGAGCGGGTTGACGGACTGGAACCATTCCGGGTTGACCTGCACGCCACCGACGGAGGTGACGGTGCGCTCCTGCGCGAAGAGGGCCATCTTGCCCGCGGCCTGCTCGAAGATCATCCAGAAGACGACCGCGCCGACCCACAGCGGGATGTACGCCGCGAGGTGCGTGCGCTCCTGGTCGTCGACCTTGCGGCTGCGGAACATCACGACGAAGTAGGCCACCGGCGTCGCGATGGCGAGGACCGAGATGGCGTCGATGACGGCGAGGAGCACGCTGTCGCGCCACGTCGAGGCGAGGGCGACGAGCAGGGCGACGGCGACCACCGCGCCGAGCACGAGCAGCGGCAGCCGGCGGCGTTCGGTGGCGCCGAGCGGGTTGGGGACGTCGTCGCCCGCGCCGCGCAGGGTGCGCCGGCCGAGGACGAACCAGACGAGCGCGACACCCATCCCGACGGCCGCGGCCGAGAAGCCGGCGTGGTAGCCGAAGCGGTCGCGCAGGAAGGCGACGACGAGCGGCGAGAACAGCGCGCCGAGGTTGATCGACATGTAGAAGATCGAGAAGCCGGCGTCGCGGCGGGGGTCGTCGTCGGCGTAGAGGCGCCCGACGATCGCCGAGATGTTCGGCTTGAGCAGGCCCGTGCCGAGCGCGACGAGCACGATGCCCAGCCACGCGGTCGGGGTCGCGGGCACGGCGAGGCTCAGGTGGCCGGCCATGATGACGACGCCGCCGTAGAGCGTCGAGCGCCGGGCGCCGACGAGCCGGTCGGCCGCGTAGCCGCCGAGGACCGAGAGCAGGTAGACGGCCGAGCCGTAGATCGCGACGACCGAGGTGCCGGTCGCCTCGTCGATGCCGAGCCCGCCGTTGGCGGCGGTGTCGACGAGGAAGTACAGGAGGATCGCCCGCATGCCGTAGTAGCTGAAGCGCTCCCACAGCTCGACGAAGAACAGCGTCGAGAGGCCCGTCGGGTGCCCCAGGAAGCCGCGGTCGCTGCGGCTGCTCTCGGCGGATCGGGTGGTCACGGACATCGGGTGCCTTCCTCTGGACAAACCCGTCGACCGTAACCCGTGGCCGCCGGAGGACCGAATCGCGCAGGTCAGCCGTCGGGACGCAGCCGGCCGCGCGCGGACTTGGTGAGCGCCCGTCGGCGCTTGGCGTCGAGCCGCCGCTCGACGGACCCGCGGGTCGGTCGGGTCGCCCGGCGGGCCGGTGGTGGTGGGGCCAGCGCCTCGCGCAGCAGCTCGGCCATCCGCTCGCGGGCGGCCGCTCGGTTGCGCCGCTGCTGCCGGTGCTCGGAGGCCGTGACGACGAGCCGCCCGTCGACGAGGCGAGCCCCCAGGCCGCGCTCGAGCCGGCGGCGCTGGGCGTCGGTCAGACCGGTGACGACCGCGAGGTCGAGCTCGAGCTCGACGCGGCTGTCGGTGGTGTTGACGCCCTGTCCGCCGGGGCCGGACGCGCGGGAGAAGCGCTCGACGAGGTCGGCGCCCGGGACGGTGAGGCCCTGCGGCACACCGGGTCCCGGCGCGACGACGAGGTCCATCAGGGCTTCCCGGTGTCGTCCTCGGGCTCGGGCGGCGGCTCGGCCCCGGCGGCCTCGTCGCGCTCGGCCCACTCGAGGAGCGGCGAGATGTCGAAGGCGGCGTCGTCGATGCCGGCGTGGAGGTCGCCCAGCTCGGCGAAGCGGGCCGGCATCGTCGCGATGGTGAAGTCGTCGGGCTCGGCGTCGTCGACCTCGCTCCAGCGCAGCGGAGCCGACACCGTACCGATCTCGTTGCCGCGCACCGAGTACGCCGCGGCGATGGTGTGGTCGCGGGCGTTCTGGTTGTAGTCGACGAACACGGCGGCGGGGTCGCGGTCCTTGCGCCACCACGTCGTCGTCACCTCGTCGGGCAGGCGCCGCTCGACCTCGCGGGCGAAGGCGAGCGCGGCCCGGCGCACGTCGGTGAAGCCGTGATCCGGCGCGATGCGGACGTAGACGTGCAGACCGTGGCCGCCGCTGGTCTTCGGCCACCCGACGGCGCCGAGCTCGTCGAGGACCTCGTGGGCGACGTGGGCGGCCCGCCGGACCTTCGAGAACGGCGCGTCCGGCATCGGGTCGAGGTCGATGCGCCACTCGTCGGGCTGCTCCGTGTCGGCGCGGCGGCTGTTCCAGGGGTGGAACTCGACGGTGCTCATCTGGCACGCCCAGGCGACGTCGGCGAGCCGCGTGACGCACAGCTCGTCGGCGTGGAGGCCGTAGCGCGGGAAGTGCAGGCGCACGGTCTCGACCCATGGCGGGGCGCCGCGCGGCAGCCGCTTCTGGTGCACCTTGGCGCCCGCCACGCCGTCGGGGAAGCGGTGGAGCATGCACGGCCGCTCGCGCAGCGCCCGGACGATGCCGTCGCCGACCGACAGGTAGTACTGCACGAGGTCCAGCTTGGTCTCGCCGCGCGCCGGGAAGTAGACCCGCTCGGGGCTGGAGACGCGCACGTCGAAGCCGTCGACGTCGAGGACGACGGGCTCCCCGAACTCACCCTTGCGCGAGGCCATGGGCCCACGCTAGGGCCTGGCACCGACGGGTGGTCCGGAGCGCGCGACCGCGCGTCGGGCAGTCGCATCACCGACTAGTTGACACCGCTACCTAGGGCCCCGATGCTGGGCGGTATGGGGGAGGTGGTGCGGCCGGACCGCGAGAGCCAGTGGCTCAAGGGGGTCCTCGACCTCGCGGTGCTCGCCGTGCTCGCCCGTGAGGGGTCGGCGTACGGGTACTCGCTGCTGCGTTCGCTCGCCGACGCCGGGCTGCCCGGCCTGCGCGGCGGCACGGTGTACCCGCTGCTCGGCCGGCTCGAGGACGACGGCCTCGTGCAGAGCGAGTGGACGGTGGCAGACGGGGCCCCGGCGCGCCGCTACTTCGCGCTGACCCCGGCGGGACGACAGGTCCTCGCCGAGGGCCGTGACGGGTGGTCGTCCTTCGCCGACCGGATGACGAGAGCGCTCGAGGTCTGACGTGGAGGGGATGCGACCGGTCGACGGGATGCGTGTCGACGTGCTCGAGTACTGCCGGGTGCTCGCGAGCCAGCTGCGGCTGGCCGGCCTGCCGGAGTCGAGGGTGCGCGTCGTCGTCCAGGACGTGCTGGCCCACGTCGAGGCCACCGGGGAGGACCCGGTCGAGGCGTTCGGCCAGCCCACCGACTACGCCGCGCAGTGGGCCCGCCCGCCCGGGGTCCTCCGGGTGCTCGGGCTGATGGTCGCCACCGCGGTGGCCTTCCCCGGGTTCTGGCTGGTCCTCACGGCGTTCACCTCGCCCGTCCCGTGGGGCGGCGCGGTCCGGGTCACCCCGTTCCTCGTGTCGGCGGTGGCCGGCGCGGCGGTCGTGGGCGGGGTCTACCCGTGGACGGTCGGGTTGTGGCTCGAGCGGCGGGCGGGCCGCCGGGTGGGGAGGGGCCGGTCCCCGCTCGACGCCGTGGTCGCCGTGCTCACCTGGGCCGTGCTGATCGTGCTCACGCTCGTCGTCGTGCAGCGGGTCCTGGGACCCGACGGCGACGGCCGGACCCTCTTCTCGGTCCCGCGCCGGGTGCTGCTCGCGGTGGGTCACGGCGGGATGGCGCTCTCGTTCGTGCTGCCATCGCCGGGGGTTCAGACGATGCCGCGCTCGCCGGCCGACCACCGGTCGTGGTGGGCCCGCGTGCGCTCCCTCCTCGCGGGAACGGGCAACCGCCGGCGGTTCTGACCGGACCGGGCTGTTCCACCCTGGGGAAATTTGCTTGGACAAACCCTAGACGGCGTGCTCGCGTCGGCTCTACCGTTGGGTCAAGACCCCCGGGTCGCCCCGATCGGAACCCCTGCACCGGTCGAGCGCTCCGGGGGTCCGCCATGTCCGGGCCGTCGGCGCCGCGACGTAGGGTGGACCCCGAGATGAGCACCCTCTTCGACGGCCTCGACTTCGGCCAGACTCACCCTGCCGACCCCGCGACCCACGCGAGCGCCCAGGCGGCTCTCGTCAACGCCGCCGGGGTGCCGACGTGGGCCGAGGCGGCCGCCGAGGGCCGGGGTCCCGACGGCGGTCCGGGCCGCCGCCTCGACGCCGCGGCCCTGCTCGAGGGGCTCAACCCGCAGCAGCGCGAGGCCGTGCTCCACGAGGGTCCGCCGCTGCTCATCGTCGCCGGCGCGGGTTCGGGCAAGACCCGGGTGCTGACCCACCGCATCGCGCACCTGCTCGCCGACCGCGGCGTGCAGCCGGGCCAGGTCCTCGCCATCACCTTCACGAACAAGGCTGCCGCCGAGATGCGCGAGCGGGTCGCCGACCTCGTCGGCCCGCGCGCCAAGGCGATGTGGGTCATGACCTTCCACAGCGCGTGCGTCCGCATCCTGCGCCGTGAGGCCGACAAGGTCGGGATGCGCTCGCAGTTCTCCATCTACGACGCCGCCGACAGTCAGCGGCTCATGGCGATGGTCCTGCGCGACATGGACCTCGACCCCAAGCGCTACAACCCGCGGGCCTTCGGGCACCAGGTGTCCAACCTCAAGAACGAGCTCGTCGACGAGGAGACCTTCGCGAGCCGGGTCGCGCAGGAGGGCACGCACCAGGAGCAGGTCCTCGCCGAGGCCTACACCGAGTACCAGCGGCGGCTGCGGCAGGCCAACGCGATGGACTTCGACGACCTCATCATGACGACGGTCCACATGTTCCAGGCCTTCCCCGACGTCGCCGAGCACTACCGGCGCCGCTTCCGGCACGTCATGGTCGACGAGTACCAGGACACCAACCACGCGCAGTACCAGCTAGTCAAGGAGCTCGTCGGCTCCGAGGCGACGCGCACCGAGCACGGCGTCGAGCCGAGCGAGCTCGTCGTCGTCGGAGACGCCGACCAGTCGATCTACGCCTTCCGCGGCGCGACGATCCGCAACATCGAGGAGTTCGAGGAGGACTACCCGCAGGCGCGGACCATCCTCCTCCAGCAGAACTACCGCTCGACCCAGACCATCCTGCGGGCGGCCAACGCCGTCATCGCGCGCAACGAGGGCCGGCGGCCGAAGAACCTCTGGACCGACAGCGGCGACGGCGCCCGGATCATCGGGTACGTCGCCGACAACGAGCACGACGAGGCCTCGTTCGTCGCGCGCACCATCGACCGGCTGACCGACGCGCACGAGGCCCGCCCCGGCGACGTCGCCGTCTTCTACCGCACCAACGCGCAGAGCCGTGCGCTCGAGGAGGTGTTCGTGCGGGTCGGGCTGCCCTACAAGGTGGTCGGCGGCACCCGGTTCTACGAGCGCCGCGAGGTCAAGGACGCGCTGGCCTACCTGCGGGTGCTGTCCAACCCCACCGACACCGTCAACCTCCGGCGGGTCATCAACGTCCCCAAGCGCGGCATCGGCGACCGCGCCGAGGCCTGCGTCGCCGCGCTCGCCGAGCGCGAGCGCATCCCGTTCGTCGCGGCCCTCGGGCGGCCCGAGGACGCGCCGGGCATCGCGACGCGGTCGGTCGCCGCCATCCGCGGCTTCACCCAGATCCTCGAGGACCTCGGGCGCGTGCGCGACGACGAGGAGACCGGGGTCGCCGACCTGCTCGAGGCGATCCTCGACCGCACGGGGTACCTCACCGAGCTGCGCGACAGTCGCGACCCGCAGGACGAGACGCGCGTCGAGAACCTCGCCGAGCTCGTCGCCGTCGCCCGCGAGTTCGACGACGCGCGCCGCGAGACCGGCGAGGTCATCAGCCTCGAGGACTTCCTCGAGCGGGTCTCGCTCGTCGCTGACGCCGACGAGATCCCCGACAGCGCCGAGGCCGAGGAGCAGGGCGTCGTCACCCTCATGACGCTGCACACGGCCAAGGGGCTCGAGTTCCCCGTCGTGTTCCTCACCGGCATGGAGGACGGCACCTTCCCGCACCTGCGCAGCCTCGGCGACGCCAAGGAGCTCGAGGAGGAGCGCCGCCTCGCGTACGTCGGCATCACCCGTGCCCGCGAGCGGCTGCACCTCTCGCGCGCCGCGGTCCGATCCGCGTGGGGCTCACCGCAGTACAACCCGCCTTCGCGCTTCCTCGACGAGATCCCGGCCGAGCTGCTCGAGTGGGAGCGCGAGCTCTCCGGGGCGGCGGCGGTCGGTCGTCGCGACCAGCGGCCGGCCGTCGCGACCCTCGCGGCCCGGCCCGGGGTGCGCTCGCCCGGCAACCGGCCGGTCATCCAGCTCGCGCCCGGCGACAAGGTCACCCACGACACCTACGGGCTCGGCTCGGTCGTGCGCACGCTCGGCGAGGGCGACAAGACGCAGGCCGAGGTCGACTTCGGCGGCGAGCTCGGCGTCAAGCGGTTCGTCCTGCGCTTCGCCCCGCTCGAGAAGCTCTAGCCGGGGACGCCGCGACCCCGGCGGGATGCGCCGGGGTCGTCGATCGTCGAGGGTGCCGCCGTGGCGGCACCGAGGTCACCAGAGGCCGTGGTCCTTGAGCCAGGGCACCGGGTCGAGCGGGGTGTCGCTCGCGGTCGTCCGCTGGAACTCGAGGTGCAGGTGCGAGCCGAAGGAGTGGCCGGTGTTGCCGACGAGGCCCACGCGGTCACCGGGCATGACCTCCTGGCCCTCGGTGACGTCGATGCGGCTCATGTGGCCGTACCAGGAGATGCTGCCGTCCCAGTACTTGATCTCGACCTTGTAGCCGAAGCTGTCGTGCCAGCCGGCGCCGATGACCGTGCCCTTGGACATCGCCGAGAGGGGGGTGCCGGTCGGCGCGCCGAGGTCGATGCCGTCGTGGTTCTTGCCCCAGCGCCAGCCGTAGCCGGAGGTGATGTTCCAGACGCCGATCGGGCGGACCCACTTCTTGGCCTGCTTCTCGGCCTCGGCCTTGGCCTTGGCGACCTGCGCGGCGCGGCGCTCGGCGGCGCGGGCGGCCCGCACCTTGGCCTCCGTCCGGCCCTGGAGGGCTGCGGACTGGATGCTCGCGTCCTGGCGGCGGTTGGCCAGCTCGGCGCCCGTCTCGACGTCGGCGGCCTGCTGGGTGCGGACCATCGCGCTCTGCGAGCTGGTCAGCTCGAACGGCTGGGCGGTGGCCGACTCGGCCATGCTCGCGCCGGTCGCGGTGACGACGAGGCCGGCCGCGGCGACGGTCGGGAGGACGAACCCCGGGCTGAGGGCGCGGGGGGTGCGGGCGCGGCGCTGGACGCGGTGGCGTCCGGCGTAGTGGCGCCCGGTGTACGACCGGGAACTCACGACGGGGGGGGACCTCGGGGGTGTCGACGGCAGGGGCCTGGCGGGGCCGGTACACCGTACCGTGACCATTCCGTGACACAAAGGCGGGGGTGTGGACGACCGCTCCGGCCGGCTGACATCGATGTCGGTGCCCAGCCCGCTGACCTGCGAAAACGGTGCCGCGCGTGACGCCGGGCACGCCTGTGAGCCGTCTCAGGAGCCGGGCATCACGTGCTGCGGGCCCGGTTCGGACAGCGACAACCCCGCACGTGCGGGCTTTCCGCGCTCCGAGGGCGGTCCGGACAGCGATGACCCCGCACGTGCGGGCTTTTCGTGCCCCGAGGGCGGTCCGGACAGCAACAACCGCGCACGTGCGGGCTTGTCGTGCCCGCGGCCCGGTTCGGACCGCGACAACCCCGCACGTGCGGGCTTTCCGCGCTCTGGTCCCGGTGCGGACAGCGACAACCCCGCACGTGCGGGCTTTCCGCGCTCTGGTCCCGGTGCGGACAGCGACAACCCCGCACGTGCGGGCTTTCCGCGCTCCGCGGCCCGGTTCGGACCGCGACAACCCCGCACGTGCGGGGTCAGCCGCGGCGGGAGAGGGGGACGACGCCGCGGCGCACCGTGCTGCCGTCGGCGTCGAGCTGGGTCAGCGCGGTCGAGATGCCGTGGACGACCTCGCCGAGCATCGGCAGGGTGAGGTGCCCGGCGCCGTGCAGCCGGACCGACCGGGTCGCGAGGTCGGGATGCCGAAGCGCCGCCGAGCGCTGCGGCACGATGACGGCGTCGGTGTCGGACCAGTACACGAGGAAGCGGGTGCGGCAGCCGCGCACGGGCCGCGCGAGCTCGCGCATCAGCCCGCTGCCGGGACGCATCTGGCGCAGCAGCCGGGTCGGCAGGGCGTAGGCGGCCCACGTCCCCTCGTGCGGGGTCCCGAGGGTGACGAGCGTGTGCACCCGCGCGTCGCCCCCGAGCCGCGTCACGTAGTAGCGGGCGATGAGCCCGCCGAGGCTGTGCCCGATGACGTGGATGCGCTCGAACCCCGTCTGCTCGCAGACCGACTCCACCTCGTCGGCCAGGCGCAGGGCCGCGGTGCGGACGTCCGTCGCGACCGTCGAGTAGTTCATCGCGAAGACGTTCGAGAAGCCCCGGCGGGTCAGGCCGCGGCGCAGCACCGTGAAGACCGAGCGGTTGCTGACGATGCCGTGCACGAGCAGGATCGGGGTCCCCGCGGCCTCGACGTCGGCCACGAGCATCCCGCGCTGCACCGGGGGGAGGTGCTCGACGCGGTAGGCGGGACCGGCACCGGAGCGGCCGGAGCCCACCAGCCCGAGCGGCCAGGTCGTCAGGTGCGCCCCGAGCCAGACCGCCTCCACCGCGGCGCCGGCCAGCACGGCCGGGTCACCGAGGGCCCGCACCCCGCCGGCGAGCGCACGGCACGGCGAGTCGCCCCTCGGGGCGGAGGGCGCGGCGTCCGGGGTGGGGGCGCCGCGCAGCCGCTGGAGGCTCGTCATCGCGGCCTCACTGTAGGCGCGGCACTAGCACGGGGGAAACCGGCCGTCGACCGGTGGGCGAGCGGGACTCACAGGCGGCCCACGGGATAGGTCAAGGTCCCCCCGCAGACCGGTAAAGAGTTCCGGCGGGACGGTCAATCTTTCGCAAGATGCCTTGTCCTGCACGGCATCCGAGTTGGATGTTTCCACCCGTGCCCGAACACGGGTGCACCCCCCTCCCCAAGGAGATCTCCGACCGTGAGACGACTCACCACCGGCCTGGCCCTCGGCGCCGCCCTCGCGACGATCGTCGCCGGCACCACCTCCGCCAGCGCCGTCGGCGCCCCCTCCGCCGGCACCCCGGCCTCCTCCCCCTCCGCGGTCGCCGCGGGCTCCGACCACGCCGCCCTCGGGCTGGCCGCGGCCGAGAAGCTCGTCCCCCGGTCCGTCATCACCGACAAGGACGGGACGACGCACACCCGCTACGACCGCACCTGGAACGGCCTGCGCGTCGTCGGCGGCGACCTCGTCGTCGAGAAGAGCGCCAAGGGCGCCCTCGAGGAGGTCCGCTACAACGCCGGCCGCAAGTCCGTCGCCGCCCCCTCGACGACCCCGAAGCTCGCCAAGACCGCCGCGGTCGCGACGGGCGCCGAGCGCTCGAAGGCCTCCGGCGAGAAGAGCCAGGGCGAGCTCGTGGTCTGGGCGGGCTCGGGCAGCCCCCGCCTGGCGTACGACGTCGTCACCACGGGGGTCAAGGCCGACCAGACCCCGAGCCGCCTGCACACGATCGTCGACGCGAGCACCGGCGCGGTCGTCTCGAGCTGGGACGAGATCGTCAACGGCACCGGCAACTCGATGTACTCGGGCACGGTGACGCTCAACACGACGCAGAGCGGCTCCGCGTGGCTGCTCAAGGACAGCCACGGCAACTACACGACCGACCTCAACGGCTCGACGAGCTCGACCGCGGCCGGCACTCAGTTCACCGACGCCGACAACGTCTGGGGCGACGGCACGGCCTCCAACCGCCAGACCGCGGCCGTCGACGCCGAGTACGGCGCCGAGAAGACCTACGACTACTACACCAACGTCCTCGGCCGGGCCGGCATCTGGAACGACGGCCGGGGCGCCCGCAGCCGCGTCCACTACGGCAACGCCTACGTCAACGCGTTCTGGGACGGCACCCAGATGACCTACGGCGACGGGAAGAGCAACACCCACCCGCTGACGAGCATCGACGTCGCCGCGCACGAGATGAGCCACGGTGTCACCGAGAACACCGCGGGCCTGGCCTACACGGGCGACGCGGGCGGCCTCAACGAGGCGACCTCGGACATCTTCGGCACCGCCGTCGAGTTCTACGCGAACTCCTCGGCCGACCCGGGCGACTACCTCATCGGCGAGAAGATCAACATCAACGGCAACGGCACCCCGCTGCGCTACATGGACAAGCCGAGCAAGGACGGTGCCAGCCAGGACTGCTGGACCACCGGCACGAAGAACCTCGACCCGCACTACTCCTCGGGCCCGCTCAACCACTGGTTCTTCCTCGCCTCCGAGGGCAGCGGCGCGAAGACGGTCAACGGCGTCTCGTACAACAGCCCGACCTGCAACGGCTCGACCGTCACCGGCGCGGGCCGCTCGAACATCGAGAAGGTCTGGTACCGCACCCTCGCGACCAAGCTGACCTCGACGAGCAACTACGCCGCGGCCCGCGAGGGCGCCATCGCCTCCGCCAAGGAGCTCTTCCCGAGCAACGCCGCGGTCTGCACCGCGGTCGAGAGCGCCTTCTCGGCCATCTCGGTCCCGGCCGGCGCGCAGAGCTGCGGTGGCACGACCACCCCGCCGCCCACCAGCGGCAACCTGCTCCAGAACGCGGGCTTCGAGTCCGGCGCCACGGTGTGGACCGGCACGGCCGGCCCGATCACGAACAACACCGGCCGCCCGGCGCGCACCGGCAGCTGGAAGCTGTGGCTCGGCGGCAACGGCACCACCGGCACCGAGACCGAGCAGCAGACGGTGACCATCCCCTCGACCGCGACGGCTGCGACCCTCTCGTTCTGGGTCCGCATCGACACGGCCGAGACCACGTCGACCGCCTACGACACGATGAAGGCCCAGGTCGTGGTCGGCGGCACGACGACGACGCTCGCGACGTACTCCAACGCGAACAAGAACAGCTCGTACGTGCAGAAGTCCTTCAACCTGCTGCCCTACAAGGGCAAGGCCGTGACGGTGAAGTTCACCGCCACCGAGGACTCCTCGCTGCAGACCTCGTTCGTCGTCGACGACACCGCGGTGTCCGTGGGCTGACGCCCTCGACGCCCTCCCAGGGGCGGTCCGGCCACCGGCCGGGCCGCCCCTGCGGCGTCCTCCGGCCCGCCGGGACGGGCGCCGGTCGCCGCGTCGACGGCCCGGTCGGCGTGAGATTCCCCCCATCGGACGCCTCGGGTTCGGCCCTGCGACGTGGCGCGGATACGCTGCCCTGCGGACCACTTTCGCCGACAGTGAGGACGGATCGCCTCGTGGACCTCTTCGAGTACCAGGCCCGTGACATGTTCGAGAAGCACGGTGTCCCCGTGCTCGCCGGGGCCGTCGCCACCACGCCCGAGGAGGCGAGGGAGGCGGCCGAGCGCATCGGCACCGCGAGCGGCGGCGTCACCGTCGTCAAGGCCCAGGTGAAGACCGGCGGGCGCGGCAAGGCCGGCGGCGTCAAGGTCGCCAAGAGCGCCGACGAGGCGCAGGAGCACGCGAGCGCCATCCTCGGGATGGACATCAAGGGCCACACCGTGCACCGCGTGATGATCGCGCAGGGCGCCCGGATCGCCGAGGAGTACTACTTCTCCATCCTGCTCGACCGCGCGAACCGCACCTACCTCGCGATGTGCAGCAAGGAGGGCGGGATGGAGATCGAGCAGCTCGCCGTCGAGCGCCCCGAGGCCCTCGCGCGGATCGCCGTCGACCCCAACACCGGCATCGACGACGCCAAGGCCCGCGAGATCGTCGAGGCCGCGGGCTTCGAGGGCGAGGTCGCCGCGAAGATCGAGCCGGTCCTCAAGACCCTCTGGACGGTCTACCGCGAGGAGGACGCCACCCTCGTCGAGGTCAACCCGCTCGTGAGGACCGAGGACGGCGACATCGTCGCCCTCGACGGCAAGGTCTCGCTCGACGCCAACGCCGACTTCCGCCACCCCGACCACGAGGCCCTCGAGGACTCCGCCGCCGCCGACCCGCTCGAGGCCGCGGCCAAGGAGAAGGGCCTCAACTACGTCAAGCTCGACGGCTCGGTCGGCATCATCGGCAACGGCGCCGGGCTCGTCATGAGCACCCTCGACGTCGTCGCCTACGCCGGCGAGGAGTTCGGCGGCCAGAAGCCGGCCAACTTCCTCGACATCGGCGGCGGCGCCTCGGCCGAGGTGATGGCCAACGGGCTGCACATCATCCTCGGCGACGAGCAGGTGAAGTCGGTGTTCGTCAACGTCTTCGGCGGCATCACCTCGTGCGACGCGGTCGCCAACGGCATCGTCGGGGCGCTCGACGCCCTCGGTGACGAGGCCACCAAGCCGCTCGTCGTCCGGCTCGACGGCAACAACGTCGAGGAGGGCCGCCGCATCCTCGCCGAGCGCAACCACCCGCTCGTCCTCATCGAGGAGACGATGGACGGCGCCGCGCGCAAGGCCGCCGAGCTGGCCTCCCAGAACTGACCCGAGCGAGCGAGAAGAGAGAACAGACACCCATGGCCATCTTCCTCACCGCGGACTCCAAGGTCATCGTCCAGGGCATGACCGGCTCCGAGGGCATGAAGCACACGCAGCGGATGCTGCGCTCCGGCACCGCCATCGTCGGCGGCGTCAACCCCCGCAAGGCGGGCACCGACGTCGAGTTCGAGGACGGCGTCTCCGTCCCCGTGTTCGGCACCGTCGCCGAGGCGATGGAGAAGACGGGCGCCGACGTCAGCGTCGCGTTCGTCCCCGCCGCCTTCACCAAGGCCGCCGCCGTCGAGGCGATCGACGCGGGCATCCCGCTGCTCGTCGTCATCACCGAGGGCGTCGCCGTCAAGGACACCGCGGAGTTCTACAACTACGCCGCGCAGAAGGGCGGCACCCGGATCATCGGCCCGAACTGCCCGGGCCTGATCAGCCCCGGCGCCTCCAACGCCGGCATCATCCCGGCCGACATCTCGGGCGGCGGCCGCATCGGCCTGGTCTCGAAGTCGGGCACGCTGACCTACCAGATGATGTACGAGCTGCGGGACTTCGGCTTCTCGTCCGCGGTCGGCATCGGCGGTGACCCGGTCATCGGGACGACGCACATCGACTGCCTCGAGGCGTTCGAGAACGACCCCGAGACCGACGCGATCGTCATGATCGGCGAGATCGGCGGTGACGCCGAGGAGCGCGCGGCGGCGTACATCAAGGACCACGTGACCAAGCCGGTCGTCGGCTACGTCGCGGGCTTCACCGCCCCCGAGGGCAAGACGATGGGCCACGCCGGCGCCATCGTGTCCGGCTCGTCCGGCACGGCGCAGGCGAAGAAGGAGGCCCTCGAGGCCGCCGGTGTCAAGGTCGGCAAGACGCCGTCCGAGACCGCCCAGCTGATGCGCGGCATCATGGAGTCGCTCGCCGGCTGACGCCACCGCGACCGACCGCCCGCTCGGGGTGCCCCCACCCCGTCGAGCGAACAGGACACGCCGCCCGCGCCCGTGCGCCGGCGGCGTGTCCTGTTCTCTCGACCGGTGGGCCCGACCCTGCTCCGTCGCCGACCCCGCCGCCGCACGGCGCGGCACCACGGCTCGCGGCTGACCGTGCCGCAGACTGGTCCGCGATGACCGTCACGGACCGCACCACGTCCTCACCGGCCGGCACCGAGCCCGCCGGTGGCCACGTCCACCCGCTGGCGCCCGGCTGGCGGCGCTCCGGGCTCATCGGCGTCGCGACCGGGCTCGTGTCCGCGGTGCTCGTCGTCGGGCCGGTCCTCGCGGCGTGGGCGGCCGACCCGCTCTCGAGCTCGGACGGGTCGTCGGCGACGGCGGTCGGCGCCTCGGCCTGGCTGCTCGCCGGCGGCGCCCACCTCGGGGTCGGGACCGCCACCATCGCCCTGACGCCCCTGTTGCTCCTCGGTGTCCTCGTGCTCGTCGCCCGCCTGGGCGCGCGCGAGGCGATGGTCCGGGTCAGCTCCGAGGGGGAGTGGTGGGCCGGCCTGCTGCCGCGCCCGCTGGCCGCCGCGGTCGGGGCCTGGTGGGCCGGCTACGCGGCCGTCGTCGGCATCGGCTGGGTGCTCGCCGCGAACGGCCCGCTGCCGCCCCGGCCCTGGACGCTGCTCCTGCCGGCGGTCCTCGTGCCCCTCGTGGGGCTCGGATACGCGCTGCGCGCCGTCGGCCGCGACGACCCCGACGTCCTCGGGCCGCGCCTGCTCCTCCCGCTGCCCGACAGCATCCGTCGCTCGGTCGGCCCGGGGCTCGCGGGCGCCGGCCTCCTGATCATGGTCGGGATGGTCGCCGTCCTCCTCGCGGTGCTCCTCGCGTGGCCGCGGGTCGTGTCGATCCAGTCCGACCTCGCCCCCTCCGGTGTCGGCGTCGCGGTGCTCCTCGCGGGGCAGCTGGCCGGCCTGGCCAACCTCGGCCTGTGGGTCGTCTCGTTCGTCGCCGGCCCGGGCTTCTCGGTCGTCGAGGGCGCTTCCGTCACGTGGGACGGCTCGGAGACGGGGTTGCTGCCGATGGTCCCCGCGCTCGGTGCGCTGCCCCAGCCGGGGCGCTTCCCGGGGCTCGTCGGCGTCGTCTGCGTGCTGCTCCTCGTCGGCGCCGGGATGTGGGTCGGGCGTCGCGCCGTCGCGACCGTGGCCCGGCTCGCCCGGCTGCGCACCAAGCTCGTCGTCGCCGTGTCCTCGTGCGTCGTCACGGCGCTCGCCATCGGGCTGCTCGACGCCGTCGGCGGCGGGTCGCTCGGGGCCTACCGGCTGTCGTCGGTCGGGGCCCCGGCCCTCGAGATGGCGCTCTCGGCGCTCGCGTGGCTCGTCGTCGGCGCCGTCCTCTTCGTCCTGCGTGACGCGTGGCGGCTGCGCCGGTGAGCGCGGGGTCAGGTGGCCCGCTGCGGCTGGCCGTGCTCGTCTCCGGCTCCGGGACCAACCTCCAGGCGGTCCTCGACGCCGGCGACGCGCCCCTCGAGGTCGTCGTCGTCGGAGCCGACCGCGACGGCACGCGCGGGGTCGAGCGGGCGCAGGAGCGCGGCATCCCGACGTTCGTCTGCCGGGTGCCCGACCACGACACCCGCGCCGACTGGGACGCCGCCCTCGCGCGCCTCGTCGCCGCCCACGACCCCGACCTCGTCGTGTCCGCGGGCTTCATGAAGGTGCTGGGGCCGGCCTTCCTCGAGGCGTTCCGGGTGGTCAACACCCACCCCGCTCTGCTGCCGAGCTTCCCGGGCGCGCACGGCGTGCGCGACGCGCTCGCCCACGGGGTCAAGGTCACCGGCTGCACCTGCCACTGGGTCGACGCGGGGGTCGACACCGGGCCGATCATCGACCAGCGCGCCGTGCGCGTCGAGGACGGCGACGACGCCGCCTCGCTGCACGAGCGCATCAAGGAGCAGGAGCGCGGGATGCTCGTCGACGTGCTGACCCGGCTCGCGCAGGACCGCTCGTGGCGCTGACCCCCGACGCGCTCGCGCCGAACGTCCTCGCCTTCCTCCGCGAACGCCACCTCGCGACCCTGACGACGCTGCGCCGCGACGGCAGCCCGCACAGCGTGCCGGTCGGCTTCACCTGGGACGAGGAGCTGCTCGTCGCCCGGGTCATCGCCGGGCGCTCGAGTGCGAAGGTCGTCCAGGCGCGGGCCGGACGTCGCGCGTCGCTCACCCAGCACGAGGGGCGGCGGTGGGTCACGTTCGAGGGGACGACCCGGGTGCTCGAGGACGCCGACGCCGTCCGCGACGCCGAGCAGCGCTACGCCGTCCGGTACCGACCGCCCCGGCCGAACCCCGAGCGGGTCGTCGTCGTCCTCGACGTCGACAGGGTGCTCGGCGGCTCCTGGCCCGACCCGCTGCCCCCGTCGCCCTACGCCCGCTGACCGGGAGCGTTTGGGCGGCGTCGCAGCACCTCGCTAGAGTGAAGACGACGACTGGCGCGGGTGGGTCACCACCGGGAAGTCTGCAGTCGGGGCATCGCCCGCCTGGGTGCTCCGGGACCGACCCCGTCGACCCCGAGGAGCCCTCCATGGCATCCGTCTCCGCCCCCGGCCCGACCCAGGACGTCCGCCTTGTGCGTCGCGCCCTCGTCTCCGTCTACGACAAGACCGGCCTGCCCGAGCTCGTGCAGGGCCTGCACGACGCCGGCGTCACGCTCGTCTCGACCGGCGGCAGCGCCGCGCTCATCGAGTCGCTCGGCCTGCCCGTCACGCGCGTCGAGGAGCTGACCGGCTTCCCCGAGTGCCTCGAGGGCCGCGTCAAGACCCTCCACCCGCACGTCCACGCCGGCCTGCTCGCCGACACGCGCAAGCCCGACCACCTCACGCAGCTCGAGGACCTCGGCGTCGAGGCGTTCGAGCTCGTCGTCGTCAACCTCTACCCCTTCCGCGAGACCGTGGCCTCCGGCGCGACGCCCGACGAGTGCGTCGAGCAGATCGACATCGGCGGCCCCTCGATGGTCCGCGCGGCCGCGAAGAACCACCCGAGCGTCGCGGTCGTCACCGACCCCGCGGCCTACGGTGTCGCCCTCGAGGCGGTGCGCTCCGGCGGCTTCACCCTCGAGCAGCGCAAGCGCCTCGCGGCCGAGGCGTTCGCGCACACCGCGAGCTACGACGTCGCCGTCGCCTCCTGGATGGGCAACGCCTACGCGGACACCTCGGACGGCACCGGCTTCCCGGCGTGGACCGGCGCGACCTGGGAGAAGTCCGCGGTCCTGCGCTACGGCGAGAACCCGCACCAGCGCGCCGCGCTCTACACGCACTGGCGGCCCGGCCTGGCGCAGTCCGAGCAGCTGGCCGGCAAGGAGATGTCGTACAACAACTACGTCGACGCCGACGCCGCGCTGCGCGCCGCGTACGACCACGGCGACCAGCCGACGGTCGCGATCATCAAGCACGCCAACCCGTGCGGCATCGCGGTCGGCGAGACGGTCGCCGAGGCGTACACCGCCGCGCACGACTGCGACCCGGTGTCGGCCTTCGGCGGCATCATCGCGACCAACCGCCCGGTGACCCGCGAGATGGCGCTGGCGACGAACGACGTCTTCAGCGAGGTGATCGTCGCGCCGGCGTTCGACGACGACGCCCTCGAGATCCTCCGCGAGAAGAAGAACCGCCGGCTGCTGCGCCTGCCCGAGGGCGTCGAGCGCTTCAGCGACCCGGTCGAGTTCCGCGCCGTCTCCGGCGGTGTGCTCCTGCAGGTCCGCGACGCGGTCGACGCCGTGGTCCGCGACGACCAGGGCGCCACGACCGGCGGCGACGACGCCGCGCACTGGCGCCTGGTGTCCGGCGACGCCGCCGACGAGCGCACGCTGACCGACCTCCAGTTCGCGTGGCGGGCGGTGCGCGCGGTCAAGTCCAACGCCATCCTCCTCGCCAAGGACGGCGCGTCCGTCGGCATCGGCATGGGCCAGGTCAACCGGGTCGACTCCTGCCACCTCGCGGTGACCCGCGCGGGGGCGCAGCGGGCGCGCGGCTCGGTCGCGGCGTCGGACGCGTTCTTCCCGTTCGCCGACGGCCTCCAGGTGCTGCTCGACGCCGGCGTCCGCGCGGTCGTGGCGCCCGGCGGCTCGATGCGCGACCCCGAGGTCGTCGCCGCCGCGCAGGCCGCCGGCGTGACGATGTACTTCACCGGCACCCGCCACTTCGCGCACTGACGGGTCGCGCCCCCGGCCGCGGGTCGGGGGCGGGCGCGGGTCAGGCCGTCGCCGACCGCTCGCGCTCGTCCTCGACCCGCGGCGCGGAGCGCACGAGCCGCAGGAACGTCACGAAGCCGACGCCCCCGACGACGTTGCCGAGGCTCGCCCACACGAGCGCGGTGAGGAACTGCCCGATCGTGATGTCGGAGCCCGCGATCGCCGCACCGATGATGAGGATCTGGTCGAGCACGGCGTGGAAGAGCTCGGCGCCGACGAGCACCGCGCTGAAGAGGATCGCGGGGACGATCTTGACGCCCATGCTGTCGGTGCTGTTCTGCATCCGGGTCATCAGGGTGATGACGAGGCCGCCGAGCACGGCGAGCATGAAGCTCTTGGCGCTGATGCCCAGCTCGGCGTAGTGCTCGCCCGTCTCGCGGGTCACCTCGGCGAGGTCGGGCCGGGCGACGAGGATGACCCAGATGATGACCGCGCCGCCGGCGACGTTCGTCAGGAGCGTGACGACCCACAGGCGCAGCAGCCGGCCCCAGTTGCCCTTCTCGGCGACTGCCGTGGTCACGGGCACGAGGAAGTTCTCGGTGAACAGCTCGCTGCGCGCGAGGAGCAGCGCCACGAACCCGACCGAGAACGCGAGCGCGGCGAGCAGCTGGCTGCCCGTCTCGTGCTTGACGACGAGGTAGGCGAGGATGCCGACGCCGACGTCGATGCCGCCGAGCAGGCCGGTCGGCAGCAACGTCCAGATCGGTCGCTCCAGCCGGTCGCGCCCCTCCTCGAGCAGTCGCTCGAAGGCCTCGTCGATCTCCTCGTCGGGCTGCTCCTCGGCGGTGTCCACGACCGGAACCTACCGCCCCCGGCCCCCTGCCGACCCCACGCGTTCGCGGGAGGGGCGTGGGCGTCGGAGGGGTGGGGGACTCAGAGGGGGAGGAGACCGTCCGTCCGTGCGCCGAGGAGCCCGCTCCACTGGCACCCGGTCCAGAGCTCCAGCCGGGCGGGGGCGCCGCAGCCGCTCCGGCTCCGACCGTCCGTTTCGACCGACCCCGAGCCCCGCTCCTCTCCGCGAACGCGTGTGAAACCGCCGGGCTTCCCCGGCGGTTCCACACGCGTTCGCGAAAGGGGGGCGGGAGAGAGAGGGGGGAGTCGCGGGTCAGCGGGGGGCGGCGTCGACGCGGTAGTCGATGGGGGTGCAGCGGCCGTTGTTCGACTTCTCCGCCGAGCAGGCGGTGACGGCGGCGACGAGCGGCTCGCGCGCCTCGATGGTGAAGCGGTCGCCCGGACGGGTCGGCGGCGGGTCGATGTGCAGCTCACCGCGCTCGTCGGTCCAGACGTCCATGAACACGTTGAGCGTCACCCCGACCCGGTCCGCGTCGACGCCGTACGGCTCGAGGGCGCCGACGATGTTCGCGAAGCAGCTGGGGTGCGGGGCGCCGTCGAACTCGGGGTAGAGGACGTCGAAGGTCGCCTGGCTGCACGGGGTGAGGGTGAGGTCGTGGACCCCGACCGTGTCGTCGACGACCTCGGCGAGGATGCCCGAGCGGTTGCTCCAGAGCATCGAGCCGGTCGAGACGTAGATGCTGTTGCCGAAGTCCGTCGTCCGGCCGGACGAGAACTGCTCCGCGACGTCGTCGGACCGCACGAGGTAGAGGTCGCTCACCTGCTCGCCGCACGGGTCGAGGAGGGTCAGCCGGTCACCGGGGGCGAGCTCGACGGCCACGCCGGTCTGCGGGCCGATGCGGTGCCACCCGTCCGCGGGGCCGTCGACCCCGCCGGCGTACGGCGGCGGCGCGGAGGCACGGGGGAAGCGGGTGCGGGCGGGGTTCATGCGGGCTCCTCGACGGGGGCGGGCTGCGGGGTGGAGTGCGGGGCGAAGGGCGGGGTCCAGTCGGCGGGCACGGCGCGGCCGGAGTACTGGCGGGCCTCGGACGCCGTGCCGTGGTCGGCGACCATCGGGTTGACGCCACCCTGGAGGTGGGTGTCCCGACGACGGATGGTGTCACGCATCCGCTGGTAGCGGCCGTCGGCCCGCAGGCGCTCGAACTGGTCGTGCAGGTTGAAGACGAGGGTCGGCACGGGCGCGCGGCGCGCGATGCGGGAGGCGCCGGGGTGCAGGCCGACGACGAAGAACGGGGTGCCGCCGTGGCTGAAGGCGAAGTGCGGGTCGCCGGGGTCGGCCGCGACGTGGCCGGGCCAGGGCCGGTCGTCCTGGGCGTGCAGGTGGCGCAGCGCCGCCCACAGCTGCTCCTCGAAGCCGCGCTCGTCGGCCCGCGGCCCCCGGAAGCAGACGACGAACGAGACGAGGTCCCCGTCGGGGTCGGCGGCGGCCGCGAACGACCGCAGCCGCCGGCCCAGCTCGTCGAGCGACCCGCCGGGCCGGTCGTCGATCAGGTCGTCGAGGACGTGCGGAGTGACGGCATCCCGACGGAACACCGACCGGGCTCCCAGACAGGGGTACTCGGGGTGGGCGACCATCTCGGCGAGGGCGTCGATGACGGCGGTGTCCGGGGCGGTGGCGAGCTCGTCGGCGCGCGAGGGGTCGAGCAGCCCGGGCGGGGGCGCCGGCGGAGGGGTGGGGGACGGCGAGGATGCGGTGTGGCTCACCCGCGGCCGGTACCCCATCCGTCCCCGGTCATGCGTCAGCGCCCCAGACGTGCAGGAGCCGGCCCTGCCGCAGGGGGTGCAGGGCCGGCTCCGGTTCGGGGGTGCGTCAGGCGCGGTAGCCGGTGGGCTCGTCGCCGAGGTCGATGATCGCCGCGACCGGGCCGCCGCCCTCGGGGCCCTGGTGGGCGGCCGAGACGGAGACGAACACGGCCGGGTCGCCGGTGACCGACGCGGTGACGCCGCCGACGCAGGACTTGATCTGGCGGTGCCAGTGCACGTCCGAGTCGTCGAGCATCGCGTTGCGGCGGCCCCGGACGGTGCCGTCCTGGCTCGCCTCGCACTTGAGGAAGACGTTGACGAGGCGGCCGCCGAGGTCGCTGCGGTGCGGGCGCTCGGGCAGGTCGAGCCCGGCGTCCTTGATCGCGGCCCAGATGCCGTCCTGGTCGAGCGCGTCGTTCATCACCGAGTGGCCGATGCGGTAGCGACCGCCGACCCCGCGGGCGTTGCCGACGACGACGACCTGCGCCTGGTCGAGCTCGACGCCCGAGGAGCACGAGGCGACCGAGGAGTACAGGTCGCGGTTGTGCATGACGTCGGCGTCGGTCGGCATCTCGATCTCGCCGAGGGCGACGGCGATGCCGAGCGCGGTGCAGCCGTTGGAGAGGTCCATCGACTCGTGCGTGTGCTCGGTCCAGACCTTCTGGCCGCGGGACTTCGCGTCGCGGATCGTGTGGATGGTGAGCAGCGGCGTCTTCGTCTGGACGTAGTGGACGTCGGCCGGGTCGGTGATGCCGGCCCGCTCCATCGCGACCTTGACCGCGGCGGCGACCTTCTCGACCATCGGCAGGTAGCCGATCTCCTCGGGGGCCAGCTGCTCGCTCATCGCGAAGCCGACGGTGAGGCGCGGCTCGTCGGTCTGCGGCGCCTGCTCGGCGGGGACGGTCGCGAAGACGGTGGCGTGGGGGCTGATGACGCCGTCGGTGCCGCCCGACCAGACGATCGGGATCTCCTTGACCTTGGCCGGGTCGGCGCCCTTCTCGACGAGGATCTCGCGGAAGGCGCGGTCGGCGATGATGCGCGTGTAGTCGTTGACCCCGCCGTTGCCCTCGGTCTTCCCGATGACGGCGATGACGCGGTCGGCCTCCATGACGCCGGCGTCGATGAGCTTGCCGAGCTCGGAGGCGTCGGAGACGGTGTGCAGCGGGACCTTGCGGACCTCGATGGCGTCGGGCACGGGATGTTCCTCTCAGTCGGGTTCGACGACGGTGCCGAAGCCGCCGTCGACGGCGTCGGTGATGTGGGTGAGCGAGGTGATGACGCCGCGCGGTCCCCCGGCGGCGACGAAGCGCGAGACGGCCTCGACCTTGGGGCCCATCGAGCCGGACGCGAACTCGCCGGTGGCGGCGAGGTCGTGCAGCTCGGAGAGGGTGACCCGGCCGAGGTCGCGCTGCTGCGGGGTGCCGAAGCCGACCGCGGCGTGGTCGACGTCGGTGGCGATGACGAGGACGTCGGCGCCGAGCGAGCGGGCGAGCAGCGCGGCGGTGAGGTCCTTGTCGATGACGGCCTCGACGCCGCGCAGGGTGCCGTCGGCGTCGCGGACGACGGGGATGCCGCCGCCGCCGGCCGTGACGACGACGTAGCCGGCGTCGAGGAGCGTGCGGGCGGCCGGGACGTCGAGGACCTCGAGCGGCTCGGGGCTGGCGACGACCCGCCGCCAGCCGCGCTCGCCGCGGTCCTGCCAGACCTGGCCGTGCTCGACCATGCGCCGGGCCGCGTCGGCGTCGACGTAGCGGCCGACCGGCTTCGTGGGGTGCGTGAAGCCGGGGTCCTCGCGGTCGACGAGCGTGCGGGTGACGAGGGCCGCGACGGGCCGCGGGGTGCCCGCGGCGGCGAGGGCGGCGTCGAGCGCGTCGAGAATCGTGAAGCCGAGGGTCCCCTGCGTCTGGGCGCCGCACCAGTCCAGCGGCACCGGCGGGACGACGTGCGCGGCGAGCTCGTTCTTGACGAGCAGGTTGCCGACCTGCGGGCCGTTGCCGTGCGTGACGACGACCTCGTGGCCGGCCGCGACGAGGCGGGCGGCGGCGCCCATCGCCTCGGTCACCGCGGCGATCTGCGCGGCGGGGGTCGCGCTGCCGTCGGGGCCGGTCATCGCGTTGCCGCCGAGGGCCAGGAGGACCCGCATCCGTCACCTCGCTCCCTGATCCGCCGGACGGGGTGCCCGGGAGACCGACCCTAGGGAGCCGGGACGCGGCCCCGCGTTGGCAGGTTCTGCCCAAGGGCGGGCCGGGCGTTGGCAGTCCGACGTCGACCGCCGGTGTCTCGTCCCTCGACATCTCGCGGGGCCGGTGGTGGCCGCGGAGCGCGCGTGGTCCACGCTGTGTCCATGACCGACCGGACGTCCGACCGCACCTGGCTCGTCGCCCTCGCCGCCTCGCTCTGGGGCCTGTCCTCGCTGTGGCGTGGACCGCTCGCCGCGGAGTACCCCGCCCTCGCCGTCGTCCTGTGGGAGCACCTCGTCCTCGTCGTGCTCACCCTGCCGTGGCTCGTGCCCGCGCTGCGGCGGCTGCGGACGACGTCCCTGCGCACGAAGGTGAGCGTCGTCGTCATCGGCGCCGGGTCGTCGGCGCTCGCGACGACCCTGTTCACGGCGGCCTTCCGCACCGGCGACCCGATCACGCCGCAGGTGCTCCAGAAGCTCCAGCCGCTCATCGCCATCGCGCTCGCGGCGCTGCTGCTCGGCGAGCGGCTGCGCCCGGTCTACGCGGTGTTCGCCGTGCCGGCGCTCGTCGGGGCGTGGCTGCTGGCCTTCCCCGACCCGCTGGCCGTCAGCGTCTCGAGCGCCACGGCAGCGCTGCTGGCCGTCGGCGCCGCGGCGCTGTGGGCGGCGGGGACGGTGCTCGGGCGCGCGGCGTCCGCCGAGCTGCGCTTCTCGGACCTCACGGCGCTGCGCTTCGCCTTCGGCCTCTTGACGCTCGCGGTGACGGCCGGGCTGACCGGCACGCCGGTGCTGCTCGGCTCGGACGCGGTCGTCAACATCCTCCTGCTGGCCCTCGTGCCGGGGCTGCTCGCGCTCGTCCTGTACTACCGCGCGCTCGGGCGGACGCCGGCGTCGCGGGCGACCCTCGCCGAGCTGGCCTTCCCGCTGTCGGCGGCGCTCGTCGGCGTCGTGTGGCTCGGGGCGAGCCCCAGCGCGACGCAGTGGCTCGGCTTCGCGGTCGTGCTGGTGTCCGTCGTCGGGCTGGCGCTCAACGAGCAGCGTGCGCGGCGGCCCTCCGTCGTCGCTCCGGCGCGCGCGCAGGACGCCCTCCCGGTCGCCTGACCTCCCCGGGGGGTTTCCGACTTCTTGCGAGTTCCGCCGCCGACACGCCGCTGACGCGGCGCGTCGGCGGCGGAACTCGCAATCAGTGGGGGACGGGGGTCAGAGGGCGCGCCAGCGGTCGTGGCGGGCGGTGAGCCGGGCCGCGTCGTCGAGCGCCGCGAGCTCGGCCAGCTCGTGCCGGACGGCCTGCGCGAGCCGGCGGCAGAACGCCTCGGGCTCGTCGGCGGCGTCGGGGTGCTCGGCCACGACGCGGTCGACGATGCCCGCGCGCAGCAGGTCGAGCGAGCGCACGCGCTGCTGGTCGGCGAGCTCCGGAGCGCGCTCGGTCGTGCGGTGGAGGATGGCCGAGGCACCCTCCGGCGGCAGCGGCGAGAGCCAGGAGTGCTGCGCCGCGAGCACGCGGTCGGCGGGCATCAGCGCGAGCGCCCCGCCCCCGGTGCCCTGGCCGAGCAGGACGCAGACCGTCGGGACGGGCAGCGTGACGAGCTCGGCGATGCACCGCGCGATCTCGCCGGCCAGGCCACCCTCCTCGGCGGCCTTCGACAGGGCGGCGCCGGCGGTGTCGATGAGGCTGACCAGCGGCAGCCCGAGCTCGGTCGCGAGCTTCATCCCGCGCCGGGCCACCCGCAGCCCGGACGGCCCGAGCGGCGCCTCGAGCGCCTCGGCCCGGCGGTCCTGGCCGAGGACGACGCACGTCGCGCCGTCGAAGCGGGCGAGCGCGAGGAAGAGACTGCGGTCCCACTCGCCGGCGCCGGTGCCGAACAGCGGCAGCACGTCGGACGCGCCGAGCCGCAGCAGGGCGCGGATGCCCGGCCGCTCCGGGCGGCGGGAGCGCGTGACGGAGTCCCAGGCCGGGACGTCCGCGAGCGGTTCCTTCGGCACGTCGGGCACCGGGGTCAGCTCGCGCGGCGCCGCGAGGATGTCGAGGAAGCGGCCGGCGATCTCGGTCAGCGCCTCGACGGGCAGCACGGCGTCCAGCAGGCCGTGGGCGTAGAGGTTCTCGGCGACCTGCACGTCCTGGGGGAAGGGCTCGTCGTACAGCGCCTCGTAGACGCGCGCGCCGAGGAAGCCGATGGTCGCCCCCGGCTCGGCGACGGTCACGTGGCCGAGCGACCCCCACGACGCGAGGACGCCACCGGTCGTCGGGTGCCGCAGGTAGGTGATGTACGGCAGCCGGGCGGCCTTGAACGCGGCGACGGCGCCGCTGATCTTCACCATCGTCACGAAGGCCGGCGTGCCCTCCTGCATCCGCGTGCCGCCGGAGGAGGGGGCGGCGAACAGGGGCAGCCGCTCGGCGGTGGCGCGCTCGAAGGCGGCGGTTACACGCTCGGCGGCGGCCCGGCCGATCGAGCCGGCGAGGAAGCGGAACTCGCCGACGACGACCGCGACCCGGTGACCGCCGATGCACCCCTCGCCGGTGACGATGGACTCGTCGGTGCCGGCGCGCTCGGCCGCGGCGGCCAGGTCGGCGGCGTACTCGCTACCGGGCTCCGCGACCCTCAGGGGCGCCTCGTCCCACGAGGTGAAGCTGCCCGCGTCGAGCACGGCGTCGAGCAGCTCGTGGGCGCCGGGCCGGCGCGCCCGCGCCTCGGCGGTCACGGGCGGCCCCCTTCGGCCGCGTCGGCCGCGTCCGCCTCGTCGAGCCAGGCACGGACCGTGGCGTCGTGCTCGCCGAGACCGGGGGGCGGCTGGTGGGTGTCACGACCGCCGCCGAAGGCGTTGTCGTCGAACCGGATCGGCGGACCGGGCAGCTCGATGCGCCCGAGCACTGGGTGCTCGACGTCGATGACGAGTCCCTGCGAGCGGGTCTGCTCCCAGTCGTAGACCTCGTCGATGGAGCGCACCTTGCCCGACGGGATGCCGAGCTCGGCGAGCCGGGACAGCAGCTCCTCGGCGCGCCACGACGCGAAGGCGGCGTCGATGACCTCGACGAGGTGAGCGCGGTTGCCGACACGGGCGGAGTTGGTGGCGAGCAGGGGGTCGGCGGGGTCGATGTCGAACGCCTCCGCGAAGCGCACCCAGAGGCCCTGCGAGCCGACGGCCACCTGCACCGGGCCGTCGCTCGCGTGGAAGAGACCGTACGGCGCGAGCGACGGGTGGTGGTTGCCCTGCGCCCGACCGACCTGTCCCGCAACGGTGTACGCGGTGCCCTGGAAGGCGTGCACTCCGACGACCGAGGCGAGCAGCGAGGTGCGCACGACGCGCCCGCGGCCGGTCAGCTCACGCTCGCGCAGGGCGGTGGCCACGCCGAACGCGCCGTGCAGCCCGGCCAGCAGGTCGCCGATCGGCACGCCGACGCGCTGCGGCTCGTCGGGCCCGGTGCCGGTCACCGACATCAGGCCGGCCTCGCCCTGGGCGATCTGGTCGTAGCCGGGGCGGCCGCCCTCGGGTCCGTCGTGGCCGAACCCGCTGATGGCGAGGACGACGAGCCCGGGGTTGAGCTCGTGGAGGCGCTCGACGTCGAACCCGAGCCGGTCGAGGACACCCGGGCGGAAGTTCTCGATGAGCACGTCGGCGTGACGCACGAGGCGGGTCAGCGTCTCGCGGCCGTCGTCGGACTTGAGGTCGAGGACGATCGACTCCTTGTTGCGGTTGCACGAGAGGAAGTACGTCGACACCGGGTCGTCCTCGGGACCGACGAAGGGCGGTCCCCATCCGCGGGTGTCGTCACCGGTCGGGGACTCGACCTTGACGACGCGGGCGCCCATGTCGCCGAGGAGCATCGCAGCGTGGGGGCCGGCGAGGGCGCGCGAGAGGTCGACGACGGTGATGCCGTCCAGCGGTCCGGTCACGGGTGGGGCTCCTCGGTGCTCGGGGCGGTGCGCCGACGGGGTGGGGCGTCGGCGTCTCGTCAACCTAGCCGCCGGGAGGAGGGCGCCCATCGTCGTCCCGAGCCCGTGAACCGGCCGATCCGCTGGCACCTTCTGCCAGTCCGGCGGCCGGCGAACCCGCGGCCTGACGAAGACTTGACCAAGACTTGGTCTCTCACAGGTTCTTCTCAGGAGCTCCAGCGGGTTGTGTGGACGGCACGCGACGGGGCCGGGGCAGGGGCCGTCGTCCGCCGGGACCCGGTGGACCACGGAGCCCGGTGCTTCCCGTGGCGACCCCCCACCGAGGAGCATCCGGATGAGACGCAGGAACCCAGCGACCCGCGCGGTCGCGACCGGCCTGACCGCCGCCGTCGCGCTGAGCCTGGCGGTGACCGCCCAGCAGGCGGCCGCCGCGGAGGAGGGGCCGGCCGACATCGTGTCGACCCCGCCCGGCGAGAGCGACCACGACCACGGCCTGCCCGACCTCGACACGCGGACCGGCTCGGCCGCGCCGTCGTCGGCGCAGCGCTCGTCGGCGCAGCGCTCGACCGACACCGGGCGCGCATCGGGTGCGAAGTCGGTGACCTGGAACCGGTTCGGTGCGCCGGCCAGCTACGTGCTCGACGGCACCTCACCGGTCGCGCGCGGACTCGCGAAGGACCCCGAGACCGCGGCCCGCGACTTCCTCGCCGGCGAGCGGGCGGCCTTCGGGCTGACGAGCGACCAGCTGGACGACGTCGAGCTCGTCGGCACCAACCGCATCGGCGACGCCACCGTCGTCCTGCTGCGGCAGACCTTCGGCGGTGTCTCCGCGGGCCTCGACGGCATGGTCGCCGTGGCGGTCCAGAACGGGTCGGTCCGCTACGTCAGCTCGACCTTCACCCCCGACGCCGCGGCCCCGGCCGCCGCGAAGGTCTCGGAGAAGGCGGCCGTCGCCGCGGCGGCCCGCAGCGTCGGCGCCGACGCCGGGTCGCTCGTCTCGGAGCGCACCGAGGAGGTCGCGGTCCCGGTGCCCGGCAAGGACCCCCGGCGTGCATTCCGCGTCGAGATGGTCGTCGACGCGGAGACCGCGTACAGCATCCACGTCGACGCCGTGACCGGGAAGGTCATCGCCCGCGAGAACCTCGTCGACGCCGACAGCGACAACCCGCGCTGGAAGGTCTTCACCGGCACGCCGCTGACCGACCGCTCCTCCACCGACACCCGCAGCACCTTCTGCTGGGTCGCCGCCGAGGGGTGCGACGAGGTCGTCGCGAGCCCGGCCTCCCCGAAGGCGTGGGACGTCGACCCCTCGACGAACATCAGCACGTTCACGACGAACGGCAACAACGCGCTGACCTACGAGCAGTGGCGTACGACGCCCGGCCTCACGGCGACCCCGAAGGCCGACCGCAACTACGTCTACGACTGGACCAACGTCTGGCAGACGAGCAAGTGCGACCCCGCCGCGTACTCCAGCCCGACCCGCAACGACATCGACGCGGCGACGGCCAACCTCTTCGCGATGCACAACCGGATGCACGACTGGTCCTACCGGCTGGGCTTCACCGAGTCGGCGTGGAACCTCCAGCGCGACAACTACGGCAAGGGCGGCACGGGCGGTGACCCGGAGGTCGGGCGCGCCCAGTCCGGGGCCCAGGTCGGCCTGCGCAACAACGCGAACCAGCTGACCCTCGGCGACGGCGGCACCGTGTACTCGAACATGTACATGTGGCAGCCGGTCGCGGGCTCGTTCTACGCCCCGTGCGTCGACGGCTCGTTCGACATGTCGGTCATCGGCCACGAGTACGGCCACGCCATCAGCAACCGGATGGCGGGCGGCCCGGTCCAAGGCCTGTCCGGTCTTCAGGCCGGCGGCATGGGCGAGAGCTGGTCGGACCTCATGGCGATGGAGTACCTGCAGGAGAACGGCTACGCGCCGCTCGGCGGCGAGGCGACCCCGATGGGCGCCTACGTCACCGGCAACCCGCAGCAGGGCATCCGCAACTACAACATGGGGCAGAGCCCGCTCAACTACTCGAACGTCGGCTACGACCTCACCGGTCCGCAGGTGCACGCGGACGGCGAGATCTGGTCCGCGACGAACAACGACATCCGGGCGGCGTTCCTCGACCGCTACGGGCTCGGGGACGCCGCGACCCAGAAGGCCTGCGCCGACGGCGAGCGTGCCGCCGCGCAGTGCCCGGGCAACCGGCGCTGGATCCAGCTCGTCTTCGACTCGTGGCTGCTCATGCCGAGCGGCGCCGTCTCGATGGTCGACGCCCGCGACCGGATGCTCGCCGCCGACCTCCTGCGCTTCGGCGGGGCCAACCAGGACCTGCTGTGGAACGCGTTCGCCGCCCGCGGCCTCGGACAGGGCGCGACCTCGGCGGGTTCCGGTGACACGCAGCCTGTCCCGAGCTTCGCCTCGGCGTACGCGAAGGACGCGACGCTGCGGTTCAGCCCGACCGACGAGGAGGGGCGCCCGGTTGTCGGCGCCAAGCTCTACGTCGGCGAGTACACGGCCCGCTCGCGCCCGGTGGCCGACACCGACCCCGCGACCGCGCTCGGTGACACGTTCTCGATCGCCCCGGGCGAGCGGACGTACACCGCGTGGGCGCAGGGCCACGGGCAGGTCCGGGTCACGCTGACGGCCAAGCCGAACCAGACCCGCAACCTCCCGGTCAAACTGCGCGACAACCTCGCCAGCGCGATCCGCGGGGCCACCGTGACCGGCGAGGGCGTCAACCTCGGCAAGCTCGTCGACGACGACGAGGGCACGACGGCGACGACGGTCGACCGCCCGACGGCGGCGCAGAAGGCGTTCACCGTCGACCTCGCGGGTGGCCGCCAGGTCGTCCGCCGGGTCCAGGTCAGCTCCCTGCCGGAGCCCGGGGTCGTGGGCCGCTTCCAGGCGCTGCGCCAGTTCCAGGTGCTCGCCTGCGACGCCCGCGGCCGGGTCGACTGCTCGCGCGACGCCGACTACCGCCCGGTGTGGACCTCGCCGGCCGACGCGTTCCCCGCCGGGGTCCCGCGGCCGACGGCGCCGGCGCTCAAGATGCGCTCGTTCGACATCCCGCAGACCGCGGCCACCCACCTGCGGTTCGTGGCCGTCGCCAACCAGTGTCAGGGCGGACCGGCGTACGCCGGTGAGCAGGACAACGACCCGGCCAACGCGACCGACTGCGCCACGAACTACAGCGGCGCCGAGAAGGTCGGCATCTCGGAGGTGCAGGTCTTCCGCCGCTGAGGCACCTGCCATCGTCGGAGTCGAGTGCGGAAGTGGTTGCCTTGGGCGCCACTTCCGCACTCGACCGTGTGGGGTCAGGGGGCCGGGGTCAGGATGGGGGGAGCGCGGATGCCGTCCCTGCTGCTGCGAGCGTCTCGGCCCAGGACGTGGGGCGGCGCCCGAGCAGGGCGGTGAGCGCTGCGGGGTCGCCGACCAGACCGTCCTCGTCGTAGGCCGCGAACATCGCCGCCAGCGCCTCCCTGGCCGACGCCGGCAGGTCGGCGCCGGGCCCGGCCGCCCACGCCCCCGGGGTCCCGACGGTGAGCCGTACCGGCCGGCCGAGCACCTGCTCGGCGCGGGCCACCATCTCGCGGGTGGTCAACGCCTCCAGTCCGACGAGGTCCTGCACCTCGCCGTCCCGCGCGGGGTCGAGCAGCGCGGTGGCAGCCACCTCGGCGACGTCGGCGAGCGCGACGGTCGTGAACGGGGTGTCGGCGGAGTAGGGCAGCGCGACGGCGCCGTCGAGCACCTGCGGCAGCAGGTTCTCGTGGTAGGCGGACGGTCGAAGCACGACGAGGGAGCCCGAGACGCGCTGCCGCAGCGCGCGTTCGGCGACTCCCTTGCGCAGGTGGTGCGGCATCCGGACGTCGTCGGGGTGGAGCACCGAGTGGAAGACGAGGTGCCGCAGTCCCGTGCGCCGCGCCGCGTCGCCGACGCGCTCGGCGATGCCGACCTCGTCCGGGTGGACGTTGGGCGCCAGGTGGTACGTGGCTGCGCACCCCGCGAGCGCGGCGTCGAGGCCGCGACCGTCCGTCAGGTCCACGGCGACGGGCTCGGTGCCCGCCGGGGCGGACGCCTCACGGCCCGGTCGCACCGCGGCCCGCACGGCGGCGCCCCGCGAGAGCAGGGCGCCGCACACGGCCCGGCCCGTCTTGCCGGCGGCGCCGACGACGAGGACCGGGCCGGTGGGCATCAGAGCCAGTCGACGTCCGCCGCGCCGGCGCCGCCGGCCAGCTGGGCGTACCCGGGGCCGCGGTCGAAGAACGGCTCCTCGCCGCGAGCGGCCCGGCGCTCGGCGCGCAGCGAGTCGGAGGCGGCGACGTCGACGACGGGCTCGTCCTTCGTGCCCGACGCCACGACGCCGTAGTCCTCGCGGGCGCCGTCGAACGACACCTTGCCCCAGCGCAGGTCGCGCTCGACCTCGTCGTAGGGGCGCTCGAGCGGGTCGCCCCAGCCGCCGCCACCGGTGGTCCGGATGCGGATGACCTGGCCGGCCTTGACCGGCTCGGCGTCGGCGAGCGCGTCGACGGTGCGCTCGGTCGGGCCGCCGAGGTCGATCGTCACCTCGAACGGCCGACCGGCCCTGCCGCCCTTGACACCCCAGCAGGCGAGGATCGAGCGGTCCGCGATGGACATGAAGTGCGCGTCCTCGAGCATCCGGATCTGCTTCTCGTAGCCGAGGCCGCCGCGGTGGCGCCCGGCGCCACCGGAGTCGACCGCGAGCCCGAGGCGCTCGACGCGGAACGGGAAACGGCTCTCGGTGAACTCGGTCGGGAGGTTGCGGCTGTCCGGGACGACGTGGATGGTGTCCTCGCCGTCGGCGTAGTAGCGGCCGCCCGAGCCGCCACCGAGCACCTCGCGCATGAGGTAGTCGTTGCCGTCGCGGTCCTTGCCGTAGACGCCGGTGTAGCGGATGGTCTCCTGGTCGGCCGGCATCCGGCCGTCGACCGCCTTGGCGACGACGCCGGCGAGCACGCCGAGCAGGCGCAGGATGACGAAGGTCCGGGCGTTCGTCGGCGCCGGGTAGACCGGCGTCAGCAGGGTCCCCTTCTCCGGGAATCGCATCTCGATGAGCGGCACGACGCCCTCGTTGACGTCGAGCTCGGCCATCCGCTCGGGGGTGTCGGCGAGGTTGCGCAGGATCGGGGCCAGCCACTTCTTGAGGAAGTTGCCGCCGACGTAGTCGCCGCAGTGGTTGATCGGGCCCTTCGCCTGGGCGCTCGTCCCGGTGAAGTCGATGATGAGCCGCGGCCCGCCGTCACCGGGGCCGGGGCCGCCGGTGCTGGTCTTGGTCAGCGTGATCCGCTGCGTGTGCAGCATCGGCTCGTCGACGCCGTCGTGCTCGGCGTAGTCCTCCCAGACGTACGAGCCGTCGGGGATCTTGTCGAGGATCTCGCGGCGGTAGGTCTCGGTCGTCGCGTCGAGGATGGCGTCGAACGCGGCCTCGACCGTCTCGCGGCCGTAGCGGGTGAACAGCTCGCCGAGGCGGCGCGCGCCCATGAGGCAGGCGGAGCACTCGGCGTCGAGGTCGGCCGCGAGGCTGTCGGGCATCCGGCTGTTGCGGGTCATGATCCGCAGCGCCGCCCTGTTCGGGACTCCGCTGTCCCACAGCTTGATCGGGGGGACCGAGAGGCCCTCCTCGAACACGCTCTGGGCGCCGCTGGGCATCGACCCGGGGCACGCGCCGCCGATGTCGTCGTGGTGGCCGAAGGCCTGGACGAACGCGACGACCTCGCCCTCGTGGAAGACGGGGACGGTGACGCAGAGGTCGGGCAGGTGGCCGATGCCGCCCTCCGACTCGTAGACGTCGTTGTGGAAGAAGACGTCGCCCTCGTGCATCTCGTCCAGCGGGAAGTCGCGCACGATCGGGTGCACGAGAGCCGAGTACGAGCGGCCGGTCAGCTTGCGCAGCTGACGGTCGTGGATGCCGGCGCGGAAGTCGTGGGCGTCGCGGATCATGGGGGAGCGCGAGGTGCGCGCGATGGCGGTCTCGACCTCCATCTCGACGCTGGCCAGCGTGCCCTGCACGATCTCGACGAGCACCGGGTCGACGGCGCTGCCCTCGGGGGTGAGGCGGCCGCCGTGCTCGTACGCGGTCGGCAGGCCACCGGGGTTGACCGGCTCGCTCGCGAGGTACGCCTCGAGGTCGACGAGCGGGTCGGGGGTGGTGGGGACGGCGGTCATCGGGTCGCCTCCTGGGTGATGACGAGGTTGCCCCAGGTGTCGACGCGGACGGCGAAGCCGGGGTGGACGGGGACGGTCGAGCCGAACTCCTCGACGATGGCCGGGCCGCTGAAGGAGTCGCCGGCCCGCAGGTCGGGGCGCCACAGCACCGGGGTGTCGACGTAGCCGGCGGCGGGGTCGAAGCAGACCGGGCGCACCGAGCGCTGCGCGGGCAGCCCGTCGGTGACCTCGGACGACCCCTCGCGGTCGGGGAGCGGGCGCAGCTCGGGACGGGTGATCGGCCCGACACCGGTGACGCGCAGGTTGACCCACTCGACGTGCTGGGTCGGGTCGTCGCGGAAGTCGTAGCCGTAGAGCTGCCGGTGCTCGTCGTGGAAGCGCGTCGCGACCTCGTCGGCCCACGCCTCGTCGACCGGCCCGGGGCCGGCCGGCACGCGCACCTCGTAGGCCTGCCCGAAGTAGCGCAGGTCGGCGGTGCGGACGAACTCGTGCTGCTCGGGCGCGAAGCCCTCGGCCGTGAGCGCCGTGGCGCCCTTGGCCGTCAGCGAGTCGAGGACCGCGGCGACGGACGAGAGGTCGATGCCCTCGTGGCGCGTCACGTGCGTCTGGACGTAGTCGTTGCGGACGTCGACGGTCAGCAGGCCGAACGCGCTGAGGTTGCCCGGGTTCTGCGGGACGACGGCGCCGGCGAGGTCGAGGACGTCGACGAGCCGGCACGCGAGGAGCGAGCCCGAGCCGCCGAAGGTCGTCAGCATGAAGTCGCGCACGTCGAGGCCGCGCTTGACCGAGACCTGGCGCAGGGCGTTGGCCTGGTTCCACGCCGAGATCTCGAGGATGCCCGTCGCGCAGGTCTCGAGGTCGAGCCCGAGCTTGCCGGCGAGGTCGACCAGGCCCGCGCGGGCGGCGTCGACATCGAGGGGGATCTCGCCGCCGAGCAGGTGCGGGGGGATGCGGCCGAGGACGACGTGCGCGTCGGTGATCGTCGGCTCGGTGCCGCCACGGCCGTAGCAGAGCGGTCCGGGGTCGGCGCCGGCCGAGTGGGGCCCGACCTTGAGCGTGCCTTCCGGGGAGACCCAGGCCACCGAGCCGCCGCCCGCGCCGACGGTGACGACGTCGATCATCGGGATCTTGCTCGGGTACGCCCCGACCGAGCCCTCCGTGGTGAGGGTCGGCTCGCCGTCGAGGACGACCGAGACGTCGGTCGAGGTGCCGCCACCGTCGCAGGTGAGGACCTTGTGGAAGCCGGCCTTCTCGGCGATGAGCGCGGCGCCGAGCGCGCCGGCGGCCGGGCCCGACAGGACCGTCGTGATCGGCTGGTGCACGACCTCGTCGGCCGAGAGCACGCCGCCGTTGGACTTCATGACGTAGAACGGCACCGGCCGTCCGCCGGTGAACCCGTCGAGGCGCTCGTGGATGTTGGTCACGTAGCGGCTGACGTTCGGTTTGACCGCGGCGTCGACGAGCGTCGTCATCGCCCGTTCGTACTCGCGGTACTCGCGCAGCACCTCGCTGCTGATCGAGACGACGGCCTCGGGGTGCTCGCGGCGCAGGACCTCGCGCATCGCGAGCTCGTGCTCGTCGTTGGCGTAGGCGTGCAGGAAGCAGACGCCGATCGTCGTGATGCCGCGGTCGCGGAAGAAGCGGGCGGCGGCGACGGCATCGTCCTCCGAGAAGGGCCGCACCTCGGCGCCGGTGACGTCGAGGCGGCCGCCGACCGTGCGGACGGCGTCGGCCGGGACGATGCGCGGGGGCTTGACCCAGAAGTAGGAGTTGCCGTAGCCGTCGGGGACGGCCTGGCGGGCGATCTCGAGCATGAACTCGTAGCCCTCGGTGGTGATGAACCCGAGCCGCTCGACCTTGCCCTCGAGGAGCTTGTTCGTCGCGACCGTCGTACCGTGCGAGACGGCGGTGAGGTCGTGGCCCGAGGCGCCCATGACGCCGAGGATCTTCTCGATGCCGGCGATGAAGCCGTCGGCGGGGTTCGAGGGGGTGCTCGGGGTCTTGGTCGTCACGACCTCCCCGGAGTCCTCGTCCACGGCGACGACGTCGGTGAACGTGCCCCCGGTGTCGATGCCCACCCGGATGCGTCTGCGGTGCCCGTCGGTCATGGGGACGATCAAACCCGTCCCGGGGTCACGATCGCGTTGGCAGATGCTGCCGACGGAACGCCGATTCGACGGCCAACCTCGCCAGGGGTCCGTGGCTGCTCGCCGCGGCGGTCAGCCGCGGGGCGCGACCACGTCGAGGTCGACGGGGCCGTCGATGCCCGCGACGCTCGCCCGGCTGCTCACCTGCCACCACGCCCAGCCGTCCGTCGACGGGCGCAGCAGGAGGCGGCGCTCCCAGCGGTCGCGGTCGCGCAGGCCCTCCGGCAGCGGGTAGCGGCTCGTCCAGTCGTCGAGGGCGTAGAGAACGACGCGTCGGCCGGTGCCGCGCTCGACGGCCTCGACGAGGTCGGTCAGGCGCTGGTCGACGACGCCTCGGGGCGGCCGGGCCGAGCAGTTGCCGCTCAGCTCGAGGTCGAGCACCGGTGGAAGGGCGGTGTCGTCGGCGCCCACCTCGCGCAGCCGGGCCAGCAGGTTCTCGGCCTGCTCGGTGCCGTCCTTGCAGAGGGTGAAGAAGTGGTACGCCCCGACCTCGAGGCCGGCCTCGCGCGCGCCGGCCCAGTTGGCCGCGAAGCGCGGGTCCTCGAACGTCGCGCCCTCGCTGGACTTGAGGTACGCGGCGTCGATGCCGTCCGCGGCGACCGCCTCCCAGTCGACGTCGCCCTGGTGGGCGGAGACGTCGATGCCGTAGCGCTCGCCGGCGGCGAGGTCCGGACGGTAGTGGGGGAGCACCCAGCGGTACCCGGCCCAGCCGGCCGCGACGACGAGCGCGAGCACGACGACGACGCCGGTCGTCCACCGCAGCACCCTCCGCCCCATCCGCGCAGCCTAAATCTTGGTCGTCCGGGGCCGAGAACCGGTCGGCGGGCGCCACGGGTTCATCGGGGAGGAACAGTGTGCTCTCCCGGCCTCCATGCGGCATGGAAGGAATCCCTTCCACCCCGCAACCACTCCTTCCACCTGCAAGGGATCCCTTGCCGCGCGACAGGAAACCCTTGCCGGCTGGAAGGGAAACCATGCTGAGTGGAAGGGAGACCATGCTGGGTGGAAGGGAAACCTTGTCGCGTGACTGCTTCCACGCCGTGCCGCCCCGACCTCGCCCTGCCGTCCCGACCTCGCCCTGCCCTCGCGACCTCGCGGTGCCGCGCTGACCTCGCCGTGCCGCCGTGCCATGGCACCCCGGCGAGGCGACCGGACCGCGGCACGGCGAGGTCGCACCGGCCGCCCGGTCACGACACCCCGGAACGTCCACGAGACCCCGGCTCGGAGCCGGGGTCTCGTGGACTTCTCGGGGTGACCCCGAAAAGTCGAGGTCGCGGAGGGGTCAGGCGGTCGGGGACGACGCGCTGCGCACGACCTCCCCGTCGGTCGCCGCCGGCGTGCCCGACGCTCCCGCCGCCGACGCGGTGAAGCGCTGGAGCAGCGCCTGCAGGTCCACGCCCGTCGTGTTCTCGAGCATCGCCATCGTCTGCGTCAGGTTGTCCGTCACCTGCTTCGGCAGCGCGGCGGCGCCGTCGGTCGAGACGACGGTCAGCTTGTCGATGGCCGCCATCGGGGCCGCGACCTCGCGGGCCACCTGCGGCAGCACCTCGACGAGCATCTGGAGCACCGCCGCCTCGTTGTACCGGGCGAACGCGTCGGCGCGCTTGTTCATCGCCTCGGCCTCGGCCTGACCGGTCGCGAGGATGGCCGACGCCTGCGCCTCGCCCTCCGCGCGCGTGGCCTCGGCCTGCGCGACACGCAGCGCCTTGTCGGCCTCACCGCGGCGCGAGCCCTCGATGGCCTCGGCGTCGGCGAGCGCCGTGCGGCGGGCCTTCTCGGACTCACCGGTGAGGCGCGCCTTCTCGGCGTCGGCCTGAGCGGCGGCGATGCTCGCGGCCTTGCGGGCCTCGGCCTCGGCGATCGCGGCGTTGCGCGAGGCCTCGGCCTCCTGCTCGACGCGGTAGCGCTCGGCGTCCGCCGGCTTGCGGACCTCGGTGTCGAGCTGGCGCTCCTTGAGCGCGGCCTGCCGCACGGCGACCTTCTCCTGCTCGGTGAGGATGGCCTGGTCGCGGTCGGCCTGCGCGAGCGGACCCGCCGCGGCGGCCTGCGCCTGGGCGGCGTCGGTCTCGGCCTTGATCTCGGCCTGCTTGAGCGCCAGCTGCCGCTGGCTGATCGCGATCTCCTGCTCGGCCACGATGCGCGCCTGCTCGGCCGCCTGCCGGGCGTTGGCCTCGGCGATCGCGGCGAGCTGGCCGACCTTGGCCGACTCCGGGCGCCCGAGGTCGGAGAGGTAGGTGCCGTCGTCGGTGATGTCCTGGATCTGGAAGGTGTCGAGGACCAGGCCCTGGCCGGTCAGCGACGACTCGGCCTCGTCGGCGACGCGCTGCGCGAAGGCGGCACGGTCGCGGATGATCTGCTCGACGGTCAGCGAGCCGACGATCGAGCGCAGCGAACCGGCGAGCGTCTCCTGGGTGAAGGTCTCGACCTCGCCCTGCTGCGAGAGGAAGCGCTGCGCCGCCGCGCGGATGGAGTCCTCGTTGCCGCCGACCTTGACGATCGCGACGCCGTCGAGGTTGAGCTTGACGCCCTGGCCCGACACCGCCCCGCGGATCTGGACCATGATGCGGCGGCTCGAGAGGTCGAGGATGTGCAGCCGCTGGACGAAGGGGATGACGAAGATGCCGCCGCCCATGACGACCTTCTGCCCCGAGAGGTCGGTCGAGATCTCGCCGGTCTCGGGGTTGCGCACCTCCTTGCCCTTGCGCCCGGTGACGATGAAGGCCTCGTTCGGCCCCGCCACGCGGTAGCGCGACGCGACGACGAGGCCGCTGAGGACGACGAGGAGGACGAGCCCGAGAACCGCGATGAGCCCGGTCGAGACGTCTAGCCCGAACATGGGTGCCTGGCCTTTCCGGGCGCACTCGGCACCCAGGTCTGTGGGGTGACGACATGGACGCGGCGGACGGCCCCCCGGTTCCGGCCGACGCGTGGGTGCGGGGTGCCGGTCAGTCCGTCCGGCGGGCGACGGTGACGGCGGTGGGGCTGAGGACCCCCGTGACGACGATGGCCGCGCCGCTCGGGAGCGGCTCGGCGGCGCGGGCGTTGAGGCGGGTGATGTGACCCGCGGCGACGACGCTGACCATCCCGTAGCCCTCGGCCGGGACGGGCTCGACGACCGTGCCGGTCAGCCCGACGAGGCCGGCCGTGCGCACGGTCGCCTCGTCACCGCCGCGCATGAGGCGGCTGCTGGCCCATCCGGCACCTCCACCGGCGGCGACGCCCGCCAGCACCCCGGCGCCGATGGCCACGCCGCTCGGCGCGCCGGCGTCGAGGGCGAGGGCGCCGACGAACCCGAAGGCCGCGAGGAAGCCCGCCACCGCGAGGCCCGACAGGAAGTCGGGGCCGATGCCGTCGAGGAAGCCGTCGACGAGGTCGCCGACGACGAGCGAGACGACGAGCAGGAGCAGGCCGACCCCTCCGATGACGAGCATCGTGACCTGCATCCGTCGTGTCCTTCCCGCCCCGGGAGCGCGACGCAGCCGGTGCGCGCCGTCGTGTCCGGCGACCCTACCGGGTGCCGTGGAGCGGCGCCGCGGGTCTCAGATCTTCGTGAGGCGGGTGAAGGGGCTCGTGACCCGGGCGCGCTGGGCGCCGAAGTCGACGAGGACGGCCGCGGACTCGAGGACGATGACCTTGCCGAGCCCGTAGCGGTCGTGCGTGACCCGGTCACCGACGGCGAAGGTCTCGACCGGGGACTCCACCGCCTGGACGAACGGGCTGCGCGCGGAGTAGGTCGTGGGGCCGCTCGGGCGTCGTGAGGTCACGACCCCAGTGTCCCCCGGATCCGTCCGCGACACGCCGACGGGGGGGGTGCCGGGTCCGGTCGAGGGTCCGGACCCGGCCCCGCTCACGCGTGCGGGAAGGAGGTCTTCGCCGGGGCCTCGAGGTCCGCGCGGTGGTTGCGGATGAGGTCGAGGTTGCGGTCGCGCAGGTGGTCGAAGCCCTGCCCGACGTTCGAGCCGGGGGTCAGCGAGGCCAGCGCCTCGGCCGGGTCGAGCCGCGCGGACACCCAGCCCTCGTGCGAGGCGGCCTTGGCGGCGATGTGCCCGATCGGCGTCACGACGTGGCTGTTGCCGAAGTAGTGGACGCCCGCGGCGTCCGTGCCGGTCGCGTTGGCCCCGATGACGTAGACGTGGTTGTCGTACGCCCGGGCCCGCGAGGTCAGCTCCCAGACGTCGGCCGAGCGCAGCAGCGCCGACGGGCGGGCGATGACCTCGGCACCCTGGACCGCCTGGATGCGGGAGAGCTCCGGGTAGTCGCCGTCGAAGCAGATGATCATCCCGATCCGGCCGAGCTCGGTGTCGACGACGGTCACCGTGTCGCCGGGCGTCACCCAGCCGCCGCCGGAGACCGACTCGGAGCAGAACGGGTGCGTCTTGCGGTAGATGCCCCGGACCTCGCCGCTGGGGTCGACGAGCACCGACGCGTTGTAGACGACGTCGGGGCTCGGGCCGCGCTCGTAGGTGCCGAAGACGAGGTGGATGCCGAGCTCGGCGGCGAGGTCGGTCAGCCGCTGGGTGATGGGGCCGGGCAGCTCGGAGACGAGCTCCCACAGCTCCTCGGTCGGGCAGCCGGGGGTGAACCCGGTCGTGCAGGACTCGGGGAGGACGACGAGCTCGGCGCCGGTCGCCTCGACGCAGCGGCGCGTGTACTGGATGCAGCGGTCGATGTTGGCGGTGACGGTCTCGGCGGTGAGCGGGGCCGCGACGGGCGCGACCTGGACGGCGGCGGCGGTGAAGGCGCGCATCAGCGGGCCCGCCCGATCCGGGCGCCGAGCGCGACGCCGACGAGGGCGACGACCGCCCCCGCGACACCGGCGAGGACGAGGTCGCGCGCCGACGCGGCGCCACCCGCGCCGCCGGAGCCGGGGGCGGAGGCCGCCTTCCCGACGAAGGTGGTGCCCACCGGCGCCTCGCTCGGCACCGCGACGGCGTCGGCGGACGCACCGGGCGGCGCGATGACGGGGGTGGCCGGGCCGTCGCCGGCGATGTCGGCGTCGAGAGCGCTGAAGAACTGGCCGGCCATCTTCTTCGTGACGCCGGCGAGCATCCGCTGGCCGACGCCGCCGATCGTGCCGCCGACGGTCGCGTCGGCGTCGTAGGAGAGGTCGGTGCCGCCGTTGGCCGCCGGCGACAGCGTGACGCGCACGTCCGCGTCGATGGTGCCGGGTGCCCCGGACCCGTTGGCGCGCAACGTGAGCGCCGAGGGCTTCTCCATGTCGGTCAGCGCGACCTCGCCCTGGTAGGTGCCCTTGATGGCCGCGACGCCCGCGGTGACCGTCATTGCGTAGCGGTCCTCGCCGACGGTGCGCAGGGCCTCGCAGCCGGGGATGCAGCGGGCGAGGACGGCGGGGTCGAGGATGGCGGCCCAGACCTGCTCGACGGGGGACTCGAGGGTGGACGAACCGGAGATCTTCATGACGCACCTTCCAGGGCGGCGGGGACGGACGAGTGCTGCCGGCGCAGCTCCCACAGCTCGGCGGGGCTGATCGGCATGGAACGGATGGGGAAGCCCTCGGCGTCCTCGACGGCCGAGGCGATGACGGCGGTGACCGGGATGGTCCCGGCCTCACCGGCTCCCTTGAGCCCCAACGGGTTGAGGGGCGAGGGGGTCTCGAGGTGATCGGTCTCGACGTGCGGGACCTCGGAGGCGTAGGGCACGAGGAAGTCCATGAACGAGGCGTTGAGCAGCTGGCCGCCCTCGTCGTAGACCATCCGCTCGTAGAGCGCGCCGCCGACGCCCTGCGCGACACCGCCATGGACCTGGCCCTCGACGATCATCGGGTTGACCATGACGCCGCAGTCGTGGATGACGCAGTAGCGCAGGATGCGGATCTCGGCCGTCACGGGGTCGGTCTCGACGACCGCCGCGTGCATCCCGTTCGCGAACGTCGCCTGGGTCGGCGAGTAGAAGTCCTGCCCCTCGAGCCCGGGCTCGTCGTCGTCGGCGACCGGCGGCTTGTCGGGGTCGAACGCGCCCGCGAACTGGGTGGCCGCCTGGGCTGCCGTGTCGAACGCGTAGCGCAGCGGGTTGGACATCACCGCGATGGTCTTGAGGTCGATGCTCGTGCCGGGCGCGCCCTTGACCGAGATGACGCCGTCGGTGATCTCGAGGTCGTCGGGGGAGACCTCGAGCGCGTCCGCCGCGATGCGGAGGGCCTTGTCGCGCACCACCTTCGCCGCGAGGGCGACGGCGTTGCCGGACATCACCGCGCCGCGCGAGGCGAAGGTGCCGACCGCGTACGCCATCCGCCGGGTGTCACCGGTGGTGACGTGCACGTCCTCGAGGCGCACCCCGAGCTGGTCGGCGACGATCTGCGCCAGCACCGTCTGGTGGCCCTGGCCCTGCGTGGTCAGGCCGGTCGCGACGTTGACGCGCCCGTTGGTCTCGACCTGCACGTGGCCGCCCTCGTAGGGGCCGACCCCGGTGCCCTCGACGTAGCAGCCGATGCCGAGCCCGACCTTGCGGCCCTCGCGCGCGGCCTGCTCGCGGTAGGCGGCGAAGTCGTCCCAGCCGACGAGGTCCTTGAGCTTGGCCAGCGACGCGGGGAAGTCACCCGAGTCGTACTTGAGCGGGCGGCCGTCCTGGAACATCAGGCCGTGGTCGTACGGCATCTCGTCCGGCTGGATGAAGTTGCGGCTGCGGACCTCGGTGCGGTCCAGGCCGAGGTGCGCGGCGATGGCGTCCATCGTCCGCTCCATCGCGTAGCAGCCCTGGGGGCGGCCGGCGCCGCGATACGGCGTCACGAGAACGGTGTTCGTGTAGAGCGACCAGAACTCGACGCGGTAGGCGCCGGGCTTGTACGGGCCGAGCAGCTGGGTCGCCGTGATGATCGGGACGATGATCCCGTAGGGCGTGTACGCGCCGTTGTCGTGCCAGAAGCGGACGTCGAGGGCGAGCAGGCGGCCGTCGTCGTCGAAGCCGACCGTGACCTTTTGGAGCTGCCCGCGCTCGTGCGCGCTCGAGACGAAGTGCTCGCGGCGGTCCTCGGTCCACTTGACGTCGCGGCCGAGCCGGCGTGCCGCCCACGGCACGAGAACCTCCTCGGGCCATGGGTGCATGATCTTGACGCCGAAGCCGCCGCCGACGTCGGGGGTGACGACCTCGACCTTGGCCAGCGGCATCTCGAGCTTGGCCGCGACGGCCGCGCGCACCCCGGTGCTCGTCTGCGTTGAGGAGTAGAGGCGCAGCGACGCGTCGTCGGCGTCCCAGCGGGCGTAGACGCCCTTGCCCTCCATCGGCATGCAGGCGCTGCGCTCGATCTCGAGCTCGAGGGTCAGCGTGTTGGGGGCCGCCGCCATCGCCGTGTCGACGTCACCGACCTCCTGGAGCAGGTTGGCCGCGACGTTCCCCGGGGCGTCGTCGTGCACGAGTCGCTCTGCGGCGCGGGCGTTCTCGAGCCCGACGACCGGCTTGAGCGTCTCGTACGTGACCTGGATGCGCCCGCAGGCGTCCTCGGCGACGTAGCGGTCGCGGGCGACGACCATGACGACGGCCTCGCCGACGTGGTTGACCTCGCTCTTGGCGAGGCAGTAGCCGGTGCGCGGGTGGGTCAGCGCGGGGTGGGGGATGAGGACGGGCAGCGGCTCGCCGACGCGGCCGTCGAGGTCCTCCCACGTGTAGACGGCCTCGACGCCGTCGAGCTCCCACGCGTCGTCGATGTCGATGTCGACGATGCGCGCGTGGGCGTGCGGGCTGCGGACGAAGGCGGCCTGGAGCGCCCCGAGCCCGAGGTCGTCGAGGTAGCGGCCGTTCCCGGTGAGCAGCCGCGGGTCCTCGCGCCGCTGGACCGGCTCGCCGACCTGGCGGGTGGTCATCGGGTCTCCTCCTCGCGCTCGCGGACGATCTCGGAGGCGCGCACGACCGCCTTGACGATGTTCTGGTAGCCGGTGCAGCGGCAGAGGTTGCCCGAGATGGCCTCGCGCGCCTCCTCCGGCGTGGGCCTCGGGTTCTCGTCCAGGTAGGCGGTGATCGTGGTGACGAACCCCGGTGTGCAGAAGCCGCACTGGAGCGCGTGGCACTCGGCGAAGGCCTGCTGCACCGGGCTGAGGTTCGCCGGGTCGTTGCCGATGCCCTCGACCGTGGTGATCTCGTGCGCCTGGGCGGTCACCGCGAAGACGAGGCACGCACGGGCCGGCTCGCCGTCGAGGAGCACGGTGCAGGCACCGCACACCCCGTGCTCGCAGCCGACGTGCGTGCCGGTGAGGCCGAGGTCGTGGCGCAGGAAGTCCGACAGCAGACGACGCGCGGGCGCGCTCGCCGTCCGGCGGACGCCGTTGACCCTCAGGGTGATGTCGAGCAGCTGCTCCGTGGCGGCGTCGGTCATGCCGCTCCCTCCGTCGGGGTGGTCGTCGTGGTCAGGACCCGCCGGGTGAGCTCGGCGGCGAGCATCCGCCGGTAGTCGGCGGGGGCGTGGATGTCGGACTCGGGGTCGACGTGGGAGCGGACGAGCTCGACCGCGTCGTCGAGGGGGAGGTCGTGGGCCGACCGGCCGGCGAGCGCCGGCCCGAGGTCGAGCACGTCGGGCACCGGGGTGACCGAGACGAACGAGGCGCGGGCCGAGGTGACGACCTCCCCGTCGAGCCCGACCGCGAGGGCGACGCCGGCGAGGGCGTAGTCGCCGGAGCGCCGGGCCGACTCGACGAAGCCCGTGCGGGTGCCGGCGGGCAGCCGGCCGAAGCGCACGGCGACGACGAGCTCGTCCTCGGCGAGGGTGGTCTCGAGCGGTCCGGTGAAGAAGTCGGCGGCGGCGATCTCGCGCCGGCCGCGCGGCCCGGCGGCCTCGACGACGCCGTCGGTGAGGACGGTGACGGCCGGCATCTCGCCGGAGGGGTCGGCGTGGGCGATCGAGCCGACGGTCGTGCCGCGGGTGCGGATGGCCGGGTGGGCGACGTTGCGCAGGGCCTGGCGCAGGAGGGGGAGCGCGGCGGCAGCGCCCTCGTGCCGCTCGAGCCCGGCGTGCCGGACGAGGGCGCCGACGCGCACGTGGGTGTCGGTGACCTCGACGGTGTCGAGCCCGGCGACGCCGTTGACGTCGACGAGGTGGGCCGGCGAGGCGAGGCGCATCGAGAGCAGGGGGATGAGGCTCTGGCCGCCCGCGAGCACCTTGCCGTCGTGCCCGACGTCGCCGAGGACGGCGACCGCCTCCTCGAGCGTGCGGGGTGCGTGGTGGACGAAGGGGGCGGGCTTCACCTGGTCGATCCTGCCTCTCGGGTGGGCGCCGCGGTAGGGGCGGGGCCGGTGGGTGGGGTGGGGTGTGCGGGTCGTCCGGGAAAAGCAGTGCGCCCCGCCCGGTGCGGTGCCCGGGCGGGGCGCACGTGGTCGGTCAGGGGCGGCTGTCGCGCCCGGGGTCGCGGGAGCCGCGGCCGCCGGGGTAGCCGTCCTGGTAGAGGTCGTCGATGCCGTCGCTGTCGCCGTAGACGTGGTCGCCGACCGCGACGAGCGTGCCCTCGGCGTCCGTGCGCAGCTCGGCCGGGGCGAGCGCCCGGGCCAGGTGCCAGCCGGCGACCGTGACGATGGTGCCGAGCGCGATGCCGCCGAGCGAGAAGTCGTCGGTCACCTTGAGCTCGACGTTGCCGATGCCGATGATGATGCCCGCGGCGACCGGGACGAGGTTGATCGGGTTGCCGAAGTCGACCCCGTTCTCCTTCCAGATCTTCGCGCCGAGGAGGCCGATCATCCCGTAGAGGACGACGGTGATGCCGCCGAGCACGCCGCCCGGGACCGACGCGACGAGGGCGCCGAACTTCGGCGAGAGGCCGAAGAGGAGCGCGACGATCGCGGCGACGTAGTACGCGGCCGTCGAGTAGACGCGGGTCGCGGCCATGACGCCGATGTTCTCGGCGTAGGTGGTCGTCGGCGAGCCGCCGACCGAGGTCGCGATGACCGTGCCGATGCCGTCGGCGGCGATGGCGCGGCCCATGACCGGGTCGAGGTTGGCGCCGGTCATCTCGGCGACGGCCTTGACGTGGCCGGTGTTCTCGGCGATGAGGGCGATGACGGCGGGCAGGACGAGCAGGATCGCGGTGGCGGAGAAGCTCGGCAGGTGCCACCCGACGACCTCCTTGCCGTCCGCGGCGACCATCGTCTGGCTCGGGAAGCCGAACCATGCGGCGTCACCGACGCCCGAGGTGTCCCAGCGCAGGTGGGTCGTCGCCTCGGTGGCGCCGCCGAGCACGGAGGTGATCTGGCCGACCGTGTTGTCGAGGACCCACGAGAGGAGCGTGCCGAAGATCAGCGCGAGGAAGATCGCGACGCGGCCGATGAAGCCCTTGAAGGCGACGGCGACGACGATCGTGAAGAGCATCGTGAGGAAGCCGACCCACTGGTCCTGCGGCCAGTAGATGCCGGCGACCACGGGGGCGAGGTTGAAGCCGATGAGCATGACGACCGCGCCGGTGACGACCGGGGGCAGCACCTCGTGGAGGACGCGCGAGCCGAGGAAGTGGATCGCGACGCCGACCGCGGCGAGGACGAGGCCGGCGACGAGGATCGCACCGGTGACCTCGGCCGAGTCGCCGCCCTGCGCGCGCACGGCCGCGACGCCGCCGACGAACGAGGCGGAGGTGCCGAGGTAGCTCGGGACCTTGCCCGAGACGATGAGGAGGAACGCGATGGTCGCGATGCCGCTCATCATGATGGCCAGCTGGGGGTTCAACCCCATGACCAGCGGGAAGACGAACGTCGCGCCGAACATCGCGACGACGTGCTGGGCGCCGAGCCCGATGGTGCGACCCCACGAGAGGCGTTCGTCGGGGGCGACGACCTCACCGGGGCCGAGCGACGCGCCGTCGCCCTTGACCTTCCATCCGAGACCGAGGGACATGCGGTGACCTCTTTCGCCGGGGCCGCGTCGGTGACGCCGCTCACAGGGTTTGTGATACCGGGAACCTAGTGACCGGTGTGGGAGGACACCCTCAGCAATCTTTGACAGCCGGATGCCGCTTCGGTTGGCAACCTGCTGTCACTGCGGTCGTGGTGTCACACGCCCGGGTCGGTCGTGTGACGCGCGCGTGTCCAGCGGCGTGTCGGGCGGGCGAGGATGGCCGGGTGCACTCCGTGGAGCTCCTCCTCGACGACGCCGGCGACGCGGCCGTCGTCGCCGAGTGGGGCGCCCTCGCCGACGCGGGGCTGCCGAGCCAGGCGCAGCACCGCGGGGCGTCCAACCGCCCGCACGTCACGCTCGTGACGAGCGAGGGCTGGCCCGGGCGCGAGGCGGTGGCCGACGCGCTCGCGGACCTGCCGCTGCCCACGCGGCTGGGGGCGCCGGTCGTCTTCGGGCGGGGGCCGTTCGTGCTGGCCCGTCTGGTCGTGGTGACCGCCGGGCTGCTCGGGGTGCAGTCCGCGCTCGGGGGTCTCCTGGCCCCGGTGTCGTCGCCGCTCGTCGAGCCGGGCCGGTGGGTCCCGCACGTGACGCTCGGCCGGCGGCTGTCGGCATCCCAGGTGGGGGAGGCGCTCGCGCTGCTCGACGACGGGCCGGGCGAGGTGGTGTTCGACGCCGCACGGCACTGGGACTCCGTCGCCCGCGAGACCGAGGAGCTCACCCCGCCCCGCGGCCCGGCCGGCGCCCGTAGCGTCGACGGATGACGTCCCGCCGCTTCGACTTCGCGTTCGACCCCCGCTACCGGATCGCCGGGCTGCCGTTCGGCGTGCTGCCGGCGACGACGTGGGTCGAGGTGGGCGACGGGCGGCTGCGGGCGCGGTTCTCGTGGTGGAGCCTCGACACCTCGCTCGCCAACGTGGCGGGGGTGGAGCAGTCGGGCGGCTACGCGTTCGTCAAGACCGCCGGTCCGCCGCACCTGTCGTTCACGGACCGGGGCGTCACCTTCGCCACCAACGGCGAGCGGGGCGTCTGCGTCTCGTTCCACCGGCCGGTCCCGGCCATCGACCCGACCGGGACCATCCGGCACCCCGGTGCCACGTTCACGGTCGCCGACCCGGACGGCTTCGAGGCCGCCCTGCGCGACGCCTGATGATCTCTGTGGGTTCGGAGGCCCGCGGGATGCCCGTGCGGCATCGGCGACGGCGAGGACGGGGACCGTGGATGCGTCGCTGAGGGTCGAGATCTTCGTGGCCGACCTGGACGAGACCGTCAGGTTCTACGAACGGCTGGGCTTCGGGACGACTGGCCGGTCGGACGGGCGGCCGCGGTACGCGGCCTTCCGGATGGGGCGCGCGCGGATCGGTGCCGCCGAGGCGGCGGCCGTCGACCCGGTCCTTCGAGCGGTCCCGACCGGTGTCGAGATCGTCATCGACGTCGACGACATCCGTGAGGTCCGGGACCGGGTCGTCGGTGCCGGCCTCCCACTCGCCGAGGACCTGCAAGACAGGCCGTGGGGCCTGCGGGGCTTCCGCCTGAGCGACCCGGACGGCTACTACCTGCGGTTCACCAGCCGTCACTGAACGGCGGACGTGGCCACGCCGGAGCTGCCGACGGTCCACGGTGCGTCGTGTCAGAAGGGGGGTGGGTCGGTGACCCGGGAGGTGTCTGCTCGGCGCGATCGAGGGTGCGGGCGGAGCGCGCAGGTCAGCGGGACCGGTGGGCGGATGACGTGGACGCGGCAGGCCGGGGCGCGGTGCTCGTGCTCGAGCTGGTGCTCGACGGCCGAGTGGGGGCCGTCGGGCAGGACGAGCCGCGGCATGCCGCGGGGCGGGGGACTGGCATCGGTCCCGGTGTCGGGTAGCACGGTGAGGCCAAGGCGGTCGGGCGGATGGGTGGTCCGGACCCGGCCGGTGGGGTCGGTCCAGGTCATCGTGGCGTCGGGGTGGAGGACGGCCCGCCAGCCTGGGCGCTGCTTGGTGCGGTGGTGCCGACGGCACAGGCAGACGAGGTTCGAGGCGCTGGTGGGCCCGGTGGGGAACGGGACGACGTGGTCGAGGTCGCAGAACTGGGCGGCGACGTGGCAGCCGGGGAAGCGGCAGTGCTGGTCGCGGTCGCGGACGAAGGCTGCCAACCGGGCGCCGGGTCGGTAGGCCGCGGTGGCGAGGGTGTCCTCGGGATCGACGGGCGCTCCGGTGGTCGGGTCGCAGCGGAGGAGGGGCGTCGCGTCGGCAGCGTCGCTGCCGCTGCTGCGCCCGAGGGCCGAGGCCAGCCATCCGCGGGGGACGAGGACCGGGTCGCCGGGGCGCAGGCCGGTGACCTCGACGAGGTCGGCGTCCGAGACGGTGGCGAGCGGCGCCACCGAGTTCCGTTCGGCGACAGCAGTGGACCCGTCCGGGGTGGCGACGACGACCCGGACGTCGATCGTGGCCTGCCCGATGACGAGGTCGGTCAGGGCCTTGGCGCGGGCGCGGTCGACCCTGTCGCAGACCCCGTCGGCCACGTACTGCTGGGCGAGCCGGTCGATGGCCGCCCACGCCGCGCAGGCCTCTTCGGACGGGAAGGTGCCGTGCCAGGTGTCGACGCCCGGCTCGTCGACCCACCGTTGCAGGGAGGACTCCGAGCGGGCACGGATCGCGCGCTGCCGCAGAAGGTCCGGCGAGATGCGGGCAAGGGCGCGCCGGACCCGCCGGCGCAGCGCCGGCGCGGCCTCGCGGTCGAGGTGCTCGTCGATGGTCGTGACCACCGTCGCGGCCACGTCGGTGGGCACCTCCTCGAGCTCGTGGGCGACGACCTGGGCGCGGAAGGCGTCGAGCCGGCCGGCGGCCATCGCGTCGTGCAGCCCGCCGAGCCCGGTGTGGGTGCCGGTCCCGTCCGGACCGTCGGCCGCGCGCCGCACGGCGTCGCGGACCCGACGCTCGGCGGCGACGGACGAGAGGCACAGGACGCCGGAGACGATCGCCGGCGCGTCGAGGGCGATGTGCCCCGGCGCATGACGGCGCTCGACGAGCGTGCCGTCCTCGGCCACGTCCGTCTCCACGGCAGCCAGGGCGACGATCGCGCTGTCCTGCAACGCCGTCGCGGCGTTGACGAGGGCCTGCAGCTCGCCGACGAGGGAGGCGCAGTCGACGAGCGAACCACCGACCGGAGCCGCTGGGTCGGCCTCGGCAAGGAGCTCGCGGGCGGCGCGCACGGCCGCTGCGACCTGTGCCGGGTCGAGCATGAGCACCCCCTCGCTGTAAGGGTCCCAGTCTATCGAAATCCTGTTCGAACGGCAAGAGCAAAGTCGGCCAATCGTGCTGTCGGCCAGTCCTTTCCGTCGAACATGTGTCATCACCGTGACCGGGGGAAACTGGCGCTCGTCGACCTGCGTGGGCGACTTCTCGACTCGGTCACATGAGCTTGCTGGGCACCCGCCGAGGCTGCGCGGCCCGCTGCGGCCCATCGATGTCCCAATGGCAGCGTCTGGCTGTCAGAGGCCCTTCATGCGGTGGACGCGCAGCGCGAGGGCGAGCGTGAGGCGCAGCTGGGGGTCGGTCGTGAACGGGCCGAGCATCCGCTCGAGCTTGGCGATGCGGTAGCGCAGCGTGTTGTAGTGGAAGAACAGCCGGCGCGCGGTCTCGGCGACGTTGAGGTTGGTGTCGATGAGCACCGACAGGGTGTTGCGCAGGTCGGCGTTCTCGGGGACGTCGTCGGTCGCGAGCTCGCCGAGGCTCTCGGTGACGAAGCGCCGTAGGTCGGCCGAGTCGGGGACGAGCGCGAGCAGGCGGTAGATGCCGAGCTCGTCGAAGTGCGCGAGCCCGGAGTCGCCGTGCACCTGGCGACCGACGTGCACCGCCGTCAGCGCCTCGTCGTAGGCGCGGGGCAGGTCGGCCGGCGAGGTGACGAGCCGCGAGACACCGGTGGTGAAGGTGCGCCGCCCGCCGCCGCCGTCGCCGCGGACGACCCGCGCGAGCTCGGCGACGGGGCGCAGCACGGCCTCGGTGTCGGCGTCCTCGTCGACCGGCAGGAGCACGACGACCTCCTGGCTGAACCCCGCGACCGCCACGGAGGTGTCGCGCGAGCGCACCGCCTGGGTCCACGCCCGGACGAACCGGTCCTGGAGGCCGCGCACCTCCTCGGCGCTGCGGGTCGTCGCCGAGTCGTCCTCGTCGGTCTCGGCGGCGACGACGACGAGCGGCCGGTCGACCCGCCACCCGAGCGACGCCGCGTGCGAGGCGACGTCGGCGGGGTCGCCGGCGCGCCCGGCGAGGGCGTCGCGCAGGAACTCCGCGCGGTACTTGCCCTCGACCGCGGCGACCGCCTGCTCCTTCGTGATGGCCAGCGCCGCCACGGTCGCCGCCCGCTCGAGCATGTGGACGTCGGTGCGGGACAGGGCCGGACCGGGGGAGTACGCGCCCAGCATCCCGAGGTCGGACGAGCCCGCGACGATGCGGACGAAGGCACGGGTCGGGTCGGCGCCGCGGTCGGGGTCGCGCCAGCCGACGGGCTCGTCCTCGACGAGCAGGCGCCCGGTGCGGTCGAAACAGGCGAGGTCGGTCACGTCGTCGACGCCGGCGAGCGAGCCAGCCTGCGACAGCAGGCGGCCGTCGGTCGTCGTCACGGTCGCCGCGCCGCCGAAGAACCCGGCGACGGCCTCGGCGACCTGCGCCAGCCCCCCACCGTCGAGCACGACGTGGACGAGGACGCGGTGCACCTCGTCCTCGCGGGCGAGCAGGGCCCGCTGGTGCTCGACGAGGGCGGCGAGCTCGACCGGGTCCGCGCTCTGCTCCGGCGGGACGGCTGGCAAGGTCTGTGCGCCATCGGGCCCATCGTTGGCAACTCTGACCATCCGGGCACTCTAGCGGCGTCACTAGCGTCTCGGTATGCCCATCCCGGACCCCACCGCCGAGCCCCGCGTGCTGGCCGGTGCGGTCTCGCCGCTGACCGCCGACCTCGTCCACGGTCCGCCCCGACGCGCCGAGGTGCTCGCTGCCGGCCGCGTCGGCGTCTACCTGCGGCTCGACGGGCGCGTCCTCCCGGTGCTCGGCCCGGACGCCGTCGCCCTCCCGTCGGCCCTGCGGGTCACCGAGCCCCTCGACGTCGCCGCCCTCGCCCCGGGGGACGCGGTCGTCGTCGGCGAGGGGAGGGTGCGCCTGCCCGCGGCCACGGTCGTCGCGCGGCGCACCTGGCGTCCGGCGCGCGTGCCGACGGGGCACCTCGGCCTCGACGACGGCCGCGTGGCCGCGCTGCTGGCCGCCGCCACCGTGGAGGCTCCGGGATGGCTCGTCGCCGGCACCGCGGGCGCCGTCTCCGATGCCGAGCCGGAGGTCGCCGTCCGCGCCCTCGTCGGCCGTGGGCCGGGGCTCACCCCGAGCGGGGACGACGCCCTCGCCGGCGCACTGCTCCTGCACCGCGCCGCGGGCGTCCCCTCCGACGCGCTCGCCGCCGCCGTCCGTGGGCGGCTCACCGCGACCACGGCGGTGTCGGCCGCGCTCCTCGAGGGCGCCGCCGACGGCTGGGCCACGCCGGACGTCGTCGCGCTCGTCTGCGCCGTCGCCCGCGCCGACGCCGCCGGCGTCACCACCCATCTGCCCGCCGTCCTCGCGGTGGGGCACACCTCCGGCCGCGACCTCGTCACCGGGCTCGCCGCCACCCTCGCCGTCCTGGCACCCACCGGAAGGATCGCCGCATGACCGTCCACGTCGAGCTCCGTCGAGGGGCCTACCACGACTCGGTGAGCCTCATGCAGGTCTCCCGCAGCGTCGCCGGCGCCCCGGGGGTGCAGGCGGCCCAGGTCGCGATGGCCACCGAGCTCAACGTCGACGTCCTGCGCCAGATGGGCTTCGAGGTGCCGACCGACGCCGGGCCCAACGACATGGTCGTCGCCGTCCGCGCGGACGACGAGGCCGGCGTCGAGAGCGGCCTCGCCGCCGTCGAGGACGCCCTGCGCGCCCTCTCCGCCAGCTCGTCCGACACCGGTGCGGCCGACGAGGTCCCGCCGGCCACGCTCGGCTCGGCCATTCGCCGGGCCGGCGCCGGCCTCGCCGTGGTCTCGGTCCCCGGCGCGCACGCCGTCACCGAGACCTACGACGCCATCGCCGCCGGGGCCTCGGTGATGCTGTTCTCCGACAACGTCTCGGTCGAGGACGAGGTCGCCCTCAAGGACGCCGCGGCCGCCGCCGACGTCCTCGTCATGGGGCCGGACTGCGGCACCGCGCTCGTCGGCGGGGTCGCGCTGGGGTTCGCCAACGTCGTGCGCCAGGGCCCGGTCGGCCTCGTCGCCGCGTCGGGCACCGGTGCGCAGCAGGCGATGTGCCTCCTGGAGGCCGCGGAGGTGGGCGTCAGCCACTGCCTCGGCGTCGGCGGTCGCGACCTCAAGGCCGCCGTCGGCGGTCGCTCCACGCGGCAGGCGCTGCGGGCGCTCGCCGACGACGCGTCGACCGAGTGGGTCCTCGTCGTCTCCAAGCCCCCGGACGACGCCGTGCTCGAGACCGTGCGGGCGGAGGCGGCCGACCTCGGCCTGCGCGTCCACTGGGCGACCCTCGGCGCCGGCCGCCCCGACCTCACCGCCGCCGTCGAGCAGGCGCTCGCCGCGGAGGGCGTCACCGTCCCGACCTGGCCCGCGACGACCGCCACCCCCGAGGACGCCGGCCTCACCGTCGGTGCGGCCCTGCGCGGCCTCTTCTGCGGCGGGACCCTGGCCGAGGAGTCGCTGCTGGTCGCCACCGAGACCCTCGGTCCGATCGCGTCCAACCTCGGTCACGAGCCGGCGCTGGGCGCCGACCTCACGGGCACCGGGCACGTCGTCGTCGACTTCGGCGCCGACGAGCTGACCCGCGGCCGCGCCCACCCGATGATCGACCCGACCCTGCGGATGGAGCGGATCGCCGCCGAGGCCGCCGACCCGACCTGCGGCGTCCTCCTGCTCGACCTCGTCCTCGGCCACGGCGCGCACCCCGACCCCGCCGGCGAGCTCGCCGACGCCGTCCGCGCCGCCCGCGACACCGCGCACGCCGACGGCCGAGCGCTGCCGGTCGTCCTCTCCCTCACCGGGACCGACGCCGACCCCCAGGGTCGCAGCCGCTGCGCCGAGGCGCTCGCCGCGGCCGGCGCGTCCGTCTTCCTGTCCAACGCGGCGGCCACCCGGCACGCCGTCTCCCTGCTCGGAGGTGCCCGATGACCGCCCCGCTCCGCGGCCTGCTCGCTGCCGACCCCGTCGTCGCGACCTCCGGCGTCGCGCTCTTCGCCGACGCGCTGCGCGACCAGGCCGTCCCGGTCACCGACGCCGGCTGGCACCCGCCGATGCCCGGCACCGAGGACGCCCTCGCCCGGGTCATGGCCGACCCGCGCCGCGAGGACGCCAACGCCACCGCCGTGGCTCGGATGACCGCGGCCGAGGCCACCCTCGTCGACGTCGCGCCCGCCTCGGAGGCCCTCGGCCTCGAGCGCGGTACCTTCCTCCACGCCGGCCCGCCCATCACGTGGGAGCGCGCGTCCGGGCCGCTGCGCGGCGCCCTCATCGGCGCGGTGCTCCTCGAGGGCCTCGCCGAGACCGCCGAGGACGCCGAGCAGCGCCTCGCGGCAGGCGAGTTCGAGCTCGAGCCCTGCCACCACCGCGGCGCGGTCGGGCCGATGGCCGGCGTCGTCAGCCCGTCGATGTGGACCTACGTCCTGCGCGACGAGGTGCACGACAACACCTCGTGGTGCTCGCTCAACGAGGGCCTCGGCAAGGTGCTGCGCTACGGCGCGTACGGCCCCGAGGTCGTCGAGCGCCTGCGCTGGATGGGCGACGTCCTCGGCCCGATCCTGCGCCAGGCCGTCCGCAGCACCGGCCCCATCGACATCCGGGCCATCGTCGCGCAGATGCTCCAGATGGGCGACGAGGGTCACAACCGCAACCGCGCCGGCTCGCTCATGCTCCTGCGCGAGCTGCTGCCCGGGATGATCACCGCCGACGCGTCGTCGGCCGACGTCGCCGAGGCCGTGCGCTTCTCGGGGGCGAACGAGCACTTCTTCCTCAACCTCGGCATGCCCGCCTGCAAGCTGGCGACCCTCGCAGCCGAGGGCATTCCCGGGTCGAGCGTCGTCACGACCATGGCGCGCAACGGCACCGACTTCGGCATCCGCGTCTCGGGCACCGGCGACCGCTGGTTCACCGGCCCGGCGAACACGCCGCAGGGGCTCTTCCTCGGCGACTACGGACCCGAGGACGCCAACCCCGACATCGGCGACTCGGCGATCACCGAGACCGGCGGCATCGGCGGCTTCGCGATGGCCGCCGCGCCGGCCATCGTCCGGTTCGTCGGCGGCGACGTGCCGTTCGCCCTCGCCGCGACCCGCCGGATGTACGAGGTGACCGTCGGCGAGCACCCGGTCTACCAGGTGCCGGTGCTCGGCTTCCGCGGGACGCCGGTCGGCATCGACGTCACCAAGGTCGTCCGCACCGGCGAGCTGCCCCAGATCAACACGGGGATGGCCGGCCGCGTCGCGGGCACCGGACAGGTCGGCGCCGGTCTCGTCACCCCGCCCGAGCAGTGCTTCACGCAGGCCGTCGAGGCGCTCGCGGAGGCCGTCCTCCGCTGACCGGCCGCGCTGCCGGCCGCGGTCAGCCGCTCGTCGCGTCGAGGAGCTGGAGCAGGTCGTGCGCGGCCAGCTCCACCTCCTTGTGGCGCCACTCGGACGCACGGTAGACGCACGCGATGAGCGCGCTGCGGTGCACGCGGCGGAAGTCCCCGGCGACGAAGGCGTAGCGCGCCTTCGTGCCGTCGGTGGCGCCCTCGGTCAGCCCGAGGTGCCACGCGGCGTACTCCGGCCAGGAGTGGCGCTCGAGGAAGGCGTTCTGCGCGGCGGCGTCCGGCTGGACCGCACCCCAGTCGCTGTCGAGCACGTACTGGTGGGCCGTGATGCGCGCCCGCACGTGCTCCACCGCCTCGTCGTTGACCCGGTAGACCGCCACCCCGACCACGCTAGCCGCGCGGCGGGACGAGTGGCGTCCGGTCGCCGACGGAGGTCGTCGGCGACCGGACCCATCCGGACCCATCCGGACCCCCGGACCGTTCCGAACGACTCGTCGTGACCGGCTCCTGGCAGAGGAGGACCGGCCACGGGTGCCGGTGGGGCGGCGTAGCAGAGGGGCCGCCCCACCGGTGCTCCCGTGCCCGGCGTGGACCGGACGGCGTCCCCACCCCCGTCGCGTCGATGGGAGGATGGGCGGGTGAGCGCCACGACACTCGACGGCAAGGCCATCCTCGCGACGATCAAGGACGAGCTGCGCGCCCGCGTGGCCGCGCTCGCGGAACGCGGGGTCGTGCCCGGGCTGGGCACCGTCCTCGTCGGGGAGGACCCCGGCAGCCAGTGGTACGTCGGCGCCAAGCACCGGGACTGCGCCGAGATCGGGATCCACTCGATCCGCCGCGACCTGCCGGCGACCTCCTCACTCGACGACGTGCTCGCGGTCGTCCGCGAGCTCAACGCCGACCCGGCGTGCACCGGGTTCATCGTCCAGCAGCCGACCGGCCTGGACGAGAACGCGATCCTGTCGGCGGTCGACCCGGCCAAGGACGTCGACGGGCTGCACCCGACGAACCTCGGGTGGCTCGTGCTCGGCGAGCCGGCGCCGCTGCCCTGCACGCCGGTCGGCTGCATCGAGCTCCTCCGCCGCTACGACGTGCCGATCGCCGGCGCGAAGGTCGTCGTCGTGGGTCGCGGCCTGACCGTCGGCCGCCCGCTCGGGCTCATCCTCACGCGGCGTTCCGAGAACGCCACCGTCACCCTGTGCCACACCGGCACCCGCGACCTCGCGGCCGAGGTGCGCCAGGCCGACATCGTCATCGCCGCGGCCGGCGTGCCCGGCATCGTCACGGCCGAGATGGTCAAGCCCGGTGCGGCCGTGCTCGACGTCGGCGTCTCGCGGATCGTCGACGAGGAGACCGGCAAGGGCCGGGTCGCCGGCGACGTCGCCGACGACGTGTGGGACGTCGCGGGCTTCGTCAGCCCGAACCCCGGCGGGGTCGGGCCGATGACCCGCGCGATGCTCCTCTCCAACGTCGTCGAGGCCGCCGAGCGCGCCGCCGGGCTGCACCCAGGGGGTGGCTGAGGTGGCCGCCGCCGGAACGCACCCGATGGCCGCGAGGACGTGGACGGCCGCCCCCGTCGTCGCGCTCGTCGCCCTGGCCCTGACCTGGGGCCGCGACATCGGCACGCTCGTCGTCGTCCTCGTCGCGATCCTCCTCGCCCTCGCCGTGCTCGCCGCCGTCCACCACGCGGAGGTCGTCGCGCACCGGGTCGGGGAGCCGTTCGGCTCGCTCGTCCTCGCGGTCGCGGTGACCGTCATCGAGGTCTCGCTCATCGTCACGCTCATGCTCAGCGGCGGCGACGAGGCCGCGACGCTCGCGCGCGACACGGTCTTCGCGGCGGTGATGATCACCGTCAACGGCATCATGGGCCTCTCGCTGCTGCTCGGGGCGCGCCGCTTCGGCTTCGCGCGCTTCAACGCCGAGGGCACCGGCGGCGCGCTGGCGACGGTCGCGGCCCTCGCGGCCACCTGCCTCGTGCTGCCGACCTTCACGACCGGCCAGCCCGGCCCGGAGTTCACCGGCCCGCAGCTGGTCTTCGCCGCCGTCGCCTCGCTCAGCCTCTACGCGGCGTTCGTCGTCACCCAGACCGTCCGCCACCGCGACTTCTTCCTTCCCGTCACCAAGCAGGGCAAGCCGGTCACGGAGGAGGACTCGGAGGACCACGCCGACCCGCCGACGAACCGCGAGGCGAGCGTCTCGCTGGTCCTGCTGCTGCTCTCGCTCGTCGGGGTCGTCGGCCTCGCGAAGATCGAGTCGCCGGCCATCGAGTCGGCGGTCCTCGCCGCCGGGCTGCCGGTGTCGTTCGTCGGTGTCGTCATCGCGCTGCTCGTGCTCCTGCCGGAGACGATCGCGGCGGCCAACGCGGCGCGGCGCGAGCGCATCCAGGTCTCGCTCAACCTCGCGATGGGGTCGGCGATGGCGTCCATCGGCCTGACCATCCCGACCCTCGCGGTGGCGTCCATCTGGGTGCCGACGCCCCTGCACCTCGGGCTCGGGCCGACGCAGATCGTCCTGCTCTCGATCACGATGATTGCGGCGGTGCTGACCGTCGTGCCGGGTCGCGCGACGCGGCTGCAGGGCACGGTGCACCTGACGCTGCTCGCGGCCTTCTTGTTCTTGTCGATGTCCCCGTGACACCCGTCGAGCGAACAGAACACGCCGTGCAGCCCGAGGGCCGCACGGCGTGTTCTGTTCACTCGACGGGGTGAGCCGCCGGGGAGGCCGGCTCAGATGAGGCCGAGCTCCTTGACGGCGTCGCGCTCACCGACGAGCTCGGCGACCGAGGCGTCGATGCGCCCGCGCGAGAACTCGTCGATCTCGAGGCCCTGGACGATCTCCCAGCGACCGCCCGAGACGGTGACGGGGAAGGAGGAGATGATGCCCTCCTGCACGCCGTAGGAGCCGTCGGAGCGGACGGCCATCGACACCCAGTCACCGTCGGGCGTGCCCTCGACCCAGGTGCGGGCGTGGTCGATGGTCGCCGACGCGGCGGAGGCCGCCGAGGAGGCGCCGCGGGCGTCGATGATGGCGGCGCCGCGCTTGGCGACCGTCGGGATGAAGGTGTTCTCGAGCCAGTCCTGGTCGCCCACGGCCTCGGCGGCGTTGCGGCCGCCGACCTCGGCGTGGAAGAGGTCGGGGTACTGGGTCGCCGAGTGGTTGCCCCAGATCGTCATCTTCCTGATCTCGGTGACCGGCACGCCGAGCTTGGCGGACAGCTGCGAGATGGCGCGGTTGTGGTCGAGGCGGGTCAGCGCCGAGAAGCGCTCGGTGGGGATGTCGGGGGCGTTGCTCATCGCGATGAGGGCGTTGGTGTTGGCCGGGTTGCCGGTCACGGTGATGCGGATGTCGTCGGCCGCGACCTCGTTGAGGGCCTTGCCCTGCGGGGCGAAGATGCCGCCGTTGGCCTCCAGCAGGTCGCCGCGCTCCATGCCCGGGCCGCGCGGGCGGGCACCGACGAGGAGGGCGTGGTTGACGCCGTCGAAGACCTTCGACGCGTCGTCGCCGATCTCGACCTTCGCGAGGGTCGGGAAGGCGCAGTCGTCGAGCTCCATGACGACGCCCTCGAGCGCCTTGAGGGCCGGGGTGATCTCGAGCAGGCGCAGCTCGACGGGCGTGTCCGGCCCGAGCAGCGCACCGCTCGCGATGCGGAACAGGAGGCTGTAGCCGATCTGGCCGGCGGCGCCGGTGACGGCCACCTTGACGGGCGTGGTGCTCACGGATGTAACCCCTTCGGACGAGCGAGTCTGTATGTCGGTTCGACGCTATCAGCGCGGCGCCCGACGCCCACAGGCACGGCCGGGTGGGGTTGGCCACTCCCACCCGCCCATGGAGGGGGTGCGGGTGAAAGGTGGCCGGCTCGGTCAGCGGGGTGCGTCGGGGTCGACGCCGTCGGCGACGCGGACGTCCTCGGCCTCGATCTCGCCGGAGATGTCGCGGTCGCGGCGGTCGACACCGGTGATGAGGTGGAAGGTCGCGCCGGCGATGGCCGCCCCGAAGATCGGCGCCAGCCAGAAGACCCACAGCTGGCCGGGCGCACCCGCACCGTTGAAGAACGCGACGCCGGTGGAGCGGGCCGGGTTGACCGAGGTGTTGGAGATCGGGATCGAGACCAGGTGGATCAGGGTGAGCGCCAAGCCGATCGCAATGGGCGCGAAGCCCTCGGGGGCGCGCGAGTCCGTCGCGCCGAGGATGACGTAGACGAAGACGGCGGTGAGCAGCGCCTCGGCGACGAACACCGCGACGAGCGAGTAGCCGCCGGGGGAGTGCTCACCGAAGCCGTTGGCGGCGAGGTTCCCCTCCGCGCTGAAGCCGTCCTTGCCCCGGGCGATGCCCCAGACGGCGAGGCCGCCGAGCAGGCCGCCGACGACCTGGGTGACGACGTAGGCCGGCACGTCGCGCCACTCGAAGCGCCGGGCGACGGCGACGCCGATGGTGACGGCCGGGTTGAAGTGCGCCCCCGAGACGTGGCCGACGGCGTAGGCCATCGTCATGACGGTGAGGCCGAACGCGAGGGCGACGCCGACGAAGCCGATGCCGAGCTGCACGCTCTGGCCGGCGACGACGTTGGGCGCGAGGTAGGTCGCGGCGAAGACGGCCGACCCGCAGCCGCCGAACACGAGCCAGAACGTGCCGAGCAGCTCCGCACCGAGCCGCTGCACCATCGTGGGTGTGGTCATGGCGCTCAGTGTGGCGCGTCGGCGGCGCGGACGCACGGGTCCGTCGAGGGTCCGTCCGGACGTGTCGCGTCCGGCCGACGACGGGACCGGACACGGCGGAGGCCGGGTCCCACCGTCGTGGTGGGCCCGGCCTCCGGCGTGGTGGCGCCTGCGGTCAGCGCTTGAGGGCGTCGAGGATGCCGTTGAGCGTGCCGCTCGGGCGCATGACGGACGCGGCCTTGACGGGGTCGGGGCGGTAGTAGCCGCCGATGTCGGCCGGCTTGCCCTGCACCGCGAGGAGCTCGGCCTCGATGGCGTCGGTCTGCGCGACGAGCTGCTCGGCGACGGGCGCGAACACCTGCGCGAGCTCGGCGTCCTCGGTCTGCGCAGCGAGCTCTTGGGCCCAGTAGCGAGCGAGCCAGAAGTGGCTGCCGCGGTTGTCGATCGAGCCGACCCGGCGGGCCGGGGACTTGTTCTCGTCGAGCAGCGTGCCGGTGGCGCGGTCGAGGGCGTCGCCGAGCACGCCGGCGCGGGCGTTGCCGCGGTCGGCCTCGTGGCGGAAGGACTCGGCCAGCGCGAGGAACTCGCCGAGGCTGTCCCAGCGCAGGTAGTCCTCGGCGACGAGCTGCTGGACGTGCTTCGGGGCCGAGCCGCCGGCGCCGGTCTCGAAGAGGCCGCCACCGTTCATCAGCGGGACGACGGACAGCATCTTCGCGGAGGTGCCGAGCTCGAGGATCGGGAAGAGGTCGGTGTTGTAGTCGCGCAGGACGTTGCCGGTGACCGAGATCGTGTCCTCGCCGCGGCGGATGCGCTCGACCGAGAGCTTGGCGGCCTCGACGGGCGAGAGGACGCGGAGGTCCAGGCCGTCCGTGTCGTGCTCCGGCAGGTAGGCCTCGACCTTGGCGATGAGGTTGCGGTCGTGGGCGCGGGTCTCGTCGAGCCAGAAGACGGCCGGGGTCTGCGAGGCCCGGGCGCGGGTGACGGCGAGCTTGACCCAGTCGCGGATCGGGGCGTCCTTGGTCTGGCAGGCGCGCCAGATGTCGCCCACCTCGACGTCGTGGCTCATGAGGACCTCGCCGGAGCCGTCGACGACCTCGACGCGGCCGGCGGCCTCGATCTCGAAGGTCTTGTCGTGGCTGCCGTACTCCTCGGCCTTCTGCGCCATGAGGCCGACGTTGGGGACCGAGCCCATCGTCGTCGGGTCGTAGGCGCCGTGGGCCTGGCAGTCCTCGATGACGGCCTGGTAGACGCCGGCGTACGAGGAGTCGGGGATGACCGCGAGGGTGTCGGCCTCCTCGCCGTCCGGGCCCCACATGTGGCCGGCCGTGCGGATCATCGCCGGCATCGAGGCGTCGACGATGACGTCGCTCGGGACGTGGAGGTTCGTGATGCCCTTGTCGGAGTTCACCATCGCCAGGCGGGGGCCGTCGGCGAGGCCCTGCTCGAAGGCGGCGCGGATCTCGGCGCCGTTCGGGAGGGCGTCGAGGCCGTCGAGGATGCCGCCGAGACCGTTGTTCGGCGAGAGGCCGGCGGCCGCGAGGTCGTCGCCGTACTTCTCGAAGACCTCGGGGAAGAACGCGGTGACGACGTGGCCGAAGACGATGGGGTCGCTGACCTTCATCATCGTCGCCTTGAGGTGCACCGAGAAGAGGACACCGTCGGCCTTGGCCTGCGCGACCTGCTCGCGCAGGAACGCGTCGAGGGCGGCGGCGCGCATCACGGTGGCGTCGACGATCTCGCCCTCGAGGACCTTGAGGCCGTCCTTGAGGACGGTCTCGGTGCCGTCGGCGGCCACGTGGCGGATGGTCAGGGTGTCGTCGGCCGGGAGGACGACCGACTGCTCGTTGCTGCGGAAGTCGTCGGCGCCCATCGTCGCGACGCGCGTGCGGCTGTCGGCCGACCAGGCGCCCATCGAGTGGGGGTGCTTGCGGGCGTAGCCCTTGACCGCCGCGGGCGCGCGGCGGTCGGAGTTGCCCTCGCGCAGGACCGGGTTGACCGCGCTGCCCTTGACCTTGTCGTAGCGGGCGCGGACGTCGCGCTCCTCGTCGGTCTGCGGGCTGTCCGGGTAGTCGGGGAGGGCGTAGCCCTGCGACTGCAGCTCCTTGACGGCCGCCTTGAGCTGCGGCATCGACGCCGAGATGTTCGGCAGCTTGATGATGTTCGCCTCGGGCGTCGTCGCGAGCTCGCCGAGCTCGGTGAGGGCGTCGCCGATGCGCTGCTCCTCGGTGAGGTACTCCGGGAAGAGGGCGAGGATGCGGCCGGCCAGCGAGATGTCGCGGGTCTCGACGTCGACGCCGGCGGAGGAGGCGAAGGCCTCGATGACCGGGAGGAACGAGTACGTGGCCAGCATCGGGGCCTCGTCGGTCAGGGTGTAGATGATCTTCGTGGCCATGGTCGTCGTCGACGCTCCTCGGTGGTGGCGGTTATCTTGACGTCAAGACAAACCCTAGCGGAGTCGCCCCGGGGTGACCAGACGGTGCGGCGCCCCCGACGCCGGCCGCGGTGGCCGCGGATGGTGGACTGGTCCGCATGATCGTCGCCTCCGCCAACGTCAACGGCATCCGGGCCGCGCAGCGCCGCGGCGGCGTCGAGTGGCTGGCCGCCAGCGGCGCCGAGGTCGTCACGCTGCAGGAGGTGCGGGCCGACGACGGCCAGCTGCGCGCGGCCCTCGACGGCTCGCCGCTCGCGTCCTGGGAGCTCGCCCACAGCCCCTCCGTCGCGAAGGGCCGCGCCGGCGTGGCCGTCCTCTCCCGTCACCCGGTCAAGGACGTGCGGACCGACGTCGGCGAGGAGTTCGACGGAGCCGGTCGCTGGGTCGAGGCGGACGTCGTCGTCGCCGGCCGGGTCGTCACGGTGGCCTCGGCCTACGTCCACACCGGCGAGGCCGGCACGCCGCGCCAGGACGAGAAGTACCGCTTCCTCGACGCGGTCGGCGCGCGCGTCGAGGCGTGGGCCACCGAGGGGCGCCTCGCCGTCCTCACCGGCGACCTCAACATCGCGCACACGCAGGACGACCTCAAGAACTGGAAGGGCAACCGCGGCAAGGCCGGCTTCCTGGCCGAGGAGCAGGCCCACCTCACCCGCTGGGCCACCGAGCACGGCCTCGTCGACGTGACCCGTCGCCTCCACGGCCCCGGCCCCGGTCCCTACACGTGGTGGTCCTGGCGCGGGCAGGCGTTCGACAACGACGCGGGCTGGCGGATCGACTACCAGCTGGCCACCCCGTCGCTCGCCGAGCTCGCCGTCGCCGCCTCCGTCGGGCGGGCGGCGAGCTACGCGGAGCGCTGGAGCGACCACGCGCCCGTGCTCGTCGAGTACGCCCTCTGAGCCGCCCCGCCCGACCCGCGTCCGCCCGGCTCAGGCGAGCCGGTCGAGCGCCTCGCGCACCTCGGCGAGCACCTCCGGCCGCGCGACGACGAGGTCGGGCAGCCACGGGTTCTCCCGGTTGTACTCCAGCGGCGAGCCGTCGAGCCGCGTCGGCGCCAGGTCGTGCCCGAGCGCGACGGCGACCGGCGCCGCCGAGTCCCACTCGTACTGGCCGCCGGCGTGCACGTAGGCGTCGACCGTGCCGTCGACGACGGCCATGGCCTTCACCCCGGCCGAGCCCATGGCGACGAGCTCGGCGCCGAGGGACTCGGCGAGCGAGACGACGAAGGCCGGCGGACGGCTGCGGCTCACCGCGAGCCGCACCGGGCCGTCCGGGCGCGCGGGGAGCGGGGACGGGCGGTCCATCCGGTGCACGACGCCGCGCGCGGGGATGCCGACGGCGCCCGCGACGAGGTCACCGTCCTGCCAGAGGGCGACGTGCACGGCCCAGTCGTCGCGCGGCCGCTCGGAGAACTCGCGGGTGCCGTCGAGGGGGTCGACGATCCAGACGCGGGAGGCGGACAGGCGGACGGGGTCGTCCGCGCCCTCCTCGCTGAGGACCGCGTCGTCGGGGCGCAGCTCGCCGAGCAGGCGCATCATCAGCTCGTGGGAGCGGCGGTCGCCGAGGTCCTTGAGCTCCTGCCCCTCGAGGTCGGCGTGCTCCTCGCGCAGGGCGAGCAGGAGGGCGCCGGCCTGCTCGGCCACCTCCGCGGCGACGGCGTGGTCGTCGGGCAACGTCATCGGGTTCTCCTCTCGCCGAAGGGTTCGTCCGACGGTCGATCCGACCCGTCGGCGGCGAGGTCGTCCGGCAGTGGCGACGGCTGGATGTCGGGGGTGCTCGACCACGACCCGCGGAAGGCGGGCATCCCGTGGCCGACGCGCAACAGCGCCCAGGCGAGCGGTCCGAGGACGAGCAGTGCGGCGCCAGCCGCGCCCACGCCCTGGGGAGGCACGCGCAGCAGGCTGAGCCCGGTGAGCGTGAGGACGATGACGATGCCCCGGCGAACCGCCTGTGAGGGGATCCACGACGACAGCCGGGCCCCGACGAAGGTTCCCGGGGCGCCGCCCACGATGAGGGGGATGAGGACCGCCCAGTCGACGCCGGTGACGACGACGTGGCCGATGGCCGCGGCGATGACGAGCGGCACGGCCTGGACGAGGTCGGTGCCGACGAGGCGCTTGACCGACATCCCGGGGTTGAGCAGGAGGAGCGAGATCATGATGATCGAGCCCGAGCCCACGCTCGTCAGGCCGACGAGGAAGCCGCCGACGGCGCCCACGATGACGGTCGGCGCCACCTTGACGGGCCGGGCCGAGTCGCCGCGCCGGCCCCAGCCGAGGAACGTGGTCCCGTAGACCCGCGCCGTGTACGTGGCGGCGGTGAGGAGCAGCGTGGCGCCGATCGCCAGGCGCAGCGTCTCCTGGGCCTCCTCGCCCGACCCGAGCTGCCCGACGAGCCAGGCGCCGACGAGCGCGCTCGGCACGGAGCCGACGACGAGCAGCCCCGCGAGGCGCAGGTCGGGGGATCCCTGCCGGGTGTGCACGGCGGCGCCGATCGACTTGTTGACCGCGGCGGCGACGAGGTCGTTGGCGACCGCGGCCGTCGGGGGGATGCCGAGGAACACGAGCGCCGGCGTCATCAGCGCGCCACCGCCCATCCCGGTGAGGCCGACGACGACACCGACCCCGAGGGCGACGACGAGGACGGCGAGGGCGTCGGTGGTGAAGAGGGCGTCAAGCACGGTGGGTCCCGTCGGTCGGTCGGAGCAGCGCAAGCACCTCGTCGGCGCAGCCGGGGACGTCGCGCCCGGTCGTGTCGAGGCGCAGGTCGGGGTCGGCGGGCACGTCGTACGGCGCCGAGATGCCGGTGAAGTCGGGGATGTCGCCGCGCCGGGCGGCGGCGTACAGGCCCTTGCGGTCGCGGCGCTCGCACTCCTCGAGCGGGGTCGCGACGTGGACGAGGACGAACCGGCCGCCGCGCTCGCGCACGCGCTCGGCCACCTGCCGGCGCACCTCGTCCTCGGGGGCGATCGGGCTGCAGACGGCGATGCCGCCGTGGTGGGCGACCTCGGCCGCGACCCAGCCGATGCGCAGCACGTTGGTCCGCCGGTCGGCCTGGCTGAAGCCGAGGCCGGCGGTGAGGCTGCGACGCACGACGTCGCCGTCGAGCAGGGTCAGCGCGCGACCGTCCTCGACGAGCCGGGTCGAGACCGCCCGGGCGACGGTCGACTTGCCCGACCCGGAGAAGCCGGTGAGGAAGAGGACGACACCTCCGAGCCCGTCGGGGCTCCGGTCCGTGGCGGGGGCGGCGGGGGACGCGGCGTGCGCGTCGTCGACGCCCAGGGTCGCGAGGAGCGCCCGGCGGCGCTCGGCGTCACCGGGCGGGACGGGCAGCACGAGCACCCGGGACGGGTCCCCCGTCGCGGCGAGGGCCGCGCGGACGGTGTCGACGGCCCCCGACGGCCCGTCGAGCGAGGTCGAGACGAGGGCGAGGACCACGGCGCCGGCGGGAACCTCGGCGGGGACCTCGGACGGGTTGTCCACCAGCAGGACCCGGCGGCCGGTGAGGTCGACCGGCTCGGCGGGGTGCAGCTCCTCGAAGGGGCGGCTCGAGGGCCACCCCAGCCACTGGGGGCGTCCCGTGACGGTCGGGCCACCGGCGTCCTCGAGCTCCTCGAGCTGGACGACCGGCACGCCCTCGGGGTCGACGACGACGAGCCCGCCGGCGGCAATCGCGCTCTGGCGGACGTCGTCGGGGAGGGGCAGCGGGCGCATCGACGCGTCCGGTCCGTAGAGCCCGCGACGCAGCAGGACCAGGTCGTCGAGGTCCGCCCTCGGGGGGGAGGTCGTCGGCAGTGCGGCGGTCACCGGGCCAGTCTGCCCACAAATCGGTGTCCGAGGTGCAGATTCCCACGACGTGGGGTACACGGTCGCGGGTAGGGTCGGCCGCGACCCGTCACGGAAGGCAACATCCAGTGCAGACCCATGCCGACTACCGGCTCTCGCAGCTCGACGAGCTCGAGTCGGAGTCCATCCACATCTTCCGGGAGGTGGTCGCCGAGCTCGAGCGACCTGTCCTCATGTTCTCCGGGGGCAAGGACTCGATCGTCATGCTCCGGTTGGCCGAGAAGGCCTTCTACCCGGCGCGGCTGCCGTTCCCGCTGCTCCAGGTCGACACCGGGCTCGACTTCCCCGAGGTGCTCGCGACGCGTGACAGCTGGGTCGAGCGCCTCGGCGCGACGCTCGTCGTGGCGTCGGTCGACGAGGCCATCGCCAACGGCGTCGTCGTCGACGACGGCCGCACGAGCCGCAACCGCCTCCAGACGGGCACGCTGCTCGACGCCATCGAGAAGAACGGCTTCACCGCGGCGTTCGGCGGCGGCCGGCGCGACGAGGAGAAGGCCCGCGCCAAGGAGCGCGTCTACTCCCACCGCGACGAGTTCGGCCAGTGGGACCCGAAGAACCAGCGCCCCGAGCTGTGGTCGCTCTACAACGGGCGCCTCCACGCCGGCGAGCACATGCGGATCTTCCCGCTGTCCAACTGGACCGAGCTCGACATCTGGCACTACCTCGAGCGCGAGGAGGTCGAGATCCCCTCGATCTACTTCGCCCACCGCCGCCGCGTCTTCGAGCGCGACGGGATGCTCCTCAGCGAGCACCCCGCCAACCCGTGCCGTGACGGCGAGGTCGTCACCGAGCGCACCGTCCGGTTCCGCACCGTCGGCGACCTCAGCCTCACCGGCTGCGTCGAGAGCGAGGCGAGCACGCTCGCCGAGATCGTCGAGGAGGTGGCGGTCGCGCGGGTCACCGAGCGTGGTGCCACCCGCGGCGACGACCGCTTCTCGGAGGCCGCCATGGAGGACCGCAAGAAGGAAGGCTACTTCTGATGGACCTGCTCAGGTTCGCCACCGCCGGCTCCGTCGACGACGGCAAGTCGACCCTCATCGGTCGTCTGCTGCTCGACTCCAAGGCCATCTTCGAGGACCAGCTCGAGGCCGTCGAGGCCACGTCGAGGACCAAGGGCTTCGACTACACCGACCTCGCGCTGCTCACCGACGGCCTGCGCTCCGAGCGCGAGCAGGGCATCACGATCGACGTCGCCTACCGCTACTTCGCCACTCCCCAGCGGAAGTTCATCATCGCGGACACCCCGGGGCACGTGCAGTACACGCGCAACATGGTGACCGGTGCCTCGACCGCCGACCTCGGCCTCGTGCTCGTCGACGCCCGCCAGGGCCTCACCGAGCAGTCGCGCCGGCACGCGGTCATCCTCTCGCTGCTGCGGGTCCCGCACCTCGTCCTCGCGGTCAACAAGATGGACCTCGTCGACTGGGACGAGGAGACCTTCAACCGCATCCGCCAGGAGTTCGTGCAGTTCGCGCAGCGCCTCAACGTGCCCGACCTCGCGGTCATCCCGATCTCGGCGCTCCAGGGCGACAACGTCGTGACGCGCAGCGAGAACATGCCCTGGTTCGAGGGCTCCTCGCTCATGCACCACCTCGAGAACGTGCACATCGCCTCGGACCGCGACCTGCGCGACGTCCGCTTCCCGGTGCAGTACGTCGTGCGCCCGAAGTCCGACGAGCACCACGACTACCGCGGCTACGCGGGACGCGTGGCGAGCGGTGTCCTCAAGCCGGGTGACGAGGTCCTCGTCCTCCCGAGCGGCCTGACGAGCAAGATCGCCGGGATCGACCTGTACGACGAGGAGGTGGCCGAGGCCTTCCCGCCGATGTCCGTCGTCGTGCGGCTCGAGGACGACCTCGACGTCTCGCGCGGCGACATGATCTGCCGCGTGCGCAACGCGCCGGAGCCGACGCAGGACATCGACGCGATGGTCTGCTGGATGACGCGCGACCCGCTGCGGCCCGGCCGCAAGCTCGCCATCAAGCACACCACCCGCTCGGCGCGCGCGCTCGTCAAGGATGTGCAGTACCGGCTCGACATCAACACCCTCCACCGCGACCTGGAGGCGGGTGAGCTGGGGCTCAACGAGATCGGGCGCATCCGGCTGCGGACGACGCAGCAGCTGTTCGTCGACCCGTACGAGCAGAACCGCACGACCGGCTCGTTCATCCTCATCGACGAGGCCACCGGCACCACGGTCGGCGCCGGGATGACGAACTAGTCCCCGCACTCACGCGAGGGCGCCCCGCGGTCGCGGGGCGCCCTCCGTCGTGTGAGGCGTTGGATCAATCGCGGCGTCGGGCGCGGCGTCAGGCGTCGCGCGCGGCCGGGCCGCCGGCGGTGACGGTGAAGCAGGTCGGCTCCTCCCACCCGCGGGCGCCGAAGGCCGCGCGCACCGCGGTGACGGCGTCGTCGGCGGAGTCGCGCGGCACGAGCGCGATGCACGAGCCGCCGAAGCCGCCGCCGGTCATCCGCGCCCCGAGCGCGCCGGCGCCCTCGGCGGCCTCGACCGCGACGTCGAGCTCGTCGCAGCTGACCTCGTAGTCGTCGCGCAGCGAGGCGTGGGAAGCGGTGAACAGCCGGCCGACCTCGTCGAGGTCGCCCGCCCGCAGCGCGGCCACGGCCTGCCGCACCCGCTCGATCTCGGTGACGACGTGACGGGTGCGCCGGCGCAGCTCGTCGGTCGAGAGCCGGTCGAGGGCGGCGTCGAGCCCCGCCGGGTCGACCTCGCGCAGCGACGCGACCCCGAGCTCGGCGGCCGCCGCCTCGCAGGCCCGCCGGCGCTTCTCGTACTGGCCGTCGTTGAGCGCGTGGGAGGCGCGGGTGTCGGTGACGAGCAGCACCATCCCGGCGGCCTCGAGGTCGAACGGCACGTGCTCGGTGGCGCCGTCGCGGCAGTCGAGCAGGAGGGCCGAGCCGGGCCGGCAGAGCAGGGCGGCCGACTGGTCCATCCCGCCCGTGGCGGCGCCGGCCACCTCGTTCTCGGCCCGCACGCAGGCCGTGGCCAGGCGGGCGCGGGCGTCGTCGTCGCCGAGCAGGTCGAGCCCGAAGAGGTCGCTGGCGGCCGCGCCGACCGCGCACTCGAGCGCCGCCGAGCTCGACAGGCCGGCGCCGAGCGGCACCTCGCTCGTCACCGTCACGTCCATCCCGCGCACCGGGTGACCGTCCTCGCGCAGCGCCCACAGGACCCCGGCGACGTAGGCGGCCCAGCCGTCGGGGGAGCCGGGGCCGACGGTGCCGAGGTCGACCTCGACCGTCTCGCCGGTCTGGACCGAGTGCACGCGCAGGAGGTCGTCGGCGCGGGGCGACGCCGCGGCGGTCGTGCGCTGCGGCAGCGCGATCGGCAACGCGAGGCCGCCGTTGTAGTCGGTGTGCTCGCCGATGAGGTTGACCCGTCCGGGGGCCGACCAGACGCCCTCGGGCGCCGAGCCGTGGACGTCGCGGTGGGTGGTGGCGGCACTCGTCATGCGGGTGAGTCTAGGGACGCGCGGCAGGGCACAATGGGGACCATGCCCGCCCAGCCTCCGACCGATGCCGCACGCCCCCGGATCCTCTCCGGGATGCAGCCGACGAGCGACTCGCTCCACCTCGGCAACTACCTCGGGGCGCTCGTCAACTGGGTCGGGCTGCAGGAGGACTTCGACGCCTACTACTTCGTCGCCGACCTCCACGCGCTGACCGTCCCGACCGACCCCGAGGTGCTGCGCCGCCGCACCCGCGTCACCGCCGCGCAGTTCATCGCCGGCGGGGTCGACCCGGAGCGCTCGGCCGTCTTCTGCCAGAGCCACGTCACGGCGCACGCCGAGCTCGGCTGGGTCATGAACTGCCTCACCGCCTTCGGCGAGGCCAGCCGGATGACGCAGTTCAAGGACAAGACGGCCAAGGGCCAGAACGCCAACGTCGGGCTGTTCACCTACCCGATGCTCATGGCCGCCGACATCCTCATGTACGACGCCGCGTACGTGCCGGTCGGGGAGGACCAGCGCCAGCACCTGGAGATCACCCGCGACCTCGCCGAGCGCTTCAACACGCGCTTCGGCCCGACGCTGGCCGTGCCCGAGCCGTACATCCTCAAGGAGTCGGCCAAGATCATGGAGCTGACCGACCCCACGTCGAAGATGTCCGGCACGAACTCACCCGACAAGGGCCTGCTGCTGCTCAGCGACGAGCCGAACCGGCTGCGCAAGAAGATCATGTCCGCGGTCACGGACACCGAGACCGAGATCCGCTACGACCCGGAGACCAAGGCCGGGGTCTCGAACCTGCTCGTCATCCACAGCGTGCTCACCGGGACGCCCGTGGCCGACCTCGAGGCGCAGTTCGCGGGGCGCGGCTACGGCGACCTCAAGAAGGCCGTGGCCGAGGTCGTGCTCGAGGCCGTGGGCCCGTTCCGCTCCCGGATGGCCGAGCTGCTCGACGACCCCGCCGAGCTCGACCGCATCCTCGCCCGGGGTGCCGAGCGCGCCGCGGTCGTCGCGGCGGCGACGATGACCCGCGTCCGGGACGCCGTCGGCCTGCTGCCGGCCGCGCGCTGAGGAGCCTGCTCGTGCCCGTCCACGGCGTCGCCGTCACCATCCCCGAACCCTGGGGCGAGCAGCTGCAGTCCGCCCGAGCCGGTTTCGGCGACCCGATGGCCGGCGCCATCCCGCCGCACGTGACGTTGCTGCCGCCCACGGTCGTCCCGCCCGAGCACCACGCGGAGTTCACGGACCACCTCGATGACGTCTGCCGCGCGGTCCGGCCGTTCGAGATGGTGCTGTCCGGCACGGGGACCTTCCGGCCGGTCTCGCCGGTCGTGTTCGTCCAGGTCTCCAAGGGGATCGGGGAGTGCGAGCGGCTCGAGAGCGCCGTGCGCGGCGGGCCCGTGGAGCGCACGCTGGACTTCCCGTACCACCCGCACGTGACGATCGCCCACCACCTCGACGACGACGCGCTCGACCGCGCCTTCGAGGGGCTCGCGGGGTTCCGCTGCGCCTTCACCGTCGCGAGCATCGAGCTCTACCACCACGACCCGGACGGCGTCTGGCGCGTCATCCGGTCGCTCCCGCTCGGCGGCTGACGACCGGTCGCGCTCAGGCGGCCCGACGGCCGCGGCGGCTCCACCGGGCGTCGACCGCCCCCTCGTAGTGGCCGACGAGCTCCGCGGTGACGCCGGCCCAGGTGCGTCCCTCGACCGACGCCCGGCCGGCGCGGCCCATCCGTGCGCGCAGGGCCGGGTCGGCGACGAGCGCGGCCACCGCGGCGGCGAGGGCGCCCGGCCGGTCGGGGTCGACGAGCAGCCCGGTGCGCCCGTGCTCGACGAGGTCGAGCGGCCCGCCCCGCGCCGGCGCGACGACCGGCAGCCCGCTCGCGTGCGCCTCCTGGAGGGTCTGCCAGAACGTCTCGCGGGTCCCCGTGTGGACGAACACGTCGAGCAGCCCGTAGGCGTCGGCCAGGGCCTCGCCGGAGCGCGCGCCGAGCAGGACCGGCGGCCGGTTCGGGCGACCGGGGGTGCTCGCCACCGCCTCGGCGAGCAGCGCGGCCGTGCGGGCGCGGTCCGGGCCGTCGCCGACGAGGACGAGGCGCACGCCCGGCACCCGCGCGACGTCGGCCAGCCGGTCCAGCTCCTTCTCGGGGGCCAGCCGGCCGACGTAGCCGACGACGACCTCCCCGTCGGGGGCCAGCTCGCGCCGGGCGGACGCGACGGCGTCGCGGCGGCCGGGGTGGAAGAGCCGGGCGTCGACGCCCCGTCCCCACCGGGCCGTCCGGGGCACCCCGTGCGCGGCGAGCTCGGCCATCGTGTGTCGTGACGGCGCGAGCGTCAGGTCGGCGAGGCCGTGGACGCGACGCACCCAGCGCCACGCGGCCTGCGAGGCACCGGGCCCGACCGGGCGGGGCGCGTGCTGCGCCAGGTAGCTCGGCATGTCCGTCTGGTAGACGGCCACGGACGGGCTGCCCAGGCGCGCGGTCTCGCGCAGCGCGCGGGCCCCGAGGACGAACGGGGAGGCGATGTGCACGACGTCCGGCCGCAGCTCCTCGAGCACGTCCCGCACGGCGCCGGACGGCAGGCCGGTGGGGAAGGCCCGGACCGACACCGACGGGACGGCGTGCACCGGCACGCCGGCGTGCTCCGCGGGCGCGGGCCGCGGGCAGACGACGGAGACGCGGTGCCCCTGCGCGGCGAGGCACTCGACGACCCGGCAGACCGAGGTGGTCACGCCGTTGAGGGTCGGGAGGAAGGACTCGGTGACGACGACGATGCGCACGACCCCCAGCGTCCCCCCGCCGGGCGACGGGCCGACGACGGCCGGGTCGGGATCCGGTGACGAGCGGGTGACCGGATACCCTCGGGCCATGCCGGAGATCGAGGGGTTCTGGGCCGTCGTCCCGGCCGGGGGCGCCGGCACCCGTCTGTGGCCGCTGAGCCGCGCCGGCCACCCGAAGTTCCTCCTCGACCTGACCGGCGGCGGCCGCTCGCTGCTCCAGGCGACGCTCGACCGGCTGGCCCCCCTCACCGGCGACCACGCCGTCGTCGTCACCGGCGCCGCGCACGCCGACGCCGTCCGCGCCCAGCTGCCGGAGCTCCCGGCCGGTCGCGTCCTCGCCGAGCCCGCGCCACGTGACTCGATGGCCGCCATCGGCCTCGCCGCCGCCGTCGTCGAGCGCACCGACCCCGACGCCGTCATCGGGTCCTTCGCCGCCGACCACGTCATCCCCGACGCCGACGCCTTCCGGACGGCGGTCCGCGAGGCGGTCGACGTCGCGCGCGACGGGCACCTCGTGACGCTCGGGGTCGAGCCGACGCACCCGGCCACCGGCTTCGGGTACATCCGGGCGGGTGAGCCGCTCGCCGGCTTCCCGACGGCCCTGCACGCCGTCGAGTTCGTCGAGAAGCCGGATGCCGAGCGCGCCCGGGCCTACGTCGACTCCGGCGAGTTCCGTTGGAACGCGGGGATGTTCGTCGTCCGGGCCTCGGTCCTGCTCGACCTGCTCGCGCAGTGGCACCCCGACCTCGCCGCCGGGCTGCGCGAGATCGCGGCCGCACCGAGCCGTCTCGACGACGTGTGGCCCGGCCTGACGCGCATCGCCATCGACCACGCCGTCGCCGAGCCGGCCGCGGCGGCCGGCCGGGTCGTCGTCGTGCCGGCGCCCTTCGGGTGGGACGACGTGGGCGACTTCGCGAGCCTCTCGGCCCTGCTGCCGGCGCCGGACGGTACGGCCGTCCTCGGGGACCGCTCGGACGTCACCGTCCTCGACGGCTCGGGGGTCGTCGTGCCGGGCGGCGCCCGGCGGGTCGCGGTCGTCGGGCTCGACGACGTCGTCGTCGTCGACACCCCGGACGCCCTCCTCGTGACGACCCGGGCCCGGGCCCAGGAGGTCAAGGCGGTCGTCGACGTGCTGCGTGCCGAGGGCCGCACCGACCTGCTCTGACCCCCGCGTCACCCGTTCGGCGGAGACGCGGCCGAAGTGCTCTCCCCCTGTCGCCCCCCGCCGCTAGGGTGCGCTCCGGTGCGGCCGCGGCGAGCGGTCGCGCCGCCGAGCCCGCATCCCCCGGGATGCCCACCGAGGGGGAGTCCCATGTCGTCGTCCGTCCCGCCGTCCGGCCCGCTGCGCGGCCCCGAGCCGCCCTTCGACCCTCCCGCGTACGGAGCCGTCGAGCCGTCCGATGCCGCCGGCGCCTCCGCCGACAACGTCGTCACCGAGCAGCCCGGCGCGCGCCGCGGCCTCGGGCGCGGGCTCGCGGTCGGCGGCATCGCCGCGCTCGTCGTCGTCGGTGGCGCCGGCGCCTGGGCGTGGACCGCGCTCGGTGGGGGAGGCGAGCGACCCGCCGACGTCCTGCCCGGCACGACGTTCGCGTACGCCGCCGTCGACCTCGACCCCGGCGCGAGCCAGAAGGTCGAGGCCCTCCGCACGCTCTCGAAGTTCCCCGGGCTGTCCTCGAAGGGCGTGTCCGAGAAGTCCGACCTCGGCACGACGCTCACCGACCTCGTCCTCTCCGACGACGAGTGCGCGAACCTCGACCCCGCGCGCGACGTCACCCCGTGGCTCGGGCAGCGCGCGGCCGTCGCCGGCGTCACCGTCGGCGAGGACTCCGTGCCGGTCGGCGTCGTCCAGGTCACCGACGACGAGGCCGCCGGCGCCGGGATGCTCAAGCTTCTCGCCTGCTCCGAGCACCAGGACGCGGCGAAGACCGACGGCCTGACCCCGACGTGGATCGTGCGCGACGGCTGGGCCTACGTGGCCCGGGACGCCGACACCGCGACGCGCGTCGCCGACGCCGCCGCGAAGACCACCCTCGCCGGGTCGCGCGACTGGGCCGAGTGGACCGGCGCCGTCGGTGAGCAGGGCCTCCTGACGATGTACCTCGCCCCGAAGCCGGGCAGCCAGATCCGCTCGCTCGTCGGGTCGCTCGACCTCGGCGAGGACCTGTCGGCCCTCGAGTCGGCCACCGCACAGGACGACGAGTTCGTCGGCGGTGCGATGACCCTGCGCTTCGCGGACGGCGGGTTCGAGCTCGAGGGCGTGAGCGGCCTGGACGACGCGACCCGGACGATGCTCGGGTCCGGGGCGGGGACGTCGATGGCCTCGCTGCCCGACGACACGCTCGCGGCGCTCGCCGTGAGCCCCGGCCAGGGGTGGTTCGAGGCGCAGGCCGCCCGGATGTCGGCGCAGTCGGGCGCGGACGTCGAGGAGCTGTACTCCGCCATCGAGGAGGCGACCGGCCTCGAGCTCCCGGGTGACCTCGAGACGCTCTTCGGCACGAGCACCGTGCTCTCGCTCGGCCCGGGCTTCGACCCGGCGGCTCTCGACACCGCCGGTCCCGGCGCCCTGCCGGTGGCGGCCAAGGTCACCGGCGACGCGGCCGGCATCGAGGACGTCCTCGGCCGGCTCGGGTCGCTCGACCCCAGCGTCGGCGAGCTGCTCGCGACGACCCGCGAGGGCGACCGCACCGTCGTCGTCGGCCCGGACGCCGACTACCGGACGAGCGTCGCCACGGGCGGCTCGCTCGGCAGCCGGGCGGCCTTCCGCTCCGTCGTGCCGCACGCCGACACGGCCGCCGCGGCGTTCTACCTCGACGTCGACGGTCGCGACGGCTGGCTCGCCCGGCTCGCTGCCGACGAGCCGGAGGTGGCGAAGAACCTCGAGCCGCTCTCGGCCGTCGGGATGTCGATGTGGCCGGAGGGCGACACCCTGCACACCCGGGTGCGCGTGACGACCGACTGACCTCGTACCGCGGCGACGACGACCTCGCGGAGCGACCCCGTCCGGCACCCCGCCGGGCGGGGTCGCTCGCGCTCAGGCGACGTCGCGCCGACCGTAGGCGAGCGCCCCGGCCGCCGTGAGGCCCGCGGCCGCGAGCGTCATCACGGCCGCGGCGAGGGCCGCGAAGTCCCCGCCGGGCAGCTGTCCGAGGTGCGCGAAGGGCGAGACGTCGACGAGCCAGCCCGGCAGGTCCATCGTCGGCCCGAGCTCCCCGACGACGAACCCGACGAGGAGGAGGGCCCAGGCCAGCGGCGCGAGGCGGGGGCGGGCGCCGACGAGCAGGCCGGCCACCCCGACGAGGACCCACACCGCGGGGAGCGTGGCGGCGAACGCGCCGAGCGTCGCCCAGAAGCCCGGGGCGCTGCTGCTCGCGAGGGAGCCGACGACACCGACGGTCGCCCCGATGACGAGGAGGAAGAGGGTCGTCGCCAGCACGGCGACGAGGACGTGCGCGCCGTACCAGCGCAGGCGGCTCGTCCCCGTCGCGAGCACCGACTCCCCGAGGCCCGACCGCTCCGAGGCGCCGAGCCGCAGGACGAGGGCGACCCCGGCCGCGGCGACGGCGACGGCGACGAAGCGCGTCTCGCTCGCGAGGTAGATGTCCTCGACGGTGCCGGCGGACCCGCCGAGGGCCTCGAGGAAGCGGGCCATCGCGGGGTTGGAGGTGAGGTCGCCGACCGCCCCGAGCAGCGACCCGAGGACGACGCCACCGACGAGCATCCCGACGACCCAGCCGGTGACCGTCCCGGTCGCGAGGCGGGAGACGAGGGCGAACGGACCCGTGAGGCTGCGGGCAGCCCGGGCCGGGCCGAGCCGGGCCGGGAGCACGCCCGCGCCGAGGTCGCGCCGGCCGAGCACGGCCAGCCCGGTCGCCACCCCCGCGACGAGCACCGCGAGGCCCAGCAGGAGGACCCACGTCCGGTCCGGTCCGTACGGCTCGACCCGTCCGGCCCAGCCGAGCGGGGAGGCCCATCCGAGGGCGTGGACGACGCCGTCGTCGACCGAGTCCGCGGCCGCCCGCAGGACGAAGGCGGCACCGAGCGTGCCGAAGGCCAGCCCGCCGGCCCCGCGCGTCGTCGAGGCCAGCTGGACGGCCGCCGCGGTGATGCCGACCCAGGCGAACCCTGCTGTCCCCCAGGCGACCCCGAAGGCCACCGACCCCGCCGGGTCCATCCCGAGCGAGGCGAGGCCGAGGGACGACAGGCCGCTCGCCGCGACGACACCGAGCAGCGCGACGAGGATCCCCGCCGCGAGCGGCGCCCAGCGCCCCACCGCGCCCGCGCCCACGAGCTCGAGGCGGCCCTCCTCCTCCTCGGTCCGGGTGTGCCGGCGCACGAGGACGACCGCGAGCACCGCGACGAGGACGGCGCCCATCATCACGGTCTTGAAGACGGCGAGCGCGTCGGCGTCCGCGGCGCTGATCGGGCCGTACATGGCGACGACGGCCGGGTTGCCGACGAGGTCGCCGAGGCCCGCGACCGCGGAGGCGTCGTCGGGGAAGAGCTCGAGCGTGGCCTGCGCGGAACCCACGGAGAGCAGGACGAGGCCGAGGACGCTCGCGGGGAGGATCACCCGGTCGCGGCGCAGCGCGAGCCGCAGCAAGCGGCCGAGACCGGCCAGCCGCATGGTCATGCCGGCACCTCCTCCCGGTGCGCCTCGGTCCGGTAGCGGGCGAGGAAGAGCTCCTCCAGCGTCGGGGGCCGGCAGGTCAGCCCGGTGACCCCGCGCGGCGCGAGGGCGGCGACGAGCGCGTCGAGGTGGTCGGGGTCGACCGTCAGGCGCAGGGTCGAGCCCTCGACGGAGACGTCGTGGGTGCCCGGCCACGCGCCGACCTCCGCCGCCGTCGGCACCTCGCGCAGCTCGGCCTGGACGGTCGTGCGGGTCAGGTGGCGCAGCTCGGTGAGGGTGCCGGAGTCGACGACGCGCCCGGCCCGCACGATGCTCACGCGCTCGCAGGCGCGCTCGACCTCGCTCAGCACGTGGCTCGACAGCAGGACGGTGCGGCCGCGCTCGCGCAGACCGGCGAGCTCCTCCTGGAAGACCTGCTCCATCAGCGGGTCGAGCCCGGCGGTCGGCTCGTCGAGGACGAGGAGCGGCGCCTCGCTCGCCAGCGCGGCGACGAGGGCGACCTTCTGGCGGTTGCCCTTGCTGTAGGCCTTGCCCTTCTTCGTCTCGTCGAGCTCGAAGGCGTCGACGAGGCGTCGGCGGCGGTCCTCGTCGAGGCCGCCCCGCAGCCGGCCGAGCAGGTCGATGGTCTCGCCGCCGGTCAGCGTCGGCCAGAGCACGACGTCGCCGGGGACGTAGGCGAGGCTGCGGTGCAGCTCGGTGCTGTCGGCCCAGGGGTCACGCCCGAGCACGGTGGCGCGGCCGTCGTCGGCGCGCAGGAGCCCGAGGAGGATGCGCAGCGTCGTGGACTTGCCGGACCCGTTGGGGCCGAGGAAGCCGTGGACCTCGCCCTCGCGCACGGTGAGGTCGAGGCCGTCGAGGGCGGTGGTGCGGCCGAAGGACTTGCGCAGCCCGACGACGTCGATGGCGGTGGTCACGTCGTCCACGCTACTCCGGTTTCACAATGTTGTGAATGTTGTAATGTGCGCCGCATGGCGACCTCCCACCCCACGAGCCCCGGGCGCGACCTCCCGGACGCCGCGGTCGTCGAGCAGGTCGGTGGGACCCTCGCGTCGCTGGGGATGCAGCTCCAGCCGGCGCGGGTCTTCGCCGCGTTGCTCGCGTCCGAGGACGGCCGGCTCACCTCCGCCGAGCTGGTCGAGCTGCTGGGCCTCAGCCCCGCGGCGGTGTCCGGCGCCGTCCGCTTCCTCACCTCGGTCCGGATGGTCCGGCGCGAGCGCGAGCGGGGGAGCCGTCGGGACGTCTACGTCGTCCAGGACGACGCATGGCACGACGTCATGGTCCAGAAGGAGAGCCTCTACGGGCCGCTCGTCGTCGCGCTGACCGCGGCCCGGGATGCCGTCGGCGGAGGAACCCGCGCGGGGGAGCGGATGCAGCTCTCGGTCGAGTTCCTCGAGTTCGTCATGGCCGAGATGGAGCAGATGGCCTCCCGCTGGGACGAGTACAAGGCACGCCGGACGACGCCTCCGGTCTGAGGGGTGGGTGGCGCCGCCGGCGCCGTCGTGCTCGTCCTCGAACGGGACGCCGTCGCGTCCCGCGGGTCGGGACCGTCGCGGCGGTTCGGCGGGTTCGGTCCGGGCGGCGAGGTCCGCGGCGGTACAGTCGGTCCTCTGATGAACGACGATGCCCTCCTCGCCGCCCTCGGCGAACGCATCACCTCGCTTGCACCCGAGCTCATCGAGATCCGGCGCGACCTCCACGCCCACCCCGAGCTGTCCCGCGAGGAGACGCGCACGACCCAGTCCGTGGCGCGGCGGCTCGACTCCGCCGGCGTCGCCGTCCGGCTGCTCCCCGGCACCGGCGTCCTCGCCGACCTCGGCGCGGCCGAGCCCGTGCACCGCATCGCGCTGCGCGCCGACATGGACGCCCTGCCCGTCCGCGAACGCTCCGGCCTCGAGTTCGGCTCGCGCACCGAGGGCGTGTGCCACGCCTGCGGCCACGACGTGCACACCGCCGCCCTCGTCGGTGCGGTGCTCGCCCTGCACGAGGTCGAGGACGCGCTCGCCGACCGCGGGATCGCCGTCCGCGCCGTCTTCCAGGCCGCCGAGGAGGTCATGCCCGGCGGCGCGCTCGACGCCATCACGGCCGGCGCCCTCGAGGGGGTCGACTCCGTCTTCGCCGTCCACTGCGACCCGAGCATCGACGTCGGCCAGGTCGGGCTGCGCGAGGGGGCGCTCACCGCTGCCGCGGACCAGGTGCACATCACGCTGCACGGGCGGGGCGGGCACACCTCGCGGCCGCAGCTGACCGAGGACCTCGTCTTCGCGCTCGCCAAGGTCATCACCGACGTGCCGGCCGTCCTCGGCCGCCGCCTCGACCCGCGCACCGGCGCGGCCCTCGTGTGGGGCAGCGTGCAGGCCGGCCGGGTCGCCAACGTCATCCCGTCCTCGGGCGAGTGCCGCGGCACCCTGCGGATGCTCGACGCCGAGTCGTGGCACACCGTCGGTCCGCTGCTCGAGGAGATCGTCCACGGCGTCGTCCAGCCGTACGGCGTCAAGGCGCAGGTCGAGCGGGTCAAGGGCGTGCCACCGGTCGTCAACACGGCCGACGGCATCTCGGCCCTGCGCCGCGGTGCGCTCGCCGGCCGGCTGACGCCGGTGCCCACCGCGCAGTCGCTCGGCGGCGAGGACTTCGCCTGGTACCTCGACCACGCGGCCGGCGCGATGGCCCGCCTGGGCACCCGCACGCCGGGTGGTCCCACCTACGACCTGCACCAGGGCGACCTCGTCGTCGACGAGCGGGCGATCGCCCTCGGCGCGCGGCTGCTCGCGACCGCCGCGGTCGTCCGCGGCCTCGACGCCCGGCGCCAGGCCCCGAAGGAGGAGTCGTGACCGCTGCCGAGGTCGACTGGGAGGCCCTGCGCGTCGAGGCCGTCCGGATGACGACCCTCGCGTACTGCCCCTACAGCGAGTTCCCCGTCGGGGTCGCCGGGTGGGTCGACGACGGCCGGATGGTGTCCGGCTGCAACGTCGAGAACGCCGGCTACGGCGTCACGCTCTGCGCCGAGTGCGGCATGGTGTCGACGCTGCACGCGACCGGTGGTGGCAAGCTGACGGCCGTCTGGTGCGTCGACGGCCGCGGCGACACCCTCATGCCGTGCGGCCGGTGCCGACAGCTGTTGTGGGAGAACGGAACTGCGGACACCCTGCTGCAGACGCCGGAGGGCGTCCTGACGATGCGCGAGGTGCTGCCGCAGGCCTTCGGCCCCGACGACCTCGCCACCCGGCGCCCCTGACCGTCGACCGTCCGCGGGACGGCAGATCTCGACGACGTGGTGGTCCCGCGGTGGTGGTCCGGGGGCGTTCTGGAGTGCCGCGCGCGCCTGCCATGATGGGCGGATGACCGAAGCCTTCGACGCCGTCGACGTCATCGTCCACAAGCGCGACCGCCGCGAGCTCTCCGACGACGAGATCCGCTGGGTCGTCGACGCGTACACCCGCGGGGTCGTCGCCGAGGAGCAGATGAGCTCGCTCGCGATGGCCATCCTCCTCAACGGGATGACCCGCCGCGAGATCTCCACCTGGACCACCGCGATGATCGCCAGCGGTGAGCGGATGGACTTCTCGTCCCTCTCGCGCCCGACCGCCGACAAGCACTCCACCGGCGGCGTCGGCGACAAGATCACGCTCCCGCTCGCGCCGCTCGTCGCCGTCTTCGACGTCGCGGTGCCGCAGCTGTCCGGGCGCGGCCTCGGCCACACCGGCGGCACGCTCGACAAGCTCGAGTCGGTCGCCGGCTGGCAGGCGGGCCTGACGAACGAGGCGATGATGCGTCAGCTCGACGACATCGGCGCCGTCATCTGCGCCGCCGGCTCCGGCCTGGCGCCCGCCGACAAGAAGCTCTACGCGCTGCGTGACGTCACCGGCACGGTCGAGGCCATCCCGCTCATCGCGTCGTCGATCATGAGCAAGAAGATCGCCGAGGGCACGGGCGCGCTCGTCCTCGACGTCAAGGTCGGCTCGGGGGCGTTCATGAAGACCCGCGAGAACGCGACCGAGCTCGCCCGCACGATGGTCGACCTCGGCACCGACGCGGGCGTCACGACGGTCGCGCTGCTCACCGACATGTCGACCCCGCTCGGCCTCACCGCCGGCAACGCGCTCGAGGTCCGTGAGTCGGTCGAGGTGCTCGCCGGTGGCGGGCCCGAGGACGTCGTCGAGCTGACCGTCCGCCTGGCCGAGGAGATGCTCGAGGCCGCCGGTCGCGGCGGCCAGGACGTCCGCGCGGCGCTGTCCGACGGGCGCGCGATGGACGTCTGGCGCCGGATGATCGCCGCCCAGGGTGGTGATCCCGACGCCGCGCTCCCGACCGCCGCGCACACCCACGAGGTGAAGGCCACCGCGTCGGGCACGCTGACCCGCCTCGACGCCTACGCCGTCGGTGTCGCGGCCTGGCGCCTCGGCGCCGGCCGTGCGCGCAAGGAAGACCCGGTGCAGGCGGGCGCCGGCGTCGAGATCCACGCCAAGCCCGGCGACACCGTCCGCGAGGGCGACGTGCTGCTCACGCTGCACACCGACACCCCGGAGCGGTTCGCCCGCGCCGAGGAGGCGCTCGAGGGCGGCATCGACGTCGTCGACGGCGGCACCGCGCAGACCCTCGACTCCGTCGTCATCGACCGGATCGCCTGATGACCACCGCCGCCCCGACCGCGGAGGTCGTCCGCCGCGCCCCGAAGGCCCTCCTGCACGACCACCTCGACGGCGGCCTGCGCCCCTCGACCGTGGTCGAGCTCGCCGCGGCCTCCGGCTACGACGGGCTGCCGACGACCGACCCCGAGGAGCTCGGCCGCTGGTTCCGCGACGCCGCCGACTCGGGCTCGCTCGAGCGCTACCTCGAGACGTTCTCGCACACCGTCGCCGTCATGCAGACGCGCGAGCAGCTGACCCGCGTCGCCCGCGAGTGCGCGCTCGACCTCGCCGCCGACGGTGTCGTCTACGCCGAGTCGCGCTTCGCGCCCGAGCTGCACATCGAGGGCGGGCTCTCGCTCGAGGGGGTCGTCCAGGCGGTGCTCGCCGGCTTCCGCGAGGGCGAGGCGGAGGCCGCGGCCGCCGGCACCCCCATCCGGATGGTCGCGCTGCTGACGGCGATGCGGCACGCCGCGCGCTCCCGCGAGATCGCCGAGCTGGCCGTCGCCCACCGCGACCACGGCGTCGGCGGGTTCGACATCGCCGGGGCCGAGGCCGGGTTCCCTCCCACCCGGCACCTCGACGCGTTCGAGTACCTGCGCCGCGAGAACGCGCACTTCACGATCCACGCGGGCGAGGCCTTCGGGCTGCCGTCGATCTGGGAGGCGATCCAGTGGTGCGGCGCCGACCGGCTCGGGCACGGCGTGCGCATCGTTGACGACGTCGAGGTCCTCGACGGAGGCGCGGTCTCGCTCGGCCGGCTCGCCGCGTACGTCCGCGACCGGCGCATCCCGCTCGAGATGTGCCCGTCCTCGAACCTGCAGACGGGGGCGGCGGAGTCGATCGCCGCGCACCCGATCACTCTGCTCAAGGGTCTGCGCTTCCGGGTGACGGTGAACACCGACAACCGGCTGATGAGCGGCACGTCGATGTCGCGCGAGATGCAGCTGCTCGTCGACGAGGCCGGGTGGACCCTCGAGGACCTGCGCTGGGTGACCATCAACGCCCTTAAGTCCTCGTTCCTGCCGTTCGACGAGCGGCTCGAGCTGATCGAGCACGTCGTCAAGCCGGGGTACGCCGCCCTCGGTGCCTGACGCCCCTCCACTGGCAAGAAGTCGGGGTCAGGCGAGCGGGTCGGCGCCGACGACGCGCCGGCGCAGGGCGTCCTCGCGGGCGAGGCGCTCGGTGTCGCGCCGGCGGCGCTCGGCGATGACGGCGGAGAGCACGTACTCGGGGTGGAAGCCGGCCGGCGGGGCGGGCGCGACGAAGCGCAGCACGTCGGTGAGCAGCTCGCGGGCCATCGGCTCGCGCGAGGCCGGGGTCAGGCTGCCCGAGCGGGCGAGGAACTGGCGCACGGCGACCGTCAGCCCGGCCGGGAGCGCCGCGACGTCAGCGGCGCCGGCCCAGGCGGCGAGCGGCGGCGGCATCTCGGGCGGCGGCAGCAGGCGCATCCGGCTGCGCTGGGTGACGACGTAGGTGCCGGCGGCGTAGTCGCCGAGCCGCTTGCTGCGGGCGCTGACCACCGACGACACGAGCGCGGGGACGCCGAGGAACGGCGGGGTCCACAGCTCGACGACCCCGACGAGCGCGCGGGTCAGGGCGTGGCGGACGGTGATGGGCCCGCCGTCGTCGCGCACGGTGCGCAGGCCCAGCGCCAGCTTGCCGAGCGTGCGTCCGCGGGTGAGGGTCTCTATCGCCGTCGGGAAGCCGACGAGCACGGCGACGGTGGCGACGAGCCCGAGGGCGGTGGCGACCGCGGTGCTCGCGTTGGCGACGAGCCAGCCGACGCCGAAGCCGATCGCGATGAGCAGCACGACCGTCACGACGACGTCGATGAGCCCGCTGGCGGCCCGGACGAGGGTGCCGGCGACGGGCAGCTCGACGGCGACGCCCTCGCCCGTCACGACGTCCTCGCTCGCGTACGCGCGGTAGCCCGTCTGCTCGCTGCTGCTCACGGGCACAGGCTAACCGGGTGGGCCGACGCGCGCGGTCGCCTAGGCTGAGCCCGTGGACCTCGACGCCTACGTGGCCGCCCACCAGGCGCAGTGGAACCGGCTCGAGACGCTCGTGGGGCAGCGTCGGCACACCGGCGCCGAGGCCGACGAGCTGCTCGACCTCTACCAGCGCGTCTCGACACACCTCTCGGTCGTCCGCTCGGCGAGCCCGGACCCCTCGCTCGTCGCCCACCTCTCCTCCCTCGTCGCGCGGGCGCGGTTCGCGACGTCGAGCCGCCGCGGGACCTGGTGGCGCACGCCGATCACGTTCTTCACGACGACGTTCCCCGCCGCGCTCTACCGGCTGCGGTGGTGGTGGGTGACGACCGCGCTCGTCAACGTCGGGATCGCCTTCCTCGTCGGGTGGTACGCCTATCGCCACCCGCAGGTGTGGACCCGGACGATGACGCCCGAGGAGGTCTCGCAGTTCGTCGACACCGACTTCGAGAACTACTACAGCGAGTACGCCCACCTGGACTTCACCGGGCTCGTCTGGACGAACAACGCCTGGGTGTCGGCGCTGGTCATCGCGCTCGGCGTCCTCGGGCTCCCGGTCATCTACATCCTCGCGAACAACGTGCTCAACGTCGGCATCTCCGGGGCGCTCATGGCCTACAACGACCGCACCGCGCTGTTCTTCGGGCTGATCCTCCCGCACGGGCTGCTCGAGCTGACGGCCGTCTTCGTCGCCGGCGCCGTCGGGCTGCGGATCTTCTGGTCGTGGGTCAGTCCCGGCGGGCTGCCCCGAGGGCGGTCACTGGCGCGGGAGGCGCGCACCGGGACGGGTGTCGCGCTCGGGCTCGTCGCCGTGCTGTTCGTCAGTGGCGTCATCGAGGGGTTCGTCACGCCGTCGGGACTGCCGACGTGGGCACGCATCGCCATCGGCCTGCTCGCCGAGACGGCGTTCGTCCTCTACGTGTTCGTGGTCGGACGCGCCGCTGCCGCGCGGGGTGCCTCGGGCGACGTCGCCTCGCGCGACCTCGGCGACTCGGTGCGCGTCGCCGCCTGACGCGCGATGCAGCGCCCGCTGCCGCCCGCGGCGCGGGGCGTTGACGGGGGATGCGGTTGTGGGGAGCATCGAGCGGGTAGGCGACCCACGCGTCGTCACCGTCGAGAGGGGACCCCATGAGCTCGGTCGAGAAGCTGCCGCCGCAGGTGTCGGCGATGCTGCGCCTGGAGGAGGCCGAGAGCCTGGACCGCGCGGTGGCCGCGGTCGCGCCGGTCGTCGGGGCGGCCTTCGCCACCGGCCGGCGCGGGCGGCTGCTGCGGGGTGAGTGGCTCGGCCACGCGCTGCACCCCCTGCTCACCGACGTCGTGATCGGCACGTGGACGTCGGCCTCCGTGCTCGACGCCGTCGGTGGGGACGACACCCGTGGGGCGGCGCGCACCCTCGTCGGGGTCGGTCTTGTCTCGGTCGGCCCGACGGCATGGACCGGCTGGGCCGAGTGGTCTGGCTCCGGGCCGCGCGAGCAGCGGGTCGGGCTGGTGCACGCGGTGACCAACGGCGCCGCGATCGGGCTGTACGGCGCCTCCTACCTCTCCCGGCGGCGCGGGCGGCACACGCAGGGAGCGCTGCTCGCGGTCGCCGGGGCGGCGGCCATGGGGGCCGCGGCCTACCTCGGCGGGCACCTGTCGACCGCGCGCGACGTCGGCACGAGGCACCCTGCTTTCTCGGCCACCGACGGCGCAGGAGCGACAGGCGGGAGCCCCGACCCCACCGGTCACTGACCGCCCACGCCTGGGCATCGTGGGGCACTGGCTCCCGCGGTTGACGGGACCGCAGGGTCGGCAACCCGACCGGGGTCGCTCCTCCGGCGACGGTCGGCTCGTCAGGCGGCGGGGCTGGCGCGGTGGTCGGGTGGGTGGCGGAGGGTGGCGAGGTGTCGGTCGTAGGAGCCGGGGGTGAGGTCCCAGGCGACGTGGTGGCCGTGGTCGTCTGGGTGTGCTCGGACGGTGGCCCAGAGGCGGCGGTGGTGGACGTGGGTGTGGTGGCGGGGGCAGAGGAGGGCGGCGTTGGTGGTGTCGGTGGGGCCGCCGTCGGCCCAGTGGTGGACGTGGTGGGCGCGGGTCCAGGCGGCGGGGGCGGTGCAGCCGGGGTAGGTGCAGCCGCGGTCGCGCAGGAGGAGGTGGCGGCGTTGTCCGCGGGTGTAGAGGCGCAGGATGCGGGTGAGGGTGAGGGGTTCGCCGCGGGCGCCGAGCAGGTGGATCAGGAGGCCGGCGTCGCAGCCGAGGCGGCGGACGGTCTCGGGGGGCAGGAGGGTGCCGTCGGCGGTGGTGGCCAGCACGGTCCCGGCGCCGCGCGCGGTCGACGGCCCTTTGACAGGCGCCGTCGCGGAGGAGCGGACGCCGCCGGTCAGGTTGGCCATCAGCTCGTCGGGGTTTGGGGTCGTCCCGCTCGTGAGGTCGGTCAGGGGGATGGTGAGGTGGAGGGTGGTGTCGGGGCCGCGGTCGGTGTCGTGGGTGCCGGTGTGCAGGGTGGTGGCGGTGGCACACACGGCGGTCAGGGCTTCGACGCGGCGTTGGCCGGCGGGGCGCAGGTCGGGCTCCCCGGTGGCCTCGTTGGGGGCGGGGGCGGACAGGGGTCCGATGGCGGCTTCGAGGGTGGCGGCCTGTTCGGGGGTCATCCACAGCTGGTACTCGGTCAGGTCCGCGGGCTCGATGTGGGGCATGGACAGGCGGGCGGCGGTGGCCAGGCGGGTGTGGAGGTCCTGCAGGGCGTCGTCGTGGCCGTGCTCGGCCAGCAGCCGGGGTCGCAGGCGGCGCATCACGGCGGGTCCGTGCTCGGCGGCCAGGGCGACCAGCCCGGCGGTCGCGGTCGGCAGGGCAGCGGGCTCCAGCAGGGGTGCCAGGCGGGTGGCCTCGCGCAGCACGGCGCACCCGGTGTGCGCCTCGACCTGCGCGTCGTGGACGGCGGTCCAGACGACGCCGAGGGCGGTGTTCGGGTCGGGGTCGTGGCGCTGGGTGGGGGTGTCGCCGGCGGCGACGTCGACGACGATCCGGGCCACGGCCGCGGCGCCGGACTGCCGCAGGGAGGGGGCGTGCTGCCGGATCCAGGCGTGGGTGGCGGACCCGGCGACCTCCCCGCGCCGCACGGCCTCCAGCGCGACCACGACGCGCGCCGCGGAGGCGCGGGCGGCGACCTCGTCGAGGAGCTCCATCAGCTCACCCAACCCGTCCCCGCACGCTCCGGTCAGGACCTCGTCGAGCCCGGTCAGGGCGTCCCGGGCAGCCTCGAGCCGGGAGCGGCGCTCCTCGAGTTCGGCTGTCCCCGTTGACATGTGACCATCCTGTCACCGGACACCGACAGGACATCAGGTCAGGACGGGCACCTGTGGACGACGGCTGCCGTCCTACCTCACTGTGGAAAACCGCTCTGCGACAGGCGTGGACACGGACGGGTGGACGGACCGGTTCCTCAGAGCAGCCCCTCGCGCTTGAGCGCGAGGTAGTGGTCGGCGAGGCGCACCGGCAGGTCCTCCGGCGTCGCGTCGAGGACGTCGACCCCGAGCCGGCCGAGGGCATCCGAGGCCTGCCGCCGCAACGACACCGTGCGCTCGGCGGCGACCGCGCCCCACACCTCCTCGGACCCGTCGCGCGCAACGCGCATCGCGTCGAGGGCGGGGTCCGCCACGGACGCGACGACGACCCGGTGGTGCGCGACGAGCGCCGGCAGCACGGGGATGAGCCCCTCCTCGATCGCCGCCGCCTCGAGCGGCGTCAGGAGGACGACGAGCGAGCGGTGCGTCGAGCGCGTCACCTCGGCGGCGAGGACGCCCCAGTCGGTCTCGACGACCTCGGGGTCGATCGGGGTCATCGCGGAGATGACGTCGTGCAGCAGGCCGGCACGGTCCGCGCCGCTGACCCGGGTCCGGATGCGACGGTCGCCGGCGACGACCTGCACCCGGTCGCGCGCGTGCCCCGCGAGCGCGGTGAGCAGGAGGGCGGCATCCATCGCGGCGTCCAGGCGTGGCGCCTCACCGACCCGGCCGGCGCTCGTGCGGCCGGTGTCGACGACGATGACGATGCGCCGGTGCTGCTCGGGCTGCCAGGTGCGCACGACGAGGTGCTGGCGGCGCGCGGTGGCCCGCCAGTCGATGGAGCGGACGTCGTCGCCGTCGACGTACTCGCGCAGGCTGTCGAACTCGGTGCCCTGCCCCCGGGTGCGCACGGCCGCCCGCCCGTCGAGCTCGCGCAGCACGGCGAGCCGGCTCGGCAGGTGCTTGCGCGACGGGAACGCGTGCAGCGCGCGCAGCCGGGCGGGGGCATCGACCGACCGCTGCCGTCCCGCGAGGCCCAGCGGCCCGAGGAGCCGCACCGTCACGCGGTCGGCCCGCCGGTCACCGCGCCGCGTCGGCGTCAGCCGCGTCGAGACGCGCCGCACCTCGCCGGACGGCACGTCGAGCGGATGACGGGACGGGGACGAGCCGGCCGAGGGCGGCCACCCGTCACGGAGCAACCCGCGCGCCCGCCGTCGTCCGGTGTTCTCGACGAGCACCCCGGTGGTCGTCGACTCGCCGAGCCGGACCTGGAGGGCGGGGTCCTCGCGGGTCAGCCGCAGGGCGCTCGGGGTGGCCGCGAGGGCGAGGTCGAGGCCGACGAGCACGAGCCACACGAGCGTCCACAGCGCGACCGTCGACCCCTCGGGCCGCAGCCCGACGGGGACGAGGCCGAGGAGGAGCAGCGCGGCGGCGCGCGTCGTCAGGGCCATCAGCGCGGCACGGGCACCGACGCGAGGACGCCGTGCAGGACCGACGTCACCGACGTGCCCTCGAGCTCGGCCTCGGGGCGCAGCATGAGGCGGTGCGCGAGCGTCGCGACCGCGAGGGCCTTGACGTCGTCGGGGGTGACGTAGCCACGACCGCTCAGCCACGCCCAGGCCCGGCTCGTCGCGAGCAGGGCCGTCGCGCCACGCGGCGAGACACCCAGCGCCAGCGAGGGGGAGGTGCGGGTGGCCCGTGCGATGTCGACGACGTAGCCGAGCACCTCGTCCGACACCTCGACCTCGCGGACGGCGGCCGCCCCGGCCTCGACGTCGGCGGCCGTGGCGACCGGGCGAAGGCCGGCGCCGGCGAGGTCGCGCGGGTCGAAGCCCGACGCGTGCCGGCGCAGGACCGACACCTCGTCGTCGCGCTCCGGCACGGGCAGGACGACCTTGAGGAGGAAGCGGTCGAGCTGGGCCTCGGGCAGCGGGTAGGTGCCCTCGTACTCGACGGGGTTCTGGGTGGCGGCGACGAGGAAGGGGGAGGGCAGCGGGTGCGGCGTGCCGTCGACCGTGACCTGCCGCTCCTCCATCGCCTCGAGCAGGGCCGACTGCGTCTTGGGCGGCGTCCGGTTGATCTCGTCGGCGAGCATGAGGTTCGTGAAGACCGGGCCGGGACGGAACTCGAAGTCGCTCGCGCGGCTGTCGTAGACGAGCGAGCCGGTGAGGTCGCCCGGCATGAGGTCCGGCGTGAACTGGACGCGCTTGGTCCCGACGTCGAGCGACGCGGCGAGGCTGCGCACGAGCAGCGTCTTCGCGACGCCGGGGACGCCCTCGAGGAGGATGTGCCCGCGGCAGAGCAGCGCGACGAGCATCCCGGCGACGGCGGCGTCCTGCCCGACGACGGCCTTGGCGACCTCCTCGCGGACCCGGACGAGGGCCGCGCGCGCGTCGGCGGCCTGCGGGGCGGGCGTGCTGGGGGTGTCTGTCATGACGTGCGGACCTTCTCCTCGAGATGGGCGAGCTGCTGGGCGAGGGCGACGAGGCCGACCTCGTCGAGCGGGGCGGGGGAGCGCAGGAGCGCGTCGACCTCGGTGGCCGGCATCCCGGCGGCCGCGGCGACGGCGGGCACGAGCTCGTCCGCCGGGGTGCGGGCGGACAGCCCGAGGCGGACGGCGAGCCGGGCACCCGTGGCCTGGCGGAGCACCCGGGCGGCGCGCACCCGGTCGCCCGAGGCGCGGTAGAGCTCGGCGCGGCTCTCGGTCGTCTCGGCGGCGCGCACGACGACGGGCAGCGGCTCGGGCACGAGGCGGCCGAGCCGGCGTCCACGGGCCACGGCGAAGGCGACGAACGCCAGGCCGGCGAGGAGCAGGCCCGGGCCGACCCACTCCGGCCACACCGACGAGTCGTCGGTCGACGGGTTGGCCGTCGCGTCCTCGGCGCCCGGGTGGTACCAGACGAGGCGCGGGGACGCGCCGAGCAGCCGGAGCATCAGCCCGGCGTCGTCGTCCTCGGTGACGAAGCGGTTCGTGGCGGCGTCGGGGAAGCCGACGACGGTGACCGGCGCGTGCGTGTCGGTGGCGGGGACGTCGACCGCCGCGTACGCCGTGGGGCCGTCGCCGTCATCCGGCGTGGGCCAGCACCCGACGACCCCGGGCGGCAGCTCGCGGCCGTCGACCGGGACGAGCGCCCACGCGGTCCGGCTCACGCGGTCCTCGCGCCCGACCCACGGGAGCGTGCACTGCGGGTCGGTCGCCGGGCCGTCGGCCGGGCGCGCCGTGACCCCGAGCCCGAGCGCGTCGAGGACGCCCGGTGCGGTGTCGAGGAGGACGACGCGGTCGGCGGCCCGGGTGCCCTCGAGCAGCCGGCGGGCCGCGGTGTCGGTCAGGAGGTCGGAGTTGCCGACCACGACGGTGCTGCCGTCGTCGGTGGCCTCGACGGCCTCCTGCGACGAGGTGACGACCTCGACGTCGATGCCCTGGTCGCGCAGCACCTCGACGAGGGCCCGGGTCCCGCCCTGCCCGGTGCCGTCGGGGTGCAGCCGGTCCTCGGGCGGGGGGCCGCCGGCCGCGTCGGCCAGGAGGGCGCCGCCGACCACGACGGCGATCACCCAGAGGACGACGTCGCGGGTGCGCCGGCCGACGCGGCCGGCATCGACGCCGGCCGGGGCGACGCTCATCGCACCGGCTCCGGGGCGGGAGCCGCTGCGGGCGGGTCGGTCGGGACCGTCGGACGCTCCGGGCGGGCGGCGGCCAGGCGCGCGTCGAGATCGAGCACGCCGCGGGCCTGCTCGGCGGTGGCGCGGCGGTCGCCGTACCGGACGGCGTCGAAGGCGTCGGCGGCGTCGGCGAGGGTCGCGTGCTCGCCGGGGAAGGGCACGCCGAGCAGCTGCGCGACCTCGTGCGCCGTCCGGCCGGGCGCGTCGTCGAGCAGCACCCGCTCGACCCCGGCTCGCGCGATCGCCCGCACGCCGTCGAGGACCGCTGCGTCGAGGTCGCCGCGCTCGAGGGCCGCCCGGGCGGACGCCCGCAGCGTCGCCGCCGGGACGTCGGGGACGTCGAGGGCGCGCGAGGACCCGCCGCCGGCGCTGCGCCCGACGTCGCGCCGCAGCACCCGCCAGAGGACGAGGGCCAGCACCGCGACGACGAGCCCGACGGCGATGGGCACGGCGACGCCCGGCAGGCCGCCCTCGGGGCGGGCGTCGAGCAGCCGGTCGAGGAGCTCGTTGAGGCGCTCGAGGATGCTCGGCTGCGCGTGGTACCGGGAGGCGGTCAGCTCCTCCTCGAGCCAGCGGCGCGCCTGCTCGTTGCTCGGGTCGAGCGGGGCGTCGGCGGGGGTCACGGCGAGGTGGAGGGCCACGGCGGGGCGGCGGCACCCTGGGCGCTCTGGATGAGCTGGATGTCGAGCCCCTCCAGGCGCATCCGCCCGTCGACGTACAGCAGCGCGTCGACCCCGGCGCTGAACGGTGTCGTCAGCGCCCCGGTCAGCAGGGCCGTCAGCCCGCTCACGAGGGTCTGCGCCACGAGCAGCGTGCCGCCGTCGGAGGAGCCCGAGCCGATGGTCGTCGCCGCGACGACGCCGAGCAGGAGGAGGGAGATGGGGAAGGTGATGACGGTGGAGGCGACGCCGGTGATGACGGCGGTGAGCAGGCGGATGCCGAAGACGCGCCAGAACGGGCCCTTCGACGGACCGCCGACGAGTCCCCACGAGCGCCGGAGCGAGGCCATGACCCCGATCCGCTCGAGGACGACCGCCGGTGCGGCGTAGGCCCATCGGGTCGCGAGCAGCGCGAGCAGGGCGACGGTCAGGAGCCCGACGAGCAGGACGATGCCGATCGCCGCGAGGATGCCCCCGGTGCCGCTCGGGTCGAGCGCGACGACGAGCGCCACGGCCCCCGCGACGCCGACGACGAGGACGACGAGGAGCAGGATGCCCGTGAGGAGGACGACCCCGACCAGCGGCAGGACGCGCCCGCGCGTGGAGCGCCAGATCTCGCCCATCCCGACCTTGCGGCCGAGGACGGCCTGGCCGACGACCTGGGCGAGGAACCCGGCGAGCAGGACCGCGGAGAGCAGCTGGCCGATGGTCGGCAGGTACTGGCCGACGAGCGAGATCCCGGCGTTGTCCGGGACCGTGTCGGTGGCCGCGAAGGAGCCGAGGGGGTCGCTGGACGCCTGGCCGGCGAGGAACGCGCCGAGAGCGGTCGTCGGCAGGAGCAGCGCGAAGCACGTGAGGGCGGCGAGTCCGATCGTCGCGGCGGGGTTGCCGCGCACGGCCTTGAGCACGCCGCCGTAGACGTCGCCGAGGCCGAGCGGGCGCAGCGGCACGATGCCCGGCCGCACGTCGACCGTGCGGTAGGCCGGCGGCTGCCATCCCGGCGGGGGAGCGGACCCCACGGGCGGCGGGGGGTGGGCCGCGCCGGGAGGCGGGGGGTGGGCCGCGCCGGGAGTCGGCGGGACGGCCGGTTGCGTCCATCCGCCCGGGGGCGGCGGGGCCGTCGGGTCGGGTCGTTCGGGCCCGGACCCGGGCGCCACCCAGGGCTGGTCGGTCATCCTCGGACCCCCTCGACGCTCACGGCGCCACCCTAGCCGAGGAGGGTGCGCTCCACGGCGGCTGCGCGAGAGCCCACGGCCCCGAGTGCGGTCTGCCGCTGGACGATCCCCGGCTCCTCCCGCATCAGCCGCCAGCCGCGTCGCACGAGGACGGTGGGCGGCTTGCGGCGCTCGCCGAGGTCGCGCAGCAGGCGGCGGACGAACGTGACCGACGGTCGGTGGTGGACGCACCACGCGCTGTGGAGCATCCCCTCGTCCTCGAGGCGTGCGACGACCTCGGCGGCGAAGATGCCCTCGGCGAGGACGAGGTCGGTCGGGCCGGCGGTCACCTCGTGCGACCCGGTGGCCCGGCTCGTCGAGATGTCGTAGACCGGCAGCAGCGTGCGCCCGGTGTCGACGAGCTCGCGCAGGGCGGCGACGGCGCGGTCGGCGTCCCAGCTGTCGGGGTGGTCCCAGTCGACGATGCCGAGGGTGGGATGGCGCGGCGCGGCGGGGTCGTCGCCGTCGCGGTAGAAGTCGTCGAGGCGGAAGACCGGCCAGCCGCGGCGGGCGTGGAGCCGCTCGGCGAGACGGGACTTGCCGGCTCCACTGGGGCCGGCGAGGACGACGACGCGGCGCCGGTCGGTCGTCGTGTCCCGCGCGTCCGTGTCCTGCTCACCCACGGGCCACCATCCTACGGCGCGCGGGGGAGGGCCCGACGCCGCCGTCGGGCGGGACCGCCTGCGCCGGATCGCAGCCGGGCGGTACCGTCGGTCCCGACGCAGGGGAAGGGAACGACATGGGTCGAGGGACGCGGGTCTTCGGGCTGGTGGCGGTGCTGCTCCTCGCGGGGTGCACGGGCACGGACTCGTCGCCCTCGCCGTCCTCGAGCGCGTCGGCTCCGGGCAGAGGTGCGCCCACGTCGGTGTCAGCGACGCCCGCGTCGCCGACGCCCGTCGTCACCGGGTCGCTGGACTCCGACGGTCCGGACGCGGCGACGGCCCGGCGCATCCTCACGGACTACCTCGCCGCGTGGCGCGACAAAGGGCCGGTGCTCGCCAGCACGACCTTCCTCACGCCCGACGAGCAGGCCACGACGTCCGACGACTCGCCGAAGCTCACGAAGGGGACGCTGGTCTCGGTCGAGGACCCCGAGCGCACGCCCGACGGCCGCCGCTACCTCGTGACCCTCGACCTCGCGTTCGACGGTGACCCCGGCGCCTGGTCCAAGGGCCGCAACGAGCGCTTCGTCACCTTCGTCCCGCGCGCCGAGGCGAACTCCTGGGAGATGACCTTCGCCACCGGTCGCTGACCGGGGGGCGGTGCTGCTCGGGTCAGCCGCGGGGTCGAGCCGGCGTGGCCTCGCGGTCGCGGCGCAGGAGGCCGAGGACCCACGTGTCCGACACCTCGCCGTCGACGACGCAGTCCTCGCGCAGCGTGCCCTCGTGGACGAAGCCGAGCTTCTCGAGGACGCGCCGGGAGGCCGGGTTGCGCGTGTCGGCCTCGCCCTGGACGCGGTTGAGGTCGAGGGTCGCGAAGGCCCAGCCGAGCAGCGCGCTCCCGGCCTCGGTGGCCAGGCCCTGCCCCCAGGCGTCCTGTCGCAGGACGTAGGTGATGACGGCGCTGCGGTACCCCGCGTCGTACTGCGTCAGAGCGCACCAGCCGACGAAGGAGCCGTCGGAGCGACGCTCGACGACGAGCCGTGCGCCGGAGCCGTTCTCGGCGACCCGCTCGCACGCCCGGACGAACGCCGGCGCCCGCTCGCGGTCCCGCCACGGCGGGGCGTCCCAGTACCGCAGCACGACGGGGTCGCTCATCAGGGTGAAGAGCGCGTCGGCATCCTCCGGGCGGAAGGGACGCAGCCGCAGCCTGGCGGTCTCCAGGGTCGGGGTCGGCAGCGGTGTCGGCATCCCGGCAGGCTAGGAGCGGTCGACGCGTCGGGGCGACCGGGTTTCCGGCGCGGAGCAGCGAGGGACGCATCTGACGCTCCGAGACCCCGGAACGTCCACGAGACCCCGGAACGGATCCGGGGTCTCGTGGACATTTCGGGGTGACCCCGAAAAGGTGGGGCGGGGGAGGAGACGAGGGTCAGCGGCCCTTCGGGTGCCAGACCGTCTTCGTCTCGAGGAACGCCGTGAGGCGCGAGAGGTCGGGCACCGCGTCGAAGTCGGGCTCGACCGCCTCGGGGCCGGAGCCGCCGGGGCGCAGCACCCGCTTGAGGTTCTCGGCGGCGGCGAGCTCGAGGTCGCCCCACTCCACGCCGGCCGCGTCCGCCGAGCCGGTGAGGTCGATGGCGTTGACGTCGCGGTGCGAGGCGAGCCACGGCGCGACCTCGGCGGTCCGCCCGGTGACGACGTTGACGACACCGCCCGGCACGTCGGACGTCGCGAGGCACTCGGCGAGGTCGATGGCCGGCAGCGGCCGGTCCTCGGAGGCGAGGACGACGCAGGTGTTGCCGGACACGACGACCGGCGCCACGACCGACACGAGGCCGAGCAGCGACGACGCCTGGGGCGCGAGCACCGCGACGACCCCGGTGGGCTCCGGCGCGGAGATGTCGAAGTACGGCCCGGCGACCGGGTTGAGCCCGCCGAGGACCTGCGCGTACTTGTCGGCCCAGCCGGCGTACCAGACCCACCGGTCGATCGCGGCGGAGACGACGGCCTCGGCGCGCGCGGGCGTCAGGCCCTCGCAGTCGCGGACGTCCTGGACGAGCTGCGCGCGGCGGCCCTCCATCACCTCGGCGACGCGGTAGAGCACCTGGCCGCGGTTGTACGCGGTGGCGCCGGCCCATCCGGGCTGCGCCTTGCGGGCGGCGACGACGGCGTCGCGGGCGTCCTTGCGCGAGCCCATCGCCGCGTTGGCGAGGAAGCGCGGGGTGGCGCGACGGCCGGTCGGCGCGGCGAGCACCTCGTAGGAGCGGCCGCTCTCGGAGCGGGGGAACTTCCCGCCGATGTAGAGCTTGTACGTCTTGCGGACGTCCACGCGCGCGCTCACTGGTCACTCCCGGTCTTGACGTAGGCCTCGAGGCCGTGGCGGCCGCCCTCGCGGCCGTAGCCCGACTCCTTGTAGCCGCCGAAGGGCGAGGTCGGGTCGAACTTGTTGAACGTGTTGGCCCACACCACACCGGCGCGCAGCTGGTCGGCCATCCAGAGGATGCGGCTGCCCTTCTCGGTCCAGATGCCGGCCGAGAGGCCGTACGGCGTGTTGTTCGCCTTGGCGACCGCCTCGCCGGGGGTGCGGAAGGTCAGCACCGAGACGACCGGCCCGAAGATCTCCTCCTGGGCGATCCGGTGCGACTGCGACACGTCGGTGAACACGGTCGGGCGGAACCAGTAGCCGGTGCTCGGCAGCTCGCAGCCGGAGTCCCAGCGCTCGGGGCCCTCCTGCGACCCGGCGGCCGTCAGCTCCTCGATGCGCTGCAGCTGCGCGCGGCTGTTGATGGCGCCCACGTCGGTGTTCTTGTCCATCGGGTCGCCGATGCGCAGCGTCGTGAGGCGGCGCTTGAGGCGACGCACGACCTCGTCGGCGACGTTCTCCTGCACCAGGATCCGGCTACCCGCGCAGCAGACGTGGCCCTGGTTGAAGAAGATGCCGTTGACGATGCCCTCGACCGCCTGGTCGACCGGGGCGTCGTCGAAGATGATGTTCGCGCCCTTGCCGCCGAGCTCGAGGGTCGCCTTCTTGCGGGTGCCGGCGATGGAGCGGGCGATCATCTTGCCCACGCCCGTCGAGCCGGTGAACGCGAGCTTGTCGATGCCCGGGTGGTCGACGATGGCCTGCCCGGTGGCGCCCGCGCCCGTGACGATGTTGACGACACCGGCGGGCAGCTCGGCCTGCTGGCAGATCTCGGCGAAGAGCAGCGCGGTGAGCGGGGTGGTCTCGGCCGGCTTGAGCACGACCGTGTTGCCGCACGCGAGCGCCGGCGCGACCTTCCACGCGAGCATGAGCAGCGGGAAGTTCCACGGGATGACCTGGCCGACGACGCCGACCGGCCGGGGGTTCTCGCCGAGCGCGGCGTACGACAGCTTGTCGGCCCAGCCCGCGTGGTAGAAGAAGTGCGCGGCGACGAGGGGGATGTCGACGTCGCGGCTCTCCTTGATCGGCTTGCCGTTGTCGAGCGTCTCGAGGACGGCGAGCTCGCGGGCGCGCTCCTGGATGATCCGGGCGATCCGGTAGAGGTACTTGCCGCGGTCGGCGCCGCTCATCCGCGACCAGACACGGGTGTAGGCGCTGCGGGCCGCGCGGACGGCGGCGTCGACGTCGTCCGCGGTCGCCTCGGAGACCTCCGAGAGGACCTCCTCGGTGGCGGGGTTGAGCGTCTTGAACGGCTTGCCGCCGGTGGCCTCGACGAACTCGCCGCCGATGAACAGCCCGTGGCTGCTGGCGATGTCGACGACGGCCCGGGACTCCGGGGCCGGCGCGTACTCGAAGGTGGGCATTCGCTGCTGTCCTTGGGTCGGTCGGGGTGGCGGGTCAGTAGCCGCTGGGGGCGTCGTCGGCGACGTAGTCGGCGCCGGAGTAGGCGCCCGTCGTCATCTTCTGGCGCTGGAGGACGAGGTCGTTGAGCAGGCTCGAGGCGCCGAAGCGGAACCACTCGTTGCTCAGCCAGTCCTCGCCGGCGACCTCGTTGACGGTGACGAGGAACTTGATGGCGTCCTTGCTCGTGCGGATGCCGCCGGCCGGCTTGACGCCGACCTGCTCACCGGTGGCGTCGCGCCAGTCACGGACGGCCTCGAGCATGACGAGCGTGACCGGCAGCGTCGCGGCCGGCGAGATCTTGCCGGTCGAGGTCTTGATGAAGTCGCCGCCGGCGAGCATCGAGAGCCACGAGGCGCGGCGGACGTTGTCGTAGGTGACGAGCTCGCCGGTCTCCATGATGACCTTGAGGCGCGCGTCACCGCAGGCCTCCTTGGTCTCGGCGATCTCGCGGAAGACCGACAGGTAGTCGCCGGCGAGGAAGGCCCCGCGGTCGATGACCATGTCGATCTCGTCGGCGCCGTTCTGCACGGCGTCCCGGGTGTCGGCGAGCTTGACGGCGCGGCTCGCGCGGCCGCTCGGGAACGCGGTGGCCACGGCGGCGATGCGCACGTCGCGCTCGCCGATGACCTCCCGGGCGAAGGGGACCATGTCACCGTAGACGCAGACCGCGGCCGGGCTCGGCGTGCTGGGGTCGCTGGGGTCCGGGACGAGCGCGCGCGTCGCGAGCCCGCGGACCTTGCCCGGGGTGTCGGCGCCCTCGAGCGTCGTCAGGTCGATCATCGAGATGGCGGTGTCGATGGCCCACGCCTTGCTCGAGGTCTTGACCGAGCGGGTCGACAGCGCCGCCGCGCGGGCCTCGCAGCCGACCTGGTCGACGCCCGGCAGGCCGTGCAGCCAGCCGGTCAGGGCGGAGTTGGTCAGGCGGGAGACCCCGAGGATGTCGCGGGCTCGCGTTGTCGGGTCGACCTCGGTGCTCGTGCTCACCCCGGGAGTGTACGGGGGTCGGTGGGGCCGGGTCACCGTCGGACGGGGGCACCACCGCATGACCCGGGGCCCGCCGGGATGGCACATCTCGCCACCCGCGGGCGCTGACCTCGGACGATGCCGAGGGGCCGGCGCCTGCGCCCCCTCGATGCACCCAGCCGGGCCGGCCGGGGCATCCTCCGCGACGCGTCCGGCGGATAGCCGAGGCGTCGCCGGCACCGGCTCGAAGTGCGGCCGATGGCGCGGGAACGGGGGTGATCACCCCCGTTCCCGCGCCACGGGCCCCACCGTCGGGTGCGCCACGGACGGCCGCCGATGGAGCGCGGGGTGCTGCAGCCATCAGGGTGCTGCGGCCGCCGAGGTCAGAGGGCGGTCGCGGCCTCGAGGTCGGCGCGGACCGCCGCGAGCCGGTCGGCCGCGCGCTCGCGGGCGCCGCGCAGGTCGTCGCCGGTGACCGGCTCGACGACCTCGAGGTACACCTTGAGCTTCGGCTCGGTGCCGGAGGGCCGCACGATGATGCGCGAGTCGTCCGCCAGGTGGTAGCGCAGGCCCTCGGTCGGCGGGAGGCCGCCGTCCCCGCGCGCGAGGTCGTCGGCGCGGGCGACGTCGACACCGGCCACCGTCGTCGGCGGCTGGGCGCGCAGCCGCTCCATGATCCGGCCGATGAGCGAGAGGTCCTCGACGCGCACGGAGAACGAGTCGGTGGCGTGCACGCCGTGCGCGCGGGCGAGGTCGTCGAGGCGGTCGACGAGGGTGCGGCCCTGCTGCTTGAGCGTCGCCGCGAGCTCGGCGACGAGCAGCGCGGCCGACACGCCGTCCTTGTCGCGGACGTGGCCGGGGTCGACGCAGTAGCCGAGCGCCTCCTCGTAGCCGTAGCGCAGCCCGGGCACGCGACCGATCCACTTGAAGCCGGTCAGGGTCTCCTCGTGGCGCACGCCGGCGGCCCGGCACATCGCCGCGAGCAGGCGCGAGGAGACGATCGAGTTGGCGAACACGGCCTCGGGGGAGTCCTGGGCGACGCCCCGCTCGAGCGCGTACGAGCCGAGCAGCGCGCCGACCTCGTCGCCGCGCAGCATCCGCCAGCCACCCGGGCCGGGCACCGCGACGGCGCAGCGGTCTGCGTCGGGGTCGTTGGCCACGACGAGGTCGGGGCCGGTCTGCTCGGCGAGCTCGAGGGCGGCGTCCATCGCCCCCGGCTCCTCCGGGTTGGGGAACGAGACCGTCGGGAACATCGGGTCCGGCTCGGCCTGCGAGGGGACGGGCAGCGGCTCGGCGAAGCCCGCGGCGAGGAAGGCGCGTCGCACCGTCTCGGAGCCGACGCCGTGCAGCGCGGTGTGGACGACGGTCAGCTCGCGCGGGGCCTCGGGCGAGACGACCGTCACGACGTCGTCGAGGTAGGCCTCGAGCACGTCGTCGCCGAGCGTGTCCCAGCCGTCGTCGGCCCGCGGCACGGACGCGACCGACGCGATGCGGTCGATCTCGGCGGCGATGAGCCCGTCGACCGGCGGGACGATCTGCGAGCCGTCGCCGACGTAGACCTTGTAGCCGTTGTCCTGCGGCGGGTTGTGCGAGGCGGTGACCATCACGCCGGCGTCGGCGCCGAGGTGGCGGATCGCGTACGCCAGCACCGGGGTCGGCAGCGGCCGGGGGAGGACGACGGCGCGGCCGCCCATCCCGGTGACGACGGCGCAGGTGTCGTGGGCGAAGACGTCGGAGTTGGTGCGCGCGTCGTAGCCGACGACGACGAACGGCTCGTCGGTGACGGTGCGCAGGTACGCGGTGAGCCCGGCCGCGGCCCGGATGACGACGGCGCGGTTCATCCGGTTCGGGCCGCCGCCGAGCTTCCCGCGCAGGCCGGCGGTGCCGAACTCGAGCATCCCCGACATCGCGTCGGCGAGCTCCTCGCGGGCGGCGTCGTCGGTGCCGGCGCGGTCGGCGAGGCCCTCCAGCTCGGCGCGCGTCGCGGGGTCGGGGTCGTCGGCCGCCCAAGCGCGGGCGGCGGCGGTCAGGGCGTCGAGGTCGGTGGGGGCGCTCACGGGGGCGATCCTCAGATGCGGCCGACGACGTCGGCGAGGAGTCGTCCGCAGCGCTCGGCCGCGGCCTGTCCGGCCTCGAGGACCTCCTCGTGGCTGAGCGGGTTCGGCGAGATGCCGGCCGCGGCGTTCGTCACGAGCGAGACGCCCAGCACCTCGAGGCCGCTCTGCCGGGCGGCGATCGCCTCGAGCGAGGTGGACATCCCGACGAGGTCACCGCCGAGGACCTTGGCCATCCGCACCTCGGCCGGGGTCTCGTAGTGCGGGCCGCGGAACTGGACGTAGACGCCCTCGTCGAGGGTCGGGTCGACCTCCTGCGCGACCGCACGCAGCCGGGGGCTGTAGAGGTCGGTGAGGTCGACGAAGTTCGCGCCCTCGATGGGGGAGTGCGCGGTGAGGTTGATGTGGTCGCTGATGAGTACGGGGGTGCCGGGCGCCCACTCGGGGCGCAGGCCGCCGCAGCCGTTCGTGATGACGATGGTCGTGCAGCCGGCGGCCGCCGCGGCGCGCACGCCGTGGACGACGGCACGCACGCCGCGGCCCTCGTAGAAGTGGGTGCGGGTGCCGTAGACGAGCGCGCGCCGGCCGGTGTCGCCGATGGCCACCGAGCGCATCGAGCCGCTGTGCCCGGCGACCGCGACCTTGCCGAAGCCGGGGACGTCGGTGTTCTCGATCGTCGTCACGGTCTCGCCGACGAGGTCGCCCGCCTGGCCCCAGCCGCTGCCGAGGACGAGGGCGACGTCGTGGCGCTCGACCCCCGTGCGCTCGCGGATGACGGCGGCGGCGGCCTCGGCGACCGCGAACGGGTCGGTCGAGGGGTCGGACAGGTCGTGGGCGGCGGCGGTGTCGGTCACGGCGGCAGCCTAGCGACGCCGCGCGGACCGCCCCAGTGCCGGGCTACACCGCAGTAACGGTCGCTGGGGCAGCACGTACTGCGGTGTAGCGCGCACCGGGCGCGCGTTAGGACTTGCGGATGCAAGTTGCATGTGCAAGTCTGCGTGCATGGCCTCCCTCGCCCACGAGCTCCACGTCCTCGTCGCCCTCATGGACCGCCGCGCCGAGACCCTCCTCGCGCGCTCGGGCAGCGGCCTGACCTACCGGCGCTACCTCGTCCTGCTCCACGCCTCTCGGCTCGACCGGCCCACCCAGCGCGAGCTCGCCGACGGACTCGGCGCGAGCGAGGCCGCGACGAGCCGGATGGTCGCCGGCCTCGCGGCGGACGGCCTGCTCGATGTCGGTCGCGGCCACGGCAACCGGCGCGAGCTGGCGGTGACCGCCGAGGGCGTCACCCGCCTCGCGGCCGCCACCGAGGTGCTCGGTGACCGCTTCGACGACGCCGTCCGCGCGGTGGGCGCCGACCCGGTCGACCTCCTGCACACCGTCACCACCCTCGTCACCGCCCTCCGGAAGGACTGACCGTGCACGCCTGGACCCTCCTCATCACCTCCCACGTCGCCGCCGCGCTCCTCTCGGTGTCGCTCGGTGTCGTGCAGCTCGCCCGCCGCAAGGGCGACGCCCGCCACCGTCACCTCGGGCGGGTCTGGGTCGTCCTCATGCTCTGGACGGCGGTGTCCTCGTTCTGGATCCGTCACCTGCGCGACGGCGCGTTCAGCTGGCTGCACGTCCTCAGCCTCGTGACGCTCGTGACCGTGTCGCTCGGCGTCGTCGGCATCCGCCGCGGCGACCTGCGGGCGCATCGGGCGAACATGGTCGGCAGCTGGCTCGGCTCGGCGATCGCGATGGTCTTCGCGCTCGCGCTGCCGACCCGGATGATCCCGACGTTCGCCGTCGACGAGCCGCTCGGCGCGGCCGCCGCGCTCGTCGTCCTCGCGGTCACGGTCGTGGCGGTCGTCGCCGCCGGGGACCGCCTCGCCCGTCGCAGCTCCGCGGTCGTCGTCCCCGGCTGATCCGTGGCCACCCGCGGCTCGGGCTACACCGCAGTAACGGTCGCTGGGGCGGCAGTTACTGCGGTGTAGCCCGCGCTCGCCCGGGGCTGGGGGCGTCAGTCGGCGGCGACGGCCAGCGCGGCGTCACCGCGCGGGGCGAGGACGACGTGGTCGCCCGGCCGGTAGCGCGTGACGTCGGTGTTGGGCACCTGGACCGTCACGAGCTCGCCGGCCGGCGTGCGGACGATGACGCGCCCGTGCCCGCCGAGGAAGCTCGCGCTGACGACACTCGCCCCGCCCTCGCCGGAACCGTCGCCCCCGGGGGAGACGGTGACGCCCTCGGGGCGCACGAGCACGACGGCGTCGCCCTCGGCCGAGCCCGGCAGGACCGGGATGCTGCCGCCGAGCACGTGCGCCCGACCGCCCTCGACGCGCGCCCGCAGCCGGTTGGTCAGCCCGACGAAGTCGGCGACGAACGGCGTGCGCGGCGCGGAGTAGAGCTCCGCCGGCGGCGCGAGCTGCTCGAGCCGGCCGGTGGACATGACGCCGACCCGGTCGGCGACCGCGAGCGCCTCCTCCTGGTCGTGCGTGACGAAGAGCGTCGTCGTGCCGACCTCGAGCTGGATGCGCCGGATCTCGTCGCGCAGCTGCGTGCGCACCTTGGCGTCGAGGGCCGACAGCGGCTCGTCGAGCAGCAGCACCTGCGGCTCGATGGCCAGCGCCCGGGCCAGCGCGACACGCTGCTGCTGCCCGCCGGACATCTGGTGGGCGTACTTGTCGGCGTGCTGCTGGAGGCCGACGAGGTCGAGCATCTCGCCCGCGCGGGCCCGCCGCGAGGCCTTGTCCCGGCCGCGCAGCTCGAGGCCGAACTCGACGTTCTGCCGCGCCGTCATGTGCGGGAAGAGGCTGTAGGCCTGGAAGACCATCCCCATGTCGCGCTTGTTCGTCGGGATGCGCGTGACGTCGCGGCCGCCGACCTCGATGGTGCCGCTGTCGGGGTCCTCGAGGCCCGCGAGGCAGCGCAGCGCCGTCGTCTTGCCGCAGCCGGACGGGCCGAGCAGGCACACCAGCTCGCCGGGCTCGAGGTGCAGGGTCAGCCCGTCGAGGGCCGAGACCCCGCCGTAGACGCGGCGCAGGTCGGTCAGCTGGACGGCGGTGCCGCGGGTCGTCGCGGTGTCGGGGGCGGCGGTCACGGGGTCTCCTTGGCGGGACGGGGACGACGCAGGCGGGCGATGCGCCCGGCGCCGGCCGGGCGGGTGCCGACGAAGGACATGGCGAAGAGCACGACGAAGCCGAAGACGAGGGCGGCGAGACCGACGGCGACGGAGATCTTCGCGTCGGACTTGCCGAGCTCGTACATCGCGACCTGGAGGTTCTTCTTGCTGAACAGGCTGGCGATGGTGAACTCGCCGAGGACGAGCGCGACCGAGAGGAACGAGGCCGACAGCACGGCGGTGCGCAGGTTCGGCATGACGACCCGCCACATGACGGTGAACCACGACGCCCCGAGCGAGCGCGCGGCCTCCGACAGCGTGCGGACGTCGATGGCGCGCAGCCCCGCGTCGAGCGAGCGGTACGCGTACGGGAGGACGAGCACGACGTAGGCGAGCGCGAGCCACATCGTCGAGGAGCCGACGAGGTAGTACACCCACGCGTACACCGGGGTCAGGCCGACGACGAGGACGATGGCGGGCACCGTGAGCGGCAGGAGGCAGACGAACTCGACGGTGCGCGACAGGCCGGGCAGCCGCAGCCGCACCCACGTCATCGTCGGGACGAGGAGCACGAGCATGACGAGCGGCGTGACGACCGCCAGCCCGACGGACGCGAGGAAGCCCTCCTTGAGCGCCGGGTACTCGAGCGAGATCTGCGAGACGTCGGCCAGGGTGCGCCAGGTGTCGAGCGTCCGGCCGTTCCCGCCGGGGCCCTGGAGCGTGAACTCGAGCATGCCGAGCAGCGGCAGGCCGAAGAACGCGAGCAGCAAGGTGAGGGTCACCCAGCGGAAGACCCGCTGGCGGTGACGGAACGTCGACCGCCCGCTCATCGCGTCATCCAGCGGCCGGCGCGCTTGTCGAGCCACGCGTACAGGGCCATGACGACCGCGACGACGACGACCATCTCGAGGGCCATCGCCTTGCCGATGTTCTCCTGGCCGAGGATGACCTCGGACGACAGCGAGCTGCCGATCTGCAGCGGGAGCAGCGGGTTCGCCTGCGGGACGAGCGCCTTCGCTGTCGAGTACGCCGAGAACGCGTTCGTGAACAGCAGCAGCGTGGCGCCGACGAACGACGGCAGGAGGATCGGCCCGGCGACGCGGCGCCAGTACGTCCACGTGGTGCCGCCGAGGGTCTCGGTCGCCTCGCGCCACTGCGGCCGCAGCCCCTCCACCGCGGGCAGGAAGACGATGAGCATGAGCGGGATCTGGAAGTAGAGGTAGACGAGCATCAGCCCGCGGTCCCACTCGTAGAGCCACAGGCCGCCGCCGGTCGACATCCCGACCTTCGAGAGCAGGACGCTGAGCAGGCCCTGCGCGCTGAACGACGCGATGAACGCGAACGCCAGTGCGACACCGCCGAACTGGGCGAGAACGCCGCACAGCGAGGTGAAGAACCGCTGCGTCACCGACCCCGGCCGCGCGGTGCTCACCGCGTACGCGAGGACGCCCCCGATGACTGCACCCCCGAGCGCGGTGACGGCCGACAGGACGACCGACTGCACGAGCCCCCGGACGACCGCCGGCTGCGTGAGCGCCGAGACGTTGCCGAGCGTGGGCCGGTTGTCGGCGTCGAGGAAGGCGCCGATGACCACGACGAGCGTCGGGATCAGCAGGAAGACGGTCGTGTAGGCGAAGAACGGCACGACCCCCGCGAGGGCGCCGGACGGCCGCAGCCGTCGCAGCGCCCCCGCGGGGCGGGCGATCGTCGTGTCAGCCAACCGCGTTGGCCCAGTTGTCGGCGAGGTACTTCTTGCCGCTGTCGGAGTCGGCCTGGGTCGGGACGACCGGGGTGCCCTCGACGGCCGGCAGCGTGGCGGCCGCGTCGGCGTCGAGCGTGCCGGCGGTCTTCATCGCGTCGAAGCGGACCGGTCGGGCGCCGCCCTTGAGCCAGAGGTTCTGGCCCTCGTCGCTGTAGAGGAACTCCTGCCACAGGCGCGCGGCGGCCGGGTGCGGCGCGTCGGCGTTGATCGCCTGGTAGTAGTAACCGGCGACGACGGCCTCCTTGGGCACGAACACCTTCCACGTCGGGACCTTGGCGCTCAGCGAGGCGTTGAGGTAGTCCCAGTCGATGACGACCGGCGTCTGGCCGGACTCGACGGTGGCGGGGGTCGGGTCGACCGGCAGGAAGTTGCCGGCGGCCTTGAGCTGCTTGAAGAAGTCGACGCCCTTGGTGAGGTCGCCGGCGCTGCCGCCCTCGGCGATCGAGACCATCTGCACGCCCGCGAACGCGGCGCCGGCCTCGGTCGGGTTGCCGTTGAGCGCGACCTTGCCCTTGAAGTCGGCGCCGAGGAGGTCCTGGACGCTCGTCGGGGCGGGGACCTTGGCCGAGTCGTAGCCGATGCTCATGTAGCCGCCGTAGTCGTTGACCCACGTGCCGTCGGCGTCCTTGAAGTCGGCCGGGATGTCGTCGAACGTCGCGACCTTGTACTTGGCGTACATGTCGGTGTTCGCGAGGGCGACGGCCGCACCGAGGTCGAAGACGTCGGGGGCGCCGGACTGGCCCTTGAGGCGCTTGGCCGTCGCGATCTCGTCGGCGCTGCTCGCGTCGGGCTGGTCGCTCGTGATCTTGATGTCCGGGTACTTCGCCTGGAAGGCCTTGATGACCTCGCCGTAGTTGGCCCAGTCCGGCGGCAGCGCGATGACGTTGAGCGCGCCCTCCTTCTTGGCGGCGGCGACGAGGCCGTCCATCCCGCCGAGGTCGGCGGCCGAGGTGGCCGTGGCGGCGGAGGAGCCGCCCGAGGACGCGGTGTCGCCGGAGCCGTCCTCCGAGGGCGGCGAGCAGGCGGCCAGGGCGAGGGCGGTGAGTCCGGCGGCGGCGAGCGCACCCGCGCGACGGCCGAGGGGACGGGACATGGAAGACCTCCAACAACGGGGGACGGCGGGGGCCGGGGACCGGCGGGGGTCCCGCTCGCACCCTAGGGGCACAGGTAGTGGTTCGGAAAGGGACCTTTGCCACTTCGTCACCCGGGTGCCCGGATCGTGACCTGCGCCGGAGTGGTTGGATGGGGGCCGTGAACGCGCGGTCGAGCAGAGTCGTCATCCTCGGCGGGGGGCCGGGTGGCTACGAGGCCGCCCTCGTGGCCGCCCACGTCGGCGCCGAGGTCACCGTCGTCGAGCGCACCGGCATCGGGGGCGCCGCGGTGCTCACCGACTGCGTGCCGAGCAAGGCGCTCATCTCGACCGCCGACTACATGAGCGACTTCGAGACCGCCGCGGACCTCGGGGTCCACCTCGAGGACCAGGAGGGCGACGAGGTCTCCGACGCGATCGCCGACCTGCCCGAGGTCAACCGCCGGGTCGTGCGCCTGGCCCGGGCGCAGAGCGACGACATCCGCGCCCGCCTCCTCGAGGTCGGCGTCCGCGTCGTCGAGGGCACCGGGTCGCTCGTGTCGCCGAGCACCGTCCGCGTCGACGACGAGCAGATCGACGCCGACGTCGTCCTCGTCGCCACCGGCGCCTCGCCCCGCGTGATGGACACCGCCGTGCCCGACGGCGAGCGCATCCTCACCTGGCAGCAGATCTACGACCTGCCCGAGCTGCCGCAGCGCCTCGTCGTCGTCGGGTCCGGCGTCACCGGCGCCGAGCTCGCGCAGGCCTACCTCGGCCTCGGGTCCGAGGTCGTCCTCGTCTCCTCGCGCGACCGCGTCCTGCCGGGCGAGGACCCCGACGCCGCCTCGGTCATCGAGGAGGTGTTCCGCAAGCGCGGGATGGAGGTGCTCGGTCGCTCGCGGATGGCCGCCGTCGAGCGCACCGACGACGGCGTGCTGGTGCGCCTCGAGGACGGCCGGGAGGTCACCGGGACTCACGCGCTGCTGGCGGTCGGGTCGGTGCCGTCGACGCGGGGCATCGGCCTCGAGGAGGTCGGGGTCGAGCTCGCGCCCTCGGGCCACGTCGTCGTCGACCGCGTCTCGCGCACGTCCGTCCGCGGCGTCTACGCGGCCGGGGACTGCACCGGCGTGCTGCCGCTGGCGTCCGTCGCGGCGATGCAGGGGCGCATCGCGATCGCGCACGCCCTCGGGGACGCCGTCGCACCGCTCAACCTCGGTGTGGTGTCGGCGAACATCTTCACCGACCCCGAGATCGCCACGGTCGGCATCTCGCAGAAGGACGTCGACGAGGAGCGTGTCGACGCCGAGGTCCTCATGCTGCCGCTGTCGCGCAACCCGCGCGCGAAGATGCTCGGCATCACCGACGGCTTCGTCAAGCTCTTCGCGCAGAAGGGCTCGGGGGCGGTCGTCGGCGGCGTCGTCGTCGCGCCGCGCGCCTCCGAGCTGATCTTCCCGGTGACGCTCGCCGTGCAGCACCGCCTCAACGTCGACCAGGTCGCGTCGACCTTCACGGTGTACCCGTCGCTGTCCGGCTCGCTCGCCGAGGCCGCGCGCCGGCTGCACCCCATCGCCTGACCTGCGGCGACGCCGTCGCTGCTGCGTCGCGCCCGGCCCGCCGGGAACCTTGCTCGGGCAGGATGGGTTGTCCCTTCAGACACCCCATCCCCGAGGAGGACAACATGGCCAAGGGTCGCGCCGCGGCGCTCATCGCTGCCGTCACGAAGGTCAAGGACTACGCCCGCAACAACCCGCAGAAGGCCGACGAGGCCATCGGCAAGGTGGAGGGCTTCGTGCGGTCCAAGGCCGGGCCGACGCACTCGGCGAAGGTCGACAAGGGCAGCGACGCTTTGCGCAAGGGGCTCGGGCTGCCGCCGCACGGCGGGTCCGGTGGGCCGACCTCCGGTGGCGGTCAGGTGCCCCCGCCCCCGCCGCCCTCCGGTGGCGGTCAGGTGCCCCCGCCGCCCCCGCCGTCGTCCGGTCCGACCCACTGAGGCGGGCGGGATGAGCGCCGAGCCCGGCCCCGACGTGCCCGACCTGCCCGACGAGGACCTGCCCGCGGCACCCGAGGCCCCGGACCCGGTCGACCCCGACGCGCCGGACACCCTCGACCCCGACCCCGTCGAGCCGTGGCACCCGCACGACCCCGCGGACCCGGCGCCGGTCGCGCCCAACCCCTCGCCGGGGACCGGTGACGACCCCCAGCCCCGCCGTGACCTGGGGTAGCAGCTCCACCACACCCGTCGAGTGAACAGAACACGCCGTCCGAGCCAGCGCTCGGACGGCGTGTTCTGTTCACTCGACGGGGTCGACCGGTTGGAGTCATCCCGCTGGGAGGCGGTCAGGCGTCGGCGGGCGCCTCGGCGTCCTTGATGTCGCAGATGACCGCACCGTTGGCGACCGTCCCACCGACCTCGGCCTTGAGGCCGGTGACGACACCGGCCTTGTGCGCGGTGATCGGCTGCTCCATCTTCATCGCCTCGAGGACGACGACCTGGTCGCCGGCGGCGACGGTCGCGCCCTCCTCGACGGAGACCTTGACGATGGTGCCCTGCATCGGGGCGGTGAGGGAGTCGCCGGACGCCGCGGCGCCGCCGGACCCGCCGCCGGAGCGCCGGGGGGCCTTCTTCTTCGCGCCGTGCGCGGCGCCGCCACCGCCGCCGAACGACAGGCCTCCGGGGACCGAGACCTCGAGCCGCCTGCCGCCGACCTCGACGACGACCGTCTGGCGCTCCTGCGCCTCGGCGGCGTCACCGACCGGGCCCGAGTACGGCTCGATGTCGTTGTCGAACTCGGTCTCGATCCAGCGCGTGTGGACGGTGAACTTCTCGTCGGGGTCGGCCGGGGCGAAGGCCGGGTCGGCGACGACCTTGCGGTGGAAGGGGACGACGGTCGGCATTCCCTCGACGACGAGCTCGGCGAGCGCGCGACGGGAGCGCTCGAGCGCCTGCTGCCGGGTGCGGCCGGTGACGACGAGCTTGGCGATCATCGAGTCGAACGCGCCGGCGACGGTGTCGCCCTCGACGATGCCGGCGTCCCAGCGCACGCCCGGCCCCTGCGGCACGACCATCCGCGACACGGTCCCGGGGGCGGGGAGGAAGTTCCGGCCGGCGTCCTCGCCGTTGATGCGGAACTCGATGGAGTGCGCGTGCGGCTCCGGGTCGGGGTAGTCGAGGGACTCGCCGTTCGCGATGCGCAGCTGCTCGCGGACGAGGTCGATGCCGGTGACCTCCTCGGACACGGGGTGCTCGACCTGGAGGCGGGTGTTGACCTCGAGGAAGCTGATGTCGCCCTGCGGCCCGACGAGGAACTCGCAGGTGCCGGCGCCGACGTAGCCGGCCCTGCGGAGGATCTCCTTGCTCGCGCGGAGGAGCTCGGTGTGCTGCTCCTCGGTGAGGAACGGGGCCGGCGCCTCCTCGACGAGCTTCTGGTTGCGGCGCTGGAGGGAGCAGTCGCGCGTCGAGACGACGACGACGTTGCCGTGCTGGTCGGCGAGGCACTGGGTCTCGACGTGGCGGGGGTGGTCGAGAAAGCGCTCGACGAAGCACTCACCGCGGCCGAAGGCGGTGACCGCCTCGCGCACCGCGGAGTCGAACAGCTCGGGGATCTCCTCGATGGTGCGGGCGACCTTGAGGCCGCGGCCGCCACCGCCGTACGCCGCCTTGATGGCGACGGGGAGGCCGTGCTCCTGCGCGAAGGCGACGACCTCGTCGGGGCCCTCGACCGGGTCCTTGGTGCCGGGGACGAGCGGGGCATCGGCGGCGAGGGCGATGTGCCGCGCCTTGACCTTGTCGCCGAGCGAGTCGATGGCCTCGGGGCCGGGGCCGATCCAGGTCAGGCCGGCGTCGATGACCTTCTGCGCGAAGTCGGCGTTCTCGGCGAGGAAGCCGTAGCCGGGGTGGACGGCGTCGGCGCCGGCCTGCTGCGCGACCTCGATGAGCTTGTCCTGCAGGAGGTAGGAGTCGCCGGGGGTGGAGCCGCCGAGGGCGTGGGCCTCGTCGGCGACCTTGACGTGGAGGGCGTCCCGGTCGGGCTCGGCGTAGACCGCGACGGACGCGACCCCGGAGTCCTTGCAGGCACGGGCGATGCGCACCGCGATCTCGCCCCGGTTCGCGATGAGGACCTTGCTGATCGGCATGTCTCGGACTCTATCGGTCCCGTGCGCCGCCCACCCGGGGGCGCGGCGAGGTCTCCCTCACACGTGGTCGGGGTGCTCGGCGCGGGCTCTGCTCAGGCGCCGAGGGACTCCGCGAGGCGCGCCAGCAGGCGGGCGAGGGTGTCGCGGTCGCGGGCGCCGAGGGCCTCGAGCAGCCGGGCCTCGTTGGCCACGTGGGCGGCCATCGCGTCGTCGATGAGGGTGCGGCCCGCCGGGGTGAGGACGACGGTGCGGGCGCGGCCGTCGGTGGCGTCGGCCCGTCGCTCGACGAGGCCGCGTGCCTGCAGTCGGTCGAGGCGCTTGCTCACGGCGCCGGAGGTGACCATCGTCCGCTCGGCGAGCTCGCCGGGGGAGAGGGTGTAGGGCTCGCCCTGGCGGCGGAGCGTGGCGAGGACGTCGAACTCGCCCTCGCCGAGGCCGAACTCGGCGTAGACGGCGGTCAGCTCGGGGGTGAGGGCGGCCGCGATGCGGTGGATGCGTCCGATGACGAGGAGCGGGGTGGTGTCGAGGTCGGGGCGCTCGGTGCGCCATTGCGCGTGGACGGTGGCGACGTGGTCCATCCCTCGACAATATCTTCCGCGGAAGGTAATGTCTCTTCCATGGAAGACACAGCGGGGATGCGGACGGTGCTCGTGACGGCGGTCGCTCCGGTGGTGTGGGGGTCGACGTACGCGGTGACGCAGCTCTGGCTGCCGCCGGGTCGCCCGCTCTTCGCCGCGGTCATGCGCATCCTCCCAGCGGGGGTGCTCCTGCTGCTCTGGGTGCGGCGGCGGCCGCGCGGTGAGTGGTGGGGTCGGGCGGCGGTGCTGGGGACGCTCAACCACGCGGTCTTCTTCGGGCTCGTGTACGTCGCGGCCTACCGTCTGCCGAGCGGGTTGGCGTCGACGCTGACCGCGGTGTCCCCGTTGGTGGTCATGGGTGTGGCGTGGCTGGTGCTCGGGGAGCGCCAGCCGTGGGTCGCGGTGCTGGCGGCGGTGGCGGGCATCGGGGGAGTGGTCGTGCTGGTCTCCGCGGGGGGCGGGGCGTCGGGGTCCGTCGACCCGGTCGGGGTGGCGGCGTCGGTCGGGGCCGTCGTGTCGGCGTCGGTGGGGTTCGTGCTCGTGCGGCGCTGGACGCCGCGCGACGCGGTGCTCGCGACGACGGCGTGGCAGCTGGTGGCCGGTGGGCTGGTGCTCGTGCCGGTGGCGCTGGTGGTCGAGGGGGCGCCGCCGGCGCTGGACGGGGCGGCGGTGCTGGCGCTGCTGTGGCTCGGGCTCGTCGGGTCGGTGGTCGGGTACGTCGTGTGGTTCCGCGGGCTGACCCGGATGGACGCCGGCGCCGTCGCGGTGGTGGGGCTGCTCAACCCGGTCGTCGGGACGGTGCTCGGGGTGGTCCTGCTGGGCGAGGGCTTCGGGTGGGTGCAGCTCGGGGCGATGCTCGTCGTCCTCGGTGGGGTGCTGGTGGCCCAGGCGCCGGTGCGTGCCGCGGCCGCGGGGTGGGCGCAGCGTATGCGGGGCCACCGGGTCGGGGTGGGCGGGCCGCGCGGCTCGCGCTCCGACGGCCGGACGCCGGAGCGCGAAGGGGCGCCCGACGCGGTCCGCGAGCCGTCCGAGCCCGCGGCCTGCCGCTCGTAGGGGCGTGGAGGGGGAATCACCTCGGCTCGAGGTGGAGCCTGTCAATGTGTCTGTGTAAGGGGCATGGTCAGAGGTGGGGGTTGATCCGGTCGGGGTAGGCGATCGCGAGTTGGGCGAGGGCCTTCTTCCAGTTGGTGACGATCTGGCCTTCGACGAGCCGGCCGGGGGCTTTGCGTTGGTCGGCGGGTCGGCCGCGTTCCTTCTCGCGTTCTCGGGCGCGTTTGTCCTCGATGGTGCAGATCGCCAGCCAGAGCAGCTTGACGACGGCGGTGTCGTTGGGGAAGTGGCCGCGGTTCTTGATGATCTTGCGCAGCTGGTAGTTCAGGGACTCGATCGCGTTGGTGGTGTAGATGACCCGGCGCAGCTCGGGCGGGAAGGCGAGGAACGGGGTGAACCGTTCCCAGGCCGCGCGCCAGGTGGAGACCGCGTGCGGGTACTTCCCGCCCCAGAGGTCCTCGAACGCCTCCAGCGCTGCCTGGGCGGCCGCGACGTCGGCGGCGGCGTAGATCGGTCGCAGCGCGGCCGCGACGGCCTTGCGGTCGCCGTAGCCGACGAACCGCATCGAGGCCCGGATCAGGTGCACCACGCAGGTTTGCACGGTCGCGGCGCTCCACGTGGCCTCGATCGCCTCGGGCAGCCCGGTGAGCCCGTCGCAGCAGACGATGAGCACGTCACGGATGCCGCGGTTGGCCAGGTCGGCGCACACCGACGCCCAGAACTTGGCGCCCTCGGTGGTTTGCACCCAGATCCCCAGGACGTGCTTGACCCCGTCCATGTCGACCCCGACGGCGAGGTGGGCGGCCTTGTTGACCACGTGTCCGCCGTCGCGGACCTTGACCACGATCGCGTCCAGGTAGATCACCGGGTACAGCGCCTCCAGCGGGCGCCGCTGCCAGGCCAGGACCTCCTCGCCGATCTCGTCGACGATCTTGCTGATCGTCTCGTACGACAGCTCGGTGCCGACCGTGGCGTGCAGGTGGTGGGCGATGTCGCGCAACGTCATCCCGCCGGCGTAGAGGCTGACGATCATCGCGTCGAGGCCGTCCAGGCGGCGCGCGCCCTTGGGGACCAGCTGCGGGGTGAACGTGCCCTGCCGATCCCGCGGGGTGTCCAGATCGACCGGCCCGACCTGGGTCGCCAGCGTCTTGGGTGTCGACCCGTTGCGGGAGTTGTCGAACATCGACGCCTCCGGGGCGCCCCTGTCGTAGCCGAGGTGATCGCTGAGCTCGGCCTGCAGGCCTCGCTCGAGCGCGGCCTTGATCAGTCCCGGGATCAACCCGTCGGTGCCGGTCATCTGGACCTGGCCGGCATCGATCCGCGCGAACAGCTCATCCAAGGCACCCGAGGCGGCCAGCTCAGCCGCCACGTCCCTCCCCGTAGCCGCCGACGCGGCCGGGCCCTGCTCATCGGTCATGGGATCCATCGTCTTCCTTTCAGACGGACCGACCCCTTACACAGACGATCTGACACCTCCTCGAGGTGCGATGGCCCCCGGGTGCGCGGGCCCGCCGACCTGAGAACCGGCCCGGGACAGGTGTTCTCCCAGCCTCCATGCGCCGCGGAAGGTTTCCCTTCCACCGGCAACCACCTGCCGGGCCCGCCGCCCCGGTGCCTGCGCCCGGCAAGGTTTCCCTTCCGCTCCGCAAGGTTTCCCTTCCGCTCCGCAAGGTTTCCCTTCCGCTCCGCAAGGTTTCCCTTCCGCTCCGCAAGGTTTCCCTTCCGGTGCGCATGGAGATCGGAGCACGGGGTTGTCCGTCGGTCGGCGACACGAGTGACACCCAGGATTCGTGGGACGGGCGTCGGGGTCCCGGGTGCGGTCGGCCTCCGCGCGGCCCGTGGCCACCCGGTCCGGTCGACGTGGCCGACGAGACACGGTCTGAGCACGAGTGCCCATGGCCCCGCCGGGAGGGGCGCGGGACACTGGCGGTGAACCCGGACCCGGGCCCGCTCTCCTCGAGGAGCACCGCGATGACCTCGCCCCCCAGCACCGCAGCGGAGACCCACCCGGACCCGGACGGCGCCCCCACCCTCCGCCACCCGGCCACGCCGGGCCAGCTGGCGTGGCTCGACACCCAGGTCACCGCCTGGCAGTCCGAGGGCCTCGTCGACGCACCCACCGCCGACCGCCTGCGCGCCCGCTACGTCGCCCACCGCCGCCTCACCCTCGCGCGGATCGTGCTCACCCTCGGGGCGGCCTTCGTCGGCATCGGCCTCGTGTGGACCGTCGCGGCCAACCTCGACGCGGTCCCGCCGCTCGTCCGCGTCCTCCTCGTGGCGCTCGTCTGGCTCGGGCTCGTCGTCGCAGCGGACGTCCTCCAGCGACGACGTGAGCACCTCGGCGACGTCGCCTCCCCGGTCGTCGGCGCCGTCCGGCTGCTCGCCGCGGCCGCCTTCGGGGCGGTCGTCTTCCAGGCCGCCCAGAGCCTCCAGGTCCCCGCCGACCGGCCGGGCCTCGTCGGGCTGTGGGCCGCCGGGGTGCTGCTCTACGGCTACGCCGTCGTCGGCGTCGGGCCGGTCGTCCTCGGCGTCGTGCTCGGCAGCATCTGGACGGTGTGGAGCGCCGCCGACGCGGGCCGCACCGTCCTCGGGGTGACCCTCACCGTCGCGGCCGCCGCGCTGGGCGCGGTCGCCGTCGGGGTCCTCCACCTGCGCCTCGACGGCCCGCTGCGCGACGGGCGGGCGCTGGGCGTCCCGTGGCGCGAGCTCGGAGCCGCGCTCGCCCTGGGCAGCCTCTTCGTCGCCGCGCTCCCGGTCGACGACGGCGGTGAGCGGACCGGCGCCGTCTTCGTCATCGCGCTCGGCGTCGCCGCGGCCGTCGCCCTCGCCGCGACCCTGCGGGCCGACCGCCTCGGCCGCACCGAGATCGCGCTCGCGGCGGCCACCCTCGTCGGCGTCGTCGTCCTCGGGCTGTGGCGGGCGTCGGCCGGACTCGGTGGCGTGGCGGACCCGACACCGTCCGACTGGGCTCGGGCGGTCGTCGCGGTCCTCGTCTACCTCGCCGTGACGAGCGGCTACGCCGTCCTCGGCGGGATGCGCGACTCCGAGCGGCTCACCTGGGTGGCCACCGCCGCGCTCGTCCTCTTCACGACCGTCCAGGCCTTCGCGGTGTTCGCGCCGGTGCTCTCCGGGGCCGTGCTCTTCCTCGCCGTCGGCGTCGTCCTCCTCGGCACCGGCATCGTCGCCGACCGGGGGCGCCGACGCCTCGTCGCCGAGGGCCGGGAGGCGCGCTCGTGACCGGCCGTACGGGACGCGTCGTCGCCGCCACCCTCGCCCAGCTCCTGCTCGTCGGCGTCGCGGTCTGGGCTCCGCTGTCCGCCCGGCTCACCGGTGACGAGGTGCGCCTGCGGGTCGCGCCGGTCGACCCCTATGACCCCTTCCGTGGCGCCTACGTCGACCTCACCTACCCCGACCTCCCGGACAGTGCCGCGACCGGCGACCGGTCCGACGCCGAGCCGCCCGAGGCTCGGGGCACGGCCTTCGTCCCCCTGACCCGCTCGGGCCAGGTGTGGGTCGGCGGGCCGGTCCGCCGCTCGGCCCCCGAGGACGGGCCCTTCCTCCGGTGCGACGACGCAGGATGGCGCCTGCGGTGCGGCATCGAGAGCTGGTTCCTGCCGCAGGACCGGGCCGCGGCGCTCGCGGAGGCGGTCCGCGCGGGCCGCGCCGTCGCGACGGTGCGCGTCGACGCACGAGGCCACGCGGCGCTCGTCGACGTCTCCATCGACCCCTGACACCCGAGCCGCGCCACCGCCGCACGGCGGCAGCGCCCCTAGTGCGCGAACCAGTCCGCCGGCGGCCGCGGGTCCGGGTCGCCCGACGCGCCGCCGGTCGCGGCCCAGGCCCCGAACCGCGCGGCGCCCCAGGTGCCGGGTTGCTCGACGTCGCCGACCTCGACGAGCGGCGCGAGGTCGCCGCGCGCCGCGACGACGGACCGCAACCGGGCCCATCCGCCGGCGACGACGATGCGCTCGACGGGCACGCCGGCCCGCTCGAGGGTCGCGAGGACGGCCCGCCCGCGCGCCGTGCCGCCGTCGAGGGCGGCCCGCCAGACGTGGGCCGGGGTGTGGTGGTCGGACCCGAGGTGCACGACGACCTCCCGGTCCTCCATCCCGAAGCCCGTGACGCGGACGTCCGCCGAGTCACCCGGTGCCAGCAGGAGCGCGGCGGCGTCGAGCTCCGAACGCGCGGGGTCCTCGGTGGCTCCGAGGATGCGCTGGACCCGTTTGAGCACGAGCCCGGTCCGGGTCCCGCCGATGAGGGCCGTGCTGCCGCGCACGACGTGCGGGTACACGGAGATGCCCTCGTGCGACAGACGGCCGACGACCGCCGGCTCGGGGACGTGGTCGGACGCCGCGAGCCAGGCCTCGGCCGTGCCGAAGCTGTCGAGGGCCGATCCTGGTGTGCCGCAACCCGTCGCGGCCGCTGCCACCGCGTGGTCGTGGCCGGCCATCGTGAGGACCGCGCCGCGCAGGGGGACGACCGGATGGTCCGCGCGCACGGTGCCGACCGGCTCGCCGGCCGCGACCGCGTCGGGCACGAGCGAGCCGTCGACCCCGAGCAGGTCGAGGCCCGGGCCCCACCATCCGCCGGTGTGGACGTCGAAGAACCCGGTCCGCCCGAGCAGCGAGCGCTCGGCGACGCGTCGGCCCCCGAGCCGGTGCACGACGAGCTCGGGTGCGCCGAGCCACTGCAGGCCGCGCAGGTCCAGGCCCTCGTCGCGCAGCCAGAGGAGCTTGAAGAGCGTCGCGACGTGGCCGACGGGCAGCCCGGTGCGCTCCGGGAAGGCCCGGGCGAGGTCCGCAGGCAGGACGGCTGCCTGCTCGTCGCCGCGCGGGTCGTGCCACGCCATGACGGGGGAGCGCGCGGCCCCGTCGGCGTCGAGCAGCGTCCCTGCTTCCGCCATCGAGGTGATGCCGACGGATCGCACGCCCGTGCCGGCGGGCAGGGCGGCCACGACCTCGTCGAGCAGGTGCTCGACCGCCTCGACGACCGACTCCGGCGTGCGCTCGGACCGGCCGTCGCCGGGCTCGCTCCAGGCGGTGGCGACAGCGGCGTCGCCGACGACCACGCCGGCCTCGTCGACGGCGGCCACCTTGGTCATCGTCGTGCCGAGGTCGATGCCGAGGTCGACGGTGCTCATGCCGCACCCCGCGGTCGCAGCTCGCCCGAGCCGCGCGGCACGAGCCGGGTCGGCAGCACGGTGTCGAGCGGCTCGGCGGACGGCTCGCGCAGCCGTCGCTGGAGGAGGTCGAACGCGGTCTCGGCCAAAGCGGTCGGCTGCTGGTCGACGACGGTCGTGGGTGGTGTCATCAGCTCTGCTCCCGGGAGGTCGCCGAAGACGACGAGCGCGACGTCCCGGCGGGCGAGGCGCTGCTGCGCCGTGAGGACGGCGAGCCCGGTCATCGGGGTCGCGGCGAGGAGGGCGGTCGGGGCGTCGGTGCGGGTGAGCAGGTGCGTCACGAGCGGCAGGGCCTCCTCGGTCGTCCACGCCCGTGTCTCGACGAGGGTGGGGTCGACCTCGAGACCGGCTTCCTGCAGCGCCCGCTCGTAACCGCGGTAGCGGTCGGCGAGGGTGACGAACTGGCCTGTGCGACCAACGAACCCGATGCGACGATGCCCGTGGTCGAGGAGGTGCCGGACGGCTTCGAACGCGCCCGCTTCGTCCGTGACGCGGACGGCGTCGGTGCCGACCGTGCCGCAGGGACGGTCGACGACGACCACCGGCACGTCGGACGGCAGGGCCGCGGCGATGGTCGCCGGGTTACCGAAGGGGGCGACGACGAGCCCCGCCACACCGCGCCGCGAGAGCCGCTCGACCTGCGAGCGCAGCCGCTCCTCGTCGAGGCCGGTCGAGGCGATGAGCACGTCCATCCCGACGGCCGCGGCGCGTGACTCGACGACCGCCGCGAGCTGGGCGAAGAAGGGGTCGGCGATGGAGTCGACGACGACGCCGACCGTGGGCAGGCGCCCGCCGCCGAGCCGCTGCGCGGCCGGGTCGGGCTGGTAGCCGAGGAGGTCGATCGCGGTGCGCACCCGGGCGAGCGTGGCCGGGCGGACGTTGGGGGCGTCGTTGATGACGCGCGAGACGGTCTTGATGGAGACCCCCGACTCGCGGGCGACGTCGTAGATCGTGGGCCGGCTCACGCGGGCACCGCCTCGGGCAGCGCGGCCAGCGCCGGGGCGACGAGGGCCGCGTCGAGCATCCCGCCGGACGGGTGCTGCACGGCGGCGGCCGCCACGGCCATCCCGCGGCGGACGGCCTCGGCGTCGGGGGCGCCGGACAGGAGCGCGTCGGCCGTCCCGGCGAGGAAGGAGTCGCCGGCGCCGATGGGGTTGGCGACCGGCACGCGGGCCGCTCCGAGCCACCACGCTCCGGCCGACGTGGCGAGGGCGGCGCCGTGCGAGCCCGCGGTGACGACCGCCCGTCGCGCGCCCCGCCCGTGCAGGTCGCGGGCCGCGGTGACACACCGGTCGACGAGGTCGTCGCCCGTCTCCTCGACCGCCTCGTCGGCGCGACCGTCCAGGAGGGCCTCTGCCTCATCGAGGTTGGGGCTCACGAGGTCCGGCTCGAGTGCGAGCGCGGCGCCGAGGACGGCGGGGGAGCCGTCGACGAAGGCCTCGAGCCCGCGGGCGTGGGCCAGCTCGACGACCCGGCCGTAGGTGTCGTCGGGCAGTCCCGGTGGGAGGGACCCGGAGCAGGCGACGGCGGGTGCGTCGTCGAGCGCCGCCTCGACGGCGGGCAGCAGCGCGTCGCGGTCCCACGCGGCGGGGTCGGGGCCGAGGCCGTTGACGACGGTGGCGCGTCCGTCGTCCTCGAGGAAGATCAGCGAGAGCCGCCCCTGCCCGTCGTGGGGGACCGGGACGAAGGCGCAGCCCTCGGCGGCCAGGAGGGTCGGCAGCCGGTCGTCGTCGCGTGGGGCGAGGCCGAGGAGGCGGTGCTCGCGGCCGAGCACGCGCAGGGTGCGGCAGACGTTGACCCCCTTGCCGCCGGCCACCGTGACGGTGCGCGAGGCCCGCGAGACCGTGCCCGGGGTCAGCGCGCCGAGCCACGTGGTGACGTCGAGACACGTGTTGGGGGTGACGACGAGCACGGAGGTCCTTCCGGGGCGACGGCGGTGTCGGGGCGCGCGAGGTCTTGTCGGACCGCCTCGCTCCGCGTACCGTAGGGCGGCATGACAGCGCTGTCAACGCCTCGCGTCCCGACCCCCTCGACCATCGGCCTGCACCGCCGCCTCGCGCGCATCTGCGACGCCGCCGGCCACATCCGCACGATGGCCATCGACCACCCCGAGAACTACCTGCGTCTCTTCGACGCCGACCTCGACGCCGTCTCGTTCGAGGAGGTCGTGGAGTCCAAGCTCGACATGCTGCGCGTGCTCTCGCGGCACGCGACCTCGGTGCTCGTCGACCCGGTGTGGAGCTTCGGCCAGTCCGTCGCCGCCGGCGTCGTGCCCGGTGACGTCGGCGTCATCAGCGGCATCGAGGACCTCTACTACCGGCCGGACAGCGCGGTCGGCTTCGACACCGGGCTGCACCTCAAAGAGGGGTGGGGGCCGCAGGTGCTCGCGACGCTCGGGGCCGACGCGGCGAAGCTCGTCGTCTTCCACCGCGCGGACCAGCCCGCCGAGGTCGTCGAGCAGCAGCACGCCGTCGTCGCCGACGCCGCGGCGCAGTGCCGGGCCCTGCAGATGCCGCTCGTCGTCGAGCCGCTGTGGTTCCCGACGGGCGACGAGGACACCGCCGACCCCGCGGTGCAGCGCGTGCGCCGCAGCAGCGTCCTGGCCTCGGCCCGCTCCTTCCGGGAGGCCGGCGCGGACATCATGAAGGTCGAGTTCCCCGTCCTCGACCTCGACGACCTCGGCGCCGCGCACGAGGCCTGTGCCGCCCTCGACGACGCGGTCTCCGGGCCGTGGGTCCTGCTCTCGGCGGGCGTGACGTACGAGGGGTTCCGCACCCAGCTCGACGTCGCCGCCGACCACGGCTGCAGCGGCTTCATGGCCGGGCGCGCGATCTGGGGCGACGCGGTCGGCCGGATGGACGCGACGGCGCGCGCCGCGGGGGCCGACCTCGCCGCCCGGCGCCTCGACGAGCTCGCCGAGGTGCTGGAGGGTCGGGGTGCGCCGGCATTCACGCCGGTCGACCCGGCCGAGGTCGCGGCGCTCGTCGGGCCGGAGTGGTACCGCGGCGCCGTCACGGGCTGAGCACCCGGGGCGACATCCCCGCACGTGCGGGCTTTTCGTGGTCCGCCACGGAACTCGGGCGCGACAACCCCGCACGTGCGGGGTTTTCGTGGTCCGGGAGGCGTGCGGGCATCGACAACCCCGCACGTGCGGGCTTTCCGTGGTCCGCCACGGAACTCGGGCGCGACAACCCCGCACGTGCGGGCTTTTCGTTGTGCGGGAGGCGTGCGGGCATCGACAACCCCGCACGTGCGGGCTTTTCGTGGTCCGGTTCGGGCGGGTCGGGGCTGCGGCGGGACGGCGGCGCGCGGTGGCACGATGGCGGCCATGAGCGACGACGCGGTCGACCGGGCCCAGCGAGCACTCGAGGAGGGCATCTCGCGGGACTTCGGCACCGCGATGTCGTACGGCGCCTACCTCGACCTCGACACGCTGCTGTCGGCGCAGCACCCCCGCAGCGAGCCGCCCCAGCACGACGAGCTGCTCTTCATCGTGCAGCACCAGGTCTCGGAGCTGTGGCTCAAGCTCCTGCTGCACGAGCTGCGTTCCGCGCGAACGCTGCTCGCCGCCGACGAGCTCGCCCCGGCGCTCAAGCGGCTCGCGCGGGTCAAGCACGTGCAGCGCCAGCTCGTGGAGATGTGGGACGTGCTCGCGACCCTCACGCCGAGCGAGTACGCGCAGATCCGCCCGTTCCTCGCGACGAGCTCGGGCTTCCAGAGCGACCAGTACCGGGCGGTGGAGTTCCTCCTCGGCAACAAGAACGCCGACATGCTCCGCGTCTTCGAGCACGACGCCCGGGCGAGCGTCCTGCTCGGGGAGCTCCTCGCCGAGCCGACGCTCTACGACGAGTTCCTGCGCCTCCTCGCGCGCCGCGGGTACGCCGTCCCGGAGGCGGTCCTGCACCGTGACGTCCGCGCGCCCTACCGGCTCGACCCGGACCTCGTCGCCGTCGTCGCGGAGGTGTACGCCGCCCCGGACGAGCACTGGGGCGTCTACGAGACCTGCGAGGAGCTCGTCGACATCGAGGACCTGTTCCAGCAGTGGCGCTTCCGCCACCTCCAGGTCGTCACGCGCACCATCGGTCACAAGGTCGGGACGGGCGGATCGAGCGGCGTCGACTTCCTGCGCCGCGCGCTCGACCTCACGTTCTTTCCCGAGCTCTACGAGGTGCGCACACAGGTCGGCTGACCCGCGAGCGTCTCACTAGGGTCGAGGCATGCCGCCCCGGGTCATCCACACCGCGCAGGCCCTCGTCGACGCCGTGATGGAGGTGCCGTCCCTCCCGCGGGGCGGCGGCAACGTCATGGCCAGCTCCTACCGGCGCTACGCCGGGGGCGCCGTGACCATCCTGCTCGCGGCGGCCCGCTCGGGGGCGCGCGCCGTCCACGCCGGCGCGATCGGGACCGGCCCGAACGGCGACCTCGTGCGGGCCTCGCTCGCCGCGGACGGCGTGGAGGCGGCGGCCCCGCCGGTCGAGGGTTCGGACACGGGGGTCTGCATCGTCCTCGTCGAGCCGAGCGCGGAGCGCAGCTTCGTGACGACCCAGGGCGCCGAGCGCGAGATCACGGTCGCCTCCCTGGCGACGAGCGCCCCCGTCGCGGGCGACTTCGTGTGCGTCAGCGGCTACTCGCTCGTCGGGCGCACGCGCGAGCCGCTGATGGAGTGGCTGGGCACGCTCGACGGCGGGGTGCAGGTCGTCCTCGACCCGGGCGCCGCCTTCGCCGAGGTGCCCCCCGCCGTCCGCGACGCGCTGCTGGCGCGCACGACCGTGTGGACGGGCAACGCCGAGGAGTCGGAGGCGCTCGCGGGTCTGCGCGGCCTGCAGGAGGCGGCGCAGGTCGTGGCCGGCATCCTGCGGCCGGACGCCGTCACCGTCGTCCGTGACGGCCCGCGCGGATGCCTCGTGCGGGCGGACGGGCGCGTCGACGTGCTGCCGGGCCACCCGCAGCGACCGGTCGACACCAACGGCGCCGGCGACACCCACACCGGGGTGCTGCTCGCCGAGCGCGCGGCCGGGCTCCCGTGGGTCGACGCGGCCGTGCGTGCCAACGCGGCGGCCGCCCTCAAGGTCACGAGGCGCGGCCCGGACACCGCCCCGACGCGCGCCGAGGTCGACGCCTTCCTGGCGGGCTGAGCCGGAGCACCGGCGGGTAATCGGGGTGCGCGGGCTCAGCGCATCCGGCCGAGGTCCTCGCGGCAGCGGCGCTCGAAGCCGTCGAGCTCGGCGAGCGCGGCCTCGAGGTCGCGGCGGCGCTGCTCGAGGTCGGCCCGGCGCTCGTCGATCTGGGCGAGGACGTACTCGAGCTGGCTGCGCCGGCCGCGCGGTGCGTCGTAGAGGTCGATGATCGTGCGGATCTCCTCGAGCGGGAACCCGAGGCGCTTGCCGCGCAGGACGAGCCCGAGGCGGGTGCGGTCGCGCCGGTGGTAGACGCGCGTGGTGCCGCGGCGCTCGGGTGAGATGAGTCCGAGGTCCTCGTAGTGGCGCACCGTGCGGTGGGTGACGCCGAACTCGTCGGCGACCTCGGCGATCGTCCACGTCATGGCGTCGGACGCCGGGTCGACCTCGTCGGGCAGGACGTCCGTCGTGCCGGGGGAGGTGCGCTGGCTTGTCACGGGGGTGAGTATTGCTTTACGTTGACGTCAACGTCAAGAACGTGACCACCGCCGGCCGCCGTGACCCGGGGCCGTGCACCTCGAGCGCGAAGGGGCGCCCATGTACGAGCTCAGCAAGGACCACGAGGACTTCCGGGCGGTCGTCCGCGAGTTCGCGACCGACGCCGTCGAGCCGCACGTCGCGCAGTGGGACCGCGACCACCACTTCCCGGCCGACCTCGTGCCGCGCATGGGGGAGCTCGGGCTCTTCGGGCTCGTCGTCCCCGAGGCGTTCGGCGGGTCGCTCGAGGACGCCGACGGCGGAGCGTTCACGAGCCTGTGCATCGCCATCGAGGAGCTCGGCCGGGTCGACCAGTCGATCGGCATCACGCTCTCGGCCGGGGTCGGCCTCGGCATCAACCCGATCCTCACGTACGGCAGCGAGGAGCAGAAGGAGCGCTTCCTGCCCGACCTCGTCGCCGGTCGCGCGCTCGCCGGCTTCGGCCTCACCGAGCCGGACGCCGGGTCGGACGCCGGCGCCACCCGCACCAAGGCGGTGCTCGACGGCGGCGAGTGGGTCGTCGACGGGGCGAAGGCGTTCATCACGAACTCCGGCACCGACATCACCTCGGTCGTTACGGTCACGGCGCGCACCGGCACGCTCGAGAACGGCCGTCCCGAGATCAGCGCCATCATGATCCCCTCCGGCACAACCGGATTCACCGTCGAGCCGGCCTACCAGAAGATGGGCTGGAACATCTCCGACACCCACGGCCTCTCGTTCGCCGGGTGCCGCGTCCCGGAGGCGAACCTCCTCGGCGAGCGCGGACGTGGTTTCCACCAGTTCCTCAAGACCCTCGACGACGGGCGCATCGCGATCAGCGCGCTCGCGCTCGGCCTCATCACGCGGATGCGGGAGGAGGCCGCGGCGTACGCGAAGTCCCGCACCGCCTTCGGTCGCCCGATCGGCGTCAACCAGGGCGTGGCCTTCCCCGTCGCCGACCTCGCCGTCATGGAGGACGCCGCCCGCCTGCTCACCTACCGCGCCGCCTGGCTCAAGGACGAGCACGAGGCCGGCCGCCGCTCGGTCGAGGAGGTCAAGCAGGCCGCCGCGAAGGCGAAGCTCTACACCTCCGAGGCCGCGGTCACCGCGACCCGCATCGCGACCCAGGTCTTCGGCGGCAACGGCTTCATGGAGGAGTACCCGGTGGCGCGCTTCTACCGCGACGCGAAGATCCTCGAGATCGGCGAGGGCACCTCCGAGGTCCAGCGGATGGTCCTCGCGAAGGGCCTCGGCCTCCCGGCATGAGCACCGACCCCGTGACCACCGACGCCCGCGTCGCCGACGTCCGCGCCCGGCTGCAGGCCGCCCACGCGGCCTCGGCCGCGCCGACGGAGAAGGCGGCGGCCAAGCTCGCCGCCCAGGGCAAGCTCTACGTCCGCGACCGCATCGCGCTGCTGCTCGACGAGGGCTCGTTCGTCGAGGACGGCCGCTACGCCAACTCGCGCGCGGCCGGGCTGCCCGCCGACGGCGTGGTCACCGGGCGCGGCACGGTCGAGGACCGGCCCGTGGTCGTCATCGCCAACGACCCGACCGTCAAGGCGGGGTCGTGGGGTGCCCGCACGGTCGAGAAGATCGTGCGCGCCACCGAGACCGCCCTGCGCGAGGAGCTGCCGGTCTTCTGGCTCGTCGACTCCGCGGGCGCCCGGATCACCGACCAGGTCGAGATGTTCCCCGGCCGGCGCGGGGCGGGGCGGATCTTCCACCACCAGGTCGCGCTCTCGGGCAAGGTCCCGCAGATCTGCTGCCTCTTCGGCCCGTCGGCCGCCGGCGGCGCGTACATCCCGAGCTTCTGCGACGTCATCATCATGGTCGAGGGCAACGCCTCGATGTACCTCGGCAGTCCGCGGATGGCCGAGATGGTCGTCGGCGAGAGGGTGTCGCTCGAGGAGATGGGCGGTGCACGGATGCACTGCACCGTCTCGGGCGTCGGCGACCTGCTCGCCGCCGACGACACCGAGGCCATCGAGCTCGCACGCCTGTACTTCTCGTACGTGCCCGACTCGTGGCGCGTCCCCACGCCGAGCTACCACGCGGAGGAGCCGACCGCGCCGCTGACGCAGGCCAGCGTCCCCGAGCGCGAGAGCCAGCCGTTCGACGTCCACGAGCTGATCGACGGCCTCGTCGACGACGACAGCTTCTTCGAGATCAAGCCGCTCTTCGCCCCCGAGCTCGTCGTCGGCTTCGGCCGGATGGCGGGGGAGTCGGTCGGCATCGTCGCCAACAACTCGGCCGTCAAGGGCGGCGTGCTGTTCACCGACTCCGCCGACAAGGCTGCCCGGTTCATCTGGCTGTGTGACGCGTTCTCGATCCCGCTCGTCTACCTCGCCGACGTCCCCGGCTTCATGATCGGCTCCGAGGTCGAGCGCGGCGGCATCATCCGGCACGGCGCGAAGATGGTCTCGGCCGTCGCCTCCGCGACCGTGCCGCAGTTCTGCGTCGTCGTCCGAAAGGCTTACGGCGCAGGGCTCTACGCGATGGGCGGGCCGGGCTTCGGCCCCGACGCGACGATCGCGCTGCCGACGGCGCGCATCGCCGTCATGGGGCCCGAAGCCGCCGTCAACGCGGTGTACGCCAACAAGATCGCCGAGATCGAGGCCGCCGAGGGGGCCGAGGCGCGCGACGCGTTCGTCGAGGCGCGGCGGGCCGAGTACCTCGAGGACGTCGACCTCGAGCGGCTCGCGGCCGACCTCGTCGTCGACCAGGTGGTGGAGGCCGACGAGCTGCGGGCCGAGCTGCTGCACCGGCTGCGCTACGCCGCCCGCCGCGACCGGCACTTCTCGACCAAGCGCCGCGACGTCCCCCCGGTCTGACCTCGTCCGGTCCTCGGCGCCCACCCGTCGAGTGAACAGAACACGCCGCGGGCGCGGTCGCTCGCACGGCGTGTTCTGTTCACTCGACGGGTTCTCGCGTCGGGGTCGGGCGGCGTGCTCAGGCGCCGGCGATGTCGCGCAGCGCCGCGAGGTGGGCCTGCCACGCGTCGCGGCCGGCCCGCGTGAGCGACAGCCAGGTCCGCGGCCGCTTGCCGACGTAGCCCTTGCGGACCTTGACGTAGCCGGCCTGCTCGAGCGCCGAGACCTGCTTGGAGAGCACCGAGTCCGACACCTCCACCTCGTCACGGACGAGGGCGAACTCGGCCTCGTCGGCGCCGGCGAGGGTGGCGGCGATGCTGAAGCGCACCGGGGCGTGCAGGACGTCGTCGAGGCGGTGCCGCGCGTGCGGGGGTCGCGTGGTGCCGTCGGCGCTCACTTCGGGTCACCACGGCGGATGCGCACCGCCGCGAGGAGCATCGGAGCCGCGACGACGACCCCGGCGAGCACGAGCAGCCACGGGTTCTCGGACGGGGCGAGGCCGTCCATCTTCTGCTCCGCCTCGCGGACGTTGAGGCCGATGACGGCGACGAGGAACAGCCCGAAGGTGACGCCGAGGCCGACGTACCCGGCCCGGCGGGCGTGCCGGGGCCAGGCCTGCGAGGCGCGGGTCTGCCACGTGGCCAGGCCGACGATCGCCAGCGCGTACGCGACGAGCACGGGCTGCTCGAAGGGCGTGTCGTCGGTGGCCCGCGAGAGCGACAGGTAGGCGCCCATCGCGGCGCCGAAGCCGGCGGTGGCCCAGGCGTGGACGCGGCGCTCGGCGTCGCGACGGCCGGTGGCGGCCTCGGCGTGGGCGAGCCGCTCGCGGGCCTGCTGGGGCGTCAGGTCGTTCATCGAGGTTCCCTCCTGCGTCGTGTGCATGCAGATCACACTACGAAAATACTTTCCAATGCGTCAAGTACTTTCTGGCAAGCGCTCGCAGCGGGCTACGCCGCAGTACGTGACGCCACAGCGACGGTTACTGCGGTGTAGCCCGCGATCGTGCGGGGGGAGGGGTGGGTCAGCGGGTGCGCAGGTCGTGCCAGGCGAGGCCGAGCTCGCCGACGAGCTCGCGCAGCAGCGGGAGGGAGACGCCGATGACGGTGCCGGGGTCGCCCTCGATGCCGGCGACGTACGGGCCGCCGAGGCCGTCGAGGGTGAAGGCGCCGGCGACGCGCAGCGGCTCGCCGGTGGCGACGTAGGCGTCGATCTCGGCGTCGGAGAGGTCGGCGAAGTGCACGGTCGTGCTCGCGGTGCCGCCGAGCTGGCCGCCGGTGCCGCCGTCGCCCGTGTCGCGCAGGTCGACGAGCCAGTGGCCGGTGTGCAAGACGCCGGAGCGCCCGCGCATCCGGCGCCAGCGCTCGACGGCCTCGGCGGCGTCGGCCGGCTTGCCGTGCACCTCACCGTCGAGCTCGAGCATCGAGTCGCAGCCGAGGACGAGCTCGACCTGGAGGTCCTCACCGGACTCCTCGAGGCTCGTGACGACGTCCTCGGCCTTGGCGCGGGCGAGGAGCAGGGTGACGTCCTCGGCCGCGAGGGTCCCGTGCTCCTGCTCGGCCGCGGCGACGGCACCGGGCTCGTCGACGTCGGAGACCCGGACGACGGGCTCGACGCCGGCCGACCGGAGGGTCGCGAGGCGGGCGGGGCTGGCGGAGGCGAGGACGAGGGTGACGTCGGGCATGGCGCACACGGTAGACGGCGGCGCCCGGCCTCAGCCCAGCACCTCGTCGACGAAGCACCAGCGCCACGCCTCGCCGGGCTCGATCGAGCGCATCACCGGGTGGCCCGAGGTGTTGAAGTGGCGGCTCGCGTGCTGCCCGACCGAGGAGTCGCAGCAGCCGACGTGCCCGCACTCGGTGCACGAGCGCAGGTGCACCCACGTGAGGCCCTCGGCCCGGCACTCGGGGCAGCCCTCCGTGTCGGACGGGGGGTGCGGGGCGCTGTCGTCGGCGAGGTGCTCGCACGCGCCGGCCACCCGGTCGGGCGGGCGGAGCTCGGACTCGCGCACGCCGGCCGTGCGGGTGGCGCTCCACACGAGGGCGGTCTCCTCGGCGTCGAGCTGGGCGAGGACGCTCGTGAGGACGGCGTGGTCGACCTCGCCGTTGCCGCGGATGCGGAGCAGCTCCTCGCGCTCGGCGCGGATCATCTCGGCGCGCAGCCGGGCCCGGGCCTCGGCCGGGCTCTCGCGGTCGGTCGGACCGAGCGTGCCGAGGCGCTCCCAGCTGCGGTTGACCCGGTCGGCGGCCTGCTGCCGGATGACCTCGAGCACGTCCTGGTCGACGTCGGGGTCGGCCTCGAGGTGCCGCAGCCCGGCCCCGGTCGTCGCGCCGAGGACGGTCGCCTCCTGGAGCGCGTCCTCGCGCGGGTCCGGGCCGCGGACGTCGAGGGCGCGGGCGAGCGCGGGCAGGGTCGTGCCCTGGAGGACCAGGGTGCCGACGGTGACGACGAGGGCGATGAGGACGAGCTCCGGGCGCATCGGGGTCTCCTCGGGCAGCGTGAGGGCCGCCGCGAGCGTGACGACCCCGCGCATCCCGGCCCAGCCGGTGACGAGGGACCACCCGAGCATCTGGCGGCGGTCGGCCCGGCCCCGCAGCACCTGGACGACGGACTGCCCGAACAGCCACAGCGGCCGCAGGACGAGGACGGTCACGAGGACCGCGCCGGCGACGGCCAGCGTGCGCCCGGTGCCGAGCTCGCCGGTGCGGGTGTCCTGGAACAGCGCCCACACCTGCAGCCCGATGAGGAGGAAGACCGCGTTCTCGAGGACGAAGGTGACGCTGCTCCAGTTGATCCGCTCCGCCAGGCGCGACGGCGCGGACTGCAGCACCGGAGCTCGGTAGGCGAGCAGCAGGCCCGCCGTGACGACGGCGAGGACGCCCGACGCGCCGACGGCCTCCGCCGGGGCGTACGCGACGTACGGGGCGATGAACGACAGCGCGGTGTCGGCCGCGACCTCGGTCAGCCGCCGGCGCATCCAGCCGATGACGACGAACGCGACGACCCCGACGGCCACGCCGCCGACCGCCGCGACGAGCAGCTCGAGGGTGACCGACGTGAAGGTGACCTGCGTGATCTCGGCGCCGTGCGCCGCGAGGCCGGCCGCCGCGAGGGCGGTGCGGAGGGTGACGAGCGCGGTCGCGTCGTTGAGCAGCGACTCGCCCTCGAGGATCGTCGTGATCTTGCGCGGCAGGCCGATGCGGCGCGCCACGGCGGTGGCAGCCACGGCGTCCGGGGGCGCCACGACCGCCCCGAGGGCCAGTGCCAGGGCGAACGAGACGCCCGGCATGAGCGCCCAGACGACGAGCGCGACCCCGAACGCGGTGAAGAGGACGAGGCCGACCGACAGGCTGAGGATCTTCGAGCGGAAGGTGCGGATGTCGACGAGCGAGCTCGACAGCGCGGCCGAGTACAGCAGCGGCGGCAGCAGCCCGAAGAGCGCGACCTCGGGGGAGAGGCGGATCTCGGGGACCTGGGGGATGGCCGACAGCACGGCGCCGACGACGAGCAGCGCGATCGGCGCCGGGACCCGGAGGGGTGCGGCGAGACGGCTGACGACGATGACGACGAGGATGATGGCGACGACGAGCGCGGCGGGCTCCACGGCGTGCATTCTCGCCTGTTGCGGCGCCGGAGGGGAGCCCGGGGCCGGGCGGACCCCGCGGTGCCCGGTCCGTGGACGGTCGGCGAACGGTCGGTGCGTTGCCGGCGCGCGGCCGGTCGTCAGCGGGGGACGACGTCCTCGAGGGCCCCGGTGAGGTAGTGCTGCAGGACCGGACCGACCGCGGCCGCGAGGCGGTCCGGGTCCTCCTCGGGGATGCCCGGGAGGGCCAGCACGTAGCGCGAGAAGATGTAGCCGACGAGCTGGCTGCCGATGAGCGAGGCCCGCAGCTCCGGCTCGTCCTCGCCGAGCAGGCGCGCGAGCGGGGTGAGCATCCGGTCGGACAGGACGTCGCGGACGAGCAGCGCGGCGTCGTCCTCCGAGGCCGCGGCGCGCACGAGGCCGGTCATCGACTGCCGGGTGCCGGGGTCGTCGAACATCCGGACGACCACCTGCGCGAGGCGGTACCCGGCCCGCTCCGGGCCCTCGGACATCACCGCGCCCGCGAGCTGGTCGGGGTCGAAGGGGAAGTCGACGACCGCGACGAAGAGGTTCTGCTTGGTGCCGAAGTAGTGCGTGACGAGCCGGGTGTCGACGTCGGCCTCACGGGCGATGGCCCGCAGCGTCGTGCCGGGGTACCCGTGCTCACCGAACTGGTGCGTGGCGGCGGCGAGGATGTCCTCGCGGGTGTTGCTGCCCGCCGGGCGTCGCCCTCGTGATCTCGGCATGGGTGCTCCTCCGGGTCCGGGTCCCACGGTCGCAGGACGGGGAGGCGTCGACCCGGCCGTCGGCCCCACCCCCCGGTGATCCACCAGCGTAGGGGACGCGGGTCCACCGGTGTCCACCCCCTCGGGCCCTCGAGTTTTCCCGGCCGGTGCGTCCGGGTGCCTCAGCCCCCGACGACGGCGGTGCGCAGCACGTCGAGCCCGACCGAGCCGACGTCGAGCGCCCGGCGGTGGAAGTCCTTGAGCGAGAACGCGTCCCCCTCGCGGGCGGCCACCTCGTCGCGCATCTGGAGCCAGAGCCGCTCGCCGATCTTGTAGCTCGGGGCCTGCCCGGGCCAGCCCAGGTAGCGGTCGAGCTCGAAGCGCAGCGAGGCCTCGTCGTTGCGGGCGTGGCGGCTGAGCAGCGTCCAGGCCTTCTCGTAGGTCCACGCGCCACCGCCGACCTCGGCCGGGGCCTCGAACCCGCAGTGGACGCCGATGTCGATGACGACGCGCACCGCGCGCAGCGACTGGGCGTCGAGCATCCCGAGGTACATGCCGGGGTCCTCGAGGTACCCGAGCTCGGCCATGAGCCGCTCGGCGTACAGGGCCCAGCCCTCGCCGTGACCGCTGACCCAGCACATCATCCGGCGCCACTTGTTGAGCAGCTCGCGGCGGTACACCGTCTGCGCGACCTGGAGGTGGTGCCCCGGCACGCCCTCGTGGTAGACGGTCGTCAGCTCCTTCCAGGTGCCGAACTCCGTGACGCCCTTGGGCACCGACCACCACATCCGGCCGGGGCGCGCGAAGTCGTCGCTCGGGCCGGTGTAGTAGATGCCGCCGGTCTGCGTCGGGGCGATGCGGCACTCGATGGTGCGCACCGGCTCCGGGATGTCGAAGTGGGTGCCGGCGAGCGCCTCGATGGCCTCGTCGGCGCGCACCTGCATCCACCGCTGGAGCGCGTCCGTGCCGTGGAGGCGGTAGGCCTCGTCGCGGTCGAGGTGCGCGACGGCGTCGTCGACCGAGCCGCCGGGGACGATGCGGGCGGCGGTGCGCTCCATGTCGGCGGTGATGCGGGCGAGCTCCTCCTGACCCCACGCGTAGGTCTCCTCGAGGTCGACGGCCGCGCCGAGGAAGGAGCGCGAGGCGAGGGCGTAGCGGTCGCGGCCGGCGGCGTCGGACTCCGGCGCCCGGTCGAGCAGGTGCGTCGCGAGGTCCTCGCCGGCGCGACGGTAGGCGGCGGCCGCGCCCTCCACGGCCCGGCGCAGGTCGGCGGCGACGGCGTCGTCGAGCGGCGCGTCGCCCGCCCGGGCTCCCGAGAGGAGGCCCGCGAAGTAGCCGTCGGGGGCGACGAGGTCCTCGCACTGGCGGATGCAGGCCTCGACCTGCCGCCGCGGCGTGACGAGCCCGCGGTCGGCCGTCTCGCGCAGGGTCCCGGTGTACTGCTCGAGCGCCCGCGGGATCTGCCCGACGCGGGCGGCCATCGTCGCCCAGTCGTCCTGGGTGTCGGTCGCCATGAGGTCGAGGACGTCGCGGACGCCCTGCAGCGGGGAGGCGATGACGTCGAGCTGCATCCGGTCCAGGCCGGCGTCGTGGGTCTCGAGCGCGAGGCCGAGCCGCTCGCGCATCGCGGCGACGGTGACGCGGTCGACGTCGTCGACCGGCTCCGCGGCGTCGAGACGGGCGAGGGTGGCGCGGGCGAGGTCCGCGTGGGCCGCGTAGCCCTCGGGGGAGAGGTCGTCGAGCTCGTGCTCGTGGCCGGGGACGCCGAGGTAGGTGGCCTCCATCGGGCTGAGGGCGACGGCGGCGTCGAAGTGGGCGTCGGCGACGGCGTCGACGGCGGTGGGGGTGCGGACGGTGGTGGGCTCGCTCACCCGGCGGACGCTACCCGAGGAGCGCGTCTGCGGCGCCCCGGTTTCCCGGCCTAGGCTCGGGTCCGTGACAGCACGCATCCGGTCGGTCAACGTCGGTGGCCCGCGCGAGGGCGTCGGGGCGCGCGGCCGGGCCAGCGCCATCGACAAGCAGCCGGTCGTGGCGGTCGAGGTGCGCGACCCCGGGCCGAAGCGGGGCGGGCTCGGCAGCGGGGTCGTCGGGGACGACGTCGTCTCGCGCAGGCACCACGGCGGGTCCTCGCAGGCGGTCTACGCCGTGGCCCGGGAGGAGCTCGACCACTGGGGCGTCGAGCTCGGGCGCGGGCTGCGCGACGGGCTCTTCGGCGAGAACCTCACGACGGAGGGCCTCGACGTCGACGCGGCCCTCGTCGGCGAGCGCTGGCGGGTCGGGACGGCGCTGCTCGAGGTGACCGGTCCGCGCATCCCGTGCGCGACGTTCGGGGCGTGGATGGGCGAGCGCGGCTGGGTGCGGCGCTTCACCGAGCGCGGGCGGACCGGGGCCTACCTCGCGGTGCTCGAGCCGGGGACGGTGTCGGTCGGCGACGCCGTCGAGGTCGTGGAGCGGCCGGAGCACGGCATCGTCGTCCCGCGGGTGTTCCGGGCGCTGTGCGGCGACCTGGAGGCCGCGGCCGAGGTGCTCGGGGCGCGGGTGCTCGACCCCCAGCACCACGCCGAGCTCGAGCGGTCGGTCGCCCGCCGCACCCCCTGACCCCCCGCCGATGTGCAGCAATCGTCGAATGTGTCGATTGATGCACGCCTGGACGGCACGGGGTGTGCAGGAATCGTCGAATGTGTCGATTGATGCACGCCTGGACGGCACGGGGTGTGCAGGAATCGTCGAATGTGTCGATTGATGCACGGTGGTCCAGTGGCGGCCGTCAGGCGGCCACTCGCACGACACGGAAATGTCGGCGCCACGCGTCGTGCGGTCGAGGCGGTACCGGCACACCCAGAGTCCTCAGCTCGTCGTGCAGCCGACTGACGAGGTTCTCCGTGGCGTTGAAGAGCTCGTCCGGAGTGACGACGAGGAACGTCCATCCGTCCTCCTCGGACAGGCGTGATCGGCGCGAGGAGTCGTGCAGACGTTGGGCGGGTTCCTCGTGCCAGCGGCCGTCGTACTCGATGGCGACCCGGTGCTCCTCGAAGGCGAGCTCGATGCGGTAGCGGATCGAACCGTCCTCGTGGTGGGCGGTGACATTGATCTGCGGTTCGGGGAGGCCGGACAGCACGATGAGCAGTCGCAGCGACGTCTCGGGTGACGAGTCGACGCCGTCCCGGACGAGGCGCGCGGCGTCGGTGGCCTCGGCGCGGCACTGGCCTTCCCAGCCCTCTGCCGACGCACGGAGGTCGAGCACCGTGATGTGTCCGCGCCGCACGAGGCTGTCCCCGAGGGCGACAAGGTCGACCAGCCCGAGGAACCTCGCGAGGTGACAGAACGTGACAGCAGGGGTGGTGACCGGGAGACCGTGCCGGCGCGTGGTGCCGAGTCGGTAGGTGAAGCAGTGCGGCTTGACCCCACGCAGCCGCCATCTCACGCGGCGGGAGAACGCGACGTGAACACAGTCGTGGTCCGGGACACGCCCACCCCAGAGGCGAGCCGCCGTCCAGTGGCTGAGGACTGCACCGTCGGGGGCGACGAGGAGCGCCGCTCGCGAGCGGACGACGACGGTGTCGGGCACCCGGACGTCGACGAGTACGCCACGCAGGACCGTCCGGTAGCGCGATCCGCGGAGCGCGCGCGCCGAGATGCCGAGGGCGACTGCGTCAGCCGCGAGGAAAGGGCCCAGCGGGTCGTCGGTCTGCATCCTTCGAGCGTGGCACCCGATGCAGCATCGGATCGCGTTGTCCACAGGCCAGGGGTGGCAGCAGGCTTGACGGGGCACGCCGTCAGCCGTCGGGGCGTACGGCAATCGACACATTCGTCGGATTGTGTACATCGGGCGAGTCCGGGGGTGTGCACGAATCGACACATTCGTCGGTTTGTGCACGGGCGTCAGCGGGAGGCCGGTGGGGGCGGGAAGGGACGGGGCGGGGAGGGACGGGGCGGGGAGGGACGGGGCGGGGCGGTCAGCGGCGGTAGGTGGTGTGCCAGGCGCCGGGGCCGTGGCCGACGGGCCGGCGGACGGCGGCGTCGTGGGCCGCCCACGTCGAGGTGCGCTGCGGCGGCGCCGGGTCCTCGCCGCCGCCGGCGGCCAGGAGGACGGCGACGACCGCCGCGACCTCCTCGGGGGTCGCGGGGCCGTGGACGACGATCGCCGGCGGCTCGTTCAACTGCACGTCGTCAGCCATCACAGGGCCGGGTCCCCCTGAGCTCTGGGCCTGCGAAGAGGTCATAGGGCGGGTCCCGTGGGAGGGCTGAGCCTGCGAAGCCATCACAGGGGGATGTTCCCGTGCTTCTTCGGCGGGAGGGACTCGCGCTTGGTGCGCAGCGCCCGCAGCGCCTTCGTGACGTTCATCCGCGTGTTCGACGGGGTGATGACGGTGTCGACGTACCCGCGCTCGGCGGCGACGTAGGGGTTGGCCAGCGCGTCCTCGTACTGCTTGATGAACGCCGCGCGCGCCTCCTCGACCGACTCGCCCTTCTCGGCGGCCTTCGCCAGCTCCTTGCGGTAGAGGATGTTCACCGCGCCCTGCGCGCCCATGACGGCGATCTGCGCGGTCGGCCACGCGAGGTTGATGTCGGCGCCGAGGTGCTTGGAGCCCATGACGTCGTAGGCACCGCCGTACGCCTTGCGGGTGATGACCGTGACGAGCGGGACGGTGGCCTCGGCGTACGCGTAGATGAGCTTGGCGCCGCGCCGGATGATGCCGTCCCACTCCTGGTCGGTGCCGGGGAGGAAGCCGGGCACGTCGACGAAGGTCAGCACGGGGACGTTGAAGGCGTCGCAGGTGCGCACGAAGCGGGCGGCCTTCTCGGAGGCGTCGATGTCGAGCGTGCCGGCGAACTGCATCGGGTTGTTCGCCACGACGCCGACCGAGCGACCCTCGACGCGACCGAAGCCGGTGATGATGTTCGGCGCGAACAGCGGCGAGACCTCGAGGAACTCGCCGTCGTCGACGACCTTCTCGATGACCTGGTGCATGTCGTAGGGGACGTTCGGGCTGTCCGGGACGATCGTGTCGAGGAAGCGGTCGTCGTCGGTGACCTCGAGGTCGAGCTCCTCGCCGAAGACCGGCGGGTCCTCCATGTTGTTGCTGGGCAGGTACGACAGCAGCGCCTTGACGTACTCGACGGCGTCGTCCTCGTCGGTGCCCATGTAGTGCGCCACACCGGATTTCGTGTTGTGCGTCCGCGCGCCGCCGAGCTCCTCGAAGCCGACGTCCTCGCCGGTGACGGTCTTGATGACGTCCGGGCCGGTGATGAACATGTGCGACGTCTGGTCGACCATCACGGTGAAGTCGGTGACGGCCGGCGAGTACACGGCGCCGCCGGCGCACGGGCCCATGATGAGCGAGATCTGCGGGACCACCCCGGACGCGTGGACGTTGCGCCGGAAGATCTCGCCGTACAGGCCGAGCGACACGACACCCTCCTGGATGCGCGCGCCGCCGGAGTCGTTGAGCCCGACCACGGGGCAGCCGACCTTCATCGCGAAGTCCATGACCTTGCAGATCTTCTCGCCGAAGACCTCGCCGAGCGAGCCGCCGAAGACCGTGAAGTCCTGCGCGAACACCGCGACCGTGCGGCCGTCGACCGTGCCGTACCCGGTGACGACGCCGTCGCCGTAGGGGCGGTTCTTGTCCTGCCCGAAGGAGACCGACCGGTGCCGGGCGTACTTGTCCATCTCGACGAACGAGCCCTCGTCGAGGAGCATCTCGAGGCGCTCGCGGGCGGTCTTCTTGCCCCGCGCGTGCTGCTTCTCGACCGCGCGCTCCGACCCCGCGTTGGCGACCTCCGCGACGCGCCGCTTGAGGTCGGCCAGCTTCCCCGCGGTGGTCGTGGTGTCGATGTCGGTCGGTACGTCGGTCCCGCCCATGGAGTGGTGGTCGCTCTTCGACATGACCCGAGCCTAGCCTTGGCGCCGTGAGCGAGAACCCCCTGAACGCGGCGCTGGACGCGGCGTCCGTCACACCCGGTGACCCATGGCTCCCGGTCGAGGTGCGGGAGCGGGTCGGGTCGACGAACGACGAGGTGCGCGCCGACCCGCGGCGGTGGCGCGTCCTCGTCGCGGAGGTGCAGGAGACCGGCCGTGGCCGGCTGGGGCGCTCCTGGACGACGACGCCCGGCACGGCGCTCGCCGTCTCGGTCTGCGTGCCGGTGCCGGCGTCCGGCGCCGGGTGGGTGCCGCTGTTCGCCGGGCTCGCGCTGCACCGGGCGGTCTCGGAGGTGGCCGGCGTCGCGACGAGCCTCAAGTGGCCCAACGACGTCCTCGTCCCCGGGGACGGCGACCGCAAGCTCGCCGGCCTGCTCTGCGAGTGGGTCCCGCCCGCCGGGGTCGTCGTCGGCTGCGGGGTCAACGTCGACACGCCGCGCGCGGAGCTGCCGCTCGACACCGCCACGTCGCTGCGGGCCGCGGGCGCACCGGGCGTCGACCGCGCCGCGCTGCTCACCTCCTACCTGCGCCACCTCGCCGCGGTCCTGCGGGAGGACACCGGCCCGGCGGGCCCGTCGGTCGCCGCCTACCGCGACGCGTGCGGCACGGTCGGGCGCGACGTCGAGGTCCACCAGCCGGACGGCAGCATCCGGCGGGGCAGGGCGACAGGCGTGGACGCGGAGGGCAGACTGGCCGTGCGCACCGAGGGCGGGACGACGAGCGTCTCCGCCGGCGACGTCGTCCACGTCCGGTCGCGCTGAGCGAGGGAGGTGGGATGACGCAGGAGCCACCGGGGGAGGAGACCGTCCTCCCCGTCCCGCCGCCGGAGCCGGCCGCCGACGACCTCGCCGAGCGGGTCGAGCGCTCGCTGCTCGGTCGCTCGGCGTCGATGGCCCGCGCCGAGGTGAGCGCGGCCGCGGGCGTCGACCCCACCGAGGCGCGCCGCTTCTGGCACGCGATGGGCTTCCAGCTCGTCGAGGACGACGAGGCGATGTTCACCGAGGCCGACCGGGCCGCCCTGCGCCGCGTCACCGACCTCGTCCAGCGCGGTGCGGTGAGCGAGGAGCTCGCGCTCGGGATGACCCGGGCCTTCGCCCGGACGGCCGACCGGCTCGCGGTCTGGCAGACCCAGCTCGTCGCCGAGTCGCTGACGCCGGAGGTCTCGGACCAGCTCGAGGGCAAGGACACCCGCTCGGTGCCCGAGCCCCGCATCGCCGCCGACGCGGCGAACCTGCTCTCGCGCACCATCGACGACATCGAGCCGCTGCTCGTCTACGTGTGGCGCCGGCACCTGACGAACGCGATCCAGCGCATGCTCGCGGACGCCGACCCTGCCGTCCGCTCCGACCCGTCGGCGCCCGTGCGCGCCGTGGGGTTCGCCGACCTCGTGTCGTTCACGTCCTTCGTGCGCCGGATGAGCGAGCGCCAGCTCGCCCGGCTCGTCCAGCACTTCGAGCTGCTCGCGAGCGACGTCGTCGCCGAGCACGGCGGCCGCGTCATCAAGACGGTGGGTGACGAGGTCCTCTTCGTCCACACCGACATCGCCGCGGCGTCCGCGATCGCCCTCGACCTCGTCGACGCGATGGCCGGGGACGAGCTGCTGCCCCCGGTGCGCGTCGGGATGGCCCACGGCCGGGTCGTCTCGCGGCTCGGGGACGTCTTCGGGGTGACGGTCAACAAGGCCAGCCGGATCACCGCCGTCACGCCGTCGGGCACCGTCTTCGTCGACGAGGACATGGCCCGTGCGCTGGGCTCGGTGTCCGGCTTCACGGCGGTCGAACGCCGCCGCCGGATGCTGCGCGGCATCGGCGTCGTGACCCTCCACGAGCTCCAGCGCTCGCCCGGAGGTCGCCGCCCCGCCGTGCCGAACGGCTCTGCGTGACTACGATCGCCCCCATGACGAAGGTGTTGCTTGCCGAGGACGACCCGGCCATCTCCGACCCGCTCGCCCGCGCCCTGCGGCGCGAGGGCTACGACGTCGAGGTGTGCTCCGACGGTGAGTCCGCCCTCGCGGCGGCCCTGCGCCAGCCCGACCTCGTCGTGCTCGACCTCGGCCTGCCGAAGATGGACGGCCTCGAGGTCTGCCGCCGGCTGCGGCAGGAGGGCAGCGGCGTCCCCGTCCTCATCCTCACCGCCCGCGCCGACGAGGTCGACACCGTCGTCGGGCTCGACGCCGGCGCCGACGACTACGTGACCAAGCCCTTCCGGCTCGCCGAGCTGCTGGCGCGGGCCCGGGCGCTGCTGCGCCGCGGCGTCGTCGAGGCCGCCGAGGACGAGGGCGACCAGCTGATCGACATCGACCCCGACGGCCGCCGGGTGTTCCTGCGCGGCGAGGAGGTGCAGCTGACCGGCAAGGAGTTCGAGCTGCTGCGCGTGCTCGTCGCGAACGAGGGCAAGGTCGTCTCCCGCGAGAAGCTGATGCGCGACGTCTGGGACAGCGCCTGGTACGGGTCGACGAAGACGCTCGACATGCACATCTCCGTGCTGCGCCGGAAGCTCGGCGACGATGCCGCGAGCCCGCGCTACATCACGACGATCCGCGGCCTCGGCTTCCGGTTCGACTCCCCGGAGGACTGACGCCGCGTGCGCCGCATCGCGCTGACCGTCGTCCTCCAGGCGTTCGGGCTCACGACCGTGGCCGCCGTCGCCGCCGTCGCGGGGGTCGCCGCCGAGGGCGTGCCGACGACCGACGACCCCGCGTCCTGGGTCGCGCCCGGGATCACCGTGCTCGCCGCGCTCGCCGTGGCGGTCCTCGGGGCGATGTGGCTCGCCGAGCGCAGCGCCGCGCGCGTCTCGACGCTGCTCGAGACGCTCCGACAACGGGTCGACCGGCTCAACGCCGGTGACCGGCCGGTGCCGCTGCACTCGGGCATCGTCGAGGTCGACCGGCTCGACGCGGCCCTCATCCGCGGCGCGGCCCAGGGCGCTCGGCGCCTGGCGTCGGAGCGCGACTTCGCGGCCGACGCCTCGCACCAGCTGCGCACGCCGCTCACCGCGCTCCTCATGCGCCTCGAGGAGATCAACCTCACCGACGACCTCTCCGTCGTCGCCGAGGAGTCGACGATCGCCATCGGGCAGGTCGAGCGGCTGAGCAAGGTCGTCGACGACCTGATGACGCGCACGCGGCACGGCGCCGAGGTCAACCCGTCGGTCTCGCTCGACTCGGTCCTCGCCTCGCTCCAGCGCGAGTGGCAGCCGGCCTTCGCGCAGGCACGGCGCAGCATCAAGGTGAGCGGCGAGCGCGGCCTCCTCGTGCGCGCGACCCCGGTGGCGCTCGGCCAGATCCTCACGACGCTGCTCGAGAACTCCCTCGCCTACGGGCGCGGGACGGTCGAGGTCAACGCGCGCCGCGTGGGGCCGTCGGTCGTCATCGAGGTGAGCGACCAGGGCGACGGGGTGCCGGCGTCGATGGCGCCGCACATCTTCGAGCGCTCGGTGTCGTCGTCCGGCTCCGGGCTGGGGCTCTCGCTCGCGCGCGACCTCGCCGAGGGCGCCGGGGGCCGGCTGGAGCTGGCCCGCGCCGCGCCGCCGGTCTTCGCGCTCTTCCTGTCGGTCAGCACCGACTGAGTGGCAGGTCTCAGAGGGGCTCGTGCGAGAAGACGAGCCGCCGGTAGGCCCAGAAGCGGAAGAGCGTCCCGAGGCCGATGCCGACGACCGTCGCGACGTTGTCGGCCAGGCGGCTCTCGAACCCGAGCCCGTAGTGCGAGAGGGCCAGCACGAGCGCCGAGATGCCGAGCGCCACGAGGTTGACCCCGAAGAAGAGCATCACCTCGTGGTGGACCGGGCGGCTGCGGCGGTGCCGGAAGGTCCACTGCCGGTTGCCGATCCACGCGACGAGCGTGGCCACCGCCCCGGAGATGATCTTGGCGGTCGTGATCTTGTCGGCGAGCACGGTGTGCCAGAGGAGGTTCGCGCCGCCGAGGTCGATGACGAAGGCGACGGCGCCGACGACCCCGAACTTGATCATCTCGCGGTACAGCACGTCGACCGCGCCCCGCGCCGAGGCGAGGACGCGGGAGACGGGGCCTCGCGAGGGGGCGTCCTGGGCGGTCACCCGTGCAGCCTACTGAGTGCAGGTCGGTATCCTCGGCCGGGTGACCACCCCACGTCGTGCGCCCGGAGGGTTCCCCGTCGTCGGCATCGTCGGGGGAGGGCAGCTGGCGCGGATGTGCGCCGGCCCCGCCGCGGAGCTCGGTGTCACGCTGAGCGTCCTCGCGGAGGCCGAGGACGCCAGCGCCGCCCTCGTCGTCCCGAGCTCGCCGGTCGGCCACCACACCGACGCCGAGGCCGTCCTCGCCTTCGCGCAGGCCTGCGACGTCGTCACCTTCGACCACGAGCACGTCCCGGCCGAGGTCCTCGCGCAGCTCGTCGCGACCGGGGTGCCGGTGCACCCGACGCCCGACGCCCTGCGCTTCGCCCAGGACAAGCTCGCGATGCGCGAGCGGCTCACCGCGCTCGGGGTGCCGTGCCCCCGCTGGGTGCGCGCCGACACCGCGGCCGACGTCGAGGCCTTCGCCGACGAGGTCGGCCGGCCGTTCGTCGCCAAGACCCCGCGGGGCGGGTACGACGGCAAGGGCGTGGCCGTCGTGTCGTCCGCCGCCGAGCTCGAGGACTGGCTCGCCCGGGCCCAGGAGGCCGGCACCGGGCTGCTCCTCGAGGAGAAGGTGCCCTTCCGCCGCGAGCTCGCCGTGCTCCTGGCACGCAGCCCCTCGGGGCAGGCGGCCGCGTGGCCCGTCGTCGAGACCGTCCAGACCGACGGCATCTGCACCGAGGTGCTCGCCCCGGCGCCCGCGCTCGACGCGGACCTGTCGGCGCGGGCCGTCGAGGCGGGGCTGCGCGTGGCCGGCGCGCTCGGCGTCACCGGTGTCCTCGCGGTCGAGCTCTTCGAGCTGGAGGGGGCGGACGGCGAGCCAGGGTTCGTCGTCAACGAGCTCGCGATGCGCCCGCACAACTCCGGCCACTGGTCGATGGACGGCGCGGTGACGGGGCAGTTCGAGCAGCACCTGCGAGCGGTGCTCGACCTGCCGCTCGGCTCGCCGCGGCCGCGCGCGCCGTGGACCGTCATGGCCAACGTCCTCGGCGGTGACTACCCCGAGCTCTACCCGGCCTACCGGCACGTCATGGCCCGCGACCCCGAGGCCAAGGTCCACCTCTACGGCAAGGGCGTGCGCCCGGGCCGCAAGATCGGGCACGTCAACGTCTCCGGCGACGACCTCGCCGACCTGCGCGAGCGGGCCGGGCACGCCGCCGACTACCTCCAGGGAGTGGTCACCGAATGAGCACGCAGCCGGTCGTCGGCGTCGTCATGGGCTCGGACTCCGACTGGCCCGTCATGGGGGCCGCCGTCGCCGCGCTCGAGGAGCTCGGCGTCGAGTGCGAGGTCGACGTCGTCTCCGCGCACCGGATGCCCGAGGAGATGCTCGAGTACGGCCGCTCCGCCGAGGAGCGCGGGCTGCGCGTGGTCATCGCCGGGGCCGGGGGTGCCGCGCACCTGCCCGGCATGCTCGCGTCGGTCACCTCGCTGCCGGTCATCGGCGTGCCGGTGCCCCTGAAGTACCTCGACGGGATGGACTCGTTGCTCTCGATCGTCCAGATGCCCGCCGGCGTGCCGGTGGCCACGGTGTCGGTCGGCGGGGCGCGCAACGCGGGCCTGCTCGCGGCCCGCATCCTCGGGTCCGGCGAGGGCGCCGAGGCGCAGCGGCTGCGTGCGGCGATGGGGGAGTTCCGCACCGCGCTGCGCGACCAGGCGCACGCCAAGGGCGCGGCCCTGCGGGAGCGCCGCCGCTCCTGAGCCCTCGGCTCCGGCCGGGTCGGCTCAGGCGGGGTCGGCCCCGGCCGGTCGGCTCAGGCGGGGTCGGCCGGGAGGATGCCGCGCCGCTGCAGGTCGTCGACGACGCGCCGCGCGGCGCCGCCGTCGTCGAGGGGCGCGAACCGCTCGCGGAAGTCGCGGACCGCCGGGGAGTACCCGGCCAGGCGCGCGTCGTCGAGCAGCACCTCGGCCAGCTCGGCGGTCGTGCGCACGAGCGGCCCGGGCGCCTCCTGCTCGAAGTCGAGGTAGAAGCCCCGCAGCGAGTCGCGGTAGTGGTCGAGGTCCGGGACGAAGAAGACCATCGGCCGGCCGAGCACGGAGTAGTCGAACATCACCGAGGAGTAGTCGGTGATGAGGACGTCCGCGGCGGCGAGGAGGTCGTCCATCTCGAAGCCGGCGCCGGTCTCGTGGACACCCCACGGCAGCCGCACCTTGCCGCGGACCACCGGGTGCAGGCGCACGAGCACCTCGTACTCCTCGCCGACGAGGCGCACCAGCGCGTCGAGGTCGACCGGCACGGTGAAGGTGAAGCGGTTGCCCGAGCGCTGGTCGTCGCGGAAGGTCGGCGCGTAGACGAGGACCTTCTTGGACCGGGCGAGGCCGAGGCGGCGGCGCACCGCGGCGGCGCGCTCCTGCGGCGCGGTGACGAGCACGTCGTTGCGCGGGTAGCCCTGCTCGATGACCGGCCCGTCGTACCGGAAGGCGGAGCGGAAGCGCTCGGTGGCCCACGGCCCGGGCGAGAGCAGCACGCTCCAGTCGCCGATCATCCGGTCGACGCGCCCGACGTAACCGGCGTCGCGGCCGACGACGGCGTCGAGGTCGTGGAGCATCCGCTTGAGCGGCGTGCCGTGCCAGGTCTGCACCCATGACGTCGCCCGCGGCCGGGGGACGAGGGCCGGCATGTTCTGGTTGCTGACCCAGACGCGGGCGCGACCCATGACCCACTGGTGGCGCAGCGACTGCCGGCGCAGCACCGGCACGTCGGCCGGCACCGGCACGCCGGGCTCGAGGCTCCACGCGGTCCGCACCGGCAGGCGGCGGCGCAGCACCTCGCGGTGGATGGCGCCGGGGCTGTCGCCGAGGTCGTTGCCGATGTTGCTCTCGAAGACGACGAGGGAGGAGCGCGGCAGCCGGCTCGCGAGGGTGAAGGCGACCCGGCCGGCAGGACGCACGACCCGGCGACGGACGGCGGCGACCTTGCCGCGGCGGCTCGAGCGCCGCCACAGCCGCTCGGCGGACCCGACGAGGTCGCGCAGGCCCGGCGGGTCCAGGCGTCGACGGGGGGCCGAGCGGGCCGCCTCGACGATGCGCTCGCGGGCGCCGGCGTCGCGGTGGGCGATGAGGTTGTCGGACTTGCGCCGGGCCGCCGGGCTGATGGCGAACCCGCGTGCGGCGGCGGCGTCGAGCTCCTCGAGCACCTCCGCCCTGGTCGCGACGATCTCGCCGGGCAGCTCCTCGTCGAGGTCGAAGTGCGAGGGGCGCTTGCCGATGAACCGGGTGCGGTCGAACTGGTAGTAGATGACCGGGCGGTCGAGGAACGAGAAGTCGATCGCCGCGCTCGTGTAGTCGGTGAGCATCGCGGTCGAGCGCAGCAGCAGGTCCTGGATGCTCACCTCGCCGTGGCGGACGACGTCGACGTGCGAGAGGTCGAAGAGGTGCGCGAACGGCTGCATGTTCGCGTGGAGGTAGAGGTCCGCGCGCAGGTCGTTGCGGCGCAGGAAGTCGACGAGCGCGGGGTCGTGGAGCAGGTCGTTCCACCGCGCGAAGAACTCGCTCGTCGCGACGTCGTCAGAGGTGCGCAGCCAGTCCCGCCACGTCGGCATGACGAGGAGGCGGCGCTCGGGCGGCGGGTGCTTCTCGAAGAGCCGGTCGTGCCGCGACAGGCCCGTGACGACGACCCGGTGCTCGGGCCAGCCGAAGTCGTCGACGATCATCCGGCGCTCGCGCTCGGAGCTGACGACGAACGCGTCGGCGCTGAAGCCGGGCGCCTTCCAGCCGTAGTTGGCGACCATGTTCTTGGTTCCCATGACGCCGTGCTGGAGGAAGACCCGGCGGGCCCGCACGTTGCGCTGGAAGGCGGGGCTGCGGGTGGCGAGCAGGTAGTCGCCGTGGTGCGAGGAGAGGATGCGCCGCGCCGCCAGGGTGGCCTCGACGTGCTCGCGGCTGCCGAACTCCAGCACTCCCGGGTCGTCGCCGAGGGCCTCGCGGTCGGGGGACCCGGGGGCGATGACGTAGCGCGCGTCGATCTCGGGGTGGTGCTCGCGCAGGTGGCGGTACAGCGCGATCCCGGTGTCCTGGGCGGTGTCCGGACGCTCGCCGACCACCCAGACCGGGCGGTGCCGGGTCTGCCAGCGCAGGCGGACCCCGTTGCGCGCCGGTGAGCGGGCGAGGTCGACGGCCGCGGCGTCGAGCGGACGGAACTCGAGGGCGAGGGCGCCGGACTTGAAGGTGCGGTAGGCGCGGACCTCGCCGGCGCCGTCGCCGGACCGCAGGACGGACGCGGGCATCGAGAGCCGCATCCGCCGGGCCACCTGGCGGACGGGGACCTCGGCGCGGCGGTGGTGGTGCGCGACGTCGGCCGACAGCACGACGTCGAGGAACTCCGGCCGGTCCAGGCGCCCGACGACGTCCGCGGCCGTCAGGTGCGCGACGAAGCGGGTGCGCCGGGCCGCGGCCGGCCGCTCCACCGGCGAGAGGGGCGTCAGCTCGGTGCGCAGCGGGATGCGCTCGCCCGTCCGCCGCGCCACGAGCGTCAGCTCACCGGAGGTGAGGGCGAAGCTGCGGGTGTCGACGACACCGTGGACCTCCCATCCCTCGTGCGAGGCCCGCACCCGGACGACCCGGCCGGACCCCGACACCGGGGGCTCCTGGCGGGCGTAGGCGAGGCTGAGGTTGCCCCCGCGGCGCTGGTACGGGGCGATGACGCCGCCGGGGACCTCCACCGCCCGGGAGGCGGCGAAGGAGGAGTCCCGGACGGGCAGGGTGCGGTAGGTGCCCCGGCCCGGGCGGACGACGTCGTCGCCCTCGTCGGCCTCGAGGGTGAGCTCGAGGTCGAGGATGGCCATCGGGTCGGTGCCGGGGCGAGGAGCCCGGACGATCGTCTCGAAGCGGGGGTCGGCGGACGCGCCCACCTCCGCGAGGGGCACACGGGCGCGCTCGGTGCTGCTGCCGCCGAGGGGCGCCGACCACAGCGTGGCGACCTCGCCCGCCCGGGCGACCACCGCGACCTCGAGCAGCCGCACCCCGGGGCGGGCGACGACGAGGACCTCGAGCCTGTCGTCGGTCTGGGTGACCTCGAGCCGCTCGAGGGTGGCGGGACGCAGGATCCGCACGGCGGTGGAGGCCTCTCGGGGTCGGAGCAGAGGGGAGCGCCGGTGAGCACGCGCGCTGGGTCAACGATATCGGGGTCCGAGGGGTGCCCGGGAGCGGGGCTCAGCGCTGCATGCCGTCGCGGCGGACCTTCGGCCACTCGATCTTCGGGCAGGTGTCCATGACCACGCCGAGGCCCGCGCGCCGGGCGCGCTCGGCCGCCGCGACGTCGACCACCCCGACCTGCATCCACACGGCGTCGAGCTGGAGGCGGTCCTTGTGCTCGATCGCCTGGTCGACGACCGCGCCGACCCGCGAGGAGTTGACGAAGCAGTCGACGACCTTGAGGTCCTGGTCGGGGATGTCGGCGAGGCTCGCGTACCCCTGTGCGCCGTGGACCGTCTGGGCCTTGGGGTGCACCGGGATGATCGGCGTCCCGAGCTCGACGCTCATCCAGCGCGACACCGACCACGCGGGACGGGACCGGTTGTCCGACAGGCCGACGACCACCCAGATGCCGGGGTCCATGAGCAGCTCGCGGATCAGGTCGGGGTCGTTCTGGTGCCTCAGTGCGCCCATCCGTCCATCATGCTCCGCCGCCGGTGCCGGTGGGGGGCGCCGCGCGGACGGGCTCCCGACGGCGGGACGGTCGGGGCCCGTCAGTCGTTGCCGAAGAGGTCACGCGTGTAGACGCGGTCCGCGACGTCGGCGAGCTCGTCGACGAGGCGGTTGGCGACGATGACGTCGGCACGCTCCTTGAGCTCCTCGAGCGAGACGAGCGGCGAGCCGAAGAAGTGGTCCTCGTGCAGCTCGGGCTCGAAGACGACGACCTCGACGCCCTTGGCCTTGAGGCGCTTCATGACGCCCTGGACGCTGCTGCTGCGGAAGTTGTCGGACCCGGACTTCATGATGAGCCGGTGGATGCCGACGACCTTCGGGCGGCGGGCGAGGATGTCGGTCGCCACGAAGTCCTTGCGGGTCGTGTTGGCGTCGACGATCGCCTGGATGAGCGTCTGCGGCACGTCCGCGTAGTTGGCGAGCAGCTGCTTGGTGTCCTTGGGCAGGCAGTAGCCGCCGTAGCCGAAGCTCGGGTTGTTGTAGTGCGTCCCGATGCGCGGGTCGAGGCCGACGCCGTCGATGATCTGGCGCGTGTCGAGCCCGTGGGTCGCCGCGTAGGTGTCGAGCTCGTTGAAGTACGCGACCCGCATCGCGAGGTAGGTGTTGGCGAAGAGCTTGATCGCCTCGGCCTCGGTGGGGTCGGTGAGCAGGACGGGCACGTCGGGGTCGAGGGCCGCCTCGGCGAGGAGGCGGGCGAAGAGCTCGCCGCGCTCGCTGCGGTCGCCGACGACGATGCGCGAGGGGTGGAGGTTGTCGTGCAGCGCGCGGCCCTCGCGGAGGAACTCGGGGCTGAAGACGACGCGGTCGGTGCCCAGGCGCTCGCGCAGGCCGCGGGTGAACCCGACGGGGACGGTCGACTTGACGACGGCGGTGGCGTCGGGCGCGATGCGGCGGACGTCGCCGACGACCTGCTCGACGCTGCTCGTGTCGAAGTAGTTCGTCCGCTCGTCGTAGTTCGTCGGGGTGGCGACGACGACGAACTCTGCGCCCCGGTACGCCTCCTCCTTGTCGGTCGTCACCGTGAGGTTCAGCCCGCCGGCGGCGAGGTGGCTCTCGATGTCGGGGTCCGAGATGGGGCTGCGACCCTCGCGCAGGGTCGCGACGCGGGACTCGTCGATGTCGAAGGCGACGACGTCGTGCCGGCGCGCCAGCAGGACCGCGAGCGAGAGCCCGACGTACGAGGTGCCGACGACGCAGATCCTGTGGGTCACGGCCGACAGCCTACGGTTCGGCGCGCTGGGGCATGATCGAGGTCCACGACCACGAGGAGAGCTCACGATGAAGTTCGGACTGTTCGTCCCGCAGGGCTGGCGCCACGACCTCGTCGGCATCGACCCGGCCCAGCACTGGGGGGTGATGGCCGGGCTCGCGCGCCGCGCCGACGGCATCGAGGACTGGACCTCGATCTGGGTCTACGACCACTTCCACCCGGTCCCGCGGCCGACCGAGGCCGGCGTGCACGAGGCGTGGACCCTCATGGCAGCGTTCGCGGGCGTCACCGGCCGGGTCCGCCTCGGCCAGATGTGCACCTGCCTGGGCTACCGCGAGCCGACCTACCTCGCCAAGGTCGCCGCCACCGTCGACGCCGTCTCGGAGGGACGCGTCGAGATGGGCATCGGCGCCGGCTGGTACGAGCACGAGTGGCGGGCCTACGGCTACGGCTTCCCGGGCGCCGGCGAGCGGCTGGCCCGCCTGCGCGAGGGCGTCGAGGTCATGCGGCAGATGTGGACCACCGGGCGCGCGACGCTCGACGGCGACCACTACCAGGTCGACGGCGCGATGTGCTTCCCGCAGCCGCTGCAGGGCACGTCGATGCCGGGCTCGCGCGCGAACGGCATCCCGATGTGGGTCGCCGGCGGCGGCCAGAAGAAGACGCTGCGCATCGCGGCCGAGTACGCCGACTACACGAACTTCGACGGCTCGCCCGAGGGCTTCAGCGCCAAGAGCGCGATCCTCGAGCAGCACTGCCGCGACATCGGTCGGGACTTCGGCGAGATCGTCCGCAGCGCCAACTACAACGTCGTCATCGGGCGCGACGAGTGCGAGGTGCAGGAGCGGCTCGCGTGGATCCGCGACCACTACGCGTCCGCCGGGCTGCCGGACGACGTCGTCGACGACACCGTGCGCTCCTTCGAGACCGGGCCCCTGGTCGGCACGCCCGAGCAGGTCGTCGAGAAGCTCAAGGACCTCCAGGCGCGCGGGATGACGTACGCCATCACCTACTTCGTCGAGCAGGCCTACGACCTCTCGGGCGTCGAGCTGTTCGAGCGCGAGGTGATGCCGGAGCTCGTCGACCGCGAGCGCCACGGCCACCTGTGGCACCTGCTGCGCGGCGAGTGACCGACCCGGGCCGGCTCCGGTGATCCTCCCGCCCGAGCGGGACCCGCGGCTGACGACCGTCCGCCGCGGGGGCACCCTGACCGACGCCGACCACCGCCTGCTGGCCCTGTGGGCGGTGGCCTGCGCCGAGCACGTCCTGCCGCTCGTCGAGGCCGAGCGGCCCGACGACCCCCGCCCCCGGGCCGCCCTCGAGGCGGTCCGGGGCTGGGTGCGCGGCGAGGTCGGGATGATGGCCTCGCGTGCGGCCGGCGGGCACGCGATGGGGGCGGCCCGCGACCTGCGAGGGGCCTCGCGCTTCGCGGCCTACGCCTGCGGGCAGGCGGCGTGCGTCGCGCACGTCGCGGCGCACGACCTTGGGGCGGCCGCGTACGCCCTCAAGGCCGTGCGGGCGGCGGCAGCGCCCGGCGAGGCGGAGGCGGCGGGGAGGGCCGAGTGCGCGTGGCAGCGCGCGCAGCTGCCCCAGGCCGTGCGCGGGCTCGTCCTCGAGGACCAGGAGCGCCGCAACCCCCTGTGCTGGGACCTCTTCCACACCTGACCGCGCGCGACGTCCAGCCCCGGTTTTCCCCAGGGTGGGGGTGGGGTCGGTCAGAGGAAGAGGGTGGGGTCGAACTCGTCGATGGGGATGATCCGGACGCGCGGGAGGGGCTCCTTGAACGCGCGGACGTCGTGCTCGAGGTCGAGCGCCTCGAGCCCACGGCCCACGAGCGCGTTGAAGGCCTGGTTGCGGAACTCGTCGAAGCCCGCGACCGCGACCTTGCGGCCGTCGAGGAGGCCCTCGACCTGCGGCAGGAAGTCGCCGTCGTTGCTCACGAGGATGACGTCGGCGGAGCGCTCCTGCAGCGCCTCGAGGGTGCGCTGGATCGCGACGTCGACGACCTTGACGCCCGGGTCGCCGGACAGCGGCACCGGGCGGTAGCCGATGGCGAGCAGCGCCTGGACGAACGACATCGGCAGCTCGGAGTTGGCTGCGAGGAAGAACAGCCCGCGGGTCGGCTGCTGCCAGTGCTCCTCGGCGAACTTGAGGACCCGCTCCCACCGCGGGCGCTCCTCGGGCCGGGGCCGCCGGGCCAGGATCGCGTTGCCCAGGGTGGCGTCGATGTTCTCGCCGTCCACCAGCACGTAGGTCAGCCGGCCGCTCTCGTCCATGAGGGCAGGCTAGGGGGCCCGGCGGTCCACGTCGCCCCCGGGGGCCGGTGCGGTCCGGCCCGGGCCGTCAGGTCGTCGGCTCGCCGGCGGCCGCGCGCAGGGCGGGGAGGAGCTCCTCCACGGGGCGGGAGGAGCGCACGACGACGATCTCGGTCTCGGGCGGCGGCGGGGCGGGAGAGCCCGACGGCGCCGCCCAGCGGGCGACCTCGGCCATCGCCCGGCCGAGCTCGGCGCGGGCGTCGGCGGCGTCGGTGTGGCCACGCAGCCACCGGCGCAGGACGTGGTTGTGGGCGGTGACGACGGCGCCCGCGAGGAGCTCGGCGCGCAAGTCGGAGGCCTCGCTCTCGTCGGTCAGCCGGCGCAGGAAGACCCGGAAGGTGCGGTGGTAGGGCAGCTGGCTCGCGGCCTCGCGGTCGCGCAGGGCGGCGACCTGCCGGGTGATCCGGTAGCGCAGCCGCGCCCGGTCGCCCTCGGCCAGGTAGTGCTCGAGCACGAGCCCCGCGGCGTCGGCCGCCGCCTGCAGCGCGGGGGCCTCGGACGCGGCCAGGCGCTCCTCGACGCGTGCGACGAGCGCCTCGTGGTCCGGGAAGACCGCGTCCTCCTTGCCGCTGAAGACGCGGAAGAAGGTCGTGCGGCCGACGCCCGCCCGGGCGACGACGTCGTCGACCGTCGTCTCGTGGAAGCCGCGCTCGGCGAAGAGGGCGAAGGCGGCGTCGGTGAGCCGCTCGCGGGGGGTGGACGTCACACGGCCCACGATAGACGCTGACGGTGGTACTGAGTATCGTGAGACGGGACTGAGTACCACGCGGCCCCGGCCGCCGGACGGAAGAAGCACCCATGAGCGGCAACCCCGACTTCGACACCTACCGGCTCTCGGAGGACCACGAGGCCATCCGCGAGGCCGTCCGCGCCGTCGCCGAGGACAAGATCGCGCCGTTCGCGGCGGCGGTCGACGAGGAGTCGCGCTACCCGCAGGAGGCGCACGACGCGCTCGTCGCCTCGGACTTCTTCGCCCCGCACGTGCCCGAGGAGTTCGGCGGCGTGGGGGCCGACGCGCTCGCCACCTGCCTCGTCATCGAGGAGGTCGCCCGGGTCTGCGCGTCGTCCTCGCTCATCCCGGCGGTCAACAAGCTCGGCTCGATGCCGCTGCTCCTCGCGGCGAACGACGACGTCAAGAAGCGCTACCTCACGCCGCTCGCGGCGGGGGAGTCGACGTTCTCCTACGGTCTCTCGGAGCGCGAGGCCGGGTCGGACACCGCGGCGATGAAGTGCAAGGCCGTGCGCGACGGCGACGACTGGGTGCTGACCGGCCAGAAGTCCTGGATCACGAATGCCGGTGTCTCCGAGTACTACACCGTCCTCGCGGTGACCGACCCCGACGGCCCGCGCGGCAACAACATCACCGCCTTCGTCGTCGAGAAGTCGGACGAGGGCTTCTCCTTCGGCGAGAAGGAGCGCAAGCTCGGCATCAAGGGCAGCCCGACCCGCGAGCTGCACTTCGACCGCTGCCGCATCCCCGGCGACCGCGTCGTCGGCGAGGTCGGCGCCGGCCTGAAGATCGCCCTCGCGACCCTCGACCACACCCGCGTGACGATCGGTGCGCAGGCCGTCGGCATCGCGCAGGGCGCGCTCGACCAGGCCGTGGCCTACGTCAAGGAGCGGCAGCAGTTCGGGAAGAAGGTCGCGGAGTTCCAGGGCGTGCAGTTCATGCTCGCCGACATGGCGATGCAGCTCGAGGCCGCCCGCCAGCTCGTCTACGTCGCCGCCGCGAAGTCCGAGCGCTCCGACGCCGACCTGCCGTTCTTCGGCGCCGCGGCCAAGGCCTACGCGTCCGACGTCGCGATGCAGGTGACGACCGACGCCGTCCAGCTGCTCGGCGGCGCCGGGTACACGCGTGACTTCCCGCTCGAGCGGATGATGCGCGACGCGAAGATCACCCAGATCTACGAGGGCACCAACCAGGTCCAGCGGATCGTCATGGCCCGCCAGCTCCTCAAGGGCTGACCCGCCGACCCGGCCGAGCCGCCGCCACGCTCGTCAGGCCAGAGCCAGGCGGGCGAGCGCGACGACGAGTCCGACGCCCGCGCAGGCCGCCAGGGTCCGCAGCACGGACCACCCGCGCCACAGGAGCAGCACGGCGGCCAGCGCGAGGTGGCCGAACGCGACGGGGTCGAGCGCGCGCGGGTCCGGGAGCTCGACCGAGACCGGCCCGAGGGCCGCGACGACGGTGCGGTCGGCGAGGGTGTGGACCGCGAGGTAGACGCCGAGGTGGGCGATGACGCCGACGACGGCGGCGGTGACCCCGCCCAGCGCGGCGGCGAGCGTGCGGTTGCCGCGCAACCGCTCGATGAACGGGGCGCCGAGGAAGACGAGGACGAACGAGGGGACGAATACGACCCACGTCGTCAGGAGCGACGCGAGGACCCCGGCGGCCCAGGGGGAGAGGGCGCCGGGGTCGCGGTACGCGCCGAGGAAGGCGACGAACTGCACGACCATGATGAGCGGCCCGGGCGTCGACTCGGCCAGCGCGAGCCCCCGGGCCATCTCGCCGGGGGCCAGCCACCCGTACACCTCGACCGCCCGCTGCGCGACGAAGGCGAGCACCGCGTAGGCGCCGCCGAAGGTGACGAGGGCGGTCCCCGTGAAGAACAGCCCCTGCTGCGTGAAGACGCTGCCCCGCCCGGTGAGGAGCACGACGGCGGTCATCGGCAGGGCCCACGCGAGCAGGCCGACACCGAGCACGCGGGCGACGTACCCCCGGGTCGGGCGGACGTGGTGGAGGGTGTCATCCCGGACGACCGGGGCGACGTCGCCGGGGCGGGAGGGCACGGCCGCCGTCGGAGGTTGGCCGCGAGCGGCGACCAGCCCGACCAGGCCGGCCGCGAGCACGACGAGGGGGAACGGCACGTGCACGAGGCCGAGGGCCAGGAACGCCGTCACCGCGATGCCCACGGAGAGGCGGGTGGTGAGCGCCTTGCGACCCACTCGCAGGACGGCCTGCGCGACGACGACGAGGACGGCCGGCGCGACGGCGGCGAACACCCCCGAGACGACGGCGGTCTCTCCCCACGCGACGTAGACGGCCGAGAGCCCGAGGAGCGCGACGAGCCCGGGGAGGACGAAGAGGGTCCCCGCGACGAGGCCCCCTCGGACGCCGTTGAGGAGCCACCCGACGTACACGGCGAGCTGCTGGGCCTCGGGCCCCGGCAGCAGGGTGCAGAAGGAGAGGGCGTGGAGGAAGCGCTCGTGGCCGATCCAGCGACGCCGCTCGACGAGCTCGCGCTCCATGACCGCGATCTGGCCCGCCGGCCCGCCGAAGGTCTGCAGCGAGATCGAGAACCACGCACGGACGGCCTCCGCGAACGGCACCAGGTCGGTGCGCCGGTCGGCGGCAGGCTGGGCGTCGGCCACGGTGGTCCTCCTCGGTCGCGGACCAAGGTAGGGGACGGCGGGGACGTGGGACGAGCCACCGCCCGTGGCGACGTCGCGTGCCTGCGGACGCACCGGCGGTCCATGGGTGCTCGGGGGCCGTGGCCCACAGCTGGTCACGAGCGGCTGAGCGGGGCGCGTCGAGAGCGGCCGAGAGGTGGTGCACCGGAGGGAAGTCCGGCCGATCGCACGGTCTGGTCGGACGATCGGCTGATTCGTCCACCGTCGAGCGGCCGCCCGGTCCCACCTCTGCGCACAATCACGGGGTCGACACAACTGGAGGACGGACCGTGCTTGTAGGGGAGCCCGCGACGTCCACGGCCACCCCCGCGGTGGCCGTGGGACGCCAACCGATCGTCGACCGCACCGGCGCGGTCATGGGCTACGAGCTCCTGTACCGCGCCGCGCGGTCGGACACCCCGCTGCCCTCCGGGGAGCAGATGACCGCCGACGTGGTGCTGGGTGCCCTGACCATCGGGGTCGCCCAGCTCGTCGGCGACAAGGTGATCTTCTGCAACGCCGAGCGGGGCGTGCTCACCGGCAGGACCCCCGTGACCCTCCCGCCCGCGCGCACCGTCATCGAGGTGCTCGAGACCGTGACCGTCGACGACGAGTCCGTGCAGGGATGCCGCGACCTCGTCGCGCGCGGGTACCAGCTCGCCCTCGACGACTTCGTGTGGATCGACGGCGCCGAGCGGCTGCTGGAGCTCGCCACGATCGTCAAGATCGACGTGCAGGCCCTCGGCCGGGAGGGTTCGCTCGCGCTCGCGGACCGGTGCCGGCCCCACGGCGTGCGGCTGCTGGCCGAGAAGCTCGAGACGCTCGACGACCTCGACTGGGCGATGCGCTCCGGCTTCGAGCTGTTCCAGGGCTACGCCATCGAGAAGCCGCGCGTGGTGCGCGGCCAGACCATCCCCACCGCCGCGCTGGCCCACGTCAACCTCGCGACGACCCTGCTCACCGAGGACGTCGACCTCGACGCGCTGGAGGCGATCCTGCGTCGCGAGCCCGGGCTCGTGCTCCAGGTGCTGCAGCTGGCGTCGGTCGGCGCCGACCACGGGCTCCGGCGCGAGGTCCGCGGCATCCGCGAGGCCCTCGTCATGCTCGGCACCGTCCGGATCCGGCAGTGGGTGGCGCTCACCCTGCTCTCGGGGCGGCCGGGGGCCGGAGCCGACGGGCTGGCGACCGCGCTGGTCCGGGCCCGCACCTGCGAGCTGCTCGCGGCCGAGCGCTCGGTCTGCGAGCCGGACTTCGCCTTCACCGCCGGGCTGCTGTCCGCCCTCGACCTGCTGCTCGGCGTCCCGATCGAGGACGTGGCGGGGATGCTCGACGTGCCCGCAGCGGTCGCCGACGCCGCCTTCCGCAGGGCGAGCGCCGCCGGCGAGCTGGTCGCCGAGGTGGCGGCGTTCCAGCACGGCGTGCTCGACGCGTCGCCCGCCGCCGCCGCTGCTGACCTCGACGCCGCCGCGGCCCGCGCGTTCGCGTGGGCGATGCCCTACGTCAACGGGATGCCCGGCCCCTCGGCGTGAACGACGTCCGCAGCCGCACGGTGTGGGACGGTCCGCGTGCCCCTCACGCGCGGACGCGGCAGGAGAGCAGCAGGTCAGCGGCGAGGGCCTCCCGCGCGAGGCGCGCCAGCCGGTACACGTCCGGGCGGTCCCGCCATCCGGCCGCCGGACCGTCGGCGGAGGCGGCGACCGCGTCGCGCAGGTCGGCCGGGCCGGCGGTGGCGAGGGCCTGCTGCAGCCCGCGGGTCACGGTGACCACCAGCGGGGTGGGCCCGCGGGGTGCGCCCAGGGCGCGGCCGCTGCGCGGGTCGGCGACGACCTCGGCGTGCGGACGCGCGGTCAGGAGCTCCTCGTCCTCGCCGGGTGCGGCACGGCCGTCCTCGCCGCCACCGCGACGGCGCAGGCCGACGGTCGACCCGTGCTCGTCGGGGTCGGCTACCTCGGCGTCGCCCTGGCCTTCGGCCTCGCCGTGACCACCGCCGCCTACGGCGTGGGCCACCTCTCGGGTGGGCACTTCAACCCGGCCGTCAGCGTCGGGCTCGCCGTGGCCGGCCGGTTCTCGTGGCGGGACGTGCCCGCCTACGTCGCGGCGCAGCTCGTCGGGGCGGTCCTCGGCGCCGGTGTCCTCCTCGCCGTCGCCTCCGGGCGTCCCGGTTTCACGACGGCCGACGGGTTCGCGACCAACGGCTTCGGCAACCACTCGCCCCAGCAGTACGGGCTGCTCGCGGCCCTCGTCGTCGAGGTCGTGCTCACGGCCGTGTTCGTCCTCGTCATCGTCGGTGCCACCGGCGAGCGCGCCCCGAAGGGGTTCGCGCCGTTGGCGATCGGCCTGACGCTCACGCTGATCCACCTCGTGTCCATCCCGGTGACGAACACCTCCGTCAACCCGGCCCGCTCGATCGCCCCGGCGCTGTTCGCCGGTGGCGCCGCGCTCGGCCAGGTGTGGCTGTTCGTCCTCGCGCCGCTCGCCGGCGGTGTGCTCGGCGGGCTCGTCGCCTCGCGGCTGCGTCCCTGACCTCGCCCTGACGACGACGGCGGCCCCGGTGCTCTCGCGCCGGGGCCGCCGTCGGTCGTCGGACCGGGTGCGTCCTCAGGCCCCGCAGATGTCGGCGTCGGCGGGGCGGGCCTCGATGGTGGGCGTCGGCGTCGGGGCGGGCTTCGGTGCGCTGACCGGCTGGTCCGGCAGGGCCTTCGTCCCCGTGCGGTTCTCGACCTCGACGACGTTCTCGGAGCCGGCGCCGAGCGTGACGCGGACGGTCCTCCCGAGCCCGGACGCCTCCTCGAGCGTCGCCCCGGGGAAGGCGGCGGCGACGGTGCGTGCGGCCTCCTCCTGCCCGGCGCCGTACTCGACGAGCGTGCCGGTCCGGCGCTCCCCGTTGCCGGTCGCGGTGACGGTGAAGCCCTGCACCGCGAGGGCGGCGCCCGCCTGGGAGGCCAGGCCCGAGGCGCCCGATCCGTTGCGCACCTCGACCCGCACCTCGTCGGGGGAGACGGTGAGCGGCGACGCGGTCGGGGACGGCGACGCGGTGGCCTCCGGCTCTTGCCCGAGCCGGCGGTCCTCGCGGAACGCCGTCCAGATGACCTGCGCCGACTCCTGCCACTGGACGCGGTTGGGGTCGGGCTCGTAGGCCTCGTGGGGGACGGTGACGAACTCGATGTTGTCCAGGCCGATGCCGCGCACGCTCTCGGCGAGGTCCTTCATCGTGCCGAGGCCGAACTCCGGGTCGGTGGTCAGCGAGCGCGTCGCGGCGTCGAGGAACCCGTAGAGCCGCGTGGGCTGGAAGAGCAGCTGGCTCGAGGTGGCCTTCTGCGCGATCGAGGAGAGGAAGGCCTGCTGGCGCTGGATGCGGCCCAGGTCGGAGCCGTCACCGACCGACTTGCGGGTGCGGACGTACGCGAGCGCCTGCTTGCCCTGGAGGGTGTGGGTGCCCGCGCTCAGGCGCAGGCCCGACTCCTTGTCGTCGATGGCCTCGCGGGTGCAGACCGGGACGCCGCCGAGGGCGTCGACCATCGACTGGAAGCCGCGGAAGTCGACGACGCCGTAGTGGTCGACGCGCACGCCGGTGTTGCCCTCGAGGGTGCGGATGAGGCAGCCGATGCCGCCGATCTTGTAGTTGTGGTTCCACTGCCGCGTGACCCACTGGTCCTTCGGGGCGGTGGGGGAGCACTCCGGGGGTGCCTTGGTCATCGAGTCCCGCGGGATGGAGACGACCGTGGCCCACGAGCGGTCCTTGGAGAGGTGGACCAGCAGGTTGGTGTCGGAGTGCTGGCCCGGGTCCTCGACGACCTTGCCGATGGCGTCGTTGCCGTCGCCCTCCCGCGTGTCGGAGCCGACGAGCAGGATGTTGACGGCGCCGCGCGCCTGCGGGGCGGACGTGGGCCGGTCGGTACCGAGCGCGCCCGAGACGTCGACCTTCGTGATGTTCGAGTTCAGCCGCCACGCCGCGACGGCGCCGCCGGCGCCCCCGACGACGACGAGGGAGACGAGGCCGATCGCGAGGCGCCGACGCCACCGCGGTCGGCCGCCGTGGATCTCCCGGCGACGGGAGCGTGACGCGTCGGCCGCGGGTGTCTCGTGCGCATCCGGCTCGACGCCGTCCACCGGGTCCTCCCCACGGGTGCTGGTCAGGGGCCCCGCGGTGCGGGACGTCGGGGAGTGTAACGAGCCGGGCTGAGGAGCGCGTCCAGGGTCGGGCCCGTCCGGGTGTCGCTCTCGTCAGCGACCCGAGGGGGTGCCGTCCGTCCCCGGCGGCGGCGCGTCGAGCGGGGTGCCGTCGCGCAGCATGCCGAACAGCTCCTTCGCGCGCTGCTCGTCCCAGAGGACCGAGGAGCCCGCCCGCGTCGTCGCGTTGAGGTCCGACACGGGCACGACGAGGCTCAGCGCCTCGTCGGAGGAGACCTTCCGCATCGTCGAGAGGATGCGGTACGCGTCGAGCAGCGAGGTGTCCTCGCCGACGAAGACGCTCGAGGCCGCCGCGTGGGTGAAGGACCACCAGCGCCACGGCACGAGCACGGTCCCCGGGGTCGCGGCCTCCTTCATCACGGCGCCGAGGAACTGGCGCTGGCGCTCGGCCCGGCCGAGGTCGCCCTTGGGGTCGGAGTACCGGGCCCGCACGTACCCGAGCGCCGTCGGCCCGTCGAGGGTCTGGCAGCCCTTCTTCACGTCGAGGTGCGCCTTCGCGTCCTTGATGTCGCGCGGCACGCAGATGTCGACGCCCCCGAGGCTGTCGACGACGTTGGCGAAGCCCCCGAACCCGATCTCGACGTAGCCGTCGATGCGCAGCCCGGTGGCCTGCTCGAGCGTCTGGACGAGCAGCTTCGGACCGCCGAAGGCGAAGGCGGCGTTGACCTTGTTGCTGCCGCGGCCGGGGATCGGGAGGTAGCTGTCGCGGGGGACGGAGACGAGGGCGGGCTTGCCGGAGCCCGACGGCACGTGGACGAGGATGATCGAGTCGGTCCGGCGGCCCTCGGCGGAGCCGGTGCCGAGCGCCTTCTTCTGCTCGGCGCTCAGCCCCTCGCGGCTGTCCGACCCGACGAGCAAGTAGGTGTGGCCGTCGCCGGCGGCGGGGCGCTCGCCCGCGGGCTCGGTGTCCTCGCGGCTGACCGTCGTCCACGCGTGCCACGGCGCCGCGGCCGTGACGGCCACCCAGCCGACGAGGAGCAGGACGAGGAGGAGCGCGACCCGGCGGGCGGGACGGCGACGGCGCGGGGGCCGCGGCTCGCGCACCGGGCGCGCCGAGCGGCCGCCGCGACCTCCGTCCCCGCCGCGCGCGGGGAGCGGACGGCCGTACTCGTCGTACCCGCCGGCGGGCTCGGCGGCCGCCGGCGCCGGCCGGCGCGGGGTCCGGGGGAGGGCACCCGTGGGTGCGGAGCGGGAGCCGGTGGGCGCGGACCGGGGCGCGGACGCCCGGGGGCGCCGCCGCGTGTCGACGACGTAGACGTCGTCGTCGGACCCCTGGGGGATCGGTCGGGCGCGGTCGTCGTCGCGCATCGTGGGTCCACCTCCGGGTCGGTCGCGGCGATCCAGTATGACGGGACCGGCCGGGAGGGCGGCGACGGCGGGGCCGGCCGAGCGCGCCGCGGCGCCGGTCGCGCGCTCGGCCGGCCCCCGGCGCGCCTCGGCCGCGCCCGCGCCGGGCGTGCCGATACTGGCTGACCATGGAGGAGCGACGGGGTACCGACCTGCTCGAGCGCGACGCGGTCGGGGACACGCTGCGGGTCGACACGCGGGGACGACGCGCCGGCAGCCGCGAGCGGCGCCGCGCCGTCACCCTCCTCGTGCTCACCCTCGTGCTGCCCGGCAGCGCGCAGGTCGCCGCCGGCAGCAAGCGGCTGGGTCGCCTCGCCTTGCGGGTGTGGGCCGGGGTGCTCTGCCTGGCCCTCGTGGCCGTGCTCGTCGGGCTGGTCAGCCGCACCACGCTGCTCTCGGTGCTCACCTCTGGCGTCGTCCTGGTCCTCCTCCAGGGACTGCTCCTGTGCCTCGCGGTCCTCTGGGTCGTCCTGCTCGTCGACGCCTGGCGGCTCGGGCGCCCGGACCGGCTCCCGGCCGGCGACCGCCGCCGGCTGCTCGTGCTGCTCCTGGTGCTCCTGCTCGTCCCGGGCCTCGTCGGCTGGCTGGGCACGACCGTCGGCACCGCCCGGGCCGCGATGACCTCGGTCTTCGGGACCGGGGAGGCCGCGGGCGCGGTCGACGGCCGGTACAACGTCCTGCTCCTCGGCGGCGACAGCGGCGCGGGCCGCACCGGCCTGCGCCCGGACTCCATCCAGCTCGCGAGCGTCGACGCGCAGAGCGGTCGTGCCGTGCTCTTCGGGTTCTCGCGCGAGACCGAGAACATCCGGTTCCGCCCCGGGTCGGTCATGGCCGGCCTCATGCCCGACGGCTGGACCTGCGGCGACGAGTGCCTCCTCAACGCGCTCTACACCTGGGGCCACGACCACGCCGACCGGTTCCCCGCCGGCACCCCCGACCCGGGCCTGCTCGCGACCCGGGAGGCGGTCGAGTCGCTGACCGGCCTCGACATCCAGTACTACGTCATGGTCGACCTCAAGGGCTTCAGCAGCCTCGTCGACGCCGTCGGCGGCCTCGACATCGCCGTGCAGCGCCGCACGCCGATGGGCGGCGGGTCGCGCGAGATCTTCGAGTGGATCGAGCCCGGTCGCCAGCACCTCGACGGCTTCCACGCCCTCTGGTACGCCCGCAGCCGCACGCAGTCGACGAACTACGAGCGGATGGCCCGGCAGCGCTGCGTCGTCACCGCCCTCGTCAAGCAGCTCGACCCGCAGACCGTGCTGCTCAACTTCGGTGACCTCGCGGCGGCCTCCAAGGGCGTGTTCAGCACCGACATCCCGCAGGACGCGCTCGCCGGGCTCGCCGACGTCGCGGTGAAGACCAAGCAGGAGAAGATCACGTCGGTCAACTTCGTCCCGCCGCTCATCAAGCCCTGGGACTACGACCCGGCCGTCGTCCGCTCGACCGTGGCGAAGGCCATCGCCGCCTCCGAGAAGGCGCCGGCGCCGCGTGCCGCGGCCGCGTCGCCCGCCGCGAAGAGCGGCGCCGCGACCACGAGCAGCCCGGTGAAGGCCACCCCGACGCCCGAGGCCTCGACACCTGCCGTGATGGAGCGCCCGGGCACCGACCCCGACGCGAACACCGAGGACCTCGCCGGCGTCTGCTCGGCCGGCTGACGTCCGCCGCGCGCACCGTCGGCGCCGTCACCCGATGGGCAATACTGACCGCCGTGCCCGACACCGCCTTCGCCCGACGCAACGCCGAGAAGGTCCTCTGGCTCCCGCAGTACGTGCTCGGGGACCTCGTGACGCGGGTCGTGCCCCGGCGTCCCGGGACCTGGGTGGTCGGCAGCGCCTACGGCGTCCACGACGGTGCCCGCGCCCTCGTCGAGGAGCTCGTGGAGCGTGGCCGGGCCGCCGAGGTGACGTGGCTCGCCCGCACCCCGCAGGAGGCCGCGGACGCCCGGGCCCTCGGGGTCCGCGCCCTGCGCCACGGCTCCCTCGCGGCCTTCCGTGCCGCCACCCGGGCCGCCGTCGTCGTGCTCACCCACGGCTACGGCGACGCCAGCCGCTTCGGCACCGGGGGAGCCCTCGTCGTGCAGCTGTGGCACGGCAGCCCGCTCAAGCGGATGCACCTGGACAGCCCGGCCGCGATGCGCCTGCCGCTGCTCGGTGACGCTCCGCCCGTCCCGGCCCTGCTCGGGGCGATGTACCGGCGCGGGGGTGCCCGCATCGGCCTCCTGCCCGTCTCGTCGCCGACGGTGGCGCCGCTCATGGCCTCCGCGCTCGGGGCCGACCCCGAGCGGGTCGAGGTCCTCGGCGAGCCGCGCGCCGACGTGCTGTTCCGCGGCACGGAGCAGGAGCGGCGCGACGCCGCGCGGGCCCGGCTGGAGGCCTCGGTCGGCGACCTCGGCGGGCGGCGCGTCGTCCTCCTCGCCCCCACCTGGCGCGACGGCGCCGCCGACCCCGTCGTGCCGACGCAGGCGGAGTGGGCCGCTGTCGAGTCCTGGCTCGCCGCCCACGACGCGGTGCTCGTCGTGCGCCCGCACCCGCTCGCGGTCGGCGACTGGTCGCACCGGTCCGACGCCGTCCGGCTGCTCGACTCCGCGCTCGAGCCCGAGGTGATGCGCGTCCTGTGGGCCACCGACGCCGTCGTCAGCGACTACTCGTCGGTCGTCATCGACGCGGCGGTCACCGGGGTCCCGCTCGTGTTCCTCGCGCCCGACCTCGAGGACTACACGCGGCGGCACGGCCTCTACGAGCCCTACGCGGCGACGACCGCCGGACGGGTCGAGCGCACCTGGGCGCAGGCGCTGGACCGGCTCTCCGACACCTGGGTCGGGGCGCCCGGGCGTGACGAGGCGCTGCGGCACACCCGCGCCCTGGCCGACCGCTACCACCAGCGACGAGACGGGCGCGCGGCCGCGCGCGTCGTGGACCGGGTCGACGCCCTGCTCGGACGGCCCGCCACCGCGCCGGTGGGACCCGTCCGCGGCACCGCCTTCTTCGAGAGCTTCCACGGGCGCAACGTCTCGTGCAACCCCGCGGCCATCGACCGCGAGCTGGCCCGGGTCGCGCCGGACGTGCAGCGGTACTGGTCGGTCTCCCGCGACGACGTCGAGGTGCCCGCCGGCGCGACGGCCGTGCGCGTCGGGTCGCCCGAGTGGCTGGCCGCCCGCGACCGCGCCGACCTGCTCGTCCTCAACGACTGGATCGAGGACGGCTGGCGCCCACGCCGCGAGCAGTTCGTCCTCCAGACGTGGCACGGCACGCCGCTCAAGCGGATCGCGCTCGGCCGGCGCGACCGCACGCCGCGCCTGTTCGCGGCGGTCGTCAAGCAGTCGACCCGCTGGTCGGCGATGCTCGCGCAGAACCCCTTCGCTGCCCGAGCGCTGCGCCGCAGCTACGCCGTCGCCCGCCCGATGTGGACGCTCGGCTACCCGCGCAACGACGTCGTCGTCACCTCCTCCGGCGAGGACGTGCGGGCGCGCCTGGGCGTCACGACGCCGCGGGTCGTCCTCTACGCACCGACCTGGCGCGACGACGCCCTCGACGGCCCCGACCCCCTCGACGCCGTCGCCCTCGCCGACCGGCTCGGCCCGGGGTGGACGGTGCTGGCCCGCGGACACGCGCGCACGCTGGGGCTGCGGGCCGAGGTGGGCGCCGACCGGGTCCTCGACGTCACCGGCTACCCCGACGTCAGCGACCTGCTCGCCCTCGCCGACGTCCTCGTGACCGACTACTCGTCGGTGATGTTCGACTTCAGCGCCACCGGGCGGCCGATGGTCTTCCACGTCGCCGACGCCGAGCACTACGAGCGCGAGGTGCGCGGCTTCGCGTGGGACCTCGGCGAGCGGGCCCCCGGGCCGCTCGTGCGCTCGGTCGAGGAGGTCGCCGACGCCGTGGCCCGCGCCGACGACCCGGACGAGCGGGCCCGCTGGGCCGAGCGCTACGCGCGCTGGCGGGCGGACTTCAACGCGCTCGACGACGGCCACGCCGCCGAGCGCGTCGTGCGGCGCCTGCTCGACGTCGGGGCGCTGCCCCGCCGGTGAGCCTCAGGGGCGGGGGAGCGCCCGGTGCCGCCGCAGCCGCGAGCGGTCGACCGTGGTCCCGGCCCCCGCGAGGAGCCCCTTGAGGAAGCCCGCGCCCCACGTCGTCTGGATCGTCGCGACCACCGCGGCGTCCCGCAGCCGGTCGGCCGGCTCCGTCGCGCCGGCGCGGGCCGCGACGTAGCCGAGGAAGCCGGCGTAGGCGACCGGCGCGGCGTGCGCGAGGGCGAACGGCACCGGATGCCGACGGTCGGCGCCGGTCAGGGCGACGGCCGCGCTCGCGGCGAGCCCGGTGACGACCGCCGGCGCCGCGAGGTAGCGCAGCCGCGAGCGGCCACGACGACGGACCATCTCGCCGCGCCACACGCCGGTGGCCCACATCTGCCGGACGAGCGGGCGCCAGGCCTCGCGGGGCCAGTACGTCACCTCGACGTCCGGGACGAACCACACCTCGAGCCCCGCCGCGCGCAGCCGCTCGTTGAGGTCGTAGTCCTCGCCGCGGCGCAGCGTCTCGTCGTAGCCCCCGACGGCCTCCAGCGCCGAGCGGCGGAACACCCCGAGGTAGGCGGTCTCCGCCGGCCCCGCGGCGAGGCCGCCGTGGTGCACCCCGCCCCCGAGCCCGAGGCCGCTGTTGTACGCCCGCGCGACGGAGGCCTGCAGCGGGGTGCGGCCGACGGCGCGCATCACGCCGCCCGCGTTGGCGGCGCCGGTCTCGAGCAGCACGCCGACCATCCGGCGGGTGTAGCCGGCGGGCAGCTCCGAGTGCGCGTCGACCCGGACGACGAACTCGCCGGTCGAGGCCTCGAGGGCGCGGTTGAGCCCCGCGGGGATGTCGGTGGCGTCGTTCTCGACGACCCGCACCCGGGCGTCCTCGCGGGCGAGGCGGGCCGCGACCTCCTCGGTGCCGTCGCTCGACGGGGCGAGGGCCACGACGACCTCCTGGGGCCCGTCGTGGTCCTGCGCGAGCGCGGCACGCACCGCGTCGGGCAGGCGCAGCGCCTCGTTGAGGACGGGCACGAGATAGGACACGGACGGGCCGGACACGGGGTCACCTGGGGGTCGTCGGGTAGGGCGCGGGTCAGGCTATCGGGCGGTGCACGCGCACCGGGTACTCTCGACCCTCGGGCCCGCGACCGCGGGCCCGACCCGAGCGACGAGGATTCGATGGAACTGGTACGCACGACGCAGCGGCTCTGGGGCCGTCGCAGCGTGCTCGCGACGCTCGTGGTGCGTGATCTGCGGATCCGCTACGCGCAGAGCGTCCTCGGGTACGTGTGGACGGTGCTCGACCCGCTGCTCATGTCGCTCATCTACTTCGTGGTGTTCGTCTACATCTTCAAGCGGGGCGACCTCGGCCACCAGCCGTACTTCCTCTTCCTCATCGTCGGCCTGCTCGCCTGGCAGTGGTTCTCGACGGTGCTCACCGACACCTCGCGCGCCCTGACCGGCGAGGCCAAGCTCGTGCGCTCGACGAACCTCCCGCGCGAGATCTGGGTCGTGCGCGTCGTCCTCAGCAAGGGGGTCGAGTACCTGCTCTCGCTCCCGGTGCTCCTGGCCTTCCTGCTCTTCTACCTCGTCCGGGGGGAGGCCCAGCTCAACGCGTGGCTGCTGCTCTTCCCGGTGGCCGTCGCCCTCCAGGCCGTCGCGCTGCTCGGCTTCGGGCTGGTGCTGGCGCCGCTGACCGTCCTCGTCACGGACATGCAGCGCGTCGTGCGCATCGTCCTGCGGATGCTCTTCTACGCGACCCCGGTCATCTACGCGACGCACCTGGTCCCCGCGCCGTACGACAAGATCACCTGGCTCAACCCGATGACGGGCATCCTCGAGATGATGCGGGCCGGCTTCTTCGAGCACGACCGGCTGCCGATCGTCTGGGGGTCGGTCGTCACGGCCGTCGTCGTGTCCTTCGTCATGCTGCTCGTCGGGGTGGCGGTCTTCCGCCGCCTCGAGCGCGCCGTGCTCAAGGAGATCTGATGACCGAGCCCGTCATCTCCGTCGAGGGTCTCGGCGTCGAGTTCTACCGCTCGCGCCGGCGCCGGCTCTCGGTGCGCGAGATGCTCTTCCGCGGCTCGTCCGGCACGTCCAAGGAGACGTTCTGGGCGCTGCGGGACGTCTCCTTCGACATCCACCACGGCGAGGCCGTCGGGGTCGTGGGCGGCAACGGCGGCGGCAAGTCGACGCTGCTCAAGATGATCGCCGGGGTGCTCCTGCCCGACGAGGGCACGGTCACCGTCAACGGCGGCGTGGCCCCCCTCATCGAGCTGACCGGCGGGTTCGTCGGCGACCTCACGGCGCGCGACAACGTCTACCTCCTGGCCGGGCTGCACGGCGTCTCCAAGGAAGCCGTCGACGAGCGCTTCGACGAGATCGTCGCCTTCGCCGGTCCGCAGGTGAAGGCCGGCCTCGACACCCCGTACCGTCACTTCTCCTCCGGCATGAAGGTGCGCCTCGGCTTCGCGGTCGTCACGACCCTCGACGAGCCGATCGTCCTCGTCGACGAGGTGCTCGCGGTGGGGGACAAGGCCTTCCGCGAGAAGTGCTACAAGCGGATGGAGGACCTGCTCTCCGACGGGCGCACGCTCTTCCTCGTCAGCCACAGCGAGCGCGACCTGCGCCGCTTCGGCGACCGCGCCCTCTACCTGCGCCACGGCCGGCTCGCCGTCGACGGCTCGATGGACGAGGTCCTCGACCAGTACAACGCCGACCTCGAGCGCAACGCCTGAGGAGGCCCGGCCCGATGACCGAGCCCGCGACGCACGACCCTACCCCTGCCGCGGGGTCGTCCACCGCCGACGCGGACCCCGCCGGCCTGGTGACCGGGCGGCGGACCACCCGCCTCGACGTCGGCGTCGGCGTCCTCGTCGGGCTCGTCGTCGCGGCGGTCGTCCTCGTGTGGCGCTCGCCGCTCGTGCCGACCGACCCGTGGCACTACGTCATGGCGACCCTCGACTTCCCGAGCGACCAGTGGATCGCCCTCGGGCTGACGCGGTACGGGATCATGCTGGCCACCATCCCGCCGGCCCTGCTGTGGAAGAACGCGGAGGCGACGTACTACGTCTGGCCCCTGCTCTCGTGCGCGGTCCTCGCGGCCTCGGTCTACCTGCTCGGCCGCCGCTTCTGGGGCGTGCTCGCCGGGCTCGTCGCCGTCGTCGTGCTCTTCGCGAACACCGTCCTGTTCTACAACGCCTCCCGCTTCTACCCCGACGTCATGGCGATGGCGCTCGTCGTGCTGGCGCTGCTCACCGCGGTCCTCGCGCGCGACCGCGGCCTGCGCGGCCGCGGCGCGGTGCTCTGGGTGCTCGCCACCGGCTTCCTCCTCGGGTGGAGCTTCGAGGTCCGTGAGACGGCGTTCTTCTCGTGGCCCGTCGTCCTCGCCGTCCTGACCCGCCGGGGGTCGGCGCTGCGCACCTGGGCGCTCGTGGCGCTCCCGGTACTCGGGTGGGCCGCGGTCGACGTCGCCATCAGCACGCTCGCCTACGGGACGCCGCTGGCCAAGGTGCAGGCGCTGCTCGGGATGAACCCCGAGGGCGTCGGGTACCCGCCGCCGACGAGCGGCGGCCCGCCGGCCGACCTCTCGGAGCGCACCCGCGGCTACTACCTCCTGGCCGTCCCGCTGCGGGCGCTCGAGACGCGGCCCGACGGGCTGTGGATGGTCGCCACGGGCGTGCTCGCGATCCTCGCCCTCGTGGCGGGCAACCGGGCGCTGCGGCTCATGGCCTTCGGCTTCGTCAGCGTCTACGCGCTCAACCTCCTCGCCGGCGGCGTGGCCGTCCCGACCCGGCCGCTCGGGAGCATCGACAACCCGCGGTACTGGATCCAGTACTTCCCGCCGATCGCGCTCGTCGTCGGCGGGGTGACCGCGCTCCTCGCGGCCCGGTTGGCCCGGGCGCTGCCCCGCGGGCGGCGGCTCCTGCGTGCCGCCGCCGTCGGGGGCGTGGCCGTCCTGGTCTGCGCGGTGCCCGCCTACCACGCCCAGCGCTTCATGACGACGACCAGCGCCTTCGCCCCGAACGGCGGCGACGCGATGGAGCGGCTGCGCTCGGCCCTCGAGGGCCGCGACTTCCGGGTGCCGGCGGTGTGGACCGACAGCCGGACGATGCGTGTGCTGCCCGCCTACCAGCGGCCGGTGTTCAACGGCCCGCAGGTCTGGAGCGGCCCGGGGGAGCGCCTGCGCCCCGACTCGCAGCCCCGGCCCGGCGACGCGGTGCTCTACTACAGCGCCTACGACGACGGCGTGTGCGTGCACTGCTACGAGTCGATCCGCCCCTGGATGGAGGCGCACCCGACGCCCCCGGCGAGCTGGGAGCTGGTCTACGCCACCCCGGACCGCGTCGTCGAGCTCTACCTCGTGCGCTGACGCCCCGTCGGGGACGCGGCCGGGCTCAGTGCTCGGGGCCGCCCTCGAGGCGTCCGCGGACCTCGGCCTCGTCGAGGGCGATCCGGCGGGCGAGGCGGGTGTAGCGCGTCTCGAGGTCGCGGAAGCGCAGGTAGGTCGTCACCGTGAAGCTGAGGAAGGCGACGACGAGCCCGTAGAGGACGAGGTCGGTGCCACGACCGACGCCGAACACGTGCGCCAGGCGCGTCCACACGTCCGGGAAGATGATCGACACGACGGCGAACGCGGCGAACGCGAGCACCCCGAGGCGGCGGATGGCCTGCGCCCGGGCCCCGCGCGAGCGGAACAGCCGGGCCGCGACGACGGCGACGACGACGATGAGCAGGACCTGGACGACGACGAGCTTCATCGGAGGATCAGCTCCACGAGGATGTTGACGGAGTTCCACAGCGACTGGCCCTTGGAGCGCGAGTAGTCGGTGTAGAGGATGTGCACCGGGCTCTCGGCGTAGCGCACGTCCATCGCGCCGATCTGCTCGACGAGCTCGGAGGCGTGGGCCATCCGGTTCTGGGTGATGTCGATCCGCTCCACGACGTCGCGGCGAAGCAGCCGCAGCCCGTTGTGGGCGTCGGTCAGGCGCGTGTGCGTCGTGAGGTTGGTGTACCCGACGGCCGCCCGCAGCACGAGCCGCTTGGCCAGGCTCGGGGTCGTGCGGTCGTCGAGGAAGCGGGAGCCGAAGACGACCTGGAGGTCCTCGGCGCGCGCCTTCTCGAGCATGGCGAGCACGTCGTCGGTCTGGTGCTGGCCGTCGGCGTCGAAGGTGACGGCCCACTCCATGTCGGGGCGGGAGCGGACGTACTCGAAGCCCGTCTGCAGCGCCGCGCCCTGGCCGAGGTTGACGGGGTGGCGCACGACGACGGCCCCGGCCTCGCGGGCGACCTCGGCCCCGTCGTCGGCGGACCCGTCGTCGACGACGACGACCTGGGGGAAGACGCTGCGGGCCCGGGTGACGACGTCCCCGATGACCGCGGCCTCGTTGTAGAGCGGGATCACCAGCCAGACACCCGAGGTGTCGACCTGCCGTGAGGTGTTCATCGCCGACCAGCGTACGGGGCCGGGCGGGAGGCCCTCACCATCCGGCCTGCGCCGCCCGGCGGGCCCACCAGCGCAGGCCCTCGTACTTGACGCGGGCGACGTGGCCGCGGCGCCGCCGGCCGGTCGCGACGTGCTCGGCGTGCCGCAGGACGGCGCTCGGGAGGTACCGCACGGCGAGGCCGAGGCGCTCGCACTCGCTCGCGAACCACAGCTCCTCGCCGAAGAGCGCGAAGGGGTAGTCGGTGCGGCCGCCCGCCGCGAGGTAGCGGGGGGTGAGGACGACGCACGAGCCGTGGCCGGCGAACACGGCCGCGCCCGGCTCGACCCCGCTCACCGTGCGCGAGCTGTGCCCTCCGCGGCGCAGGAGGAAGAGGTCCGCGACCGCCGGGAAGCGGTGGGCCGCCGCGAGCAGGCGCAGGCGGCGGGCGCTCGGCGGGTGCAGCAGGTTGGGGTTCTGGTCCTGCCCGAGTGCGCCGAGCACCGACGGCGCGAGCCACCCGGCGTCGGGGTGCTGCGCCACCCCGTCGAGGAGCGCCGCGACGCACCCAGGGTCGGCGACGAGGTCGCAGTTGGACAGCACGAGGGGGAGGGCGGGGTCGACCTCGGGCAGCGCCCGGTGCAGGGCGGGGAGGTAGCCCGGGTTGTCCTCGAAGTCGAGGACGCGCACCCGCGGGTCGTCCCCGAAGGCGGCCCGGGCGGCCGCGGTGTCGCCGGGCTTGTTGGCGCACAGGACGATGTCGACCGGGGCGTCCGGGCCGAGCGAGGCGACGAGGCCGCGGGCGTCGTCGACGCCCCCGTAGGACACGACGACCCAGGTGAGGGCGGGGGCGGGGCTCATGCCGCCGCCTCGCGTGCGCCGCGGCGGAAGAGGGCGGCGTACACCGGCCCGAGGAGGCGCCCGGGGACGAGGCGGAAGGCCCCGCGCACGACGAGGTTGACGGCCATCCGCGGGACGCCGACGACGCCGGCGGCCCGCAGCCGGCGCTGGAGGTCCCACTCGTAGCGCAGCATCCGCCAGCCGCCGCGCCGCGAGATCATCTCGTCGCCGGCGTTGAAGAGCACGAGCGGCTCCTCGAGGTTCTCGGCCCGCGCCCCGGCCGCGAGCATCCGCGCGAAGAGGTCGTAGTCCTGCATGTAGCGCAGGTCGGCGTACCCCCCGACCCGCAGGGCGAGCTCGCGGCGGAAGAGGGAGGTGGGGTTGTTGACCGGGTTGTTGAGGGGCAGACGGCGCATGATCGCCGCGTGCGAGGCGGGGTTGGTCCGGACGCCGAGCACGTGCCCGGGGTCGCCGCGGAACTCGAGCATCGCGGAGCCGACGAGGTCCAGGCCGTGCTCCTCGAGGTGGCGCACCTGGCGCTCGAGGCGGGTGGGGAGCGAGACGTCGTCGCTGTCGTGCCGGGCGACGAGGTCGCCGGTCGCGAGCTCGAGGCCGCGCGCGGAGGCCAGGCCGCTGCCGACGTTGCGGGGGAGGCGCTCGACGCGGACGGACGGGTGCTCCGCGGCGGCCGCCGCGAGCGCCGCGTCCAGGGCGTCCGGCACGGGGCCGTCGACGACGACGAGGAACTCCTCCGGCGGCCGCGTCTGGCCGGTCACCGAGGCGACCGAGCGCTCGAGGTCGGCGACCGTGGTCCCGTGGTAGGTCGTCATGAGGACGGTGACGGTGGGGGGCACGGCCAGCAGTCTAGGAGGCGGCCGGGTCGCCGCCCGCGCCACGCAGGGTGGCCCACAGGCTCGCCACCTCGCGCCGGTTCAGCCACCCCCAGAGCGCGGCGAAGCCGAGCGCCCCACCCACCTGGGCCAGCACGCCGGCGGGGCCCGCGAGGTCGCGGGTCAGCAGGGCGACGGCGGCGACGACCGCGACACCGGCCACGAGGCGCATCGCGAGGTCGAGCCAGGACTGCCTCTCGAGCCACCAGACGGCGCCGAGCGTCGCGAGGGACGCGCTGCCCGCCCCGACGAGGTAGCCGAGCGCGACGCCGTCGACACCCATCGACGGGGCGAGGACGAACCACGTGGCGACGCCGAGCACGAGCCCGCCGAGGTTGACCGCCGCGACGACCTGCGGGCCGCGTCGCCGGGTGGACTGGAGGGCGGTCGCCCCGCCGAGGGCGACGGAGGTGAGCATCACCGCGCCGAGCAGCACCGGCAGGACCGCCTCGGAGCGGGCGAACGAGGCGCCGTAGACGACCCGGATGCCGAGCGGGCTGAGGATGACGAGCACGCCGATGACACCGACGAAGATCGCGACGAGCCGGCGCGCGATGGCGTCGCTGTGCCGGCGCACGGCCGCGCGGTCGGCGCGCCCCGCGGCGGCGACGAGCGGCGGGACGAGGGCGGTGCTCAGGGCGATGGCGAACATCGACATCGGGGTGGCGAGGGAGAGCGCGGCCGCGAAGTCGCCGGCGCCGCTCTCGCCGCTCCAGTGGTGGGCCGCGAGCTGCGAGGCCTGGAGCAGCCCACCGCCCGCGAGGACGCCGACCGCCGAGAACGCGACCCACTGGTCGATCTCGCGCCGGGCGGCGCGGTCGAGGCGACCCCGGACGCGGGCCGGCCACGTGGCCACCGCGAAGAGGCCGTACCCGACGGCGAGGGGGATCAGGGTGAGCAGGTCGAGGTCGAGGACCAGCACGAGCGCGAGCACGGAGAGGGAGGTGACGGCGGCGAGCGTGTCCCAGAGGGCCACCTGCCGGAACCCGAGGAGCCCGAACCGGACGCCGCGGGTCGTCACGTAGACGGAGTAGGTCCAGCAGAGCACGACGCTCGCGACGACCTGCACCGGCTGCAGCCCGAGCCACCACGCCCCGAGCAGCCCGGTGGCCGTCGGCAGGACGGTGGCCACGAGAAGGGAGCGCTGGGCGATGTGACGGGCCACGCGCAGGGCGCCCTCCTCGTCCCCGAGCGAGCGGCGCAGCGCCACGAAGCGGGTGCCGGCGCTCGCCGCGGGGGAGGCCCAGGCGAGGCTCGTGAGGACCGAGATCGACAGCGCGCTGTTGGCCTGGCCGAGCAGCTCGCGGGAGCCGAGGCGGCCGATGATGACGCTGTAGACGAGGCGGGCGGCCCCCTGGACCGCCGTCGCGTAGGTGCTCAGCGCTGCGTTGTCCCGCAACGCCGCTGCGGGCGTGGAGCCTGGGGGGCGCTCCGGCGGCGGGGGCGCGGAGGGCATCGGCGAAGCATACCGGCGGGCCGTCCTCGGGTTGCGCCGAAACCCCGGTACGCGAGTGACGGCTGTGACAGACTCGAAGGACCCTGCCGTCCCCGAGGTGCCACGCCGTGCCGTCGGGGAAAATCCCCTCACTCCGTGGACTTCGCCATGCGCTCATTCCGCCTGCTCACCGCCACCACCCTGCTCGGTGGCCTCGCCGTCGTCGCCCCCGTGACCGGTCCGGTCACGGCCCGGGCCGTCACTCCCGTCGTGGAGGACGTCCCGATGCCCGCCGTGACACCCGTACCGACCGGCACGCCGACCCCCTCACCGGACGCGACGGGAGCCGGCGCCCTGCGCGCGGCGACCCCGAGCCCGAGCGCGTCCTCGCGCCCGTCGCCCTCGCCCTCGGCGACGCCGACGGTCGGCACCCGGCCGACCACCCCCGCCGGGGAGCAGCAGAGCCTGCTCGAGCGGGACGGCGAGAGCCTCGACGTCGTCGGCGTCAGCTTCCCGGACGAGGCCTCCGCCGCCCGCTCCACCGTCGAGGTCCGCACGAAGACCGACGGCCGGTGGAACGCCTGGGTGGAGGCCGCGGTCGACCCGGACGGCCCCGACGGTGACACCGAGGAGGCCCGCCGGGCCCGCGTCGGCACCGAGCCCGTGGCGGTCGCCGGGTCCGAGGCGGTGCAGATCCGCGTCCGCGCGGCCCGCGGGGTGGACCTCACGAAGGCCCACGCGGCCCTCGTCGACGCCGGCGACAGCGCGGCGGACGCCTCCGTCGGCCGGCCGGCCCTCGGGGCGGCCCACGCGGCCGGCCTCGCGCCGGCGATGGTGACCCGCGCCCAGTGGGGCGCCGACGAGAGCCTGCGCGGCTGCTCCCCGAGCTACAACGACAAGATCTCCGGCGCCATCGTCCACCACACGGTCAACGCGAACGACTACTCCGCGTCCGAGGCGGCCGGGCTCGTGCGCGGCATCTACGCGTACCACACGCGCTCCAACGGCTGGTGCGACATCGGCTACAACTTCCTCGTCGACCGCTTCGGCCGGCTCTACGAGGGCCGCTACGGCGGCGTCGAGCGCAACGTCCAGGGCGCCCAGGCCGGTGGCTTCAACGCCCAGACCGTCGGCATCGCGTCGATCGGCACCCACGACTCCTCGCAGGCCGGCGCCACGACGCCGTCGAGCTCGGTGCTCGCGACCGTCGCGAAGGTCATCGCGTGGAAGGCCGTGCTCAACGGCTGGGACCCGAGCACGAGCGCGACGTTCACCGCCGCCTCGGGGGCCGACAAGTACACCCCCGGCACGAAGATCACCCGCCCGCGCGTCTCGGGGCACCGCGACTTCAGCCTCACCTCGTGCCCGGGCAACCTCTACTACACCCAGCTCCCGGCCCTGCGGACCGCCGTCCAGGCGCGCTACCAGGAGGACCTGGCGAGCAGCGTCGGCGCGATGACCGGTGCCTCCGGTGACGAGGCCTACGGCCGCCCGGCCGGGTCGTCGTTCGACCTCTCGGGCCGGGGCTTCGGCCACGGCCGCGGGATGAGCCAGTACGGGGCCTACGGCGCCGCGCTCAAGGGCCTGACGACCGAGCAGACGCTCGCCTTCTACTACCCGAAGACCTCCCTCGTGTCGACGATCGGCAACCCCACGCTGCGGGTCTGGCTCTCGGCCGTCGGCAGCGGTGGCACCTCGGTGCGCTCGACGCCCGACCTCGTGATGTCGACCGGCGGTCGCACCGCGACGATCTACGGCCGCAACGCCGACGGCAGCGTCCGGGACCGCTGGCGCCTCGTCCCGGACTCCAAGGGCCTCACCCTCCAGTGGCTCGAGAAGGGCGTCTGGCGCAGCACGTCGAGCTGGCGCGCGATGACCGGCGGCGTCCGCCTCGTCGACACCCGGGCCGGCAAGGTCCGCGTCGTCCTCCCGAGCGGTGAGGAGCGCGCCTACCGGCGCACGGTCGAGACGACGAAGTCCGGCTCCGGCGCGCTGACGACGAACGTGCTCTCGCTCGACTACTACCTGCAGAGCGTCGTGCCCTCGGAGATGCCGGCCTCGTGGTCGAGCGCCGCCCTGCGCACGCAGGCCGTCGCCGCCCGCACCTACGCGCTCTACCAGCGTGCGCACCGGCCCTCGGGCTCGCTGTACGACGTCTGCGACAGCACGTCGTGCCAGGTCTTCAAGGGCCTCAACGGCTACACCTCGAGCGGCGGGGTCATCCCCTTCGAGAACGCCGCCACGACCGCGGCGGTCAAGGCGACGACGGGACGCGCGCTGTACTACGGCGGCGCGCCGGCCCTCACCGAGTTCTCGTCGTCGAACGGCGGCTACACGGTGGCGTCGTCGCTGCCGTACCAGCGCGCGGTGGCCGACCCCTACGACGCCGTGCCCTCGGGCAGCCCCAGCCGGTGGACGAGCACCCTCTCGGTCGCCGCGGTCGAGCGGGCCTTCCCCTCGGTCGGCCGGCTCACCGCGCTGCGCGTCGACTCCCGCGACGGGAACTCCACGTGGGGCGGCCGCATCGCGTCCGTGACGGTCCAGGGCCTCGACGGGGAGAGCACCGTCTCGGGTGACTCCTTCCGGGGCAGGCTCGGGCTGCGCAGCACGTGGTGGACCGTGACCTCGGCGCCGGCGCAGTCGGCGGCCTCGTTCCCGAAGGATCTCTCCGGCGACGGCAAGGGCGACCTCCTCGCCGTCGACTCCTCGCGGCGGCTCACCGTCGTGGCCGGTAACGGCGCCGGCGGGTTCTCGAGCAGGCCGATGGTCGGCACCGACTGGTCGTCGGTCTCGCTCGTCGCCAACGTCGGGACGTGGGACAACGACAGCCGCCACGACGTCGTCGAGCGCGACAAGGGGACGCTGTACTACCACCCGGGCGACGGCAACGGCCGGCTGAACCCGCGGCAGAAGATCAGCTCGGGCTGGGACGGCGTCGACTGGGTCGCCGGCACCGGGGACATGGACCAGGACGGGCGCACCGACTTCCTCGCGCGCCAGGTCAACGGCCAGCTGAAGATCTACCGCGGCGACGGCCGCGGTGGCGTCCTCGGCACGAAGCTCATCGGCTCCGGCTTCGGGGCCTTCCGCGTCCTCGTGGCGCCGGGCGACGTGACCGGCGACGGTCTGCCCGACGTCCTCGGCATCCGGGCGAGCGACGACGCGATGCTGCTCTACGCCGCGGCCCCGTCGCGCGACGGCCGCCTCTCGGCGCCGGTCGTGGTCCCCGGCTCCTGGTCCGGCGACAGCACCGTCGTCGGCGCCGGTGACGTCACCGGCGACGGGCGCGCCGACCTCGTCGCGCGCAAGTCCTCCACGGGGGCGCTCGTCGTCCTGCGCGGCGACGGGGCCGGCGGCTTCACCGCCGGGTCCGACGTGGCCGGGACCTCGACGTGGCGCACCTGGACCCGCTGGTCCTCCTGACGGCACCCGACGACCGAGGGCCGCGCGAGCATCGCGCGGCCCTCTGTCGTGTCGTGGCGTGTGGCGGGGGAGGCCGTCAGGCGAGGTCGACGGTCAGCGGGGCGCCGGTGGCCTCGCGGACCTGCTCCTCGGTGACGTCCGGCGCGAGCTCGCGCAGGACGAGGCCGTCCTCGGTGACGTCGATGACGGCGAGGTCGGTGATGATCCGCTGGACGACGGCCTTGCCGGTCAGGGGCAGCGAGCACTCGGCGACGATCTTGTGCGAGCCGTCCTTGGCGACGTGCTCCATGAGGACGACGACCTTCTTCGCGCCGTGGACGAGGTCCATGGCCCCGCCCATGCCCTTGACCATCTTGCCGGGGATCATCCAGTTGGCGATGTCGCCGGTCGCCGAGACCTGCATCGCGCCGAGGATCGCGGCGTCGACCTTGCCGCCGCGGATCATCCCGAAGGAGAGGGCGGAGTCGAAGTAGGAGGCGCCGCGACGGACCGTGACGGTCTCCTTGCCGGCGTTGATGAGGTCGGGGTCGACCGCGTCCTCGGCCGGGTAGGCACCGACGCCGAGGATGCCGTTCTCGGACTGCAGGACGATCTCGACGTCGTCGGGGACGTAGTTCGGCACGAGGGTCGGCAGGCCGATGCCGAGGTTGACGTACGCGCCGTCCTCGAGCTCGGCGGCGGCGCGGGCGGCCATCTGCTCACGGGTCAGCGGCATGGCTCAGGCCTCCTGGGGCGCACGGACGGTGCGCTTCTCGATGTGCTTGTCGGCGGCCTGCTCGGGCGTCAGCGGCAGGACGCGCTGGACGTAGATGCCGGGCAGGTGGACCTCGTCGGGGTCGAGCTCGCCGGGCTCGACGAGCTCCTCGACCTCGGCGACCGTGATGCGTCCGGCCATCGCCGCGAGCGGGTTGAAGTTGCGGGAGGACTTGTTGAACACGAGGTTGCCGTGCCGGTCGCCCTTCCAGGCGCGCACGAGACCGAAGTCGGCGACGATCGCGTGCTCGAGGACGTACTCGCGCTCCTCGCCGTCGCGCTCGAAGACCCGCACCTCCTTGGCGGGGGAGGCCTTCTCGACCCCGCCGTGGCCGTCGTACTTCCACGGCAGCCCGCCGTCGGCGACCTGGCTGCCGACGCCGGTCGGGGTGAAGAACGCCGGGATGCCGGCGCCGCCGGCGCGCAGCCGCTCCGCGAGCGTGCCCTGCGGCGTGAGCTCGACCTCGAGCTCGCCCTCGAGGTACTGCCGGGCGAACTCCTTGTTCTCGCCGACGTACGAGGAGACCATCCGGCGGATCTGCTTGCTCTGCAGGAGGATGCCGAGCCCCCACTCGTCGACCCCGCAGTTGTTGGAGACGACCTCGAGGTCCTTGGTGCCGGCCCGGTGGAGCTCGGCGATGAGGACCGAGGGGATGCCGCAGAGCCCGAACCCGCCGACGGCGAGGGTCGCCCCGTCGGAGATCCCGGCCACGGCCTCGGCTGGTGTGGCGACGACCTTGTCCATGGTCGGCACCCTAGCGCGGGCCGACCGGGGCCCCACGACGGGTGCCGACCACACAGGTCCGGCCGGCGAGCGGGGTCGGCCGCCATGCGCGGGGACCGGCCGGTCGGCGCCGACGACGTCGGCCGGACGGTCCGGGCCGACAAGTACAGCGGTGTAATTCGACGGAACCGGTTGCGCGCCCGTCGTGCCCAGTGAGAGAACAGGTGTGCCCGGTGATCCGACGGTGGCGGATGTGACATCTGAGACGACGGATTCCGGGCCACGTCCGGTTCCCTGCCCCGGGCGTACCCCCTGCCGAGGAGCCCTGCGTGTCCCTGCCCCATGTCGACGCCCCGACGAACCGACGCCTGCCCGTGCGGACCCTCGGAGCCCTGTCGGCCTCCGTCATCGCGTTCCCGCTCGCGGCCGGGACGGCCGAGGCCGCGACCCTGCCGCTGCCCAAGCCGAGCCGGACCCTGCCCTCGGCGCTCGACGTGGCCCCGCCCTACCAGCCGGGCACGCTGTGCCTGACCGAGAACCAGGTCGGGCCGGTCGCCTTCGCGAAGCTCCTCGACGCGACCTACGGCAAGCACGTGTGGGGCGTCCTGCGCACGTGCGACCAGGAGCACGGCGAGGGACGCGCCCTCGACTGGATGCTCAATGCCGCCAAGAGCTCCGACCTCGCGATGGGCAACGCGATCACCCGCTGGCTCGCCGCCCCCGACGCCCAGGGCCGCCAGGGCGCGATGGCCCGCCGGGTGGGCATCAACTACATCATCTGGAACCGGCAGATCTGGAAGGCCTGGGCGCCCGAGCGCGGCTGGCAGGCCTACACCGGCTCCTCGCCCCACACCGACCACATCCACCTCTCCTTCACCTGGGACGGCGCGGTCAAGCGCACGTCGTGGTGGACCGGCACGGCGGTCACCAACTACCTCACCGGCCCTCCCGGTACGGGGATGCCCACCTCCAACGACCCGCGCGACTACGTCAAGGTGACGCTGCGCCGCGGCTCGCGCGGCAAGCCCGTCGAGGTGCTCCAGCGCTCCATCGGCGGCATCGGCGTCGACGGCTCCTTCGGCCCGGCCACCGAGACCCGCGTCCTCGGCTACCAGAAGGAGAAGGGCCTCACGCAGAACGGCATCGTCGACAGCCGTGTCTGGAACGCGATCATCGGCGCCCCGAGCACCGGCGGCACGACCGGCTCCGGCTCGACCACGCCCACGACGAGCGCGCTCGCGAAGTACGCCGGGACCGTCCTGCGCAAGGGCTCGCGCGGGGAGGCCGTCACGGCGATGCAGAAGGCCGTCGGCGGCCTCGTCGCCGACGGGTCGTTCGGCCCGGCGACCGAGGCCCGCGTCAAGGCGTACCAGAAGTCGAAAGGCCTGCCGCAGAACGGTGTCGTCGACGCCACGGTGTGGGCCGCACTCATGGGCACCACGACCGCGGCCACCGGCTCGACCGGCTCGTCGCTCGCGAAGTACTCCAAGGTCGTCCTGCGCCTCTGGTCGCGCGGCGAGGCCGTCAAGGCGATGCAGAAGGCCGTCGGCGGCATCGCGGTCGACGGGTCGTTCGGCCCGGCGACCGAGGCCCGCGTCAAGGCCTGGCAGCGCTCGAAGGGGCTCGCGGCCGACGGCGTCGTCGACGCCAAGGACTGGAAGGTGCTGGCCGGCGGCTCGTCCGGGGTCGCCGCGTCGACGCCGGCCACCTCCAAGCCCTCGACGTCCACCCCCGCGACGACGAGCACCGAGCTCACCGCCCACAAGGGGAGCGTCCTGCGGTCCGGCTCGGCCGGCGCGGCGGTCAAGGCGCTCCAGCGCGCCCTCGGCGGCCTGTCCGCCGACGGCCGCTACGGGCCGGCCACCCAGGCGCGGGTCGTCTCCTTCCAGCGCGCCGCCGGGCTCACGGCGACCGGCGTCGTCGACCGGGCGACGTGGGACGCGGTGGAGCGCTCCGTGCACCCGCTGCTCGCGCACTGGAACACCGTGCTCAAGCGGGGCTCGCACGGCGCCGCGGTCGTCGCGCTCCAGCGGGCCCTCGGGATCGCCGCCGACGGGTCCTTCGGGCCGGCGACGGAGACCGCCGTCAAGGCCGCCCAGAAGGCCGCCCACCTGGCGCAGACGGGCGTCGTCGCCACCGTGACGTGGAAGGCCGTCGAGGCCCGCGCCCGCTGAGCGGGGCTCAGGCCTCCCGCGTGACGCCCTCGCTCGCGAGGCGTGCCGCGCGGGTGCCCGGCCCGGGGGTGCCCCGGGTCAGCACGAGCGAGCCGTCACCGGCCCACGCCGCGAGCGCGAGCCGCAGCAGCTCACCGGTGTCGGTGGTCTGCGTGTGCACCCGGCCGCCCGTCCCGTCGCCGGCGGCGGGGACGACCTCGGCGTAGGCGAGGACGTCGGCGCCGTCCCGCAGGGCCGGGTCCGCGGGGTCGGGCTCGTCCAGGGCGACGAGGACGTCGCCGTGCGTGGCGAGGTCGCGCGCCTCGTCGACGGCGCCGCCCGGCACCTCGACCGCGGCGGCCCGGGCCAGGGCCGCGAGGGTGACGACGACGAGGTGCTCGGCGCCGCCGCCGCGGGCGGGGTCGTCGGTGACGACGACGTCGGCGCCGTGCCCGTCGTCGCCCGGACGCGCCACCTCGACGCAGGCCCCGACCGACCAGGCGGCCAGCGCCCAGTACAGCGTGCGCCAGTGCGGCGGGAGGGCGAGGCGGACGACGCTGCCCGGCCCGGCGTCGAGCTCGTCCTGGAGCAGGTTGCCGGCCTTGGCGACCCAGTTGGCGAGGACGCGTGCCGAGAGCTCGACGCGCTCACCCGCGGTCGGGCCGTCCGTGTCGTCGTAGACGGTGACCCGGGGGCGTCCCGGGTCGGCCGCCACGAGGCCGGCGAGGAGGGCTGCGGGGGTGCGCGCGGGGGCCATCCCCCGGACGGTAGCAAGGGCCTCACCGACTAGGCTCGGCGACCATGAGTGGGCGCACCGTCATCACGTTCGGGACCTTCGACGTCTTCCACGTCGGCCACGTCCGGGTGCTCGAGCGCGCCGCCGCCCTCGGCGACCGGCTCGTCGTCGGGGTCTCCGCCGACGCGCTCAACGTCGCCAAGAAGGGTCGGCCCCCGGTCTACACGCAGGACGAGCGGATGGAGATCGTGCGCTCGCTGCGCGTCGTCGACGCGGTGTTCGTCGAGGAGTCGCTCGAGGCCAAGCGCGACTACGTCGTCGAGCACGGCGCCGACGTGCTCGTCATGGGCGACGACTGGGCGGGCAAGTTCGACTGGGTGTCGGACGTGTGCGAGGTCGTCTACCTGCCGCGCACCCCCTCGGTGTCGACGACGGGCATCATCGAGCACATCTCCGGCCTCGGGTCGTGACCGGCCGCGGCCTCACCGCCACCGGCCTGGGCGCGGCCCTCTGGGTCGTCGTCGTCACGACGGTGGGCGGCGTGGCCGCCGCGGTGGGCGTCTGGTCGCCCTGGCTGGGCTGGCCGGTCGCGGTGCTCGCCGCGGTCGGGGCGTGGTGGGCCGTCCGCGGCCTCCCGGCCGTCCGGACCGCGGCCGCACCGGGCCTCGCGCTCGTCGCGCTCGTGCTCGGCTTCGCGGTCTACGCCGGCGTCACCCACTCCGAGCACGTCCTGCCGCGCCGTGACGCCGCGAGCAACCTCCAGGCGGCGGTCAGCCTGGCGGCGACGGGGGAGCGGGTCGTCCCCGTCGACCCCTCGGTCATCGGCGGGCCGCGGCCCCTCGAGGACGGTGACGTCACGGTCGCCAGCGCCGCGTTCTACCAGGTGGGGTCCGCCGACGACCCCGCCGTCCAGCCGCAGTTCCTCATGGCCCCGGCCGTCGTCTACGGCTACGGCGTGTGGGCCGGCGGGCCCCCGCTCGCCCAGCTGCTCCCGGCGGTCGTCATGGCGCTGGTCCTCCTCGTCCTCGGGCTGTTCGCGGGGCACCTGGCCGGACCGTGGTGGGGCGTCGCCGCCGCCGGCCTCACGGCCGTGCTCTTCCCGGTCCTCAACGTCGCCCGTGGCACGTACTCCGAGCAGCTGGCCCTGCTGACCCTCGTCGGCGGGCTGCTCGCCCTGACCCTCGCGGTCGGTCGCGACGTGCCCGGCACCCGGCGGCTCGCGCTCGTCGCCGGGGTCCTCGTCGGCGGCACGGCCCTGGCGCGGGTCGACGCGCTGCGCGAGGTCCTCCTGCTCCTGCCCTTCCTCGCGGTCGGCGCCGCCCTCGGCCACCGCTGGGTGCGTCCGTTCGTCACGGGGCTCGCGGCCTCGAGCGTCGTCGCCTGGGGCCTCGCGGTGCTGCTGTCCTACCGCTACCTCGGTGACATCCACGCGAGCCTGCTGCCGCTCGTCGCGATGGCCGCCCTCGTCCTCGTCGCCTCCGTCGGGGGCCTGGTGCTGTGGCGGCGCGGGCGCCGGCTGCCGGGCGGGGTCGTCCGCCGGCTGCCGGACGTCGTCGGCGCGCTCACCGTCGTCGTCGGGGTCGGCCTGTGGACCCGCCCGTGGTGGATGACCGTGCGCCAGGACCCGAACGACCCCGGGGCCCGCTACGTCGCCGGGATGCAGCGCCGCCAGGGCCTGCCCGTCGACGGCGGCCGCACCTACGCCGAGCACACCGTCGACTGGCTCTCCTGGTACGTCGGCTGGGTCGCGCTCGTCGTCGCGCTCGTCGCGCTGGCCGTGCTGCTGCGCCGCGCGCTGCGCTCGCTCGGCGAGGGGCGGCTCGAGCCGTGGGCGCCCGTCCTCGTCATGGCCGCGGGCTCGACCGTCCTCACGCTGCTGCGCCCGGGCATCACCCCGGACCACCCGTGGGCCGACCGGCGGCTGCTCATCATGCTGCCGTTCGTCGTCGTGCTCGTCGTCGTGGCGGCCGCGTGGGCGGCGCGGCGGCTGGTGTCGTCCGGGCGCCCTTGGGGGACACCGGTGGTGGCGGTGGCGACCGTGCTCGCGCTCGGGGTGCCGGCCGTGCTCGCGACGTGGCCGTTCCGCGGGGTCGGGGTCGAGCGCGGGTCGCTCGAGGCGGCCGACCGCGTCTGCGCGGCGCTGGGCCCCGACGACGTCGTGCTCGGCATCGACGGCCGGGCCTCCTCGGAGTGGCCGCAGACCGTGCGCGGGATGTGCGGCCGCCCGTTCTTCGTCGCGGCGACCCCGGTGCGCCAGGACCCGCAGCGCCTCGCGGTGCTCGTCCAGGAGCTCGCGCGCGGGGCGTCCTCGAGCGGGCACCGGCTCGTGCTGCTCGCCGCCGACGGCCCCGAGGCCATCGAGGAGCTCGGTCTCACGCCGCGCTCGGTGGCGGACCTGCGCTTCCCGGAGGAGGAGCACGCGCTCGACCGCCCGCCGCGACGCACCGACCTCGGTGGGGTCCGGGTCTCGGTGGCCGAGGTGCCGCTGCGCTGAGCGCCCTTCGCCACCGGCCGCGGCCGGCGGCGGTGGGTCAGCGGGTGAAGTGCTCCGCCGCGCGGCGCCGCACCGCGCCGCAGGTGTGCGGGTCGACGGCGACGACGAGCCCGGGCAGAAGGGAGCGCGGGCCGTACGGGGTGCCGTCGGGGTGGACGACCGAGCCGCCGGCCTCGGTGACGAGCAGCGTGCCCGGGGCGTGGTCCCAGGGGTTGGAGCGCGAGTAGACGATGTAGTCGGTCGCGCCCTCGACGAGCCGGGTGTAGTCGACGCCGCAGCACACCCACGACAGCCGCATCCTCGGCAGGCCGTCGAACGCGTGGTCGCGCAGGCTCCACATCGAGGTGACCCCCTGCGGGGCGCGGTCCTCGGGGACGGGCGTGCAGGTCATCCGCTCGCCGTCGCGGAAGGTGCCGGCACCCTTCTCGGCGACCCAGGTCCGGCCGTGCTCGGGCTGGTGGATCCACGCCCGGACGGTCTCGCCGCCGATCGTCTCGGCGATCATGACGGCGTGGTCGGGGGAGCCGTGGACGAAGTTCTTCGTGCCGTCGACCGGGTCGACGGTGAAGGCGTGCTCGGCCCCGAGGTAGCGGTCCATCAGCGCGTGGTCGGCGGCGAAGGCCTCCTCGCCGAGCACGACGGCGTCGGGGTAGGCCTCGCGCAGGCGGGCGGAGATGACCACCTCGGCCTCGCGGTCGGCGACGGTGACGAGGTCGCCGGGGTTCTTCTCCATCACCTCGCCCTCGCCGAGCGAGCGGAACCGGGGCGTGATGACCTCCGCGGCGACCTCGCGCAGGAGGTCGGCGACGGCGTCGGTCGAGAGGCCGGACATGGGGGCCACGGTTCCACACGGGACCGACGCCGGCCAAAACGACCCCACCCCCCTCAACTTTTCGGGGTCACCCCGAAATGTCCGCGAGACCCCGGCTCGGTTCCGGGGTCTCGCGGACGAACCGGGGTCTCGGACCCGCCCGGCCGGCCGTCCACCAGATCGTCGGTCGAGGTAGGTAGACAGACCATCTAGGTAGTGCCACGATGTAGTCATGACGACGGAGGAGTGGCCCACCGAGTGGCTGCGGGCCGTGCTCGGGCTCGCCGTCCTCGGGGTGCTCGACGACGCGCCCGCCCACGGCTACGCGGTCGCGCAGCGGCTGGCCGAGCGCGGGCTGGGCGACGTGCGCGGGGGGACGCTCTACCCGCTGCTCGGCCGGCTGCAGGACGCCGGCTGGGTGGAGGGCGAGTGGGAGCCCGGCACCGCCGGCCCCGGCCGCAAGGTCTTTCGCCTCACCGCCACCGGTCGCCGCCACCTGGCCGAGCAGGGCGAGCGGTGGGCCGCCTTCTGCCGCACCACCGGCGTCGTGCTGTCCCCGTCCACCGCCTCCGAGAGGACACCCCGATGAGCGAGTCCCCGTCCACCCGCCACCCCCGCGAGCTCGCCACGGCGGCGGACCCGGCCTGGGTCGACGCCTTCGTCGTCGAGCTGCGGCTGCTCGGCGTCCCGGGTGACGAGATCGGCGAGCACCTCGTCGTCCTCGACACGCACCTGCGGGAGTCGGGCGAGGCGGTCGACGAGGCCTTCGGCGACCCCCGCGAGTACGCCCGCTCGCTCGCGCCGGGGGGTGGCCCGGCCGCCGCGGTCGACCGCTCGACGGTCGCGATGGCCGTGCTCGCCCTGGTCGGGGTCGTGCTGGTACCGGCGGCGCTCGGGGCCGTGCTCGACGGCACGCGCGTCACCGTGACGCTCGGCGGGGTGCTCGCCGCCGTGCTGCTGGGCGGGGCGCTCGCGGGCCTCGTGCTGCCGGGTGCGCCGCTGCTCGCGCTGCTCGTCCGCCGCCGGTGGGTGTCCTTCCTGCTCGCGCCGGCCCTCGTGGCCCTCGGAGCCGGGCTCGTGCTGCTGCTCCCGCAGGTCCTCGTGCGGGTGCCCGCGCCCCTCGTCCTCGGGGCCGGGGCGGCCGCGGTGCTCGCCGGGTCGGTGCTGCTCGCCCGCGCCCCCGCCGACCTCGTCACCGCGCCCGGCGAGCGGGCGAGCGGTGGTGGCGGGCGGCTCCTCGGGCTCCTCGTGCTGCCGGTGTTCGCGCTCGTCGCGTGCGTGCCGGTGCTGCTGGTGCGCCTCCTCGGCTGAGTGGCGCGTCCGCGCAGGTCACGCGCGTGGGGCGGGCCTCGCGTGGGTAGGGTCGCGCCATGGCGAGGTTGCGGCGGGTGTCCCCGCGGTCGGCGGGGTGGACGCGCAAGCGGGCGGGCAAGGGCTTCTCCTACCGCGACGCCGCGGGGGAGCCGCTGCCCAAGGAGTCGGTCGAGCGCATCCGGGCCCTCGCCATCCCGCCGGCGTGGCAGGACGTGTGGATCTGCCCCCGCGAGAACGGCCACATCCAGGCGGTCGGCACGGATGCCGCGGGCCGGCGCCAGTACCTCTACCACCCGGACTGGCGCACCGCCCGCGACGAGCTGAAGTTCGACCGCGTCAAGGTCGCCGGCACCCGGCTGGCCAAGGCGCGCGAGTCGATCGTCGGTGACCTCGCCGCCGAGGGGATGCCCCTGGCGCGCGCCGCGGCGACGGCCACGCGGCTGCTCGACCTCGGTTACTTCCGGATCGGCTCCGACGCCTACACCGACGCCAACGGCTCCTTCGGGCTGACGACGCTCGAGCGCCGGCACGTGCGCCGCCGCGGCTCGGACCTCGTCTTCAGCTTCGTCGGGAAGTCGGGCATCGAGCACTCGATCTCGGTGAGCGACCCCCAGGTCATCGAGTCGCTCAACTACATGCGCAAGCGGCGCGGCGGCTCCAAGCGGCTGCTCGCCTACCGCGGCGAGGCGAAGTGGGCCGACCTGCAGGCGTCGGCGGTCAACGAGTACATCTCGACGATGGTCGCCGAGGACCTGACCGCCAAGGACTTCCGCACCTGGCACGCGACCGTGCTCGCCGCCGTCGCGCTCGCCGAGTCGCCGGAGAAGGGCGACACCGCCGCCTCCCGCCGGCGCGCGGTCAAGGCCGCCGTCGAGGAGGTGTCGGCCTACCTCGGCAACACCCCGACGATCGCCCGCAAGTCCTACATCGACCCGCGCGTCATCGACCAGTACGAGGACGGCGTGACGATCGCGGGGACGCTGCGGCGCTCCTACCCGGACGACGCCAAGCGGCAGGCGGCGATCGAGAAGGCCGTCGCTCGCCTCATCGACGGCGCCTGACCCGCCCCGCGGCGCACCCCCGGGAGCGGCGGGACGAACGCAGCCGCACCGCGCCGGTAGGCTCGCGGGCGATGAACGAGCACCCCGCGGCGCCCGAGGGCGACCCCACCCACGACGTCCTCCACGCGGCCCCCACCGAGCAGATCGACGTCCGCACCGGTGAGATGGCCGGCCGCGGCAACGACCCCGCGGCCGGCGGCCGGGCCACCCGGACCAGCGGCGGCTACGTCATCGAGGACGGGCCCGACGGCCCCGGCCCGGCGCCGTACGTCACGGTCGTCCTGCCCTGCTACAACGAGGGCGCGCACGTCCTGAAGGAGATCGACCGCATCTCCGCCGTGCTCGAGGACTCCGAGCACACCTACGAGATCCTCTGCATCGACGACGCGAGCACCGACGACACCCTCGAGGTGCTGCGCGGGGCCCAGCGGCGCTACCCCCACATCCGTGTCCTGCCCTTCCGGCGCAACGGCGGCTCCGGCACCGCGCGGCGCATCGGCACCCAGCAGGCCCGTGGCGAGATCGTCGTGTGGACCGACGCCGACATGACCTACGAGAACGAGCGCATCCCCGAGCTCGTGCGGATCCTGCGCGACGACCCGACCTACGACCAGGTCGTCGGCGCGCGCACGACCGAGGAGGGCACGCACAAGTGGGCCCGCGTGCCCGCGAAGTGGCTCATCCGCAAGATCGCCGAGTGGCTGACCAAGACCCGCATCCCCGACCTCAACTCGGGCCTGCGCGCGTTCCGCCGCGAGGTCTCGCTGCCCTACCTGCGCCTGCTGCCGGCCGGCTTCTCGTGCGTCACGACGATCACCATCGCGTTCCTGTCCAACCAGCACGACATCAAGTACGTCGAGACGAGCTACGCCAAGCGCGCCGGCGTCAGCAAGTTCCACTTCGTCGGCGACGCCTACCGCTACATCCTCCAGGTGCTGCGGATGGTCATGTACTTCGACCCGCTCAAGGTCCTCATGCCGCCGGCCCTGTGGATGGTGGCGCTCGGTCTCGTCAAGGCCGTCGTCGACATGGTGCGCCACCCGTTCTACTTCCCGGCGAGCACGGTGCTGCTCGTCGTCAGCGGCATCATGATCGCCTCCCTGGCCCTGCTCTCCGACCTCGTCGTGCGCTCGCGCGACGGTGTCTGAGGTGTCGGACAGCGCGCTGCGGGTCGCCCTCGTCGGGCCGACGCACCCGTTCAAGGGCGGTGTCGCGGCGCACACGACGAGCCTCGCCCACGAGCTCGCGGACGCCGGGCACGAGGTCACCCTCGTGTCGTGGAGCCACCTCTACCCGGCGTTCCTCTACCCGGGCGAGCAGGCCGTCCCCGGCGGCGCCCCGGACGTCGAGCCCTTCCCGCGGACGCTGCGCGTCCTGTCGTGGGCCCGCCCCGACACCTGGCTGCGCGCCGGGCACCGGCTGCGCGACGTCGACGTCGTCGTCGTCGTCCACGTCGTGCCGGCGGTCGTGCCCGCGCACCTCGCCCTCCTGCGCGCCGCGGGCGCCGGGAGCGGTCGCGGCCCGCGCGTCGTGGTCGTCGCGCACAACGTCCTGCCGCACGAGCCGGGGCCGGGGGACCGGCCGCTCGTCGGCTCCCTCCTGCGCCGCGCCGACGCGGTGCTCGTGCACTCCGACGAGCAGGCGGCCCTCGCGGCCGAGCTCGGCGCGCCCCGCGTCCGCGAGGTCGACCTGCCGCCGCACCTGCCCGGCGGCCCGCCCGAGCCCCGCCCGGAGCACGACGGACCCGTGCGCCTGCTCTCGCTCGGCATCGTCCGCGACTACAAGGGCATCGACCTGCTCCTCGAGGCGCTGCGCGAGGTCGACGGCCCGACGCTGACCGTCGCCGGCGAGCTCTGGGGGGATGCCGGCCGCCGCGTGCGCGAGCTCGCGGCGGACCCCCGGCTGCGCGGCCGCGTCGAGGTCCACGGCGGCTACGTGCCGGCCGACCGCATCGCCGGCCTGATGGCCCGCCACGACGTCGTCGTCCTGCCCTACCGGTCGGCGACGGCCTCGCAGAACGTCCTCCTGGCCCGCCGCCACGGCCGGCCGGTGCTCGCGACGAGCGTCGGCACCTTCCCGGCGCAGGTGCGCGACGGGGTCGACGGCCTCCTCGTGCCGCCGGCGGACCGCGAGGCGCTCGTGGCGGCGCTGCGCACGCTCGCCGAGCCGGGCACCGCCGACCGGCTCGCCGACGCCGTCCGCGAGCCCGACCTGTCCGGCCCCTGGGCGCACTACGTCGGAGCCCTCGAGGCGCTCGCCGCGCCGCCGGCCGTCCCCGTCGACGAGCCCGAGCCGTCCGTCGTCCCCGTCGGTCCGGTCGCCCGGGCGAAGGCCGCCGTCGCCGGCCTGCGCGCCCGTCGGCAGCCGGTCCTGACCATCGGGCCGCTCGACCTCCCCGAGGACGTCCGCGCCACCGACCTCCTCGCCGTCGACGCCGACGCCGTCCGGGCCGCGGAGGTGGCCCGCGAGCTCGGGCTGCCGCGCGCCAAGGACCCCGTCGCCGCGTGGGCCGCCCTCGGCGCCGTCGCCTCGCTCGTGCGGGTCCTCGACGACCGCTCGCGCACGGCCGTCATCGTCGACGAGTCCGGCTCGTCGAGCCCGTTCTCGCGCTGGGCGCGGGCGCTCGGCTTCGCCCCGGTCGAGCTCGAGCTCACCGGGCGGCGCGCGGCCGTCGAGGCGCTCGACGTCGACACCGCGAGCCTCGACGTCGTGGCCCGCCTGCACCCCGGGGGCTGCACCGCCGACGACGTCCAGCACGTCGTCGGGCAGGCGTCGTGGTCGCTGCGCTCCGGCGGGCTCCTGCTGCTCACGCTGCCCATCGGGGACGACGACCCCGACTTCGCGGTGCGCGCGGCCGACGTGCGCGGCATCGTCGCGCGCGCCGACGACCTCGGCCTGGCCCTCGTCGGCGACGCCGACGGCGAGGTGCTCTCGCAGATGCGCGACGCACGGGTCGCGTTCGGCGACAACGGGGCTCCCGCCTACGCGGTGCTGCGCCTGACCTTCCGGCGGAAGTGACCCCGTGAACCGCGCTCGCGTCCTCGTCGTCGTCCGCTACGGCCTGCTCGTCCTCGTCCTCGCCGCCGTCGTCTGGGCGCTGGCCGGCAGCTGGGACGAGGTCTCCCGCGAGCTCGGCCGGATGAGCGCACCCGCCATCGTGCTCGCGCTCGTCCTCACGCTCGGGGCGCCGCTGTGCACGCTCGTCGGCTGGCGCATCCTCCTCGCCGACCTCGGCACGCGGCTGCCGCTCGCCCCGGCGGCGAGCGTCTTCTTCGTCGGCCAGCTCGGCAAGTACGTGCCGGGGTCGGTGTGGACCGTCCTCGCGCAGGCCGAGATGGGGGCCAGGCTCGGGGTGCCGCGCCGCCGGATGGCCGTCACCGGCCTGCTCTCCATCGGGCTGGCCATCCTCTGCGGCAGCCTCCTCGGGGTGGTCGCCCTGCCGCGCCTGCTCGCGCGCGGCAGCTCGCCCGTCACGGCCTGGGTCGTCGTCGCGGCGGTGGTCGTCGGCGCCGTGCTGTTCTGGCCGCGCCTGCTCAACGCGATGGTCGCGCTCGGCCTGCGGGTGCTGCGCCGCGAACCGCTCGAGCACGGGCTCGGGGGCCGGGCCGTCCTCGCCACGGCCGCGTGGTTCACGGGCGCGTGGGTCTCGGCCGGCGTCGGGGTCGCGGTGCTCGTCCGCTCCCTCCAGCCCGCGGCCTCGCTCACCGACCTCGCCGTCGCCGGCGTGTGCGGCTTCGCCCTCGCGTCGGCCGCCGGCCAGCTGTCCGTGCTCGTCCCGGCGGGGGTCGGGGTGCGCGACGGTGTGCTGGCCCTCCTCCTCGTCACCTTCATGCCCCTGTCGGCCGCGACGGCGGTCGTCGTCGTGGCTCGCTTCCTCGCCATCGTGGCCGACCTCCTCGTCGCGGGCGGCGGCTGGGCGTGGGGACGTCGGCAGCACCTCCTAGGATCTGCGGGATGAGCGAGCGACCGGAGCGCGAGGAGCAGCTCGCCTACTCGGAGTCCATGGCGAAGATGCTCGACGAGCAGGCGCGCCGCCAGAAGGCGGCCAAGCTGATCGCCGTCGTCCGGCACGCCCTCGGGGTCGACACGCTCGAGGGCCTGAGCGCCGTCGACGTCGGCTGCTCGGCCGGCTTCATCGCCGACGAGCTCGCGCTGGCCGGCGCCACGACGAGCGGCGTCGACATCGACGAGCCCGGCCTCGAGAAGGCGCGCGCCCGCTTCGGCGAGCGCGTCGACTTCCGCCTCGCGCGCGGCGAGGACCTGCCGTTCGACGACGGCTCGGTCGACGTCGTCGTCCTCAACCACATCTACGAGCACGTCGTCGACCCCGAGGCGGTCGTCGCCGACATCCACCGCGTGCTGCGTCCCGGCGGGCTGCTCTACCTCGGCATCGGGCACCGCTGGCAGGTCGTCGAGCCGCACCACCGGCTGCCGTTCCTCTCGTGGCTGCCGCAGCGGGCCGCCGACCGCTACATGCGCCTCACCGGCAAGGGCGAGACGTACTACGAGCACTACTACTCGCCGGCCGGGCTGCGCCGCCTCTTCGCGGCCTACGACGTCTGGGACTACACGCTGCCGGTCCTCGCCGATCCCGCTGCCTTCTCCGCCGGCGACAACGTGCCCGGATGGGCCGCTCGTGTGCCCGAGCCTGTCCTCGCCGCCGCCCTTCCGCTGGTCCCCACGTACGTCTGGGCGGCCTTCAAGGGCGCCGCGCGGCCGGCCGGACCCCCGCTGCGCGTGGCGCCGCGCCACGTGGGCTGATGTCCGCCGAGGGCGCGCTCCGGGTCGTGCGCACCGCACGGCCGGTGCCGCTCGGTGCGGTCGTCGGCATCTTCCGGCGCGGTGGGGGCGACCCCACGAGCCGTCGCGACGACGGTGGCTGGTGGTTCGCCTGGCGCACCCCCGACGGCCCGGTCACGCTGCGGCTCACCGCTCCCGGCGGCGCGTCCGACGAGGTCACCGCGCGGGCGTGGGGGAGCGGCGCGGGCTGGATGCTCGAGCAGGTGCCGGCGCTGCTCGGCGAGGACGACGACGTGGCGGGCTTCGACGCCTCGCTCCACCCGCTCGTCGCGCAGGAGTGGCGTCGCCGCCCCGGGTGGCGCGTGCCCCGCTCGGGCCTGGTCGTGCAGAACCTCGTGCCGTCGGTCATCGAGCAGAAGGTCACCGGCAAGGAGGCCTTCGCGGGGTACCGCCGGCTGGTCCGCCGCTTCGGTGAGCCCGCGCCCGGCCCGGGTGAGGAGCTGGGCCTGGCCGTCGCCCCCACGCCGGCCGGCTGGGCGTCGGTGCCGTCGTGGGAGTGGCTGGCCGCCGGCGTCGACCCCCAGCGCTCGCGGACGGTCTCGGCGGCCGTCCGCTACGCCGGCCGGCTCGAGGAGTGCGTCGGGATGCCGGTCGAGGCGGCGCGCGCCCGCATCACGGCGCTGCCGGGCATCGGCCGGTGGACGTGGGCCGAGGTCGCGCAGCGGGCGCTCGGCCTGCCGGACGAGGTGAGCTTCGGCGACTACCACGTCGCCAAGGACATGACCTGGGCGCTGACCGGCACCCCGCAGGACGACGACGCCCTCGCCGAGCTGCTCGAGCCGTGGCGCGGGCACCGCTACCGGGTCCAGCGCCTCCTCGAGCTCGGCGGCCACCACCGGCCGCGCCGCGGGCCGCGGATGACGCTGCCGACCCACCTGCCCACCAGGGGCCGCTGAGCGGGGCGGGCGTCGTCAGGTGAGGCGCAGGGTGGTCGAGGACGGGCCGCGGGCGACGACCTCGGCGTGCAGGTCCTCGCTCGCCGCGGCGACCTGCGCGCGGGTGACCAGCCGGCCGAGGTCGTAGGGGTCGGGCGCGGCGAGGACGAGCTCTGCGGCCTCGTCGGTGACGTCGACGTCGGCCGAGCCGTCCTCGACGTCGTGCAGCGCGAGCGCCACGACGCGACCGACCCGGTCGGCGAGAGGCTCCGGTGCGACGGAGCGCAGCCCGACGTCCGTGGAGTCGCGCGACCCGGGGGCGACCCCCAGCGCGGCCCGCACGGCCTCGACGTGGCCGAGGGCGAACCAGTCGCCCGGGCCGGTGCGGACGAGTGCCGCAGCGCCGTCGGCCGGCGCGGCGAACCACAACGCCGGGAGGCCGCGCACGAGCGCCGCGGGCACGCCGTCGGCCTTGCCCTTGACGAGGTCCGCGGCCGCGGCGACCTCGTCGGCCACCGCGCGGGCCGTGACGGCGAGGGGGCGGCCGTCGTGGTCGACCCTGCCGCGCAGGTCGTCGAGGACGGCGAGGCCGGCCGCGCCGAGCGCGAAGTCCGTCTGGCCGGCGCGCCACGGGCGACCGGCGGTGTCGGACAGGACGATCCCCAGCGCGCGCCGGGGGAGGGTGCCACCGGCCGCCGCGAGCAGCGCGTCGCGGAGCCGGGTCGCCTCGGCGTCCGGCTGCTCCGGGAGCAGCAGCACCGCACCGGTCGGCCCGGTGTTGGAGGCGTCCACCCCGGCCGCCGCCATGACCGGCCCGGCCGCGGACTCGACGACGCGGGTGACCCCGGTGGCCCCGGCCCGCTCGGCGACGACCCGCCGGGTGTGCGCGGCGACCGCGTCGGCCCGCTCACCGGGCCACGTCATCCCACTGGCCTTGGAGACGACCTTGCTCGAGACGACGAGGCAGTCACCGTCCGACAGCACCAGCCCGGACGCCTCGAGCGCCGCGAGGAGCAGCGCCGCGAGGTCGTCACCCGCCCGGACCTCGGGCAGTCCGGCGAGCGGGTGGACCTCGACGGCCCCCTCGCTCACGCCGTGACCGAGGACGCGAGCCGCAGCGCGTGCGCCGCGATGCGCGCCGTCGCGTCGACGTCGGACATGAGGAGCGGCCCGTCGAAGACCTCGACCCGCGCACGGGCCAGCGTGGTGCCGGCGTCGGCGGGGTCGACGAGCCAGGCGTCGAGGAAGTCCTCGTAGAGGCCGCCGACGGCCGCGGCGTTGGCCGGCACGCCGATGGCCTCGAGGCACGCGTCGGCGTGACCCCGCACGGGGCGGCCGGAGATGAGCGGCGAGACGCCGACGACGGGGGCGGTGGTGCCGCGCAGGGCGTCCCGCACACCGGGCACGCCGAGGACGATGCCGATCGAGACCACGGGGTTGCTCGGCGGCAGGAGCACGACGTCGGCCTGCCGGATGGCAGCGAGGACCCCCGGCGCGGCCGCGGCGCGGTCCAGCCCCGCGACGACGAAGCGGCGCGCCGGCACCGACGCCTGGTGGCGGACCCACCACTCCTGGAAGTGGATCGCGCGCTCGCCGTCTCCCTCGTCGACGACGACGTGCGTCTCGACCGGGGTGTCGGTCATCGGCAGGAGCGTGATGCGCTGCTCGGGCAGCCCCCAGCGCGCGGCGAGCCGCGCGGTGACCTCGGACAGGCTCAGGCCCTGGCCCAGCCACTGCGAGCGGACGACGTGCGTCCCGAAGTCGCGGTCGCCGAGCGCGAACCACTGCGGCTGCGCACCGTAGGCGGCGAGCTCGGACTGCACGCGGTGGCTCTCGTCGGCGCGTCCCCACCCCTGCGCCTCGTCGATGCCGCCGCCGAGCGTGTAGAGGAGGGTGTCGACGTCGGGGGAGACCCGCAGCCCGAAGAGGGTGATGTCGTCCCCGGTGTTGGCGACGACGGTGACCTCGGTGTCCTCGAGGCCGGGGGTGGTGTCGAGGTGGTGCCGCAGGCCCCGGACGAACCGGGCCCCGCCGACGCCACCGGCGAGAGCCGTGATGCGCATGGGCGCCAGTCTCTCAGCCCGTCGCCGCCGGACCGGCGGCGGACCACGACCGGTCGTGCACGGGGCGGTCGCGGACGTCACGCGCCTTTCGCCGCGTCAGTCCCGTACCACAGGCACCGGATCACGGGAAATCCACTCGATAACACCGTTTGGCTTGACGTGCGTGGCATGACACGCGTGTAATTCCATGCATGTACTCCGGGGTGACCGGCCGGGGTGCACGGGTCGAGGTCGAGGAGGAAGCATGATGCACGAGCTCTTTCTGGTCGAGGGGATGCTCGGCTCACCGGAGCCGGACGAGGGGGCCCTGTCGTGGCAGGAGCGGTCGCTCTGCGCCCAGACCGACCCCGAGGCGTTCTTCCCCGAGAAGGGCGGCTCCACCCGCGAGGCCAAGAAGGTCTGCGTCTCGTGCGAGGTGCGCTCCGAGTGCCTCGAGTACGCGCTCGGCAACGACGAGCGCTTCGGCATCTGGGGCGGCCTGTCCGAGCGCGAACGCCGCAAGCTGAAGAAGCGCGCCGTCTGACGAGGGGTCTCCCCTCGTCGCAGGCCCCGCTCGGATGACGCTCGCCCCACCCCGTCCCGTGGACACCGCCCCGCCCGCCGGCGCCGGTGCGGTGCGCCCCGTCGTCACGGCGGTCGTCGTGACCCACCGCGACCCCTCGGGTCTCGGCCGCCTCCTCGACGCCCTCCTCGCGCAGACCCAGCGCCCGGACGACGTCCTCCTCGTCGACCGCACGGGCGGTGCCGCGGTCCCCGACCCCGACGGCGTCGGCGACGTGACGGTGACCTCCCTCGTCGACCGGCTGCGCTCGCGCCACGACGTCGCGGTCCGGGTCGTCGCCGCCGACGGCCGGGCGCCCGTGCGCCGGGTCGTGCACCGCGCCGTCCTCGACACCCTCGGCGACCGCTCGCACCTGCTCTGGCTGCTGCCGGTGGGGACCACCCCCGAGCCCGCGGCCCTCGTCCGCCTCGTCGACGCCTGGCGCCGCTCGCCCTCGACCGGCATCGTCGGTCCCAAGCACGTCGACGCCGAGGCGCCGCACCGCCTGCGCGCGCTGTCCATCCGCACGACCCGCGGCGGGCGCCTGCTCGCGCGCCCGCTGCCCGGCGAGCCCGACCAGGGACAGTACGACACGACGAGCGACGTCCTCGCCGTCCCGTTCGCCGGATCCCTCGTCGAGCGCGAGCTCCTCGTCGACCTGCGCGGCTGGGAGACCTCGTTCGGTGACGTCGGGGCCGACCTCGACCTCGGCTGGCGCGCCCAGCTGAGCGGCCGCCGGGTCGTCGTCGTCCCCTCCTCCCGGATGCGCTCGGCCCCCGGCGTCGCGGTCGCCACCGCCTCCACCGCCGCCCGCCGCCGCGCCGCCCGCCGCGTCGCGCTGGCCCGCGCGCCCTGGTGGTGGTCGCCGGTCCTCGTCGTCTGGGTGGCCCTGACCTCCGTCGTCGCCGCCGTCGGGCTGCTGCTCCTCAAGCGGCCGCGCAGCGCGTGGGCCGAGCTCGGCGCCCTCACCTCGCTCGACCCGGTGCGCGGCCTGCGCTCGAAGTGGCGCACCCGCCACCGCGCCGCGGTCCGGCGCCGCGACCTCGCCGCGGTCTTCGAGCCGCGGCGGGCCGTCCTCACCTCGTGGGGCGACAGCGTCCACCACGCGCTGCTCCCGCCACAGGCCCCCATCGGGGACGCCGCCGCCGACCTCAACCCCCGCTCGTGGCTGGTCCGCGTCCTGCGCCACCCGGCCGTCGTCGCCGTCCTCGCCGCACTGGCCGTCACCGTGGCGGCCGGGCGCACCCTCGGTCTCGGCGTCGTCACCGGCCTGGGCTCCGGGCTGTCCGGTGGCGAGCTCGTCGGCGCCCGGGCGACCGCCGCCGGCCTGTGGCACTCCTGGCGCGACGGCTGGAGCGGCAGCGGCCTCGGCGGCCCCGAGCAGGCCGGCCCGGCCGCGGCGCTGCTCGCCGGGCCCGCGTGGCTCGTCGCGCACCTGCCGATGGTCCCCGTGCCCGCCTCGCCGGCCGGGCTCGTCGTCGGCCTCGTCCTGCTCCTCGCGATGCCGCTCGGCGCCCTCTCCGCCTACCTGATGCTGCGCCCGGTCACCTCCCGGCGCTGGCTGCGGACCCTCGGCGCGCTGGCCTGGGCCACCTCCGGCCCGGCCGCGGCGGGCGTCGCCCAGGGCCGGCTCGGCGCCGCCGTCGCCCTCGTCCTCCTCCCGGCGGTCGCCGGTGGGCTGGCCCTGCTCGCCGCCCGCCGCGCCACCGCCACCAGCGCCTTCGCCACGGCGCTCGCGCTCGTCGTCCTCGGCGCGTTCGCGCCGGTGCTCGCCGCGCTCGGGGTGCTTGCCGCGCTCGTCCTCGCGCTCGTGCGCCGGGGCTCGCGCACCGCGGCGCTCGTCACGGCACTCGTCCCGGCGGCGGTGCTCGCGCCGTGGGTGGCCGCGGCCGGCGCCGTCTCGTGGCCGGCCGTCGTCGCCGGCTCCGGGCTCGCCGCGTGGGGCGGGGAGCCGCTCCCCGCGTGGCGCACCGCCCTGCTCGACGCCGGCGGCGCCGGCGCCCCCCTGTGGTGGACGGCCGCCCCCTTCGTCGCCGTCGCGGTGCTCGCCCTCGGGGCCGGCCGGCGCCGCCGCGGTGGCGCCGCCACGCTCGCGGTGCTCGTCCCGCTGCTGCTCGCGGTGGCCCTCGCCGCGCCCCGGGTGCGGCTGGGCACGGTCCCCGCCGGGCTGCCGGCCGCGGGGCAGCCCATCACCCCGTGGGCCGGGACGCTGCTGCTGCCGCTCGTGCTCGTGCTGGTCCTCGCGCTCGTCCGCGGCCTCGACGGCCTGCCGCTGCGCGGCCTGCAGGGTGCGCGCCGGGCCGGGGCCTGGACGGTCCTCGGGGCCGGCGTCGCGACGGTCGCGCTCCTGGCCGGTGGGATCGTCGCCGGCGGGCTGGGGCGCCTCCTCGGCCCGTGGAGCGACCCCCGCCCCGCCGTGGCCGTCGACCAGTCCGAGGGAGCCTTCGCGACCCGCTCGCTCTTCGTCGTGCCGGGCAACCGCGGGGCCGGCTACCGCTTCGTCGGCCGTGAGGACGCCACGCTCGTGCGCGGCCTGCCCGTCGCCTCCTCCGCCGACGCCGCCGTCTCCGGCGACGTCACCGCCCTCCTCGGGGCCGTCCCCGGCAGCGAGGCCCTCGTCCGCGACACCGCGGCCGACCTCCTCGCGGTCCGGGGCGAGCAGGTCCCGGAGGTCGTGCGCCGCCTCGACGCCACCGACGGCCTCCAGCGGATCTCGCCGCGGGCGGGCTGGGAGCTGTGGCGGCTCAGCCCCTCCGGCACCGACTCGGAGGCGCTCGTCGCGTCGCCGCGGCTGCGGATGGAGACCCCCGACGACGTCCGCCTCGTCGTCGCCACCGGCGCCCACGGCGCGACCGTGACGGCGCTCGACGCCCCGAAGGGCAGCCGCCTCGTCGTCGCCGAGCCGACCGGCTGGGCCGAGCACGCGGTCGTCGAGGTCGACGGCCGCGTCCTCACCGCGGTCGACGGCGAGCCGACCCCCACCTACGAGCTGCCGGCCGGCCGCGGGGAGCTGACCATCACCCTCACCGACCCGCAGCGCTGGTGGCACCTCGGGCAGCTGCTCGCGGTCGCCGTGCTCGCCTTCCTCGCCGTGCCCTTCGGCCGGCGCGAGAGCCGGGTGGGGGAGCGATGAGCCGCCTCTCGGCGCTGCGCCCCGCCGTCCCCGGCACCGTGCGCGTCCTGCTCGCGGCCGGCGCCGCGGCCGGCCTCGTGTGGGGCGCCACGGCGCGTCCGTACACCCTCGACCTCGCGCAGGCCAGCGGGGTCGCCGAGGCCCCCGTCGCCCCGACCAGCCTCGCGACGAGCGTCGACGCGATGTGCCCCGGGCCCGAGCTGACCGGCGTCGCCGGCGTCGCCGACGTCCGCCCCGCGGGCCGCGTGAGCGCCGTCGCGGGACCGGCCGAGCTGCTGCCCGTGCCCGCGACCGGGGCCGGCAGCGCCCGCGCGACCGGCGGGTCGGTCCCGATCGCGACCCTCTCGGGACGCTCCTCGCGCAGCACCGGCGCCCTGCCCCGCAGCGGTCCCGTGGCCCTGCGGGCCCAGGGCTCGCTCGCGCCGGCGGTCACCGCGACGCAGGAGTGGTCGAGCACCAGCGCCGACCTGCGCGGCCTGGTGACCACGCCGTGCCGCACCGCCGCCACGGACCTCTGGCTGCTCGGCGGCGGCGCCGGACCCGGGCGCCTCGAGCGGCTCGTCCTCGCCAACCCCGGCGGCAACCCCGTGACCGCCGACGTCACCGTCCACGGCGCCGAGGGGCCGGTCGGCCCGGCACGCACCGAGACGGTGCCCCCGGGCGGTCGCACGACCCTCCTCCTCGACGCCGTCGCCGCGGACGAGAAGACCCCCGCCGTGCACGTCGTCGCCGACGGTGGCGGGCTCACGGCCTTCCTGTCCGACACGTGGATCGAGGGGACGACCCCGCTCGGCGCCGAGACCACCGTGCCGACGGCCGACCCCTCGACCGTGCAGGTCGTGCCCGCCGCGCTGCTCGGGGGCCGGGCCACGCTGCGCGTCGCCACCCCCGGCGGGGACGAGGCGGTGGCCAGCGTCACCCTCCTCGGCCGTGACGGGCCCGTGACGACGAGCGCCGACACCGTCCTCACCGTCGGCGCCGAGGGCGTGGCCGAGCTGCCCCTGCCGGCGGTGCCGGCGGGCACGTACGCGGTGGTCGTCCGCTCCGACGTGCCGGTCGTCGCCGGGGTGCTCACCCGGGTCGGGGACCCGGAGGGCGCCGGCGACATCGGCTGGGCGGTCTCGGGGCCGGTCGTCGACGAGGTCGCGGGCCTGGCCCTGCCGCCGACGCCCGGGGTGTCCCGCACCCTGCACCTCGTGAGCACCGGCGGCGCGAGCACCGCCGACGTCACCGTCGTCGTCGACGGCGAGTCGCGCACCCGGACCGTCTCGCTCCTCGCCGACCGGTCCGCCGACGTCGACCTCGCCGGCGCCGCGTCGGTCTGGGTCGAGCGGACGGACGGGTCGGGGGCGCTGCGCGGCGGCGTGGTGTCGACCTCCGGCTCCTCCGCCCAGCAGCTGCTCTCGGAGGTGCCCCTGGCGCCGACCGACGTCACCTCACCCGTCAGCCGCGCCTTCCCGCTGCCCTGACCGGTCAGGCGTCGGGGTCGACCTCCGGGTCGAGCTCGTGCGCCGGCACACCGAGGAGCGCCGCCACCTGCTCGGTGACGACCTCGCGCACGATGTCGGCGAGGTCGAGGTCGTCGTGGGCCCGGGCCTCGACGGGGCGGCGGTAGACGACGACGCGGTCGGTGCGCGCGGCCGTGGCCCGCATAAGACGGCCGAGCGGCGCCACCTGCTCGTCCCACGGCGCGGGGTCGGTCGGGGGGACCTCCTGCACCGCGAACTCCGTTCCCGCGTAGCGGTTCCCCAGGTGGGGGCGCAGGCGGTCCGCGGCGTCGAGGACGAGGTCGTCGAAGCGCTCGCGGCGGCTGGCCATCACGGGGACGGTCGGCCAGGCGAGGGGGCCCCGGGGGCCCCGCCCGTGGCGGTCGCGGCGGCGTGGGCTCACCCGGTCGATGCTACGGCGTGCCTCCGCGGGCGGGTGGCAGGCACGGTTAGAGTCTCGGTGTGAACCTGTCGCGAAAGTGCACGAAGACCGGCTGCCGCCAGCCGGCGGTCGCGACGCTCACCTACGCCTACTCCGACCGCGCCGCCGTCCTCGGCCCGCTCGCCACCTACGCCGAGCCGCACACCTACGACCTGTGCGCCGAGCACGCGACCCGCCTCACCGCCCCCCGGGGCTGGGAGGTCCTGCGCCTGGCCACGGAGTACCCCGACCCCGAGCCGTCGTCGGACGACCTTCTCGCCCTGGCCGACGCGGTCCGCGAGGCCGGTCGTCCGCGGCCCGCGGCCGCCCCGGTGACCCCCGAGGCGCCCGTCACCGGTGAGGTCGCGCGGCGCGGCCACCTGCGGATACTGCGGGGCAGCGCCGAGGCCTGAGACGCTCGGGGACGCCGGCGCGCGCCGCGTCCTCACCCGGCCGGTCCGACCTCCTCGGCCGTTCGGCCCCTCCCGTCCTCGGAGCCGTTCCGGTCGCGGCCGAGCGCGCCTAGCGTCGGCAGCGCCCACACCGCTCGCAGGGAAAGGGGCCCTCTGTGGCACGCCCGCGCCTCCGCCTCGCTCGAGGCTGCCCCGGACCGGGCCCCGACGCCCGGGACGAGCGCGGTGCGGTCGCCCTCGAGGCCGCCATCGTCTTCCTCTTCCTCTTCGCCATCCTCGCCGGCGTCATCGACCTGTCGATGTACTTCAAGGACGCCTACTCGGTCTCGACGGGCGCGCGGGCCGGGGCCCGGATGGCCTCCGCCGACCCCCTCAACGCGACGTTCACGCGCTCCGCGGCCACGCAGGCCGCCTCGGCGCTCACCGACCTGCGCTGGCAGGACGTCACGGAGATCTGGGTCTACAAGGCCAACGTCGGCACGACCTCGGTCCTCGCGACGCCGGCGGTGTGCGCCGTCAACTGCGTGAAGTTCACCCTCACCGGTCCCGGCACGCCGAGCGCCGGCACCGGGACCTGGCTCACCCGCAACGCCTGCTCGGGCACGCTCGCCGCCGTCGACAGCGTCGGGGTGCGGGTCGTCTACCGGCACAAGGCGTCGGTGATGTTCGCCAACAACGCGCTCATCACCGAGGACGTCGTCATGCGCCTGGAGCAGATCCCCTCGACGCAGCCGTGCATCGGGACGGGGCCGTGATGCGCCGACGGCCGCGCGGCGAGCGCGGTGCGGTGGCGGTCGAGGCGGCGCTCGTCACGCCGATGTTCATCCTCCTCGTCGTCGGCATCATCGAGTTCGGGATGTTCTTCAAGGACTACCTCTCCGTCGCGGACGCCGTGCGGGCCGGTGTGCGCACCGCGTCGGCCGAGCCGCGGATCAGCACCTACGCCCAGGACGCCGCCGACAGCGTCGCGGCCGAGGGCACGGCCTTCAACCGCGGCCAGGTGCAGGAGCTCTGGGTCTACAAGGCGAACACGGCCAACCAGTATCCGGCCGGCACGAGCAGCTTCGCCGGCGGGTGCACGACCTGCGTCAAGTTCCGCTGGAACGGCACCCGCTTCGCACCGACCTACTCCAACTGGGCGGCCATCAACCAGAAGGCGTGCTCCTACAACCCACCCGACCGCATCGGGGTGTACCTCAAGACGCGGCACAACGCGTTCACGAAGTTCGTCTTCAGCTCCATCACCATCGAGGAGTCAGCCGTGCTGCGCTTCGAGCCCATGCCCCAGACGCAGGGGTGCGAGTGATGTCCCGCCCGCTGCGCCGACGTCAGCGCGACGAGCGCGGCTACGTTGCCGTCGTCTCGGGGCTGCTGCTCATCGTCCTGCTCGGGTTCTCGGCCTTCGCGGTCGACGTCGGCCACTGGTACCTCGAGGGCCAGCGCGCCCAGCGGGCCGCCGACGCCGCCGCGCTCGCCGGCGTCACGAAGCTCCCCGACGACCGGTTCGGCGCCTACGCGGAGGCGCAGCGGTACGCCGCCACGAACGGGTTCACCAACGGGGTCAACCGGGCCGTGGTCTCCCCGTCGCTGGCCGGTGGCTCGACGCGCCTGCGCGTCGACGTCGACTCGACCGTCACCAACTTCTTCGGCGGGTTCCTCGGGCTGGGGGCGACGAAGGTCTCGCGCCACGCGACGGCGGAGTTCGCCGGCCCGGTGCCGCTCGGCAGCCCCTGCAACCACTTCGGGGACGACCCCGAGGTCGGCTCGACCGGGAGCTCCAACTGCGACAACACGGGGGCCTTCTGGGCCAACGTCGGCAGCATCCCGGCCAACAAGCAGAGCGGCGACGCCTTCCAGAACGACTACTGCACCAGCTCGACGTCGGACGGGTGCACCAATGGCGACAACGCCGACTACGAGCCGAACGGGCACGTCTTCACCGTCACCGTCCGCCAGTCCGTGAAGAACCTGACGATCGAGGCGTTCGACCCGGCCTTCGTCGCCGTGGGCGACCTCTGTGACCTCTCGACGGCGAAGCTACCGCAGGCCGCGGCGCTGGCCGCAGCCGACACCTACGTCAGCAACCCCGCGCAGCGGTACGCGAAGGGCAACACGTCCCCGTGGTGCACCGGCGACCAGCCGTTCACCACCGGGGCCAAGCCCAAGACCGAGTTCGTCATCAAGGGGCCGGCCGGCAACCCCTGGGAGCCGACGGCGTGGCCGACCCTCAACACCGCGAGCTGCAAGCCCCGCACCTTCGGCGGCTACAACGAGGACCTCTCCCTCGCCCTCAAGAAGAACTCGGCGCAGAACCTCGCCAACCCGGAGATCGCCGAGACCTTCCGTCGCTGGGTCACGCTGTGCACCATCCCGGGCACGGTCCAGCCGGGGACCTACTCCATCCAGGTCCACACGAACGGGCTCGGCAGCGACACCCAGAGCGGCCACAACCGGTTCTCGCTGCGGGCCTACGGCACGAGCGGTGGCGACAAGGACAAGATCGCCGTCGCGGGCTACTCGCAGATGGTCCTCTACGCCAACATCCCGAGCACCACCTCCAAGTTCTTCCTCGCCCGCGTGCCGAGCAACTCGAGCGGCCAGTTCTTCAACGTCAACCTCTTCGACATCGGCGACGGCGCGGTGGCCGGCAGCACCGTCAAGGTGGTGCCGCCGAGCGAGACCGGTGGGTCCTTCAGCGGCTGCAAGGGCAAGGGCATCACCAACGGCAACCTCGTCGACTGCACCATCGCGGTGAGCAGCATCTACAACGGCCGCTGGCAGACCATCACCGTCCCGATCCCGTCGACGTACTCGTGCACCGACTCCTCGCCGAGCGGGTGCTGGGTGCGCCTGGAGTTCAACTACGGCGCGGGCTCGCAGCCCGCCGACACGACGTCGTGGAGCGCCACGCTCGACGGCGACCCCATCCGCCTGGTGGAGTGACCTCGCCCGCGGCCTTCCCGCGGGGCGTGCTCACGTAGGCTCGGGCGCCGTGACCACGCGATCCCTCAGCGACCTCGTCAAGGCCTACGACGTGCGCGGAACCGTCCCCGACCAGCTCGACCCGGAGGTCGCGCGCGCCCTCGGGGGCGCCTTCGCCGAGGTCGTCCTCGCCGCGGACGACGCGCCGGCGTGCGTCGTGGGCCACGACATGCGCGACAGCGGGCCGGCGCTCGTCACGGCCTTCGCCGAGGGGGTGCGCAGCCGCGGGCGGGACGTCGTCCTCATCGGTCTGTGCAGCACCGACGGCCTCTACTACGCGAGCGGGGCGCTCGACCGGCCGGGCGCGATGTTCACCGCGAGCCACAACCCGGCGCAGTACAACGGGATCAAGCTGTGCCGCAGCGGTGCCCGGCCCGTCGGGCAGGACTCCGGCCTCGCCGACGTCCGCGTGCTGGCCGAGCGCATCCTCGCCGGCGAGGTCGCGGACCCCGACGGGCCGCAGGGGACGCTCACCGAGCGCGACGTCCTCGCCGACTACGCCGGCTTCCTGCGGGGGCTCGTCGACCTCTCCGGCATCCGGCCGTTGCGCGTCGTCGTCGACGCGGGCAACGGGATGGGCGGGTTCACCGTGCCCGCCGTGCTGGGCACGCAGGCAGGCCTGCCGGCGCTGCCGGTCGAGGTCGAGCCGCTGTACTTCGAGCTCGACGGCACCTTCCCGAACCACGAGGCGAACCCCCTCGAGCCCGAGAACCTGCGCGACCTCCAGGCCGCCGTCGTCGCGCACGGCGCCGACCTCGGGCTCGCGTTCGACGGTGACGCCGACCGCTGCTTCGTCGTCGACGAGCGCGGGGAGCCGGTGAGCCCCAGCGCGATCACCGCCCTCATCGCCCGCCGCGAGGTGGCCCGCGCCGTCGCCGAGGGGGCCGACGCGGCCGACGTCGCGGTCGTGCACAACGTCATCACCTCGGCGCAGGTGCCCGAGGTCATCGCGGCCACCGGGGCCCGGGCCGTCCGCACCCGCGTCGGCCACTCGTTCATCAAGGCCGAGATGGCGCGGCACGGTGCGGTCTTCGGCGGCGAGCACAGCGCCCACTACTACTTCCGCGACTTCTGGTTCGCCGACACCGGGATGCTCGCCGCGCTGCACACGCTCGCGGCCCTCGGGGAGCAGGACCAGCCGCTCAGCGTGCTCATGGCCGACCTGTCGCGCTACTCCGCCTCGGGGGAGGTCAACTCGACCGTCGACGACGCGGCCGCGGCCACGGAGCGGGTGCTCGCGTGGGCCGAGGCCGAGGGCGTGGAGGTCGACCGGCTCGACGGGCTGACGCTGACCCACCGGGGTGGTGACGGCGACCCGATGTGGTGGCTCAACCTGCGGGCCTCGAACACCGAGCCGCTGCTGCGCCTCAACGTCGAGGCCGCCGACGTCCCGACGATGGCGCGGGTGCGCGACGCCGTGCTCGCGGTCGTCCGCGCCGGCTGACGGTCGAGGCCGGCGCGACGGGCTCAGGCGGGGCCGGGGCTGCTCCGGCGCGGCGCCACGACCCGCGCCTGCGTGGCCCGTCGGACGGCCTGCTCCTCGAGCCGGAGCGCCTCGCCGGCCCCGACCCGGTCGCCGGTGGCGTCGAGCACGTCGGCGAGGACCTGGTAGGCGAAGGCCACGCTGAGCGGTCTCTCGAGCGCCGTGAACTCCTCGATGACGGTGCGCAGGTCGGACTCCGCGCCGGCGAGGTCGCCGAGAGCGAGCCGCGCGCGGGCCAGGGTCCGGCGCGACCGGGCCGCGAGGAAGGCGTCGTGCGAGGTCAGCGCCCGGTCGAGCGCCGTCTGCGCGTCGTCGAGGGCCTCCTGCGGACGGCTGCTCGCGAGCGCCACCTCGGCGCGGGCGTCGAGGGCGTACGAGTACATGTGGACGGCCTCGATGCTCGCGAGCAGGTCGAGCGCCTCGTCGATGAGCAGCACGGCGGGGCCGAGCTCCCCGGTGCGGCGGTGCACCCGCGAGAGCTCGAGCGTCGCGAGCGCGTAGGCGACGGTGCGGGGCGAGTCCTCGAGGAGCCGGCGGGCCCGGGTGAACTCCCGGGCAGCGGGGCCGAGCTCGTCGTAGTCGTTGTGCAGGGTCCCGCGGACGACGGCCGCCCAGCCCGCGAGCGTCGCGTCACCACCGCGACCGATCGACGTCTCCGCGGCGTGGACCGCCCGTTCCGCGTAGGCCCGGTGCCCCAGCGACACCGAGGCCAGCGCGGCGACGAGCGAGGCGGCAGCGGCGGCGTCGTGCGCCCCGAGCAGGTGGAGACGCCGGCGGGCGGCCTCCGCGAGCTCCCGCGCCTGCGCTGACGCCGAGCGCCGGTCCTGGAGGAGCCAGGCGCGGCACAGCAGCAGGTGGGCGACCCCGAGACGGCTGTCGTCGTCGGCCCCGACCAGGGCGCCCCGGACCTCGCGGTCGGCCTCGAACCACGCGTGGAGGTCGCTGGAGGCATCCGTCCCCAGGGCGGTCTGGACGAGGAGGCGCCACGCGAGGTCCGGCCGGACCGGCGTGAGGCGTCGCGAGAGCGCGACGAACAGCGGTGTCTCGGTGCGGAAGAAGCGGCGCGAGCGTCGGCGGACCACGGGGGAGGGGGCGGGAGGCGCGACCGCAGCGGGGAGCTGCGGGACCGGGACCAGGCGGTAGGGCCGGTCGACGAGGAAGGCGTCCGCGCGGGCCACCGCCGCCGAGCCCAGCAGCTCGACCTCGGACGGGCTCGGCCCGGCGCCCCCGGGGCGGTCGCCCCGGGTCGTGTGGCGCACGTGCGCGCGGACGAGGTCGTGCAGGCGGTACTGCGTGTCGTGCCCCTCGCGGACGACGGGCTCGACGAGGCCGGCCTCCAGCAGCGCGTCGAGGGCCGCCTCGCCCGCGGTCGGGTCGCCGAGCACCCCGCCGACGACCCAGCCGCTGAAGGCGTCGACCGGCAGGTGCGCCAGCGCCTCGAGCGCGGACCGCGACGGCGGGAGCAGACCGGAGACGAGCCCCTCGAGGCTCTCGTGGACCACCGCGAGGTCGTGGCCCGAGGAGGTGCTGCCGCGCAGCCGGGCGGCGAGGTCGTCGAAGCCGAGGTCGGGGCGCTGCGCCAGCCGGCCGGCGGCGAGCCGGAGCGCGAGGGGCAGGCCCCCGGTCAGCCGGACCACCTCGTCGGTGGCCTCGGGCGCCTCGTCGGTGCGCAGGGTGCCGACGAGCTCCTCGAGCAGGCGGCGGGAGGACGCGGGGTCGAGGCTGCCGAGGCGGACGTGGTGCCCGGCCGCGAGCCCCGGGAGCGGACGGCGCGAGGTGATGAGGGCCATCGAGCCGGCGCCCGCGGGCAGCAGGTCCGCCAGGCGCGCCACGTCCTCGTCCCCGTCGACGTTGTCGAGCACGAGCAGGACGCGCCGGGCGTCGAGCAGCGAGCGCAGCAGCCCCACCCGGGCCCGCGTCGACGCCGGGACGCCCTCGGGGTGGACCCCGAGGAGGGGCAGGAACGTGGTCACGAGGGTCTCGACGGGGGTGCCGCCCGGGAGGTTGCCGCCGTCGTGGTGGAGCGTCCCGCCGGGGAAGCGGTCGCGCAGCGCGTGGCCGGCCTCGAGGGCCAGGGTCGACTTCCCGGTGCCCGGCAGCCCGGTGACGGACACGACGACGGCGGCGTGCTCGAGGCCGGCGGCGGCACGCAGCACCCGGTCGACCTCGGCTGCGCGGCCCACGACGACGTCGGGCCGCCGCGGGAGCGTGCGGGGGACCGGCAGCGCCGCGGGGAGCGCGGGCGCGTCGTCGGCGGGGAGCGACCCCGGCCGGGACGCCGGGCGGCGCGAGCCGGTGAGCACGGCCTGGAGCGCGCCGGCCAGGGCGTCGGAGGGCCGCACCCCGAGCTCGCGGTCGAGCCGCTCGCGGGCCGCGTGGAAGACCTGCAGGGCGCGGCGCTGCTGGCCGGTGGCCGCGAGCGCCTGGACGAGCAGCGCGGTGAACCCCTCGTGGAAGGGGTGGCGCGCGGAGAGCGCGTCGAGCTCCGCGACGAGGCCCTGGTGCACCCCCGCGCGCAGGGCGGTCTCGTGGCGCTCCTCGAGCACCGAGAGCCGCTCCTGGACGAGCCGGTTGCGCTCGACCTCGACGGCCGCGGTGGCGGGGGGCCCGAGGAGGGGCTCGTGCACGAAGGTCGCCAGCGCCCGGTCGTAGAGCTCGAGGGCCGTCACGGGGTCGGTGGCCCGCGCCCGCCGGGCCGCCGCCAGACGGTCGGCCCACACGGCCACGTCGCGCTCGACGCGGTCGGCCAGCCGGTAGCCGCGACCGTCGGTCACGAGGACCTGTGTGCCCTCGGCCTTGCGGCGGATGCCCGACACGAGGGCCTGCACCCGGTTGCGGGCCGACGCGGGCGGCTCACCGTCCCAGAGCCAGGTGCCGAGGGAGTCGACGCCGACCTGGTCGCGCAGGGCGGCGAGGGCGAGGAGACCGCTCTCGAGCTCGGTGAGGCGCAGCGGGCCCGAGGGGCCCGTGAGGCGCAGCCGTCCGAGGACCTCCAGGTACACAACGCCTCCTCCCACGCGTCGTCCCTGCGGCGTCGTCTCCTCCCGACCCTAGAGACCGTCCCCGCAGGTCACAACACCGGACACGCCGTGGGACGGCCACGGTCGTCCCCGGGCGCACCGCGCGGCCGGGCCGGGTGGTGGACCGGTGTGGGAGGATCGGCGACGACGTCCAGACACCCCGGAGAGGACCCCATGAGCGAGCCGGCCGGCACCAGCGCCCACCTCGAGCCCTGGCTGCGCGAGATCCTGCGCTGCCCGGCGTGCCGGAGCGAGCTGCGCGACGACACCGGTCCCTCCGGTCCCGAGCTCGTCTGCACGAACGGCGCCTGCGGCCTCGCCTACCGCATCGACGAGGGAGTGCCGGTGCTCCTCGTCGACGAGGCCCGGCACCCGGCCTGAGACGGACGCCGCGATGGGGTGGGTCGACGAGGCACGGCTCGACGACGTCGAGGCCCTCGCGGCGCTCGACTCCCGCGACACGCTGCGCTCGCTCGCGCAGGCCGGGGCCCAGGTCCGGCGCTCCCTCGTGTCCGCCGAGGAGGCGGGCATCGCGCGCGTCGCCGGTGGTGAGCGCCCGCGCTCCGTGCTCGTCGCCGCCCTCGGCGGCTCGGCCGTCGTCGGCGACGTCCTCGACTGCCTGACCGACCCCGGCTCACCCGTCCCGGTGATGCTGCGCGCCGACGGGCCGCTGCCCGGCTGGGTCGGCCCCCTCGACCTCGTCGTCGCCGTCTCGCAGTCCGGGCGCGCCGCCGGCCCGCTCGCCCTCGCGGCCGAGGCCGGCCGCCGCGGGGCGTCGCTGCTCACCGTCGGGGCGGCCGACTCGCCGCTGGCCGACGTCACCGCCCGGGCCCGCGGCGTCCACGTCGAGGTCGCCCTGCCGGCGCCGTCCTCGCGCACGGCGCTCTGGTCGCTGCTCGTCCCCGTCCTCGTCGCCGCCGACCGCCTCGGGCTCGCCGACGCCCCGGACGACGCGCTGCAGCGGGTCGCCCGGGTCCTCGACGAGGTGGCCGAGGAGTGCCGGCCGTCGTCCGACGCCTTCGTCAACCCGGCCAAGGTGCTCGCCACCTCGCTCGACGGCACGGTGCCGGTCGTCCTCGGCGACGGCGCCCTCACGGGGGTCGCCGCCTGCCGGGCCGCGCAGATGCTCTCGCGCACCGCCCGCGTCCCGGCGACGCACGGCCGCCTGCCGGACGCCGCGAGCGCCGCCGTCGCCGCGCTGGACGGGCCCTTCGCGGCGGGCCTCGGGGCCCGCGACGGCGGGGGAGCGGGCGGCGGGCGCGACATCTTCGCCGACCCCTACCTCGACGGGCCCGCGATGCCCCGCCTCGGCCTGCTCGTCCTGCGCGACCCCACCCTCGACCCGGCCGCGGCCGGCCTCGCCGACGCCGTCGTGGCCTCCGCCGAGGACGCGGGTGCGGTCGTCCTCCAGCAGGAGGCCCGCGCCGGCCACCCGCTCGAGCGGCTGGCGTCGCTCGTCGCCCTCACCGACTTCGCGGCCACCTACCTCGCCCTCGGGCTCGGGTTCGACCCGTCGGTGTCGCGGCACGTCACGGACCTGCGCGACCGCACCTCCTGAGCGCACCTCCCGGGCCGGGACCGACTCGTCCGTTCGGCCGGGCCCGCCCCGGCGGCACCTCGCCGGCCTGACGGGCGCCCCTAGGGTGGCGGCCGTCCGGCACGGTGGGGAGGGAGCGCGTCATGGCCCGCTCGACCGACCGTGCCGCGACGGCCGTCGTCGTCGCGCTCGCGGCGGCCTCCGTCGTCCTCGAGCTGGCCTCGTTCCGACGCGGCCTCGACTTCTGGGACGGCGCCTGGACCCTCGTCCTCGCCGAGCACCCCGGGGTCGCGCTCGACCGCGAGGTCGTCACCGTCCAGTACCTGCTGCACCCGGTGTGGGTGCTCGTCGGACGGGACGTCGCCCTCCTCGAGGCGGTGGGCTTCGGCGCGCTCCTCGTGACCGCGGCCGCGGCCGCCCTGTCGGTGTCGGCGCTGCTGCGCGCCGAGGGGGTCGAGGTGACGCGACGCCGGTCGCTCCTCACGACGGTGGTCGTCGCGGCCTCCACCGCCACGGCCTACGTCGGGGTGGGCCGCGTCCCCGGCTACCGCGTGGTCGCGCTGCTCGGTGCCCTCTGGCTCGTCGTCGCCCTCGCCCGGGTCTGGACGACGCGCCGCCCGGCGTGGGGAGCGCTCGCCGGTGCGGCGGGCGTCCTCGCCTTCACGGGGAAGCCGACCACCGCGGCCGCCCTCGCGCTCCTGCTCCTCGCCGCCCTGTGCGCCGGCCGTCGCCAGGTCCTGCCGACGGTGGCCTGCGCCCTCGTCGGTGCGGTGGGGGCCGGCGCCGCCGTCCTCGTCGTGGCCGGCCTCTCGCCGGCCGGTCTCGTCCGGCACCTCGCGGGCGGGCTGGCGGTCGACGAGGCGGCAGCGACGCACTCGTCGTGGCTCGCGATGCTCGGCGTCGCCCCGGTGCCCGCGCGGGTGCTCCTCGTCCTCGGCCCGCTCGTCCTCCTGCCCCTGCTGCTCGCCCTCCACGACGTGCGCTCCAGCGCGGTGCCGCGGTGGCCGACGGGCCTGGCGACGGTCGTCGGCGTCGTCGTCCCGGTGGGCGTGGCCGTGCTCGGCGCGTGGCTCCTGTCGGCGCAGGGCTACGGCGCCCAGTCCGCGCAGCTGCTCCTGCCGTGGGGGCTCGGTGCCCTGGGCCTCCTCGCCCTCGCTGCGTCCCGCGCCCCCCGCCCACCCGTGGTCCTGACCGGCGTGCTCGTCGTGCTGCCCTGGACCGTCGCCGTGGGCACGAACACCGGGTTCTCGGCGACGATGACCCAGGCGGCCGCCTGCTGGGCCCTCGCCGTGACGACGGGGCTCGCCCTCGTGCGGGCGCGGTGGCCCCGCACCGACCGGCTCGCGGTGCCGGTCGCGCTCACGCTGGTGACGACGACGGTCCTCACGCAGGTGCTCTGGTTGGGTGACGCCGTCGAGGGCCGTGGGGTGCTCGGGGCGAGGTCCACGACACCGGTGCTGGGCGGTACCCTCGGCCTGGACCGGGACACGACCGCGCTGGTGCGCGGGCTGACCGGTGCGCGGCAGCGCGAGCACCTGGCCGGGCGTCCGTCGGTCGACCTCACCGGGTTCGGCGCCGGCTACCAGCTGCTCCTCGGGACCCGTCCGCTGGGGCGCGCGTCCTTCTTCGGGACCTTCCGGGGCGCCGACCGGGGGGCGGCCCTCACCCTCGGGCAGGAGGACCGGCGGGACCTGTGCTCCGCCGTCGTCCTCGTCGCCGACCCGGACAACCCGCTGGGCGTCGTCCCGGCGGCGTCGGCGGTGGGCCTCGATCCCGCCCGGGGCTACCGGGAGGTCCACCGCTTCCACCCGAGCCACGGGGAGCCGGTCGTCACCGCCCTCACCGTGCGCGTCCTCGTGCCGGACCCCGCCGCGGACGGCGCCTGCGGCGGGGTCAGTCCGGGCGGCGGGTGAGCGCGAGCCGCTCGGCCCCGGGCAGCGCGAGCAGGTCGACGCCGGTGACGAGCAGCTTGCCGCCGCGGGTCCCGCTGCCGATGACGACCTCACCGGCCTCGACGACGGCGTCGTCGACGAGCACCGGCCACCCCTCGGGCAGGCCGACCGGCGTGATCCCGCCGAACTCCATCCCCGTGAGGCCCACCGCCTCGTCGTGCGGGGCGAAGGAGATCTTGCGGGCGTCGAGGTGGCGGCGGACGACGCCGTTGACGTCGGCGCGGTCCGTGGCGAGCACCATGACGGCGGCGTACCGGGTCTCGCCCCCGCGGCGGCCGGCGACGACGACGCAGTTGGCGCTCGCCCCGAGCGCGACGTCGTAGGCGTCGCAGAACGCGGCGGTGTCCGCGAGGTCGGCGTCGATGGCCGCGACGAGCGCGCCGTCGACCTCGCCGACCGCCGCGGCGACCGGTGGGGCGAGCAGCTCCGGGTGCTCGGCGGCGGGCATCCAGTCGAGGGTTCCACGTGCGCTGGGCATGCGACGACGGTACGGGCCCGGGCCTCCCTAGGATCGCCCCATGAGCGAGACGAAGAGCGGCGGGTCATCCGGGGGGTCGGAGGCCGAGAGCTCGGCGGCGGTCGTCGCGGCGCTGCTCGCCAACCTCGGGGTGGCCGTCACGAAGTTCGTCGCCTTCCTCCTGACCGGCTTCTCGTCGATGCTCGCGGAGTCCATCCACTCGGTCGCCGACACCGGCAACCAGGTGCTGCTGCTCGTCGGGAGCAAGCGCGCCGGGCGGGCGCCGGACCAGGAGCACCCCTTCGGCTTCGGGCAGCAGCGCTACGTCTACTCGTTCCTCGTCGCGATCATGCTCTTCGTCCTCGGTGGGCTCTTCGCCCTCTACGAGGCCTACGAGAAGATCCGCGAGTCGCTCGGCGAGGAGGACTACGACCCGTTCGAGTCCCGGTGGTGGTGGGTCCCGCTGGCCGTGCTGGTGGCGGCGATGGTCATGGAGGGCCTGAGCTTCCGCACCGCGATCCGCGAGTCGAACAAGGTCCGCCGGGGCCGCGGCTGGGTCCGGTTCATCCGCACGACGAAGTCGCCCGAGCTGCCCGTCGTGCTCCTCGAGGACTTCGGCGCGCTCATCGGCCTCGGGTTCGCGATGGCCGGCGTCGGGCTGACGCTCGTGACGGCCAACCCGGTCTGGGACGGCATCGGGTCGGGGGCGATCGGCGTGCTGCTCGTCGTCTTCGCCGCCGTGCTCGCGGTCGAGATGGGCTCGCTCCTCGTCGGCGAGGCCGCCTCGCCCCGGGCCCGCGAGCGCATCCTCGCCGCGCTCGAGTCGCCCGAGGCCGTCGACCGCGTCATCAACAGCCGCACCCTGCACCTCGGCCCGGACCAGGTCCTCGTCGCCGCGAAGCTCGCCGTCGGCGAGACCGACAGCGCGGCCGAGGTCATCGCCGCCATCAACGAGGCCGAGCAGGCGGCCCGCGACAGCGTCCCCGAGGTGCGCCTGGTCATCTACCTCGAGCCGGACGTCGACACCGCCCCCGGCAGCCCGAGCGTCGACGGCCCCGGCGAGGTCTCGGCCGACCCGCGGGAGAGCGCCGTCGAGGACGCCTCGCGCGGCTGAGGCCTCGAGCCCGCCCCGCCCGCGCCCGCCGGCCGTTCTCACCGCGATGACCCCGCACGTGCGGGCTTGTCGGGGTCAAGGACCGGTTCTGACAGCGATAACCCCGCACGTGCGGGCTTGTCGGGGTCAAGGACCGGTTCTGACAGCGATAACCCCGCACGTGCGGGCTCCCCGCGCCGGCCAACCCCGAGGTCGCCGGCGTCGAAGGCCGGGGCGACGGCTGGGAGGGCGCACGCCCGCTGCGGTATCCTGAGAGGCGCTGCACCGGCCCGGGTGATGACCCTCGCAACGCGCGGCCCAGATGGGCGATGCCGGTCAACCGAATCGCAACGACCTCCTGAGGAGCTCACGCATGCCCGTTGACCACAAGGTCCGCGACCTCTCGCTCGCCGAGTCCGGTCGCCACCAGATCCGCCTCGCCGAGCACGAGATGCCCGGCCTGATGTCCCTGCGCGCGGAGTTCGGCGACAGCCAGCCGCTCAAGGGCGCCCGCATCGCCGGCTCGCTGCACATGACCGTGCAGACCGCGGTGCTCATCGAGACGCTCACCGCGCTCGGTGCCGAGGTCCGCTGGGCCTCCTGCAACATCTACTCGACGCAGGACGAGGCCGCCGCGGCCATCGTCGTCGGCCCGCACGGCACCCCCGAGGACCCCCAGGGCGTCCCGGTCTTCGCCTGGAAGGGCGAGACCCTCGAGGAGTACTGGGACTGCACCGAGCAGATCCTCACCTGGCCGGGCGGCCAGGGCGCCAACATGATCCTCGACGACGGTGGCGACGCCACGATGCTCGTCCACAAGGGCAAGGAGTGGGAGACCGCCGGCCAGGTGCCCCCCACGACCGAGGAGGACACCGAGGAGTTCGGCGTCTTCAAGGCGCTCGTGCGCCGCACGATGGGCCAGGACCCGCAGAAGTGGACGAAGGTCGCCGCCGAGATCAAGGGCGTCACCGAGGAGACCACGACCGGTGTCCACCGCCTCTACCAGCTGGCCGAGGCCGGCGAGCTGCTCTTCCCGGCGATCAACGTCAACGACTCGGTCACCAAGAGCAAGTTCGACAACAAGTACGGCTGCCGCCACTCGCTCATCGACGGCCTCAACCGCGCCACCGACGTCCTCATCGGCGGCAAGGTCGCCGTCGTCGCCGGCTACGGCGACGTGGGCAAGGGCTGCGCCGAGTCCCTCCGTGGCCAGGGCGCGCGCGTCATCGTCACCGAGATCGACCCGATCTGCGCGCTCCAGGCCGCGATGGACGGCTACCAGGTCGCCAAGCTCGAGAACGTCGTCGACCAGGCCGACATCGTCGTCACCTCGACCGGCTGCTTCAACGTCGTCACCGCCGAGCACATGCAGCAGATGAAGAACAAGGCGATCCTCGCCAACATCGGCCACTTCGACAACGAGATCGACATGGCCGGTCTCGCGAAGGTCCCGGGCGTGCAGAAGCAGGAGATCAAGCCGCAGGTCCACGAGTGGACGTTCGACGACGGCGACTCGATCATCGTCCTGTCCGAGGGTCGCCTCATGAACCTCGGCAACGCGACGGGTCACCCGAGCTTCGTCATGTCGAACTCGTTCTCGAACCAGACGATCGCGCAGATCGAGCTGTTCGGCAAGACCGACGAGTACTTCGACGAGGAGGGCAAGCCGGAGGTCAAGACCCTCCCGAAGCACCTCGACGAGAAGGTCGCCGAGCTGCACCTCGAGGCGCTCGGGGTCGAGCTCACCGAGCTGACCAAGGAGCAGGCCGAGTACCTCGGCGTCGACGTCGCCGGCCCGTACAAGCCGGAGCACTACCGCTACTGAGGTCGTCGGTCGTCCCCCGACCGACACCCACGAGGGCCGTCCGGACACCGTCCGGGCGGCCCTCGGCGTCTGCACGGCCCGTCAGGGGACGGCGGACGCCGCCGGACGGCGCAGGAGGACCCACCCGTCGGCCTGCGCCGACGCCCCCCACCCGGAGGCCACGAGGGTCCGCTCCGCGGGAGACGCCGTGCGGACGAGGGCCACCGCGCACCCGCGGCGCTCCGCGAGGGCCGTGGTGCCCGAACCGCCCGCCGCGAACCGGGCGTAGTCCTCGATGTCACGGGCGTCGTACAGCTCGGTCCGGCCGTCGACCACCGGGACGAGCGCCGGGTGCGCCCACCAGAGCCATCCGCCCGCGTCGTAGTCGTTGCACACGACGCTGCCGCGGGGCAGCGCGCTGAGGGGGGACGCGAGGGCCGTCGGGAAGCCCGCGGGGCGGGTCACGGCGCCGGTGACCGAGATCGCCGAGGCGCCCGCCGCGAGGACCGCGGCCACCGCGAGGGCCAGCACCTCCGGGCGGGCGACACGCTCCCGCGCGAAGGGGACGAGTCGCTCGAGCGCCGGAGCGAGGAGGGGCACGAGCAGCACCGCCGCGAGCGACACCGTCCGCCCGTGGCTGACGACGAGGTAGGAGGCGAGCCCGAGCACGCCGATCTCCGGCCACGAGGGCAGCGGCCCGCGTGAGCGCAGGGCGACGAGCAGGAGCGCCATCCCGACGGTGACGACGAAGGCCGGCAGGTCGCGCGTGGGGGGCTGCCACTCCTCGATGAGCGCGGTGATGCGGCCGACCTCGAAGGGGGCGGCGAGCAGGCGCGGGCCCACCGGCGTCAGCGCGGCCACCACGAGGCACGCCACCGCCGCCGCCGCGGTCCGCACGAGGAGGGCGCGCGGCGCCCGCTCGAGGAGCAGCCCGACGAGGACGACCCCGCCGAGGACGGGGGAGACGAACCAGAAGCCGTGGCAGCACGCCCAGACCCAGGTGAGCGGCACGAGCCACCAGCGCACGCGGCCGTCGCGGGCGGTGGCGGTCCAGCCGTGCGCGGCGACGACGGCGAGCGGGAGGGAGAGCGACTGCGGGCGGGCCGTCACCGTCATCGAGGCCCCGACGAAGGCGGCGAGGGCGACCGCGGTGGAGACGAGCACGGACGCCTGCCGGCGCGCCACCGCGTAGCAGGCGAGGACGGTGAGGAGGGCGAACACGGTGACCAGCCACGCCACGGCGCCGACGCCGCCGACCGCGTGGACGCCCGCGAGGAGGAGCTCGCCGAGCCACTGGTGACGGATCCACACGTGGGTGGTGAAGGGGCTCCAGGGGTCGGGCCCGACGAGCTCGAACCGCTGCGCGAGCTCCTGTCCGGCGCGCAGGTGCCACCAGGTGTCGGGGTCCTCGATCGGCCGGAGGGTGCGCACGGCCACGACGACGAGGAGCAGCGCCACGGGCGCGACGCGGGTCCACGCGGGCGTCGACCACTCGCGGCGCGCCGTCGGGCTGACCGTCCGGGAGGTCGTGGTGGCGGTCACGGGGGCAGCGCCACGGGGCTGGTCACCACGAACAGCGTCCGGACCCACCACAGCTGCACGGCGAGCTCGACGCCGAGCAGCAGGCCGGCGCCGAGGAGGACGCGGCTCTGGCTGCGGACGGCCCGGTCGAGCGGCCCCGTGAGCGCCCGACGCAGGGGCTCGACCGGGACGAGCGTCAGGAGGGCGTAGCGGGCCAGGCTGGGGTTGACCGTGGTCGTCATCAGGACGTAGCCGAGGTAGCTCGTCCCCCAGGTGCCGAGCCCGTCCGGTGACCGGAACCGGTCCGGGCGGCGCAGCCGGACGACGGCGAACGCCAGCGCGGTCGCGACGAGGAGGGCGACGAGCACGGGACCGACGAGCTGGGCCAGGCCGCCCACCCATCCGCCGCCGAGCCCACCCGCACGCACCCAGGCGCGCATGGTGTCGAAGTAGGCCGTCGGCACGCCCGTCATGACGGCCACGGCGACCGGCCAAGCCAGCGTGCAGACCCCCGCGAGGACCGTGAGGAGGGCCAGCGGCCGCACCCGGACCCGGGCGGCCGGGTCGTCACGGTGTCGCAGCGCGAGCAGCAGCGCGAGGCCGAGGAGCAGCGCGAGCGGCGCGAGGATCGGGCGGGTGACGGCGAGCACGACGAGCAGCCCGGCCGCGGGGCGCCAGCGTTCCTCGTGGATCGCGCGCAGGGTCGGGACGAGGACGGCGAGGGCGAGCGACTCCGTGTAGGTCGCCTGGAAGAGGACCGCCGTGGGGAAGCACACGAGCCCGGCGACGGCGAGGTGGGCCGTCATCCGGCCCCGGGTGACCACGAGCCAGCGCGCCAGCAGCGCGCAGCCGACGGCTCCGGCCACGAGGCTCACGAGGCCCCCGGCGACGCCGAACCCGGCCCCGGTGACGGCCATGACCGCGCGGCAGAGGAACGGGTAGAGGGGCGAGAAGGCGTAGGGGTTGCGCTCGGCGGGTGGGCCGAGGACCGACGGGTCGTCCGGGTACCCGTGGCGGGCGATGGTCTCGTACCACTGGCCGTCCCAGTTGGTGATGACCTGCCAGTACCCCGGCGCCGCGGGGGAGGTGCCCTCGACGTGGTACGTGGGTGAGTCGGTGAGGGCGATCTGGTCGGGTGCGCTGACCACGAGGAAGACCGCCGAGACGGCCCGCGCGACGAGGAACACCGCGACGGCGACCACCGCGTCGAGCCGGGTGGCGACGGCGGGACGGGCCGGCCGGAGGGCGACGGCGGTCATCGGGGTCGGCGCCGGACCGGCGCCGGCGACGCGGCAACGGCGGCCGCGGCGCCGAGGGCTCCACCGACGCCGCGGGACGCACGCCACGACGGGGCGACGTAGCCAAGCAGCACGTGCTTGATGGTAGTTGCGGGAGTGTTGCGCCGCAGGCCGATCGAGTGCAGCGGGCAGACCCGGCGTGCTGGGCCCCAGCCGCGGGGCCCACTGGCCGGCGTCGGACCTCCCGGTCACGCGACGCGCTGCGCCCTACGATGGCGCCGTCCTTACCGGTGAGCCTTCCGCTCCGCCGGACCAGGCTGGATCGAGGAGCGTCGTGAGCCATCCGGAGCAGCTGGCCTTCATCGCTGCGTGTGTCGAGGCGAACCGGGACCTCGTCGATGGCGGCTCCGTGCTGGAAGTGGGCTCCTACGACGTGAACGGCAGCGTGCGTTCGGTGTTCGCCGCAGCCCGCCGTTACGTGGGTGTCGACCTCGTCGAGGGGCCCGGTGTCGACATCGTGGCCGCCGGGAAGGACGTCGAGGCACCGGACGCGTCCTTCGACGTCACCGTCTCCGGCGAGTGTTTCGAGCACGACCCGGACTGGCGCGAGACGCTCCGGGCAATGGTCCGTCTCACCAGGCCCGGCGGTCTCGTCATCGTCACCTGCGCCTCGCGTGGTCGCGTCGAGCACGGGACACGACGGACGACTGCAACCGAGTCGCCCGGCACGCAGAGCCTCGGTCTGGACTACTACCGCAACGTGTCGATCGACGACGTGAAGTCGCTGCCGCTGGTCGAGTGGTTCGACCAGCACCTGCTCGTCCACGCACCACGTGCCGCGGATCTTTACCTCTGCGGTGTCCGCCGAGGCCGGGGCGAGGCTCCGTCGGGGACGTTGCCCGACGAGGCGTCGGTGTCGGCCGCTGCCGACCTGATGTCACCAGTCGACCGGGCCGTCCGTCTGCCCTTGCGCGCGATGGCCTTCGGAATTCGTGACGAGGCACGCTTCCAGGCCGTCGCGACCCGCTACTGGCGGCTGCTCCTCCTCGTGGGGGCTGCGGCGCGACGGCTTCGGCGGCCCCGAGGGTCCTCGGCTTGACGGGCCGCATCAGGCGCGCCGCCGCGAGTCCCCTGGCCGGCTTCGGGGCCGTCCTCGCGGTCCAGCTGGTCGGGGGAGTGGTGCAGACCGTCGGGTTGCTGGCGACTTTGGGACCCGTGGGGTGGGCCACGGTCTCCGTCGGTCAGATCGCGGGCTTCCTCGGGGCGACCCTCGCCTCAGGTGGCTTGGTGACCTTCGGTGGCTCACTCGTGGCGACGAGCGAGCCCGCGGAGCGGCCCGGCGCGCTGCTGGGAACGCTGCGGGCGCGCGTGGTCTGCGCCGGGGCGACCTTCGCCGTCCTTCTCCTCGTCCTCTCCGCCATCTCCCCGGGGCCGCTCGCCGTGTCCGCCACGACGGCCGCGGCGACCCTCGCCTCGTCGCTCGCCGCATCCTGGTACTTCATCGGACGCGGTGAGCCCGCCCGATGGCTGAAGGCGGACGTCCTGCCGTTCAACGCGGCGGCGGTGGCCGGTGTCGCGCTCACGTGGGTGTACCCGTCGTCGGTCGCCTACGCGCTCGTCTATGCCGCTGGGGCGAGCGTGGCTGTGGTCCTCAGCCTCCGTGCGGTTCGCGCCGACCATCGGCCGGCTCCTGCTCCGCCGCAGTCGACGGTCGCGTCGTTCCTCGTCGGGCACCGCGCACTGCTGGCCACTGGGGCGGCGGCAGGGGTCAACGGCCAAGGTCCTGCCCTTCTCATGGCGGCCTCCGGGGCTCCCGCGGTGCCCACGTTCCTCCTGCTCGACCGGCTCGTGAGGTACGTCGTCGCAGGGGCCGCCCCCCTGGTGCAGGTGACCCAGTCCTGGGTCCCGGGTGGAGGTGCCGAGGCGATGGGGCGCCGCGCACGAAGGGCACTGGCGACGACCGCCGTCGTCGCGGGCCTCGTGTCTGTGGCTTTCGGTGCGCTGTCCGGGCCGGTGGTGTCCGCACTGTCCTCCGGCGACACCGCTGTTCCCGGAGTCGACCGGGTTCTCTTCTCCGTGCTCGTTGCCGTCCTCGTGCTCACGCAGGTGAATGCCCTGGCCGTGATGGTCCCGCTCGGGCTCGGACGCGTCCTGGCCGTCTCGACGTCGCTCGGTGCGGTCGCGATCGCCCTCGGTGGGGGTGTCGCAGCGGCGCTGGGCGGCCTTCGGTCGATCCTCGCGGTGACCCTCGTCGTCGAGCTCGCCGTCCTTCTCGTACAGCTTCGCGCCGTCAGGCGGACGACGAGCCGCTAACGCGCCTGAGGTGCCGCTCCCGCTCGGAGGCGGAGCTCGGTGGGCAGCCCCGGCACCATCGTCGCCATCACCCAGGGCGAGACCGACGACGAGCGCAGCCCGCGCCAGAGCAGGAGGAGCGCATCGCGCCTCCGCGACCGGAGGCTCAGCACCCAGGCGGCGCGGAGGAGGGCGTCGTCCGGCTCGTCGACGCGGGTGGTCAGGGTCTCGACCGTGAGGCGTCGCCACCCGAAGGCGAGGGTGTGGGCCGCCCGCAGGGACTGCGCCGGCGAGTGGCCACCCTCGTAGGTGTCGGCCAGCGTCCGCAAGCGCGCCAGGGCACGTCGTGGGGTCCATCGCCGGTGCAGTGCCACCTCCCCGACGAGGTTGCCTCCGTGCTGGACGTAGTCCTGGACGACCGTGTGCTCGACGAGCCAACCGCCCGAGGCCGCCGCGGACAGGGCGAGCCAATGATCGTGCATCTGTGTCACGGTGTGCAGGCGAGGAAACGGGAGTGCGATGTCCAGAAGCTCCCGGCGGAACACGGTGAAGGCGCCCGTCACCTGGTTCTCGAGCAGCAGGTCCTCGAACACCACCGCGTGGCGCGAGGTCGAGGTCGCGAGCACCGTTCCACTGGGCCAGCCGACGACCCGCGCCTGTCCCGAGACCAGCGCCACCTCGTCGAGGTGGGGGACGAGGCGCTCGAGCTTGTCGGGGTACCAGCGGTCGTCCTGGTCGGCGAGGGCGACCCACGCGGCGTCGGCGGGGAGCGAGCCCAGCAGACGTTCGACGTTGAGGTAGAGCCCGACGTTGTCGTCCCACCCCACGACCTCGAAGCGCGGGTCGTCACCGACGGCGGCCACGACGAGCCGCCGGACCTCGTCCCGGCCGCCGTCCGCGCCGACCAGGCAGCGGAAGGAGCCGAGCGTCTGGTCGCGGATCGAGCGCAGCTGCACCGTGAACAGGTCGGGGTCGGGGCGGTACGCCGCGAGGACGACGGCGCCCGGACGGCCGGCGAACGACGTCATCGGACGCTCTCGCCGAGCGGGCGTGCCGCCCGGGGCGATGCGGCCCGCGAGCCCACGACCGCGCGCCGCCAGTAGCCGGCCACGAGCCGGTCGAGGAGCGCCTGCCCCGGGGCGGGGCGCACCTGTGCCGCGGAGAGGGTCGTCGTCAGGACGTCGTGGAGCGCGTCCGGGTGGGTGACGAGCGACTGCACCCGCCGCCGGCGGCGGACCAGGTGGCGGGGGTGGCGCGCGAGCCAGGCGAGCGCGCTGAGGTGCTCGCGCAGCCACCGGTCGCGGGCGGCGACGGCCACGAGGGCGACCTCGCTCGCGAGCAGGAGCGGGAGCGCCCACCGCAGGAGCGGAGCGGGGTAGGTCGTGAGGACGCTCGTCAGGCGGTTGCGCTGGAGCAGGTACATCGTCCTCGGGTTGTGGTTGAAGGTGTACGCGTGGGTTGCGCCGGCCTCCGGGACGACGACGACGCGCAGCCCGGCGAGGTGGCAGCGCAGGCTGAGGTCGGTGTCCTCGTAGTACATGAAGAAGTCGGCGTCGAGGCCCCCGAGGCGGTCCCACGTTGCCCGGCGCATCGCGAAGAAGGCACCCGTGACGGAGGCGACGTCGCGCTGCTCGGTGTGCTGCGTCGTGGGCTCGCCGAGGCCCCCGGCCCAGCAGAGGCCGGTGACGTGCACAGGATTCCCGGCGGCGTTGACGGTGTCGGGGCGGTCCTCGAAGACGACTCTGCCGCAAGCCATCCCGACCGACTCGTCCCCGAGCGCGGACCGCAGGGCGTCGAGCGACCCCGGCAGGATCGTGGCGTCGCTGTTGACGAACACGAGGACGTCGCCGCTCGTCGCCGCCACCCCGGTCACCGCGCCGCCCGCGAAGCCGGTGTTGCCCCCGGCGTCGAGCCGGCGCACGCCGGGCACGTCGACGCTGCGGGTCAGCCCGTTGTCGACGAGCACGGCCTCGTCGCCCGGTCCCATCTGCGCCGTGACCGACGCGAGGCACGCCTCGAGGCCCGCCTCGGGCCCGTGGCCGACGACGACGACGGAGGTCCTCACGACGCCCGGGGGGTCGTCGGTCGGGCGGCGCCGGCGGTGTCCGGGGCCGACGGGTCCACGGCGGGCGACCCACCCGCGGCGGGCAGGTGGGCGCGAAGCAGGGCGACCTCCTCGGCGAGCCGGCGGGTGCGCGACTCGAGGCGACCGACCTCGCTGGCCAGCTGCATCGAGACGACGAGGAGGAACAGGACGCCGGAGAAGAGCACGAGGTTGAGCGGCACCTGGACGTTGACCGCCGCCGAGAGGTCACCGAGCAGGTCGGGGAAGAGGGCGAGGACGACCGCGGCCGCGCCGAGGACCACCCAGGCGAGGGCGAGCCGCCCACGCACCTGGCGCCGGCGGACGAGCTCGAGGCTGAGGAGGAGGACGATGACGCCCCCGACGAGGCCGAGCCAGTAGCCGTCGGGCCTCACGGGGCGCCCTCCACCGGGACCGGCACGGACCAGCGGCGCACCATCCCGAGCCCGATGGCGGCCACGGCGCGCGAGAGGTAGACGACGGACCCGACGACGCCCTGACTGGGGCGGCCGTGCTCGCGTGCCGTCATCCGCACCGGAACCTGGCGCACGACGAGGCGGCAGCGCCGCGCGATGACGAGGGTCTCGAGGGTGTCGCCGAGGTACTCGGCCGGGTAGTGCTCGGCGAAGACGCGGACCGCGCGCGGGCCGGCGGCGCGGTAGCCGGAGGTGACGTCGGTCAGGTGCGACCCGACGATCGCGGACACGAGCCGCGCGAGGATCGCCATGACGGCCCGGCGGGTCCGCGAGACGCCGTAGGGGTCGGCTCCGGCGAAGCGCGCGCCGACGACCACGTCGGCTCCCGCCTCCAGGGCGGCGACGAGCTCGGGCAGGTGCCGGGTGTCGTGCTGGCCGTCGCCGTCGACCTGGACGACGACGTCGTAGCCCTCGCGGACGGCGTAGGTGAAGCCGGTGCGGACCGCGCCGCCGACCCCGAGCCGGAACGGGAGCCGCGCCACGACGGCCCCGGCGGCGGCGGCGCGGGCGCCCGTGGCGTCGGAGGAGTGGTCGTCGACGACGAGCACGTCAGCGCCCGGGAGGTCGCGACGCACGCCGGCGACGACGGCCGCGACGGTGTGCTCCTCGTCGAGCGCGGGGACGACCACGAGGGTGCGCAGCATGCCGGTCACAGCACCTCCACCGCTGCTCGGGGCCCCGCGGGCCGGGGCGCTCCTCGACGCTAGTGCGGGCCTGCGCACGTCGTACAGGACGCGGGCCCGGGCCCGAGCCGGATGTCCGCGACGACTGGCCGAACGGTGGAGGCGCGACCCGACCCGGCCGGCGGATGCGGCTCCGGAGCCGCGCCCGCCGGCGCCGCCGCGTGCCATGCTCGCCGCGATGAGCACCGCGACGGTCCGGGTGACCGCGCCGACCGCCGGGTCGCCGCGGCCGCGCCCGCGCGACGCCGCCGGCCCGCTCGCCGACGGTCTCGTCGTGCTCGTCCTCGTCCTCGCCGGCGTCGTCGTCGTGGCGACGGGGGCGCAGGTCCTCGGGCTCCGCCCCCTGGCCACGCGCGCCGGCAGCGCCGCGGCGGCGGCCCTGGTGCTGGTACCGCTCGTGGCCCTGGCCCTGGGCCTGCACCTGCGGCGTCGGCCGGAGCGGCCTCTGGCCCGCGACCGGGGGGCCCCGGCGCGAACGCTGCTCGTCGCGGCGCCGGCCCTCGTGCTCGTGGCCGTCCTCCTGTGGTCGCTGACGCTGCCGCACGCCCTGCGGGTCGAGTGGTTCGTCAACGGCGACCACGTCCGCCACCTCGTCCTCGTCGCCGACGAGCGGGCCCACGGCGCCCTGGACTACTCGGTCCGGGGCTACCCACGGGCCTGGCACACGACGGTCGCGCTCGTCCGGAGCCTGACCGGTCCGCCCTCGGAGCGCGCCGACCTCGTCGGACTGCTCGACCTGATGGCGGGAATGGTCTGGCTGCTCTTCGCCGCCGTCGCCCTGGCGACGGCCTCGCTCACCTCGGCGCTGGCCACCCGGGCCGGCCTGGCCCCGTGGACGGCGGCCGGGGCGGCCGCGACCGCCGGCGCGGCGACCCTGTGGCCGGCCTTCCTCGGCAACTACCAGGCGCTCGGCTTCGAGGGCTCGCTGGTGGCCGCCCTCGTCGTCGCCGTGCCTCTCCGCGAGGTCCTCGTGCGGTCCGTGTCGGTCACCGCGTCGCTCACCGCGTGGGCCGGCCTGCTCGTCATGGCCCACACCTGGCAGCTCCTGCTGCCGGTCTCGGGTGCGCTCGCGCTCGTCGCCACCGTCGCCCGGGTCCGCGCCGCGGCGCCGGGACGACGGGCTCGTCGACTCGCCGGGGCGGCCGGGCTCGGGGTCGTCGTGGCCGCCGCCTCGCTCCCGGCCATGACCGCGGTCGTCGGCGCCGTCGGGGTCGGGCACGCGGTCGTCGCCGACGTCGAGGCACCCGTCCCGCTGTGGTTGCTCGGTCTCGGCCTCGCCGCGACCGCGGTGCTCGCGGTCGTGCGACGTCACGACCGTACCCTCCTCGTCGTCCTCGCCCTCTCCGTCCTGCCGGCGCTCACCGCGCTCGGCCTGGCCGTGCGGCTCGGCATCCCCGTCACCCGCTACTACCCGGCAAAGCTGCTGTGGCACAGCACGGTCCTCGGTCTGTCGATGGTCACCGTCGTCGCCTTCCTCGCGGTCGTCCGGGCCCGAGCGCAACGCCTGCCCACGCTCGTCGGGCGGGGCGTCCTCGCGGTGACGGCCGCCGTCGTCGCGCTCGGCGCCGTCGTGACGCCCGTGGCCGCCTTCGGGGGCGCGTGGTCGACGGTCGACGGGGCCACCGTGCTGCGCCTCCTCGACGTGTCCGGCGCCGAGCGAGCCCAGGTCGTCTGGTCCGGGGGGCCGCTCGTGACGGACGTCGCGACGCGCATCCTGCTCGACGGTGACCGCCCGGAGGCCGGCCGTCGTGACACCCCCCAGGGCGGGCTCACGGTGGTGCAGGAGTGCGACCTGCTGCGCGCGGCGGCGGACCCCACCGTCCTCAGCGACCGCCCCGAGGCGGAGGTCCGTCGTCGCTACGCCTGCGTGCCCGCCGTCACCGTCATCGGGCCGGCGCGTGGCTGAGACGACCCTCGCCCCGGCGTCCCGGACCGCGGCGCCCGCGCGACGGGTGCGCCGTCGGTGGGCCGACCTGCCCGTCGTCGTGCGTTACGGCGTCGTCGGCGGCGTCACCCAGGTCGTGTACCTGTCGGTCCTCGCCGCGACCCTGGCCGCCGGGGCGAACTACGTCGTCGCGCTCGGGGCCGCCCAGCTGGCGGCGATGATCTTCGCGTTCCCCGCCTACCGTGGTCAGGTCTTCCGCGCCGAGGGCCCGCTCGGGCGCCAGCTCGTCGCGTTCCTCGGCGTGTGGTGGACGGGTGCCGCGCTGAGCCTCGTGGGGGTCCCCGCCCTCGTCGAGGTGGCCGGGCTGCGACCCCTCGTGGCGCAGCTGCTCGTCCTCGTCGGGGTCGTCCTGCTCAGCTTCGTCGGCCACCTGCGCGTGACCTTCCGGCGCACCGCCTCCTGAGCCACCCGGCCCCGCGCGGGGCAGCGGTCAGGGCAGGACCCAGCCGGTCCTCGTCCGGTCCGTGAGGGCGACCGCGCGGCGTCCGCCCTCCGCCGTCACCGTGAGGTCGCTGACGAACGCCGTCGTGACGCGCTCGGTCTCGATGTCCTTGTCGGTGGCTCCCGAGACGGTGACGGAGAGGTCGGTCGCCCCGCGCGCGGCCTCGACGGCGAAGGAGACCCGGGTGGGGGAGGCGTCGGACACGACGACGCGGGCGACCTCCCGGTCCCCGTCGGTGACCACGACCTCCCGCCGCTCGGCGCCGACGCCCCGGACGTCCATCGAGACGGTGACCCGTGTGGGCTCGCCCGGGTTCGCCAGCGACACACCGGCGTACGGGCCGACGTACTGACCGTAGGTGCCGTCCACGGTCTCGGGCTCGAAGCCGCCCACCGACGCGAGCACCGGGGCGAGGACCTGGGCGCGCCGCGCGTGGTCGCCCTCACCGGCCGCGCCGACCCGGCGCAGGTCCCAGGCGACGAAGGTGCCGTCGGCGGTCCGGGCCACCGGCTCGCCCCACGCCGCGGTGAGGCGGTCCGACGGGTCCTGGGCGTCGGAGAAGCCCTCCGTGTCGACCTCGAGCGCGCAGAAGCCGGCCGAGCGCAGGTCGGCCGCCAGCGCCGCGAGGTCGGAGGGGTCGACCGCCGACTGCCACGTCGCGGCCTCCGTGCCGCGCATCGCCGCCGCGCTGAAGCGCAGGTCGTCCGAGGCGAGGTACGGCTTGAGCTGGTCGTAGCCCTGCATCGTGCCCGGCCCGAGCGTCTCGGGGTAGGGCAGCACCGGGACCTGGAAGACGCCGCACCCGGCTCCGACCCGGTCCTGCAGCGACGAGGTGTAGGCGCGCAGCCCGGCCATCTCGCGGGCGATGGCGCGGTGGTCGGGCGCGACCGCGGGGTTGGTCTGGTCGAGGCTGCCGACGACGACGAGCGCGCCGGCGACGAGGCCGGCGGTGAGCATCCCGCGGCGTCGTTCCAGGCGCGTGAGCCAGGCCCCGACCGCGAGCAGGGCGAGGGTGAGGATGTAGAGCGAGACCCGCGACCAGGTCCGCACCTGCGGGGTCGCGAAGACGGCGACGAACGAGCCGAGGCCGCCGACCGTGAAGAGGAGGAACGACACGAGCATCAGCCCGGACCAGCGCAGGTGCTCGGCGTCGGCGCGCCGACCGGAGAGGAGGGCGAGCAGCCCGATGACGGCCAGGCCGGTCATCCCCGCGACGCCGACCACGCCGAGCGCCGAGGTCTCCACGGTCGCCCGCGTCGCCGAGCGGTAGGCGAGGGTGAGGTACCGGAAGGCCTCGACCCGGTGGTCGGGCCACGGGAGCAGCAGGTCCATGAGCTTGCCGGCGAACAGCTCCGACTCGGCCGGGTTGCGACCGGCCGGCACCCGGCCGGTGACGAGCACGCCGCGCATCCCGAGGCGCGCCACGGCCAGCGGCACGGCGATGACCAGGCCGATGCCGACCATCACCGCGAGGCCGCGCAGGAGGTCGGCCGGCACCCCGGCCACCCGCCGCGCGAGCGCTGCGACCGCCAGCAGGACGAGCGTGAAGGCCACGTAGTAGACGCCGCTGCCGCCCACGACGACGACGGCCGCGACGGTGACGAGCGTCCGGCCGCCGCGCCACCACGGGACCGGTCCGCCCCGGGGGGACAGCAGGGCCCGGCCACGGGCCACCTCGAGCACGAGCCACAGCGCGACCGGCACCACCCAGTACTGCGCGAGGTAGAGGTGGCCGAACCGCTCGGCGTGCCCCGGGGCGTTCGCGAGGAGCACCCCGAGGACGAAGCCGGCCGGCCGCCCGAGCCCCTGGCTGCGGGCCAGGAGGTACCCGGTGGCGCCGGTGAGGGGGAAGGACAGGACGAAGTACACGCCCCCGGCCGTGTAGACCCCCGGCACGACGAGGTCGATCGCCTTGACGGCGAGGACGTGCAGGACGTTGAGCTCGGGGAAGAACGAGGCGTCCTGGCCGAAGGGGAAGCCGAGGTCGGGGTTGTGCCAGTACCAGCCGTGGTCGTGGATGTCGCGCAGCGACGACAGGATCTGGGTGTGGTCCCACCCGAGGGCGATCGGGTCCGACGGGTCCCACTGCCAGAGGCGGAGCGACCACGCGCCGACGCCGAGGGCGACGAGCACCGTGGCGACCATCCAGGAGGCCTCACGGGCGCGTCGGGGTCGTGTCGTGCTCCCGGTGGCCATGAGCGTCGATTATGGTCGAGCCCCCGCTCCGACCCCGGCAGCTCGAGGAATCCCGTCATGTCGCAGGCCGATCCCACCCCGGCGGTCCGGCCCCGTCGTGGCGTCCCGGTCGCCTCGCTCGCCGTCGCCGCGTGGGTCGTGGCCCTCTCGTTCTTCGTCCTGCTCGGGTCCGACCTGCTGTGGGTCGTCGCGCTTGGCGACACGGTGCGGGCGACCGGCTCCGTGCCCGACGGGATCCCCTTCGCGTCCGCGCCGCAGGAGGGGTGGCACAACCCGATCGTCCTCGCCGAGCTGCTGCTGTCGGTCGTCGCCGGTCTGGGCACGCCGGCCCTCGCCGGGCTCCAGCTGGTGCTCGTCGCCGCCACGCTGCTCGTCGTCCTCGCGGACGGCCGGCGCGCCGGCGGGTCCGAGGTGCGGGGCGCGCTCGTCGCGACCCTCGTCGTGGTCGGTGCGGCGGCCGCCTTCGCGGTGACCCGCCTGCCGTCGCTCTCGCTCGTGCCGTTCGCGCTCGCGGTCGCGCTGATGCGCCGGCAGCACGAGCACCCGGACCGCGGCCTCTGGTGGCTCGTGCCGCTGTTCGTGCTCTGGGGCAACCTCCACGGCGCGGTGCTCGTGGGGCTCGCGGTCCTCGGGGTGTTCCTCGTCCTGTCACCGGGCGGCGGGCCGTGGAGGCGCCGCGTCGGGGTCGGTGCGGGCTCCGCGCTGGCCCTCCTGCTCACCTCCGCCGGGCTCGGGACGCCCGCCTACTACGTCCAGGCCCTGGCGAACGAGGCCGCAGCCCGCGGGACGGACCTCTGGGCCCGCCCGAACCTCGGGCACCCGCTCGACGTGGCGATGCTCGTGGCCGCCGCGCTCCTCCTCGCACTCGCGGCCCGGGCACGGATGCCGGTGTGGGAGTGGGTCGCCACGGCGGGGCTGGCGCTCGGCACGGCGTCGGCGGCCCGCAACGGCGTGTGGCTGCTGCTCTTCCTCGCCGCCGCCGCGATGCGTCCGCGCGTGGCCACCGGGCGGGGGTCGTCCGCAGGCCGTCCGTCCCTCGTGCCCGTGGTGGCCCTCGCCGCGGCTGCCGGCGTCTCGGGGGTGGTGCTCGCCGGCCGTGGTCCGTCGGTGGGCGCCCCCGGGCAGTCGGCCGTCGGCGCCGTGCGCGAGGTGGCCGCCGGGCGTCCGGTGCTGGCCGTCGAGCCGTTCGCCGAGACGCTGGCCCGCGAGGGCGTCCGGGTCTGGGCCGCCAACCCGATCGACGCGTTCCCGCGCGACGTGCAGAGCGACCTCCTCGACTTCCTCCACGACGGCACCGTGCCCGCCGGAGCCGACATCGGGGTCGTGGTCGTCGAGCAGGACGCGACGGCACCCGTGGTCGCCGCGGGCTGGCGGGTCGTGCGCGAGGTGGGTGGCTACGCCGTCCTCGAGCGCGACGGCTGAGTCACCCGCGCCGCCAGAGCACCCACTCGCCCTCGCCCGCGGCCCGTGACCAGCCGGCGGCACCGGACAGCCCCCGGTCGAGGGGCTCCCCGACCCGGGTGAGGACGGCGTCGACGCCGTGCTCGTCGGCGTAGGCCTCCCAGCCGGGGCCGGTCGCCGAGAACGTCTCGTAGGCGGCGGCGGTCGCGGGGGAGTAGACCTCGGCGCGCAGGTCGCGCAGCACCCGGACCTGCGGGTGGGCCCACAGCACCCAGCCGGACGCGTAGGCGTCGACGACCGTCGGCGTCCCGGCCGGCAGCCGCTCGACCGCCGCGCCGACGGTCCGCGGCAGCGGCCCGGCCTCCGGCCCCCCGAGCACCACGCCGGGGACGAGCAGGAAGACCCCCGCCACGACGAGCCCGGGCAGCCGCTCCCGCCGTGCCGGAGCGGCCCCGGCGCGGAGGGTGCGAGCCAGGGCGGGTGCCACGAGGAGCGCGCCGACCGCGATGGTGCGGACCGAGGACGCCGCGAGGACGACGCCGGCGCCGGCGAGGAGGAGTGACGGGAGGTCGAGCCGCCGCGCGCGCACCAGGCGCACGAGCACGACGAGGGCCAGCAGCAGGACGAGCAGGAGGAGCGGGTTGCCCGGGGCCGGCGGCTTCCACTCGTTGACCGTGGAGCGGGCCGCCATCCCGACCGCGAACGGCTCGACGAGCGCCCGGGGGCCGAGGGGCCCCAGCACGGGGACGAGGGCGGTGCCGACCAGCAGGACCACGAGCCGGCCCCACGGGACCGGGGCGGGGCGGGGCGCGAGCGCGAGCGCGAGCAGCACGAGCACCCCGAACCCGACGCCGAGCGGCCACGACCCGTGCACCGAGGACCACAGCCAGGCGACGGCGAGCAGCGACCACCGTGGGCGCCCGTCGACGAGCGTCCCGGCCCACAGGTGCAGCGACCACGCGGCGAGGACGAGGCCGAGCAGCTGCGGCCTCTCTCCCCACGCCGCCGACGTCGCGACGAGCGCCGCGGTCGCGACCACCACCGAGGCGAGCGGGCCGGCCCACCGGCGCGCGGTCGCGGCGAGCAGCGCCGCGAGGGCGACGAGCAGGAGCGCCCGGACGGCGTGGAGCCCGGTGACGCCGGCGACGTCGTCGACGACGCTCATCCCGACCTGCGCGAGCCACTGGGTCGGCACGTACGGACGGTCCGCGAGGGCCGAGAGGGGGTCGGGGAGCGTGCCGAACCACTCACCGTCGCGCAGCGACCGCCCGATGCGCAGGTGCAGCCACAGGTCGACGTCCGGAGCCGTGCGCAGCCGCAGGAGGAGGCCTGCGAGCACCGCACAGACACCCCAAGCGATCACCAGAGGCGTTCTGGCACTCCGGGTTTCGCGATCCTGCTCGGGAGTCGTGGACATCTCGCTGGCCTCGTGGCGGTGGGTGGTCGTGGACGAGCATGTCACGGCCGGCGCGCGGTCCCGGTGAGCGATCGGCCGAACGGTTGACCCGGCTGCACCGTACGGGGGGCGGTGTTCGGGCCCATCGGTCCATGCCGCTCCGGGGCCGGACCTGACAGCGTGGTGACTGCTCGACAGCACCCCTTCGTACCGAAAGGCAACACCCGTCATGACCAAGGCCCTCGTCAAGCTCCAGATGAAGTTCAACGACCTCCGCTCCGAGAAGGGTGCGACCGCCGTGGAGTACGGCCTCATGGTCGCCCTCATCGCGGTCGTCATCATCGTCGCCGTCGCGCTGCTCGGCACGAACCTCAAGTCGATGTTCAACTCGGTCGCCAACAGCGTCTGAGCGAACCAGGACGACACGTCGGGGCGTCGGTCGCCGTCGGAGCACCGACGCGGCCGGCGCCCCGACCCACATCGGACGAAAGCAGGTGACGTGATGACCACGCTCCTCCGCCGGACCCTCGCCCGATCGGCCACCCTCCTCGCCCGGACGCCCGTCGCCCGGGGCGAGCGAGGCGCCACCGCCGTGGAGTACGCCCTGATGATCGGCTTCGTGGCCATCGTCATCGTCGCGGCGGTGACCGTCCTCGGACGCAACCTCAGCTCCATCTTCCAGACCGCCGCCACGAGCTTCTGACGGCGACATCGGACCGACCGCACGACACCCGCCCACCGTGGCGGGTCGGCACACGCTCCTGAACTCACCTCTGTAAGGACACCATCCCCATGGGTCGTCGTATCCTCGCCATCCTCACGGCCGCCGTGATCGCGCTCGTCGGTGCCGTCCTCGTCCTCGTGTACGCCCGTGGGGCGGACGCCCGCGCCGTGGCCGCCGCCAGCCCGACCAAGGTCTACGTGTCCAACACGGTGATCCCGGCCGGCACCTCGCTCAAGGACGCGGTCCGCCTCGGACAGCTGGTCCAGACCGACGTCGCCGCCCGGGCCAAGCCGCTCGGCGCGCTCGAGAAGGTCGACGAGAACAACAGCGACCTCGTCGCCCTCACCGACGTGCAGCCCGGGCAGTACGTGCTCGGGGCCGCGTTCGGCGACACCCCGGTCGGCGAGAAGAAGCTGCAGATCGACCCGGGCAAGCTCGCCGTGTCGGTGCAGCTCCAGGACCCGGCGCGGGTCGGCAACTTCGTCACCCCCGGCTCCTACCTGACGGTCTTCATGACCTACGCGGAGAAGGGCGCCTCGAGCGGCGGCGACGCCGCCGCGGCCACGACCGGCATCCAGAAGACCTCGGTCCTCCTCGACAACGTCAAGGTCATCGCGATGGGCGACGCCTCGCTCACCCCCGCGCAGACGACCGACGGCGAGGCGGCCGCCCAGAGCGCGAGCTTCCTCGTGACGCTGCAGGTGACCCCGGAGGACGCCGTGCGCCTCGTCCACGCGATCAACGGCAGCACCCTCTACGCCGCCCTGCGCGGATCGGAGCTGAAGATCAGCCCGACCCTCGAGGCGGACGACCTCAACATCACGAAGGTCGTGGCCCGGTGAACATCCTCTGGGACACCGACCCCACCGCGGTGGAGCGCTACCGCTTCGCCCTCGGACCGGACACGACGGCCCTCGACTCCTCGATCGTCGTCGCCCGCACGCTGCACGACGACCCGCTGGTCGACCAGGTCGTCATCGGGGCCGACGTCCCGCTCGACGACGCGTGCACCCTCGCCGAGGGTGCACGCCTCGACCGCCCCGAGGTCGGCGTCATCCTCCTGCGCTCGCGCATCGACGTGACGACCCTCTCGCAGGCGCTGCGCTCCGGCATCCGCGAGGTGGTCGGCGCCGACGACCACACCGGCCTCGCCGACGCCCTGCGCCGCAGCCGTGAGCTCACCTCCCGGCTCGTCGGGCACGCCGGCGGCGGCAGCTCCAAGGACGGCAAGATCATCACGGTCTTCTCGGCCAAGGGAGGGGTCGGCAAGACGACCGTCTCGACGAACACGGCCTGCCAGCTGGCCCGGCTCGGGCACAAGACGCTCCTCATCGACCTCGACCTCTCCTTCGGTGACGTCGCGATCAGCCTCCAGCTCGTCCCGGACCGCTCGGTGTTCGACGCCGTCGCCATGGCCGGCACCATCGACGACGAGGGCGTGCGCAGCCTGGTGACGACCCACGAGTCGAGCGGCCTCGACGTCATCTGTGCCCCGAACGACCCGGGCGACGCCGACCGCATCCCGGTCTCGACGGTCGCCGAGCTGATCAAGGTCGCCCGCCGCACCTACGACTTCGTCGTCGTCGACACCCCGCCGAGCTTCACCGAGCACGTGCTCGCCTCGGTCGACCTCTCCGACATCCTCGTCCTCATCGCGACGCTCGACATCCCGGCGGTCAAGAACCTCCGCGTCGCCATCGACACCCTCGACATGATCGGCAGCCCGAAGGACTCCCGCGTCATCGTCCTCAACCGCGCCGACGCCAAGGTGGGCCTGCGCCCCGAGGACGTCGAGTCCGCCATCAAGACCGCGATCGCCGTCAACATCCCGAGCTCGCTGACCGTCCCCGCGTCGGTCAACCGGGGTGTCCCGATCGTCCTCGACGAGCCCAAGCTGCCGGTCAGCGTCGCCATCCGCGACCTCGTCGACCACCACATCCGCCCCCGCTCCGCGGGCGAGGACGTCGAGCCCGTCGACGCCCACGCACGCCGAGGTCTCTTCAGGAGCCGTCGATGAGCCTCGCCGACCGTCTCGACAGCGTCCGCCGCGCCCAGGCCGCGGTCTCCCAAGCCCAGCAGCCGACGACCGCCGGCGGTGCCGGCCCCCGACCGGGGACGGTGCCCCGCCGCCGGGTGCTCGACCCCTTCGGCGAGGTGAAGGGCCGGGTCCACCAGGCCCTCATCGAGAGCCTCGGCCCGCGCCTGTACGACCCCCACCTGCCCGAGGCCGAGCTGGCCCAGCAGGTCCGCACCACGCTCCAGCAGACGATCGACGCCGAGCAGACCCCGCTCTCGCACGCGGACCGCACCCGCATCGCGCAGGAGGTGTCCGACGAGATCCTCGGGCACGGCCCGCTCGAGCCGCTGCTGCGCGACCCCGAGATCTCCGAGATCATGGTCAACGGCCCGGACAGCATCTACGTCGAGCGCAGCGGCAAGCTGTACTCGGTCGAGACCCACTTCTCGAACGAGGCGCACCTGCGCCGGGTCATCGACAAGATCGTCGGCCGCGTCGGCCGCCGCGTCGACGAGGCGAGCCCCCTCTGCGACGCCCGCCTGCCCGACGGCTCGCGCGTCAACGCGGTCATCTCGCCGATCGCCCTCGACGGCGCGATGCTGACGATCCGCAAGTTCTCGCAGGACCCGTACACCGACGCCGACCTCATCGCGTTCGGCACGATCACCCCGAGCGTGCGCGACTTCCTCAAGGCCTGCGTCATGGGCCGGCGCAACATCGTCATCTCCGGCGGCACCGGCTCCGGCAAGACGACGACGCTCAACGTCATCTCCTCGTTCATCCCCGAGGACGAGCGGATCGTGACGATCGAGGACGCCGCCGAGCTCCAGCTGCACCAGGACCACGTCCTGCGCCTGGAGTCCCGCCCGGCGAACATCGAGGGCAAGGGCGCGATCGCCATCCGCGACCTCGTGAAGAACTCGCTCCGCATGCGCCCCGACCGCATCGTCGTCGGCGAGGTCCGCGACGGCGCCGCGCTCGACATGCTGCAGGCGATGAACACCGGCCACGACGGCTCGATCACCACCGTCCACGCCAACACCCCGCGCGACTCCCTCGCCCGCCTCGAGACGATGGTGCTCATGGCCGGCGTCGACCTGCCGGTCCGGGCCATCCGCGAGCAGGTGGCCGGCGCGGTGCAGCTCATCGTCCAGCAGTCCCGCCTCAAGGACGGCTCGCGCCGCATCGTCGCCATCACCGAGGTCGTCGGGATGGAGGGCGACGTCGTCACGCTCCAGGACATCTTCACCTTCGACTGGGCCGCGGGCCGGGACGAGAACGGCCGCTTCCGGGGGACCCTCGTCTCCACGGGCCTGCGCCCGAAGTTCCTCACCGAGCTGCACGACCTCGGCATCGAGGTGTCACCGCAGCTGTTCATCAACGGGGCACGGCTGACGTGAGCCCCCACCTGCTGCCCCCTCGCCACCGGACGGCCGTCCTGCCGGTGGCGGTCGTGGCGCTCGTCGTGCTGCTCGCGCTCCTGATCCCGGTGCTCGCCGCGCCGCGGGCGCACGCGGCCGACGGCATCCCGTCCACCCTCAGCGACATCCGGGTCAAGGGCGACAAGGTCACCGCGACCCTCGTCCTGCGGCCGGGGAGCAAGGTCGACGTCGACTGGAAGAGCGTCACGGCCACGTTCGGCTCGCGCGTCGTCCCGGTCGCCGTGTCCGCCCCGACCAAGCAGGCCCGCTCGACGATGCTCGTCATCGACACGAGCGGCTCGATGGGCGCGGCCGGGATGGCGGTCGTCCGCGACGGCGTCGACCGCTTCCTGTCCGCCGTGCCCTCCGACGTCAAGGTCGGTGTGGTCTCGTTCGCGTCCACCTCCGGCATCGACGTCGCACCGACCACCGACCGCGGAGCGGTGCGCCGCGCGGTCGGCGCGCTGCGCTCGGGCGGGGAGACCTCGCTCTACCGGGCCGTCCAGGACGCCGTCCGCGGCCTCGGGACCGACGGCGAGCGCAGCATCCTCCTGCTCAGCGACGGCGGCGACACCGTGGCCGGGCTCGACGGCGGTGACGCCGCCGAGGCCTCCGAGCAGCGCAAGGCGCTGCGCGCCCTCGAGCGGGCCAAGGTCCGGGCCGAGGTCGTGTCGTTCAACTCCGGCGAGGCGAACGTGCAGGTGCTGCGCGAGTTCGCTGCTGCCGGAGGCGGTTCGGTGGCCGACGCCGCCGACCGTGCGGCCGTCGCCTCTGCCTTCGACGCGGCCGCGGTCGCCCTCGACTCGCAGGTCGTCCTCACCATCACCAAGCCGGCCGACGTCGGCGGGGACCAGCTGCTGACCATCGACGGCACCGCCTCCGGGCGCGGCTTCATCAACAGCTCGCGGCTCGACCTCGGCGACGTCGCGCCGGTCGAGGCGCCGGAGGACGACGGCCCGGTCGTCGCCCCCGTCGTGCAGACCGACCCGGCGGCGCTCGCGACGATCACCGCGGTCGCCCCGGCCTTCCTCGTGCCCGCCGTGGCCGTCGTCTTCCTCGGGGTCTTCGGCCTCGCCGTCGCGTTCGCCGCGCCGGTCTTCCGCAGCCGCCGCTCCGAGCGGATCGAGGCCATCGAGGGGTACGGCATCGGCCGGGCCCGGGCCCAGGCCCGTCAGGCGCCCACGGCCGCCGCGATCAGCGAGTCCATCGTCTCGATGGGCGAGTCGTTCATGGAGGGCCGCGACTCGACGACCCGCACGATGGAGCTGCTCGTGCGCGCCGACCTGCCGTGGCGTGCGGGGGAGTGGCTCGTGCTGCGCCTCGTGGCCGTCGTCATCGGCATCGCCGGCGGCATCCTCCTCGTCGGCTCGATCCCGCTGCTCGGCGGTGTGCTCGGCGCCGTCGTCGGCCTCATCGTGCCGCCCGTCCTCCTGCGCACCCTCGCCAAGCGGCGGGCGCGCAAGTTCGAGGGACTGCTGCCCGACGTCATGATGCTCGTCGCGACCTCGCTCGCCTCGGGCTTCAGCCTCCTCCAGGCGCTGGACTCGGTCGCGCAGGACGCCGGCGAACCCGCGGCCAAGGAGTTCAGCCGGGCCCTCGCCGAGGCGCGCATCGGCTCCGACGTCAGCGACGCGCTCGACAAGATGGCCGTGCGGATGGACAGCCCGAACATGCGCTGGACGACGATGGCCATCCGCATCCAGCGCGAGGTCGGCGGCAACCTCGCCGAGACGCTCCGCACGACGGCCGCGACCCTCCGCGAGCGCGAGATGCTCCGTCGCCAGGTCAAGGCGCTCTCGGCCGAGGGTCGCCTCTCGGCCTACGCCCTCATCGCCCTGCCCATCGGCCTGTTCCTCTACAGCACGGTCGCCAACCGCGCCTACGTCAGCCTCCTCTGGACCCGACCCCTCGGGTGGCTGATGCTCGGGGCCGGCATCGTGGCGATGGGGCTCGGCATCGTCTGGATGCGCAAGCTCGTGAAGATCGAGGTGTGACGTGATCGTCCTGCTCACCGCCGCCGGCCTCGTCGCCGTGGCCATCGTCCTGCTCGTCCTCGCGGTGGGGATGGGCGCCGGCTCGACGACGGGCGTCGCCCGCTCGCTCGAGCTCCTCCAGCACAAGCCGACGGTCCGCGAGGTCGCGACCAACGAGCTCGGGATGCAGGAACGGCTGCTCGCCCCGGCCCTCGACCGGCTGCGCGGCATCGCCGACCGGCTCTCACCGGCCGGCACCGGCGGGCGCATCGCCCGCAACCTCGAGCGCGCCGGCAACCCGTCGATGTGGACCGTCGAGCGGGTCATGGGCGCCAAGGGGCTCGGCCTCATCCTCGGTGTCGTGCTCGTCCTGGCCCTCATGGGCCTGTCGCTCACGTCGCTGCTCGCGGCCCTCGCCGCCGGTGCGGTCGCGTTCTTCGTGCCCGACCTGCTCGTCTACAACGCCGGGCTCAAGCGCCAGCAGGACCTGCGCAAGGGGCTCGCCGACTCGCTCGACATGCTCACCGTCTGCGTCGAGGCGGGCCAGGGCTTCGACGCCGCCATCCTCCAGGTGGCCCGGACCGTGCACGGCCCGATCGCCGGCGAGTTCGCCCGCGTCCTCTCGGAGATGCAGATCGGCAAGTCGCGCGGCGAGGCGTTCTCGTCGCTCGGCGAGCGCACGACGGCGCCAGAGATGAAGAACTTCGTCAGCACGCTCGTCCAGGCCGACCGGCTCGGCCTGCCCATCGCCGCCGTCCTGCGCGAGCAGACGAGGGAGATGCGTGTCGTGCGCCGTCAGCGCGCGGAGGAGCAGGCCCAGAAGGTCACGGTGAAGATCCTCTTCCCGCTGCTGCTGTGCATCTTCCCGGCGCTGTTCATCGTCATCATCGGGCCGGGCGTCATCACGATCATCGACTCCTTCAGCGCCCTCTGACCCCGGGCGGGCCGGCCGCGTCCGCCCGCGCCCCAGCACCGAGCATCCGGGTCGTCACGGTGACGACCCGGATGTTCTCTGCTGACGGGGATGCATCCCCGCCCGGGCGGAGGTTCCGCGCCGTCACCGTGACGACGCCGGGGGTCGGAGCTCCTCGGCCGGGACGAGCCCGGCACGTGCGGGCTTTTCGTGGATGGTGACGTGTGCGGGGCGTGAGATCCCGGCACGTGCGGGCTTTTCGTGGATGGTGACGTGTGCGGGGCGCGAGATCCCGGCACGTGCGGGCTTTTCGTGGACGGTGACGTGTGCGGGGCGCGAGATCCCGGCACGTGCGGGCTTTTCGTGGATGGTGACGTGTGCGGGGCGCTGGGACATCACGGAGCATCCGCGCCGTCACGGTGACGACCCGGATGTTCTCTGATGGCGGGGATGCATCCCCGTCCTGGCGGAGGTTCCGCGCCGTCACCGTGACGACGCGTCAGCCGGCGGGGCGGGACCGTCCTCCCGCCGCGGACGTCAGGTGCGGTCGACGTCGGCGACGAGCCCGAGACGCACGGCCGCGATGACCGCGCTCGCCCGGTTGTGAGCGCCGAGCTTCTCGTAGATCTTGCCGATGTGCGTCTTGACGGTCGAGGGGCTCATGAAGAGCTGACGCCCGACCTGCGCCACGGACGCGCCCTCGACGAGCAGTTTGAGCACCTCGGTCTCGCGGCCGGTGAGCGTGGTCTGCGGCGTCTCGTGCTGGCGGCGCATCGCCTCCGCGAGACCGCTGGCCGAGAACTCGAGCGGGAAGTCCGCGGCCCGGCGCACCGCCGAGAGGACCTGGTCGGCCGGGGCGCTCTTGCGCACGAGCGCCGAGGCCCCCGCGTCGAGCGCCTCGAGGAGCGTCGAGTCGTCGTTGAGCATCGTGAGGACGACGAGCCCGATGTCCTTGGAGCGCTCGCGGACGGCGCGCACGAGCGAGAGCCCGCTGCCGTCGGGCATCGTCACGTCGATGACGGCGACGACGCGGCCGGGCGGTGGGGTGCGGAGCAGACGGTCGAAGAGCGCACGCCCCTCGGCGAGCGAGCCCGCCTGTCCGACCACGCTCACCTCGTCCTGGGCGTTGAGCATCCCCGCCACGGCCTCGCGGACCACCGCGTGGTCGTCGACGAGCACCACGCTGATCGTCACGGTCTCTCCCTCGGTTGGTTCAGCTCGCAGGATGGAGCGTCCCCGCAGGCGACGGCTCCTCGACGGTCAGGTTAACGGTGGTGCGGCCGTTCGGCTCGTTGCGCACGACGAGTGTCCCGGTCAGCTCGTCGAGCGTGGTGTTGCGGTAGGAGCGTCGCGCCCGCCGCGGGTCGCCGTCGTGGGAGACCTCGACGACGGCCGGGCCGACGACTGAGGTGCTCAGGCTGACCCACGCGTTGCGGGCCCCGGAGGCCTGCGCGTCGGCGAGGACGTCCATGACGAGGCGGTGGACGAACATCTCGACGCGCGGGTCGAGGCGCCGGCGCCCCTCGCTCACCGTGACCGTCGTGCGGACGCCGGTCATGCTGCCGAAGCTTTGGACCGCCGCGCCGAGCACCGCGCCGAGGCCGCTGCCCGGCCGCTCGGCCACGCGCAGGTCGGTGATGTGGGTGCGCAGGTCGGCCATCGCGTCGCTCAGCTGCTTGCGCAGGCCGTCGAGCTGGTCGCGCATCCCCTGGCCGGGCGGGCCGGCCTGCATCCGCAGGGCGTCGACCGCGTAGCCGAGGGCCGCGAGCTCCTGCGCGATGCCGTCGTGGATGTCGCGGGCGATGCGGTTGCGCTCCTCGAGGCTCGCGTACTGCCGCAGGTTGCCGAAGAGCAGGCCCGCCTGGACGGTCGGCGCGAGCCGGCGCGTCACCTCGGAGACGGCGCGCCGCTCCTCGTGCGTGAAGGGGTGGTCGACCCCGCGCTCGACGACGACGACGGTGGTGGGACCGACCCCGTAGGCGAACGGCACGACGAGCGCGCTGCGCTGGCCGAGCTCGTCGGCGAAGGGGATCTGGGTCGGGCGCCAGCTCGCCGGGTTCTGGGCGAGGAGGTCGGAGAGGGCGTCCGCGAGGTACCAGGGCGCGCGGGTCGAGCCGCGCAGCGCGACCGGGACGAGGTGCTCGGAGTCGGAGGCGACGAGGACGGCGCTGCGGGAGGAGGGGACTTCGGCCGAGAGCAGGTCGAGGGCGAGCGTGGCGCCCGCCGGAGCGTCGAGCCCGGTCGCCATCTCCTCGGAGAGGTCGTGCAGGCGCTGGATGAGCTGGATGGCCTCGCGCGCCGCGGGGTCCGCGCTCTCGGAGTCGTTCTCGACGGCGAGGCGCTGGTTCCACGCGCCGAGCGCGCCGAGCACGAGGGCCGCGGCGACCCAGGCCACGAGGCCGATGCGGAAGCCCTTGTCGTCGTTGTGGCCCACCGAGGTCAGCAGGTAGACCGCGCTGCCGACGACGCAGGTGCCGAGGTAGCCGACCCGTCCGAAGCGCGTGCCCGCGTGGTACGCCGGGACGAGGAGGAGCAGCGAACCCGACTGCGCGGCAGCGTCGTAGCCCGCTCCCGCGGCACCCGCCGACAGGCACAGGAGGGTGAGGACGACGGTGTCGAGAAGGCCCTGCCGGGAGATGGGCAGGCGGTCGAGCGCGGTGACGACGAGGTCGAGCGCGAGGACCGCGAGGAGCCACGGCGCGAGCTCGACGATCTTCCCCGCCAAGACGGCGAGGAAGATGCTGAGCACCGCGAACGCGAGGCGGATGGTGGCGGACGCGTCGATGCGCGCCAGCCGGAACAGGCGGACCACGGTTCACAGGGTACGGGCGCGACGCCGATCCCTCCTGTCATTCGGAGTTCTCGCAGGGCCCTGTGTGATCATGGAGACGGAGTCAACGCTCGGGGAAGGACGGGGACGTCAGGTGAAGGGTCGTGTGCTCGTCGTCGACGACGACCTGGCGCTCGCGGAGATGCTCGGCATCGTCCTGCGCGCCGAGGGGCTCGAGGTGGAGCACGTCGCCGAGGGCGGCGGTGCCCTCGAGGTGTTCCGGCAGTACCGGCCCGACCTCGTCCTGCTCGACGTCATGCTCCCCGGCACCGACGGCCTCGAGGTCTGCCGGCAGATCCGCGGCGAGTCCGGCGTCCCGATCGTCATGCTCACCGCGAAGACCGACACGGTCGACGTCGTGCTCGGCCTGGAGTCGGGGGCCGACGACTACGTCGTCAAGCCGTTCAAGCCGCAGGAGCTTATCGCCCGCATCAAGGCCCGGCTGCGCCGGGGCGACGAGCCGGCCCCCGAGCGCCTGACGATCGGCGACCTCGTCATCGACGTCGCCGGCCACACCGTCGTGCGCGACGGCCGGCCGCTCGGGCTCACCCCGCTCGAGTTCGACCTGCTCGTCGCGCTCGCGCGCAAGCCGTGGCAGGTCTTCACCCGCGAGGTACTCCTCGAGCAGGTGTGGGGCTACCGCCACGCCGGCGACACCCGGCTCGTCAACGTCCACGTGCAGCGTCTGCGCAGCAAGATCGAGCACGACCCCGAGCACCCCGAGATCGTCGTGACGGTCCGCGGCGTCGGCTACAAGGCCGGCCGGGCCTGACGGTGCCCGGGGCCGCCGACGTCGGCGTGGGTCGGGACGCGTCGGCCCGCGAGCCGCTCCGTGGGGTCGTCGTCGGCCCGGCCGCGGCACCCGCACTCCCGCGCGAGCGACCCGCGCTCGTCCTGCTGCGGAGGCTCTCGTCGGGCGCCGGACGACGCCTGCGCGGGCTGCGCCGACGCTGGCGGCAGTCACTGCGCCTGCGGGTCGTCGCGACGACGATGCTGCTCGGCCTCGCCGTCGTCAGCGTGCTCGGGTCGGTCCTCCACGAGCAGATCGCGACCGGGCTCGAGCGCAGCCGGATCACCAACTCGCAGTACGAGGCCCTGTCGCTGACCTCGCGAGCGCAGGTGCAGTGGAACGCCTCGACGTCGGCGTCCGTCGACGAGCTCAACCGCTCGGCGACCGACATCATGACGCGCATCCTCAGCGCCCCCGGGCCGGACCCCAGCCGCTACGTCGTGATGAACCGGTCCACGAACAACGACAGCGACGTCGTGCTCGTCGAGGCGCGGAGCAACCGCGCGGTCGGCATCGACGCCGTGAGCCAGCAGCTGCGTGCCGCCGTCGCCGCCGACCCCGGCCGGCAGCACACCCAGGTGAGCACGCTGCGGCTCGGTGGCCGTGACGTGCCGGCCGTCGTCGTCGGCAGCGTCGTGACGATCCAGAACGCCGGCCTCTACGACCTCTACTTCATCTTCCCGATGGAGCAGGAGGTCGCGACGATGGACCTCATCGGCAACGCGTTCCTCGTCGCCGGCGTCATCCTCACCCTCCTCGTCGGCGCCGTCGCCTGGGTCGTCACCCGCCAGGTGGTCACCCCCGTGCGGCGGGCCGGGCAGGTCGCCCAGCGGCTGTCCGCCGGCCGGCTCAACGAGCGGATGCCCGCGCGCGGCGAGGACGACCTTGCGCTGCTCGCCACCTCGTTCAACAACATGGCCGACAGCCTCCAGAGCCAGATCCGCCAGCTCGAGGGGCTCTCCGCCGTCCAGCAGCGGTTCGTCTCCGACGTCTCGCACGAGCTGCGCACGCCGCTGACGACGATCCGGATGGCCGTCGACGTCCTCCACGGCTCGCGCGACGAGTTCGAGGCCCCGGTCGCGCGCTCCGCCGAGCTGCTCGCCGGCGAGCTCGACCGGTTCGAGGCGCTGCTCGCCGACCTGCTCGAGATCAGCCGGTTCGACGCCGGCGGCGCGGTGCTCGACCTGGAGCCGGTCGACCTGCGCGGCACCGTCGCCAAGGTCGTCGAGGCGGCCCGGCCGCTGGCCGAGCGCCGCGGCAGCGTCGTCACCGTCGTCGCCCCCGACGGCCCGGCCGAGGCCGAGGTCGACGAGCGCCGGGTCGAGCGCATCCTGCGCAACCTCGTCGTCAACGCGGTCGAGCACGGCGAGGGCCGGCCGGTCGAGGTCCGCATCGGGGTCGACGACCACGCCGTCGCCGTCGTCGTCGAGGACCACGGGGTGGGACTGCGCCCCGGCGACGCCGCCAACGTCTTCACGCGCTTCTGGCGGGCCGACCCCGCGCGCGCCCGCACGACGGGCGGCACCGGCCTCGGGCTCTCGATCTCGCTCGAGGACGCCCGGCTGCACAACGGCTGGCTCCAGGCGTGGGGCGAGCCGGGGGAGGGGTCGCGCTTCCGCCTCACGCTGCCCGCCCAGGCCGGCACCAGCCTGCACTCCTCCCCGCTGCCGCTCAGCCCCCGGGACGAGCAGCCGTGAGGCCGTCGCGCCTCCTCGCGGCCCTGCTCGGTGCGCTCCTCCTCACCGGGTGCAGCGGCCTGAGCGGCGGGGGCCCGGTGCAGCCGGGGCTCGACGTCTCGGCGCCCATCGCCCCCCAGATCGGCCTCGTCTACCCCGGCCCGGACGCCCGGGAGACGCAGCAGGGCATCGTCAGCGGCTTCCTGCGCGCCGGGGCCTCGAGCGACGGCAAGTACGACAACGCGCGCAAGTTCCTCACCTCCCGGATGGCCGAGCGGTGGCAGCCGGACGAGACGATCGTCCTGCTCTCGGGGAACGAGTCCCCGACGACCCGCCTGCTCGACCCGGCCACCGTCCAGGTCACCGCCCCCGTGGCCGGGACGGTCGACGCCGACGGGCGCTACACGGCGGCCCGGCCGGGCAGCTCGGCCTCGGCCCGGTTCTCGCTCACCTCGGTCGGCGGGCAGTGGCGCATCGACGGGATGCCCGAGGGCTTCGGGCGGTGGATCGCCGCCGACGACGTCCCCCGCCTGGTCCAGCCCTTCGCCGTGCACTACGTCTCGGCGAGCCACCGCGCCACCGTCCCCGACGTCCGGTGGTTCCCGCTGGACCGCCTGCTCACCCGGCTGGCCAACGCCCAGCTCGCCCCCGTCCCCGACCACCTCCTCGGGGCGGCGACGACCGCCGTGCCGGCCGGGGCCCGGCTGCTCGGTGACGCCGTGTCGATCGACGCCTCCGGCGTGGTGTCGGTCAACCTCATCGCCAGCCGCCTCGCGCCGGGGGACACCACCCGCGAGAACATCTGGGCCCAGTTCCTCACGACCCTGACGCAGGACCCGACCGTCACCGCGGTGACCCTGCAGATCGACGGGGTCCCGGTCGACCTCGACGGCGTCGAGGGACCGGTCTCCTCCCTCGAGCGCATCGGCTTCCCGCCGGAGTCCGACACCGCCACCACCGCGCCCGTCGTGCGCCGCGGGGCGACGGTGGCCGTCTTCGACCCCACCGGGAGCGTCCGTCAGAAGGGGGCCTCCGTCGGCCCGAGCGCCTACCCGGACGTCCCGGCCGACTTCACCCGGTTGGCCCTCTCGGCCGACGGCGCCGAGACCGCCGCGGTCGACCCGTCGGGCGACGGCCTCTCGCGCTGGCGAGGCACCAACCGCTACGAGGTGCCGCCCTTCGGGGCCGACGTCGGTGCCCCCGCGTACGACCGTCGCGGCTTCCTCTGGGCCGGCGCCGTCGGCTCGGGGGACGCCCGGCTGTTCACGGTCGACACGCGGGTGTCCCCGGCGGACCTCGTGGCCGCCCGCGCCCAGCCCGTCGAGGCGTCGTGGCTCGCGGGGCGGCGGGTCGTCGAGGCCCGGGTCGCCGCGGACGGCGACCGTGTCGTCGTCCTGTCCACCCGGCCGGACGGCCGCGACGTCCGGCTCGACCTCGCCGGGGTCGTGCGGGGCGGGGGCCAGCGCCCCGAGCGGCTGTCCGCCCCGCTGCGGCTCGGCACCTGGGTCACCCGGGCGAGCGGGCTGACGTGGGTCGACGCGCAGCAGGTCGCCACGGTGGCGTCCGTGGGCGGGGCGGCGGTCCGTCCGGTCCTCGTGTCCGTCGACGCGTCGGTCTCGCCGCTGCCCGAGGCCGCCGGGGCCCGCGCCGTCGCGACGGTCGGCGTCGAGCGCGACCTCTACCTCGTCACCCGCGAGAACCGGCTGCTGTCACGCTCCGGACTGCGCTGGGTCGACAGCGGGCAGGCCTCCGACCTCGCAGCCCCGGCCGGCTGACCTCCGGCGCCGTCCACAGCGGGGCACGCCGTCCGTCGTCGTCCACAGGACCGACCGGGCTCGGGCACGACGGCCCGGACGGGTGGGCCCTCGCTGCGGCAGGGTGGGCGCAGAGCGAGCGGGGGTGGTGGCGTGCACGGACGCAATGACGCGACGGCCGCGGCGGCGGCGTGGACGGACCTGCCGGGGGCGGTGCGCGACGGTGTCCGCGACGCGGTCGGCCTCGTCCTGCCGGTGCGCTGCGGTGGCTGCTCGGCCCAGGGGCAGCGCTGGTGCCCCGCCTGCCGCCGGGCGGCGCGCGTCCCGCCCGTGGACGACGGCCCGGTCCCGGGGGTCGACCCGCCGGTGTGGGCCGCCACCGTCTGCGCCGGCCCGGTCCGGGCCGTGGTGACGGCGCACAAGGACACGGGGCGCGGTGACCTGCGACCGGGGCTGGCGCGGCTCCTCGCGGTGGCGATGCACCGGGCCCTGGCCTCCGACCCCGACCTGCGGGACGCGTGGCGCCGCGGCCCGGTGCTCGTGGTCCCGGTCCCGACCTCGCGCCGTGCCGGGCGCCGACGCGGGGAGGACGCCGTCGCGGCGCTCGGGGCCGCCGCCACCCGTCGTCTCGGGGACCCGTCGCTCACGTGCCGGCCCGTGCTGCGGCACACCCGACCGGTCGCCGACCAGACCGCCCTCGGCCGGGCGGCCCGAGCGGCGAACCTCGCGGGGTCGATGGCCGTGCGGCCCGCTGACCTGCGGCTCGTCGAGCGGGCGGTCTGCCTGCTCGTCGACGACGTCGTGACGACCGGGGCCACGCTCGCCGAGGCGGCCCGGGCGCTGCGGGTGGCGGGCGCGGTCCACGTCGTGGCGGCCGTCGTCGGGGCGACGCCGTCGACGAGGTCCGGGGCGAGGGTGTCCGCGTGACGAGCACGACGGGACGGGTTCTCCCGTCGTGGTTGTGAGGCCCCTCGGGGACGGCTAGCGTCTGTGCATGGACCCCGTGTTCCGGAGGTGGTGCCCCTGTCGCTGAGTGTTCGGCCCCCACACCATCGAGCACGAGGAGGACCACGTGGACATCGTCGTCACCGGACGGCACCTGACCGTCTCCGACCGATTCCGGGACCACATCGAGGAGAAGCTGGCCAAGATCACCCAGCTCGCCCCACGCACCCGGCGGGTCGAGGTCATGGTCAGTCATGAGGCCAACCGCTCCCAGGCGAAGGCCTGCGACCGGGTGGAGGTCACCTGCTACGCGAAGGGCCCGGTGGTGCGCGCGGAGGCGTGCGCCGACGACAAGTACGCGGCCCTCGACGTGGTGGTCGACAGGCTCATGGAACGCCTCAGGCGGCAGAGCGACCGCAAGCGGGTGCACCGCGGCCGTCGCACGCCCGAGTCCGTCGCGATGGCGACCTCCCGCATCCAGACCCCGGACGCCCCGCCGGCCGAGGGCGAGGAGCAGCCCGACGACCCGTTCGGCGACTCGCCGATCGAGGTGCGCGAGAAGGTGCACCGCTCGACGCCGATGACCCTGACCGACGCGCTCGCCCAGATGGAGGCGGTCGGCCACGACTTCTACCTCTTCCACGACGTCGAGACCGACCGCGCGAGCGTCGTCTACCGGCGCCGCGGCTGGTCCTACGGCGTCCTCCACCTCGACCTCGAGGCGGACGGCGAGGTCCAGGAGGCCGCGTCGTAGCGGCTTCCCGCGCGTGGGGGCCGCACGGCGGCCCGCGGACCTGACACGATGACGATGTGACGGACGAGGTGAGTGGGGTGCCAGAGGCGCACGGGACCGACGAGGTCTCCGGCCTGCCCTCCGGCCCCGTCCGCGTCGTCATCGCCGACGACCACGCGCTCTACCGGCAGGGCATGGCGATCGTCGTCGAGCTCGACGGGGCGGCCACCGTGGTCGGACAGGCGAGCAACGGCAGCGAGGTCGTCGAGCTCTGCGCCCGCCTGCACCCCGACGTCGTCCTCATGGACGTGCGGATGCCCGTGGTCGGCGGCATCGAGGCGACCGCTCGCCTCCATGCCGCCGACCCGCGCATCCGCATCCTCATGCTGACGATGAGCGACGACGAGGAGGACCTCTTCGAGGCGATCAAGGCCGGCGCCAGCGGCTACCTCCTCAAGGACCTGCCCGGCGAGGAGGTCGCCGACGCCATCCGCCGGGTCCACGACGGGCAGGCGATCATCCCGCCGGGGATGGCCGCGACGCTGCTCCAGGAGTTCAGCCGGCTCAGCCAGGCCGACGCGCCGCCGGAGGGCCCCGAGCCGACGACCCTCACCGACCGCGAGGTCGAGGTGCTGCGCCACGTGGCCCGGGGCATGGTCAACCGCGAGGTCGCGGAGGCGCTGGGCATCGCCGAGAACACGGTGAAGAACCACGTCCGCAGCATCCTCGAGAAGCTGCACCTGCACTCGCGGGTCGAGGCCGCCGTCTACGCGCACCAGCAGCGGCTCGTCCCCCCGGATGCCTGAGCCGGCTCCGGTCCGGCTCACCCGCCCCGCCGCGCGCCGCATCGCGCTCGCGGCCCAGGGCTTCGCCCGGCCCCGTCCCCTCGCGCCCGGGGTGCGCGACCTCCAGCGCGTCGTCGACACCGTCGGCGTCGTGCAGATCGACAGCGTCAACGTCGTCGTCCGCAGCCAGTACCTGCCCTTCTTCTCGCGCCTCGGCCCGTACGACACCGGCCTGCTCGACCGCGCCCGCGACCGGGCGCCGCGGCGGCTGGTCGAGTACTGGGCCCACGAGGCGTCCCTCGTCCCGCCCTCGACCTGGCCGCTCCTGGACTTCCGGATGCGCCGGGCCCGCGACGAGTCGTGGGGCGGGATGCAGCGGGTCGCCCGTGACCACCCGGGCCTCGTCGAGACCGTGCTCGCCGAGGTGAGCGCGCACGGGCCGATGACCAGCCGCGAGGTGGAGGCGGCGCTGGCGCACGACCTGCCGCGCGAGCGGGAGCACTGGGGCTGGAACTGGTCGCTCGTCAAGAACGCCCTCGAGCACCTGTTCTGGGCCGGGCGGCTGAGCAGCGCGGGGCGCACGCCACAGTTCGAGCGGCGCTACGCACACCCCACGCGGGTGCTGCCCCCGGCCCTGCGCGAGGCCGCGCTCGACCCTGCCGCGCGACCCACCGACGAGGAGGCCTTCCGGCGGCTCGTCGAGATCGCCGCGCGGGCGCACGGCGTCGGCAGCGAGCAGTGCCTGCGCGACTACTTCCGGCTGCGCCCGGAGCAGGCGCGGCCGGCCATCGCCGCCCTCGTCGCCGACGGGGTCCTGCTGCCCGGGGTCGTCGAGGGGTGGAGGCGGCCGGTCTACCTCCACCGGGACGCGCGGCGGCCGCGACGGGTCCACGCCCGGGCCCTGCTCTCGCCGTTCGACTCCCTGGTCTGGCAGCGCGACCGGGTCGCGGCGCTCTTCGGGTTCGACTACCGCCTCGAGATCTACGTGCCCGAGGAGCTGCGGGTGCACGGCTACTACGTCCTGCCGTTCCTCCTCGGGGACGAGCTCGTCGCGCGGGTCGACCTCAAGAGCGACCGGGCCGCCGGCCTGCTCCGGGTGCGGCGGACCACCTGGGAGCCCGGGCGCGGTGACGAGGGCGACCGCACCGAGCTCGACGCGGAGCTCCTGCTCCTGGCCGGCTGGCTGGGCCTGGCCGGGGTCGCGGTCGACCCTCGCTGAGCCGCCCTGCGCGGCAGGGCGGCTCGAGATCGGAGGTCTCGTCGGCGACGCTCGAGGCGCCGTCAGGGCGTCCAGGGGCGCAGGCGCTCCCAGTGCAGCGACTCCACCGTCCGGCCGCCCGGCAGCACGTCGGCCTCGGTCTCGCGGCCCCAGATCTCGAAGCCGGCCGCGTCGAGCACGGCGTTGCTGCCGGTGTTGTCCTCGGCCGTCTGCGCGACGAGCCGGCGCAGCCCCATCCCGCCGTCGGCGCGCGGCGCGAGCGCGTGCTGCGCGACGAGCCGGGCCGCGGCCGTCGCCACGCCGCGTCGTCGGGCGCTCGGCAGGACCTGGTAGCCGAGCTCGGCGGTGTCGTCGTCGAGGGTGCCCGCGTGGACGAAGACGAGGGCCTCGCCGAGCGCCCGGCCGGTCGACGCGTCGGCGACGCACCAGCTGAGGGTCGTCCCGAGCGCCATCTTCTCCCGACGGGTCAGCAGCCACTCCGGGAAGGTGTCCGGCTCGAGGATGCCGCGCGCCGGCATGTGGTGGGCCGGCTGGTCGCGGGGCTCGAGCGCGTCGACGTCCTCGTCGAGCCACGGGCGCAGGACGAGCCCGCCCGCCTCGTCCGTGCGCAGGACGGGCGGCTCGGGCCACGGGGTGCGGGCCTCGAGGACGTCGTCCGGGCCGATGCTGCCCTGCCACGCGTCGAGCGGCGCCCCGCCGCCCACCGCCTCGAGCGAGCCGGGGAGGGTGCCGTGGTGGGTGAACCCGCACGCCCACGCGACGCGCCACGACGCGAAGTTGCCGCGCTCGGCCTTCCAGTGCACGCGGTGGCCGCCGCGCTCGAGGAACCAGGCGACGGCCAGCCGCACGGCCGCGGCCATGTAGCCCTGGCCGCGCGCGTCGGGGTGCAGGAGGTAGCCGAGCTCGGCGACGGCGCCGCCGAGCCGGGGACGCAGGTCGACGGTGCCGAGGTAGCCGCGGCCGGGGTCGGTGGCGTCCTCGAGGGCCCAGAGCCGGTCGCCCCCCTCGTCGTTCCAGCCCGCCTCGACGAGCGCGAGGAAGCGGTCGGCGTCGGCCTCGGCGTAGGGGCGGGGGACGGTCGTCCAGCGGACGGCCTGTGGGTCGCGGCACTGCTCGACGAGCCGCGGCACGTCCTCGGGTCGGTGCGCGCGCAGGCGCACGTGCCCGTCGGTGAGCACCGGCACGCAGTCGGGGAAGACGGCCTCGGTCATGGACCCCACCCAACCACCGCGACCCGCCGACCGGGAACCGGGGCGCGCCGACCGCCCGTTGGACCCTCGGGTGCGCCGCCGCGGGACGGCCGCGGGGGCCTCGACTACCCTAGGCGGGTCCGGCGCTCGGGCACCGCCTCGTCCGACCGCCGCCGTCCGTCTACCAGGGAGTCCCACTCGTGAAGATCGTCGAGAAGCTGCTGCGTGCCGGTGAGGGACGCATCCTCAAGAAGCTCGACAGCATCGCCGCGCAGGTCAACGCGATCGAGGAGGACTTCGCCAAGCTCACCGACGCCGAGCTGCGCGGCGAGACCGACACCTTCCGCCAGCGCCTCGCCGACGGCGAGACGCTCGACGACATCCTGCCCGAGGCGTTCGCCGCGGTCCGCGAGGCGGGCAAGCGCACCATCGGCAAGCGGCACTTCGACGTGCAGATCATGGGTGGCGCCGCGCTGCACATGGGCAACGTCGCCGAGATGCGCACCGGTGAGGGCAAGACCCTCGTCGCGACGCTGCCCAGCTACCTCAACGCCCTGAGCGGCAAGGGCGTCCACGTCATCACGGTCAACGACTACCTCGCCGAGTACCAGTCCGAGCTGATGGGCCGCGTCCACCGCTTCCTCGGCCTCGAGACCGGCTGCATCCTCTCCTCGATGACGCCCGAGCAGCGGCGCGTCGAGTACGCGAAGGACATCACCTACGGCACGAACAACGAGTTCGGGTTCGACTACCTGCGCGACAACATGGCGTGGTCGACCGAGGAGCTCGTCCAGCGGGGTCACAACTTCTGCATCGTCGACGAGGTGGACTCGATCCTCATCGACGAGGCGCGCACGCCGCTCATCATCTCCGGCCCGGCCGACGCGCCGACCAAGTGGTACACCGAGTTCGCCCGCATCGCCCAGCGCCTCGAGCGCGGCGAGCTGGAGTCCGGACGCGGCGACTACGAGGTCGACGAGAAGAAGAAGACCGTCGGCGTCCTCGAGCGCGGCATCGACAAGGTCGAGGACCACCTCGGCATCGACAACCTCTACGAGTCGGCCAACACCCCGCTCATCGGCTACCTCAACAACGCGATCAAGGCCAAGGAGCTCTTCCAGCGCGACAAGGACTACGTCGTGATGAACGGCGAGGTCCTCATCGTCGACGAGCACACCGGGCGCATGCTCGCCGGCCGTCGCTACAACGAGGGCATGCACCAGGCCATCGAGGCCAAGGAGGGGGTGGAGATCAAGAACGAGAACCAGACCCTCGCGACGATCACCCTCCAGAACTACTTCCGCATGTACGACAAGCTCTCGGGCATGACCGGTACGGCGATGACCGAGGCCGCCGAGCTCAACTCGATCTACAAGCTCGGCGTCGTCCCGATCCCGACCAACCGCCCGATGGTCCGCCAGGACCAGGCCGACCTCGTCTACCGGACCGAGGAGGCCAAGTACAAGGCCGTCGTCGACGACATCGCCGAGAAGCACGAGGCCGGCCAGCCGGTCCTCGTCGGCACCGTGTCGGTCGAGAAGTCGGAGTACCTCTCCGAGCAGCTGCGCCGCCGGGGCATCCGCCACGAGGTCCTCAACGCCAAGCACCACGAGCGCGAGGCCTCGATCGTCGCCGACGCGGGCCGCAAGGGCGCCGTGACGGTCGCGACGAACATGGCCGGTCGAGGCACCGACATCATGCTCGGCGGCAACCCCGAGTTCCGCGCCGTCGCCGCGCTCAAGGACCGCGGGCTCGACCCGCACGAGACGCCCGAGGAGTACGAGGCCGCCTGGGACGCGGCGCTCGAGCAGGCCGAGGCGCAGGTCGAGACCGAGCACGAGGAGGTCACCGAGCTCGGCGGCCTCTACGTCCTCGGCACCGAGCGGCACGAGTCGCGCCGCATCGACAACCAGCTGCGCGGCCGCTCCGGCCGCCAGGGCGACCCGGGTGAGTCGCGGTTCTACCTCTCGCTCGAGGACCACCTCATGCGGCTGTTCAACGCCGGGCTCGTCGACCGGGTGATGACGACCGCCAAGCTCGACGACGACCAGCCGATCGAGTCCAAGCTCGTCTCGCGCTCGATCCAGTCGGCGCAGGCGCAGGTCGAGGCGCAGAACTTCGAGATCCGCAAGAACGTCCTCAAGTACGACGACGTCCTCAACCGCCAGCGCACCGTCATCTACGAGGAGCGCCGCCGCGTCCTCGAGGGCGAGGACCTGCACGAGCAGCTGCGCTTCTTCGTCAACGACGTCGTCGAGGGCTACATCGACGCCGAGACCGCCGAGGGGTTCGCCGAGGACTGGAACCTCGAGCGTCTGTGGACGGCGCTGCGTGCGCTGTACCCGGTCTCGGTCACGCCCGAGCAGCTCGAGGAGGCCGCGGGCGGTCGCTCCGGGCTGACGACGGAGATCCTCAAGGAGGAGCTGCTCTCGGACGCGCACCGTGCCTACGACGAGCGCGAGGCGGCGCTCGGGTCCGAGGTCATGCGTGAGGTCGAGCGGCGCGTCATGCTCTCGGTGCTGGACCGCAAGTGGCGCGAGCACCTCTACGAGATGGACTACCTCCAGGAGGGCATCGGCCTGCGGGCCATGGCCCAGCGCGACCCCCTCGTCGAGTACCAGCGTGAGGGCTTCCAGCTCTGGCAGGCGATGAACGAGGCCGTCAAGGAGGAGTCCGTCGGGCTGCTGTTCCACGTCGACGTCCAGGTCGACGAGGCGCAGCAGGCGCCGGCCGTCCAGCCGGTCCACGTCTCGCAGATGCTCGGCGCGATGGCCGGGGGCGGCGGCGCCGCGACCGACGAGGCTCCGGCCGAGGCGGCCGAGGCGGCCGAGGAGCGCGAGCGGTCGGTCGAGGACGCCCCGCACGTCGAGGTCTCCGGGGTGGGCGTCGGCCGCCCCCGCACCGGTGCCCTGCACTACTCGGCGCCGACCGAGACCGGCGAGGTCGAGGTGCGCGACGACCGCGCCGGGACGGGTGCCACCCTCACCGAGGAGCAGCTCGCGACGACCCGCAAGAACGACCCGTGCCCCTGCGGCTCGGGCAAGAAGTTCAAGATGTGCCACGGTCGCCGCTGAGCGACCCCGCGCACGACGACCGCGCCGGCTCCCTTCGAGGGAGCCGGCCCGCTCCTCGTCCGGGTGCGTGACGGCGGGCCTGCGGTGGACCGGCACCCTCCGCCCCACGCGCCCCTCGCGCCTCCACATTTCGGGGTCACCCCGAAATGTCCACGAGACCCCGGCTCGGAGCCGGGGTCTCGTGGACGAACCGGGGTCTCGACGCCGGCGGGCGGTGGCGCGGATGACGGCGCACCCGGTGGCGCGACACCGGGGGTGATCACCCCCGTTCCTACGCCTCGAGCCGCACCACGTGCCGGCGACGAGGCCTGGGCCGAGGACGCCCACCGGGTGGGCGCGGCCGTCGTCCGAACGACGGCCGACGGGCGCGGCTCGCGGCCGGTCAAGGACGACTCCCGACCGGTGCGGCCCGTGGCTCGTCAGCCCACCTGGAGGGCGGCGACGCGCCACTTGCCGTCCTGGCCGACGAGGCGCACCGCGACCGCCCGGACCCGAGGACCGTGCTGGACGACGACCGCGACCTCGGCGACCCCGTCGGCGGGCTCGCAGACCCGCACCCGCCGCACGTGCGTGCGCAGGGCGGGGGAGCGGCGCCCGTCGGCCGCGCGCCGGGCGACCCTGGCCCCCCGGCGGGCCAGCACCGCGTACACCTCCGGCGTCGTCCAGCGCAGGACCTGGGGCGCGGGCCGCCGCCCACCCATCACCTCGAGGAGCGCCTGGACGATGTAGGCACCCCAGGCGGCCGGGTCGGGCAGGGCGGCCCGTGCGGTGCGCTGCGGGCCGAAGACCTGCTCGTCGGTGGCGCAGGAGAGGTCGACGGCGAGCGCGTCCTGGACGTACCCCGGCACCCGCGCAGGGGTGGGCCGCGCGGCCCGGGCCCGGCGCAGCGCCTCGCCCAGCGGCAGGGCAGGCGGCAGGGGACGCGCCGGGAGCAGGCTCGGCGGCGTCGCCCGGCTCACGACGCGTCCACGGTGGGGGCGCGCAGGACCTGGCCGGGGAGCAGGAGGTCGGGGTCGGCGCCGATGACCGCCCGGTTGGCGGCGTACCACCGGGGCCAGGCCCGGGCGACCTCGGCGTCGCTCGCGCCCGGCCCGAGGTGACGGGCCGCGAGCGTCCACAGCGAGTCGCCGCGGTGCACGACGACCACGTCGGGGTCGGTCACGGAGAAGCGCCCGCTGACGACTCCGACGTCGGGCTGCGGCCTGACGCGCGGTGCGTCCGGGGTCCAGCCGGGGTCGGGGGCGGGGCCTTCGCCTGCCGGGTGCGCCGACGCATCGACCAGGGACCCGACGATCGCCGTTGCGCTCCACCCGGGGTCGGGGAGCCGCGGGTCGGCGGAGGCGGCGCTCGCGGTCGCCGCCCCCGCACCGGTCGCGACCCCGGCACCGAGGAGGAGCGCAGCCAGCTGCCGGGCAGCCCGGGGCGTCACCGCTGCCGAGAGTCGCGCCGCCCCGCGCCCGAGCGCACCCGGCACCCCGGCGAGCGCCGCGAGCACGAGGGTGAGGACGAGCCACCCGAGCCCGAGCGCGGCGAGCGCGGCGGCCGTCGCCACGAGGGCGTCGTCGACCGCCACCGGGACCCCCGCGAGGCCGGCCCGGGCCGTGGCGAGGGCGAGCCGGCCGAGGGCGGCGGCGCCCAGCGTGGCGGCCGTCGCGACCGCTCCGCCGGCGATCATGCCAGTTGGGTGTCGTTTGACGTCGTTTGGTGCTCCCTGCATGCGGTGGACGCTAGACCGTGCTGCCGACGTCGGCAAGAGGGGCTCGCTAGCCTGTGGATGTCACGGGTGACGGACCAGCGCCGGGTGGACCTCCGCGGGAGGTCGCCCGGCCCGGAGGGGGACCATGAGGTGGGAGGGGCTGTTCGCGGACCTCGAGGGCCAGCTGGCCGCCGAGGAACGCCGCGAGCTCGACAGCGAGGTCGCCGAGCGGACCCGGCGTGAGCGGGCGCTCGTCGACCTCACCGCCCGGCTCCTCGCCGGCGTGGGGACGGAGGTGTCGCTCCTCGTCGAGGGCGGACGGAGCCTCACCGGCAGGCTGAGCGACGTCGGTGACGGATGGTTGCTGCTCGGCGACGGCGGGCGGGAGCGACTCCTGCCGCTACACGCGGTGGTCACCCTCACCGGCCTGCCACCGCACGCGGACCCGGGCCGCACCGCACGCCGCTTCGGGCTCGGTCACGCCCTCCGGGTCCTCGCGCGCGACCGTGCGACCGTCGCGGTCGCGCTGGCCGGCGGGACCTCGCTCGTCGGCACGGTCGACGTCGTCGGCTCCGACCACCTCGTGCTCGCCGAGCACCCCGACGGGGAGCCCCGCCGCCGCGAGAACGTCCGCGCCGTGAGCGTCGTCCCGTTCGCCGCGCTGCGCGTCGTCGAGTCGCGCCGATGAGCCGCTCAGCCCTCGGTGGGGGCTCCCTCGCCCGCATCGCCGCGCGTCGCGACGAAGTCACGCGTCTGCGCGTACATGCGCTCGATGTAGGCCTCGAGCTCGCTCGTCTCGACCCGCCACTGGCCGCGCCCGCCCACCTTGATGGCCGGCAGGTCACCGCTGCGCACGAGGGCGTAGGCCTGGGCCGCGGAGACATCGAGGATCTCCGACACCTCGGTCAACGGGATGAAACGCTTCGGCACGCGGCCAGTCTGCCACCGGCCGGCCCGGCTCCGGCAGCGTCCTCCACAGCGCCGCCTCCGGCGACCCGTCGTCCACAGGTCGGCGCGACGGACCTGCGCGCCGCGCGCCGCTCGGGCAGGATCCCGGCATGACCGAACTGCCCGCACCCACCGCCTCGCGCCTGCGGGCCCCGTCGTGGCGCGACTCCCGGTTGCTGGTCGGTGTCCTGCTCGTCCTCCTCTCGACGGTGGCCGGCTCGCTCGTCGTGGCGCGCGCCGACGACCGGGTCCCCGTGTGGGCGGCGGCCCGTGCCATCACGCCCGGGCAGCGGCTCGTCGCCTCCGACCTCACGGTGGTGCAGGTCCAGCTCGGCGACAGCGCGGCCGGCTACGTCGCCGCCGACCGGCCCCTCGCGGCCGACGCCTACGCGCTGCGCGAGCTGCGGACGGGCGAGCTGCTGCCCCGCAGCGCCGTCGGCGACGCGTCCGCCGTCGGCGTGCAGCAGGTGGCCCTGCGGGTCGACGGCACCTCGGCGGCCGCCCTGCGGCGCGGGTCGCTCGTCGACGTCTACGTCAACCGGCCCGAGGACGGTTCGGGCGGGGTGGGTGTCACCCGCTACGCCGGGCCCGAGCGCGTCCTCCAGCGCGTGTCGGTCGCCGCGGTCGCCGAGGACGACGGCGTGCTCGCCGGTGCCGAGCAGACCCGGCCGGTGCAGGTGATGGTGCCGAGTGCCGACGTCCGCGACCTCGTGTCCGCCGTCGACGACGGTGCCCGCATCACGCTCGTCCCGGTGCCGGGTGGCGCCCCGTGACGACCCTCCTCACCGCGCTGACGCATCGCCACGAGGCCCACTTCGTCGAGGTCCTCGGGGCCGCCCGCGGGCTGACGCTCGTCCGGCGCTGCGCCGACCTCGCCGAGCTCCTGTCGGCGGGGGCCGCCGGGGTCGCGCGCGTCGCCGTGGTCTCGCCCGACCTGCGCGGGCTCGACCGGGACGCGCTGCGGCACCTCGCCGGCCACGGGGTGCGGGTCGCGGGGCTGGTCGCCGCCGACGACGAGGAGGGGGAGCGCCGCCTGCGGCAGCTGGGGGTCGCCACGCTCCTTCACCCCGGCGACGGCCCCGACGCCGTCGACGCGGCGCTGTCGGCGCTCGCGGACGCCACGACCTCGCGCCGGCCCGACGACGAGGACCCGACGCAGGACGACCCGGTGCCCGAGGCGCCCGGACGCCCGACGCCCGTGACGGTGGTCTGGGGGCCGACCGGCGCGCCGGGGCGCACGACCGTCGCCGTCACGGTGGCGGCGGCCCTCGCGGCCGACGGTGTCCGCACCCTCCTCGTCGACCTCGACACGTGGGGGGCGTCGGTGGCGCAGGTGCTGGGCCTCGTCGACGAGGCGCCCGGGGTGGCGGCCGCCGCCCGCGCCTCCGAGCAGGGGACCCTCGACGTCCCGGCGCTGGCCCGCCTGGCGCCCGAAGCGCTCCCGGGGCTGCGGGTGCTCACCGGGCTGCCCCGCGCCGACCGGTGGCCGGAGCTGCGGACGGCCGCGGTCGAGGACCTCCTGCGCCTGGCCCGCGGGATCGTCGACCACGTGGTCGTCGATGCCGGCTTCGCGATCGAGGACGACGAGGAGCTGAGCTACGACACCGCCGCCCCGCGCCGCAACGCCGCGACGCTGGCCGCCCTCGAGGCCGCCGACGCCCTCGTCGTCGTCGGCGCCGCGGACCCGGTCGGGCTCCAGCGGCTGGTCCGCGCCGTCCAGGAGGTGGCGCTCGTCGCCGCGCCCCCGCCCCTCGTCGTCGTCAACAAGGTCCGGGCCTCGGCCGCCGGGCCGCGGCCCGAACGCACCATTCGTGACGTGCTGGGGCGCTTCGCCGGCCTCGAGGAGGTGCGGATGCTGCCCTGGGCGCCCGACGACTGCGACGAGGCCGTGCTGACCGGCCGCACGCTCACCGAGGTCCGGCCCCGTGGCGCGCTGACCCTCGCCCTCACGGCGCTCGCCGCCGCGCTCGACCCCCGCTGCGCCGACACGTCGACCACCGCCCGTCACGGCCGACGGCGCCGGGCGGCGGTCTGACACCATAGGGCCGTGGCCGACCGACTCAGCGCGCTCGACGCGTCCTTCCTGCGCCTGGAGGACGCGACCACCCCGATGCACGTCGGCTCGGTCATGGTCTTCGACGTGCCGGCCGAGGGCTTCGACTACGCGACGCTCGTCGACCTCATCAGCGAGCGCATCGCCCACGTCCCGCGCTACCGCCAGCGCATCAAGACCGTGCCCGCCGGCCTGGGCAACCCGGTGTGGGTCGACGACCGCTCGTTCGACCTCAGCTACCACGTGCGCCGCAGCGCCCTGCCGCGTCCCGGCTCCGACGAGCAGCTCGAGGAGCTCGTCGCCCGCATCCTGCCGCGCCCCCTGGACCGCTCGCGCCCGCTCTGGGAGGTCTACCTCGTCGAGGGGCTCGCCGACGGCCGCTTCGCGATCATCACCAAGAGCCACCACAGCCTCGTCGACGGCGTCAACGGCGTCGACATCGGCGGCGTCATCGTCGACGGCCGCCCGGGCGGTGGTGACGGTGTCCTCGCGACGTGGCGGCCGCGTCCCGAGCCGACGTCCGCCGAGCTCCTCGTCGGCGCCCTCGCCGAGGTCGTGCGCACCCCGGGTCAGCTGGTCGACACCCTCCGCAGCGGCGCCGTCGACGTCGCGCGCACCGCCGGCAAGGTCGCGTCGGTGGCGGGCGAGGTCGTCTCGACCCTCGCCCGCGTCTCCGCCCGCCCGGCGCCCGACTCGCCCCTCAACGCCTCCGTCGGCCGCGCCCGCCGCTACGTCATGGTCGGCACCGACCTCGACGACTACCGCACGGTGCGCACCCGCCTGGGCCAGGGCTCCTTCGCCGACGAGGTGACGGTCAACGACGTCGTCCTCGCCACCGTCGCCGGTGCGTTCCGGTCCTGGCTGCTGACCCGTGGCGAGCCCGTCTACCCCGGCACCACGGTCCGCGCGCTCGTGCCGGTCTCGGTGCGCCCGGCCGACGACGCCCCGGCCGACGTCGGCGCCGAGGTCACCGCCTGCTTCGTCGACCTGCCCGTCGGCGAGCCCAAGGCCTCGATGCGCCTGCACCAGATCGCCTTCTCGATGCGCCAGCAGACCGAGGGCGGGGGACGCCGGGCGGTCTCGGCCGAGGCGCTCGCCGGGGTCGGCGGCTTCGCGCCGCCGACGCTGCACGCACTCGGCGCGCGGCTCGGCGGGATGGTCTCGCGCCGGCTGCACAACGTCGTCATCACCAACGTCCCCGGCCCGCAGACGCCCCTGTACGCCGACGGCGCGCAGATGGTCGCGACCTACCCGGTGACGCCGCTCGGCGCCGGGCAGGCGCTCTCCATCGGGCTGACCTCCTACGACGGCGGCGTCTACTACGGCCTGTACGCCGACCGCGACGCGATGCCGGACGCCGACGTGCTCGGCCGCGGCATCGTCGACTCGCTCCAGGAGCTGCTCGACGCCCCCCGCCCGCGCGGCCGCCGGCGCGCGTGAGCGACCCCACGAGGAGGACCCGATGGCCCTGACCCGCGTCTACCTGCCGCTCACCGCGGCCGACCTCGAGGCGCTCGCCGACGGCCGCGACCTCGGCACGCCCCCGGTCCCCGCGCACGGCGTGACGCCCGCGCTCGGCACGCCCGGCCTCGTCACCGACGAGGAGGAGCTCGAGCACCTCGCCTGGGAGGCCGCGGCCGACGAGGCCGAGGCGCTGCGCGACGGCGACGAGCGCCGCGTCGTCGCGTCGGCCGACCTCGACGCCGGCGTCGTGTCCGTCCCGGCCGACGCCGACGTGCCCTCGCGCGTCGAGCTGCTCGCCGTCGTGCCGCGCTCGCGGATCGTCTCCTTCCACGTCGACGAGTCGGCCGGCGACACCGGCACGGCCGACCTGCTGTGGTTCGACGTCACCGAGCTCGGCGACGTCCTCGACCTCCTCGCCCGGGAGTGAGGCTCTGCCCGGGCCGCCCGGGGCGAGTTGCGTCCGCCCGAGGCCGGGCGCGAGAGTGGGGCGTCCCGACATCGTGACCCGAACGAGGTGCCCCACCCCATGGACGCTGTGACCCAGGTCCCCGCCCCCACCAACGAGCCCGTCCGCGACTACGCGCCGGGCAGCCCCGAGCGCGCGGCCGTCGAGCAGGCCCTCGTCGAGCTCGCCGCCGAGCGCCACGAGCTGCCGCACACCATCGGCGGCAAGCGCGTCATGGGCGGGGGGAAGAAGTTCGAGGTCCGCCAGCCGCACAACCGTCGTCACGTCCTCGGTGTCTCCAAGGGCGCCACGAAGGCCGACGCGGTCGCCGCGGTCGACGCTGCGCGTGCCGCGGCCCCGGGATGGCGCGACCTCTCCTTCGACGACCGCGCCGCCATCCTCCTCAAGGCCGCCGACCTGCTCGCCGGCCCGTGGCGCGCGCGGCTCAACGCCGCGACGATGCTCGGCCAGAGCAAGACCGCCTACCAGGCCGAGATCGACGCCGCGTGCGAGCTCATCGACTTCTGGCGCTTCAACGTGCACTTCGCCCGCCAGATCATGGCCGAGCAGCCGCCGGCCAACAGCGCCGGCGTGTGGAACCGCAGCGACCACCGCTCGCTCGAGGGCTTCGTCTACGCGGTGACCCCGTTCAACTTCACCGCCATCGCCGGCAACCTCCCGACCGCGCCGGCGCTCATGGGCAACACCGTCGTCTGGAAGCCGTCGCCCACGCAGCAGCTCGCCGCGCAGCTGACGATGGAGCTGCTCGAGGAGGCGGGGATGCCCCCGGGCGTCATCAACCTCGTGACCGGCGACGGCGTCGCGGTGTCGGACGTCGTCCTGTCGCACCCCGACTTCGCCGGCCTGCACTTCACCGGATCGACCGCCACGTTCCAGTCGCTGTGGCGCACCATCGGCGAGAACCTCACCGGCTACCGCCACTACCCGCGCATCGTCGGCGAGACCGGCGGCAAGGACTTCGTCCTGGCCCACCCGAGCGCCGACGTCGACGTCCTGCGCACCGCCCTCATCCGGGGTGCCTTCGAGTTCCAGGGCCAGAAGTGCTCGGCTGCGTCGCGCGCCTACGTGCCGCGCTCGCTGTGGAAGAAGATGCGCGACGACCTCGTCCAGCTGACCGACGGCATCCCGATGGGCGACGTCACCGACCTGTCGAACTTCATGGGCGCGGTCATCGACGAGCGCGCGTACGCCAAGCACGTCGCGGCCATCGACCGCGCGCACGCGACGAGCCACCTCGACGTCGTCGCCGGCGGCACCTACGACGACTCGCAGGGCTGGTTCGTCCGCCCGACGATCGTCGAGAGCAGCGACCCGACCGACGAGATGTTCACGACCGAGTACTTCGGCCCGATCCTCGCGGTCCACGTCTACCCGGACCGCCAGTACGACAAGGTCCTCGACCAGATGGAGTCCGCGGCGCCCTACGCGCTGACCGGCGCCGTCATCGCCCAGGACCGCGCGGCGGTCGCCGACGCGATGCACCGCCTGCGCTTCGCCGCCGGCAACTTCTACGTCAACGACAAGCCGACCGGCGCCGTCGTCGGCCAGCAGCCGTTCGGCGGCGGGCGCGCCTCCGGCACGAACGACAAGGCGGGCTCGGCGGCCAACCTCATGCGCTGGACCTCGACGCGCTCGATCAAGGAGACGTTCGTCCCGCCGACCGACCACCGCTACCCGCACATGGGCTGACCCCCCCCGGCCCCACCTTTTCGGGGTCACCCCGAAATGTCCACGAGACCCCGGCTCCGAGCCGGGGTCTCGTCGACGTTCCGGGGTCTCGCGCCGCCCCGCACCCTCACCCTCCTCGTGGCGCGCTACACCGCAGTAGGTGTCGTGATCACGACGCTGACTGCGGTGTAGCCCGCGTCGTCAGCGGCCGAGGCGCTCGCGCAGCAGGCCGACCTCGACATCGACGGCGGCGTTGATGGGGTCCGCCGCCGCCTTCTCGATCTTGCCGCCGACGAAGGGGACGTTGGCCTTGAGCTCGGTGTCGAGGACCTCGGCCGAGCCGCTGCCGTCCGGCTCGAGGCGCAGCGTGCCCTTGAGCGTCAGCGGCGCGCCCTTGACGTGCAGGTCGACGACGGCCTCGCGGGAGCCGTCGGCGGCCGGGGCGCCCCAGTCGTAGCTCTCGATGACGGTGAGCGTCGCGCCGACGAAGGAGCGGGCGACGTCGGGCAGCCCGTCGGCGGGCAGCTCACGCGTCGTCGCGACCCGGTGCCCGACGGCGCTCTGCGTGACGTCGGCGCTCCACGCGCCACCGCCGGTCGTCGCCTCGCACTTGGCCTCCTGGAAGCCGCGGTCGGTGAGCAGGGCGTAGACCTCCTCGGGGGTCGCGTCCAGCCGCTCTCGCCTCGTCAGTCGCACTCGGTCCGTCCTCGCAGGTCGCAGGAGGGCGGGCCGCACCGGGCCCGCCTCGGGTCCGGCGATCCTCTCACCCGCGCCGCAGCGTGTGGGAGAGCGCGGCGAGGCGCTCGGTCGAGGCACGCAGGTCGGCGAGGAGCAGGTCGCGCCGCCGTCGGTGCTGGTGCAGCACGAGGGTGAGCTCGGCCGCGATGCGCTCGGCCGCCGCGTCGCCGTCGGCGACCGCGCCCGCGTCGGCCTCTCCGCGCACGCCCCACGCGGGCACGACGCGTCCGTCCCGCACGACGAGCCCGGCGGCCGCCGCGCGCTCCTCGACCCTTCGGCCCCGCGCCACGAGGTCGGCGAGGTCGGTCGCGCGGTCCTGCAGCTCGCGCCCCATCCGCTCGAGCTCCTCGGCCGTGGTGACGGCCGCCGCGGCGACCTCGGCCCCGCGACGCCGCGTGGCGACCGATGCGCGCCCGGGCCAGCCGTCGCCGAGCTCCTCGACCGGCGCGCCGAGCGCACGGCCCGATGCCGCCAGCCGTCGCGCGACCTCGGCCACCGCAGCGGCGCAGGCCGAGAGCGAGGCCGGGTCGCCGGGGACGACGCTCATCGCCGGGCCTCGTCGTCGCGCCACGCGGGCAGGGGGATGACGGGTGCCGTCGCGCCGGGCGCCTCGGCCCGGGTCGGAGCAACGTGCGGTGCCAGCGCGGCGGCCACCTCGTCGGCGGCCTCGCCGAGCGCGCGCAGGGTGTCGGCGGCCTGGTCGAGCCAGTCGTCCAGGACGCGCTGCGGGCGCGGCTCGCCCGTGACGACGAGGCACGCGAGCAGGTCGTCCTCGGCCGCGGGCAGCAGGCCGCGCAGCGCGTCGAGCCGGTCGAGCGCGGTCCGGGCGAGCGAGGGGTCGGGACCGAGGGGCACAGCGCCACGGTAGCCACATCGGTCACACCGGCCGCGCAGTTGCCCACAGGCTCCCCCGCGCCGCGTAGCGTCGCCGCGTGAGCACTCGCGACCTCGGCGCCGACACCGTGGCCCTGACCGCCGAGCTCGTCGCCACCGACTCGGTCAACCCGGGCCTCGTGCCGGGCGCCGCGGGCGAGGCCGCGGTCGTCGACCTCCTGGACCGGCGGCTGGCGGCATCCGGCTTCGACACCCACCGCGTCACGCCGTCCGACCACCCCGACCGGCCGAGCCTGCTCGCCGTCGGCCCGGGGGAGCCCGGGACGCCGTGCCTCGTCCTCACCGGCCACGTCGACACGGTCGGCACCGACGGGATGGACGCGCCGTTCACCCCCGTCGTCGACGGCGACCGCCTCGCCGGCCGCGGGGCCTGCGACATGAAGGGCGGCGTCGCGGCCGTCGTCGTCGCCGCCGAGGAGCTCGTGCGCCGCACCGCACCGGTGCGCGTCGTCCTCGCGCTCGTCGCCGACGAGGAGGACCTCAGCCTCGGCACCGAGGCCGTCCTCGAGGCCCTCCCGAGCCTCGGCCTCGCCCCGGACGCCGCGCTCGTCGCCGAGCCGACGTGGCTGGCCCGCACCGCCTCCCTGCGCGGCTACGCGGTCGCCGAGGTCACGCTGACCGGCCGGGCCGCGCACTCGTCCCAGCCGGAGGAGGGCGTCAACGCCGTGGCCCACCTCGGGCGCCTGCTGGCCGCGGTCGAGGAGCGCGGCCACCACGTCGCGGCGTCCGGCGGCTCGCTCATGGTCACCGTGGCCTCGGGCGGCGAGTCGCCCTTCGTCCTCGGCCGCTCGGCCCGCGCGGTCGTCGAGCGACGCACGGTGGCGGGCGAGGCCGCCGACTGCGTGCTCGCCGAGCTCGACGAGCTCCTCGACGGGCTGCGCGGACGACCCCACGGTCGACGCCCGCGTGCGGCTCGTCGCCGCGCGCGAGGCCTGGCGGCTCGACGACGCCGGGCCGGCCGCAGCGTTCGCCGACTCCCTCGACGCCGCGCTCGCCGCCGAGGGCGTCGAGCAGCCCCCGCCCCTCGACGCGCCCTACTGGATGGAGGCCCCGCTCTGGCAGGCGGCCGGCGTGCCGGCCCTCGTGTGCGGCCCCGCGGGCGGGGGACTCCACGCCGCCGACGAGTGGGTCGACCTCGGGCAGGTCCGCCGCTTCACCCGCGCCCTCGTGGCCGCGGCCGAGTCGTGGGGGAGCGCCCGTGCCGACTGACCCGCGCGGGCTGCGGTCGGACGCACCCCTGCTCGATGCCTGGCTGCGCTTCCACGAGGAGGCGCCGACGCCGTTCACCATCCCCGGGCACAAGCAGCGTCACGACCTCGTCGGCGACGTCGTGGCCGGGGACGTCCCGCTCTACGCCGGCCTCGACACGATGAAGCTGTCGCGCGGCGTGCTCCACGACGCCGAGCGGCGGGCGGCGCGGGCCTGGGGTGTCGACCTCTGCCGCTTCTCGGTCGGTGGTTCGACGCACGGCAACCAGGCCGTGGCCCTCGCGCTCGGGCGCCCCGGTGACGAGGTCGTCGTCTCGCGGACGCTGCACCGCTCGATGCTCCTCGGGCTCGTCCTCGCCGGGCTCGTGCCGGTCTGGGTGCGTCCCGAGGTCGACCCGGCCCACGGGCTGCCGGTGGGGGTGGCCCCGACGGCGGTCGACGCCGCCCTGCGTGAGCACCCCCGCGCCGTGGCCGTGCTCGTCGGCGACCCCTCCTACGTCGGCACCGTCGGCGACGTCGCCGGCCTGGCGCGGGTCGCCCACGCGCACGACGTACCGCTCGTCGTCGACGCGGCGTGGGGCGCCCACCTCGGCTTCCACCCCGACCTGCCGCCGCACGCCCTCGCCCTCGGCGCCGACGTCGTCGTCACGAGCGCGCACAAGGCGCTGCCGGCGGTCTCGCAGGGTGCCCTCGTCCTGGCCAGGTCCGGCCGCATCGACCCCCGCCGCCTCGACGCCGGCGTGGAGGCGACGGCCACGACGAGCCCGGCCGGCGGCATCCTCGCGTCGGTCGACGCGGCGCGGGCCCTGCTGGAGCGTGACGGCGCGGCGCTGCTCGGGCCGGTCCTCGAGGCGGTCGACGCCGCCCGCGCGCGGCTGGGCGAGGTCGACGGGCTCGTCGTCCTCGACGGCCCGGGCACCGACCCCCTGCGGCTGACCCTCGTCCTGCCCGGCACCGGTGCCGACGGCAACGCCGTCGAGGCCGACCTCCTGCGCCGCGGCCTGCCGCTCGAGATGGCCGACCGCGACACCCTCTGCGCGATGGTGACGCTCGCCGACACACCCGCCGGCGTCTCCGCGCTCGCCGACGCGCTGCTCGAGTCCCTCGCGCGTCGGCGCCGCCCGGCCCGCCCCCTTGCCCCGAGCGGCGTCTGGGCGGTCGACCCGGAGGCCGCCAGCACGCCGCGCGAGGCCTTCTTCGCGCCGCGCGAGACCGTGCCGCTGGAGGCCGCCGTCGGCCGGGTGAGCGCCGAGCTCGTGGCCCCCTACCCGCCCGGCGTCCCGGTGCTGGCGCCCGGCGAGCGCGTCACCGTCGCGTCCCTCGACGCCCTGCGCGCCGCCCGCGCGGCGGGCAGCCGCATCGCCTACGCCGCCGACCCGAGCCTGGCCACGCTCGACGTCGTCGCCCACTGAGCCGGGGTCGACGACCGCGCACGAACCGTCCCGCCCACGAGACACCCGCGCCGCAACCCCGGGCGGCCCCGGCGAGCGCGGGTGGATAGGCTCGGTGGCACCCACGAGGACGTGGCCACCGCGCGTGCGGTGCCACCCGCGACGAAGGAGTGCCACCGCACCATGTCGACCGCCCCGGCCACCCACCGCGAGGAGATCCTCGCGCCGATCGCGGCAGCGTACGAGGAGCTGGCACCCGACGGCTGGGGGCGCGACTTCCTCGAGCGGTACTTCCGCCACACGCCCCTCGACGAGCTGACCTCGCGCACGCCGGACGTCTTCGCGGGGGTCGCCCACAGCCACCTGCGCCTCGCCCGCACCCGCCCCCCGGGCACCGCCAACGTCCGCGTCTACAACCCGAGCAGCGACACCGACGGCTGGTCCAACCCGCGCACGATCGTGCAGGTCGTCACCGACGACATGCCCTTCCTCGTCGACTCCGTCACCGGCGCCCTCGTCCAGGCCGGCATCGACATCCACCTGATCGTCCACCCGCAGCTCGTCGTCGTCCGCGACGCCGTCGGCGAGCTGATCTCGGTCGCCGACCGCGACATCACGAAGGGCTTCCGCAGCGGGGCCGTCGGCGAGCTCGCCGAGTCCTGGATGCTCCTCTCGATCGACCGCGAGAGCGACGAGGAGCGGCGCGCCGAGATCGAGCGCACCATCCGTGAGGTGCTCGAGGACGTGCGTCAGTCGGTCGAGGACTGGCCGAAGATGCGCAGCCGCTGCCTCGTGCTGGCGGCCGAGCTCGAGGGCGGCCAGGCCGCCGGGGTCGACCCCGAGGAGGTCGCGCTCGCCGTCCGCTTCCTGCGCTGGATGGCCGACGACCACTTCACCTTCCTCGGCTACCGCGAGTACACGCTCGACGAGCGCGGCGACGGCGAGGTCATCACACCGGTCACCGGCACGGGTCTCGGTCTCCTGAGGGCCGATCCGCCGCTCGGCGCCGATCCGGACCTCCTCAGCCCCGAGGCGTCGCACATCGCGCACACCCGCGAGCTGCTCGTCCTCACGAAGGCCAACTCGAAGTCGACCGTCCACCGCGTCGCCCACCTCGACTACGTCGGCGTCAAGACGCTCGACGAGCGCGGCGAGGTCGTGGGGGAGCGCCGCTTCCTCGGCCTCTACGCGTCCACCGCGTACACCGAGTCGGTGATGCGCGTCCCGCTCGTCGCCGAGAAGGTGCAGGCGGTCATCGACCGCTCCGGGCTCGCCGCCGACAGCCACACCGGCAAGGACCTGCTCGAGGTCCTCGAGAACTACCCGCGCGACGAGCTCTTCCAGGCCGGCGTCGAGAACCTCTACGAGACGGCGCTCGCGGTCACGCAGCTGCAGGAGCGACGCCGCACCAAGCTCTTCATCCGCGAGGACGACTTCGGCCGCTACGCCTCGTGCCTCGTGTTCATCCCGCGCGACCGCTACAACACCGCCGTGCGCCTGCGGATGGCCGACATCCTCAAGGACACCTTCGGTGGCGTCGAGGTCGAGTTCTCGGCGCGGGTCAGCGAGTCCGCCCTCGCCCGACTGCAGTTCGTCGTCCGGGTCGCGAAGGGCCAGCGCATCCGCACCCTCGACCGCGCCGAGCGCGATGCCCTCGAGCAGCGCCTGGTCGAGACCAGCCGCACCTGGGCCGACCGCCTCGGCGACGCGCTCGTCACGAAGTACGGCGAGGAGGACGGCGACCGGCTGATGAGCCGCTTCGGCCGGGCGTTCCCCAACGCCTACGAGGAGTCGTTCTCGGTCGTCCAGGGCATCGCCGACATCAGCCACCTCGACCGGCTCGGCGCCGACCGGGGCACGAGCGTCGCGCTCTACCGGCCGCTCGGTGCGCCGGACGACATCCGCCGCTTCAAGCTCTTCCGCGTCGAGCCGCTGTCGCTCACCGACATCCTGCCGATCTTCACGCACATGGGCGTCGAGGTCGTCGACGAGCAGCCCTTCCAGGTCGAGCGCGGCGACGGCTCGTCCCTCCACGTGTACGACTTCGGCCTGCGCGTCCCCGACCACGAGATGTGGGACTCCTGCTCGCACGACCGGCTGCGCGACCTCTTCGAGGAGGCCGTGGCCGCCGTCTGGGACGGCCGGGCGGAGTCGGACGGCTTCAACAAGCTCGTCCTCGGCGCGCAGCTGACCTGGCGCCAGGTCGTCGTGCTGCGCACCGTCGCGAAGTACCTGCGCCAGACCCGGGCCACGTACTCGCAGCACTACCTCGAGGACGCGCTCGTCGCCCACCCCGGCATCGCGCGCGACCTCGTCGGGCTGTGGGAGACCCGTTTCGACCCCGACGCGTTCACTGCCGACGAGGTCGGCACGATGGCGCGCGACGAGGCCGAGGAGGAGGTCGCCCGGCGCGTCACCGAGGCCCTCGACGACGTCTCGAGCCTCGACCACGACCGCATCGTCCGTGCCTTCCTCGGTGTCATCCGCGCCGGGCTGCGCACGAACTTCTACCAGCGCGGCCGTGACGGCTCCGACCACCACGCGTACGTGTCGGTCAAGCTGGACCCGCGCGCCGTGCCCGACCTGCCCGCTCCCCGACCGCAGTTCGAGATCTTCGTCTACAGCCCGCGGGTCGAGGGCGTGCACCTGCGCTTCGGTCCCGTCGCCCGCGGTGGCCTGCGCTGGTCGGACCGGCGCGAGGACTTCCGCACCGAGGTGCTCGGCCTGGTCAAGGCGCAGATGGTCAAGAACGCCGTCATCGTGCCGACCGGCTCCAAGGGCGGCTTCTACGCCAAGCAGCTGCCCGACCCCGCCGTCGACCGCGAGGCGTGGCTTGAGGAGGGCAAGGCGGCCTACCGCCTCTTCATCTCGGGCCTGCTCGACGTCACCGACAACCGCGTCGCCGGCGCCGCCGTCCCGCCCGAGCGCGTCGTGCGCCACGACGGCGACGACACCTACCTCGTCGTCGCGGCCGACAAGGGCACCGCGACCTTCTCCGACATCGCCAACGGCGTCGCGCAGTCGTACGGGTTCTGGCTCGACGACGCCTTCGCCTCCGGCGGCTCGGCCGGCTACGACCACAAGGCGATGGGCATCACCGCCCGCGGCGCGTGGGAGTCGGTCAAGCGGCACTTCCGCGAGATGGGCCACGACACCCAGACCGAGGACTTCACGGTCGTCGGCGTCGGCGACATGAGCGGCGACGTCTTCGGCAACGGGATGCTCCTCTCGGAGCACATCCGGCTCGTCGCGGCGTTCGACCACCGGCACGTGTTCGTCGACCCCAACCCCGACGCGGCGACCTCGTTCGCCGAGCGCCGGCGCCTGTTCGACCTGCCGCGCTCGTCGTGGGACGACTACGACCACACGCTCGTCTCCGAGGGCGGCGGCATCTTCCCGCGCACGCTCAAGTCGGTGCCGGTCTCGCCGCAGATGCGCGAGGCCCTGGGCCTCGCCGACGGCGTGCGGTCGATGACGCCCGCCGAGCTCATCCACGCGATCCTCCTCGCGCCGGTCGACCTGCTGTGGAACGGCGGCATCGGCACCTACGTCAAGGCCTCGACCGAGGACCACCTCGAGATCGGCGACCGCGCCAACGACGCCATCCGCGTGAACGGCGACGAGCTGCGGGTCAAGGTCGTCGGCGAGGGCGGCAACCTCGGTCTCTCGCAGCTGGGTCGGATCGAGGCGGCGTTCCACGGGGTGCGCGTCAACACCGACGCGATCGACAACTCCGCGGGCGTCGACACCTCCGACCACGAGGTGAACATCAAGATCCTCCTCGGCGAGGTCGTCCGCGACGGCGGCATGGACATCGCGCAGCGCAACGAGCTGCTCGCGTCGATGACCGACGACGTCGCCGAGCACGTCCTGCGCGACAACTACGAGCAGAACGTCCTGCTCGGCAACGCCCGCGCGCAGGAGCACGGGATGGTCAGCGTCCACGAGCGCTTCATGCACTGGCTCGAGGACCGCGGGCTGCTGGACCGGGGGCTGGAGTTCCTCCCCGTCGACAGCGAGCTCGAGAAGCGGCAGAACGCCGGCCTCGGCCTCAAGAGCCCCGAGTTCTCGGTGCTCGTCGCCTACGCCAAGCTCGCGCTCAAGGAGGACATCCTCGCGAGCTCCATCCCCGACGACCCGTACTTCGAGGCGACGCTGGCGGAGTACTTCCCGCCGCCGATCCGCGAGCGCTTCTCGGGCCAGCTCGGCGAGCACCCGCTGCGCCGCGAGATCATCACCAACTCGGTGGTCAACTCGATGGTCAACCGCGGCGGCATCACCTTCGCCTACCGCGCGCAGGAGGAGGCCGGCGCGACGCCGGAGCAGGTGACGCGGGCCTTCGTCGTCGCGCGCGAGGTGTTCGGCCTGGCCGACTTCGTGCGCCGCGTCGAGGCGCTCGACAACGTCGTGCCGACCTCGGCGCAGACGGCGCTCTACCTCGAGTTCCGCCGGCTGCTCGACCGCACCGTGCGCTGGTTCCTCTCGGCGCGGCCCTCGCAGCTCGACATCGGCGCCGAGGTCGAGCGGTTCGCCGGCGTCGTCCAGGAGCTCGCGCCGACGGTGCCCGACCTCCTGCGCGGCACCGAGCGGACGCGGTTGGACGAGAACGCCGCACGGCTCCAGGAGGCCGGCGTGCCGGAGGACCTCGCGGTGCACGCGGCGTCGCTGCTCGACCAGTTCTCGCTGCTCGACATCACCGACATCGCCGCCGACACCGGCCGCGAGCCGACCGACGTCGCCCCGCTGTACTACCTCGTGTCCGAGAAGTTCGGCATCGACGGGATGCTCGGCAAGGTCACCCGCCTGCCGCGCGAGGACCGCTGGGACGCCCTGGCCCGTGGCGCGCTGCGCGACGACCTCTACGCCGTGCTCGAGTCGCTGACCCGCTCGGTCATCGAGACCTCGGGCTCGGCCGACGTCGACGCGCACGACCCGGCGGCGCAGTACGCGGCGTGGCGCGAGGCCAACGGCGAGTCGGTCGACCGGGCGACGTCCGCGCTCGCGGGCATCGTGCGGCTCGAGCAGCCGAACATCGCGGCCCTGTCGGTCGCGCTGCGCACGCTGCGCTCCGTCATCCGGGTGGGCGCGTCGAGCTGACCACGCGTGACCTAGGCTCGGCGGGGTGAGCACGCTCGCCGAGATGCTGCGGACGACGTCGGACCTCGAGCCGATGGAGTCCGAGTGGCTGCACCTCCTCGCGGGGGACTGGCAGCTCGTCGCCGACCTGTCGTTCGCCGACCTCGTCCTCTGGGTGCGCGGCGGCCTCGACGGCTGGCGGGCCGTCGCGCACGTCCGCCCGAACACCGGCCCGATGGTGTTCTACGACGACATCGTCGGGCGCGGCTCGACCCGCCAGCGGGCGGCGATGCTCGACAACGCCGCCCGCCAGCGCCGGATCGTCGCCGCCCCCGTGCCGACGGTCCGCGAGGACATGTCGATCCGCGAGGACGCCGTGCCGGTGCTCTGCGGCGAGCGGGTCATCGCGGTTGTCACGCGGCACACCAACCTCACCGGCGGGCGCACCCCCAGCCGCCTCGAGCTGACCTACCGCGACCTCGCGGACTCGATGCTGCGGATGGTCGCGACGGGCGAGTTCCCCTCACCGTCGGCCCCGACCGGGCTGCGCCGCGGCGCGCCGCGGGTCGGTGACGGCGTCATCCACCTCGACCCCGACGGCGTCGTGCGCTACGCCAGCCCCAACGCGGTCTCGGCCGTGCACCGGATGGGCCACGTCGGCGACGTGATGGGCGAGACGCTCGCCAAGGTCGTCACCGACCTCGTCGCGGCGGGGGAGCGGGCGGTCGACGAGTCGCTGGCCGTCGTCGTCATGGGCCGCGCGTCCTGGCGCACCGAGGTCGAGACGGCGAGCGCGACGGTGACGATGCGCGCCATCCCGCTCACCCTCAACGGGGTGCGGACCGGCGCGATGATCCTCCTGCGCGACGTCTCGGAGCTGCGCCGGCGCGAGCAGGAGCTGCTGACCAAGGACGCGACGATCCGCGAGATCCACCACCGGGTCAAGAACAACCTCCAGACGGTGGCCGCGCTCCTGCGCCTCCAGGCCCGCCGGGTGCCGCAGGAGGACGCGCGGGCGGCCCTGAACGAGGCGGTGCGCCGGGTGGCGGTCATCGCGACGGTGCACGAGACGCTGTCGTCGGGCTTCGACGAGACCGTGTCGTTCGACGAGATCGCGCTGCGGGGCCTGCGCGCGGTCGTCGAGGTCGCGGTGCGCGAGCACCACGTCGACAGCCGATTCGAGGGCTCGTTCGGGCGGGTGCGCGCCGAGGACGCAACCGCGTTGGCGATGGTCATCTCCGAGCTCGTCCAGAACGCCATCGAGCACGGGCTCGAGGACCGCGACGGGTCGATCGTCGTCAAGGTCGACCGTCGGCCGGCCGACGGCGGCGACGAGCTGACCGTGTCGGTGACCGACGACGGCGCCGGCCTGCCCGCGGGCTTCCGGCCGGGGATGGCCGGGCTCGGCACGAAGATCGTCACCTCGTTCGTCCAAGACCTGCGCGGGCGCATCCGCTGGGAGAACACGCAGCCGCACGGGACGAAGGTGGAGTTCGTCGCAAAGCTGCGCCCGCTCGGCGGCCGCTGACTCGCGGCGCCGGGCGGGCGCAGGCGGTGGTGCTGGTGGGGGCTGTCGTCAGCCGGCGCGGCGGGCGCGCGCGTTCCGGCGCTTGAGGGCGCGGCGCTCGTCCTCGGACATGCCGCCCCAGACGCCGGCGTCCTGGCCGGACTCGATCGCCCACTTGAGGCAGGTGTCGAGGACCTCGCAGCGGCTGCAGACAGCCTTGGCCTCCTCGATCTGAGCGATCGCCGGGCCGGTGTTCCCGATCGGGAAGAACAGCTCGGGGTCCTCGTCGAGGCAGGCAGCGCGGTCGCGCCAATCCATGGATGGAGCTCCTTGGTCGGGGTCACAGAAGTCGGTCGAGCACCGGCAGTGAGGGGTGGGCTGCAGGGTTCGTCATGTGGTGGGATGCGCCCTTGCAGCCCGGTGACGGATGTGTTTCGCACAGACGTCCGTGGCGTTACTCTACCGTGACGTACCCAATCGTTGCTAGGGCATACCCCGGTCGTTCCGGGTGTCGGTGCTCACCACGACTCAACGGGTGGACGGGGGCCACGTGTTCCCGAGGGGTGGGGTAGGACCACGCGACGCCCGAGCGTAGCGCTCGCCTAGGCTGCTGCGGTGCCTCCGCAACCGCCTTTCGACGCGGCCCCGGCGCCCACGCCCGGGCCCCGACGCGTCGCCGCCGCGCTCTGCGGCGTGCAGTCGCTCGCGCTGCTCGGGTTCGCCGCGTTCTACGTCTACGAGCTGGCGATCGGGGAGGGCAGCGACGCCGGCCGGGTCGTGATGTCGGCCCTGCTCATCCTCCTCGGCGCGGTCGGCCTCGGGCTGCTCGCCAAGGGCTGGCTCGGCGAGCGTCGCTGGCCGCGTACCCCCACCGTCGTCTGGGACCTGCTGCTCCTGCCGGTCGGTGCGAGCATCCTCCAGGCCGGGCGCACCGGCCTCGGCTGGGGCGTCCTCGGCCTCGCCCTGGCCACCCTCGGCGCGGCGCTGCTGGCGCGGGTGCCGGACGTGGAGTTCGACGACCCCGCCTGACGGCGTCCCAAGCGGACGGCGACCCACTCGACGGATGGCCGCCGCCATCACCGACGAGGTGGCCGCCCGCCTGCTGAGCCGACGGGTACCGCTCGGGATCAGGCGCTCCGGAGCGGCTGGATGAGCTCGAGCGCGTCGCCGAGGTGGTCCTTCTCGATCTCGAGGTCGTAGCGGGTCTGCAGGTTGAGCCAGAAGCGGTCGGTGGTGGCGAAGTAGCGGGACAGGCGGAGCGCGGTGTCCGCGGTGATTCGGCGCTTGCCGTGCACGATCTCGTTGATCCGCCGCGGGGGGACGCCGATGGAGACCGCCAGCCGGTGCTGGGTGACTCCCAAGGGTGCGAGGAACTCCTCGAGGAGAACCTCGCCCGGGTGGATGGGCGCGATGGTCACCAGAGGTGCCTCCTTCGGGCTAGTGGTCGTCGACGATCTGGACGTCTTCGGGACCGGCCGGCGTCCACACGAAGCAGATGCGCCACTGCTGGTTGATGCGGATGCTGTGCTGACCCGTACGGTCGCCCTTGAGCGCTTCCAGCCGGTTGCCGGGTGGAACCGTGAGGTCGTCCAGGGCCTCGGCCGCATCGAGCATGACGAGCTTGCGGAGGGCGGTGCGTTCGATGCGGGGATCCACGGTCCTGGTGTGTTGTCGTGCCCAGAGCCGTTCGGTGGGGGTGTCCCCGAACGACCTGATCACTGGACGAGCATAACGGCACGCGTTATGCGCCGGCCACCCGCGAACAGCGGATCCGGAGGTCGCTCGAGGCGGCCGCCGGCGTGTTCCTCCGGCGGCACGGCGGAGGACATCGACGTCATGCTGTGCCCGTTGGCCGGCCGCCGAGGGCGCTGGTCGGCGCCTTGGTGTCCTCCTGAGAGTCGTCGAGCACCTGCAGGGGGGTGGCCTCGCCGTCGACGACGAACAGGCCGCGCCCCGGCGGCCCTCCGGTGGCGCGGGCGACGGCCGCACGCGGGATGCCGACGAGGGTGGCGTCGTCGAGGGTCGGCTGGAGGAGCACGGCCGAGCCCAGCCGGGCCACGGTGACGTCGAGCCCGCGCAGGCGGCCCGCGAGCACGCGCGAGGGGGACGAGATGACGAGTGCGCCGCCGTCGCGCTCGACGAGCGAGGCGATCTCGTCGAGGACGCGGCCCACGCCCGTGTCGTCGAGCAGGTGGACGTCGTCGACGAGGACCAGCAGGTCCGGATGGGCCCGTTTCAGGGCGACGAGCGGCTCGGCGTCGTCGGGACCGAGCACCGGCCACGGGGGCGGCGGCCCCTCCGGAACCGCCCGGGGTGGCAGGGGGCTCGCCGGCGGTCGGCCCGTGACGACCGCGAGCGGACGGCCTCGTCCGGCGCCCGAGCGAGCCAGCACCTGCAGGGCGGTGCTCCGTCCGGAACGGGAGCGCCCCGTCACGAGGAGCAGCCGCCCGTGCTCCGCAGGACGCCAGAAGAAGGCGGTGGCCCGGGGCCCGGCGAGGCCGAGGAGGAGAGCGTCGTCCGGTGGCGCTGTCGTCTCCACGGGGACATCCGCGCGGTCGACGCGGGCCGGCAGGGGCCGGTAGGTCCAGGGCGGGGTCGGTGGGGTCGTGGCGTCGGACCCACCCGCCGCGGCGGCGACGTCGTCGGGTCCGACGAGGAGCACCTGGACCTCGCGCTGGTCCCGGGCCCGCCACCCGCGGCCGGGAGGAGAGGCGCTCGTCGCCGCCGTCGTCGGCGGGAACCCGAGGAGGGTCGCGTCGAGGACGTCGGGTCGCCCCAGGAGGAGGGTCTCGCCGCCGAGAGCGGCCCACGCCGGACGCAGCAGGTCCCGTCCGCCGGCGAGGAGCGCGTGCACGTCCGTGTCGCGCACGAGGCGCAGCACGCGATCGCGCCCGGAGGCCACCGGCCCGGGATCGTCCTCGAGCCGGTCGACCCCGTCGACGACGAGCAGCGTGGTCGCGCCGGGGACGGAGCTCGTCGACTGCTCCAGCCGGGACAGCAGGGCGTCGACGCCCACCGGGTCCGTCGGGTCGACCACCGAGCCGACTTGCGGCAGCGCCGCCAGGTCGCCGAGACCGGGCGGGGCGATGACATGAATCTGCAGCGGCCCGCCGTGATGAGTCACGGCTGCGAGGACGAGCGCGCGCAGGGTGGCCGTCCGCCCGCTGCGCGAGGGGCCGACGACGCGCCACGCCGGCGCCACCGGGGTCCAGGCCCACGTGCTGCGTCGCTGGTGGTCGGGCTCGTCGACGAGGGCCACCGTGCCGGACGGGTGCTCGGCGACGGGCGCGACGGCGGGGAGCGGCGGCACCCACGGGCGGCGTGGCGGCATCGAGCCCAGGGCATGCGCGGCCCGCCGGACGAGGTCGACCACCGCGCGGACCTCGACGTCACGCTCCGACGCGGGGTCCCCTCCCGGCGGACCTGCCGCCGACCGGCGCAGGGCCGCTTCACCGGTCCGGCCACCGGCCGCGGCACGGACGCGGACCTGGGGCCGGCGCGTGTCGGCGGGTGCTACGAGGGCCGCCTGGAAGGGGCGCAGGACACCGTCGCCGCCCCGGCGTACGCCACGGCCGGGCCGGTCGGGAGGGACCAGCGCGGCGTCGTCGGACTCGACGACCAGGCACGAGTCGGCGCGGTCGCGGACGCGGAAGGCGATCCTCAGGGTGACGTTCGCCTGGATCTCGGCCCCCAGCGTCCCCGTGGGGCGCTGCGTCGCGAGGACGAGGTGGATGCCGAGCGAGCGACCCTGCGCGGCCAGGCGGACGAGGGAGCCGACCGCGTCGGGGTGCGCGTCGACGAGCGCCCGCACCTCGTCGACGACGACGACAAGACGGGGCAGCGGTGCGGCGTCGTGGCCGGCCAGCCGCCGGGCGGCGTCGATGTCGGAGGCCCCGAGGTCTGCGAGCACCTGCTCGCGGCGGCGCAGCTCCGCGGCGAGGGAGTCGAGCATCCGGTCGACGAGGTGGCTGTCGAGGTCGGTGACCAGACCGACGACGTGGGGGAGGTCGACGCACGGACCGAACGCCGCCCCACCCTTGAAGTCGACGAGCAGCAGGGTGACGTCGTCGGGGGAGGAGTCCAGGGCGAGGCCGGTCACGAGGGTGCGCAGCAGCTCGGACTTCCCGGAGCCGGTCGTGCCGCCGACGAGGACGTGCGGACCGTCCCGGTGCAGGTCGAGGCTCCACGAACCCTCGGCGTCGACCCCCACGGTCGCGGTCGGCGCCGTCGCGGTCGCCCACCGGCGCAGCACCACGTCCGGGTTGCGGCCGAGCCCGAGCAGGTCACCGACGCGTGCCACCGTGGGCAGGAGGGCCCGCCCCGGCTCGTCCTGGCGCAGGGGGGCCAGGGCGCGGACGAGGCGGTCGAGCCACACCTCGGAGGTCCCGTCCGCGACCAGCGAGGCCGCGGTTCCGGGGCCGACGAGGGTGTACCTCCCGCCGCCGTCGTGGCGCAGCACGGCGGCGGTGCCGGTGGGGGACGGCCCCGGCCCGGCGGAGAGGCAGAGCCCTTCGTCGGCGAGCGTGCCGGCGATCCGGGGCGCCGCGTCCGGCACGGCGGAGTCGGGGACGACGAGCAGCCGGCGCCCGGAGCCGTGACGGTGGGGGAGCAGGTCCAGCACACGCCATCCCCCCGGGTCCGCCGGGCGCACGAGCTCCAGCGAGACCGACTCGGGGCCGTGGGCGACGACGACCTGTCCCACGAGGTGTCGGAGCAGGGCGGCGCCGTCGAGGGCAGGGCCCTGGACGTGCAGCGCGCCGACGCGGCCGAGGTCGAGGAGGACCGGCGCGTCGTCGAGGAGGGGGTGGTGCTCCGCGCCCTCGGGGTCGACCACCGTCAGCTCGGCGTCCACCGCGCCCAGGCCGAGGCGCAGGACGGGTGTCGCCGCTCCCGACCACAGGCGCGGACCGCCGTGCACCGCGGTCGTCAGCACCTCGTGCGCGTCGGGATGGTGCGCGAGGAGCAGGGTCCGCTCCGCGTCCGTCGCGGCCGTGACCGTCTCGTGGTGCCGGGCCAGCGCCTGCGCGTGCTCGGCGAGGGCGCGGCGGTGCCGCCGCCGTCCCCCCACCCGGTCGCCGACCCCCGTGCTCAGGAGGACGACCGGACCGAGCAGCGCGAACGCGAGGACCTGCGGGCCGATGAAGAACGCCAGCCCGACCACGATCGGCACCGGAGCCAGCGCCGCCACCCAGGGGAGCCGCGCCCGGGACGGCGGGGCGGGCGTGCGCGGCGCCGTGAGGGTCGGGGCAGGCCGCTCGGCAGCGGACGAGGTGGCCACCGGTATCCGGGCCGTCCCGTCACCGGGATGGTGCCGTGGTGGTCCGGGAGCCGGCGCCCGCCGCAGCCGCAGGGTGGTGGTCCCCACCCGGACCTCCGAGCGGGTGTCGATCTCGGCGTCACCGTCGAGGGGGCGTCCGTCCACGCGCACACCGTTGGTCGAGCCGTCGTCCCGCACGCGGACACCCGAGGGATCGGCGTCGACCCGGCAGTGCACGCGGCTCAGCGAGGGGTCCGCGAGCCGCAGGTCGGCGAGCTCGGAGCGCCCGACGCTGAGGCCGGGAGGGCGCAACGGCACCGCGCGGCCGGCGTCGGGCCCACCCACGGTCGTGAGCAGCAGCATCGCCGACGACGCCGCGCGTGCAAAACGACCGTCGTCAGCAGGGTCCGCACCCTCCGGGGTGTCGGCGACGACGAGCGAGACACCGTGCAGGAGCGGTGGCGCGCCGACATGATCGGAGACGGGCACCCGCTCGCCGTCGTGGAGAAGCCCGGGGACGGCGACGCCGAGGTGCTCCGCCAGGGCCTGCTGGAGGTCGCCCGCCGTCGCGGCGCCGCTCCACGCGACCACGACCTCGACCGCCTCGTGGCGGCGAGGGACGTGGACGGTGGCGGTGAGCTCCATGGCCGGGACGCTAGACGCGACGTCCGACCCGGCCGCAGGGTTTTCCACAGGTGTCCGGTCGGGGGGTCGCGCTCCGGGCCCGCTCGGTGTTGGGTGTACCCCAGAGCACGGACCGGGGGCGGTCCACGGGAAAGGGGTCGGGCCGGACATGGATGCCGTGCGTGCGCTGGAGACGGAGGTCCGCGAGCTGCTCCGTCGCTCCAACCTGGACCCGCTCCGTGACGAGCCCGCCGTGCGTCGTCTCGTCCAGGACGCCGTCAGCGACTACGACGAACGGTCCATGCACGGCGGGATGGCCGTCATCCCGGATCTGGCTGCCGCGTCGAAAGCGGTGTGGGACAGCGTTGTCGGGTTCGGCCCGCTGCAGCAATACTTCGACGACCCGCACGTGGAGGAGATCTGGGTCAACGAGCCCTCACGAGTGTTCGTCGCGCGCGACGGCGTCGCGGAGCTGACGACCACGCTCCTCACCGCCGACGAGGTCCGCGACCTCGTCGAGCGGATGCTGAAGTCGTCCGGGCGTCGTGTCGACCTCAGCTCGCCCTTCGTCGACGCCGTCCTGTCGGACGGCAGCCGGCTGCACGTGGTCATCCCCGACATCACCCGCGAGCACTGGTACGTCAACGTCCGCAAGTTCGTCGTCAAGGCCGACTCGATGGACGACCTCGTCCGGCTCGGCAGCCTCACCGGACAGGCGGCCCGCTTCCTCGAGGCCGCCGTCGCGGCCGGTCTCAACATCCTCGTGTCCGGCGGCACGCAGGCCGGCAAGACCACCCTCCTCAACTGCCTGGCGTCCGCGGTGCCCGCGCGCGAACGCGTCGTCACCTGCGAGGAGGTCTTCGAGCTGCGCATCCCGCACCGGGACGTCGCGGCGATGCAGTGCCGCCAGCCGTCGCTCGAGGGCACGGGGGAGGTCCCGCTGCGGCGGCTCGTCAAGGAGGCGCTGCGCATGCGCCCCTCCCGGATCATCGTCGGCGAGGTGCGCCAGGCCGAGAGCCTCGACCTGCTCATCGCGCTGAACTCGGGTCTCCCGGGCATGTGCACGATCCACGCCAACAGCGCGCGCGAGGCGGTCACCAAGATGTGCACGCTGCCGTTGCTCGCCGGCGAGAACGTCTCGGCGCGCTTCGTCGTCCCGACCGTCGCGTCGTCCATCGACCTCGTCGTGCACGCCGCGCTCGAGCGGGACGGGCGCCGCACCGTCCGCGAGATCGTGGCGGTGCCGGGCCGTGCGGAGGAGGATGTCGTCGAGATCGCCGAGCTCTTCGTGCGTCGCGGGGGCGACCTGGTGCGGGCCGACGGGTTCCCGCCCCACGAGGACCGGTTCGAGCGCGCGGGGCACGACCTCGCGGCGCTGCTGGCGCGAGGGACCTCGTGAACGGGCTGCTCCCGGGGCTGGGCCTCGGCATCGGTGCCTTCCTCGTCTGGTGGAGCTGCTGGGTGCCCGAGCCCGGCGAACGCCGCCGGGGCCGGCTCGCCGGTCCGGTCGAGGTGCTGCGCGACGAGGTCGTGCAGGCGGGGTTCCGTGGCCTCGGCGTCCGGACGCTCCTCGGCTCGTGCGTCGTCGCGTTCGTCCTCGTCTTGGCGCTCGGATGGTTCGTCGTCGGGGTGCTGCCGATCGCCGTGTGCTTCGCGTCGATGGCCGGGGCGCTGCCTCTCGTGCTGGTCCGACGTCGCGCCCGCAGGCGCCGCGCGGTCCTGCGTGACCTCTGGCCCGAGGCGGTCGACAACATCGTGTCGGCCGTCCGCGCCGGGATGGCCCTGCCCGAGGCCCTGGCCCAGCTCGGTGACCGCGGTCCGGAGGAGCTGCGCGAGCCGTTCCGGCGCTTCGCCGAGGACTACCGGCTGACCGGGCGCTTCTCCGACTGCCTCGACCGACTCAAGGAGCGGCTGAGCGACCCCGTCGGCGACCGCCTCGTCGAGAGCCTGCGCATCGCCCGCGAGGTCGGCGGCAGCGACCTCGGTCGGTTGCTGCGCACGCTTTCCGCCTTCCTGCGCGAGGACGCCCGGACCCGGGCCGAGCTCGAGACGCGGCAGTCGTGGACGGTCAACGCGGCCCGGCTCGCGGTGGCTGCCCCCTGGGCCGTCCTCGCGATGATGTCGACGCGCCCCGAGTCGGTGCAGGCGTACGCGACCAGCGTCGGCGCGGGGGTGCTCGCCGCCGGTGCTCTGGTGACCGCGGTGGCCTACTGGGTCATGATGCGCATCGGGCGGCTGCCCGAGGACCAGCGGGTCCTGCGATGAGCGACCTCGCGCGCACCGGTGCGCTGCTCGGGCTCCTGGCCGGGATCGGGCTCCTGCTCGTCTGGGTCCGGTTGCCGCGCAACCGGCGCCGTGGGCTCGCGGACCGGGTGCTGCCCTACCTGCGCGACACCCCACGTCCGTCGAGGCTTCTCGACGACCGTGTCACTGGTGGGGTGCTGGCCTCGGTCGCCGCTCCCGTCCTCCGCGACCTGGGCCGGGGTGTCGAGCGAGTGCTGGGAGGTGCGGCCTCGGTCCGCAGCCGCCAGCTGAGGGCGGGCGGGACCGCCGACGTCGACAGCTTCCGGGCCGAACAGGTGCTGTGGGGCATCGGGGCCGCGGTCGTCACCGCGACCACGGGCACGCTGCTCGTGCTGGCGCGTGGTGGCTCGTCGCTCACCGTCGTGCTGCTCACCGGGATCGGTTTCGGTCTGGGGGTGACCGGCGCCGACTACCTGCTGACCGTGCGCGCCGTCCGTCGAGAGCGCCGCATGCTCGCCGAGTTTCCCACCGTCGCAGAGCTGCTCGCGCTCGCCGTCGGGGCGGGCGAGGGAGCGGTGGGCGCCCTCGAGCGGGTCTGCCGCCTCTCGCAGGGGGAGCTCGCCGCCGAGCTCCGGCGCTGCTTGGCCGACGCGCGCGCCGGAGCCAACCTGCCGACGGCGCTCCAGGGGCTGGCCGACCGGACCGGCCTACCGAGCCTGCGGCGTTTCGTCGACGGGGTGGTGGTCGCGGTCCAGCGCGGCACGCCGCTCGCCGAGGTGCTCCGGGCCCAGGCGCAGGACGTCCGGGAGGAGGGACGCCGCGCGCTCATGGAGGCGGGGGGCAAGAAGGAGATCGCGATGATGGTCCCCGTCGTGTTCCTCATCCTGCCCGTGACCGTGCTGTTCCTCGTGTTCCCGGGCTACAGCTTCTTCCGCTTCACGATCTGACCGATGAGAGAGGACGACCATGAGAACGACCCACCTCGCCGCCCGCCTGCACGGCGTGGCCTTCCGGGTGCTGAACCGGGCCGAACGCCGCGCTGAACGCGGTGACGTCCCCGGCTGGGTGCTCATCACCCTCATGACCGCCGGTCTCGTCACGGTGCTCTGGGCGGTCGCGCGGGAGCAGCTCGTGAGCCTGTTCCGCAGCGCGCTGTCCTCGGTGACCGGCTGACCGTCGCCGCCGTGTGCGGGTCCCGCCGGACGGAGCGCGGAGCAGCCGTCGTCGACTTCGTGATGGTGTCCGTGCTGCTCACGACGATCTTCCTCGCCCTGGTTCAGCTCGGGTTGGTGCTCCACGTCCGCAACGTCCTGATCTCGTGCGCGTCGGAGGGTGCCCGGGCCGGCGCGCGGGCCGACGCCGTTCCCGGAGAGGCCGTCCTGCGCACCCGCTCTCTCGTCGGTGCCTCGCTCTCCCCGCGGTACGCACGGTCGGTGAGCGCACGCGAGTCCACGGTCTCGGGGGTGCGCGTCGTGGAGGTCGAGGTGGTGGCCCCGCTGCCGGTGCTCGGCCTGCTCGGGCCGGAGGGCCGCCTCGACGTCGTCGGCCGTGCCTTCCGGGAGGACCAGTGAGCCGCCCGCGTCGCGTGGCGACCGCGAGCCCACGCCCCGAGGGGCGGGCGATGCGTCGCGAGTCCGGCAGCGCCGTGGTCGAGTTCGTCATGCTCGGTGTGCTCCTGCTCCTGCCACTCGTCTACCTGGTGTTCGCCCTCGGGCGGGTCCAGGCGGGGGCCTTCACCGTGAGCCAGGCCGCGCGCGAGGCCGGTCGCGCCTACGTGACGACCGACGCGGGGGAGGACCCGACCGGGCGGGCCCGGGCGGCAGCGCGGATCTCCTTCCTGGACCAGCGGTTCGAGGACACCGGGACGCTGACGATCGCCTGCGACGGCTCTCCGTGCCTGCGACCCGACGGCCGTGTCGAGACGACGGCGACGGTCCTCGTGCCGCTCCCGCTCGTGCCGGCCTTCCTCGAGGACGTCCTGCCGCTCAGCATCCCGGTGACGGCCTCGCAGGTCTCGACCGTCGACCGCTTCCGGGTGCTGCCGTGACGGCGCGGGCCGCCGTCGTCCATGACGAGCGCGGGACCATCACGGTGTACCTCCTCGGGCTCGTCGTCGTGGCGATGACCCTCATCGCCGGCACGGTCGCGGTGACCTCGGCGCACCTGGCGCGGGTGCGGATGCTCGACGCGGCGGACGGCGCGTCCCTCGCCGCGGCGGGGGCCCTCGACGAGGGGGCCTACCGGGAGGGCGTCGGCGAGTCCGTGCCGCTCGCGACCGCCTCGGTGCGGGAGCGGGCTGCGGCCTACCTCGGCTCGGTCGAACGTCCGACGGGCGTCCTCGACTGGCGTCTCGGGCCCGCGACCGGCACCCCCGACGGACGCACCGCCGTCGTCGACCTCAGCGGTGAGGCGGAGCTGCCGCTCGTCGGTGGTGTGCTGCGCGAGCTCGGCGTGAGCATCACCGTGCACGTCACCTCGCGCGCCCGCTCCGACCTCCTCGCTCCCTGACCGCGGACCCTGTCGCCGGCGGCCCGGCGGGCGTAGCGTCGTGACCGTGCCAGACCTCCCCGCCCGGTTGCGCGGCCGATGGTGCATCCGCTCCACCGACAGCTTCCTGTCCGTCGGTTCGCGCGGCAGCGTCCTCTCCGTCGGCAGCATCGGCTCGGTGCTCAGCATCGCGAGCATCGGGAGCTTCACCTCGGTGCTCAGCCTCGGCTCGTCGATGAGCCTCGCGTCGGCGTTCTCGAGCATGTCGATGTTCTCGGCCATCTCCGAGCGCAGCGACCGCAGCCTGCTGTCCAGCCGCAGCCGGCGCAGCATCCTGTCCGACCGCAGCAGCGACGCGGTCCGTGGCCACCTCGAGGCGGGCGACCGCCACCACCTGCTGCCGCTCGACTGACGCCGGGCGCGACGCAGCGGGGCGGCCGGGCCCTGCTCCCGACCACCCCGCCCGTCCACGACGCCGGCGCCCCTGCGCGCCGATGCGGTGGACCACGTCGAACGCCTTCGTGCCCGTGCCCCGGACCCTGCGAGCGGCCGACCGGCGGGCCCCTGCTGCCCGCCGTCGAGGTGAAGGAGACGCGCCTGCGCACCCTGATACATCTCCCGGAAGAGTTCTTTCCGGCCCTCCCTCACTCCACTTCTTGCGAGTTCCGCCGCTCGACACGCCGACGACCCGCGTGTCGAGCGGCGGAACTCGCAAGAAGTCGGGAAGGGCCCGGGGGGGGGAGGGGGGCAGGGGGGCAGGGGGGCGGGGGATTGGGGGAGGGGGAGGGTCAGTCGTCGGTGGTCGCGCGCAGGGCCGCGCTGGCCTCGTCGATGATCGCCGCCATCGCCGCGGACGCGGCCACCGCGTCACCCGCCCCGATGGCCTGCGCCACCTCGGAGTGCAGCCGGATCGCCTCGGGGTTGGGACGGGCCGGCATGAGGTCGTGGTGGGTGCGGCCGGCGAGCACCTCGTCGACCACCCCGGAGAGCGCCGCGAGCATCTCGTTGCCGGACGCCTCGAGCAGCGCCCGGTGGAACTGCTGGTCGGCCCCGAGGTAGGCGACGAGGTCCTGGGCCTTGGCCTGCACCTGCATCTCCATGACGGCGGCGGCCATCCGGGCGCACTGCTCGCCGGTCGCGCGCGCGGCGGCCAGGCCCGCGGCCACCGGCTCGACGCCGCGCCGCAGCTCGCCAAGCGAGAGCAGCTGCTCCTCGCGGCCGGGCCCGTCGAGGCGCCAGCGGATGACGGTGGGGTCGAAGACGTTCCACGCCGAGCGCGGCTGCACGAGCACCCCGACCCGCCGCCGGGTCTCGACCAGGCCCATCGCCGACAGGACCCGCACCGCCTCGCGCACGACCGAGCGCGAGACACCGAAGCGCTCGTCGAGCCGGTCGATGCGCAGCACCGACCCCTCCGGCGCCGCCCCCGACACGATCTCGGCGCCGAGGGCGTCGAGCACCCCGGCGTGCAGGCCCGGCGCGGGCGGGCGGCGGCCCGGCGCGGACCAAGAGGGCGTGGCCATGCGGCAAGGGTGCCAGACGCCGATGTAAGCACCCGCCCGACGTGACTCATGAGACTTTCTCAGGGTCAGGAGTTGATAAAGCAGACTTAAGGGCGCATGCTGTGCGACGACCCGCCCTCGGCGTCGAGGGCCCGCCGACACAGGAGTCGCGCAGCATGACCACCACCAGCCCGTCCCCCCTCGTCGTCGTGATGGGGGTGTCCGGATCCGGCAAGACGACCGTGGGTGCTGCGCTCGCCCAGCGGCTCCGGGTGCCCTTCGCGGACGCCGACGACTTCCACCCCCCGGAGAACGTCGCGAAGATGTCCGCCGGCGTCCCCCTCACCGACGACGACCGCGAGCCCTGGCTGCGGACCATCGCCGCCTGGCTCGACGCGCACGCCGAGGCCGGGGGAGTCGTCTCCTGCTCGGCCCTCAGGCGGTCCTACCGCGACCTGCTCCGCGAGCAGGCGACGCAGACCTTCTTCCTCCACCTCCACGGCGACCGCGACGTCATCGCCGCGCGGATGGCCGGCCGCCCCGGCCACTTCATGCCGGCGGCCCTCGTCGACAGCCAGTTCGCCACGCTCGAGCCCCTCCAGGCCGACGAGCACGGCACCGCGCTCGACGTCAGCGCCCCCGTCGACGACCTCGTCGAGCAGTCCCTCCAGATCCTCGCCCCGAAGGACGGTTCCCCCCGATGACGACCACCGACCTCCACGGGCTGCTGTTCCCGGCCCTCACCGCCGCCGACGGCGCGACGCAGAGCATCCCCGCGAGCCGGCTCATCCCCGCCGCGCTGCTCGGCATCGCCGTCATCGTCGTGCTCATCACCCGCTTCAAGCTCCACCCCTTCCTCGGCCTGACGCTCGGCTCGCTGACCGTCGGCGCCGTCGCCGGGGTCGCGATGGGCGACGTCGTCGACTCCTTCACGAAGGGCTTCGGCTCGACCGCGGCGGGCGTCGGCACGCTCATCGCGCTCGGCGCGATGTTCGGCAAGCTGCTCGCCGACTCCGGCGGCGCCGACGAGATCGTCGACACCCTCATCGGCCGCTCCTCCGAGCGCACCCTCCCGTGGGCCATGGCCGCGGTCGGCGCGATCATCGGCCTGCCGATGTTCTTCGAGATCGGCCTCGTGCTCCTCATGCCGGTCATCTACCTCGTCGCCCGCCGCGCCCAGGTCTCCGTGGTCCGCGTCGGCATCCCCGCCCTCGCCGGCCTCTCCGCGATGCACGGCCTCGTGCCGCCGCACCCCGGCCCGCTCGTCGCCATCGACGCCCTCAAGGCCAACCTCGGCCTCACCCTGATGTTCGGCGTCATCGTCGCCATCCCGACCATTGCCGTCTCCGGGCCGCTGTTCGCCAAGCTCGCCGGCCGCTGGGTCGACGTGCCCCCGCCCGCCATGTTCGGCACCGGCGACGACGACGAGCGCGGCTCCCGCGAGCGCCGGCCGTCCTTCGGCCTGACGATGTTCGCCGTCCTCACCCCCGTCGTCCTCATGATGGGCAAGGCGCTCGCCGACATCTTCAGCAGCGAGGGCACCGCCGTCCGCTCGGCCCTTGACTTCATCGGCACGCCGGTCATCGCGCTCCTCATCGCCGTCCTCGTCGGGATGGCCACCCTCGGCCGCGGCGCCGGCATGGGCATGAAGGAGATCAGCACGAGCCTCGAGGGCTCGCTGCCCCCGATCGCCGGCATCATCCTCATCGTCGCCGCCGGCGGTGGCTTCAAGCAGACCCTCGTCGACACCGGTATCGGCGAGCTCGTCGCCGACTGGGTCCGCAGCAGCGGCATCTCGGTCCTGCTCCTGGCCTGGGTGGTCGCGGTCCTCATCCGCCTCGCGACCGGCTCCGCCACCGTCGCCACGGTCACCGCGTCGGGCATCCTCGCCCCGCTGGCCACCGGGCTCCCGGCGGCGCAGGTCTCGCTGCTCGTCCTCGCCATCGGCGCCGGCTCGGTGTTCTTCAGCCACGTCAACGACGCCGGCTTCTGGCTCGTCAAGGAGTACTTCGGCCTCTCGGTCGGCCAGACCTTCAAGTCCTGGTCGGCGATGGAGACGCTGCTCTCGGTCACCGGTCTCGTCGTCGTGCTCCTCCTGGGGCTCGTCGTCTGACCGACGCACCACCGCCGCCCGACACGGCCCGTACCCCACCGGTGCGGGCCGTGCCGTGCGTCCGGCCCCCGACCCGGCACGTCGGGGCCCCGAGCCCCGCTCGCGTAGGCTGACCCCTCGTGGCCACCGACTTCACCCAGGAGATCAAGGACCTGCGCAGCACGATGGCGTCGGTCCGGGAGGTCACCGACCTCACCGCCCTCGAGCAGCAGATCGCCGAGTACGAGCAGCAGGCCGCCGAGCCGTCCCTCTGGGACGACCAGGAGCGCGCCCAGCAGGTGACCTCCGGCCTCTCCCGCGCCAAGGCCGAGCACGACCGGGTCGTCGGCATGGACGCGCGCATCGACGACCTCGAGGCCCTCGTCGAGATGGGCCAGGAGGAGGACGACGCCGACACCCTCGCCGAGGCCGAGCGCGAGCTCGTCAAGGTCCGCAAGGCCGTCGGCGAGCTCGAGGTCCGCACCCTGCTCTCGGGCGAGTACGACGAGCGCGCCGCCGTCGTCACCATCCGTGCGGGCGCCGGGGGCGTCGACGCCGCCGACTTCGCCGAGATGCTCATGCGGATGTACCTGCGCTGGGCCGAGCGCCACGGCTACCCGACCAAGGTCATGGACACCTCCTACGCCGAGGAGGCCGGCCTGAAGTCGGCCACCTTCGAGGTCGACGTGCCCTACGCCTACGGCAACCTCTCGGTCGAGGGCGGCACGCACCGCCTCGTCCGGATCAGCCCCTTCGACAACCAGGGCCGCCGCCAGACGAGCTTCGCCGCCGTCGAGGTCGTGCCCCTCATCGAGGGCACCGACAGCATCGACATCCCCGAGAACGAGCTCAAGATCGACGTCTTCCGCTCCAGCGGCCCCGGCGGCCAGTCGGTCAACACGACCGACTCCGCGGTCCGGATGACGCACATCCCCACCGGCACCGTCGTCTCGATGCAGAACGAGAAGTCGCAGATCCAGAACCGTGCCGCCGCGTTGCGGGTCATGCAGTCGCGCCTCCTGCTCATCAAGAAGGCCGAGGAGGCCGCCGAGCGCAAGGAGCTCGCCGGCGACATCAAGGCCAGCTGGGGAGAGCAGATGCGCTCCTACGTCCTGCACCCGTACCAGATGGTCAAGGACCTGCGCACCGAGCACGAGGTCGGCAACACCTCGGGGGTCTTCGACGGCGACATCGACGGCTTCATCGAGGCCGGCATCCGCTGGCGCAAGGCCCAGGAGAAGGCCGACGCGCAGGGCTGACGCCCGGCCCGCCGACGCCCACCCGCCGATGACCGACGCGCTCGACCCCGCCTGGGGCGCCTGGACCGACGACCTCGCCGCCGCCGTGCGCCGCCTCGACGACGGTGCCTCGCTCACCGTCACGGCCCCGCCCGGGCACGAGCGGATGGCGCGCAGCGGCTCCCGGCTGCGCTGGCTGCTCGGCGGCGGACGCCGCCCCGTGGCCCCCTCCGTGCGCCTCGTGCGCGCCGAGGACCACCTGCGCGGCCACTGGGCCGGACCGCAGCGGGCCGGCGGGACGTTCCCGTGGACCCGCGAGGAGGAGGAGCGCATCCTCGCCGCCGGCTGGCACGTCCCGACCGCCACCGACGGCAAGGACTACCTACGCTTCTGGCCCGACGACGTCGCGAGCGGGCCCTACCTGCCCGAGGCCGACGCGCGGCGCGCGGCGACCGTCGTGGCGACCACCTTCCGCGACGTCCTCGGGGTCACGCCGCACGACGGCGGGCTCCCCGTCGTCGGCCCGGCGGTCGGTGACCCGCCGAACGTCCCGAGCTGACCGCCGCGCGGCGTCGCTCGACCTATCCTCGACAGTGCCGTGGTGTGCCCGCGGTCCCTTGTTCCCCAGCCGTGAGGCCCTCTGCTCCGCATGATCCGCTTCGAGAACGTCACGAAGGTCTACCCGCGCTCGACCCGTCCGGCCCTCGACGCCGTCGACGTCGACATCGACCGCGGCGAGTTCGTCTTCGTCGTCGGCCCCTCCGGCTCGGGCAAGTCGACGATGCTGCGCCTCGCGCTGCGCGAGGAGGCCGCGACCGAGGGCGTCGTCCTCGTCGCCGGCCACGACCTGCGCAAGCTGTCGACCCGGCAGGTGCCGCGCCTGCGCCGCGAGATGGGCGCGGTCTTCCAGGACTTCCGGCTGCTGCCGAACAAGACCGTCCACGAGAACGTCGCCTACGCGCTGCAGGTCATCGGCAAGCCGCGCCACGCCATCCGCCAGCTCGTGCCCGAGACCCTCGAGATGGTCGGGCTCGCCGGCAAGGAGAAGCGCTTCCCGCACCAGCTCTCCGGCGGTGAGCAGCAGCGCGTCGCCATCGCCCGGGCGGTCGTCAACCGGCCGCAGATCCTCCTCTGCGACGAGCCGACGGGCAACCTCGACCAGGCCATCAGCCTCGACATCGTCCGCCTGCTCGACCGCATCAACCGGACGGGGACGACCATCGTCATGGCGACGCACGACCACGACATCGTCAACGCCCTGCGCAAGCGGGTGCTCCAGCTCGCCGACGGCCACGTCGTGCGCGACGAGCGGGAGGGCAACTACCACCCGACCGGTGAGCTGCCCGTGGTGACGACGGACGGGGAGGCCTGAGATGCAGGCGCGCTTCCTCGCCTCCGAGGTGGGCTCCGGCCTGCGTCGCAACGTGTCGATGGCGGTCTCGGTCGTGCTCGTGACGATGGTCGCGATGTTCCTCCTCGGCCTCGGGCTGCTCGCCCAGCGGCAGGCGGACACGATGAAGGGCTACTGGTACGACCGGATCCAGGTCTCGATCTACCTCTGCAACGCCAACGCGCTCGCGCCCAACTGCGAGGGCAAGGCGGCCACCGACGCCCAGCGCACGGCGCTGCAGGACCAGCTCGAGGCGCTGCCCGAGGTCAAGCAGGTCTTCTACGAGTCCGAGCAGCAGGCCTTCCAGCGCTTCAAGGAGCAGTTCCGCAACAGCCCGATCGCCGGCAACGTCCAGGAGGGTGACCTCCCGCCGAGCCTGCGCGTGCAGCTCGACGACCCGACGAAGTTCCGCAACGTGACGACGCAGTTCGAGGACGCCCCGGGCGTCGCCACCGTGCAGGACCAGGAGAAGGTCCTCTCGAAGTTCTTCACGATCATCAACTGGGTCACCGTCTTCGCGGTGTTCCTCGCCGCCCTCATGGCCGCGTGCGCGGCGCTGCTCATGGCGACGACCATCCGGCAGGCGGCCTTCATCCGCCGCCGCGAGATCGGGATCATGCGGCTGGTCGGGGCCTCGAACTGGACCATCCGTGCCCCGTTCATCTCCGAGATGGTCATCGTCTCGGCGGTCGGGGTCCTGCTCGCCGTCGGCCTGCTCATCGGGCTGACCCAGTACGTCTTCACCGAGGGGGCCAGCCAGATCGCCCTCTCGCAGGCGTTCATCGGGGTCTCCGACGTGTGGCTGCTCGCGCCGTGGATGCTCGGCGGGGTCGTGCTCATCGCGGTGGGGACGAGCGTCGTCACGCTGCGCCGCTACCTGCGGGTCTGAGGCCGGCGACCTGCCCGGACGGCCTGCGCGAGAGGGTCGGGCGCTGAGAGACTGCTGATGTCCGCCCGGCGTCCGCCCGGCCCCCGCCTAGCCTGTTGACTGTGCACATCGATGGGGTTCGTGTTACCAATGGTGATCATGGGACGACCTGACCGCCCACGCGGCGCCCGTTCACGACGGCTCCTCGGGCTCGCCGCGGCGATGACCTGCTCGAGCGCGCTCGTGCTGGCGGTCGCCCCGTCGGCGCCCGCCGCCCCGGACCCGGGGACCCAGAAGCGGCAGGTCGACCGCAAGGTCGACGCCCTCGAGAACGAGGTCGAGGACTCCAGCGCCGCGCTGCGCAAGGCCTACCAGGCCCTCCACGCCACCGAGGACAAGCTCCCCGCGGCCCGCAGCGCCCTCGAGAAGGCGCGCTCGGCGGCCGAGGCGGCCGACGCGGCCGAGGCCCGGGCCTCCCAGGAGCTCGACGTCGCCAAGGCCAACGAGGCCAAGGCGCGCGACGACCTCGAGGCCTCGACCAAGGCCGTCGCCGCCGGGCGCAAGCGCCTCGCGCAGTTCGCGTCGCAGGTCTACCAGCAGCAGGGCTTCGGGCAGCTCGACGTCGCGCTCTCGAGCACGCAGCCGCAGCAGTTCGCCGACCGGCTCGCGATGGTCGACACCGTCCTCGACGTCCAGAACGCCACGATGCAGCGCCTGACCACCGAGCAGGCGGGGCTCACCGCGCTCGAGGACCACGTGAGCGCGCTGCGCGCCGACTCCGCGCGCAAGCAGCAGGCGGCCGCGGCCGCGCTGAAGAAGGCCGAGTCCGCCCGGGCGAGCGCCCAGCAGGCCCAGGTCGACCTCGAGTCGCTCGTCAGCGCGCAGAAGGGCCAGGCGGCGAGCTTCGCCGACCAGCTGGCCGCCGACAAGAAGCAGCTCGCCTCGATGAAGGCCGAGCAGGACCGCCTGAGCGCGGTCCTCGCCCGCCGCGCCGCCGAGGCCCGCGCCCGCGCCGCGGCCGAGGCGAAGAAGCGCGCCGAGCAGAACAAGGGCAAGGGCGGGTCCGGCGGAGGCTCGAGCTCCGGTGGGGGATCCACCGGCGGCGGGGGCTCGACCGGCGGGGGCGGCTCCAGCACCTCCAGCGGCGTGCTGTCGCGCCCGGTGAAGAGCGGCTGGATCAGCTCGGAGTTCGGCCAGCGCTTCCACCCGATCTACCACTACTGGAAGCTGCACTCCGGCCGGGACTACGCGGTCAACTGCGGCACGCCCGTCTACGCGGCGGCGTCCGGCACGGTCATCTCGGCCGGCTGGGGCGGCGGCTACGGCAACCGCATCGTCATCGACCACGGGCTCGAGCGCGGTGTCGGCCTCGCGACGACCTACAACCACCTGACGAGCATCGTCGTCGGTGGCGGCTCGGTCGGCCGCGGCCAGCTCATCGGCTACAGCGGCACGACCGGCACCTCCAACGGCTGCCACCTGCACTTCGAGACGCTCCAGGACGGCGCGTTCGTCGACCCCCGCAAGTGGCTCAACACCCTCTCCTGACGCGCCCGGCCGGCCCGTCGGCGGGAATCGCCGTGAGCCGGTGCCACCCGGGCGGGTAGCCTCCTGACCGTGGCGAAGGACAAGGGGCGGACCCCCGGGACGAAGCTCGTGGCGAGCAACCGCAAGGCGCGCCACGACTACCTCGTCGAGGACACCTACGAGGCCGGCATGGTCCTCATGGGCACCGAGGTCAAGGCCCTGCGGATGGGTCGGGCCTCGCTCGTCGACGGCTGGGCCGGTTTCGACCGCGACGAGGAGCTCTGGCTCGAGGGCGTCCACATCCCCGAGTACGTCAACGGGACGTGGACCAACCACACCCCGCGCCGGCGCCGCAAGCTCCTCCTGCACCGCCGCGAGCTCGACAAGATCGCGCAGGCGACGCGCGAGTCGGGCTACTCCGTCGTCCCGCTCAGCCTGTACTTCAAGGAGGGCCGCGCGAAGGTCGAGATCGCGGTCGTCAAGGGCAAGCGGGCGTACGACAAGCGGCAGGCGCTGCGCGAGCGGCAGGACAACCGCGAGGCCGAACGGGCCATCGCCGCCCGGCGGCGCGGCGAGGACTGACGATGCCCCGCCGCGGCGGGGTGCGGGCCGCGCTCCTCCTCCTGCTGGCCTGCCTCGCCGCGCTCACCGCCTCCGCCCCCGCGGCGGCCGCTGCTCCCGGGGCGCGAGCACCCGAGCGCGTCGGCGCCTGGGGCGGCGCCGCACCGGCCGCCCTGCCGGCGCAGGAGCAGGCCGACTCGCTGCACACGAGCATCGAGGCGCAGGAGGACGGCAGCGTCGTCGTCACCGAGGACATCACCTGGCGCTTCCCGGAGGGGGAGGACCGGCACGGCATCTACCGGCTCGTCCGGGTCCGGGCGGGCTACCGCGACAGCGAGACGCAGTACCGCTACTACGAGCTGTCCGGCATCGAGGTCACCTCGCCCACCGGGGCGCCGACCGACATCACGGTCGAGGACGACGGGGCCGACCGCCGGATCCGGATCGGCAGCCCCTCGGAGACGGTCAGCGGCACCGCGCGCTACGTCGTGCGCTACCGCCTCGCCCACCTCGTCAACGACATCGGCGACGGCACCGCCGAGGTCTACTACGACGTCGTGAGCACCGCGAGCTCCTTCCCGCAGCACGACGTCCGCGCGACGGTCACCGGTCCCGCCGACGTCACCCGCGCGGCGTGCTTCCACGGCCCCTACGGCTCGACCGACCCGTGCCCCGCGACGCCCGGCGCGAGCGCCGAGTACACCATGCCCGACCTCGCCGCCGAGGAGGGGGCCTCCGTGGTCGCCTCGTTCCCGCGCGAGGCGTTCGGGGACCTCACACCCGACCTGCGCGAGGGCGACGTCGGCAGCAGCGGGGGCAGCACGGTGACCCCGGCCACCGCCCGCACCCTCGGGCTCCTCGCCACCGGGGGCGGGCTGCTCGTCCCGCTGGCCGCCGGCACCCTCATGGGGCTGCTCGTATGGCGCCGCGGGCGGGACGAGCGCTACGCGGGCCTGACGCCGGGCCTCTCGCCGGGCGCCGGCGAGTCCGCGCCCGTCGTCGTCGGCGGTCCCGCCCCGACGGTCGCCGTGCAGTTCACCCCGCCGGAGGGCGTGCAGCCCGGCCTCGTCGGGACCGTGCTCGACGAGGAGGCCGGCCTGGTCGACGTCACCGCGACGATCATCGACCTCGCCGTGCGCGGCCACCTGCGCATCGGCCGTGAGGAGCGGGGCGCCTTCCGCTCCGACGACTGGGTCCTCACCCGCACGACGCCGCCCGCCGGGGGCCCACCGCTCGCGCCGTACGAGCAGCTCCTCCACGAGTCGCTCTTCGCGGCCGGCGACCAGGTCGCGCTCTCGTCGCTGAAGAACCGCTTCAAGCCCACCGTCGACGCCGTCCAGCGGCTCATGTACGAGGAGGTCGTCGAGCGCGGCTGGTTCCGTCGCAGCCCGCAGGCGCAGCGCTCGGGCTGGATGGCCCTGGGCAGCGTGCTCGTCGGTGTCGGTGTGCTCGGGGGCTTCTTCCTCGCCGGCCCGGCCTCGGGCCTGTTCGCCGACTCCGGCCTGCCGGTGAGCCCCGTCTGGGTGCTCGCGGGCGGTCTCGTCGTCGGCGGTCTCGTGACGCGCGCGCTCGGGCGGCGGATGGCGGCCCGGACCGCGGAGGGATCGGCCGTGCTCGCCGGCTCGAAGGGGTTCGAGCGCTACCTCGCGACGGCCGAGGCGAACCAGATCCGCTGGGAGGAGGCGCAGGACCTCTTCAGCCGGTTCCTGCCCTACGCCATCGTCTTCGGGCTCGCCGACCGGTGGGCCGCGGTGTTCGAGGAGGTCGCCGCCGCGGCGGCCGCCGCGGGGCACACGGTCGTCAGCCCGCTCTGGTACGTCGGCTCGTGGGGCGACGGCGGCTTCCGCGACGTCGCGTCGAGCATGGACTCGTTCTCGACCGTCGCCGCGGGGACCCTCGTCTCCACCCCGGGCTCGTCCGGCTCCTCGGGCTTCAGCGGGGGAGGCGGCTTCAGCGGCGGCGGTGGCGGGGGATCGTCCGGCGGCAGCTGGTAGCACGGCCGGCCGGGTCGGCCCCGCACGACGGACGGGCCGCCCCCGTGAGGGAGCGGCCCGTCGTGGTTCCCCGACCCGGGGGTCGGTGGTCCGGTGTCAGTGCTTGAAGGCGTCCTTGACGTTCTCGCCGGCCTGCTTGACGTCCGACTTCGTCTGGTCCCCGCGGCCCTCGGCCTCGAGGCGCTCGTTGTCGGTCGCCTTGCCGGTGGCCTCCTTGGCCTTGCCGACGACGTCGTCCTTGATGTTCTCGATCTTGTCTCCGAGACCCATGAGGTGCTCCCTTCGCTACGGGTGCAGCACGCCCCGCCAGGAACGCACCGCGCTGATGGGTCCCACGCTATGCACGCGCGAGCGCCCGTGGGCCTTTCGACGCGACAAACTTTCGACGAACATTCGACGCCGCAGGTCGCGGCCCCTCAACGGCATCCACCACCGCGCCCCCGGGGCGACGGCGGCCGTGCGGTCGTGGGATGCTCCCGCGGTGGTCCCCAGCGAGTCGCCCGACACCTCCACCGAGCAGCCCGAGCCGTCGGCGCGCTTCGCCGACCGGGACCTTCGAGAGGCGCGCTTCGTGCGCTGCGACCTCTCGGGCGCCGTCCTGCGGGCGGTCGACGTCGCCGGCGCGGAGATCGACGCGCCCTGGCTGCTCGACGGCGAGAGCACCCTGCTCGTCAACGGCGTCGACGTCACCGGCTTCGTCGACGCCGAGCTCGACCGGCGGATGCCCGGGCGGGCCCTGCGCCGGGCCGAGGACCCCGACGGCCTGCGTGCCGCCTTTGCCGCGGTCGAGCAGGCCTGGGCCGGTGCGGTGGCCCGGGCCGAGTCGATGCCGCAGGGGTCGCTCGACGCCTCCGTCGACGGGGAGTGGTCCTTCGCCGAGACGGTGCGGCACCTCGTCATGGCCACCGACACGTGGGTGCGGGGGGCGGTGCTCGGGGTCGAGCGCCCGTGGCACCCGCTGGGGATGCCGAACGCCGAGTACGCCGCCGACGGCCACGACCCGTCGGTCTTCGCGCCGGGCACGCCGCCGTGGTCCGAGGTGCTCGCCGTCCGGGCCGAGCGGACGGCCCTCGTGCGCGAGCTGCTCGCCGCGACGACCGCCGACGAGCTCGACGCGACCCGCGCCAACCCGTGGGCGCCGCAGTACCCGGAGACCGTGCGGTCCTGCCTCCACACCGTCCTCGAGGAGGAGTGGGAGCACCTGCGCTACGCCCTGCGAGACCTCGACGTCCTGGCCGCCCGTGCGGGGGAGCGCAGCTCAGCCGGGTGACACGACGAGGACGAGGTCGCCGCCCTCGACCTGCTGGTGCCCGGAGATGGCCAGCCGCTCGACGGTGCCACCCGTCGGCGAGGTGATGCTCGCCTCCATCTTCATCGCCTCGATCGTCGCGACGACGCCGCCGGCCTCGACGGTGTCGCCCTCGGCGACGACCGGGGTGACGACGCCGGCGAACGGGGCCGCGACGTGGCCGGGCGTCCCGGGGTCGGCCTTCTCGGCGGCCTTGGTCGCCACCTCGACCGAGCGGTCGCGCACCTGGACCGGACGGAACTGCCCGTTGAGGGTGCACATGACCGTGCGCATCCCCTGCCGGTCCGGGTCGCCGATCGAGCTGATGCCGAGGAGCAGCCGCTTGCCCGCCTCGATCTCGGCCTCGTACTCCTGACCGTGCTCGAGGCCGTGGAGGAACTCGATCGTGCCGAGGACCGACAGGTCGCCGTACAGCTCGCGGGTCTCCTCGAACTCGCGCGTCGGCCCCGGGAAGAGCAGCTGGTTGAGGGTGCGCCGGGTGTCGGTGACGAGCGCCTCCTCCTGTTCGGGCGTCAGCTCGGTGACGCGCGGCTTCGGGGTGCGGCCCTGAAGCGCCTTGGTCCGGAACGGCTCGGGCCAGCCACCGGGCGGGTCGCCGAGCTCGCCACCGAGGAAGCCGATGACCGAGTCCGGGACGTCGTAGCGGGTCGGGTTCTCCTCGAAGTCCGCCGGGTCCGCGCCGGCACCGACGAGGGCGAGCGCGAGGTCACCGACGACCTTGCTGCTGGGCGTCACCTTGACGAGGTGCCCGAGGATGCGGTCGGCGGCGGCGTACATGTCCTCGACGTCCTCGAAGCGGTCGCCGAGGCCGAGCGCGATGGCCTGCTGGCGCAGGTTCGACAGCTGGCCGCCGGGGATCTCGTGGAAGTAGACGCGGCCGGTGGGGGAGGCGAGCCCGGACTCGAACGGCGCGTAGAGGCGGCGCACGGCCTCCCAGTAGGGCTCGAGCGCGAAGACGGCGTCGATGTCGAGGCCGGTCTCGCGCTCGGTGCCGTCCGTGGCCGCGACGAGGGCCGAGAGGCTCGGCTGGCTCGTCGTCCCGGACATCGTCGCCGTCGCCGCGTCGACGGCGTCGACCCCGGCGTCGATGGCCGCGAGCAGCGTGCCGACCTGCCCGCCGGCGGTGTCGTGCGTGTGCAGGTGGACCGGCAGGTCGAAGTTCTCGCGCAGGGCCGTCACGAGGCGCCGGGCCGCCGGCGCCCGCAGCAGCCCGGCCATGTCCTTGATGGCGAGGACGTGCGCGCCGGTGCCGACGATCTCCTCGGCGAGGCGCAGGTAGTAGTCGAGCGTGTAGAGCCGCTCGCCCGGGTCCATGAGGTTGCCGGTGTAGCACAGGGCGACCTCGGCGACCGCGGTCCCCGTGTCGAGCACCGCCTCGACCGCGGGCCGCATCTGCGAGACGTCGTTGAGCGAGTCGAAGATCCGGAAGACGTCGAGGCCGGTGCGGGCCGCCTCGTGGACGAACGCGTCGGTGACCTTCGTCGGGTACGGCGTGTAGCCGACCGTGTTGCGCCCGCGCAGCAGCATCTGGAGCGGGATGTTCGGCATCGCCTCGCGCAGCAGGGCCAAGCGCTCCCACGGGTCCTCGTGGAGGAAGCGCAGCGCGACGTCGTAGGTGGCCCCGCCCCAGGACTCCATCGAGAGCAGCTGCGGGGTGGTGCGGGCGACGTGGCCGGCGACGTGGAGCAGGTCGCGCGTGCGCATCCGGGTGGCCAGCAGCGACTGGTGGGCGTCGCGGAAGGTGGTGTCCGTGACCGGCACGTCGGTGCGCTGGCGCAGCTGCCGGGCGAACTCGGCCGGGCCGACACGCAGCAGGAGGTCGCGGGTGCCGGGCGGCAGCGGCGCGTCGGTGTCGAGCGCCGGCAGCTTGGTCCGCGGCTTGAGGTGGGTGGTCGCCGGCCCGTGCGGCTGGTTGACGCTGACGTCGGCGAGGTACTGCAGCAGCTTCGTGCCGCGGTCGCCGCCCATCCGCGCCTCGAGGAGCTGGGGGCGCTCGTCGATGAAGCCGGTCGTCGCCTCGCCCCGCTGGAAGACGGGGTCGGCGAGGACGGCCTCGAGGAAGGGGATGTTCGTCGAGACGCCGCGGATCCGGAACTCCGCCAACGCCCGTCGCGCCCGCCGGACGGCCACGCCGAAGTCGCTGCCGCGGCAGGTCAGCTTGACGAGCATGGAGTCGAAGTGGGGGCTGACCTGCGCGCCGACGAACACGGTGCCGCCGTCGAGGCGCACGCCACCGCCGCCGGCCGAGCGGTAGACGGTGATCTGGCCGGCGTCCGGGCGGAAGCCGTTGGCCGGGTCCTCGGTCGTGATGCGGCACTGGAGCGCGGCGCCGCGCGTGCGGATGTCCTCCTGGCGCAGCCCGAGGTCCTCGAGGGTCTCGCCGGCGGCGATCCGCATCTGCGAGACGACGAGGTCGATGTCGGTGACCTCCTCGGTCACGGTGTGCTCGACCTGGATGCGCGGGTTCATCTCGATGAAGACGTAGCGGCCGTCCTCGCCGAGGAGGAACTCGACCGTGCCGGCGTTGCGGTAGCCGATGGTCTCGGCGAAGCGCACGGCGTCCGCGCACATGCTCGCGCGGACCTCGGGGTCGAGGTTCGGAGCGGGCGCGATCTCGACGACCTTCTGGTGGCGGCGCTGCACGGAGCAGTCGCGTTCGAAGAGGTGCAGGACGGTGCCGGTGGCGTCGGCGAGCACCTGGACCTCGATGTGCCGCGGCCGGACCACGGCCTCCTCGAGGTAGAGCGTCGGGTCGCCGAAGGCCGCGTCGGCCTCGCGCTGGGCGGCCTCGAGCGAGTCCCGCAGCTGCGCCCGCTCGTCGACCCGGCGCATCCCGCGCCCGCCACCGCCGGAGACGGCCTTGACGAAGACAGGGAAGCCGATCTCCTCGGCCGCGGCGGCCAGCGCGTCGAGGTCGGTCGTCGGCTCGGCGCCGCGCAGCGTCGGCAGGCCGGCCTCCCGGGCCGCGGCGATCGCCCGGGCCTTGTTGCCCGCGAGGTGCAGCGCGGAGGCCGGCGGGCCGATGAAGGTGATGCCGGCGGCCTCGCACGCCTCGGCGAGGTCCGGGTTCTCCGACAGGAAGCCGTAGCCGGGGTAGACCGCGTCGGCGCCGCAGTCGACCGCGACCCGGACGATGTTCGCGTGGTCGAGGTAGGCGCGGACGGGGTGGCCGACCTCGCCGATCTCGTAGGACTCGTCCGCCTTGAGCCGGTGCTCGGAGGTGCGGTCCTCGTGCGGGAAGACCGCGACCGTCTTGGCCCCGAGCTCGGTGGCGGCGCGGAACGCGCGGACGGCGATCTCCCCGCGGTTGGCGACGAGGATCTTCTGGAACACGGCGGACCTCCGGGCGTCGGGGAGCGGCACGGCCCACCCTAGTGACGCGCGACACACCGGTGTCCCGACGTCCACGGGAGCGGGCGGCACACCCGGACGCGACACCGCATCGACCGTTCGGATGTCCCGAATGCGTTCCGGTTGCGCTTAGCCTGTCTGTCGTGCAGGGGTACCGCAGGGGTGCACCCACCTCCGCACGCGTCGGCGTGCTGCAGGTGGTCGCTGCCGCCTGCGCGGGTGTCGCGGCCGTCGTCGGGATGGTCGCGCTGCAGCCCGGCGGCCTGTCCGCGCTCGACGGGAGGCCCGAGCCCACGCCCTCGGTCAGCCCGACGCCCACCCCGACGACCCCGTCGCCCACGCCGACGCCGACCACCACCGGCCCAGGGCCCCGCTCGGGGCCGGGGACGGTGCCGTCGCTGCCCTCGCCGACCCTCGCGGACCCGACGGCCTCGCCGTCCCCGACCGCCACCGCGCTGCCCGGCCCGCCGTTCGTCAGCCCGCAGGACCTCTGGCTGCGGCCGGGCGCCTCGCGCACGCCCGTGCCCTCGAGCAGCCCGACCCCCACGGACACCCCGACCCCCACGCCGAGCCCGACGCCCTCGACCGGCGAGTCCTCGCCGCAGCCGACGGCCACCGAGCCCTCCACGACGCCGAGCGACCCGACCCAGGGCAGTGACGGGATCCCGAGCAGTGACGGGACCCAGGACACCGGTGAGGGCACCGGCCCGGTGCCGAGCCCGACCGCCGCGCCGGGCGCCGACCCGGCCGTCCCCGCCACCTGACCCGTCCCGGGGACCGACGCTCGTGGCCGCCCCACGGCTCGCGGGGAATCGGGTTGGGGCGTGTCGGTGTTGCACGGCATACTGGCAGTGCGGTGGCCCTGTGCCGCCGTGACAACTCAACAGCGTGGGAGTGCTCCCCTCAGGGGGGTGATCGGTTTCGACATTGGTCGGATGTCCAGTGGGAAGCGGGTCGAGGAGGCACGGTCATCTCGTCAAACGCTCCGTGCAAACCAATAGGTGCCGATTCCAAGCGCACCGACTTCGCCCTCGCCGCCTGAGCGAGCCCGAAGTCCGTTGGCCTGAGCATGATCTCGGCTCAGTAACCAGCGTCATCTAGAGATCTTGCTGCGTCGTCACGCCGAGGGGCGACGCGGGACTCTCACTCGGCTGGGCCTGTCGGGGAACGTGTGCGTGCGAGCCCCGGGGCCGAGAAAATCCACAGCGCACTGCACCCGGAGAAGCCCTGGTCTCCCGTCAGTGGACGCGGGTTCGATTCCCGCCACCTCCACCACGGCGCATTCCCACGCCTGCCCCGCAGACGACCCGGGCCCTCCTTCCCGAGGGCCCGGGTCGTCCACGTGCGGGGCGGCTCAAGCGAGGTCGAGGCGGTAGCGCTCGCCCTCGCGGGTGAAGCCGAGCCGGTCGTAGTACGGCGCGACCATCCCGGGCGCGGTGAGCACCCGACGGACCCCGAGCTCGCGGAAGAGGCCGGACCGGCGGAAGACGAACTCGCCCGGCGCGAAGTCGCGGAACCGCGGGGTGACGTAGTCCAGCTCGACCTCGGCCGTGCGGTCGCCGACGTCGCGGACGACGATGACACCGGCCGTCTCGTCGCCGTGCTGCACGAGCCACGTCGAGCGCGAGGGGTCCGTCCCGGCGGTGAACCCGGGGAAGAAGCGGGCGATGTCGCCGGCCCACAGGTGCAGGACGTGCAGCAGGTAGCCGTCGGCCCCGCGCACCGGGACGACGGCGAAGGCCCGCTCGTCACCCCGCTCCCGGAGCATCCGGACGATGAACCACAGGTTGATGCCGGCGAGGACGACGTTCATCGCGACCATCGGCCAGACCCCGAGCACCGCGTTGAAGACGACGAGGATGACGCAGGCGACCGTGTTGAGCACACGCAGCCGCAGGATGCGGGCCTGCAGCAGCGAGAAGACGAGCAGCGCCGACCCGAACCAGCCGAGCGCGTCGACCCAGGTCACGGCTCGCCCAGCGCGAAGCGGACCTGCACCTCGACCCCGACGACCGACTCGCCACCCTCGAGAGGGACGCCCGCATCGGCCGCGGCGAAGCGCGCCTTGGGCATCGGCACCGGGCCGCCCATCGGCGCCTCGCGGACGCGCAGCACCGGCCCGAGCGGCCGGCCGGCGAGGCGCGCCCACTGGTCGGCCCGCTCCTGCGCGTCGGCGAACGCGGCGTCCCGCGCGCGCACGAGCAGGGGAGCGGGGTCGGCGACCTCGAGCGAGACCCCGTCGACGGCCAGGGCGTCACCGGCCGCCCCGGCGAGCGCCGAGATGACGGCCCCGGCCCGGTCCCGGTCTCGCACGCGCAGGCGCAGCGACTGGTGCGCCGTGTACCCGACGACCCCCTGCCCTTCCCGGTCCCAGCGCGGCGAGACGCCCATCCCGGTCGTGCGCCGGTCGGCGTCGCGGACCCCGTGGTCGTCGGCGGCGGCGACCGCTGCGGCGAGCCGGTCGGCGAGGCCGGAGAGCGTGGAGGGCACGTCGGGGCCGTCGACGTGCACCCGCACGTCGAGGACGACGACGTCGGGCGGTGCACCGGCGCTGCCGGTGCCGGTCACGTCCACGTGGTCCGACATGCGGGTCACGGTAGCGGCGCGGGGGCGACCGCACCACGGACCCCGATTCGGGATACCTGCTGGTACGCGGTTAGATCGACCGCATGCCCGCCGCGCCCTCCATCGCCAACAGCGTCACCGTCCGCCTCGTCCTGCCCGCCCGGCCCACCGCGGTCAGCGAGATGACGAGCCTCATCGAGAAGGCGGGCGGGGTCGTCACCGGCCTCGACGTCACCGGCTCGGGGCACGCGCGGATGCGGGTCGACCTGACGATGCTCACGCGCGACGTCGACCACGCCGACGAGATCGTCGCGGTCATGCGCACGGTCGAGGGCGTCGAGATCGGCAAGGTCTCGGACCGCACCTTCCTCATGCACCTCGGCGGCAAGCTGACCGTCGAGTCCAAGGTGCCGATCCGCACCCGTGACGACCTGTCGCTCATCTACACGCCGGGTGTCGCCCGCGTCTGCATGGCGATCGCCGACAACCCGGCCGACGCCCGCCGCCTGACGATCAAGCGCAACACCGTGGCGGTCGTCACCGACGGCACGGCGGTGCTCGGGCTCGGTGACATCGGCCCGCTGGCGGCGCTGCCGGTCATGGAGGGCAAGGCGGCCCTGTTCAAGCGCTTCGCCGACATCGACGCCTTCCCGATCTGCCTCGACACCACCGACGTCGACGAGATCATCCGCACGGTCAAGGCCATCGCCCCCGGGTTCGCCGGCATCAACCTCGAGGACATCTCGGCGCCGCGCTGCTTCGAGGTCGAGGCGCGCCTGCGCGAGGAGCTCGACATCCCGGTCTTCCACGACGACCAGCACGGCACGGCGATCGTCGCGCTCGCCGCGCTGCGCAACGCCCTGCGCGTCGTCGGCAAGCGGCTCGAGGACGTGCGCCTCGTGATGAGCGGCGCAGGCGCGGCCGGCACCGCGATCCTCAAGCTCATGCTCCACGCCGGGGCGCGCCACGTCGTCGTCGCCGACGTCGACGGCGTCGTCCACCGCGACCGCGCAGACGTCCTCTCGGGCGACCACCCGAACCACGCGTGGATCGCCGAGCACACCAACCCCGACGACATCAGCGGCTCGCTCGCCGACGCGGTCCGCGGCGCCGACGTCTTCCTCGGCGTCTCGGCCCCGAACATCCTCTCGGAGGAGGCGGTCGCCTCGATGGCTCCCGGCTCGGTCGTCTTCGCGATGGCCAACCCGGTGCCCGAGATCGACCCCGAGATCGCCGCCCGGCACGCCGCCGTCGTCGCGACCGGTCGCTCGGACTTCGCGAACCAGATCAACAACGTCCTCGTCTTCCCCGGTGTCTTCCGCGGCCTCATCGACGCGGCGAGCAGCCACGTGACGATGGAGGTGCTCCTCGCCGCGGCCGACGCCCTCGCGGGCGTCGTGACCGAGGAGGAGCTCAACGCGACGTACATCATCCCGAGCGTCTTCCACCCGGACGTCACGGGCACCGTCGCGGACGCCGTGCGCCGTGCCGTCGAGGGTGTCGAGGGCGTCCACGACGACCCCGACGCGTGACGGCGGCGTCCTCGCGCACCGGTCGCGTGGCCGGGGCGCTCGCGCTGGCCGCGACGCTCGTCCAGCTCGTCGTCCTCTACGTCCCGCGGGCGCCGGGCGTCGACCCGTTCCCGAACGCCGACAAGGTGGTCCACCTCGCGGTCTTCCTCGTCCCGGTGGCCCTCGCCGTGCTGGCGGGCGTCCGGGTGCGCTGGGCCGCCGGGGTCTTCGCGGCCCACGCCGTCCTCAGCGAGGTCGTGCAGGCCACGCTCCTGCCGGCGCGCAGCGGTGACCCCCTCGACGCGGTCGCCGACCTCACCGGTGTCGCGCTCGGGGTGCTCCTCGGCGTGACCCTCGCCCGTCGGCGCGTGGCCGGGAGCACCCCCGCGCGCTGGTAGACTGGACCCCTTGACCGAGGTGGCCCGGCGCCTGGCCGCGCCGATGCCCGCAGAGTGCGGGCGCTCCACACCACTCCCACCCGGTCCGCCGGTGACACCGCGAGGTCGAACCGGCCACCCAGGGCCACAGACGGCCCCGAGGCTCGTTGTCCGTGCTGGTTCGCCACCGGTTGACGACGTGTCTGTCAACCGAACGACGAACCACGAAGGTGAATCACCCATGCCCAAGAAGGCATCCGGGCCCAAGGCCCGTTGGACCGCTGCCCAGAAGGCGGAGGCCCAGAAGGGCCCCAAGAAGCCGCACCGCGGCCAGTCCGCCCGCAGCACCGAGACCACCGAGCGCACCAAGCGCCCCCGGGCCGAGCGCTCGCCGCGCTGGGACCGCGAGGACCCGCGCCGCGGTGACCGCCCCGCCCGCAGCGAGCGTCGCGAGGGGCTCCAGCGCGAGGACCGTCCGGCGCGCTTCGCGCGGGACGACCGTCCGCGTCGTGACGACCGCTTCCAGCGGGACGAGCGTCCGGCGCGCGTCCAGCGCGAGGACCGTCCGCAGCGCGTCCAGCGGGACGACCGTCCGCGTCGTGACGCCGGCTTCCAGCGCGAGGACCGTCCGGCGCGCTTCGCGCGGGACGGCCGTCCGCGTCGTGACGACCGCTTCCAGCGGGACGAGCGTCCGGCGCGCGTCCAGCGCGAGGACCGTCCGCAGCGGTTCGAGCGCGAGGACCGTCCGCGTCGTGACGACCGCTTCCAGCGGGACGAGCGTCCGGCGCGCTTCCAGCGCGAGGACCGCCCGCAGCGCTTCGAGCGCGACGACCGGCCCCGCCGCTGGGTCTCCGGCGACGGCGAGGAGCGCCGCGTCCACCGTCCCCACGACGAGCGCCCCCGCCGCGAGCGCGGCGACCGTCCCTTCCGTGAGCGCTCGCCGCGCGTCGCCGACCCCGTGCGGCGCGACCGCCACGAGGGCCGCCACGTCGAGCAGCGTGGCTACGAGGCGCCGCGCAGCTTCGAGGAGGCCGAGGCCGAGCGCGCCGAGGCCGACACCTGGACCGCGTACCGCTCGGTCGCGGCCGGTGGCCCGCGTGAGGTGACCGAGGACAACGGCTTCGCCGCCCTCGGCCTGCCCGAGCGCCTCGTCGAGCGACTCGCCCGCGACGGCATCACCGAGCCGTTCCCGATCCAGGCCGCGACGATCCCCGACGCGCTCGCGGGCCGCGACGTCCTCGGCCGGGGCCGCACCGGCTCCGGCAAGACCCTCGCCTTCGGCCTGCCGACCATCGCGCGCCTCGCCGACGGTGTGCGCCCCGAGCCGCGCCGCCCGCGGGCGCTCGTCCTCGTGCCGACCCGCGAGCTCGCGATGCAGGTCAGCGACGCGCTCGAGCCGTTCGTCCACGTGACCGGCCTCAAGCACCGGCTCGTCGCCGGCGGCCTGTCCTACGAGGGCCAGATCTCGGCGCTCAACCGCGGCGTGCACCTCCTCGTCGCGACGCCGGGCCGCCTCGTCGACCTGATGGAGCGCGGCGCCGTCGAGCTCGGCGGGGTCGAGGTCGCCATCCTCGACGAGGCCGACCACATGGCCGACATGGGCTTCGTCCCCGAGGTCACCGCGATCCTCGACGCCGTGCCCGAGGGCGGGCAGCGCCTGCTCTTCTCGGCCACGCTCGACCGCGGCGTCGACACCCTGGTGGAGAAGTACCTCGTCGACCCGGTGACCCACTCGACCGACGACGCGCAGGCCGCGGTGACGACGATGAGCCACCACGTGCTCCTCATCGACCCGCAGGACAAGAAGACCCTCACCGCCGAGCTGTGCTCGCGTGCCGGCCGCACGGTCGTCTTCGCCCGCACCCAGCTCGGGGCCGAGCGCATCGCCCGTGAGCTGCGCGAGCGCGGTGTCCTCGCCGCGGCGCTGCACGGCGGGCTCTCGCAGGGCGTGCGCAACCGCGTCCTCGGCGCCTTCCGCGACGGCCGCGTCCCCGTGCTCGTCGCCACCGACGTCGCCGCGCGCGGCATCCACGTCGACGACATCGGGATGGTCGTCCAGGTCGACCCGCCGACCGACCACAAGGACTACCTGCACCGCGCCGGCCGCACGGCCCGCGCCGGGGAGGAGGGCGCCGTCGTCATGCTCGCCCTCCCGCACCAGCGCAAGATGGTCACCCGGATCATCGAGGGGGCCGGCGCCGAGGCGCAGGTCGCCAAGGTGGCCCCCGGCGACGCGACCGTCTCCGCGCTCGGTGGCGTCGCCCCGAGCGGCGTCCCCGTGCCCGACGAGGTCTGGCGCCCGCTGCTCGAGGCCAAGCCGCAGGGCCGGGGCGGCCCGCGCCGCGGTGGCCCGCACCGGGGTGGTCCGCGCGGCGGTCGCCCGCAGGGTGGCCGCAGCGGCGGTCGTCCGCAGGGTCGCGGGGGCAGAATGGGCGCGTGAGCGCCACCACCACCGGGCGCCTCCTCGTCGCCACCCCGCAGATCGAGGAGGGCGTCTTCCACCGCAGCGTCGTCCTCGTGCTGCACCACGGCGACGACGGGGCGCAGGGCGTCGTGCTCAACCGCCCCGTCGACGCCGGCATCGACTCGGTCCTGCCCGGCTGGGAGGAGCACGCCAGCCGGCCGGCCACCCTCTTCCAGGGCGGGCCGGTCCAGCTGGACTCCGCGCTCGGGCTGGTCGCCGTCCCCGGCGACTCGCCCGAGCCGACCGGGGTGCGCCGACTGTTCGGCGCCGTCGCCCTCGTCGACCTCGACACCCCGCCCCCGCTCGTCGTCCCCGAGCTGTCGGGCCTGCGCATCTTCGCGGGCTACGCCGGGTGGTCCCCGGGCCAGCTCGAGGAGGAGATCGCGACGGGGTCGTGGTTCGTCGTCGACACCGAGAGCGCCGACGCCTTCACCGACCACCCGGCCGACCTGTGGCAGCGGGTGCTGCGCCGCCAGCCCGAGCCGCTGCGCTGGATGGCGCTCTACCCGCCGGACCCCTCGCTCAACTGACGCCGTGGGCCCGCCGGCGTCCGGGAGGCCCCGCAGGACGAGCGCGTACCCTGCTGCCCATGAGCGAGACGATGCCGCCGCCCAGCGACCCGAACGCGCCGCAGGGGCAGCCCGACGGCCCGCAGACGCAGACGGCCGTCCTCGAGCGCACCGAGACCGTCCCCGAGGTCGCCGAGCCCGGCGACCACGAGCGCTTCGCGCACTACGTCCGCAAGGAGAAGATCCTCGAGAGCGCGCTGTCGGGGGAGCCGGTGACGGCCCTGTGCGGCAAGGTCTGGATCCCCGGGCGCAACCCCGACCGCTTCCCGGTCTGCCCGACCTGCAAGGAGATCTACGAGGGCCTGCGACCGCCGGAGGACGGCGACTGAGACGGGGCTGAGGGTCTCCCGCCGGAGTTGACCGAGTTCTTACGCGGGCCTGACCCGCAGCAGTCGTCGGGCGCGTATCGCGGGAGGCCGAGGTCTTACGCAACCCTGACCGCGGGCTGACCCCGTCGGTCCGGACGCGCGCCTAGCGTCCTGCGGGTGCCCCGGTCGACCGACCGGGCTGACTCCCGGAAGGACGCCCATGCGTACTCGTTCCCTCACGGCCCTCGCCGCGCTCACCCTCGGCGTGGCCGGCTCCCTCGTGCCCCTGTCCTCGGCCCAGGCCCGCCCGATGGCGGCGGACACCGCCCAGTCGGCCGAGTGCACCGTGCACAGCGACGTCGTGGGCGGTCGGCACGCCGCGGGGCCGAACCGGGCCGACCCGCACGAGCTGACCCCGGCCCAGACGAAGGCGAACGACGCCGCGATGGCCAAGGCGCTCGCGGCCAAGGGCTACGACACCCGCACCGACGGCAAGGCCGTCACGCAGTCGGCGCAGCGCTCCGCCGCCGCCTCGAACAAGAAGCCCGTCGCGGCGTTCGCCGGCGGCGTCGTCGACGTCTACGTCCACGTCATCACCGACGGCACGAACGGCAGGCTGACCAGCACCCAGATCAACAACCAGATCTCGGTCCTCAACAACGCCTACTCCTCGGCCGGGTTCTCCTTCCGCCTGGCCGGCACGGACACGACGACCAACGCCTCCTGGTACCAGGGCCTGACCGACGGCACCACGCAGGAGCGCCAGATGAAATCCGCCCTGCGCAAGGGCAACATGGGCGACCTCAACCTCTACACCGCGAACCTCGGCGGCGGCCTGCTCGGGTGGGCGACCTTCCCGAAGGCGAGGCAGGACGTCATGGACGGCGTCGTCATCCTCGACCAGTCGGTGCCCGGCGGCACGGCCGCGCCGTACAACCAGGGCGACACCGGCACGCACGAGGTCGGCCACTGGATGAACCTCTACCACACCTTCCAGGGCGGCTGCTCGGGCAGCGGTGACTCGGTCTCCGACACCCCGGCCGAGGCCTCGCCGGCCTACGGCTGCCCCACCGGCCGCGACACCTGCGGCACCGCCGGCCTCGACCCGATCACCAACTTCATGGACTACTCGGACGACGCGTGCATGAACAGCTTCACGACCGGCCAGGCCACCCGGATGCAGAACGCGTGGCTCGCCTACCGCAACGTCTGACCGGCCATCTCGGCTAGCACAGACCGAGGGCCCCGGCGCAATCCGCCGGGGCCTTCGGTGTGTCGTCCGGCGGCCGGTTATCGTGGCCGTCGCCCATGAGTACCTCTGCTGCCGGACACCTGCCCCCCGCCTATCCCGAGCGGGCCGCGTGGGGTACCGCGTCGAAGCTCCGCGCGTGGCAGGAGGAGGCCCTGGCCGCCTACCTGGCCCGCCAGGAGAAGGACTTCCTCGCGGTCGCGACGCCCGGCGCCGGCAAGACGACGTACGCGCTGCGGATCGCCACCGAGCTGCTCGACCGCGGCGTCATCCGGGCGGTCACCGTCGTCGCCCCGACCGAGCACCTCAAGACGCAGTGGGCCGACGCCGCGGGCCGGGTCGGCATCCAGCTCAACCCGTCGTTCTCCAACGGCGCCGGCGTGCAGTCGAGCGAGTACCACGGCGTGGCTCTGACGTACGCGCAGGTCGCGGCCAACCCGGGGCTGCACAAGCGGCGCACGGAGGCCGAGCCGACGCTCGTCATCCTCGACGAGATCCACCACGGCGGCGACGCCCGCTCGTGGGGCGACGGCATCCGCGAGGCGTTCACGCCGGCCACGCGGCGCCTCTCGCTGACCGGGACGCCGTTCCGCTCCGACACCAACCCGATCCCGTTCGTGCGCTACGAGATGGACGCCGCGGGCATCCTGCGCTCGGGGTCGGACTACACCTACGGCTACGCGGCCGCGCTCCGCGACGGTGTCGTGCGCCCGGTCCTCTTCCTGGCCTACGGCGGCGCGATGCGCTGGCGCACCAAGGCCGGCGACGAGGTCGCGGCCCGGCTCGGGGAGCCCCTGACCAAGGACATCACCGCGCACGCGTGGCGCACCGCGCTCGACCCCAAGGGCGAGTGGATCCCGGCGGTGCTCAGCGCCGCCGACAAGCGCCTGTCCGAGGTGCGCCGGCACGTGCCGGACGCCGGCGGCCTCGTCATCGCCTCCAACCAGAACGCGGCTCGCGCGTACGCACGCATCCTCACGGACATCACCGGCGAGAAGACCACCGTCGTGCTCTCCGACGACGCGGGCGCGAGCTCACGGATCGAGGAGTTCAGCCAGAGCGAGGCGCGCTGGATGGTCGCGGTCCGAATGGTCTCCGAAGGCGTCGACGTCCCGCGCCTGGCCGTCGGCGTCTACGCCACCTCGACCTCGACGCCGCTGTTCTTCGCCCAGGCCGTCGGTCGCTTCGTCCGGGCCCGTCGTCGCGGCGAGACCGCGTCGGTGTTCCTGCCGTCGGTGCCGATCATCCTCCAGCTCGCCGCGACGATGGAGGAGGAGCGCGACCACGCGCTCAACCGCCCGAGCAGCGACGAGGACGAGGCGTCGCTGTGGGCCGAGGAGGAGGGGATGCTCGCCGCCGCCAACCGGACCGAGAAGACCCTCGGGCTGGACGAGTCCCGCTTCGAGGCGCTGGAGTCCGACGCGCACTTCGACCACGTGCTCTTCGACGCCAAGCAGTTCGGTCTGCACGCCGAGGTCGGCTCCGAGGAGGAGCAGGACTACCTCGGCCTGCCGGGGCTGCTCGAGCCGGACCAGGTGGCGATGCTCCTCCACGAGCGCCAGGCCAAGCAGGCCAAGGGGAGCTCGGCCCGGCCGCAGCCCGCGCAGGGGCCGACGCCGGTGGCCCAGCACCGCGCCCTCGCCGCGCAGCGCAAGGAGCTCAACAAGCTCGTCGCGGCGTACTCGAGCAAGACCGGGGCCCCGCACGCCAACGTCCACATGGAGCTGCGCCGGGCCTGCGGTGGTCCGGAGCTCGCGTCCGCGACGAGCGAGCAGGTCACCGAGCGGATCGCGAAGATCCGCAACTGGTTCGTCGGCCGCCGCTGACCGCTCGGCGGTCGTGCGCCGGCTCCACCTGCTGTTCACCGGATGCTCGGCGCATCCTGAGAGAACGGCCACGCCCTCGTCGCGCACCGGCCGCCCGGACGGGCTAACGTGCCGCCCCGTGACCGACAACACCTCTGCATCCCGCCGTCAGCTGCTCACCATGGCCGTCGTCGGTGGCGCCGGCCTCTGGGCGGCCCCATCGGCCTCCGCCGACCCCCACCACGGGCACGGCCACGACCACGACCACCACCACGGCGGCAAGACCTTCCGTCTCACCGTGCTCGGCACGACCGACCTGCACGGCAACGTCTTCAACTGGAACTACTTCGCCAACGCGGCGTACTCCGACAAGGCCGGCAACCAGATCGGCATCGCCAAGGCCGCGACGCTCATCAAGGCCATGCGCGCCGAGCGCGGCGCGAGCACCTGCCTGACGCTCGACGCGGGCGACACCATCCAGGGCACGCCGCTCGCGTACTACTACGCGAAGATCGACCCGATCACCGGTGGCTCCAAGCACCCGATGGCCCTCGCGATGAACGCCGTCGGCTACGACGCGGCCGCCCTCGGCAACCACGAGTACAACTACGGGCTCGACACGCTGCGGGCCTTCCAGAAGCAGTGCCGCTTCCCGCTCCTGTCGGCGAACTCGGTCGACTGGAACACCGGCCGGCCGGTCTTCCCGCCGTACGTCCTCAAGCGGGTCAAGGTCAAGGGCGGCAAGGACATCACGGTCGGCATCCTCGGCCTCGTGACGCCTGGCGTCGCGATCTGGGACAAGGCCAACGTCGAGGGCAAGGTGAAGTTCCCCGGCATCGTCGAGCAGGCGAAGGTGATGGTCCCGCGCCTGAAGCGGATGGGCGCCGACGTCGTCGTCGTGTCCTGCCACTCCGGCCCGGTCCCCGGCTCGAGCTACGGCGACGCCCTGCCCTACCCCGAGAACGCGAGCACCCAGCTGGCCGAGGAGGTCCCCGGCATCGACGCGGTCCTCGTCGGCCACGCCCACCTCGAGGTCCCGCAGAAGCTCGTGACCAACAAGGTCACCGGCCGGCAGGTGCTCCTCAGCGAGCCGTACTACTGGGGCATGCGCGTCTCGGTCATGGACCTCGACCTCTGCTTCGAGCGCGGCCGCTGGTCGGTGCGCTCGTCCTCGGCGACGCTGCTCAACGCGAACACCGTCCCCGAGGACGCCAAGATCGCCGCCCTCGTCCGGCCCGCGCACGAGAAGGTCCTCGCGTACGTCAACGGCGTCATCGGCACCTGCACCGAGGCGATGTCGGCCGCGACGTCCCGCTACGAGGACACCGCCGCGATGGACTTCATCAACCTCGTCCAGGGGCAGGCCGTCAAGGACGCCCTCGTCGGCACCCCGCAGGCCGACCTTCCGGTGCTCTCGATCGCCGCGCCGTTCAACAAGGACGCCGCCATCCCGGCGGGCGAGGTGACCGTGCGCGACGTCGCGGGGCTGTACATCTTCGACAACACGCTGCTCGGCATCACGCTCACCGGTGCGCAGGTTAAGACCTACCTCGAGCAGTCGGCGGCGTACTTCCAGCAGGTCACCTCGGCCGGCCCGTTCACCCCGGAGCAGGTGACCAACGCGAAGACGCCGACCGCGCCGAACGGCACGCCCGACTACAACTACGACATCATGGGCGGCCTCGACGCACCCCTGACCTACGAGATCGACATCGCCAAGGACCCGGGCTCGCGGATCACGAACCTCCAGTACGCCGGCGCCCCGATCGACCCGGCGCAGGAGTTCGTCATCGCGATCAACAACTACCGCCAGTCCGGTGGCGGTGGCTTCCCCGGCGTCACGACGGCCCCGGTCGTCGACAACCGGCAGGTCGAGATTCGGCAGCTGCTCATCGACTGGGTGACCGCCAACCAGCAGATCGACCCGCCGAGCTTCGCGTCCACCGACTGGCGCCTCGTCGCGAACGGCACGCCGGTGGTCATCACCGCCTGAGCTCCGCCCCGCACCCCGGACGAGGCCTCCACCCCGTCGAGTGAACAGAACACGCCGTGCCCGACCCCTCGGGCACGGCGTGTCCTGTTCACTCGACGGTCGAGCGGGTGGCCGCCGTCGCGACGAGCGGGCCGGTGCGGTGGGGGAGGTGGGTCACGAGGCAGATGGCCGTGTTGGCCCGCAGCACGTGCACGTCGTCGATGATCTCGTCGATGACCCGGCCGAGGTCGGCGTTGTCGCGGGCCGCCACCCGCACCACGAGGTCGCCGACGCCGGTGATCGAGTGGATCTCGAGCACCTCGGGGATGGCCGCGAGGTGCGCGACGACCGGCTCGTGGCCCTGCCGCTGGCTGATCTCGAGCGTGCAGAACGCGGTGACCGGGTACCCGAGGGCGTCGGGGTCGACCTGCGGGGCGAAGCTGCGGATCACCCCGCGCTCCTGCAACCGGTCCAGGCGCGCCTGCACCGTGCCGCGCGCCACCCCGAGCCGGCGGGAGGCGCCGAGCACGCCGACGTGCGGGTCCTCGGTGAAGAGGGCGATGATCCGGGCGTCGAGGGCGTCCACCCCGTCCTTGTTGGCCATGGTCACATCGTCCAGCAGGAAGGGGTGCCGAGGCAACAGCATGCACATCGTGTGCACCGTGTCGGCGAGAGGTTGCACATCCCGACCAGCGCCCCGACAGTGGCGGGATGACTGACACGACGACGACGTCCGCCAGCCGCCTCGACCTCACCGACCAGGAGCGCGCGGCCGAGCTCGACCTCGAGCAGCTCAAGCAGCTCGTGGGCCTGGTCGACTACGACGAGAGCACCGACCCGTTCCCGGTCACCGGCTGGGACGCCATCGTCTTCGTCGTCGGCAACGCGACGCAGACCGCGCACTACTACCAGAGCGCGTGGGGCATGGAGCTCGTCGGCTACACCGGCCCCGAGAACGGCACCCGCGACCACAAGGCGTTCGTCCTCAAGTCCGGCTCGATCCGCTTCGTCGTCAAGGGCGCGGTCACCCCCGACAGCCCGCTCATCGAGCACCACGCGAAGCACGGCGACGGCGTCGTCGACATCTCCCTCGAGGTGCCGGACGTCGACAAGTGCCTCGAGCAGGCCCGTCGCGCCGGCGCGACCGTCCTCCAGGAGCCGGAGGACCTCACCGACGAGCACGGCACCGTGCGCGTCGCGGCCATCGCGACCTACGGCGAGACGCGGCACAGCCTCGTCCAGCGCGTCGTCGACGGCACGACCTACGCCGGCCCGTACCTGCCCGGCTACGTCGCCGCCTCCTCCACCTTCGTCAAGCGCGACGGCGCCCCGAAGCGCCTCTTCCAGGCCCTCGACCACATCGTCGGCAACGTCGAGCTCGGCAAGATGGACGAGTGGGTCGGCTTCTACAACAAGGTCATGGGCTTCGTGAACATGGCCGAGTTCATCGGTGATGACATCGCCACCGACTACTCGGCGCTCATGTCCAAGGTCGTCGCCAACGGCAACCACCGCGTGAAGTTCCCGCTCAACGAGCCGGCGATCGCGAAGAAGAAGAGCCAGATCGACGAGTACCTCGAGTTCTACGCCGGCCCCGGTGCGCAGCACCTCGCGCTGGCGACGAACGACATCCTGCGCACCGTCGACGAGCTGCGCAAGGAGGGCGTCGAGTTCCTCGACACCCCGGACGCCTACTACGACGACCCCGAGATGCGCGAGCGCATCGGTGAGGTCCGCGTGCCGATCGAGGAGCTGAAGTCCCGCAAGATCCTCGTCGACCGCGACGAGGACGGCTACCTCCTCCAGATCTTCACCAAGCCGCTCGGCGACCGGCCGACCGTCTTCTTCGAGATCATCGAGCGCCACGGCTCGCTCGGCTTCGGCAAGGGCAACTTCAAGGCGCTCTTCGAGTCCATCGAGCGCGAGCAGGACAAGCGCGGCAACCTCTGACGCGCGACCACTGGGGCACGCTCGACGCCGCCGGATTCCGAGGGGGTCCGGCGGCGTCGCCGTGTCAGGAGCGCTCCTGGTCCGCGGGGGAGGACCAAGGGGTGACGGGCCGCGGGACGGGCACGCCGTCGATGACGAGGTCGGTGCGCTCGGCGTAGAAGCAGACGAGGTCGCGCAGCGCCGCGACCTCGGGCAGCGGGTCGGGGTAGGACCAGGCGACGTCCTCGACCTCGGGCCGCCCCTCGCGCGCCGGGAGCGACCAGTAGCGGGCGTCCCCCTTGTACGCGCAGGTCGTCGTCGACGCGCTCGGGCCGAGCAGGTCGAGCCGCACGTCCTCGGCCGGGACGTACCAGCGCGCGGGGATGTGGGTCTCGTGCACGGCCGTCGCGCGGTGGGTGTCGGCGAGGACGACACCGGCGACGGCGACGACGACGTGCCGGTCGGCCGCGAGGAGGTCGATGCGCTTGAAGGGGTCGTGCGGGTGGCCGGTGACCGCGGTGGCCTCCTCGACCCAGTCGAACGGCGCCCACTCGACGACGACCCGCCCGCCGAGGTCGGGGTCGTCCGGGGCGACGCCCGCCCCTCAGGCCGCGGAGTCGGCGCGTGCGTTGAGCCGGGCGTGCTTGCGGCCGTAGAGGAAGTACACGAGGAACCCGAGCGCCATCCAGACCGCGAACCGCAGCCAGGTCTCGACCGACAGGTTCGTCATGAGGTAGACGCAGGCCAGCGCCGACAGGGCCGGCACGACCGGCGAGAACGGCGTGCGGAAGGGCCTGGGGAGGTCCGGCTTGGTCCGGCGCAGCACCGGCACGGCGATCGAGACGACGACGAACGCGAACAGGGTGCCGATCGAGACGAGGTCGGCGAGGGCGGTGAGCGGCACGAACCCGGCGAGCACCGCGACGAGGACGATCGTCATCATCGTGATCTTCCACGGCGTGCCCCACTTCGGGTGGACCTCGGCGACCGAGCGGGGGATGAGGCCGTCGCGGCCCATCGAGAAGCCGATCCGACCCATCGCGACGATGTCGACGAGGATGACCGACGTCAGGCCCGCCACGGCGGCGATCGAGACGAGGACGGACGCCCATCCGGCTCCCACCGCCTCGAACGCGCTGGCGATGGGCGCGCCCTCGTTCAGCTGCGAGAACGGGACCATCCCGGTGATGACGAAGGAGACGCCGACGTAGAGCAGCGTGCAGATGCCGAGCGTCCCGAGCAGGCCGAGCGGCAGGTCGCGGCTCGGCTTCTTCGTCTCCTCGCCGAGGTTGGCGACGGCCTCGAACCCGGTGTACGCGAAGAAGACCACGGCCGCTGCGGTGAGGACGCCGGCGAAGCCGAAGGCCGTCGGCTCGATGCCGAAGAGCGCCTGGCTGACCGGCTGCTTGAGCCCCGAGGTGCCCTCCTTCACCGGCTGGGCCGGCGGGATGAACGGCGTGAGGTTGGCGGCCTTGACGTAGAACGCGCCGGCGATGATGACGAAGACGCAGACGGCGACCTTGACGACGACGAGCGTGTTGGTCACGCGGGCGCTCTCGCGGATGCCGACGACGGCGACGACGCCGAGGAGCAGGACGATGGTGATGGCGCCGAGGTTGACGACCGACTCCTCGCCGAAGATCGAGGTCGGCAGGTCGAACAGCTCCTGCGCGTAGCCGGACCATCCGCGCGCGACCACGGCTGCGCCGAGGGCGAACTCGAGGATGAGGTCCCAGCCGATGATCCACGCGAACACCTCGCCGATCGTCGCGTAGGCGTACGTGTAGGCGGAGCCGGCCGTGGGGACGGCGGAGGCGAGCTCGGAGTAGCAGAGGGCCGCGAGCAGGCTGACGGCCCCGGCGATGACGAACGAGATGACGACGCCCGGGCCCGCGTGGTTCTTGGCCTCGATCCCGGTCAGGGTGAAGATCCCCGTGCCGATGACGATGCCGATGCCGAAGCCCATGAGGCTGAACGGGCCGAGGCGTCGGTTCAGCCGGCCCGGGCCCTGGGTGTCGCTGCCGCCCTCGCCCTCCGGGCCACCGGCCTGCGCCAGGACGTCCTCGACGGGCTTGGTGCGCAGGACGGAGTGGTCGTCGCTCATCCGGCGACCCTACGACCGGCGGGGGAGCGGCGGCGCGATGCGTCCACGGACGTTGCGAGCCCGTCCCGGGTGACGCCTCACGCCCCCTGTCGGTTGCTCCACCCACTGAGGCAACCGGGACGAGCGACGCTCCTCGACCGCTCACCGTGGTTGCTCCACCCACTGAGGCAACCGGGACGAGCGGTGCTCCTCGACCGCTCACCGTGGTTGCTCCACCCACTGAGGCAACCGGGACGAGCGGTGCTCCTCGACCGCTCACCGTGGTTGCTCCACCCACTGAGGCAACCGGGACGAGCGGTGCTCCTCGACCGCTCACCGTGGTTGCTCCTTGGCTCGAAGCGAACGACAGCGGGCGTCGGGGGTCCATCTGCGGCGACGAGCGGCAGCCCCGCCTCGCTGGACGGCCGGGGACGGCTCTCGGAGGCCGCCATCCCTGCGGTCCCCGAAGGGCCGAGCACGAGGGCGTCCGGGGCCGCGTGCGATCCTTGGGCGCATGACGACGCCGAGCGCCCCCGGCTGGTACGAGGACCCCGACGACGCGACCCGCCTGCGGTACTTCGACGGCATCGTGTGGAGCAGCCACACCACCCCGCGCCACGCCCAGCCCGCCGCCCCCGCCGCGAACGCCCCCGTCGACCCGGCATCCACCGCCGCGCCGGGCGCGCCGGCCGGTCCCGCCGACCCCCGGACCCAGGGCACCCCGTGGGGCGGCGCCCCGCAGCAGCCGTGGGGGCAGCCCCCGGCGCAGCACCCCCACTGGCAGCAGGCCCCGGTCGACCGCGCGCTGCGGATGCCCGACGGCGACGTCGTCGCCGAGTGGTGGCGCCGCCTGCTGGCCTGGGTCGTCGACTCGCTGCTGACCGGCCTCCTCGCGGGTCTCGCGTCCCTCCCGCTCATGGGTTCCTACCTCGACGCCGTGCGCGACTGGCTCCAGGCGTCCGCCAACGGCGAGAACCCCGATTTCTCCGTGCCGCTCAACGCCTTCGCCGAGATCGCGCTGCCGATCGGGCTCATCCAGATCGGCGTCGGCCTGGTGTACTCGACCCTCTTCCTCGTCTGGCGGTCCGCGACACCGGGCAAGATGCTGCTCGGCACCATCGTCCGCCCCACGGCAGGGCGTGCGCGGATCGGCGTGGGGGTCGCCCTGCGCCGTCAGTCCCTGGGCGTCGTCAGCGACCTGCTCCAGCTCAACCCGCTCGTCAACGTCGCGGGCATCGTCCTGTCGGTCGTCGACCCGGGGTGGCTGATCCGCGACCCGCGCCGCCAGGCGCTGCACGACAAGGTCGCCGACACCGTCGTCGTGCTGCGGAAGCGCTGACCTCCGAGGGTCAGCGGGCGGGCCGCACCGTCCCGGTGCACTCACCGAACCCGATGACCGTCCCGTCGGGACCGGGCGCGGTGGCCCGCAGCGTCACCGTGTCGCCGTCCTCGAGGAAGGTGCGCTCACTGCCGTCGTCGAGGGTGACCGGCTCCTGCCCGCTCCAGGTCAGCTCGAGGAAGCACCCGCGGGTCTCCTTCGCCGGACCCGAGATCGTGCCGGAGCCGAAGAGGTCGCCCGGACGGACGCTCGCGCCGTTGACGCTCAGGTGCGCGAGCATCTGGGCCGGCGACCAGTACATGTCGCGGAACTCGGGCCGCGAGACGACCGTGCCGTTCCAGTCGACCTCGACGTGGACGTCGAGACCGTACGCGCCGTCACCCGCGAGGTAGGGCAGCGGCTGCGGGTCCTGCCCGGGCAGCGCCACGCGCGCGGCGCGCAGGGCGTCGGTGGTCACGACCCACGGGCTGATGCTCGTCGCGAAGGACTTGCCGAGGAACGGGCCGAGGGGCACGTACTCCCAGGCCTGGAGGTCCCGCGCCGACCAGTCGTTGAGGAGCACGACCCCGAAGAGGTGCTCGTCGGCGTCCGCGAGGTCGACGCGGTCACCGAGGGCGGTCGAGCCGCCGACGACGAAGCCGAGCTCGGCCTCGATGTCGAGGCGGACGCTCGGGCCGAAGGTCGGGGCGTCGTCGGCCGGGGCCTTGCGCTGCCCGGTGGGCCGCACGACGTCGGTCCCGGAGACGACGACGGTGCCGGCGCGCCCGTGGTACCCGATCGGCAGGTGCTTCCAGTTGGGCGTCAGCGGAGCCGAGTCCGGCCGGAAGATGCGTCCGACGTTGGTCGCGTGGTGCTCGCTGGCGTAGAAGTCGACGTAGTCGGCGACCGCGAACGGCAGGTGCATCGTCACGTCGGACACGGGGAGGAGGTGGGGCTCGACGGTGTCGCGGTAGTCGTCGTTGGTCAGCTGCTCGGTCAGCCACTCACGGGCCGCGGTCCACGCCGGCCGGCCCTCGGCGAGGAAGGCGTCAAGGGACCCGCCGCGCCACACGGCGGCGGACTCCATCCCGGCCTGCTCGGCGCAGGCGACGAGGTCGAGCACCTGCTCGCCGACGCGGACCCCGACGCGGCGCTCGCCGTCGGGGCCGGTGGAGAAGACGCCGTAGGGCAGGTTGTGCAGGCCGAAGGGGTGGTCGGCGGGCAGGTCGAGCCAGGTCATGGCGCGGGGTCCTCTCCGGGGGTGGGGTGGTCGGTCGCGGCGAGGCCGAGCGTGGCGAGCTCGCCGAGGGGGTCGGTGACGGTGCAGCAGCCGTAGGCGGTGAACGCGGCGCGGACCCGACGGGTGGTCGAACCCGGCCAGGCGAGGACCAGGTCGGCGAGGGCGCGGCCGTCGCGCACGTCGAGCAGGGCGGCGACCTCGGCGACCGGTGCGCCCTCGAGCGCCGCGGCGGTGGCCACGAGGACGTCGAGGACGCCGTGGTTCTCCTCGTCGGTCCCGCCGACCGCGTAGGTCCCGCGGACGGCGTGGTGCAGGCCGCCGGTCAGCTTGAACGGCACCCGCACGGAGGTGGCGGCGACGAGGAAGCCTGCCAGCTCGTGCTCGTCCGGCCAGGGCCACGTCGGCGTCGGGCCGGTGCGGAACTTCGCGACGACCGCGTCACCCTCGGCGACGGCCGCCCGGACGTCGGCCAGCGCCGCGTCGCGGGCGTCGGCCTCGCGCGGCACCTCGAGCGCGAGCGGCAGGTCGCCGGGCAGGTCGAGGCGGCGCCATCGGTCGGTCCAGCCCAGCTCGGCGCCGCGCACGTCGACGCGGGGGTCGGCGCCGAGGACGGCGAGACCCTCGCGCAGCGCAGCCGGGTCGGTGCCGGGCCGGGCGACGACGCCGAGGTCGAGGGGGCCGCGCCCGGTCCACCGGCCGGCGTCGAGCGCGTCGAGCAGCTCCGGGGCGGACGACGCCGGCACGAGCAGCGGCCCGACGCATCCGCCGTAGGGCGCGGCTCGGTGCGTGGCGTGGGCCGAGACCGCCTCGGGCAGAGGACTGTTGCCGGGCGGGAAGACCGCGGCGTCGTCGACGAGGGCGCGCAGGACCTCCGGCGTCGTCGACATGCTGTCCAACCTATCGCGGACATCGGGAGCCTCCGCGCCTCCGGTGGGGCAGTGGCGGTTAGCGTCGACCCATGGGACGAGACGACGAGCAGAGCGACGGCCAGGTGTCCGAGGTGCAGAAGATGGACGGCGAGGACGCGGGCACGCCGATCAGCGACGACCAGTCGGTCAACGCCCAGCCCGACGGCGAGTCGGGCGAGGTCCAGGAGGGCCCGGCCGGCCCCAACGCCTGGGTCCCCGGCGACGACGGCACCGAGCCGGCGCACGGCAACTGACCTCCAGGGTCCGCGCGCCGACCGGAGTCCCCGCCTGGCGGGCCGGAGGTTCCGCGTCATCACGGCGATGACCCGGATGCTCCCTGATGACGCGGATGCATCCCCGACCACGAGGAACTTCCGCGCCGTCACGGTGGTGACGCGGACGTTCCGGAGCCCACGCGACGTGGAGCGGACCGACCGCGCACGTGCGGGCTTTCCGTGGTCGGGGGGTTTCGGACAGCGACAACCCCGCACGTGCGGGCTTTTCGTGGTCGCGGGGCTGTTCGGACAGCGACAACCCCGCACGTGCGGGATGAGCGGGGGCGTGGGAGTCAGACGCGGCCGCGGACCGGCGTGCGCTCGACGGCGTCACCCTCCTGCGGCATCGTCATCTCCGCGCGGACCCCCAGCAGGCGGACCTCCCGACCCTCCTCGAGGTGGTCGGCCAGCAGCCCCTGCACCGCCGCATGCACCGGCCCCGGCTCGGACGTCGTCGCCGGCAGCTTGCGGCTGCGGTTGACCGTGAAGAACGGCGCGTAGCGGATCTTCAGCCCGATGCGCACGACCGGCCGCCCCTCCCGCCCGACGTCCTCGAGCACCTGGTCGGTCAGCACCCGCACGGCCTCGCGCACCTCGTCCCCCGTCACGAGGTTCGACTGGTAGGTCGTCTCGCGGCTGTGACCACGCGCGACCCACGGGGTGTCGTCGACCTCGGCCGAGCCCTCGCCGCGTCCGAGCGAGCCGTACCAGGCGCCCATGCGTGGCCCGAACTCACCGACCAGCACCTCGGGGGACGCGGCGGCCAGCTCGGACACGGTGCGGATGCCGTGCGTCGCCAGCCGGGCCGAGACCCGCGCCCCGATGCCCCAGAGGTCGGCCGTCGGACGATGGCCCATCACCTCGACCCAGTTCGCGGCGGTCAGGCGGAAGACCCCCTGCGGCTTGCCGAAGTCGGTCGCGATCTTCGCGCGGACGCGGGTGTCGCCGATGCCGACCGAGCAGTGCAGCGAGGTCCGCCCGAGCACCGCTGCCTGGATGTCGCGGGCCAGCGCCTCGGGGTCGTCGGTGTCACCGCCGACGAAGCCCTCGTCCCAGCCGAGCACCTCGACGACGAGCCCGAGGTCGCGCACCGCGGCGAAGACCTCCTCCGACGCGGCGAGGTAGTGCGGGCCGTCGACCGGCAGGAAGACCGCGTCCGGCGCCTTGCGGGCGGCGACGCGTAGCGGCATCCCCGAGCGCACTCCGCGCTCGCGCGCCTCGTACGAGGCCGTGGAGACGACGGCCCGCTCGGTGGGGTCGCCGCGGCCGCCGACGACGACCTCGCGCCCAGCGAGCTCCGGCCGGCGCAGGACCTCGACCGCGGCGATGAACTGGTCGAGGTCGACGTGCAGGACGAAGGGGAAGGCGCGAGCCGTGGTCACCGCCCCCTCGGTGCCGTGGCGGCGCTCAGCGGCCGGTGTCCTCGGGCAGCGGGGTGCGGGCGGCGTCCTCGACGCGCGTGTCCTCGCGGGTGCCGCGGCGGCGGGCGTCCTTGACGAGCGCGCGGGCGAGCCGCACCGTCGAGGACGGCAGCCGGGCCATGTTGCTCGGGCCGGTCGTCGCGGTCATCACGCCTCCTCCTGCTCGGTGCACCCATCATCCCTCGCCGGGAGGGCGAGGTCCACCTCCTCGGACCCGGTGGTTCCCTCGTCGATCTGCTGGCCGAGCCGGATGCGCGCGATCCGGCGGGCGAGCTCGCGGTCCTCGTCGCTGCCGAGGTCGGACTCGATGAGGTCGGCGAGCAGCTCGTCGCCGATCTGCTGCTCGGCCTCGGTGTCGGCCGTGACCAGCGCGATGGCCTGGTCGAGCCGCTGGCGCCACTCGCCGCGGGCGTCCTGGCGCTGCCCGCGCAGCGCGACCCACGCCGCGCCGGCCGCGCCGACGAGGGCGCCGGCGAAGGAGAGCAGCGGGACGAGCCAGGTCATCGCCCCATCATGAGGGCCGCCACCGACGCAGCGCTCGGCCAGTGCACAAGGTGTCCAGGGCTCCGCGGTGACCGCTGGGCAGATGTGGCCACTGTGCCGCGCACCGACCGGGCAGACGTGCCGGTGGCCGGTGACGGGCCCTAGGGTGGGCGGAGCAGGCCGGACCGGCCCCCAACCACAGCGACCCGAACCACAGTGAGGTGGACGACAACCGTGGCGCACTACCAGGCGATGGGCAGCATCCCCCCGAAGCGGCACACGCAGCACCGCCGCCCGGCCGGGCGCGGCCGGAAGGGTGAGCTGTACTACGAGGAGCTCATGGGGGAGGAGGGCTTCAGCTCGGACTCGAGCCTGCTCTACCACCGCAACATCCCCTCGACGGTGTCGGGCGCCCGCGTCTGGGACCTGCCCGACCAGTCGACGACGCCCAACCACCCGCTGACCCCGCGCCACCTGCGTCTGCACGACCTCTTCGCCCCGAAGGACGTCAAGGAGACCGACGCGGTCACCGGACGGCGCCTCGTGCTCGGCAACGGCGACGTGCGCATCTCGTACGTCGTCGCCGGGGCCGACAGCCCCTGGTACCGCAACGGCGTCGGTGACGAGTGCATCTACGTCGAGCGCGGGTCGGGCCGCGTCGAGACGGTCTTCGGGGCGTTCGACGTCGCCGAGGGCGACTACCTCGTCATCCCGCGGGCGACCACGCACCGGTGGCTGCCCAAGCGATCGACGAAGAACCCGCTGCGGCTGTACTGCATCGAGGCCAACAGCCACATCGCCCCGCCGAAGCGCTACCTCAGCCGCTACGGCCAGCTCCTCGAGCACGCCCCGTACTGCGAGCGCGACCTGCGCGGCCCGCAGGGCCCGCTGCTCGCCGAGGACGTGGGCGCGAAGGCCACCGACCCCGCCGAGGTCTACATCAAGCACCGCGGCACCGGCCCGGGCGGCATCGTCGGCACGGTGCACGAGCTGCCCTTCCACCCCCTCGACGTCGTCGGCTGGGACGGCTGCCTCTACCCGTACGCGTTCAACATCCGCGACTACGAGCCCATCACCGGCCGCGTCCACCAGCCGCCGCCCGTGCACCAGGTGTTCGAGGGCTGGAACTTCGTCATCTGCAACTTCGTGCCGCGCAAGGTCGACTACCACCCGCTCGCCATCCCCGTGCCGTACTACCACTCGAACGTCGACAGCGACGAGATCATGTTCTACGTCGACGGCGACTACGAGGCGCGCAAGGGATCGGGCATCGGCAAGGGCTCGGTGTCGGTGCACCCCGGCGGCCACGCCCACGGCCCGCAGCCCGGCGCCTCCGAGGCGTCCATCGGCGCGGAGTACTTCGACGAGCTCGCCGTCATGGTCGACACCTTCCGCCCGCTCGACCTCGGCGAGGGCGGCCTCGCCGTCGACGACGGGGTCTACGCGGGGTCCTGGGACCGCGGTCGCGGCTGACCGCGCGGCGGTCCCTATCCTTGGGGCCGTGTCGCTGTCACCCGTCACCGAGGAGATCGTCCGCCCGGCGGAGGACCTCGCGGCCGACGTCCCCTGGGTGACCATCGTCTGGAACGACCCGGTCAACCTCATGTCGTACGTCACCTACGTGCTCCAGGAGCACTTCGGGTACGGCCGGGCCAAGGCCGAGAAGCTGATGATGCTCGTCCACACCGAGGGCCGCGCGGTCGTCGCCAACGGCACCCGCGAGGCGATGGAGGCCGACACCGAGGCCCTCCACGGCTACGGGCTGTGGGCCACCTTCCAGAAGGACAGCTGATGGCGAAGGCCTTCCGCCGCACCGGTCGCGGCGCGGACCGGCGCTACGTGGCGACCCTCGGCGCGGCGGAGCGCGACGTCGTCGCGACCGTCATGGACCAGGTGCACGACCTCCTCGAGCCGCCGGCCCCGCCGGACACCGGGGACGCCGCCTTCGACGACCTCGTGGCCGGCCTCGACCTCGGCGCCGAGCCCGCCTCTTCCGCCGTCGACGAGGGCCCGCGCGACCCCGCCCTCGACCGCCTCCTGCCCGCGGCGAACCGCGAGGACCCCGAGGCCGCGGCCGAGTTCCGCCGGCTCACCGAGGGCGGTCTGCGCCACCGCAAGGCGAGCGCGCTCGCGGCCTCCGCGGAGCTGCTGCGCGGCACCGACCGGGTCGAGCTCGACGCCCCTCAGGCCCGCGCGTTCCTCACCGCGCTGACCGACGTCCGGCTCGTCCTCGGAGAGCGCCTCGGGCTGCGCACCGACGAGGACCTCGAGGTGATGGAGCAGATGGCGACCTCGCTCGACGAGGACGACCCGCTGCTGCACGCGCTCGCGCTCTACGACTTCCTCACGTGGCTCCAGGAGACCCTCGCCGAGGCGCTGCTGCGCCGCTGAGCCCGGCGCTCCACAGCGTCTGCCAGGCGACGCGGGCCTCGACGGTGTGACGCGCCCGACCGCCCGCCGGGGGAGACCGCGTCGGCGTCGCCACCTACGCTGGGTCGGGTGACCGACTCACCGATCGGGGTGTTCGACTCCGGCTACGGCGGCCTGACCGTCATGCGGGCGATCCTCGACCAGCTGCCCCACGAGTCGGTGGCGTACTTCGGCGACACCGCCCGCGCGCCGTACGGTCCGCGGCCCATCGCCGAGACCCGCGAGTACGCCCTCCAGTGCCTCGACCGGCTCGTCGACCACGGCGTCAAGGTCCTCGTCATCGCGTGCAACACCGCGTCGGCCGCGGTCCTCCACGACGCCCGCGAGCGGTACGACGTGCCGGTCGTCGAGGTCATCCGGCCCGCGGTGCGCCGCGCCGCCGCCGGCACCCGCAGCGGCCGCGTCGCCGTCATCTCGACCCTCGGCACGCACCAGTCGGGCGCCTACCTCGACGCGTTCGCCGCGGCGCCCCACCTGCGGGTCACGAGCACGCCGTGCCCGCGCTTCGTCGAGTTCGTCGAGGCCGGCGTCACCGGCGGTCCCGAGCTCGTCGGCGTCGCGCACGAGTACCTCGACCCGCTGCGCGAGGAGGGCGTCGACACGGTCGTCCTCGGCTGCACGCACTACCCGCTGCTGACCGGCGTCATCTCCTACGTCATGGGGGACGACGTCACGCTCGTGTCCTCCGCCGAGGAGACCGCCAAGGACGTCTACCGCGTTCTCGCCGACCGCGGCCTCCTGCGCCCGGACGACCTGCCGCCGCCGAGCCACGGCTTCACGACGACGGGTGACCCCGAGGAGTTCCGCCGGCTGGCGGTGCGCTTCCTCGGCGTCGGGTCGAGCGTCGAGCCGGTCTTCCCGTCACCGCCCCTGGTCCGCCGGGCGGTGTTCGCGTGAGGCTCACCGTCATCGGGTGCTCCGGCTCGTTCCCCGGCCCCGAGTCCGCGGCCTCCTGCTACCTCGTCGAGGCCGAGCACGAGGGGCGCACGTGGCGCATCCTGCTCGACCTCGGCAGCGGCGCGCTCGGGCCGCTCCAGCGCCACGCCGACCCGACGTCGCTCGACGCCGTCCTCGTCAGCCACCTCCACCCGGACCACTGCGCCGACCTGCTCGGCCTCTACGTCGTCCGGCGCTACCGCCCCGAGGGTCCCCTGCCCGCCCGGCTGCCGGTCCACGGGCCCGCGGCCACCGGCGAGCGCCTGGCGATGATGTACCACGGGCTCGAGCCGGGCGGGATGGACGGCGAGTTCGCGGTCGTCACGGTGCGCGACGGCGAGGCGTTCGAGGTCGGCCCGTTCCGGGTCACCCCCACGGCCGTCGAGCACCCGGTCGAGGCCTACGGCTACCGGGTCGAGGCCGACGGTGCCGTGCTCGCGTTCAGCGGCGACACCGACGACTGCCCGGGCCTGGACCGGCTGCTCGCCGGCGCCGACCTCGCGCTGCTCGACTCCGCCTTCGTCGACGGGCGCGACGACGCCCGCGGCATCCACCTGTCCGGGTCGCGCGCCGCCGCCGCGGCCCTGCGGGCCGGTGGGGTGCGCCGGCTCGTCCTCACCCACGTCCCGGCGTGGAACGACCGGGACGTCTGCCGCGCCCAGGCCGAGGCGGTGTGGGGCGGGCCCGTCGAGGTCGCGCGGGCGGGCGACGTGCTCGAGGTCGGCACGGACGTGCCGTCGGCGGTCGTCCTCGACCGTGCCGCCGCCCACCGGATGCTCGAGCAGTACCGCGCCACCGTGCCCGGGCTGCCCCCGCAGGAGGACGTCGACGTGTCGTGGTTCGGTGACTCACCGGGGCTCGCCGACGAGCTGCTCGCCTTCGTCACCGGCGGGACCAAGCGCGCGACGGCCGGTCTCGTCGCCGAGTACGCCCACGAGGGCGAGCGCCTGCCGCGGGTCGGGGACCACTGGGTCGTCTGCGACGGCAGCGGCGCCCCGTCGGTGGTCCTGCGCACCACCGAGCTGCGGGTCGGCCCGCTGTCGAGCGTCGACGAGCGGTTCGCGTGGGACGAGGGGGAGTACGACCGGTCGCTGGAGACCTGGCTCGACGGGCACCGCCGGTTCTTCCGCCGGTCCTGCGAGCGCATCGGCATCGACTTCTCCGACGACCTCGAGGTGTGCTTCGAGCGCTTCCGCGTCGTCTGGCCGCCGGAGCACGCCGACTCCTGAGGCCGTGACGTCGTCCGGCCCGGGGCCGGGCCGCGGCGAGGTCCGGACCCGCCGATAGCCTGAGCGCATGACGCGACACGACGGACGGACCGCCGACCAGCTGCGCACGGTGCGCATCACTCGCAACTGGCTCGACCACGCCGAGGGGAGCGTCCTCGTCGAGTTCGGCCGCACCCGCGTGCTGTGCGCCGCCTCCTTCACCGAGGGCGTCCCGCGATGGCTCAAGGGCAAGGGCACCGGCTGGGTCACCGCCGAGTACGAGATGCTCCCGCGCTCGACCAACACCCGCAGCGACCGCGAGTCGCGCCGCGGCAAGGTCGGCGGCCGCACCCACGAGATCAGCCGCCTCGTCGGCCGCAGCCTGCGCGCGGTCATCGACACCGCCGCGCTCGGCGAGAACACCATCGTCCTCGACTGCGACGTCCTCCAGGCCGACGGCGGCACGCGCACCGCCGCGATCACGGGCGCCTACGTCGCGCTCGCCGACGCCGTCGCCGACGCGCGCGCCAAGGGGCTCATCGCCGCCGGCGCCGAGCCGCTCACCGGGTCGATCGCCGCCGTGAGCGTCGGCGTCGTCAAGGGCGAGCCGGTGCTGGACCTGGACTACCCCGAGGACTCCACCGCCGAGACCGACATGAACGTCGTGATGACCGGCGACGGCCGCTTCGTCGAGGTGCAGGGCACCGCGGAGGGGGTGCCCTTCGACCGCGAGCTGCTCGGCCGCCTCCTCGACCTCGCGACGACCGGGTGCGCCGAGCTGACCCGGGCCCAGTCCGCGGCGCTCGACGCCCCGGCCCGCGAGCGCGTGCTGTGACCCGCCGCGTCGTCCTCGCCACCCGCAACGAGCACAAGGTCCACGAGCTGCGGCAGATCCTCGCCGGGCTCGTCGACGAGCTCGACCTCGAGATCGTCTCGGCCGCGGAGGTCGACGGCCCCGACGTCCCCGAGACCGAGGTGACCTTCCTCGGCAACGCGCGCCTCAAGGCCGTCGCGCTCGCCGAAGCCACCGGCCTGCCGTCGGTCGCCGACGACTCGGGCCTCGCGGTCGACGTCCTCGGCGGCTCGCCCGGTGTGTTCTCGGCCCGCTGGTCCGGCACGCACGCGGGCGAGGGGGCGGCGCGCGCGGAGGTCGACCGCGCCAACCTGTCGCTGCTGCTCGAGCAGGTGGCCGACGTGCCCGACGAGCACCGGTCGGCCGCCTTCGTGTGCGCGGCCGTCGTCGCGATGCCCGACGGCCGGGTCGAGGGTGTCGAGGGACGCGTCGAGGGCGCCATCGCCCGGGCGCCACGCGGCACGAACGGCTTCGGGTACGACCCGGTCTTCGTGCCGACCGGTGACACCCGGACGCTCGCCGAGTACACCGACGTCGAGAAGAACGCGATCTCCCACCGCGGCAACGCCTTCCGGGCGCTCGAGCCGGTCCTGCGCGGCCTGCTGGCCGCCGACGGCCCCGCCTGATCCCGGCAGCGGCAGGGCGCCCCGACGGGGGTCGGGGGCGCCGATACAGTGGTGCCCGCGCGCGAGTGGCGGAACTGGCAGACGCGCCAGATTTAGGTTCTGGTGCCTTCGGGTGTGCGGGTTCGAGTCCCGCCTCGCGCACCACGCTCCTCGTCCCAACCGGGGGTCAAGACCGCCCCGAGACACGCCCGGGTCGGGTCAAGCCCGCCCTACGGGACCTCAAAGAGTCGGTCAGGTTGGTCCGGTCGCGTTGCGACAGAGCCCGACCCGTGATGACGGTGGAGGTCGGGCCCCTCGCGGGCCCTGTCAGAGCACCGGCCACCCCCGGTGCAGCCGACCCCTCAGGAGCACACCGTGAAGTACCGCACCTCCGTCATCGGCGTCCTGGCCGCGACCGCGGCCCTGGCCCTCGGCCCCGTCGCCGCGGCCGACACCCGGCCCGCGCCGGCGCCCTCGACCGGCGGCACCTCCGGATACACCCCGAGCCCCGCCGACGACGCACAGAACGCCCGCCTGCAGGCCATCGTCGACCGGGCCCTCGAGCAGCGCGAGAACGACGAGCGCAAGGGCATCAGCGACCGCGTCGCGGCCACGGTCGTCTACTACTCGACGAGCGGTGCCCCGTCGTTCCGGACCGAGATCTCGCAGTCCGCGCAGATCTGGAACTCCTCGGTGGGCAACGTGACGCTGCAGCCCACCTCGAGCGGCGCCGACCTCGTCTACCGCGAGGGCAACGACCCGCGCGGCTCCTACGCGCAGGTCTACGGCCCGGGCAGCGGCTCCGTCTTCCTCGACTACGCGCAGAACCAGACCTACGACAGCCTGCGCGTCACCGCGCACGAGACCGGGCACATCCTCGGCCTGCCGGACAACTACTCCGGCCCGTGCAGCGAGCTGATGTCCGGCGGTGGCCCCGGCCCCTCGTGCACCAACCCGTACCCCAACGCCCAGGAGTCCGCCGAGGTCGACGCGGTCTTCGGCGGCGGGTTCGCGGTGCCCGGCCTCGCGGCGGCGGCCTTCGCCCCGACGCGCTGACCCCGACCCCGCTCCCGCCCACCGCGTCGACCCGGCGCGGTGGGCGGTGGCGGGTGGTCCACGCGGCTCTCCTCGACGGCGGAGCGCTACGGCGCGGTAGGTTGGCCGCAACGGACCCGTTCCCCCACCGCAGGAGTGCAGGACATGAGCGCGAGGCTCGAGGCCGGCGACGCCGCCCCCGACTTCACCCTTCCCGACGACACGGGGAAGGACGTGACCCTGAGCGACCTGCGCGGCCGCAAGGTCATCGTCTACTTCTACCCGGCGGCCATGACCCCCGGCTGCACGAAGCAGGCCTGCGACTTCAGCGAGTCCCTCGACTCCCTCGCCGCCGACGGCTACACCGTGCTCGGCATCTCGCCCGACGCACCCGCCAAGCTCGCGCGCTTCCGCGAGCGGGACGCCCTGACCCTCACCCTCCTGTCGGACGCCGACAAGGCCGTCATGACCGCCTGGGGCGCCTTCGGCGAGAAGAAGCTCTACGGCAAGGTCGTGCAGGGCGTCATCCGCAGCACGGTCGTCCTCGACGAGGAGGGCACCGTCACCCACGCCTGGTACAACGTCAAGGCCACGGGACACGTCGCCAAGCTGCGACGCGACCTGGGGCTCGAGGGAGCGACCCGATGAGCCAGACCCCGTCGATCAGCCAGCTCGAGGCCGAGGTCGTCGCCCGCCGCGAGCGCCTCGCCCACACCGTCGACGAGCTCGTCGGCCGCGCGACCCCCAAGGCGATCTTCCAGCGCCAGAAGGAGGCCGCCCGGGCCCGCTTCGCCGACGTCGCCACCACCCCCGAGGGGGAGCTGCGGGTCGAGCGCCTCGCGGCCGTCGTCGCGGTCGTCGCCGTCGTCGGCGGCCTCGTCGCCTGGCGGCAGCTCCGCAAGCGCTGACGTGTCCGCTGCGTCCGGCGGCCGGTCGCGGCTGCCCATCCGGATGCTCCACGACCGGGTGCTCGTGAGCCTCGAGGGCGAGGCGGGGGAGCGGCGCTCCGGTGGGGGTATCGTCATCCCGGCGACCGCGAACGTCGGCAAGCGGCTGTCGTGGGGAGCGGTCGTCGCGACCGGCCCGGGCGTCCGTCACGTCGAGCTCGGCGACCGGGTGCTGTTCGACCCCGAGGACCGCGCGGAGGTCGAGCTCGGCGCGGCGGAGTACGTGCTCCTGCGCGAGCGGGACCTGCACGCCGTCGCGGCCGAGCCCGCCGAGCCGACGGCGGAGGGCGGCCCCGGCCTCTACCTGTGACCCGCGGTGGTCGAGCGCCGACCGGTCGCTGCACGACGAAGGCCCCCCGGCTGACCGGGGGGCCTTCGTCGTCGTGCGTGGTGCGCCATCAGGGACTCGAACCCCGAACCCGCTGATTAAGAGTCAGCTGCTCTGCCAATTGAGCTAATGGCGCGCGTCGGAGACATTAGCAGCCCCCGTGCGTCGGAGCGAAATCGACCTCAGGCGACCGGGTCGGAGGGGCCGTCCGCCCTTCCGCGACCACCCCGGGCGAGCAGGACGCCCCCGCCGACGAGGAGCAGGAGGAGCACGACGAGGCCGACCGGCAGGAACCACCCGGCGCCGCCGGACGAGGTCTCGCCGGCCGCGACGTCCGTGGCGCTCGGGGAGGGGCTGGCGGTGCCGGCCGGCGTGGCGCTCGACGACGCGGACCCCGTCGGCGACGTGCTCGGCGTCGGTGCGGCGGAGGCGGCCTCCTGCGTCGTCGTGAAGGTGAGCGAGCCCGAGACCGGGTGGCCGTCGACGCTCACGACCCGGTAGGTGACCTCGTGCTCGCCGGCGGGGAGGTCGTCGGGCAGGGCCTGGGTCACCGTCGAGCCGTCGACCGTCGGGGCGCCGTCGGCCTCGTCACCACCGGGGCCCTCGACCTTGACCTGGAGGAACTCCTCGTTGACGTCCTCGCTGAAGGTCATCGTCACCGCGTCCGCGGTCTCCACGCTCGCGCCGTCCTCGGGGGAGGTCTTCAGCAGCTGCGCGTGCATCGGGAGCGCGCTCGCGCTGCTCGCGAAGGTCGGCAGGGCGGAGGCCACCAGCCCGATCGTCACGAGGGCGACGAGGAGGACGGTGACGACGACGGACGCCTTGCGGGAGAACATGGCGACCAGTCTCCCAGACCGTGCTGCGGGGGACCGAGAGGCCCGGACCCGCGCGGCTCCGGGCCCCTGGGCCCTGCCGCCGGAGCCGCGGGTGTGCGAGCGTGGCCGCCGACAGGCGCCGAGCGAGGAGGACCGGGATGGAGCAGCCGCAGGCCCGACGGGGCCCGCGCACCTGGGTGGTCGTCGCGTCGACCCTCGGCGCCGTGGTGGTGGCGGCACTGGTCTTCGTCGCCGGGGTGGTGGTCGGGGTGGTGATCTCGGACCGGGCACCGGCAACGACCTCGCAGGACGCGACCGCCGGCTCCGCTCCCGGTGGGGAGGCGGAGGCCGGAGGTGGTCTGGACCCCTGCCTCGTCGGGCGGTGGCAGACCACCGAGCACTCCGAGAGCGCCGAGACCGAGCAGGGTCGGCTGACGATCTCGGGGGTGGACCGGACGCTCGACATCACCCGCGACGGGGTCGAGACCGTGACCTACGGGACCCGCCCTGCGAGGGCCGTGACGGACGGGGGTGAGGCCGAGGTGACGTACGCCGGCACCGTCGTCTACGGCGTCACGACCTCCGGCGACACGATGGCGTTCACGCTGCGCTCGGCCGACGGGAGCATCACCGTGGGCGGCGCGGGGACCGAGCCGCGCACCGAGGACCTGAAGCCGGGGACGGGGTCGGTGACCTTCACCTGCTCGGGCGACCGCTTCACCCAGGAGGCCACCGGGTACCGGTCGGTCATGCGGCGGGTGTCCTGACCGGTCGCGGGGCACCGGCCCCGGGGGCGACGGTCCGTGGCTATCCTCGGCGCATGGCGACGGGGGGGCGCGCGGTCCGCGGGGCGGCTGCCGGCACGGCCGCGCTCGTCCTCGTGGTCGGGTCGTCGGGGTGCTCGTCGGACGAGCCGTTCGCCGGCTCGGACATCCGGCCGACCGCGTCCCCGTCGGCGACGGTGACGCCGGTCCCGAGCCGCCCGGTCGGCAGCCGCGAGGTCACCGGGCGCGGGTGGACGATGGCCGTGCCGGGTCAGTGGGAGGAGCGGCGGCGCACGGTGTCGTCCGGCGAGGTCGCCCGCTGGAGCGAGCCGGCATCGGCGGGAAGCACACAGGTGGCGGTGTCCGTCGTCGTCGAGACCGAGCCGACGACGAGCCTGCTCGAGCAGAGCTACCGCCTCGAGCAGCGGTTGCGCGAGAACGACCTCCGCCCGCAGCGCTCGACCGTCCCGGGGGCGGACCCGGCGCGCCCCGGGGTCCTCGTCCAGTGGACCGAGAACTCGCGGGGTGACGAGCAGCGCCGCGAGGTCTGGCAGCTGTTCCTCGCGGGGCCGGGGACGAGCATCGTCAACGTCGTGGGCTTCGCTCCCGAGGACGGCTTCGGCGCCTCCCGGGTCCCCGAGGTCATGGGCACGGTCGAGGTCCAGCGGTGAGGACCGGCTGGGCCCACGGGCCCTCGCGCCGCGTCCCGCCCCTCGGCGACCATGGCGGGGTGAGCAGCCACCGTCGTCGCCGCCCGGGCTCCGAGGCCGGCGTCACGTCGCTCGAGTTCGTGGGGATCTTCCTCGTCGTGGGCACGGTCGTCGCCGCCATCGCGTTCGCGGTCAACGGCCAACGGGTGACGGACGGCACCGCCTCGGCCCTGTGCTCCATCACCGGCGGCGGGGGATGCCGGTCGGTCGGGGGTGACCCGGGCGCCGGTGCGCCCCCGGTGGGGGCGCGCTGCGTCGGAGCGCCCAGCGGGGCGGCGGGGCCCGTGCGCGGGCTCGTGCCGGTCGACGGGGCCGACCCCGCGGCCGGACCCGTGGTGTCGGTCATGGGCGACGGCACGTACCGGATGTCCGGCGCCGGCCGCAGCCGTCCGGCCGACACGACGTGGGTCGGACGCACCTTCGGGAGCGCCGCCGCCGGGGCGGAGCCGTTCCTCACCGGCGGTGACCCCCGGGTGTGGTCGGCCTCCGAGCCCGCCGCCCTCGCCGAGCTGCTCACCGCGGACCGGGCCGAGACGTGGAGCGACTCGCTCGTCGGCGACGGTGGGTCCGTCGTGTCCCGCGCGGCGGACGCCGTGACCGGTCTCGTCGGGGCCCGCGACGGGCTGCCCGCGCCCACCGCCGTCTACACCGACACCAGCCCCGAGGCGGGACTCTCGCTCAACGCCTACGACCAGACCCTCGCGCTCGACGCCGGGGGCGAGGCGGTGGGCACGCTGCGGTACGCCGACGGGTCGAGCACCGAGTACGTCGGCGTCAGCGAGACGCCGACGGCCGGCGTCGCCCGGGCGTCGGACCTCGTCCCGATGCTCCTCGAGGTCGACCGCGGCCCCACCGGCGAGGTCACGTCGGTCCGCACGGTCACCGACCGCGACATCACGTCGACCGGTGCCACCACGCGCTCCGGCTCCCTCTACGTGACCCACCTCGACGTCACCGGGTCGGACTCCCCGGTCGTCTCGATGCTCGCCTCCACGGTGGGGGCGACCAACCTGGGGGCGACGGCCGGCCAGGCGCCGACTCCCCTCTCGCAGAGCGGTCCCGCCTTCGTCGGGGCGGCCACCGCGACCGGGTACGTGACCCGGCAGGCGCCCGCCGGGCAGGTCGTGGTCGACGACCCCAACGCGGACCCCCTGACGGCGGGCGTGGCCCGCGTCATGCGGTCGGCAGCCCCCGAGTCCTGGGACGGCACCGGCTGGGGGCCGCGCCCGGCCGGCTGCGCCTCGTGACCGCCGCGCTCGCGGCCGGGCTCCTCGGGGCCCTCGCCGGTGGCGTGGCCGGCGTCGTCGCGCACCGCTACCTGAGGACCCGCCGCTACCGGTACCCCGACGAGGCCGACCTCCCCGTGCGCGACACCCGGTGGGTGCTGCTGGTCACGCCGCTGGCCACCGGGTTGGTGGCTGCCGGGCACGTGCCGCACCGCCCCGCCCTCGGTGTGCTGCTCGCGGCCTCGGTGCCGGTGCTGGCCGTGCTGTCGGCGATCGACCTCGACACCCGCAGGCTCCCCGACCGGTGGGTCTTCCCTTCTGCCGCAACGGCGCTCGTCGGCATCGCCGCCGTGTCCGTCGTCGAGGGAACGGCCTCCCCCCTCGTGGCCGGCGCGGTGGCCGGGGTCGCCCTGGGCGGCTTCTACCTCGTCAACGTGGTCATCGGTGAGATGGTCGGCAGCGGTGGCGGCATGGGCCTCGGGGACGCCAAGCTCGCCGTCCCGCTCGGCCTCGTCCTCGGCCCCCTGTCAGCGGCCCACGTCGTCGTCGCGACCGTGCTCGCCTTCGTCGCGGCGGGGGTGCAGGGGGGCTGGATGGTCCTCGTGCGGCGGTCCGGGCGGGGCTCGCACCTCGCCTTCGGCCCGCACCTCGCCGGGGCCGCGGTCGCGGTGCTCGCCGCGCCCGGTGTCGCCGCTCTCGTGGGGGCCGCGCCGTGAGCGCGGACCGCCCAGTGTTCGGACCAGGACCCCACCGGCTGCTGGCCGACGGGCGGGACGTCGCACCGCTGGCCGTGGCGGACACCCCGGCCGAGCGGCGCCACGGACTCCTCGGCACGGGGGGCGTCGAGGGAGCGCTGTGGATCACCCGCTGTCCCAGCGTCCACATGGTCGGCATGCGCTACGCCATCGACGTCGCGGTGGTCGACCGCCGCGGCCGGGTGCTCCGGACCGCCACCCTCCGTCCCTGGACGGGCATGACGCGACCCCGGCTGCGGGCCTCGGCGACGGTCGAGGCCGCTGCCGGGTCCCTGGCCCGGTGGGGCGTGCGACCGGGCACGGTGCTCACCGTCGGCTGACGTCCGCCCTCCGCGTGACGGATGGGGCTGGGCTGGCCACCGGGACCCCCGGGGCGAGAGGTGGCACGCAGGCCCACGGTGATGGGTCCGCTTTGGGCCCCAAGGCCCGGGTGCGGGACCCGGTCGCCCGATTAGCGTGGCGCGCATGGCGATCGCAGGGGGGCCGGCCCGGGTCGGCCGCGCCAGGGGCGTGGGCCGACGTCACGCGAGCCCGCGGCGCAGCCCCCTGGCCCTGGGGTCGAGGAGCGCGGCGAGGCCGAGCAGGGCGACCCCCGCGACGACGACCGAGAGCGGGTACCTCGAGGGTCCCGCGTTCGTCGGCAGCGCCCACACGACGGCGTCCTGCATCCGCGGCCCGCTGCACATGATGCGGTCGGTCCCGGTGGTCGGCCCGACCTGCACGCTCGGCTCGAGCGAGGTCTGCGCCACCACGCGGGTCCCGAGGACGTCGGTGTCGGACGCGACGCGCAGCGTCCGCGTGCCCTCGGTCGTGAAGAGCGAGCACCCCAGGTCCGCCGGGCCGGGGACGCTGCCGTCGCGCAGCGGCGCCACGAACAGCGTGGTGCCCGCGTCGAACCACGGCGTGCGGCCGGCCAGGGCCGTCTCGCCGGCCAGGAGCTGCCGCGGCTCCGGCCGGTCCATCGACCAGGCGATGACGCCGACGACCACCGCGCCGAGCCCCAGCAGGGCGCACACGGTGCCCAGGAACAGCGCGACGGTGTGGGATCGGCGGCTGTCGGTCCGGCGGCGTCGGGCCGGTCGCTTCGTCGTGTTCAGCATGGTCTCTTCCGAGGTCGGTGCGGGACGGTTCTGGCTAAACTCCAGCACGAGGACAGGGCCGCGGTCCACGCCGGGGCGAAATTGGGGGAGCTCTCGTATGTCGTTGTCCGTGTGTGTCGTCGACCCTTCGCGTCGTTCGACGGCCGTCGAGGAGTGGGGTTTCGGCTCCGAGGTCGCCCTCGTCACCGGGCGGCTCGGCGGGCCGGAGGTGGCGGCCCGGCTGCGCGAGGACCTCGGCGGCGACGCCCGGCTCGTCGTGCTGCACCGCCCCGCCGACCTCGACGCCGCCGCTCTCGTGACCAACGTCGTCTCGGGGGCCCTGCCGCATCTCGCGGTCGCCCGGCTGGCCGTGCGGTCGAGCCTCCTCGGCGCCGCGGTCATCGGGCTCGAGGCGGCGCACATCGAGAACCAGGACGACGGCACGCGGCTCGCCCGCCTCGCCGGGACGCTCGGCGGCACGACGAGCGGGGCGTGGCTCTCGCGGGTCACGCGGCTGTCCGTGCCGAGCCCGAGCTTCGGCCAGCACCTGCGGTCCCTGCTGCCCGGTGGCCCGCGCTTCCTCGTGCTCCTCGGCCCCGACGCCGGGGTCGTCCGCGCCGCGGCCGAGGGCTACGCCGGGCCGCCCACCCGCCAGCTCGTCATCGCCGCGCCGCCGGAGTCGACGGCGTCCCAGCGGCTGCGGGCCTGGTACGGGTCCGACGACGTCATCCACGTCCCGCCGGTCGTCGCCGACGCCCGGGCGCTCTACGGCAACGCCGGGGCCGAGTTCATCGTCGTCGCCGACTCGCTCGCCGAGGCGGGGCCCTCTCGCGGTGCCTGCCCGGTCTGCGACGACGTCCTCCACGGGGACGTCTGCCCCTTCTGCCACGTCCATCCCCGGCTCGTCGAGGAGACCTCCGCATGAACCCCCGTCAACGACGAGGGCTGCTCTTCGTCCTCGTCTCGTTCGTCGTCGCGGTCGGCACCTTCCTCGCGGTGTCCGCGTACGTGGCGAACGTCAACTCGCAGGTGGGCTCGCGCGTCACGGTGTACCAGGCGCGGCAGGCGGTGGAGGCCTACACGCCGCTCGGCCCGGACAACATCGAGGCGGTCGAGGTCCCGGAGCGGTGGGTCTCGCAGTCGTCGGTCCTCTCGCTCGACGAGCTCCAGGGACGGCGGGTCGGCTTCCGGCTCAACCCGGGCACCACGGTCAGCTCCGACATGCTCATCCCGAGCAGCTCGCTCTCGTCGACCGAGCGCGAGGTCGCCATCAACGTCGACTCCGTGACCGGCGTCGCCGGCCGCGTCCGCCCCGGCGACCGCGTCGACATCTACGCCGTCTTCGCCGACGTCCCCGGGCTCGCCAAGTCCGTCCGGATCCTCGTCCGTGACGTCCGCATCGTGTCGATCGCCGGTGAGCAGACGGTCACCCAGCAGAGCGCCGCGGGCGGCACCTCCGAGCAGAAGGTGCTGCCGGTGACGCTGGCCCTCGAGCCCGACCAGGCCCTCTCGGTCTCCTACGCGGCGGCCTTCGCCGCGGAGGTCCGTCTCGTCGCCCTCCCGAACGACGTCGGCACCAACCGGCAGGGTGAACCGAACGAGTACGACGCGTCCGAACTCGGTGGCAAGGCCGTGCTCGAGGAGGCCAAGTGATGAAGATCCTCATCGGCATGTCGAACGGGACCATCGAGTCCGACCTCCGCTCGCTCCTCGAGGAGCTCGACGAGGCCCAGGTCATCGGCGTGGCCCAGTCCAGCAGCATGGTCCTCGACCTCGCCTCGCGGCTCGACCCCGACATCGTCGTCCTCCACGAGCAGCTCGGGCCGGACCCGGTGCTCCAGACCATCCGCGACCTCGGCGCGCGCCACCCGAGCGTCGCCGTGCTCGAGGTCTCGGCCGAGCGCACCTCGGCCACGGTCATCCGCGCGATGGAGGCCGGGGCGCGGGGGGTCATCGCGCACCCCTTCGCCTTCGACGACCTCTCGGCCAAGGTGACCTCGGCCAACGACTGGTCGCGCCAGATGAAGCGCATCCTCGCCGGCGCCATCGCCCAGGCCAGCTCGGCGCGGGGCAAGGTCCTCGCGGTCGTCGGCGCGAAGGGCGGCGTCGGCACGACGACGCTCGCGACGCACCTCGCGCTCGACCACCTGACGGCCAACCCGAACCGCCGGGTCTGCGTCGTCGACCTCGACCTCGAGAAGGGCGACGTCAGCGCGGTCCTCGACGTGCGCCAGGCGGTCTCCATCGCCGATCTCGCCAAGGTCCACCAGGACCTCTCCGGCAGCACCGTCAACGACGCGGTCGTCCAGCACGAGTGCGGGCTCAACCTCCTGCTCGGCCCGGCGGACGTGCGGCTGACCGAGCTCATCACCGCCGAGGCGCTCCGCCCGATCTTCGCGCTGCTGCGACGCGAGTTCGACCTCGTCCTCGTCGACGGCGGCGGGTCGGTGTCACCCGCGCAGGCGTCCGTCGTCGAGCTCGCCGACGAGACGGTCGTCGTGACGACGGCCGACGTCCTCGCGGTCCGCGCCATGCGCAAGCGCATCCTCGCGTGGGAGGCGCTCGGTGTCACGGACGAGAGCTCCCTGCGGATCATCGTCAACAAGGTCGACCGGACGAGCATCTTCCCGGCGAGCGCGGTGGCGCAGCTGACCTCGGCGCAGGTGCTCGACGCGGTGGTGCCGCTGTCGACGCGCGCGCTCGAGCCCGCGATGAACGAGCGCGACCCGCGGGCGGTGACCGAGGTCGCCTGGTGGCGTCTCATGACCCAGCTGCGCCGTGAGCTCGACCTCGAGGACGCCCGACCGGTCGAGAAGGGACCCCGGAAGGGGCGGCCACGCCGCACCGCCGAGCCCGGGACGACCGACGCCGCGGAGGTGCCGGCACGCGGCCGCCGTCGTGGGCGCGGGCGCGGCCGGCCCGCACCGACCGACGTGGTCGACGCGAGGGTGGACGACGACGCCCCGGTCACGGAGGACCTCGCCCCCGAGGTCGCCGAGGTCGCCGAGGTCGGTGGCCGGCGGCGCCGGGAAGGCGGGCAGGTGGCCCTCGAGAACGTGGTGCTCCTGCCCCTCATCCTCTTCATCGCCCTCGCCGCGTGGCAGGTGGTGACGATCGGGCTGACGTTCGTCATGTCGGGGAACGCCTCCCGCGTCGCCGCCCGCGAGTACTCGGTCACCGGCAGCCAGGCCAGTGCCCAGGCCGCCGCCCGCGACCGGTCGCCGTGGGCCTTCGACGACCTCACCGTCTCCGTCGACGGCGACCGGGTGACCGTGAGGATGCAGATCCCCGCCTCCGGCCCCGCCAACCTGCACTTCCCCCAGGAGCTCACGTCGACCCGGTCCGTGGTGAGCGAGCGATGAGCCGCCGGCGCGAGCGCGGCACCGCCTCGCTGGAGTTCGTGGCGCTCGCCCCGTTCGTCCTGCTCGTCGGGTTCATGGTCTGGCAGCTGGCCGTGGGGGCCTGGGCCGCGACCTCGGCCAACGAGGCGGCGCGCGCCGCGGCCCGGGCCGCGAGCCTCGGCCAGGACCCCGGCAGCGCGGCTGCCCGGGCGCTGCCCGACGGGCTGCGGCGGCACACGCTCGTCGGCGGCCGCTCCGGCGACGGCTTCCGCTACACGGTGCGGGTCGAGGTGCCCACGTTCTCGGCGATCGGGCTCGACCCGGTGAGCCGGACGGTCGAGATGCCGGCGGAGCGGCCGTGAGCAGGTCCTACCGCTCCTTCATCGGGGACTCCGCCACCCTCGGCCGGCTCGGCACCGAGGACGACTCGCTCATCACCACCTTCCGCCGCCTCCTGCTGGAGGAGGTCGACCTGCACGAGCTGAGCAAGCTCGAGCCGAGCCAGCGCCGCGCGCGCCTCGAACGCGTCATCGCCCACCTCGTCTCACGTGAAGGGGTCATCCTCTCGACGAGCGAGCGCAACCTGCTCGTCCGCCGGGTCGTCGACGAGGCCGTCGGCCTCGGTGTCCTCGAACCGATCCTCGCCGACCCCACGGTCAGCGAGATCATGATCAACGGCCACGAGACGATCTACGTCGAGCGCAGCGGCCGCCTCGAGCTGTGGCCGGCCGGGTTCACGAGCGAGGAGCAGCTGCTCCAGACGATCGACCGCATCGTCTCGACGGTCAACCGCCGGGTCGACGAGTCCAGCCCGATGGCCGACGCCCGCCTGCCCGCCGACACCCGCATGCCGCGCGGCGCGCGCGTCAACGTCGTCCTGCCGCCGCTCGCCCTCAACGGGCCCACGGTCACCATCCGCCTCTTCCCGACGGCGATCTCGCTGCCCCGGCTCATCGAGTGGGGCTCCCTCAACGCCGAGCTCGCCGCCCTCCTTCAGGCCTGCGTCGAGGCACGCCTCAACGTCGTGGTCTCGGGGGGCACGGGCTCGGGCAAGACGACGCTGCTCAACGCGCTCTCGAGCTTCATCTCCCCGAAGGAGCGGATCGTCACGATCGAGGACGCCGCCGAGCTGAGCCTGGACCAGCCGCACACGATCCGGCTCGAGACCCGGCCGCCCAACGTCGAGGGCCGCGGTCAGGTGACCATCCGCGACCTCGTCCGCAACTCGCTGCGCATGCGGCCCGACCGCATCATCGTCGGGGAGTGCCGCGGCGGCGAGGCGCTCGACATGCTCCAGGCGATGAACACCGGCCACGAGGGATCGCTGACGACCGTCCACGCCAACACCCCCGGTGACGCGCTCGCCCGCCTCGAGACGCTGGCGTCGATGAGCGACGTGGAGGTCCCCTTCCACGCGATCCGCGACCAGGTCAACTCCGCCATCGACGTCATCGTCCAGCTCAACCGGCACTCCGACGGGGCGCGCCGGGTCGTCGAGACCTGCTTCCTCGCCTCGCGTCGGCAGGAGGAGTTCGACCTCGTCCCGCTCGTCACCTGGGACCCGATGCACGTCGACGACGTCGCCCGCACCCGCGGTCGCTTCGTCACCCACCCGGTGCCCGACGCGCTGCGCCGCCGGCTCGCCGAGGCCGGGGTCGCGCTCCCCGCGTTCATGGAGGGTGCGTCATGATCCTCGCGATCCTCGGCGGGGCCGTGCTCGCCGCGCTCCTCGCCCTGCTCGGGGCCCGGGAGTTCACCCGGGCGGCGCGCGACCGGCACGTCGCCATCAGCGGCGCCGAGAGCGGCCTCGACGACGACGCGCCCAGCCTGCTCGACGTCTTCGACGCACGCTTCCGTCGCACGCGGCCCGGGCGGTGGCTCGTGCGCGAGCTCGACGTCGCCGGCATCAACCGACGCCCGTCGGTCGTGTTCGTCGCCGGCCTGGCCGTCGGTGCCGTCGGCTCGATCGCCCTCTGGACGCTGCTCGCCCCGCTCCTCGGGGTCGTCGGCAGCCTGCTCGGCGTCCTCGCCGTGCGGGCGTACCTGCGCCGCGCGAAGGAGCGCCGCCGGGAGGCGTTCGTCGCCCAGCTGCCCGAGCTCGCCCGGGTGCTCGCCAACGCGAGCTACGCCGGGCTCTCGCTCCCGACCGCCATCGCCATCGCCGGCGACGAGCTCGCCGAGCCGGCCCGCACCGAGCTCTCGCGGGTCGCCACCCGGCTGCGCTTCGGGGCCCCGCTGCAGCGCGCGCTCGAGGAGCTGCGCGACCGGGTCGGCTCGCGCGAGACCTCGGTGCTCATCTCGACCCTCGTCGTCGCCTCCCGCAGCGGTGGCTCGCTCGTCACCGCCCTGCGCGACATCGCCGAGACCCTCGACCAGCGCAAGGAGACCCGGCGCGAGGTCCGGACGGTGCTCGCGCAGCCGGTCGTGACGTCGTACTTCGTCATCGTCCTGGGCGTCGTCATGCTCCTCATGCTCAACGCGATGCAGCCCGGCACGGTCGACAAGATGACCCGTCAGCCACTGGGCCAGGTCGCCCTCCTCCTCGCGTTCGCCATCTTCGGGTCCGGCTTCTACGCCATCCGGAAGATGACGCGGTTCGACGTATGAGCTGGCTCGTCGGCGCGGTCCCGGGTGTCGTCGCCGCGGTCGCCGCCTACCTCTTCCTCCGGGGCTACCGGATGCTGCGCACCGACCCGGCGAGCGACCTCGCGGTCGAGGACATCGCCATCCTCCAGGGCGCGACCCAGAAGCGGGCCCGCTCGCAGGGGCCGGTGTCGGCGGTGGCCTACCGCCTCGCCCCGCGGGTCCGCCGGCTCCTGCCGTCGTCGGCCGTCGCGCTCGTGCGCCGCCAGGTCGACCAGGCCGGGCGCCCGGAGGGCATCGACGTCGACTCCGTCATCGCCCGCGGTGTCCTCTGGATGCTCATCGTCTCCCCGGCGGTCGTCATCTTCGTGCTGCAGGGACGCCTCCTGCCCGTCCTCATGGCGCTCGCGGCGATCGTCGTCATGCCGCTCGCGCGCCTGTCGGCGATGGGACGCAGACGGCGCGAGCGCATCGACCGCGACCTGCCGGACTTCCTCGACGTCCTCGCCGTCACCGTCAGCGCCGGCATCGGCTTCCGCCAGGCCCTCGGCGTCGTGTCCGAACGGTTCGGAGGGCCCCTGTCCGAGGAGGTCATGACGACGCTGCACCAGATCACCAACGGCGCGAGCGTGCGCTCGGCCTTCCGGGCCATGCGGGACCGCAACACCTCGGAGTCGATCGAGGAGTTCACGACCGCCTACCTCCAGGCCGAGGAGCTCGGCGCGCCGCTCGTCGACACGCTCAACCAGATCGCCACCGACATGCGCCGCGCCTCGGCGCAGCGCTCCCGGCAGAAGGCCGCCGCCATCGCGCCCCGGGTCACCCTGCTGACGACCGTCGTCATGGTCCCCGGCGCGATGATCCTCCTCATCGTCGGCCTGTACATCGGCTCCGACCTCGACCTCGGGTCCTTCGGTGGTCTCTGAGGGCGCGCTGCCGCCGACGCGGCTGCAGCTGCGGGTCGCCCAGGTGGCCCTCCTCGTGCGCCTCGCGCTGCTGTTCCTCCTCGAGCTCGCGTGGGTCGCGCGCGGCGACGGCCTGGGGGCCCTCGGCGTCGTCGCGGCCGCGGGCGTGTCCTACCTCGCGCTCAGCTCGCCGCGGGTCCGGGTGCTGCTGATGCGGCACCCGTTGCTCGTCCTGCTCGACGTCGTCCTCGTCGCCGTCGTCGTGGCGCTCGTCGGGGTCGACACCCCCTTCGTCCTCGCGCTCGCGACCTCTGCGCTGCTCGTCGGTCTCTGGCTGCCCGTGGCGCCGGGACTGCTCGTCGTGCTCTTCACGGTGGCCATCGACCTGGTGCTGCTCACGGGCCGGCCGATCGACGACGCTGGTCTCGTCGCCTACGTGGTCGTCGTGCCGGCGGTGTTCGTCACGCTCTGGCTGCTCGGCCTGGCCATCCGGCGCTCCGGGCACGCCGAGGCCCGGGCGCAGGCCTCGCTGCGTGACGCGATGTCGGCGGCGGCCACCTCGCAGGAGCGCGGCCGGATCGCCCGCGAGATGCACGACACCATCGCCAAGTCGCTCCAGGCGATGGCCCTCACCGCGTCGAGCATCCCGCACCACCTGCACCGCGACACCGACGTCGCGGTGGCCCGGGCCCGCGAGCTCGAGCAGGACTGCACCCTCGTCATCGCCCAGGTGCGCGAGCTCATGGGTGAGCTGCGGACCCCGGTCGCCGAGCTGTCGTTCAGCGACACCGTGGCCCAGGTCGTCGACGAGTGGCGGTCCTCGACGGGCCGGCGCTGCGTCACCCGGCTGGCCCCGGTCGACGTCACGGACGGGCACGTGCGCTACGAGCTGCTCATGGGGTTGCGGGAGGCCCTCGACAACGTGCGGCAGCACGCCGGCCGGTGCACCGTCCGGGTGGTCCTCGAGGCCGCGGGTGCCGACCGGCTCATGCTCGTCGTCAGCGACGACGGTGCCGGCAGCGAGCCGGCGTTCGTCGCCGCCTCTCCCGCGCGCGGGCACTTCGGGGTCGTCGGCATGGCGGAACGGATGGCGGGGGTCGGCGGGAGCTTCCGCCACGAGACCCGACCGGGGCAGGGGACGACGGTGACCTTCGAGGTCAACCGCCGAGGCCTCGTCGAGAAGGACCAACGAGAGGTGGTGGCCTGATGGCCTGGACGGTGTGCATCGTCGACGACAGCGCGGTGATGCGGCGGGGGATCCGCTCGCTCGTCGAGACCGACGACCAGCTCGAGATCGTCGCCGAGGCGGGGGACGGCGTCGAGGCCCTGGCCCGGGTCCGCGAGACACGACCCGACGTCGTCCTGCTCGACGTGCGGATGCCGCTGCGCGACGGGGTCTCGGTCGTGCGCGAGATCTCCGAGGTCTCGCACGTGCTCATGCTCACCTTCTCCGACGAGAGCGACGTCGTCCTCGCCGCCCTGGACGAGGGCGCCGTGGGCTACCTCGTGCACGGGACCTTCGACGCCGACCGCCTGGGAGCGATGGTGCGGGCCGCCGCGGAGGGGACGGGCAGCCTGTCGGGGCCCGCGCTGGCGGCCCTGCGCGGTGGCCGGGCGCCGGTCGCGGGACCGACCGGGCGGGCCCGGTTCGACCTCTCCGAACGGCAGGCGGAGGTCATGGACCTCGTCGCCGCCGGCAAGACCAACGGGGCGATCGCCCGCGAGCTGTTCCTCTCCGAGAAGACGGTGAAGAACCACATCAACCAGATCTTCCCGCGGCTGGCCGTGACCACCCGGGCCGAGGCGATCGTGGCCTGGCTGGGGACCCGGCCCGGGCCCTGACCGGGACGGATTGGGCCCGGTGCTGGGCCTGCGGACCCTGTGCCCGTCCCTCGTCCGTCCGTAGCGTTCAGGGTGTCAAGAACGAGGACCGCAGGCCCTCGGACACCGGGGATCAGGACCAAGGAGAACGCCATGACCCACCAGCTCGCCGCTCGCTACACCACCCTCGCCGCCACCCTCAAGGACCGCCGCGAGGCCGGCCAGAACTCGCTGGAGTACCTGGGCATGGCCCTCGTCGCCGGTGTCGTCATCGCCGCCATCTACGGCGTCGTGACCGGTGCCGACGTGGGCACCAAGATCAAGAGCGCCTGGGACAACATCACCGGCGCCAAGTGATGTGAGCGGGTCGCCGGGGCGGGGTCTCAGGACCCGCCCCGGCGATCCGCGCGTCCGGGTCGACACCACCCGCACCGTTCGAGGGGAGGCCGGCATGGTGCAGGAGCGCCGCCGTCGTCGTGAGGAGGGCCAGGCCGTCACGGCCGTGGCCATCGTCGTCGTGCTCGTCCTCGTCGCGGCCGCCCTCGGCATCGTGTTCCGGACCGGCAAGGTGAGCAGTGAGGTCAGCAAGATCCAGTCGGGCGCCGACGCGGCCGCCCTCGCCGGCGCCCAGCAGGTGCGCGAGGACGCCTACGACAACATCGTGCGCTCGCTCCAGTCGCGCGTCCCGCGCGGCTTCTGGAGCTGTGGCGACGGCCAGGGGCGCGCGCAGTCCTTCGCGTCCCGGAACTCGACCGACGTCACCACGTACTGCTACTACCCGCTCGCCGACCGCGTCGAGGTCAGCGTGCGGAGCGACTTCGTCACCGAGACCGGCCGGCGCGAGAGCGCCGACGCCGTCGCGCAGACAGGTCGCCGGCTCGGGCCGTGCATCGTCGTCGCGGTGCCCGGCTCGACCACCGGCTACGAGACGACCGCCGACTGCGGCGACGTCACGGTCCGGGTGTACGTCGACACCACCGGGAACGTCACCCTGCTGACCACGGTCGCCGAGGTCAAGAAGATGTTCCGGGTCACGCTGCGCGAGTAGGGGACGCGCGGCCTGCGTCACGGCCCCGGCCTCCTCACGGAGGCCGGGGCCGCTGTCGTGCGCCGGGAGCCGCCGGCTCAGCCGGTCGTGGCCGCGTCGGTGACGGGGACCGTGACGTCGTCGAACCAGGGGCTGGTCAGGGTGACCTCGGTGGTGCCGGCGGGCAGCGGCGGGTAGAGGGCGGAGACCGGGGGGCTCTCGACGCCCTGGGAGAGGCGCAGGGCGGGGTCGGAGAGGGCGGACCAGCCGTCGTTCTGCTTGTCGAAGGTGACCACGGAGTACTTCTTGCCGCCGGTCACCATCACGGGGTACTTCTCCCAGAAGCGGATGTTGGCGTCGCGGGCGCTGCTGGAGCCGTCACCGCCGGTGACGCGCCACACGAGCAGGGTCGAGGAGTCGGAGCGGGTGAGCCGGTAGAAGCCGAAGGTCGCGCCCTCGAAGGAGGAGGAGGCCTTGGCCTTGGTGGTGGCGATCTCGGCCAGGGGGGCGGCGCCGTCGACGACGGCCGCGGAGCGGTCCTGCGGGGTCGGGGAGGCGCTGGCGCTCGGGCCGCCGGATGCCGTGCCGGTGCCCGAGGGGCTGGGGTCGGTGGGTGCCGGGTCGTCGGTGCACCCGCCGAGGACGGCGGCGACCAGCGTGGCGCCGGCGAGTGCGGCGAGGGGGCGGCGGGTCATCGAATTCCTCACTGGGGCAGGGTGATCGTCACGCGACGGTTGAGGGCGCGCCCCTCGGCGCTGCCGTTGTCGGCGATGGGCTCGCTCTCGCCCTTGCCGACGGGGGTGATCCTGATGCCCTCGGGGATGCGGGGGGCGAGGGCCTTCGCGACGGCGGCCGCGCGCCGCTTGGACAGGTCGAGGTTGTAGGCCTCGCCGGCGTTGCCGTCGGTGTGGCCGGTGACGGTGATCGTGCCGGTGCTGCCGGCGGCGGTGATCTGCTTCGCGGCCTCGGCGATGATGCCGGTCGCGGCCTTGGTCAGCGTCGCCTTGTCGGTGGCGAACAGGACCGAGGCGTCGAGCTCGAGCTCCTCCCGCCCGTCGCGCTTGGCCTGGGTGACCTTCTTCTTGACGTCCTGCACCTGGCTGCGCAGGTCGAAGACCGCGCCCTCGGGGTCGACGGCCTCGGCCACCCGCGAGGTGTCGACCGTCGGCCAGCCGGTCCCGACCGCGGGGGCGGGCTCGGCGACCGTGGGTTCGAGCGCGCCGTCCTCGACGGGCACGCCCTGCACGAGGGAGGAGCCGACGAGCACGTCGACGGTGGTGACGTCCTGCGGGACCGGCGCGAGGAGGACCCAGCCCACGGTCGCGCGGCCGAGCTGGTCGCGCGGGGCCTCGAGCTCGAGGTTGTTGGTGGAGATGCACCGGCCGACCTCGTCGGTCTTCAGGGCGCTGTAGGCCAGGCCCCCGGAGACGTCGATGGCCGCGGCGGTGCACTGCAGCCCGCTGGACCCGTTCTGGTTGAGCGCGTAGTAGTTCCCGTTGCCGTAGGAGCTGAAGAACGCCGCGTCGGCGCCGCTGCGGTCCTCGCTGCGCAGGCCGAGCGAGTAGTAGAGCACGGTCGCCCCCTCGACCCGGCGCACGCCGTGGACCGAGAGGACGGCCAGGCGCTGGTCGGTGACGTTGCCGATCCACGCCTGACCCAGCACCGGGACGTCGGGCACGCTCGGCAACGGCGGCGCGGTGGCGGCCACGGCCGGCACCGCGCACGCCAGCGCGGCGGCCGTGGCGAGCACGGTGGCAAGGGTCTTCATCGCGGCGGTTCCCCCTCGATGGCGAATGGATCCGTCGCCACCCTACTGACCCGGGCCGAGAACGGAAGGCCCAGCCTCCGGACCGGACGGGTCCCGGCTACCCGTGGGTGACCGGCACGGTGACGTCGCGGAACCAGGGGGAGGTGAGCGTCACCGACGCGGTGTCCGCGGGCAGCGGCGGGTACAGCGCGCCCTGGGGGTTCGGCTCGGCGCGCATCGCCCGCATGTCGACGCAGGCGCACTCCACCTGCCCCGTCGTGGCCTCGTAGGTCAGCACCGAGTACGCCCTGGACTTCGTGGAGAGCACCGGGAAGTTGCGCCACGCCGTCACGTCGAAGTCCGATCCGGCCGAGAGCGTCCGGGGGTGCGTGGCTGACCACACGACGAGCGTCGAGCGCTCGGTGCTGCGGACCTCCAGGATGGCGAAGGTCGCCCCGGAGTAGGAGGAGTCGTCGCGCGCCGGGGTCGTCGCGAGGGGGCGGTCCTCCTCGACGTCGAGGAAGTCGGCGGTCGGGCCGACGTCGGTGGGGGTGGGGCTCTTGGCGAGCGTCAGGCTGGGCTCGGGCGCCGGGGTCCCCTCGTCGGCGGTGCACCCGCCGAGGGCGAGGGCTGCCGCGAGGGCGGTGACGGCTGCGCGCAGCAGGGTGGGGCGGCGGCTCACGGGGCGGGGCTCGCCGTCGGGGAGGGAGACGCGCCGGGGCTGGCGGTCGGCTCCGGGGGCGGGCTCGCGACGGGGCGGCGGGCCACGTGCACCTGGAGGGTCTTGATCGTGGCGTCCGCGCGCGCCCCGCCGGTGGCCACGGTGTCGACGCGGGGCCATCCCGTCCCCACCACCGGTGCCGGGTCCTCGACGGTCGGCTCCAGGAGCCCGTCGCCGACGGGGATGCCCGGGACGAAGGCGCTGCCGACGAGGACGTCGACCGTCCTGACCTTCGCCGGGACCGGGGCGAGCGCGACCCACTGCATGACGGCCCGGCCGGAGAGGCGGACGCGGTCGGTCCCCGCGACCGGGGGCGGTGCGGCGACCGCGCGGCCGGCCGCGGTGCGCAGTGCGCCGTACGAGCGCTTCCCGGGCACGTCGACGAGGGCGGCGGTGTCCATGAACGTCGCGCCGGAGGAGGCCTGCAGCGTGCCGAAGGTGTCGAGGCCGGAGCCGTACGCGGTGACCGGCAGGACCTCCGGGTCCGGCGCCTCGCCGGCGAACCCCACGGAGTAGTAGAGGATCGTGGCTCCCTCGGTCCGGCGCACGGCGTGCACCGTGACGACCATCGAGGGTGGCCGCTCCTCGCCCTGACCGAGCCCGCTGACGAGCACCTGCCCGAGGACGGGCACCCCGGTGCCGACCGGGACGTCGCGCGGGACGGCGGACGCGGGGACGGAGAGCGCGAGGGCCACGCAGGCGGCAGTCGCCACGCATGCGGCCAGCGCCCCCGTCCGTCCTCCTCCCACGCGCCCGAGACTACCTCGCGCCGACGGCGCCGGGGCGGCGTCGACGTCCTCGACGAGGGCGCGTGACAGGATCGGCCCGCAGGAACAGCGGACGGGGAGAGGGGTGCCGACGTGCGGACGACGAGATGGGCCGGCCTGTGCCTGCTCGGCGGTCTGGGGGCGGGGCTCCTCGGGGTGCTCGGGTTGGCGGTGGGTGCGTCGACGACGAGCGTGGTGGCGTCGGTCGTCGGTCGGAGCGTGCTGACGCTCGTCGGGCTGGCCGTCGTCGCCCTCGTCGTCGGCCGACGCGGCCCGTGGTGGTCGGCGGTCGTCCCCGTCGCGCTGCTGACCGGTGCGGTCGTCCTCGACCCCCTCACGTGGACCGCCACGGCCGCTGCGGGCGGCCCTCTGTTCGGCGTGTGGCTGACCGGATCGACCTCTCTCGGAACGGTCCTGGACGTCGTGGTCTGGTTCGTCGTCGTGTGCGGCGCGGTGCTGCTCGGGCTCCGGGGACGCGAGGACTGAGGCCCTCGGGCCCGGGCCCGGGCAGGCCCCCGGACCCTGTGGCGCAACGGTGCCGGCCTCATAGCGTGGCGTCCGACACGAGTGCAGCTTCGGGGAGGGCCGTCGGATGGACCAGCGAGACGCGGGGGGCGCGGTGCGGCGTCGCGGCGAACGCGGAGCCACCGCGGCCGAGTACGTCGGCATCGTCCTGCTCGTGGGTGTCGTCATCGCCGCGCTGGCGCTCACGGTCAACTCCTCCGCGGTCAACCCCGAGATCCGCCGCGCCTGGTGCCTCATCACCGGGGCGGGGGGCGGTGGCTGCGACGGTGGCTCGACGGAGGCGGGCCCGGAGGACACGCCGACCGACGAGGACTTCGAGCCGGACAAGTGCCGCATCCACGAGACCGGTGACAAGTACAGCTCGGTCATCAAGATCGGCTTCATCAAGATCGGCGAGAACGCCGGCTTCGTCGTCACCGAGTACAGCGACGGCACCGTGACGATGATGGCGACCAACGGCTCGGAGATCGGGGCCACCGGCGGCTTCGGGGCCGACGCCGCCTGGGGGCAGCTCGAGGCCGGCGCCAAGATCGACTTCGGGGGCGGCCTGAAGTTCGACTACGGCAGCACGTGGAACTTCGAGTCCAAGGCGCAGGCCGACAGCTTCCGCAAGCAGCTCGACGACTACCTGTTCGACCAGTGGTCGATGACCCATCCGGTGTGCGGCATGGGCGTCTGCGTGCCGCGCCCGGTCAAGGGCGTCAAGCCGCCGCCCGTGCCGTCGACCACCTTCGGTGGCATCGCCGTCACCGGCGAGGTCAACGCCCAGCTGGGCATCTCCGCGACGACGGGGACGGCGCCGCTGACCGAGGCGAAGATGACCGAGCAGAACGTCTCCGGGGCCCTGAGCGCCGACTCCAAGTGGACCGTGACCAACGACAACAAGGGCACGCCCGACGACGCCCGGGACGACACCCGTACCTACGTCACCGCGATGACGCTCAACCCCAAGCTGACGGCGCAGATCGGGCTGGCCACCGGCGGCTACGGCTCGATGGTCGGCATGTCCCTCGCCATCACGAAGAACGCCGACGGCAAGATCACCCAGGTGAAGATCGTCTCCACGAGCGAGGTCACCGACAGCAGCGGCGGCAAGGGCGGCGGCACGGTGAGCAACGGCTCCGGAGACGACAAGACCAGCGGGGGCGGCAGCATCAGCGGAGGGACGACCGACGGTGACGTGGTCGTCACCGAGAACGTGCTCGCCCTCGACCCCTCCGACGCCGCGACGCAGCAGGTCGTCACGGACTGGCTCGGTGGCTCGGGCAACTACGAGTGGCCCGGTCTCGTCTCGCTGGGCGCCGTCGACCCGTCGGTGGCCGACCCGTCCGACCCGTTCGCGATGCTCATGCACACCGACGCCACGAGCAGCACCGTCGCCTACGACAAGGTGACCGACGTCCAGGGCTTCGCGCTCAACGTCAAGTTCGGGCTCGCCTTCGGGGCCGACTTCTCGATGGAGAGCTCGGAGACCACGGCCACCGAGGCCGCCTACCTCGGGGCGCCCCGCCCCGACGGCACACGCCCGGTGGTCCCGTACGAGGCGTGCGTAGAGTGACGACGCGACGAGGGAGGACATCCATGCTGATGCGACGCACGATCCTGCTCGCCGTCCTGGGGGCCGGAGCGCTCGGGGTCGCGGGCTGCGGTGGGCCGGACGCCGGCTGGGCCTCGGCCGAGGTCGGCCACCTGACGCTCGAACACCCCTCGGACTGGCGCGAGGAGCCGCCGACGGGGGACCTGTTCACCAAGCGCTGGGTGGGTGACTCGATGGAGATCCAGGTCTCCGGCGCCTTCAGCGAGGACCCGACGGCCTCGGCGGCGCTCAGCCGGCTCGACCTCCCGGCGACCGTGGGCCTGACGGGCTACGAGGGCGGTGCCGTCCAGAACGCGACGGTCGAGGGCGCGGACAGCGCCGTGCGCAGCGACTTCACCTTCACCCAGGACGGCGCGACCCGCCACGGCGTCTGGGTCGTCGCCGGGCAGTACCCGTACCCGAGCACCGCGGCGGTGACCATCACGGGCGAGACGCTCGACCCGCAGGTCGTGCAGCACGTCGTGGACACGCTGAAGTTCACGAAGACCCAGGGGCAGTGACGGCCGTGCGTGCGCGCTCCGTCCTCGCGGCGCTGCTGCTGGCCACGGTCGGGGTCGTCGTGCTGCAGCGGTTCCTCGTCGTGTTCCCGTTCGTGGCGACTGTCGTCGCCTCGGTGCTCGGCGCGGGGCTGCTGGTGGCGCTCGAGAGGCGGCGCGAGGCCGACGTCATCGTCGCTGCCGTCGGCGTCGGTCTCGCCACCACCCTCGCGTCGATGGTCGGCCTCGCAGCAGCCGGGACCCACGTCCTCGCGACCCAGTACCTGGCCGGCTGGGTGGTCGTCGCGATGCTGTCCGCCGGGCTGGGCGCCGGCACGGTGTGGCTGGGCGGCCACGTCGTCGAGCGCGGTTCCGACAGCCCGAGCAGGCTGCGCTAGGCCGGCTGGGCGAGCCCAGCCTGACCAGCGTACCGGGCCGCCGAAACCCGCGTCCTCAGTGGAGATCAGTCGACCTCCGTCGAAGTCAGTGGGGGCTGCCCCCTTTCTGCCCCCTGCCCCCTCCTGCCCCCCGGCTTCGACGGCGTGTGACGGGTGCGCGCACCTTGGGCGAGCGTCATCTTCGCCGCCAGTTCGCGGACCTCACAGCTGCCTCCGGCGCTCGGGCCGAGTCGCCGGTAGCCCGTCCCCCGGACGGGCTAGTCGTGTCAGGTGACGCGGCGCCGAAGGGTGTCGGTGGGTCGGAGAGGCCCCCGCGTAGATGGCGGGGGAATCCCTCCCTCGCACCGCGGCCGTCCCGTTGGAGGACACCCGTGTCACAAACCATCCAGCCGCTGCCCTCGGCAGCCAGTACCACCCCACGTCCCCCGCAGCTCCACGCAGCCGCCCTGGTCAGCCTCTGGTGCGACCTGGCACTCAAGGTCGCCGAGAGCAACGCGCACCACCTCCCGGACGCCCAGTCACTCGTCGAGCAGCAGCTGCTCGTGGAGGACGAGATCGCCCGGTCGCACCCGGAGTACGACGAACGCATGACCGAGCTCCTCGTGTGGGCTCATCGACCGCAGCAGCTCGGTGGAGGGGGAGAACCGTCCGCTGGGTCGGGCGCTGCGACCTGGCCCGAGCGTGCTGAATCCAGTGTCCGGGACGGGGTCGTGGGTGCCTAGGACGCAGATCACCAGATTTCCTGGTCGGGCGATCTTGAGCAGCTGGTCGGTCCCGCTCGTCACTCTTGCTCGTGATCTTCGGCGCGTGGGTCGCGTGGTGGAGCTCGGTCGGCCTGCTCACGGAGTGATGGCGATGGCCCCTCTCGCGCCGCGCTCGGCGTCGGACATCTGGTGGGTCACGAAGGGGTACACCCCGGGCCGGCCCGCGGTGATCTCGACGAACCCACCTTGGGCGACGGCGAGGGCCAGCGTCTGCGCGCCGCCGCGCGTGCTTCCGCCGGCGCCTCGCCCATGCCGGAGCAGGTAGGAGCCTTCGCTCCACACGGTGTCGAACTGGGTGCCGACGACGTGGAAGGAGCTGCCGCGGTTCGGTCCGGCGGCCAGGACCCAGAGGCGGACCCGCTGGCCCTGCCGGGCCGTGAGCGGGCGGGCGAGGTACTGGTCGGCCATGCCGTTGAAGGTGACGAGGTCGGGGGTGTCAGCGCTGGCCGAGGCGGCGTCGACACCGGCGGGCACGGTCCGTCCGTCACCGTCGAGGTGCGCTTCGGACTGCACGAGGAGGTAGCTGTGGTCGACGGCCGGCAGGTCTGGCGGCTCGATGAGGACGGCCCCGAACATTCCGGCGGCGATGTGGGCGGTCATCGGCATCGTCGAGCAGTGGTACATCCACAGCCCGGCTCGGTCGGCGGTGAAGCGGTAGGTCAGCCGGCCGCCCGGTGGGATGGTGCGCATCACCCGGGCGGGAAGGGCCTCGCCGGCGTGGAAGTCGATCGAGTGGCCCATCGTGGCCTCGTTGACGAGAGTGACGACGAAGGTGTCTCCGACCCGGCCGTGCAGGGTGGGGCCGGGGACGCCGCCGTCGAACGTCCACCGTCGTTGGCGGACACCGGGCGCCACGTCGAGCACGCTCTCGCGGACGTGGAGCGTGACCCGATGCTCCCTGCTCGGCTCGAGCGGCGGCACGGTGGCGTTCACCGCTCGGAACCCCGGGTCCACGTCGTGCGTCAGGTCCACCTGAGTCTGTGGCCCGGGCAGGGCGAGCTCGCTCGCGGCCGACGTGGAAGACGGGGGAGCGCCCGTGACCCGGATGTGCAGCATCATCCCCATCTGGCGGTGGCCGACGATGCTGCACCAGCCGTCCGTGTCCGCCCCGAGGATGCCCACGTCGAGGGTCTCGGAACGGCCCGGCATGACGCGCGAGGTCCCGCTGCCGTCCTCGAAGACTAGGTCGTGCGGGGAGCCCGGGTCCACGTTGACGAGGTCGACGACGAGGCGGTCGCCGGCAGGGACCGTGACCGCGGAGGGCGAGTAGGCCATGTCGTGCGCCTCCACCCGGACCCGGGTGGTGTGCCCGGTGGCCTGGACCGCGACCGCCGGCCCCGGCTTCGAACCCGTGGACGGAGGACCGGCCGCCACACCGAGGGAGACGGCGAGGGCCACGAGCGCCATCCCGGCCACCACCTGCCCGCCCGTCCCCGTCGCGGCCACAGCAGGAAGTCCGGGAGCGACGGGCAGGGTAGGCGGTCCGTCCGCGACGCGCTCCAGGAGGGCCCGGCGTGCCGCGACCGCGGCGCGGACGGCGGAGATCAGCAGGGGGACGAAGACTGCGAGGGAGGCGAGGACGAGCACCGCGACCGACACCCGGACCGCCGCCGGCACGGGCAGGAGGCAGACGAGCAACCCGACGTTGACGACGACGACGCGCGCCACCCAGGCGCGGTCGAACCGCCGGGACGCGGCGCGGGCCACCGACGGGCCCCCGCCGAGGACGACGGGGATGAGGTGTGCCAGGGCGCCGGTGAGCAGCTGCCCGGCGAACCCGACCGCCACGACGGCGGCGACGACGTCGTAGCCGTCGGCGACGGCCGACCACGACGGGCGGGTCGCGAGACGCACACCCACGAGGACGACCGCCACCAGGCCCCAGGCAGCGGCCGCGAGCACCGACACGGTGGCGACCGTCCGGGGAGGTGCCTGCCTGGTCGGGGCCAGCAGGGCTCTACCCCACCAGCACAGGCCCGCGACGTACACCGCGAGCCCGAGGAGGGCGACACCGCGATGCCCGGCGAGCGCCGCCGCCGCGAGCAGGCTGACTGCTCCCGCCAGGACGGGAAGGGCCTGGCGGGCCAGGCGCTCGGCCCGGTCGTCCATCCGCGTGCGCAGCATCGTCGGCCACAGGGTGACCAGCGTCCCCGTGACGGTCAGGCCGAGCCAGCCGAGCACCATGATCATCGAGTGGGCGACGAGGACCCGCCCGTGCTGCTCGTCGTCGAGACCGTGCGCGAGCCACGCCCCCAGGGCCGCGCCGACGGGAAGGCACGACGCGGCGACGAGGTAGTACCGCACGGTGATCCGGAAGCGGCCGGGCAGGGCGTGGCGCAACCGCCGCCGCAGGGCCAGCCCGTGCAGCGCGACCGAGAGCGAGACCAGCGCCGCCCCCGTGACGGCGAGGGGCCACCACCCGGCGGGCACCCCGACAAGGACCAGCGCCGTCCCGGCGAGGAGGGCGACGATGCGCCGGTTCTGGCGGCGCCGGTCATCGAGCGAGTCGGGGGTCTTGAGCAGGGCCTGGGTGAAGTGCGTGCTCCACACCATCGCCGAGTGCGTCACGGCGCCGAGCAGGACCAGGTGCACCACGAGCCACGACGCGGCGGGAACCAACGGGTGCGCCAGCGCCACGAGCGCGGCGAGGGTGAGCCAGACCAGGCCGGGACGGTCGCGCAGGGGGAAGCGGGCGCGGCGGGGGGTGGGCTGGGCGCTCACGGGACGGGGGTCCTCTCGGGCCGGATGGAGTGCGGTGGACGGGTTGGGTGGTCGTGTTCGGCGGCTGGGGCCGCCTCGCGACGGCTGGGGAGTGCGTGGGCGGCGACCAGCGCGCTCGCCGCCGCCGTCAGGGGGAGGGCCAGCAGAGCGGCGGCCGTGCCGAGCGCGCCCGCGACGCGGGCAGGGGAGCTCCCGAGGAGGTCGCCGGCGACCCGGAGGGCGAGGGCCGCGTGGAGGGTCAGCAGGGGCAGCCAGAAGAGCGGCCGGTAGGGCACGGCGCGGCGCAGCACAGCGGGGAGGATGAGCGGCGCGTGCGCCATGACCATGCTCGTCGCGAAGCCGAGGAAGACCGCGTGCACGAGGGCGTCGTGGGGGCCGGCTGAGCTCGTGGGGCCGACCGCGACCCAGAGCAGGCCCGCGGCACCCAGCCAGGCGTACCCGGCGAGCATCGCGGCGGCGGCGAAGCGGGGTAGCCCCCGCGACCGGACCGTGCGGACGGCGACGTCGCGCGGGGCCAGCCAGACCGCGAGCAGGAGGAGGACGACGCCGGTCGCCCGCAGGCCGAGGTCGGGCCACAGCAGCGTCGCGCTCGTGCACGCGCTGGTCGCCGCCGCCCCGAGGACCAGGGTTCGAGGTGCGCTGCGGGGCAGGTGGACCGCGGCTAGCTCGACGCGCTCGGCGGCGATGGTCAGGACGACGAAGCCGGCCAGCAGCGGCACGACCGCGGCCGTGCCCAGCCGGGGCCAGAGCAGTGCGGCCATCACGGCGTGGACTGCTGCCAGGGTCTCGACGGCCACCGTGTCGTCGCGGCGACGTGACCACAGGGCGACGAGCACCGCGACGAGCACGACCGTCCCGTCGAAGAGCAGGACCTGACCCCAGGGGCGGGGGAGGGGGAGCGCGAGGGTGACCCCGCCGGCGCCGAGCAGGACGGGCGCCGCGAGCGCCCACGACCGCCGGAGGGCGACGGCCCGCTCGAGGGCGACGAGTGTGCCGAGGAAGCCCAGCACCATGAGTGGCCCGTGCGCGTCGATCATGCCCCGGCCGGCCGGTGTCGGGAGGCCGAGCCGAGCGAGCCCGGCAGAGACGCCGGCCAGCAGGCCGACACCGGCGGGCAGCAGGAGCCAGGTGCGGCGGGAGCTCGTCATGCGGGGGGTCCGGCCGCCGGGGTGAGGAGGACGACCTGGTCCCACTCGGGTCCGGCGAAGCGCACCGCCGCGGCCGGGAACAGGCCGTTCTCCTCACGGTCGATGTGGCGTCGCAGCGCGAGCTCGAAGGCCGGCATCCGGGCCACGTCCCCGGCGGCGATGGCGGCCAGGGCGTCCTCGAGCGCCTGGTGCTCATCGCAGAGGGTGGCGATGTGGTCGCGGAACTCCGGGTCCTCGCCGAGGAGCGCGAACAGGCCCGCCTCCTCGGCGGCGGTGTGGTGGCGGAGGAGGGCGGTGAGTCGGCGGGCCGCCGTGGTCACGTCGAGGGGCCCTCCGCTGCAGGCGCGGCGCAGGTCACCGCAGGCGTCGATGACGGCCTCGTGCTCGGCCATGAAGCGGCCGATGACGGTGATGCTCTCGCACCCGCAGTACGAGCACACGACCCTCCTCCGCCCGGTCAGGCGCGGGTGACCCGCAGCCGCCAGGCCTCGGGTCCCTCGTCGAGGTAGGTGACGGTGATGGGGCCCTCGCGGTCGGCGAGCTGGGCCAGGAGCGGCTTGGGGTCGTGGGGGGCGACGAGGACGAGCGAGCCGCCGTGGGGGATCGCCGACATGGCGCCGAAGACGGTGGCGTGCCGGATGGCGTGCGGGATGGGGCGGACGTCGAGCTCGGGGACGCCGTGGTCGGCGTCGCCGCAGCCGCACGCGTGCTGGACGGGGGTCACGGGGAGGTCGGTGCGGGACATGGGGACTGCTCCTGAGGGTCGTGGTGGTGGTGGCGTGATGGGAGAGTGTGGACGTGGATGACGACGCGCTGCCGGTGGTGGTCGTGGCCGGCGGGGGCTCGACCCGATTCGGCAGCGACAAGCTCGCCGCGGACCTGGACGGGAGCACGGTGCTGGACCGGCTGCTCGACGCCCTCCCGGCGGGCTGGCCGGTGGTCGTCGTAGGGCCCCGTCGCGAGGTGCGGCGACCGGGTGTGCGCTGGACCCGTGAGCAGCCGCCCGGGGGTGGACCGCTCGCCGCCGTCGTGGCGGGTGTGGCGTTGGTGGAGGGTCCGCTCGTGGGGGTGGTCGCGGGTGACATGCCGTTCGCGGCCCCCGTCCTGGCGGAGCTGCGCTCGGTGCTGCTGTCCTCCGGCGCCGAGGCTGCGGTGGCGGTCGACGACGACGGCCAGGCCAACCCGTTGCTCGCGCTCTACCGCACGCCGGCCGTGCGGCGCCTCCTGCCCGGCCCCGTGACGGGTGGCCGCGCGAAGCGGCTGCTCGAGCTGGAGCACGAGGAGGTCCCGGTGCCGGGGGTGCGTGCGCGCGACGTCGACACCCCGGAGGACCTGGCGCGGGTGCGGCGCGGACGCTGACATCGGGGGCGCTCCTCTCGGCGACGGTGCGTGGTCGGTGGTCGGGCGGCGGCCCTGCAGGGCAGGGGTACGACGGGGCCGCCGGTTCGGGGGTGCCGGGGTCAGCTCGGGCGGGGCGCGCCGGGACGGGCGTAGCGCCACCAGGTGATCGCGAGGCAGAGGACGGCCCAGGCGATGCCGACGCCGTAGAACGCGACCGGGCCGAGGGTGGTGACGCCGACCCCGAACAAGAAGGGGCCGAAGGCGGCGATCGCCGCGGTCCAGCCGATGACGCCGCCGGCCTGGCGACGCTCGAAGATCATCGGCATCTGCTTGAAGGTGGAGGCGTTGCCGATGCCGCTAAAGAGGAAGATCGCGAGCATCCCCCAGAGGAAGTGCGTGAACCCGCCCTGGAGGGCCGCCGCCGACGAGGTGTCGGGCGTGAGCGTGGGGATGGTGTACGCGATCGAGCCGACGAGGCCGACACCGGAGACGAGGGTCCAGGGGGCGCCGCCGGTGCGGTCGGTCAGCGGGGCGAAGAGGACGCGGGCGCCGGCGCCGACGAGGGGGCCGAGGAAGACGTACTTGACGGCGTCGGGGACCGCGTAGCCGGCGACGAGGACGGTGGCCGAGGCGCCGGTGCCACGCACGATGTCGGTGTTGCCGCTGCCGTAGAGGTTGGTCATGAGCAGCCCGAACTGCGCGGCGAGGCCGGAGAAGGTGCCGAAGGTCATGATGTAGAGGACTGTCATCCACCAGGTGTCCTGGCTGCGGAAGATGTCGAACTGCTGGCGGATGTCGGCCTTGACCGGGACCGACTTCAGGAGGGTCCACGCGAGGAGGGCGCCGAGGACCATGAGGGGGATCCAGACGAAGGCGGCGTTCTGGAACCAGACGGTCTTCTCGGGCTTGCCGGGGACCGTGAGCTGCTGGCCGCCGCCGAAGACCGCGAGCGCGGAGATCGCGACGAGGTAGGGCGTGAGCAGCTGGACGAGGGAGACGCCGAAGTTGCCGAGCCCGGCCTGGAGTCCGAGGGCGGTGCCCTGCATCCGCTTGGGGAAGAAGTAGGAGGTGCTGGGCATGAAGCCGGAGAACGCGCCGCCGCCGATGCCGGCGAGGAAGGCCAGGACCATGAGCTCCCAGTAGGGGGCGGTGGGGCTCTGGACGCGCACTCCCCAGCCGAGGGTGGAGGCGATGAGCAGGAGGCTGGTCAGGGTGACGAGCCGTCGGGTCCCGAGGACGGGGGGCAGGACCATCCAGACGAGCCGGAAGAGGCCGGCGGCCAGGCCGGGCATGGCGGCCATCCAGTAGAGCTGGCCCTGGGTGAAGTCGTAGCCGAGGGCGTTGAGCTTGGGGATGACGGCGCTCGGCAGGTACCAGGCGGCGAAGGCGAGGGTGAGGCAGAAGGTGGTGACCCACAGGGTGCGCCAGGCGAGGCCCTTGTCCCAGGTGCGCTCGTCCTCGGGGTCCCAGGCGGTGAGCCACTCGCCCTTCTGCTCTGGGCGGGTCGTGGTGGTGGACATGACGTTCTCCTCGGAGGTGGTGCTCAGTGCGCGGCCGCGGCCGGCTCGAGACGGTGGGCGAGCTCGGGGGACTCCTCGTGCAGCATCCGCACGACGGTCAGGTGCATCCACAGCGCGCTGAGCGCGACGAGGACGAAGAGGACGAAGAAGGTGGAGGTGGGGAAGCCCGTCCACGCCTTGGTGTAGGCGAACAGCGGCGGGAGGGCGAAGCCGCCGAGGCCGCCGAGCATCCCGACCAGGCCGCCGACGGAGCCGACGGCGTGCGGGAAGTACTCGGGGATGTGCTTGTATACGGCCGCCTTGCCGATGCCCATCGCGCTGCCGAGGACGACGAGCAGGGCCGTGAACGGGACGATGCCGAGGCTGTAGGCGAGGTGGGAGGACTGCGAGCCGTCCGCGTGCTGGATGACGAGGTGGCCGTTCGGCATCATGAGCAGCCCCGAGGCCAGGAGCATCACCGCGAAGGTCGCGTACATGACGCGGCGGGCACCGAGGCGGTCGGAGAACCAGCCGCCGAGCGGCCGCAGCAGCGACGCGGGGAAGATGTAGAGCGCGGTCAGGAGACCGGCGACGGTGAGCGAGACGCCGTAGTTGTCGACGTAGTACTTCGGCAGCCAGGCGGCCAGGGCGACGTAGGCGCCGAAGAAGGCGACGTAGTAGAGGCTGAAGCGCCACACCCGGACCTGCCGCAGCGGGGAGAGCTGGGAGGCGATGGTCGCCGAGCGGCCCGGCATCCGGTCGCGGGAGGGGGTCCCCACCCAGACCAGTACGCCCATGACGAGCAGGAGCCCGGCGTAGATGACGGGGACCAGGCGCCAGCCGCCCTGCACCGTGCCGCCGAACCACGCGGCGCCGGCGGTGCCCGCGACGAGGGGAGGGCCGATGAACTTGGTGACCGACGCCCCGACGTTCCCAGCACCGAACACCCCGAGGGCCAGGCCCTGGCGCTCGCGGGGCTGCCAGGCGGCGTTCCAGGCGATACCGGCGCTGAAGGAGTTGCCGGCGAAGCCGACGAGGAAGGCCAGCGCGAGGAGCGCGCCGTAGCTCTGCGCGTGCGCGACGAACCAGGCGGGGACGGCCGTGGCGAGCAGGAGGACGGTCATCACGCGGCGACCGCCGAACCGGTCGGTGAGCATCCCGGCCGGCAGGCGCCACAGGGAACCGTTGAGCACCGCCACCGCGCTCACCCAGGCGAGCTCGGGGTCGGAGAGGCCGAGCTCCTTCTGGATCGGCACCCCGAGGATGCCGAACATCAGCCACGCCGCGAACATCAGGGTGAACGCGGCGCTCGACAGGACGAGCACCCGCCGGGCGCCCGGGGCGCCCACAGGGTGGGCGACATCCCCCGTCGGTGACGTGCCCAGGGTGGAGGCGGGCGATGCCATGTGTCCTCCAGTTTGGAAGGAAGATCATCCGTTAAAACTGCCGACGCGGACGCTACTCCCGCCCCGCCGTCCTGACAACTACTTGGCGTAGTAAATGCTGAGAACGGCTCAGAAACAGTGCATTTGCATCATCCGGGGCACTTCACCCCCGGTCCCGGCATGTGCTTATATGGAGCGACAGAGTCCGGCAAATAGGAGGAGGGGGGATCGTCCGGTGACCACTCCGCAGCAGTACGACGCCGCCGCGCTCCTCGCCTCCCCCGTCCGCCGCCTCCTGGTCGACGTGCTCGAGACGAGCGCCGCGGACTCCCCGCAGGGCCTGACCGCCGCCGAGCTCGCGCCGCAGGCCGACCTCCACGTGACGACGGTGCGCTTCCACCTCGACCAGCTCGTCGCCGCGGGAGTGCTGGAGAGCGAGTTCGTCCGCACCGGGGGAGCCGGCCGGCCGCGCAAGGTCTACCGACCCCTCCCGCCCGCGACCCCGACCGGGGCCGGCCACCCGGAGCCCCTGCGCCTGCTGACGACGTTGCTGACCGAGGCGATGACGGCCTCGGTGCGGGGGGAGCGCGTCACCCCGTACGAGGCGGGTCGCCGCTGGGCCCGCGAGCACCTGACGGATCATCCGGAACGCACCCCGGCCGACAGCGCAGGCGTCTGGCTCGGCCGGGTCGGCGAGGTCATCGACGTGCTGGAGGAGTGGGGCTACCAGCCGGAGGTCTCGACCTCCGAGGGCGGTCGGGCCGCCCGCGTCGAGCTGAGCGACTGCCCCTTCCTCGACCTCGCGCGCGACAACCAGGCCGTGGTCTGCGGCGTGCACCGCGGCCTGGTTACCGAGTCCATGGTCATGTCCGGTGAGAGCGGCGCTCAGGTGGCGCTCGAGCCGTTCGTCACCGACACCCGCTGCGTGGCGCACATCCGCACCACCACACCGTTCCGGGCCTCGTAGGCCCTTCATCCCTCGGAGACGACCCATGGCCACGACCCCCGGACTCGACGGACCCCTCACCGAGGCCCTCGTCGGCACTCGTCGCTTCTTCACCCGCGGTGAGGTCTCGCCGGACCGTCGGGCGCTGCACCGGGAGGGCGGTCGGGCGGGGGACGCGTTCTACCGTGACCGGTGGTCGCACGACAAGGTCGTGCGCAGCACCCACGGGGTCAACTGCACCGGCTCGTGCTCGTGGAAGGTGTACGTCAAGGACGGCATCATCACGTGGGAGGCGCAGCAGACCGACTACCCCTCCACCGGGCCGGACCGCCCGGAGTACGAGCCCCGCGGCTGCCCGCGCGGGGCCGCCTTCAGCTGGTACACCTACTCGCCGACCCGGGTGCGCTACCCCTACGTGCGTGGCGTCCTGCTGGAGATGTTCCGGGAGGCGCGCCGCGCGGTCGGCGGTGACCCCGTGCTGGCCTGGGCCTCGATCGTGCAGGACCCGGAGAAGGCGCGCCGCTACAAGTCCGCCCGCGGCAAGGGCGGGCTGGTGCGCTCCACCTGGGAGGAGGTCGTCGACCTCGTCGCCGCCGCACACGTCTACACGGTCAAGCGCTGGGGGCCGGACCGGATCGCCGGCTTCTCTCCGATCCCTGCGATGTCGCCGGTGTCGTACGCCTCGGGCGCCCGCTTCCTCGAGCTCATCGGCGCCCCGATGCTCTCCTTCTACGACTGGTACGCCGACCTGCCCAACGCCTCCCCGCAGATGTTCGGCGACCAGACCGACGTCCCCGAGTCCGGGGACTGGTGGGACGCCGGCTACCTCATCATGTGGGGCTCGAACGTCCCGATGACGCGCACCCCCGACGCGCACTGGATGACCGAGGCGCGCTACCGCGGCCAGAAGGTCGTCGCCGTCTCGCCCGACTACGCCGAGAACGTCAAGTTCGCCGACGAGTGGGTCGCGGCCGCGCCCGGCACCGACGGCGCCCTCGCGATGGCGCTGGGGCACGTGATCCTCAAGGAGTTCTTCGTCGACCGGCAGGTCGACTTCTTCACCGACTACAACCGGCAGTACACCGACCTGCCCTTCCTGGTCTCCCTCGAGGTCGACGGCTCCGCCCCGGTGGGTGCCGACGGCGAGGCGGCCTACCGCCCCGGGAAGTACGTCGTCGCCGGCGACCTCGACGTCGCCGAGGCCACCTCCGAGAACGCGATGTGGAAACCGGTCGTCCTCGACGCGCGCACCGACACCGTCGCCGTGCCGCAGGGCTCGCTCGGGTTCCGGTGGGGTGACGAGGGGCTGGGTCGGTGGAACCTGCAGCTCGGCGACCTCGAGCCCGCGCTGTCGGTGCACGACACCGCGACCGCGTCGGTCCGGGTCGTCCTGCCGCGCTTCGACACCCCCGACGGCAAGGTCGCTCACGTCGAGCGAGGGGTCCCCGTGCGCCGCGTCGGGGACCGCCTCGTGACGACCGTCCTCGACCTCATGCTCGCCCAGTACGGCGTCGCCCGCGACGGGCTGCCCGGCACCTGGCCGGCCGGCTACGACGACCCGTCCACCCCGGCGACCCCCGCGTGGCAGGAGGAGATCACCTCCGTGCCCGCCGAGCAGGTGGTCCGGCTGGCCCGCGAGTGGGCGCAGAACGCCGTCGACACCCAGGGGCGCGGGATGATCCTCATGGGCGCCGGCACGAACCACTGGTTCCACTCCGACCAGATCTACCGGGCGATGCTCGTCCTGACCACGATCACCGGCTGCCAGGGACGCAACGGCGGCGGCTGGGCGCACTACGTCGGCCAGGAGAAGGTCCGCCCGATCATGGGCTTCCAGCACATGGCCTTCGCCCTGGACTGGCACCGGCCGCCGCGGCACATGAACCAGACCGCGTACTGGTACGTCAACACGAGCCAGTACCGCTACGACACCTTCACCGCCGACGACGTCGACGCCGGCACCGGGGTGTTCGCCGGCAAGGGCGTCATGGACCTGCTGGCCCAGTCGGTGCGCCTGGGCTGGACGCCGAGCTACCCGACCTTCGATCGCAGCAGCCTCGTCCTGGCCGACGAGGCCGACGCCGCCGGGATGGCTCCCGCCGACTACGTCGTCGACCAGCTGCGCTCGGGCGCACTGAAGTTCGCCGTCGAGGACCCGGAGGCCGAGGAGAACCACCCGCGCATCCTCAGCCTCTGGCGAGCCAACCTCCTGGGCTCCAGCGCCAAGGGCAACGAGTACTTCCTCAAGCACCTGCTCGGCACGGACAACGCGGTCACCGCGCAGCAGGCACCGCCGGAGAAGCGGCCGGCGGGCATCGCCTGGCCGGACGAGGTGCCCGAGGGCAAGCTCGACCTGCTGACGACCATCGACTTCCGGATGACCAGCTCGACCCTGTTCTCCGACGTCGTGCTGCCGGCGGCCACCTGGTACGAGAAGCACGACATCAACACCACCGACATGCACCCGTTCGTGCACTCCTTCAACCCGGCCATCGCACCCCCGTGGCAGTCCAAGACCGACTGGGAGGCGTGGAAGGCGATCGCGAAGCGGTTCTCCGAGCTCGCCGTCGACCACCTCGGCACGCGCCGAGACGTCGTCGCCAAGCCCCTGTGGCACGACACCCCCGAGGCGATGGCGACCGTGCACGGCGTGGTCAAGGACTGGCGCGCGGGGGAGTGCGAGCCGGTGCCCGGCAAGACCCTCCCGGTCCTCGTCGTCACCGAGCGCGACTACCCCGCGGTGTACGACAAGATGACCTCCATCGGACCGCTGTTGGAGTCCGTCGGGATGCTCACCAAGGGCGTGCCCTACGAGGTGGGGCGGGAGGTCGACCTCCTGCGCCGACGCAACGGGGTGGTCCCGAGCGGGGTCGGGGAGGGCCAGCCACGCCTCGAGACCGACATCCACGTCGCCGACGCGATCCTGCACCTGTCCGGCACGACCAACGGGCACCTCGCGACCCACGGCTTCAAGAACGTCGAGAAGCGCACCGGCACACTGCTGCACGACCTCGCGGCCGAGCACGAAGGCAAGCAGATCACCTTCGCCGACACCCAGGTCGCGCCCGTCCCGGTCATCACCTCACCCGAGTGGTCGGGCTCGGAGTCCGGCGGGCGGCGGTACTCGCCCTTCACCATCAACATCGAACGGCACAAGCCCTTCCACACCCTCACCGGGCGCCAGCAGTTCTACGTCGACCACGACTGGGTGCTCGGCATGGGGGAGGCGCTGCCGGTGTTCCGGCCGCCGCTGAACATGACCGAGCTCTTCGGCGAGACCGCCCTCGGCGAGCAGAACGCCCTCGGGGTCTCGGTGCGCTACCTCACCCCGCACAACAAGTGGTCGATCCACAGCGAGTACCAGGACAACCTCTTCATGCTCTCGCTCTCACGGGGCGGGCAGACCATCTGGATGTCCGACCTCGACGCCGAGAAGATCGGCGTCCACGACAACGACTGGGTCGAGGCGGTCAACCGCAACGGCGTCGTCGCGGCCCGCGCGATCGTGTCGCACCGGATGCCCGAGGGCACCGTCTACATGCACCACGCGCAGGACCGGCTGATCGACGTGCCCTTGACCGAGCGCGACGGCAAGCGAGGCGGAATCCACAACTCGCTCACCCGGATCATGATCAAGCCGAGCCACATCATCGGCGGCTACGCACAGCTGTCGTACTTCTTCAACTACATCGGGCCCACCGGCAACAACCGCGACGAGATCACGATGATCCGTCGTCGCACCAACCAGGACGTGGAGTACTGACATGCGGGTCATGGCGCAGATGGCGATGGTCATGAACCTCGACAAGTGCATCGGGTGTCACACCTGCTCGGTCACCTGCAAGCAGGCGTGGACCAACCGGGCCGGCACCGAGTACGTCTGGTTCAACAACGTCGAGACCCGCCCCGGCCTCGGCTACCCCCGCGGCTACGAGGACCAGGAGGAGTGGCAGGGCGGCTGGGTCGTCAAGAACGGACGCCTGCGGCTGCGGGCCGGAGGTCGGCTGAAGAAGCTCGCCACCATCTTCAGCAACCCGAAGATGCCCTCCATCCAGGACTACTACGAGCCCTGGACCTACGACTACGAGACACTGCTCAACGCCCCGGCGCAGAAGACCTTCCCCGTCGCGCGCCCGCACTCACTGATCTCCGGCAAGCCGATCAACGTCTCGTGGAGCGCCAACTGGGACGACGACCTCGGCGGCTCGCGCGAGCACGCCGTCAAGGACCCCATGCTCAAGGGCATCGAGGACAAGGTCCGCATGGAGTTCGAGAAGACCTTCATGTTCTACCTGCCGCGCATCTGCGAGCACTGCCTCAACCCCTCCTGCGCGGCCTCGTGCCCGAGCGGCGCGATCTACAAGCGCGAGGAGGACGGCATCGTCCTCGTCGACCAGGACCGCTGCCGCGGCTGGCGGATGTGCATCACCGGCTGCCCCTACAAGAAGGTCTACTTCAACCACAAGACCGGCAAGGCCGAGAAGTGCACCTTCTGCTACCCCCGCATCGAGGTCGGCATCCCGACCGTCTGCTCCGAGACCTGCGTCGGGCGACTGCGCTACATCGGACTCGTGCTCTACGACGCCGACAAGGTCCTTGAGGCGGCCTCGGTCGAGGACGAGCACGCCCTCTACGAGGCACAGCTCGGGTGCTTCCTCGACCCCGAGGACCCCGACGTGCGTCGTGAGGCCGAGGCGGCGGGCATCCCCACCGACTGGGTCGAGGCCGCCCGGCGCAGCCCGGTCAAGAAGCTGATCCTCGACCACCGGGTGGCGCTGCCGCTGCACCCGGAGTACCGCACCATGCCGATGGTCTGGTACATCCCGCCACTGTCGCCCGTCGTCGACGTCGTCAAGGACACCGGCCACGACGCCGAGGACGTCGACAACCTCTTCGGCGCGATCGACACGCTGCGCATCCCGGTCGAGTACCTCGCGAACCTCTTCACCGCCGGCGACGTCGCCCCGGTCGACCGTGTCCTGAAGAAGCTCGCCGCGATGCGCTCGTACATGCGCGACATCAACCTCGGTCGCGACCCCCGGGACGAGATCCCGGCAGCCGTCGGGATGGAGGGGGAGGCGATGTACGACATGTTCCGCCTCCTGGCGCTGGCCAAGTACTCCGAGCGCTACGTCATCCCCCCGGCGCACGCCGAGCAGGCCCACGCCCTCGAGGAGCTGGCCACCGAGTGCGCTGTCTCCGAGTACGGCGGGGGACAGAGCGACGTCTTCGGTGAGGGGTCCGGCGCTGCGCCGACGCCGGTCGCGGTGGAGAACTTCCGGGTGCTCCAGCAGACCCAGTCGGCCGACTCGCTCGAGCAGCTGCCCGGTGACAACCCGCTGCGCGGTCGCGTCAACCTCCTCACCTGGGACGGCCGCGGGATGCCCGACGGACTCTTCCCGACCGGCCAGGAGGCCGACCGATGAGGTGGCGCCGGCATCGGGGCGCGCAGCCGGGCCTGTCCGAGCACCACCTCGTGGACACCTGGCAGGTCGTCTCCCTCCTGCTCGACTACCCCGACGAGACGCTGCTCGCGCGGGTGCCGATGCTGCGCAGGGTCGTCGCCGCCCTGCCTGCGGCGCAACGCGACCCGCTCGACGTGGCCCTCGACACCCTGGAGCGGACCGATCTCGGGGCGCTGCAACGCGAGTACGTCGACACCTTCGACGTCACCCGGCGCTGCTCGCTGCACCTGACCTACTTCTCCCACGGCGACACCCGCCGACGAGGGGTGGCCCTCGTCGAGTTCAAGCAGGCCTACCGGAAGGCCGGGGTCGAGTTCGACGTCGACTCCGAGCTCCCCGACCACCTGTGCGTCGTCCTCGAGTTCGGCGCCGTCCACGACTGGGCCACCGCGTGGCACCTGCTCACCGCCCACCGAGTCGGCATCGAGGTCCTGAGAGCCGGTCTCGCACGACGTGGCTCGCCCTGGCTGCCCGCCCTGGAGGCCCTGCGCACTACCCTCCCGCGGCTCGACGGCGACGACGAGACCGCGCTGCTGCGCCTGGTCGCCGACGGACCGCCACAGGAGGACGTCGGGCTCGAGCCCTACGCCGTCGACCCCCGCCTGAACCCTCGCCCCGAACCCGCCGACACCACCGCGCTGCTCGGCCCGACCATCCCGGTAGGAGCTCCCCGATGACCACCGTCCTGTGGGTGATCGTCCCGTACGTCTGCCTCGCCGTCTTCGTCGTCGGTCACGTCTGGCGCTACCGCTACGACAAGTTCGGGTGGACCACCCGCTCCAGCCAGCTCTACGAGAGCCGGCTGCTGCGCCTGGGCAGCCCGCTGTTCCACGTCGGGATGCTCGGCGTCGTCGCCGGCCACGTCATCGGCCTCGTCATCCCGCAGGTGTGGACGAACGCGCTGGGTCTCAGTCCGCACGCGTACCACGTCATCGCCCTGGCCGGCGGAATCCCCGCCGGCATTGCCGCCGTCGTCGGACTCGTCATCCTCGTCTACCGGCGCCGGACGACCGGCCCGGTCTTCCGGGCCACGACCCTCAATGACAAGGTCATGTACGCGGTCCTCGGCACCGTGGTCGTCCTCGGGATGTGGAACACGGTCGCGGGCAGCCTGCTCCAGTTCGGCGGCGAGTACAACTACCGCGAGGGCGTCAGCCCGTGGTTCCGCGGCATCTTCCTCCTCCAGCCCCGTCCCGAGCTCATGGCCGACGCGCCGATCGGGTTCCGGCTGCACGCGCTGCTGGCCTTCCTCCTCTTCGCGATGTGGCCCTTCACCCGACTCGTCCACGTCTTCTCGGCGCCGCTGGGCTACCTCACCCGTCCCTACCTCGTGTACCGCTCGAAGGATGCCCGGCCGGGGCGGGGGACGGGCAACCGTGCGCCGCAGCGCGGGTGGGACCGCCCCGAGCTGACCCGCAAGTGACCCGGCAACCCCGCCGCACGACCCCCAAGGAGAGCACCATGACCGACCTGACCGCCGCCGAGCAGGAGTGGCGTGCCTGGATCGCCGACGCCTGCGCGTCCGTGGGGGTTGACCCGTCCGACGTCGACGTCACCGGCATCCACGGGCTGACCAAGGACATCGCCCACAACCTCGCCCGCCCCATGGCCCCGGTCGGGTCGTTCATCCTCGGCCTCGCGGTCGGCGCTCGGGGCGCGAGCGGGCATGCGATCTCCCAAGACGAGTTGCTCGAGGCGCTGCGCACGACAGTGCCCACCACCTCGTGACGACCGTCCTGCCCACCACCCGGCAGGCGCTCGACCCCGAGGTCGCGCTCGCGCGCCTGCTCGGCCGGCTCCACCCGCTCCGCCCGGAGGAGGTGCCGCTCGGCGACGCCCTGGACCGGGTGCTGGCGCGGCCGCTGCGGGCAAGCATCCCGGTTCCACGCTTCGACTGCTCGGCGATGGACGGCTACGCGGTGCGCGCCGCCGACGTCACGGTGGGTGCACGCCTGAACGTCCTTGCCGAGGTTAGGGCGGGGCAACCGGCCGCTGTCCCAGTCACTCCGGGCGCAACCGTCCGCGTCATGACGGGGGCTCCGCTGCCGCCGGGGGCGGACGCCGTCGTTCCGTGGGAGCTCACCGGCACCCCCGAGACCGGCGGCTCGCCAGTAGGGGAGTTGCACGACGACGTCCCCGCCTGGGTCGAGGTCCACGACGCGCCTCGGCCGAGACAGCACGTGCGGCGCAGCGGTGAGGACCTGGACGCGGATGACCTCCTCGCGGCGGCCGGCGATGTCGTCGGACCTGCCGAGATCGCCCTAGCGGCCGCCACCGGTCGCGACACGCTGTGGGTGACCAGGGCTCCCGTCGTCGCGGTCCTGTCCACAGGGGACGAGGTCGTCGCGCCGGGCAGCCATCTGCGGGGCGCGCGCGTCCCCGACGTCAACGGGCCCGTGCTCGAGGCGCTCGTGCGCCGCGCCGGAGGAGTGCCGCTCCGACTCCCCCTGGTGGCCGACGACCCCGAGGCCCTGCAGCAGGCGCTCGACGCGCTGTCCGGCCGGGTCGACCTCGTGCTGACCTCCGGTGGCGCCTCGGGTGGCGCCGCCGACCTCGTCGCCCGCCTCGACGGTGGGCGGCACCCGGTCGAGGCCGTCTCGCTGCGGATGAAGCCCGGGAAGCCGGCCGTGCTGGGAGTGCTGGACCTCGAGCCGGGACCGGGTGGTGGCCCGGTCGGGTTCGTCGGGCTGCCAGGCAACCCGGTGGCGGCGATGGTGGCGTTCGAGATGCTCGCGGTCCCTGCCATCGCCCTGCTCGGAGAACGGTCCGGCGTGGCCCACGAGGTGGAAGCGACGGCTGCGGAGCGGCTCCCGGGGGCGGACGGACGCGTGTCGCTCGTCCGGGTTCGGCTGGAGCGCATTGACGACGGGCGGTGGCAAGCCACCCCCACCGGCGGCGAGCGCGCCCACGGCGTGCGCTCCCTCGTGGGCGCGAACGGGCTAGCGGTCGTCCGCAACGTCGGCGGCGTCGCCGTGGGCGAGTCGGTCACCGTCCGGCGAACGAACTGGTCCGGCGCCCGGGCGGTGTAGGTGCCCTAGGGGTGTCGGTGTCGGAGCTTCAACACCAGGCGCAGCCGCACCGAGTGAGCGCCCCGACCATCGAGGGCGTCGGCCGCCTTGTCCGGGCTCAGCTCGCGGATCCGGAGGGAGCGCAATACAGGGCCACCAGCACCGGGTCCGCGCCCATCACCGTTCCGCGATGTGTCGACGGACCTCAGCAACCCCCGGTTCACACGCAGCCGAGAGCGACAGGGTGCCCACGCTGACTTCGGTCACACTCTGCAGGCGCTCAGCCGACTCTGCGTCGACGCGTCGGTGTCAGGCCACGCAGATCCCGCAGGAGTTCGGACGGGACCGAAGGGGGCGTCCTCACGGCATCGCGGGTTCGACCCGCGCGGATGGCCGCGATGTCCTCGGGGGTGAAGTAGATGCCGCGCGTCGAGTGGCGACGATGGTGGGGTACCACGCGGCGGCTGCACCTGTCGCGCAGCGTGTAGCGCGACCACCCCAAGAGGGCGGCCGCTTCGGCCATGTCGTCCTCGATGTCGTGGGTCATGCGCCGGACCGTTCGTGTGCGCGCCGCGTGCGCAGTCGCCCATGACGACGGGTCCACTCGTCCTGGTGGGACGAGGGGACCGTCATCGGTCAGGCGGCCAGCTCCTCGTCGTCGTCGTCGCTGACGAACGGCAGGGTCGCGTCGATGGCGTCGACATCGTCGACTGTCGAGTCCTCCGCAGCAGACACGACGCTGGCCACGCCGACCGTCATCAGCTCGTTCAGGTGGGCGTCGATGACCGCGACCGTCTCCTCCCCGACCTCAGGCGTGAGGTGGCCGTAGATGCGGGTGGTCGTGGCGGGGTCGGCGTGCCCGAGACGCCGCTGGACCCCAGCACCGGTCGTCCGGCGCTCAGCAGCCAGGCCGCGTGACTGTGCCGGAAGCCGTGCGGCCTGACCGGGGGCATCTCCTTCGGCAGGTCGACGCGCTGTGCCGGCGTGGCCGCGGCGCGCTCAGCCTTTGGCGTCGGGCGCCGAGGTTGTCTTGCGCTTGGTCAGCCTCTTCCAGGTCTTGTGGACGTGGATGTAGGCCGGGTCCAGGTCGGTTCCGTCGCCGGCGTGGAAGTCCTTGACCTGCAACGCCTTCGCCTCACCCCATCGCACGCCGGTGCCCAGCAGGAAGCGGACGAGTCGCTGCGAGCGGGGATCGAGCTGCTCGAGGAGGAAACGTGCCTGAGTGCGGCTCGGGAACACGCACTCCAGGTCCTCGACCTTCGCCAGGGTGAGGCCCGCGCTGCAGGAGCGGCGCCGGCGCTAAGTCGACCGCTGAGGAGAAGATCTGCGCCAGCAGGGCCTCGATGTTGCGGCGGGTCTTGTCGGCAATCGTGGCACCGGGGTCGTTCGCCTTGGGCATGCCTGCCGGCTCCTGCTTTCACGCCACCACGGTGGGGAAAGGCCACTCGCTGCCGTCTGCGAGAGGGAGCGAGTGCGTCTGCACCAGTGCGATGTCGATGTCGCCGAAGTACGGGAGGATGAAGCGCTCGATGTCCCGCAGGTAGCCGTCCTTGGTCACCTCGTTGGCCTGTGTCGTGTTTGTCACGTAGTGGGTCGCGAGCCACTTCAGCGTGATGCCGGTGAGTTCCGGTGCCCGTAGGGACCCTGCGAGCCTGGGGACCTCGGTCGGTGCTGTCGGGGCCGGCGTGCTGGCCGGGACGGCCTCCCGCGAGCTCGCCATCGCCGCGAGGACGACGGAGACACCGTGGGTGCGGCAGTGCGTGAGGACGGCGCGGGCCTCGGCCTCGGTGGCGAACGCCTCGTACTTCTTCTTGCCTGTCTCGCGCCGATAGACGCGGTGCTGGGTCTGGCTGCGCATCTCGTACCACATGGGTGGGTGCTCCTGCGGTGTCGTGCCGGTGGACACGGCGCACCGTGCGGGCGTGCAGGTTCCGCGGCACTCGCACATGAAGGCCGTCGGTCAGGGTCGGCGGCGTCGATGTGGTGACGACGAAGGCCCGGCGCCCCCTCTCTCGGGGGGCACCGGGCCCTCTTCACCGCTCTGACCTGCGGCTTCGTGGGGTGAGCGACGGGACTTGAACCCGCGACCCTCGCGACCACAACGCGATGCTCTACCAGCTGAGCTACGCCCACCACGACGGGATCCGGACCTGCGAAGAGGCCCCGTGAGCCCGTGGCGCAGCTATCGTACCGGGTCCGCGGGGGTGGTCGTGACCACCCCCGGGACCGGCGCCCCTCAGGCGTCCGACGCGGTGGCGCCGGGCGCCCCGCTCGCGGCCGACACCGGGGCGGAGTGGTCGACGACGTGCCGGGCCGCGAGCTCGCGCAGCTCCTCGCTCGAGCGACCGGGCGGGGCGACGAAGACCGCCTCCCGGTAGTAGCGCAGCTCGGCGATGGACTCGCGGATGTCGGCCAGCGCGCGGTGGCCGCCGCTCTTGGTCGGCGCCGAGAAGTAGGCCCGCGGGAACCAGCGTCGCGAGAGCTCCTTGATCGAGGACACGTCGATGATCCGGTAGTGCAGGTGCGACTCGAGCGCCGGCATGTCGCGGGCGAGGAAGGCGCGGTCGGTCGCGACCGTGTTGCCGCCCAACGGTGCCCGGCCCGGCTCGGGCACCCACTGGCGCACGTAGTCGAGGACCATCGCCTCGGCGTCCTCGAGGGAGACGCCCGCGGCGAGCTCGTCGAGGAGCCCGGAGGTGGTGTGCATCCCGCGCACGAAGTCGTTCATCTGCTCGAGGGCGGCGTCCGGGGGGCGCACGACGACGTCGACGCCGTCACCGAGGACGGTGAGGTCGAAGTCGGTGACGAGCGCCGCCACCTCGACGAGTGCGTCGGCCTCGAGGGACAGACCGGTCATCTCGCAGTCGATCCACACGATGCGGTCGGTGTGGGTGCGGTCGGTGGTGGCGGACATGCGGGCCATGCTAGGCCGACCCGACCGTGGTCAGGGCCCCGAACCCCGCATCCCCGCTAGGGTTCGGCGCATGAGCGAGGACCTGCGGGCGGCGCCGGTCGTCACGCGGCGCGAGGACCCGACGACCCGGTCGGCGCTGCGGTCCTGGGTCGTGGCGAGCGTCGCCGGCGTGGGCTTCCTCGTCGCCGCCCTCGTCGTGTCCGCCTACCTCGGAGCGACGTTCGGCGTCCAGACCGTGCTGCTGGCCCTCGCCGTCGCGGTCGTGCCGCTCGGCATCGTCATCCCGACCTTCCTCTGGCTGGACCGCTTCGAGTCCGAGCCGACGCGCTACCTCGTGGCCGCGTTCCTCTGGGGAGCGCTGGTGGCGACGCTCGTCGCGGCGGTGTTCAACACGAGTGCGATCGTGGTGCTGCGCAGCGCGACCGACCCCGACGCGGCCCTCGCGACGACGGCGGTGCTCGTCGCCCCGTTCGTCGAGGAGGCGCTCAAGGGGGCGTTCGTCCTGCTCGTGTGGTGGTTCCTGCGGCGCGAGTTCGACGGCGTGACCGACGGGATGGTCTACGCCGGCGTGACGGCCGCGGGGTTCGCCTTCACCGAGAACATCCAGTACCTCGCCCAGGCGTACACTGACGGCGGGCGCGAGGCGCTGACGGCGACGTTCGTCGCGCGCTGCCTGCTGTCGCCGTTCGCGCACCCCATGTTCACGATCCTCACCGGCGCCGGGATCGGGGTCGCCGCGACGAGCCGCTCGTGGGGGGTGCGGCTGCTGGCCCCCGTCGCGGGCTACCTCCTGGCGGTCGTCGCGCACGGGCTGTGGAACCTCGCGGCGGTCTCGGGCGGCGCCGGGCTCGTCACCGTCTACGTCCTCGTCGAGGTGCCGGTCTTCCTCGCCTACGTCGCGTTCGTCGTCTGGGCGAGACGCCGGGAGGGCCGCCTCATCGGGCAGTACCTGCGGCCGTACGCCGACGCGGGGTGGCTGACCCGGTCCGAGGTGTCGATGCTCTCGTCGATGACGCGTCGGCGCGAGGCCCGGCTGTGGGCGCGCGCCAACGCCGGGACGCGCGGCCTGTCGGCGATGCGCGCCTTCCAGGACACCGCGAGCGAGCTCGCGCTGCTGCGGCGCCGGATGCACCACGACGCCGCCGACGACCACGCCCTCGGGCAGGAGCGCGAGCTGCTCGGGGCGCTGACCGCGCGGCGCGGCGAGTTCGTCGGCACGGCCGGCTGGTGATGGCAGGGTGGGTCGGGTGACCGCCTCCCTCGACACCGCCCACCGCCTCGGACCGGACCTCGTCGCGCTGCGCCGCCGGCTGCACCGGATGCCGGAGATCGGGCTGCACCTGCCCGACACGCAGGCGGTCGTCCTCGAGGAGCTCGCCGGGCTGGACCTCGAGGTGACGACGGGCGAGGGGCTGTCGTCCGTCGTCGCCGTGCTGCGCGGGCGGGCGCCGCACGCGGGGGAGCGCCCGGTCGTGCTGCTGCGCGGCGACATGGACGCGCTGCCGGTCACCGAGGAGGTCGACGTCGACTACCGCTCCGAGCGGGTCGGGGCGATGCACGCCTGCGGCCACGACCTCCACGTCGCCGGGCTCGTGGGTGCGGCACGGGTGCTGCACGAGCTGCGCGACGAGCTCGTCGGCGACGTCGTCCTCATGTTCCAGCCCGCCGAGGAGGGTCCCGGCGGCGCGGAGCCGATGATCGCCGAGGGGCTGCTCGAGGCCGCGGGCCGTCGGGTCGACGCCGCCTACGCGGTGCACGTCTACTCGGCCGACCACCCGCGGGGCACGTGGTTCGGGCGGCCGGGGCCGCTCATGGCGGCCGCCGACGAGCTGTTCGTCGACGTCCGCGGCGTCGGCGGGCACGGGTCCGCCCCCGAGCGGGCCAAGGATCCGGTGCCGGTGGCCTGCGAGATCGTCCTCGCGTTCCAGAACGCGCTGACCCGGCAGTTCTCGATCTGGGACCCGGTGGTGCTCACCGTCGGCAAGGTCGCTGCCGGGACGAAGGACAACATCATCCCGGACGACGCCCGCATCGAGGCGACGCTGCGGACGTTCTCGGCGGAGCAGCGGGCCAAGGCGCACGCCGTCTTCTCGCGCCTGGCCGAGGGGGTCGCGGCCGCGCACGGGCTGCGGGCCGAGGTGACGATCGCCAACGGGTACCCCGTGACCGTCAACGACGAGACCGAGTTCGACGTCGCGCGTTCGGTGGTGCTCGACCTGTTCGGCGCCGACCGGTGGGCCGAGATGGCCAACCCCGAGGCGGGCTCGGAGGACATGTCGTTCGTCCTCGAGGAGGTCCCGGGCGCGTACCTCAACGTGTCGGCGTGCGCGCTCGAGGACCACACCCTCGCCGAGGACAACCACTCGCCGCGCGCCGCGTTCGACGACTCGGTCGTGCCCGACGTCGCCGCAGCCCTCGCCGAGATGGCGCTGCGGCGCTCGCGGATGCTCGCCCGGGGCTGACCCGCCGGACGGGTCGAGGTGAAACCCGACCAGCAGCCGGTCTCCTTCCACCTCGACCGCGCTGGGGTGTGCCGGGTCGAGGTGAAACCCGACCGTCAGCCGGTCTCATTTGACCTCGATGCGGATGATGGGCGCATCGGGTCGAGGTATCCCGCCGTGGTGAGGCATCGGCCGGATACCTCGACCCGTCGCTGGGGCGCCCCCGGCAGGTCCGCCGGAGGGCTCTCCGCTCCTTCGTCGCGGCGAGCCCTCCGGCTCCCGTCGTCCCGCCGGGGTCGCCCGCTCCGATGCGCTCCGCGCATCCGGACCGGTGCCCCCGGCAGGACTCGAACCTGCCGATCGGCCGTTTCCCCGCAGCCCGCTGATCTGGCAAAATAGGGCTCTGACCTGCGTGTTTGCCCTCCGCTGCGAGTGCTCACGAGAGGTCACAGATGACCACATCTAGTCACCGTTAGGGCACGTATAGGGCACGCCCGGGGGAGGGAGCGAAGGGTCACGACCGCACGCAAGAGGTCTCGTCGGGGGTTCGGCAAGGTACGCCGGCTGCCCTCGGGTCGCTTCCAGGCCTCTTACGCCGGCCCCGACCTGGCGCGCCACACGGCACCGGGCACTTTCGAGGCCAAGATCGACGCCGAGCACTGGCTGGCGGTCGAGCACCGACTGATCGAATCCGACCAGTGGGAGCCACCCAAGCGACGCGCGCTCGCCCTGCGCGGGGCCATGACGCTGCGCGAGTACGCGCCGGGGGCGATCGACCGGCGCCGGGTCCGCGGCGAGCCGCTGAGACCGCGCACCTGCGCCCTGTATGCCTCGCAGCTCGAGCGGCTCGTCTTCCCTACGTTCGGCGACGAGCCGCTGCGCAGCATCACCCGTGACGACGTCACTCGTTGGTACGACTTCCTCGGGCCGGCGCACCCCACCCAGCGAGCGCACGCCTACTCGCTGCTGCGGGCGATCATGGGCCAGGCCGTCACCGAGGGCCTCGTGGCGCACCCGGCGCGCAGGAACAGGCGGGAATCTGGTCGTGCGGACACTCCACAGCGGGCATTCTGGCCTCGTGGATGGGCTGGCGCGGGCTAAACGGGACCTGGAGGCTGGAGATGCCCGGAAAGCCCGTGACCGGCTTAAGGGGCTCGTCATCACGTATCCGCACGACCAAGAAGTACGCGCACTCCTGGCTGAGGCATACCGGCGCGACCGTCAGTGGCCCGAGGCTGGAAGGTGGGGGTACCTCGTCGGGCCTGCTGCGACGGCTGAGGAACGGTCGGCCTTTGAGCGCCACTCCGCGTTCGGCTGGCACACACGAATCACCGAGTCACGGCTTCGACGGCTCCTTCGAGTCGATGACTTGGCCGCCATCTCCGATGACGCAGGTCGCGCGATTCTGGTGGACCTGCCTCACCGACGTAATCCCGATCGCTCCGACGGGCCCTTCACGGCAGTCGCCCGTGCCTTCGCGATCGTGTTTGCCAAGCGGCCCCGACACTGAACCCCTTCACGCAGTGACAGGTAACCCAACGCACGGATCTGCCGCCCCTGGGGAGCTCCGGAAGCCGGCCCCGGGTGACCGTCGTTTGTTAGCGTCAAGACGCATGGAGGAGCTGGGGGAAGAGTGGCAGAAGCGGCTGCAGCGAGAGAGTGAGTTGCGCGCCAAGTGGCAGGCCGTCGCCTACCGACTGGTGGGGATGGGCGTCGCGGTCGACGACCGGCTCGCGTGGTGTTTGGCGGCTCTTGTCGGGCGCGACGCGGATGCGGTGAATGTTCTTTACTCGGGGATCACGTCGACCCTGAGCCCCGACAGGAAGCTGTCGCAGCTACGTGAACTCACAGCAGGAGATCCGTCGGCAGGGCCTCTGCTCGATGCGGCCTCGACCTCGATTCGCGTACGTAACCTCTTGGCCCACAGCACGATCGTCGGCCAGCCCACCCTTTCGTCCGTCAAGTTTGAGTCGACCTACCGCGGTCGGCGGACGGAGTGTCGGCTCTGGGATGTCGAAGCGTGGATCTTGGTACGAGGGCAAGAGCAGTTAATGGATGCGCTGTGGGCATTGGCCGTGAGGCAGCTAGACGCGCCGCTGGCTCTGTCGCTTCTTGGCTACTCCCCGGAGGAAGCATCGGGCTAGGCCCGTGGAGCGAGACAGGCCCTAGGTCCGGTCATGCCGCGGATGGTGCGACCGGTCAATGGTGTGCGCTTAGGCGATGGACTCGAAGTGAAGCCGTAACCCCAACGCCCGCGACACCTTGAGCACGGTCGCGAAGCTGGGGTTGCCGTCGGCAGACAGCGCCTTGTACAGACCTTCCCGGCTCATGCCGGCGCGACGCGCGAGTTCGCTGACGTTGCCGGAGCGGGCGATGGCTCCGAGCGCCTGGGTGATGAGGGCGGGGTCGTCGTCGCCCTCGTCGATGACCGCCTCGAGGTAGGCCGCGACGTCATCGAAGGTCGCCAGGTAGTCGGCAGCATCGAAGGGGGAGAAGGTCTCACTCGTGCCGGTCATCGTTCTCCTCCTGGTTTCGTTCTCCACTGTCGGGCGATCTCGTGCGCGTTTGCGATGTCGGCACTTTGTGATGACTTGTCCCCGCCGCAGAGCAGCAGGATCAGCCGGTCACCTTCATGCAGGTAGTAGACCCGGTAGCCCGGGCCGTAGTCGATGCGCAGCTCGGAGATGCCACCTCCGACCGGCTTCACGTCGCCGGGGTTGCCGGCGGCCAGTCGCTGGACGCGGACCAGGACCCGCGCGGCGGCCCTCCGGTCCTTCAGCTTGCGTAACCACCGATCGAACGTCGAAGACCTGACGACGTCGACCATGTGTCAACTGTAGTTCACAGTCTCCGAAGGAGGCAAGCGCGTCATCACGGCGCGGCTTAGGGCACGCTACGGAATGCGAAACCGTGTTTGTGCAGGTCAGGCCACGTTTTCGACGGCGCCCCCGGCAGGACTCGAACCTGCGACCTCGAGATTAGAAGGCTCTTGCTCTATCCAGCTGAGCTACGGGGGCCGGGCGCCGTCGAGGCGCCGGCCCACAGTGTAGGGACCGCCCCGGGGCGGAACCCCATCACCGACTTCTTGCGAGTTCCGCCGGTCGACGCGCCGTCCGCGCGGCGTGTCGGCGGCGGAACTCGCAAGAAGTGGGGAAGGAGACGCGGAGGACGACCGAGATGCCACGAGGACCGGAGCGGGCGGGGCGAAGCGGGCGGTCAGCCGGCGGTCGGGGCGCCGAGGGCGCACCGGGCCACGACCTCGTGCCGGGGCCGGTGGCCGCGCTCGGTCGGGAGGTGCGAGTGGACGACGACGACCTCGTCGGCGACCCACTGCGGCCCGCGGTAGGTGTCGAGGACGCGCAGCCAGCGCGTCGGGTCGACCGGCCGCGGGAAGCGCCCCAGCGTGAGGTGCGGCACGAAGGGACCGCCCTCGGGTGCAGCACCGACCACTGCGGCCGCGGAGCGCACGGCGCGCGACAGGGGCTCGAGCGAACCGCCGTCCTCCACACCGGTCCACAGCACGCGGGCGCGCGTCGGGTCGGGGAAGCACCCTCCGCCCGCCAGCCGCAACGACAGCGGGGAGCGCTCTGCCGCAACGGACTCCACCGCGTCGACGAGCGGTTCGAGCACGTGCGCGGGCATCCCGCCGGCGAACGCGAGCGTGAGGTGCCACTGGGCGGGCGACCCCCACCGGGGGCCCTCGACGTCACGGCGGGGCTCGAGGAAGGAGGCGAGGTCCTCGACGACCTCGGGGGGCGGCAGGACCGCGACGAAGACGCGCACGAGCGACATCATCGTCCGCGAGCACGGCGAATGGACGACCGGACACGGAAGCCTCTATAGGATTCGAGGGTGGGTGCGGACCGGGACGTGGAGGGCGTGGTCTCTGCCGTCGAGGGGCTGCGGGCCGCTGTCGACGCGGCGACGCTCCCGCTCGACGTCCCGGGGAGGGCCGAGGCCGAGGTCACGCGGCGGCAGCTGCTCGACCAGCTGGACGACTACGTGCTGCCCCGCCTGCGCTCGCTCGACGCCCCGCTGCTCGCCGTCGTCGGCGGCTCGACGGGCGCCGGGAAGTCCACGCTCGTCAACTCCGTCGTGGGCGAGGCGGTCAGCCGCTCCGGCGTGCTGCGGCCGACGACGACCTCGCCGGTGCTCGTCCACCACCCCGACGACGGACGTTGGTTCGAGGACGCCCGCGTCCTGCCGGGCCTCGCCCGGGTGACCGGCCACGACCCCGGAGAGGACCAGCCGGGCACCGTGCGCCTCGTCGCGTCGCCGGCGCTGCGGCCCGGTCTCGCGCTCCTGGATGCTCCCGACATCGACTCCGTCGTCTCGGCCAACCGCGAGCTCGCGACCCAGCTGCTCGGCGCGGCCGACCTGTGGCTGTTCGTCACGACGGCCGCGCGCTACGCGGACGCCGTGCCGTGGGACCTGCTGCGCACCGCGGCCGACCGCGGCACCGCCGTCGCCGTCGTGCTCGACCGGGTGCCGCCGGAGGCCGTCGACGAGATCCGGCCGCACCTCGCGTCGATGCTGCGCGACCAGGGCCTGCCGACCGCACCGGTGTTCACGGTCCCCGAGAGGCCCCTCGACGACGCCGGCCGCCTGCCCGCCGAGTCCTTCGCCCGCCTGCGCTCCTGGCTCGAGGCGCTCGCCGGTGACGCCCGGGCCCGCGACATCGTCGTGTCGCAGACGCTGCGCGGCGCCGTCGCCTCCCTCACCGGTCGCGCGGACGAGCTCGTGGCCGCGAGCCGCGAGCAGGACGCCGCCCGTGACGCCCTCGAGGCCGCCGCCGTCGACGCGTTCGGCGCCGGCCACCGCCGGGTCGCCGACGGGATGACCGACGGCACGCTGCTGCGCGGCGAGGTGCTGGCGCGCTGGCAGGAGTTCGTGGGCACGGGCGAGTTCTTCCGTCAGGTCGAGTCCACGGTCAGCCGCTGGCGCGACCGCATCACCGCCGCCGTCACCGGCCGCACCGCGCCGGCCGAGGGGCTGGGCGAGGCCCTGCACACGGGGGTCGCCGCGATGCTGCTCGCCAACCTCGAGTCGGCGCAGGCCGACACCGCCCGCACCTGGCGACGGTTGCCGGGCGGCCCGGCGGTCCTCGCCGACGTCCCTCCCGGGTCCAGCGCGGGCGGCGACGCCTCCGCCGTCGAGCGCCTCGTGCGCGACTGGCAGGGCGAGGTGCTCGAGCTCGTCCGCACCGAGGGCAAGGGCCGGCGCACCAACGCGCGGGTCGCGGCCTACGGCGTCAACGCGATCGGCCTGTTCCTCATGCTCGTCGCCTTCGCGCAGACCGGTGGCCTCGTCGGGGCCGAGATCGGGATCGCCGGGGGCACGTCGGTGCTGGCCCAGCGCGTGCTCGAGGCCATCTTCGGCGACCAGGCGGTGCGCGACATGGCGGCCAAGGCGCGCGCCCGGCTGCTCGAGCTCGCCGACGACCAGTTCGCGCAGGAGCGCGAGCGCTTCACCGCCGCTCTCACCGCGCACGCCGCGCCGGCCGGGCAGGCCGACGCCATCGCCGCGGCCGCGGCGCGCCTGCGGACGGCACGCCCGTGAGCCCCCTCCTCAAGGGCCGGGCGCACGGCGCCACGGTGTCGCCCGAGCGCCTCGCCGCCGCCTCCGACGCGCTGGCGGCGGCCGTCGACGCCGGTGGCCGCGAGCTGCCCGCGACCGAGTCCGCACGGGCGGCGCAGGTCGTCGCCAAGGTGGGGCAGCGCACGGGCATCGCGGGTGCCCACACGGTCGTCGCGCTGGCCGGCGCCACCGGCAGCGGCAAGTCCTCGCTCTTCAACGCGATCGTCGGCGCCGACGTCGCGACCGTCGGGGTGCGCCGCCCCACGACCTCGACCCCGACCGCCGCCGTGTGGGGCGACGAGCCCGCTGGGGAGCTGCTCGACTGGCTCGGCGTCGGCTCGCGCCACCTCGTCGAGGGGGAGGGGCCCGGCGGCCAGCTCGGCACGCTCGAGGGCCTCGTGCTCCTCGACCTCCCCGACGTCGACTCCCGCGAGAGCAGCAACCGCGACGAGGCCGCCCGGGTGCTCGAGCTCGTCGACCTCTTCGTCTGGGTCACCGACCCCCAGAAGTACGCCGACGCCCGCCTCCACGACGACCACGTCGCCGCGCTGGCGGCCCACGAGGCCGTGACGGTCGTCGTCCTCAACCAGGCCGACCGGCTCGCGGCCGAGGACGTCGCGCGCTGCCGCACCGACCTCGTGCGCCTCATGGAGCGCGACGGCGTGCCCGGCGCGACGGTGCTCGCCACCTCCGTGGCCAGCGGCGCCGGCCTCGACGAGCTGCGCCAGCGGCTGGCCAACGCCGTCGCGAGCCGGGCCACCGCCCGCGCCCGCCTCGCGGCCGACGTCCGCACGGTGGCCGGCTCCCTCGGGGGCGCCGTGGCCGACGCCGAGCCCGAGGTCGACGACGCGACCCGCGCCGAGCTGCTCGAGGCGCTGGCCCGGGCGGCGGGCGTGCCCACCGTCGTCGACGCCGTCGTCCGGGACTACCGGATGGAGGCCGCGTCCCGCACCGGGTGGCCGCTCAGCCGCTGGGTGCACCGGCTGCGGGCGCGGCCGCTGCGTCGGCTGCGGCTCGACGGCCGCGACGTGCGGGTCACCGAGTCCGACGTGCGCTCCGTGCTCGGCCGCTCGTCGCTGCCCCCGCCGACCCCGGCCGCCCGGGCCGCGGTCGCCCTCGCCACCCGTCGGGTCGCGGACCGCGCCGGCAGCGACCTGCCCGTGCCGTGGTCGGAGGCCGTCGAGCGCGCGGCCACGCCGGCCGGCCCCGAGATCGGTGACGCGCTCGACCAGGCCGTCGTCGGCACCTCGCTGCACGCCCGGCCCCCGGTCTGGTGGCGGGTCGTGGGCGTCCTGCAGTCGCTGCTGGCCGCGGCCGCCCTCGTGGGCCTGCTGTGGCTGTCCGCGTACGTCGTCGCCGGGTGGCTGCAGCTCGACACGGTCGTTCCCGACGTGCCGCGGGTCGGGGCGCTGCCGGTGCCGTTCCTCCTGCTCTTCGGAGGCCTGCTGCTCGGGCCGCTCCTCGCGCTGCTCGCGGCGTGGCTGGCGGCGGTGGGGGCCCGACGGCGGGGTGCGGTGATGGACGCGCGGCTGCGCGCGTCGATCGCGCGCGTCGCCGACGCCGAGGTCCTCGCCCCGGTGCGGCTGGTGCTCGAGCGCCACGCCGCGACCCGCACGGCCCTGCGCCGAGCCGCGGAGGTCTGAGCCGGCCTTCTCGCGGTCTCGGTGCCCCGGTGCCTCTCGGTCGGCGTCGTCCACAGGCGCGCCCGTTCACCACCGTCGTCCACAGATCGTGCGCGACCCGTTGTCGCCGTGCACCGTGGAGCCGAGGGTGGTCCCGAGGGGTCCCGACGGACGGGACCCGGGGAGGAGCACACGATGTACGAGACGCACGTGACGGTCCAGGGGCGCCTCGTGGCCGACCCCGTCGTCAAGCAGGGCCGCGCCGGGCCGTTCACGGTCTTCCGCATCGCCCAGTCCGAGCGGCACCAGGACCGCTCCGAGCCCGGGCGGTGGACCGACTCCGAGCCCAGCTACTACGACGTCACGGCCTACCGCACCATGGGCGACAACGCGTCGCGGTCGCTGCGCAAGGGGCACCCGGTCGTCGTCACCGGCCGGCAGCGGGTGCGCCAGTTCCGGCGCGACGACGGCTCGTCCGGCGCGGTCGTCGAGATCGCCGCAGACGCCCTCGGGCACGACCTGCGGTGGGGCAGCACCAGCTACACCCGCAACGGCGACCTCGCGCCCGCCCTGCCGGCGAGCGGGTTCGGCGACGCGCTGCGCGACGGCTACGAGGTGGTCGGCGAGGACGACGGGCACCGGGCCGCGGCGGCCGACACCGGGCCGCTCGTGCCCCCGGCCCGGGAGGACGCCGCCTGAGGGCGCGGCGGCGGGCGCCGCGGATTCGGGCAGGGGGTCCCGGCTCGTTAGGCTGGGGCCCATGCCCGAGTTCATCTACGTGATGTCGCGTGCCCGCAAGGCGCACGGCGACAAGGTCATCCTCGACGACGTCACGCTCTCGTTCCTGCCCGGCGCCAAGATCGGCGTCGTCGGACCGAACGGCGCCGGCAAGTCGTCCGTCCTCAAGATCATGGCCGGCCTCGACCAGCCGTCCAACGGCGAGGCGCGCCTGACCCCGGGCTACACGGTCGGCATCCTCATGCAGGAGCCCGAGCTCAACGAGGAGAAGACCGTCCTCGGCAACGTCGAGGAGGGCGCCGGCGAGATCAAGGCGAAGGTCGACCGCTACAACGCGATCTCCGCCGAGATGGCCGAGCCGGACGCCGACTTCGACGCGCTGATGGCCGAGATGGGGCAGCTGCAGGAGGCCATCGACGCCGCCGACGCCTGGGACCTCGACTCCCAGCTCGAGCAGGCGATGGACGCGTTGCGCTGCCCGCCGCCGGACGCCGACGTCACCGTCCTCTCCGGTGGTGAGCGTCGCCGCGTCGCCCTCTGCAAGCTGCTCCTGCAGAAGCCCGACCTGCTGCTCCTCGACGAGCCGACCAACCACCTCGACGCCGAGTCCGTGCTCTGGCTCGAGCAGCACCTCGCGAGCTACCACGGCGCCGTCGTCGCCGTGACGCACGACCGGTACTTCATGGACAACGTCGCCGAGTGGATCCTCGAGCTCGACCGCGGCCGCGCCTACCCCTACGAGGGCAACTACTCGACCTACCTCGAGAAGAAGCAGGCCCGACTGGCGATCCAGGGCAAGAAGGACGCCAAGCTCGCCAAGCGCCTCGCCGAGGAGCTCGAGTGGGTCCGCTCCAACGCGAAGGCGAAGCAGACCAAGTCCAAGGCGCGCCTCGCCCGCTACGAGGAGATGGCCGCCGAGGCTGAGCGCACCCGCAAGCTCGACTTCGAGGAGATCCAGATCCCGCCGGGGCCGCGCCTGGGCAGCAAGGTCATCGAGGTCAAGAACCTCACGAAGGGCTTCGGCGACCGCGTCCTCATCGAGGACCTCTCCTTCACCCTGCCGCGCAACGGCATCGTCGGGGTTATCGGCCCGAACGGCGTCGGCAAGACGACGCTCTTCAAGACGATCGTCGGCCTCGAGGAGGCCGACGGCGGCAGCGTCGACGTCGGCGAGACCGTCAAGATCTCCTACGTCGACCAGAGCCGCGGTGGCCTCGACCCGACGAAGAACCTCTGGGAGACCGTCTCCGGCGGCCACGACTACATCAACGTCGGCCAGGTCGAGATCCCCAGCCGCGCCTACGTCAGCCAGTTCGGCTTCAAGGGCCCGGACCAGCAGAAGAAGGCCGGTGTCCTCTCCGGTGGTGAGCGCAACCGCCTCAACCTGGCGCTGACGCTCAAGGAGGGCGGCAACCTGCTGCTCCTCGACGAGCCGACCAACGACCTCGACGTCGAGACCCTCGGCTCGCTCGAGAACGCGCTGCTCGACTTCCCGGGCTGCGCCGTGGTCATCAGCCACGACCGGTGGTTCCTCGACCGCGTCGCGACGCACATCCTCGCCTACGAGGGCACCGAGGCGAACCCGTCGCGCTGGTACTGGTTCGAGGGCAACTTCGAGGCGTACGAGAAGAACAAGGTCGAGCGCCTCGGTGAGGACGCGGCGCGCCCGCACCGCGTCACGTACCGCAAGCTGACCCGCGACTGACCGACGTCGCGACCCGTGTCGCCCGAGCCCTCCGGAGCAGCCGTGCCGTCCGATGAGCAACTCCCGCACCGGATCTCGGTCATCGTCCCGGTGTACCAAGGGCGTTCGACGCTGCCCGCGCTCGTCACGGAGCTCGAGCCGCTGACGAGCGTCGGGACCACACCGGCCGGCCGCGCGTACGTCGTCGACGAGCTCGTGCTCGTCGACGACTGCGGCCCGGACGGCTCGGACGTCGTGGTCCGCGAGCTGGCCGCCGAGCACGACTGGGTGCGCGCCGTCTGGCTGAGCCGCAACTTCGGCCAGCACGCGGCGACCCTCGCCGGTATCTCGGCCTCGGGCGGCGAGTGGGTCGTGACGATGGACGAGGACGGTCAGCACGACCCGGCCGACATCGGCGTCCTGCTCGACGCGGCGATGTCCGAGCAGGCCGACGTCGTCTACGCCAGGCCGTCGAACCAGCCCCCGCACGGCGCCGCCCGCAACTTCGCCTCCCGGTCGGCCAAGTGGATCGTCGGGCGGATGGCCAAGGGCGCCCCGGCCGCCGACTTCAACAGCTTCCGGCTCGTCCTCGGGGAGGTCGCCCGCTCGGTCGCGGCGTACGCCGGGCCGGGCATCTACCTCGACGTCGCCATCTCGTGGGTGGCGCGCCGCACCACGACGGCGGGGGTCCCGATGCGCGAGGAGGGCGGGCGCCCCTCGGGCTACGACCTGCGCCGCCTCGCCTCGCACTTCTGGCGCCTCGTCCTGAGCAGCGGCACCACCCCGTTGCGCCTCGTCAGCGTCACCGGCGCGGCCGCCGTCGTCCTCGCCCCGCTCGTCGCGCTCGTGCTCGTCGTCGGGCGGGTGTCCGGCAGCTGGGAGGCGCCCGGCTGGACCTCGACGATGGTCCTGCTCATGGCCTCGACGGGCGCCATCCTCTTCGCGCTGGGCGTGATCGCCGAGTACGTCGGCATGGCGGTCAACATGGCGATGGGCAAGCCGCTGTACCTGCCGGTCCGCGACCGCCGCGACGGTCCGCTCGGGCGGGACCAGGCGTGAGCCAGGGCCCGTCCGGGCCGCCGCGTGCCTGGGTGGTCGGCTCCGGCGGGCTGGTCGGGCGCCACCTCGTCGGCGCCCTGCACGCGGCCGGCCACGAGGTGGCCACCTCGCGGGTCCCGTGGGCCGACGAGGAGCGCTCCCTCGAGGTGCTGCGCCACGACCTCGACGACGTCGTCCGGCGTGCCGACGGGGGTCCCTGGGTGCTCGCGTGGTGCGCCGGGGCCGGGGTGGTGGCCACCGGCGCGGACGCCCTCGCCGCCGAGCTGCGCGTCTTCGAGCGCTTCTGCGCGCTCCTGCCCGAGGACCCGGACGGCGACGGGGTCGTCGTCCTCGCGTCGTCGGCCGGCGGCCTCTACGCCGGGTCCGGGGCGCCGCCGTTCACGGAGGCCACCCCGCCCGCCCCGCTCGTGCCCTACGGCCGCACCAAGCTGGCGATGGAGGAGGCGCTGGCCGCCGCGGTCGCCCGCACCGGCAGCCGGGCCGTCGCCGCCCGGCTGGCCAACGTCTACGGACCCGGCCAGACGCTGGGCAAGCCGCAGGGGCTGCTGTCCCAGCTGTGCCTCGCCCACGCGATGACCCGCCCGCTGCCGGTCTTCGTCTCGCTCGACACGATCCGCGACTACGTGTACGTCGCCGACGTCGCGCAGATGCTCCGGCGCTGCGCCGACCTGGTCCGGGCGGAGGCGCCCGGCGTGCTCGTCCCCAAGGTCGTCGCCTCCGGGCGTCCGGTCACCGTCGGCCACCTCGTCTCGGAGGCGCGGCGGGTCTTCCACCGGCCGGTCCGCACGGCGATGGCGCCGGGCGGGGCCGGGCAGGTCCTCGACCTACGGCTGGCGTCGGTGACGTGGCCCGAGGTCGACGTCCTCGCCTCGACCCCCCTTGCGGCCGGCCTGGCGGCGACGGCCGCCGACGTCCGCGCCCGGGTCGTCTCCGGGGGGCCGCTCGACGGCTGAGCCCGGCGGGGGCGCGGTCAGCCGACCCGCGTCGCCCCGACGAAGACCGACGAGCCGAAGGGGAGGTCGGTCCGCCGCAGGAGCGCGCGGTCGACCCGGCACATCGCGCGCAGCGTCGCGTTGAGCGGCCGTGGGACCCGCGGCACCTCGACGATGTCGGCGGCGCCGTCCGCGGTGCGGCCCGCCACCTTGCGGGCCGCGCGCTCGGCGACGAAGAGGGGGAAGACGGTGCTGAAGCCGTACGTCGCGCGCTCGACCCGGAAGCCGGACCGCTCGAGGGACGCGACCGCGCGCCGCCTCGTGTAGCGGCGGTGGTGGCCGTTGGCGACGTCGAAGTCCGACCACGCCCAGGTGTAGGCCGGCACCGACATGAGGAAGCGCCCGCCCGGCCGCAGGACGCGGCGCACCTCGGCGAGGGCGTCGGCCTCGGGGGCGCAGTGCTCGATGACGTCGAAGGCGGCGACGGCGTCGAAGGAGGCGTCCTCGAAGGGCAGGGCGAGCGCCGAGCCGCAGACCCCGTTCGCGGCGAGGCCGCGGGGGTCGATGTCGAGGGAGGCGGTGCGCCCCACGGCCTCCCGGAACCAGGCGGCGCTCGGGCCGTCCGCGCTGCCCAGGTCGAGGGCGGTGTCGGCCCCGTCGACGAGCTCGCGCAGGGCGACCTCGAGCAGGTCGGCCCGCGCGACGTACCACCAGTAGTCGGGGGTCGCGATCGAGGGGGATCCGCCGTGGCCGTGCTCCGTCACCGCGTCAGGCTATCGGCCGGAGAGGGCCGGTCCGCGCAGCGGCCGTTGCCCGGTGCGGGCGAGGGGTCAGCGGCGCCCGCCGGCGAGGCGCACGGCGAGGTCGCCGTAGGTGCGCTCGACCATCTCGGGGGTGCGTCGGCCGCCGGGGACGTACCAGCGGGCGACGTCGATGGCCATCGACAGCAGGGCCAGCGCGGTCGTGGGGACGTCCTCGACGTCGAGCTCGCCGGACTCGACGCCGTCGCGCAGCACGTCGGCGACGACCCGGTCGATCTCCTTGCGCAGGTCGATGACCTCGGCCTGGTGCTCGAGGGAGAGGTGGCGGAACTCGAACTGGACGATCCGGCCCAGCTGGTGGTGCTCGGCGTGCCAGCGCGAGAACCCGCCGATGATCGCGCGGAGGGCCTCGGTGGGGGAGGCGGCGTCGGAGGCCGCGGCGACGAGGAGGTCGCGGGCCCGGGCGTGGCCGCGCCGGCTGATCTCGAAGAGCAGCTTCTCCTTGGACGAGAAGTGCACGTAGACGCCGGCAGGGGAGAGGCCGGCCCGCGAGGCGATGTCGCGCGTCGTCGTCGCGGGGAAGCCGTTCTCGGCGAACGCGTCGGCGGCGGCGAGCATCACCCGCGTCGCGGTGTCGCCGACGTCGGTGGCGCCACCCGGCCGCCCGCCCTCGGGCGCGAGCGCGGCGAGGACGGCGGTCTCGGTCGCAGGAGTGGTCGCGGGCACGGTTGACAGCATGCCGCACCGGCGTCAGACTAAGCAAGCGCTTAGTCAACGGTGGCGTGCCGCCGCCGTCCGCCCACCGAGCCGAGGAGCCGCATGCCCCGCAACGTCTACGCCGCCGAGCACGAGGACTTCCGCGCCTCCGTCGCCGAGTTCGTCGAGCGCACGCTCAAGCCGCGCGCCGAGCAGATGCTCGAGGTCAAGGCCGTCGAGCGCGACATCTGGAAGGAGGCCGGCAAGCAGGGCCTCTTCGGCCTCGACATCCCCGAGGAGTTCGGCGGGATGGGGGCCGAGGACTACCGCTTCAACGCGATCGCGGCCGAGGTCATCGCCGGCTTCAACTTCGCCGTGTCGTCCTGCTTCGGCATCCACTCCGACGTCTGCCCGCCGTACATCGTCGACCTCGGCACGCAGGAGCAGAAGGAGCGCTGGCTGCCCGGCATGGCCAACGGCGAGCTCATCGCCGCCATCGCGATGACCGAGCCCTCCGGCGGCTCCGACCTCGCGGCGCTGAAGACCACCGCCGTGCGCGACGGCGACCACTGGGTCCTCAACGGCAGCAAGACCTTCATCACGAACGGCTACCAGGCCGACCTCGTCATCGTCGCGGCCCGCACCGACCCGTCCAAGGGCGCCAAGGGCATCACCCTGCTCGTCGTCGAGGAGGGGATGGAGGGCTTCACCCGCGGCCGCAAGCTCGACAAGGTCGGGCAGGAGGAGGCCGACACCTCCGAGCTGTTCTTCGAGGACGTCCGCGTCCCCGACTCCAACCGGCTCGGCGAGGAGGGCATGGGCTTCATCGCGATGATGCAGCGGCTGCCGCAGGAGCGCATCGGCGCCGCCGTCGCCAACACCGCGCACGCCTTCCAGATCTTCCGCGAGACCGTGGAGTACACCAAGGAGCGCAAGGCGTTCGGCCAGCCCGTCGGCTCGTTCCAGCACAACAAGTTCAAGATGGCCGAGCTGCTGACCAAGCTCGAGGTCACCCAGGCCTACGTCGACGACTGCATCGCCGCGCACGCCGAGGGCAAGCTGACCCCGGTCGACGCCGCGAAGGCCAAGTGGTTCTCGGCGCAGGTGCAGAACGAGGTGCTCGACGAGTGCGTCCAGCTGCACGGCGGCTACGGCTTCATGAACGAGTACCGCGTGGCCCGCGCCTGGCGCGACGCCCGCGTCTCGAAGATCTGGGCCGGCTCGAACGAGATCATGAAGGAGCTCATCGGCCGCGACCTCGGCCTCTGAGCACCTGACACCACGACGCCCCCGGACCGCAGCGGTCCGGGGGCGTCGTCGTGTCCGTCCGGTCAGGTCTCGGCGGCCCGGTGGTGCCGAGACCCCGGTTCGTCCACGAGACCCCGGTTCGGAACCGGGGTCTCGTGGACATTTCGGGGTGACCCCGAAAAGGGGAGACGGGTGGGGAGCAGAGGTCAGTCGAGGGGGCCGCCGGCGACGTAGATGACCTGGCCGGACACGAAGCCGGCCTCCTCGGAGACGAGGAAGGAGATCGTCGCGGCGATGTCGGCGGGCTGCCCGACGCGCGCGACGGGGATCTGCGACGCCGTGTGGGTGAGGAAGTCCTCGAACGAGACCTTGAGCCGCTCGGCGGTCGCCCGCGTCATGTCGGTCTCGATGAAGCCGGGCGCCACGGCGTTCGCGGTGACGCCGAACTTGCCGAGCTCGATGGCGAGGGTCTTGGTGAAGCCCTGGAGGCCGGCCTTGGCGGCGGAGTAGTTGGCCTGGCCGCGGTTGCCCTGCGCCGAGGACGAGGAGAGGTTGACGATGCGCCCGTAACGCTCCTGCGTCATGTGCGCCTGGCAGGCCTTGGTCATGAGGAACGCGCCCTTGAGGTGCACGGCCATCACCGAGTCCCAGTCGCCCTCGGTCATCTTGAAGATGAGGTTGTCGCGGATGATGCCGGCGTTGTTGACGAGGACGACCGGCGGGCCGAGCTCGTCGGCCACCCGCGCCACGCCGGCCTCGACGGCGGCCGCGTCCGCGACGTCGACGCCCACCCCGAGCGCGCGGCCCCCGGCGTCGCGGATGCGCCCGGCGACCTCCTCGCAGGCGGCCTCGTCGAGGTCGAGGACGGCCACGGCGAACCCGTCGCGGGCCAGCCGCTCGGCGGTGGCGGCACCGATCCCGCGGGCGGCTCCGGTGACGACGGCGACGCGCTGGTCGGACATGGGGTTGCTCCTCGGGGTCGGGGGGTAGGGCTGGCCCGACAGTAACCGAGACCCGTGACGAGGGTTCGACGGCTTGGTCCGTCGCGTCGCACGTCACCGGTAGGTTGAGTAGTCCGCAGCGGCCGGTCGGCCGCGCGACGCCGGCAGCGCCGCTGGCCCTGCAGCGACACCCCACGAAAGGCATCACCTGTGGAGATCTGGCCCGGCACCTCCTACCCCCTGGGCGCCACCTACGACGGCTCCGGCGTGAACTTCGCGCTGTTCAGCGAGGTCGCCGAGCGTGTCGAGCTCTGCCTCATCGACGACGACGGCGCCGAGACCCGCATCGACCTGCCGGAGGTCGACGGCTTCGTCTGGCACGGCTACCTGCCGGCGATCCAGCCGGGGCAGCGCTACGGCTACCGCGTCCACGGCCCGTACGAGCCCGAGAACGGGCACCGCTGCGACCCGAGCAAGCTCCTCCTCGACCCCTACGCGAAGGCCGTCGAGGGCCAGGTCGAGAACGACCCCGCCCTGTTCAGCTACGACTTCGACGACCCCGAGGTCCGCAACACCGACGACAGCCTCGGCAAGACGATGCTCGGCGTCGTCATCAACCCGTACTTCGACTGGGGCCACGACCGCCCGCCGCGCCACGAGTACCACGAGAGCGTCATCTACGAGGCGCACGTGCGGGGCCTGACGATGACCCACCCCGAGATCCCCGAGGAGATCCGCGGCACCTACGCGGCCCTGGGCCACCCGGCGATCGTCGAGCACCTGACGAAGCTCGGCGTGACGGCCATCGAGCTCATGCCGGTGCACCAGTTCGTCCAGGACACCTCGCTGCAGGCCAAGGGCCTGACGAACTACTGGGGCTACAACACGATCGGCTTCCTCGCGCCGCACAACGCGTACGCGCGCGCCGACCGCGGCGAGCAGGTCACCGAGTTCAAGGCGATGGTCAAGGCGCTGCACGAGGCGAACATCGAGGTCATCCTCGACGTCGTCTACAACCACACCGCCGAGGGCAACGAGATGGGCCCGACGATCAGCTTCAAGGGCATCGACAACGCCGCGTACTACCGGCTCGTCGACGACGCCAAGGAGCACTACTACGACACGACGGGCACCGGCAACAGCCTGCTCATGCGCCACCCGCACGTGCTCCAGCTGATCATGGACAGCCTGCGCTACTGGGTCACCGAGATGCACGTCGACGGCTTCCGGTTCGACCTCGCGGCGACGCTGGCCCGCCAGTTCCACGAGGTCGACAAGCTCTCGGCCTTCTTCGACCTCATCCAGCAGGACCCGGTGATCAGCCAGGTCAAGCTCATCGCCGAGCCCTGGGACGTCGGCGACGGGGGCTACCAGGTCGGCGGCTTCCCGCCCCTGTGGACCGAGTGGAACGGCAAGTACCGCGACACCGTCCGCGACTTCTGGCGCGGGGAGCCGGGCTCGCTCGGCGAGTTCGCCTCGCGCCTCACCGGTTCGAGCGACCTCTACGAGCACAACGGACGCAAGCCGATCGCGAGCATCAACTTCGTCATCGCGCACGACGGCTTCACGCTGCGGGACCTGGTCTCCTACAACGAGAAGCACAACGAGGCCAACGGCGAGGACGGCCGCGACGGCGAGAGCCACAACCGCTCCTGGAACTGCGGGGTCGAGGGCGAGACCGACGACCCGGAGGTGCGCGCCCTGCGCCGCCGCCAGCAGCGCAACTTCCTCGCGACGCTCCTGCTCAGCCAGGGCGTGCCGATGATCGCGCACGGCGACGAGATCGGCCGCACCCAGCAGGGCAACAACAACGTCTACTGCCAGGACAACGAGCTCTCGTGGGTCGACTGGGACCTCGACGACGAGCAGCGCGACCTCTTCGCCTTCACGAGCGCGGTCGCGAAGCTGCGCAGCGAGCACCCGGTCTTCCGCCGGCGCCGCTTCTTCGCCGGCAGCGCCGACCACGGCGGCCAGTCCGAGCTCGGCGACATCGCGTGGTTCCAGCCGAGCGGTGAGCGGATGGGCGACGGCGACTGGAGCGACGGCGAGGCGCGGATGATGACCGTCTTCCTCAACGGCGAGGCCATCCCGAGCCCGGACCTGCGCGGCCGACCGGTCGTCGACGACGACTTCCTCGTCCTGTTCAACGCCGACCACGAGGACCACGAGTTCGTCCTGCCCGGCGACGAGTGGGGCGAGCGCTGGTGCACCGAGATCGACACCGCCGCCGACAGCGTCGAGCCCGAGTGGCACGACGCGGGCTCGACGGTCACGGTCTCGGCGCGCTCGGTCATCGTCCTGCGCGACCCCCGCGAGGTGCTCACCCCCGCGGCGGGAGCGGCCGGCGCGACGAGGGTCTGACCCGTGGTGGCCCACCGCCCCGACCCCTCCCGCGTCGTCCCGACGGCGACCTACCGGCTCCAGGTCCACGGCGGGTTCGGCTTCGACGACGCCGCCGCGCAGGTCCCGTACCTGGCCTCGCTCGGCGTCTCGCACGTCTACCTCTCGCCCATCCTCCAGCCCGCGCCGGGGTCGATGCACGGCTACGACGTGCTCGACCACACGCGGATCAGCGAGGAGGCGGGCGGGCGCGAGGCGTTCGACCGGCTCGTCGCGGCGTGCCGTGGGGCCGGGCTCGGCGTCGTCGTCGACGTCGTCCCGAACCACATGGCCGTGCCCTCGCCGGAGCACCTCAACGCGCCGTTCTGGTCGCTCCTGCGCGAGGGCCGACGCTCGCCGTACGCCGGCTGGTTCGACGTCGACTGGGTCGCCGAGGACGACCGCATCCTCATGCCCGTGCTCGGCGCGTCGCTCGAGCAGGTCCTCGACCGTGGTGAGCTCGTCCTCGCCGCGGACGGCGGCCCGGGCGGGGCCGACCCGGTGCTGCGCTACTACGACCACGAGTTCCCGGTCGCGCCCGGCACCGAGGAGCTCCCGCTCGCCGAGCTCGTCGAGGCGCAGGCCTACCGGCTCTCGAGCTGGCGCGAGGGCGACGCCCTCAACTACCGGCGCTTCTTCGACGTGACGACGCTCGTCGCCGTCCGCGTCGAGGACCCCGTCGTCTTCACCGCGACGCACGCCCTGCTGCTCGCGCTGCACGGGCACGGCCAGGTCGACGGCTTCCGCATCGACCACCCGGACGGCCTCGCCGACCCCGGCGGCTACCTCGAGCGGCTCGCCGACGCCACCGGCGACGCGTGGGTCGTCGTCGAGAAGATCCTCGAGGGCGAGGAGCGGCTGCCCGACGCGTGGCGCTGCGCCGGCACGACCGGCTACGACGCGCTGCTGCGCGTCCAGCAGGTGCTCACGCCGGCCGACGAGACCGGCACGCTCGACCGCCTGTGGGCCGAGGTCGCCCCGGGAGAGGAGTCCCTCGAAGGGGTCGTCCAGGAGAGCAAGCGGCTCGTGGTGGACGACGTCCAGGCCGCCGAGGTCGACCGGCTGATGCGCCTGGCGCGCCGGGTCGTCCCGGACGCGGACGCCGTCGCCGTCCGCCGTGCCCTCGAGGCGCTGCTCGTCTCGATGGACCGCTACCGCGCCTACGTCGTGCCCGGTCGGGGTGTCGACCCCGAGCAGGCCGCGGTCGTCGACGACGCCGCCGCCCGCGCGCGGGGCATCCTCGCGCCGAGCGACGAGGACGCGCTCGACCTCGTCGTGCGCCTGGTGCTCGACCGCGAGGTCCCCGAGGCCGCCCCCGACACCGGCCGGGTCGCCGACGAGCTGCGGGTGCGCTTCCAGCAGACCTGCGGGCCGGTCATGGCCAAGGGCATCGAGGACACCGCGTTCTACCGGTGGTTCCGGCTCTCGGGGGCCAACGAGGTCGGCGGCCACCCCGAGGTCCTCGCCTCCGACGTCGACGCCTTCCACGCGTGGTGCGCCCGGCAGCAGGCCGAGTGGCCGACGTCGATGACGACGCTCACCACGCACGACACGAAGCGCTCGGAGGACACCCGGGCGCGTCTCATGGTCCTCGCCGAGGACGCCCGCGGCTGGGAGCAGTGGCTGGCCCGCGCCCGCGAGCTCGCGGCGCAGTACCGCACCGAGCGCGTCGACGCCCCGACCGAGTACCTCGTCTGGCAGACGCTCGTCGGGACGTGGCCGGTCAGCGGGGCGCGGCTCGAGGAGTACCTCCTCAAGGCGGTGCGCGAGTCCAAGGTCCACACCGCGTGGGTCGACGGCGACGAGGAGTACGAGTCGGAGGTCGTCGCCTTCGCGCGGGCCGTCGGGCGCGACCTCGCCGTGCACGAGCACCTCGACGCGTGGACCGGGCCGCACGAGGCCTCGGTGCGCGCGAACATCCTCGGGCAGAAGCTCGTCCAGCTGACGATGCCCGGTGTCCCGGACGTCTACCAGGGCTGCGAGATCGGGATGCTCGCGCTCGTCGACCCCGACAACCGTCGGCCCGTCGACTGGTCCGACCGCGCCGAGCGGCTCGCGCGGGTCGACGACGACGAGCCCTGCTTCGACCTCGACGACGACAAGATGCGCCTCACCGCGCTCGCGCTGCGGCTGCGGCGCGAGCACCCGGAGGCGTTCGTCGGGCCGGACGCCACGTACGAGCCGGTCGACACCGGCAGCGAGCACGCGCTGGCCTTCGCCCGCGGCGACGCCGACGGCGCCCGCGCGCTCGTCGTCGTCACCCGCGCCGCGGGCCGGCTCGCCGACGCCGGCGGGTTCGGCGACGCCGCGCTCGAGGTGCCGGCGGGGGAGTGGACCGAGGTGCTGTCGGGCCGTCCCGTGGCCGCCGGAGCCGCGCCGCTCGAGGGGCTGCTCGCCGACCGTCCGGTCGCCCTGCTCGTCCGGCAGGACCCGGAGGCCGAGGCCGATGACGCTGGCGTGGAGGACGCCGGCGCCGACGACGACACCGCGGAGGGACACCCGTCGTGAGCGAGCACGTCATCGAGGTGTGGGCGCCGAGCGCGACCCGCGTCGACATCGAGTGGTCCCCGGCCCCAGGGTCGGACGGTGTGCAGGAACCGACGAATGTGTCGAAAGATGCACACGCGGACGAGGGGTCCGGTGTGCAGGAATCGACACATTCGTCGGACGACGCACGGGTGGAGGCCGAGCGGCGGCGGGAGCCGATGGAGGCCGCCGACGACGGGTGGTGGCGCTGGACGCCGCCATCCGGCAGCGGCGAGCTCGACTACGCCTTCGTCCTCGACGGCGAGGAGCCCGCGCTCCCGGACCCGCGCAGCGCGTGGCAGCCCGAGAGCGTGCACGGCCGCAGCCGCACGGTCGACCCGGCGTCCTTCCCGTGGACCGACTCCGCCTGGCGCGGCCCGCGCGACGGTGCCGGCGTCCTCGGGGGCGTCGTCTACGAGCTGCACGTCGGCACCTTCACGGACGAGGGCACCTTCGACGCCGCCGTGGACCGCCTCGACCACCTCGTCGCCCTCGGGGTCGACGTCGTCGAGGTGATGCCCGTCGCGGCCTTCCCGACCGACCGCGGCTGGGGCTACGACGGCGTCGGCCTCTACGCCGTCCAGGACGCGTACGGCGGCCCGCACGCCTTCGCGCGGTTCGTCGACGCCTGCCACGCGCGCGGCCTCGGGGTCTGCCTCGACGTCGTGCACAACCACCTCGGGGCGAGCGGCAACTACCTCGCGCGCTTCGGGCCCTACTTCACCGAGGCCCACCACACGCCGTGGGGCGCGGCGGTCAACCTCGACCACGAGGGCTCCGCGCAGGTCCGCCGCTTCCTCGTCGGCAACGCGCTGCGCTGGTTCCGCGACCTCCACGTCGACGCGCTGCGCCTCGACGCCGTCCACGAGCTCAAGGACGACTCGCCGCGGCACTACCTCGCCGAGCTCTCGGACGCCGTCGCCGCGCTCGCGGAGGAGCTCGGCCGCCCGCTCGAGCTCGTCGCCGAGTCCGACCTCAACGACACCTCGATGGTCACGCCCACCGCCGACGGCGGGCGCGGGATGACGGCGCAGTGGGACGACGACGTCCACCACGCCCTCCACGTGGCGCTGACCGGCGAGACCCAGGGCTACTACGCCGACTTCGGCGGCACACCGGGCAGCGGCGAGGAGGGCCCGCTCGCGGTGCTGGCCAAGGTGCTGACCCGCGGCTTCCTCCACGACGGGACCTTCTCGTCCTTCCGCGACCGCCCGTGGGGCGCTCCCGTCGACCGCGAGCACCTCGACGCCCGGCGCCTGCTCGGGTACCTGCAGACCCACGACCAGGTCGGCAACCGGGCCACGGGCGAACGCATCTCGGCTCTCGTGGCCGACCCGGCGCTGCAGGCGGCCGGCGCAGCCCTGTACCTTCTCGGCCCGACCACCCCGATGCTCTTCATGGGCGAGGAGTGGGCCGCCTCGACCCCGTGGCAGTTCTTCACGAGCTTCGCCGAGGACTGGCTCGCCGACGCCGTGCGCGAGGGGCGCCGGGCCGAGTTCGGCTCGCACGGCTGGTCGGCCGACGCCGTGCCCGACCCGCAGGACCCCGCGACCCGCGACCGGTCGGTCCTGCGCTGGAGCGAGCTCGACGACGCCGACCACGCGCGGATGCTGCGCTGGTACACCGACCTGACGGCCTTGCGGCGGGGGCTGCTGCCGGCCGGCCCGACGCGGTTCGCCGACGTCGAGGTGTCCTTCGACGAGGACGCCCGCTGGCTCGTCCTGCGCCACGCCCCGGCCGGCGGTGACCCCTACGCGGTCGTCGTGACGCTCGGGGAGGACGGCGCCGACGTGCCGGTCGCCGGCGCTGCCGAGGTCCTGCTCGCCTGGGGCGACGGGGTCGAGGTGGACGCCGACCGCGTCGGGCATCGTTGCCGAAGCGTGTCCGTCGTGCGCGTGGAGCGGTCCTGACCCGCGGCTAAGGTGCCGCGGGGGCGGACGGTCCGCCCGCGGGAGGAGCGCTCGGCGTGGGTGGTGCACGGCTGCTCCGCCGCCGGCTGGGTGCCCACCCGGTGGCCGTCGCCGCCATCACGGTCTCCGTGCTCGCCTCCCTCGTCGTCGTCACGGCCCTGCAGCTGCTCTCGGCCCGGATCACCGACGCGGGCGTGCGCTCGGCGCTCGACGTCCCGCCCGTCGACCGGTCGGTCGTCGTCACCGGGTCGCTCCGCCCGGGGGAGCTCGGCGCGACGGACGCCGCGGTCCGTGCGGCGCTCGCGCCGCTGGCCGGCGCGACCGTCACCCGGGTCGGCACCGCGACCTCGCGGGGCATCGCCGGGCGCGGCTCGGGTGACCGGGCCGCCCTCGCCGACGTCGAGGGGCTCCGGCAGGCCGCCGAGCTGACCGCGGGACGCTGGCCGCAGCGGCCCGCCACGTCGTCGGCCGCCCCCCGGCGGGTCGAGGTCGTGCTGCCCGACGCGGCCGCCACGGCCCTGGCCGTCGCGCCCGGGGGGAGCCTGGACCTGACCGACCTCGTCGACCCGCAGGCCCCGCGCGTGACGGCCGAGGTGGTCGGCACCTTCCGGCCGCGCGACGCCGAGGACGGGCTGTGGAGCGACCTGCCGCTGGCGCTCGACGGCGTCGTGGCGTCCGACTTCACGTCCTACGGGCCCTTCGTCGTCGCCCCGGGCACCTTCGACGGCTCCCTCGTCGGCACCTCGACCGTCACGTGGCGGGCGGTGCCCGACCTCGGCGACGTGCGGGCCGGAGGGCTCGCCGGGGCCGGCGCCCGGGCCGACGACGTCCTGACCCGGCTGCGCGCCCTCACCGGGCTGCCGACCGTCGCGGGGGTACAGGCGAGCGCCGGGCCGGCCACGGTTGCGCTGCGCAGCCCGCGGGTGGCGAGCGACCTGCCCGCGCTCGTCGACGGCGCCACGGTCGTCGGCGACCGCGTGCGCGTCTCGCTGCTCACCCCGGCCGTGCTCCTCGTGCTCCTCGGCAGCGTCGCCCTCGTCGGCGCCGCCGCCCTGCTCGCCACGCTGCGCGACGGCGAGACCCGGCTGCTGCGGGTCCGGGGGGCCTCGACCCGGCGGCTCGCCGGGTTGGCGCTGGGTGATGCCGTCGTCGTCGCCGTGGTCGGCGTCCTCGGGGCGGTGCTCGTCGCCCCCGTGGTCACGCGCGCGGTCTCGGGCAGCGGGGCGTGGTGGTCGGCGACGGTGCTGCGCGACGCCACCCTCTGGCGGGCCCTCGTGCCGCTGGCCCTCCTCGCGGTGGCCGTCACGGTGGCCACGACGCTCTGGGTCGGCCGCTCCCGCGAGGACGCGCGCAGCCGTCGGGCCGGCCTGCGGCTCGCCGCGGGGTCGGGCCTCGACGTCGTCCTCGTCGTGCTCGGCGCGCTGGCGGCCGTCCAGCTGCGCCGCTACGACGCGGTGGGCCAGCGCAGCGTCGACCCCGTGACGACCATCGCGCCGGCCCTCGTCGTCGCCGGGCTCTCCGTCCTGGCCCTGCGGCTGCTCCCGCTCCTCGCCTGGGTCGTCGCGCGGTGGGGCGCCCGGCGCCCGGGGCTCGACGCCGCGTGGGGCGGATGGCAGTTCGCCCGTCGCGCGGCCACCCAGGGTGGCACGCTCCTCCTCGTCCTGCTGGCCGTCGCGATGGGCACGATCGCTCTCGGGCACTCGGCGACCGTCGGCCGCGCCGTGGCGGACCAGTCGGCGTTCGACACGGGCGCACCGCTGCGGGTCGTCCAGCAGGTCGCGGGCCCCTCCGCGGGCGCGACCGGCGCGCTCGTCGACCGCGCCGCGGGGGACCCGGGGCGCGTCACCCCGGTCTGGCGCACGTCCCTCGACCTCGGCAGCGTCGAGGGCGTCACCGTGCTCGGGATGGACGCCCGCGCCGCGGCCCGGGTCCTCCGGCCCCGGCCGGACACGCTCGACGCGCCGTGGGCGGAGGTCACCGGTCGCCTCCTCGCCGGGCGTGACCTCGGGGACGGCCTCGCCCTCCCCGGCACCCCGCGCGAGGTCTCGGTCACGGCGAAGATCGTCACCACCGGCAGCTCGAGCGCCGTCGGCCCCGAGGGGTTCGCGGCGTCCCTCGCCGTGCGGGACGCGCGCGGCATCGTCACGTCCGTGCCCCTCGGCGCCGTGGGCCCGGAGCAGCGCACCCTCACCGCGGACCTGTCCCGTCTCGGTCTCGTCGCCCCCGTGAGCGTCGTGGGCCTGTCGGTCCCGCTGCCCGACTTCGTCTACTTCTTCGTGCCCGAGCCGACCTTCGAGCTCGTGCTCACGTCGCTGGCGGCGGACGGCACCGACGTGCCGCTGGGTCGGGTGCTGGCGCCGCACTCCGACCGTGCCGGGCTCTGGCTCGCCGCCGCGCCCGGCCGGACGAGCGCCGTCCCCGCCGTCGTGACGCGCGAGGTGGCGGACGCGCTGCGGACCGGCCGCGGCGGGCGGGTGACGCTGCCCCTCGGCCTGCGCGAGCTGCCGGTCGAGGTGGTCGCCGTCGTCGACTCGCTCCCGACCGCGCAGCGGCCGGGGCGGGGCGTCCTCCTCGACCTGCCGACCGTCGAGGCGGCCGCCGAGCGCGTCGGCGGTGGCTCGGACGTCCGCAGCCGGCTCGTGCTCGAGCCCCAGGAGTGGTGGGCCGCCCCGGCGGACCCAGTGCAGGCGGCGTCCGCCGTGCGCGCCGGGCTGCCCTACGGGACGAGCCTCGAGGTGGAGGACGAGCTGGCCGCACAGCGCCTGCGCGACCCCGTCAACGCGGGGATGCGCTCGGCGATGCTGCTCGTCACCCTCGCGTCGGTCCTGCTGGCCGGGGTCGGGTTCGCGGCGAGCACCGCGGCGCTCGGGCGGGCCCGGCGGCACGAGAACGCCGTCCTCCTCGCGCTCGGCTCACCGCCGGAGCGCATCCGGGCCGTGCTCGTCCTTGAGCGCGTCCTCGTCGTGGCCGTCACCGTCGTCGTGGGCCTCGTGCTGGGTGTCGTCGCGGCCGTCACCGTCGTGCCGCTGCTCGTCGGTGGCGACGGGCACCCGCAGGTGCCGCCGGTGCGCGTCGAGCTGCCGGCCGGCCTGCTCACGGGGTACGTGCTCCTGCTCGTCCTCGCCCTCTCGGCGGTGGGCGCCGCCGTGCTGCGCAGCACCAGCCGCGACCTCGCGGGTGAGCTGCGGCGGGGGGAGTCGCCGTGAGCGGCCGCACGGCACCGGGCCGGCACGTCACCACCCGGGGCGGCCGCGCCGAGGGTGTGGCGGCCCTCGGCGCCCGCGCGCTCGCGCTGCGGGCGCTGGCGACCTCGCGGGCCCCCGCCGTCGTCCTCGCGCTGCTGGCCGCACTGACGGCCGCCTACCTCGTCGCCACCCCCCGGGCCGTCTCGGTGGCCACGGACGACGCCGTGGGCGACACCGTGGCGGCCGCCCGGGCCCAGGCGCGCGAGGTGGGGGTGCGCGCTGCCGCAGCCCCCTCGTACGACGTCCCGTCCCCCTCGGAGACACCCGGTGACGGGCCGGCGGCGCCCTTCACCGCGGTCGACGAGGCCGTACGCAGCGTCCTCGGACCCACGGTCGGGCGCCTGCTCGCCGACCCCACGTGGGCGGCGCAGAGCGGCTCGACCACGCTGACCCGCACCGACGGGACCACGCTGCGCCCCGACGGCTCGCGGGCCGTCGTCCGGGTGCAGAGCGGGCTCGACGACCACGTCCGGTGGACCTCGGGTGCCGCCCCCGGCGCCCCGAGCGGTACGCGCTCCCTCGCGCCCGTCCTGCGCGGCCACGTGACGGCCGAGGTCCCGGTCGCGCTCGCCGACGCGACCGCCCGCTTCTGGGGTGTCCGCACCGGCGACCGGCTCGTCGTGCAGCCCGGAGACCGGTTGCTGCCCCTCGCCGTCGTCGTCACCGGCACCTTCGACCCCGTCGACCCCACCGACGGCTTCTGGCAGGCCGAGCCGCGGATGACCGGCCTCGCGCGGATCGCGACCCCGCAGGGCGGCGTCGTCACCGAGGGCGCCGTCGTCGCGGACGCCTCCTCCTACGGGGCGGTGTCCGACGGGATGGCCCGGCCCGTCCCCGGCGTGGTCCTCGCCGGCGACTCGACCGTGCTCGCGGCGTCGTGGCGCTACCCCCTCGACGCCGCCCGGCTGCGCGCCGCCGACGTCGCCCCGCTGCGTGACGCCCTCGTCCGCCTCGACACCGACTCCCGCCTCGACCGCCCGGGGCTCTCGCCCCTCGAGGTCTCGACCGGGCTCGCCTCCGTGCTCGACGACTACGAGGCCTCGGTCCGGGCGACCGACGTGATGACGACCTTCGCCACGGCGGGCCTCACCGCGCTGGCCGTGCTCGTCCTCGCGCTCACCGCGGTCGTCGCCGTGGCACGGCGTGGACCCGAGGTCGCCCTCGTGCGGGCGCGTGGGGGGACCGTGGGCCAGGTGGTCGGACAGGTCGTCGCGGGCAGCGCCCTGCCCGCGCTCGTCGCCGCCGGGCTCGGGGCCGTCCTCGCGGTGCTCCTCGTCCCCGGGCGGCTCGGCATCGGCTCGTGGCTCGAGGTGGTCGCCGTCTCGCTCGTCCCCGTGCTCGCCGGGTCGGTGGCGGTCCTCCTGCGGGTCGGCGCCGTCGAGCGCGACGACTCGTCCGAGGAGTCGGTCCGCCGGCGACGGCTCGTCCGCGCGGCCCGGCGGGTGGTCGCCGAGCTCGCGGTCCTGGCCCTCGCGGTGGCCGCCGTCGCGACGGTCCGCCGTCGGGGCGCGGAGATCGCGGCGGGGACGACCGACTGGTGGGCCGCGCTCGCCCCCGACCTCGCCGCCGCGGTCGCCGCGCTCCTCGTCCTCCGCCTGCTGCCCGCCCCGCTGCGCGCGCTCGCCCGGTTCGCTTCACGCAGAAAGGGACTCGTGACGTTCGTCGGGCTCGCGCGGGCGGCGCGCACCGGGGCCAGTGCCACGCTGCCCGTCCTCGCGGTCGTCGTCGGCGCGGCGATGCTCGCCCTGCTGGCGTCGCTCACCCTCGCGGTGCAGGACCAGCGCGAGGTCTCCGCCCAGCGGCAGGTGGGGGCGGACGTGCGGGTCGACGCGGTCCGGGTCGGCGACGACGACGTGCGGGCGCTCGCCGCGCGTCCGGGGGTCCGGGGGGTCGTGGCGGCCTACGTCGCGGACGCCACCGTCTCGTCCGGGAGCCGGGCCACGCCGGTCGTCCTCGTGGCCACCGACCCGGGCGCCTACGCCGACCTCGTCGCCGGCACGCCGCTCGCCGTGCAGGGCCCGCCCGCAGCGTCCGGTCAGGGGCTCGTCGCCGTGGTGGGCCCCGGGGTCGACGCCGGCGACGGTGCCGAGGTGGTGGTGCGCGGCGAGCGGATCCCGTTGGGTCGCACCGTGGTCGATCCCGGCCTGGTGCGGCTCGAGGCCGGTCGTCAGGTCCCGGCGGTGCTCGTGCCGCTCGACCGGCTGACCGCCCTCGCACCGGCGGTGACCCCCCAGACCGCCTTCGTCGCGGCCGACGCGTCCGCCGCACGAGCCTTGACCGCCCTGCGAGACCCCGGGGCGGCGACACCGAGCGGCCGGGTGGGTGCCGTCGACTCGGTCCTCGCCGCGCAGGACCGCGTCGCCGACCGCGCGCTCTCCCGGCTCGTGGCGCTCACCTACTCCGTGGGTGCCGTCCTCGCGGGGGTCCTCACGCTGCTCGCCCTCGCGCTCCTCCTCGTCGCCACGCGTCCCGACCGCGCGGCCCTCGTCGTCCGGCTGCGGACGATGGGCCTGCCGCACGGGCTCGAGCGGCGCCTGGCCTGGACCGAGGTCCTCCCGGTCGTCGCCGTCGCGGCCCTGGCGGGGGCGGCCGCCGGCGCCCTCGCGCCCGCCCTCGTGGGTCCCGCGGTCGACCTCGCGCCGTTCACGGGCTCCGCGCCCTTCCCGCCGGTCGACCCCAGCCTCCCGGCCGCCGCGGGCGCCGCGCTGCTCGTCCTCGTCCTGGGGGCGCTCGCCCTCGTCCTCGACGCCGCGGCGGCCAGCCGCGGCCACCTCGCCGACCACCTGCGCACGGGAGACACGGCATGACCACGACCACCACGCCCCGCCGCCGCCGCGACTCCGGCCGCCCGGACGGCCCGGACATCCTCTGCGAGAACCTCGTCCGCATCTACCGGGCCGAGGGCATCGAGGTCGTCGCCCTGCAGGGCCTCGACCTGCGGGTGACCCGGGGGGAGCTCGTCGCCCTCGTCGGCGCGTCGGGGTCGGGCAAGTCGACCCTGCTCGGCATCCTCTCGGGGCTGGACCGGCCGAGTGCCGGCGTGGCCCGGGTCGCGGGGCACGACCTCGGGGCGATGCAGCGGCGCGAGCGGCTGGAGTACCGGCGGCGGACGGTCGGCTTCCTCTTCCAGCAGGCCGCCGCCAACCTGCTGCCCTACCTGAGCGCCGCCGAGAACGTCGAGCTGCCGATGATGCTCGCCGGCGTCCGGTCGGGGGAGCGCGCGCGCCGGGCCCGCGAGATCCTCGGCGTCCTCGGCATCCCCGAGTGCGCCGACCGGCGGCCCGGTGAGCTGTCGGGCGGCCAGCAGCAGCGGGTCGCGCTCGGGGTGGCCGTCGCCAACCGGCCGAGCGTCCTGCTCGCCGACGAGCCCACCGGCGAGCTCGACACCCGCAGCAGCGACGAGGTCTTCGAGGCCATCCGCCGCGCCAACACCGAGCTCGGGACGACCATCCTCGTCGTCACCCACGACGCGCACGTCAGCGAGCAGGTGTCCCGCACCGTCGGCATCCGCGACGGCCGCACGGCCACGGAGGTGCTGCGGCGCGACGCCGTCGGCGCGGACGGCGAGGCCGGCCGCGTCGTCGAGGAGTTCGCGGTGCTCGACCGCGCGGGGCGCCTGCAGCTGCCCGCCGCCTTCACCGGCGCCCTCGGGATGCGTGACCGCGTGCGGCTCGGGCTCGAGCCGGACCACATCGCGGTGCGACCGACCAGCGAGGACGAGGAGCAGGGATGACCGGGGAGCCGCTGCGGGTGCGCGAGGTGCACCGCACGTTCGGGTCGGGGGAGACGGCCGTCCACGCGCTGCGCGGGGTCTCGCTCGACGTCGCGCCGGGCGAGCTTGTCGCGCTGCGGGGCCGTTCGGGCTCGGGCAAGACGAGCCTGCTCAACGTCATCGGCGGGCTCGACCGGCCGGACGCCGGCATCGTGCACCTCGGCGACCTCGAGGTGACGACGATGACCGACGCCGACCTCCTCGCGCTGCGCCGCGGGCCCGTGTCCTACGTGTTCCAGTCCTTCGGCCTCGTGCCGGTGCTCACCGCCCGCGAGAACGTCGGCGTCCCCCTGCGGCTGCGCGCGGTCGACCCCGCCGAGCGCGAGCGCCGCGTCACCGAGGCGCTCGAGCACGTCGGCCTCGGCGGGCACACCGAGCACCGCCCGGACGAGCTGTCCGGCGGCCAGCAGCAGCGCGTCGGCCTCGCGCGGGCGCTCGTCGCCGAGCCCGGGCTGCTCCTCGCCGACGAGCCGACCGGTCAGCTCGACTCCGAGACCGGCCGCGACATCATGCGGCTCATCGCGCGCCTCGCGAAGGAGCGGACGATGACGACGCTGGTGACGACGCACGACCCCGCCCTGCTCGCCGTGGCCGACCGCGTGGTCGAGATCGCCGACGGCCACCTCGTCGACGCCGGCTGAGCGGGTGGAGGTGAAACCCGACCACGACAGGGTCGGACATCACCTCGACCCAGGGTCACTCGGGGACGCGGACCATCCCCTCCTGGGCGACGGTCGCGACGAGCGTGCCGTCCGCGGAGAACATCCGGCCGATGCCGAGGCCTCGGCCGCCCTGCGCCGACGGCGACTCCTGCGAGTAGAGCACCCACTCGTCGGCGCGTGCCGGACGGTGGAACCACATCGCGTGGTCGAGGCTGGCCATCTTCAGGCCCCGGGTCGTCCACGGCAGGCCGTGCCGGCGCAGGACCGGCTCGAGCAGGCTGTAGTCGGACGCGTAGGCGAGGACGGCGTCGTGGACGAGCGGGTCGTCGGGCAGGCGGCCGACCGCGCGCATCCACACGTGCTGCTCGGCGACCTGCTCGGCCGGCGGCCCGGCGAACAGGTTGCCCTCGACGTGGCGCAGCTCGATGGCGCGACGCGAGATGTGCTGTGCGCGAGGGTCGTCCAGCCCGGCGAAGAGCTCGGCGAGGGACGGGACCGATTCGGGGTCGGGCACCTGCGGGGCGGTGTCCTGGTGGTCCAGGCCGCCGTCGGGGGCCTGCCACGAGGTGCTCATCGAGAGGATGGGGTGCCCGTGCTGGACGGCGTGCACGCGCCGCGTCGAGAACGAGCGGCCGTCGCGCATCCGCTCGACGCTGAAGGTGATCGGCTGCGTGTCGTCGCCGGGGCGCATGAAGTAGGCGTGGAGCGAGTGCAGCCGCCGCCGCACGTCACCGACCCCGGCGACGGTGCGCCCGGACGCGACGACGCCCTGCGCGAGGACCTGGCCGCCGAACACGCGGCCGTGCGGCTGCTTCTGGCTCGAGCCGCGGAAGAGGGTGACGTCCTCGGCGAAGGTGTCGGGCAGCTCGACGCCGGGCGCCGCCGCGAGGCTGCGCGGCTGCACGCTCACCTGCGCCGAGCCGAGCTCCTCGAGGTCGAGGGTCTGGAGGAGGTCGACGAGCGGGTCCGGGTGCGGGTCGGTCACGGGGAAACGATAGCCAGCGCGCGTCAGGCGACGAGCGGGCGGCCGGGGCGCGCCCGCCCGGTGCGACCGCCCCGCACCCGCTCCGCGGCGCGGCCGAGGCGGACGGCCGCCTCGGCCATCGTCTCCGGCGGCAGCACGTGCGGCAGGCGCAGCCAGCGGTCGAGGCCTCCGTCGAGCGCGAAGCGCGGGCCGGCGGCGACGAGCAGGCCCTCGTCCTCGGCGGCGGCCGCCAGGCTGCTCGAGGGCAGGTCGGCCGGCAGCTCGCACCAGAGCGAGAGGCCGCCGCGCGGCACCCGGAAGGACGCCTCGGGCAGGTGCTCCCGCAGCCCCGCGGCCAGGGCGTCGCGCGCGGCGACGATCGCGTCGCGACGCTCGGTGGTGACACCGGGGGAGCGGCGCATCAGCTCGACGAGGACGAGCTGCTCGAGGACCGGGGCGCCGAGGTCGCTCGTGACCCGGGCCTCGACGAGCGACCGCAGCGCGCCGCGGGGGGCGCGGACCCATCCCGTGCGCAGGCCGCCCCAGTGCGACTTCGAGGAGCTGCCGATGCTCACCGCGGTCGGCGCGTGGGCCGCGAAGGGCAGCGGCATCGCCCCGCCCTCGAGGTCGATCTCGACGATCGTCTCGTCGACGACCGGCACCGTGCCGGCCGCGGCGAGGGCGCGACCCAGCCGGGCGCGGTCCTCGTCGTCGAGCAGGGCGCCGGTCGGGTTGTGGAAGTCCGGGATGAGGACGGCGGCCCGCGCCCCGGCCGTCGCGACCGCGCGCACCGCCTCGTCGACGTCCCAGCCGGTCGGGTCGACCGGCAGCCCGCGCAGCCGCGCGCCGGCGCCGCGCAGGGCGTCGAGGGTGTTCGGGTAGCTCGGGTCCTCGACGACGACGCGCTCGCCGGGCCGCAGGAGCGCGCGGACGACGACGGCGAGCCCGGCGACGGCCCCGGAGGTGACGAGCACGTCGTCGGGGCTCGTCGGCAGGCCGCGGGCGGTGTAGCGGTCGGCGACCGCCTCGCGCAGCTCGGGGACGCCGTAGGTGAGGTAGCCGGCGCCGCACAGGTAGGAGGGCAGTCGCTCGAGCGCCCGCTCGTAGGCCTCGAGCACCCCGGCGGGCGCGCGGGTGGCGGCGCAGGTGAGGTCGAGGACGTCGTCGGCGACGTCGGCCGGGAACAGGCCCCCGGTGCCACGTCGGCGGGCGCCGTCGGGGAGGGTCGCGACCGAGCCGGAGCCCTGCCGCGAGGTGAGGTAGCCGAGCTCGCGCAGCACGTCGTAGGCGCGCGTCACCGTCGTGCGGCTCACCCCGAGGTGGGTCGTGAGGTCGCGCTCGCTCGGCAGCCGGGTCCCGACGGCGATCCGGCCGTCGGCGACGGCGAGGCGCAGCGCGTCGGCGAGGCCGCGGTACGCGGGGCGGGTGGCCCCGAGGTCGCCGACGAGCCGGGCGGTGCGCGCGGCGCTGACGCTGGGGACGGTGCTCACGTGGCCACTGTCGCACGATTGGCCCTCGATTCACAGGCCAATCCCGCGGCAGGATGGGCGGCATGTCACCGCTCCAGCTGGCCCGCCGCGGGATGACCCGCCGGGTCCCCCTCGTCCCGATGACCCCGCTCGAGCAGCTGCGGGCCGGGCGGCTGCCGCACCGGCTCGCGCAGCTGTTCGTCGGGCTCGGGCTGTTCGGCGTGACGATGGGGCTGATGCTGCGCGCCGGACTCGGGGTCGAGCCGTGGGGCGTCCTCACGACGGGGCTCATCCGCTACGTGCCGATCACCTACGGCGAGATGGTCATCGCCACCTCGTTCGTCGTGCTCCTGCTCTGGCTGCCGCTGCGCCAGTGGCCGGGTGTCGGGACGGTGGCCAACGCCGTCGTCATCGGCCTCGCGACGGACGCCACGCTCGCCGTCGTCCCGCCGGTCGAGGGCCTCGGCTGGCGCGTCCTCGTCATGCTGCTCGGCGTCGTCGGCAACGGCGTGGCCGGCGCGATGTACATCGGCAGCCAGCTCGGGCCGGGGCCGCGCGACGGGCTGATGACCGGCCTGACCCGCCGCACCGGCCGCTCGGTGCGCCTCGTGCGGACCTCGCTCGAGGTGACCGTCGTCGTCCTCGGCTGGCTGCTCGGCGGGGTGGTGGGCCTCGGGACGCTCGTCTACGCGCTGCTCATCGGGCCGGTCGTCCAGCTCTTCCTGCCGTTGCTCACGGTGCGGGTCGACCCGCCGCCCACGCGCGGTACGCGCTGACGAGGGAGCGGGTGAAGGCGCCCGCGTCGTGCGGGCGCAGGGTGAGCGAGCCGCCGGCGGCGAGCGGGACCTCGACCACCCCCCGTCGGCCGGGCGGCGCGTCCGGCAGGGTGGCCGTGCCGTCGGCGAGCTCCGCGAAGCCGAAGGTCACCTCGTCGACGACGAGCCGGTCCGCGCCGACCGCCAGGCCGGACGGCTGTGGCCAGTCGCCCCACGCGCCGTCGCCGAGGACGAGCCAGGCCGGGACGGCGGCGAGGGCGAGGACGGCGACGAGCCAGTCGAGCGGGCCGTCCGGGGTGAGGTCGAGCCCGCCGTCGCGGCTGCGCAGCAGGGCACCGGCGACGAGCATGGACAGGGCGAGGACGACGACGAGCACGGTCAGCGACCGGCGCGCGTGCTCCTCGACGTACGTGTAGGCGGGGTGGGCCATGACCCCATCCTCACCCGGGGACGACCGGTCAGCCGACCCGGGCGTCGGGCTCGCGCCGCCAGGACCAGACGGCCGCCGCCCAGGCCGTGAGCAGCAGGACGACAGAGGCGCCGAGCGCCCAGCGCAGCGCGGTACCGGGGTCCTCGGTGCGGCCCACCGCGACCTGGTAGGTCGTCATGAGCACGGCCGCGCCGATGGCCGCGCCGATCCGCTGGCCGGTCTGGAGGGCCCCGCCCGCGGCGCCACCCATCGACGGCGGGACCTCGGCGAGCGAGAGCGTGATGTTCGGCGAGACGACGGCGCCTCCGCCGAGGCCGGCGACGAGCAGGGGGAGCGCGAGCAGCCACCACGGCAGGTCGCGGTCGGCCGCCGGGACGACGGCCGCGAGGGCGACGAGGCCGACCATCATCACGGCGAGCGCGACGACCGTCAGCGGGCGGCCGACGCGGCTGACCGCCCGGCCGGCCAGCGGGCTCGCGACGGCCGACCCGACGGCGAAGGGCGTGAGGAGGAGCCCGGCGTGCAGCGGCGTGAACCCGAGCCCGTCCTGGAGGAACACGCTGAGCACGAGGAAGATCCCCGTGAACCCGGTGAAGTAGAGGCTGCCGATGACGATGCCGCTGGCGTAGCCGGGCGTCTCGCGCAGCAGGCCGAGGTCGAGCAGCGGCGCACCCCCGTCGCGCACGACGCGCCGCTCGTGGCGGACGAAGGCGGCGCCGGCCAGCGGCACGAGGGCGAGGAGCAGGAGCGGCCAGCGGCTGCCGGACTCGAGGCTGACGATCGGGTAGAGGAGCGCGAGGACCGTCACCCCGAGGAGTGCGGCGCCGGGGAGGTCGAGGTGGGTGTCACCGGTCGTGTCGTCGGTGCGGCCGGGGACGAGCCGGGCGATGCCCACGAGGAGCACGAGGCCGATCGGCACGTTGACGAGGAAGATCCAGCGCCAGCCGCTCTCCTCGCCGAACGCGGCGATGAGCAGCCCGCCCAGCACCGGCCCGACGGCCGACGACACCGAGACGGTGAACCCGAACAGCCCGAAGGCGGTCCCGCGCTCGCGCCCCTGGAACAGCGACTGGATGAGTCCCGAGCTCTGCGGCGTGAGGATGCCGGCTGCGAACCCCTGGACGAGGCGCGCCGCGACGAGGACGCCGATGTTCGGCGCGAACCCCGCGGCCGCGCTCGCGACGACGAAGCCGCCGAGGCCGAGCAGCATGATCGCCCGGCGGCCGTGCGCGTCACCGAGGCGCCCGCCGATGACGAGCATCAGCCCGAGGGCGAGGGCGTAGCCGGACACGACCCACTGGACGCCGCCCGCCGAGGTGTCGAGCCCGGTCCGGATGGAGGGGATGGCGACGTTCACGATCGTCACGTCGAGCAGCACCATGAACCCGACGACGAGGGTGACGCCGAGGATGCGCCAGCGCCGGGGGTCGGGCGCGTCGTCGCGGGTGGTCTCGGCGCGTTCCTCGGTCTCCTGGCTCACCGCTCCACGCTAGGGGCCGTCGGGGCCGGTGACGCAGTCGGGTGCACGGCGAGCGGATGGAGCGTGAAGGGTCATCGGAGGTATTGACAACAGGCTGTCAAAAATGTAGGATGCTGTCATGACTTCCACCACCGTCCACCTCGCCGTCCTCGACACCATGGCCGACTGGGAGGTCGGCCACCTCGCCGCGCACCTGCGACACCTCGGCGGGCAGAGCCCCGTCGGCGGCTTCACCCTCGCGACCGTCGCCGCCCGGCCGGGCCCGGTGCGCACGATGGGCGGCCTCACGGTGCTGCCCGACCTCGTGCTCGCCGACCTCGACCCCGCCGACTCCGCGATGCTCGTCCTGCCCGGGGGCCGGACCTGGACGGATCCCGAGGTCGCCGGCCCGTTCGTCGACGCGGCCCGCGCCCACCTCACGGCCGGGGTGCCCGTCGCGGCCGTCTGCGGCGCCACGTGGGCGCTCGCCGCGGCGGGGCTGCTCGACGACGTGCGCCACACGAGCAACGACCCCGGCTTCCTGGCCTCCAGCGGGTACGCGGGCGGCGAGCGCTACGTGCACGAGCCCGCGGTCGTCGACGGCGACGTCGTCACGGCGACGGGCATCGACCCGGTGCACTTCGCGATGGCGGTCTTCCGGCGGCTCGGGGCCCACCCCGCGGAGCGGATCGACTCCTACGGGCGGCTGTACGCCGACCACGACCCGGCGGGGTACTTCGAGCTGGAGAGCGCGTGAGCGGCCGGCGCGCGGAGCCGACCCCCGAGCAGACCCTGCTGGCCGACAGCGCGCTCGCGGTCTTCCGGCTCAACGGCCAGTTCCTCGCCCTCGCCGAGGAGCTGGCCCGCCCGGCCGGCCTCACGGCGGCGTGGTGGCAGGTGCTCGGCGCCGTCCTGCCGACACCCCTGCCGGTCAGCGGGATCGCGCGCGAGATGGGCCTGACCCGGCAGAGCGTCCAGCGCATCGCCGACCTGCTCGTCGAGCGTGGCTTCGCCGCCTACCGCGACAACCCGGCGCACCGCCGCGCCAAGCTCGTCGAGGTGACCCCGGCGGGCCTGGCGGCCGTCCGCGACATCGCGCCCCAGCAGCGCGCCGCGGCCCGGCGGCTCGTCGACGAGCTGGGGGAGCGGCGCGCACGGGAGGTGCGGGATGCGCTCCAGGAGCTCGTGGCCGCGATGGAACGCCTCGGCGACGGGGTGTGACCGACGCGGGGTCCGGGCATCGGGGGGACCCGTGCGGGTGGCGCCTCAGCCGTCGACGGCGAGGACGAGCGGCAGCACCGCCGGAGCCCCGGCCTGCCGCAGCGCCCGCCCGGCGACGGTGAGGCTCCAGCGCGAGGAGACGACGTCGTCGACGAGGAGCACCGGCCCCGGGCAGTCGGCCAGCTGCGCCGCGAGGTCCGGGCCGACGACGACGCGGTCCCAGACGCCGGCCAGGCGGTAGGCGCTGTTGCCGCCCATCTCGCCGGTCGGCCCGCCGTGGGCGAGGTCGAGGGTGCCGAGGTCGCGCAGGCGCCCCATCTGCGCCAGCCCGGCCGCGAGCGACCGGACGAGCTGCGGGTGCGAGCGCGAGGGCATCGCGACCACGGCCACCGGGCGCTGCCCCCAGCCCCACTCGGCGAGGACCGGGACGCAGGCCCGCAGGAGCTCGGGGGAGGCGGGGGCGTCCTCGCGGAGCACCTCGCGCAGCCGCTGCCCCCAGCCGAGGTCGGACAGGCGGGCGAGCGCGCGGCCGGGCTCGAGCTGCTCGTCGGCGGCGATCCGGCCCTTGACCGGCACGCCGAGGCGGTCCATCCCCGAGGGCCACTGGGCGCGCGGGTCGATGACGGTGCCGACCTTCCGGAGGCGCTCGCGGGCGGCACCGACGACGGTGTCGGGGACGTCGGTCGGGTACCAGGGCCCGGCGCAGCCGTCGCAGCGGCCGCAGGGGACGGCGCTGTCGTCGTCGAGGCACTCCTGGAGGAAGGCCATCCGGCACGCGTCGGTGCGCTCGTAGTCGACCATCAGCTGCTGTTCGTCCTGCCGGGCCGCGGCGACCCGGTCGTAGCGCTCCGCGTCGTAGGTCCACGGGACGCCCGTCGAGGCCCAGCCACCGGAGACGCGCTGCACGGCGCCGTCGACGTCGAGGACCTTGAGCAGGAGCTCGAGGCGGGTGCGGCGGACGTCGACGATCGTCTCGAGGGCGGCGGTCGAGAGGGGGCGCCCGGCCTCGGCGAGCGCGGTGAGCACGGCGGCGGCCTGCTCCTCGCGCGGCATCGAGACGCTCGCGAAGTAGCGCCAGATGTCGCGGTCCTCGGGGCCGGGCAGGAGGAGGACGTCGGCGCGGTCGGTGGCGCGCCCGGCGCGACCGACCTGCTGGTAGTAGGCGACCGGGCTGCTCGGCGCGCCGAGGTGCACGACGAAGCCGAGGTCGGGCTTGTCGAAGCCCATCCCCAGCGCGGAGGTGGCGACGAGGGCCTTGACCTCGTTGTGCCGCAACGCCTCCTCGAGGCGCTCGCGGTCGGCCGGGTCGGTGCGGCCGGTGTACGGCGCGACGGCGTGACCGGCCTCGCGTAGGGACGCCGCGACGTCCTCGGCCGCCGAGACGGTCAGCGCGTAGACGATGCCCGAGCCGGGCAGCTCGCCGAGGTGCGCCAGCAGCCAGCCGAGCCGCTGCTCGGGGGACATCGAGCGGAGCACGCCGAGCCGCAGTGAGTCGCGGGCCAGGCCGCCGCGCACCGTGAGCACCGGCTGGCCGCCGGTGGACAGCTGCTCCTCGACGTCGTGGACGACGCGTGCGTTGGCCGTCGCGGTCGTCGCGAGCACCGGGACGTCGGCGGGCAGGCCGTCGAGGAGGTCGTGGATGCGCCGGTAGTCGGGGCGGAAGTCGTGCCCCCAGTCGCTGACGCAGTGCGCCTCGTCGACGACGAGCAGGCCGCAGCGCCGGGCGAGGTCGGGCAGCTGCTCGTCGCGGAAGCGCGGGTTGTTGAGGCGCTCGGGGCTGACGAGGAGGACGTCGACGGCGTCCTCGGCGAGGGCGGCGCGCACCTCGTCCCAGTCCTGCGCGTTGGCCGAGTTCATCGTCACGGCGCGGATGCCGGCGCGGCCGGCGGCGGCGATCTGGTCGCGCATCAGCGCGAGCAGCGGGCTGATGATGACCGTCGGCCCGGCACCCTCGGCCCGGCGCAGCGCCGTGGCGACGAAGTAGACGGCCGACTTGCCCCATCCGGTGCGCTGGACGACGAGGGCGCGCGAGCGGTGCTCGACGAGCGCCGAGACGGCCTCGAGCTGGCCGTCGCGGAAGTCGACGTCGTCGCGGCCGACGAGCCGCCGCAGCGCCGTGCGGGCGCGGTCGGCGACCTCGGGGGACGGGGGAGCGAGGACCTGGGCCGGTGTCGTCATGGTCCGCCCACCGTACGCACCCCGGCCGACACCGGGTCGCCTGCCGTCCACAGGCCGGCGTGCGAATGACGGCGCACCGGGACGACCCGGCCTCGCTGGGGAAGGGTGCGCTTCGCGGGGGTACCGAACTCGGGTGGAGCGCGGCCGTATCGGGTCACCCGATACGCGTGGGGCGAGTGGGGATCGGCGTGGCGGCGGCACTCGTGCGGGCGGGCTTGACCCGGGAAGGGTGCGCTTCGCGGGGGTACCGAACTCGGGTGGAGCGCGGCCGTATCGGGTCACCCGATACGCGTGGGACTGGAGGGGTTGGGGGCGGGTCGGGGTGCGGGTGGGGCGGCGGTCAGTGCCAGCCGAGTTCGTCGACGCCGCCGGGCACGTCGCTGTCGGGCGCGTAGGGGGTGCGCGAGAAGCGGAACGACGCCAGGTCGAGGTGCGAGACGGTGCCGTCCGCGCGGCGCACGACCCGCAGCGGCTCACCGGTGTGATACCCGTCGAGCCCGACCCAGGCGTCGGCCCCGACCGGCGCGAAGCGTGACCCGCGGCCCTGCCCGGGCTCGCCGAGGACGAGGTGCTCGCCGACGACCTTCGCCGTCGTCGTCGACGCGCCCCAGTGCCACGTCCCGACGAGCTCGAGCAGCGCCGGGTCCCCGTCGGCCGACCAGGGCTCGACGGACGGCGGCTCCTCGGTGCGCAGCACCTCGAGCAGGTCGTCCCCGAGGCCCTTGAGCGCCGGGGACGCGGTGGTGTTGGTCAGCGTGACGACGCCGTCGCCGCCGTCGAGCCGCACCCTCAGCCCAGCGAGGAAGCCCGGCATCGAGCCACCGTGGCCGGCGTACCGGACGCCGTCGACGTTCCAGACCTGCCAGCCGAGCCCGTGCGCGCCGGTCCACGGCTGCCCCGGCTCGTCGACGACGTGGTGCGGCTCGCACATCTCGGCGAGGGTGTCGGCGGAGAGCAGACCCGCCGTGTCGCCGCCGAGGAACGTGGCCCAGCGGGCGAGGTCCTCGACCGTCGTCCACAGCTGGCCGGCGGGCGCCATGGCCCCGCCGTCGTGCTCGGGCTCGCGCAGGAGGACGTCGGCGAAGGGGTGGACGGCCAGCCCCTGCGCGGCGCGGCCGTCCGGCCGGGTCGTCGTCCGGGTCATCCCGAGCGGCTCGAGGAGCTCGGCGCGCACGACCTCGGCCCAGCCGGTGCCGTGGGCCACCTCGAGCAGGCGGCCGAGCGCGCCGTAGCCGACGTTGGAGTAGTGGAAGCGGCGGCCGGCCCGGAAGCGCTGCCCGGCACCGGCACCCACGAGGTGGTCCCAGTCGCCCCCGGGCGTCCGCTCCCACCAGGGGCCGTCGGTCTCCGCCTGGGTGCCGGCCGCGTGCGTCAGCAGCTGCTCGACGGTGACCCCGCCGAGGGCCGAGCCGGGCACGTGCTGCTCGAAGCGGTCGGTGAGGTCCAGGCGCCCCGCGTCGCGCAGCCGCAGCACGCAGACGGCGACGAAGGTCTTGGTGATCGAGCCCATCCGGTACTGCGTGTCGGCGTCGGCCGGCTCGCCGTCCGCCCGGCCGTCGAGCGTGCCGACGGCACCGCTCCACGCGAGCCCTCCGTCGCGGACCAGCCCGGCCGCGACCGAGGGCAGCCGTCCCTCGCGCTGGGCGGTCGCGAGGCGGTGGTCGAGCAGGGCGGCGGTGCGGCGGAGGACGGTCACCCGGCCACCCTAGGACCGCGCTCCCGGGCGGTGGCTGCGAGGATGGCCCGCATGGCCGACCGCTACGTCGTCGAGGTCCCGCTGCGCTGGTCCGACATGGACGCCTACGGGCACGTCAACAACGTCCAGTACCTCCGCCTGCTCGAGGACGCCCGCGTCATCGGCTTCCGCGAGTGGTTCCCGGACCGGCCGACGCTGCTCGACGAGGGGATCGTCGTCTCCCGGCACTCCATCGAGTACCGCGCCCCGCTGACCTACCGGCCCGAGCCCGTCGAGGTCGACATGTGGGTGACCCGCGTCCACGGCGCCGGGTTCGACCTCGGGTACGTCGTGCGCGACCCCGCGTCGGTCGGCGAGGCCGTCTACGCCGTCGCCGAGACCGGTCTCGTCCTCTACGACTTCGCGACCGCCCGCCCGCGCCGGCTCGAGGCCGCGGCCCGCGAGGCACTCGCCGGGCACGTCGGCGAGCCGGTGGCCTTCCGGTGGGGTGGCCGATGAGCGACGTGCTCCACCTCGTCGACGTCGCCGCGCTCGGCGACCTCGGGCGCTTCGCCGGCCGGGCGCGCTCGCTCGACGAGCAGGGCGCGATGCGGCTGCAGGCCTCCGGCGACGTCCTCGCCGCGTGGGTCGGCGTGCTGCCGGGCAGCGGCATCCTCTCCGAGGGCGCCGTGCTCGGGCTGCGGACCTTCGCCCTCGCCGAGCCCGCCACGTGCGACGCCGTCGTCCCGCTCGGGGCGGTGACCGACCGGACCTCGAGGCCCGGCCGCGACGCGACCTTCCCGCTGCCCCCGACGCGGGCGCTCGCCGCCTGGTCGGCCGTCACCCCGCCGCGCTCCGGCTGGGAGCCCGCCGGCGAGCTGCCGGCCGACACCCTCGCCGAGGCCGCCCGCAGCGGTCTCGTCGAGGTCGGGGCGGCCGTCCGCGAGCGCGGGGCGGCCGCCGGCTTCGTGCGCGACCGGGTGTGGGGGCGTGACGTCGAGGGTGTGCGCGCGGGCGGTGCCTTCGCCGCGTTCTCGCTCGGCTTCCTCGCGCCCGGGTCGAGCGTGCGCGTGCTGCGCGCGAACCGGTGGACCCGGCTCAGCTGCGCCGGCGGTCACGTCCTGATGCGCTGACCCGTCGGGTAGACCACCGCGGCGACGACCGCCAGCCCGAGGAAGATCGCCCCGAAGAGCGCGTTGTCCTCGCCGGGGTCGTGCGCCGCGGCGAACGCGGCGGTCGCGCCCGCGATGCCGAGCACGCTGCCGAGGACGTCGGACAGCTGGATGGACGACGAGGTCTCGCCGTGCGCCTCGACCGGGCTCAGCTCGAGCGCGAGGATGGTCGTCGTCGTGACGCCGGTGCCCATCGCGAAGCCGGCGAGCAGCAGCGCGAAGACGCTGAGCCACGCCGGCAGGTTGACCCAGGCGACGAGCGAGAGCCAGCCGAGCCCGACGGCGAGCACGAGCCCTCCCACCTCGATGAGCCGGTGGCGCGGCAGGTGCAGCGCGTCGTGGCCCTGGTAGAGCGCGCCGAGCGCCCAGCCGACGGCGCCCACCGCGAGGGCGAGCCCGGCCACCTGGAGGCTGGCGCCGCGCTGGCCGGCGAGGAAGAGCGGGACGTAGGTGATGCCGCCGTAGAAGGCGGCGCAGAGCAGCGCCCGCGCGAGGACGACGCTCGGGACGCCGTGGCGCATGACGAAGGTGCCGGTCGGCAGCAGGCGCGGCGCGACGACGACGACGCCGACGAGCCCGACGACGGCGACCACCGTCTTCCACGACCACGTGATGACGAGCTCGTGCGTGCCGACCTGGAGCGCGCCGGCGGCCAGGGCGACGGCGAGGCCGGCCCAGGCGGTGCGGACGTGCGTGCCGTGGTCGCGGTTGGACACCGCCTCCTGGAGCCGGCTGACGTCGACGCGGCGCTGGGCGCGCCACAGCGAGATCCCCGTGACGATGACGGGGGCGACGACGATCCAGAACACCCAGCGCCACGAGATGTTCTCGGTCAGCCAGGCCGACAGCGGCGGCCCGGCGAGCGAGGGGACGACCCACGCGGCGGAGATGTACGTGAACAGGCGCGGACGGATCGCCTCGGGATAGATCCGGCCGGCGATGACGTAGAGCATGACGACGAGCAGGCCGCCGCCGAGGCCGGTCAGCGCGCGGCCGACGAGGAAGACGTCGAGGCGGGTCGCGCAGCCGCAGGTCGCGGCGCCGACGGCGAGCAGCGCCTGACCGACGAACGTGCCGGGCAGCGGACCGGACCGGTCGGTCCAGACGCCGGCGAGGACGATGCCGAGGAGCTGCGCGGTGAGCATCACCGAGAAGGCGAAGCCGTAGGAGCGCACGGCGTTCAGCTCGCGGGCGACGTCGGGCATCGCGGTCGAGACGGCCATCGACTCGAACGCGACGATCGTCACGAGGGCGAGGACGGCGAGGGTGACCTCGAGGTAGGACCGACTGAGCGGCCCACCCGTGGTCGTGCCGCTCCCCGTCGTGCGCATCGTCGTCACAGTAGCCCCCCGGCCTGCGGCAGGAGGGGGGAACCCCGCTGCGCCAGCACATCGGCGAGCACGTCGATCCGATCGGCCACGAGGCCGTCGACCCCGAGGTCGAGCAGGCGGTGGAACTCGGCGGCGTCCTCGCGACGGCCGTCGTGGAACCAGACGTGCACCTGCTTGCCGAGGTCGTGCGCCCGCCGGACGAGCCCGGGCGTCACGAGGACGAGGCTCCGGCCGGCGACGTGGTGCACGGCCGGGATCTGCAGGACCGGCGCCGGCGTGTGCAGCATCCGGGCGAGCAGGGCGGGAGAGAAGCGCAGCGCGGCGGTGCCGACCTGGCCGGCGGCGGTGGCGACGCGGGGGCCGAGGGCGCGGCGCAGCGCCCGGATGCGGCGCGGCGAGAACGACCCGAGGCAGACCCGGTCGAGGGCGTCGTGCTCGCGCAGGACGGCGACGGTCGGCTCGAGCGCCGCGTCGGCCTTGACGTCGATGTTGAAGCGGGTGGTCGGGAACGCCTCGAGGAGGTCGCCCAGCAGCGGGACGGGCTCCGTGCCGCCGACGCGCGCCACGCAGACCTCGTCCCATGTCAGGTCCGCGACGGCGCCGCGGGCGTCCGTCACGCGGTCGAGGACGGTGTCGTGGAACGCGACGACCTGCCCGTCGCGGGTGGCGTGCACGTCGGTCTCGAGGTAGCGGTACCCGAGGGCGACGGCGCGGGCGAACGCGGCCCGGGTGTTCTCGAGCCCGACGTTGGCGGGCAGGAGCGAGCCCCCGCGGTGGGCCAGCGCCAGGGGCGTCAGGTCCGAGAGATAGGCGTGGTCGGCGGCCCGCACGGTCAGCGGGCGGTGGGGCGCAGCCAGACTGTCGTGTCGGCCGGGAGCGTCCCCGGGTGCTCGAGCGGACCGGAGGCGACGAGGACCTCGCCGTCCGGCAGGGGGACCGGCGCCTCGCCGGTGTTCGTCACGACCAGCACGGCGTCGGCGCCCTCGCCGGAGCGGTAGGCAACGACGTCGCCGTCGGTCAGGTCGTCCCAGGTGAGGGCGTTGCCGCCGAGGCCGAGCTCGCGGCGCAGGCGCAGGAGGGTCCGGTAGAGCTCGAGGGTCGAGCCCTCGACGCCCTCCTGCCGGTCCACCGCCAGCGCGGCGTAGGCCTCGGGCTGGGGGAGCCACGGGTGGTCACCCGGGCCGAAGCCGAGGCTCGGGCCGTCGGCGGTCCACGGCATCGGGACGCGGCATCCGTCGCGGCCGACGACCTCGCCCTTGGTGTGGTGGAAGGTCGGGTCCTGGCGCACGTCGTGGGGCATCGTCGTGTGCTCGGGCAGGCCGAGCTCCTCGCCCTGGTAGAGGTACGCGCCGCCGGGCAGGCCGAGCATCAGCGCGGTCGCGGCGCGGGCGCGACGCAGGCCCAGCTCGGCGTCGGGCTGGGGGTCGTCGGCGGCGATGCCGTTGGGCCGCGGGCCGTCCTGGGGCAGGCCGAGGCGCGAGGCGTGGCGGACGACGTCGTGGTTGGAGAGGACCCACGTCGTGGGGGCGCCGACGGCGTCGTTGGAGCGCAGGGAGGACTCGATGACGGCCGCGAGCTCGCCTGCGTGCCACGGCGTCTCGAGGAAGTCGAAGTTGAACGCCTGGTGCATCTCGTCGGGGCGGACGTAGAGGGCGAGGCGCTCCTCGGGCTTGACCCACGCCTCGGCGCAGAGGATGCGGTCGGGCTCGCCGTAGGAGTCGAGGACCGTGCGCCAGGAACGGTAGATCTCGTGGACGCCGTCCTGGTCCCACATCGGGGCGCGGCCGGTGCCGGTGTGGTCGAGCACGGGGCCGTCGGCGTCGGGGACGGCGTCGGCATCGGCGCCGTCCTGCGGGCCGTCCTCGGTGAGGACCTCGTCGTAGAGGCCGACCGCGCCGTGCCAGTCGGGAAGGCCCTCCTCCTTGACCAGGCCGTGGGCGACGTCGACGCGGAAGCCGTCGACGCCCCGGTCGCACCAGAAGCGCAGGATCGACTCGAGCTCCTCGCGGACCTCGGGGTTCTGCCAGTTCAGGTCGGGCTGCGTCACGTCGAAGATGTGCAGGTACCACTGGCCGGGGGTGCCGTCGGCCTCGGTGACGCGGGTCCAGCCCTTGCCGCCGAACACGCTGGGCCAGTTGTTCGGCGGCTCGTCGCCGTTCGGGCCGCGGCCGTCGCGGAAGACGTAGCGGTCGCGCTCGGGGCTGCCGGGGCCGGCGGCGAGGGCTGCGCGGAACCAGGCGTGCTCGCTGCTCGTGTGGTTGGGGACGAGGTCGACGAGGACCTTGAGCCCGAGGTCGTGGGCGGTGGCGAGGAGGCGGTCGGCGTCCTCGAGGGAGCCGAAGAGCGGGTCGATGTCGCGGTAGTCGGCGACGTCGTAGCCCGCGTCGTTCATCGGCGAGACGTAGAAGGGGCTGAGCCACACGGCGTCGACGCCGAGGTCGCGCAGGTGGGGCAGGCGCGCGGTGATGCCGGGGAGGTCGCCGATGCCGTCGCCGTCGGCGTCGGCCCAGCTGCGCGGGTAGACCTGGTAGATGACGGCGTCGTGCCACCACGGGGCGCCGGGGGCGTCGGCCGGGTGGACCGTCGTGCCGGGGGCGGTCAGGGGGCTGCGGGAGGTCTGCGCGCTCACCGTGCCCATGCTCGCAAACAGCGGCGGCCGGCGCGAAACGAGGTCGGCGTGTCTCGCAGGGCGGGCCGGGTGGAACCCAGGTCCGCCCCACCCCGGTCGCCGAACCGTCCCGTCCGGCCGGGCGGTAGGTGCTCTCCCAGCCTCCTTGTCGATGCGAGGTTTACCTTGCGCTCCGCAAGGAATCAGTTGCTGCTGGAAGGTTTCCCTTCCCCGGCGCAGTGACTTGGTTGCGAGGTGGAAGGGAAACCTTGCGGGGTGGAAGGGAAACCTTCCGGACTGACAGGAGGCTGGGGGAGTACAGGTCTCCCGGCCGCTCTCAGGTTCGTGGACGCGTCGCCCCGCGGCTCCGGTGTCAGGGTGTGAGGGGCGGGTGCCCGTGCCCGTCGTCGGTGTTGACGAGCATGTGCGCAGCGCGCAGGAAGTAGTCGCGCATCTGCTCGGCCTGCGGCTCGGGGATGCCGGCCGCCTCGACCGCGCCGAGCATCGCCCGCATCCACCGGTCGCGCATGTCGAGCGTCACCGCGAACGGCACGTGCCGCATCCTCAGCCGCGGGTGGCCGCGCTCCTGGCTGTAGGTCGTCGGCCCGCCGAAGTACTGCTCGAGGAACATCCGCAGCCGCCGCTCCGCCGCCGCGAGGTCCTCCTCGGGATAGAGCGCGCGCAGCGGCTCGTCCGCGCGCACGTTCTCGTAGAACGCGTGGACCAGCCGCTCGAACGTCGGCGCGCCCCCGACCTCCTCGTAGACGCTCACGAGTGCGCCCCCGTCGCGAACGGCGGCAGCGGCGGGCCCTGGATGCCGGCCGCGTCGAACGCGTCCTTGAGGCGCAGCCGCAGCTCGCGCTGCACCCCGAAGTTCTCGCCGGGCAGGCACTTGACGAGCACCCGCACCGTGACCGTTTGGCCGGTAATCGCGTCGACGCCGAGCACGGCCGGCGGCTCGGTGATCTTCGGCTCCCACTCCGGGTCGTTGCCGAAGTCCTCGGTCGTGCGCCGCACGACCTCGAGCACCTTCTCGATCGGCTCGAGGTAGGAGACGGGCATGTCGATCCACGCCGCCGCGTACCCCTGCGAGAGGTTGCCGATCCGGATGACCTCGCCGTTGCGGACGTACCAGGTCACGCCGTTGGCGTCGCGCAGCCGGGTGACCCGCAGCGTGACCTCCTCGACCGTGCCGATCGCCTCGCCCGTGTCGATGACGTCACCGACCCCGTACTGGTCCTCGAGGATCATGAAGATCCCCGAGAGGAAGTCCTTGACCAGGCTCTGGGCCCCGAAGCCGATGGCCACACCGCCGACGCCGGCCGAGGCCAGCAGCGGGCCGAGCGGGAGCCCGAGCAGCGCCATCACCGTCAGCGCCGTGATGATCGCCAGCACGAAGGTCGAGATGCTGCGCAGCAGCGACCCCATCGTCTCCACGCGCTGGCGGTGCCGCTCGTTGGCGATGCCGGTCGCGTTGGCGAGGACCCGCCCCGCCCCGCCGCCCGTCGCCAGCCGGCTGGCGGTCCGCGAGGTCATCGTCGCGACGACCCGGCCGATGAGCCGGTGCGCCGCCCAGCGGGCGACGAACCCGAGGACGAGGACGAGGACGATCTTCACGCCGTTCGTGAGCGCCCACTGCTGGAACTTGTCCCAGTAGGTGCTCACCTCCTCGACGGTGGGGGTGGCGGCGTGGAGCAGGGAGAGCAGGTCAGTCACGGGCATCGCGCTCCTGGGCGGCGAGGGCGCGCGCCACCGGGTCACGGTTCTCGGCGACGAGGCGGCGCAGCGCGGCGGGGGCGTCGGGGTTGCCGTCGAGCCAGGCCTGCGTGGCCTCCAGCAGGTGGGCGTCGACGAGCGGGTGCGGGTAGAAGCCGGCGACGACCGACTCGACGAGGGCGTGGGAACCCTTCTGCTGCACCGTGTCGAGCATCGCGTGGTAGCGCTCCACGAACGGTGCGAGGAGCTCGGCCGGGGTGCCGGGGCGGGCGAAGCCCATCCCGCTGGCGTCGACGATCGCGTTGGGGCGGCCGGTCTCGTCGACCGACTCGCGCCAGGCGCGCTCCTTGGCCTCGGACGTCGGCACCGCGGCGAGGGTGCGGGCCGCGCGCTCACGCGCGGTCGCGGTGTCCTCGCGGCGCAGCTCGGCGGCGACCTCGTCCTCGGACGACGCCCCGGCCGCGGCCAGCGCGGTGAGCAGCGTCCAGCGCATCTCGAAGTCGACGTCGAGACCGTCGAGCACCTCGGTGCCCTCGTAGAGCCCGCGCAGCGTCGTGGCGTCGTCGCCGGCGGAGGTGAGCCCGGCTGCGGCGGTGACGAGCTGGAGCTGCGCGTCGCTGCCGGGAGCAGCGGCGCGGGCGATCTCCCACAGCCGGTCGCGGGTCGCGGCACGCATCGGGTCGCGGTGCGCGGGAGCCGTGTACGACAGCACCGCCGTGCGCAGCTGCATGAGCAGCGTGCGCAGCAGGGTCGAGTCGCTCTCGCCCGGAAGGCTGGCGAGCACGAGGTCGGCGAAGCGGCGCGCGCCCATCTCGCCGTCGCGGGTCATGTCCCACGCCGAGGCGAGGACGAGGGCCCGGGGGAGTGAGGAGGTGAAGCCCCGGGGGTGGGCCAGCGCCGTCGCGAGCGAGCGCTCGTCGAGCCGGATCTTGGCGTACGCGAGGTCGTCGTCGTTGACCAGGAGCAGGTCGGGCTGCTGCCGGCCGACGAGCGCGGGCACCTCGGTGCGCTCGCCGTCGACGTCGACCTCGAGGAGGTCGGTGCGGTGCAGCTCGCCGTCGCGCTCCTCGTAGAGGCCGATGCCGAGGCGGTGCGGGCGCAGCGTCTCGTAGCCCTCGGCGAAGGTCTGCTCGACCACGGCCGACGTGATGCGGCCGTACTCGTCGACGTCGACGACCGGGCGCAGCGTGTTGACGCCGGCGGTCTCGAGCCAGAGGCGCGACCAGGCGCGCAGGTCGCGGCCCGAGGTGGCCTCGAGCTCGGTGAGCAGGTCGTCGAGCGTCGTGTTGCTCCACGCGTGCTTGCGGAAGTAGGTGCGCAGGCCCTCGCGGAACGCGTCGCGGCCGACGTACGCGACGAGCTGCTTGAGCACCGACGCACCCTTGGCGTAGGTGATGCCGTCGAAGTTGACCTCGACGTCCTGCAGGTCGTTGATCTCGGCGACGATCGGGTGCGTCGTCGAGAGCTGGTCCTGGCGGTAGGCCCAGTCCTTCTCGTAGGTGCCGAACGTCGTCCACGCGTCGACCCACTCGGTGGCCTCGGCCTGGCACGTCGTCGAGGCCCACTCGGCGAAGGACTCGTTGAGCCACAGGTCGTCCCACCAGCGCATCGTCACGAGGTCGCCGAACCACATGTGGGCGAGCTCGTGGAGGACGGTGAGGGCGCGGCGCTCGACGAGCGCGTCGGGGACCTTGGAGCGGAAGACGTAGACCTCGGCGATGGTGACGCAGCCCGCGTTCTCCATCGCGCCCATGTTGTACTCCGGCGAGAACAGCTGGTCGTACTTCGCGAACGGGTACGCGCAGTCGAACTCCTCCTCGAAGAACGCGAAGCCCTTCTTCGTCAGCGCGAAGAGGTTGTCGGCGTCGAGGTAGGGCGTCAGCGACTTCCGGCAGAAGATGCCGAGCGGCACCTCGCCGCCACGGGTGGCGACGGAGTCGCGGACGACGTCGTACGGGCCGGCGACGAGCGCCGTGATGTAGCTGGAGATCCGCGGGGTGCGCTCGAACGCCCACGTCGCGGTGCCCTCGCCGGCCGGCTGCGGCTGCGGCGTGGGGGAGTTGGAGACGACCTGCCAGTGCGCCGGCGCCGTGACCGTGAAGGCGAACTCCGCCTTGAGGTCGGGCTGCTCGAAGACGGGGTACATCCGGCGGCTGTCCGGGACCTCGAACTGCGTGTAGAGGTAGACCTCCTCGTCGACCGGGTCGACGAAGCGGTGCAGGCCCTCGCCGGTGTTCGTGAAGCGCCCGGTCGCCTCGACGACGACCTCGTTCTGCTCGGCGAGGCCGGTCAGCCGGATGCGGCTGTCGGCGAAGTGGGTGGCCGAGTCCAGCGAGGTGCCGTTGACCGTGATGGACTCGACGGAGGCACCGACGAAGTCGAGGAAGGTCTCGGCGCCGGGCTGCGTGCACGTGAACCGGATGGTGCTCCGGGTCGGGAAGGTCGCCTCGCTCGACGCCACGTCGAGGACGACGTCGTGGGTGTCGACGGAGACGAGGGCCGATCGGGCCGCTGCCTCGTCGCGCGTGAGGTTCGTGCCGGGCACGGGTGCTCCTGTCGTTCGCAAGCGTGGAAGGGCGCCCGTCCACGGGCGCCCCGAGGACCATCCTGTCACGGGCCGCCACCTCTGGACCGGGCGGCGGGGTCGCGGTGGCAGGATGACGCGGGTGAGCACCGAGACCACCCCCACCGCCCGCGCCTCCGCCGAGTTCTGGTTCGACCCCCTGTGCCCCTGGGCCTGGATGACCTCCCGCTGGATGGGCGAGGTCGAGAAGGTCCGCGACGTCGACGTCACCTGGTCGGTCATGAGCCTGTCGGTCCTCAACGAGGGGCGCGACCTGCCCGAGGAGTACCGCGCGCTGATGGAGAAGGGCTGGGGGCCGGTGCGAGTCGTCGTCGCCGCCCGCGCCGCGCACGGGGACGACGTCGTCAAGCCGCTCTACGACGCGATCGGGAGCCGCATCCACCACGAGGAGCAGGACTACGACACCGCCATCGCCGGGGCGCTCGAGGAGCTCGGCCTGCCGGCGGAGCTCGCGGACGCCGCGACCTCCGACGCGCACGACGCCGAGCTGCGCGCGAGCCACCAGCGCGCGATCGACCTCGTCGGCGACGACGTGGGCACGCCGGTCGTCGCCGTCGACGGCGTCGCGTTCTTCGGCCCGGTCGTCACCCCCGCCCCGAAGGGCGAGGCCGCCGGCCTGCTCTGGGACGGCTGCGTCCTCGTCGCCCGCACCCCGGGCTTCTACGAGCTCAAGCGCTCGCGGACGCAGGGCCCGATCTTCGACACCGAGGGCTGAGCGGTGGCCCGCGTCCACCTCGGCGCCGACCACGCGGCCTTCGAGATGCTGAACGACCTCGCGGCCTTCCTCGAGGCCGAGGGGCACGAGGTGACCAACCACGGCCCGCACACCTACGACGCGCTCGACGACTACCCGGTCTTCGTCCTGCGCGCGGCGCAGGCCGTCGCGGCCGACCCCGGGGCGCTCGGGGTCGTGCTCGGCGGGTCGGGCAACGGCGAGCAGATGGCGGCCAACAAGGTCCCCGGCCTGCGCGCCGCCCTCTGCTACGACGAGGAGCTCGCCCGCCTGGCGCGCGAGCACAACGACGCCCGCGTCATCTCGATCGGCGCCCGGATGACCGACCCCGAGCTGGCGCGCACCATGGTGCGGACCTTCGTCGCGACCCCCTTCAGCGGCGAGGAGCGGCACGTGCGCCGCCTGCGGATGATCGAGGCCTTCGAGGCGGACGGGACCCTGCCGCCCGCCCCCTGACCGGCGCGTCGCCCGCAACGGTCGCCGCGTGTCAGGGCGATCGCCTACTGTGGCGCTGCCCGGACGACGACGCAGGGGGTGAGCATGGCCACAGGAGTCGAGCTCCCCGGCGTCCCGCGCCACGACCCCGAGGTCACGCGCCACCGGATGGTCGCCGGCCGGTTCTCCGGCGTCGACCAGGGGCGCGCCCTGACCTGGGGCCTCGTCACCGTCGTGACGCTGCTCGGCATCGGTGTCGTCTTCGACCCCGAGCTCGTGGCCATCTCGTTCGTCTTCCCGCTGATCGTGGTCTCCGGGCTGGTCCTCGAGCCGCAGCGGCACGGCATCGTCCTCGCGGCCGCCGGCGCCGTCGTCCTGCTGTGGGGCCCGCTCGCGCAGCTGAGCGTCGCGCGCGTCGTCGGGGTGTACGTCGCGGTCGCGCTCGTCATGGCGCAGACGGTCGTCATCTCGCGCTCGCGGGCGCTCGTCGGCACCCGGGGGCTCGGCGCCGACCGGATGTTCGCCGACCTGCGCGACCGCATCGACCAGGTCGGGCGCGTGCCGGCACTGCCGGCCGGCTGGCACGCCTCCTCGAGCATCCTCTCGGCGCACGGCGACCGTTTCTCGGGTGACTTCGTCATCGCCAACCTCTCGCCGGCGCACGACCGGCTCCAGGTGGCGCTCGTCGACGTCAGCGGCAAGGGCACGGGCGCCGGGGTGCGCTCGCTCCTGCTGTCCGGCGCGCTCGGCGGCCTGCTCGGGTCGGTCTCCGCCGACGGGTTCCTGCGTGCCGCCAACGACTACCTCGTGCGGCAGGGCTGGGACGAGGGGTTCGCGACCGCCGTGCACCTCGACCTCGACCTTCGGACCGGAGCCTTCTCGATCGGCAACGCCGGCCACCCCGCCCCGGCCCTGTTCACCGCCGGCCGCGGCCGGTGGACCGTCCTCGAGGGGCTGCACGGCCCGCTGCTCGGCGTCGTCCCGGACGTCGACTTCCCCCGCGCGACCGGCCGCCTCGACCGTGGCGACGCGCTGCTCGTCTACTCCGACGGCGTCATCGAGGCCCGGGGACGCGACCTCACCGACGGCGTCGACCGGATGCTCGGGGTCGCCGCCGCCTCCGTCGTCCGAGGTGGCGACATCGCCTGCGATGTGTGCGCGACGGCGCGTTCGGGGCAGGATGACGACCGGTCCGCCTTCTCGGTCCACCGCGGCTGAGGCCCGGCGAGCAGGCGGCCGGCCCGCCTCCCCGACCCGAAAGGCCCGACCCGTGGCACCCGGCCCGGTCCTCGACCACGAGCCCCGCGAGGGCGTGCGCACCTTCACCCCGCGCTGGCGCAACAGCCCGCTGACCGACGAGCGGATGGCAACCCTGCTGCCCGCCCGGGCGCTGCCCGACGGCCCGCTCGACCCGCCCGCCGCGTTCGGCCGGACCGGCCCCGTCGTCCTCGAGATCGGCTCCGGCCACGGCGCGGCCGCGGTCGCGTTCTGCCGCGCCCACCCCGAGGCCGACCTCGTCGCGGTCGACGTCCACGTCCCCGGTGTCGCCCGGATGCTCGCCTCCGCCGAGGAGGCCGGCCTGCGCAACCTCTGGGTGCACCCCGGTGACGTGCTGCCGCTGCTCACCGACCGCATCGCCCCCGGCACGCTCGACGCGGTGCACCTGTTCTTCCCGGACCCGTGGCCGAAGTCCCGCCACGCGAAGCGGCGCTTCGTCCAGCAGCACACCCTGACGCTCGTCGCCTCGCGGCTGCGCCCGGGCGGTCACCTGCTCGTCGCGACGGACATCGCCTCGTACGCCGAGCACTGCCGCGAGCAGCTCGCCGCGCACGGCGGCTACGACGTCGTCGAGGGGGAGCGGCCCGACTGGCGCCCCGAGGACGGCTTCGAGGCCAAGGGCCGGCGGGCCGGGCGGTCGGTCCACGAGTTCCGCTGCACCCTGCGTCCCTGAGCCCTGGGAGAGCTGGGTCGGGGTCGCCGGACCCGCCGTCGCCGCTCCCGCTCCTCCGTCGCGGGACCGGTTCCGGCTCCGGCCATCAGGCTACCCCGACGCCGAACGGCCCGACGCGCGGAGCGCATCGGGCCGTTCGGCGTCGGGGTAGCCGGATTCGAACCGGCGGCCTTCCGCTCCCAAAGCGGACGCGCTACCAAGCTGCGCCATACCCCGTGACGCGCGGGCGTCCTCGTCGATTTCCGGATCCCGCGCGAGCCGCCCTAGGCTAGCGGTGCCCTCGCGGTGCACGCCGACGAGGTGCGCGGGCGTAGCTCAATGGTAGAGCCCCAGTCTTCCAAACTGACTACGCGGGTTCGATTCCCGTCGCCCGCTCCACGGCCTCCCGGGCCCTCAGTAGTCGGGGTGTCCGAGCACCCCACGCCCGCGGACCAGCGTCCGACGCCGGACCGGCACCCGCGACCACACCGCCTGCTGCAGCGCGAGCGTCAGGGCGCCGGCGACCGCCATCCCCGCGAGGTTGAGCCCGAGCTGCGCGAGCGACCCGGTCACCTCGTGCCAGGCGCCGAACGCCGCACCGAGCGAGACGTTGGCCGCCGCCGGCACCGTCGTCACCGAGATGAAGACGCCCGACAGCCCGCCGGTGCGCGCGGAGGTCAGCGACAGGACACCCGCTGCGGCCGCGATGACCGCGACGACGAAGCTCCAGCGGTCCGGGGTGTAGATGAAGGCCGTCGCGGGGCGGTCGCCGACGATGTCCTCGTACGTCACCCAGCCGAGCGCCCGGCCCAGCAGGCCGGACAGGGCCGTCGCGACCATGCCGGCGAGGAAGCCGAGCACGAGGGTGCGCGTCGCGATGCCGAGCAGCCCGGCCTTGCGGCGGACGATCGCCAGGCCGATGGCCGCCACCGGGCCGAACTCCGGCCCGAGCACCATCGCGCCGATGACGAGGATCGGGGAGTCGAGGACGATGGCGACGCCGGCGATGAGCGTCGCGAGACCCATGAACGACAGGTAGGTCCAGTTGAGCTCGGCCTCCGAGTAGGCCCGGTGGCCGACCTCGGTCCACACGACGGCGTCGGCGCTGGCCCCGGGCGCGAGCCGCTCGGCCTCCAGGCCCGAGCGCGAGAGCCACGTGTCGACCGTCTCGACGCGAATCGTCCCCTCCTCGTGCACCCCGAGCGCGCGCAGCCCGTCGATGACCGGGTTGGCGCCCTCCCGGGCGATGTCGGCGGTGACGACGTCGCCCGGGGGGATGCGCGAGGCGCCGGGGTGCACGGCGAGGCCGGTGACGTAGTCGTCGGACTCCAGCAGCGTGAGGACGTCGTCGGTCAGCGACCCGGGGACGGAGATCCGCAGTGACAGCACCGCGCCAGTGTGCACCGGCGCGGTGCCGTCATCGCGTCACTTGCCGCCGTTGCCGCCTGCACGGAACGCGACCCACGCGTCCCTCATCCGCTCGGCCTGCCCGCGGGTGAACGTGTGCTCGAGCATCAGCCAGCGCCTGACCTCGTGGGTCGGGGTGTCGCCGAGGGCGTCCTTGCCCGCCGTGCCGCCGGGCATCGACTCGTCGAGCATGACGACGCCGTCGATGTGGTCGCGCCCGGTTGTTGTGGCGCTTCGGAAGTACGCCCCGCCGAGCAGCCCGCCCCCGACGTCCGGCGGTAGGTCCCGGGCGCCCGGGATGGCGTGAGGGCGATTCGGCCGCGCCGCGACGGGCCGCTAGCATGGGCCTTTGGTGTCGTCCCGGGCACCGGCGCCATGCGCGGCCCGGGTGCGGCCGGTGTGACCGGCCCCGCGACCCGTGACCGTCAACCCCGACACCCCAGGTGGAGTGCCCGAAGTGAAGAGTGCCGTCGAGACCCTGAGCCCGACCCGGGTCAAGCTGACCGTTGAGGTCCCGTTCGACGAGCTGAAGCCGCTGCTCGACGACGCGTACCGGACCATCGGTGGCCAGATCCAGGTCCCCGGCTTCCGCAAGGGCAAGGTCCCGGCCCGGATCATCGACCAGCGCGTCGGCCGTGGCGCCGTCGTGCAGGAGGCCGTCAACGAGGCCCTCCCGCGCTTCTTCGCCGAGGCCGCCGAGGCCGAGGACGTCCGCGCCATCGGCCAGCCCGAGGTCGACGTCACCGCCGTGCCGCTCGAGGACGGCCAGGAGCTCACCTTCACGGTCGAGACCGACGTGCGCCCGACCATCGAGCTCCCGGAGCTCACCGGCATCGCCGTGAGCGTCGACGACGTCGCCGTCTCCGACGAGGACGTCGAGGAGCGGATGACCTCGCTGCGCGAGCGCTTCGGCACCCTCGTCGGCGTCGACCGCGCCGTCGAGGACGGCGACCACGTCTCCATCGACCTGCGCGCCGAGATCGGCGGCGAGGAGATCGACTCCGTCACCGGCATCTCCTACGAGGTCGGCAGCGGCAACATGCTCCCAGGGATGGACGAGGCGCTCGCCGGCATGACCGCGGGCGAGACCAAGACCTTCACCGCTCCGCTGGCCGGCGGCGACCACGAGGGCGAGGACGCCGAGTGCACCGTCACCGTCCAGTCCGTCAAGGTCCGTGAGCTCCCCGAGCTCGACGACGAGTTCGCCCAGCTCGCCTCCCAGTTCGACACGATGGACGAGCTGCGCGCCGACGTCGTCACCCAGGCCGAGCAGGCCAAGAAGTACGAGCAGGGCATCCAGGCCCGCGACAAGGTCCTCGAGCACCTCCTCGAGACCGTCGAGGTCCCCGTCCCCGAGGGCATCGTCAAGGCCGAGGTCGACGCCCACCTCGAGGGCGAGAACCGGATGGACGACGACGAGCACCGCGCGGAGGTCGACGAGTCGACCCGCAAGGCGCTCAAGGCCCAGTTCCTCCTCGACGCCATCGCCGAGAAGCTCGAGGTCCGCGTCGAGCAGCCCGAGCTCATCGAGTACCTCGTGATGAGCGCGCAGCAGTACGGGATGGACCCGAACCAGTTCGCCCAGGCGCTCGACCAGCAGGGCCAGGTCCCCGCGATGGTCCAGGAGGTCGCCCGCCGCAAGGCGCTCGCGGCCGTCCTCGACGACGCGACCGTCATCGACGCCAGCGGCAACGCGGTCGACCTCGACGAGCTCGTGCCGGACGCCGAGGGTGACGAGGCGGCCGACGAGACCGAGGCCGTGGCCGACGAGGCCCCCGCTGACGAGCAGGCGGAGCAGGAGTCGGCGAAGGCCTGACGCCTCCCGTAGCAGCGACCACACGGCGCCGCACCCCGACCGGGGTGCGGCGCCGTGCGTCGTCCCGGGGGGGGGCGTCGGGGGTCCGGCGCGACGGCGTCAGGCGGCGGGCGGGGGAGCGGTCGTCGTACCGACCCGCAGCGTGACCTCGAAGTCGACGTCGGCGACCGGCTCGCCGTCGAGGGCCGCGCGCACGAGCCGGCCGAGGGCGCGGCCCTTCTCGGCCCCGGGCTGGACGACGGTGGTCAGCGTCTGGTCGAGCCACGGCAGGTCGACCCCGTCGAAGCCGGTGACGGACACGTCGCCCGGGACGTCGAGCCCGAGGGCCTGGGCCGCGCGGACGACGCCGGCCGCGAGCAGGTCGGCCTGGACGACGACGGCGGTCGGGCGCTCCGCCGCTGAGCGGTCGAGGAGGAGGCGGCCCGCCGCCTCGCCGGCACCGACGGTGAGGGCGGCGGCCTGGACGACGGGGGCGTCCGGGCCCACGAGGTCCCAGAAGCCGCGCAGGCGGCCGCCGGCGTCCGGGTAGAGCGCGCCGTCGAGGTCGGCGGCCGTCACGGCGCGGGTCGTGGCCGCGGGGTGCAGCGCCATCGCGACCGACGCGACCCGGGTGTGCCCGAGCCCGAGGACGTGCCGGGTCGTCAGGCCGATCGCGCCGGCCTCGTCGACCCGGACGTGCGCGACGCCGGGGTCGCCGGGCGAGCCGGCGCCGACGAGCGGGATGCCGCGGGCGCCGAGGTGGGCGACGACGGGGTTGTCACGCAGGCCGCAGAGGGGGAAGACGGCCGCGTCGACGGCCTGGGTCGCGAGCTGCCCGACGGCCCGGACTGGGTCGTCGGCCGGCTGGGCGACGAGCAGCATCGAGCGGCCGGCGGCCTCGAGCTCCTCGGCGAGGCCGTCGAGGACGGCGAGCGCGAAGGGGTCGCGGAACGCGTCGCGCAGCGGGGCCTCGACGACGACCGCCACGGTGCCGACGCGGCCCTGCCGCAGGGAGGAGGCGAGGGGGTCGGGGCCGGCGAAGCCCAGCTCCTCGGCCGCCGCGCGCACCCGGTCGGCGGTGCCCGGCGAGACCGGCCCCTTGCCGCTGAACACGAGGGAGGCGGTGGAGGTCGAGACCCCGGCCAGCTCGGCGACGTCGCGCAGGGTGGGGCGGCGGTCCCCGGCTTGACGTGGCTGGCTCATGCGGCCGACAATATCGAATCGATTCGATCGAATCGATTCGACGCGGGTCACGACCGCGTCACGGACACCCACGACCACCACGACCCGAGAGCGACCCGTGACCTCCGCCATGACCGCCCCGCCCCTGTCCCGAACCCGCGTCACGAGCGCCCGCACGGCCGTGTTCGTCGTGTTCGCGCTCGCCGGGCTCGTCTTCGCCTCGTGGGCGGCCCGCATCGCCGACACCAAGGTCGCGCTCGGCCTCAGCGCCGGCGAGCTCGGCGCGACGCTGCTCGCCGCGAGCGTCGGGTCGGTCACCGGGCTGCCGCTCGCCGGCCGGGTCAGCAACCGGCTCGGCGCCGGCCGCACCGTGATGATCGGGATGGCCGTCTCGCTCGTCGGGCTGATCGGCACCGGGGCCGTCGTCGACGCCGGCGCCTCGCGCGGGTTCGTCATGGTCGGGCTCTTCCTCGTCGGCCTCGGCGTCGGCCTCTGGGACGTGTCGATGAACCTCGAGGGCGCCGCCGTCGAGCGCGAGCTCGGCACCTCGGTCATGCCGCACTTCCACGCCGCGTTCTCCGGCGGGACGGTGCTCTCGGCCCTCGTCGGGGCCGGGATGTCGGCCGCCGGCGTGCCGCTCAGCCTGCACTTCGCCGGGGCCGTCGTCGTCACCGTCGTCGGCGCCGCGTGGGCGCTGCCGCGCTTCCTGCCGCAGGGCCTCGAGCTCGAGGAGCCGGGCGAGGCCGTCGCGGGTGGCGCGCGCGAGCGCTCGGCCTGGCTCGAGCCGCGCACCCTGCTCATCGGCGTCGTCGTCCTCGCCGCCGCCTTCACCGAGGGCACCGCGAACGACTGGCTGGCGGTCGCGTTCGTCGAGGGCCACGAGCTCCCGACGTGGGCCGGCGTCCTCGCGTTCGCCACGTTCCTCACGTTCATGACGGTCGGGCGGCTGCTCGGCACGCGCCTGCTCGACACGCACGGGCGCGTCCCGGTCCTGCGGGTCAGCTTCGGCCTGGCCGTCGTCGGCGCCGCGCTCGTCATCTTCGGGACCGACTGGCTCGCGTTCGTCGGCGCCGCCGTCTGGGGCGTCGGGGCCGCGCTCGGCTTCCCCGTCGGGATGAGCGCCTCGGCCGACGACCCCCGGCGCGCCGCCGCCCGGATGTCGGTCGTCGCGACGATCGGCTACGTCGCCTTCATCGCCGGCCCGCCGCTCCTGGGCTTCCTCGGCGACCGGGTCGGCGTGCTCCACGCCCTGCTCGTCGTCGGCGCGCTGGCCATCCTCGCCCTCTCCGTCGTCACCGCCGTCCGCGAGCCGGACGGTTGGCCGGTGGGGGAGCGGCCCCACGACCCCGCCGCGGGCAGCCCGGTCGGCTGACCCGGCCCGGGGGAACCCGGGGCGGGCCCGCGCACCCTCGTGCGCGGGCCCGCCCTCGCGCGTTGTGCTCACGGCGAACACGGGACCGGCAGTGGAGTGCGGCGGGGTGGCCGGGCGTTAGGGTCACTGACAGGAACGACCCACCACGAGCGAGGAGCATCCCAGCGTGACCAGCACCGAGATCGTCGCCGCGGGCGAGGGCCAGAAGGCCGGCCTCGACGACTCCATCTACAACCGACTCCTCAAGGAGCGGATCATCTTCCTCGGGTCCGACGTGCGCGACGACAACGCGAACGCGATCTGCGCGCAGATGCTGCTCCTCGCGGCCGAGGACCCCGAGAAGGACATCTGGCTCTACATCAACAGCCCCGGCGGCTCGGTCACCGCGGGCATGGCGATCTTCGACACCATGCAGTGGGTCTCGAACGACGTCGCCACCGTCGCGATGGGCATGGCCGCCTCGATGGGGCAGTTCCTCCTGTCGGCCGGCACCCCGGGCAAGCGCTACGCCACCCCGCACGCGCGCGTCATGATGCACCAGCCCTCGGGCGGCATCGGGGGCACGGCGTCCGATATCAAGATCCAGGCCGAGCAGCTGCTGCACATCAAGAAGCAGATGGCCGAGCTGATCGCCGAGCACACCGGGCAGACCGTCGAGCAGATCGAGACCGACTCCGACCGCGACCGCTGGTTCACCGCGGCCGAGGCCAAGGAGTACGGCTTCGTCGACCACGTCATCACCAAGGCCGACATGGCGGGACGCCGTGCCGACAACCCGGTGACCGGCGACTGACCCCGGCCGAGACGACGCGAGAGAGAGACATGAACGCAGACCTGACCGGCCGCCTCCACGTGCCCGGCCCGAGCAGCCGCTACATCCTGCCGCAGTTCGAGGAGCGCACCTCCTACGGGATGAAGCGCCTCGACCCGTACACCAAGCTCTTCGAGGACCGCATCATCTTCCTCGGGGTGCAGGTCGACGACGCGTCCGCCGACGACGTCATCGCGCAGCTGATCGTGCTGGAGTCCCAGGACCCCGACCGCGACATCCTCATGTACATCAACAGCCCCGGTGGCTCGTTCACGGCGATGACGGCCATCTACGACACGATGCAGTACATCCGCCCGGACGTGCAGACGTTCGTCATCGGGCAGGCCGCGTCGGCCGCGGCCGTGCTGCTCGGCGCCGGCGCCCCCGGCAAGCGCTTCGCCCTGCCGAACGCCCGGGTCCTCATCCACCAGCCGGCGATCGAGGGGACGGGCGGCATGGCCTCCGACCTCGAGATCCACGCGAACGAGATCATCCGGATGCGCGGGTGGCTCGAGGAGACGATCGCCAAGCACTCCGGCCGCGAGCTCGACCTCGTCCGCAAGGACATCGACCGCGACAAGATCCTCTCGGCCGAGGGCGCGAAGGAGTACGGCCTCATCGACGAGGTGCTCGCCTCGCGCAAGGCCTCGACCGTCTGAGGTCCGCCGCACCCCGCACCACCGACGCCGCCCGGCTCCGCGAGGACCGGGCGGCGTCGTCGTGCCCCCGGCCGTGGGGGCCTCGGCCCGTCCGCCCGGGTCCCGTCTGCGAGTTGTCGCAGAACGTGCGGCGTGCACCGGCCCGCGGCCCTAGGCTTCGCGCAGTTGCCGAGCAGGAGGGGGGCCGTGGTGGCTCGTCGTCGTCGTGGGTGGGTCGTCGCGGTCGTCGTGGCGATGGTCGGGGCAGGCGTCGTCGGGGCGGTCCCCGGCGCCGCCGCCAAGGAGGTGACCGGCAGCGCGATCGTCGTCTCCGGCGGCACCGACAGCAACGCCTGGGTGGACGACGCCTCGAACAGCACGATCACCTGGCGGGGCGACCGCTCGGCCGTCATCGTCACGGGGACTCACCCCGACGGCAGCAACGACAGCTACGCCTGGTTCTTCTCGCCGGGTGCGGCCGCGGCGCTGCCCACGGAAGGGACGCACGAGGTCTCGGCGTCGGGTCCGCTCTCGCTGCTCGTCGGCGAGGGGTCGCGCTCGAGCTGCCACGTCGAGGGCACGGTGTTCGTCCGCCAGCTGGCCTTCGACGACACCGGCGCCCCCACGAGCCTGGCCGTCGACTGGGAGGGACGCTGCGGCACCGCGACCTCCGGCCAGGTCCGGGTCGCCTCCGACGTGGCCTACGGGGGCCTCGACGTCCCCGAGGCGCTGGACTTCGGGCGGGTGACGATGGGCGAGATCCCGCCGGCGACCTCCCTCGTCGTCCGGGCGCGCGGGACGCAGGCGCCGGTCGTCACGAGCGTCGCGGTGGCCGCGGAGGCGGGCCAGGAGCCCCAGTACGTCGTCCTCCACGGTGGGGACGGGTGCACCGGCCGGACGCTCACGAACCTCCAGACCTGCACCATCCGGCTGCGACCCGCCCCCACGGCGCCCCGCTACACCAGCGGGAGCCACAGACTCCTCCTCGGCACGGCCGACGGGGCGACCGGCCTGACGTCCCTGCGCGACGAGGGCGTCTCGATGTCGCAGCGCGGGCAGTACACCCCGATGACGGGGCGGGTCATGGACACCCGCAAGGGCCTCGGGGTGCGCAAGGGGGCGGTCGGGCCCGGCGGCACGGTCACGCTCAAGGTCGCCGGCCGGGGCGTCGTCCCGGCGAGCGGCACCGCGGCCGCCGTCCTCAACCTCACCGTCACCGGGACCACCCGCGCCGGCCACGTCACGGCCTACCCGGCCGGGTCGACCCGACCGACCGCCTCGAACATCAACTTCCCGGCCGGCTGGACCGGCGCGAACCTCGTGACCGTCCCGATCGGCAGCAACGGCTCGGTCTCGTTCTTCAACAACGCGGGGTCGGCGCACCTCGTCGCCGACCTCGTCGGCATCTACTCGTCCGGCCCGTTCACGAGCCTGGGCCGCACCACCGACTTCTACCCCCACGAGCCGACCCGCCTGTTCGACTCGCGCACGGTGTGGAAGGAACGGCTGGGCCCGAACGAGTACTTCGCCGTGCGGGCCGACTACGGCGCCGCGATGAACGGCCGCGTCGAGGCGCTCGTGCTCAACGTGACGGCGACCGGCACGACGGGGACCTCCTACCTCAGCGCCACCGACATCGAGCCGCGCAACGCGCCGCCCTCGACCTCGACCCTCAACTACACGAAGGGCCTGACCGCCGCGAACATGGCCGTGGTGCCCCGGGTCGCCGCGACGTCCACCTCGCTGCGCGTGCCGACCGTGTGGGTCGCCAACACCGGCTCCGCGAGCACCCACGTCGTCATCGACGTCGTCGGCTTCTTCGCCACGCCGCAGGACGCTGACTACGGCCTGCGCTACCGCTCCCTGGCGCCGACCCGCGTGGTCGACACCCGCCGCGACCTCGGCGTGGCGAGCCTCGGGGCGGGCAAGGTCCAGCGCGTGCAGGTGCCGACCTCCGTGGCGGGCCGCGACACCTACAGCCTCGTGGGCAACCTCACCGGCGTCGCCCCCTCGACGAACACCTACCTCACGGCCTGGGACGCCGGTGCCCGCCCGACGGCGAGCAACCTCAACCTCATGCGCGGGGCCACCCGGGCCAACTCCGCGTGGCCCGGGCTCGACACCGGCAACGGGTTCCGGCTGCACAACGCCTCCGGCTCGGTGGAGGCGGTGATGGACGTGTCGGGCACCTTCGAGGGCTTCCCCCAGCTCCCCGACACGATCGCCGGGGTGCCGTTCGTCCTCGGGTCCACGGGCTCCGCCGTCGCCGCGCCCGTCGTCAAGGGCCCGGCCGTCGAGGCGCCGAAGGTCTCGGACGTCGCGCCGCGGGTGTCCGCCGTCGGGGGGCGCTGACCCGGCGTCAGGATGGCGTCAGGACCCCGTCAACACGGCGTCGGCGACCTCCCCACGAGGCGCAGGGGTGCTGCGCTGGGGGCATGTCCGCCCGTCGTGACCTGACCCTCCTGCACGCCGCCTCCGCCTTCGGCCCGGTCCTGCTCGCCGCGCTGCTCGGCCTCGCCCGGGACGCGCTGACGCCCACCGTCGTCGCCCTCGTGCTCGTCCTCGCGGTCGTCGCGGTCGCGGCGGCCGGCGACCGGCTCTCCGGGGTCGTCGCCGCCCTCAGCGCGGCGCTCGGCTACGACGTGTTCTTCACGCGCCCCTTCCTCAGCCCGACCATCGCCTCGCCGGCCGACGTCGAGCTCGTCGTGGCGCTCGTCCTCGTCGGGCTCGCGGTGAGCGAGGTCGCGATCCGAGGCCGGCGGGCCCAGGCCGCCTCCGCCTGCCCCGTGTCGACGGCCGGGTGCGGGAGCCGGAGCGCGAGGGGCTGCCGACCGACCGCATCACGTCCGTCGTCGCCACCTCGCCCCGGGGCGTCGTGGGACACGTGTCGCTGACCTCCGCGGCACGTGTGCGACGGCCGTCACGCGAGCAGCTGCGCGTGGCCGCGCTGCTCGTGCGGGTGGCGGCTCCGGGGGCCGACCACGAGGGACCCGGGGCCACCGGGACCGACCTCGCGTTGCGCTGACAGCGAACCCACGCGACGCGCCGGGCCCGCGGGGGCTTCAATGGGTGCGGCGGAAACCGTCGGCGGGTAGCGTCGGGGGCGTTGTCGAGCCGAGGTGGAGGACGTTCCGTGGCACGAGTGGGAGAGACCAGCGACCTGCTGAAGTGCTCCTTCTGCGGCAAGTCGCAGAAGCAGGTCAAGAAGCTGATCGCCGGCCCCGGCGTCTACATTTGCGACGAGTGCATCGACCTGTGCAACGAGATCATCGAGGAGGAGCTCGCCGAGACCGGCGACCTCGGCCTCGACGAGCTGCCCAAGCCGCGCGAGATCTTCGACTTCCTCGAGAACTACGTCGTCGGCCAGGACGTCGCCAAGCGCGCGCTCGCCGTCGCCGTCTACAACCACTACAAGCGCATCCAGGCGGGGGAGGCCGGCTCCAAGAAGGACGCCGACCACGTCGACATCGCGAAGTCGAACATCCTGCTCATCGGCCCGACGGGCTGTGGCAAGACCTACCTCGCGCAGACGCTCGCGAAGATGCTCAACGTCCCGTTCGCCATCGCCGACGCGACGGCCCTGACCGAGGCCGGCTACGTCGGCGAGGACGTCGAGAACATCCTCCTCAAGCTCATCCAGGCCGCCGACTACGACGTCAAGAAGGCCGAGACGGGCATCATCTACATCGACGAGGTCGACAAGATCGCCCGCAAGTCCGAGAACCCGAGCATCACCCGGGACGTCTCCGGCGAGGGCGTGCAGCAGGCGCTGCTGAAGATCCTCGAGGGCACGACCGCGTCGGTGCCCCCGCAGGGCGGCCGCAAGCACCCGCACCAGGAGTTCATCCAGATCGACACGACGAACGTGCTGTTCATCGTGGGCGGGGCGTTCGCCGGGCTCGAGAAGCTCATCGAGTCGCGCAACGGCAAGAAGGGCCTCGGCTTCGGCTCCGAGCTCCACACGCCGAAGGACCTCATCGAGAGCATCCACGAGGTGATGCCCGAGGACCTCATGAAGTTCGGGCTCATCCCCGAGTTCATCGGTCGCCTCCCGGTCATCACGACGGTCGCGCCGCTCGACGTCGAGGCGCTCGTGCGCATCCTCACCGAGCCCCGCAACGCGCTCGTCAAGCAGTACCAGAAGATGTTCGACATCGACGGCGTCGTCCTCGAGTTCAGCGACGACGCGATCGAGGCCGTCGCCGAGCAGGCGCTCGCCCGCGGCACCGGCGCCCGCGGCCTGCGGGCGATCATGGAGGAGGTCCTCCTCCCGGTGATGTTCGACGTGCCGAGCGACGACGAGATCGCCAAGGTCGTCGTCACCCGCGACGTCGTCCTGCGCAACGTCAACCCGACGATCGTGCGCCACGACGACGAGGGCGGCCGCAAGCGCACGCCGCGCAAGCGCTCCGCCTGACGGCGCACCCCCGCCACGTCGCGAGCCCGGACCGGTCGGTCCGGGCTCGCGGGCGTTCGGGGGCTCGGGCGGTGCGGCCGGCCGGGTCAGCCGGTGCGGGCCGCCCGCCAGGCGAGGACCGCGGTGGCGGCCAGCCCGGCGAGGGCGAGGGTCACGACGGCGGTGCCCCAGGCCGACGGGGTCCGGGTGCCGAGGAGCCCGACGATCGCCGCGCCCGCTCCCGCGGTCGCGAGCAGCCCGCCCTGGGTCGCCCAGCGGCGCAGGGTCGCCCGGGGCAGCCCGGCGCCGGGCGGGAAGGCGGCGAGCAGGGCGAGGCACAGGTGTGTCGCCAGCACGAGCGTCGCGACGAGCACCGCAGCGGCCCAGCCGCCGACGTCCGTCGGTGTCACGCCGCTCGTCCCGACGACGACCACCTGGCCGACGAGCAGCAGCGTCGCCCCCCAGCGACCCGGCCGGCGCAGCCCCCACCCCGTGAGACCGGCGAGCGGGAGCGCGAGGACGGCAGCCGTGACCGGGGTCGAGAGCGCGGCGAGCCCGAGGAGCAGGACGCCGGCGACGACGACGAGGAGGGCGGCGAGCGACCGCCAGCGGCGCGCGGGGGTCATCGGGCTGCTCCTGCCGTGCGGGGCCGACGTCCGATGCCGCGCAGCACCGTGTCGAGGGCGCCGTCGGCGCCCAGGGGACGACCGGCACCCCGGCCCGCGCGCAGCGGTGGGCCTCCCGCTCACGCTCCAGCAGCCGCAGCCGCCACGTGAGGGACGCCAGCCGCGGGTCCTCGATGCCCGTGGCGGCGACGAGCGCGGCGGGGTCGGCGTCGGGGGTCGCCAGGTGCCCCGGCAGGGTGTCGACGACGAGGACGACGTGCCCGCTGCGGGCCAGGCGGACGGCGTGAGCGAGCGGCTCGGCCGACACGAGCGCCGAGAGGATGACGACGACGGCGCCGGGTGGCACCGACCGGCGCAGCTGGGCCCGCAGGGCGCGCTCCTCACCGACCGAGCCGCCGGAGGGCTCGGCCCGGCCGAGGCCGAGGAGGATGCGGGTCAGCTGGTGGTGCCCGCCGACCGCCGGGACGTCGACGACCCCGCCGCCCCCGAGGACCGACACGCCCACCCGGTCGCCGGTCGAGAGGTAGTGGGCGGCGAGCGCACCGGCGGCGTCGACCGCGACGTCGAGGCTCGAGCGGCGACCGGTGTCGGTGTCGGGCACGCCGACGTCGCGCAGCGCGTCGACGAGGAGGCGGACCTCGGCGTCCTGGTCGGCGTGGGTCGTCGTGACGTGGAGGGTGCCGGTCCGCAGCGACACCGGCCAGCTGATGCGGCGCAGCCGGTCGCCGGTGCGGAACGGGCGCAGGTCGGCGAGCTCGGTGCCGGAGCCCTGCCGGTTCGAGCGGTGCTGCCCGACGAGGCCGGACGGGTGCGGCAGGCCGGCGCGCGAGGAGAACCGGCCCGGGCGCGGCACGACGGTCACGGCCCCGCGCAGCTGCTCGGGCGAGAGCCACACGAGTCCGCCGAGGTCGCCCAAGCCGGCGACCTGGGCGGGTCCGACCCGGCGCGAGCCCCACCGCAGCGCCTCGACCTCGACCCCGAGCGGCACCAGCTCGTGCGGCTGCAGGCCCTCGGTCGCCGCGGCCACGTGACCGTGCCGAGGCGTCGAGCGCCCCCAGCGGTCGGCGGGCAGGTGGGCGACGACGTCGCGCAGCCCGGGGACGGGCGCGAGGTCCAGCCGCCACACGAACGACTCGCCCTCGCGCACCACGAGCGGGTCGACCGACGACTGCACCCGGGGCGCCCGGCGGGGGCGCGTGACGAGCGACCACGCGGCCGCCCCGAGGAGCGGCACGCCGACGACGACGAGGTCACCGCGCCCGAACGCGACGCCCACGACGAGCACGAGCAGCCCGACGAGCAGGGCCCGACCGAGCGCTCGGGTGGGGCGCCACCCGCCGGTCACGCCGTGCGGGCCGTCGTGCGCGGGGTGCGGACGGTGCGCAGGACGTCCGCGACGACGGTGGCCGAGGTGACCTCGCCCATCCACAGCTCGGGCCGGACGACGACGCGGTGCTCGAGGACGGCGGGGGCGACGGCCTTGACGTCATCGGGGGCGACGTAGTCACGGCCGCGGACGACGGCCAGGCCGCGCGCCACGAGCATGAGGCCGAGCGAGCCACGGGGGGAGGAGCCCATCAGCACGTGCTCGTGCTCACGGGTGGCCCGGGCGAGGGCGACGCAGTACCGCCCGACCTCGGGCGAGACGGTGACGTCCTCGAGCGAGGCCTGCAGCTCGAGCAGCTCGGCGGCGTCGACGACGCGGCGCGCCTCCTGCTCCTCGCGGCGTCGCTCGAGGCGACGGCCGAGGACCTGCCACTCCTCGTCGGCGTCGGGGTAGCCGAAGGCCACGCGGACGAGGAAGCGGTCCAGCTGCGCCTCGGGCAGCGGGTAGGTGCCCTCGTACTCGACGGGGTTGGCGGTCGCGAGCACGTGGAACGGCCGCGGCAGCCGGAAGGTCTGGCCCTCGACGGTGACCTGCCCCTCCTGCATCGCCTCGAGCAGCGCGGCCTGCGTCTTCGGGGGCGTCCGGTTGATCTCGTCGGCGAGCAGCAGGCCGGTGAAGACCGGGCCCTGACGGAACTCGAAGCGCCGCTCGCCCTGGTCGTAGACGAAGCTGCCGGTGAGGTCGGAGGGCAGCAGGTCGGGGGTGAACTGCGCCCGGGTGAAGTCGAGGCCGAGCGCCTGCGCGAGGGTGCGCGCCGCGAGCGTCTTGCCGAGCCCGGGGTAGTCCTCGAGGAGGACGTGCCCGCCCGCGAGGACCGCCGCGACGACCACCTCGGTGGCCGCCCGCTTGCCGACGACGACGGTGTCGACCTCGTCGAGGACGGCGACGGCGCGTCGGTGGGTCGTGGCGAGGTCGGTCATGCGGTCTCCTTCGTCGGGGTCACGGTCTGCGTCGGGCGCAGCGACTCGAGGTCGGCGATGACCGCCTCGGCGTCCTGGGGGGTCAGGCGGCGCGGTGGCGCCGCGAGGTAGCGGGCGAGGGCTCCGTCGGGCGGGGTCACGGGGCGGCCCGCGGCTGCGCCGAGCCGCTCGGCGGTCAACGAGCGCACGAGCTCCTGGAGCTCGGCCGGGGCGCTCGTGTCCGTCCGGTTCGGGGCCAGCAGCCGGCGGAGGGCACCGATCCCGGGCTCGGGCGGGACCTCGTCGGCCCGGCGGGGGAGCCAGTCCCAGTCGACGCCGTCGTCGCGCTGCAGGGGCACGAGCAGCCCGATGAGCGAGACGACGAGGACGACCGCCGCGGCCGCCGCGAGCACGACGACGCCGCGGACGAGGACGAGCGCGACCAGCGCGACGCCGGCCACGCCGAGGCCGACGACCCGGCCTCGGGTCAGGTGCAGGTCACGCACGGGATCCGGCCTCCTGCCGTTCGACGGCGGCGCGCAGGTCGGCGGCGAGGCGGGTCAGGGCGGCCTCCGCCGTGGCCCGGTGGTCCTCGGTCAGCTCGTGGTGCGACCAGGCTGCCTCACGGTAGAGGGCCGCCAGCGACTGCAGGGTCTCCTCGTCGACCTCGAAGCGGCGCAGCACGCCCACGGCGGTCTCCGTCGAGGTGCGCGAGGCGCTGAGGGTGAGCCCGGCGGCCCGTAGCGTGTCCTCGAGCCGGTCCCACGCCGCGATGATGCCCTCCGCCGGCGTGCCCCGCCCGAGGACGACCAGCCGCTCCTCCGCGTCCTCGGAGAGCGCCGTGCCCAGCCGGGCCAGGTCCGGCCCGGCCGTGTCGTCGGCCTCGACGGCGCGCGGCCCCTGGAGCGAGCGGAGCAGCGCCCGCAGGACGAGGACGAGGACGACGAGGAGCGCGAGCCCGACGAGGCCCACCGCGGTCCACCCGACGAGCGCCGCGAGGGAGTCGCCGTTGACCGAGGCGGAGCGGAAGGCCCGGGCGTCGACCTCCGAGGAGGGGCGGAAGACGTCGTCGTCGGCGCCGTACTGTGTCACGGGGCCGAGGTGCGGGCCGCTGATGACCCGCGGGATGCCGGGGACCGAGGCCGCCCAGACGGCCAGCAGCGCCGCGGCGGCCGCGGTCGCCCCCAGGGCGACCCGGCTCCGCCGGGCGCGGTCACTGCGTCGTGCCTCCCCCACGCGACACACCCAACCACACGCGGCTTGGCGAGAGGGGGACCGGGAGGGGACGATGTGCCCGTGGCGACGACCTTCCGGCTGCGGGCCGGCGACACCGGCCCGGTGCAGCAGTCGCCGGTGACCTGCGGGTCGGCGTGCCTGACCGTCGCGCGGATGCTCGTCGACCCGGTCTTCGCGTCGTGGGTCCGGACGGGCGACCCGCACCCGCCCGGCTCACCGGCGGGGGCCACCCAGGCCGAGCGCTTCGCCGCGTACGAGCGGGTCGTCATGCGGCGCACGAACGGGGTGCTCTCGGGCGGTCGGCGCCCGAACCTGCCGTGGCCGCGGGCGCTCGGTACGCCGCCGTGGGGGGCGCTGCGCGAGCTGGAGTTCGGGGCGGCCCGTCTCGGGACCCGTTACACGCTCGACCTGCTGCGCGGCGCCGACGAGTACGGGCTGGTCGAGCGCTTCGAGACCCTCCAACAGGTCGTCGCCGACGGCGAGCCGGCGCTGCTGTACATCGGCAACGCGGTGCTGCCGCGCCACGTCGTCCTCGTCCTGCCCGGCGACGGCGACCGGATGCTCGACGTCTACGACCCCGGGACCGGCCGCGTGGGCCACCTGCGCCGGGACGAGGTCGTGCAGCACCGGATGCGCCTGTCCGGCTGGGACGTCCCCTGGGTGGCGGTGCGGCCGGCGGGTCTGCGCCGCGTCGAGGCACGCCAGGGCGCCCCGTCCCTCGGCCCGATGCCCGCCTGAACCCCGTCGAGTGAACAGGACACGCCGCGTGCGGGGCTCCGCAGACGGCGTGTCCTGTTCACTCGACGGGTGAGAGTGCCCGGGCGCGCGGTCTAGGCTGCGCTCGTGCCGCTGCCGCCCGACCTCGCCCCGGGTCGAGCCGCCGCGCTCGTCGAGGAGCTCGGCCGTGTCGTCGTCCTCTCGCCGGCCGGCACCGCCGACGCGGTCCGCACGGACCGCCGGCACCTCGTGCGGCACGCGCTGCTCGGGTCCGCCGTCGGCTTCTGGCTGGGGCGGCTGCTGGCGGCGGCGGTGCCGATGCCCCTCGCGCTCGGTGTCGCCCCCCTCTGCCTCGTCCTGGGCGCCGGAGCGGGTCCGCCTGCGCTGGCGCCCCCGCCCGCCCGCCTGAACCCCGTCGAGTGAACAGAACACGCCGCGTGCGGGGCTCCGCAGACGGCGTGTCCTGTTCACTCGACGGGTGAGGGCGCACCCGGCGAGCGAGGGGACCTCAGACGGTCGGCTTGGGGACCGGGACGAGCTCGAGGTCGCGCGTCGCGACCTCCTCGCCCTCGGCCCACTCGAGCGACCCGGTGAGCCGGCCGGCGGCCCGCAGGTCCGCCTCGCCGGCGCGCAGGTGCTCGAGCAGCGCGGCCGGGGCGACGATCGTCGCGGTGGGCACCTCGGCCCGCATCCCGACCTTGGCCTCGGACTTCGCCTTGCGGACGACCGCGAGGGCGGCCCCGACGGCGGGCAGCGCAGCGGGGTCGCCACCGGCCGGCACCTCGTCGGCGGTCGGCCACGGCGCGCGGTGCACCGTGCCCTCGTGGAACCAGCTCCAGACCTCCTCGGTGACGTACGGGAGGACCGGCGCCAGCAGGCGCAGGACGACGTCGAGGACGAGGCGCAGCGTGGCGCGGGCGGAGGCGGCCTCGGCGTCGCCGCGCGAGCCGTAGGCGCGGTCCTTGACGAGCTCGAGGTAGTCGTCGCAGAAGGTCCAGAAGAACGACTCGGTCACCTCGAGGGCGCGGGTGTGGTCCCAGCCCTCGAAGCCGGCGGTCGCCTTCTCGACGACCTCGCGCAGCGCGGCGAGCACCGACAGGTCGAGCGGGTCGGTGACCTGCGCGGCGAGGTCGCCCTCGACGTCGCCGAAGGAGAGGGCGAACTTGCTCGCGTTGAGGACCTTGATGGCCAGCCGCCGGCCGACCTTGATCTGCCCGACGTCGTAGGCGGCGTCGGCGCCGAGGCGACCGCTGGCCGCCCAGTAGCGGACGGCATCGGCCGAGTGCTCCTTGAGGAGGTCCTCCGGCGTCACGACGTTGCCCTTGGACTTGCTCATCTTCTTGCGGTCCGGGTCGAGGATCCAGCCCGAGATGGCGGCGTTCGTCCACGGCACGCTGCCGTGCTCGAAGTGCGCGCGCACGACCGTCGAGAACAGCCAGGTGCGGATGATGTCGTGGCCCTGGGGGCGCACGTCCATCGGGAAGACCTTCTCGAACAACGGGTCCGGGTCGACGCCGTCACGGCCGCGCCAGCCGGCGGCGATCTGCGGGCTCAGCGAGGAGGTGGCCCAGGTGTCGAGGATGTCGGGGTCGCCGACGAAGCCGCCGGGCACGCCGCGCTGGTCCTCGGTGTAGCCGGCCGGCGGGTTCGCCGCGGGGTCGACGGGCAGCTCGGACTCATCGGGGAGGATCGGGTGGTCGTGGTCCGGCTCGCCGTCGGCATCGACCGGGTACCAGACGGGGATCGGCACGCCGAAGAAGCGCTGGCGCGAGACGAGCCAGTCGCCGTTGAGTCCCTGGACCCAGTTGGAGTAGCGGTTGCGCATGAAGCCGGGGTGGAAGTCGACCTCCTCGCCGCGGGCCACCAGGGCCGCGTTGAGGTCGGCCTCGCGCCCGCCGTTGCGGATGTACCACTGGCGGGTCGTGACGATCTCGAGCGGCTTCTCGCCGCGCTCGTAGAAGTTGGCCTTGCGCTGCGTCGGCTTCGGCTCGCCGTCGAGGTCGCCGGACTCGCGCAGCGCGCCGACGATGGCCTCGCGCGCCGAGAACGCGGTCTTGCCCGCGACCTGCTCGGCGTAGAGGGCCTCGCCCGCCGAGCCGACGAGCCACTCGGGGGTCTCGGACTGCATGCGGCCGCTGCGCGTCACCAGCGAGCGGGTCGGCAGGCGGAGCTCACGCCACCAGAGCACGTCGGTCAGGTCGCCGAACGTGCAGCACATCGCGATGCCCGCGCCCTTGTCCATCTCGGCGGCGGGGTGCGCCACGACCGGCACCTCGACACCGAAGAGCGGCGTGCGCACGGTCGTGCCGAACAGCGGTCGGTAGCGCTCGTCGTCCGGGTGGGCGATGAGGGCCACGCAGCTGGGGATGAGCTCGGGGCGCGTGGTCTCGATGTGCACCGGGCCGTCGGCGCCGTGGAACGCCACGCGGTGGTAGGCGCCGGGGTAGTCGCGGGCCTCGAGCTCGGCCTGCGCGACGGCGGTCTGGAACGTGACGTCCCAGAGGCCGGGGGCCTCGGACTGGTAGGCCTCGCCGCGACGGACGTTACGGAGGAACGCCTGCTGCGAGGTGGCACGCGAGTGGTCGTCGATCGTCCGGTAGCCGATGGACCAGTCGTAGCTGTGGCCGATCCGGCGGAAGAGGGACTCGAACGCCTCCTCGTCCTTGACGGTCAGCTCGTCGCACAGCTCGATGAAGTTCTGGCGCGAGATGGGCATCTCGTCGGCGGCCTTCGTGCTCTTGGCGTTGCCGCGGAAGGGCGGCTCGAAGTCCGGGTCGTGGTGCAGCGACGCGTCGCCGCGCACGCCGTAGTAGTTCTGCACGCGCTTCTCGGTGGGAAGGCCGTTGTCGTCCCAGCCGATCGGGTAGAAGACGTTGAACCCGCGCATCCGCTTGTAGCGCGCCATGCAGTCGGTGTGTGTGTAGCTGAACACGTGCCCCATGTGCAGCGAGCCGCTGGCGGTCGGCGGCGGGGTGTCGATGGAGAACACCTGCGAGCGGTCACCGGCGAGGGCGGCCTCGCGGTCGAAGGCGTAGGTGCCCCGCTCCTGCCATACCGCGCCCCACTTCTCCTCCAGGCCGTCGAGGGACGGCCGGTCCGGGATGGCGGAGGCGGCGGTGGGGGAGGAGTGCTCGGTCATGGCCGACATCCTCCCAGACCCCGGAGGGTGCCCTCACCCGGGTTCAGCCGGTGCGGCGTCGGCGTGCGAGGCGCACGAGCGCCAGCCCCGTGAGGGCGCTGCCGGCCGCGACGGCCACCCAGAGCACCTGCCGCCGCTCACCGGCGCGCGGGTCCGCGACCGGGCGCACCTCGAGGCGGGTCGTGGCGGCCTCCGCGCGCGGCGGGGCGGTCGTGCCGGGCAGCGGCGGCCCGGCCATCCCGGCGTCGAGGACCGCCGTCAGCGCCTCGACCGGCTGGATGACGCCCCAGCCGACGGCGTCGTCGCGCGCGTCGCGCCGGTCGCGGGCGGCGGTGACCTCGAGGCGGTGGGCCCACAGCTGTGGCCCCTCGGACGGGAAGCGTTGTGCGAGGAGGGCGGCCGCCGCGCTGACGTACGCGGTGGCGTAGCTCGTCGACCCCTCGTCGGAGGACAGGTAGCAGTCGCCCCACGCGCCGAAGGTCGTCAGCACGTCGGTGCCGGGGGCCGCGACGTCGACGTGCGACCCCGTGACCGACCCCTTGGCCGGCCGGTCGTTGGCGTCGCTGGCGCCGACCCCGAGCACGCCGGGGTAGGCGGCGGGGTAGCGGGGGCCGCGCACGGGGTCCTGCTCGGTGCTCGTCCCGGCGGCCGCGACGACGAGGGCCCCCTTGCTCTGCGCGTGCTCGACCGCCGACCGCAGGCGGGAGTCGTCACCGGCCGTGCTCAGCGAGACGTTGACGACCTTCGCGCCGCCGTCGACCGCGGCCCGGATGCCCTCCGCGAGGGTGCCGGCGTCGGTGTCCGGCCCCTCCTGCGAGGTGCGCTCGTCGGACACGACCTTGATCGGGAGGATGCGGGCGGCGGGGGCGAGGCCCTCGACGCCGGACTTCGAGCCGACGGACCGGGCGGCGATGATGCCGGCGACCGCGGTGCCGTGCAGGCGGGTGTCGGTGCGGGCCGACCCCCCGACGAGGCTTCGCCCGTCGAGCACGGAGGAGCCGGTGAAGTGCTGGTTGCGGGCGACCCCGCTGTCGACGACGGCGACGGTGACGCCCCGCCCGGTGGCCATCGTCCACGCGGTGCGGGAGCCGAGCCGGACGAGCGCCGTCGGGGTGTCGGTGACCCACTGGGTCCGTCCCTCCTCGCACTGCTCGGCCGCGGAGGGCAGGACCGCGGCCACTGCCGGGGCGGACCCGGCGGAGGCGAGCGCCGGTGCGGCCGAGGGGAGCACGGCGGTGCTCGCGAGCAGGAGCGGCGCGGCGATGCGGGCCGCGCGGCGCCGCGAGGTCACGACGTGCCCGAGACGACCGTGCGGGCGGCGTCCTCGCCGAGGGCCGGGCCCGAGCGGAACAGCTCGGTCCAGGCCGCGGGGACCGGGACGACGTCTCCGGGCGTGTAGCCCAGGCGGGCGAGCACCTCGGTGTCGGCGCCGACGACCGAGTAGGCCGTGGCGGTCTGGTCCACGGCCAGCACGGGACCCTTGCCGAGCACCTGCCCCGACACCGCCCGGACGAGCGCGCCGGACCCGGTGTCGACGACGGTGCGGCCGCGGTCGGACGCCGGCGGGTCGCTGGTGACCGTCGTCAGCGCGACGACGGGGGCCGTGTTCGCCGCGGCCGTGAGCGTCGCGCACGGCGTGGTCTCCAGGGCCGTCGGCAGCTTCTCGGGCCAGGCCGTCGGGGCGGTGCGCTGCGGCACGACCTGGAGGCGGGCGATCTGCGCGCCCTCGACGGGCAGGACGTCGGCGGACGCCCCCGAGCCGAGGCGGTACATCGCGAGCGCGACGTCGGGCAGCGGCTCGAGGGTGCCGTCGGGGGTGACGAGGTAGTGACGACCGTCGTCCTGCAGCTCGAGCACGGACCCGACCGAGGCACCGGGCGGGAGACCGGGGAGCGGCTTGCCGAGGTCGTCGACGGTGAGCGGGCCGAGCGCCGGCCCCTCGGGGAAGAGGTTGAGCCACGCGGCCGGGGCGGCGACCGGCGGGCGCCCGTCGAGCCGCAGGGCGACCGAGACGGCCGACAGGTCGCGACCGCGCACCGGGTAGCGCATCCCGTCCGCGACGACGAACACCGCTTCGTCGGTGCGGACGAGCACGGCGGCGCCGTCGGCGGGCTCGGCCCGGCGCTTCGGACCGATGGCGGACGAGACCTGCTGCCCCGCACCGAGGCACGAGAGCCAGCCGGTGTTGACGAGGCGGTCGGCCGGTGCGAGGGAGTCGGGGGCACCGAGGATGCCGAGGGTCGCGCCGCGCTCCTTGTCGGCGAGCTCCTCGTCCGGCACGGCGAGCACCTTGAACTGGTTGCTCGGGATGAGCAGGCGGGCGCTGACGGTGTTGACGACCGGGTGCAGCACCTCGTCGATGGACACGTACCGCGCGCCGCTGTCCTCGGCGATGACCAGCCGGTCGTTGCCCCAGTCGTCCGGGAGCGACGAGCGCAGGTACCCGAACGCCATGCTGCCGAGGACGAGCACGACGGTGAGCGCGAGGCCACCCACGACGGCCCGCAGCGGGCGGTCGGGCTCGACCTCGCGACCGCCCGGGGCACCGCTGACGAACGCGGTGGTCAGCCGGCGACGGCTGAACGACTGCGCCTCGACGAGGTCCTTCTTCGTCGCCACGTCAGAGGATCCCGACGGTGGCGGCGGCCAGGGGCAGGAGCGACACGAGCGCGACGCCGTCGAGGGCGTCGGCGACCCGGCCGAGGCGGACCCGGGTGCGGGGGGCGAGGACGGCCAGCGCGACGACGACCGCGCCGGTCGCCCCGAGGAGCACCGCGAGGGCCGGTCGCCACGTCGGGTGCGTCAGCGCGGCGACGACGGCGGCGAGGGCCACGCCGAGGATGCCCGTGGCCATCGCGATGACGACGGTGGTGCGGGTGCGGGCGTGCCGCGTGCGCAGCAGCGTGGCAGCGCACCCGGCGAGGACGAGGGCGGTCCCGGCCAGCCCGTCGGCGACGAGCTGCGGCGTGACGAGGAGCACCGCCCCGCCGGTCGACAGCCCGACGGCGACCATCACCTCGTGACCGAGGGCCACCTGGCCGCGGACGCGCTCGCGGTCGACCTCGGGCACGTCGGCCTCGATCTCGGCCTCGGTGCGGGGTGCGTGCGAGCTGAGCCGGCTCGAGGAGAGGCCGGCCCAGGGGAGGACGTTGCCGACGACGACCGCGAGCACGAGGACGACGGCGCACACCGTCGTCACGTCGACCTCGAGCACCCCGGTCGCGAGGCCGACCGAGGTGGCGACGAGACCGACGACGGCCCCGGCGGCCAGCACCAGACGGTGCCGGGCCACGACGAGGGCCGCGGCGAGCCCCACGATCGCGACGGCGGAGCCGACCCAGACCAGGCCGCGGCCCCAGAGCGCGTCGGCCGGGGCGACGGCGCTGCCGGAGGTCGCCGCGAACGCGAGGGCGGTGAGCGCGAGGGCGAGCGCGCCGCCGGCCTGCGCCCGCGCGTGGAGGACGGCGGCCGACCCGACCAGGAGGAGGGCGACGGCGAGCGCGACGGCGGCGACGAGGAGCCCGGTGTCCCGAGCGGTGAACAGGGCCCAGGCCGCGCAGAGGAAGAGGACCACGGAGGCGCCGACCGCCGTGCCGGCGCTGTGCCGCGCGGTCCACGGGGCGAACTGCGTCTCGACGACGTCAGCGACGGCTTCGACGACGTCGTCGTAGACCTTGTCGGTCGAGGGGTCGACGACCTCGAGGCTCAGCACCGACCCGTCGGTCACCCCCTGGGCCGCGAACGAGCGGTCGGGGTCGAGGAGGGTCCCGCCGCCCGCGACGAGCCGGAAGCCGTGCGTGGCCTGCTCGGGGTCGAGGACCCCGAGCTCGCGCGCGAGCTCGGGGACGATCTCGACGACCGGGATGCCGCCCGGCACACCGAGATCCGCGCGGCGGGTGCCCGACGACACGGAGACTCGGACGAGCGACGCGGAGGCGGCGCTGGACTGGCTCACGGTTTCGACTCTCCCCTCGACGGCCGGCCCGGTGCCGGTCCCGACGCGCCCCGAGCATAGACGCGTGGGGTTCGGGGAGTTCTCCCCATCGACCCATTTCGCATGGCACCGTAGGGTCGAGTGCAGGACGAGGGGCCGCACCGGAACCACGTCCGATGGACACCAGCCCTTCAGGGGGTCAGTGAAAACGGCTGCGGCACGATCGTCGTCGCACGAGGGAAGGACACAGCATGGGTGACCAGTTCAGGGCCGGCGCAGGCGTCGTCAAGGCCAGCGCCGACATCGTCTCGGCTGCGCGGGGGGACCTCCGCAAGCAGGTCAACGACCTGCGCACGCAGATGGAGGCCGTCAAGGCGCACTGGGAGGGGCAGGGCGCTGCCAGCTTCCAGAACGTCAGCGAGGCGTGGAAGGTGCAGACGCAGGACATCGTCGACGTGCTCGACACGTTCGAGGCGAACCTCACCGGCACGCAGCGTCAGTACGACGCCGACGATGCCGCCGCGTCGTCGAACCTCAGCAAGTACAGCAGCATGCTCGGCAACGGCTGAGCCGACGAAGGGGACTGAACGATCATGGGTGACGGAATCAAGGTCGGCGGCGCCGGCATCGACGCGCTCGTCGACGACATGCAGAAGGGCCTCGGCCAGATCGAGGGCCGGCTCGGCGACATGAAGAACGACCTCAGCAAGTACGTGGAGCAGTGGGACGGTTCGGCCCGCGCCGCGTACTCGAAGGCCCAGGCCGACTGGGAGAAGCAGATCCAGGAGTGCAAGCAGCTCCTCATGGACGTCCGCCAGGCGGTCATCTCCTCCAAGGAGGACTACCTCGCCGGCGAGCTGCGCAACACCAACATGTGGGGCTGAGCGCCCGACGTGCACGCGCCGGGTGCCGGTGCCTCCTCGGGAGGCACCGGCACCGCGGCGTGACGGGGAGGACCACGGGCGCGGGGCGCCCGTGACGGAACGGACCGAGGAGACGACGTGCCACGACTCGACGACGGCGGACCGGGCGCTGGACCCATCCAGTACCCGAGCATCCTGCAGACGCTCGGGCTGGACTACGAGCAGGACTGGACGAGCTCGACCCACGACGCGCTGCGGACGGTCGAGTACACCGTCGCGTCGCGCTCGACCTTCGGCGACATCCCGGCGGCGCAGGATTTCGCGACCGTCTACACGGCCGCGGCCCACATCTACGAGGCGACGCTGCGGGGCATCCGCGACGACCTGACCGCCGCCGCGCAGGCGCTGGCCCAAGCCGGCGCCGAGCTCCGCGAGCGCGACGAGGCCTCCGGCGACGCCTTCCAGACCCTGCAGGCGCGCTGGGCGACGCCTGACGACTTCGCGTCCGCGCAGCAGACGGAGCGGGCCGCCCGGGACGAGGCCGCGGTCGAGGGGAGCGCGGCCCAGGTGCGCATCGCCGAGGAGGCGCCGGCGCCCACCGACCCCGTGGGCCCCGGTGTCGACACCGGCGCGGGCGGGACGTCGGCCTCCACCCCGACCGGTCCGTCGAGCGGTGGCGCCGCGCCGTCCACCCCGCCGCCCTCCAGCGGCATGGACGTCGGCTGATGCGTCGAGCCCGCGTGCCTGCCACCGCGCTCGCCCTGGCCCTCGTGGCCACGGCGGGCGGTGCCGCGGCCGCGTCCGCGACGGCCGGGACCCTCGCCGGTGCGCCCGACCGCCTGTCGGCGGCCGCGTCCCCGGGCGAGTGGTGGCGCACGGCGATGGGCGTCGACGAGCTCAACCGCCGGGGCACCGGCCAGGGTGTGACGGTCGCCGTCATCGACGGGCCGATCGACGCCGACGTCCCCGAGCTCCGTGGGAAGGTCGACTCCAGCCGGAGCCTCTGCAGGGGCGACGGCTACGACGCTCCCCTCCGCTCGCCGTCGGCCACGGGCAAGCCCGCCGAGCACGCCACGAGCATGGCGGCGCTCATCGCCGGCTCCGGGAAGGGCACGGGGCCGGGCGGTCGTGGGATCCGCGGCGTCGCGCCCGACGCGACGATCCGGCACTACGCCGCGTTCTACCGTGACGCGAAGGACCGGCCGACCTGTCCGTCCGTCGACGGCGGGGACAGCGTCGACGAGGGCATGGCCCGCGCGGTCGAGCGAGCCGCCTCGGACGGCGCCGACGTCATCAGCATCAGCCTCGTCGGCCGCTACGACGACGAGATCGTCGACGCCCTCCTCGCGGCCTACCGGGCCGACGCGATCGTCGTCGCCGGCACCCCCAACGACGCGAAGTCGGGGATGTGGCCCGGTGAGGGCAACGGGGTGCTCGCGGTGACGAGCGTCGACTCGGCCGGCCGGATCCCGGAGTTCGGCATCAAGGGCAGCGCGTCCCTCGCCCTCGCGGCGCCGGGCAAGGACGTCATGGCCGGCAGCTACGACGGCTCCGGCTGGCACAGCGACACCGTCGTCTCGGGCTCGTCGATCGCCACGGCGATCGTCGCCGGCGGCATCGCGGCGATGCGGTCCGCCCACCCGGACGCGAGCGCCGGGCAGATCCTCCACGCGGTCAAGGACAACGTGGGGCTGCGCGAGAAGAAGAGCGGCAGCGGCTACGAGACCTGGTTCCGGCGCAGCGGGGCGGACCTGCCCACGGTACGCAGCGCCAACCCCGCCTACGGCTGGGGCATCTTCGACCCTGCCGACGCCGTGGAGGTCGACCCCTCGGCGCTGCCGAAGGACAACCCGTTCGTCCGCCCGGGCAAGAACGAGGAGCCGACGGTGCAGCAGGTCGCGACGTCCATGGGCCTGCCGGCGTCGACCTCGACGGGCTCCGCGAGCCCGTCGACGTCCCCGACCGTCAGTGCGACCCCGTCCGGCACGCCGGCGGCCCAGGCGGCCCCGGCCGTCCGCGACGACGGCCCGGGTGGGCCGCCGTGGCTGCTCCTCGGCGCCGTCGGGCTCGTGCTCCTGATCCTCGCCGGAGGTGGGCTCGTCCTGCGCGGACGCCGTGCGGCCGCGGGGGCGTCCCCCACACCGACCACCTCTGCCACCACGACCAGCACCACGACGACGGACGGCGCCGCGAGCGCCGAGGGGAGGAACCACTGATGGTCATTCCTGACGAGGGCCCGAGCAACCCGGCGCTGCCGGCCGACGCGGGGCCCAACGAGCGCAAGCTCTACGGGATCTACGGATTCTCGACGGTCCTCGTGCGGATGACCGCCGACGACTGGGGGACCACCGCCGACACGGTGAGCAACCTCGCCACCGAGGTGCGCTCGGTCATCACGAAACTGCAGGGGGCGGACCGGCCGTGGACGGGCCCGGCCGCCGACGCGGCCTACGCCACGCTCCAGAGGCTCGCCGGCCAGCTCGATGACCGGGCTGAGGAGATCACCGGCATCAAGCGGGGACTGAACCAGGCCGCGGACGCGGCGGACACGGCGCGGCAGGCGTACCAGAACACGGTGCGCACGATCTCGACCGATGTCGACCGCTCGTCCTACGAGCACACCCAGGCGCGCCAGGGCGGTCAGCCCGCGCCGGACGGCAAGGTCTTCGACCAGGCCGGCTTCGACGCGGCCGTCGCCGCGCAGCGCGAGCAGCGTGAGCAGCAGTCCGCGACCGTGCTCGCCGGCTTCGGCTCCGGCATCCGTGGAGCGGCCCGGGAGATGCCCGTGGCCGCGCAGGACTCCGTGACCATCGACCCGGGGTCCTCCGGCGGGGGCGGCGGCGGGGGTGGGTACCCGTCCGGTGGCGGCCCGAGCGGGGGCTCGTACGTCGCGCCCTCGGGCGGTGGTGGGGGCGGTGGCGTCTACCACGTGTCGCACCCGACCGGCTGGGTGCAGGAGCCGGTCGTCGAGAACCCCCAGCCGCCGACGACCACCCCGCCGACGACCACCCCGCCGGTCGAGCCGCCGGCCCCGGTCAGCCCGGTCAGCCCGACGCCGACCCCGGTCCACCTCGACGGCGGCACGACCGGCACGGTCACGCCCGGTGGCGCCGGCAGCACCGGCTGGGCCGGGACCGCGCCGGGCGGTGGGTCATCCGGCGGCGGTGCCGGAGGCCTCGGCGGCGCCGGTGCGGTCGGCGGCGGCGCCCTCATGGGTGGCGCCGCGCTGCTCGGCAAGGGCGTGCTCGGGCGGATGGGTGGTGGCGCGTTCGGTGCCGCCGGCGCGGCCGGCCGCCCCGGCCTGGTGGCCGGCAGCACCTCCGCCGCGGGCCGTGGAGCCGGCGGAGCCGCGGGTCGCGGTACGGCCGGCGCGGCCGGGCGCACGACCGTCGCCCCCGGTGGTCAGGGTGCCGCCGCGCGCGGCGGTGCCCGGGGCGCCGGTGGCGGTCGCGGCGCGGCCGAAGTCACCGGGTCGCGCAGCACCGGGAAGTACGGGGTCCCGAAGGTCGGCGAGAACGGCGGCCGCGCTGCCGGGGCCAAGGGTGCCGTCGGAGCCGCCTCCGGGGGGCGCGGTGGACGCCGGGGCCGCGACGAGCAGGCCCAGGACGTCGACCACCTGACGCACGAGGACGAGGAGACCTGGTTCGAGGGCGAGGACGACGCGACTCCGCCCGTCTGGCGCTGACGCCCCGGCCACGTCACGCGAGCGCCCCTTCCCCGTGCCGGGGGAGGGGCGCTCCGTCGTGCCGGGGTCGTCCCGTCTCGCCGGGGTGGTGTGACGGGGCGGCCGGGCAAAGTCGGGGCGGCCGGGCAAAGTCGGGGCGGCGGGGCGAGGTCAGGGGTGGTCTCGCGTGGCCGGGGATCAGCCGGAGGTGAACCGGCGCAGCGCCTCGACGAGGCCACCGGCCACGACGGCGAGCGGCAGCGCGAGGACGACCGCGAGCGCCTCGAGCCGGTCGGCGCCGCGCGAGAGCCGGGTCGAGGCCCAGCCCCCGGACAGCGCGACGGCCCCGAGGACCGCGGCCACCCCGAGGACGACCGCCCCGGCGACCACGCCCCAGCGCCAGCCGCCGTCCCAGTCGACGACGGCGACCGAGGTCGAGAGGGTGAGGGACGCCGCGGTGGCGAGCATCGCGGCGCGCGCCAGCCGGTCGCGGACGTGGCGCGCCTGGTACCCCAGCGCGGCGGCCGAGGCGAGGAGGAGCGCCCAGCGCGACCACGGCGCGAGCGTCGACAGCGGCTGGGTGAGCGCGACGACCCATCCGGCGACGACGGCGAGGACGCCGAGGTAGGTCGTGCCGACCGAGACCACCGAGCGGGCCTGCGCGACGCGGTCGCGGACGTCGGTGGCGGTGACGCGGCGGCGGCGCGCGGCGTGCCGCTCGCGCACCGACCACACGGTCGTCGAGAGGCGGTCGGTGTCGACGAGCTGGGTCTGGTCGACGTCGAGGCTGGCGCTCGGCAGCGCGCGGACGACGACCGGAGCGAGGCCCACGACGAGGGCGGCGGCCACGGTCACCGGCTGCTCGGCGAGCACCGTGCCGGCGACGAGGGCGGCGAGCCCGCCGAGGCAGGCCAGGGCCGTCCGCTCGGCCCGGTCGGCGGGCGAGCCGTCGGACGACGCGAGCGCGAGCACCACGGCCCCGAGCGCGGCCGCCAGCACCACCGCGACCGCGACCCGCGACGGCGTGGACGCGAGCGGGACGAGGAGACCCGCGGCACCCGCGAGCGAGGGGGCGCCGACGAGCCGGACCAGGGCGGCACCGCTGCGGTGCCGGGGGGTGAGGAGGACGGCGGCCACGGCGGCGGCGAGCAGCACCCCGCTCGCCGCCCAGCGGACGGCGGCGGCGTCGAGGACCTGGTCGGTCGTGCCGGCCGGTGCGGCGAGGGCGAGCGCCGCGGCGACGAGCGCGACGACGGCGCTGGCCGCGACGAGCACCGGCCCGAGGTCCGAGGCGCGTCGCGCGGCGCGTCGGGCGGGCCCGCGACGACGGCGCCGCGGGTGGTGCAGCGCGGAGCGGCTGACCGTGGCGTCGACGTCGTCGACGGCGTCGCGGCGCTGGGTGGCGTCGTCGACGAGCGAGAGCCCGGGGTCGGCGGTCGCGACCGACGGCGAGCGCGACCCACCGGCCCACGCCGGGGCCGACGGGCGGGCGCCGGGGGCGGCGGAGGACCGGTCGAGGCTGACGACCCCCCGGTGCACGGCGTGGGTGGTCGTCCGGACGACGGTGAGGACGGCGCCGGCGGGCAGGTCGCCGGAGATCCGGTCCTGGGGCCCGAGGACGTGGCCGGCGGCGGTCGCGACCGAGCTCGGCGTGGCGCTGGAGGAGATGCCGAGGACCGAGAGGACCTCGCTGACACGGGTGCCGACCGGGACGACGAGGTCGTAGCTGCGCTCGTCCGCGACGAGCGTCAGCTGCTGCGTCGTCCCGTCCACCGGGCCCTCCCGTCGTTCTCCCGCACTCGATCCGGCCCACCTCGGGCCACTCCCCGCGGGGAACAGTATCCACGGGTACGGTAGGCCGAGCGCCAGAAGCACCACCGGGAGGGGAAGCAGGATGTCGGTGCCCGCACGCAGCGGCACGCGAGAGAAGGCACCGGAGGTCCCCACGGGACGTCTCGTGCTCCAGCCCCCTCCCGAGATCACCCCGTCCGAGGGCGCGAGCGGCCTGCTGATGCAGGCGGTGCCGATGCTCGGCTCGCTCGGCTCCATCGGCTTCGTGGCCCTGTCGCAGAACGGCGCCCGCGCCTGGCTGACCGCCGGGATGTTCCTCGTCGCCAGCGTCGGGTTCGTCCTCGCGAGCGGCCTGCGGCAGCGCCAGCAGCACGCCGCCGGCGTCCTCGCCGCGCGCCGCGAGTACCTCGCCTACCTGCAGGAGGTCCGCGGCACCATCCGCGACGCCGCCGCCCGCCAGCGCGAGGCGGCCCTGTGGGACTACCCGGACCCCGCGGCGCTCCCCGTCATCGCCGCGGAGGGCACGCGCGTCTGGGAGCGGCAGGTCTCCGACGTCGACTTCCTCCAGGTGCGGATGGGCACGACGTCGCAGCCGCTCTGCCTCGAGCTCGAGCCGCCGGAGACCCCGCCGCTGGCCCAGCTCGACCCCGTCGCCGCCTCGGCGCTGCACCGCCTCCTCTCGACCCACCGCGTCCAGCCCGGCCTGCCGGCCTCGGCGGCGCTGCGGGCGTGGCCTCACGTCGAGGTGACGGGCGACGCCGACCCCGCGCGCTCGCTGGCCCGCTCGCTCGTCCTCCAGGCCGCGATGCAGCACGCCCCCGAGGACCTCGTCGTCGCCGCCCTCGTCTCGCGCGAGGCGCGCGCCGAGTGGGAGTGGCTCAAGTGGCTGCCGCACGCCCTCAGCCCCCGCGAGCACGACGCGGTCGGGCCGGTGCGGCTCGTCGGCGAGTCGGTGCACGACCTCCTGCCGCTCCTGCCCCAGGAGATCGTCGAGCGTCCGCGCTTCGGCCCGAGCGAGCGCGGCGCGCTGCCGCACGTCCTGCTCGTCGTCGACGGCGGGCACGTGCCGCCGGGCAACCCGGTCGTCACGCCGGACGGCGTCCTCGGGGTCACCGTCCTCGACCTGCCGGAGCAGTGGGGCGAGCTCGACTCGGGGACGACGCTGCGCCTCGCCGTCGGTCCGCGCACGACGAGCGGCCCGCGCGCCGGCACCGCACCGCTCGAGGTCATCAGCCTCGCCCGCGGGGTGGCCCACGGGGTCGCCGACCAGCTCTCGACCACGCGCGCCGAGGCCGCCGCCCGCCGCCTCGCGCCGCGGTACACCGCCGACGAGCCCGAGGCGCGCGACGCCCTGAGCGCCTCCACCGAGCTCGTCGACCTCCTCGGCACCGGCGACGTCCGCGACTTCGACGTCGACACCGCGTGGCGCGCGCGACTCCAGCGCGACCGCCTCCGCGTCCCGATCGGCGTCGACGAGAAGGGCCTTCCCGTCGCGCTCGACATCAAGGAGTCGGCGCAGCAGGGCATGGGCCCCCACGGCCTCGTCATCGGCGCCACCGGCTCCGGCAAGTCCGAGCTGCTGCGCACCCTCGTGCTCGCGCTCGCGATGACGCACTCGCCGGAGTCGCTCAACTTCGTCCTCGTCGACTTCAAGGGTGGTGCGACGTTCGCCGGGATGGCCGACATGCCGCACGTCTCGGCCGTCATCACCAACCTCGGGCAGGAGCTCACGCTCGTCGAGCGCATGCAGGACGCGCTCCAGGGTGAGATGACCCGCCGCCAGGAGCTCCTGCGCTCGGCCGGCAACTTCGCCAACGTCACCGACTACGAGCGCGCCCGGGCCGGCGGCGCCGACCTCGAGCCGCTGCCGGCGTTGCTCATCGTCGCCGACGAGTTCTCCGAGCTGCTCGCCGCCAAGCCCGAGTTCGCCGACCTCTTCGTCGCCATCGGCCGCCTCGGCCGCTCGCTCTCGATGCACCTGCTGCTCTCGTCGCAGCGCCTCGAGGAGGGCCGCCTGCGCGGGCTTGAGTCCCACCTGTCCTACCGGATCGGCCTGCGCACCTTCTCGGCCGGCGAGTCCCGCACCGTCATCGGCGTGCCCGACGCCTACGAGCTGCCGCCGGTCCCCGGGCTTGGCTACCTCAAGCCGGACCAGACGACCCTGACGAAGTTCAAGGCCGCGTACGTCTCCGGCCCGCCGAAGGGCCGCCGGCGCCGCGCCGCGAGCGAGCCCGGCGGTGGCGGCCCGTCCGAGATCCTCCCGTACACCCTCGCCCCGGTCGCGGCCGGACGGCGCGCACCGGTCGAGCCCGCGGCCCCGGCGCCCCAGGAGGCCGCCGAGGAGCGCGCGGTCTTCGACATCGCCGTCTCGCGGATGAAGGGCCACGGCCGCCCCGCCCACCAGGTGTGGCTGCCGCCGCTCGACGTCCCGAACTCGATGGACCAGCTCTTCGGCGACCTGCGCGAGGACGCGGCGCTCGGGCTCACGAGCCCGTCGTGGCGGGCGCGCGGCGACTACGTCCTGCCCGTCGGCATCGTCGACCGGCCGCTCGAGCAGCGCCGCGAGCTGTTCGTCCTGCGCCTCGGCGGGGCCGGCGGCCACGTCGCCGTCGTCGGCGGACCGCGCTCCGGCCGCTCGACGTTCGCCCGCACGCTCGTCACGGCCATCGCCCTGACGACGACCCCGCTCGAGAGCCAGGTCTACGTCCTCGACTTCGGCGGCGGCACGTTCACGCCGATGGCCAAGCTCCCCCACGTCGCGGGCGTGGCCAACCGCAGCGAGCCCGAGGTCGTCCGCCGGCTCGTCGCCGAGATCCGGGGGATCGTCGACGCCCGCGAGGCCTACTTCCGCGCCAACGGCATCGACTCGATCGAGACCTACCGCCGGCGCCGGGCCGAGGGCCGGGTCGACGACGGCTACGGCGACGTCTTCCTCGTCGTCGACGGCTGGCCCACCGTGCGCGCCGAGTTCGACGAGCTCGAGGGGCAGATCACCGAGCTCGCCGGCCGCGGCCTGACCTTCGGCGTCCACGTCGTCCTCACGACCTCGCGCTGGATGGACTTCCGCAACCAGATCCGCGACGTCCTCGGCACCCGGGTCGAGCTGCGCCTCGGCGACCCGACCGACTCCGAGGTCGACCGGCGCGTCGCCGCCAACGTCCCCAAGGGGCGCCCCGGCCGCGGCCTGACGATGACCAAGCACCACTTCCTCGGCGGCATCCCGCGGATCGACGACCGCGGCAGTGTCGACGACCTCGGCGACGGCGTCGAGGACCTCGTCACGCGCGTCAACGCGGCCTGGCAGGGCCCGCGCGGCCCCAAGCTGCGCCTGCTGCCCGAGGAGATCACGCTCGACGCCGTCCGCGAGCTCGCCGGCCCCGACGACCGCCGGCTGCTGCTCGGTGTCGACGAGGCCAACCTCGCCCCGATCGGCCTCGACCTCGCCGAGGAGCCGCACCTCTACCTCCTCGGGGACGGCGACAGCGGCAAGACGGCGTTCCTGCGCACCGTGGCCCACGAGGTCGCGCGCCTGCACACCCCGGACGAGGCGAAGCTCTTCGTCGTCGACTACCGGCGTGGCTTGCTCGGCGAGCTGCCCGAGGCGCACGTCGGCGAGTACCTGACGACCGAGGAGCAGACCGTCGGGGCGGTCGAGGGCATCACGGAGTTCCTCCGCACCCGCCTGCCCGGCCCGGACGTGACCCCCGAGCAGCTGCGGGCTCGCTCGTGGTGGAGCGGCGCCGAGGTCTACTTCCTCGTCGACGACTACGACCTCGTCGTCACCTCGTCCGGCTCGCCGCTGCGGCCGCTCGTGCCCCTGCTCGCGCAGGCCGGTGACGTGGGTCTTCACCTCGTCGTCACCCGGCGCAGCGGTGGCGCCTCGCGGGCGCTCTTCGAGCCGGTGCTCCAGAGCATCCGCGACCTCGGCAGCCCCGGGATCCTGCTCTCGGGCAGCCCGGACGAGGGGATGCTCATCGGCCGCGTCAAGGCGTCGCCGCAGCCGCCCGGCCGCGCGCGCATCGTCTCGCGGGACCTCGGCGACCAGGTGTTCCAGACCGCGTGGCAGCCTCCTCGTCACCGCTGACCTAGGCTGCCCGCATGGAGCCCGTGTACCGCCCCGTCATCCACGCGGCCAAGACCCTGTTCTTTCTCCAGGGCACCCGCTTCACCATCACCGGTGAGGAGAACGTGCCACGCACCGGTGGCGCCGTCATGGCGATCAACCACACGTCCTACCTCGACTTCATGTACGCCGGCCTGCCGGCGTGGCCCCACCGCCGCTACGTGCGGTTCATGGCCAAGAAGTCGATCTTCGTCCACGGTGTCGCGGGGCCGCTCATGCGCGGGATGCACCACATCCCCGTCGACCGGCACAAGGGCGGCGAGGCGTTCCGGCTCGCCGTCGCCGCGCTCAAGGCCGGCGAGATCGTCGGCGTCTTCCCCGAGGCGACGATGTCGCGTTCCTTCGAGCTCAAGGAGTTCAAGCCGGGCGCGGTGAAGATGGCGCAGGTCGCCGGCGTGCCGGTCCTGCCGACGACGATCTGGGGCGGGCACCGGGTCTGGACCAAGGACCACCCCAAGCGGATGGGCCGGGCCAACATCCCCGTGCACATCGCGGTGGGGGAGCCGATCGTCCTCGAGCGCCGTGAGGACGTCACCGCGGCGACCGCGCGGGTCAAGGCGGCGATGCAGGCGCAGCTCGACGTGCAGCAGGCGGCCTATCCGGCGCTGACCGGCGACGAGCTCGTCTACCTGCCGGCGCGCCTCGGCGGCACGGCGCCGACGCTCGAGGCCTCGCACGAGGCCGACGAGCAGGACATGCGCCGCACCCGCGACAAGTTCACCGGCTGACCCCGGCTGCGCGCAGAAGGTCCCGCGGCTCCCGGATGATTCCCGGCGTCGCGGAAGGTCCTGCGCGTCAGCCGGTGCCGAGCAGGCGGGCCGCCAGGGCGGCCACCTCGTCGTCGGTGACCTCGCGCGTCGCGACGTCGGCGAGGACCGCGGCGTACTCCGCGGTCGGGGCCTGGAGCTCGAGGGCGATGCCGTCCGGGTCCCGGAAGTTCAGGTGGTACCCGAGCGGCATGTCCTGGATCGGGCTGTGCGGCACGCCCGCCGCCTCGAGCCTGGCCTGCCACTCGACGAGCTCGTCGCGGTCGGCCGCGGCGAGCCCGAGGTGGTCCAACCCGGTCACCAGCTCGCTGAACCGCGCCCGGGTGCTCTCGGGGTGACGCACCAGAGCGAGGACGAAACCGGTGCGCTGGTCGATGAGGATGCGCGCGTAGCCGGTGTCGAGGATTCGACGCAGCCCCAGCACCTGCGTGTAGAAACGCTCGCTCACGTCGAGGTCGGTGACGCTCAGCGACACGTGGTTGAGCCCGGAGAACTGCGGCACGACGACCACTGTGGGCGCAGCCGGGCGCGTCGGTCAAGATCCCACCGACCCGTCGCGCACCGACCGGTCGTCACGCAGGAGGTTCCGCGGCTCCCGGATGTTTACCGGCGGCGCGGGAGGTCCTGCGTGTGCGAGTGTCCGGGACGTCAGCCGGTGCCGGTCGGGGCGCGCGTGACCAGCCCTGCGAGCAGGCCGACGACGAGACCGAGCACCGTCGAGGGCGCCCCCACCTCGAGGACGGCGAACCAGGCGGTCGGCGGGTAGGCCAGCAGCCCCAGGACCAGGCCCACCGCGGCGCCCAGCAGTCCGAGGCCGACGGCGCCGGCCACGGCCAGGCGGACCGGCCGCGGCAGCGCCCCGACGGCGAGCGCCGTCTCCGTCCCAAGCCGGGTCATGGGCCCAGTGTGGACCGCGCCGGGCAGGAGGGGAAGACCGATGGCGAAGGACCGGAATCCCGCGCCCGAGCATCCGCGCCGTCACGGTGACGACGCGGAACCTCCACAGGGACGCGGATACATCCCCGTCCCGCCGGAGCAACCGCGCCGCGGGTGTGACCCAGCGGGTCAGACGGAGTGGCCGAGGTGGGCGAGCGCCTGCCGCAGGAGGACGCCGTGGCCGCGGTCCATCTCGGCCTGCACACCCGGGTCGAGCGCCTGGGCCGGGGTCAGCCACGTGAGGTCGAGCGCGTCGTTCTGCGGGGCGCAGTCACCGGCCACGGGCACGACGAACGCGAGCGACACCGCGTGCTGGCGCGGGTCGTGGAAGGGCGTGACCCCGGGCGTCGGGAAGTACTCGGCCACCGTGAACGGCTGGGGAGCCACCGGGATGCGCGGCAGGGCCACCGGGCCGAGGTCCTTCTCGATGTGGCGCAGCAGCGCGTCGCGGATGCGCTCGTGGTGCAGGACACGGCCCGAGACGAGCTCGCGGCAGACGCGGCCCTCGTCGTCGAGGCGCAGCAGCACACCGAGGGCGGTGACCTCGCCGCGGTCGTCGACCCGCACCGGCACGGCGTCGACGTAGAGGATCGGCAGCTTCTCGCGCGCCGAGTCGAGCTCCTCGCGGCTCAGCCAGGCGGGGTCGCGGTCGAGCTCGAGGGGGTTCATGGAGGCGATTGTGCCAACTCTCCCGGCGACCGCGACCGGGGGCTCGCCGGGGCGTCGGCGTCGCCCGCCTCCTCGAACGCCACGGGCGCCTCGAACGCGGCCCGCCGGGCGGCCCGGCGCAGCGCCCCGAGCACCGGCCGGGCGGTGACCGAGACGAGGACGACGTTGGTCAGTGCGCGCCCGAGGTCCCAGCCGAGGCTCGTCGCGAGGCTGAAGACGACGAACCGGTGGAGGTTCTCCAACAGGGGCGCCCCCGCGACGAACGACAGCCCGCCACCCATGCCGGTCGAGAACGGCCAGAACGACAGGTTGAGCAGGAACCCGTACGCGAGGCCGGCGAGCGCGCCGTAGCCCGCGAGCAGGGCCACCTCGGCCTTGCCGCGCACCCGCGGCAGGAGGCCGGCGCCCATCCCGACCCACGCGGCGCCGAGCATCTGGAAGGGCAGCCACGGGCCGACGCCGCCGGTGATGAGGGCCGACGCGAAGAGCGTGACCGCGCCCTGGACGAACCCGAACCCGGCGCCGAAGACGCGCCCGCCGAGGACGAGCAGGAAGAAGACGGTCTCGAGCCCGGCGGTGCCGGCACCGAGCGGACGCAGGGCGGCGCCGACGGCCGAGAGCACCCCGAGCATCGCCACCGCCTTGACGTCCATCCCGCCCTCGGCGATCTCGGCGAGGACGACCGCGAGCAGCAGCGGCAGGACGAGGGCGAAGACGAGCGGTGCGTCGGCCGAGTGGGCCAGGCCCGAGGACGGGTCGACGAGCAGCGGCCAGCCGAACGCGACGAGGCCGGCGAGGCTGACGAGCGCGACCGCCACGGTCGAGCGCGGCCGCATCCGGATGGCGCGCCCGGGGCGGGCGTCGGCCGCGCTCACCGGGCACCCGCCGGGAGCGCGGTCCGGACGGCGTCGACGGTCAGCCACGGACCCGGGCGCAGGACCTTGGCGACCTGCGGCGCGAACGCGGGGGAGGAGACGACGACCTCGGCGGTCGGGCCGTCGGCGACGACCTCGCCGGCGGCCATGACGACGACCCGGTCGGCGACCTCGGCGACGAACTCGACGTCGTGGGTCGCGACGACGACGGCCCGGCCGCGGGCGACGAGGTCGCGCAGGGTGGTCGTCAGGGCGGCCTTCGCGGTGGGGTCGAGGCCGCGCGTCGGCTCGTCGAGGAGCAGCACGGGCGGGTCGGCCGTCAGCTGCACGGCGAGCACGAGGGCGAGCTTCTGCCCCTCGGAGAGGTCGCGCGGGTGCCGGTCGGCCGGGATGCCCGGGGCCAGCCGGGCAAGGAGCCCGGCGCACGTCCCCGCGGGGACGGAGCTCTCACGGTCGGCCTGCGTGCACTCCCCGCCGACGGTGTCGAGGTAGAGCAGGTCCGTCGCGGTCTGCGGCACGAGCCCGACGACGGCCCGCCGGCGGGCCGGCGAGAGCTCGGACGGCTCGACGGGGGCGCCCGAGGGACGGGCCACCTCGACCCGGCCCGACGTCGGCCGCGTCGAGCCCTGCAGGGCCCACAGCAGGCTCGACTTGCCCGAGCCGTTGCGCCCCATGAGGGCGGTGACCTCGCCCGCGGCCAGGCCGAGGTCGACCCCGGCGACGGCGATGACGTCGCCCGGGTGGCGCACGACGACTCCGGCGGCGCGCAGGACGGGGGCCCCGCCCGGGCGTTCCTCGACCGCAGGGTCCGGCGCGTCGGCCAGTTCCGCCCGCAGGCCCCGGGAGGCCCGCCGGGCGTCGCGCACCGACAGGGGCAGCGGGCGCCATCCGGCCCAGCGGCCGAGCTCGACGACGGGCGAGGCGATGTCGCTCCACCGCATGACCTCGGCCGGCTCGCCGTCGCGCACGACCCCGCCGGCGCCGACGTGCAGCACGCGGTCGGCGTAGTGGAGCACCCGCTCGACCCGGTGCTCGGCGACGACGACCGTGACCGCGAGGTCGTGGACGAGCCGGGTGATCGTCGCGAGCACCTCCTCGGCGCCGGTGGGGTCGAGGGCCGAGGTCGGCTCGTCGAGGAGGATGACGCGCGGGTGGGCGGTCAGCACCGAGCCGATGGCGACCCGCTGCTGCTGCCCGCCGGAGAGCTCGCGCAGGTTCGCGCCGCGCAGCTCGGGGATGCCGAGGACGTCGAGCGTCTCCTCGACGCGCTTGCGCATCGTCGTCGCCGAGAGGCCGAGCTGCTCCATGCCGTAGGCGAGCTCCTCCTCGACGGTGTCGGTGACGAAGCCGGCGAGCGGGTCCTGGCCGACGACCCCGACGAGGTCGGCGAGGTCGCGCGGTCGGTGCTCGCGGGTGTCGCGGCCGTGGAGCAGCACGCGCCCGCGCAGGGTGCCGCCGGTGAAGTGCGGCACGCGCCCGCACATCGCGCCGAGCAGGGTCGACTTGCCCGAGCCGGTCCGCCCGACGACGAGCGCGAGCTCGCCCTCCTCGACGACGAGGTCGACGTCGCGCAGAACGGGGGCGTCGGCGCCGGCGGGGGTCACCGAGACCGACTCGAGGACGATCGCCTGGTCAGACACCGGCCACCTCCCGGGCACCGCGCTCCGGCACGCGCGACGGCGGGCGCGGCGGCTCGGGGGTGAGGAACGCCGGGAGGGCGGCGACGAGCAGCCCGACGACGGCGAGCAGGGGGAGCGCGGGGACGCCCAGCGGCTCGAGCGGCATGGCCAGGGCGTCCGGGGTGGTGCGGCCGACGACCGTGAGCACGGCGGCAGGCACGACGCCGCAGGCGACGGTCAGCCACTCGGGGCCGCCCCAGGTGTCGGGTCGGTAGGTGGTGGTGCGCACGTGGCGGCCGCCGAGCCAGAGGCCGGTCAGCGCGAGACCGAGGCCGACGACGAGCGACGGGGTGCCCATGAGCGTCGGGGTCGAGGCGTCGAGGACGCCGTAGAGGCCGACGGCGGTGAGCAGCAGCCCGAGGAGGGTGACCGCTCCCGTCACGAGGCGCTGCCGTGGGGCGGCGGTGCCGCTGCGGCCGTAGCCGCGCGAGTCCATCGCGGCGGCCAGCAGCAGGGATCGCTCGAGGGTGTCCTCGAGCACCGGCAGGGCGATGGCGGGGACGGCCCGGATGCCCGTGCGCGTCTCGCCGCGCAGGTCGCGGGCGCGCCGTACCCGCTGCACCGACTCCGCGAGCTGCGGTGCGACGGAGACCGACACGACGACCGCGGCGCCGACCTCGTGCAGCGCGGTGGGCAGGCTGCGCAGCAGGCGCTTGGGGTTGGCGAGGGCGTTGGCCGCCCCGATGCACGCGATGATGACGGCGAGCCGCAGGCCCAGCGTCGCGGCGCCGAGCAGCCCCTCGAGGTAGACGTCGCCGCCGACCTGGATGCCCGCCGCCCACGACGGCAGCGTCGCCTCGGGCAGCGGGAGCACGCGGAGGGTGCCGAACTTCAGCCCCACGGCGACGTGGAGGACCACGCGCACGACGATGATCGCCAGCCCGAGCCACAGGTAGAGCCGGAAGGCCCGGGCCCACGGCGAGGACCCACGGCGGGCCGAGACGACGAGGGCCGCGACGGCGAGCGCGAGGAGCAGCAGCAGCGGGTTGGTCACCGCGCTGACGGCCACGGCGAGCCCGATCGCCCATCCCCACCAGGCGCCCGGGTGGACGGCGCGGGGGAGCGATCGGGTCACCGTGGCATCATCCCAGCCGGCTCAGGACGCGCGACGGCGCGAGACCCACACGGCGCCGCCGCCGACGAGCAGGACGAGCGCCGCGCCCACGGCGAGCGTGCCGAGGCCGCCGCCGTCGGAGGCCTCGGCGCTGGTCGGCGCCGCGGCGAGGCTCGGGGCGTCGGACGGGTCGCTGCCGGGGGTCGCGGCCGCGGTCGCCGAGGGGGAGGCCGACGTCGTCGGTGCGCCGGTGGGGGTCGCCGACACCGAGGGGGCCTTCGTCGCCGAGGGCTTCTTGGCCGTCGAGGACGACGCCGACGGGGACGCGCCCTCGGTGGTCGAGGAGCCCGAGGTCGCCGACGAGCCCGACGTCGTGCGCGGCGCGCTCGTGGTCTTCCGCGGGGTGGAGGTGGGCTTGCTGGTCTTCTTCGGCGTGGAGGTCGGCTTCGGGGTCGACGTCGCCGTCTTCGCGGGCGGGGCCGTGCCTGGGGCGCGGCCGGAGCCGAACTTCCAGCCCTCGACGCTGCCCGGCTTCGGGTCGTAGGAGCCCGCGCCGAGGCTGCTGTAGCTCCACGAGCCCCCGCGCGAGGCGTGGAAGTACGCCCAGTACGCCGAGGCGGGCGGGGTGTTGACGCACCCGGCCGAGCTCGGTGCGCCGTCGATCCGACAGACGAAGCCCGGCTGCCGCTGGACCTGGGTCACCGAGAAGCCGGCCTTGGCGAGGGCGTCGAGGCCGCTCGTCGGGTCACCCGGAGCGCAGCGGACCGCCGTCGAGGAGCCGAAGTCGACGACGACGGTGACACCGGTCGTGCCGGAGCACGCGGCGGCCGACGCCGGGGCCGCCGCCGCGACGACCCCGGCGGTGGCCAGGGACGCCGCGGCGGTGACCGCGAGGAGGCGGCTGAGGAGGCGACGCATCAGGCGTGCGCCCCCCGACGGCCGCGCGAGAGGGCGACGGCGACGCCGCCGAGGACGAGCAGGACGAGCCCGACGAGCACCGGGACGAGCGGCTCGGACCCGGTCTGGGCCAGCGACCCGGTCGGCCCCGCCGCGACCGGGTCGGTGGTCGAACCGCCACCGGAGCCCGCGGTGCCTGTCGGGTCGCTCGTCGAGCCACCCGTCGAGGTCGGGGCGGAGGTGGAGGTGGCGGACCCGGACGGGCTGGCCGTCGGCGAGGCCGACGCACAGGCGAGGTCCGGGGCCTCGGCGTCCGCGCCGCGGGCGGTCACCGAGCCGAGCGGGGTGCCGGCGAGGGCGAGGAGCGCCTGCGAGGTGGAGCGGCGGTCCTGGTCGCCCGGGGTGGCGTCCTGGCCCGCGGTGCGCTGCGCGTCGTAGGCGGCCTGGTCGTAGGCGATGCCACCGCGCAGGGCCGTGGGGAAGGTGCAGCCGTACTGCAGGCCGGTCAGGTAGCCGACGGCGGCACGGGCCTGCGCGGAGCGGCCCCCGGCGAGGAAGGCCTGGCCGGCGAGCCCGGTGCTGTTGGCGTTGACCGCGGCGGTCGGGCCGGCACCGCCGACGGCGCCGTCGGCGTTCTGGCGCCCGGCGAGGTAGTCCAGGGCGTCGGACACGGCCGAGGACGCGCCACCGACCGCCACGAGGGCCTGGACGGCCATCGCCGTCGCGTCGGGGTCGGCGTTCGCGGCGTCGGTGCACCCGGCGTCGGTCATGTAGAGGGCGAACCCGCCACCCGGGCACTGCTGCGCGAGAAGGTAGGCGCGCGCGTCGGCGCTGACGGTGGCGCCCGCACGGTGCAGGCCGATCAGCGCGAAGGACTGCCCGAAGACGTTCGAGTAGTCACCCCACGGCGACTGGTCGGCGAAGCGGCCCTGGGCGTTCTCCAGGCCCTCGAGCGTGTCGACGAGGTCCCAGCCGCCGAAGGCGGTCGGGTCGACGCCCTGGGCGACCGCGACGTTGAGCAGCTTGGCGACCGAGCCGGCGTAGACGTCGTCGACGGTCGCCGGGTCGCCGTCGTCGTAGCTGGCGTAGTTCTTGACGTTGTCGGCGAGGTACTGGGTCGCCAGGGTCGCCTCGTCCTGGCCGGTGCCGGCGGCCGCGAGGGCGAGCACCGCGTCGGCGGTCACGCCGTAGTCGGCGTACAGCGTCCCGGCCACGTCGACGGAGAAGTGGTGCCCGCCGTCGCGCAGCTGCTCCTCGAGGTAGTTGGCGCCGACGAGCACGGGGTTCGTGGAGGTGGCGGGACCCTGAGCGGCCGCGACGCCGTAGCGGCGGGCGTCTCCACCGGGGACGAGACCGGTCGGGGCCTCGTCGGTGGGGGAGGCCGAGGGCTTCGGCGAGGCGGGCGTCGTGGCCGACGGGCTCGGCTCGGCGGTCGCGGTGGCCGAGGGGCTCGGCTCGGCGGTCTCCGAGGGACTCGGCGACGCGGAGGCGTCCGGCGTCGTGGTCGCCGACGGCGAGCTCGTGGCGGTGGCGGACGGGGAGGGCGACGCGTCGTCGGCGTGCGCCACGGCGGGCGCGCCGACGAGCGCTGCGGAGAGCAGCAGGGCCCCGAGCGCGCGGGCGCCGGGACGGAGCGTGGTGGGGGACATGGGGCCTTCCTGAGCGGTTCGTGACGAACGCCCGACCCACCGGGACACCCCGGCACCCGGGCTCCGTCCCGCATTCCTCGACGAGTGTGATGGAGCCGCTCGCGCCCGCTGGGCATTCCGACTCGCCACCCTCGCGGGTGACCTACGGCTGCGGGACAGTGCCGGACTTCGACCGGCTTCCCCCAGGCGGGTGCGTGTGGTGTCGCGCTCACGTGCGACGCGGTGAGCCTACCCCCACGGGACGTCGGCGGGTACCACGCACCCGGCCCCGGTATCATCGGGCCCACAGGCGCTCGAGCCGTCATCAGCGGTGAGCCTCCGGAAGAACGGGACGCGAGTCCTCACTAGACCCGGACGTCGGGGTCACGTCACGACCTGGTGCAAGAGCGGTCGCCCTCCGGGGCGGCAAGCGAGGTGGTACCGCGGTGGTGCCCGGTCAGCAGCCGGAGCCGTCGTCCTCGACCCCACGAGTCGACGACCCGCAGGAGCAGCCCCGATGACCTACCCCAAGGTGTCCACCACCGGCGACCACACCGGTGCGGCCTTCGGCGTCCCCGCCAGCCCGCGCCTCCCGGAGGTCGAGGAGGCGGTGCTCGCGCACTGGGCGGCCGACGACACCTTCCGGGCCTCGGTCGAGCAGCGCGACGCGGGGGAGCGCGGCGAGAACGAGTTCGTCTTCTACGACGGCCCGCCCTTCGCCAACGGCCTCCCGCACTACGGCCACCTCCTGACCGGCTACGTCAAGGACGTCGTCCCGCGCTACCAGACGATGAAGGGCAAGCGCGTCGAGCGGCGCTTCGGCTGGGACACCCACGGCCTCCCGGCCGAGCTCGAGGCGATGCGCCTCAACGGCATCAAGACGACCGACGAGATCCTCGAGCTGGGCATCGAGAAGTTCAACGCGGCCTGCCGCGAGTCGGTCATGAAGTACACCGGCGAGTGGCGCGACTACGTGACCCGTCAGGCGCGCTGGGTCGACTTCGACCACGACTACCGCACGATGAACGCCGACTACATGGAGTCGGTCATCTGGGCCTTCAAGTCCCTGTACGACAAGGGCTACGTCTACGAGGGCTTCCGCGTCCTGCCGTACTGCTGGAACGACGAGACGCCGCTGTCCAACCACGAGCTGCGGATGGACGACGAGGTCTACCAGAACCGGCAGGACCCGTCGGTCACCGTCGGCTACCTCCTCGACGACACCGGCGCCGACCCGGTCCTCGACGGCGCGCACCTGCTCGTCTGGACGACGACGCCGTGGACGCTGCCGAGCAACCTCGCGGCGATGGTCGGCTCCGACATCGAGTACGTGGTCGTCGAGGCGCCCGTCCCCGGCACCGACCGCACGTCCCGCTACGTCCTCGCCGAGGCGCGGCTGGAGGCGTACAAGCGCGAGCTCGCCTCCGCCGAGGGCGAGTTCACCGTCGTCGGCCGCTACCAGGGTGCCGACCTCGTGGGCCGTACGTACACCCCGCCGTTCAGCTACTACGCCGGCCACGGCAACGCCTTCCGCATCGTCGCGGCCGACGACGCCGTGACGACCACCGACGGCACCGGCGTCGTCCACACCGCCGGCGCCTTCGGTGAGGTCGACAAGGAGGTGACCGACCGCGAGGGCATCGAGGCGGTCATGCCGGTCGGCAAGGACGGCCGCTTCACCGCGCCGGTCACCGACTACGAGGGCATCCAGGTCTTCGACGCGAACGCGCTCGTCATCGACCACCTCAAGGCCGCGACCCGCGGCGAGGGCGCGACCGGTGCGGTCTCGCCCGGCACGGTGCTGCTGCGCCGCGAGTCCTACGACCACAGCTACCCGCACTGCTGGCGCTGCCGCGAGCCCCTCATCTACAAGGGCGTGGAGTCGTGGTTCGTCGAGGTCACCGCCGTCAAGGAGCGGATGGTCGAGCTCAACCAGCAGATCACTTGGACGCCCGAGCACGTCAAGGACGGCCAGTTCGGCAAGTGGCTCGAGAACGCGCGCGACTGGTCCATCACGCGGAACCGGTTCTGGGGCAGCCCGGTCCCGGTCTGGAAGTCGGACGACCCGGCGTACCCGCGGATCGACGTCTACGGCTCGTTCGAGGAGCTCGAGCGCGACTTCGGCGACCTCCCGCGTGACCGCGACGGCAACCCCGACCTGCACCGCCCGTTCGTCGACGAGCTGACCCGGCCCAACCCCGACGACCCGACGGGCCGCTCGACGATGCGCCGCGTCGAGGACGTCCTCGACGTCTGGTTCGACTCCGGCTCGATGTCGTACGCGCAGGTGCACTACCCGTTCGAGAACGCGGACTGGTTCGCGGGCACCGAGACCGAGGACGCCCACTTCCCGGCCGACTTCATCGTCGAGTACATCGGGCAGACGCGCGGCTGGTTCTACACGCTGCACGTCCTCGCGACGGCGCTGTTCGACCGGCCGGCGTTCCGCTCGTGCATCAGCCACGGCATCGTCCTCGGCAACGACGGCCAGAAGATGAGCAAGTCGCTGCGCAACTACCCGGACGTGCGCGAGGTCTTCGACCGCGACGGCGCCGACGCGATGCGCTGGTTCCTCATGTCGAGCCCGATCCTGCGCGGCGGCAACCTCGTCGTCACCGAGGAGGGCATCCGCGAGGGCGTCCGGCAGGTCATCCTCCCGCTCTGGAACGTCTGGTACTTCTTCTCGCTCTACGCCAACGCGGCGAACGGCGGCGTGGGGTACGAGGCGCGCTGGTCGACGGCGTCCACGGACCCGCTCGACCGCTACCTGCTCGCCAAGCTGCACGACCTCGTCGGCACCGTCGAGGCGCAGATGGACGCCTCCGACGTCCCCGGCGCGAGCGAGTCGGTCCGGCAGTTCGTCGACGTGCTGACCAACTGGTACATCCGGCGGTCGCGAGAGCGGTTCTGGGACACCGGGTCCGGCGACTCCGCAGCCGCGGAGCAGGCGTTCGACACGCTCTACACGGCGCTCGAGGTCCTCACCCGCGTGGCGGCGCCGCTCCTGCCGCTCGTCACCGAGGAGGTCTGGCGCGGGCTGACCGGCGGCCGCTCTGTGCACCTCGCCGACTGGCCCGCCGCGGCCGACCTGCCGGCCGACGACGCGCTCGTCGCCGCGATGGACCAGGTGCGCGCGGTGTGCTCGACCGGCTCGTCGCTGCGCAAGGCCGAGGGCCTGCGCGTCCGCCTGCCGCTGCGCGAGCTGACCGTCGTGACGGCCGACCCGGAGGGCTTCGCGCCGTTCACGGCCATCGTCCGGGACGAGCTGAACGTCAAGGGCGTGACGGTCCTCGACGTGGCCGAGGCGCACGAGTCCGACTTCGGCATCTCGCAGCGCCTCACGGTCAACGCGCGCGCGGCCGGACCGCGCCTCGGCCGCGACGTGCAGACCGCCATCAAGGGCTCGAAGTCCGGCGACTGGTCGGTCGCCGACGACGGCACCGTCACCTCCGGCGGGCTGGCGCTCGTCGAGGGCGAGTACACGCTCGAGACGGTCGTCGAGGGCGGCGCCGGCGGCTCGCTGGCGACGGCGATGCTGCCCGGCGGCGGCTTCGTCGTCCTCGACACCGAGGTGACGCCCGAGCTCGCCCGCGAGGGCATCGCGCGCGACCTCGTGCGCGCCGTGCAGCAGGCCCGCAAGGACGCCGGGCTCGAGGTGTCGGACCGCATCCTCCTCGAGGTGTCGGGCGACCCCGAGGTCGACGCCGCGGTCGAGGCCCACGGCGCGCTCGTCGCGGGCGAGACGCTGGCCGAGCGGGTCGACGCGCTCGACTCGCCCGACGGCGAGCGGGTCGTGGTCGTCACGGTCGGCGACGGCCACACGGCGCACGTGCGGGTCACCCGCCGGTGACCCTGCCGGCCGGCCGCTCCCCCACGGGTCCCACGCGTATCGGGTCACCCGATACGGCCGCGCTCCACCCGGGAACCGTTCCCGGGTGAAGCGCGGCGGACCCGGGTAGAGCGGCGTGGACGGCGCCGACGACGGCCCGCACTCCGTGCTGACGTGGCCCGTGGTCCCACCGGCCGCCGGGCGGGTCCGGTTGCGAGGGTTCCGGGACGCCGACCTCCCGATGGTGCTCGACCTCGCCACCGACCCCTACGTGCCGGTCATCTCGACGCTGCCTGCCGGGGCCGACGAGGCGGATGCCCTCGCCTACCTCGAGCGGCAGCACGGGCGCCTCGGGGAGGGGCGCGGGTTCAGCTTCTGCGTCGCCCTCGCGGACACCGACGAGGCGGTCGGCACCGCCGGGCTCTGGGTCGACGACCTCGGGCACGGGCGCTTCCGGGCCGGCTACACCGTCGCGCCGTCGTGGCGGGGCCGCGGCCTGGCGACGGACGCGCTGCGGGCGCTGACGACGTTCGCGTGGGCCGTCGAGGTGGCACACCGCGTCGAGCTGTAGGTCGAGCCGTGGAACACCGCCTCCCTCGCGGTGGCGGAGCGGGACGGCTACGTCCGCGAGGGGCTGCCGCGCGACCACCACCGCTTCGGCGACGAGTGGCGGGACATGGCCCTGCTGGCCGCCGTCCGGCCCTGACCCCTTCCCCGCGTCGAGTGCGGAAGTGGTTGTCCGGGCGACCACTTCCGCACTCGACTGCGGAGGATCAGCGCTCTGGGAGGCCCGCGGCGCGCCACGCCGCGAAGCCGCCGTCGACGTCGGCGGCCCGCAGCACCCCCACGTCGCGCAGTGCGGCGGCGGCCAGCGAGGAGGTGTACCCCTCCTGGCAGATGACGACGACGCGCAGGTCGTCGCTCGCGATGGGCAGCGCGGCGTCGTTCGTCGGGTCGAAGCGCCACTCGAGGACGTTGCGCTCCACGACGAGCGCGCCCTCGGGCTCGCCTTCCTCGGCGCGCTGCGCGGCCGGCCGGATGTCGACGAGCACCGCCTCGCCGGCGGCGAGCTCGGCGTGCGCCTGCGCCGGGGTCAGACGCTCGATGCGGTCGCGCGCCGCGGAGAGCAGGAGGTCGACGCGGCTGGTCACCAGGCCTCCGCGGTGCGGGTGACGACGGGCTGCAGCACCCCGTCATGCTCCTCGTAGTCGGTCATCGACGCCAGCCGCGGGGCGTACACGTGCAGCGACACGGCCGGGTCCGGGCCCTCGTTCGAGACGCGGTGGACGTACTGCGCCCCGAACCCGTGGGCGTCGCCGCGCCGGTGGACGCGCCGCAGCCCGCGGACGAGCCCGTGCGCGGCGGTCCGTTCGACGAGCGCGCCCTGGAGGACGACGAAGGCGCCCGCGCTGCCGCCGTGGTCGTGCCACTCGGTGTGCTGACCCGGGAGCCACGTGAGCAGCCAGGCCTCGTGCCCGTCGGTCGCGAGCAGGCGTCGGTAGTAGCGGCGCTCGGGGTCGAAGTCGACGGCGGGCCGCCACAGGGCGGGATCGGTGGCGAGCCGGCGGGCGGCCTCGAGGGGGGTGGTCAGGGTTCGGGGTCGGGAGATGACGGTCATGGTGGATCCTTCGGGTGGCGATGCGTGCGGGAGGGGACGTCGCGGCGCGCGAGGGCGCGGCCGCTCGACGGCGGTCGGTGGGGGAGGTCGGGCGTGCGGAGCGGTCAGCGCGGACAGCGACGACCCGCCGGCACGGCCGCCGGGGAGCAGGTCGACGATCGGGGCGAGCTCATGCGACGACCGTAGATGACAAAGCAATGGTTATGCAATCCATAACCAACTGTTGACTTCTTGTGGCGTCCTCGTGGCGACCCGCCCGTCGGCGAGGGCTGTCGCCGCGCCGGTGCTCGGGCGTAGCGTGACCGGTTGCCCACGGACGCGCCCGCGCCCCGCCGGCGAGGAGGAGCCATGGCCAGCGACGAGGTGGACGGTGCCCGGACGTTCCGGCAGCCGGGCGAGGTCTACGACCGCTTCATGGGTCGCTACTCCCGCGCCCTGGCCCCCGTCTTCGCCGACGCCGCCGGCGTGGCAGCGGGGCAGCGCGCCCTCGACGTCGGCTGCGGTCCGGGCGCCCTGACCGAGGTGCTCGTGGACCGGCTCGGGGCTGCGGCCGTCACCGCCGTCGACCCGTCTCCGCCGTTCGTCGCCTCCTGCCGCGGGCGGTGCCCGGGCGTCGACGTGCGCGAGGGGCGGGTCGAGGCGCTGCCGGTCGACGACAGTACCCACGACGTCGCCCTCGCCCAGCTCGTCCTGCACTTCGTGAGCGAGCCCACCGCGGCCGCCGCCGAGATGGTCCGCGTCGTGCGCCCGGGCGGGACGGTGGCCGCCTGCGTCTGGGAGTTCTCGGCCGGGATGGAGATGCTCCGCCTCTACTGGGACGCCGCCCTCGACGTCGACCCCGAGGCCCCCGACGAGGCACGCACCCTCCGGTTCGGGCGGCCGGGCGAGATCGCCGACCTCTTCTCGGCGGCCGGGCTGGGCGAGGTCGAGGAGAGCGTGCTGGCCGTGTCGTCGACCTACGCGGACGTCGACGAGCTCTGGACGGGCTTCCTCGCGGGCATCGGACCGGCGGGCAGCCACCTCCTCGGCCTGCCCGAGGAGCAGCGCGCCCGGGTGCGCTCCGGCGTCGAGCAACGCCTCGGCGGGACGGGTGGGCCGTTCACGCTGGGCGCGACCGCGCGCTGCGCGGTGGCCCGCCGCCCCGCGTGAAAGGGCACCGGCCGGTTCCCGTGGCGGCCGTGGGATGCGGGAGGATGGGCGGGTGAGCCCTGCACCCGACGCCGCCCAGCGCGAGGCCGCGCACGCCATCGAGGTCCGCAAGCGCCTGCGCGAGGTCGAGGAGTCCATCCTCTCCCGCGCGCCCGAGCACGACCTCCAGCCCTCGCTCGACCGCATCTCGGCCGTCATGGAGCTCGTCGGCGACCCGCAGCGCACCTTCCCGGTCGTGCACGTCACCGGCACCAACGGCAAGACCAGCACCGCGCGCATCATCGAGTCGGTGCTGCGCGAGATGGGCCTCAAGACAGGCCGGTTCACCAGCCCGCACCTGCACTCGATGCTCGAGCGGATCGCGGTCGGGGGTCGCCCGGTCGACGCCGAGCGCTTCCTCGCCGCCTACGACGACGTCATCCCGTTCGTCGAGATCGTCGACGCGCGCTCAGCGGCCGAGGGCGGCCCGCGGATGACGTACTTCGAGGTCCTCGTCGCGGTCGCCTACGCGGCGTTCGCCGACCTGCCCGTCGACGTCGCCGTCGTCGAGGTCGGGATGGGCGGCGCGTGGGACGCGACCAACGTCGTCGACGCCCCGGTGTCCGTCATCACGCCGATCGACGTCGACCACCGGCACTTCCTCGGGGACACGCCGGCCGAGATCGCGCAGGAGAAGTCCGGCATCATCAAGGCCGACGGCATCGCCGTGTCCGGCGTGCAGGACGACCGCGACGCGGCCGAGGTCCTCGTCGACCGCGCGGCCGAGGTCGGTGCGCGGATCGTGTTCGAGGGCAACGACTTCGGAGTCACGACACGCGAGGTCGCGGTCGGCGGTCAACAGCTGTCGCTCAAGGGTCTCGCCGGCGAGTATCCCGACCTGTTCCTGCCGCTGCACGGCGCCCACCAGGCGCAGAACGCCGCCGTGGCCGTCGCCGCCGTCGAGGCGTTCGTCGGGGGCGGCGAGCAGGCGCTCGACGTCGAGGTCCTGCGCGCCGGCCTCGCCGCGGTCGAGTCGCCCGGCCGCCTCGAGATCGTCCGTCGCAGCCCGACCGTCCTCGTCGACGCCGCCCACAACCCCGCCGGTGCCCGGGCGCTGCGCGACACGATGTCGGACGCGTTCACCTTCGTCAAGCTCGTCGGGGTCGTCGCCGTCATGGCCGACAAGGACGCCGCCGAGATGCTCGAGGTCCTCGAGCCGCTGCTCGACGAGGTCGTCGTCACCCGCAACACCTCGCCCCGCTCGATGCGCCCGCGCGAGCTCGGCGAGCTGGCGGCCGAGATCTTCGGCGAGCACCGCGTCACCGTCGTCGACGACCTGCCGGACGCCCTCGACCGGGCGGCGGGCCTCGCCGACGAGGGCGGCGTCGCCGGCGGCGTCCTCGCCACCGGCTCGGTCGTCACGGCCGCCGAGGTGCGGATGCTCCTCGGCACCACCGACGTCTGACCGCCGGCAGCGCGGCCTCAGAGCCAGCCGGCCTCGCGGGCGACGCGCACCGCGTCGGCGCGGTTGCGGGCCGTGGTCTTGCCGATGACGGAGCTGAGGTGGTTGCGCACCGTGCCCTCCGAGAGGTGCAGGGTCCGGGCCAGCTGCGCGATGGTCGCGCCCGACTCGGCGGCCCGCAGCACCTCGGTCTCGCGCGGGGTGAGCGGCGAGTCGCCGAGCGCCAGGGAGTCCGCGGCCAGCGCCGGGTCGACGACCCGCAGCCCGGCGTGCACGCGCCGGACAGCATCGGCCAGGGCGTGGGCCGGGGTGTCCTTGACGACGAACCCGGACGCGCCGGCCTGCATCGCCCGGCGCAGGTAGCCCGGGCGGCCGAAGGTCGTGACGACGAGCACCCGCACGTCGGGGTGGCGCTCGCGCAGCAGCGCGGTGGCGTCGATGCCGTCACCACCGGGCATCTCGACGTCCATGAGCACGACGTCGGGCGTGGTCTCGGCGACGATGCGGGCGACGTGCTCGCCGTCCTCGGCCTGGCCGACGACCTCGAGGTCGGGCTCGAGGTCGAGCAGCGCGGCGAGGGCGCCGCGCACGAGGGCCTGGTCGTCGGCGAGGACGACGCGGATGGGGGTCACGGACGGCTCCCGGTGTCGGTGGCGGAGACGACGATCTCGAAGCCGCGGGGCTCGAGGCGGCGTGCGGTGAGGACGGCGCCGGCGGTGCGCGCTCGTTCGGCGAGCCCGCGCAGACCGTGGCCGGCCGAGCGGGCGGCGGGACCTCCGGGCGGCACCCGTCCGTCGTCGGCGAGGCGCAGGCCGCCGTCGTCGATGGTGACCCGGCAGGTGCTCGCCCCGCTGTGCCGGATGACGTTCGTGACGCCCTCGCGGACGGTCCACGCGTAGAGCTCGCGCAGGTCGGGGGCGACCCCGTCGACCCGGCGCGGCAGGTCGGCCTCGATGCCCGCGGACGACAGTGCGGCCCGCGCGCGGGCGATCTCGCCGGCGAGCGAGATCTCGCGGAAGCCCTCGACCGCCCCGCGGACGTCGGCCAGCGCCTCGCGGGCGAGCGACTCGACCTCCTCCACCTCGGCCTTCGCGCGGGCCGGGTCGAGGTCGACGAGCCGGGCCGCGAGCTCGGCCTTGACCCGGATGACGGTGAGCGAGTGGCCGAGGATGTCGTGCAGGTCGCGGGCGACCCGGTTGCGCTCGTCCTCGACGGCGAGGCGGGCGTTCTCGCGCTGGGCCTCGGCGAGGTCGCGCGAGCGGCGGACGGCCACCATCCCGCTCGTGATGGCCAGCACCGCGAAGGCGATGGCGAAGCTCAGGCTGTTGTCGCGCTCCCACCCCGGGACCCGGTGTGCGAGAACCTCGTAGAGCGCGGCGAGACCGACCGCGATGACGTAGGGGACCCACCCGCCGAAGGTCCACATCGCCGACACGGCGACGAAGACCCAGGTCGCGGTGGCCGTCTGCCCGATGACGAGCACGCAGCCGGCCGACAGCGCGGAGAGCAGGGCGAAGCGCAGGGCGCGCGGCCACGGGCCGCCCTCCGGCGTCGTGACGCCCGACCGCGAGACGCCCGGCAGCGGGGAGACGACGTAGTGCCACACGTAGACGACGACGAAGAGCGCGAGCAGGCCGACGCCGGCCACCCGGTCCGCCCCGGTCGTCCGCCACGCGGTGACGAGGGGCTCGAGGAGGTAGACGACCCAGATGAGCCCGATGAGCCGCCGCGCGACCCCCGCCGACGCCGGGACCGGCGCGACGAGGTCGTCCTCGTCCCGCCGGCTCGCCCACGGCCGCCCCGTCACGCTCACAGGGTGTCAGACCCGGTCGGTGTCACGGCGGAAGCGCCACACGGCTCCCGCGACGAACAGCGCACCCCAGACGACGAGGTCGAGCACCCAGGAGACGTGGAAGGCGTCGTGCGTGCCGGCGGTGGTCAGCGTCAGGGGCCAGTGGGCCAGCTGGCTCAGGCCGTAGATCGGGGTGTACTGCGCGATCTGCCCGTAGAGGGAGTCGGTCGGGAGCGGTCCCGAGAACAGCCCGCCGAGGATGGCGAGGACGGCGAGCAGGGGCCCGAGGAACTGCATCGCGTTCTCGCTGGGCAGCAGGTAGCCCATGAAGAGCCCGAAGGCGGCGAAGACGAGCGACCCGACGACGATGACGAGCGCCATCTGCCACCACGGCGCGAGCCGGATGAGGTGCGCGGTCCCGGTGGCGGCGCCGACGGCGAAGGTCACCAGCGTGGCGCAGGTGCCGAGCACGACGGCGACGAGCATCTTGACGAGGACGTGCGACACCGGTCGGGCCGGGGTGAGCCGCAGCTGCCGGCTCCACCCGGCCGCGCGCTCGATCGAGACCGACGCGCCGGCTGACGTCGAGGCCATCACCGCGCCGTAGACCGCCATGCTCGCCATGACGTAGGCGCCGACGTTGGCGACGGCGTGCGGTCCGAGCACGTCGTCCTGGCCGGTGATCTGGCTGCCGATGAAGACGAGCATCACCGCGGGGAAGACGAAGGTGAACACGAGGACGCGGCGGTTGCGCACGAGCCGGCGCAGCTCGATGCGCAGCACGGTCGGGTTGAGCAGGGGGCGGCGCGGGGCCGGTCGGGCCGTCGACGTGGGCAGGGCGGTCATCGGGGGAGTCCTTCGGTCGTGGGGGCGGTGGCGTCCTCGCTGGTGAGCGCGACGAACGTGTCCTCGAGGCGCCGGCCGGCGATCTCGAGGTCGCGGGCGGCGGTGGCGGTGAGCAGGTGCCGGGCGAGGGCGTCCGAGTCGGTGCTCACGACGGAGATCGCGGCGCCGCGCACCTCGACCTCGACGACGCCCGGCAGCGCCCGCAGCGCGTCGGCGTCGGCGCCGGGCAGGGTGGCCCGCACGACGCGGCCCGCGCTCATCGCACCGAGCTCGGCCGGCGTGCCGTCGGCGACGACCCGTCCGCCGCGGACGACGACGACGCGGTCGGCCCAGGTCTCGGCCTCCTCGAGGTAGTGCGTCGCGAAGACGACGGTGCGCCCCTGCGCGGCGTCCGCGTGGATGGCCTGCCAGAAGGCGCGGCGGGCGGAGACGTCCATCCCGGTCGTCGGCTCGTCGAGGACGACGAGCTCGGGGTCGGGCACGAGCGCCATCGCGAAGCGGGTGCGCTGCTGCTCGCCGCCGGAGCAGTCCTTGATGCGGCGGCCGGCGATCGCGGTGACGCCCGCGGCCTCGAGCGCCTCGTCGACCGGCCGCGCGGACGGGAAGAGCGCGGCGGTGTACTCGACGCTCTCGCGGACCGTCAGGTCCTCGAGGAGGCCGCCGGACTGCAGCACCGCCGAGACGAGACCCCGGTCGACGGCCTCGCGCGGGTGCATCCCGAAGACGGAGACGTCGCCGTCGCTCGGCGTGCCGAGGCCGAGGACGAGGTCGATCGTCGTCGACTTGCCGGCGCCGTTCGGGCCGAGCAGCGCGACGACCTCGCCCTGGCCGATCGTGAGGTCGATGCCGTCGACGGCGCGCACGTCGCCGAAGTGCTTGCGGAGTCCCCTGAGGGTGATCGCGTCCATGGCCACGACCCTCCCGTGGGCGGCGGCCGGACGCCTCGGTCGGCCGTCACGAGAGCGCCGTGACGTCCGCGCGCGTCGGTGCGTGACGGATGTCAGGGCCTCCCGGCGGGCTCGCCTACGCTGGACGCATGACCCTGCTCAAGCTCGTGCTGATCGTGGCCGCGCTCGTGGCCGTCTGGTACGTCGTCCGGGCGGTGCGCGCGCAGCAGGGCGGCGCCGACGTGACGTTCACCCCGGTGGAGGAGCTCTCGGCGGACGTGCGGCAGGTCATCGACGCCTCGCTCGCGCAGGGGCAGGCGGTCGCGGCGATCAAGCACTACCGGGCGGCGACCGGAGCGAGCCTCGCGCAGTCCAAGGCCGCGGTCGAGACCTACAGCTGGAAGAGCGGCGGGCCCCGATGAGACGCCTGCACCTCTACGGGCAGCAGGGCAAGCTGACCTTCCGTCTCCTGGCGGTCGTCCTCGTCGGGCAGGCGATCGTGCTGTCGTTCTTCGCGCTCGTCGCCCGCGCGCAGGCCATCGCCGACGGGCGTCCCGACGACGGCGGCCGCCTGCTGTGGGTCGGGATGGGGCTGGCGCTCGCGGCGGTCGTCGCCGGTGGCCTGATGCGCCGTCCGTACGGCATCACCCTCGGCTGGCTCGTCCAGCTCGCGACCTGGCTGAGCGCGGTGCTCGTCCCCGCGATGATCGGGGTCGCCGTCGTCTTCACGGCGCTGTGGGTGCTGCTGCTCGTCCAGGGGGTCAAGGCGGACGCGCTCGTCGCCCGGCACGAGGCCGAGGTGGCCGCCGGGGGCGCGGTCGCCGCCGACTAGTCTGGGCGCGTGACCACCGAACGCTCCCTCGTCCTCGTCAAGCCCGACGGCTACGCCCGCGGCCTCACCGGGGAGGTCCTGCGCCGCATCGAGGCCAAGGGCTACCGCCTCGCCGCGCTCAAGGTCGTCAGCCCGACGACCGACATGCTGCACCGCCACTACGCCGAGCACGAGGGCAAGCCGTTCTTCGAGCCGCTCGTCGAGTTCATGTCCTCCGGCCCCGTGACGGCGGTCGTCATCGAGGGCGAGCAGTGCATCGCGGGCTTCCGCTCGCTCGCCGGCGCCACTGACCCGACGAAGGCCGCGCCCGGCTCGATCCGCGGCGACCTCGGCCGCGACTGGGGCGCCAAGGTGCAGAAGAACATCGTCCACGGCTCGGACTCCCCGGAGTCGGCCGCCCACGAGATCGGCATCTGGTTCCCCGAGCTCTGAGCCCCACGAGCACCACGCGTATCGGGTGACCCGATACGCCCGCGCCTCACCCGACAACGGTTCTCGGGTGAGGCGCAGCCAGGTCGGGCGAGGCGCGCGCCGCCCGCCCCGGCGAGGCACCACGCGTCACTCCCGTCACACCGACCACGGGATGCCGGAGCGCCTCGCCCCTCCCCGGCGTTGCGTCCCCGGCCCACCGGTGGGCCCGGCCTAGCCTGCACCGCATGAGCGGCTGGTCGACGGGATGGGTCCGGGGGAGGGACCTCGCCATCGACCTCGGCACCGCCAACACCGTCGTCTACGAGCGCGGCCGCGGCGTCGTCCTCGACGAGCCGTCGGTCGTCGCCGTCCGCGCCGGCACCGGCGAGCTCGTCGCCGCCGGCCGCCGCGCCAAGGAGATGCTCGGGCGCACGCCCGAGGCCGTCACGGCGGTCCGGCCGCTGCGCGACGGCGTCATCTCGGACGCCGACGTCACCGAGCGGATGATCCGCTGGTTCGTCGACCGCGTCGCCCCCTCGCGCCTGCGCCGGCCGCGGGTCGTCGTCTGCGTCCCGAGCGACATCACGAGCGTCGAGCGCCGCGCCCTCGAGGACGCCACGCTGCGCTCGGGCGCGCGCCGGGTCCACGTCGTCGAGGAGACGATGGCCGCCGCCATCGGCGCCGGCCTGCCCGTCGAGGGCACCGAGGCCTCGATGGTCGTCGACATCGGCGGCGGCACGACCGACGTCGGGGTCATCAGCCTCGGCGGCATCGTCGTCAGCCGCACGGTGCGCCTCGGCGGAGACGAGATCGACGAGGCGCTCGTCGCCTTCGTCAAGGCCGAGTACTCGCTGCTGCTCGGGGAGTCGAGCGCGGAGCGGCTGAAGATCGCAGTCGGGTCGGCCTTCCCGCTCGTCGAGGAGCTGACCGAGCGGGTCCGGGGGCGTGACCTCGTGACGGGGCTGCCGAAGACGGTGACCATCGGCTCGGCCGAGGTGCGCCGGGCCATCGAGACACCGGTCGCCCGGATCGTCGACCTCGTCCGGTCCGTCCTCGACGTCTGCCCGCCCGAGCTCGCCGGCGACGTCGTCGACCGCGGCATCGCCCTGACCGGCGGGGGAGCCCTCCTGCGCGGCCTGGACGAACGGCTCTCGCACGAGCTCGGGGTCCCCGTCCGTGCGGCCGAGGAGCCGCTGCACGCCGTCGCCCGCGGCGCGGGCCGGTGCGTCGAGGAGCTCGCGACGCTCCACCGCGTCCTCGTCGACACCCGCCGGCCGTGACCCGCGACCGACACCGCCGCCCCCGCGGCCGGCGCGTCGTGGCCGGGCTCGCCGTCGCGACCGCGCTCGTCCTCGCGCTCGACCTGTCCGGAGCCGTCGACACCTCACCCGTCCGCGGTCTCGCCGCCGCCGGTCTCGGGCCGCTCGAGCGCGCCGTCGGTCCGCGCGAGGACGAGGCCGCGCGCCTGCGGGCCGAGAACACCCGCCTGACGACGCGCCTCGCCGACACCGAGCAGCGCCTGGCCGCCGCCGAGCGTGCCGACGCCCTGCTCGACACCCCCACCCTGCGCGGGCTGACCCTCGTCGCGGCCCGCGTCGTGGGGGTCGGGCCGTCCGGACCGGCGGGGCCCGAGCGGGTCACCCTCGACGTCGGGGCGCGCGACGGGGTGCAGACCGACCGCGCCGTCGTCACCGCCGACGGGCTCGTCGGCCGCGTGGTCGCGGTCGGGCCGTGGACGTGCGACGTCCTGCTCCTCGGCGGACGCGAGGTCGCCGTCGGCGTGCGGGTCGGACCGCGGGGCGTCCTCGGTGAGGTGTCCGCGGCGGCGCCCGCGGGCGCGCCCGCGCCGAAGCCCGGCACCCTCGCGCTCGCCCCGGTCACCGGCGGAGCCCTCGCCACCGGCGACACCGTGACGACGCTCGGCAGCCCCGGCGACCGGCCGTTCCCGGCCGGCCTCGTCGTCGGGACGGTCACCGCCGTCGACGACGCCCGGGGACGGCCGACGGCCGGCGGGGTCGTCACCCCCGCCGTCGCGCCCGCCACGCTCGACGTCGTCGGCGTCGTCCTCGGTGAGCGCCGCGCGCAGCCGCGCCCGTCCGCGACCGCGGGGGGATGATGCGACCCCTCGGGCTTCTCACGCGGACCGCCCTCCTCGTCCTCGCGGCCGTCCTGCTCGCCGCGCTCGCGGCCCGGCACGTGCGGCCGGTGCCCGACCTCGTCGCGGTGCTCGTCGTCGGCTGGGCCCTCTGGCGCGGACCCGTCGCGGGCGCGCTCGCCGGGCTCGCCGGTGGATGGGCCCTCGACTTCGTGCCGCCCGGCGCCGACCTGCTCGGGCTGCACGCGCTCGTCTACGCCGGGGCCGGGCTGCTCGCCGGCCGCCTGCGCGTCGAGGGCCCGGTCGGCGCAGCGCGCGTGGCCGGGACCGCCCTCGTCGTGTCGGGGCTCGTCGAGGGGGCGGACGTGCTGCGGGCCCTGTCGGTCCGGGCGCCGGTCGACCTCGGCGAGGTGGTGGTGCGCGTGCTGCTCACCGCGACCGTCGCCGCGCTCGTGGTCCCGCTCGTGGTCCGCGCCGAGCGCGCGGTGGTGCGGCGGAGGTTCGGATGAGCGTCGTCGGCCGGCGCGGCCGCGTCACGGCGGTGCTCGTGGCCGTCGTCGTCGCCTTCGCCGGACTCGTGGTCCGGCTCGGCGAGGTGCAGCTCGCGCAGGCCGACGACCTCGCCGCCCGCGCGGTCGCGCTCGACACCCGGACGGTCCTCGTGCCGGCGCTGCGCGGGCGCATCCTCGACGCCCACGGCCGCGAGCTGGCGGGGCACCGGACGAGCACCGTCGTCACCCTCGAGCGCCGGGTCGTCGCCGACGACCGTGATGCCGCCCAGGCCGAGGTCCGCGAGGTCGCCCGGGTGCTCGGGCGCCCGCCGGAGGACCTGCTCGGGAGGCTCTGGCTGTGCGGCGAGGACGGCGCCCCGGCCGCGCCGGCGTGCTGGGCCGGGTCCGCCCAGGTGCCGGTCCCGCTCGCCGCGGACGTCGACCCGGCCCGCGCGCTCTCGCTCGTCGAGCGCCCCGACCGGTTCCCCGGCGTCGCCGTGTCCTCGGTCCCGGTCCGGACCTACCCCCGTCCGGCGGGCGCCCAGGCCGCGCAGGTGCTCGGCTACCTCGGTCGGGCGACCGCGGAGGACCTCGCGGCCGACCCGACGCTGCACCCCGACGACCTCGTGGGACGCGCGGGGCTGGAACAGCAGTACGACCGGGAGCTGCGGGGGACCCCCGGGCGGACCGTCGTGTCGGTCGACGCCCGCGGCCTCGTGACCGGGGTGGTGTCGCGGGTCGACCCCGTGCCCGGCCGTGACCTCGTCACCTCGCTCGACGCGACCGTGCAGGCCCGCGCCGAGAAGGCCCTCGCGACGGAGATGCGACGCGCGCGCGGCCGCGGATGGCCGGCCGACTCCGGCGCGGTCGTCGTCCTCGACCCCCGCTCCGGCGCGGTGGCCGCCCTCGCCAGCCTGCCGACGTACGACCCCAACGTGTGGACCGGCGGCATCTCGTCCGCCGACTACCGGCGCCTCACCGACCCCGCGGCGGGGACGCCCATGCTGTCCCGCGCCACCGACGTGGGCTTCGCCCCGGCGAGCACGATGAAGCCCGCGTCGGTCGCCGCGGCCGTCCGCGACGGGCGCTCGCTGCGCGCCACCTACGACTGCCCGGCGGTCTACCGGATCGGGAACCGCGACTTCAAGAACGTCGACAGCGCGCCGCGGGGCCGCATCAGCCTGGCGACGGCGGTCGAGATCTCCTGCGACACCGTCTTCTACCGGCTCGCGCACGACGCGTGGCTGCGCCAGGGTGGGCCCGACGCGCCGGTCACCACCCCCGACCCGTTCGCCTCGACCGCACAGGGTCTCGGCCTCGGCCGCGCGACGGGCGTCGACCTGCCGAGCGAGTCGGCGGGCCGGGTGCCCGACCGCACCTGGCGACGCGCGCAGTGGGAGCAGCAGAAGGACGAGCTGTGCCGCCGGGCGCGGACCGGGTACCCGGAGGTCGCCGACCGCGAGCGGCGCCGCTTCCTCACCGAGGTCGCGCGCGAGAACTGCGCGACCGGCTGGCAGCTGCGCGCCGGCGACGCGGCCAACTTCGCCATCGGGCAGGGCGACGTCCTCGCGACGCCCCTGCAGATGGCCGTCGTGTACGGCGCGATCGCCGACGGCGGCACCGTCCGCACCCCGCGCGTCGGGGCGACCCTCGTCGACCCGGTCTCGGGCGAGCGGACGGCGCTCGACCCCGGCCCGACCCACCGGGCGCCGATGAGCGCGGCCACCGACCGCTACCTCCGCTCGGCCCTGCGCAGGGTCGTCACCTCGGGGACGGCGGCCGCCGCCTTCGCCGGGATGCCGGCGGACTGGCCGGTCGCGGGCAAGACCGGCACCGGCGAGGTCGTCGGGAAGCGCGACACCTCGTGGTTCGTCTCCTACGCACCGGCCACCCGGCCGCGCTGGGTCGTCGCCGCCGTCGTCGCGCAGGGCGGCTCCGGCGGCTCGACGGCCGCGCCGGTGACGCGCGCGGTGCACCTCACCCTGCGCGGGCTGGGCTGAGCGTCACGAGCCGACGCCGCCCCGATAGGCTGTCGAGCATGGCTGACTTCGACGTCGTGGTGCTCGGTGCTGGTCCTGGTGGGTACGTCGCGGCGATCCGCGCGTCCCAGCTCGGGAAGAAGGTCGCGGTCGTCGAGAAGAAGTACTGGGGCGGGGTCTGCCTCAACGTCGGCTGCATCCCCTCGAAGGCGCTCATCAAGAACGCCGAGCTCGCCCACACGCTCCAGCACGAGAAGGAGCTGTACGGCATCGAGGGCGAGGCGACGATGAAGTACGGCGCCACGCACGCGCGCTCGCGCAAGGTGTCGGCCGGCATCGTCAAGGGCGTCCACTTCCTCATGAAGAAGAACAAGATCGAGGAGATCGACGGCTGGGGCACGCTGACCAGCGCCACCTCGATGGACGTCGCGCTCAACGACGGCGAGACCCGTCAGCTGACCTTCGACCACCTGATCATCGCGGCCGGTGCCGTCACCCGGATGCTTCCTGGCGTCGAGGTGTCGCAGAACGTCGTCACCTACGAGGAGCAGATCCTCGACGAGAACCTCCCCGGCTCGATCGTCATCGCCGGCTCGGGCGCCATCGGCGTCGAGTTCGCCTACGTCATGAAGAACTTCGGCGTCGACGTCACGATCGTCGAGTTCCTCGACCGGATGGTCCCGACCGAGGACGAGGAGATCTCCAAGGAGCTCCTCAAGCACTACAAGAAGCTCGGGGTCAAGGTCATGCTGTCGACGAAGGTCGAGGGTGTCGAGGACACCGGCTCCGGCGTCCGCGTCACCGTCTCGCCCGCCGCCGGCGGCGACCAGCAGGTCCTCGAGGCCGACAAGTTCATGTCGGCCATCGGCTTCGCCCCGCGCACCGAGGGCTACGGGCTCGAGGCCACCGGCGTGCAGCTGACCGAGCGCGGCGCCATCGCCATCGACGAGTACGGCCGCACCAACGTCGAGAACGTCTACGCGATCGGCGACTGCACCGCCAAGCTGATGCTCGCGCACGTCGCCGAGGCCCAGGGCGTCGTCGCCGCCGAGCACCTCTGCGGCGCCGAGACGATGCCGGTCGAGTACGACTTCATCCCGCGCGCCACCTACTGCCACCCGCAGATCGGCTCCTTCGGCTACTCCGAGGCGCAGGCCAAGGAGAAGGGCTACGACGTCAAGACGGCGAAGTTCCCGTTCTCGGCCAACGGCAAGGCGATGGGCCTCGGCGACGCCGTCGGCTTCGTCAAGGTCGTCGCCGACGCCGAGCACAACGAGATCATCGGCGCCCACATGATCGGCCCCGACGTCACCGAGCTGCTGCCCGTGCTGACCCTCGCCCAGAAGTGGGACCTCACCGCGGACGAGGTGTCGCGCAACGTCTTCGCGCACCCGACGCTCTCCGAGGCGGTCAAGGAGGCCGTCGAGGGCATCGCCGGCCACATGATCAACCTCTGAGCCGCGCACCCCACGCGCCCCTCGCACCTCCACATGTCGGGGTCACCCCGAAAAGTCCACGAGACCCCGGCTCCGAGCCGGGGTCTCGTCGACGTTCCGGGGTCCGGCCGTCACGTGGATGTCGGACGCCCCCACGCGGCAGGAACCACGACGACCGCCGCGAGACCGGCGAGGAAGAGGAGGGCCACGACACCGCTGTCGTCGACGTCCGGGGGCAGGGACGCTGCCTCGAGAGCCGAGGTCCGTGACGCGGCGACCTCGGCGACCTGCGCCTCGTACACGACGGCTCCGAGCTCGACGGGCGAGCTGACGGCAGGTGTGGGCCAGGCCGGGAGCGACGCGACGGCGGAGGGCGTGGCCGCCCGCGCCGAGCCGAGGTCGACGAAGGGCAGGACGATGTACACGAGGCCGACGCCCAGGGCGACGACGCTGGCACGCAGCGCGTAGGACCGACGGGTCGAGATGGCCGACGCGGCCGCGACGGTGGCATTGACCCGGGCGAGAACCTTGGGCTCCACCCCTCCGACGGCTTCGGGACCGCGCGTGGAGGCCTCCCGCCCGTCGACGTAGGCGAGGTACGCCGTGGACAGGACGACCGCTGCACCGAGGAACACGGGAGCCAGGACCCCGCGGGTGGGGAGCGGGTTGTCGGATGCCACGAACACGAAGCCGAGGATCCCGGTGTAGATCGTGACGATCGCCGCCGAGGCCTTCTGCACGGTGTCGGCCCCGGAACGAGCCCGGTCGACCGCGCCGACGGCGAGCGTCGTCAACGACGTGGCGAACGCCTGGAGACTGGCAAGGTCGGCCGCGCGATCGGCCGCGGCGAGTGCGCGCGCGTCGTCGTCGTCGGCCTTCAGCTCGGCGGTGGCCGCGGCCTGTGCTGCAGCAGCAGAGGCCAGTGCGCTCTTGTGCGTCTCGGTCGTGCGCTCCTCCTGCGCCGCCAGGCCGGCTGCATGCGCGGCGAGCCGCGCCTCCAAGGCCTTCTCCGCGCGAGTGTCGTCAGCGACGGCGTCGTCGGTCGGCCAGCCGTCGTCACCGAGCGGGCCCGTCATCGGTCCTCCTCGGGAGCCTCGTCGGCGGCCACGTCGAGATCCGGTCTGTGGATCTCGACGTCCGACACCGTCCATCCCTGATCGCCGTTGCCCTCGGCCCGGAACGTGGCCGGCCATCCGTCCGTGGTGTGCCCATCGTCAGCGGCCAGCACGTGGACCGTCACCCCCCGGGGCGCTCGGGCGAACTCCACGTCGTTGAACTTTCGCCGTTCCAGCGCGCAGTACGTGCGTCCCATCGCTGCCCCTCCTCGGCCACGATCCGATGACGGACGACTGTCCTCTGCACTCGGGGTGCCTGGCAAGACCCCGCTTCACCGGCACGGCTCCGACGACCGGGGCGGATGGCCCTGCCCACGACCGGGACCCACCCGGCACGTGCGGGGTGATCGTTGTCAGACCCTGTGTCCGAGAGCGACAAGCCCGCACGTGCGGGCTGAGGCGCGGGGCGCACGCGGCCGGGACCACCACGCGTGGGCAGAATGGCGCCCATGACGCCCGAGGAGTTCCGCGCCGCCGGACACCAGCTCATCGACTGGATCGCCGACCACCGCAGCCGCGTCCCGGACCTCCCGGTCGCCGCGCAGGTCCGACCGGGCGAGGTCCGCGACGCCCTCCCGCCGCACGCCCCCACCGAGCCCGAGCCGTTCGCCGACGTGCTCGCCGACCTCGACCGCGTCGTCGTCCCCGGCGTCACCCAGACCCAGCACCCCGGCTTCTACGGCTGGTTCCCCAGCAACGCGAGCCTGGCCAGCGTCCTCGGCGACATCGCGTCCGGGGGCGTGGGCGCGCTCGGCATCACGTGGCAGTCGGCGCCGGCGCTCACCGAGGTTGAGCAGGTCGTCACCGACTGGCTGCGCGACCTCTGCGGCCTGGCCCCCGAGTGGCGCGGCGCCATCCAGGACACCGCCTCCACCGCGTGCCTCGTCGCCATGCTCGCCGCCCGCGAGCGCGCGAGCGACGGCTCCGAGCACCGCGGTGGCCTCCAGTCCCTCGACGCCCCGCTCGTCGCCTACACCTCGCCGCAGGCGCACAGCTCGGTCCCCAAGGCCGTCCTCCTCGCCGGCTTCGGGGCCGACAACCTGCGCTACGTCGACGTCGACCCGGTGACCTACGCGATGGACCCCGCCGCCCTGCGCCGGGCGATGGCCGAGGACGCCGCGGCCGGTCGCGTGCCGGCGGTCGTCGTCGCCGCGGTCGGCACGACCGGCACGACGGCGATGGACCCCGTCCCCGCCATCGTCGAGATCGCCCGCGAGCACGGGGCGTGGGTGCACGTCGACGCGGCGATGGCCGGCTCGGCGATGCTCCTGCCGGAGATGCGCCACCTCTTCGCGGGGGTCGACGACGCCGACAGCCTCGCGTGGAACCCGCACAAGTGGATGGGCACGATCCTCGACACCTCCCTGCTCTACGTCCGCGACGTCGACCACCTCGTCTCGGTGATGTCGACGACCCCGAGCTACCTGCGGGCGAGCACCGACGACCAGGTCGTCCAGTACAAGGACTGGGGCATCCCGCTGGGCCGACGCTTCCGCGCGCTCAAGCTGTGGTTCCACCTCCGGCTCGACGGCGTGGAGGCCATCCGCGAGCGGCTGCGGCGTGACCTCGCGAACGCCCGGTGGCTCGCCGAGCAGGTGCAGGCCGAGCCGGGATGGCGGGTGCTGGCGCCCGTCGAGCTGCAGACGGTCTGCGTCGTCCACGAGCCCGAGGGGCTGACGGGCCGGGAGCTCGACGCGCACACCCTCGCCTGGCTCGAGGCCGTCAACGCGACCGGCCGGGTCTTCCTCGGGGCCAGCAGCCTCGACGGCCGCTGGATGGTGCGGGTGTCCGTCGGCGCGGAGGCCACCGAGCGGGCGGACGTCGAGGAGCTGTGGCGGCTGCTGCGCGAGGCGGTCGCGACCCGCTGAGCGACCCCCCTCCGGTCGAGGGGACCGACTTCGCCGGAACCGGCCGCGGACGCGCCCACCGGGTGTCACACTCGCCTCGAGCACGCCGGGAGGAGTCGTATGTCGCAGGTCAGGCACCGCAGGAGCCACGCCGTCGCCGGGCTGACCCTCTCCCTCGGCAGCGCCGTCGTCATGCTCGGGACGCTGTTGCCCGTGTACACCGTCGGGCGCGGCGCGGTGGCCCCCGACGTGTGGGCCGCGCTGGGGCTGGGCGCGGACGGCACGTCCGTCCGCCTCGCCGACGGCTTCCGCGAGTACCTCGTCCTGTCGGGCGCGGTCGCGCTGCTCATGGGGGTCGCGCTCATCCTCACCCGCCTCCGGTTCGTCGGCGGGGTGTGGCGTCTCGCGGCCCTCGTCGGGCTGATGGCGGGCTCGTTCGTCACCTTCGCCTTCTGGATGCTGCTCTTCGACCCCGGTGCGGCCGTCGGCCGCCCGTCGTGGTTCGCCGAGTCCGCCCCGGCCGTCCTCGACGCCTTCTCGGCCACCACCGTCGACGCGGGGGTCGGGCTCTACGTCCTCACCGTGGGCTGCGCGACGGGCGTCCTCGCGGCCCTCGTCCCCACCTTCCACACGCGGCGCGTCATCAAGGACGCGACGAAGGGTGGGGGCACCCTGGCGCCGGGCTGGTACCCCTCCCCGCACCACCGCCGCCGGCACCGCTACTGGGACGGCGAGAAGTGGACGGTCGGCGCCTGAGCCCGCCGCCGCGCCTGCCCTGACGCGAGGTCGCCCGAGGTTAGCCTCGGCGGGTGACCGACTCCCGCCGAGCCCCGTCCGCGACGCTCTCCGCGGTGGCGGCCGTCCTGCTCGCCCTGCTGGTCGTCCTCGCGCTGCTCGCGCTCGCCGTCGGGTGGGTGGCCGTGCTCGTCCTCGACGACGGCGTCAGCCGCTGGATCTGGGGAGTCCTCGGCGCGCTGGTGCTGTGGCGGCTCGTGCCGCGCCCCGCGCGCGTCGACCGTCGGGCGGTCGCGACGAGCCGCGAGGAGCAGCCGGCCGTGCACGAGCTCGTCGACGCCGTGGCGCGCGAGGTGGGCGTCGCCGCCCCGACCCGCGTGCTCGTCGACACCGTCGCCGCGACCCGGGTGCACCCCACGGGCTACCTGGGCGGGGCCGCGCTGGTCGTCGGCCTGCCGGAGTGGACGGCCCTCGACCCCGGGGAGCGGGTCGCCGGTCTCGCCCACGAGCTGCGCTGCTCGGGGGTCCGGCGGGGGCCGGCCGGCATCCTCGTGCGCCTCGCCGGGGACGTGCTCTCGGGAGCCCGGACGATCCTCACGCCCGTCCGAGCCGTGACCGCCGACCGCAAGGCCGTCGAGCAGGCGACCTCGACGATGGGCTACTACGGGCCGGGTGACGAGATGGCGGGCAACCTCGTGCGTCGCCAGGCGTCCGCAGCCGTCGGCGGCGCCGGGATGCACGTCGTGGCGGTGCCCTTCCGTGCGCTCCACGCGGTCCTCGACCGGGCCTGGCGTCCGACCCTGCACCACGCCGCGTTCGAGGCCGACCGGCGCGCCGCCGCGCTCGCCGGGCCCGCCGCGGTGCGTGGCTGGCTGCTCGCCGGCGTCGGGGTGCCGCGCGGCGCGACCGCCGCGCACAACGCCGCTCGTACACCGGGGGCCGACGTCTTCCTCGCCATCGAGGCGGCCGACCGGCCGGCGCCCGCCGAGCTGCGCTCCCGCCTCGAGGCCGCGCCCACGACGGCCGTCGACGCCGACCACCCGCCGACCCGCCAGCGCGTCGCCGCCCTCGAGGCCGGCGACGTGCCCGTGGGTGACGGATGGGTCGAGCGCAGCACCGTCACCGCTGCCGACGTCGAGCTCTTCCGGATGCGGGCCTCGCTCGCCGGCCGGCTCCGCGACGAGCTGGTGCACGGGCGCGGCTGACCCACCGCGCCCGACCGTCGTCAGCCGGTCAGGACCTCGGGCAGCGGCTCGGAGTGCACGACGACGAGGGCCGACACGGCCCGGGTCAGCACGACGTAGAGGCGCCGCAGGCCGGTGCGCTCGTCCGGCTCGCCGCGCACGACGGCCGCCGGCTCGACGACGACGACGCGGTCGAACTCGAGGCCCTTGGCGATGCTCGCCGGTACGAGCTCGACCTGACGGTCCTCGTCGTCCCCGTGGTCGGCGTCGAGCCGTCCGTGCGGGATGCCCGCGGTGGTCAGCGCCGACGAGACGGCGGTGACGAACGCGTCGGGCACGATGACGCCCACCGACCCGGGCTCGTCCGTCAGCGAGCGCACGGCGTCGACCACCGCGAGCGAGCGACGCTCCGGGTCGGCGCGCACGACGTCGAGGCGGCCGGGGTCGTCGCGCACCGAGACCGGCGCCGCCAGCCCCGGTGCGACGAGGGGCAGCAGGCGCGCGGCGTAGTCGATGACGAGGGCCGGGACGCGGAAGCCGCGGTCGAGGACGACGAGCTCGTGCTCGGTCCGACCGAGGTGGCGCATCGCCTCCTCCCAGGACGGGGTCGCCCACGGGGTGGTGCCCTGCGCGATGTCCCCGAGGACGGTCAGGCTGCCGGTCGAGGCCCGACGCCCGACGGCCCGCAGCTGCATCGGGGAGAGGTCCTGCGCCTCGTCGAGGATGACGTGGCCGAGGCTCGGCGTGCGGTCGAGGAGGTCGGCCAGCTCGTCGAGGAGCGCCATGTCGGCCCGCGACCAGCGCGCTGCCCCCTTGCTGCGGGGCGGCCTCTCCCAGAGCAGGACCCGCTGCTCGTCCTCGGTGAGGACGCCGTCCGCGGCGGCGGCCAGCGCATCGGCGTCCGAGAGCAGCCCGAAGAGCACGGCGGCCGGGTCGAGCGCCGGCCAGAGGTCCTTCGTCGCGGTGCGGACCGGTGCCGAGCGGGCGATCGAGTCCTGCACGGTGTCGCCCGGGAAGTCGCCCGAGCGTTCGATCTGGAGCATCACGAGGTGGGCCAGGCGCTGGGGGAGGAGCTCGCGGGCGGCGGAGTAGCGGACCCCGCGGGCGACGAGCCCGTCGAGCTCGTCCTGCACCTCGTAGGCAGGGACGCGCCAGCGGCGTGAGCCACGGGGGACGACGAGCGCGTCGTGAGCGCGGGCGACGTTGCGCCACACCGCGGCCCGTAGGACCTCGGCCATTCGGGCGTCGCCCTTGAGGAGCGCGACCTCGGTGGGGTCGTCGGCGCGCACGCGGCCGTGGTCGAGGAGGGTGTCGACGGTCGCGTGTTGCACCCGCACCTCGCCGAGCGAGGGCAGGACGGCGCCGATGTGGTCGAGGAAGGCGCGGTTGGGGCCGACGACGAGGACGCCGGCCCGGTCGAGGCGCCGGCGGAAGGAGTAGAGCAGCCACGCCGCCCGGTGCAGGCCGACGGCGGTCTTGCCGGTGCCGGGCGCCCCCTGCACGCAGATGCTCGTCGCGAGGTCGGAGCGGACGATCTCGTCCTGCTCGGGCTGGATCGTGGAGACGATGTCGCGCATCGGGCCGGAGCGGGGCCGCTCGATCTCGGCGGCGAGGATGCCGCTGCGGTCGGCGGCGTCTCCGGCGACGAGGCGCTCGTCCTCGTAGGCGGTGAGGCGGCCACGGTCGACGCCGAACCGGCGCCGCAGCTCGACGCCCATCGGCTCGGCGGGGGAGGCGCGGTAGAACGCCGTCGAGATGGGCGCTCGCCAGTCGACGACGACCGGGTCGCCGTGGGCGTCGCCGACGTGCCGCCGCCCGACGTGGAAGGTCTCCTCGCCGTGCTCGGTGCGGCAGTCGATGCGGCCGAAGAAGAGCGTGGTGCGCGGGTCGTCCTGGAGCGAGGCGACGCGGCGGGCGAGGACCAGGTCGAGGTAGGCCGCGTTGAAGGCGTCGGCCGCGGTCGACACGTCGAGCCGCTCGGTGGTCTCGCGCATCCGGCGCAGCTCGTCGCGCGCGTGGTCGAGGTGGGCCTGCTCGCGGGCGAGCACGTCGTCGGTGGGGGTGGTCGGGTGGTCGGCGGTCGTCGTGGGCACGGCGGAGCCGCCTCCTGCGGTGTGTGGGGTTCCCATGCTGGCGAACCGATGATGGTACACCCGGTGGGGGTAGGTGCGTCCAGCCCTCGGGACGTCCGACGGCCGGTCGCGTCAGACGGTCCGGGGGACCGCCCCCGTCCACGTGAGGACGCGGCACATCGCGTGGTGCACGCCGTCACCCTCGGGGTGGAACATGATCGGGCAACCACCGGCGATGACCGTCGCGCCGGCCGCCCGCGCGCGCACCACCGCCTCGGGGGAGACGGAGCCGGCGCCGGTCGAGCGGTGCAGCCAGAGTCGGCGGACGCCCGAGTCGAGAGACTCCTCGACGCTCTCGAGCGCGTGCGCGGCGGACGTGGCGACGACGACCGCGTCGACACCGCCGGGCACGGCCTGCACCGTCGGGTAGGCCGGGTCGCCCTCGACCTCGGTCGCGTGCGGGTTGACCGCGAAGACCTCGTAGCCGTGGTCGCGCAGCCACGTGTAGACGGTGTTCGCGCCGTGGCCCCGCGCGGTGCGCGAGACGCCGGTCACGGCGATGCGGCGCTGGGCGAGGACGTCGGCGGCCGCGACGCGGACCGGGACGGTGGTGGGTGTGGTGGCCATCGTGGGGCCTCCTTCTCGACGCCTCCCGATGCTCCCACCGCGGTCGGTGTCGCGCTGTTCCGTGGGTCACGCACCCGGTGTCGGTGGATGGGTCCACACTCGGCGCATGGATCGCTCAGCGCTGCCCGTCCAGGTCGTCATCGACTGCGCCGACCCCGCCGCCCTCGCGGAGTTCTGGGCCGGCGCCCTCGCCCCGCGGGGCTACGCGGTGCCGGCGCCGCCGGGCGGGTTCGCCGACTGGCCGTCCTTCCTCGCGGCGCAGGGGCTGCCGGAGGAGCGTTTCAACGACGCCTCGGCGCTCGAGGCCGAGGGGCAGCCGCGCATCTTCTTCCAGCGGGTGCCCGAGCCCAAGGAGGGCAAGAACCGCCTCCACCTCGACCTGCTCGGCGGGGGCGGCCCCTCCGTGCCGATGGAGGAGCAGCGCCGTCGGGTCGCCGCCGAGGTCGAGCGCCTCGAAGCGCTCGGCGCCGTCCGGGGCGAGGAGCACGCCGAGATGGGCGTCCACTGGGTGACGATGCGCGACCCCGAGGGCAACGAGTTCTGCGTCTGAGCGCTGCGGGCGACGGTGGCCGGCGCCGGGACGTGGCCGGTGGCGCGGGACGTGGGGCGATCACCCCCAGTCCGACGCCACGGGCGCCGCCCAGCGCGCTGCCACGGTCGGCGACGTCACGTCAGCCCACGTAGGCCGTCATCCTGATCGAGACCAGCACACCGGGGATCACGGCACCGAGCTTCGCGGCGTACCGCGCGGGCGGCGTCGCAGGGACCCACTGCGCGTAGGCGGCGTTCATTTCGGGGAAGTCGCCGGGGTCGTGCAGCAGGACCCGACCTCGACGACGTCGTCCTTCGTGCCCCCGGCCGCAGGACGAGACGGCCGACGGTCCGAGTCGGCCGAGACCGTCCGGAGCTGCGTGCCTGCCCGTCACCCGGCCACCGCCGTCTCGCTGTTCACGAGCGGTCCGACTCTCACGGGGGGCACGCGGTTCCTCGCTCCGTCACCGTCGTCGCCGTTCTCCAACCCGTCAGGCGTCCCTACCGGTGCGGTCCGTGGCGTGGGACGTGGGGCGATCACCCCCGCTCCTGCGCCACGGGCCACGCCGCCAACCAGAACACGTGAACGGGTGTCGGTCGGGTCAGAAGGGTGGCGTCGCGGGGAACGGGTCGCGCTGCCGGGGTGGGCGAAGACCGGTGACCCGATACGTCCGCGCCGGTCGATGGGCCTCGACGCGGCACCCGCGGGTGACGGGCGGCGCGGTGCCGCCGCGGTGCTCGAGGCCGAACTCGAGCGCCGAGTGCACCCGGGTCTGCGCGTCGCGTCGGGGCGGGGGAGGCGGCGGCTCGAGTTCACGTGCCGGGAGCACGAGCGGTCGGTGGTCGAGGGGGTGGGTGGTGCGGACCGCGCCGGTGGGATCGGTCCAGTGGAGGGCGCCGTCGGCGGACATCCGGACCGACCACCCCGGCCGCTGCTTGACGCGGTGGTGGCGGCGGCAGAGGCAGGCGAGGTTGGCGGCGCTCGTCGGCCCCAGCGGCCAGGCGAGGACGTGGTCGAGGTCGCAGAACCGGGCGGAGACCTGGCAGCCGGGGAAGCGGCACCGCCCGTCCCGGGCGCGGACCAGCGCGGCCAGTCGGGTACCGGGCCGGTAGGCGTCCGTCGCGAGCTCGTCGTCGGGGTCGGTGAGGGCGCCGCTGGTGGAGTGGAGCACCGGGGACACCGGAGCGGTGATCGCCGTCGCGCGCGCCAGCCATCCGCGGGGCACGAGGTCGGGGTCGCCGGCGTGCAGGCCGTGGACGGTGACGAGGTCGCGGTCGTCGAGGGGGGTGACGTCGCTAGGGGCCGCGACCACCTGAGCGTCGGCGGGAGCGACGAGCTGCACCCGCACGTCGACCGTCGCGTTCGACGTGACGAGGTCGGTGAGCGCCTTGGCCCGGGCCCGCTCGAGGTGCTCGCAGGTCCCGTCGTCGACGTACTGGCGGGCGAGGGTGTCGATGGCCGCCCACGCCGCGCAGGCGTCCTCGGACGGGAAGGTCCCGAGCCACGTGTCGACCCCTGGCTCGTCGACCCAGCGCCGCAGCCCCGAGGCCGCTCGCGCACGGACCGCCCTCTGCCGCAGCAGGTCCGGGGAGATGGCGGCCAGCACCCGCCGTGTCCGTCGGCGCAACCGGGCGGCGTCCTCGCGGTCGAACCACGGGCCGAGGGAGGCGACGACGCCGGAGGCGACCTCGGCCGGCACCTTCTCCAGCTCGGCCGCGACGACCTGCGCGCGGTAGGCGTCGAGCCGCCCCTCCGCCATCGCCGTGTGGAGCCCGCCGAGGCCGGTGCTCGTCGCCGTGCCGTCCGGGCCGTCGGCCGCACGCCGCACCGCGTCGCGCACCCGGCGTTCCGCGTGCACCGCCGACACCGACAGCACACCCGACACGACGGCCGGGGCGTCGAGGGCGACGTGCCCCGGCGCCCGGTGGGTCTCGACCAGCTCGCCCGTCTCCAGCACGACCGGCTCGATCGCCGCGAGCCGGACGATGGCCTCGTCCTGCGCCGCGGCGACCACGTCGGCGAGGGCCTGGAGCTCACTGAGCGCGTACGCCCAGTCGGCGACCGAGCCACCTACGAGGGTGGGGGAGAGCGACTCCGAGACCAGCGTGCGGGCACCGACGGCAGCGGCGGCGACGTCCGCGGCATCCGCCCGGCGCTGTGTGCTGGTGGCCATCGGCTCCCCCTCCCCTCGTGCTCCCATCCTACTCCTCGAGCCCGCGAATCGGAAGGTCATCCACGGTCAAAACGTCTGTTGCACAACGGAACAGAGAGGGAATGGGGGCGGCGTGACGGGTGTGACGACAGGCCCGGAAGCGACCTCAGCCGCGGGCGAGGAACGCGTCGATCTGCCCGATGGCGGACCGCGCCCCCTCCTCCATCCCCATGTCGAGGACCTGCTGCAGCGCCTCGGCGCTGGCGTAGGTCGTCGTGTAGACAGCGCGGGTGCCGCCCTCGGTCGCCGAGAAGTCGTAGACGCAGTCGGACACGGGCAGCTCGGGGTTGGGCGTCAGGTCCTCGTGGGCGAAGCCGTCGCGGAAGGTGAACCGCTCCGTCGGCTCCACGCCCGTCACGTCCCAGTAGCCGGCGAACTTCTCGCCCTCCGGGGAGGTCATGTAGTACGTCGTCCGAGTGCCGGCGCGCAGCTCGTGGTCGACGAACGTCGCCGGGTACTCCGGCGGGCCCCAGACCTGCTCGAGCTGGCGCGGGTCCTCGTAGAGCGCCCACACCCGGGCGACCGGGGCGGCGAACTCCGCGGTGATGGTCAGGGTGTGGTTCTCGACGTCCTTGGCGATGTCGGTGACGGGCATGTCAGGTCTCCTCGGTGAGCAACAGGTCGATCCGGGCGATCCGTCCCCGCCAGACCGCCTCGAGCTCGTCGAGCATCGAGGCGACCGACCGGACGGCCTCCACGTCACCGCTGGCCAGCTGCTCACGACCGTGACGTCGCTTCGTCAGCAGGCCCGCCCTCTCCAGGACGGCGACGTGCTTCTGGACGGCGGCGAAGCTCATGTCGTAGCCCGCCGCCAGCGTCGTGACCGAGTGCTCTCCGGCGAGGACCCGGCGCAGGATGTCGCGTCGCGTCCGGTCGGCGAGCGCGTGGAACAGCGCGTCCGCGCGGTCCTCGCTGCTCCCGGTCACGAGATCAACATACAACCAAACGGTTGTATGTTGTCAAGGGCCGGGTTCGGCGCGGGGAGGGGGCGTCGACGTGACGTACCTCGCACGCGACGGAGTCCCCGGCGAGCAGCCCCGTCGCGGACTCCGACGGCCTGACCTGCGGCATCGGGCATTCCCACTCCTTCTCAGCGACCAGCAAGACCTCGTCGTCCGACTTGAGCCGCCGCCCGACCTCTCGGCAAGGTCGTGGGGATGGAGCTGCTGACCCGCCGGCCGGCCCTCCCCGCGCTCACCGGCCTGCGAGCCGTCGCCGCGGTGTGGGTCGTCCTCTTCCACTACCGCGAGGAGATCCTCGCCCTCGAGCCCTCGCTCGCGCCCCTCGACACCTTCATGCGGGCGGGCTACCTCGGCGTCGACCTCTTCTTCGCCCTGAGCGGCTTCGTCCTCGCGTACACGTACGCCGACCGGATGCGCGCCCTCCGCTGGCGCGACACGCGCTCGTTCGTCCGCAACCGCTTCGCGCGGGTCTGGCCGGTGCACGTCGTCGCCCTGCACGTCGACGTCCTCACCGCCTTCCTCCTCGGCACCCTCGGGCGCACCGTCGAGGACAGCCGCCGCACCGGCGACGCCTACCTCCAGAACCTCGGGATGGTCCACTACTGGGTCAGCGACCGCCCGAGCTTCAACACCCCGGCGTGGTCGATCAGCGCCGAGTGGTTCGCCTACCTGCTCGCGCCGCTCCTCTTCGTCGCCGTCGCGCGCCTGCGCCGGTCCTCCACCGCGCTGGTCCTCGCCGCCGCCAGCTACGGCGTCATGCTCTGGATCTTCGCGACGATGGCCCTGCCGAACGGCAACCTCGAGAGCATGTTCTGGGTCCGGATCATGTTCGAGTTCGTCGGCGGCATGCTCCTCTGCCTCGCCTGGGTGCGCGGAGGGGCGCGCCTGGGCCGCCTCGCCCCCGTCCTGCCGCTGGCGCTCGTCGTCACCGCCGTCGTCCCCCAGACGTCGGCGGGGCGCTACTGGATGGCGCCCGCCCTCGGCCTCGGGGTCGCCGCGCTGGCGGCCTCCTCCGGCTGGCTCGCCCAGGTCCTCTCGCTGCGGTGGCTCGTCGCCGCGGGTGAGGCGTCGTTCGCGCTCTACATGGTCCACTGGCTCTTCGAGTGGCCGGTCGAGCAGGCCGTCGGCCTGGCGGCGGGCAACCCGTGGCTGGCGCAGCTCGTGCTCGTCGGGTTCGTGGGCGTCCTGGCGCTCGCCTCGTGGCTGATGATGGTCCTCGTCGAGCGCCCGGCCCGCCGCCTCATCGTCACCGGTCGCCGCCCCCGGCAGGACGAGCCGGCCGTCAGCGCGACGGCCCCGGTGCCGGCCGCGCCCCGACCGGAGCTCGTCGGCCTCCGGTGAGAGCCGGCTGCCGTACGGTCACGCCCCGGTGGGGCGGTCCTCCTCGCGCAGGCGCGGCTCGGTGCGCTTCTCGGGGTGGATCCCGCGCTTGTCGCGGTAGAACTCCCGGACGAGGTCCATGTCGGCGCGGACGTCGGGCGTCGCCGTGATGGTCGGCCCGAACCCCGCTGTGCGGGAAGGTCCGTCGATGAAGGCCAGCGCGATCGGCAGCTTGGCCGCGCGCGCGATCCGCCAGAAGCCCGACTTCCAGTACTCGCCCCGGTCGCGCGTGCCTTCGGCCGCGAGGATGAGCAGGAACGGCTCGCCGCTGCGGGCCTCGCGCACGAGCTCGCGCACGACCTGACCGGGGTTCCCGCGGTCCAGCGGGATGCCCCCGAGGCGGTGCAGCAGCCAGCCGAGCGGGCCCCTGAACAGCTCCTGCTTGATGAGCACGCGCGGCGTGACGTCGCCGCGCCACATGACGAGCAGCATCATCACGAAGTCCCAGTTGGACGTGTGCGGCGCCCCGACGAGGACGCCGGTGCGGGGGACCTCGCCGACCGCCCGCCACCGGGCCGCTCGCAGCACGGTCTTGGCCAGGGCGACGCGCATCGGGACCTCTCCGCGGCCGGCCCGTCCGGCGCGCGGCACCACGCTAGCGCCCGCCGCGGTCAGCCCCCGGAGGGCTCCCGCACCTCGGCCCGGTCGATGTCGCCGTCGACGAGGTCCTCGGCCGCGCGCACGAGCAGCGGGTGGAGGTCGGTGTCGCCCCGGCGGATGCGCGCGAGCAGCTCGTGGCGCATCCGCGGCTCCCAGAACTTCTTGATGTGGGTCGCGAGCTCCTCGGCGGCCTTCTCCGGCGCCAGCGCCTCGAAGTTGCGGACGAGGTCGTGGCCGAGGCGCACGACCGGCGCGACGTCGCCGCTCACCGGCGGTGCCTCGCCATCGCCCCGGCGGGCATCGCCGCGCCGCGCTCCTCGGGTGCGGCGCCACTCTCGGCCCGCGCGGCCTCGGTCGCCACGGTCACCTGCACGGCCGTCACCTTGTACTCGGGGCAGTTGGTCGCCCAGTCCGAGTTCTCGGTCGTCACGACGTTGGCGCCGGTGACCGGGTGGTGGAAGGTCGTGTAGACGACGCCGGCCGGCATCCGGTCCGAGACGAGCGCGGTCAGCCGGGTCGCACCGACGCGGGAGGCGAGCTCGACGACGTCGCCGTCACGGATGCCGCGCAGCTCGGCGTCGGACGGGTGGATCTCGAGCACGTCCGCCGGGTGCCACGTCGAGTTCGGCGTGCGGCGGGTCTGCGCCCCGACGTTGTACTGCGACAGGATGCGCCCCGTCGTCAGGACGAGCGGGAAGCGGCGGTTGGCGCGCTCGGTGGTCGGGACGTAGACCGTCGGCGTCAGCTGCCCGAGTCCGCGGACGAACTGCCCGACGTGCATCGTCGGCGTCCCGTGCGGGGCGGCGTCCGTGACCGGCCACTGCATCGAGCCCTCGGCGTCGAGCCGGGCGAACGAGACGCCGGCGAACGTCGGTGTGGTCGAGGCGATCTCGTCCATGATGCTGGCCGTCGAGCCGTACGACATCGGGTAGCCCATCGCGGTCGCGAGTTCGCACACGACCTGCCACTCGTCCTTGCCGACGCGGCTCGGCATCACCGGGCGGACCCGGTTGAGGCGGCGCTCGGCGTTGGTGAACGTGCCGTCCTTCTCGAGGAACGACGTGCCGGGCAGGAAGACGTGGGCGAAGCGCGCCGTCTCGTTGAGGAAGAGGTCCTGGACCACCACCATCTGCATCGAGCGCAGCGCGGCCTCGACGTGCTGGGTGTTGGGGTCGGACTGCGCGATGTCCTCGCCCTGCACGTAGAGCCCGAGGAAGGACCCGCCGATCGCGGAGTCGAACATGTTGGGGATGCGCAGCCCCGGCTCCGGCTGGATGGTCACGCCCCACAGCGACTCGTAGATCTCGCGCACCTCGGGCCGGGACACGTGCCGGTAGCCCGGCAGCTCGTGCGGGAAGGAGCCCATGTCGCAGGAGCCCTGCACGTTGTTCTGGCCGCGCAGCGGGTTGACGCCGACGCCCTCGCGCCCGAGGTTGCCGGTGAGCATCGCGAGGTTGGCCATCCCCATGACCATCGTCGAGCCCTGGCTGTGCTCGGTGACGCCGAGGCCGTAGTAGATGGCGGAGTTCGGTCCGGCCGCGTACAACCGTGCGGCGGAGCGCAGCTCGTCGGCCGGGATGCCGGTCTCGGCCTCCGTGGCCTCGGGCGAGTGCTCGGGCCGGGAGATGAACTCGAGGTAGCCCTCCGCGCCCTCGGTGCGGGTGCGGACGAACTCCTCGTCGAGCAGGCCCTCGGTGACGATGACGTGCGCCATCGCGTTGACGAACGCGACGTTCGTGCCCGGGCGCACGGGCAGGTGGTGCGCGGCCTCGACGTGGGGGCTGCGCACGAGGTCGATGCGCCGAGGGTCGGCGACGACGATCCGCGCGCCGGCCCGCAGGCGCTTCTTCATCCGTGAGGCGAAGACCGGGTGCGCGTCGGTCGGGTTGGCCCCGATGAGGAGGATGACGTCGGCCTGCTCGACGGAGCGGAAGTCCTGGGTGCCGGCCGAGGTGCCGAAGGCGTGGTTGAGCCCGTAGCCGGTGGGGGAGTGGCAGACCCGTGCGCAGGTGTCGACGTTGTTGTTGCGGAACGCCGCCCGCACCATCTTCTGGACGACGTACACCTCCTCGTTCGTGCAGCGCGAGGACGAGATGCCGCCGATGGACCCGACGCCGTGCTCGGCCTGGATGCGCCGGAAGCCCTCGGCCGCCGTCCGGATCGCCTCGTCCCACGAGACGACGCGCCACTCGTCGTCGATCGACTCGCGCACCATCGGCTGCAGCTGCCGGTCGTCGTGCGCCGCGTACCCGTAGGCGAAGCGGCCCTTGACGCACGAGTGCCCCTCGTTCGCGCCGCCGTCCTTCCACGGCACCATGCGGACGACGCGGGTGTCGTCCCCCGAGCCCTGCACCTCGGCCTTGAACGAGCAGCCGACGCCGCAGTACGCGCACGTCGTGACGACCGAGCGGGTCGGCATCCCGAGCTGCACGACGGACCGCTCCGTCAGCGCCTCGGTCGGGCAGGCCTGCACGCAGGCGCCGCACGAGACGCACTCGGACTGCAGGAAGTCGGTGCCGCCGGCCGAGATCCGCGAGTCGAAGCCGCGCCCCTCGACGGTGAGGGCGAACGTCCCCTGCGTCTCCGAGCAGGCACGCACGCAGCGCGAGCAGACGATGCACGCCGACGGGTCGTAGTCGAAGTACGGGTTGGACCGGTCGGTGGTGTCGGCGAGGTGGCTCGCGCCATCGAGGCCGTACCGGACCTCCGCGACCCCGGTGTCGCGCGCCCACTTCTGCATCTCACAGCTGCCGCGGGCGCAGCCGGCGCAGTCGGTCGGGTGGTCCGAGAGGTACAGCTCCATGACGTTGCGGCGCAGGTCCTGCACCTGCTCGGTCCGGGTGCTGACGACCATCCCGTCGGTGCAGGGCGTGGTGCACGACGCCGGGGTGCCCTTCCCGCCCTCGACCTCGACGAGGCAGAGCCGGCACGACCCGAAGGCCTTGAGCGAGTCGGTGGCGCAGAGCTTGGGGATCTCGATGCCCACCTCGGCGGCGGCGCGCATCACCGAGGTGCCGGCGGGCACCGTGACCTCGCGGCCGTCGATGCTCACGGTGGCGGGCGCACCGCCCCTGACCGGCGGTGTGCCGTGGTCGGTCTCGGACGCCAGGGCGTCGGGTCGCTCGTCGATGGTGGTCATGGCCGCGCTCCTCCGGTGGTGCTGGTGGCTGACTCGGGCATCGCGTCGGTGGCGGCGTCGGCCGCGGCGGGCTCGACACCGAAGTCCTCGGGCCAGTGCTCGAGGGCGCTGCGGACCGGCATCGGGGTGAGGCCGCCCATCGCGCAGAGCGAGCCCTTGGTCATCGTCGCGCAGAGGTCCTCGAGGAGGACCAGGTTGGACTCGCGCTGCGTCCCGGCCCGGATGCGGTCGATGACCTCGACGCCGCGGGTCGAGCCGACGCGGCACGGGGTGCACTTGCCGCAGGACTCCTTGGCGCAGAACTCCATCGCGAACCGCGCCATCGCACCGGCGTCCATCGAGTCGTCGAAGACGACCACACCGCCGTGGCCGACCATGGCGCCGGCCTCGGCGAAGGCCTCGTAGTCCATCGGCAGGTCGAACCGCGACGGGGGCAGGTACGCGCCGAGCGGGCCACCGACCTGGACGGCCTTGACCGGCCGCCCGGACGCCGTGCCCCCGCCGTAGCCCTCGACGAGCTCACGCAGCGAGATGCCGAAGTCGGCCTCGACGACCCCGCCGCGGGCGACGTTGCCCGCGAGCTGGAAGACCTGGGTGCCCCGGCTGCGACCCGTGCCGAGTGCGGCGTACGCCGCGCCGCCGTCGGCGAGGACCATCGGGACGGCCGAGAGCGTGAGGACGTTGTTGACGACCGTCGGCCGGCCGAACAGCCCCTCGAGCGCGGGGATCGGCGGCTTGGCGCGCACCTCGCCCCGCCTGCCCTCGAGGGACTCGAGCATCGACGTCTCCTCGCCGCAGATGTACGCGCCGGCCCCGACGCGGACGTCGAGGTCGAAGCGGCGACCGCTGCCGAGCACCGACGCCCCGAGGACGCCGTGCGCGTACGCGACGTCGATGGCGCGACGCAGGGTGCGGATGGCGTGCGGGTACTCGGAACGCAGGTAGACGAACCCCTCGGTCGCGCCGGTGGCGATCGCGGCGATCGTCATGCCCTCGACGAGGGTGAAGGGGTCGCCCTCGATGAGCATCCGGTCGGCGAACGTGCCGGAGTCGCCCTCGTCGGCGTTGCAGCAGACGAACTTCGTGTCGGCCTGCGCCGTGCGGACGGTCTCCCACTTGATGCCGGCGGGGAAGCCGGCACCGCCACGGCCGCGCAGCCCGGAGTCGGTGACCTCGCGGACGACCTCGGCGGGGTCGAGGGTGAGGGCGCGCTCGAGGCCGGCGAGCCCGCCGTGGGCGCGGTAGGCGGCGAGGTCGGTCGGCTCGATGACGCCGACCCGGGCGAACGAGACGCGGTGCTGGCCCGCGAGCCACGGGTGATCGTCGACCACGCCGACGCAGCGGGCGGTGTCGTCGAGCGCGCCTCCGAGCAGGGCGTCGACGTCGCCGGGTTCGACGTTCGCGTAGCCGACCCGTCCGTCGTCGGTCTCGAGCTCGACGAGGGGCTCGAGCCAGAGCATGCCGCGGGAGCCGTTGCGGCGGACGGTGGCGCCGGCCGCCTCGAGGGCCGCGGCGACGTCGTCGGCCCCGACCGAGACGGCGGCGGCGTCGGCCGGCACCCAGACGACGGGGTTCACGCCGGCCACCCCTCGGTGAGGGCGTCGAGCCGGTCGGGGGTGAGCCGGCCGTGGAGGGCGCCGTCGAGCATCCCGGACGGGCCGAGCGCGCAGTTGCCGAGACAGAAGACCTCGCCGACCTCGACGTCGGTCGAACCGGCCCACCGGTCGACGGCGGCCGCGACGGTGGCCTCGGCGCCGCGCGCCTGGCAGGCCTCGGCGCGGCAGAGCGTGACGCGGTGCGCGGTCGGGGGAGTGCGGCGCAGGTCGTGGTAGAAGGTCAGCACGCCGAGGACGTCGGCCCGGCTGAGGTTGAGGACGTCGGCGACGACCGGCACGTCGTCGTCGTGGACGTAGCCGTGCTGGTGGACGACCGCGTGGAGCACCGGCAGGAGCGGCCCGCGCATCGAGGCCATCCCCTCGGCGAGCGCCCGCACGGCGGCCGCGCGCCCGGGGTCGGCCGGCGCCGGGGCCGGTGCAGGGCTGGGTCCTCGCTGGCGCACGTCGTCCACCTCTCTGTGGGGTCGCTCACCTGTCCGGGCAGCCTACGACGGACCCGCCGGTAGCGGCAGGTCCTCCGGCCCGCGGCGCAGCCCCCCGAGCACGACGCGCCCTTGCCCCGTGGGCAACGCGCCACGACCGGCCACGACGACCCGCACGTGCGGGCTTTTCGTGGTCGCCGGGGAGCGCGGACAGCGATGACCTCGCACGTGCGGGCTTTTCGTGCTTGCCGGGGAGCGCGGACAGCGATGACCCCGCACGTGCGGGCTTTTCGTGCTTGCCGGGGAGCGCGGACAGCGATAACCCCGCACGTGCGGGATCATCCGGGACGAGAGCGGACAAGAGGTGACACATTCGTCGATTGCTGCACGCCCGAGCGGCCGGGCAGGTCCTCCGGCCCGCCGCGCAGCGCCCCGAGCACGACGCGCCCTTGCCCCGCGGGCAACCCGCGTCGGCTCTGGTCCGCTCTCCCGGGTGGCGGCGAGAAGTCGCCTCCACCCGGGCGATCACGACCAGAGCCGACGACCCGGACCAGAGCCGGGCGGTGGGAGGATGGGGGAGCAGGCCCGCCGGGAGGCCGGTCGCGCCGATTAGGGGTGCGTACCGGGCCGCTGGTAATCTTGCCAACTGCCGTCAGATCGGCCGCGGATCCAGAGAGCCCCGGTGAACCAGCCCGGGAGCGCCGCGCAGCAGAAACCCCCGAAGGAGAGTCGTCGCCCCATGCCGCTGAGCACCGACGTCAAGAAGCAGATCATTGCCGAGTACGGCACCACCGAGGGTGACACGGGCTCGCCCGAGGTCCAGGTCGCGCTCCTCACGCAGCGCATCAAGGACCTCACCGAGCACAGCCGTGCGCACAAGCACGACCACCACTCCCGTCGCGGCCTGCTGCTGCTGGTCGGCCGTCGCCGCCGCCTCCTGCGCTACCTGGAGAGCATCGACATCGAGCGCTACCGCTCGCTGATCAAGCGCCTCGGTCTGCGTCGTTGAGACTTCCGAGAGGGCGGTCCCCGCACACGTGTGCAGGGGCCGCCCTTCTCGCATGAACGGGCCCGGCCCGTTCGGAAGAACCCACAACTGAACATCGACAGCACGACCGGCGTCGCCCCGCGCGACGCCGCCTGAAGGACACACCCGCGCACAACGACGATGCGCGTGCGTGAATGACACGAGAGAAGGAGGCCCCGTGGAGGGTCCCGAGATCACCGCCACCGAAGCCGTCATCGACAACGGCAGCTTCGGCACCCGCACCGTCCGGTTCGAGACCGGACGCCTGGCCAAGCAGGCCGGCGGCGCCGTGAGCGCCTACCTGGACGAGGACACGATGCTCCTCTCCACCACCACCGCCGGGAAGCACCCGCGCGAGGGGTTCGACTTCTTCCCCCTGACCGTCGACGTCGAGGAGCGGATGTACGCCGCGGGCAAGATCCCCGGCTCGTTCTTCCGCCGCGAGGGCCGCCCGTCCACCGACGCGATCCTCACCTGCCGTCTCATCGACCGCCCGCTGCGCCCGACCTTCACCAAGGGCCTGCGCAACGAGGTGCAGGTCGTCATCACCGTCCTGGCGCTCAACCCGGACCACCAGTACGACGTGCTCGCCATCAACGCGGCCAGCGCCTCGACGCAGATCTCCGGCCTGCCGTTCAGCGGCCCGATCGGCGCCGTCCGCGTCAGCCTCATCGACGGCCAGTGGGTCGCCTTCCCGAACTTCAGCGACATCGAGCGCTCGACCTTCGACATGGTCGTCGCCGGCCGCGTCGCGGGTGACGACGTCGCGATCATGATGGTCGAGGCCGAGTCCACCGAGCACACCTGGGACCTCGTGAAGACCCTGGGCAAGCAGGCGCCGACCGAGGAGGTCGTCGCCGAGGGCCTCGAGGCCGCCAAGGGCTTCATCCGCACCCTGTGCGACGCGCAGGCCGAGCTCGCCCGCACCGCCGCGAAGCCGGTGCAGGAGTTCCCGGTCTTCCTCGACTACGAGGACGACGCCTACGCCGCTGTCGAGTCCGCCACCACCGGCGACCTCACCGCCGCCCTGCAGATCGCGGGCAAGCAGGAGCGCGAGGAGCGCATCGACGAGATCAAGGAGTCGATGAAGGCCTCCCTCGCCGAGCAGTTCGAGGGTCGCGAGAAGGAGCTCTCCGCCGCGTACCGCTCGGTGCAGAAGAAGCTCATCCGCGAGCGCATCCTGCGCGACAAGGTCCGCATCGACGGCCGTGGCCTCGCCGACATCCGCGCCCTGAGCGCCGAGGTCGAGGTCCTGCCGCGCGTGCACGGCTCGGCGATCTTCGAGCGCGGCGAGACCCAGATCATGGGGGTCACCACGCTCAACATGCTCCGGATGGAGCAGCAGCTCGACACCCTCTCGCCGGTGACGCGCAAGCGCTACATGCACAACTACAACTTCCCGCCGTTCTCCACCGGTGAGACCGGTCGCGTCGGGTCGCCGAAGCGTCGCGAGATCGGCCACGGCGCACTCGCCGAGCGGGCCCTCATGCCGGTCCTGCCGACCCGCGAGGAGTTCCCCTACGCGATCCGCCAGGTCTCCGAGGCGCTCGGCTCCAACGGCTCGACCTCGATGGGCTCGGTCTGCGCGTCCACCCTGTCGCTGCTCAACGCCGGTGTGCCGCTGCGCGCCCCGGTCGCCGGCATCGCGATGGGCCTGGTCTCCGCGGAGGTCGACGGGCAGACGCAGTACGCCGCGCTCACCGACATCCTCGGTGCCGAGGACGCGTTCGGCGACATGGACTTCAAGGTCGCCGGCACCCGCGAGTTCGTCACGGCCATCCAGCTCGACACCAAGCTCGACGGCATCCCCGCCGACGTGCTGGCCGGCGCGCTGACCCAGGCCCGCGACGCCCGCTTCCACATCCTCGACGTCATGAACGAGGCCATCGACGCCCCCGACGAGATGAGCCCCTTCGCTCCCCGCGTCATCAGCGTCACGGTCCCGGTCGACAAGATCGGCGAGGTCATCGGCCCGAAGGGCAAGATGATCAACCAGATCCAGGACGACACGGGCGCCCAGATCTCGATCGAGGACGACGGCACCATCTACATCGGTGCGACCGACGGCCCGTCGGCGGAGGCGGCCCGCGCGGCCATCAACGCCATCGCCAACCCGCAGATGCCGGAGATCGGCGAGCGCTTCCTCGGGACCGTCGTCAAGACGACGACCTTCGGGGCGTTCATCTCCCTCCTGCCGGGCAAGGACGGCCTGCTGCACATCTCCGAGGTGCGCAAGCTCGTCGGCGGCAAGCGGATCGACGCGGTCGAGGACGTCCTGTCCGTCGGCCAGAAGATCCAGGTCGAGCTCAAGGAGATCGACCCGCGCGGCAAGCTGAGCCTCGCGGCGGTCACCGCCGAGAGTGACGCCGGCTCCGAGGCCGCTGCCGAGGCGCCCGCCGCCCCGGCCGCCGAGGCGCCCGCGGCCGACGCGGACGCCTCCGACGACGACCACGACGAGGCCGGCGACGCCGGTGACGAGTCGGGCGAGGGCGGCGACCGTCCGCGTCGCAACCGTCGCCGTCGTGGCGGCCGCGGTCGTGGCGAGCGCTCCGGCGAGGGCGGTTCCAGCGAGGACTGACCCGGCCGGCGCCGCGCGCGTCATCCGGACCGGAGCCCCGGCACACCTGGTGTGCCGGGGCTCCGGCGCGTCCGGGCGCCACCGGGGACGTCCGGGGGAACGCGAGAGGCCCGCGCCCCCGGTGGGGGTGCGGGCCTCTGGCGTGACGTGCGGTCGGTCAGGCGGCGGCGCGGGGACGCAGCTGGTGCGGCGCGCTCCAGCGCATCTCCATCCGCGTGCGGCCCTCGGCGTCGGTGACCGGGACCCAGCGCACGGCCAGGCCGGTGCGGCTCGTCGTGGTCGTGACCTTCTTCATGTCAGGCCCCCTTTCCGTGGTGTTCACCTTCTGTTCACCTTCAGGATAGCCGACGGAACCGGCAAAGGTGAACGGACGGTGAACGACGGCGCGGCGCGGCGCGGACGCCGAGCGGGCCGGCATCGACGCGCTGGCTAGGGTGGTCGGCATGAGCACGACACGCGTGGCCGTCATCGGTGCGGCCGGCCGGATGGGGTCCACGGTCTGCGCGGCGGTCGAGGGCGCCGACGACCTCGAGCTCGTCGGCCGGTACGACGCCGGGGACGACCTCGGGGACCTCGGCGGGGCGGACGTCGTCGTCGAGTTCTCGGTCCCCGACGCCTCGCCGGCCAACGTCGCCCACTGCGTGGAGCGCGGCGTCCACGTCGTCGTGGGGACGACCGGGTGGAGCGAGGAGCGGCTCGCGACGCTGCGCGAGCAGCTCGGCGAGGACCCGACCGTCGGCGTCCTCGTCGCCCCGAACTTCGCGATCGGCGCGGTGCTCCTCATGGAGCTCTCCCGTCGCGCCGCCCCGTTCTTCGAGTCCGTCGAGGTCGTCGAGCTGCACCACCCCGACAAGGTGGATGCGCCGTCCGGCACCGCCGCGCGCACCGCCGACCTCATCGGCGCCGCCCGCGACGAGGCCGGCTGCGACCCCGTCCCGGACGCCACGACCCACGACCCCGACGGCGCCCGCGGCGCCCGCGTGCACGGCGTCCCCGTCCACTCCGTGCGGCTGCGCGGCCTCGTGGCCCACCAGGAGGTCCTCCTCGGGGGTCCGGGCGAGATGCTCACGCTGCGCCACGACTCCTTCGACCGGGTCTCCTTCATGTCCGGCGTCCTCGCCGCGGTCCGCCAGGTCGGCGACCGCCCCGGACTCACGGTCGGGCTCGAGCACTACCTCGGCCTCGGAGGCTGACGCTCGGACCGACCCCGAGGGTCCGGGCACCCCGGCCGCCACCCCGTGTGACGGCCGCGTTACGAAGTCCTCACTGGTGAGGCCGGTGCCGGCATGAGACCGATGTTGCGCACGGTTCACGCCCGTCACGGCCGCACGAAACACGCCCTCCCTAGATTTCCGGTCATCCAACGACGGGGCGCCGGGCCAGGTGTCCCCGGGGCACCGACCGGGAGGACCCGCGATGACCACCACGACCACACCCTCGGCGGGCACGGGCGCCGACGACCTCGGCGTCGTCGGACCCGGGCGCTGGATCGAGCGCTGGGACCCCGACGACGAGACCTTCTGGGAGCAGCGGGGACGTGGTGTCGCCCGGCGCAACCTCGTGTGGTCGATCGTCGCCGAGCACATCGGCTTCTCCGTCTGGCTGCTCTGGTCGATCGTCGTCGTCAAGATGACGGGCACCTTCGCCGCCGACGGCACCCTCGTCACGGCCGGGACCGCCGGATGGGCCCTCACGGCCGGGCAGGCGCTGACCGTGCTGGCCGTGGCATCGGGGGTGGGTGCCTTCCTCCGCATCCCCTACACCTTCGCCGTTCCCCTCTTCGGTGGTCGCAACTGGACGGTGGTGTCGGCGCTGCTGCTCCTCGTCCCCACCCTCGGCCTCGCGTGGGTCGTCCAGCACCCGGAGCTGCCCTTCGGCGTCCTCCTGCTCGTCGCGGCGACGGCCGGCCTGGGCGGGGGCAACTTCGCCTCCTCGATGGCCAACATCTCCTTCTTCTACCCCGAGCGCGAGAAGGGCTGGGCGCTCGGTCTCAACGCGGCCGGCGGCAACATCGGCGTCGCGGTCGCCCAGAAGGTCGTGCCACTCGCCATCGGGCTCGGCGGGCTGGCGGCCGGCCTGTCCAACGCCGGACTCGTGTACGTCCCGTTGGCCCTCGCCGCCGCCGTCACGGCGTGGCTCTTCATGGACAACCTGCGCGAGGCCAAGGCCGACCCGCGCCCGACGGCGACGGCGACCAAACACCTGCACACGTGGGTCATGGCCTTCCTCTACATCGGGACCTTCGGGTCCTTCATCGGCTACTCCGCGGCGTTCCCGACGCTGCTCAAGGTGGTCTTCGAGCGGCCCGACATCGCCCTCGGCTGGGGTTTCCTCGGGGCGCTCGTCGGCTCGGTGTCGCGTCCGCTCGGTGGGCGTCTCGCCGACCGTCTGGGCGGCGCCAGGGTCACCGTGGTCACGTTCGTCCTCATGGCCGCGGCCGGCTGGTCCGCCGTGATCGGGGTGCAACAGAAAAGCCTGCCGCTCTTCTTCGTCAGCTTCATGGTCCTGTTCGTCGCGACCGGCGTCGGGAACGGCTCGACTTACCGGATGATCCCGGCCATCTTCACCCGGATCGGTGCGCGGGACGGCGACGGCTCGGAGCGGTCCCGGACCGAGTTCAAGCGGCGCGCGGCCGGCGCGGTCGGCATCATCTCGGCGGTCGGCGCGTTCGGCGGCTTCGTCATCCCGTTCGTCTACAAGTTCTCGACCGAGCACTACGGCTCGATCGTCCCGGCGCTGCAGGTCTACGTCGCACTGTTCCTCGTCATGGCCGTCGTCACCGCCGCCGTGTACGTCCGCAAGGGCGCGACGATGGGCGCGGTCTGACCGTGGTCCCGACCTCCGCGCGGGAGACGGTGGGGCCGCTGTCCGGCGGCCCCACCGCCACCCACTGTCCCTACTGCGCCCTCCAGTGCGCCCAGACCCTCCTGCGCACTCCCGAGGGCCGGTTGCCCGTCGAGGTCCGCTCGCGGGACTTCCCGACGAACCGCGGGGGGATGTGCCAGAAGGGATGGAGCTCGGCCGAGGTCCTGGCGGCGCCCGACCGGCTCACCACACCGCTCGTGCGGCGGGACGGGCGGCTCGTGCCTGCCGCGTGGGACGAGGCGCTCGACCACGTCCACGCCCGGCTCGAGGCGATCCGTGCCGAGCACGGCGCGGAGGGCGTGGCCGTCTTCGGCGGCGGGGGGCTGACCAACGAGAAGGCGTACACGCTCGGCAAGTTCGCCCGGGTGGTGCTGCGCACCCCGTACATCGACTACAACGGTCGTTTCTGCATGTCCTCGGCGGCCGCCGCCGCCAACCGCACGCTGGGCGTCGACCGGGGGCTGGCCTTCCCGCTCGGCGACCTCGGCGACGCGGACGTCGTGCTCCTCGTCGGGTCGAACCCCGCCGAGACGATGCCGCCCCTGGCACAGCACCTCGCCGGTGCCCGCGCCCAGGGCGGGCTGGTCGTGGTGGACCCGCGACGCTCGGCCACCGCGCGCCTGACCGCCGACGGTGGGGGCGTGCACCTGGCTCCGGTGCCGGGGACCGACCTCGTCGTCCTCCTCGCCCTCACCCACGTCCTGGTCGACGAGGGGCTGGTCGACGCCGACTACCTCGCGGCGAGGACCACCGGCTGGGAGGACGTCCTGGCCTCGATCAGCCGGTGGTGGCCCGAGCGAGCGGAGGCGGTCTGCGGGGTGCCGGCCGACACCCTGCGTCGGGTCGCGCGGCGGCTGGCCGCCGCCGCCCCGGTGCACGGCGGCGGCGGGGCCTACGTCGTCACCGGGCGCGGGATGGAGCAGAGCGCCCACGGCACCGACACCGTCTCGGCGGCCATCACGCTGGCCCTGGCCCTCGGACTGCCGGGCCGGCGGGGGAGCGGGTACGGACCGCTCACCGGCCAGGGCAACGGACAGGGTGGCCGCGAGCACGGCCTGAAGTCGGACCAGCTGCCCGGCTACCGCCATATCGCCGACCCCGCGGCCCGCGAGCACGTCGCGCGGGTGTGGGGGGTGGACCCCCAGGACCTGCCCGGCCCCGGCGTCCCGGCGGTCGAGCTGCTCCGGCGGCTCGGCACCGGCGGCGGCCCACGCGCCCTGCTCGTCCACGGGGCCAACCTCGTGGTCTCGGCACCGAACGTCGGTGCGGTCCGGAAGGCGCTCGGCCGTCTGGACCTGCTGGTGGTCAGTGACGTCGTCCCGTCGGAGACGGCGATGCTCGCCGACGTCGTCCTCCCGGTCGCGCAGTGGGCCGAGGAGGAGGGCACGATGACGAACCTCGAGGGTCGCGTCATCCGTCGGCGCAGGGCGCTGGACCCTCCCGGGGACGCCAGGGACGAGCTGTGGGTGATGCGCGAGCTGGCCGCCCGCTTCGGGGTCGAGCTGTCCGACGACGCCCGTGAGGTGTTCGACGAGATGGCCCGGGCCTCGGCCGGCGGGAAGGCCGACTACTCCGGGATCACCTACGACCGGCTCGATGCGGGTGAGGCGCTGTACTGGCCCTGTCCCGCCGACCGGCCCGAGGGCACCCCGCGGATGTTCCAGGACGGCTTCGCCACCCCGGACGGGAGGGCGCGGCTGGTGGCGGTCGACCATCGGGCCCCTGCCGACGACGTCACGGGGGAGCGGCCGGTGCACCTCGTCACGGGCCGGGTGCTGCAGCACTACCAGTCCGGAGCGCAGACCCGACGCGTCGAGGAGCTCGTCGAGGCCGCGCCCGGGCCCGTGGCCGAGCTGTCGCCGGTCCTCGCCGACACCCTCGGCCTCGAGGACGGCGACCGGGTCCGCGTCTCGTCGGCCCGTGGCTCCCTCACCGTCCCGGCCCGGGTCACCGACGCCATCCGGCCGGACACCGTCTTCCTGCCCTTCCACTGGGCCGGCGAGCTGAGCGCCAACCTGCTGACCACCGACGCCACGGACCCGGTGTCCGGGATGCCCGAGTTCAAGGTGTGCGCCGTCCGCGTCGAGCGGGTCGCGCGGGCCGTCCCCGCCCCCGAGGAGGTCCTCGCATGAGGGTCGTCGTCATCGGCCACGGCATGGTGGGCTCCCGGTTCGCCGAGGAGCTCGTGGCCGCCGACCCCGGCGCCGAGGTCACCGTGCTCGGCAAGGAGCCCGTCCCCGCGTACAACCGGGTGCTGCTCTCGGGCGTCGTCGCGGGCTCGACCGACCCGGCCCTGCTCGCGATGGCCGGGCCGGCCCACCCGCGACTTCGGGTCCTCACCGGTGTCGCGGCGGTGGACATCGACCGGCAGGCCCGGACGGTGCGGGACGCGACGGGCCACGACCACGCGTACGACGTCCTCGTGCTGGCCACCGGGTCGGCAGCGCGCGTCCCGGCCATCCAGGGCGTCGCGGACGACCGCGGACTGGTCCCGGGCGTCCACGTGCTCAAGGACCTGGCCGACGCCACGGGCATCGTCGACCAGGCGGTGGGCGCCCGGAGGGCCGTCGTCCTCGGCGCGGGGGTCCTCGGCATCGAGGTCGCGACCGGGCTCGCCGCGCGCGGCCTCTCGGTGCGCGTGGTCCACCTCGGCCAGCGGCTCATGGAGCGACAGCTCGGGTGGGAGGCGGCGCAGGTCGCCGTGGGCAGCCTCGGGCGCCTCGGCATCACGACCCACGTCGGGGCCTCCGTCGCCGGCGTCCTCACCCGCCGCGACCGCCTGTCCGGGGTGCGCTTCGGGGACGGCCTCGAGGCCGCCGCGGACCTCTTCGTGATGTGCTGCGGCACCAGCCCGGAGACGGTCCTGGCGCGCCGCGCCGGACTCACCTGCGACCGGGGCGTCGTCGTGGGTGAGGACCTGTGCAGCCCCGACGACCCGGCGGTGTTCGCCGTCGGCGACTGCGCCCAGCCGCCCGAGGGCGGGCGCGGGCTGGTCGCCCAGGGTTGGGAGCAGGCCCGGCGGCTCGTCACCCGGCTCAGTCGGGCGGACGGCGGCCCGGGCGCCGACGGCACCACGGACGTCGTGCGCGTCAAGGCGGTCGGCCTGTCGATGGTGAGCATGGGCCTGTCCGGTGACTTCGACCGCGAGGACCCGCGCTACCGCGTGCTGTCCCTCAAGGACCCCGAGCGCGGCCGCTACGTCGAGGTCGTCGTCGCCGGGGGGCTGCTCGTCGGCGCGACCTGCCTCGGCGACGCCGAGGTCGGGGCGACCCTCTCGGCGCTCTACACCCGCTCGATGCCCGTGCCGGAGGACCCCGCGCTGCTCATGGTCCGCGTTCTCGCCGGCGGCGGCCCCGGGGTCGTCAGCCGGGCACCGGCCGACCTCGAGGACGGCGACCGGGTGTGCTCGTGCAACAGCGTGAGCGCCGGGGCCGTCCGGGCCGCCGTCCACGGCGGTTGCCGCACCGCCGTCGAGGTCTCGCGCCGGACCCGGGCGAGCACCGGCTGCGGCGACTGCCGCAGCACCGTCGAGGCGCTGGTCGCCGCGACGGCATCCGAGCAGGGCAGCCAGCAGACACACCCCGACCTCGTGAGGAGCCAGTCATGACCGAGCACGTCGTCGTCGTCGGTGGGGGGATGGTCGCCCACCGGTTCGTCGAGGCCCTGCGGGCCCGCGACACCGCGGGGGCCTTCGCCGTCACCGTCCTGGCCGAGGAGGAGCGCGCCCCGTACGACCGGGTCGGGCTCTCGGCCTTCTTCTCGGGCACGCCGCCGGAGGACCTCGCCCTGGGCGACCCGTCCCTGTGGGAGCACCCCCTGGTCACGCTGCGGCTCGGAGCGGGTGTGGGCGCACTCGACCGCGCAGCCCGCACCGTGACCCTGGCATCCGGTGAGACGCTCGGGTACGACCACCTCGTGCTGGCCACCGGCTCCTACGCCTGGGTGCCGCCGCTGCCGGGTGCCGACCTGCCGGGCGTCTTCGTCTACCGCACGGTCGAGGACGTCGTGGCCCTGCGCGACTGGGTGCACGCCCGCTCCGCGGTCCTCGGACGTCCGGTCCGCGGGGCGGTGGTCGGCGGAGGGCTCCTCGGTCTGGAGGCGGCGGGTGCGCTGACCAGCCTCGAGGTCGAGACGACCGTCGTCGAGTTCGCCCCGCGGCTGATGGCCCTCCAGGTCGACGAGGGTGGCGGCGAGGCGCTGCGCCGGATCATCGAGACGGTGGGGGTGAGCGTCCGCACCGGGGCGGCCAGCGAGTCGCTCGAGGCGGCCGAGGACGGCACGGTCGGCGGCCTGCGGCTGACCGGCGACGACACCGCGGTCCCGGTCGACGTCGTCGTGGTCGCCACCGGGGTCCGGCCTCGCGACGAGCTCGCGGCGCCCGCCGGGCTCGCCGTCGGCCCGCGCGGTGGGGTGCTCGTCGACGAGGGCTGCCAAACCGCGGACGAGCGGGTCTTCGCGGTCGGCGAGGTGGCCTGCATCGAGGGCCGCTGCCTGGGCCTCGTCGCGCCGGGCTACACGATGGCCGAGATCGCCGTGGACCGGTTGCTCGGTGGGGAGGCGACCTTCCCCGGCGCGGACCTGTCGACCAAGCTCAAGCTGCTCGGCGTCGACGTGGCCTCCTTCGGGGACGCCTTCGCCCAGGCCCCCGGGGCGCTGGAGATCGTCCACTCCGACCCGGTCGCCGGGACGTACAAGAAGCTCGTCCTGTCCGACGACGCGCGGGTGCTGCTCGGCGGCATCCTCGTCGGGGACGCCTCGGCCTACGCCTCGCTGCGCCCCATGGTCGGTGCCGAGCTGGGCGCCGACCCGGGGGTCTGGCTCTACCCCGAGGGCGCCGGCGCCCGCCCGCAGACCGAGCTGCCGGACGCCGCCCAGGTGTGCTCCTGCAACGGCGTGACGGCCGGGACGGTCCGGGCCTCGGTCATGGAGGGGTGCCACGACCTGCCGGCGGTCAAGACCTGCACCCGGGCCGGCACCTCGTGCGGCTCCTGCGTCCCACTCGTCAAGAAGCTGATGTCGGTGGAGTTGGCCAGGGCGGGCCTGGCCGTGTCCTCGGCGATGTGCGAGCACTTCGCGATGGCCCGGGCCGAGCTGTTCAACGTCGTCATGGTCAGCGGGCTGCGTCGCTGGAGCGAGATCGTGCAGCGCTTCGGCTCCGGGCGTGGCTGCGACATCTGCAAGCCGGCCGTCGCCTCCATCCTGGCCAGCCTCTACGACGAGCACGTGCTCGGCGAGGACCGGGCCGCCCTGCAGGACACCAACGACCGCGTGATGGCCAACCTCCAGAAGGACGGGACCTACTCGGTGGTGCCGCGGGTGCCGGGTGGGGAGATCCTGCCCGAGCAGCTCGTCCTCATCGGCGAGGTCGCGCGTGACTTCGGCCTGTACACCAAGATCACCGGCGGCCAGCGGATCGACCTCTTCGGGGCCCGCCTCGAGCAGCTCCCGGCCATCTGGCAGCGCCTCGTCGACGGTGGGATGGAGTCCGGGCACGCCTACGGCAAGGCCTTGCGCACGGTGAAGTCGTGCGTCGGGTCCTCCTGGTGCCGCTTCGGCGTGCAGGACTCGGTCGGGATGGCCGTGATGCTCGAGCTGCGCTACCGCGGGCTGCGCAGCCCGCACAAGGTCAAGCTCGGCGTCTCCGGGTGCGCGCGCGAGTGCGCCGAGGCCCGGGGCAAGGACGTGGGCCTCATCGCCACCGAGAACGGCTGGAACGTCTACGTCGGCGGCAACGGGGGGTTCACCCCCCGGCACGCCCAGCTGTTCGTCGAGGACGTCGACACCGACACCGCCGTGCGCGTCGTCGACCGGTACCTCATGTACTACGTCCGCACCGCGGACCGGCTGCAACGGACGGCGCCCTGGCAGGAGGACCACGAGGGCGGGCTCGACCGGATCCGCGAGATCGTCGTCGAGGACGTCCTGGGGATCGGTGCCGACCTCGACGAGCAGATGGCCCGCCACGTCGAGGCCTACGAGGACGAGTGGGCCGCAGTGCTGCGCGACCCCGTGCGGCTGCGGCAGTTCTCCTCGTTCGTCAACGCCCCCGACACCGCTGACCCCACTCTGGCCTACGTGGCCGAGCGTGGCCAGCGCCGCCCGGCCACCGAGGCCGAGCGGGCCGCCGGCCTCGCCACCCCCGGCCCCGTCCTCATCGCCTCGACCACCCTGGAGGTCCGCCCGTGACCGCGATCGCCGACCGCCCGACCCGCCTCGCCGTGTGCGACGTCGGGCAGCTGACCCCCGAGCTCGGTGCCGCCGCCCTCGTCGGCGACCGGCAGGTCGCGGTCTTCCTGCTCGGTGACGGCCGCGTCTTCGCCGTGGACAACGTCTGCCCCTTCTCGGGCGCGGCCGTGATGTCGCGCGGGATCACCGGCTCACGGGGGGAGGTGGCGACCGTCGCCTCGCCGGTCCACAAGCAGGTCTTCTCTCTCGAGGACGGCCGCTGCCTCGACGCGCTCGACCGCACGCCGCTGCCGGGACGTGGACCCGACTTGGCGACCTACACCGTGACCGTCGACCATGGACGCGTGACCATCCACCTTCCGGCGGCGTGACGCGCCCGTGACCACCCTCGTCGGCCTCGACCTGGCCGGACGCCGCGTGCTCGTCGTCGGCGCCGGTGCCGTCGGCATGCGCCGGGCACGGCGCCTCCTCGACGACGCCGCGCACGTCGTCCTCGTCGACCCCAGCCCCTCCGACGACGCCCGACGCGTCGCGAGCCACGGCGACGCCGAGCTGTTCGTGCGACGTGTCGAGGAGGCGGACCTCGACGACGTCTGGTTCGTGGTCGCCGCCACCGCCGACCCGGCCGTCAACGGGCAGGTCGCGGCCTGGGCCCGGGCACGTCGCACCTGGTGCGTCAACGCCTCGGACCGGCGCGACGGCAGCGCCCGGATGGCGGCCTCCAGCACCCACGGCGACCTCGCCCTCGGTGTCGTGTCCGTCGGGGACGCCGACCCCCGGCGGGCCGCCGTGGTGCGCGACCAGCTCGCCGCACACGTGGCCGGCGGAGAGGTCGACCTGCGCCGGCGCCGCGTCCGGCGCGGACGGGTCGTGCTCGTCGGCAGCGGCCCCGGGGACCCCGGCCTCGTCCCGCTCGCCGGGCTCGAGGCCCTGATGACGGCCGACGTCGTCGTCACCGACCGGCTGGGCGCGACCCCGCTGCTCGACCGGCTGCCGCCCGACGTGGAGGTGGTCAACGTCGGCAAGAGCCCGACCAACCACCCGGTGCCGCAGGCCGAGATCAACGCCCTCCTCGTCGACCGGGCCCTGCGCGGGCTCACCGTCGTGCGGTTCAAGGGCGGCGACCCCTACGTCTTCGGCCGGGGCGGCGAGGAGATGCACGCCTGCCGGCTCGCCGGGGTGGAGGTCTCGGTCGTCCCCGGCATCACCTCGGCGTTCTCGGTGCCGGCGCTCGCCGGCATCCCGGTGACCCAGCGCGGCGTCTCGACCTCGGTCCACGTCAGCTCCGGCCACGTCGGGGCCGACGACGCGACCCTCGCCGCGCTCGGCGCCGGAGCCACCGTGGTGCTGCTCATGGCCGTCTCGGCTCTGTCTGCCATCTGCGAGGCGGCGACCTCGGCGGGTGTCGACCCAGGGCTGCCGGTCGCGATCATCGAGTCGGGCTCGACCCACGCGCAGCGGGTGACGCGGGCGACCCTGCGCACGGCGCCCGTGGTCGCCGAGCGCGAGCGGGTGCGGCCGCCGGCGGTCATCGTCATGGGGCGGGTCGCGGCCGAGGGGTTCCTCGACGACCCGGTCTGCGCGACGGACGGGGGTGGCGATGACTGACGCGGCAGCCGGGCGCGTGCGCTCGCTGCAGGCCGGGGGGCCGGTGCTGGTCGGGTGCACTGTCGCGGTCACCGCCGACCGACGGTTCAAGGAGCTCGCGGCTGCGCTCGAGCGCCGAGGGGCGACCGTCGAGCACGCGCCGGCCCTCGAGGTCGTGCCGCACCTCGACGACCTCAGCCTCGTCGACCGCACGCGGGAGGTCCTCGAGAACCCGCCGGACGTCGTCGTCGCGACGACGGGCATCGGCTTCCGCGGCTGGGTGGAGGCCGCCGACGCGGCCGGGCTCGCCGAGGACCTCCTCGACGTCCTCGGGGCCGCCCGCCTCATCGCCCGCGGTCCCAAGGCGCGCGGCGCCATCGAGGCCGCCGGGCTGACGGCGGACTGGGTCGCCACGTCGGAGACGGCGCAGGAGATCCGGACGTTCCTCCTCGCCGAGGGGGTCGAAGGGCTGCACATCGCCGTGCAGCACCACGGGAGCGGCGCCGATGGGCTCGACGAGGCGTTTGTCCAGGCGGGCGCGAAGGTCACCTCTGTCGTCGTCTACAGCTGGGGTCCGGCCGACCCCGAGGTGCTCGCCGACTCCGTCGAGCGCACCGCTGCGGGGCTCGTGGACGCGGTCGTGTTCACCTCCGCCCCGGGGGTGCTCGCGTGGCTGGCCGCGGGGACGGAGCACTCGCTGCACGAGATCCACCGGCGCAACCACGCCGGCCGGCTGGTGCTCGCCACCGTCGGGCCGGTGACCGCCGCACCCCTCGTCGACGCCGGGCTGGCCCCACTCGTCCCGAGCCGATGGCGGCTCGGTGCGCTCGTCCGCGAGCTCGTGACGCACTACGCCGACCAACCGGCGCTCGAGACGGTGGCCGGCTCCCTCGCGGTGCGGGCCCGGGTCGCGGTCCTCGACGGCCGGGCGCTCCCCCTGGGGCCGGCCGGCGTGGCCCTCCTCGCCGACCTCGCGGCGGCCGGTGGCGCGGTGGTCCCGCGGGAGCGGCTCCAGCGGTTGCTGCCCGGCGGGTCGAGCGACGGGCACGCGGTCGACGCGGCGATCGCCCGCGTCCGAGAGGCCTGTGGCTGCAAGGACCTCGTGCGCACGGTCGTCAAGCGCGGGTACGCCCTCGCCCTGGCGACGCCCGAGGCCTCGTGAGACCGACCCTCGTCGTCTGCGGGCACGGCACCCGTGACCCGCGCGGCCGCGCGGTCGTCACGGCGGCGGTCAAGGCGGTCGCGGCACGGCTGCCGGGGGTCGAGGTGCGCGAGGCGTACGTCGACGTCCACGGACCGGCCGTCGACGAGGTCGTGGCGTCGCTGCCGCTGCGGCCCGACGGCTCGCGCGCCGGGGTGGTCGTCCCGCTGCTGCTCGCCGCCGGCTACCACGTGCGGGTCGACCTCGCCGAGGCCGTCGTCGGGCGGCCGGACGTCGTCGTCGCCCCCGCGCTCGGGCCGGACGACCGCCTCGTCGACCTCCTCGTCGAGCGGGTGGAGCAGGCCGGGGGAGCAGGCCCGCGGGACGCGGTCGTCCTCGCGCCGGCCGGGTCGAGCGACGAGCACGCGCAGGAGGCCTCGGCCGAGACGGCGCGCCGGCTCGGGGAGCGCCTGCGCCGCCCGGTGCGCCTCGGCTACGCGGCGGGCCCGCGGCCGCCGGCCGCCTGCGCGGTGACGGCGGCGCGCATCGACGGTGCCGAGCGCGTCGTGCTCGTCTCGTACCTCTTGGCGCCGGGGTTCTTCCAGCGCCGGCTCGAGGGGTGCGGCGCCGACGTCGTCACCGCCCCGCTGCTCCCGGACGACCGCGTGGTCGACGTCGTGCTCGAGCGCTACCGCACGGCCTGACTCAGCCCCAGCCGACGGCCCGTAGCAGCGCCGCGGTGGCGGCCGCCCCGGCGACGACGACGAGGAAGTTGGCGCGCACGAGGAGCAGGACGACGGCCACCGCGAGGGCCGCGGCGCGGGCGTCGAGGACGAGCGCCCCGGCGTCCCCGGCGACGGTCTGGACGGTGACGAGGGCGGCGAGCAGCGCGACGGGCAGCAGGGCGATGACGCGGGAACGACGCTCACCCTCGACCCAGTGGGCGGGCACGAGGTAGCCGGCGAGCTTGAGCGCGTAGGCCGCGGCGCAGGCGAGCAGCACGGTGGTCCAGGTCGTCACGGCAGCGGGTCCCGTCCGTCGAGCTCACCGGGGGCGGCCGTCGGCGACCCCTCGTGCCGTCCGCCGCGCCGCAGCCCGACGGCGAGGGCGGCGAGCACGGAGAGGATGACCGGCACGCCCGGCGGCAGGAGCGGGCTCGTGACGAGGGCGATGAACAGGGCGAGCACCGCGGTGGCCGCCGCGTCCCCGCTGCGCAGGCGCGGCCAGAGGAGCGCGGCGAAGGCCGCCGCCGCCGCGGCGTCGAGCCCGTAGGTGCGGGGGTCGCCGAGCGCGTTGCCGACGAGCGCGCCGACGAGGGTCATGAGGTTCCATCCGAGGAACACGGCGATGCCCGTGAGCCAGAACCCGATCCGCTGGGCCGGTCGCTCCGGCTGGGCCACCCCGACGGCGGTCGACTCGTCGATGGTCAGCTGGGCCGCCGCGAGCCGGCGCAGCCCCGCGACGCCGAGGAAGCGCGAGGTCTGCAGGGCGTAGAGGCCGTTGCGGACACCGAGCAGCGACGACGTCGCCACCGCGGCCACGCCGCTGCCCCCGGCCCCGAGCACCCCGACGACGGCGAACTGCGACCCGCCGCTGAACAGCAGGAGCGAGAGCGCCTGCGTCTGCCAGACGTCGAGGCCCGAGGCCACCGACAGCGCCCCGAACGAGACGCCGTAGAGGCCCGTGGCGCCGCCGACCGACAGGGCCTGGCGCCGCACCTCGCGCCGCCGCTCCGGGGGGAGCGGCGCCGCGGAGCCCGTCATCCCCCGTCCGGCTCGTCGAGCCGGGCCAGCACCCGCACCTCGCGCAGCGTGTCGCCGTCGGGCGAGACGACGCGGTCGCGGAAGGCGCCGTCGGGGCCCAGCCCCGAGCCCGCGAGGAAGGCGCGGGTCTCCTCGTCGTCGGCGAGCAGCCACGCGGTGACGGTGTCGGCCCCGGCCTGGCGCAGCTGATCGACGGCGGCGTTGACCAGCCGCGAGCCGTGGCCCTGGCGGCGGGCGTCGGGGTGCACGGCGAGGAGCGTGACCTCGCCCCAGGCCCCCTCGGCGTCGGGGTCCTGCGACGGCCCCAGCGCGACGGCGCCGACGACCTGCGGGCCGGCGCACGCGACGAGCAGCCGGTGCACGCCCTCGGGCGGGGCGGTCAGGCCGGCCCGCCAGGCACGCGCGAAGGCGTCCGGCTCGAAGAGCGCGATGACGTCGTCGGGCAGCCGGCCGGCGTAGGTCGCGCGGAAGACGTCGGCCTGCACCCGGCCCACGGCCGGCGCGTCGTTGGCGCGGGCGACCCGGACGCTCGCGTCGGCCGTGGGGCCGGCGTCGGACCCGTGGTCGTGCGGGTGGTCGTGGGAGTGGTCGTGCGTCGTCATCGTCAGACCCCCCGGAAGACGGCCGGGCGGCGCTCGGCGAAGGCGGTCCGCCCCTCGACGAGGTCCTCGCTCGACCACGCGTGGGCGAACGCGGCCTCGTAGCGCCCGAGCCCGGCCTCGTCGTCGTGCCGGACCCCGAGGCCGACCTTGGAGCCGGCCTGGCTCAGGGGGGCGAGCGACGCGGCACGCGTCGCGAGGGCCAGGGCGTCGTCGAGGCCCCCGCGCTCCTGCGCGAACCCGAGGCGCCACGCGTCGTCGGCGTCGAGGACGGCGGCCGTGAGGACCAGCTGCCGGGCCGCGCCCTCGCCCCAGCACCGCGCGAGCCGGTCGAGGGTCCAGTGGTCGACCATGAGGCCGAGCTTGGCGACCGGGACGGCGAAGCGGGCCGAGTCGCCGACGACGCGCACGTCGCAGGCGAGCGCGAGCTGCATCCCGAGGCCCATGCACGAGCCGTCGACCGCGGCGACGGTGGGGACGGGGACGGCCGCGAGGTGCTGGAGGACCTCGGCGAGGCGCTGCGTGAAGGAGACGTCCTCGAGGTCCGTGAGGTCGGCGCCGGCGCAGAAGTGGCCGCCGGCGCCGGTGAGGACGACCGCGCGCGCACCGGCGGCGAGCGCGGCGACGACCTCGTCGTGCAGCTGCTCGAGGGTGGCGAGGTCGAGGGCGTTGCGCCGGTGCTGGCGGTCGATCGTCAGGACGGCGACCCGGTCGGCGAGCGAGGCGTGGACGGTCACGGCCTCGACCCTACCGAGCGCCCCGGGTGACGCCCGGCCCGGCAGCCCCTACGCTCCCGGGCATGACGCTGCCGCTGACCGTCGTGCCGGTCCCGGGCCCCGGTGCGGAGGACGTGCTCGTCGGGGACGACGGGCGCGTCTGGACGGGGACGGCCGACGGCGTCGTCCACGTCCACGACCCCGCCGCCGGCACGGTGACGCCCGTCGCGGTGACGGGTGGGCGCCCCCTCGGCCTCGAGTGGCTGCCGGACGGCCGGGTGCTCGTCTGCGACGCCCACCGCGGCCTGCTCGCCCTCGACCCCGCGAGCGGCGACCTCGAGACGCTGCTCACCGAGGTCGACGGCGAGCACCTGCTCTTCACGAACAACGCCGCCGTCCAGCGCGACGGCACCATCTGGTTCACGGACTCGAGCCGGCGCTGGCAGGTCGAGGACTGGAAGAACGACCTCGTCGAGCACACGTGCACCGGGCGGCTGCTGCGCCGCACCCCGGACGGCGCCGTCACGACGGTCGTCGACGGGCTCGCCTTCGCCAACGGCGTCGCCCTCCTGCCCGACGAGCGGGCGGTGCTCGTCGCCGAGACCGGCACCTGCCGCATCCGCCGGGTCCCGCTGCACGGAGGGGAGCCCGGCGAGGTGACGACGTGGGTCGAGGACCTGCCCGGCCACCCGGACAACATCGCCCTCGGCTCCGACGGGCTGGTGTGGGTGACCGTCGCCTCGCCGACCGACCCCGTCCTCGGGGTGCTGCAGCGCAGCCCGCGCGCGGTGCGCGGCCTCGTCCGCCGCCTCCCGGACCGCGTCAAGCCGGCGCCGCGCCGCACCGCGCGGGTCCTCGCCCTCGACGACACCGCGCGCGTGGTCCACGACCTGTCCTTCGACGCGACCCGCTGGCACGTCGCGACGGGTGTGCGCGAGCACGACGGCCGGGTGTGGCTCGGCAGCCTCGTCGAGCCGGCGATCGCCGTGGGGGAGGTCCCGGGCGGTCAGCGCCGCTCGTAGGTGACCCAGGCGCAGCGCTCGCCCGGCACGCGCTCGGTCTCGACCCAGGTGGCCGGGTCGACGGGTGGGAAGTGCGTGTCGCCCTCCGGCTCGAGGTCGACCTCGGTCACGAGGAGCCGGTGCGCGTAGGGCATCGCCTCGGCGTACACCTGCCCGCCGCCGGCGACGAAGACCTCGTGGGCCGGGCCCGCGAGCGCGAGCGCCTCGACGAGGGAGTGCACCGTCTCGACCTCGGCGTGCGCCCAGTCGGCCTGCCGGGTGATGACGATGTGGCGCCGGCCGGGCAGCACCCGCCCGATGGAGTCGAAGGTGCGCCGGCCCATGACGAGGGGATGGCCCATCGTCGTGCGCTTGAAGAACGCGAAGTCCTCCGGCAGGTGCCACGGCATCGACTGCCCCGCGCCGATGACGCCGTTGCGGGCGACGGCGGCGATGAGCGAGACGCGGGTCATACGGCGATCGGCGCCTTGATCGACGGGTGCGCCTCGTAGCCGACGAGCTCGAAGTCCTCGAGCTCGTAGGCGTCGATCGAGAGCCGGGGCGCGATGGTCATCGTCGGCAGCGGCAGCGGCTCCCGGGTCAGCTGGAGCGTCGCCTGCTCGAGGTGGTTGAGGTAGAGGTGCGCGTCGCCGAGGGTGTGGACGAAGTGGCCGGGCCGCAGGTCGGTCTGCTGCGCGACCATCATCGTCAGGAGGGCGTAGCTCGCGATGTTGAACGGGACGCCGAGGAAGACGTCGGCGCTGCGCTGGTAGAGCTGGCAGTCGAGGAACGCCGGCCCGCCGTCGGCGGCCGGGCGGACGTAGAACTGGAACATCGTGTGGCACGGCGGCAGGGCCATGTCGTCGACGTCGGCGACGTTCCAGGCCGAGACGACGTGCCGCCGCGAGTCGGGGTTGGTCCGCAGCGCCTGCACGACCTTGGCGACCTGGTCGACGGTGCGCCCGTCCGGCGTCGGCCAGGAGCGCCACTGGTGCCCGTACACCGGCCCGAGGTCGCCGTGCTCGTCGGCCCACTCGTCCCAGATGGAGATGCCGCGCTCCTGCAGCCAGCGGACGTTGGTGTCGCCGCGCAGGAACCACAGGAGCTCGCCGATGATCGAGCGCAGGTGCAGCCGCTTCGTCGTGAGCACCGGGAAGCCCTCGGCGAGGTCGAAGCGCATCTGGTACCCGAAGACGCTCCGGGTGCCGGTGCCCGTGCGGTCCGACTTCTCGACGCCGGTCGTCATCACGTGGTCGAGGAGGTCGAGGTACTGGCGCACGGTCCCAGCCTAGGGGCGCACTAGTCTGGCGTGCATGACCTCCTCCCCGTTCGGCCGCGTCCTCACCGCGATGGTCACGCCGATGACCCCCGACGGTGCGGTCGACGGCCCGGGGGTCGAGGCGGTCGTCGAGCACCTCCTGGCCACCGGCCACGACGGGCTCGTCGTCAACGGCACGACCGGCGAGGCCTCCACCCTGACCGACGACGAGAGCGTCGACGTCGTGCGCCGCGTCGTCGCGGCCGCGGCCGGCCGGGCCAAGGTCGTCGCGGGCTGCGGCTCCAACGACACCGCGCACGCCGTCGCGATGGCCCGGCGGATGGCCGACGCCGGCGCCGACGCCCTCCTGCTCGTCTCGCCGTACTACAACAAGCCCACCCAGGCCGGCCTCGTCGCGCACTGCCGCGCCGTCGCCGACGCCACCGAGCTGCCGGTCATGCTCTACGACATCCCCGGCCGCACCGCCGTCCCGTTCGCCACCGAGACCCTCGTGGCGCTCGCCGAGCACCCGCGGATCGTCGCCGTCAAGGACGCCAAGGGCGACCTCGCCGCCTCGACCCGCGTCATGGCGGCCACCGACCTGCTGTGGTTCAGCGGGGAGGACGCCCTCAACCTGCCGCTCCTCGCGATCGGCGCCGTCGGCGTCGTCTCCGTCGTCGGCCACGTCGCCGGTGCCCAGTACCGGGCGATCCTCGAGGCCGTCGACCGCGGCGACCTCGACGACGCGCGGCGACTGCACCGGGGCCTGGTCCCCGTCGTCGACGCGATCATGTCGCCCTCGCAGGGCGCCATCATGGCCAAGGCCGCCCTCGTCGAGCTCGGGGTCATCGAGCACGCGAGCGTCCGCCTGCCCCTCGTCGAGTCCCCGCCCGAGCACCTCGAGGCGCTCCGGGCGGCGCTCGCCACCCTCCCCACCCCGAAGGACTCATGAGCCACCCGCACCCCGACCTCGACCTCCCCGCACCCCTCGCCCCCGGGGGCGTGCGCGTCATCCCGCTCGGCGGGCTCGGCGAGGTCGGCCGCAACATGACGGTCCTCGAGCACGAGGGCCAGCTGCTCGTCATCGACTGCGGCGTCCTCTTCCCGGACGACCACCACCCCGGCATCGACCTCATCCTCCCGGACTTCAGCGCGATCGAGGACCGCCTCGACGACGTCCAGGCGATCGTCCTCACGCACGGCCACGAGGACCACATCGGTGCCGTCCCCTACCTCCTGCGACGCAAGCCCGACATCCCGGTCGTCGGCTCGCAGCTGACCCTCGCCCTCATCGAGGCCAAGCTCAAGGAGCACCGGATCACGCCCTACACCCTCGGGGTCGCCGAGGGCGGGCGCGAGCGGCTCGGCGTCTTCGACTGCGAGTTCGTCGCGGTCAACCACTCCATCCCGGACGCCCTCGCCGTCTTCGTGCGCACCCCCGGCGGCACGATCCTCCACACCGGAGACTTCAAGATGGACCAGCTGCCGCTCGACGGCCGGCTCACCGACCTGCGCGCCTTCGCCCGCCTCGGGGAGGAGGGGGTCGACCTGGCCCTAGTGGACTCCACCAATGCGGAGGTTTCCGGGTTCACGGCCGCCGAGAGGGACGTGCGGCCAGCGATCGAGGAGGTTTTTGCAACGACACGCGGACGCGTGATTGTTGCTAGTTTTTCTTCACACGTGCACCGAATTCAACAGGTTCTTGACATTGCCGCCCAGTTCGAACGCAAGGTTGCCATGGTCGGACGCTCCATGGTGCGCAACATGGGGATCGCCGCCGACCTGGGCTACCTCAAGGTGCCCGACGGTGTCCTCGTCGATCTCAAGCAGCTCAACGATCTGCCCGACGACAAGGTCGTCCTCGTGTGCACCGGCAGCCAGGGTGAGCCGATGGCGGCCCTGTCCCGGATGGCCAACCGCGACCACCGAATCGAAATTGGTCCCGGCGATTCGGTCCTCCTGGCGTCATCCTTGGTCCCCGGGAACGAAAACGCCGTTTATCGAGTCATCAATGGCTTGATGCGTCTCGGCGCATCGGTCATACACAAGGAAAGCGCGCACGTGCACGTTTCAGGGCACGCAAGTGCAGGCGAACTGCTTTACTTCTATAACGTGTTGCGGCCAAAAAACGTGATGCCGGTCCATGGAGAATGGCGGCACCTCGTTGCCAACGCTAGAATTGCCGAGGCAACAGGTGTCGCTCATCGTAATGTTGCGCTTGCCGAGGATGGTGTCGTCGTCGACCTCGTCGACGGCCGGGTCAGCATCGCTGGGGCTGTCGAGTGCGGGTACGTCTACGTCGACGGCTCCTCGGTCGGCGACGCCGACGAGACGCTCCTCAAGGACCGGCGAATCCTGCGCGACGAGGGCTTCATCTCCGTTGTCGTCGTCATCGACTCTGTGACAGGCAAAGTCGTCGCGGGGCCGGAGATCACTGCGCGCGGCTTCGTCGAGGACGACGTGGTCTTTGAGGAGATCCGCCCGCGCATCGAGCAGGCGCTCGACGATGCGACAGCCCAGGGCGTCACGGACTCGCATCAGCTCCAGCAGGTCGTGCGCCGCACGATCGGGCCGTGGGTGGGGCGCAAGATCCGTCGTCGCCCGATGATCATCCCTACCGTGATCGAGGCTTGACTCTTAAAAATCGGATGTGCTCCGTCCACCGAAACGGGGGAGCGCATAAGGGCACCCCCCGCATATCGGGCCCATCCTCGGCGACGGGCCCGTGTCCGTTGAGACGGCTATCTTTGCCTCGGGCCTCCACACAAGAACGCTGAGGCAGGTCACGCCATTGAAGACAAGCGGAGTGCTGTAGTAGTCATCCACGAGATTGGTTACGCGGGCCGTTGATGACGGACCAACCTTCGGTTGCGGTGTGGATGTCTAAGCATCCGCCCGTGAGGTTCACGTTCGCCGCGCGCAAACTGCCGCGACGTCTTCGGCTTTACTCCGCCGGGCTGCCCCCCGCCAGAGTGGAAAGGGTGGACGGCCCGCTCCCACTGGGTGTCCACCAGGAAGGTCGATGACCTGGTCAAGGCGTTGGGCGCCGACAGCGGGATCTCCAAGTCGGAGGTGTCGCGGATCTGCGCCGACCTCGACGAGGAGGTCGGCGCGTTTCGGGCCCGCTCGCTCAAGGACGCGCAGTACCCGTACGTGTTCCTCGACGCCACGTACTGCAAGGCCCGCGTCAACAGCAGGGTGGTCTCGCAGGCGGTGGTGGTTGCCACCGCCGTGCGCGCCGACGGGCACCGGGAGGTCCTCGGGTTCGACGTCGGCGACAGTGAAGACGGGGCGTTTTGGACCGCCTTTGCCCGCTCGCTCAAGGCCCGCGGCCTGCACGGGGTGAAGCTGGTCATCTCCGACGCCCACGAAGGCCTCAAGGCCGCGATCGCCTCGGTGTTCTTCGGCGCGAGCTGGCAACGCTGCCGCGTGCACTTCATGCGCAACGTGCTGGCCAAGGTCCCCAAGGGCAACGCCGAGATGGTCGCCGCCGCGATCCGCACGATCTTCGCCCAACCCGACGCCCAGCACGTGCGTGACCAGCTCGACGTCATCGCCACCATGCTCGGGCGGCAGCTGCCGGTGGTGGAGTCGATGCTGCGCGAGGCCGCCGACGACATCCTCGCGTTCACCGCCTTCCCCCAGGCGCACTGGCGCAAGATCTGGTCGACCAACCCCCTGGAGCGGGTCAATAAGGAGATCCAACGCCGCACCGATGTCGTCGGTGTCTTCCCCAACCCCGAAGCCCTGCTCCGCCTGGCCGGTGCCGTCCTGGTCGAGACCCACGACGAATGGGCCGCCTGCGACCGCCGCTACCTCTCCGAGGAGTCCATGAAGACCATCGACACCGCCACAACCAAGGAGGTAGCCACCACCGCCGAGCTCACGGCATAGTCGACCCAGCAGAGCCTCACGCGACGGCGCAGTTACACCACCCCACGGGACTCACCCCTCCCACTTCTGCCATCTACTGGCACGCCGGCCAAGGTTCACAGCCCCCCACACGCAACGAACCCACCTTCGAAGGTCTCCCATCGGTCACCGTCCTGCAGCAAAAAGGATCTTCCGGGGTCTCTGATGCGAGCGCGGAGCCGAAGGCGACAGGCGTCCCGTAAGAAGTGCATCTCGACACACTGTCGGTGGGACTGGGTCGCGTTCGATCCAACAATTGATGTCCCATGCGAAGGCCGGAATCCGCGATGCTTTGTTGACTTGAGCCGCTCCTCGGCGACGCCGGCATGCGCTAGGGGTAGCGCAATCTCATGCTCGGCGGTCGCCGGTCATGGGTCCCACCGCGCCGCCTCGCCTGCGGAAAGCGGATGAACGGACGGACAAGGTCTGGTCTCATCAACAGACTTGCACTACCGTCTGCGTACTCGCAGTACCGCGCTGTGAGTCTGTCGGTTAGCGGGGGGGCTGAGGATATGAAGGCAGAGTGGTCGGACTACGGCGCGAGGGCCGCATTCGTTTTTGTTCCCAACCTGTGCAATGCAGCGTGCTCATTCTGTTACGTGGCGCCCAAATTCACAGAGTCTGCTCACTTAAGCCCAGTAGTCATGCGACGTGCTGGCAACTTTGCTGAAACCCTAGAAGAAATGGGATGCGAAGAGGTGAGGTTTACTGGCGGTGAACCACTACTGTTCGCCAACTTTGCTGCGCTCGTCTCGATCTTCATCTCACGCGGGTTTAAGTATCGAATATTGACGAATGGGCTATGCGTCGAGCCCCACCTTGATTACTTGACCGCTGCTCCACCAGAGCAGGTGACCATCAGTGTTCACGATACCCACATTCCCAGCATTGCGTTTGGTGTGCAAGTGGATAACGGCACTCTCTCGAAGAATCGCCGCGCCCTGGCCCAGATTACGACGGTTGAAGCGACCATAGTGATGAGCCCAAATCGTCCGAGCACCTTCACAGTCAGATCGCTAAGGAAAACTCTCCGGGAACTCAAGGCCGACGGCGTTCGACGGATCAAGTTGATTTTTGAGAACACTTTCGGCAGCGCTGGGGCCCTACAACAGTACGAATCTTTAGCGCAAGAGATCGCGACGGAATGGGGGCCTCATTTCGATGACATTAGGCGCACCGACGCCCATGAACACAAATGCAAACTACGATCCAAAGGTTTCCTGTCTCTGGATCTGGGTCGGGGCACGGCCACCGCGTGCTGCGTTCAAATGGGTGATGCTACGGTCCCGACGGCCTTCACGATGCAAATGGAAGCCACCCAGAAAGACGCGCAACGTTTGAGCGGTATGACTCTTCGCGCCGCGAAGGAAGCGGCAAGGGGCCAGCGACTTCCGTGCACTTCTCACTACGGAGGCTGCCCCCTTGCGCTCAAATGATGATTCAGGTGCCTACGCAACTTCTCGCCACGCTCTACAGCGCAGCGTCTTAGAAACTGTTGAAAGAAGCGCTGAAGGCTGCTACGTGAAAGGCTCCTTCAAATATGGAGACTTTCATTTCGCTGAAGGTAAAACATATAGCGATGTTGATGTCATCTATTCTCACAATGAGCAAGTTCGTCACGACTTAGCGCAGAGAATCGCTCGCGATTTGAAGTCATGCGGACACAATATCCGTGTCTCCGTCCTAGCCAAAGACTATACCCGGTCCATTTCCTTGACAGAATCAAGGATGTTGAGAGTTCTTGAGTATCTCAGGTTTGCCCGACGCTGTGAGGACGACCCTTCTTTTGCGTCGTATCTGTTGGCGAAGACCAGCCTAGGCTTAATATCGAACAAGCCGAGCGATCGTCTTGCGGATTCTTGCTTTAGTTCCGATGCGTTGATTGAAAAAGCGGTGGAATCTCGACTTGGGATTCGGTGCGACTTCTCCCTGGTCGACGCCAAGCTTCTCATGGAGGCGCAAGACTGTGAAAGCGCCTCGGTCTTCGTCTCCGTGCTCCTTGGCGACAGAGACTGGGCATACATGTGGTGCCTGGAAAAACTTTCAACAAGTTCGCTAGACGATTGGCTAAAGAGGCGTTTGCATGCACACCTGATTGGCGCTTGATATGTCTAGAAATTGCCCTGTGTTTGACGCAGTGGTGGTGGGTTTCGGTCTTGCGGGCGCGGTGTGCGCTGCGGAACTCTTGCGCAAGGGGGCCTCGGTCCTAATCCTTGATGCCGCATCGGCTGAGAAGGCGGGCGGCAACTCAAAGATTAGTGGGGGTGGCTTCCTCTCTAGTAGCGATCGGCGCGGAACGGTGTTATATCTGAAAGCCCTTGGCGCAGAGTCAGTGATGCTTGAGCAATGGGTCGAGGAAAGCCAAAACATTGTCTCTATCGCGAACCAGTACGGATATCGTTTAGAGAAGCGCCACAGCGCGAAGGCTGACTTTCCCGAGGTTGAGGGAGCGAATTCGATCGAAAAATGGGGTGAAGAACTTCCCGGGAAGCGCCTCAAGGACTTGCAGACGAGCGTGAAATCGAATGGCGCAGTCGTGGTGAACGGTGCTCGAGTTCGGTCTTTGCGGCTGGATCGGCTCGGCAGGGTGGACGAGGTGCATTTCACCAGAATGAATAGGAAATCCGTTGTTCGAAGTCGTTGGGGAGTAGTTCTGTGTTGCGGTGGCAGTGCGGCCACATTGCGCCAGTCTCATGCGCCGCCACTTACGCTGGGTTCGCCGTTCGCCCGTGGCGATGGAGCTCGCATAGCAGTCTCTGTAGGGGCGGTTCCGCACAATCATCTCAGTTACTGCGGTCCGTATTATGCGTTTCGCTACGGTCGAACGGTACTTGGTGTGACGCCAAGCCCACTCTATAAGTCTTACGGCCGCGACTATCTGTTGATGGATGCTGAGAGTGGCCGTCTGATTCCGCAGCCAGATGTGTCGCGTCACGGGTGGGCTTTGAGTGGTTCGCGCGGACCTTTTAGGCAAAGGTTGTCGAGGGCCATAGCCGTCACTTCGCTGGCTTCCAACTCTCAAGAGAGCGTGCTGGGGCGAGATGCCGGGCACGCGCCGGGCTATCTGGGATTTCATCACCCGGAAAAAGCAGAAACGTCCCTACGTAGGGCGCTAGTTTCGATCCGAGAAGACGCGATAATTGCAGAAACACGATCTGCCATTAAGAAGCTCGGAGATGCTCCGTTTGTAGGCATCCCAGTAGAAGGCGCGATTCTCAACACGCAAGGGGGGATCACTCGAGGTTATGGCGGAAAAGTCTGGGGGATCCATGGGGCGATTCCAGGTCTCTTCGCGGCGGGAGAGTTGGGATCCATGTTCGTTGGTCGCTATCAAGGCTCCGGAAACCTCACGGACTGCCTCCTCAGCGCCCGGTGGGCTGCTGAGGAACTATTGAAGAGAAAGGCATAGCAAGTGTCGATCCTGATGTGGTTCGTAGGCGCCGTAGGTGGCGTGGTTGTGCAATCGCTGCTTCTGACATTTTCCGCCAGGTATGCAGAGCGATGGCGTAGCACAATGGCGCATTTTCAGAGAATTTTGGGTAGATCCAGTCGAAGGAAGCTAGGCGCCAAGCCGAGGTTGAGTGGAGAATTACCGTCGTACTTTCGAGAGGGCGGTGATGCCATTGTAGATCTCGTGGTCTACGAGTTGAGTCTACGCCCGTTGATTCCGTTAATGGATTTACTATATTTTGAGTACCTGCGTAGACGCCTCGAGGTAGGTACGGTGAAGAAGGTGGTTGTGGTCCCCTGGAGTGGCTGGTCTCGGTCTGATGAGAACCTTCAGAAGGAGCACGACTTGTTGCAAAACTTGAAGATCGTTTTCGGGGAAGAATTTGGCAGAGTGAAGGTGTTGAGTGGCGCTGACTTTCAGCCATACGCCAAGTCACTTCTCCGGGAAGAGTTTTTCGACTCGTTAGAGTCTTTAGGGAGGTCGGAGTTCCTAAGAAGTTCTTCGCGAATCATGGGCTACCCCTTTCGTTCATACCATGACATAAATTCTGGACATCCAGAGAGCGTTCAATCGCGATCGTTGGTGGAACACAGTCTTCGTGGTTGGTTAGTGCTGAAATACCTACAAGACAATGAATTGCAGAGTGGAGATATCCGCTGCATTGGGGCGTTGATGTGGGAGCGTGAGCTGACCAAACTCCTGCTCCTGAAGAACCTGGAAGCATCGACTGGGGTCCGCCCCGCTTTGCTTCTGGGTAAGAGCATTACCTTTTGGCAATCGGGGCGCAAGCCGATCCCCACCTTCGAGAGTGAGGCGATTGAAGTATTTGGTGACTTCGATGAGCAGGTCACGAAGTTGACGAGGAAGTCAATAGCGGAGCTAGCTCGCACTCGGGAACTATTAGAGGCGATTCTTGAGTCACGTGCATTCGAGCTCACTTTGCGGGAATCTGCACCCCATGTGGCGCCTCGTCCCGCCCTTCGAAGGTCTGTAGAGCAGACGGCGGATTTGTTGTCTCAACTGCAAAGCAGATTGGGAGGGTGATGAGGCATGCGCAAGGTGCACATGTTGATGCAAGTCACAGACGGTGAGTTCGCTCGCAGTCTCGCCAAGGAACATATGCGTGATTTGCAGCTTGCGCCTGTTTTCGAACGTGAGTTGAGCTTCAGTGCCTGTTGGTTGCCGGACGCGATGGCTCGTTTGGTGGGGAAACTCGCAGCTCTCCCGTCGCCTATACGGCTCTTGGCACTCGCCCGGGGAGGCATCTCTGTCGGCGCCGCAGTTGCTGCGGCGTGGCCTCACTCGGTGCGGCCTCTTGAGTGGGCGATCGCTGGGTTCGACCGTGAACACGGGCTAGGGCGGTCTTCGGCGAACTTCGTTGACAGCCACCAGGTCGGTTCTGTAGTGATCTTGGACGGCTGGACGGGAAGCGGCTCAACGCTAGAGACTGTGCGTGCCAGGTTTCCGGGTCGAGAGAATTTAGTCGTGGCAGCCCTGGCGGACCCTGCTGGCGCGGCGGAAGTCTATGGCACGGATGCAGACGTGTTGGTGCCACCCGCTCTACTAATGCAGGCAGCTTCGTTCGGATTAGGGCGACCATCTTGGGACGAGGCTCATCAGGACTTTACCGTTGCTAGAGGTGGATGGTCTGACGATCTGATGAACTCGTTCATCCGCACGGCGACCACTTTTGCAGGCAAATCATCGGAAGTTCTGCCGGCGAGCGGTCCCACCTTCAACGACCCAGGCCAGAATGTGTTGCCTTCGTGCAGGTGCATAACGCACGGGATGTCTGAGACTTGGAGAGCATATGCGCGTGGACATCTAATCAGTATGCAAGTCGAGCCGGGGCTCGCCGCCATCCCACGGCTTGCTCGACTTATTGGGGCGGCGAAAGTACCAATCCGTAGGGGCAGTTGTAACGGTTTTGTGTGCTTGGGACTGGCGCCGGCATCGTGTCGCGAACACCAATCGGGCTTGGGGCGTGATCGCGCTTCTCGTTCCCTTGCTGTGGGTCGTCCACGTATCGATACGGGCGCTTGAGGACGCGACGGCCCAGGGCGTCACGGACTCCCACCAGCTCCAGCAGGTCGTGCGGCGCACGATCGGACCGTGGGTGGGGCGCAAGATCCGCCGGCGCCCGATGATCATCCCGACGGTCATCGAGGCCTGAGCCCGACCACGCGAGGGTCGTCGACCCTTCAACCGATTCCGCACTGAGCGTCCTCGCACGGTTCCGGCGCGGATCGGCTGCTCGGCGAGCCCCCACCTACGGAATCGGTAGCCGTTGCGGCGCCACGGCCACTCATCCGTTCCGATGACGTTGGGAGAGAAATCGCCGAACCCGCCCCGGAAAGGTAAAGCCTCCGTAAAGTGGTTCCCATCGGACGACATCCGGTGGGCCTGCAGGGGCCGACCGCGACAGCGTCCCCCCCAGGCGCCGTCCGACAGGTGAGCGGATCGACAAAGTTCTTCGAACCTCTAGCGAACCGGGTAAAGAGTTCGTAAAGTACGCGTCAGTGACCAGTCAACTCCACACCGGTGGAGGAGGTGGGCACGACCGCCGGGGCGCAGGGCTCCGGTGACCACGACGCACGGCAGGACGTCGGGCCGGCTCCGCAGGGGGAGCCCACCGACGGGAACGGGCAGGCTCCGCAGGGGGCCGCACCCGGTCCACCCGGCCGGCACGACTGTGCGGTGTCCCGCTCGGCGACAGGGGTCGAGCGGGGCACCGCACGTGCGTGTCGGCCGGGAACGCCGGCGGTCGGGCGGGAAATCCGTGGCTCCCGTGCCGCGTGTGACACGTGAGTCGGCTGTGACGCTCGCGTAGCCTGCGACCATGGCGACACGTACGTCCCCCACCTCCCGCTCCCGGGGTGGCAGCACGCGCCCCGCGACGCGGAAGAAGGCGGCGAGCCCCCGGACGGCGGCCAAGCGACCCGCGCGCTCGGGCGGGCTGCCACTGCCGCTGCGCGCCGCCCAGACCACGTGGATGGGCCTGGCCCACGCCACCGGCGCCGTCGCGCGCACGGTCGGTGACGCCGGGCGGGACCTCGAGCCGGAGCACCGCCGCGACGGCGTGGGCTTCCTGCTCGTCGCGCTGTCGGTCGTCGTCGCCGCCCGCGAGTGGTGGGGGATGCCGGGCGCCGTCGGCACGATCGTCCACGCCGTCGTCGCCGGGACCTTCGGCAAGGTCGGCTACGCCGTCCCGCTCGTGCTCCTCGCCTTCGGCATCCGGGTGCTGCGGGCGCCGCGCGAGGAGGAGTCGACCTCCCGCGCCGCCGTCGGCACCACCGCGCTCGCCTTCGCCGCCTGCGGCCTCGTCCACGTCTCCGCCGGCATCCCGACCCCGCCCGAGGGCGCCGACGGGATGCGCGCGGCCGGCGGCATCATCGGCTTCCTCGCCTCCAGCCCGCTCGAGGCGGCCGTGTCGGTCTACGGCACCGTCCCGCTGCTGCTCCTCCTCGGCCTGTTCTCCCTCCTCGTCCTCACCGCGACCCCGCTGCACCAGGTGCCCGAGCGCCTGCGCGGGGCGATGGACCGCCTGACCGGCCACCACCCCGACGCCGAGCCCGAGCCCGAGCCGGCCCCGAAGGCGACGCGCCGCCGCCGCACCGCCCGTGAGCTCGCCGACGCCGAGGCCTCCATGCACGGCGACGAGGCGTTCGAGCAGGCCGCGGTCGTCGACCCGCGCACCGGCAAGCGGCTGCGTCCCGGGCAGAAGCGCCCCGCGTCCGCCCCGGAGCCCGCCGCCGCGTCCTCGCAGACGGCCCCGCCGGCCGCGGCGGAGGCGCTCGCCCGGCAGGTCCAGGCCAAGGCCCCGCTCGAGGCGCCGCCCACCGCGCAGCTGCCCCCGCGCGTCGAGCAGCTCTCGCTCGCCGGCGACATCACCTACACGCTGCCGGACTCGGGCGTCCTCGAGCCGGGCAGCCCGCACAAGGCGCGCAGCGCGGCCAACGACCGCGTCGTCGAGTCGCTGACGACCGTCCTCGACCAGTTCGACATCGACGCGCAGGTCACCGGCTTCACCCGTGGCCCGACCGTCACCCGCTACGAGGTCGAGCTCGGCCCGGGCATCAAGGTCGAGCGGGTCACGGCCCTCTCGAAGAACATCGCCTACGCCGTCGCCAGCGCCGACGTGCGCATCCTGTCCCCGATCCCCGGCAAGTCGGCGATCGGCATCGAGATCCCCAACACCGACCGCGAGAAGGTCAGCCTCGGCGACGTCCTGCGCAGCCAGGTCGCGCGCGGGTCCGAGCACCCGATGGTCATGGGTGTCGGCAAGGACGTCGAGGGCGGCTACGTCATCGCCAACCTCGCGAAGATGCCGCACCTGCTCGTCGCGGGCGCCACGGGCGCGGGCAAGTCGAGCTTCGTCAACTCGATGATCACCTCGATCCTCATGCGCTCGACCCCCGACGAGGTCCGGATGGTCCTCGTCGACCCCAAGCGCGTGGAGCTGACCGCCTACGAGGGCATCCCGCACCTCATCACGCCGATCATCACCAACCCGAAGAAGGCCGCCGAGGCCCTCCAGTGGGTCGTGCGCGAGATGGACACCCGCTACGACGACCTCGCGGCGTTCGGGTTCAAGCACGTCGACGACTTCAACAAGGCGGTCCGTGCCGGCAAGGTCAAGCCGCTGCCGGGGTCGGAGCGGGTCATCACGCCCTACCCGTACCTGCTGGTCATCGTCGACGAGCTCGCCGACCTCATGATGGTCGCGCCGCGCGACGTCGAGGAGTCGATCGTCCGCATCACCCAGCTGGCGCGCGCGGCGGGCATCCACCTCGTCCTCGCGACCCAGCGCCCTTCGGTCGACGTCGTCACCGGCCTCATCAAGGCCAACGTCCCTTCGCGGATGGCCTTCGCGACCTCCTCGCTCGCCGACAGCCGCGTCGTTCTCGACCAGCCGGGCGCCGAGAAGCTCATCGGCCAGGGTGACGCGCTCTTCCTCCCGATGGGTGCGAGCAAGCCGATGCGCGTCCAGGGCGCGTGGGTCACCGAGTCCGAGATCCACGCCGTCGTCACGCACGTCACCGAGCAGCTCAAGCCCCGCTACCGCGACGACGTCGTCGTCGCCGCGCCGAAGAAGCAGGTCGACGACGACATCGGCGACGACCTCGACCTCCTGCTCCAGGCGACCGAGCTCGTCGTCACGACGCAGTTCGGCTCGACCTCGATGCTCCAGCGCAAGCTGCGCGTCGGGTTCGCCAAGGCCGGGCGCCTCATGGACCTCCTCGAGTCGCGCGGCGTCGTCGGGCCCTCGGAGGGCTCGAAGGCGCGCGACGTGCTCGTCAAGGCCGACGACCTGCCGACCACGCTCGCGCTGCTGCGCGGCGAGGACGTGCCGGACGCGGACGTGCCGTTCGACGGCGAGGCGATGGACGGGGACGCGCACACGCTGGCGTCCGCCGCGGCCGCCGGCCACGCCGTCCCCGAGGACGACACGGCGGAGGTGCCGGTCGTCCGCTACGGCGGCGACGCGGTGGCCGACGACCTCGACCGCTACCCGGCGGCCGTCGAGTACCACGACGGTGACGACGACGGCGAGGACGCCTGGGAGCTGACGGGCCGCCGGTGACCGGCCGCGGTCGCCGCCCGGCTACCGTGCTCCCATGACCTCGACCTGGGAGGAGCTGCGGGAGCCGCCGTCGACGTGGGAGCGGTGGAAGGCGACGCTGCGCAAGCAGCCCTCGGCCATGCTCCTCGCGGTGCAGATCCTCGTCATCCTCCTGCTGCCCTTCCTCGAGGACACCGAGGGCGGACGCGCCGTCATCTCGCTGCTCAGCCTCGCCGCGCTCGTCACCGCCGTCTTCACCGTGCGCAGCACGCCGGCGCTCACGTGGCTCTCGGCGACCCTCGCCCTGCCCGCGGCCGTGCTCGAGATCTGGAGCCTCGTCGACGACACCGGCTCCGTGCTGGTGTTCGCGCACTCGGTGCTCGCGCTCTTCTACTTCTACACGGCGTACGCGCTCATCTCGTACATGTTCGAGGACTCCTGGGTGACCAAGGACGAGCTCTTCGCCGTGGGCGCCGCCTTCACGGTGCTCGTCTTCGCGTTCGCCTACGTCTTCCTCGCGATCCAGGAGATCTGGCCCGGCTCGTTCATCGGGCACGCGGAGTCCGATCGTCGTACCTTCCTCGAGCTGATCTACCTCTCGGCGGCCCAGCTGACGAGCGTCGGCCTCTCCGACGTCGTCGCGGTCAAGCCCGAGGCCCGCGCCGTGAGCACCATCGAGCAGCTCGGCGGCGTGCTCTACGTCGCGATGGTCATCTCGCGGCTCGTCGCGCTGACGGTGATGCGCAACCGCCCCTGACCTGCTGCGCCCGGGGCGTCCCCGTCGCTCAGACGGCGACCCCGTCGAGGACCTCGATCCGCGCCAGGCCGGGGCCGCGGGTCGCGGCGATCTCGCCGGCGCGCTCCTGCGCCTCCCCGAGGACGCGCAGGGCGTTGCCGCTCGTGAGGGCGCCGAGGTCGGCGTCGCTCCACCCGCGCTCGGCGAGGGCGGCGAGCAGCCGGGGATAGCCGCTGACGTCCTCGAGGCCCGCCGGCTGCACGTCGACGCCGTCGTAGTCGCCCCCGAGGCCGATGTGCTCGACGCCGGCGACCTCGCGCACGTGCTCGCAGTGCGCCACGACGTCGTCGACCGTGGCCGCGGGGGCCGGGTGGGTCCGGCGGCGGGCGGCGGTGAACGCGGTGTAGGCGACGAAGTCGGACGACGAGATGCCCTCGGCCGCTGCGGCATCGGCGGCCTCGAGGTCCCACTCGCGCACGGCGGGGGAGACGAACTTGGGCACGAACGTCACCATGCAGAGGCCGCCGTTGCCGGGCAGGCGCTCGAGGACGTCGTCGGGGACGTTGCGGGGGTGGTCGCAGACGGCGAGCGCCGACGAGTGCGAGAAGACGACGGGCGCCTCGGTGACCTCCAGCGCGTCACGCATGGTGTCGGCCGAGACGTGGCTGAGGTCGACGAGCATCCCGAGCCGGTTCATCTCGCGGACGACCTCGCGGCCGAACGCCGAGAGACCGCCGAGCACCGCCTCGTCGGTGGCGGAGTCCGCCCACGGCACGTTGTCGTTGTGGGTGAGCGTCATGTACCGGACGCCGAGGGCGAAGAGCATCCGGAGGGTACCGAGCGAGGAGTCGATGCTGTGCCCGCCCTCGGCGCCCATGAGGGAGGCGATGCGGCCGGTCGCGAGGGCCTGCTCGACCTCGGCGCGGGTCGTCGCGAGGGCGAGGTCACCGGGGTGGCGTCGGACCATCTCGTGCACGGCGTCGACCTGCTCGAGCGTGGCCGCGACGGCGGCGTCGCCTTGGAGCTCGGCGGGGACGAAGACCGACCAGAACTGGGCGCCGACCCCGCCTTCGCGCAGCCGCGGGAGGTCGGTGTGGGTGGGGAGCCCGCCGGCCGCGAGGTCGAGGCGCTCCCAGTCGTAGCCGACCCGCTCGCGGGCCTCCCAGGGCAGGTCGTTGTGGCCGTCGAGGACCGGGTGGTCCGCGAGCAGCGCGGCGATGCGGGCCTGCGTGTGCTCGAGCATGCGCGCGACCCTACCGGGGGTGCCCGAGGGGCCGACCCGGCGCAACTAGAGTGGCGGCATGACGACCAGTGCGACCCGCGGCAGCGTCGCGCTCGTGACCCTCGGCTGTACCCGCAACGAGGTCGACTCGGAGGAGCTCGCCGGCCGGCTCGCGGCCGACGGGTGGACCCTCGTCGACGACGCCGCCGACGCCGATGTCGCCCTCGTCAACACGTGCGGCTTCGTCGAGCAGGCGAAGAAGGACTCCATCGACACCCTCCTCGAGGCGGCCGACCTCAAGGAGACCGGGCGCACCCGGGCCGTCGTCGCCGTCGGGTGCCTCGCCGAGCGCTACGGGCGCACCCTCGCCGACGAGCTGCCGGACGCCGACGCGGTGCTCGGGTTCGACTCCTACGCCGACATGTCGACCCACCTCCAGGGCATCCTCGCCGGCAGCCGCCCCCAGTCCCACGTCCCGACCGACCGCCGTCGCCTGCTGCCGCTCTCGCCGGTCGAGCGCCCTGCGGCGTCCGACAGCGTGGCGCTGCCCGGGCACGACGCCGAGGTCGTCCGCTCGCGCCTCGGGTCGGCCCCGTGGGCGCCGCTGAAGATCGCGAGCGGCTGCGACCGTCGCTGCGCCTTCTGCGCCATCCCGATGTTCCGCGGCTCGTTCGTCTCGCGCCGGCCCACCGACGTCCTCGCCGAGGCGCGCTGGCTCGCCGGGCAGGGCGTGCGCGAGCTGTTCCTCGTCAGCGAGAACTCGACGTCGTACGGCAAGGACCTCGGCGACCTCACGCTGTTGGAGTCGATCCTCCCCGAGCTCACGGCCATCGACGGCGTCGAGCGCGTCCGCGTCTCCTACCTCCAGCCGGCCGAGGTGCGCCCCGGCCTGCTCGAGACGATGGCCGCGACGCCCGGCGTCTCGCCCTGGTACGACCTGTCCTTCCAGCACGCCTCGACCCCGCTGCTGCGCCGGATGCGCCGCTTCGGCGGCACCGAGCCCTTCCTCGGGCTGCTCGAGGGCGCGCGCGCACGTCAGCCGCTCGCCGGCGCCCGCAGCAACGTCATCGTCGGGTTCCCGGGCGAGACCGAGGCCGACGTCGAGGAGCTCGAGCGCTTCCTCACCGCGGCCCGGCTCGACGTCGTCGGCGTGTTCGGCTACTCGGACGAGGACGGCACCGAGGGCGAGACCCTCGACGGCCACCTGCCGCAGGACGTCGTCGCCGAGCGGGTCGAGCGCGTCTCCGCCCTCGTCGAGGAGCTGACCGCGCAGCGCGCCCTCGAGCGCGTCGGGGAGCCCGTCACCGTCCTCGTCGAGGAGCACGACGAGGAGGACGCCCTGGTCGTCGTCGGCCGGGCCGACCACCAGGGGCCGGACGTCGACGGGGTGTGCCACGTGCGGATGACCGACGGTGCGCTGCCCGCCGTCGGGTCCTTCGTCGAGGGCGTCGTCGTGGGGGCGGAGGGAGTCGACCTGCTGGTGGAGCCGCGATGAGCGAACCCACCCCCCGCCCGCCACGCCCCGTGCGGCCCGGGCCGCTCGCCGACGGGCGGATGAGCGACCCGTACCGCGTCGGGATCGACCCCGCGAGCCCGGTCGTGCCCGAGACCGGCCCGAGCGCGTGGAACATCGCCAACTACCTCACGGTGCTGCGCCTCGCCCTCGTCCCGGTCTTCGGCTGGCTGCTGCTCACGCACGGCGGCGAGGACCCGGCCCACCGCTGGGCGGCCTTCGGGGTCTTCGCGGTCGCGATGATCACCGACCGCATCGACGGCGACCTCGCGCGCAGCCGCGGCCTCGTGACGAACTTCGGCAAGGTCGTCGACCCGATCGCCGACAAGGCGCTCGTGACGATGGCCCTCGTCGGCCTCTCGAGCGTCGGCGAGGTCATGTGGTGGGTCACCGTGCTCGTCCTCGTGCGCGAGTGGGGCATCACCGCGATCCGCTTCTGGGTCATCCGGCACGGCGTCATGGCCGCGGGGCGGGGCGGCAAGGTCAAGACGCTGCTGCAGACCTTCGGCATCGGGTTCTTCCTCTGGCCGCGCTCGACGCTGCCCTTCAGCGGCTTCTGGGACGCCTTGTCGTGGACCCTGCTCGGGGCCGCTGTCGTCGTCACCGTCGTCACCGGGGTCGACTACCTAATCCAGGCCCTGCGGCTGCGGCGCACGAGCGAGCGGGCGGTGCGCAAGCGCGCCGAGCGCGCGGCGCGACGGTCCGGGGGAGCCTCGCGGTGACCCCGGCGGGGGCGGCGCGGCCGGCGGGAACAGCCGTGGGGGAGCGCGCGTTCTCCGAGGACCGGCCGCGGGCCCGGGCCACGAGCCTCACGGCTCGGCTCGTCCACGAGGTCGGGACCGTCCGGAACCTCCCTGCCGACGAGGCCCCGGCGCGGTACCGTAGGGCGACCACCGACGAGCCGACGTCCCGAGAGGAGGCACCGTGATCCTGCTCCGCCACGAGCTGGGCGAGGTGCTCCGCGAGGTGCGCACCGCGCAGAAGCGCACGCTGCGCGACGTCGCCAAGTCCTCGGCGGTCTCGCTCGGCTACCTCAGCGAGATCGAGCGCGGCACCAAGGAGGCCTCCTCCGAGCTGCTCGCCTCGGTCTGCGACGGCCTCGGGATGACCCTCTCCGAGCTGCTCTCCCTCGTGCGCGACCGCGTCGCCCACGTCGAGACGATGACCGCCCCGGTCACCCTGCCCGTCGCGCCGGCCATCGCCGCCGACGAGGTCTCCGCCTCCGCGGCCTGAGCCCCGGTCCCGACCTCACCCTGCCGCCCCGACCTCGCGGCGCCGAGGTGTCATGGCACCCCGGCACGGCGAGCTGTCACCGGCACTGCGGGATCACGCCGGCGCGGCGGGATCGCCCCGGCGCGGCGAGGGGGCACCGGCACCGCGAGGGCACTCCGGCACGGCGAGCCGGCACCGTCTCGGCGGGATCACCCCGGCGCGGCGAGGGGTCACCGGTACCGCGACGGCACCCCGGCAGGGCGCGACACAGGGGAACGTCCGCGACACCCCGGTTCCGAGCCGGGGTCTCGTGGACATTTCGGGGTGACCCCGAAAAGTGGAGGCGGTGGGGGCTCGTGGGGCGGCGGGGCTCGTGAGGTGGTGGAGGCCGTGGGTCAGGGGGAGCGGCGGCGGTAGGCGCCGCGCGGGCCCGGGGTGCTGCCGAGGGGGCGCTGGGGGCGGCCGTCGTCGGTGGGGGCGAGACCGCCCTGGCACGTCGGGCACGAGAAGATCGTCCGCTCCCGAGGAGGCACGCCGGCCATCGCGACGCGCACGGTGCTGCCGCAGCGGCGGCAGGGTCGGCCCGAGCGGGCGTGGACGTAGGCCTCCTCGCCGGCCCGTTGGATGCCGGTGCTGCCCTGCCACCCGGTCCGCTCGGCCGCCGCCATGAGCCGGTGCAGCCTGGCGAGCATCCGGTCGAGCCGGTCGGGGTCGGCCTCGGCGGCCGGCTGCCACGGGAACAGCCGCTCGATGAAGAGCAGCTCGCTGGCCCAGAAGGTCCCGACCCCGGCGAGGGTGCGCTGGTCGAGGAGCGCCTCGACGAGCGTGCGCGGATGGGCGAGCAGGTGGTCGCGGGCGAGGTCGGGGTCCCAGTCGGGGCCGAGGACGTCCGGGCCGAGGTGACCGACGAGGTCGGACTCGCGCGCCGTCGGCACGAGGTCGAGCATCCCGAGGCGCAGCCCGAAGCCGGACCACTCGTCGGTGAGCACGGCGGCGCGCAGGTCCTGCCGACGCAGCGTGCGCTCGGTGCGCGGGCCGGGGTGCTCGACGCGCCACTGGCCCTCCATCCGCAGGTGCGTGTGGAGGGTCGAGCCGGTGTCGAAGCGCTGGAGGACGTGCTTGCCGCGGGCCACGACCTCGAGCGTGGTCGCCCCGCGCAGGTCGACGTCCGGGGCCGAGGGCCAGCGCAGCTCGGCGTGCGTCACGACGCGGCCGGCGAAGGCGCGGTTCAGCCGGTCGGCCGTCCGGTGGACGGTGTCACCCTCGGGCATCGACGATCACCGCCGCATCCGCAGACCGCGGGGGGTGAGGTGGAACCCGGCGGCCTCGAGCGCCGAGACGACGGGGTGGTCGGAGCCGAGGAGCTGCCCGCCGTCGGCCTTCTCGACGGTGATCCGGCCGAGGTGGCCCCGCCGGACGGCGTCGGCCAGGGCCGAGGCGGCGAGGGCGAGGACGGCCGGGTCGTCGGCGAAGGTGAGCAGTGTCTTGCCGCCGCGCTCGACGTAGAGCGCGAGGACGCCGTCGACGAGGACGACGACCGCCCCGGCCTTGCGCCCCGGCTGGTGCCGGCGCCGCTTGTCGTCGCCCTCGCCGTCGGACGGCTCGGCGACCCGGTCCGGCCACGGCAGGGCCGCGCCGTAGGGGTTGGCCGGGTCGCTCGCCGCGAGGACGACCGTCGTGGGATCGCCCCGCTTCTCGCAGCCCGCCGGACCGGTGCCGGCGCGGAGCCGGTCGACCGCGCCCGAGGTGCCGAACTGCGACGCGCCGAGCCCCTCGACGAAGTACCCGCGCCGCACCCGGCCGCTCTCCTCGGCCTTGCCGAGCACCCGGTAGACGCCGGCGAAGCCGCCGGGGACCTCCTCGGCGGCCACCGCGCCGCGGGTGACGATGCCGTGCCGGTCGAGCAGCAGCTCGGCGGTCGCGAGCGCGCGCAGCGTCGGGTCGGCGTCGGCCGGCGGCAGCAGCGCCCACCGACCGGTCACCCGGGCGGGGCCGGAGCGCGCCGGGAAGGCCGGCCGCGACGGGGCGGACCCCAGCGCCCCGAGCGGCCCACGGCGGCTGCCGTACCGGGTGCGACGCGGCGCGGGCGTGCTGCGCTTGTGCGCCGTCCGGCCGCCCGCGAGCACGGCGCGCACGGGGGCGAAGGTGTCGCCGGTGACGCGGCCGGACCAGACGAGGTCCCAGAGGGTCGTGGCGAGCGCCTCGTCGTCGGTGCTGCCGACCTGGTCGGAGAGGCCCCGGAAGAAGTGGGCGCCGCCACCGGCGAGGAGGTCGAGGACGGCGATGCCCTGCTCGGTCGGCACCCGCTCCGGGTCCGGGCCGGGCAGCGTGAGGTGCGCGGAGTCGGCGAGGTGCAGCGACACCCAGCCGTCGTCGCCGGGGAGGGAGCCGTGGCCGCACCACAGCACCTCGCCCCCGGCCATCAGCTCGTCGAGCAGGGCCGGGGTGTAGTCGGCGACGCGGGCGGGCAGGACGAGCGACTCGACGGCGCTCGCGGGCAGGACCGCACCGCTCAGCTGCTCGACGGCCCGCAGGACGCCGTCGCGCCCACGCAGTCGCCCACCGATGCCCTGCCACTCGCCGAGGAAGCGCCCGAAGGCGTCGGGCGTGACCGGCTCGACCTCGGCGCGCAGCGCCGCGAGCGAGCGCCGGCGGAGCATCCGCAGGACCTCGGCGTCGCAGAACTCGGTGGAGCCGCCGCCGGTCGGCAGGAGCTCGCCCTCGACGACGCGCCCCGAGGAGACGAGCCGGGCGAGGGTCTGCGCGGCCACGGCGACCCCGATGCCGTAGGCCCGGGCGACCTCGGAGGCGTGGAAGGGCGCGTGGGTGCGGGCGTAGCGCGCGACGAGGTCGCCGAGGGGGTCGGCGACCGGCTCGAGGAAGGTCTGCGGCACACCCGGCGGGAGCGAGGCCCCGAGGGCGTCGCGCAGCCGGGAGGCGTCGTCGATGGCGGCCCAGCGGTCCTCGCCGGCCACGCGCACCGGGATCGCCTGGCGGGCGGCGGCGAGGTCGGCGAGCCAGCCCTCGACGTCGGCGCCGGTGACGCCCTCGCGACAGCGCTGGAGCACGCCGTCGACGGACAGCGGGCCGAGGACGCGCAGCAGGTCGAGGACGTCGTCACCGTCGCGGGCCGCGCGCTCGGGCGTCAGGCGCTGCAGCTCGGCCTCGGTGCGGGCGACCTGCTCGGCGTCGAGGAGGTCGCGCAGCGCGAGCCCCTCGGAGCCGCCCAGGAGCTCGGCGAGGAGCGAGGGGTCGAGGGCCAGCGCCGCGGCCCGGCGCTCGGCGAGCGGGGTGTCGCCCTCGTAGAGGAACTGCGCGACGTAGCCGAACAGCAGCGACTTCGCGAAGGGCGACGGCGTGCTCGACTCGACCTCGACGACGGTGACCTTGCGCCCGGCGACGTCGCGCATGAGCTCCACGAGCCCGGGTACGTCGAACACGTCCTGGACGCACTCGCGCACGGCCTCGAGGACGATCGGGAAGGTCGGGAACCGGCTCGCGACCTCGAGGAGCTGCGAGGCGCGCTGGCGCTGCTGCCACAGCGGCTGGCGCCGGTCGGGCCGGCGGCGGGGGAGCAGGAGGGCGCGGGCGGCGCACTCGCGGAACCGGCTCGCGAACAGGGCGGAGCCGCCGATCTCGTCGGTGACGATGCCGCGCACGTCGTCGGGGTCGAGGGTCACGAGGTCGAGCAGCTCACGGCCGACGCTGCGCCGGTCGATGCCCTCGACGTCGTCGAACTCGAGGTCGGGCAGCCGCAGGACGATGCCGTCGTCGCCGTGCATCGCCTGCACGTCGACGCCGAAGCGGTCGCGCATCCGCGCCGACAGGGCGAGCGCCCACGGGGCGTGCACCTGCGCGCCGAAGGGGGAGTGCACGGCGATGCGCCAGTCGCCGAGCTCGTCGCGGAAGCGCTCGACGACGACGGTGCGGTCGTCGGGGACGTGGCCCGTGGCCTCGCGCTGCTCGCGCAGGTAGGTGAGGAGGTTGTCGGCCGCCCACTCGTCGAGCCCGGCCGCCATCACCCGCTCGCGGGCGGCGGTGGGGGAGAGGGCCTCGACCTCGCGGACGAACTCGCCGACCGCGCGGCCGAGCTCGGCGGGGCGCCCGAGGGAGTCGCCCTTCCAGAACGGCAGCCGGCCGGGCAGGCCCGGCGCCGGTGTGACGAGCACGCGGTCGTGGGTGATGTCCTCGATCCGCCAGGTGCTCGTGCCGAGCGTGAAGAGGTCACCGACCCGTGACTCGTAGACCATCTCCTCGTCGAGCTCGCCGACCCGCCGGCCCGGCCCCTCACCCGTCGCGAGGAAGACGGCGTAGAGCCCGCGGTCGGGGATGGTGCCGCCGGAGGTGACGGCGAGCCGCTGCGCACCACGGCGACCGGTCAGCGTGTCGGACAGCCGATCCCAGGTGATGCGGGCGCGCAGCTCGGCGAAGTCCTCGCTGGGGTAGCGACCCGCGAGCATGTCGAGGACGGACTCGAGCACCGGGCGGGTCAGTGTCGCGTAGGGCGCGGAGCGACGGGCCAGCGCGAGCACGTCGTCGACCGTCCACTCGTCGAGCGCGCACATCGCGACGACCTGCTGGGCGAGCACGTCGAGGGGCGTCTGCGGCACGTGGAGCGCCTCGATGCTGCCCGAGAGCATCCGTTCGACGACGACGGCGGTCTGCACGAGGTCGCCGCGGAACTTCGGGAAGAGCACGCCGCGGGAGACGGCGCCGACCTGGTGGCCGGCGCGCCCGACGCGCTGCAGCCCGGAGGCGACCGACGGCGGCGACTCGACCTGCACGACGAGGTCGACGGCACCCATGTCGATGCCGAGCTCGAGGCTGCTCGTGGCGACGACCGCGGGCAGGCGGCCGGACTTCAGCTCCTCCTCGATCTGGCCGCGCTGCTCCTTGCTGACCGAGCCGTGGTGCGCGCGCGCGAGCACCGGTGCGGCGCCGGCGGACTGACCGGACTGGGCCATCACCTGCGCCGGCGTGGCCTTGAGGACCGCCGGCCGCGGCGTCGCGCCCTCCGCCCCCACCTCGTCGGCCCCGTCGGCGGCCTCGACGCGCTCCTCCCAGATCTCGTTGAGCCGCGTCGTGAGCCGCTCGGCCAGGCGCCGGCTGTTGGAGAAGACGAGGGTCGAGGTGTGGTCGGCGACGAGGTCGACGATCCGCTCCTCGACGTGCGGCCAGATGCTCGCGCGCTGCTCCTGCCCGGAGGCCGCGCCCGCGAGGTCGCCGGTCGGCTGCCCGAGCTCGCTCATGTCGGGGACCGGCACGACGACCTTGAGGTCCCACTCCTTGGTCGACGGCGGCTGGACGATGTCGACGGGGCGTCCGCCGGCGAGGTAGCGCGCCACCTCCTCGACCGGACGCACCGTGGCGGACAGGCCGATGCGCTGCGCCGGCCGCTCGAGCAGCCCGTCGAGGCGCTCCAGCGAGAGGGCGAGGTGCGCGCCGCGCTTGGTGCCGGCGAGGGCGTGGACCTCGTCGAGGACGACCGTCTCCACCCCGGCCAGCGCCTCGCGCGCGGCGGAGGTCAGGAGCAGGAAGAGCGACTCGGGCGTCGTGATGAGCACGTCGGACGGGGTGCGGGCGAAGGCGCGCCGCTCGTCGGCGGGGGTGTCGCCGGAGCGCACCGCCACCGTGATGTCCGGTTCCGGCAGCCCGAGCCGGGTCGCCGCGTGCCGGATGCCGACGAGCGGGCTGCGCAGGTTGCGCTCGACGTCGACGGCGAGCGCCTTCATCGGGGAGACGTAGAGGACCCGGCACCGCTTGAGCCGCTCCTCGGGCACCGGCTCCGAGGCGAGGCGGTCGAGCGCCCAGAGGAACGCCGAGAGCGTCTTGCCGGAGCCGGTGGGCGCGACGACGAGCGCATGGTGCCCGCTGCTCACCGCCTCCCAGGCGCCCGCCTGCGCCGCCGTGGGCGCGCTGAAGCTCCCGCGGAACCAAGCGGCGGTGGCGGGGGAGAAGCGGTCGAGGACGTCGGCAGGCATGTGCTCCACACCCTCTCACCCGGCACCGACACCAGGGCGGTCCCGCGGCGTCCACGACCCTGCGCCGTGGACGGATTCTCCGGAACGGATGCCGGGTCGCACCCCGCGGCGTACGATCCCGCGCATCGGACACATCTGCTCGAGGGGACCCATGCGACGCCTTGCCGCCATCCTGCCTGCCGCCATCCTGATGGCCCTCGGGGTCAGCACCGGACCCGCCGAGGCGGTGGCCCCCGTCCCGGCGGCCAGCGCCGTCGCGGGCCCGACGGGGGCCTACACGCCGCTCAAGCCGGCCCGCCTGCTCGACACCCGCAAAAAGATCGGCGTCACGACGACGACCCCGCTCGGGGCCGGCCGCTACGTCGACCTCCAGGTGAGCACGCGTGGTGGCGTGCCCACGAGCGGGACGTCGTCGGTGATCCTCAACGTCACCGTCGTCTCGCCGAGCAGCGAGGGCTACGTGACGATCTACCCGACCGGCTCCAGCCGGCCGACCGCCTCGTCGGTCAACTTCAACAAGGGGTGGACGGGGGCCAACCTCGTCACGGTCAAGCTCGGCAGCGGGGGCAAGGTCCGGGTCTTCAACTACGCGGGCAACGCGCACGTCGTCGCCGACGTCGTCGGGTACTACCACGCGAGCACGAGCACGGCCACGAAGTCGTACGGCGGCTACGCGGGCGTGGACCCCTCGCGCATCCTCGACACCCGCACGACGAACGACCCGCTGCCGGCCGGCTACTACCTGAGCACCGGCGCCGACTTCACGACGGCCGTCAACCCGCACGTCCGGGCCTTCGCGGTCAACGTGACGGTCGTCAAGCCGACCTCCGCGGGCTACCTCACCGCCTGGAACGGTGACGAGAACGCCATCCCGGGCACCTCCACGCTCAACTTCACGAAGGGCAAGACCGTGCCCAACATGGCCGTGGTGCCGACGCGGGCCTGCGGCAGCGAGTGCGCGGACCCGACCACCCCGGTCATCGGCATCCTCAACACCTCCGGCGGCAGCGCCCACGTCGTCGTCGACCTCGTCGGGATCTACGACGACAACACGCTGACCGACACGTGGCGCTACCGCGCGCTGCCGGGCCCGACGCGCATCGTCAACACCAAGACCGGTCAGGGCATCTCCTCGGCGATCCCGTCCAACGGCACCCGCACGGTCACCACGCCGTCGTCGATCACGACCACGGACACGATGGCGCTCGTCACGAACACGACCGCGAACAAGCCCACGACGACCACGGTCCTCACGCTCTGGAACGCCGACTACACGCGGCCGACGGTGAGCAACCTCAACCCCGCCGCGGGCCAGCTGGTGTCGAACATGACGTTCACCGACATCGGCACCGACTACGACTTCTCGGTGCACAACCGCGTCGGGTCGACCAACCTCGTCATCGACGTGGCGGGCACGATGGAGGCCGCCCCGGCACCGGCGCTGGCGAAGAGTGCCGCGAAGGTCGCGGCGCCGCGGCTCGCCCCGCAGGGCGTGCAGCTGGCGGCCCGCCACCGCTGAGCCCGAGGTCCTGCGCCTCGACGGCCCGGCCCCCGGGTCAGCCGTCGAGGCGCAGGACCAGCTCGGCGACCTCCGCCCGGCGGCCGGCGGCCCAGCCCGCGTCCTCGCCGACGACGCGGAAGCCGTTGCGCTCCAGCACGCTGCGTGACGCGACGTTGTCGGCGGCCACCCGCCCGTGGACCGGCCGCTGCAGCTCCTCCGCGAGCAGCAGCCGCAGCGCCTCCGACGCGATGCCCTCGCCCCAGCGCGCGGGGTCGACCCAGGAAGTGACCTCGCGCTCGCCCTCGACGGTGAACGCGGCCACGGTGCCCACGAGCACGCCGTCGCGCTCGATGGCCCGGTGCCGGACGGCGGGGTCGGCCCGGACGCGGTGCTGGTGCGCGTCGAAGGCGGCCCGGTCGTCCGGGTCCTCACGGGTGAACGCGGCCATCCGCACGGCCGGCGGGTCGCGCTGCCACGCGAAGAGGGCGTCGTGGTCCTCGTCCCGCACCGGCCGGAGCGTCGTGCCCACGACGTCAGTCCCGACGGTCCAGCAGCAGGTGCACCACGCCGCTCGGCGAGGCGACCACCTCGATGGCGTACGTGTCCTCGAGCGACTCGAGCCCGTCCCAGAGCCGCACCCCGCGCCCGAGGAGGATCGGGACCTGGACGACGTGCGCGTGGTCGACGAGCCCGGCCGCCAGGAAGTCCCGGACCACCGTCGCCCCACCGCCCACCCGCACGTCGAGCCCGTCGGCGGCCTCCCGGGCGACCTCGAGCGCCTCGGCGACCGGGGCGTCGAGGAAGTGGAAGGTCGTGCCGGCGGCCATCTCGAGCGGGGGGCGCGGCCGGTGGGTCAGGACGAAGGTCGGGGTGTGGAACGGCGGGTCCTCACCCCACCAGCCGCGCCAGGCCGGGTCGTCCTGCCAGCCGGGCGGCCCGAACTTGTGTGAGCCCATGATCTCGGCGCCGATGCCGACCGAGTGCTGCTGCGCGAGGGCGTCGTCGACGCCGGACGAGCCGTTCGGCCCCCAGAAGCGGGTCGCGAACATCCACGTGTGGAGGCGCTGCCCGGCGTGGCCGAACGGCGCCTCGAGCGACTGCGGCTCCCCGGAGCCGAAGCCGTCGAGGGAGACGGCGAAGCTGTGGACGCGGGTGCGGGACATCGGTGGCCTCCTCGGTCGGTGCCCGGCACTCTGGCACGCCGGACCGACAGTCGGCACCCCCGCGGCGTGCTCAGCCCACCGGCTGCTGCTGCGTGATGCAGTGGATGCCGCCGCCGCGCGCGAACAGCGGGCGCGCGTCGACGCCGACGACCGTGCGGCCCGGGTAGGCCTGCCCGAGCACGCCGAGCGCCTCGTCGTCGCGCGGGTCGTCGAAGGCGCAGGCCACGACGCCGCCGTTGACGACGAGGTGGTTGATGTAGGACCAGTCGACCCAGCCCTCCTCGTCCTCGAGCGTCCGCGGCGCGGGCACCCGGACGACCTCGAGGGTGCGTCCCGCGGCGTCCGTCGACGACGACAGGAGGCCCTCGAGCTCGACCGACACCTCGTGGTCGGGGTGCGCCGGGTCGTCCTGCCAGTGCAGCAGGACCGTCCCGGGCGCGGCGAAGGCCGCGACGATGTCGACGTGGCCGCGGGTGCCGAACTCGTCGTAGTCGCGAGTCAGGCCGCGCGGCAGCCAGACGCAGCGCGTCGCCCCGATCGTGCGCGCCATCTCGGCCTCCACGTCGGCCCGCGACAGCCCGGGGTTGCGGCCGGGGTCGAGCTGCACGGTCTCGGTGAGCAGGACGGTGCCCTCGCCGTCGACGTGCAGGCCGCCGCCCTCGTTGACGAGGTCGGACCCGATGCGCTCGGCCCCGGCCCGCCCGGCGACGAACGTCCCGATGCGCGCGTCGTGCTCCCAGGTCGCCCACTCCTGCGCGCCCCAGCCGTTGAAGACCCAGTCGACCGCGCCGAGCGTGCCGTCGTCGTCGCGGACGAACGTGGGACCGATGTCACGCATCCACGCGTCGTCCAGCGGTGCCTCGAGCAGGTCGACGCGGTAGCGGCCGTGGCGGCCCTCGTCGAGCCAGTGCCGCGCCACGGCGACGGCCGCGGGGTCGACGACGACGGTGACCGGCTCGAAGCGCGACACGGCGAGCGCGACGTCGGCCCACGTCGCGCGGGCCTCGTCGGCGTCGGCGTCCGTCGCTCCGAGCGTGTAGCCCGAGGACGGCCAGGCCATCCACGTGCGCTCGTGCGGGGCCCACTCCGGCGGCATCCGCCAGGCCACGGTCAGCCCTCCCGCCGGTGCTCGGGCCGGATCGGGGCGGCGAGCGGCGCGTAGGAGTCGGGGCGGCGGGTCGCGAGGAAGGGGAAGAGGTCGATCCAGTCCCGGCCCTGGGCGAGGTCGAGGTCGGCGACGAGGACGGCCGCCTCGTCGCGCGGCGCCTGCACGAGGACCCGGCCGTAGGGGTCGGCGATGAACGACGAGCCGTAGAAGGTGATGAGGCCCTCGGTGCCGTAGCGGTTGGGGACGACGACGAAGACGCCGTTGGCGATGGCGTGCCCGACGATCGTGTGCTGCCACAGCGGCTGGGTGTCGAAGTCCGGGTGGTCGGGCTCGGAGCCGATCGCGGTCGGGTAGACGAGGACCTGGGCGCCGGCAAGGCCGTAGGAGCGGGCGACCTCGGGGAACCACTCGTCCCAGCACGTCGGCAGGCCGACGCGCATCCCGCCGACGGCGTCGAGCTCGTAGACGGGGTAGGCGTCCTGCGGCGGGCCGGCGCGGAAGTACTTGTCCTCGTGGTAGCCGGCCGTCACGGGGATGTGGGTCTTGCGGGTACGGCCGACGAGCCTGCCGTCGGGCGCGACGAGGACGGCGGTGTTGAAGCCGAGGCCGTCGTCGGAGCCGTCCGGCGCCGGCGCCTTCTCGTAGAGGCTCGCGTGCACGTGCACGCCCGCGGCGGCCGCGGCCTCCCGGGCGAAGGCCACGGTCGGGCCGTCCTCGAGCGACTCGGCCGTCGCGTCGGGGCGGCCCGTGGGCAGCGTGTCGGCCGGGTAGCGAGAGAGGGTGAGCTCGGGGAGGAAGACGACCTGCGCCCCGGCGTCGGCGGCGGTGCGGACGCCGTCGAGGAGCGTGGCGCGCAGCCGGTCGGCGTCCTCGTCCCAGGCGTGCTGGACCAGCCCGACCCGGACGGGCGGCTGCGAGGGCTCGTGGACACGGGCGAGCGAGGGGAGGACCCCGTCGGCGGTGATGAGGCGCATGGCGCCAGTATGCCGTCGCGGGACGGGCCGCCCGCACCGGCCGCGGGACGCGCCGCCTACGATCGGCGGATGCGTCACTCGAGGTTCTGGGAGCTCATGGCCGAGGAGTTCGGCGAGGGCTACGCGCGCTCGCTCGCGAACAACCAGCACCTCACCGCGCTGGGGGGCCGCACCGCGCAGCAGGCCCTCGACGCGGGCGAGGCGCCGCGCGCCGTCTGGGCGGCCCTCACCGCGCAGATGGACGTGCCCGTCGAGCGGCGGCACGGCCGCGAGGTCCCCCCGCCGCGCTCCTGAGCCGGGTCGTCAGCGCACGACCAGCTGGTAGGTGACGGGGCGGCTGCCCGGGAAGGCGACGGCGCCCTCGGCGTCGGTCAGCTTGAACCGCCCGATGCAGAAGGTGCCGGCGGTCGGTGCGGTGACCGCGGTCGCCACCTCGACGACGGCACCGGGCGCGGTGTCGGGCACCGGGACGTGCGTGATGGTCTGGCAGTCGTCCGGCCCGGCTGGACCACCGACGCGCTGCAGCCGGTAGCCGACCCACGGCCGGGTGCCGGCGTTCTTCAGCCGCCAGACCTTGGTCGTCGTGCTGCGGGGCGCGACGACCGAGCAGTCCGGGAGCGTCGCGTCCCCGACGAAGACCGCGAGGTCACCGGGGTGCGCCGGCTCCGCGGCGGGTGGGTTGGGCTGCTGGACCGGGCAGCGCGCCGGGGTCGGCAATGGCGCCGCGAGTCCGCCGGACCCGAGCGCGGCGGCCCGCTCGACACCGGCTCCGGTCATCCCGTCCGGGCTCGTCATCGACGACACGGCGGCGGCGACGAGCGCCACGGCGGCCGCGGTGCCTGCCAGGGTGAGCGCCCGCCGGGCCGCGCCGGGGGCGGCCGGCTCGGGTGGATCGGTCTCCGGGACGTCGGGGTCCGCCGTCGGGACGCTCGCGGGCGCCACCGCCGGGACGACGAGCGGCCCGGCGTCCGCCGGGGGCTGCGCCGCGCCCGGAGCCGGCCGGTCCTGCCCCGGGCAGGTGGGCGCGACGACGCGGTGGGCCGCGTCCCACGCGGTGCGTGTCGCCCCGAGATCCGCGTCGCAGGCACGGACGTACTCGCGCACCGTCTCCCACGTCGGGAGCCGGTGGCCCCGCGCGGCCTCGTGCAGCGTCGTGTGCGAGATGGCCCGCGAGCGCGCGGCCATCGCCCGGTAGGACGGGGTGCCGGCCGCCTCGCGCACCGCGCGCAGGTGCTCGGCGAAGGCGCTGACGGCCGCGCTGCGCGCGGCCCGGTCGGCGTCGGTCACGATGGCTCTCCCCTCGTCCCGGGTGGCGTCGGTGCGCCGAGGCCGAGGCTACCGACGCGTGGCGAGACTGCCACCCGGGGAGCGAGGAGGTCGATGGGGAGGCCTCCCCACCGCACGTGCGGTGGGGAGGCCTCCGGTCCGGGCGGGCCCGGTCAGGACAGGGTGATCCCGCGGTAGTAGGACGTGAGGATGGCGCGGTAGCCCTTGCCGGCGTTCGCCATGTCGCGGGAGCCGTTCTGCGACAGCCAGTCACCGGTGACCCACGCGGAGCACGCCGTGGAGGTGGCGCAGTAGTGGGCTCGCAGCACGGACCCGTCGCGGGTCATCCGCACCGACCACGTGCGGTCGACCGCGGCGCTCGTCGAGGCGACGGAGGACCCCGGGCGGTAGACCTGGTCGCCGGTGTCGTCCCGGACGTCGTAGCACGCACCGGACGGGGTCTTCCGGGTCGAGTGCAGCGCCCAGTACCAGGCGTAGCTCTTGACGGCGGTGGCGCCGGCGTCGAGCGAGGCCGAGGGCCAGGAGCTGACCCACTCGTTGGGCAGGACGTTCTTGACGTAGGTCTTGAAGTCCACCCGGTCGACCCGTCCGAGCGAGGTGCGGTAGACGAGGATCGTCGAGGGCAGCCTCGTGTTCGTCCCGTCCGTCGTGCAGCTCCCCCCGGCCCCGCCGTCGCCGATGCGGTGGGAGGCGTTGTTGTTCTTGAGGGTGGCGTTGAGGTTGGCCTTGGCGCCGGCGGCGAAGGTCTGGGAGGCGCCGGCGTGGCTGCTGTTGTAGTAGACGGTGACGCTCTTGCCGGTGCGGTTCCAGACGGAGGCGGCCTCGTTCTTGACGCAGAGCCCGTGGCCGGCCTTGGTGCCCTTGAAGTCGTAGCAGGAGGGCTGGGTGGTGCCGTAGTCGGCGATCGAGGTGGTGAAGTCGCTGACGGCGCCGGCGTTGTCGCTGTTGTAGAAGAGGCAGAACTCCCCGGTGTCGCAGACGCCGTCCCGGGAGGCCGCCTGGGCGGGGGTCGCCACGACACCCGTCGCGACGACCACCGCCCCGGCGACCGCGGCCCAGCGGGCGCGGGTCAGGGCGCTCACGGGCAGGACTGCTTGCGCCGGAGGGTCGTCGTGTTGTTCGGGTACGCCGGGCTGCCGTCCTTGAAGGTGGCCTTGACGACGGTCCCGTTGAGGCGCTGTTCGTAGTGCAGGTGCGGGCCGGTGGACCCGCCGGTGCTGCCGACGCGGCCGATCATCGTCTTCGCGGTGACGCTCTGCCCGACCGAGACGTCCTGCGAGCTGAGGTGCGCGTAGTAGGTCTTGTAGCCGCCGGCGTGCGAGATGACGACGTACCGGCCGTACGAGGTGTTGCCGAGGTTGGCCACGGTCGTCACGGTGCCCGGCGCGGACGCGTACACCTTCCAGCCGAGGTCGTCGGGGTAGTGGTTGAAGTCGACCGCGAGCGACGGGCTGTGGTTGCTGCGGGTCTGGCCCTCCCAGCTCTCGCCGCAGGGGAAGGGCAGGAGGAACCCGGACGAGGAGCCGCCGCTGCCGATGCGGTGGGAGGCGTTGTTGTTCTTGAGGGTGGCGTTGAGGTTGGCCTTGGCGCCGGCGGCGAAGGTCTGGGAGGCGCCGGCGTAGCTGCTGTTGTAGTAGACGGCGACGCTCTTGCCGGTGCGGTTCCAGACGGAGGCGGCCTCGTTCTTGACGCAGAGCCCGTGGCCGGCCTTGGTGCCCTTGAAGTCGTAGCAGGAGGGCTGGGTGGTGCCGTAGTCGGCGATCGAGGTGGTGAAGTCGCTGACGGCGCCGGCGTTGTCGCTGTTGTAGAAGAGGCAGAACTCCCCGGTGTCGCAGACGCCGTCCCGGGCCGCGGCCTGGGCGGGGGCGCTCGCGGCGACGAACGCCGTCGTCGCGGTGAGGGCGGCCGCGGCGCTCGCCGCGACCTTCTTGAAGGTGGTGCTCATCACGTCCTCCTGACGTGGGGGTGGACGGGCGCCGCGGTCGCGGCCGCCCGGGGTCGGGGGAGCGGGTCCCCCGGGGGTCACGACAGTCGCTGGTACTCCTCCCAGGTGCGGATGGTGACGCGGGGCCCGTCGTCGGGGCCGCGGTTCGCGAGGCCGTTGCGGCCGAGGTGGTAGTCGCCGACCTGGTGCTGGGCGGCGCTCGAGAGGTCGGTGTCGCTCATCGCGACGGCGTGCACGTGCCAGGGCCAGTCGCCCTGGGCGGGCGAGCGCAGCCAGGCGGCGAAGCCGACCTCGCGCAGCGCGCGGACGACGCTCGTGCGGGCGGCCGGGCCGAGCGCCTCGGCGTCGAGGTCGAGGGTGCCGCCGCCGTCGTGGGTGCCGGCCGACGTCGGGTCGCCGCCGGGGTTGTAGGAGCCCTGCTCGACGACGAGGGTGCGCCCGGCGCGCGCCTCGGCCGCCCGCAGCATCGAGCGGGTCCTCGTGTTCACCGTGACGCCGCGGAAGGCGACCTTCGAGCCGGGGGTGAGCGGCCGGACGACGCTCCACCGGCCGTCGCCGAGGTGGGTGAGCGACGTGCGCCCGGGCAGGCCGTTGGCCGCGAGCCCGGTGTACCCGAGCGAGCGCTGCCAGGCCGCGTACGCCGAGACGGTCAGGGTGCCGAAGTGGCCGTCGACGTAGGCGGGGTCGAGGAGGCCGCGGTCGGCGAGGGCGCGCTCGACGAGCCGCACGCTCGGGCCGGCGCCGGTCGTCAGGGCGCTGTCCGGACGGCGCGGGTCGACCTGGGCGGCGAGGACGACGGCCTCCATGTCGACGCTTCCGGCGGCCGCGGCGCTCGGGGCGCCGAGGGCGAGACCGAGCGGGGCGACGACCGCGCCGGCCAGGGCGGCGCGGCGGGTGGGACGGTGGGGCACGGGGTCCTCCTGCGGGGCGGGGTGGTGCGGTGCCGCCACGCTGGTCGTCCGGCGCGGCGTCCGCGCGCCGGCGGTGTCCCCGGACGGTCTGACACCCCGTGTCAGGCCCCTGACCTGCGCTGACACCATCCCTGTCAGGAGCCCGGCCGTCCCGGTCCCGGCCGACGAGGACCGAAATCCGGTGCGCGGTCGTCGGAGGGCTCGGCTAGCGTCAGCCCTCGTGACCGACGACGTGCTGCTGCGGGCCCGGGGCCTCACCAAGAGCTTCGGCGACTTCACGGCCGTCGACGGCATCGACGTGCAGGTGCTGCGCGGGGAGGCCTTCGGGTTCCTCGGCCCGAACGGCGCGGGCAAGTCCTCGACGATGAAGATGGTCGGCTGCGTCTCACCGGTCTCCGGTGGCGAGCTGCGCATCCTCGGGATGGACCCCGCCGCCGACGGCGCCGCCATCCGCGCCCGGCTCGGGGTCTGCCCCCAGCAGGACATGCTCGACGAGGACCTCTCGGTCGAGGAGAACCTCTGGGTCTACGGGCGCTTCTTCGGCCTCTCCCGCAAGGAGGTCCGCGCGCGCACCGACGAGCTCCTCGACTTCGCCCAGCTGACCGAGCGCCGTCACGACCGCGTCGAGCCGCTGTCCGGTGGGATGAAGCGTCGGCTCACCATCGCGCGGGCGCTCGTCAACGACCCCGAGGTCCTCCTGCTCGACGAGCCGACGACCGGCCTGGACCCCCAGGCGCGCCACGTCCTCTGGGACCGCCTGTACCGGCTCAAGCGCGAGGGCGTCACGCTCATCATCACGACGCACTACATGGACGAGGCCGAGCAGCTGTGCGACCGGCTCGTCGTCATGGACCACGGCCGGATCGTCGCCGAGGGCAGCCCGCGCGAGCTCATCGACACCTACTCCACGCGCGAGGTCGTCGAGCTGCGCTTCCCGGTCGACGAGCAGCAGCGGCACGTCGACGCCGCCCGCGCCGTGGCCGAACGGGTCGAGGAGCTGCCCGACCGCCTCCTCGCCTACACCGCCGACGGCGACGAGACCCTGGCCCGGCTCCACGAGCGGGGCGTCCGACCGCTGTCCTCGCTCGTGCGCCGCTCGACGCTCGAGGACGTCTTCCTCCACCTCACCGGTCGCTCGCTGGTCGACTGATGTCCGCGCCCACCGTCCCCGGACCCACCGTCGCCGACGCCCCGAGCGGGCGCCTCGGCCCGGGCCCGCGCCGCCCCACGAGCCGCGGCGAGCGGCTCGGCGCGGTGATGGCCCACCACCTGTACGTCTACCGGCGCACGTGGAAGGGCTCGGTCATCGGGCGCTTCGTCTCGCCGCTGTTCTTCCTGCTCTCGATGGGTCTCGGCCTCGGCGCCCTCGTCGACGCCCGCGCCGGCGGGGTCGAGGGCCTGCCGTACCTGCGCTACGTCGTCCCCGGCATCGTCGCGATGCAGGCGATGATGCTCGCGTTCGGCGACTCGACCTACGCTGTCATGGGCTACATCAAGTGGAACCGGATGTACTCGGCGATGCTCTCGACGCCGCTGCGGGTCGGGGAGGTCCTCTGGGGGCACCTGCTCGTCGTCGCGCTCCAGCTCGGCGTCGCGACGGCGATCTTCCTGCTCGTCGCCGCGCCCTTCGGGGCGTTCGGGTCCTGGTGGGTGCTGCTCGCCGTCCCGGTCGCGGTCCTCACCGGGATGGCGTTCTCCGTCCCCACGTTCGCGCTCGCGGCGTGGCTCGAGAACGACAACGGCTTCAGCATCCTCTTCCGCTTCGTCATGACCCCGTTGATGTTGTTCTCCGGCACCTTCTTCCCCGTCGACCAGCTGCCGGGGTGGATGCAGCCGCTCGCGTGGGTCACGCCGCTCTGGCACGGGGTCGAGCTCTCGCGCGACGCGTCCGAGGGGGTCTGGCCCGGCTGGGCCGGGGTCGGGCACCTCGGCGTGCTCGCCCTCTACGTGGGAGTCGGCGCCGTGCTCGCCCACCGCTCCTTCACCCGCAGGCTGCTGTCGTGAGCGCCGGCACGCTCGCGCGCGCGGCGCGGGCCGTCCCCGCCCCGGCCGGCATCGGCCTGGCGCGGTACGTCCTCATGCGCAACGTCACGGCGTTCCGGCGCGCGTGGCTGCTGCTGCTCAGCGGGTTCGTCGAGCCGGTCTTCTACCTGTTCTCCATCGGGGTCGGCCTCGGGGCGCTGGTGCGCACGGTCACCACCGACTCCGGCACGGTCGTGCCCTACGCCGAGTTCATCGCGCCCGCGCTGCTCGCGGCGTCGGCGATGAACGGGGCGATCGCCGACAGCACGTACAACGTGTTCTTCAAGCTGCGCTACCAGAAGCTCTACGACGCGATGCTCGCGACGCCGCTCTCCCCGCGCGACATCGCGGTCGGCGAGATCCTCTGGTCGCTCTCGCGCGGGGCCCTGTACTCGGCGATGTTCCTCGTCGTCGCGTGGGTGGCCGGGCTCGTGCACTCGTGGTGGGCGCTGCTCGCCGTCCCGGCCGCGGTGCTCGTCGGGCTGGCCTTCGGGGCGGTCGGGATGTTCGCGACGACCTTCATGAGCTCGTGGCAGCACTTCGACTACGTCACGCTCGCGGTGCAGCCGATGTTCCTCTTCTCGGCGACGTTCTTCCCGCTCTCGACCTACCCGGACGCCGTGCAGTGGCTCGTCGGGCTGACCCCGCTCTACCACGGGGTCGCGCTCGAGCGCGGGCTGATGCTGGGGGAGGTGTCGTGGGGCCTGCTGTGGCACGTCGGCTACCTCGTCGTCCTCGGGGCCCTCGGGGTCTGGGGCACGGCCCGACGCATCGCGACCCTGCTGCTCACCTGAGCCATACCCCCAGGGCGCGCGGCGGAGGACACTGCGGGGGATGGAGACCACCACCGGGTCCCTCGCGGCCCTGCACGACCCCGCGCTCCGAGGCTTCGTCACCGACGGCGGCCTCGAGACCGACCTGATCTTCCACCACGGCGTGGACCTCCCGGAGTTCGCCGCCTTCCCCCTCGTCGAGGACCCGACCGGACGTGAGCTGCTCGGGCGGTACTACGACGGGTACGCCGCCGTGGCGGCCGCCGCCGGGGCCGGGCTGCTGCTCGAGTCCCCGACCTGGCGGGCCAACCCCGACTGGGCGGCGCGGGTCGGCTACGACGTCGACGCGATGGTGCGCGCCAACGTCGCGGCCATCGACCTGCTGCGGGGGCTCGCGGCGGGCTACGACGTGCCGGCCGTCCTCGTCGTGGGCCAGCTGGGCCCCCGGGGCGACGGCTACGTGGCGGGGGAGGCGCCGGACCCGGAGGAGGCCCGCGCCTACCACGCACCCCAGGTCCGGGCCTTCGCCGACGCGGGCGCCGACCTCGTCTCGGCGCTCACCCTGACCACCCCCGCCGAGGGCATCGGGGTGGTCCTCGCGGCCCGCGAGGCGGGCCTGCCCGTCTCGGTCGGTTTCACCGTCGAGACCGACGGGCGCCTGCCCGACGGGAGCACGCTCGCCGACGCCGTGCGGGCGGTCGACGAGGCCGCCGCGCCGGACCACTACATGGTCAACTGCGCCCACCCGACGCACGTCCTGCCGGCGCTCGACGAGAGGGAGTGGGTGCGGCGGCTGCTCGGCACCCGGGTCAACGCCTCGACGATGAGCCACGCCGAGCTCGACGAGGCGGAGGAGCTCGACGACGGTGACCCGGACCGGCTCGCGGCGGACCAGATGCACGTGAGCCGTCGGCTCCCGGCGATGCGGGTGCTCGGCGGGTGCTGCGGCACCGACGTCCGGCACGTCGCGGCGATGTGGGGCGTCCCCGCACCGACCGGCTGAGGCCGGAGCCGGGTCCGGCGTGTCGTGGGCGTGTCCTGCGGGCGTCGAACACGTGTTCGCCTATGCTCGTCCACAGGTGGTGACCCCGGCAGCACTCGTCCACAGGTCCCACGGCGACCCGTGACCGGTGTCGGTGCCTCCACCTAGCGTCTGACCCAGACCTCGCGACGAGACCGACGGCGGGGGCCAGGTCGCCGGGAGGCGCGCTCGATGACGACACGAAGGACTGGTGTGACATGGCTGGATCCCGCGGAAGCGTGATGCCCAACCCGGTGGCCGCGGCCAACGGCAACGAGAAGGACAAGGCCATCGCCTCGGTGATGGCCCAGATCGAGAAGCAGCACGGCAAGGGTGCGGTCATGCGCCTCGGCGACGACGTCCGTCCGCCGATCGCCGTCATCCCCACCGGCTCGATCTCGCTCGACGTCGCGCTCGGCATCGGGGGCCTGCCCCGGGGCCGCGTGGTCGAGATCTACGGCCCGGAGTCCTCCGGTAAGACGACGGTCGCGCTGCACGCGGTCGCCAACGCGCAGAAGGCCGGCGGCATCGCGGCGTTCATCGACGCCGAGCACGCGCTCGACCCCGAGTACGCCAAGAAGCTCGGCGTCGACACCGACGCGCTGCTGGTCTCCCAGCCCGACACCGGTGAGCAGGCGCTCGAGATCGCCGACATGCTCATCCGCTCGGGTGCGCTCGACATCATCGTCATCGACTCCGTCGCGGCGCTCGTGCCCCGGGCCGAGATCGAGGGCGAGATGGGCGACAGCCACGTCGGCCTCCAGGCCCGCCTCATGTCGCAGGCGCTGCGCAAGATCACCGGTGCGCTCAACACCACCGGCACGACGGCGATCTTCATCAACCAGCTGCGCGAGAAGATCGGCGTCATGTTCGGCTCGCCCGAGACGACGACCGGTGGCAAGGCGCTCAAGTTCTACGCGTCGGTCCGCCTCGACGTCCGCCGCATCGAGACCCTCAAGGACGGCACCGACCCGGTCGGCAACCGCACCCGTTGCAAGGTCGTCAAGAACAAGGTCAGCCCGCCGTTCAAGCAGGCCGAGTTCGACATCCTCTACGGGCAGGGCATCTCCCGCGAGGGTGGCCTCATCGACATGGGCGTCGAGCACGGCTTCGTCCGCAAGGCCGGCGCCTGGTACACGTACGACGGCGACCAGCTCGGGCAGGGCAAGGAGAACGCCCGCGCGTTCCTCAAGGACAACCCGGAGCTCTCCGACGAGCTCGAGCGCAAGATCAAGGAGAAGCTCGGGGTCGGGGTCAAGCCCGAGCTCGAGGCCGTGCCGGACGTGCCGGTCGACTTCTGAGGTCGACGCCGATGGCGTTCAGCGAGGGATCGGCCCCGCCGCCCGAGTGGGCGGTGGGGCCGTCCCCGTCCCTCGACGACCTCCGCGCGCTCCTCGAGGGCGGCGGCGACCCGGTGACCACCGGGTCGCCGGGGTCCGCGGGGTCCTCGGGGGGAGCGTGGACCGCGCCGGGGGGCGACGACGCGCGCGAGGCGAGCAGCGGGGAGGTGCGCGGTGGGCCGCGCGGGCGCGGTGCCCGGTCCCGGGGTCGCCGGGCCGAGGGGCGCGGGGGCCGGGCCGGCTCCCGGCCCGCCGACCCCGAGGCCGACCCGCGGACGCGGGGCAGCGAGCCGGACCCGCACGACTGGGCCCGGCAGATCGTGCTGCGCCAGCTGACGGCGGCGCCGCGCAGCCGCCACCAGCTCGAGGACGTGCTGCGGCGCAAGGACTGCCCCGACGACGTCGCGGCAGCCGTCCTCGACCGGATGGAGGAGGTCGGTCTTGTCGACGACAACGCCTACGCCGGGATGCTCGTGCGCTCCCAGCAGGCGGGGCGCGGCCTGGCCCGGCGCGCGCTGCGGCAGGAGCTGCGGCGCAAGGGGGTCGACGACGACACCGCCGCGGCCGCCCTCGCCCAGGTCGACCCGCACGACGAGGAGGACCGGGCGCGCGCGCTCGTCGCGAAGAAGATGCGCACGATGCACGGCCTCGAGCCGCACGTCCAGACCCGACGCCTCGCCGGGATGCTCGCGCGCAAGGGCTACGACGCCGAGATGACCATGCGCGTCGTGCGCGAGGCGGTCCGCGAGGCGCCCGAGCACCGGCGGGACTGACCCGCGCTGATCCGTCCGGGGCTCAGAGCGAGTGCAGTGGGCGCCGGCCGGGCGGCAGGGCGTCCGTCGGCACGATCTCCTTGCCGTAGGGCACGAGCGAGACGGGCAGCATCTTGAGGTTGGCGATCGCCAGCGGGATGCCGATGATCGTCACCGCCTGCGCGACGGCGGTCATCAGGTGGCCCAGCGCCAGCCACCAGCCGGCGAGCACGATCCACACGACGTTGAGCAGCACGGACCCCGTCCCGGCGCCGGGCTTCTCGACCACCGCGCGGCCGAACGGCCACAGGGCGTAGCTGGCCATCCGGAAGGACGCGACGCCCAGGGGGAACGTCACGACGAGGACGCAGAGCACGACCCCGGCCACGGCGTAGCCGAGGGCCAGCCAGAAGCCCCCGAACACGAACCAGATGATGTTGAGCAGCGTGCGCACGCGTGTCCTCTCGTCGGTACCGGGTGCAACGGGCGCAGTGGCCGGAGCGTTCCGTCGGCCGCGCCGGCGGTCGTCCGCGTCAGGCGCCGGCCGGCCGACGGGCGACGACCTCGTCGTCGTCGACCTCGCCGGTCTCGACGAAGCCGAGCGAGCGGTACAGCCCCGCCGCGCGGGTGTTGGCCGGCGCGCAGGAGAGCGCGAAGCCGGCGGCTCCGGCCTCGGGCCGGCCGAGCTGGGGGAGGCCCGTTACCTCTTCCTCAACCAGCTGCCGGTGGTCCTCACGGCCCTCGTGCTCGCGGTGGTCCTCGCGTCGCCGGTCCTGCCGTGGGCCGGGCGGGTGGCGGCGTGGACGGCCGCCGGCGCCGTGGTGCTCGTCCTCGCCGGGGCGCGGCTCGTCATCGGCTGGTCGACGGCGAGCGAGGTCGTCCTGGGGCTCGGCGTGGGGCTGGCGTGGGCGGCGCTGCTGGCCTCCGCGGCCCGGCCGCCGACCGCGCCGGCCGACGCCGGCGTGACCGAGCCCGCCGTGGCGCCGCGTACCCTTGACGGGCCATGACTGCTGCCAAGACCTACGACGTGCGCACCCACGGGTGCCAGATGAACGTCCACGACTCCGAGCGCCTCGCGGGCCTGCTCGAGACCGCCGGCTACGTCGACCTCGCGAGCGTCCCCGACGCCGAGCGCCCCGACGTCGCCGACGTCGTCGTCTTCAACACCTGCGCGGTGCGCGAGAACGCCGACAACAAGCTGTACGGCAACCTCGGGCAGCTGCGACCGGCCAAGACCGCCAACCCGGACCTCCAGATCGCCGTCGGCGGCTGCATGGCGCAGAAGGACCGCGACACGATCGTCAAGCGCGCCCCGTGGGTCGACGTCGTGTTCGGCACCCACAACATCGGCAGCCTGCCGGCCCTGCTGGACCGCGCCCGGCACAACAAGCGCGCCGAGGTCGAGATCCTCGAGTCGCTGGAGACCTTCCCCTCGACCCTCCCCACCCGGCGCGACTCCGCGTTCGCCGGCTGGGTGTCGATCTCGGTGGGCTGCAACAACACCTGCACGTTCTGCATCGTCCCGAGCCTGCGCGGCAAGGAGCAGGACCGCCGTCCCGGCGACGTCCTCGCCGAGATCGAGGCCCTCGTCGCGCAGGGCGTCGTCGAGGTGACGCTGCTCGGCCAGAACGTCAACACCTACGGCGTCGAGTTCGGCGACCGCCTCGCGTTCGGCAAGCTGCTGCGCGCCTGCGGCGAGATCGACGGCCTCGAGCGCGTGCGCTTCACGAGCCCGCACCCGGCGGCCTTCACCGACGACGTCATCGACGCGATGGCCCAGACGCCGAACGTCATGCCGAGCCTGCACATGCCGCTGCAGTCCGGGTCCGACCGGGTGCTCAAGGCGATGCGCCGCAGCTACCGCAGCGAGAAGTTCCTCGGGATCATCGACCGCGTGCGCGCGGCCATCCCCGACGCCGCGATCACGACCGACCTCATCGTCGGCTTCCCCGGCGAGACCGAGGAGGACTTCGCCGAGACGCTGCGCGTCGTCGAGGCCTCGCGCTTCTCGAGCGCGTTCACCTTCCAGTACTCCATCCGTCCCGGTACGCCGGCCGCGACGATGGAGGACCAGGTCCCGAAGGCCGTCGTCCAGGAGCGGTTCGACCGGCTCATCGAGCTCCAGGAGCGCGTGTCCTGGGCGGAGAACCGCACCGTCGAGGGCCGCGAGGTCGAGGTCCTCGTCGCCCCCGGCGAGGGGCGCAAGGACGGTGAGACCGCCCGGATGAGCGGTCGCGCGCGCGACAACCGCCTCGTGCACTTCGCCGTGCCGGACGGGGCCGAGCGGCCGCGCCCGGGCGACGTCGTGACCGTGGGCGTCACCTACGGCGCCCCGCACCACCTCGTGGCCGACAGCGGCGTGCAGGGCGGGACCTACCGGCTGCGCCGCACGGCGGGCGGCGACGCGTGGTCGGCGCTCCAGGACGCGCCGGTGCCGGGCAAGCCGGCGGTGTCGCTCGGGATGCCCGGGGTCGGCCGTCCGGCGCCGGTCAGCGCCCCCGCCTGCTCGGCCTGAGCGTCCGGGGCGTCGAGGCGTCCTGCGCGCTGATTCACGCGGGTCGAGGTGAAACCCGACCACCAGAGGGTCGCGTTTCACCTCGACCGCGGTGGGGCAGCGGGAGTCGAGGTGAAACCCGACCACCAGAGGGTCGCGTTTCACCTCGACCGCGTGAGGAAGCGAGCGTCCCGGCTCAGACGAGGGACACGACGAGCCAGCCTGCTCCGGCACACACCGCGAGCACGGCGGCGAGGCCCCCGACGACCCGCAGGGCGGACCGGCGTCGGCGCGTCACGACGGCCTGCTCGGCCTGCGTGGACCTCACGGCGTCGTACAGCGGCGTCGGGTCGAAGGGCTCGATGTCGAGCTTCGGCAGACCGGAGTGCCAGTGCGACACGGAGGATCCTCTCGTCGTGATGGGGGAGCGGCCTGTCGACCATAGGGCCCGCAGCGGGTCGTTCGCGCCGGATCCGGGCCCGCGACACGGGTCTTGACCGAACCCCGAGGAGACCGTGACCGAACGGACGAGACCCCCGACCGGTCGTTCGGTCGGGGGCCTCGCGGCCGCGGTTCTGCTCAGCGTCCGCCGATCGCCTCGTCGGCCCGGGTCTGTGCGCTGTCGACCTGGTCGGCGTACTTGCCGCCGGTCAGCGAGTCCACGGCGTCGCCGCCGCGCTCGATGGCCTGGTCGCTCAGCGACTCGACCTGGTCCGGGTGCTGCTCGGCCAGCTCGGTGAGCTTCTCCTTGGCACTGTCGAGGAATCCCATCGGCGACCTCCTTCCGTTTCGGGGACAGGGCGCGCCCGCGACGGGGCGCCCCTCCAGTGGACACCCGGGGGTGCCCGCCGCGCCAGCCTTTTCAGTGCCGGGTGCGGTGCGGCTCGGTCGGCGCACTCTGGAAGAATCGCGCGCATGGCCATCCGACCCGTCGTCATCTGCGGCGACCCCGTGCTCCACCGACGCGCCGAGCCCGTCGAGGTCATCGACGACGGCATCCGCGAGCTCGTCGCGGACATGTACGAGACGATGGACGCCGCGCGCGGCGTCGGCCTCGCGGCCCCCCAGATCGGCGTCGGCCTGCGGATCTTCACCTGGCAGCTCGGCAACGAGGACGGCATCCCGGCCCGTGGCGTCGTCATCAACCCCTACCTCGTCCCCGCCAAGGCGGTGCCCGGCGACCCCGACCCGCACGACGAGTCCGAGGGCTGCCTGTCGGTGCCCGGCGAGGCCTACCCGCTGCGCCGCGGCGAGAGCGCCGTGCTCACCGGTCAGGACCTCGACGGCTCCGAGCTGCGCTACGAGGCCACCGGGTGGTTCGCCCGGATGCTCCAGCACGAGTACGACCACCTCAACGGCTTCCTCTACGTCGACCGGCTGCAGGGCAAGTGGGCCCGCCGCGCGAAGAAGGCGGTCAAGGCCAACGGCTGGGGCGTGCCCGGCCTGTCGTGGATGCCCGGCGAGGACCGTGACCCGTTCGGCCACGACGACGTCGACGACGACGGCCTCGACGCCGAGGGCGGCGGCCACGACCACGGGGACGGGGCGCGCTGAACCCGGCGCCGCCCGTCGTCGCCGTCGTCGGGGCCACGGCCACCGGCAAGTCCGGCCTCGGGGTCGCGCTCGCGCACCGGCTCGGCGGTGAGGTCGTCTCGGCCGACGCCTCCCAGCTCTACCGCGGGATGGACGTCGGCACGGCCAAGCTGACCCTCGCCGAGCGCGAGGGCGTGCCGCACCACCAGCTCGACGTCCTCGACGTCGTGGAGGAGGCGAGCCTCGCGGCCTACCAGCGGGAGGCGCGGGCCGACCTCGGGGCGGTGGTCCAGCGGGGGCGCGTGCCGCTCCTCGTCGGGGGTTCGGGCCTCTACGTCCGGGCGGCGCTCGACCGGCTCGAGATCCCCCCGACCGACCCCGAGGTCCGCGCGGCGCTGCAGGCCCGCGCCGACACCGAGGGCACGCCGGCGCTGTACGACGAGCTGGCGACGCTCGACCCCGCCGCCGCGGCCGCCATCGAGCCGAACAACACCCGGCGGGTCGTGCGAGCGCTCGAGGTCGTCCGGCTGACCGGCCGGCCGTTCAGCGCGACGATGCCCACCCGCGAGCTGCTGCGCCCCACCGTGGTCGTCGGCCTGCGGGTGCCCCGCGACGAGCTCGACGCCCGCATCGCCCGACGCACCCGGGCGATGTTCGACGCCGGCCTCGTCGAGGAGGCGCGCGGGCTCGTCGAGCACGGGCTGCGCGAGGGCCGCACCGCGAGCCGGGCCGTCGGCTACGCCCAGGCGCTCGCGGTCCTCGACGGCACGTCGACGCTCGAGGAGGCGGTCGAGGACACCGCGCTGCGCACCCGGCGCCTCGTGCGCCGCCAGGAGTCGTGGTTCGGCGCGGACCCGCGCATCCACTGGCTCGACGCGACCGGCCCGCGGCTGCTCGACGAGGCGCTCGCGCTCGTCGAGCAGGCGCAGGACGCCCGGTGCGGGGCGGGATGCGACGATGGGCCGCATGGCTGACCGGTTGGCGTTCACGAAGGGGCACGGGACCGAGAACGACTTCGTCCTCGTCCCCGACCTCGACGGTGCCCTCGGGCTGAGCGCGGGCCGGGCGGCGTGGCTCGCCGACCGGCGCGCCGGCCTCGGCGGCGACGGCGTCATCCGGGTCCTGCCGACGGAGGCCGCGGACGAGCCGTCGGTGCGCGAGCAGGCCTGCGACGCACGGTGGTTCATGGACTACCGCAACGCCGACGGCTCCGCCGCCGAGATGTGCGGCAACGGCACCCGCGTCTTTGCCGAGTACTTGCGCCGTGAGGGGCTCGAGACCGCCGACGAGTTCGTCATCGCGACCCGGGCCGGGGCCAAGGTCGTCCGCCGCGACGGCGACCACTGGGCCGTCGGCCTCGGCCCGTGGCGGCTCGCCGACCCGGTCGCGGCCGAGCGCGACGGGTTCGACGCGCTCGTGCACGTCGGTGAGGGCGACCCGTACTCGGCGCTCTCGGTCGACCTCGGCAACCCCCACACCGTCGTCGCCCTGCCCGAGGACGTCGACCTCGACGCGCTCGACCTGACCCGCGCGCCGGTCGTGCGCCCCGAGCCGCCGCACGGCACCAACGTCGAGCTCGTCCGCCCCGTCGGGCCCGGCCACGTCGTCCTGCGCGTCCACGAGCGCGGGGTCGGCGAGACCCGCTCGTGCGGCACCGGGGCCTGCGCGGCGGCCATCGCGACGAGCTTCTGGGCCGGGTCCCTCGACACCGGCGCGTCGTGGGTCGTCGACGTCCCGGGCGGCCGGCTCGCGGTGCGCCTGTCGGACGGCGGCGGGGTCGAGCTCGCCGGGCCCGCGGTGCTCGTCGCCGACGGCTCCGTGCCGCTGGGCCTCCTCCCGGCCTGAGCCCGGGCCGCGCCGCTCTCGCCGCGACAGGCCGCGGACCCCGGTCTACGGTGCTGTGATGGGGACCACATCCACCGTCGCACCCGTCCGCCCACGCCGCCTCGCGGCCGCCGGCCTCGCCCTCGGCCTCGCGGCGGCGCTCGGCGCCGGCGCGCCGTCGGCGCAGGCCCACGGCGGACCCGGGCACCCGGGGCACGGGGGCCCGCCCCCGGTCGGGCACGAGCTGCCCAAGGTCGCGGTGATGACCGGCTCGGGCGGGGCGGTCGCCAGCGTCGACCCGGTGGCCAGCCAGGTCGGCATCGACGTCCTGCGGGCCGGCGGCAACGCAACCGACGCCGCCGTCGCCACGGCGGCCGCGCTCGGGGTGACCGAGCCGTACTCGACCGGCATCGGCGGCGGTGGCTTCTTCGTGCACTACGACGCGCGCCGGCACCGGGTCCAGACCATCGACGGCCGCGAGGCCGCACCCGCCACGTACGACGCGCACCAGTTCCAGGCGCCCGACGGCACCGCCCTCGACTTCGCCACGGTCGTCGGCTCCGGCCAGTCGGTCGGTGTGCCCGGCACGCCCGCGACCTGGCAGCGAGCCGTGGAACGGTGGGGGACACGGAAGCTCGGCACGCTCCTCAAGCCGGCGGAGGAGATCGCCCGGCGCGGCTTCGTCGTCGACCAGACCTTCCACGACCAGACCGCCGACAACGCCGAGCGGTTCTCGGTCTTCCCCGCGACGGCGCGGGTGTTCCTGCCGGGTGGTGAGGCGCCGGCCGTCGGGTCCGTCTTCCGCAACCCCGACCTCGCCCGCGCCTACCGCGAGCTGCGCACGCACGGCGTCGACAGCCTCTACCGCGGCCGCCTCGGCGACGCCGTGCTGGCCGCCTCGCGTCGTCCGGCCACCGTGCCGGGGACGAGCGTCGCCGGGGGCGAGCTGACGCGCGCCGACCTGCGCCGCTACCGGGCGCTCGACAAGGACCCGGTGCACTCGCGGTACGAGGGCCGGGACGTCTACGGGATGCCGGTGCCGAGCAGCGGCGGCATCGCCGTCGCCGAGATCCTCAACCTCATCGAGGCGTACGACGCCCGGACCGGTACCCCGACCTCGCGCGTCGACGAGGTGCAGTACCTCCACCGCTTCTCCGAGGCCTCCGCCACGGCCTTCGCCGACCGCAACCGGTACGTCGGCGACGTGCGCGGCGTCCCGGCCCGTCAGCTCGTCTCGCAGGCCTTCGCCGACGAGCGGGCCTGCCTCTTCTCGGGCACCGCGGCGATGGCCCGCCCGGTGCCCTTCGGCAGCCCCGACGGGGACTACGCCGGGTGCGACGACGGCTCGGCCTCCGGGGTGCTGCCGCACGACGGGATGTCGACGACCCACCTCTCGGTCGTCGACCGCTGGGGCAACGCCGTGTCCTACACCTCGACGATCGAGCAGACCGGCGGCTCCGGCATCACGGTGCCGGGCTGGGGCTTCCTGCTCAACAACGAGCTGACCGACTTCGACTTCGTGCCGGTCACCCCCGGCGTCCCGGACCCCAACCTGCCCGGCCCCTCGAAGCGGCCGCGCTCGTCGATGGCGCCGACCATCGTCCTCCACGACGGCCGGCTCGAGCTCGTGGCCGGCAGCCCCGGCGGCGCGACGATCATCACGACGGTGGCCCAGGTGCTCCTCGGGCACTACGAGCGCGGCCTCACCGTCGCGGAGGCGCTCCAGGCGCCGCGGCTGTCGAGCCGCAACGGGACGAGCGAGCAGGTGGAGCCGGCGATCGCCGGCGGCCCGGTCGGGGCCGGCCTGGCCGCGCTCGGGCACCGGCTGTCGCAGACGTCGGAGATCGGGGCGGCGACCGCCATCAGCGTGCTGCGCGACGGGCGCTACACGGCCGTCGCCGAGAAGGTGCGCCGTGGTGGAGGCTCGGCCATGGTCGTGCGGCCGCAGGGGCGTCAGCCCTGACGGACCTCGAGCACACGGAACCCCTTGACCGAGGTGCGCCGGGTGCAGGGCATCCCGAGCTCGTGCTGCACCCAGCGCTGGAGGCTGTCCGAGCCGAGGTTCTTCTGGACCACGAGGGACGCGACGCCGTCGGGCGCGAGGCGGGGGAGCCAGGTGCTCAGGAGGTCGTGGAGGACCGCCTTGCCGACGCGGATCGGCGGGTTGGACCAGATGACGTCGAAGCGCACGTCGGCGGGGACGGCGTCGGCGGTGCCGGCGCGCACGCCGTCGAGGCCGAGGGCGGCGGCGTTGCGGCGGGTGAGGTCGAGGGCGCGCTCGTTGACGTCGACCGCCCAGACCGTCGCGGCCGGCGAGCGCAGCGCCAGGGTAAGGGCGACCGGCCCCCAGCCGCAGCCGAGGTCGAGGAACGTCCCGGCGGGCGGGGGAGCGGCGACCTCGTCGAGGAGCACGGCGGTGCCCTTGTCCAGGCCACCGGGCGAGAAGATGCCGCGGGCGACCTCGACCTCGACCGACCGCCCGGCGAGGCGCACCCGCAGGGGGCGTCGCTCGGCGTCGCTCGCGGGCTGCGCGGTGAAGTAGTGCTCGTGCTCGCTCATCGGGTCGAGAGGCTAGCGGCGCGGCCGCCGTCGGCGTGAACCGGAAGAATGCGGTCGCCTCCGGGCGTTGGACGGTGAGACCCTAGGGAGAACATGACTGGACGACACACCATCACCGGGCGGGCCGCGGCGCTCGCCGACTCCACCCGCCTCGACGACGCCGGGTTCGTGCTCGACGACGAGGCCTTCGACTACGACGGCGACCAGTACGACCGCGAGGAGCGGGCCGCGCTGCGCCGCGTCTCCGGGCTCTCGACCGAGCTCGAGGACGTCACCGAGGTCGAGTACCGCCAGCTGCGGCTCGAGCGCGTGGTGCTCGCCGCCGTGTGGTGCGACGGCACGCTCGTCGACGCCGAGAACTCCCTGCGCGAGCTGTCCGCGCTCGCCGAGACCGCCGGCTCCGAGGTGCTCGCCGGCGTCATCCAGCGCCGCACCAACCCCGACCCCGCGACCTACCTCGGCAAGGGCAAGGCCGCCGAGCTGCGCGACGTCGTCATCGCCGAGGGCGCCGACACCGTCATCTGCGACACCGAGCTCGCGCCGAGCCAGCGGCGTGCCCTCGAGGACGTCGTCAAGGTCAAGGTCATCGACCGCACCGCCCTGATCCTCGACATCTTCGCGCAGCACGCGAAGAGCCGGGAGGGCAAGGCGCAGGTCGAGCTCGCCCAGCTCCAGTACCTCCTGCCCCGCCTGCGCGGCTGGGGCGAGTCGATGTCACGGCAGGCCGGTGGCCAGGCCGCCGGCGGCCAGGGGATGGGCTCGCGCGGCCCGGGTGAGACGAAGATCGAGCTCGACCGCCGGCGCATCAACAGCCGGATCGCCAAGCTGCGCCGCGAGATCAAGGACATGAAGACGACCCGCGACACCAAGCGCGGGGGCCGCCGGGCCAACCGCGTGCCGGGCGTCGCGATCGCCGGGTACACCAACGCCGGCAAGTCGAGCCTGCTCAACCGGCTGACCGGTGCCGGGGTGCTCGTCGAGAACCAGCTCTTCGCCACCCTCGACCCCACGGTGCGCCGCGCCGAGACGCCCGACGGGCGCCTCTACACGCTCGCCGACACGGTCGGGTTCGTCCGCCAGCTGCCGCACCAGCTCGTCGAGGCCTTCCGCTCCACGCTCGAGGAGGTGGCCGACGCCGACCTGCTGCTGCACGTCGTCGACGGCTCGCACCCCGACCCCGAGGGGCAGATCTCCGCGGTCCGCGCCGTCCTCGCCGACGTCGACGCGACCGACGTCAAGGAGGTCATCGTCGTCAACAAGGCCGACCTCGCCGACCCCGAGGTGCTCGACCGGCTGCGCCGCCACGAGAAGCACTCGATCATCGTCTCCGCCCGCACCGGCGAGGGGATGGACGAGCTGCGCGCGCTCGTCGCCGAGGAGCTGCCGCGGCCGGACGTCGACGTCGACGTGCTCGTCCCCTACGAGCGCGGCGACCTCGTCAGCCGGGTCCACGAGACGGGGGAGGTGCTCGAGAGCGAGCACGTCGCCGACGGCACGCGCCTCACCGCGCGCGTCGACCCCGAGCTCGCCGAGGACCTCTCCGCCTACGCCGTCTGACCTGGTGATCTGCGGCGCGTCGAGCGCCGGGCGGGACCGGGTTCCGGCACGAGCTTCCGCGTCGTCACAGTGACGACGCGGAAGCCGGCCGTGGACGGGGATGCATCCCCGTCACGAGAAAACAACCGCGTCGTCACGGTGACGGCGCGGTTGTTCGAGCGGCCTCGTCCTGCGCTGCCCCCTGACGCTGCTGTTGCGAACAGTTTGCAATAGGGTGCCCGGGTGACGACCGTCCGCACCCTGCTCACCGACCGCCTGCGGCTGCGACTGCTCACGCCGGACGACCGCGACCTCTGGGTGCGGCTGCACACCGACCCCGAGCAGTACCCGTTCGCACCGTGGGCCGTGGCCCGCACCACCGACGAGGCTTCGGAGAAGCTCGACCTCGCTCTCGCGCACTGGGTCGAGCACGGCTTCGGGTACGGCGTCGTCGAGGACCGGGGCTCGGGGGAGGCGCTGGGCGTCGCGGGGGTCATCCACGGCCGCGAGCGGCGCCACCTCAACCTCTACTACCGCTTCGACCGTCCGCACCACGGGCGCGGGCTCGGACCCGAGGCGGCGCGGGCCGTGGTGGCGGACGCGCTCGAGCACGGCCCCGCCCTGCCGCTCGTCGCCACCGCCCGGCCGGAGCACCTCGCGTCCACCCGCACCGCCGAACGGGCCGGCCTGACGCACGTCGGCGCCGCCGACGAGGGCGCTCTTCTGCCGGGGGTGCCGCCGGAGGTCGTCGCGCGCGCCCGGGCCGCCGACCCCGCCGACGTGCCCGCGCCGGTCGTGCTCGTCGCGCCGTCCGTCCACGTCCACCGGGCACCCTTCGACCCCGGGGTCCGCGCCGAGGTGCTCGACCTCTGGTGCGCCGTCAACGACGCCGGCGGCGCGGTGGGCTTCCTGCCCGGCGCGGCCCGCGGACGGGTGGCCGAGGCGCTCGCGGCGCACGAGGACTCGATGGCCGACGGCCGTGCCGTGGCGGTGCTGCTGAGGGACCCGGTCGGGGCCCTCGTCGCGCTCGGCTGGTGGGTGGAGGGCCCGAACCCGCTGCTCGCCCACCGGCGGACGGCCTTTCGCGTGATGTCGCACCCGGAGCGGCGCGGCCGCAACCTCGGCCGACTGCTCATGGCCGCGCTGCACCGGGTGGCCCGCGCGGACGGCGCCGAGGTCGTCGAGCTGGGGGTCCGCGGCGGCACGGGTGTCGACGCCTTCTACGCCGGCCTCGGGTACGAGGAGGTCGGCCGGCTGTCCGGTGGCATCCGGGTGGCGCCGGGCGACGAGCGCGACGACGTGTGGATGGCCCGCCGGCTCGACGGGCGCCGGCTCAGCTGAGGCCGACGATCCGCCCGTCGTCGTCGACGTCGATGTGCTCGCTGGCCGGCACCTTCGGCAGCCCCGGCATCGTCATGATCTCGCCGGTGACGAGGACGACGAAGCCGGCGCCGGCGGCCAGCCGCACCTCGCGGACCGAGACCGTGTGGCCCTCGGGCGCGCCGCGCAGCGTCGGGTCGGTCGAGAACGAGCTCTGCGTCTTCGCCATGCAGATCGGCAGGTGGCCGTAGCCCTCGGCCTCGATGGCCGCGAGCCGCTTGGCCGCCTTCGGCTCGAAGACGACGTCGGCCGCGCCGTAGACCTTCGTCGCGACGGCGCGGGCCTTCTCGGCCAGCGGCACGTCGTCGGGGTAGACCAGCTGCATGTCGGCCGTCCCGCCCTCGATCACCTCGAGGACGCCGCGGGCCAGGGCCTGGGCGCCCGCCCCGCCCTCGGCGTAGTGCGTCGCCTCGTAGGCCCGGAAGCCCTCGGCCTCGACGAGGCGCAGGACCTCGGCGACCTCGGCGTCGGTGTCGGTTGGGAAGCGGTTGAGCGCGACGACGGCCGGCAGCCCGTAGACGTCGCGGACGTTGCGCAGGTGACGGCGCAGGTTGGCCATTCCGGCGGTGACGGCCTCGACCGACTCGGGCCCGAGGTCGGCGACGGCGACGCCGCCGTGGTACTTGAGGGCGCGGACGGTGGCGACGACGACGACCGCCGACGGGCGCAGGCCCGAGGTGCGGCACTTGATGTCGACGAACTTCTCGGCGCCGAGGTCCGCCCCGAACCCCGCCTCCGTCACGACGTAGTCGGCGAGCCTGAGCGCGGTGCGCGTCGCCATCACCGAGTTGCAGCCGTGCGCGATGTTGGCGAACGGCCCGCCGTGGACCATCGCGGGCGTGTGCTCGAGCGTCTGGACGAGGTTGGGCGCCAAGGCATCCCGCAGGATGACGGTCATCGCGCCGTGCACCTTGAGGTCGCGGGCGTGCACGGGCTGCTTGTCGCGGGTGTAGCCGACGACGATGCGCCCGAGCCGTTCGCGCAGGTCGGCGACGGAGGTCGCGAGGCAGAGGATCGCCATCACCTCGGACGCGACGACGATGTCGAAGCCGTCCTCGCGCGGCACGCCGTTGGCGACGCCGCCGAGCCCGACGACGACGTCGCGCAGGGCGCGGTCGTTGAGGTCGACGACGCGCTTCCAGGTGATGGTGCGCGGGTCGATGCCGAGCGCGTTGCCGTGGTGGAGGTGGTTGTCGAGGACCGCCGAGAGCAGGTTGTTCGCGGCGGCGATGGCCGCGAAGTCGCCCGTGAAGTTGAGGTTGATGTCGGTCATCGGGACGACCTGGGCGTAGCCGCCGCCGGCCGCGCCGCCCTTGATGCCGAAGACCGGTCCCATCGAGGGCTCGCGCAGGGCGACCATCGCGTTCTCGCCGAGCGAGGCGAGGGCGTCCGCGAGGCCGACCGACGTCGTCGTCTTGCCCTCGCCCGCGGGCGTCGGGGAGATCGCCGTGACGAGGACGAGACGGCCCTCGGGGCGGTCCGCGAGCGAGCTGACGAAGCCGAGCGAGACCTTGGCCTTCGTGTGCCCGTAGGGGACGAGGTGCTCGGGGTCGATGCCGAGCTTCTCTCGCGCCAGCTCGACGATCGGGGTGAGCTCGGCGGCTTCGGCGATCTCGATGTCGGGCGGGACGGGACGGGTCTGCGCACTCGTGGTCACGGTCGCCATCGTGGCACCCGCCGGGCCGGTGCGACAAGGGAAGCGACGCGCTGTTCGCAACGCGCCGCGCCATACGCAACACAAAGCGAGGGCTTCCGCCCGGCTGACGCTACCGGGGGACGGCCGCCGGAGCGCGTCGGGCCGACCGCCTAGGCTGCTCGGGTGCCCGACCTCGACGACCTCCTCCACGCCGCCGTCGGGGGCGTCGGCGGCACCGAGCGCCCCGGCCAGGTCGAGATGGCGCACGCGGTGGCCCGGGCCGTCGAGACCGGCGAGCACCTGCTCGTCCAGGCCGGCACCGGCACCGGCAAGTCCCTCGCCTACCTCGTGCCCGCCGTCCAGCACGCGATGGCGACGGGGAAGACCGCCGTCGTCGCCACGGCGACGCTCGCCCTCCAGGCGCAGATCGTCGACCGCGACATGCCGCGCCTCGCCGAGTCGCTGACGCCCGTGCTCGGCCGCCGCCCGACCTACGCGCTCGTCAAGGGCCGCCGCAACTACGTCTGCCTGCACAAGCTCGAGGGCGGCTTCCCGGACGACGACGCCGACAGCCTGCTCGCGGTCGGCGACGTCGACCGCGCCGCCTCTCGCCTCGGGGCCGAGGTGGTGCGCCTGCGCGACTGGGCCGAGGTCACCGAGTCCGGCGACCGCGACGAGCTCGTTCCGGGTGTCTCCGAGCGCGCCTGGCGGCAGGTGTCGGTCAGCGCCGAGGAGTGCCTCGGGTCGCGCTGCCCGATGGTCGCCGAGTGCTTCGTCGAGCGATCCCGCGAGGCCGCGCGCGACGTCGACGTCATCGTCACCAACCACTCGTTCATGGCCATCGACGCCTTCGAGGGCCGCCAGATGCTGCCCGAGCACGACGTCCTCGTCGTCGACGAGGGCCACGAGCTCGTCGACCGCGTCACCTCGACCATCACCGACGAGCTGACCCCCGGGTCGGTGCGGGCCGCCTCGAAGCGCGCCGGGCGTCAGGCCGACTCCGCCGAGGCGCTCGACGACGCCGCCGCGCTCCTCGAGTCCGTCCTCGAGCCGATGCCCGAGGGGCGGCTCACCGCGGTGCCCGACTCGCTCGCGCTGGCGCTCGGACGCATCCGCGACGTCGCCCGCCAGGCGCAGACCGAGCTCAAGCCGCAGCAGGGCGAGGAGGTCGACGGCGCCAAGCAGGTCGCGCGCGCCGCCGTCGAGGACCTCTTCGAGACGGCCGCCCGGATGCTCGAGGAGCGCGAGCTCGACGTCGTCTGGCTCTCCAAGGACCCCCGCCGCGGCCCGGTGCTGAGGGTCGCGCCGATGAGCGTCGCGATGCTGGTGCGCGACAAGGTCTTCGAGGACCGGACGGTCGTCATCACCTCCGCCACACTGGAGCTCGGTGGCACCTTCGACGCCGTCGCCGGCACCATCGGCCTGCGCGGCGAGGGCGCCCCGCGCTGGCGCGGCCTCGACGTCGGCAGTCCGTTCGACTACCCGAAGCAGGGCATCGCCTACGTCGCGAAGCACCTGCCGCCCCCGGGGCGCGACGGCACGGCGCCGCAGACCTTCGACGAGATCGAGGCGCTGGTCCGCGCCGCGAACGGACGCACCCTGGGCCTCTTCTCGTCGATGCGCGCCGCGCGCGAGGCCACCGAGGAGATGCGGAACCGGCTGGAGGACACCGACATCGTCATCCTCTGCCAGGGCGAGGACCAGATCTCGACCCTTGTCCGCGAGTTCGCCCGCGACGTGCGCACCTGCCTCTTCGGCACGCTGTCGCTCTGGCAGGGCGTCGACGTACCGGGGTCGTCGTGCCAGCTGGTCATCATCGACCGCGTGCCGTTCCCGCGCCCCGACGACCCGCTCGCTTCGGCGCGCTCGCAGGCCATCGCCCGGATGGGCGGCAACGGGTTCATGGCCGTCTCCGCCACGCACGCCGCGCTGCGGCTCGCGCAGGGCGCGGGCCGGCTCATCCGCCGTGGCGACGACCGCGGGGTGGTCGCCTTCCTCGACTCACGGATGATGACCGCGCGCTATGCCGGCTTCCTCCAGCGCTCGCTCCCGCCCTTCTGGCCCACGGCCGACCGCGAGATGGTCCTCGGGGCGCTGCGGCGCCTCGACGAGATCGCGCCCCCGCCGCTGCCGGTCCTGGAGCCGACCCGGCGCGGGCTGACCGGCGCCGTCGCCGGCACGTCGATGGCGGCCGCCGCCCCTGTCGCCGGGGTCACCGAGGCCGACGAGCGGCCGGTCGCCGACGCCCCGCCGCCCCCGCCGTCCTCGCGCACGGCCGTCACCGAGGGCCACGCGTGGACCGCGCAGGAGGACGAGGAGCTGCGCGACGGCGTCGAGCTCGGTCTCTCGCTCGGCGAGCTCGCCGAGTCGATGGAGCTGCCGCCGTCCGCCGTCGAGGCGCGGCTGGCCGGCCTCGGCCTCGAGGCCGGGAAGGGCCCGACCCTCACCTTCGACTGACCGCCGTCAGTCACTCGGCGAGGGTTCGAGCGCGGACAGCCACGTCTCCGTCCCCCGCGGGTCGGTGAACCGGAGCACCGGCGGGCCGTCGGGCGCGGCGCACATCGTGGCGACCTGCTGCTGCTTGCGCCGGAACGAGCGGTGGTGCCACGCGAGGATCGAGTCGCGCGAGAAGGTCTGTCGCCACGACTCGACGTTGCCGCCGCAGATCTCCTCCCGGTCGACGAGCCGCCGCGCCGTGCGCCGGAGCAGGCGGCTCAGCGAGACCCGGCGCCGATAGTCGAGGGCGACGACGAGGTCCGTGCGCTCGAGCACGAGGTCGCGCGTCGCGCTCCACAGGGAGTCCATGACCCACGCGGGACCCTCGACGTGGGGGCGCACGGCCCCGACCTGGGCGGCCGGGCCGAGCTGAACCCACCCGGGGCGCCACATGAGGTCGTCCGTCGCGACGTGGGGGACCCCCGTGGCGGCCGCCAGCCGGGCGGCGAACGTCGACTTGCCCGACCCGGTCACGCCGACGACGACCACCCGGCGGTGGCGGGCAGGGTCGAAGGGGGCGTCGAGGAGCACCGGGGGATCGTAGGACGACTCGGGGGCGGACGCGCGGCGTCGGCGCCGGGTGGCAGAGTGGCGGCATGACCGAGGACGTCGTCGCCGTCGCGCACCGCGTGCCGCCCTTCGTGCTCGTCTCGGGGCCCGAGGGCATCCTCGCCGAGCGCGCCGTCGCGCAGACCCTCGACGACCTCCGCGTCACGAGCCCGGACCTCGAGGTCATCCGCGTGTACGCGACGTCGTACCAGCCCGGTGAGCTCGTCCTCCACACGAGCCCGTCGCTCTTCGGCGGCGCCAAGTGCGTCGTCGTCCACGACCTCGACGAGGCCCCGGACGAGCTCCAGTCCGACCTGCTCGCCGTCCTCTCGGGGCCGGCCGAGCCCGACCTCACGCTCGTCGTCATGCACAAGAGCGGCCAGCGCGGCAAGAAGGTGCTCGACGCGCTGCGCGGTGCCGGCGCCCGGGTGCTCGACGCCCCCGCGGTCAAGACCGACCGCGACAAGACCGACTTCGCGACGCACGAGTTCCGGCGCGCGCGGCGCAAGGCGACCCCCGAGGCCGTCCACGCGCTCGTCGAGGCCGTCGGCAAGGACGTCCGCGAGCTCGCCGCCGCCTGCCAGCAGCTCGTCGACGACACCACCGGCGTCATCGACGAGCAGATCGTCCTCACCTACCACGGCGGCAAGGTCGAGGCCACGGGCTTCCGGGTCGCCGACGCGGCGCTGGCCGGCGACCCCGGCGAGGCGCTGCGGCTGCTGCGTCACGCGATCGCCGTCGGGGTCGACCCCGTCCCGATCGTCGCGGTGCTCGCCCAGCAGGTGCGCCAGCTCATCAAGGTCGGGTCCGCGGGCCGGGGGCGCCCGGCCGACATCGCCCGCGACGTCGGGATGGCCCCGTGGCAGGTCGACCGGGCCAAGCGGACGCTGTCGGGCTGGACCGCGGAGGGGCTCGCGACCTCGCTCCAGGCGCTCGCGGCGGCCGACGCCGAGGTCAAGGGCGGTGGTCGCGACCCCGTCTACGCCGTCGAGCGGGCCGTGCTGACCATCACCGCCCAGCACGGTCGTCACCGCGACGGCTGAGCCCGCGTCACCCTCTCGCCCGCCCGTTTTGGCGGGGGTGCGGGCCGCTGGTACCATTGTCGACTGCGTGCGCGTGTGGTCGCGCGCGCACGAGCACCACCCAGCGCGAGTCAACCACGGGTGCCCCACGCCCGGTCCCGACCCGCGACTGCCGCCCTCTAACGGCAACCGATTCCTCGACCGAAGGCACGATTTCACAGTGGCGAACATCAAGTCCCAGCTCAAGCGCATCAAGACGAACCGTCTCGCGACCGAGCGCAACAAGGCCGTCAAGAGCGAGTTCAAGACGGCCATCCGTCGCTTCCGCGAGGCGGCCGACTCCGGCAACGCCGAGCAGGCGCGCGAGGCGCTCAAGTTCGCGTCGACCAAGCTCGACAAGGCCGTGAGCAAGGGCGTCATCCACAAGAACCAGGCCGCGAACAAGAAGTCCGCGATGGCCAAGCGGGCCGCCTCGCTCTGAGCGGAGCAGCCCACGCACGAGGGCCCGTCACCGATCCGGTGACGGGCCCTCGGGCGTCCGCGGGGGAGTCGGCTCAGCCGAGGGCGAGCCGGCGCAGCCCGGCGAGGTCGCCGTTGAAGCGGTCCTGGTCGAGCGGGCTGTCGGTCCACTGCCAGAACGTGTAGTAGCCCCATCCGGCCGGCAGCGTGCCGACGCTCGTGCTGTACCGCGCGACCCACAGGGGGTTGGTCGTCGCGAAGGCGGTGCTGCCGCCGGTGCACTGGGTCCACCAGCTCGTCGCCGTGTAGATGACGGCGTCGCGGCCCGTGCGTGCCTTGTACCGGGACGTGAAGTCGCGGATCCACGACACCATCCCGCTCTGGCTCTTGCCGTAGCAGGTCGCGCCGTAGGGGTTGAACTCGATGTCGAGCACCCCGGGGAGCGTGCGCCCGTCGGCGCTCCAGCCGCCGCCGTGGTCGACGAACCAGTCGGCCTGCGCCGCACCGGAGGAGGAGTCGGGCAGGGCGAAGTGGTACGAGCCCCGGATCATCCCGACGTCGTACGAGCCGGTGTACTGCGCGCTGAAGGTCGGGCTGCGGTAGGTCGTGCCCTCGGTCGCCTTGACGTAGGCGAACTTCGTCCCCTTGGCCCACCATGACGCCCAGTCGACGGTGCCCTGCCACTTCGAGACGTCGATGCCGGGGGTCTGGGTGACGGCGGTGCGGGACGGCGCTGCGTCCGGGGCCACGCGCCGGGTGTCGCGGGCGGCAGGCCACCCCATGAAGGCGTCGCCGGTCCGGTCGATGCCGACCGCGCGGGCCTGCGCGGTCGGGTGCGGTACGGGGGCGGCCTGCGCCGGGAGGGCGGCGACGAGGCCCGCGAGGGCGGTGGCCCCGGCGGCGAGGGCCGCGAGGCCGCTGCGTCGGGTCGTGCGGTGTGGTCGCATCGGGGGGTCTCCTGCGTCGGGGGCTGGGGGAGCGCCTCGACGCTAGGACGGTGCGGGTCCGGACCGGGTCTGCCGGAGGTAAGGAGTTCCGCTCATCAGGTCAAGAGCGTGGAAATGTTCCGCTCCTGGCCAACGGGTGGGACGTTGCGCCCGCGACGGGTCAGCGGTTCGCGCGGACGGCGGCCGCGACCTCGAGGAAGCGGTCGCGGTCGAGGACCGCGCCCTCGCGGCGGACCGCGGCCGGGTCGACCCGCAGGACGCGGTTGACGCGCACCTCGCTCGGACGGCCCTGCCGGTCCCAGGCGCCGGTGCCGATGTCGACCCAGCGCCGCCCGGCCCGGCGCTCCTGCTCGGCGTCGCGGTCGTGGTCCTTGCTCGTCAGCTGGAGGCCGAGCAGCCAGTCGGCGTCGTGGCCGACGAGGAGGACCGGGCGGTCCTTGCCCTGCGTGTGGTCCTCCTCGTAGGGCACCCACGTCCAGACGATCTCGCCGGGGTCGGGGCGGCCGTCGGGGCGTGGCGCGTAGACCGGGTCGAGCGGGCCGGTGTAGTCGCCCGGGTAGCCGCCGGTCGGCCGGGTCGGTGCCGGCGGGCCGGAGCGCGGGGAGCGCTCCCTCGGAGTGGGGCCGTCCGCGCGGGGTGCACGCCGTGAGCCACCGCGCAGCAGCTCGCGGAGGGCGCCGTCGAGGACCGGGCGGAGAATGCGCTGCCACTGCATGGGCCCGACCCTAGCCGCGGACCGTGACGCGGCGGCCGAGGTCTCCTAGGCTCCGCAGAGGGCGGCCGCCGGGGCGCCGGCCCACGACGTGGAGGAGGACCCGTGACGGGACACCGCATCTTCGGGACGCCGTTCGCGAGCATCTACCCGCACTACGTCGCCAAGGCCGAGCGCAAGGGACGCACGCGCGCCGAGGTCGACGAGGTCATCCACTGGCTGACCGGCTACGACGAGGCCGGGCTGCGCCGGGCGCTCGAGGACGAGCGCGACCTCGAGACCTTTTTCGACCGGGCTCCGGCCTTCACGCCGCACGCCGGGCTCATCACCGGCACGATCTGCGGCCACCGGGTCCAGGAGATCGAGGACCCCCTGATGCAGCGCATCCGCTACCTCGACCTGCTCGTCGACGAGGTCGCGCGCGGCAAGAAGATGTCGTCGATCAAGCGAGGCAGCGCCTGACCCCTCCCGCGTCGGGAGCCGCTCAGCCGGTCAGGGACCAGCCACGACGGTGCGCGAGCAGGCGGGTCGTGGTGTCGGAGAAGAAGAGTGCGTGGGCCCGCAGGGCCTGCGTGCAGCCGGGGGGCGGGGGCGCGTCGAGGCCCTCGAGCATGAAGCCGACGAGGAAGGCCAGCACCGCGTCGACGTCGTCGTCGGCGGCGTCCTCGAGCAGGGGGGAGCGCTCGAGGTCGGTCAGGTCGATGCCGTGGTGGTGCATGAGCGGCCAGAGCGTGACGAGGTCGAACCACGCGGGGCCGACGGCGGCCTGGTTCCAGTCGACGACGCGCATCCGGCCGTCCGGCTCGCGCAGGAGGTTGTCGGGGCGCAGGTCGAGGTGCGTCAGCGCGTCGCCGTGGACGGCGTCGAGGACCCGCGAGGCCAGGTGGACCAGCTCGACGGCGCCGGCCCGCTCGGGGACGGCGTGGCCCATCGGCCAGGGCTGCGAGCCCTCCGCGAGCCGGCGCAGCGCGGGGACCGACGCGGTGGCGCCGGCGAGCTCGTCGCGGACCGTCGCCAGCCCGAGGCGCTCCACGACGGACGCGGGCGTGGCCGCGATCTCGCAGCAGGCGTCGTGCACCGCCGCCACGTCCTGCGAGGTCCACGGGTCACCCGGGCGGGTGCCGTCGACGAGGTCGAGGACGAGGACCCGCCAGCCGCCGCCGGCCTCGACGTCGGCGAGGCCCAGCATCCGCGGGGCGCGGGTGAGCCCGGTGAGCCCCGGCAGCAGCTCCGACTCGCGGCGCAGGGCACGCAGCACGTGCGGGGTCGAGGAGCCGGCCGCCTTGACGAACACCGTCCGGCCGTCGGCGAGGTCGACGGCGCCGGCGAAGGCGCCGCCGAACCCCGAGCCCACCGGGGCCTGCGCCCCGGCGACGGCGCTGCCGGCCACCGCGGTCACCGCGTCGCAGACCGCGGCCGGCAGGGTGTCGAAGGCCGGTCGCCGGCTCGTGCGGCCGTAGTCGACCTCGGGCACCGGGGGAGTCATCCGCCCACCGTGCCACGCGCCGTGTGCGGGCACGACCGGGTTCCCGCGCCGTGCCGGGGTGGTCGCGTCGTGCCGGGGTGGTCTCGTCCTGCCGGGGTGTCACAGCAGGGCGGCGAGGCGGGGTTGGGGCGGCAGGACAGCGTCGGGGCGGCAGGGCGCCGTCGCGTTCGGACCTGTCCGCCCGGCGTGGGAGACTGAGTGCACCGCCCGCTCGCCCCCGACCGCAAGGAACCGCGCACCCGTGTCACCCCGCGCCCGCACCGTGCTGCCGCCGCACGCGACACCGCCGGAGGCGATCCGCAACTTCTGCATCATCGCCCACATCGACCACGGCAAGTCGACCCTCGCCGACCGGATGCTCCAGATCACCGGCGTCGTCGACGACCGGGCGATGCGCGCGCAGTACCTCGACCGGATGGACATCGAGCGCGAGCGCGGCATCACGATCAAGAGCCAGGCCGTCCGGATGCCGTGGGAGGTCCAGGGCGCGAGCCACGTGCTCAACATGATCGACACCCCGGGCCACGTCGACTTCACCTACGAGGTCTCGCGCAGCCTCGCGGCGTGCGAGGGCGCCGTCCTCCTCGTCGACGCCGCGCAGGGCATCGAGGCGCAGACCCTCGCGAACCTCTACCTCGCGATGGAGAACGACCTCACGATCATCCCGGTCCTCAACAAGATCGACCTGCCCGCCGCCCAGCCCGAGAAGTACGCCGAGGAGCTCGCCGGCCTCATCGGCTGCGAGCCCGAGGACTGCTTCCAGGTGTCGGGCAAGACCGGCGTGGGCGTCGAGCCGCTGCTCGACGCGATCGTCGCGCAGATCCCGGCGCCGACCGGTGACGCCGACGCGCCCGCCCGCGCGATGATCTTCGACTCCGTCTACGACACCTACCGCGGCGTCGTCACGTACGTCCGGGTCGTCGACGGCAACCTCAACCCGCGCGAGCGCATCGCGATGATGTCGACCAAGGCGACGCACGAGCTCCTCGAGATCGGCGTCATCAGCCCGGAGCCGGTGCCCGGCAAGGGCCTCGGCGTCGGCGAGGTCGGCTACCTCATCACCGGCGTCAAGGACGTGCGCCAGTCCAAGGTCGGCGACACCGTCACCAACGCGGCCAAGCCCGCCACCGAGGCCGTCGGCGGCTACCGCGACCCCAAGCCGATGGTGTTCTCGGGCCTCTTCCCGCTCGACGGCTCGGACTACCCCGACCTGCGCGACGCCCTCGACAAGCTCAAGCTCAACGACGCCGCGCTCGTCTACGAGCCCGAGACCTCCGTCGCGCTCGGCTTCGGCTTCCGCTGCGGCTTCCTCGGCCTGCTCCACCTCGAGATCGTCCGCGAGCGGCTGGAGCGCGAGTTCAACCTCGAGCTCATCTCGACCCAGCCCAACGTCGTCTACGACGTGACGATGGACGACGGCACCGAGGTCGTCGTCACCAACCCCAGCGAGTTCCCCGGCGGCAAGATCGCCGAGGTCCGCGAGCCAAAGGTCCGCACCACCGTCCTCGCACCGAGCGAGTTCATCGGCGCGATCATGGAGCTCTGCCAGGGCAAGCGCGGGACGCTGCTCGGGATGGACTACCTCTCCGAGGACCGCGTCGAGATGCGCTACACGCTGCCGCTCGCCGAGGTCGTCTTCGACTTCTTCGACCAGCTGAAGTCGCGCACCCGCGGCTACGCGAGCCTCGACTACGAGCCCGACGGCGACCAGGCTGCCGACCTCGTCAAGGTCGACATCCTCCTCCAGGGCGAGACGGTCGACGCGTTCTCGGCGATCGTCCACAAGGACAAGGCGTACTCGTACGGCCTGATGATGGCCGGCAAGCTCAAGGACCTCATCCCGCGCCAGCAGTTCGAGGTGCCGATCCAGGCGGCCATCGGCGCCCGGGTCATCGCCCGCGAGAACATCCGCGCCATCCGCAAGGACGTGCTCGCCAAGTGCTACGGCGGTGACATCAGCCGCAAGCGCAAGCTGCTCGAGAAGCAGAAGGCCGGCAAGAAGCGGATGAAGAACATCGGCTCGGTCGAGGTGCCGCCGGAGGCCTTCATCGCCGCGCTGACGTCCGACGGCGCCGGGGCCCAGGCCACCAAGAAGTGACGCCCGTCGCGCGCTCCGGCTTCCTCGCCGGGCACCGACGTTCACTCCTCGTCCCCTCCGCGGCGCTGCTGTGGGGCACGCAGTTCGCGTTCCTCAACCCGGCGATCGGCATCATCCTCGTCTCGCTGTACGGGGCGTCGGCGGGGGAGGTGGGGCTGGCCCTGGCCGCCTACAACGTCAGCGGCTTCGTCTCGACGCTCGTCGTGCCGACGCGGGCCGACCGGCGCGGCGACTACCTCGAGCCGCTGCTGTGGTGCGGTGGCTTCACGATCGCGCTGACGACCGCGCTGGCGCTCGCGACGACCCTGCCGCTGGCGGTGCTCGCCCTCGTGGCGCTCGGCGGGCCGGCGGGCATCGCCATCGGCCTGCTCTTCGCCTACCAGCGGCACACCGGCGCGAGCGTGCAGCAGATCATGCGCACCCGGGCGGTGTTCTCTTTCGCGTGGGTCGGCGGCCCGCCGTTCGCCGCGTTCCTCATGGGTGTGCTCGGCCAGCGCTCGGTGCTGTGGGTCGTCGCGGCGCTGGGCGTCCTCGGCCTCGCGCTGACGCGGGTGATGATGCACGCGCACGCCACGTCGCCGCACGCGAACGCCGCTCCGCCACAGGGGGAGCCGATGGGCGTCGCGCCACGCGCAGGGCGGCGGTGCCCGGAGCGACGGTGTCGCAGCCCGGTGTGGGCATCGGCTCGCTGTCGGCGACCGCGTAGAACAGCTCCGGCGGGTAGTTGTCCGGGAACGAGATCGGCTGCGTCGGGTCGTAGCCGTCACCGGCGAGGACGATGCAGCCGGGGTCGGTCGGGTCGTCGCAGAGGTCCAGCCGCAGACCGTCGGCGTCCTGGTACCAGAGCGGGAACCCGTCGGCCCGACGCCCGGCCGAGACCGCCGGGTCCGAGGTGCTGCCGCGGCCGGAGAGCCCGACGTCGACCTGCGAGGGGCGTGCGCCCGGTGCGGTGAGGCGCAGGGCCGTCGTCCGGGTGCCGGCGGCCGAGGGGGTGAACCCGACGGTCACGGTGCACGTCCCGTCGACGGGGACCTCGGTGTCGCAGGTCGTGCCGACGACCGAGAAGTCCGCCGTGTCGCCGCCCACGAGGGTGGGGGCGTCGAGGACGAGCGGCGCGGTGCCGCCCCGGTTGGAGACCGTCACGGACTGGACGGCGGCGGCGCGTCCGACGTGGCGCTGCTCGAAGGCGAGAGGCCCGGAGGTGGACAGGGCTGCGATCCCTTGCGCGACCGACCCGACGCCGCGCAGGCGTACCTCGAACGGGTCGTTGAGCCCGGTGTGCCGCACCCGCAGGAGCGCGCTGCGGTCACCGACGGCACCGGGGGTGAACGTCAGGTCGACCTGGCAGGCGGCACCCGGGGCGAGGTCGCGACCGGAGCAGGCGTCGCTGCCCACCGCGAAGTCGGCGGCGTCGTTGCCCGCGACGGAGAGCGAGGTGACGCCGAGCGTCTCGATGCCCTCGTTGCGCAGGGTCACCCGGGCCGGGCCGGAGCTGCCCTCCTCGACAGTGCCGGCGTCGACGACCTCGGGGTCGGCGACGAGCGGACCGGCGAGCTTGCCCATGACCGTGAACAGGTCGGTCTGCGCGACGGTCGCCCCTGCGCTGACGAGCCGGACGTAGTTGGCCGGAGCCGTCTCGCCGACGGGGACGTAGGAGGAGCCGACGACCCGGTGCAGGGTCGTCGCGTCCCCGAGGTAGCCGGCCGGGGCGGCGGCGCCACGGGCCGGGTCCCAGCGCAGGAAGCCGGCGAGGACGGGGCTGGAGATGGCCTGGTCCCAGGCGCAGGGGGCGTCGGCCGTCGCCGCGAGGCAGCCGACGTCGCTCGTCCCGGTCGTCCGCTTGAGCCCACCGGCGTCGTCGGCCACGAAGGTGTACGTGCCGTACGGGTGGACGACGGAGTACTCCTGGCCGGCGCACAGGCCGCTCGTCGCGTTGACGCGGATGCGCCCGAAGGTCATCTGCTCGCCGCTCACCGGCTCACCGTTGACGAAGGCGGCCTCGAGGGCCATCCGGACCATCATCTTCCCGGGCGGGCTGTCACCGCAGCCGGGCGTGGTGATGAGGTCGCTGTCGACGACGCTGTAGAAGAACTCGTCGGGGAAGGTCGTCGGGAACGCGACGGGCCCGCTGCCGGGGTAGGTGCCACCGGCGAGGACGATGCAGTTGGGGTCGGTGGCGTCGATGCACTGCGCGAGGCGCACACCGCGCTCGTCCTGGTACCAGGTGGGGAACCCGGTGGCCGGGTCGATGGCCGGAGAGGACTTCGCGACACCGCCGAACCCGGTGCCCTGGAGGGCGACGTCGAGCGTCCCGGCGGGGTCGTCCGACGGGATGCGCAGCGTCGCGGAGTGCTCGCCGACGGCCTGCGGGAGGAAGGAGACGTCGACGCGGCAGGTGCCGCCCACCGGCACGACCGCTCCGGTGCAGGTGTCGAAGCCCTTCTCGAAGTGGGCCCGGTCCGAGCCGGCCAGCTCGAGCGTGCCGAGCGTGAGAGGGGCCGTGCCCGTGTTGCCGACCGTGACCGTCCGCGCGGACGAGGGGACGCGCAGCCGTTCCTGGCCGAAGCCGAGGGAGGAGGGGGCGGCGGTGGCGTGCGGCGCCTGGTGCGGCGCCGTGCCCTCGCCGGTCAGCGGGACGGTGGTGGGGGAGCGCAGGCCGTCGTGGGCTACGGTCAGCGTCGCGGTCCGGGCACCGAGTGCGGTGGGGGAGAACTGGACCCGGATGAGGCATGTGGCGTCGCGGACCAGAGCCGTTGCGGGACAGGTCGAGTCGACGACCCGGAAGTCGCCCGCGGCGGCTCCGGTGACCGTGACGCTGTTCGGCGTGGTGGTCCCCGCCGCGACGTTGCGAACCGTGACTTCTCGCACCGAGGACGACTGGCCGACCTCGGTCGAGCCGACGGTGACCGCCGCGGGGGAGACCTCGAGGGGACCGGCGACCTTGCCGGCGACCGTGAACAGGTCGGTGCGCAGCGGGGTCGCCAGCTTCGTGCCGGCGATGCTGAAGTAGTTGGCCGGGGACGCCTCGCCCGGAGCGGTGTAGGTGGCGCCGACGATGCGGTGCGCGGTGACGGCGTCGCCGAGGTAGCCGGCGGGCGCCGAGGGGGCGACGGCCGGGTCCCAGCGGAGGAAGTTGCGGGCCACGGGGCTCGAGAGGGCCAGGCGCCAGTCGCACGTGGCCGGAGCGACCGGGACGCACCCGATGTCGGTCGTCCCCTGGTTGCGGGCGAGCGCGCCCGCGGCGTCGGTCCGGAAGGAGATCGCACCGAACGGGGTCGTCGCGGTGTAGGTGCCGTTGGCGCACAGGCCACTGCTGACCGAGAGCCGGACCCGCCCGAAGACCATCTGCTCACCGGGGACCGGCGCGCCGTTGGCGAACGCGCCCTCGAGGGCCAGGCGGATCGAGGCGGTGCCGCGCTTGGTGCCCGAGCAGCCAAGGGTCGTCAGCCGTTGGGAGTCGGCGACGAGGTAGAAGAACTCCGAGGGGAAGTTGGTCGGGAAGACCTGCGGCCGGGCCGGGTCGTAGCCGGCGTCGGCGAGGACCACGCAGCGGGTGTCGGTCGGGTCGAGGCACGGCGCCAGCCGGGTCCCGCCGGAGTCCTCGAACCACGTCGGGAAGCCGTGCGCCGCGTCGAGGACGGGCGACACGGCGGGCTGCCCGCCGGCCGCGAGGGCGTCCCGCGCGGGCAGCGCAACGAGGCCGAGCGCCACCGCCAGCAGCGCGACGAGGGCCGTCGTCAGCCCACGGCGGGGTGCGGCGGCTGGACGGTCAGGGTGGATGGTGGTCGCGGTCATGACCGTGCTCCTCGGGTCCGCGGGTCGCGATGGACACGGTCATTGACCCAGCGTCACCTTGGGGAAAGCCTGTGGCGCACAGGGGCGACGGGCTGCGGGCGAGCGAGCGTCCGCGCCGGCCCGCCGGCAGGCGAGGACGACGCCATCGTGCGGGCGCGCGGGAGGGGGAGGACGCCGGAGGGACGGTCAGCCGGCGTGGGGGTCGACGGGGACCGTCGACTCCTCCACCCGCCCGCCGTCGACGGCCGCGTCGCGCCACCGGTCGCGGTCGGAGGCCAGGGCGACGAGGGCGCGCAGGCCGACGGGCCAGACGAGGTCGCCGGTGGCCTCGAGCGCGTCGAGGTCCCACCACGTCAGGCCGACGACCGTCATCCGCTCCTCCTCGGTGTGGCCGGAGGTGTCGACCTCGAACGTCGGGACGCGCACCGCCCAGAAGGTCTCCTCCTGGTCGACGACCTTGTCGCTCCACCCGTGCAGGACGCGTCGCTCCAGCAGCGGTCCCTCGAGGTCGGCCTCCGTGACCCGCAGGCCGGTCTCCTCGTGCAGCTCGCGCACGACCGCCTCGGCGTCGCTCTCGCCGGGGTCGACTCCGCCGCCGGGCGTGTTCCACCAGTGCGCGACGGGGTCGAGCCCGAGGTCGGAGTCCTCGATGAGCAGCACGCGGTCGTCCTCGTCGAGCAGGAGCACACGCACGGCCCGGCGGGTGAAGCGAGGACGGTCCGACGGGGCGGGAGCGACGAAGCCGGGCTGCCCGGGCAGGGGAGAGGTCACCGGCGCCACGCTACCGAGGGCCCCGTCGCTACCCGTGGGTAACATCAGCGGGGTGACCGACACCCACGCGCTCTACCGTCGCCTCGCCGCCCGACCCCTCGGACGGGAGGCCTTCTCGGTGCTCTTCGCGCTCAAGGCGCCCTACTTCCGCACCTTGCGTCCCCGGGTGCGCGAGATGCGTCCTCACCACGCCGAGCTCGTCGTGGCCAAGCGCTGGGGCGTCCAGAACCACCTCGGCACCGTGCACGCCATCGCCGTGTGCAACGGTCTCGAGGCGGCGATGGGCCTGCTCGCCGAGGCGACCACTCCGACCACCCACCGCTGGATCCCGCGGGGGATGGAGGTGCGCTACCTCGCGAAGTCGACGACCGACCTGCTCTGCGTGGCCGAGACCTCGCCGGCCGAGTGGGATGTCGGCGCGTCGGGTGACGTCCCGGTGCGCGTGCGGGCCCTGCGCACCGACGGCACGGTGGTGGTCGAGGGTGTCATCACCATCTACGTCAGCGAACGTCCCTCGCGCTGAACGCGACCGGTCTCAGTCGAGGGTGAGGCGGTCGCGCAAGCGCTCGACGTCGGCGTCCGACCAGCCCTGGGCGCGCAGCCAGTCGGCCGCCCCGCCCCAGCCCTCGTCGACGGCGTCGAGGATGGCCTCCATCGACTCCGCGCGGGGCCGCTGGTCCTCGAGGCTCTGGCGCGCCAGCGCCTCGCCGTACACCGGCCGCGGTCTGAGCCGGCCGACGATCTGCTCGAGCCGCTCGGCGGTCAGGACGTAGTCGGCGACGATCTCCTCGCGCGGGACGCCGGCCACCGACAGGGCCATCGCGACGACCGTGCCGGTGCGGTCCTTGCCGGCCGCGCAGTGCACGACCGCGGCGCCGCTCGCGCGGGAGACGACGTCGAGCGCGGCCGCCACGGCCTCCGGCCGCTTGGCGAGGTACCCGAGGTAGTGCTTGGCCCAGAAGGCGGCGTCGCGCTCGGGCTCGTCCTCGCTCCACGGCAGCGCCCGCTCGGCGGTGTCGCGCAGGCTCTCGCTCGGGCGGCGCTCCGGGATGAGCGAGTGGTGGTGGTGGGTCAGCGACCCCACGGCGTGCAGCGGCCCCGGACCCTCGACGCGCACCTCGGCCTCCGTGCGCAGGTCGACGACGTCGCTGACGCCGAGCTCGCGCACCAGCCGGTCGACGTCGGCGTCGCTGAGGTCCTGGAGGTTGTCGGAGCGGATGAGCCGCCCCGGCATGGTCGTGCGGCCGTCGCGGGTCGGCAGCCCGCCGAGGTCGCGCATGTTGACGAGCCCGTCGAGGTGGATCCAGCGGTCTGTCACCTCGTCATCGTAGGTCGACACCCGGACGCGTTCGGGCCCGGCCGCCGCTCAGCCACGGATCAGGGTGTCCGGACCGGGTCGGGCCGCCGCCGCGAACACCGGCATGGCGAGCACCGCCCAGCCGACGGTGTTCCACGCGCTGGGGGAGAAGTCCGCCGCGACGGCGAGCACGGCCGGCGCGACGAGCCACCACCCGGCGCGGCCGGCACGCCCGGCGCGTGCGACGCCGGCGGCGAGCAGGAGCACTGCGAGCGAGACGCCGAGGAGCAGCGCGAGGATGGACACCGCCGCCGTCGGGCCCTCCTCCAGCCGCTCGAGCGCGGTGGCGGGGACCCCGCCAGAGAGCACCTCCGTGAGCGTGAGCGTCAGCGTGTGGTGCATGACCAGTCCCAGGCCGCCGAGGGCCCCGAGGACCGAGGCGGTCCGCAGCGTGCGTCGCCCCCGTCCGTGCGCCCCGGCGCCGACGAGCGTGAAGCCGGCGACGAGGAGCATCCCGGCGAGGGCCCCGAGCAGCCCGCTCGCCGTGAACCGGCCCGTGTGGGCGAGGAGGAAGGCGGCCTCCCCGGTGGCGTCGAGACCGGCCGGGAAGCGCGGGGCGACGAGCTCGGAGACGAGGACGAGCACGGGCCCGGCCAGCACGGTGGCGGAGGGCCGGCGGCGGGGAACGCGGTCGTCGGTGCGCTCGCCGCGGTGACGGGTGAGGGCGGAAAGGGTCATGGCGGGCTCCTGGGTCCGGTGGGTCGAGGCCATCACCGTCGTCCCGACCCGGCGTCGCGCACCACGGTCCCGGGACCGGACGGACCCGCCTCGGGGGGCGCTGCACCCCCTCCGCGAGAGGGTGTCGCCCACCCCGCCGCGGGTCTAGCGTTCGCCCATGGACCGGGTGCGGGGGTGGGTGCGCGACACGGTCTCGCCGTGGGACGCGGCGCTCGCGGTCGGACTGGCCACGGCCGCCGGGCTCGACACCCTCCGCACGTCGGCCCCGCACCCCGGGGCGCGGGCCGTCCTCGCCACCCTCGTCGTCCTGGCTCTCCTCGTGCGCGTCCGGCACCCGATCGCCGCCTGCACCTGGGCCGCCTGCGTCCTCCTGGCGGAGTCGCTGCTCCTCGAGTCGCCCGACGAGGTCGCGGTGCTCGTCGCCCTCGTCGTGCTCTCGTACTCGGCCTACGCCCACGCCCCGGCCCGACGGGCGGGGCGCGGCGCCGCCGTCGTGGCCGCCGCGGCCTCGGTGTCGGTCGCCGTCGACCCCTCCGACTCGCTGTCCAACCTGCCCGCCACCCTCGTCTTCTTCGTCGTCGTCCCCGCAGCCCTCGGATGGTCGGTCCGCCGCCGGGCGCGCACCATCGACGTGCTCGAGGTGCAGCGCGAGGCGCTGACCCGCGAGCTCGGCGCGGTGGCGGCCGAGGAGCGCGCACGCATCGCCCGGGACCTGCACGACGTCGTGGCGCACGCGGTGACGCTCATCGCCGTCCAGGCCGAGGCAGGGAGCGCCCGGCTGCCACGCGACACGGAGGGTGCGGCCCGGTCGCTGGAGGCCATCGCGGCCGCGAGCCGCGAGGCGCTCGCCGAGCTGCACCGCCTGCTCGGGCTCCTCGACGACGTCCCGGTGGCCGCCGTCGGGCTCGCCGGCCTGCCGGGGCTCGTCGAGGGGGCACGGGCGGCCGGGCTCGAGGTCAGAGTCACCACGGAGGGGACCGTGCCGGTCCTCGACCCGGAGGTGGACCGCTGCGCCCTGCGGGTCGTGCAGGAGGCGGTGACGAACGCGCTGCGGCACGCCGACCAGCCGGTGGTGGACGTCGTGGTCCGGCACCACGGCGGGACGGCCCACGTCAGCGTGGCGAGCCGCGGCGCCCGTCCCCGTCTGTCGTCGTACGGCGGCTCGGGTCGGGGTCTCGTCGGGCTGCGCGCCCGGGTGGAGGCGCTCGGCGGCCAGTTCTCAGCGGGCCCGGTCGACGACCGCTTCGTCGTCCGGGCAGACCTCCCCGCCCGCGCCCGGGCGGTGGCGTCGTGACCACGGTCGTCGTCGTCGACGACGAGGAGCTCGTGCGCGACGGGCTCGTGGCCGTGCTCGGCGCGGCACCCGACCTCGTCGTCGTCGGCACCGCGGCGGACGGTGCCGCGGCCGTGGCCGTGACGCTCCGCGAGCGCCCGGACGTCGTCCTCATGGACCTGCGCCTCCCGCAGGTCGACGGCGTCGAGGCGACCCGTCGCATCGTCGCGGCCCGGGTCCCGTCGACCGTGCTCGTGCTCACGACGATGGAGACGGACGAGGCGGTCACGGCGGCCCTGCGCGCCGGGGCCTCGGGCTTCCTCCTCAAGAGCTCCAGCCGCGAGCGGCTCCACGCCTCCGTCCGGGCCGTCGCTGTCGGTGACTTCGTCCTCGCGCCGTCCATCCTGCGGCGACTCGTCGACGAGCGGCTCGCGGTGGGCGGCGCGCGGCGGTCGCCCGGGATGCGTCTCACCGATCGACAGCGTGACGTCGCGCGCCTCGTGGCCGCCGGGCTGACGAACGCCGAGGTGGCCGAGCGGCTGTCCCTGTCGACCGCCACGGTCAAGGGGTACGTGAGCGACGTCCTCACCGCCAACGGGCTCCGGGACCGCACTCAGCTCGTGGTGCGGGCGTACGAGAGCGGGCTGGTGCGCCCGGGAGGTGCGGTCGGTCCGCCCGGCACCGGGTGACACGATGAGGGCGTGCCCCGACTGCCCGACGGCGACCCCGCGCCGGCCTCCGGCGAGCTGCCCGCCGACGCGCTCGCCCGCCTCGCCGACGGACGGTTCGGCCTCTACCTCCACGTGCCCTTCTGTGCGGTGCGCTGCGGCTACTGCGACTTCAACACCTACACGCTGACCGAGCTGGGGCCCGGCGCGTCGACCGAGGACTTCGCGGGCACCGCGCTGGCCGAGCTCGACCTCGCCGCCCGGGTGCTCGGCGCTGCCGCGCCGGTCGTCGACACCGTGTTCGTCGGCGGCGGGACGCCGACCCTCCTGCCGGCGCACGACCTCGTGCGGCTCCTCGACGGCGTGCGCGAGCGGTTCGGGCTCGCCGACGGCGCCGAGGTGACGACCGAGGCCAACCCCGACTCGGTGACGCCGCAGGGCCTCGAGACCCTCGCGGCGGGTGGGTTCACGCGGGTGAGCCTCGGGATGCAGAGCGCCGTCCCGAGCGTCCTCGCCACCCTCGACCGCACGCACGACCCGGCGCGGGTCGGGCAGGCCGTCGCCGCCGCGCGCGCCGCCGGCCTCGCGACGAGCCTCGACCTCATCTACGGCACCCCCGGGGAGTCGCTCGACGACTGGCGCACGAGCCTCGAGGCCGCGCTGGCGCTCGAGCCCGACCACGTCTCGGCGTACGCCCTCGTCGTCGAGGAGGGCACGCGGATGGCCCGGCAGGTGGCCCGCGGCGAGCTGCCCGAGCCCGAGGGCGACGACGAGGCGGACAAGTACGAGCTCGCCGACTCGGTTCTCGCGCAGGCGGGTTACGGCTGGTACGAGGTGAGCAACTGGGCACGCACGCCGGCCGACCGGTGCCGTCACAACGAGGGCTACTGGCGGGGCGACGCCTGGTGGGGCGTCGGTCCCGGGGCGCACGGGCACGTCGGCGGCGTCCGCTGGTGGAACGTCAAGCACCCGCGCGCGTACGCGGCCCGGCTGGCAGCGGGCGAGTCCCCGGCGGCGGCCCGCGAGGTCCTCACCGCCGAGCAGCGGCACGACGAGGAGGTGCTCCTCGGGGTGCGCCTGCGCGAGGGGCTCGACCTCGGCCGGATCGACGACGCGGGCCGCACGGCCGTGGCCGGTCTCGTCGCCGACGGGCTGCTCGAGGGACCCGCCGCCGTCCGCGACCGGCGGGCCGTCCTCACCCTCCGCGGCCGCCTGCTCGCCGACACGGTCGTGCGCCGGCTGCTCGGTCCCTGACGGGGGAGCGGCCGGCGTACGGACCGGGTCAGCCGCGGGTCACTTGACGAAGCGCGGTGTGAACGGCGGGTTCCACCACTCGCCGTTGTTCGCCTTGACCATCCCGATGATGTGCATGACGAACGCGTAGATCCCGACGAGGAAGATCGTCACGAATCCGACGAGCACGAACATGAGGATGACCGAGACGACGACGCCGATGGCGGTCGTGATCTGGATGTTGAGCGAGTTCGCCGCGTGCGCCCGCACGAACGGCCCGCGGTCCTTGTAGACGAGGTAGATGACGAGGCTGCCGACGAAGCCCAGGGTCCCGGCGCTGATGACCATCGCCACGAGCCCGGCCGCGTGGCTGAGCAGGGCCCAGGTCTTCTCCTCCTGGGCGGTCAGCGGGGCAGCGGGCGCGTACTGGGGCTGGCCGTACTGCTGCTGGCCGTACGGCTGCTGGGCGTACTGCTGCTGCCCCGGGGCCTGCTGCGCGTACTGGGGCCGCGGCGGGGGCGGGGGCACCTCGCCCGCGGCCGGGGTCTCCCAGCCGGGCGTCGGTGCGGGGGCGGCGGGGGGCGCCGGGGGCTCGGCCGGCGGCGGCGGCACGATCTGCGTGGGCTCGTCGCGCGGGGCGTCGTCGCGAGGGGTGTTCTCGCTCATCTCTTCCTCCTGGAGTGGGTCTGGGACCATCGAACACCCGACGGCCGCGCGGCCCAAGGGGTTCCGGGGGCATGTCGGGGTCCGGGTCGGGGTGCGCTCAGGGCCGACCCCTACCGCCGGCACCGGTGCCGGGGCCACACTGGGCCCGTGGAGCTGCTCGAGCGGGTCCGGGCGGCGCTGCCGCCCGCGGAGGAGAAGCGGATGTTCGGGGGTGTGGCCTTCCTGGTCGACGGCGCGCTCGCGTGCTCGGTCGGGTCCCGGGGCCTCCTCGTGCGGACCGGTCCGGAGCGCTTCGACGAGCTCGTCGCCCGCCCCGGCGTCGAGCCGATGGTCATGAAGGGGCGGACCAGCCGGGGGTGGGTCGACGTCCACGCGTCGGTGCTCGAGGACGACGACGCGCTGGCGGGCTGGCTCGAGGTCGGCGTCGCCGCCGCACGGGCCGCCCGCTGACGCCTACTCGGGCGCCGTCACGAAGTCGATGAGCTCCTCGACGCGACCGAGCAGCTCGGGCTCGAGGTCGGTCCACGAGTCGACGGAGGCGAGGATCCGCCGCCACGCCTGCGCCATGTCGGCCTGGGTCGCGTGCGGCCAGCCGAGGTGCGCGGCGATGCCGTGCTTCCACGACGTCCCGCGCGGGATGACCGGCCACGCGTCCATCCCGAGGCGGCCGGGCTTCACGGACTGCCAGACGTCCACGTAGGGGTGGCCGACGACGAGGACGTGCTGCGCCCAGGGCCGCAGCGCCCGCGCCTCGTCGACGACGCGCGACTCCTTGGTGCCCGGCACGAGGTGGTCGACGAGCACCCCCATCCGGCGGCCGGGGCCGGGGGCGAAGTCGCGGATGGCGCCCGTGAGGTCGTCGACGCCGTCGAGCATCTCGACGACGACACCCTCGACGCGCAGGTCGTGCCCCCACACCTTCTCGACGAGCTCGGCGTCGTGCTTGCCCTCGACGAAGATGCGCGAGCCGCTCGCGACGCGGGCGCGCTGCCCGTGCACCGCGACCGAGCCGCTGGCCGTCCGGGTTCCCGCGGCCTTCGCGGCGGCGAGGCGCTGGGCCTCGGCGGCCCGCGGCGCGACGAGGGTCACGGGGGAGCCGTCGACGAGGAAGCCCGGGCCGAGCCGGAAGCCCTTGGTCCGGCCCCGCCGGTCCTCGAGGTGGACGACGTGGACGCCGCCGGCCTTCTCGACGCGCACGACCGCGCCGACCCATCCGGTCTCGACGTCCTCGACGACCGTGCCGGGCTCGGCCGGCAGCTCGACCGAGCGCCCCCGCCGGGGAGCGCGCCAGTCCCCCGAGAGCACGTCGGATCCGTACCTGTCCACCACGGCCGCGAGGCTAGCCGCGGGCGGCGACGGTCGCCGGGAGCGGCACGCGGGAGCGCCCCTCGGCTTTCGCGCGTGACGGTGCGACGACGTAGCATTGGCACTCGGACGGCGAGAGTGCCAGAGCCCGCCGTGCCGCCCGACCCGACGAGCCGCCCGAGGAGGAGCCCCGATGAGCGAGGACCGCCGCCTGCGCGTGCTCCGGGCCATCGTCCAGGACTACGTGCACACCTCCGAGCCGGTCGGCTCCAAGGCGCTGCTCGAGCGCCACCACCTCGGCGTCTCCGCGGCCACCGTGCGCAACGACATGGCCGCGCTCGAGGAGGACGGCCTCATCGCCGCGCCGCACACGAGCGCCGGCCGGGTGCCCACCGACGCCGGCTACCGCCTCTTCGTCGACCGGCTCTCGCAGATCAAGCCCATGTCGACCGCCGAGCAGCGCGCGATCGCGCACTTCCTCGAGGGGGCCGTCGACCTCGACGACGTCGTCGACCGCACGGTCCGGCTGCTGGCGTCGCTGACCCGGCAGGTCGCGGTCGTGCAGTACCCGTCCCTGTCGCGCTCCTCGGTGCGCCACGTCGAGCTCGTCCCGATCGGCCCCGGGCGGCTCCTCGTCGTCCTCATCACGACGACCGGCCGGGTCGAGCAGCGGGTCATCGAGGTCCCGGCCGACCTGACGACCGACGACGGCGAGCGCGTGCTGTCGGCGCTGCGCACCGAGCTCAACTCGGCGACGGCCGGCCGCACCCTCGCCGACGCCTCCTCCGAGCTCGCGGGCGTCCCCGAGTGCTTCGAGGACGGGGCGCGACCGGTCGTGCGGGCGGTCGTCGGCGCGCTCGAGGACTCCCTCGTCGAGGAGCGTGAGGAGCGGCTCGTGCTCGCCGGGACGGCCAACCTCGCCCGCGCCGGCGGCGACTTCACGTCGAGCATCGGCCCGGTGCTCGAGGCGCTCGAGGAGCACGTCGTCCTCCTGCGCCTGCTCGGCACGGTCGCCGAGGAGGGCGGCAGCCTCGCGGTGCGCATCGGGCACGAGAACCCCTACGCCGGGCTGCAGTCGACGTCGATGGTGAGCACCGGGTACGGGTCGGGCACCGACCTCGTCGCCGGGCTCGGCGTCGTCGGCCCCACGCGCATGGACTACCCCTCGACGATGGCCGCCGTCCGCGCCGTCGCCACCTACGTCTCCCGGATCCTCGCGGACTGACCCGCGCGGACCCCGCCACCACACCGACCCACGGAGGACCCCCCACCCGTGAACGACTACTACGCCGACCTCGGCGTCGCCCGCGACGCGAGCCCCGAGGACATCAAGCGCGCCTACCGCAAGGCCGCGCGCCGGCTGCACCCGGACGTCAACCCCGGCCCCGAGGCCGAGGAGCAGTTCAAGAAGGTGTCGCAGGCCTACGACGTGCTGTCCGACGCCGACAAGCGCCGCCAGTACGACATGGGCGCCGACCCCTACTCGGGGGGCGCCGCCGGCTTCGGCCAGGGCTTCTCGTTCAGCGACATCATGGACGCCTTCTTCGGCGGGCAGGCGGCCGGGCCGAACGCCGGCCCCCGCTCGCGCACCGCGCGCGGTCAGGACGCCCTCGTCCGCCTCGACATCGACCTCGGCGACGCCGTGTTCGGTGGCGAGAAGGAGCTGACCATCGACACCGCGGTCGGCTGCGGCACCTGCCACGGCGACGGCCGCCAGCCCGGCACCGGCTCGCGCACCTGCGACGTCTGCGAGGGCCGCGGCGAGATCCGCCAGGTCCAGCGCAGCTTCCTCGGCCAGGTGATGACCACCCGTCCGTGCATGACCTGCCAGGGCTTCGGCCAGATCATCACCGACCCCTGCTACGAGTGCAGCGGCGACGGCCGCGTCCGCACCCGCCGCACGCTCACCCTGCGCGTCCCCGCCGGTGTCGACACCGGCACCCGCATCCAGCTCGCCGGCGAGGGCGAGGTCGGCCCCGGCAACGGCCCGGCCGGTGACCTCTACGTCGAGGTCGCGGTCCGCAAGCACCCGGTCTTCCAGCGTCGCGGCGACGACCTCCACGCGAGCGTCGAGCTGCCGATGACGGCCGCGGCGCTCGGGGCCTCGCTCTCGATGGACACCTTCGACGGGGCGCAGGAGCTCGACATCAAGCGCGGCACGCAGTCCGGCGACACCCTGACCCTGCGCGGCCTCGGTGTCACGCACCTGCGCGGCGGTGGGCGCGGCGACGTCATCGTCCACACGAGCGTGCAGACCCCGACGAGGCTCGACGGCGAGCAGGAGGAGCTGCTGCGGCGGCTCGCGGCCCTGCGCGGCGAGGAGCGTCCGCAGGGGAAGATGGCCAACCCCGCGGACGGCGGCCTGTTCGGCAAGCTGCGCGACGCCTTCAAGGCCCGCTGACCCCGGCTCGTCCGACGCACCCAGCCCGATGACGCTGCCCGTCCACCTCGTCCCCGCCGGGACCCTCGACGCCGTGGGCCCCGGCTCGGCCGTGCGGCTCGACGGACCCGAGGGCCGGCACGCGGTGGCGGTGCGGCGCACCCGGGTCGGTGAACGGCTGGTGCTCGCCGACGGGGCGGGACGAGCCGTCGAGGGGGAGGTCGTGGGGGTCGAGCGCGACGCCCTCGACCTGCGCGTCGACGAGGTCCGCGACGAGCCCGAGCCCGCGCCGCGCTTCGTCCTCGTCCAGGCACTGGCCAAGGGGGAGCGTGACGACCAGGCGATCGAGTCCGCGACCGAGTGCGGGGTCGACGAGGTCGTGCCGTGGCAGGCCGCGCGCAGCATCGTCCAGTGGCGCGGGGAGCGCGGCGAGAAGGCCCGCCGCAAGTGGGACGCCGTGCTCGTCGCGGCCACCAAGCAGTCACGGCGCACCCGCCGGCCGGTGCTCGGCCCGACCGTGACCACCGCGGGGCTCGTCGAGCGCGCCCGGGACGCCGCGGCCCTCGTCCTCGTGCTGCACGAGGACGCCGAGGCCCCGCTGGCCGGGGTGGCCCTGCCGGGCGACGGGGACGTGCTCGTCGTCGTCGGGCCCGAGGGCGGCATCGCCCCGGAGGAGGTCGCGGCCCTCGAGGCGGCCGGGGCGCGGACGGTGCGGCTGGGGTCGACCGTGCTGCGGGCGTCGAGCGCCGGTCCGGCCGCGCTGGCGGTGCTCAGCGCCTCCTCCCGCTGGCGCTGACCCGACCTCTCCGCCGCCCTTCCCTCTGCCCGAACGCGTGTGAAACCGCCGGGGACGACCGGCGAGTTCACACGCGTTCGCGACGGGCGCGGGGTCGGGGACGGTCCTACGCTGGCGCGATGGACCTGGAGTTCACGGGGGAGGTCGTGGAGTGGCGCGGCCCGGCGCCGCACCACTTCGTCGCCCTGCCCGAGGCCGAGGCGGCCCGCGTCCACGAGGTCGCGCGGCTGGCGACCTACGGCTGGGGATGCATCCCGGTGGCGGGACGGCTCGGGGGCAGCGACTTCACGACCTCGCTCTTCCCCAAGGACGGCGGCTACCTGCTGCCGCTCAAGCTCGCGGTGCGCCGCCGCGAGGGTGTCGAGCTGGGTGACGTCGTGACGGTGTCGGTCTCGCTCGACGTCTGACGGGTGCCGCCGCTCACACGACGCAGAGCTCGTTGCCCTCCGGGTCGGCGACGACGACGTGGTCGAGCGCGCCGTCGTGGTGGTGCTCGGCGAGGACCGAGCCCCCCGCCGCCAGCAGCCGGCGCACGGTGGCGTCGAGCGCGGCCCGTCGCTCGTCCGCCGGCCGGTGCCGGCCACCGCTCACCTGGAGGTCGAGGTGCAGCCGGTTCTTCGCCACCTTGCGCTCCGGCACCCGGAGGAACGAGAGCCGGGGGAGCGCGCCGTCGGGGTCGACGAGGAAGGCGCCGTCGTCCCACTCCTCCTCCGGGACCCCGAAGGTGCGGTTCCACTCCTCCCACGAGCCGAAGCCCTCCGGTGGCGGCGCGTCGACGTAGCCGAGCGCCTCGCGCCAGAACGCCGCGACCGCCCGCGGCTCCGCGCAGTCCACGGTCACCGTCCAGTGCACCGTCATGCCGCACCTCCTGCTCGTCGGGGGCTCCAGTGCAGCACGCCGCGCCGACACCCCGCGCTCGTCTAGGGTCGGCGCATGAGCGAGACCTCCGAGTGCCTGTTCTGCCGCATCCTCGCGGGTGAGGTCCCGGCCGACGTCGTCGCCGAGACCGACCACTCGCTGGCCTTCCGCGACATCGGCCCCCAGGCGCCGACGCACGTCCTCGTCATCCCGCGCCGCCACGTCCCCGACATCGGGACGCTCGCCGCCGAGGCACCCGAGGAGCTCGCCGACGCCGTCGCGCTCGCGGCCCGCGTCGCCGACGACGAGGGTCTCGAAGGGTTCCGGCTCGTCGCCAACACGGGCGCGGCCGCGCAGCAGACGGTCTTCCACTGCCACCTGCACGTCCTCGGCGGGCGCGAGCTGACCTGGCCCCCCGGCTGACCGGCGCGCATTCCCGCGTGATGCCCGTCGGTGCGGGCCTCTAGACTGGCCCGACGATGTCAGACGCGCAGAACGACGGCCCGGCCCCCGACGCCGGCTCCAGCCCCAGCCAACCGCACGTGCCGCTGCACACGGTCACGATCCCGGCCGACGTCCAGATGGTGACGCTGCTCGGTCCCCGTGACGAGATGCTGCGGACGATGGAGCGCCAGTTCCCGCAGGTGCAGGTGCACGTGCGCGGCAACGAGTTCCACCTCGCCGGCCCGAGCGCCGAGGTCGCCCTCATCGAGCGGCTCATCGACGAGCTCCTCGACGTCATCGACGGCGGCCAGCCGCTCAACCGCGACGCCGTCGAGCGCTCCATCCAGATGCTCCGCGCGCAGACCGTCGAGCGTCCCGCCGACGTCCTGACGATGAACATCGTCAGCAACCGCGGGCGCACCATCCGGCCGAAGACGCTCAACCAGAAGCGCTACGTCGAGGCGATCGACGCGAACACCGTCGTCTTCGGCATCGGGCCCGCCGGCACCGGCAAGACCTACCTCGCGATGGCCAAGGCGGTCGCGGCCCTCCAGGCCAAGCAGGTCAACCGGATCATCCTCACGCGTCCGGCCGTCGAGGCGGGGGAGCGGCTGGGCTTCCTGCCCGGCACGCTCAACGACAAGATCGACCCCTACCTGCGGCCGCTCTACGACGCGCTGCACGACATGGTCGACCCGGAGTCGATCCCGAAGCTCATGGCGTCCGGCACCGTCGAGGTCGCGCCCCTGGCATATATGCGGGGTAGGACGCTTAACGATGCGTTCATCATTCTCGACGAGGCGCAGAACACCTCGGGCGAGCAGATGAAGATGTTCCTCACCCGCCTCGGCTTCGGCTCGAAGATGGTCGTCACCGGTGACGTCACGCAGGTCGACCTGCCCGGCGGCACGACGAGCGGCCTGCGGATCGTGCGCGACATCCTCGGCGACATCGAGGACGTCCACTTCTCCGAGCTGACGGCCGCCGACGTCGTGCGCCACCGGCTCGTCGGGCACATCGTCGACGCCTACGACCGCTGGGACGCGGGGCAGCAGAAGGGTCCGCGCCGCGCACCGGCCCGCCGTCCCTCCCCGCAGGACGGTCCGGGCGCATGAGCATCGACGTCCTCAACGAGACCGAGGTCGCGCTCGACGAGCTCGAGCTCGTCGCGTGCGCGCGCTACGTCCTCGCCGAGATGCGCGTCCACCCGCAGGCCGACCTCTGCCTGCGCCTCGTCGACGAGGCCGCGATGGAGACCCTCCACGTGCAGTGGATGGACCTGCCCGGCCCGACCGACGTCATGAGCTTCCCGATGGACGAGCTGCGCCCCGGCCGCGACGGCGTGCCGCCGCAGGAGGGCGTCCTCGGCGACATCGTGCTCTGCCCGACCGTCGCTGCGAAGCAGGCCCGCGAGGCCGGCCACGCCACCGAGGAGGAGCTGCTCCTGCTCACGACGCACGGCATCCTCCACCTGCTCGGCTTCGACCACGCCGAGCCCGAGGAGGAGAAGGAGATGTTCGAGCTGCAGCGCCAGCTCCTGCTCACCTTCCTCGCCACCCGCGGTCGACCGAGCACCTGAGCCGGAGGACCCCATGACCCGGCTCGTCGTCGCAGCCGTCCTCGCGACCTTCGTCGCGTTCCTCATCTCGATGGCCGAGTCGGCCTTCCAGCGGATGTCGCGGGTGCGCGCCGAGGAGCTGGTCGACGAGGGCCGCCCCGGCGCCGCCGCGCTCGTCCGGGTCGTCGGCGACACCGCCGCCTACCTCTCCGTGCTGTCGTTCCTGCGGGTCATCGCCGAGTCGACCGCTGCCGTGATGGTCACCCTCGCCGCGGTCGCGCTCGTCGAGGGCACGTGGCAGCCGTTCCTCGTGGCGATCGGCGTCATGGCGCTCATCAGCTTCGCCATCGTCGGTGTCTCGCCGGGCACCCTCGGCCGCCAGCACAGCGTCCGCGTCGCCCTGCTCGCGGCGCCGGTGGCCATCTGGCTGCGCCGGGTGCTCGGCCCGTTCTCCCGGCTGCTCATCGCGCTGACCAACGCCGTGACGCCGGGCAAGGGCTTCCGCGACGGGCCGTTCGAGAGCGAGTCCGAGCTGCGCGACCTCGTCGACGTCGCCCGCGAGAACCGGCTCATCGACTCCGACGAGCGCGAGATGCTCCACTCCGTCTTCGAGCTCGGCGACACCCTGACCCGCGAGGTGATGGTCCCGCGCACCGACATGGTCGCGGTCGACGACGACCGGGTCTGCCGCCAGGCGATGAAGCTCTTCCTCCGCTCGGGGTTCTCGAGGATCCCCGTCGTCGGCGAGAGCGTCGACGACGTCGTCGGCATCCTCTACCTCAAGGACGTCGTGCGGCGGATGAACGCCGACCCGGCGGCCGTCACCCTGCCGGTCACCGAGCTGATGCGCCCGGCCCGCTTCGTCCCGGAGAGCAAGCCGGTCGACGCCCTCATGCGCGAGCTCCAGCTCGAGCAGACCCACCTCGCCGTCGTCGTCGACGAGTACGGCGGCACCGCCGGCATCGTGACGATCGAGGACATCCTCGAGGAGATCGTCGGCGAGATCACCGACGAGTACGACCGCGAGGCCTTCGAGGTCGAGGAGCTGCCCGACGGCCGCACCCGCGTCGCCGCGACGATGCACGTCGACGACTTCGCCGAGCTCTTCGACGTCGACCTCGACGAGGACGAGGTCGACACCGTGGGCGGGCTCATCGGCAAGACGACCGGGCTCGTGCCCATCCTCGGGTCGTCCTGCGAGGTGGCGGGGCTGCGGCTCACGGCCGAGCGCATGTCCGGGCGGCGCCACCGCGTCGCCACCGTCCTCGTCGAGCGGGTCGCCCCCGAGCTGCCCGCCGACGCCGAGCTCGAGGAGAGCGTCGGATGACCGACAGCACCCCCATCGCCCCGCGCGAGGGCTACGTCGCCGGGTTCGCCTGCTTCGTCGGCCGTCCCAACGCGGGCAAGTCGACCCTGACCAACGCGCTCGTCGGGCAGAAGGTCGCCATCACCTCGAGCAAGCCGCAGACGACGCGGCACACCATCCGCGGCATCGTCACGACGAACGCGAGCCAGCTCGTGCTCGTCGACACGCCGGGCCTGCACCGGCCGCGCACGCTCCTCGGGGAGCGGCTCAACGACCTCGTCCGCGAGACGCTGCTCGAGGTCGACGTCATCGGCTTCTGCCTGCCCTCGGACCAGCGCGTCGGCCCGGGCGACCAGTTCATCGCCAACGAGCTCGCCGAGCTGCGCCGCGGCCGCCGCGTGCCGGTCGTCGCCATCGCGACCAAGTCCGACTCCGTCGACCGCCAGCGGCTCGCCGAGCACCTCATCGCCGTCGACCGGCTGGGGGACTGGGATGCCATCGTGCCGTGCTCGGCGACCCGCGGCGACCAGGTCGACGACGTGGCGGAGGTGCTGTCCGGCTACCTGCCGCCCTCGCCCGGGCCGCTCTACCCCGACGGCCAGCTGACCGACGAGCCGGAGGCCGTCATGGTCGCCGAGCTCGTCCGTGAGGCGGCCCTCGAGGGGGTGCGCGACGAGCTGCCGCACAGCCTCGCGGTCGTCGTCGAGGAGATGGTCCAGCGCGAGGACCGGCCGGCGGACGACCCGCTCCTCGACGTGCGCGTCCACGTGTTCGTCGAGCGCGACAGCCAGAAGGCGATCGTCATCGGCCGCGGCGGCTCGCGGCTGCGTGAGGTCGGCACGAACGCCCGGCAGGGCATCGAGGCGCTGCTCGGGCAGCGGGTGCACCTCGACCTCCACGTCAAGGTGGCCAAGGACTGGCAGCGCGACCCCAAGCAGATGCAGCGCCTCGGGTTCTGACGACTCCCGGTCAGCGGGTGCCGGCGGCGACGAGCATCGCGACGGCGTGCGAGCGGTTGCGGGCGCCCAGCCACGCGACGACCTCGCGGACCTCGTGCGACACGGTGCGCGCACCGACGCCGAGCGCGGTGGCGATCTCCCGGTCCGAGTGGCCGTCGAGCAGGAAGAGCGCCACACGAAAAGGTCTCTCCGGCAACGGGGTACGCAGCCCTAGTTCTTGCCACGGCACGGCGGCCTCTCACGCCTCCTCGAAGGCGGCACACGCGAGGGCCACGAGGTCGGGGTCGTCCGAGCCGTAGGCGGACCCCGACACGGCCACGCCGTCGGGACCGGGGACCACGAGGTACCGCTCGTCGAGGACGATCATCTTGAGGTGGACCGGCCCGATCCGGCAGCGCGGGTCGAAGGACGTGAGCAGGGGCGACTCGTGCGCGTGACGGGTGGAGAAGACGACCCTCTCGTGGAGGCCCCTCGACCGGGTCCGGTGGTTGAGGTGGTCCATGGCCGGGAGATGGACGGGACGTGACGGTCGGCGACCCGCCAGAACGAGCGTTCGGTCGCGGCCTGGAGCTCGCCGAACGCGCGGGCCAGCTCGCGGCCCTCCCCGAGCGGGCGCAGGACCCGGTCCCCGGAGGACAGCAGGGCACGGACCCGCTCGGCCAGCCGTCGGGTGTCGGCGAACGCCCTCGTCATGCAGCCCCCGCCAGCATCGCGATGGCGTGGGCCCGGTTGCGCGCACCCAGCCAGGCGACGACCTCGCGGACCTCCTGCGGCACGGTGCGCGCGCCGACCCGCAGCTCGTCGGCGACCTCGCGGTCCGAGTAGCCCTCCAGGAGCAGCAGAGCGACCTGGAAACGTCTCTGCGGCAGGGGTGGACGCAGCCCGACCTCCTGCCAGGGGGCGGAGCGGGACCACATCTGTTCGAACGCCCCGATGCCGAGCCGGACCAGGTCCGGGTCGTCGGTGCCGCACGCGGTGGCCGACACCCCGACCCCGTCGGGGCCCGGGACGACGAGGTAGTCCTCGTCCACGACGAGGACCTTGAGGGTGACCGGACCGATTCGGGCCTGCGGCTCGAAGGACGTGAGGAGGGGCGAGGAGCGGGCATGGGGCGTCGAGTAGATCGAGCGTTCCTCGATCCCTCGGGCGCGCGAGCGGTCGTCGAGCTCGTGCATGCCCCGGGCGGTCATCCGGATGTGGCGCTGCGCGGCCAGCCACACCGAGCGCCTCGTGCGCGCCTCGAGCTCCTCGAACGCCCGGACGAGCGCCCAGCCCTCGCCGAGCGGCCGGAGGACGGGGTCGTTCGCCCGCAGCAGGGTCTCGACCTGCGTGGCGAGTCGCCGGGTCGCGCTCCCTCCGACGCTCACGCCGCCCCCACGAGCATCGCGATGCCGTGGCCCCGGTTGCGGGCACCGAGCCAGTCCAGCACCGCCCGCACCTCGACGGCGACGGTGCGCGCGCTGACCCCCAGGGTCTCGGCGATCTGTCGGTCCGACAGCCCGTCGGCCATCCCGAGCGCGACATGGAACTAGCGGGGGTCCAGCGGGGGGCGCAGCCCGGCGTCCTGCCAGCCACGCCCGTGCGCCCACGCGTCCGCGATCGCCCGGGCAGCGAGGGCCACGAGGTCCGGGTCCTCGGTGAGGAAGGCGTGCACCTCACGGTCCAGGGGCCTCGGCGACGCGAGGAGCGCCGCCCGCTCGTCGACCACGAGCGCAGGGAGCGGGACATCCCCGATCCGGACCTCCGGCTCCAGCGTCGTCAGGAGGGGGAACGAAGCCGCCGCGCGGGGCGAGTACACCGTCCGCTCGTCGACCGCCCGGTCACGCGCCGGCCCGTCCAGGCCCAGCGTCCGTCGCAAGGACGAGAGCCTCGCTCCCCACTGCATGCTCCACACGCGGGCTGCCGTCTGCGCCGCCAGCCCGACGAGCACCTGCGTCACCTCGGCGGGCGTCGGCAGCGGGGTGAGCACGGGGTCCTGCTGGTCGATCGCCTCCGCGACGCGGCCGGGCAGCTCCGTCGCGGGCGGCTGGGGCACGGCGGTGTCTCCTGGGGCTGGTGGGGCCGCCCAGCCTAGAGGGGGTGGCGCGGACCCGCAGCAGGTCAGGGGCCGGCGTCGCCGATGAGGGCGATGGCGTGCGACCGGTTGCGCGCGCCGAGGCGACGGATGACCTCGGCGACCTCGGCCGAGACGGTCCGCTCCGAGACCCCGATGGCCCGCGCGATCTCCCGGTCGCTGGCACCGTCGGTCAGGTGGAAGGCGATCTCGACCATGCGCCGGGTGAACGGTGCCGTGTCGCCCGGGTGGGGGTCGACGGCGGCCCGCCACACGGCGTCGAAGGCGCGCACGGCGCCGCCGACGACCTGGGGCGCCGTGCTCGTCCACACCGAGCCGGCGAGCTCGTGGCCGGGCGGCGCACCGACGTAGACGCGCCGGGCGTCGACGACGAGCAGCGGCGCGTGCACCGGGTGGTGCCGGAAGTACGGGTGGTGGTGGCTGGCGAGCACCGGCAGGCGGGCCGAGGTGACGCGGTCGGTGACGTACCGGCCGTCGATGCCGGTCCGCCGCGAGGCGTCGGCGAGCGGGCGCGCCATCCGGACCTCCGACCACGTGGGGCGGAACGTCATGTGCCAGATGCTGCGGCGGACCGATCCCGCGAGGGCGGCGATGCCGGACTCGAAGGCCGGCGCGAGGTCACCGAGCGGTTCCATCCGCGGGTCGCCCCGGACGGCGAGCGCCTGCACCCACCGGAAGAACTCGCCCACGTCGTACGCGTGCTCCCCGGCACCGTCCTGGGTCCCCACGGATCCTGCTCCCTCCCACGGTTGCGAGATCTCGCAATCACGCTTCCCCCCTCGGGGCTCTTCGGGTCACAGTAGTGCCGCGACGGCCACCGCCGACGGAGGTCGTCGCGCCACGCGGTCCTCCGGGGCGGAGAGCAGGCGTGGCCGGGTGCACCGTTCCAGGGGTGGGGGTGCCCCGGCCACGCCACCGGCTCGGGCTCCTCGCCCGGGCGGTGACCGGATGCCGGGCCGTCGACGGCCGGCGGACGCCGCCCTCCCTAGACTGGCCGGCATGCGAGTCGGAGTCTTCGGTGCGACCGGTCAGGTCGGCAAGGTCATGCGTACCCTCCTGCACGAGCGGAACTTCCCGGTCGAGGAGATCCGCTACTTCGCGTCGGCGCGCTCCGCCGGCTCGACGCTGCCGTGGGACGGCCGCGACGTGACCGTCGAGGACACGGCCACGGCCGACTTCTCGGGCCTGGACCTCGCGCTCTTCTCCGCGGGGGGCGCGACCTCGCGTGAGTGGGCGCCCCGCGTGGCCGCTGCCGGGGCCGTCGTTGTCGACAACTCCAGCGCCTGGCGCAAGGACCCCGAGGTCCCGCTCGTCGTCTCCGAGGTCAACCCCGACGACCTCGACGACATCCCGAAGGGCATCGTCGCCAACCCGAACTGCACGACGATGGCTGCGATGCCGGTCCTCAAGCCGCTGCACGACCTCGCCGGGCTCGTCCGGCTCCACGTCTCCAGCTACCAGGCGGTGTCCGGCTCCGGCGGCGTCGGCCTCACCGAGCTCGACGGTCAGCTGCGTGGCGGGTACGCCGCCGGCGACCCCAAGGACCTCGCGCTCGACGGCTCCGCGCTCACCCTGCCCGACCCGCAGGTCTACGCCGTGCCGGTCGGCTTCAACGTCGTCCCGCTCGCGGGCTCGCTCGTCGACGACGGCAGCCTCGAGACCGACGAGGAGCAGAAGCTGCGCAACGAGTCGCGCAAGATCCTCCACATCCCCGGCCTGCGCGTCTCGGGCACCTGCGTGCGCGTCCCGGTCTTCAGCGGGCACAGCCTCGCGATCCACGCCGAGTTCGAGCGCGACATCAGCCCCGAGCAGGCGCTCGAGGTGCTCGGCCGCTCCGCCGGTGTCGTCGTCACCGACGTGCCCAACCCGCTCCAGGCGACCGGGCGCGACGAGGTGTTCGTCGGCCGCGTCCGCGCCGACCAGGCGGCGCCCGAGGGCAAGGGGCTGGCGCTGTTCGTCGTCGGCGACAACCTGCGCAAGGGTGCGGCCCTCAACGCGGTCCAGGTCGCCGAGGAGCTCGTCAAGCGCCGCTGAGCGCTGCCCCCGTCCGCGCCTCAGCTTTTCGGGGTCACCCCGAAATGTCCACGAGACCCCGGCTCCGAGCCGGGGTCTCGTGGACGAACCGGGGTGTCGAGGCGCCACGGCGGGCGTCGACGGCCGCCGGACGAGCGCTGGCCCCCGGGCGGGCCGACGCCTAGAGTCGCCGCCATGGCCACCGAGGACGAGTTCCGCGCCGCCGTCGAGGCGGTGTCCGGGCTGACGAAGGACCCGGGCAACGACACCAAGCTGCGCCTCTACGCGCTCTACAAGCAGGCCACCGAGGGCGACGTCGGCGGCAAGCGCCCGGGGATGATGGACTTCGTCGGCCGCGCCAAGTACGACGCCTGGGCCGCGGCCCGCGGGACGGACGCCGAGGCCGCCCGCACCGAGTACGTCGAGGTCGTGCGGGGCCTCAGCAGCTGACGCCGTCGTGGTCGCGGACGAGGTGGACCCACGTCGCGGCCACCCGCATCCCGACGCGCCGGTAGAGGTCGAGGGCCCCGGTGCGGCTGTCGGTCGACAGCTCTCTGCGCACCGCGCCGTGGGCGGCGGCGTGGCCGAAGCCGTCGGCGAGGAGCGCCTGCGCCAGACCCCGCCCGCGGTGCTCGCGCGCGACGGCGACCTGGTCGACGAACCCGCACCGCCGCTCGTCGACGACGGTGAAGCAGGCGCCGACGACCTCGTCGCCGAGCGCCGCGACCCGCAGGTTCCACGGCTCGAAGCCGGGCCGCCGGACGGTACCGGCCGCCCACTCGTCGTAGGTCTCGCCGGTGCGGTCCGACCACTCCCCGAACGCGGTCTCGATGACCTCGTGCGCCGCGTGCCGGTCGGCGTCGCTCGTCGCGGTGCGCAGCTCGTACCCCCGGGGGAGCGGACGCTCGGGCACCCGCGCCCCGGCCGGCAGCTCGAGCACCCACGAGGTCCAGCCGTCGCGGTAGCCGCGCGCCTCCAGCAGCCGGTGCCCGGCGGACCCGCGCGGTACCGTCTGCCCCACCGACGCCGCCCCGGTGGCGCGTGAGCGCGCCTCGGCCCACGCGGCGAGCCACGTCCCGACCCCGTGCCCGCGCGCGTGCGGGTGGACGGCGCCTTCGGCCCGGCTCCCGCGCCGGGCCACCTCCACCGCGCCCACGAGCCGCCCGGCGCGGAGGACGCCGCGGGTGTCCGTGGCCAGGTCCATGCTCGGGCGTGACCAGTCGGCCTCGATGTCGGCCCGCTCGAGGGCGACGACGCCGCTGTCCTCGAGCTGCGCGCTCGAGTACACGAAGTACACGGCGTCGAGGTCGTCGGCGGTCAGCGCACGCTCGGAGCAGCCGGCCGGGAGGGTGGGCAGATCGGGGGAGTGCGTCACCGGGACAGGATGTCCGACGGGCCGCGCGCCCCGCACCCGCGTTTCCGGCGGTGTCGCACACTGGGGTCCGTGACCACCGCCGACACCGACCTCCTCGCCGCCGCGTCGACGGGGGACGCCGACGCCGTCCGGGCCGCCCTCGACGCCGGGGCCGACACCGAGGCCCGCGACGAGCACGACCGCACGCCGCTCCTCCTCGCGGCCGCCGCCGACCACGTCGAGGCCGCCCGGGTCCTCGTCGCCGCCGGCGCCGACCCGGACGCCCTCGACGACCGTTACGACACCCCGTGGCTCGTCACCGGCGTGACCGGGAGCGTCGCGATGCTCGAGGTGCTGCTGCCCGCCGACCCCGACCTCACCGAGGTCAACCGCTACGGGGGCGTCTCGGTCATCCCGGCCAGCGAGCGCGGCCACGTCGACTACGTGCGCCGGGTGGTGACCACCGGCATCGACGTCGACCACGTCAACCGGCTGGGCTGGACCGCGCTCCTCGAGGCGGTCATCCTCGGGGACGGGGGAGCGCGCCACCAGGAGATCGTCCGCATCCTCCTCGAGGCCGGCGCCGACCCGTCCGTCGCCGACGCCGAGGGCGTGACCGCGCTCGAGCACGCCGAGCGCCTGGGCCGCACCGAGATCGCGCGCCTGCTCCGCGAACGGGGCTGACACGCGGGCCCCCCCGCGGTGGTAGACCTGCGGTGGTAGACCTGCGGGATGCGCCTGCACGAGATCCCGCGGTACCCGCTGACCTTCGGCCCGAGCCCGGTGCACCACCTGCGACGGCTGAGCGAGCACCTCGGCGGGGCGCAGGTGTGGGCCAAGCGCGAGGACGTGAGCAGCGGGCTGGCCTACGGCGGCAACAAGGTCCGCAAGCTCGAGTACATCGTCCCGGACGTGCTGGCCAGCGGCGCCGACACCCTGGTCTCCATCGGCGGGTACCAGAGCAACCACACCCGCCAGGTCGCCGCCGTCGCCGCGCACCTCGGCCTGAAGTGCCGTCTCGTGCAGGAGAAGTGGGTGCCGTGGGACGACCCGGTCAACGACCGGGTCGGCAACATCCTCCTCTCGCGGATGATGGGCGCCGACGCGCGGCTGGACCCGGCGGGCTTCGACATCGGCATCCGCGACTCGTGGAAGGACGCGCTGCGCGAGGTCGAGGAGGCCGGCGGGACGCCCTACCCGATCCCCGCGGGGGCGAGCGAGCACCCGCTCGGCGGAGTCGGGTTCGCGAACTGGGCCTTCGAGGTCGCCGAGCAGGAGAAGGCGCTCGGCGTCATCTTCGACACGGTCGTCGTCTGCACGGTCACGTGCTCGACGCACGCCGGGATGGTCGCCGGCTTCGCGGCCCTGGAAGACCTGACGGGCGTTCGCCGTCGGATCATCGGCATCGACGCCAGCGCCACGCTCGAGAAGACGCGGGCGCAGCTGGAGCGCATCGCCCGCCACACCGCCGAGGTCATCGAGCTCGGCCGCGACCTGCGCGACGACGAGCTCACCCTGCTGCCGGACTGGGCCGGCGACCTCTACGGCATCCCCGTCGACTCGACGATGGAGGCCATGCGCCTCGGCGCCCAGTACGAGGCGATGATCACCGACCCCGTGTACGAGGGGAAGTCCCTGGCCGGGCTCGTCGACCTCGTCCGGTCCGGCGACATCCCGAAGGACTCGACCGTGCTCTACGCCCACCTCGGCGGCCAGCAGGCGCTCAACGCGTACCACTCCCTCTGGCCGTGACCGGCGGGCACCCGCTCGACGACGTCGCCTGGTCCGCGCTCACCGGCCCGCAGGCCGGTCTGGCACGTGCGGCCGCGGGGGGCCCGCGCCCTCGGCTACCGCGACGGCATCGCCCCGTTCTGCGGCGTCGGCGTGCTCGACGCCGAGGGGTGGGACGCCCTCGCCGAGCTCGTCGGACCCGGGAACACGGCGGTGTTCCTGCGCGGCGAGGTGCCGCCCACGCCGGCCGGCTGGACCGAGCTCGTGCGCGAGCCGGCGACGCAGCTGGTCGCGGAGCGGCCCGTCGGTCGCAGCGGGGAGGACGGGCTGGTCGAGCTGGGTGACGCCGACTCGCCCGAGATGGTCCGGCTCGCGGCCGAGACCGAGCCCGGCCCCTTCGGCCCGACGAGCCACCTCGCCGGTCGCTGGTTCGGGGTGCGCCGCGAGGGACGGCTGGTCGCGATGGCCGGCGAGCGCATCCGGCCGCCCGGGTGGGGCGAGGTCTCGGGGGTCTGCGTGGCCGCCGAGGCGAGGGGCGCGGGACTCGGGGCGCTCGTGACCCGCGCCGCCGCCGGTGCCATCGAGGAGCGCGGTGACCGGGCGATGCTCCACACCCGGCTCGGCAACGACGGCGCCGACCGGCTCTACCAGCGCCTGGGCTTCACCGTCCGGCGGCAGGTCGACGTCGTCGTGCTCCGGCGCGACGGGTGAGCCCGACGGCCCGAGTCGTGGACACATCGCTCGCCACCCCGCGACCCCTGTGGCATGCTCGACGTGTGCGTTCCTCGCGCCTCCTCCTTCGCTGCCGCGGCGGGGCCTGACATCGGCCGCCCCTCGTCGCGGAGCTCCTGCTGCACCCGGCCGGCCCCCCGCAGACGAGACGAAGGCGTAGCGCAGAGATGATCCACCCCCAGCAGACCTCCGGGATGCCGACGGCGAAGTACGTGCCGTTCCAGGACCAGATCGAGGTCCACCTCCCCGACCGCACCTGGCCCGACCGCACGATGACGAAGGCGCCGCGCTGGTGCGCCGTCGACCTGCGCGACGGCAACCAGGCGCTCATCGACCCGATGGACTCCGAGCGCAAGATGCGGATGTTCAAGCTCCTCGTGCGGATGGGCTACAAGGAGATCGAGGTCGGCTTCCCGAGCGCCAGCCAGACCGACTTCGACTTCTGCCGCGAGCTCATCGAGGGCGGGCACATCCCCGACGACGTGACGATCCAGGTCCTCACGCAGAGCCGCGACCACCTGATCGAGCGGACCTTCGACGCGATCCGCGGCAGCAAGCAGGCGATCGTCCACTTCTACAACTCGACCTCGGTCCTCCAGCGCCGCGTCGTCTTCGGGATGAGCGAGGACGGCATCGTCGACATCGCGCTCCAGGCCGCGCGCCTGTGTCGCAAGCTCGAGGAGACGGTGCCCGAGACCGACGTCTACTACGAGTACTCGCCGGAGTCGTACACCGGCACCGAGCTCGAGTTCGCCGTGCGCATCTGCAACGAGGTCATCGACGTCATCGACCCGACGCCGGACCACAAGATGATCATCAACCTGCCCGCGACGGTCGAGATGGCGACGCCCAACGTCTACGCCGACAGCATCGAGTGGATGATCCGCCATCTCGACCGGCGCGAGTCCGTCGTCGTCAGCCTGCACCCGCACAACGACCGCGGGGAGGGTGTGGCCGCCGCCGAGCTCGGCTACCTCGCCGGCGCCGACCGCATCGAGGGCTGCCTCTTCGGCAACGGCGAGCGCACCGGCAACGTCTGCCTCGTCACCCTCGGGATGAACCTCTTCAGCCAGGGCATCGACCCCGAGATCGACTTCTCCGACATGGCCGAGGTCCGGCGCACCGTCGAGTACTGCACCCAGCTGCCCGTCCACGAGCGGCACCCGTGGGGCGGGGACCTCGTCTACACGGCCTTCTCCGGCTCCCACCAGGACGCCATCAAGAAGGGCCTCGGGGACATGGAACGCCGGGCGAAGGACAAGGGCACGAGCATCGACGACCTCGACTGGGGCGTGCCGTACCTGCCGATCGACCCGCACGACATCGGCCGCTCCTACGAGGCCGTCGTCCGCGTCAACAGCCAGTCCGGCAAGGGCGGGGTCTCGTACCTGCTCAAGGCCGAGCACGGGCTGGACCTGCCGCGCCGCCTCCAGGTCGAGTTCAGCCACGTCGTCCAGCGCCGCACCGACACCGAGGGCGGCGAGCTCTCGGGCGCCGAGATCTGGGCGATGTTCGCCGACGAGTACCTGCACGCCGAGTCGCCCGACCACCGGTGGGGACGGTTCAGCCCGGTCCGCTCGACGATCGCCGGCTCCGACGACGGCACCGACGTCATCGACGCCGTCATCCGGGTCGACGGGGTCGACACCCCGGTCCACGGCCGCGGCAACGGACCCATCGACGCCTTCACCGCGGCGCTCGCGACCCTCGACGTCGACGTCCGCGTCCTCGACTACCACGAGCACGCGCTGTCGGCCGGTGGCGACGCCCGCGCGGCCGCCTACGTCGAGTGCGCCGTCGGCGACCGCGTCCTCTGGGGCGTCGGGCTCCACGAGTCGATCGTCAAGGCGTCGCTGCGGGCCATCCTCTCCGCGGTCAACCGCGCCGAGCGCGCTCCCGCCGAGGGCTGAGCGCCGGTGTCCGGCACGGTCCTCGCGTGCGGGCTGGCGACGGTCGACGTCGTCCAGGTCGTCGAGGCCGTGCCGGGCCCGGACGAGAAGGTCGTGGCGCTCGCGGCCGACGTGACCGCGGGCGGCCCGGCGTGCAACGCGGCCCTGACCGCCGCCGCGCTCGGTGTGCCGACCCGGTTCGTCGGGGCGGTGGGCAGCGGGCCGCTGTCGGCGGTGGTGCTGCGCGAGCTCGCCTCCGGGGGTGTCGCGGTGACCGACCTCGCGCCCCCGGCCTTCGAGCCGCCCCTGTCGACCGTGCTGGTGACGCAGGCGACCGGGGAGCGGGCCGTGGTGTCGCGCAACGCCGTCGGGGTGGGGGATCTCGGGGCGCCGTCGGACTCGGCGCTCGACGCCCTGCTCGACGGGGTGGCGGCGGTGCTCGTCGACGGGCACCACCTGCCGGTCGCCGTGGCGGTCGCGCGGGCGGCCCGGCGGCGGGGCGTGCCGGTGCTCCTGGACGGGGGCTCGTGGAAGCCGGGGCTCGAGGAGCTGCTGGCCGAGACCGACCTCGCCGTGCTGTCGTCCGCGTTCACGGTGCCGGGCGACCCGGGGTCGGCCGGGGCGCTCCAGGCCGTCCTGACGGCGGGGCCGTCGTGGGCGGCGGTGTCCGACGGCGCCGGGCCGGTGCGCTGGCGCTGGGCGGGCGGTCTGCACGGCGAGGTGCCCGTGCCGGTCGTCGACGTCGTCGACACCCTCGGGGCCGGTGACGTCCTGCACGGAGCGCTCCTCGCCGAGCTCGGCCGTGGGGGAGCCGGCGACCTGCCCGCAGCCCTGGCCCGCGCGGTGGAGGTCGCCTCGCGCTCGGTGGCCCACCCGGGCGCCCTCGGCTGGGCGCGGCAGCGATGAGTTCCTGCCCCGGGACGGGTCTGCTCTGACATGGAAGCAACCCTCGTGATGCCCAACCTCCGCGTCTCCGACCTCGACGCCGCCGAGCGCTGGTACACGGCGCTGCTCGGGCGGGGGCCCGACGAGCGCCCGATGGACGGCCTGCTCGAGTGGCGCCTCGGCCCCGGTGCGGGCCTGCAGGTCTGGCGCGAGCCCGACGCGGCGGGTCGCTCCGGCTGCACCGTCACCGTCTCCGACCTCGACGCCGTCGCCGCGCGGTTGACCGCGGCCGGCGTCGCCCACGAGGGCGTCGAGCAGGCGAGCAGCGTGCGCATCCTGCGGCTCGCCGACCCCGACGGCAACCGCGTCGTCCTCACCGACTGACCGCCCCCGAGGAGCCCCCATGGCCGACACCGTCGACGAGTACCTGGCCGGCTTCGAGGGCGAGGTGCGCGAGCGGCTCGACGCGATGCGCCGGGTCGTCCGCGAGGTGGCGCCCGACGCGGTCGAGTCGATGGCCTACGGGATGCCCGCGTACAAGCTGGACAAGAAGCCGTTGGTCTACTTCGCCGGGTTCGAGCGGCACGTCGGCTTCTACGCGACCCCGAACGGGCACGAGGCCTTCGCGGAGGAGTTCGCCGCCTACCGGCAGGGCAAGGGCTCGGTGCAGCTGCCGTTGGACCGGCCGCTGCCGCTCGGGCTCGTCCGGAGGGTCGTCGAGTTCCGCGTCGCGAGCATCCGCGGCTGAACGGGTCCTCGCGCGTCAGCGCACTCCCCGCACCCGGAACTGGATGCTGATGCGCGGACCGACGGGGCGCGCGGTCTTCGGGACGGCGTGGTCCCAGGTGCGCTGGCAGGAGCCGCCCATCACGAGGAGGTCGCCGTGCCCGGCGGCGAACCGGCGGGAGGCGCCGCCCTCGCGCGGGCGGAGCAGGAGGTCGCGCGGGGCGCCGACGGACAGGATCGCCACCATCGTGTCCTGGTTGCGGCTGCGCCCGATGCGGTCGCCGTGCCACGCGACCGAGTCGTGCCCGTCACGGTAGAGGCACAGGCCGGCGGTGACGAACGGCTCCCCGAGCTCGGCGGCGTAGTGCGCCGAGAGGGCGTCGCGGGCCTCCTCGAGCGCGAGGTGGGGGAGCGGGTCGCCCTCCCCGTAGAAGGACAGCAGGCGCGGGGTGTCGACGACCGAGTCGTACATCTGCCGCCGCTCGGCGAACCACGGGACGTCACGGCGCAGCGCCTCGTAGAGCTCGTCGGCGCCACCGACCCATCCGGTGCGCTCGTCGACCCACGCGCTGTGGTCGAGCACCGTGCGTCGCACCGAGTCGCCGAGCGGCCGGACCTCGATGCCGTCGGCGAGGTCGAGGAGCGAGCCCTGGAGCACTGCCATGTGGTGAGCGTAGCCCGGAATCGAACACGTGTCCACGATCTCGCCCCACGTTCGACGCGCGCCGGAGGCGACGGGTCCGTGCCCGCGGGCACGCGGCGCCCGCTGCGAGAGTGGCGCCATGAGCGAGGAGAACGCACAGGTCGTGGCGGTCGTCGGTGCCTCGGGGGTGCTCGGCGGGCTGGTCGCGCGGGGGCTGCAGGAGCGGGGGTCCACCGTCGTCGCGGTCGGACGGGACGCGGGTCGGCTGGGCGAGGCCGTCCCGGGGGCGACCCAGGTGGTCGGCGAGATCGGGGACGCCGCGCTGGGGGACCGGCTCGTCGCGCACTGCCGCCAGGAGCACGGACGGCTCGACGGGGTCGTCAACGCGGCGGGCGTCGTCGCCTTCGGGACGCTCGTCGACACCGACGACGCCGTCATCGAGGAGCTCTTCCTCACCGACGTCATCGGCCCGCTCTTCCTCGCGCGCCGGGTGCTGCCCGCCCTGGGGGAGACCAAGGGCTACCTCGCGAACCTCAGCGCCGTCGTCGCCGAGGCACCGCTGCCCGGGATGGTCGCCTACGCCGCGGCCAAGGCGGCCCTGACCGCCGCCGACCGCGCGCTGGCCCGCGAGGCCCGCCGCAGCGGGGTGCAGGTCATCGACCTGAGGCCCCCGCACACCGAGACCGGGCTCGCGACGCGCCCGCTGGCCGGGACGGCGCCGTCGCTGCCGCAGGGGCTCGAGCCCCAGCAGGTTGCGCAGGTCGTGCTCGACGCGATCGAGCAGCGCACGGCCGAGGTGGCATCCGGCGACTTCGCCTGAGCCCGGTCGTGGTGGGCGGGCCTACTCCTCCTCGTCCGAGCTCTCCCCGGCGTCCTCGCCCTCGTCGTCGTCCCACGTGATCGCCAGCGAGGAGCCGTACGTGGCGCCCGACATCGGCGCGTAGGCGAACCAGCCGACCCCGTCCTCGCCGGGCGGCGGAGGCGGGTCCCAGAGGACGTGCTCGCCCGTGGCGGCCTCGCGCAGCGGTGCCAGGGGGAGGGAGGCCGCGCTCTCGGGCACGCCGAGGTGGTCCCAGCGCACGACGAGCTCGAGCGCGTCGCCGTCGGGGAACGGGTGGAGCCACCACCAGCGGCTCGAGCGCAACGCGTCGCCCTGGCCGCTGGTCTGCGCGAGGGTCGAGGGGCCGGCGTCCTCGTCCGGAGGGCCGTGCGGGGGGCGGTGTCCGAGGCGCGTCCCGTCGGCGAGCCGGACGCCGAAGCGCGGCTCCTGCTGCTCCCAGACGTGCGCGACGTCGTCGACCGGTCGGGTGGCGCCGGGCCGGACCCACGCCTCGACCTCGATCTCGAGACCGCGCGAGAACGCACGCGCCCGGGTCGCCCGGACGACGACGTCGGGGCCGGTGAAGATCGCGACGTCGAGGGGGACGGTCACCCCCACGACGTGCCGCGGCGGCATCCACGGGATGTCGTACTCGGGCTGGTCGGGCTCGAGCTCCTCCGGCTCCGGCCACGGGTCGAAGAACGGCTGCTGCGTCATCCCGGCAGCGTAGGGCGCAGCGGTGTCGCCGGGGTGGGGTTGGATGGGCGCGTGCCCGTCCCGCCCCTGACCGAGGAGGTCGTGTCCGCGCCGGTCGACGTGCCGGCGCTGCGGGCCTGGCTCGTCGCGCATGCCGTCGACGGCGTCGAGACGACGACGGTGGAGCCCGGCGGGAGCATCCACCGGCGGTCGGTCGGGGACGGGTGGCTCGAGGTCGTGCTGCCGGGGTCCGGTGCGCCGGTGCTGCGCTCGGGGGGACCGGGGGCGGCGGGCGCCCTAATGGCGGGGCGGCGGTGGCTCGGGCTCGACCTCGACCCGGCGCCGGGGGTGGCGGCGCTCGCCGACGACCCCGTCCTGGGGGTGCTGGTGCGAGCGCGGCCGCACGTGCGAGTGCCCGGTGCGCCGGACCCGTTCGCCGCCGCGGTCAACGTCGTCCTCGGGCAGCACGTGTCGCTCGCGGCCGGCCGGGTGTTCGCGACCCGGCTGGCGGCGCTGCTGCCCGTCGAGCCGGTGGCGCTCGCGGCCGCCGACCCCGACGAGCTGCAACGAGCGGTGGGCGTCACCGGCGCCCGCGCCCGCACGCTCGTGGCCCTCGGCGCCGCGGTGGCCGGGGGGCTGTCGCTCGAGGCCGAGCCCGACCCGGCGCTGCGGACCGCGCGGCGGGCCGAGCTCCTCGCGCTGCCGGGGGTCGGCCCGTGGACCGCTGACCTCGTGATGATGCGCTGCCTGCGCGACCCCGACGTCTTCCTGCCCGGAGACCTCGTCCTGCGCAAGGCGCTCGGCGGCGTACCGGCGCGTGAGGCGGCCCGGCTGGCCGAGGCCTGGGCGCCGCACCGCAGCCTCGCCGTCGTGCACCTGTGGACCCATCACGCCCTCGACCCCCGCTGACACCGGCGGACGCCGGGGCGCGGATGGTGGCGTCCCTCATGGCGCCAGAGCGGGGGTGATCACCCCATGTCCCGCGCCACGGTCGCGTGCAGGTCGTCAACGGGTCGTGACGACCCCGCACGTGCGGGCTTTACGTGCGCTGGGAGGGCGCCGGACAGCGATAACCCCCGCACGTGCGGGCTTTACGTGCGCTGGGGTGGGGCTCGGACCGCGATAACCCCGCACGTGCGGGCTTGTCGTGCGCCGGGAGGGGGTCGGACAGCGGCAACCCCGCACGTGCGGGCTTGGCGTGCGCTGGGAGGGCGCCGGACAGCGACAACCCCGCACGTGCGGGGATGTCCGGGGCGGGGTCGTCGGCGGGGCGGCGCCGGGGATGTCGGTGCGGGGGCGGATGATGGTGCGGTGCCCCTCTACCGCGACGAGGCGATCGTCCTGCGCACCCACAAGCTGGGTGAGGCCGACCGCATCGTCACCGTCCTGTCCCGGCGCCTCGGCAAGCTCCGGGTCGTCGGCAAGGGCGTGCGCCGCACCCGCTCCCGGTTCGGGGCGCGTCTCGAGCCGGGGATGCACATCGACCTCCAGTGCTACGAGGGCCGCACCCTCGACACCGTCACCCAGGTCGAGACGATGGACCCGTGGGGCGAGGCGATCGCCCGCGACTACCCCGCGTGGACGGCGGCCACGGCGGTGCTCGAGACCTGCGACCGGCTGACCGAGGAGCGCGAGCCCGCCCTCCAGCAGTACCTCCTGCTCGCCGGCGCGCTGCGCAGCCTGGCCCACCGCGAGCACGACCCCGGCCTCGTCCTCGACGCCTACCTCCTGCGGGCGATGGCCATCGGCGGGTACGCCCCGAGCTTCCACGACTGCGCCAAGTGCGGCGCGCCCGGCCCGCACCGCGCCTTCCACGTCGCGGCCGGCGGCGCGGTCTGCCCGGTGTGCCGCGCGCCCGGCTCGACCGCCCCGCACCCCGACACCCTGCGTCTGCTCGCCGCGCTCCTCGCCGGGGACTGGGCGCTCGCCGACGACGCCGACCCCCGGCAGCGCCGCGAGGGCAGCGGCCTCACCGCGGCCTTCCTCCAGTGGCACCTCGAACGCGGTATCCGCAGCCTCCGTATGGTGGAGCGGTGAGCGGCCCCACCCCCTACGAGCGCCCCTTCCCGCACCCCAGCGGCGCGCAGGCCCCGGTCATCGAGGCGTCGCGGATGCCGCGCCACGTCGCCGTCGTCATGGACGGCAACGGTCGCTGGGCCAACCAGCGCGGGCTCGCCCGTACCAAGGGCCACGAGGCCGGCGAGGCCGCGCTCCTCGACGTCGTCGCGGGCGCCATCGAGGTCGGCGTCACGCACCTGTCGGCGTACGCCTTCAGCACCGAGAACTGGAAGCGCAGCCCGGACGAGGTCCGCTTCCTCATGGGCTTCAACCGCGACGTCATCCGTCGCCGCCGCGACCAGCTGCACGCGTGGGGCGTGCGGATGCGCTGGGTCGGCCGGCGGCCACGCCTGTGGGGCTCGGTCATCAAGGAGCTCGAGACGGCCCAGGAGATGACGCGGCACAACACCGGCCTGACGCTGTACTTCTGCGTCAACTACGGCGGCCGCGCCGAGATCGGGGACGCCGTGCAGCGCCTCGCGCAGGACGTCGCCGCGGGCCGGCTCAAGCCGCGCAGCGTCGACGAGCGCACCGTGGCCCGCTACCTGCCGGAGCCGGACATGCCGGACGTCGACCTCTTCGTCCGCAGCTCCGGTGAGCAGCGCACGAGCAACTTCCTCCTGTGGCAGAGCGCCTACGCCGAGATGGTCTTCCAGGACCGGCTCTGGCCCGACTACGACCGCCGCGACCTCTGGGCCGCGGTCGAGTCCTACGTCGACCGCGAGCGGCGGTACGGCGGCGCCGTCGACGCACCCGGCGTGCCGGAGGCCCCGGCCGGCTGACCCCGCCCGACGGACGTCAGCGGCGTGCCGCGCACTCCGCGCAGAGGCCGTCGATCTCGACGGTGTGGCGCACCTGCGTGAAGCCGTGCTCGGCGGCCACGGCCTCGGCCCACCGCTCGACGGCGTCGCCGGTGACCTCGACCGCGAGGCCGCAGGAGCGGCACACGACGTGGTGGTGGTGGTCGTCGGTCGCGCACGAGCGGTAGACCGCCTCGCCGTCCGCGGTGCGGATGACGTCGACCTCGCCGTCGGCGGCCATCGCCTGGAGGTTGCGGTAGACCGTGGCCAGCCCGACGCGGGTGCCGTCGCCGGCCATCGACGAGTGGATCTCCTGGGCGGAGCGGAACTCGACGGTGCCGGTGAGCGCCTGCGCGATCGCGGCCCGCTGGCGGGTGGGCCGGCGGGCGGCCTGCGTCTGCTCGGTCATCGGGTCCCTGCCTCCTGCGGCCGGTCGTGCTCGGGTGCGTGGTGGTGGCCGTGCTCGTCGTAGTGCCCCTCGTGGGCGGCGTGGCGGTGGCCGTCGTGAAGGTAGTCGACGTGGTCGTCGTGCTCGACGGCGTCGTGGCCGCACCGGGGGCCGTGCTCGTGGTCGTGCCGCTCGGCGCGGCGGTGCGCGGCCCGCCGGGCGCGGCCGACGAGCCCGGTCACGACGGTGACCGTGAGGAAGAGGCCGATGGCGATGAGGACGATCGTGCCGCCGGACGGCGTGCCCGCCTCGTACGACACCGCCACCCCGCCGACGCTCGAGACGACGCCGACGAGCACCGCCCAGCGCACGCTCGCCCCGAAGCTGCGGGCCAGCAGCTGCGCCGTGGCGTTGGGGACGATCATCAGCGCGCTGATGAGCAGCAGCCCGACGATCCGCATCGACACGACGACCGTCACCGCCGTGAGCACGGCGAGCACGAGGTTGTAGGCGAGGACCGGCAGGCCCGCCGAGCGCGCGTACTCCTCGTCGTTGGCGACCGCGAAGAACCGCTGCCGCAGCACGGTCGTCACGACGAGCACGACGACGGTGAGCGCGGCGAGCAGGGCGAGGTCGCCGCCGCTCGTCGTGAGGATCGCCCCGAAGAGGTAGGCGGTGAGGTTCGAGGGGTTGCTCGCCGACGAGCGCGCGATGAGCACGACGCCGAGCGCGATGCCGCCGTAGAACATGACGGCGAGCGCGACGTCTCCGCTCGTGCGGCCGCTGGCGCGGATCAGCTCGATGGCGACCCCGGCGAGCACCGCCGCGACGAGGGCGCTGAGCACGGGCTGCGACCCGGTGAGGATGCCGACCGCGACGCCGGCGAGGGCGACGTGGCCCATCCCGTCGCCGATGAGCGACATCCGCCGCTGGACGAGGAAGGTGCCGACCAGCGGCGCGGCGATCCCGGCGAGGAGCGCGGCGACGAACGCCTGGCGCATGAAGTCCAGGGCGAGCATCTCGCTCACGGGTGCACCTCCCGGGGCGCGTCGAAGGGGCCGCCGACCGGCGCGGGGCGGGTCGGGTGGTGGTGGTCGTCGTGGTGGTGACCGGCGCCGGGGGCGTGCGCCGCGAGGTGGGCTGCGTACTGCGGCGGCGTACCGTCGAAGTCGAGGTGGCCGTCGTCCATGCAGACGATGCGGGAGACGACGTCGCGCAGGGCGTCGAGCTCGTGGGTGACGATGAGCATCGACGTGCCGTCGGCGGCCAGGTCACGGAGGGTCGCGGCGAGGGCGTCCTGGCTCGCGCGGTCGACGCCGGCGGTCGGCTCGTCCATCACGAGCAGGTCGGGGTGCCCGGCGAGGGCGCGGGCGATGAGCACCCGGCGCTGCTGCCCGCCGGAGAGTGAGGCGACCTCCTCGTCCGCGCGGTCGGCGAGGCCGACGGCGGCGATCGAGGCGGCGACGACGTCGCGGTCGGTGCGCCCGGCGGGCTTCCACCACGGGCGGTGCGGCAGGCGCCCGACGGCGACGATCTCGGCGACGGTGGCGCGCACCGTCGCCGACAGCGAATGGCGCTGCGGCACGTAGCCGATGCGCGTGTGGTCGTGCAGCTCCGCGCGCGGCACCCCGAGCAGCCGGACCTCGCCGCCCTGCTGCTCGGTCAGGCCGAGGAGGCCGCGGACGAGCGTCGACTTGCCGGAGCCGTTGTGGCCGAGCAGGGCCACGACCTCGCCGGCACGGACCGTGAGGTCGACGCCGGAGACGACCGTGCGGTCGGCGTACCCGAAGGCCGCCGACCGCAGGTCGATGAGGGGGGCGTCGCTCACCGGCACTGCTGGCCCTTCTCGAGCGTCGCGAGGTTGCTGCGCATCACCTCAAGGTAGTCCGTGCCCGCCGAGGAGTCGGTGATCCCCTCGATGGGGTCGAGGACCTGCACGGTGGCCCCGGTCTCGCGGGCGAGGGTCTCGGCGAGGGCGGGGGAGACGAGCGTCTCGCTGTAGACCGTCTTCACGCCGTGCTCCTCGATGTGGGCCGCGAGGTCGCGCAGCGTGGCGGCGTCGGGCTCGGCGTCGGGGGAGATGCCCGCGATGCCCTCCTGCGAGAGTCCGTAGCGCTGGGCGAGGTAGGCGAAGGCGGCGTGCCCGGTGACGAGCTCCTTGCTCTCGCACTGCGCGAGGCCGGTGCGGAACTCGGCGTCGAGGGCCTTCAGCTCGCCGACGACCGTCGAGGCGTTCGCCCGGTAGGTGGCGGCGTGCTCGGGGTCGGCCGTCGCGAAGCGCTCGCCGACGGCGGTGGCGACCTTCTCGAAGCGGACCGGGTCGAGCCAGAAGTGCGGGTCCTGGCTCCCCTCGTGGGCGTGGTCGGCGTGCTCCTGCGCGCTCTCGCCGGCGTGGTCGTGGCCCTCCTCGGTGGCGGTGAGGCTGAGGTCGGCGTCGGCCGAGACGTCGAAGGCGGCGTCCTTCGCCTGGCTCGCGACGGCGTCGTCGACGGCCGGCTGGAAGCCCTTGAGGTACAGGACGACGTCGGACTGCGCGAGCTCGCCCACGTCCTTCGGGGTCAGCTCGAGGTCGTGCGGCTCGGCGCCCGGCTTGGTCATCGCGCGGACGTCGACGAGGTCGCCGCCGACCTGCTGCGAGACCCACTGGAGCGGGTAGAACGCGGCCGACACCTCGAGGGCCTTGTCGCCGGAGCCACCGGAGCCGGGGTCGCTGCTCCCGCAGCCCGCGAGGACGAGGAGGGGGGCGGCGGCGAGGGTGGCGAGAGCGCGCTTCATGACAACGATTCTCATTCGGGATGAGAACCGTTGTCAAATCGCTCGGGGCGACCGTCCCGTCAGGTGCGGGGGAAGGCCTGGGTCAGGAGGATCGCGACCATGAGGACGACGACCGCGAGTCGCATGAGGCGCTCGGCCGTCGACAGGCGCGGCCACGCGAGCGCGAGGATCCATCCGAGGAGCAGGACGACGACGCCGATGAGCAGCCAGCCGGGCGAGGGCAGGAGGATGCCGGCGACGACGAGCACGAGCACGAGGAGGAAGGGGAGCGCCCGGGGGAGGGCGTCCAGCCGGCGCAGCGCGGGCAGGCTGGCCCGCTCGAAGGACTCGCGGAGGGTCGACACGGTGGACCAGCCTACGGGCCCGCGGCAAACCGGTTCGGAGCGCCCCGCCGCCCCTGTATAGCCTTGGCGCCATGGCTGCCCCCACCTCCGTCGTCGACACCGTCGTCTCCCTCTGCAAGCGCCGGGGCTTCGTCTTCCCGTGCGGCGAGATCTACGGCGGGACGCGGTCGGCCTGGGACTACGGGCCGCTGGGCGTCGAGCTCAAGGAGAACATCAAGCGGCAGTGGTGGAAGAGCACCGTGACCAGCCGCGACGACGTCGTCGGCCTCGACTCCTCGGTCATCCTCCCGCGCCAGACGTGGGAGGCCTCCGGCCACGTCGCGACGTTCTCCGACCCGCTCGTCGAGTGCCTCTCGTGCCACAAGCGCTTCCGGGCCGACCACCTCCAGGAGGCCGTCGCCGAGAAGAAGGGCATCGAGAACCCCGACGACGTGCAGCTCGCCGACGTCGCCTGCACGAACTGCGGCACCCGCGGCCAGTGGACCGAGCCGCGCCAGTTCTCCGGCCTGCTCAAGACCTACCTCGGCGTCGTCGAGGACGAGTCCGGCCTGCACTACCTGCGCCCCGAGACCGCGCAGGGCATCTTCCTCAACTTCCTCAACGTCATGCAGTCCTCGCGCCGCAAGCCGCCGTTCGGCATCGCCCAGACCGGCAAGAGCTTCCGCAACGAGATCACGCCGGGCAACTTCATCTTCCGCACCCGCGAGTTCGAGCAGATGGAGATGGAGTTCTTCGTCAAGCCCGGCGAGGACGAGGAGTGGCACCAGTACTGGATCGACGAGCGCACCCGCTGGTACGTCGACCTCGGCATCGACCCGGACAACCTGCGCCACTACGAGCACGCGCAGGAGAAGCTGAGCCACTACTCCAAGCGCACCGTCGACATCGAGTACCGCTTCCGCTTCGCCGGCAGCGAGTGGGGCGAGCTGGAGGGCATCGCCAACCGCACCGACTTCGACCTCACGACCCACAGCAAGCACTCGGGCACCGACCTCGTCTACTTCGACCAGGCGAGCGGCGAGCGCTACACGCCGTACGTCATCGAGCCGGCGGCCGGCCTCTCGCGCTCGCTCATGACCTTCCTCGTCGACGCGTACACCGAGGACGAGGCGCCGAACACCAAGGGCGGGGTCGACAAGCGGGTCGTGCTCAAGCTCGACAAGCGCCTCGCGCCGGTCAAGGCCGCCGTGCTGCCGCTCTCGCGCAACGCCGACCTCTCGCCGAAGGCCCGCGACCTCGCCGCGACGCTGCGCCGGAACTGGAACATCGACTTCGACGACGCCGGCGCGATCGGCCGCCGCTACCGCCGCCAGGACGAGATCGGCACCCCGTTCTGCATCACCGTCGACTTCGACACCCTCGAGGACCACGCCGTGACCATCCGCGAGCGCGACACGATGACGCAGGAGCGGGTGGCCCTGGACCAGGTCGAGGGCTGGCTCGCGCAGCGCCTCGTCGGCTGCTGACGCCGGTCGAGAGGGGCTGACCGATCGTGCCGGCCGTGCTGGGCGACATCGCCCTCGTCGTGGTGTTCGTCCTCGTCGGCGGTGTGTTCGCCGGCACCGAGCTGGCGCTCGTGTCGCTGCGCGAGAGCCAGCTCGTCCAGCTCGAGCGGCAGGGTGGCCGGGGCGCGAAGGTCGCCAGCGTCGCCCGCAACCCCAACCGCTTCCTCGCGGCCGTCCAGATCGGCGTCACGTTCGCCGGGTTCCTCTCGGCGGCGTTCGGCGCCTCGACGATCTCGCCGTACCTCACGCCCGTGCTCGAGGGCTGGGGCCTGCCCGAGGGCGCGGCTGCGACGGTCTCGCTCTTCGGGCTGACCGTGGCCATCGCCTACGTCTCGCTCGTGCTCGGCGAGCTCGTGCCCAAGCGGATCGCCCTCCAGCGCTCGACCGCGGTCGCGCTGCTCGTCGCGCCGGCGGTCGACCGCTTCGCCGCGCTGATGCGGCCCGTCATCCGGCTGCTGTCGGTCTCGACCGACGGCGTCGTGCGCCTGCTCGGGCTGGACCCCAAGGCCTCCGGCGAGGAGATCTCGGAGGAGGAGCTCCAGCACCTCGTCACCTCGACCGACGCGATCCCGGCCGACCGGCGCGCGGTGCTCGCCGAGGTCTTCAGCGCGTCGCAGCACACGATGACCGAGGTGATGACGCCGCGTCACGAGGTCGCCTTCCTCGACGCCGACCTCGGGCTCGCGGAGGCCGTCGCCGAGGTCGCGGGCCGGCCGCACTCGCGCTACCCCGTCATCGGCAGCGACTTCGACGACGTGCTCGGCTTCGTCCACGTCCGCGACCTGCACGAGGCGTCCGGCGGCGACGCACGGACGGTGCGCGACGTGACGCGGCCGATCGTCGCGCTGCCCGGCACCAACCGGCTGCTGCCCTCGCTCACCACGCTGCGGCACGAGCGGGCGCACATCGCCGTCGTCGTCGACGAGTACGGCGGCACCGACGGCATCGTCACGCTCGAGGACCTCGTCGAGGAGCTCGTCGGCGAGATCTGGGACGAGCGCGACGTCGTGCCGCGCGAGGCCGTCGACCCGGACGGCGAGGTGCTCGACGCCCGCTCGACGCTCGAGGAGTTCGCCGAGCGCACGGGGGTCGAGCTGCCCGACACCGGCGCCTACGAGACGGTCGGCGGCTTCGTCCTCGCGCAGCTCGGACGGGTCGCGGTCGCGGGGGACCGGGTCCCGGTGCAGGACAGGGTCATCGAGGTGCTCGACGTCGACGGCCACCGCATCGGCCGGGTCCGCCTGCTGCGCCCCACCTGACCGTCCGCGCCCCCTCCTCCCGCGAACGCGTGTGAAACCGCCGGTGGAGCCCGGCGGTTTCACACACGTTCGCGCTGAGTCGGCTCAGTCCTCGTCGCCCCAGGTGGCCCAGACCGACTCGGCCTCCTCGATGCGCCCGGCGCGCTCGAGGGCCCGGGCCAGGGCCGCCGCGACCTCGACCTGCTCCTCGCGCATCCCGGCCTCGCCGAGGGCGTCGAGCGACCCGCGGAGCACGGGCTCGGCATCCGCGAGCCGGCCGGCCTCGGCGAGGAGGACGCCCCGCTCGGCGTGCAGGACGAGGGCGAAGTCGCCGCCGACGAGCGCCACCGCGGCGTCGAGCCGGGCCAGCGCCTCGTCGAACCGGCCGGCGCCGGCGAGGACGTGCGCACCCTCGCGCAGGACGTCCGGCTCGAGGACCTCGGCGTCGAAGGGCTCCTCGCCGTGCCGCTCCTCGGGCAGCCGGGCGGCGAGCACCGCGACGTCGGCGAGCACGGCGTCGAGCGCGGCGAGGCCGCCGTCGACGTCACCGGACTCGGCGCGCACCGCCGCGCGTGAGCGCAGCGCCTCGAGGAGCACCGGCAGGGTCTCGCTGCGGCGGGCCAGCGCGACGGCCGCGTCGAGGTCGGTCGCGGCGACGTCGAGGTGGCCGCCGTCCCAGGCCGCAGTGCCAGCGCGGTAGCGCGCGTGGCTCGCCTCCTCGATCCGGGCGCCCTGCTCGAACGCGTCGCCCGCGACGACGAACGCCCCGCGCGCCGGCTCCCAGGCACCGAGGGCGAGGGAGGCGTTGCCGAGCGCCCAGGCGGTCGGGCCGACGAGCTCCGGCGCGTCCCGCCGGACCACCGGCAGGGCGGCGGCGAGCAGCTCCACCGCCTCGGCAGGCCGCCCCTGCTCGACCCACGAGAGGCCGAGGTGGCGCTGGGCGACCGCGAGCGAGAGCGGGTCGCGCAGCCGCACCGCGAGCGCGAGGGCGTCCGCGGCGCGCGGCTCCAGGCCCTCCCAGTCGGCGCGGTCGACGAGCAGGTCGCACCACGCGAAGAGCACCGACGTGCGCGTGCCGTCCGGGACCCCCGGGGCGGCGGCCGCGCGCTCGTAGAGACGGTCGGCGGTGTCGAGGTCGCCGGCGGCGCGGGCCACCCGGGCGCGCAGGTCGAGCGCCTGGACCGCGAGCACGGGATGCCCCGCCGCGAGCTCCTCGGCGGCGTCGAGCAACCGGTGCCCGGCCGGGAGATCGCGGGCGAGGACGAGGGGAGCGGCGTCGAGGTGGCAGAGGGCCCGGCGGGCCGGCTGGCCGAGGCGTGCGTACGCGTCAGCGGCGCGCAGCAGGTGGTCGGCGGCGTCGTCCGGGCGGGCCGACAGCGCGTACCAGCGACGGCTCGCCGCGGCGGCCTCGGTCCATCCGCGGGCCTCGAGCGCGTCGACGGCGTCGAGGATGCGGCGTCGCGCCCGCTCCACCTCGGGAGCGCCGGCGCCGAAGGAGGCGGCGGCCTCGCGCGCGTCGAGGACGAGCAGCTCGCAGCGCGCGTGCGCGACGCCCTCGTCGTCGAGCCCGCGCCCGGCCGCGGCGAGCGCCTCGTCGAGACGCAGGCGCTCGCGCACCGGGTCGCGCAGCAGGTGCACGGAGCTGCGGTCGAGCAGGGCCGCAGCCGCCCGGTGCGCCGGCTCGGTGAGCAGCGGCAGTGTCTGCTCGCGGGTCTCCAGCCAGCCGTGGAGCAGGCGCTCGAGCGCAGGGTCGAGCGTGCGTCGCCACGCCCGCGCGCGCTCGGCGAGGGCGACGACCTCGGCACCGCTCGCCGCCGCGCGCAGCCCGGCCTCGCCGGTCGGGGGCAGCGGCAGTCGGGTGGGCGGCAGGGCCGGACCGGGGGAGACGGCCCGGTCGTCGTGGGCCCGCTCGAGGGCCGCTCGATCCTCGTCGTCGGCGCAGAGCCCGCGGGCGAGGTCGTCGAGCCGGGCGCGGGCGGCCTCGACGTCGTCGTGCGCGACGCGCGACGGCACCATCCCGAGGCGCATGCCGTGGCCGAGGGTCCAGGCGGCGGACGCGGCGAGCCATCGGCGCTCGGTGGGGTCGGTCAGCGCCTCGACGCGGTCGACGCGCGGCAGGAGGAGGTCGAGGGCCCGGTCGGTGTTGCCCATGAGGACGACGGTGCGCAGGCACGCGGCGAGGCCGACGCCGTCGTCCGGTGTCGCGGAGAGCACCGGCCACGCCTCGCGCCAGCCCGCGACGGCGGCGTCGAGGTCGCCGGCGCGGGCCGCGGCCTCGGCGTCGAGGGCGGTCGCGCGCGCCCGGTCGACCTCCGCGCGGTCGGGGCCGGAGCGGACCTGCGATGCCTGCGCCATGGGCTCGATGGAACCAGATCGGTGCGACGATGTCGCGAGGAGGTGGCGGATGTCGGGCGAGGAGGCCGGGCGGGCGGCGGCGCGAGCCGGGTTCGCGGAGTTCGCCTCCGCCCACGAGGGGCTTGCGGTCCGGTCGGCGGTGCTCGTCTGCGGCGACGCGCGGACGGGCGAGCGGGTCGCGCTGGAGGCGCTGACCGCCGTCGCGCGCGACTGGGCCGTCGCCCGCGAGGAGGGGCCCGAGGCCGCCCTGCGGCGGGAGCTGCACCGCCGGGCCGTCGCGGCCGCCGAGCACCGCCCGCCCCGTGACGGGGACCTCGAGCCGGTCCCGGTGCCGGACGACGCCGGGGACGCCGTCGAGGCCCGACGCACCTCCGTCCGACGGGCGCTCGCCGCGCTCACCCCGCGGCAGCGCTCGGTCGCGGTGCTCACCTGGCTCGAGGACCGGCACCCCGGCGACGTCGCGACCGTCGTCGGCCGCCCCCTCGAGGACGTGCACGCCGACCTCGACACCGCCGAGGACGCCCTGCGCGCCGCATCCACCGGGGCGACCGGCGACGACGCCCATCCCTGGGCGCTGCTCGCGCTCGTCGCCGACGGGGTCGAGGAGCCGCCGCTCGCGGCGGCCGCGGAGGAGACCGCGGCGCGGAGCCGGCGGGTGCGACGGCGCGGCGCGCTGCTCGGCGGAGCGGTGCTCGTCGCCGGCGTGGCGGCTGCCGTCAGACTCGGCGGCGACCCCGAGCCACCGGCGCCCCGCCCGAGCCCGACGACGAGCGAGGGCGACGGACGCCTGACCCGCCTCGAGGTCGCGGGCATCGGCGTCTACCTCGCCCCGGTCGACGAGGAGCTGCTGCCGCCCTACCCCGACGCGCCGGAGCTGGCCCTGCCGGGGCGGCTCGGACCCGGTACCGACCGCCCGCTCGAGCTCCTCTCGGCGGCGGGCTCGAGGGCGTCGGTGCGCGCCGCGTTCCTCGTCCAGGTCGAGCCGGCCCGCTACCAGCCGGTCCTCTTCCTCCCGCGGCAGACCCCCGACGGCCTCCTCGTGCCGATGGCGCCGTTGCGTCCCACGGCCGACACGGCCGGCGCCCGCGGGGTCCCGCTCGGGCCGCGCACCATCGACACCGACCGGCACCGGCTGGTCTTCGCGCAGCCGGGTGCGGTCGTCATCCTCGAGGTGCGCAGCGCCCGGACCTTCCGCATCCCGGTGCGCGACGAGAACCTCGTGACCGCCGGCTGGGCCCCGGACGGGCACACCGTCGTCGCGACGAGCAGCACCGGTCGCTGGCTCGTCGACACCCGGCGCGGCACGGTGGTGCGGGCGGGGGGCGAGATCGTGCCGGGCTGGGCGGACATCGGGGTCTCGGGTGGCCGGCCGATGATCCGCACCTTCTCCGGCGCCGGTCGCCTGCTGTCGCTGCGCTCGCTCGACGGCCCGGAGATCGACGCGTACGGCGAGCCGATCTCCAACATCGAGGGATGGGCCTGCCGGGCGACGTTCTTCGGCGCCTCCAACGCCACCCTCGGCCGGATGCAGGGATTGATGGCGGCGCAGTCGGACGTGCGCCCGCAGCCGCGCATCCTCGCGGCCCCGAACGACGCGCCGCTCTTCGCCTACCGGCCGCTCGGGTGGGGGCCGCGCGACACCGTGCTGCTCGAGTCGCGCTCGGTCGGCCGCGACGGGCCGGTGCGCCGACTGCTGGCGTGGGACGTCATCGAGGGACGGATGTACCGGGTCGCCGAGCTCGACGCCGTCGCGCGCTACTCGCCTGACACACAACCCTTCACGGGCGCCTGGGCGCTCTGACGCGCCCCGGGCTCAGGGGGTCGGGCCGGTCGCCCGTGGGCGCGACGGGTCCGCGATCCAGCCGCTCCACGACCCGACGTAGGGCACGGCGTCGATGCGGACCTCGTGCAGCGCGAGAGCCATCTGCGCGGCCGTCACGCCCGAGCCGCACGACGTGCCGACGGGGGTGTCGCGGTGCACGCCGGCCGCTGCGGCGACCTCGCGGATGCGCGCCGGCGACAGGAACGTCCCGTCCGCGGTCAGCATCTCGGTCATCGGCAGGTTGACGGCCCCCGGCACGTGGCCGGCCTCGGGGTCGATCGGCTCGACCTCGCCGCGGTAGCGCTCGGGGGCGCGCACGTCGAGGAGCACCCCGTGGCGAGCCATCGCAGCGGCGCCGTCGGCGTCGAGCACGGGGACGGACCCGGCGCGGACGACGAGGTCGCCCGGCTCCGGCGACGGCACGTCGGTCGTGACGGGCTGCCCGGCGCGCTGCCAGGCCGCGAGGCCGCCGTCGAGGACGCGCACCTGCGGGTGCCCCGCCCAGCGCAGAATCCACCACGCGCGCGCCGCCGAGAGCGACGTGCGCTGGTCGTAGACGACCACGGCGTCGTCGTCGCCGACCCCGCACGCCCGCAGCGCGGCCTGGAGCACGTCGGGGTCGGGCAGGGGATGGCGCCCCTGCGCGCCGGGCGGGCCGGCGAGCGCGGTGTCGAGGTCGAGGAAGGGCGCCCCCGGCACGTGGCCGGCGGCGTACAGCTCGCGCCCGGGCGTCCCGGTCAGCGCGTACTGAACGTCGAGGACGCGGACCTCGCCGCGGGCCAGCGCCGTCGCGAGGTCGTCGGCGGTGATGAGGGCGCTCACCCGGCCATCCAACCACCGGTCCGCGGCGTCGGGCGGGTGCGCGAGGATGACCCCGTGCCTCGTCCCGTCCGGCTCGTCCTCGTCCACGGTTCGCAGCTAAGCCACGCGATGTGGGCCCGCTACGAGGCGCTGCTCGGCCCGGACGTCGAGCTCGTCCTGCCGGACCTGCCGGCGCACGGGGCCCGCCGCGGCGAGCCGTTCACCTGGGACGGCGCGCTCGCGGTCGTCGGGGAGGCCGTCGAGGCCGGTGACCCCGACGTGCCCGTCGTCCTCGCCGGTCACAGCCTCGGCGGCTACCTGGTGATGGCGTGGGCCGCACGGCATCCCGATCGGCTCGCCGGGCTGGCGCTCCTCGGGGCGTCGGCGGTGCCGGCCGGCCCGGGCGCCGCGCTCTACCGAGCGATCGCCGGGGTCGAGCAGCGGCTGGGCGCCGACCGGATGTCGCGCGCGCTCGACCGGCAGTTCGACACGATGCTGCCGCCGGCGTTCGCCGCGCTGCTCAAGGAGGCCGGCTACGGGTTCGACGGCATCCCCGCCGCGTGGGGCGGTGTGATGGGGGAGTGCCGCCCCTCGATGCTCGCCCAGGTGACCGCGCCGGTGCTGCTCGTCAACGGGCAGCTCGACCAGCTGCGCGTCGACGCCGGGCGTTTCCGGCGTGCCGCGCGCTCGGCCCCGTGGGTCCACGTCGTCACGGTGCCGCGCGGGCTGCACGTCTTCCCCCTGACGCACCCGGCCGAGACGGTCGCCGCCCTCTGGGAGCTCGTCTCCTGGGCCCGGCGTGGGCCCGTGGGCGACGGGGTCAGCGAGCGTCCAGCGCCCTGACCCGGCGCACGCCGGCCGTGCGCCGGTACGAGGTCTCGACGAGCTCGGCGACCTCGTCCCAGTCGGCGCCGGCGTCCAGGTCGAGCCCGAGCCATCCCGACGGCCCGAGGTAGGCCGGGACCCACACGCGCGGGTCGTGGAGGAGCGCCTCGCGCTCGGCGGGGTCGGGGAGGACGAGCACCGCTTGCTCGTGGCTCTCCCAGGCGCCGTCGACGCGCCGCGAGCCCCCGAAGTACGCAAAGACCTTGGTCGTGAAGAACGCCGGGTGCCCGTGGCTGACCTTCTCGGCCGCGTCCGGCAGCGCGAGCGCCACCGCGCGCAGGCGGTGCAGCAGCGGGTCGTCCTCGTCGAACATCGGCGGGTGCGCCATCGCGTCACCGTAGCCGCCGATTCACGCATCCCGCCCTCCCTCGGTGACAATGGACGGCGCCATGACCGCCACCACCGCCCCCACCACGCCCGCTCCCGTGCTGCCGCCGCTGCGCATCGGCAAGCACGTCGTCGAGTCGCCCGTCGTCCTCGCGCCGATGGCCGGCATCACCAACCGCGCCTTCCGGCGGCTGTGCCGCGAGTACGGCGCGGCCGGGCTCGAGGCCGGTGGGGCGTCCGGTGCGACGAGCCTCTACGTCGCCGAGATGGTCACCTCGCGCGCGCTCGTCGAGCGCACCCCCGAGACGATGCGCCTCATCTCGCACGACCCGCAGGAGCAGCCGCGGTCGGTGCAGCTGTACTCGGTCGACCCCGCGACCGCCGGGCTCGCCGCGCGGATGCTCGTCACCGAGGACCGCGCCGACCACATCGACCTCAACTTCGGCTGCCCGGTGCCCAAGGTGACGCGCAAGGGCGGTGGCTCGGCCCTGCCGTGGAAGACCGACCTGTTCCGCGGCATCGTCCGCGCGGTCGTCCGCGAGGCCGCGCCGTACGACGTGCCGGTGACGGTCAAGATGCGCATCGGCATCGACGCCGACCACGTCACCTACCTCGACGCCGGGCGCATCGCCGAGGCCGAGGGCGTCTCGGCCGTCGCGCTGCACGGGCGCACCGCCGCGCAGTCGTACTCCGGCACGGCCGACTGGGAGGCGATCGCGCGCCTCAAGGAGGCCGTGACGACGGTGCCGGTGCTCGGCAACGGCGACATCTGGTCGGCTGAGGACGCGCTCGAGATGGTCCGGCGCACCGGCTGCGACGGCGTCGTCGTCGGGCGCGGGTGCCTCGGGCGGCCGTGGCTGTTCACCGACCTCGCCGCGGCGTTCGCCGGGTCGGACTACCGGGTCGAACCGGGCCTGCGCGAGGTGACGTCGGTGCTGCGCCGGCACGCCGAGTACCTCGTCGACTTCTACGACGGCGACGAGCTGCGCGGCTGCCGCGACATCCGCAAGCACATCGCCTGGTACCTCAAGGGGTTCCCGGCGGGCTCGACGGTGCGCAACCAGCTGGCGCTCGTCGACTCGCTCGCCGCGCTCGACGACCTCGTCGCGACGATGGACCTCGACGCGCCCTGGCCGGGGGAGCCGGCCGAGGGGCCGCGCGGCCGGGCCGGCTCGCCCCGGGTCGTCGCGCTGCCGGAGAACTGGCTGCTCTCGCGCGAGCTCGACGACGCCCAGCGCGCGCAGGTCGCCCAGGCCGAGCTGTCGGTCTCCGGGGGCTGACGCGCCGTTCCGTCCGCGTCAGGCGTGGTCGGTGTCGCGCCCGAACACGCCGACGGCGATCCAGGCCAGGGCCACGACGACCCCGCCGATCGCGGCGTAGCCCTTGGGGGCGCCGCCGTCGAAGAGCGCGAAGCTCGCGCCGTAGAGCAGCGTGATGGCGAGGGCGGCGAACGAGAGGTAGCGGCGGTTCATGCCTTCGACCCTACGGGCGGCCCCGTCGCGGGCGGGTCCACCGGGAGGTGGACCGGCGGGTCCACCGCCGGGTCCACCACCCGACCGCTGGGCGCCACACCCGGAAGCTCCCGCGGCACGCAGCAGCCTCGCGGCGGCGTGGGAGGTCCTGCGTGCCGGCTCGGGGCTGCGCGGTGTCGGTGGGGCGCGGCAGGATGGCCGCGTGAGCGAGTCGACGGGGACCCCTGGTGGCACGGCCGAGCGGCCGGCGCTGTTCTTCGCCGACGCCGCCGAGTTCGGGCGCTGGCTCGCCGCGCACCACGACACCGCGCCCGAGCTCTGGATGGGGCTGTGGAAGAAGGACTCCGGCCGCGGGGGCATCACGTGGGCCGAGGCCGTGCGCGAGGCCCTGTGCTGGGGGTGGATCGACAGCCGGGCCGAGCGCATCGACGACGAGGCACGCCGCCAGCGGTGGACCCCGCGCCGCAAGGGCAGCAACTGGAGCGCCGTCAACGTCCGCGCCGTCGAGGAGCTGACGGCGCAGGGCCGGATGCAGCCGAGCGGCCTCGCCGCCTTCGCCCTGCGCCGCGAGGACCGCACCGGCACCTACTCCTTCGAGCAGCCCGCGGCCGCCCTCACGCCCGAGCAGGAGGCCGCCCTCGCCGCCGACCCCGCGGCCGCCGCGTTCTGGGCCGTCGCGACCCCCGGCTACCGCAAGATCGTCACGCACTGGCTGCAGGACGCCAAGCAGCAGGCCACCCGCGACAAGCGCCTCGCCGAGCTCGTCGAGGACTGTGCCGCAGGGCGGCTCGTCAAGTTCCAGCGCTACGGCACGCCGCCGTCCTGGGTGGCCCGGGCCGCTGCCGCCGCCGAGGCGGCGCGCGGGTCGTAGGCTCCGGCGGGTGACCTACTCCGCGCACGACCGTGAGCGCTGGGTCGCCGAGGACCCGGCGCAGAAGCTCTCGGACCGCGACGACTTCGCTCGCGACCGGGCCCGCCTCCTGCACTCCTCGGCGCTGCGTCGGCTGTCGGCCAAGACGCAGGTCGTCGCGCCGTCGTCCGACGACTTCGTGCGCAACCGGCTCACCCACTCGCTCGAGGTCGCGCAGATCGGCCGCGAGATCGGCGCCGCGCTCGGCTGCAACCCCGACGTCGTCGACACCGCCTGCCTCGCGCACGATCTCGGCCACCCGCCGTTCGGGCACAACGGCGAGTCGGCGCTCGACGCCGTGGCGGCCGGCATCGGCGGGTTCGAGGGCAACGCCCAGACCCTGCGGCTCCTGACCCGGCTCGAGGCCAAGCGCTCGCACGCCGACGGCCGTCCGGCCGGGCTCAACCTCACGCGGGCCAGCCTCGACGCGGCGACGAAGTACCCCTGGCGGCGCGGCGGCGGCCCGACGCCGACGACCAAGTTCGGTGTCTACGACGACGACCTCGACGTCTTCACCTGGTTCCGCGCCGACGCCCCCGCGGGCCGCCGGGCCTTCGAGGCCGAGGTGATGGACTGGGCCGACGACGTCGCGTACTCCGTGCACGACGTCGAGGACGCCATCGCGTCGGGCTGGCTCGACCCGCGTCGGCTGCGCGACGGCGCCGACGTCGACGCCGTGCTCGAGGTCGCCGGCCGCGTCTACGAGCCGGGCCTGGGCGCCGACGCCCTGGGCGCCGCGCTCGAGCGCGTCCTCGCGACCGGGGCGGTGCCCGAGGTCCACGACGGCTCGCGGGCCGCTCTCGCCGCGCTCAAGGACATGACCTCGCGGCTCATCGGCCGGTTCGCCGTCGCCGTCGAGGTCGCGACCCGGGCCGCCCACGGCGACGACGCCCTGGCCCGGCACGGCGCGACCCTCGTCGTCCCGGCCGAGGCCCGGGCCGAGTGCGCGGTGCTCAAGGCCGTCGCCGCGCACTACGTGATGCTCGCCGCCGAGCGGGTCGCCGTCTACGAGATGCAGCGCGAGGTCGTCGCCGCGCTCGTCGACGCCTACCGCACCGACCCCGCCCGGCTCGACGCCGACCTGCGCGCCGACCACGACGCCGCGACCGACGACGCGGCCGCACTGCGGGTCGTCGTCGACCAGGTGGCGTCGCTGACCGACGTCCGCGCGCTGGCGCTGCACCGGGCGTGGTGCCGCCGCCCGACGGCCTGACGCCGGCACGACCTAGACTCGGCAGCGGACGAAGGGAGGTCGGGTGCCGGGTCTCATCAAGGCGGAGGACATCGCCGCGGTCAAGGAGCGGTCCTCCATCGAGGACGTCGTGCGCGACCACGTCACGCTGCGCGGTGCCGGCGTGGGTTCCCTCAAGGGCCTGTGCCCCTTCCACGACGAGAAGACGCCGAGCTTCACGGTGCGCCCGGCGGTCGGCAGCTACCACTGCTTCGGCTGCGGCGAGGGCGGCGACGTCATCAGCTTCGTCCAGAAGGTCGAGCACCTCACCTTCTCCGAGGCCGTCGAGCGCCTCGCCGCAAAGGTCGGCATGGAGCTGCGCTACGAGGAGGGCGGCGGCCCCCGCGAGGGTGGCGTCTCGCTCGGCAAGCGCTCGCGGCTCGTCGAGGCCCATCGTGTCGCCGAGGAGTACTACACCGGAATGCTGCTCGACCGGGCTCGCTCCGACGCCCGGGTCGGGCGCGACTTCCTGCGCGAGCGGGGCTTCGACTCCACGGCCGTCGAGACCTTCGGGGTCGGGTTCGCGCCGATGGACGGTGACGCCCTGACGCGGCACCTCCTGCAGAAGGGCTTCACCGACGACGAGGTGACGACGGCCGGCCTGAGCGGGCGCGGCAGTCGGGGCCTCTACGACCGCTTCCGGGGCCGGCTCGTCTGGCCGATCCGCGACACGACCGGCGACACGGTGGGCTTCGGGGCCCGCCGCCTCTTCGACGAGGACCGCATCGCCGCCAAGTACCTCAACACCTCCGAGACCCCCATCTACAAGAAGGCGACCGTGCTCTACGGGCTGGACCTCGCGAAGAAGGCCATCGCCACCGACCGGCGCGCCGTCGTCGTCGAGGGCTACACCGACGTGATGGCGGCGCACCTGGCCGGCGTCGGGGGAGCCGTGGCCACGTGCGGCACCGCGTTCGGCGTCGACCACGTCAAGCTGCTGCGCCGCATCATGCGCGACGAGGCCGACCACGCCCCGGCCCGCGTCGTCTTCACCTTCGACGGCGACGCCGCCGGGCAGAAGGCCGCGATGAAGGCGTTCGGCGAGGACCAGCGCTGGGCCGCGCAGTCGTTCGTGGCCGTCGCGCCGGAGGGGATGGACCCCTGCGAGCTGCGCCTCGCGCGTGGCGACGCCGAGGTGCGCGCCCTCGTCGACGACGCCGTGCCGATGTTCGAGTTCGCCGTCCGCACGACGATCCGCCGCTTCGACCTCGAGACCGCCGAGGGGCGCGTCCAGGCGATGAAGGCCGTCGCGCCGATCATCGGCTCGATCCGCGACACCAGCCTGCGTCCCGAGTACGTCCGCACGGTCTCGGGCTGGCTCGGCGTCGAGGTCGAGCAGGTGGCCGACGCCGTGCGCCGCGCTGGCAAGCTCGCCGTCCCCGACGACGGGCCGGAGCGCCGGCAGACGGGCACCGACGAGGTCGCCGAACCCGGTCCGGGAGAGGGCGGCCCGGCGATGCCGATGCCCGACCTGCGCGACCCGGTGGTGGCCGCCGAGCGGCAGCTGCTCCAGACGATGCTCCAGTACCCGTCGCAGTACCCCGAGTCCGTGCTCGACGGGCTGCCCACCGAGGCGCTCACCGCGCCCGCGCACCGGGCGGTGCTCGACGGCGTGCGCATCGCCGCGGCCGCCGGCCACCGCACCGGCTCGACGGCCGGCTGGGTCGCCGCGGTCGGCGAGGCCGTCGCGGCGCCGGTGCGTCCGCTCGTGGCCGAGCTGTCCGTGGCGCCGCTGCCGGTCCGCTACGACGCCTCCACCGGGATGCCCCCGCAGCGCTACCTCGACAGCCTCGCGACGGGGGTCCGGGACGCTCACCTGACCCGGCGCATCGCCGACGCGATGGCCTCGCTGCGACGGGTGCAGAACGACCCCGACGTCGACGCCGAGGCGCTGCGCGAGCGCACGACCGCCCTGCACGCCCTCGAGCTCGAACGGGTCCGCCTGCGGCAGGGGGTGTCGTCGTGAGGTTGCGCTGGACGGGCCTGCGCGCCCCCACCGTTCCCGCCGACGTGGCCGCCGCCGTCGACACCTCCGGTGGCGAGAAGCTGCTCGCCTGGGCCACGGACGGCCTCGGCACGACGCTCGTCGCCGGGCGCCACCGCCTGCACGTCGTCGGTGCCGGCAAGGGGGAGGGGGCCGCGCCCGTCCTGCGGAGCGCCCGCCCCTGGCACCTCGTCGACGCCGGCCTGTGGAGCGAGGACGGCGTCCTGCGCATCACGTGGGTCGACGACGAACCGCCGCTGCGCGTCGCCCTCACCGAGCCGGGGATGTTCCCCGAGACGCTGCGCGAGCGGGTGCAGGCGTCGGTGGTCCTCGCCGAGACCATCGAGGTGGGTCGCAAAGGCACCGCCAAGGTCGTCGTGCGGCGTGACCTCGCGACGAACGCGCTGCTCAGCCAGGCCGTCCTGGGGCGCGGCGTGCGGATCTCCGACCCCGGCGTGGCCGACGACGTGCAGGCCGGCATCGACCGCGTCCGCGAGCAGGTCGGGCTGGACTGACCCCGATTTCGGCGGGCGGCCCAGGTGTTGCTATCGTTGCGGCGCTGCTGCGGCGACCCCGCGGCAGCACTTTCCCCTGTAGCTCAATTGGCAGAGCAGCCGACTGTTAATCGGCAGGTTGTTGGTTCGAGTCCAACCGGGGGAGCGAGCTGAAAGGGCGTCTGACCAGCGGAAACGCCGGTCGGGGGCCCTTTCGCTTACTCGCTGCATCGGATATGCATCGTTTGCACGCCCGTGCAAGAAGACTGGTGGGATGCCCAGCGCCTCCTCTTCGCGGGCTCCGTTGGAGCTAGGCGAGGCGCGTGCGCGCTGACAACGCGTGTCCTTCGCGCGTCACAGGAGGCGTCGTCAGGAGGACATGCGGGTCCACTGGGACCCTCGCTCAACCATTAGGGAGCGAGGAGGTGGTCGTATGCCGGTCATTGCTGAGCGACACCTGGAGTCGTTGGCGACGGCGGCGCGCAGAACGGGAGTGAGCGTCAAGACGCTGCGGCGACGGATCGCGGCGGGGGAGCTGTCTGCGTATCGAAGCGGTCGGCTCATCCGGGTCGTGGCAGGTGACGTAGATGCTCTGTTCGTCCCGATACCAACGCTCCGCGCCGTGGGAGAGGGCGCGGCTGCTCGTCGGAGTGCGGCGCGTCGCTCATCCGCCTAGCGAGGTTGTGCCGCGTTTCGCGGGTAGCATTCGACAGCCGGGGGAGTTGTTGCGGCGGGTTCGAGAGACAGGTCGGACCCGCCTCCGCCGCCTCGTTGGAGGCGGAGGGACGCACCGCCGAAGTCACGGAACGACTGTTACGGCGTCGCAGCTGGCACGGGCCTCGCCTTTAGTCTCACGGTATGCCCGAGTTCAGCTGGCGACCGGCCAACGACGCGACGAGCAAGGACGTCGAGGCCGTGTTCGACGCCGGCGGCGCCAGCAAGTGCCGCTGCCAGGCGCTCAAGGTGCCGGGCTGGATCTGGCGCGACACGACTCAGGATGAGCGCGATGCCGCGCTCTTGGTGCAGGCCGGCTGCGGCACGGCCGGCCTCGTGGGATACATCGACGACGAGCCGGCGGGATGGGTAGCGGTAGAGCCGCGGCAGAACTACCCGAGAATCTGGGCCCGGCAGAAGTCGTGGATGCGGATGGATCCCGACCGTGAGGGCGTCTGGTCGGTGACCTGCTTCGTCGTGCGCAAGGGCTTCCGTCGAAAGGGGCTGATGTACGAGCTCGCGGCCGCCACTGTCGAATACGGCAGGCAGGTCGGTGCTCTCGTCCTCGAGGGCTACCCCACCGAGCCACTACCGGGGAAGACCGTGATCTGGGACGAGGCGTCGGTCGGGCTGCTTCAGGTCTTCCTCGACGCAGGCTATGAGGTCGAGGCGTCGCCCACCCTGCGCCGGAGAGTGGTGCGATACCGGCTCGGCGCGTCGTCCTAACGGTCGGTTAAGCAGACCTGGGGAGACTCGTGAGACGAGTAAACGCGACTACGTGGAAGGGGTACTTCAGGTCGAACGGGCAACAACCGCGTTCCGATGGATTAGCCGTTCGAGCCCAACGGAGTAGCCGTCTCTGGGCCACGCCGCTGCAGCGGCGAAAAGTGGCGATCCGCGGCGAATGTGTAGCCGCCTATGGGTGCCCCTACAGCGAGGTGCTGGCCTCGGCACGGGTGCAATGGTCCGGGTAGGGGCCGGCCTTTCGTTCGGCTCACCGCGACGGTCCGGATGGGAGGCGGCCGGGCGGGCACGCGGTAGGGCACGATGTCGGCCTTGACCCTCAAGTAGGTCGAGACGGGAGGTTGCAGTCGTGGAGAACGAACTGCTCGGCATCGGCAAGGTGTCAGCTCTGAGCGGCTTGCCCGTCAGCGCACTGCGTTTCTATGACGGGGCCGATGTGCTGCCGCCGGCGCTGGTGGACCCGTCGTCGGGGTATCGCTACTACCGGCCGGACCAGGTTCGCCAGGCACGTCTGGTGGCGCACCTGCGGCGGGTCGGCCTCCCACTGGACGAGATCCGGACAGTGGTGGCCGAGCCGACGCACGCGGGACCGGTCCTGGCGGCCCACCTGGACCGGCTAGAAGCGGGCCTGGCCGACGCACGCAGGGAGATCTCCATCGTCCATGACCTGCTCAAGAACACGGAGACTCCCATGTACCACTGCACCCTGCCCGCCACCGCCCTAGTCCAGGCCCTGCGTGAGGTGAGGTACGCGGTCAGCCACGAACCGACGGAGGAGCGGCTGCACGGGGTCTACCTTGACAGCGAGGCCGGACGGGTGCGGGTGGTTGCGACCGACCGGTACCGGCTCGCCGCCAGCGCCATGTCCGCTTGCCTTGAGCGGCCCTCGGTGGGCGACAGCCTTGCCCAGAGGCTGCGGTTTCCGCGTCGCTCGGACCGGGATGCCCCCGAGTCCCGTAGAGATCGACGCACTGGCCGACCTCTTCGCTCGTCGCGTTCCGAGGTTTCGTTGCGAAAGCCCTGCGCGGAGGTTAAAGGCCGGGTAAAGTCATCGTCAGCGGAAGGGTAGGACAGAGGGTCGCAGGGGCCCGACGAAATCCGGTCTGCGACAGCCCGTAGGGCTTGGCAGGGAAGCCACCCGAGAAGTCTTCGGGACGACAAGTGAATCCAGCAGTTCGGGTCGGTACTCACCCACTCCGTGCAGGGCGGAACCGGTGAGGACGGACGAAGCACCAAGGGCGCAGGGGCTCGCGGTGGATTGGACTGGAGGCCAGGTGGCCTGGCCGGCTCCGCAGGGGGAGCTGACGCCACAGCCGCCGAACCGACACCACGGCGCCCCGTCCGACCACCACGTCGGGCGGGGCGCTGCCGCATTTCGTGTGATGCGGCGGCATCGAGGGAAGTGCAGGCGCGCCGCTCGGTCCGCGCGAGTTTCGAACGCCAGGTGGCCAGCGCGAACAAACTCTCGCCTGCCGATAAGCAGGGCTGCCTGCGGTTCGCGCTGAAGGTTGTAGGGACGTTCCTGTCGGCGGCCCGTCTGCGGTGCGTCCGGGTCTACCGGCAGCTCTTCCATCCGCTCATGGGGCGCCGCGGGTTCGCGTGAACTGGCTCAGCGATGTCCTTCATGCCACGAGCGAGATTTCCCTCTCGGCTGGTGGCTCTGGCCGTTACCGATGGGACTTGCGGCCAACCCACTCAAGGCCGAATTGTTCTGTCTTGGAGTCGAGTCGGTGGTTTCAGATTGCCATCCTTGGAGATGGCGAGGGCGAGCAAACGTTCCGGTCAGGAGAGCTGCAGGGCGCTGCGTGCTCCGGTGTAGAGGGCGACGGCCGTCAGGAGGAGGGCGAAGGCGCGGGTGAGGTGGCGGGGGGTGACGAGCGTGCTGATCCGTCCGCCGACGAGGCTGCCGAGGACGGCGACGGCGGTGAAGGTGGCGATGAGGGGCCAGTCCTGCTCGGCGGTCGTTGTCGTGACGCGGGCGGCGAGAGCGGTGGCGCTGTTGACGACGATGACGAGGAGGCTGGTGCCGACGGCCACGGGCATGGGGAGCTGGAGCACAAGGATGAGCGCGGGGACGAGGGCGAACCCGCCGCCGACCCCGAAGAACCCGGTGAGCAGACCGACGACGGTGGCGGTGACGACGAGCTTGACCACCCGGGGGCATGCGCACCGCAGCGGGCGCAGGGTGAGCATAGGGTCATGGGGCCCGACGGAGGGGTCGCCCTCGGCGGGGTTGGACCGGAGGGAGCGGCGCAGCATGAGGCCGGCGACGAAAAGCATGAGCGCGGCGAACGACGCAAGGAGGACGGCGGCGGGGACGTGGGCGCCGGCGGCGGTCCCGGCGAGGGACCCGGCCGTCCCCAGCGCGCCGAAGGTCAGGCCCTGCCCGAAGCGGACGTTCCCGCGGCGGGCGTGCGGGACCAGAGCGATGAGCGAGGTGGCGCCGACGATGAGCAGGGAGCTGGTCGTGGCGTGGTGGGGGTCCTGACCCAGGAGATAGACCAGGGCCGGGACGGTGAGGATCGAGCCGCCGCCGCCGAGGGCGCCGAGGGACAGGCCGATGAGCAGTCCGACGGGCAGGACGAGGGCGGACACGGTGGGGCTCCTTTGGTCGAGGTGCCGGGGGCAGGGCCTCCGGGTGAGATGAGGCTCCTGCCCCCGGCGGTCGTGGCGACCGTGCCGCGGGGCGGCGTGGTGGCCACAGTGGGCGCCGTCGGGAGGGGGTCCGGGCGCCCGGTTCGGTGGGCTGGGGCGGCTAGCGGCCCGTGGCCGGAGGGGCCGGCTCTGTCGGGACGTGGCAGATGCAGCGGGAACCGGCGGGGACGCTGGCCATCACCTGGTCGGCGTGCTGGCCGCAGCCGGCCCAGGTGGTGAGGCCGCAGGTGGGACAGGTGGCGGGGCGGCACACGGAGGTCTCCTTCGGTCGGTAAAGGGTGGGGGTCAGGCGGCGGTGACGAGGGGCAGGCCGGAGCGGGCGGCCTGCTCGGCGAAGCTGTCGTCGACGGCGACGACCCGGTGGCCGTGCGCGGCGAGGAGCGAGGCGGCGATCGAGGCACGGTAGCCGCCTGCGCAGTGGACCCACACCTCGCCGGCGGGGATCTCGTCCAGGCGGGTGAGGAGCTCGTGGAGCGGGATGTTGGTTGCGCCGTCGATGTGCTGCTCGGCGAACTCGGAAGCGCGGCGGACGTCCAGCACGCCGATCCGGCGGTGGTGGCGGACCTGGGCGAGGTCGGCGAAGACGGCGCGGGGGAAGGCGGCCAGCGGCTCGTCGGTCCAGTCGGTGGGGGAGCCGGTGGCTGCTCCGGCGAGGTGGTCGATCCCGATGCGGACGAGCTCGCGCTGGGCGTCGGCGACCTGCTGGGCGTCCTCCCCGAGGAGGGTGAGGGGAGTGCCCCACGGGATGAGCCAGCCGAGGTAGGTGGCGAACTGACCGTCCAGGCCGATGTTGAGGGTGCGGGGGACGTGGCCGGCGGCGAAGGCCGTCCGGGTGCGCAGGTCGACGACCCACTCGCCAGCGGCGAGGCGCGCGACCAGCGTGGACTTGTCGGCCTCCTGCGGGGCGTTGAGGTCCGGGGCGTCGGGCCCGGCGCTGTTGGCCGGAGCCATGTGGACGTAGTAGGCGGGGTAGGCGTCCAGCCCGGCGAGGGTGGCGGCTACCCAGGTGGCTTCGTCGTCGGTCAGCGCCGAGTTCTGTCGCTTCTCGACGCCGATCGTTGACGACGTGCTCCCGCCGGTGGAGCCGGCCGAGCAGAACGACCCGAAGCCGTGCGTGGGCAGGACGTGGGTGTGGTCCGGCAGGTCGTCGGCAAGCCGGTGCGCGGAGGCGAACTGGTGATGGACGAGCGCGTCGGTGTGTTCGTCGCCGAGCAGGTCGGGCCGGCCGGTCGCCCCGAAGAGCAGCGAGCCACCGGTGAAGACGCCGACGGTGTCGCCGTCCTCGCCGGAGGTCTCGAGCGCGTAGGCGAGGTGGGTCAGGGTGTGCCCTGGGGTCGCGATGACGCGCACCCGCATGCTCGGGGAAACCTCGACGACGTCGCCGTCCGCGACGGGGGTGTGCTCGAAGGCCACTTCGTCCGCGGCGTTGACGTAGTAGGCCGCGCCGGTCAGGCGGGCGAGCGCGAGGCCGCCGGTGACGTAGTCGTTGTGGACGTGGGTCTCGAAGACGTGCGTGATCCGCACCCCGGCGGCAGCGGCGAGGTCCAGGACGCGGTCGATGTCGCGCTGCGGGTCGACCACGACCGCCACCCGGCCGTCGTGGGTCAGGTAGGAGCGGTCGCCCAGGCTGGGGGTGTCGATCGGGACGATAACGGGCACGTGGGGCTGGATGCGGCTCACGGGAGCTCCTTCGACGGTGAGGCGGACGCGACGGGTGGCGCGGCAGCGTCTGGGACGGCGTGGGGCCGGGGGGCCGCCGGCGACGGGACACCGGCCACGGTCGGGTAGGCCCGCCGTCCACGGTTTTGCTCTGTCGTCTTTCGTGCAGCCGAAGATGTCCCCTAGGACGCTGGGCTGAGTTAATACCCCTAGGGGTATCTTTGTCAAGCCGCTCCGGAGAACTCGTGCCGCCGTCGGTCGTGTGACGATCGGCGTGCGCGGTGCCCGCGTGAAGACAGGCACCGCTCGCCGACCAGGAGGAAAGAGATGAGCTACGCACTGAGCATGACGGTCCACGCCCCGTACGCGCAGACCGTGGAGGCGACCCGCGTCGCGCTGGCCGACCAGGGCTTCGGGGTGCTGACCGAGATCGACCTGGCGCGCACGCTCGAGGAGAAGATCGGCGTCGACATCCCGCCCCAGGTCATCCTCGGTGCGTGCCGGCCGCCCCTAGCGCACGCGGCCGTCCTGGCGGAGCCGTCGATCGGTTTGCTGCTGCCGTGCAACGTCGTCGTGCGCGCGCTCGACGACTCGACGACGTTGGTGGAGGCCCTGGACCCCGGCATCATGGTCGGCCTGACGCACAACGACGCGATGGCCCCAGTCGCCTCGGAGGCCGGAGAGCGCCTCCAAGCAGCGCTGGCGAGCTTGTCCGAGCGCTCGAGCTAGTGAGGAGCCTCTACTTGTGCAGGCGGGTCAGCCTTGTTCGCGGGCGTCGCCGTGGCCCCTGTGGGGCGGCTCGTGGTGACCCGGGCGACCAGGCTTGCTCGAGACGCAGCCGGGCCTCCTCCGGGGCGGCCCCATGGTGGGTCCCGTGCGGCCTGTTGACGCACTTGAACAGCTGTAGGGACTGCAGCACCGATGGGTGACGACCTGTCACCTGTCATCTGTCAGTGCAGCAGTCCCGCATGAGCGACTCGGTTGCGAGGCCAACTGTTGGGGCACGGTTAAGGCACGCACTGTTCGACGATCCGGTGCCCTTGCAGGTCAGACGCCACCTTGAGATGCGCCCCCGGTAGGACTCCACCCTGCTGGCCTCGCTCAGGCTAAGAGCTGATGCTGGCGGCGATGGAGACCACGAATCCGCCGAGCATGAACGCAGTCAAGGTGGCGACGAGGGCGCCGGTGCCGAACGTGGGGATGAGGCGTCGTGCTCCGTGAGCGGGTGCGGCGTCGTGGTACTCGTGGGTGAGGGCGTGGCCCTTGCCGCGCTTGAGCAGGTAGGCGTTGACGGGGTAGGCGGCGACGAAGGCGACGGCGAGTGCGATGGCCATGCCGACCCAGAAGACGGTGTTGACGATGCCGGCGTTCATGGCGCCGGGGATGAGGGCCATGACGACGTTGTCGGTGACCTCCATCGTGGCGATGGAGACGGTGTCGGCGGCCAGGACGACGCGCAGGGCGGTGCCGACGGCGAGCCCGGCCTTGAGCAGGGGGAGGGTGGAGAGGGTGTAGCCGAAGAAGAAGGCCAGGGCGATGGAGAGGGCGATGGTGCTCGCGTTCCCGAGCCCGGCGGCGGTGCCGATGATGAGGCCGGCGATCTCACCGATGGCGCAGCCGGTCAGGCAGTGCAGGGTGGCGCTGACGGCCATGCGGGCCACGCCGCCGGTGGCGTGGCCGCCGTGGTGGTCGTGGCCGGTGTGGGTGGGCGCGTGCTCCGCGTGGCTGCTCATGGGTCCTCCCGGGGATGCGTGGTGGGGGCGTACCGGCGCGAGTGCGTCGGCACGCGTGGGGTCGGGCGTGGTCACGAGCGCACGAGGCGGCGGATGGCGTCGGAGGCTTCCTTGAGCTTGGCGGCGCCTTGGTCCTCGCCGGCGCGGGCGGCGTCCAGGATGCAGTGGGCGAGGTGGTCGTCCATGAGGCCGAGGGCGACGCCTTCGAGGGCCCGGTTGAGGGCGCTGATCTGGGTGAGGATGTCGATGCAGTACTGCTCCTGCTCGATCATCCGGGCGATGCCGCGGGCCTGGCCCTCGATGCGGCGCATCCGGTTGAGGTAGCCGTCCTTCTCGCTGATGTAGCCGTGGTGGTGCTCGGGGCTGCTGGGCTCAGGCATGGGGGTCCTCGGGGGTGTCGGTGGGCTGGGTGGTGGTGCCGGTGAAGGTGCGCAGGCGCAGGCTGTTGCCGACGACGAAGACGCTGGAGAAAGCCATGGCGGCGCCGGCGAGCATGGGGTTGAGCAGGCCGAGCGCGGCCAGGGGGAGGGCGGCGACGTTGTAGGCGAACGCCCAGAAGAGGTTGGTCTTGATGGTGCGCAGGGTGGCGCGGGAGAGGCGGATGGCATCGACGGCGGAGCGCAGGTCCCCGCGCACGAGGGTGATGTCGGAGGCCTCGATGGCGACGTCGGTGCCGGTACCCATGGCCAGGCCGAGGTCGGCCACGGCGAGGGCAGGGGCGTCGTTGACGCCGTCGCCGACCATCGCGACCGTCTTGCCCTCGGCCTGGAGGCGGGAGACGACCTGGGCCTTGTCTCGGGGGAGCACCTCGGCGATGACCTGCTCGATGCCGACCTGGGCGGCGATGTGCCGGGCGGCGGCCTCGTTGTCGCCGGTGAGCAGGACCGGTGTCAGGCCCATGGCCTGCAGCTCGCGCACGGCCAGATCGCTGGTGGGTTTGACGGTGTCCGCGACGACGAGCAGCGCCCGGGCTTGCCCGTCCCACCCGACGGCGACGACGGTCTTGCCCTCGGACTCGGCGCGCGCCTTGGCCTGCAGGAGCGCGGGGGAGAGGTGCTGGGACCAGTCGGCGAGCAGGGAGGGGCGTCCGACGACGACGGCGTGACCGTCGATGACGCCGTGGACGCCGCGGCCTTCGAGGTTGGTGAAGTCCTCGGGCGTCGGCAGCGGCCCGGTCTCGTCGGCGGCGGCGCGGGCGACGGCCTGGGCGATGGGGTGCTCGGAGGCGGCCTCGAGCGCTCCGGCCAGCCGGAGCGATTCGCGCCGGTCCTGGCCCGGTTCGGTGACGACCTCGGTCAGGGTCATCCGGCCGGTGGTGACGGTGCCGGTCTTGTCCAGCACGACGGTGTCGATCGTGCGGGTCGACTCCAGCACCTCGGGGCCTTTGATGAGGATGCCGAGCTGGGCTCCGCGACCGGTGCCCACCAGCAGGGCCGTGGGGGTGGCCAGGCCGAGGGCGCACGGGCAGGCGATGACCAGGACCGCGACGGCGGCCGTGAAAGCCGCGGAGGCGGGTAGGCCCGCTCCGAGCCAGGCGCCGAGGGTCGCGACGGCGAGGGCGATGACGACGGGGACGAAGACGCCCGAGATGCGGTCGGCCAGGCGCTGCACGGCGGCCTTCCCGGTCTGCGCCTGTTCGACCAGCCGGGCCATCTGGGCCAGCTGGGTGTCGGCGCCGACCCGGGTGGCGCGCACGACGAGGCGACCGCCGGCGTTGACGGTGGCGCCGGCCACGGCGTCCCCGGCGGCGACCTCGACCGGCACCGACTCGCCGGTGAGCATGGAGGCGTCGACGGCGGAGGTCCCGGCGACGACGACGCCGTCGGTGGCGATCTTCTCGCCGGGCCGCACGACGAACTCCTGGCCCGCCGTGAGCTGCTCGACCGGGATCTTGGTCTCGACGCCGTCGCGCAGGAGGGAGACCTCCTTGGCGCCCATCTCCAGCAGTGCGCGAAGGGCGGCGCCGGCCTGGCGCTTCGAGCGCTTCTCGAAGTAGCGCCCGGCGAGGATGAACAGGGTCACCCCGGTGCCGACCTCGAGGTAGATGTTGGCGGCGCCGTCCGAGGGGGCGATGGTCAGCTCGAACGGGTGGGTCATGCCCGGTGTGCCGGCGGTGCCGAGGAAGAGGGCGTAGAGGGACCACAGGAACGCGGCGAGGGTCCCCATGGAGATCAGGGTGTCCATGGTGGCGCTGCCGTGGCGCAGGTTGGCCCATGCTGCGCGGTGGAAGGGCCACGCGGCCCAGAGGATGACCGGGGCCGCGAGGGTGAGGCTGGCCCACTGCCAGTACGTGAACTGCAGCGCGGGGACCATCGACATCGCGATGACAGGGACCGACAGGGCTGCGGCGCCGATCAGCCTGTGGCGCAGCCCGGTCAGCTCGGGGTCTGGTGCGTCCTCGCTCGGCGCGCCTGGGGTGGCGGCCGGCGCCGGCAGGGCCGCGGTGTAGCCGGTCTTCTCGATCTCGGCGACCAGTGCGGCGGGATCGTAGCCCGCGGGGGTGGTGACCGTGGCCTTCTCGGTGGCGTAGTTGACGCTGGCCTGGACGCCGTCGAGCTTGTTCAGCTTGCGCTCGATGCGGTTGGCGCAGGAGGCGCACGTCATGCCGCCGATCTGCAGCTCGATGGACTGGCCCGTCCCGGGTGTGGTGGTGCTCATCGCTCGGACCCTCCGTGCTGGTGCGATGTGGTGGAGGCGGGTGAGTGGGGGGTCTGGCCCTGGTGCTCCCAGCGAGTCACCACGGCCTGCGGGACAAGCGCGCCGGCGGCGGTGAAGGAGGCGACGAAGACCAGGGCCAGGGCGGTCCCGAAGAGCGCCAGCCGGGTGGCGGCGCTCATCGGACGGGCTCGGCGGTGTACCCGGCTTCCTCCACGGCGGCCAGCACCTGCGCCTCGTCGACCTGGTCTCCGCCGACCACGAGCCGCCCGGACGAGGCGTCGACCTCGAGGACCTGGACGCCCGGGAGCTCGCCGACCTCTTCACGGACCGACATCTCGCAGTGCCCGCAGGTCATGCCGGTGACTCGGAACTCGGTGGTGCTCATGGTGTCTACCTCTCGTCGGGATACCCCTACCGGGTACCTGTACAGTTCAACGTATGCCCCAGGGGGGTATTCCGCAAGAGGCTGGTGTCCCACAGGTTCGGCACAGGTGGGAGCGGCACACTGCGGTGTCCCTGTGGAGAAAGGCCGCACCTGCATGCCCACGTCCTCGCTCGACGAGCGGCTCTTCGCCGCGGTCCAGTCCTTCGCCCGCTCGACGCCCTGGCTGCACGGGCCGGCCGTGCTCTTCGCGACCTACGGTGTCGTGCTGTTCGCCGGCCTGGCCCTGTGGGCGCTGCTGCGGGCCCGAGGCTGCAGCGACCGTCGCCTCGCCGCCGCCGGGTGGGTCGCGCTCGGCACGCTCGTGGCCGTGACCGTCAACCAGCCCGTCGCCGCCCTGTTCGGCGAGGCGCGCCCCTACGCGACGCACCCCGGCGCGCTCCTGCTCGTGCAGCGCACCACGGACGTGTCCTTCCCCTCGGACCACGCGACGATGGCCGGCGCCGTCGCTGTCGGTCTCCTAGTCGCCGCACCCCGGCTGGGCCGCTGGGCCGTCGCGGCTGCGGTCGCGATGGCGTTCACGCGCGTCTACGTGGGCGCCCACTACCCGCAGGACGTGCTCGCCGGGCTGCTGCTCGGCGGCCTCGTGGCGGGGGCGGGATGGCTGCTGCTGCGCCGTCCGCTGACCGCGCTGACCGGATGGCTGCGCGGCCGCCCCGTCGTGCGGGAGGTCTTCCGTCCCGTCGCGACCGGCTGACCTCCGGTCAGGCGCGCGGCAGCCGGAGCGCGAAGGTGGCGCCGGTGCCCGCGCCGTGGCTGCGGGCGGTCAGGGTGCCGCCGTGGGCCTCGGCGATGGCGCGGCTGATCGTCAAGCCGATGCCCGAGCCGCCTCCGTCGGCGGCGGTGCGGGAGGTGTCGGCGCGGTAGAAGCGCTCGAAGACGTGGGGCAGGTGCTCGGCGGTGATGCCCTCGCCGTCGTCCACCACGTGCAGGACCGCGTGGGCTCCGTCCTGTGCGGTGCGCACGGTGACGGTGCCCCCGGCCGGCGTGTGCCGCAGGGCGTTGCGCAGGAGGTTGGTCAGAACCTGACCGATGCGCTCGGGGTCGGCGTCGACCGCGAGCGTCGCAGCCGAGGTGTCGGTCCGCAGGGTGACCCCGCGAGCCTCGAAGGCCGCTGCCTCGGTGGCCAGGACGTCGTCGACGAGCGCGTCGAGGTCGACCCGGGCGGGGTGCAGCTCGAGGCGGCCTTCCTGGGCGCGGCTGACGGCCCCGAGGTCGTCGGCGAGGCGGCGCAGCCGGTGGGTGCTCGAGCGCAGCACCGCGAAGGTGGCGGCGTCCGCGGCGACGACGCCGTCCTCGAGCGCCTCGAGGTGGGCCTCGACGGTGGCCAGCGGGGTGCGCAGCTCGTGGCCGAGGTCGCTGAGCATCCGGCGGCGGGTGCCCTCGACCTGCTCCAGGCGGGCACCGAGCTCGTTGATCGTGCTCGACATCCGGTCCAGCTCGACCCCGAGGCCGGAGGCGGGGACGCGCACGTCGTAGCGCCCGGCCGCGACGTCGGCGGCGGCGTCGACGACGCGGCGGGTGGAGCGCTGGACCCGGCGGGTGAACCACACGCTGACGGCGAGCGCGGCACCGACGGAGACCAGCAGGGCGACGCCCATGGCCACGAGGAGCGCGTCGCGGAAGGCCATCTCGAGGTGGTAGGTCTCCGAGCTGCTGGGGTCGGTGCCGGCCTCGAGAAGGTGCTGGTGGAAGAGCCCCGGGCCCACGAGGGAGGCGACGAGGTAGGCGGTGACGGCGCCGGCGACGAGCAGCAGCGCCTGCGCGAGGAGCAGCCGCGCGCCGAAGCCGCGCGTCGCGCGGGGGCGGGACCGGCTCATGCTCCGGGGCCCATCCGGTAGCCGACCCCGCGCACGGTGCGCACGAAGACCGGGTCGGTGGCATCGTCGCCGAGCTTGCGACGCAGGTGCCCCACGTGGACGTCGACGAGGTGCTCGTCGCCGACCCACTCCGGCCCCCACACGGCGTCGATGAGCTGGCGCCGGGAGAAGGCCATCCGTGGGTTGCCGGCGAGGGCGGCCAGGACGTCGAACTCGGTGCGCGTCAGGTGCACCGGTTCCTGGTCCAGCCACACCTCGCGGCCGACGGGGTCGACGGCGAGCCGGCCGACGGTCAGGGCGTGGTCGGTGGGCTCGGGGTGGGTGGGTCGCCGGGGGCGGCGGAACATCACCTGGATGCGGGCGACGAGCTCACGGGGGCTGAACGGCTTGGTCAGGTAGTCGTCGGCGCCGACGGACAGGCCGATGAGGGTGTCGACCTCGTCGTCGCGGGCGGTGACCATGACGACGTAGGCGTCGGAGAAGGTGCGCAGCTGCCGGCAGACCTCGATGCCGTCCAGGCCTGGCAGGCCGAGGTCGAGCACGACGACGTCGGGGTCGACCTCGCGAGCCGCCTCCACGCCGGCCGGGCCGTCGTGGACGACGTGCGCCTCCATCCCGGCGCGCTCCAGGTAGCTGCCGATGAGCCGCGCCATGTGGACTTCGTCCTCGACCACCAGCGCGCGGACCCCCGGTGTGGTCGGGGAGGTCGGGACGCTCGGCATGGAGCGATCGTGTCACGCGACCACCGTCCGCGCGCCCGGGTGCGGGTACCCCCGGCGGGCATCTTCATCGAACCTTCACGCCACCTCGACGGGACCGTCGGGCTCGGCGCCAACCCTTGGTGAGGAGACGAAGGAGATGGTCCCGATGATGAACGGGTTCGCGGGCACCGGCTGGGTGATGTGGCTGGTGATGGGTGGCGTGGTCACCGCGCTGTGGGTCCTGGTGGTCCTCGCCGTCGTGGCGCTGGTGCGCCCCGGCGCGCGGGCCGCGCTCGACGAGACCGCCTCGCAAAACACGGTGGCGCGTCGATGAGCGCCACCCGCCGCAGCGTGCTCACCGGTGGGCTCGGCCTGCTGGGCCTGGGCGCGCTGAGCGCGTGCGGGGGCGGCGCCCGGCCGGTCGGGCCCCGCTCGGCCGCGGTAGCCTCGACCGAGGCTGCCCGCCACGCCCGGGGACTGGTCACCACCTCGCTGCGCGCCGCCCCGGCCACCGTCGACCTCGGCGGCGTCGTCGTCGACACCTGGGCCTTCGGGGACACGGTGCCCGGGCCGACACTGCGCGTCGACGCAGGCCAGGTCCTGCGCGTCGACGTGCGCAACGACCTGCCCGCCGACACCTCGGTGCACTGGCACGGCATCCGGCTGCGCAACGACATGGACGGCGTGCCGATGATGACGCAGGACGCGATCCGCCCGGGTGGGGCCTTTCGGTACGAGTTCACCGTGCCGGACCCCGGTACCTACTTCTTCCACCCCCACGTCGGCGTCCAGCTCGACCGTGGCCTGTACGGCGTCCTCGTCGTCGAGGACCCGCACGAGCCCGGCCGCTACGACGACGAGTGGGTCCTCGTCCTCGACGACTGGGTCGACGGCACCGGGCGCACCCCGGACGACGTGCTGGCCGGGCTGACCACCGGATCCGGTTCGGCCGACGCCTCCGGAGGGCACGGCATGGGTGGCTCGATGAGCGGCATGGGGGGCATGGGCTCCGGTGGGATGGGTGGGATGTCCGGCGGCGGCGGTGACGTCGTCTACCCCCACTACCTCGTCAACGGACGCGTCCCGGACGACCCGGACGTCCTGCGCGCCCGACCCGGCGACCGCATCCGCCTGCGCGTCGTCAACGCCGCCTCGGACACCGTCTTCCGGCTCTCCCTCGACGGCCACCACCTGACGGTCACCCACAGCGACGGCTGGCCCGTGGAGCCCGTCAAGGGCGACGCGCTCCTCATCGCGATGGGCGAGCGCTACGACCTGCTCGTCACCCTCGGCGACGGCGCCTTCCCGCTGACGGCGACCCCCGAGGGCAAGGACGGGCAGGCCCTGGCCCTCGTGCGGACCGCGAGCGGCACGCCCTCGGCCTCCGCAGCGGCGACCACCACGTTCGGCACCGTCCTTTCGCTGGAGAGCCTGCGCCCGCTGGCGGGGACCACGCTCGCCGCCCGCGAGAGTGACCGCACGCACGACCTGGCGCTCTCCGGATCGATGAACCCCTACCGCTGGACCATCAACGGCCGCAGCTTCCCCGACACCGACCCCCTCGAGGTCCGCTCGAGCGAGCGGGTCTCGCTGGCCGTGAGCAACATGTCGATGATGGTCCACCCCTTCCACCTGCACGGGCACACCTTCTCCGTGCGCGGCAGCGGGGTCCGCAAGGACACGGTCCTGCTGCGACCGATGCAGCGTCTCGTGCTGGACCTCGACGCCGACAACCCCGGCCAGTGGGCCGCCCACTGCCACAACGCCTACCACGCCGAGACCGGCATGATGACCACGCTCGGCTACGTCACCTGACCGGGCTGCGGTCGAGCTTCTTCACCGAACCTTCATGAAGCCTTCGGGGAACGACCGCACGCCCGCGAGACGGTGGGGACGTTCCCGTTCTCCACCACCGAAGGACACCCGTGCCCTCCACCACCCGTCGTCTCGCCCTCGGCGCCGTCGCCCTCACCGCCGCGACCCTGCTCGCCGCCTGCGGCTCCGACACCGACCACTCCGACATGCCGGGTATGACCGGGATGTCCAGCTCCAGCGCGTCCGCCACGGCCGGCGGTTCCTCGGCCCAGGGCGCGCCCGGCGACGTGATGTTCGCGCAGATGATGATCCCGCACCACCAGCAGGCCGTCGAGATGGCCGACCTCGCCCTCGACGCCAAGGCCGACGCCTCCAAGCAGGTGCGCGCCCTCGCCACCGACATCAAGGCCGCCCAGGACCCCGAGATCCAGACCATGCAGGGCTGGCTCAGCTCCTGGGGCGCCCCCGCCAGCGCCGGCATGGACCACGGCATGCCCGGCATGATGGGCGAGACCGAGATGGCCTCGCTCAAGGACGCCACCGGCACCGACTTCGACCGTCAGTGGCTCACCATGATGATCGCCCACCACGAAGGCGCCATCACCATGGCCCAGGACGTCCTCAGCAGCACCAAGGACGCCGAGGTTCGCACCCTTGCCGAGGCCATCATCGAGGCACAGCAGCAGGAGATCACCACCATGCAGGACCTTCTCGGCTGACCCAGCCCGTGCGAACGGGGCCCCACCGCGACGGTGGGGCCCCGTTCGCGCAGTCACGGTGCTGGGATGTCGAGTTGGCCTTGATCGGGCCGTCGCGGGGTCAGCTGTCGTCGCGGGGACTCGAGGTCTCTTGGACGCGATCATGGGGGTGTGGCGCACCGTGAGAGCCGGGCGGCCTTCCAGGCGGGGCGAGCCGAGTGGGTATGCACGGGGTCTCGAGTGATATGCGTGCAGCTCACAGATAATGATTGACAGTGACCCTCGGGCAGAACTCCACCTGTTGCAGGGCACGCCCCTCCAGGGGTCGGCTAATGGACCAGCGGCGGCCGTTCACGCAGTCATGGTGCTGCCGAAGTGGATGTCGGAGAACGCGGCGGCGGTGAGTTCGTCCATGCGACTTTGGGTGGCTCGGACGTATCGCTCGGCTGCTTGGGTCGAACTGTCCCCAAGGAACAGTTTGACCTCTGCGACATGCGCTCCCCGCTGAGCCATGCGGGTCGCTCCTGTTGCGCGCAGGTCATGGAAGTTGATCGGCCTGCCGACCGCGTTGCGCACGGCGGCCCACCCGCCTCTGCCCTTGCGAAAGGTGGTCTCAGAGAGCCATCCACCGTCATCGGCGGGGAAGAGCAGTCCGTTTCGCCCGACGATCCAGGTGTCCATGTGATGCGTCAACACCTCGAGCACGGGTACGGGAATCCGCTGGTCTCGCCTGCCGCTTGGCTCTTGGGGCCCTTCTCGTAGCGACGTCCATTGGGCCCGGTACCGATGGCTCGCGTCACTCGGACGACGGGGACCTTGGCCTTCAGCTCGATGTCCGAGCGGCGCAGCGCGATGATCTCTCCGAAGCGGAGGCCACAGCCGAGAGCGAGCGCGACCATGGCTCGCCACTCGGGGCGGATGGTGGTAAGGATGAGGCGCAGGTCGTCGTCGTCGATCACTTCGGTCCGGGACTTCGACCGGCGGCCAATGGAGCCGGCTCCGTCGATCTTGAAGGGGTTGATGGCCCCCGGAAGGACACCGTCGGCTGCGGTTGCGCTTCGCATGATGGCTGAGCCCAACGCGTAGCACTCCCGAGTGGTTTTGGGTTTGTCGTGGGGGAGGCTCTGCTCGTACCAGCGAAGGACGACCGTCGGTGTGATTTCGTCGAGAGAGAGTGGACCCAGGGAGGGCAAGAGGTACTTCCTGCCCTCTATCGTCACGCACGAGGGCATAGTCGTGTGTCACCGGCCATCATCGATCGTCGAGCCGCCTCCCACCCGCTGATGCGAAAGGACTGTCGCTACGCGGCGGAATGCCGCAGGCCAATAGAGGCCCTTCACATCGCGCTGGCGACTTGGGACACTCGGCCATGGAGATGTCCGGGTCTGAGATTGCAGCACTTGTCGGGGTGGCCGTACTTTTGAACGGTCTTGGGGTGCTGGCTTGGCGCCGAGGCTTGGTAGGCCGGTGGTTCCTGTGGGTGCTCGGGCTTGCGCTGCTCGCGGTTCCTGTCGACCCAATGCAGTTTCCTGGCGTGGGTGCAGCTGGATGCCTTGTCGCGCTTGCCCTCGCCCCGGTCGGTCCCGTTGCACTCTTGCGGCATCGCGCGAATCGCAAGCCGTTGCCAGCCCGCTAGCTCGCGCTCTACGCGGCGGTGTGCAACGGGTTGGCTCATCGGCCCCCGACGAGTCTCTGACGCAGCAGTTTGCGTTCCTGCGCCGCACGGGCAGGGACGGTTACGGCAGCCTCACCCAGGTGCCCTCGGAGACGACGTCGACAGAGTCGCCCACGACGGTGAGGGCTGTTTGGTCGTCGATGACGTAGGCCGGTCCGCCGATCGCGGTGGCCCACTGCTCGGCGTCGGCCATCGTGTTCGTCGGAAAGACGTCGAGGTGTGGGAAGAGGGAGAAGTCGACGAGCCCCAGCGTCCGGTCGTCGGGGGCGTCCGCCCACGCCACGAACTCGGACCCGATGCGCGGGGTCAGCACCATGCTGCCGGCGCTCACACCGACCCAGACCGTGTCCGTCAGCGAGGGCAGCAGGTCGGCGAGCCCGGACGTGCGCATCCAGTGGGCCAGGTACGTCGCGTCGCCGCCGTCGACGAGCAGGACGTCCGCGTCCCGCACCCACGGCAGCCAGCGGTCCTCACCGATGCTCGGCAGCGCGGTCAGCTCGAGGACGCCCACCGAGGCCCAGCCCAGCGCGGTGAGACCCACCCCGTGGCGCTCGCCCGTGACGAACCCCCGGACCGAGGCGGGCCCGCACATCGGGTGACCCCACTGCGCCGTGGGGACGGCCAGGGCCGTGCACTCGTCGATCGGCCTGTCCAGCAGGCCGACCAGCGCATTGCGGATGCTCGGGTTCGTGACGCCTCCGGAGGTGAGGAGCAGCTTCACGGGGTCTCCCGTCGGATGGTCGGTCGGGGTGGGTCGGTGTGCAGACCGGTACCGGTCGCCGGACTCATCGGCGTCGCCGCCGGCTGCGTCACATGCGCTCCTTGACGCCCCGGCGGACCAGCCACCAGTTCATCGGGTACGCCGTGGCGAAGCCGGCGAGCATCGCCAGCTGCATCGCGCACCAGAAGACGGGCGAGGACGCCTCGGGCCGCGCGCCGAGCAGCGGCTGGAGGACCCCGAACACGAGCAGCGCCATCATCCCGTACATGCCCACCTGCCACGCGGTGAGCGAGAGCGCGTCGGCCTTGAGGGCGGCGAGCAGCCCACGGCCGGGGGAGAGGTCACGCATCGGCACGATCGCGAAGTACTGGAACGCGATACCGATGGCGAAGGCGGCGACGAAGTCGAGCCCCCAGACGGCGAACATCCGGTCGGGGAGGAGACCGGGGTACCCGAACGGGACGAGCACGGAGGGCACGAGGAACGCGGTCGTCTCCGCGACCACGTCGCCCAGGGTGCAGCCCGCGCCGCAGTGCAGCGCCCCCTTGCCGACCGAGACCGCCATCGTCGACTCGTCGTCCACCCCGGCACGCCCGTGGCGGCGGTAGAACCAGAGCGCGGCGACGCTGCCGAACAGGGCCGTCACCGGCCAGACCACCGCCATCACGCCCATGCGGGGCGGCCGGCGGACGACGTCGACGGCGATCCACACGCCGCAGGCCAGCGCCAGGACGAGGGAGAGGGAGACGGCGGTCAGCCAGGTGGGCACGGGGCTCCTCGAGGTGCGGACGGTGGGACGGCGACCCGACCGTGATACCCCCGCCACCGGGCGTCGGAACGGTTGCGTGACATCCCGAGCGCGTTCGTCACGCAACCGCAAAGAAGCCGTCCGGTCGCTCGCAGCATCCCGCTGCCAATGTGGAGGGGTCAGACCGACCCGCCCACACGGAGCGGGTCCGAGCGAGACAGGGAGTTGACATGACCACCGGTTCCATCGTCCTCGAGACCAGCGACACCATCGACGAGCGCACGTCGCACGCCCTCGCCGCTGCCCAGCTCAAGGGGGAGTCGCGCGCCAAGGGACGCCGGCCGCGCCAGGTGGTCGAGTCCATCGCCCGCGAGATCCGGGGGATCGGGCTGCATCCGAACCTCACCGAGCTCTCGCGGCGCTACCAGGCGGGCGCTCCGCGCCTGCCTGGCTGGATCTCCGACGCGCCGGCCACCCGGGAGGCCTGAGGGAGCGCTCGGGATCCGGGCAGGGGACGGCCCGGGGTCGGACGGTGGAGGCTCAGCCGCTCGGCTCCGGGCCGTCAGCGTGTCGTCGCGGAGGTGACCGAGCGGTAGTCCTCGGCCGTCAGGGGGCGGTCGACGAGCGCGCCGCCGGGGACCGGTGCGGCGAGGGGCTGCCCACCGGAGGTCAGTGTCACCTCGTCCACGCCGGGCACCGAGGTCACCGTCAGCACGAGCTGGCCGACCGCCAGGGTGAGCCGACCGGCCCCCGGCGGCAGGTCCTTGGTGCCGATGTCGACGACCGCCCTGCGCCCGGACAGGGCCACGAGGGAGACGGGCACGTCGGGTCCCAGGGCGGAGGAGCGGCCGGCCGCCCGGTCGTCCTCGGTCGGACCCGCGGTCAGGCGGGCCAGCGTGCGCCGCACGGTGTCCGCGGTGGACGAGCCCGGCGACACCGGCGAGGTCGGCACGAGGGCGTCTCCCCGCACGAGGAACGCGCGCCCTCCGCCGCGGTCCGCCTCGGTCGGCGACGGCTCGGGCGCCTGCGAGGGCGCGAGCAGGTCGTAGGGCACGCTCTCGAGCGTGGTCGCCGGCGAGCTGCGTGGGGCGCCGCAGCCGGCCAGCAGGACGGCAGCGGTGAGGAGGAGCGCCGCGCGGCGCCGGCCCGTCATGCCCCGGCCCCCGACGACGGCGCGAGCGGCAGGCCGAGCACGAAGGTGGCGCCGCCGCCCGATGTCTCCTCGCAGCGGACCCAGCCCTCGTGCGCCCGGGCGATCTCCGCGACGAGGCTGAGCCCCAGCCCCGAGCCGGGTGCTGACCCCCGCGACCCGACCCGTGCGAAGCGCTCGAACACCCGCTCGCGCTCCGACGGCGGTACACCGGGCCCCCGGTCGACGACGCGCACGAGGACGAGGGAGTCCTCGCGGCGCAGCTCCAGCCGCTCGGCGCCGCCGCCGTGCAGGTCGGCGTTGTCGAGGAGGTTGACGACGGCGCGGTGGAGCTGGGCCTTGCTGCCGAGGACCGGGCCGAGGCCTGCGTCGGTGTCGACCGGGACGTCGGGGCGCGACGTCTCCGCGAGGGTGTGGCGCACCAGCTCCTCGAGGTCGACCGGCTCCGGCTCCCGCTCGAGCACCCCTGCGTCGAGGCGTCCCAGCTCGAGCAGGTGCTCGAGCGAGCGGTGGAGGCGACGCACCTCACGCCGGACGAGCTGCGTGGCGGCCCGCCGACGCTCGGTGTCCCCCTCGGGCGCGGCGTCGAGGACGTCGATGCTCGTCATCAGCGTCGTGACCGGGGAGCGCAGCTCGTGCGCGACGTCGGCGGCGAACCGCGCGTCGCGCTGCATGCGCTCGTCGAGCGCCTCGACCATCGTGTTGAACGACCCGACGATGACGGCGAGGTCCGGGTCCGAGGTGCGGGGCAGCCGCGTCGTCATCCGACCGGCGGCGATGGCGGCCGCGGCGGACGCCACGTCGCGCAGCGGCGCCACCACGCGGCGGGACGCGGCGCCACCGAGCAGCGCCCCGGCCGCGGCCGTCACGAGGGCGAAGGAGCCGAGGACGACCGCGAGCGTGCGCAGGGTCGACTCGAGCTCGGTCGTGGGGGAGAGCTCGTAGAACTGCACGCCGACGGCCGGGACGGGGACGCCGACCACGACCGCGGGCTCCCCACGCACCACCGTCCACGCGCGGGCGGCCGTGCCGTCGGCCACCAGCCCGCGCACGCGGTCCGGCACGTCGTCGGCACCGGTCTCGAGCGAGGAGGTGAACCACTGCCCACCGCGGTTGACGACGACGACGGCCCCCGGGGGCGGCGAGGTCTCGTCGAGGACGTCGCTCACCGAGGCCCCCGCGGTCAGCAGGCCCTCGCGCACGAGCGAGGCGTCGACGAAGGCCTGCCGGGCGGCCGTCGCCTCGCGCTGGCCGACGAGGTAGTGCCGGGCCGTCAGGTAGGTGCCGGCGGCGAGCAGCGCGGACACCGTGAGGGCGAGCAGGGCGAAGGACGCCGCGGAGGTGGCGCGGATGCCGAGGACGGGCAGCGTCGGCCTCACCCGGGGTCCAGCCGGTAGCCGAGGCCGCGCACCGTGACGAGCAGCGTCGGCTCCGATGGGTCGGCCTCGATCTTCGTGCGCAGGCGCCGGACGTGGACGTCGACGATGCGCTCGTCCCCGAAGTAGCCGCGGTCCCAGACCCGGTCGAGCAGGACCTGCCGGCTGAGGACGCGCCCGGCGGACTCGGCGAGCTCGCGCAGCAGGTGGTACTCCGTCACCGTCACGTGGACCTCGTCGTCACCGCGGCGGACGCGGCCCGCGAGGGTGTCGAGGACGAGCGGTCCGTGGGCGGCGTCGAGGACCACGACACCACCGGGCGGGGAGGCGGGTGCCGGCGCCGCCATCGGGGGCCGTCGCCGCAGGGCCCGCAGCCGCGCCCCGACCTCCTTGATCTCGAAGGGCTTGGTCACGTAGTCGTCGGCACCGGCCTCGAGGGCCGCGACGATGTCGTGCGTGTCGGCCTTGGCGCTGATGACGATGATCGGCACGTCCGAGCGCCGGCGGATCTCGCGGACGAAGCCGAAGCCGTCCATCCCGCCGAGCATGAGGTCGACGAGGAAGACGTCGACCTCGGCGAGCGACGGCTCCTGGAGGGCGTCCTCGGCGCTGGCGTGCGCGACGACGGCGTAGCCCTCGTCCTCGAGCGCCATCGACAGCGACGTGCGGATGCCGTCGTCGTCGTCGAGCACCAGGAGCCTCACGGACATCCCGGCAGTCTGCCAGCACGCGACGCCCGGACCGCCTCGTGAGGGCGGTCGGCCGTCAGTCGTCACACGACTGCAAAGAAGCGGGCCGTCCCGTCGTCATCCCGCGCTGGGAGCCTCGCGGGATGACCACGACGAGCGCCGAGACGCTGACCGTCCACCTCGACGGGGCGGTGGCCGGTGGGGACCTGAGGAGGGTGCGCGAGGCGCTCGCCCGGGGGCTGCGGACGGGCCGGCCGGTGCGGGTCGACCTCTCGGGCGTGGAGCGGCCCAGCTCCGAGACCGTCGCGACCATCCTCTGGGCGCACCGCAGCTGCGCCGGACGCAACGTCACCTTCTCGATCGTCGGGGACCGCGGGCCGACCCGCCGCGTGCTGCGCGGCTGCGGCGTCGTCGTCGAGGACGCGGACGCGTGCTGAGCCACGTGGTCGGACCGGCCCTCGTGCACCGGCACGCGGCCTGCGGCTGGACGGTCACGACGGTCGAGTACCCGGGCGGGGTGGCCGAGATCCGGCCCCGCACCCGCCTGACGCAGGTCGTCGTCAGCGACCGGACGGAGAGCGGCGGCGGCGTCGCCGGGGAGTGCTACGCGGCGGCCGCGTGCACCCACGACGGTGAGCTCGTCGTGGCGGTACGGGCTGCGCCGCCGGCGATCGTCGTCACCCCCGGTGGCTGCTCGACGGCGCCGGCGGACGGTCGACTGTGGGACAGCCGCTTCCCGGTCGTCGGCGAACGACTCGTCCTCCTGTCGGCCGACGCGCTCGAGGCCGCGCCCGACCTGCTCGCCGAGGGAGTGCGCTCCGGGACCGGTGCGCTCGCGAGCGACGACCCGGAGGCACTGCTCCTCGCGCTCGTCGGGGCCGGGGGGCGGGGCGCCGGAGCCGTCATCGACACGACGCCCTGACCGACCGCGGAACAGCTCACCGTGCGGCGCGGCGCACTACGGTGGGCCGGTGCGAACCCGGGTGGTGGTCGGTGCGGTGCTCGTCGCGCTCGCCTGCCTCCTCTCCGCGGCGGTCCTGTGGGCCGAGCCGGTGGAGTTCGGGTGGTTCGCGTACGCGGGCCCCGTGGATGTCCTCTCGCCGGGGTTCACCGTCGTCACGCCACGGCGCGGGGTCGGCCTCGCTCTGACCGGCCTCGCCCTGGTACTGCTCGGTGCGGCCGGGGGAGCCCTCCTCGGTCGGCGCCGGGGCTGAGCGGGTCCCGAGTCGACGGCGACCGCCGAGCGGGCCTGCGGCTCAGAGGAGCTCGACGCGGTCGGCCTGCGGCCCGCGGTCGCTCTGCCGCACCTGGAAACGCACCCGGTCGCCCTGGTAGAGCGCCTCCGCGCCGCGGATGACGGACACGTGGACGAACAGGTCCGGCCCGCCAGCGTCCGGGGCGATGAAGCCGAAGCCGCGCTCGTCGTCGTACCGGGCGACGACGCCCGTACCGCCCCGTGCAGGCGGGGCCGAGGACTCCCGGCGGTCGGACCGTCCGCGGTCGGGCCGTCCGCGGTCGGAGCGCCCACGGGCGGACGGTGCGGGCGCGCTCCGGCGAGCCGGGCGGCCGGCGAGGCGCACGTCGCGGGCCTGCGGCCCCTTCTCGCCCATGACGACGTCGTAGGTGACGCGGTCGCCCTCCTCGAGCTCCTGGAGGCCGTCGGCCAGCTCACGGACGTGGACGAACGCGTCCGGCCCACCGTCCTCCGGCGTGATGAACCCGAACCCCTTGTCCCAGTCGTACCAGGACACCGTGCCGTCGGCCCCGTCCGATGCCGGGCCGGACCCGGCGGCCTGCGCGGCGAGGGGGAGGAGGTGGTCGGCCTGCGGACCCTTCGGCCCGTCGACGACGAGGAAGGCCACGCGCTGCCCCTCGGACACGACGCCACCGCCGACGACGGCGGAGGCGTGGAGGAAGACCTCGGCGTCACCGTCGTCCGGCGTGACGAAGCCGTAGCCCTTGGTGGGCTCGTACCAGGCGACCGTGCCGAGCACGCCGAGCGTCGACTCGTCGCGCTCGGCGACGACGCGGACGCGGCGGGCGATCGGGCCGCGGTCGCCCTCCCCGACCTCGAGCTCGACGACCTGGCCCTCCCGCAGCACTCGCGTCCCGTCACCCCCGACGACGTCGGACGCGTGGACGTAGAGGTCCTCGGCGTCCTCGCCGAGGGCGATGAAGCCGAAGCCCCGGTCGGCGTCGAACCAGCGGACGGTTCCTTCGGTCACGGTGACTCCTCGGCGGTGCGTGGACGGTGCCCGCCCATTGTCGCCGACCGGCGGGGTGCGCGCGTCCACCGGTCCCGCCGGACCGTGACCGTCAGCCGGCCGCGGAGACCTCGTCCGCTGCGGGGGCGTCCGGCACGGCGAGGGTGCCGCGCTCCTCGCGGGCCCGGGCCGCGGCCATGACGGTCGCGAGGTCGGCGCCGAAGGTGTCCACGCCGGCGGCGTAGGTCAGCAGGAGGCGGTCGAGGTCGGCCATCGGGGTGGTGAGCTTGAGCTCGAGGGAGTCGGGGAGCGTGCCGGCGAGGCGGGCGAGCACCCGGGTGTCCGGCCGCGTCCCTCCCACCTCGAGGGAGTCGAGCCCGACGTGGGCGGCGACGGCGACCACGTCGTCGACCCGGTCCTCCGTGAGCCCGACGAGGTGGAGCCGCAGGTCCGCGGTGGCGGCGCGGGTGAGGTCGCGCAGCGTCTCGAGCCGGGACACGACGGTCCGCAGGTGCCGGCGGTCGAGGTCGTCGAGGGCGGCGGTCACCCGGACCTGGTCGGCGCCGTCGGCGACGGCGTCCTCGGCCTGCGCGAGGAGCAGCTGGAACGAGCACCAGTCGCGCAGCGGCTCCGTGGACTCCAGGTGGGCGGTGACGCGCTGGGCGTCCGGGAGGAAGGACCGGACCGCCGCCACCCGCTCGGGCACGCAGGTCACGCCGCGCAGGCCGTAGGCGGCAGCCCGTCGCGAGCTCCGTTCCACGTCGAGGAGCGAGCACCAGTCGGGGGAGGTGTCCTCCTCGAGCAGGGCCGCCACCGCGCCCGCGGTGAGCGGGCGCCCGTGGCGGTCCCGGCGGGTCGCCGGGAGGGTGTGACCGGGCATCATGGCTGCTCCTCAGGCCGGGACGACGGCCCGGCGTGCACGGACCTCGCGCAGGGTGTCGATGGTGTGGGCGACCGCCGCCGCGGCGTCGGCGTCGGAGGCCCCGAGGACCTCTGCCGCGGTGTCCTCGGCGGTGGGCAGGACGACGAGGACGGGGACGCCGGCCAGACGGGGGGCCGCGAGGCAGGAGCGGAGCAGCCCGCTGCGGTCGTGCGCGGCGAGCGGCGCGTCGACGACGACGAGGTGGAAGTCGTGGTGGTCGACGACCGCCGACACCTTCGCCGCCCGGGTCACGGTGCGGCACAGCAGGCCCCGGTCGGTGTAGCGCTGGCGCAGCTCCTCGGCGCGGTCGGCGGTGTCGGCGAGGACGAGCGCCCGGCGCGACCCGGCGAGCAGCTCGGCCACCGAGGTCCCCTCGGGCTCGGTCGACGGGGCGGGACCTTCCCCCGCGCGGACGCCGTCCGGGCCGGCGACGAGCACGACGGGCACGTCGGCCAGCTGCCGGTCGGCCTGCAGCCGCTCGACGAGGTCCCAGCGGGGCTCGCCCGGGACGCGGTCGCCGGCCACGACGGCGGTGGGGCGGCGCGCGGCCGCGGCGGCGGCCACCGTCGCGGGGCCGGAGCGGCTGACGACGTCCGCGGGAGCGGCAGCGAGCAGACCCGCGACCCGGTCGGCGGCGGCGCCGTCGGTGTCGACGACGACGACGCCGGCCGTCGACGCCGGCGCGGCGTCGGACGCCGTCACGGGCAGCGGCAGCTCGAGCGTGAGGGTCGTCCCGGCGTCCGGACGCGAGGTGGCCGTGACCCGGCCGGCGTGGGCCTCGACGATCGACCGGCTGATGCTCAGGCCGAGGTTGGCCCCGTCGCCGCCGCGGCCCGACGCCGGGCCCGACGCACCCGTCGAGCGGTCGAAGAGGGTCGCCAGCGCGGCGGTGGACACGAGCGGCCCGAGGTCGGTGACGGCGATGACGGCCGTCGTGTCGCGGACCTCCGCGGACACGCGCACCGAGCCGTCGACCGGGCTGTGCCGGACGGCGCTGCCGAGGACGTTGACGAGCGCCTGGACGAGCCGGTCGGCGTCCGCCATCAGGTGCGTGGGCCCGGCCGAGGTCACCCGGATCCGGACGTTGCGGCTGTCGGCCTGGGGTTCGACCTCGTCGACGGCGGCCCGGACCACCTCGTCGAGGTCGACGGGGACGAGGTCGAGGGTGAGCCCGTCCGAACCGGTGCGGGCGCGCTCGAGGTCGAGGACGCCGTTGACGGTGCGGACGAGGCGCTCGGTGCCGCTGAGGGCGACGCTGGCCATCCGGTGGACCGCCGGGCTCGCCGGACCGGCGGCGCCACCGGTGATGAGCCCGAGCGCGCCGCGGATGGAGGTCAGCGGTGTCCGCATCTCGTGGCTGACGACCGAGAGGAACTGGGCCCGCAGCAGCTCGGCGTGCCGCTCCTCGGTCACGTCCTGGAGCGTGCCGCGCAGGATCCCGCCCGGCGCGTCGACGCGCGCTCGCACCCGCACCTCGAGGAGGTCGCCGCGCGGCGCGGAGACCCGGCAGGTGAAGTCGACGGATTCACCGGTCTCGGTGCTGCGGCGCAGCTCGGGTACGGCGAGGCGGTCGCGGTCGTCCGGGTGCACAGCCTTCAGGACCTGTTGCGTCGTGAGATGGCCTGTGGTGGAACGGATCCCGAGGATCCGTCGGAACTCCGGGCTGACGGTGACGTCATCGGACGTCGGGTCCCAGGACCACGAGCCGACGTGCGAGAGAGACTGCGCGGCTTCCATCTCGACGGCGGCGGCGCGGGCGGCGCCGGCGGCGGAGCGGAGTCGTCCCGCCTCACGGTCGACGTCGCGCAGCAGCGACCGGCAGGCCAGGAGCGCGACCACGGCCCCGGAGGCCGAGGCGACGACGGCGACGAGGGCGAGCGCGGCCCGTCCGCCCGAGTCGGTGTCGAGCGCCCCGAGCAGGGCGAGGACGGCCCCGAGGGCGAGGACGGACGTCACGAGGGCGACGCCGAGCGAGCGGGTCAGGCGTCGACGGCCCCGCGCCGCCCACGCCTGCGGTGGGTGCCCGAGCTCGTCCGGCGAGGTGGTCGAGGGTGCGGTGCTCATGCGCGGACCAGCACCTCGCGGAGGCGGTCGGGCAGCGTCATCGGGTCGAAGGGCTTCTCGAGGACCGCGAGGACGGAGGTGCCGTCGATGCCGTCCCGCACGGCCTCGCCCTTGGCCGTGAGCACGACGACGGGGACCGTGGAGGCGCCGGGCAGGCCGTTGATGGCCCGCGCCGTCTCGGCGCCGTCCATCCCCGGCATCATCATGTCGAGCAGCACCAGGTCGGGCAGCCGGTGGCGGCAGGCCTCGACGGCGTGGGCCCCGTCGACGGCCGTCTCGACGGTGAACCCTCCGACGGCGCGCAGGCTCAGGGCCGCGACCTCGAGGACCAGCTCGTCGTCGTCGACGACCAGCACGTGCCAGGGGGAGTCCGTTCCCTCTGAGATGTTCATGGCGGCAGTGTGAAGGACCGGTCAAGGCCGCGTCTGCGGAAACTCTGGGGGGACAGCCGTTCGGCCAGTGTCTACGTGCGCGAGGCATCAGGAGGCGGGGGCGCGTCCTACGCTGCCGCCTGACCGGCGAGGTGGTCGTCCGGCGCCAAGGAGGGCCTCGATGCCAACGGAGACGGCGGTCCGCGCGCCGGCGGTCGACCGCGTCCCCGCCCGGCGGGTCATGACCTACCGGTCGGTCCCGGGCGCCCGCGGGCGGTTCGTGTCGGTGGGCGGTGGCGTCCGCGAGATGTTCGGGCTCGACCGCGACGAGCTGCTCGCCGACGTCGACTTCTGGGAGTCGCGCCTGCACCCGGCGGACCGCGACGCGGCGCTGCTGCGGGAGGAGGCGGGGCTCGAGCTCGGGGTCCTCGTCTCCGAGTACCGCTTCGTGCGGCACGACGGCCGGCTGGTGTGGGTGCTCGACGAGGCGACCGTCGTCGAGGACCCCGTCCACGGCCCAGTGTTCGACGGGGTGTTCGTCGACGTGACCTCGTTGCGGCGCTCCGAGCTCAAGGTGGCGGCGCACGGCCGGCTGGTCGACCTCACCAGCGCCGGGAGCACCCTGGGGGAGGCCCTCGAGCCGCTCGTGCACACGGCGATGGAGCTGTGCGCGGCCGAGCGCTGCGAGGTGTCCTTCCGCGACGGCCTGCACGTCTCGGTGACGGCGGCGGCGTTCGACGCCGGGGCGGCCGTGCCGGAGGACGTGACCCGGACCGGGTCGCGCGGCGAGTCGGTGCGGCTCGTGGCGATGCCCTCGCCCGAGACCGACGACACGCTGGAGTGGCTCGAGCTGATGACCCTGCGGGCCCAGCGGATGCTCGAGGACCGCGCCCGCTCCCTGGAGTCGGCGGCCCTGCTCAGCGCGACGCTCGAGTCGACGGTCGACGGCATCCTCGTCGTCGACCGGCACGGGCGGTTCGCGGGGTGGAACGAGAAGTGGGCGACGATGTGGCGGGTGCCGTCGGCGCTGCTCGCCGCCGGCGACGACAAGGCGGTCCTCGAGGCGGTCGTGGCCCAGGTTGCCGACCCGGTGGCCTTCATGGCGCGCATCGAGTACCTGTACGCCGCGACCGAGGAGACGAGCTTCGACGAGATCCTCTTCGAGGACGGCCGTGTCTTCCAGCGCTACTCGCGACCCCAGTCCGTCGACGGGGAGGTCGTCGGGCGGGTCTGGAGCTTCCGGGACATCACCGACGGGCGCGCGCTGCAGGAGGCGCTCTCGTCGCAGCAGCAACGGTTCCGGATGCTCGTCGAGCAGGTCAGGGACCACGCGATCGTCCACCTCGACGAGGACGGCGTCGTCACGAGCTGGAACGCGGGCGCCACGCAGGTGTTCGGTTACGAGGCGGCCGAGGTGGTGGGCCGGCACGTGGCCGTCCTGCACCCGGGGGAGGGTGACACGGCATCCGAGGAGATCCTGCGCCGGGCCCGCGCCGAGGGGGTCTCGCGCGACGAGGGCTGGCGGGTGCGACGGGACGGCTCGCTCGGCTGGATGAGCTCGACCGTCACGGCGCTGCGCGACGCCCGGGGCGGGCTGCAGGGCTACGCCGAGGTCGCCCAGGACCTGACGGACCGGCGCGCCGCGGCCGAGGCGCTGCGCGCGCAGCGCCAGGTCCTCGAGCTGCTCGGCACCGTCGCGTCCGCGGCGAACGCCGCGCCGGACGTGGAGTCGGCCGTGCAGCAGACCCTCCGGGCGCTGCTCGACCTCGGGGGGTGGGACCTCGCGCACGCCTGCCTCGCCCCGGACGGCGCGCCGTCCGGCGACGGCCGGTCGGACGGACGCCCCTGCGGTGCGGACCCGACGCACCTGTGGCTCGCCGTCGACGGGCTGTGCACCGAGGGCCTGCGGCGCGAGGTCGAGACCGCCGGCGTCGCCTCCCTCCCGGTCGTCGCCGAGGCGATGCGGCGCGGCGGTCCCGCCTGGGAAGCGGTCGACGCGTCGGACGGCTCGGCCTCCGCGCACGCCGTCCGCGCCCTCGGGCTGCGCACGGCGATGGCGCTGCCGATCACGGTCAGGGACCGGACCGTCGGTGTGGTGCAGGTGTTCTCGCGCGAGGAGACCGAGGTCGAGCCCGGCCTGCTCGACGTGATGGCGCAGGTCGGCGTTCAGCTCGGGCGGAGCGTCGAGAGGCACCATGCCGAGGCCGAGCTCGCGGCCCGGGCGGCCGACCTGCGCGACCTCAGCGACCGCCTCTCGACGGTGCTCGACTCGGTCGAGGAGGGCATCTTCGGCGTCGACGACCACGGCGTCGTCACCTTCGTCAACCGGGCCGGCGCGGACCTGCTGGGGCTGGCGCGGGAGGACGTGCTCGGCAGCCTCGACACCGACGTGCTGAACCGCCCGAGCGCCCCGGACGAGGCGATGTCCGACCCGCGGCTGCCCACGCGTGCCCGCCACGTCCGACCCGACGGCACCTCCTTCGCGGCCGAGTGGATGGTCTCACCGATGCAGACCGGCCGCGGCGCGGTCGTCATCCTGCGCGACGTCGAGGCCGCCCGGGCGGTCGAGCGGATGAAGGACCAGTTCATGGCGATGGCCAGCCACGAGCTGCGCACGCCGCTCACGTCGCTGCGCGGGGCGCTCGGGCTCCTCGGGGGCGGCGCGGTCGGTGAGCTGCCGGCGCCGGCGTCCCGGCTCGTCGACGTCGCGACCGCCAGCGCGGACCGGCTCGTGCGGCTCGTCGGGGACATCCTCGACACCGAGCGGCTGCGGACCGGGCGGATCGTGCTGCGCCACCGTGACGAGGTCGTCGAGGACCTCGTCGCGTCGGCGGTCGCCGACTCCTCGGCCGCGCGGGGGGCCACCGACGTGGTCGTGCACGGCGGCGCCGAGCCGACCCCGGTGCACGTCGACCCCGACCGCGTCGTGCAGGTCGTCACCAACCTGCTCGTCAACGCGGCGAAGTTCTCCCCGGCCGGGGCGCCGGTCACGGTGCGGGTCTCGCACGACGCACTGTGGGTGCGGGTCGAGGTGCAGGACGAGGGCCCGGGCATCCCGGCGGGTATGGAGGAGCGGATCTTCGAGCCGTTCGTCCAGGCCGACGCCAGCGACACCCGCGCGCACAACGGGTCGGGCCTCGGGCTGGCCATCGCCCGCGACATCGCCCGACTCCACGGCGGCGACCTGATCGGCCGCACGCGCGCTCAGGGCGGTGCCTGCTTCACCTTCACGCTGCCCCTGCCGGGGACGGGTCGCACCTCCGGCTGAGCGCGACGACGAGGATGTGCCCGTCGCTTCGGACCCGTCCGTCACGACGAGCTCGGGCCTGTCGCAGTACTGGCGGATCGGCAACGGGGGGCACGGGGTCATGGCTTCGCGCTGGCCGGGCGAGGCGTCGAGCACGGCTCTCGCGGGCAGCCTCGCCTTCGCGTCCTACTACACGTCCGCGCTGACGCCCCCCGACGTCCTGCGGCACCACGCCGCCGGTCGGACCGGACCGCCGACGAGCGGCCGGTGGTCGTTCTCGCGGTCGACGGTCGGCGACAGCACCTCGTACCTGCGGCACTGGGCCTTCCGCCTCTACGTCGCCCCCATCTCCATGAGCGACCCCGTCGGCACCTACGACTCGACCTGGACCCTGGAGCCGGGGCTCGCGGACGCCCGCTGCGTCTCGTTCCGGTCGACGAACTACCCGGACCGGCTGATCCGCCACAGGAGCGACATGCGGATGGTCATCGAGGTGCCGGACGGGTCGACGGCGTGGGACCAGTCGGCGACGTTCTGCCCCCACCTCGGCAACAACGGCGAGGGCACGTCGTGGTCGGCCTACGACGCCCCCACGCGCTACTGGCGCTCCTACGGCAACGAGGTGTGGCTGGCCTCGGACGGCGGCCCGAACTGGTTCGACGACCACACGAACTGGGCCGATGAGACGAGCTGGAACACCCGTCCGCCCGTCGTGCCCTGAGACCTCGGTGCCGCCCCATCGCGGGGCGACACCGAGACGTCAGCGGGCGCTGCTGCTCGTGGCCTCCGCGGTCGGCACCGTGTCCGAGGGCACCGCCGCCGAGCGGGGCGTACCGGCCGAGCGACCGCGCCGGCCGAGCCAGCGTTCCACGCGGCCCGCGAGGACGGTCAGCGCGTAGTTGACGAGCACGAACACCGCCGCCGCGACGATGTACGCCTGCAGCGTGTTGGCGTACGCGGACCCCAGCGTCTTCGCGGCGGTGAGGAGCTCCGGGTAGAGCACGACGGTGCCGAGCGCGGTGTCCTTGAGGACGACGACGAGCTGCCCGACGAGCGCGGGCAGCATCGCGCGCAGCGCCTGCGGCAGCTGGATGCTGCGCAGCGTCTGGCTGGGGGAGAGGCCGATCGAGAGGCCGGCCTCGGCCTGCCCGGCGGGCAGTGAGTGCACGCCCGAGCGCACGAGCTCGGCGATGACCGAGCCGTTGTAGAGCGTCAGGCCGACGACGACGGCGGCCATCGGGGCGTACTGGTTGGGCAGCCACGTCGCGGTCGCGAAGTAGCCGAAGAAGAGGAAGACCATCATGAGGAGGACCGGCACCGAGCGGAAGAACTCCACGACGACACCGCTCACCCAGCGCACCGCGCGCACGTGCGAGAGGCGGCCCATCCCGAAGACCAGGCCGTACACGCCCGCGAGGACGACCGACGCGGCCGCGGCCTTGAGGGTCTCCCAGAAGCCGGGGAGCAGGTACTCGGTCCACACGGCGGGGTCCGTGACGAAGGGGGTCCACAGCGCCGGGTCGAGCTGGCCGGCCTCCGACATCTTGCGGTACACGATCCACCCGGCGGCGACCACGAGGAGGACCCCGATGACCGTGAGGACGCTGTGCCGCAGTCGGGCCCGCGGGCCGGGGGCGTCGAAGAGGACGCTGTCGCTGCTCATCGCTTGACCGCCAGACGTCGGGAGAGGGAGGTGACCGCGAGGCCGATCGGCAGCGTGAGGATGACGAAGCCGAGGGCGAAGAGGAAGAACGTCGGCAGGCTCGCGCCCTCGTTCTCGGTGATCTGCGCGAGGAGGCCGGCGGCCTCGGCGGTGCCGAGGATGACCGCGGCCACCGTCGTGTTCTTGATGAGCGCGATGAGGGTCGAGCCGAGCGGCGCGATGGCGCCACGGAACGCCTGCGGCAGCAGCACCTCGCGCATCGACTGGCCGAAGGTCAGCCCGATGGAGCGGGCGGCCTCGGCCTGCCCGGCGGGGATGGTGTTGACGCCGCTGCGGATCGCCTCGCAGACGAAGGCCGCGTGGTAGACCGACAGCATGATGACCGCCCACCAGTAGGAGTCGCGGGCCTGGTCCTGGCTCAGCTGCAGCCCGAGGATGATGCTCATCCCGAGGATGCTGAAGACCATGAGGAGCGTCAGCGGCGTGTTGCGCAGGACGTTGACGTAAAACGCCCCGAGGGCCCGCAGGACGCGGACGGGGGAGACGCGGAAGACCGCGAGCACGGTGCCGATGACGAGCGAGCCCAGCGCGGAGAGCACGGAGAGCTGGATCGTCACCCAGAAGGCACCGAGGATGTCGTAGTTGCCGATGATGTCGCCCATCACCTCACCTTTCGGCCGGGGCGGTGGCCCTCGGGCCCGGCACCGCCCGCCCCGAGGGGCGGGCGGTGCGCGGGTCCGGACGGGCTGCGGTCAGGAGCAGGCGTCCGGGGTGGGCGGGTTGCCCGCCGGCGGCTTGTAGCCCGCCGGGCCCAGGTTCGCGTCGACGATCTTCTGCCAGTCGCCGTCGGTGATCATCTTGTTGATGGCGTCGGTGACCTTCTGGCAGGTGGCGGTGTCGCCCTTCTTGAGGCCGATGCCGTAGTTCTCCTGCGAGAACGGCTGGCCGACGACCTTGAGCTTGCCCTTGTACTGGTCCTGCGCGGCGTAGCCGGCGAGGATCGTGTCGTCGGTGGTCAGCGCGTCGACGCCGCCGGAGACGAGCGCGGTGACGCACTCGGAGTAGGTGCCGAACTCGCGGAGGTTGACGCCCGCGACCTCGTCCTTGACCTTCTGCGCCGAGGTCGAGCCGGTGACCGAGCACAGCTTCTTGCCGTCGAGGCTGTCGGGGCCGGTGATGGAGGAGTCGTCGGCCCGCACGAGGAGGTCCTGGCCGGCGACGAAGTACGGTCCGGCGAACCCGACCTTCTCCTTGCGCTCGTCGGTGATCGAGTAGGTCGCGACGATCATGTCGACCTGGCCGGTGCTCAGCAGGTTCTCGCGCTGGGCGCTCGGGGCCTGCACCCACTGGATGTCGCCCTCCTCGTGGCCGAGCTGCTTGGCCACGTACTTCGCGACGTCGACGTCCATGCCGGCGTAGTCGCTGCCCTTCTTCAGGCCGAGACCGGGCTGGTCGAACTTGATGCCGATCTTGATGCCGTCGCCGCCGGAGCCCTCCCCGCCGTCGTCGGAGCCACAGGCGCTCGCCGTGAGCGCGAGGACCGCCGCCGCGGCGACGAGTCCGATCCGGGTGCTCTTCATGTCGGTGTTCCTCCTGGTGTTGGTCGACTCGTGGTCGTCGGGTGGCCCGGTCGGCCGCCCCGGTCAGTGGGTCAGGATCTTCCCGAGGAAGTCCTTGGCGCGCTCGCTGCGGGGGTTGGTGAAGAACTCCTCCGGCGTGTTCTCCTCGACGATCTGCCCGTCGGAGAGGAACACGACGCGGTTGGCGGCCTTGCGGGCGAAGCCCATCTCGTGGGTGACGACGATCATCGTCATGCCGCTCTTCGCGAGCTCGACCATGACGTCGAGGACCTCGGTGATCATCTCGGGGTCGAGCGCGGAGGTCGGCTCGTCGAAGAGCATGACCTTCGGGTCCATCGCGAGGGAGCGGGCGATCGCCACGCGCTGCTGCTGGCCGCCCGACAGCTGCGCGGGGTACTTCTGCGCCTGGTGCGCGACACCGACGCGCTCGAGCAGCTCGGTGGCGCGCTTCTCGGCGTCGGCCTTCTTCATCCCGCGGACCTTGATCGGCCCGAGCGTGACGTTCTCGAGGATCGTCTTGTGGGCGAAGAGGTTGAAGGACTGGAAGACCATCCCGACGTCGGCCCGCAGCGCGGCGAGCTCCTTGCCCTCCTCGGGCAGGGCCTTGCCGTCGATGGTGATCGAGCCGGACTCGAAGGTCTCGAGGCGGTTGATCGTCCGGCAGAGGGTGGACTTCCCGGACCCGGACGGTCCGATGAGGATGACGACCTCGCCACGGCCGACCTCGAGGGTGATGTCCTTGAGCACGTGGAGGTCACCGAAGTGCTTGTTGACGTCCTTGAGGACGACCAGGGCTTCGCTCATGCACAGGGAACCTACTGATGCCGGTGCGGTCCGTGGCAAGCCGGGGTCGTCCGATGGGGCGGATGGGGCGCATTGTGACCGTTCCGAGACCTCCCCGCACCTCCAGCGCCTGCCGGAGCCCTCAGGCGACCCACACCTTCCGGAGCGGTTTCTCGACGCTCCACACCGTGCGCTCGCCGGCGTGCAGCCGGACGGCCGTCCCCGGGGCCAGGCGGATGCGCTCTCCGTCCTCGAACTCGACTGTGCCCGAACCGGACAGGATGACGAACACCTCGTCCACCTCGGTGTCACGGGCGGTGCCGGCGGACATCTCCCAGACCCCGACCTCGACCCCGCCGACGGCGCCGAGCGTCTGCACGGCGGCCGTCGGGTCGCCGTCGACGACCTCCTCGGCCGGCAGGGCCTCGTAGGCGAGCGGCAGCCGGGTCACGTCGTCGGCGAGGAGGCGCTGGGGCATCCCCGGATGCTGCCACGCGACGGATCGAGAAGCCAGGTGTGCGTGTGACCGTCCCGATCCGGAGGTGTCCTCGTCCCGCGGTGACGGATCCCGTGGACGACCCCTCGCCGCCGACGGTGCCGCTCGGGCATGATGCGGGGCATGGCCGTCTCCCCGGGTGCCGCGCACGCCTCCCTCGCCGACGCCGTCCCGGACGTGTTCTGGACCGACCGCCCGGCGCTGCGGCCGCCGGCCCGCGCGCCGCTCACCGGGCACGGCCACCGCGCCGACCTCGTCGTCGTCGGCGGTGGGTTCACCGGGCTGTGGGCGGCGGTCCAGGCCAAGGAGGACGACCCGTCGTGCGACGTCGTGCTGCTCGAGCGCGGGCGCCTCGGGGTCGCGGCCTCCGGACGCAACGGCGGGTTCGTCTCGCCGTCGCTGACCCACGGGCTCGGTCAGGGGGTGGCCTGCTGGCCGGACGAGGTGCCCACCCTCGAGCGGCTCGGGGCCGAGAACTTCGCCGCGCTCGCCGCCACCGTCGAGCGGTACGGCATCGACTGCGACCTGCACGTCCCCGGCGAGCTGACCCTCGCCCTCGACGAGCGCCAGGTCGAGACCGTCCGCGAGGCGCACGCGCTGCACCGGGCGCACGGGGTGCCGACCGAGCTGCTGACGGCGCAGGAGGCGCGGGCCCGGGTGGACTCGCCGCGCTACCTCGCCGGGATGCACGACCCCACCGTCGGCCTCGTCGACCCGGCGCGGCTGGTGTGGGGCCTGGCCGAGGCCGCCGAGCGGCTCGGGGTGCGCCTGCACGAGGACACCGCGGTCACCCGCCTCGACGAGGACGGCGACGGCGTGCGCGTCGGGACCGAGTGGGGGAGCGTGCACGGGCGCCGGGTCGTGCTCGGCACCGGCGCGTTCAGGGGTGTGCTCAAGCGGCTCGCGCTGTACACGCTGCCCGTCTACGACCACGTGCTCATGACCGAGCCGCTGTCCCCGGCGCAGCTCTCGTCCGTCGGCTGGGAGGGGCGCGAGGGCGTGACCGACGCCGGCAACCAGTTCCACTACTACCGGCGCACCCTCGACGACCGCGTCCTCTTCGGCGGCTACGACGCCAACTACCACTTCCCGGGGCGCATCGACCCGCGGCTGGAGCAGTCGGGGTCGCACGACCTGCTCGCCCGCCACTTCCTCGGGATCTTCCCGCAGCTCGAGGGCGTCCGGTTCACGCACCGGTGGGCGGGCGTCATCGACACGACGTCGCGCTTCACCCCGGTCTTCGGGACGGCGATGGGGGGCCGGCTCGCCTACGCCGTCGGGTACACCGGCCTGGGCGTCGCCTCGACGCGCTTCGGCGCGCGGGTGGCGCTCGACCTCGTCCACGGTCGCGACACCGAGGTCACCCGGCTCGGGATGGTGCGCCGCAAGCCGCTGCCGTTCCCGCCGGAGCCGGTGCGCGGCCTCGGGGTGCGCCTGACCCGGGCGAGCCTCGCCGCGGAGGACCGGACCGGGCGCCGCAACTTCTGGCTGCGGGCGATGGACGCCGTCGGCATCGGCTTCGACAGCTAGCCGGCCGGCGCCCGGGCGGTGTGCAGCAATCGTCGAATGTGTCGATTGCTGCACGGTCGGCGGGTTCGGGGTGTGCAGGAGTCGTCGGATGTGTCGGTTGCTGCACGGTCGGGCACTGCGGCGTGGCCGGGCTTCCCCGCCGTCAGCGGGACGGGGCGAACTGCTCTCGGCGCCCGGCGGCCGAGCGCTCGCGCCAGACGCGCCAGCCGTCGGGGTCGCGCTGGACGACGAGGTGGTACCAGGCGTAGCGCGCCTCGTCCGGCCAGCGGCGCCAGCGCATCCCGGGCTGGCTCGTCAGCCAGCCGAGGTTGCGGTAGGCCACCTTGGCCCGCTCCGGGTCGGCGGGGACGTAGACCGGCACCGACCCGCCGAGCAGCGGCACGACGTCGCGGGTGCCGGACGGGTGCAGCCAGGTCGCGTCGAGGACGGTCGCGAAGGGCAGGCCGCTGCGCACGAGGCGGCGGTGCATCTCGACCTCGTCGCCGCGCACGACGAGCCGGGGGTCCGGCACGCCGATCGCGTCGAGCGCCCGGGTCGACAGGAGCATCCCGTTGACGGGGTTGGCCACCCCGCGGACCACGCCGGTGCTGGGCAGGTCGGAGCGCAGCGACGCACGCCGCGTCCCCCGGCGCAGCCCGAAGGCGAGGCGCTCCGGGGCGTCGACGTCGAGGACCAGCGGGGCGGCGACCTCCAGCCCCTCGGCGTCGGCCGCGGCCAGCAGGGTGGCGAGGGTCGACGGCGTCGCCGGGCGGCCGTCGTCGTCGGCCAGCCAGACCAGGTCGGCACCGAGGGCGCGGGCCGTGAGCACCCCGTAGGCGAAGCCGCCCGCCCCGCCGAGGTTCGTCGAGGACGGCAGATAGGTGGTCGGGAGGTCGCAGCGCTCGACGACCTCGCGGGTCGCCGGGTCGTCGGCGTTGTCGACGACGACGAGGTCGTCCGGGCGGCGGTCCTGGCCGGCGAGCGCGGTCAGGCCCACGGACAGCAGCTCCGGGCGCCGGTAGGTGACGACGACGGCCACGACGCGGGGTTCGAGTGGTGCCACGTCCCCGACGCTAGGACCGCGCCGCGGCGCCGGCGCGACCCTCAGGTGAACGGCGGGGGAGCGGGACGTGTCGGTCCGTGGCGTCCGTGGGCGGACGGCCGGTCAGCGATCACCTCCCGGTCGTGGCGGGTTCACCGTCCGGACCCCTGCCGTCCCTAGCGTCCACGACGTGAGCGAACCCTTCTCCCTGCTCCTCCCCGTCTACCGCGGGGACCGTCCCGACCACCTGGTCACGGCGTTCCGCAGCACCGTGCACGAGCAGCTGCGGCGACCCGACGAGGTCGTCGTCGTGCAGGACGGCCACGTCGGGCCCGACCTCGCCAGCACCCTCGAGCGGCTCGAGTCCGGGTCACCCGTGCCCGTGCGTCGGCTCCGCCTGTCGCACAACGTCGGTCTGGCCCAGGCGTTGCAGAGCGGGTTGGCGGCCTGCCGCCACGACGTGGTCGCCCGGATGGACGCCGACGACATCTCGCTGCCCCACCGCTTCCTCGTCCAGCTCCCCGTCATCGAGGCGGGGGCCGACCTCGTCGGTGCCGCGGTGCTCGAGGTGGAGGAGACGGACGTGCGAGCCGGCGAGGGCGGTGTGCTGCGGGTCCCGCCCACCACGCCGCGCGAGATCGCCGAGGTCGCGCGCTGGCGCAACCCGTTCAACCACCCGACCGTCGTCTACCGGCGCAGCGCGGTCCTCGCGGCCGGCGGCTACCGCGAGCTCCCGCTCATGGAGGACTACTGGGTCTTCGCCCGGATGATCGCTGACGGCGCACGGGTCGCCAACCTCGCCGAGCCCCTCGTGCGCTACCGCGTCGGAGCGGGCGCCTACGAGCGCAAGGGCGGTCTGGGACAGCTGCGCTCGGAGCTGAGGCTCCAGCGTCGGCTGCACGACGAGGGCTTCACCACCCCCGCGCAGATGGTGCGCAACACCGTCGTCCGCGGGGGCTACCGCCTCGTCCCGACCGCGCTGCGCCGCCGGGCCTACCGACACACCTTCACGACCACCGCCGCGACGGCGACGGCGAGCCCGGAGCTCACCCTGCCCGTGGCGACGGACCGGAACCGCCCGCCGACCGGGGGGCGCCCCGTCCCGCCGTCCGCCCGCACGACGGCGGAGGAGCAGGCGTGACGCGCGCGGACCTCGTCGTCGTCGGGTCGGGGCTCTACGGGCTGACCGTCGCCGAGCAGGCGGCCCGTCGTGGCCTGGACGTGCTCGTCGTGGAGCGCCGGGACCACGTCGGCGGCAACGCCTGGAGCGAGACCGAGCCGGAGACGGGCATCGAGGTGCACCGGTACGGCGCCCACCTCTTCCACACGAGCAACGCGCGGGTCTGGGAGTACGTCAACCGGTTCACGGCCTTCACCGACTACGTCCACCGCGTCTGGACCGTCCACCGCGGCGAGGTCTACCCGATGCCGATCAACCTCGGCACGCTCAACCAGTTCTTCCGCAGCGTCCACGGGCCGGAGGCGGCCCGGGCCCTCGTCGCGGAGCAGGCCGCCGAGCTGACCGGCGAGCCGCGCAACCTCGAGGAGAAAGCGGTCTCGCTCATCGGCCGGCCGCTCTACGAGGCCTTCGTCCGCGGGTACACGGCCAAGCAGTGGCAGACCGACCCGACGCAGCTGCCCGCCGAGGTCATCAGCCGCCTCCCGGTCCGCTTCACCTACGACAACCGGTACTTCAACGACACCTGGGAGGGCCTGCCGGTCGACGGCTACGCCGCCTGGCTCACCCGGATGCTCGACCACCCGCGCATCGAGGTGCGTCTCGAGACCGACGTCCTCGAGCGCGGTCACGCGCTGCACCGCGACCGGCTCGTGGGGCAGGTGCCCGTCGTCGTCACCGCGCCGGTCGACCGCTGGTTCGACCACGCGCACGGTCGGCTGGGCTGGCGCACACTGGACTTCGAGCAGGAGGTCCTCCCGGTCGGCGACCACCAGGGCACGGCCGTCCTCAACGAGGCCGACGAGTCGGTCCCGTGGACGCGGGTGCTCGAGTTCCGCCACTTCCACCCCGAGCGGACCCACTACCCGAGCGACCGGACCGTCGTCGTGCGCGAGCACTCGCGGTTCGCCGGGCCCGACGACGAGCCGTACTACCCGGTCGCGGCCTCCGCGGACCGGGAGCGGCTCGCCGCCTACCGCGAGCTGGCCGCGACCGAGCGCGCCGTCGGCGTGCACTTCGGCGGGCGCCTCGGCACCTACAAGTACCTCGACATGCACATGGCGATCGCCTCGGCGCTCACCTTCGTCGACAACGAGCTCGACGCTCTCGTCTCGCGTTCCGCGGTGGGGGCCCGGTGAGCGCGCTCGACGTCGTCGCGCGGGTCGTCCTCCCGCTGGACGGCGACCTCGACGTGCTGCCCCTCTACGTCGACGGGCGCCACGTCCAGGAGCCGGTGGCCGCCTACGAGCCGCCGCCCCCGTCCCTGCCGTCCGACCAGCACCCCGACCAGGTGCTGGGCCGACGGTCCTACCGGGTCCCCGCCGGCGGGGGGACGTCGTTCGGCACCTACCTCAACGCCTTCCCGGCCTCGTACTGGCGTCGGTGGACCGGTGTGCGCGAGGTCGTCCTGCGGGTCCGGACGAGCGGCCGCGGGGTCCTCATGGTCTACCGGTCCTCGGCCCGCGGCGCGAGCGCGCGGGTGACCTCCCGCCGGCTCGAGGGCGACGCGACGCACGAGCTCCGCCTGCCGCTGGACACCTTCGCCGATGGCGGCTGGTACTGGTTCGACCTCGTGGCCGGCGACGAGGACCTCGTCCTCGAGCAGGCCGACTGGGCCGCGCCGGTCGACGACGACGGGCCGCGGCCCGCGGGCGGCACGACGGTCGGCATCACGACGTTCGACCGACCCTCCTCGTGCGCCGCGCTGCTCGCCCAGCTCGGCGCCGCCGACGAGCTCGCCGACGTCCTCGACGAGGTGCTCGTCGTCGACCAGGGCACCCGCACGGTCGAGGCGGACCCCGGTTTCGAGGAGGCGCAGCGTCTCCTCGGCGACCGGCTGCGCGTCATCCGTCAGCCGAACCTCGGTGGCTCGGGCGGCTTCTCGCGCGCGATGCTCGAGACGCTCGACGCGGGACGCTCCGAGCACGTGCTGCTCCTCGACGACGACGTCGTGTGCGAGCCCGAGGGCATCGCGCGGGCCGTCGCCTTCGCCCGGCACTGCCGCCGCCCGACCGTCGTCGGCGGCCACATGTTCTCGATGCACGAGCGCTCGGTGCTGCACGCCGTCGCCGAGGTCGTGCGCCCGTGGCAGTTCCGGTGGGCGCCGGCCGGGCCGTCGGTGCACGACCACGACCTGGCGCGCCGGACCCTGCGCGGCACCCCCTGGCTGCACCGCCGCCTCCACGCCGACTACACCGGCTGGTGGATGTGCCTCGTCCCGGTCACCGTGCTGCGCGACGTCGGGCTGTCGCTGCCCTTCTTCATCAAGTGGGACGACGCCGAGTTCGGGCTGCGGGCCGGCGCGGCGGGCCATCCGACGGTCTCGCTGCCCGGTGCCGCGGTCTGGCACGTGCCGTGGACGGACAAGGACGACAGCACCGACTGGCAGGCGTACTTCCACGCGCGCAACCGCATCATTGCCGCGCTGCTGCACTCGCGCTACGACCGGGGTGGGCGGCTGGTCCGCGAGAGCCTGCTCGTGTCGGTCAAGCACGTCCTCGCGATGCAGTACGGCGCGGCCGCGCTGCGCACCCGGGCGCTGCGCGACGTGCTGCGCGGGCCCGAGGCGCTGCACCCCGAGCTGGGCTCGACCCTGGCCGAGGTGCGCCGCCTGCGGGCCGGCCACGACGACGCCCGCGTCCGTCCCGACGCCCACGACTTCGAGCCGGTGACCCCGCGCCAGCGACGCCGTCGCGAGCCGGCCACCACCGCGCCGGCCGGCCGGCTGGGGACGGTGCTGGCCGGTGGCGCCGGGCTGGTGCACCAGGCCCGCCCGGTGCCGCCCCGGGCGGTCGAGGCCCCCGAGCACGAGCTCGCCGCCGCGGACGCCAAGTGGTGGTCCCTCGCGCGGATGGACTCCGCCCTCGTCGCGACAGCGGACGGCTCGGGGCTCGCGTGGCTGCGCCGCTCGCGGGGGGAGGCGGCCCGCGCGACCGCCGAGGCCGTGGCCGTGCACCGCGAGCTGCATCAGCGCTGGCCGGAGCTCGCCTCCCGCTACCGCGGCGCGCTGCCGGAGCTGACCGGCGAGGACGCCTGGCGCCGCACGCTCGGGATGGACCGGCGGTGAGCGAGCTCGTCGTCCAGGGCGTCGGCGGTGGGCTGGCGGAGGTGGCACGGCGGCGGTACCTGCTCTCGCTCCTCGTCCGCAAGGAGCTGCGCGTCCGCTACCGGGCCTCCGTGCTCGGGCTGGGCTGGTCGTACGTCAAGCCCGCGGTCACCTTCGGCGTCTACTTCGTCGGCCTCGGTCTCGTGCTGCGGCAGAACACGATCGCCGACTACGCCGTCTACCTCTTCGGGGGGCTCGTCGTCGTCACGGCCTTCTCGGAGGCGGTGGGCAACGCCACCCGCTCGGTCGTCACGAACGGCGAGCTGGTACGCAAGGTCTTCCTCCCGCGCGAGCTGTTCCCCGTCGCCAGCGTGTGCGTCGCGGGCGTCCACCTGCTGCCGCAGGTGCTCGTCCTCGTCGTCGGCGCGCTCGTGTCCGGGTGGCGACCCGACGGCGTGGGCGTCCTGGCGCTGCTCGCCTGCGTGGTGCTCGTCGCGCTCCTGTCGACGGGTCTCGGGCTCGTGCTGTCCGCGGTCGACGTCCTCTTCCGCGACGTCGAGAACGTCGTCGACCTCGTGCTGGCCGTCATCGTGTGGACCTCGCCGGTGCTCTACCCGACGCACCTCGTCGAGAGCCTCCTCGGGCCGGGGTCGTGGGGCTTCGCTCTCTACCAGCACAACCCGCTGACCGTCGCGGTCGACCTCGTGCACCGCGCGACGTGGCCCGCCGCGACCGCGCCGGGTGCGCTGCCCGACGGGCTCGTCGGCCGCACGGTCGTCGCGCTCGCCACGTCGCTCGTGCTGCTCGCGGTCGGGCAGCTCGTCTTCCGCCGCCTCTCCGGGCGCTTCGCGCAGGAGCTCTGAGGTGGCGAACCAGGTCGCGGTCTCGGTCGAGGGTGCCTCGAAGCACTTCCGGCTGCGGCACACGCACTCGCTCAAGGAAGGGCTGGTCTGGGCGGTCCAGGGCCGGCCGCGGCACGAGGACTTCCGGGCCCTCGAGACGCTGGACCTGGACATCCGGGAGGGCGAGTCGGTGGCGCTGCTCGGCCGCAACGGGTCGGGGAAGTCGACGCTCCTCAAGCTCGTCGCCGGGGTCATGTCCCCCGACAGCGGACGGGTGAGGGTGCGCGGCAGGCTCGCCGGGCTGCTCGAGGTGGGGGCCGGCTTCCATCCCGACCTCACCGGCCGCGAGAACGTGCACCTCAACGCCGCGATCCTCGGGATGGACCCGGGCGCCATCCGCGCCCGCTTCGAGGACATCGTCGAGTTCGCCGACGTCGGTCCGTTCCTCGACACCCAGGTGCGCTTCTACTCCTCCGGGATGTTCCTCCGGCTCGCCTTCAGCGTGGCCGTGCACACCGACCCCGACGTCTTCCTCGTCGACGAGGTCCTCGCCGTCGGGGACGAGGCGTTCCGGGACAAGTGCATCGCGCGGATCGGGCAGCTCTCGGCCGAGGGGCGCACGCTCGTGGTCGTCAGCCACGACCTGCCGCTCGTCGAGCGGCTCTGCGACCGCGGTGTCGTCCTCGACGCCGGCCGCGTCGTGCACGACGGCCCCGTCGTCGCGGCGGTCGAGCACCTCCGGGCGGTCCTGTGACGTGGTGGGGCGCCGCCCCGGCCGTCGGCACCGCGCTCCTCGCGCTGCTCCTGCCCGGGCTGCTGGTGGGCCGGGTCGTGGGGGTCCGGGGCGTGCTCGGCGTGGGCCTGGCGCCGGTGCTGTCCGTGGGCACGCTCGCGGTGACGGCGGTCGCCGCGTCCGTCGTCGGGGTGCCGTGGGGGCCGGTGGCCGCCGGGGTCGGGGCGCTCGTCGTCGTGGCCGCCGCGGCCGGCGTACGACAGCTCGTGCGGACGGTCCGGCCGGACGGGGTGGTGGACGCCGCGGAGCCTGCGTCCGTCCGGGTCGCGGCCGTCGTCGGCGTGGTGGCCGGGGGTGCGGCGCTCGTGGCCGGGTCCGTGCGCGGGGTCGGCGAGCCCTCCCGCTGGCCGCAGACGTTCGACGCGGTCTTCCACCTGTCCGCGTCCTGGCGGGTGCTGACCACCGGCGACGGGTCCTCGCTCGACCTCGGCACGCTCAACGCGCCGGGGCTGACGCACGCCTTCTACCCCGCGGCCTGGCACGACCTCGTCGCGCTCGTGGCCGGCGTCACCGGCTCGACGGTCGTCGTCTCCTCCACCGCCGTCGCGCTCGTCGTGGTCGCCGTCGTCCATCCGCTCGGGTGCGTCGCCCTCGCCCGCGTCGCCCTCGGGCGCCGTCCGGTCGCCGTCGCGGCCGCCGGGGCGCTCGCCGCCGGCGTCACCGCGTCACCGGTCGTCCTCTCCTCCTACGGCACCCTCTGGCCCAACGCGCTGGGGACGGCCCTGCTGCCCGCGGCGCTCGCCCTGCTCGTCGTGGTCCTGGGGGCGGGACGCGAGGTCGCCGTCGGCGCCTCCACGTCGGTCGTGCTGCTGCCGGTCGCCGCGGCGGGGCTCGTGCTCGCCCATCCCAACACCGCGGTCACGTGGCTCGTCCTCGGGGTCGTCGTCGCCCTCGTGACCCGGTGGCCGGCGGGCGGACGCAGACGGGTCCTCACGCTCGTCGCGGCCGCCGCCACCGTCTGGCTCGTCGCGTGGTCACCGCTGTTCGCCGCCACGCGGCGCACGTCCTGGCCGGCCCGCGAGACGGTTCCGCAGGCGCTGGGGGAGTGGGCGCTCCTCTCGCCGCAGCGGGTCCCCGTGCCCCTGCTGCTCGCCGGCCTGACCCTCGTCGGGTGCGTCGTGGCCTGGCGGCGGGCCCACCTGCGCTGGCTCCTGGCGGTGCACGTCGTCGGCGGCGGGCTCTTCGCGCTCGTCGCCGGGAGCGACTCCGTCGTCGCGCGGCTCGCGAGCGGGCCCTGGTACGACGACGCCTTCCGCCTCGCCGCGCTCGCGGCGGTGGGCGCCGTGCCCCTGGCCGCGCTCGCCGTCGAGGCGGTCGCCGCACGCGTGGCGGCCCAGCGCCGCGGGGTGTCCCCGGCGGTCGTGGGCGGCGCGCTGCTCGCCGCGGTGGCGGTCGCGACGAGCGGTCTGTCGTGGGCCGACACGGCGTCCGTCGTCGCGCGGTGGTACCGGTCCGAGCCGATGCTCGACCCCGCGGCCGCGGCCCTCCTCGGACGGCTCCCACGCGAGGTCGGGCCGGACGCCGTCGTCGCGGGCAACCCGTTCGACGGCGCAGCCCTCACCGGGCCGCTCGGCGACCGTCGTGCGCTCTTCCCGCACCTCACCGGTGCCTGGGACCCCGACCGCGTCCTCGTCGGCAGCTCGCTCGACGAGGCCGCCCGGCGGCCCGAGGTCTGCGCCGCCGTCCGTCGGCTCGGGGTCACCCACGTGCTGACGGGAGGCTCGCGCTTCTGGACGGACGACCGTCGCCGCCAGGGCTACGCCGGGCTCGAGGTCGAGGGATCGCCGGGGTTCGAGCGGGTCGACGCGGGCGGTGCCATGGTGCTCTGGCGGGTGACCGCCTGCGGCGCCGCCGCGGACGGCTGACCCGCGTCACCGCCGGTGGAGCCGGCCCGCAGCTCCTCGACCGTCCGCTGGAGACGGGCGATCTGCGCCGACAGCGCCTCGACGTCCGAGGCGGTCGCGGACCGCGAGGTCTCCTCGATCTCGGCCACCTGCTCGATGAGCCGGCTGGCGAAGGTCGCCGTCACGACACCGATGAGCGCGATGCCGGCGAGCATGAGGCCGACCGCGACCCACCGACTCTGCGTCGTCACGTGGTAGAGGTCGCCGTACCCGACCGTCGTCACGGTGGTCGCGGCCCACCAGAGCGCGTCGCCGAAGGTCCGGATGAGGGCGCCCGGTGCGCCGCGCTCGGCCTGGAGCTCCGCGAGGCTCGCGACGAGGATGACCATGAGCGCCGCGCCCGCGACGTAGACCGACACCCGGCCGCGCAGCGACCCGCCGGCCTTGCGGTTGAGGACGGCGAGCAGGGTGACGAGCCGCAGGAGCCGCAGCGGCCGGAGCAGCGGCAGCACGACCACCGCGAGGTCGATGAGGTTGTGCCGGACGAACTCGACCCGGTGCGAGGCCAGCCGGAGGCGCACGAGGTAGTCCACGAGGAAGGCCGCCCACGCCGTCCACGACAGGACCTCGAGGGCCGTCAGCCATCCCCCGGAGAGCGTCGGGTCGAGGACCGGCCACGCGTAGGCCACGAGGAAGAAGAGGGCGGCCACGGTCAGCGGCCACTCCGTCGCCCGCTCCCACCGGGCGCGGCGCAGGTCGTCGCTCATGCCGTCATGCTGGCACGCGGTCCGTCGGTGCCGGTGGACGCTCGGGTCAGGCGCCGTTGGCCTGCACCGCGATGACGACGACCCAGACGACGACGCCGAGCACGACGACACCGGCGAGCGCCTGCGGGAGCCGCGAGGCCCCACCCGCGCGGCGGCCCCGCGAGGCGAGCACCACGGCGACGACGAGCAGCACGGCGATGACGAGCAGGATCACGGAGGTCCCCAGGGTCGAGTGACGGTGGTCGGTGCGTGGGCTCGTGACCGGGCGGTCTCCGGGACCATGGCGTGGACGAACCCGGGGGGAAGAGTGCCACGCGAGCGCCGCTGCCGGGGCGTCGGGCACCCACGGCGATTCCGCGGTCGCACGAGGCCGGCGGCGGCCGGTGCGGACGTCAGCGGGGACCGGCCGCCACCCCGAGGGCGGCGCCGACGAGGGCGACGGCCCCGGTGGTCGTGGCGACGGTGCGCCGGGACGGTGACGCGAGGGCCAGGGCGAACATCGTCGCGGCGTGGACCACGTCGACACCGACCGCCACGCGGCGGCTGGCGCGGGGGGCGAGGAGCTGGACGCCGCCCTGGACGAGGTGGCGGCCGCCCAGCGCCCGGATGGCGAGCTCCTCGACGGAGTCGGGCGAGCGGCCCTCGAGCCGGCGCCACACGTCGTCACCCCGTGCGAGGAGCACCCCGCCCCAGGCGGTCCCCGCGACGCCGGCGAGCCGCAGGAGCGCGGAGCCGCCGTTCACCGACGCCTCCCGGCGACCGCGGCACCGGTGGCCACGAGGACGGCGGCGGCGCCGGCGAGCAGCGGGTAGTGCTGCGCGACCCACTGCTGGGGGCTGTGCGCGTGGGCGCGGTCGTCGAACGCGCCGTGGGCGCCGAAGTCGCGCCCGTCCGGCCCGTCGGCGGGCTCCCAGAGGTTGCTCGGCTGGTCGTCGGGCTTGCGCTCACCGGTCTGCTGCGACCCGAATCCGGTCCGGCCGAGGTAGCGGTCGAGCAGTCCCGGGACGACCGCGTTGGCCGCCAGCGTGCCGACGGTGCTCGCGCCGACCCAGTACTCGCGGCGCCGGGGGTGGTCGGCCGCGAACACGACCGCCCGGGCGGCCACCTCCGGCTGGTAGATCGGGGGCACGGGCTGTGCCTGCTGGGGGAGGCGCGAGAGCACCCAGGAGAACTGCGGCGTGTTGACCGCCGGCATCTGCACCATCGTCACCCGCACGGCGCTGCGCTCGTGCAGCAGCTCGGCGCGGACGGCCTCGTGGAACCCCTGGATGGCGTGCTTCGCGCCGCAGTACGCGCTCTGGAGGGGGATGCCGCGGTAGGCCAGGGCCGACCCCACGTGGACGATCGTGCCGCGGTCGCGCTCCTTCATCCGGCGCAGGATGCTCATCGTCGCGTAGACGTAGCCGAGGTAGCTGACCTCGGTGACCCGCCGGAACTCCTCGGGTCGGATGTCGTCGACGCGGGAGAACACCGAGGTGAACGCGACGTTGACCCACACGTCGACCGGGCCGAGCTCGCTCTCGATGCGCTCGACGGCGGCCTCGACGGCGTCGGCGTCCGCGACGTCGGTCGGGACGACGAGCGCTCGCGCCCCGAGCCCGCGCACCTCCTCGGCGGCGGCCTCCAGCCCGCGCTCACCGCGGGCGACCAGGGCGAGCGTGTCGCCCCGTCTGGCGAACTCGCGGACGGTGGCCCGCCCGATCCCCCCACTGGCTCCGGTGACGACGACGACTCTGGACACGTCGGTTCCTCTCGCTCGGGTACGGCGCGGATGCGTCATCCCGGTGCTACCCCGACCGGGCCGGGTTGACGCGTGCGGGGGCCGGCAGCAGACTGCCCCGACGGAAGGGACCCGGGGGACCGCGGCCGGGGAGCGACGGGGGTGGAGCGATGACGTCGGACGTGCACGACGCGGTGGAGCGACGACGCCGCCGGTGGGTGTCGCTCGTGCTCATCCAGGTCGGCCTGCTGCTCAGCGCACTGAAGGTCATCGAGGCGACGCACGAGCACCGGGGGTGGTGGGTCGCCGCGGCGGTCGTCACCGAGCTGCTTCTCGTCGGGGCCGTGGTGGAGGTGGCCCTGCGCAACCGGCGCGAGTCCAGGGCGGAGGCGAGATCGTAGGCGGCGACGACAGGCGGCCGCCTCTCGGCGACCGGGTCCGGGAGGGTGGGGCCGTGGATGACCTGCCGGCCGCGCACGTGGTCTGGCTGCTCGGCCAGGACGAGCAGTGGCTGCGGCCGCGCCACCATGCCGTCGTGACCGCGGCCCGCGCCGCCGCGCTCTGCGACGTCGTGGCGAGCGGTGCGGCCGAGTGGGTCGACGGTCCCGGAGGCGCCGCGGTCCGACCGGGACCCGCGGCCGGCACCGGGGACGGCGGTCTCGTCGCGTCGTGGGGTGCCGCGATGGCGGTGTTCGGCCCCGGACCGGTACCGCTCGTGCAGGCACTCGACGCCATCGGCCCGGACCTGTGGGACCGGCTGGGGACCGATGTCGTCCGGCGCGGGGCAGCGCTGGCCGTGCCGCGCAGGGTGCGCCGATGGAGGCCACCGCGCTGCCGCCCGCGACGTGAGGTCGTCGAGCCGCTCCGTCATCACCTCCTCGCCGTCGTCGCCGGCGCGACCCCGGCCGGGGCACGTGACGAGGCGGTGCTCGCGTCGGCGTCGTGCGCCGGTGTGCTCGAGCACGTCCTCAGCGACACCGCGTTCACCGACCTCGCGGTCATCGCTCCCGCCGAGGACGTCCTGGGCGAGAGCCACCTCGTGGCCAGGCTCGAGCCCGCGGTCTCCTCCCTCACGAGCCTCGGACCCCTGACCGGCCACCCGCCGCCGTCCGGCTGATGCCGATGCCCGCGGTGGCAGTGGTGGTGGCACACGTGGCGTCGGAGGTGGGGTCATCGCCCCACGTCTCGCGCCACGGGGCGCGCCACGACGGGGTCAGGCCGGCGCGGCCGGTGCATCCACGAGGCGTGGTGGGGCGTGTCGGGCTTGAACCGACGACCGACGGATTATGAGTCCGCTGCTCTGACCGACTGAGCTAACGCCCCGGGCCGTGACGCGTCGGCCACGGGTGCGCCGAGCCTAGCGGCGGCACGCCGTCGTCCGGACGGCGGTGGGCGGCCGTGAGGACACAGGGCAGGGACGTTGCGGCGACAGGTGCGGCACAGCCCGGCCCGTGACCGTGGGTGCAGATGGTCCCCACGACGAAGGAGCACCCCATGGACCGACAGACCAGGATCCTCGCGATCGGCGGGGTCGGCATCGCCGCCGCCGTCGCGCTCGGCCTCACCGGCGCCTCGCTCGCCGGGGCGGCCGACACGACGACGAGCACGTCGACCCCGTCGGCGTCCGCGTCCGCGTCGCCCGGCACCGGCGCCGATGCCAACGGCGGGGGCTCGTCGAGCGGCACGGTGCCCGACGGGGGTCAGGCCGGCGCCGACGGGATGCCCGGCGGTGGGCGCGGCGGGATGATGGACGAGGGCGGCACGCTCACGGCCAAGGCCGCGAGCAAGGCCGTCGCGGCGGCGCAGGGAGCCGTCGACGGCGGGACGGTCAGCGGCGTCCGCGCCCTGTCCGACGGCAGCTACGAGGTGACCGTCACCTCCGACGCCGGCCGGGTCGACGTGCTGGTCTCGGCGCAGTTCGCCGTCACCGGGACCGAGGAGCACGGCGGCCCGGGCGGGATGCCCGGCGGCGGGCAGGGCACCGGCGGCGGGCAGGGCACCGGCTCGAGCGACCCGAGCGACGCCAACGGCGCGAGCAGCACGAGCACCTCGGGCGCGACGACGATCTGACGGGCCACCGCGGCCGGGGCACCCGCACCACGAATCCGTGTGATCTCTGGTGCGGGTGCGTCGTGTGGGGCAGACTGTGCGCAGACAACCGGCACGCGTGGCGTGCCCGCAGACGCGAGACACGGCACGAACCGGCCCACGGCTCGAGCGGCGACGTTGGGGAAGACGTCCACCGCACGACAAGGAGACCGGGATGTCCGCGATGCAGCGCGCCACCACGCGTGGAGTGGTCTACGTCCACTCCACGCCCAAGGCGCTGTGCCCGCACGTGATCTGGGCGATCGAGGGAGTCCTCGGCGTCCGCGTCAGCGTGGACTGGACCGTCCAGCCGGCCGCCCCCGGGATGGTCCGTGGCGAGCTCAGCTGGGCCGGCGAGGCCGGCAGCGGCGCCCGCATCGCGTCGGCGCTGCGCGGCTGGGAGCACCTGCGCTACGAGGTGACCGAGGAGCCGAGCCCCGGCTCCGACGGCTCGCGCTGGTCGCACACCCCCCGCCTCGGCATCCACCACACGTGGACCTCGGCCAACGGCGACGCGGTCGTCAACGAGGACCGGCTGCGCGAGGTCGTCGTCCTCGCCCAGGGCAGCCCCGAGGCGATGCAGGAGATGATCGAGGAGCTGCTCGGGCTCGAGTGGGACGAGGAGCTCGAGCCGTTCCGCTACGCCGGCGAGGGTGCGCCGGTCCGCTGGCTGCACAAGGTGGGCTGACGCTCATCGCGTGCTACACCGCAGTACGTGTCGTTCCAGCGACACGTACTGCGGTGTAGCACGCAACCAGAGCGCGACGAACGCCCCCGGACCGGGTCGGTCCGGGGGCGTTTCGGCTGCGGCTCAGATGCTCTTGACGACGAGCGCGACGTTGTGGCCGCCGAACCCGAAGGAGTTGTTGAGCGCCGCGATGTCGCCGTCGGGCAGGGTGCGGTGCTCGCCGCGGATGACGTCGAGGTCGATCTGCGGGTCGAGGTCCTCGATGTTGATGGCCGCCGGCGCCGTGCGGTGGTGCACCGCGAGGACGGTCAGCAGCCCCTCGAGCGCGCCGGCCGCGCCGAGCAGGTGCCCGGTCATCGACTTCGTCGCGCTGACCGGCATCGCGTCGGCCGCGGACCCGAAGGCGCGGCGGATGGCGTTGGCCTCGGCCACGTCGCCGACCGGGGTCGAGGTCGCGTGCGCGTTGATGTGCACGATGTCGCTGTCGGTCAGCCCGGCCCGCTCGACGGCGGCCCGCATCGCGCGGGAGGCGCCGGCGCCCTCGGGCTCCGGGGCGGTGATGTGGTGGGCGTCGGCGGACATCCCGATCGAGGCGAACTCGGCGTAGATGCGCGCGCCGCGGGCCTTCGCGTGCTCGTACTCCTCGAGGACCATGACGGCCGCGCCCTCGCCCATGACGAAGCCGTCGCGACCCGTGTCGTAGGGGCGCGAGGCGCCGGCGGGGTCGTCGTTGCGGGTCGAGAGGGCCTGCATCTGGGCGAAGCCCGCGAAGCAGATGGGGTGCGTCGCGGCCTCCGTGCCACCGGCGACGACGACGTCGGCGCGGCCGTCACGGATCATGTCGTAGGCGGTGCCCATCGACTCCGCACCCGACGCGCAGGCCGAGACGGTCGTGTGGGCACCGGCGCGCGCGCCGAGCAGCAGCGACACGTTGCCGGAGGAGGTGTTGGGCATGAGCATCGGCACGGCGAGCGGGAAGACGCGGCGGACGCCCTTCTCGCGCAGGTTGTCCCACTGGTCGAGCAGCGTCCACACGCCACCGATGCCGGTGCCGATCGCGACGCCGAGGCGCTCCGGGTCGACCTCCGGCGAGCCGGCGTCCTCCATCGCGGCCTGCGAGGCGATGACCGCGTACTGCGCGCTCGGGTCCATCCGGCGGACCTGCACCTTCGTGAGGACCTCGAGCGGGTCCTGCGCGATGGTGCACGCGAAGTGGACCGGCATCTCGTACCGGTCGAGCATCTCCTGGGGCAGGGGCTTGGCCCCGGACCGTCCGGCGAGGATGCCCTCCCACGTCTCGGCGATCGTGCCGCCGAGGGGCGTGGTGGCACCGAGTCCGGTGACGACGACGCGACGCTCGCTCATGGGTGCTGCAGCTCCTTGTGGGTGCGGGTGGGGACCGGCGCGGCCTCCCGGTCGGGGAGGCCGCGCCCGGTGGGGTCAGCCCTGGTTGGACTGGATGAACGTGACCGCGTCGCCGACCGTCGTGAGGTTCTTGACCTCGTCGTCGGGGATGCGAACGCCGAACTTCTCCTCGGCGTTGACGACGATCGTCATCATCGACAGCGAGTCGATGTCGAGGTCGTCGGTGAAGGACTTGTCCATCTGGACCTCGGCCGGGTCGAGGCCGGTCTCCTCGTTGACGATCTCGGCGAGGCCGCTGAGGATCTCCTGCTGGTCAGCCATGTGCTGTCTCCTTCGGTGTGGGTGGGGTGGTGCTTCGGCCCGGGTGACCCGTGGGCCCACGGGAGTCAGGGGATGACGACGACCTGCGCCGCGTAGGACAGGCCCGCGCCGAACCCGATCTGCAGCGCGAGGCCGCCGCTCGGGATCTCGCCGTGGCGGACCATCCGCTCCATCGCCAGCGGCACGGAGGCCGCGGAGGTGTTGCCGGTGTACGCGATGTCGCGGGCGATCGGGAGGTCCGCGGGCAGCCCGAGCTTCTTGGCCATCGCGTCGATGATGCGGACGTTGGCCTGGTGGGGGATGAACGCGTCGAGCTGGTCGGCGGTGATGCCGGCGGCGTCGAGCGCCTGCTGGGCGACGGGCGCCATGCCCCAGACCGCCCAGCGGAAGACGGTCTGGCCGGCCATCCCGATGTGCGGCCAGCCGAGCTGCTTCTCGTGGACGTCGATCCAGGACTCGGTCTGCGAGATGGCCTCCCACTGCGCGCCGTCCGAGCCCCACACGGTCGGGCCGATGCCGACGGTGTCGGACCGGCTGACGACGGCGGCGCCGGCGCCGTCCGCGAAGATGAAGGCGGTGCCGCGGTCGTCGAGGGAGGTGAAGTCGGAGAGGCGCTCGACGCCGACGACGAGCACGTGCTCGGCCTGGCCGGTGCGGACCATGTCCGAGGCGAGCGAGATGCCGTGGCAGTACCCGGCGCACGCGGCGGAGATGTCGAACGCCGCGGCCGTGGACCCGAGGCGCTCGGCGACCAGCGGTGCGGCGGCGGGGGTCTGGTAGGGCCAGCTGACCGTCGCGACGATGACCGCACCGAGGTCGGCGCCGGTGATGCCGGCCATCTCGAGCGCGGGGGCGGCGGCGAGCACGGACATGTCGATGACCGACTCGCCCTCGCCGGCGAAGCGGCGCTCGATGATGCCCGAGCGCTCGCGGATCCACTCGTCGGAGGAGTCGATGCGCTCGACGAGCTCGCTGTTCGGGACGACCCGGCGCGGCCGGTACCCGCCGATGCCGGCGATCCGGGAGTGCGTGACCGGGCCGGCGGTGAGGTGGCCGGTGCCCTTGGGGGTGGGGCTCATGCGGAGTGCTCCTCGATGAGGGTGCGAGCGGCGTCGAGGTCCTCGGGTCCCTTGACCGCGAGCAGCTCGACGCCCTTGAGGGCGCGCTTGGCGAGCCCGACGAGCGTGCCCGCCGGGGGCAGCTCGATGATCGCGGTGACGCCGAGCGCGGCGAACCGGTCGGAGCAGAGGTCCCAGCGGACCGGGTTGGAGACCTGGGCGACGATCCGGTCGAGGACCTCGCGGCCGTCGGTGACGACCTCGCCGTCGCGGTTGGAGACCAGCGGCACGGCGGCGTCGGCGGGGGACAGGTCGCCGGCCGCGGCGGCCAGGGCGTCGACCGCGGGCTGCATGAACGACGTGTGGAAGGCGCCGGCCACCTTGAGCGGGATGACCCGGGCGCGCGTGGGCGGCTCGGCGGCGAGGGCCGCCAGGGCGTCGAGCTCGCCGGCGGCGACGACCTGGCCGGCGGCGTTGACGTTGGCCGGCGTGAGGCCGTGCGACTCGATGGCCGCGAGGACCTCGGTCGGGTCCCCGCCGACGACCGCGCTCATCCCCGTGGGCGTCGCGGCGCTGGCCTGCGCCATCTCGCGCCCGCGCAGGGCGACGAGGCGCATCGCGTCGTCCTCGGCGAGGACCCCGGCCGCGGCGGCCGCGGTGATCTCACCGACGGAGTGGCCGGCGAGCGCGCCGACGCCGCTGGTTCCGCCGAGCGCGCGCACCGCGAGCAGGCCGGCACCGACGAGGAGGGGCTGGGCGACCGCGGTGTCCTTGATCGTGTCCTCGTCCGAGGTCGTGCCGTGGGCGACGAGGTCGACACCGGCGGCATCAGACAGGGCGGTGAGGTGCTCGCGGGCACCGGGCAGCTCGAGCCACGGGGCGAGGAAGCCCGGGGTCTGGGAGCCCTGACCGGGGCAGACGATGATGATCACGTGCCCCAGCCTGCTATCCGGCGGGGTCGTGGCCCGGGACGGGCGGGGACGAACCTGTCGGGCGCCTTTTGTGGGATCCCCACAATCTCTGTCAGCGGGGCCTCAGGGACGCGGGGCGGTGCGGGCGGCCGGGCCGAGGCGGTGGAAGGCCAGGGCGAGCCGCACCGTCTGGGCGTCGTGGGCGTCGGTCAGGTCGTAGCCGGTGGCCTTGGCGATGCCCTGGAGCCGGTAGCGCACGGTGTTCGGGTGGACGATGAGCGCCCGCGCTGTGCCCTCGACCCCGACGCCCCCGTCGAGCCACGCCTGCGCGGTCTCGAGCAGCGAGCCACCGCTCGCCTCGAGCAGCGGGCGCACGATCCGGGCGGTGAGGGCGTTGCGGGCCGGGAGGTCGCCGAGGAGGGCGCGCTCGCCGAGGAGGTCGTCGGCGAGGACCGGGCGGGGCGCGGCCGGCCACGCGGGCGCAGCGGTGTGGCCGGAGATCGCGGCCCGGGCCGAGCGCCCGGCGGCGAAGAGGTGGGGGACCGTCGGGCCGACGACGAGGGGGCCGTCGCCGAGGTGCGGGTCGAGGGTCTCGGCGAGGGCGACGGGGTCGACGACGCCGCCGCCGATGCAGACCACCCGCGGGCCGTGGATGGCCACGAGCAGCTCGACCCCGCGGCGGCGGGCCGTGCGGTGCAGCTCGCCGAGCACCGGTCCGGTCGCGCCCGACGGTGTCGAGCCGACGACGACCGCGACGCCGCTCACCGCGCCCCAGCCGAGCGCCGCGGCCCGCGACTGCATCGACTCGTCCGCCTCGCCGCGGATGACGGCGTCGACGACGAGGGACTCCAGCCGGGCGTCCCACGCGCCGCGCGCCTCGGCGGCCTCGGCGTAGACCTCGGCCGCGGCGAAGGCGACCTCGCGGCTGTAGCGCAGGACGGCCTCGCGGGCGAGGTCGCCCTCGCCGGGGGCGGCGATGCCGGCGATCTCGCGCTCCACGACGCCGATGCTCGTCCGCAGGAGGTCGAGGGTCTGCGCGAGGCTGATCGAGCGGGTCAGCTCGCGCGGGGCGGTGCCGAAGACGTCGGCCGTGGCCGGCGCGCGCTCCTGGTCGCCGCCGAACCAGTCGATGAAGCTCGTGATGCCCGCCTGCGCCACGAGCCCGACCCACGAGCGGTTCTCGGCGCTCAGGGCGCGGAACCACTCGTGGTCGGTCTCCATCTGCCGGACCGCGGCCGCCCCGAGGTCACCGGCGGCCCGGCTGACCCGGGTGCGGGTGTCCTGCGAGGCGGTGGGCGGCACACGGTGAGTCTATTTGTGCGGCCCGGACAAGGAGCGGCGGGCGACGTCCCGGGGCGCGGCCGGTGGACACCGACGGCCCGAGACCCCGGAACGTCCGCGAGACCCCGGAACGGATCCGGGGTCTCGTGGACATTTCGGGGTGACCCCGAAATGTCGAGGCGGGTGGGGCGTCAGTCGGTGCCGGACTCCATCGCCGCGTGGTCGAGCGCCTGCTCGGCGTCGCCCGAGGCCTGCGGGTTGTCGGTGATCCGGTCGTAGCCGCCGGCCGGCAGCTCGCCGAAGAGGGTGCCGTTCTCGACGAGCAGCTGCCCCTGGTCGTTCGGCTGCTCGGCGTAGAGCTCGAGCTTGGCACGGCTGTCGGCGATGTCGAGGTTGCGCATCGTCAGCTGCCCGATCCGGTCCTGCGGGCCGAAGGCGGCGTTCTCGACGCGCTCCATCGACAGCTTGTCCGGGTGGTAGCTGAAGTTCTCACCGCGGGTGTCGACGATGGAGTAGTCCTCGCCGCGCCGCAGCCGCAGGGTGACCTGGCCGGTGACGACGGAGGCGATCCAGCGCTGGATGGCCTCGCGGAGCATGAGGCTCTGCGGGTCGAGCCAGCGGCCCTCGTACAGCAGCCGGCCGAGGCGGCGGCCCTCGTTGTGGTAGTTCGCGATCGTGTCCTCGTTGTGCACGGCGTTGAGCAGCCGCTCGTAGGCGATGTGCAGCAGCGCCATGCCGGGGGCCTCGTAGATGCCGCGCGACTTCGCCTCGATGATGCGGTTCTCGATCTGGTCCGACATCCCGATGCCGTGCCGGCCGCCGATGGTGTTGGCCTCGTGCACAAGCGCGACGGGGTCGAGCGCCTTGCCGTTGATGGCGACCGGGCGGCCCTCGACGAACGCGATCGTCACGTCCTCGCTCTCGATGGCGACGGCGGGGTCCCAGAAGCGGACGCCCATGATCGGCTCGACGACCTCCATCGACTCCTCGAGGTGCTCGAGCGTCTTCGCCTCGTGGGTCGCGCCCCAGATGTTGGCGTCCGTCGAGTACGCCTTCTCCTGGCTCTGCCGGTAGGGCAGGTCGCGCTCGGTCAGCCAGGCGCTCATCTCGTGCCGCCCGCCGAGCTCGTGGACGAAGTCGGCGTCGAGCCACGGCTTGTAGACCCGCAGGTTGGGGTTGGCGAGCAGCCCGTAGCGGTAGAAGCGTTCGATGTCGTTGCCCTTGAAGGTGGACCCGTCGCCCCAGATCTCGACGTCGTCGGCCTGCATCGCGCGCACGAGCAGCGTGCCGGTCACGGCCCGGCCGAGCGGCGTCGTGTTGAAGTACGTGCGCCCGCCGGTGCGGATGTGGAACGCGCCGCAGGCGATGGCCGACAGGCCCTCCTCGACGAGCGCGGCCCGGCAGTCGACGAGGCGCGCGACCTCGGCGCCGTACTGGCCGGCGCGGTCGGGGACGGTGTCGATCTCGGGCTCGTCGTACTGGCCGAGGTCGGCGGTGTAGGTGCAGGGCACCGCCCCCTTCTCGCGCATCCACGCGACCGCGACGGAGGTGTCGAGACCCCCGGAGAAGGCGATGCCGACGCGCTCGCCGACGGGGAGGGAGGTGAGGACCTTGGACATGGTGCAAGGATATACAGAGTTCTGCATACATCCAAACTCGTATCACGGAGCACGGTCCGGTGCTCCTCCCGTCGTGGCCACCCTTCACCGACCCCCAGCGGTCCACGTCAACGGCGTCCCCGTCGAGGTCCCCGACGGCGCCCGGCGGCGTGGGAGCGGCCCGCGCGTCGTGGCCCGCTTCAGCGGACCGGTCCTCGGGCACTGGGTCCCGACGCTGCGGCGGGCCGGCGCCGAGGTCGCCTTCTGGTGCCCGCCGCGGGGGGCCTGCCTCACGGTCCGGCGCGACCGGACCGCCGAGGCCGTCGGCCGCCTGCCGTTCGTCAGCGGGTTCGTCCCGTACGACGAGGCGCTGTGCCGCAGGCCGCTCACCCCGCCGGACGACGGGCCCGGGCGGACCTGGCTCGACGTCGTGTGCTTCTCGCACTCCGTGCGCCCCCTCGTCGTGGCCCGGCTGCGCGAGCTGGGGGCGACGGTCCTCGACCAGGGACGCAGCAAGGTGCGCATTGAGTGGCCGGGGGACCCCGCGCCGGTGCGGGCCCTCGTCGGCGTCAAGCTCGTCGAGCGGCCCCGCCTGCCACGCACCGCCACCGCCGGCCTCGCCCCCGACCTCGGGTGGGCCGCGGCCGGCGGATGGCGTGACGACCTCGACGGTGACGGCGAGGTCGTGGCGGTGTGCGACACCGGGTTCGACACGGGCGACCCCCGCACGGCGGTCGCCGACCTGCGCGGGCGGCTGCGCCACCTGCGCTCCTGGCCCCTCGGCCCCTCGTGGACGCCGTACGTCACCAACCCCGGCGCGGACGACGGCCCCGCCGACGTCGCGAGCGGCCACGGCACGTTCGTCACGGGCGTCGTGGCCGGCGACGGCGCGCAGAGCGGCGGACGCAACCGCGGCGTCGCCCCCGGGGTCGAGATCGTCGTCGAGGCGATCGAGCAGTTCGTCGCCGTCGCGCCGGGGCACCCCGAGGTCGGCCCGTCACGGCACGCCCTCGCCGGGCGTCCGACCGACCTGCGCGAGCTCTTCGACGACGGACGCAGGCGCGGCGCGCGCATCCACGTCGCCGCCTGGGGGACACCCGCCGGGGGCGCCTACGACAACGACGCGTACGAGGCCGACCTCTTCCTCCACGAGCACCCCGACACCGTGCTCCTCGTCGCGGCGGGCAACGGAGGGTCCGACCGGGGCGGCGACCGGGTCGCGGACCCCGGGTCCGTCGAGTCGCCGGCCTGCGCCAAGAACGTCCTCGCCGTAGGGGCCACCGAGGGGTCGACGCCGAACGGGTTCCCCGGCACGTGGGACCGGCTGCAGACCGAGGGCCGGCGCTTCGCCGACCCCCGCGACCGCGCCGACGCCACGAGCGGGCAGCCCGACCGGATGGCCCCGCTGTCCGCCGCCGGGCCGACGCGGGACGGCCGGCGCAAGCCCGACCTCTGTGCACCGGGCACCAACCTCGTCGGACCCCGCTCGACCGTCGCCACCGGCCGCGGCTGGGGGCTGGCCTCTCCCGCACCGCACTACGTCGTCGACGGCGGGACGAGCGCCGCCGTGGCCGCCGCCGCGGGCGCCGTCGCCCTCGTGCGCCAGGGCTGGCGCCGGGAGCGGGGCGGCCACGCACCGGCGGGGGCGACGCTCAAGGCGCTGCTCGTCGTCGGGGCGACGACCGTCCGCAGCCGCGACGGCTCCCGCCCCGAGGACCCGCGCTGGTGCGGCTTCGGCCGCGTCGACGTCGACGGGTCGCTGCCCCGGCCGGCCGACGGCAGCGAGGTGCGCATCCTCGAGAACGCCACCGCCTCCAAGGCCCTGCGGACCGGCGGGACGCGTGGCTTCAGGGTGCGCGTCCCCGACGGGGGCCGGCTCCGGGCCGCCCTGTGCTGGTACGACCTCCCGGGGGAGCGCCTCGTCTGCGACCTCGACCTCTCGCTCACCGGACCCCTCCCTGCGTCGCCGCCGGTCCACGGCAACCACGAACCCGGCCGACCCGACCGGCCCGGCGTCCCCGACCGCGTGAACACGGTCGAGGTCGTCGACGTCGACGGGCTGGCCGGCGGCACCTGGGTGCTCGCCGTCCACGGCGCGAACATCCCCCAGGGGCCGCAGCCCTACGCCCTCGTCGTCAGGACGTGGCCCGCGGGCTGACCGCACCCCACCCACCGCAAGGAGAGCCACCATGGCCAGCACCACCCGCCGCCGTCCGGCGAAGACGGCCGCCCGGGCCCGTACGCCCGAGCGTGAACCCACGACCACCGTCCCGGTGACCCCGGCGCCGCGCACCGCGGCGCCCGTCGTCCCCGCCCCCGCCGCGGCCCTCGCCGGCCTCGGCGCACCCGCCGGCCTCGGGGCCGGGGTCGCCGCCGCCGACGTCAGCGGCCAGCTCCGGGCCGTCGCGCCGACCTTCGGCGACGTCCTGAAGTCCATCGGCATCGGCGTCGCCGACTCGCAGGCCGCACTCGACCAGGGGGTCATCGACACCGTCAACGAGCTCGCCGACACGAACATCACCGTCGTCACCGACGTCATCCAGCACCTCGACGACGACGGCCTCCCCGTCGCCGCCGACACCGAGCTCGTGAGCACCGACCTCTCGGTCCTCAACTTCTTCATGCCGACCGTCCACGAGTGGAAGCGCGTCGCCCTCTCGATGGACCTCTCGTGCGGGGCGTTCAACGAGAGCGACGGGCTGACCTTCAGCGCCAAGCAGTCCGGCGGCGGCATCGGGGGAGCGGGCCTGTTCTGGGGCTTCCTCGGGGTGAACTACGAGTACGGGTACGAGAACACCCAGGACGTGCGGACCTCGCACGAGCAGGAGGCCAGCTGGTCCTCCGGCGAGGTGCGGCTGGATGCCATCCTCGGCCCGCGCACGACCGGCAAGCTGCCGGTGCCCAGCCAGGTCGCCATCGGCCCGCAGATCGTCTTCTCGCAGGGACCGGTCAAGGAGACCGCCGTCGCCGGCGCGGGCGTCAACCGCTCGGTCGACGTCGTCGTCACGGTGCGCAAGGCCGGTGGCGACGTCAACCCCAGTGTGCCGCTGCGGATCGAGGCCGGGGGGCTGCGCACCAGCTTCTCGACCACCGCGCCGTTCACCGGCAACAGCACGAACGCGGAGGGCCAGGTGCTCGTCACCGTCACCCGCAACGTCCCGAACGCCGGCGCCGCCGGCGCCCGCGTCACCCTCGTCGCCCGGCTCGGCGCGATGAGCCAGAGCTACGCGCTCACGATCTGAGAGAAGGAGAGTCCCATGGCAGACACCGACGTGAGCGGTCAGCTCAACACCGCCGGCATGGCCTTCGGCGACCTCGTCCGGCTCACCGGGCAGGCCGTCGCCAGCACGCAGCAGGAGCTCAACAAGACCGCGGCGGACACCACGTCCGCGCTGTCGCAGACGCTCGTCGACGTCATCGCGGTCCAGGAGGTCGAGTACGACGACGCCGGCACCGTGACGGGCGCGCAGACCTTCACCCAGAAGCTGCCGCTCATCGACGTCGTCGACCCCGTCCTCTACGAGTGGAAGCAGGTGCGCCTCCAGGGCCGCTTCTCGGCGTCGCAGTTCGCGACGACGCAGTCGAGCGACAGCTACGTGCACGGCAACACCGACTCGCACGGACAGGCCGGCATCGGCCTGATCTTCGGGGGCGGCTACAACAACTTCCAGTACGACTCCTCGCAGGCGCACGTCGACACGCGCTACCGCTCCGAGAGCTCGGTCGGCCTCCTGCGGATGAACGCCATCCTCGAGCCGCGCCACGACATCGGGGTGCCGCGCCCGCGCCAGGCGGTCGTCGGGCCGTCGATCGGCATCGACGCCGGCCCGATCACCGACGTGGGCGGGCCGCCGGCGGAGTCGAGGACGATGGAGGTCGTCATCACCTACGAGAACGCCGACGGCGACCCCATCCCGGGCAAGACGCTCGCGGTCGACTCGGCGGGTGTCGCCTGGGAGTACGTCGGTGGCGTCGACCAGACCGACGGGGACGGGCAGCTGACGATCCTCCTGACCCGGACCTTCGTCGACGAGACCGCCGACCGCACCCCGGTCGACGTCGTCGTCAGCGTCCGCAAGGGCATCGTGTCCGAGTCCACGACCGTCACGTTCTGACCGTGGCCACCGGCGACCCCTCGCCGACCGCGGGGAGCGGCACCCGGCAGACCGAGCTGGGTGCCCTCCTCGCGGGCACGGTCACCGCCGTCGTCGAGGCGCAGGACCTCCTCGACGAGCACGCCCGCGCCCGGGCCGCGGAGTACGCGGCCGCCGCGCCGGGCAGCCTCGCCCTCCCGCCGCTCTGGTACGCGTTCGACGAGGCGTCGGTCGACCTCGAGCTCTCGACCGAGGCCGTCCGCGTCGCGTCCGACGACGGCGGCCCGGCCCGCACGCGCCTGCTGTGCCGGACCGTCAACCCCGTCACCGTCGGCGTCTACGGCTACCGCTCCGCCGCCGGCACCCGCGTCCGGCTCACCCTGACCCCCCAGCGCGTCACCCCGACCCCGCTCCCGGTGACCGAGGAAGGACCCCCGTCGCCATGACCCCACCCCAGGTCCGCACGACGCTCGACCCCGGCCGGCTCCCGGCCCTCGACCGCATCGGCGTCGACCGCCTCGTCACGGTCGACGGCATCACCGGTGTCTTCACGCCGGTCACGGGCGCCGACCCCGCCGCCTCGGGGGAGAACCTCGAGAAGATCGTCGACGCCCTCCGCGGCGAGCTGGCCTCGGCGCGCGCCGAGAACGCCGCGCTCGAGGCGAAGCTCGCCGCGCTCGCCGACCCGCCCCGCTCGTCCGACGACCTCGCCGACGGGTTGCAGCACGCGCTCGACGGCATCGCCGAGCGCCTCGGGACGATGGGCAACGGCACGTCGAACTTCGCCGTGCGCGAGTTCACCCTGGAGTCCAAGGTGCACGTCGACGTCACCGCCGTCGGGACCATCGGCTTCCAGTTCGTGCGCCCCGGCGACCAGGTCAACGCGGCCGCGCTCTCGACCGTCTCGATGACCGTCGTCCCGGTCCCCAAGCCGCCGCCGGACGAGGTCGTGGCCGCGCCGGTCGTCGAGCGTCCGGTCGAGGACATCGACGGGCTGACCGACGCCCAGGTGGCGACGCTGCGCGGGGCGCACGTGACGACGACGAGCGGGTTCGCCCGGCTCGCGACCCGCGCGACCGCCTCGGCGGGCCTCGTCAGCCTGCTCGGCGTCGACCGCGAGGAGCTCGGCCGGTTCACCGTGCTCGCCGGGCTGCTCGGCGTCCCCGGGGTCGACCGGACGAACGCCGCGGTGCTGCACGACGCCGGCGTCACCGACGTCGCGACCTTGGCGGCCGCCGACCCGGCGGACCTCGTCGAGCGCTACCGGGTGGCCGCGAAGCCCCGGCGGGCGCTCGGCACGACGCCGGGCTTCGCCGAGGCCACCCGCTGGGTCGAGGCGGCCGCCGCGCTGACCACCACCCCGGCCTGAGCGGCGTCCGCTCGGGCGGGACCAGCGGTGGGGCTCAGCCCTCGCCGAGCACCTCGTCGATGCGCTGCACCTTGGAGGTGAGCATCCCCGTGTGCCCGGGCCGGATGTCGGCCTTGACGACGAGCGAGACGCGCGGGTGGCGCGCGGTCATCGCCTCGGTGCACTGCTTGAGGACGCCGAACACCTCGTCCCACTCGCCCTCGAGGTTGGTGAACATCGCGTTCGTCTCGTGGGGGAGGCCGGAGGCGCGGACGATGCCGACCGCCTCCGCGACGGCCTCGGCGTAGGAGCCGGTGTCGTCCGGGCTCGCGGGGGCGATGCTGAAGGCGACGATCATCGGGCTGCTCCTGGGGTGCTCACCCGTCGAGAGTAGAGAACACGCCGCCCGCGACGGTGCGCGGGCGGCGTGTCCTGTTCACTCGACGGGGTGGGCGGTCAGCTGTCGCCGCCCTCGTTGCCGGACGCGCCGGCGGTCACGTCGTGCAGCCGGTAGCGCTTGGCCGCCTCGGCCGGCACCGACGCCTCGACCTCGCCGCGCTCGGCGAGCACCTGCAGGGCGCGCACCGCCATCGACGGGCCGTCGATGTGGAAGTAGCGACGCGCCGCGGGGCGGGTGTCGGAGAAGCCGAAGCCGTCGGCGCCGAGCGACGAGAAGTCACCGGGCACCCACTGCGCGATCTGGTCCTGGACGGCCCGCATGTAGTCGGACACCGCGAGGACCGGGCCCTGGCGACCGGACAGCTGCGAGGTCACCCACGGGGTGGGCGCCTCCTGCTCCGGGTGCAGGAACTTCGCCTCGTCGCACCGGAGCCCGTCACGACGCAGCTCGTTCCACGACGTCACCGACCAGACGTCGGCGGCGACGTGCCAGTCGTTGCGGAGCAGCTCCTGGGCCTCGAGCGCCCACGGCATCCCGACACCCGACGCGAGCAGCTGCACGCGCGGGGCGTCGTCGCCGATGCCCTCGGTCGAGCCCTCGGCGTAGAGGTACATGCCCTTGAGCAGGCCCTCGCGGTCGAGGTTCTCGGGCTCGGCCGGCTGCGCCATCGGCTCGTTGTAGACCGTCAGGTAGTAGATGACGTTGCGCTGGTCGTCGGTCAGCGACTCGTCCGTGCCGTACATCCGGTGCAGACCGTCCTGGACGATGTGCGCGATCTCGTACGCGAACGCCGGGTCGTAGTGCACGACGGCGGGGTTCGTCGCCGCGAGCAGCGGGCTGTGGCCGTCGGCGTGCTGGAGGCCCTCGCCGGTCAGCGTCGTGCGGCCGGCGGTGGCCCCGATGAGGAAGCCGCGCGTCATCTGGTCGGCCGCGGCCCACACCGAGTCACCGGTGCGCTGGAAGCCGAACATCGAGTAGAAGACGTAGATCGGGATCATCGGCTCGCCGTGCGTCGCGTACGACGTGCCGGAGGCCGTGAACGCCGCCATCGAGCCGCCCTCGTTGATGCCGAGGTGGAGGATCTGGCCGTTCTTGGCCTCGCGGTAGGCGAGCATCAGCTCCGCGTCGACCGGCGTGTAGCGCTGGCCGTGCGGGTTGTAGATCTTGATCGTCGAGAAGAAGCTGTCCATCCCGAAGGTGCGCGCCTCGTCGGGGATGATCGGCACGATCCGCTTGCCGAACTCCTTGTCGCGCATGAGGTCCTTGAGCAACCGGACGAACGCCATCGTCGTCGCGACCTGCTGCTTGCCGGAGCCCTTCTTGACCTGGCCGTAGGCCGAGTCGTCGGGCAGGTGGATCGGGACGTGCGTCGAACGACGCTCCGGCACACCGCCACCGAGCTTGGCGCGGCGCTCCATCGCGTACTGGATGACCTCGTCGTCGGCGCCCGGGTGGAAGTACGGCGCGTTGTACGGGTCCTTCTCGAGCTGCTCGTCGCTGACCGGGATGTTCAGCGAGTCACGCAGGTTCTTGAGGTCGTCGAGCGTGAACTTCTTCATCTGGTGCGTCGCGTTGCGGCCGGCGAACGAGGTGCCGAGGCCGTAGCCCTTGATCGTCTTCGCGAGGATGACGGTCGGCTGGCCGGTGTGCTCGACCGCGGCCTTGTAGGCGGCGTACACCTTGCGGTAGTCGTGGCCGCCGCGCTTGAGCTTCCACCAGATGTCCTCGTCGGACCAGTCGGCGACCATCTTGCGAGTGCGCGGGTCGCGCGCGAAGAAGTGGTCGCGGACGTACTTGCCGTCGTTGGCGCGGAAGGTCTGGTAGTCGCCGTCCGACGTCGAGTTCATGAGGTGGACGAGGGCGCCGTCGCCGTCGGCGGCGAGCAGCGGGTCCCAGCCGCGGCCCCACACGACCTTAATGACGTTCCAGCCGGCGCCGCGGAAGAACGCCTCGAGCTCCTGGACGATCTTGCCGTTGCCGCGCACCGGGCCGTCGAGCCGCTGGAGGTTGCAGTTGACGACGAACGTGAGGTTGTCGAGCTCCTCCTGCGCCGCGATCTGCAGGGCGCCGCGCGACTCGGGCTCGTCCATCTCGCCGTCGCCGAGGAAGGCCCACGTGTGCTGCTGGCTCGTGTCCTTGATGCCGCGGTTGTGCAGGTACTTGTCGAACTGCGCCTGGTAGATGGCGTTCATCGGGCCCAGGCCCATCGACACCGTCGGGAACTCCCAGAAGTCCGACATCAGGCGCGGGTGCGGGTAGCTGGGCAGCGCGAGCGGCGAGCCGTCGACGACGTGGCTGTGCTCCTGGCGGAACCCGTCGAGGCGGTCGGCGCTGATCCGGCCCTCGAGGAAGGCGCGGGCGTACATGCCGGGGGAGGCGTGGCCCTGGAAGAAGACGTGGTCGCCGCCGCCCGGGTGGTCCTTGCCGCGGAAGAAGTGGTTCATGCCCACCTCGTAGAGCGTCGCGGCCGACGCGTACGTCGAGATGTGGCCGCCGACGCCGATGCCCGGCTTCTGGGCGCGGTGCACGACCATCGCGGCGTTCCAGCGCAGGAGGGCGCGGAAGCGGCGCTCGGTGTCCTCGTCACCGGGGAACCACGGCTCCTGCTCCGGGCCGATCGTGTTGACGTAGTCGGTCGTCGTCAGCGACGGGACGCCGACCTGCATCGACCGGGCCCGCTCGAGCAGGCGGAGCATGAGGTAGCGGGCGCGCATCCGTCCCGGGCCGTCGATGACGGCGTCGAGGCTGGCGAGCCACTCGTCGGTTTCGCTCGGGTCGATGTCCGGCAGGTGCGTCGGGATGCCGTTGAGGATGGGGCCGACGTCTTCGTGGAGGGCCACGCGCACGTCCTTTCAGCGGTCGCGGTCCGTGCCCCGGTCGGGGGCCGGAGCACCCATCCTTCACCCTCGCGCGGCCCGCGTCACAATCCGGGTCCGTGCTACTGGACGGTACGTCGAGCCGCAGGTCACGCCGGGGGGTCGGGCACCCGGTCCGGGCGGGAGTACAGCGAGATGCGCCCCTCGCGGACGAAGGCGGCGAGCGTGATGCCCGCGTCGGCCGCGAGCTCGACGGCCAGCGAGGTGGCCGCGCCCACCGCGACGACGACGGGGATGCCCGCGACCGCCGCCTTCTGGACGATCTCGAAGCTCGCCCGGGCGCTGACGACGAGGACGGTGCCGGACAGCGGCAGCTCGCGCTCGCGGGCCAGCCCGCCGATCACCTTGTCGACGGCGTTGTGCCGGCCGACGTCCTCGCGGACGGCGAGCAGCGTGCCGTCGGCGTCCGCGACGCCCGCCGCGTGCACGCCGCCGGTGCGCTCGAAGGTCGCCTGGTGGGTGCGCAGCGCGTCGGGCAGGCCGGCGAGGACGGAGGCCTCGACCCGCACCGCGTCGGCGGCGACGTCGAAGCGGCTCGCGGTGCGCACGGCGTCGAGGGACGCCGAGCCGCACACGCCGCAGGCGCTCGTCATCGACTCCGTGCGCTCGCGGGCCGGGCGCAGGAGGGAGACGTCGGGGGAGAGGGCCGCCTCGACGACGTTGAAGGTCGGCGAACCGTCGGGCCCGACGTCGGTGCAGTGCATCATCGTCGCGACGTCGTGGGCCGAGGCGACCATCCCCTCGGTGAGCAGGTGACCGAGGGCGAGGTCGAAGTCGTCGCCGGGGGTGCGCATTGTCGTCGTCACGGAGCTGCCGTCGACCCGGACCTCGAGGGGCTCCTCGACGGCCACGGTGTCGGGGCGCCGGTCGACGACCGCGCGGCCGAGGTCCATTCGCGTCCGCGGCACCCGTGTCGTCACCCGTCCCACGGCCCCATTCGAGCACACCGGGCCGCCGGTGTTGCGCGGAGCGGAACGGCGGGTGCCGACCTGCCGGCCGCGTCCTCGCGTGGAGCGGGTGAGCGCGACGGAGACCACGACCCCGCCGGAGGTCGGCCTGCGGGTCGACGCCGACGGCATCGGCACCAACGACCACCGGGTCGTCACCGACGTCCTCTCCGCGCCCTGACGGCCCGGGCACCCCACCGCCGTCGGGGCGCTGGGGCAGACTGGGCGCGTGCCCGAGACCCCGCCTCCCGCCGTGACCGCCGACCCCGGTGCGCCCTCCGGGCCCGTCACCCTGCGCGGCGGCGACCTGCCCTGGCGCACGGTCGCCCCGCAGCTCGCGACGGTGCGGCTCATCACCCTCGCGGTCGTCCTCGCGGTGCCGCTGCTCGCGACCGTCGTCGTCGCGCTGCTCGTCACGCCGTGGGTGTGGCTCGGCACCCTCGGGCTCGTCCTGCTCGGCGCCTGGGCGGCCTGGCTGATCTCGCGCCAGGTGAGCGCCATCTCGTGGGTCGAGCTCGACGAGGAGCTCGTCATCCGCAAGGGACGCCTCTTCCGCAGCCTCGTCAGCGTCCCCTACGGGCGGCTGCAGTACGTCGACATCCAGTCCGGGCCGCTGGCCCGGGCCTTCGGCATCGCCTCGTGCGAGATCCACACCGCCTCCCCCGAGAGCGGCGGCTCGTTGCCGGGGCTGCCCACCGAGGAGGCCGAGGCCCTGCGGGCGCGGCTCGCGGCCCGCGGCGAGACCCAGCGGGCGGGTCTGTGACCACACCGGGGGGAGCGCCCGACGAGGTCGGGACCGTGCGGGAGGCAGAGGACGCGGACGGCTGGCAGCGGCTGCACCCGCTCTCGCCGCTGCTGCGCGGCGGCGTCGTGCTCATCGCCGTGCTCGGCTACGCCGTCAGCCGCCTCGTCGACTCGGTGCTCTCCTCGCTCGACCCCACCGCCGAGCCCGACCCCGGCGCCGACTACGAGCTCGCGTGGACGAGCCACCCGCTCCTCGCGCTCGGCGCGCTCGTCGTCGTCATCGCCGCCGTCGCGGCCGTCGGCTGGGTCAGCTGGCGGTTCTCGCGCTTCCGCGTGGCCGCGGGGCAGGTCGAGCTGCGCACCGGTGTCCTCTTCCGCCAGCACCGACAGGTGCGGCTCGAGCGGGTCCAGGCCGTGGAGACGACGCGCCCGCTGCTCGCGCGCCTCGTCGGGCTGAGCCAGGTCGTCGTCCAGTCCGCCGGCGGCTCCGACTCCCACCTGACCCTCGCCTTCCTCGGCGCCGACCGCGCGGAGGAGGTGCGCGCGCACCTCCTCGAGCTGGCCGGCCGCTCCGACGAGGCCGCCCGGCCGGGGATGCCTCCTGCCGCCGAGCACGACCCCGGGGTCCCGGTCGGTGCCGCGCCCCGGGCCCCGGCGGTCGAGCCGCCCCCGCTCGTCGTCGTGCCCAACGGGCGCCTGTTCGTCGCGACGATCCTCCACGGCTCGACCATCGTCCTCGGGGTCATCCTGCTCGGCGCCGCCGTCACGGTGGGGGTCGCCGAGGCCGGCCTCGCCGTCCTGGCCGGGGCGCCGGCCCTGCTGCCCGTCGTCTTCGGCCTCGGCGTCAGCCGGGTCAAGGAGCTCCTCGTCCACGGCAACTTCTCCATCGCCCGCACCGGCACGGCCCTGCGCGTCCGCCACGGCCTGACGGACCTGCGCGTCTCGACCGTGCCGGTGCACCGCGTCCAGGCGGTCGAGGTGCTCCAGCCCCTCTGGTGGCGGCCGTGGGGATGGTGGCGCGTGCGCGTCAACGTCGCCGGCGTCCACGGCGGCGACAACGACGACGACGAGACCGTGATGCTGCCCGTCGGCACCGCCGACGAGGCGCTCGCCGTCCTCGCCGCGCTCGGCGCCCACCCCGAGGACCCCGTCCTGCTCGAGGCCCTGCACGGCGCCGGCGGGGAGCACGGATGGGTCGGACCTCCGCGCGTCGCGCGCTGGCTCGACCCGTGGAGCTGGCGGCGGACCGGCTACGCCCTCGCCGAGCACGCCGTCTACCTGCGCACCGGGCGGTTCACCCGGCGCACCGTCGTCGTGCCGCACGCGCGCATCCAGTCCCTCGGCCTGGCCCAGGGTCCGCTCCAGCAGCGACTCGGCCTCGCCAGCGCCCGCCTCGTCTCCACGCCCGGCCCGGTCGGCCCGGACGTCCCGCACCTCGCGCAGGCGGACGCCGAGGAGCTGCTCGAGCTCGTCGGTCGCCGCGCCCGCGAGGCGCGACGACTCGCCGGCCACCCCCTTGCACCCGGCCACGCGCCGTTGGTGGACTTTCCCCAGAACGATCCCCGAACGTGAGAGGTTGACACCGTGAACACCCCGACGCCGCCCCCGGTCGACCCCGGGTCCAGCGCCCCCGGAGCCGTCGAGCGACTCGGCTTCGCCCCCGAGCAGGTCGTCCAGGAGTTCGGCTGGGACGCCGACGTCGACGAGGCGCTGCGCGTCGCCGTCGAGGAGGCCTGTGGCGGTGAGCTCGAGGACGACGAGTACACCGGCGCCGCCGACGCCGTGCTCCTGTGGTTCCGCGAGGAGGACGGTGACCTCGGCGACGCGCTCGTCGACATGGTCGGCGTCCTCGAGGAGGGCGGGTTCGTCGTGCTCCTCACGCCGCGCGAGGGGGGTGAGGTCGACCCGACCGAGATCGACGAGGCCGCGGTGACCGCCGGCCTGCACCTCGCGGGGACCTACAACGCGTCGGGGGAGTGGCGGGCGCACAAGCTCGTGGCCCCGAAGGGCAACGGCCGCCGCTGACCGGGGTTGCACACCGTGGGGGGTACTCGTCACCGGTCGGCCGTGAGCACCCCCCAACTGGCAGGATGGACGCATGACCCCCGCTCCGAGCCCCCTCGCCGTCGGCGACGTCGCCCCGGACTTCACGCTGCGCGACCAGAACGGCGCCGACGTGACCCTCTCGGAGCTGACGGCCGAGAAGAACGTGGTGGTCGTCTTCTACCCGTGGGCGTTCTCGGGCATCTGCACCGGGGAGCTCGACGAGATCCGCGACCACCTCGAGCGGTACGTCACCGACGACCTCCAGGTGCTCTGCGTCTCGTGCGACGCCGTGTTCAGCAACCGCGCGTGGGCCGACATCCAGGGCTACTTCTTCCCGCTGCTGTCCGACGCCTGGCCGCACGGCGAGGTCGCCCGCGCCTACGGCGTGCTCAACGAGGCCAACGGAGCCTCGCTGCGGGGCACCTTCCTCGTCGGCCGCGACGGCCGGGTCGCGTGGACGCTCGTCAACGGCCCGGGGGAGCCGCGCGACTTCTCGGCCATCCCCTCCGCCGTCGCCGCGCTGGCGGTCTGAGCCCGGGTGGACCGACCGGTCCGCACCCGGACCTGCCATGATGTCGGCGGTCGGTGGCGCCGCGCACGGCGGGCCACCGCCCGGGGCCTGTAGCTCAGCTGGTAGAGCGCCGCGTTTACACCGCGTCGGTCGTCGGTTCGATCCCGGCCGGGCCCACATGAGCGACGACGCCCTGACCCTCCGCGAGGTGCTCGAGGTGCTCGAGCGCCTCTACCCGCCGGCCACCGCGCAGTCGTGGGACCGGGTCGGTCTCGTGACCGGCGACCCCGACCAGCCCGTTCGCCGCGTCCTCCTCGCGGTCGACCCGACGCTCGAGGTCGTCGAGGAGGCCCGCTCGCTCGGGGCCGACCTGCTGCTCACCCACCACCCGCTGCTGCTGCGCGGCGTCCACTCCGTGGCCACGACCTCGGCCAAGGGCGCGACGGTGACCGGCCTCGTCGTCGGGGACGTCGCGCTGTACGTCGCCCACACGAACGCCGACGTCGCCGACGAGGGCGTCTGCGAGGCGCTCGCCGACGCGTGCGGGCTGGCCGCGACCGAGCCGCTGGCCGTCGTCGAGGGCCAGGCGCTCGGCCGCGTCGGCGACCTGCCGTCGGCGCTGCCGCTGCGCGCGTTCGTCGAGGGGCTGGCGCGGCACCTGCCGCCGACCGCCGGCGGGGTCCGGGTCTCCGGTCCGCCGGACGCCCCGGTGCGCCGCGTGGCGCTGCTCGGCGGGGCGGGGGACGACCTGTTCGACGAGGTCCGGGCCAGCGGCGCCGACGTGTACGTGACGGCCGACCTGCGCCACCACCCGGCGCTCGAGGCCCGCGAGGAGGCGCGCGGCGGCACCCCGTACCTCGTCGACGCCGGGCACTGGGCGAGCGAGTGGCTGTGGCTGGCCCGTGCGCAGCAGGCGCTGGGTGCGGCCCTCGGCGACGACGTGACTAGGGTGGAGACCCACATCAGCACAGTGCGCACCGACCCGTGGACCTTCCTCGTCGGTGCCGACCTTGGAGGTACCCCGTGAGAGCCGACTCGTCCCGTCAGCAGCGGCTGCTCGACCTCCAGGCCATCGACACGCGGCTGGACCAGCTGGCGCACGCCCGCCGGACCCTTCCGCAGCTCGCGGAGCTCGAGGACCTCGCCGGCAAGGCGCGCCTCCTCGAGGACCAGCTCGTCCGCTCGCGCACCGAGCTCGGCGACGTCCAGCGCGAGGTCGCCAAGGCCGAGGCCGACGTCCAGCTGGTCCGCGACCGTGCGGCGCGCGACCAGGCCCGGCTCGACTCGGGCACCGGCACGGCCAAGGACCTCCAGGCGCTGCAGCACGAGATCGTCTCGCTCGCGCGTCGCCAGGGCGAGCTCGAGGAGGTCGAGCTCGAGGTGATGGAGCGCGCCGAGGCCGCCGAGCACGACGTCGCCGAGCTCGAGCGCGGGATGGGCGAGCTGACCGCCCGCATCACCGCGCTCGAGACCGCCCGCGACCGTGAGACCGCGCGCCTCGACGACGAGGCCGGCCACGTGGCCGCCCCGCGCGACACCGTCGCCGCCGAGGTCGGGGAGGACCTCGTCGCGCTCTACGAGAAGATCCGCAAGAGCTCCGGCGGGACCGGCGCGGCAGCGCTGCACCAGCGCCGTTGCGGCGGCTGCCGGCTCGAGCTCAACCCCGTCGAGATCCAGCGCCTGCGCTCGGCCGACGAGGACGAGGTGCTGCGCTGCGAGGAGTGCAACCGGATCCTCGTGCGCACGCCCGAGTCCGGCCTGTGAGCCGCCGGCTCACCGTCGAGGCCGACGGCGGGTCGCGCGGCAACCCGGGCGTCGCCGGGTACGGGGCGCTGGTGCGCGACACCGAGACCGGCGCGCTGCTCGCCGAGCGTGCGGAGCCGCTGGGCAAGGCGTCGAACAACGTCGCCGAGTACCGCGGCCTCATCGCGGGGCTCACCGCGGCGCACGCGATCGACCCCGGGGCGGTCGTGCTCGTCCGGATGGACTCCAAGCTCGTCGTCGAGCAGATGGCCGGGCGCTGGAAGATCAAGCACGAGGACATGCGCCGGCTGGCGCTCGAGGCCCGCGACGTCGTCGAGGCCATCAGGGCCGCGGGCGGCACGGTGCGCTACGAGTGGATCCCACGCGCCGAGAACAAGGACGCCGACGCCCTCTCGAACGACGGCATGGACGGCCTCACCGTCCATCGCGACCACGAGGGCGGGGCGTCGTCGGGTGAGGCCGACGCTGCCGGTGGTGACGACGAGGCGTCGGGCGGGGCGGCGTGCGCGCCGGTCCCGCGCCGCGACGGCACGCCGGTGCGGGTCGTGCTCGTGACCGAGGCGGAGGGGAGCGCGGCGCAGCAGGCCGCGCGGTCCGTCGAGCGCCTGCTGGGCGGCGCGCCCCGGTGCCTGCTCGAGGCGGGCACCGAGGCCTCGACCGAGACGGCCGCCGAGGTCGGTGACGCGCTCGGCGTCGACGCGGTCGTGGACGCGGCCTGGGCCTCGGCCGCCGCTGCTCCGATGGCCTGGGAGCGGGTCGTCTCCCGTGGCGGCACGACGGTCGTCGTCTGCCCGGCCGCCGTCGTGCAGGCGGCCCTGGGGCACGTCCTCGGGATGCCGGCCGAGCGCCACGACCGGCTCGCGGCGGCGCCGGGGTCGCTCACCGGGGTCGAGGTCTGGACCGACGGCGACGTCTCGGTGGCCTTCACCAACCGCACCTGAGGAGTCGCCGGCCGGTGCGGCCGACGACGTGCCGGCCGGGGCCTCAGCCCAGCGCGTCGGGGCCGTGGTGCCCGTCGGGCAGGGCGTCCGACGCGGCGAGCACGCGGTCGGCGACGTCGAGGAGCCGGGCGACGGCTGCCGAGGGCCGGCGGTGGGCGTCGGTCCACCGCCGCTGGTCCATGAGCACGAGCACGGGGTCGTCGCCCGAGCCGGCCTCGGCGTAGGCCGCCCAGTAGCTCGCGGCATCGACGGTGGCGGGGCCCGCCGTCCGCCGCGCGAGACCGCCGAGCAGCTCCTCCCATCCGGCGAGCACGTGGGCCACGACGTCGAACCGGGTCCATCCCGCGCAGCGCGAGGGCTCGAAGAGCGCGGGCTCCGGGAGGTCGCGGACGGCGTCGGCGACGGCGACGACGGACGCACGGAACGCGGCGAGACCTTCGGCGTGGTCGACGGTCAGCGGGGGCACCCGACCACCCTCGCACCGGCCGGGCCGGTGCGGGCGGGTACGGTCGCGCCGATGCCGCTGACCCGACCGCTGACCCCGGACGACCTCGACGCCCTGCTGCCGCTCCAGGAGGCGGGGGCGGTCGCCGCGCTCGGTCACATCTTCCCGCAGGAGACCCACCCCTTCCCGGCGGCCGAGGTGCGCTCGCGCTGGGTGCACGAGCTGGCGGACCCGGGCATCCGGTCGTTCGCGGCGGTCGAGGACGGCGAGCTCGTCGGGTTCGCGGCGGTGCGCGGGGCGGAGCTGTTCCACCTCGGGACGGCGCGCCCGACGTGGGGGAGCGGGCTCGCGGCCCGGCTGCACGACGAGGTCGTCGCGGCGATCGCCCGCGACGGGCACGCGGTGGCGTGGCTGCGGGTGTTCGAGGAGAACCGGCGCGCCATCCGGTTCTACGAGCGGCGGGGATGGGTGGCGACCGACGAGGTGTCGTGGTCGCTCTTCCCGCCGCACCCCGTCCTGCGGCGTTTCGAGCTGCCGCTGCGGTGAGCCCCCGCCCGGGCGGACGGCGCCTCAGCCGCCGAGGATCGCCATGAGGTGCACGTCGACCCACCCGTCGTCGAAGCGCAGGGCGTCGCGGCCGGTCCCCTCGTGGACGAAGCCGACCTTCTCGTAGACGTGGCGGGCGCGCGGGTTGAAGGCGTACACCTCGAGCGTGATGCGGTGCAGGCCCATCGTGCGCAGGCCGTGCTCGACGACGAGCCGCGTGGCCTCGGTGCCGAGGCCACGCCCGCGTCCGGCGCGACCGACGAAGGTCCGGAAGCCGCACGAGCGGTTGGCGGGGTCCCAGTCGTTGAGGACGACCTCGCCGACGACGGCGGCCGTGGTGTTGTCGACGACGGCGAGGACGAGCCGGTCGTCGGCGACGGCCCAGGACTCGTAGATCGCGCGGAGCCGGGCGGGGTCGATCGGCGGCGGCGAGTCGCCCGTGCGGTGGACGGAGCCGGTGAGCTCGGCGACCTCCGGGTCGTCGCGGACGACGGCGTCGAGGAGAGCGGCGTCATCCCCCGTGACCGGCCGGAGCGTCACGAGCTCGCCGCGGAGGGTGGGCTTCTCGCTGAACGGCGTCGCAGGGGCCATGCCCGTCAGCCTCCCCGCCGGACGGTCGGGCGATCAAGCGGGTTCTCGGCGCCGTGCGACGCCCGGGTCCCTGCCGCGCCGGCCCGAGGACGGAGAGGAGCGCGGCCCGCTGTTGTTCGCGTCACCCCCTGACGCAGTCATGATGAGCGGTCGGACCGCTCGTCCCGGTTGCTTCGAGGGGTGGAGCAACCGGCAGCGGCCGCAGGACCCCCGTGCTGCCGGGGGAGCCGGCGGGTGGAGGTGATGGTCGACCCTGGGGTGGTCGGGTTTCACCTCGAATCGGCAGCGGAGTCGGCGGGTGGAGGTGATGTTCGACCCTGGGGTGGTCGGGTTTCACCTCGAATCGGCAGCGGAGCCGGCGAGTCGAGGTGATGGTGGACCTTGGGGTGGTCGGGTTTCACCTCGACCCGGCGGGGCTGAGACGTCGTGCAGGCCCGGCAGCGACCGTCCTACCCTCGTGGGCATGACGTACGCAGGAGACGTGACCCCGCCCGAGGCCTACGCCGCCGTGACGGGCCCCGACGACGCCGTGCTCGTCGACGTCCGCACGAGCGCCGAGTGGTCCTTCGTCGGTGTTCCGGACCTCGCCGGCGCCGGCAAGGACGTCGTCTTCGTCGAGTGGAGCCGCTTCCCCGGCGGCGCCGTCAACGACTCCTTCGTGGACGACCTGCGCGCCGCCGGCGTCACGCCCGGTCGCCCCGTCTACTTCCTCTGCCGCTCGGGCGTCCGCTCGGTCGCCGCGGCGAACGCCGCCACCGCCGCCGGCCTCGGCCCCGCCTACAACGTCCTGGAGGGCTTCGAGGGCCCGGTCGACCACGCCGGCCACCGCCACGTCTCGGGCTGGAAGGTCGACGGCCTGCCGTGGAGCCAGCGGTGACGGCTCGCGACTCGCACACCGACCCCCACCCCGCGCCGACGCTGCGCCCGCGGACCCTCGCGGTCCGGGGCGGCCTGCAGCGCAGCGGTTTCGACGAGACCGCGGAGGCGCTGTACCTCACCTCCGGCTTCGTCTACGAGTCCGCGGCGCAGGCCGAGGCGGCCTTCAAGGACGAGATCGAGCACTACATCTACAGCCGGTACGGCAACCCCACCGTCTCGACCTTCGAGGAGCGGATGCGCCTCCTCGAGGGCGCCGAGGCCTGCTTCGCCACCGCCTCGGGGATGTCGGCCGTCTTCACGGCGATGGCCGCCCTCTGCGGGGCCGGTGACCGCGTCGTCGCCTCGCGCGCCCTCTTCGGGTCCTGCTTCGTCATCGTCGACGAGATCCTCCCGCGCTGGGGGGTCGAGACCGTCTTCGTCGACGGCACCGACCTCGACCAGTGGCGCGAGGCGCTCGCCGTCCCCACCACCGCCGTCTTCTTCGAGACCCCCAGCAACCCCATGCAGGAGCTCGTCGACGTCGCCGCCGTCTCCGAGCTGGCCCACGCCGCCGGGGCCACCGTCGTCGTCGACAACGTCTTCGGCACACCGGTGTTCAGCCACCCGCTGGCCCACGGCGCCGACGTCGTCGTGTACTCGGCCACCAAGCACATCGACGGCCAGGGCCGCGCGCTCGGCGGGGCGATCCTCGGGCCGAGGGAGTTCATCGAGGGCCCGGTCAAGAACCTCATGCGGCACACCGGCCCGTCGCTGTCGCCGTTCAACGCTTGGGTGATGACCAAGGGCCTCGAGACCCTCGACCTGCGGGTCCGCGCGATGGCGGCCACGGCGCTGCGCGTCGCCGAGACCCTCGAGCAGTGGCGGGAGGAGGGGCGCGGCCTCGTCCGGGTCGTCTACCCGCACCTGCCGAGCCACCCCCAGCACGAGCTCGCCCTGCGCCAGCTCGAGGGCGGCGCCGGCACCGTCGTGACCTTCGAGGTCGAGGGGGGCAAGGACGCGGCGTTCGCGCTGCTCGACGCGCTGCGGCTGGTCGACATCAGCAACAACCTCGGCGACGCCAAGTCCCTGACGACGCACCCCGCGACGACGACCCACCGCCGCCTCTCGCCCGAGGACCGTGCGGCCGTCGGGATCACCGACGGCACCGTCCGCGTCTCCCTCGGGCTGGAGGACCCGGACGACCTCGTCGAGGACCTCGACCGGGCCCTGGCCGCCGCGGAGGCCACCCACCGTCGGTGACCCACAGGCTGTTAGCGTCGCGCGCATGACCTCCCGCGACGTCGTCTCCGTGCAGCGACTCATCCCGTCCGACCCCGAGCCGATCTTCGCGCTGCTCGACGACCCGGCCGGCCACGCGCGCATCGACGGCGGCGGCTCCGTGCAGGGTGCCCGCAGCGGCGGCCGGCGGCTCGCCCTCGGCGACCGCTTCGGGATGGACATGAAGATCGGGCTCGCGTACTCGACCCTCAACACCATCATCGAGCTCGAGGAGAACCGGCGCATCGCGTGGCAGACGACCGCCTCCGGTCCCGTCGGCAAGTTCGTCGGCGGCCGCATCTGGCGCTACGACCTCGAGCCGGTCGAGGGCGGCACCCTCGTCACCGAGTCCTGGGACATCTCCGAGGAGGCGGCGGTGAGCAAGCCGTTCGTGCGCCGGATGGAGGGGATGACCCGCAAGAACATGGCGGCCACCCTCGAGCGCATCGAGGCGCTCGTCACGACGACGGGCTGAGCCCCTCCACCTGTCGCTCCTCGGCGACGCCGGCCATCGCCCACCGCACCGCCTTGGTGCCGACGAGGCCGAGCACGCCGGCGGCCCCGCGCACCGGCCCGTGCACCGGCAGCCGCAGCTCGCGCCGCGCCCAGTCCGGGAGGATGGCGACCCCGCCCGAGGCCAGCAGCCCGTAGCCGGCGCGCTGCGTCCAGGGCAGCGGGGGGTCGAGGAGCAGGAACCGGGCGGCGTCGCGCGCGGCGTCCGTGGCGCGCAGGACCGGCCGGTACGCCTCGAGCGCGGCGTGCAGCCCCGCGACGTCGGTCGGCACGGCGTCGGCGCCCAGCAGGCGTGCGACGACGGCCGACTGCTCGACGTAGGCGTCGGCCTCGTCGGGGTCGAGCGGCGTCGACGCGTAGCGCTGGTAGGCCGTGAGGAAGCTCCACGCCTCGGCGACGTGCACCCACGACAGCAGGTCCGGGTCGGAGGCACGGTAGGGCACGCCGTCCTCGTCCTTGCCGCGCACGCGCTCGTGGATGGACCGGACGCGGGCGATCGCCTCGTCGGCGTCCTCGACCGTCCCGAACGTCGTCGTCGCGAGGAAGTGGGACGTGCGCTGCAGGCGCCCCCACGGGTCGCTGCGGTAGCCGCTGTGCCCCGCGACGCCGGCCATCGCCGACGGGTGCAGGGACTGCAGGAGCAGGGCCCCCACGCCGCCGGGGAACATCGCGGCGTCCGCGTGAACACGCCACACCGGGTCGTCCGGGGTGAAGCGGCGCTCCCCGACACGCCCCCAGATGACGGCCGCGCGCTCCGACGCGTCGTCACCGGCCACGCGGGCCCGCAGGGCGTTGCCGAGGCGGCGCTGCGCCTGCCTGCCGATGTCGTCGACGACGCTCATCGTCCTCCGTCCGTCAGGGGCGACACGTCGCCCGGGGCTTCCTTCCTACCCACCCAACGGGCGACGGCACCCTCCGGCTTCCGGCTGTCGAAGGTCGGACCGGTGGGCGGTCGGCTCAGACGAGGGTGAGCGACAGGGTCGCGCTGACGACGACGAGCACCGCGCAGGCCAGCCCGGCGGGCACGAGCCACCGCCACGGGATGACCACGTCGCGCGCCCGGCAGCGCTGGATCCACAGCAGGGTGGCGAGCGAGGCCCACGGCGTGACGAGCGGGCCGGCGTTCGTCCCGACGAGCAGGGCGACGAGCCGCTCGACCGACCCGGCCGCGGCCGGCTCCAGCGCAAGGTAGGCCGGCAGGTTGTTGACGACGTTCGACAGCCCGGCCCCGGCGCCGGCGAGGGCGAGCAGCGCCCTGGCCCCCGTCCCCGCCGGGAGCGCCCCCGTCACGAGGTCGGAGAGGCCCCGCTGCTGGAGGACCTCGACGACGACCGAGATGGCGACGAAGCCGGCGGCCATCAGCCACGGCACCGGCAGGCCCCGCAGGAGGGACCGTCCGCGCCACCAGGTCGTGGCGAGCAGCACCGCGGCGGCGACGAGCGACACGAGCCACGGCGGGGCCCCGAGGGCGAACAGCGGCCCGAGGACGACGCAGACGACCGCGGCGGCGCGCAGGAGCACGACGTCGTGCGGCTCCGCCGGGGGAGCGACGTCGTAGGAGCCGCGCAGGCTGCGCCGGTGCAGCAGCGCGACGAGGAGGAGTGTCACGACCACGGCGACGATCGCCGGTGCCCACGACGCCTTGACGAAGTCGGTGTGCCCCAGCCCGGCCCGGCCGAGGGTGTGCAGCGCCAGGAGGTTGGTGAGGTTCGAGACGGGCAGGAGGAGCGACCCGGTGTTGGCGATCCAGAGGGTCGTCACGGCGAGCAGCCGCGGGTCGAGGCCGACCTGTGCGGCGATGGCGAGCCCGACCGGGGTCAGCAGGACGGCCGTCGTGTCGAGCGAGAGGACGATCGTCGCGCCGACGGCGAAGACCGAGAAGAGGACCCAGAGCACCCAGCGTCGGCCCCCGCCCATCCGCGCCACGGCGTGGCCGGCGACGTCGAAGACGCCGGCCCGCTCGGCGAGCTCGGCGGTGACGGTGATCGCGAGGAGGAAGACGACGACCGGGCCGAGGCGGCCGGCGAGGTCGAGCGCCTCTGCGCCGGTCACGGGGCGACGACGTCGAGCACCCAGGGCGCACCGCGCCGGGCCGGCTCGTGCAGCTCGGTGTCGAAGGCCCGCGCCACGACCTCGGCGACCGCCGGCACGGAGCGGGCCGCGACGCCCTCGACGCACAGGTGGCGTGCGACGAGCCCGCGGGTGTGCTTGGCCATGTGGCTGGCCCCCGGGACGCGCACCTGCACCCAGCGCTCGGCGACCCCGGGGCCGGGACGCCACGCGGCGGCGTACGCGGCCGAGCGGCAGTCGACGACCGCGCCGCGTCCGGCGGCCTCGGTCAGCGGCCCGTCGAGCGCCGGCCGCCAGTGCGACGCCAGCGCACCGACCTCGGGCAGCGTCACGCCCATCGAGAGGCGGTAGGCGGTGATCCGGTCGGTCGGGCGGACGGCGCCGTGCAGCGCCGAGACGACGACGAGCCAGCGGTTGGCCCGCCGGCGCGCCGCGGTGTCGAGCGAGGCGAGGTCGAGGGCGTCGTAGAGCACGCCCGTGTAGACCTGTGCGGCCGGGGTCGCGGGCAGCCGGTCGAGCGCGAGGTTGCGGGCGACCTCGTCGAGCAGGCCCTCCGAGACGCCGAGCGCCGCCGCCGCGTCGGGCGAGGCGCTCACCGCGGCGAGGTCGCGGGCGACGGCGGCGCGGGCCGGGGCGAGGTCGGGGAAGGACCAGGTGCCGGGGTCGGCCGGGCCACCGCGGGGACGGTTCCACTTCGACTCCGACGGCGGGAGCAGGATGAGCACCGGCACAGCCTACGGAGGTTAGGTTGGCTGCCATGCCGCATCCCAGGGTCGCGCTGCGGCCGACCGACGCCGACACCCCGCGCACCGTCGAGCAGGCCCTCCGGGACCGGTTCGCCGCCGTCCGCGCCGAGCTCGGCCTCGACGCGCCCTACCCCGCCGACGCCCTCGCGGAGGCCGAGCGCGTGGCCGCCGAGCAGCCCCGCGACGGGCACCCCGACGAGACCGACGTGCCCTACGTGACGCTCGACCCGCCCGGGTCGATGGACCTCGACCAGGCGCTGCACATCGAGCGCGACGGCGCGGGGCACCGGGTGCGCTACGCCATCGCCGACGTCCCGCTCTTCGTCCGCCCGGGCGGCGCCCTGGACCGGGTGACGCGCGAGCGGGGCCAGACCGTCTACTGCCCCGACGAGCGCGTGCCACTCCACCCGCCGGTGCTGTCCGAGGCGGCCGCCAGCCTGCTGCCCGGCGAGACCCGCCCGGCCTTCGTCTGGGACCTGCGCCTCGACGGCGAGGGCGTGCTGACGGACGCCGAGGTGCACCGGGCGACGGTCCGCAGCCGCGCCCGCCTCGACTACGCCGGCGTGCAGGCCGACGTCGACGCCGGCACCGCCGACGAGGTGCTCGTCCTCCTGCGGGAGGTGGGGGAGCGGCGCATCGCCCAGGAGCAGGCGCGCGGGGGCGCCAGCCTCCCGATGCCCGAGCAGCAGGTGAGCGAGCGACCCGACGGCGGCTTCACGCTCGAGTTCCGGCCGCCGGTCGCCTCCGAGGAGTGGAACGCCCAGCTGAGCCTCCTGACCGGCATGGCCGCCGCCTCGATGATGCTCGAGGGCGGCGTGGGCGTCCTGCGGACCATGCCGGCGCCGACCGAGGACGCGGTGGCCCGCTTCCGCCGCGCCGCCCGCGCGCTGCGGGTCGAGTGGCCGGAGGGGATGCCCTACGGCGACCTCGTGCGCGGTCTGGACCGCACCGACCCGCACCACCTCGCGCTCATCCACGAGGCGACCTCGCTCTTCCGCGGGGCGTCGTACACCGCCTTCGACGGCGAGCCCCCGGCCGAGCGCGAGCACGCCGCCGTCGCCGCGCCGTACGCGCACGTCACGGCGCCGCTGCGCCGGCTCGTCGACCGCTTCGGGCTCGTCGTGTGCGAGGCCCTCTGCCGCGGCGCCGAGGTGCCGGCGGAGATCCGGGCGGCCCTGCCGGAGGTCCCGGGCCTGATGACCGCCTCCGACCGCACCGCGCGGGCGGCCGAGCGCGCCTGCGCCGACGCCACCGAGGCCGCCGTGCTCGCCGGCCGGGTCGGCGAGCGGTTCGACGCCGTCGTCGTCGACCACCTCGAGAAGGGGATGGAGGTGCAGCTCGTCGACCTCCCCGTCCTCGCGAAGGTCACCGGTGACCGCGCCGCCCTCGGGTCGACCGTGCCGGTGCGGCTCGAGGCGGCCGACGTCGCGGCGGGGCGCGTCACCTTCGTCCACGACCGCTAGACTCCACCGCGGACGAGCCGGGCGGACGGTCGCGTCGGTGGGGAGACCCACCGCCGAGGAAGGTCCGGGCTCCGAAGGGCAGGATGGTGGCCAACAGCCACCCGGGGTGACCCGCGGGACAGTGCCACAGAGAACAGACCGCCCCGGTCGCGCGAGCGAGCGGGGCAAGGGTGAAACGGTGGTGTAAGAGACCACCAGCGGCCTGGGTGACCAGGTCGGCTCGGTAAACCCCATCCGGAGCAAGCCCAGACAGGATGCGTTCGAGGGCGGCCCGCCCGAGCATCCGGGTAGGGCGCTGGAGGTGGTCGGCAACGGCCACCCGAGATGGATGACCGTCACCGTGCGGCCGGCGACGGCGCACGGCACAGAACCCGGCCTACAGCCCGGCTCGTCCCCCGGCGCACCCGTGACCAGCGCGTTTTCCCCGACCCGCGATGCAGGATCGGCGCTTGTCGAAGGTTAGGCTCTTCGGGTTCCCGACAGAAAGCAGGCGTTCCGGTGCCCGGTGACCCGGCGATCGACCTCGGTCTCGCGCGTGAGCGCGTCATGGCCGCCACCCGCGAGCTCGACGGTGGGGCGGTCCGCGACGTGCTCCTCGACGCGCTGCTCGTCTCGGGGGTCGACGACACGGTGACCGGCGTCATCATGCCGGTGCTCAAGGAGGTCGGCGACGACTGGGAGTCGGGACGCCTCGGGGTCGTCCACGAGCACTTCGTCTCCAGCGCGTTCCGCGGCGTCCTCGGCGAGCTGCGGTTGCCGGTCTCGGGCCCGCAGGCGCGCACCGTCGTCCTGGCCTGCCCCCCGCGCGAGCTGCACGACCTGCCGCTCGAGCTGTTCGGCGCGATGCTGCACGCCCGCTGGTGGCGCGTCGTGAGCCTCGGCGCCAACTCCCCGATGACCGCGATCGGCGAGGCCGCGCGCTTCCTGCGCGCCGACGCCGTCGTCCTCGCCGGGGTGCGGCGCACCGCCTTCGACGCCCGGATGCCCTCGCTCGTGCGCCTCGGGCGCTCGCTGCCGCTCTTCGTCGCCGGCGAGGGCGCCAAGGCGCTCACCAGCTGCCCGCCCGAGCTCACCGTGCTGCCCGACGACCTCGTCGCGGCGGCCGACGTCGTCGACGCCCGCGTCCCGCGCCACGACACCGCGGAGGTTGCCGACCCCGCCGTGGCGAACGGCTCCCGACGCGACGACGACGCGGAGCCCGCGCTGGGCTGAGGCGGCCTAGCGTGGGGTCCATGCGGATCACCCACCTCGGTCACGCCTGCCTCCTCGTCGAGTGCGCGGGCACCCGTCTGCTCATCGACCCCGGGACCTTCGCCGACGACCTCACCGGCGTCCGCGACCTCGACGCGGTGCTCGTCACCCACCAGCACCCGGACCACCTCGACCTCGACCGCGTCCCCGCCCTCCTCGCGGCCAACCCCGGCGCGCTCGTCGTCGCCGACCCCGGCAGCCTCGAGGTCCTCTCGCGGGCCGGCATCGAGGCACGGGGGCAGGACGGCCCGACGCGGGTCGGCGAGGTGACCGTCACGCCCGTCGGCGAGGTGCATGCCCTCATCCACGACGAGATCCCGCGCATCCCCAACGTCGGCGTGCGCCTCGACGCGGACGGCGAGCCCTCGTTCTTCCACCCCGGCGACGCGCTCGACGCCGACCCCGGCCCGGTCGACGTCCTCGCCTTCCCGCTCCAGGCGCCGTGGGCGCGCAGCCGTGAGATGACCGCGTTCCTGCGCCGGCACGCGGCTCCCCACGCGGTGCCCGTCCACGACGGGCTGCTCCGGGCCCGCGGCCGCGCCCTCTACCTGGGGCAGGCCGAGCAGCTCGGCAGCCCCGACACCCGCATCCACGACCTCGCCGGCGCCGGCCCGACCGAGTTCCGCGCGGGCGAGTAGCCCCGCCTCAGGCCGGGACGGCGGCCATGGCGAGCAGCAGCGCCGACAGCAGCCCGAGCCCGGCCCGCGCGTGGTTGGCGCGGGTCCACGGGCCGGCGTAGGCGGGCCACGCCCGGGCCCCGTCCGACGGGTCCGTCGCGCCCAGCCGGTCGTTGAGCGGCACGTTGACGACACCGGTCACGGCGAACGCCACCACGGCCAGGAACGCACCGGCGACGGCCGGGACGACGCGGCCTCCCGTGACCACCGCCCCGACCGCCCCCGCGACCGCGAGCAGCGTCGAGCCGACGAGCAGCGCCATGAACGCCGGCGACGGGGCGCGCCGGTTGACCGCCTGCATCGCCCGGACGGCGTCCGCCGGCGGCAGGTCGCCGAGGGCGCGCATGACGAAGGTCGAGAAGGCGACGAACACCCCGGCGGTCGCCGCGACCGCGACCGACGCGACGACGAGGAGCCAGGTCGCGCCGCCCACGGTGTCAGCCGGTGTGGCGGCCGTGCCGCTGCTGGCTCGCGGTGGCGAGCACGGCGGCGCCGATGATGCCGGCCTTGTTGCGCAGCACCGCCGGAACGATCGGGGTGCGGATGTCGAGGAGCGGCAGGAACTCGTCGGAGTCCTTGGAGACGCCGCCACCGACGACGATGAGGTCGGGCCAGATGAGGTCCTCGAGGACGCGGTAGTAGCGCTGGAGACGTTCGGCCCACTCGGGGTAGCTGAGGTCCTCGCGCGTCTTGGCCGAGCTGGCCGCCCGCGTCTCGGCGTCGTGCCCGTCGATCTCGAGGTGCCCGAGCTCCGAGTTCGGCACCAGTACCCCTTCGTTGAAGATCGCCGTGCCGATGCCGGTGCCGAGGGTCGTGAGGACGACGAGGCCGTCGTGCCCCTTGGCCGCGCCGTAGTTGAGCTCGCCCACGCCCGCGGCGTCCGCGTCGTTGACGACGACGACGTCGTGCTGGAGGCGGTCCTCGAGCAGCTTCTCGATCTCGCAGCCGATCCACGACTTGTCGATGTTCGCCGCGGTCTTGACGACGCCGTGCTGGACGACGCCGGGGATCGTCACGCCGATGGGGGAGTCGCTGCGCACCTCGTCGAAGTGGTCGACGACCTGGGCGATGACATCACAGACGGCCTCGGGGGTCGAGACCGCCGGGGTGTCGATCCGCAGCCGCTTCTGGGCGAAGGTGCCCTCCGCGAGGTCGACGGGCGCCCCCTTGATGCCGCTGCCGCCGACGTCGATGCCGAGGGGGTGTCCGGTGCTCATGCTGCGTCTCCCAGGGTGAGGATCTCGGGACCGTCCTCGGTGACCAGGACGGTGTGCTCGAACTGTGCCGAACGTCGGCGGTCCTTCGTGACGACCGTCCACCCGTCGTCCCACATCTCCCACTCGTGGGTGCCGAGGTTGAGCATCGGCTCGACCGTGAAGGTCATGCCGGGCTCGATGACGGTGTCGTAGGAGGGCGCGGCGTCGTAGTGGGGGACGATGAGCCCGCTGTGGAACGCGGTGCCGATGCCGTGCCCGGTGAAGTCGCGGACCACGCCGTAGCCGAAGCGCTTCGCGTAGGACTCGATGACCCGGCCGATGACGTTGATCTCGCGCCCCGGGCGGGCGGCGCGGATGCCCCGCATCATCGCCTCGTGGGTGCGCTCGACGAGCAGGCGTGACTCCTCGTCGACCTCCCCGACGAGGTAGGTGGCGTCGGTGTCGCCGTGGACGCCGCCGACGAACGCGGTGATGTCGATGTTGACGATGTCGCCGTCCTCGAGCCGGCGGTCGTCCGGGATGCCGTGGCAGACGACCTCGTTGACCGAGGTGCACAGCGACTTGGGGAAGCCGCGGTAGCCCAGGGTCGATGGGTAGGCGCCGTGGTCGAGGAGGTACTCGTGCCCGACCCGGTCGATCTCGTCGGTCGTCACGCCGGGGGCGATGACGGCGGCGGCCGCGGCCATGGCGTCGGCGGCGATGCGGCCCGCGACGCGCATCCGCTCGATCGTCTCGGCGTCCTTGACCTCCGGCCCGGTGTACGGCTGGGGGGCAGGGCGGTCGACGTACTCGGGCCGGGGGATGCCGGCCGGCACGTCGCGACGCGGGGACACCGCACCGGGCGCCACGCTGGCGTGGGTCAGGGGCATAGGTTGGAGTCTAGGCAGAGCGCCCCGGCGAAGGAGAACCCGAGATGTCCTACTGGTACAACGTCGACACCGGCCAGGTCGAGACCGACGCGGACCGCAGCCAGGACGCGAACGTCCTCGGCCCGTACGACTCGCGGGAGGCGGCCGAGGGGGCCCTGCAGAAGGCGCGCGAGAACTCCGAGCGCTGGGACGCCGAGGACAAGGAGTGGGACGAGCGCGGGAGCACCTCGTCCTGAGCGGAGGGCTCAGCCGCCGAGGCGGCGGTGCACCGACAGCGAGTAGTCGCTGTCGGGGGTGAACCGGGTGCGGTCCCACCCGGCGAAGCGTCCGATGAACGAGAGCCCGGCCGCGCGGGCCCACCGGTCGTAGTCGGCGGGCGCGACCGCCGCGGCGCCGTCGGGCAGCGACCCCGCGAGCGAGAAGCCCGCGACGAGGTGCCCGCCGGGCGCCAGGTGCGCGGTCAGCCGTTCGAGCACCGCCGGAAGCGTGCCGTCCGCGAGGAAGGGCACGACGTTGCCCGCCATGACGACGACGTGGAACTCCTGCTCCGTGCGCAGGTCGAGCGTCGCGAGGTCGGCGACGACGAACCGGGTCCGGTGGTCCTCCTCGGCCAGGGCCACGAGGTCGGGGTCGGCGTCGACCCCGACGGTGTAGTGGCCGAGCCGGGTCAGCTCGCTCGCGACCCGTCCGTAGCCGCACCCGGCGTCGAGGACCCGGGAGGGCGGCGGCGCGAGCTCGGTGACGAACCGGGCCTCGCCGTGCAGGTCGCGGCCGGACGCCGCGAGGTCGAGGAAGCGCTGGCGGTAGGCGCGGGCGGCCTCCGGGCCGTGCTGGTGGGCCGACCAGCGGGTCGGCGGCCCCGGGCGGGGCGGGGGCGGGGTCGGGCTCCACATGGCGCTGGGACGCTCGCTGCCGGTGGCCGGGTTCCCGGTCACGACTCGAAGGAGTGCTCGGCGGCGGGGAACGTGCCGCCGGCGACGTCGTCGGCGTAGGCACGCGCGGCGCCGAGCAGCTCGCCGCGCAGGTCGGCGTACTTCTTGACGAAGCGGGGCGCCCGCCCGCCGCGCAGCCCGGCCATGTCCTGCCAGACGAGGACCTGCGCGTCGCACTCCGGCCCGGCGCCGATGCCGATCGTCGGGATGTGCAGGGCCTTCGTGACCTCGGCCGCGGCCGGCGCCGGGACCATCTCCATGACGACGGCGAAGCAGCCGGCCGCCTCGAGGGCGAGGGCGTCGGCGAGGAGCTTCTCGGCCCCCGCCCCGCGCCCCTGCACCTTGTAGCCGCCGAGCACGTGCTCGCTCTGCGGGGTGAAGCCGATGTGCCCCATGACCGGGATCCCGGCGCGGACGAGCAGCTCGACCTCGGGCACCATCGCGGCGCCGCCCTCGAGCTTGACGGCGTGCGCCATCCCCTCCTTCATGAAGCGGGTCGCCGTCGCCAGGGCCTGCTGCGGGCTCGCCTGGTAGCTGCCGAAGGGCAGGTCGGCGACGACCATCGCGCGGCGGGCGGCGCTCGTGACGGCGCGCACGAGCGGGACGAGGTGGTCGACGGTGACCGGCACGGTCGTCTCGAAGCCGTAGACGTTGTTGCCGGCCGAGTCGCCGACGAGCAGGACGGGGATGCCGGCCTCGTCGAAGATCTCGGCGGTGTACATGTCGTAGGCGGTGAGCATCGCCCAGCGCTCGCCGCGCTCCTTCATCGCGAGCAGGTGCGGGACCCGGACGCGACGCTGCGGGGCGGCCTGGGCCCCGGTGCCGTAGGGGGCGGTGGACTCGGGTGCGGGGGAGCCCGCGGCCTGCTCGCTCATGGGCCCGATCGTAGGCCGACACGCGTCGAGCGCCTTGGTAAAGAATTTACCTTTGCGGGGTGAAGTGCAGACCTTTTGCGCAATTCCGGTGCGGGCGAACGAATTCGACCATCTCGACGATACCCCCGCCGGTGACTTTCGGTCCCGTTCGGATGACCGTTCGCCGAAAAACCCACCGGTCAACCCTCGATCTGCCGCCGATCCTGTGGTTACGTCCACGGTGCCTTGCGCTGACAGGACGCGGGGCATCCACCCATGGAGGAGATCTCGTGAAGAGACGACACGTGAACGTGGTGTCGGGTGTGGCGGTGGCAGCCCTCGCGCTGACGCTGGCCCCGACCACGGCACAGGCGGTCCCCGCCGGTCCGGACACCCCGGAGAAGGGCACTGCGAAGAAGCTCGACAACCTGCCCAACCCCCTCGCCGAGGCGCAGGCCGAGCTGCGCGAGGACGCCGTCAAGCAGCTCGTCAACGGCACGGCGAAGACGACCACGATCAACGGCAACCGGGTGATCGAGGTCAAGAGCAAGAAGGGCGACGCCAACCGCAAGGGCAGGACGGCGGGCAAGACCAAGTACGTCAACTACCCGGTCGACCGCGAGGAGGACATCTTCACCGTCCTCGTCGACTTCGGTGACAAGGTCAACGCGGCGACCGGCGGCACCGCCGGCCCCGTGCACAACCAGATCCCGAAGCCGGACCGCAAGAACGACAACTCGACGTACTGGCTCGCGGACTTCAACCGGCAGCACTACCTCGACATGATGTTCGGCAACGGCGAGTCCTTCAAGGACTTCTACCTCAAGCAGTCCAACGGCCGCTTCCTCGCCAAGGGCGACGTCTCCGACTGGGTCAAGGTGCCCTACAACGAGGCGCGCTACGGCTCGAACAAGTACTCGGACGCGACCACCTACTGGCCGTTCGTCAAGGACACCGCCCAGGCCTGGTACGACGACCAGAAGGCCCAGGGCAAGACCGACAAGCAGATCAAGAAGTACCTCGCCCAGTTCGACAAGGTCGACCGCTACGACTACGACGGCGACGGCAACTTCAACGAGCCCGACGGCTACATCGACCACTTCCAGGCCATCCACGCCGGTGAGGGCGAGGAGGCCGGTGGCGGCGCGCAGGGCGAGGACGCCATCTGGTCCCACCGCTGGTACGCCTACTCCACCGACCAGGGCAAGACCGGCCCCGCGGGCAACAAGCTCGGCGGTGTGCCGCTGGGTGACTCCGGCATGTGGATCGGTGACTACACGACCGAGCCCGAGAACGGCGGCCTCGGCGTCTTCACCCACGAGTTCGGCCACGACCTCGGTCTGCCGGACCTCTACGACACCGCGGGTGGCGACAACGGCACCGGCTTCTGGACCCTCATGTCCGGCGGCTCGTGGCTGAACCACGGCAAGGACTCCATCGGCACCACGCCCGGCTACATGGGCCCGTGGGAGAAGCTCCAGCTCGGCTGGCTCGACCCGGTGGTCGTGCCCTACGGCCAGGACACCACGGTCAAGCTCGGCTCCGCCGACAAGGTGACCAACAGCGAGGCGCAGGCGATCGTCGTGCCGCTGCCCAAGCGCACGGTCGTCACCGAGAAGAACACGCCGCACTCCGGCAAGGGCGAGTGGTGGAGCGGGCTCGGCAACGACCTGTCCTCCACGCTCACCAAGGACGTCGACCTCACGGGGGCGACCTCCGGCTCGGTCGAGGCGTTCGTCTCGGGCAACATCGAGGTCGACTACGACTACCTCTACGGTGAGGTCTCCGCCGACGGCGGCGCCACCTGGACCCCGGTCGGCGACGGCATCGACGGCTCGCTCGACGGTGACACCGACAGCGCCCTCGCCTGGACCAAGGCCAGCTGGGACCTCTCCGACTGGGCCGGCAAGAAGGTCCAGTTCCGCTTCCGGATGTCCACCGACGGCGGTGTCGCCTCCGAGGCCTTCGTCGACGACATCACCACCAAGGTCGGCACGATGACGACCACGGACGACGTCGAGTCCGGCGCCGGCGCGTGGACCGCCAAGGGCGGCTTCGAGATCATCAACGGCACGACCGAGCGCCAGGTGCAGGACACCTACTTCGCCGAGAACCGCACCTACAGCGGGTACGACAAGACCCTCAAGACGGGTCCGTACAACTTCGGCTGGAGCAACACGCGTCCCGACTGGGTCGAGCGCTTCCCGTACCAGAACGGCATGCTCGTCTGGTTCGCCAACGGTGAGTACGGCGACAACAACACCAGCGCCCACCCGGGCGGTGGCCAGGTCCTCCCGGTCGACGCGCGTCCGAACCCGGTGGCCTTCGCCGACGGCTCGCTCCTCGGCAACCGTCGCCAGCCGTTCGACGCCACCTTCGGCCTCGAGCGCACCGACCGCGTGACGTTCCACAAGAACGGGTCCGCCTCGACGGTGCCGTCCTCGAAGGGCATCGCGACCTTCGACGACAGCAACCCGACGAAGTACTGGTCCTCGATCAACCCCTGGAACTCGACCAAGGTCGCGGGCTCGGGTACGACGATGACCGTCAAGAAGTCGAAGAACGGTGGTCGGACGCTCATGGTCAAGGTCGCCTTCAAGTGACCTGACGAGCACCCCGCTCACACACGGAGGGGGCCCGGGCGAGACGCCCGGGCCCCCTTCGGCGTCCCGTCGCCCCCGTGACGCACGGATGCGGCAGGATGCTGCGCATGGACCGTCAGCAGGAGTTCGTCCTCCGCACCATCGAAGAGCGCGACATCCGGTTCGTCCGGCTCTGGTTCACCGACGTCCTCGGCACCCTCAAGTCGGTGGCCGTCGCCCCGGCCGAGCTCGAAGGGGCCTTCGCCGAGGGCATCGGGTTCGACGGCTCGGTCATCGAGGGCTTCGCCCGCGTCTACGAGTCGGACATGCTCGCCAAGCCGGACCCGTCCACGTTCCAGGTGCTGCCCTGGCGCGGCGAGAGCAACGGCACCGCCCGGATGTTCTGCGACATCACGCTGCCCGACGGCACGCCGAGCATGGCCGACCCGCGGCACGTGCTCCAGCGGGCCCTCGCGAAGGCCGCCGACATGGGCTTCACCTTCTACACCCACCCCGAGATCGAGTTCTTCCTCCTCAAGCAGGGCTGGGTGCCCGGGCAGAGCCCCGCGCCGATCGACACCTCGGGGTACTTCGACCACACGCCGCACGGCTCGAGCGCCGACTTCCGCCGCGCCGCGATCACGATGCTCGAGGAGATGGGCATCTCGGTCGAGTTCAGCCACCACGAGGCCGCCCCGGGCCAGAACGAGATCGACCTGCGCTACGCCGACGCGCTGACGACGGCCGACAACATCATGACCTTCCGGACGGTCGTCAAGGAGGTCGCGCTCGAGCAGGGCATCTACGCCTCGTTCATGCCGAAGCCGTTCGCCGAGCACCCCGGCTCGGGGATGCACACGCACATGTCGCTCTTCGAGGGCGACACCAACGCCTTCCACGAGCCCGGCGCGCCCTACCAGCTCTCGAAGGTCGGGCGGCAGTTCATCGCCGGCCTGCTGCACCACGGCGCCGAGACCGCGGCGGTCACCAACCAATGGGTCAACAGCTACAAGCGACTCTGGGGCGGCGGCGAGGCGCCCGCGCACCTCACGTGGGGCCACAACAACCGCTCGGCCCTCGTCCGGGTCCCGATGTACAAGCCGGACAAGGGGCAGAGCACCCGCGTCGAGGTGCGCAGCATCGACACCGCGTGCAACCCCTACCTCACCTTCGCGGTGCTGCTCGCCGCCGGGCTCAAGGGCATCGAGGAGGGCTACGACCTCCCGCCCGAGACCGAGGACGACGTGTGGAGCCTCACCGACTCCGAGCGCCGCGCGATGGGCATCCAGCCGCTGCCGGCGAGCCTGTCCGAGGCGATCGAGGTGATGGAGTCGAGCGAGCTCGTGGCCGAGACCCTCGGCGAGCACACCTTCGACTTCTTCCTGCGCAACAAGCGGGCCGAGTGGGCCGACTACCGCAACCAGGTGACCGCCTTCGAGCTCGAGCGCTACCTGCCCGCCCTCTGAGCGTCGGACCGTGAGCTCCCGAGCGCCCGAGTCCGTCCCGGCGGGGATCGCCCGCCTCGGCTTCGCCGACCCCCGCCGCGCCAACGCCCTGCTCGACGACCCCGCCGTCGCCGAGCTCGCCGGGGACCCCGCGCGGATCGAGACCGGCGGGCTCAGCCAGTCGCTGGCCCGCACGGCCGACCCCGACGCGGCGCTGCTCGGGCTGGTCCGGTTCATGGAGGCCGTCGCCGTCGACCGCGCGCGACGGGCCGAGGTGGTGCGGGTCGTCGGGTCCGACCCCGTCGCCCGGCACCGCCTGCTCGCCGTCCTCGGCGCCTCGACCGCGTTGGCCGACCACCTCGTCGCCCATCCGGAGCAGTGGACCGCGGCGACGCAGGCCGCCCCCGTGCCGGCGGCGGAGCGGGTCCGCCGGCTCGTCGGGCAGGTGGCCGAGCCGGGGGAGCTGACCGGCGCCGACGCGCTGCGCATCGGCTACCGCGAGCAGCTCATCGGCATCGCCGCCCTCGACCTCACGGCCGACGACCCGCTCGAGGTGCTCCCGTCCACCGCGGAGGCGCTCGCCGACCTCGCCGCCGCCGCCCTCGAGGCCGCCCTGCACCTGGCCCGGCAGGAGGTCGGCCCGGACGCCGCGCGCACCCGTCTCGCGGTGGTCGCGATGGGCAAGACCGGTGGGCGCGAGCTGAACTACATCTCCGACGTCGACGTCATCTTCGCGGCGGAGCCCGCGGACGGCGTGCCGGAGGAGGAGGCCGTGGCGGTGGCCACCGACCTCGCGACCCGGCTCATGCGGCTGTGCTCGGCCTCGACCGGCGCGGGGTCGCTCTGGCAGGTCGACCCGGCGCTGCGGCCCGAGGGCAAGAACGGCCCGCTCGTGCGCACCGTCGCGAGCCACCTCGCCTACTACGAGCGCTGGGCCAAGACGTGGGAGTTCCAGGCGCTGCTCAAGGCGCGCCCGGTCGCCGGCGACGTCGAGGTCGGGGCCGCCTACTGCGACGCGGTGCAGCCGATGGTCTGGCAGGCCTCGACCCGTGAGCACTTCGTCGACGACGTCCAGGCGATGCGCCGCCGCGTCGAGGAGCACATCCCGAAGGCCGAGGCCGACCGCCAGATCAAGCTCGGCGCCGGCGGCCTGCGCGACGTCGAGTTCTCCGTCCAGCTGCTGCAGCTCGTCCACGGCCGCGCCGACGAGTCGCTGCGCACGGCGACCACCCTCGAGGGGCTCGCGGCGCTGTCGGCGGGCGGCTACGTGGGCCGCGAGGACGCCGCCGTCCTCGAGAACGCCTACCGCTACCTGCGCGCGCTCGAGCACCGCATCCAGCTGTACCGGCTGCGCCGCACGCACCTCATGCCGACCGGCGAGGACGACCTGCGCCGCCTCGGGCGGTCGATGGGGCACCGGAGCGCCCCCGGCGAGACGGTCATGGAGCAGTGGCGGGCCCGGCGGCGCGAGGTGCGCCGGCTCCACGAGCGCATCTTCTACCGGCCGCTGCTCTCGGCCGTGGCGCGCCTGTCCGACCAGGACGTGCGCCTGACCCCAGAGGCGGCCCGGGAGCGCTTCTCCGCGCTGGGCTTCCGCGACCCGGCGAACGCGCTGCGCCACCTCGAGGCCCTGACCGGCGGGGTGAGCCGCCGCTCGGCCATCCAGCGCCAGCTCCTGCCCGTCATGCTCGGCTGGTTCGCCGACGAGGCCGACCCCGACGCGGGGCTGCTCGCGTTCCGCCGGATCAGCGAGGAGCTGGGCTCGACCCACTGGTACCTGCGGCTCCTGCGCGACGAGGGGTCCGCGGCGGAACGCCTCGCGCACACCCTCGCCCGCAGCCGGTACGCGGCGTCGCTGCTCGAGCAGGCGCCCGAGTGCGTGCAGTTCCTCGGCGACTCCAGCGGGCTCACCCCGCGCTCGCGCGACGACGTGCTGCGGCGGATGCGCTCGGCGGCCGGGCGCAAGGACGACGCCGAGTCGGCGGTCCTCGCCGCCCGCGTCATCCGGCGCTCCGAGCTGTTCCGCATCGCCGTCGCCGACCTCGCGGGCACGCTCGGGCCGCTCGACCTCGGCGCCGCGATGACCGACCTCACCTCGGCGCTGCTCGAGCTGACCCTCGAGGTGTGCCTGCGCGAGGTCGTGGGGGAGGGCGAGCCGCTGACCCGGCTGCTCGTCGTCGGGATGGGCCGGCTCGGCGGGCGCGAGCAGGGCTACGGCTCCGACGCCGACGTCCTCTTCGTCCACGACCCGCTGCCGGGCGCCGACGAGGTCGCGGCGCAGGCCCAGGCGATGGAGGTGGTGCGCCGGCTCGTCGCGCTGCTCGGCCGCCCCGGGCCCGACCCGGTCCTCGACGTCGACGCCGGCCTGCGGCCCGAGGGCAAGCAGGGGCCGCTCGTGCGCTCGCTCGCCTCCTACCGCGAGTACTACGCCCGCTGGTCGCTGGTCTGGGAGGCGCAGGCGCTGCTGCGCGCCACCCCCGTCGCGGGCGACCCCGACCTCGCGCGGCGCTTCGTCGACCTCGTCGCACCCATCCGGTGGCCCGAGGGCGGTCTGGACGCCGGGCAGGTGCGCGAGATCCGCACGCTCAAGGCCCGGATGGAGTCCGAGCGGCTGCCGCGCGGCGCCGACCGCAAGACGCACTTCAAGCTCGGCCACGGCGGCCTGTCGGACGTCGAGTGGGTCGTCCAGCTCGTCCAGCTGCGCCACGCGCACGCGCACCCCGGGCTGCGCACGCCGTCCACCCTCGCGGCGCTCGAGGCGGCGGCGGAGCTGGGGCTCGTCGACGCCGAGCACGCGTCGGCGCTGGCCGGCGCGTGGCGGCTGGCGTCCGCGATGCGCAACGCCGGGGTCCTCTTCCGGGGCAAGGGGGTCGACTCGGTCCCCACCTACGACCGCGACGCCGACGGCGTGGCCCGCATCCTCGGGATGGAGTCCGGGACCGCCCAGGACCTCGCCGAGCGCTACCGGCGGGTGGCGCGCCGGGCGCGGGCGGCCTTCGAGGCCGAGTTCTACGACGCCTGACCCCCATCCTTCGACACCGCGGTGCGGGGCGTCGCGGGCCCGTGGCATGCTTCCGGCGTGGCATCGACTCCTGGTGTCCCTGCAGGTCAGGGCGGCGCGGTCTTCGCGGAGGCGACGTTCGACATCGCGTCCGCGCGCTGGACGTGGTCACCGGAGATGTACGTCCTCATCGGCGTCCGCGACACCGGTCGGGACCCCTCGGTCCTCGTCTTCGAGCGGATGCACCCCTCCGACCGGCCGGTGGTCGCGGAGGTCCTCGAGCAGGCCGTCCGCGAGCCCGGACCGTTCGCCGGGCAGTACCGGCTGCGCGACGACGAGGAGCGCGAGCGGGTCATCGCCTTCGTCGGTGACGTCATCCGCGACGCCGCGGGGGAGCCGACCGCCCTGCGGGGCATCGCCTTCGACGTGTCGCGGGCCAGCCGCCAGGTGTCGGCCGAGGCGGTGGCCGCCGCCACGGCCGACCGCGCGGCCATCGAGCAGGTCAAGGGCGCGGTGATGTTCGCCTACGGGCTCGACGCCGACGCCGCCTTCGGGCTGCTCTCGCGCTACTCGCAGCGGGGCAACGTCAAGCTCGCGACGATCGCGAGCCGGGTGACGGACCTGCTGGCGTCGCAGCCGGAGCCCGGCACCGAGCGCTCGCTGCTCCAGGTGCTGGAGCAGGCGCTGCGTCCCCCGCGCCGCGCGGCGGGTCGGGACGACGACGAGGCCGAGACCGGCTGAGCCGGACGGACGCCGGCTGTCGAACGTCGGCGCGGGGCGCTCGCGCACCGAACCTAGACTGGACGCCATGCCCGACCGCACGACGACCGTTGTCCCCCGCCTCGACCTGCGCGGACGCCGCCCCGGCCTGCGCGAGCTGCGGGCCGCGCTGCCGCGCGCCGAGTTCGACGTCGAGGCCGCCCTCGCGGCGGTCCGCCCCATCGTCGAGGACGTCCGTGACCGCGGCGCCGCCGCGCTCTACGAGGCCGCCGAGCGCTTCGACGGCGTCCGACCGCCGGCGCTGCGCGTCCCCGCCGACGTCATCGCCCGCGCCGTCGAGACCCTGGACCCGGTCGTGCGCGCCGCGCTGGAGGAGTCCATCCGCCGCGCCCGCCTCGTCCACGCCGACCAGCGCCGCCGCGACACGACCACGCAGGTCGCCGACGGCGGCACCGTCACCGAGCGCTGGGTGCCGGTCGACCGGGTCGGCCTCTACGTCCCCGGCGGTCTCGCGGTGTACCCGAGCAGCGTCGTGATGAACGTCGTGCCCGCCCAGCTCGCCGGCGTGCCGGGGCTCGCGGTCGCCAGCCCGCCGCAGCGCGACCACGGCGGGTGGCCGCACCCGACCATCCTCGCGGCCTGCCACCTGCTCGGCGTCGACGAGGTGTGGGCGATGGGCGGCGCGCAGGCCGTGGCCGCGTTCGCGTACGGGGTCGAGGACGGCGACGACGTCTGCGACCCGGTCTCGCTCGTCACCGGCCCCGGCAACATCTACGTCGCCGCGGCGAAGCGGCTGCTCAAGGGGCTCATCGGCATCGACGCCGAGGCCGGCCCGACCGAGATCGCCGTCCTCGCCGACGCCACCGCGGACGCCGACCACGTCGCGTCCGACCTCGTCTCGCAGGCCGAGCACGACCCGCTGGCCGCGGCCGTGCTCGTCACCGACAGCCCGGAGCTCGCCGAGGCCGTCGAGGAGGCGCTCGAGCGTCGGGTCGCGGCGACGAAGCACACCGAGCGCGTGGCCACGGCGCTCGCCGGCCGCCAGTCGGCGATCGTCCTCGTCGACGACGTCGAGGTGGGGCTGGACGTCGTCAACGCCTACGCCGCCGAGCACCTCGAGGTCATCACGGCCGACGCCGCCGCGGTCGCCGCCCGGGTCACGAGCGCCGGCGCCGTGTTCGTCGGCGCGTGGTCGCCGGTCAGCCTCGGCGACTACTGCGCCGGGTCCAACCACGTCCTGCCGACCGGCGGGTGCGCGGCGCACAGCAATGGCCTGTCGGTGCAGTCCTTCCTGCGCGGCATCCACGTCGTCGAGTACACGCAGGACGCCCTGCGCGAGGTCGGGGCGCACGTCGTCTCGCTCGCCCGCGCCGAGGACCTCCCCGGCCACGGCGAGGCCGTCCTGGCCCGCGTCCCCGAGGTCGAGCCCGGCGCCTGACGCCCGCCTCTGGTCCGGTTCGCCGAGTGGCGGTGACATCTCACCGCCATCCGGCAGACCGGACCAGAGCCGGCGGATCGGACCAGAGCCGGCGGACCGGACCAGAGCCCACGAATACCCCGCACGTGCGGGCTTTTCGTGGTCGCGCCGGTTCGGCGAGCGCGATGTCCGCGCACGTGCGGGCTTTTCGTGGTCGCGCCGGTTCGGCGAGCGCGATGTCCCCGCACGTGCGGGCTTTCCGTGGTCGAGCGGGCATCCGCTCGCTCCTCCGTGCGACCTGCGCGGCTGCGTGTGCGACCGCACCGGGACCTGCGCAGGTCGCCGGGAGGAGAGGAACGGCCCGGCCCGCGTGGTGAGGAGAAGCGCCCCGGACGACGGCGACACGCCACGACATGTGGGTGCGACGTGTTGTCGGTGACCCCACATATGGTGTGTCTCGCAGCTGGTCCTCGATCCACCCCCGGGTGGGAAGAGGGGCAAGAGGGAACCCGGTGAGAGTCCGGGACTGCCCCGCAGCGGTGAGTGGGAACGACCCCCGTCAGAGCACTGGGCCGAGAGGCCTGGGAAGCGACGGGCAGTAGGCGGCGCGAGCCGGGCCCGCGAGTCCGAAGACCTGCCAGTCGCGCCGTCCCCACCCGGGGGCGGCACCTTTCGCGGTCTCGTGGGACGGCCGACGGAGGGCAGGTGGGTTGTCCGGGGGACGGTGCGCGACACCGCCCACCCGGCGCTCCCGACGCTCCTCGTCACCCCTCGCGCGGCTCGCGACAGGCTCATCGAGCTCGCGAGGAGAGAGCATGACCACCACCGCCCAGGGCCCCGCCCCGGCGACCACCACCCCCGACCAGCCGGCTCCGGGGACCCACCGCACCGCGATGCGCGTGCGCAAGCGCGACGGGGACACCGAGCCCGTCGACGTGACGAAGATCGTCCGCGCGGTCGAGCGCGTCAGCGACGGCCTCGACGAGGTCGACCCGCTGCGCGTCGCGACCCGCACCATCAGCGGCCTCTACGACGGCGCGACGACCGCCGAGCTGGACCGGCTCTCGATCCAGACCGCCGCCGAGCTCATCGGCGAGGAGCCGGAGTACAGCCGCCTGGCAGCACGGCTGCTCGCCGGCTACGTCGACAAGGAGGTGCGCGGCCACGGGGTCGCGTCCTTCAGCCAGTCGGTCGCGCTCGGGCACGCCGAGGGCCTCATCGGCGACGCGACGGCGGAGTTCGTCGCGGCCAACGCCGTCAAGCTCGACCGCGCCGTCGACCCGGCCAACGACCGGCTCTTCGAGTACTTCGGGCTGCGGACCGTCTGCGACCGCTACCTGCTGCGCCACCCGACGACCCGGCTGGTCCTCGAGACGCCGCAGTACTTCCTCCTGCGCGTCGCCTGCGGGCTCGCGACGAGCACCCGTGAGGCGCTCGAGCTCTACCGGCTGATGGCGCGCCTGGACTACCTGCCGAGCAGCCCGACCCTGTTCAACTCCGGCACCCGCCACACGCAGATGAGCTCCTGCTACCTCGTCGACAGCCCGCGCGACGAGCTGGACTCCATCTACGAGCGCTACCAGCAGGTGGCGCGCCTGTCGAAGTTCGCCGGCGGCATCGGCATCGCCTTCTCGCGGGTCCGCGGGCGCGGCGCGCTGATCCGCGGCACGAACGGCACGAGCAACGGCATCGTCCCGTGGCTGCGCACCCTGGACGCGAGCGTCGCCGCCGTCAACCAGGGCGGCCGGCGCAAGGGCGCCGCGTGCGTCTACCTCGAGCCGTGGCACCCCGACGTCGAGGAGTTCCTGGAGCTGCGCGACAACACCGGCGAGGACGCCCGCCGCACCCACAACCTCAACCTCGCCAACTGGCTGCCCGACGAGTTCCTGCGCCGGGTCGAGGCCGACGAGCCGTGGAGCCTCGTCGACCCGAGCGAGGTGCCCGGGCTGACCGACCTCTGGGGCGAGGAGTTCGACGAGGCCTACCGCGCCGCCGAGCGCGAGGGCCGGGTCGTGCGCCAGGTGCCCGCGCGCGAGCTGTGGGGACGGATGATGCGCACGCTCGCCCAGACCGGCAACGGCTGGATGACGTTCAAGGACGCCGCGAACCGCGCGTGCAACCAGACCGCCGAGCCCGGCCAGGTCGTGCACCTCTCCAACCTCTGCACCGAGATCCTCGAGGTGAGCAGCGACGAGGAGACCGCCGTCTGCAACCTCGGCTCCGTCAACCTCTCGCGGCACCTGACGGCCGACCGCACCGACGTCGACTGGGCCAAGCTGCGCGCGACCGTCCGGACGGCCGTGACCTTCCTCGACCGCGTCGTCGACGTCAACTACTACCCGAGCGAGCAGGCGGCGGCGTCCAACCCGCGCTGGCGCCCGGTCGGCCTGGGCTATATGGGCCTGCAGGACGTCCTCTTCACGCTGCGGCTGCCCTTCGACTCCGACGAGGCCCTCGCCCTCTCGACGCGGATCGCGGAGGAGGTCCTGCTGACGGCGCTCGAGCGTTCCAGCGAGCTCGCCGCGGCGCACGGCCCGCACCCGGCGTTCCGGCGCACCCGGGCGGCCCGCGGGGTCCTCCACCCGGACCACTTCGACGTCACGCCGACGCAGCCCGAGCGCTGGGACCGGTTGCGCGAGAACGTGGCCGAGCACGGACTGCGCAACAGCCTCGTCGTCGCCATCGCCCCGACCGCGACGATCGCCTCGATCGCGGGCTGCGGCGAGTGCATCGAGCCGCAGGTCTCGAACCTCTTCAAGCGCGAGACGCTGTCGGGCGAGTTCCTCCAGGTCAACGGCCACCTCGTGCGCGAGCTCAAGGCCCGCGGCCTGTGGACCGCCGCCACGCGGGACGCCGTCAAGCGCGCCGAGGGGTCGGTGCAGGGCCTGACCGACCTGCCCGAGGACGTCCGCACGCTCTACCGCACGGCGTGGGAGCTGCCGCAGCGGGCGCTCATCGCGATGGCCGCCGCCCGCCAGCCGTACGTCGACCAGAGCCAGTCGCTCAACCTCTTCATGGCCAGCCCGACGATCGGGAAGCTGTCGTCGATGTACCTCCACGCGTGGAAGTCCGGCCTCAAGACGACGTACTACCTGCGCTCGCGGCCGGCGACGCGCATCCAGCAGGCGACGGTGTCCGAGACCCGCTCCGCCGCACCGCTGCCCACGACGACCACCCCGACCGACGAGGAGGCCCTCGCCTGCTCGCTCGAGAACCCCGAGAGCTGCGAGGCCTGCCAGTGACCACCCCCGCCACCACGCCCACCACCGCCTCGACCTCCGGCCAGGACGCGCGGCTGCTCGACCCCGGCATGAGCCTCACGCTCCGCCCGATGCGCTACCCGCACTTCTACGACCGGTTCCGCGACGCCATCAAGAACACGTGGACGGTCGAGGAGGTCGACCTGCACTCCGACCTCGCGGACCTCCGGAGGCTCAGCGCGGCCGAGCAGCACCTCGTCAAGCGCCTCGTCGCGTTCTTCGCGACGGGCGACACGATCGTCGCGAACAACCTCGTGCTCAACCTCTACGAGCACGTCAACGCCCCCGAGGCGCGCCTCTACCTCTCGCGCCAGCTCTTCGAGGAGGCGGTGCACGTGCAGTTCTACCTGACGCTGCTCGACACCTACGTCCCCGACGAGCGCGAGCGGTTCGAGGCGTTCGCGGCCGTCGAGAACATCCCGTCGATCAAGGCCAAGGCCGACTTCTGCTTCCGGTGGATCGACTCCCTGGCCGACCTGCGGACCCTCGAGACCCGTGAGGACCGGCGGGCGTTCCTGCTCAACCTCGTGTGCTTCGCGGCGTGCATCGAGGGGCTGTTCTTCTACGGTGCCTTCGCGTACGTGTACTTCCTGCGCTCGCGCGGCCTGCTCAACGGCCTCGCCTCCGGCACGAACTGGGTCTTCCGCGACGAGTCGATGCACATGGCGTTCGCCTTCGACGTCTTCGACACCGCCCGCGCCGAGGAGCCGGACCTCGTCGACGACGCCTTCGCCGACGACGTGCGCCGGATGCTCGCGGAGGCCGTCGACGCCGAGGCGCAGTTCGCGCAGGACCTGCTCGGGGGAGGGGTGGCGGGGCTGTCGACCGCCGACATGCGCTCCTACCTCGAGCACGTCGCGGACCGGCGGCTGGAGCGGCTCGGCATCACGCCCCTGTACGGCTCCCCGAACCCGCTGGCGTTCATGGAGCTGCAGGACGTCCAGGAGCTCTCGAACTTCTTCGAGCGCCGCGTCTCGGCCTACCAGGTCGGGGTCGGCGGCTCGGTGACGTTCGACGACGACTTCTGACCTGGACGGGCCGCGACGGGGCGGCGCGGCGGGCCGCAGGGTGGTCCGCCGCGCAGCCCCTCCCGGCAGCCCTCCTAGACTCCACGGCATGGACCCCCGCACGACGATCGAGGCGATGCTCCGGCCGGACCTGCGGGGCCGGACCGCCTACGGGGCACCCCAGCTCGAGGTGCCGGTGGCCCTCAACACCAACGAGAACTCCTACCCGGTGCCGGCGGTCGTCGCCGAGGCGATGACGCGCGCGGTGGCCGAGGTGGCCACCGGGCTCAACCGCTACCCGGACCGCGAGTTCACCGCGCTGCGCACCGACCTCGCCGCCTACCTCTCGCGCGGCGGCACCGCCGTCACGGCCGAGCAGGTCTGGGCCGGCAACGGCTCGAACGAGGTGCTCCTGCACCTGCTCCAGGCCTTCGGCGGCCCGGGCCGGGTGGCGCTCGGGTTCACCCCGGCCTACTCGATGCACCCGATCATCACGACGACGACCGGCACGACGTGGGTCGACGGGATGCGGGGCGTCGCGGGTGCCGGGGCCTTCGACCTCGACGCCGCGTCCGCGGTCGCCCAGGTGCGTGGGCTCCGCCCGGACGTCGTCTTCCTCTGCTCGCCGAACAACCCGACCGGCACGGCCCTGGACCTCGCGACGGTCGAGGCGGTGCACGACGCCACCGACGGCCTCGTCGTCGTCGACGAGGCCTACGCCGAGTTCGCGCGGCCCGGCACGCCGTCGGCCCTCACCCTCCTCGAGGGGCGCCCGCGGCTCGTCGTCACGCGGACGATGAGCAAGGCGTTCGCTCTCGCCGGGGGCCGCCTGGGCTACCTCGCGGCCGACCCGGTCCTCGTCGACGCCCTCCGGCTGGTCCGGATGCCCTACCACCTGTCCTCGCCGACGCAGGCCGTCGCCCGCGCCGCGCTCGCCCACGCCGACCTCATGCTCGAGACCGTCGGCGTCGTCAAGGACCAGCGCGACCGCATCGTCACCGAGCTCGCCGCGCTCGGGCTCGACCCGGTGGCCAGCGACGCCAACTTCGTCCTCTTCGGCGGCCTGCGCGACAGCCACGCGACGTGGCAGGCGCTGCTGGAGCGGGGTGTCCTCGTCCGGGACGTCGGCATCCCGCACTATCTTCGTGTCACCGCCGGGACGCCCGAGGAGACCACGGCCTTCCTCGACGCCCTGACCGCCCTCGTCCCCACCCACGCTGGAGCAGCCCCGTGAGCACCGCCGAGAGCCACCGCACCGCCACGGTGCGCCGGGCCACGTCCGAGAGCACCGTCGAGGTGACCGTCGACCTCGACGGCACCGGCCGCGGCGAGGTGAGCACCGGCGTCCCCTTCTACGACCACATGCTCCTCTCGCTCGCCAAGCACTCGCTGATCGACCTCACGGTGCGCGCCGACGGCGACACCCACGTCGACGCCCACCACACCGTCGAGGACGTCGCGATCGTCCTCGGGCAGGCCGTCCGCGAGGCGCTCGGCGACAAGTCCGGCATCTCGCGCTTCGGCGACGCCACCGTCCCGCTCGACGAGGCGCTCGTCCTCGCCGTCGTCGACGTCGCCGGCCGCCCCTACTGCGTCCACGAGGGCGAGCCGGCCGGCCAGGAGCACGTCGTCATCGGCGGCCACTACGTCGGCTCGCTGACGCGCCACGTGCTCGAGTCCTTCGCCTTCCACGCCCAGGTCGCCCTCCACGTCCGCGTCCTCGCGGGCCGCGACCCGCACCACGTCGTCGAGGCCCAGTTCAAGGCGCTCGCGCGCGCCCTGCGCGCCGCCGTCGCCCGCGACCCGCGGGTCGAGGGCGTCCCGAGTGCGAAGGGTGCGCTCTAACGCCGTGGCCGCCGACGCGCGCCCGAGCGCAGGGCACGGGCTGCTCCTGGTGCGCCGGCCACCCGCCGCGGTCGGCCGGTGGCTGCGCCGTGGGCTCGTCGCGGCGACGGTCGTGCCGTATGGGCGCTGGACGGCGGTGACGGTCGCCGAGGACGCGGCCCGCAGCGCCGCCCCCTTCGACGTCGCCCTCGAGGTGCTGGCCGCCCGGCCGGTGCCCCGCTCGGCGTGCCCGGCCATCGGGATGTTCGCCCTGGGCGGTCACGCGGTGGTCACCCTCCAGCCCGGCGGCGTCCGGCGCGCCCAGCACTGGCTCGTCTGGCAGCCCCGGACCGGGGTGGTCGAGACGCCGTCCCTGCCACGGCTCGCCCTCGGTGAGCTGGTCGGGGCCGCCGGTGGCGGCGCCCGCGTCCAGGACGTGGCCGGCGTGCTGCGCGCCGGGGACGGCGAGCCGCTCGACGTCCTCGTCACCGTGCTGCGCCTGCTCGGGCTGCCCGGCGAGGAGCTGCTCGTGCGCGGCCATCCGGTCGGCGCTGCCGACGTCGAGCCCGGCGCCCGCGGCGTCCTCGCCTTCGACCGCCTCGTCGCCGACGAGGCACAGCACCGCGCCGAGTGGGAGGCCGCCCGCGGCGAGCCCTCCGTCGGCCGGGAGCGGGAGGTCCGATGAGCCCCGACGTCGTCGTGCTCGACTACGGCAGCGGCAACGTCCGCTCGGCCGTGCGCGCGCTCGAGCACGTGGGCGCCCGCGTCACGCTGACCGGCGACCCGGAGGCGGCGCTGGCCGCCGACGGCCTCTTCGTGCCCGGCGTCGGCAACTTCCACGCCTGCATGGCGGGGCTCGCCGCCGCCCGCGGCCCGCTCATCATCGGCCGGCGCCTCGCCGGGGGCCGCCCGGTCCTCGGGGTGTGCGTCGGGATGCAGGTGCTCTTCGACGGCTCGGCCGAGCCGAGCGGCGCCCCGGTGCCCGGGGTGGGGGAGTGGCCCGGCACCGTCACCCGGCTGCACGCGCCGGTGGTGCCGCACATGGGCTGGTCCGAGGTCGAGGTCCCCCCTGGAAGCTCCCTGTTCGCCGGGGTGGAGTCCGAGCGCTTCTACTTCGTCCACTCCTACGCGGTCCACGACTGGGAGCTCGCGCCCCCGGACGACACCTTCGCGGGCGTCGCCCCGAAGGTCACGTGGGCCACGCACGGCGAGCGGTTCGTCGCCGCGGTCGAGAACGGTCCGCTCGCGGCGACGCAGTTCCACCCCGAGAAGTCCGGCGAGGCGGGGCTCACCCTCCTCGCCAACTGGGTCCGCTCGCTCTGACCGCGCCGTCAGCGGGACACCAGGTCCCCGGGCCGATCCCCCACGTCACGCGCGTATCGGGTCACCCGATACGCGTGAGGTCCGAGGGTGGGGGTGAGGTCGGGTGGACCGGTCGGTGGCGGCCGGTGGGCGACCGGCAGACTGGACCCATGAGCGACCAGCCCCGCCTCGAGCTCCTGCCCGCCGTCGACGTGGTCGAGGGCCGCGCCGTCCAGCTGGTCCAGGGCGTGGCCGGCAGCGGCGGCGAGTTCGGCGACCCGATCGAGGCCGCCCTGCGCTGGCAGGAGCAGGGCAGCGAGTGGCTGCACCTCGTCGACCTCGACGCCGCCTTCGGGCGCGGCTCGAACGCCGACCTGCTCGCCGAGATCGTCGGCCGCCTCGACATCCACGTCGAGATGAGCGGGGGCATCCGCGACGAGGACTCGCTGAACCGGGCCCTCGCCACGGGCTGCCGGCGCGTCAACATCGGCACCGCCGCCCTCGAGGACCCCGCGTGGACGGCCCGCGCCATCGCCGAGCACGGTGACCGCGTCGCCATCGGCCTCGACGTCCGGGGCACCACGCTGGCCGCCCGCGGCTGGACGAGCGAGGGCGGCGACCTGTGGGAGACCCTCGAGCGGCTCGACCGCGAGGGCTGCGCCCGCTACGTCGTGACCGACGTCGCCAAGGACGGGATGATGAAGGGCCCGAACGTCGGACTGCTGCGCGAGGTCTGCGCCCGCACCGACCGGCCTGTCGTCGCGTCGGGCGGCATCTCGACCCTCGAGGACATCGCCGCGGTCCGCGGGCTCGTCGCCGAGGGCGTCGAGGGCGCCATCGTGGGGTCGGCGCTCTACCGCGGCGCGTTCACCCTCCCCGAGGCCCTCGAGGTCGCCGGCCGCCCCTGAGGGGTGCGGGCGCCGTTTTCGCCAGCGTCGGTGGTGGGTGCGACCATCGGCGGGTGACCACCCGCTACCGCCGCGTGCTCGCGGTGCCCGCCCTGCGCCGTGCCCTCCTCCTCGGGGTGCTCGTGCGGATGCCGATCTTCGCCGGCGGGGTCGTCATCACGCTCCACGTCGTCTCGGCGCTGGGTCGCTCCTACGGCGAGGCGGGTGTGGTTGCTGCCGCTGCGACCCTCGCGATCGCCGTCTCCGGGCCGTGGCGCGGGCGCCTGCTCGACCGTCGGGGGCTGCGCCGCGTCGTCGCGCCGTCGGTGCTCGTCACGGCGGCCTGCTGGTCGGTGGCGCCGTTCCTCGGCTACTGGTGGCTGCTCGGGCTCGCGACCCTCGCCGGGCTGTTCGTCGTCCCGTCCTTCAGCATCATCCGGCAGGCGGTCATCGCGGCCGTCCCCGAGGAGGACCGGCGCACCGCCATCTCGCTCGACGCGGTCGCGGTCGAGCTCTCGTTCATGGTGGGGCCGGCGCTCGGCGTCTGGGCCGCGGCCGCGTGGCGCACCGACCTCGTCCTGCTCGCGGTCCAGGGCGCCGGCGTCCTCGCCGGGGTCCTGCTCTGGGTCGCGAACCCGGTCCTGCGCGAGGACGTCGACCCCGACGAGCCGGCGCGGGCCGCCGTCCCGCGCTCGGCCTGGCTGCGCCCGGGCTTCCTCGTCGTCTGCCTCGGGGCCGCGACGAGCACCGTCGTCCTCTCCGGCACCGACCTCGGCGTCGTCGCCGCGCTGCGCGACCTCGGCGCGCCGGGCGCCATCGGCCCGGTCCTCGCGGTCTGGGCCCTCGGCTCGCTCGTCGGCGGCCTCGTCTACGGCGGGATGCACCGCTCGGTCAGCGCCTTCTGGCTGCTCGGCGGCCTCGCCGTCACCACCGCTCCGCTGGCGCTGGCCGGCGGCCCCTGGACCCTCGGGGTCCTCGCGCTCGTCTCCGGCCTGTTCTGCGCCCCGACCATCACCGCGACGATCGACCAGGTGAGCCGGGCGGTCCCGGCGTCGGCCCGCGGCGAGGCGATGGGCTGGCACGGCTCCTCGATGACCGCCGGCACCGCGCTCGGTGCGCCCCTCACCGGGTTCGTCATCGACCACGCCGGCTGGGGCGCGGGTTTCCTCGTCGTCGCGGCGGCGGGCGTCCTCGTCGCGCTGCTCGGGAGCCTCGTCACCTCCGGTGCCGCCCGGGGACGCCGGGCCGCCCGCGCGGCCGCACGGGTGGCGCCGCCTCCCGCCCGCGAGCCCGTCGCCTGAGGCCGCTCGGTACCGTGACTGACGTGCCTGACGACCATCCCGAGACCAGCGGCGCCGCGAGCGACTCCGCGGGCACCCCGTGGCAGCGGCGCGAGCTGAGCCCGTCCGGCTTCGAGTCCGACACCGGCGAGGCCGACCCGGCGCTGCGGGCGCTCCTCGCGGCCCCGGGCGACGACCTCGCGCTCATGCGCGCGCTCGCGGGCGGCCGCCTCCTCGTGCCGGTCGTCGCCGAGCCGACCGAGGTCGACGCCACCGGCCCGCTCGCCGTCGAGAAGGGCGTCGACATGGCCGCGGTCACCCTCGTCGCCCCCGACGGCTCGCGCGCCCTGCCCGTCTTCACCGGCGCCGACTCGCTCGCCGCGTGGGACGCCGCCGCCCGACCCGTGCCGGTCACGCCGGCGCGCGCCGCCCAGGCGGCGGTCTCCGAGGGCTGCGACGTCCTCGTCGTCGACGTCGCCGGCCCCGCGACGAGGGTGCTGCGGCCCTCGATGCTCTGGGCGCTGGCGCAGGAGCGGGCGTGGGAGCCGGCCCACACGGACCCCTTCGTCGCCCGGGCGGTCGCCACCGCCCTCGCCGAGGAGCCCGCCGTCGCCGGCCACGAGGTCGAGGAGGGCGCCCCGCACGGCGCCGGCGTGCTCGGCATCGTGCTCCACCTGCGGGCCGGGCTGGACGCGGACGAGGTGCGGGCGGTCGCCACCCGGGTGGGGGAGCGGCTCGCCACCGACGGCGAGCTGCGGGCCCGCGTCGACGGCCTCGCCTTCCGCATCGTCTGAGCGATTTCGGCCCGAGGGCCGCTGCTGGTAACGTTGACCGCTGACCGACCGCCTCGTCACGGGGCGGTGTGCAAGAGAAGCCCCGCTTCCACCCGCGTCGACCCCAGGGTCGCCGGGTTCCCGGTCCGCGACGAGACGTCGTGCGCACCCGCAGAGGGTGTGCCGCGGCATCCCGTGGTGGGCCGGTCGGAAACGACAGGCTCCTCGCACCCGGCGCGAGGAGCCTTTCTCGTGCCGGCGGGCACCGATTCGCAGGACGTGACGAAGGAGAAGCACATCAGCGAGCCACGCATCAACGACCGCATCCGGGTTCCCGAGGTGCGGTTGGTCGGCCCCAACGGCGAGCAGGTCGGCATCGTCCGCGTCGAGGACGCGCTCCGTCTCGCGGCGGAGGCGGACCTCGACCTCGTCGAGGTCGCGCCGATGGCCAAGCCCCCGGTCGCCAAGCTCATGGACTTCGGCAAGTACAAGTACGAAGCCGCCATGAAGGCCCGTGAGGCACGCAAGAACCAGGTCAACACGGTCATCAAGGAGATCAAGCTCCGCCCGAAGATCGACCCGCACGACTACGGCACCAAGAAGGGCCACGTCGTCCGGTTCCTCGGGGGCGGCGACAAGGTCAAGGTGACGATCATGTTCCGCGGTCGCGAGCAGTCGCGCCCCGAGCTCGGCTTCCGCCTCCTCCAGCGCCTCGCGCAGGACGTCGCGGAGCTCGGCATCGTCGAGTCCCAGCCGAAGCAGGACGGCCGCAACATGGTCATGGTCCTCGCGCCGACGAAGAAGAAGGCGCAGGCGATGGCCGAGCAGCGCAAGAAGCGCGACGAGGCCAAGGCCGGTCACGCCGCCGCCGACGAGCCGCTCGACGAGACCACGACGAGCGACGAGGCGACCGTCTCCGAGGACAGCGCGGCCGAGCCGGCCGCGACGGCCGACGAGACCACCACCGCGGGCTGACGCCCGCCCCCCGACAGACACACCCCCGACGCACCACCGACGCAAGGAGAGATCGGCACCATGCCGAAGAACAAGACCCACAGCGGCACGAAGAAGCGCTTCCGGATCACCGGCTCGGGCAAGGTCATGCGCGAGCAGGCCGGCCACGTGCACAAGTTCCACGAGAAGACGCCGCAGAAGGCCCGTCGCCTCTCCAAGGACGTCCTCGTCTCGCCGGCCGACGCCCCGAAGATCAAGAAGCTCCTCGGCAAGTGAGCCGACCCACCCCCACCTACTGACGAAGCAGAGCAAGGAGAACTCACGTGGCACGCGTGAAGCGGGCGGTCAACGCCCAGAAGAAGCGCCGGGTCGTCCTCGAGCGGGCCAGCGGCTACCGCGGGCAGCGCTCGCGCCTGTACCGCAAGGCCAAGGAGCAGGTCCAGCACAGCCTCGGCTACGCCTACCGCGACCGCCGGGCCCGCAAGGGTGACTTCCGTCGCCTCTGGATCCAGCGGATCAATGCCGCGGCCCGCGCCAACGGCATGACCTACAACCGCTTCATCCAGGGCCTCAAGGCCGCCGAGGTCGAGGTCGACCGCCGCATGCTCGCCGAGCTCGCGGTCAACGACGAGGCCGCGTTCGCCGCGCTCGTCGAGCTCTCGAAGGCCAACCAGCCGGCCCGCGAGCCCGCCAAGGCCTCCGCCTGAGCGACCCCCGAGTGCTGACCAACCCCCGGTCCGACCGGGTCAAGGCGGTCCGCTCGTTGCAGAAGCGGTCGGTGCGACAGCGCACCGGCCGCTTCTGCGTCGAAGGACCACAGGGCGTGCGCGAGGCCGTCCGGTACGCCGCCGGCCGGGTCCGCGACCTCTACCTCACCCCCGAGGCCGCGGCCAGGTACGCCGACGACATCGTCGCGCCGGCCCGGGCCGCGCAGCTGTGGCTGCACGAGGTGAGCGCCGAGGTCCTCGCCGGGATGGCCGAGTCCGAGGCGCCGCAGGGCGTGCTCGCGGTCGTCGACGACGAGCCGCTCACCCTCGGCGCGGTCCTCGACGCCGGCCCCCGCCTGCTCGTCCTGCTGACCAACGTCCGCGACCCGGGCAACGCCGGCACGGTGATCCGCGGCGCCGACGCGGCGGGCGCCGACGCCGTCCTCGTCAGCGACTCCTCGGTCGACGTCCTCTCGCCGAAGGTCGTCCGCTCCACGGCCGGCTCCCTCTTCCACCTCCCCGTCGTCACCGGGCTCGAGGTGGAGGGGACCCTCGCGGCCCTGCGGGAGCGGGGCGTGCGAACCCTGGCGGCCGACGGCACGGGCCGCACCGCGCTGCCCGACGCCGACCTCACCGGCCCGCACTGCTGGGTCATGGGCAACGAGGCGTGGGGGCTGCCGGAGGAGACCCGCACCCTCTGCGACGAGGTCGTCAGCGTCCCGATCCACGGTCGGGCCGAGTCGCTCAACCTCGCGATGGCGGCGACGATCTGCCTCTACGCCTCGGCGGGTGTGCTGCGGTCCGGCGGGTCCGGGAGGTAGCGTGCGACCCATGACGGAGCGGTTCATGGTCCCCGACGACCTGGCCGCCAACGGGCTGGAGTTCATCCCCGACGGGCTCGTCGCCGCCGTCGGCCCGAAGCGGATCGTGCGCTTCATGAACAGCCGGGCCGAGCGCATCACCGGCCTGCGCGCCGCCGACGTCGTCGGCCGCGACGTCGTCGAGGCGCTGCCCCTGCAGGACCTCGGGGGCGACTCCTGGTGGGAGCTGTCCTCGCCCTGGGAGGGCCTCGAGACCCGCACCGGGCACCGCGAGCGGCTCCTCGTGCTGCCGAGCGGCCGCGAGCTCCTCGTCACGGCGAAGTACGTCCGCGAGTGGCGCTGCGGCCCGGTCCGCTCGGTCGTCATCGGCATCCGCGACGCCGAGGGCCGGCGCCGCGCCGAGAAGGAGTCCGCCGCGCTCCTCACCTCCGTCGCCCACGAGCTGCGCTCGCCGCTGACCGGGGTCAAGGGGTTCTCGAGCACGCTGCTGCGCAACTGGGACCGGTTCACCGACGACCAGAAGCGCCTCATGCTCGAGACGATCGAGGCCGACGCCGACCGCGTGACGCGCCTGATCACCGAGCTGCTCGACACCTCGCGGATCGGCACCGGCCGGCTCACCGTCCACCCGCAGCCCCTCGACCTGCGCACCCGCTTCGAGGGCCAGGTCGAGCGTCGGGTGGCCGCCGGGATGGACCGCGAGCAGCTCCAGGTCGAGGTCGAGGAGGGGCTCGACGTGGTGTGGGCCGACCCGGACCGCCTCGAGCAGGTGATGACCAACCTCGTCGACAACGCGCTGCGCCACGGCAAGGGGACCGTGCGGCTGTCCGCCGAGCGCTCGCACTGGGACGGGCCGGCCGCGGTCGACGTCACGGTGAGCGACGACGGTGACGGCATCGCGCCGCAGCACCGCGAGCTCGTGTTCTCCCGGTTCTGGCAGGCGGGCGCCAAGCACGGCACCGGCCTCGGGCTCTACCTCGTGCGCGGGCTCGTCGAGGCCCACGGTGGTGAGGTCGTCGTCGAGGACGCGCCCGGAGGCGGTGCACGCCTCCGGGCCACGTTCCCCGACGTCGGCTAGCGGGTCAGCGGGCCGCGCTCTCGTGCAGCGGTCGCTCGACGACCGCCTTGTCCTCGTCCGGGGCGCCCGGGATGGGGTCGCCCTCGCCGGCTCGCACCTTCTCCTCGATGCGCTTTCCGGTCTCGGCGTCGACGTTCTTCCAGTAGACGAACGCCCGCTCGAGCACGTCCTCCCGGACGCCGCCGAGCGCGCCGGCGACGGTGTCGACGAAGCGGTCGCGCTGGGCCTCGTCGAAGACGTCGCGCACGAGCATCCCGGCCTGGGTCCAGTCGTCGTCCTCGGCGTGGAGGACGTACGCCTGCCGGACCATCTCGCCGTCGGCCTCCCAGCCCTCGGCGACCGGCCCCTGGAACGTGGAGTGCCCGCGCCCCATGCTGTTCGGGATGTACGTGGGGCCGCCCTTGACCTCGTAGTTCATCGCGCCGTCGAAGACGAGGTGGTTGGCCTTCTCCTCGACCTCCGGCAGGGGCCGGTTGACCGGGAGCTGGTGGGCGTTGGTGCCCACCCGGGCCCGGTGCGCGTCGGCGTACGAGAAGACCCGCGCGAGGAGCATCTTGTCGGGCGAGAAGCCGATGCCCGGGACGATGTTGCTCGGCGCGAACGCGGCCTGCTCGATCTGCGCGAAGTGGTTGACCGGGTTCTCGCTCAGCTCGAAGGTGCCCACCTCGATGAGCGGGTAGTCCGAGTGCGGCCAGACCTTGGTCAGGTCGAACGGGTTGTAGCGGTAGTCCTTCGCGTCCGCGTACGGCATGGCCTGGATGAACATCGTCCACCGGGGGTTGTCGCCGCGGTCGATCGCCTCGAACAGGTCGCGGCGGTGGTAGTCGGAGTCCGCCCCGGAGATCCGCTCGGCCTCCTCGTTCGTGAGGTTCTCGACCCCCTGCTCGGTGTGGAAGTGGAACTTCACCCAGTGCTTCTCGCCGGCCTCGTTGCTCATGAGGTAGGTGTGCGAGCCGTAGCCGTTCATGAACCGCCACGAGCGGGGCAGCCCGCGGTCGCCCATGAGGTAGGTGACCTGGTGGGCCGACTCGGGGGAGTTGGTCCAGAAGTCCCACTGCATCGTGCCGTCGCGCAGGCCGGAGTCGGCCAGGCGCTTCTGGCTGCGGATGAAGTGGGGGAACTTCATCGGGTCGCGCAGGAAGAAGACCGGGGTGTTGTTGCCGACGAGGTCCCAGTTGCCCTCCTCGGTGTAGAAGCGCACCGAGAACCCGCGCACGTCGCGCCAGGTGTCGGGGGAGCCGAGCTCACCCGCGACGGTCGAGAACCGGGCGAGCGTGCGCGAGGTCGCCCCCGGCCGGAAGACCGCCGCCTTCGTGTACTTCGTGATGTCGTGGGTGACGGTGAAGGTGCCGAACGCGCCGGAGCCCTTGGCGTGCGGCTTGCGCTCGGGGATGTTCTCGCGGTTGAAGTGCGCGAGCGTGTCGAGCAGGTGCACGTCGTGCAGCATCAGCGGCCCGTTGGGGGACAGGCTGAGGCTGTGCTCGTCGCTCTCGGTGGGCGCGCCGTTCGACATGGTCGAGCCGGTGGGCGTGCCGAGCTGGTCGGGGTTCTCGTACGGGTCGTTCGTCATCGGGTTCCTCTCGAGGTCGGATCCTCCCTCGCCATCATCACCCCGCCGACCTGCTGCGACGGCCGTGAGCGACAGGGCATCTCGGGGCCGGTCCGGGCAGTTCCCCGGATGGCGAGCGGGCCGCGGCGGTGACAGAGTGTGCGGGTGACGACGGTGACCCTGGCGCCCTACCGGCGCGTCCTCTCCAGACCGTCGCTGCGGCGCACCCTGCTCCTCGGCGTCTTCTCGCGCCTGGCCCTGTTCGCGACCCCGGTCCTGCTGACCGTCCACGTCGTCACGACCCTCGGTCGCAGCTACACGCAGGCCGGGCTCGTCGGTGGTCTGGTGACCGTCGCCATCGCCCTCGGCAGCCCCTGGCGCGGGAAGCTGCTCGACCGTCGCGGTCTGCGGGCGCTCGTCGGCCCCTCGGTCCTCGTCTCCGGCGCGTGCTGGCTGGCGGCGCCCTTCGTCGGCTACTGGGTCCTGCTCGTCCTGGCGACGATCGGGGGGCTCTTCCTCGTCCCGGTCACCTCGATCATCCGGCAGGCGGTCATCGCCGTCGTGCCCGAGCAGGACCGGCGCACGGCCATCTCGCTGGACTCCGCCGCCCTCGAGCTCGTCTTCATGACCGCTCCCGCCGTCGGGGTGTGGGCGGTCACGCAGTACGGCAGCACGTGGGTGCTCTTCTGGGTCCAGGTGCTCGGCGTGCTCGCCGGGGCGGTCCTGTGGCTCGTCGACCCGCCCCTGCGCGGCGAGGCCGAGCGCGAGACCCACGACACCGGCGTGCGCCGCCGGACCTGGCTCTTCGGGCCGTTCCTGCCGGTGCTGCTCAGCGTCCTCGCGACCGCCGTCGTCCTCTCCGGCTCCGACCTCGGCTTCGTCGCCGCCGTCCGGGAGCTCGGCGAGGTCTCGGCGCTCGGGCTCGTCATCGTGCTCTGGGGCCTGGGGTCGCTCGTCGGGGGCCTCGTCTACGGGGCGCTCTCGCGCGAGGTGCCCTCGCGGTGGCTGCTGCTCACGCTCGTCGTCGTCACGGCCCCGATGGCCTTCGCGCAGACGCCGCTGCAGCTCGGCGTCCTCGCCCTCGTCGCCGGCCTGCTGTGCGCGCCGACCATCACCGCGACCGTCGACGAGGCGGTCCGGGCGGTCCCGGTGCGGGTGCGCGGCGAGGCGATGGGCTGGCACGGCTCGGCCCTCACCGGTGGCGGCGCCGTCGGCGCCCCGCTCGCCGGCTTCGCGGCGGACCACTACGGCGCCCCGAGCGCCTTCCTCGCCGTCGCGGCGGTGGGGCTGCTCGTCGTCGTGGTCGTCTCGGCCTGGCCCGCGCGCCCCTCGGGCGCCGCGCCCGTGCCCGAGCCCGCGGCGGAGCGCTCGACGCACTGAGCGCCCCTGCGGCTAGGGTGGGCGCGTGACCACCGCTCCGCAGCGATTTATCGGGCCCTCGGGCCCGGTGTCGCGCGCGTCCTGAGCGCCGCACCCCGCAGCCGGTCCCTGCGACCGGCTCCCGCGCCCGGGGGCACGACCCCGTCCAGCCACCGGCGCGCCGCTCCCTAGACTCGGTGCCGCCGACCCCGACCGACGTGGAAGCAGACAGATGTCCGGACCCAACACCAGCTACGACCCCGTCGAGGTCGCCGCCCTCGACCCCACCACGATCGACGCCGCCGTCGAGGCCGCGCTCGCCGCCGCCGCCGGCGCGACGAGCCTCGAGGAGCTCAAGGCCGTCCGCGGCGCCCACCAGGGCGACAAGAGCCCGCTCGCCCTCGCCAACCGCGAGATCGGCGCCCTGCCGCCGAGCGCCAAGGCCGAGGCCGGCAAGCGCGTCGGGCAGGCGCGCGGCCGCGTCGGGCAGGCCTTCACCGCGCGGCAGGCCGAGCTCGAGGCCGAGCGCGACGAGCGCATCCTCGTCGAGGAGGCGCTCGACGTCACCCTGCCGGGCGGCCGCCGCCCGCTGGGCCGCCGCCACCCCATCGAGCTGATGTCGCAGCGCATCGCCGACCTCTTCGTCGGCCTGGGCTGGGAGGTCGTCGAGGGCCCGGAGATCGAGGCGGAGTGGTTCAACTTCGACGCCCTCAACTTCGACGCCGACCACCCGGCCCGCCAGATGCAGGACACCTTCTACGTCGACCCCCCGCAGGACGGGCTGATCCTGCGCACGCACACCTCGCCGGTGCAGGCGCGCACCCTGCTCGAGCGCGGCGTCCCGGTCTACGTGGCGGCCATCGGCCGGGTGTTCCGCACCGACGAGCTCGACGCCACGCACATGCCGGCCTTCCACCAGGTCGAGGGCCTCGCCGTCGACGAGGGCATCACGATGGCCCACCTCAAGGGCACCCTCGACCGGCTGGCCGCCGAGCTGTTCGGCCCGGACATCACCACGCGCCTGCGCCCCTCCTTCTTCCCGTTCACCGAGCCCAGCGCCGAGATGGACCTGCGCTGCTTCGTCTGCCGCGGCGAGGACCCCGACTGCCGCACGTGCAAGGGCACCGGCTGGATCGAGTGGGGCGGCTGCGGGATGGTCAACCGCAACGTGCTGCTGGCCTGCGGGGTCGACCCGGACCGCTACACCGGGTTCGCCTTCGGGATGGGTATCGACCGCGCGCTGATGTTCCGCACCGGGGTCAGCGACATGCGCGACATGATCGAGGGTGACGTGCGCTTCGACGCGCAGTTCGGGATGGAGATCTGATGCGGGTTCCGGTCGACTGGCTGCGCGAGTACGTCGCGGTGCCGCAGGAGGCCACGGGTCTCGACATCGCGGCCTCCCTCGTCGCCGTCGGGCTCGAGGAGGAGGGGCTGCACGGTGGCGGGGTCACCGGCCCCCTCGTCGTCGGGCGGGTGCTGACGCTGGAGAAGGAGCCGCAGAAGAACGGCAAGACGATCAACTGGTGCTCGGTCGACGTCGGGTCGGCCAACGGCACCGGCGAGCCCCAGGGCATCGTCTGCGGCGCGCACAACTTCGAGGCGGGCGACCTCGTCGTCGTCATCCTCCCGGGGGGCGTGCTGCCGACCCCGCAGGGTCCGCTCGAGGTCTCGGCGCGCAAGACCTACGGCCACGTCTCGGCCGGGATGATCTGCTCCGAGCGCGAGCTCGGGCTCGGCGAGGACCACGACGGCATCATCGTCCTGACCCGTCGCTACGCCGACGACCCCGCGATGCTCGAGCGCTGCGTGCCCGGTGCGGACGCCATCGCCCTGCTCGGGCTGGACCGCGAGACCGTCGAGGTCAACGTGACGCCCGACCGCGGGTACTGCTTCTCGGTGCGCGGCGTGGCCCGCGAGTACGGCCACGCCACCGGCGCGGCGTTCTCGGACCCCGTCGCCGACCTCGCGCGGCGCGTCCCGCCGGCGAGCCCGAGCGGCTACCCCGTCGAGCTCGCCGACGACGCGCCCATCCGCGGCCGTGCGGGCTGCGACCGGTTCGGGGCGCGGGTCGTCCGCGGCCTCGACGTCGCGGCGCCGACGCCGGGGTGGATGCGCACCCGGCTCACCGAGGCCGGCATGCGCCCCATCTCGCTCGCCGTCGACGTGACGAACTACGTGATGCTCGGGCTCGGCCAGCCGCTGCACGCCTACGACCTGGCGACCCTCGGCGAGAGGATCGTCGTGCGCCGCGCCCGGCCGGGGGAGCGGCTGACGACGCTCGACGACGTCGACCGGGCCCTCGACCCGGAGGACCTGCTCATCACCGACGGCGGCGGGACGCCGATCGGGCTCGCCGGCGTCATGGGCGGTGCGAGCACCGAGGTGTCCGGCTCGACGACCGACGTCCTCCTCGAGGCGGCGCACTTCGACCCGGTGACGATCGCGCGCAGCGCCCGCCGGCACCGGCTGCCGTCGGAGGCCTCCCGCCGCTTCGAGCGCGGCGTCGACCCCGAGCTCGCGCCCGCGGCGCTCCAGCTCGCGGTCGAGCTGCTCGTCGAGTACGGCGGCGGCACGGCCGGCGACGAGGTCACCGACGCCGGGTCGGTCGAGGCGCCGGCGGCCATCCCGATGTCGGTGGGCTTCCCGTCGCGGATCGTCGGCGTGGAGTACGACGCCGCGACCGTCGTGGGCGTCCTCGAGCAGATCGGCTGCACGGTCGCGGCCGACGGCGACCTGCTCACGGTCCTCCCGCCGACGTGGCGCCCCGACCTCACGACCGCCGAGGACCTCGTCGAGGAGGTCGCCCGCATCCACGGGTACGACCGCATCCCGTCGGTTCTGCCGACGCCACCGGGTGGATCGGGGCTCACGCACGCGCAGCGGGTGCGGCGCACCGTCGCCGACCTGCTCGCCGCGCAGGGCCTCTCCGAGGTGTGGGGAGCGCCGTTCGTCGGCGAGGACCGCTGGGTCGCGCTGGGGCTCGACGTCGCCGCCGAGTCGGCGCGCACCGTGCGCATCGCCAACCCGCTCTCGGACGAGCAGCCGTGGATGCGCACCTCGCTCGTGTCGACGATGGTCGACGCGCTGCGCCGCAACGTCTCCCGGGGCGCCAAGGACGTCGCGCTCTTCGAGCTCGGGCTCGTCACGGCCCTCACCGGCCCGCGGCAGGCGGCCCCGACCGAGGACGTCGGCATCCACCCGTCCGACGCGACGCTCGCGGCCATCCGCGACGCCGTGCCCCCGCAGCCGCGCCACCTCGCGGTGCTCCTCGCGGGCGACCGCGACCGCGCCGGCTGGTGGGGCGCCGGGCGCCGGGCCGAGGTCGTCGACGTCCTCGAGCTCGTGCAGGCGCTCGCCGAGGCGCTGGCCGTCGAGGTCGTCGTGACCTCCGACGCCGTGATGCCCTGGCACCCCGGCCGGTGCGCACGGGTCTCGCTGGCCGACGGCACGGTGCTCGGCCACGTCGGCGAGCTCCACCCCAAGGTCGTCGCGGCCCTCGGGCTGCCCGCCCGCACGGTCGGCGGCGAGCTGGACCTCGACGCGCTGACCCGGGCGTCCGACCGCACGGTCAGCGCCTCGACGCTCGCGACGTACCCGATGGCGCAGAGCGACGTCGCGCTCGTCGTCGACGCGTCGGTGCCCGCCGCGCAGGTCCACGAGGCGCTCGTCGCCGGGGGCGGCGACCTCCTCGAGGAGGTGCGGCTCTTCGACGTGTACGAGGGCGACCAGGTCGGGGAGGGCCGGCGCTCGCTGGCCTACCGGCTGACCTTCCGCAGCCCCGAGCGCACGATGACGACCGACGAGGTCTCCGCCCTGCGTGACGCGGCGGTGGCCGAGGCGGCGCGCGTCCACGGGGCGGTGCAGCGGGCGTGACCGACGTCCTCGACGAGCCGGTCGACGACGACGGCGACGTGACCCCGGAGCCGGACACCGAGGAGGAGGCCGGCCGCGGCGGGCACCTCGTCGCCGTCGTCACCGGTGCCTCGCGGGGCATCGGCCGGGCCGTCGCGGACGCGCTCGAGGACGCCGGCTGGGTCGTCGAGCGCGGCTCGTCCGCCGTCGCGCCGGTCACCGACCGGGCCGCGGTGCAGGAGTGGGTCGCCGACGTCGTCGAGCGGCAGGGTCGCATCGACCTCCTCGTCAACAACGCGGGGGTCATCGACACCGAGGTCGACCTCTTCGCCTCTGACCCCGACGAGTGGTGGCGCACCGTCGAGGTCAACGTCCTCGGCGCCTACCTCGTGACGTGGGCCGTCGCCCCGCACCTGCTCGCCGCGGGCAGCGGTCGGGTCGTCAACCTCAACTCCGGGGCCGGCCGGCGGGCCGGCGCGGAGGCGAGCGCCTACAACGTGAGCAAGACGGCGCTGGCGCGCATCACGGGGTCGACGCACCTCGCGGGGTGGGATCGCGGCATCCGGGCCTTCGACCTCATGCCGGGTGTCGTCCGCACCGACATGACCGAGTCGATGGAGGCGCACGCCGGGCGCACCGAGTGGACCTCCCCCGAGGAGGTCACCGCGCTCGTGCTGGCCCTCGCCTCGGGCGAGCTCGACGCGTTCTCCGGTCGGTTCGTCCGCGCCGGCGTCGACACCCCGGCGTCGCTGCGGGCGATGGCCGAGCGCGGGCTGGAGCCGGGGGAGCGGATGCTCGACCTCGTCCTGCGTCCGGACGACCCCCTGGCCTGACCCACCGCGTCCCGGGTCCCGGGTCACGCTCCCCAGGCGCGTGCACGAACCGACGAAAGTGTCGAATCCTGCACGCCTCCCCGGCCGTAGCCGTCGACAACCCGGCACGTGCGGGCTTTCCATGGTCGGCGTGCCGATCGGACAGCGATGACCCCGCACGTGCGGGCTTTCCGTGGTCGACGTGCCGATCGGACAGTCATAACCCCGCACGTGCGGGCTTTCCGTGGTCGGGCGGGGGTGCGGACAGCGATGACCCCGCACGTGCGGGGTCGGCGCCCGGACCGCGTGTGCATGGATGTACCGACTCCTGTATGGTCATGCACATGACGCAGCGTGTCGCCGTCGCCGGAGCGAGCGGGTACGCCGGGGGAGAGGTCCTCCGGCTCCTCCTCGCGCACCCCGGGCTCGAGGTCGGGGCGGTCACCGCCGCCGGCAACGCGGGCCAGAGCCTCGGGAGCATCCACCCCCACCTCACGCCGCTGGCCGACCGGGTGCTCGAGCAGACGACGGTCGAGGTCCTCACCGGGCACGACGCGGTCGTCCTCGCCCTGCCGCACGGCCACTCCGCGGCCCTCGCCGCCGAGCTGCCGGACGACGTCGTCGTCGTCGACTGCGGCGCCGACTTCCGGCTGCGCGACGCCGCGGCCTGGACCGCCTTCTACGACACCCCGCACGCCGGCTCGTGGCCGTACGGGATGCCCGAGCTGCCGACCGCGGACGGTCCGCAGCGCGACGCCCTCACCGGCGCCACGCGGATCTCCGTCCCCGGCTGCTACCCGACCGCGGTGTCGCTGGCCCTCGCCCCCGGCCTCGTCGCCGGCGTCGTCGAGCCGGGCGACATCACCGTCGTCGCGGCCTCCGGCACCTCGGGCGCCGGCAAGGCCCTCAAGCCGCACCTGCTCGGCGCCGAGGTGATGGGCGCGATGTCGCCCTACGGCGTCGGCGGCGTGCACCGGCACACCCCGGAGATCGAGCAGAACCTCAGCGCCTGCGGCGCGGGCGAGGTGACGGTCTCGTTCACCCCCACCCTGGCCCCGATGCCGCGCGGCATCCTCGCGACCGCCACGGCCCGGGTCACGCCCGGCACGAGCGCGGCGACCGTCCGCGCGGCGTGGGAGGCCGCCTACGCCGACGAGCCCTTCGTGCACCTCCTCCCGGAGGGGCGCTGGCCCAGCACGGGGAGCGTCCTCGGCAGCAACTGCGTGCACCTCCAGGTCGTCCTCGACGAGCGGGTCGGACGGGTCGTCGTCGTCGCGGCGGTCGACAACCTCACCAAGGGCACGGCCGGCGCGGCCGTCCAGTGCCTCAACCTCGCACTCGGCCTCCCCGAGACCACCGGCCTGCCGGTTGCGGGGGTGGCCCCGTGAGCGCGATGCCCCTGCACCTCATGGAGCACCCCGAGGACGTCTCGGTGGTCCGCCTGCCCAGCGGGGAGGACCCCGCGTTCGACTGGAGCACCGGCCCCCTCGCGTCCCTGACCCGCACGGCCGACGAGACCTCCGTCGTCTGCGCCAGCGCCTCGGTGCCGGCCGGCGCGCGCACCGAGGGCCCGTTCCGCGCGGTCGAGGTCGCCGGCCCGCTCGACTTCTCCGCGGTCGGTGTCTTCGCCGACATCCTCGCCCCGCTCGTCGACGCGCAGATCAGCGTGCTCGGCATCTCGACGTTCGACACCGACTGGGTCCTCGTCCCGTCCGAGCGCACGGCCGACGCGTCGGCCGCGTGGCGCAAGGCCGGCTTCGTCGTCACGCCCAGCTCGCTCTCGGGAGGTCTGCGCTGATGTCCGTCACCACGCCGAAGGGCTTCCGCGCCAGCGGGGTCACGGCCGGGCTCAAGGCCTCCGGCCGCCCGGACCTCGCGCTCGTCGTCAACGACGGCCCCGACCACCACGTCGCCGCCGTCTTCACGAGCAACCGGGTCGAGGCAGCACCCGTCACCTGGTCGCGCGTGGTCGTCGCCGACGGCCGGGCCGACGCCGTCGTCCTCAACAGCGGCGGCGCCAACGCCTGCACGGGGGCGCCCGGCTTCCAGGACACCCACCGCACCGCCGAGCACGTCGGCGCCGCCCTCGGGGTCGCCCCCGGCGACGTCGTCGTCTGCTCGACGGGCCTCATCGGCGAGCGGCTGCCGATGGACCTCCTGCTGCCCGGCGTGGATGCCGCCGCGGCCGGCCTCGCCGACGACGGGGGAGCGGCCGCGGCCGAGGCCATCATGACCACCGACACCGTCGCGAAGACCGCCGCCGAGGTGCACGCCGACGGCTGGGCGGTCGGCGGGATGGCCAAGGGCGCGGGGATGCTCGCGCCCGCCCTCGCGACGATGCTCGTCGTCGTGACGACCGACGCCGTCGTCGACCCGGCCGCCCTCGACGGCGTGCTGCGCGCCTCCACCCGCGAGACGTTCGACCGGGTCGACTCCGACGGGTGCATGTCGACCAACGACACCGTCGTCCTCCTGGCGTCGGGGGCCTCCGGTGTCGAGGCCGAGCCCGCCGCCCTCACCGAGGCCGTCACCGCGGTGTGCGCCGACCTCGCCCGGCAGCTCGTCGCCGACGCCGAGGGCGCCCACCACGACATCGCCGTCGAGGTGCGCTCGGCCGCCACCGAGGACGACGCGCTGGAGGTCGCCCGGGCGGTGGCGCGCAACAACCTCTTCAAGTGCGCGGTCTTCGGCAACGACCCGAACTGGGGCCGGGTGCTCGCGGCCGTCGGCACGACCGCCGCCGCGTTCGACCCGGCGACGCTCGACGTCGCGATGAACGGCGTGCAGGTGTGCCGTTCCGGCGGTGTGGGAGAGGACCGTTCCCTCGTCGACCTCACGGCCCGCGAGGTGCGCGTCGTCGTCGAGCTGCACGCGGGCGACGACACGGCCACCGTCTGGACCAACGACCTCACGCACGACTACGTCCACGAGAACTCCGCCTACTCCACCTGATCGGAGCGGACCGATGACCCCACCCGAGCAGCAGTCGCTCCGCGGCGCGATCGACGCCGCGGCCCTGCGCGTCGCGCAGTCCAAGGCGACCACCCTCGTCGAGGCGCTGCCCTGGCTCGAGCGCTTCCGCGGCGCGCTCGTCGTCGTCAAGTACGGCGGCAACGCGATGACCGACGACGCGCTCAAGGCGGCGTTCGCGCAGGACATCGTGTTCCTGCGCTACGCCGGGCTGCGACCCGTCGTGGTCCACGGCGGCGGCCCCCAGATCAAGGGGATGCTCGACCGGCTGGGCCTCGAGTCCGAGTTCCGCGGCGGCCTGCGCGTCACCACCCCCGAGGTGATGGACGTCGTCCGGATGGTGCTGACCGGGCAGGTCGGGCGCGAGCTCGTCGGCCTGCTCAACCAGCACGGGCCGGTCGCGGTCGGGCTCTCCGGCGAGGACGCCGGTCTCTTCGGCGCCCGGCGTCGCGGCGTGACCATCGACGGCGAGGAGCAGGACATCGGCCTCGTCGGCGACGTCGTCGAGGTCGACCCGGGTGCGGTGCTCGACCTGCTCGACGCCGGGCGCATCCCCGTCGTCTCGACGATCGCCCCGGACCTCGAGGTCGACGGCCAGGTGCTCAACGTCAACGCCGACACCGCTGCCGCCGCCCTCGCGGTCGCGCTCGGCGCGCGCAAGCTCGTCGTCCTCACCGACGTCGAGGGCGTCTACGCCGACTGGCCGGACCGCGGCTCGCTGCTGTCGCAGCTGCGGGCGGGCGCCGCGCGCGAGCTGCTCACCCGCGTCGACGCCGGGATGATCCCGAAGCTCGAGGCGTGCATCCGCGCGGTCGAGAACGGCGTCCCGCAGGCGCACGTCGTCGACGGCCGCCAGCCGCACAGCATCCTCCTCGAGGTGTTCACCTCCGAGGGCATCGGCACGATGGTCCTGCCGGACCGGGAGGAGGGCGAGGATGCCTGAGGCACAGCCCGCCCCGCACACCGAGGAGCTCCTCGGCCGCTACGAGTCCGCCCTCGTCCAGGTCTTCGGCCGCCCCCAGCTCGTCCTCGAGCACGGTGACGGCGCGTGGGTCTGGGACGTCGACGGCCGTCGCTACCTCGACCTCGTCGGCGGCCTCGCCGTCAACGCGCTCGGGCACAACCACCCGGCGCTCGTCGCCGCCGTCTCGAAGCAGGCCGGCCAGCTGGTCCACGTCTCGAACTTCTACACCTCGGTCCCGCAGGTCGAGCTCGCCGAGCGCATCCTCCAGGTGGCAGACGCACCTGCGGGGTCGGCGGTCTTCTTCTGCAACAGCGGCACCGAGGCCATCGAGGCCGCGGTCAAGCTCGCACGGCGCACCGGGCGCACCGGCATCGTCGCCGCCGAGGGCGCCTTCCACGGCCGCACGACGGGTGCGCTGGCGCTCACCCACAAGCCCGCCTACCGCGAGCCCTTCGAGCCGCTCATCCCCGGCGTCGTCCACGTGCCGTGGGGCGACGTCGCGGCGCTCGAGGCCGCCGTCGACGAGCACACCTCCGCCGTCGTCCTCGAGCCGATCAAGGGCGAGGGCGGCGTCGTGCCGGCCTCGCCGGAGTTCCTCCGCGCGGCCCGCCGGGTCACGACCGAGGCCGGCGCGCTGCTCGTCCTCGACGAGATCCAGACCGGCGTCGGCCGCACCGGCTCCTGGTTCGCCTGGCAGCAGGCCGGGGTCGTGCCCGACGCGATGACCCTCGCCAAGGGCCTCGGCGGCGGCGTGCCGATCGGTGCGCTCGTCACCTTCGGGCCCGAGGTGTCCGGGATGCTCACCGCCGGCCAGCACGGCTCGACCTTCGGCGGCAACCCCCTGTCGTGCGCGGCCGGGCTCGCGGTCCTCGACACGATCGAGTCCGAGGGGCTCGTCGACCACGCGCGGGCGATGGGCGAGCACCTCGAGCAGCGCATCGCGGCCCTCGCCGACCCGCGGGTCACCGGCGTGCGCGGCGCGGGCCTGCTGCGCGCCGTCACGCTCGCCGGCGACTGGGCGCCGGCCGTCGCCGCGCACGCCCGCGAGGCCGGTCTCATCCTCAACCCGGTGGCGCCCGACGCCATCCGCCTCGCCCCGCCGCTGGTCGTCACCGCCGGCCAGCTCGACATGTTCGTCGACTCCCTGCCCGGGCTGCTCGACCTCGCCACGGAGGAGACCCGATGACCCTGCGCCACTTCCTGCGCGACGACGACCTCTCGCCCGCCGAGCAGGCCGCCGTGCTCGACCGCGCCCTCGCGCTCAAGGCCGAGCCGTTCTCGGACCGCCGGCTCGAGGGACCGCGCACCGTCTCGATCCTCTTCGACAAGCCGACGCTGCGCACGCAGGTGTCGTTCGTCGGCGCCGTGTCGGGCCTCGGCGGCTTCCCGATGGTCGTCGACGGGCGCCTGGCCGGTGTCGGGGTGCGCGAGTCGGTCGCCGACGTGGCCCGCATCCTCGGGCCGCAGTCCGCGGCCGTGGTGTGGCGCACCTTCGCGCAGTCCGACCTCGCCGAGATGGCGGCGTACGCCGGTGTGCCGGTGGTCAACGCGCTGACCGACGACTTCCACCCGTGCCAGGTCCTCGCCGACCTGCTGACCCTGCGCGAGGCGCTCGGCGACCTGCCGGGCCGCACCCTGGCCTACGTCGGCGACGGCGCCAACAACATGGCGCACTCCTACCTGCTGGGCGGCGTCACCGCCGGCCTGCACGTGCGCATCGGCACCCCCGCGAGCCACCCGCCGGCCGCCGACGTCGTCGAGCGCGCCCGCGAGCTGGCCGCCACCACCGGCGGCTCGGTCCACGTCACCGACGACCCGGTCGAGGCGGTCACCGGCGCCGACGCGGTGGCGACCGACACCTGGGTCTCGATGGGCCAGGAGGCCCAAGCCGACGACCGCAAGGGCGAGGGCAGCCCGTTCACGACGTACGCCGTCGACGACGCGCTGATGGCGCACGCGGCCGCAGGCGCGGTCTTCCTCCACTGCCTGCCCGCCTACCGCGGCTACGAGGTGAGCGCCGAGGTCATCGACGGGCCGCGCTCGGTCGTCTGGCAGGAGGCCGAGAACCGGCTGCACGCCCAGAAGGCGCTCCTGTCCTGGCTGGTCGAGCAGGCCGGGGCGAGCGCGTGACCGTCTCGACCTCGCGCGCCGCGCGCCAGCAGCGGATCACCGAGATCCTCCAGTCGACCCCGGTCCGCAGCCAGACCGAGCTGCTCGACCTGCTCGCGGCCGACGGCATCGAGGTGACGCAGGCGACCCTGTCGCGCGACCTCGTCGACGTCGGCGCCGAGCGCGTCCGGGTCGGCAAGTCGCTCGTCTACGCCGTGCCGGGGGAGGGCGGCGACCGGACCGTGCGCCCGGCACCGGACGAGGACGAGCGCACCACACGCCTCGCATCCCGGTGCCAGGAGCTGCTCGTGGCCGCCGAGCACTCGGCCAACCTCGTCGTCCTGCGGACCCCGCCGGGCGCTGCGAACTTCCTCGCGTCGGCCATCGACCACACCTCGGTCGAGGGGGTGCTCGGCACGATCGCCGGCGACGACACCATCATGGTCATCACGTCCGGCCCCGCCCGCAGCCGCGAGGTGGTCGACCGGCTCCTGTCGTACACCCGGAAGGACACCCCGTGACCCCGCCCGACGCCGACCCCGCCGCCTCCGTGAGCCTCTGGGGCGGACGGTTCTCCGGCGGGCCGGCCGACGCCCTCGCCGCGCTCTCGAAGTCGACGCACTTCGACTGGCGGCTCGCGCCGCACGACCTGGCCGGCTCCCGGGCGCACGCCCGCGTCCTCCACGCCGCGGGTCTGCTCGACGACGCCACGCTCGACGCGATGCTCGACGGCCTCGAGCGGCTGCGCGCCGACGTCGAGTCGGGCGCGTTCGTCCCCGCCGAGTCCGACGAGGACGTGCACACCGCCCTCGAGCGCGGGCTCCTCGAGCGCGCCGGGGCCGACGTCGGGGGCCGCATCCGGGCCGGCCGCTCGCGCAACGACCAGGTGGCCACGCTCTTCCGGATGTACCTGCGCGAACACGCCCGCGTCGTCGCCGGGCTCGTGCTCGACGTCGTCGAGGCCCTCGTCGGGCAGGCCCGCACCCACCTCGGGGTGCCGATGCCGGGGCGCACCCACCTCCAGCACGCGCAGCCCGTGCTGCTCTCGCACCACCTGCTCGCGCACGCCTGGCCGCTGCTGCGCGACGTCGACCGCCTGCGTGACTGGGACGCGCGGACCTCGCTGTCCCCGTACGGTTCCGGCGCGCTCGCCGGGTCCTCGCTCGGCCTGGACCCCGAGGCCGTCGCGAGCGACCTGGGCTTCGCCGGCGCGGTCGAGAACTCCATCGACGGCACCGCCTCGCGCGACTTCGTCGCCGAGTTCGCGTTCGTCTGCGCGATGACCGCCGTCGACGTCTCGAGGCTCGCGGAGGAGGTCATCCTCTGGGCGACCAAGGAGTTCTCCTTCGTCACGCTCGACGACGCGTACTCGACCGGGTCGAGCATCATGCCGCAGAAGAAGAACCCCGACGTCGCCGAGCTCGCCCGCGGCAAGGCCGGCCGGCTCGTCGGCGACCTCGCCGGGCTGCTGACGACCCTCAAGGCGCTCCCGCTGGCCTACAACCGCGACCTCCAGGAGGACAAGGAGCCGGTGTTCGACGCCGTCGACACCCTCGAGGTCCTCCTGCCGGCGTTCTCCGGCATGGTCGCCACCCTGACCTTCCACACGGAGCGGATGGCCTCGCTCGCGCCACAGGGCTTCTCGCTGGCCACCGACGTCGCCGAGTGGCTCGTGCGCCAGGGCGTCCCCTTCCGCGTGGCGCACGAGGTCGCGGGCGAGTCGGTGCGCGCGTGCGAGGAGCGTGGCATCGAGCTGTGGGACCTCGACGACGACGACCTCGCGGCCATCTCGCCCCACCTGACGCCCGGGGTCCGCGACGTGCTGAGCCTCGAAGGGTCGATGGCCTCGCGGTCCGCGCTGGGCGGGACCGCACCGGCCCGGGTGGCCGAGCAGCTCGAGCGTGTCGAGGCGCTGGTCGCGGCTGCCCGTGACTGGTCGCGGGACCTGCCGCGGGCCCGCTGACCCCGTGCCCGGCGTGGCCGAGGTGCTGCGGGGCGACGTCCTCGACGTCGCCCCGCGCCTCCTCGGCGCGCACCTGACCCACGCGGGGGTGACGCTGCGGATCACCGAGGTCGAGGCCTACGCCGGGTCGGTGGACCCGGGGTCGCACGCCTTCCGAGGCCGCACCCCGCGCACCGAGGTGATGTTCGGCCGGGCCGGGCTGCTCTACGTGTACTTCACCTACGGGATGCACTTCTGCGCCAACGTCGTCACCGGCCCCGAGGGCAGCGCGTCGGCGGTCCTGCTGCGGGCCGGGGAGGTCGTGGACGGCCACGCGACCGCCGCCGAGCGGCGCCCCGGCGTGCGGGCGCGCGACCTCGCCCGCGGACCCGCGCGGCTCACGCGCACGCTCGCGCTCGGACGCGAGCAGAACGGGCTCGACCTCCTCGACCCCGCCACGGACGGCCGGCTCGTGCTGGCCGACCCCCCGGACCCGGCCGTTGTCGCGACCGGGCCGCGAGTGGGCGTGAGCGGCGCCGGCGGCGACGGGGCGGCGTTCCCCTGGCGGTTCTGGCTCGCGGGCGAGCCGACGGTCAGCCCCTACCGGGCGGCCGTCGCCCGCCGCCGCCCGGCGTCAGGCCGGGGCTGACGCCGCGTAGGCGCGGATCTCGTCGCGGAGGGCCGTGCGCACGGCGTCCGGCGCGAAGGAGGCGTCGACCGCCGCCAGCGCGAGGTCGGCGACCCCGGCGGCGTCGAGATCGAGCAGCGCAGCGGCGACCTCGTACTCGCGGTTCAGGGTCGTCCCGAACATCGGCGGGTCGTCGCTGTTGACCGTCACCACGACGCCGGCCTCGACCATGGCGCGAATCGGGTGCTCCTCGAGGCGCTCCACGACCCGGGTCGCGACGTTGCTCGTGGGGCAGACCTCGAGCGGGATGCGGTGCTCGGCGAGGTGCGCGAGCAGCGCGGGGTCCTGCACGGACGACGTGCCGTGGCCGATGCGCTCGGCACCGAGCAGGAGGAGGGCGTCCCACACCGACTGCGGACCGGTCGACTCGCCCGAGTGGGGCACCGAGTGCAGGCCCGCCGCCCGCGCCGCGGCGAAGTGGGGCTCGAACTGCGGCCGGGGGACGCCGATCTCGGGCCCTCCGAGGCCGAAGCCGACGAGCGCGCCGGGACCGTGGTCGAGGGCGTGCGAGAGCGTCGCGTCGGCGGCGGGCCGCCCCGACTCGCCGGGGATGTCGTAGACCCATCGCAGGACGACGCCGAGGTCGCGCTCGGCGGCCACCCGGGCGTCCTCGATCGCGGCGGTGTAGGCCTCGATGGGGATGCCGCGCACGACCGAGGTGTACGGGGTCATCGTCAGCTCGGCGTAGCGCACGTTCTGGCCGGCCAGCTCCCGCGCGACCTCGTAGGTGAGCATCCGGACGTCGTCGTCGGTGCGGACGAGGTCGACGGTCGCGAGGTAGAGGTCGACGAAGTGCGCGAAGTCCGTGAACGTGAAGAACCGCGCCAGCTCCTCGGGATCGGTCGGGACCGGGCTGGAGGGATGGCGGGCCGCGAGCTCGGCGACGATGCGCGGCGAGGCGGAGCCGAGGTGGTGCACGTGCAGCTCGGCCTTGGGCAGGCCGGCGACGAAGTCCGTGAGGTCGGGGCGGGGCGAGGGGGCGGGGGCGGTCACGAGCCGCAAGCATGACGCACCGCCGGACCCCGGGGCGGCGTCGGCGCCCCGCGTGGCAGGCTTGGCCGGGCCGGCGCACCGCCGGCACCCGACGACCCCAGGAGCGCGCACCGTGACCGACATCCTCGACGAGCTGCAGTGGCGGGGGCTGGTGGCGCAGTCCACCGACGAGTCCGCGCTGCGCACCGCACTCGCCGACGGGCCGATCACGGCGTACTGCGGGTTCGACCCGACGGCGCCGTCGCTGCACTTCGGCAACCTCGTCCAGCTCGTGCTGCTGCGCCACCTCCAGCGGGCGGGACACCGCGTCATCTGCCTCGTGGGCGGGTCGACCGGGCTGATCGGCGACCCGCGGCCCACCGCCGAGCGGGTGCTCAAGACCAAGGAGCAGACGGCCGAGTGGGTGGCGAACATCCGCCGCCAGGTCGAGCCGTTCCTGGGGGGCGACGAGGCCAACCCGGCGGTGTTCGTCAACAACCTCGACTGGACGGCGCCGATGTCGGCGCTGGACTTCCTCCGGGACGTCGGCAAGCACTTCCGCGTCAACCAGATGGTCAAGAAGGACGCCATCGCGGCGCGCCTCAACAGCGACGAGGGCATCTCGTACACGGAGTTCAGCTACCAGCTGCTCCAGGGGCTGGACTACCTCCAGCTCTACCGCGACTTCGGCTGCACGCTGCAGACCGGCGGCAACGACCAGTGGGGCAACCTCACCGCCGGCTCCGACCTCATCCACCGCGTCGAGGGAGCCTCGGTCCACCTGCTGACGACCCCGCTGCTCACGGACTCCTCGGGCGAGAAGTTCGGCAAGAGCGCGGGCAACGCCATCTGGCTCGACCCGTCGATGACCAGCCCCTACGCCTTCTACCAGTACTGGCTCAACGTCGAGGACGCCTCGGTCGTCACCCTCCTCAAGGTCTTCACCGACCGGGGGAGCGAGGAGATCGAGGACCTCGGGCGCCAGGTGCAGGCGGAGCCGTGGAAGCGGGCGGCCCAGCGGGCGCTCGCCGAGGACGTCACCACGCTGGTTCACGGGCAGGCCGCGACCGACGCCGCGCGGGCCGCGGCCGAGGCGCTCTTCGGGAAGGGTGACCTGCGGGCGCTCGACGGCCCGACCCTGCGCGACGCCGCGGCCGAGCTGCCCTCGGGATCCGTGACCGTCGGGATGCCCCTCGTCGACGCGCTCGTCGCGGTCGGCCTCGCCGACTCCCGCAACGCCGCGCGGCGGACGCTGGGGGAGGGCGGGGCCTCGGTCAACGGGGCCAAGGTCTCCGACCCGGACGCCGTGCTGGGCGCCGACGACGTGCTCGCGGGCGGCGTCGTCGTGCTGCGGCGAGGGCGCAAGAACCTCGCGGCGGGGCTCGTCGAGGCGTCGCCGAGCGCCTGAGCTGACGATCTGACGACGAACCCCGCTGTGCTGCAGCGGGGTTCGTCGCGTTCTGGGCGAAGGCGTCGTGCGGCGGGGCAGCGGATTTGTGTTCTGCGCGAGGAGTCATCTACTGTTCTCGACGTCAGCCCGAGAGGGCGAACCGGACACCAAGCGGCAGGGCCGTCCAGCCCCGCACCAAGTAGGCCGGACCACCGAGCTGACACCCCCCACGCAGGACCCGAGCACCACGGTGCACGGAGAGCGCGTGGCCGGCCCCACCGGACAGCGCGCCCCGCACGGAGCGAGTTTGACCGGGACGGAACGGAGAGGGTAACTTGGAGTGGTTGCCGCGGAGCGAGAGCGCCGCAGACAGCAACTCCCACGGAACAGCCCCGGCGATCGCCTCGATGAGGTGCTCGTGGGTGCGCGTCCGGACCTTGAGAACTCAACAGCGTGTCAAGAATCGATGCCAATTTTTACCTCGTCGCATCGCTTCGTTCCTTGCCCGTTCGGGTGGGGGTGGGAGTGGTGCCGAGTTTTTCCTTTGGTTGATGACGAACAAACAGCTTTTGCTGGTTGTTCGTGCTCAGCCGGGTTTCACACGATCTCGTGTGTATGAGTTGTCCACTGGGTGCCCTTGCGGGGCTTGGTGGATGTGTATTCATCAACGGAGAGTTTGATCCTGGCTCAGGACGAACGCTGGCGGCGTGCTTAACACATGCAAGTCGAACGGTGACCTCGAGAGCTTGCTCTTGGGTGATCAGTGGCGAACGGGTGAGTAACACGTGAGTAACCTGCCCCAGACTCTGGAATAACCCCGGGAAACCGGAGCTAATACCGGATACGACATCAGGCCGCATGGTCATGGTGTGGAAAGTTTTTCGGTCTGGGATGGGCTCGCGGCCTATCAGCTTGTTGGTGAGGTAGTGGCTCACCAAGGCGACGACGGGTAGCCGGCCTGAGAGGGCGACCGGCCACACTGGGACTGAGACACGGCCCAGACTCCTACGGGAGGCAGCAGTGGGGAATATTGCACAATGGGCGAAAGCCTGATGCAGCGACGCCGCGTGAGGGATGACGGCCTTCGGGTTGTAAACCTCTTTCAGCAGGGAAGAAGCGCAAGTGACGGTACCTGCAGAAGAAGCACCGGCTAACTACGTGCCAGCAGCCGCGGTAATACGTAGGGTGCGAGCGTTGTCCGGAATTATTGGGCGTAAAGAGCTTGTAGGCGGTTTGTCGCGTCTGCCGTGAAAATCCGGGGCTCAACCCCGGACTTGCGGTGGGTACGGGCAGACTAGAGTGTGGTAGGGGAGACTGGAATTCCTGGTGTAGCGGTGAAATGCGCAGATATCAGGAGGAACACCGATGGCGAAGGCAGGTCTCTGGGCCATAACTGACGCTGAGAAGCGAAAGCGTGGGGAGCGAACAGGATTAGATACCCTGGTAGTCCACGCCGTAAACGTTGGGAACTAGGTGTGGGTCTCATTCCACGAGATCCGTGCCGCAGCTAACGCATTAAGTTCCCCGCCTGGGGAGTACGGCCGCAAGGCTAAAACTCAAAGGAATTGACGGGGGCCCGCACAAGCGGCGGAGCATGTGGATTAATTCGATGCAACGCGAAGAACCTTACCAAGGCTTGACATATGCGAGAACGCGGCAGAGATGTCGTTCTCTTTGGACACTCGTATACAGGTGGTGCATGGTTGTCGTCAGCTCGTGTCGTGAGATGTTGGGTTAAGTCCCGCAACGAGCGCAACCCTCGTTCCATGTTGCCAGCGCGTAGTGGCGGGGACTCATGGGAGACTGCCGGGGTCAACTCGGAGGAAGGTGGGGACGACGTCAAATCATCATGCCCCTTATGTCTTGGGCTTCACACATGCTACAATGGCCGGTACAAAGGGCTGCGAAACCGCGAGGTGGAGCGAATCCCAAAAAACCGGTCTCAGTTCGGATTGGGGTCTGCAACTCGACCCCATGAAGTCGGAGTCGCTAGTAATCGCAGATCAGCAACGCTGCGGTGAATACGTTCCCGGGCCTTGTACACACCGCCCGTCAAGTCACGAAAGTCGGTAACACCCGAAGCCGGTGGCCCAACCCTTGTGGAGGGAGCTGTCGAAGGTGGGACTGGCGATTGGGACTAAGTCGTAACAAGGTAGCCGTACCGGAAGGTGCGGCTGGATCACCTCCTTTCTAAGGAGCACTGGCCGGATGCCTCTTGAGGTGTCTGGTCCATGTAACGCCCGGTCTGTCCCCGAGTGTGGGGCAGCGGGTGCTCTGGGTGGAACATCGATTCTGGCATCGTGGACCTGGTGGTCCTCGCTAGTACGGCTCGCTCTTCGGGGTGGGTGTGGAACGTGGGGGCATCATGGGGCGCGGTGCCTGACACGTTGTTGGGTCCTGAGGGTTCGGGCCCGCCGGCTTGATGCTGGTGGTGTTCCCCCCTCGGGCCTTCACTCCTGCCGTTGCGGTGGGGTGGGGCTGTCGGACCTTCGTCGCGGTCGAACCGCCGAGCAGCTGCTTGGTAGGCGCCGGGTACGGCGAGGGCCCGCCCGTATGTTGAGAACTACACAGTGGACGCGAGCATCTTAAAATCTTTGTGCATCAAGTTTTTAAGGGCACACGGTGGATGCCTTGGCACCAGGAACCGAAGAAGGACGTAGGAATCTGCGATAAGCCTCGGGGAGTCGATAACCAGACTGTGATCCGAGGATTTCCGAATGGGGAAACCCGGCTGGAGGCAAGTCCAGTCACTCCCGCCTGAATATATAGGGCGGGTAGAGGGAACGTGGGGAAGTGAAACATCTCAGTACCCACAGGAAGAGAAAGCAACCGCGATTCCGTGAGTAGTGGCGAGCGAAAGCGGAAGAGGCTAAACCGTATCTGTGTGAGAGCTGTCAGGCGTTGCAGGTACGGGGTCGTGGGACTTCTCGGACGAGGCTGACACCTTGTCATGGAGTCAGAAAATCGTGTCATAGTCGAAGGACATTGAAAGGTCCGGCACAGAGGGTGCGACCCCCGTAGACGAAATGTCATGATCTCCAGAGAAGTATCCCAAGTAGCACGGGGCCCGAGAAATCCCGTGTGAATCTGGCGGGACCACCCGCTAAGCCTAAATATTCCCTGGTGACCGATAGCGGACAAGTACCGTGAGGGAAAGGTGAAAAGTACCCCGGGAGGGGAGTGAAATAGATCCTGAAACCGTGTGCCTACAATCCGTCGGAGCCCTCTTTGTGGGGTGACGGCGTGCCTTTTGAAGAATGAGCCTGCGAGTTAGTGCTCAGTGGCGAGGTTAACCCGTGTGGGGAAGCCGTAGCGAAAGCGAGTCCGAACAGGGCGATTGAGTCGCTGGGTCTAGACCCGAAGCGGAGTGATCTACCCATGGCCAGGTTGAAGCGACGGTAAGACGTCGTGGAGGACCGAACCCACTTAGGTTGAAAACTGAGGGGATGAGCTGTGGGTAGGGGTGAAAGGCCAATCAAACTCCGTGATAGCTGGTTCTCCCCGAAATGCATTTAGGTGCAGCGTCACGTGTTTCTTACCGGAGGTAGAGCTACTGGATAGCCGATGGGCCTCACCAGGTTACTGACGTTAGCCAAACTCCGAATGCCGGTAAGTGAGAGCGTGGCAGTGAGACTGCGGGGGATAAGCTCCGTAGTCGAGAGGGAAACAGCCCAGATCACCAGCTAAGGTCCCTAAGCGTGTGCTAAGTGGGAAAGGATGTGGAGTTGCATTGACAACCAGGAGGTTGGCTTAGAAGCAGCCACCCTTTAAAGAGTGCGTAATAGCTCACTGGTCAAGTGATTCCGCGCCGACAATGTAGCGGGGCTCAAGCACACCACCGAAGCTGTGGCATTGACACTTTGCCCGGCCACCACGCCTGCGGGTTGGTGGTCCAAGCGTGTCGATGGGTAGGGGAGCGTCGTGTGGCCAGGGAAGCGGCGGAGTGATCCAGCCGTGGAGGCCACACGAGTGAGAATGCAGGCATGAGTAGCGAATGACGGGTGAGAAACCCGTCCGCCGAATAACCAAGGGTTCCAGGGTCAAGCTAATCTGCCCTGGGTAAGTCGGGACCTAAGGCGAGGCCGACAGGCGTAGTCGATGGACATCCGGTTGATATTCCGGAACCGGCGAAGAACCGCCCATGACGAACCTTCTGATGCTAAACGCCTGAAACCGGCCATTGCCGCCCGTCTTCGGATGGGTGGTCGGCCGGCGGAACGCGTGACCCGAGGTTGTAGTAGTCAAGCGATGGAGAGACGCAGGAAGGTAGCCTCCGCGTGGCGATGGTAGTCCACGTCCAAGGGTGTAGGGAGTGACATAGGCAAATCCGTGTCACACATGTCCTGAGACCTGATAGTGACCGCGAATGCGGGAAGCAGGGTGATCCTATGCTGCCAAGAAAATCTTCTAGCGAGGTTCGAGCCGCCCGTACCCCAAACCGACTCAGGTGGTTAGGTAGAGAATACCAAGGCGATCGAGTGAATCGTGGTTAAGGAATTCGGCAAAATGCCCCCGTAACTTCGGGAGAAGGGGGGCCCGGACCCTGAAGGAGCTTGCCTCCTAGGGTGAAGGGCCGCAGAGACCAGGGAGAAGCGACTGTTTACTAAAAACACAGGTCCGTGCGAAGTCGCAAGACGATGTATACGGACTGACGCCTGCCCGGTGCTGGAAGGTTAAGAGGACGGGTTAGATCCTTTGAGGGTCGAAGCTCAGAATTTAAGCCCCAGTAAACGGCGGTGGTAACTATAACCATCCTAAGGTAGCGAAATTCCTTGTCGGGTAAGTTCCGACCTGCACGAATGGCGTAACGACTTCTCCACTGTCTCAACCGCGAACTCGGCGAAATTGCACTACGAGTAAAGATGCTCGTTACGCGCAGAAGGACGGAAAGACCCCGGGACCTTTACTATAGCTTGGTATTGGTGTTCGGTACGGCTTGTGTAGGATAGGTGGGAGACTGTGAAGCATGCACGCCAGTGTGTGTGGAGTCAACGTTGAAATACCACTCTGGTCGTTCTGGATATCTAACCTCGGTCCGTGATCCGGATCAGGGACAGTGCCTGGTGGGTAGTTTAACTGGGGCGGTTGCCTCCTAAAATGTAACGGAGGCGCTCAAAGGTTCCCTCAGCCTGGTTGGCAATCAGGTGTCGAGTGTAAGTACACAAGGGAGCTTGACTGCGAGACTGACAGGTCGAGCAGGGACGAAAGTCGGAACTAGTGACCCGGCGGTGGCTTGTGGAAGCGCCGTCGCTCAACGGATAAAAGGTACCCCGGGGATAACAGGCTGATCTTGCCCAAGAGTCCATATCGACGGCATGGTTTGGCACCTCGATGTCGGCTCGTCGCATCCTGGGGGTGGAGTTGCTCCCAAGGGTTGGGCTGTTCGCCCATTAAAGCGGTACGCGAGCTGGGTTTAGAACGTCGTGAGACAGTTCGGTCCCTATCCTCTGTGCGCGTAGGAAACTTGAGAAGGGCTGTCCCTAGTACGAGAGGACCGGGATGGACGAACCTCTGGTGTGTCAGTTGTCCTGCCAAGGGCACCGCTGATTAGCTACGTTCGGAAGTGATAACCGCTGAAAGCATCTAAGCGGGAAGCACGCTTCAAGATGAGGTTTCCATGGGACTCGTTCCCGAGAGGCTCCCGGCTAGACGACCGGGTTGATAGGCCAGATGTGGAAGTGCAGCAATGCATGCAGCTGACTGGTACTAATAAGCCGACAACTTGATACACACCCAAAGATTCTTTGCGTGCTCGCGTCCACTGTGCAGTTCCCGAGATACGGTCGGGAACCCGATTGAGATCTCCATAGAGTTTCGGCTGTCATAGCGAAGGGGAAACGCCCGGCTCCATTCCGAACCCGGAAGCTAAGCCCTTCAGCGCCGATGGTACTGCACTGGTGACGGTGTGGGAGAGTAGGACGCAGCCGGACAACCATTCCAGAAAGGGCCCACCAACACACTTGGTGGGCCCTTTCTCATTGTCCGAAAAGCATGTCCCGGAGGACATTCTCCGAGCCCGCGCGGTGGCGCCGATAGACTGGCGCGCCGCCTGCCGGCATCCGACGACCGAGAGGACCACCAGGTGTCCGACGACGACCAGCGCCGTGGGGGAGCGTCCCGCTCCGACCGAGGCGGCAGCGACCGCCGCCCCTCGAGCGGAGGCCACGGCGGCCCCCGTCGGGGCGCGAGCGGTGGCGGACGCGGTCAGGGTGGTGGTCCACGCGGACAGGGCGCACGCGGTGGAGCAGGAGCCCCGCCGCGCAGCGGTGGTGGCGACCCCCGGCGGGGTGCCGGCGGCGGCGCCCGCCCGGCCGACGGCCCGGAGCGTGGCGGCAGCCGGCTCGCGCCGAAGAGCCCCCGCCTGCCCGAGCCGCGGATCCCCGACGAGGTGACCGGCAAGGAGATCGACCGCAGCGTGCACCAGCAGCTGCGCACCCTCTCCAAGGAGAACGCCGACGGCGTCGCGAAGCACCTCGTCATGGTCGCCGTCATGCTCGAGGCCGACGAGATCGACGCCGCGATGGCCCACGCCGAGACCGCGGTCCGCCGCGCCGGCCGCGTGCCCGCCGCGCGCGAGGCGCTCGGCATGGTCGCCTACCGGACCGGCGACTTCGCGCGGGCCCTCACCGAGTTCCGCACGGTGCGTCGCCTCAGCGGGTCCTCCCACCTCCTGCCGCTCATGGTCGACTGCGAGCGAGGGCTCGGACGGCACGACCGCGCTCTCGAGCTCGCGTCGTCCCCCGAGGCCAAGACCCTCACCGCCGCGGAGCGGCTGGAGCTGGCCATCGTGGTGTCGGGCATCCGGCGCGACCTCGGTCAGCTCGACGCGGCGCTCCTCGCACTCCAGGTGCCGGCGCTCACGCAGGGTCGCAAGGCCGGTGCTCACCGTCTGCAGTACGCCTACGCCGACACGCTGCTGGCCCTCGGTCGCACCGACGAGGCCCGTGAGTGGTTCCACAAGGTCGTCGACGCCGACACCGACCTCGAGACCGACGCCGTCGAGCGGCTCGAGGAGCTGGACGGCGTCGTGCTCGAGGACTTCGGAGACGACGAGGAGCTCGCGCCGGAGCCCCCCGCGTGAGCACGCTGGCCGCGCGCTACCGCGCGCTGGTCTGCGACCTCGACGGCGTGGTCTACCGAGGCCCCAGCGCCGTGCCGCACGCGGTCGAGGCGCTGTCGGCCCTCGACCGTCCGGTCGTCTACGCGACGAACAACGCCTCCCGCCGTCCCGCGGACGTCGCCCAACACCTGACGGACCTGGGTCTGGAGTGCGCGCCCGAGGACGTCGTGACGAGCAGCCAGGCCGCGGCGTGGCTGCTGGGCGAGGCGGGTACCGAGCCAGGGGCGCGTGTGCTGGCCGTCGGGGGCGCCGGCGTCGCCGACGCGCTCGGCGAGGCCGGCTTCACCGCGGTCCGGCGGGTGGGCGAGGGCGCCGTCGCCGCCGTCGTGCAGGGCTACGGTCCCGACGTCACCGCCGCAGACCTCGCCGAGGCCGCCTACGCCGTCGAGGACGGCGCCCGCTGGGTCGCCACCAACACCGACGCCACGCTGCCGACCGACCGGGGCGTCGCTCCCGGCAACGGCTCGCTCGTCGGCGCCGTCGCCCGCGCGGTGGGTCACGAGCCGGACGACGTCGCCGGCAAGCCCCGGCCGCCGCTGTACCTCCTCGCCGCGCGCCGCCTCGGGCTCGAGGCCCCGCAGGTGCTCGCCGTGGGGGACCGCCTCGACACCGACATCGAGGGCGCCGTGAGCGCCGGGGCCGAGTCGCTGCTCGTGCTGACCGGCGTCGACGACCTCGACGCCGTGCTCGCGGCGCCCGCCTCCCGCCGCCCGACCTGGGTGGCACCGGACCTGCGGTGGCTGCACGACGCGCCGGAGGACGGCGAGACCTCCCTCGCCGCGCTGGCCGACGCCGTCCGTGCGGTGCACGAGGCGCACGACGCCGGGGACGCCGCTCGTGCCGAGGGCCTGGCCGACGTGGCCCGTCACCTGCTGGAGCGGATGGCCGACCGGTAGCGTGGGGCTCCCGCGGCCGACCCGCCGCACGACACCAGGAGGACCCCATGGCCAAGCGCTCCGTCCGCGCCTACGTCGAGCTCGCCTCCGGGCTCGGTGAGATGACGCGCGCCCGCGCCGTCGAGGCGGCCCACGAGATCGTCGTGCTCGCCGGGTCCGCCGGCTCGAAGTCCAAGGTCGCCAAGCAGGCCGAGAAGCTCGCCGGCGACCTGCTGTCCGCGGCCGAGCAGAACCGCGCCCAGATGGTCGGCCTCGTCCAGCGCGAGGTCGAGTCGGCGGTCGAGCGGGTCGACCTCGGCCGGGTGCTCGGCGAGGTCCAGGGGCTCGCGGCCACCGTCGCCGGCCTCGCGGCCCGGGTCGACGAGCTCGCGCGCTCGGCGGGGATGCGCTCGGGCCTGCCGGGTGCCGGCCTCGTCGAGACGGCCGAGCCCGCCCTCGCCGCGCCGCCGGTGACGTCCGTCCGGCCGGCGCGCCCGGCGCCGCCGCGCACCCGGCGCGCGGCTACCTCGAGCAAGCCGGCGTCGTCGGCCCCCGCGAAGAAGACCACGGCGAAGAAGGCGTCGGCTCCCACGGCGAAGAAGGCGTCGGCGAAGAGGGCCTCGGCCGCCGCGAAGACGTCGACGGCCACGAAGACGTCGGCCCCGGCGAAGAAGTCCACCGCGAAGAAGTCGACGGCCACGAAGACGTCGGCCCCGGCGAAGAAGTCCACCGCGAAGACGTCGACGGCCACGAAGACGTCGGCCCCGGCGAAGAAGTCCACGACGAAGAAGTCCCCGGCGAAGAAGTCCGCGGCGAAGAAGTCCACGGCGCAGAAGTCCACGGCCACGAAGACGGCGGGAGGCTCTGCGTGAGCCAGCAGACCCCTGCCCCGCTGACCGAGGCCCCCGAGACCGGGGACCCGGCCATCGACGCGACGCTGCGCGACCTCGCCGCGGTCCCGGCCGACGACCTCGACGGCCGGCTCGCGGCCGGCGAGGAGGTCCAGCGCACGCTGCGCCAACGCCTCGGCGACCTGGGCGGCTGACATCGCGCGACTCGACGCCGAGCTCGTCCGGCGCGGCCTGGCCCGCTCGCGCGGGGAGGCCCGTGACCTCGTCGCCGACGGCCTCGTGCGGGTCGACGGCGAGCCGGCCCGCAAGCCCTCGACCCCCGTCGAGCCCGAGACCGCGCTCGAGGTCGACGCCGCGGCCCCCCGCTGGGTGGGGCGGGCGGCGCACAAGCTGCTCGCGGCCCTCTCGCTCTGGGGCCCGCGCGGGCTGACCGCCGACGGAGCGCGCTGCCTCGACGTCGGGGCGTCGACGGGGGGCTTCACCCAGGTGCTCCTCGCGCACGGCGCCGCGCACGTCGTCGCGCTCGACGTCGGGCACGGGCAGCTCGTCGCGGAGCTCGCGGACGACCCCCGCGTCGAGGACCGGCCGGGCACGAGCGTGCGCGGCCTCACCGCGGACGCCGTCGGGGGCCGCGCGGACCTCGTCGTCGCCGACCTCTCCTTCATCTCGCTCACCCTCGTCGCCGCCGAGCTCGCCGGCCTCGTGACCGACGACGGCGACGTCGTCGTCCTCGTCAAGCCCCAGTTCGAGGTGGGTCGGGCCAAGCTCGGCCGCGGCGGCCTCGTCACGTCGCCCGCCGACCGGGCCGTCGCGATCGAGGCGGTCCACGGAGCGTTCCTCGGGGTCGGCCTGCACACCCGGGCCATCGCCCCGAGCCCGATCGCGGGCAGCACGGGCAACGTCGAGTACCTCCTGTGGGCGCGGTCGGACCCGTCGGACACAATGAGCCTCGAGGAGGTCCGCGCGAGCGTGCGGGCGCTGACCGAGCAGGGCGGAGGCTGACGATGACCAGTCCGACCCGACGTGTGCTCCTCGTGACGCACGCGTCCCGCGCCGACGCCCAGGAGCTCGCGGCCGCCGTCGCGACGCGGCTGCTGTCCGCCAAGATCGGTGTCTGCGCACCGGAGTCCGACCTCGTGGGTACGCCGCTGTCGCGGGTCGAGGGCGTCGGCGCCATCCCCGAGGACGAGCCCGACATCGGCTGCGAGCTCGTCTGCGTGCTCGGTGGCGACGGCACGATCCTGCGCGGCGCCGAGCTCTCCCGCGGCTCGGGCGTCCCGCTGCTCGGGGTCAACCTCGGCCACGTCGGCTTCCTCGCCGAGGCCGAGCGCGACGACCTCGACGCCACGGTCGAGCGCATCTGCGCCCGCGACTACACCGTCGAGGAGCGACTCACCCTCGAGGTCACCGTCCGGCGCGACGGTGCGACCGTGTTCTCGTCGTGGGCCCTCAACGACGTCTCGGTCGAGAAGGCCGCCCGCGAGCGGATGCTCGAGCTGACCGTCGAGATCGACGGGCGACCCCTGTCGACGTGGGGCTGCGACGGCGTGGTCGTCGCCACCCCGACCGGCTCCACCGCGTACGCGTTCTCGGCCGGCGGCCCGGTCGTCTGGCCCGACGTCGAGGCGCTGCTGCTCGTCCCCATCAGTGCGCACGCCCTCTTCGCCCGCCCCGTCGTCGTCGGTCCCCGCTCGCACCTCGCGGTGCAGCTGCTCGCCGACTCCGACGCCGCCGCCGTGCTGTGGTGCGACGGCCGCCGCGCCGTCTCCCTGCCGCCCGGCGCCCAGGTCGAGGTCCAGCGCTCCGAGCAGCCGGTGCGCCTCGCACGCCTGGGCGCCGGCGCCTTCACCGACCGGCTCGTCGAGAAGTTCGCGCTACCCGTCCACGGCTGGCGCGGCGCGGCCCGCCAGCGCCAGGCGACCGAGGGCACCGACCGGTGATCGAGGAGATCCGCATCCGCGACCTCGGCGTCATCGACGACGCCGTGCTGCCGCTGCACCCCGGCCTCACCGTGCTGACCGGCGAGACCGGCGCCGGCAAGACGATGGTCGTCACCGGCCTCGGCCTCCTCCTCGGCGGCCGCGGCGACTCCGGGCTCGTGCGGACCGGCACCGACCGCACCGTCGTCGAGGGCGTCGTCGACCTGCCCGCGGCGCACCCCGCGATGGTGCGGGCCGCGGAGGCGGGCGCCGACGTCGCGGACGGGCTCGTCCTCGTCCGCACCGTCCAGGCCGACGGGCGCTCCCGCGCCCACGTCGGAGGGCGGGCCGCGCCGGTCGGCGTGCTCGGCGACCTCGCCGAGCACCTCGTGGCCGTCCACGGGCAGGCCGACCAATGGCGGCTGCGCCGGGCCGACGAGCACCGCGAGGTCCTCGACGCGTTCGGTGGCGACACGGTCGCCGCCGCCCTCGCCACCTACCGCGAGGCGCACACCGAGCTCGTCGTCGTCGAGGCCGAGCTCGCAGCCCTGCGGACGGCCGCCGAGGAGCGCGCCCGCGAGGCGGAGTCGCTGCGCGTCGGGCTCGAGCGCATCGAGGCCCTCGACCCGCAGCCGGGCGAGGACGACGACCTGCGCGCCGAGTCCGGGCGGCTCGGCCACGCCGAGGAGCTGCGCGACGCGGCGGGCGCCGCCCACGAGATCCTCAGCGGCGAGAGCGACACCGCCCTCGAGACCCCCGCCGTCCTCGAGGCGCTCGGTGCGGCGTCGGCGCGCATCGCCCACGCGTCGGCGGCCGACCCCGCCCTCGCCGCGCTCGGTGCCCGGGTCGACGAGCTGCGCTACCTCGCGGCCGACGTCGCCGCCGACCTCGGGGCCTACCTCGCGGACGCCGACGTCGACCCCGCCCGCCTCGAGCAGGTACAGCAGCGGCGCGCCGCCCTCACCGAGCTGACCCGCCTCTACGGCCCCGGCGTCGACGACGTCATCGCCTGGGGTGGACGCGCCGCGGTCCGGGTCGCCGAGCTCGAGGGCACCGGCGACCGCATCGAGGAGCTCGCGGCCCGGCTCGAGGACCTCACCACCCGGCGCGCGGACGCGGCCGAGGCGCTCTCGGCCGCCCGCCGCAGCGCCGCGGAGGCGCTCGGCACCCGCATCACCGCCGAGCTCGCCCACCTCGCGATGGGCTCGGCCACCGTCACCGTCGCCGTCGAGGACTCCGGGCGCTTCGGCGCCGACGGGCGCGACACCGTCGAGGTGCGCCTGGCCGCCGGGCCGGGCACGACCCCGCGCTCGGTCACCAAGGCCGCCTCGGGCGGTGAGCTCTCGCGGGTCATGCTCGCCCTCGAGGTCGCGACCGCCGACGCCGGCACCTCCGTGCCGACGTTCGTCTTCGACGAGGTCGACGCCGGCGTGGGCGGACGCGCCGCGCTCGACGTCGGCGCACGGCTGGCCGCCCTCGCCCGGCACGCCCAGGTCGTCGTCGTCACCCACCTCGCGCAGGTCGCCGCCCACGCCGACCGCCACCTCGTCGTCGAGAAGTCCGTCGACGGGCACGTGACCCGCAGCATGGTCCACGCCGTCGAGGGGGAGGACCGCGTCGCGGAGCTCGCGCGGATGCTCGGGGGCTCCGGCACCGACGCCGCCCTCGAGCACGCGCGCGACCTGATGGCGCGCGCTCGCGCCTGAACGCATCTGGCACGATGGTGCAGATGTCCATCCGCCTGACGAGCCGCCGCGACCGGGACCCCACCGAGGGATCCGGCCCCGCGCGCGTCGACCGGCGCACGAAGAACCTCACGAGGCGGCTCAAGCCGGGCGACGTCGCCGTCATCGACCACGAGGACATCGACCGCGTCAGCGCCGAGGCGCTCGTCGCGTGCCGCCCGGTCGCGGTCGTCAACGCCGCCTCCTCGATCTCGGGGCGCTACCCGAACCTCGGCCCGGAGATCCTCGTCGAGGCGGGCATCCCGCTCCTGGACGCCGCCGGCCCCGACGTCATGGCCATCAAGGACGGCACGTCGCTGCGCCTCGAGGACGGACGCCTGCTCGCGGACGGCCGGCCCGTCGGGGACGGCGTGCTCCTCACCTCGGACGCGGTGCAGGAGGCGATGACCGCCGCGCGCGCCGGCCTGTCGGCCGAGATCGAGGCCTTCGCCGAGAACACGATGGACTACCTGCGCAAGGAACGTGAGCTCCTCTTCGACGGGGTCGGTGTCCCGGACGTGCGCACCGACCTCGACGGCCGGCACGCGCTCATCGTCGTGCGCGGCTACCACTACAAGGAGGACCTCGAGATGCTGAGGTCCTACATCCGCGAGTACAAGCCGGTCCTCATCGGCGTCGACGGCGGCGCCGACGCGCTCATCGAGGCCCGGCACACCCCCGACATGATCGTCGGCGACATGGACTCGGTCTCCGACGGCGCGCTGACCAGCGGCGCCGAGATCGTCGTCCACGCCTACCGCGACGGCAACGCCCCCGGGGTCGAGCGGGTGCGTGCGCTCGGGGTCGACCCCGTCGTCTTCCCCGCCACCGGCACGAGCGAGGACGTCGCGATGCTCCTCGCCGACGACAAGGGCGCCGAGCTCATCGTCGCCGTCGGCACCCACGTCACCCTCGTCGAGTTCCTCGACAAGGGCCGCTCGGGGATGGCCAGCACGTTCCTCACGCGCCTGCGCGTCGGCGGCAAGCTCGTCGACGCCAAGGGCGTGAGCCGCCTGTACCGCGCACGCATCTCGTCGCCGAGCATCGTGCTCATGTTGTGCGTCGCCGTCTTCGCGCTCGGCGCGGCGCTGTGGTCCACCACCGGTGGACGCGCGCTGCTCCAGGTCCTCGCCGCGAAGGTCGACGACCTGTGGACCGCCCTCGGAGGAGTGCTCGGGTGATCGACTTCCGCTACCACATCGTCTCGATCGTCTCGATCTTCCTCGCCCTGGCGGTGGGGATCGTGCTCGGCGCCGGCCCGCTCCAGGGCGAGATCGGCTCGACGCTGCAGAACGAGATCGCCGGCCTGCGCACCGACAAGGCCGACCTCAACGAGCAGCTGACGACCGCCCGCGCCGGCACCGAGGCGCGCGACTCCTTCCTCGACGCCGTCTCCGGGCGGGTCTACGGGGGTGCGCTGCGCGACCGCACCGTCGCCGTCGTCGTCATGCCCGGCTCGGACGCCGCCGTCAGCGAGTCCGTCACCGCCGCCCTCGGCACCGCGGGCTCGCGCGTCACGTCGACGACGACGGTCACCGAGGACTGGGTGAGCACCAACGCCAAGACGGTGGCCGCGCGCGACGAGGTCGTCGGGCAGGTCGCCACGAGCACCGGTGTCGACACCTCGGCCGGCTCCGCCGCGCCCCGCGACCTCCTGCTCGCGACCCTGCTGGCCCGCACGGCGCCGGCGGGGGACGACGGCCCCGACGACAGCACCGCCCGCACCGGGCTCCAGGCGCTCGCCGACGCCGGGCTCGTCTCGCTCGACGCCGAGTCCTTCGCCCGGGCCGACCTCGTCGTCGTCGTGGCGGGCACGGTCTCCGACGGCGACTCCTCGGCCCGCACCGCGACCGCGCAGGAGTGGGTCGCCCTCGCCTCGGCGCTCGACGCCCGCTCACGGGGCGTCGTCGTCGCCGACGACCTCGCGGCCCAGACCGACGGCACTCCGGTCCTCACCGTCCTGCGCGACACCGCGGCCGCGACCCGCGAGGTCTCCTCGGTCGACGACGCCGGGTCGCCGCTCGGCGTCGCGAGCGTCGTGTTCGCGCTCGTCCAGCAGGACGGTGGCAGCGCCGGCCAGTACGGGCTCGGGGCCGGCACCGACGCCGCGTACGCGCCCGTCCCCGCGTCGGCCGCCACCTCGTGACCCCGCTCCGCCGGCTCGCGGCCGGGGTCGTCGGCACCTCCGCGGGCGCGGCGTCCTTCGCCGCGATGACGCGCGCGGTCCGCTCGCCGCGCTGGACCCGGACCAACCACGCCGGTGACCCCGTGACCCTGCTGGAGGGCCCGGCCTGGGTCCTCGCCGGTGCGGCCGGCGCCGCCGCGGGCGGCTCCCTCCCGGGTGCCGTGGCGGCCGCCGGTGCCGGCGCCTTCGGGGCGCTCGACGACCTCGCCGGCGACGGCTCGTCCAAGGGCCTGCGCGGGCACCTCGGCGCCGCCGCGCGCGGCGAGCTGACGACGGGCGCCGTCAAGATCGGCGGACTGGCCCTCACCGGTCTCGTCGCGGCCGCGCTGACCGACCGGGGCCGCGACGACGTCGGAGCGCTCGACACCCTCGTCGGCGGCGCGGTCGTGGCCGGTGCCGCCAACGTCGCCAACCTGCTCGACCTGCGCCCCGGGCGCGCCCTCAAGGCGACGACCCTCGCGGCGCTGCCGCTCGCCCTGGCCTCCGACGGGCGCGGCGCCGGCGCGGCGGCCGCCGCCGTCGGCGCCTCCCTCGGCACCGTGCGCCCCGACCTGGCCGGTCGCGCGATGCTCGGGGACACCGGGGCCAACGCGGCCGGCGCCCTCGTCGGCGCGGCCCTGCTGGAGCGCTGCGGGCGCCGTGGACGGCTCGCTGCCCTCGCGGTGCTCGTCGCCGCGACGCTCGCCTCCGAGAGGGTCAGCTTCACCGCCGTCATCGAGTCCACGCCGGGCCTGCGCGAGCTCGACGCGTGGGGCCGGCCCGCCCGATGACCCGCCAGCGCGCGGCCCTCGGCATCGCCGGGGCGGCCGGGCTCATCGCCGCCGTCACCCTCCTGGCCCGGGCCGCCGGCTTCACCCGGATCCTCGTCTTCGCCGGCTCGGTGCGGGCCGAGGGCGTGGGGTCGGTCTACCAGAGCGTCAACGCCATCCCCAACGTCCTCTTCGAGGTCGCCGCCGGAGGTGTGCTCGCCGCCGTCGCCGTCCCCCTCATCGCCCACCGGCTCGGGGCGGGGGAGCGCGAGCACGCCGACCGGCTCGCGTCGGTGCTCCTCAGCTGGGCGCTCGTCGTCCTCGTCCCGCTCGGGGCGCTGCTGTGGCTCGCGGCCCCGCTGCTGGCCGACTGGCTCGTGCGCGCGTACGACCCCCGCACCCACGACGTCGCGACGACCCTGCTGCGCATCTTCTCGGTCCAGGTGCCGCTCTACGGCGTCGGGATCATCCTCGTCGGGCTGCTGCAGGCGCACCGTCGCTTCCTCGCCGCCGCTCTCGCGCCCCTCGTCTCCTCGGTCGTCGTCCTCGGCTCCTACCTCTGGTACGGCCACCTGACCGGGGGAGCCACCGCCCCCTCGGCCGTCGGCGACGACGCCATCGCCGTCCTCGGCTGGGGCACGACGCTCGGGGTCGTCGTGCTCTCCCTGCCCCTGCTCGTCCCGGCGCTCGCCACCGGCTGGCGCTGGCGGCCCGGGCTGCGCCTCGAGCGCGAGGACGCCGTCCGCATCCGGGCCCTCGCCGGCGCCGGGGTGCTCGCCCTCGGGGCCCAGCAGGTCGCGGTGCTCGTGACGATGTGGCTGGCCAACCACTCGGGCACCGACGGTGCGTTCGCGGTCTACCAGTACGCGCAGGCGGTCTACCTCCTCCCGTACGCGGTCCTCGCCGTGCCCGTGGCGACGAGCGCCTTCCCGGCGCTCGCGACGAGCACGGGGGCGGGCGAGGACTCCAGCGCGACGCTGGCCCGGTCGCTGCGGGCCGTGCTCGTCCTCACCGCGCTCGCCGCCGGGATGCTCGTCGCCGCCGCGCCGCCCATCGGGGCCTTCTTCACCGTCCTCGACGCCCGCCAGGGCGCACAGGGCGCCAGCCCCGAGGCCCTCGCCGCCCTCGCCCCCAGCCTCACCGCGTTCGCGCCCGGGGTCGTCGGCTTCGGGCTCACCGCCCTGCTGACCCGGGCCCTCTACGTGCGCGGCCGCCCCCTCGACGCCGCGATGGCGGTCTCGCTCGGCTGGGCGGTCGCCGCGCTCCTGCCGCTCGTCCTCGTCGGCCCGGACCGCGGGGCCGCGACGACCCTGCGGTGGGTCGGGCTCTCCTCGACCCTCGGGATGACCCTCGCGGCGGTCCTCCTCGTCGTCCTCGTGCGCCGTAGCTGGGCGCCCGAGGTGACCCGGGGCCTCGCCCGCACCACCGGAGCGGCGGTCGTGGCCCTCGCCCTCGCGCTCGTCGTCGGCGACCTCGTGACCCGCGGCCGGACCTACGACGGGCTGCTCGACGCCGTGCTCTGGGGCCTCGCGGCCGGCGGCGCGGCGCTGATGACAGGACTGCTCGCGATCTTCTACGGTGACCGTCGGGCGATGGGGGCCGTCCGCGACCGAGGCCGGGCCCGCCGCCGTCGGGGAGGAGAGGACACGACGTGAAGGTGCTCCTGGTCATGGGGACGAGCGCCGGAGGCGTGGGCACCCACGTGCGCGCCCTCGCCCGGCTGCTCGAGGCCGACGGCCACCAGGTCGTCGTCGCGGCGCCCGCCGAGGCCGCCGACCGTTTCTCGCTCCTGGAGTCCGCCACGCTCGTCGAGCTCGACCTCTCCGACCGGCCGCACCCGGCCCGCGACGCCGCGGCCGTCCGGTCCCTCGCCGGCCCGGTGCGCGGCGCCGACGTGGTCCACGCCCACGGCCTGCGTGCCGGCGCCGTGGCCGTGCTGGCTGCGGCGCGCAGCGGGGTCCCCGTCGTCACGACCCTGCACAACGCGGCGCCGGCGGGCCGGCTGTCCGCGGCCGTCTACGCCGGCCTCGAGCGCGTCGTCGCGCGCGGGTCGGACGCGGTGCTCGGCGTCTCGGCCGACCTCGTCCAACGGGCCGCCCGGCTCGGCGCCCGGCGCACCGGCCTCGCCGTCGTCCCGGCGCCGCCGTTCCAGCCCGCCCGGCGCGACCGGTACGCCGTCCGGGCCGAGCTCGGGCTCGACGCCCGGACCTCGCTCGGTGTCGTCCTCGCACGCCTGGCCCCGCAGAAGGGGCTGCACCGGCTCCTCGACGCGCACCGCGAGCTCACCGACCTCGACCTCGTGACGGTCGTCGCGGGGGAGGGGCCCCAGCACGACGAGCTCCAGCGCCGGATCGACGCCGAGGCGCTGCCGGTGCGCCTGCTCGGGCGCCGGGGCGACGTCCCGGACCTGCTCGCCGCCGCCGACGTCGTGGTCTCCAGCGCGGTGTGGGAGGGCCAGCCCGTCGGGCTCCAGGAGGCCCTGCACGCCGGCGCGGCCATCGTCGCGACGGACGCCGGCGGCACCGGGGCGGTCGTCGGCGACGCCGCCGTCCTCGTCCCCGTCGACGACGCGACCTCGCTCTCCCGGGCCATCCGCGACGTCGTGACGCACGGCGCGGTGCGCGACGACCTGCGCTCCAAGGCCGTCGAACGGGCCGACCACCTGCCCTCCGACGCCGACGCGCTGGCCGCCGTCCTCGACACCTACCGCGGGGTGGGCGCGGCATGACGTATCGTTGAAGCCCGTGGTGCTCCAGACGACGAAACAGATCTTCGTGACCGGAGGCGTCGCCTCCTCGCTCGGCAAGGGGCTCACCGCCTCGAGCCTGGGGCACCTGCTCCGCGCCCGCGGTTTGCGGGTGACGATGCAGAAGCTCGACCCCTACCTCAACGTCGACCCCGGGACGATGAACCCGTTCCAGCACGGTGAGGTCTTCGTCACCGACGACGGCGCCGAGACCGACCTCGACATCGGCCACTACGAGCGCTTCCTCGACGTCAACCTCAAGGGCAGCGCGAACGTCACGACCGGGCAGGTCTACAACCGGGTCATCACCAAGGAGCGCCGCGGCGAGTTCCTCGGCGACACCGTCCAGGTCATCCCGCACATCACGAACGAGCTCAAGGAGCGGATGCGGGCGCAGGCCGCGGGCTCCCCGGGTGTCGAGGACGCCGACGCGCCCGACGTCATCATCACCGAGATCGGCGGCACCGTCGGCGACATCGAGTCGCTGCCCTTCCTCGAGGCCGCCCGCCAGGTGCGCCACGACCTCGGCCGCGACAACGTCTTCTTCCTCCACGTCTCGCTCGTGCCCTACCTCGCGCCGAGCGGGGAGCTGAAGACCAAGCCGACCCAGCACTCCGTCGCCGCGCTGCGGCAGGTCGGCATCCAGCCCGACGCGCTCGTCCTGCGCGCCGACCGCGAGCTGCCCGAGTCGATCAAGCGCAAGATCAGCCTCATGTGCGACGTCGACAACGAGGCCGTCGCCGCGGCCGTCGACGCCCCGAGCATCTACGACATCCCCAAGGTGCTGCACCGCGAGGGCCTCGACGCGTACGTCGTGCGCCGGCTCGGCCTCGTCTTCCGCGACGTCGACTGGACCCAGTGGGACACCCTCCTCGAGCGCGTGCACCACCCCGAGCACGAGGTCGAGGTCGCGCTCGTCGGCAAGTACATCGACCTGCCCGACGCCTACCTCTCGGTGACCGAGGCCCTCCGCGCCGGCGGCTTCCACCACGACGCCAAGGTCAACATCCGCTGGGTCGCCTCCGACGACTGCTCGACCGACGCGGGGGCGCAGCGCGCGCTCGGCGGGGTCGACGCCGTCCTCGTGCCGGGCGGCTTCGGCGTCCGGGGCATCGAGGGCAAGGTCGGCGCCCTGCGCTGGGCGCGCACCCACGGGGTCCCGACCCTCGGCATCTGCCTCGGCCTGCAGTGCATGGTCATCGAGTACGCGCGCTCCGTCGCCGGCATCGACGGCGCGAGCTCGACCGAGTTCGACCCCGACAGCCCCGCCCCGGTCATCGCGACGATGGAGGAGCAGAAGGCGTTCGTCGAGGGCGCCGGCGACCTCGGTGGCACGATGCGCCTCGGCAGCCAGCGGGCGGACCTCAAGGCCGGGTCGGTCGTCGCGCAGGCCTACGGGTCCACGAGCGCCGACGAGCGCCACCGTCACCGCTACGAGGTCAACGAGGGCTACCGCGCACAGCTCGAGGACGCCGGGCTCGTCATCAGCGGGACCCACCCCGAGCTCGGGCTCGTCGAGTTCGTCGAGCTGCCGCGCGAGGTGCACCCGTACTACGTCTCGACCCAGGCGCACCCCGAGTTCAAGTCGCGGCCGACCCGCGCGCACCCGCTGTTCGCCGGGCTCGTCGGCGCGGCCATCGAGGAGCAGCGCGCGTCGCGCCTCGTCGAGGTCGAGCGGCCGCGCAGCGCCGAGCCGGCCGACGCGCGTGCCTGAGCCGCTCGAGGACGTCCTCGGCCGGCGGCCGGTCCTCGGCTCGCGGCTCGCCTTCGAGGGACGCGTCTGGGACGTGCGCACCGACGAGGTCGACCTCGGCGAGGGCGGCGTCGTCGTCCGTGACTACGTCGAGCACACCGGCGCGGTCGCGATCCTCGCGCTCGACGAGCAGGACCGGGCGGTCGTCATCCAGCAGTACCGGCACCCGGTCGGGGCGCTCGGCTGGGAGATCCCGGCGGGCCTGCTCGACGTCGACGGCGAGGCGCCCCACCTCACCGCGGCGCGCGAGCTGCACGAGGAGGCCGACCTGACGGCCGGCTCCTGGTCCACGCTCGTCGACCACTGGGCCTCGCCCGGCGGGTCCTCCGAGGGGGTGCGGGTCTTCCTCGCCCGCGACCTCGCCGAGGTGCCGGAGGCCGAACGGCACGCCCGGACGGGGGAGGAGCTCGGGATGCCGGTGCGCCGCGTCCCCCTCGACGAGCTCGTCGAGGGCGTGCTCGCCGGCCGGCTGCACGGCCCGACGCTCGTCATCGCCGTGCTGGCCGCCGAGGCCCTGCGCGCCCGCGGCTGGGCGGGCCTGCGCCCCGCCGACGCGCCGTGGCCCGCGCGCAGCCCGGGGCGACGCCGGAGGGTGTGAGCGGTCACCCTCCGGGGTACGGGGCGACTCGTGGGAGTCACCGGGGCGTGGGACGATGAGCTCGTGGCCGAGACCTTCGGAGCGGGACGGGGCAACGCCGCCTGGCTCAAGGTGTCGGGCGGCTCCGACGAGGCGCTCGACCGCGACGCGCGCTGCCCGTGCGGTGGACGCCCCGAGGGCGCCAGCTTCGCGCAGTGCTGCGGCCAGGCCATCGAGGGCAACCGCCCGGCACCGACCGCCGAGGCCCTGATGCGCTCGCGGTACACGGCGTACGCGCTCGCCGACGGCGACCACCTCTTCCGGTCGTGGCACCCGCGCACGCGCCCCGAGCGGGTCGACCCCGAGCCGTGGGTGCGCTGGGTCGGCCTCGAGGTGCTCGACGTCGTCGACGGCGCACCCGACGACACGACGGGGGTCGTGGAGTTCCGGGCCGGCTGGGTCGCCGGCGAGGGCGCCACGCGGCAGCGCGGTGACGTCCACGAGCGCAGCCGCTTCGAGAAGCGGGCGGGGCGCTGGTTCTACGTCGGACCCGTCGACGCGGGGGCCTGAGGCGTGCAGATCGAGAACGTCGTCCTCGACGCGGCCGACCCGCACGTGCTGGGCGCCTTCTGGGAGTCCCTCCTCGGCGGCCGCCGCGTCACCGACGAGCCCGACACCGTCGAGGTCCGCATCTCGCCCGACGGGGCGCCGGTCCTCGACCTCTGCCTGACCACCGTGCCGGAGCCCGCGCCGTCCCACCCGCGCCTGCACCTCGACCTGCTCGGCGGCGACGCGCAGGACGAGGTCGTCGTGCGCGCCCTCGGGCTCGGCGCCCGGCACCTCGACATCGGGCAGGGTGACGTGCCGTGGGTCGTGCTCGCCGACCCCGAGGGAAACCCGTTCTGCGTCATGGAGTCCCGGCCGGAGTACCGCGCCGGGAGCCCGGTCGCGGCCCTGCCGCTCGACAGCGCCGACGTCGAGCGCGACCTACGGTTCTGGACCGCGCTCTCGGGCTGGGCCCCCGTCGCCGGGGTCCTTCCGAGCGCCCTGCGCCACCCGAGCGGGCACGGCCCGCTGCTCGAGATCTGTCCCGAGGAGCGGCCCAAGCCCGCGGGGGAGAAGAACCGGCTGCACCTCGACGTCCGGCTCGACGGGGACGAGGACCTCGACGACGCCGTCGAGCGCGCCCTCGACCTCGGCGCTGCCCTCGTCGAGCACGACTGGGGTCCGCTGCCCTGGCGCGTGCTCACCGACCCCTCGGGCAACGAGGTGTGCCTCCTGCCCTCCCGGGGCTGACGCACGGGGCCGCGGCCCCGGGTGGGGCCGGAATCTCGGTTCGGGCGGGGAGCGGGCCTTCCGTAGGATGGCCGTCGGCCGTCCAGCGGCCACCTCCCGACCCCGAGACCGAAGGACCCCCCGTGCTCCGCACCCACGAGGCCGGCACCCTGCGTGCCGCCCACACCGGCCAGACCGTCGCGCTCACCGGCTGGGTGGCGAAGCGGCGCGATCACGGCGGGGTGGCGTTCATCGACCTGCGGGACGCCAGCGGCGTCGTCCAGGTCGTGGCTCGGGACGAGGTGCTCACCGGGGCGGCCCACGACCTGCGCAGCGAGTTCGTCGTCAAGGTCACCGGCACCGTCACCGCGCGCGAGGAGCGCAACGTCAACGCGGACCTCCCGACCGGTGAGGTCGAGGTCGTCGCCGAGGCGATCGAGGTCCTCAACGCCAGCGCGCCGCTGCCCTTCCAGGTCGACGAGCGCGTCACCGTCGGCGAGGAGGCGCGCCTCAAGCACCGCTACCTCGACCTGCGCCGTCCGGGCGCGCACTCCGCGGGCCACGCGATCCGCCTGCGCAGCAAGGTGAGCGCCGCCGCCCGCCGGGTCCTCGAGGCCCGCGACTTCGTCGAGATCGAGACCCCGACCCTCACCCGTTCCACCCCCGAGGGCGCCCGTGACTTCCTCGTGCCGGCCCGCCTCGCGCCCGGCTCCTGGTACGCGCTGCCCCAGAGCCCGCAGCTGTTCAAGCAGCTGCTCATGGTCGCCGGGATGGAGCGGTACTACCAGATCGCGCGCTGCTACCGCGACGAGGACTTCCGCGCCGACCGTCAGCCCGAGTTCACGCAGCTCGACATCGAGATGTCGTTCGTCGAGCAGGACGACGTGCTCGAGCTCGGCGAGGCCGTGGTCCGCGAGATCTGGCAGCTCATCGGCGTGGAGCTGCCGACGCCCTTCCCCCGGATGACCTACGCCGAGGCGATGCGCCGGTTCGGCTCCGACAAGCCCGACCTGCGCTTCGGCCAGGAGCTCGTCGAGTGCACCGAGTACTTCGCCGACACCCCGTTCCGGGTCTTCCAGGCCGAGTACGTCGGCGCGGTCGTCATGCCCGGCGGCGCGAGCCAGCCGCGCAAGCAGCTCGACGCGTGGCAGGAGTGGGCCAAGCAGCGCGGTGCGCGCGGCCTCGCCTACGTCCTGATCCAGGAGGACGGCACGCTCGGCGGCCCGGTGGCCAAGAACCTCTCGGAGGCCGAGGTCGCGGGTCTCGCGGAGCACGTCGGGGCGAAGCCCGGCGACTGCGTCTTCTTCGCCGCCGGCCCGACCCGCTCCTCGCGGGCGCTCCTGGGCGCCGCCCGGCTGGAGATCGGCCGGCGCTGCGAGCTCATCGACGAGGACGCGTGGGAGTTCCTCTGGGTCCTCGACGCCCCGCTCTTCGAGCCGGCGTCCGAGGCCGTCGCCGCGGGCGACGTGGCCGTCGGCTCGGGCGCGTGGACGGCCGTCCACCACGCCTTCACCTCGCCCAAGGCCGAGTTCCTCGACACCTTCGACACCGACCCGGGGCCGGCGCTCGCCTACGCCTACGACATGGTGCTCAACGGCAACGAGCTGGGCGGCGGGTCCATCCGTATCCACCGCCGCGACGTCCAGGAGCGCGTGTTCAAGGTCATGGGCCTGTCGCAGGAGGAGGCGCAGGAGAAGTTCGGCTTCCTCCTCGACGCCTTCCAGTTCGGCGCGCCGCCGCACGGCGGCATCGCCTTCGGCTGGGACCGGATCGTCATGCTGCTCGGCGGCTTCGACTCCATCCGCGACGTCATCGCGTTCCCGAAGTCCGGCGGCGGCTACGACCCGCTGACCGACGCCCCGGCCCCGATCACGCCGGAGCAGCGCAAGGAGGCCGGCATCGACGCGAAGCCGACGACCGACGCCGCGCCGCAGGGCGCCCCCGAGGTCTCGCCGAAGCAGTCCTGACCACCCGTCGAGGGAGCAGAACACGCCGTGCGGAGTCGTCTCCGCACGGCCTGTTCTCTTCTCTCGACCACTCCGCCCCACCGGGCGGGTGACGTCAGCGGGCGAGGAACTCCAGCAGGGCCGAGGTGAACTCCTCCTTGTGCGAGACGTTGATGCCGTGCGGGCCGTCGCTGACGACGTGCAGCTCGGCGCCGTCGACGACCTGGGCGGTGCGCTGGCCGGAGACCTCGAGGGGCACGATGCCGTCGCCGTCGCCGTGGATGACGAGGGTCGGGACGGTGCTCTTGCGCAGGCCGCCGGTGAAGTCCTCGACCCAGGAGGCGATGCACTGGACGGCGGCGTGGACGTCGGCCTGGGCGGCGAGCGCGATCGCCTCCTGCCGCTCGTCCTCGGTGACCTTGAGCTCGCCGCCGGCGCTGAAGAAGTTCGTCGTGAAGTCGTCGAAGAACGCCGGGGGGTCCTGCGCGAGCTGCTCCTGCATGCCGCGGACGTCGTCGTCGGTCAGGGCGCCGTCCGGGTGTTCGTCGTCCTTCTTGAGGCACGGGGGCACGGCCGCGGCGTAGACGACGCTGTGGAGCCGCTCCTCACCGACGGTGTCGATGTAGCGGGCGACCTCGCCGCCGCCCATCGAGAAGCCGACGAGGCTGGCGTCGCGCAGGTCGAGCTCGGTCATCAGCGCGTCGAGGTCGGAGGTGAGGGTGTCGTAGTCGTACGACGAGGCCTCGCCGGGCTTGCCGGACTCGCCGAAGCCACGGCGGTCGTAGGTGACGACGCGGTAGCCGGCGTCGCGCAGTGCCGGGACCTGGTTGCTCCAGGACTTCCCGCTCAGGGGCCAGCCGTGGATGAGGACGACCGGCCGGCCGTCACCACCGTGGTCCTCGTAGTGGATCTCGACCGAGCCGTTGGTCAGCGTGCTCACGGGGTTCCTTCCGTCGGGGGATGTCCTTCCACCCTAGGCGCGCTGACCTGCAGTGTTGAAAGTTCGTCCAAGGTAGTGCTGCGATGTCGAGGCCTGCGGGCGCACGGGCGGTCGCGCGGCGTCGCGCCGTCAGTCGCGGGCCAGGCGGGGGAGCGAGCCCTCGCGCCAGCGGCTGCGCCAGGCCATCCCGGTCGTGAAGCCGAGCCGGTGGTAGATGCGCCGGGCGTCCTCGTTGTCGGAGAACATCCCGAGGGCGCAGGCGCCGGTGCGGGCGACGGCCTCGCGGGTCAGGGCGGCGGTCACCGCGGCGCCGAGCCCCTGTCGGCGGGCGACGGGGGCGACCGCGATGCCGGCGAGCGTCGGGGTGCCGCCAGTCGAGGGCTCGCTGCCGCCGCAGGCGAGCAGGCTGCCGTCGGCGGCGCGGACACCGAGCCACACCTGGTCGGGGCGGGCGAACGGCTGGCCGTGGGTGCGCGGGCTGGCCTCGAGCAGGAGGGCGACGATCTCGTCGCGGGCGGCCTCGGTCAGCGGGACGACGCGCTCCTCGCCGGCGACGGGCGCGGGGGCCGTGCGGGTCCACATCCACTCCCAGTCGCCGCCGACGGAGCCGACGGGCAGGTGGGCCTCGACGAGGTCGTCGAGGTCGACGGGGCGGCTGAGGTGCCGGAGGCCGCCGTCGTGGAACCAGCGCTGGACCGCAGGGTCGGCGACGAGGGCGGCGAGGGCCGCGGCCGGGCCGAGGACGGACGCGCCGGGGACCCCGTGGTCGCTGTTGCGCGCGAAGGCGACGGCCACGCCGCCGCGCTCGTCGCGGGCGACCCACGACGGGCCGGGAGCGCCGCGCCCCACGTCGAGCTCGACGACCGGGTGGTGGCCGGAGGCTTCCAGGAGCTCGTCGTAGGAGGTCAGGGACGTCGCGCCGGTCACGCGGCACAGAATGGCACGCCAGCGGCCGGGGTGACCGCGGCGGTGGGGCGAGCGTGGCGCGGCCCAGCGAAATGGTGCTCTCCCGAGATCCATGCGCCTCGGAAGGAATCCCTTGCCCCGGGAAGGTGTGGTTGCGCTCCGGAAGGGATCCCTTGCCCCGGGAAGGTGTGGTTGCACTCCGGAAGGGATCCCTTGCCCCGGGAAGGAGCGGTTGCGCCCCGGAAGGGATCCCTTGCCCTCTGAGGGTGTGGTTGCGGGTGGAAGGGATTCCTTCCGGACCGCATGGATCCCGTGAGCACCCCATGGACGGCCGGGCGCCGCACCCGTCGCTGGGGCCCGCTGCCACCGCGCGGCGACCCGCTCCGAGCGCTAGCGTGCCGGGATGGCAGCGACGCGCGAGCGGCCCCCGTGGACCGGCGACGAGCGCACGCAGCTCCTCGGGTGGTTCGACCTGCAGCGGGGCATCGTCCGGCTCAAGTGCGAGGGCCTCTCCGACGCGGACGCGCACCGGGTCCTCCTGCCGTCCTCCCCGCTGCTCACCGTCGCCGGGATCGTGGGGCACCTCACCGCGGTCGAGGACCTGTGGTTCCGCGAGGTCCTGCTCGGGGAGTGGGGCGACGGGCCGGGCCTCGGCCCCGACGCGGGGGAGGACGACGAGTTCCGGGTGGCGGGCCGCCCGCTGCCCGCGCTGCTCGAGGAGTACGCGGCCGCCTGCGCCCGCTCCGACGCGGCGATCGCGGCGCACGACCTCGACGACACCGGCAGCACCGCCCTGCACGCCGTCGGGGGCGCCACGCTGCGCTGGATGGTTCAGCACATGCTCGAGGAGACGGCCCGGCACGCCGGCCACCTCGACCTGCTGCGCGAGATGCTCGACGGCGAGACCGGCTACTACTGACCGACCGGGCGTCGGGGACCGTCGGGCGCCGGCGCTAGCCTCACGGGGTGGCACAGGACGGGACCGACCTCTTCGGCGCGGCCGCGCAGGCGGCGGACGGCGCACCGACCTCCGTCGTGCCCCCGCTGGCCGTCCGGATGCGCCCGCGCAGCCTCGACGAGGTGCGCGGCCAGGCCGACGTGCTGCGCCCCGGGAGCCCCCTGCGCCGCCTCGTCGAGGGCAGCGGCGGCGCGGCCGGCCCGCTGTCGGCCATCCTCTGGGGTCCGCCCGGCACCGGCAAGACGACCCTCGCGCACCTCGTCGCCACCGCCTCGGAGCGCGAGTTCGTCGAGCTGTCCGCCGTGACCGCCGGGGTCAAGGACGTCCGCCAGGTCATGGAGCAGGCCCAGCGCACGCGCGACCTCTACGGCCGCCAGACCGTCCTGTTCCTCGACGAGATCCACCGCTTCACCAAGGCCCAGCAGGACGCGCTCCTGCCCGGCGTCGAGAACCGCCAGGTCGTCCTCGTCGCCGCGACGACCGAGAACCCCAGCTTCTCGGTCATCGCCCCGCTCCTGTCGCGCTCGATGCTCGTCACCCTCGTGTCGCTCACGGACGAGGACGTCGCCGACGTCCTCACCCGCGCCACCGCGGACGAGCGCGGCCTCGCCGGCGCCTACGCGCTCGCCGACGACGCCCGCGAGCACCTCGTCCGACTCGCCGGTGGCGACGCCCGCCGCGCGCTGACCTTCCTCGAGGCCGCCGCCGGGGTGGCCGACGACTCCGTGGCCCCCGGGGCGGCGCGCCCCGAGCCGCTCGTCGTCACACTCGCGCACACCGAGCAGGCGGTCGCCCACGCGGCCGTGCGCTACGACCGCACCGGGGACCAGCACTACGACGTCGCCTCGGCGCTCATCAAGTCGATGCGCGGCTCCGACGTCGACGCCGCCCTGCACTACCTCGCCCGGATGCTCGAGGCCGGCGAGGACCCGCGCTTCATCGCCCGGCGCATCGTCATCTCGGCGTCCGAGGACGTCGGGATGGCCGACCCGACCGCCCTGCAGACCGCCGTCGCGGCGATGCACGCCGTCGCGCAGATCGGGATGCCCGAGGCGCGGATCATCCTCGCGCAGGCCGTCGTCCACAACGCCCTCGCGCCGAAGTCGAACGCGTCCTACGGTGGCATCAACGCCGCCATCGCCGACGTCCGCGCCGGGCACGGCGGCTCGGTGCCGCTGCACCTGCGGGGCAGCGGCTACGGCGGCGCGAGCCGGATCGCCGAGGCCTCGGCCAAGGCGGCCGGCCGCTCGAAGGCCCCCGCGTACGTCTACGCGCACGACGAGCCGGACGGCGTCGCCGCCCAGCAGTACCTCCCCGACGACCTGGCCGGCGCGGCCGACTACTACCACCCGACGGACCGCGGCTTCGAGGCCCGGCTGCAGGAGCGCTGGCGCTGGCTGCGGGAACGGCTCGGGCGCTGACCTACGGTGGGGGGATGGACACCGACGCGACCCTGGCCGCCCACGAGGACCAGCTGGAGGCCGACCTCGCGACGCTGACCGCGAGCCCGCCCGAGGGCGAGAACCTCTCGTTCGGCAAGCGCATCGGCGACGGCACCTCGCTCGCGGTCGACCGGCTCTCGGCCGTCGCCGTCCAGGAGCAGCTGCTCGACACGCTGACCCAGGTGCGCCGGGCGCGCGCCCGGGTCGCCGACGGCACCTACGGCACGTGCGAGGTCTGCGGCGAGCCGATCCCCGCCGCCCGCCTCGAGGCCCGCCCGTGGGCCGCCCGCTGCGTCCGCCACGCCTGAGCCCCCGGGAATGGGTGCGTCGGCCGCCACGGCCGCCCGGTAGGGTCGGCGCCATGGACGTCACGCTCGGAGGGATCGCGGGACTCGTCGCCGCGCTCGCGTTCGCCTACCTCGTCGTCCGGGTCGCCGGGCTCGTCGGCAAGGCGGGCCGGATCCTCGACGAGGCGCGCGAGAGCGTGCGCACGACGACCGAGAACGTCCAGCCGACGCTCAAGAGCCTCACCGACACCGTCGGCCTGACCAACGACCAGCTCGCGCGGGTCGACGCCATCACGAGCTCGGTCTCGACGATGACGACCAACGCGTCCGCGCTCACGTCGGTCTTCGCCGCGACCGTCGGCTCGCCCCTCATCAAGGTCGCGGCCTACAGCTACGGCGTCCGCACGGCCGTCCGCGGCCTGCGCAAGGTCTCGTCGTGAGGATGCGCACCGCCGTCGGCGTGGCCGTGCTCGCGGGCGCGGCGTACGTCCTGTGGCGGCGCCCGGCCACGCGCCGGTTCGTCGCCACCGTCCGCGAGTCCGCGACCGAGCGCGAGGCCCAGCTGCGCGCGGCCGTCGAGACCGCCGTCCGCGAGGATGCCACGACCCGCGCGCCCCGCCACGCGGTCGACGCGCGCGTCCCGGACCTCGACGTCGACGCGGGCTGGGGCGAGGGCGAGGGCCGGTCGCTCACCCCCGAGGAGGCGCGTGACCTCCTCCTCGACCCCGCGGGCCGGGGCCGCCGAGCCGCCGACGCCGGGCCCGCCGAGCGAGCTCGCTAGGGGCACCCGCCCCCGCCTCCGCACGCCCGTCACCCCCCTCGTGCGCGCACCGGCCTACGATCGAGGCTGCCCGCGCACGGCCGACCCCCAGGACTGAACCCGACATGGAAACCTCCGAGATCCGGCGCCGCTGGCTCGACTTCTTCGAGCGCAACGGCCACACCGTGGTCCCCTCGGCGCCGCTCGTCCACGACGACCCGAACCTCCTGTTCGTCAACGCCGGCATGGTGCCCTTCAAGCCGTACTTCCTCGGCCAGGAGACCGCGCCCTACGACCGCGCGACGAGCGTCCAGAAGTGCGTGCGCACCCAGGACATCGAGGAGGTCGGCAAGACCTCGCGGCACGGCACGTTCTTCCAGATGAACGGCAACTTCTCCTTCGGCGACTACTTCAAGGAGAAGGCCATCGCCCTCGCCTGGGAGCTCGTCACGACCCCGCAGGACCGCGGCGGCTTCGGCCTGGACCCCGAGCGCATCTGGCCGACCGTCCTCGACGGCGACGACGAGGCGCTCGGCATCTGGCACGAGCAGGTCGGCGTGCCGCTCGAGCGCATCGTGCGCCGCGGCCTCGCGGACAACTACTGGCACATGGGCGTCCCCGGCCCGGGCGGCCCCTGCTCCGAGATCTTCTACGACCGCGGCGCGGAGTACGGCCCCGACGGCGGACCGGCCGTCGACGAGGACCGGTTCATGGAGTTCTGGAACCTCGTCTTCATGCAGGAGAACCTCACCGAGGTCCGCACCAAGGTCGACTTCGACGTCAGCGGCCCGCTGCCGCGCAAGAACATCGACACCGGGATGGGGCTGGAGCGCATCGCGTCCATCCTCCAGGGCGTCGACAACATGTACGAGATCGACGAGGTCTACCCGGTCCTCGCCCGCGCGGCGGAGATGACCGGCAAGTCCTACGGCGCGCACTCCGGCCACTCGGCGGGCTCGAGCCACCCCGACGACGTGCGGCTGCGCGTCGTCGCCGACCACGTCCGCTCCTCGCTCATGCTCATCGGCGACGGCGTGACCCCCGGCAACGAGGGCCGCGGGTACGTCCTGCGGCGGATGCTGCGCCGCTCGGTCCGCTCGATGCGACTGCTCGGCTACGAGGACCCCTGCCTGCCCGAGCTGCTGCCGGTCTCGCTCGAGCGGATGAAGCAGTCCTACCCCGAGCTCGAGGCCGGGTTCGACCGCATCGCGCAGATCGCCTACGCCGAGGAGGAGGCGTTCCGCCGCACGCTCGCGTCGGGCACGACGATCCTCGACACCGCGGTCGCGCGGACCAAGGAGTCCGGCGGCACGGTGCTCGCGGGCGACCAGGCCTTCCAGCTCCACGACACCTACGGCTTCCCGATCGACCTCACCCTCGAGATGGCGGCCGAGCAGGGCGTCGAGGTCGACCGCGACGGCTTCACCCGCCTGATGCAGGAGCAGCGCCAGCGGGCGAAGGCCGACGCGAAGGCCAAGAAGTCCGGACACGTCAACACCGAGGTGTGGCGCGACCTGCGCGCCCTCGGCGCCACCGACTTCCGCGCCTACCAGGAGCTGACGAGCGAGGCCAGCGTGCTCGGCCTCGTCGTCGACGGCGAGCGGGTCGAGGAGGTCGAGCCGGGCACGCGCGCGCAGGTCGTCCTCGACCGCACCCCGTTCTACGCCGAGTCCGGTGGCCAGGTCGCCGACGAGGGCGTCATCACCGCCGACGGGCTCGAGCTGCGTGTCCTCGACGTGCAGCGCCCCGTCAAGGGCCTCATCGCGCACACCGTCGAGGTCGTCTCCGGGGCGCTGCGCTCCGGCTCGTCGGTCCTCGCGCAGGTCGACCGCGACTGGCGGGTGGCTGCGTGCCAGGCGCACTCCGGCACGCACGTCGTCCACGCGGCGCTGCGCCAGGTGCTCGGCCCGTCGGCGCTGCAGTCCGGCTCGTACAACAAGCCCGGCTACCTGCGCCTCGACTTCGCCTGGGGGCAGGCGCTCTCGCCCGAGACCCGCAGCGAGATCGAGGAGGTCGCCAACCTCGCGCTGCGCCAGGACCTCCCGGTCTCGGCCACGTACATGCCGCTGCCGCGGGCCCGCGAGATCGGTGCGCTCGCGCTGTTCGGCGAGACCTACGACGAGGACGTCCGCGTCGTCGAGATCGGCGGCCCGTGGAGCCGCGAGCTCTGCGGTGGCACCCACGTCGCCCACTCCAGCCAGATCGGCGCCCTCACCCTGACCGGCGAGTCGTCGGTCGGCTCCGGCGTGCGCCGGGTCGAGGCCTTCGTCGGGATGGACGCGCTGCGCCACCTCGCGAAGGAGCGCGCCATCGTCGCCGAGCTGACCGGCCAGGTCGGCGGACGTCCGGACGAGCTCGCCGAGCGCGTCGCGGGCCTCATGGGTCGCGTGCGCGACGCCGAGCGCGAGCTCGACCGCCTGCGCAAGGAGCAGCTCCAGGCGCAGGCCGGCTCGCTGACCGACCGCGCCCGCGACGTCGGCGGCATCACCTTCCTCGGCCACGACGCCGGGGACGCCGGCGCCGACGACGTGCGCACGATGGTCCTCGACCTGCGCGGCCGCCTCGGCGACGAGCGCCCGTCGGTCGTCGCGATCACCGGGGTCGCCAAGGGCCGGCCCGTGGTCGTCGTCGCGACCAACCCGGCCGCGCGCGAGCGCGGCGTCAGGGCCGGCGAGCTCGTCCGCGCCGCGGCGCAGGCGCTCGGTGGTGGCGGCGGCGGCAAGGACGACATCGCCCAGGGCGGCGGGCAGGACCCGGCCAAGGTCGGGGAGGCGCTCGCCGCGGTCGAGTGGCGCGTCGGGGAGATCGCCGGCTGATGCCGGCTCCCGGCGCGGGGAGCGAGCGCGGCGCCCGGCTGGGCGTCGACGTCGGCTCGGTGCGCGTCGGGGTCGCCGTCAGCGACCCCGACGGCCTCCTCGCGACCCCGCTCGAGACGGTGCCGCGCACCTCGGAGGCGCCGGCCGCCCCGGGGGACGACGACGTCGAACGGGTGGCCTCGCTCGTCGCCGAGCACGCCGCCGTCCGGGTCGTCGTCGGGCTCCCGCGCTCGCTCTCGGGGGACGAGGGTCCCGCCGCGGAGCGTGCGCGCACGTATGCTTCCGTGCTGGCGGTGCGCGTGGCACCCGTCCCGGTGCGGCTCGTCGACGAGCGGCTGACGACGGTGGACGCGCACCGGATGCTCCGGCAGAGCGGTGTGGCCGGGAGGCGGCAGCGGGCCGTGGTCGACCAGGCCGCGGCGGTGCTCATCCTCCAGGCCGCGCTCGACGCCGAGCGGTCGACCGGCGCCCCCGCGGGGGAGCAGGTCGGCGGACGACGGCGCAAGCCACGGACGAAGGGCACGACGACGTGAGCCACGACTTCACCGAGACCATCTTCGGTGACGAGGAGAGCCCCGAGCGGGGCCACCGCACGCGCCGCGAGGCGCACCGGCGGCGGCGGCCACCGCGCCGTCGTGGCCGCCGGCTCGTCGCGATCCTCCTGGCCCTCGGCCTCATCGGCGGCGCCGCCTACGGCGCCTGGACCGTCCTCGGACCCGGCGTGAGCGGCCTGTTCGGCGACGAGCCGACCGACGTCGACTTCGCCGGCCCCGGTGAGGGCGAGACGCGAGTCGTCATCAAGCAGGGTGACACCGGCGAGACCATCGCCTCGACCCTGCGCGACGCCGGGGTCACCAAGACCCGGACCGCCTACCTCGAGGCGGCCAAGGGCGACCCGGCGGCCGCGGCCGGCATCCAGCCCGGCACCTACGTCATGCTCAAGGGGATGCGCGGCGCCGACGCCTTCACCTTCCTCGCCGACCCCGACAACCGGTCCGCGAAGCGGGTGACGATCCGCGAGGGCCTGTGGAAGAAGGAGGTCTTCGCGGCGCTCGCCGAGGCGACGGGGGTGAAGGAGTCCGAGTACGAGAAGGCCGCGAAGGACGGCGAGGCGATCGGGCTGCCCGCCGCAGCCAAGGGCAACGTCGAGGGCTGGCTCTTCCCCGCGAGCTACGAGTTCGACGACGACACGACCGCCACGGAGCAGCTGACGCAGATGGTCGCGCTCACGAAGAAGGCGCTTCAGGATGCCGGCGTCGCCGAGAAGGACTGGGAGCGCACGCTCGTCATCGCCTCGATCGTCGAGGGCGAGGTGAGCGGCGACGCCGACCGCGGCAAGGTCGCGCGCGTGGTGCTCAACCGACTCGAGGGCGGCCCGCCGAGCTACGGCCTGCTCCAGATGGACTCCACCGTCCACTACCTCGCGCAGCAGCGCGGCAAGGCCGGCACCACCGACGCCCAGCGCGCCTCCGACAGCCCGTACAACACCTACAAGGTCCAGGGCCTGCCCCCCGGCCCGATCGGCAACCCCGGTGCCGCGTCCATCGAGGCGGCCGCGAACCCCGAGCCGGGTAACTGGGTGTTCTTCGTGACGGTCGACCCGAGCACCGGCGAGACGAAGTTCGCGAGCACCTCGGCCGAGCACGACCGCAACGTCCGCGAGTTCCAGCAGTGGTGCTCCGACAACCCCGGCCAGTGCTGAGGGCCGCGGTCCTCGGGTCGCCGGTCGCGCACTCCTTCTCGCCCGCGCTCCACGCGGCCGGGTACGCGGCGTGCGGCCTGGAGGACTGGGAGTACGGACGGCACGAGGTCGACGCCGCCGGGCTGCCGGCGTTCGTCGCCGGGCTCGACGACACCTGGCGCGGGCTGTCGCTGACGATGCCGCTCAAGGAGGCCGCCCTCGAGGTGGCGTCGAGCGTCTCCGACGTGGCGCGGCAGGCCGGCGCCGCGAACACCCTCGTCCGGCGCGACGACGGCGGCTGGGACGCGACGAACACCGACGTCTCCGGAGCGGCCGAGGCGCTGCGCCCGCACCTCCTGGGCGAGCCGCGACGCGCGCTCGTCCTCGGCGCCGGGGCCACCGCCCGCTCGGTCGTGCTGGCCCTGGCCGGCCTCGGCGTCACCACGCTCACCGTCCGCGCCCGTGACACGGCCAAGGGCGCAGACCTGCTCGCGTGGGCGCTCGACGCGGGCATCGGCATCCGCAACGGGTCGGTCGCCGCCATCGACGCGTGGGTCACGACGAAGGACGACGTCGTCGTCTCGACCGTCCCGCCGGCCGGGGGCGAGGACGTCGCCGCCACGGTGCCCGCGCAGCACGGCGGCGTCCTGCTCGACGTCGTCTACGCCGGCTGGCCGACGCCGGTCGCCCGGGCCGCCGCGGCGGCCGGGATGACGGTGGTCTCCGGGCTCGACCTGCTCGTCCACCAGGCCGCGGCGCAGTTCACCCTCTTCACCGGCCGGCCCGCGCCGGTCGAGGCGATGGCCGGCGCCGGGATCGCGGCCCTCGGGGGCCGCGCGTGACGATCTGGGGGGTCGCGGCGCTCGCCGCGCTCGTCATGGGCGTCGTCGGCCACCTCACGGGGCGCGAGCTCGCCACCGGCGGGTACCGCATCCCGGAGGACGAGGCGACCCACCCACCCGGCCACCCCTGGTGGACCGGCCCGGCGACGGCCGTCCTCGCCGCGCTGGCCGTCTGGTCGGTCGGCGACCTCGGCGGCTGGGCGGCCCTGCCGCCGTTCCTGCTCTTCGCCTGGCTGACCGTGGCCCTGGTCTGGATCGACCTCGACGTGCACCGCCTGCCCGTCGGCCTCGTCGTGCCGACCGGGGCCGTGCTCGCGGTCCTGCTCGTCATCGCCGTCGTCGCGACGGGGGGCCCGCGCTGGCAGGGCACCCTCGTCGGGGCCGGGCTCATGGGCGGGTTCTACCTGCTGCTGGGCATCATGCCGGGCGGCGGCGTCGGGGGCGGCGACGTGCGCCTGGCGCCCGTCATCGGCGCCCTGCTCGGCTTCCTGGGCGTCGGGCACGTCGTCGTCGGGATGGCCGCCGGCTTCCTCGTCGGGGGAGTGGCCGCCGCGGCGCTGCTGCTCCTGCGGCGGGTCGGGCTCGGCTCGGCGATCGCCTACGGGCCGGCCATGTGCCTCGGGGCTTGGGCCTCCGTCGTGCTCACGCCTCGCATCGTGACCGGCCTCGCGGGGGGCTGACCCCTCCGTGTCAGGATGGGCGCCATGCTGCGCTGGCTGACCGCGGGCGAGTCCCACGGACCCGCCCTCCTCGCGACCATCGAGGGCCTCCCCGCCGGGGTCGAGGTGACGACCGCCGACATCGCGGACGCCCTCGCCCGTCGCCGCCTCGGCTACGGCCGTGGCGCCCGGCAGAAGTTCGAGCAGGACGAGGTCGAGGTGCTCGGCGGGCTGCGGCTCGGACGGACCCTCGGCTCGCCGGTCGCCATCCGCATCGGCAACACCGAGTGGCCGAAGTGGCGCACCGTCATGAGCCCCGACCCGGTCGCCGCCGCCGACTACGCCGCCTCCGACGACGTCAACGCCGAGAAGGAGGTCGCCCGCAACCGGCCCCTGACCCGGCCGCGCCCCGGGCACGCCGACCTCGTCGGCATGCAGAAGTACGGCTTCGACGACGCCCGCCCGGTGCTCGAGCGCGCCTCCGCCCGCGAGACGGCCGCCCGGGTGGCCCTCGGCGCGGTCGCCGCGGCCTTCCTCGAGCAGGCCTACGGCATCCGGCTGCTCTCGCACACCGTCGCGATCGGCGCGGCCGGGGTGCGCGACGACGCCCCGCTGCCCGGGCCGGACGACGTGCCCGCGCTCGACGCCGACCCGGTGCGCGCCTTCGACGCCGAGGGCTCGGCCGCGATGGTCGCCCAGGTCGACGCCGCCCACAAGGACGGCGACACGCTCGGCGGCGTCGTCGAGGTCGTCGCCGTCGGGGTGCCGCCGGGCCTCGGGTCGCACGTGCACTGGGACCGGCGCCTCGACGCCCGGCTCGGCGCGGCCCTCATGGGCATCCAGGCGATCAAGGGCGTCGAGGTCGGCGACGGCTTCCGCACCGCGGCGCGCCGGGGCTCGCAGGCCCACGACGAGATGGAGCGCGGCGCCGACGGCGTCATCCGGCGCCGCACGCTGCGCGCCGGCGGCACCGAGGGCGGGATGTCGGTCGGCGGCGTCCTGCGGGTGCGCGCGGCGATGAAGCCGATCTCCACCGTCCCGCGGGCGCTCGACACCGTCGACGTCGCCTCCGACGAGCCCGCGACCGCCATCCACCAGCGCTCCGACGTGTGCGCCGTGCCCGCGGCGGGCGTCGTCGCCGAGGCGATGGTCGCGCTCGTCCTCGCCGAGGCCTGCCTCGAGAAGTTCGGCGGCGACTCCGTGGCCGAGACCGCCCGCAACCACCGCGCCTACCTCGACGCGATCCCCGCGTCGATGCGCACCTGGGAGTCCTGATGCCCCGCGTCGTCCTCGTCGGCCCGCCCGGGTGCGGCAAGACCACCACCGGGGAGGCGCTCGCCGCGCTGCTCAGGGTCCCGTTCCACGACACCGACGCCGCCGTCGAGGCCGCGGAGGGTCGGACCATCGGCGACATCTTCGTCGTCGACGGCGAGCCCGCGTTCCGCGAGCTCGAGCGGGCAGAGGTCGCGCGCTCGCTCGCCGAGGAGACGGGTGTCGTCGCGCTCGGCGGGGGAGCGCCGGTCGACCCGCTGACCGAGCCGTTGCTCGCCGGCCACACGGTCGTCTTCCTCGACGTCGGGATCGCCGACGCCGCCAGGCGCATCGGGCTCGACCGTTCGCGGCCGCTGCTCGCCGTCAACCCGCGCGCCTCGTGGGTGCGGCTGATGGGGGAGCGCCGGCCGGTCTACGAGCGGGTCGCGACGCACGTCGTCGACACCGCGGGCCGCCCGGCCGACGACGTGGCCGCCGAGATCGCGGGCCTGCTCGGGGCGCCGGCGTGAGCGAGCCGGTCGTCATCCCCGTCGGGGACCTCCACGACGTCGTCGTCGGGCGCGGGGTGCTCGACCGGGTGGCGGGCCTCGTGCCCGAGGGGGCGCGCCAGGTCCTCGTCGTCGGTCCGGAGGGGCTGGACCGCTACGCGGGACCGGTCGCGCAGTCGCTGCGGGCGGCCGGGCTCGTGGTCCACGAGGCGAGCGTGCCGGACGCCGAGCGGGCCAAGACCGCCGAGGTCGCCGCGTCGCTCTGGGCGGTGCTCGGGCAGCACGCCTTCACGCGCACCGACGCCGTCGTCGCGGTCGGCGGCGGCACCGTCACCGACCTCGCCGGCTTCGTCGCCGCGACGTGGCTGCGCGGGGTGGCGGTCGTGCACGTCCCGACGACGCTGCTCGCGATGGTCGACGCCGCCGTCGGCGGCAAGACGGGCATCAACACCGCCGAGGGCAAGAACCTCGTCGGCTCCTTCCACACGCCGGTCGGTGTCGTCTGCGACCTCGACGTCCTCTCGACGCTGCCGCAGGCGGACCTCGTCGCCGGGCTCGCCGAGGTGCTCAAGGGCGGGTTCATCGCCGACCCGCGCATCCTCGAGCTCGTCGAGGCCGCGCCGCAGGACGCGGTGCGCTGGGACGCGCCCGTCCTCGACGAGCTGGTGCGCCGCAAGGTCGCGGTCAAGGCCGAGGTCGTCGCCGGCGACCTGCGCGAGGCGTTCGCGCGGGAGGTGCTGAACTACGGGCACACGCTCGGGCACGCCGTCGAGCAGGTCGAGGGCTACCGGCGCCGCCACGGCGAGGCGGTGGCCATCGGGATGGTGTTCGCGGCCGAGCTCGGGCACCGCACGGGCACGGTCTCGTCCGAGCTGCTGGCCCGGCACCGGTCGGTGCTGGCGGCCGTCGGGCTGCCGACGACGTACGACGCGGCGCCCGTCGAGGAGCTGCTCGTTGTCATGGCGCGCGACAAGAAGTCCCGCGGCGCCCGGCTGCGCTTCGTCGTCCTCGACGGGCTCGCCCACCCGGTGCGCCTCGAGGGGCCGCCGGAGCCCCTCCTGCGCGAGGCCTACGCCGCCCTCGCCCCCTGACGCCTCTTCTCCCCGCGACCTGCGGTGGTCCGCGTGCGACCGCAGGGGGATCCGCGCAGGTCGCCCGGAGCAGAGCGGCGTCAGCGGGGCCTGTGGATGACGGCGTCGGCACTCCCTCCCGACGTGCCACCGTCGGGGGATGCTCGGCGACCCGCCACCCGCACCCTTCGACCCCGCGCTCCTGCGCGGGGCGCCGGACCTGCGCCCGATGGGTATCGACCCCGGTCGCCGTGGGTGGCACCACGTGCGCCACGGCGCCTGGGTCGACGAGGCGGTGTGGCGCGGCCTGACGCCCGAGCAGCGACCCGCCGCCCTGGTGCACGCCACCGACCTCGCGGCGCGTCGCCCGGCCCGCAACATCTACGCGCTCGAGTCCGCCGCGGCGGTGTGGGGCCTGCCCGTCATCGGAGCCTGGCCCCAGCACGTCACCGTGCTGCGGAGCCGGGCCGAGCAGCGCGGCTCGGCCGTCGTGCGCGTCCACGTCGGCCTGCCGACCGGGGGCGTCCTGCGCGAGGGCCTCAGGGTCACCGAGGTGGCGCGAACGGTCGTCGACCTCGCCCGGATGCGGTCCTTCGAGTCGGGGCTCACGGCTGCGGACCACGCCCTGCGCCATGCGATGACGACGCCCGAGGCACTGGTCGCAGCTGCCGGTGACGTGCCGCCGCGCGTGTGGGGGCGGCCCCGGGCGCTGCTCGTGGCCGAGCTCGCCGACGGGCGCTCCATGTCGCCGGGCGAGAGCCTGTCCCGGGCCCGCATGTTCACGTTGCGGCTGCCGCGCCCGACGCTGCAGGTCCCGCTGGAGGACGACGAGGGCCTCGTCGGGTTCGGTGACTTCGGGTGGCCCGGGGTGGTCGGCGAGTTCGACGGCCGGCGCAAGTACGCCGTCCCGGCGGGCGCCGACGCCGTCGCGGCCGAGCGCGCGCTGTGGGCCGAGAAGCTGCGGGAGGACCGCATCCGACGCCGATGGCGCCTGGCTCGGTGGGTCTGGGCGGATGCGCTCGAGGAGGCACGGCTCGCGCGGATCCTCCTCGCCCAGGGGGTTCGTCCCGTGGCGCGACCACGGTGGGTGGACCTCGGCGCCCGCGACGCGTCATGACACCCCTGCTCCGCGCGACCTGCGGTGGTGCGCGTGCGCTCGCAGGGGGATCCGCGCAGATCGCGGGGGGAAGGGCCGCTGCGGGGGAGGCGGCGTGGTCCGGGGGGTGGGGCGCGGGACGGTACGATGATCGCTGATCCCCCACCCCTCGCCGGGGTGACGCGCGCCCGCCCGACGGTGGTGCGCCGCTTCCGAGACACGAGAGAGATCCCGCACGTGGCATCGACCAACGACCTCAAGAACGGCCTCGTCCTCAACCTCGAGGGCCAGCTGTGGTCCGTCGTGGAGTTCCAGCACGTCAAGCCGGGCAAGGGCCCCGCGTTCGTGCGGACGAAGCTGAAGAACGTCCTGTCCGGCAAGGTCGTCGACAAGACGTTCAACGCCGGCGTCAAGGTCGAGACGGCGAACGTCGACAAGCGCACGATGCAGTACCTCTACAACGACGGCACCGACTTCATCTTCATGGACGGTGACACCTACGACCAGCTCCCCGTGAGCCCCGAGGTCGTCGGCGACGCCGCGAAGTACCTCCTCGAGAACCAGGACGCGATCGTGGCCCGCCACGACGGCTCGGTCCTCTACATCGAGCTCCCCGCCTCGGTCATCCTCGAGATCACCTACACCGAGCCGGGCCTCCAGGGCGACCGCTCGACCGGCGGCACCAAGCCGGCGACCCTCGAGACCGGTGCCGAGGTCCAGGTCCCGCTCTTCCTCGAGCAGGGCACGAAGATCAAGGTCGACACCCGCGACGGCTCCTACCTCGGCCGGGTCAGCTGACCCGTGGCCGCTCGCACCAAGGCCCGCAAGCGCGCCCTCGACCTGCTGTTCGAGGCGGAGCAGCGGGGCATCGACGCCGCGGAGCTGCTGCGTGAGCGGCTGGCCACGCCGGTCACCGAGCACGCGCTGCCCGAGCTGACCGCCGACCTCGTCACCGGGGTCTCGGAGCGCCGCGAGACGATCGACGAGCTCATCACCACCTACGCGCAGGGCTGGTCCCTGAAGCGGATGCCCGCCGTCGACCGCAGCATCCTGCGGCTCGGCGCGTGGGAGGTCCTGTACTCGCCGGACGTCCCCGAGGCCGTCGCCATCAGCGAGTGGGTCGGGCTCGCCACCGAGCTCTCGACCGACGACAGCCCCCGGTTCGTCAACGGCCTGCTCGGCCGGCTCGCCGAGGTCAAGCCGACCCTCGCCTGAAAACCGGTTGCCGCAGTGCCGTGCGGGCGGCACGGTCGGGGGATGAGCGTCCGCCCGGCCACCACCGCCGACCTGCCGCTGCTCGGCCCTCTCGAGGACACCGGCGACCGGCAGTTCACCGACCTCTTCGGTGACCTCGGCTGGCCGGCGGCCACGCCGGGGGAGGAGCGCGCGGGGGTGCCGGGGTTCCTCCTCGTCGCGACCGGCGACGAGACCCCGGGCGCGCCGGTCGTCGGGTTCGCCCACGTCCTCGACCTCGGGGGCGCGTGGCACCTCGAGCAGCTCTCGGTCGACCCCGACCACCAGGGGCGAGGCCACGGCACCGCGCTGCTCGCGGCCGTCGACACCGAGGTCGCCGCGCGGGGCGGCGGCACGCTCACCCTCATGACCTACGCCGACGTCGCGTGGAACGGCCCGTTCTACGCGCGGCGGGGCTGGGTGGAGGTCGAGCCCCCGGACCGCCTCGCGCCGATGCTCGCGGCCGAGGAGCGCGAGGGGCTGGCGCGGCACGGTCGGCGGATCGCGATGGAGCGCTGCTGACGTAGCGTTCGCACCCGGGGGTCAGCGGGCGCCGGCGCTCGCGAAGACCACCTCGGGCCACGGGGACACGGCCAGCCAGGCGCGGTAGGTCTCGGTGTCCGCGTCCGCCGGCGGGAAGAGCGGCTGGCGTGCGGCCACCGCCGCGACGGCCGGACCGTCGGCGTCGTCCGCGCAGGAGGCCGCACCGGCAGTGGGGGGAGCGATGGTCGTCACGGGGGCCTCCTTCGGGATCGGGCGGGTGCTGCAACAACACCAGTGCATCACAGTGTGTTGGGTCAGGCATAGTGATGCGTTATGCGTCTCACGACCCGGATGACGTCCGTGCCGGGTGCCGCCCGTGGGGGCTGGCGCCGGCCCGCGCACCGTGCTGGACTGTGCGGATGAGCACGCTCGGGCCGCGGCTGGCCGCGGCGATCGCCGCCAAGGACCCCGACACCGTCCGCGCGCTCGTCGCCCCCGACGTCGACTTCCGTGGGCTCACCCCCGGCCGCGCGTGGGAGGGCACCGGCGCGGAGGCGCTCGTCGAGGTGTTGTTCGGCGCGTGGTTCGAGCCCTCCGACGAGGTCCGGGCGCTGCTCGACGTCACCGTCGGCGCGCCCGTGGAGGACACCGAGCGCGTCTCGTACCGGCTGGCGCTGCGCAACGGCGACGGGGACTTCACGGCCGAGCAGCAGGCGTACTACCGCACCGAGGGCGAGCGCATCACGTACCTGCGCGTGCTCTGCTCCGGCTTCCGGCCGCACACCTCCGGCTGACCGGCCGCACCCGCGGCACCCGCCGCGACCGTCGGGTCAGCGGCCGTCGCGCGGCCCGAAGACCGTCAGGGCCACCGCGTCGGAGTGCTCGCCCCGCACGTACTCGTCGACCCACGCCCGCGCGTCGGGGTAGGCGGACTCGGCGACGATGCGCTCGCACACGGCGTCGACGTCGATCTCGGTGTGCCGCAGCGAGACCTGACCGCCGGTCAGCAGGGCCCACGCCCCGCCGACCCGCCCGTAGGGCATCCCGATGCTGCCGGGGTTGACGACGAGCCGGCGGTCGACGAGCCGGACGAACGGCATGTGCGTGTGCCCGCAGCAGACGGTCCGCACCGCCTCGGGCACGTCCGCGAACGCCTCGGCCCACCGCCCGAGCCGCGTGTCGACGAGGACGACCTCGTCGTCGTCGCGGGGGCTGCCGTGGCAGAAGAGCACGTCGCCGAACCCCTCGACCGACCGGACCGCGGGGTGGGGGAGCCCGGCGAGCAGCTCCACCTGGTCGGGCCGCAGCACCTCCGCCGCGAACACCGACTCGGGGTGCTCGCAGCGGCCACCGCGCGCGACCTCGACGACCTCGCGGTCGGCGTTGCCCCGGACGAGCAGGCCCCGGTCACCGAGCGCGGTGAGGGCGTCGAGCGTCTCGACGGGCATCGGCCCCGACACGAGGTCGCCCGTCACGACGACGAGGTCGGCGGCGCGGACGTCGGGCTCGGCGAGGACGGCCTCGAGCACCGGGAGGACCCCGTGCGTGTCGGACAGCAGGGCGACGGAGCGGACGGCGACGACCATCCACCGACCCTAGGCGCGGCGGCGTCCACGGGGCGGGCCGGAGTGCGACCCGTCCGCCGTCGGCCGCTAGAGTGGCCACCGCAAGACCGCTCGACGTCCTTTAACGACCTGTCCCGTGAGGCAGGGAAGGAGGTCCGCGCCTGTGCGCGCTGACGACATGCTGCCCACCGCAGACGATGCCGCCGCTCCCGGTGCCCCCCGCACCGTGATGAGCGAGCCGGACGTCGCGAGAGCCCTCCGCCGCATCGCCCACGAGATCGTCGAGCGCAACAAGGGCGCCGACGACCTCGTGCTGCTCGGCATCCCGACCCGCGGGGTCGAGCTGTCGCGGCGCCTCGCGGCCCTCCTCCAGGAGGTCGAGGGCGTCGAGGTCCCGGTCGGGGCGCTCGACATCACGATGTTCCGCGACGACCTGCGCCACCAGCCGACCCGGGCGCCGATGCCGACGCGCATCCCGCCGGGCGGCGTCGACGACCGTGTCGTCGTCCTCGTCGACGACGTCCTCTACTCGGGCCGGACGATCCGCGCGGCGCTCGACGCCCTCGCCGACCTCGGCCGCCCGCGGGCCGTGCGCCTCGCCGTGCTCGTCGACCGCGGCCACCGTGAGCTGCCGATCCGGGCCGACCACGTCGGCAAGAACCTGCCGACGGCCCACAGCGAGCGGGTCATGGTGCGGCTCACCGGGGTCGACGACGCCGGCGACTCGGTGACCATCGCCTCCGGCGAGACGCGCGCCGGTCGCCCCTCGACCCCGGGAGGTGCGCGATGAGGCACCTGCTCTCCAGCGCGGACCTGACCCGCGACGACGTGCGGATGCTCCTGGCCACCGCCGCCGAGATGCACGACGTGCAGCGGCGGGACGTCAAGAAGCTGCCGACCCTGCGCGGCCGCACGATCATCAACCTCTTCTTCGAGGACTCCACCCGCACCCGCAGCAGCTTCGAGATCGCGGGCAAGTGGATGAGCGCCGACACGATCAACATCACCGGCAAGGGCTCCTCGACGAGCAAGGGCGAGTCCCTGCGCGACACCGTGATGACGATCGACGCGATGAGCGTCGACTGCGTCGTCATCCGCCACATGGCCAGCGGCGCCGCGCACCAGGTGGCGCAGTGGGTCGACGCGAGCGTCGTCAACGCCGGCGACGGCACCCACGAGCACCCGACCCAGGCCCTGCTCGACGCCTACACGATGGAGCAGCGCCTCGGCAGCCTCGAGGGGCGCCGGGTCGCGATCGTCGGCGACCTCACGCACAGCCGGGTCTTCCGCTCCAACGCCATCACGCTGCGCCGCCTCGGCGCCGAGGTCACGCTCGTCGCCCCGCCGACGCTCATGCCGAGCGGCATCCGGCCCTGGGCCGAGCGCGACGGCCTGCACCTCACCGACGACCTCGACGCCGTGCTCGCCGACGGTCCCGACGCGGTGATGATGCTCCGCGTCCAGCGCGAGCGGATGAGCGGCGGCTTCTTCCCCACCCCGAGGGAGTACACCGTGGGCTTCGGCCTGACCCGCGACCGGCTGCGCGCCCTGACCGACGCCAACCCCGAGGCGGTCATCTGCCACCCGGGCCCGATGAACCGCGGCCTCGAGATCAGCGCCGACGCCGCCGACGGGGCCCGCAGCCTCGTCCTCGACCAGGTGTCGGCGGGGGTGGCGGTGCGGATGGCCGTGCTCTACCACCTGCTGGCCGGCGAGGAGGTGGCCGCGTGAGCGACCTGCTCATCACCGGGGTCACCTGGCACGACGCCGACGGCACGCCGCGGACCGGCGACGTCGCCGTCCGCGAGGGGACGGTCACCGAGGTCGGCCGCGTCGAGGACACCGAGGGCCTGACCCGCCACGACGCCGACGGCCTCACCCTCCTGCCCGGCTTCGTCGACCTGCACACCCACCTGCGCCAGCCCGGCCGCGAGGACGCCGAGACCGTCGTGTCCGGCTCGCGCGCCGCCGCGGTCGGCGGCTACACGGCGGTCCTCGCGATGGCCAACACGACCCCGGTCACCGACACCGCCGAGGCGGCCGAGCACGTCCAGCGCCTCGGGCGCGACTGCGGGCTCGTCGACGTCGTCCCGGTCGGCGCCGTGACCAAGGGCCTCGAGGGCGCCGAGCTCGCCGAGCTCGGGCTCATGCACCGCAGCCGTGCCCGGGTCACCGTCTTCTCCGACGACGGGCGCTGCGTGGCCGACCCCCGCGTCATGCGCCGCGCGCTGGAGTACCTGCGGCCCTTCGACGGGGTCGTCAGCCAGCACAGCCAGGACCCCTCGCTCGCCGGCCCGCAGGCCTGCTGCCACGAGGGCGAGCTGTCCGGGCGCCTCGGCCTGCCGGGGTGGCCGCCGGTCGCGGAGGCGAGCATCATCGCCCGCGACGCGATGCTCGCCCGGCACACCGGCGGGCGGGTCCACGTCGCGCACGTGAGCACCGCCGAGGGCCTGGACGTCGTGCGCTGGGCGAAGGAGCGCGGCATCCGGATGACCGCCGAGGTGGCGCCGCACCACCTCGCGCTCGGCACCGACCTGCTGACCGGCTACGACCCGGTCTACAAGGTCAACCCGCCGCTGCGTCCCACCGAGGACCAGGAGGCGCTGTGCGAGGGCCTCGCCGACGGCACGATCGACGCCGTCGCCACCGACCACGCCCCGCACGCGCGGCACGACAAGGAGCACGCGTTCGTCGACGCCGCGTTCGGGATGCTCGGCCTCGAGACCGCGTTCTCGGTCGTCCACGACCTCCTCGTCACCACCGGCCGGATGTCGATGGCCGACCTCGCCCGTGTCCTCTCGACGGCGCCGGCGGGCATCGCCCGCCTCGCCGACCACGGTCGTCCCGTCGCCCCCGGCGAGCCGGCCAACCTCGTGCTCGTCGACCCCACGGCAGCGGTCACCGTCGACCGTGACGCCTCCCACTCCCTGTCCCGCAACACCCCGTGGCACGGGCGCACCCTCACCGGGGCCGTGCACACGACGATCCTGCGCGGTGCCGTCACCGCGCGGGAAGGAGAGCCCGCACCGTGCTGACCACCCGCGAACCCGCCGTCCTCGTCCTCGAGGACGGGCGCACCTTCACCGGCTCCGCCTACGGCCGCCGCGGCGAGACCGTCGGCGAGGCCGTCTTCTCGACCGGCATGACCGGCTACCAGGAGACGCTCACCGACCCGAGCTACCACCGCCAGGTCGTCGTCATGACGGCGCCGCACGTCGGCAACACCGGCTGGAACGACGAGGACGACGAGTCGGGCCGCATCTGGGTCGCGGGCTACGTCGTGCGCGACCCCGCGCTGCGCCCCTCGAGCTGGCGCAGCCGCCGCACCCTCGAGGACGAGCTCGACGCGCAGGGCGTCGTCGGCATCTGCGACGTCGACACCCGGGCCCTGACCCGCCACCTGCGCGAGCGCGGCGCGATGCGGGTCGGCATCTTCTCCGGCGAGCTCGCCGCGCGCCCGCGCCCGGAGCTCCTGCAGCGGGTCACCGAGGCGCCGCCGATGACCGGCGCCTCGCTCGCCGCCGAGGTCGCCACGAAGGAGGCCTACGTCGTGCCGCCGGTGGGGGAGAAGCGGTTCACCGTCGCCGCCGTCGACCTCGGCATCAAGTCCAACACCCCGCGGATGATGGCCGAGCGCGGCATCGAGGTGCACGTCCTGCCGGCCACCGCGACCCTCGAGGAGGTCCGCGCGGCCGGCCCCGACGGCGTGTTCTTCTCCAACGGCCCCGGCGACCCGGCGACGGCCGACGTCCAGGCCGAGCTGCTCCGGGGCGTGATGCGCGAGGGCATCCCGTACTTCGGCATCTGCTTCGGCAACCAGATCCTCGGCAAGGCGCTCGGGTTCGGCACGTACAAGCTCAAGTACGGCCACCGCGGCATCAACCAGCCGGTCATGGACCGCACGACCGGCAAGGTCGAGGTCACCGCCCACAACCACGGGTTCGCCGTCGACGCCCCGCTCGAGGGCTCGACGAGCACCGACTTCGGCGAGGCGAGCGTCAGCCACGTCTGCCTCAACGACGACGTCGTCGAGGGCCTCGAGGTCCGGCGGGACGGGCGGCTCGTCGCCTTCTCCGTCCAGTACCACCCGGAGGCCGCGGCCGGCCCGCACGACGCCGCCTACCTCTTCGACCGCTTCTGCGATCTCATGACCACCACCCAGGAGGTGCGCGCCTGATGCCGAAGCGCGACGACATCAAGTCCGTCCTCGTCATCGGCTCCGGCCCGATCGTCATCGGGCAGGCGTGCGAGTTCGACTACTCCGGCACCCAGGCCTGCCGGGTGCTGCGCGAGGAGGGCATCCGCGTCGTCCTCGTCAACTCCAACCCGGCGACGATCATGACCGACCCGGAGTTCGCGGACGCCACCTACATCGAGCCGATCACCCCCGAGATCGTCGAGAAGATCATCGCCAGGGAGCGGCCGGACGCCGTCCTCGCGACCCTCGGCGGCCAGACCGCGCTCAACTGCGCGATGGAGCTGCACGAGCGTGGCGTCCTCGAGCGCTACGGCTGCCCGCTCATCGGCGCCAACGTCGAGGCCATCCAGCTCGGCGAGGACCGCGAGAAGTTCAAGGGCGTGGTCGACCGCTGCGGCGCCGAGTCGGCCCGCTCTGCCATCTGCCACACGATGGACGACCTCATGGCCGCCGCCGACGACCTCGGCTACCCGGTCGTCGTCCGCCCGTCCTTCACGATGGGCGGCCTCGGGTCCGGCTTCGCGCACACCCCGGAGGAGCTGCGGCGCATCGGCGGCGCGGGCCTGCAGTACAGCCCGGTCACCGAGGTGCTCCTCGAGGAGTCGATCCTCGGCTGGAAGGAGTACGAGCTCGAGCTGATGCGCGACACGGCCGACAACGTCGTCGTCGTCTGCTCCATCGAGAACCTCGACCCGATGGGCGTGCACACCGGCGACTCGATCACCGTCGCACCGGCCCTCACCCTCACCGACCGCGAGTACCAGCGGCTGCGCGACATCAGCATCGCCGTCATCCGCGAGGTCGGCGTCGACACCGGCGGCTGCAACATCCAGTTCGCGGTCAACCCCGAGGACGGCCGGATCATCGTCATCGAGATGAACCCGCGCGTCTCGCGCTCCTCGGCGCTGGCGTCCAAGGCCACCGGCTTCCCGATCGCGAAGATCGCGGCGCGGATGGCCATCGGGTACACGCTCGACGAGGTGCCCAACGACATCACGCAGGAGACCCCGGCCTCCTTCGAGCCGACGCTCGACTACGTCGTCGTCAAGTGCCCGCGCTTCGCGTTCGAGAAGTTCCCCGCGGCCGACGACACGCTGACCACGACGATGAAGTCGGTCGGCGAGGCGATGGCCATCGGCCGCTCCTTCACCGAGGCGCTCCAGAAGGCGCTGCGCTCGCTCGAGAAGGCCGGCAGCAGCTTCCACTGGGACGGCCCGCGGCCGACGACCGAGGCGGCCCGCGCGCTGCTCGACTCGGCGCGCCGGCCCACCGACGGCCGCCTCGTCCAGGTGCAGCAGGCGCTGCGCGGCGGCCTGTCGGTCGAGGAGGTCCACGACGCGACCGGCATCGACCCGTGGTTCCTCGACCAGATCGAGCTCGTCAACGAGGTCGCCGAGCACGTCGCGACCGCCGAGGAGCTGACCCCCGAGCTGCTGCGCCTCGCGAAGCGCCACGGCTTCAGCGACACCCAGCTCGCGTCGCTGCGCCGGATGCCCGAGGCCGTCGTCCGCGGCGTCCGCCACGCGCTCGGGGTGCGCCCGGTCTACAAGACGGTCGACACCTGCGCGGCCGAGTTCGCCGCCCGGACGCCGTACCACTACAGCGCCTACGACGAGGAGACCGAGGTGACGCCGCGCGAGCGGCCCGCCGTGCTCATCCTCGGTTCGGGCCCGAACCGGATCGGGCAGGGTGTCGAGTTCGACTACTCCTGCGTCCACGCGAGCTTCGCCCTGCGCGACGCCGGCTACGACACCGTGATGGTCAACTGCAACCCCGAGACGGTCTCGACCGACTACGACACGAGCAGCCGCCTCTACTTCGAGCCGCTGACCCTCGAGGACGTCCTCGAGGTCGTCCACGCCGAGCAGCAGGCCGGCCCCGTCGCCGGCGTCGTCGTCCAGCTCGGCGGGCAGACCCCGCTCGGCCTGGCCAAGGCGCTCAAGGAGGCGGGCGTGCCGATCGTCGGCACCTCGCCCGAGGCCATCGACCTCGCCGAGGACCGCGGGGCGTTCGGCCGCGTCCTCCACGAGGCCGACCTGCCCGCCCCGAAGCACGGCACGGCGTACAGCGCGGCCGAGGCCGTCGAGATCGCCCGCGAGATCGGCTACCCGGTGCTCGTGCGCCCGTCGTACGTCCTCGGCGGCCGCGGGATGGAGATCGTCTACGACGACGAGACGCTCTCGGGCTACGTCGAGCGCGCGACCGTCGCGAGCCCGGAGCACCCGGTGCTCGTCGACCGCTTCCTCGACGACGCGATCGAGATCGACGTCGACGTCCTCTACGACGGTGAGGAGATGTACCTCGGCGGGATCATGGAGCACGTCGAGGAGGCCGGCATCCACTCCGGCGACTCCTCGTGCGCGCTGCCGCCGGTCACCCTCGGCGCGACCGAGCTCGAGCGGGTGCGCGAGTCGACCCTCAAGCTGGCGCAGGGCATCGGCGTGCGCGGCCTCATGAACGTCCAGTTCGCGCTCGCCCAGGACATCCTCTACGTCCTCGAGGCCAACCCGCGGGCGTCGCGCACGGTGCCGTTCGTCGCCAAGGCGACCGGTGTGGCCCTCGCCAACGCGGCGGCCCGGATCATGCTCGGCGCCTCGATCGCGCAGCTGCGTGAGGAGGGCGTCCTGCCCCGCCACGTCGACGGCGGCCGGATGCCGGCCAGCGCGCCGGTGTCGGTCAAGGAGGCCGTCCTGCCCTTCAAGCGGTTCCGGACCGCCGAGGGCCTGGTCGTCGACAGCCTGCTCGGCCCGGAGATGCGCTCGACCGGCGAGGTCATGGGCATCGACCGCGACTTCGGCCGGGCGTTCGCCAAGAGCCAGCTCGGCGCGCTCAGCGGGTTGCCCACGAGCGGAACGGTGTTCGTGTCCGTGGCCAACCGCGACAAGCGCGCGATCATCTTCCCGGTCAAGCGGCTGGTCGACCTCGGCTTCCGCATCCTGTCGACCTCGGGCACAGCAGAGGTGCTGCACCGCAACGGGATCGAGGCCGACGTGGTGCGCAAGCACGCCGAGCGCGGCGAGCACGAGCAGTCGGTGGTCGACCTCATCAACGCGGGCGAGATCGACATGGTCGTCAACAGCCCGAGCGGACCGAGCGCCACGACGCGCGCCGACGGCTACGCCATCCGGGCCGCGACGGCCGCGATGGACAAGCCGATCGTCACCACCGTGCAGCAGCTGTCGGCGGCCGTCCTCGCCATCGAGGCCGTGCAGCGTGACGACCTCGACGTCATGTCGCTGCAGGAGCACACGGCGGCCCTCGACCTGTTCGGCATCGGGGCGCAGGCGTGAGCGGGAGCGGGGTCGTCCAGGTCGCCGGCGAGGTCGTCGCCAACCGGCGGGTCGGGGCCTACCACCACCTGACGATCGTCGCGCCGGGCGTCGCCGAGCTCGCCCGGCCCGGCCAGTTCGTCGCGCTCGCGGTCGGCGGCCCGACGTCGGCCAACCTCCTGCGCCGCTGCTTCTCGCTGCACAAGGTCAAGGCGTCGGGCACCTACGGCGGCACCCTCGACGTCGTCGTCGCCGCGCACGGCCCGGGCACGCAGTGGCTGACCGGCCTGTCGACGCACGACGCCGTCGACGTCGTCGCGCCCCTCGGCCGGCCCTTCCCGCTGCCGGCCGAGCCGGTGCCCTGCGTCCTCGTCGGCGGCGGCTACGGCTCCGCGCCGCTGTTCTGGCTCGCCGAGGCCCTGCGCGAGCGCGGCTGCCACGTCGAGATGGTGCTCGGCGCGGCGTCCGAGGACCGGCTCTTCGGCGTCGTCGAGGCGCGGCGCAGCGCCGACGGCGTCACCGTCACCACCGACGACGGATCGGCCGGGCGCAGGGGCTGGGTCTCCGACGTCCTCGGCGAGGTGGTCGACCGCACCGGGGCCGGCGTCGTCTACGCCTGCGGCCCGATGGGGATGCTCCGCTCGGTCACCGAGGTCGCACAGGCCCACGGGGCCGTCGCGCAGGTGGCCGTCGAGGAGTCGATGGCCTGCGGCATCGGCGTCTGCATGACGTGCGTCATGCCGGTCCGCGGCACCGACGGCACGACCCGGATGGTCCGCTCCTGCGTCGAGGGTCCGGTCTTCCGCGGCGACCTCGTGCGCTGGGACGCCATCGGCGGGGGCATCACCCGCGTGCCCGAGGACGCGGTGGGCGCCCCGAGGCCGGGGGGTCACTGATGGTCGACATGAGCACGACGCTCGCCGGCGCCACGCTGCCCAACCCGGTGATGACCGCGTCCGGCTGCGCCGCCAACGGCAAGGAGCTGCACCGCTTCTTCCCGGTCTCCGACCTCGGCGCGTTCGTCACCAAGACCGTGATGCGCGACCCGCGCTCCGGCCGGCCGACGCCGCGGATGGCCGAGACCTCGTCCGGGATGCTCAACTCGATCGGCCTCCAGGGGCCGGGCATCGACGCCTTCTGCGAGCAGGACCTGCCGTGGCTCGCCGCACAGGGTGCCCGGGTGCTCGTCTCGGTCGCGGGCAACACCGCCGAGGAGTTCGGCGAGGTCATCCAGCGCCTCGTCGCCTCGCCCGCGTGGCCGTGCGTCGTCGGCGTCGAGGCGAACATCTCCTGCCCCAACGTCGCCAACCGCGGGCTCGTCTTCGCCTGCGACCCGGTCTCGTCCGAGCGCGTCGTCCAGATCGTCCGCACCCGCGTGCCCGAGGGGGTGCCGGTGTTCGCCAAGCTCACCCCCGACGTCACCGACATCGTCGCGATCGCCGACGCGGTGCTGCGCGCCGGCGCCGACGGCCTGACGATGATCAACACCCTGCTCGGCATCGTCATCGACACCGACCTGCTGCGCCCGCAGCTCGCCGGCGTCACCGGCGGGCTCTCCGGCCCGGCCGTGCGCCCGGTCGCCGTCCGCGCCGTGTGGCAGGTCACCGCCGCGATGCGCGCGGGCACCATCCCGACAGCACCGGTCATCGGGGTCGGGGGAGTGCGCACCGGGGCGGACGCGCTCGAGCTCGTCGCCGCCGGCGCCTCGGCGGTGCAGGTCGGCACCGCCACGTTCAACGACCCGTCCGCGCCGCGCCGCGTGCTCACCGAGCTCGAGGAGCACCTCGCGCGGCACGGCTTCACCCGCTTCGCCGACGCCGTCGGCGTCGCCCACGAGAGGATGGCCGCCCTGTGAGCCAGGTTCCCTTCGGCACGCGGCTGCGCACCGCGATGGACGAGCACGGCCCGTTCTGCCCCGGCATCGACCCGCACGCCGCCCTCCTCGAGGCCTGGGGCCTGCCGGACACGGTCGACGGCCTCGAGCGCTTCGCGATGACCTGCGTCGAGGCCTTCGGGGGCCAGGTCGCGTGCGTCAAGCCGCAGTCCGCGTTCTTCGAGCGGTTCGGGTCGCGCGGCGTCGCCGTCCTCGAGCGGACCCTCGAGGCCCTGCGCGAGGCCGGCACGCTGTCGCTGCTGGACGCCAAGCGCGGCGACATCGGCACGACGATGGGCGGCTACGCGCAGGCCTACCTCTCCGACGACTCGCCGGTGCGTGCCGACGCGGTGACCGTCAGCCCCTTCCTCGGCTACGGCTCGCTGCGGCCCGCGCTCGACCTCGCCGCCGCCACGGGGCGCGGCGTGTTCGTCCTCGCGCTCACCTCCAACCCGGAGGGTCCGTCCGTCCAGCACGCGGCCGTCGACGGGCGCACCGTCGCCGCGTCGGTCGTCGAGGGAGCCGCCGCCGACAACGCCGACGCGCGCTCCGCCGGAGGTCTCGGGAGCGTCGGGCTCGTCGTCGGCGCGACGGTCGGCGACGCCGCCCACACCCTCGGCCTCGACCTCGCCGGGTCGGCCGCGCCGCTGCTCGCCCCGGGCCTGGGCGCCCAGGGCGGGACCCCCGAGGGGCTGCGCGCGACCTTCGGCGACGCCCTGCCCCAGGTGCTCGGCAACAGCTCCCGCGAGGTGCTCGGCGCGGGTCCCGACACCACCTCGCTGCGTGCCGCGGCCCGCCGTTCCGCGGCCGAGCTGGTGGCCGTCGTCGAGGCGGCGCGGCCCTGACTCGGGAGCGCTCCCGCGACCGGTAGAGTCGGTCGGGTACAGCCGGGTGTTGAGCAGCCAGCACTCGCAGTGACAGCAAGGATCCGATTCCGTGGCTCTCCCCCCGCTCACCCAGGAACAGCGCGCGGCCGCGCTCGAGAAGGCCGCCGCCTCACGACGTGAACGTGCCGAGGTGAAGAACCGCCTCAAGCACGGCGGTGCCTCCCTCGGAGGCGTCATCGAGGACGGGAAGGTGAACGACGTCATCGGCAAGATGCGCGTCTCTGCCCTCCTCGAGTCGATGCCGGGCGTCGGCCGGGTGCGAGCCCGCCAGATCATGGAGGAGGTCGGCATCAGCGAGAGCCGACGCGTCCGTGGCCTGGGCCAGAACCAGGTCGCGGCGCTGCTGCAGCGCTTCGGGCGGCAGTGACGACCCCCTCCCGCCTCACGGTCCTCGCCGGTCCCACCGCGGTCGGCAAGGGGACCCTCGCGGCGTACGTCCGTGAGCACCACCCCGAGGTGTGGCTGTCGGTGTCGGCGACGACCCGACGGCCGCGACCCGGGGAGGTCGAGGGCGTGCACTACCACTTCGTCTCCGACGAGCAGTTCGACCGGATGGTCGAGCAGGGCGAGCTCCTCGAGTGGGCCGTCGTCCACGGCCGGGCCAAGTACGGCACACCGCGCGGACCGGTCGAGGAGGTCCTCGCGACCGGTCGTCCGGCCCTGCTCGAGATCGACCTCCAGGGCGCCCGCCAGGTGCGCGAGTCCATGCCCGACGCGTTCTTCGTCTTCCTCGCGCCCCCGAGCTGGGACGAGCTGGTCCGCCGGCTCGTGGGCCGGGGCACCGAGGACGAGGAGGAGCGGGCGGCCCGCCTCGACACCGCGCGCATCGAGCTCGCGGCCGCCGAGGAGTTCGACGTCACCGTCGTCAACGACGACGTTCGGCGCGCGGCCGAGGACCTCGTATCATGGACGCGAACCCCTGTCCCCGCAACGAAACGAGACTGACGCGTGTCCGGAACCACGGCGAACCCCATCGGCATCACCAACCCGCCGATCGACGAGCTCCTCGAGCAGGCCGACTCCAAGTACGCCCTCGTCCTCTACTCCGCGAAGCGGGCCCGGCAGATCAACGCCTACTACGCCCAGCTCCAGGAGGGCCTCCTCGAGTACGTCGGCCCGCTCGTCGACTCCGAGGTCCACGAGAAGCCGCTCTCCATCGCCCTGCGCGAGATCAACGAGGGCCTGCTCACCTCCGAGCCCACCAACGAGCCCTCCGAGGGCTGACGCCCGTGAAGGTCGTCCTCGGGGTCGCCGGGGGCATCGCCGCCTACAAGGCGTGCTCGCTCCTGCGCCTGCTCTCCGAGGCCGGCCACGACGTCACCGTCGTCCCCACCGCCTCCGCCCTCCACTTCGTCGGTGAGGCGACGTGGGCGGCGCTGTCGGGCAAGCCGGTCCACACGGACGTGTGGTCCGACATCACCGAGGTCCCGCACGTGCGGATCGGCCAGGAGGCCGACCTCGTCGTCGTCGCGCCGGCCACGGCCGACCTGCTCGCGCGGGCGGCCAGCGGGCAGGCGGACGACCTGCTGACCAACGTCCTGCTCACCGCGCGGTGCCCGGTCGTCATGGCCCCGGCCATGCACACCGAGATGTACGAGCACCCGGCGACGCAGGCGAACATCGCCACCCTCACCGAGCGCGGCGTCCACGTCGTGCCGCCGGCCTCGGGGCGCCTGACCGGCCGCGACACGGGCCCGGGACGCCTGCCGGAGCCGGAGCAGCTCTTCGAGGTCTGCGTGCGCGAGCTCGCGCGAGGCGCCGGGGGAGCGGCGCCGTCCGGTGCGGCGGCCGCTCGGGCTCCCCGGGGTGACCTCGCGGGCCGGCGCGTCGTCGTCACCGCCGGCGGTACCCGCGAGCCGCTCGACCCCGTCCGCTACCTCGGCAACCGGTCGTCCGGCAAGCAGGGCTACGCCCTCGCCGCCGTCGCGGCCGGGCGCGGCGCCGAGGTCGTCCTCGTCTCCGCCGCCTCGCTCGAGGCGCCCGCCGGGGTGCGGGTCGTCCGCGTCGAGACGGCGCTCGAGATGGAGGCAGCCGTCCGCGCCGAGGCGGCCGAGGCGGACGTCGTCGTCATGGCCGCGGCCGTCGCCGACTTCCGGCCGTCGAGCTACGCCGACCACAAGATCAAGAAGACGCACGAGCCCGGTGCCGACGGGAGCGCGGACGAGTCCGCGCCGGTCGTCACCCTGGTGCGCAACCCCGACATCCTCGCCGGCCTCGTCGCCGCGCGCGGCGGGGCGGCTGCGCCGGTCGTCGTCGGGTTCGCCGCCGAGACCGGCGACGAGAGCGCCTCGGTGCTCGAGCACGGGCGCGCCAAGCTCGCCCGCAAGGGCTGCGACGTCCTCGTCGTCAACGAGGTCGGCGCCGACGTGACGTTCGGCAAGGACGACAACACCGTGCACGTCCTGCGCCGGGGGAGCGACGCCGTCCTCGACGTCGGTCCGGTCACGAAGACCGCTGTCGCGCAGGCCGTCTGGGACGTCGTCACCGACATCCTCTGACCGGTCGGTCACCAGCCCCGCGGCACCGGCTTGGGTCGAACGGGGCGGGTCAGCGGCGGGCGCCGGCCTTCTTGCCGCGGGGAGCCTTCGCCGTGGGCTGCGCGTCGGCCTCGGCGGTGTCCTCCGCCTCGACCTCCTCGTCGACCTCGGGCTCGGTCTCCTCGATGTCGTCGGTCCCGGTCTCGGTGTCGTGCGCCTCGACGGGCTGCACCTCGTCCGACTCCTGCTGCTCGACGGGCTGCGCGTCGGCCTCGGTCGCGTGGACCTCCTCGACCGCGACCTCCTCGCGCTCCGGCTCCGCGGCGGGTGCGGGCGCGGGCTCCTCGACCGCCCCGACGGCCGCCGGGCCGCCCAGCGTCGCGAGCATGTTGCGGACGTTGGAGAGCTGGGCCGTGATGCTGTCGCGGCGCGCGGTCGCGGCGGCCAGCTCGCGCTCGGAGTCGCGGCGGACGCGGTCGGCCTGCTCCTTGGCGGTGCGGACGAGGCCGGCGGCCTCGGCGCGCGCGGCCTCGAGGACCCGGGCGGCCTCGCCGGTCTTGGCGGCGTGGTCCTCCTCGGCCTCGCGGGCGAGGAGGTCGGCGCGCTCCTGCACGGCGGCCAGGGCGTCGTCCTGTGCGGCGATCTGCGCGTTGAACTCGGCCGCGGCGGCCTCGCGACGCTCGCCGAGCGTCGTCTCGAAGTCCGCGGCCTGCTGCGCGGTGCGGGCCCGCTGCTGCTCGTAGTAGGCCTCGGCCTCCTCGCGCCGGGCGGCGGCCTCGCGGGCCGCGTCGTCGACGATCGCGTCGGCCTCGGCCTTCGCCTGCGCCACCACCTGGGCCGCGGCGGCGTCGGCGCGCCCGCGGACCTCCTCGGCGTAGCGGTCGGCCTCGGCCCGTGCCAGCGCGGACTCCTCGGTCGCCACGCGCCGGGCCTCGTCGGCGTCGGCGGCGGCGGCCGCGCGGATGGCCCCGGCCTCCTCGTCGGCGAGCCCGAGCATCGTCCCGATGCGCTCGCCGAGGTCGGCGAAGGTCGGGCTGGAGGCCTTGCGCGCGTCCTCCTCGAGCGAGGCGAGCCGTGAGCGGTGCTCCTCGAGCTGCGCCGCCGTCGCCTCGTGGTCCTGGCGTGCCTTGGTCAGCTGCACCGACGTCTCCGCGGCCTCCTGCCGGGCCGACTCCGACTCCTGGCGCGCCGTGTCGACGGCCTGGTGCAGGGCCGCGAGGTGGGCGTCGACCTGCACCGGGTCGTAGCCGCGGAAGACGGTGGGGAACTCGGGGTGGGTCATGCGGACTCCTCGTCGGGGGTGGGGGCCTCGGGGGTGGGTGCGTCGGTGGTCGGGGGTGCGTCGTCGTGCACGTCCAGCGCCTCGATGACACCCGTGAGCCGACTCAGCTGGGTGGTGATGGCGTCACGTCGCGCGGCGAGTGTATGCACCTCGGCGCGGGCCCGTTCGACGGCGGCGTGCGCCTCGGCGCGGACCAGGTCGGCGCGGGCACGGGCGTCGTCCGAGAGCCGGGTGATCTCGGCGCGGGCGGCGCGGTGCGACTCGTGCGCCTCGCGCTGCATGCGCTCGACGTCGGCGGCGACCTCGTGCCGGACGCGGCGGGCGCCCTCCTCGGCGTCGGCGACCCGGCGCTCGGCGCGGAGCGTGGCCTCCGCCTCGCGCCGGCGCGCCTCCTCGAGGATGCGCTCGGACTCGCGCGCCGCGGCCTCCCGGGTCCGCTCCGCGTCGGCGCGCGCCTCGGCGAGCACGCTCTCGGCCTGCTCGCGCATCCGACGGGCCGCGGCGTCGGCCTCGGCCAGCCGGTCGCGGCTCTTCGCCCCCGCGCTGCCGAGCAGGGTCTGGACACGCTGCCGGTGCGTGCGGGTGCGCTCGACGATCTCGGCGTGGTGCTCGCGGGTGCGCCGCTCGCGCTCCTCCTCCGTCCGCGCCAGGACCTCGCGCACGGTGCCCTGGGCCCACGCGAGGTGGCGCTCGGCCGCCTCGACGACGGAGGCCGCCTCGGCCTCCGCGGCGGCGGCCAGCCGGGTGGCCTCCCGCTGCGCGTCCTCGACGAGCAGCTCGGCCTCGACCCGGGCGCCGCGCTCGCGGGTCGTCAGCTCCGCGATGCGCCGGGCGACCTCGGTCTCGGCCTCCTCGCGGTGACGGACCGCGAACGACTCCGCCGCCTCGCGCAGGGCGGCCAGCTCGCCGTGGGTCGTGGTGCTCAGGGCCTCGAGCTCGGCCGCGTGCCGGGCGTGCTCGTCCTGCCACCGCTCCTGGTGGGCCCGCTCGTCGTCGGCGAGGCGTGCCATCGTCGTGTCGTGCTCGGCCCGGGCGCGCTCCAGCACCGCGGCCGCGCGCTCCTCGGCGTCGCGCACGAGCGTGGCGGACTGCTCCTCGGCGAGACCGATGGCCTCGTCGCTCACCTTCGTCGCCCGCTCGCGCAGCAGGGCGGCCTGGTCGGAGGCGTCGGCGAGGAGGATCTCGACCTCGGCGCGGGTGTCGGCCAGGCGCTGGTCGGACTCGGCGCGGGCGTCCTCCAGCCGGGCGGTCAGCTCGGCGAGCTCGTGCGCGGCGCGGTCGCTCTCGGCGCGCACCCGGGCGGCCTCGGCCCGCGCCTCGCTCAGCTCGCGGCCCGCGTCCTCGCGCAGCTGGTCGGCCAGCTCCTGGGCGCGCGTGAGGAGCGAGAGCGCCTCGTCGACCGGCCCCGCGGGCGCGGCGGGGTCGTTCCCGGCGCGCACCGGCTCGTCGTGGATCCCCTCGGACACGCGCGCCATGATTTCACGTGCGGCCGGGGGGGACGGACCGGGCGGCTGTCGTGTTCCACGGACCGGTATCTTGGGCCGGGCGTGCCCGCTCAGGTCCGGGGGCGCCCGTCCATCGAAGGAGTTGCCGCGTGTCCGCACGTCTGTTCACGTCCGAGTCGGTCACCGAGGGTCACCCGGACAAGATCTGCGACCAGATCTCCGACAGCATCCTCGACGCGATGCTCGAGCAGGACCCGCACAGCCGGGTCGCCGTCGAGACGATGGTGACGACCGGCCTGGTCCACGTCGCTGGCGAGGTGACGACCGAGGCGTACGTCGAGATCCCGCGGATCGTGCGCGAGACGGTGCTCGGCATCGGCTACGACAGCTCGACGAAGGGCTTCGACGGCGCGTCGTGCGGCGTAGAGGTCTCGATCGGCCAGCAGAGCCCCGACATCGCCCAGGGCGTCGACACCGCCTTCGAGAACCGCAGCGGCGGCGTCGACCCCAAGGACAAGCAGGGCGCCGGCGACCAGGGCCTGATGTTCGGCTACGCGTGCGACGACACCCCCGAGCTCATGCCGCTGCCGATCTACCTCGCGCACCGGCTCTCCGAGCGCCTCACGGCGGTCCGCAAGGACGGCGAGCTGTCGTACCTCCGCCCCGACGGCAAGACCCAGGTCACCATCGCCTACGACGGCGACACCGCCGTTTCGCTCGACGCCGTCGTGCTCTCGACCCAGCACGCCGAGGACGTCAGCCTCGAGGGCCTGCTGCAGCCCGACATCCGCACCCACGTCATCGAGCCGGTCCTCGCCGAGCTCGCCGACGGCGGCACGGACCTGCGCACCGACTCCTACCGCACCTACATCAACCCCACCGGCAAGTTCGTCATCGGTGGTCCGATGGGTGACGCGGGCCTGACCGGCCGCAAGATCATCGTCGACACCTACGGCGGGATGGCCCGCCACGGCGGCGGCGCGTTCTCGGGCAAGGACCCGTCGAAGGTCGACCGCTCGGCGGCGTACGCCACCCGCTGGGTCGCGAAGAACGTCGTCGCCGCGGGCCTGGCCCGCCGCTGCGAGGTCCAGGTCGCCTACGCCATCGGCGTCGCGCAGCCGGTCGGCCTCTACGTCGAGACCTTCGGCACCGAGACCGCCCCGGTCGAGAAGATCCAGGACGCGATCCGCCGCGTCTTCGACCTGCGCCCGCTCGCGATCCTCGAGAACCTCGACCTGCTCCGTCCCATCTACAAGCCGACCGCCGCCTACGGCCACTTCGGGCGCACCGCGGTCGAGGGCGTCGAGAACGCCTTCACCTGGGAGCGCACCGACCGCGTCGAGGCGCTGCAGCGCGCGGTGGCCGGCTGACCGGCCGCTCGTCCACAGCCGGAGCCCGCCGCCCCCGAGGGGGTCGGCGGGCTCCGCTAGGTTCGGGGCCGTGAGCGGGACGGACGAGGCGGGGGAGCAGCTGGCCCTCCTCGCCGGTGCCCGGCCCGCCCGCCCGCGCCTGCGGGGCGAGGACCCTCCGGCCGACGAGCGTCCCGTCGCGCTCGTCCAGGTCGACACCGGCCTGGCCCACCTCGACCGGCCGTTCGAGTACGTCGTCCCCGCGTCGATGGCGCAGGGCGCGATCCCCGGGGCGCGGGTCAAGGTCCGCTTCGCCGGGCAGGACCTCGACGGCTGGGTTCTCGAGCGTCGGGACGAGGCCGAGCACACCGGGCGGCTCAGCCCCCTGCGGAGGCTCGTCTCGCCCGAACCAGTCCTCACCCCGGCCGTCCTCGACGCGGCGCGCACCGTGGCCCGCCGGTACGCCGGCACCCTCGGCGACGTCCTGCGCCTCGCGGTGCCCCCGCGGCACGCTCGCGCCGAGCAGGCGCTCGCCGCCGACGCCCCCGAGCAACCGCCGCTGCCGGACGCCCCGTCCGGGGCCTGGGCGCCGTACGCGGCGGGGGAGGCGTTCCTCGCCCGGCTGCGCTCCGGGGGCGACCCCGGCGCCGCGGTCCTCGCCCTGCCGGCCACCGACCCGTCGCGGGCCTGGCCGGCCCTGCTCGCCGAGGCGGTGCGGGCCACGGTCGAGGGCGGGCGCGGGGCGGTCGTCGTCGTGCCGGACCACCGTGACGTCGTGCGGACGGAGGCCGCGCTCGTCGCGGCGCTCGGTCCGGGCCGGCACACCCGCCTGACCGCCGACCAGGGCCCGCAGGCCCGCTACACCGCCTTCCTCAAGGCGCTGCGCGGCCACGTGCCGGTCGTCGTCGGCACCCGCGCGGCGGCCTTCGCCCCGGTCGCCGACCTCGGGCTCGTCGTCTGGTGGGACGACGGCGACGACCTGCTCGACGAGCCACGGGCCCCCTACCCGCACGTCCGTGAGGTGCTGCTCGCCCGGGCCGCGCGCGAGGGCACGGCCGTGCTCGCCGCCGGCCACGTGCGCTCCGCGGCCGTCGCCGACCTCGTCGCGTCCGGGCGTCTCTCGGTCGTCGAGGCCCCGCGGCGGGCCGTCCGCGATGCCGTGCCCGCCGTCCGGGTCGCCGGGGAGGGCGCCGACGTCGAGCGGGACCCCGCGGTGGCGGCGGCGCACCTGCCGAGCGTCGCCTGGCGGGCCGCGAAGGAGGCGCTCGCGGCGGGGCCGGTGCTCGTCCAGGTGCCACGGCGCGGCTACCTGCCCTCGCTCTCGTGCCAGGACTGTCGTCGCCCTGCCCGCTGCCGGGTGTGCTCGGGCCCGCTCGGGCTCACCGGCCCGCAGCGTCCGCCGGCGTGTCGCTGGTGCGGTCGCGTCGAGACCGCCTTCTCCTGCCCCAGCTGCTCCGGCACCCGGCTGCGCTCGTCGGTCGTCGGTGCCCGGCGGACCGCCGAGGAGCTCGGGCGCGCCTTCCCCGGCGTCCCCGTGGAGCGCTCGGGTGCGGGCACGGTGCTCGACGCGGTCGAGGGCACCCCGCGCCTCGTCGTCGCGACGCCCGGCGCGGAGCCGGTGGCCGAGGGCGGGTACGCCGCTGCCCTCCTCCTCGACGCGTGGGCCCTGCTCGACCGGCCCACGCTCGACGCCGGCGAGGAGGCGCTGCGCCGGTGGTGCTCCGCCGCCGCGCTCGTGCGTCCGGCTGCGGCCGGTGGCCGCGTCGTGCTCGCCGGCGCGCCGCTCCACGTCACCGTCCCGGCCGTCGAGGCCCTCGTGCGGTGGGACCCCGCGTGGTTCGCCGAGCGCGAGCTCGCCGAGCGGCGCGAGCTGTCGCTGCCCCCCACGGCGCGCGTCGCGGCCCTGACCGGCTCCCGGGCCGCCGTGGCCGCCGCCCTCGACGAGCTCACGCTGCCGGAGGGAGGCACCGTGCTGGGTCCGCTGCCGCACGGCGAACAGCGCTGGCGCACCCTCGTCACCGTGCCGACCGGTGCCGGTCCGGAGCTGACGAGCGAGCTCTCCGCCCTCCGGGCGAAGGCGTCGGCCCGCAAGGACCCCGACCCGGTCACCGTGCGGGTCGACCCGCGCGACCCCGCCGGCTGACCGGCGGCGCCACCGGCCCTCCTAGACTCGCCGGGTGCGCCTCGTCCTCGCCGGAACCCCCGACACCGCCGTCCCGTCGCTGCGGGCGCTGCTCGCCTCGCGCCACGAGGTGGCCGCCGTCGTGACCCGCCCGGACGCCCGCGCGGGCCGGGGCCGGACGCTGCACCCGTCACCGGTCAAGGAGGTCGCGCTCGAGCACGGCCTCGAGGTGCTGACCCCGGCGCGCCCCGGAGACCCCGACTTCCTCGACCGGCTGCGCGAGATCGCCCCCGACTGCTGCCCGGTCGTGGCCTACGGCGCGCTCCTGCCCCGGCCCGCGCTCGACGTACCACGGCACGGCTGGGTCAACCTCCACTTCTCGCTGCTGCCAGCGTGGCGTGGCGCCGCGCCGGTGCAGCGCGCCGTCATGGCCGGGGACGAGGTGACCGGCGCCAGCACGTTCGTCATCGAGGAGGGCCTCGACACCGGGCCGGTGCTGGGGACGGTGACGGAGCCGGTGCGCCCCACCGACACCGCGGGGACGCTCCTCGAGCGGCTCGCCGGCATCGGCGCCGGGCTGCTCGTCGCGACGATGGACGGCCTGGAGGACGGCTCGCTGCGCGGCGTGCCCCAGCCCGACGACGGCGTCAGCCACGCCCCCAAGCTCACCGTGGCCGAGTGCGAGGTGCGCTGGTCGCTCCCCGCCCACCTCGTCGACCGCCAGGTGCGCGGCGCCACGCCCAACCCCGGCGCCTGGAGCACCTTCCGGGACGAGCGGCTCGGCATCGGCCCGTTCGCCACCGCCGACCTGCCGCCGGACCTCCCGGCGCTCGCGGCCGGCGAGCTGCACGCCACCAAGCGCGCCCTCCTCGTGGGCACCGCCTCCGGCCCGGTCGTGCTCGGCGAGGTGCGTCCCCAGGGCAAGCGCGCGATGGCCGCCGCCGACTGGGCCCGCGGCGTGCGGATCGCGCCGGGGGAGCGGCTGGGCTGACGGCCCGGGCGGCCTCAGCCGCCGGGGAGGGGCTGCTCCGGCAGCGGCCCGAGCCCGGCGAGGGCGGGCAGCCAGGGGGCGACGTCGCCCCGGACGACGAGGGCCCGCACCTCGTCGGCCGTCCGGCGCGCGGTGACGGCCCGGAGGAAGTCGACGGTGTCGGCGCGCAGGAGGACCGCGGCGTCCTCCGGTCGCCCGGACGTGACGCGGACGCGGGTGCCGTCGTCGAGCCCGAGCGGGGGCAGGCCGTCGCCGGCCTGCGCGACGCGGCCGAGCATCCGGTCGAGGACGATCTCGACGCCTGCGCCCGAGCGGCCGCCCGGCTCGCCGAGCGCACCGCGCAGGTCCTGCTCGTGGATGACGACGTCACCGAGCGGCCGCGTGCCGTGGGCCGTCATCCACTGCACGAGGCCCGGTGCGAGGGAACGCCACTCGTCGACGAGTGTGCCGACGTCGCGGCCCCGGCGCGCCTCCACCTGGGCGGCCGTCCACTCCTCGCCGTGGTCGTCCGGCTCGTTGCCGTCGAGCACGTCGGCGCCGAGGCCGACCATGTGCGAGAGCAGGTCGCGGGCGCTCCAGGCGGGCGTGGCGGGGACGCGGACCTCCATCCGGTCGTCGCCGGCCGCGAGCACGAGGGCGCAGACGCGCTCGTGCGCCTCGCGCCAGGCCGCGACCGCCGGGTCGGTGGTCCCGGTGGTCATCGGGCCTCCAGTGCCGCAAGGTCGCGCTCGGCGTAGCGCCGGTGCCACCACTCCTCGGTGAGGATGGTCAGCAGGCACTCGCGCACCGGGAAGGCCTCCGGCTCGGGCCAGCCCGGCGCGTCGACAGGCACCGTGTCGCGGGCGAGGTCGTCGTCGCCGAGTGTGGCGAGGTGCGCCCGGACCCGGTCGGCACGGTCACGGCGCAGCGCGAGCGCCACCTCGAGGTCGGGCCGGGCGTCCCGGTCGGCGGTGAACGCGTCGGTGTCCGGAGCCTCCTCCCAGGGCAGGGAGAGCGGGTCCCAGGGCGCCGGGTCGCCCTGGACAGCGCGCAGCAGCCAGCACTCCGTCGCGAACGCGAGATGGCGCAGCGTGTCGACGAACGACCACTCGCCGTCGACGCGCTCGTGCAGGAGGGCGGGGTCGAGACGGCGGGCCCGCTCGACCGTCCCGGCCCACAGGTCCTCGAGGACGTCCCACGCGTGCCGGAAGCCGTCGGCGTCCGTCGGCCGGATGTCGGCGTGCCCCCGTGCGGTCCGGTCGAGCTCGGCGACGACGAGCGGGGCGACGTCGACGCCGTTGACGACGAGCCGGCCGATCTCGCCGCTCACCTCCAGGCCCTCGACGTACGCGCCCCGGACCCGCACGTCGGCGAGCAGGACGTCGCGCAGGAGCATCCCGGAGAGGTCGGCGGAGCGCAGCCGCGCCCCTCGCAGGCGGACCTGCTCGGCGGTGGTGCCGCTCAGGTCGACGCGCCGCGCGCTCGTCCCGGAGAGGTCGAGGCCCTCGTGGTCCACGGTGTCCATGGGCCCACGCTAGGGGTGGATGCGGACGAGGGGCGTCCGCTGTCCCGACCGGCCGCCGGTAGCCTGCTGCGGTGCCCGACCGACCCACCCGCCCCCACGGCCGCGGGCCGCGGCAGCGCTCCCGGACCGCCCCCGCGCAGCGCACCCGCGCCGCCGAGCCCACCCGCTTCGCCGCCTACACCCTCCTGCGGGCGGTCGCCGACGGCGCCTACGCCAACCTCGAGCTGCCGCAGATCCTCCGCCGTCGCCGGCTCGAGGGGCGCGACGCCGCCTTCACGACCGAGCTGGCGTTCGGGACGCTGCGCTGGCAGGGCCTGTACGACAAGGTGATCGAGGTGGCCGCCGGTCGCCCGGTGGAGCGGCTCGACCCGGCGGTCCTCGACGTCCTGCGCCTCGGCGTGCATCAGATGCTCGGGATGCGCGTCGCGCCGCACGCCGCAGCCGACCAGACCGTCGGGCTCGCCCGCAGCGTCGCGAGCCAGGGGGCAGGCGGCCTCGTCAACGCGGTCCTGCGCCGGGTGGGGGAGCGCCCGCTCGAGGAGTGGGTCGAGGAGGTCGCCCCGCGCGACGGCGGGAGCGCCGCGCTCGCGGTGCGCCACTCGCACCCCGAGTGGGTCGTCAAGGCCCTGCGCGCCGCCCTCCTCGGGCACGGTCGCGCGACGCCCGAGACGGTCGACGCCGAGCTCGACGCCCTCCTCGCCGCCGACAACGTCCCGCCGGTCGTGCACCTCCTCGCGCGCCCCGGGCTCGCGACCGTCGAGGAGCTGCTCGAGGACGCCGACGCCGAGGCCAGCCCTGGCTCGCCCATCGGCGCGGTGCTCCACGGCGGGGACCCGGGCCGCATCGCCGCGGTGCGCGACGGTCGGGCCGCGGTGCAGGACGAGGGGTCGCAGCACCTCGCGCTCGCGCTGGCCGCGGTCGACGTGCCCGACGACGCCCCGGCCCGCTGGCTCGACCTGTGCGCCGGCCCCGGTGGCAAGGCCGGCGTGCTCGGGGCCCTGGCGCTACAGCAAGGCGCGGACCTCACGGCCGTCGAGGTCAGCGAGCACCGGGCCGACCTCGTGCGCTCGAGCCTCGCCGCCCTCGCCCAGCGTGCCGAGGACGCCGGACGCTCCGTCGAGGTCCGCACCGCCGACGGCCGCGAGATCGGCGAGGACGAACCCGCCTCCTACGCGAAGGTGCTCGTCGACGCGCCGTGCACCGGGCTCGGTGCGCTGCGCCGCCGGGCCGAGGCGCGCTGGAGGCGCACGCCGGCCGACCTCGCCTCCCTCGGACCGCTGCAGCGCTCGCTCCTCGCGTCCGCGCTCGACGCCGTCGCGCCCGGCGGGGTCGTCGCCTACGCGACGTGCAGCCCGCACGTGGCCGAGACACGGTTCGTCGTCGGCGACGTGCTCAAGAAGCGCGACGACGTCGAGGTCCTCGACGCCCGCCCGTTCGTGCGCGACGCCGCCGGCGAGCAGCTGGCCGAGCTCGGCGACGGCCCGTACGTGCAGCTGTGGCCGCACGTGCACGGGACCGACGCGATGTTCCTCGCCCTCCTGCGCAAGCGGCCGGAGGCCTGAGCCCGGCTGCGCCCGGACCGCCGGACGACCTCGCTAGGGTGGCGGGCGTGCAGATCTCGCCCTCGATCCTCTCGGCCGACTTCGCCAACCTCCAGTCCGAGCTCGAGGCGATCGCCACGGCCGACTGGGCGCACGTCGACGTCATGGACAACCACTTCGTCCCCAACCTCACCCTCGGCCCGCCGGTCGTCGAGGCGCTGCTCAAGGTCTCGCCGGTCCCGCTCGACTGCCACCTGATGATCGAGGACCCCGACCGCTGGGCGCCGGGGTACGCCGAGGCCGGGGCGCAGTCGGTGACCTTCCACGTCGAGGCAGCCACCGACCCCGTCGCCACGGCCCGCGCCATCCGCGCCGCCGGCGCCCGGGCCGCCTTCGCGGTCAAGCCGGGCACCGACTTCGCCCCCTACGAGGACCTGCTCGCCGAGGTCGACATGGTCCTCGTCATGACCGTCGAGCCCGGGTTCGGCGGCCAGTCCTTCATGGCCGACCAGATGCCCAAGGTCCGCCAGGTCCGCGAGGCGGTGCGCCGGCGCGGTGGCGAGATCTGGGTGCAGGTCGACGGCGGCGTGTCCGCGAGCACGATCGAGCAGTGCGCCGAGGCCGGGGCCGACGTGTTCGTCGCCGGGTCGGCCGTCTACGGCAAGGACTCCGCCGCCGACGCCGTCGCCGAGCTGCGTTGCCTGGCCGAGAAGCACCGGCACTGAGCGTGCCCTCCCTCGCCGGGCGCCTCGCGCAGGAGGACGGCTTCGCTGCCGACCTCGACCTGACCGAGGGGCTCGCTCCCGGCGAGGTGCTGGCCGGCGCCGAGCTCGAGGGCTGCCGCCTGACCGGGGCGGTGCTCGAGCGGGCCGTCCTGCGGGACTGCACCTTCACCGACTGCACGTTCACCGGGTGCGACCTCTCGATGGCCGTCCTCGACGGCTCGCGCTTCACCGACTGCCGGTTCGTCGAGTGCAAGGCCCTCGGCGTCGTCTGGGCCCGGGCGGCGCCCGCACCGCTCTCGACGCGGCCGTGGGACCTCGAGCGGTGCCGGCTCGACCTCGGCTCGTTCCGTGACGCCGCCGCCGCGGGGTCGCGGTTCGTGGACTGCTCGATGCGGGAGGTCGACCTCGCCGGTGCCGACCTGCGCCGCGCGACCTTCACCGGGTCCGACCTCGCCGGCGCGACCTTCGCCGGAACCGACCTGCGGGAGGCCGACCTCGTCGGGGCCTGCGGCTACGTGGTCGACCCGACCGAGAACCGGGTCCGCGGCCTGCGCGTCGACGCGGTCGCGGCCGGCGGCATCCTCCGCGCGCTGGGGCTGGTCGTCGAGGGCTGACCCGTCCGTGCGCGGGACGTCACACCGGACCTCCTGGCGGCCGACGGGGCGAGGGCGCATAATGGCCGCATACGTGCTCCGGGGTCGGTGCAATTCCGAACCGGTGGTGACAGTCCACGACCCGACCGCAGCCAGCGGCCGGTTGACGCGGTGAAACTCCGCGACCGACGGTGAGAGTCCGGATGGGAGGCAGCACGTGTCGACGGGAGCAGTGTCCCGTCGGCGGTCGCCGTGACCGCGCACCGAGGTGTGCGCGAGCCGTCGACCCGTCCACCCGGAGCCCGACCGAGACCGGTTCGAGGCACGAGGACGGACACCGTGGAGCGAGACACCGCGCTGATGCGCCGGGCGCTCGATGCCGCCGTGCGCGGGCCCGAGGCCGACCCCAACCCCCGTGTCGGCTGCGTCGTCACCGACCGCGACGGCGAGGTCGTCGGCGTCGGCCACCACCGCGGCGCCGGCACGCCGCACGCGGAGGTCGACGCGCTCGCCCAGGCCGGGGCCGCCGCCCGCGGCGGCACGGCCTACGTCACGCTCGAGCCGTGCGACCACACCGGGCGCACCGGCCCGTGCTCGCGCGCCCTCCTCGACGCCGGGGTGGCCCGGGTCGTCCACGCGGTGCCCGACCCGTCCGCCGAGGCCGCCGGTGGGGCCGAGCGGCTCGCGGCCGCCGGGGTCGCGGTGCAGGCCGGCGTCCTCGCCGAGGACGCCGAGGCGGTCAACCGCACCTGGTTGCACACCCGGCGCACCGGTCGTCCCTTCGTCACGTGGAAGGCCGCCGCCACCCTCGACGGGCGCTCGGCCGCCGCCGACGGCTCGAGCCGCTGGGTCACCGGGGAGGCCGCCCGCGCCGACGTCCACGCCCTGCGCGCCCGCTGCGGCGCGGTCCTCGTCGGCACCGGCACGGCCCTGGCCGACGACCCCGCCCTCACCGTCCGCGACGCCGAGGGCCGCACCGTCGGCCGCCAGCCCCTGCGCGTCGTCGTCGGCAAGCGCGACCTGCCGGACGGCGCCCGGCTCGCCGACGGCGCCGCCGAGACCCTGCACGTCCCGACGCACGACCCCGCCGCCGCCCTGGCGGCCGTCCACGCGCGCGGCGTCCACCACGTCCTGCTCGAGGGCGGGCCGACCCTCGCCGCCGCCTTCCTGCGGGCCGGTGTCGTCGACGAGGTCGTCGCCTACCTCGCCCCGGCCCTGCTCGGCGGCGGCCACCCCGTCGTCGGCGACCTCGGGGGCAGCTCGATCGGGGACGCCCTGCGCCTCGAGACCACCGACGTCACCGTGCTCGGTGGCGACGTCCGCATCACCGCCCGACCGCTGAGGAGCTGACCGTGTTCACCGGAATCGTCGAGGAGCTCGGCACCGTCGTCGCCCTGGACCGGGGCGCCGACTCCGCCCGGCTCACCGTCCGCGGCCCCCTCGTCACCGAGGACGCGACGCACGGCGCCTCGATCGCCGTCAACGGCGTGTGCCTCACCGTCGTCGAGCACGTCGACGGTGAGTTCACCGTCGACGTCATGGCCGAGACCCTCCACCGCTCGAGCCTCGGCGCGCTCGCCCCGGGCGACCGGGTCAACCTCGAGCGGGCGATGGCCGCCTCCTCCCGGTTCGGCGGGCACGTCGTCCAGGGCCACGTCGACGGCACGACGACGATCACCGCCCGCGAGCCGGGCGAGCGCTGGGAGGTCGTGCGGTTCGGGCTGCCGGCCGCCCTCGCGCCCTACCTCGTCGAGAAGGGGTCGATCACGGTCGACGGGGTGTCCCTCACCGTCGTCGACGTGACGGACGGCTCGTTCTCGGTCTCGCTCATCCCGACCACGCTCGACCTGACCACGCTGGGGCACAAGGGGGTCGGCGACCCCGTCAACCTCGAGGTCGACGTCCTCGCCAAGTACGTCGAGCGGCTGCTGGCCACCCGGTTCGCCCCCACGGAGGTGGCCCCGTGAGCGCCGGCCCCGGTCCCGCGCCGACCCTCGCCTCGGTCGAGGAGGCCCTCGACGCCCTGCGCACCGGCCGGCCGGTGCTCGTCGTCGACGACGCCGACCGCGAGAACGAGGGCGACGTCGTCCTCGCCGCCGAGACGCTCGACCCGTCCTGGACGGCGTGGGCGGTGCGCCACAGCTCGGGCTACCTGTGCGCGCCGATGCCCGAGGCGAGGGCCGACCGGCTCGGCCTGCCGCTCATGGTCCGCGACAACGCCGACCCGCTCGGGACCGCCTACACCGTGACGGTCGACGCCGCGGTCGGTGTGACGACGGGCATCTCGGCCGCCGACCGCACCCGGACGGCGCGCGTCCTCGCCGACCCGGCCTCGACGCCGGCCGACCTGCGCCGGCCCGGGCACGTCGTGCCGCTGCGCGCCCGCGCGGGCGGCGTGCTCGTCCGGCCCGGGCACACCGAGGCGACCGTCGACCTCTGCCGGCTCGCGGGGCTGGAGCCGGTGGGGGTCATCGGCGAGCTCGTCGAGGACGACGGCACGATGACCCGCCTCGACGGCGTGCTCGCCCTCGGTGCGCGGTACGACCTGCCGGTGCTCGCCATCGCCGACCTCGTCGCCTGGCGCCAGCGCCACGACCGCGTCGTCCGGGTCGCCGACACCGTCGTCCCGACGCCGCACGGCCGCTTCCGGGCGCTCGCCTACCGCGACGACGTCACGGGGGAGGAGCACCTGGCGCTCGTCAGCCCGATGGGTCTCGGCACCGGCCCGGTGCTGACGCGGGTCCACTCCGAGTGCCTGACCGGCGACGTCCTCGGCTCGCAGCGCTGCGACTGCGGCCCGCAGCTGGACCGTGCGCTCGAGCGCGTCGGCGCCGAGGGCGGGCTCGTCGTCTACCTGCGCGGCCACGAGGGCCGGGGGGTCGGGCTCGCGGCCAAGCTGCGCGCCTACGAGCTGCAGGACCGCGGGCTCGACACCGTCGACGCCCAGCTCGAGCTCGGGCTGCCCGTCGACGCCCGCGACTACACGGTGGCCGCCGGCGTCCTCACCGACCTCGGCGTCGACGCGGTCCGGCTGCTCACGAACAACCCGGCCAAGGTCGAGGGCCTGCGCGCCCACGGCATCGAGGTCCCGGCCGTCGAGCGGCTGCGCACGACGCCGCTGCCGACGAACAGCGAGTACCTGCGCACCAAGCGCGACCGGATGGGCCACGACCTCGTCGTCGACGCCCACGACCCCCGAGAGAACCCGAGGAGCACGGCATGAGCGGAGCAGGGTCCCCGAGCGTCGCGGCGGACGGGCGCGGCCTGCGGGTCGCGGTCGTCGCCGCGTCGTGGCACGACACGGTGATGGACGGCCTCCTCGACGGCGCTCGCCGCGGCCTGGCCGAGTGCGGCGTCGAGGACCCCCTCGTCGTCCGCGTCCCCGGCACCGTCGAACTGAGCGTGGCGTGCGCCCGCCTCGCCCCCGCGCACGACGCCCTCGTCGCCCTCGGGGTCGTCGTCCGCGGCGGCACGCCGCACTTCGACTACGTCTGCCGGAGCGCGACGGCCGGGCTGACCGACGTCGCCGTGCGCACCGGCGTGCCGGTCGGGTTCGGGGTCCTGACCTGCGACGACGACGCCCAGGCCCTCGACCGCGCCGGGCTGCCCGGCTCCCGCGAGGACAAGGGCCACGAGGCGGCCGTCGCCGCCGTCGCCACCGCGGTCACCCTCCGCGACCTCGGCGCGCGTGCGCCGCTGCCCACCGCCGACCGACAGGACGGATGACGACCGTGCCCCTCCTCGCCGCCGCGGCCCAGCCGGGCCCGAACCTCTTCCAGCAGCTGCTCGACGCGAGCATCCCGATCGGCACCTACCAGCTGCACTACCTCGAGGTCCTCGGCGTGCTCATCGGCATCGTCTCGGCGTGGTTCGGGATGCGTCGCGCCGTCTGGGCGTGGCCGGTCGGCATCGTCGCCAACGTCATCCTCTTCTTCGTCTACCTCGGCGCGCTGGTCGGGGCCGACCAGCGGATCCCGCTGCTCGGGCAGGCCGGGCGCCAGGTGTTCTTCATCGTCGTCAGCGTCTACGGCTGGGTGACGTGGGCCGCCCTGCGCCGCCGGCGCGGCGGGGGAGGGGCCCCGGCGGTCGACCCGCGCTGGATGACGACCCGCGAGCGGGCCGTCGTCGTCGCCGGCTGGCTCCTGAGCACGGTGCTCGTGCACCAGGTGTTCCAGGCGATCCTCGACGCCAACCCCAACCCGTACTACACGCCGGCCTGGTGGTTCTCCTGGTGCGACGCGTGGATCTTCGTCGGCTCCGTCGTCGCGACCTACGCGATGGCCCGCGGCTGGAACGAGTTCTGGCTGGCCTGGATCGGCGTCGACCTCGTCGGGGTGCCGCTCGGCTTCGCGACCGGGTACGTACCGACCTCCGTCATGTACGTCTTCTACGGGATGTTCGTCCTCTACGGCTTCTCGCAGTGGGTACGGGTGACCCGCGCGGCGGGTGAGGCGGCCTCCCGCGACGACGTCGTGGCGCCCGTCGCCTGACCGGCGGTCGGGCGGCCCTCCGCACCCCCGTACGCTGGTGCCCGTGAAGACGTTCGACGCGCTGTACGCCGAGCTCGCCGAGAAGGCCCGCACCCGCCCCGAGGGCTCGGGGACGGTCGCGGAGCTGGACGCCGGCGTCCATGCCATCGGCAAGAAGATCGTCGAGGAGGCGGCCGAGGTCTGGATGGCCGCCGAGCACGAGGGCCGCGAGCGCACCGCCGAGGAGGTCAGCCAGCTGCTGTACCACCTCCAGGTGCTCATGCTCGCCGCCGACCTCTCCCTCGACGACGTGTACAAGCACCTCTGAGCCGGCCTCCCCGCCGCTCGTCGACGCCCCACCCCAGGAAGACCCCCATGCTGCGTATCGCCGTCCCCAACAAGGGATCCCTCGCCGACCCGTCGGCCGCCATGCTCCGCGAGGCCGGGTACCGCACCCGCCGCGACACCAAGGAGCTCGTCGTCACCGACGTCGACAACGGGATCGAGCTGTTCTACCTCCGCCCGCGCGACATCGCCGTCTACGTCGGCTCCGGCACGGTCGACTGCGGCATCACCGGCCGCGACCTGCTCCTCGACTCCGCCTCCGCGGCGGTCGAGGTGATGCCGCTCGGCTTCGGTGCCTCCACCTTCCGCTGGGCCGCGCGCCCGAACACCGCGACCGACGTCGCCGGGCTCGCCGGCCGCCGCATCGCGACGAGCTACTCCGGCCTCGTCGAGAAGCACCTCGCCGACCAGGGCGTCGAGGCCTCGGTCGTGCGCCTCGACGGTGCCGTCGAGACCGCGATCACCCTCGGGGTCGCCGACGTCATCGCCGACGTCGTCGAGACCGGCGCGACCCTGCGCAGCCAGGGCCTGGAGGTCTTCGGCGAGCCGATCCTGCGCAGCGAGGCCGTGCTGGTCCGGCGCGAGGGCAGCGAGGAGACCGCCGGCATCGAGGTCCTGCGCCGGCGACTGCTGGGCGTCGTCACGGCCCGCCACTACGTGATGCTCGACTACGACGTGCCGGCGGACCTCGTCGACCGCGCCTGTGCCGTCACCCCCGGTCTCGAGAGCCCGACCGTGTCGCCGCTGCAGAACCGCGACTGGTGCGCCGTCCGCGCGATGGTGCCTCGGATCGGCACGAACGCCGTGATGGACGAGCTGTACGACCTCGGCGCCCGCGCCATCCTCGTCACCGACATCACGGCCTGCCGGCTCTGACCCGGGTGCCGACCGTGACCGACGCCCCCGCCCCCGACGCCCCCTTCCGGCCCCGGCGCGGGCGCGTCGTGCCGCTCGTCGTCGCCGGCGCCTTCGTGCTCATCTGCACGGCCGTCGCCGTCGGGATGGGCGTCGCGGGCCAGTGGGGGCTCGGCGACCAGCTGGCCCTCGTCGTCTTCGGCGTCGCCGTCGCCGCGTTCCTCGCGCGCTACGCCGCCATCCGCGCGACCCCCGGCGAGGCCGGGCTGACGGTGCGCAACCTCATGTTGACCCGCACCGTCGGCTGGGACGAGATCGAGGCGGTGCGCTTCGTCGACGGCGACCCCTGGGTCAGCCTCGAGCTCGTCGACACCGACGTCGTCGCGGTCATGGCCGTGCAGCGCGTCGACGGCGAGCGCGGCCGCGCCGAGGCCGCGCGCCTGCTCGAGCTCGTCCGGGCCCGCCGCCGCGGCTGATCACACGGCGACGCCCTCCCGCTCGGACCCCACCCGCGCGGCGGTGGGCCGCAGCCGGCCGAGCGCCAGGAGCTGGGGGAGGGCCATGAGCGCGAGCAGCGCCCAGAGCAGCGTGAACCCGCCCGAGGCGTCACGGACCGCGCCCATCGTGGCGGGCCCGAGCGAGGCGAGCGAGTAGCTGACGAGGAAGGCCATCGCGGTCAGGCGTGCGCTGTCGCGCGGGGTGACCGAGTACCGGACGAGCAGGCCGAGGCCGAGCGCGAAGCACGCCCCCTGGCCGGCGCCGATGAGCAGGGCCCACCCCCAGGCGAAGGCGTCCGGCGCGAGCCAGACCCCGGTCTCGCCGACGCCGCCGAGGAGGGTCGCCCCGGCGAGCAGCCACCGCGGGTCGTGGACGCGGTCGAGCAGGGTCGGCGCGACGAGGCCGCTGACCAGCTGCGCGCCGGTGAAGACGGACATGAGCAGCCCGGCGTCGCCGGCGCTCCACCCGTGGGACTCGTAGGTCGGCGCGAGCCAGGCCAGCGACGAGTAGAACTGCCACGACTGGAAGGTCAGGTAGGCCGCGAGCGTCCAGGCGGTCACGCTGCGCCACGGGAGCCGGTGCGTGACGGCCTCCGCGTCGGGGTCGGCGGGCGCGGCGGCCGCCCGTCGCGCGGAGCGACGCGCCAGCGGCACCCACACCAGGCCCGCCAGGGCGGCCAGCGGCGCCCACGCGAGCAGGGAGCCCGCCCAGCCACCGAATGCGCCGGACAGCGGCACGGCGACGGCCGAGGCGACGGCGGCGGCGCCCATCATCGCCATCATCGTCAGGCCGGTGCCGAGGCCCGACCGGTGGGCGGGGAAGACGCTCTTGACGATTCCCGGCAGCAGCGTGCCGGCCACCGCGATGCCGGCGCCGGCGACGAGCGTGCCGGCGTAGAGCGACCACGTCTGCCCGCCGCCGACGCCGCGCACGACGAGCCCGACGAGCACCAGCCCGACCCCGTGGCCGACCGCGACCCCCGGGCCGACCCGGCGCGCCAGGACGTTGGCGACCGGCGCGAGCAGGCCCATGCAGAGCACCGGCAGGGTCGTGAGGACGCCCATCGCCGCGCCCGAGAGGCCGAGGTCGTCGCGGACGGTCTCGGCGAGCGGCGGCAGGCTCGCCATGAGGGTGCGCAGGTTCGCGGCGACGAGGACGAGCGCGGTGACGACGAGCCAGGGCGGCGTCGAGGTCGTGGGGCGGGCGGGGGTGGTCACGAGGCACTCACCGCGGCATCCTCACACGCGCCTCAGGGGAGGTGGGACTCCGGGACCAGCTGGAGCGCCTCGTCGTCGTCGAGGCCGGCGACGACGAGCAGGTCGACGACGATCGAGCGGACCTGCCCGCGGACCATCTCGGCCGAGAGCCCGGCCGACGGCTCGGCCCGCGCGGAGAGCCCGGCGACCCGGGCGAGGACGACGCGTCCGGCGGACGGCAGCGCGTGCTCGTCGAGGACGCGGGCGAGGTCGTCGGCGGCCCGGGCGAGCTCGGCGACGAGGTCGACGTACCGGGGTGGCACGGTCTCGTCGCGGCGGACGGCCACGCCGGCGCGGCGGGCGAGGACGCGCAGGTTGCGCACGCAGCGGTCGAGCGGGACGACGAGCGCGGACGCCGCGACGGCCTGGGGGCGGTGCCGGCGCAGCAGTGGGGACTGGCGCACGACCGCCACGCCCTCGGCGGCGGCGGTGCGCAGGTCGGTCAGCCGGTTTTCCAGCGCCCGGGCCTCGTCCAGGGCCTCGCGGGCGAGGTCGACGTCGCCCGTCCGCAGCGCCTCGGCCACCGACTCCAGGGTCCGCGCGACGGCCCGCACCGTGCGGGCGGCCTCCGCGCGGGGCCGCGCCACCGGGCTCGTCGGGACCACGGCCCCGATGAGGAGCGCGACGAGGCCGCCGACGAGCGCGTCGAGCCAGCGCCCGACCCCGGTGCTCGTCGTCGCGGCGAAGGCGACGATGAAGACCGACTGGACGCCCGCCTGGATGACGACGAGCTGCCCGGACGAGATGACGATGGCGATGGCCATCGCGGCGACGACGACGGACGCCATCTGGAGCCCGCCGCTGCCGAGCAGGAGGATCGTCACGTCGCCGACGAGCACGCCGATGGCGACGCCGACCGTCACCTCGACGATCCGCCGCAGGCGCTGCCCGTAGGTGAGCCCGAGGCAGAGGATCGCGGTGACCGGGGCGAAGAAGGGCCGGGGGTGTCCGAGGGCGAGCCGGGCGGTGAACCAGGCGACGACGACGCCGAGGCCGATCTGGAGCAGGAAGACCACCCGGTCGTGGAGGCGGTGCAGCCCGCGCTCGAGCGCCGAGCGCAGGCCGTCCGCCCCGGAGCGGACGCGCGCGGCGACGCTCACCGACCGTCCGTCGAGACGCGGACGTCGGCGTGCTCGCGGGTGCGGTCGTCGGCGAAGACCCGCTCCTCCTGGGCGGCCCAGCGCTCCCAGTGCGGGCGAAAGGTCTCGCCGTCACGGTCGATGCCCCGGCGCATCCGCTCGTCCCGGGGTGCCTCGACCCACACGCGGACGGCGGCGTACTCGCCGGCCCGGCCGACGCTCGCGCCGCAGCCCTCGACGACGAGGACCGGGGCCGCGGGCACGTCCCGCGTCTCGCCCCAGCCGTGGCGGTCCCAGTCCCACACCCGGTAGCGCGCGTCCTCGCCCCGTGACAGGGGGTCGAGGACCTGCTCGACGAGGAGCGGGACGGCGTCGGCGAGCCCGTCCCAGCCGGGGTAGAGCTCGTCCATGTGGACCACCGGGGCGGCCAGGGCCTCGACCACACCCTTGGCGAGCGTGGTCTTGCCGGAGCCGCTCGGCCCGTCGACGGCGACGACGGCCGTCGCGCCACACCGCGGGCGGGCGTCGTGGAGGGCCTCGAGCACCGCCTCGACGTGCTCCGGCTCGGCCGGGTCCGTCACCTGGAACCACACGGTCACCGACCCTAGCGCCGCCACTACGCTGGCGCCGTGTCGTCCGTCGCCGTCCGTGTCATCCCGTGCCTCGACGTCGACGCCGGCCGCGTCGTCAAGGGCGTCAACTTCCGCGGCCTGCGCGACGCGGGGGACCCCGTCGAGCTCGCCCGCCGCTACGGCGAGCAGGGCGCCGACGAGCTGACCTTCCTCGACGTCACCGCGAGCAGCGGGGACCGCGCGACGATGTACGACGTCGTGGCCCGCACGGCCGAGGAGGTCTTCATCCCGCTGACCGTCGGTGGCGGGGTGCGCACGGTCGACGACGTCGACCGTCTGCTGCGCGCCGGGGCCGACAAGGTCGGCGTCAACACCGCCGCCATCGCGCGCCCGGAGCTCATCGCCGAGACCGCCGACCGCTTCGGGGCGCAGGTGCTCGTCCTGTCCGCCGACGTGCGGCGTCGTCGGACCGAGGACGGCTCGCCCGCAGGCGGGTTCGAGGTGACGACGCACGGCGGGCGCACCGGCACCGGCCTCGACGCCGTCGAGTGGTGCGCGCGGGCCGAGTCGCTCGGCGCCGGCGAGATCCTCCTCAACTCGATGGACGCCGACGGCACCAAGGACGGCTTCGACCTCGAGCTGATCCGGCTCGTCCGGGCCGCCGTCTCGGTCCCGGTCATCGCGAGCGGGGGAGCGGGCGCCGTCGAGCACTTCGCGCCCGCGGTCGAGGCCGGTGCGGATGCGGTCCTCGCCGCGAGCGTGTTCCACTTCGGCGACCTCACGATCGGTCAGGTCAAGGACGCGCTGCGCGTCGACGGGCTGCCCGTGCGCTGAGGCCACGGGCGACGGAGGGGGAGAGATGCTCGACACCGCGCACCCGCGCGACCTCGTGATGGTGGGGGCCGTGTTCGGCCTCGCGACGTTCATCTGGTCCGGCTGGGCCCAGGAGGGTCCGCCGCGGCCGGTGCTCTGGCGGGTGCTGCTCGGCGCGCTCGGGGTCGCCGGGCTCGCGCTCGCCGGCTGGAGCACGACCCTGGCGGTGCGGCACTGGGACGGCTCGAGCGCGATCGAGCCGGGGAGCCGGGCCTTCACCGTCTACCTCGTCGTCTTCTGGGCCGAGGTCGTCGTCGCCGGGGTGGCCGGGGTCCTGCTCGCCCGGCGGGGGCGCGGCGACCTCGTCGCGCCGCTCGTGCTCCTCGTCGTCGGGCTGCACTTCGTCGCGCTCGCGGTCGTCTTCTCGCAGCCGGTGCTGCACCTCACCGCGGGGCTGCTCGTGGCCGTCGCGGTCCTCGCGGCGCTCGTCCCGGCCGGCGCGGTCGCCCGCAGCTTCTGGTGCGGCGTCCTGGGGGCGCCGGTGTTCCTCGTCGTCGGGCTGTGGTGTGCCCTGACCGGAGAGCCGCTCCTCGACCCCTCCTGATGCGGCGGCCCCACCCCTACGCTCACCCTTGTCACGGACGGTGGCCTGCGCCGCCGTGGCCGTGGCGACGACGGCGATGGCCGTCGTCGACCCCGCCGCCGCCAGGAGGCCGCGTCGTGATGTCCCTGCCATGGTGCTTCCCTTCGTGGGGCGCGGGAGGACCTCCCGCGCGGGAGCGGGCCGCGGACGTCGACCACCTGGGTCCACAGCGACCCGTCGGTGTCCGGAGCCGTGCCCCGGAGCGAATGGGTCGACCCGTCACGGCAGAATGGGCGGGTGCCGACCGACCCCGCCCTCGACCCCTCCGTCGCCGCCCGCCTGAAGCGCGACGAGCACGGTCTCGTCGCCGCGATCGTCCAGCAGCACGACAGCGGTGAGGTCCTCATGCTCGGCTGGATGGACGACGAGGCGCTGCACCGCACCCTGACCGAGGGCCGCGTGACGTTCTGGTCGCGCAGCCGCCAGGAGTACTGGCGCAAGGGGGACACCTCCGGGCACGCCCAGCACGTGCGCTCGGTCGCGCTCGACTGCGACGGCGACGCTCTCCTCGTCCGCGTCGAGCAGGTCGGCGCCGCCTGCCACACCGGCGACCGCACGTGCTTCGACGCGGGGGACCTCGGCGCGGTCGTCGGGGCGGGCGCATGAGCGCCGCCGAGACGCCGGACCTCGCGTACGGGCAGACCTGGCCGGCGCTCGACGCGTTCGGCGTGCTCGCGCGCGACCGGCGCGTCATCCCCGTCGTCCGGCGCCTCATGGGCGACGCCGAGACGCCGGTCGGGGTGTACCGCAAGCTCGCCGGCGACCGGCCCGGCACCTTCCTCCTCGAGTCCGCCGAGCACGGCGGCGTGTGGTCGCGCTGGTCGATCATCGGGGCGGCCAGCCGCGCCACCCTCACCGAGCGCGACGGCGAGGCGCACTGGCTCGGCGAGCCGCCGGTCGGCGTGCCCACCGACGGGCCGGCCACCGAGGCCCTGCGCGCCACGATGGAGGTCCTCGCCACACCGCCCATCGCCGGTCTGCCCCCGCTGACCGGCGGGATGGTCGGCGCGGTCTCGTACGACGCGGTGCGCCGCTGGGAGAAGGTCCCGAGCGACCTGCCGGACGAGCTCGGGGTCCCCGAGCTCGCGATGATGCTCGCCACCGACCTCGCGGTGCTCGACCACGCCGACGGCTCGATCCTCCTCGTCGCCAACGCCGTCAACTACGACGACACCGACGAGCGCGTCGAGCAGGCCTGGTCCGACGCCGTCGCCCGCCTCGACACGATGACCGCGGCGCTCGCCGCGCCGGCCCCGAGCACCGTCGCCGTCGTCGACACCGACGCCGTCGAGGCCGCGATGGCCGGCGTCCGGTCGAACACCACCCGCGAGCGCTACGAGGAGGTCGTCGAGCTCGCCAAGGAGGACATCCGCGCGGGCGAGGTCTTCCAGGTCGTCCTCTCGCAGCGGTTCTCGCTCGACTGCCCGGCCGACCCGCTCGAGGTCTACCGCGCCCTGCGGGCCTCCAACCCCAGCCCCTACATGTACCTCTTCCGCTTCCCGGCGCCGGACGGGTCCGACTACGCCGTCGTCGGCAGCAGCCCCGAGGCGCTCGTCCGGGTCACGGGGGAGCGGGCCATCACCCACCCGATCGCCGGGTCGCGGCCGCGCGGCAAGACGCCCGAGGACGACGTGCGGCTCGCCGAGGAGCTGCTGGCCGACCCCAAGGAGCGCGCCGAGCACGTCATGCTCGTCGACCTCGGCCGCAACGACCTGCAGCGCGTCTGTCGCCCGGGCACGGTCGACGTCGTCGAGTTCATGGACGTGCGCCGCTACAGCCACGTCATGCACCTGGAGTCGACGGTCGTCGGCGACACCCGTCCGGGCGTGGGCGCCTACGACGTCCTCGTGTCCACCTTCCCGGCCGGCACCCTCTCCGGCGCCCCGAAGCCGCGCGCGCTCGCACTCATCGAGCACTACGAGCCCTCGCGGCGCGGGGTCTACGGCGGCGTCGTCGGCTACCTCGACTTCCACGGCGACCTCGACATGGCGATCGCCATCCGCACCGCGCTCGTCCGTGACGGCGTCGCGCACGTGCAGGCCGGCGCCGGCATCGTCGCCGACTCGGTGCCCGCCCGTGAGCACGAGGAGTGCGTCGCGAAGGCCACCGCCGCGCTGCGCGCCGTCGCGACGGCCGGGGCGATGCGGACCGTGTCGTGAGGCGGCTGACCGGCAAGGGCCCCGTCGCCCTCCTCGCGCTGCTCGGCGCGGGCGTCGTCCTTGTCGCGGGGTTCCGGCCGTGGGTCTCCGGCACCGTCGCCGACGCCGTCCTCGGGGGCAGCCGGGTCGAGGCCACCGGCGCGGAGGTCGCGCCCGGGCTCTCGGCGATCGCCCTCGCGGTCGCCGCCGCGGCCGTGGCCGTCGTCGCCGCCGGCCGGGTCGGCCGCACGGTGGCCCTCGTCCTCTGGGCCGGGTGCCTCGTCGTCGCCGGCGCGCTCACCGTCCGGGTGCTCGGCGACCCCTCCGGCGCGCTCGGGCCGGTCGCGGCCACACGCGTCGGCCGCACCGGCACCGTCGAGGCGGTCGCCTCCGCGACGGCGATGCCCTGGGTGGCGCTGCTCGGCGTCCTCGTCGCCGCGCTCGCCCTCGGCTGCGCGCTCGCCGGGGCGCGCCGGTGGGCCGGGCCGTCCCGCCGTTACGAGGCGCCGGGCACGGCCGAGGGCCACGTCGCCGGCCGGCGGGGCGAGCGGGTGGCGAGCGACTGGGACGACCTCTCCGCGGGCCGTGACCCCACCGACGTCGGCGACGACGCCACGACCTGACAGAATCGACACGACGCCACGCCCCGGGCCGACCGGCCCCCGACCCCTTCCGAGGTGGAGCCCCCATGAGCGAGATCGAAGACCACGGCCACAGCCTGGCGGCGTGGACCGCGGTGGGGATCATCATCGTCGCGTCGGCCATCATGTGCCTCGCGGTGATGTTCCCCAACGTCCCGCTGTTCATCGGCGGGGCGGTGCTGGCCGTCGTCGGCGGCATCGCCGGCAAGGTCCTCTCCATGGCCGGGTACGGCGCGGCCGGGCGCGACCGCGGCGAGGCCCCCTCGATCCGATGACCGGCGGTCCTCCTGTGGCCTCCGTCCTCGAGTCCATCGTCGATGGGGTCCGTGAGGACCTCGCCGAGCGCGAGGAGCACCTGCCGCTCGAGCGGGTCCGCGAGCTCGCGGCCGCCGCCCCGCCGGCGCTCGACGCCGAAGCGGCGTTCCGGCGCCCCGGTCTCGCGCTCGTCGCCGAGGTCAAGCGCGCGAGCCCGAGCAAGGGAGCGCTCTCGGACATCCCGGACCCCGCGGCCCTCGCCGCCGCCTACGAGGTCGGTGGCGCCAGCGCGATCTCGGTCCTCACCGAGCAGCGGCGCTTCGGCGGCAGCCTCGCCGACCTCGACGCCGTGCGCGCCGCCGTGTCGATCCCCGTGCTGCGCAAGGACTTCGTCGTCACCGACTACCAGGTCTGGGAGGCGCGGGCCCACGGCGCCGACATCGTGCTGCTCATCGTGGCCGCGCTCGACGACGACCTGTTCCGCTCGCTGCTCGCCCGCGTCGGCGAGCTCGGGATGACCGCGCTCGTCGAGGTCCACGACGAGGCCGAGACCCAGCGCGCCGTCGACGCCGGCGCCACCGTCATCGGCGTCAACGCCCGCGACCTCAAGACCCTCGAGGTGCACCCCGACACCTTCTCGCGGCTGCGGCCGCTCGTCCCGGACGGCGTCGTCATCGTCGCCGAGTCGGGCATCACCGGGCCCGCCGACGCGGCGGCGTACGCGTCGCAGGGCGCCGACGTCGTCCTCGTCGGCGAGGCCCTCGTCCGCGACGGCGACCCGGCGGCCGGGGCCGCCGCGATCGTCGCCGCCGGAGCCGTGGAGGCGACCCCGTGACCGACACCACCGACACCACCGAGACGGGCCTGACGGTCGACGAGCTGCCCCGCCCGGGACGCTTCGGCGACTTCGGCGGCCGCTACGTGCCCGAGGCGCTCGTCCCGGCGCTCGAGCAGCTCGACGAGGCCCGCCAGAAGGCCGCCGTCGACCCCGAGTTCCAGGACGAGCTCGCCCGTCTGCACGCGACGTACACCGGACGGCCGAGCATCATCACCGAGGTGCCGCGCTTCGCCGCGCACTGCGGCGGCGCCCGGGTGGTCCTCAAGCGCGAGGACCTCAACCACACCGGGTCGCACAAGATCAACAACGTCCTCGCCCAGGCCCTGCTCACGAAGCGCATGGGCAAGACCCGCATCATCGCCGAGACCGGCGCGGGCCAGCACGGCGTCGCGACGGCCACCGCCGCGGCGCTCATGGGCCTGGAGTGCACGGTCTACATGGGCAAGGTCGACACCGAGCGCCAGGCCCTCAACGTCGCGCGGATGAAGATCCTCGGCGCGGAGGTCGTCGCCGTCGAGCACGGCTCGGCCACGCTCAAGGACGCGATCAACGAGGCCCTGCGCGACTGGGTCACGAACGTCACGACGACGCACTACGCCATCGGCACGGTCACCGGCCCGCACCCGTTCCCCGAGATGGTCCGCGACTTCCACGCGATCATCGGCGAGGAGGCTCGGGCGCAGGTCCTCGAGCTGACCGGGCGCCTGCCCGACGCCGTCGTCGCGTGCGTCGGTGGTGGCTCGAACGCGATGGGCATCTTCCACCGCTTCGTCCCCGACGCCGGCGTGCGGCTCATCGGCGTCGAGGCCGGCGGCGAGGGCGTGCAGAGCGGGCGCCACGCCGCCCGCTTCGCCGCGGACGCGACCCCCGGGGTGCTGCACGGCGCCATGAGCTACCTCATGCAGGACACCGACGGGCAGACGGTGGAGTCGCACTCGATCTCGGCCGGCCTCGACTACCCGAGCGTCGGCCCCGAGCACGCCCACCTGCGCGACAGCGGCCGGGCCGAGTACCGCTACGCCACCGACGACGCGGTGATGGAGGCCTTCCGCCTGCTCTGCCGCACCGAGGGCATCATCCCGGCGCTGGAGTCGGCCCACGCCCTCGTCGGGGCGATGGAGGTCGGGCGCGAGCTCGGCCCCGACGGCCTCGTCCTGGTCAACCTCTCGGGCCGCGGTGACAAGGACATGCACACCGCCGCCGCGTACTTCGGCCTCGTCGAGGAGGGCACCCAGTCGTGAGCACCACCCAGGCCACCCGCCTCGGGGAGGTTCTCGAGCGCTGCCGCGCCGAGGGCCGCGCCGCGCTCGTCGGCTACCTCCCGGTCGGCTACCCGAGCGTCGAGGGCTCCATCGAGGCGATGAAGGTCCTCGTCGAGGCCGGCTGCGACATCGTCGAGGTCGGCGTCGCGTACAGCGACCCGGTCATCGACGGCCCGGTCAACCAGGAGGCGATGGCCGCCGCCCTCGCCGCCGGGGTCCGCGTCGACGACGTCTTCACCGCCGTCTCGGCCGTCCGCGACGCGGGCGCCGTCCCGGTCGTCATGACCTACTGGAACCTCGTGCTCAAGCGGGGCGTCGAGGCCTTCGCCGCCGACCTCGAGGCGGCCGGGGGCGCAGGCCTCATCACCCCGGACCTCGTGCCGGACGAGGCCGACGACTGGCTGGCCGCGAGCGAGCGGCACGGCCTGGACCGGGTCTTCCTCGTGGCCCCGAGCAGCACCCCCGACCGCCTCGAGAAGGTCACCTCGGCCTGCCGCGGGTTCGTCTACGCCGCCTCGACGATGGGCGTCACCGGCGTGCGCACGAGCGTCGACACCGACGCCCGCACGCTCGTCGAGCGCGTCCGCGAGGTCACCGACGTCCCCGTCTGCATCGGCCTCGGCGTCTCCACGCGCGAGCAGGCGGCCGAGATCGCCGCCTACGCCGACGGCGTCATCGTCGGGTCCGCGCTCGTGCGGACGCTCGCCGGAGACGGGGAACTCTCCGAGCGGCTCGAGGCGTTGCGCAGTCTGACCACCGTGCTGGCCCAGGGTGTCCGGGAGGGGAAGCGATGAGCACGAGCACCGACGAGGTGGGCACCGCGCCCGCCCCCCGGTACCGCTCGGAGCGTGTCCTCGACGTCGTCGGGCTCGCGGCCCGCCTCTTCCTCGGGGTCGTCCTCGTGTGGGCCGGGTTCGCCAAGGTCGGCCGCCCGCTGACCTCGCAGCGCGCGGTGCAGGCCTACGACCTGCCGTTCCTCTCGTTGGACGTCGCGGGCTGGATCGGCCTCGCGCTGCCCTTCCTCGAGATCGTCCTCGGGGTCCTCCTCGTCCTCGGGCTCTTCACGCGGCCGGCGGCGATCGTGGGGACGCTGCTCATGGTCGTCTTCGTCATCGGGATCTCGCAGGCGTGGGCCCGTGGCCTGACCATCGACTGCGGCTGCTTCGGCGGCGGCGGCCAGGTGGGCGCCAACGAGACGAAGTACCCTCAGGAGATCGCGCGCGACGCCTCGTTCGCCCTCGCCGGCGCGTGGCTCTGGTGGCGGCCGCGCACCCTCGCCTCCCTCGACCGCGTCCTCTTCGGACACTGACCGACCGCACCGAAAGGCATCACCCCCGACATGGCCAAGAACTCGACGAAGCCGAGGCCGGGCAACGCCCGCCAGGCGAAGATCCAGGCGGCGCAGAAGGCGAACGGCGGCGGGGGTGTCAACAAGATCGTCGTCGCGACGGTCGTCGTGGTCGTCGCCATCGTCGCGGTCGTCGGCGGTGTCATCTGGATGGAGACCTCGCAGAAGAACGCCGTGACCGGTGGCGGCAACGCCGTGCCGGCGGGCGCCGCGGGCCTGGGCGCCGGGTACCCGGCGTTCACCGACGTCAAGGCGGCCGCGGGCGCGCCGACGCTCGACGTCTTCGAGGACTTCCAGTGCCCGGCCTGCAAGGCCTTCGAGGACCAGCTCGGCCCGACCGTCGAGTCCCTCGCGAAGGAGGGCAAGGTCAAGGTCGTCTACCACGTGAAGAACTTCCTCGACGACAACCTGCGCAACGACAGCTCCACCAAGGCCGGCAACGCCGCCTTCTGCGCGGCCGACGCGGGCAAGTTCCAGGAGTTCCACGACCAGGCCTACGCCAACCAGCCGAGCGAGGGCGCCGGGTTCACCGACGCACAGCTCAAGGGCTTCGCCTCCGCGGCCGGCATCACCGGCAGCGCGCTGACGACCTGGCAGCAGTGCTACGACGCCGGCAAGTACGTCGACTACGTCAACTCGGTCGAGAAGAAGAGCTTCGAGGACGGCGTGCGCGGCACCCCGACCCTGCGTCTGAACGGCAAGGACCTCGACCTCGGCCAGGTCGGCACCCCCGAGCTGCTGACCCAGGCGATCCAGGACGCCACGAAGTGACCCCGGTGATCCGGCAGGCGGGTCGTCCGGCGTGACGACCTACCTGCCGAGCCCGACGGTCGCGGCCTTCGACCTCGGGCCCCTGACGATCCGGGCGTACGCCCTGTGCATCCTCGCGGGCATCGTCCTCGCGGTGTGGCTGACCGGGCGCCGGCTCGCGGCGCGGGGGGTCGACTCCGGCGTCGCGCTCGACGTGTCGGCCTACGCCGTCATCCTCGGGATCATCGGCGGCCGGCTCTACCACGTCATCACGACGCCCGAGCCGTACTGGGGCGAGGGCGGGCACCCGCTCGACGCGCTGAAGATCTGGAACGGCGGCCTCGGCATCTGGGGCGCGATCGCGCTCGGCGCGGTGGGCGTCTGGATCGGCTGCCGCCGGGCCGGCGTCCCCTTCCTCACCTTCGCCGACGCCGCCGTGCCGGGCGTCGCCTTCGCCCAGGCGATCGGCCGGTGGGGCAACTGGTTCAACAACGAGCTGCACGGCGGCCCGACCACGCTCCCGTGGGGGCTGACGGTCCACCAGTGGGACCAGGCCGCCGGCCGCGCCGTCACCGACGCCTCCGGCAACGCCGTCGTGGCGGGTGTCTACCACCCGACGTTCCTCTACGAGTCGCTCTTCCTCCTCGTCCTCGGGTTCGGGCTCCTCGCGCTCGACCGGCGTCGTCGCCTCGCGCCCGGGCAGCTGCTCGGCCTCTACGTGGCGGGGTACCCGGTCGGGCGCATCGTCGTCGAGAAGATGCGCACCGACGAGGCCGAGCTGATCCTCGGCCAGCGGCTCAACGTGTGGACGAGCGTCCTCGTGTTCCTCCTGGGCGTCTGGATCGTGTGGCACACCGGCCGCCGGGCCCGCCGGGCCGAGCCCGAGCAGGTCGACGAGCCGGCCGCGGAGGCGTCCACGGCGGAGCACCCCGAGTCCCAGGATGTGGGATAGCGACGCTCGAATGGCAAGACGCGGGGGGCCGGGGATAGCATTCCGGGACGTGGCCAGAGACGTCCGCGCCTGACCTTGCCGTGCCCGGTCCCGTGAGGGGCCGTCGACCCCCGAGGACGGTGATCCGACGTGACCGTCGCCCGCTTCTCCGCCCAGCCCGACGACGTCGGGCTGTACCGCCGCGAGCACGAGCACGACGCGTGCGGTGTGGCGATGGTCGCGACGATGCGGGGGAGCGCGGGCCACGACATCGTCGCCCACGCCCTCGACGCGCTGCGCAACCTCGACCACCGCGGCGCCACCGGCGCCGACCCGCTCGTCGGTGACGGCGCCGGCATCCTCACCCAGGTGCCCGACGCCTTCTTCCGGGCCGTCGTCGACGCCGAGCTGCCGCCCGCCGGCGCGTACGCGGCCGGGATGGCCTACCTGCCGACCGACGCCGCCGAGCGCGAGAGCGCGCAGGAGCGCATCGAGGCGATCGCCGCCGAGGAGGGCCTGCGGGTCCTCGCCTGGCGCGACGTGCCCGTCGTCCCCGACCTCGTCGGCGAGGCCGCCCGCGCGACGATGCCCTGCTTCCGTCAGCTCTTCGTCGCGTCGCAGGAGGGCCTCACGGGCATCGAGCTCGACCGGGTCGCCTTCGTCGTGCGCAAGCGCGCCGAGCGCCAGGCCGAGGTCTACTTCCCGTCGCTGTCGGCCCGCACGGTGGTCTACAAGGGGATGCTGACCACGGGTCAGCTGGAGCCGTTCTTCCCGGACCTCTCCGACGAGCGCTTCGCCACCGAGCTCGCCCTCGTGCACTCGCGCTTCTCGACCAACACCTTCCCGAGCTGGCCGCTCGCGCACCCCTACCGGCTCATCGCGCACAACGGCGAGATCAACACCGTCAAGGGCAACCGCAACTGGATGCACGCCCGCGAGAGCATGCTCGCGTCCGACGTCCTGCCCGGCGACCTCTCGCGCATCTCGCCGATCTGCAGCCCGGAGGCCTCGGACTCCGCGTCCTTCGACGAGGTCCTCGAGCTGATCCACCTCGGCGGGCGCAGCCTGCCCCACGCGGTGCTCATGATGATCCCCGAGGCCTGGGAGAACCACGCCTCGATGGACCCCGCCCGCCGCGCGTTCTACGAGTTCCACTCGACCTTCATGGAGCCCTGGGACGGCCCGGCCGCCGTCTGCTTCACCGACGGCACCCTCGTCGGGGCTGTCCTGGACCGCAACGGCCTGCGTCCCGGCCGCTACTGGGTCACCGACGACGGTCTCGTCGTCCTCGCCTCCGAGGCCGGTGTCCTCGACCTCGAGCCCGAGAACGTCGTGCGCCGCGGCCGCCTGCAGCCCGGCCGGATGTTCCTCGTCGACACCGCCGCCGGGCGGATCGTCAGCGACGAGGAGGTCAAGTCCGGCCTCGCCGGCGAGCACCCCTACGAGGAGTGGCTGCACGCGGGACTCATCGGCCTGAAGGACCTGCCCGAGCGCGAGCACATCGTCCACACCGCCGCCTCCGTCGCGCGCCGCCAGCGCACCTTCGGGTACACCGAGGAGGAGCTCAAGATCGTCCTCGCGCCGATGGCCCGCACCGGCGCCGAGGCCCTCGGGTCGATGGGCACCGACACGCCGATCGCGGTGCTCTCGGAGCGGCCGCGGCTCGTCTTCGACTACTTCACCCAGCTCTTCGCGCAGGTCACCAACCCGCCGCTCGACGCCATCCGCGAGGAGCTCGTCACCTCGCTCGCCGGCTCGATCGGGCCGGAGGGCAACCTCCTGGACGCCAACCCGGCCCACGCCCGTCAGGTCGTCCTGCCGTTCCCGGTCATCGACAACGACGAGCTCGCGAAGATCGTCCACATCAACGCCGACGGCGACCTGCCCGGCTTCGAGACCGTCGTCGTCCGCGGCACCTACGACGTGAGCGGCGGCGAGGCGGCCCTGCGCGCCCGCCTGCACGAGATCTTCGCCGAGGTGTCCGAGGCCATCGCCGGCGGAGCACGCTTCGTCGTCCTCTCCGACCGCGACTCCGACCGCGACCTCGCGCCGATCCCCTCGCTCCTGCTCACCTCGGCGGTCCACCACCACCTGATCCGCGAGAAGACCCGCACGCAGGTCGGCCTCGTCGTCGAGGCCGGTGACGTCCGCGAGGTGCACCACGTCGCGCTCCTCGTCGGCTACGGCGCCGCCGCGATCAACCCCTACCTCGCGATGGAGTCCGTCGAGGACATGGTCCGCCGCGGCGACATCACCGACGTCACCGAGGAGAAGGCGGTCGCCAACCTCATCAAGGCGCTCGGCAAGGGTGTCCTCAAGGTGATGTCGAAGATGGGCATCTCCACCGTCGCGTCCTACCGGGGCGCCCAGGTGTTCGAGGCGATCGGGCTCTCGCAGGAGCTCGTGGACGAGTTCTTCACCGGCACGGTCAGCCAGCTCGGCGGCATCGGCCTCGACGTCGTCGCCGCCGAGACCGCGGCCCGGCACGGGATGGCCTACCCGCCGGACGGCATCCGCCAGGCGCACCGCAAGCTCGTCGTCGGCGGCGAGTACCAGTGGCGCCGCGAGGGCGAGCCGCACCTCTTCGACCCCGAGACGGTCTTCCGGCTCCAGCACGCGACCCGCCAGCGCCGCTACGACGTCTTCAAGCAGTACACGCAGCGGGTCGACGAGCAGTCCGGCCGGCTGATGACCCTCCGCGGGCTCTTCGAGCTCGGCGGCGCGTCGCCGCGCGAGCCCGTGCCGCTCGAGGAGGTCGAACCGGTCGAGTCCATCGTCAGGCGGTTCTCCACCGGCGCGATGAGCTACGGCTCGATCAGCAAGGAGGCGCACGAGACGCTCGCCGTCGCGATGAACCGCCTCGGCGCGCGCTCGAACACCGGCGAGGGCGGCGAGGACGTCGACCGGCTCCTGGACCCGGTGCGCCGCTCGGCCATCAAGCAGGTCGCCTCGGGCCGCTTCGGCGTGACGTCGATGTACCTGACCCACAGCGACGACATCCAGATCAAGATGGCCCAGGGCGCCAAGCCCGGTGAGGGCGGCCAGCTGCCCGGCCCCAAGGTCTACCCGTGGGTCGCGCGGACCCGGCACTCGACGCCCGGCGTCGGCCTCATCAGCCCGCCGCCGCACCACGACATCTACTCGATCGAGGACCTCGCGCAGCTGATCCACGACCTCAAGAACGCGAACCCGCAGGCGCGGGTCCACGTCAAGCTCGTCTCCGAGGTCGGGGTCGGGACGGTCGCAGCGGGGGTCAGCAAGGCGCACGCCGACGTCGTCCTCATCAGCGGCCACGACGGCGGCACCGGTGCCGCGCCGCTCACGTCGCTCAAGCACGCGGGCGGCCCGTGGGAGCTCGGCCTCGCCGAGACCCAGCAGACGCTCGTCCTCAACGGCCTGCGCGACCGGATCGTCGTCCAGGTCGACGGGCAGATCAAGACCGGCCGCGACGTCGTCGTCGCCGCGCTGCTCGGCGCCGAGGAGTTCGGCTTCGCCACCGCGCCGCTCGTCGTCTCCGGCTGCGTGCTCATGCGGGTCTGCCACCTCGACACCTGCCCCGTCGGCATCGCGACCCAGAACCCGGAGCTGCGCACGCGCTTCTCGGGGCAGCCCGAGTTCGTCGAGACCTTCTTCGAGTACATCGCCGAGGAGGTGCGCGAGCACCTCGCCGCACTCGGCTTCCGGAGCATCGAGGAGGCGATCGGCCAGATCCAGCACCTCGACGTGAGCAAGGCCGTGCAGCACTGGAAGGCGTCGGGGCTCGACCTCGGGCCGGTCCTCGCGGCCGTCGAGAGCCCCGACGGCTCGGGCATCCGCCACCGCGTCGCGCAGGACCACGGCCTCGAGAAGGCCCTGGACCACCAGCTCATCGCCGCGGCCCGCGACGCGATCGACCACGGCGAGGCGGTGCAGGCGCGCTTCGCGATCCGCAACGTCAACCGGACGGTCGGCACGATGCTCGGCCACGAGGTGACCAAGGCGCACCCGGACGGGCTCGCGGACGGCACGATCGACCTCACTCTCACCGGCTCCGCCGGGCAGAGCTTCGGGGCGTTCCTGCCGGCCGGTGTCACGCTGCGGCTCGAGGGCGACGCCAACGACTACGTGGGCAAGGGCCTCTCCGGCGGCCGCGTCGTCGTCCGGCCCGCCCCGGGGTCGGCGCTCGTCGCCGAGGAGAACGTCATCGCCGGCAACGTCATCGGCTACGGCGCGACCTCCGGCGAGCTGTTCCTGCGCGGCCGGGTCGGTGAGCGCTTCTGCGTCCGCAACTCCGGCGCCACCGCCGTCGTCGAGGGCGTGGGCGACCACGGCCTCGAGTACATGACCGGTGGCACGGCGCTCATCCTCGGCCCGACCGGGCGCAACGTCGCGGCCGGCATGTCCGGTGGTGTGGCGTACGTCCTCGACCTCGACCACGACCGGGTCAACCCCGAGCTGGTCGACCTCCTGCCGCTCCGGCCGGACGACGAGCTCGTCGTCCACGACCTCCTCGAGCGCCACGTCCGGTGGACCGACTCGGGTGTCGCGGCGCGGCTCCTCGCCGACTGGGGCAGTGCCCGGTCGGCCTTCACCCTCGTCCTCCCGCGCCAGTACCAGCGCGTCCTCGACGTGCGGGCGCAGGCGGAGACGGAGGGACTCGACCCCGACGGCCCCCAGGTGTGGGAGCGGATCATGGAGGCCTCCCGTGGCTGACCCCCAGGGTTTTCTCAAGACGCGTGAGCGCGAGCTGCCGCGCCGCCGCCCGGTCCCGGTGCGCATCCGGGACTGGAAGGAGGTCTACGAGGCGCAGGCCGTGCCAGAGCTGCAGCGCCAGGCCGGTCGCTGCATGGACTGCGGGATCCCGTTCTGCCACAGCGGCTGTCCGCTGGGCAACCTCATCCCCGAGTGGAACGACCTCGCGTGGAAGGGGGAGTGGCGCGAGGCCATCGAGCGGCTGCACGCCACGAACAACTTCCCCGAGTTCACCGGTCGGCTCTGCCCGGCGCCGTGCGAGTCGGCGTGCGTCCTCGGCATCAACCAGCCGCCGGTCACCATCAAGCAGGTCGAGGTGACGGTCGTCGACCGCGCCTTCGAGAACGGCACGATCCTGCCGGTCTCGCCGGAGCGGCTGTCCGGCAAGACCGTCGCGGTCGTCGGCTCCGGCCCGGCCGGCCTCGCGGCCGCCCAGCAGCTGACCCGCGCCGGGCACACCGTCGCGGTCTACGAGCGGGCCGACCAGCCCGGCGGCCTGCTGCGCTACGGCATCCCCGAGTTCAAGATGGAGAAGGCCGTCCTCGACCGGCGCATCGCGCAGATGAAGTCCGAGGGCACCCGCTTCCGCACCGGCGTCGACGTCGGTGGCGACCTCACCGGGGCCGACCTGCGCAAGCGGTTCGACGCGGTCGTCGTCGCCATCGGCTCGACCGTGCCGCGCGACCTGCCGGTCCCCGGCCGCGAGCTCGACGGCATCGTCCAGGCGATGGACTTCCTGCCGCCGGCCAACCGGGTCGCGCTCGGGCAGAGCGTCGAGAACCAGGTGACCGCCACCGGCAAGGACGTCGTCGTCATCGGCGGCGGCGACACCGGCGCCGACTGCATCGGCACGGCGCACCGGCAGGGCGCCCGCTCGGTGACGAGCCTCGAGATCATGCCGCAGCCCGGCATCGATCGCGCCGACGCCCATCCGTGGCCGACCTACCCGATGCTCTTCCGCGTCGCCTCGGCGCACGAGGAGGGCGGCGAGCGGGTCTACGCCACGACGACGAGCGAGGTCGTCGGCGACGACCAGGGCCGGGTGCGGGCGCTGCGCCTGCACGAGGTCCGGATGGGCGAGAACGGCTTCGAGAAGGTCGAGGGCTCCGAGCGCGAGATCCCGGCCCAGCTCGTGCTCCTCGCAATGGGCTTCCTCGGGCCGCAGCCCGGCGGGCTGCTCGAGCAGCTCGGGGTCGACAAGGACGAGCGCACGAACGTCGCGCGCGACGGCCACTTCATGTCGTCGGTGCCGGGCGTGTTCGTCGCCGGCGACGCCGGCCGCGGGCAGTCGCTCATCGTCTGGGCCATCGCCGAGGGACGATCGGTCGCCCACGAGGTCGACGCCTGGCTCATGGGCAAGCCGTCGCGGCTGCCCCGGCCGGTCGCGCCGACAGACCGTCCGCTGACGGCCTGAGCCGGCACCCCGGTCCGACCTCCCGCCCGACACAGGGCTTCGTCCGCGAGACCCCGGTTCCGAGCCGGGGTCTCGCGGACATTTCGGGGTGACCCCGAAATGTCGAGGTGCGTGGGGCCGGTGGGGTTCGGCGGGGGAGCGACCGCGCTGTGGCCCGCGTCACGATGGAAGCGGTTGCACCGATAGGCTCGGCGACATGCGTCGTGCCAAGATCGTCTGCACCCTCGGCCCCGCCACCTCCAGCGCCGAGAACCTGCGAGAGCTCGTCCGGGCCGGGATGGACGTGGCCCGTCTCAACCTCAGCCACGGCGTCCACGCCGACCACGAGCAGGTCTACCTCGACGTCCGTCGCGCGAGCGACGCCGTCGGCCGCGCGGTCGGCGTCCTCGTCGACCTCCAGGGCCCGAAGATCCGCACCGCGCGGTTCAAGGACGGCCCCGTCGTCCTCCAGAACGGTGCGACCTTCACGATCACCACGCGCGACGTCCCCGGTGACGTCACCGAGGTCGGCACGACGTACGACGGGCTGCCGGGCGACGTCCACACCGGCGACCGCATCCTCATCGACGACGGCAAGATCGCGCTCATCGCCACCGACGTCACCGAGACCGACGTCGTCTGCCAGGTCCTCGAGGGCGGCCCGCTGAGCAACAACAAGGGCATCAACCTGCCGGGCGTCGCCGTCTCGGTGCCGGCCCTGTCCGAGAAGGACGAGGACGACCTGCGCTGGGGCCTGCGGGTCGGCGCCGACATGATCGCGCTGTCGTTCGTCCGCAGCGCCGACGACATCCGCCGCGTCCACGAGATCATGGACGAGGAGGGCCACCGCCTCCCGGTCATCGCGAAGATCGAGAAGCCGCAGGCCGTCGAGAACCTCGACGAGATCATCCGCGCCTTCGACGGCGTCATGGTGGCCCGCGGGGACCTCGGCGTCGAGATGCCGCTCGAGCAGGTCCCGCTCGTGCAGAAGCGTGCCTGCGAGATCGCCCGCCGCCGGGCCAAGCCCGTCATCGTCGCGACGCAGGTGCTCGAGTCGATGATCGAGAACAGCCGCCCGACCCGCGCGGAGGCCTCCGACGCCGCGAACGCCGTCCTCGACGGCGCCGACGCGCTCATGCTCTCCGGCGAGACGAGCGTCGGCAAGAACCCGTTCGCCGCGGTCCGGACGATGGCCCGCATCATCGAGAACACCGAGACGCACGGCCTGCACCGCATCCGCCCGCTCGGCACCCGGCCGAACTCCAAGGGCGGCGCCGTGACGGCCGCGGCCGCCGAGATCGGCGAGCTGCTCGGGGTCAAGTACCTCATCACGTTCACCGAGGGCGGCGACTCCTCGCGGCGCCTGTCGCGGGTGCGCCCGCGCATCCCGATGCTCGCCTTCACGCCCAACCAGTCCACGCGCAGCCAGCTCGCGCTCACGTGGGGCGTCGAGACCTTCCTCGTCGGCAAGGTGCGGCACACCGACGAGATGGCCATGCAGGTCGACGAGGTGCTCATGGGGCTCGGCCGGGTCCAGGAGGGCGACCAGGTGGTCATCGTCGCGGGCTCGCCCCCCGGCATCCCCGGCTCGACGAACGCCCTGCGCGTGCACAAGGTCGGCGACGCCAAGAACCGGGTCGCACCGGCCTACGTCGAGGCGGCGAAGCACGGACACGCCTGAGGCCGGCACGGTGGCCCTCGATATGCTGTCCACGCCCCGGCCGGGGTGGTGGAACGGCAGACACGGCGGACTCAAAATCCGCTGCCCGCGAGGGCGTGCGGGTTCGAGTCCCGCTCCCGGCACATGACCCAGAGTGCAGCCACCACCAAGCGCGTCCTCGTCGCCGAGGACGAGGCCATCATCCGGCTCGACCTCGCGGAGATGCTCCGCGAGGCCGGGTACGACGTCGTCGGCCAGGCCGGCGACGGCGAGCAGGCCGTCGAGATGGCCCGCTCGCTGACCCCGGATATCGTCATCATGGACGTCAAGATGCCCGTCATGGACGGGCTGACGGCCGCCGAGACGATCGGCGCCGAGCGCATCTGCCCGGTCGTCATGCTCACCGCGTTCAGCCAGCGCGAGCTCGTCGAGCGCGCCCGCGACGCCGGCGTCATGGCCTACGTCGTCAAGCCCTTCACCGCGAGCGACGTGACGCCGGCGCTCGACATCGCCCTCTCGCGCTGGAGCGAGCTCAAGCAGCTCGAGGCCGAGGTCGCGGACCTGGGGGAGCGGCTCGAGACGCGCAAGGCCGTCGACCGCGCCAAGGGCGTGCTCATGGCCAAGCTGAAGATCAGCGAGGCCGACGCGTTCCGGTGGATCCAGAAGACCGCCATGGACCGGCGGATGGGGATGCGCGAGGTCGCCGACGCCGTCGTCGCCGGCATGGAGAAGAGCTGACCGGATCCGTGGGCCGGGAGCGGTCCCACGACCGGATCCGCGGGGCGCGTCGGGCCGTTCGGACCGGTTCCGGCCATCCGAACTTCCCTCGGGTGCCTACGGGGGCATAGTGTCCGGTGTCGGTGCGGTTCCCGCGGGGGACCACCGTCGGACAGGAGGCGAACGTGGCGCGACGACCCGTCGAGGTGGCTGCCGTCGAGGGTGACCTCGAGGCCCTCACCGCGCTCTGGCGCGAGGCGAAGGTCGACGCCGGGACGAGCCCCGAGGTCTGCGCCCGCGCCATCTCCGACGGCCGCCTCTCGAGCGCCCTCCAGCGTCCCGGCGTGCAGGCGTTCATCGCCACCCTCGAGGCCGAGCCCGCCGGCTACGTCATCACGACCGACAACCCCTTCGGCCTCGCGCCGAGCCCCGAGGTCGCCATCGAGCAGCTCTGGGTCACCCCGGACGCCCGGCGCCACGGTGTCGCGAAGCAGCTCCTCGCCGCGGTGCTCGCGGCGGCCGAGCGCGCCGGCTGCGAGCAGGTCGTCTCCAACGTCCCCACGACGAGCCGCGAGGCCAACCGGTTCTTCGCCCGCCTCGGCTTCGGCTCCACGGTCACCCGTCGCGTCGTCGCCACGGGCACCCTGCGGCGCCGGATCGCGCCCGAGACGGCCGACACCGGCCTCGAGCTGACCCGGCGTCGCCGCAGCCTGCGCCAGCGGGCCTTCTCGACCCGCTCGGCCTGAGCCGGCCTCCCCGGCGGCCGAGCCCGGTCAGGCCTTCGGGCGCAGGAGGCCCAGCCGCGCGCTCGGGGCCCCGGGCAGGACGCCGCCCGCGGTGAGGCCGCAGCGCTTCTCGAGCACCTCGGCGAGGACCGAGCGGTAGTCGGTCGTCGCCTTGAGGTCACCCGCCTGCGTCTGGTCGGGGGCGACCCCGGGCCAGGTGCCGTAGACCTTGCCCCCGTTGACGCCGCCGCCGAGGACGAAGCTGAAGTTGCCGTAGCCGTGGTCGACGCCGCCGGAGCCGTTCTCGGTGACGCGGCGCCCGAACTCCGAGAGCGTCACGAGGGTGACCCGGTCGGCGGCGCTGCCCAGGTCGGTCATGAACGCGGCGAGCGCCTTGCCGACCTCGCTCAGCTGGCCGAACATCCACCCGCCGGTGCTGGACCCGAGGTCGGTGTGCATGTCCCAGTTGCCGGAGTCGATGCTCACCGCGCGCAGGCCGACGCCGGCCTTGACGAGGCGGGCGGTGTCGCGCAGCGCGTCGCCGAGGCCGCCCGAGGGGTAGGTCGCGCCGTTCGCCGGGGTGTAGCCCGCGGTCCGCAGCGTGCCCGCGGTGGTCAGCGCGTCGAGGGCGGTCCGGGCGGGGGTCGTGATGGCGTCGGCGTCGCCGGCGTGCATCGCCCGCAGCGCCGTCGTCCAGCGGGCGGTCTCCGTCGCGTCCCACGCCCCGCTGAGGGTGAAGGAGTCCACCGAGCGCATCGAGAGGTCGGAGGTCAGGTCCCCGAGGAAGGAGCGCGGGGCGGTCGTCGAGCCGATCGTGGTCCCCGCGAAGGGGCCAGGGGTGGTCGTGGCGCCGACCATGCGGTCGAGCCAGCCGGTACGGATCGAGGAGCCGGGGGCGGCGCGCTCCATCTCGTCCATGTCGGTGAAGTGCGAGCGGGTCGGGTTGGGCTGCCCGACGGCGTGGACGACGGCGAGGCTGCCCGCGGTGTAGAGCGGCAGGAGCGGCGCGAGGGCGGGGTGCAGGGCGAAGCGGGTGTCCAGCGCGAGGCCCCGGGACTGGGGGATCGCGATGGAGGGCCGTGCGGTGTAGTAGGCGGGGTCGCCGACCGGCGGGACGACGGACAGGCCGTCGATGCCGCCGCGGAAGGAGAGCACGACGAGGGTGTCGCCGGTGTAACCGGCGTCCGCGAAGGTCAGGCGGGTCATCGCCTCGGCCGGTCCGGCGAGGGCGAGGGTGGCGCCGGCCGCGCCGAGGACGGAGGCGCCGGCGAGCAGCGCGCGGCGGCTGGGGGCCATCGCGGCGAGTCCCTCGGGGCAGCCGCAGGTGGGGGTGCTGGTGGTGGTCATCGGGGCGCTCCTCAGCGGGTCGCGAACTCGGGGGTGTCGAGGATCAGCGCCACGACGTAGGGCAGGCGCCAGCCGACGGCTCCGTCGGTGGGCTTCAGCGGGTTGCTCGCGCTCCGGCCGAGGAAGGTGCAGACCGCGTCGCGCTTGGCGGCGGGCAGCGGCGCGGAGAGCAGCCGGGTGGACAGGGCGTCGACGTAGTCGCCGTACGTGGCGGGCAGGGTCGTCGGGAGCAGCCCGCGCAGGGCGGGGAAGACGACGCGCTTCTCGTTCGTGTCCGCGGCCTGCCAGCCCTGGTACATCGAGAAGTTCCACGTCGCGAGGGTCGCGCCGGCGCCGGCCCAGAAGCCGGCCACGTCCGGGTAGCCGTTGGGCGCGGGCCAGGCGAGGGGGGCCTGGCCGGCCACGCGGGCGTTCCACACGACGTCGCCCAGCCACGCGCGGGGGTCGGCGCCGGGACGGACCCCGAGGATCCGGGCCGTCGAGACGATGCGCTCCAGGGGCCGCTTGACCTTGAGGCCGGTCGAGCCGGCGAACTCGGCAGAGGCGAAGAGGGCGCGCAGGACGGGGGCGATCGCGGTGTCGTTGGCCAGGTAGACCTGGGCGAGGGAGTCGACGAGGCTGCTCGGCGGGGTGTCGGACACGAACCGGATCGCCAGCTTCGTGGCGATGCGCCGGGCGGTGCTCGGGTGGCGCGCCAGGTGCTGGAGGTAGGAGGTCGCCACCGCGTCACCCTTGGGCGAGGTGTTGGGGCTGGACCACCCGAGGAGACCCAGCTCGCCCACGTGGTGGCGGTTGTAGCGGTAGAAGTACTCGCCGGTCTCGTGCTCGGTCGACACGCCCGTCATCACGAGGGCCGAGGTACGGATGTCGGACTCGGCGTAGCCGCCGGTGACGCCGACGGTGTGCAGCTCGAGGAGCTCACGGCCGAAGTTCTCGTTGGGGGCCCGCTTCGAGGAGGACTCGTTGTCCAGCTGGGCGAGCATCGCCGGGTGCTTGGCGGCGGCGACGAGCATGTCGACGTAGCGGCCGAGGGCGTGCTTGCGGACGACGTCCTCGTGGAAGCGGTGCACGCAGTCCCACGTCTCGCCCCAGGGCGCCGTGACGACGAGGTGGTTGCTCCAGAAGTCGACCATCACCTCGAGCAGCTGGCGCTTGGACCAGATGGCCCGGGCCGTGTAGGCCTCGATGGTGTCGTACCCGAGGTCGCCCGTCTGGTTGGGCCAGTAGCGGTCGCGCACCTCCCAGGTCTGCCACCACAGCCGGGGGAAACGGGTCTTGAGCAGGTCGTCGACGACCGGGTCGGGCATCGTCTTCGGCGACAGCTGCGCCTCGAGCCACGCGCTCGCGCCCATCGACGTGATGGCGTCGATGACCTCGGGCGTCGCGCCCCAGGTCGCCCGCCGGGCCAGGTGCAGCGCGGCGACGGGACTGCCGGTCACTCCGGCGGTGGAGCTGCGCCGCGGGGCCGTCCGGACGGCCGTGTAGGGCAGCGTCCGGCCGCGGGTGGTGCGCGCGGGCGTCGCGGCGGCCACGGCCGCGCGCGGGGTGTACGCGGCGTCGACCGCCTTCGCGCTCGCCGTCCGGGTCGGCACCACCACGCCGGCCGGCGCGGTGGATCGCGGCGGGGTGGGGTCGGGCAGCCGGGTCTTCGCCCTGGCGGCCTTGGCGGCCTTCTTCGCGGGCGCGGACGGGTCGGAGCCGGCGGTGGCGGCACCGAGGATGGCCTGGAGGGTCGCGGCCCGGCGAGGGGGCAGGGGAGAGCTCACCCTTCAATGGTTTCGGCCTGTGCCGCAACCGTCCTCGTCCGTTCGGGTGCCGCGCCATCGGGCCAACGGCCCTCGTCCGCCGGATTTGACCGGGGCTTTACCCGGGCTTGGCCCGGGGGTGGTCCGCCGCTGGTGAGCGCCTGACCCGAGCCGTCCGCCGGCCCGGCGTCACGCGCCCGGGGCGGCGTCCCGTATGAGGCAGGTGATGCGGCTCGTGCAGACCCGGCGGCCGTCCTCGTCGGTGACGACGACCTCGTAGCAGGCGAGGGTGCGCCCGAGGCTGAGCGGCGTCGCCGTGCCCGTCACGAGGCCGGAGCGGGCGGCCCGGTGGTGGGTGGCGTTGATGTCGAGCCCGACGACCGCCTTGCCCTCGCCCGCGTGCAAGGCGGCCCCGATGGACCCGAGCGTCTCGGCGAGGACGACCGAGGCGCCCCCGTGGAGCAGGCCGTAGGGCTGGGTGTTGCCGGCGACCGGCATCGTCGCGACGAGCCGGTCGGACGTGGCCTCCAGCACCTCGATGCCCATCCGGTCCATGAGGGAGTCGGGGTTCATCGCGCGCATCCGGGCGACGGCTGACATGAGGTCGGGGCTGTCGGTCATGGTCGTTAGGCTGCCACGCGTGAAGCTCCTCCTCCTCGACGGACACTCCCTGGCCTACCGGGCGTTCTTCGCCCTCCCCGTCGAGAACTTCTCGACGAGCACGGGGCAGCACACGAACGCCGTCTACGGCTTCACCTCGATGCTCATCAACGTCCTGCGCGACGAGGCGCCGACGCACGTCGCCGTCGCCTTCGACGTCTCGCGCCAGACCTTCCGGCTGGAGCAGTACGGCGAGTACAAGGCCGGCCGCTCCAAGACGCCCACCGAGTTCACCGGCCAGCTGCCGCTCCTGCGCGAGGTGCTCGACGCGCTGCGCATCAAGCACATCGGCGTCGAGGGGTTCGAGGCCGACGACGTCATCGCGACCCTGACCCGCCGCGCCACCGAGGCCGGCGCCGAGGTCGTCGTCTGCACGGGGGACCGCGACGCCTTCCAGCTCGTCACCGACAAGGTCAGCCTCATCTACCCGGTCCGCGGCGTCTCCGAGGTCTGGCGGATGGACCCCGCCGCCGTCGAGGAGAAGTACCTCGTCCCGCCGGACCGCTACAGCGACCTCGCGGCGCTCGTCGGCGAGGCCAGCGACAACCTGCCCGGCGTGCCCGGTGTCGGCCCGAAGACCGCGGCCAAGTGGATCGCGCAGTACGGCGACCTCCAGGGGATCGTCGCCCACGTCGACGAGATCAAGGGCAAGGCCGGCGAGAACCTGCGCGCGCACCTCGACGACGTCCTGCGCAACCGCCGCCTCAACAAGCTCGTCGACGACCTCGAGCTGCCCCTGTCCGTGCCGGACCTCGAGCGCGCCACCTGGGACCGCGAGGAGGTGCACCGGGTCTTCGACGGCCTCGAGTTCCGGGTGCTGCGCGACCGCCTCTTCCAGACCTTCGACGTCGAGTCCGACGAGGTCGAGGGTGGCTTCGAGCTCGGTGGTGACGTGCTCACCGCCGACGACCTCACGACGCGGTTCGCCGACGACGGCCCGGGCCGCGCGCTGCCGCACGGTGTCGTCGTCTCCGGGCACTACCGCGCCGGCGAGGGCGACGCCACCGCGCTCGCGCTCGCGGGGGAGGACGGCGCCACCGCCCACCTCGACCTCACGGCGCTCACCGCCGAGCAGGAGCAGGCCCTCGGCGGCTGGCTCGCCGACCCCGACGCCCCGAAGGTCCTCCACGACCTCAAGCCGCAGCTACAGGCCCTCAGCGCCCGCGGCCTGGCCCTCAACGGCGTCGTCAGCGACACCGCCCTCGCCGCCTACCTCGTGCGCCCCGACCAGCGCTCTTACGACCTCGAGGACCTCGTCGTGCGCCACCTCGGCCGCGAGCTGACCGCCGAGGGCGACGCGACGAGCGACCAGGGCGCCCAGGGCACGCTCGACTTCGACACCGACGACGACACTGCCGCCCGCGACGCGATGGTCCGCGCCCGCGCCGTCCTCGAGCTGTCGTCCGTCCTCGCCGAGAAGGTCGAGGAGACCGGCGGCACCGAGCTGCTCGCCGACCTCGAGCTCCCGCTCGTCGGCATCCTCGCCGAGATGGAACGCACCGGCATCGCCGTCGACGAGGACGCCCTCACCGCGCTCGAGGCCGACTTCGCCGCGAAGATGCGGCAGGCCCAGCAGGACGCGTACGACGCGATCGGCCGCGAGGACGTCAACCTCGGCAGCCCGAAGCAGCTCCAGGAGGTCCTCTTCGACCAGCTGGGCATGCCGAAGACCAAGCGGACCAAGACCGGCTACACGACCGACGCCGACGCCCTGGCCGACCTCTTCGTCAAGACCGAGCACCCCTTCCTCGAGGCGCTGCTGCGCCACCGCGACACCAGCCGGCTGCGGGTGACCGTCGAGGGGCTCATCAAGTCGGTCGCGCCCGACCGGCGCATCCACACGACGTACCTGCAGACCATCGCGGCCACCGGGCGGCTCTCGTCCACGGACCCGAACCTCCAGAACGTGCCGATCCGCACCGAGGAGGGCCGGCGCATCCGCGACGTCTTCGTCGTCGGCGAGGGCTTCGAGTCGCTGATGTCGGCCGACTACAGCCAGATCGAGATGCGGATCATGGCGCACCTCTCCGGTGACGAGGGGCTCATCGAGGCCTTCCGCACCGGCGAGGACCTCCACCGCTTCGTCGGCGCGCGGGTGTTCGCGGTCGAGCCGGCCGACGTCACCCTCGAGATGCGCAGCAAGGTCAAGGCGATGAGCTACGGCCTGGCCTACGGCCTCTCGGCGTTCGGCCTGTCCAAGCAGCTGACGATCTCGACGGGTGAGGCGCAGGGCCTCATGGACGAGTACTTCGCCCGGTTCGGCGGCGTGCGCGACTACCTGCGCGAGGTCGTCGTCGAGGCCCGCGCCACCGGCTACACCGCGACGATGCTCGGCCGCCGCCGCTACCTCCCGGACCTGCTGAGCGACAACCGCCAGCGCCGCGAGGGCGCCGAGCGGATGGCCCTCAACGCCCCGATCCAGGGCACGGCCGCCGACATCATCAAGCTCGCGATGAAGGGCGTCCACGCGGCGCTGCAGGCCGAGGGCGCACGCAGCCGGATGCTCCTCCAGGTGCACGACGAGCTCGTGCTCGAGGTCGCGCCCGGCGAGCGCGAGGATGTCGAGGCGCTCGTCCGCCGCGAGATGGGCGCGGCGATCGACCTCGGGGACGTGCCGCTGGACGTCAGCGTCGGGGTCGGTCGCTCCTGGCACGACGCCGCGCACTGACGCCCGTCCCCGGGGCGACCCGGGCGTGGCGGCTCAGGGCAGGACCCGCAGCAGGTCGTAGCCGTCGGTGTGCTCCTCGCCGTCCGCGCCCCACTGGAACCACACGGCGTAGTCGCCGGGCGCGAGGTCGGTGGGCTCGCTGACAAAGGTGTGCTCCGCGACCGATCCTGGCAGGACCCGACCCTCGGCGATGTTGCTGGGCATGTCGTCCCACTGGCGGGATCCGCGGTCCACGAGCGGTGCGACGAGCATCCGCAGACCCACCAGGTCACGCATGTCGGGTCCGAGATCCGCACCCACCGAGGCGCTCACCGACGAGCCACGAGGTACGTCGTTCGGCTCCACCAGGGACATGTGCCCCTGCCGCGGGGTGCAGCCCGTCGTCGTGACGGCGAGCACGGCACAGCCCACTGCCAGCCCCCACCGCGTCCACGCCATGGCCGGGAGGCTAACGGCCGGTGCGGTACGGAGGATGTCCTTTCACCCATCCGTGACCGAGTCGAGTCGGGCCCGTGACCGCCGTCACCCCTGGGCGGCATGCTCCTCGTCGGGCACCGGCCGCTCCGAGGGACGGGCCCGGGCGAGGAGGGTGACGCCCCACGCGACGACGACCAGGCCACCCGCGAGCACGACGGTCGCGATGTGCGCGATCGTGCCGTGCCGCACCGACACCGTCGCGATGGCGACCGCGGCGACCCCCCAGACAACCCAGCCGAGCCGGTGGTCGCCGCGCGAGAGCCGCCAGTACACGAGCACCTGGGCGACCGACCACGCGGCGCCGGACGCGACGAGGAGGGGGACGAGCGGCGTCAGGTGGGCGTACGTCGAGCCGCCCACCGCGACGACCAGCGGACGGGCCAGCAGCCACGCCGCGACCACCCCGACCAGAGCCGTCGCCGCCGTCGCGCCCACCGCCGCGACCGCCGTGCGTCGACCGGTCGCGGTCGCCATCCGCGGGTAGAAGAGGGTCGCCAGGAACGCCGGCCCCCAGAAGGCCGCCTTGCCGAGCACGGCCAGGACGGCGTACTCGCCCGCAGTCGTGGCCGGCAGCAGGGCGCGGGCGAGCGGCACGTCGAGGTTGGTCGCCACGAGCAGCGCGGAGGTGGCCGCGGTGCCGTGGACCACGCTCCTGGTCCACAAGGGCACCGGGCCGGCAGCCGCCCCCAGCGACCCGCGGACCGGCCAGAGGGCGGCGACAGCGGTGGCCCAGGCCGCAGTCACGGTGAGGGCGAGCACTCCCGAGACCCCGAGGCCGAGGGTGCCGCCGAGCGCGGCCGCGGCGAACCTGCCCCCGGCGACCGCGACGAGCACGGCGCCCAGGGCCGCGAACCGGTGCGCCCCCTGGAGCGCGCCCTGCGCCGCGAAGGTGACATAGGTGGGCAGGACGACGCCGGCCAGCAACACGGCAGGTCCCGGCCCCGGGAGGTCGAGCACGGTCGTGACGACGGGGGAGAGGGCCAGCAGCAGGACCGTCGCAGCAAGTCCCACGAGGACGCCGGTCCGCAGTCCGGAGGCGGCCTCGTCCACGACCCCGCCCGGGGCGGCTCGGGCGACGTGCCGGGCGGTGACCAGCTGGAGGGCAAGGGCGGGGACGCTGGCCATCACCAGGAGGTTGCCCAGGGCCGCGAACGCACCGAGGTCCGGGGCGGACAGGACGCGGGCCAGAACGAGGTAGACGCCGTAGACGAGGATGTTGGCGAGCAGGGTCGACACCCCGACGGCTGCTGCCGCCGGGCCCCCACGTCGTCCCGTCGGCGCTGACACGCGGGACAGCGTAAGGCGCACGGCGGTGGACGCCTTGCGCGCCTAGGCTTCCGGCGTGCCGAGCCCCGACCCCGCGTCCACCGAGGCGGACGACGGCGCCCGCACGCGGGTCGCCGTCCTCGCCGCGGTCGTCACGGGGCTGCTGACGACCTCCGTGGTCCTGTGGGGGAGCGTCGGGTCCGACATCCGCCTGGTCCGCGACCACGTCACCGTCCCGGACCCTGCCCGCCCTGTCGGCGGACTGTTCCCCACCGGTGCCGCCGAGCTGCGGGCCTGGCCGTTGGACGGTGTCACCTGGCTGCTGACCCGGGCGTTCCCCGCCGGGTCGACCCAGTCGGCGCTCGTCGTGCTCAGCGTCCTCGCCGGTGGGGTCGGCGTCGGCGTTCTCCTGCGGCGACGCGGGGTCACCGCGGTCGCGGCCGCGGTCGTCGTGGGCGTGTGGAACCCGTACGTCGCCGAGCGCCTGCTCCTCGGCCAGCCCGCGGTCCTCCTCGGGGCTGCGGCCCTGCCGTGGGTGCTCCTCGCGGCGCGAGCACGAACCAGGCTCCGGCGGCGTCTGGTCCTCCTCACCCTCGCCATGGCTCCGGCGGCCGTGACCCCGTGGGGTGGGGTCGTCGCGCTGGGGGCGGCTGTCCTCGGCACCGCCTCCCGCGGCGACCGGACGTGGCGTGACGTGACGGTGGTCGGCGGACTGGGTCTGCTCGGGTGCGCCCCCTGGCTCGTGCCGGCGCTGGTGGGCGGCGGGGTCGACGCGGACCCCGACGGCGCCGCGGCCTTCGCGCTGGCGGACGACACCGGAGCCGGCGCCCTCGTCTCCGCTCTCCTCGGCGGCGGGATCTGGGCCCCGGGGGCCGTCCCGCAGTCCAGGACCGAGGTGCTGGCTCTCGGCTGCTCGCTCGCCCTCCTCCTCGCCGCGCTCGCCGGGGCCGTCGTGGGCCTGCGGGGGCGCCGCCGGCTCGCCGCCCTCGCCGCCCTCCTCCTGCCCGCCGCCGTCCTCGCCCTCGCCTCGGGCCCGGCCCTCCCGGTGACCACGGCCCTCCAGTCCATCCCCGGCGTTGCCCTCGTGCGCGACCAGCACCGGTTGCTCGCGCCGACGGTGCTCGTCGGCGCGCTGCTCGTCGGGCTCCTGGTCGAGGTGGTGGGGCGGTCCGCGGGGCGTCCGGCCGCAGCCGTCGTCGCCGTTCTGGCCGTCGGTCTGGCGGTGGGCTCCGTCCCCGACCTGCCGCGGACGCTGCGGACGGCCTACCGGCCGGTGGACTTCCCCGCGGACTGGCGCTCGGCGACGGCCGCGGCGACCCCGCCTAGGGGTGCGGTCCTCTCGCTCCCCTGGCAGCCCTTGCGTCGTCCCGCCTGGCGCGGAGCCGGTCCCGCCTTCCTCGACCCGACACCGCGCGCGGTGCACGTCGAGGTGCTCACCTCCGGTGTGCTCACGGTGCGACGGGAGGACCGGGTGCTCGTGGTCGACGACACGCCGGTCCTCGACGCGTCCGACTGGGCGCGCGGTGTGGTGACGGGGGAGTCGTTGCGTCGCCACGGCATCGTCCGGGTCGTCGAGTGGCTCGGGACGCCGGGCACCCTGCCTGCCTCCCGCCGGGGATGGGTGCTGCTCCACGACGGTCCCGACCTGCGGGTCTGGGACGTCACCGCCGCGTCCTGACCCGCGCAACATGCGGCGACACCGGATGTGCCGCTTCGTGGCGGGGAGTGCCGCGAGCCGTTACAGTGCGGTGATACTGCTGAGTAGGAAGGCACCTCTCCAATGAGCCAGACCCCCGCCATGGGCGCCGGTGGCCGCACGGGCATCATCATGCTGGTGCTGAGCATCCTCCTGGGACTGGGCATCTCCTTCGCGGCAGCCGCGACGATCATCCAGGCCAACGGGCCCGGCGACAGCGCCGCCGTGACGGAGGGCCCCAAGGAGCTCATCCCGGCGGAGCAGCTCCTCGGCTACGGCGGCTGACCTTCCCGACGACGACGAAGCGGCGGACCCTCAGGGGTCCGCCGCTTCGTCGTCTTCCGGCCGTCAGGGCCGTGGGGGACCCACGACGTCGAGGTCGGCGCCCTGGGCCAGCGGCGAGACGGTGTCGGTCCCCCCGGTCGGGGCACGGCCCGCGGCCTGCGCGGCGAGCAGGGCCTCCCAGGACCGCACCGTGGCCTCCCAGGTGAAGTGGCGTGCGTGGAGCACCGCCTCGCGCCCGAGCTCGTCTCGCGCCTCGTCGTCGGTGAGGAGCCGTCCGACCGCCTCGGTCATCGCGGCGAGGTCGTCGACGAGCAGGCCGGTGTGGCCGTCGACGATCGACTCCGAGAGGCCGCCCGCGTCGCGATAGGCGACCGTCGGGGTGCCGTGCGAGGCCGCCTCGACGACGCACAGGCCCCAGCCCTCCTTGACGCTCGGGGCCAGGGCGACCCACGCCGAGGCCAGCTCGGTGTGCTTGGTCTCCTCGTCGACGTGACCCAGCTGGTCGACCCGGTCGGCGACGCCGAGGACGACGGCGTGCGCACGCACCTCGTCGGTCCACCACCCGTCGCCGACGACGCGCAGCCGGAGGTCCGGGTGCTGGTCGGCGAGGCGGGCGACGACCTCGACCGCGTGCTCGACCCGCTTGTGGGGCACCACCCGGCCGAGCACGACGAGCCGCGGCTCGGGGTGACGCTGCACGCCCGTGGCCAGGGCCGGCTCGGTGCCGTTGTGGATGACCGTGACCCGGTCGGGAGGCACGCCGAGGTCGGCGAGCTCGTCGCGGGTCCGCCCGGAGACGGCGACGTACTGGAGCCCTCGGAGGAGGAGCGGCGCGACCCGGGACTCCAGGGCCCAGCCCACGCGGGCGCTCACCGGCCCGAAGACGATCGGCCACTGCTCGCGGTGCACGTGGTGCACGAGGACGACGACGGGGGAGCGGGTCGCCGTCCGCGCCGCGAAGGGGATGCCGTTCTGCGTGTCGACGACGACGTCGAAGGCGCCCTCGGTGCGCTCGAGGCGCCGGAGCACCCGCAGGGAGGCGGGGTAGACCCCCAGCCGGCCGCCCTGCCGGAGCACCCGCACGCCGTCGCGATGCTCCTCGGCGGGGGCGCTCCCGTGCTGCGCGCAGAGCATTGTCACGTCGTGCCCGAGGGCCGCGAGGCCGGCACAGACGGTCTCGGCGTACTTCTCCGCGCCCCCACCTTCGGGGTGTGTAGAGTCGCGCCAGTTCAAGAAGGCGATGCGCACGTGTGCCCTTCCAGGAGACCGGAGACGGATGCTACCCCACGCCCTCGCGCGCCCCGGCGCGGTCGACGGACGTGCGTCGCTGGCCCGCTCGGTGGCGCTCTTCCGCGCCTTCCGGGTGGAGCAGACCGATCCCGCTCGCTTCTACGGGGCCCTCGCCGCGGACTCGGTCACGATGATGCGCCGCTGGGTCGACCTCGAGGGCGCGAGCGTCCTCGACGTCGGGGGCGGGCCCGGGTACTTCGCCGACGCGTTCACGGCGGCCGGGGCCCGGTACGCAGGCCTGGAGCCGGACGCCGGTGAGCTGACCGCTCGCGGGGAGGCCGCGGGCAACGCCGTCCGGGGGTCGGGGCTGGCACTGCCGGTCGCCGACGCGTCCCTGGACGTCGCCTTCTCGAGCAACGTCCTCGAGCACGTCCCCGACCCGGTCGCGATGGCCGAGGACATGCTGCGCGTCACCCGGCCCGGCGGCGTCGTCTTCCTGTCGTGGACCCCGTGGCTCTCGCCGTGGGGCGGCCACGAGACCTCCCCGTGGCACTACCTGGGCGGACACCGCGCGGCCGACCGCTACGCCCGACGCCTCGGCCGGCGGCCGAAGAACGACCTCGGCCGCACCCTGTTCAAGTGCCCGATCGGCCCGATGGTGCGCTGGGCCCGCCGGGCCGAGGGCGAGGGCCGCGCCGACGTGCTCGCCGTGTTCCCGCGCTACCACCCGGCGTGGGCGCAGTGGGTCATCCGGGTCCCGGGCCTGCGCGAGGTCGTCAGCTGGAACGCGGTCATCGTCCTGCGGGCCCGGGCGGCGTGAGCCACGACGCCTCGGTGCGCCGGTGGCGGCGCAGGCTCGACCTGCTCCTGCCGACCGTGCTGCTCACCGTGCTCGCCTTCGTGCAGCGCCCCGGGCTGCTCGCCGCCGACACCAAGCTCGACCTCGTCGTGGACCCCGGGGGGTTCCTCGCCCGGGCGCTCGCCATCTGGGACCCGCTCGCGGCCGGGGGCCAGCTCCAGAACCAGGCCTACGGCTACCTCTTCCCGATGGGCCCCTTCTTCTGGCTCGGAGAGGCGGTGGGCCTGCCGGGCTGGGTGGTCCAGCGCTGCTGGTGGGCGCTCCTATTGGTCCTCGGGTACCACGGGACCCGGTGCGTCCTCGAACGGCTCCGGGTCGGGACCGGCTGGTCGCGGGTCATTGCGGCCTTCGCCTACACGACGGCCCCTCGGATGCTCATCGGGCTCGGTGCGATCAGCTCCGAGATCTGGCCGATGGCGCTCGCTCCCTGGATCCTCCTGCCGCTTCTCGCGCCCGAGCCGGGGCGGGAACGGGTGGCGGCGCTGCGCTCGGGACTCGCCGTGCTGCTCGTCGGAGCCGTCAACGCGGTGGCGACCCTCGCGGTGCTCGTCCTGCCCGCGTGGTGGATCCTCACCCGCCGCGGTGCCGTGCGCCGCCGGCTGGCGGTCTGGTGGACCGTCGCCGTGGGGCTCGCCTGCGCATGGTGGACCGGCCCGCTGCTCGTGCTGGGGCGGTCCAGCCCACCGTTCCTCGACTGGATCGAGGACTCACGGACGACGACGAGCGGGGCGTCCGTGACCGAGGCCCTCCGCGGCACGACCCAGTGGATCCCGGCGCTCGGTGGCACCCGACCGGTCTGGCCGGCCGGATGGGTGGTGCTCACCTCCGCCAACGTCGTCGCCCTCGGACTGGTCGTGGTCGTCGTCGGTCTCGCCGGACTGGCCGTCGCGCGCGGGCCATGGACTCTCTTCGCGAGGGGTGGCCTCGTCCTGGGCCTGGCGCTCGTCACGCTCGGACACGTCGGCCCGGCGACCGGCCCGTGGGCGCCGTTCCTGGCGGACCTGCTCGACGGGCCACTCGCCCCGCTCCGCAACACCCACAAGTTCGAGCCGGTCCTCCGGCTGCCCGTGGCCCTCGGTGTCGCGGTGGCCTTACCCCTGGCGGTGCGCTGGGCGGTGGCGCGGCGCGCCCCGTGGCCCGCGCTGGGGCCGGCCCTCGTCGTCGTCGCCCTCGTCGGGCAGGCGGCTGCTCCGGCCTTCGCCGGGGTCGTCCAGCGCGGTCCGTTCGAGGAGGTGCCGCCGGCTTGGGCACAGACCGCCCAGTGGCTCGCGGAGCACCCGGACGGAGGTCGGACGCTCGTGCTGCCGGGTGGCAACGCCCCGGCACGGTTCTGGGGAGAGCCGAAGGACGAGCCGCTCCAGCCGTACGCGTCGACGCCGTGGATGGTGCGCGACGGGGTGCCGCTGGGGTCGGCCGGGGCGACGCGCCTGCTCGACGAGGTCGAGCAGCAGGTTGCACAGGGGCGGGGCGGGCCGGAGCTGCTGCGGGCTCTCGGCCGACTCGGGGTGACGCGAGTCGTCTTGGCGGGGGACCACCTCCGCCCTGCCGGGACGCGGACGACGCCGCCGCTCGTCGTGCGCGCCGCGCTCCGGTCGAGCGGCGCGACCCCGGTCGCGGCGTTCGGCCCGTTCGTCGGGGGGTCGACGGAGGTGACGGTGGCCGCCGACTACGGGCTGGACCGGCCAGTCCGTACGATCGAGGTGCTGTCCGTGCCGACCGACGCGTCCGTCGTGCCGTCCGTGACGAGCCCGGCCTCGGGGGCCGTGGGGCTGGTCGGCGGCCCCGAGGGCGTCGCCCGGGTGGCAGACGACCGACCGGTCGTGCTCAGCCTCGACGAGGCCTCCACGGGTGCGCTCTCGCCGGGTGAGCACGTCCTCACGGACACCCTGCAGCGGCGCCAGGCCTCCTTCTCCGTGGCGACGGACGTGTACGGGCCGCTGCTGCGGGCGGACGAGGCGTACCCGGCGCCCCGGGCGGTCCACGACTACTGGCCGGCGCCCCTCACGGAACACACGGTCGAACCGCAGGGGCAGACCGTGCGGATCGAGGACGGTGAAGCCCGGGCCGAGGCGTCGAGCTCCCTCGACGAGCCCGGGCTGGGCCAGCAGCGCGACCTCGGGGCCGACGCCTCGCGGGCGTTCGACGGCAGCGGCGAGACCGGATGGCGCTCGGCCGGGCTGGACCCGCGGGGTCAGTGGGTGCAGGCCCGCTGGGGGACGCCGACCACGTTGCCGTCGGAGGTGACCGTCGTCCTCGACACCGAGCGAGGGTCCGACGTCGCGGCGCTCGTCGTCACGACGGACGCCGGTTCGGCCCGCACTCCGGTCAGCACGCCGTCGTCGACCGGTGACGTCGATGCCTCGCGCTACGCGGTGCGCGTCGCGGTCCCTGCGGGCGCCACTCGAACCCTGCGCCTGACCGTCGCGGCGGTCCGGGACGAGCGCCCCTCGGTCCGTGTGCTCGACATCGGATCGGGTGTCGTTCCCCGGGCCGAGCCGTCGGTCCGGCTGCCGTTCGAACCAGCGGGCGCGGACGTCGTGGCCCTGGGGGCGACGGCGGACGACCGCGCGGGGTGCTACCCGCTCGACGACGGCACGCTCGCCTGCTCACCGGACCGGCGCCGGGAGGGGGAGGAGGAGTCGACCATGCGGCGCAGCCTCACCCTCGACCGGGAGCACCGGTACACGGTCTCGGGCACGGCCGTCTCGACCCAGGGCGCCGACCTGCTGCTGCGTCGCCCCGACGGCGTGCGCGCCACGGCGAGCTCGCGCTGGCTGCCCGAGCCCGGGGTCTCGCCCGAGCTCACCGTCGACGGAGACCCCACGACGTACTGGGCCTCGGACCCCGAGGAGGCCGAGCCCACCCTCACCGTCTCGTGGCCGACGGCTCGTCGGGTCACCGGGATCCGGCTCACCACCGACGCCCAGGTCGCCGGCCGGCGCCCGACGGTCGTACGCGTCACGGTGGGCGGGCGCACGACCGAGGCGACGGTCGGCCGCGACGGCACGGTGCGGCTCCCGGCCTCGCGGGTCCGCAAGGTCACCGTCGCGGTCGTCGGGACGACACGGCAGGAGTCCCTCACCCTCTTCGGGTCGCGACCGATGCCCGTGGTCGTGGGCGAGCTCGCCGTCCTCGGGCAGCCGTGGGATGGGGTCCTCGAGCGCACCGCACCGGTCGTCGTGCCCTGCGGCCTCGGCCCGACCCTCCAGGTCGACGGTGAGACGGTGCCGACGACCGTCGTCACGACGCGACAGGCGGTGCTCACCCGTGAGCCGGCCGGGCTGCGAGCCTGCCGCCGGGTCGAGATGGGAGCCGGTCCGCACCGGCTGCAGACGCTCGCCTCGGGTCAGTTCGCCGTGCGCAGCCTCCTCCTGGACGCGCGCCCCGACACCTCCACGGGCGCCGAGGAATCGACCTCCGTCTCGGTCGTCGACTGGGGGCGCACCTCGCGCAGCCTGCGGCTCGGGGCGGCCGTCGGCAGCGATCAGCTGCTCGTCGTCCGCGAGAACGCCAACGCCGGCTGGGAGGCCACGCTGGACGAGTCCAGGCTTCGCCCCGTGACCGTCGACGGCTGGGCCCAGGCCTGGGTGGTGCCCGCCGGGCTCACGGGCACGGTCCGCCTCGAGTTCACCCCGCAGCGCCCCTACGCCGCCTCGCTCGTCGCGGGCGGGCTCGCGGCCCTGCTCCTCGTCGTGCTCGTGGCAGTCACGGCGAGACGGCGTGCTGCGCCCCGGGGCCGCGTCGCATCGGAGGTGGCGACGGGGTGGCCCGTGGTGGGGCTGCTCGCTGCGCTCGTCGTCGTCGTCGGTGGGGTGGCCGGCCTCGCGGGCGTCGTCGGCGCCGCGGTCGGTCGGCTCCTCGCGCGGCACGGTCGCGGAGCCATGGTGGGCGTCGGTTTCTCGGTGGTCGCCGTCGCCTGGATCGGCTGGTCAGCCCTCGGGCCGTGGCCGGACGCGCTCGCCAGCAACCGCGACGTCGTCTCGGCGGTGCTCGCCCTCGCCCTCGTCGGCGCCGTGGTGTTCCGTACCGGGGGGCCGGGAGGCAGTGACGCGCCGCGCCCAGGCCTGGACCGGCCCCTCGACGACGAACCAGCTGAGGCTCGCGAGGACGACCGAGGCGACGAACGTCAGGACGGTCGTGGACCAGAAGCCCCACTCGAAGATGTCGAGGCCCAGCATCTGACGGACCCAGAACATCAGCGGTAGGTGCCAGAGGAAGATCCCGTAGCTGATCGTCCCGAGGAAGGTGAGGACCCGGGAGCGCAGCACCCGGGAGACCACCGTGGACGCCCCCAGCACGGACGGGGCCACGACGAGGACCGCGACGAGGCCGTAGCCGATGTGCTTGACGTCGGCCGCCCAGCCGTCGGGAGGGGTGAGGTCGTAGGGCCCGGCGGTGCGCGTCGTGAGGAGCCAGAAGACGCACGCCGCGAGGCCGTACAGGTGCCACGGCGCCGCACGCACGACCGCGGTCACCGGGCCGGTGAGCCGACGGTCGGCGACGACGACGGCGAGGACCATCCCGCCGACGAACCAGTCGAGGGTGGCCGGCAGCGAGCGGTTCCACGACCACCCGGACGGGAGGGCACCGACGGCGAAGAGGACTCGGAAGGCCAGCGCGCCGAGCGTCAGGCCGGCCAGCGCCGCGAGGTGGGCTCGCGGACCCCGACCGCTCGCCGTGCGGCCCACGAGCAGGGCGAGGACCGGCAGGGCGAGGTAGAACAACACCTCGGTCGAGAGGCTCCAGAGCTGGGCGAGCCCCGGCAGGTCCCAGTCTAGGCGCAGGGATTGCAGCTGCAGCAGGTTGGCCAGCCACGGTCCGACCCCGGCACGCCGGGACTCCGGGACGAGGACGATCGTCCCCCCGAGCACGAGGACCCAGGCCGGCAGCAGGCGAGCGGCGCGCCGGACGGCGTAGGTGCGCAGGGGCGCCGGCGGTGGTCCGCCGGCGACGTGCCGGGCGTGCGGCAGGTAGAGAAGGAAGCCACTGAGGACGAAGAAGACGGCGACCCCGAGGTCGAGGCGGGCGAGGAACCCCGGGAGGACGTCGCGGCCGGTGGCGCCGGACAGGAAGCCGACGTGGGTGAGCAGGACGGCCAGCGCGGCCAGCGCTCGGAGTCCCTCCAGCTCGCGCAGGTGGTGGGCCGGGTCGACGGCATGGGGGTGCGTCGGCGTGCTCACGGCGTCTCCACACGGACGACCTGGGCGGAGGTGACACAGACTCCGGCGGTGTTGGGGGTGAGGACCTCCACACGGACCGAGGCCACCGCGGCGTCCAGGGGGACGAGCGCGGTCACCCGGTGCGGACCCCGCAGCAGCTCGGGATGGTCGGCCGCCAGGTGCTCCGTCACCCGCCCGTCACGGTCGGTGACGCCCAGGTCGAGCCGCGTGGCGTCCCCGACGATGACGCCGACGAGCAGCAGCGAGCCGCGGTAGTAGGGCGCGGGCTCGACGAGCGGGACGTCGAGCGACTGGACGCCGGGGCGGATGGCGTTGCCGCAGAAGTCCCCCTTGTCGACCGCTGGGCTGGATCCGACGGCGACGAGGCGAGCCGGGCGCACGGTCCCGTCCTCGGCGACGGCCACGGGCGCGGTGTCCAGCAGGCTTGAGCCGCGGTCAGGAGCGAGCAGTCGGACGAGGGGTGACGTCGTGAAGCCGGGGTCGACCCAGCCGGGGACGACGTCGGATGGCACGGTCGTCGGCAGCACCGGAGCGCGGGATGCCGGGACGCCGCTCCGGAGGGCGTCGAGCCAGGCGCTGACGGTCGTCGCGTGCCAGCGGTCGGCGAAGGCGACCCACGAGGAGCCCGTCGCCAGGACCACCGCGACGACGAGCACGCCCCCGGCCAGCCGGGACCGGCCCACCGGCCGGACGGCACGCTCCCCGTGGCGGACGCGGCGCTGGAGCAGCGTGCGGTCGGCGAGCGCAGCGAGCGCGAGCGTGAGGGCGAAGCCGGCGTCGGGCAGCAGGCGCAGGTCGTCGACGGCCGTGACGTCGCCGACGACCGCGAGCCGGCCGACGTAGACCATCGCGAGCACGGGCACGGCGTACGCCAGCGCCGGGCCGACGACCGGTGCGGCTGCACGCACCGCGCCCCGGGTCCGGGCCGCCGTGCCGAGCAGCACGAGGGCCGCCGCCGCGCCGAGGACGACGAGCGGCAGCGGTGTCTGGGCGAAGGAGTAGGCGCCGTTGCCGGGCCGCCAGGTGAGCGGGCCGCCGAGCAGGGACGGGAGGTAGTCGTGCAGCAACCAGCGGCCGATCTTGCGCACGGCGTCGAGGAGGCCGGGTTGCGCCCGCTCGGCGCGGTCGTACTCGCCGCTGGAGTAAGCGATGAGGAAGAGCGCATCGACCACCGCGAACGGCAGGCTCGCCCGTGCGGCGCCGCGCCACGGCACGCGGAGGGCCACCAGGACCGCCCCCACGACCAGCGGGACGGTGACCGCGCGCTCCGAGAACGAGAGCGCCACCGCGTGCACGGGGAGCGCCCACAGCAGAGGGCTGCGGCTCCGGCGGTGGACCGCGAGCGCCACGAGCAGGACGACGGCGAGGACGAGGGTGAGCGGCAGCACGGTCGTCATCGCCTGGCGGAACCAGGCGTACGTCGGGACGAGCAGGGGGGAGGAGAGGACGAGACCGGTCGCCAGGGTGCGGACCAGCGGTGCGCGGACCGCCAGTCGCACGACGCCGGCACTGGTCAGGGCGAAACCGGTGGCGATGACGGTGGTGAGCAGCACGGCCGGCCAGTGCGCGAGCGGGGCGTAGGTCGCCATGAGCCAGTCGACGGTCCTCGCCCCGGGTGCCAGGTGCGTGCCGTTGCTCTCGACGGCGAAGGGCCACCACGACCGGCCCGCGGCGTAGGCCTGCGCCCGGACGTCGTCGATGAACAGGCTCCCGCCGGCACTCAGCCAGAGGACGGCGAGGACGTGGACCGCGACGAGGCCGAGCGTGAGCCGGTCGTGGGCCGTCAGCGGGCGACGGGCCTGCGCCCAGCGGGCCGGCGCCGAGGACGCGGCGACCACGGTGTCGGTCATCAGGAGCCTTCCGGGACGTGGCGGACGTGCAGCGCCCACGGCCAGCAGTGTACGGAGCAGGCGCGTCCCCGCCCGGTCTTCCGGCGCCGCGCCCTGACCTGCGTACGTGCGTGCTTACCCACTGGTAGGGTCCAGCCACCATCCATGCAAAGGAGCGTGTCCATGCGTCGCGTCTTGGCGGTCGCCCTCATCGTCCTGGGGGCCCTGTTCGTAGGGTTGGGGATCCTCGCCAAGCCGTACCTGTACCGCAGCCTGGCGGTCGTGCCACTGGACCAGCGCTCCACCTCGATCTCCGAGGGCCGCGGGATGTCGGTGCTCTACCCGCACCGCGAGGACGGCGCAGCGGCCATCGACAAGCTCGTCGACGTCGACGTCCGCAGCACCCGGCAGATCGCCGGTATCCCCGGGAAGGTCCCGGCCGGCGACCGTGCGAAGAACGTCTTCTGGCAGACCACCGTCCGTTCGCAGGCCATGCTCGACGGCCAGCCGGTCGACCTCAGCTACAGCGAGGCCGGGGTCTCCCTCGACCGCGTGACCGCGGAGGCGACGAACTGCTGCGGTGACTTCCGGTCCACGGGTGACCTGGAGGACCCGACGAAGACGGAGAACGCGACGTACGAGGGCCTGTACTTCAAGTTCCCCTTCAACGTCGAGCGCAAGGACTACCTCTGGTACGACACCACGCTGCGCCGCGCCGAGCCCATCTCCTTCGTGCGGGAGGAGGACGTCGACGGCACGCCGGTGTTCGTCTTCGAGCAGAAGCTGGGGCCCGAGGAGGTCGGCAGCCTCGAGGCGCCGGCGAGCCTGTTCAGCACGGGCGCGACGGGGACCGTCACGGCCACCGAGATGTACTCCAACACCCGGACGCTGTGGGTCGAGCCGGTCACCGGTGTGCTCATCGACGGCAAGGAGCAGATCAACGACGTCTACGAGGCGGAGGGCTACGAGCCCGTCGCGAAGACGGTGGGACTCATCGGCTTCAACGAGAAGACCGTCGCGGACAACGCGAAGGAGTGGGGCGGCAAGGCCTCGCTCCTCTCCCTCATCGACCGGTGGGGCCTGCTCTTCGGGCTCGTCATCGGCTTCCTCCTCGTCGTGGGCGGTGCGTTCCTCCTCCTGACCGGTCGGCAGGCCGAGCCGCGGCACGCCTGACGAGCGGGGCTCAGGCCGGGCGCTCGGTGACGAGGATCGCCGTGCCCGGCAGCACCCGGCCGCGCAGCGGGGACCAGCCGCCCCACTCGGCCTCGTTGCGCTCGGGCCACTCCGGCTCGACGAGGTCGACGAGCACGAGCCCGGCCGCCACGACCTGGCGCACGAGGTCGCCGAGGGTGCGGTGGTGCTCGGTGTACGTGACGACGCCGGCCTCGCTCTCGACGTAGGGGGTGCGGTCGAAGTACGACTGCGACACGGTGAGCCCGGCCGGCCCGGGCACGTCCGGGAAGGCCCAGCGCACCGGGTGCGACGTCGAGAAGACGAAGCGCCCGCCGGGGCGCAGCACGCGGGCGGCCTCGCGCAGCACGGCGGCGCTGTCGGCGACGAACGGGATGACCCCGTAGGCGGTGAACACGCGGTCGACCGACGCGTCCGCGAGGGGGAGGACCGCCCCGTCGCACTGGAGCAGGGGGAGCGGGGCGGCTCCGGCCCGCACGTCGAGCCGACGCCCGGTGCGCAGCATCCCGGCCGACAGGTCGCTCGCGACGACCCGCACGTCGTGGGTGCGGGCCAGCCAGCGCGAGCACTGGGCCGCGCCCGCGCCGATCTCGAGCACGGTCATCCCGTCGCGGACGCCGAGCAGGTCCAGCTCGGCCTCGGTCCAGCCCTCGGGCCCCCAGACGAAGGAGTCGTCGCCGAGGAAGGCGCCGTGCTCGGTGTAGTAGTCGTCGGCCTCGGCGTCCCACCACGACCGGTTGGCCGCCCGGGTCTCGTCGGCGCCGACGGGTCGGCGCCCCGCCTCGGACGTCATCGGCCGGCGCCCCCGACCGCGACCGTCCCGGACGTTTTGCCCGCTGCACCCGGAGCCGAGTAGGCTGCCCGAGCACACGTGTGCCCTGCGTGGGTCACGCGTGCGCGCGAAGCATCCCATCGATTCCATCTGTCCACATCGGAGTTCCTACTACATGACTGCCAGCACGGTCGACACGACCGCCCCCCAGATCGCGATCAACGACATCGGATCTGAGGAAGACCTCCTCGCCGCCATCGACGCGACGATCAAGCACTTCAACGACGGCGACATCGTCGAGGGTCGCATCGTCAAGGTCGACCGGGACGAGGTCCTGCTCGACATCGGCTACAAGACCGAGGGCGTCATCCCCTCGCGCGAGCTGTCCATCAAGCACGACGTCGACCCCAACGAGGTCGTCGCCGTGGGCGACGAGGTCGAGGCCCTCGTCCTCCAGAAGGAGGACAAGGAGGGTCGTCTGATCCTGTCCAAGAAGCGCGCCCAGTACGAGCGCGCCTGGGGCACGATCGAGAAGATCAAGGAGGAGGACGGCGTCGTCACCGGCACCGTCATCGAGGTCGTCAAGGGTGGCCTCATCCTCGACATCGGCCTGCGCGGCTTCCTCCCGGCGTCCCTCGTCGAGATGCGCCGCGTCCGCGACCTCCAGCCGTACGTCGGCAAGGAGATCGAGGCCAAGATCATCGAGCTCGACAAGAACCGCAACAACGTGGTCCTGTCGCGCCGTGCCTGGCTCGAGCAGACGCAGTCCGAGGTCCGCACGACCTTCCTCAAGGAGCTCGGCAAGGGCCAGGTCCGCACGGGTGTCGTGTCCTCGATCGTCAACTTCGGTGCGTTCGTCGACCTCGGCGGGGTCGACGGCCTCGTCCACGTCTCCGAGCTGTCCTGGAAGCACATCGACCACCCGTCCGAGGTCGTCGAGGTCGGCGACGAGGTCAAGGTCGAGGTCCTGGACGTCGACATGGACCGCGAGCGCGTCTCCCTGTCGCTCAAGGCGACGCAGGAGGACCCGTGGCAGCACTTCGCCCGGACCCACGCGATCGGCCAGGTCGTGCCGGGCAAGGTCACCAAGCTCGTCCCGTTCGGTGCGTTCGTGCGCGTCGACGACGGCATCGAGGGCCTGGTCCACATCTCCGAGCTCGCCGAGCGTCACGTCGAGCTGCCCGAGCAGGTCGTCACCGTCGGCCAGGAGATCTTCGTCAAGGTCATCGACATCGACCTCGAGCGTCGCCGCATCTCGCTCTCGCTCAAGCAGGCGAACGAGGACGGCGCCGGCCAGGTCGAGTTCGACCCGACCCTCTACGGCATGGCCGCGGAGTACGACGAGCAGGGCAACTACAAGTACCCCGAGGGCTTCGACCCGGAGACCAACGAGTGGCTCGAGGGCTTCGAGACCCAGCGCGAGGCCTGGGAGAAGCAGTACGCCGAGGCGCACGCGCGCTGGGAGGCGCACCGCGCCCAGGTCGAGGCGTTCGCCAAGGCCGACGCGGAGGCCGCCGGCGGCAGCGCCGAGACCTCGTACTCCTCGGAGTCGGGGTCGTCCTCCTCGAGCGACAGCTCGCCGCGTCCGCAGCAGGCCGCGCAGTCCGAGGGCACGCTCGCCTCGGACGAGGCCCTCGCCGCCCTGCGCGAGAAGCTCACCGGCAACTGAGCCACCGCGCCGCCACGGCGCACCGGCTCTGCCACGAGGGGCCCGGACCACACGGTCCGGGCCCCTCGCCCGTCCCCGGGTCCCCGCGCGTGACGACTTCACGGATGTCATCGGCCGGATGGAACTCGTTCACCTCCAAGCCCCCGTCGGTCGACCTGCGCGGTTAGGGTCGCGCACGTGCCGCCGACGTCGACGACCCAGCCCGATGTCGCGCGAGGGGGAACCACCGGCCCACCCGAGCCGGTCGGACCCCCTCCGCGACGCTCGTCCGGACGCGCCTGGGAGTGGTCCCTCGCGGCGCTGCTCCTCGCGCCGAACCTCGTCCTGCTCATCGTCTTCACCTACCGTCCGCTGCTGGACAACATCCGGCTGTCCTTCACGGACTGGAACATCTCGGCGCCGGTCGCGAACCCGGTCGGGTTCGCCAACTACGTCGAGTGGTTCGGCCGGGAGGACACCCGCACCGTCCTCGGCAACACGCTCGTCTTCACGGTCGCGACGGTCGGCATCTCGATGGGACTCGGCCTGGGCCTGGCGATCCTCCTCGACCAGCGGCTGCGCGGGAGGAACCTCGTCCGCTCGGCCGTCTTCGCCCCGTTCGTCATCTCCGGCGCGGCGGTCGGTGTCGCGTTCCAGTTCGTCTTCGACCCGAGCTTCGGCCTGGTCCGCGACCTGCTCGCCCGCATCGGGGTCGAGGCACCGGACTTCTACCAGCGCTCCGGCTGGGCGCTGTTCATGGTGACCTTCACCTACATCTGGAAGAACCTCGGCTACACCTTCGTCATCTACCTCGCCGCCCTCCAGGGCCGACGCGCCGACCTCGACGAGGCCGCCGAGATCGACGGCGCCTCGCCGTGGACGCACTTCCGCAAGGTGCTCCTGCCGCAGCTGCGCCCGACGACCTTCTTCCTCTCGATCACGGTGCTGCTCAGCTCGGTCCAGGTCTTCGACATCATCAACGTCATGACCCGCGGCGGGCCCGTGGGCGACGGCACGATGACCCTCGTCTACCAGGTCTACCGCGAGACCTTCGTCAACCAGCGGGCCGGCTACGGCGCGACGGTCGCGACCGTCATGTTCCTCATCCTCCTGGTCGTCACCGTCGTCCAGGTGCGGATCATGGACAAGGGGCAGCGCTCGTGAGGGCCCGGGCGCACGGGGCCGAGGCCGCCTCGCACCGCTCCCGCGGGATGACCGTCGCCGGCTACGTCGGGATGGTCCTCGTGCTGCTGCTCGTCGGCGTCCCGCTGTTCTGGATCGTCATCACCTCGCTCAAGGAGCGCGGCGACATCTACGTGCAGCCGGCGCAGTGGCTGCCCGACCCCGCGACGACCGCGAACTACCACGACGTGACGACGCGCATCCCGTTCCTCGACTACTTCCGCAACTCGGTCATCATCACGCTCGTGCTGTCGGCGTCGAAGATCGTGCTCGGCGTCATCAGCGCCTACGCGCTCTCGCTGCTGCGCTTCCCGGGGCGCGGGGTCGTCTTCCTCGTCGTCATCGCCGCGCTCATGGTGCCGAACCAGATCACGGTGATCAGCAACTACGCCCTCGTCGCGCAGCTCGGCTGGCGCAACACCTTCCAGGGCATCATCGTCCCGCTCGCCGGGGTGGCCTTCGGGACCTTCCTCATGCGCAACCAGTTCCTCAGCCTGCCCGGCGAGATCATCGAGGCGGCGCGGCTGGACGGGGCGGGGCCGATCAAGCTCCTCTGGCGGGTCGTGCTGCCGATGTCGTGGCCGACGCTCGTCGCCTTCTCGCTCATCACCGTCGTCAACGAGTGGAACGAGTACCTCTGGCCGTTCCTCATGTCCGACGACCAGCGCACCGCCCCGCTGCCGGTCGGCCTGACCCTGCTGCAGAACAACGACGGTGTGACGAACTGGGGCCCGGTGATGGCGGGCACCGTGCTCGCGATGCTCCCGGTGCTCGTCCTCTTCCTCGTCCTCCAGCGCCAGATGATCAAGGGCCTCACCGCGGGGGCCGTCAAGAGCTGACCCGGGCGACCCGCGAACCACCGACCAGCACCACCGACGACCACGACGCACATCCACCCCGGGCGAGCAGTCCCGGACCACAGGGAGGGCACCACCATGAACAACGTCACCCGCCGGGGCTTCCTCGGCCTCGCCGGCGTCGCCGGCGCCGCCGGTCTCAGCGCCTGCGCCGGCACCGGCACCAGCGCCACCTCGAACCAGGGCGGCGACGGCAACACGCTCGAGTTCTGGAGCAACCACCCCGGCAACAGCAAGCCGGTCGAGCAGGAGCTCATCGCGGCGTTCCAGAAGGCCAACCCCGGCATCACCGTCAAGCTCGTCGACGCCGGCAAGAACTACGAGGAGGTCGCCCAGAAGTTCAACGGCGCCCTCGTCGGCGGGACCCTCCCCGACCTCGTCGTCGTCTCGGACGTCACGTGGTTCAACTTCGCGCTCAACAAGCAGCTGACCCCGCTCGACGACCTCATGACGACGGCGAAGGTCGACCCGTCCGACTACGTCGACGCCCTCTACGGCGACTACCTCTTCGACGGCGGCCACTTCGCGCTGCCCTACTCGCGCTCGACGCCGCTCTTCTACTACAACAAGGAGATCTGGTCCAAGGCCGGCCTGGAGGACCGCGGCCCGAAGACCTGGGACGAGTTCAAGGAGTGGTCGGAGGCGCTCAAGGCGGCCGCCGGCAACGGCAAGTTCGCGATGGAGCTGCCCGACGGCTCCAACTACCTCGACTGGCACTTCCAGAACATGGCGTGGGGCTACGGCGGCGGGTACTCGCAGGAGTGGACGCCGACGTTCACGGCCGAGGGCACCGTCAAGGCGGGCCAGTACCTCCAGGACATCGCCAAGGCCGGTGTCGTCAAGTTCAACGCGACCCCCGAGGCCGACTTCTCCGCGGGCCTGGCCGGCTGCATCCTCCAGTCCACCGGCTCGCTCGGGGGCATCGCCAAGGACGCGAAGTTCGAGGTCGGCACCGCGTTCCTGCCGGGCGAGGGCAACTGCCCGACCGGCGGCGCGGGCCTCGGCATCCCGGCGAACATCTCGGACGAGCGCAAGGCCAACGCGCTCAAGCTCGCCGAGTTCATCACCAACGCCGAGAACACGGTGACCTTCACGCAGGCGACCGGGTACATGCCGGTGCGCAAGTCGGCCGTCGAGCTGCCGGCCGAGAAGGAGTACCTCGCGAAGAACCCCAACGCCAAGACCGCGATCGACCAGCTGCCGCAGACCCGCTCGCAGGACAACGCCCGCGTGCTCCTGCCCGGTGGCGGCGCCCGCATTGGCAAGGGCCTGGACCAGGTCGCGCAGGGGCAGGACGTGGCGACGGTCTTCGCCGGCCTCGACAAGGAGAGCCAGCAGGTCTTCGACAACCAGATCAAGTCCAAGCTCTGAGGAGAGCCATCCGATGGCAACGGTCTACTTCGACGCGGCGACCCGCCGCTACGCCAAGGACGCCTCCCCGGCGGTCGACGCGGTCACCCTCGACATCGAGGACGGCGAGTTCCTCGTCCTCGTCGGCCCCTCGGGGTGCGGCAAGTCCACGACCCTGCGGATGCTCGCCGGCCTGGAGCCGGTCGACGACGGCCGCATCCTCGTCGACGGGCACGACCAGCAGGGGGTGCGCCCGCGCGACCGTGACATCGCGATGGTGTTCCAGAGCTACGCGCTGTACCCGAACATGACGGCCGCGCAGAACATGGCCTTCGCGCTCGACAACTCCGGTGTCTCCAAGGCGGAGACGAAGACCCGGGTCCAGGAGGCGGCGCGCATCCTCGAGATGGAGGACCTGCTGCACCGCAAGCCGGGGCAGCTCTCCGGCGGGCAGCGCCAGCGCGTCGCGATGGGCCGGGCGATCGTGCGCCAGCCCAAGGTGTTCTGCATGGACGAGCCCCTCTCTAACCTCGACGCCAAGCTGCGTGTCTCGACCCGCAGCCAGATCGCGGGGCTGCAGCGACGGCTCGGGGTGACGACGGTCTACGTGACGCACGACCAGGTCGAGGCGATGACGATGGGTCACCGGGTCGCGGTCCTGCGCGACGGGAGGCTCCAGCAGGTCGACGCCCCGGAGGTTCTCTACGACAAGCCGGTCAACACCTTCGTCGCCTCGTTCATCGGCTCCCCGGCGATCACCCTCGTCGAGGCGCCGGTGCGCGAGGGCCGGGCCGAGGTGCACGGGGTGCCCGTCGCGCTCGACCGCTCGGTTTCGTCGGCGGCCGGTGACCGCGTCGTCGTCGGGCTGCGCCCGGAGGCCTGGCGGATCGCCGGCGCCGAGGACCCCGGCGCGCTCGAGCTGACCGTCGAGCTCGTCGAGGCGCTCGGCTCGGAGTCGTTCGTCTACGGCCGCCGGCCGTCGACCGACGGCACCGAGGGGGAGCGGGTCACCATCAAGACCGAGAAGCGGGCCGGCGTCGAGGTCGGTGACGTCGTGCGCGTCCGTCCGCTCGAGGCCGAGGCGCACGTGTTCGACGCGGAGAGCGGCGAGCGGCTCGGCGCCTGACGGGGTGGTCGTGCGTGGCAGGGTGGAGCCATGCCACGCACGATCGCTACGAACACCTCCGTCGAGCTCGCCGAGCTCCTCGACTTCGTCCGCCCGCGCCACCAGATGGTGCTCATGACCACCCGCGCCTCGGACGGCCGCCCGCAGGCGTCGCCGGTCACCGGTGGGGTCGACGACGCCGGCCGCATCGTCGTCACGAGCTACCCGGAGCGGGCCAAGGTCCGCAACGCCCGTCGCGACGCGCGCTGCAGCGTCCTCGTGCTGTCCGACGACTTCGGCGGGGCGTGGGTGCAGGTCGACGGTGACGCCGAGGTCGTCGACGCGGTCGACGACGTCGAGCCCTTCGTCGAGTACTTCCGCAACATCTCGGGCGAGCACCCCGACTGGGACGAGTACCGGCAGGCGATGGTCGAGCAGGGCAAGTCGCTCCTGCGCATCACGCCGACGCGCTGGTCACCGGTCGCGACCGGCGGCTTCCCCGCCCGCCTCGCCGGGGAGTGACCGCCCACGCCGGCCCGTTGCTGCGCGTGGGCCTGACCGGGGGCATCGGGTCCGGGAAGTCGACCGCCGCGCGGGAGCTCGCGCGGCTCGGGGCGCACGTCGTCGACGCCGACGCGGTCGCCCGCGAGGTCGTCGAGCCCGGGCAGCCGGCGCTCACCGAGATCGCCCGACGCTTCGGCGACCACCTCCTGCGCCCGGACGGCTCGCTCGACCGGGCGGCCCTCGGGCGCGTCGTCTTCGGTGACCCGGCGGCGCTGCGGGACCTCGAGGCCATCACCCACCCCGCGATCTGGGCGCGCACGGCCGAGCTCGTGGCCGAGGTCCCGGAGGGCGGTGTGCTCGTGCACGACATGCCGCTCGTCGTCGAGAAGGGGATGGCGGGGGAGTACCACCTCGTCGTCGTCGTGGGGGCCGACGCCGAGGTCCGCGTGGCGCGGCTGGTCCGCGACCGCGGGATGGACGAGTCCGACGCCCGCACACGGGTCGCCGCGCAGGCGGACGACGCGGCGCGCCGGGCCGCCGCCGACGTGTGGCTGCCCAACGAGGGGAGCCCCGAGGCGCTGGCCACGGCGGTGCGCCGGCTGTGGCACCGACGTCTCGAGCCCTTCGCCGACAACATGCGCAGCGGGACCCGCAGCCGCCTGCCCGCACCCGTGCTGTCCCCGCCGGACGCCGACTGGGCGCCCACCGCGGCCCGGCTCCTCGCCCGGGTCCGGCACGGCGTGGGCGAGGCGGCGGTGACGCTCGACCACGTCGGCTCGACCGCGGTCCCGCACCTGCCGGCCAAGGACGTCGTCGACCTGCAGGTGGGTGTCGCGACCCTCGCCGACGCCGACGACCCCGCCTTCGTCGCCGGGATGGCGCGGATGGGGTTCGTGCGCGTCGAGGACGTCACCGAGGACCACGGCAGGGACGGCTCGCCGTGGCCCAAGCGCTTCCACGGGTCGTCCGACCCTGGGCGCGTCGCCCACGTCCACGTGCGCGAGGTGGGTTCTGCCGGTTGGCGGTTCGCCCTACTGTTTCGCGACTGGCTCCGCGCCGACGCCGGCGAGCGCGACGCCTACGCCGCCGTCAAGGCCGACCTCGCGGCCCGCCTCGTGACGACCGAGGAGTACGCCGACGCCAAGGAGCCGTGGTTCGACGCGGCGTCCCCGCGAGCCCGCGCCTGGGCCGAGCGGACCGGATGGGCGCCGGGGGCCTGAACCTCCCCCCGACCGGCGGGGTGTGACAGGGTGGGTCGATCGCGCTCCGGTGGGGGGACCGGGGCACCATCGACGAACTGGGGACTCCGTGACCGCGACCGACACCACCGCCGTCGACGACGGGACCGGTGCGCTCAGGCGCTCCATCAACGGCAAGCAGCTCTTCTTCTACACGCTGGGTGACGTGCTCGGCTCGGGCATCTACGTCCTCGTGGGGCTCGTCGCGGCGGCCGTCGGCGGCGCGTTCTGGGTCGCCTTCGCCCTCGGCATCCTCGTGGCCGCCATCACCGGGTCCGCGTACGCCGAGCTCGTGACGAAGTACCCCCGGGCGGCCGGTGCGTCGCTCTACGTGAAGAAGGCGTTCGGCAGCCCCGTGCTGACCTTCCTCGTCACCGTGTCGTTCCTCTCCGCGAGTTTCGCCGCGACGGGGTCGCTCGCCACCGGCTTCGCCTCGTACTTCGCGACGCTCTTCGACGGCGGCGGCCCGCCGGCCCTGCTCGTGTCGCTGGTCTTCGTCGCGCTGCTCGCCGTCGTCAACTTCGTCGGCATCACCGAGTCGGTCGTCATGAACATGCTCATGACCTTCGTCGAGGTGGCCGGCCTCCTCGTCATCATGGCGATCGGCGTCTACCACGTCGTCCAGGGCGACGCCGACTTCGGCGTCCTCACCGACATCAGCACCGACGGCAACCCGGCGCTGGCGATCCTCGCCGGGATCGCGTTCTCGTTCTTCGCGATGACCGGCTTCGAGAACACGGCGAACGTCGCCGAGGAGACCGTGGACCCGCACCGCCACTTCCCGCGCTCGCTCGTCGGAGGCATGGTCGTCGCCGGCGTCGTGTACGTCCTCGTCTCGATGGCCGCCGCCCTCACCGTGCCCGTCGACCGGCTCGCCGACTCCGACGCCGCGCTGCTCGAGGTGGTGAAGTCCGGGATCCTGCCGTTCTCGACGGACCTCATGGCGACGGTGTTCTCGGTCATCGCCCTCGTCGCCATCACGAACACGACCCTCGTCACCCTCGTCACGCAGCCGCGCATCCTCTACGGCATGGCGAACGAGGACGTCGTGCCCGGCATCTTCGCGACGGTCCACCCCCGTCGCCGCAGCCCCTGGGTCGGGCTGCTGTTCAGCGCGCTCGTCGTCGCGGCGCTGCTCGTCACCGGCACGCTCGTGCTCGAGGCCGGCGGTGGGATCGACCTGGTCAACCGGCTCGCGCTGGTCACCGTCGTCTTCCTGCTCTTCATCTACGCCCTGGTCATCGTCGCGTGCCTGCGCCTGCGCGGGCAGGACGAGCACGAGAAGACGTTCCGGGCCAACACCCCGCTGCTGCTCCTGGGCCTCGTGGGCAACCTCGCGATCCTCGCGTTCGCGGTCTACGACGACCCGACGTCACTCCTGTGGTGCGGGGGCCTGCTCCTGCTCGGGGTGGTGCTGTACCTCGTCGAGCGGGTCGTCGGCTCGCGGACCGGCAGCGACGACACGGAGACGGACCCGGCGCTCACCCGGTGACGGTGGCGACGGCCCGGGGTCCGAGGCGCTCGAGCGCGGCGACGAACAGGTCGAGGTCCTCGGGCCGGGTGCGGTGGTTGCCGATGGCGACACGCACGGCGAGCCGTCCCCGCAGCGTCGTCTCGGTGACGACCGCCACGCCGCTCTCCTGCACGAGGAGGACGAGCTCGCGGTTGACGGCGTCGAGCTGCTGCTCGTCCAGGCCGTCGACCCGGTAGCGCAGGCACACGATGTCGCAGCCGACGGGGGCCAGCCGCTCCCGCGCGGGGTGGCCGTCGACGAGCTCGGCCAACCGGTGGGCCAGCGCGGTGGTCCGGTCCATCACCGCGCCGTGCGCGTCGGCGCCGTGAGCGAGCAGGGCCATCCACACCCGCAGGGCCCGGAAGCCGCGGGTGAGGTCGATGCCGTACTCGGTGAACCAGACGTCGCCGGCGGCCAGCCCGCGGGTGGCGTGCCGCAGGTAGGCGGGCACGACCGAGAAGGTCGCGCGGTGGGCGGCCTCGTCGCGGACGAGGACGAGCCCGACGTCCATCGGCGCCTGCATCCACGTGTGCAGGTCGAGCGCCAGCGAGTCGGCCCGAGCCATCCCCCGCACGAGGTCGCGGTGGGCGCTGAGGCCGAGGAAGCCGCCGATCGCGCCGTCGACGTGCAGCCAGAGGCCCTCGCGCTGGGCGAGGTCGGCGACGGCGTCGAGGGTCTGGTCCTCGTGCACGGGCAGCAGCCGGAGCGACGCCTCGCCGAGACCCAGCAGCTCGCAGCTCTTCCGGTGGCAGCTGTGGACCTCGCTGCTCGCGTAGACGGCCACCGGCCCCACGCCGGCCAGCCCCTCGGTGCGCACGGTCGGGCCGAGGACCGCGCTGCGGGCGACCGCGAGCCCGACGAGGTTCGCCTCCGACGCGCCGCTGACCAGCAGGCAGCTCGCACTCGTCGGGTAGCCCACCGCCTCCGCGCACCAGCGCACGACCTGCTGCTCGACGAGCACCGGCGCGTGGTCGCCCCCGCCGAGGTTCGGGTTGAGGGCGCTGGCCACGAGGTCGGCCAGGTTGCCCACCGGGGTGCCGGCCCCCATGTACCAACCCCAGAACCGGGCGTGGTCGTTGCCCATCGTGTACGGCACGACGCGCGCGAGCACCTCGGCGTAGGCGGCCTCCGCCCCGATGCCCTCACGGGGGAGGGGGCCGGCGAAGGAGTCGGGCACGGAGCCGGTCATGGCGCCGATGCTCCCCCCGGGCGCGCGGCGGGGCCAGTCCCCGCCGCGCACCGGTGTCAGGCCCGCCGCAGCCGCAGCGTCGCGATCTGGAAGGGCCGCAGCGAGATCGAGCCGTCACGGTCGGTCAGCGCCCGCGGCTCCCGGAGCGGCCGTTCGAGCAGGTCGGTCTCGACGACCTCGGTCGCCTCGAACCCGGCGACGAGCCGTGCCGACGCGCGCCCGCCGTGGGCCTCGTAGAGCCGGACGACCACGTCGCCGCTGCGGTCCTCGGCGAGCTTGACCGCCTCGACGACGACACCCGGGTCGCCCTCGAGCCGCACGAGCGGAGCGGGGGCGGCCGCACCGCGCACCGAGCGCACCGGCAGGTTCGCCCGGTAGCCCTCGACGACGGCCTCGGCGACCTCGGCCCCGACGACGAGCCCGGCCCGCAGCCGGTGGTGGCCCTGGTCGGCCTCGGGGTCGGGGTAGACCGGCGCGCGCAGGAGCGAGAGCCGGACGGTCGTCGTCGTGCCGGGGGTGGCCTCGGCGTCGCCGCGCGAGGTCCGGCCGACGTCGTGGCCGTACGTCGAGTCGTTGACGACCGCGACGCCGTACCCCGGCTCGCCGACGTGGACCCAGCGGTGGGCGCAGGTCTCGAAGCGGGCCGCGTCCCACGAGGTGTTCGTGTGCGTCGGGCGCAGGACGTGGCCGAACTGGATCTCCGAGGCCGCGCGGTCGGCATGGACGTCGAGGGGGAAGGCGAGCTTGAGCAGCTTCTGACGCTCCCGCCAGTCGACGTCGAGCTCGACGTCGACGACCCGGCTGCCGGCCCGCAGGGCGAGCACCTGCTCGACCCGGGAGGAGCCGAACCGGCGCACGACGCGCACGGCGACCCGCTCCGGCCCCTTCTCGACGAGCTCGACGAGCTCGGCGTCGACGAGGTCGGTCGTGTGCCGGCGGTAGTGCTCGTCGACGTCCCACGCGTCCCACTGGGTGGGGGTGTCGCGGTGCAGCTGGAGCAGGGCGCCGCGGCTCCCCGGCGCGAGGACCTCGCGGCCCCCGGCGGCGAGGTCGCGCACCGACGCGAGCAGCCCGTCGCGGTCGACGACCAGGCGCACGAGCCCGTTGTCGACGACCCACCCGCCGGTGTCGGGGTCGGGGGAGTCCTCGACACCGACCGGGGTCTCCGGTCCCGAGCCGTCGAGGACCGCCGCGCCGAGGGCGGTGACCCCGTCGCGGTCGTGCGGCGCCGCGTTGAAGACGACCTCGTGCCCGCCCTCGCCCGCGAGAGCGGCCAGGGCGTCGTCGACGAGCGTCTCGAGCTCGGTCGCCACCCGCTCGTAGTTGGCCTCGGCCTCGCGGTGGACCCAGGCGATGGACGAGCCGGGCAGGATGTCATGGAACTGCTGCAGCAGCACCGTGTGCCACGCCCGCTCGAGCGCGTCGTAGGGGTACTCCGCGCCCGTCGTCACCGCCGCCGTCGCCGCCCACAGCTCGGCCTCGCGCAGGAGGTGCTCGCTGCGGCGGTTGCCCCGCTTGGTCCGGGCCTGCGAGGTGTAGGTGCCGCGGTGGAACTCGAGGTACATCTCGCCGCTCCACACGGGTGCGTCCGGGTAGGCCGCCTCGGCCCGGCGGAAGAAGTCGTGCGGGTCGCCGAGCTCGACCCGCGGGGACCCCTCGAGGTCGTGGGTGCGCGCAGCGGCCGCGAGCATCTCGCGGGTGGGACCGCCGCCGCCGTCGCCGTACCCGAAGGGCAGCAGCGAGAGGTCGGTCCGCCCCTTCTCCGCGAAGTTGCGCTCGGCGCGCGCGAGGTCGGCCGCCGAGACGTCGGAGTTGTAGGTGTCGGCCGGCGGGAAGTGGGTGAAGACCCGGGACCCGTCGATGCCCTCCCACCAGAAGGTGTGGTGCGGCATCCGGTTGGTCTCGTTCCACGACGGCTTCTGGGTGAGGAACCAGCGCGCGCCCGCCGCGAGGGCGATCTGCGGCATCGCCGCCGTGTAGCCGAACGAGTCGGGCAGCCAGACGTCCTCCGGCTCGACCCCGAGCTCCTCGAGGAAGAAGCGCTTGCCGGCGACGAACTGGCGGGCCAGCGCCTCGCCTCCGGGCATGTTGGTGTCGGACTCGACCCACATGCCGCCGACCGGCACGAACCGGCCCTCGCGCACGCGCTCCTTGATCCGCTCGAACAGCTCGGGCTGGCTGTCGCGCACCCAGGCGTACTGCTGCGCCGAGGAGCACGCGAAGACGAGGTCGGGGTCCTCGTCCATGAGGGCGAGGACGTTGGAGAAGGTGCGGGCGCACTTGCGCGCGGTCTCGCGGGTGGGCCAGAGCCAGGCCGAGTCGATGTGCGCGTGCCCGACGGCGACGACGCGGTGCGCGCTGGCGTCCGCCCCCGCGTCGAGCACGGGCCGCAGCGCGGCGCGGCCGGCCGCCGCGGTGCCGGCGACGTCGTCGGGGTCGACCGCGTCGACGGCGTCCTCGAGCGCCTTGAGGGCGCCCGCGCGGCGGCTGCCGGCGGGCAGCTCGACGACGAGGCCGCGCAGGGCGGTCACGTCCTGGAGCAGCTCCCACACCTCGACGTCGACCTCGGCGAGGTCGACCCCGTCGTAGCGGTAGCGCGGCTCGCGCCCGGCCGTGGCGAGGTCACCGAGCGGGGTCGGCTCGAAGGTGAAGGCGCCGGCGCCGGCGACGTCCGGGTTGGACGACGCCTCGAGCAGCACCTCGACGGCCTGTCCGTCCGCGGAGACCGCCGCGAGGGGTAGGTACCGGTTGCGGGGGTGCAGGCCCTTGATGACGGTGCCGTCCGGGCGGTAGGCCGTGGCCTCGGCCTGGAAACCGGGGTGGTCCTCGGAGTAGCCGAGGTCGGCGACGACCTCGACGCGCGTGCCGTCACCTCCCCAGCCCTCGGGGACGGTCCCGGTGGCGCGGAACCACGTCGTGCCCCACGGGCGGCCCCAGCGGGTACCGGGGGAGACGGGTTCGAACGCGGAGGTGGTGGCCTCGGCGAAGGGGACGGGCTCGCCGGGGGCCTCCCACCACTCGACGGTGAGGGGGGTGCGGCGGCGGTGGAGGCCGGGGACGAGGCGCTCCCGCACGAAGCGGTCGACGCGCAGCTCGACGAGGTGGCTGTTGTCGTGCACGGGTGGTGGTTTCCTCTCAACCCTTGACGGAGCCGGCGAGGGCGAACGAGCCGCCTCCGAGGCGTTGGACGACGAGGTACAGGACGAGCACGGGCAGGGAGTACAGGACGGAGAAGGCGGCGAGCTGCCCGTAGGCCACCGCTCCGTTGGTGCCGAAGAACGTGTAGATCGACACGGCCGCAGGCTGTTTCGCCGGGTCGAGCAGGAGCACGAACGGGACGAAGAAGTTCCCCCACGCCTGCGTGAACACGAAGATGAAGACGACCGCCATGCCGGGGCGCATGAGCGGGACGACGACCCGCCACAACGCCTGCATCGAGCTCGCCCCGTCGACCCAGGCGGCCTCCTCGAGCGACACCGGCACCGAGTCCATGAAGTTCTTCGTCATCCAGACGGCCATCGGGAGCGCCGTCGCGGAGAGGAAGAGGACCGTGCCGGGCACCGAGTCGAGCAGCCCGAGCGTGACGAAGAGGGCGTAGACCGGCACCATCACCGCGGTGATGGGCAGGCAGCTCCCGAAGAGGATCGTGTGGAGGAACGCCCGGTTGAACCGCATCCTGTACCGCGACAGCGGGTACGCCGACAGGGTCGCGACGAGGACGACGATGACCGCCGTCGCGCCCGAGACGACGAGCGAGTTGAGCAGCGGTCGGAAGGTCAGCTCCGGGGTGAGGACGTCGCGGTAGTTCTGCAGCGTCGGCTCCTCCGGCACCGAGACCGACACCGTGGCGCTCGGGTTGACCGACGCGAGGAGGATCCAGGCGAGCGGCACGAGGAACGCCACGCCGACGACGACGAGCGCGAGCCCGGCGGCCAGTCGCGGGCCCTTCGTGCGGCTCGGCGCCGCGGGGCTGACCCGGGGGCGCCGGGGTGGGCGGGTCGCGGCCGGCGGGACCGGCACGGCGGCGGTGGGCGACGGCGTGGTCGTGGGCGTCGTCATGAGTCGACCTCCGGCTTGAGCACCTTGACGTAGACGACGGCGAACAGCGCACCGACCATGAGCGTCACCGTGGCGATGGCCGTGCCGTAGCCGACCTGTGCGAACTTGAAGGCCTGCTGGAAGGCGAGGATGGGCAGCGTCGAGCTCTGCGTCCCGGGGCCGCCGCCGGTCATCACCCAGATGAGGGTGAAGACGCCGAGGGTCTGCAGCGTCGTGAGCATCATGTTCGTCGCGATGGCCCGGCGGACCATCGGCAGCGTGATCCGCGTGAAGCGCTGCCACCAGCCGGCGCCGTCGATCTCCGCGGCCTCGGTGAGGTCCGGCGGGACCTCGGCGAGGGCGGCCGAGTAGACCATCATCGAGAACGCCGTGCCGCGCCAGACGTTGGCGAGGATGACGGTGAGCAGCGGGAACGTGATGAGCCAGGTCGGCCCGTCGAGGCCGAGCCACCCGAGCATCTCGTTGAGCGTGCCGTCGGTGGCGAAGAACGCGTAGAGGGTGAACGCGGCGACGATCTCGGGCAGCACCCACGCCGTGACGACGAGGGAGCTGACGACCGAGCCGAGCCGCTTCGGCCCGTTGCGGACGAGCAGCGCGAGGGCCATCCCGAGGACGTTCTGGCCGACGATGGCGGAGCCGACGACGAAGACGAGGGTGAGCCAGACCGACTTCCAGAACTGGCCGCTCGTGAACAGCTGCGTGTAGTTGTCGAGACCGACGAACTCGGGGGCGACGGCGCGGTAGCCCGACAGGGCCGCGTTGGTCAGCGAGCCGTAGAGGGCGTACCCGATGGGGCCGACGAGGAAGATCCCCATGAGGACGACGCCGGGGGCGAGGGGGAGGAGGCGCAGGAGCGTGCGCCGGCCGCCGGTGGCGGCACCCCGCCCCGGGCCGCCGCGGTCGCGGCGGCTCGGGGCGGGTGCGAGGGCGGTGCTCACCTCAGCCGCCCTGGACCTTGTCCTGGCCGACGATGCCGACCAGCCCCTCGTCGTAGGTCTTCGCCGCCTCGTCGGGCGTCGCGGACCCGGTGGCGACGGACTCCGCCGCGACCTGGATGTTGCCGGAGATCTGCGAGTAGTCCGGGGTCGCCGGCCGGAAGTTCGTCGTCGGCACGAGCGAGGAGAAGAACTCGAACGACGGGTTGTACGAGGTGTACGCGTCGTCCGAGGCGACGTCCTTGCGGACCGCGATCTGGCTGTTCTCGGTGTCGTACTTGAGCGAGTTCTCGCGGTTGAGCGCGACCTTGATGAAGTCGAACGCCGCGTTCTTGTCCTTCGCGTTGGCGCCGACCGACAGCAGCCAGCCGCCGGACATCGACACCGAGCCGGGGGCCTGGCCGTTCTGGGTCGGCATCGGGGCGAAGCCGATGGTGTCCTCCCAGCCCTTCCAGGCGTTGTCGCCCTCGATCCACTGGCCGGGCAGCCACGAGCCGTCGAGCGCGATGGCCAGCTCGCCCTTGGGGAGCATCTCGGTGGCGACGCGCGAGCCGACCGTGGCGTCGAGCGCGACGTCGAGGGCCGGGGCGAGCTTCTCGCCGAAGATGGTCTGGTAGAAGCCGAGCGTGTCCTTGAAGCCCTGCGACCCGGTGACCCACTTCTGGCTGGAGTCGTCGTACAGCGTGCTGTCGGTGCCGTAGAGCAGCATCTCGAAGCCCTGCATCGAGGTGGCCTCGCCGGCGGCCTTGCCCGCGTAGACGTTGATCGGCGTGACGCCCGGGGCCTTCTGCTTGATGGTGCGGGCGGCGCTGAGGACGTCGTCCCAGGTCTTCGGCTGCCAGTCGGTCGGCAGTCCGGCCTTCTCGAAGATGTCCTTGTTGTAGACCAGCGCACGGGTGTCGGTGCCCATCGAGACGCCGTAGGTCTTCTTGTCGTCGCCGAGGCCGGCCTGCTTGGCGACGTCGTCGAACTGGCTCCAGTCCGACCACCCGGCGAGCTGCTCGTCGATGGGGGCGAGGTAGCCGGCGGCGGCGTCGCTGCGGACCTGGAAGCTGTCCTCGTAGATGACGTCGGGGGCGGTGGAGGGCGAGCGGTTCATCAGGGCGAGCTTGGTGAAGTACTGGTCCTGCTCGGCCTCGATCGCGGTGAGCTTGACCTTCTTGCCGGGGTTGGCGGCCTCGTACTCCGAGGCGGCCTTCTTGAGGACGGCGTCGAGCTGCGTGAACTGCGCCGTGCGCTGGTAGGCGACCGTGATCGTGTTCGTGTCGCCGGACCCGGAGGAGGAGCCCGAGCCGCAACCGGCGAGGACGATCCCGAGGGAGAGGGCGGCGGCACCGAGGGCCGCAGGACGGGTGCGCTGCATCGGGGGGTCCCTTCGCGTTCGCGGGTCACCGTTGACCCGGCTTGCGAGGTTTATACATCAAATGGACTAACTGACGTCAAGGGGGATCCGGAGTTCGTGGACACGTAACCTCGACAGGTGGACGCCGGCCGGCGGGGGTGTCAGTCGACGAGCAGGGCGGAGGAGCGCGCGCTGAAGGCGTGGTCGAGGACGGTGCTCGCGGCGCCCACCGCGGCGACGTCGGGGCCGAGGACGGTGCCGCGCACCGCGATCGGGTGGATGGCCGCACCGACGGCCCGGTCACGCACGAGCGCGGGGACGAGCGTGAGGAACGTGGGGGAGAGCCGGGCCCAGAGCGGCCCGCCGAAGACGACCTGGTCGGCGTCGAGGACGTCGACGAGGTCCGTCACCGACTTGGCGACGTGCCGGGCCCAGTCCTCGAGCAGGGCGAGGGCGCGGGTGTCCCCGGCGTCGGCGAGGTCGCAGAAGGCGTCGAAGGCGACGAGGACCGAGGCGCCGGGGTGGAGGGGGTCGCCGGCCGGCGGGGGCACGGTGGGCCCGCCGGCGTCCGTGAGGTCGGGCGCAGCGGGGTCGAGGTCCCAGTGCCCGATGCCCTCGCGGACCGCGCGCCGCACGACCTGGCCCGGCGCGCAGACCTCGCCGAGGCAGCCGCCGAGGCCGCACCAGCAGGACGGGGCGGTGGCGCCGGTGCCGAGGTGGCCGACCTCGCCGGCGTTGCCCGAGGCCCCGCGCAGCACCTCGCCGCCGACGACGAGACCGGCGCCGACACCGGTGCCGAGGTAGAGGAAGACCGCTGTCGCGCCGGGTCCGAGGCCGCCGGCCCACACCTCGCCGACGGCGGCGGCGACGACGTCCTTGTCGAGCAGCACCGGCAGCCCGGTCGCGTCGGCGAGGGTGTCACGCACCGCGACCCGCTCCCAGCCGGGGAGGTTCGGGGGGCGCACGAGCGTGCCGGCCGCGCGATCGAGCGGACCGGGGGCGGCGACGCCGAGCCCGACCAGCCGCCCCGGGTCGATGCCCGAGTCCGCGACGAGGCGGTCGACGTCCTCGACGACGTCGCGCAGCACCTCGTCCGGGTCGGCGCCCGGGCGCAGCGCGCGGGCGGAGCGGGCGACCGGCTCCCCGGTGAGGTCGAGGAGGACGTGGCTGACGACGGCCGGGTCGAGGTGGACGCCGACGGCGTAGCGGCCCGAGGGCTGGAGGCGCAACAGGGTGCGCGGCTTGCCGGGACCCGAGGCCCGGCGGCCGGCCTCGACGACGAGGTCGTCGTCGAGGAGGCGGCGGCAGATGTTCGAGACGGCCTGGGGGGAGAGGCCCGTCGCGGACGCCAGCTCGACCCGGCTCAGGCCCTCCGGGTGGTGGCGGATCGCCTCGAGGACGACGACCTGGTTGTAGCCCCCGACGCGGGGCAGGTTGGAGCCCCGGCGGATGGTCGGGGGCGCGGGCACGCCCGTCATCGTCGCACGTGGGCGCCCGGGCTGGGCAGCGATCCCGTCCACGCGCACGCGGCCGCGGCCCCTGTCGGTGCCGGGGCCTACCGTGGATGCATGCGCCCCACCACCGAGCTCCAGCGCCGCGTCGCGCCGTTCGAGGTCGTCTCCGAGTTCTCGCCCGCCGGCGACCAGCCGAAGGCCATCGAGGAGCTCGCCCGCCGCATCAAGGCCGGCGAGCAGGACGTCGTCCTCCTCGGCGCCACCGGCACCGGCAAGTCGGCCACCACCGCGTGGCTCGTCGAGCAGGTGCAGCGCCCGACGCTGGTCATGGCGCCGAACAAGACGCTCGCCGCGCAGCTGGCCAACGAGTTCCGAGAACTGTTGCCGCACAACGCCGTCGAGTACTTCGTCAGCTACTACGACTACTACCAGCCCGAGGCGTACGTCCCGCAGAGCGACACCTACATCGAGAAGGACTCCTCGATCAACGAGGAGGTCGAGCGGCTGCGGCACAGCGCCACGAACAGCCTGCTGACCCGCCGTGACGTCATCGTCGTGGCCTCCGTCTCGTGCATCTACGGCCTCGGCACGCCGCAGGAGTACGTCGACCGGATGGTCCCGCTGCGCGTCGGCGACGAGGTCAACCGCGACGACCTCCTGCGCAAGTTCGTCCACATGCAGTACACCCGCAACGACCTCGCCTTCACGCGCGGCACCTTCCGGGTCCGCGGCGACACCGTCGAGATCATCCCGGTCTACGAGGAGCACGCCGTCCGCATCGAGTTCTTCGGCGACGAGGTCGAGGCGCTCTACACGCTCAACCCGCTGACCGGCGAGGTCGTGCGCGAGGAGCAGGAGATGTACGTCTTCCCCGCCTCGCACTACGTCGCCGGCCCGGACCGGATGGAGCGGGCGATCGCCGGCATCGAGCGCGAGCTCGAGGACCAGCTGGCGAACTTCGAGCGGCAGGGGAAGCTGCTCGAGGCGCAGCGGCTGCGGATGCGCACGACGTACGACATCGAGATGATGCGCCAGATCGGGTCGTGTTCGGGGATCGAGAACTACTCGATGCACATCGACGGCCGCTCGCCGGGCTCGGCGCCCAACTGCCTCCTCGACTACTTCCCGGAGGACTTCCTCCTCGTCATCGACGAGTCGCACCAGACCGTCCCGCAGATCGGCGCGATGTACGAGGGCGACGCCTCGCGCAAGCGCACCCTCGTCGATCACGGCTTCCGCCTGCCGTCGGCGATGGACAACCGGCCGCTGAAGTGGGAGGAGTTCCTCGAGCGGATCGGCCAGACCGTCTACCTGTCGGCGACCCCGGGCGACTACGAGCTGGCCAAGAGCGACGGCTTCGTCGAGCAGGTCATCCGCCCGACCGGGCTGGTCGACCCCGAGGTGATCATGAAGCCGACCAAGGGCCAGATCGACGACCTGCTCCACGAGATCCGGCTGCGCACCGAGAAGAACGAGCGCGTCCTCGTCACGACCCTCACGAAGAAGATGGCCGAGGACCTCACCGACTACCTCCTCGACAAGGGAGTGCGAGTCCGGTACCTGCACAGCGACATCGACACGCTCCGCCGCGTCGAGCTGCTGCGCGAGCTGCGGATGGGGGAGTACGACGTCCTCGTCGGCATCAACCTCCTGCGCGAGGGTCTCGACCTGCCGGAGGTGTCGCTCGTCGCGATCCTCGACGCCGACAAGGAGGGCTTCCTCCGCTCGACCCGCAGCCTCATCCAGACGATCGGCCGCGCGGCGCGCAACGTGTCGGGCCAGGTGCACATGTACGCCGACAAGGTCACGCCCTCGATGCGCGACGCCGTCGAGGAGACGACGCGCCGGCGCGAGAAGCAGGTCGCCTACAACCTCGCGCACGGGGTCGACCCGCAGCCGCTGCGCAAGCGGATCGCCGACATCACCGACATGCTCCAGCGCGAGGACGCCGACACCCAGGAGCTCCTCGGCTCCGGGCGGGCGCGGTCGCGCGGTAAGGCCGACGGTGGTCGTGGCCGCGGCGCGGTGGCGGCCGACGCGGACGCCGCGATGGGCACGCAGCGCGGCAAGGACCTGCCGGCGAGCGAGCTGGCCGGCCTCATCCAGGAGCTCTCGACGCAGATGCACCAGGCCGCCGGCGACCTGCACTTCGAGCTCGCGGCGCGGCTGCGCGACGAGATCGGCGACCTCAAGAAGGAGCTGCGGCAGATGAGCGAGGCGACGCGCTAGCCCGGGCGACCGGCTCAGCCGGCGAGGTCGCGGCTGCGCTGCTGCACGCCCATCTCGCCGTAGGGGTAGTCGGTCGCCTCGAGGTCGCTCGCCGCGTCGAGCGCCGCGTTCTCCTCGGGCGTCAGCTCGACGTCGACGGAGCGGAGGTTGGCTCGGAGCTGCTCGGTGGTGCGTGCGCCGAGGATCGTCGCGGTGACGGCCGGGCGGTTGGTCACCCACGAGAGGGCGACCTCGGCCATCGAGACACCGCGCGCCTGGGCGACCTGCTCGACGGCCTCGATGATCCGCCACGTGCGGTCGGTGCCGCGGCGGTCGTAGGCCTCCATCCCGCGGTTCGGGTCGTCGCCGAGGCGGGTGTCGCCGGTGGGTCGCTGGTCCCGGGTGTACTTGCCCGACAGCCAGCCGCCGCCGAGCGGGCTCCAGGGGAGCAGTCCCATCCCGGCGTCGAGCACGGCGGGGACGATCTCCCACTCGATCTCGCGGACGATGAGGCTGTACTGCGGCTGGAGGGTCACCGGCGGGCGCACCCCGAGGGCGCGCGCGGTGTGGACGAGCTTGGTCAGCTCCCAACCGGTGAAGTTGGAGAGGCCGTAGTAGCGGATCTTGCCCGCCTGCACGAACCCGTCGAGGGTGCGCAGGGTCTCCTCCATCGGCGTGTGCTCGTCGGAGGCGTGCACCTGGTAGAGGTCGACGGAGTCGACGCCGAGCCGGTCGAGGGAGGCGTCGAGGGCGCGGGTCAGGTGCCGGGCCGAGAGGCCGCTGCTGTTGGGGCCCTCCTCGAGGGCGAAGCGGCCCTTGGTCGCGAGGACGACCCGGTCGGTGACGTCCGTCGGGCGGTCCTTGAGCCAGCGGCCGATGATCTCCTCGGACACCCCGCCGGAGTACACGTTCGCGGTGTCGACGAGCGTGCCGCCCGCCTCGAGGAAGACGTCGAGCTGCTCGTGCGAGCCGGTCTCGTCCGTCTCCGTCCCGAAGGTCATCGTGCCGAGGCAGAGCTCGGAGACCGCGGTTCCACTGTTGCCGAGTCGTCGGTAGCGCATGCGTTCGACCCTAGACCGGGGTCCGTCGCGGGACGGGCCCGCGATGCCGACCGACTCACACGTTCGTTCGGTTCCGGCGACAGGGCTCTCACGCAGGCCCTAGCCTCCGGGGGTGGCTGTGGTGGAGATCGGTGAGCCCGGTCGCGTCCGACGAGACCTTCCTCCGCTGTGCGTGAAGTCGGGTGTCCCGACGGAGGACTCGGTACGGCTGGCCGGCAGCGCGGCCCCGGGGAGGACCGGCGCGATGATCCTCTTCGGGATCCTCCCGTGGCTCTTCGCGTCGACGATGTCCGGTCGGCGGTACGAGGTGGAGCTGCCGTGGCGACGCGACCTCGTCCTGCGCTACCGGGGATGGCGCCGCGCCGGCTGGGTCCTCGTCGCCGCGGGACCGGTCATGGCGCTCGTGGGGGCTTCGGCCGGGGTCGAGCGGGCGGGGTTCCTCGTGTGGCTGTCGGTCCTCGGGCTCGCCACGGTCGTCGTCACCGAGTGGCGCCACGCGTCGGCGTCCGGTTGTCGCCGGAGGGCGTCCTCGTCGTGACGCGGGTGCACCCGGACTTCGCTCGGGCCTGCCGGCGCTGACCGCGCCGACGGTCAGCCCTCCGGGGGAGTCTCGGCCGAGAGGCCGCCGTACCACCGCACCACGCCGGCGGCGACGAGCAGGAGCACGCCCGAGACGAGCACCGCCCCCTCCCACGACATCCCGCCGAACCCGGCGAAGAACGCGACGAGCACGGCGCACAGACCGACGGCGGCCGCAGCGGCCGAGAACGAGGACCCCATGCGGTCACCCTAGGGGTGGTCGAGCGGGTTCGGGACGCGGTGCTGGGGTTCGGTGGTGCGGGTGGCGCCGTCGGGTCCGTGCCAGGTGACGGTGCCGTCCGGGTCGAGGTGGGGTCGCCACCGGCCTTGCTGCTTGAAGCGGTGGTGGCGTCGGCAGAGGTCCTCCAACCCGATGGGGGTGGTGTGGCCGACGGGCCAGGGACGCACGTGGTCGAGGTCGCAGCTAGCGGCCGGTCGGGTGCAGCCCCACATCCGGCACGTCCCGTCCCTCGTCTTGACGAACTCGCTGATCGCCGTCGGTGGCTTGTACGCGCCGGTGGTGAGGGAGGCCAGGGTGCCGGTGTCGGCCTCGAGCACGGCGCGGGCGACCTCGAACGGCAGGACCTTGAGGAGGTTGGCGAGGGTGGCGGGGTCGACCCAGCCCAGGCCGGGCAGCTGAGTCCCGGACACCGCGTACCCGGGCGACACGACCGCTTGGGTGTAGGTGAGGTCGCCGTCGAGCTCGGCCGGCTCCTCCAGCCACGACAGCGCTTCCCGGCTGGCCGCGTCGAGGTCCCCGTAGCGCGTCTCCAGTCCGGTCACCGCGTCGATGACCGTCTCGTCGTCGTCCCACTCCATCCGGAACCTCGTCCCGCACTGCTCCTCGGGTGCGGGCCGGTCGGTCACGACCGGCACCCCGAGGGTGACCTGGGCGCTGACCTTGACGTTGCGCAGCACGAGGTCGGCCAGCGCGTCCGCCCGCGACTCCGGCACCGACAGCGCGCCGTCGCTCTGTCGGTAGTCACCAGCCAGCTCCTCCACCGCCGCCCACATCGCGCTCGAGGTCGCCGTCGGCAGGGACGCGAACCACTCCGTCAGCCCGTCCTCACCCGGGCACACCTCCACCCGGCGCCCCTTGCGCGTCCGCGCCACGTGCGCGGCCACCTGGTCGGCCGCCACCCGCGTCGCGACCCGACGTGCCTCACCCGCGACCCGCGCCGGGTCCATCCCCGCCAATCGCGGCGCGAGATCGGCATCGACCCGCACGCACGCCGCCACGTCAAGCCCGGCGCACGCGTCGACCACCTTGTGCACGTTCACCACGGCCACCTCGCCCGCGACGAGCAGCTCGCGCACCCGCGGGAACCGCTCACCCAGCGCAGCACCCAACGCCGCCTTCCGGCCCGCCACCCCCTCGGTCAACCCCGTCGCAAGCGACATCCGCGTCGAGGCCATCGCGTCGACGAACCCCACCGGGTGCACCCGCTCCCACGACCCCGAGCGCACCGTCGTCTCCACTCGAGCACCCCACGCGCCAGCCACCGCCGTGGCCCCCTCGGCCGCGTTCACGACACCCTGCAGCTCCCCCGCCAGCGCGAAGGCCTCCTCCGAGGACAGCGAGTGACCACCCTCGACCAGCTCACGACCCAGCCGCGCGCACTCCTCGCGCAGCGACGCGATGCGGCGGGAGAGGGTCTCGGTGTCCATGCCTCAGTGTACCGAACATCTGTTCGACGGACAAGTGTTGAGACGCCCCTGTGGACAACGAAAGTGCCTGCACCCCAGACCTGTTCGAGCGCCAACCGTCACCGGCCGGCACGCATCACCCGGTGTTCTGCAGCCCCGCCGCGAGCCCGTTGACGGTCAGCAGGAGCGGCCGGTGCCACTGCGACCCCTCGTCCTCGCCGGTCGCCCGCAGCTCGCCGAGCCCGCGCAGCAGCAGGTGGCTGAGCATGTCGACGAACGGCCGCCGCAGCCCGACGGCGGTGTACAGGTGCGGCTTCCGCTCGAGCATCTCGTCCTGCCCCAGCAGCTCGAGCACCATCCGCCGGGTGAGCGCGAGCTCGTCGAGCACCTGGGTCGCGAGCTCGGGCCGCCCACCGAGGGCGAGGAACGCGGCCGCCAGGTCGTCGTCGGTCTTCGCCAGGCTCATCTCGGCGACGTCGACGAGCGCCGCGAACACCGGCCACTCGCGGTAGGCCTGCCGGGCCTCGTCGAGGTCGCCGAGCGCGGCGAGGCCGCTGCCGAGCCCGTACCAGCCGGGCAGGTTGACCCGCGTCATCGACCACGCGAACACCCACGGGATGGCGCGCAGGTCGTCGAGGCTGCGTCCCGACTCCGAGCCGCTGCGCCGCGAGGGACGTGACCCGAGCCGCAAGTCGGCCAGGAGGTCGAGCGGGCTCGACATCGCGAAGAAGTCCGCAAAGCCCGGCTGCTCCACCAGCGAGCGGAACGCCGTCCGGCTCGCCTCTGCCACAGCGGAACCCACGGCGTCGAACCGCCCGGCCGCCTCGTCGCGCGCGGCGACGTGCTCCGGCGCGTCGGTCAGCAGCACGGCCGATGCGACCCGCTCGAGGTGCTGCTCGGCGATGCGGACGTCGGCGTACCGGGCGAAGATCACCTCGCCCTGCTCGGTCACCTTGAACCGCCCGTCGACCGACCCCGTCGGCTGCGCCGCGATGGCCCGGTGCAGCGGACCGCCCCCACGGCCGAGGGACCCACCACGACCGTGGAAGAGCGTCAGCTCCACCCCGTGCCGCCGGGCCCACGCGACGAGCCCGACCTGCGCGCGGTGCAGCGCGAGGGTGGCCGCCGCCGGACCCACGTCCTTGGCCGAGTCGGAGTAGCCGAGCATCACCTCGACCTGCCGGTCGACGCCCTCGAGCCACGTCGCCGTCGACGGCAGGGCCACCCACTCCTCGAGCGTGTGGTCGGCGGCGTCGAGGTCGGCGCCGGTCTCGAAGAGCGGCACGACGTCGAGCGCCAACGGGCGCGTCCCCACCGCGAGCCGGGCCAGCGCCCGCACCGCGACGAGGTCGGCGGCGGACTGGCTGAACGAGACGACGTACCGGCCGCAGCTGCGCCGGCCCCACCGCTGCTGGAGCCAGGCCATGACGCGCAGGGTGTCGAGCACCTCGCGGGTCCGGTCGCCGGGAGCCCCGACGAGCTCGGGCCAGCCGTCGACCGCGAGCCGGTCCAGCAGCGCGGGGTCGGTCGCCGCGACCTCGGGGTCGGCCGGCCGGGCGTCGTCCGGCAGGAGCCCGAGCGCCTCGACGAGGGCCGCCCGGTGGACGGCCGAGTGCTGCCGCACCTCGAGCTCGGCGAGGTGGAACCCGAACGTCTGCACCATCCAGACGACGTCCTGCAGCTCGCCGTGGGCCGTGCGCGCGTCACCGGCGGCGACGAGCGAGTCCTGGACGAGGGCGAGGTCGGCCAGCGCCTCCTCGGGCGAGCCGTACGCGACGCCGGCCCGCTCGTCACGGGTCGCCGCCAGCCGGGCCGCGACGACGAGCAGCTTCTGGCGGTGCGGCTCGTTGGGGGAGTCCTTGGTCACCTCGGCGAGCAGGCGTGGGTGCGCGGCCGCGTCGTTGGCGAGGGCGTCGCGCAGCGCCGCCGTCGGGGGCGTCGACTCCTCGTCGACCGTGATCATCCGGGCGACCCGGTCCACGGCGTCGTGGAGGATCTCGAGCGCCTGGTCGGCATGGGCGCGCACCGTCTCGCGCGTCACCTCGGCGGTGACGAACGGGTTGCCGTCGCGGTCACCCCCCACCCAGGACCCGAACCGGACGATGGGCGGGAGCGGTGTGTCGGAGGGCCGCTCGTCACCGCCGAAGGCCGCCTCGACCGCACGCTGGAAGCGCGGCACCGCGTGGATGAGTGACTGCCGGAAGACCGTGAGCACCGTCTTCACCTCGTCGGCCGGCGTCGGCCGGGTGATGCGCAGCGTCGAGGTGCGCTGGAGGATGTCGATGTCCTCGAGCATCCGGCGCCGCGCGCGGGCCCGCTCCGAGGGGCCCGAGCCCGGGTCGGCGTGCGTGTCGAGGTGCTCGGCGATGCGACGCAGCGCCGACGCCACCGCCCGGCGGCGCGCCTCGGTCGGGTGGGCGGTCAGCACGGGGTGGATGCGCATCCGCTCCAGGCGCGCCCGGGCGTCCGGACCCGCCGCGGCGACGGCCGGCCCGATGTCGCCGGTGTCGCTGCCGCCGCCGTACTCGCCGTCCTCCCGGCGCAGGGACCGGGCCCGGTGCCGCTCCTCGGCGAGGTTGGTCAGGTGCAGGTGCACCGTCAGCAGGCGCGCCAGCCGGGACGTCGTCTCCGGGTCGAGGGCCGCCACGAGCGCCGCCGGGTCGCCGTCCTCCTCGCCGCGGCAGCGCCGCTCGAGGGCGTCGGTCAGCTCGAGGAGGTCCGCGCGTCCGGACTCCTCGACCACCTGCCGGTGCAGGCTCGTCAGCAGGGACAGGTCGTCGAGCATGCTGGCCATGACGGCCAGCCTAGGAGCGCGCGGACGTGGCGCAACGGGGCGTCCACCCACCGTTACGCTGGCGCGGTGCTTCCCGCCCTGCTGCCCGCCGCCACCAGCGACCTCGACCTCGCCCCCTGGGTCTGGTGGGTGACGATCGGCGTCGCCGTCGCCGTCCTCGCCTTCGACATCGCGGTCATCGCCCGCCGCCCGCACCGTCCCTCCACCAAGGAGCTCGTGTCGGCGCTGGCCGTCTACGTCGGTGCCGCGGTCCTCTTCGGGCTCGGGCTCTGGTTCACCGCCGGGGGCCAGCTCGCGGGTGAGTTCTTCGCGGGCTGGCTGACCGAGTACTCGCTCTCGGTCGACAACCTCTTCATCTTCATCCTCATCATGGCGAGCTTCCGGGTGCCGGAGAAGTACCAGCAGTTCGCGCTCATGGTCGGCATCGTCATCGCGATCGTCCTGCGCGGCATCTTCATCGCCGTCGGCGCGGCCGCGATCAACAACTTCAGCTGGGTGTTCTACATCTTCGGCGCGTTCCTCGTCTACACGGCGTGGAAGCTGGCCAGCGGCGGCGAGACCGACGACGACGAGTACGAGCAGAACCGCTTCATGCGCCTGGTGTCCAAGCGCTTCCCGGCCAGCGAGGACTACGACGGCACGAAGCTCTTCACGCGGCAGAACGGGGCCCGGCTCGCCACGCCGCTCTTCTTCGTCATCGTCGCGCTCGGCACGACCGACCTGCTCTTCGCGCTCGACTCCATCCCCGCGATCTACGGCCTCACCGACGAGCCCTACCTCGTCCTCGTCGCCAACCTCTTCGCCCTCATGGGTCTGCGGCAGCTGTACTTCCTCATCGGTGGCCTGCTCAAGAAGCTCATCTACCTCAGCTACGGCCTCGCGGTGCTGCTCGCCTTCATCGGCCTCAAGCTCATCCTCCACGCCCTGCACGAGAACGAGCTCGCGTTCATCAACGGCGGCGAGAAGGTGCCGGTGCCGGAGATCCCGATCTCCGTCTCGCTCGGCGCGATCGTCGTCATCCTCGGCGTCACCACCGTGCTCAGCCTGTGGCGCACCCGGCGCCACCCCGAGCTCGTCGAGGACTGACCCCCGGCCCGGTCCGGCGGCTCAGGCGGCCTGCGCCTCGGCGGGGTCCTTGCGCGCCCCGAGCCCGAGGACGAGGGCCGACGCGCCGACGACGAGCGCCATCCCGACGAGCTGGCTCGGCGCGAGCCGCTGGCCGAGCACGACCAGCCCCGCGACCGCCGCGGCCGCCGGCTCGAGGCTCAGCAGGATGCCGAACACCTGCGCGCGCAGCCGACGCAGCGCCAGCAGCTCGAGCGAGTAGGGCAGCACCGACGACAGCACCGCGATGCCCAGGCCCTTGAGCAGCGCCTCGCCGGTCCACGACGGGACGCTGGTGACCCCGAGCGGCAGCGTGACGAGGGTGGCGACGACCATCGCCAGCGCGAGGCCCTCGAGCTTCGGGAAGGCCGCGCCGGTGCGACCGGACAGGACGATGTAGGCCGCCCAGAAGCCGCCGGCGGCCAGGGCGAGCAGGATGCCCGTCCACTCCAGCTCGGCGAACGGCACCTCGAGCGCCTCCGAGATGAGGACGACGCCCGCCGCGGCCGCGAGCACCCCGAGGGCGTCGACGACACGCCGCGACAGCACGGCCGCCAGCGTGAGCGGCCCGATGAACTCGATGGTCACCGCGACGCCGATCGGCAGGTGCGCCAGCGACTGGTAGAAGGTGTAGTTCATGAGGCCGAGCGCGACGCCGAAGGCCGCGACGGTGGCCCAGGCGCGCCGGGTGTGACCGTGCCAGCGGGGCCGGACGAAGGCCAGCAGCAGCGCGGTCGCGAACAGCAGCCGCATGACGACCGAACCGCCCGCACCGATGACCGGCACGAGGGTCTGCGCCAGCGCGCCGCCGAACTGGACGGACACGACCCCCGCGAGGACGAGCAGGGGAGCGGGAACCCGGTCGGCGGCGGTCGTCACCGCTGCAGGCTAGCCATCACCATGCGCGCTCGCGCCACTCGTCCAGGTGCGGCCGCTCCGCCCCGAGCGTCGAGTCGCCGCCGTGCCCTGGATAGAACCACGTCTGGTCGTCGTACACGCCGAAGATGCGCTCGGTGACGTCGCCGTAGAGGGCGTCGAAGTCCTGGCCCTCGTTCTTCGTGTTGCCGACGCCGCCGGGGAAGAGGGTGTCGCCGGTGAAGAGGTGCGTCACCCCGTCGGGCGCCCGCCAGGCGAGCGCGACCGAGCCGGGCGTGTGGCCGCGCAGGTGCACCACGTCGAGCACGAGCTCACCGACCCGCAGCGTGTCGCCCTGTCGCAGACGGACGTCCGGCGCCAGCGGCAGCGCGTCCGCGTCCTCCTCGCCGGCGTAGGTGCGGGCGCCGGTGGCGCGGGCCACGTCCGGCAGCGCCCGGACGTGGTCCCAGTGCTGGTGCGTCGTCACGAGGTGGTCGAGGCGCCCGGTGCCCTCAGCGACGAGCGCGAGGCAGCGGTCGGGGTCGTCCGCGGCGTCGACCATCAGCTGTTCGCCGGTGGCCGTGCAGGTGAGGAGGTAGACGTTGTTGTGCATGTCCGAGACCGACATCTTGCGCAGGGTCGCGGGGCCGAGCTCGCGCACGTCGCTCGGGCCGCCGGGGGTCACGTCGCCGGTGTAGGCCATCGTCATCGTCCGTCCGGGAGTCGGGGCAGGGGGTCGGCGGAGACACCGTCGGTGAGGCCGCGGGCGAGCCATCCGAGGAGCGCGGCGCGGCTGCCGGTCACCGAGGTCGTGCCCAGGCCGACGGTCCACTCCTCGCCCTCGTCCGAGCGCAGCGTCACGTCCGGGGCGTCGTCGAGGGTGCGCAGGCGCTCGGCCTCCTCGTCGAGGAAGGCCAGCAGGAGCTCGGGCTCGAGGTCGGCGAACCCGAAGCCGGCGTCGAGGTCGACGTGGTGCCACGTCACCTCGCGCAGCCGCATCATCGGGATGTCGGCCGCGGTGCCGCGCACGTCGCCGGGGGTGCGCTCGAGTGCGTGCCCGGCGTGCTCGGGGCCCAGGCGCGGCGCCTCGGCGGCGTACTCGGCGGCGGTGCGCTCGAGGTCGTCGGCGAGCTCGGCGGGGGTGCGGCCGGCGCCCTCGTCGATGTCGGCGTTGCGCTGGTCCCGGCTCGCGTACATCGTCTCGCGGGTGCCGTCGACGGCCGAGCGCACGAGCCGGGCGAGCCCGTCGGCGTTGCGCGCGACGTGGGTGACGACGTGCCCGCGGGTCCACCCCTCGCAGAGCGTCGGGCCGGCGGCGTCGGGCAGGGCCCGCGTGGTGGCGACGAGCCGGGCGGTGTGCGCGCCGACGTACTGGGCGGGGTCGATCCGGGTGCCGGTCATGCCGCCGACGCTACCGCCGCCCGGCCTGCGCGTCGGCCTCCGCGATCGCGATGGCCGCGCGGACGAGCGCGAGGTGCGAGAACGCCTGCGGGAAGTTGCCGACGAGCCGGTCGGTCGACGGGTCGTACTCCTCCGAGAGCAGGCCGAGGTCGTTGCGGATCCCGAGGAGCCGGTCCATCAGGGTGTGCGCGTCGTCGACGCGGCCGCACCGGGCGTAGGCCTCGGCGAGCCAGAACGAGCAGGCGAGGAACGGGTTCTCGTCGCCGCGCAGCCCGTCGACCCCGCTCTCGGTGCGGTAGCGCAGGACGAAGCCGTCGCGCAGCAGGTCCTCCTCGACGGCCCGGACGGTGCCCAGCACGCGCTCGTCGTGGGCCGGCAGGAAGCCGACGGTCGGGATGAGCAGCAGCGCCGCGTCGACCTCGCGGGTGCCGTAGTGCTGGACGAAGGTGCCGCGCTCGGCGTCGAAGCCCTGGTCGAGGACCTCCGCGTGGACGCGGTCCCGCAGGGCGCGCCAGCGCTCGACGTCGCCCTCGTGGCCGTCCTCCTCGACCGCCCGGACGGCCCGGTCGAAGGCGGCCCAGACCATGACCCGCGAGTGCGTGAAGTGCTGCGGCTCGCCCCGGATCTCCCACAGGCCGTTGTCGCTCTGGTCCCAGTGGTCCGCGAGGTCGTCGACGAGGGCCTCCTGGACGGCCCACGACTCGTGCGACTCGCTGACGCCGAGGCGCCGGGCCTCGTCGAGCGAGATCATCACCTCGCCGAGGACGTCGCTCTGGCGCTGGTCGACCGCCGCGTTGCCGACCCGCACCGGGCGCGAGCCCTCGTAGCCGGGCAGGTGGTCGAGCGTGCGCTCGGGCAGCTCGCGGCTGCCGTCGACGGCGTACATGATCTGGAGGTCGGCCGGGTCGCCGGCGACCGCCCGCACGAGCCAGTCGCGCCACAGCCGCGTCTCGTCGACGTAGCCGCAGGCGAGCAGCGCCTCGAGGGTGAGCGAGGCGTCGCGCAGCCAGCAGTACCGGTAGTCCCAGTTGCGCTCGCCGCCGACGTCCTCGGGCAGGCTCGTCGTCGGCGCGGCGACGATGCCACCGCGCAGCTCGTCGGTGAGCAGGCGCAGGACGAGCAGCGAGCGGGTGACCGCGTCGCGGTAGGGCCCGTCGTGGGTGTGCCGGGCGGCCCAGTCGTCGAACCGCCGCACGGTGTCGTCGACGCGGCTCGGCACGTCGAGCGCGCCGGGGACCTCGCACCACGACGGCACCCAGGTCATCGCGAACTCGTAGCGCTCGCCCGCGCGGACCGTGAACTCGTCGCGGTGGTGGTGGTCGGTGGGCTCGGGCAGCCGGTCGCCGCGCAGCACGAGCATGTCCGGCCCCGCGACGGCGCGGATGACCGTGACACCGTCGCAGTCCTCGGTCCGCGACACCCAGGGCAGGACCTTGCCGTACCCCGTCCGCACGACCCACTCGTGGAGCATCGCCACCTCGCCCTCGAGGCCTTCGACGATGCGCACGAGGTCGGCGCGACCGTCGCCGAACGGCATGAGGTCGGTCACACGCACCCGCCCCGTCGCGGTCTCGTGGACGGTGTCGAGGACGAAGCTGTTCTCGCGGTACGCGCGCGTCGCCGTCGCCTCGTCGACCGGCCCGAGGAACCAGCGGCCGTGGTCGTCGGTCCCGAGGAGGGCCGCGAAACAGGCGGGGGAGTCGAAGCGGGGGAGGCAGAGCCAGTCGACGGCTCCGTGCCGGCTGACGAGGGCCGCGCCCTCGGTGTCCCCGAGGAGGGCGTACTCGGCGATGGGGGTGCTCACCTCGTCGACCCTAGACGCCGGGTCTGGACGAACCCCGGATGCCGTCACCGCTGATGAGGGGGCTGTCGGACCCGACACCTAGCATGGCGGGTGTGAGTCATGACCACCTCGTCGTCCGCGGCGCCCGCGAGCACAACCTCAAGGACGTCAGCATCGTGCTCCCCCGGGACGCTCTCGTCGTCTTCACCGGCCTCTCGGGGTCGGGCAAGTCCTCGCTGGCCTTCGACACCATCTTCGCCGAGGGCCAGCGGCGCTACGTCGAGTCGCTCTCGGCGTACGCCCGGCAGTTCCTCGGGCAGATGGACAAGCCCGACGTCGACTTCATCGAGGGCCTCTCGCCCGCGGTGTCGATCGACCAGAAGTCGACCAACCGCAACCCCCGCTCCACCGTCGGCACCATCACCGAGGTCTACGACTACCTCCGTCTCCTCTTCGCCCGCGCCGGCCGCCCGCACTGCCCGGTCTGCGGCGAGCCGATCACCCGGCAGAGCCCGCAGCAGATCGTCGACCGGCTCCTCGAGCTGCCCGAGCGCACCCGCTTCCAGCTGCTCGCGCCGGTCGTCCGCGCCCGCAAGGGCGAGTACGTCGACCTCTTCGCCGAGCTCCAGGCCAAGGGCTTCTCCCGGGCCCGGGTCGACGGCGAGGTCGTCACCCTCACCGACCCGCCGAAGCTCGAGAAGCAGGTCAAGCACACGATCGACGTCGTCGTCGACCGCCTCGTCGCCAAGGGTGACGACACCTCGGCCAAGCGCCGGCTCACCGACTCCGTCGAGACCGCCCTCGGGCTGGCCGGCGGGGTCCTCGTCGTCGACTTCGTCGACCTCGAGGAGGGGCACCCGGAGCGCGAGCGCCGCTACTCCGAGAAGATGGCCTGCCCGAACGACCACCCGCTGTCGATGGACGAGGTCGAGCCGCGCTCGTTCTCGTTCAACAGCCCGTTCGGCGCCTGCCCCGAGTGCAGCGGCATCGGCACCGAGCTCGAGGTCGACCCCGACCTCATCGTCCCCGACGACGACCTGACCCTCGCCCAGGGCGCCATCGCCCCGTGGGCCACCGCGTCGGGCGCCGCCGACTACTTCCAGCGCGTCATGTCGGCCCTCGCCGACGAGATGAAGTTCTCGATGGACACGCCGTGGCGCGAGCTGCCGAAGAAGGTCCGCGACGCGTTGCTCACCGGGCGCAACCACAAGGTGCACGTCCGCTACCGCAACCGCTTCGGGCGCGAGCGCTCGTACTCCACCGGCTTCGAGGGCGCCATCCCGTTCGTCCGGCGGCGCCACTCCGAGACCGACTCCGACTGGAGCCGTGAGCGCTACGAGGGCTACATGCGCGAGGTGCCCTGCCCCGTGTGCAAGGGCGCGCGCCTCAAGCCCGAGTCGCTCGCCGTCCTCATCGGCGGCCGCTCGATCGCCGACGTCTCCCGCCTGGCCATCGGCGACGCCGCGCAGTTCTTCTCGACGGTCGAGTTCACCGAGCGCGAGCGGCAGATCGCGGCGCGCGTCATCAAGGAGATCGACGCCCGGCTCGGGTTCCTCCTCGACGTGGGCCTGGAGTACCTGAGCCTGGACCGGCCGGCCGGCACCCTGTCCGGCGGTGAGGCGCAGCGCATCCGGCTCGCGACCCAGATCGGGTCCGGCCTTGTCGGGGTCCTCTACGTCCTCGACGAGCCGAGCATCGGTCTGCACCAGCGCGACAACCACCGCCTCATCGAGACGCTGACCCGGCTGCGCGACCTCGGCAACACGCTCATCGTCGTCGAGCACGACGAGGACACGATCGCGACGGCCGACTGGGTCGTCGACATCGGCCCGGGCGCGGGCGAGCACGGGGGCGAGGTGGTGCACTCCGGCACCGTCGCCGACCTGCTGACCCACCCCGACTCCATCACCGGCAAGTACCTGTCCGGCCGTCGCGAGATCCCGACCCCGGCCGTCCGTCGCCCGCAGGAGCGCGGCCGGGAGGTCGTCGTCGTCGGGGCGACCGAGCACAACCTCGACAACGTCACCGTCGGCTTCCCGCTCGGCAACCTCGTCGCGGTCACCGGGGTCTCGGGCTCGGGCAAGAGCACGCTCGTCAACGACATCCTCTACAACGTCATGGCGAACAAGCTCAACGGCGCCCGCCACGTCCCGGGCCGGCACAAGTCGGTCACCGGCCTCGACCACCTCGACAAGGTCGTCCACGTCGACCAGAGCCCGATCGGGCGCACCCCGCGCTCGAACCCGGCGACGTACACCGGTGTCTTCGACCACGTCCGCAAGCTCTTCGCGACGACCGAGGAGGCCAAGGTCCGCGGCTACCAGCCGGGGCGGTTCTCGTTCAACGTCAAGGGCGGCCGCTGCGACGCGTGCTCCGGCGACGGCACGATCAAGATCGAGATGAACTTCCTCCCCGACGTCTACGTGCCGTGCGAGGTCTGCCACGGCGCGCGGTACAACCGCGAGACGCTCGAGGTCCACTACAAGGGGAAGTCGATCGCCGACGTCCTCGACATGCCGATCGAGGAGGCCGCCGAGTTCTTCGCGGCGGTCCCCGCGATCGCGCGGCACATGCGTACGCTCAACGACGTCGGCCTCGGCTACGTCCGGCTCGGCCAGCCCGCGCCGACCCTGTCCGGCGGCGAGGCACAGCGCGTCAAGCTCGCCTCCGAGCTGCAGAAGCGCTCGACCGGGCGCACGGTCTACGTGCTCGACGAGCCGACGACCGGCCTGCACTTCGAGGACATCCGCAAGCTCCTCAAGGTGCTCCAAGGCCTCGTCGACAAGGGCAACACCGTCATCGTCATCGAGCACAACCTCGACGTCATCAAGTCGGCCGACTGGCTCGTCGACCTCGGCCCCGAGGGCGGCAGCGGCGGCGGGCGGGTCATCGCCGAGGGCACGCCCGAGGAGGTCGCGGCGCTCGAGGAGTCGCACACCGGGCGCTTCCTCGCGCCGATCCTCGCGAAGACCGCGCGCACGACGGCCGCCCCGGCCAAGCGGGCTGCGTCGAAGAAGACGGCGGCGACGAAGGCCCCGGCCACCAAGGCGCCGGCGAAGAGGACCGCGGCCAAGAGCTCGACCGCCCGTCGGGAGCCGACCCGCAGGACCACCTCCCGCAAGGCCGGCTGACCCGGCCCCCGGACCGCGCTCAGGCGCGGCCGGGGGTGCCGGGCAGCCAGCCGGCGTCGATGACCTTCTTCACCACGGCACGGGCCGTCGTCAGCAGCTGCTCGGCGTCGTCGACATCCGCCCAGGCCGCGGCCGAGGCGTCGTCGGTGGCGTCCTCGAGGTGGTCTCGCAGCCGCCGCCCGGCCTCGGTCAGCGTCGGCGCCCCACCCTCGCGGGCCGGTGTCAGAAGGCCCGACGTGCCCAGCGACTCCTCGGCCCCGGCCCACTCCTCGTCGGTCCACCTCCGGGTGGGCTGGAGGAAGGCACGACCGCGGCTCGCGCGCTCCGGGCTCGTCGCGCGCAGCCAGGCGTCGTAGAGGACGAGCGACTCGAGCGGGCGCAGCCCCGCCGAGGTCAGGGCCGCGACGTGCCCGTCGCCGCGCCACTCGCGCCACAGGGCGGTCGCGTGCCAGAGGGCCAGGTGCGGGGACGCCGGCCACTCCTGCGCCGCATAGGCGGCCGCCAGCGGCCGACCACCGTGGTCCAGCCGGTCGAGGACCGGACGCAGCCGTCCGACGAGCTCGGCCACGGCGGGGGAGCCGACGTCCGCTCCCAGCGCGGAGCGCAGCCCGTCGTCGAGGCAGCGGGTGCGCACCTCGTCGAGCCCGCTCGGGGTGTGCCGCCCGAGCGCCAGGCCCCAGGCCTTGGCCACCGCCTCCGGCCGGAAGCCGAAGAAGGTCGCCGCGACCACCTGGCCCGGGACCGCGCCGAGCGGGGCGGCACGCATCCCGGTGTAGGCCCCCAGCCACCCGACACCGAGCTCCTCGCGGGCGGCGTCCACGTGCGGGCCGAAGTACGCGGCGAGGTGGTAGGGCTCGAGGGTGCGGTAGGCCAGGCGAGCCACCGCGCGCGCGGCCTCGTCGTGGCGGAAGGTCGTCATCGACCCACCCTAGGCGGGCCGTGCGGCGGGTGAGCAACGGGAACGGGCCGCGCGACGTGGAGTCGCGCGGCCCGTCCTCGTGTGTGATCAGTCTTCGCCGAGGTAGGCCTTCCGGACGTCGTCGCTCTCGAGGAGCTCCTTGCCGGTGCCCGAGAGGACGATCGAGCCGACCTCGAGGACGTAGCCCTTCGTCGCGCGCCGCAGCGCCGCCTGGGCGTTCTGCTCGACGAGGAGGATCGTCGTCCCCTGCTGCTGCAGGGTCGTCACGGTCGTCATGATCCGCTTCATCATCAGCGGCGAGAGACCCATCGACGGCTCGTCGAGCATGAGCATCTTCGGGCGGCTCATCATCGCCCGGCCCATCGCGAGCATCTGCTGCTCACCGCCCGAGAACGTGCCGGCGGGCTGCGCGCGGCGCTCCTCGAGGATGGGGAAGAGCTCGAACGCCGCCGCGAGGTCCTCACGGATGCCCTTGTCCTTGCGCGAGAACGCCCCGAGGAGGAGGTTCTCCTCGACGCTCAGCTTCGGGAAGATGCGCCGGCCCTCGGGGGAGTGGGCCAGCCCGAGCGAGACGATCTCGTGCGGGGCGACCTTCGTCAGGTCCCGGCCGTCGAAGACGATGGAGCCAGACACCGGGCGCAGCAGGCCCGAGATCGTCCGCAGCGTCGTCGTCTTGCCGGCGCCGTTCGTGCCGATGAGCGAGACGACCTCGCCCTGGTCGACGGTGAACGAGATGCCCTTGACGGCCTTGATCTTGCCGTAGGACACGACGAGGTCCTTGACCTCCAGCATGGCGCTCACGCGCTCTCCTCCTCGTCCTCGTCGGTGTCGTCGCCACCGATGTAGGCCTCGATGACCCGCGGGTCGGACTGCACCTCGCCGGGGGAGCCCTCGACGAGGACCTCGCCCCGGACCAGGCAGAGCACCCGGTCGCAGAGGTTGAAGATGAACCGCATGTCGTGCTCGATGACGACGACGGCGAGGCCGCTGTCCCTGATCTTGAAGATCAGGTGCATCGTCTCCTCGGTCTCCTTGGGGTTCATGCCCGCGGTCGGCTCGTCGAGGAGCAGGATCTGCGGGTCCGTCGCGAGGGCCCGCGCGATCTCCAGCCGGCGCTGGTCGCCGTAGGGGAGGTTGCGCGCGAGGATCTCGGTCGACTTCCCGAGCCCGACGTAGTCGAGCAGCTCCTGCGCCCGCAGGCGGGTGGCCTCCTCCTCGCGTCGGAACTTCGGCCCGCGGAGGATCGAGGTGAGCGCCATCGACGAGGTGCGGCAGTAGCGCCCGACCATGACGTTCTCGAGGGCGGTCATGTTGCCGAACAGCCGGATGTTCTGGAACGTCCGGGCCATGCCGGCGCGCACGACCTTGAGCGGCTTCGGCGGCAGCTGCTCACCGCCGAGGGTCACCCGGCCCTCGGTCGGGACGTACATCCCGGTGAGGCAGTTGAAGAAGGTCGTCTTGCCGGCGCCGTTCGGGCCGATGAGCCCGACGATCTCGCCGTCGTGCACCTTCATGCTGACGTCGCCGACGGCGGTGAGGCCGCCGAAGCGCATCGTGACGTGCTCGGCCTCGAGGACGACGCGGTCCCCGATCACGTGGCCGCTCGGTGTGGGGTCGGTGACGGTCACTTCGCCTCCTCAAGGTGTTCGGACTGCACGATCTCGGCGAGCTCCTCGTCGTCCTCGTGGAACTCCAGCTGCCGTCGTTTGCTCGCGACGAGGCCCTCCGGCCGGAAGCGCATCATGACGACGAGCAGCAGACCGAAGATGAGCAGCCGGTAGTCGTTGACGATGCGGGCCTTCTCGGGGAGGAGCTTGAGGACGGTCGCGCCGACGAGGACGCCGGCCACCGTGCCCATGCCGCCGAGGACGACCGCCGCGAGGAGGAACGCCGACTCGAGGAAGATGTACTGGTCGGGCGTCACCGAGGTGTCCTGGTGAGCCTTGATCGTCCCGGCGAGGCCGGCGAGCGAGGCGCCGACCGCGAACGCGAGCAGCTTGAGCCCGAAGACGTTGACGCCCATCGCCTCCGCCGCTCGCTCGTCCTCGCGGATCGCGACCCAGCCGCGCCCGATCCGGCTGTCGTTGAGCCGGGTGAAGACGAGGATGACGAACGCGATGAGCAGGAGCAGCAGGAAGTAGTAGTTGCTGAACCGTCCGAGCGGGATGCCCGCGACCGTGTGCGTCTGGCCGAAGTCGAACCCGAAGAAGTTGAGGTCCGGGATGCCGGGGATGCCGTTCGGGCCGTTGGTCAGGTCCGGGCCGTTGTTGCCGTCGAGGTTGAACATCGCCAGGCGGAAGATCTCGCCGAAGCCGAGGGTGACGATGGCGAGGTAGTCGCCGGAGACCCGCAGCGTCGGGGAGCCGATGATCAGGCCGAAGATCGACGCGACGAGCATCCCGAGGAGCATGACGACGAGGAAGGGCGGGTTCCACCCGATCGTCGCGAACGCCGACTTCGACAGCATCGCGCCGACGTAGGCGCCGGTGCCGAGGAAGGCGATGTAGCCGAGGTCGAGCAGGCCCGCGAGCCCGACGACGATGTTGAGGCCCAGCGCCGTCGCCGCGAAGATGAGGATCTGCGTGGCGATCGACATGTTCGCGTCCGAGCCGTCCTGGGTGAACGGGAAGAGGAACGCGACGAGGAAGGCCGCCAGCAGCAGCGGGCGCCGGTTGTTCTGCCCGATGAACCCGAGGTACTCGCCGAACCCGCTGCCCACGAGGCCGATCGCGACAGCGAGCAGCGTGATGAGGAGGCACCCGAAGGTCGCCGGGTCGTCGACGTTGAGCGTGTACGCCGTCGCGAAGAGCAGCAGCCCGAGCATGACGACGATGACGAGGATCTCGGCCCACGAGGGCAGCCGCGGCCAGGTCCGGACGTCGAGGTCCACGTGCGGCGAGAGCAGGCCACCGGCGAGGACGAGCACGGCGCCGGCGAGGCCGACCCAGCCGCCCTCGTTGACGTTGATGAGCCCGCCCGCCTGGTAGGCCACGGCGATGATGCCGGCGAGGGCGAAGACCACCGAGCCCCAGCCGACGGCGCGCAGGCCCCGGCCCGGGTTGAGCCACCGCGGCCGCCGGAAGAGCAGCACGCCGAGGGCGAGCGCGACGATGCCGAGGAGCATCGCGTAGAGCTGGATCCCGAGCGGGTAGAACCGGACGCTCACGTCGTCGAGGATCCGGTTGTCGTAGGACCACGACAGCAGGCCGCTCACGAGGAGCAGCGCGCCACCGGCCACCGCGAGGATCGCGGCGCGGTCGCCGTGCTGCTCACGCAGCCGGTCCAGGCGCGAGAGCTCGGTGTCGGTCGTGTCGGGGGAGTGCGTCACGGTGCTCATGCGCGGTCCACCACCTTTGCGCCGAGGAGGCCCTGCGGTCGGAAGACGAGGACGAGGATGAGGAGCGCGAACGCCCACACGTCCTTCCACGGGCTGCCGCCGAAGGTGCCGGGGATGAACTGGACGGCCAGCGCCTCGACGAGCCCGAGGGTGAGTCCGCCGATGACGGCGCCCCAGACGTTGCCGATGCCGCCGAGGACGGCGGCGGTGAAGGCCTTGAGGCCCGCGAGGAAGCCCATCTTGAAGTTGATGTTCGTGACCTGCAGGCCCTGGGCGATGCCGGCGACGGCCGCGAGGGTCGCGCCGATGACGAAGGCGACGACGATGATGCGGTCGACGTTGATGCCCATGAGCCGCGCGGTGTCGGGGTCCTGCGAGACGGCCTGCATCGCCCGCCCGGTCTTGGTCCGGGAGACGAAGTAGAACAGGCCCGCCGCGCAGATGACCAGGGCGCCGACGGTGAAGATCGTCGAGCGCTGGAGCGTCACGCCGCCGAGGTTGAACGCGGGGCCGCTCACGACCTCGATCTGCGGGAAGGGGACCTTCTGCTTGGCGTCCGGGAAGCTCGGGATCTTGCCGTAGAGGAGGCGGACGGCCTCCTGGAGGAAGACCGAGATGCCGATGGCCGTGATGAGGGGGGCGAGGCGCGGGGCGTTGCGCAGCGGCCGGTAGGCGATGCGCTCCATGAGGACCGCGATGGCCACCGAGGCGGCGACCGCCCCGACGATGAGGACGGGGAGCGCCCAGAAGGGGAGCATCTCGCCGCCGTCGACGTAGCTGCGGAAGAACAGGAGCGCGGTGCTGAGGGCACCGAACGCACCCACCATGAAGATCTCGCCGTGGGCGAAGTTGATCAGCTGGATGATCCCGTAGACGACCGTGTATCCGACCGCGATCAGGGCGTACAGCGATCCCAGGGTCAGCCCGTTGACGAGCTGCTGGGCAAGTTCCACCACGACCTCCTAGGCGTGACGTGCGGGTGGGCTGGGGGGAGAGTAGCGGGTGACGTGCGTCACGGACAGGCGCCACACGGGGGGTGGGCACGCAGCCGACTGCCGGGTCCGGACACGGACGGCGGGGGTGGTCTTCTCGACCACCCCCGCCGTCGGGGTGCTCACGACTGTGTCGTCAGGAGCGGCTTACTTGAACTCCTCCGTGTTCACGGGGGCCCACGCACCGTCCTTGACCGCGTACACGGTGAGGACCTTGGAGGTGGTGTCGCCGTACTCGTCGAACGCGACCTTGCCGGTCACGCCGTCGAAGGAGACGCTGCTCATCGCCTGGACCGTCGCCTGGCGGGCGGCCTCGGCCGAGTCCGCGTCCTTGAGCGAGGTCTTGAGGGCGTTGATGATCGCGTTCGCCGCGTCGTACGCGTAGGCACCGTAGGCCTCGTACGGCTCGGCGTAGCCGCCCGCGTTGTAGGCCTCGACGAACGCCTTGGCCGACTCGAGCTGGTCGGTCGGGGCGCCGACCGAGGTGGCGAGGTCGCCGGTGGCGGTGCTGCCCGCGAGCTTGATGAACTCGCCGGAGTAGATGCCGTCGCCGCCCATGAGCGGGACGTTGAGGCCGGCGGCCTTCATCTGCTGCGAGAACGGACCCGCCTGCGGGAACTCACCGCCGTAGTAGACGGCCTTGGGGTTGCTCGGCTTGATCTTGCTGACGACGGCGTCGTACTTGTCGTCGTCGGGGTTGATCGTCTCGGCCGCGACGATGGTGCCGCCGAGCTTCGTGAACTCCTTGCTGAAGGCGTCGACGAGGCCCTGGCCGTAGGTCTTCTTGTCGTGGACCGTCGCGACCTCCTTGATGCCGGCCTTCTCGAAGAGGTAGCGGGCCGCGAACGGGCCCTGGATCGAGTCGGTCGTGCAGGTGCGGAAGTAGTTCTGGTAGGTCCGCTTCGGGGCCGTCGCGAAGTCGGCGCCCTGGGTGAGCGACGGGTTCGTGTTGGCCGGCGAGACCATCGTGATGTTGGCCGTCGAGAGCACCGGCTGGACGCTCTGCGCGACCGAGCTGTTGAGCGTGCCGACGACGCCGACGACGTCCTTGTCGGACGCGAGCTTCGTCGCGGCGTTCTTGCCGACGTCGGGGGTGGCCTGGTCGTCCTCCGCCGCGAGCTCGAGCTTCCAGCCGGGGATGGCGTTGGACTCGTTGGCCTGCTTGATGGCGAGGTCGACCGAGTGCTCGATGCCCTTGCCGAGGGCGGCGAGGTCACCGGAGAGCGGCGCGATGACGCCGATCTTCGCGGTCTTGGTGCTGCCGGAGCCGCTGCCGGTGTCGCTGCCGCCGTCGTCGCCGCCGCGCGTGCCGCAACCGGAGAGCGCGAGCGAGGCCACGAGCAGCGAGGCGCCAACGGCAACCACGGAACGCTGAGGCACAGTTCCTCCTGGGGATCTGGTCTGGTGAGCGGATGCTCCTGCCCGCCGACGCGGACCTGACGGAATGTAGCCGTGATCGGCCCGTTTGCCGAGGACCTTCTTGTTTGTGGTGCCGAGTTGTTACCTGCGGATCCAGCAGGTGGGCGGGCCGGACGGACAGTGGACGAAGGTCCACAGGCGGCGTCCAGTGACGACATGGATACTGCGAGGGACACCCACGGACCGAGAGGGACAGCCCGATGAGCACCGACCGCCCCACCCCGTCCAGCACCGAGTGCGGCTCCGGCTGCGCGTGCGTCACCCGACGCCAGTCCTTCCGCACGGCGGGCGCCGTCGGCGCCGTCGTCGTCGGGGCCGGCTCTCTCGCCGCGTGCGGGTCCGGCGACGTCGAGGAGGCCGCCAGCTCGGCCGCCGGCGCCGCGAGCTCCGCCGTGTCGCAGGCCATCAAGGCCGCCGAGATCCCCGTCGGCGGCGGCAAGGTCTTCGAGTCGATCTCGACCGTCGTCACCCAGCCGACGCAGGGCGAGTACAAGGCGTTCTCGTCCGTCTGCACCCACCAGGGCTGCCAGGTGGGCGGCGTCGCCGACGGCGTCATCACCTGCCCCTGCCACGGCAGCCAGTTCGACGCCGCGACCGGCGCCGTCAAGCAGGGACCGGCGACGAAGCCGCTGCCCGAGAAGTCCGTCACCGTCAGCGGCGACGGCCTCACCGTCTCCTGACGTTCGTCCCTCCCGTCACTCCCGTCACGACATTTCGGGGTGACCCCGAAATGTCCACGAGACCCCGGCTCCGAGCCGGGGTCTCGTGGACGAACCGGGGTTTCGTGCCGTCGTCCACAGGTGCCGGAGCGGACGGCCGTCGTCCACAGATCCGTCCCGGCCGCTGGCCCCTCGGCTCGGCCGCGTCGATCGTCAGGGGATGGACGAGACGGATGACCTGGGCTTCCTCGGGCGGCTGCACGACAGCGTGTTCACGACCGCCGAGGCAGCCGGCCTCGGTGTCTCGCGCGAGGCGCTGACCCGCGCCGTGAGGGCGCGCACGCTCCGGCGCCTGGCGCGTGGCCTGTACGCGACCGGGGCCGCGGCAGCACGTCCGGAGGACCGACACCTCGAGCTGTGCCGCGCCCTGCGTTCGGCCCGGTCGAGCCGCCGTTCGCCGCCCTCGTCGGTGTCGCCCTCGACCACGGGACGGTGGCGGCCGTCGTCTCGGTCGACGCCGCGATGCACCGGGGGATCGTCACCCTCGACGGGCTGACGGGCGAGGTCGCTCGGCGAGCCGGCCATCGCCACGTCCAGCGAGCCCTCGCGATGCTCCGGCTCGTCGACGCGGCCAGCGAGAGCCCGGGGGAGAGCCGCACGCGGGTGACGCTCGAGTCCCTCGGGCTCGAGCTCGACTCGCAGGTCGAGGTCCGTGACGAGGACGGTGAGCTCGTCGGGCGCGTCGACCTCGCCGTCCGCGGGACGAAGGTGCTCATCGAGTTCGACGGAGCCGTCAAGTACTCGGCGGGCGGTCCGGAGGCCGTCATCGCCGAGAAGCGTCGTGAGGACAGGTTGCGGGAGCTGGGCTACGTCGTCGTCCGCGTCATGTGGGACGACCTCGCGCACCCCGAGCGGCTGCTGGCCCGGGTGCGGCGGGCGATGGCCCTGGCCGAGCGGCTGACCGCCGGCGCGTGACCATCTCCGTCAGCTCGACACACGAGCTCGTCCGCGAGACCCCGGCTCGGAGGTCGTGCCTCGTGGACATTTCGGGGTGACCCCGAAAAGGGGAGGCGGGTGGGGTGGGTGGGGGCAGTCGGGGTGTCGGGGGCGCGGCTTAGGGTTGACGGGTGGCCGACCCCTCGACGTACCGCCCCCGGCCGGGCGAGATCCCGACCGACCCGGGCGTCTACCGCTTCCGCGACCGCGAGGGCCGCGTCATCTACGTCGGCAAGGCCAAGTCGCTGCGCCAGCGGCTGTCCTCCTACTTCCAGGACGTCGCCGCGCTCCACCCGCGCACCCAGACGATGGTGCGCACCGGCGCGAGCGTCGAATGGACGGTCGTCGGCACCGAGGTCGAGGCGCTCCAGCTCGAGTACGCGTGGATCAAGGAGTTCGACCCGCGCTTCAACGTCAAGTACCGCGACGACAAGTCCTACCCCTACCTCGCCGTGACGATGGCCGACGAGTACCCCCGCGCCCTCGTCGTCCGCGGCGCCAAGAAGAAGGGCACGCGCTACTTCGGCCCCTACGCCCACGCGTGGGCCATCCGCGAGACCCTCGACCTCGCGATGCGCGTCTTCCCGATGCGCACCTGCTCGACCGGCGTCTTCCGCCGCGCCGAGCAGGTCGGCCGCCCGTGCCTGCTCGGCTACATCGACAAGTGCAGCGCCCCCTGCGTCGGCCGGGTCGACGCCGCGCGCCACCGCGAGATCGCCGAGGACTTCTGCGACTTCATGGCGGGCAACAGCGGCCGGTTCGTCTCGCGCCTCACCCGCGAGATGAAGGCCGCCGCCGCCGAGCTCGACTTCGAGAGGGCGGCGCGGCTGCGCGACGACATCGGTGCGCTCGAGCGGGTGCTCGAGAAGTCGGCGGTCGTCCTGCCCGACGCCACCGACGCCGACGTGTTCGCCCTCGCCGAGGACGAGCTCGAGGTCGCGGTCCAGCTCTTCCACGTCCGTGGGGGCCGCGTGCGGGGCCAGCGCGGCTGGGTCGCCGAGCGTGACGCCGAGACGACGCCCGAGGTCGTCGAGCACCTCCTCCAGCAGGTCTACGGCGGCGAGTCCGGCGAGGGCGTGCCGCGCGAGGTGCTCGTCCCGGTCCTGCCGGACGACGACGAGGCCCTCGCGGCGTGGCTCGCCGGCCTGCGCGGCAGCCGGGTCGACCTGCGCGTCCCCCAGCGCGGCGACAAGCGCACCCTGATGGAGACGGTGGCGCGCAACGCGACCCAGAGCCTCGCCCGCCACAAGGTCACCCGTGCCGGAGACCTGACGACCCGCAGCCAGGCCCTCCAGCAGCTCCAGGAGGTCCTCGACCTCGACGACGCGCCGCTGCGCATCGAGTGCTTCGACATCAGCCACGTCCAGGGCACGCAGGTCGTCGGCTCGATGGTCGTCTTCGAGGACGGCCTGCCCCGCAAGTCGGAGTACCGGCGCTTCATCGTCCGCGGTGACGAGACCGGGGCCACCGACGACACCGCGGCCATGCACGAGGTCCTCACCCGTCGTTTCCGCCGCGGCCGGAAGGAGGCGGAGGAGCGCGAGGCCGAGGTGGCCGAGGGCCGCGAGCGGCCGGCGCGCTTCGCCTACACCCCGAACCTCGTCGTCGTGGACGGCGGTCTGCCGCAGGTCAACGCGGCGGCCCGCGCCCTCGAGGAGGCGGGCGCCGTCGACGTCGCCGTCGTCGGTCTCGCGAAGCGTCTCGAGGAGGTCTGGGTGCCGGGGGAGGAGTTCCCCGTCATCCTCCCGCGCACCAGCGAGGGGCTCTACCTGCTCCAGCGGCTGCGCGACGAGGCGCACCGGTTCGCCATCACCTTCCACCGGCAGCGCCGTTCCAAGGCGATGACCCAGAGCGCGCTCGACGGCATCGCCGGTCTCGGCGAGAAGCGGCGCCAGGCGCTGCTCAAGCGGTTCGGGTCGGTCAAGAAGATCCGCGCCGCCTCTGTCGATGAGCTCGCCGACGTGCCGGGCATCGGGCCTGCGTTGGCGGCCGTCGTTGCGGCAGAGTTGGGCTCGACCGAACAGGACATGCCGGCCATCGACCCGCTGACGGGCGAGGTCGTCGAGCAGTAGGGAGCATCCAGTGGCTGACGCACCGTCGTCGGGGTCGAACGGACGGGCGGACTTCCTCGTCGTCAGCGGGATGAGCGGCGCCGGCCGCTCGACCGCCGCCAACGTCCTCGAGGACCACGGGTGGTACGTCGTCGACAACCTCCCGCCCCAGCTCATCCCGGCGATGGCGGTGCTCGCCGGTCGCGCCCGTGACGAGGGGGCCGGCGACCTGCGCATCGCCGCGGTCGTCGACGTGCGCGCCCGCCCGTTCAGCTCCGAGCTGCGCGAGGGCATCGCCGCGGTGCGCGAGCACGGCTGGCACCCCCAGCTGATGTTCCTCGACGCCACCGACGAGGCCCTCGTCCGCCGCTTCGAGAGCGTCCGCCGGCCGCACCCGCTCCAGGGCGAGGGGCGTCTGCTCGACGGCATCCAGACCGAGCGCGAGCTCCTGCGAGACCTGCGGGCCGACGCGCACGTCGTCATCGACACCTCCGGCCTCAACGTCCACCAGCTGGCGCGCAAGCTGACCCCGATCGTCGGCAAGAGCGGCGGACCGTCGCTGCGGCTGGCCGTCATGTCCTTCGGCTTCAAGTACGGCGTGCCGCTGGACGCCGACTTCGTCTTCGACATGCGCTTCCTGCCCAACCCGTTCTGGGTGCCCGAGCTGCGCCCGCTGACCGGCGTCGACGCGCCGGTCGCCGAGTACGTGATGTCGCAGGCCGGTGCCACGTCGTTCGTCGACCGCGTCGTCTCCCTCATGGAGCCGGTCACCGCCGGCTACCGGCACGAGGGCCGGCGCTACGCGACGGTCGCCGTCGGCTGCACCGGCGGCAAGCACCGGTCGGTCGCCGTGGCCGAGGCGCTCTCGCGCCGCCTCGGGAGTCCGGACGTCGCGACCTTCGTCGTCCACCGCGACCTGGGGCGCGAGTGAGCGGGCCGGTCGTCACCGCCCTCGGCGGGGGCCACGGGCTGTCGGCGACGCTCACGGCGTTGCGGTTCGTCACCGACGAGATCACCGCCGTCGTCACGGTCGCCGACGACGGCGGGTCGAGCGGGCGGCTGCGCGACGAGTTCGGCGTCCTGCCGCCCGGCGACCTGCGGATGGCCCTCGCCGCCCTGTGCAGCGACACCGAGTGGGGCCACACCTGGCGCGACGTGCTCCAGCACCGGTTCGAGGGGGAGGGCCCCCTCGGCGGGCACGCCCTCGGCAACCTGCTCATCGTCGCGCTCTGGGAGCTGCACGAGGACCCCGTCGCGGGCCTCGACCTCGTCGGGCGCCTGCTCCAGGCCCACGGGCGGGTGCTGCCGATGGCGGCGGTGCCGCTCGCCATCGAGGCCGAGGTCGGCGGGCTCGACCCGCAGGCCCCCGCGACGGTGACGACGGTCCGCGGGCAGGCCCAGGTCGCCCGGACCCGCGGCCGGGTGGAGCGCGTGCGCCTCGTGCCGTCGGACCCGCCTGCCTACCCCGAGTCGGTGGCGGCCATCCGCAGCGCCGACTGGGTCGTGCTCGGCCCCGGCTCGTGGTTCACCTCCGTCATGACCCATCTGCTCGTGCCCGACCTCGAGGAGGCGCTGCGGGTCACGCGGGCCCGTCGCCTCCTCGTGCTCAACCTCGACCCGGGAGCGGGGGAGACGGCCGGCTTCGACGCCGTGCGCCACCTCGAGTCGTTCGCGGCGCTCGCGCCGGGGCTGCGCCTCGACGGGGTGCTCGCCGACCCCGCCGCGGTCGAGGACCACGCCGCGCTGGAGGCGGCCGCCGCGCGGCTCGGCGCGCAGCTGCACGTCACCCCCGTCTCGCGCGCGCGGGCCACCGGCGAGCACGACCCGCTCCGGTTCGCGGCCGCCCTGCGGGACATCCTGTACACCCCGCGACCCGGTCACTGACGCGTGGCAGGATGACCCGCTATGGCGATGACGGCGAAGGTGAAGGACGAGCTGAGCAGGCACGTCGTGACCAAGCCCTGTTGCCGCAAGGCCGAGGTCGCGGCGATGCTGCGGTTCGCCGGGGGCCTGCACATCATCGGAGGGCGGATCGTCGTCGAGGCCGAGCTCGACACGGCCAGCGCGGCGCGCCGGCTGCGGCGTGAGCTCGCCGAGGTGTACGGGCACACCCCGGAGGTCCTCGTCCTCGCGGCCGGGGGGCTGCGCAAGGGGAGCCGCTACGTCGTCCGGGTCGTCCAGGACGGCGAGGCGCTGGCCCGGCAGACCGGCCTCATCGACAGCCGCGGCCGCCCGGTCCGCGGGCTGCCCGCCAAGGTCGTCAGCGGCTCCGTCTGCGACGCCGAGGCCGCGTGGCGGGGCGCCTTCCTCGCGCACGGCTCGCTGACCGAGCCCGGGCGCTCCTCCGCCCTCGAGGTCACCTGCCCCGGGCCGGAGGCCGCGCTCGCCCTCGTCGGTGCCGCCCGCCGGCTCGGCATCCAGTCCAAGGCCCGCGAGGTCCGTGGCGTCGACCGCGTCGTCATCCGCGACGGCGACGCCATCGGGGCGATGCTCACCCGCCTCGGGGCGCACGACGCCGTCCTCGCCTGGGAGGAGCGCCGGATCCGGCGCGAGGTCCGGGCCACCGCCAACCGGCTCGCCAACTTCGACGACGCCAACCTGCGTCGTTCGGCCCGGGCGGCGGTCGCGGCCGGGGCACGCGTCGAGCGGGCCCTGGAGATCCTCGGCGAGGAGGTGCCGGAGCACCTGCGCGAGGCCGGCGAGCTGCGGCTGCAGCACAAGCAGGCGTCCCTCGAGGAGCTCGGCCAGCTCGCCCAGCCGGTCATGACGAAGGACGCGGTCGCGGGGCGCATCCGCCGCCTGCTCGCGATGGCCGACAAGAAGGCGCAGGACGAGGGCATCCCGGACACCGAGGCGGTCCTCACCGCCGACATGCTCGACGGCTGAGAGCGGCCCGGACCGTCTCACGGACGGGCGTGCGTAAACGGTTACTCGCCCGTACCCCGGACACCGTGATGGTGCTCCCGGGTGGGGTCTAGGGTGTGTGGTGGACCACAGGGACGTGGGACCCGCCCCGTCCTCACCCTCCCCATCGGAAGGCAACGCAAGTGACCGTTCGCGTAGGCATCAACGGCTTCGGCCGCATCGGGCGCAACTTCTTCCGCGCGGTGCAGGCGTCCGGCGCCGACATCGAGATCGTCGCCGCCAACGACCTGATGGACAACGCATCCATCGCGCACCTCCTCAAGTACGACTCGGTCCTCGGCGTCCTCGCCGACGACGTCTCGCACACCGAGGACTCCATCACCGTCGGGGGCAAGACCATCCGCGTCTTCGCCGAGCGCAACCCCGCCGACATCCCCTGGGGTGAGGTCGGCGCCGACGTCGTCATCGAGTCCACCGGCATCTTCACCGACGGCGAGAAGGCCAAGGCCCACATCGCCGGCGGCGCCAAGAAGGTGATCATCTCCGCCCCGGCGAAGAACGAGGACGCCACCTTCGTCATGGGCGTCAACGACGCCGACTACGACCCGGCCAACCACCACGTCATCTCCAACGCCTCGTGCACGACGAACTGCCTCGCGCCGATGGCGAAGGCCCTCAACGACGAGCTCGGCATCGTCAAGGGGCTCATGACGACGGTGCACGCCTACACGCAGGACCAGAACCTGCTCGACGGCCCGCACAAGGACCTGCGTCGCGCCCGCGCCGCCGCCCTGTCGATCATCCCGACGAGCACCGGCGCCGCGAAGGCCATCGGCCTCGTCCTGCCCGAGCTCAAGGGCAAGCTCGACGGCTACGCGCTCCGCGTCCCGACCCCGACCGGCTCCGCCACCGACCTCACCTTCGAGGCCGGCCGCGAGACCACCGTCGAGGAGGTCAACGCGATCGTCAAGAAGGCCGCCGAGGGCGCGCTCAAGGGCTACCTCAAGTACACCGAGGACCCGATCGTCTCCGCCGACATCGTCACCGACCCGAGCTCGTGCATCTTCGACTCGGGCCTGACCAAGGTCATCGGCAACCAGGTCAAGGTCGTCGGCTGGTACGACAACGAGTGGGGCTACTCCAACCGCCTCGTCGACATCACCGCCCTCGTCGGCAAGAGCCTGTGAGCCGGGGGGACCGACCGACCCATGGCTGACATCGCCTCGCTGGGCGACCTGCGCGGCAAGCGCGTCCTCGTCCGGTCAGACCTCAACGTGCCGCTCGACGGCACGACGATCACCGACGACGGCCGCATCCGGGCGTCGGTCCCCACCCTGCGGCAGCTGTCCGAGGCGGGCGCACGCGTCATCGTGTGTGCCCACCTCGGGCGCCCCAAGGGCGCGCCGGAGGAGAAGTACTCCCTCCGGCCCGTCGTCGGGCGGCTCTCCGAGCTGCTCGGCCGCGACGTCGTGTTCGCCACCGACACGGTGGGGGAGAGCGCGCGGGCCGCGGTCGACGGGATGGCCGACGGCGACATCGTCCTCCTCGAGAACCTCCGGTTCAACGCCGGCGAGACCGCGAAGTCCGACGAGGACCGCGCCGAGTTCGCCGACGCCCTCGCCGGGCTCGCGGACGCGTTCGTCTCCGACGGCTTCGGCGTCGTCCACCGCAAGCAGGCGTCGGTCTACGACGTCGCGACCCGGCTGCCCTCGGCCATGGGCGGGCTCGTCCACGACGAGGTCGAGGTGCTCAAGCGCCTCACCGAGTCGCCCGAGCGCCCCTACGCCGTCGTCCTCGGCGGCGCCAAGGTCGCCGACAAGCTCGCGGTCATCGACAACCTCATGGGCACGGCCGACCGCCTGCTCATCGGCGGCGGGATGCTCTTCACCTTCCTCGCGGCCCAGGGCCACGAGATCGGCACGAGCCTGTTCGACGCCGACAGCGTCGACGCGTGCAAGGGCTACCTCGAGCGCGCCGAGCGCGAGGGCGTCGAGATCGTCCTGCCGGTCGACGTCGTCGTCGGGCGGGAGTTCTCGGCCGACACCGAGGTCGACACGGTCGCCGCGGACGCCATCCCGGCCGACACGATGGGGCTGGACATCGGCCCCGAGTCGGCCCGCCTGTACGCCGAGAAGCTCGCCGACGCGCGCACCGTGTTCTGGAACGGGCCGATGGGCGCGTTCGAGATGGAGCCGTTCGCGGCCGGCACGAAGGCCGTCGCGCAGGCGCTCGTCGACGCGACCGAGGGCGGCGCGCTGACCGTCGTCGGGGGTGGCGACTCCGCCGCCGCCGTGCGGCAGCTCGGGTTCTCGGACGACCAGTTCGGCCACATCAGCACCGGCGGCGGTGCCTCCCTCGAGTACCTCGAGGGCAAGGAGCTGCCGGGCATCGCGATCCTCACGAAGGAGCACTGAATGGCCTCCGGCCGCACCCCGCTCATGGCGGGGAACTGGAAGATGAACCTCGACCACCTCCAGGCGACGCACCTCGTGCAGAAGCTCGACTGGACGCTCAAGGACGGCAAGCACGACTTCGGCGCCGTCGAGGTGGTCGTCCTGCCGCCGTTCACCGACATCCGCAGCGTCCAGACGCTCATCGACGGTGACCGCCTCGAGCTCAAGCACGGCGCGCAGGACCTCTCCGCCCACGCCTCCGGGGCGTACACCGGCGAGGTGAGCGGCGCGATGCTCGCGAAGCTCGGCTGCTCGTACGTGGCGGTCGGCCACAGCGAGCGGCGCGAGTACCACGGCGAGACCGACGAGGTCGTCAACAGCAAGGTCAAGGCGGCCTTCGCCGCTGGGCTGACGCCGATCTTCTGCGTCGGCGAGGGCCTGGAGGTCCGCCAGGCGGGCACGCACGTCGAGCACGTTCTCGCGCAGGTCGAGGCCGGTTTGGCGGACGTGCCCGCCGAGCAGGCACGCACCGTCGTCGTCGCCTACGAGCCCGTGTGGGCCATCGGCACCGGCGAGGTCGCGACCCCCGAGGACGCGCAGGAGGTGTGCGGGGCCATCCGCACCAAGCTCGCCGAGCTGTACTCCGGCGACGTCGCGGACGGCATCCGGGTGCTGTACGGCGGCTCGGTCAAGTCCGGCAACGTCGCGGCGATCATGGGCCAGGACGACGTCGACGGCGCGCTCGTCGGCGGGGCCTCGCTCGAGGCGGGCGAGTTCGCGGCCATCTGCCGTTTCCGCGACCACCGCGGCACCGTCTGACCCGATCCGTGCCGCCGCGCCCCCCGGGGTCGCGGCGGCCGGGCCGGGCAGCGGTTATCCTTGTCCGGTTGTCCCCGACCCCCACACCGAAGGATCCCTCCGTGGACGCGGTTCGTATCGGCCTCCAGGTCCTCCTGGTCATCGGAGGCCTGTTCCTGACCCTCCTCATCCTGCTCCACAAGGGCAAGGGTGGGGGACTCTCGGACATGTTCGGCGGTGGCATGTCGAGCTCGCTCGGCGGCTCGTCCGTGGCCGAGCGCAACCTCGACCGCATCACCGTCGGGGTGGCGGCCGTGTGGTTCACCTGCGTCGTCGGTCTCGGCGTCCTCGAGCGGTTCGCCTGAGAGGGGCTGGACGATGGCTGGTGGTAACGCGATCCGTGGCTCGCGCGTCGGCGCGGGCCCCATGGGAGAGGCCGAGCGCGGCGAGGCCGCGCCCCGGCGCTACGTCTCCTTCTGGTGCTCGAACGGGCACGAGACGAAGCCCAGCTTCGCCGAGGAGGCCGGCCTGGTCGTCCCCGAGCAGTGGGACTGCCCGCGCTGCGGCTTCCCGGCCGGGCAGGACCGGGACAACCCGCCGGCCCCGCCGAAGGTCGAGCCCTACAAGACGCACCTCGCGTACGTGAAGGAGCGCCGCTCGGACGAGGACGGCCAGGCCATCCTCGACGAGGCCCTCGCGAGCCTGCGCGGCCGCGGCCTCATCCAGTGAGGCACTGACCTCCTCGCACGAACGCACGCGACCCCCGGCCAGCGGCCGGGGGTCGCTGGGTGTTCGGCGTGCTGACGTTCCCCAGCTCCATACCCCTCCGACCCCTGACACCCAGGGTCAGAGGGGTCGGCCCGCCGCTGTCGTTCGCTCCCGATGCTGACGCACTCATGACGAGCGGTCGCCGAGCAGCTGCTCGTCCCATGTGCTCCGGATGGTGGACCACACACGATGAACGGCCCTTCATCCGCCGCTCGTCCCGTGTGCTCCGGATGCTGGAGCAGTCATGATGAGCGGTCGGGTGCAACCGCTCATCATGACTGCGCCGAGGGGTGGAGCGAACGACAGCGGCCGCGCGAGTACTGACAACTCGGCCAGGTCCGCGCTCGCTCGAGGTGAAACCCGACCTCGTGGCGGTCGGGTTTCACCTCGAACCGGCAGCGGGGTGGTGCCTCAGCGGCGAGCGGCGCGGGCCAGGTGGCCGACGACGTTCTCGACCCAGTCCTGCTCGCGCTGCATCCACCGCACCGCGACGAGGGTGCGCACGACGACCGGCACCCCGCGGCGCGGCGGCTCGACGGCGAGGTCGGTGCCGAACGGGTCGGTGCTGACGACCCAGCGGTAGCCGGCGCCGACGAGGTGGTCGCCGACCGCCGTCGCCACGACCGTCACGGCCTCGGGCCCCTCGGCCTCGTCACCCCGCGCGAGGGCCGCCGACCACGCCGCGGCGATCGTCGCCAGGTCGGCGGGGTCGATGCCGTGCTCGGCGTAGCGCAGGCGGTAGGCCTCGAGCCGCGCCTCCTCCTCGCCGGTCAGCGGACGCGTCGCGACCTCCTCGACCGGCTCGACGCCGTCGTTGCCACCGGGCCCGTCGTCGGCGACGACCGCGTCGTCGTCGCCGCGGGTGCGCCAGCGGTCGAGGATGCCCACGACGTCAGCCCCGGTCCAGGTCGGCGGCGGCGTCGGTGTCGACGAGCCAGAGCGTCTGCTCGCTGCCGTGGACGTGCGCGGCCGGCGTCTCCTCGAACGGCGACCCGGTGACCCCGCGACGGACGGCGTCCGCCTTGTCGGCACCGGCGACGAGGAACCAGACGAGGCGCGAACGCTCGAGGCACTCGCGGGTCAGCGACACCCGGTCCGGCGGCGGCTTGGGGGAGTCGTGCACCGCGACGGCCATCGCATCGGTCGTCCCGGCGGCCGGGTGGTGCGGGAAGAGCGAGGCGATGTGCCCGTCCGGCCCGACCCCGAGCACCATGACGTCGAACGCGCCGTTGCCCGCAGCGTGGATGGCCTCAGCGTAGGCGTGCGCCGACTCCTCGGCCGAGGCCGAGCTGTCCGGCCCGGCGACGCGGTGGACGTGCGCCGGGTCGAGCCCGAGCGTGTCGAGACCGGCCTCGTCGTTCTGGGTGTCGTTGCGGTCGGGGTCACCGGCGGGCAGGTAGCGCTCGTCGCCCCACCAGACGTGGACCCGCGCCCAGTCGACCGCCGCCCGCGCCGGGGTGGCGGCGAGCGAGCGGACGATCTCGGAGCCCATCGAGCCACCGGTCAGCGACACGTGGGCCACCCCGCGGACGGACTGCGCGTCGACGAGCGCGACGACGAGCCGCGCCGCCGCGGCGTCCGCGAGGGCCTGCTTGGACGGGTGGACGACGACGGTGCTCCCGCTCACGAGCGACGCTCCTTGACCTCGGCGAGCTTGGCCGCCGCGGCGGCCTTGACGGTCTCGGTGTCCGCGCCGTCCTCGGGCATCGGGCGCTTCTCGACCATCGCCGAGCTCCCGGCCACGCGAGCGGCCCGGCGCAGGCGCTGGGTCGTGCGCTCGGCCTCGGCCGGCGACGGGGCCGCCCCGGCCTTGACCGCCTCGCTCGCGGTGCGGCGTGCGCTCGTCAGCGTCGGGAAGCCCTTGGTGAGGGCGTCCTCGTAGACCTCGTCGGGGTCGAGCCGGCGCAGCTCGTCGGCCAGGCACTCGGCGTCCGAGCGGTGCGGCAGCGCGAGCGTGCGGTCCGGCTGGCCGACCTGGCGCAGCATCGACGTGCTGCCGTCCTCCGGACGGACCAGGTCGACGGTGCCGCTCTTGCGCTCGAGACGGACCGAGATGATGCCCGAGCCGCTCTTGGAGCGGGCGAGCGACACGGGGCAGCGCAGCCTGCTCGCCAGCCATCCGGCGAGCAGCTCGCCCGACGGGCTGTCCGGGGCCGCGACGACGAGCGCCTCGGTGACCGGCTCGAACGGCGGCTGGTCGAGGGCAGCGGTGAGCAGCCCGCGCCACAGCGTGATGCGTGACCAGGCGAGGTCGGTGTCGCCGGGCGCGTACGACTTCGCGAGCCGCTTGAGGACCGTCTTCGGCGGCCCCTGCGTCCGGGCCGCGTCGGTGATGCGGCGCTGGGCCATCTCGCCGATCGGGTCGGTGGACGGGTCCTTCGGGGCCTCGGCCGGCCACCACGCCACGATCGGCGAGTCGGCGAGCAGGAGCGGGGTGACGACGGCGCGGCCGTGGCTCGCGAGCCGGCCGTACAGCCGCAGCACGACGACCTCGGACGCGCCGGCGTCGCCGCCCACGCGGATCTGGCCGTCGAGGCGGGCGGCGCCGCGGCGGTTGCTCCCGACGACGACGATGATCCGGCAGGGGTGCTGCCGGCTCGCGTCGTTGGCGACCTCGATGGCATCCTCGGCCTCCGCCTCGTCGACGACGACGACGAGGGTGAGGACGCGGGAGAGCGCCATCGCGCCGGTGTCGGAGCGCAGGGCGACGAGCTTCTTCGAGACCGCCGCGGTCGAGGTGTTGGGCAGGTCGACGATCAAGGCAGCCTCCACTCGCGTCCGTCACGGTGCATCAGCTCGTCGGCCGACGCGGGGCCCCAACCACCCGAGGCGTACTGCTCGGGGGCCTTGCCCTTCGTCGCCCAGAACTTCTCGATGGGGTCGAGGATCTGCCACGAGAGCTCGACCTCCTCGTGCCGCGGGAAGAGCGGCGGCTCGCCGAGGAGCACGTCGAGGATGAGCCGCTCGTAGGCCTCGGGGGAGGACTCGGTGAACGCGCGGCCGTAGCCGAAGTCCATCGTCACGTCGCGCACCTCCATCTGCGACCCCGGCACCTTGGCCCCGAAGCGCAGGGTGACGCCCTCGTCGGGCTGCACCCGGATGACGATGGCGTTCTGCCCGAGCTCCTCGGTGGCGGTGTGCGTGAACGGCAGGTGCGGCGCCTGCTTGAAGACGACCGCGATCTCCGTGACGCGCTTGCCGAGCCGCTTGCCGGTGCGCAGGTAGAACGGCACGCCGGCCCAGCGCCGGGTGTCGACCTCGAGGCGCACGGCGGCGTAGGTCTCGGTGGCGGAGCCGTCGGCGACGCCGTCCTCGTCGAGGTAGCCGACGACCTCCTCGCCGCCCTGCCAGCCGCGGGCGTACTGCCCGCGCGCCGTGCCGGACGCGAGGTCGTGCGGGATGCGCACCGCCGAGAGGACCTTCTCCTTCTCGAGGCGCAGTCCTTGGGCGTCGAACGACACCGGCTCCTCCATCGCCGTCAGGGCCATGAGCTGGAGCAGGTGGTTCTGGATGACGTCGCGCGCCGCGCCGATGCCGTCGTAGTACCCGGCGCGGCCGCCGATGCCGATGTCCTCGGCCATCGTGATCTGCACGTGGTCGACGTAGTTCGCGTTCCACACCGGCTCGAACATCTGGTTCGCGAAGCGCAGCGCCAGGAGGTTCTGGACCGTCTCCTTGCCGAGGTAGTGGTCGATCCGGAAGACCGAGTCGGCCGGGAAGACGTTCTCGACGATGTCGTTGAGCTCGCGGGCGGAGGCGAGGTCGTGCCCGAACGGCTTCTCGATGACGACCCGGCGCCACGACCCGCTCTGCGGGGTCGAGAGGCCGGAGCGCTCGAGCTGCTCGCAGACGGTCGCGAACGACCCCGGGGGGATCGAGAGGTAGAACGCGTGGTTGCCGCCGGTACCGCGCTGCTCGTCGAGCTCGGCGACCGTCTCGGCGAGGAGGTCGAACGCGGCGTCGTCGTCGAAGCTGCCCGGGACGAACCGGATGCCCTCGGCGAGCGTGCGCCACACCTCCTCGCGGAACGGGGTGCGGGCGCGCTCCTTGACCGACTCGTAGACGATCTTCCCGAAGTCCTGGTCCTCCCAGTCGCGGCGGGCGAACCCGACGAGCGAGAAGCCGGGCGGCAGGAGACCCCGGTTGGCGAGGTCGTAGATCGCCGGCATGAGCTTCTTGCGGGCGAGGTCACCGGTGACGCCGAAGAGCACCATCGAGCACGGGCCCGCGATCCGGGGCAGGCGCTTGTCGCGCGGGTCCCGCAGCGGGTTCTGCTCGGCCGTGACGCGAGCCGGGCTCATGCGCCCCGTCCCAGGGCCGCGCGGACCCGGGCCAGCCCGGCGTCGTGCTCGGTCAGGTGCAGGCGCAGCACGGGCCGGCCGTGCTCGGCGAGGACCTTCGCGTCACCGGCCGCCTGCGCGGCGATGAACTGGCCGAAGGTGAAGTCCCGCCCGGGCACCTCGAGGTCCTGGGCCGGGTCGGCCGTGACCTGCACGTACACCCCGGTCGCCGGCCCGCCCTTGTGGTACTGGCCGGTGGAGTGCAGGAAGCGCGGGCCCCAGCCGAAGGTCACCGGGCGACCGGTGCGCTCGAAGAGGTCGCGCGCGACCTGCTCGAGGTCGGCGTCGGCCTCGCGGTCGAGGTAGGCCATGACGGCGACGTACCCGTGCTCGGCGTCGAGGCCGGCGAGGAGCGCGTCGACGGCGGCGTCGACCGAGCCGGCGTCGCCGAGCCAGTCCCCACCGAGCGCGCGGACCTCCACGGCCCCGTCGGTGAAGGCGGGGTCGTCGCCGGCGCCGATGCCCGCGTCGAGCATCTCGCGGGCCGCGGCCTTGGCGCTCTCGACGTCGGGCTGGTCGAACGGGTTGATGCCGAGCAGCCGACCGGCGACGGCGGTCGCGGCCTCCCACAGGAGCATCTGGGCCCCCAGGCGACCCGCGACCGTGACGACCGAGTCGCCGTCCGCGCCGTCGTCGTCGGAGTCGGTGGCCACGAGCCGGACGACCGTGCCGTCGGCGTAGAGGTGCGCCGGCTCGGTGCCGATCGCGACGACCGGGAGGATGCCGGTGCCCTCCTTGCCGGTGGACTCGGCGATGAGCTGCTCCGCCCACGCCGGGAAGCCGACGTTCTCGGTGCCGGCGTCGACGAGGACGAGCTTGTCGCGCAGCGGCTCGGTGCCGGCCATCGCGGCGCCCAGGCGCAGCGCCGGGTTCGCCTCGTCGTCGGCGGCGAGCAGGTCGGCGACGAGCTCGGCGTCGTCGAGGAGGGCCTCGACGTCGGCCCCGGCGAGACCGGACGGGACGAGCCCGAACGCGGTGAGCGCCGAGTAGCGGCCGCCCACGGCCGGGTCGGCGTTGACGACACGGAAGCCCGCCTCGCGTGCCTGCCCGTCGAGCGGGCTGCCCGGGTCGGTGACGACGACCATCCGCGTCGTCGGGTCGATGCCCGCCTCGCGGTAGGCGGCCTCGAACGCGCGCCGCTGGCTGTCGGTCTCGACGGTCGACCCGGACTTGCTGGAGACGACGACGACCGTGCGGTCGAGGTCGGTCAGCGCGCCGCGCACGACGTCGGGGTCGGAGGAGTCGAGGACGACGAGGGGGACCCCGGCCGTGCCGCAGATGACCTCCGGCGCGAGCGAGGACCCGCCCATCCCGCAGAGGACGACGCGGTCGTAGCCCGCCTCCTGCAGCTCGGACCGGATCGCGGCGATCTCGCCGACGAGCGGGCGCGAGCTGCGGGGAAGGCCGGTCCAGGAGAGGCGCTTGGAGGCCTCGTCCTGCGCGGCCTCGCCCCACAGGGTGTCGTCCTGCGCGAAGAGCCGGCTCGCCACCCGGTCGGCGACGAGCTGCGGGACGTGCCGCGCGACGGCGTCGGCGGCGGCCCCGGTGGCGGAGACGTCGATCGTGCTCACGCGGCGGCCTTCTCGAGCTCGCTCTGGACGCGGTCGAGGAGCTCGGCCCACGACTTCTCGAACTTCTCGACGCCCTCGCGCTCCAGGAGGTCGACGACCTCGGAGTACGAGATGCCGAGGCGCTCGAGCCCGTCGAGGACCGCCGTGGCCTCGGCGTAGGAGCCGGTGACGGTGTCGCCGGTCACCTCGCCGTGGTCGGCGGTGGCGTCGAGCGTCTTCTCCGGCATCGTGTTGACGGTGCCGGGCGCGACGAGCTCGGTGACGTACATCGTGTCCGGGTAGGCCGGGTCCTTGACACCGGTCGAGGCCCAGAGCGGACGCTGCGGGTGCGCACCGGCCGCCTCGAGCGAGGCCCAGCGCGGGGTCGAGAAGACCTCCTCGTAGGCCTGGTAGGCCAGGCGGGCGTTGGCCAGGCCGGCCTTGCCGCGCAGGGCCTTCGCCTCGTCGGTGCCGATGGCGTCGAGGCGCTTGTCGATCTCGCCGTCGACGCGGCTGACGAAGAACGACGCGACGGAGCGGATCTGCGAGAGGTCCTTGCCCTTCTCGCGGGCCTGCTCGAGACCGGTGAGGAAGGCGTTCATCACGGCGCGGTAGCGGTCGAGGCTGAAGATCAGCGTGACGTTGACCGAGATGCCCTCGGCGAGCACCTGCGAGATGGCCGGCAGGCCCTCGAGCGTCGCCGGGATCTTGATGAGGACGTTGGGCTGGTCGACCGCGTCGCGCAGCGCCTTGGCCTCCTGCACGGTCTTCGCGGTGTCGTGCGCGGAGCGCGGGTCGACCTCGATCGAGACGCGGCCGTCCTCGCCGTCCGTCCGCTCGAACACGGGCATGAAGATCTCGCAGGCGTCGTGGACGTCACGGGTCGTCAGCGAGAAGACGGTCTCGTCGACGCTGCGCCCGTCACGGGCGAGCTCGGCGACCTGCTCGTCGTAGGCGTGGCCCTCGGCGAGGGCGGCCTGGAAGATCGACGGGTTGGTCGTCACGCCGACGACCCCGTGGTCGTCGATCATCTCCTGGAGGTTCCCCGAGGAGATGCGGTCGCGGGAGAGGTCGTCCAGCCAGACGGACACGCCGTTCGCGGCGAGGTCCTGGAGGGGCTTCGGTGTGGTCATGCGGCTCTCACTTCCCTGCCGAGGCCTTCTGGCTCGGCGTCTTCGTGTTGCCGGCAGCGCGGGAGGACTTCGCCCGCGGAGCGGTGTCGGTGACGGCGGGGACACCGGTGGCCGTGCGCGCCGCCTTGAGCGAGTCCTTCGCGGCCTTGGCGACCGCCTCGGGCGTGAACCCGAACTCGCGGAACAGCGTCCCGGCGTCGGCCGAGGCCCCGAAGTGCTCGAGGCTGACGCAGCGGCCGGCGTCCCCGACGAGGTCGTGCCATCCCATGGCGACACCCGCCTCGACGCTGACGCGGGCCTTGACCTCGGGGGGCAGGACCTTGCTCTGGTAGGAGCGCGGCTGCTCCTCGAACCATTCCCGGCACGGCATGGAGACCACGCGGGTGCGGGTGCCGGAGCGCTCCAGGCGCTCGCGCGCGGCGAGGGCCAGGCTCACCTCGGAGCCCGTCGCGATGAGGATGACCTCGGGCGCCTCGTCGCCGTTCGTGCCACCGTCGACGAGCACGTACGCACCCTTGCGGACGCCGCTCGCCTTCGCGTGCGTCGTGCGGTCGATGGTCGGCAGGTTCTGGCGCGACAGGGCGAGACCGGCGGTGCGGCGGCGGCGGAGGATCTCGGCCCACGCCTCGGCGGTCTCGTTGGCGTCGGCCGGGCGGACGACGTCGAGCTGCGGGATGGCGCGGAGCGACGCGATGTGCTCGACCGGCTGGTGGGTCGGGCCGTCCTCACCGAGACCGATGGAGTCGTGCGTCCACACGAAGGTCACCGGCAGCTGCTGCAGGGCGGCGAGACGGACCGCGGGCCGCATGTAGTCGGAGAAGACGAGGAAGGTGCCGCCGTACGGGCGGGTCATCCCCTCGAGCGCGATCCCGTTGAGGATCATGCCCATCCCGTTCTCGCGGATGCCGAAGTGCAACGTGCGGCCGTAGGGGCCGCCCTTCCACTCGGCGGTCTGGCGGCTCGTCGGGATGAACGAGTCGGCGCCGGCCATCGTCGTGTTGTTGGACTCGGCGAGGTCGGCCGACCCGCCCCAGAGCTCGGGCAGGACGTCGGCGAGGGCGCCGAGGACCTTGCCGGAGGCGGCGCGGGTGGCGAGGCCCTTCTCGTCGGCCTCGAAGACCGGGAGGGCCTTGGCGAAGTCCTTCGGGAGCTCGCCGGCGACGAGCCGGTCGAGGAGGGCGGCGCGGTCGGGGTTGGCCTTCCGCCACGCCTTGTAGCCCTTGTCCCACTCGCGGTGGACGGCCTTGCCGCGCTTCTTGACCTCGCGGGCGTGGGCGAGGACCTCGCGCTCGGCGGGGAAGGACTTCTTCGGGTCGAAGCCGAGGATCTCCTTGGTGGCCGCGACCTCGTCGTCGCCGAGGGCGGAGCCGTGGGCCTTGCCGGTGCCGCGCGCCGACGGGGCGGGCCACGCGATGACGGTGTGCAGGCGGACCAGGGTGGGGCGCTTGCCCTTCCGGCTCTTCTCGAGCGCGGCGAGGAGGGCGTCGACGTCCTCGGTGTACTCCGGCGTGCCGGCCGGGTCGTCGGACTGGCGCCAGTCGACGTCGACGACGTCCCAGCCGTAGGCCTCGAAGCGCTGGGCGACGTCCTCGCTGAACGAGATGTCGGTGTCGTCCTCGATGGAGATCTGGTTCGCGTCGTAGACGACGGTGAGGTTGGCGAGCTCCTGGTGGCCGGCGAGCGAGCAGGCCTCGGCCGACACGCCCTCCATGAGGTCGCCGTCGGAGGCGAGCACCCACACGTGGTGGTCGAACGGGCTCTGGCCGGGCTTGGCGTCGGGGTCGAGCAGGCCGCGCTGGCGGCGCTGGGCCATCGCCATGCCGACGGCTGAGGCGAGGCCGGAGCCGAGCGGGCCGGTGGTGATCTCGATGCCCTTGGTGTGGTGGACCTCGGGGTGGCCGGGGGTCAGCGAGTCCCAGGTGCGCAGCGCCTTGAGGTCGGACAGCTCGAGGCCGTAGCCCGACAGGTAGAGCTGGACGTACTGCGTGAGCGACGAGTGGCCGCAGGACAGGACGAAGCGGTCGCGGCCGAGCCACGAGGGGTCGGACGGGTCGTGGTTCATCACCTGCTGGTAGAGCAGGTAGGCCACGGGCGCGAGGCTCATCGCGGTGCCGGGGTGGCCGTTGCCCTTGTGCTGGACGGCGTCGGCGGCGAGGATGCGGGCGGTGTCGACGGCGCGGACGTCGAGGTCCGACCACTTCGCCTTGCGGGCCACCGGCTTCGAGAGCTCGGGGGAGCGGCCGGCGACGGGGGACGCGGAACGGGGACGGGCGGTGGGGCTCAAGGGGTTCCTCTCTCGCGGGGACGTGCTCGTGACGTCGCCACCGGCGGTGAGGGCGCCGTGTGACGCAACTGGCAACCACCCTAGCCCTGCGTGAGGGGGTGACGACCGGGGGCGTCACGGGTGGTTCCCACGGGCGGATAGAATGGGCGGGCACGCTTCCGGCCGACCCGAAGGACGACGTGGCCACCACCCCCGTGACGACCGCTCCCGCGGCGGTCTCCGCCCGCCGCGGTCCGCGACGCGTCGGGGCCTTCGTGGCGCTCACCAAGCCGCGCATCATCGAGCTGCTGCTCGTGACGACCGTGCCCGTGATGTTCCTCGCCGAGCGCGGGGTGCCGTCGCTGTGGCTCGTCGTCGCGACGCTGGCCGGTGGCATCCTCAGCGCCGGCGCCGCGAACACCTTCAACTCGGTCTACGACCGCGACATCGACCGGCTGATGCACCGCACGAGCAGCCGGCCGATGGTCACCGGCGAGGTCACCGTTCGTGAGGCGATGCTCTTCGGCGGTGTCCTCACGGTGGCGTCCACGGTGTGGTTCGCGCTCGTCGTCAACGTCCTCTCGGCCGCGCTGTCGCTGCTGGCCATCGCCCTCTACGCCGTCGGCTACACGATGCTCCTCAAGCGGCGCACGTCGCAGAACATCGTCTGGGGCGGGATCGCCGGCTGCATGCCGACGCTCATCGGCTGGTCCGCGGTCACCGGCTCGGTCGGCTGGCCGGCGCTCGTCCTCTTCCTCGTCATCTTCTTCTGGACGCCGCCGCACTACTGGCCGCTCTCGATGGCCTTCCGTGACGACTACGCCTCGGCCGAGGTGCCGATGCTCCCCGTCGAGAAGGGGCCGGTCACGGTCGGCCGCCAGATCGTCGCCTACTCCTGGGTCATGGTCGCGGTCTCGCTCGCGCTCGTGCCGGTGGCGTCGATGGGCTGGCTCTACACGGTCGTGGCCGTCGCGTCCGGTGCGCTCTTCGTCGCCGAGGCCCACCGCCTCCTCCGCGCCGCGCGGCGCGGGGTCACGGGCCTGGCGCTCAAGCCGATGCGGCTCTTCCACTACTCGATCACGTACGTCACCGTCGTGTTCCTCGCGGTGGCCGTCGACCCGCTGCTCCACCTGCCGCTGCGCTGACCCCCGCGGGGAGGTCGCGGCCGGTGCGGTAGGGGCCGATCCACACCGTGAGCGACACGAGCGCGTGCAGCGCCGTCATCGCGACGATCGTCTCGTGCACCCCGATCGCGCTGCCGAGCCACCCGGCGGCGAGCCCGGCGAGCGGCATCGTGCCGAAGTTGAGCACCGACGAGGCCGACATCGTCCGTCCGAGGAGGCTCGGTGGGGTCCAGCGCTGCCGGAACGCGGACCGGACGACGTTGGCGCCGACGACACCGACCCCGACGAGGGCGACGCCGAGGGGCACCAGGCCCACCGCCGCGCCGGGGCCGGCGAGCGGCACGAGCAGGGCGGTCGGTCCTCCCACGACCTGGAGCCACCGCATCGCCCGTGCGGTGCCGACGCGGCGCGCGAGGGGCGTGGCGACGGCCGCGCCGACGAGACCGCCGACGCTGCCGGCGGCCACGAGGAGGCCGACGGTGCCGGGCGCGACACCGAGGTCGCGGACGAGGAAGAGGACGAGCAGCGCCCCGTAGCCGGTCAGCGCGAAGTTCGAGGCCGCGCCCTGCAGGGTGAAGAAGCGCAGGTACCGGTCGCGCGCGACCACCCCCACGCCGTTGGCGATCTCGCGCCGCAGCGGCTCGCGGGCCGGACGCTCCGGCGGGGGGCGGAGCGCGGCGGGGTCCATCCGCCACAGGCAGGCCGCCGACACGAGGAAGCCCGCGACGTCCGCGACGACGGCGGTCGCGGCCCCGACGAGCTGGACGAGCAGGCCGCCGACGCCCGGCCCGGCGACCTGCATCGCGGACTCGGTGCCGTAGAGGCGGCCGTTGGCGGCGTCGAGGTCGTCGGCCCGGACGACGCGCGGCACGAAGGCGCCGTAGGCCGTCCGGAAGAACACGGCGCACGTGCCGTTCGCGAGCACCGCGGCGAGCAGGTGCGGGAGGTCGAGCACCCCGAGCAGGGCCGCGACGGGGATGGAGCCGACGGCGGCCGCGGCGACGAGGTCGGCGACGAGCATCACCCGGCGCGGGTCGAGCCGGTCCACCCAGGCGCCGGCGGGCAGGCCGACGAGGAGCCAGGGCAGCCAGGCGGCGGCCGTGAGCAGCCCCATCCAGCCGGGCCCGGCGTCGAAGGTCGTCACGGCGAGGAGCGGGACGACCACCGTGGCGGTCATCGCGCCGAGGACGCTGACGCCCTCACCGGCCCAGAAGAGGCGGAAGTTCCGGTTGCGGCGCAGGGGTGGTGGCTCGGCCGCGGCGCGGACGGCGCCCGTCACGGACGGCACGGGAACCCCCGGGCGACGACGAGGACCGGCTCGCGCTCGACGCCGTCGTCCGGGACCTCGCGGTCGGCCCAGCGGCGGTAGAGGGCGATGGTCTCCTCGGCGACCTGCCGGAGCTCGGCGGGGGAGAGGCGCAGCCAGTTCTGGTTGGCGAACGCCGCGTCCTCCCAGGCCGGGTCGGCGTCGCGGTCGGCCAGCCACGTGGTGATGCGCTCGACCTGGCGGCGCAGCTGGAGGGCCTCGGCCTCGCGGGCCGCGGTGGCGGCGGCCGGGTCGTCGGCGAGCTCGGCGCTGCTCCACCGGGTGCCGGCGGAGACCAGGCGCCACCACCGCTCGCGGCGGTCGCGCGCGAGCTCGGGGGCCTCCTCGACGAGGCCGGCCCGGGCGAGCACCTTGAGGTGGTGGCTCGCGTTGCCGACGGCCTGCCCGGTGCGGGCCGCGAGCATCGAGGCGGTGCCGGGGCCGTCGACCTTGAGCGAGTCCATCATCCGGGAGCGGAAGGGGTGGGCGAGCGCCGCGAGGGGGGCGGCGTCGCGCAGCGTGCGGATCTCGGGTCGGGTCATGCGGTCGACAGTAGACCCACAATGACTGTTGTGCAACGAATGTTGTGGATATCCGTAGGACGGGACAGCCACCTGAGGTACCTCAGGACCCGCGTCGCGCCGCCGATCCGGGAGGACGCCCCATGTGCCGCCCTGCCTCAGCGCCCGACGGTGGAGGGGTCGGCGGCACCCGGCCGCCGGCACCGAGAGGAGACCACCGTGAACACCTCCGCCGACCCGCTCTTCGTCCGCGCCGAGCTCGAGTACCGCCTCGAGCGGTGGGGGAGCACCCGCATCGCGTCGACCCCGGACCGCGGAGCACCGGACCACCCGGTGCGCCGGCTCGCCGAGCGCCTGCGCCGCCGGGCGTCGCGCCCGGTGCTCGCGCCGGGTCGCCCCCGCCACCCGTGACGGGTGCCATGATCGGCACCGTGCCCACCCGTCCGAGCGCCGTCCTCGTCGGCCGTGACCCCGAGCTGGGCCGACTGCGGGAGGCCCTCGGCGGACCGGGGGACGGTGGGGCGGTCCTCCTCGGCGGCGACGCCGGCATCGGGAAGAGCGCCGTGGTCGCCCGCCTCGTCGACGAGACCACGACCCGGCGGGTCCTCCTCGGCCACTGCGTGGGTGACGTCGGGACCCTGCCGTACCTGCCCTTCGTCGAGATGCTGGCCGCCCTCGACGGGCGCGAGCGAGACCTCGTCGACGAGCTCGTCGAGGCGCACCCCGGCCTCGTCCCGCTCGTGCCCCGGCTCTCCGCCTCGGCGAGGGAGACGGCCCGCGCCGACCTGGTGGAGGCCGTCCACGCGGTGCTGGGCGTCCTCGGACGCGAGGGCGGCGCGCTCGTCGTCGTCGAGGACGCGCACTGGGCCGACGAGTCCACCCGTGAGCTGCTGACCCTGCTCTTCACGCGCGGTGCGCCCGAGGGCGTCTCGCTGGTCGTCACCTACCGCAGCGACGACGTGCACCGCCGGCACCCGCTCGCCCCGGCGCTCGCCGTCTGGTCGCGGCTGCCGCGCCTGGCCCGCCTCGAGCTCGGGCGACTGCCCGACGACGCCGTGCGCCGGATCGTCCGCAGCGCCGCGGCGCTGCCCGACCCGCTCGTCGACGAGGTGACCGCCCGCGCCGAGGGCAACGCCTTCCTCGCCGAGGAGCTGGCCGCCGTGGTCGGCCGGCGCGTGCCGCACGCCCTGCTCGAGCGGGTCGCCGACGTGCCGCCCCCGACGTTGCGCTCGGCCCTGCGACAGGCGGTCGAGCACCACGTGCTCGAGCCGTGGGGGGAGCTCGGCTACGAGTTCCGGCACGCCCTCCTGGCCGAGGCGGTGTCCGAGGACCTGCTGCCGACCGAGCGCCTCCAGCTGCACCGCGCCTGCGTCGAGGCCCTGCGCGAGGACGAGCGGCTCGGTGCGGCGGCGGACCTCGCGCGCCACGCCCTCGCGGCCGGCGACCGCGCCACCGCCCTGCACGCCTCGGCCCGGGCCGGGGACACCGCCCGCCGGATGGGTGGACCGGCCGAGGCGCTGGGTCACTACGAGACCGCGCTGGGGCTCACCGACGACCCCGAGGTCGTGCACGACCTCACCCTGCGGGCCGCGGCCGCCGCCAACGGGGCCGGACGCGCCGGCCGTGCCGTCGCGCTGCTGCGGGCCCGGCTGGCGGACGCCGAGGGGGCGCCGCGCGAGCGGGCCGAGCTGCTCGCGGCCCTCGCGTACGCCGCACGGCTGACGGAGGAGCGCGTCGACCGGCTGACCGTCACGGCCGAGGCGCTCTCGCTCCTCGACACCGACGCCCCCGTGGCCCTGCGCGTGTCGGTCCTGACCCGTCGCGCCGACGCGCTGACCGACGCCGGGCTGGTCGAGGAGGCGCTCGCCGTCGCCGACGAGGCGATGGGCCTCGCCGTCGAGCACGGACTCCACGCCGACCGCGTCGACCTCAGCTCGAACCTCGCCTGGCTCGCCCAGGCCGCGGGCGACCCCGACGGGTCGGTCCGGCGCCTCCAGGGGGTCGTCGAGGGCTGGCGGGACACCCCGGACCTCGCGTTCCTCCGGGCGCTGCACATCCTCGCCGTCGTGCACCACCGGCAGAGCGACCTCCCCGCGGCGCTCGCCCTCGCGATCACCGTCGCGTTCGAGCTCGGTCGGTGGGACCACGCGCTGGAGCTCGCGGAGCGGGGCCGCGTCGGCGCGTCGCCGTCGGCGCGCGCCAGCATCGACGCGGCGGTGGGCTACGTCCACGCCGCGCGTGGGGAGCCCGACGTCGAGGCCACCCTCGCGGCCGGGCGCCCGTTCTGGCCGGACGACTCCCGCATCCCGGTGCAGGCCGGCGTCGCGGCGCTCGACGTGCTGGGGCGCTGCGGCGTGCTCGACCGCGTCCTGGCGCTGCGCGACGAGCTCGTGACCTCGCTGCGCGCGGCGTGGTCGGTCGAGCACGCACCGGTGGAGGTCCGTCTGGCCGCCCTCGTCGTGGGACACCTGGCGAGCGCCGCGTCGACGGCCTCGGCGGCGACCCGCGGGCGGCTCCTCGACGAGGGGGAGCGGCTCGCCGCGGCGGCGGACCTCGTCTGGCCGGAGGGCTCGCCCGGACCCGAGCTGGAGGGGCGGATGTGGCTGGCGCGGCTCGCCGCGGAGCGGCTGCGGCTGCGGCGCGCCGCAGGTGAGCCGGTCGAGGCCGAGACCCTCGTGACGGCCTAGGAGGACGCCGTGACCCTGGCCGAGGAGCGGGGAGACCCCTACGAGAGCGCCCGGGCCCGCCTGCGGCTGGGGGAGGTGCTCCTGTCGACCGGGGACCGCCGGGCGGACGGGGTGCTCGAGAACGTCCGGGTGGTCGCCGTGTCGCTCGGGGCGACGCCGCTTCTCACCGCGCTCGACGCCCTCGCCACCGACCGTGGTCCCGCCCAGGGGCTCCCGCAGCACCGGCCTCCTGGACCCCTGAGCGGTCGGGGCCGGGCGCCTCAGGCGGTGAGGGCGGCGTCGCGCCGGCGCGCAGCCGGCGTGCCCGGCACGAGCACCCCGCGGGAGAGGAGCAGGACGCGCGTGGCGGCGGCGACGAGCACCGCGGCCCCGAGCAGGTGCAGCGCGACGAGCGGGATGGGCAGACCGGTCCAGTACTGCGCGAAGCCGATCGCGCCCTGGGCGAGCTCGACGACGAGCAACGTCGTGACCGGGCCGCGCAGGGCCGTGCCGCGCGAGCCCCACCAGAGGACCACCGTCACGGCGACGAGGGCGTAGACACCCACGGCGTGCACGTGGCTCCACACCTGCGGGTCCAGGCCGTTGCGCGGGGCGTCGGCATCGCCCGCGTGCGGGCCGCTGCCGGTGACGACGGTGCCGAGGTAGACGACGACCCAGACGAGCGCCTGCATGAGGAGGGTCGCGCGCCGCAGACCCGGCGCCGCGGGCGTCCCGAGCCGGTCCGTGACGCGCAGGAGCAGCCACACCGACCCGGCGACGAGCACGAGCGAGAGCAGGAGGTGGATCGCGACGACCCACGGGTTGAGCTGGGTCAGGACGGTGATCCCGCCGACGACGCCCTGGAACGGGATGCCGAAGGCCAGGAGGAACGCGTGGACCCGCAGCGACCGGCTCGTGCGGCTCCACCGCCAGACGGCGACGAAGGTCAGCACGGCGACGGCGATGAGGACGTAGGTGAGCAGCCGGTTGCCGAACTCGATGACCCCGTGGGCGCCGAGCTCGCGGTGCGGCACGAAGGACTCGTCGGTGCAGCGCGGCCACGTCGGGCAGCCGAGGCCGGAGCCGGTGAGGCGCACGAGGGCCCCGGTGACGATGATGACGGTGTTCGCGACGAGGCTCGCCCAGGCCCAGCGACGGACCGTCCGGGTCGAGACCTCGCCGGTGACGAGGGAGAGGGGGCTCACGCGTCAGATGCTACGACGGGCCGTCGTGGCCGGCCGAACCCGCTCGGCCGCTCAGCCGGACCAGCGGAACCAGCGCACGGCGGCCGCGCCGGCCGCCGCACCCCACACGACAAGGACGGCCCACTGCCCCCACGGCCAGCCGCCGTCCACGAGCGCGACGCGCGTCGCGTCCCCGAGGGCTCCGGAGGGCAGCGCCGCGGCGACGGTCGAGAGCGCGCCCGGGAGCCGGTCGGTCGGCACGAGCACGCCGAGCCCGAGCAGGACGACCCACGCGAGGTTGGCGATCGCGAGCACGGCCTCGGCCCGGACGGTCCCCGCGAGGAGCAGGGCGAGACCGACGAACGTCGCTGTCCCGAGGAGCAGCGAGACCAGCCCCGGCAGCAGCCCGCCCACCGGGGGACGCCAGCCGAGGGCCAGACCCAGCGCGCCGAGCACGACCACCTGGACGGCGAGGACCGTCAGCACGGCGAGCGCCTTGCCGGCGAGCAGGCCACCGCGCCCCAGCGGGGTCGTCCCCAGCATCCGCAGCACGCCCGAGCGGCGGTCGAAGCCCGTCGAGATTGCCTGCCCCGTGAACGCGGTGGAGACGACGGCGAGGGCGAGCGCCCCGGCGGCGGCGAGGTCGACCCGGCGCCCCGCGCCGAGGTCCGGGACGGAGGCGAGGGCGAGCCCCGCGAGCGCGAGGGCGGGCAGGACGACCGACACGAGCAGCTGCTCGCCGTTGGCCAGCAGCACCCGGCTCTCGAAGCGGGCCTGCGCGAGCACCCGGCCCCGGGCCGCCGTGGGCGCGCTCACGACGCCTCCCGGCGGCGGGTCAGGGAGAAGTAGACGTCCTCGAGCGACCGGTCGCCGCGCACCCGGGCCAGCGGCCCCTCGGCGACGACCCGTCCGCCGGCCATGACGACGACGTCGTCGGCGAGCCGCTCGGCCTCCTCGAAGGAGTGGGTCGTCACGACGACGCAGACGCCGCGCCCGGCCTCGGCGCGCACGAGGTCCCAGACCTCGAGGCGCGCGTGGGGGTCGAGCCCGGCGGTCGGCTCGTCGAGGAAGAGAACCTCCGGCCGCCCGACGAGGGCGGCGGCCAGTGCCACGCGCTGCCGCTGGCCGCCGGACATCCGGCGGACCGTCGTGCGGGCGAACTCGTGGATGCCCAGCCGCTCGGCGAGCTCGTCGACCGGCCGCGGTGCCCGGTGCAGGGCCGCGAGGTGGTGCAGGAGCGGGAGGGGGCGCACGGTCGTCGGGAGGCCGCCGTCCTGGAGCATCACGCCGACGGCGGCGCGGTGGGCGGCGCCGGCGTGCCACGGGTCGGTGCCGAGGACGCGGACCTCGCCGGCGTCCGGGCGCTGCAGGCCCTCGAGGCACTCGACGGTCGTCGTCTTGCCGGCGCCGTTGGGGCCGAGGAGCGCGGTGACGCGCCCGGCATCGGCCGACCAGGAGGCCCCGTCGACGGCCGTCGTCGTCCGGAACACGCGCCGCAGCTCACGCACGAGGACAGCGGCCACCATGCCCGGCATCCTAGGGTGGGGCCCATGCCACGCATCGACCGGGAGGCCGGGCCCGCCACGTCGCCCACCGAGACGACGGGCCCGGAGGCGGGCACGGGCCACGAGGGGGAGCGATGAGCAGCGACGCGTCCGACACGAGCACCGGCCGCCGGCGGATCCTCGACCGCTGGCGGCTCGTCTCGCCGACCGGTGCCCGCGTCGTCTCGCTGCGCCAGCTGCCCAAGCGGGAGCGCGCCCGCCTCCTCGCCCCGAGCACGTTCACGACGCTCAACATGGTGAGCGGCTTCTCGTCGGTGCTGCTCGCGTTCCGGGGGCACTTCACCCTGGCGGCGGTCCTCATCGCCTTCTCGATCGTCATGGACATCGCCGACGGCTTCGTCGCACGCCTGGTCGGGGCGACCTCGCCGTTCGGCCTCCAGCTCGACTCCCTGGCCGACCTCATCTCCTTCGGGGTGGCTCCGGCCGTCCTCGTGCACACCTGGGCCCTGAGCGACTGGCCGGTGCTCGCGTGGCTCGTCGCCTTCCTCTGGCTCTCGTGCGCGGCGTTCCGCCTCGCCCGCTTCAACGTGACGATCGACCCCGCCGCCGACAAGCGGTACTTCGTCGGCCTGCCGTCCCCGGGCGCCGCGAGCGTCGTCATCGCGACGATCTTCGCCCTCGACTCGCCGTTCTTCGGCCCGGGCACCGGCCCGTGGCAGGCCTGGTTCCCGCTGCTCGTCAGCGTCGTCCCCGCCTTCCTCATGGTGATGACGATCCGCTTCCGGTCCTTCCGCAACCTGCTCCAGCCCACGACGCCGGGCGCCCGGCTGACGACGGGTCTCGTCGCGGCCGCCATCGTCATCGGGCTCGTCGTGGCACCCGGCCTCACCGGGATCGTCGTCGCCTACGGGTACGTCCTCACCGCCCCGCTCGGCGTGCTCACCGCGCCGGTGCGCGAGCGGCTGCTCGGGTCCGAGTCGGTCGCCCCGCCGCGCCGCCGGATGCAGTCGGTCTTCCTCCCGATCGAGGGCGACGACGAGCTCGACGGCCCGGACGCCGACGACCCCTGCGACGAGCCGGGCACGGCCCCCGCCTGACCCGGTCCCTCACCCGTGTCACGGGTTAGGCGACCCTTCCTTGGACGTCGTCGCATCAATTACCTAACATGGGTGTGTGGTTAATCCCGCAGCCTCCGTCGACGAGTCGCGCACGCGCGACCGGGTGCTGCGTGTCGTGAGCCAGGAGGGCCCGGTGAGCATCACCGCCCTCGTCGAGCGGCTCGGCCTCACCGAGACCGCCGTGCGCCGCCACGTCGACAACCTCTTCGCCGAGGGCCTCGTCCTCGCCCGCGACGCCGCCGGCCCGCGCCGGCGCGGCCGCCCCGCGAAGGAGTGGCTCCTCACCGACGCCGGCCACCGCGCCCTGGCGTCCGACTACGACGACCTCGCCGGCGAGGCGCTGCGCTTCCTGCGCCGCACCGGCGGCGAGCACGCGGTCCAGGCCTTCGCCGAGGAGCGCGTCGCCCACCTCGAGGCCCGGCTCGCCGGGCGCCTCGACGACGCGGGGCAGGACGTGCGCTCGCGCGCCGACGCCCTCGTCGACGCCCTGAGCACCGAGGGCTACTCGGCCTCCGCGCGCCCGGTGGGAACACCCGGCGGCCCGGCGGCCTTGACCGGTGTGCAGCTGTGCCAGGGTCACTGCCCGGTCCAGCACGTCGCGAGCGAGTTCCCCGAGCTGTGCGAGGCCGAGACCGAGGCGTTCTCCCGTCTCCTCGGCGTCCACGTCCAGCGCCTGGCGACCCTCGCCCACGGCGACCACGTCTGCACCACGTTCGTCCCGACCCCTACCGAGAGGCCATCGCGATGACGAGCCACATCGAAGAGCTCAACCCGGGTCTGAAGGACCTCGGCACCTACGAGTACGGGTGGGCCGACAGCGACACCGCGGGCTCCACCGCGCGCCGCGGCCTGTCGGAGGAGGTCGTCGCCGACATCTCCGACCGCAAGAGCGAGCCGCAGTGGATGAAGGACCTGCGGATGAAGTCGCTGCGGCTGTTCGACAAGAAGCCCATGCCGAGCTGGGGCAGCGACCTCACCGGCATCGACTTCCAGAACATCAAGTACTTCGTGAAGTCCACCGAGAAGCAGGCGACCTCCTGGGAGGACCTGCCCGAGGACATCAAGAACACCTACGACAGGCTCGGCATCCCCGAGGCCGAGAAGCAGCGCCTCGTCGCCGGCGTCGCCGCGCAGTACGAGTCGGAGGTCGTCTACCACCAGATCCGCGAGGACCTGGAGGAGAAGGGCGTCATCTTCGTCGACACCGACACCGGCCTGCGCGAGCACGAGGACCTCTTCCGCGAGTACTTCGCCTCGGTCATCCCGGCCGGCGACAACAAGTTCGCGGCGCTCAACACCGCCGTGTGGTCGGGCGGCTCGTTCATCTACGTCCCGCCGGGCGTCCACGTCGACATCCCGCTCCAGGCCTACTTCCGCATCAACACCGAGAACATGGGCCAGTTCGAGCGGACGCTGATCATCGCCGACGAGGGCTCGTACGTGCACTACGTCGAGGGCTGCACCGCGCCGATCTACAAGTCGGACTCGCTGCACTCCGCGGTCGTCGAGATCGTCGTCAAGAAGAACGCCCGCGTCCGCTACACGACGATCCAGAACTGGTCGAACAACGTCTACAACCTCGTCACCAAGCGCGCGACCTGCGCCGAGGGCGCGACGATGGAGTGGATCGACGGCAACATAGGCTCCAAGGTGACGATGAAGTACCCGGCGGTCTTCCTCCTCGGCGAGCACGCCCGGGGCGAGACGCTGTCCATCGCCTTCGCCGGCGAGGGCCAGCACCAGGACGCCGGCTCGAAGATGGTGCACGCCGCCCCGAACACGAGCAGCTCGATCGTCTCCAAGTCCGTCGCCCGCGGCGGTGGCCGCACCTCCTACCGGGGCCTGGTCCAGGTGATGGAGGGCGCGACCGGCTCGAAGAGCTCGGTCGTCTGCGACGCGCTGCTCGTCGACACGATCAGCCGCTCCGACACCTACCCCTACGTCGACATCCGCGAGGACGACGTCCAGATGGGCCACGAGGCCACGGTCTCCAAAGTCTCCGAGGACCAGCTCTTCTACCTCATGTCCCGTGGCATGTCCGAGGAGGAGGCGATGGCGATGATCGTGCGCGGCTTCGTCGAGCCGATCGCCAAGGAGCTGCCCATGGAGTACGCCCTCGAGCTGAACCGCCTCATCGAGCTGCAGATGGAAGGAGCAGTCGGCTGATGCCGTTGCTGACCCCCCAGCGCCCCACCGAGGGCGCCCACACCCACAGCGCCGCGACGATGGTCCCGGACCAGTCGCGCGCCGAGCGCACGGCGTCCTTCGAGGTCGACGCGTTCCCGGTCCCGCACGGGCGCGAGGAGGAGTGGCGCTTCACGCCGGTCGACCGGCTCGGCACCTTCTTCCGCGATGAGGCGACCGGTGAGTGCCTGACCTGGGAGGAGAACCTCCCCGAGGGCGTCACCGTCTCGACCCTCCCCGTCGCCGACTGGCAGGCGCTCGGCGTGCCCGCGCCGCAGGACCGCGCGGCCGCCGTCGCCGCCGCGCACAGCGGTGGCGTGGCGCTCGTCGACGTCCCGGCCGAGGCCGAGCTCACCGAGCCGGTGCGGCTGCGCCTGACCGGCGGCGAGCAGGGCCTCGTCCACGGGCACGTCACCGTGCGCGTCGGCCGCTTCGCGAAGGCCACCGTCCTCCTCGAGCACGACGGCACCGCGGACTACTCCGAGGTGCTCACGGTCCTCGCCGGCGACGGCTCGGACGTCACGCTCGTCTCGGTCCAGGAGTGGGACGACGCCTCGCACCACCTCGGCCAGCACGACGTCGTCGTCGGCCGCGACGCCCGCGTCCGGCACATCGCCGTGACGCTCGGCGGCGGGGTCGTCCGGCTGAACACGAACGCCACCTACGCCGGTCCCGGCGGGTCGTTCGAGGGTCTCGGTGTCTACTTCGCCGACGCCGGCCAGCACCTCGAGCACCGGCTCTTCGTCGACCACGAGGCGCCGCACTGCCGCAGCAACGTCGAGTACAAGGGCGCGCTCCAGGGCGAGACCGCCCGGACCGTCTGGGTCGGCGACGTCCTCATCCGCGCCGCGGCCGAGGGCACCGACACCTACGAGCTCAACCGCAATTTGCTGCTCACCGACGGCGCCCGCGCCGACTCGGTGCCCAACCTCGAGATCGAGACCGGCGAGATCGAGGGGGCCGGGCACGCCTCGGCCACCGGCCGGTTCGACGACGAGCAGCTCTTCTACCTCATGGCGCGCGGCATCCCCGAGGACGAGGCCCGCCGCCTCGTCGTCCGCGGGTTCTTCGCGAGCGTCGTCGGCCGCATCGGCGTCCCCGAGGTGCAGGAGCGCCTCATGGAGGCCATCGAGCGCGAGCTCGCCGGGGGCGCCGCGTGAACGAGCAGCTGACCGAGGAGGGCTTCACCTACGTCTGCCGGCTCGACGAGCTGCCGGCCGTCGGGGCCGCCCTCGCCGAGATCGAGGGGCGCCGCGTCTCGATCGTCCGCACCGAGGACGGCGCCGTCCACTGCGTCGACGACACGTGCAGCCACGCCAACGTCTCGCTCTCCGAGGGCGAGCTCGACGGCTGCACCCTCGAGTGCTGGCTCCACGGCTCGCGCTTCGACCTGCGCACCGGCGAGCCGACCGGCCCGCCCGCCATCACCCCCATCGCCGTCCACACCGTCCGCACCGAGGGTGACGACGTCTTCGTCGCCCTGTCCGAGGAGCTCTGACCCCACGTATGTCCACCCTTGAGATCAAGGACCTGCACGTCACCGTCGAGACCGAGCAGGGCACCAAGGAGATCCTCCGCGGTGTCACCCTGACCATCGAGTCCGGCCAGACCCACGCCATCATGGGCCCCAACGGCTCGGGCAAGTCGACGCTCGCCTACTCGATCGCCGGCCACCCGAAGTACACCGTCACCTCGGGCACCGTCACGCTCGACGGCGAGGACGTCCTCGCGATGAGCGTCGACGAGCGCGCCCGCGCCGGCGTCTTCCTCGCGATGCAGTACCCCGTCGAGGTCCCCGGCGTCACCGTCTCGAACTTCCTGCGGACCGCCAAGACCGCCGTCTCCGGCGAGGCCCCGAAGCTGCGCACCTGGGTCAAGGACGTCAAGGACGCCATGGGCAACCTGCGCATGGACCCGGCGTTCGCCGAGCGCAACGTCAACGAGGGCTTCTCGGGTGGCGAGAAGAAGCGCCACGAGATCCTCCAGATGGAGCTGCTGCGGCCGAAGTTCGCCGTCCTCGACGAGACCGACTCCGGCCTCGACGTCGACGCGCTGCGCATCGTCTCCGAGGGCGTCAACCGCGCCAAGGAGTCGACCGGCTCCGGCGTCCTCCTCATCACGCACTACACGCGCATCCTGCGCTACATCCGGCCCGACTTCGTCCACGTCTTCGTCGACGGCCGGATCGCCGAGCAGGGCGGCCCCGAGCTCGCCGAGCGCCTCGAGGCCGAGGGGTACGACCGCTTCCTCCCGGCGACCACCGAGGCCTGACATGGCGGCCGCCCCCTTCACCGACGAGGAGCTGGCCCGCCTGCGGGCCGACTTCCCGATCCTGTCGCGCACCGTGCGCGGGGGGCACCCGCTGGTCTACCTCGACTCCGGGGCCACCTCGCACAAGCCGACCGTCGTCCTCGACGCGGAGCGGCACTTCTACGAGCACGCGAACGCCGCCGTGCACCGCGGGGCGCACCAGCTCTCCGAGGAGGGCACGGACGCCTACGAGTCGGCCCGCGAGACCATCGCCCGCTTCATCGGCGCGCAGGCCTCCGAGGTCGTCTTCACCCGCAACGCCACCGAGGCCCTCAACCTCCTCGCCTACGCCTTCACGAACGGGGCGCACGGCGGCGGGGGCGGCCACGGCGACCGGTTCGCGCTGCGTCCGGGCGACGAGGTGCTGGTCACCGAGATGGAGCACCACGCCAACCTCATCCCGTGGCAGGAGGCGTGCCGCCGCACCGGCGCGACCCTGCGCTGGGTGCCCGTCACCCCGGACGGCCGGCTCGACCTCACCGACCTCGACTCCCTCCTCACCGAGCGGACGAAGGTCTTCGCCTTCACGCACGTCTCGAACGTGCTCGGCACGGTCAACCCGGTGCGTGAGCTCGCCGAGCGCGCGCACGTCGTCGGCGCCCTCGCGGTCCTCGACGCCTGCCAGTCGGTGCCGCACCTGCCGATCGACGTCACCGACCTCGGCGTCGACCTGCTCGCGTACTCGGGTCACAAGATGTTCGGCCCGCTCGGTGTCGGCGTCCTCTGGGGCCGCCCGGAGCTCCTCGACGAGATGCCGGTGTTCCTCACCGGCGGCTCGATGATCGAGACCGTGACGATGGAGTCGGCCACCTACGCGCCGGTGCCGCAGAAGTTCGAGGCCGGCGTGCCCGTCGCGGCGCAGGCCGTCGGGCTCGCCGCCGCGTGCGACTACCTCAGCGCCCTCGGGATGGACCGCGTCCACGCCCACGAGCAGATGCTCACCGAGCGCCTGCTGCGCGGGCTGGCCGAGCGGCCGTGGGTCACCGTCCTCGGGCCGGCCGACCTGCGCGAGCGCGGCGGCGCCGTCGCGTTCGCCGTCGACGGCGTGCACCCGCACGACGTCGGCCAGGTGCTCGACGACCGCGGCGTCGAGGTGCGCGTCGGCCACCACTGCGCGTGGCCGCTGCACCGGACGCTCCGCGTGCCGGCCAGCACCCGGGCGAGCTTCGCCGCCTACACCACCCCCGGCGAGGTCGACGCGCTCCTCGAGGCGCTCGACCGCGTGCCGGCGATCTTCGGGACGGAGGTGCCCGCCTGATGGACCTCTACCAGGAGCTCATCCTCGACCACTCGAAGAAGCCCGTGAACCACGGTCTGCGCGAGCCGTTCGAGGGCGAGAGCCACCAGGTCAACCCCACGTGCGGCGACGAGGTCACCCTCCGGGTGCACCTCGTCGGCGAGGGGCCCGAGGCGGTCGTCGAGGACGTCTCGTACGACTCGATGGGCTGCTCGATCAGCGTGGCCTCCGCGTCGATCCTCGCCGAGGAGCTGACCGGCGGCACCGTCGCCCACGCCCGCGACACCTACGAGGCGATGCGGGCGATGCTCACGAGCAAGGGCGAGGACCCCGGCGACGAGGACGTCATCGGCGACGGCGTCGCCCTGTCCGGCGTCGCCAAGTACCCCGCCCGCGTCAAGTGCGCCCTCCTCTCGTGGGCCGCGTTCACCGATGCCCTGTACAAGGCCGAAGGAGCCCAGCAGTGACCGACACCGCAACCCCCGCCAACGTGGCGGACGTCGAGGAGGCCCTGCGCGACGTCGTCGACCCCGAGCTCGGGATCAACGTCGTCGACCTCGGCCTCGTCTACGGGATCACCGTCGACGGCCAGAACCACGCCGTCATCGACATGACCCTCACCTCGGCGGCCTGCCCCCTCACCGACGTCATCGAGGACCAGACCGCGGCCTCCCTGGAGGGCCTCGTCGCGTCCTACCGCGTCAACTGGGTCTGGATGCCCCCGTGGGGCCCGGACAAGATCACCGACGACGGTCGCGAGCAGCTGCGCGCCCTGGGCTTCAACATCTGAGCGTGACCACGCGCGTCGTCGAGGTCGCGCCCGGGCGGTACGACCGCTGGCGGGCGCGCTTCGACGAGAACAACGGCGCCGGCGGCCCCCAGCGGGTCGTCGGCGTCGACCGTCTCGACGCCGACTCGCTGGCGCTCCTCCTCGTGCGCCGCGGTGGCTACGCCGTCGGGGTCGCGGTGGGGGAGAGGCTGACCGAGCACAAGGTCGGGACCCGCTACGTGCAGTCGCGCACGGCGGCCGGTGGCTGGAGCCAGCAGCGCTTCGCGCGGCGGCGGGCGAACCAGGCCGACGAGCTCGTCGGGGCGGTCACCGAGCACGCCGTGCGGTTGCTCGCCGGGTCGGGGGCGGCGGGGCTCGTCGTCGGCGGTGACCGGTCGCTCGCCGAGGCCGTCCTCGAGGACCCGCGGCTGCGCGGTCTCGTCGGGCTCCCGCGGCGCGAGCTCTACGACCTGCCCGACCCGCGGCTGGCCGTGCTCCAGACGGCGCTCGAGCGCGCCCGCGCCGTGCGCGTCACCATCGAGGAGTAGCGCGACGGGTTCTCAGGGCGTCGTGTCGCCCGGCGTGATGCGCAGGACGACGCGGTCGGTGTGCCCGCGGCGCATCACCCGCTCGATGCCCATGACGAGCCGGAACTGGAACCCGTACTCGGCCCGCAGGACGTCGTGCGCGTGGGCGACACCGGCCTCGTCCTCGACCAGCTGGGCCCGCCCGGTGGCGACCGGCGCGTCCGGCTCGACGGCGCCGCGTCGCGAGCACGGGCGCATCTCGACGCGCGGGTCGCGGCGCAGACGCTTGACCTTGCCGCTACCGGAGGGCGTCGTGACGAGCAGCGACCCGTCGGCGTCGGGCGCCACCCAGACGGGCGTCGCGACGGGCGCACCCGAGCGGCGGAATGTGGTGAGCGAGACGAAGTCAGCCTCGCCGACGGTGGTCCAGACGTCGGTCATCCGGCCAGCCTGTCACGCCCAGCGCGTCCGCGACCTCTCGACGGGCGCGGTTCAGCGGGAGCAGGATGGGCCGCGCACGCACGGCACGACGACACCGAGGGGTGGACATGGCAGGCACGACGGGTGGGTTCTCGGCCGAGGAGAAGGCGGCGATGAAGGCGCGGGCCGCCGAGGCGCGGGCGGCGAAGAAGGGCGCCAAGGCCGAGGAGGAGCGGCAGGCACTCCTGGACGCCATCGCGAAGATGGACGACGGCGACCGCGAGCTGTGCACGCGCCTGCACGAGGTGATCACCTCCGCCGCACCGGAGCTCGCGCCGCGCACGTGGTACGGGATGCCGGCCTACGCGAAGGACGGCAAGGTCCTGCTGGCGGTCAAGAACTCCGGCAAGTTCGGGCAGCGCTACTCGAGCCTGGAGTTCCAGGACGTCGCCGCCCTCGACGACGGGACCCTGTGGCCGGTGGCCTGGGCCGTGACCACCCTGACCGCCGAGGGCGAGGAGCAGGTCGCCGCGCTCGTGCGCCGAGCGGTGGGCTGACGCCTCAGCTCTCGACCGAGGCGACCGCGAAGGTGTCGCACTGGTTGAGGTCGCCGGTGCGGTAGCCCTGGAGGAACCACTTCTGCCGGGAGGCGCTCGAGCCGTGCGTCCACGACTCGGGGGAGACCCGGCCGGTCGCGGCCTCCTGGATGCGGTCGTCCCCGACGGCGGAGGCCGCCGAGAGTGCCGACTCGATGTCGGCGTCGGTCAGTGGCTTCAGGAACGGCGTGCCGGTGTCCTCGTCGGGCACCTGCGACGCGTGCTGCGTCCACACGCCGGCGAGGCAGTCGGCCATCAGCTCGATGCGGACGCCGTTGGACTCCGGCCCGGTGCCGCCCTGCTGGGCCTTGCCGAGCAGCCCGAGCTGGTCCTGCAGCGCGTGCCCGTACTCGTGGGCGACGACGTACTCCTGCGCGAGCGCGCCGTCGTCCGCGCCGAACTGGGTGCTGAGCACCTGGAAGAAGCTCGCGTCGATGTAGACGGACTTGTCGAGCGGGCAGTAGAAGGGCCCGACCTGGTTGCTCGCCGTGCCGCACGCCGACTGCGTCGCGCCCGAGTAGAGCACCGTCGGCGTCTCCTGCCACTCGCGCTTGTAGCGGGGGAGCTCACCGGCCCAGAACGCCTGCACCGAGTTGACCGTGCCGATGACCCGGCAGGTGTCGCTGCGGTTGGCGTCGGCGCCGGTCCGGCACTCCTGGAAGGCGGTGGGGTCGACCTCGCCACCGGCCTGCACCTGCCCGGGCGCGGCCTGGCCGCTGCCGCCGGTCGGGAGCTGCGAGGGGTCGATGCCGAAGACGAGCGCGAGGATGAGCAGGACGATGCCGCCCAGGCCGCCGCCGACGACGAGCCCGCCCGGGCCACCCGACCCGCCGCCACCGGAGCGGATCTGCGAGGTGTCGAGGGTGACGTCGTCGTTGAAGCTCATCGCACTGCCTCCGTGGTCGGGCCGTTCCGGAGCAGCGTCCGGCGCGACCTAGACTAGGGGGAGCCCGGGCGGCCGTGCCGCCACGCGACGCAGGCCCCGGGACCCACCACACCGGAAGGCCCCACCGTGATCACCGCTGCGTCCGTCGAGCTGCGCGCAGGCTCCCGCCTGCTCCTCGACGGGGCCACCTTCCGGGTCGCCCCCGGCGACCGCATCGGCCTCGTCGGCCGCAACGGCGCCGGCAAGACGACGCTGACCAAGACCCTCGCGGGGGTCACCCAGCCGGCCGCCGGCACGATCACCCGCTCCGGCGAGGTCGGCTACCTCCCGCAGGACCCGCGGACCGGCGACCTCGGCATCACCGCCCGCGACCGCGTCCTGTCCGCGCGCGGGCTCGACACGATCGTCCGGGACCTGCGGGCCGCCGAGCAGGCGATGGCCACCGAGACCGGCGAGAAGCAGGAGCGCGCGATGCGCCGCTACAGCCGGCTCGACGCCGAGTTCACCGCCGCGGGCGGGTACGCGGCCGAGTCGGAGGCGGCCCAGATCGCCGCGGCCCTCGGCCTCGAGGAGCGTCTGCTCGAGCAGACCATCGGCACCCTCTCCGGCGGTCAGCGCCGACGCGTCGAGCTGACCCGCATCCTCTTCAGCGGCGCCGAGACGCTGCTCCTCGACGAGCCGACCAACCACCTCGACGCCGACTCCATCGCCTGGCTGCGCGACCACCTCAAGGGGTACCGGGGCGGGCTCGTCGTCATCAGCCACGACGTGCACCTGCTCGACGTCGTCGTCAACAAGGTCTTCCACCTCGACGCCAACCGCAGCGAGCTCGACCAGTACAACCTCGGCTGGAAGGCCTACCTCCAGCAGCGCGAGACCGACGAGCGCCGCCGCCGCCGGGAGCGGGCCAACGCCGAGAAGAAGGCGTCCGCCCTCATGGCACAGGCCGACAAGATGCGCGCCAAGGCGACGAAGACCGTCGCCGCGCAGAACATGGCCCGCCGCGCCGAGCGGCTGCTCTCGGGCCTCGAGGCCGACCGGGCGCAGGACAAGGTGGCCAGGCTGCGCTTCCCCAAGCCCTCACCGTGCGGTCGAACCCCCCTGCGGGCCTCGGGCCTGTCGCGCTCCTACGGCTCCGCCGAGGTCTTCACCGACGTCGACCTCGCGATCGACCGCGGCTCGCGGGTCGTCGTCCTCGGCCTCAACGGCGCGGGCAAGACGACGCTGCTGCGCCTCCTCGCCGGGGTCGACACCCCCGACACCGGCCAGGTCGAGCCCGGTCACGGCCTCAAGCTCGGGTACTACGCGCAGGAGCACGAGAACCTCGACGTCGGCCGGACCGTCCTCGAGAACATGAAGTCGGCGGCGCCCGATCTCGGCGAGACCGAGGTCCGCAAGGTGCTCGGCAGCTTCCTCTTCAGCGGCGACGACGTCGACAAGCCCGCGGGCGTCCTCTCCGGCGGCGAGAAGACCCGGCTCTCCCTCGCCCTGCTCGTCGTGTCGTCGGCGAACGTCCTGCTCCTCGACGAGCCGACGAACAACCTCGACCCCGCCTCGCGCGACGAGATCCTCGGCGCGCTGCGCACCTACGAGGGCGCCGTCGTCCTCGTGACGCACGACGAGGGCGCCGTCGACGCGCTCGAGCCGGAGCGCATCCTCCTGCTGCCCGACGGCGTCGAGGACCTCTTCAACGCCGACTACCGCGACCTCGTCACCCTCGCCTGAGGCGCGCCGACCCGTCGGCGGGCGCATACTGCCCGGGTGAGGTCGCTGCGGGTGCTGGTCACCGTCGTCGTCCTGCTGCTCGCGGGGTGCGGCGCCGGTCCGCGCCCGGGGGATGCCTCGACCGCGCCCGCGGCGTCGCCCCCGGCCCCCGCCCGACTCACCCCCACGGCTCCCGTCACCCTCGCAGCGCGCCCTGCCCCGGTGCGGTTCTCGGTGCTCGGCGACGTCGGGGCGACCGCGGACACCACGCGCGTCCTGCGCGGCATCGACGACCGTGCCGACGACTTCACGCTCGTCGTCGGCGACCTCTCGTACGGGGCGCCCGGCGCCGAGACCGGCTGGTGCCGGCAGGTGTCCGCGGCCCTCGGCGCCCGCTACCCGGTCGAGATCGTCTCGGGCAACCACGAGGACCACGGGCCCAACGGTGACGTCGACGCCTTCGCGCGCTGCCTGCCCAACCGCCTCCCGGGGCTCGTCGGGCAGTACGGCCGCGAGTGGTACGTCGACGTCCCGGCCGCGAAGCCGGTCGTGCGCATCGTCATGGTCTCGCCGGCGCTCGACTTCGGGTCCGGGACGTGGTCGTACGCCGCCGGGACCTCGCACTACCGGTGGACCGAGAAGGCCCTGACCTCGGCGCGGGCCGCGGGCATCCCCTGGGTCGTCGTCGGGATGCACGAGCCGTGCCTGTCCGTGGGCGTCTACGCGTGCGAGCCGGGGCCGGACCTGACCAACCTGATGCTCCGCGAGAAGGTCGACCTCGTCGTCACCGGTCACGAGCACATGTACCAGCGCACCCGCCCGCTCACCCTCGGTGCGCAGTGCCCGCGGGTCACGCCCGGCCGGTACGACGCGGACTGCGTGACGAGCGGCCGGGGCACGACGACCGTCACCGTCGGCACCGGTGGCCACCCGCTCCGGGACGTGACCGCAGGCGACCCGGAACGGCCCTACTTCGCGGCGGTCAGCGCCCGCGACCTGCACCCGGCGTTCGGGTCGCTGGCGGTGTCGGTGACCGCGCACGACCTCCGGGCGCGGTTCGAGCCGGTCGGCGGCGCGACGTTCACCGACCAGGTGCACCTGACGCGCTGAGCGCCCGGCGGCGTCCCGGCCCTCGTCAGCCCGGGATGGCCGGCAGGCGGGTGAGGGCCGCGGCCACCGACTGCTGGAGCTCGGTGTCGTCCCACGTGTGGTCGACGAGGTCGCCGCGCAGGTAGGCGTCGTAGGCCGGCAGGTCGAGGTGGCCGTGACCGCACAGGGCCGTGAGGATGACCTTCTCCTCCCCGGTCTCGATGCACCGGATGGCCTCGTCGACCGCCGCCGCGACCGCGTGCGTCGGCTCGGGCGCCGGCACGATGCCCTCGGTCCGCGCGAAGAGCACGCCGGCCGCGAAGCAGTCCTTCTGCGTCTTGGCGACGGCCTCGATGAGGCCCTCCTCGTAGAGGTGGCTGACCAGCGGGCTCATGCCGTGGTAGCGCAGGCCGCCGGCGTGGATCGGGTCGGGGATGAAGTCGTGCCCGAGCGTGTGCATCTTGAGCAGCGGCGTCAGCCCGGCGACGTCCCCGAAGTCGTAGGCGTACGTGCCCTGGGTGAGCGAGGGACAGGACGCCGGCTCGACCGCGCGGATGACCGGCCCGGCCCCGCCGGCCTGCAGCTTCTCGCGGAGGAACGGGAACGTCAGCCCGCCGAAGTTCGAGCCGCCGCCGGTGCAGCCGACGATGAGGTCGACGCTCTCGCCGACCTTGGCCAGCTGGAGCAGCGCCTCCTCACCGATGACGGTCTGGTGGAGCAGGACGTGGTTGAGGACCGAGCCGAGCGCGTAGTTGGCCGTCGGGTCCTGCGCGGCGACCTCGACCGCCTCGCTGATGGCCAGGCCGAGCGACCCGGGGGAGGCGGGGTCGCTCGCGAGCATCGTGCGACCGGCCTGCGTGAGGTCCGAGGGGCTCGGGTGCACCGTGCCGCCGAAGGTCTCCATCATGATCCGGCGGTACGGCTTGGCGTCGTACGAGGCCCGGACCTGCCACACCTCGCACTCGAGGTCGAACTGCGCGCACGCGAACGCGAGCGAGGTGCCCCACTGCCCGGCGCCGGTCTCGGTCGTCAGCTTCCGGATGCCCGCCTTCGCGTTGTAGTACGCCTGCGGCACGGCGGTGTTCGGCTTGTGCGAGCCGGCGGGGGAGACGCCCTCGTACTTGTAGTAGATGCGGGCCGGCGTGCCGAGCGCCTTCTCGAGGCGGTGCGCCCGGAACAGGGGCGAGGGCCGCCACAGCCGGTAGACGTCCTGGACCTCCTGCGGGATGTCCACGTACCGCTCGGTGGTCACCTCCTGCGCGATGAGGTCCATCGGGAAGATCGCGGCGAGGTCCTCGGGCCCGACCGGCTGCCCCGTCCCGGGGTGCAGCGGCGGCGGGGGAGGCGTCGGAAGGTCGGCCAGCACGTTGTACCAGCGGGTCGGCATCTCGTCCTCGTCGAGCAGGATCTTGTGGCGCAGCGGCTCGGGCACGGGGCTCCTCGGTGGATGTCGCGGACGGTCGGCGTGGGCACATCGTGCGGTCGCGGCGCCCCGCGCACAAGAGGGTGACCACCGTCGGGGGAACACGTGTCGGCGCGCGGTGGTTGACTGGCGAGCAGCGACACCGAGGAGACCGACACCGATGAGCATGACGGGCTGGCAGGCCCTCCACAGCCTGAGCCGCGACTCCAGCGTCAAGGAGCGCCGCCTGGCGCCCGGCACGACGCGCCGGGTCTTCGGCTACGCCCGCCCGTACAAGAAGGCCATCGCGTGGTTCCTCGGGCTCGTCGTCGTCGAGTCCGCCCTCGTCGTCGCCACGCCGCTGCTGCTCAAGGCGATCATCGACGACGGCATCTACCCCAAGGACTCCGGCGTCGTCGTGCGCCTCTCGTTGTTCGTCGCGCTCATCGCCCTTGTCGGCGGGGTGCTGACCCTCGTCGAGCGATGGTTCTCCGCGCGGATCGGCGAGGGCCTCATCTACGACCTGCGCACCCAGGTCTTCTCGCACGTCCTGCGCCAGCCGGTCGCCTTCTTCAGCCGTGCGCAGACCGGTGCCCTCGTCACCCGCCTCGGCAACGACGTCATCGGCGCCCAGCAGGCGTTCACCTCCGTGCTCTCGAGCGTCGTGAGCAACGCGATCACGCTCGTCCTCATCGTCGGGGCGATGGCGCTGCTGTCCTGGCAGCTGACCCTCGCCGCCCTGCTGCTCGTCCCCTTCTTCCTCCTGCCGGCACGCTTCATGGGCCGGCGGCTCGCGAGCCTCGCGCACGAGCAGATGGTGCAGAACGCCGACCTCGGGACGCGGATGACGGAGCGCTTCAACGTCGCCGGCGCGCTGCTCGTCAAGCTCTTCGGCCGCCCCGCGGTCGAGGACGACGAGTACGCCGTCCGCGCCGCCCGGGTGCGCGACATCGGTGTGAAGATCGCCGTCAACCGGTCGGTCTTCTTCGTCGCGCTCACCCTCGTCGCCTCGCTCGCGACGGCGATGGTCTACGGGGTCGGCGGTGTCATGGCCGTCGGCGGCTCGTTGACCGTCGGCACGCTCATCGCCCTCACCGCGCTGCTCGCCCGCCTCTACGGGCCGCTCACCGCCATCTCCAACGTCCGCGTCGACATCATGACCGCCCTCGTGTCCTTCGAGCGGGTCTTCGAGGTGCTCGACCTCGAGCCGCTCGTCGCCGACGCCCCGGACGCGCGACCGGTCCCCGCGGGCCCGGTGCGGGTCGACGTCGAGAACGTCGGCTTCGCCTACCCGTCCGCCGACGAGGTCTCGCTCGCGTCGCTGGAGAGCACGGCGACGGGCGACCGCCGGGGCAGCGGGCCGGTCCTGCGCGACGTGTCCTTCACCGTCGAGCCCGGCACCCTCGTCGCGCTCGTCGGGCCGAGCGGTGCCGGCAAGACGACGATCACCTCGCTCGTGGCGCGGCTGTACGACCCGACCGCCGGCTCGGTGCGCATCAACGGCGTCGACCTGCGCGAGGCGTCCGGCGAGTCGCTCCACGACGCGGTCGGCGTCGTCACCCAGGACGCGCACCTCTTCCACGACACCATCCGCGCCAACCTCGAGTACGCCGCGCCGGGCGCCACCGAGGAGCAGATGGTCGCCGCGCTGCGCGCCGCCCAGGTGTGGACGCTCGTCGACTCCCTGCCGGCCGGCCTCGACACCGTCGTCGGCGACCGCGGCCACCGCCTCTCCGGCGGCGAGAAGCAGCGCCTGGCCATCGCCCGCCTGCTGCTCAAGGGGCCCGGCCTCATCGTCCTCGACGAGGCGACGGCCCACCTCGACAGCGAGTCCGAGCAGGCGCTCCAGCGGGCCCTCGACGAGGCCCTGCGCGACCGCTCGGCGCTCGTCATCGCGCACCGCCTCTCGACCGTCCGGCACGCCGACCAGATCCTCGTCGTCGACGACGGCCGCATCGTCGAGCGCGGCACCCACGCCGAGCTCGTCGCGGCGGACGGCCTCTACGCCGAGCTCTACCGCACACAGTTCGACGACGAGCTCGGCGAGGTCCTCGACACCCCGACGGAGTCCCACCCCGCCTGAGCCCGCACCGGTGTCAGGCCGGGGCGACGTGCTCGAACGCGCCGCCGCGGAAGGCGTCGACGAAGAGCCGGTAGTCCTCGGTGGCGCGCGTCGAGTACGCCCGGGCGAACTCGACCATCGTCGCGACGAGCGCGTCGGTGTCGTCGCCGACGGCTCGCCCGACGACCTCCTCGACGCTGACCCGGACGAGGTCCTGGTCGGACTCGGAGTCGGCGACGCAGTGGATCTTCGCGGTCGCCCGTCCCAGCTGGGGGAGGAGCACCTCGAGGTCCTCCGGCTCCGAGACGTCGTCCCAGGACAGGTCCGCCTCGTACGGGGAGACCTCGCTGACCACGTACCCGACCTCGCGTCCGTCGGTCTCGAGCGAGGTCCAGCCGAGGAACCGGTCGGCGTGCGCCTGCAGCGCCCGCTGCGAGACCGCCGTCCGGTGGCCGTGGTGGTCGAAGTAGGTCGCGCCGCGCTCGTCGTCGACGACCCGGCTCGGTGCGGCGACGTTCCCCTGCTTCATCGAGAGCACCACGTCGTTGTCCAGAGCCTGGGTGAACCCCTCGACGAGCAGGCTGTAGGCGGGCAGGCCGGCGCTGCCGATGCCGAAGCCGGAGCGTCCGACGACGTCGAGGACGTCGAACGTGACGGTGCCGCGGTGCCGCTCGGGCAGGGTCTCCCGGTAGCGGGCGAACGCCGCCCGCACCCGCTCCTCCTCGTCGGCCTCGAGCCGACGCACGCCGCTCCTCTCGGCGAAGGAGCGGCGGTAGTCGTCGACGACGGTCATCGACTCGAGCATCGCGAAACGGGTCGACATCTTCGCCGCCCGGAGGGCGTCGAGGACCGCACCCTCGGCGGTGTCGAGGGTGAGGGCCCACTCGGTGTCGTCGTCGACCTGCCGGTAGTGCGCGACCTGGTCGACGTAGGCGCGGACGTAGAGGCCGACGAGGTCGTCGATGACGTCGTCGGGCAGCGCCTTCTGCCAGCACATCAGCGACAGGCTGGCGCAGAAGCGCGCGAGGTCCCACGTCCAGTGCCCGAGGTAGGCCTCGTCGAAGTCGTTGACGTCGAAGACGAGCCGGCCGTCGGCGTCGAGGTAGGTCCCGAAGTTCTCGGCGTGCAGGTCGCCCTGGATCCAGACCCGGGCGCCGTCGTCGTCGACCCAGCGCTCGTCGAAGCCACCGAACAGCCCACCCTCACCGACGTCGGCGTAGAACAGGCAGGCCGTGCCGCGGTAGAAGGCGAACGGGTCGCGCGCCATCTTGCGGAACTTTGTCCGGAACCCGTGCGGGTCCGCGCGCATGAGCGGCTCGAAGGCCTCGAGGAGGGTCGTGACGATGAGGTCGGTGCGCTGCTCCGGCGTCGTGGTCATGCGGCACTCTCGCACGCCGCCCGCCGCGCTGGACCGGCCTCAGGCGTCCTCCTCGTCCCAGATGCGAACCTTCTTGGGCTTGGGCGGGTACTTCTCGGGGTGCGCGAGCCGTTCCTCGCGCCGGATGCCGAAGCCGACGAGGACGAACCCGAGGACCGTCGTCATCCACCACTGGTAGGCGTAGGCGAGGTGCGGGCCGAGGCTGCGGTCGGGCGGCAGCAGGGGCGCGGGGCGGGGCGGCGTCGCGCCGTCGGCCGTGCGCTCGGACTCCAGCAGCACGTACCCCGGCAGCAGCGTCGTGCCGAGGGCGCGCGATGCGTCCGGCACCGAGAGGTTGGCGATCTGCCCGGCCGCCGGTGGCTTGTCGGCCGACTGCTCGCCGGGGCGGGCCCAGCCGACGACCGTCGTCTCGCCGGAGGGAGCCGGCGGCACGGTCGGCAGGACGCTGGCGCCCTGGTCCGAGACGCGCACCCAGCCGCGGTCGACGAGGACGTCGGTGCCGCCGTCGTCCGGGCGGAAGGCCCACAGGACCTCGTAGCCGACCGCACCGTCGTTGGGGCGGCCACGGACGAACACCGGACCCGCGGCGTAGCTGCCGGTCATCGTCACGCGCGTCCACTCGGCGTCCGTGCTGACGCCGTCGGCGGTGATGGCCTCGCCGACGGGCACGGGCGTGGCGCGGTAGTGCCGGTCCAGCCGGTCGTTGCGCTCCACCTTCGCCTCGTGCCGGTGGTACTGCCACCAGCCGAGGTGGTAGGCGGCCACCGCGAAGAGGGCCGAGAGGACGAGCGCGCCCAGCCATCGAGGTGTCAGGAGCCGACGCAGCACCTCTTCACGCTACGCGACGTACTGTGGACTCCTATGACCGACCTCCCAGAGCCCCGCCTCCTCGACCGCTTCGGCCGCGTCGGGCGAGACCTGCGCGTGTCGGTCACCGACCGCTGCAACCTGCGCTGCACCTACTGCATGCCCGCCGAGGGCCTCGACTGGCTCCCCAAGCCCGAGATGCTCACCGACGACGAGCTCGTCCGGCTCGTGCGCATCATGGTCGGCCTCGGTGTCACCAACGTCCGCCTGACCGGCGGCGAGCCGATGCTGCGGCGCAGCCTCGTCCACGTCGTCGCCAGCATCGCGGCGCTCGAGCCGCGCCCCCGGATCGCCATGACGACCAACGGCATCGGCCTGGACCGGCTCGCCGCGCCGCTCGCGGCCGCCGGGCTGGACCGCGTCAACGTCAGCCTCGACACCATCGACGCCCAGCGCTTCCGCGACCTCACCCGTCGCGACCGGCTCGAGGACGTCGAGGCCGGGCTCAAGGCCGCCGCCGACGCCGGGCTCACCCCGGTCAAGGTCAACGCGGTCGCGATGCGCGGGTTCAACGACGAGGGTGTCGCCGACCTCCTCGGCTGGTGCCTCGACCGCGGCTACGAGCTGCGCTTCATCGAGCAGATGCCGCTGGACGCCCAGCACGCCTGGGACCGCTCGCAGATGGTGTCGCAGGCCGAGATCCTCGAGCGGCTCGGGGAGCGGTTCCGGCTCACCCCCGTCCAGGAGCGCGGCAGCGCCCCGGCCGAGCGCTTCCTCGTCGACGGCGGACCGCAGACCGTCGGCGTCATCGCCAGCGTGTCCGCGCCGTTCTGCGCCGCCTGCGACCGGGTGCGGCTGACGGCCGACGGCCAGCTGCGCAACTGCCTCTTCTCCCGCTCCGAGATCGACCTGCGCGGCCCGATGCGCGAGGGCGCGTCGGACACCGAGCTCGCCGACCTCGTCATCGGCGAGATGTGGGCCAAGAAGCCCGGGCACGGCATCGACCGCCCGGACTTCGAGCAGCCCGACCGCCCGATGTCGGCGATCGGCGGCTGAACCGGCGCGACCGCGACGGCGTCAGCCGCGGGGCTCGTCCTCGTGGCGCACGGTGCTCGGCACGTGCGTGTACGCGTGGTCGGTCAGGCGCGGGGTCGGGTCGACGCTCGGCGTGACCGGCGTGCGCCGGCCGCGCACGCGCGGGGCGACCGAGTTGACGGCGACGACCGCGATGAAGGGCAGGAACACCGCCGCGGCGGCGAAGATCCAGCGGTACCAGTCATCGATGACGATGGTGAGCACGAAGCAGACGGTGCGGATCGTCATCGTCACGAGGTACTGCTTCATCCGGTGACGCTGGTCGGCCTCGCGGGAGTCCGCCGCCGTCGTCACCGACTGGGCGTCGGGGTGGCGGTGGCGGGTCGTGGGCACCCGTCCACCATACGTCCGCGGCTGTCCGGCTACCGCTGGGTAGTCCACTAGGTTCGACAGCATGAGCGACCCCCGCACCGTCCTCGTCACCGGCGGCAACCGCGGCATCGGGCTGGCCATCGCCCGCTCCTTCGCGCAGGCCGGCGACCGCGTCGTCGTCACCCACCGCAGCGGGGAGCCGCCGGAGGGCCTAGAGGGCGTCATCTGCGACGTCACCGACAGCGCGTCCGTCGACGCCGCGTTCACCGAGGCCGAGGAGAAGCTCGGCGGTCCGGTCGAGGTGCTCGTGGCCAACGCCGGCATCACCAAGGACGGCCTGCTCATGCGGATGAGCGACGAGGACTTCGACAGCGTCCTCGAGACCAACCTCACCGGCGCCTTCCGGTGCGTGCGCCGCGCGAGCAAGGGGATGATCCGCCTGCGCCGCGGCCGCATCATCCTCATCTCGAGCGTCGTCGGCCTCTACGGCGGCCCCGGGCAGGCCAACTACGCCGCGAGCAAGGCCGGCCTCGTCGGCCTGGCCCGCTCGGTGACGCGCGAGCTCGGCGGCCGCGGCATCACGGCGAACGTCGTCGCGCCCGGCTTCATCGAGACCGACATGACCGCGGCGCTGCCCGAGGAGACCCAGAAGACCTACAAGGCGGCGATCCCGGCCGGCCGCTTCGCGACGACCGACGAGGTCGCCGGTGTCGTGCGCTTCCTCGCCTCGCCGGAGGCGGCCTACGTCTCCGGCGCCGTCGTCCCGGTCGACGGCGGCCTCGGCATGGGCCACTGACCGCGACCGTCCCCCGACCCACCACCGAAAGGCCAGCCATGCTGCTCGAGGGCAAGAAGCTCCTCATCACCGGAGTCCTCATGGACTCCTCGATCGCCTTCCACGTCGCGAAGATCGCCCAGGAGCAGGGGGCGGAGGTCGTCCTCACCTCCTTCGGCCGCACGACGAAGATCACGACGGCCATCGCGCGGCGCCTGCCGCAGACCCCGCCGGTCATCGAGCTCGACGTGACGAGCGAGGAGGACCTCGCGGCGCTGCCCGACCGGGTCCGCGAGCACGTGCCGCACCTCGACGGCGTCCTGCACTCGATCGGCTTCGCCCCCCAGGGCGCCTTCAACTTCCTCGAGGCCTCGTGGGAGGACGTCTCGACGGCGGTGCACGTCTCGGCGTACTCGCTCGCCGCCCTCGCCAAGGCCTCGCTGCCGCTCATGCCCGACGGTGGCAGCGTCGTCGGCCTCACCTTCGACGCCCGCTTCGCGTGGCCGGTCTACGACTGGATGGGCGTGGCCAAGGCCGCCTTCGAGTCCACCAACCGCTACCTCGCCCGCGACCTCGGCCCGAAGGGCGTGCGCTGCAACATCGTCGCCGCCGGCCCGATCCGCACGACCGCGGCCAAGTCCATCCCCGGCTTCGAGCAGTTCGAGGAGGCGTGGGGCACGCGCGCGCCGCTCGGCTGGGACGTCAACGACGCGGTGCCCACGGCCCGGGCGTGCGTCTCGCTGCTGTCGGACTGGTTCCCGGCGACGACCGGCGAGATGATCCACGTCGACGGCGGCTACCACGCCATCGGGGCCTGAGGGTCAGGCCTCCGCGGTCTCGGCGTCCTCGATCTCCTCGCGGCTGACGCCGAGGAGGAACAGGACGGTGTCGAGGTAGGGCACGTTGACCGACGTGTCCGCCTGCTCGCGCACGACCGGCTTGGCGTTGAACGCGACCCCGAGACCGGCCACGCCGAGCATGTCGAGGTCGTTGGCCCCGTCTCCGATGGCGACCGTCCGCGTGAGCGGCAGCCCCTCGAGGGCGGCGAACTCGCGCAGCGCGGCCGCCTTGCCCGGCCGGTCGACGACCGCGCCGGTGACGCGACCGGTCAGCCGGCCGTCGAGCACCTCGAGCCGGTTGGCGCGGACGTGGTCGACGCCGAGCTCGACCCCGATCGGCTCGACGACCTCGGCGAACCCGCCCGAGACGAGCGCGACGGTGAAGCCGAGCGACTTGAGGGTGCGCACGAGCGTGCGGGCACCGGGGGTCAGCCGGACGGAGGCCCGCACCTCGTCGAGGACGGAGACCGGCAACCCGGCGAGCGTCGCGACGCGGGCGTGGAGGCTCTCGGCGAAGTCGAGCTCGCCGCGCATCGCGCGCTCGGTGACCGCCGCGACCTCCTCGGCGGTGCCGGCGTGCTCGGCGATGAGCTCGATGACCTCGTCCTGGATGAGCGTGGAGTCGACGTCCATGACGACGAGCCGGCCCCCGCGCCGGGCCAGGCCGGCCGGCGCCACCGCGATGTCGCAGCCGGTGCTCGCCGAGACGAGGGCGAGGTCGCGGCGCAGCCGGTCGACATCGGCACCGGAGACGTCGAGCTCGACCGTCGTCACCGGCCAGCGCGACAGGCGCCGGATGCGGTCGATGTTCGCGCCGTGCGCGGCGACCGCCCGGGCGACGGCCGCGACGTGACGCGTCTCGAGCGGACGGGCCATCGCGACGACCGCGGCCCGGCCGGTGCGCCGGCGGGCGTTGTCGCCGCGCCCGGCCACGAGCTGGACGTGCATCCCCATCTCCTCGCCGGCCCGGGTGATGCGGTCGGTGAGGACGTTCTCGTCCGGCCCGGGTGCGAGGAGCACCGACAGGGCGAGGTGCCCGCGGACGACGACCTGCTCGAGGTCGAGGACGTCACCGCCGACGGTCGCGGCCGCCGCGAAGACGGCGCTCGTGACGCCCGGTCGGTCCGGCCCGCTCAGCGAGACGAGGAGCGTGCGCGCCTCGGGGTCGGGCTGCGGCGGGAGGGGCGGCGTCTCGGGGGAGGGCACACCGGCAGGCTAGCCGGGGATGGTCGGATGCTGGCCCCCGGACCGGTCACTGGAAGGACCTTCCAGCGTCATGGTGGTGAGCAGTTGGTGCAGCTCGGCCCACCGCGGGTCGTCGCCGTCGGTCGCCAGCCTGTGGTCGACGACGGCCGAGGCCTCGGCCAGCATCGTCGCCGCCAGCGCAGGATCCGGCTCCGCCCTAGCACCACGCAGCAGAGCGTCGACCAACCTCTCGGCATACTGACCCCCGAACGGACTCGCCACCTCGAGGAGCCGCAAATCGTCGAGGGTCAGTCGGGGATCCGGCGGCTCGAAAGCCGACGGAATCTCGGACTCGCACGCCAGCCACAACGCCCTGGCGAGGTCGCCGATCCAGTCGACTTCCTCGTCCGTTCCACGCCGGATCGTGTCCGCCAGCTCTCGAACGCGTCCGGCGGAGACGGCGGCCTCGACGACTGCGTCGCCGTCGATCGTCGCAAGACCCCCCAGGCGAGCGGCGGCCAGCCTCTTGTCGAGCTCGGCCGAGCGCTCTCCCAGCAGCCGATGTGCCCGGGCCCGCATCAGCAACCGTCGGGACTGTGAGCCCGTGGCCATCCAGTCGGCGGTCTCGTGCTCGCCTGTCCGTTCAAGCCATTCCGGCGACCAGGGCTGTGCGTCAGCATGGTCGATCTCGGTCAGGGCCTCGGCGGCGTGCCCCTCGTCCAGCAGCACCTCGGCGTACGCGAGGTGTGCCTCTGCCAGCTGCCTGCGGAACGCACCGTCGGGCACGTCGCTCGGAACGGTGTCGACCGCGAGCTGGACCATGGCTAGGTGCTGCCGCACGACGCCGCGCCGTCCGGGCGTGTCACGGGGAGGGACGTCGAAGCCCAGTGCCTCGAACATCACCCATGCGGCGGATGTCTGGCGCGTCGACCGGTAGCGAACCGCGGCCTCGGAGCACTCGCGGAGGGTCCACCACAGCACGACGGCGTGTGTCACGAGGTGGACGCCGACGACCCCGACCTCCCAGGCGTCCGCGTCGTCGACGAGTCCCGAAGCGCCGAGCACGAGATTGGCGACGAAGAGCGTGCAGGCGACGATCCGCACCCCGGACACCCCCAGCCTCCCGACCGGAGGATCGGGGTCTCGCTCGTCACGGGTCCAGTCCAGCGTCCGGGCGAGATCGCTCGGCAAGCGCGCCAGCACCGTCTCGGCGCGCGACCCGAAGGCGCCGGCGACGAACGCCGCCGCCGTGATGAGGACCCCCATGGGGATCGCGAGATCCGGTGCTCCCATCCCAGCCCCCCCTCTCGGGCCACATGGTCTCGCAGCGGACGGGACGTGGCAAGGGCGTCGTGTGTTGGTCGACGGGCGAGGTCAGCCGCCGAGCGCGGGCCGCTGGACCTGCTCGCCTACCTCGAGGCGCTCGACGCGCCGGGCCGGCCCGGCGTCACGGCGGGCTCGGCGCGCGCGCTGCGGTCGCTGACCGCTCGGGCGCACGCGCACGTCGACCTGCTCGTCGTCCTCCCGCTCGCGGGTACCATCGGCGTGTCCGTGCCGGACGAGGAGGACGCAGCGCTGCGCGAGGCCGCCGACACCGCGCTGCTCGACCTGCTCGACGACGACGAGCTCCTCCCCGCGAGCACGACCGTCCTCGAGGTCGGGGGAGACCGGAGCCGGCGCGTCGGCACGGTGCTCGACGTGCTCGCCCGCCGGGTCAGCCGGTGAGGGAGTCCCGCCAGGCGATCAGGTCGCGGACCGGACCGAGGTCGTGGTCGGGGCCGTTGAGCCCGACCGTGAACAGCCGCGTGCCGACGTCGTGCAGGGCCTGGGCCCCGGCGGCGTAGTCGTCGACGTCCTCGGGCAGACGCCCCGGCTTGGGCGAGACGCCTGCCGAGCGCTCGATCTCGGCGGGGTCGCGCCCGACCTTGGCGCACCACTCGTCGAGGACGGAGTGCTTGTGCGCCACCGTCTCCGGGTCGCCGAAGCCGTGCCAGATGTCGGCGTGCTCGGCGACGATGCGCAGCGTCTTGCGCTCGCCCCCACCACCGATGAGGACGGGGATCTTGCGCGTCGGCGCGGGGTTGAGCTTCGACCACCGCTCCTCGATGAGCGGCAGGTCGCGGGCCAGCGCGTCGAGCCGGCCTCCCGCCGTCCCGAACTCATAGCCGTACTCGGTGTAGTCGCGCTCGAACCATCCCGACCCGATGCCGAGGATCAGGCGACCCTCGGCGCCGTCGCGGGCGCTGACGTGGTCGACGGTGCGCGCCATGTCGGCGAGCAGCTGCGGGTTGCGGTAGCTGTTGCACGTGACGAGGGCGCCGATCTCGACGCGCTCCGTGGCCTCGGCCCACGCCGCGAGCATCGTCCAGCACTCGAAGTGGGCGCCGTCGGGCTCGCCGTAGAGCGGGAAGAAGTGGTCCCAGTTGAAGATCACGTCGACGCCCGCCTCCTCGAGCCGCGCGCAGGTGCGGCGGATCTCGGCGTAGCTCGCGTGCTGGGGCTGGAGCTGCGCGCCGATACGGACCGGCCGGGCGGTGCCGCTCACGCGCCCTCCACCGGCCGGGCGCTGATCTCCTGGCCCTTGCCGACGACCGTGATGCCGGAGTCGGTGACGGTGAACCCGCGGGCCAGGTCGGCCTCGCGGTCGACACCGATCGTCGTCCCCTCGGGCACCGTGACGTTCTTGTCGATGATCGCGCGGCGGATCGTGCAGTTGCGCCCGATCTGCACGCCGTCGAGCAGGACGCTGTCCTCGACCTCGGTGTAGCTGTGCACGTGGACGTCGGGGGAGACGACCGAGCCGATGACGCGCGCGCCGGAGATGACGACGCCGGGGGAGACGGCCGAGTTGAGCGCCTCGCCGAACCGGCCGTGCGCACCGTGGACGAACTTGGCCGGCGGGAACGGGCCGTAGGTCGTGTAGATCGGCCAGTCGTAGTTGTAGAGGTTGAAGACCGGGTGGATCGACACGAGGTCCATGTGCGCCTCGTAGTAGGAGTCCATCGTCCCGACGTCGCGCCAGTAGCCCATGTCGCGCTCGGTGCCGCCGGGGACGACGTTGTTCTTGAAGTCGTAGACCGACGCGGCGCCCTGCGCGACGAGGGCCGGGACGATGTCGCCGCCCATGTCGTGCTTGCTGCCCTCGGTCGTCGAGTCCTTGGTCACGGCGTCGATGAGCGCGTCGGCGGTGAAGACGTAGTTGCCCATGCTCGCGAGCACCTCGTCCGGGGAGTCCGGCAGGCCTTGGGGGTCCTTCGGCTTCTCGAGGAACGCGCGGATGCGGGTCGGGTCGTCGGGCTCGACGTCGATGACGCCGAACTGGTCGGCGTCGGCCTTCGGCTGGCGGATCGCGGCGACGGTGACGCCGGCGCCGCTCGCGACGTGCTGGTCGACCATCTGCGAGAAGTCCATCCGGTACACGTGGTCCGCGCCGACGACCACGACGATGTCGGGCTTCTCGTCGGTGATCGTGTTGAGGCTCTGGAAGATCGCGTCGGCGCTGCCGAGGTACCAGGACTTGCCGATGCGCTGCTGCGCGGGGATCGGGGCGACGTAGTTGCCCAGCATCGTGCTCATCCGCCACGTCTTGGTCACGTGCCGGTCGAGGCTGTGCGACTTGTACTGCGTCAGCACGACGACCTTGAGGTAGCCGGAGTTGACGACGTTCGACAGCGCGAAGTCGATGAGCCGGTAGATGCCCCCGAACGGCACGGCGGGCTTGGCGCGGTCGCGCGTCAGCGGCATCAGCCGCTTGCCCTCCCCACCCGCGAGGACGATGGCCAGGACCTTGGGACCTCCGCTGCGGTACGCCATGCGACCAACCTATGGGGTGATCGGCCTCGTCGGCAGCCCCCGTTCGCCACTACGGTGAAAACCGTGCGCATCGACATCCTGACCAAGGAGTACCCGCCGTCGATCTACGGGGGAGCGGGGGTGCACGTCGCCGAGCTGACCCGGGCCCTGCGGGAACGGGACGACACCGACGTGCGCGTCCACGCCTTCGGGGGCCCGAGGGACGAGGAGGGGACGACGAGCCACCCCGACCTGCCGGAGCTCGAGGGCACCAACGCCGCCCTCAGCACCCTCGGGGTGGACCTGACGATGGCCGCCGCCTGTGCCGGAGCCGATCTCGTCCACTCCCACACCTGGTACGCCAACTTCGCCGGGCACGTCGCCGGCCTCCTCGAGGGCGTGCCACACGTGCTGTCGGCCCACAGCCTCGAGCCGATGCGGCCGTGGAAGGCCGAGCAGCTCGGCGGTGGCTACCGGCTCTCGTCGTGGGTCGAGCGCACCGCGTACGAGGGCGCGGCGGCCGTCATCGCGGTGAGCGGGGGGATGCGCGAGGACATCCTGCGCTCCTACCCGAGCGTCGACCCCGCCAAGGTCCTCGTCGTGCACAACGGGATCGACGCCGAGCTCTGGCGGCCGAACGACGCCCCGGACGTCGTGCGCCGGCACGGCATCGACCCCGACCGCCCGGCCGTCGTCTTCGTCGGCCGGATCACCCGCCAGAAGGGCCTGCCCTACCTGCTGCGCGCCGCCGCGCAGCTGCCGCCCGAGGTGCAGCTCGTGCTCCTCGCCGGCGCGCCGGACACCCCGGAGATCAAGACCGAGGTCGAGGGGCTCGTCGATGACCTGCGCGCCGAGCGCGACGGCGTCGTGTGGATCAGCGAGATGCTCCCGCGCGACGAGGTGACGGCCGTCCTCAGCGCCTCGTCGGTGTTCGTCTGCCCGTCGGTGTACGAGCCGCTCGGCATCGTCAACCTCGAGGCGATGGCGTGCGAGCTGCCCGTCGTCGCGACGGCGACCGGCGGCATCCCCGAGGTCGTCGTCGACGGCGAGACCGGTTGGCTCGTGCCGATCGAGCAGGTCCAGGACGGCACCGGGACGCCGGTCGACGAGGACCGTTTCGTCGCCGACCTCGCGGCCGCCCTCACCGACGCCGTCTCCGACCTCGACCGCGCGGCCCGCTTCGGCGCCGCCGGCCGGCGCCGGGCCGTCCAGTCGTTCTCGTGGGGCACGATCGCCGAGCGCACCCTCGAGGTCTACCGCGGGGTCGTGGGCGCGTGAGCGACACCCGGCACGACCCCGTCCTCGGCAGCGGCGCCACGCCGGTCGAGGGCGCCCTCGGGCACCTGGTCGCCGTCTTCGACAACCGGATCGCGCAGTCGCTGGTGGCGATCGCCACGGCCACGGGGTGGGATGCCACGCTGCTCGACGCCGCCCCCGTCGGGGACGCCCTCGGCGCGCTCGGGACCGTCGACGCGCTCGTCGTGTGCAACCACGACGGCGACGGCGCCTACCCGCTCCTCGGCGACGCGCTACGGGCCGGGGTGCCCTACGTCGCGATGATGGCCAGCCGCCACCGGTCGGCCGCCCTGCTCGAGCAGCTGCGCGGCGAGGGCCTCGACGACGAGCAGCTGGACCGCCTGCACGTCCCCGCCGGCCTCTCGATCGGGGGCAGCTCGCCCGGTGAGATCGCCCTCTCGGTCGTCGCGGAGGTGGTGGCCGACGGCCACGGGCGGCCCGGCACCCCGATGCGGGCCTCCTGACCGCGCGGCGCGGCCGGCGCGGAGCACGCCGTCAACTAGGGTCGGTGGCATGAGCGACGTCCTGGCCCTCGCCGGTGTCGGCGTCGTGCGCGGCGACACCACCATCCTCGACGACCTGTCGTGGGAGGTGGAGGAGGGCCAGCGCTGGGTCGTCCTCGGCCCCAACGGCGCCGGCAAGACCACCCTCCTGCAGATCGCCGCCGGCCGGATGCACCCGACGACCGGGGTCGCGGGCGTCCTCGGGGAGGTCCTCGGCGCGGTCGACGTCTTCGAGCTCCGGCCGCGCATCGGCCTGTCGAGCGCCTCGCTCGCGGAACGCATCCCGCCGCACGAGAAGGTCCGCGACGTCGTCGTCACCGCCTCCTACGGCGTCGTCGGCCGGTGGCGCGAGGCGTACGACGGGATGGACGAGGCGCGCGCCGCCGAGCTCCTCGACGCCCTGGGCGCGAGCCACCTCGCCGAGCGGCGGTACGGCACGCTGTCGGAGGGGGAGCGCAAGCGGGTGCAGATCGCCCGCGCCCTCATGACCGACCCCGAGCTCATGCTCCTCGACGAGCCTGCCGCCGGCCTCGACCTCGGCGGCCGCGAGGACCTCGTGCGCCGGCTCGGGGCGATCGCCGCCGACCTCGCCGCGCCCGCCCTCGTCCTCGTGACCCACCACGTCGAGGAGATCCCGCCGCACTTCACCGACGTCCTGCTGCTGCGCGAGGGCCGCGTCGTCGCGCAGGGCCCGATCGAGATCACCCTGACCGCCGAGAACCTCGAGCGCACCTTCGGCATGCCGCTCGAGCTCGAGGTCCGCGGGGACCGCTACGCCGCCCGCGCCCGCTGAGGCGACAGGGAACCGAGGGCGCCGACCGCGCGTCCGAGCCACGACACCGGAGGGAAGGGGAGGCCGATGGACTGGCTGACCGACAACGCCTGGCTCGGATGGCTGGGCGTCGCACTCGTGCTCGCGGCCATCGAGGCCGCCACCGTCGACTTCGTCTTCGTCATGTTCGCCGGCGGCGCGCTCGCCGGGGCGATCGCGGCGGCGCTCGGCGCACCGTTCTTCTTCCAGGTCGTCGTCGCGGTCGTCTTCGCGATGGTGCTCCTGCTCGTCGTGCGCCCGATGCTCAAGCGCAAGTTCACCGACGCGGTCACCGACCACCACATCGGTGCGGCCGGCCTCGTCGGGCGCGAGGCCTGGGTCCTGCAGGCCGTCACCGAGACCGACGGCCGCGTCAAGCTCGCGGGCGAGACGTGGTCGGCCCGGCTCGCCGAGGGCGGCGCGCCCGCCGGTCCCGGCGACCAGGTCCGGGTCATCGCCATCCACGGCGCGACCGCGATCGTCGTCCCGCTGCCCGCACCCCCGATTACCCCCACCACCTGACCCCGTGCCCCGACCGGGCACCGACGGAAAGGCACCACCATGGACGGAATCGGTCCACTCGTCGTCATCCTGCTGCTCGCGGTCTTCGCGATCATCGTGCTCGTCCGCACCGTGCGCGTCGTCCCGCAGCAGACCGCCCTCATCATCGAGCGCCTCGGTCGCTACTCGCGCACCCTCGAGGGCGGGTTGCACTTCCTCGTGCCGTTCGTCGACATCGTGCGCGCCAACATCGACCAGCGCGAGCAGGTCGTCTCGTTCCCGCCGCAGCCGGTCATCACGAGCGACAACCTCGTCGTCTCGATCGACACCGTCATCTACTACCAGGTGATCGACCCGAAGTCCGCGGTCTACGAGATCGCCAACTTCATCGCCGGCATCGAGCAGCTCACCGTCACGACGCTGCGCAACGTCATCGGCTCGCTCGACCTCGAGCAGACGCTGACCAGCCGCGACCAGATCAACGGCCAGCTGCGCGGCGTCCTCGACGAGGCGACCGGCAAGTGGGGCATCCGCGTCAACCGCGTCGAGCTCAAGGCCATCGACCCGCCCGCCTCCATCCAGGAGTCGATGGAGAAGCAGATGAAGGCCGAGCGCGACCGCCGCGCGGCCATCCTCAACGCCGAGGGCACCAAGGCCAGCCAGATCCTCACGGCCGAGGGCGAGAAGCAGAGCCAGATCCTGCGGGCCGAGGGCTCGGCGCAGGCCCGCATCCTCGAGGCCCAGGGCCAGGCCCGCGCCATCCAGCAGGTGTTCGACGCCATCCACCGTGGCAAGCCGACCCAGAAGCTGCTCGCCTACCAGTACCTCCAGGTGCTGCCGCAGATCGCCCGTGGTGACTCCAACAAGATGTGGATCATCCCGAGCGAGCTGACCGACGCGCTGCGCGGCATCGGCGGGGCGCTCGGCGCCACGAAGCCCTCGGGCGACGGCGGCGACGACGAGTGGGTCGACCCGGGCGAGATGCTCGGCAACGCCTTCGAGGAGACGACGCTCGAGGACCCGAAGTCCGCCCTCGAGCGGGCCCGCGGCCAGGCCGCCCAGTCGAGCAAGGAGGCCGAGGAGCACGCCCAGCCGGCCTCGCGCGTCCAGCCCCCCATCCGTCCGGACGCCGACGCGGTGCCGCCGCGCGAGGCGCCCGCGGCCCCGCCGGCGACCGAGCCGATGGCCCCGCCGGCCACCCCGCCGGTCGAGCCGCCGCCGGCCCCGCCGGCACCTCCGGCCCAGCCCTGAGCGACGCGACCGAGCGCCCGGACCTCGACGAGGTCCGGGCGCTCAGTCGTGGACGACGGCGTCGAGCAGGCCGGGGAAGCGCGCGTCGAGCTCGTCGCGGCGCAGGGTGACGACCCGGTGGCGCCCGGCGGGCTCGTTGCGCACGACGCCGGCCTCGCGCAGCGTGCGCAGGTGGTGCGAGAACGTCGACTTCGGCACGCCCGGCTCGCTCTCGCGGCACTCCTCGACGGTCCGCGGGCCCTCCGTCGCGAGCTCGCGCACGAGCGCGAGGCGCGTCGGGTCGCTCAGCGCGAAGAGCACCACCGGGAGCTCGACGGCGGCGAGGTCGGGGTGGTCCATGAGGCGGGGCGAGGAGGGCCGGGACAACGGTTCGACTTCCTTGGAATAGTGGCCGGTGGCACGAGGTTCAACGAGGCGAACGGTTCGATGATTCCAGAACGGAGCACGGCGATGTCCCTCCGCCTCACCCCGGCCCCGGCCTTCGTGGTCGTCGGTGCCACCGTGGCCACCTTCCTCGCGGCCTCGAGCGCGCCGAGCCCGCTGTACCCGGCCTACGAGGAGGCCTTCGGCTTCGGCCCGGCGACGCTCACCGTCGTCTTCGCCGTCTACGTCCTCGCCCTGCTCGCCGCGCTCCTGCTCGTCGGGCGGCTCTCGGACCACGTCGGCCGCCGTCCCGTCCTCGCCGCCGCCCTGCTCGTCGAGCTCGGGGCCCTCGCCCTGTTCCTCGGGGCGGAGGGGACCGCGGCGCTCGTCGCCGCCCGGGTGGTCCAGGGGCTCGCGACCGGCGCGGCCATGGGCGTGATGGGTGCCTTCCTCCTCGACCTGCAGCGCCACGGGACCCAGCGCGGCGCCGTCGTCAACGGGGTGGCGCCCCTCGTCGGGCTGGCGCTCGGCGGGGTGGTCGCCGGTGCGCTGGCCGACCTCGCGCCCGCTCCGCTGCGCCTGGTCTACGCCGTGCTCGGCGGGCTCGTGGTCGTCCTGCTGCTCGCGGTGCCGTTCCTGCCCGAGACCGCACCCCGTCGCCCGGGCGCGCTCCGCTCGATGCTCCCGGTCGTCGCCGTCCCCGCGACGGCCCGCGGGACCTTCAGGACGTCGGTGCCCGTCATGGCCGCGACGTGGTCGCTCGGCGGGCTGATGCTGTCGGTCAGCGGCAGCGTGCTCGCGACCCGCTTCGCGGTGCCGGGGCACCTCGTCGCCGGACTCGTGCTCGGCGCGTTCACCGGGACCGGCGCGCTGGCCTCGTACGCCGGGCGGGAGCGACCGGCCGCCGACCTGCGCCGCTTCGGGCTCATCGCCCTCGTCACCGGGCTCGTCGCCTTCGTCGCGTCCCTCGTCCTCACCCTCCTGCCGCTGCTCGTCATGGCGGTCGTGGTCGCCGGGGCCGGGTTCGGCAGCGCCTTCCTCGGTGCGCTGCGCGCGGTCAGCGCGCTCGCGCAGCCGCACGAGCGCGCCGGCCTGATGTCGGCCGTCTACGTCGTCAGCTACCTCGCGTTCTCGGTGCCCGCGCTCGTCGCCGGTGCACTCACCCTTGCACTCGGGCTCGACACCACGACAGTCGGATACGCCGTGCTCGTCGGTGTCGTGGCCGCGGCGGCCCTCGCGGTGGAGCTCCGCACTAGGGTGGCCCGGTGTCCCTCGGAGAAGCCCTGCTCGTCGTCCTCGCGGGCATCGGCGCCGGCACCATCAACACCATCGTCGGCTCCGGCACGCTGATCACCTTCCCGACCCTGCTGCTGCTCGGGATCTTGCCGGTCACGGCGAACGTGTCGAACAACATCGGCCTCGTCCCCGGCAGCGTCACGGGCTCGATCGGGTACCGCCGCGAGCTGCGGGGGATGGGTCCGCAGCTGCGTCGCTACGCCCCCATGTCCTTCCTCGGCGGCACCCTCGGTGCGGTGCTGCTGCTCGTCCTCGACCCCGACCTCTTCCGCGCGATCGTGCCGGTGCTCATCGTGCTGGGCCTCGTCCTCGTCGTCGCCGGACCGCGCCTCAACGCGTGGACGGCACGGCGGCGCGAGGCGGGAGGGGCCGAGGCCGCGAGCACGCACCGCCGGCTCATGCAGGGTGGGGTCCTCGGCGCCGGCGTCTACGGCGGGTACTTCGGTGCGGCGCAGGGCATCATCCTCGTCGGCATCCTCGGCGCCCTCTCGAGCGACCCGCTCCAGCGCATCAACGGCCTGAAGAACGTGCTCGCCTCGGTCGTCAACTTCGTCGCGGCGCTCGTCTTCGTCCTCGTCGCCCCGGACCAGATCGACTGGCTCGTGGTCCTCCTCATCGCGGTCGGCTCGACGATCGGCGGCGTCGTCGGCTCCACCGTCGGGCGCCGTCTGCCCGCCCCCGTGCTGCGGGCGATCATCGTCGTCGTCGGCGTCGTGGCCGTCGTCAAGCTCGTCGTCTTCCCGTGACGCCGCTCGTCCTCGTCGCGCTCGGGCTGTCGGTCCTCGCGGGCGCGCTCGTCCAGTCGGTCGTCGGCTTCGGGATGTCGGTCGTCGCCGCCCCGCTCGTCGTCCTGCTGGCCCCGGACCTCATGCCGGTGGCCCTCCTGCTGCCGAGCATCACCCTGCCCGTCCTCCAGCTCTCGCACGGCGTCCGCGACCTGGCCCGCGGGCCGCTGGCCCTCGCCCTCGTGGCCCGGGCCGTCCTGACACCGGCCGGGGTGGCCGTCGCCGCGTGGTTCTCGCCGCGGGCCATCGCGGCGCTCGTCGGCGCGCTCATCCTCGTGACGGTCGCCCTGTCGGTCCGCGCGGTCGACCTGCGCCCGACGCGCGCGAACACGCTCGTCGCCGGAGCGGTCTCGGGGGTCTCGGGCACCGCCGCCGCGATCGGGGGGCCCTTCCTCGCCCTGGTCCTCCAGCACGAGCGGCCCGAACGTGTGCGCTCGACGCTCGCGGCCTTCTTCCTCGTCGGGTCCGGGATGGCGGTGGCGGGGCTGGCGCTCGGCGGCGAGGTCCACCGCGACCAGGTGCTCGCCGGGCTTGCGCTCATCCCGTTCGCGCTGGTCGGCTACGCCCTCGCGGTGCCCGTCCGCCGGCGGGTGGACCCCGAACGGTTCCGCCGGCTCGTGCTCGGCTTCTGCGTGGTCGCCGGCCTCGTCGTCATCGCCCGCGCCGTCCTGGCCTAGCCTCGTGCGCGTGCCGACGACCGTCTCCGACCCCGCCGACCCCCGCCTCGCCGACTACGTCTCGCTGACCGACGTCGCCCTGCGACGCCGCCTGGAGCCCGAGGGCGGGCTGTACGTCGCGGAGTCCGAGAAGGTCATCCGGCGGGCCCTCGCCGCGGGGCACCGGCCGCGCTCCTACCTCATGGCCGAGCGCTGGCTCACCGACCTCGCGGACGTCGTCGCCGACGCCGAGGCCGACGGCGTGCCGGTGTTCGTCGGGGCCCACGACGTCATCGAGCGCCTCACCGGCTTCCACCTGCACCGCGGCGCGCTCGCGGCGATGCACCGCCCCGCGCTGCCGTCGCTCGCCGAGGTCCTCGAGGCCGCCCGGCGGGTCCTCGTGCTCGAGGACGTCGTCGACCACACCAACGTCGGCGCCGTCTTCCGCTCGGCGGCCGCGCTCGGCGTCGACGCCGTGCTCGTCACCCCGCGCTGCGCCGACCCGCTCTACCGCCGGGCCGTCCGCGTGTCGATGGGCACCGTCTTCCAGGTGCCGTGGACACGCATCGACCCGTGGCCGGGCGGTATCGAGGAGCTGCACGGGCTCGGCTTCCACGTCGCCGCCCTCGCCCTGACCGAGGACTCTGTCGGGCTCGACGAGCTGGCGGCCGACCCGCCCGGGCGGCTCGCACTCGTCCTCGGCACCGAGGGCGACGGGCTGGCCCGGCGCACCCTCGCCGGGGTCGACACCGTCGTGCGCATCCCGATGGCCGGGGGAGTGGACTCGCTCAACGTCGCCGCGGCCGGCGCCGTTGCCGCCTGGGCCCTGCGCGCCCCGGCTCCGCCGGAGGGGTGATCACGGCATCGGCCGTCCGGACCGAATCCGCGGCGGCGCGTCCGTCGCGGCGTCGCTCCTGGAGTCCGAGGGCTTCCGGGTCGTGCAGGCCGACAACGGCGCCGCCGGCGTCGAGGCCGCACGCCGCCACGACCGCGAGGTCGTCCTCCTCGACATCTCGCTGCCCCAGATGGACGGCCTCGAGGTGTGCCGCCGCAGCCGGGCGATGCGCCGGCGCCCCCGCGTCCACGTCGCCGAGACCGACCTGCGCCGCTTCGGCCCGCTCACCCTCGACCCCGAGGCCCGCGAGGTGCGCCTGCACGGCGAGGTCGTCGACCTCACGCGCACCGAGTACTTCAGCGCCCTCGAGAGCGGCGAGCTCGAGATGGAGTCGACCTCGACCGACGTGCGCGCACTCATCCAGGACGTCTGCACGATGTTCACGACGAAGGCCGAGCGGCGGGGCCTGTCGCTGTGGTGGTCGGTGGACCCCGACGTCCCCGAGCTCGTCTGCAGCGACCTGGTCCGCCTGCGCCAGGTGCTCGTCAACCTCGTCGGCAACGGGCTGAAGTTCACCGAGCGCGGTGGTGTGCGGATCCACGCGAGCCACCTCGCGGCCGCGCCCCTCCTGCGCCCCGACGCCGAGACTGCCCCGGGCACGCTCGTCCTCGAGGTGGTCGACACCGGGATGGGCATCCCCGCGGACCGGCTCTCGCGGATCTTCACCGCGTTCGCCCAGGGGGACGCGTCGACGACGCGCACCCACGGCGGCACCGGTCTTGGCCTCGCGATCTGCGCCCGCATCGCCCAGCGGCTCGGCGGCGCGATCCAGGTGCAGTCGACGGTCGGCGAGGGCTCGTCGTTCACGTTCTCGCTGCCCGTGCTCGGCTGCGCCGGCGGCAGCGCCGGCGCCACCGGCATCGAGGCGCTCCAGGCGCTCTCGGCGCACCGCTACGACGTCGTCCTCATGGACGTCAACATGCCCAACCTCGACGGCGTCCGTGCGACGGAGCAGCTGCGCGTCCGCCCGGGACCGCCGCCGCGGATCATCGCCCTGACGGCCAATGCCGCCGAGGGGGACCGGGAGCGGATGCTCGCGGCGGGCATGGACGACTACCTGAGCAAGCCGTACACGCTGGCCGACCTCGAGAAGATCCTCGCGCCGGTCCGCGCGGGCTGACGCCCGGGGCGCTCAGCGGACGAGGTGGTCGAGCAGCCGCTCGACCTCGGCGGCCGGGTCCGCGGCGGACCCGCCGTGGACCGGGCCGGGCTGGAGGACGGTCGAGCGCGGCGCGCTGAGCCACCCGAAGCGCTTGCCCTGGGTCGTCAGCGTCGCGTCCACGCCCGCCGGGGGCCGCTCGCACATGCCCCCAACGGCGTCGAGCGCCCCGCGCAGGCCGTCGAGGTCGGCGTCGGGCGCGAAGGCCCGGATGCGGTCCTCGTCGAGGTGCCAGGCGCAACGCAGCACGCCCGCGGACTGGGAGTGCAGGACGACGCCGACGTTGAGGCACTCGCCCCGGTCGACGCGCGGCACGAAGCGCACGACCACGTACTGGTAGGCGTGGCTCACTGCGCACCGTCCAGCCAGGCGGAGGGCGCGGCGAGGCGCATCCCGAGGTGCTCGCGGTAGGCGGCGCGGACGGCGTCGAGGTCGGGCAGGCTCGCCGTGGTCTCGAGCCACTCCTCCGGCACCTCGTCGACGACCTCGCGCAGGACGTCGTCGGTGAGGAGCGGGGCGAACCGCTCGTGCGCGGCCCGGACCGACCCGGCCACCGGCGCCAGGACGTGGCCGCTCGCGTCGAACGGCTGGGCGACGAAGCGCCCGACGTCCGGCGGGCGGCTCGGCCAGGAGTGGTGGAACCACAGGGCCGCCCCGTGGTCGATCGCCCAGGCCCGGCGGTGCCAGACGAGGAGGTTGGGGTTGGCCCAGGTGCGGTCGACGTTGGCCGTGTAGGCGTCGAGCCAGAGGATGGCCGCGGCGTCCTCGGCGCTCGGCGGCCGCGAGCCGTCGTAGCCGAAGGCCCCGGGCAGGAAGTCGACGCCGAGGTTGCGGCCCGGGCTGGCGTTGAGCAGGTCCTGGACCTCCTCGTCGGCCTCGTAGCGGGCGATCGCGCTCGGCAGGTCGACGACGGCCAGGCGCGGGGTCGGGATGCCGACCCGGCGGGCGACCTCGCCGACGAGCACCTCGGCGACGAGGACCTTGCGGCCCTGCCCGGCGCCGGTGAACTTGACGACGTAGGTCCCGAGGTCGTCGGCCTCGACGAGCCCCGGCAGCGAACCGCCCTCCCGCAGAGGGGCGACGTAGCGCACGGCGGTCACTGACTCGAGCACCCGCCCACCCTACGGCAGCCGTTTAGGGTTGTCGGATGACCACGCAGGAGCGCAGGCTGGCCGGTCGCTACGTCCTCGACACGCCCATCGGGCGGGGCGGGATGGGCGAGGTGTGGCGCGCCACCGACACCGTCCTCGGGCGGCAGGTGGCGATCAAGACGATCGACCTCACCCGCGTCCCCGACGAGTCCGGTGCGGTGCGGTTCGAGCGCGAGGCCCGCGTGACGGCCGGCCTCAACCACCCGCACGTCGTCACGGTGCACGACACCGGTGTCGAGGGCGACACCGCGTACCTCGTGATGGAGCTGCTGCCCGGGCCGAGCCTCGCCGAGCGGCTGCGGGAGGGCCCGTTCGCGGTCGACGACGTCGTCGACGTCGTCCGCCAGGTCGCCGGCGCGCTGCAGGCCGCGCACGGCCGCGGGCTGGTCCACCGTGACATCAAGCCCGCCAACGTCGTCACGGCCGCGGACGGCCGGCTGCGGGTCCTCGACTTCGGCATCACCCAGCTCGGCGACGCCTCGAACCAGCAGGCGCTCACCGCCACGCACACCGTCATGGGGACGGCCGAGTACCTGTCGCCGGAGCAGGCGATGGGCGGGCGCGTCGACGGCCGGGCCGACCTCTACGCGCTCGGCTGCCTCGCCTTCGCGCTGCTGACCGGTGAGCCGCCCTTCTCGGGCCCCACGGCGGTGGCGACGATGATGATGCACACCCACGACCCGGTGCCCGACGTGCGCGACCTGCGCCCCGACACCCCGGCCTGGCTGGCCGGCCTCGTGTCGTCGCTGCTCGCCAAGGACCCCGCCGACCGACCCGCCGACGCGGGCGCCGTGCTCGCCGCCGTCGACGCGCGCCGCGCCCCCACCGGTGGCGCCGCGGCCGCGGGGGCTGCCGCAGCCGCGACGACGGTCCTGCCCGCCGGTGGGGCCGACCGAACCCAGCGACTCTCGAGCACCCCGCTGCCCCCGCCGCCGCCGCCGACGACCGGTCTGCCGCCGCGCGAGCCGGAGCGGAGGCGCGGCGCGTCCACCCCGTGGGTGCTCGCGATCCTCGCGCTGCTGGTCGTCGGCCTCGTGGGCTGGTACCTCGTCACCTCGCAGGACGACACCGGGGGTGCCGACGCCTCGCCGAGCGCCTCGCCCACCGCGTCGGCCCAGCAGTCGGCCCCGGAGCAGTCCACACCGGCCGAGACCACGCCCGAGCCGGAGCCGACGACGGCCTCGCCCGAGCCCACCCCGAGCGAGACCCCCTCCGACACGCCGACCGACACCGCGCCCGACGGCACTCCGGTCACGGACGCCTACGCGTCGCTCCAGGAGGCGGTGCAGCAGGCCGCCGCGGACGGCACCGTCGACGCCAAGGTGGCGCGCGACGTCGCGAGGCACGCTGAGGCCACGGAGCGGGCGCTGTCCGGCGCCGACGCTCGCAAGGTCTCCGACGAGGCGCAGAAGCTCGCGGACCAGTACGCGAAGGCGGTGGAGGACGGCTCGGTGTCGGCCGACGCCACGGGCACGCTCGACCCGCTCGTCCAGGCGGTGCTCGACGCGGCCGACGCCTACGCGGGCGGCTGACCCGGCGGGGCGCCGGCCCCGCCCACGACGCAGGCCCCGAACCTGTGGTTCGGGGCCTTCGTCGTCGTGCTCTGCTGTGTCCGAGGGGGGACTTGAACCCCCATGCCCTATACGGGCACTAGCACCTCAAGCTAGCGCGTCTGCCAATTCCGCCACCCGGACGAGTGGTGTTCTTCGGGCCCGTGGGGAGGCCTTCCGACAGCGCGAAACATTACACGGTCACCGGCCGGGAACCGAAATCGCCCCTGCCGCGCCGAGGCTCCTAGGGTGGGGGACATGACCGACACGCTGCGCCCCGAGGACGAGGTCGTCCGGATCTGCCAGGAGCTGATCCGCATCGACACGAGCAACTACGGCGACGGGAGCGGTCCCGGTGAGGCCGAGGCGGCCGCCTACGTCGTCGAGCAGCTGCGCGAGGTCGGGCTCGACCCGCAGACCTACGAGTCCGAGCCCGGTCGGGTCACCGTGGCGGTCCGCATCCCGGGCGCCGACCGCGAGCGCGGCGCCCTGTGCGTCCACGGCCACCTCGACGTCGTGCCCGCGAACGCCGAGGACTGGTCCGTCGACCCGTTCGCGGGGGAGGAGCGCGACGGCTGCGTCTGGGGCCGAGGCGCCGTCGACATGAAGGACATGGACGCGATGATGCTGGCCTCGGTCCGCGACATCGCCCGCCGCGGCGTCGTACCGCCGCGCGACCTCGTCGTCGTCTTCTTCGCCGACGAGGAGGCCGGGGGCGTGCAGGGCTCGCACTTTATGGTCGAGCAGCACCCCGAGGTCTTCGAGGGCGTCACGGAGGCGATCAGCGAGGTGGGCGGCTACAGCGTCACGGTCACCGACCGTGACGGACAGGAGCGCCGCACGTACCTGCTGCAGACGGCCGAGAAGGGCATCGCCTGGCTGCGGCTCACCGCCACCGGGCGCGCCGGGCACGGGTCGGTGCCCAACGACGAGAACGCGATCGTGCGCCTGGCCGAGGCGATCGCCCGGATCGCGGCGCACAAGTGGCCGCGCGAGTACATCCCGTCGGTGCGCACGCTCCTCGACGGGCTGTCCGAGCTGACGGGCACCGGCTGGTCCGACGAGGATCTCGAGGACCTGCTCGAGCACCTCGGCGGAGCGCAGGGCTTCGTGCGCGGCACCCTCCAGGACACGAGCAACGTGACGATGCTCGACGCCGGGTACAAGCACAACGTCATCCCGCAGCACGCCTCGGCCAACGTCGACTGCCGATTCCTGCCCGGGCACGAGGACCTGCTCATGGACACCCTGCGCGAGCTGGCCGGGGAGCACGTGCAGGTCGAGGTGCTCCACCGCGACATCGCCCTCGACGCGCCGTTCGACGCGCCGCTCGTCGAGCGGATGGTCGACGCGCTGCGCACCGAGGACCCGGACGCCGAGGTGCTGCCGTACTGCCTCTCCGGGGGCACCGACAACAAGGCGCTGTCGCTGCTCGGCATCACCGGCTACGGGTTCGCCCCGCTGCGGCTGCCGGCCGACCTCGACTTCGCCCCGATGTTCCACGGGATCGACGAGCGCGTGCCGACGGACTCGCTCCGCTTCGGCACGCGCGTCCTCGGGCGCCTGCTCGAGACCTGCTGAGCCGCGCCCGCGGCGTCGTCAGACGGCGATGTCGTAGGTGCGGCGCGCGCGGATGATCTTCCGGCGCAGCCAGGTGCGGGTCAGCCCACCCACGTAGGTGCGGGTGGTCGCCAATTCCCAGTGCCCGTACTCGGCGTGCTCGGTCAGGGCGCGGCGGATGTCGTTGCGCTTCACCTCGCGCCCGAAGCTCAGGACGAGGTACTCGTAGTCGGCCACCGACACATTCTGCGCCAGGACCGGTACGGTTCGGGACATGGCCTCGGACCCGCGCGCCGCGCTCGCCCACCTCGTGTCCGCTCTCGAGCGGCACCTGGAGGCCGCAAGCACCCGGCGCGGTGAGGACGACCCGACCGTCGTCGCCGCCTACGAGGACGTCGCCGACGCCTTCGAGGAGTACGACGGCGCCCTCTACGACGCCTACGGCGAGATGACGCCGCTCGACGTCTACGCCGGGGACGACGACGAGGACCTCGACGACCACGACGACGAGGACGGCGACCGCGCCCGGATCTACTCCGGTCTCGACGACGACGAGTTCGACGACGAGGACGACGACGACGAGAAGGACGACTGAGCCCTCGTCCGCTCCGCCCGCGGGCCGCGGATCAGGCGTGCTCGGCCGAGACCTCGTCGAGAGCGTCGACGATCTGCTCCGGCAGGTCGAGGCCCTCGGAGGCCAGGAGCACGCTCAGCTGGCCCGGTGTGCGCGGCCCGACGACGGGCGCGGCGACTCCCGGCCGGTCACGGACCCACGCGAGCGCGACGACGGCCGGCGCGACGCCGAGGCCGTCCGCCGCGGTGCGCACGGCGTCCACGACACCGCGGGTGTGGTCGCCGACGTGCCGTCCGGCGAACCGCGAGAACTCCTCCGAGGCCAGCCGCGAGTCGGCGCTCACCCCGGCGCGGTAGCGCCCGGTGAGGACCCCGCGGCCGAGCGGCGACCAGGGCAGGAGGCCGAACCCGAGCGAGGCCGACGCGGCGACGAGCTCGCGCTCGGGACGTCGCTCGACGAGGGAGTACTCGACCGAGTCGACGGCCAGCGGGACGCCGGCGTCCTGGAGGAGCGACATCGTGCGGGCGGCCTGCCAGCCGACGTGGTTGGAGACGCCGACGTAGCGGGCCCGTCCGCTCTGCCAGGCGTGCACGAGGGCGCCGACGGTCTCCTCGAGCGGGGTCTCGTCGTCCCAGGTGTGCGCGAGCCAGACGTCGACGTGGTCGGTGCCCAGGCGGCGCAGCGACAGCTCGAGCTGGTGGAGCATCGTGCGGCGGGAGCAGTCGACGACCCGGTGGCCCGTGGACCGACTGATGCCGGATTTGGTCACGAGGACGACCTCGTCGCGGTCCGGGCCCCGGAGGAGGTCACCGAGCAGCTCCTCGGCGGCGCCGCCCGCGTAGCCGTGGGCGGTGTCGACGAGGGTGCCGCCGGCCGACCGGAACGCCGTGAGGAGGTCCTTGGCGTCCTCCGCCGACGTGCGGGTGCCCCACGCCATCGTCCCCAGGCCGAGCCGCGAGACGGTGAGTCCGGTGGCTCCGAGGCGGCGCGTCTCCATGGCCGCGACCCTACCCGCGCGCGTCGACCGGCCTGCGCCACACCGAGACGTGGGCCTCGCTGTCCGCGGTGAAGGGGGAGCCCCGCCAGTCGGCGCTGCGCCGCTCGAGCTCCATCCCGGCGAGGCGCGCCATGAGGTCGCACTCGGACGGCCACACGTAGCGGAAGTGGTGCTCCCCGTTCCGGAACGAGCCGTCGGGCTCGCGCGTGTAGTGGTGCGAGGTGGCCTCCTGCGTCGCCGGGTCGTAGGTGTCGAACCCCGCGTGGTCGGGCGAGACGTCGAACGGGACGGCCGTCTGGCCCGGGGGCAGCCGGCGCTCGCCATGTCACCGACGGTCACCGGGAGGCCGGGGAGCGTGCGGTGCAGGACGTCCACCATGGGCTCGGAGAGTTCTATGCCGTGCACCTCGAGGCCCCGATCGGCGAGAGGGATGGCCACCCGCCCGGTGCCGACGGCCAGCTCGAGGACGGGCCCGTCCCCGGCGAGCGCAGCCAGCGCGTCGACGGCGGGATCGAGGACCTCGGGGGCGAACATCCCGGCCGACACCCGGTCGTAGCGTTCCGCGGTCGCGCGGTCCCACAGGTCGCTGCTCGTCATCGGGATCACGATGCCGTCCTGCCCGGATGCGCGCCACCGGTTTTGCCCTCGTGCGGACCGCGGGGCGCCCACCTATGCTCGGCCTCGTGAAGGTCGTCATCCCGGGGGGAACCGGTCAGGTCGGAGGCATCCTGCGCAGGGCGCTCGCGGCGAGCGGGCACGAGGTCGTCGTCCTCAGCCGCAGCCCGCAGCAGCTCGAGGGCGGGGTGCGGCACGTCGTCTGGGACGGGCGGACGGTGGGGGAGTGGGCGCGCGAGGTCGACGGTGCCGACGCCGTCGTCAACCTCGCGGGTCGGACCGTCAGCTGCCGCTACACCGAGCGCAACCTGCGCCAGATGATGGACTCGCGCGTCGACTCGACCCGTGCCGTCGGCCGGGCCCTCGAGGCCGCCGCCGCGCCGCCGCGGGTCTGGCTGCAGATGAGCACGGCGACGATCTACGCCGACCGCCGCGACGGCGCGCACGACGAGGCGACCGGCATCATCGGCGGTCACGAGCGGGGGGTCCCGGACTACTGGGAGTACAGCGTGCGCATCGCGCGGGCGTGGGAGGCGGCGCAGCAGGAGGCCGACCTGCCGCACACCCGCCGGGTGGCCCTGCGCGCCGCGATGGTCATGAGCCCGGACCGGGGCGGTGTCTTCGACGTCATGTCGTGGATGGCCCGTCTCGGCGTCGGCGGGCCGGTGGCCGGAGGGGAGCAGTACGTGTCGTGGATCCACGACACCGACTTCGTCCGCGCGGTGCTCCTGCTCCTCGAGCGCGACGACCTGTCCGGTCCGGTCAACCTCGCCGCCCCCGGACCCGTGACCCAGCGCGAGCTGATGCGCGGCCTGCGCCGCGCTTGGGGCGGGCGCCCTGGCCTGCCGGCCACCGCGTGGATGGCCGAGCTGGGCGCGCTGGTCCTGCGCACCGACACCGAGCTGCTCCTCAAGAGCCGCCGGGTCGTGCCCGGACGCCTCCTGGAGGCGGGCTTCGAGTTCGAGCACCCCATTTGGGACGAGGCGGCCCGAGACCTGGTCAGCCGCCGCCGAGGGCGCGGCGCGACGGAGCCCGTGCCGGTCCTCGGTCAGAAGGGCGGCGCTTCGCCGGGGTCGTGACGGCGCTCGGCGACTCTGCGACGGTGCGGCGACAGGTCGACCGGGGGCCACCTCGTCACATGCTGCAGCTCGACCCGGCAGCCGTCACGTGGTCGCCCGGCCAGGGCGGCGGACTCGAGCCGGTGCTCGAGCGCCGAGTGCGGGCCGTCGGGGACAGCCAGACGGGGTGCGGCCGTCGAGGATGGCGCCGGAGCCTCCTCTTCGGTCCGCCGCAGGACGAGCCCGGGCGGGTCGGGTGGTCGCGTGGTCCGGGTGCGACCGGCCGGGTCGAGCCATGTGAGCTCGCCGTCGGCCGAGAGCGTCACGCGCCACCCCGGACGCTGCTTGACGCGGTGGTGTCGACGGCAGAGGCAGACGAGGTTGGCGGCGTCGGTGGGACCGGCCGGCCAGGGACGGACGTGGTCGACGTCGCAGAACCGCGCCGAGACGGGGCAGCCGGGGAAGCGGCAGTGCCGGTCCCGGTCCCGGACGAACGCGGCGAGGCGGGCGCCGGGGCGGTAGGCGGCCGTGGCGAGCCATCCGGCCTCGACGAGCACAGGATCGGGGCCGCCGGGGCCGACGACCTCGACGAGCGCGTCGGCCGGGAGGTCCGCGACGGCCGCGGACGCCATGACGACCCGGACCTCGACCGAGGCGTGGGCGACGACGAGGTCGGTCAGCGCCTTGGCCCGGGCACGGTCGATCGTGGCGCAGGTGCCGTCGGCCACGTAGCGCTGCGCGAGGTCGTCGACGGCGGCCCAGGCCGGGCACGCCTCCTCGGAGGGGAAGGTGCCGAGCCAGGTGTCGACCCCGGGCTCGTCGGCCCAGCGCCGCAGCGAGGAGGCCGCACGCGCGCGGACCGCTCGCTGCCGGAGCAGGTCGGGGGAGAGGCGGGCGAGGACGCGACGGACCCTGCGCCGCAGCCGGCTCGCGTCCTCCCGCTCGAACCACGGTGCGACGGCGTCGACGACCGTGCGGGCGACGTCGGCCGGTGCCTCCTCGAGCTCCCGCGCCACGACGTGGGCGCGGTGGGCGTCCAGCGCGCCGCAGGCCATCGCCGTGTGCAACCCGCCCAGCCCGGTGCACGACGGGCTGCCCTCCGGTCCGTCGGCGGCCCGGCGGACGGCGTCACGGACCCGCGACTCGGCGGCCTGCGGCGACAGGTGGAGGACGCCGCTGACCACGGCGGGTGCGTCGAGGGAGACGTGCCCGGGCGCCCGGTGCCTCTCGACGAGCTCGCCGTCGTCGAGCACCATCGGCTCGATGGCGGCGAGGCGCACGAGCACCTCGTCCTCGCGCGCGGTGGCGACGTCGACGAGCGAGCGCAGGGCGCCGAGCGCCTCCGCCCACTCCGCGCTCGACCCCGACGAGGCGGCGAGCGGACCGACCGCCGTGAGCGTCTCCCTGGCGCTGCGCACGGCATCGAGCACGTCCTGCGGTGCGGCTGTGGTGGGCATCCGGCTCCCCCTCCCCTCGTGCCCCCATCCTACCGGCGGGCACCGACAGGCCCTCTCGTTCTCCACAGCCCGATCGGGGCTCACCGCAGCCTTTTTCGCACCACAGGACCCACCTGACGCAGGGCGTCAGCGCCGTCGGACCCACCGCGCCCGCGCGGGTGGGGCTAGCCTGCGGTCATGCGTCTGGGACTGGCCGGCGGGTACGCCGGGATGGGCATGGGTGAGGACCTCCTCGACCTCGTGCAGGAGGCCGACCGGCTCGGCTACGCGTCCGTGTGGGTGGCCGAGGCCTACGGGTCCGACAGCCCGACGGTCCTCGCGTGGCTCGCCGCCCAGACCGAGCGGATCGGGCTGGGTGCGGGCGTCATGCAGATCCCGGCCCGCACGCCCGCGATGACGGCGATGACCGCGGCGACCCTCGACACCCTCTCCGGGGGGCGTTTCCTCCTCGGCCTCGGGGTGTCCGGGCCGCAGGTGAGCGAGGGCTGGCACGGGGTGCGCTTCGCCGACCCGCTCGGTCGCACCCGCGAGTACGTCTCCATCGTCCGGTCGGCGCTGCGCCGCGAGGCCGTCAGCCACGACGGCGAGCACTTCACGCTGCCGCTGCCCGACGGCGCCGGCAAGGCCCTCCGCCTGACGATCCACCCGCCGCGGCAGGACCTGCCCGTCTACCTCGCCGCCGTCGGCCCCCGGAACCTGCGCCTCGCCGGCGAGGTCGCCGACGGGTGGCTCGCCGTCTTCCTCTCGCCGGAGCACTCGGCCGACCAGTTCGCGGCCGTGCGCGAGGGGCGCGAGAAGGCCGGCCGGGGCACGCCCGAGGACCCGATGGCCGGCTTCGACATCGTCGCGTCCGTCCCCGTCGTCGTCACCGACGACCTCGAGGCCGCCCGCGCCGCCGTCGCCCCGTACACCGCCCTGTACATCGGGGGGATGGGCAGCCGGGAGCAGAACTTCTACAACCGGCTGGCCCGCCGGATGGGGTTCGACGAGGCCGCCGACACCATCCAGGACCTCTACCTCGCCGGCCGTCCCCGCGACGCCGCCGACGCCGTGCCGATGGAGCTCGCCGACGCGACGGCCCTCCTCGGCCCGCCGGAGCGGATCGCGGAGCGCGTCGGCCGGTACGCCGACGCGGGGGTGACGACCCTCTCGGTGGCGCCGTACGCGCGAACCACCGAGGAGCGGCTCGCCGTCCTGCGGCTGATGGCCGACGTCGTCCGCTGAGCGCGGCGTTTGGGCGATGACGGGGCGCGCCCCCTAGTCTCGTCGGGTGCCCGTCGAGCTCTCCTACTTCCAGGCCGTCGTCCTCGGCGTCGTCGAGGGACTCACCGAGTTCCTGCCGATCTCGTCGACCGGACACCTCACGATCGCCGAGCACCTGCTGGGGCTCCCCGTCGACGCCAACGCGGTGACGGCGTACACGGCCATCATCCAGATCGGCGCGATCGCCGCGACGTTCCTCTACTTCGCGCGCAAGATCGGCCGCCTGTTCATGGCGTGGGTGAACGGCCTGCGCGACACCGGAGCCCGCGAGGCGCGCGACTACCGGCTCGCGTGGGTCGTCATCGTCGGGTCGATCCCGGTCGGCCTCGTCGGCTTCGCCCTCAAGGACGTCATCTCGGGACCGCTGCGCAGCCTGTGGGTCGTCGCGGCCGCCCTCGTGCTGTGGAGCGCGGTCATCTGGTGGGCCGAGTCACGCCACGACGCGCTCGAGGCGGCCGGCACCCAGCGCGACGAGACGCAGCTGACGCTCAAGGACGGCCTCGTCATCGGCCTCGTCCAGTGCTTCAGCCTCATCCCCGGCGTCTCCCGCTCGGGCGCGACGATCTCCGCCGGGCTCGCCCGCGGCATCAACCGCGTCACGGCGACCGAGCTGTCGTTCTTCATGGCCATCCCGGCCCTCACCGCCGCCGGCCTCTTCGAGCTCGTCGACGCGTGGGACGACCTCAAGGTCCTCGGCGCCGGCCAGATGCTCGTCGGCATCGTCGTCGCGTTCGTCACCGCCTACGCCTCGATCGCGTGGCTGCTCAAGTTCGTCGCGAGCAACTCGCTGCGCCCGTTCGTCTGGTACCGCGTGGCCCTCGGCCTCGTGCTCGCCGGCGCCCTCGCGGCGGGCCTCATCACCGCGACCTGACCGGCCCCTCGCGCCCGCGCCGTCACTGGGGTGACGCGGATGTTGGCGCGGGACGCGGATGTATCCGCGTCCTCCGTGAGCTTCCGCGTCGTCACCGTGACGGCGCGGAAGTTCACGCCGATCGCGATGTCCGTTGACACGGCCGGGCGGGGCCTGCGACGGGCGCACGCCCGGGGTCAGAGCCAGCCGGCGCGCTTGAAGAGGCGGAAGAGCGTCGTGCACCCGAGCGCCATGACACCGAGCACGGCGAAGTAGCCGTAGTGCCAGCGCAGCTCGGGCATGTTGTCGAAGTTCATCCCGTAGATGCCGGCGATCATCGTCGGGAGCGCGGCGATGGCGACCCAGGCCGAGATGCGGCGCATGTCGTCGTTCTGCTGTACCGACACCTGGGCCAGGTGCGCCGAGAGGATGCCCGACAGCAGGTCGTCGTAGGACTCGACGTGGTCGAGCACCGACTGCAGGTGGTCGGAGACGTCGCGCAGCTGCAGCCTCAGCTCGCCCTCGGGCACGGGGCTGCGGGGCGAGTGGTGGAGCATCTTCAAGGGCTCGGCCAGGGGCAGGACCGCGCGCCGGAACTCCAGCACCTCGCGCTTGAGCCGGTAGATGACCGCCGTGTCGGTGCGCGCGTCGGAGAAGACGGCCGTCTCGATCTCGTCGAGGTCGGTCTGCACCTCGGCGTCGATCTCGACGTAGCCGTCGACGACCCGGTCGAGCACGCCGTGCAGCACGGCCAGCGGGCCGGCGCGCAGCAGCTCGGGGTCGGCCTCGAGGTGGGCCCGGATGCCGGTCAGCGGGGTCAGCTCGCCCCGGCGGACGGTGACGACGAAGTAGTCGCCGACGAAGACCATCACCTCGCCGGTCTCGATGTCGGAGGTGCGGTCGATGTAGCGCAGCGGCTTGAGGACGACGAAGACGCTGTCGTCGTAGAGCTCGACCTTCGCGCGCTGGCGCCCCTTGACCGCGTCCTCGACGGCGAGCGGGTGCAGCTGGAGCTCGACGTTGACGTCGTCGAACTCCTCCTGCGTCGGGTCCTTGAGCCCGATCCACAGGAACGAGGTGGGGTCGGCCGAGGCACGCAGGCCCTCGAGCTCGTCGGACAGGTCCCCGCAGGTGCGGCGGTGCCCGTCCTCGTAGATGGCGCGGTCGACGATCACGGTGGCCATTGTGGGTGACGCGTGGGCCGAGCACGGGGTGCGACGCCTACAGTTCACTCTCGTGGCGATCGTCCTCCTCCTGCGGCACGGGCACTCGACGGCGAACGCCGAGGGGGTGCTCGCCGGCTGGACCGAGGGCGTGGGCCTGACCGACACCGGTCGCGGGCAGGCCGCCCGGGTGGCCGAGCGGCTCGCGCCGCTCACCGTCGTGCGGGCCGTCAGCAGCCCCCTCCAGCGGTGCCGCGAGACCGCCGCCGTCGCCGTGCCGGAGCTCGAGGTCGGCACGGACGAGCGCCTCGGCGAGTGCCACTACGGCTCGTGGACGGGGCGGAAGCTCGCCGACGCCGCGAAGGACCCGCTGTGGCGCACCATCCAGGACGACCCCGCCGCGGCGACCTTCCCGCCGTCGGACGAGCACGCGGGGGAGTCGCTCGGGCAGATGGCCGAGCGCGTCGTCGGCGCCGTCCGTGCCCTCGACGCCGAGGTCGAGGCCGAGCACGGGAAGGCCGCCGTGTGGCTGGCCGTCAGCCACGGCGACCCCATCAAGGCGGTGCTCGCCGAGGCGGTCGGGGCGGGCATCGGCGGGCTGCAGCGGGTGCGGGTCGACCCCGGCTCGGTCAGCGCCGTCCACGTGACACCGACCCGGATGGTCCTGCTCACGAGCAACACCCACGGCGGCGACCTCGCGGGGCTCGTCGCCATGCCGACCCAGCACGCCGCCGGCGACTCGACGGTGGGCGGGGGAGCGGGCTGACCGGTCGGAGGGGTTCGCGGTCCCGGCGTTGATCGACCGTCACTCCTGCGAATAGTGTGCAGGAGTTGTTGCACACTGTTCGCAACAACAACCGTCGACAGCCGGAGGTCACCATGCACGTCCCCGACGGGTTCCTCGACGCACCGACCTCCGTCGCCACCGGCGTCGTGGCCGCGGGCGTCGTCGGGGCCTCCCTCGTGCGCGCCTCCCGGCGCGAGCTCGACGAGCGCACCGCGCCGCTGGCCGGCCTCGTCGCCGTCTTCGTGTTCGCCGCCCAGATGGTCAACTTCCCGGTCGGGGCCGGTACCTCCGGGCACCTGCTCGGGGCGGCGCTCGCCGCGGTGCTCGTCGGCCCGGCGACCGCGACGCTCTGCCTCGCCGTCGTCCTCGCCGTCCAGGCCTTCCTGTTCGCCGACGGCGGCGTCACGGCGCTCGGCACGAACGTCGTCCTCATGGGCGTCGTCGGCGTCTGGGTCGGCTACGCGGTCGCCCGCGGCGTGCTGGCCCTGCTGCCCAGGCGCCTCGCGAGCATCCCCGTCGCGGCCTCCGCCGGCGCGTTCGTCAGCGTGCCCGTCGCCGCGCTCACCTTCACCGGCCTCTACGCCGTCGGCGGAGCAGCGCCGATCCCGCTCGGCACGCTCGCCGCGACGATGGTCGGCTGGCACGTCCTCATCGGGCTCGGCGAGGCGGCCATCACCTTCCTCGCGGTCACGAGCATCGTCGCCGCCCGTCCCGACCTCGTCCACGTCGCACGCGGTCGGATGCCCGCGCTCGAGCTGCGCACCCCGGAGCCCGTCGCATGAGCACCGCCACCGACACCCCGCGCGTCAGCACCCGTCGTCTCGTCGTCGTCGGGCTGGCCGTCTGTCTCGTCATCGCCGGCGTCGTCTCCTTCTACGCCTCCAGCCACCCGGACGGCCTCGAGCACGTCGCGGCCACCCTCGGCTTCGAGGGCGTCGCCCGCGACTCGGCTGCGGCCGGGTCGCCCCTGGCCGACTACGGGGTCAAGGGGGTCGGCGACGCCCGGCTCTCCGGCGGCCTCGCCGGTGTCATCGGCGCGGTCGTCACCGGCCTGGTGATGTTCGGCCTCGTGCTGCTCGTGCGTCGCCGCGGCCACCGGACCCACGACTGACGTGGGGTCCGGCCCCGGCCGGCACCTGCACGTCGAGGGCCGCTCGGTCCTCCACCGGCTGCCCGCCCACGTCAAGCTCGTCGGCCTCGTGGCGTTCGTCCTCGCCGTCGTCGCCGTGCCCTCCGAGGAGCACCCGGCTCTCGGCGCGCTGCTCGCCCTCGCCGTCGTGCTCCTGCTCACGGCGCGGGTCCCGGCCCGCCACGTGCTGCCCCGCCTCGCCGTCGAGACGCCCTTCGCGGTGTTCGCGGTCGTCCTGCCGTTCGTCGCGGTCGGCCCGCAGGTCGCCCTCGGACCGGTCACGGTGTCGCAGACCGGCCTCACCGCCGCCGTGGCGCTGCTCCTCAAGGGGACGACCGGCGTGCTCGCCGCCGTCACCTTCGCCGTCACGACCCCGCCCCGCGACCTCGTGCGGGCGCTGCAGCACCTGCGGGTGCCCGACCCGCTCGTGCTCATCGCCTCGTTCATGGTCCGCTACCTCGACGTCGTCGCCGACCAGCTGCACCGGATGAAGGTCGCCCGCCTCTCGCGGGGGTTCTCGGCCCGCTCGGTGCGCTCGTGGCCGGCGCTGGCCGCCGGCACCGGCGCGCTGTTCATCCGCAGCTACGAGCGCGGCGAGCGCGTGCACCTGGCGATGGTCAGCCGGGGCTGGAGCGGGTCGATGCCCGTCACCGCGCCCCTGACCGCCACCGGCCGCGACTGGGCCGTCGGCCTCGCACCGGCCGCGGTGGCGCTCGTCGTCGCCGTCTCGACGAGGATGGCCGGATGACCACCCCCGTCCTCGACCTCCGCGCCGTCGCGTACGCCTACCCGGGCGGCCACCAGGCGCTCTTCGGCGTCGACCTCCACGTCCACCCGGGGGAGCGGGTCGCGCTCCTCGGCCCCAACGGCGCCGGCAAGACGACCCTGGTCCTGCACCTCAACGGCGTCCTGCTGCCGGGCCACGGATCGGTGACGGTCTCGGGCCTGCCGGTCGTCGAGGAGAACCTCCTCGAGGTGCGCCGGCGTGTGGGCATCGTGTTCCAGGACCCCGACGACCAGCTCTTCATGCCGACGGTCCGCGACGACGTCGCCTTCGGACCGGCCAACCTCGGCCTGCGCGGCGCCGAGCTCGAGGGCCGGGTCACCGAGGCGCTCGAGGCGGTCGGGGTCGGTGACCTCGCCGACCGCGCCCCGCACCACCTGAGCTTCGGCCAGCGCCGACGCGTCGCCATCGCGACCGTCCTCGCGATGCGCCCCGAGATCCTCGTCCTCGACGAGCCGTCGTCGAACCTCGACCCCGCGTCGCGGCGCGAGCTCGCCGAGATCCTCCACGGCCTCGACGTGACCATCCTCATGGTCACCCACGACCTGCCCTACGCGGTCGAGCTCTGCCCCCGGTCGGTGGTCCTCTCGGAGGGCACGATCGTGGCGGACGGGCCGACTCTCGACCTGCTCCGGGACGAGGACCTCATGGCCCGCCACCGCCTGGAGCTGCCGGCGGGGTTCTCGATCTAGGGTGGGTGCCATGCCTGCCACCGTGTTCGACCCGCCGGAGCGCTTCGTCGCCGGCACCGTGGGCCCCCCGGGCGGCCGCACCTTCTTCCTCCAGGCCCGGGGCGGGGGTCGCACCGTCTCGGTCTCGCTGGAGAAGGTGCAGGTCAACGCACTCGCCGACCGGGTCAACGACCTGCTCGACGCGCACGCCGAGGGCGCGGCCACCGAGCCGCTGGGCGAGGGCGACACCGACCCGCTCGACGCCCCCATCGAGGACGAGTTCCGGGTCGACACCCTCGCCCTCGCGTGGGACCCCGAGCGTCGTGTCCTCGTCATCGAGTGCCACGACCAGGACCCGGAGGAGACCGACGAGGACGGGCTCGAGACCCTGCGCGTCGTCCTCGACCCGGTCGCGGCGCGGGCCTTCGCCCGGCGCTGCGGCAAGGTGCTCTCCGCCGGCCGGCCCGCGTGCCCGTTCTGCGGCCAGCCCCTCGACCCCACCGGCCACATCTGCCCTCGTGCCAACGGGTACCGGCGCTGACCTCGAGGAGCTGCTGACCCACGGCGAGCTGACGCCGGTGGGCCGCATCCAGGGCTCCTCGAACGGCGCGCTCCTCTGCTTCGTCGGCGACCCGGCCGACGAGGTGCTGGCCATCCACAAGCCCGAGATGACCGAGCGCCGGCTCTGGGACTACCCGGACGGCACGCTCGTGGCCCGCGAGCGGGCGGCGTGGCTGGTCAGTGAGGCCGGCGGCTTCGACGTCGTCCCGCCGACCGTGCTGCGCGACGGTCCGCGAGGGCACGGCTCGGTGCAGCTGTGGGTCGGGTCGGTGGGGGAGGACGACACCCCGCCGCTCGTCGACGTCGTCACGCCGGGGGAGGTGCCCGACGGCTGGCTCGTCGTCCTCGAAGGGGAGTCGCCGCTCGGGGAGCCCGTCGTCGTCGCGCACTGCGGTGAACCGGCCCTGCGCACCGTGGCCGTCCTCGACGCCGCGCTCAACAACTCCGACCGCAAGGGCAGCCACGTCCTGCGCGACGGCGCCGCCGTGCGGGGATGCGACCACGGGGTCAGCCTCGGCGTCGAGCCCAAGCTGCGGACCGTCCTGTGGGGCTGGGCCGGCGAGCCGCTGCCGGACGCCGACCTGGCCCGCCTGGAGCGCCTGGCCACCGCGCTGGGCGTCGACCTGCCCGACGCGCTGGAGCCGCTGCTGACCCCCGCGGAGGTCGACGCGCTGACCCACCGGGTCGCCATGCTGCTGCGCCGCCGGCGTCACCCTCTCCCCGCACCGGGCTGGCCCGCCATCCCGTGGCCGGCGCTCTGACCACGCCCCGTACGCTTGCCCGGTGAAGTCGTGGCCCACCCCCTTCGTCCCTGAGGTCCCCGGAGTCGGAGAGCCGCTCCGGCTGCACGACACCAGCCGAGGCGCCGTCGTCCCCGTCGGGGCCGGCGAGGTCGCCCGCATCTACGTCTGCGGCATCACGCCGTACGACGCGACCCACCTCGGGCACGCGGCCACCTACGTGACGTTCGACCTCGTCCAGCGCGCGCTGCGCGACGCCGGGCACCGGGTCGAGTACGTGCAGAACGTCACCGACGTCGACGACCCGCTGCTCGAGAGGGCGGCGCGCGACGGCCGCGACTGGCGCGAGCTGGCGACGTCCGAGATCGACCTGTTCCGCGAGGACATGACCGCCCTGTCGGTCATCCCGCCGGACGCCTACCGCGGTGTCGTCGAGTCGATGGACGAGATCCGGCTCGCGGTGCGGCGGCTGCTGGACTCCGGTGCGGCGTACCGGGTCCCGCTGCCCGAGGGCGAGGGTGACGGTAACGACGTCTACCTCGACCTCGCCCGGACGCCGGACTTCGGCGATGTCTCGCGGTGGACACGGGAGCAGATGCTCGACGTCTTCGCCGAGCGCGGTGGCGACCCCGACCGCGAGGGCAAGCGCGACGCGCTCGACCCACTCCTGTGGCGCGGCGCGCGGGCCGGCGAGCCCTCGTGGGAGGACGAGGTCCTCGGCAGCGGCCGTCCCGGCTGGCACATCGAGTGCACGGCCATCTCGCTCGAGCACCTCGGCCACCCCATCGACATCCAGGGCGGCGGCAGCGACCTCGTCTTCCCGCACCACGAGATGAGCGCCGTCCAGGCCGACGCGCTGACCGGCGACGACGTCTTCGCCCGCCTCTACGTCCACCAGGGCATGGTCGGCTACGAGGGCGAGAAGATGAGCAAGTCCAAGGGCAACCTCGTCCTCGTCTCGAAGCTCCGCGCCGACGGCGTCGACCCGATGGCCATCCGCCTCGTCCTGCTCGCCCAGCACTACCGGACCGACTGGGAGTACACCGACTCCCTGCTGGCGCAGGCCCAGACCCGCCTCGACCGGTGGCGCAGCGCCCTCTCGACGAACGGGGGCGCCGACCCGACGGCGACCATCGCGGCGGTGCGCGCCGCCGTCGCCGACGACCTGTCGACGCCGCGCGCTCTCGAGGCCGTCGACGCGTGGTGCGACGAGACCCTGGCCGGCGCCTCCGGCGAGGACCCCGCCGCGCCCGGGCTGCTGGCCCGGACGCTCGACGCCGTGCTCGGCGTCCGGCTCTGACCGACCCTCAGACGGGGCCGGAGGTGCCGGACTCGTCCGTGCCGCGGCGGCGCAGGTAGCGCTCGAACTCCTTGGCGATGGCGTCGCCGCTCGCCTCGGGGAGCTCGGCGGTGTCCTGCGCCTCCTCGAGGCTCTCGACGTACTCGGCGACCTCGCTGTCGGACTCGGCGAGCTCGTTGATGCCCCGCTCCCAGGCGCGGGCGTCGTCCTCGAGCTCGTCGTGCTCGATCGGGGCGTCGAAGAGCTCCTCGAGGCGCCCGACGAGCGCGAGCGTCGCCTTCGGGCTGGGGGAGTGGCCGGCGTAGTGCGGCACGGCGGCCCAGCACGACACCGACGGAATGCCGACCTGGGTCGCCGCGTCGGAGACGACGCCGACGATGCCGGTGGGCCCCTCGTAGCCGCTCACCTCGAGGCCGTGGCGGTGCCGGGTGTCCTCGTTGTCGGAGGTGGCGGTGACCGGGATCGGGCGGGTGTGGGCGACGTCGGCCATGAGGGCGCCGAGCGTGACGACCATCGAGACGTCGGCGGCCTCGGCGAGCTCCATCAGCTCGACGGCGAAGGCCCGCCAGCGGAACGACGGCTCGACGCCCTGGACGATGATGACGTCGCGGCCGAGCGAGGTGTCGCGGGCCACGAGGATGCGGGTGGTGCGCCAGCTGATGCGGCGATTGCCGCCCTCGACGACGACCCGCGGCCGGTTGACCTGGAAGTCGTAGTAGTCCTCGGGGTCGAGGGCCGCGACGACCTCGGCGCCCCAGACGTCCGCGAGGTGCTCGAGCACGGAGCTGGCGGCCTCCCCGGCGTCGTTCCAGCCCTCGAACGCGGCGATCATCACGGGGTCGTGCAGATCGCCGATGTCCTCGAGCTCGATCACGGGGGGTCCTCCTCAGGCGGGTCAGGACTCCACCCTACGGCTCGATAGGCTCCTCGTTCATGAGCCTCCCCGCAGCGGTCCTCTGGGACATGGACGGCACCCTCGTCGACACCGAGCCGTACTGGATCGCCGCCGAGCACGCGATCGTCAAGGAGCACGGCGGGACGTGGAACGACGAGTTCGCCCACCAGCTCGTCGGCAACGACCTCATGGTCTCGGCCGAGTTCATCCGGGCCAACTCGCCGATCGACTGGGAGCCCGAGCGGATCGTCGACGAGCTGCTCGTCCGGGTCGTCGCCCAGGTCCGCGAGCACGTGCCGTGGCGGCCGGGGGCGCGCGAGCTGCTCGCCGCCCTGCGGGACGCCGGTGTGCCGAGCGCGCTGGTGACGATGTCGTGGCGCGTGCTCGCCGACGCGGTCGTCGAGGCGCTGCCGGACGGTGCGTTCGCGGTGGTCGTCACCGGCGACGAGGTGTCGCACGGCAAGCCGCACCCGGAGCCCTACCAGGCGGCGGCGCGGATGCTCGGCGTCGACCCGGCCCGCTGCGTGGCCATCGAGGACAGCCCGACGGGCGTCCGCTCGGCCGTGGCGGCCGGGGTGCCGACCCTGGCGGTCCCGCACGTCGTACCCGTGCCCGAGACGACCGGCGCGGTGCAGGTGAGCGGCCTCGACGGGATGACCCCGCAGCAGCTCGCCGAGGCTGTCGCGTCACTCGTCGTCGGGTGACGCCTCGCCCGAGCGGGCGGGGTCGAGCGCGATGAGCCCCGCGCCCTCGGGCAGCGGCGGCGGCGTGCCGCCGAACTCGGGGCAGTACTCGTGGAAGTCGCACCAGTCGCACAGCCGGGAGGTGCGCGGGCGCCAGTCGCCGGTCTGCGCGGCCCGCACGACGGCGTCCCAGATCGCGCGGATGTTGCGCTCGATGGCGCGCAGGTCGCGCTCGTCCGGGACGTAGCGGACGACCTCGCCGTTGCCGAGGTAGACCAGCTGGAGCATCGTGGGGACCTCGCCGTGGATGCGCCACAGCACGAGGGCGTAGAACTTCATCTGGAAGAGGGCCTTGGCCTCGAAGAGCTCGCCGGGGGAGCGGCCGGTCTTGTAGTCGACGACCCGCATCGCACCGTCGGGGGCGACGTCGAGCCGGTCGACGTAGCCGCGCAGCGTCAGGCCCTCGATCTCGGTCTCGACGTAGAGCTCGCGGGCGGCGGGCTCGAGCCGGGTCGGGTCCTCGAGGTCGAACCACTGCTCGACGAGGGTGCGCGCGCCGGCGAACCAGGCCTCCTCGGTGAGCTGCTCGTCGTCCTCGATCATCGCGGCGAGCTCGGGGCGCTCCTCGACGAGGGCGCGCCAGCGGGGCTCGAGCAGGGCGGTGGCGGCCGCGGGGGTGCGCTCGTCGGCCGGCAGCTCGAAGAGGTGCTCGAGCACGGCGTGGACGAGGGTGCCGCGCGCGGCGGCGGGGGAGGGCGGGCCCTGCAGCTTGTCGATCGTGCGGAAGCGGAACAGCAGCGGGCACTGCTTGAAGTCCGCGGCGCGGCTCGGCGAGAGGGCGGGGGTCATGGGGCCCACGGTAGGCGCCGGCCCCGACACCGCCGAGCCGCCACCCCGGCGACCGGGCCTCAGTCCTCCGGGGTGTAGCCGAGGTTCGGGCCGAGCCAGCGCTCGGCGGTGCGCAGGTCCCAGCCCTTGCGGGCCGCGTAGTCCTCGACCTGGTCGCGCCCGAGCCGCCCGACGACGAAGTACTGGCTCTCCGGGTGGGCGAAGTACCAGCCGGACACCGACGCGCCCGGCCACATGGCCATCGACTCCGTCAGCCGCACCCCGGTGCGCTCCTCACCGCCGAGGAGCGCCATGAGGGTCGTCTTCTCCGTGTGGTCGGGGCACGCCGGGTAGCCCGGCGCGGGTCGGATGCCGCGGTACTTCTCCGCGACGAGCGAGGCGTTGTCGAGGCGTTCGTCGGCCGCGTACCCCCAGAGGTCCGTGCGGACCCGCTGGTGCAGCCGCTCCGCGAACGCCTCGGCGAGCCGGTCGGCGAGGGCCTCGAGCATGATCGCCGAGTAGTCGTCGAGGTCGTCCTTGAACGCCTGGAGCCGGTCCTCGAGGCCGAGGCCGGCCGTCACCGAGAACGCGCCGACGTGGTCGCGCAGGCCCGTCTCCTTCGGCGCGACGAAGTCGGAGAGGCACTTGTTGGCGACGCCCTCGCGGTGCCGCCCCTGCTGGCGCAGCCCGTGGAGGGTCGTGAGCACGCTGGTGCGCTCCTCGTCGGCGTACACCTCGAGGTCGTCCCCGACGGAGCTCGCCGGGAACAACCCGACGACGCCGCGCGGGTGCAGCCAGTGCTCCCGCTCGATGCGGTCGAGCATCCGCTGCGCGTCGTCGAAGAGCTTGCGCGCGACCTCGGACGTCGTGGGGTTGTTGAGGACGTCGGGGTAGCGCCCGCGCACCTCCCAGGCGAGGAAGAACGGCGTCCAGTCGATGTACTCGCGCAGGTCCGCGACCGGGTAGTCCTCCCAGACGCGGGTGAACTGGTGCGCGGCGCGCCGCCAGCGGCTGTCCTTCGGCGCCGACCAGCGGTCGCCCTCCTGCTGCGCGAGCAGGTGCGGGCGCATCGGACGGTACGAGGACCAGTCCAGCGCCGGGGCGTTCGCGCGGGCGGTGGCGAGGTCGGCCAGCGGGCGCTCACCGGACTTCGCGGCGTGACGGCGACGCAGCTCGGCGTACTCCTGGGCCACACCGTCGACGAGCGGGCCGCGCTGGGCGTCCGAGAGCAGCTGGCTGACGACGGGCACCGACCGGCTCGCGTCCTTGACCCAGACGACCGGACCGGAGTAGCGCTGGTCGACCTTGACGGCCGTGTGCGCCTTCGAGGTCGTCGCCCCACCGAGCAGCAGCGGCAGGTCGAGGCCCTGGCGCTCCATCTCGGTGGCCACCTGGACCATCTCGTCGAGGCTGGGCGTGATGAGCCCGGACAGGCCGATGACGTCGGCCTTCTCCTCGCGCGCGGTGTCGATGATCTTCTGCAGCGGGACCATGACGCCGAGGTCGACGACGTCGTAGTTGTTGCACTGGAGGACGACACCGACGATGTTCTTGCCGATGTCGTGCACGTCGCCCTTGACCGTGGCCATGACGACCTTGCCCTTGCTCTTCTGCCGGGCGGCCTCGTCCTTCTCGGCCTCGATGTACGGCACGAGGTGCGCGACGGCCTTCTTCATGACGCGGGCGGACTTGACCACCTGGGGGAGGAACATCTTGCCGTCGCCGAAGAGGTCGCCGACGACGTTCATCCCGTCCATGAGCGGGCCCTCGATGACCTCGAGCGGGCGGCCGCCGGCCTCGGCGATCTCGAGGCGCAGCGCCTCGGTGTCGTCGACGACGTGGTCGTCGATGCCCTTGACGAGCGCGTGGGTGATCCGCTCGCGCAGCGGCAGCTCGCGCCACTCCTCGGCGGCGGCCTCGGCGGCCTGCCCGTCGGAGCGGAACTCCTCGGCGAGCTCGAGCAGCCGCTCGGTCGCCTCCTGCGGGTCCTCGCGCCGGTTGAGCACGACGTCCTCGATGGCGTCGCGCAGGCGCGGGTCGAGCGTGTCGTAGGGCACGAGGGCGCCGGCGTTGACGATGCCCATGTCCATCCCCGCGTGGATCGCGTGGTAGAGGAACACGGCGTGGATGGCCTCGCGGACGGCGTTGTTGCCGCGGAAGCTGAACGAGACGTTCGAGACACCGCCGGAGACGAGGGCGTGGGGGAGGTTCTCGGAGATCCAGCGGGTGGCCTCGATGAAGTCGGTGCCGTAGGCGGCGTGCTCCTCGATGCCGGTGGCGACCGCGAAGACGTTGGGGTCGAAGATGATGTCCTCGGCCGGGAAGCCGACCTCCTCGGTCAGCAGCCGGTAGGCGCGCCCGCAGATCTCCTGGCGGCGCTCGAGGCTGTCGGCCTGGCCTTCCTCGTCGAAGGCCATGACGACGACGGCGGCCCCGTGCTTGCGCGCGAGCCGGGCGTGCGCGAGGAAGGGCTCGACGCCCTCCTTCATCGAGATCGAGTTGATGATCGCCTTGCCCTGGGTGACCTTGAGGCCCGCCTCGATGACGTCCCACTTGCTCGAGTCGACCATGACCGGGACGCGGCAGATGTCCGGCTCGGAGGCGATGAGCTTGAGGAAGCGGTCCATCGCCGCGACGCCGTCGATCATCCCCTCGTCCATGTTGACGTCGATGACCTGCGCGCCGGACTCGACCTGCTGGCGGGCCACCGAGAGCGCGGTCGGGTAGTCCTCCTCGCGGATCAGCCGGCGGAAGCGGGCCGAGCCCGTGATGTTCGTGCGCTCGCCGATGTTGACGAAGAGGCTGTCGTCGGCGACGACGAGGGGCTCCAGGCCCGAGAGCCGCAGCGCCGGCGCGACCTCGGCGGGCTCGCGCGGCGTGCCGTCCGCGGCGGCCGCCGCGATGGCGGCGATGTGCCCGGGCGTCGTGCCGCAGCAGCCGCCGACGATGTTGACCAGGCCGGCGGAGGCGAACTCGCCGACGACCTCGGCCATCGCCTCGGGCCCCTCGTCGTACTCGCCGAAGGCGTTGGGCAGGCCGGCGTTCGGGTGGGCGGAGACGAAGCAGTCGGCGATCCGCGACAGCTCGGCGACGTAGGGCCGCAGGTCGCTCGCGCCGAGCGCGCAGTTGAGGCCGATGGCGAGCGGGCGGGCGTGGCGCACCGAGTACCAGAAGGCCTCGGTGACCTGCCCGGACAGCGTCCGGCCCGAGGCGTCGGTGATCGTCCCCGAGATCATGACCGGCCAGCGGCGGTCGTGCTCCTCGAAGAGGGTCTCGAGGGCGAAGATCGCCGCCTTGGCGTTGAGCGTGTCGAAGATCGTCTCGACGAGCAGCACGTCGGCGCCGCCGTCGACGAGCCCGCGGGCCTGCTCGAGGTAGGCCTCGGCGAGCTCGTCGAAGCTCGTGTTGCGCGCGCCGGGGTCGTTGACGTCGGGCGAGATGGAGGCGGTGCGGTTCGTCGGCCCGAGGGTGCCGAGGACCCAGCGCGGACGGCCGCTGCGCTCCTCGACCGCGTCGCACGCGGCCCGGGCCAGGGTCGCGGCCGCGACGTTCATCTCGTACGCGAGCTCGGACATCCCGTAGTCGGCGAGGGAGATCCGCTGCGCGTTGAAGGTGTTGGTCTCGACGAGGTCGGCACCGGCGTCGAGGTAGGCCTCGTGGATCTCGCGGATGACGTCCGGCTGGGTCAGCGACAGCAGGTCGTTGTTGCCCCGCAGGTCGCTCGGGTGGTCGGCGAACCGGGCTCCGCGGTAGTCGGACTCGGACAGCTGGCGGGCCTGGATCATCGTGCCCATCGCGCCGTCGAGGACGAGGACCCGCTCACGGAGTGCACTGGTCAGGGCGTCGGTGGCATCGGGTCGGTGCTGGGCGATCACGGGGCTGCTCGGGGTCCTCTCGGGACGTCGTCGGGGAGGACATCAGTATGCCGTCCGGCTCGCGTAGGGTCGGCGGCATGTCCACCTCGCCCCCGGCCCCGGCGGGATCCGTGCGGCTGGGCCGGGTCGCGACGGTCCCCGTCTACCTCGACCGGACCTGGCTCATCCTCGCCGTCCTCGTGGCGTTCCAGGGCTACCGGGCCGGCTCGGTCAACGGGCCGACCTACGGCGTCGCCTACGCCGCCTGGCTCGTCGTGTCGATCCTCGTCGCCGTCCTCGGGCACGAGGTCGGGCACGCCCTCTCGGCCCGGCGCCTCGGTTTCCACGTGCACCAGGTGGTCGCCACCGTCTGGGGCGGGCACACCTCGTACGACGCCACCGGCGCCACCCCGGGGCGCACCGCCGTCGTCGCGCTCGCCGGGCCCTTCGTCAACGCCGTGCTCGCCGCCGTCGGCCTCGGGGTCGGCTGGTCGCAGGACGGCGACATCGGCCAGTTCGCGTGGTCCTTCGGCCTGCTCAACGCCCTCCTCGCGGTGTTCAACCTCCTGCCCGGGCTGCCGCTCGACGGTGGCGCCGCCCTCCAGTCGCTCGTCTGGGCGGTGACCGGCCGCCGCGACCTCGGGCTGCTCGTCGCCGGGTGGATCGGACGGCTCGTCGCCGTCGGCATCGTCGTCTGGTTCCTCGTCCTGCCGCTGCTGCGCGGAGACACCCCGCAGCTGTTCGACCTGCTCATCGGCCTGGTCATGGCGTGGGTGCTGTGGAGCGGCGCGACGGCCGGGCTGCACCGCGCCAAGGTCGAGCGGCTCTTCGACACCGTCCGGGTCGGGGACGCCGCGGCGGCCGTCACCGTCCTGCCGCCCGAGACCCCGCTGGCCGTCGCGCGCGAGCACCCCGCCTACGTCCTCGTCGCCGACGACACCGGCCGCCCGACCCTCCTGCTGCGGCGCGTGCCCCTGGACGCGCCTGCGACGACCCCGGTCGGGGCCCTCGTCGAGCGCCTGCCCGACGCCAACGTCCTCGAGGCCGAGCCGGGCGACGAGCTCGGCCGGCCGCTGCGGGCGATGGCCGAGTCGGGGGTCGAGGTCGTCGTCCTCACGCGGGGCGGGGCGCCGTGGGGCCTGCTCGTGCCCGCCGGCATCGACGCCGCTGCCGGACGCACCCGACGCCGCACCTAGACTCCCCGCCATGAGTGCCACCGGAGCCGAGCACCGCCGCGGCCCCTTCGCCGAGGGCGACCGCGTCCAGCTGACCGACCCCCGGGGCCGGCTGCACACGATCACCCTCGCCCCCGGGAAGCAGTTCCACACCCACCGCGGCCACCTGAGCCACGACGACCTCATCGGGGCGCCCGACGGCTCGACGGTGACCAACACCGCCGGCGTCCAGTACCTCGCCCTGCGGCCGCTCCTCGCCGACTGGGTCATGTCGATGCCCCGCGGCGCCGCCGTCGTCTACCCCAAGGACGCCGGCCAGATCGTCATGATGGCCGACGTCTTCCCCGGCGCGACGGTCGTCGAGGCGGGCGTCGGGTCCGGCGCGCTCTCGATGTCGCTGCTGCGCGCGGTGGGGGAGCACGGGCGGCTGCTGTCCTTCGAGCGGCGCGAGGACTTCGCGGACATCGCCCGGGGCAACGCCCGCGAGTTCTTCGGCGGTGACCACCCCGCGTGGACGGTGACCGTCGGCGACCTCGTCGAGTCGCTGCCCGAGGCCGTCGAGCCCGGCACCGTCGACCGCGTCGTCCTGGACATGCTGGCCCCCTGGGAGTGCCTCGACGCCGTCTCCGAGGCGCTCGCGCCCGGCGGCGTCCTCATCTGCTACGTCGCCACCGCGACCCAGCTCTCCAAGGTCGCCGAGGCGATGCGCGACCACGGCACGTACACCGAGCCGCAGGCGTGGGAGTCCCTCGTGCGCGGCTGGCACCTGGAGGGCCTCGCCGTCCGCCCCCAGCACCGGATGCACGGGCACACCGGCTTCCTCGTGACGACCCGCCGCCTCGCCCCCGGCACCACCCCGCCGCTGCGCAAGCGCCGGCCCGGGAAGGGCTACGTCACGAGCGAGGAGGCGACCGAGGCCGACTGGACCCCCGAGAACGTCGGCGAGCGGGTGCCCTCGGACAAGAAGGTTCGCAAGGTGCGGCGTTCGGTGGCCGGAACCTCCGGCTCACCCTGATCCGCCGGGGTTAGGCTCGGGTATGAGCACCGACGAGCCCCGTGGACCCGAGGACACGACCGAGCGCCTGGAGGCCGAGCGCGCGTCCCTCGAGGCCGAGCTCGCGGCGATGCGCCGGTCGGGCGAGGCCAGCCCGGCCCAGCTGCGCTCGCTCGAGCGCGACCTGGCCAAGGTCCGCTCGCAGGCCGCCACCCTCTCGGCGCAGAACGAGCGCCTCGTGCGCACCCTCCGGGACGCCCGCGAGCAGATCGTCACCCTGAAGTCGGAGGTCGACCGGCTCGCGCAGCCGCCCGCCGCGTACGGCACGGTGCTCGAGCTCTTCGACGACGGCACCGCCGACATCCTCACGAGCGGTCGCAAGATGCACGTGGCGGTCAGCCCGTCGATCGACGCCGGCGACCTGCGGCCCGGCCGCGAGGTGATGCTCAACGAGGCGATGAACGTCGTCGCGGCGCACGGCTTCGAGACCGTCGGCGAGGTCGTCCTGTGCAAGGAGGTGCTCGAGGGCGGGCGCGTCCTCGTCGTCGCGCAGGCGGACGAGGAGCGGGTCTGCCGGATGGCGGCCTCCCTCGACGACGTCACGGTCCGGGCCGGCGACGCGCTGCTGCTCGAGTCGCGCTCCGGGTTCGTCTACGAGCGCATCCCCAAGGCGGAGGTCGCCGACCTCGTCCTCGAGGAGGTCCCGGACATCGGCTACCGCGACATCGGCGGGCTCGGCCGGCAGATCGAGGCCATCCGCGACGCCGTGGAGCTGCCCTACCTGCACGCCGACCTCTACACCGAGCACCAGCTCAAGCCGCCGAAGGGCGTCCTGCTCTACGGCCCGCCCGGCTGCGGCAAGACGATGATCGCCAAGGCGGTCGCGGCGAGCCTGGCCCGCAAGGTCGCCGAGAAGGAGGGGCGCGAGCCCGGCAAGTCCTTCTTCCTCAACATCAAGGGCCCCGAGCTGCTCAACAAGTACGTCGGCGAGACCGAGCGGCACATCCGCCTCATCTTCCAGCGGGCGCGCGAGAAGTCGAACGAGGGCTTCCCGGTCGTCGTGTTCTTCGACGAGATGGAGTCGCTCTTCCGCACCCGCGGCTCGGGTGTCTCCTCCGACGTCGAGACGACGATCGTCCCGCAGCTGCTCGCCGAGATCGACGGCGTCGAGGGCCTCGAGCACGTCATCGTCATCGGCGCATCGAACCGTGAGGACATGATCGACCCGGCGATCCTGCGCCCCGGCCGCCTCGACGTGAAGATCAAGATCGAGCGCCCGGACGCCGAGGCCGCCCGCGACATCTTCGCGAAGTACCTGACGGTCGGCCTGCCGCTGCACGCCGACGACGTCGCGCAGAACGGCGGGTCGGACGACGCCACCGTCCAGGCGATGATCGACGCGGTCGTCCTGCGCATGTACTCCGAGGAGGAGGAGAACCGCTTCCTCGAGGTCACCTACGCCGGCGGCGACAAGGAGGTCCTCTACTTCAAGGACTTCAACTCCGGCGCGATGATCCAGAACATCGTCGACCGCGCGAAGAAGATGGCCATCAAGGACCTCCTCGACACCGGCCAGCGCGGCCTGCGGGTCGACCACCTGCTCCAGTCGTGCACCGACGAGTTCCGCGAGAACGAGGACCTGCCGAACACGACGAACCCGGACGACTGGGCGCGCATCTCGGGCAAGAAGGGCGAGCGGATCGTCTACATCCGCACGCTCATCAAGACCAAGGAGGGCACCGAGCCCGGCAAGTCCATCAGCACGGTCGCCAACACCGGCCAGTACCTCTGACCCCACCCGCCTCACCTTTTCGGGGTCACCCCGAAATGTCCACGAGACCCCGTCTCGGAGCCGGGGTCTCGTGGACGAAGTCCTGTGTCGGGGGCCGGTCAGGCCTCCAGTGCCTGCCAGGTGTCGGAGCCGACGACGCCGTCGACGACGAGGCTGCGCGAGGACTGGAAGGACCGCACGGCCGAGTCCGTGCCCGAGCCGAAGACGCCGTCGACCGACGCCGCGAAGCCCTTGGCGGACAGGCACGTCTGCACCGCACGCACGGCGTCCCCGGACGAGCCGGACCGGACGGTGACGACGAGCGCCGTCCACGTGTTGGTGCCGACGATGCCGTCGGCGGTGAGGCCCCGCGAGGACTGGAAGGACCGGACGGCCGAGTCCGTGCCGGAGCCGAAGACGCCGTCGACCGACAGCGACTGCCCGCGCGCCCGCAGCAGGTACTGCGCGGTCGTGACGCGGAAGCCGCTGCTGCCGCTGCGCACCGTCGTCCAGCTGATCGGCTCGGGGTCCGGGGTGCCTCCTCCGCCACCGAGGGACGCCGCGAGGGACGAGAGGCGCGAGTCGCCCGGCGGCACGTTGATCTCGAAGTGCATCTCGTCCTTGCGGCCCGAGTAGTCGCCGCCCCACCGGACGACGCCGTTGCAACGGGTGAGGATCGTGCGGATCGCCGAGACCTGCGCCGAGGTGAACGTGCCGGACGCGCCGAGGGGATGGTCCGGGGCGTTGACGTCGATCGCCGTGCCGCTGGAGTGGTTGGACAGGGTCGTGCTGCCGGAGATCTCGCGATAGCTGTGGCCCCAGCACCCGGGGGAGTAGAGGGCCTCGACGGTCGAGTTCACCTGCTGCGCGACGTAGCGCAGGACGGTGTACACGTCACCGGTCCGCACACCCGCCGGGAAGGTCGCGGCCCCGACGGCGAGGGAGGTCAGCGGCACCTGGCTCGAGGTGCCGGCGGGCCAGCCGTTCTGCGACGTCGCCGCGAACGCGCCCTCGGCGGTGGCGGCCACGGCGCCGCCCGCGACGAGCAGCCCGCCCGCTCCGCGCAGGAGGGCCCGCCGACCGAGCGGACGGGGTCGGGCGGGGACCGTGACGTCGTGCTGGTCGCACATCGGGGGCTCCTCGTGGGGTGCGTGGGGGTGGGCACGGACCCACCGACGCTACGAAAAGGCATGGAGCGGGGCCAGCCGGGGCGCCGGCGGACCACCGCCTGCGCCGCACGCGGGAAGCACGAAACCACAGGTCAGGGCGCGTGGGTAAATGTTGCGCCAACGTTCGGCAGGCACCGGTCAAGCCGGGCCGGGGCGCCTCAGGAGGGCAGCAGCCGGGCGACGAGGCGCCAGCCGACGAGGAAGACCGTCAGCACGGTCGTCGCGACGACGACGAACGAGACCGCGACGCCCTGCGCGGCCACGGCCCGCAGGGCCATCCCGACCGCCACGGTCGCGACGACGACGACCGCCCCGAACGCGACGCTGCGCGGGCCGGAGTCCAGGACGATGCTCGCGAGCAGCCAGCCGGCCGCCGTGCCGACGAGGAACGGCAGCGCCGTGCGCGCGATGCCGGCGAGGTCGAGCCCCTCGGCGTGCGAGCGCCGGCCGACGGCGGCGAAGACGACGACGAGCACGACGTCGAGCAGCGCCGGGACGAGCCGGCTCATCCGCGCACCTTGTCGAAGAGCGAGCGCTGGCGCGGCGGGGCGTGCATCGGGTCGACCCCGTCGAAGAGGCTCGAGACCGACTCGCCCTCGTGGATGCGCTTGATGGCCTCCGCGAAGAGCCCGGCGACGGACCGGACGCGCAGGGCCGGCCAGTCCTGCGGGGCGGGCACGGTGTCGGTGGTCACGACCTCGCGGATCATCGGGTGCGCGGAGAGCCGCTCGACCGCCCGGCCGGCGAACAGCCCGTGGGTGCAGGCGACCGAGGCCTCGGTCACCCCGCGCTCGGCGAGGCGGTCCAGCAGCTCGACGATGCTGCCGCCGGTCGCGATCTCGTCGTCGAGGACGATCGCGCGCTTGCCGACGACGTCGCCGACGATCGAGTCGATGACGACCCGGTCGTCGCCGAGGCGCTTCTTGGAGCCCGCCGCGACCGGCAGCCCGAGGAGCCGGGCGAACTGGGTCGCGTCCTTGGCGTTGCCGAGGTCGGGGGAGACGACGACGGTGTCGTCGAGGTCCTGGTCGACGAAGTGGTTGGCCAGCTCGCCGAGCGCGGTGAGGTGGTCGACCGGGACGGAGAAGAAGCCGTGGACCTGCGGGGCGTGGAGGTTCATCGTGATGACCCGGTCGACGCCCGCGGTCGCGATGAGGTCGGCGACGAGCCGGCCGCCGAGCGAGATGCGCGAGGCGTCCTTCTTGTCCGAGCGGGCGTACGCGAAGTGCGGGATGACCGCGGTGACCATCGCCGCGGAGGCACCCCGGGCGGCGTCGACCATGAGGAGGAGCTCCATGAGGGAGTCCTGCGTCGGCGGCACGAGCGGCTGGACGATGTAGACGTCGCGCTGGCGGCAGTTGGCGAGCAGCTGGGCCTGGAGGCAGTCGTTGCTGAACCGCGCCGTCACCGACTCCGAGAGCGGCACCCCGAGCCCGTCGCAGATGCGGTGCGCGAGGTCGCGGTGCGCCGAACCGGAGAAGACGACGATCTCGCGCATGGCGTCAGGCTATCGGCCGCGAGAGCGCACGGGACAGCTCGGTGACGAGCTCGACGCGCTGCATCCGCCCGACCCGCGTCGCCCCGGGGAAGGTGGCGAAGCCGTGCGGCACGCCGAGGTAGTTGGTGAGGCGCACCGGCACCCCGGCCTCCTCGAGCGCCGCGGCGTAGCGCGACCCGTCGTCGCGGATGGGGTCGCGGTCGGCGGTCTGGACCAGCGCCGGCGGCAGGCCGGCGAGGTCGCCCCAGAGCGGCGACACGAGCGGGTCCTTCGCGTCGGCGCCGGGCGGGAGGTAGTGGTCGCGGAAGGCGTCGACGGCCGCGCGGTCGAGGACCGGGGCGTTGGCGTTGGTGACGAGCGAGGGGGAGGCCATCGTCAGGTCCGTCGCGGGGTAGAGCAGGGCCTGGTGGCGCAGGTTCGTCATCCCGTGGTCGCGCAGCACCTGGGCGACGACGGCCGCGAGGTTGCCACCGGCCGAGTCGCCGGCAACCGCCATCCGGGAGGTGTCGGCGCGCAGGACGTCGCCGTTGGCCGCGACCCACGTCGTCGCGTCGACGCAGTCGAGGGCCGCCCGCGGCGCCCGGTGCTCCGGCGCCATCCGGTAGTCGACCGAGACGACAACGGCCCCGACCTGCCCCGCGACGAGCGTGCAGAGGGAGTCGTAGTCGACGACGTTGCCCCAGACCCAGCCGCCGCCGTGGAACCACATGACGACCGGCACGTCGTCGCGCGCGTCGGGCAGCGCCCGCGGCCGGTAGATGCGCAGCGGGATCTCGTGCTCGTCGCGGGCCGGAGCCGTCCCGTAGGTGATGCCGACGGCCGGGTCGACCCGTCCGAGGACGCGGTCGGCGAGCGCACCGCGCGGCCGGGGCGTGGCCCGCGCCTTCTGGATGGCGGCGAGGTCGGCGGTCGCGATCTGCGACCGTCCGAGGTCGGCCACCAGCGAGACGAGCGTGGTCAGCGGGGGCATCCCGCGGTAGTCGTGCACGGGCTCAGTATGGTCGGCACATGACCGTGCGCCGGGTGATGGGGATCGAGACCGAGTACGGGATCGTCGTCCCGGGGGACCCGCAGGCCAACCCGATGGTCGCCTCGGGCGACGTCGTCACGGCGTACGCGACCTCGCGCGGCATCCGACCGGCCCGGGCCAGCTGGGACTACGCCGACGAGGCGCCGCTGCGCGACGCCCGCGGCTTCGACATGGGGCGGGGCACGGCACACCCGAGCCAGCTGACCGACGTCGAGGACCCGACCCTCGCCAACGTCGTCCTGACCAACGGGGCCCGGCTCTACGTCGACCACGCCCACCCGGAGTACAGCTCGCCCGAGGTGACGACCCCGCGGGCCGCGGTCGCGTGGGACCGGGCCGGTGAGCTCGTGATGCGCGAGGCGGTCGAGCGCCTGGCCACGGTCCCGCCCGGGGTCAACCTCTACAAGAACAACACCGACGGCAAGGGCGCCTCGTACGGCACCCACGAGAACTACCTCATGTCGCGCGCCACGCCGTTCGCGTCGGTCGTCACCCACCTCACGCCGTTCTTCGTCGCCCGCCAGGTGATGTGCGGCAGCGGGCGGGTCGGCATCGGGGTCGACTCGCGGACCCCGGGCTACCAGATCGCCCAGCGCAGCGACTTCTTCGAGGTCGAGGTCGGCCTCGAGACCACGCTCAAGCGGCCGATCATCAACACCCGCGACGAGCCGCACGCCGTCGCCGACCGCTACCGCCGCCTCCACGTCATCATCGGCGACGCCAACCACGCCGACGTCGCGAACCTCCTGAAGATGGGGACGACCTCGCTGGTCCTCGCGATGATCGAGGCCGACGCGCTCGTGCCCGACCTCGGTGTGCGCCGCCCCGTCGCGACCCTCCACGAGATCTCGCACGACCCCACGCTGCGCCAGCGCCTCGAGCTGCTCGACGGCCGGAAGATGACCGCGCTCGAGCTGCTCTGGGAGTACCACGACCGCGCCGCCGCCTTCGTGGAGGAGCGCTCCGCGGGCGAGCCGGACGCCGACACCGCCGAGGTCATGCACTGGTGGGGCACCGTCCTCGACAAGCTGGGCCGCGACCCGATGGAGGCGCGCCGCGAGGTCGACTGGGTCGCCAAGCTCGCCGTGCTCGAGGGCTACCGGGAGCGCGACGGCATCGGCTGGGGGGACCCGCGCCTCAAGGCCGTCGACCTCCAGTGGTCCGACGTGCGAGCCGAGCGCGGCCTCGCGCACCGGCTCGTCGCAGGCGGGCGGCTCGAGGTCCTCGTCGACGAGGCCGAGGTCGTCCGCGCCGTCACCGAGCCCCCGGCCGACACGCGCGCGTGGTTCCGCGGCACCTGCCTGCGGCGCTTCCCGGAGTCGGTCGTCGCGGCGTCGTGGGACTCGGTGATCTTCGACGTCGCCGGGCAGCGGATGCTCCAGCGGGTGCCGATGCTCGAGCCGCTGCGGGGCACCGAGGCCGGTGTCGGCGACATCGTCCGCAACGCCCCGGACGCGGCCTCGCTCCTGCGCGCGCTCGCCACCGCCGACGAGCGGGGTGACCGAGGTGCGGACGCCGACGCGCCCTGACGTCGGCGAACCCGGGTCTGCGACTAGGCTCGGGGACACGACCACGACCCGAGGAGGGTGACCATGGCCGGTCAGGAGCAGATCAAGCCGCAGCGTCGCGACGACGGGCCCGACGACGTCGACACCCCGGGGCCCGCAGCCGCCGCCCCCGCCGCGCAGGTGAGCGAGATCGACGACATCCTCGACGAGATCGACGGCGTCCTCGAGTCCAACGCGGAGGAGTTCGTCCGAGGCTTCGTCCAGAAGGGCGGCCAGTGAGCGCCGGAGCCGACTCCGGGCGCCTGCCCTCCGCGTACCTCGTCCCGGGGTCCTCCAGCTTCACCGACTTCCTCTCCGCCCACGCCCCGGCCCTGCTGCCCTCGCGCCGGCCGCTGCCCCCGGGCGCGGCGCTCGAGGCGCCGCACGGGACGACCATCGTGTCCGTCACCTACACCGGCGGGGTCGTCATGGCCGGTGACCGTCGCGCGACGATGGGCAACGTCATCGCCAACCGCGACATGGAGAAGGTCTTCGCCACCGACGAGTTCAGCCTCGTCGGCATCGCGGGCACGGCCGGCCTGGCCATCGAGCTGGTCCGGCTCTTCCAGGTCGAGCTCGAGCACTACGAGAAGATCGAGGGCACGCTGATGTCCCTCGAGGGCAAGGCGAACCGCCTCGCGTCGATGATCCGCGGCAACCTCGGGATGGCGATGCAGGGCCTCGCCGTCGTGCCGATGTTCGCCGGCTACGACCTCGAGGAGGGGCGCGGCCGGATCTTCTCCTACGACGTGACCGGCGGGTGCTACGAGGAGCAGGACCACCACAGCGTCGGCTCCGGCTCGCTCTTCGCGCGCGGCGCGCTGAAGAAGCTCTACCGGCGCGACCTCACGGCCGAACAGGCGGTGCGCGTGGCCGTCGAGACGCTCTACGACGCCGCCGACGACGACTCGGCCACCGGCGGCCCGGACGTCGGCCGGCGCATCTGGCCGACCGTCGGGCTCGTCGACGCCGAGGGCGCGCGGTTCGTGCCGCAGCCGGACCTCGCGCCGGTCGTCGACGCCATCATCACCGAGCGCTCGGAGGAGGCCCGATGACCGCCGGGATGCCGTTCTACGTCTCGCCCGAGCAGCTGATGAAGGACCGGGCCGACTTCGCGCGCAAGGGCATCGCTCGCGGCCGCTCGGTCGTCGTCCTCCAGTTCGACGCCGGCATCGCCTTCGTCGCCGAGAACCCCAGCCGGGCGCTGCACAAGGTCTCCGAGATCTACGACCGGATCGCCTTCGCCGCGGTGGGCAAGTACAACGAGTTCGAGAACCTGCGGGTCGCGGGCGTGCGCTACGCCGACCTGCGCGGGTACTCCTACGACCGCTCCGACGTCACCGCGCGCGGGCTGGCCAACGCCTACGCCCAGACGCTCGGCACGGTGTTCACGCAGGAGTCCAAGCCCTACGAGGTCGAGATCGTCGTCGCCGAGGTGGGGGCCACGCCCGAGGGCGACCAGGTCTACCGCCTCACCTACGACGGCTCGGTCGCCGACGAGCACGGCTTCGTCGCGATGGGCGGGGGAGCGGAGCAGATCGAGACCGGCCTGCGCGAGGCCTGGCGCCCGGGGATGCACCTCGCCGACGCCCTCGCCCTCGCCGTCCGCCTGCTCGGCGCCGACCCGGCCGGCGGCGAGCCGCGCACGCTGGCCCCCGAGCAGCTCGAGGTGGCCGTCCTCGACCGCCACCGGCCGCGCCGGCGCTTCCGCCGCGTGCAGGGCGACCTCCTCGCCCGGCTGCTCAGCTCCGACGACCCCACCGCCGACGTGCCCGCCGGCGACGACGGCGACTCGGCCCGCAGCGCGGCCACCAACCCGCAGACGCAGCGTCCCGAGGCGGCCTCCGAGGGCGGCGAGGACGCGTGAGCACCCGCGGCAACCGGCGGATCTTCGGCATCGAGAACGAGTACGGCATCACCTGCTCCACCGGCGGCCAGCGCACGCTGACCCCGGACGAGGTGGCGCGCTACCTCTTCCGGAAGGTCGTCGCCTGGGGCCGCTCGAGCAACGTCTTCCTCACCAACGGCTCGCGCCTCTACCTCGACGTCGGCTCGCACCCCGAGTACGCGACGGCCGAGTGCGACTCCATCCGGCAGGTGGTCACCCATGACCGGGCGGGGGAGCGGATCGTCGAGGGCCTCGTGGCCGACGCCCAGCAGCGCCTGCGCGAGGACGGCGTCGCCGGCGACATCTACGTCTTCAAGAACAACACCGACTCCGCCGGCAACTCCTACGGATGCCACGAGAACTACCTCGTCACGCGCTCCGGCGAGTTCCAGGCGCTCTCCGAGACGCTGCTGCCGTTCCTCATCAGCCGCCAGCTGACCTGCGGCGCAGGCAAGCTCGTCACGACGAGCAAGGGCGCGTCGTACGCGCTCAGCCAGCGCGCCGACCACATCTGGGAGGGCGTCTCGTCGGCGACCACCCGCAGCCGGCCGATCATCAACACCCGCGACGAGCCGCACGCGGACGCCGAGCACTACCGGCGGCTGCACGTCATCGTCGGCGACTCCAACATGGCCGAGCCGACGACCATGCTCAAGATCGGCTCCGCCGACCTCGTCCTGCGGATGATCGAGAGCGGCGTCGTCATGCGCGACCTCACGCTCGAGAACCCGATCCGGGCGATCCGCGAGATCTCGCACGACATGACCGGCCGGCGCACCGTGCGCCTGGCCAACGGCCGCGAGCTGTCGGCCTTGGATCTCCAGCGCGAGTACCACGCGAAGGCGGCCGAGTTCGTGCAGCGCGAGGGCGCCGCCGACCCGCTCCACGAGCGCGTCCTCGAGCTGTGGGACCGCACGCTGACCGCCGTGGAGACCGGCGACCTCGGGCTCGTCGGCCGTGAGATCGACTGGGTCGTCAAGTACCGGCTCATCGACGAGTACGCCTCACGGCACGGCCTGGACCTCGACCACCCGCGCCTGGCGCAGATCGACCTGGCCTACCACGACATCGACCGCTCGCGCGGTCTCTTCTATCTGCTCCAGCGGTGCGGACGCATCGAGCGGGTCGTGTCCGACCCGGAGGTCTTCGAGGCCAAGGTGCGCCCGCCGCAGACGACACGCGCCAAGCTGCGCGGTGACTTCATCCGGGCCGCGCAGGCGCAGCGGCGCGACTTCACCGTCGACTGGGTCCACCTCAAGCTCAACGACCAGGCCCAGCGCACGGTCCTGTGCAAGGACCCGTTCCTCGCCGAGGACGCCCGCGTCGACCGGCTCATCGAGGGCCTCACCGCCTGACCGGCGTCCACCGGGCTCTCAGGGAGCGATGCGGGAGTTCCCATCCGTCGCGGTTATCGTGAGGAGACCGGTCGCGTCCCACTCCGCGCGGCGTCCCCGTCCCGAAGGTGTCCCAGACTCGTGCCCCGTCGCCTCACGTCCGTCCTGTCCGTCAGCGCCCTCGCCGGCGCGCTCCTGCTCACCGGCTGCGGTGAGGAGGAGGCCACGACCCCGTCGAGCTCGATCAGCGGCGTCCAGGTCACCGGCGAGGCCCAGAAGGAGCCGAAGGTCACCGTCAAGGCGCCCGTCGCGGTCTCGCGCACCCAGTCGCAGGTCCTCACCGAGGGCGACGGCGCGGCCGTCACCAAGGACGACCTCGTGACCCTCCAGGCCATCCTCGTCAACGGCAAGGACGGCAAGGTCGTCACGAGCACGTGGAAGACCGGCACGGTCGGCCTCGACCTCGACGACCAGAACCTCTTCGCCTCCTTCAAGAGCCAGATCCCGGGCAAGAAGATCGGTACGCGGATGGTCATCGCGTCCACGCCGGCCGACGCCTACGGCGAGACCGGCAACCAGCAGCTCGGCATCACCAAGGACGACCCGGTGATCTTCGTGCTCGACCTCGTCGGCGCCACCAAGGTCCTCGACGAGGCGCAGGGCACCGCCGTCGCGCCGAAGAAGGGCCTGCCGACCGTGACGATGAACGCCGGCAAGCCGGCGACCATCACTCCGGCCAAGGGCGTCAAGGCCCCCACGAACACCGTCGTCCAGCCGCTCGTCGAGGGCACCGGCGCCGCGGTGAAGAAGGGCCAGACCGTCCGGGTCGCCTACACCGGCGCGCTCTACCGCAACGGCGAGGTCTTCGACTCCAGCGCCAACCGTCCCGAGCAGCCCTGGTTCGAGTTCAAGCTCGGCGAGGGCCAGGTCATCAAGGGCTGGGACACCGGCCTCGAGGGCCAGAAGGTCGGCAGCCGCGTGCTCCTCGTCATCCCGCCGGAGGACGGCTACGGCGAGCAGGGCAGCGGCGAGAAGATCAAGGGCACCGACACCCTCGTCTTCGCGGTCGACATCCTCGCCGCCTACTGACCCACCACCCCCACCGACACCCAGAGAGGCATCACCCTGTGACCGAGCTGACCAAGCCCGAGATCGACTTCCCCGGCGACGAGGCCCCGACCGAGCTGGTCGTCGAGGACATCACCGTCGGCGACGGCGCCGAGGCCACCCCCGGCAGCACCGTGTCGGCCCACTACGTCGGGGTCACGCACTCCACGGGTGAGGAGTTCGACGCCTCGTGGAACCGCGGCGCGCCGCTCGAGTTCCGCCTCGGCGTCGGCATGGTCATCGCCGGCTGGGACGAGGGCATCGCCGGGATGAAGGTCGGCGGCCGCCGCAAGCTGACCATCCCGTCGCACAAGGCCTACGGCGAGCGCGGTGCGGGCGGCGTCATCAAGCCGGGCGAGTCGCTGATCTTCGTCGTCGACCTCATGGACGTGCGCTGACCGACCCCGCGTGGGACCCGGCCGCCGCCGCCACGAGGAACGGCGCCGGGTCCTCCGCGAGGCCGCGGCCCATCGTCGACAGGCCCACCGGGCTCGTCGCGAGGGCCTCGGCCAGCCCGTCCGCGGGCACCTCCACCGGCGTCAGCCGGGCACGCGCCGTCCCGACGAGCCGCGCGAGCTGGTCCCGCACCCGGGCGTCCAGCGCCGGGTCCGGCAGGCTCGTGACCGGCACGTCGGCCGGGGCGTAGAGCGCCCGCCCGTACGCGGTGAGGCTGTGGTGGCTGATGCCGAGGTGCCGGTCGCGCCGGTCGGCGCCCGAGACCCGCAGCGCCGCGACCGACCGTCCGCCGAGGACGTCGGCGGCGTGCAGCGCCTCCGCGGCCGCCACCCCCGAGTACCCCCAGCGGGTGCCGGTGCCGACGTTGCCCGGGCCCTGGGCCACGACCGCGACGTCGGCGCCGACGACGTGCCGTGCCGCGAGCAGGCCCGTGTGCACCGTGACGGCCTCGTGGTCGCCGCCGTAGGCCTGGCCGACCGTGAGGCACGACGCGAGCCAACCGGCCTCGCGCAGCCCGGCCACCGCCCGCGAGAACGCGGCCGGGAGGGCCCCGCCGTCGGTCATCACGTAGGCGACCGTCGCGTCCGGCCGCACCGCCCGGATGCCGGCGAGCACCGCGGGCAGCGCGCTGTGCAGGTCCGCGACGACGACCGGCATCCCGCCGAGGTCGTCGGCCCCGGCGAGCACGTCGTGGTGCGGGGACTCCTGCTCATCGACGGCCAGGAGCATCTGCTGCAGCGGCGTGTAGCGCGCCTTGACGATGTGGCCCGGCCCGGCCGGGGGATCGGCCGGCAGCACGTCGCCCCGGGCGACGACGAAGGCCAGCCCACCGGTGCCGAGGCCGCGCAGCAGCGCCGACGCGTTGAGCAGCACCCGCTCACCGGGCTCGGGCGCGCCGGTCAGGGCCGTGTAGGCCAGCGCGCGCACCCGCTCGCCCGTCCCCTCGAGGTCGACGGCCAGCTCGACGGAGCCCGGCCCACGCCGGACCTCCTCGGCCACGGTCCCGGCGCGCCAGTGCATCACGCGGGGCAGCGTAGCCGTCGGGTAGCGTCTCCCGGGTGAGCAGCCAGAGCGGGGGAGGTGCGCCGAGCGCGGCCCAGGTCAAGACCGAGCGCCTGCTCAACCTCGTCCTCGTGCTGCTGTACGCGCGCCGCCCCCTCGCGAAGGCCCAGATCCGCCGGCTCGTGCCGCAGTACGGCCAGTCGGCCTCCACCGAGGCCTTCGAGCGGATGTTCGAGCGCGACAAGGACGAGCTGCGCGAGCTGGGCATCCCGCTCGTCACCGAGGACATCGACGCCTTCCACGACGACGAGCCGGGCTACCGCATCCACCAGCGCGACTACGCGCTGCCCGACATCGCCTTCGAGCCCGACGAGCTCGCCGTCCTCGGCCTCGCGAGCCGCACCTGGGCGCAGGCGTCCCTCGCCGGCCCGGCGGCGCAGGCCCTGCGCAAGCTGCGGGCCGCGGGGGTCGAGCGCGACACCGAGTCGCTCATCGGCATCGAGCCGCGGCTGCGCACCGCCGAGCCGGCCTTCGACGCCGTCAAGGACGCCGTCGTGCGCCGGGTGCCGCTCACCTTCACCTACCGCCGGCCCGAGGCGGCCGAGGGCGCCGAGCGCCGCGTGCAGCCGTGGTCGCTCGTGTCGTGGCACGGGCGCTGGTACCTCAACGCCTGGGACCTGGACCGCGAGGCGCCCCGGGTCTTCCGCCTCTCGCGCATCAGCGGCACGGTCCGACGCGCAGGCCGCCCCGGCTCCTTCGAGGTCCCGGCCGACCACGAGCCGCGGGTCATGGTCGACAGCATGGCCGGGTCCGCGACGCAGCCCAGCCCCGCCGTCCTGAGGGTCCGGGTCGGGGCGGGCCACGCGCTGCGGCTGCGCGCCCGGACGGTCGGCGAGGTCGACGACGAGTGGTCGCTCGTCGACCTCGACTACGGCGACGTCTGGTCCTTCGCCGAGGAGGTCGCCGGTTACGGCGCCGACATCGTCGTCGAGCAGCCGCCGGAGCTCGTGGACGCCGTCGTCGAGCGCCTGCGCGGCACCCTCGCCGCGCACGGCGGAGGGGGGTCCTGATGCCGCCCGCACCGCAGGAGACCGCCACCGCGCGGCTCGCGCGCCTGCTGACGATGGTGCCGTGGCTGGTCAACCGCCAGGGCATCGACCTCGAGGAGGCAGCCGCCGACCTCGGCGTCTCGACCGAGCAGCTCGAGGCGGACCTGCAGCTGCTCTTCCTCTGCGGCTACGGCCAGATGCCCGACGAGCTCATCGAGGCCGACTGGGAGGGCGGACGCGTCTTCGTCGGCAACGCCGACTCGATCGCCCGGCCGCTGCGCCTCGGCGTCGACGAGGCCGTCACCCTCATCGTCGGGCTGCGCGCCCTGCGCGAGGTCCCGGGCCTCGACGAGCGCGACGCCGTCGACCGGGCCCTCGCCAAGCTCGAGGCCGCCGCCGGCGAGGCCGCCGACCCCGCGAGCCGCGTGCTCGCGGAGGTCGCCGACGGCACCTCGGCCGACCTGCTGGCCCGCGCCCGCACCGCCCTCGCGACCCGCCGCCGGGTGCACCTGCGCTACCTCGTGCCCGCGCGCGACGAGGCCACCGAGCGCGACGTCGACCCGATGCGCGTCGTCGGCATCGACGGCCGCTGGTACCTCGAGGGCTGGTGCCACCGCGCCGAGGACACCCGCCTGTTCCGCCTCGACCGGGTCGAGGAGCTGACCGTCCTCGACGTCGACGGCACCCCACCGCCACAGGCCGCCGAGCGCGACCTCTCCGAGGGCACCTTCCGGCCGGCGCCGGACGACCTCGTCGTCACGCTGCGCCTGCTGCCCGGTGCCACCTGGGTCTCGGACTACTACCCGGTCGAGTCGCTCGAGGAGGTGCCGGCCACCGAGGGCGGCGGGCAGGTCGTGCGCATCGCGACGGCCGACACCGCGTGGCTGCACCGGCTGCTGCGGCGCCTCGGCGGGCGCGGTTACGTCACCGAGCCGGCCGACGTCGTCGCCGAGGTGCGCGAGGGCGCGGCCGCGGCCCTGGCCGGCTACCCGCGGCGCACCGCCGCCGGGGAGCGCTGACCCGTGCTGCCGTGGTGGGGCTGGGTGCTGCTCTGGGTGCTCCTCGTCGTCGGGGGCGCCGTGCTCGTCGGGCTGCGAGCCCGCGCGACGTGGCGCAGCCTGCGGGCGCTGACCGCCGAGCTCGCGCGGGCGGGCCGGCTCGTCGAGGAGCTGGAGCAGGTGGCCTCGCGGCAGCCCGACCCGGAGCCGCCGGTCACAGCGGTCCTGCAGGATCCTCACAGCCTCCGCGAGGGGCATCGGCGCGAGCGGGCCCGGCAGGCCGACGCGCGGAGAACCCGCAACGCCGAGCGGATGCCTCCCTGGGCCCGCGTAGACTGACGACGACCTCGACCGCGGAAGGCGGTAGTACGTAATGTTCCGGAACTTCGGTGCGCCCGAGATCATCATCATCGCGGTGCTGATCATCCTCGTGTTCGGGTGGAAGCGCCTGCCCGACGCCGCCCGCAGCCTCGGCCGCTCGGCGCGTGTCTTCAAGTCCGAGGTCGACGAGATGAAGAAGGACGGCAAGTCCTCCTCGGCCGCCTCCAGCGAGACCGTGCGCGGCGAGTCGCTCGGCACGAACCGGCCGGTGGACGACGTCGTCACCCCCGACCCTCACGGCAACGCCGTGCACGAGCGCGCCCCGCGGACGGACAACCCGTCCGGCCCGACCGCCTGACACCGGGGGTCCACGCCCTCCATGGCCCGACTGCGCCGCCGCCCTCGCGACCCCGAGGGCCGCATGACGCTGGCGGAGCACTTCAAGGAGTTCCGTCGTCGGCTCTTCATCGCCGCGGCCACGGTGTTCGTCGCCGCGATCGTCGCCGGCATCTACTACGAGCCGATCTTCGAGTTCCTCAAGGCGCCGTTCCAGCAGTACGCCGACGCGAACCCGCAGAGCGACATCAGCATCAACTTCGCCGAAGCGACGTCAGCCTTCTCGAACCTCATCAGCCTGTCGATCTTCATCGGGGTCATCGCCTCGAGCCCGATCTGGATGTACCAGTTCTGGGCGTTCATCGTCCCGGGGCTGACCCGCAAGGAGAAGCGGATCAGCCTGACGTTCATCGCCTCGACGGTTCCGCTCTTCCTGCTCGGCTGCTGGCTCGGTTACACGATCCTCCCGCAGAGCCTGTCGATCCTCTACGGCCTCTCTCCGGCGGGCACGTCGAACATCCAGGCCGCCTCGATGTACTTCTCGTTCGTCACGCGGTTCATCCTCGTGTTCGGTCTCGGGTTCCTCTTCCCGGTCTTCCTCGTCGGGCTCAACCTGATCGGTGCCCTGCCGGCCAAGCGGCTCATCGCGGGGTGGCGCTTCGCCATCGTCGCGATCTTCGTCTTCGCCGCGGTCGCCACGCCGACGGCCGACCCCTTCACGATGTTCGTCTTCGCCGCCCCGCTCTGCGTCCTCTACTTCGGCGCCTGGGCGGTCTGCCGTGTCCTCGACAAGCGCAAGGCCGCCAACCGGCCGGACTGGCTCGACGTCGACGACACCGAGGCCTCCCCGCTCTGAGCGCCGTGCGCGTCGGCGTCGTCGTCAACCCCACGTCGGGCAAGAACACCGGCGCCCGCGTCGGGGTCGAGGCGCTGACCCTGCTGCGGGCCGCCGGGGCCGAGGTCGTCGACCTCTCCGCCGCGGACGCGGTGGGGGCCCTCGCGCACGGGCGTGCGGCCGTCGCGGAACGATGCGTCGACGCGCTCGTCGTCGCCGGCGGTGACGGGATGGTCCACCTCGGGGCCAACCTCGTCGCCGGCACCGGCATCCCGCTGGGCGTGGTCGCCGCGGGCACCGGCAACGACATCGCCCGCGAGCTCGGCCTGCCGGTGCGCGACGCGGCCGCGGCGGTCGAGCGCATCCTCGCCGGGCGCACGCGGGCCGTCGACGCCGCGCGGCACGTGACGGCGTCGGGGGAGGAGCGGTGGTTCCTCGGGGTCCTCGCCGCCGGCTTCGACGCCGTCGTCAACGAGCGGGCCAACCAGTGGCGCTGGCCGAAGGGGCGGATGCGCTACAACCTCGCGATCGTCCGCGAGCTGCCCGTCTTCCGACCCATCCCGTACGCGCTGACCCTCGACGGCGAGCGGCACGAGACGGAGGCGATGCTCGTCGCGGTCGGCAACGGACCCTCCTACGGCGGCGGGATGCGGGTGACGCCCGACGCACGCTTCGACGACGGGCTGCTCGACGTCCTCGTGCTGCACCGCCTCCCGGTGCCCGAGTTCCTGCGCGTGTTCCCCAAGGTCTTCAGCGGCGGTCACGTCGGCCACCCGGCGGTCGAGGTGCTGCGCGCCCGCCGCGTCACGCTCGAGGCCACCGGCATCGTCGGGTACGCCGACGGCGAGCGGTTCGGGCCGCTGCCGCTCGACGTCGAGGCCGTGCCCGGCGCGGTGTCGGTCCTCGCGTGACCCGCACCGCGCTGCGGTGACGCACCCCTGACGTAGCCTGAGGACATGCCCAGTCCCGCCGAGCGGTACGCCGCGGCGCAGGCGCGGTCCCGCCGGGAGCGGACCGAGCTCGGCCGCTTCACCGCCGCCCTCGACTTCCCGCTCGACGACTTCCAGCTCCGGGCGTGCGAGGCGGTCGAGGAGGGCAAGGGCGTCCTCGTCGCGGCTCCGACGGGGGCCGGCAAGACGATCGTCGGCGAGTTCGCCGTGCACCTGGCGCTGGCCACCGGCCGCAAGGCGTTCTACACCACGCCGATCAAGGCCCTCTCCAACCAGAAGTACCACGACCTCGTGCGCGTGCACGGAGCGCAGAACGTCGGTCTGCTGACCGGCGACAGCTCCGTCAACGGCGAGGCGCCGGTCGTCGTCATGACCACCGAGGTCCTGCGCAACATGATGTACGCCGGCTCCTCGACGCTGACCGGGCTCGGCTTCGTCGTCATGGACGAGGTGCACTACCTCGCCGACCGCTTCCGAGGCGCGGTCTGGGAAGAGGTCATCATCCACCTGCCCGAGTCGGTGCAGGTGGTGTCCCTCTCGGCGACCGTCAGCAACGCCGAGGAGTTCGGGGCGTGGCTGGCCGAGGTCCGCGGCAACCACGAGGTCGTCGTGTCCGAGCACCGGCCGGTGCCGCTCTTCCAGCACATGCTCGTCGGCACGACGATGTTCGACCTCTTCGCGGGCAACCGGGTCAACCCGGACCTGCTCCACGCCATCCGGAACGCCGAGCAGCGCGGCCGGTACACCGAGGACGCGCGCCGGCTCGGCGGCCCCTCAGGCGGCGGCCACCGCGGGGGTCGGGGGCGCCGCGACCACGCCGCCCCGCGCGGTCCCGGCGGGGGAGCAGGAGGTCGGGGCTTCGCGCGCGGCAGCCGCCCGGCCGGGGGCGCCACCCGCGCCGAGGTCGTGCTCGACCTCGAGCGCGAGGGCCTGCTCCCCGCGATCACCTTCATCTTCAGCCGGGTCGGCTGCGAGGCCGCCGTCGGGCAGCTGCTGTCCGCCGGCGTCCGGCTGGTCCCCGAGCGCGAGGGCGAGCGGATCCGCCGGCACGTCGAGGAGCGGGTCGAGTCGCTCGCCGACGAGGACCTCGGGGTGCTCGGCTTCTGGGACTTCCTCGAGGGGCTGAGCCGCGGCTTCGCGGCGCACCACGCCGGGATGCTCCCGCTCTTCCGCGAGATCGTCGAGGAGCTGTTCACCGACGGCCGCATCCGGGCCGTGTTCGCCACCGAGACACTGGCGCTCGGCATCAACATGCCGGCCCGCACCGTCGTCCTCGAGAAGCTCGTCAAGTACAACGGCGAGGCGCACGTCGACATCACGCCTGCCGAGTACACGCAGCTGACCGGGCGCGCCGGGCGGCGTGGCATCGACGTCGAGGGGCACGCGGTCGTCCAGTGGACCCGCGGGATGGACCCGATGGCCGTCGGCGGCCTGGCCTCGACCCGCACCTACCCCCTGCGCTCGAGCTTCCGCCCGACGTACAACATGGCGGTCAACCTCGTCCGGCAGGTCGGCCGCGAGACGACCCGCGAGCTGCTCGAGACCTCGTTCGCGCAGTTCCAGGCCGACCGCGCCGTCGTCGGGCTCGCGACCCAGCTGCGCAAGAACGAGGACGGACTCGACGGCTACGCCGAGGCGATGCACTGCGACTTCGGTGACTTCCGCGAGTACGCCCGCATCCGCCGCGAGCTCGCCGACGCCGAGAAGGACGGCCGCAAGGCACGGGCCGCGTCGCGGCGCGCCGAGGCGGCGGTGTCGATGGAGGCGCTGCGCGTCGGTGACGTCATCCGCATCCCCGCCGGGCGACGGGCCGGGTGGGCCGTCGTCGTGCAGCCCGCGCGCACGGCCAAGGGCGCCCCCACCGGGCCCGGGGTCGTCACCGAGGACAAGCAGTTCCGCCGCCTGACGCTCGTCGACGTCCCGGAACCGGTCGAGGCAATGGCGCGGGTCGCGGTTCCCAAGCACTTCAACCCCAAGTCGCCGAAGTCGCGCCGCGACCTCGCGACCGCGCTGCGCGTCGCGACGCCGCACGGCCTCGAGGACGCGCCCTCGCGCCGCGGGCGCACCGACGCCACCGCCGACACCGACCTCACCGACCACCTGCGACGGCAGCTGCGCGAGCACCCGTGCCACCAGTGCCCGCGCCGCGAGGAGCACGCGCGGTGGGCCGAGCGATGGTGGCGGCTCAAGCGAGAGACCACGGGTCTCCAGCAGCGGGTCGAGGGGCGGACCAACACGGTCGCGCGCACCTTCGACCGCATCTGCGACGCCCTTGAGTCCCTCGGCTACCTCGCCGAGCACGGCTCGGTCGTCACGGAGCGCGGCGAGCGGCTGCGGCGTCTCTACACCGAGAAGGACCTGCTGGCCGCCGAGTGCCTCCGGCACGACGTGTGGAAGCGGCTCGACGCCCCGGGGCTCGCGGCCGCGGTCTCGGCGCTCGTCCACGAGCCGCGGCACGAGGAGGCCGACGTCTCGCCGCGGATGCCGACCGACGAGGTCGCCGACGCCGTCCGCGAGATGGAGCGGCTGTGGGCCGGCATCGAGGAGCTCGAGACCGAGCACGACCTGCCGACGACGTCGATGCCCGACGGCGGCATGGCGTGGATGGTGCACCGCTGGGCCTCCGGCGGCCGCCTCGACGACGTGCTGCGCGGCCAGGACATGGCCGCCGGCGACTTCGTGCGCCGGTGCAAGCAGCTCGTCGACCTCCTCGACCAGGTCGGGACGGCCGCCACCGACACGACGCTGCGACGCACGGCCCGTCAGGCCGTCGACGCGGTGATGCGCGGCGTCGTCGCCGCCGACCGGCTCGACTGAGCCGGCCGGCGCGGCGCGTCACCCGGCGAGGACCTCGCCGATCCGGATGTGGTTGCCGAACGGGTCGCGCAGGGCGAAGTCGCGGCCGTAGGGCTGGTCGACGATCTCCTGCGTGATGTCGGCGCCGGCGGACTGGACGCGCGCGAACATCTCCTCGACGTCGTCGGTCGTGAAGGCGAGCCAGCCGCCGCCGGCCCCCTTGGTCACGAGGGCGCGCACCTGCTCGGCCGTGGCCTCGTCGTGCGCGGGGGCGCCGGGCTTCTCGAGGAGGATGGACTTGGGATCGCCGGGCACGTGGACGGTCAGCCAGCGCATCGGGCCGAAGTCCATGTCCTGCTCGACCTCCAGGCCCAGCACCTCGGTGTAGAAGCGCAGCGCCTCGTCCTGGTCGAGCACGAAGATCGAGGAGATGTTGTTGCGGGTCAGCATGGTGGTCCTCTCGGTTCGGGTGTCGGGGACGACGCTAGGGCGCGGACGGGGAGGCTCGCTTCTCCGAAAGTGCGCCGTGCGCGACGACCCGTCGTACGGTGGCCCGGTGAGCGCCGCCGAGGAGGACCGCAACCGGCGGCTGCTCCGGGCGCGCGACCTCGTCGACCGGCACAGCACCGAGCCGCTCGACGTCGAGGCCCTGGCGCGGGTGGCGCACATGAGCCGCGCGCACTTCATCCGGGAGTTCCGGACGGTCTTCGGCGAGACGCCGCACCGCTACCTGCAGCGGCGGCGCATCGAGCGGGCGATGACCCTGCTGCGTACCACCGACACGCCCGTGACGGACGTCTGCATGGCCGTCGGGTTCTCCAGCCTCGGCACCTTCAGCCGCACCTTCACCGAGGTGGTCGGCCTGTCTCCCACCGAGTTCCGTCGTCAGGACGACCCGGCGACGGCGTTCGTGCCGACGGCGTTCCGGATGCGCTGGACGCGGCCGGCGGGGGAGCGGGCCGCGGACGGGGTCAGGCCAGCCCGAGGGCGGTGAGCAGCCGGCCCACCGGGTTCTCGATGCCGTGGCGCGCCGCGAGCTCGTCGAGCGCGAGCCGGTCGGCGACCTGCACGGGCAGCGCGAGGTCGACCTCGGGCACCGGGGCGTCGCGCACGACGCGGACGACGGTCGGGGCGACGTCGAGGTAGGCCGAGGCGGCCTCGAGGTTGGTCCGCCGCGCGCCCTTGATCGCCGGGTCGCCGGAGTCGACGGCCGCGCGCAGGGCCGCGAGGGAGCCGTACTGCTCGATGAGCTGGGCGGCGGTCTTGTCGCCGATGCCCTTGACCCCCGGCAGCCCGTCGCTCGTGTCGCCGCGCAGCACCGACATCTCGAGGTAGGCCTCACCGGTCGGCACGCCGTACTTCTCGCGGAGCATCGACTCCGTGGCGATGTCCGGCTCCCGCACACCGCCCTTGCCGGTGTAGAGGACGCGGACGGCCTGCGCGTCGTCGACGAGCTGGAGGAGGTCTCGGTCGCCGGTCACGACGTCGACCGGCATGACCCCGTGGTGCCGGGTCGTCAGGGTGCCGATGACGTCGTCGGCCTCGTGGTCGGGCACGCCGATCCGGGCGATGCCCACCGCGGCCAGCGCCTCGCGGATGAGCGGCACCTGCGGGGTGAGGTCGTCCGGGCTCTCCTCGACGGCGTCGGAGCCCTCGGTCAGCCGGTGCGTCTTGTACGTGGGCACGAGGTCGACGCGCCACTGGGGGCGCCAGTCGTCGTCCCAGCACGCGACGAGGTGCGTCGGCCGGTGCTGCGTCACGAGGGTGGCGATCATGTCGAGGAACCCGCGCAGCGCGTTGGTCGGCGTCTCGGAGGCGTCCTTGCGCTGGTCCGGGACGCCGTAGAACGCCCGGAAGTACAGGGAGGCGGAGTCGAGCAGCAGCAGCTTCGGGAGTCGTCCGTCGTCGAGCGCCATGCCGAGAGCCTACGGGCGGTCGGCGAGTCCGGGTGGTGACGGGGGAGGTCGCACTACGCTGACGCCGTGGAAGACCTCGACCGGCGCATCGTCGACCTGCTCACCGAGGACGGCCGGACCAGCTACACCGACCTCGGCAAGGCCCTCGGCATGTCCACCTCCGCGGTGCACCAGCGGGTCCGCCGGCTCGAGCAGCGCGGGGTCATCAAGGGCTACACCGCCCGGATCGACCACCGCGCCGTCGGACGACAGCTGACGGCCTTCATGTCCGTGACCCCGCTCGACCCGAGCCAGCCCGACGACATCCCGGAGCGCCTCCAGGGCATCGAGCAGATCGAGGAGTGCCACTCGGTCGCCGGCGACGAGAACTACATCCTCAAGGTGCGTGTCGCGACGCCGGCCGAGCTCGAGGAGCTCATCGCCCGGATCCGTGGCGCCGCGCACGTCTCGACCCGGACCACGGTGGTGCTCTCGACCCCGTGGGAGTGAGCATCCCGCCGGGGCTGCCGAGCGACCTGCACCACTACCTGCAGGACGCCCGGGACGCGATGTTGCGCACGCTCGACGGCCTGTCGGAGTACGACGTCCGGCGGCCCCTGACACCGACGGGCACCAACCTCCTCGGCCTGGTCAAGCACCTCACCGGGGTCGAGGTCGGGTACTTCCTGCAGTCCCTGGGGCGCCCGGCGCCGACCCTGCCGTGGGACGAGGACGGCTCGGTCTGGGACAACGGCGACCTGTGGGCCCGCGCCGACGAGAGCCGGTCGTGGGTGCTGGACCTCTATCGCGAGGCGTGGACGTCGTCCGACGCGGCGCTCGCCGAGGTGCCGCTCGACACCCCCGCCGAGCCGCCGTGGTGGCCGGAGGCGACCCGGCGGACGACGATCGGTCACCTCGTGGTGCGCGTCGTCGCCGAGACCGCGCAGCACGCCGGTCACGCCGAGATCCTCCGCGAAGGGCTCGACGGGCAGGTCGGCCGCGACGCCGCGGCCTTCGGCGAGGACGCCGGCTTCGAGCGTCTCGTCGCCGACGTCCAGCGCGCGGCCGACGCCCACCGCTGACGGCGACGGCGGTCATCCGTCCGCGAGGCGGCGCTCCTGGTCCTCGGTGACCAGCTCGGCGTTGACCATCGCTCCGGTCCGGGTGCCGGCCGCGGCGGCCATGACCACCTGACCCATCGGCTCGGTGACGTTGCCCGCGACCCAGACCCGGGGGACGGACGTCCGCCCGACGGGGTCCGCCGCGACGTGCCGCGCGACGACCTGCCCCTGCATCTCGAGGTCGACGAGCGCGAGGCCGAGGTCGTCGAGGAGCGCGTCGCGTGCCTCGACCCGCGTCTGCACGGCGACGGCGTCGGCGCCCACGACCCCTCCCGGGGTCTCGAGGCCGACGAGCGCACCATCGCACTCGACGACACCGGTCGCCGGGCCGTCCACCACCGCGACGCCCAGCCGCACGAGGCGCTCGCGCGCCGCGGCGTCGAGCACGGACGGCTCGTGCACGAGGACGGTGAGGTCGGCGGTCAGCTGCCCGAAGAGGCCGGCCTGGTGCACGGCCATCGGCGTCGTCGCGAGCACGACGACCCGGCGGTCGCGCACCTCCCAGCCGTGGCAGTAGGGGCAGTGGACGACGGCCGTGCCCCAGTGCCGGTGCAGCCCCGGGACGTCGGGCAGGACGTCGACGGCGCCGCCGGCGAGCACGAGGTGACGCGCCGTCCACGCGGACCCGTCGGACGCCGTGACGACGAGCCGGTCGTCCTCCCGGCGGGCCGAGCCGGCCGCGGAGGCGACGACGCGGCCCCCGTACGCCTCGAGCTCCGCACGGCCACGCGCGAGCAGCTCCAGCGGCGGCACGCCGTCGTGGCCGAGGAACGCGTGCACCCCGCCGGCCGGGGCGTTGCGCGGCTCACCGGCGTCGAGGACGACGACGGACCGGCGGGAGCGGGCGAGGACGGTGGCGGCCGAGAGGCCGGCGGCCCCACCGCCGACCACGAGGACGTCGACGGGCAGGGGAGCGGAGGTGGTGGTCATGGACCGACGATGCGTCCGCGCCGAGCGGGTCGGCAAGGTACGTTGCCGGAGTGGCAAACCTCGACCCGACCGCCGTGGGGCAGCGCCTGCGCGAGGTCCGCACCCGCCGGCACATGACCCTCGCCGAGGTCTCGGCCGGCACCGGCATCTCGGTCAGCACCCTGTCCCGGCTCGAGTCCGGCTCGCGGCGGGCGACGCTGGAGCTGCTCGTCGGGCTGGCGCGCGTCTACCGGGTGACCCTCGACGAGCTCGTCGACGCGCCCCGCACCGGCGACCCCCGTGTGCACCTGCAGCCGGTGGAGCACCCGTACGCGCAGGTCGTGCCGCTCACCGAGCGGGTCGGCGGCCCACGAGCGTTCAAGATGGTGCTTCACCCGGACGGGCGCGAGCCCGACCCGCGCAGCCACGAGGGCTACGACTGGATCTACGTCCTCGACGGCCGTCTGCGCCTCGTGCTCGCCGAGCACGACGTCGTCCTCGGCGTCGGCGAGGTCGCCGAGTTCGACACCCGCACGCCGCACTGGTTCGGCTGCGCCGACGACCACCCGGTCGAGCTGCTGAGCATCATGGGACCCCAGGGGGAGCGGATGCACGTGCGCGCCCGCCCGCGGCGCCGCGACTAGCGCCCGATGTCGGCGAGGGTCGCGCCGGTGACCCGGACGAGGTCGGCCGGCGCGAGACCGAGGTCGAGCCCACGGCGGCCGCCGGACACGTAGACGACGTCGAACAGCTCCGCGGACTCGTCGACGACGGTCGGCAGGGCGCGCTTCTGGCCGACCGGCGAGATGCCTCCCACGACGTAGCCGGTCGAGCGCTCGGCGGCCGCCGGGTCGGCCATCGTCACGCGCTTGACCCCGAGCGCGCTCGCCATCGCCTTGAGGTCCAGCTGCCCGGCGACCGGGACGACGCCGACGGCGAGCCCGGCGCCGGTGTCGACGAGGAGGGTCTTGAACACCTGCTCGGCGGGCAGCCCGAGGACGTGCGCCGCCTCGAGCCCGTAGGAGGGCGCGGCCGGGTCGTGCGCGTAGGCGTGCTGGGTGAACGCGACGCCCGCCGCCGTGAGGGCCACGGTGGCGGGCGTCCCGGACGGTGCGCGGCGGACCATGCCGCCGAGCCTAGAGCCGGCGGTTCAGACGAGGTCGGCGACCGACGCGGCACGGGACGCGCCGGCGCCGGCGACGGCCTGCTCGTGCACGGCCTCGACGTCGGTGTTGGCGCGCCACCACTCCTGGCCGGACTCGGGGAGGGTGTAGATCGGGTCGTAGTAGACGTACTCGCGCGAGAGCGCCTCGGCGTCGTCACCCTCGATCGAGGTGCGGTAGTTCTTGCGCCAGAACGACATCCCCTTCTCGGTGTCGTAGCTGTCGACCTGGTGGACCCACCGCTTGCCGACGAACGGCACGTCGCAGACGATGCGCGGCGTCGCGAACCCGGGCAGGTAGCCCATGATCGAGTGCTGGAGGTGCTGGGCCTCGGCCAGCGATAGCCGCCAGTGCTCGGCGAACGGGATCATGTCGCACATGTAGAAGTAGTACGGCGTGATGCTCGCCTCGTCCTGGAGGGCGAAGCAGAGGTCGAGGAGCTGCTCGGAGGAGTCGTTGACGCCCCGCATGAGCACGCCCTGGTTGCGCACGTCGCGCACCCCGGCCTCGAGCATCGCCTTCGCGGCCTGCGCGACGAGCGGCGTCACGGACTCGGCGTTGTTGACGTGCGTGTGGATGGCCAGCGAGACACCGCGCGAGCGCGCCTTGGCGCTGACCCGGGCGACACCCTCGACCACGTCGGGCTGGAGCCAGTGCTGCGGCAGGCCCATGAGCGCCTTGGTCGCGAGCCGGATGTCGCGGATGTTCTCGACGTCGAGGAGCTTGTCGAGGAAGCCCTCGAGGTTCTTCCACGGCATGTTCGCGACGTCGCCGCCGGAGACGACGACGTCCCGGACACCGGGGGTGCGCTGGAGGTAGTCGAGCATCGCGGCGTAGCGGTCGACCGGCTTGCCCGCGAGCTTGAGCTTGGTGAACTGCGGGGTCGAGTTGCCGACGAGGTCCATCCGCGTGCAGTGGCCGCAGTACTGCGGGCACGTCGGCAGCATCTCGGCGAGCACCTTGGTCGGGTAGCGGTGGGTCAGGCCCTCGACCGCCCACATGTCGTGCTCGTGGAGGCTGTCGCGCGTCGCGAACGGGTGGCTCGCCCAGTCGGTGCGCCGGTCGGAGAACACCGGCAGCATGTAGCGGCGCACCGGGTCGGCGTAGAACGCCTCGGTGAACGCGGCGCCGGCCGACGGCATCGGGCCGTCGGTCGAGGCGACCATCGTGTTGAGCATCTGCGGCGGGACGAGCATCGACATCGTCGCCCGCTCGGCCTGGTCCCGGTCGACGTCGGCGTAGAAGCGCTCCTCGAGCAGGTCGCCCATGACGGCGCGCAGCTGCCCGACGTTCTTCACGCAGTGGGACCGCTGCCACTGCGCGCTCTCCCACTCCTCGCGGGTGACGTCCCGCCAGCCGGGGAGGCGGGTCCAGTCCGGCTCCACCAGCTCGCGTCGCCGGTACGCGTAGGGCTGCTCGATGCTCGTCGCCATGCGTGGCAGGATACGGGACGGATGGCGCCCCTTGCACGCGCTCACCGTAAGAAATGCGGCGGCGTGTCGGATATCGAGGAGATTCTTGTGCGGACGACCCCCAGCTCACCCGTCGGCCTCCACCGCGTGCTCGAACCCGCCGGTGCGTCGCTGCCGCAGGCGGCGCGCGTGCTCGACGCCGGCCCCGAGCTGTGGCCGGACGAGGTGCGCATCGACGTCGAGACGCTCAACCTCGACGCGGCCTCCTTCCGGCAGCTGACCGAGAAGCACGGAGGCGACGGCGAGGCCGTCCGCGCGGAGGTGCTCGCCATCGTCGGGGAGCGCGGCAAGATGCAGAACCCGGTGACGGGGTCCGGCGGGATGCTCGTCGGCACGGTGGCGGAGGTCGGCCCCGAGTCGCCGCTCGGGCTGGCGGTGGGGGACCGGGTCGCGACCCTGGTCTCCCTGTCGCTGACCCCGCTCGTCGTCACCGACGGACTCGAGCGCTGGGACGGCCGCTCCGAGCGCGTGCCCGCGGCCGGGACGGCCGTGCTCTTCGGTCGCTCGATCGCCGCGCGCCTGCCCGAGGACCTCTCGCCCGAGCTCGCCCTCATGGTCATGGACGTCTGTGGCGCCCCGGCGCTCGTCGCCCGGGTCGTCGCGGAGCACCTGGCGCGGGGGAGCGCCCCGACGGTCGCGGTGCTCGGCGCGGCGGGCAAGTCCGGTTCGCTCTCGCTGGCCGCCGCGCGCGACGCCGGCGCCGGCCGTCGCATCGGGGTCGTGCCGACGCAGGCCGAGGCCGACCTGCTGCGGCCGACCGGCCTCGCCGACGAGGTCGTCGTCGCGGACGCCCGCTCGCCGCTGGGGCTCTCGGAGGCCGTCGCCGCCGCCGGGGGACCGGCCGACGTCACCGTCGTCTGCGTCGACGTGCCCGGCTGCGAGCAGCCCGCCGTCCTCGCGACCGCGCAGGGCGGCACGATCATCTACTTCTCGATGGCCACCAGCTTCGCCGCCGCGGCGCTCGGGGCCGAGGGGCTCGCCGCCGACGTGCGGATGTTCGTCGGCAACGGCTACGTCCCGGGACACGCCGACCTCGCCGTCGACATCGTCCGGCGCGACCCGGCGGTGCGCGGCCTGTTCGAGTCGCGCCTGGCCGCGGAGGGCTAGCCGGCGGGCTGCTCGCGCAGCACCGGCATCTCGACGAACCCGTCGACCGACGCCAGGCGCAGCACCACGCGGGCCGGGGCGGGCATCCGCCGCAGGCCCTCGGCCAGGTCGAGGTCGTGCGGCGGACCGAGGGTCAGGACGCTCCGGCCGCGAACGTCACGTGGTCACCGTCGCGGAACGCGTTGACCGGGTTCCGGTACGTCCGTCCCGACCGCCGCCCGACGTGCTCGACCTCGGCGAAGGAGCCACGACCGACCAGGTGCACCGTCAGCCGGTTGGTCACGTGCTTGTTGACGGACCGGAGGGCGTTCGGGAAGGCACGACACCATCGTGGCCCCGTCCCCGGCCCGGCGCCAGCGTCCGGGATCCTAGAGTGGCGCCGTGCCGACGACCCTGTACCGCAACGCCCGTGTCCGCACCCCCGAGCACCCGGCGTGCACGGCGCTCGTCGTCGGCGACGACGGACGCGTGGCTTGGCTCGGCGACGAGGCCGGGGCTGACCGGCACGCCGACGCGGTGGACGCCGTCGTCGACCTCGGCGGGTCGCTCGTCCTGCCCGGGTTCGTCGACGCGCACGCGCACGTGTCGCACACCGGACTCGGGATGCGCGGGGTGGACCTGTCCGGGACGCGCACCGTCACCGAGGCGCTCGACCTCGTCGCCGCGGCGGCCCGCGAGCTGCCCGGCGCACCGGTCTTCGCGCACGGCTGGCAGGAGCAGGACTGGACCCGCGAGCGGGCGATGACGTCCCTCGAGCTGGACCGTGCTACCGGTGGAGGGGTGGTGTACGCCTCGCGCATCGACGGCCACTCGGCGGTCGTCTCGACCGCGCTCGTGGCCCTCTCCGGGGCCGACGCCCTCGACGGCTGGTCGGCGAGCGGTTTCGTCGTGCGGGACGCGAAGAACGCCGCCCGGTCCGCCTTCGACGCCTCCCGCAGCCACGCCGACCGGCGCGAGGACATCGAGGTAGCCCTGCGAACCGCGGCGACGCTCGGAATCGTGTCCGTGCACGAGTGCGGCGGACCGCTGCTCACCTCCGCCGAGGACTTCGCCGACGTCCTCGACCTCGGCCGCCGGGCCGACCTGCCCGAGACCGTCGGCTACTGGGCCGAGGCCGTCACCGAGCCGGGCCAGGCCCGTGCGCTGGCCGGGCTGCACGGAGCCGTCGGGCTCGGGGGCGACCTCAACATCGACGGGTCCATCGGGTCGCACACGGCGCTGCTGCGCGACGACTACCTCGACGAGCACGGCTGCCGCGGAACGGCGTACCGCGACGCGGCCGGGGTCCGCGACCACGTGGCGGCGTGCGCCGCCGCCGGGGTGCAGAGCGGTTTCCACGTCATCGGCGACGCCGGTCTCGACCTCGTCCTCGAGGGCTACGTGAAGGCCGCCGAGCTGGTGGGGGAGGAGACCGTGCGCGCCTCGCGGCCCCGCCTCGAGCACGCCGAGATGGTCGACCCGACCGGCATCGCGACGATGGCGCGGCTGGGGATCGCCGCCAGCGTGCAGCCGGCCTTCGACGCGTACTGGGGTGGGCGCGAGGGGATGTACGCCGCGCGCCTCGGCGCCGAGCGCGGGGTGGCGACCAACCCGTTCGCGTCGTTCGGCCGGGCGGGGGTGCGCCTGGCGTTCGGCGCCGACTCCCCGGTCACGCCCTTCGCCCCGTGGGTCGCCGTCCGGGCCGCGGTCGAGCACCGCGACACCGCCGAGCGCATCGACACGGCGACCGCGCTCGCGGCCCACACCGTCGGCGGCCACGACCTCGCCGGGCGGGAGGGTGGCGTCCTCGCGGTCGGAGCGGCGGCCTCGTTCGCGGTCTTCTCGGTCCCGGCCTACGCCGCTGACGACCTGCCCACGCTCGGTGGCGGTGCGCCGCTGCCGGAGTGCCTGCTCACCGTGCGTGACGGGGTCGTCCTCCACGACGCCTCGGCCTGACCCCCACGTCGGTCGGCGCGTCCGGTCGGTTCCCGTCGCGCGCAGGCTGGCGCCGTGCAACGCTTCGGCCGTCGCGTGCGTCCACGGCACGAGGACCACACCACGGCAGCGGGGAGGCAGTCATGAGCGACGGCGGCGCGAGCGGCGGGTTCGACTCCGGGTCGAGCGGGGGAGGCTTCGACTCCGGCTCGTTCGGCGGAGGCGGCTTCGACTCCGGGAGTCCCTCCTTCGACCCCGGTCCCGCCGGGGGCATCGACCACCACGGGATGCACGGGACTCACGGGGTGCACGACCACGGGATCCCGGGGATGCACGGCGCTGAGTCGCCGCTGTGGATGCACGAGCAGCAGATGCGCCACCACCGGGCGCAACGCTCGGGGAGCAGCCTGCCGACGAGCCCGGTCGGCATCGTGCTGTTCGTCGTCATCGCGATCATCGCGCTCGTCGTGTTCTCGAACATCGCCTCCCGCTCCACCGAGGTCCACCCGGGCGTCCCCTCGAGCGAGGTGTTCGACGACGGCTCGGGCGACGTGCCGTTCGACCTCCCCGAGGAGCCCTGACGTCGCCGCTCTCCAGCATCCCTCCGCGCGTCAGCGCTGCACGCAGTGCTGGGGTTCGGTGGTGCGGGTGGCGCCGTCGGGGCCGTGCCAGGTGACGGTGCCGTCAGGGTCGAGATGGGGTCGCCACCGTCCTTGTTGCTTGAAGCGGTGGTGGCGTCGGCAGAGGTCCTCCAGCCCGGTGGGGGTGGTCTGGCCGATGGGCCAGGGCTTGACGTGGTCGAGGTCGCAGTGCACGGCCGGGCGGGCACAGCCCCACATCCGGCACGTCCCGTCCCGCGTCTTGACGAACTCGCTGATCGCCTTCGGTGGCCTGTACGCGGCAGTCGTGAGCGAGGCAAGTGTGCCGGTCTCGGCCTCGAGGACCGCACGGGCGACCTCGAACGGCAGCAGCTTCAGCAGGTTGGCCAGGGTGGCGGGGTCGACCCAGCCCAGACCCGGCAGCTGCGTGCCCGACACCGCGTACCCCGACGACACCACCGCCTGCTTCACGCTGAGGTCGCCGTCGAGCTCGGCCGGCTCCTCCAACCACGACAGCTCCTCGCGGGACGTCGGGTCGAGGTCGCCGTACCGCACGACCTCACCGGTGATGGCGTCCACGAGGGTGTCCTCGTCGTCCCACTCCACCCGGAACCTCGTCCCGCACTGCTCCTCGGGCGCGGGACGGTCGCTCACCACCGGCACCCCGAGCGTGACCTGCGCGCTGACCTTGACGTTGCGCAGGACGAGGTCGGCCAGCGCGTCCGCCCGCGACTCCGGCACCGACAGCGCCTCGTCGCTCTGCCGGTAGTCCCCGGCCAGCTCCTCCACCGCCGCCCACATCGCCGAGGACGTCGCCGTCGGCAGGGACGCGAACCACTCCGTCAGCCCGTCCTCACCCGGGCACACCTCCACCCGGCGCCCCTTGCGCGTCCGCGCCACGTAAGCGGCGACCTGATCGGCCGCCACCCGCGTCGCGACCCGCCGCGCCTCACCCGCGACCCGCGCCGGGTCCATCCCCGCCAGCCGCGGCGCCAGCGCCGCATCCACCTTCCAGCAGGCCTCGGCGTCCAGACCGGCGCACGCGTCGATGACCTTGTGCGCCGACGCCGCCGGGACCTCACCGGCCAGCAGCAGCTCCAGCAGCCGCGGGAAGCACCCACCCAGCGCCGCCCCGAGGGAGACCTTCCGCGAGGCCAGACCCTCGGTCAGCCCGGTCGCCAGCGCCATCTGCGTCGAGGCCATCTGGTCCATGTACCCCAGCGGGTGGACCCTCTCGGTCCCCAGCAAGGTCAGCTCGAACCGCGCACCCCAGGCCCCCGCCACCGCCGTCGCGCCCTCGGCCGCGTTGACCACACCCTGCAGCTGCCCCGCCAGCGCGAACGCCTCGTCCTCCGACAGCGACTGACCCGACTCGGCCAGCTCACGACCCAGCCGCGCGCACTCCTCGCGCAGCCCCGCGATGCGGCGGGCGAGGGTCTCGGTGTCCATGCCTCAGTGTACCGAACACGTGTTCGACGGACAAGGGTCAGTAGGCATCTGTGGACAACGAACATCCGCCCACGACAGCCGGTTCCGAGCGGCCCTCAACGACGTTCAGCGCGCTTCTCGTTCCATCCACTCCTCGCGCAGCAGGGCGTAGGTCAGGCCGTCGACCCACCCGAGCTCGGCGTGCCAGGAGTCGCGGACGCCGTGCTGCTCGCGCCGCATCCCCGCCTTCTCCATGACCTTCCACGAACCGATGTTGTCCGCGAAGCAGCCGGCCGTCACCCGCCGCAGCCGCAGGTCCTCGAACGCGATCTCGAGGAGCAGCACCAGCGTGCGGCTCGCGAAGCCGCGCCCGTGCACCGCGGGGTCGAAGAGGTACCCCACCAGCCCCTCGGAGCGCAGGTGCTCGGTGCCGCCGTCCTGGCCCATGCCGTCGAGGACGTCGACGAACGCGGTCCCCACGACGCGCCCCTCGTGCTCGACGGCGAGCGGCAGGGTCCACTCCGGTCGATCCCGGAGGCGCTCGAGCATCTCGGCCTCGGTCATCGTCGTGCGCAGCAGCCACCGGGCGACGTCGGGGTGGTTGCGCCACGCCATGACGGCCGCGACGTCCGCCTCGACGGCCGGGCGGAGCAGGAGGTCCCCGTGCCGGCGCGGGCGGACCGGGGGCAGGCCGGGGTCGTCGCTCATCCCTCGATCGAATCAGACGGGGACGCGCGCTTCCATCGAGTTCTCGTGCCCGGGTCGCGCCGCGAGGATCTGCGGCGCGCGGCCGGATCCGCTACAAGTTCTGCGGCCGAATTGCTAGATTGACGCCGTGTCTTCGCGTCGTCCTGCCCTGCTCGACCTCGACCCCGCCGTCGTCCGCAAGGCCCGCAGCCTCGCACGGCGCGCCGGCAAGCCCGTCGTCGACCTCGCCCGAGCCCACACGACCGTCTCCGTCGAGCGCGCCACGCTGCGCCTGGCCGGTCTCTCCGGTGCCGACCACGAGGGCACGCCGTGGGTCAACCACCTCGTCGACGCGGTGCGCGGCGAGGTCGGGCTCGAGCACGGCGTCACCACCCCGGTCTGGGACGCCCTGCGCCGCGGCGAGGCCCCGGACCTGCTGACGCTCGCCCAGAAGGCGAGCAGCGGGGGAGTGTCGTTCCGCCTCCCCGAGGGGCGTGACCTCACCGGCTCGCGCAAGGCCGCCCGCAGCGCCGTCGCGAAGGGCGTCCGCACGGTCGACTCCCAGCGCCGCGCCCGGGAGCGGATGATCGCCAAGGTCGGTGACGCACCGCGCACCCCGTGGGTCTACCTCATCGTGGCGACTGGCGACATCCACGAGGACATCCCACAGGCGCAGGCCGCGGCCCGCGAGGGCGCCGACATCATCGCGGTCATCCGCTCCACCGGACAGAGCCTCCTCGACTTCGTCCCCGAGGGCGCGACGCGCGAGGGGTACGCCGGCACCTACGCGACGCAGGAGAACTTCCGCCTGATGCGCGCCGCCCTCGACGAGAGCAGCCGCGAGCTCGGCCGGTACGTCCGCCTGACCAACTACGCCAGCGGCCTCTGCATGCCCGAGATCGCCGCCCTCGCCGGGCTCGAGCGGCTCGACATGATGCTCAACGACTCGATGTACGGGATCCTCTTCCGCGACATCAACCCGATCCGCACCTTCGTCGACCAGCGCTTCAGCCGCCAGGTCCACGCGCGCGCCGGCATCATCATCAACACCGGCGAGGACAACTACCTGACGACCGCCGACGCCGTCGAGGCCGCGCACACCGTCACGGTCAGCCAGCTGCTCAACGAGTACTTCGCCAAGGAGGCGGGCCTCGAGGACTGGCAGCTCGGCCTCGGGCACGCGTTCGAGATCAACCCCGACATCCCCGACAGCTTCCGGATGGAGCTGGCCCACGCCCTGCTCGCCCGTCAGCTCTTCCCGGACGCGCCCCTGAAGTGGATGCCGCCGACGAAGCACATGACCGGTGACGTCTTCCGCGGCTACCTCCTCGACGGGTTCTTCAACCTCGTCGGCGCGATGACCGGGCAAGGCATCCTCCTCGTCGGGATGATGACCGAGGCCGTCGTCACGCCGTGGCTCTCCGACCGCGACCTCGCCCTCCAGAACGTCCGCTACGTCATGGACGCGGCCGGCGGCCTCACCGAGGACTTCCACCCGCCGCGCGACGGGTTCATCCAGACCCGCGCCCGCCAGGTGCTCTCGGAGGCGGTCGACCTGCTCGACACGATCGTCACCGACACGAGCACCCGTGGCACGCAGTACCCGCAGCCGCTGCTCGCCGCGATCACCGACGGCACGTTTGGGGCGATGAAGCGGCCGCCGACCAAGGGCAAGGGCCTCGACGGCGTCTTCGTCAAGGCCGACGGCTACGACAACCCCGCGACCGCCCTCCTCGAGGAAGGGGCCACCCGATGAGCGCGACCCCCACCCCGGCCACGCCCGGCCCCCTCGTGCGCCCCTACGGCGACACGACCGGCGACGGGATGGTGCAGGTCTCCTTCACCCTGCCGCTGCCGCACGACAAGCGCGCCGAGGGGGCCGCGCTCCAGCTCGCCGCGAAGATGGGCATGAGCCCGGCGCTGCTCGTGCACGCCAAGGCGATGGGGCCGCACTTCACGTTCTTCGTCGTCTACGGCTCGGTCACCCACCTCGTCGACCTGCGCGAGGTCCAGGTCGTCGAGCGCGAGTTCCCGCTGCTCGGCTCGTCCGAGGTCAACCAGGCGATCCGGAGCCACCTGGGGCGCAAGCTCGTCGTCGTCGGCGCGTGCATCGGCACCGACGCGCACACGGTCGGCATCGACGCCATCCTCAACATCAAGGGCTTCGCCGGCGAGAAGGGCCTGGAGTACTACCGCGAGATGAAGGTCGTCAACCTCGGCGCGCAGGTCCTCGTGCCGGAGCTCGTGGCGAGCGCCCGCGAGGTCGGCGCCGACGCGGTCCTCGTCTCGCAGGTCGTCACCCAGAAGGACGCCCACATCCACAACACGACGACGATGTCGGCCGCCTTCCGCGAGGCGTTCCCCGCCGGGGAGGTGCCGCTGCTCGTCGTCGGCGGCCCGCGCTTCGAGGAGGGCTCGGCCTCGGCGCTCGGTGTCGACCGCGTCTTCGGCCGCGGCACCACACCCGGCGAGGTGGCGTCCTACCTCGTCCACGAGCTCGTCGCCCCCCGCACGAGCACCGACCCCCGAGGAGAGCAGCGATGACCCGAGCCGAGGTCGGCCGCACCGTCACCCACCGCCGCTACGTCCCGTACTCGCACGCGCACTACGCCGGCAACCTCGTCGACGGCGCGTACAGCCTCGCCGCGTTCGGCGACGTCGCCACCGAGATGTGCATCGTCACCGACGGCGACGAGGGACTCTTCGCCTCCTACTCCGACGTGCAGTTCCGCGCGCCGGTGCGGGCCGGCGACGTCATCGAGATCGAGGCCCGGATCGTCCGGGTCGGCAGCCGCTCGCGCGAGATGGAGTTCGAGGTCCGCGTCGTCGGCCGTGGCGCCCCGGCGCGCGGGGAGTCGGCGGCCGACGTCCTCGACCCGCCGGTGCTCGCCACGACCGCCCGCGGGGTGGTCGTGGTCCCCCCAGCCGGGTGACCTACCGTGGGCCGGTGCCCACCCCGCTCCGACTGCCGGCCGCCCTCGTCGGTGCCGTCCTCGCCGGCCTCGCGCTCTGGCTCGCCTTCCCCACGCACGACCTGTGGTGGCTCGCCCCGGTCGGCGTGGCGCTGCTCGGGGCCGTCGTCCTCGTGGCCGGCGCCGCGCGCGGGTTCCTCGTCGGCCTCGTCGCCGGCCTGGCGTTCTTCGTCCCGACCCTCTCGTGGTCCGGGGTGTACGTGGGCAGGCTGCCCTGGTTCGCCCTCGCGACCCTCGAGGCGCTCTACCTCGCCGTGATGGGCGCCGTCGTCGGGTACGCCGGGCGACGCCTGGTCGCTGCCGGGCACCGACGCGCGGCGCTGCTCCTCGTCCCGCTCGCCTGGGTGGCCCAGGAGTGGGCGCGCTCCACCACTCCGTACGGCGGGTTCCCGTGGGCGCGACTGGCCTTCAGCCAGGCCGACAGCCCGCTGGCGCACGTCGCCCGCTGGCTCGGGGCCCCCGGGGTCACCTTCGCCGTGGCCGTCGTCGGCACCGGCCTCCTGGCCCTCGGGTGGGGCCTCGTCGGACGCCGGCCGGGCCGCGTCGTCGCGGGGCTCCTCGTCGCCGTCGCCCCGCTCGCCGCCGGACTGCTGCCCCTGCCCACCGACGGCCGCCCCGAGACGATCGGCTTCGTCCAGGGCAACGTCCCCACGGCGGGGCTGGAGTTCAACGCCCAGCGGCGGGCCGTGCTCGACAACCACGTCAAGGGCACCTTCGAGCTCGCGAAGAAGGCCCCGGAGGACCTCAGCCTCGTCGTCTGGCCCGAGAACGCCTCGGACATCGACCCGTTCCGGAACGCCGACGCCGACGCCGAGATCCGCGCGTCGCAGGCCGAGGTCGGCGTCCCGCTCATGATCGGCGCCGTGCTCGCCGAGCCGGTCGGGGCCAACTCCAACGTCTCGCTCTTCTACACCGGCTCCGGTCAGCCGCAGCGCTACACGAAGCTGCACCCGGTGCCGTTCGCCGAGTACATCCCGCACCGCGAGTTCTTCGCGATGTTCACCCCGATGGCCAACCTCGCCGGCAACTTCGTCGCCGGCGACACGATCGGCGTCTTCCGGGTGCCGGCGGCGGGCGGCGCGTACGTGGCCCTGCCGACCATCTGCTTCGAGGTCGCCTACGACGGCCTGATGCGCGACAGCGTCGCGGCGGCCGGCACCACGCCCTCGGTGCTCGTCGTCCAGACGAACAACGCGACCTTCGGCTACACCGCCGAGAGCGAGCAGCAGTTCGCGATCTCGCGCATCCGGGCCATCGAGCACGGCCGCAGCGTCGTCCACGTCTCCACGGTCGGCGTGTCCGGGTTCGTCGCACCCGACGGCAGCGTCTCCGCCGAGACCGGGCTCTTCACCGCCGCACAGGCCGCCGAGCCCGTCGTCGTGCGGACGGAGACGACGCCGGCCGACCGGGTGGGGGAGGCCCCGGTGCTGCTCGCGAGCGCGCTGCTGGCCCTGCTCGTCCTGTCGTCGGTGCGCGTGGGCCGGCGCGTTAGGGTGACAGCAGAGTCCAGCCCACCCGAGGAACACCCCGTTGCCTGAGAGTCCCCGCCCGCCGATCACGCGTGTCGCCGTGCTCGTCCCCACGTACAACGAGCGCGAGAACCTCCCCGCCGCCGTCCACGGCGTCCGGACCGCCGTCCCGACCGCCGACGTCGTCGTCCTCGACGACGCCTCGCCCGACGGCACCGGCCAGGTCGCCGACGAGCTGGCCGCCGCCGACCCGCAGGTGCACGTCCTGCACCGCGCGGGCAAGGAGGGCCTGGGCGCCGCCTACCTCGACGGCTTCCGCTGGGCGCTCGAGCGCGGCTACGACGCCGTCGTCGAGATGGACGCCGACGGCTCCCACCGCCCCGAGCACCTCCCGTCGCTGCTCGCCGCGGCCGCGGACGCCGACGCCGTCATCGGCTCGCGCTGGGTCCCGGGTGGCAAGGTCGTCAACTGGCCGCTGCACCGCAAGGCCCTCTCGGTCGGCGGCAACCTCTACGTCAAGGTCCTCCTCGGGATGCCCGTCAACGACGCGACGGCCGGCTTCCGCGTCTACCGGGCCGACGCCCTGCACGTCATGGGGCTGGACGACGTCGCCTCGCAGGGCTACTGCTTCCAGACCGACCTCACCTGGCGGGCCGTGCGGGCCGGCCTGCGGGTCGTCGAGGTCCCCATCACCTTCGTCGAGCGCGAGGTCGGCGCCTCGAAGATGAGCCGCGACATCATGACGGAGTCGCTGCGGCGGATCACCGGCTGGGGCGTGCGGCACCGGGCCCGCCAGGCCCGGGAACTGGCGCGCCGCCCGGAGCGTTGGCACGAGCTGTGAACCACCCCGGCGCCACCCCCTACGCCGGCCGCGGCCGGCGTGGACGGCTGGTGCGCCGCCTGCTCGTCGTCGTCCTCGTGCTCGTCCCGCTGCTCGAGATCTCGACCGTCGTCCTCGTCGGCGACGCGATCGGCGGCTGGCCCACCGTCCTGCTCCTCCTGCTCACCTCCGTGCTCGGCGCGTGGGTCATCCGCCGGGAGGGCTCCCGCGCCTGGGCGGCCCTGCGCGACGCCCTGCGCAGCGGCCGGATGCCGGCCCGCGAGCTCGCCGACGGCGTGCTCGTGCTCGTCGGGGGCGTCCTGCTGCTCGTCCCGGGCTTCCTCACCGACCTGCTCGGGGCGCTCGTGCTCCTGCCGTGGACGCGTCCGCTGGCCCGGGTGTGGCTCGAGGCGGTGGTCGCCCGGCGGCTGCTCGCGCCCTTCGGCGGTCCGCGGCGCCCGGGGGAGGGCCCGCCCGACGTCGTCCAGGGACAGATCGTCGACTGACCCGGCGTCCCACGACGTCCGACGCCACGCACGACGAAGCCGGAGCCCCGGTCACCTGCTCGGTGACCGGGGCTCCGGCGTGGGGTGGACGGCTCAGGCCGTCTTGCGCGAGGTCTTCTCGCCGCGCGACTGGCGCAGCAGCGTCAGGCGCTCCTCGAGCAGCTCCTCGAGCTCGGGGATGGAGCGACGCTCGAGCAGCATGTCCCAGTGGGTGCGCTGCGGCTTGACGGGCTTGGCCTCGGGCTCGGGGCCACCGCCCTGGAGTTTGGCCTCGGCGCCGCACCGGCACTCCCACGTCGGCGGCACGTCGGCCTCGACGGAGAAGGGGAGCTCGATGGTGTGGCCGTTGGGGCACAGGTAGGTCGTGATGTTGCGGTCGGAGGGGACGACGTTCGCGTCCGTCTCCATGCTGAGGGCGCCGAGCCGGCTGCCGCGCAGGCTTCGCTCTGCCATGGGTGTCTCCCGGAGTTCGAATGTCCCGGGCCGGGGTCCTCGCGGCCGGGTCAATGGTTGGAGAACGTGCGCCCGGGGTTCGTTGTTCCGGGGGTCACCGGATGGCAGGCGGGCGTGTGACGCAGATCACCCGAAGGCTCACACGATCCGCGGCAGCTCGTTCCCCGCGTCCATGATGCCCTGTCGGACGTCGACACGCCGAAGGACGAGGTAGCCCAGGACGAAGAAGACGACGAGCGCGACGATCGCCGGGCGGTAGGAGTCGGTCAGCTGGTGGACGACCCCGAAGATCAGCGCCCCGAACCACGAGGTGCCGCGCTCCATCGCCTGGTAGAAGGCGAAGAACTCGGCCTCCCGGGCGCGGGGGACCAGCTGCGAGAAGAGCGAGCGGCTCAGGGCCTGGCTGCCGCCGAGGACGATCCCGATGAAGATCCCGAGGACGAGGAAGGGCAGGAACGCCTTCTCGGGCAGGAAGAACGCGAGGACGACGATCGCCGACCACGCGACCAGGCTGCGCAGGATCGTGCGCCAGGCCCCCCAGCGGGTGGCGAGCCAGCCGAACAGCAGCGCGCCGCCGAAGGCGACGAACTGCACGAGGAGGATCAGGGCGATGAGCTGGCTCTGCTCGAACTTCAGCTGCTCGGCGCCGTAGAGGCTGCTCGAGGAGATGACCGTCTGGATGCCGTCGTTGAAGAAGAGGTAGGCGAGCAGGAACAGCAACGTGTTCGGGTAGGCGCGCAGGTCGCGGAAAGTGTGTCCGAGCTGGCTGAGGCTGCCGCCCACGATGCCCGCCCGCGGCGCGTCCGCGAGCTCGGTGCGCGGGGCTCCGCGCAGGTTCCACATCCCGACGACCGGGATGAGGGTGAACAGCGCCCACCAGAGGCCGGCCGAGAGGAGGCTGATGCGGACCGCGGTGCCGGTCGTGGCACCGACGAGCTCGGGCTTGCTGACGATGACGAGGTTGACCGCGAGGAGCAGGCCGCCACCGAGGTAGCCCAGGGCCCAGCCGCGGCTGGAGACGCGGTCGCGGTCGTCCGGGCGGGCGATGCGGCACAGCAGCGCGTCGTAGACGACGAGCGAGGCTCCGAGGCTGATCGAGGCGATGATCATCATCAGGGCCCCGAAGCGCCAGTTCGTGCCGGACAGGAAGTACAGCAGCACCGCGGCCGCCGAGCCGGTCCACGCGAAGACGCCCATGAGGCGCGCCGGGCGGGGCGTGCGGTCCGTGACGGCGCCGACGAAGACGAGCAGGACCGCGGAGACGATGGTCGCCAGCGTCACCGTGTACGGCGCGACCGACCCCGGGTCCAGCGGCGCGGTGAGGACGAGGACGACGGTGGCCAGCGCCAGCGGCGGGACGAGGGTCGAGGGACGGTAGGGCAGGCGCGTGTCGCGCGCGTACGCGACGAGCGAGAGGACGAGGCCGACGAGCAGCGCGACGGCCGCGACCATCGCGAGGCCGGGGACCCAGCCCGGCAGGCCTTCCGCCGCGGGGACCACGTAGAGGTCGGTCGTGCAGCGGGCGTCCTCGGCGAGCCCGGGGCAGGCCGCCTCGGTCGCGACCTCGGTGAGGTAGGGGCCGAACAGGACGGTGCCCACCGTCGTCACGAAGGCCGAGTTGGCCCAGTCGTACCAGTACCAGGGGCGGTGGTAGCGGGTGGTGTCGGCCCAGGCGTTGGTGGCCTCGGACTGCGTCGTCATGAGCGGCAGCGTTCCACACGCGGGGGCGGCGCCGCCGTAGGTCGCGCTACTCGGTCGGGCGCGTCACCGCTCAGCCCGCGTACTCCCAGTGCCACGGCTCGGGGAGCTGCCCGCCGGCCTCTGCCCACGCGGGGTGGAACCAGCCGTAGAGGGGTGCGTTCTGCCGCATCCAGCGGTGGGCCGCCGAGCCGAAGTCGTCGATGCCGCCGCACAGGTCGAGGGCCCGGCCGAGACCGTGCCGGCTCGTGCCGGGGGTGGCGGCGAAGCTGCCGCGGGTGCCCTTGATCGCCACCTGCTCGGGGTAGGAGCGGTAGGAGTCGGTGACGCACAGGGGGCTGCCGGTCTGCGCGGCGTAGGCCTGGCTCATCGCGTTGAAGGCGGCGGCCGCGGCGGGGGAGAGGCGCTCGCCCGGGGCGCTCCACAGCGGGCATAGCGCGCTGTCCGGGAACTGGCCGTTGGGGTGGTCGCCGCTGTCGTCGGAGCACGGCTTGCCGACGTGGGCGGTCTCGACGACGGCGTTCGAGAGCGCGTCGCGCAGGCGGGCGGCCGCCTTCTTGGCCTCGGGGGTCCGGGCGCCGACGAGGGCGCTGGCGATGGGGCCGGCCTTGTCGACCTCCTTCATCTGCAGCGCCCGCAGCGCGCCGATCTTCTCGCGCTGCTCGCGCATCACGCCGTCGAGCTCCTTCTTCGCGGCGGCGACGCGGACGCGGGCGTCGGTGGCGGTCCGCTCGGCCTGCTCGGCGGTCGTCGTCAGGCGGACCTGCTCAGCGGTGAGGACGCGCACCTCCTGGAGGGCGCGCGTGCGCTCGCCCGTCAGGTAGGAGAGGTCGCCGAGGGGGTCGCTCACCTCGTCGTCGCGGGCGTCGAGCGCGTCGAGCATCCCGGTGAGGTCGGAGTTGCCGCCGCCGTTGGAGTAGACGTCGAAGACCCAGTCGCGGACCACGGCGCGGGCCCGGGCCAGCCGGTCCTCGAGGGCGGCCAGGTCGGCGCGGGCGCCCTCGGCCTCCTCGTGGGCGTAGTTCTCGGTGTCGGTCGCCGCGGCGAGCTCCTCGAGGACGGTGTTGGAGCGGGCCGAGAGCTCGTCCATCTTCCGGGTCTGCACGGCGAGCTCGGAGGTGGAGCCCTCGATGACGGCGGAGATGCGGTCGGCCTCGGCGACCTGGGCGGCGACGACCTCGGGGGAGAGGGTGGGGTCGGCGTCGGGCTCGCTGTCGCCCTCCGGCGGGGTCCCGGTGACGACCGGCGCGAGAGTCGCTGTGGCAGTGGGGGATACGCTCGGAGACGGCGTGACCGAGGCGGTCGGCGTGGGGGTCGCGACCGGGTCGGCGACGGCGGCGGCCGCAGCCGGGCCGAGCGGCACCGCGGCGGCGACGGCGACCACGAGTGCGCGGCGGAGCACGGCCCCACGGACGACGGAAGAACGCACCACGACTCGTTTCGAATGGTCTCGGGGCGCCGCGGACGACACCCGGCGCGCAGCCCTGCACCGCGTACCTGCACCCACCATAGGTCGCCGACCCGGCACCTGTCCCGGGTCCGCGGCGAAAGGTCACCCGATCGTCAGGTGCACGTCGGCCGGGCGGCCGGGCCGGGGTCGGCCGGTCGGCCCCCGTCGTCCACAGGCGGGGGAGCGGGCCGCGCCCGTCCACAGGTCGCGCTGCGGTCCTTGCCGCCACCCTCCGTCCGGGGGTGTGCTGGTCCCGGGACCCGGCGACCGGCGCCGGGCCGGGCTCCAGGGGGTCTCATGGCACGAACCAGCGACGTCGACCGCACGACCGTCGACCGGACCGGCGACGTCAACACCGTCCACCTCGTCGGGCGCGTCACCTCGCTCGACCCGCCGCGCACGCTGCCCAGCGGCGACGTCGTCCACGGCGTCCGGGTCACCGTCGGCCGCGACGCGCGGGCCCGCCCGGGTGTCGACGCCCTCGACGTCGCGTGCTGGAGCGCCGTGACCCGCCGGGTCGCGGGCCGGCTCGAGGTGGGCGACCGCGTCGAGGTCGACGGCAGCCTGCGGCGGCGGTTCTTCCGGGCCGGCGGCGCGCCGGCGAGCCGGTACGAGGTGGAGGCACGGCGGCTCCGGCGGGTCGCGGGGGGCTCGCCCTAGGGTGGGTGGATGCACGGGGCCGACTCGCACGACGTCATCCGGGTCCAGGGGGCCCACGAGAACAACCTCAAGGACGTCAGCGTCGTCCTGCCCAAGCGCCGCCTCACGGTGTTCACCGGGGTGTCGGGGTCGGGCAAGAGCTCGCTCGTCTTCGGCACGGTCGCCGCGGAGGCCCAGCGCCTGGTCAACGAGACCTACAGCGCGTTCGTCCAGGGCTTCATGCCGAGCCTCGCCCGGCCGGACGTCGACCGGCTCGAGGGGCTGACGACGGCGATCATCGTCGACCAGGAACGGATGGGCGCCAACCCGCGCTCCACGGTCGGGACGGCCACCGACGCGCACGCGATGCTGCGCATCCTCTTCAGCCGCCTCGGCCGTCCGCACGTCGGCCCGCCGACCGCGTTCTCCTTCAACGTGCCGACGCGCACCGCGAGCGGGGTGATGGCGACCGAGAAGGGTGGACGCGTCGAGAAGAGCGTCGTCAAGGGGGCGGTCTACCTCGGGGGGATGTGCCCCCGGTGCGAGGGAATGGGCCAGGTGACGGACATCGACCTCGGCGCCCTCTACGACGCCGAGCGCTCGCTGGCCGACGGTGCGCTGCTCGTGCCCGGGTACTCGATGGACGGCTGGTACGGGCGGCTGTTCGCCGGGATGGGCCTGCCCATGGACGTCCCCGTCGGCTCGTTCACCGCGAAGCAGCTCGACACGATGCTCCACGCCTCCCCGACGAAGATCCGCGTCGAGGGCGTCAACCTCACGTTCGAGGGGGTCGTGCCCCGCATCCGTCGCTCGATGCTCAGCAAGGACCCGGAGGCGATGCAGCCGCACGTCCGGCGGTTCGTCGACCGGGCCGTCACCTTTCAGACCTGCCCGGACTGCCACGGGGCCCGGCTCGGGCCCGAGGTCCTCGCGTCGCGCGTGCACGGGCACAACATCGCCGAGCTGTGCGCGATGCAGGTGAGCGACCTCGCCGCGTGGGTCGCGGATCTCGACGAGCCGTCCGTCGCGCCGCTGCTCGCGGGCCTGCGCCACCTGCTCGACTCCTTCGTCGACATCGGGCTGGGCTACCTCTCGCTCGACCGGCCCGCCGGGACGCTGTCGGGCGGGGAGGCCCAGCGGACGAAGATGATCCGGCACCTGGGGTCGGCCCTCACCGACGTCACCTACGTGTTCGACGAGCCGACGATCGGGCTGCACCCGCACGACATCGGGCGGATGAACGAGCTGCTGCTGCGGCTGCGCGACAAGGGCAACACCGTGCTCGTCGTCGAGCACAAGCCCGAGACCATCGCCGTCGCCGACCACGTCGTCGACCTCGGGCCGGGAGCCGGCGGGGCCGGGGGAGAGGTCTGCTTCGAGGGGAGCGTCGAGGCGCTGCGCCGGAGCGACACCGTCACCGGCCGCCACCTCGCCGACCGGGTCGCGCTCAAGCGCTCGGTCCGCACCGCCACGGGCGTGCTCGAGGTCCGCGGCGCGTCGGCGCACAACCTGCGCGACGTCGACGTCGACCTCCCGCTGGGGGTGCTCTGCGTGCTCACGGGGGTCGCCGGCTCGGGCAAGAGCTCGCTCATCAGCGGCTCCGTCGAGGGACGCGACGGGGTCGTCGTCGTCGACCAGGGCGCCATCAAGGGCTCCCGCCGCAGCAACGCGGCGACGTACACCGGCCTGCTGGACCCGGTCCGTAAGGCCTTCGCGACGGCGAACGGGGTGCCGGCGTCGCTGTTCAGCTCCAACTCCGAGGGCGCGTGCCCGACCTGCGGAGGGGCCGGGGTCGTCGTGACGGAGCTCGGCGTGATGGCGAGCGTCGAGACCCCCTGCGAGGAGTGCGAGGGCCGGCGGTTCCGGGCCGAGGTGCTCGGGTACACCCTCGGCGGCCGCTCGATCGCCGACGTCCTCGCCCTGACCGTCACCGAGGCCGAGGCGTTCTTCGCGGCGGGGGAGGGGCGCGTCCCGGCCGCCCACCGGGTGCTCCGGCGGCTGGCCGACGTGGGCCTGGGGTACCTGACCCTCGGGCAGCCGCTCACCACGTTGTCGGGTGGCGAGCGCCAGCGGCTCAAGCTCGCGACACGGATGGGGGAGTCGGGCACGACCCTGTACGTGCTCGACGAGCCGACCACCGGCCTGCACCTGGCCGACGTCGAGAACCTGCTCGCCCTGCTCGACCGCCTCGTCGACGGCGGCACCTCGGTCCTCGTCGTGGAGCACCACCAGGCCGTCATGGCGCACGCCGACTGGGTCGTCGACCTCGGGCCGGGCGCCGGCCACGACGGCGGGCGCGTCGTCTTCGAGGGCACACCGGCGGACCTCGTCGCCGACGGCTCGACGCTCACCGGGCGCCACCTCGCCGCGTACTGCGCGTCGTGAGCGCACCGTTCGACCAGTCGGACGCTGCGGTCCGGATGGAGTGGGGGCCGGTCGGCGCGGCCGTCGTGCGCGCCGACCTCGCGGTCGTCGTCGACGTGCTCAGCTTCACGACGGCCGTCACCGTCGCCGTGGGCCGGGGGAGCACCGTGCTGCCGTTCGCCTGGCGGGACGAGCGTGCCGCGGCGTACGCGGCCTCCCACGACGCCGTCCTCGCCGTCGGCCGACTCGAGGCCCGGCGCGCCGGGGCCGTCGGGGCGCCGTCGCTGTCGCCGTCCGGGCTGCTCACCGGGCCGGTCGCGCCGCGCCTGGTGCTGCCGTCGCCGAACGGTTCGACGATCAGCGCGTCCCTGCGCGACGCCGGCGCGCACGTCGTCGCCGGGTGCCTGCGCAACGCCTCGGCCGTCGGGCGGTGGCTCGCACCGTCGGTGGCGTCCGGGTCGACCGTGGTCGTCGTGGCCGCGGGTGAGCGCTGGGTCACCGACGGGTCGCTGCGCCCGGCGCTCGAGGACCAGCTCGGCGCAGGAGCCGTCCTGACGGCCCTGAGGGACGCCACGGGCTCGACGTCGGCGTGGAGCCCGGAGGCACTGAGCGCGGCCGAGCTGTTCGACGTCGTCCGGCCGCGGCTGCGCGACCGACTACGGGCGTGCGTCGGTGGGCGTGAGCTCGCCGCGGCCGGCTTCGGGGACGACGTGGACGTCGCGGCCGACCTCGACGCGAGCGAGGCGGTGCCGGTGCTCACCGAGCGGGGTTTCGTGGCTGCCGGCGCCCTCTCGTAGAACGCCGATAATCGACATTATGTCATTACGCGTCAGGAGAGACCATGGTGAGGTGGCCGACCCGCTCCCCGCGTAGGCACGGGCCGTCACCGCGGCGTCGAGGTGTGACCGGTCGGACGTCGACGCCGCGCAGCGCCTCCTACAGTGAGCCCGTGCCGGACCTCGACCCGCTCCTGGGCTACGCCAACCGCACCGGCCGTGCGCCGGGACGCGGCGTGCGAGCCCTCGGTGTCGTCCTGCCGGGCGTGCGCCGGGTCCAGGGCACGGCCGCCCCGTGGGCCGACGCCTGGGCCGCGCACAACCGCCGCGCCCTCACGACGCCGGGTCGCCGGTGGGTCGTCCTCGGCGACTCGATGTCGCAGGCGGTCGGCGCCTCGGCCTGGGACAGCGGCTGGGTCGACCGGGCCGCCGCGAGCCTCGCCGACGACGGCCTCCCCCTCGTCGTCGTCAACCTCTCGGCCACCGGCGCCCGCACCGCCGACGTCGTCGACCAGCAGCTGCCCGTCCTGCGCGCCCTGCCGCCGGCGCTCGGCACCGACGCCCCCGACCTCGTCTCGGTCATGGTCGGGTCCAACGACCTCTTCGCCGGTGGTGCCGTCCGCGACCGCCTCCCCGACGAGTTCGGCCGGATGGTCGCCGGCCTCCCCCGGGGCGCTGTCGTCGCAACGCTCCCCCAGCCGCGCACCGCGGCGCACCGGGCCAACGCCCACCTCGAGCAGGCCGTGGCCCGCGGCGAGCTGCGCCTGGTCGACATGCGCGCCGAGGGCCCGAGCAGCTGGCGCGGGCGCCTGGCCGCCGACCTGTTCCACCCCAACGACGCCGGCTACGCCGAGCTGGCCCGCGCCTTCGTGCCGCACCTGCGCGCCGCCCTGCAGGCCTGACCGCCGCACCGCCGTACGCTGTCCCGCGATGCAGTGCGACTACTACGACGCCGGCCGGTGCCGCTCGTGCACCCTCATGGGCACGCCGTACGCCGACCAGCTGGCCGAGAAGGTCCGGCACGTCCGCAGCACGCTCGCGCGGCACGCCGGCGCCACGACCTGGCTCGAGCCGGTGCGCTCCCCCGCGTCGCACTTCCGCAACAAGGCCAAGCTCGTCGTCGGCGGCAGCGCCGGACGCCCGACGCTCGGCATCCTCGACACCGGTGGCCGGGGTGTCGACCTGCGCCGCTGCGGCCTCTACGAGCCGGGCCTGTCGGCGACCTTCGACCCGCTGCACCGCCTCCTCGCCGACCACCGCGTCGTGCCGTACGACGTCCCGGCCCGGAAGGGCGAGCTCAAGCACCTGCTCGTGACCCACTCCCCCGACGGCGAGCACCTCGTGCGCTTCGTCGTCCGGACGCGGGAGGGGCTGCAGGCCGTACGCCGGCTCCTGCCCGACCTGCGCGCGGCGCTGCCGTCGGCCCGCGTCGTCACCGTCAACCTCCACCCGGAGCACAAGGCGGTGCTCGAGGGCGAGACGGAGGTCGTGCTCACCGACGACGCGGTGCTGCCGATGCGCCTGGGCGGGGTCACGCTGCGGCTCGGGCCGCGCGCGTTCTTCCAGACCAACACGACGGTCGCGACCGCCCTCTACGCCCAGGCGGCGGAGTGGGCGGACCGACTCTCCCCCACCGCCGTCACCGACCTGTACTGCGGCGTCGGCGGCTTCGCGCTGCACCTCGCGGCCCCCGGTCGCCGCGTCACGGGCGTCGAGGTGTCGTCCGAGGCGGTCGCGGCCGCCCGAGCATCGGCCAGCGAGATACGTTCTGCCACAGCGGGTCTCGACATCACCTTCACCGCCGGGGACGCGACCGACGGCGTGCCCGGCGACCCCGACCTCGTCGTCGTCAACCCGCCGCGGCGGGGCATCGGCGCCGACCTCGCCGCTCGGCTCGAGGCCTCGCCCGCCCGCCACGTCGTGTACTCCAGCTGCAACGTCGACACCCTCGCCCGCGACCTCGACGCCATGCCGTCCTTCACCGTCCGCGCGGGGCGCGTCGTCGACATGTTCCCGCAGACCCGGCACGTCGAGACCGTCCTGCTCCTCGAGCGCGCCTGACCCGCCCGCATCCCCGGCGCCGACCTAGGGTCGGGTCATGACCTTCTCCATCGCCGCCCGCGACGGGGACGCCTGGGGCGTCGCCGTGGCCAGCAAGTTCCTCGCCGTCGGATCCGTCGTACCGCGGGTCGTCCCCGGCGTCTGCGCCGTCGCGACCCAGGCGATGGCCCGCGTCGCCTACCTCGACGAGCTCGAGGCCGGGCTGCGGGCCGGCGACGCCACGTCCGCCGTCCTCGCCGCGGCCACGGCGGCCGACCCCGGTCGCGAGGACCGCCAGGTCGGGGTGGTCGGCCCGGACGGCGCCGCGACCTTCACCGGGTCCGGCTGCATGACGTGGGCCGGCGGCGAGGCCGAGGGCGACGGGCGCACCGCCTTCGCCGTGCAGGGCAACATCCTCACCGGGCCCGAAGTGGTCGAGGCGATGGTCACCGCCTGGCGCGCGCAGGCGGACCTGCCGCTGGAGACCCGGCTCATGGCGGTGCTGCTCGCGGGCGACGCGGCCGGCGGCGACTCCCGCGGCCGGCAGAGCGCGGCCCTCCTCGTGCGCGCCCCCGGCGCCGGCTACGACGCGAGCGGCGTCGTCGCGGACCTGCGGGTCGACGACCACCCGGACGCGACGACCGAGCTCGCCCGCCTGCACGGCCTCTCGACGCTGTACTTCGGCACGGCGCAGGACGTGCGGCCGCTGACCGGCGAGCTGCGCGACGAGGTCGGCGCCCGCCTCGCGGCGCTCGGCCACCCCGGCGAGGTCGAGGCCGCGCTCGAGGCGTGGATGGGCGAGGCCAACCTCGAGAACCGGCACGCCGCCGGCGGCATCGACGCGCGCGTCCTCGCCGTCCTGCGCGGCGAGGAGCAGGGCTGAGACCGCCGGCAGACCGGTCCTTGACCGAACTGTTCGCAACCCTGACCGACTCCTGACGCCACGCTGGCCACCGCCTGACCCACCGGCGATAACGTTGTCGGCAGGTGGTCAGCAGGTCCTCCGGCCGCAGGCCCGGCACCGTCGAGGTGCCGCCTGTCCTCCCCCTCCGGCCGCGGCCGCGGACCGACCACCCACCGCCGCCTCGGCGCCGGCCGGCTCACCGGCGCCGAGGCGCACAGACCCGTCGGCGTCGCGCCGCAGGCCGTGGGTACCCCGGTCCGGCGCGACGCCGACAACCACTGAGACGTCGACGACCACTGCCCCGGGCCTCGCTCAGCGTGCGGGCCAGGCCCCCGCCCCCTGGCGGACGACCTCGCCCGACGGGTCGGCGCCGGTGAAGTCGACGACCGTCGTGGGCTCGGTGCCGCACTCCCCCGAGTCGATGACCACGTCGACCACGTGGTCGAGCTCCTCCTTGACGCTCCAGCCGTCGTTCATCGGCTCGCTCTCGCCGGGGAGGATGAGCGTCGAGGAGAGCATCGGCTCGCCGAGGGCCGCGAGCAGCGCCCGCACCACGGGGTGCTCGGGGATGCGGACGCCGACCGTGCGCTTCTTCGGGTGCAGCAGCCGCCGGGGCACCTCGTGCGTCGCCGGGAGGATGAACGTGTACGGCCCGGGGGTGGCCGCCTTGACCGCGCGGAAGACGTGGTTGTCGACGTGGACCAGCTGCCCGAGCTGCGCGAAGTCCCGGCAGACGAGCGTGTAGTGGTGGCGGTCGTCGAGCCGGCGGATCGTCCGGATCCGCTCCTTGGCCTGCTGGTCGCCCATCCGGGCCCCGAGCGCGTAGCCGGAGTCGGTGGGGTACGCGACGAGGCCGCCCTCGTCGAGCACCGCGACGGTCTGCGCGATCGAGCGCGGCTGGGGGTCGACCGGGTGGACGTCGAGGTAGCGCGCCATCCCGTCAGCGTAGGCCCGCGTCAGTCCTCGTGGTACGTCACCGGGGCGCCGCGCTGCACGGTGCGCGAGACGGTGCACAGGCGGTCACCACTCTGGGCGATGGCCCGCGGCAGGCGCTCGCGGGCGCGGTCGCCGTCGGCGCCCTCGGGGAAGCGCACGCGGAAGGTGATCTCGATGTCGGAGAGGTGGTTGCCGCCCTCGTCCTTGCTCTTCTCGCCCTCGGACACGACGTCGAAGGAGGTCGGCTCGGCGATCCGGCTCGTGATGAAGTCGACGTCGGTCGCGCTGCAGGCGGCCATCGAGACGAGGAAGAGCTCGACCGGCGTGAAGTCCGGCGAGTCGCCGCCACCGCCGACGAGCATCGTGCCGCCGCGCTCGTTGGTCACCTCGTAGAGGCCCTTGCCGACGCGGGTCATCGACACGCTGCGGTGGCCGAGCCCGGTCCCGCCGGTCTCCTCCTGGGGCTGCACCATGCCTGCTCCGTCCTCTCGGGTCCGGGGCCGACGTCCGCCGGCCGCGGGCGCCATCCTGTCACCCGGGGGCTGGAAGGATGCGGGCATGTCCTCGCGCGGCCGCCTCGTCCTGCTCCGTCACGGCGAGACCGAGTGGTCCGCCACCGGACGGCACACCGGTCGGACCGACCTGCCGCTGACGTCGGCGGGCGAGCGCGACGCCGCGGCGCTGCGGGGGCCGCTCGGCACCTTCGACGTCGCCCGCGTCGTCTCCTCCCCGCTCCAGCGGGCCCGGCGCACCGCGGAGCTGGCCGGGCTGCGGGTGGACCGGGTCGACCCGGACCTGCACGAGTGGGACTACGGGGGCTACGAGGGGCTGACGACCCCACAGGTGCGCGAACGGCGCGGCGGCGACGCGTGGACCGTGTTCGAGGACGGCGTGGTCCCCGGCGACACCCCCGGTGAGACCGTCGAGGAGGTCGCGGCGCGGGCCTCGCGGGTGCTGCAGCGGGTGGAGCCCGACCTCGCCACGGGCGACGTCGTCCTCGTCGGGCACGGCCACGCCCTGCGCGTCCTCACCGCGACCTACCTGAGGCAGGAGCCGCGGTTCGGGGCCTGCGTCGTCCTCGACGCGGGGGCGCTGTGCGTCCTCGGGCAGGAGCACGGGCGCCCGGCCATCCTCGCCTGGAACGCGCGCGACCGGCCCACCGGCTGACGCCCTACGGCAGCGGCCAGGTGTGCACCGGCTCGTTGGAGTCCATCAGCTCGGAGTAGCGGGCGAGCATCCGGCGCAGCGCGTCGCGCCGGCCGTGCCCCTGCGCCTCGAGGTGCTCGACCGTGCGGGTCTGCCACTCGGCGCCGTTGACGCCCGTCGTCGCCCGCCCCTCGATGATGCCGAGGTAGCGCTCGCGCACGGCGTCCGAGACGCCCCACGACCGCAGCCCCTCGTGGGCCATCGGCAGCAGGTGGCGCAGGACGAGCTCGTCGGCCGAGACCTCGCCGAAGCCCGGCCAGTACAGGCGCGCGTCCATCCCCGATCGGGCCGCCCGCTCGAAGTTGTCGGCGCAGGCGGCGAAGCTCATCTTCGTCCAGACCGGCCGGTCGGCGGCCGCGAGGTGGCGCACCGCGCCGTAGTAGAAGGCGGCGTTCGCGAGGACGTCGGCGATCGTCGGGCCGGCGGGCAGGACGCGGTTCTCGACCCGCAGGTGCGGGGTCCCGCCGACGATGTCGTAGATCGGGCGGTTCCAGCGGTAGACCGTGCCGTTGTGCAGGCGCAGCTCGGCGAGCTCGGGCGCGACCCCGGCCTCGAGCTTGGCCATCGGGTCCTCGTCGGTGATCTCGGCGAGGAGGGTCGGGAAGTAGCGGACGTTCTCCTCGAAGAGGTCGAAGATGGAGGTGATCCAGCGCTCGCCGAAGAACACGCGCGGGCGCACGCCCTGGTTCTTCAGCTCGATGGGGCGGGTGTCGGTGGCCTGGCTGAACAGCTCGATGCGCGTCTCGGCGTGCAGGCGCTTGCCGAAGAAGTACGGGCTGTTGGCGGCCAGGGCCAGCTGCACCGACGACAGCGCCTGGGCCGCGTTCCAGTGCTGCGCGAACTCGTGCGGCGCGACCTGGAGGTGCAGCTGCACCGACGTGCACGCCGACTCGGGGGCGATCGAGGAGCAGTACGTCGCCACCCGCTCCCCCGTCGGGCCCTCGATGTCGAGGTAGACGTCCTCGCCGCGGGCCAGGACGATCGAGTCGTTGAGGGCGGTGTACCGGTTGTTCGCACTGATCCAGTCGCCCTCGTAGTGCTCGGGCATGATCGTCGGGAGGATGCCGATGGCGACGATCTTCGAGCCCACCTCCTTGGCCGCCTGGTCGGCGGCGTTGAGGCTCTCGCGCAGGTCGTGCTCGAGCTCGATCGCGGAGTCACCCGGCAGCGGCCGCGGCGGCACGTTGAGCTCGATGTTGTAGCGCGCCAGCTCGGTCTGGTAGCCGGGGTCCGCGATGGCCTCGAGGACGGCCGCGTTGTGGAAGTGCGGGTCCTGCTGCTCGTCGACGAGGTTGAGCTCGATCTCGAGGCCGGTCATCGGCCGGTCGAACTCGAACGAGCTCGTCGTGAGCATCCGCTCGAAGACGTCCAGGTTCTGACGCACCTTCTCGCGGTACCGCTGACGCTCCTCGCGCGAGTAGCTCTGCGCCGTGACCTCCGCACCCATGACGACAACCAACCACATCCGGTGGGGGCGCGGAAGCCGGAGCCGCGTTTCGGTCCACGGGGCTGTCGGGGGCGTCTCCTAGCGTGGACCCCGTGCGGTTCCTCCACACCTCCGACTGGCACCTGGGACGCTCGTTCCACGGGGTCGGGCTCCTCGCTGCCCAGGCGGCCCACCTCGACCACCTCGTCGAGGTCGTGCGCACCGAGCGGGTCGACGCCGTCCTCGTCAGCGGCGACGTCTACGACCGGGCGATGCCGGCTCCCGACACGGTCGCGCTGCTGTCGCAGACCCTCGAGCGGGTCGTCGACGCGGGTGCGCAGGTCGTCGTCTCCAGCGGCAACCACGACTCGGCGGTGCGGCTCGGGTTCGCCTCGGGCCTGCTCGAGCGCGCCGGCGTGCACATCCGTACCTCCGTGGCCGACGTCGGCCGGCCGGTGCTCGTCGGCGACGTCGCCGTGCACCCCCTCCCCTACCTCGAGCCCGCCCTCGTCGCCGACGCCCTCGGCGCTCCCGAGCGCACCCACGCCGCGGTGCTGCAGGCGGCCCTCGACCGCGTGCGCGCCGACGCGGCGACCCGTGGGGGGCGCACCGTCGTCATGGCCCACGCCTTCGTCTCCGGGGGGTTCTCCAGCGACTCCGAGCGCGACATCGCCGTCGGCGGGGTGGCCGCCGTGCCGCTCGACGTCCTCGACGGGGTCGACTACGCGGCCCTCGGGCACCTGCACGGGCGCCAGCGCGTCTCCGACACCGTGCGCTACAGCGGCTCCCCCGTCGCGATGAGCTTCAGCGAGCACAGCCACCGCAAGGGTGCCCTGCTCGTCGACCTCGGCGGGGCGAAGCCTGTCGTCACCGAGGTCGACGCGCCGGTGGAGCGTCCCCTCGCCGTGCTGCGCGGCACCCTCGAGGACCTGCTCGCCGACCCGCGGCACGCACCGGCCGAGCGCGCGTGGTGCCAGGTCACGCTCACCGACGCCGCCCGCCCGATCGGCGCGATGGAACAGGTCCGCCGGCGCTTCCCGCACACCCTCGAGCTGCGCTTCGAGCCCGAGGGCGCCGCCGTGCCGCTGCGCTCCTACGCCTCGCGGGTGCAGGCGGCCTCCGTCGTCGACGTCTGCTGCGACTTCCTCGACCACGTGCGGGGCGGGCGCCCCGCCGACGAGGAGGAGCGGGGCCTGCTCGACGAGGCCGTCACCGCGGCGCGCGTCGCCCGCGGCCTCGCCGACGACGAGGGCGTCGCGTCGAGCCGGGGAGCGGGCGCGGCGTGAGGATCCACCGCCTCGAGGTCCAGGCCTTCGGGCCCTTCGCCGGGCGCGTCGACGTCGACCTCGACGCCGCCGCGTCGGCGGGGCTCTTCCTCGTCCACGGCCCGACCGGGGCCGGCAAGACCAGCCTCCTCGACGCCGTCTGCTTCGCGCTCTACGCCGACGTCCCGGGCAGTCGCTCGCGGCGCTCGCTGCGCTCCGACCACGCCGACCCCGGGACCCCGCCCGAGGTCGTGCTCGAGGTGACGGTCGCCGGCCGGCGCCTGCGCATCACCCGCTCCCCGGAGTGGTACCGCCCCAAGCGCCGCGGCGACGGCACGACCCGCGTGCAGCCCTCGGTCGTCCTCGAGGAGCTGCGGTCCGGGCGCTGGGCGGCGCTGAGCACCCGGCACGACGAGGTCGCCGACGTCGTCAAGGACCTGCTCGGGATGGGCCTGCAGCAGTTCTCCACCGTCGTGCTGCTCCCGCAGGGCGAGTTCGCGCGCTTCCTGCGCGCCGAGCCCGAGGAGCGACGCGCGCTGCTCGAGCGGCTCTTCGACATCGGCGTGTACTCCGACGTCGAGCAGTGGCTGGCCGAGACCCGTCGCACCGGCGCCGCGGAGCTCGACGAGGCCCGCTCGGCGCTGGACGCCGACCTGCTGCGGCTCGCGGACGCCCTCGAGCCGCTCGCGACGGCCGACGCCGACACCGCCCTCGCCGAAGGCCCCCTCGAGCAGCTTCAGGACCGGCTCGGTGCCGTCGCCGCCGACCTCGCCGAGCGCCTCACCGACTCGCTGGCCGCCCTCGACGCGGCCGAGGGCGCCGAGGGCGCCGCCCAGCAGGCGCTCGCCGACGGCCGGGCCGTCGCCGCGGCCCGCGCCCGGGGCGAGGCGGCGCAGGCACGGCTCGACGCGCTGGAGGCCGCCGCCCCCGAGCACGATGCGCGCACCCGCCGGCTCGAGGCCGCCGACCGCGCCGCCGGCCTGCGCGGCCACCTCGCCGCGGTCGAGCGGCTCGGGCGCGAGGTCACCGACCTCGAGCGCGCCGTCGGAGACGGGCGTCGCCGCGTCGCGGACCTCGGGGTCGAGGTCGGCGACGACGCCGACCTCCTCGCCGAGCAGGTCGCCGCCCTCGACGACACCGTCGCCGCCGTCGCCCGGCACACCGAGGCCGCTCGCGACCTCGGGACGGCGCTCGCGGAGGGCACCGCCCGGGCCGAGACCCTCCGCGCCCGGCACGCGCGGCTCCTGCTCGAGCTCCCGGCCGCGCGCACGCTCGCCGCGGACGCCGCCGCCCTCGTCACCCGGCTCAGCGTCGAGGGCGGGCGCACCACCGACCTCGCCGCCGCCGTCGCCGAGGAGGAGCGCCGGCTCGCCCTGCTCGACGAGGTCGAGGCCGACCGGGCCGCGCGGGCGGCCCTCGACCCGGCGCTGCTCGCGGCCCGCGACGCCCTCTCCGAGCGGCTCGCGGACCTCATCGGGCTGCGCCAGCGCCGCCTCGACGAGATGGCCGCCGAGCTCGCGACGGCGCTCGCCGAGGGTGAGCCGTGCCCGGTCTGCGGCGGCACCGAGCACCCGAGGCCCGCCCACGCCACGGACCCCGTCACGCCGCAGCAGCTGGCCGCCGCCGAGGACGAGGCGAGCGCCGCGCGCGCCACGCTCTCCGGGCTCGAAGCCCGCGCCGGCGCCCTCGACGCGGCCGTCCGCACCCGACGCGAGGTCCTCGAGGGCGCCGACCGCAGCACGGTGGTGGCGGCGCGCGACGCGGCCACCGCATCCCTCGCGCAGGCCCGCGCCGCCGAGCACCGTCTCGCCGAGGCCACCGCCGAGCAGGCCCGGGCCGGGGCGGAGGCCGAGCGCCTGTCCACCCTCGTCGAGCAGACCGCGACGACGCTCGGCACGCTCGAGCAGCGGCTCGGCGAGGTCACCGCCGAGGCCGAGTCCGTCCGCAACCGGCTGGCCGAGGACCTCGCCGCGCACGCCGACTGCCCGTGCCGCGGCACCGAGCCGGCGCACCACCGGTCCGTGCACCGGGTGCTCGCCTCCCTCGCCCTCGAGCAGGACGCCCTCGTGGCCGCCCACCAGCGGCGGGACGAGGCGGCCGCCGCCCTCGAGGCCGCCCTCGCCGAGGCCGGGTTCGCCGCCGTCGACGAGGTGGTCGCCGCGCTCCTCCCGGTCGCCGAGACGGACCGGCTGCGCGACCTCGTCCTCGCGCACGGCCGCGACCGCGCCGCCGCCCGCACCGTGCTCGACGACCCGGACGTCGCGGTCGCCCTCGCCTCCCCCGCACCCGACCTCCCGGCCCTGGTCGAGGCCCACGGCGCCGCCCGGCGCGCCGCCCTCGCCGGCAGCGCGGCCCACGACGTCCTCGTGCGCGCCGGCCGGGCCCTGGACCGCCTGCGCCCGGCGCTGGAGGAGCAGGCCGCGCTCGTCGTGCGCCTCGCCGAGCGCCACGCGCGGGTGCGCGACCTCGCCGACACCGTCGCCGGGACCGGCGCGGACAACACCTTCCGGATGCGCCTCAGCGCGTTCGTGCTCGCCGCCCGCCTCGAGAAGGTCGCCGCCCTGGCCAACGAGCGGCTCGCCGTCATGGGCGCCGGCCGCTACCTGCTCGAGCACTCCGACGACCGCGCGGCCCGCGGGGCGCGGTCCGGGCTCGGCCTCAAGGTCCTCGACCAGTGGACCGGCCGCGTCCGCGACACCGCCACGCTGTCCGGCGGCGAGGCGTTCATGGCCTCCCTCGCCCTCGCGCTCGGCCTCGCCGACGCCGTCCGCGAGGAGGTCGGCGGCCTCGACCTCGGCACGCTGTTCGTCGACGAGGGATTCGGCAGCCTCGACGACGACAGCCTCGAGCAGGTCGTGTCGGTGCTCGACGGGCTGCGTGAGGGCGGCCGCGCCGTCGGTGTCGTCAGCCACGTCGCCGACCTGCGCTCGCGCATCACCCACCAGGTCGTCGTGACCAAGGGGGTGTCCGGGAGCGGCGTCACCGTCCGTGCCGGCGACGCCGCCCCCGCGGCCTAGGGCCTCAGTCCTCGAACGCCTCGGGCGAGGGGCACGAGCAGATGAGGTGCCGGTCGCCGTACGCGCCGTCGATGCGGCGCACCGGCGGCCAGTACTTCGCCGTGGCGTCGACGCCGTCGGGGTAGGCGGCGGTCTTCCGGTCGTACGGGTGGTCCCACTCCCCGACCAGCGAGACGGCCGTGTGCGGCGCGTGGCGCAGCACGCTGTCGGCGACGGCCACCGAGCCCGCGGCGACCTCGTCGATCTCGCGGCGGATGGCGATCATCGCGTCGCAGAAGCGGTCGATCTCCTGGAGGTCCTCGCTCTCGGTCGGCTCGACCATGAGCGTGCCCGCGACGGGGAAGGACATGGTCGGGGCGTGGAAGCCGAAGTCGACGAGGCGCTTGGCGACGTCGTCGACGGTGACGCCGGTCTCCTTCGTGATGCCGCGCAGGTCGAGGATGCACTCGTGGGCGACGAGGCCGTCGGCGCCGGAGTACAGCACCGGGTAGTGGTCGCGCAGCCGCGCGGCGACGTAGTTGGCGTTGAGGACGGCGACCTCCGTGGCGTGCCGCAGGCCCTCACCGCCCATGAGCCGGACGTAGGCCCACGAGATCGGCAGGATGCTCGCCGAGCCGTACGGCGCCGCCGCGACCGGACCGACGCCGGTCTCGGGCCCGGCCGCCGCGTCGAGGGGGTGGTTCGGCAGGTACGGCGCGAGGTGCTCACGGCACGCGACCGGGCCGACGCCGGGGCCACCGCCGCCGTGCGGGATGCAGAAGGTCTTGTGCAGGTTGAGGTGCGAGACGTCCGCGCCGAACTTGCCCGGCCGGGCGAGCCCGACGAGCGCGTTGAGGTTGGCGCCGTCGACGTAGACCTGGCCGCCGGCGTCGTGGACGAGCCCGCAGAGCTCGGTGATCGTGTCCTCGAAGACGCCGTGCGTGGAGGGGTAGGTGACCATGATCGCGGCGAGGGTGTCGCGGTGCTGCTCGATCTTGGCGCGCAGGTCGTCGAGGTCGACGTTGCCCGACACCGGGTCGGTGCCGACGACGACGACCTTCATCCCCGCCATGACCGCGCTCGCCGCGTTCGTGCCGTGGGCGCTGCTCGGGATGAGGCAGACGCGGCGCTCGTCGTCGCCGTTGGCGCGGTGGTAGGCGGCGATGGCCAGCAGGCCGGAGAGCTCGCCCTGGCTGCCCGCGTTCGGCTGCAGCGAGACCGCGTCGTACCCGGTGACCTCGCAGAGCCACTGCGAGAGCTCGTCGACGAGGCCGCGGATGCCGCGGGTCTGCTCGTGCGGTGCGAAGGGGTGCAGGTTCGCGAACTCGGGCCAGGTGACCGCGACCATCTCGGTCGTCGCGTTGAGCTTCATCGTGCAGGAGCCGAGCGGGATCATCCCGCGGTCGAGCGCGAAGTCCCGGTCGGCGAGGCGGCGCAGGTAGCGCAGCATCGCGGTCTCGGAGCGGTGCGCCGAGAAGACCGGGTGGGTGAGGTACTCGGAGGTGCGCACGAGCGCCTCGGGCCACGCCGGGGCCGCGACCTCGACCCGCTCGGGGGCCGTGGCGCCGAGCGCGCGGGCGACCTTGCCGAGCACGGTCGTGTCGGTGGTCTCGTCGACGCTCAGCCACACGGTGTCGTCGTCGTGCTGCCAGAGGTTGACCCCCTCGGCGAGGGCGGCGGCCACGACGGTGTCGGCCCGCCCCGGGACGTGCAGGGCGAGGGTGTCGAAGAACGGGACGTCCGCGACCTCCACGCCCGCGGCACGCAGCGCGTCGGCGAGGGCTACGGCGTGCGCGTGCACCCGCAGCGCGATGGCACGCAGGCCGTCGGGGCCGTGGTAGACCGCGTACATGCTCGCCATGACGGCGAGCAGCACCTGCGCGGTGCAGATGTTCGAGGTCGCCTTCTCGCGGCGGATGTGCTGCTCGCGGGTCTGGAGGGCCAGGCGGTAGGCCGGCGCGCCGTCGGCGTCGACGGAGACGCCGACGAGCCGGCCCGGCAGCGTGCGCTCGAGCCCGGCGCGCACGCTCATGTACCCGGCGTGCGGGCCACCGAAGCCCATCGGCACCCCGAAGCGCTGGGTCGTGCCGACGGCGACGTCGGCGCCCCACTCCCCCGGCGGCGTGGCGAGGGTGAGGGCGAGGAGGTCGGCGGCGGCGGTGACGAGCGCGCCGGCCTCGTGCGCGGCGTCGGCGACGGCGCGCAGGTCGTGGAGGCGGCCGTCCGCGGCCGGGTACTGGAGCAGGACGCCGAAGACGTCGCGGTCGCCGGCGGCGGCGCGCAGCGCCTCGGCCGAGGCGACCTCGGTGAGGTCGGCGACGACGACGTCGAGCCCGAGCGGCACCGCGCGGGTGCGCACGACGGCGAGCGTCTGCGGGAAGACGGCGGCGTCGACGACGAGCACGGCGTCGGCGGCGGCCTTCGACGAGCGGCGCATCAGCGTCATCGCCTCGGCCGCGGCGGTGCCCTCGTCGAGCAGCGAGGCGCCGGCGGTCGGTAGGCCCGTGAGGTCGGCGACGACGGTCTGGAAGTTGAGGAGCGCCTCGAGACGGCCCTGCGAGATCTCGGGCTGGTAGGGCGTGTACGCCGTGTACCAGGCGGGGTTCTCGAGCACGTTGCGCTGGATCACGGCGGGCGTCAGGGTGCCGTAGTAGCCGAGGCCGATGAGCGAGGGGACGACGCGGTTGCGCGCCGCGACCTCGCGCAGCTCGGCGACGACGGCGGCCTCGGAGCCGGCCGCCTCGACGTCCAGAGCGCCCTCGAAGCGGATGCCGTCCGGCACGGCGGCGGCGAGGAGGTCCTCGAGCGACTCGCGCCCGACGACCTTGAGCATCCCGGCGAGGTCGGACTCGCGGGGGCCGATGTGTCGGGCGGCGAAGGCGGGAAGGGCTGGCGTGCTCACGAAGGTCCTCCGGAGGGCAGACGATGCTGACGTCCTCCCCCTCTGTCGGGTCGGTGGACCCTCCAGAGGTGCCTGTCCCGTGCGGTCCCTTGCGCCTGAGAGGTTCTGGGGAGAATTGCCCCTTCGGCGCCCCGGCCGGCAGTGCCGGGGACTCTCCCGCACGGTGTGAGCGGCAGGGTCAACCTACCACCGGAGGCGCCGGCGGCCGGGGTGGCGGACTCAGGCGAGACGGGCGATGCGGCGGGCGCCGAGCTCGTCGCCGGGCTGGATCGCCTCGGCACCGCCCTCGGAGGCGGCCCGCTCGCTCGGCAGGTCCGAGAGCGTGCCCTCGACCTCGCGCCAGACCTTGCCGACGGCGATGCCGAACACGCCCTGGCCGCCCTGGAGCAGGTCGATGACCTCGTCGTTCGAGGTGCACTCGTAGACCGAGGCGCCGTCGCTCATGAGGGTGATGCCGGCGAGGTCGTCGACCCCACGGGCGCGCAGCACGGTGATGGCGCCACGGATCTGCTGGAGCGAGACCCCGGTGTCGAGGAGCCGCTTGACGACCTTGAGCACGAGGATGTCGCGGAAGCCGTACAGGCGCTGCGTGCCGGAGCCGCCCGCCGAGCGGACCGAGGGCTCGACGAGCCCGGTGCGCGCCCAGTAGTCGAGCTGGCGGTAGGTGATGCCGGCCGCCTTGCACGCCGTGGGGCCGCGGTAGCCGACCTCGTCGTCGAGCTGGGGCAGGTCGTCGGCGAACAGCACGCCCTGCGCGACGACGGGCGCGGGGGTGCCGCCCTGTCGCGCTTCTCCGGTGGAGCCCACGCCTACCTCCTGATGGTGCCGGCTGCTCCGGACGACGATACGCCCGGGAATGACATCGACGTCACTCTCCCGGCCACTTCTGTGACTGGTGTGACAGTAGGGGCGGCTGTGACGGCGGTCAACGACCGCAGGCCCCGTACCCTCACCGGCGTGTCGCGGTCAGGACCCCGTCTCGGTGTCGAAGTCGTCGGCGGAGACGTCCTCGAGGAAGGCCTTGAACTTCTCGACCTCGTCGTCCTCGCTCTCGGCCATCTCGACCCCGGCCTCGTCGAGGAGCGCCTCCTCGGCGACGATGTCGGCGCCGGCGCGCAGCGCGAGGGCGATGGCGTCCGAGGAGCGGGAGTCGATCGTCGTGCCGCCGGCCTCGCCGCCGCCGTCGATGTCGAGCGCGGCGTGGAACGCGCCGTCCTGGAGCGAGACGATCCGCACCCGGGTCAGCGTGTGCCCGAGGTCGTCGATGACGGTGCGCAGCAGGTCGTGGGTGAGCGGGCGCGGGGGCACGACACCCTGCTGGGCGTACGCGATCGCCGTGGCCTCCGCCGCGCCGATCCAGATCGGCAGGTAGCGGACGCCGTCGCGCTCCCGGAGCAGGACGATCGGCTGGTTGCCCGGCATCTCGACCCGCACGCCGAGGACGTCCATGAGCTTCACCCCGTCACCGTACCTCGCGACCCCGACGCCGTGCCCGGGCGCTCATCCGGAGGTGTCGAGGCCGGCACGTACGAGCGCCGTGTGGAGGGTGAGGACGAGGTGGGTGACCTCGGCGGCGGCGCGGCGCCGGTCCTCGCCGCGCAGGCCGCCGGTCACCTGCTCGACGAGCCCGACCTCGCGGTCGGCCGCGGTCCGCGCCGCGCGCAGGTGCCGGGCCTCGACGCCGAAACGGGCCAGGCCCGCGGCCGCGCGGGCGGCGCGCAGGTCCTCGCGCCCGTGCATCCCGTCGGCCCCCGGACGCAGCAGGCCGTGGTCGAGGAGGTCGGCGACGAGACCGGCGTCGAGGCCCGCGGCGGTCGCGAGCTCGGCCCGGGTGAGCCGGAGCGGGGTGCCGGTCTCGACGAGCTCGGCGACGGCGGGCACGGCGGGGTCCGCCGCAGGGTCGGGCACGACCGGCGGGCGACCCGGGCCGTCCGGCACCAGGCCGCGCTCGAGGGCCTCGAGCGAGTCCTTGATGACCCGCAGCGGCCAGAACAGGTCGCGCTGGGCCCGCAGGACGTAGCGCAGGCGCTCGACGTCGGCCTCGGTGTAGCGCCGGTAGCCCGACCCGGTGCGCTCGGGCGTCACGAGACCCTCGGCCTCGAGGAAGCGCACCTTCGAGACGGTGACGTCCGGGAAGTCCTCGGCGAGGGCCGCGACGACCGCCCCGATGGTCAGGGGTCGCACGGCGGGGGCGTCAGGCCTGGGCCGAGGCGTAGAAGACGAGCCGGAACTTGCCGATCTGCACCTCGTCGCCCGTCGACAGCTCCGCCTCGTCGACGAGGTCGCGGTTGACGTACGTCCCGTTGAGCGAGCCCACGTCGCGCACGACGAAGGTCCCGCCGGAGCGCTGGAAGACCGCGTGCCGGCGCGAGACCGTCACGTCGTCGAGGAAGATGTCGCTGTCGGGGTGACGACCGGAGACGACCTCGTCGTCGTCGAGGAGGAAGCGCGCGCCGGTGTTCGGCCCGCGGAGCACGACGAGGAGGGCCGTGCCCGCCCGCAGCGCCTCGACGGTGGCGAGGTCCGCCTTCGTGAGGACGTGCTCGGCCTCGCTCTGCGGCTCGACCCGGGTCCCCTCGACCGCCTGCAGGCGCATCGTCGTGGGCTCGGGAACGGGCGGCTGCTGCTGCTCGCCGCGCTCGTCGCCAGTCATGTCGTCCTACCACCCTCTCCGTCGGCGGTCGCCGGGACCTGCCACCCTAGATCACGTCGGCGCGGAAGTCCCGGTCCCGGGGGAAACCGGTTGCGCAGGGCAGTGATCAGGAGAGCTGGGCGCGGTAGGCGTCGACGTCGAGCAGCGCGGCGACGGCCGCGGCGTCCGACGGGCGCAGCTCGTACATCCAGCCCTCGCCGTAGGGGTCGGAGTTGACGAGCTCCGGGGTGGCGTCGAGGGCGTCGTTGACCGCCGTGACCTCGCCGGCCACCGGCGCGTAGAGGTCGCTGACCGACTTGGTGGACTCGACCTCGCCGCAGGTGTCGCCCGCAACGACGGAGTCACCGACCGCCGGCAGGCTGACGTACACGACGTCGCCGAGGGCCTCCTGCGCGAAGGCGGTGATGCCGATGCGCACGACCCCGTCCTCCTCGCGGACCCACTCGTGCTCGGCGGTGTAGCGCAGGCCGGCGGGGTACTCGAGGTCGCTCATGGTTCTCCTGTCTCGGACGCGGTCGCGTCAGGGGGTGCTCGTGGGTACGGGGCGAGCGTACTGAGGCGTGGTGACGCTCAGCAACGCGTCGACCTCCACCTCGTCGCGGATGTCGACGGAGGCCTCGGCGCCGGCCCGGCGCGCGGTGGCCGTGACGCCGCCGGGGATCTGCATGGCCCCGGCGAGGGTGTTGGGGTCGCCGATGGCCCGGATGACGTAGGGCGGGGTCACCTCGGACCCGGACACCGAGATGCCGCCGCCGTCGGTGTCGGCGAACCACGTCGAGGCCACGACGCGCACGTCCCCGACCTGGATCGCCTCGGCGCCGGCGGCCCGCAGCTCCTGGACGGCGTCGAGGAGGAGGTTCTGGCGGACCAGGCGCTGCGGGTCCTCGATGCGCAGGAGGATGCCCGGGCCCTTCGCGGGTGCCGTACCCGCGAGGATGCCGAGCGCGTCGAGGCGCTCCTGGGCGGCGCGCTGGGCCTCCTGCTCGCCGGTCGTGCGGCTCTTGAGCAGCTCGAGCGAGGACTGCAGGTCGCGGACCTCGCCGGAGAGCTGGTCGCCGTCCTGGTCGACGTCGGAGAGGATGCGCACGAGCTCGTCCTCGCGGAGGGTCTCCAGCCCCTGGATGGAGGTCTGGCGCACCTGGGCGATGATCGCGAAGCCGAGCGCCAGCGCGAGGAGCATCGCGAGGAGGTTGGAGCGGCTCGGGCGCGGCGAGCCGGCGCGACGCAGCCGGGCCCACGCGTGGCGCGCGTCCCGGGGTCCCGTCGGCGTGGAGTCGTGGGGCTCGCTCATGCGTCGAACAGGTGGCGCCGGATGGACGCGACGTTGGAGAAGATCCGGACGCCGAGCACGACGACGACGCCGGTGGAGAGCTGGCTGCCGACCCCCAGCTTGTCGCCGAGGAAGACGATGAACGCGGCGACGACGACGTTCGAGAGGAACGAGACGACGAAGACCTTGTCGCTGAAGATGCCGTCGAGGATGGCGCGCACCGCCCCGAACACCGCGTCGAGGGCCGCGATGACCGCGATCGGCAGGTAGGGCTGGAGCCACACCGGCACGGTCGGCTGGAGGAGCAGGCCGACGAGGACGCCGACGGCGAGGCCGAGGGCAGGGATCACGACGGGCCCTCCTCCTGGTCGCTGCGCTCCCCGCCGCTCGGGGACGCCCCAGTATCCACCGGCGTCGCCTCGCGCAGCGTGAGGCCCCGGCCGGCGGGCACGGTGAGGTCGTCCTGGGAGACGTCGGTGTCGGCGCGGATGCCGAAGGTCGAGTGCAGCGTCGAGAGGTAGCTGCCGCCCACGCCGTCGGCGAACGCGGCGGGCATCGAGCGCGGGTCGCCGAGCGCGGTGATCCGGTACGGGCGGGCCAGCGGCCGGAAGTCGACGACGAGCGCCGACCCCGCGAAGCGGATGGCCGAGACCGACGTCATCCGGTTGCCGTTGATGCTCACCGCCTCCGCCCCCGCCTGCCAGAGGGCGTTGACGACGTACTGGAGGTCCTTGGAGAGCACGCGCTGCTCCTCGGTGCCGTCGGTGCCGTCGCCGGTGTCGCCGGCCGGGGCGTCGTCGAGGGTCACGACCATCCCCGGGCCGGTCATCGCGACGGCTCCGACGGCCTGCGCCAGGGTCCGGCCGCGGGCACCGCCCGCGGCCGAGGGACCGAGCTGGGCGGCCTCGAGCGTGGAGACCTCGGCCTGGAGGCCCTGCTGCTGGGCCGACAGCTGCTCGACCTGCGTCCGGCGCTGCTCGATCTGGCGCACGAGGTCGGCGCGGGCGGCGGAGCGCGGCGTGTCCGGGGCGGTGAGGTTGGAGGCGGCCACCCCGACGACGAGCCCGAGCGCGAGCGTCGCGGCGAGCAGCCGGGGCGCGCGCAGCGACGTCGAGCCCGGCAGGCCGGCCGCCTCCCGGCGGGCCGCGGCGGCGGCGTACCCCGGGTCGAGCGGGCGCTCCATCATCGTCCGGATGAGCGTCATCGACGCGTCCGGTCGGCGCTCGCCCGCGGCGCTCACGCCGGGACCGCCCGCTCGTGGGCGAGGAGGTGGCGCAGCTGCGCGGCGTAGATGAACGCCGAGAGCCAGTACAGGACGATCCCCCACCACGCGAAGCCCCAGCCCACCGGCTCGGCGACGCGGGCGAGGGTGCCGTCACCGTCGGCCAGCAGGAGCAGCGGGAAGGCGTAGAGGAGGTTGAAGGTGGCGGCCTTGCCGGCGAAGTGCACCGGCAGCCCGACCCAGCCGTGACGCTTGGCCACGAGCACGACGACCGCCATGAACGCCTCGCGGGCGAAGAGGACGACGACGACCCACCACGGGAGGATGTCGCGGTAGGCGAGGCCGAGCAGCGTCGAGGCGATGTAGAGCCGGTCGGCGACGGGGTCGAGCAGCTGGCCGAGGCGCGACTCCAGGCCCCAGGCCCGGGCGATCTTGCCGTCGAGGTAGTCGGTGACGCCCGACGCCATGAGGAGCACGAGCGCGAGGACGTCGTGCTCGGTGACGATCGCCCAGAGGAAGACGGGCACCCCGACCAGGCGCAGCGAGCTGAGGACGTTGGGGAGGGTGAGGACCCGGGAGCTGGCCGGTGCCGGGGACCCCTCGTGCGTCATGCGCGCCACTGTATGGGGTGGTGGCCGGTCGGCGCGCCGTCGCCCCGCCGGTCGGGCGCGGGTCCGCGACCTAGGGTGGCGGGATGACGACCACGAGCATCCTGGGGGCCTCCGAGGCGGAGCTGCGGCGCGACCGCACGAGCGTCAAGTGGCTCGCCTACCCGCCCGACGTGCTGCCCCTGTGGGTGGCCGAGATGGACTGCGACCCGTGCCCCGCGGTCGCCGACGCCGTCGCGTCCGCCGTCTCGCGCGGCGACACCGGCTACGGCTGGGCCCCCCGCTACGCCAGCGACGTCGCGCGCTACGCCGGCGAGACCTGGGGCTGGGACGTCGACCCGTCGTCGATGCTCGTCGTCACCGACGTGATGATCGGCGCGAGCGAGGTCCTGCGGATGCTCACCGACGAGCGCGGCGCGGTCGTCGTCTCGCCGCCGGTCTACGACTCGTTCTTCGGCTTCGTCGACGCCATCGGCCGGCGCCGCGTCGACGCCCCGCTCGGCGCCGACGGGCGGCTGGACCCGGAGGCGCTGCGGTCGGCGTTCCGCGAGGCGACCGCCGGCGGCGGCCGGGTCGGCTACCTCCTGTGCAACCCGCAGAACCCGACCGGGACGGTCCACTCCCCCGACGAGCTCGCGACCCTCGCCGCGCTCGCCCGCGAGTTCGGTGTGCGCGTCGTCGCCGACGAGATCCACGCGCCGCTCGTCCACGACGACGGGCCCGCGTTCACCCCCTACCTGACCGTCCCCGGCGCCGAGAACGCCTTCGCGGTCTTCTCGCCCTCGAAGGGCTGGAACCTCGCCGGCCTCAAGTCCGCGGTCGTCGTCGCCGGCCCGCAGGCGCAGGACGACCTCGCCCGGCTGCCCGAGGTCCACACCCACGGCAGCTCGCACCTCGGCGAGATCGCGCACGTGGCCGCGATGCGCGACGGCCTGGACTGGCACGCCCGGCTGCGGGCCGAGCTGACGGCCAACCGCGACCTCGTCGGCCGGCTGCTCGCCGAGCACCTGCCCGGCGTGCGCTGGACGGTGCCGCAGGCCACCTACCTGGGCTGGCTCGACTGCCGGGCGCTCGACCTCGGCGACGACCCGGCCGCCGCCTTCCGCGAGCGGGGCCGGGTCGCCCTCGGCTCCGGGCCGCGCTACGGGGCGCAGGCCGGCCGCGGCTTCGTCCGGCTCAACTTCGCCACCTCGCCCGCCATCCTCGAGGAGGCCGTCCGGCGGATGGCCACCGTGGTCGGCTGATCCGCGCCGAGCTTCCGGGTCATCACCGTGATGGCTCGGAAGTTCCGCGCGGACGCGGATGCATCCCCGTCCGCGGCGACTTTCCGCGCCGTCACCGTGACGACGCGGAACTTCACGGACGCGCCGGCTCGGGCTGACAGGATGCCGGGAACGAGAGAGCCGCTGCGGTCGACTCCGTCGATCCGCAGCGGCTCTCGTTCTGTCGGGCTGACAGGATTTGAACCTGCGACCCCTTGACCCCCAGTCAAGTGCGCTACCAAGCTGCGCCACAGCCCGTGGCTCGCCCCCTCGCGGGAGCGTCGAAACCTTATCCCACGCGCGCCCGCGCGACCCAATCGGCCTGCCCCGCGGACGCGCGCACGGGGTCAGCGCCGGTCGCGCCGCTTCTCGCGCACCCGGACCGAGATCTCGATCGGGGTGCCCTCGAAGCCGAACTCCTCGCGCAGGCGGCGCTCGACGAAGCGGCGGTAGCCGGCCTCGATGAAGCCCGACGCGAAGAGGACGAAGCGGGGCGGGCGGGTGCCGGCCTGGGTCGCGAAGAGGATGCGCGGCTGCTTGCCGCCGCGCACCGGGTGCGGGTGGGCCGCGACGATCTCGCCGAGGAAGGCGTTGAGGCGCCCGGTCGAGATGCGGGTCTCCCACGAGTCGAGCGCGCGGTCGATCGCCGGGACGAGCTTCTCGAGGTGGCGGCCGGTGCGGGCCGAGACGTTGACCCGCGGCGCCCACGGCACCTGGACGAGGTCGCGCTCGATCTCGCGCTCGAGGAAGTGGCGGCGCTCCTCGTCGGTGAGGTCCCACTTGTTGTAGGCGATGACGAGGGCACGGCCGGCATCGATGACCTGCTGGATGACGCGGACGTCCTGCTCGGCGATCGTCGCGCTCGAGTCCACGAGGACGACGGCCACCTCGGCCTTCTCCAGGGCGGTCTGCGTGCGCAGCGAGGCGTAGAAGTCCGCGCCCCGGGTCTGGTGCACGCGGCGGCGGATGCCGGCGGTGTCGACGAAGCGCCAGGTGCGCCCGCCGAGCTCGACGACCTCGTCGACCGGGTCGCGCGTCGTGCCGGCGACGTCGTCGACGACGACGCGGTCGGTGCCGGTCAGCTTGTTGAGCATCGAGGACTTGCCGACGTTCGGGCGACCCAGCAGGGCGACGCGACGGGGCCCGCCCCGGGCGTAGGCGCCGACGGCCGAGACCTCGGGCAGCACCTCGAGCAGGGCGTCGAGGACGTCACCGCTCCCCCGGCCGTGGAGGGCCGAGACCGGCCACGGCTGGCCGAGGCCGAGGTTCCACAGCGCCGCGGCGTCTGCCTCGGTGCGCTGGTCGTCGACCTTGTTGGCGACGAGGACGACCGGCTTGCCGGCGCGGCGGAGCATCCGGACGACGGCCTCGTCGTCGTCGGTGGCGCCGACGGTCGCGTCGACGACGAACATCACGGCGTCCGCGAGCTCGACGGCGATCTCGGCCTGCTCGGCGACGCGCAGGTGGATGCCGGTGGCGTCGACCTCCCAGCCGCCGGTGTCGACGACGGTGAAGCTGTGCCCGGTCCACTCGGCGTCGTAGGCGACGCGGTCGCGGGTGACGCCGGGGACGTCCTCGACGACGGCCTCGCGACGGCCGAGGATGCGGTTGACGAGGGTCGACTTGCCGACGTTCGGGCGGCCGACGATCGCGACGACCGGCGCGGGGCCGCCGCGCTCCTCGTCGCCGTCGGGGTCGCCCTCGGAGTCGAGGAGGGCGCGGTCGTCGTCGTCGAGGTCGAAGTCCTCGAGTCCGGCCCGCAGGGCGCGCTCGACGGCCTCGGGGTCCTGCGTCTGCGTCGGGTCGTCGGTGCTCACGGGTCCATCCTCCCGCACGGGGGCCCGCTCCCCCGAATCGCGCCGGGCGGGGAGGTCAGGCCGGCGGCTCGTCGGCCGCGGCGACGACGTCGAGGACGGCCTCGATGCTCTCGTCGAGGTCGAGGTCCGAGGTGTCGACGAGGACGACGCCCTCCGCGGCCTCGGTGAAGGTCGAGACGGTCGAGTCGTCGCGGTCGCGGCGGACCACCTGGTCGCGGGTCGCCTCGACGGCGGCGGCGTCGGCGGTGCCGTGCAGCTCCTTGCTGCGCCGGCGCAGCCGGGCCTCCTCGGAGGCCGTGAGGAGCACCCGTACGCGGGCGTCAGGGGCGACGACGGTCGTGATGTCGCGCCCCTCGGCGACGACTCCCCCGGTGCGCTCGGCCGCGCTCGCCATGAGGTCGCGCTGGAGCTGCTGGAGGACCGGGCGCACCTCGCGGTTGGTGGCCACCGCGGAGACGGCCGTGCTCACCTCGGAGGTGCGGATCGCCTCGGTGACGTCCGTGCCGTCGACGAGCACCCGCGGCGAGGTCGGGTCGGTGCCCAGCTCGAGCGGCAGCTCCCGCGCCGCCGCGGCGACGGCCTCGGTGTCGGCGAGGTCGATGCCCCGCTCGACGCACCACCAGGTGAGGGCCCGGTAGGTGGCGCCGGTGTCGACGAACCCGATGCCGAGGCGCCGCGCCACGGCCCGCGCGACGCTGCTCTTGCCGGAGCCGGAGGGACCGTCGATGGCGATGGTGAGCGGCGTGGTCATGGGTGGAGAGCCTACTGACGCCGGTCAGCCGTGCAGGCGCCAGCCCCGGTCCGCGAGGGCCTCGGCGAGCCCGGCGGCCGCGCTCGGCACGACGTCGACCTCCGCGAGCCCGAACGGCTGGCCGAGCCCGTGGTCGAGGTGGAACTCCTCGATGTTCGTACCGATCTCGCCGACGTCGGCGAAGAGGCGGCCGAGCTGGCCCGGCTCGTCGGGGATGAGCACGCGCACGGTCGTGTACGCCGTCGGCGCGGCGCCGTGCTTGCCGGGGATGCGGGCGTGGCCGGCGTTCCCGGCGGCGATGGTGCGCGCCAACGTGCCGCGCGCCCCGACCGGGTCCCCCCCGGCCTCGAGCGCCGCGAGCGAGTCGACGACGGCGGTGAGGTCGTCGGCGAGGTCGGCGAGCACGGCCCGCACCGCGCCGGCGTTGCCCGCGAGGATCTGCGTCCACAGGTGCGGGTCGCTCGCGGCGATGCGTGTGACGTCGCGCAGGCCCTGGCCGGCCAGGGCGACGGCCGGCTCGTCCAGGTCCTCGAGCCGGGCGGCGACGAGGCTCGCGGCCAGCTGCGGCACGTGCGACACGGCGGCCACGGCGCGGTCGTGCGCGTCCGGCGGCAGGCGGCGCACCGCGGCGCCGGCCGCCGTCGCGACGGCGGTCACGAGGTCGAGGACCTCGGGCAGCGTCTCGTCGGTCGGCGTGACGACCCACGCGCGGCCGTCGAAGAGGTCGTGCCGCCCCGACACCGCGCCGGACCGCTCGCGTCCCGCCATCGGGTGCGAGCCGCAGTACCGGCCGAGGTCGGCGCCCGCCGCCCGCAACGAGGCGAGCACCGCGCCCTTGACCGACGCGACGTCGGTGACCGCCGCGGCGGGCCAGCGGCGCAGGGCGTCGAGGACGCACCCCGCCGTGACGTCCGGCGGTGCCGCGACGACGACGAGGTCCGGCGAGAGCTCCTCGCCGTCCGACGGCAGCCGCCCGGCCCCGAGGTCGCGGGCCAGCGCGGCGTGCGTCGGCACGGCGTCCTCGAGGGTCACGTCGTCGCCGTGCCGGGTCAGGGCGAGCCCGATCGAGGCGCCGATGAGCCCGGTGCCGACGACGTGGACGCGCATCAGAGCCCTGCGGCCTTGTAGAGCGCGGCGACCTCCGCGCTCGAGAGGGCGCGGAACTTGCCCGGCTTGGTCTCGCCGAGGCGCACCGGCCCGACCTGCGTCCGAACGAGCGACAGCACCGGGTGGCCGACCTCGGCGAGCATCCGGCGCACGATGTGCTTGCGCCCCTCGTGGAGGACGACCTCGACGATCGCCTTGCCCGGCTGCGAGTCGACGACCCGGAAGGAGTCGACGCGCACCGGCCCGTCCTCGAGCTCGACGCCCTCGCGCAGCCGCTTACCGAGGTCGCGCGGCACCGGACCGGGGATCTGCGCGAGGTAGGTCTTGAGGACGCCGTAGCGAGGGTGCTGGAGGCGGTGGGCGAGGTCACCGTCGTTGGTGAGCAGCAGCAGTCCCTCGGTGTCGGCGTCGAGCCGGCCGACGTGGAAGAGCCGCTCCTTGCGGTCGCCGAAGTAGTCGCCGATGTCGACCCGGCCGAGCTCGTCGCTCATCGAGGTGACGACGTTGAGCGGCTTGTTGAAGGCGAGGTAGACGCGCGACTCGTCGAGCTGCACGCGCTCGCCGTCGACGTGCACCGTCTGCGTGGCCTTGATGCGCACGCCGAGCTCGCGCACGACCTGCCCGTCGACCTCGACGCGGCCCTGCGCGATGAGGTCCTCGCAGACGCGCCGCGAGCCGACGCCGGCGGCGGCGAGCAGCTTCTGCAGGCGCACGCCGTCGGGGTCGTGGACGTCGACGACGGGCCGCTGCGGCTCGCGCTTGGTCTGGGTCGGCTGGCTGGCCCGGGTCGTCCCGGTGCCCCGGGCCCGGCCGGAGCCGCCGCCCTGCTGGGGACGACCGCCCTGCTGCGGGCGACCACCCTGCGGGCGGCCTCCTCGTCCGGCGTTCCCACGGTTCTTCGGCGGCGTCATGCGCGGCCTCCTTCGGCGATCTCGTCGAGCACGTCGACCTCGGGCAGGTAGGGGGCGAGCGCCGGCAGGTCGTCGATCGACTGCAGGCCGAGGCGCTCGAGGAAGTAGCTGGTGGTGCCGTACAGCGTCGCGGTGGACTCCTCGTCCTGGCCGAGCTCCTCGATGAGGCCGCGGGTCAGGAGGGTGCGGATGACGCCGTCGACGTTGACGCCACGCACCGCCGCGACGCGGGAGCGGGACACCGGCTGGCGGTAGGCGATGACGGCGAGGGTCTCGAGGGAGGCCTGCGTGAGGCGGGCCTGCTGGCCGTCGAGGACGAACTTCTCGACGACCGGGGCGTACTCGTGGCGGCTGTACATCCGCCAGCCGCCGCCGACCTGGCGCAGCGTGAAGCCGCGCAGCTGCTCGGCGTAGCCGGCCTCGAGCTCGGCGAGGGCCTCCTCGACGTCGCCGACCGGCTGCTCGACGGCGGAGGCGAGGGCCATCGTCGTCACCGGCTCGTCGACGACCATGAGCACGGCCTCGAGGGCGCCGCGGATGCCGCCGGGGAAGTCGGCGACGTCGAACGCCAGCTGGTCCTCGGGGACGGCGTCGGCCACGGCCTCGGGCGCGACGTCCGGCGCGGGGTCACTCATCGGGGGTCTCCTCGGAGGTGTCGGGCAGGTCGTCGAACTCGTCGGTCACCTGCACCTCGCCGTCGTCGGGTCCGGTCCAGCGGACGGTCAGCTCCCCGAGGGCCTCCGCCTGCTCGAAGCCGATCGCGGCCTCCCGGAACAGCTCGAGGAGGGCGAGGAAGCGGGCGATGACGACCAGGGTGCTGTCGGCGTCCTGGACGAGGCTGCGGAAGGACGCGACCCGGTCGCGGCGCAGCCGCTCGCCGATGACGGCCGCCTGCTCGCGCACGCTGACCTGCGGCGCGTGCAGGTGGGCCAGGCCCACCGTCGGGACCGGCTTCGGGGTCAGCGCCCGCGCGGCGATGATGGCCAGCCGGTCCGGCGAGACCGTCATGACGAGCTCGGGCAGCAGGGCCGCGAGGTGCGGCTCCAGCGCGACGGCGCGGGGGTGGCGCCGGCCGGCGGTGGCCATCCGGTCGGCGAAGGTGCGGGCGATGTCCTTGAAGGCGCGGTACTGCAGCAGCCGCGCGAAGAGGATGTCGCGGGCCTCGATGAGGGCGAGGTCCTCCTCGTCCTCCGGCCCGGACTGCGGCAGCAGGCGGGCGGCCTTGAGGTCGAGCAGGGTCGAGGCGATGACGAGGAACTCGGTGGCCTGCGAGAGGTCCCACGCGTCGCCCTGCTCGCGCGCCGCACGGATGAACGCGATGAACTCGTCGGTGACGGTGGCGAGGGCGATCTCGGTGACGTCGAGCTTGTGCTTGCTGATCAGCCCGAGGAGCAGGTCGAACGGGCCGGTGAAGTTCTCGAGGTGGACCTCGAAGGGCGTGGCCGCGGCCCGACGGGTGATGACCCCGCCGGGGACGACCGCCTCGTGCTCCGCGGCCCCGGGGGGCGAGGACATCGGGTCAGGCCGCCCCGCCCCGCGCGATGAGCTCGCGGGCCAGCTGACGGTAGGAGTCGGCGCCCTTGTGGGCCGACTCGTACGTCGTGATGGGCTCGGCCGCGAGCGAGGCGTCGGGGAACTTGACGGTGCGCGAGATGACCGTGTGGAAGACCTGGTCGCCGAAGTGCTCGACGACGCTGGCCACGACCTCGCGCGAGTGCAGCGTGCGCCCGTCGTACATCGTCGCGAGGATGCCGTCGATCTGCAGGCGGGGGTTGAGCCGGTCGATGATCTTCTCGATCGTCTCGACGAGGAGGGCGACGCCGCGCATCGCGAAGAACTCGCACTCGAGCGGGATGACGACCCCGTGCGCCGCGGTGAGGGCGTTGACGGTGAGCAGGCCGAGCGAGGGCTGGCAGTCGATGAGGACGACGTCGTAGTCGTCGAGGACCGGGCGCAGCACGCGGGCGAGGATCTGCTCGCGGGCCACCTCGCCGACGAGCTGGACCTCGGCGGCGGAGAGGTCGATGTTGGCGGGGACGACGTCGAGGTTCGCGACCTTGGTGTGCTTGATGACGTCGCGGACGTCGAGGCCGCGCTCGACGAGCAGGTTGTAGATCGTCGTGTCGAGGTCGTGCGTGGGGATGCCGAGGCCGACCGAGAGCGCACCCTGGGGGTCGAAGTCGACGAGCAGCACCTTGCGCCCGAGCTCGGCGAGGGCCGCACCGAGGTTGATGGTCGTCGTCGTCTTGCCGACGCCGCCCTTCTGGTTGCACATCGCGATGATGCGCGCCGGACCGTGGGAGGCCAGGGGCTCGGGCTGGGGGAACTCCGGCATCGGGCGCCCGGTGGGCCCGACCTGCCCGTCGATGCGGATCTGGAACGCCGCCTCGGTCTCGGCCACCTGTGTACTCCCCGGTCCCTCTCGTGCGTCGGTCAGCCTCTCGCTGATCGGTGTCGACCCTATCAGCGTGCGGCGTCCCCGCCCGGGACCCCTCGGGCGCGCGGGTGGCTCTGGGCGTAGACCTCGCGCAGCTGCTGGACGGTGACCCGCGTGTAGATCTGGGTCGTCGTCACCGACGCGTGCCCGAGCAGCTCCTGGACGACCCGGACGTCGGCGCCGCCCTCGAGCAGGTGGGTCGCGAAGGAGTGCCGCAGGGTGTGCGGCGAGAGGTGACCGCGCAGGCCGGCGCGGTCGGCCGTCGCGCGCAGCACGGCCCAGGCGCTCTGCCGCGAGAGCCGGGCGCCGCGGACGCCGAGGAACACCGCCGGCGTCCCCCTCCCCTGCCCCACGAGCACGGGGCGGCCCCGGACGAGCCAGGCCGAGAGGGCCTCGGCGGCGTACGAGCCGAGCGGGACGATGCGCTCCTTGCCGCCCTTGCCGCGCAGCCGCACCACGCGCTCCTGCGTGTCGAGGTCGTCGACGTCGAGCCCGACCGCCTCCGAGATGCGCGCCCCCGTGCCGTAGAGCACCTCGAGCAGGGCGCGGTCGCGCAGCGCCGCCGGGGTGTCGCCGAGAGAGGCGGCCTCGAGCAGGCGCTCGACGTCGGCGAGCGGGATGGCCTTGGGCAGCCGGTCGGGCGTGCGCGGCGGGGCGACGTCGCGCGAGGGGTCGGCGTCGAGCTCGCCCTCGAGCGCGAGGAAGCGGTGCAGGCCGCGGACGGCGACGAGCGTGCGCGCGGCCGACGACGCGGCGAGCGGCCGGTGGTCGTCGTCGCCCGCGCGCAGGCCGGCGAGGAAGTCGGCGACGTGGGCCTGCGTGACGTCCTCCGGACGCTGCACGCCGCGAGCGGTCAGGTGGGCGCTCCAGCGGGCGAGGTCGCGCCGGTAGGCGGCGAGGGTGTTGCCCGACACGCCGCGCTCGACGTCGAGGTGGGTCAGCCACGCGTCGACGGCCCGCCCCACGGGGGTGGGGCGGGCCGTCGGCGGCGGGGTGTCGTGCGTCAGGAGAGCGCCTCGTCGAGGGAGATGCTGTCCATCCCGAAGGCCTCGGCGACCGCGCCGTAGGTGATGTGGCCGGCGTGCGTGTTGAGGCCGAGGGCCAGCGACCGGTCCGCGCGCGAGGCCTCGAGCCAGCCGTGGTCGGCGAGCTTCGTGGCGTACGACAGCGTCGCGTTGGTCAGCGCCCACGTCGAGGTGTGGGGCACCGCGCCGGGCATGTTCGCGACGCAGTAGTAGATCGAGTCGTGGACCTCGAAGGTCGGCTCGGCGTGGGTCGTCGGGCGGGAGTTCTCGAAGCAGCCGCCCTGGTCGATGGCGACGTCGACGAGCACCGAGCCCGGCTTCATCTGCGCGACCATCTCGTCGGTGACGAGCTTGGGGGCCTTGGCACCGGGGATGAGGACGGTGCCGATGACCAGGTCGGCCTGGAGCACCTGCTCGCGGACCGACATCGCCGAGGACGCGATCTGCGCGACGCGGTTGTCGTAGCGCCAGAAGCTCATCCGCAGCTTGTCGAGGTCGGTGTCGAGGAGCGTGACGTCGGCGCCCATGCCGAGCGCGATGTTCGCCGCGTTCTGGCCGGCGACGCCCGCGCCGAGGACGACGACCTTGGCGTTCGCGACACCGCCGATGCCGCCCATGAGGACGCCGCGGCCGCCCTGCGCCTTCATCATCGAGTGCGCGCCGACCTGCGGCGCGAGGCAGCCGGCGACCTCGGACATCGGGTAGAGCAGCGGCAGCAGGCCCGAGGGCAGCTGGACCGTCTCGTAGGCGATGGAGGTGACCTTCTTGTCGACGAGCTCCTTGGTGAGCGGCTCGTCGGCGGCGAGGTGGAGGTAGGTGAAGAGCGTGAGGCCCTCGCGCAGGCGGTGGTACTCCTCGGCGACGGGCTCCTTGACCTTCATGACCATCTCCGACGCGCCCCAGAGGTCGTCGGCGGAGTCGATGATCGTCGCGCCCTGCGAGACGTACTCGTCGTCGGTGATCGAGGAGCCGAGCCCCGCGCCCTGCTGGACGAGGACCTCGTGCCCGCGGCGGACGAGCTCGTGGACGCCGACGGGGGTGATCCCGACGCGGAACTCGTTGTTCTTGACCTCGGTGGGGATGCCGACCTTCACGGATACCAGCCCTGTCTCGTGTCGATGACCGCGGGCGACGCTGCCCGTGGTGGTGCCTCCTGCTGGAGTGCGGTGGAAGTCTAGTGCCGAGCCGGACCGGCCCCGACACCGCAGGAGACCACCGTGAAGCTCTACAGCGACCTCCCCGCCCGCCGCACCGTCCAGGTGCTCGCCGACCTCGGGGTGGTCGCGTGGGTGTACCTCTGCGTGCGGGTCGCCCAGCGGGTGCACGACGCGACGCTCGGGCTCGCCGAGCCGGGACGCCGGCTGGAGGCCGCGGGCACCGGGTTCACCGGCCGGATGAACCAGGCGGGCGACTCCGTCGACGGCCTGCCGCTGCTCGACGACCGGATCGCCACCCCCTTCCGGTCGGCGGCCGGGGTCGGCGACGACTTCGCCTCCGCCGGGCGCGACCTCGTCGGGGCGGTCGAGCGCTTCGCGACGGTGCTCGGGCTCGTCACGGCGCTGACCCCGATCGTCCTCGTCGTCGGCCTGTGGCTCGTGCTGCGCTGGCGCTTCGTCCGGCGGGCCACGGCGGCGCAGCGGTTCGTCGACGGCGCACCGGACCTCGACCTCTTCGCGCTGCGGGCGATGGCGAACCAGCCGATGACCCGGCTCGCGCGCATCTCCCCCGACCCCGCCGGCGCGTGGCGGCGCGGCGACCCCGAGGTCGTGCGGGCGCTGGCCGTCCTCGAGCTGAAGGAGGTCGGCCTGCGCCCGCCGCCGGTCAGTGCTGCGGGATGACGACGCCCGGGCGCAGGTCGGCCGCGGGGCACTCCCAGCTGGCGGCGTCGGCGTCGACCTGGTCGCCGGAGCGGATGTCCTTGACCTGGTCGCCGCCGTCGTCACCGGCCCCGGGGAACCAGACGAACGGGATGCCGCGACGGTCGGCGTAGCGGATCTGCTTGCCGAACTTCGCGGCGCTGGGCGCGACCTCGACGGGCACGCCGCGCGCCCGGAGGGCCGCCGCGACCGCCACCGAGCGGGCCCGCGTGTCCTCGTCGACGACCGCGACGAGCACCGCGGCCGGGGTCGAGCGGCTCGCCGTCAGCCCGCGCTTGGTCACGAGGAGGTGGACGAGCCGTGAGAGGCCGATGGAGATGCCGACGCCGGGGTAGGTCGTCCGGCCGTCGGAGGCGAGCGAGTCGTAGCGGCCGCCGGAGCAGACCGAGCCCCACTCCTCGTTGCCGACGACCTGGGTCTCGTAGACCGTGCCGGTGTAGTAGTCGAGACCGCGGGCGATCGACAGGTCGGCGACGAGCGTGCCGGGGGCCTGCTCCGTCCCGGCGCGGATGACCGCGGCCAGGGCGTCGAGGCCCTCGTCGAGGACGGGGTGCTCGACCCCGAGGGCGCGCACCTCGTCGACGAACGACAGGTCCTCGCTGCGGATGCCGGCCAGCGCGAGGCACTGCCGCGCCTGCTCGTCGGTGGCACCGGCCTCGACGAGCTGGGCCGCGACCTTCTCGGGGCCGATCTTCGCGAGCTTGTCGACGACGCGGAGCGTGCCGGCGACGTCGGTCAGCCCGATCCCGAGGTAGAAGCCCTCGGGGACCTTGCGGTTGTTGACCTGGATGCGGAACTCCCCCACCGGGAGCCGCCGGAAGGCCTCCGCGATGACGAGCGGCATCTCGGCCTCGAAGTGCGGCGCGAGGGTGCCGACGTCGACGACGTCGATGTCGGCCTGCGTGAACTCGCGGAAGCGGCCCTCCTGCGGGCGCTCGCCGCGCCAGACCTTCTGCACCTGGTAGCGACGGAACGGGAAGGAGAGCTTCCCGGCGTTCTCGAGGACGTAGCGCGCGAAGGGCACGGTGAGGTCGAAGTGCAGCCCGAGCTCGGACTCGCGCCCGGTGTCCTCGCCGGCGAGGCGGCGGATGCCGTAGATCTCCTTGTCGGCGTCGCCGCCCTTGCCGAGCAGGCGCTCGACCGGCTCGACGGCCCGGGTCTCGAGCGGCGCGAAGCCGTGGAGCTCGAAGACCTCGCGGACGGTGTCGAGGAAGTGCAGCTCGAGGAGCCGCTCGGCGGGCAGGAGCTCGGGGAAGCCCGAGATGGGCGTCACCTTCTGGGCGGGAGGAGTCACGCGCCCAATCCTCGCAGGTACGGGTTGGTGCCCCGCTCCCGGCGCATCGTCGTGGCCGGGCCGTGGCCGGTGAGGACGAGCGTGGAGTCGGGCAGCGGCAGGACGACGTCGCGCAGCGAGCGCTGCATCGCCGCGCCGTCGCCGCCGGGCAGGTCGGTGCGGCCGATCGAGCCGGCGAAGAGGACGTCGCCGGAGACGACGGTGCGGTCCAGCCCCTCGTCGGTGGGCAGGCCGTCGGGGACGGTGTCGAGGGCGAACATCACCGAGCCCTCGGTGTGGCCGGGCGCGTGGAGGACCTCCAGCGGCAGCCCGGCGACCTCGAGCCGCTGCCGGTCGGTGACCTCGACGACGCGCTCGGGCTCGCGCCAGGCCGCCCGCTGCCCGAACTGCGACTCCATCATCGCGAGCGTCCCGGGGTCGATGGTCGAGAGCGGGTCGGCGAGGCGGTAGCGGTCGTCGACGTGGACGTACGCGGCGGTGTCGCCGCCGCACACCGGGGTCACCGAGTAGACGTGGTCGAGGTGGCCGTGCGTGAGCAGGACGGCGGCCGGGCGCAGGCGGTGCTCGGCGAGCACCTCGCGCAGCGTCTCCTCGACACCGATGCCCGGGTCGACGACGAGGCACTCCTCCCCCCGGCCGGTCGCGAGGACGTAGCAGTTGGTGGCGAAGGCGGCGGCGGGGAACGCGACGGCGAGCACGCGGCGAGCCTAACGGCGCCGTGCCTAGACTGGGCGCCGCTGTTCGATCGACGACGACGAAGGACCACGGGGTGACCAGGAAGCAGGAGCGGGCCCGCGCCCGCCGCCGCTGGGAGAAGCAGCAGGCGAAGCAGTCGCAGCGGCAGCAGGACCGAGCGCGGCTCCAGCGGCTCTCGGCCGTCGTGGCCGTGGTCGTCGTCGTGCTCGGCGTCGTCGGGGTCCTCGCCGTGACGGTCGGCCGCGGAGGTGGCGACGAGGCCGCACCCGGCGCGGACAACACGCCCGCGACCGTGGTCGCCGGCTGCCAGCCGCCGCCCAGCCCCCTCGGGACCGCGTCCGAGCTGACCCTGCCGGACAAGGCGACCGCCCAGGGCAAGGTCTTCGACGCCACGATCGCGACCAACTGCGGCGACATCGTCGTGCGCCTCGACGGCGCCAAGGCCCCGCAGGCCGTCGCCTCCTTCCTCCAGCTGGCCCGCGATAGCTACTGGAAGGACTCCCCCTGCCACCGGCTGACGACCGCCGAGACCCTCAAGGTGCTCCAGTGCGGTGACCCGACCGGCACCGGCCAGGGCGGCCCGGGGTACGGGTTCGGCGTCGAGAACGCGCCGAAGGACGGCAGCTACCCGCGGGGCACGCTCGCGATGGCGCGCACCCAGGACCCGAAGGAGGGCAACGGCGGCCAGTTCTTCATCGTCTACGGCGACTCGAGCCTCCCCGACCCCGACGGGTACACCGTGTTCGGCACGGTCACCTCCGGGTTGGATATCGTCGACCGCGTCGCCGCCGAAGGGGTCGCTCCGAACGCGAGCTCACCGGACGACGGATCGCCTGCCGCACCGATCAGCATCCTCAGCGTTGCTGTCACCGAGGAGAAGTCCTGACCGTGTCCGAGGACCAGCCCACACCCCGTCCCCCCGTGCCCTCGCCGGCCGCGCTCGCCAAGCGGGTCGCCCCGCGCCCCGCGGCGCCGCCTGCCGCGGTGCCCGAGCACTCCGAGTCCGCGCGCTTCGGGCGCGCCGACGAGGAGGGCCACGTCTTCGTCACCGTCGGTGACGAGGAGCGCGAGGTCGGCTCCTACCCCGGCGCGACCCCGGACGAGGCCCTGCAGTACTTCGCCCGCAAGTACGACGAGCTCGCGGCGTCCGCCGCCCTGCTCGAGGCCCGCCTGGCCAACCCCGACGTCTCCGCGAAGGAGGTCGCCGACGGGCTGGGCACGCTCAAGGAGCACGTCGAGCAGGCCAACGTCGTCGGCGACCTGCCGGCCCTGCACGCCACCGTCGAGCGGGTCGAGGCCGGCCTCGAGGCCAAGCGCTCGGCCGAGTCCGAGCAGCGCCGCGCCGCCCGCGCGGAGGCCGCGACCCGCCGCGAGGCGATCGTCGCCGAGGCCGAGACCATCGCGGCGCAGCCCCCGGGCAGCACGCAGTGGAAGCAGAGCGGCGAGCGGATGCGGGCCCTCCTCGAGGAGTGGAAGGGCCACCAGCGCAGCGACGTCAAGCTCGACAAGCCCACCGAGACCGCGCTGTGGCAGCGCTTCAGCCACGCCCGCAACGCCTTCGACAAGGCGCGCCGTGCGTGGTTCGCCGAGCTCGAGACGACCCGCGCCGACGCGAAGTCGACCAAGGAGTCGCTCGTCGCCGAGGCCGAGTCGATGTCGACGAGCACCGACTGGGGCCCCACCGCCCGCGCCTACAAGCAGCTGATGGACCGCTGGCGCCAGGCCGGCCGGGCCAGCCGCAGCGACGACGACGCCCTGTGGGAGCGCTTCCGGGCCGCCCAGGACGCGTTCTTCACCGCGAAGGACGCCGCCTCGGCCGCCGAGGACGAGGAGTTCCGCGGCAACCTCGCCGTCAAGGAGGAGCTCCTCGTCGAGGCGGAGGCGCTGCTGCCGGTCACCGACCTCGAGGCCGCCAAGGCGTCCCTGCGGGGCATCCAGGACCGGTGGGAGGCCGCGGGCAAGGTCCCGCGCGCCGACATCGAGCGCGTCGAGAAGCGGATGCGCCGCGTCGAGACCGCCGTGCGGGAGGCCGACGACCAGCGCTGGAAGGCCACCAACCCCGAGCTGTCCGCCCGGGCCCGGAGCATGGCCGAGCAGCTCGAGGCGGCCGTCGCGAAGGCGGAGGCCGACGTCGCGACGGCCGAGGCCTCCGGCGACGAGCGCAAGGCCGCGGCCGCGCGCGAGCGGCTCGCGTCGCAGCAGCAGTGGCTCGACCAGGCCCGCGCCGGCCTGGACGAGTTCGGCGGCTGACGCCCCGCACCGACGCCCACCCGGCGGGGCGCCGCGGACCTCAGTGGTCCCGGCGCCCGCCGGTGACGCGCTCGGCGTCGAGGACGCCGTCGACGTTCTGCACGGCCCGGATGACGTGACCGAGGTGCCCCGGGTCGCCCATCTCGAAGGTGAAGCGCAGGATCGCGACGCGGTCGCGCGAGGTCTGGACCGATGCCGAGAGGATGTTGACCCCGTGGTCGGAGATGACTCGGGTGACGTCCGACAGCAGCCGTGAGCGGTCGAGCGCCTCGACCTGGAGCTGGACGAGGAACAGGCTCGCCGACGTCGGCGCCCACTCGACCTCGATGATCTTGTCCGACTGCGCGAGCAGCGAGTCGGCGTTGGTGCAGTCGCGCCGGTGGACCGAGACGCCGTTGCCGCGCGTGACGAAGCCGAGGATCTCGTCACCGGGCACCGGCGTGCAGCAGCGCGCGAGCTTGACCCAGACGTCCGACATCCCCTTGACGACGACGCCCGGGTCGCCCGAGCGGCGCGCCCGTGGGCGGCTGAGCACGGGTGAGGCGACCTCGGCGATGTCCTCGCTGGCCCCCTCCTCGCCGCCGACGGAGGCGACGAGCCGCGAGACGACGTGCTGCGCGCTGACGTGCCCCTCCCCGACCGCGGCGTAGAGCGCCTCGATGCCGGGGTGGCGCAGCTCCTCGGCGACACCGGTGAGGGACTCGACGGAGGTGAGCCGCTGCAGCGGCAGGCCCTGCTTGCGCATCGCCTTCGCGAGGGCCTCCTTGCCCTCCTCGATCATCTCCTCGCGGCGTTCCTTGGTGAACCAGTGCTTGATCTTGTTGCGCGCCCGGGCGGAGCGCACGAACGAGAGCCAGTCGCGCGAGGGGCCGGCCGAGTCGGCCTTGGACGTGAGCACCTCGACGACGTCGCCGTTGTCGAGCCGGCTCTCGAGCGGCACGAGCCGCCCGTTGACCCGGGCACCGATGCAGTGGTGGCCGACCTCGGTGTGCACCGCGTAGGCGAAGTCGACGGGCGTCGCGCCGGCGGGCAGCCCGACGAGCTGGCCCTTCGGGGTGAAGACGTAGACCTCGCTCGCGGTGATCTCGAAGCGCAGCGACTCGAGGAACTCGCCCGGGTCGGCGGTCTCCTTCTGCCAGTCGAGGAGCTGGCGCAGCCAGGCCATGTCGTTGACCGGGCCGGTCTGCCCGTCGCGGGCGTGGGCACCGGGGGCCGGACCGTTGGGGTCCTCCTTGTACTTCCAGTGCGCGGCCACGCCGTACTCCGCCCGGCGGTGCATGTCGTGGGTGCGGATCTGGATCTCGACGGCCTTGCCGCCCGGGCCGATGACCGTCGTGTGCAGCGACTGGTACATGTTGAACTTGGGCATCGCGATGTAGTCCTTGAACCGGCCGGGGACCGGGTTCCACCGCGCGTGGAGGGCGCCGAGCGCCGCGTAGCAGTCGCGCACCGTGTCGACGAGGACGCGGACGGCCACCAGGTCGTAGATCTGGTCGAAGTCGCGGCCGCCGACGATCATCTTCTGGTAGACGGAGTAGTAGTGCTTCGGGCGCCCGGTGACCGTCGCCTTGAGCTTCGCCGAGCGCAGGTCGGACCCGACCTCGTCGCGCACCTGCGCCAGGTACTCCTCGCGGGCCGGGGCGCGCTCGGCGACGAGCCGCACGATCTCGTCGTAGACCTTCGGGTAGAGGGTCTGGAACGAGAGGTCCTCCAGCTCCCACTTGATCGTGTTCATCCCGAGCCGGTGCGCGAGCGGCGCGTAGATCTCGAGGGTCTCCTTGGCCTTGCGCTGGGCGCTCTCCTGCGAGACGTAGCGCCACGTCCGGGCGTTGTGCAGGCGGTCGGCGAGCTTGATGACGAGGACCCGGATGTCGCGGGCCATCGCGACGACCATCTTGCGGACGGTCTCGGCCTGCGCGGCCTGGCCGTAGGTGACCTTGTCGAGCTTGGTCACGCCGTCGACGAGCATCGCGATCTCGTCGCCGAAGTCGCGGCGCAGCGCCTCGAGGCTGTACGCGGTGTCCTCGACGGTGTCGTGCAGGAGGGCGGCCGCGAGGGTCGTCGGGGTCATGCCGAGCTCGGCGAGGATCGTCGTCACCGCGAGCGGGTGGGTGATGTAGTCGTCGCCGCTGCGGCGCTTCTGCCCCTGGTGGGCGCGCTCGGCGACGGCGTACGCGCGCTCGACGAGGGCGATGTCGGCCTTGGGGTGCGTGCTGCGGACGGTCTGGAGGAGCGGCTCGAGCACCGGGTTGCTCGGCGGGCGGTTGCGCCCGACGCGCGCGAGGGCAGCCCGCGCCCTGGCCCGGGACCCCACCCCGGCCGCGCCGTTCCCCGGGGTGGCGGCTGTCGTCTGCTCCGCCATGCCGGGAGTCTAGTCGCGGGTCAGGCGACGACGTGCAGCGCCCGCACCTCGCGGTCGCCGAGCCGGTCGCGCCCACCGAGGAAGGCGAGCTCGACGACGCAGTCGAAGCCGACGACGTGCCCGCCCACGCGCTCGAGCAGCTCCCAGGCGGCGAGGGCGGTGCCGCCGGTGGCGAGCACGTCGTCGACGAGGACGACGCGGGCGCCGGCCGGGACGGCGTCGGCGTGCACCTCGATGGTCGCCGAGCCGTACTCGAGGTCGTAGGACGCGGCCACCGTGTCGCCGGGGAGCTTGCCGGCCTTGCGGAGCGGCACGAACCCGACGCCCATCGCGTGCGCCAGCGCGGCGCCCACGACGAAGCCGCGGGCCTCGACGCCGGCCACGAGGTCGACCTCGCCGCGGCGGCCGTCGGCCAGCGCGCCGATGACCTCGCCGAAGGCCACGGGGTCCGCGAGCAGCGGGGTGATGTCCTTGAAGACCACCCCGGGGCTCGGGAAGTCCGCGACGTCGCGCAGCGAGCGGGCGACGACCTCGTCGACGCCGTCGTGGGGCAGCGCGGTCACCGCTTGGACTTCGGCGTCCGGCGCGGCTGGTTGCGCGGGCCGGAACGGGCGTACTCGTGGACGGCCCGACCGGTGAGGGTCGCGCCCTCCTCGCGGTCGACCTGGCCGGCCGCGACCGAGGCGGCGGGCACGGAGTCGTCGTCGGCCGCGGGCACCGGCTCGCCGGCCTCCTTGGCCTTCTTCGCCTGGTGGCGGCGCGCGCGCTTCTCGAGGTCGACGACCTTCTCCTCGCGGCGGCGCAGCGTGACGAGCACGGGCGTGGCGATGAAGATCGACGAGTACGCGCCGACGAGGATGCCGACGAACAGCACGAGCGAGAGGTCGACGAGCACACCGGGGCCGAGGAAGACCGTGCCGACGGCGAGCACCGCGGCGATCGGCAGGAGGCCGATGACCGTCGTGTTGATCGAGCGGACCATCGTCTGGTTGACGGCGAGGTTCGCGGCCTGCGCGAAGGTCATCCGGCCGTTGGCGAACGCCTCGTTCGTGTTCTCGCGCACCTTGTCGAAGACGACGACGGTGTCGTAGAGGCTGTAGCCGAGGACGGTGAGGAAGCCGATCATCGTCGCCGGCGAGATCTCGAAGCCGCTGAGGCTGTAGATGCCGACGGTGATGATGAGGTCGTGCACGAGCGCGACGAGCGAGGCGGCCGCCATCTTCCAGTTGCGGAAGTAGATGCTCAGCATGATGACGACGGCGACGAGGAAGATGACGAGCGCGCGCAGCGCCTGGCCGCTGACCGACGCGCCCCACGACGGGCCGATGAAGGTCGCGCTGACGTTCTCCTCGGGGACGTCGAAGGCCTGGGCGAGCTCGCCGCGGACCTGCTGGCTGTCGGTGTCGGACAGCTTCTCGGTCTGGACGCGCACGGTGTTGTTGCCGACGAGTGTCACGTTGACGCCGCTGGCGTCCTCGGCCGCACCGACGGCCTCGCGGGCGGTCTGCTCGTAGCCGCTCGGGGTCGAGCCGGTGGCGATGCGGAACTCGGAGCCGCCGCGGAACTCGAGGCCGAGGTTGAGGCCCTGCACCGTGAGGCCGAGGACGGCGACGACGATGAGGACGAGCGAGCCGAGGTAGAACGACCGGCGCTTGGCGACGACCGGGATCGAGCGCTTGCCGGTGTAGAGGTCGTTGCCGAGCTCGGAGAACGAGGTGCTCACGCGCGGCTCCCTTCGGTGGCGGGGGCGGCCGGTTCGACGGGGGTGAACCGGCCGCGTCCGGCGTACGTGCGCTTCTTCGCGCCGAGCCTGCGCGGGTCGAGCCCGGAGAGCCGGTGGCCGTCGCGGAAGAACGGCACCCGGGTCAGCAGCGTGAGCAGCGGGTGGGTGAACCAGAAGACGACGAGCAGGTCGATGAGCGTCGTGAGGCCGAGGGTGAACGCGAAGCCGCGCACGCTCGAGCTCGCGAGCACGTAGAGGACGATCGCCGCGAGGAAGTTGACGCCGTCGGCGATGAGGACCGTGCGCTTGGCGCGGTTCCACCCGGTCTCGACGGCGCTCGCGAGGGAGCGGCCCTCGCGCAGCTCGTCACGGACCCGCTCGAAGTAGACGATGAAGCTGTCGGCGGTGAAGCCGATGGCGACGATCAGTCCGGTGACGCCGGCCATGTCGAGGCGGTAGTTCTGCGCCCACCCGAGGATCGTGATCGCCAGGTAGGTGAGCAGGCCGGCGACGACGATCGAGCTGATCGTCACGAACCCGAGCACCCGGTACTGGACGAGCGAGTAGACGACGACGAGCAGGAGGCCGATGAGCCCGGCGATGAAGCCGTAGCGCAGCTGCTCGCCACCGAGGGTCGGGCTGATGTCGACGCTCGACTGCTCCGTGAAGGACAGCGGCAGGGCGCCGAACTTCAGCTGGTCGGCGAGCTCCTTGGCCTCGGCGAGGGTGAAGCCGCCGGTGATGCTCGCGCGGCCGTTGGGGATCGCCTCGTTGAACTGCGGCGCGACGATGACGCGCGAGTCCAGGACGGTCGCGAGCTGGTTCTGCGGCGAGGGCAGCGAGACCATCGTGCGGCTGATGTCGGCGTACTGGCGGGCGCCCTCGCTGTTGAAGGTGAGGGCGATCTCGACCGTGCTCGTGACGACACCCTGCGGGTTGGTCTGGTAGCCCGCGGTGGCGTCGGTGATCTTGTCGCCGGAGACGGCGACCGGGCCGAGGATGTACTTGGTCGAGCCGTCGTCGGAGCAGGTCACGAGGGGCTCGGACTCGACGTCGCGGACGTTGTCGAGGGCCTTGGGGTCGGCGCAGTTGAGGTCGTCGTACGCCTGCTGGACCTCGGGCGTGATCCACGCGAGGTCGGTCGGGCCGCTCGGCGCGGCGCTGCCGCTGCTGCTCGGGGACGGGCTCGGGCTCGCGGACTCCGAGGGGCTCGCGGACGGGATGGGGCTCGCCGCGGTGAGCGCCTCGTTGACGGCGCTGTTCTGCGTCGAGGACGCGCTCGGGGCCGGCGAGGCGGTGGCCGATGCCGAGGCAGAGGGGGACGGGGACGCCGCACCGCTCGCGGAGGCGCTCGGCGACGTGCTCGGGGACCCCGTCGGCACCGGGACGCCGGAGCCGATCGCGAGGACGGGGCGGAACTGCATCTGCGAGGACTGGCTGATCGCGTTGCGGACGGCCTGGGTCGGGATCTCGGGGATGCTGACGACGATGTTGCTGTCGCCCTGGGTCGTCACCTCGGCGCCGGAGACGCCGTTGGAGTCGACGCGCTGGACGATGATGTCACGCGCTTGCGCGAGGGCCTCGGCCGAGACCGCCTGGCCGCTGCTGACCCGCGGCTCGAGGATGATCTGGGTGCCGCCCTCGAGGTCGAGGCCGAGCTTGGGGGTGGCCTGCCCGTCGCTCCAGAGGATCGACCCGGTGAGGACGCCGCCGAGGGCGACGACGAGGACGGTCAGGCCGATGAGGGCCCGGCGGGCCAGCGTGCGCGGTGCGGTGCTCGCCACGTCAGCGCACCTCTCCCGCGCGCATCCCGATGGCCCGGCGGTCGAACCGCAGGGCGACGCCGCTGCCGACGTCGAGCGTCGCCACCTGGTCGTCGAGCGCAGTGATCGTGCCGTAGAGACCCGACGTCGTCACGACCTCCTCGCCGACCGCGAGGGAGGCCTGGAGGGCCTGCACCTGCTGCCCGCGCTTGCGCTGGGTGAAGAACATCCAGACGAGGAGGAGGAACGGCAGTCCCAGGATCAGGAGGTAGGCGAGGCCGGAGCCGGAGCCGGAAGACATCGGAGTTGGTCCTTCGGAGCGGGGGTCCCCCGCGCTGTGGTGAACAGTGGGTCGGCCCGGGAGCACCGGGCCGAGGACTCACTGTAGGCGAGACGCGGACGCCCCACCAACGATCCGACACGCCGGCGCGTGCCCGGCCCGCCGCGGCGGCGCGGGTCAGCCGCCGAGCCGGCCGGGGCCGTCGTCGAGCAGCGGCAGGGCGCCCTGCTGCGGGGCGCCGGCCGGCGGGTGCAGCCCGAGGTGGCTCCAGGCCCGGGCGGTCGCGGCCCGCCCGCGCGGGGTGCGCGAGATGAAGCCCTCCCGCACGAGGTAGGGCTCGGCGACCGTCTCGACGGTGTCCGACTCCTCCCCCACGGCGACGGCGAGGGTCGAGAGACCGACCGGCCCGCCGGCGAACCGGCGGCACAGGGCCTCGAGGACGGCGCGGTCGAGGCGGTCCAGGCCGGCGTCGTCGACGTCGAAGAGGGCGAGGGCGGCCCGGGCGGCGGCGTGGTCGACGTGGCCGTCACCGTGGACCTGCGCCCAGTCGCGCACCCGGCGCAGCAGGCGGTTGGCGATGCGCGGTGTGCCCCGCGAGCGGCCGGCGACCTCGGTGATGCCGTCGGCGTCGGCCTCGACCCCGAGCAGGCCGGCCGAGCGGCGCAGGATGGCCACGAGGTCGGCGGTGTCGTAGTAGTCGAGGTGGCCGGTGAACCCGAACCGGTCACGCAGCGGCGCCGGCAGCAGCCCGGCGCGGGTCGTCGCGCCGACGACGGTGAAGGGCGGCAGCTCGAGCGGGATGGCGGTGGCGCCGGGGCCCTTGCCGACGATGACGTCGACCCGGAAGTCCTCCATCGCGAGGTAGAGCATCTCCTCCGCGGAGCGGCTCATCCGGTGGATCTCGTCGAGGAAGAGGACCTCGCCCTCGTCGAGGCTGGAGAGGACGGCGGCGAGGTCACCCGCGTGCTGGATGGCCGGGCCGCTCGTCACGCGGATCGGGCGCTCGAGCTCGGCGGCGACGATCATCGCCAGCGTCGTCTTGCCCAGGCCCGGCGGGCCGGAGAGCAGGACGTGGTCGGGCGGGCTGCCGCGGCGGCGCGCGGCCTCGAGGACCAGGCCCAGCTGGTCGCGCACGCGGGGCTGGCCGGGGAACTCGGCGAGCCGGCGCGGGCGCAGCGCGGCCTCGACGACCCGCTCGTCGTCGCTGCCCCCGGCGTCGACGACCCGGGCGGTGGCGTCGAAGGAGCCGTCGTCCTCGCGGTCGTCGGCCTCGTGGACCTCGCTCCCCCAGGCCCGTGACGCGCTCACGGCCGCAGCTCCCGCAGGGCCAGGCGCAGCAGCGCGGCGATGTCGGCGTCGGCCGGGGCGCTGCCGGCGACCCGCTCGACGGCGTCGCCCGCCTGCTTGGCGGACCAGCCGAGGCCGACGAGGGCCTCGGCGACCTGGCCGCGCCACGGCTCCTCGCCGGGCACGACCGGGGCGGGCGCGTCGGGCCCGGCGCCGGTGCGCACGGCGCCGACCTTGTCGCGCAGCTCGAGGACGAGGCGCTGGGCGGACTTCGCGCCGATGCCGGGGATGGCGGTCAGGGCCTTGGCGTCGCCCGACGACAACGCGGCCGCGAGCTGGTCGGGCCCCATGACCGAGAGCATCGCGAGGGCGAGGCGCGGCCCGACGCCCGAGACCGTCTGGACGGTCTCGAACATGTCGCGCTCGGCCGGGCTGCCGAAGCCGTAGAGGGTCAGGGAGTCCTCGCGGACGACGAGGGTCGTCGCGAGCGCGGCCTCCTGGCCGCGGTGGCAGGCCGCGGCCGTCGCCGGGGTGGTGTGCACCAGCATCCCGACGCCGCCGACCTCGAGGACCACGTGGTCGAGCCCGACGTGGCCGACCGGCCCGCGCAGCGAGGCGATCATCCGCGGGCCGCCTTCGCGAGGGCGTCGAGGCGCGCGGACTGGGCGCCGCGCCAGGCGTGACAGATGGCGAGGGCCAGGGCGTCGGCGGCGTCCGCCGGCTTCGGCGGGGTCGCGAGGCCGAGGATGCGGGTGACCATCGCGGTCACCTGGGCCTTGTCCGCGCGGCCGGAGCCGGTGACGGCCGCCTTGACCTCGGTCGGGGTGTGGAAGACGACGGGCACCTCACGCTTGGTGGCGGCGAGCAGCGCGACGGCGGTGGCGTGCGCGGTGCTCATGACATTGGTGATGTTGGAGTCGGCGAAGACCCGCTCGACGGCGACGACGTCGGGCCGGTAGCGGTCGAGCCAGCCCTCCATCTCGCGCTCGAGGAAGACCAGCCGCTCCCCCGGGTCGCCGTCGCTCGGTGTGCGGACGACGCCGACGGCGACCATCCGGGCACGCCCGAGCCGACCGTCGACGACCCCGAGGCCGCAGCGGGTGAGGCCGGGGTCGACACCGAGGACGCGCACGCGGGCTCCTTCACCGACCGATGGAACAGGTGTTCGACACCCACGCTACGACCCCGCGGGTCGCTCCCCCGGCACCGACACGCGGCGCCGGTCAGTCCTCGGCGTCGAGCTCGGCGAGGACGTCGTCGGGGATGTCGCCGTTGGCGAAGACGTCCTGGACGTCGTCGGAGTCCTCGAGCGCCTCGATGACGCGGATCATCTTCTTCGCGCCGTCGGCGTCGAGCGGGACCTGGAGGTTCGGGACCCACGAGGCCTCGGCCGAGTCGTAGTCGATGCCGGCGTCCTGGAGCGCGGTGCGGACCGCGACGACGTCGGTCGCCTCGGAGACGACCTCCCACGCGTCGCCGTTGTCGTTGACCTCCTCGGCCCCGGCCTCGAGGACGACCTCGAGGATCTCGTCCTCGCCCTTGTCGTCGCTCTTGGGGACGATGACGACGCCCTTGCGGTTGAAGACGTAGGCCACCGATCCCGGGTCGGCGAGCTGGCCGCCGTTGCGGGTCAGGGCGGTGCGCACCTCGGCCGCCGCGCGGTTGCGGTTGTCGGTGAGGCACTCGATGAGCAGGGCCACGCCGCCGGGCGCGTAGCCCTCGTACGTGATGGTCTGCCAGTCGGCCCCGCCCGCCGTCGCACCGGAGCCGCGCTTGACCGCGTTGTCGATGTTGTTGTTGGGGACCGACGACTTCTTGGCCTTCTGGATCGCGTCGTAGAGCGTCGGGTTGCCCGCCGGGTCACCACCGCCGGTGCGGGCCGCGACCTCGATGTTCTTGATGAGCTTGGCGAAGAGCTTGCCGCGCTTGGCGTCGATCGCCGCCTTCTTGTGCTTGGTGGTCGCCCACTTGGAGTGGCCGCTCATGAACGCTCCCTCTGGCTCTGCTTCACGATGTCGACGAACAGGCGGTGGACCCGGTGGTCACCGGTCACCTCCGGGTGGAAGGACGTGACCAGCAGGTCCCCCTGCCGCGCGGCGACGATCCTACCCGCGGCCGGGCCGTGCTCGACCCGCGCGAGGACCTCGACGGCCTCCCCCGCCTCCTCCACCCACGGCGCCCGGATGAACACCGCGCGCACCGGCTCGCCGCCGAGCTCGCGGATGTGCAGGTCCTCCTCGAAGGAGTCGACCTGCCGCCCGAAGGCGTTGCGGCGCACGAGGATGTCCATCCCGCCGAGCGTCTGCTGACCGGCCGCACCGTCCGCGAGGCGGTCGGCGAGGAGGATCATCCCGGCGCAGGAGCCGTAGACCGGCAGGCCGGCCGCGATGCGCTCGCGCAGCGGCGCCTGGAGGTCGAAGGCGCGCACGAGCTTGTCGATGGTCGTCGACTCGCCGCCGGGCAGGACGAGCCCGTCGACGGCCTCGACCTCGGCGGGCCGGCGCACCGTGACGGCGCGGGCGCCGCCGCGCTCGAGGGCGACGAGGTGCTCGCGCACGTCGCCCTGCACGGCGAGCACGCCGACGGTGGGGGTGGTGGTCACGCCGACCGACTCTACGGGCCGCCGCGACCTAGGCTGCACCGGTGCCCGAGCCCACCGTGCGCCCCCGCCGGCCCGCCGACGTCCCTGCCCTCGTCGAGGTGCTCGCGGCCCAGCAGCCGGCCTCGCGCTACCCGGTGCGCTGGCCGCTGCCCTTCCCCGTCGAGGAGTTCGTCGTCCGGCCGGGCGAGCTCGGCGCGTGGGTCGTGACCGTCGACGGCGCGGTCGCGGGGCACGTCGCCGTCCTCGAGCCCGGGGAGGGCTGGGAGACCGCGGCGTTCGTCGAGGCGACCGGGTTGCCGGCCGCGCGGCTCGGCACGGTGTCGACGCTCTTCGTCGACCCCGCGCGCCGCGGCCTCGGGCTCGGCTCCCGGCTGCTCGAGGTGGCCGTCGGGCACGTCCGGTCGCTCGGGCGCACCCCGGTGCTCGACGTCGTCCAGGAGCACTCCGTCGCCGCCGACCTCTACCGGCGCCGCGGCTGGCGGGTCGTCGGCGAGGCGCGCCCGCACTGGCTGCCCGCCGACCGCGAGCCGGTGCTGCTCATGACCCTCGACGCCTGACGGCGCCCCGCGTCAGACCGAGACGCCGTCCCGCCCACGCTCCTTGGCGCGGTAGAGCGCGCGGTCGGCCATGTGGCGCAGGCCGTCGAGGTCGGCGACCTTGCCCACCGCGAGCCCGACGCTCACCGTGACGCGCAGGTCGTCGGCGAGGTCCTCCCAGTGGTCGCTGCGCACGAGCTCGGCGAGGTCGAGGCACCGGTGCAGGGCGGTGTCGAGCCGGTCGGTGTCGAGCAGGAGCAGGAACTCGTCCCCTCCCCAGCGCACGACGAGGTCGGTGCCGCGCACGACCGTCCGCAGGCAGCTCGCGACCCGGACGAGCACCTCGTCGCCCACCTCGTGGCCGTGGGTGTCGTTGACCGACTTGAAGTGGTCGACGTCGACGAGGACGAGCGTCACCTCGTCGCGCACGGTGCCCGGCTCCGCGCCGAGCAGCCCGTCGACGTGGGTCTCGAGCCCGCGCCGGTTGGCGACCCCGGTCAGCGCGTCGACCTCGGCGGCGACCCGCAGCCGGGCGTGCTCGCTCGACAGGTACTCGTTCTGGATGAGCGAGCCGATGGCCTCGAGGGCGGCGATGCGCGCCTCCTGGCGCCGCTGCGCCAGCTCCCGGGCGACCCGCAGCCCGGCCGTCTCGTAGCCCAGCTCCTCGGCCTCGAGCTCGGCGTCACGGGTCAGCGCCAGCAGGTACAGCTCGGGCATCCGGACCCGGTCCCAGGCCTCGATCGCGGCGGCGAGGTGCTCGCGCGCCGTGCGGGGGTCGGGCTCGGTGAAGGAGCGTGCGAGACCGAGGTAGGTCGCGAACTCCGCGTTCTCCTCGTCCGCGGGCGGGCGCGGCGTCCCGGAGGCGGGCGGCGCGATGGCGTCGATGAGGTTCTCGAAGATGTGCAGGTCCACCTGCCAGCTCTCGGGCAGCAGCTGCAGCGGCACCCGCTGCACCGCGTCGCGCGCGAGGATGCCGAGCTCGTGGAGGTCCTCGCTCGGGCCGGTCTGGCGGGTCACGCACAGCCGGCGCAGCTGGATCTCGGCGCGGTTGTACATGGCCGTGGCCATCCGCCAGGCGTCGCGCTCGTCGCTCCCCAGCTGGTCGGCGGCCGACGAGGTGTGCTCGAGGGCGAGGTCCCACATGTCCCGGTCGAGGTAGCCGGTCGCGCACTCGACGTGCGCCGAGCCGAGCATCTCGTGGCCCCGCGGCGCCCCGCGCAGGAGGACGGTCGCGCGGGTCAGGTCGCGGTCCGCGTCGAGCCGCGGCCGGTCGTCCCACATCTCGGCGGTGGCGCCCTGGGCCAGGGCCAGCGCCTCCCAGACGATGTCGCCCTGCGCCCGCGCGCGCTCGCGCAGCCGGACGAGGTGACGGCGCCGCTCGACGGCACCGTCCGCGGCGAGCAGCCGCACGTACTCCAGCACCATGAGGACGTCGACCCAGCCCTCCTGCGCGGCGCGCGAGGCGATCTCCTCGAGCCGGAGACGGTCGAGGGCGTCCGGGGTCTGCGCCGTGAGGATGAGCGCGCGCGACTCCTCGAGCAGCTCCTGGTGCTCCGCGCTGCGCGCCTGTGGACAGTCCGGTGGCTGTGTCGTCGTGGCTCCCCGCATGACGTCGAGTGTGCGACGTCCGTCACTGCACCGCAGGGATGTCCGCAACTCGGAGGCGCAAGTGTGGCCGAACGTCCATCACCTGCGCGAGGTGCTTGCCGGACGGCGCGCGAGGTGCCGAGGGGCGGACCGGATAGCGTCGGGCCATGTCGTCAGTGCTGACCGCCCGCGCCCGGGACCTCGACGCCGACCACGCTGGGACGGACCTGCGCTCCCGCTTCGTGCTGCCGGAGGGGGTCGTCTACCTCGACGGCAACTCGCTCGGCGCGCTGCCCACCGGTGTCGCCGACGCGGTCGCCGACGTGGTGCACCGGCAGTGGGGCGAGCGGCTCATCGCGAGCTGGAACGAGGCCGACTGGTGGGGTGCGCCGACCCGCGTCGGCGACCGCGTCGGGGCGCTCGTGGGCGCCGCCCCCGGGCAGGTCGTCTGCACCGACTCGACGACCGTCAACCTCTTCAAGGTCGTCGTCGCGGCCGCCCGGATGCGCCCGGGGCGGCGCGTCGTCCTCACCGACCCCGCCTCCTTCCCCACCGACCTCTACGTCGCGGCCGCCGCCGCCCGCGACACCGGGCTCGTCGTCGAGCACGTCTCCCCCGCCGACGCCCCGGCCCGCATCGCCGAGCTCGGTGACGACCTCGCGCTCGCGTCCTACAGCTCGGTCGACTACCGCACCGGCGAGCTCTGGGACCTGCCGGCGGTCACGCGCGCGGCCCACGCCGTCGGCGCCCTCGTGTGCTGGGACCTCTGCCACTCGGCCGGGGTGCTGCCCGTCGACCTCGACGCCCACGAGGTCGACCTCGCCGTCGGGTGCGGCTACAAGTACCTCAACGGCGGGCCGGGCGCCCCGGCGTACCTCTACGTCGCGCAGCGCCACCAGAACGCCTTCGACCAGCCGCTGTCGGGGTGGAACGGGCACGCGACCCCCTTCGCGATGGCGCCCGAGTTCGCGCCGGCCGCCGGGATCGCGCGCGGCCGCGTCGGCACGCCCCCGCTGCTGTCGATGCTGGCGCTCGAGGCGGCCCTCGCCGCGTACGACGACGTCGACGTGGCGGACCTGCGGGCCCGCTCGCTCTCGCTCACCGGCTACTTCCTCGAGTGCCTCGACACCCTCCTGCCCGACCTCGAGGTCGCGACCCCGAGGGACGACGCCCGGCGCGGCTCGCAGGTGAGCGTCCGGCACGAGGGGGCCTACGGGGTCGTCCAGGCGCTCATCGCCCGGGGCGTCGTCGGCGACTTCCGCGAGGCCGACATCGTGCGGCTCGGCTTCAGCCCGATGTACCTCACCCACGCCGACGTCCTGCGCGCCGCCGAGGAGCTCGTCGCGGTCCTCGACGGCGGCGAGCACGAGCGGCCCGAGTTCGCGGAGCGCGCCCAGGTGACCTGAGGCCCGTCGGCTGGTTCGATGGTCCGGTGAGCGCCGCCTCCGTCACCACCGACCGCGGGACGCTGGCGGCCTTCATCCTCCTCGGCGGCGTCCTCGGCGACCGGTTCGGCCGCCGGCGGGTGTTCGTCGTCGGGGTGGTGTGGTTCGCGGCCGCCTCGCTGCTGTGCGGAGCCGCCCCGGACGCCGGGCTCCTCGTCGCGGCCCGGGCCCTCCAGGGGGTCGGCGCGGCGCTGCTCACGCCGGGCAGCCTCGCGATGATCCAGGCGAGCATCGCCCCCGCCGACCGCGGCCGGGCCATCGGCGCGTGGTCGGGCCTCGGCGGCGTGGCCACCGCGGTCGGGCCCTTCCTCGGGGGCTGGCTGGTCCAGTCCTTCTCGTGGCGGTGGGTGTTCCTCGTCAACGTCCCGCTCGCCGCGGTGGTCGTCGTCCTCGCGGTGCGGCACGTCCCCGAGAGCCGCGACCCCGGCGCGAGCGGCCCGGTCGACGTCGCCGGCGCGGTGCTCGGCGCGCTGGCCCTCGGCGGGGCCACCTACGCCCTGATCTCGGCCGGCGAGTCCGGCGCCTCGGCCGCCGTCCTCGTCGCCGGTGTCACCGGGCTGCTCGCCGCCGCCGCCTTCGTCGTCGTCGAGCGGCGGGCCCCCTCTGCGATGCTCCGCTTCGACGCCTTCCGGGGGGCGCAGTTCCGTGCCGCCAACCTCGTGACCTTCCTCGTCTACGCGGGCCTCGGGGCGGTCTTCCTCCTCCTCGTCGTCCAGCTGCAGGTGGTGTCCGGCTTCTCGCCGATCGCGGCCGGGACGGCCCTGCTGCCGGTGACCGGGGTGATGCTCCTGCTCTCCTCGACCTCCGGCGCGCTCGCCGCGCGTCTCGGGCCCCGGCGGCAGATGGCGGTCGGACCGGTCGTCGCTGCGGCCGGGGTGCTCCTCATGCTGCGGCTCGGCCCGGGGGCGTCGTACCTGCTCGACGTCCTGCCGGCGGTGCTCGTCCTGGGCCTCGGCCTCGTGACGATGGTCTCGCCGCTCACCGCCACGGCGCTGGCGGCCGCTCCGGCGGAGCACGCCGGGATGGCCTCGGGCGTCAACAACGCCGTGGCCCGCACCGCCGGCCTGCTGGCCGTCGCCGTCGTCCCCGCCGTGGCCGGGCTGTCCGGGCGCGCCTACGACGACCCGGTCGCCTTCGACGCCGGGTTCGCGGTCGCCCTGTGGGTCAGCGCGGCTGCCCTCGCCGCCGGCGGGGTGCTCGCGTGGCTCACCGTGCGCGACGACGTCCTCGCCCCCGCGGCCGGCGACCGGCAGCTGACGTTCTGCGCCGGGGTGGGCGCGCCACCCCTCGCGACCCGCGTCGACGCCACGGGCCGCCCCGACTGCGAGCCGGTCCGGCCCGTCACCACCACCGAGGAGGACCCGATGCCCTGTACGCACCTGACCGACCCCACGCCCCCGACCCCGAGCGGCGACGGCTGTGTGGAGTGCCTGCGCGACGGCGGCACGTGGGTGCACCTGCGGCTGTGCCAGGAGTGCGGCCACGTCGGCTGCTGCGACTCCTCACCCGGCCGCCACGCGACGGCGCACGCGCACGCCACAAAGCACCCGGTCGCGCGCTCCTTCGAGCCCGGCGAGGAGTGGTTCTACTGCTACGTCGACGGCGTGGCGCTCGAGGTGCCCGGCGCCCCACCCGCGCCGAGCCACCCCTGAGCGCCGGCCGTCACCAGCCGCGCTCGGCGAGGCGGTGCGGCTGCGGGATCTCGTCGACGTTGATGCCGACCATCGCCTCGCCGAGGCCGCGCGAGACCTTGGCGATGACGTCGGGGTCGTCGTGGAAGGTCGTGGCCTTGACGATGGCCTCGGCGCGCTGCGCGGGGTTGCCGGACTTGAAGATGCCCGAGCCGACGAAGACGCCCTCGGCGCCGAGCTGCATCATCATCGCGGCGTCGGCCGGGGTGGCGATGCCGCCGGCGGTGAAGAGCACGACGGGCAGCTTGCCGGTCTCGGCGACCTCCTTGACGAGGTCGTACGGGGCCTGGAGCTCCTTGGCTGCGACGTAGAGCTCGTCGGGCTCCATCGAGCGCAGGCGGTTGATCTCCTTGCGCAGGGAGCGCATGTGCGTCGTCGCGTTGGAGACGTCGCCGGTGCCGGCCTCGCCCTTGGAGCGGATCATCGCCGCGCCCTCGGTGATGCGGCGCAGCGCCTCGCCGAGGTTGGTCGCACCGCAGACGAAGGGGACGGTGAACTGCCACTTGTCGATGTGGTTGGCGTAGTCGGCCGGGGTGAGCACCTCGGACTCGTCGATGTAGTCGACCCCGAGGGACTGCAGGACCTGCGCCTCGACGAAGTGGCCGATCCGGGCCTTGGCCATGACGGGGATCGAGACGGCCTCGATGATCGAGTCGATCATGTCCGGGTCGCTCATCCGCGAGACACCGCCCTGGGCGCGGATGTCGGCGGGGACGCGCTCGAGGGCCATGACGGCGACGGCGCCGGAGTCCTCGGCGATCTTCGCCTGCTCGGCGGTGACGACGTCCATGATGACGCCGCCCTTGAGCATCTCGGCCATGCCGCGCTTGACGCGGGTCGTGCCGGTGCCGGTGGTCGTGGGGGCGCTCTGCTGCTCGGTCATGGGCGCGATTCTAGGACGGTCGCGCGGGTGCTCCCGACCACGGTTCGACAGCGCTCAGCGGGCCAGGGCGGAGGGCAGGTCGTCGTCGAACTCGACCCGCTCGGGCAGCGCCGCGTGACCCGCCAGCCGGAAGACGCGCACGACCCACTTCCCGCGCACCCGGCGCACCTCGCGCACCGCGTCGTTGTGGAACCGCCGGGCCATCCGCACCCGCAGGGCGCTGGAGGCGATGCGGTCGAGCGACTCCTCGACGAGCTCGGCGCCGTCGGCCCGCAGCCGCGTCACGACGTCGTCGGTGAGGGTGACCGAGAGCACCTCGCTCAGCGCGGACTCGACCTCCTCGCGCCCGCCGAAGTGCTGCCCGTCGAGGAGGTCCTCGGCGAGCGGGTGCTCCGTCGTGCGCTCGACCGACTCGGTCGCGGCGTCCGCGAGCAGCAGGGCGGTGGCCGGGTCGAGCGCACCGCTGTTGGCCAGCTCGAGGGTGGCCTCGGCGCGGCGGACGAGCTGGGCGTCGAGCGCGCTCATCGCGCCCTCGGCCTTGGCGTGCAGCCGGTCGAGCCGGGCCGCCGCGTACGAGAGGTACCAGGCGGCGACGATGAGGACGATGACGACGAAGGTCGTCACCTGGAGGATGTCGACGTCGCTCACGAGCCCCCCGTCCCCGGGACGCTGCGGACGAACCGGCTCCACAGGCCGCGGGGCGGCTCCGCGAGCTCGGCGTGCGCGCCCTCGAGCACCGTCTCGTAGACGGCCATCACCTGGCCCGAGACGCGCGACCAGTCGAAGGTGCGGGCCCGGTCTCGGCCCTCGCGGGACAGGTGCTCGCGGCGGGCGGGGTCCGCGATCAGGCCGACGACGGCCTCACCGAGCGCGGCGGCCGAGCCCGCCTCGAAGGTGACGCCGACGCGCCCCCCGTCGAGCACCGCCACGAAGGCCGAGAGGTCGGAGGCCACGACGGGTGCGCCGGCGGCCATCGCCTCGACGAGCACGATGCCGAAGCTCTCGCCGCCGAGGTGCGGCGCGAGGTAGGCGTCGACCGAGCGCAGGAGGCTGGCCTTGTCGGCGTCCGAGACGGCGCCGAGGACGACGGTGGCGGCGGCCACGCGCGGCTCGACCCGCTTGAGCAGGTCGTCGGCCTCCCCCGGTCCGGCGACGAGCAGCCGGGCCCGCGGGTGGACGTCGAGGACCGCCGGCAGGGCCGCGAGGGCGACCCCGAGGCCCTTGCGCGGCTCGTCGACCCGGCCGAGGAACGCGAGCGTCGGCGCGTCGGGGGTGCCGGTCCACTCCGGACGGCGGGGCGCGACGTCGAACGCGTCGACGTGCACGCCGTTGGGGATGATGTAGGTGTCACCGCCGAGGTGCCGGCGCACGGTGCGCGCGGCGTCCTCCGAGACGGCGATGCGGGCGCGGATCTTCTCCAGCGAGGGCCGCAGCAGCGGGTTGGCGGCGTGCATGGCCCGGGAGCGGACGGTCGAGGTGTGGAAGGTGGCGACGACCGGCTCCTCGGCCGCCCAGAGCGCCATCAGCGACACCGACGGCGTGACCGGCTCGTGCAGGTGCACGACGTCGAAGGCGCCCGTCTCGAGCCAGCGGGTGACCCGCGCGGAGGTCACCGGGCCGAAGGTCAGCCGGGCCACCGAGCCGTTGTAGCGCACCGGCACGGCGCGCCCGCACGAGGTGAGGTACGACGGGAGGTCCGAGTCCTCGTCGGCCGGTGCCAGCACCGAGACGTCGTGGCCCTGCGCGATGAAGACCTCCGCGAGGTCGCGGACGTGGAACTGCACGCCTCCCGGCACGTCCCACGAGTAGGGGCAGACGATCCCGATCCTCACGAGGTCACACCCTGCCGCGCCAGGCGGTCCTCGTCGAGGTCCTCGAGGAAGACGCGCTGGAGCATGTGCCAGTCGGCCGTGTGCTCGCGCACCGCGGAGCCCAGCGCGTCCGCGCACTGCTGCACCATCGAGACGACCTTCTCGCGGGTGGCGCCGGTCTCCGGCACGGTGACCGCCGGGTGGAACGTGATGACGATGCCCCAGCCGCGGCCGCGTCGCTCGTGCCGGATCGACACCGGGAAGAGCGGCCGGCGCTCGGCGAGGGCGAGGGCCGCGGGACCGGGCGCCATCCGCGCCGGGTGGCCGCAGAGGTCGACGGTGACGCCCTGGTGGGTGAGGTCGCGGTCGGCGAGCAGCGGGACGAGGCCGGGACGGCGCGCGGCCTCGCGCAGCGCCGGGAAGACGGCGGGCCCCCCGGTGAGCGGCAGGATGGTCATCCCGAGGCCCTCGCGGAAGGCGAGGAACTCGCGGAAGACCTCCTCGGGCTCGAGCCGCTCGGCGACGGTCGTCACCGGGCCGAGGTGCACCGTGCACCAGGCGCCCGCGAGGTCCCAGTTGCCGAGGTGACCGAGGAAGCAGACGACGCTGCCGCCGGCGTCGAGCGCCTCGCGCACCGGGGCGTCGCCCTCGAGCCGGACGCGCGCGGCGAGCTCGTCGGGGCCGAGCTCGGGCAGCCGGAAGGCCTCGCAGTAGTAGCGCAGGTAGGAGCGCATCCCGTCGCGGACGAGGGCGTCGAGCGCGGCGTCGTCGAGCTCGGGGCGCACCCGCGCGTAGTTGGCGCGCATTCGCGCGGCACCGCCCCGGGCGACCGTGAGGTCGGCGACGGCGTCGAAGAGCCGGTAGGCGGCGCGCTCCGGCATCCGCCGGACGGCGGCCCAGCCCAGGCGGTGCCCGGCGAGCACGGCGGCGTCGCCGAGCCGCGCCGGCACTCCCCTCACGCGGCGCCCAGCGCCTGCCGACGCACCTCGAGGATGCGCTGGACGACGGTGACGAGGCTCGCGAGCGCGAGGACGGCGAGGACGACCCCGAGGAAGACGGTGGGGATGGAGAACAGCCCGGTGAGGCCGGTGGCCACGAGGACGGCGACGAGCCGGTCGGCGCGCTCGGCGATGCCGACGTTCGCCGTCATCCCCAGGCCCTCGGCGCGGGCCTTGGCGTAGGAGACGACGCTGCCGAGGATGAGGCAGGCGAGCGCGAGCGCGGCCATGTACGCGTTCCCGCCGTTGCCCGCGTACCAGAGGACGAGGCCCCCGAAGACGGCCGCGTCGCCGACCCGGTCGAGCGTGGAGTCGAGGTAGGCGCCCCAGCTGCTGGAGCGCCCGAGGCGCCGCGCCATGATGCCGTCGACGGTGTCGGAGAAGACGAACGCCGTGATGACGAGGGTGCCGACGAAGAACTCGCCGCGCGGGTAGAACACGAGCGCGCCCGCGGCCACGCCGATGGTCCCGATGACGGTGACGACGTCGGGGCTGATGCCGAGCCGCAGGAGCAGCGAGGCGACCGGGGTGAGGAGCTTCGTGAAGAACGCGCGCGCGTATCGGTTGAGCATGGTCCGGTCAGCGTAGTGGGGACCCGCGATCCTCTTGTGCAGGGTGCCGGGGAGGAGTTGATTGGGGGCATGAGCGGAACACCGGCCCCGACCGTCACGGACACCACCCGCCTGCGCACCGTCCTCCTCCTCGGACCGAGCGGCGCGGGGACCTCGCGGCTCTTCGACCGCGTCGTCGAGGAGCTCGCCCCGCGGTCGGGGACCCGGTCGAAGGGCTCGGAGCCCTCGGGCCTGCGGGCCGCGACCCTTGCGTGCGGGGAGGTGGTGATGACCCTCCTCGACGCCCCGGGCAACCCCGACTTCGTCGGGCAGGTGAGGGCGGGTCTGCGTGCTGCGGACGCCGCCCTCTTCGTCGTCTCGGCCGCGGACGGCGCCGACGCCCGCTCGCGCCAGCTCTGGCACGAGTGCGCGGTCGTCGGCATGCCACGGGCGGTCGTCGTCACGCAGCTCGACGCCCGCGACGCCGACTTCGTCGCGACGCTCGAGGACTGCCGGGCCCACTTCGGCGCGGGCATCCAGCCGCTCGGGGTCCCGGTGGCGGGCGTCGACGGCGCGGTGACCTCCATCGCCGACCTCCTGCTCGGCGAGATCCACGACTACGCCGGGGGCGCGCGGACGGTGCGGCCCGCCGGCGCGGAGCACGCCGACGCCTTCGACACGCACCGTCCCGGGCTCGTCGAGGGGATCATCGAGGAGTCCGAGGACCCGGAGCTGATGGACCGCTACCTCGCCGGGGAGGACCTGCCGTTCGAGACGCTCGAGCGCGACCTGCTCCAAGCGGTGGCCCACGGCGCGTTCCACCCCGTGCTGCCGGTCTCGGGTGAGACCGGCGCGGGGCTCGACGTGCTGCTGCACCTCGTCGAGGCGGCGTTCCCGCACCCGGGGATGCGTCCGCTGCCGACCGTGACGCCCGTCGGCGGCGGCGACCCGGTGCCGATCACGGCCGACCCGGACGGCCCGCTCGTCGCCGAGGTCGTCCACACCGAGTCCGACGCCTACGTCGGCCACCTCTCGCTGGTGCGCGTCTTCTCCGGGACGCTGCGCGCGGACCGCCCCGTGCACGTCTCGGGCCACCTCGAGCTGCTCGACGGCCCGACCGGCGAGGGGCACGAGGCGCACGACGACGACGTGCGGCCCGGGTCGCTCGGGTCGCCGCTCGACGGTGAGCTGCTCGCGAAGGAGCAGGCCATGGCCGGGGAGGTCGTGGTCGTGACCAAGCTCGCCGGCGCGCAGACCTCCGACACCCTCTCCGACCCCGCGCACCCGCTCCTCGTCACCCCGTGGGCGCTGCCGGACGCCCTCCTGCCGGCGGCGGTGCGGGCCGCGACGCGCGCCGACGAGGACCGGATGCCCGTCGCGTTCCGCGAGCTCGCGGCCGAGGACCCGTCGCTGCGGATCGAGCACGACCCCGAGACCGGCCAGGTCGTCCTGTGGACCACCGGCCCGGCGCACCTCGACCTCGTCCTGCACCGCCTGCGCGACCGCTTCAACGTCGGGGTCGAGCAGGAGCCGGTGGCCGTGGCGCTCAAGGAGACCGCGGTGACCCGGTCGCAGGCGCAGGGCCGGCACGTCAAGCAGTCCGGCGGCCACGGGCAGTACGCGGTCTGCCACCTCACCCTCGAGCCGCTCCCCCGCGGCTCCGGCGTCGAGTTCGCCGAGGTCGTCGTCGGCGGCGCCGTCCCGCGGCAGTTCATCGGCAGCGTCGAGAAGGGCGTGCACGCGCAGCTGGCCAAGGGCCTGCTCGCCGGGTGGCCGGTCACCGACGTCCGCGTCACCCTGACCGACGGCAAGGCGCACAGCGTCGACTCCTCCGACATGGCCTTCCAGACCGCGGCCGGGCTCGCGCTGCGCGAGCTCGCCTCCCCGCAGTCGCTGTGCCTGCTCGAGCCGATCGACACCGTGACGGTCGAGGTCGACGACGAGCACCTCGGGGCGGTGATGACCGACGTCAGCACCCGACGCGGGCAGATCATCGGCTCCGAGCCGGCCGAGGGCGACACCGGCCGCTCGGTGCTCACGGCGGCGGTGCCGCGCCTGGAGCTGCTCGACTACGCCGTGGCCCTGCGCTCGCTCGCGCACGGCACGGGGACCTTCCGGCGCGAGCCGCGCGGCTACGAGGTGCTGCCGGACCGCCTGGCCCGTGAGCACCTGAGGGCCACGGCCGACTCCGCCTGACGGTGCCTCAGGCGGGCCAGTGCGCGGCGAGCCGGGCGCGCACGTCCTCCAGCAGCATCGGCACGGCCTTGGTGCGCGCGACGATCGGCAGGAAGTTGCTGTCGCCGCCCCAGCGCGGCACGACGTGCTGGTGCAGGTGGGCCGCGACGCCGGCCCCGGCGACCGCGCCCTGGTTCATCCCGAGGTTGAAGCCCATCGGCGCCGACGCCGCCTCGAGCGCACGGACGGCCTGCTTGGTCAGCAGGGTGAACTCGGCCGTCTCCTCGTCGGTGAGGTCGACGTAGAGCGGGACGTGCCGGTAGGGGCAGACGAGGACGTGGCCGGGGTTGTACGGGAAGAGGTTCATCACGACGTAGCAGTGCTCGCCGCGGTGGACGACGAGCCCCTCCTCGTCGCTCTTGCCCGGGGCCGCGCAGAAGGGGCAGCCGTGGCCGGCGTCGGGGTCGGGGCGGTCCCCCTGGATGTAGACCATCCGGTGCGGGGTCCACAGCCGCTCGAAGCCGTCCGGCTCACCAGCGAAGTCGGCGGTGCTCTCGAGGTCGGCCATGCCCCCGATCCTAGGTGCGTCGCCCCGGCGGGCTCAGCGCAGGTACGACGCCCCGTTGAAGTCGAGCACGGCGCCCGAGGCCCACTCGGCCGCCGGCTCGGCGAGGGCGACGACCGCCGCCGCCACCTCCTCCGGCTGCGCGACCCGGTGGAAGGGGCTCTGGGCGCGGGTGGCCTCGGCGGCGGCCGGGTCGGCCATCGCGTAGCCGGCCATCTCGGTCGCGATGAAACCCGGGGCGATGCTCGTGACGGCGATGCCGTGCCGGCCGAGGTGCTGCGCCATCGACTGGCCGAAGGAGTGCAGGCCCGCCTTGGACGCACCGTACGCGGGGATGTCGGGCTCGCCGCGGTACGCGCCGCGGGAGCCGACGTTGACGACGCGGCCGACCGGGACGCCGTCGGCCGGGGCGACCTCGAGCATGTGCCGGGCGACGCACCACGTGAGGTTCGCGGGGCCGAGGAGGTTCGTCGCGATCGTGCGCTGCCACACCGCGACCCAGTCCTCGTACGACGTCGCGTCGAGCGGGTGGTCGCCGCGGCGGCTCGCCGACGAGCCGGGCTCCGCGATCATCGCCGCGTTGTTGACGAGCACGTCGACGCGCCCGAGCGCCACCACGGCGTCCGCGGCGAGGGCCTCGACGGCGGCCGGGTCGGCGAGGTCGGCCGCCAGGCGCACGTGCCCCTCCCCGGCCAGCGAGCCCAGCACCTCGTCCGCCCGGTCGGCGCTGCCGGGCCCGCGGTGGTGGACGACGACGCGGTCGCCTCGCTCGGCGAAGGCCCGGGCGACGGCGGCTCCCACCCCTCGGGACGCGCCGGTGACGAGGACTCCGCGGGAGGTGGTGGGCTGCATCCGCCCACCCTAGGTCGGGCGGTCGAGCCTCAGCTCCATGAGGCGCTCGGACGGGGCGCCGAACCCGACCCGCTCGTAGAGCCCGCGCGCCTCCGGCACGGCGTTGAGCTGGATGCGGGTCACGCGGTCGGTCACGGCCCACGCGACGAGGGTGCGCAGCAGGCGTTCTCCCAGCCCGGCGCCGCGCGCGTCCGGCGTGACGAAGAGCAGGCTGACGTGGAACCAGGCGTCCGCCGGGCGGCGGGCGCTCGGCAGCTTCTGGACCCGGGTGCCGTGCACGAGCCCGAGCGGCCGGCCGCTGCCGTCCTCCGCGAGCCAGGTGCGGCGGGCGCGGTCGGCCAGCCAGGCGTCGGCGAAGGAGTCGAGGAAGCCCGGCGGCAGCGCGTACCCCTGCTCCCGCTCGTCCTGGATGTGCAGCGCCGCGACCGAGAACGCGTCGGTGGGCAGCGCCTCGCGCACCCGCACGTCCCTCGCCGTCTCCACGTGCCCAGCATGGCCCATCCGGCGCCCTGGTGGGAGGTGGAATGGGTGAGGCCCCGGAACCAGTATGAGTGGTTCCGGGGCCTCGGGTGACGCGTCGTGATGCTCCGCGTCTCGCGGTCCGGCTCCCCGGTCACCACCACCGCCATCACCCGGTGGCTCCTCGCGGCGAGGCCGCGGGGCCTGGTGTCCTTCGTCCGGTCCGTTCCCTCCGCCACCGAAGTGGTGGAGTGGTCTGATCTTGCTCCTCGGTCAGCCTGCGCCGCAAGCGTTTCCGACGAGAAATGTCGGACCTGTGAGGCCGGCGGCGTGTCGTCGGCGTGTCGTGTGACGGACGTGACGGGTGGTCAGACCTGCGCCTTCGTGCGGATGGCCTCGAGCACCTCGGCCACGGCGTCGTCGACCGGCACCCCGTTCTTCTGCGACCCGTCGCGGTAGCGGAAGGACACCGCGCCGGCCTCCCGGTCCTCGCCGCCGGCGATGAGGACGTAGGGCACCTTGGACTTGCTCGCGGTGCGGATCTTCTTCGGGAAGCGGTCGTCGGACTCGTCGACCTCGAAGCGGACGCCGTGCTCCGCGAGCTTCGCCCCGACCTCGCGCAGGTACGGCACGAACTCCTCGGCCACCGGCACGCCGAGCACCTGGACCGGAGAGAGCCAGACGGGGAAGGCGCCGGCGTAGTGCTCGACGAGCACCCCGATGAAGCGCTCGATGGAGCCGAACTTCGCCGAGTGGATCATCACCGGCTCCTGGCGCGAGCCGTCGGCGGCCTGGTACTCCAGGCCGAAGCGGTGCGGCTGGTTGAAGTCGTACTGGATGGTCGACATCTGCCAGGTCCGGCCGATGGCGTCGCGTGCCTGGACCGAGACCTTCGGGCCGTAGAACGCGGCGCCGCCCGGGTCGTCGACGAGCTCGACGCCGAAGGTCGAGGCGGTGGAGCGCAGGACCTCGGTCGCCACCTCCCACTGCTCGTCGGAGCCGATGAACTTGTCCTTCTTGTCACCCTCGGTCGCGCGGGTCGAGAGCTCGAAGTAGTAGTCGTCGAGGCCGAAGTCCTTCAGGAGGCCGACGACGAACTTGAGCAGGTGCTCGATCTCGGCCGGGGCCTGCTCGGGCGTGACGTAGGAGTGCGAGTCGTCCTGGGTCATCGCCCGCACGCGGGTCAGGCCGTGGACGACGCCGGACTTCTCGTAGCGGTAGACCGACCCGAACTCGAAGAGGCGCATCGGCAGCTCGCGGTAGGAGCGGCCGCGCGAGCGGAAGATGAGGTTGTGCATCGGGCAGTTCATCGCCTTGAGGCGGTACTCGGCGTGCTCGAGCTCCATCGGCGGGAACATCGTGTCGGCGTAGTACGGCAGGTGGCCCGAGGTGTGGAAGAGGCCGTCCTTGCTGATATGGGGGGTCCCGACGTACTGGAAGCCCTCCTCGATGTGCCGCCGGCGGACGTAGTCCTCCATCTCGCGCTTGATGACGCCGCCACGCGGGTGGAAGACGACCATCCCGGACCCGATCTCGTCGGGGAAGGAGTACAGGTCGAGCTCGGCGCCGAGCTTGCGGTGGTCCCGCTTCTCGGCCTCGGCGAGCCGGTCCAGGTAGGCCTTGAGCTCGTCCTTGGTCGGCCACGCGGTGCCGTAGACGCGCTGCAGCTGGGGGTTCTTCTCCGAGCCGCGCCAGTAGGCGGCGGCGCTGCGCATCAGCTTGAAGGCGTTGCCGAGGACCTTGGTGGAGGGGACGTGCGGGCCGCGGCACAGGTCGCCCCACGCGACGGTGCCGTCGCGGCGGACGTTGTCGTAGATGGTCAGCTGGGCGCCACCGACCTCCACGCTCGCCCCCTCGGCGGCGTCCTCGGCCGCCCCGCCCTTGAGGCCGATGAGCTCGATCTTGTACGGCTCGTCGGCGAGCTCGACGGCGGCGTCGGCGTCCGACACCTCGCGCCGGCGGAAGGTCTGGCCCTCGTTGACGATGCGCTGCATCACCTTCTCGAGGGACTTGAGGTCCTCCGGGGTGAACGGGGTCTCGACGTCGAAGTCGTAGTAGAAGCCGTCGCGGACCGGCGGGCCGATGCCGAGCTTCGCGGACGGGTGGACCTCCTGCACGGCTTGCGCGAGCACGTGGGCGGCGCTGTGCCGCAGGACGTCGAGGCCGTCCTGCTCGGCGGCGGTCACGGGCTCGACGGCCTCGCCGTCGGCGGCGGCGAGGTGGAGGTCGCGCAGCTCGCCGCCGACGCGGGCGACGAGCACGGCCGGGTCGCCCTCGAAGAGGTCGCCGTAGGTCGTGCCCTCGGCCACCGATCGCTCGCTCCCGGCGACGTGGACGGTGATCTGGGCAGCCATGGTGAGGGTCTCCTCGTGGTGGTGGGCGCGCCGGGATCCCGGCACGCCCCGATGCTAGCGAGGCGCACCCGGGCGGGTCGCGGCAGTTCCGGTGGCGGGCCCGTCAGCTGGTCGCGGCGGCCGTCGCCGCCGTCGCCGCGACGACGCCGGCCACGACCGCGGCGTTGACCTCCTCCACGGCGGCCCGGACGGCCGGAGCGGCCCAGTCCCCGGCGGTCACGGCGTCCGCGCGCCGCTTGGCCTCGCGCTTCGGCAGCACGGTGAGGGCGGCGAGGTGGTCGACCGACGACAGGAGCGCGACGAGGGCGGTCGTCCGGGCGTCGGGCACCGGCGCGCCGTCGGCCAGGGCGGCAGCGACGCGGTGGCGCAGCGCCGGCACGAGCGAGGGGTCGAGCACCGTCCAGCGGGAGCGCGGGAAGAGCCCGAGCACCCTGGTCTCCTCGTGGCGCAGCACGCCGGCGGCCGTCATCCGCTGGAACGACAGGTCGCGCAGCGCTCCCGCGCGGTCCCGCCACGCGCCGGCGCCGCCGAGCTTCGAGACGACGTCCTTGGGCCGCCGGCCCTCCGCGAGGTCGAGCACCTCGCGCAGGGGGGCTCGGTGGGCACGGCGGTGCCGGTGCGCCGCAGCCGGGCCCGCTTGTCGGTGCCGTCGAGCGCGAGCGCGCCGTCGAGCACGAGCCCGGCCACGGTCGCGCCTCCCACGACGGCCCGCAGCCGCGTGCTGTCGATGGCGGGTCGTCCGCTCGTGGGGTCGAGGACTAGCTGTACTCGGCCGGGACGTTGGTGACGCGTAGGCGTTGACGAGGAGGAGAACCTCCGGGTGAGGTGTGGATTTGTCTAGGTCCTACACCGCCCGGAGGTTCTCGTGGCCCACGCTAACGCTCGTCTGAATGTTCATGGTCGTCGTCTTCTGGTGGACCGGGTCCGTCGCCAGGGGTGGGCGGTGGCTCATGCGGCGAAGGCGATGGGGATCTCGCGTCAGTGCGCCCACCGGTGGGTGGCCCGCTTCGATGCCGAGGGCGAGGCCGGGCTGGTGGATCGGTCCTCCCGGCCGAGGTCGAGCCCACGCCGCACCAGCGCAGCGGTCGAGACCGCGATCCTGGCTGCCAGGGTCGAGCACCGCCGCGGGCAGGACTGGCTCGGGCCCGAGCTGGGCGTGCCGGCCCGCACCGTCAGCCGCGTCCTGCGCCGCCACCACGTCCCGCTCCTGCGGGTGCTGGACCCACTCACCGGCGAGGTGATCCGCTCCAGCAAGTCCACCGCGGTCCGCTATGAGCGGGACCGGCCCGGGGAGCTGGTCCATGTCGACGTCAAGAAGATCGGGAAGATCCCCGACGGTGGCGGGTGGCGCGCCCACGGCCGCTCGATGGGTTCGAGCGCGGCGAAGAAGAAGGCCCGGATCGGGTACGACTACGTGCACTCGATGGTCGATGACCACTCCCGCCTGGCCTACAGCAAGATCCTGCCCGATGAGAAAGGAGCCACCTGCGGGGCCTTCATCCAGCGCGCCGCGGCCTACTTCGCCGATCACGGCATCCCCGCCATCGAACGGATCATCACCGACAACCACTTCAGCCACCGCAAGAGCAACGACGTCGCGGCCGCGATGACCGCTCTGGGCGCGAAGCACAAGTTCATCCGCCCCCACTGCCCCTGGCAGAACGGCAAGGTCGAACGCTTCAACCGCACCTTGGCCACCGAATGGGCCTACCGACAAGTCTTCACCAGCAACCAAGCCCGCGCCGACGCCCTAGCCCCCTGGCTCGAGCAGTACAACACTCAACGACGCCACACCGCCCTCGGCGGACTCCCACCGACCAGCCGCCTGTCACCAACCTGATGGCCGGGTACAACTAGCAGCAGCAGCTCGTCGGTCAGCGAGACGGTCATCGTCGCCTCCTCGGGGATGTCGGATGCCTCCATCGGACCACCGCCGCGGCGCCGGCGCCTCCCCCTGCGGGCGGAGCGCGACGTCGCCCCCGCGAGGGACCTAGCCTGACCCCATGGACCTCGTCGTCGTCAACCTCGCCGAGCGTCCGGACATGGCCCACCACCTGTGGGACCCCGCCCTCGACTGGCCGCGCTTCCTGCAGCAGGACCCGGTGGGCGACCTCTTCTTCCCTCGGGCGGGCACGACGTTCGCCGCCCACACGCTCCTGGCGTTCGACGCCGACCACCTCGACCGTCCGGTCGCCCGCTCGTGCTCGGTTCCCTTCGCGTTCGGAGGCGACACCGGCCGCGACGAGCTGCCCGACGACGGCTGGGACGGGGTCATCCGGTGGGCCTGGCTCGACGAGGTCGCGGGTCGCCGGCCGACCCACGTGTCGGCGCTCGAGGTGACGATCCGCCCCGACCTGCGCGGCACGGGGCTGGCGTCCGTCCTCCTCGAGCACAAGCGGGCCAACGCCGCCGGGCTGGGGTACCGCGACCTCGTGGCGCCGGTGCGGCCCAGCCGCAAGGCCGACGAGCCGCACACCCCGATGACGGAGTACGCGTCGCGCCTGCGGGCCGACGGCCTCCCCACCGACCCGTGGCTGCGGTTGCACGTGAGGGCGGGTGGCACGATACGGACGGTGTGCCCACGGGCGATGACGATCTCCGGGTCGCTGGCCGAGTGGCGCTCCTGGACCGGCGAGCCCTTCGACGCCTCGGGTGAGGTGGTGGTCCCCTTCGCGCTGAACCCGGTCCACGTCAGCCTCGAGCACGACCACGCGGTGTACGTCGAGCCGGCGGTCTGGGTGCACCACTCCCTCTGACCGCGGCGAGGCCGTCAGCCCTCGACGTGGAGGCGGAACGTGCCGGTGTCGAACCAGTGGCGGAGCCTCGCCACCGTCGTGACGAGGTAGCCGGCGGCCATGGCGCGCAGCGAGGCCGTGCTCGACCCGAGGAGGTCGTTGGCCAGGAGCAGCTGGCGGGACGCGACGAGCGCCTCGACGTCGGCCGGTGCGACGTCGGGCCACGGCAGGACGTCGGTGTACCCGTCGCGCAGCGCCACCTCGGCCGCCTCGTCCCCGCCACGCCGCAGGTAGAAGGTCGTGATGGCGAGGTCGAGGACGGGCAGGCCCAGGCCGGCGTCGTCGAAGTCGAAGACCGCGAGCCGTCCCTCGTGCCACTTGAGGTTGCCGCCGTGCAGGTCCGCGTGCAGCGGCAAGACCTCGGCACCGGCGTAGAGGCGGTCGAAGGCGTCCCGGGCGCGGGCCATCCCCTCGGCGACGACCGCGCGGCCGTCGGCGTCGAGCCCGGGCGCGCTGCCCAGCACGTCCGCGTCGCCGAACAGCGGCTCGTCGAACCGCGGCAGCTCGGCGCCGTCGGGCATCCGCCAGGTGGCGGCGTGCCGGTGCAGCGCGGCCGTGGCGCGGCCGAGGGCGCGCGCCCACTCCGCCCCGGCCCCGTCGCGCGCGTCGTCGCCCTCGAGCCACGACGCGGCGGTCACGAGCACCGGGCGGCCCAGCGCGGCGGGCGTGGTGCGGGCGAACCACTCCCCCGCACGCGTGCGCAGCGGCCGTGGCACGACGACGTCGGTCTCCGTCGCGATGGCCTCCTGCCACGCCTGCTGGGCCAGGACGTTCGCCGGGGTGCTCTTGGAGTTCGTCCCCACGCGCAGCGCCAGGCGCCGGCCGTCGCGGGTGTCGACGCGGAAGGTCGTGTTGTACGCGTGGAGCAGGACCTCCATCCGGTCGACGTCCAGCCCGAACTCGGCGGCGGCGTCGAGCGCGGCGGGGCGCAGCGCCTCGACCTGGCCCTCCTCGTCGAGCTCGTCGTAGGGCCGCGGGGCCGTCCCTGGGTCCGTCATGGCGGTGAGTCTGGCACCGCCATCCACCACGGCGCCCGCATGATGTCCCGGTGCCCCCGCCCTCGCCCGCCGCCGTGCCGCCCTCGCCGAGCCTGGTGACGCGGCTGCTGCGCGACCAGCTGCCGCACCTCGCCGACCTGCCCGTCCGCCCGAGCCCGACGAGCGGCAGCAGCAACGTGGTCTTCCGGCTCGGGGACGACCTCGCCGTGCGGATGCCGTGCGAGGCGCGGTACGTGCCGGACCTCCTCGCGGAGGCGCGCTGGCTGCCGCAGCTCGGGCCGTCCCTGCCGACGCCGGTGCCCGAGGTGGTGGCCGTGGGACGTCCGAGCGCCGACTTCGACCGGCCGTGGTCGGTCGTCACCTGGCTGCCGGGCGAGGTGCCGCTGGCGCTGACGGCCGACGACGAGGAACGCCTCGCGCGCGACCTCGGGACGTTCGTCGACGCGCTGCACGCGCTCCCCGTCGCCGGCGTACCGGTCGGGCCGGAGCACTGGGGGTACCGCAGCGGCGAGCCGGTGACCGACACGATCGACGCCTGGGCCGACGAGGCGGCGGACGTGCTCGCCGACCTCCTCGACCCGACCGCCGTCCGCGAGGCCTGGCGCCGGCTGCGGGACGTGCCGCCGGCGTCCGCTCCCCCGTGCTGGGTGCACACCGACCTCTCGCCCGAGAACGTGCTCTGCGCCGACGACGGCCACCTGACCGGTGTGGTCGACTTCGGCGGGCTCGGCGTCGGCGACCGCTCGGTCGACCTGCTCTACGCCTGGGGCCTGTTCGGGGCCTCCGCCCGGACGACGTTCCGCTCGGCCGCGGGCGCCGACGACGCGACGTGGGCCCGGGCGCGCGCCTGGTCCTTCGTCGGTCCCGGCATCCTCACCCTCGCCACCTACCGCCGCACGATGCCCGCCCGCGCCGCGCGCCTGACGACGATGGTCGAGGCGGTGGCGGCCGAGGTCGGCGTCCGCCTGCGCTGAGCGCCCCCGGTCGGGGTGGAGCCCGGTCGTCTAGCGGCGAGGGGCGAATTCCGTGCTCCCCTCGAGGCGCGGGTTGACGATCTTGTACCGCCAGTACCCGCTGTGTCCGCGGGCGACGTGTCTGCCGTCCGCCGGTCGGACTCCTTCGATGTCGTCGGTGGTTCCCGTGACGTAACCCGACGCCGTGCATCCGGTCCTCAGGTTGCGGGACAGCGTGTCGGTGACCATGAGCACCATGGGGTCGTCGACGGCAAGGCACCCTCGGTCGACCTGTCGGCCGGCACGAGGATGAAGCGACGAGTCCGACTGTGAACGCCACCTCGTGTGACGTCGAGACGGGTGATCGCCCGAACGCTGAGCGACCCCCACGCCGTACGGCCCGGTACCGACGAATGCGTGCACCGACGTCCCCACCCGGGTTCGTTCCGACCAAGACGATCGGCGCACGGCCGACCTCGGACCTGAGGGCGCCCGCTGCCCTTGCCGGGAAGGGGCTCTGTCGGTGGTCGCGTCTAGGTTTGGGTCATGGAGGCGACGGCCCGCACCGCGGCCCTCGACCGGGGGCCGGTCGAGCGGATGGCGGACGTGCGAAAGTCGTTGGCGCACATCGACATCGCGGCGATGAGCGACCATGATCGCCTCGCGCTGGTCGACGAGCTCGAGCGGCTCAAGGGTGCCGCGACCGCGGCACAGGCCCGCGCCGTGCACGCCGTCCGCCGCTCGCGCGAGGCCGCCGCCCCGCAGGACGCGCTGCGCTCGGTGGGCTCCGAGGTCGCCCTCGCCCGGCGGGAGTCGCCGACGCTCGGTGACCGGTTCGTCGGGCTCTCGCGGGCGCTCGTCGAGGAGCTGCCCGCCACGCTGGCCCACCTCACGACGGGCGCGATCGGCGAGCGGCACGCCCTCGAGGTCACGCGCGAGACCGCGACGCTCACCCGCGAGCACCGCGCCGAGGTCGACGCCCGCCTCGCCGCCGTCATGCCGGCGCTGTCCCCGCACGCGCTCGGTCGAGCGGCCCGGCGCGTCGCCGCCGAGCTCGACGCCGCCTCCGTCGTGGCCCGGATGGAGGCCGCCGTCCGCTCGCGCCGGGTGTCGGTCCGCCCGGCCCCCGACGGGATGGCCTGGCTCACCGTGCTCGGGCCGATGCGCGAGGTCATCGGCGCCCACGCGGCCCTGACCGCCCGCGCCCGCGCCGTCGTCGGTGGGCAGTGCCCGGACGAGTCCCCGGAGGGCCGGGGTGCCGGGGCCGTCGCCGCCGACACCGCGCTGCGGCTGCTCGCCGGCCTCCTCCCGGGCCAGGTGCAGCCCGTCGAGGTCCACCTCGTGATGACCGACCGCGCACTCCTCGGTCTCGGCGACCCCGACCGCTCCGTCGACGAGCCGGCCCGAGTCCCCGGCCACGGCTCGGTCCCTGCCCCGGTGGCCCGCGCCTGGGTGCGCGACGCCGGGCCCGCCTCGGTGTGGCTGCGTCGGCTCTTCACGACGCCGGACGGCCGCGACCTCGTCGCGATGGACGCGCGCCGGCGCACCTTCGCCGGTCTCCTGCGCCGGATGGTCGTGCTGCGCGACGACGTCTGCTCCACCCCGTGGTGCGACGCGCCGGTCGTGCACGCCGACCACACCGAGCCCGTGCGCCTCGGCGGACCCACGAGCTACGTCAACGCCGGGGGTCGGTGCGCCCGCTGCAACCAGGTCAAGGAGGCACCCGGCTGGCGGGTCGACCTCGTCCGCGGCCCGCCGCACACCCTGCGCACGACCACCCCGACCGGCCGCACCCACCACGGGACGGCACCGCCGCTGCTCGGGTGGGGCACCGACCCGCCCCGACGCTCGGCCCTCGAGGACCACCTGCTCACACTCCTGCCCGCCTGAGCGCCCCGACGCCTAGGCTCGCCCGATGCGGACCCTCCCCTACGGCACCTGGCCCTCCCCGATCTCCCCCGAGGACCTCACCGGCGGGCAGGTGATGCTGGACGAGGTGCGTACCGACGGCGAGCACACCTACTGGCTCGAGTCGCGCCCGCGCGAGGGTGGGCGCCAGACCCTCGTCCGCCACGACGGCACGACGAGCACCGAGCTCCTCCCCGCGCCCTGGAACGTCCGCAACCGCGTCCACGAGTACGGCGGCGGGGCGTACGCCGTCGCCGACGGCACCGTCGTCTTCTCGCACCTCGGCGACGACCGCGTCCACCGGCTCGACCCCGGCAGCACGGACCCCGTCGCCATCACCCCCGAGGCGAACCGACGCTACGCGGGGTTCGTGCTCCACGGCGAGCACGTCTTCGCCGTGCGTGAGGACCACACCGGCGACGGCGAGCCCGCGAACGAGCTGGTCCGCCTCGACCTCCACGGCGACAACGCCGACGGCGGGCTCGTGCTGCACACCGGCAGCGACTTCGTCTCCCGGCCGGCGGTCTCCCCCGACGGCACCGACCTCGCCTGGGTCGTGTGGGACCACCCCGACATGCCGTGGGACACCACGCGGCTCCTGCGCGCCCGGCTCACCGACGAGGGCGCCGGCGAGCCCCACGTCGTCGCGGGCGGCGACGAGGTCTCGGTCGCCCAGCCGACCTTCGGCCCCGACGGCGCCCTGTGGTTCGTCTCCGACGAGTCCGGCTGGTGGCTGGTCCACCGCGACGCCGGCGACGGTCCGCACCCGGTCCACGCCACCGAGGCCGACCACGCCCAGCCCCAGTGGTCGCTCGGGATGCGCGACCTCGCCGTCCTCGACGCCGACCGCGTCCTCGTCCGCTGGTTCGAGGAGGCCGGCCAGGGCCTGGGGGTCCTCGAGGCGTCGAGCGGCGTGGTCGTCCCGAGCGCCGGTGCGGGCTCCTTCCACGACCACCTCACCGCCGCCGGGGACGAGGTCGCGTTCAAGCGCGGCCGCACCGACGGGCTGCCGCAGGTCGTCCGCGGCCCGGCCGGCGGGCCCTTCCGCGTCCTCGCCTCCTCCGCCCCCACCGACCCCGACCCGGCCTCGGTCTCGCAGCCGGAGCCGTGGTCGTGGACCAACTCCGACGGCGACGCCGTCCACGGCTTCCTCAACCCGCCCTGCCTCCACGGCGTCACCGGGCCGGAGGACGAGCGACCCCCGCTGCTCGTCCTCGCGCACGGCGGACCCACGAGCCGCGCCGAGACCTCGTACCTGTCCTCGACCCAGTTCTGGACGACCAGGGGCTTCGCGGTGCTCACCGTCAACTACTCGGGCAGCACGGGCTACGGCCGCGCCTACCGCAACCGTCTGCGCGGCCGCTGGGGCGTGCTCGACATCGACGACTGTGTGACCGGCGCCCGCTCCGTCGCCGAGGCGGGGCGCGCGGACGCGACCCGGCTCGCGGTCCGTGGCGGGAGCGCCGGCGGGTACGTCGTCCTGCGCGCGATGACGACGAGCGACGTCTTCGCGGCGGGCACGAGTCTTTTCGGGGTCGCCGACCTCGCCGCCCTGGCCCGCGACACGCACAAGTTCGAGTCGCGCTACTGCGACCGCCTCGTCGCGCCGTGGCCCGAGGGCGAGGAGGTCTACCGCGACCGCTCGCCGGTCCACCACGCCGACCGCCTCCACGGCGAGCTGCTCCTCCTCCAGGGCACCGACGACAGGGTCGTCCCGCTGGCGCAGGCCGAGGACATGGCCGCCGCGATGCGCGCCGCCGGCCACGACGTCGTGCTCGCCGTCTACGATGGCGAGGGCCACGGCTTCCGCCGCCCGGAGACCGTCGTCGACGCCCTCGAGCGCGAGCTCGCCTTCTACACCCGGGTGCTACGCCTCGGGACCTGACGCACGGTCGGCAGCCTCGCGCCGCCGCAACGCCTCCTGCGCGCGGGCTCCGGCCATCCCGGCGATGCCCTCGGCGAGCGGTGCGCGCAGCGCCCCCGTGTCGGTCGGGACGGACGCCCCGGCGTGGCCGGCGCGGATCTCCTCGACGAGCCGGTGCGCCTCGACGACGAGGCTGCCGTACGCCGGCCAGGCCCGGGGGTCGTCCAGCGGTGTCGAGCGCACCTCGTCCGCGAGCTGCTGAAGGGCCGCGACGGCGGCGTCGAGGTGCTCCTGCACCTCGCGGTCGGACTCGCCGCGGTGCACGCCGAACCGGGCCGCCGCCGCGCCGAGGTGCTCGAGGACCTCGGCGTAGCACCCGAGCCACTCGGGCGACGGCGACGCCTGCCACCGCGACTCGGCCGCCGCGTCGGCGAGGGTGCGGGCGATCCCGGCAACCGGCCACTGGCTGCGCTGCACCGCGTGCACGGCCCCGACGTACCCGTCCCAGTCGATGCGGGCCGGGCGCAGCCGGTGGCGCAGGTTCAGCCGCGTGCTCTCGCGACCGGTCTCGACCGCCTCGAGGACCGCCGGCACGTCGACCCCGACGCTGGTCGCCCGGTCGTGCCAGCCCCGGGCGAGGTCGGCGTCCCAGCCCGCGCGCAGCCCCTCGGCCATGTCGTCGAGGAGGCCCCGCAGCCGCTCGGTCAGCTCCAGGACGGCGCGCCGCGGACCGGTCAGGTGCATCGGGGCGAGGACCACCGCGTTGACGACGACGCCGACGACACCGCCGAGCATCGTGTCGAGGATGGTCGCCGCGGTGAACGAGACGCTGTCCCACTGGAGGCTGAGCAGCGAGAGCAGGACCATCGTCGGCACCTGGATGCCGTGCGCCCCCAGCCGGTCCCACCGGCCGATGACGAGCGCCAGCAGGAGGACGAGGACCATCGACCACCACGTGACGCCGACGAGGTTGCCGACCCCCCAGGCGACGCTCATCCCGACGACGACGGCGACGAGGCGCTCCACGCTCTGCCACAGCGACCGGACGATCGTGCGGTCGACGACGAGGAGCGCCGCGAGGGGCGCGTAGAACGAGGTGCTGCTGTCGACGACGACGACGGCGAGCTGCCACGCGAGGACGGCGGCCGCCGCCGACTTCACGAGCATCAGGGCGTCGTCGCGCTCGGGCCCCGGGCCACGCAGCACGGCCCGGGCGGTGTCGCCCCACCGCTCGAGGGTCGCGCGGATGCCGCGGCGGGCCGTGGCCTGGGTGGTCATCCTCCCGACCCTAGCCACCGCCGGAGGTCGACGGAACCGCCGGGTCAGGCCTCCAGCGTCAGCACGAGGTGCGTCGTCGGGGGGTCCCGACGCGACCGCAGCGCGGCCGTGGTGGCACCCGGTGCGCGCCCGACGACGAGCTCGACCGTGCTCGGCAGGAACACGGGCTTGGTGAACCACACCCGGCTCGTCGAGGGCCCGAGCGAGGTCCGGCCGAGCGCCGCGAGGGTGCGTGCGTAGGTCCACATCCCGTGGGCGATGTGCCGCCGGAAGCCCATGGCCCGCGCCGCCAGCGGGTGCAGGTGGATGGGGTTGACGTCGCCGGAGACGCCGGCGTACTCACGCCCCAGCCCGTCGGGCAGCCGCCAGACGGCGACGGCCGGCCCGTCCGGGGCCTGCGGCGGGGCGTCGCCGCGCGGAGCGTCCTCGTCGCCGCGACCGCGGGAGAGGTAGACGCTGTCGCACGTCCAGACGAGCTCGTCGTCGACGCGCGTCTCGAGACGGACGTCGAGCGTGCGCCCCCTCCGGTGCGGACGGAGGTCTCCCGCCGTCACGTCGAGCGTCAGCGGCTCCGAGGCGTCGAGGGGGCGGTGCGTCGTGACCCGGTTCTCGAGGTGGACCAGCCCCGGCAGGGCGAGCGGGAAGTCCGGTCGCGTCATGAGCGCCGTCTGCAGCGGGAAGGCCAGCACCCACGGGTACGGCTGCGGCACGGTGTCGGACACGTCGTACCCGGTCAGCCGCTGGTAGGCCGCGAGCCGGCCCCGGTCGACGCGCACGTCCTCGACGCGCAGCGTCCGCTGGGGCACCTCGCTCCCCCGGCGGCCACGCGCGGTGACCGCGGCCCGGGCGAGCAGGGGCGCCGTCGCGGGCAGCGTCGCCAGTGTCTCGACGGCCACCGTCAGGCCCCGAGCAGGCTGTGGCCGCACACGCGGACGACGTTGCCGGACACCGCGGCCTGGGCATCACCGGCGAAGAAGGCGATGGCCTCCGCGACGTCGACCGGCAGCCCGCCCTGCGCGAGGCTGTTGAGCCGGCGCCCCACCTCGCGGGTGCCGAGCGGGATGCGCGCGGTCATCTCGGTCTCGATGAAGCCCGGTGCGACGGCATTGACCGTGATGCCTCGTCGGCGCAGCGCACGGTCGTCCGCGTACCCGTCGACGAGACCGATGACACCGGCCTTGGACGCCGCGTAGTTCGCCTGGCCACGGTTGCCGGCGATACCGGCGATCGACGACACGAGCACGACCCGGCCGCCCTCGCGCACACCGTCCTTCGCGAGGAGCGTCTCGTTCATCGCGAGGATCGAGAGGAGGTTGACGCGGACGACGGAGTCCCAGCGGTCGGCGTCGGTGTTGGCCAGCAGCTTGTCGCGGGTGATGCCCGCGTTGTGCACGACGACGTCGAGGCCACCGTGCCGGGTGCGGGCGTGCTCGAGGATGCGGGCACCCGCGTCGGCCGCGGTGACGTCGAGCTGCAGTGCGGTCCCCCCGACGGCGTTGGCCACCGTGGCCAGCGAGGCGCCCGCGGCGGGCACGTCGACGCAGACGACGGTGGCGCCGTCGCGGTGCAGCGTGCGGGCGATGTCGGCCCCGATGCCGCGCGCAGCCCCGGTGACGACGGCGACCTTGCCGGCCAGTGGGCGCTCGGCGTCCGCGGGTGCGGCCGCCTCCCCCTCGCCGACCCGGAACACCTGACCGTCGACGTACGCCGACCGGCCCGACAGGAGGAACGTCACCGTCCCGAGCGCCGCGGCCTCGGATCCCTCGGTGACGAGCACGAGGTTGGCGGTGGCGCCGGCCCGCAGCTCCTTGCCGACCGAGCGCGTGATGCCCTCGAGCGCCCGCCGCGCGGCCCGCTGGGCCACCGTGGCGGCGCCCTCGGGGTGACGGCCGACGACGACGACGCGGGCGCAGCGCCCGAGCCGCTTGAGCGCCGGACCGAGGGTCGCGCGCAGCGACTCGAGGTCCGCGGGCGTCCGCGCCGCCGTGAGGTCGACGACGACACCGCCGAGCCGCGCGCCGTCGGGCACGGTGTCGACGAGCTCGGCCCCGGCGGCGGCCAGACCGTCGCGCAGCGCCCCGACCGCGGGGGTGTCGTCGTGGCCGCCCACCAGGACCGGACCCTCGACGAGCGGCGCGCCCGGCGAGTACCGGCGCAGCGGGACCGGCTGCGGCAGCCCGAGCGAGGAGGCGAGCCGCCGGCCGAGGCCGCTGTTGACGAAGGAGGTGTAGCCGTCGGAGCGCGGCATCTCAGGCCGCCTCGAGGATCGCGACGACGCCCTGCCCGCCGGCGGCGCAGATCGAGATGAGCCCCCGTGCGCCGGAGCCCTTCTCGTGCAGCTGCTTGGCCAGCGACGCGACGATGCGCCCACCGGTCGCCGCGAACGGGTGGCCGGCGGCCAGGGAGGAGCCGTTGACGTTGAGCCTCGACCGGTCGATGCTGCCCAGCGGCGCCTCGAGGCCGAGGCGCTCGCGGCAGAACTCCGGGCTCTCCCAGGCGGCGAGCGTCGAGAGCACGGTCGCCGCGAAGGCCTCGTGGATCTCGTAGAGGTCGAAGTCCTGCAGGGTCAGGCCCTGGCGGGCGAGCATCCGCGGGACGGCGTAGGCCGGCGCCATGAGCAGGCCCTCCTCGCCGCCCAGGTGGTCGACCGCGGCGGTCTCGCCGTCGACGAACCACGCGAGCGGCGTCAGCCCGTGGGCGGCGGCCCACTCCTGCGAGCCGAGCAGCACCGCCGAGGCGCCGTCGGACAGCGGCGTCGAGTTGCCGGCCGTCATCGTCGCGTCGGGGCCGGAGCCGAAGGCGGTGCGCAGCGACCCCAGCTTCTCGAGCGTCGTGTCCGGGCGCAGGTTCTGGTCCCGTGTCAGCCCGAGGTACGGCGTCACGAGGTCGTCGAAGAAGCCGCGCTCGTAGGCGGCCGCGAGGTGCTGGTGCGACGCGAGGGCGAGCTCGTCCTGCGCCTCGCGGGTGACCCCCCACCGGGCGGCGGTGATCGCCATGTGCTCGCCCATCGACATGCCGGTGCGCGGCTCGGTGGCCGCCGGCACCTGGATACCGAGGTCGGTGGGGCGCAACGTGATCGCCGCCCGGGCGCGGTCGGCCGGGGTCTTGGCGCGCGAGAGGCGCAGCAGCTTGCGGCGCAGCCGCTCGGGCACGACGATCGGCGCGTCGGAGGCCGAGTCGACCCCGCCCGCGATGGCGGACTCGGCCTGCCCGAGCGCGATCTTGTTGGCCACGAGGATCGTCGCCTCGAGGCCGGTGCCACAGGCCTGCTGGATGTCGTACGCCGGGGTGTCGGGCGCGAGGCTGGAGCCGAGCACCGCCTCGCGGGTGAGGTTGAAGTCGCGGCTGTGCTTGATGACGGCGCCGGCCACGACCTCCCCCACGCGCTCCCCCGCGAGGCCGTGCCGGGCGACGAGACCCTCGAGGGTGGCGGTCAGCATGTCCTGGTTCGAGGCCTCCGCGTAGGGGCCGAACTGGCGGGCGAAGGGGATGCGGTTGCCGCCGAGGACGGCGGCGCGACGGGTGGTGGGCACCGGGTGGCTCCTGGGTCTGCCGGGTCGGCGGGGGTCCCCGCCGCTTGTATCCGATACCGAAGGTAACAGGTACCGCCGGTCCCTGCTACCGTCGGCTCCCGTGACCTCGAGCGCAGCCCCGGACGGCCGCAGCGCGCGCTGGGACGAGCACCGGCTCGCCCGCCGCCGCGAGCTCGTCGAGGCCGCCGTCCGGGCGGTGCGGCGGCACGGGGCCCAGGTCGGGATGGACGAGATCGCGGCCGAGGCCGGCACCTCGAAGACCGTCGTCTACCGTCACCTCACCGACCGCGCCGGCCTCTACGCCGCGGTCGCCGACCGGGTCGACGGCACGATCATCCGCGGCATCACCCGCGCCGCCGGCGAGACCGCCGGGGCCACCCCGACGCGCGAGCTCGTCCGCGCCGTCATCGGCGCCTACCTGCACCTCGTCGAGGACGACCCGGAGGTCTACCGGTTCATCGTCAACGCGCCGATCCTGCCGCCGGGCGAGCGACCGGCCGGTGACGTCGCCGCCGGCATGACCGGCCGCATCGCCGACCACGTCGCGGGGCTGCTCGGGGCCCACCACCTCTGGGGTGTCGCGCTCGTCGGGATGGTCCGGGCCGCCGCGGACGCATGGCTCGCCGACGGCGCGGCCGCCGGTGGCCGCACCGCCGACGAGCTCTCGGACGACCTCACCGACCTCGTGTGGGACGGGCTGCGTCCGCGGCCCTGAGCCGCGTCAGGCGGACCACCACGGGCGCAGCGGCAGGTCGTGCCGGCCCTCCGCGTCCGTCTTGACGGCCAGCACGTGGTGCAGCTGGATCTCGTTGCGCTCGAACCCGAGTCGCGACCCGGCCATGTACAGGCCCCAGACGCGTGCGGTGCCCTCGCCGACCTCGGCGACGGCTTCGTCCCAGTGCTCGACGAGGTTCGCGCACCAGCCGGCGAGGGTCAGCGCGTAGTGCTCGCGCAGGTTCTCCTCGTGGAGCACCTCCAGGCCGGCGTCCTGCACCTCGCTGACGATCCGCCCCGAGCCGGTCAGCTCGCCGTCGGGGAAGACGTAGCGGTCGATGAAGGCGCCGGTCTCGGTGCGCCGGTTGTGCGGCCGGGTGATGCAGTGGTTGAGCAGGCGCCCGCCGGTCCGCAGGCGGTCGCGGATGAACCCGAAGTACGCCGGGTAGTTGCGCACGCCGATGTGCTCCGTCAGGCCGATCGACGAGACGGCGTCGAAGCCGGTGTCGCGCACGTCGCGGTAGTCCGTGTGCCGGACCTCCGCGAGGTCGGCCAGCCCCTCCTCGGCGATGGCCTTCTGCGCCCAGAGCGCCTGCTCGCGCGAGAGGGTCGCGCCGACGACCGAGACGCCCCGACGCGCCGCGTAGCGGACCATCCCGCCCCAGCCGCACCCGATGTCGAGCAGCCGGTCACCCGGCTGCAGGCGCAGCTTGTCGAAGACGAGCCGGTACTTGTTCTCCTGCGCCTGCTCGAGCGACGCGTCCGCCGTCGGGTAGCAGGCGCAGGTGTAGGTCATCGAGGGCCCGAGGACCATCTCGTAGAACCGGTTCGAGACGTCGTAGTGGTGGTGGATCGCCTCGGCGTCGCGCACCGTCGAGTGGCGCAGCCCCTCGGCGAGCCGGCGCCAGCGCGGCAGGCTCTCCTGGGGCGGCGGGGGCGGCGGCGTGAAGCCCTTCATCCCGAGCATCCGCGAGAGCTCGAGCACCTGCTCGCGCCCCGGGCGGCGGAACCGGATGCTCGACATCGCGGCGAGCACGTCGTACGGGTCGCCGGGGTGCACGCCGTGCACCGTGAGGTCGCCGGTGACGTAGGCGCGCGCCAGCCCGAGGTCCCCCGGCGCCGTCGCGAGGTAGGACATCCCGCGCCGGTTCTCGATGCGCAGCCGGACGTCGGCGCCGACGGGTCCGACGCTCGACCCGTCGTACGCCTCGACGCGCAGCGGCAGCGGTCCGTCGACGACGGACTCGACGATCTGGGCGATGCTCACTCTTCTCCTCCTGGGTGGTGGTCAGGCACCGCGCACGGCCTTCGCGTAGAGGTCGGGCAGCCGGTGTCCGGGGTCGTAGCGCTCCTTGAGCGCCGGGTAGTGGTCGCCGCCGTAGTGGCGCCAGAAGGTCTCCTCGTCGTAGAACGCCTCGGAGTACAGGGACTTGTGCCCGCCGAGGGCGCTCACCGCGTCCTCGATGCGGCGGTTCGCCGCGCCGGGCGGCTGCGCCGGGTCGACCGGCACCGTCGACCAGAACCCGACGTTGACGTACCGCTCGCCGGGGCGCAGGGGGTAGAGGGTCCACGTCCGCTCGTCACGGAGCTGCAACGGGCACAACCAGATCGGCTCGATCGGGACCTCGCGGAGGAACCAGCGCAGGAACTCGGCCGTGCGCTCGAGCGGGATCTCGACGTCCTGGACGACGCGCTCGCGCGGAGGCCGCCCCTTGCGCGCCTCGAGGCGGTCGGCGACGTCGAACCGGCGGTCCAGGGCGACGAGCCGCCAGTAGGCGCTCGAGCGCAGCCAGCGTCGCGGCCACACCCGGCGCAGCGCCGGGTTCTGCGCCCCGAACGCGCGCGAGCACCAGAACCAGTCGGTGTCCCATCGCCAGAGGTAGTCGAGGGTGCTCAGGGTGTCGCGGGTCGGGCGCGGGTGGTCGTGCTGGATGGACCGGTAGAAGACCCGCTGCCCCGTGTAGTCGCTGGTCGGGCCGGGCTCGTCGCTGCGCCGGCCGAGGACGAGGTAGGACTCGTCCGCGCTGAAGACGACGCCGTCGAGGTAGTCGACCTCCTCGCCCTCGTGGGCGCCGGTGGACATCACCTCGCCGACGGCCGCGAGGAGGGCGTCGAGGTCGTGGAAGCGCACGTGGCGCAGCGACACGGTCCGGCCGACGGGCTCGAGCTCGATGCGCAGCCGGGTCGCGTACCCGAGCGTCCCGTAGGAGTTGGGGAAGCCGTGGAAGAGGTCGGGGTGCCGGTCGACGGCGTCGCAGGTGACGATGTCGCCGCCGCCGGTCAGCACGTCCATCTCGAGGACGGACTCGTGCGGCAGGCCGTTGCGCCACGACGTCGACTCGATGCCGAGGCCGGTCACCGCTCCCCCGAGCGTGATGGTGCGCAGCTGGGGGACGACGAGGGGCGTCAGGCCGTGCGGCAGCGTGGCGTCGACGAGGTCCTCGTACGTGCACATGCCCTGCACGTCGGCCGTCCGCGCGTCGGGGTCGACGGACACGACGCCCCCGAGGCCGCTCGTGTCGAGCCCGGGCACGCCCGTCGGGGTGCGGCCCCGGAAGAGGTTGCTCGTGCGCTTGGCCAGGCGGACGGGGGCGCCGTCGGGGATGGCCCGGTGGCTGGCCAGCAGCCGCTCGACGCCCGCGTCGTGCGCGGTGGTGGCGAGCGTGCTCACGCCTCGTGCTCCACCCGCTCGACGACGTCACCCACCCGCACCGTGCCGACCCGGCCGACCGCGGCGTAGAGCCCGGGACATGCGTTGCCGGTGCCCTCGACGGCGAGCAACGTGCCCCCGACCCGGACGAGGGTGCCGGCCAGCCCCTCGACGGCCGCCGTCGGCGCGTCGAGCACGAGGTTGGCCCGGGTGTGCGGCGAGTCGTGGCCGACGATCGAGACGGCCGCGCGCTTGCGCCGGTCGCCCTCGAGGCCGTCGGCCTCCACCGCGACGGACTCGTGTGCCACGGCGTCCCCACCGCGCACCGGGAAGGTGTGGATGGCCCGGACGGTCAGGTGCATCCCCCATGCATACACCTCCGCCCCGACGTCGCACCCCTCCGTTTGTCACGCGTCGAGGAGTGGGACGCGTGAGGCCCCGGTCCGCGTCGCGGTCCGGGGCCTGTCGTCGTGGTGGTGGATGTGGAGGGGCTCGAACCCCCGACCTCTCGCGTGTGAAGCGAACGCTCTGACCAACTGAGCTACACATCCGCGCCGTGCGGCCTGCCGAGGATACCCGGCGCCGGGGGCCCGGCGGAAATCGGGGTGGCCGGCGTGGTGCGGCCCCCTCAGAGGGCGAGGTGGCCGTGGATCCAGGCCTCGAGCCCGTCGGGCAGGAACGTGGGGACCCCGGTGAGCCGGAACGTCACCCAGAGCACGGCGAGGACGAACAGGAAGGTGGCGAGGGCCACGAGCGCCTGGACGCCGCGGGACTGCCGGCGCATCCAGTGCTCCCACCGGCGCACCTGCTTCTTGACCCACTCGAGGAGGTCGGACGCCGGCTCGATCTCCGAGGCCCAGACGCCGAGACCGAGGATGACGATGAGCCAGCCGGGGCCGGGCAGGGGCACGAGCGCGAAGCCGCCGAGCACGAGGACCAGCCCGACGACGGCGACGACGAGGCGCAGTGCCAACCGCGTGCCGGGGTTGGCCCGCAGCCGCTGCCGCCACGCCCACTCGTCGTGGTCGTCGGCCGGTCGGAAGAAGGGTCGGCGGGTGGGGGTCTCGGTCACGGGTCGACTCCTTCGGCGGCGGCGTGACGGGCCCAGGCGGCCCGGACGGCGGCGGTCAGCGGTCCGGGCGCCGGCAGCGGCCGCCCGTCGACCGCCGAGACGGGCATGACGTCCTTGACGGACGAGGTGAGGAAGAGCTCGTCGGCCTCGGTGAGCACCGACAGCGGGAGGTCCTCCTCGAGCACCTCGACGCCCTCGGCGCGGCACCACTCGAGGACGAGCTCGCGCGAGATGCCGGCGAGGCACCCGCTGGACAGAGGCGGGGTGCGCACGACCCCGCCGGTGACGACGAAGACGTTGCTGCCCGTGCCCTCGCACAGCTCGCCGCGCGTGTTCGCGAACAGCGCCTCGACGGCGCCCTGCTCCTGCGCGCGCGCCAGGGCGACGACGTTCTCGGCGTAGGACGTCGTCTTGAGCCCTGCGGTCGCCGACCGCTCGTTGCGCACCCAGGGGACGGTGACGACCGCGCCGGTGGCGGGAGGACGTGCGTGCTCGACGGCGGTGACGATGTAGGTGAGCCCCGCGTCGAGCCGGTCCGAGCCCAGCGGCCCCCGGCCGCCGGTCACCGTCCAGCGCAGCCGCCCGAAGGGGATGGCGGGGCCGTCGAGGACCGCCGCGATGCCCTCGCGGACGCGGTCGTGGTCGGCGGCGGGCAGGCCGAGCCCGGCGAGCGAGCGGTCCATCCGGGCCAGGTGCCGGCTCACGGCGTACGGCACGCCGGCGTCGATCTTCGCCGTCTCGAACGCCCCGTCGCCGACGGTGACGCCGTGGTCGACGGCACTGACGGCCGGGCCGTCCGCCGCCACCCGGGCGCCGTCGACCCACACGCGGATGTCGTTCATGCGCACACTGTCCCAGACGCGACCGGCCGTCCCGCGGCAAGGGCGACGAGACGCGCCGCCTTGAGCTCGGTCTCGGCCCACTCCCCCTCCGGCGAGCTGCCCCACGTGATCCCGGCGCCCGTGCCGAACCGCAGGACGCGCCGTCCGTCGTCGGTGCGGGCGGCCCAGAAGGTGCGGATGCCGACGGCCAGCTCTGCCTCGTCGCGGTCGGCGTCGACCCAGCCGACCGCGCCGCAGTAGGGGCCGCGCGGCACAGGCTCGAGGTCGGCGATCGCCCGGAGCGCCGTGTGCTTCGGCGCGCCGCTGACCGAGCCCGGCGGGAAGGTCGCCGCGAGCAGCTCGCGCCACCCCGTGCCCGGGCGCAGGCGGCCCGCGACGTCGGAGGTCAGGTGGACGAGCCCGGGGTGCTCCTCGAGCCGGCAGAGCGCCTCGACCTCCACCGTCCCGGGACGGCTGACGTGCCCGAGGTCGTTGCGGACGAGGTCGACGATCATGACGTTCTCGCTGTAGTCCTTGGGGAGCAGCCCTCCGGCGGTCGGCGCGGTGCCCTTGATGGGTCCGGAGCGGACCAGGTCACCACGCCGCTGGAGGAACAGCTCCGGTGAGGCACAGGCGATCTCGAGTCCCGCCTCCGGGAGGTCGAGGGTCGCCGCGTACGGCGCGGGGTTGCCGCGGGCGAGCACCGCCCCCAGCCCCAGCACCGAGGCGTCGTCGGGCAGGTCGCGCTCGAGCACCCGGCAGACGTTGACCTGGTAGACCGTGCCCACGGCGATGCGCGCCCGTACCTCCTCGACGGCCGCGACGTACCCGTCCCGGTCCAGGCTCGTGCGCCACTCCCCCGCGAGGCCGGCCCAGCCGGCGTCGACGGCCGGCGGCGCCCCGCGGCTGACCTCCCCCATCCGGACGGCGGTCAGCTCGCCCTCGAAGGTGACGACGACGGCCCAGAAGCCGCTGGTCAGCGCGTCGGGGTCGTGGACGACCGCCTCGACGCCCCGGGCCTCGAGCCCCGCGAACCGTGCGACCGCCACGCCGAGCATCGTAGGGGTGGACGCGGGAGGGCCCGGGCCCCGAGGGTTCGCACCCCCGGGGCCCGGGCCCGTCCGAGGTCGCTCAGGCGCGGACGCTGGCGTCCGCCTCGAGGGCCGCGGCCACGCGCCGGTGGGCCTCCCAGATCTCCTCGGGCAGGTCCGCGAACTGCCGCAGGTGCTCCTCGCGGTGGCCCATCTCCTCGCGCCAGCGCTGCACGTCGACGTCGAGGATCGTGTCGAGGTCGTCCTCGTCGATCTCGAGACCGACGAGGTCGAGCTCGTCCTTGGTCGGGAGGATGCCGACCGCGGTGCGGCGACCGGTCACCTCGCCCTTCTTGAGCTGCACGAGCCAGAGGAGCGCGCGGAGGTTCTCGCGGTAGCCGGGCCAGAGGAAGTGGCCGTCCTCCTCGTCGCGCTGGAACCAGTTGACGTGCGCGAAGATCGGCTGGTCCTTCGCGGCCCCGACGATCTTCAGCCAGTGCGCGGCGTAGGGGCCCTCGGGGTAGGACATGAACGGGCGCATCGACATCGGGTCGTAGCGCAGCTTGCCGTCGACGCCCTCGGCGGCGAAGGTCGCCTCGGCGCCGAGCGTCAGGCCGTCGTAGACGCCCTCGGCGAGGTCGGTGATGGCGCGCACGAGCGGCTCGCGGTCGCGGGTGCGGCCACCGAAGATGATCGCGTCGATCTTGACGCCCTTCGGGTCCTCGAAGTCGGGGGCGACGTTCGGCACGTTGGCGAGCGTCGTCGTGAACCGCGAGTTCGGGTGTGCCCAGGGGTCGTTCGCCTCGTCGGGGTTGCGGTCGGCGATGAGCTCGCCCTTCCAGTCCCGCCAGCCGGTGACGTCGGCGGGGCGCTCGGGCGTCTTGCCCTCCCACCAGACCTCGTGGGTGCTCTCGTTGTAGGCGACGTTCGTGAAGAGCGCCTGCGTGCCCTCGGCGATGGAGTCCAGCGCGGTCGGGTTGGTCTTCTCGTTCGTGTCCTTGGCGACACCGAAGACGCCGTTCTCGGGGTTGAGCCCGTAGAGCTGGCCGTCGCTTGGGTCGACCCAGAGCCACGCGATGTCGTCACCGTAGAAGCTGACGTGGTACCGGTCGCCGAGCGCGTCCGGGGCGAGCGTCATCGCGAGGTTCGTCTTGCCCGATGCGCTGGGGAAGCCGCCGCAGACGTGGTGGGTCTCGCCGGTCTCCTTGTCGGTGATGCCGAGGAGCATGAACTGCTCGCCGAGGAACTCGCCCGACGCCCAGCCGTCGTACGCCGCCTGGCGCAGGCCGTGGGCGATCTTGCCGAGCAGCGCGTTGCCGCCGTAGCTGCTGCCGAAGTGGAGGATGGTCCGCTCGTCCGCGACGGTGACGAAGTAGCGCTGGTCGTCGGGCGTGCCCTGGCCGAGGTTCGGCAGGTCGCCGGTCACGTGCACGGCGCGGACGAACACGTCCTGCTCCGCGAGCGAGTTGATGTGGTTCACGCCGACGCGCGCCATCCGGATCATGTGGAGGCAGACGGTGCGGTTGTCGGTGATCTCGACGCCCGCGGCGAAGCGCTCGAGGGGGCTGCCGGGCGGGGCCATGAGGTAGGGGATGACGTACATGGTCTTGCCGGCCATGGCGCCCTTCATGTGGCCCTCGACGACCGGCCGGATCTCGTCGCTGTGGCGCCAGTTGTTGTAGACGCCCCGGTCCTCGGGGCGGCTCGTGGCGACGATCGTGCGCTCCTCCGACCGCGCGGTGTCCTTGGAGTAGCTGCGCGAGTAGTAGAGCCCCTCCCCGGCCGGCTCGATCTCCCCCGCCTCCAGGGCCTCCCGCACGAGGCGGGCGTCGTCGGACGCCGAGACCACCTCGATGCGCTCGGCGCCGAGGAAGTCCGCCCAGTGACGGACGTACTCCCGGACGCTCTCGTTGGTCAGTCCCGCTTCGTCCAGGGACTTCTCCAGGTCGGCCACAATGCTCACCCTTTTCGGTCGTCACGCAGGTCAACCCGAGGGCGGGACCACGACGTCGTGCGTCCCGCCCTGCGAGACAGCCATTGCACCGTAGGCGCGGGTGGCCGGTCCACGGTCGAAGCGTTTCGACGCGGGAGTCCTTCGTCACATCCGACGTACCGCCAGAGATCCTGCTCACACCTACTGGCCGGTTACGTGTGATGTAAACGATTCCGCCTGTGCGACAACGATGTCAACGCTGTCGGGCCCGTCGACGAGCCGCATGGTCGTCGGCCTCGTCCATCGCCGCCCGGTCCAGCCGCGCGGCGTCAGCCGCGTCCGGAGCCCCGCCACCGCGGGTGGCCGGCCACCACCATGCGGACACCGGGTCCCGCGGCGCGTCCGGGTAGCGGTCGACGAGGCCCTCGACGAGCGTCTCGAGGCGGGCGTGGAGCCGGTCGGTCAGCTCCTCGACACCCTCCCCCGGCCGGGGTACCAGCGGCTCGCCGACGACGACGCCGACCCACCGTCCGCGCCGCACCGAGAGCCGGCCCCCGACGCTGAGGACCCGGTGCAGCCCCCGCCGACCACCTCGCCGGCGCGCAGGAGCCGCAGCGCCCGGACCGCGGCCGCCGCGCCCGCCCGGCGGTCGACCGGGACGTGCCCCATGGCGCGCATCAGCCACCCGGCGACGGGCGCGCGGAAGACGGCCTCCTTGGCGAGGAAGCGCACGAGCCGACCCCGCTGCCCCGCACCTCGACGCGCAGGCCGAGCACGCGGAACACGAACCGCGCCACGGCGACGACGGCACGGTAGGGACGGTCACGACGGGTGGGCACGCCGGGAGTTCGGCCCGCTCCTGCCCACCGGATCGGAGCCGGCCGGGTGGGACACGGGCGCCCGGGGTAGACAGGACCCGTGACCGACGTGCGCAGCCGCCTGGAGCCGACGACCGTGCCCGCCGAGCCGCGGGGCGCCGTCGTCGTCCTGCACGGCGGCGGCAGCCGGACCGGCGGCGTGCCCGTCAGCCCCACCCAGCTGTCCGTGCTGCGGATGGTGCCGGTCGCGGGCCGCCTGGCCACCACCGGACGGCGCCGGCTCGCGGTCTGGCGGCTGCTCAACTCGACCCGCGGCTGGTCCGGCCACCCGAACCCGGTCGACGACGCGCGGTGGGCGCTCGACCGCGTGACGGAGCAGGTCGGCGACGTCCCGGTCGCGCTCGTCGGGCACAGCCTCGGGGGCCGCGCCGCCCTGCTGGCCGCCGGGGACGAGCGGGTGCGTGCCGTCGTCGGCCTCGCGACGTGGCTGGCTCACGGCGACCCCGTCGGGCCGCTGTCCGGCCGCGACGTCCTCCTCGTCCACGGGGACGCCGACCGCGTCGCCCGTCCGGACCTCGCGCGCGACGTCGCCCGGCGTCTCGGGCCGGGCACGCGTGGCGGCATCGTCACCGTGCCCGGCGGCACCCACTCGATGCTGCGCCACCTCGGCACGTTCGACGGCCTCGCCGCCCGGTGGGTGGCGGCCTCGCTGCTCGGCGACGAGCCCGGCCCGACGCTCGCGCCCCTCCTCGCGGGGCGGGAGCGGGAGGTCAGCGCCTGAGGGCGTCCTCGTCCCTCGCGGCATCCGGGGCCACCGGGTGGATGCTGCGCGACTGGGCGCGCTGGTAGCGCCGCGGCAGCCACTCGCGCGGGTCGACCTTGGGGAGGATCTTCGCGACGGCCAGCGCGACGTACATGACCGTGTTGATGGCGACGAAGACACTGAGCACGGCGAACCACGGGGAGTAGATCGTGCTCTCGGGGAACAGGAGCCCGGTCGGCACGGCGACGGCGGTCATGCGTGCGGCCCGTCCCGGACGACGACCTTGCCGTCGGCCGACCGGGTCACGTGGGACCATTGCGCCTGCCGTCCGACGAGGATGTCGACCACGCCCTTGAGGAAGACGACGTTGAGGAACGTCGCGTAGACGAGCTCCGGGAAGAGCGTGGCCGCGACGAGACGGGCCCGCCATCCCCCACGCCAGGCGGTGACGACGCGCTCGACCATGAAGAGCCCGCCGACGCCGAGCCAGAAGGGGAACCAGACCCAGTCGTCGAGCGACACCGCCATCGTGAAGATCGCGGCGTAGTAGCTGAGCAGGGCGACCGACCCGTACCCGATGCCGAACTGCTGCACCCAGTACCGCGAGGTCTGCGGGGTCAGGCCGTAGGCCCCGAGGTTCTCGAGCGCCCCGCGCTGCCAGCGCAGGCGCTGGTGCCAGATCGCCCGCCAGGTCGGCATGACCTCGGTGACCACCGTGCACTGCGCCGGCGAGGTCATGAGGGCGCCGAGCGACTTCAGGGCGAGCGTCAGCTCGTTGTCCTCGGTGAGCGCGACCGTGTCGTAGACGTCGCCGGGGACGCCGGGGAGCAACCGGCCGCGCTGGGCCGCGACCTCGCGCAGCGCCGCGGACCGGAAGACCGACGCCGTACCGGTGAGGACGAACAGCCGCCCGCGCCGGCGCTTGATGTCCCGGCTGTAGCGGATGTACTCGTTGCGCTGGAACTGCCCGATGAGACCGTGACCGTCCTCGCCCATGAAGAGGCCGCCGATCGCCATGAGGGCGCGGTCCTCGGTCATCCGCTGCTTCGCCGTCTCGAGGTACTCGTGGCCGATGACGGTGTCGGCGTCCATGACCATGACGGTGTCGTTCTCGCCGAGCTCCGGCAGCAGGCTCGCGAGGGCCTGGTTGAGGCCGCCGGCCTTCTTGTGCGCGTTGTCGAGGGTCGTGAAGACCTCGACCCCCGCCGCCCGGGCCAGCTCCTCGGTCGCGTCGGTGCAGTTGTCGGCGACGACGACGACGCGGTCGGGACGGGTCGTCTGCTCCTGGAGGGAGGCGAGCGTGGCGACGATCCGGTCCTCCTCGTTGTGCGCAGGGATGAGGACCGTCACCGTGACCGGGCCGTGGTAGACCCCGGCGGTGCGCGCCATGACGAGCTTCGGCGCCAGCGGCGTCTCGCCCGAGTTCTCCGAGCGGCGGTAGCGCTTGGTGATGCGGCTCTCGACGAGCGCGACCCCGGCGGCCAGGAGGAGGGCGAGGCCGATCGCGGCGACGAGCAGCTGGGTCGAGGGAGCCTGCGTGTCGTAGAGGACCTGCCAGACCCCGAACACCGCGCCCTCCTTGGCGGGGCGCCGCGCCTCGGGGTCGGTGAGCGTGAGGGCGAACCAGAGCATCCCGGCGGCGGCCGTCGCCATGAGGACGACGAAGATGCCGGTGCCCCGCTGGAGCCGGTTGGTCGTGCTGCTCACGGGAGATCCCTCCGCGGGTCGATGACGTGCGGCGTCGTTGCCCGGGCGAGGTCGCGGCGCCGTCCCCCCGGGGCCCCCGCCTCATCCCCCAGGTGACGGGCCACGAACTCGTCGAACGGCACCGGCTCCCCCAGGAGGTAGCCCTGAGCGTAGTCGATGCCCAGGTCACGGACGACGTCGAGGGTCTCCCACCGGCCGACGAACTCGGCCACCGTGCGCTTGCCGAGGAAGTGCGCGATGCGGACGATCGACTCGAGGATGGCCCGGTCGGTGTCGCTCTGGTCGGAGTCGGCGACGAACTCGCCGTCGATCTTCACGACGTCGAAGCGCATGTGCTTGAGGTAGGAGAAGGACCCGAACCCGGTGCCGAAGTCGTCGAGGGCGAAGCGGACGCCGAGGGCACCGAGGCGGGCGGCGAAGGCCCGCGCGGCGAGCACGTCGGAGACCGCGGCCGTCTCGGTGACCTCGACGACGAGCGAGCCGGCGTCGATGTCGTGCGGCTCCAGGCCGGCGACGAGCTCGGCCTCGATGCCGGGGTCCCCCATCGAGCTGCCGGAGATGTTGACCGCCAGCGTGAGCCCGGGGGCCAGCGCCTGGAGGCGGCGGAGCATCGCGATCCCGTGCCGCACCACCCAGGCGTCCATGGCCGGGGCCAGACCGGTCCGCTCGGCGATGTACACGAAGCGCCCGGGGGCGACCGGCTCTCCCTCGTCGACGAGCCGGAGCAGGGCCTCCGCGCCGCTGACGCGGTTGGTGCGGACGTCGACGATCGGCTGGAGGTAGAGCTCGAAGAGGTCGTTCTCGATGGCGTTCTCGAGGCGGGAGCGCCAGGCCAGCCGGGCGCCCGAGCGCGGCTCCGGTCGCGCCGAGTCCCCGAGGAGGACGTAGCAGTTGCGGCCGTCGTCCTTCGCGTCGTACATGAGCATGTCGGCGAGGGCGAGGATGTCGGAGTCCTGCTGCTGGGCGTCGGCGAACGTCACGACGCCGACGCTCGCGGTGACCCGCCGGTTGACGCCGTCGAGGGTGGAGGTGTGCGCCCGCACGCGCTCGACGATCTCGGCCGCGACGATCTCCGCGCCGGCGCGGTCCGCGTCCGGCAGGAGCACGGCGAACTCGTCGCCACCCAGCCGCGCGACGAGGTCGGACGGGGGCACCGTCGCCCGCAGGACGTTCGCCGTCGAGACGATCAGCTGGTCGCCGGCCGCGTGGCCGAGCGTGTCGTTGACGTCCTTGAAGTTGTCGAGGTCGAGGAGGATGAGGGCGCCGGTGGGCCCGTACCGCTCGACGCGGCGGTGCTGGCGCTCCAGGTCCTCCTCGAACCGGCGTCGGTTCGGCAGGCCGGTCAGCGCGTCGTGGTCGGCGAGGTGGGTGAGGCGCTGCTCGTAGCGGTGCCGCTCGGAGACGTCGATGACGTTCATGACCACGACGCCGTCGGTCTCGGCCCGCTCCTCCCCCGCCGAGAGCACCCGGCTGGTCAGCGCCACGCGCACGTCGACGCCGTCGGGCCGGGTGAGCGTCCACTCGTCCCGGACGGGGCGGCCGTTCTCGTGGAGCACGCGCTCGAGGTGGCGGGCGACGTCGTCGGGGTGGCGCGGCGAGAGACCGTCGACCGGCAGGCCCTCGAGCTCGTGCAGCGGCCGCCCGGTGACCTCCGCGAGGCTGTCGTTGGCCCGGATGATGCGGCCCTGGCGGTCCAGCACGGCGATCCCGTGGGGCGCGTCGGCGACGAGCCGCTCGGAGCGCTCGCGCGCCGCGTCGAGGTCGGTGACGCGCCGGTGCTCCTCGGTGCTGTCGTGCAGCACGACGAGGGCGCGGTCGGGGCTGCGGGTGTCGAGGTCGCGCAGCGGGACGGCGTGGACGGTCACCATCCGCGTCTCGCCGCTCTCGACGTCCTCGAGGAGGACCAGCTCGTCCTCGACGCGCTCGCCCCGCAGGGCCCGGCCCGGTGCGCTCGTGTCCTCGGCGCGGTCCAGGCTCTCGGCCGAGAGCGCCAGCGGGGGCCGCGCCGCGAAGCCGTCCGGCAACGGCGGTCCGAGCCAGCGGTGGGCGGCGGTGTTGAGCGGACGCATCCGGCCGAGCCGGTCGACGACCGCGAGCGCGTCGGGGATGGTCTGGGTGATGGCGACGAGGTCCGCGGCCTGGATGCGCGCCGAGCGCCGCGACACCGAGAGCGACTCCAGGAGCCGGTCGCGCTCGGTCTGGACGGTCGCGAGGATCACCGCGAGCCCGGAGGCGAGGATCATGTAGGCCTGCAGGACCTGGGCCGCGGAGACCGGGTCGGCGATGGCGCCGAACGGACCACCGTCGGCGAACCGCACGAGGAGGAAGGTCCCGAGCGCGATGAGCGCCCCGTGGGCCGCCGCGAGCGGGACCGGCAGCCGGATGCCGCTCCAGAGGAGCAGCGCGATGGGAAGGAAGGCGAGCGGCAGCGTGTGGCGGGTCCCGAAGACGGCCCAGACGACGGGGACCGTGACGACGAGGACGAGGCCGAACTCGGCGAGCTGCGCCCAGGTGGTGCGGGCGCGGGCGTGCCTGGTCGTCAGGCCTGGCCCCGTGAGGACCGCGACCGCCGCGCCGTTGCGCAGGACCCACGCCAGCGCGGTGGCCGGCGTGACCGGTGCGCCGCCGACGGGCCCGAGGGCGACGACGGCGACCAGGGCGCTGGCCGTGGTCGCGACGAACCCGGCGAGCATCAGCCGCCAGAAGTCGGACAGGCTCGCGTAGCGCTCGGCGTCCCAGCGGGGGCGGCCTCCCTGCCGGCGGCTGGTGCGCACCCGGAACTCGCTGTAGACCAGGCGCGTGCCCGCGGCGACGACCGCGTTGGCCACGCCGAGCAGGAGCGCGGTGCCCCAGCCGAACCCGGTCAGCCCGTTGGCGAGGGCGGCGACGACGCCGGCCACCGCGGCCACGACCGCAAGCTCGCGGCGTCCGCGCGCCATCAGCCCCCAGAGGGCGCCCACCCCGGCGGCCGGCCAGAAGAGGGCCAGGCCCGTCGCGGGGTCGACGACGGCACGCCCGAGCACGGTGGCCAGGGCGTAGGCGACACCGAAGGACAGGGAACGCACGAGCACGCGGGACCTCGAGGACAGGGAACGAGGGGGTGTGCCCATCATGGACCGGGCGCGCCGAGTCGGCAGGTCGAGACGGTCCACCACGCCCGCCCCATCGGTCGCACGAGTCCCGACCTGAGGGTTTCGGGCCGGGCTCCTGTGCTCGCTCGCCACTTTCTCCGTTTCCTTGCGGCCATTCCTACTAACCCCATAGGGTTTGTGTGGCGAGCAGGGGTCCGCGACACACGCACGAGCCGCAGGAGCACATGATGACGAGCCGACGAACCGCACTGGCTGCCTTCCTCACGGGGGCGACCCTGATGGTGGGCGCCTGCGCCGGGGGCGGGGCCAGCGACAACGTCGACGCCGCCGCCGGCGGGGGGGCCGCAGGCGCCACGACGACGCTCAACCTCTACGGGTACGCCGTCCCGAAGGTGGGTTACGACCTGGTGATCCCCGCCTTCCAGAAGACCGAGGCGGGCAAGGGGGTGCAGTTCCAGCAGTCCTACGGCGCCTCGGGCGACCAGTCGCGCAAGGTCGCCGCCGGCGCCGAGGCCGACATCGTCAGCTTCTCCGTGGAGCCCGACGTCACCCGCCTCGTGGACGCCAAGATGGTCGACCCGGGCTGGAGCTCCGGCGAGCACCGGGGCATCCCCTTCGGGTCGGTCGTGACGATCGTCGTCCGCAAGGGCAACCCCAAGGGCATCAAGGACTGGGACGACCTGCTGAAGCCCGGCGTCGAGGTCGTGACGCCCAACCCGTTCAGCTCGGGCTCGGCGAAGTGGAACCTCCTGGCGCCCTACGCCGTGAAGAGCCAGGGCGGCCAGGACGTGCAGGCCGGCCTCGACTACGTCAACGCCCTCGTGAGCGACCACGTCAAGGTGCAGCCGAAGTCGGGACGCGAGGCCACCGAGACCTTCCTCCAGGGCAGCGGCGACGCCCTGCTCAGCTACGAGAACGAGGCGCTGTTCATCGAGCGGGAGGGCGACCCGGTGGAGCACGTGACCCCGCCGCAGACCTTCAAGATCGAGAACCCGGTGGCCGTCCTCAGCACCAGCAAGAACGCGGCGAAGGCCAAGGCCTTCGACGAGTTCCTCTACACGCCGCAGGCGCAGAAGCTCTGGGCCCAGGCGGGGTTCCGCCCGGTCGACGAGACCGTCGCGGCCGAGTTCGCCACGGACTTCCCCGCCCCGGAGAAGCTCTGGACGATCGCCGACCTCGGCGGTTGGAGCACGGTCGACCCGGCCCTCTTCGACAAGGAGAAGGGCTCCGTCGCGAAGATCTACAACGCCGCGACGCAGTGAGCGCAGGCGTGTCCACCACCACCCAGCCGGTCGGGGCTCCCCCGTCCCCGGCTCCCCCGTCGGCCGCCCCGGCCCGCGCCTCCTCACAGGGAGGGAGGCGCCGCCGGGGCGGTCCCGGGGGCCGCGCCCTCGGTCTCGGCGTCGTCGGCCTGTGGCTCAGCCTCATGGTGCTGCTACCGCTCGCGGCCCTCACCGTCCGCTCGTTCGACGACGGCCTGTCCGGCTTCTGGGCCGCGGTCACCGCGCCGGCCGCCCTCGCGGCCCTCGAGGTCACGCTCGGGGTCTCCGTCGTCGTCGCCCTCGTCAACGCCGTGATGGGGACGCTCGTCGCCTGGGTCCTCGTCCGCGACGAGTTCCCGGGGCAGCGGGTCGTCAACGCCCTCATCGACTTGCCGTTCGCGCTGCCGACGATCGTCGCGAGCATCGTCCTGCTCTCGCTCTACGGCCCGAACAGCCCGATCGGCGTGCACCTCAACGCCACTCGCTGGGGGCTCGGGGTCGCCCTGGCCTTCGTCACGCTGCCGTTCGTCGTCCGGTCCGTGCAACCCGTCCTCATCGAGCTCGACCGCGAGGTCGAGGAGGCCGCGGCCTCGCTCGGCGCGTCGAACACGACGATCTTCCGCCGGGTGGTCCTGCCCTCCCTCGCGCCGGCGGTCATCTCCGGGACGGGGCTCGCCTTCGCCCGGGCGGTCGGCGAGTACGGCTCGGTCGTCCTCATCGGGGGCAACATCCCGCGGGAGACCCAGGTGGTGTCGCAGTACATCCAGCAGCAGATCGAGATCGACAGCCCGGCCGCGGCGGCCGCCGTGTCGGTGGCCCTGCTGTCGGTGTCCTTCCTCACCCTGTTCGTCCTGCGGGTCTGGGCCACGCTCAGCCAGCGGCGGGAGGCGAGCACCGCATGAGGACCTCCCGTCGGGCGACCCTCGCGCTGCGCACGCTCGCCCTCGTCTACCTCGTCGGTCTCCTCGCGGTCCCGATCGTCGTCATCCTCTGGCGCACCTTCGGGGAGGGTCTCGGCCCGTTCCTGGCGTCCGTGCGCACTCCCGCGGCGGTCTCGGCGCTCAACCTCTCACTGCTCATCGTCGCGATCACCGTGCCGCTCAACGTCGTCTTCGGCGTGGTCACCGCCATCGCGCTCGCCCGGTGGCGGGTGCCGTTCCGCGGGGTGGTCCAGGCCGTCGTCGACCTGCCCTTCGCGGTGTCCCCCATCGTCGTCGGTGTCTCCCTCATCATGCTGTGGGGGGTCGGCGGGTGGTTCGGCGGCCTGGAGCAGAGCACCGGCATCAAGGTGATCTTCGGCCTGCCCGGCATGGTCATCGCGACCGTCTTCGTGACGCTGCCCTTCGTGGTCCGCGAGGTCGAACCGGTGCTCCACGAGATCGGCACCGAGCAGGAGCAGGCGGCCGCCACCCTCGGCGCGTCCGGCTGGCAGACGTTCTGGCGCATCACCCTGCCGGCCATCCGGTGGGGACTGACCTACGGCGTCGTGCTCACCGTCGCACGGGCCCTCGGCGAGTTCGGGGCGGTGATCATGGTCTCGTCCGGCTTCCCGGGCGTCAGCCAGACCCTCACCCTCCTCGTCCACTCGCGCTACATCGACGACCACAACACCTACGGCGCGTACACCGCGGCGACCCTCCTCATGGGCCTCGCGCTGCTCACGCTCCTCGGCATGACGCTGCTCGACCGGAAGAGGACCCACCGATGATCACCGTGACCGACGCCCGCAAGACCTACGGCGGCTTCGTCGCGCTCGACGACGTGAGCCTCGAGATCCCCGCCGGGTCCCTCACGGCGCTGCTCGGCCCGAGCGGCTCCGGCAAGTCGACGCTGCTGCGCTCGATCGCCGGGCTCGAGGACCTCGACGGCGGCATCGTGCGCATCGACGGCGAGGACGTGACGCACCAGCCGCCCCAGCGCCGCGGCATCGGCTTCGTCTTCCAGCACTACGCCGCCTTCAAGCACATGACGGTGCGCGACAACGTCGCCTTCGGGCTGACCATCCGCCGCCGCCCGAAGGCGGAGGTCGCCCGCAAGGTCGACGACCTGCTCGAGATCGTCGGGCTGGACGGGTTCCAGCACCGCTACCCGGCGCAGCTCTCCGGTGGGCAGCGGCAGCGGATGGCCCTCGCCCGGGCCCTCGCCGTCGACCCCCAGGTGCTGCTCCTCGACGAGCCGTTCGGTGCCCTCGACGCCAAGGTCCGCGCCGACCTGCGGCGCTGGCTGCGCCGCCTGCACGACGAGGTCCACGTGACGACCGTCCTCGTCACGCACGACCAGGAGGAGGCGCTCGACGTCGCCGACCGGATCGCGGTGCTCAACAAGGGTCGCATCGAGCAGGTGGGCGACCCCGTCAGCCTCTACGAGCGGCCCGAGAACGACTTCGTCATGTCCTTCCTCGGCGCCGTCTCGCGCCTGGGCGACCGGCTGGTGCGTCCGCACGACATCGTCCTCGAGCGCGACCACGCGACGGCCGCGTCGCGCCAGGCCGCCGAGGGGGCGGTCGGCCCGCTCGTCGCCGCCCGTGTCGACCGGGTCGTCCGGCTCGGGTTCGAGGTCCGCATCGAGCTGACCGCGGACGACGGAGAGCGGTTCGTGGCCCAGGTGACCCGGGCCGAGGCGGAGCGCCGCCGGTACACCGCCGGCGAGGACGTCGTCGCGTGGGCCCTGCGCAGCGAGGAGCCGGTCGGCGCCGGGCCCGTGGCATGACGGGCAGGCTGCGCGAGGGGCCGCCCCGACCGGTCCGCCACAGCGCGGTGCTCGGCATCTCGGCCCGCACCGACTACGCCGTCCGGGCGATGCTGGCGCTCGCCGACGCCCGGGCGGCGAGCGCCGAGCACCTCACCTCGGAGCTGCTCGCGCGGCGGCAGTCGCTCCCCCACAAGTTCCTCGGGTCCGTCCTCCTCGAGCTGCGGGTCGCCGGGCTCGTCACGAGCCGGCGCGGGCCGCGGGGTGGCTACGTCCTCGCCCGGCCGGCCGCGGAGATCTCGCTCGGCGACGTGTTCCGGGCGGTCGACGGCCCGCTCGCCGAGGTCCGCGGGCTGCGGCCCCAGGACACCGCCTACGAGGGCGTCGCCGAGCACCTGCCGGCGGTGTGGGTCGCGGTGCGCTCCAGCCTCAGCGAGGTGCTCGACGGCACCAGCCTCCAGGACCTCCTCGACGGGGACCTGCCGCCGCACGTCGCGAGCCTCGTGGACTCCTCCGAGCAGGCGGGCGGCTGACGGCGCGTCAACGGGCCGCGTCCAGCAGCACCCGGAGCAGGTGCAGGCACTCCACCACGGTCCGCCGGCGCACGGCCTCCCGCGAGCCGCCGAGCCGCAGCACCCGGTGCTCGGTCCGGTCGGCGCTGCTCGCGCACACGTGGACGAGGCCGACCGGCTTCTCGGGCGTCCCTCCCCCCGGTCCGGCGACCCCCGTCACCCCCACCCCCCACGTGGTGCCCAGCCGCTCGCGCGCCCCCCGCGCCATCGCCTCGGCGACCTCCGGGCTCACCGCCCCGTGCTCCTCGAGCAGCCGTGGGGGGACGCCGACGAGCGCGGTCTTCGCCTCGTTCGCGTAGGTGACGAAGCCGCCGACGAGGTGGGCCGAGGACCCCGGCAGGTCGGCGACGCGGCCGGCGAGCAGCCCGGCGGTGCAGGACTCGGCGGTCGCGAGCGTGGCGCCGGTGCCGGCGAACAGGTCGAAGACGACCTCGTCGACGGTGCGCCCGTCGGTGCTGTAGACGGCGTCCGCGAAGGCCGCGACGAGAGTCGCCTCGAGCTGGTCGTACGCGCCCTGGGCGGCGGGTGCGAACCGGGTGACGACCTCGAGCTCGCCCGAGCGCAGACAGGTCGTGACCTCCAGGCCCTCCAGCCCGTGCTTCGCCTCGTGCGTGCGCAGGACCTCGGCGAGCTCGGCCTCCGGCGGTCCCCAGATGCGCACCGTCCGCTGGCGCAGCTCCTCGCGCCCGGCGAGCGCGGCGAGGACCAGCGTGTCCCGCACCGCGTCCTCCCACATCGGCCGCAGCTCCCCGGGCGGACCGGGCAGGACGAGCACCGCGGGGCCCTGGGCGGAGGGGACCACCAGCCCCGGCGCGGTGCCGACCGGCTCCAGGACGTGCGCCCCCTCGGGCACCATCGCCTGCTTGCGCACCCCGCGGGCCATCGTCTCCGGGGCGGTGGCCCAGCCGCGGGCGGCGGTCAGCGAGGCGACGCGGGCCGCGATGCGGGCCTCGAGGTCGGGGTCGAGGCGCAGGACCGCGCCCTGCACCTCGGCGACGACCTCGGCCGTCAGGTCGTCGGCCGTGGGGCCGAGACCGCCCGTCGTGATGACGAGGTCGTGGCCCCCCGCCAGGTGGCGCAGCGCCGCGGCGAGGTCCTCGCGACGGTCGCCGACGACGACCACCTGGCCCACGTCGACCCCGAGCAGCCGCAGCCGCTCGGCGAGCCACGGACCGTTGCGGTCGGTGACGCGGCCGGTGAGCACCTCGGTGCCCGTGACGACGATGCCCGCGCGTGCTGCCATGGAGCCGAGCCTAGGTGTTCGCCTGCGCGTCACGTGGTGTCTGACCGGGGGTCACCGCGGGCCGCTCGGATGTCCGGGTGCCCGGTCCGAGCCCGTCCCGCAGGAACGACGTCGAGGGGCTGCGGGCCCTCGCCGTGCTGCTCGTCGTCGCCTACCACGTGTGGTTCGGGCGCGTCAGCGGCGGCGTGGACGTCTTCCTCCTGGTGTCGGCCTTCTTCCTCACCGGTGGGCTCGTACGCCGGCTCGAGCGGGGTGAGCGGGTGAGCCCGCCCCGGGAGTGGGCGCGGATCTTCGCGCGCCTCGTCCCGACCGCCGCCGTCGTCGTCACGGCGACGGTCGGCGCCGCCCTGCTGCTCCTGCCCGCGCCGCGCTGGCGGTCGGTCCTCGTCGACGGCATCGGCTCGATGACGTACTCCGAGAACTGGGTCCTCGCCCACCGCGCCGTCGACTACTACGCAGCCGACAAGGGGTCAGCCAGCCCGCTGCAGCACATGTGGTCCCTCTCGGTGCAGGGGCAGCTGTTCCTCGTGTGGCCCCTCCTCGTCCTCGCCTGCGCGGCCGTCGCCCGCCGCACCCGGAGGATGGGCGTCCCCGCGGCCGTCGCCGCCGGCCTCGCGGTGGTCACCCTCGCCTCGTTCGCGTGGTCGGTGCACACGGCGGCGACCCGGCAGTCCTTCGCCTACTTCGACACCACCGCCCGCCTGTGGGAGCTCGGCCTCGGCGGGCTGCTCGCCCTGCTGGTCGGCCGCGTGCGCGTGGGGCCGCGCGTCGCGGCTCCCCTGGGCTGGGTCGGCGTGGCCGGGCTGGTGTCCTGCGGTGTCGTGCTCGACGTCCAGGGCTCGTTCCCCGGCTGGGCCGCGCTGTGGCCCCTCGTGAGCGCCGCCGCCGTGGTCCTCGCCGGTGGCGCGACGACGCGGTGGGGCACCGACCGCGTCCTGGCCCTCCCCCCGCTCGTCGGGCTGGGCGGCGTCTCGTACGCGCTCTACCTCGTGCACTGGCCGGTGCTCGTGCTGTGGCTCGCCACCACGGGACGGCCCCACGCCGTCGTCGCCGACGGCGCCGTCCTCGTCGCGGTCTCGCTGCTCCTCGCGTGGGGGCTGACCCGGGTCGTCGAGCGGCCGCTGCGCCGGCTCGACCTGGGCCGCGTCGCCCCGCGCCGCGCCGCCGTCCTCGCGCTCGGGACGGCCGGGCTCGTCGTCGCGGTCGCCGGCGCCGGCGTCCTCACCCTCGACGCCGCCGGGCGACGTGGGGCCGAGCTGTCGCGCGGCGCGGTCGTGGCCGGCTACCCCGGCGCCCGGGCCGTGCACTCCGGGGAGGTCGCGCCGGCCGTGGCGCTCGACCGCCGCCTCCCCGCCGTCACCGCGCTGCAGGACGAGTTCGCGACTCTCCCCGCGGTCTGCAGGGGCCCGTGGGCCGACCCCGCCCTGGGGACGTCGTGCACGCAGCTCGAGCCCGAGGGTGCCGCGTCCGCCACGGTCCTCGTCGTCGGCGACTCCCACGCCGAGCAGTGGCTCGCGGCGCTGGAGCCCCTGGCCCGGGCGCACCGGTGGCGGCTGGTGGCCGTGCTCAAGGGGGCGTGCTCGTTCGGCGAGGCGTCGACCCGCACGGGCGCGTGCGCACGCTTCAACGAGGAGGCCCTCGCCTACGCCACGAGCCGGCGTGTCGACCTCGTCGTCGTGGTGTCGACCGCCGCCCACCCGACCACCCCGGCGGAGCGCGTGGTGACCGGGCTGCCGGGCGCCGTGCGGGCGCTCACCTCCCGCGGCACCCCCGTGGTCGGCCTGCGCGACAACCCCCGCTTCCCCTCCGGCGTCGTCTCGTGCGCGCTCACCCGTGGCGACGAGGCGTGCACACGGCCCGTGGCGGAGAAGCTCGCCGCCACCGACCCCGCGGCCACGCTCGCCGGGCGCGGTGGCATCCCGGGGTTCACCGCCGTCGACCTCACCGACCTCGTCTGTCCCGGGGGCCGCTGCACCCCCTCGGTCGGCAACGTCTGGGTCTACCTCGACGACAACCACCTGACCCGCTCGTTCGCGGCCACGCTGGCACCGGCGCTCGAGGAACGGCTGGACGCCGCGGGGGTGCTGCCGGGGTCCGTCGCGGCGACGACCGCAGCGCGCCGTAGCGTGCCGAGCGCCCCCGAGTCCCGCAGGGCCGTCATGACGGCGTCGGCGAGCGGCGAGTTCCCGCTCTCGTCGGTGTGGTCGCCGTCGGCCTGGAGGTCGTCCGTGGGGTCGCGACCGCCGGTCGGTCCGAGGAGCACGCGGGCGACGTCGACGTAGAGCGAGCCGGTGGCGCCGACGACCGACGCGATGACGTCGTTGACCGCACCGGTGACGGCGCGGCCGTTCGTCAGGACGTCCGGGCCCCGCCCTCGGGCCACGTCACCGTCCAGCCCGACGTTCCAGTAGCCGAGCAGCGCGACCACGGCGTGCGGGGACGCGCCGTGGACGACGGCCACGACGTGCTGGAGCGCGCTGCGCAGCGCAGCGAGCTTCGGTGCCAGGCAGGCGGAGTCATCGCTCGTCGAGCAGGCCGTGCCCGAGCTCGGCTCCAGCGGGAGGTCGTTCGCGCCGATCATCACCATGACGACGGCCGCGGAACGCAGGTGGGAGAGCACGTCCGGCTGCCCGACCTGGGACACGAGGTCCGTGCTCGTGGCGCCGTTGACGGCGTCGTTCTCCAGCTGCACCGGTCGACCCACCTGCGTCCGGAGGCGGGCGGTGACCATCTCGGGGAAGCTCGCGCAGTCGCAGCCGTACCCCGTGCTCACCGAGTCGCCGAGGGCGACCACCTGGAGGGCGGCGGCGTCCAGCTCGTGGGGACGTCGGGCCGTGGGCGCGCGCACGGAGTGGAGGAACGCGGCGGAGCTGGGGTAGGAGAGCGTGTCCTGCCGCGAGGTCTCGACCCATCCCGCGAAGGAGTAGCCGACGGCCGCCCAGTCCTGATGGCCGGTGCGCACACGCAGGTGCGCGACGACCCAGCGGGGCAGCTCGTGGCTCAGCCACGTGTCCACCCGGGGGCCGCCCGCGGCGTCGACGCACTCGGTGTCGTCGTGCTCCGGCGCGTTGATCTGCGGGATGACGACGACCGCCGGGGCGATGCGGTGCGCGGCGGCCTGCTGGTCCTGCGCCGTGACGATCCCCTCCCGGACGTACGACAGCGGGACCGAGGGGAAACCGTGCAGGCCGACGACCACGGGGTAGGTGCGCGTCGCGTTCTGGTCGTACCCGGGGGGCAGCTCGACGAGCACCTGCACGTCGGTCCCCAGGCTCGCGGAGCGCACCGTCCAGACCTGCTGGCGCCGCCCGGGCTGCGGCAGCGCCGGGAGGTCACGGGGCGAGGTCAGCCCGGCCAGTCCCGGACCGGCGACGGCCGCGCTCCCGCCGGCCGAGCGGGCGCCGAGCACGGTGCTCGACGCCGCCCCCGGGGAGCCGAGGAGGTCACCCCACGACGTGTAGAAGAGGTACTCGTCGTTGAGGGCGATCCCGCTGACGAGCACCGCGAGCACCCCAAACTCCAGCGCGTCGAGGAGGTCCTCGTCGGGCGCCACCGCCGCGGGTGCCCACCGCTCGCGCTGCTCGACGGGGTCGGTCAGCCGCGTGCAGCCGGTGGCGCCGACCGTCCCGGCCGCCACGAGGTCCGAGCGCGCGGCGAGCCGGGGTCCTCGCGGTCCGCCCGCGCGAGCGGCGAGGCCGTGACCGGGAAGCCGCCGACGAACGTGGGGCTCGTCCGCTCGGTCGCGACCGGGCCGCCCTCGCCGGGGACGGCCGCCGACGCCACGAGGCGTCGGACGAGCGTGCGCATCGAGGCGTCGTCGCCAAAGGGCTCCAGGAGCTCGAGGACGGTCGGCCGGACGACGAAGACCGGGCCGGCGCCCCCGGCGAGCAGCCGCGCGAGGTGGCCCTGCGTCGTGGTGCCCGTAGGCACCTCGACCTCGAGGCAGCCGTCGTCGAGGAGCGTCCGCCGCAGCGCGGCCAGCACCGCACCGCGCTGCCGTGCGCGGGTCACCGCCGACCTCGTATCGTCGCCGGGCCCTGCCCGGAGCGTCTTGGCCTCCGGCGACCACTGCTCGACGCCGATGCTCGGCACCCCACGGCGCGTCGTGGTGAGCCGGCCGGCCACCCGCAGGAGGTCGCCCGCGTCGACGACGCCGGCCAGCTCGGCCACCCGCTCGCTCCCCTCGAGCAGCGCCTGCACGCCGACCTCCCCGTCGACGAGGTCGACGAACGCGACCCCGCCGTGGTCGCGCACCCGCCGGACGCGAGCGCACACCTCGACGGCGGCTCCGTCCTCCCAGCGCGCGAGCACCTCGCCCACGGTGTCCGCCGGACGGCCACGACCGGCCGGGTAGGGGTCCGTGCCGGCGTCGACGAGGGACTGCCGGTGGCGGAGCAGCTCCTGCTGCCGGTCGTCGAGGACCGGTGCGGCCGGGTCGCCGGCGGCGGGTGACGGTGCGGCGGTTGATCGTGAACCCGAGGTCGGCGAGCTCATCGGTGATGCGCTGAGCGGACCACTTGCGGCTCGCGTCGCCAGATCTCGATCTGCTCGATGACCCAGACTGGTGTGACATTCGGGCTCCGGTGGGGGCTCGATGGGCGGTCGCGCAGTCCGGCATCGCCGTGACGCCGCCACCGGTTGACCCACTTCGATGCGCACGCACGCGAGAACCCCATCTCGGCGGCCACGTGGGCGATGGGACGCGTCTTGCATCGCTCGACCAGCCGGCGGCGTCCCTCGAGGCTGAGTGGGGCGTTGGCGTGGCTCATGCGTCCATCGCGTAGGAACGCTCGATCAGGTCGGTCATCGCCTGCTGGAAGTCATGGCGCTTCTGGTCGCTCCAGTCTTCGGTCAGCCGAAGGAAGATGTCTTCCTGCCAGCGGTGCGCCTGGTCCAGCATTGACCGGCCCGCAGACGTGAGTGATGCTTCGCGTCGTCGGCCATCGGTCGCGGACGCTGCCATGACGAGATACCCGGCTGCCGTGGCACTCTTGATCAACCGTGACGCGCCGCTCTGGTCGATCCCGACCTCCTGTGCGATCGCGTTCACCGTTGCCGAGGTCGCGCGCTGACTCAGCGCATGGACAGCCTCGCAAACGAGCACGAGTCGCCCCTGCTCACCGCCCGCGTCCGCTGCGACAGACCGACGTGACCAGTGCCTGACGAAATGGAACAGGACCTGTCCCGGGCCGGGGTCTATCACTCCGTTGCCGCCATCTCGCGGCAGATGTAGGCCAGCTCGAGAGCGGCCTTCAGGTCCGGCAGCCTGAGCGCAGCCGTGACCTTCCCGCCCGAAGCGCGGAAGACCGTCGCCACCCGCATGGATTCCGTGCTCTCGGGCCAGGTCGCGTCCTCCTCGACCACCATCAGTCGCTCGCTGACAGGGTGCCAGGACCGAGGTATCAACGTGATCCCCGAGCGCTCCACCCACTCGGCGAACTGCGCAGGCGTGATCGGACCCGCGCCCTTCGGGCCAAGCACGACGACCGGATCGCCGACCGCCCGCGCAGATCGCTGCAGCTCGCCGGCATTGACACTGGTGTGCCACTCGTTGATCGCTTCTTCAAGGTTGCGCTCCATAGCCAGAACTCTATGCGATTCGCATACATCTACGCTTGAGCGGGTGCGACATCAACCTCCTGCCCCGCAACAACTAGGACACCGGCTACAGGCATGGCGATAGGTCAGGAACGGCGTCGCTCCCTACGCAGGAGGGAGCGCAGAGTCTCGGCGTTCGCGTAGCCGACCCGTAGCGCGATCTCGGCGGAGGTAAGGTCCGTGGTTGCTGAGAGGTGCCGAGCTCGTTCGATGCGAAGCCGTTGGACGAAGCCGAGCGGAGTGAGGTTGAGCGCCGCCCGGACTCGTCGTTCGAGGGTGCGCCGGCTGGTGCCGAGCGACTGCGCGACGAAGGCGACGTTGAACGGTTCGTCCAGGCGGGCGCGCACGAAGCGTTCGAACTCGACGACGATCGGGTCCTCGTGCCGGAGATGTTCGTAGGCGACGAAGGCCGCCTGCGACGGACGCTCGTCGATGATGAGGAGCTTGGCGACATGTTGGGCCAGGTCGGGGCTGATCGATCGCACGAGTGAGAGCGCGAGGTCGATGTGGGCGAACGCGGCGCCGGCGGTGACCAGGTTCCCGTCGACCACGACCATGGTGTCGAGATCGAGGGCGACGGTCGGATAGCGCTTCAGGAACTCCGGCCCCAGGAACCAGCTGGTCGTCGCCCGCCGATGATGCATCCGTCCGGTCTCGGCGACAGCGAACACGCCGGTGCACGCCGCGGCGATCCGGGTGGTCGCGTCGTCGAGGCGCCCGAGCGAGGCGATAACCGAACGAGCATCTCGGCTCTGGAGGGCGTCGTTGGTAGCGGCGGCCGTGAGGGTTCCAAGCGCAGGGACGACGACCACGTCGAACTCTGCGGACTCCGACAGCGGGTGGTCCACCGACAGGGTCATCGATGTCGTCGTGGTCACTCTCCGTTTCGGTCCGAGGATGGCGAGTTCGATCGGGTCGATCCGCGGGTCGACATCGCCGCGGGCTCCGTCGGCCACCCGCACGATGTCGATGACCGACGCGACAGCCGAACCGAAGCAGCCGTCGATCGCGATCAGTCCGATACGCATGGCGCGAACAATAGCAATACTGCCGTATACGCCACTTCTCACATGCCCTTGGTCGTCATACGCTGAACTCGCTTCACCAAGAAACCTCGACGCCTAGGAGAACCCCTCATGTCCACACCCGCATCACTGCCGTATGCCTTCGTCGCCAAGATCGTCGCGGCCGATGGACAGCACGACGCGCTCGCCGATCTGCTCGCCGGCGCTGTCGCGCTCGCCAACGAGGAAGTAGGAACGATTGTCTGGTTCGCGGTCAGGACCCACGCCGACACCTTCTGGATCTTCGATGCATTCCCCGACGAGGCCGCTCGCGACGCCCACGCCAACGGCGCCATCGTCGCAGCCCTGATGGCCAACCAGCACCTCCTCGGCGCAGCACCCGAGATCCTGGCGGCCGACGTCCTCGCGTCCAAGCTCCCGTAGTCCGCCAACGCACGAGACGTTCGCGCGGCGCTCGAGAGCAGCCGGACCATCGGGATGGCGGTCGGCATCCTCATGACCACTTTCCGCGCCGACCGGGAGACCGCCTTCGCGCTCCCGCGGTCCACGAGCATGACGCTCAGCGCCACGCTGCGCGACGTGGCCGGCGAGGTCGCGGACACCGGAGCGCTGCCCGTCCCGCGGCCGTCGCGCCGGCCCTGACACCGCCGCCGACGGGACGGCGGCGCTCAGCCGGACGTGGAGCCCGCCCCGCGCAGGAGCGGCGAGTCCTCCAAGGGGTCGGTCCACCCGGGTGGGGGTGGAGGGTCCCGCAGCAGCGGGCCCCCGTCGCGGTCCACGTCCGCGTCGTCCACCCGGGGCGGGTCGCCGGACTCCTGCGTGCCGTCGTCCTCACCGGTGCCCATCGTGCGCCTCCTGACGACCGGGGCTCACCGGCCGGAAGGGGTCCTACCCCGCCCCCGGCGGACCAACCCCGCCGGCGGTGCCGTCCTCGGGTGGAGTCATGAGGTGCTCACGGCCGCGGTCGACGACGACCACGCGGTCGCTCAAGCCGGCGGCCGTCGCGGCCTCGAGGAAGTCGTCGAGGGATGAGGTGAAGACGTCGTAGTCCTCGTGGTGCACGGGGACGACCTGTCGCGGGTCGACCATCCGCATCGCCTCGACACCCTGGTCGGCGTCCATCGTCACGAGCACCCCGAGGACGCGCGTGCCGCCGAGATGGAAGAGTGCGACGTCGATGTCGGGGTGCCGCAGCGGGACCTCCCGCAGGTCGTCGATCGCGAGGGTGTCACCGGTGACGTAGAGGCGGCGCCCACGACCGTCCGCCTCCCACTCGAGGACGCTGCCCATGACGTCGGGCAGGACGAGCCCGGCGCCGGGCGGGCCGTGCCGCCCGGGGGTCGAGGTGATCCGCACGCGGCTGTCGCCACGCGTGACGACGACCGCGTCCCAGGTGTCGAGCCCGAGCGCCGCGTGGAAGCCGAGCTCGTGCAGCGCCGAGGCCGACTCCGGGGTGGTGACGACCGGCAGGTCGTGGTCGAGCCGGGCCTGTGCCACCTGGTCGAAGTGGTCGCCGTGGAGGTGCGAGAGGAGGACCAGGTCGATCGGCGGCAGGTCGTCGATGTCCATCGCCGGGTCCAGGAGCCGTCGGGTGCTCAGCCCGTGCCCCAGGTCGACCGACTCGTGCCGGTGCACGAAGGTCGGGTCGGTGAGGACGGTCAGGCCCCCCACGTGGAGGAGCGTCGTGGCGTTGCCGACGACGACCAGCCCGTCGGGCCGCCCCTCCCCGGGATCCGTTCCCGGGAGGGGCAGCTCGAGGACCCTGCTCATGCGCGGGCACGCTCCCCGTCGGCCGGCGCACGGCGCGTCGTGGCGATCCCGAGGGCGACGAGCACGACCCCGAGGGCGAGGTGCAGCCAGTCGTCGGCGGTGTCGAGGGGCACGAAGTTCGCCTGCGAGGTCTCGCCGACCACGAGGCCGTAGAGCCAGAGGACGAGGTAGACGACGCCACCGACGACGAGGTAGGTGCGCGCGGCGCCCGCCGTCCGGGACACGAGCAGACCGGCGACGCCGAACAGCAGGTGGACGACGTTGTGCAGGACCGAGACCTGGAAGATCCCGAGGAGCATCGCGTGCGACTGGTGGCCCGCGACCTCCAACTGGTCGTAGTCGGTCGTGATGCCCGGCACGAAGCCGAGGACGCCGACGACGAGGAAGACGACGCCGAAGACCCGCGCGGCGCGGCGGGCGGGGTGCACGCCGGGTCGGTGGTCGTCGGCGCGCTCGGACGTGTGGGGTGATGTGGACATGAGTCCCTCCTTCGAGTAGGTGCTGGCTGGTCTCTACCCCTGCGTCTCAACCCCATTCGCAGACGACCGGGCCGTTGCGCGGGGCGGGGAGGCGCGTCGAACGGTGGACTGGGTGGTGCGTACGTCGCTGAGGACGGGGTATCAGCCCGGGAGCACGCCGGTGTGCACGACCTCCTCGGCGATGTCGCGCAGCTTGCGGTTGGTCGACGTGCTGCGCCGGCGCAGCATCTCGAAGGCCCGCTCGCTCGGGACCCGGTGGCGCGCCATGAGCACCCCGACGGCCATCCCGATGCTGCGGTTGGTGCGCAGCGCGACCTCGAGGTTCTCGGCCCGGGTCTCGGCCTCGTCGACGAGCCTGTTGCGCCGCCGGGCGAGCTCGTGGTGCGTGCGCAGCCGTGCGAGGAGCTCGACGGGGTCGAAGGGCTTCGCGACGTGGTCATCGGCGCCGGCGGCCAGCCCCTCCGCCGCCTCCCGTGCCCCGGAGCGCGCCGTGAGCAGGACGATCGGCACCGTGCTCCAGCGTCTTTCGGCCCGCAGCACGCGGACGAGGTCGAGCCCACTCGGGCCGGGGAGCATGACGTCGCAGAGCAGGAGGTCCGGGACGACCGGGACGGCGAGCGCGGCCGGGACGTCGGGGACGGCGACCACCCGCCACCCGTCCCCCTCGAGCATCCGCCGGAGGTAGCCGCTCACGTCGTCGTGGTCCTCGACGAGGACGAGGAGCGGGCGGTCGTCGGGCATTCCCTCGTCGACGGCGACCGGCTCGCGACGACCGGCGGTCACCGCCCCGTCGAGCAGCCCGGCGACGAGAGAGGAGTCGCTGACGACGGGTGCGGGCGTGCCGCCACCGCCAGGGTCGCCGACCGGCACCCGGACGCGGGCGAGCGTGCCTCCTCCCGCGCCCGGCTCCAGCGTCAGGGAGCCGCCGTGCGCCCGGACGAGGTCCCGCGCGTGGGCCAGCCCGATGCCCGTCCCCGTGTGGCCGCGGACCGGACGACCGGGGCCGCGGCTGAACCGCTCGAGCACGGCGTCGACCTCCTCGGGCGCGATGCCCCGGCCGGTGTCGGCGACCTCGAGGACGACGTCGTCGCCCTCCCGCCGCAGGGCCACGCGGATGCTGCCGTCCGCGGTGAAGCGGTAGGCGTTGGACAGCAGGTTGGCGACGACGGTGCTCCAGGAGTCGGGGTGGGCGAGGGCCACGACGTCCTCCACGTCGGTGTCGAGCACGAGGCCCGCCGCCTCGACGGCGCTGCGGAACATGGCCACCACGTCCCGGGTCAGCCCACCCAGGTCGACCGCCGCACGCTCGACCTCGAGCCGACCCGCCTCGGCCCGGGCGACGTCGAGCAGGGCCCCGACGAGGCGGTCGAGGCGGACCGCGGCCCGCTCCACGGCGTCGAGGTGCTGCTGCGCCTCGTCCGCCGCCAGGTCGAGACCGCGCAGCTCGCGCGCGGCCGCGAGCACGACGGTGAGCGGGGTGCGGAACTCGTGGCTGACGTTGGCGACGACGGCGCTCTTCGCGGCGTCGAGCTCGGCGTAGGCCGCCACCCGGGCCCGCTCGGCCGCCGCCCCGCGGACGTCGCCGAGGAGGGTGGAGATTTGATGCGCGAGGAGGGTCACGAAGCGCTCGTACTCCTCGTCGACGGAGCGGTACGGCGTGAGGCCGAGGGTCAGCACACCCTCGAGGGGACCCTCCGCCGTTCCGAGCGGGACGTGCACCAGACCGGTCGGGCGGTGGCCGGCCAGCGGAGGGGGCTCGACCACGAGGTCCCCCGGGCCGATCCCGACGTGCTGCGCCGAACGCGTCCGTCCCGACACGGCGAGCGCGTGCGCCCCGGCCTCCTCGACGCGGGCGGGGACGACCTCGCCCCCGTCCACGACACCGGTGCTCGCCGCCCGGACGAGGGCGCCGTCGCCGTCGGGCAGGTGCAGGGCCGCGAAGGGTACGGCCCGACGGTCGGCGGCGAGGAGCTCGACGACTCGCGTGGCCGCCTCCTGCGCCGAGCCGACCGCGAGGCTCGGCAGGGCCGCCAGCTCGCGGACGACGGCCGAGCGGTAGCCCTCGACGACGACGGGCGTCACCTCGGTCGTCGCGACGAAGACCCCGAGGACCTCCCCGTCGGCCGCCCGCACCGGGCTGAAGGAGTAGCGCCAGTACGTCTCCTCGACGAAGCCGTGGCGCTGGAGGAGCAGCAGGAGCGCCTCCTCGTGGTCCGGTACGCCCTTCTCGACGACCCGCCGCACGCGGGGTCCGAGCTCCGGCCAGGCCTCGGGCCAGCACTGCGCGGCCGGCTGGCCCATCGAGCGGGGGTGCTTGACGCCGCAGACCGGACGGTAGGCGTCGTTGTAGACCTGGACGAGGTCCTCGCCCCACCACAGGAGCATCGGGATGCTCGCGGGGAGGACCGTGCGGATCGCCGCGGCGAGCTCCGGTCGCCACGTCGAGGGATCGCCGAGCGAGGTCGCCGACCAGTCGGTCGAGCGGGCGAGGGCGGAGGTCTCGTCGCCGCCGGGGAACAGGGAGTCGAGCAGGGCCCGGGGGCTCTTGCGCGGGTCGCGCGCGCGGGCCCGGGGGGACGGGTCGGTCATCGAGGTCCTGGCGTGTCGCACGGAGCGCCGGTCAGCCGTTGGTTGGACCTCCGGCACTCCGTCGCTCACCCTAGACGAGCCCGCGGACACCCGTCGCCACGGTGACGCATGGCCCCGGAGCGCAGGGGTATCCGCGCCGCATGAGCGACACGACACCCGACCCGACCGCCACGGTCCCCGGAGCCCCGTCCTCGGAGCCGCCCACGCTGGAGGAGCCCACCGACCCCCGTCCCCCGCCGCCCCCGAAGCCGGAGCAGGGGACCCCCGACCCCCGCACCCCGACGGGGGTGTCCCTCGAGGCGGACCCCACGGACTTCGCCCAGCAGGGCGAGTACCTGACCACGTCGACCGGCACCCGGCTGCGCGACACCGACCACTCGCTCAAGGCCGGCGAGCGGGGGCCGACGTTGCTGCAGGACCACCACTTCCGCGAGAAGATGACGCACTTCGACCACGAGCGCATCCCCGAGCGGGTGGTGCACGCCCGGGGCACGGGCGCGCACGGCGTCTTCCTCGGCTACGGCACCGCGGGCGACCTCTCCCGCGCGGCGTTCCTCGGCAAGGACGTCCTCACCCCCGTCTTCGTCCGGTTCTCGACCGTCCTCGGCTCCCGCGGCTCGGCGGACACCGTCCGTGACACGCGGGGGTTCGCAACGAAGTTCTACACCTCGGAGGGGGTCTTCGACCTCGTCGGCAACAACATCCCGGTCTTCTTCATCCAGGACGGCATCAAGTTCCCGGACGTCATCCACGCGGGCAAGCCGCACCCCGACCGCGAGATCCCGCAGGCCCAGTCGGCGCACGACACCTTCTGGGACTTCGTGTCGCTGCACACCGAGGCGCAGCACCACACGATGTGGAACATGTCCGACCGCGGTATCCCCCGGTCCTACCGGACGATGGAGGGCTTCGGCGTCCACACCTTCCGGCTCGTCGCCGCGGACGGCTCGAGCTCGCTCGCGAAGTTCCACTGGAAGCCGCGGCTCGGGGTGCACTCCCTCGTCTGGGAGGAGGCGCAGATGCTCGCCGGGTTCGACCCCGACTTCCACCGGCGCGACCTCTACGACGCCATCGAGGCCGGGGCGTTCCCCCAGTGGGAGCTCGGCGTCCAGGTCTTCCCCGACACCCCGGACCAGACCTTCGAGGGCATCGACCTGCTCGACCCCACGAAGCTGGTCCCCGAGGAGCTCGCCCCGGTGCAGCCGATCGGTGAGCTGACGCTCAACGCGACGCCGACGAACTTCTTCGCCGAGACCGAGCAGGTCGCCTTCCACCTCGGGCACCTCGTGCCCGGCATCGACGTCACCGACGACCCGCTGCTCCAGGCGCGGCTCTTCTCCTACGTCGACACCCAGCTGACGCGCCTCGGCGGCCCGAACTTCAACCAGCTGCCGGTCAACCGGACGCACGCCCCGGTCAACGACATGCTGCGCGACGGCATGCACCAGAGCGCGGTCCACGGCGGGGTGGCGCCGTACAAGCCCAACAGCCTCGACGGCGGCTGCCCGTTCACGGTCGGCGCCGGCGAGCCGGCCCTGGAGGACTTCCCGGCGGCCGTCGCGGCCGAGGCGACCAAGGTCCGTCGCAACCCGGCGTCCTTCGAGGACCACTTCAGCCAGACCCGGCAGTTCTGGGTCAGCATGAGCCCGGTCGAGCAGGACCACATCGTCGCCGCGTACGCCTTCGAGCTCGGCAAGTGCTGGGACTCCACGATCCGGACCAGGCAGCTGCTCGCGCTCGCACAGGTGGACGACGGGCTGGCCGCGCGGGTCGCCACCCGACTGGGGATGCCGGCGCCGGCGAGCGTCGACGTCCCCGAGGTGGAGCCGAGCCCGGCGCTCTCGCAGATCGGCCGCGAGTGGCCGGTCGAGGGGCGCCAGGTGGGGGTCGTCGTGTCGGCCGACACCGACCCCGCGGACGTGGAGGCGTTGACCACGGCGCTGCGCGAGGCGCTCGTCACGGTCCTCCTCGTCGCGCCGGTGGGCGGCCCGGTCTGGCCGGACCGGCCGGAGCAGGCACATCGCACGCTGCACACCGCCCGCTCGGTCGAGCTCGACGCCGTCGTCCTCGCCGACGCCCCGCCGCCGCTCGGTGACGAGCCGGTCGTCGACGCGACCGTGCCCGACGTCGACCTCCGGGTCACCACCCTCGTCAGCGAGGCGCTGCGGCACGCGAAGCCGGTGGCCGTCCTCGAGCCCTCGATCGCGGAGCGGCTCGGCGTCGACACCTCGGCGCCGGGAGTGCTGACCGGCGACCTCGACGGCCTCGCGGGCGACCTCGTCCGGGCGCTGTCGACGCACCGGGTCTGGGAGCGCCAGGGCCGCACGAGCTGACAGGGCTGGTCCCGGGACGGCGACGGGCCCACGGCCGCCGAAGCGGTCATGGGCCCGTGCCGGCGGTGGCTCAGCCGCCCGAGGAGGTCTGCTCCTTCGCCTCCTGTGTCACGTCCTGCGCCGCGGACGAGCCCTCGTCCTTGACGCGAGAGACGCTGTCGGACGCGGTGTCCCGCACCGACCGCACGGCCTCCTGGGCGCTCTCCTGCAGGCCGCCGGCGGTCTCCCCGGCGACCGACTTCACCTCGTCCACGAGGGGCTGCGCCTTCTCGGCCGCGCTCGCCGCGAGGCGGCGCTCGGCCGCGCTCGGCGGCAGGAGAGAGCCGACGAGCCAGCCGGCGGCCAACGCGACCGCCCCGGCCGCGAGCGGGTTGCCGCGGGCGGTCTCGCGCACCTGACCGGGCACCTCGCGGACCGCGTCGGTCGCTCCGTGCGCGGTGTCGCCGCCGGCGCCCGCGACGTCGTGGGCCGTGCCCATGACGCGGTCGCGGAGCCCGGCGGCGCGGGAGCCCGCCCGCTGGGTCGTCCGGCGCGCGACGCTCGACGGGCGGACGCTGTCGGCGAGGACGTCGACGTCCTCCGTCAGCCGCCCGCGCGTGCGGTCGATCTCGCGGCGGATCTCGTCGGGGTCCTGCTGGGTCGGGGTCATGACTGTCCTCTCAGGGCGTCGGGGATCTCGGTGGTGGTGTCGACGGTGCGCGGGGCGACGGGGGTGGCCCGGCGCAGGCGGTTGCGGCCGAGGACGGCGGTGACGGCGGCGACGAGCGCCCAGACGAGGGCGACGACGAGCGCCGACCAGTCCCGGCCCATCCACTGGCCGAGCCCCCACCAGGCCGCGACCGACAGGAAGACGAGCACGAGGTGCCCGGCCACCGCGGTGACGGCGAGCATCGAGGCCCCCGCCTTCGCGTGGTCGGCGCTCTGGCGCAGCTCGGCCTTGGCGAGGTCGACCTCCTGCCGCACGAGCGTCGAGAGGTCGGAGGTGACCTCGCCGAGGATCTCGCCGACGGACCGCAGCGACGGCTCGGGCAGGTCGGGCCGGGTGCTCCGCTCGGTCATCGTCCGCTCCGGCCGAGGTCGCCCGGCCCCTCGAGGAGGCCGTCGTCGCCGATCGGCGTCGGGCGTCCGTCGGGGTCGATGGGCTGCGTCTGGCGGTGGACGCCCCGCAGCTCGTCGTCAGGGAGCGTGGCGCCTCCGGCGTCACCCGTGCCGTCGGACGACCCTGCGCGCGCACCGGACCCGCTGCCCGTCGCGCTCGAGCCGCCGGCTCCGTCCGTCGTGGCGGAGCCGCCGCCGGAGGTGTTCGAGGAACCGCTCGGCTCACCGGCGGCCATGCCGCGGCTCATCCGCCCCGCGAGCACGCCGAGCCCGGCGGCGACCGCGAGGAAGGTCCCCGGGCGGCGCTGCGCGAAACGGCGGGTCTCGTCGAGCAGGGCTCCGGGGTCGCGGTCCTCGAGCCATCCGGCCGCGGTCCCGGCCCGCCGGGCGACGTCGTCGACGAGGTCCCGGGCCGGGCCTCCGTCCTCGGCGTCGCGGGCCATGGCCCCGAGCTGGTCGGCGAGAGCTCGCAGCCCCTCGGCCGCGCGCTGCTGCTGGGTCCCGGCCTGGTCGGTGAGGTCGGAGCGGGCCTGGTCCCACAGCTGTCGGGCCTGGTCCTTGGTCTCGTGGGCGACGTTGCGCGCCTCGTCGGCCGCGGTGCCCGCGACGTCGGCGGTCGCCTGCTTCGCGTGCTCCCCCGTGGCCTGGACGCCCTCGGCGTCCGTCCGGTTCGTCTGGGTGGTCATCTGCGCCCGTCCTCTCCCGCCGTCGACCCTCGACGGCGTGGCCGGGGCGTACCCGGTGGTGGGAGCCGGAAACGTTCTGCCGGAACGGATGCGCACTCCACGTCCGACGATGTGCGCAGCCAGGAGGTCATCCGTCCTCGGCCGTCACCGGGCGCGGACGCAGCAGGACGAGGGCGACGAGGACCATCCCGAGCAGGAGGTGCAGCACGCCGCCGACGTCGTCGACCGGCACGACGTTGGCCGCGGAGGACGGCTCGACGACGAGGCCGTGCACCCACAGTCCGAGGAACACCGCACCGGCCGTCAGCAGGAACGCCCCGGCCGCACGCGCCGACCGGGCGGCCCACACCCCCGCCACCCCGAGCCCCAGGTGCACGAGGTTGTGCACCACCGAGACCTGGAGGATCCCGAGGAGGTGCGCCCCGGACGCGTGGCCGGCGGGGGCGAGCTCGCCGAGCCCGGAGGTGATGCCCGGCAGGAACCCGGCGACGCCGAGCGCAGCGAGCCCGAGGCCGACGAGGCCGGCAGCCCGCCGACGCGCGAGACCGACGGCGTCGACGGGGGCAGGCCGGTGTGGCGGGTGGTGCGTCGGCACGGCCGGTCCCGTCAGAAGACCGGCTTGCCGCCCGTCACACCGAGCACCGTCCCGGACACGTAGCTCGCCTCGTCCGAGGCGAGGAAGACGAAGGCCGCCGCCACCTCGACCGGCTGGCCGACCCGCCCGAGCGGCGTCTGCGTCCCGAAGCCCTCGACCTTGTCGGCGGGCATCGTCGCCGGGATGAGCGGGGTCCAGATCGGTCCGGGGGCGACCGCGTTGACGCGGACGCCCCGCGGGCCGAGCTCCTGGGCGAGGTTGACGACGAGGTTGGTCAGCGCCGCCTTCGTCGCCGCGTAGTCGAGGAGGTGCTCGGCCGGCTGGTAGGCCTGGACCGAGGTCGTGACGACCACCGACCCCTGCGACTCCTCGAGGTCGCGTGCCAGCTCGCGGACCAGCCAGAAGGTCGCGAAGACGTTCGTCGCGAAGGTCCGCTCGACCTGCTCGGGCGGGAAGTCCTCGAGACCGTCGTGCGTCATCTGGAAGGCCGCGTTGCTCACGAGCACGTCGAGCCCGCCGAGCTCGGCACGCACCCGGTCGACGACCTCGACGACCGCTCCGTGGGTGCGAAGGTCGGCCTCGACCGCGACCGCCCGACCGCCGGCCGCCTCGACGGCGGCGACCGTCTCGCGGGCGTCCTCGGCCTCCTCCGGCAGGTGGGTGACGACGAGCGTCGCACCCTCGTGGGCGAACGTGACGGCGACCGCCCGACCGATGCCGGAGTCGCCACCGGTCACGAGGACCCGCTTGCCGACGAGGCGGTCACGGCCCACCCACGACGTCTCACCGTGGTCCGGCTGCGGGTCGAGCGCGGCGGTCGTGCCGGGCCACTGCTGCTCCTGGGCGGGGATCTCGGTCATCGGGGTGCTCCTCGGTCTCGGGGCACCGCCGGGTCCGGCGGCACCTCCAGCCCGTACCCGCCGCCGGCGGCGTCACACCCGGGCCGGACGCGCCCGCCCCGCCGCGGGCGGTCCGGGCCCGGGTGGCCTCAGACGAGGATCTCGAGCGGCTCACGCGTCACGAGCTGCTCCCAGGGTCGGGCCCCGGCCGAGGCCGCGACCACCTCCCGCAGACGGACCCGGACCGACGACGGCAGCGACGCCGGCCTGGGGAGGAGCGTTGCCGCGCAGCGGCACTCGCGCATCGAGTCGGCCCAGTAGAGCGAGGGGGTGGCGCGCGGGACCAGGGGCACCTCGGCACGGAGCATCCCCACGAGGCGGCCGCACCGGCGGCACGAGGCGGCCGCACCGGCGGCACGAGGCGGCCCCCACGTCACTGAGCCGGGCGGCGGCGCTCATCCCTGCCTCGCCGTCGTCGCGATGCCGTCGAGGACGAAGCGTTGCGTGAACGCGAAGACGACGATCATCGGGACCGTCGCGATGAGGGTTGCGGCCATGGCGATCTCCCAGTGGTACTCGCCCGAGAGGGCGACGGTGTCGACGATCTGCTTCAGTCCCCGGGGCATCGTGAAGTACTCCGGGGTCTGGAGGTAGATCAGGGGTTTCATGAGGTCCGACCAGCTGGCCTGGAGCTCGAAGACGAACACGATGACGAGCGCCGGCCGGGCGAGCGGCAGCGCGATGCGGCGGAACATCGTCAGGTGGCTGGCGCCGTCGACGCGGGCGGCCTCGAACAGCTCCCGCGGGATGCCGAGGAAGAACTGCCGCAGCAGGAAGATGTAGAACGCCGACCCGAAGAGGTTCTGGGCCCACAGCGGCACCTGCGTATTGACGAGACCGGCCTGGTTCCAGATGAGGTAGGTCGGGATCATCGTCACGGCACCGGGCAGCATCATCGTCGCGAGGACGAGGCCGAACAGCGGCCCGCGCCAACGGAACCGGAAGTAGGCGAACCCGAAGGCGACGAATGCGCTCGAGAGCGTGACGGCCGTCGCGGCCATCAGCCCGACCGTCGCCGAGTTGAACACCCAGCGCAGCACCGGGCCGGCCTGCCAGACCTCGACGAAGTTCGACCACTGGACCGTCTCCGGCAGCAGCGAGTTGTCGAACACCTGCGACTTGGGCTTGAGCGACGCGGAGACCAGCCACGCGAGCGGGTAGACGAACAGGGCCGTCGCGCCGAGCAGCACGACGAGGTAGGCGGCCTGCCCCAGCCGGCGGCGCACCGTCGTCGGACCGGCAGCGGGCCTGCGCCGCAGCGGGACCGGTTCGGGGACGGGCCCTGCCGGGGTCGGCTCCGTGCCGGCGACCGGCAGCCGGGCGAGGTCAGGACGGGCGTCCGAGGTGGGCGTGGTCACGAGCGGCTCCCCTCGTAGTGCACGAAGCGGTTGCCGATGCGCACCTGGACGACCGTGACGACGAGGATGATGACGAACAGAAGCCACGCGAGGGCCGACGCGTAGCCCATCCGGAAGTACTGGAACGCGTTCTGGAACAGGTAGACCATGTAGACGAGCGAGGAGTCGGACGCGCTGGCCTTCTGCTGCGGGCCGTAGAACATCGTGTACGCCTGGTCGAACATCTGCAGCGCCGCGATGGTGTGCGTGACGACCCCGAAGAAGATGGCCCCCGAGATCATCGGCACGGTGACGTGCCAGAAGCGCCGAACCGGGCCGGCACCGTCGAGCATCGCCGCCTCGTGGAGAGCGACCGGCACGTTCTTGAGCGCCGCGAGGTAGATGACGACGCTGCCGCCGACCGCCCACAGGCTGACGACGGCGAGCGAGGGCTTCATCCACGTCGGGTCCGTCGTCCAGCTCGGGCCCTGCACCCCGAACCAGCCGAGGACCTCGTTGAGCAGTCCGCGCTGGCCGTTGAGGAGGAGCAGCAACATCGCCCCCGCGGCCACGGCCGGCGTCATGACCGGCAGGTAGAACGCGGTGCGGAAGAAGCCCGCCGCGCGGCCGACCCGGTGGAGAAGCAGCGCGAGCCCGAGCGCCACGACCGTCGCGGCAGGAACGTAGAGCAGCGCGTAGACGACCGTGTTGGTCAGGGCGGTCCGCACCCGCGGGTCCTCGGCCAGCTCGCGGTAGTTCGCCAGCCCCACCCCGTGGGCGGTGTCGACGATCGAGTAGTCGGTGAACGAGAGCACGAGGCTTGCGACCATCGGCCCGGCGGTGAAGAGCAGGAACCCGACGACCCACGGCGAGATGAACCCGAAGGCGGCCCGGGTCTCCTGCCGCTGCAGCCGCCCGCTCACCGCGCGGCCTTCTCGTACGCGGACTCGGCCTCCCCCTGCGCCTGCTGGAGGGCCTGCGCGGCCGGTGTGCCCTCGAGCGCGCGAGAGACCGCGCTCTGCCAGGCGGCGTCGATCTCGGCGCCGGCCGGCGAGGGGTTGACCGCGGTGGCCTTGTCGAGGACCGAGTAGTAGTTGTCGATGGCGTGCGCGAAGCCGGGGTCGGGTGCCGGCGTGAGGTACTGCTCGCGGATCTGCTCGTCGGCCTCGGTGTTGGCCGTGAACAGCCCGGTGAAGAACGACTTGTCCTTCTCCACGGTCTGCATGCGGGCCTCGGCGGCCTTCATCCAGGTGTCCGTCGAGGTCATCGTCTTGGCCCACTGGCACGCCGCGACCGGGTTCTTCGCGCCCTTCGGGATCACCCACGCCGAACCGCCGAGCATGCTGACCGGCTGCCCCTGGCGGTCCGTGATGATCTCGGACTCCAGCTCCAGGCCCCTCGGGATGGAGTCGCGCAGCACGTTGACGTACCAGTTCTCCATCGGGAAGGCGGTGATGGTGCCCAGCGTCAGCGGGTTGTCGGCACCGAAGATGTCGAAGCTGTCGCGGAAGGACTTGAACTTCGTCCAACCGCCCTGGGCCTGGACCAGCCCGACGGTGTACTCGAGCGCAACAAAGGAAAAACGCTTCTCCCCGGAGAAGTGCTCCTCCGCCGGCTCCCGCGCTGCGCGCAGGCGGTGACGACCCTCAGGCGGCGACCACGTCCAGGCTCCCCCGCAGCTGACGCAGGATGCGCGACAGGATGCGCGACACCTGCATCTGGCTGACCCCGAGCATCGACCCGATCTCGGACTGCGTCAGCTCTTCCACGAAGCGCAGCCGCACCACCCGGCGGTCCCGCTCCCCGAGCGAGTCCAGAGCCAGCCGCAGGTCGGTGTGCAGCTCGAAACGGTGGTAGAAGTCCCCGACGTCGGCCAGCCGGTCGCCCTCCGTCCCGCCGGCCAGCACCGGGGCATCGAGCGATGCTGGGCGAAAACCGCTGCCGCACAGCCGTGCCGACTCGACATCGGCAGGCTCGCACTCCATCAGGTCCGCGACCTCGGCGACGGTCGCCTCGCGTCCGAGCCGGTGGCGCAGGCTCTCCTCGGCCACGACGACCTCGGCCCTCAGCTCCTGCACGCGACGGGGCGGCCGCACGACCCAGCCGCAGTCCCGGAAGTGGCGCTTGAGCTCGCCGGCGATCGTCGGGACGGCGAACGCGACGAAACCCGCCCCGGAGTCGGGGTGGTAGCGGTCCACGGCCGCGACCAGGGCCGTCCGGGCGACCTGCTCGAGGTCGTCCCGCTCGATGCCCCGCCCGGAGTAGCGATGAGCCAGACCGTCGGCCAAGGACAGCATCTCCTCGACGACCTGGGCGCGCAGCCGTCGCTGCTCAGCAGGATCCGTCGTGACGGAGACGCGGTCGAGGAGGCCTTCGACGACCTGGTCGCGCTCGCCGGTGACAGTGGAACGAAGGGTCTTGGACATGGCTGTCCTCCATCAGGGAGAAGGAGGGCACTCTGTCTGACCCGTTACCCGGCCGGGTCTGGACCGATACCTCGACGGTGCCACGGATGGGTCCCGCACGGGGGTTTGGTGACGCGAAGTTCTCGCGCGGTCGTGACCGACCGCTCAGGACGGATGCCGGGCTCGCTCGCGGACCACCGCCCGGGCGTCGCGCAGCGTGCGGCCGAACCCTGTGCCGGGGGGCACCTCCTCGTCGACCACGGCGAGGTCGTCACACCCGAGCAGCAGCTGCGCCGCCCGGTCGAGGTCCCCCGCCTCGTGCGTCGTCACGAAGCGTGGCAGGACCTCCCGCTCCGACCTCGTCTCGTGGTGCACCATCCCCGCCGCGAGGAGCCCGAGCTGCACCACGAAGGACGGGCAGTCCGTGCCCAGGTCGTTGAGGCGCTCCGCCCCCTCGACGATCTCGTGGTCCTCGGCGGCGTCCCCGGCCCCGGCCACCCCGTCGGCCGCGAGGGCGACGCGCTCCGCGGCCAGGTGGACCACGAGGTGGCGCAGAAGCCGGTGGAGCGCCGCGTCCCGGGCCCCCGGTGCTGCGCGCGCCACGTCAGCGACCATCTCGCGCAGCCGCCGGTGCTGGGTGACGACCACGCCGACGAGCGCCGTGTGCGACATGCCTGTTCCTTCCGGGGGTGACGACCAAGGGGCAGCCCTGCCGCCCACCCCCTGGTCGCACGGACCACTACCCCGATGCTCCACCGGCATGCCTGACACGGGGATTCCCGAGACCGGTGTGGCGACATCCGAACCGGGTAGCGCACGGGCATGGACACCACCTCACGGCCGGGACGGACGGGCACCGACGGGAGCGCCGGGGTCGCCCTCGTGGCCGGCGCCTCGCGCGGGCTCGGGCTCGAGATCTCGCGGGTGCTGCTGGAGCGGGGATGGGTCGTGCACGCCACTGGCCGCGACCCGGCCGCGCTGCAGCGTGCGCTCGACCTGCTCGACGCCCCGCCCGGACGCCACCACGTGCACGTCGCCGACTCGCGCGACCCCGCCGCCGTTGACGAGGTGGTCACCACCGTCCTCGAGCAGCACGGCCGGGTCGACGCCGCCGTCCACGTCGCCGGCGTCATCGGGGTGGGCGCGGTCGAGTCGGTGACGCTCGGTCACGTCCACGAGGCCGTCGACACGATGCTCTGGGGTCCGGTGCACCTCGCCCTCGCCGTCCTGCCCTCGATGCGCAGCCGCCGCGAGGGTCGCATCGGGATCGTGTCGTCGGTCGGCGGCCTCGTCGCGGTCCCTCGCCTGGTCCCGTACTCGGTCGCCAAGTTCGGGGCCGTCGGGCTCGCCGAGGGCCTCGCGGCCGAGCTCTCGGGCACCGGGGTCACGGTCACCTCGGTGACCCCCTGGCTGATGCGCACCGGCGGACACGTGCACGCCCGCTTCACGGGTGACGCCGCCGCCGACGACGCGTGGTTCGCGCCGGGCGCGACGTGGCCCGGGGTCAGCCTGCCGGTCGAGCGGGCCGCCCGGCGCATCGTCGACGGCGTGCTCGCGGGGCGGCCGGTCGTCAGCGTCTCGCCGTGGGTGGCGGTGGCCCGCCGGGTGCACGGCCTCGCCCCGGCGACGACGGTCCGGGCCCTCGGCCTGGCCGCCCGGCTCCTGCCCGGCGACGCGCCGGTCCGCGACTGGCGCCGCACGGACGCACCGGCCGCCGAGGGTCACGCGGTCGCCGCCCGCTCCCGGTGGCTGCGCGTGCTCGCCGCCCCCGGCCGCCGCTCGGCCCACCGGCAGAACCAGACCGGCTCGCGTGGCGGCGCCACGGACCGGTAGTGCCGCCGGCCTGGCCAATCGTTCGCGCACCCACGTCGGTCTCCTCATGCTGCGGCTCGGTTACGGCTTCTCGCCGGAACTGCGGCGCCACCTCGGGGGTGGCCCAGCCTCGACGGTGCCGCACCGCCCCTCGGTGCCGCGCCGCCTCGTGGTGCTCGCGGTCGCGGTCGCGGCCCACGCCGTCCTCGCCCAGCTGCTCTACGCGGGGTGGCTCGTCGACGTGCCCGGCCCGGCCGCGGACCGGATGGCGGGAGCCCAGCTCATGTACTGGTTCGGCGACCTCGCCGAGGTGGCCTTGGCCCTCGCCGTGCTCAGCCGCTGGCGTCCCGACCCGCGGCCGGCCCCCGTGGCGGCCTGACCCGACGCGTGTCGTCGGCCAGGCGCACCGTCATCCCGGCGGCGTCGAGGTGGGCCAGCAGCGGCAGCACGACCCGACGGGTGGTGCCGAGGGCCACGCGGGCCTGCGCCACGGTGAAGGGCTGCTCCAGCTCGCCGAGCCGGCGGGTGGCCTCCGCCGTCGCCCCGGGGAGGAGGATCACCCCGCGCCCGGCCCGTTCGAGGTGCCCCGCGCGCACCAAGGCGTCGAGCCGCGCCCCGACCAGGCCCAGCTCGCGCAACCGCTCCGCCGTCGGGGCCCCGAACGGCGCCTCGTCGAGGTCGGCCGCGAGGGCGGCGAGCGCCGCTGCGTCCTCCGGTGTCGTACGGCCCTGCTCGTCGAGCACGACCCGTCCGCCCGTCAGCCGGAGAGGCGGTTCCAGCAGGGCCTCCACGAGGAGGGCGTCCCCGAGACCCGCGGCCCGTGCGGCGGCGGCCGGCGCCAGCCCGCCCGCGCCGGCCGCACGCACCGCGGCCAACACCTCCTCCCGCAGGACGTGTGCACGGTGCGGCGCCACCACGACCTCCCCCGCGACGATGCTGCCCTCGGGCACCGGTCCCCCGACACCGAGCCGCCGCAGCAGCCCCCACGTGACCGCGCCACGCCGCTCGACCTCGTCGGCCACGGTGCCGCGCACCGTGGAGAGCTCGCCGGCCCGGGCCGCCGCGGCGCCGCGGCCCCGCAGCGGCGGGGGCGCCGGGTCGAGCACCTCGACCCCCCAGACCCGGCGGTCGCCGGGGTCGCGCAGGACGGCCCGGTCGCCGACCCGCAGGGGCAGCGGGCGGGTCGGCCGCAGGCGCACGACATCACCGGCCAGCGGTCGCACCCGCACCTCGACGTGGTCGGTCCCGACGTGGAGCACCGGTTGCCGCGGTGGGCGGTCGCCGGGTCGCACGCGGACGTCGACCTCGACCGGGGCGAGCACCGAGCCGGGGGCGACGAGCTGCGCCCCCCGGCGCACGCCCGCAGGGGCCCGGCCCCCGAGGTCGAGCGCGACCCGCGCGGGCGCCGACACCTGGGCCCGCGGTGTGCCCAACGCCTCCACACCGCGGACTCGCACGGGCTCGCCGTCCGCCTCGAGCACGTCACCGGGCCGCACCGTGCCGGCGGCGAGCGTGCCGGTGACGACGAGCCCGGTGCCGCGCACGCGGAAGCGCCGGTCGACCCAGAGCCGCACGTCGGCGGCCGGGTCGGGGCGCGGAACGGCCGCCAGCACGCCGACGAGCGCGTCGCGCAGGGCGTCCAGCCCCTGCCCGGTCCGGCCACTCACGACGACGTCCGGGGCGTCCCGCAGTGACGTCCGGGCGACCTCCGCCCGCGCCCGGGCCAGCGCAGGCGCCGGGTCCACGAGGTCGGCCCGCGTCACCACGAGCACCCCGTGCCGCACGTCGAGGGCGTCGAGGGCGGCGAGGTGCTCGGCCGCCTGCGGCATCCACGGGTCGTCGGCCGCCACGACGAGCAGGGCGACCCGCAGGGCCCCCAGCCCGGCCAGCGTCGTCCCGAGAAACCTCTCGTGGCCCGGCACGTCGACGAAGGCGACCTCACCGACCCCTGGCAGGTCGGTCCAGCAGTAGCCGAGCTCGATGGACAGCCCGCGGCGCGCCTCCTCGGCGAGGCGGTCGGGGTCCTGGCCGGTGAGGGCCCGCACGAGGGTCGACTTGCCGTGGTCGACGTGCCCGGCGGTGGCGACGACGTGCACGTCAGCCCCCCGCTTCCGCGCTCGCCCTCGCCCGGTGCACCGCCTCGACGAGCACGTCCTCGTCCGCCTCGTCCACCGTCAGCAGGTCGAGGAGCAGACGACCGCCGTGCACGCGCCCCACCACCGGCGGGTCGCCCGCGCGCAGGACGGGAGCGAGAGCCGACGGGAGCGACACTGCCGCACTGGGCAGGGGCACGCCCGGGGCGCCGCCGCCGCCCACCCGCCCCTCGGTGTCGACGACGGCCACGTCGCCACCGAGCGCGGATGCCACGTGGTCCGCCCTCTCGCGTAGCGACTCTCGTGCCCGACCGAGCGCCTGCACCACCGGGGGCTCGGGTCCGGTCAACGTCGCCTCGAGGGCGGCGAGGGTCAGCTTGCCCACGCGGACGGCCCGCGCCATCGGGTGGCGCCGGACCTGCTGGACGAGGTCGGCACGGCCGAGCACGAGGCCACACTGCGGGCCGCCGAGCAGCTTGTCGCCGGACGCCGTGACGAGGGCGGCCCCGGCGCGGAGGGCGCCGGCCGCGTCCGGCTCGTCCGGGAGCCTCGGGTGGGGACGCAGGAGCCCCGACCCGAGGTCCGCGACGACGGGGACCGGCAGGGTGGCGAGCTCGCCGACCCCCACGGAGGACGTGAACCCCTCGACGCGGAAGTTGCTCGGGTGCACCTTGAGCACGAACGCCGTCCGATCGCCGACGGCCCGCGCGTAGTCCTCCAGGCGTACCCGGTTCGTCGTCCCGACTTCGCGCAGCCGCACCCCCAAGGACTCCACGAGCTCGGGGACGCGGAAGCCGTCGCCGATCTCGACGAGCTCGCCGCGCGCGACGACGACCTCCCGGTCCGCGGCCAGCGCGCGGGACACCAGCGCGACCGCCGCCGCGCCGTTGGTGACGACGTGCACGTCGCCGGCGTCGGGCACGGCGGACCGCAGGGCGTCCAGCGCCCCGGTGCCGCGGGGTCCGCGCCGTCCGGTGGCGAGGTCGAGCTCGACGTCGGTGGCCCCCGCCGCGACGACCACGGCCTCGACCGCGGCCCGGGACAACGGGGCCCGACCGAGGTTGGTGTGCACGACCACGCCGGTCGCGTTGAGCACCGCGCGCAGCGAGGTGCTCGAGCGCGGCAGCCGGGCGAGCACCTCGGCGGGCACGTCCACCGGTGCGAGCCCACCGTCCCGGCAGACCTGCAGGACCTCGACGACGATCGCCTTGACGGCCGCCCGGCCCAGCCGGCCGACCGCCTTCGCGACCCGGGGCTCGGCGAGGACGGCGTCGGTCCGCGGCACGTCACGGCGGCGGTCGTCCACGGGGCTCCTCACGAGGCGAAAGCTGGCGGAGGCGGACGGGAATCGAACCCGCCTGACCGGGTGACCCGGTCACGTCGGTGTTGAAGACCGCGCCCGTCACCAGACAAGAAACGCCTCCGCGACCGACCCTAGACCGCTGCGTACCGACCCGCCGCGAGAGGGGCGCACCGGTTTCCCCGTCCGAGACCGGGGAGGGCTACGGTGCTGGGAGGGCCCCTTCCCGACGTCGAGAGGATCCGCCGTGCCGACACCGCTCGAGTGGCCGTTGCTGCGCCAGCTGCGCGGGCGTGACCGCCTCGGTCGCGGCGCCGCGGTGGAGTCCGCGACCACCCGGTCGATCACCCCCCGCACCCGCACCGCAGACCGCGTCGTCGACTCGGTCTGCCCCTTCTGCGCCGTCGGCTGCGGCCAGAAGGTCTACGTGCAGGACGAGAAGGTCACCCAGATCGAGGGGGACCCGGCGAGCCCGATCTCCCGTGGTCGCCTCTGCCCCAAGGGAAGCGCCAGCACACAGCTCGTCACGTCCGACCACCGAGTGACGAAGGTCCGCTACCGTCGGCCGCACGGGACGGCGTGGGAGGACCTCGACCTCGACACCGCGATGGACATGATCGCCGACCGCGTGGTCGCCACCCGCCGGAAGTACTGGGAGTGGGAGGACGAGCACGGCCGGCGCACCCGCCGCACCCTTGGCATCGCGAGCCTCGGAGGAGCGACCCTCGATAACGAGGAGAACTACCTCATGAAGAAGCTCTACACCGCGATGGGCGCGGTGCAGATCGAGAACCAGGCGCGTATTTGACACTCCTCCACCGTTCCCGGTCTGGGGACGAGCTTCGGCCGGGGAGGGGCCACCACCTTCCAGCAGGACCTGTCCAACAGTGACTGCATCGTCATCCAGGGTTCGAACATGGCCGAGTGCCATCCCGTCGGGTTCCAGTGGGTGATGGAGGCCAAGCGCAAGGGCGCGACGATCATTCACGTCGACCCGCGCTTCACCCGCACCTCGGCGGTCGCCGACCTCCACGTGCCGCTGCGTGCGGGTACCGACATCGCGTTCCTCGGCGGGCTCGTCCACCACGTGCTCGAGAACGACCTGGACTTCCGGGAGTACGTCGTGCACTACACGAACGCGGCGGCCCTCGTGTCCGAGGACTTCCGCGACACCGAGGACCTCGACGGCCTGTTCTCCGGCTATGACGCGGAGGAGCAGCAGTACGACCCGACCACCTGGCAGTACGAGAACGCACCCCAGTCCGCGGCGGCGGGGATGCGCGACCCAGGCCAGCCCGGCGGCCCGGCGGCCTCGGAGGAGCCGGAGGAGCACGAGGCCGCACGGTCCGAGCAGGCCGGCTCCGGCGGACCGACCGTGTGGGCCAAGCCGGACCGGGACGAGACGCTGCAACACCCCCGGTGCGTCTTCCAGATCCTGAAGCGGCACTTCGCCCGGTACACCCCCGAGCTCGTCGCCGAGGTGTGCGGGGTCTCGGAGGAGGACTTCCTGAGGGTCGCGAAGGCCCTCACCGAGAACTCTGGGCGCGAGCGCACCAGCGCGTTCTGCTACGCCGTGGGGTGGACCCACCACTCGACCGGGGTGCAGACCATCCGGACGGCCTCGATCCTGCAGACCCTGCTCGGCAACATCGGCCGGCCGGGTGGCGGCATCCTCGCCCTGCGCGGGCACGCGAGCATCCAGGGGTCCACCGACATCCCGACCCTGTTCAACATCCTTCCCGGGTACATCCCGATGCCGCACGCGGCCCAGCACCGCTCGCTCGAGGAGTTCGTCGCCGAGGACGCCGGCTCGACCGGCTTCTGGGGCAACATGGACGCCTACACCGTGAGCCTCCTCAAGGCCTGGTGGGGCGACGCAGCGACGCGGGACAACGACTTCCGCTTCGACTACCTCCCCCGCTTGACCGGCCACCACGGCACCTACGACACGGTCGTCAACCAGATCGAGGGACGCAGCCCGGGTTACTTCGTCGTCGGCGAGAACCCGGCGGTCGGCTCGGCCAACGGCAAGATGCAGCGGCTCGGGCTGGCCAACCTCGAGTGGCTCGTCGTGCGTGACCTGACGATGGTCGAGACCGCCACCTTCTGGAAGGACGGCCCGGAGATCGAGTCCGGCGAGCTGAGCACCGAGGGCATCGGGACCGAGGTGTTCTTCCTCCCGGCGGCCTCGCACGTCGAGAAGAAGGGCAGCTTCACGAACACCCAGCGGATGCTCCAGTGGCGCCACCAGGCGGTGCAGCCGCCCGGGGACGCCCGCAGCGACCTCCAGTTCTACTACGAGCTGGGTCAGCGCATCCGAGAGAGGCTGGCCGGGTCGACCGACGAGATGGACCGGCCGCTGCTCGACCTCACGTGGGACTACCCCACCGAGGGCCCGCTCGGGGAGCCGGACGCCGAGGCGGTGCTGCGCGAGATCAACGGCTGGGACGGCTCCGGCGACGCGCTCTCGTCGTACACCCAGCTCGCCAAGGACGGCTCGACCGCGTGCGGCTGCTGGATCTACTGCGGCGTGTACGCCGACGAGACCAACCAGGCCGCCCGCCGCAAGCCCCACTGGGAGCAGTCACTCGTCGCCCCCGAGTGGGGCTGGGCCTGGCCGGCCAACCGGCGCATCCTGTACAACCGCGCCTCGGCCGACCCCGACGGCAAGCCGTGGAGCGAGCGCAAGAAGTACGTCTGGTGGGACGCCCAGCAAGGGAAGTGGACCGGCGACGACGTGCCCGACTTCGTCGCCGACCGGGCCCCGGACCACGTCCCCGAGGAGGGAGCCCAGGGTCCGGACGCCCTCGGCGGGCGCGACCCGTTCATCATGCAGACCGACGGCAAGGCCTGGCTGTACGTGCCGACCGGCCTGGCCGACGGCCCGCTGCCGACCTTCTACGAGCCGGTCGAGTCGCCCGTGCGCAACGCCGCCCACCGGCCCCAGCGCAACCCGGCGCTCGAGGACGTCGCGGAGCCGGCCAACCCGCTCAACCCGCCCGAGAGCCGGGTCTTCCCCTACGTCTTCACGAGCTACCGCCTGACCGAGCACCACACGGCGGGTGGGATGTCGCGGACGCTGCCCTACCTCAGCGAGCTCCAGCCAGAGATGTTCTGCGAGGTCTCGCCGCGGTTGGCGCGCGAGCGCGGTCTCGATCACGGCGGCTGGGCGACCATCGTCACCTCCCGCTCGGCCATCGAGGCGCGCGTCATGGTGACGGCGCGGATGCGCTCCCTGCGGCTCGGCGAGCGGTGGGTCGAGCACGTGGGGCTCCCCTACCACTGGGGCGCCAACGGCCTGGTGACCGGGGACTCGGTCAACGACCTCGTCGGCATCGCGCTCGACCCCAACGTGCACATCCAGGACAAGGTCGGCACGTGCGACATCCGACCCGGGCGGCGGCCGCGCGGCCCGGCGCTGGTCGACTTCGTCGACGACTACCGGCGCCGCTCGGGCGCCCACCCGGCCGAGGAGGACGACTCATGAGCAACTCGCTGTCCGGACCACTCCATGACGTTGCCGGCGACGCCGGCCACGAGGCCCATCCGCCCCGGATGGGATTCTTCACCGACACCTCGGTGTGCATCGGCTGCAAGGCCTGCGAGGTGGCGTGCAAGGAGTGGAACCTCGTCCCGGAGGACGGGCTATCCCTCACCGGGATGTCCTACGACAACACCGGCGCCCTCGGGGCGAGCACCTGGCGGCACGTGGCGTTCGTCGAGCAGCCGACCGGCCGCGCCTCCCGCAGCACCGACCTCGGGATGCCGGGGATGGGCCCGCCACCCGACGCCACTCCCCCGGCCGGCCCCGGCCAGGAGACCGAGTCGGGCGAGGGCGGTGTGCGCTGGCTGATGTCCTCGGACGTGTGCAAGCACTGCACCCACGCCGCCTGCCTCGACGTCTGCCCCACCGGCTCGCTGTTCCGCACCGAGTTCGGCACGGTCGTCGTCCAGGAGGACATCTGCAACGGGTGCGGCTACTGCGTACCCGCCTGCCCCTACGGCGTCATCGACATCCGCCCCGGCGACGGCCGCGCCTTCAAGTGCACGCTCTGCTACGACCGCATCGGCGAGGGGATGACTCCCGCCTGCGCCCAGGCCTGCCCGACCGAGTCGATCCAGTACGGGGAGCTCGACGAGCTGCGCGAGCGGGCCGGCCGCCGCCTCGGCGAGCTGCAGGAGCAGGGCGTCGATGGGGCGCGCCTGTACGGCGCGGACCCCGACGACGGTGTCGGCGGCGACGGGGCGTTCTTCCTCCTGCTCGACGAGCCCGAGGTCTACGGGCTGCCGCCCGACCCGGTCGTCACGACCCGCGACCTCGGCTCGATGTGGCGCCACGTGGGTGCCGCCGCCGGCGCGCTCGTGGGCCTCGGGGTCGCGTCCTTCCTGGGGAGGCGCCGGTGAGGGAGCAGCGGATGGTCCCCGAGGCGAGCCCCGACTCGTACTACGGGCGGCCGATCATCAAGGAGCCGACGTGGAAGACGCCGGACGTGCCGCTCTACCTCTTCCTCGGCGGGCTGGCCGGTGCGTCCGCCGTCCTCGCCGAGGGTGCTGCGGTGACGGACCGGCCGGACCTCGAGCGGGTCGCCCGGGTCGCGGCGGGTGCGGGCGCCGCCCTCGGCACCGTGGCGCTCGTCCACGACCTGCACCGACCGGAGCGCTTCCTCAACATGCTGCGGGTCCTCAAGCCCACCTCACCCCTGTCGGTCGGGTCGTGGATCCTCGCCCCCTTCAGCGGGCTCTCGGCCGCCGCCGCGGCCTCCTCGGTCACCGGCCGTCTGCCGCGGGTGGGCCGGCTGGCAGGGGTCGGTGCCACCGTGCTCGGCCCCCCGCTCGCGACGTACACGGCTGCGCTGCTGGCCAACACGGCGGTCCCGGCCTGGCACGAGGCGCACCGCGAGCTGCCCTTCGTCTTCGCCGGGTCCGGGGCGACGGCCGCGGGCGGGTTCGCGTGCCTGTTCACCCCGCTCGACCAGGCCGGCCCGGCCCGACGGATGCTGGCGGCCGGCGCCCTGGTCGAGCTGGCCGCCGCCGAGCGGCTCACCGGTCGGCTCGGGCTGGTCGGCGAGCCCTACGGCCAGGGTCGTCCCGGACGGCTGATGCGGACGGCCCGCGTGCTGACCTCAGTCGGTGGCACCGCCGCCCTCGTCGCCGGGCGACGCTCGCGCACGGTGTCGGTGCTCGCCGGTGCGGCGTGCGTCGCCGCCTCGGTGCTCACCCGCTTCGGCATCTTCGAGGCCGGGATGGCCTCGGCCCGCGACCCGAAGTACACGGTCGAGCCACAGCGCGAGCGGCTGCGGGCCCGTGCCGCCGAGCGGGCCGGGACACTGGGTCGATGACGGCGGACACCACGACCCAGCGGCTCACCCAGTACGCGTCGGGGGGCGGCTGCGCCTGCAAGGTGCCCCCGGGCGAGCTCGAGCGGGTGCTGGCCGGTCTCACCCCGGCCGGTGGTCCGGACCTGCTCGTCGGCGTCGAGAGCGGTGACGACGCCGCCGTGGTCCGCATCGAGGGCGGTCGCGCGGTCGTGCTGACCACTGACTTCTTCACGCCCGTCGTCGACGACCCCTACGACTGGGGCCGCATCGCCGCGGCCAACGCCCTGTCGGACGTGTACGCCATGGGTGGCGAGCCGCTCGTAGCGGTCAACCTCCTCGCGTGGCCCCGCGACCGAGTGCCGTTCGACCTCGCCGCCGAGGTCCTGCGCGGCGGCGGGGACGTCGCCCGGGCGGCCGGCTGCCACCTCGCCGGGGGCCACAGCATCGACGACCCGGAACCCAAGTACGGGCTGGCCGTCACCGGGCTCGCCGACCCGGAGAGGTTGCTGCGCAACGACTCCGGCGTCGCAGGGGTCCCGCTCACCCTCACCAAGCCGCTGGGTCTCGGCGTCCTCAACAACCGGCACAAGGCGACCGGCGAGGTGTTCCCCGAGGCGGTCGAGGTGATGACGACCCTCAACCGCGACGCCTCCCGCGCCGCGCTCGCGGCCGGCGCCGTCTGCGCCACCGACGTCACCGGCTTCGGCCTGCTGGGGCACCTGTTCAAACTCTGCCGCGCCAGCGGCGTGTCGGCCGTCGTCGACGCCGCCGCCGTCCCCTACGTCACGGGGGCGCGCGAGGCGCTGGCCGACGGCTACGTCCCCGGCGGCAGCCGGCGCAACCTGGACTGGGTGCGGCCGCACCTGGAGTCCGGGGTCGGTGAGGACGAGCTGCTGCTCCTCGCCGACGCCCAGACCAGCGGTGGTCTGCTCGTCGCCGGCGAGGTCCCCGGCCACCCGGTCGTCGGGCAGCTCGTGCCGCGAGGTGGGCCGACCGTCACCGTCCGCTGACGGGGGACAACCCCTCCGGCCGGAGGTGCTCCAGGGCGTCGCTGCGGGCCCTGTCCAACACCGCGCGGCGGTGTGCTCACCCCGGCGGAGCGCCCCGCCCCCGGCAGGTCGCCCGTCATCGGCGCGATCTCCGATACGGACACCCATGACCGGACCCTTATCGGGGCGAGGCCACGGGGCCGACGCTATCGATGACCTCCTGGCCCCGGTGGCCAGGAACAACGCCCGCCTCGACGCGCTCGAGGAGCAGCTTCGGCAGGCCCAGCGGTCGTCACGCAGGATGGTGCGGCCGTGGGCATTGTCATGGGCCGGCGCACCGTCACCAAGAGCGGGCGTTAGATGCCCTGACGCAGGCCAGCACGGACAGCCAGCGCAAAGTCCGGGACCTGGCGGACGAGATCGCCGAGACGGGCATCACCGAGTCCCTACGCACCCGGTGAGCACCTGGGGGATCGCGACCTCCCCTCGCATCATGACCGGCAACCAGGGCGTGGGGATGCTCCGCGCCCTCATCTGGCGCGCTGCGCTGGGTCCGGTTGAAGCCTGGGCTGAGCCTCTCCGCGGTGATGGGTGGGAGCTCGCTCTTGAGGAGGACACACCTCACCACGACGAGGACGGACAAGCTTTGGTCGTCACCGGACGTCGCTGGTTCGCGGACCCTGGCAGATACCGCCCCGCTGGGCCGGCGACGCCGCCTTCTGTCAGACGACGCCGCCGGCGGAGGGGTAACCATGGGGTCGACGTCGAAACAACTGGGGCCGGCGGCCGTTCGACCACCCGGCCACGGCCCGCGCCGTGGGTGCAACACGTGGCGCGCCGCCGGCCGTCATATGGTGCCGCCCATGGTCGACAGCCACCGTGAGCTCGACTGGCTCGCGCGACGCCGCGCCGGCGAGTCGGTTCGCCTGATCGCGCAGCGCGCTGGCGTCTCGCCGTGGGAGGTGACGAAGGCGACGAAGCGCTTCGGGCCGTTCCCGCCGGCCGATCGGCAGGTTGGCCGGACGTATCTCACCACGTTCCTGCTCGAGGAGCGGCGTCAACGGTGGATCGCGGACCGCCGGCGCGGGGTGCGCGTGAAGGAGATCGCTGAGCGCGACGGCGTCAACCATCAGACCGTGACGCGCGCGACCAGCGGCTGGGGCCCTTACCCCGCCCGGGAGACCGTGGAGGCGTGGGTGGAGGCGCGCCAGCGTCGGCGTTCGCTGGGGGCGATCGCCTTGCAGTTCGGCGTCCGGCCGGCGACGGTGCAGCGCTTCACGACGCCGCACGGCCCGTCCCCCGCCCGGCGCAGGTTCCGGACGGGATCGAGACGCGCGAGTCGATCGCCCGCCGGGCCGGTGTGAGCGACTCGGCCGTGCGGAAGTGGCGGCACTTGCCTGAGCCGGACTGGGTCACGGCGAAGGGGCGACCGGTGTGGTTGTCGTCGACGATCCACCGCTGGCTCGAGAGCGAGGCGCTGCCTCGGTGTGACGCGTGCGGCGCGCACCCCCTCGCTCACCCCAAACGATGCGCATGTCAGGGCCCGGCGAGAACCTCCAGAACAGGGAGGAGGTATCACCCGGGCGGCACCGACGTCGGTGACCCTGCAGGGTCAGCGCGGGTCACAGGACACTCGCGCCCGACTTACGGCCAACCATGGGCGATGAAGGACGGTAGCGCCGTGACGGGGTGGGGCGCTAGGTCTTGTCCAACCCCGTACGGCGGTGTCCCTCCCCCTGCGAAAGGACACCGCCTGCACGCGGGGTGGGTGGCGTGCACCGGCTCATGGCCGCTCGCGACGACCGATCAGCCGCTCCGCACCTCGTGTGCAGGTCAGATTATTCACCCGAGATGACCGCTCGTGAAGGTATCCGTGCAGGTCAGAGTGGGCAAACCTGTCGGCGACATGAGCGGGCCGCCGCCCTCCCCGCTCGAAGGCGGCCCGCGCACGCAGGGCGGGCGCGGATCCCGGATCATGGGGGCCAGAGGGGGTGATCGACCAGCCCATCCCCGTCGCGCGTTTTCACGCCCTGCGTGCTGACTTCAGGATGGCATGGCACAGGCACCGTGACTAGCCCCCGCGGGCGTTCTGCGCGTCCCAGAGCACGCAGACTTTCCGTAGGACAAGCGGCGTTGTGTAGCCCTCGAAGCGAACGGAGCGGCGTTGCCCCGCCGCTCGGGGAAGATCACAATGGTGTCATGACCGGACAGCCCTCAGGGCGCGGCCATGACGCCGACGCCATAGACCAGCTCCTGGCCACCGTGGCCCGGAACAGCGCCCGCTTGGACGCACTCGAGAGCCAGGTCACGGATGGACAGGAGCAGATCGCTGAGCTCCAAGCCCAAGGCCTCGTCAGCGCCCGTCAAGCCGACCAGCTGAGGCACGCCCTGTGCACGTCTCGCAGGATCGGCGCGGCCGTCGGCATCGTGATGGCACGCACCAATGTCACCGAGGAAGCCGCGTTCGACGCCTTGGCGCAGGCCAGCATGCGTGGCAACTGCAAGCTTCGCGACTTGGCCGAGTACATCGTAGAGACAGGCAGCACCGAAGTACTGCACGTGCCCTGAGCGAGAACAGCCCGCACCCACTCAGGGTGAGTGGGTCCGCGCATGGCCGCGTGCGGGCAGACGTCATTCATTCGTCCTGAATCGCGCAGGAATATCTCGCGCCGGAGTTGAGTCCCCGATAGTGGTGTAGCGCGGTTGCGGAGATCGTCCTGATGATGGACGTGGATGCGGCCACCGCGTGATCCTTCGAGTGAACGTCTCACAGCACCCTCGAACGGAGCATCACGATGACCGCACCACACATTGTCGACCCTGCAGGCCTTCTGGGTGAAGCCCTCGCGCAGGCCTCCCCGGATCTGATGCGCAGCCTGCTGCAGTCGATCATCAACACGCTGCTGTCCGCGGATGCCGACGCCGTTGTCGGGGCGGAGTACGGCCGGCCCTCCCCGGGACGCAGCGCCCAGCGCAACGGCTACCGGCACCGGGACCTGGACACTCGGGTCGGCACGATCGATGTCGCGATCCCCAAGCTGCGCACCGGCACCTACTTCCCCGAGTGGCTGCTGGAGCGGCGCAAGCGGGCCGAGTCCGCGCTGATCACGGTGGTGGCCGACTGCTACCTCGCCGGCGTGAGCACCCGACGGATGGACAAGCTGGTCAAGACCCTGGGTATCGACTCGCTGTCGAAGTCGCAGGTGTCCCGGATGTCGGGCGAGCTCGACGCCATCGTCGAGGACTTCCGCCACCGCCCCCTGGGCGATGCCGGACCGTTCACGTTCGTCACCGCGGACGCGCTGACCATGAAGGTCCGCGAAGGAGGCCGCGTGGTCAACTCCGTGGTCCTGCTCGCCACCGGCGTCAACGGCGACGGACACCGCGAGGTCCTCGGGCTGCGCGTGGCCACCAGCGAGAGCGGGTCGGCGTGGAACGAGTTCTTCGCCGACCTCATCGCCCGCGGCCTGGCCGGGGTGCGCCTGGTCACCTCCGACGCCCACGCCGGGCTGCGCGAGGCGATCGCCGCGAACCTGCCCGGAGCCTCCTGGCAGCGGTGCCGCACCCACTACGCGTTCAACCTCATGGGCGTGACCCCGAAGTCGATGTGGCCGGCGGTCAAGGCGATGCTGCACTCCGTGTACGACCAGCCCGACCACCACGCCGTCCACGCCCAGTTCGACCGGCTCCTGGACTACGTCGCCGACAAGCTCCCCGCCGTCCACGACCACCTCGACGCCGCCCGGGCCGACCTGCTGGCCTTCGCCACCTTCCCGAAGGAGATCTGGACCCAGATCTGGTCCAACAACCCCACCGAACGCCTCAACCGGGAGATCCGCCGCCGCACCGACTCCGTCGGCATCTTCCCCACCCGCACCGCGATCGTGCGACTCGTCGGCGCTGTCCTGGCCGAGCAGACCGACGAATGGGCCGAAGGGCGCCGCTACCTCGGCCTCGAGGTCCTCGCCCGCTCCCGCGTCACCATCGTGCCCTCAACCGACCAAGAGATCGGAGCCGACGCCCTCCCCGCCCTGACCGCATAATCACAAAGAGGAGCGCGCAGCGCTACACCACCATCAGGGACTTGACCCGCGCCGGCCTGCTCGCAGGTGGCTGGGGTCAACCCCTCCCGCCGGCATTGGTGGGTCTGACCCAGCTGACCGCGCTGCCGTGCTAGCCCACTTGCCCACCGTCGACGGCCGAGGCCGCCAACAGCGGCGAGACTACGACCAAGGCCAAGACGTGGTGGCGGGCTCAAGGGTTGCGTGTCGAGTGCAGCGACGGCCCGTTCATGCTGACGTGCGGATCGGTCATGGCTCTCTCCATGACTGACGACACCCGGGCCCGGGGGTACTCTTGAGCGTCGGTGAGCGGCGTCATTGCCACCACGGCATCGGGCAGGCGCCCCCCTGACCCTTGCGCCCGAAGAAGTTGCAGCAATCCCAGTGCCAGGTTCGCTCCCGCCGAGACACCGACGAGCGCACCTCGTCCGGGGTGACGGGACGACAGGTCGTCCCACACGTGCAGGCATTCATGCAGCGCTTGGGAAACGCGCCTCGGGCGCCAACTGGTAGTCAATCGAGTAGGTTGGCAGCCCGGTTGCGGTAGCCAGTTGCAGGCCGATGGGATCGATGGCCGCACCGAACGCGAACGCTCCGCCATGGATGAACATCATGTAGTCGTCTCGCCCGGCCTGATCCGCGCCGCCGATGGAAACGACCGGCGTGTCCTGGACCCGAACATGCTCGAAGGGTCCGGACATGCGCGAGCGAGCTGTCGCAATGGACTCGGCGCTTCTCCGACCCACCAGTCGACGCAGCACGGGGGCCGTCCAGCGGCTCAGCGGGACGGGTATGCGACTCGCCTCGTTCTCTGACAGGAAGCGAGCTGCTTCCTCGCTCAGTCCGGCGACTCGTGCCGCGTCGCCATGACTCACGGGCCAAGGATACGGAGACACAAGCGGGGACTGAGCGATGCTCGCTCAACTGTGAGTACCAACGGTCGGTGGTGGCGTTCTGTGATCGCTTGGTGTCGGCGGTCTGGCTTCATCTATCGACGGCACTTGACTTCATGTAGAACGAGCCGCGTGACATTCCTGGATCGAATGCGACCTTGGCGGCTGACTGTCCTTCCTCGACGAGACGTACGGCTCTTCGGATTTGATCATCACTGAAGACGAGGGGGCGGCCGCTGAAACTATTGCCGACATGGCGACGTCGTTCGACCGAGTCGCGGGCGCGTTCGCGCCGCAGCTCACGCTCCGTTTGGGTCAGCGCCGCAAGGGTCGTGAATAGCATCGAGCCTGCCGCCGTCGAAGTGTTGACGGCGTTCCCGCGAAGGTCCCGGTCACCGTCGGCACCATCAGTTCCACCACTGCCCACCCGTCGTCAGAGATCTCCTGTCGTGTCACCGTTCAAAACTCGCCCACCCGACCATGGAACCACTTGATCAACGCGGCCTAGTGCGAACTCTGAGACGTCGCAGACGACGTCGTGCAGACCGGTGCCGCCCAGCACCCGGACACGCATCAACGACGTCCAGAGTGCCCCGGGCTGCGGCCGACGAGCTCTACAGCATCGACGACGAGCGAGGCAGTACCAGCGTCGCTCAGCATCCGACACGACGGCGGCGCTTGACTCTTCCCTCCGCTCCGTATGACGTCGCACGCACGATCTGCGGCCAGCCGGCTCACGGGCGGCGCCCTTCCGTGCAGGGGAACGGTAGGGCGCCTCGTCCACGGCACTCGCACTGAAGGCACACGCCTGGCAACTGCCAAGCCGGCGGTCAGGCCTCGCACGAGATCTACCGCGAACGTGTTAGTACGGTAATGCGTCGAAGGGCGGTGGGGAAAGGCTCTGTCAAAGGTTAGGGTCAGCCGTCGTGCGGCCTCTCACGTGAGCGAGCCGCCCTCCCTGCTCGAAGGCGGCTCGCGCACGAAGGGCGGTGCGTCGCCCTGCCTACCGGGGCTGAAGGGGGGTCCAGCTCTCCCGTGCCGGCGCATCGTCTTGGCCTTCCGTGCTGATTTCAGGATGGCACGCCGGTCGCATCAGCACCAGAGACGACCGGCGTGTCGTCCCGCACACGTCGCCAGCAGCCCAGCTTGGCGGCCGACGATCGCGACACATCACAGCCCTCCCCGACGTCGTGCCGACCCAGCACATCTGTGTCCGTGACGACAGCCCCACGACCCGGACCTGGCCCGACCCCACCCAGGGTGCGCGAACCGCCGGATGACGAGCAACCACTCGAACCCTGGTCGGGACGCGAGCTCAGCCATGACGCCCGGCCCCCGACCCATCGTCGATCGCCCATGCGCAGCGTGGGTCAGCAGCGACTCTCTCTGAGACGTCGCTCCACAGTGCCACTAGCCATCGCAAGGACGCGACGACTCGACCCGAAATCGAGGCGCCATCCGACCGCCCACCGGGTCTAGCGCTCGGTTGGCCATGCTGCGGGCGTCCGCGTTGGCAGGCCCGCCGTCCGCTCCGGGAATCGACGGAGTCGGTCCGCCCGCTCGACCAGCTCGGATTGGCGCCTCTCAGGCGACGGCGCCCCGGGTCAGGACGGGCTCGCAAAGAGGTCGCGCACATCGATCAGCGACGATGTCGAGACCTGAGGGGTGACGCGCAAAACGCGCGCGTTGTCACCCCCGATGCGCTTCGCGGAGTACATGGCCGAGTCGGCCAGCACATGAACGTCGCGGCCGACGGCATGGGCCTGAGCGAAGGTCGCGATGCCGATGCTCGCTGTGACCGCGCACCCGTGCGCGAGCTGGGTGGCTCGGCCGTGCTTGCCGACCGCATGGACGAGGGCCCTGGCGGTCGCCTGGGCTTCCTTGAGGTCCGCGTCCGGCAGGAGCACTTCGAACTCGTCGCCGCCCCTTCGCCCGACGGTGCCGCGCGTCCCAACGGCGCCGGTCATGACCCGGGCAAGATCCGTCAGCAGCTGGTCGCCGGCTGCGTGACCCCGCGTGTCATTGACCTGTTTGAAGTGGTCGAGGTCGATCAGCAGCACGGCACCGCGCTGACCGGTGTGCTGGCTCTGATGGCGAACGACGAGGGTCTCCAGCTGGCGGCGGTTGGCAGGCCGGTCAGCTTGTCATGAGCGGCGTCGTGCGCGTGCCGCTCTTCGATGCGGCGCTCCGAGACGTCGACGACGTTGACCAGGACGACGATCTCGCCGTCCGGGCCCGGCACCGCTCGAGCCCCATACGCGAGGGTCAGCCGCATCCCCTCCGGTGTCCGAGCTGTCCACTCCCCCTCGATCAGGGCAGCCTCGGCCTCGATTGCCTGATGAAGGATGGGTGTCAACCCGGAGGCGGGGTCGTCGTCGAAACTGTCGCTTCGCAGGCCGACAAGGCCGGGCGCGTCGCGCCGCAAGATCTCGCCGACGGCCTGGTTGGCCTGGAGCACCTGGCCGGTGGGCCGAACGACGAGCAAGCCGCTCGGGGCGAACGCGATGAGCCGGTCAGACCACTGATGCTCGCGCCGCAGGCTCCCGACCAGCGAACTCAGCTCGGCCCGATAGGTGCCCAGGGCAAGAGCGAGGAAGACCGCGGCGTCAAGCCAGCGTTTCACCGTCAACCGGCGCCGTCTGGCGTCGCTCCGTCCGACACGTATCCGACACGCCGCAGACAACGAACGGCCCCTGACTCGCATTTCTGCAGGTCAGGGGCAGTTTCTCGTGGTGGGCGATACTGGGTTTGAACCAGTCCGCCGGGCGTTTGCCGTCACTGGCACGACCTGCGAATATGGCTTCTGACCTGCAGACATGTCTTCAAGTATCCTTGTCGTAAGCGGACAGTTGTGGCTACAAAGCAACGTTCGAGTAGCACGTGAGTAGCACGCAGCCCAAGGGGGATAGCGCATGGCGGGGACCGCGGGGCGGCGAGGATTCGGGCGGACGCGCAGGCTGCCCAGCAGTAGATGGCAGGCGTTCTACAACGACCCTGACGGGCGCACGACGCTGTCTCGCACCGGGAAGGTCACTCCAGTGCGCCACGCAGGGCCGGCGACGTTTGACAGCCGCATGGATGCCGAGGCGTGGCTCACCGACGAGCGCCGACTCATCTCCTCAGGTGCGTGGACTCCCCCAGCCCAACGCCGCGCCGAGCGGCGGGCTCGCGAGCTGACCTTCGACGAGTACGCCGCCGCGTGGCTCGAGAGTCGCAAGGTGCACGGCCGAGCTCTTGCCGACCGGACCCGCGACCACTACACCGACCTGCTCGATCGGTACATCAGCCCCACGTTCGGGGACGTGGCGCTCAGCGACATCACGCCGGAGATGGTCGATAAGTGGTACGAGCTGTGCGCGGTCGGGCGGCCGACGACGCAGGCGCACGCCTACAGCCTCTTGAAGACGATCCTCGGCACTGCCGCCACCGGCAAACCGCGACCGCTTATACCGTTCAACCCCGCGGACATCCGCGGCGCTGGCACGGCCTCCCGCGCGAAGAAGGTGCGGCCGGCCACCACCCAGGAGCTAGCGGTCATCATCGACGCGATGCCCGAGCGACGTCGGCTGATGGTCGCCCTCGCCGCCTGGTCCGCCCTGCGGTTTGGCGAGCTGACCGAGTTGCGTCGCTTCGACATCGACCTCAAGCACAGCGTCATCAAGGTCCGCCGCGGCGTTGTGCGCGTCCGCGAAGCCACGGAGGACGGCGGCTCGCACATGGTCCGCAAGGTGAAGTCGCCGAAGAGCGAGGCCGGTGTGCGTGACGTACCGGTCCCCCCTCACCTGCTGCCGGAGATCCGCGACCACCTACTGCGTTTCACCGCCCCCGGCAGGGACGGGCTGCTCTTCCCCGGCCAGCACGGCAACCACCTGTCCACGAGCGCGTTCTACGGGCGCGTCTCGACAGTCGACCCACAAGGCGCGATCATCCGCAATGGTCACGGCTACTACGAGGCCCGCCGCCTCGCCGGGCGCGAAGACCTGCGGTTCCACGACCTACGCCACACCGGGCTCACCAACGCCGCGACGGTGGGAGCAACGCTCGCAGAGCTCATGCAGCTGGCCGGCCACTCGACGGCATCTGCGGCTCTGCGCTATCAGCACGCGAGCCGAGATCGGCTGCAGGACCTCGCGGAGCGGCTGTCCCAGATGGCCGAGGGAGGCGCTGAATGACCGGGACGGAATTGACGGACGTGGCGGGAACTTCCTCTAGATGGCTCTGACCTGGCCCTTTGACTTGCTCTCCGCTGGTGTGTCAGTGGTGTGACAGTCTGCAGCACGCCCGACGCGGAGGCTTCGTGGCTCCACGAGAGGACCACCTGACTCGGTCTGAGGCACCCTGGGCGCCCGAAACCCGATCATCGAGAGGCGCGTCTCGAGCAGCCTAATAGGCCCCCACGCGCAGCTGGCCGGCATTCGTCGACCCCCGGTGGCGTGACCACCCGGCATCCGGAGCCGTGTTGCAGAACAGCGCCCAAACAACAGCCCGGGAGAGCTCCGCAACCGGGCCGGATCGCCCAGCGCTGGGTACACCCAACGCGATGGGCGGTGAGTGCAGCCATCAACCTAGGGACGTCGTGCTCCGCTGCAACTTGACGGTGGGACCGAGCCGGATCACCGCCGAGCGGCGTGGCTGGGGGTGGCGACGGTGGCCATCGGTACCAGGAGCCCGTCGACGTCCTTGGGGTCGAGTCGGATGATGCGCGGACCGCTGCGGTACGCGCGCAGCTGGCCCGCCGCGATTCGGCGACGCAAGGTCCGGACGCTCACCCCTGTCCGTGCTGCGGCCTCGAGCATGGACTCGTATTCACGCTTAGCCATCGGCGCCTCCCCCGTTCGAAGGTGTCGGGCGACCGCGCCCGAGCCGTTCCTCGAGGTCCGGCTCGTTTCGAGCTCTAGCGCAGTTCACGGCGCCGTCCCGGGGTTGTGCCGCCCAGGGTTCGGTGTGGACGGGGTGGCCCTCTGGGCCCGTGCACCCGGGGATGGGGACGGGGCGTTGGGGCTGTCGGCGAGCGGGCTCGAGGGGTCCGGGGTCGCGAGCAGCTCGCCGAGCAGGGGCATCGTGTTCGGGTTGCGGCCGGAGCGGACGAGAGTGTCGATGAGGCGTGCTAGCGGGTAGTCGTGGGGAGCTTGCTGGAGCGCCAAGCGGGTCGAGAGCCCGTCTCCACCCATGAAGAACGAGTACGCTGCCAAGCTCGCCACCGGGGCGCGCAGCTGGGCCGGGGTGCGGGTGGTCACCTCCCGCCACAGCTCGCCGTGCTCACGGGCGTGGCCGCGGGTGATGATCGCCGCCGCATAGTCCCGCGGGCCGACGCTCTGGACGTCGGCAACCAACCGGGCCGCCTGCTGATTCGATAGGGGCTCGTTCGAGGCCAGGTGCTGCTCCAGGACCATCCTCATCCATGCCCGCTCGGCCGCATCCGCTCCCTCCCCCGTCCGATCACGCGCCACATCGACGGCGTCCGCGACCAGCTCAGGCGGAAGCGGCTGCGCCGGCGCGAACCGCGCCTCCAGGTCGGCCATGCTTGTCGCCGGGGACGCCCCCCGCCGGAAGATCGCCTCAGCGGCGAAGCGATCCCGAGTCGACTGGGACACCTCGCCGGCGTCGAGGGCGTCCAGGCGCTGCCACCGGTCGCCGTCGACCATCACCATCGCCCGCACCGGCACCAGCGGCTCGAGCTCGCCCGTCACGGCCGCGCACGCCGCGGCGGCCTGATCCCGGTCGGCGGTGAACACCATCAGCACCACCGGCTGGCCGGTCCCGTTCCGGTGGTACGGCCCGGCGATCGCCTCGGCCACGGCTGCGCGTGTGGCCTCCGTCGATGGCAGGTCCACCCGCGCCATCGGCGCCTTGTCCGGGTCGAGCGAGAACACCACCAATGACCCGGCCGGGTTCGCCCCCAAGAAGTAGGGCACTGCCGCCACCGCCTCGCTCATCCCTTGCACGATCATCGGCTCGCGGCTCATGGCTCTGCTCTCCGTCTTCGGGGTGCCCCTTTACCCCCTAGACAGATTCCGGAGCTGGCGAGGAGTCAACTCGGTCAAGAATTGTTCGACGCTTGGCCGAACAGTCGAGAACTGAAATCGGCTGTGCTGAGACGACTCGAAATACCGCTCGACCCTCACGGTCACCCTGGCCTCACACGTCGAGCGGGCACCGCGACGTCGCCCCGGTTGTGGCGACGACCGGGCAGCAACAGGATCGCGCCAAGCACCCAGCAGAGGCCCGGCCCGGCACATCCCGACTTGGTGCAGTCCATCTACCCGGCCCCGTCAAGCACTCGAGGTGTCGACTCGCTCCGTGCCGCCCACTGTGACGCAGGCTTCGCGTGGCTCCTGAAAGCCGCTGGGCCAACAGGACTCTTCACGTCTCCCCCACACAGGTAGAACGAGCCCGGCGCGTATCGCTACCTGTGGGCTACCGGTAGGCAACCCCACCGGGACGGCCTGCCACGACCTGTCGGGGCCGGTCGGTAGGGTTCTGAGCCAGTCCTTGAGGGCGCGCATCAACTCCCTCGGACCCGTAGATCATTCGAGAGGTTGTCATGACTGAGCTGTCCCAGGTGCCGGGATCGACTGGGGACGAGCAGGCGGAGCTGTTGGCTCGGCTTGCTGACCTGGTTCCCGCAGCCTTTCCCGACGGTGCCCTAGATGCGGGCTTGCTGCTCGACGCGCTCGGCCAGACGGATCGGAGCGGCGCGTCATTCTCCTTCACCTGGCCGGGGATCGATCAGGCTCGGCTGGAAGCGCGAGCGGCGACGACGGCCACCTTGGTGCCCGACCCCGACGCATCTTTGAACTGGCAGACCGCCCGCGACGTCCTGATCGAGGGCGACAACCTGCAAGTACTCAAACTCCTCAAGGCTGGCTACAGCGGAACTGCCAAGCTCATCTACATCGACCCGCCGTACAACACCGGCGAGACCTTCACCTACAACGACGACTATTCCGTGCCAGAGAGTGTGTACCTACGGGTGAGCGGCCAACTCGACGAGCAGGGCAACGTGCTGACCAGCAAGCTCGAGAAGGCCGGCAAGAAGCACGCGCCGTGGCTCTCGATGCTCTTTCCGCGCCTCGCGGTGGCGCGCCACCTGCTCCGACGCGACGGAGTCATTCTCGTCTCGATTGACGACAACGAGGTGCACCATCTGCGGCTACTGCTCGACGCTGTGTTCGGTGCGTCCAACTTCGTCGACATGATGACCTGGCGCGGGGCCCGCAAGGGTGACGCCAAGCTGACTGGCGGCGGTCAAGACTACATTCTCGTCTACGCGCGGGACCGCGAGTGGCTGCGCAACAACGACACTCGGTGGCGTGAACGCAAGAACGGCCTTGAGCCGATCTACGCAAAGGTCGACGAGCTAATGGCGGAACATGGCGAGGACTACGCGGCCGCTACCCTGGCGATGAAGGCTTGGTATAAAACCCTCTCGGATGAGGATCCCTCCAAGGAGCACGAGCACTACTGCCTTGTGGAACGTCGCGGTGTCTACTACGCGGGCGACATCGCGAGTCCGAACCCCAGACCAAACCTGGTCTACGAGTGGAAGGGCTACGCGATTCCGGAGAACGGATGGCGATACCAACCATCAAAGATGGCCGAGCTCGACGCCGATGACCGACTCATATATCCCGACTCATTCGACAAGCGGATCACAGTTAAGCGCTTCCTGAAGGAGCACGAAGAGTGGGCCCCGCCATCGGTGTTCTATCGAGATCGTCGTGCTGCGTCTCGAGCGGTGAAGGACCTTATGGGTGCAGCCGTCTTCGATAACCCCAAGAACACGGATGTCCTGGCGCGTTTGATTCATTCGCTGACCGGGGATGGCGACCTCGTCGTCGACTTCTTTGCGGGCTCAGGCTCAACTGGACACGCCGTCTGGGAGCAGAACGCCCAAGACGGAAAGACCCGACACTGGGTTCTCGTGCAGGCTCCCGAGAAGCCTGACGAAACAGAGAAGACAGGCAAGGCAGCCATCAAAGCGGGCTACAAGTCGATCTTCGAGATAACCGCGGAGCGCCTGCGCCGCGCAGCCAAGAAGTGCGGCGAGGACAACCTCGGCTTCCGCGTGTTTCGAACGCGTGCGACCAACCTGATTGTCGAGGAGCCGATCGTGGCCGAGGAAGGCATGACCGGCGAGGTATTTGTTCAGCAGGCGCTTGCCAAAGTCGAGCGGTCTGCGGTGGTCGACGGAGCAGATGAAGTTGCGGTTGCCTGGGAGGTCGTGCTCAAGGCCACCGGCACCAAGCTTGATGCCCGGGTGGCTACCCATGACGTCGATGGCGTTACCGTCCACGAGTACGTCCAGGCCGACGGAGAGGACTCCGAGCGCCTGTTCGTGTCGCTGGGTGCCTTCACCGTGGAGACGGCCGACAAGCTCGGTCTCAAGCCTGACGACACGCTCATCCTGCGCGGCGACAAGGTCGATGACGCAACCGCGCTGACGCTGGCGCCGCGTCTGCAGAAGAACCTTGTGCTCCTTGAGCGGGTGGCTCGTGAAGTTTCGCTTTGAGGATCAGCCTCACCAGGCGGCAGCCATCGCAGCGGTTGCGGATCTATTCGAGGGTGCTCTGACTCCACCCCTTGGCGGTCTTGTTGGTCAAGCGCCCGGCGCGACTGGTCATGCCGGCTTCCGGCTCGACCGTCAGGCGCTGGCCGAGCGGCTGGATGAGGTGACCAACCGCGAAACCGGCGTGGAGCCGCAAAGCGAACTGGTGCTGCTAGAAGCAGACGAACTCATCGAGTCCGAGGCGCGAGACTTTCCCAACTTCGCGGTCGAAATGGAGACCGGAACCGGCAAGACCTACGTCTACATCGCGACCGCACTGCAACTCGCCCAGGCGCATGGACTGCGCAAGTTCGTCATTCTCGTTCACTCGGTCGCCATCCGGGCCGGTGTCGTCAAGACTTTCGAGCAGACCGAAGAGCACTTCCGGGCGAAGTTCCCATCGCTCCAGTACCACTGGGGTGTGCTCGGCGAGGGGCCGGCGCTCGACGACTTCCTCGAGCCGAGCAGTACGGTGCAGTTCCTAGTCGCGAGCGTCCAGGCCATCGACAAGCCGGACACGGGTGTCGTCTACCAGGAGGCGGAACAGCCGCAGCTGTGGGGTGACTCGGGCAGTGGCATGGCGTCGATCTCAAAAACCAAGCCGGTCGTCATCGTCGACGAGCCGCAGAACTTCAAGACCGACCTGCGCAAGAAGGCAATCGCAACGCTCAATCCCATGGTCGTGCTGCGCTACAGCGCGACGCACGCGGAGAAGTTCAACCTTGTGCATCGCCTCAGCCCGAAGATGGCAACCGAGCTAGGCCTGGTCAAGCGCGTATCGGTCAAGGGCGTCACAGCCGGCGACTCCGGCAAGCCGTATTTCCGGATGGACAAGATCCGTTCCAGGTCAGGGCGACTTTTCGCCGAGGTCATGATGGATGTCGACGGCAGCGGTGGCCCGCAACGCAAGCCGGAGGTGCTGCAGAACGGCTCGGATCTGTACGCGGTCTCAAAGGGGCTCGATCAGTACCGCGGCATGGTGGTAGATCGGTTTGAGCGCAAGCCCGACCGCGTCGTATTCGAGAACGGCTTTGTGGTGCGGGTCGGTGAAGAGACGGGCGTCGATCGGATGGCGATCTGGCAGGACCAGCTTCGCCACACGATTCGTGCCCATCTCGCCCGTCAGAAGCAGATCGATTCGACCAGTCGCGACGTGAAGGTGCTCTCGCTCTTCTTCGTTGAGCACGTCGCGGACTACTGGCCAGTTGACGGTCAGCCTGCGCCCGTCCTGCCCGAACTGTTCGACCGGCTGTTCCGGGAGGAGTGGGCTCGGGCTGGCCATGATCCAGCCGACTGCCCTGACCCGGCCACGCTTCGCGTTCACTACTTCCCGTCGACCAAAACAGGCATCTACAAGGACTCGGTCGGTACGTCCGCAAAGGCTCAGGAAGAACAGGCGCGCGCATACGAGGAGATCATCGAGAATAAGGAGAGAATCCTCACGAAGGACAACCCGCGGGCCTTCATCTTCTCCCACTCGGCTCTGAAAGAGGGCTGGGACAACCCAAACGTCTTCCAGGTCGGCTTCCTGCGCCAGACAGGCTCGGAGGTCGAGCGTCGACAGCAGATCGGCCGCGGTTTGCGACTGCCGGTCGACGAATCGGGCACGCGCGTCACGGATCCGACGGTCTGCCGTCTGACGCTCGTGGTCGACGAGACCTTCCAGGAGTTTCGCGACGGCCTGAACCGCGAGTACGTGGCCGCCGGCGAGGGCGGCGGCGGCCCGGAGCCGGACAACGAAGACGACCGGGTCACCGTCAAGCGACGCAAGGACAAGTACGAGAGCCCTGAGTTCAAAGAGCTGTGGGACCGGATCCGCTACAAGGCGCGATACCGCGTCTCGCTCGATCCGAGCGTGCTACCTGCAGCGGTTGCGGGTTCGGAGCACCTCGACGACATCAGATTCATCGCCAGGCGCACCAACGTCATCCAGTCCGCCGAGCTCCGTTACGACGATGACGGCAAGGTTGTCACCGAGGACGTCGAAGTTGCCGAGAGCGCAGGCACGTCGCTCACCATCGTCGGTCAACGCCTGCCGGACATCGTCCGTCTGGTTGAGGATCAACTGCTCGCAACCAAGTTCCCGCTGCAGCTCACCCGGCCAACCGTCGCGGCGATCATCGCTGCTATCCCGGGCGACCTGCAGGCGCGCGCGATCGATGACCCGGAACGTTGGGCACGTGTCGTCGCCTTCGCGATTCGCACGGTGACGATCGAAGAAATGGTGGATCACATCGAGTACGAGGCGGATCCAGAGGAGAACTGGTGGGACGCCGACGTGGTCTTCCTCGAAGCCGAGGACAAGACCAAGCCGGTGCTGCGTGGGGGCCGCGAGCCCGAGAACGGCGTCGATCCGGCGCCAGCTGGCGGACTCAACCTCTTCGACTACGTGATTCACGACAGCGGGGTTGAGCGGGACTTTGCTCGCTACTTGGAAAACAACCCCGACGTCAAGTTCTTCACCAAGCTCCCACGCCGTTTCCGTGTCCGCACGCCCGTAGGGGAGTACTCGCCTGACTGGGCAATCCTCTGTGACAGGGATGGTGTGGAACAGCTTTACCTCGTGCGCGAGACCAAGGGCACCCTGAACCTGGACGATCTCCCCTGGGACGAAGCCATGCGCATTCGCTTCACGCGCCAACACTTCGCCGTTGCACCCGCGGGGAGGGTCGACTACTACTTCACCACGAGTGGTGCTGGGCTGCGCGTCGAAGAGGACTGGAAGGACCAGGTCTGATGGATCGTGGGATGGAGCCCGTTCGGGCTCGACGGTCGTGAGTTCAAGCTGACACAGAACAACTTCGAGACTCGGCTGTCACGCGACACGCGGATGCCGTGCCTGAGTACGGCCTGACTTGGTCACCTCCCCCTAATCGTCGAGGGCTCGGTTCTGGCGCACTCCTACACTGTGACCGGCCCGCGCTCCGGCCGCGCTCGGCGCACTAGACAAGTCTCAAAGCAGACGAGCGTCCGGCTGTCCGTGCGGCTGAGGGCCTTGCGACCCTTCCGCATCTTGCCGCTGCAGCGCGGGCACGTCCCCCTGGTGGCCGTAGCGATGCTCGCCATCACACACCCGCCTTCGAGATCGTGGAGGGGTGGCCGTAGACCAGCAGGCCGCGCGTGCAGGCCGCGTGGTTCATGCAGTGGATGCCGTGGCTCGGCCCTCGCAGGGCCGTGGCCCAGGTCCTTGAACTTGCAGTCCATCGTTGTATCCCTTCGTCGTTGCGGATCCAGAGCGGTGCTGTCGCTTCGCAACGTAACGGGATGGCATCGATGTGTACACCGGATCTGCCGTGGCGCCCCTCAGCGGGGATACGGTCGGAGACAGCGACGAGCCGGGGCAACTTTCCCTTGCCCCGGCTCGCGCTTGTGGTCAGCGCCTACTTCTTGCGCTTGGGCTTCATGGTCTCGACCACGTGCGTGGACTTGTTCGTCCGCGCCTTCTTGACCGTCGTGAAGCGCCCGGTCTTGGCGCTGCGTCCGACCTTGGTCATGCCGCTCACCTCCTCTCGCTCGGGAGGAATCCCACTCGTGTGATTCCCCTCGCAACGAGAGTACCGACGACCCCCGACATACTCGGCGTGTCGTCCACAGGCTCTCTGGAGGGCTGTCGCCGCAGGTGGCTACGGTCTGGGGCATGACGTGGGAACAGGTGGGACCGCAGAAGACGAGACGGAGGAGACCCGCGCCATGATCAAGGCGGCGAACGGCCTGCTCTGGGCGTTGCTCAAGCGGCGGGAGCAGACGTGACAGCGAAAATTGCGGACGTGGCAGCGGCTGAGTTTGTGCTCGCTCGGCTGCAGGAGGAAGAGGATGCCGCACTGGCGGCTGCGAACGCTCGGCCGGAGAGCGGGTACAGCGACGGCGCATGGGGCGTGGTCACTGCCCGAGCCGACCCGTACGCACGTCCTGGCTCACGGGCCGAAGCGGGTGCTTGCCGGAGTGAAGGCGCAGCGGAGGATCGTCCAGGAGGCCGAGACGATGACGCGCCACGCTGCGAACGTCGAGACTCCGTCTCAGCTCGGCGCGTACGCGTTGGCGTGTCGCGGCGCAGTGCGGATGCTGGCGGCGACGTGGGCGGACCACCCCGACTACGACAAGACCTGGTGAGTGACGCGGCGGAGTACTCACTGGGGGCCGCCTCCGGTCATCGAGTGCCAGAGCTGCGGCACGGTGGCTCCGCCCGGCCTGCGGGGTCGTCGCCCACGGCCACGGCCGAGTCACGGTGCGGCTGGTCGACGCCCCGGGCGATGGGCCGGCCGGTGCGGATCGTGTGGCGCAAGCGGCGGTGGGTATAGCGGGACACGGGCTGCCCGGTCGTGACCTTCGTCGAGCTGGACGAGCGGGTCACCGCGCCTCGCTCGTCGTTGACGATCGGGGCGTGCCGGTTGGCGATCGAGCAGCTGCGCCGTGAGCACGCGTCGGTGAACAGGGTGCGCCGTCAGCTCGGCACCGGGTGGCGCACGGTGTGGGAGTCGATCCGGCCGATCCTCACCGCGGCCGCCGCGGACGAGTCCCGCTTCGAAGGCGTGAGGATCTTGGGCGTGGACGAGCACGTGTGGCACCACGTGTCGGCGCATCCAACGGCGGCACCGAAGCCGTCGGCGGGCTCATCGAGCTGCACCGCCGCATCGCGCGCGGCCTACCGCAACCGCGAGAGCTACCGACTCCGGATGCTCCTCATCGCCGGTGGCCTACGCCTGTAACCCCACACTCATCGGCGAAGAGCCTGAAATCCGAAGTACCCGCTCTGTCCTCAGAATCAGACCCACCTAGCCGAGATGCCAGTCACGGCTCATCGTCCTGAAGACGCTCGCATTGAGGGCTGCAGATAACGGGCTCTTCACGGATGAGCGTGGGTCGGGATCGTTAGCCCTCCGGCGATGAGGAGCATCCGCAGGCGGTAGTTGTCTCGGTTGCGGAGGCCGCGGGCGATGCGGCGGTGGAGCTCGATGAGGCCGTTGACGGCTTCGGTGCCACCGTTGGACGCGCCGGCGGTGTCGAAGTAGCCGAGGAACTCCCGGCGCCACCGGCGCAACGTGGCGCCGAGGCGGGCGACCTCGGGGATGGGGCAGGTGTGCAGCGTTGCGACGAGCTTCTCCGCGACCGCTCGATCGGCGGCGTGGCTGTCCTGGTGGTAGGCGGAGCGGACTCGTTGGGCGCACCGGTAGGCGACCTCGACCTCGAGGTGCTCCTCGCGGGCGGTGAACGCCGCCTGCAGGCGGGCACGCTGCCGGTCGGTGAGACGGTCCTCGCCGGCGCGCAGGATGTTGCGGACCCGGTACAGCGGGTCGCCGCGTCGGCCGCGGTGGCCGGTGGTGTCCTGCTGCACCCGGCGCCGGACGTCGTCCACGACCTGGGTGGCGAGCTTGACCACGTGGAACGCGTCCAGCACCGAGCGGGCGTCCTGCAGCTGGTCGTCTATCGCGTTCTTGTAGCCGTGGAACGGGTCCAAGGTGGCGATCTCGACGTTGGCTCGGAACGCTGCGCCGCGCTCGGTCAGCCAGGTCTTGTAGGTCTCCCCGGAGCGGCCGGGCACCAGGTCCAGCAGGCGGGCCCGGGTGCGGCCGTGGCTGTCTCGGGTGAGGTCGACCATCCCGGTCAGCTCCTTCGGTCCCCGCCCGCCGTCCTCGACCGGCTTGGTCGACACGTGGTGCCACACGTGCTCATCCACGCCCAAGATGGCGACCCCCTCGAAGCGGGACTCATCCGCGGCGGCCGCGGCCAGGATCGGCTTGATGCTGGTCCACACCGTCGACCAGGACGTGCCGAGCTGGCGGCGGACCCCGTTCACCGAGGCGTGCTCGCGGCGGATCTGCTCGATCGCCCACCGGCACGCCCGCACGGTCAGCTTCGCCCGCGGCGCGGCGACCCTCTCGTCCTGCTCGACGAACGAGGCGACCGGGCACCCGGTGTCCGGGCACATCCAGCGCCGCTTGCGCCACCGGATCCGCACCGCAGCACCGAACGCGGGCGCGTCGACCAGCTCCACCTCGTCCCGGCCATGACCACGGGCCACGACGCCGCAGGACGGGCAGCCCATCACCACCGGCTCGGACTCCACCGTCACCACCAGCCGGCCGCGATCGTCTCGCTCGGCCACGGTCACGTGCAGCCCATCGATGCCGACGATCAGGTCGCACCGGTCGCAGTAGCCGACGAAGGCAGGGCAGCACACCGTAGGGTCATCCATGTCGAGGTCCTTGAGATCAGGAGAGGTAGAAGTCCTCTGATCCTCGGGGGCCTCGACCCCTATCCCCGGCAGCCACCCCTCCTCAGCGCGTCGAGCCCTCACCCACGCTCATCCGTGAAGAGCCAGATAACGTCAGGGTCAGGATGCCAGCAACCAGTCAAGATCGGCGAGTTGCCGCTTCTCTGTGACTGGCTGCGGCGCCGTCGCATCGCCAGCCAGGCAACACCGCCATCTGCGGTTCCGAAGGTGCACCTGCGCGACCATGAGGTAGATGTCGGCTGAGCTCATACCCAGCTCCGCCATACCTGCGTTGCCTGGACCGTCGAGCCACTGGGGTGTTAGCTGCTTCGAGCGCGCACGGGACAAGCGCGGCCAGCGGCCTTGCTGGATTGTCGACTTGACCTCGATCGCGACCAGACGTGACAGCGTCGGATCCAGCATGAGCAGGTCGACTCCTGGCCCAGAGGAGAACCCTCGGTCGTCGTCGTACACCGGCTGCCATCCGTGGTCGACAAGCAGAGCTTCAAGGACCGCCTCGGCGACATTCCCCAGCACAGGCAGAGCAGATGAGCGAAGTGCAGCCGGCAAGGGGGCGCCCTCAATCAGAGTCTCCTTCACCAAGACCTCGAGCAACGCGAGTCGGGCTGGGTCTCGGATGAGTGCCGGGGTCGCCCTCAGCGTCCCCCGAAGCGTCTCCTCGGGAAACATGAAGGCCGTGGCCTCACGCAGTGCCCGTTGCGTCGCGGCGCGAAGCTGATTGGGCATGCTAGCTACTTCTGAAGACGTTGCTTAGACCCGGCCTCGTAGTTGCGGTCCGTGAGGTAGCTGTGCAGGTAGTCATCGGCCAGCAGCCGCGGTATCTGGTGCCGGTGCTGAGGTGAGGGATCAAAGGCCAGGACCTTCTTGCCCTTGAGCGTGGTCAGCATGATGTCGTAGTCGGGGTATGTCTCGACGAACTTGACCAACTTCTTGGTGGTCAAGTTCTTCGCATAGTCGGGGTCGGTCTGAATCAGACGTGCGACCGAGGCCATCTTGGCGCGCATGCTCGGGTCATCCATAACCGCCTTCTCCAACTCGGCGAACCCGTCGATGGTCACCTTCGATGTCACCGCGACCAGCGTGTCCTTCGCCAACTTGCGCGCCTTCTCGTCGGCTTGGAGCTTGGTCTGGATGAGGGTGACCGTGGTGAAGTAGACATAACCCGCGCATGTGTACGCATCGAAACGGGGCTCGTAGAAGAGCACGTCGCCGCCGACGGGCCTATAGACGCCGTCGCGTGGGATGAGCGTGAACCCCCTGGACCGCCGCGTCGCGATGCCCGAACCCTTCAGCCTATAGGCGACGACCTGGCCACCCCCTTGGCCGACAGCATGGGCCATGGCCACCACCGCGGGGCCGCCGGCCGTGTACGCAACGTCTCCTCGTCGGATCTCGGCGTCGACCGCGGCGAGTTCTGGAATCTGGTCCAGGTTCTCCACGAGCACTTGGGAGGTGCTGGTCTGGTAGGAGGGGTCGTAGTTCAAGAACTGCTTCTTGGTGAGCGCCTCGACACCCTTGAGGACGTCGGCGCCAACTTGGCCGGCCATGTCGTCCTCGAGGTCGAACCGGGTCACCGCTGCCCCGGCGAGCACGTCGCCGCGAAGGACGAAGTTGTCGAGGGCACCTCCCCCCGCGGCGAAAGCGTTGATAAGCGCTTGTCGGGCCGGTTCAGCTGCCACGCTCTACCCCCATTTGGATGGCCACGTCCTCACCAACGTAACGGCACACGAGTTGTCCCTTTTGGCTCAGGTGCCTTTGCCTAGTGAGCACCATAGTGACGGTGCCATTTCTGGCTGTCACCTCGTAGAGACGGTAGCCCGCCATGGCGAGGGTGGGGTTCAAGTGATAGAGCCCGGCGCGGACGTAGATTGTCGCCATCAGCGCAACCAATGCCAACGTCGCCACGAGCGTAGGAGTGTCGGACTGACCGAACACGGCAACCACCAGGGGAACGACGTAGCTAGCGGTAAACGCGAGCACGCGCTCATCCGCCCGCCGCACCGACTCGCAGTCGATGGTTCTCGCTTGGATGCCGGCCACGCTGCGCAGCGCCAGTAAGAGAAGAACGACAGCCACTCCGCACATCGCAACAATGACCCAACTCGCGCGACCGAGCTCCTCGTAGCTGACGAGCGCGAGCAGAGCCACCATCGGCGCGAAGGCCGACGCGAGCAACCCGAACCCCACAGCCCTGCGCATGCTTTGACTCTAGGCGCGAGCACCGTCAATCGGCAGGCACGCCAACGACGGGGAGCGATCTGCGCGGCATCAAGGCCCCTGCAGACCTGTGGTCCTTCTTGAGGTGGCGATCGACGAGGTTGCGACGGTTGTGCTCCCGCGGAAACCATCTCGGGCCGTGACCGCGACGTCCACAAGTGCCTAAGCAGCGCCGCGAGCGAACAGCGCAGCCGGAACCGATGTAGCGGACGCGCCACCCGAGCAGTCGCTAGCGACGACGATCGTGCGACGCCAACGCGCGACCGCCGTGGCGTCTTCGACCGCCGCCGCCAACCGCGCCCAGCCCGCTCTCATCCAGCCGAGGCGCCATCAGGCGCGCACCCGGAGTCAGACCGGGACCGAGCAGCCACGACCAGCCGTTTGACCTCCGAGGCGGTGACCCGCTCGGGACCGCCGCACCACTGCACGACCGCCGCCTGTGTGAGCCCCTCGTCCTGGACCAGCCGCAGCATGGCGTCCCCGGCCCGCTGCTCGGCCCCGGCCCGCTCGACCAGCGCAACCGTCGCCGCCATCGCCAGGTCGCTGCGTCGCCGCTCCTGCGCCGCCTGCTGCGCCCGCATCCGGTCCCGCGCCCGCAGCGCCGCCTGCCGCGCAGCCGTCTTCTCCGAGTGAGCCATCGCCGCCTCGCCCTTCCACCTCGCTGTTGCCTTGACACCCATAGACAGATTTCGACCCCTCCGAGGAGTCACTTTCGCCGACTTCCTCGCCACTGCCCCGCAGCCCTGTGCGGCAGACGCCCCGGCACCAGCCCACCCGGCGACTAAACCGACCCGCCGAGCCGCACCCACGCGACCGCCCCACGGTCGTTCACAGCCGACGCCGCGACCCCCGTTTGTCCCGCTGCCCGGGCCATCACACCTCATGCACCGCCGGGCCCACGTCGCGAATCGCGCCCGGCGCAGACACCGCCGGGGCGCCCGTCTTGGGGTGAGCCCAAGCCGGAAGGCTCGGCGACGGTTGTTCCCGGTCCTGACTCCTCGGACTCGTCGGAATCGGTCTAGGGGCGTGTGACGATGAGCATCCACAAGCTGACCGCCGGGAGCGGGTACACCTACCTGACCCGGCAGGTCGCCACGCAGGATGCCGACGAGCGCGGACACAACGGGCTGGCCTCGTACTACACCGCCAACGGCGAAACACCCGGGGCGTGGGTCGGGTCAGGCATGGCCGGCCTGGAGGGGCTGTCCGCCGGCGACGAGGTCACCGCCGAGCAGATGACCAACCTGTTCTCCCTCGGGATCCACCCACTCGCAGGACAGCTGGAAGCCGCGGCCGCCGAAGCAGGTCTGAGCGTCCGCGAGCAGGTGCAGGTCAAGTACATCGGCCAACCGTTCCCGCTCGCCGGCGACGAGGTCTCGCAGTTCCGCCGCCGAGTGGCGGTGCGGGTCGGGGAACGCAACGCCGAGCTGGGCCTGCCCACCGGTAGCGCGGGCAGCCTGGAAGACCGAGCGCGCATCCGCACCCAGGTCGCGCTCGAGGTGTTCCGCGACGAGCACGGGCGCGACCCGGCCAACGAGCGCGAGATCGCCGCGACCATCGCCCGTCACTCCCGCCCGCGCACCTCGGCGGTGGCCGGCTTCGACCTGACGTTCTCCCCGGTGAAATCGGTCAGCGCCTTGTGGGCGGTCGCGCCGGCCCACGTGGCCGCGGCGATCGAACGCGCCCACAACGCCGCCGTGCAGGACGCGTTGGCGTACCTGGAGAAGCACGCGACCTGGACCCGCGAAGGCCATCAGGGGGCACGCCAGGTCGAGACCCGCGGGCTGATCGCGGCCGCGTTCACCCACCGCGACTCGCGCGCCGGCGACCCGGACCTGCACACGCACGTCGCGGTCTCCAACAAGGTGCAGACCAAGGACGGAGGCAGGTGGCTGGCCCTGGACGGGCGGGTCCTGTACAAGGCCAACGTCGCCGCCTCCGAGACCTACAACACCCGCCTGGAGCATCACCTGCGCGACGCGCTCGGTCTGGTGTTCACCGCCCGCCGCAACACCGACAACCGCAAGCGGCCGGTGCGCGAGATCGTCGGGGTCGACCCGGCCCTGAACGAGCGATGGTCCGCGCGGCGGGCCAGCATCGAGATCCGCCGCGCCCAACTCGCCACCGCGTTCCAGGCCGACCACGGACGCCCCCCGACCCCCATCGAGTCGATCCAGCTGGCGCAGCAGGCCACCCTGGAAACCCGTCAGGGCAAGCACGCACCGCGCAGCCTGACCGAGCAGCGAGACGCGTGGGCCGCGCAGGCCCGCGACGTCCTCGGCGGCCAGGGCGGCGTCGACGCAATGATCCGCGCAGCGCTCACCCCCGGCCACCGCGGGGTGCGAATCGACACGGCGTGGATGAACACCACCGCGGCCGCCATCGCACACACGGTGCAGGCCCGCCGTTCGCACTGGCAGCGATGGCACATCGAGGCCGAGGCGCTGCGCCGGGTCCGCGGCACCGACCTGCCGCCGGCCCACCTCGACCGCGTCGTCGACCTGCTCGTCGACCAGGTCCTGGACACCCACTCGATCGCCCTGACCCGGCCACGCAGCGGCGAGGAGCAGGCCCCAGACGAGCTCAAGCGCAGCACCGGGGAGAGCGTCTACCGGATTCACCGGTCCACGATGTTCTCCTCGGCAGCGATCCTCGCCGCCGAGCAGCAGATCCTCGACCTCGCCGGCCGCTGCGACGGCGCCCGGCTCCCCGCCGGGGCAGTCGAGGCGGCGCTGCGAGCCAGCGCGGATGCGGGGCGGCCGCTGAACGCCGGGCAGGCCACCTTGGTGCGGGAGATGGCGACCTCCCGGGCACGGGTGCAGCTGGCGATCGCCCCCGCCGGAGCCGGCAAGACCACCGCCATGCGCGCCCTCGCCGCGGCGTGGACCAGCGCCGGCGGGCAGGTGCTCGGGTTCGCCCCGTCCGCGGCCGCAGCCAGCGTCCTGGCCGAGAACATGGACGGGACCACCGACACCATGGCCAAGCTGATCTGGCACCTCGAGCACGACGCGCTGGCCAACCTGCCGCAGTGGGTTGCCAGCATCGGCCCGCGGACCCTCGTCGTGATCGACGAGGCCGGGATGGCCGACACCCTCTCCCTGGCCCGCGTCATCACGTTCGTCACCGACGCCGGCGCCTCGGTCCGGCTGATCGGGGACGACCAGCAGCTCGCCGCGGTCGGCGCCGGCGGGGTCCTGCGCGACATCCAAGCCCGCCACGGCGCCCTGCACCTGAGCGAGCTGATGCGCTTCACCGACGCCGCCGAGGGTGCCGCCTCCCTCGCACTGCGCGACGGAGCCCCCGAAGCGCTCGGGTTCTACCTCGACCGCGGCCGGATCCACGTCGGGGACCTGGCCACCTTGACCGAGCAGGTGTTCACCGCCTGGCGAACCGAGCGCGACGCCGGCCGTGACGCGATCATGCTCTCCCCCACCCGTGAGCTCGCCACCACCCTCAACCAGCGCGCCCAGGGCCACCGCCTCGCCACCCCTGGCACCACCCGGACTGCGCAAGCACGCCTTGCCGACGGTTCCCGCGCCGGCGTCGGCGACCTCATCATCACCCGCACCAACGACCGCAGCCTGCGGATCACGGCGACCGACTGGGTCAAGAACGGCGACCGGTGGCAGGTCACCGCCATCGGCCACGACGGCACGATCACCGCCCAGCACGTCAAGAACCGGCGCGTGGTCGAGCTGCCCGCCGCCTACGTCGCCGCCTCCGTCGAGCTCGGGTACGCCTGCACCATTCACACCGCCCAAGGCGTCACCGCGGACTCCAGCCACACCCTGTTGACCGGGGGCGAGACCCGACAGCTCGCGTACACCGCCGCCACCCGCGGCCGCGGCGCGAACCACCTCTACCTGGAGGTCGTCGGCGACGGTGACGAGCACGACATCATCCGGCCCGAAAGCACCCACCCGGCCACCGCCGTCGACGTGCTCGAGCAGATCCTGGCCCGCGACGACTCCGCCCGCTCGGCCACCACCATCACCCGGGAGGACACCGCCCCGGCCACCCTGCTCGCCGACTCCGCCGCCCGCTACACCGACGGTCTCTACGTCGGCGCAGCCGTACTGCTCGGCGCCAAGGCACTCGAGACGCTCGACGAGGCCGCCGAGCGCGTCGTCCCCGACGTCACCCGCGCCAACGCGTGGCCCACCCTCCGCGCCCACCTGGTGCTGCTCTCCGCGCACGGCGTCGACCCCATCGCACAGCTGCACGCCGCCGCCACCGGCCGGGAGCTCGACACCGCCGGCGACGTCGCGTCCGTCCTGGACTGGCGCCTGGACGACACCGGCCTGCGCAACGCCGGCACCGGGCCGCTGCCGTGGCTGCCCGGCATCCCCGCCGCCCTGATCGACGACCCGCAGTGGGGCCCCTACCTCGCCGGGCTCGCCGCGCAGGTCCGTCAGCACGCCACCGACGTCGCACAGGCCGCCACCAGCGCCGACCTGCCCGCCTGGGCCCGCCAAGGACAGGCCCGGCCCGCCCCGGCCCTGCTCGCCGACGTCGCCGTGTGGCGTGCCGCCACCGCCATCCCCGACACCGACCGGCGACCCACCGGTGCCGCCCAAGACTCCAAGGCCCCCCGCTCCTGGCAGATCGGGCTCAACGCCCGGCTCGCCGGGAACCGCGTCCCTGCCCTGGCCGAGTGGGCCGAGGTGTTCGACCGGGTGCTCACCCACCCCCGCCGTGACCCGTTCACCCCCCTGCTCGCCGAGCGGCTCGCCGCCCTCGGCCGAGCCGGCCTCGACGCCCCCACCCTCCTGCGCCGCGCCCTCGCCGGGGGGCCGCTGCCCGACGAGCACAACGCCGCCGCACTGTGGTGGCGCATCGCCGGTCACCTCTCCCCCGCCGTCGCCGCCGCAGCCGTCACCGACCACACCGTCGCCACCGCCTGGCCCCCCCGCCTCGCCGAGCTCCTCGGCGACGACCTCAACGCGGCGCTGCAGGCCAGCAGCTGGTGGCCCACCCTCGTCGCCACCGTCGACCACGCCCTCGCCCGGGGCGCCCGGCTCGAGGACCTGCTTACCGACCCGACCTCCAGCGGCGAGGACGTCGACCCAGCCCAGGCCCTCGTCTGGCGCATCTCGGTGCTGACCGACCCGCCCCCCATCGACGAGGACCGCGACCACCGGCCCGAACCGGGTGACGACCACGCCGGCGAGGCCAACCCGTTCTGGGAGGACGACGTGCCCACCAACCACGTACCCACCGACACCGAGTGGACCGTCATCGCACCGGCCCACTCCCCCGCCGACAACACCGCCCGCACGGACGAGGACCAAGCCCCCGCGACCGATGCCGGCCAGGCCGCCCTGACCCTCGCACTGGCCGCGGCCACCCGCCCCTACGCCGGTGTCCTCGAGCCGAGCGACCACGAGATCGAGACCGCCCTTTCCCGCGCCCACGCCGCCGAGATCGCCCCGGTCAGCCCTGAACGGATCCTCGAGCTGAACCGGCTCACTCTGGACTACTACACCGCCGCCTTCCGAGGCTCCTGGGCGCGCCCCTACCTCGCCGACCGGCTCGGCACCGACCTCGCCGGCGACCCGCACGCGCGCCCCGGCTACGCCCCGGCCGGGTGGACCCACCTGGTCACCCACCTTCGCCGGCTCGGCGCCGACGACGACGAGCTACTCGAGGCCGGACTGGCCAGCCTCACCCGGGGCGGCCGACTCATCGACAGGTTCCGCGACCGGCTCGTCCTTCCCATCACCGCCCCCGACGCCGACGGGCAACCCGCGACACTCGGGTTCGTCGCGCGGGCCAACCCGACCCTGGCGGGCGCGGGCCCGAAGTACCTCAACACCCCCGACACCGTCCTGTTCCACAAGGGCGCCCAGCTCTACATCGCCGGCAGCACGCAGCCCGACCCAGGCGCAGCGCCGGTGCTGGTCGAAGGCCCGCTTGACGCCCTGGCAGTCACCGTCGCCGGCGCTGGCCGGTACGTCGGGATGGCGCCGCTTGGGACGTCACTGACCGAAGAACAGGCCGCCCAACTGGCACGAATCAGCAAGCATCAACAACGCCCGCCCGTGATCGCCACCGACGCCGACCTCCCCGGACAGGTAGCCGCGCACCGGGACTACTGGCTCCTGACCCAGCACAACCTCGCACCCCAGGCCGTGACGCTGCGGCCCGGCACCGACCCCGCCGACCTGCTCGCCGAGGGCGGCGCTTCCGCGCTGCGAAGCGCGCTGACCCATACCCTCCCGCTCTCCCGGGCACTGCTGAACGAGCGGCTCACCCACCTGCAGGGCATTACCGCCTTGCGCCAAGCCGTCGTCGTTGCCGCCGCCGCCCACCCCCGCGAATGGGTCAACGCGATCGAGCGGACCGCTCAGAGCACCGGCATCCCGGCCGAGGTCGCCCATCGCGAGCTCGCAGGCGCGGTCCGACAATGGGACACAGACCCTCGCAGGGTGGTCGCCGAACAGATCGCGCAAGTGACCGAACGTCGGAGCCGTCCCACCGCCCGCCCAGCCGGGCACCCAGGTGCCCCCTCGAACCAGCCCCACCAACTCCCTCAAGCGAGCACTATCCAGCCAACTGCCCCCCGCCCCTGAGCTCCATGAGGCGAGTCGCCCGCGACCGGCAACTTCCCCGGCCGCCTCGATCAGCCGCACACTTCACACCACCCCGCTGGAACTGCGTCTCTTCGCCCCTGAGGGGCTGGCCGCGGGACATGCCAGTTCGCTCACGTTCCGTTGGCGTCGTCGCGCACGGCGGTGCCCGCCGGAGGGCGAGCCCGGCGCCAAAGACAACTGGCTGCCGTTGAACCGATCCCAAACGCTGAAGGTCTTCGGGGAGGATCGAGCAGGACCCGCTTCACCCTCGAATGAACCCCAAGGACCAAGAGGACATCGCTGCGCCTCCCCAGCTCGCTTGATCCGGTCATCGCCCGCGTGGCGGCTGGGTGTCCTTCGAGCTGCAGATGCGGCCCCGTCCGAGCAACTCTATTGTGCGTCGGGTTCACCCTCGGGTCGTGTTACCGAATCCTGCTCTCTACCAAGTTCTTCGATGATGATCGCCGGGTCAAGAATTGACGGAAGCTCCCGAGGCAAAGGCACAAACTGAGCATCCTCGGTGTCCGCCGTGTTGCGAGTCGTACCCAGCCAGCGAACCGTTCTCCAGTTGACGACTGGGTCACTCCGCTTGCTGGCTGTTCGCCGCCATAGCGATGCGCGTTCAGCCATTTCCGTGGCCGCAGCGGAAATCAGCCCGACGTCTGGCTCCGGGTGTACGCCTGCAGCGAGGCCCCGCGTCGCCGATTCCGGCTCTTCTGGGTCATACACGATCTCGGTTGGCCGCAGATCAACGTCGACGCCCCCCACCCCATACTCATCCGGAATCCCAAGATTCTCGCGGACCCAGACGGGGTACACGTCTCCAGTAGGCGTGACCAAGGCGAACTCCGCTTTGCCGCCTTGCCCATTGGATTGCCGGACGGCGCGTAAGTTCAGTAGAACGCCCTCGACCGAAGTGAGTTCCGCTACGGTGCGAGCGCGTTGGCGGAGTCGGGTCAGCCAGCCGTTGCGACGATCCACAGTAAGCCGCACGAAAGGTATGCCCTCGTGGTAGGCCTGCAGGGTGAACCAACGCGCGAAATCGGGCCACGCGTCGAGCGTTGACACTTCTCGCCGAAAGAGGGCCTCGCGGGCCCAAGCCTCCGACAGTGCGTCCTCCCGCAGACTCTCGCACTTGGCGATTGCAGCCTCGAGCCGAGGAATCGACGCAGACGCCACGGTCGCAGCGCGTTCCATGTCTTGCGTAGGGCCTGCCCATCGACCTTCGGGCAAATCGGGATCCTGGGTTCCTTTAATCAACCCATTCGCTAGCAACTCTCCGAACATCTCCGCCCGGTGAGAGGCGGCGTCACGATCCGCAACCATCCTCTTAGCGTCGTGCAACTGTTGTGTCAAACGGAGCTCTTCGCGCTTGAGGTCCATCGCTCGCGTGAAGTTCTCAAGGACACCGAGGCGCGCCGCGCTGAACCGTTCAAGGGGCGGTCCGCCAAGCAGGTCTGCTATAGGCTCCGCCGCGCGAGGTCCACGATCTACTTCGCGGATCCAGAGGGCTGCGCCGACAGCGACGACATCGTAGCTGCCTAGTTCATCACCCAGATCAACGTCAGTATCGAAGGTATGAATGTCGGCCAGGGCCACGACAGGTCGTAGCCGGTCGCCGGCACACATGAAATACAAACTTGCGGCTTCATGGATCAATTCGCTCTTGCTGAGCTTCCGATCTTCCTTCAGACGGAAGGCATCGGGTTTGCGATCAGAGTTAGGATCACGAGCGTCTTCAAAGATCGCATAGAGCCCGTTCATGTCAGAGGGCGTCTTGCCAAGTCCGTTTTGGACGCGCTGACGCACGCCGTCGGTGAGCAAATTGTGCTGCGAGCCGATGAGAACGACGAGCGCTCGACGCCCGTCCACCAAGCGATGGCTTGCACCAAAGAGTACGATTCTTTGACCATAGCCACCACTCTTGCCGAACCCGCCACCGATCGCTTCCGTAGCGAGCGATCCGTCCATTCGCAGCAGAACGTGCTTCTTAAGGTGGGGGGCGTCTAGTAGCGTGCCGATGCGTTTCGCGGAGGCAAGAGCGCGGGTCGCCTCTGCCGCGGCATCTACTCGAGCCCCTAGCTCGCCAAGGTGATCTACAGGATCCTTATGCTGGTACTTGAGATCCACGCCACCCATATCCCCGGCGCGGGGGGCGAGAGTCAACTCATCCAACTCCCAGTAGGCCTCACGTTGCCCTCGGACCGACGGAGTACCGAGCTCGGCCTCTACGAGGCGCGGAGAAAGGTAGAGATACGCACCAAGGACTTCTGGGTCCATGAACTTCTTCGCCCTCCACCTGTGGGACTAGGGCCGCCACCAGACTGTGAGCGGGTGCTCGGCAGGAAACGGGTACAGCATGGCCTGCCGAGTCTAAGCAAGCACGGCTACGACGACACGCCCCGCGCAGGCGCATATCCCACACCCGACTGAGGCTCTGCCCTCAATCGCTCCTGCCGGGCGTCGTCGACGTAGCGTCCGTGTCAGTCGCGGCCTTGCTGGAGGCGCCAGGCGGCTTCGACGGCGCCCTCGGCTCCCGGATCGCCGTCGGCCAGGTCTGCGATGACCATTCATGCGCTTTGCGATCAGCGCTCCCCCTGACGGTGGGGCCGGGGGGCCAGTGCGCGGTGACGCGCATCAGCCCACCGTCCCCTTAACAAGTCGAAGCCGTCCCTCTGTTGGGGCTTCGCCGAGGAAACGACAGCGGAACTCTGCCTCGGTTACGACCATCAACTTGCACAGCTCAGGAATCGAATAGCCCTGTGCCACATAGGCGTCGATGACGTGACGCACCAGTGTGGGCTCCTCGCGAGTGAACTCTCCTGGCTCGCGCTTCCTCCCGCCGGGCAACTTGTTGAGCTCCATGTACAAGGTGCGAGCGTGTCGCTCTGTGATCAACCCGAGGGCGCTTGCCCGGTAGATGAGAGAGGCGAGCGACACCCGCCAGTAGGCCTTCAAAGGCCCAAGATCTCGGAACCTGACGTTGCGCAGCTTGGGTGCGATGTCGTTCTCGGGCATCAGCAGCGCGGACGCGAAGGAGTCGGCCTCCTTCTCCATCTCTTCGCTGGCGACTCCTTCATGCATAATCAAGTGGCCGATCTCGTGCGCTAACGCGAAACGTTGGGCCGACGGCGGGAGCCGATCGTTCAGAAGGATGATGTGGGTCCCGTAGCCCTTGGCGCCGGGCATGCTCATCGCCCGGAGCTTCTCGTGGCCGAGGTCCATGAGGATGACTGGGGTGCCTGTCGCTTCGACGACCTTGACCAGGTCCGGAAACGGGCCATTGGGAACCTGCCAAATGGCGCGAGTCAGTGCAGCCACCTCGGAGGGGGACTCATGCTGGTCGACATTGAGGTTTGGGAAGGGAAGGGTCACAGGCACGTCAAAAGTGCGGAGCAGGTGCCCGACATGGAGCCGGGTCAACTGCGCCTGAGCGTTTGCGGCCTTGAGCGGCTTGGCTGGAAGGGTAAGGCGCTTCTTGTGGAAAATGTCGAAGAGGGTGCCGGGAAGAAGATCGTCGTGCTGGTAGAAGATCTCGGGCACTACCCCTGCAAGCTCGCTCACTTGCTGCACGAACTGGGGCGTAGGCTCCTCGAGCCCGTTCTCGACCTTCGACACGCTCGCTTGTGAGAGGCCGACGTAATCGGCGATCCCGGTCTGGGTCAAGCCGGCTGCATCCTTGACCGTCGTGAACATGGTGGGGCTGAAACGCATGGTCGTGTCAGGAGCTGCGGTCGCGGAGGCGGATGGAGTCGAGCGCCCGCCAGGGCGCGTCGAGGTCGGGCATCTCGATCAGCGTCTGCGTGGGAGCCGTGTTGCCTGCCGCGAGGTCTTCGAGGTCGATGATCCACTCGTCCGCTGGCGACGTGATGACGCACTGCTCCACGCCCGCTTCCGCGGTGTCGAGCTTGTAGCCGAACATCACGTTCGGAAGGTCGAGCTCGGGGAAGTAGCCGCTGCGGGCCACCTGTCGCTGAGCGCGGGTCGGGTAGTTGCGCGTGAGCAGCTGGCGGTCGTGCATCTTCGGCCGCATCATGACGCTCTCGCGCAGCACGTAGAGCGGACGGTCGTGGCGCTCGTCGCGGCGGACGCCCTCAAGGTCGCACAGGTCCGCGTCGGCCCGGGTCACCATGTAGTCCCAGACGATCGCCGCGCGCGTGGAGCGGTGGAACCGCGGGCGGCCTTCGCTCACGTAGTCTTCCCACGCACCATGAGTGATGTCGATAAGGACCTGAGCGCCTTCGGGTCCCACGATGTGTCGCACCATCGCCTCGCTGAGCATGGATCCTCCTCCGTGGTGGCATATGGCCGTAATATTATCACCCGTGCTTGACAGTGCTTGGGCGACTCGCCGGGGCAGGAGTGGCCACCGCACTACGGCATGAACCGGCGCCTCCGGACCGGGGTTGGCAGATGAGTCGTGTGAACCATGACGCGAGCGTTGTCCGTCCGGTCGTCGCGAGAAGTCGATCGGCGCTCCGCTCGATTTCGCGGCGAAGGCGGGGCGCCACCTCGACCAGCAACAGAGCGCCGGCATATGCCGACGCCGGCAACTTGCTCGACAAGACGGTACGAGCATGGGCGGATGGCGATGAGGACGCTGCCGGTCTCGATCTACTGGGGGCCGGACTCCGCCGCCGACCTGTCCACTCCCGAGGCGGTGAAGAAGGCCTACGAGAACATCGTGCGTGATGGCAGCTCGCGGAAGCAGAAGGAGCTGTCAACGCGGACCTGCTGCGGCGGGTGTGATCGCAACTTCGTCTGCCGAGCCGGTGCCGCGATGCGTGGCAGGCCCGCTTCCCCGAGCTGGTCGACCGGTAGGAATGCCGCCGCACGCTGGAACACCAGCGTGCGGCGGCGACACTGATCCTGGAGGCGATCGGCGAGGACGCCTTCGCGTTGGCGGGGTCGGGCACCATCTGCGATCACGGTGTGATCCTGCGGGCGACCAGGACACTGACCTGGCACGGCGGCCTACTCAAGAACCTCGCCAGTGTCGCCGTCCACGAGGGTTGGCCGTGCGTCGTCGCCCAGGATGACGCGGAAGGCCCGGGCGGGTGCTGACAGTGGGGTGGTCGGCGGTTCGGGCTGGAGTGTCTCGGTGTCGGCGGTGAACGCTCGGCGCCGGTCGGTGCTGGCCTCCTGTGAGGCTTGCCGGGTGTAGCGGCCGTGGGAGGGCCAGGGCTGGTGGTCCTTGTCTTCGCAGTGAGTCTTGGTGCGGGTCCGCAACCGTTCAGCGAACGCAGGCAGGGCGTAGCGGTGCCACTCCTCGAGGGGGTCGCTGGTCAGGGCGACGCCGCAGCGGTAGCGGAGGTCGGCGATCACGGCGATCTCGTGGACGAGATGGGGGTGGCGGGGCCAGCAGGCCGGGATCATCGCGTCGGTGTCCCACACGTACTCGTGGTTGATCCAGAGCACGACGTCGTCGAGCCAGCGCCACAGCTCGAACCGGTCGGCCGGTTCGGTCAGCGAGGCGGGGTCCCAGGGGCGTCGGAGCAGGCTGAAGGGGCCGAGTGCCTTCTTCTCGTTGTCGGTGCCGTACATCGCTATTTCGAGCTCGCGGTACGCGCGGGCGATGCGGCGACCGGGCTTGGGGAACGCGGCGACCATCGCCCGAGGCTGCGGGAGAGCGGTGTTGGTGGGTTGGGTGGTCACGGGTGCAGGTCCTCAGTGTCGTGGGTCAGGCCCCGGCGGCGGGCTTCGGCCTCGGCGGCGGCGGCCCGTGCCCGAGGGTCGACTTGTCGGGCGTGCCCGGCCGCGACTTTCGCGCGAAGGTCGGCCTGTTCGGCGAGGAGTCGCCGGCCAGGTTTGCCGTCGATGCAACGGTGCAGGTTGGCGATGATCGGGCCGGCGGTCTCGGCCAGGACCAGGGCGTGCCGCTCCTTGAGCTGGCGCAGTTCGGCGGGGGTGAGGATGGGGATGTCGTCGGCGGTGTACTGCCGGCCGCCCATCCGGCCGGTCTGATAGTTGCTGCGGGTGACCCGGACCTGGCCGAGCAGGTCGGAGATCTCCCGGTTGAACGCGACGTCCTTGGAGCCGCCGAACACGACCAGGGCGTTGGTCAGGCTGAGCAGGGTGCGGGCTTCTTGTTCGCCGAAGATCGCGCTCAGCTGGGGCCAAGCTTGAGCAGCCCACAGGAACGAGATGCCCAGCGCTCGCTCGTTGGCCATCCGGGTGCGCAGCGTGGGCAGCGGTGCGGTGGAAGGCAGCTCGTCGAGGATCGCGTGGAACGGGGGGCACAGCCTGCCCCACGGTGAGGTGTTCGCCACGGCCAGGGCCGCGTCCAGGACGTACTCGGCGAACGCGGTCATCAGCGGGGACGCGGAGGCGTAGGGGTCTTCGCGGCCGAGGAGGTACATGGTGCCGCCGCGGGCGATGACCTCCTCGATGTCGGTGGCGTCCTGACCGGGACGGGGCACGCAGCGGCGGCGAATGTCCTCCTGGAAGAACAGGGACATGGCCTGTTGGACGGTGGTGACGGTGTTGCCGGCGGTGCGGTCGTCGCCGTGCAGTGCGCCGTGGAGCAACCCGTCCCAGAACGGGGCGGCGGCGGGGTGCTCCCGCAGGATCTCCAACGGCGCCGACGCTCCGAGCGGTTTGGCGACCCAGCCCAGGACGTGCTCGAGGGTGCGGCCGGTGAGGGCGGCGGCGTGGAAGAACCCTTGCAGCACCTTGGCGGCCTCGGCGGCGTAGAACCGGGCGGCGTCGTCCGCGTGGCCGCCTGCGACGGCACCCTTGACGGTGCCGGCGGTGAACGCCTTGGCTCGTCGCTCGGCGATCACCGGGTCGACGCAGCCGCGGATCGGGTCCCACACGACCTCGGGGAGTCCCGGCACGAGCCCGAACGGATCGAGCACCACGCACGGGCGGTCACCGGTGGACCGGCACGGGAAGGACAGCAGCAGGTCGTCCACCTTGGTCAGGGTGGTCATCGCCGCGCCGGGCGCGTCGAGCAGGGCCGGGACGAGCAGGTCGAGGGTCTTGCCGGAGCCTTGCGGTCCGATGACGCCAGCGGTGCGGTCCCACGGCACCCACAGCTCTCCCCCGTGGGGCTCTCTGGCCGTGCCGAGCCTCCACCCGACCTGGTGGGGCGCGAACCGCCTCACCGCCGGGCTCCCCTGCCGTACAAATCGGGTCGGATGACCTTGGCCTGCTTGCGCAGCCGGGTCCGGCCCAAGGTCGCCTCGGCCTCCTCCCGGGTCGCCATGCCCTGCATCCGGCGCGACCCCCACCGGTTCCACGCCCACCTACCTGCGATGACGAGCACGGCCAGCATCGCCGCCTCGGCGGCGGCGATGCACGTCCACATCAGCGTCGGTGTCGCGGCCACGCCGACGCCGGACACCCCGGCGTCGGCGTGGCCGCCGACAATGCCGGGCAGGCTGGTGAACAGCTCACGGCGGTCCACGAAGACCCACCCGTTGCCGGCGAGAAGGTTCGCGCCGGAGCGCCCGGCCTGGATGCCGAGCAGGAGCAGGAAGGCCACTGCCATCGTCACCGCGACCGGCACCTCCCAGGTCATCGGGTAGGGGTTGGTCCGTCTGGAGTGCTGCATGGTCTCTCTCCTCCTGGTCAGCGGGCGGGTGGGCCGGGGTCGTCGTGCCGGATGGGTGTCGGGGTGGCTCGTTCGGCGCTGGTGGACCGCTCGTGCCGGCCGCTCGCCGGTGCAGCCGGCGGCCCCGGGTGCAGGCCCATCAGCTGGTGTAGGCGGGCGTGAGCGTCACGGGTGGTGGCGGCGTCGAGCCGCACCGGGTCCGGTGTGGTGCCGTAGTGGTCGGCCAGCTGCTGGGCCAGGTCCGGGCGCCGCTCGACGAGCAGGTGCAGCCGGCCGCGCAACTGGTCGAGGCTTCTCTCGAGGTCGGCGGTGGCCACGTGGGGGCTGGTGGTGCGGGCGGCCGCGGACGCCACGTACGTCGATGTCCCAGGAGACGATCGCCACGATGCCGTCCTCCACGGTCGGGGGTGTCAGGTTCATGCGAGCGTCCTCTGCGTGGGCTGGCCGACCCTCCAGATCTCGAAGATCGAGTGGCCGGTGTAGCGATAGGTGAAGGACCCGACCCCGTAGCGGGTGCTGAGCGCCTCGACGGTGCGCTGGGTGGCCGGGTCCAGCACGATCTGGACGTGCCCGATGGCGTTCGGGCCGAGGTAGCTGTCGATGAAGATCAGGTCCCCGGGCTGCTCCTGCCCGGGGGTGACCCGGTAGCCGTGTCCGGCGGCGAGCCAGTTGCGTTGGGCGCTGGCCGTGCGCGGCAGGCTCACCCCGATCTGGGCGTAGGCGGCTTGGGTGAACCCGGAACAGTCCCAGGCGTCCGGGCCGGAGGCGCCGAAGACGTAGCGGTCCCCGGCGTGGGAGAGCGCCCAGGTGAGCACGGTGGCGACCTGCGGTGAGGACACCGCGGTCAGGGACGGGTCGCCTTGGCCGCCGGGTCCGCAGTCGCTGGGGTCGCCGGCGATGATCCCGCCGCCGTAGGCGTAGGCGTAGTAGAGGACGTCGTTGACGTACCAGTCGGCGTGGTTGTACGCCAGCAGGGCTCGGCGCACCCCTTCGGCGCCGCCGGTGGTCAGCCCGGCGGCGGTCAGGTAGTTCGCAGCGCTCATCACCGAGTCGGCCGGGTTGGTGATGACCGCCTTGCCGTCCCGGTCGCCGTCGACGCCGTAGCTGGCCCAGGTGGCCGGCATGAACTGCATGAGTCCCTGCGCGCCGGCGCTCGAGGTGGCGGTGGTCTTCCCGTGGCCGGTCTCCTCCATCCCGACCCCGGCCAGGACGGTCCACGGCAGGTGGTACCTGTCGGCGGCGGCGAGGTAGAGCGCCTTGACGGCTGCCGGGATCGGCAGCGGCGGGTTGTGCAGCGACGCCAGGCGGGGCGTGCGTGGACCGGGCAGTGGGTACCCGATGCCGCCCTCCTGCGCGGCGGGCGCCGTGGTCGCGTCGGAGGGTGACGGTGAGGCGGCGACCGCGACCCCGTTGAGCGGGGCGCCGTGGGCGAGCATGAAGGGCACCGGGTCGACGGGGTCGCCGTCGACGCGGACCTCGAAGTGCAGGTGGTCCCCGGTGGAGGTCCCGGTCGAGCCCTCGACGCCGAGCCGCTGTCCCATCCACACACTTGCCCCGGCAGTGACAGCGGCGTCGATGCGGGCGAGGTGGCCGTAGTAGGTGCGGACCCCGTCGCCGTGGTCGAGCACGACCAGGTTGCCGTACCCGCCGGAGACCCCGGCCGCCGCGACGGTTCCGGCGGAGGCGGCGACGACCGGACCGGCGTCCGGGGTAGAGGCGAGGTCCTGCCCGGTGTGCATGCGCCAGTCACCGTGGATCGGGTGCAGCCGCATCCCGAACCTGTCGGTGGTGGTGTACCCCTGCTGGAACGGGGGCCGCCACGTTCCGGTCGCCGGCATCCCGGCGAGCGTGCACGTACTGGCGGCAGCGGCCGTGGTGACCGTGGCGGCGAAGACCACCGCGAAGGCCAGCGGCGTCACGGCCAGCACCAGCAGCGCGGCCAGTGCCCATGCGAGCTGCTTCATCGCCGTCTCCTCCCCGGCGTGGTCACGCCGCGCCGGCGATCGCCTCGTTGGTGAAGGTCAGCTGCTCTTCGACCGGGTGCAGCCGGGTCTCGACCTTGTATGCCTGCTCCCCCACCAGCCACAGCGCCCGGCCCTTGCGTTGCATCGCCCACCCGGTCATCACCTCGCGGGCCTGGGTGCCCAGGCCGAGCATGGTGTCGAGCTCCCCGGCGACGGCGGCCTTCTGCCCGTGCAGGATCTTGATGTCGGCCAGGTGCATCAGGTCGCGGGCGATGTTCGCGGCCTGGGAGCCCTGGTCGCCGACGGTGAGCATGTCCGACGGTTTGTGCGCGTTGGCCCACTGGATGTCCCCGCCGCGGCCGGCGACGCCGCGGGAGAGGCGGAAGTCCTCATCGAGGCTCTTGACCGCCTCCACCCCGAGGCGCATCACCTTCCACACCTCGTCGCGCAGGACGATCCGCAGGTCCCCGGGGGGTGCGATCTCCCGCATTCCCCGGCCCCAGCTGTTCAGGCACACCAGCGCGATCCCGACCGCCTCGTCGCCGAGGGGGTTGAGCCGGGACAGGGACAAGGACTGGATCGGGGCGCTCCAGTCGACGTCGATGTTGGTGTGGTCGTCGAACAGCCCGGCCAGCGCGCCGGAGACCAGCTGCCCGAGCGCGTCGCGCAGCAGGCGGGTCTCGTCGAGGAAGTGCTGCCGGTCCGAGAACCGGCACGCAGCGACGAGGTCGTCACTGGGCTCGTCGAGCGAGTGCCACAGCCGCGGGATGGTGGTCTCCCTCAGCGTCGAGGCGGCGCGGGAATAGCCGGTCAGGTCGCGCAGCGCGGCCTTGACCGCCGACTCCTCAGACGGCCCGAAGGGCACCCGTTCGTTGCCGATCCTTTGGGAGCCGACCAGTGCGCGCACCAGGGTGAGCCATCGGCTGAAGACGACCGCGGCCCGGCTCTGCGCCTCCGCCGCGGACAGGTCCGCCCAGCCCTGGCCGAGCGGGCCGAGGCCCAGCGGGTTGATCCGTGCCGACATCCCCGGACCGAGCGTGAACGGGGTGACCCCGAAGAAGCGGCACAGCTGCTCGTACTCGTCCTTGGGGTCGCCCAGGATCAGGACCCGGTACCCGAAGTCGGTCATCCGCAGGCAGAACGCCTTGGCGGTGGCGGACTTGCCGGTGCCCGGTTTGCCCATGCAGATCACGTTGGCGTTGGTGGCCGGGATGTCATCGCGCAGCACCCACCCCACCGGGTCGGCGTAGAACGCGGCACCGCTCAGGACGTCGACGCCCATCTGAGCACCGGTCGGCGGCAGACCCGGGCCGGCGATGAACGGCCAGAACGCGGCGGCCTGGTCCGAGGCCATCCGGTAGGAGGCCACCGGCGCCGACGCCGGCACCCAGCCGCGGCCGGCGCGGCGCACCCCCCGGGACGGGACGTGCCGGAAGAGTCGCATCTGACGTTCCTGCGGCGGCGACACCCGGGTGCGGGGTAGGTCGTGTCCGAAGTCGGCCAGCAGGCGGGCCATGTCCCGCCCGGTGCCGGCGGTGCGGCGGGTGGTCATGACGCCTTCGACCGGGTCAGGCTCACCCCGAGCGGGACCACCGACGCCGCGAACGCGACGTCCTGGGCGAGGTCCAGGCGCAGCGGGGCGAACCCGGACCGCCGGATCGAGGCGTCGAGCAGGCGTCCGTACTCGGCCACCCGCGCCGTCTTGGACACGGTCACCGTGCACACCGCGTAGGGCCGGGTCATCGCCGACCCGCGAGCCAGCTTCGCCTCGAGGGTGCGTACCCGTTGCGCGTCGTCCCGCGCCCTGGTGGTGGCCTTCATCCTCGCCTTCTGGCGGATGCCCTCGCCCATGTCGGCTGCCCACTCGCTGCTGGCCGACTGCCGTGCCGCCTTGCTGTGGCTCAAGATCGGGTAGGCGACGAGGAAGGAGCGCCGCTCCCCCGGACCGGTCGCGGCCAGCACCGGCGCCAACGCCCCGACCAGCGCTCCCTTGACCGGCAACCGGATCGTGGAGGACACCGAGTTCCATGCGTCGTGGCTGTAGTGCCGCGCGGCGGGGTCCGCACCTGAGGGCCCGGCCAGCGCCCACGGCACCTCGCTGTTGACTTCGTCTCCGGCCTGCGCGGCCAACACTGCGTCGATGATCCCGGCCCGGTCCCCGGGTGCGAACCCGGTGCGGCACGCGACGGCCAGCTCGGGGCTGGTCAGCCACGAGACGCTCGTGGCGCCCAAGCCGCCCTTGAGCTGGGACTCCACCTCGGCCATCAGCCCGTACATGACGTGCGCGCGGGCCTCGATTCCCCGGCCGGTCTCCTTGGCGGCCTTTGCGATCCGGCGCTCGGGGACCACGATCGTGACGAATGCTTCGGTGCGTACCGAGGCCCGGGTCAGGGCCGCTTGGAGGTCGTCGTTGACCCGGCGGACCTGCTCCGGGCTGCCGGGCCGGCGGTGCCGGGCGGTCCACTGGTCACGTTCGGCGCCGTCCTCGGGGACGGTGCGGACCAGGACGAGGATCTCCTCGATCATCTCGGTGGTCGCGGCCTGGTCGATCAGCTCGGCCAGCCCGCGAGCCATCCGGTCGCGGTCCTCGCCGTCGCGCAGCCCGGTCCCCGGGTGCACGACCGCGGCGGTCGCGGCCCAGGTGCGGGCGAGGTGGTTCTGGATGATCGCCACCCGCGCCCCGGCCAAGCCGGTCGGTGGCCCCTCGTGGATCTCCACCCCAGCCAGCGACCCGGGCAGGTCGAGAGCGGCGAGGTCGTCGACCTCGCCGGTGGAGGCCTTGGAGCGGTACCGAGTCCACCCGGTCAGTGCGCCCGCGGCGAACGTCGTGCTCGCCAGGATCCACCCGATCGCCGAGCGGCCCCGCACCGGGACGACGGTGACCACGGTGACCGCCGCGCACCCGAACATCAGGATCGCCGCGGTCGCCCACTGCTGTTCCTTCAGGGACCAGAACATCGGCAGCGAGGACAGCGCGACCACACCGGCCTGCCACCCGGTCAGCCCGAACGGGAACCACCCGATCCGCGCCTTCGAGTATTCGTCGTAGACCTGACTCATGACATCTCTCTCCTTGGCTAGGCCGGGACGATCGGGACCGCGGCGGCGCCACCGGCTGCACCGGTCGCGCCGGCACCGCCAGCTGCGCCCGCGCCGCCGGCCGCGCCCGGCGGGGCCGGGGTCGGGCCGGCGCTGGACGGCTCGGCACCGCCGAGGGTGGGTGGGGAGGGGACCTGGTTCGTCGCGCCGCCGGTGCCCGCCTCCCCCGAGCCGTCGTTGTCTGCGCCGTCGGCGCCGTTGATGGCGGGGTTGTTCTTCGCGCTCGGGCCACCCTGGTTGCGGCCCTTGCCGCCGAAGTCGGGGATGTAGGTGTTGTGCCCGACGCCCATCTGGTTCGTGGTGTCGGCGCCGATAACGGTGGCCGCGTTCGAGGCCGCGAGGACGCCGCCCAGCCCGGTGCTGTACGCCGTCCCGGCCGCGCCGAGCGCACCCATCGCCTTCCCGAGCTTGCCGGTGACGGCGTCCTGGGCACTCTGCTCACCCTGGGAGGACCCGTCCGCGGACGCAGTGGACGCCGCCGACGTCGCTCCCCCACCGCCGGCCCCACCGGCGCCGAGCAGCCGCCAGATCCCACCCTGGGCGGCCGCCCCGGCCCGCATCGCCGCACCGGAGGAGGTGCCCGGGTCCACGAACGCCAGCATCTTGAACAGCGCCAGCGGCGCGAAGCAGCTGACCACGAGCAGCAGCACCCCGGGCAGCGCGGTCCCGACCGCCTTCTCGAGGGAGTCCCCGCCGCTGAGGGCCACCGAGGTCGTGACCTTGACCCCGGCACCCATCACGATCACCACCAGGACCGGGGTGAACGCGGCCGCGTGGAACCACCGGAACGCCTTCCAGAACCAGGCGCGCCCGCCTTCCCACATCAGCCCAGCCGCGGCGATCGGGGCGGTCGCGGACAGAACGAGCAACGCCACCCCGCGGGCCAGCAGGATCAGCAGGTGACCGATGGCGGCGAAGATCACGAACACCCCGAGCACGCCGAGCACGGTCGCGGTCGCGACCTCGCTGATGTCGCCCACCGACAGCGGCGCCCACGGCTCCCACGCCGAGAACGTGTCGACGTTCAGCAGCGCCTGCATCAGGGAGTGGGTGAGCCCCCCGGCGGCCTTCTGCACGGCGACCGCGTAGGCGACCCACGCAGCCCACACCGTGACGAACTGGCCGCCGCCGAGGAACACCCGGGCCAGGCTCTGCCCGTCGCGGCGGATCATCGTCACCCCGAGCTGGACCATGAGCAGCACCAGCGCCAGCACCCCGGCGATCCAGAACGTCACCTGGTAGATGCCGGACAGTGGACCGTCAGTGCCCAGGTCGGGGTCGAGGAACTGGTCCTCGAGGAGCAGCACCCACTTCAGCACCATCAGGCCGCAGTTCCAGAGCGCCACCATGACGACCGTGAACCCGTCCGCGGCGGCCTTGCCGACCACCGTCCCGCTGAGCCCGGACAGCGGGTTGATCGCCTCCCACCAGTTCACGACGGCTCCCCATCGTCGGCGACCCAGGTGCGCCAGCCCGCCTCCAGGGCCAGCTGGGTGCCCGGCCAGGTCGCCGGCGCCCGCGCCGGTTCCGTCCCGGGGGCGATCACCCACCGGTCCCCGGTCCACTCCATCCGGGCGCACATGCCGTCCACGACGCTGTCCTCGGTGACCACCCGAGCGGTCACCTTCACCAGGACGCACGCCAGCGCCCAGTCCGGCCCGTCGACGCCCTTGACCTGGCCGGCGACCGGGGCCGCGGTGATGACGGTGGTGGCGTCGTCGACGTACTGCGCGGCGGGGCCGGAGCGGAACGCCACGACGTCCACCGCCGGCCGCCACTGCCGTACCGGGGCGGCGCCCGGGGAGGCCCAGGCACGATGTACCGCGTCGGTGACCTCCAGGCTCATGTGCGCCAGCACCGTCGAGGCGATGGCGCCCCATTGCCCCAGGGCCCCCTCGGGGGTGCGGGGATAACCGGTCGGCACCTGCGCCGGCCCGACCGTGGTGGCGGGCGGGACGACCACCGTCGGTGGCGGGGCGGTCCCCGACGCCCCACCCCAAGCCGCAGTCGGCGGCGACGCACGCATCGGCGCCGCAGCGATAGCGTCACGTCGCGCCTGCCCGCTCAGACCGGTCGCCACGTCCCCTGCCGAGACCGGTGCCGCGTCTACCGCGGCCGTGGAGGGGGTGTCGTGGCCGGTCAGGGCCGAGTAGGTCCCGTAGCCGAGCGCGCCCAGCAGCACCGCCGCCACCGCGGCGACAGCGAGCATCGTCGCCAGCAGCCGGCGACGCGACCACGGTTCCGGCGTGGCGTCGGCGGCGGTCATCCGACGCAGCCCGACCCGGTGATCCCGGAGAGCATCCCCGGCACCACCATGTAGGCGACGGCAGCGACGAACACGACGGCGACCCCGACGACGCCGGCCTTGGAGGCGTGCGGCATCGCGAAGACCCGGCCGCCGACCACGGCACCGACGGAGACGACGACCCCGACGAGCATCAGCGCGAGCACGCCCCACAGGACGTACCCGGTCAGGGTGTTGGCGTAGGCCTGCGCGCCCGGTGGGGCGACCGGGCAGACCTGGGGCAGCGCGAGCGGCCCGGCCGCGGCGAGTGAGTTCAGCATGAGCCGTTCCTTTCCGTGAGGTTCCCGGCGTCGAGGTGGCGCAGGACGGTCGCCGCTGCGCGACGCAGCGGGGCAGATGGGGGCGCCCAGCCGGGGGCCCGTGACGCCGCGCGCCTGTCCAGCGGCACCGGCAGCAGCAGCCCGTCGCGCTCCCGCACCCTCAGGCGGTGGCCGAGCTCGGCGCTCACGTGGGCCGGCCAGCGGCGGCGCTCCGCGCCGACGACGACGACCACGACCCGTTCCGCGCCGAGCAGGGCCAGTGCGGTCTCCGCCCGTCGCAGCCCCGGAACCGTGGCTGTGGTGACTGCGACCACCAGCGCGGCGGTGTGCAGGTACTCCCCCAGCCAGCCGCTCGACTCGAGTGCGGCGCCGACCTCCCAGCCGACGTCGAGCACGGTCAGAGCCGGGTCAGGGTCCGGCAGCGGCAGTGAGTCCGGACCGGACAGGATGTGCCCGGTGCGGGCTAGGGTGACCTCGCCACGGCGTCCGCGGGTCCAGCCATTCGCAGAGACCCCCAGCTCCGCGGTCGACGCCCCGGCCAGGCCGGAAGCGGACGCCGAGCAGCACTCGACCACCCGGGCGGCGCCGGCTTCGCCGGCCAGGGCGAGGGCGAACGTCGACGCGCCGCACTGACCCAGGCAGCCGATCACCGGCACTGCGTGGCCATCGGGGTGCCACGCCTGTCCGTCGCTGCGGCGTCGGGAGCTGCGACCGGGCGCCTGCCGGAACTCCCCGGCCTGCGCGGCCGCCCAGGCCCGCTTCAGCTCGTCCACGCCCACCGGGCGCACCACCCCGGCGGTCATTTGCCTTGCCCCGCGAGCTGGACCTGGCGGGCGGCCAACGCGGCCTGCTCCGGCGCCGCGGGCAGGCGCGGCAGTCGGCGCCTGGCTGCCGGGGCGCGGTGACTCCGCTGCACGCACCGGCCGGCTCGGGCCCTCCGGTCGGCCCCAGCGGCCATCAGGTCAGCCACGGCGCCGTCCTCGTCCCCGGCGACCTCGAGCGTGCGGGTCAGCCAGGCCGTCCCCTCCCCGGCCGGCGTGCGGGCTTCGGGTGCGGGCTCGAGGGTCACGAGACCCACCCCGCCTGTGCCTGCGCGATCGCCTTCAGACTCCGGACGGCGCGCCGTCGCAGCGTGGCCGGGGACACCCCGTGGAACCGGGCGACCGCGTCGAGGACTGCGGGTGCGCACAGCCCGCCGGCGCCACGCCCGGACCGGACTCCCTTCTGGGCGGCTACCTCCGCCAAGCGGGTGAGGAGGTCCCGGTCGGCTTTGGTGATGATCCCGCCGGTGACGGCTCGATCGAGCACCGAGTCGGCGAGGTCGGGGTCCATTCCTTCTTCGTGGTCCCGCATCTGCGGCTCCCAGTCCGAGACCAGGCCCTCCAGCGACACCCGCCGGATCCAGCGCCGCTCGGGGTCAGCCTCTGCGGGGGGTACGCCCAGGTCGCGCAGCACCGCAGCCCGGGTCTTGGCCCTGAGCCCCGCGCTCACTGCTGATCGGGTCTCCCACGGGAAGGTGCGGATCTCCAGCCACAGCTGCGCGGCCACCATCTCGTCGATGTTCGGCGACAGGTCCCCCAACGAGGCGGCCAGGCGGATCGCGGCAGGAAGCAGCGCCCACGCCACCGCGCCCACCGCGGCCAGGTCGTCATCGCCACGCGGGCTGGCGAGCACCGTGAGCGGGTGCAGCAGCTCGTCGACGGTCGAGGTCTGCTGCGTGCGCGTCCACGCCCGCAGGTCGGTCAGGTCCTCCACGACCGCCAGGGCCGGGGTGTTCCGGCACCAGCGCGGCCACGCCGCTCGGGCGGCGCCCAGCAGACCCGCCTGCGGGTCCGCCAGGCCGAGGTGCTCGGCCACCGTGCTCGATTGCTGCGTCATGGCCGCAACCGTGCAGATCAGGCGTTACCCCACGGCGTTACCCCCGTGAGTGAACCCTCCGAATGGTGGGGGTAACGGGCCCCAGCAGGGCACGTTCGTGCAGGTCAGCGGGGGGTAACGACTTTCCGCCCGTCGACGTCCCGGCTGCGTGGTCAGGCTTGGCCGCGGTGCGCGAGGGCACGGTGCTGACGGGTGCCGACGCAGCGGGCGCCGCACTCCGGGCAGGTCTGGAGGTCGGTGCTTGCGAGCCACCGGGCGACGGTTGCCTCAAGCCAGAGGGTCCGGCCGTTCTCGAGCCGGAAGTCGGGTTCGGGCAACCGCCCAGCTCGCCGCCAGGTGAGCAGAACGGGGTGGCTGATCCCGACACGCCGGGCCAGCTCGTTCATGCCGACGACCCCGTCGGGAAGTCGCGGACCGCGGCGCGGGAACGGGCCGTGCGGGCGGGTCGCCCGCCGGATCGTGGCGACCGGGGCTCCGTAGTGGTCGGCGATGCGGTCCGGCGATTCACCGGAGCGGCGCGCCCGAACCCACTCGTCGACGACCTCCGGGGCTGGAAAGGGTCCGCGGCCGGTGGTGCTCTTGGTGACCCACTGGTGGCTCACGCCGTACTGATCGGCCAGGGACTGCACCTGGACGCCGCGACGTCGGGCTGCCACCCACTTCTCGGTGCGCACGGCGACGTCAGAGTCGGACGCCATCGTTCGTCCGAGCTGGCGTGAAGGCCGGGGGAATGGTCCGGCGTGGGCTGTGGCCCGCAGCACCGCCCCCTCGGTGACGCCCTCCGCGTCCGCGATGAGAGCCGCGGACTCCCCACCGCGTCTGCGGGCGACCCACACCCGATCTCGTTCCTTCGGTGGCGGCACGAGTCACGACGCTAGAGCGGTCTGGCGCTGCTCGCCTCCCGGGACGGCTCAGTCGCGCACCGTCCGGCGTGTGGCGCCGGGCTGGCGGTTCACCGGGCTCGATGACGCCTCCGTCTGGAGCGACCGGCACGATCGGACCCGGGCACCCGGCGTGAGCGAACGCGCATTCTCGTTCGCTCCGGGTCTTGCTGGCCCGGCCGTGTCCGCTGCTGGAGGGACTCATCGACTGGCTAGCTTGCCCGGTGGTCGCGCCAGTCCTTGCGCTGGGCGAGGACTTCCTGGGTCCGTTCGGAGAGCTCGGGCGGTGCGCCGTCGTCGTCGCTGCGGTTGCACACCTGGTCACGCACGATCCTCTGGGCTTCGCTGGGGCGGCCCTCGGCGGCGGCAACGGCGGCGAGGTCGAGGCGTGGGATCTCCTCGTGGGGTGCGGCCAGGGCGGCGGTCTCGGCGGCGGCCTGGGCCACGGCGAGGTCGCCGGTGGCGAGGGCGTGGGTGGTGACGGTGTGGGCGACATCGACGACCGCCACGACGAGGCTCTCGTCGAGTCGCTGCCCGTTGATGAGCCACGCCCACCCGGCGGTCTCCCGCTCCACGGGGTAGTCGAACGGGCGGCCCTCGACGAGCCGAAGCGCGGTCTGCAGGTCACTGATCCCGTCCGCGCCGCGGGCCTGTCCGCGGACCCGGAGCCGGCGGAACAGGTCGGCATCGACGAGGAGGTCTTGCACCTGGTAGGTCGGGATGCCGCGAGCTGCGGCTGCGTCCGTCTTCCTGGCTTCTGGCAGGTGTGGTTGACCGGTCCGCGGGTTGGTCCCCAGCCAGTTGCGAACCGTCAACGCGTAGGCACGGGCCGACCCCGTGGTGATGTGGAACGCCTCGGCGATCTCCGTGCTCGTCGCGCCATTACGCAAGGCGATGAACGCGAGGAGCTCGGTCATGTACGGCTCCCGGCCGCGCGGGGCGGTGCCGTGACCGGTGGCCTTGACCGGCCCGAGCAGGCGCAGCTTGGGCAGCGGACCCTCGGGGTCGAACCAGGCGGCCACGTCGTCGTCGAGAGTGGGGTCCGCGTGCGCGAGCTCGTCGCGTAGGGTCGCGCTGACCCTTGGGGCGACGGCTTGAAGGTCCTCGGTGGTGGTGGCGGCTGCGCCGGTGTAGGTGTCGTCATCGGCGTCGAGCAGGCTGGAGGACTCCGCCGCGGCGGGTGCGGTGGTCGCGGCGTCGACCGGTGTTCGCGGGAGGGTGTGCTCTGGTCGCAGCGCGCCGGCCTGGTCGGCGTAGGAGGCCCAGCCCGTCACCGCTGTCTCGTCGACTGGGACGTCGACCGGGGTGATGGCGGTGTCGGCGTGGGCGAGGAGGGTGGCGCAGCCACGGGCTTCGTCGGCGGTCAGTCCGACGGCCTCGAGGTCCAGCCCGACCTCGGGCAGTCGCAGCCGGCCGTCGGCGGTGACCTCGAGGACCATGCCGCCGCTGATGGAGGGCTGCCCGGAGACCACCACCGAGGTGGCGGTCTCCCCGGCGTGTTCGCGCACCAGTCGCAGCAGGTGCTCCATCGTTGGGGAGTCGCTGGCGTCGGCGTCGGCCAGCAGGAGCCGGCTCGGCCACGCTTCGTCCCCGGCCTGGGTGGCGCGGGCGGTGGCGACGTCGGCGCCGACGGCGCGGGCAAGGTCGATGGTGGCGACCGCGGCTGCCAAGGTCCGCCCCACCGGGTCCTCGTCCGCGCCGTTGCTCGAGTAGACGTGGATGCGTTCGGGGGCCATCGCGGCGAGCTCGGCGGCGACGCCGACGCAGCTCACCTCGACCGCGGAGGCCCACGGGTTGCAGGCCACCTCGGCGGCGAGGTACCGGGCGAAGTCGACCCCGTAGGTGGCATCGCCGGTGATGGTGACCGCCAGGTCCTCGATGTTGAGCAGCCACACCGCGTCATCGTCGCCGACGCCGATGGTGACCAGCAGCGGATAGGGGGCGGGCTGGTCCGTCTCGGCGGGACCGATCGCGTCCAGCGGGGTGGCGGGGGTGATCCGCCAGTGCATGGCGTCGGCGCCGACCGGTTCCCACGGCTTGGTCAGGTCGGCGGGTGCGGACAGGTGCAGCACGATGTGGGTTGCGGTCAGCTCGACCGCGGCCAGCAGCGGCATCATGTCCCCGTCGCGGGCGGTGGCGGCGCCGAGGCGGCGGAGCACCTGGTCGAGGTGGCCGAGGGTGGGCGCACTGACCTGACCGACCATGGCGATCGTCTTCTCCACCGGCGCCAGCAGGGGCGGCGGCGCGGCGAGCGTGCGTCCCGGGCGGCGATGACGGAACTGGGCCTGCCGGCGTCGGCGCAGTGTCAGCAGCAGAGCACCGGCCAGCAACGCCCCGCCCGCGGTCAGCCCGGCGAGCATCCACGGCGCGGGCTGGGCGTCTTGGCCCTCCCCGGGGGTCGCGAGACTCGCGCCGGCCGGGACTGTGCCCTTGGTGTGGGGTGGGGCCGCACCGGCCGGGTCGCCCGTGGTGGCCGACGGCGACACGGAGCCTGCGCCGTCGGGCGCGGCGCTGGCGGTCGGGCTGGCCGAGGGGGTCGCGGCGGCGGACGGTGAACCCTGCGGGGCCGGCTCGGGGGTGACCTCCAGGCGATCCCCGCGAACTCCGGGGTTGACCGGACGCGCCGCCGTCGAGGCGGCGGCCCCCGGATCGGTCGTGGAGGTGTCGACTCGCGGCGCCCTGCCGGGACTCTGCGGGGTCGACCGGGCGGAGGGGGTGCTGATCTCCGGTTCGTTCGCGGTGGTGGGGTCGAGCTCGGCGGGGATGTGGATGCGCCACCCGACGTAGATCAGGTCGGGGTCGGTCAGCCGGCGCCCGTCGGGTTGGGTGACGTGGCGGGTTGCCTGATAGAGCGCCTTGTAGAGCATCCCGTCGCCGAGTTCGCGTTCTGCGATGCCCCAGAGGCTGTCGCCCTCGTGGACGGTGACCGTCCGGTCCTTCACCGGCGCATGGTGCTGGGACCGGGCCGTGGCGGTCGTGGTGATGGTGTGCGCGGTGGCCAGGCCGACAGTTGATGCCGGGGCTGCGGGGGCGGTGACGGCCAGTGTGGTGCCGGCCGGGGGTGCCGCGGCGGCGGGGGCGGCACCGGTGCCGGCCGGAACGGCGACGAAGAGCAGCGCGGCGGCGGTGACCAGCTGTGCGGCGGCGCCTTGCGGCAGAGACAGGCCTGGCAGGTGGGGGGCGCGCACCCCGCGCACCCGGGATGCGACCTCGAGCAGGACGCTGATGGTCAGCACGGCCCAGGCGATCCACGCGACCCACGTGACCAGCCCGAGCAGGATCGTGCCGTCGTCGGGGGTGCTCAGTGCCGTCCATACCTGGTCCACGCTGGGTATCGAGCTCGGGACGGGGTTGCCCGCGATGGTGAGCAGCACCACTGGCAGACCGGCGACGAGGCCGAGCAGGGTCAGGCTCGCCAGGAGGCCGAGGAGTCGGGTTCTCATTGCCGTACCCCTTCCAGGACACGCTCGACCCGGACCTCGGCGTGGCCGGTGACCCGCAGGGTGCGGATCCCGATGATCGAGAGGAACTTGGTCGTGTAGGTGGTGTGGGTGTCGGCGACCACGGTGGTCCCGCCGGTGACCCGGGCGCTGCCGCTGTACCCGGGGGCGCCCGCGATGTAGGTGCGGGCCGCGGCGACGGCGGCGGCCGGGTCGACGCGGGCGCTGACGCCGCGTACCGAGCTGCTGGCGATCAGCTGTTGGCCGCCGCTGCGGGCGGCCTGGGCGGCGAGGTCCTGGGCGCGCTGCTTGGCGTACACCTGCCCGCCGAGGTCGACGGCGAGGCCGACGAGCAGGGTCATGGTCAGCGCGGTGGTGATCATCCACACCGAGATTGAGCCCTTCTCGTCTCGGCCGTGGGTGCGTGAGCGTGGAAGCATCCCGATCACCGCTCCCGGTAGGTATCGAGTGGGGAGCGGATCGAGGCGGTCACCGGCACGGTCGCGGGCAGCCCGGGCAGCAGACCGGACAGGTCGACGCGGCAGGTCACTGTCGCACCGACCGAGGCGGGAATCCCGACGGGTGTGGCGAACTCGGCGGTGTCGACGGTGACGGTCACCGATGCGCAGTTGACGCGTTGCGAGGCCAGCCGCGCCCGGGCGGCCGACGAAGCCGCGGCTTGGGCGTCGCTGTGGGTGCGGGCAATGGAGGCGGACCGGGCCGCTTCGGCCGCGGAGGACTGCACCGCCTGGGAGGCGATGGCGAGGCGGCCGCCGGCGATCGCGAGCAGGACCAGAACGCCCAGTGCCGGGGCGAGGATCACTACCTCGACCGTCGAGGTGCCCCGCTCGTCATGGGTGCGTTGACGGCTCATCGGGTGATCCGTTCGAGCGGGGAAGACGATGACTGGGTGACCGTGGGGTGCCAGCCGGGGATGACGCTGGGGGTGGAGCCGGTGACGACCACCGTGGCGGTCGTCGCCGTTCGGGTGACGCTGACCCGGACCCCGGTGAGCACCCCGTCACCGCCGGCGGAAGCGACGAACGCCGACGCCGCGACCCGGCCGGCGGCGCTGGAGGCACCGAGGGCGCCCGCAGCGCGGGAACCCTCCTCGGCCGCGGCGATCGCCACGGTCCGGCCGTGGTAGGTCAACGCGGCCTGCATTCCGAGGAACATCAACGCGAACATCGCCGGCATCAGCACGACCAGTTGGACCGCCGCCGAGCCACGCTCGGGTCTGCGGGCGCGCATCACCAGGCGCGTCCACCGGTGGCGGGCGAGGTCGGCTGAGGTCATCGGGGCTAGCGGATCTGGCCGACCTTGTTGGTGACGTACGCGGAGATGGCGGCGTAGACCAACCCGGCGAGGACGAGCAGGGCGACGACCCAGAACACGACCTCGATGGTGCTGGCACCGTCCTCGTCGCGCAGCCGTTCGCGGCGGGAGGTCACGACGTCGCCGGCCTTGATGCCGACGGTGTGCAGGGTGGCGATCAGGTAGTGCATCGGCGTGCCTTTCTCGTGGTGGTGCGGTGGAGTCGGGTGGGATTCATGAGGCGTCCAGCAGGCGCAGCAGAGGTGGCGCCATGAGCAGGGCGAGGAAGACCAGGCCGAGGATGGAGGCGGGGAAGTACATCCGCTCCTCGACCAGGCTGGCCCGGGCGAGTTCCTCGCTGAGCAGCGCGGATCGGGCGGAGGCGCTGCGGGCCCGCAGCTGGCGGTAGACCTCGCTGCTCTCGTCGCTGGCCAGGCGCATGATGTCGGCGACGTCGGCCAGCTCGGGCAGCGCCAGGTCATCGGCGAGGGCGTTCAGGGCGTCCCACGGCGGCTGCCCGTTGTAGCGGGATCGGGCGATCTCCTCGCCGATCTTGGCGAACATCCACGAGTCGCCGACCTCGGCCGCGGTCGCCAACGCCACCGATGCGCCGGCGCCGGAGTTGCGTTCCAGGGCGCACAGCTCGATGTAGGCGCTCAGGGCGCGGGCGAAGTTGCTGCGGGCCTCCTTGGCCTGGGCGGCGAGGTCGCGTGAGGGCATCACGAACAGCACCGCGGCCAGGACCAGCGATGCCCCGAACGGGATGACGAGCGGGACGTGGATGCCGATGAGGGTGAAGAACGTGCCCAAGAGGGGCGGCACAGCCAGCCCGAGCAGGGCGTAGAGGACCTTGCGCCCGTAGAACTGGGCGGGGGTCTGCCGCATGACCGCGAGGTCGCGGGCCGGTGGTATCCCGAGCAGGCGGGCCGGCAGGGTCCGCTCGGCCCACATGCCCATCCGCTCCTCCATGCCGGGGGCGACGGTCGGGGCGACGGCGCCGGGTCGGCGTCGGGCGGGCGGGGCGAGCCGGTCGACCACGTCGCCCAGGTCCGGCTGGGCGGGGACCAGGTAGTAGACGAGCCCCGCCAGGCCGATGCCGACGACGGCGCCGAGGATGATCGCCAGCTGCACCCCGGTCATCGCGCCGCCCTCGCTTCGGGACCGAGGAACCGTGGGAGGTCCTTGCCTTCGGCCATCTTCCGCATCCACAGCAGCCCGCCGGCGTAGGCGACCAGCAGCACCACGAGGATGACCTGACCGAGACCGGTGCCATACGGGGCGACGTAGTCGCCGGTGAACGCGAGCACGACGAGCACGCCGAGTGAGAACGCCGAGACCATCCGGGCTGTGCCGCGGGGCTTGGCTCGGCCGGCCTCGACCCGGCGGCGGGCGGCGACGTCCTCGGAGACCGACTCGGCGACACCGTGCAGTGCGCTGGCCAGGGACCTGTTGCGTCGGCGGGCGGCGAGGATGAGGTTGGCGGCGACCAGGTCGCCGGTCACGTCGTCGAGGTCGTCGGCGAACGCCCGCAGCGCGGTCTCGGTGTCCCAGCGCGCCCGCAGCCGTGCGACGAGTTGGGTGACCTCGGGGCGGATCGGGTCGGGCACGGAGCGCAGTGTCGCGGTCAGCGCCTGCTCCATCCCGATCCCGGCGCCCAGGACCCCGGCCAGGGCGCGGGTCCACTCCTCCATCGCCTCGACCCGCCGGATCCGCTGCGCGGTCGGTGGCGCGGAGAGCAGGTAGGGCAGGCCGAGCCACGCGGCGGGGATGGCCAGCACGAGGACGAGCCACCCTGTTACTGCCGCGGCCAGCCCCCCGATGAGGATCGAGGCGGCCAGGTCGATCCGTTGCCGCCGGGACAGGCCGGTGAGGCGGCGCGCCAGCGCCGACGGCGGCCGCGGCTCGACCGGTGTCTCCGGCCGGGCCCGCAGCGCCCACATGGCGCCGGTCAGGCCGGTGACGATCAGGGCACCGCACAGCCCGGCGAGCAGCGGGGTCACGGCCGCCACCCCCGTCCGTCGGCCTCCGCCTGGTACAGGTCGGGGTCGAACCCGAACGCCGCAAGGGCCTTCGCCTGCTCGGGCAGGATGCCGGTGGCCTGGGCCGGCCCGTCGTGGGAGGGGCCGAAGATGTAGGTCAGGGCGTACCCCTTCTCTCGCTCCCCCGGCTCGACCACGGCGATCTCGCTGACCCATCGGCGCAGGATCTGGGTGCCGTCGGGCTGGTGGTCGATGCGCCGGTGAAGCTGCACGACGAGGTTCAGGCAGCCGGCCAGCTTCTCCACGGCCAGGTCACGGCTGACGTGGGAGCCGGCCTCCATCGCGCAGGTGACGAGTTTGCGGATGCAGGCCTCGGCGTTCGCGGCGTGGGTTGTGGACAGCGAGCCGGTGCCGGACTCCATCGCCTTGATCATCGTCCACACCTCCGGTCCGCGGATCTCGCCGACGATCTGGCGGGAGAGGGCGAACCGGAAGCTGTCGCTGAGAGCGTCAGAGAGCTCGAACGCTCCGGCGGCGCGGCCGCTGGCGTCGACCTCGCCGACACCGGGGCGGGACTCCCAGTCGATGACGATCTCGTGTCTGCCCGACTCCTCGAGGAACAGCTCGTACTCGGTCTCGAAGGTGCCGATCGCCTCGTCCCGGGGGATCTCCGAGCACAGCGCCCGCATCAAGGTGGTCTTGCCGGCCGACATGGGCCCCGAGACCGCGACGCTCCACGCGGCCCGCACCGCCGCGCCGAGCAGGTTCGCCGCCGCCGGGGAGAGGCACCCGCGGTCCACCCACCCCTCGAGGCTGTCCACCCGCAGCCGGTGCCGGCGGATGACGACGGTGGGTTTGGAGGTCACCCACGCGGTCGCCGCCAGCCGGGCACCACCGTCGAGCTTGAGGTGCAGCCGCGGGGTGCTCTCGGAGAACGGCCTGGGGTTCGACTCCGAGCGGTTGGCCAGGAAGCGCAGGAAGTCCAGCAGCTCCTCGTCGCTGTCCGCCACCGGCGGCCCGGTGATCCGCGAGCCGTCGGTGAGCTCGAGGAGGACCTGGTGGTGGCCCAGGATGAAGATGTTCTCCACTCGGTCGTCGTCGACCAGCGGCTGGAGGCGGCCCAACCGGAAGACCGCGTTGAAGGTGGCTTGCTCCATCAGCGCCTGCTGACGCGGGGTCCACGCCTCTGCCCCGGTGGCGACCGCGTCCGCGGTGTGGTCGCGCACCAGCTCGTGGATCGCGGTTCGTCCGAAGGCCTCCTGCTCCTGGCGGGTCATCGCGGCGCGGGCCACGGCCGCTGGCTCTCCGTCGGTCGGGACGGAGCGGCTGTGCCAGTCGCCGCCGAGGGCTTGCGCGAGGCGGTTGGCAACCAACGTGCGGAACGCCGCGACCAGGCCCCATTCGACTCCGGCCTGCTCCCCCAGGTGGTCGACGACCTCCACGGGCGGCGGTGTCGGCGGAGCGTGCCGGCGGCGCACCGCGTCGAGGTCGACCGGTGGTTGGTCGCTCGAGCCGGGAGACATCGAGAACGTGCCCCGCACGCGGCCTCGACGCTCAGGGGCCGACCGGAAGAACGGGATGTCGGTGGGGTCGGCGTGGGACGGTTCGGGCTTTTCGATGTTCATGCCGGACCCCCCGCGGTCGCTGCCAGCCGTTCCTCGTTCGCCCGGATCGCCCCGGTGATCGCGCTTCGGGTGGACCGCAGCGACCGGTTCAGTGGCCTGTCCGCCCAGTGGCCGCAGCCGGTGGCCCGCTCCCGCAGGGTTGCCTTGGGCACGTCCTGGCCCTCGGAGATCACCGCCGCGGAGACCGGGTCCCACATCACCTTCGCAACGGTCGGAAGCTGGAGCACCCTGGTGATCTCGCGGGCGGTGTACGGCTCCTTCTCCCCGACCAGCAGCAGCCCCAGCGACGCTGCCGCCCCGGCCTGCTCGAACTTCTCCCGGAGGGTGTTCCCCCAGGACACCGCAGCCGCCAGCGTCGGCAGCTCGGTGCGGGTGACCAGCAGCATCAGGTCCGCCCCATACACCAGCGGCTCCGGCCATCCGTACAACCCAAGCCGACCGGCATCCACGATCACGTCCTGCCCGGTCTCCTCCAGCGACCGCAGCACCGCGAGCAGCGGGTCCCACAGCGCCAGCAGGCTGCGGGCCTGGTCGTGAGACTTGGCCCCCGGCACCACCCGCGCCTGACTCTGCGGGAGGTCGATCGAGACCTGAGCCAGCGTCTCGCGCAGCCGGTCGTCGAAGTGGGCGTTCACCAGGTCGGTCATGGCGTTCGGCGGCTCGACCTGCCCCCGCAGGTACCCCGAAGCGACCGCGGACGCACCGGTCGGGTCGGCCTCGACCAGCAGCACGGGCCGGGGCCAGCCCAGCGCCAGGCCGAGTGCGGTGGTGCTCACCCCCGGCGACCCGGACGCCGAAGCGAGCACGATCAACGACATCTCAGCGGTCCCTGGAGTCCAGGACTACGGCGACCTGCCCGGTGCCGGCCATCTCCGCGAGCTTCTCGGCGTCACCGGAGGGGACCTGAACGGTCACCACGGTGGGCGCGCCCTGCCCGGTGACGTCCTCCCCGGTCTGAGCGGACACCACCACACCCTGGACCGACACCGCGGTGGTTGCGGCGAGGTCGTCCACCTGGGCTGGGGTCGCCACGACCCGCACCTTGTCCCCGGCCAGCAGCGGCGTGCCCGGGGTCATCCCGGGCGGGACCGGCACCCCCACCAACGAGTAGCCGCTGCCGGGCAGGTTCTCCGCGGTGGTCGATGCCGGGGTCAGCAGGGAGCCGGCCGCAACGTCCACTGCGGCCCGCTGGCCGACCATCGACTCCAGCTGCGCGGTCGGGACGGTGCGCAGACCGGGGTCTCCACCGATCTGCACGGTCATCAAGTCCTCCTGGGTGATGACCTGACCGCGCTCGATCGCGTTGCGGGCTGCGACCACCGCCGTCGAGCTCGTCGAGATTGAGAGCAGCCACACGTTGCCCAGGACGCCGAGGCACACCAGCGTCGCCATCGCCCCGAGCAGCCCCCACCGGCGGCGTGCCTTCGGCGGCGCCGGGACCACTGTTCCCTCCGACTGGTCGGCCGGGACGATGGTGTCCCGCCGTGGCGACTCGCGTCGCAGAGTCGTCGTCATCGCCAGCTCCTCGTCCTCACTTGACCAGCACCTGCACTTCGCCGACGGCGATCTGGGCGGTGCGCGAGAGGGTGACCGGGATGCTCCCGCTCTGCCCGATTCCAGACCAGTCCACGCTCCAGTAGGAGCTCGCCGTGACCGTGTAGCGGCCTTGGCGGGTGTATGTGTACCCGCACGTCGGGGATGACTGCTTGCCGTACCGGTCCTGGTACTGCGTGCCCGCCCCGCTGCAGGTCACGCTCTGCCCGTCACCCATGTCCCACACGATTTTCTGCAGCCAGCCCGTCGCCGTGACCGTGTAGCCGCCGGCACTGACTGAGCGGGTGATCGGGCCGGTCGTCGACGCGCCGGGGTCTGCGACCCACATCCAGGTCGGCATCCCCACCAGCCCGACCCTCCCGGGCGCCGACTCCGGGACGATCCCGATGGCACCGGCCCTGAGGTTCATCCGCGCCAGCGCGGTGCGCGCCAAGGCCCGCGGATCCGGCGGCGCCCCCGCCGGAGGCTGCGCCAACCACACGTAGAACACCGCGGCCGCGATCGCACCGATGTTGATCGGTCGTGTGCACTCGTAGACCTGGCCGTCGGTGTGCCCCTCCCAGGCCGGGTCGTCCGCCGGCGGCTGGGGGGAAGCTGCCCTGCAGTACGCCTGCTGCGACTGCGACCACCAGCCGGTGTCATTCGAACAGGGCACTTCCTTCTTCTTGCCACCCCAGGTGTAGGTGCACTTGGCGGGATCCGAGCTCCCGCCACCGCCCGGAGTGCCCCCTCCCCCAACGCCACCCTCGTTGCCTCCGCCGGCCGGCGGGGGAACGGAAATCGCAAGGCGACAAGTACCGGTGGCCGGATCGAGGTGCTCACCGGGCGGGCAGGTCACTCCGCCTGGGGGTGCTGCCGCGGCGCTGGCGATTCCGGCGAGGGTGAGTAGCAAGGCAACCAGGGGCGCCAGCACTCGTCGGGTCAGCATGTCTCGATCGCCTTGCGGCCAGTGACGTAGAGGGTGCTCCCGTCCTTCTGCACGGTGTAGCGGAACTTCACACGTTCGGCCGCATCGGGGTTGCGCACGGACTTGCCGCTCTTGTCGACAACGTCCACCTGAGAGCCGTCCTGGCAGACCATTACGACCCAGTCGCCGGACTTGTTCTTGCTGGAGGAGAGGACCTCGAGGCTGAACTTGCCGGTCTGGGTCCAACCCTTCTCCCGGTACGCCGTCAGGTCGCTGTAGGTCTGGTTGAGGGCATCATCGCGGGCGTACTGGTACAGCTTGCTGAGGTCCAGGTCCCGGTTAGCGCCGAACCGGTCGACGACGGCCACCCAGTTCTCCACCGCGTCGGCAGCCGCCTGAGCGTCCTTGTCCAACGTCGACGCGCTCTCGGACGGCGTCGGACTCGCCGAGGACGGCGTGGCGCTCGAGCCCTGCGTCGAGGGCGGCGGCGTCTGGTCGGTGCCGGCAGTGTCGGTGCACGCCGACAACAGCAGCCCCGCCGCAATGAGGGCGAGAGCGGCCTTCCTGACCCCCAACGAGACACCCGCCACGTTGATCCCCTCCGGTGTGTTCCCCGCTACCGTAGCAATCTTTTCACACTAGTGGCAAGAGATCATCCATCGGATGTGCAGATGCCTCCCTGCTGCCACTCGTGCGATACCCCTCGCCCGCCTCCCCTCACTGGCGCAACCGAGACCTGCGCCCCGGTTGTGCTCTACACGCAGTGTGACGCACCTACTGCTCGGCCGCGACTTGTGCGGGACGCAGCGCTTCCGGCTCGACGCCGAGTACCTCGGCCAAGCTCTGGGCCACTTGCGGCGACAGACTCGCCGGCAGCCCGTGTCTCTCCCACCGCCGCACCGTCGGCGGCGGTGTGTCCGCGGCCTCTGCCACCTCATCCAAGGTCACCCCGGCCGAGAACCGCAACCAGCGCAGGTCAACCTGCGGTGACGGATCGTCCCGTAGGAGTGCGCTCGGGCGGACGTGACATGCGCGTGCGACGCGGTGCAGCAACTCCGGTGTACGTGGCGACGATGCGCCACGTTCCCATTCCGAAATTCGCTCTCCCCCAGCCAAGCCGACCGCGACCGCGAGCTGTGCCTGAGTCAAGCCGGCGGCCTCCCTGGCCGCGCGCAGCTTCTCGCCGCTGAGAACTTGTTCACTCGGCATGATGCCCACACTGTAGAGCTCCCGCCAGATCCGGAACGCGAGATCCGATCGCATTCGGCTGGCGCCGTGGCAGCGTCCCACCGCGCGGCGCTCGAACGCATAGACCGGACTCCTTCAGCGCGGGTTGGAGCGGGTCGCAACCAGCGATGGCTTGAGCGGCTCGGCGTTGGCGCACCTCGCACCAGGTACGGCCCGCCGGGGGCCTCGCCCTGACCGCGTGTCCGACAGCTCCAGAGAAGCTTCTTCCGAGCTTCTTGCTCGAAGTGACTCCTCAGCAGCCCCGAAATCGGTCTAGGTGCGGTGAAGGGGTACCCCTCTGGATGGAAGGGGCAGCGCCATGGGTCGAGGGCCGACGGGCGTACCGGGGATGTGCGAGGCGGGCTCTGCGACGTCGAACCGGTTCTGGACACATCTTGACGGCGAGGAGGCTCCGGCGACGGATCGGGCCTGGCGGCCCACTTCCTCACCACCTGGCGGAGGATCTGCCGACCGGGGCGGCCAGCGGCGACCCGCCAGGCCCCACTCACGTCGCGTCTGGGAAGTCGGGTACGCCCGTGACCGCGAGGCGGGGCGCACCCGCTACGTCGACGCCTCGCGCACCCGCCGCCGCCTGGTGCGTCTGGTCGAGGCCGGGATGCCGGTACGTACCCTGGCCCGGGTCTGCGGGGTCAGTGACACCGGCCTCGGGCTGATCCTCGCCGGTGAACGGACCTGGGTGCAGACGCGGACCGCCAAGGCAGTCGCGGAGGTGACGTTGGCGCGGGTGTACGCCTCGCAGACCACCGGGCACCTTCCCCGCATCGGCGCGGTCCGCCGAGTCGAGGCGCTCCTCGCACTCGGATGGCCGCATCCGGCCCTGGCCGCCGCCGGCGTCCCCAACACGGCGCAGCTGCTCGCCGCGACCGACCGAAACCTCATCACCGCCCAGCGGTGGCGGGCGATCGCCGCCGTGTACGACCGGTTGAGCATGACCCCGGGACCGTCGGCCAGGACCCTCAAGGCAGCGCGCGCCCGGGGGTACGCCCCGCCGCTGGCGTGGGACGAGGACGCCATCGACGACCCGCACGCCCAGCCGTGCGGAGTCGGGCACGACAAGAGCGACGCGCAGGTGATGGACCTGGTGGCGGTCCGCCGCGCGCTCACCGGGGAGGCACCCAGCCCCGCCCTGGCTCGGCCCGAACGCAAGCGGGTAGTCGAGGCTCTCGCCGGCGCCGGCTTCAACGACACCGAGATCGCCACCCGGGTCGGCGCGTCCACGCGCACGATCCAGCGGGTGCGACACGACCGCTCCGCCGGGGCGACGACGCGGCCGGCGCTGAGGGTGGCCAGATGACCACGGCGGCCGAATCCACTCCCCCGCCGAACGCCCAGGGGAAGAGCGACGTTGTTTGCGTTCTGGTACGCCACGCCCTCGCGCTGCGCCTGACAGGCCCGGTCGGCCCGGGAGCGGGCCGCCGCGGTCGCGGCCGGGCACGACGCCGAGGGGCGTGCGTGCGGGCCGGCGTGCTAGTCCCCGGGTCAGCCACGGACCAGGCGCAGCGCGGCGCGCCCGGGAACCGTCGCGCGTGCTGTCGGGGCGGGGCGCGAAGGGGCCGCAGCGCTCTCGCAGTCGGCGAGGAACTCGCTGTGCGCCCGCGTGAGTCGCCGCAGGTGAGCCAGCCGCTCGGGGGTCGCAGTCCAGCGCCGCCGGTAGGCGATCAGGGCCGGCCCGAACCCGGCCCTGATCGCACCCCGCTCCCCCGCCCAGGTCATCGACCGCGTCCAGCCCCGATGCCACCGCGGGACCAGGGAGGTCAGCGCCTGCAACATGCCGGCGCCCGCGCCCAGCCAGAGGTCGCCTTGCTGGACGGAGTGGATGACGGTCACCGTCATGACCAGATGCCGCATGTGCCACAACGCTTGGCCCCTGCCACGCAGCGGGGTGAGCACGATGCGAACGAGCAAGCAGGCCAGGGACCACGGCAGCGTGAACAGCTCGAGCGCGAACTGGCGGCGGGTCCACCCGTCGCGCACCTGCGCGGCCGAGACCCCGAGCAGGGCAGTCACCTCCTCAACGCTGACCCGGCCGGCGCGGTAAGCGAAGAGCAACCCGGTAGTCAGGGTGATGGTGCGCCGGCCCATCGCCTCGGTCTGCCACGTTGGTCCAGGGACCACGCGCAGCGTGATTCGCGGTGGGCCGAGCCCGACGCTGCACAGGGCGGCCAATACGGGGGCGAGGTCCTCGGCCTCGTCGAGGCGCAGAGGCCGGCTCCACCCGAGCAGGCGCGCCCCGAGTGGCTCGAGGCCCCCGAACGCGAGGACCAGCCCCAGGAGGGTCCACAGCGCGGTGAGAGCCAGCCAGTAGTTCGCCGGGATGAGCCCACCGGCGACGACCCAGAGCAGGACGCTGACCGTCAGCGGCACCCAGGTGGCCGCGACCCGGCGGACCCATCGCGGGGTGCGGGCAGACATCCACTCGCGCATGGCGGCCACCTCCACTGCTTGCGTCGGCGCGTGCTTCGCCCCGGCCTGGGCCCGAGTGTTGTCCGCACCGCCGACACGCGCAGGAGGAGACAGGGCCACGCACCCGCGGATGCGCCGTGGGTGGCCCTGTCGCGGCCCCCGGTGATTCATCGCCCTGAACTGCCGGATCGCTGTGTCCGCGAGGTGCATCGATGAGCGCCCCGGCGCCGGATCACCGGAGCGTGGGTGAGCTGCTGGCCAGCGCGGACCTCGCTGCCCGAGAGTGCCTGTGGGACCCCAACGGCGACAACGCTCAGGCTCGGGTGCGATCTTGGGTGGGGCTGGTCGAGGAAGCCGCTCGGGTGTGGGAGCTGCTGCCGACGGCGCCGTGGGCGGACCAGCAGCTGATGACCGAGGTGCTCCACCGGCGCACCTCGCTGGCCGAACGGTGCGTCCGGTTCGGTTGGCCCGGCCGCGGCGAGCTGGACCCGACGGTCGACGAGGCCACCGAAGCACTGGCCCGTGCCGGCGCGCTGCTCCGCGGCCGGGTGGACCACACGAGGCAGCCGACGCCGCCGGTGGACGCCGACGCCGCGGCGTCCCGGGTGCGCCTGATGCACACCCTTCTGGCTGCCACTCACGGCACCGCCCTCAGCGTTTCAGCCCTTGTCCGCAACCGCGACCGGGCCGCCGGGCCGCCGGGCCTCAGCGGACAGGGTGCCAGACAAGCGTGCCGAGCCACCTCGGTGACCCTGGCCGGCATCGAGAGCCGAGTTCAGGCCTACCTGACGCCCCGCTGGCCGCGCCTGCTGCACGGTGAGCATCGCGAGCCGGTCGACCCCGGACGCCTCGAGCACGCACTGGCGGTGTGGGCTGTGACGGCTCTGCGCAGCATGGCCGTCTCCCCCGAGCCCGACGCGGTGCTGTTCGTGTCTCGGGTGCAGGGCACGCTGGGCCACTCGCTGCAGGTGCTCGGGGCGGCCTCGGCATCGCTCGGTGCGGTGGACCCGCAGCAGTACGCCTCCCGCGCCGCGCCTGCGTTCGCTGCGATGACGGACGGATGGGCCGCGCTAAAGGCCTCCTTCCCCGCCAGTCCACGAGCCCTGCGACTGGTGGACCGGCACCTCCTCGCCGCCGGTCAGGAGGTCCTGGCCGCTGCCCGCGAGATCACCCTGGACGGCGGCGCCACCGCAGCCCAGGCCACCATCGCCGCGCGAGTCGACCTGCGCGAGACGGGCGCGGCGCTCCACCGCAACGTCACCACCGCAGCCGACCTCGCCGCCAGTATCCGTCAGGGCGTGGCGGACCCTGCCATGCCTGTCCCCGGCTACGACGCGGCCGAGAAGGCCCGCCGGCGCATCGCCGCAGGCAGCGCCGCGCAGGCACTAGTTCAAGCGGCCGCCATCGCGGACTCGGCCGGCAGCTTCCTGACCGCCCGGCCCACCACCCACCCCTCCCCCGACCCGACCATCAGCACACCCTCGCGGGCCCCGCACGCAGGGCGCGAGCGCCACCGCAGAGCCATCCCCGTGATGCGTGCCGAACCGCGCAAGGCACCGAGCCGATGATCCACAGCTCGGGCAGCCTCGCCCGGTCATCCACAGCCCCAGAAGCAGCGCTGTCGGTGCCGGGCCGGGTCTGCGGGAATCCGAACCGGAGACACGCAAGGCCAACACTCAAGGAGCAACGATGAGCACCGCGGACTCGCCTGAGCCTCCCCAGTCGGTCTGGCCTCAGCCGACTCCGGAGTCCCTGCCCGCGTGGCACCATGCCGGGCGGCTGCTGCGCGAAGCCAGCCAACGCTGCGACGGGGAGATCTCGTACGGCGCCGACCGCCTCGCCAACCTGATGTACACGCTGAACCCCGACCCGTCCACGGCGCTGCTGGTCGACCTCGACCCGATCTCCGCCGACGCCACCCCTCTCGGGCTCATCCGTGGGGCCGAACTGCTCACCCACAGCTACGGCATCGAGGCGTTTCCTCCCGGAGCGTCGGGCGTCATCGCCGATCTCGTGCGCCTAGCGGCAGCCGCCAGCCGGGCGCAGGAGCCACCCCTTCCCCGGGACACGCTCACCAGCCCCACCCCGGGCGCGCTGGACACGCTGATGGATGTTGGGACGATTCTCTCCCAGGCCTTCTCACGCGCCTGGCAGGCCGGCGCCACCGGTATGTACGACACCGCGGACCGCATCGAGGAGGTCGGGCTGGCCTTCGCCGTCCTCATCCCCGCCGACCTGTGGCAGACCTACTGCCACCGCAAGCTCGACGCCGAGCTCGCCAACCACTCCCCCGCCGAGCTCGTCCGTGAGGCTCTAGCACGCGTGAGCCACGTCAATCTTGAGAACTACCCAACGGGAACGTCCACCGCGATCTACGCACTGGTGAGACTGACCAGCCACGTAGCGCAGTGACAGATCAAGAGCCGGGGGGGGTGTCTTGCTGTCCCCCTCGAGGACCTCCGCCGACTCGCCCCCCCCCTTGCGCCCAGACGTGCCTATGGGTGTGCCCCCTTGGCGGCGGATAGACGCCAGTGTTCGTTCCGAATGGGGATCGGTGGCCGGCCACGGTCGACGCGGACCGCCTCCAGCTCGCGCTCCGAAAGTGTCGGCGTGCCGCACCGGTCACGCCTGCATAGTCACGATTCCGTACCGGACGCTTCGCGGGACCATGCCCCATCCGGAAAGCGTGCGCACCGGCTGGCGCTCTTGCGTTGTGCAACTAGCGACCTGACAGCCCCCGGCCTACAGGTAGCGGCAGACCTGGTCGGGGTTGCACAGCTCGGGTTCGGGCCGGGCCGCTTGGTCGCGTAGCTCGGCGATGGTGTCGCGCAGCGCGGCGAGCCCGGCGAGTTGTTGCTCGATTTCCGTCAGACGTGCGTCGAGCAGGTCGCGGACGTGGTCGCAGGGTGCTTGTCCTCGATCGCGGATGTCGAGGATCCGTCGGATCTGGGCGAGCGTGAGTCCGGCCGCCTGGCCGCGGCGGATGAAATCGATCCGGGCGACGGTCTCGGGCGTGTAGTCGCGGTAGCCGGCCGGGGTGCGCTCAGTCGGCGGGAGCAGCCCTTGGTCTTCGTAGAACCGCAGCGTTTTGGTGGTGGTGCCGGCCGTGTCGGCGATCTCCCCGATCCGCATCGCGCCTCCTGTGTCGCAGGTCTCCCTTGACCTTCCCCTGTACTGGAAGGTCCAGTATCGCCGTATCAAGTGAGTTTCCCAACCGACCGGGGAGGTACTGGCATGGGTTCGAGGTATGACCTGGCGGTGATCGGGTCGGGTGGGGCGGCGTTCGCCGCCGCCATCCGCGCGACCACGCTGGGCAAGTCGGTGGTGATGGTCGAGCGTGGCACGTTCGGCGGCACCTGCGTGAACACCGGCTGTGTGCCGTCCAAGGCGCTGATCGCCGCGGCCGAGGCCCGCCATGTGGCCGCTGACGCGAGCACCCGGTTCCCCGGCATCGCCACCACCGCCTCCGCGGTCGACATGCCGGGCCTGATCGGCGGCAAGGAAGGTCTGGTCGAGGCCCTGCGGAGCGAGAAGTACGTCGACGTGGCCGATGCCTACGGCTGGCAGGTCCGCCAAGGTGAGGCGAGCTTCACCGGCACCCCAGACGCACCGGCCCTCCAGGTCACCGCAGCCGAGGGCAGCGTCGAGGTGATCGAATCCGAGAACTACCTGGTCGCCACCGGCGCCCAGGCTTGGGCCCCGCCGACCGCCGGTCTGGCGGAGGTCGGCTACCTGACCTCGACCACGGCGATGGAGCTGACCGAGGTTCCGGACTCGCTCCTGGTGCTCGGCGGCGGCTACGTGGCCCTGGAGCAGGCCCAACTGTTCGCCCGGCTGGGCTCCAAGGTGACCATGTTGGTGCGATCGCGGCTGGCCTCGAAGGAGGAGCCGGAGGTCTCCAAGGCGCTGCAAGAGGTCTTCGCTGACGAGGGCATCCGGGTGGTCCGCCGCGCCGTCCTGAGCCGGGTCACCCGCGACGGGGCTACCGGGCAGGTCGTCGTGACCGCCGAGGTGTCCGGGGGCGTGCAGGAGTTCCGCGCCGACCAGGTCCTGGTCGCGCTCGGACGGCGTCCGGTCACCGACGGCCTCAACCTCGACGCGGTGGAGGTGAAGACCGGCGAGGCCGGCCAAGTCGTTGTCACCGACCAACTGCAGTCCTCCAACCCGCGGATCTGGGCCGCCGGCGATGTGACCGGACACCCCGAGTTCGTCTACGTCGCTGCCCACCACGGCACGATGGTCGCCGAGAACGCATTCGGCGCCGCCGACCGGTCCGTCGAATACAGCCGGCTGCCGAGGGTGACGTTCACCAGTCCCGCGATCGGGGCAGTCGGGATGACCGAGGCCCAGGTCCTCGAGGCCGGGATCCGCTGCGACTGCCAGGTACTTCCGCTGGACTACGTACCCCGGGCGCTGGTCAACCGCGACACCCGCGGGTTCATCAAGCTGGTCGCCAACGCCGAGACCGGCGAGATCCTCGGCCTGACCGCGGTCGCCAGAGACGCAGGCGAACTCGCCGCCGCCGGCGTCCACGTCCTGGGCAAGACCATCACCGAGGTCGCCGAGGCGTGGGCGCCCTACCTAACCATGACCGAGGGCATCCGGATCGCCGCCAAGGCCTTCAGCGCCGACGTCTCGAAGCTGTCCTGCTGCGCCTGACCCCGCACCCGAGGGCACTCTCACCCCGACAAGAACGGAGCCAACGCACGTGTCGAACCTCAGCACCGACCTGACCGACCGACTCACCCGGCCCGAGGAGACCGGCCTGGACGCAGGCCTGCTCGTCCCGCTGTTGCGGCTGCTCGTGGACGGTGAGCCCGTCACCCTCGAGCAACTCGCCGCCGCATCCGGCCGCACCGTCGACGACGTGCGCCGTGGTCTGGCCGCCGTGCCGGACACCGAGTACGACGACCAGGGCCGGATCATCGGCCAAGGCCTCACCCTGCGCCCCACCGCGCACCGGTTCACCGTGGCCGGCGAGGAGCTCTACACCTGGTGTGCCCTCGACACCCTGATGTTCCCCGCCCTGCTCGAACGCGCCGCCCGCATCGAGTCGGTCTCGCCGGTCGGCGGTGACGCGATCCGGGTGGGCGTTGACCCCGCCGGCGGTGTCACCAGCGTCGAGCCTTCCACGGCTGTGGTGTCCCTGTTCAACCCCGACGAGATCACCTCGATCCGCTCCTCATTCTGCAACCAGGTGCACTACTTCACCTCCCCCCAGGACGCGGCGGACTGGCTCGCCGGGCACCCCGAAGCCGAAGTGGTCACCGTGGCCGACGCCTTCCAGCTCGGCGTCGCCCTCACCGCCAGCCTGCTTGGCCGGATCCAGGCCGACCCGGCCGGGTCCGAGGACCCCCACTGCTGCTGACACAAGGCCGACGAGAGGGCCGACGAGAGAACGAGAGAGGGAACACCCATGGCATCAAACCGCGACAACCAACCAGGTGGCGGTGGCCTGCTCATGGCCGCTGGAGCCGGGCTGCTCATGGTCGCTTGCTGCGCCCTTCCCCTCCTCATCGCCGGCGGAGCACTCGCTGGGATTGGCGGGTTCATTCGCAGCCCGTGGGTGATTGCGGCAGGCGTCCTGCTCGTCGTCGTTGCGGTGCTGGCCGTCCCACGACGGCACAAGCGCGATGACGACGACTGCTGCGCACCCCACCCGTCCCGGAACGAATCCACGCCGGGCCGCGCCCGAGGAGAGGACCGCTGACCAGTGCACCCCACTGACATTCCCGATCGCACCGGTAACGCTCGCCGCGCCCGCCCATTTCGGCGCCGATTCACTGCGCTGGGCATGATCAGCGTGCTCGCCGTCTTGTTGACCGCCTGTGGAGGCCTGACCAAGGACAACCCCTCCCCGGCAGGTAACGGAGGCGCCTCCACGGCAGGTTTCACCGCCCGCACCATCGCCGGCAGCTCCATCACGCTGCCCGGTGAGCGTCCGAGCGTGCTGCTGTTCTTCTCCGTCGAGTGCGGCGGCTGCGGACCCACCGCCAACGCCCTGGCCCAGGCGCGGGCCCAGGATCCCAAGGCGGCGGACTTCGGGGTCATCGACGTGGCCGCCTACGAGACGTCCAAGGACATCGAAGGATTCCTCAAGGACTACGACGCCACCGCCCTGGCCTACGCCAGTGACCCCGACGGCACGTTGACCGCCCGCTACGGGGTCACCCAGTTGAGCACCGTGGTAATCGTCGACCCCGACGGCAAAGTGGTCTTCCGGGGCGTGGAGCCCAACGCCGAGAAGATCCGTGCCGAGCTGGACAAGGTGACGGGCTGATGGGCGGGCTGCTTGCGCTTGCCTTCGCCGCCGGCATGGTGGCCCCCGTCAACCCCTGCGGGTTCGCGCTCCTGCCCGCCTGGATCACCCTCTCCCTGGGAGACACCACCCACCACACCGCCCTGGCGGGCCGCCTAGCCCGGGCCCTGCCGTCCGGAGTCGCGCTGACCATCGGGTTCGCCGGCACCCTGGTGGCCGTCGGACTCATCGTGAGCGCCGGAGCCCACGCGGTCATCAAAGCGGCGCCCTGGCTCGGGCTGGCCACAGGAGTGGTGCTGCTGCTGTTCGCGGGGGCGATGCTCACCGGTCGCTCACTGGGCCTCCGTCTGCCCGGCATTGGCGCGAAGCCCGCAGCGCGAGGCCACGGGGTGGGCCAATCGGCCGCCTACGGCGTCGGGTTCGCCGGGGCCTCGCTATCGTGCACCTTCGGGGTGCTCCTCGCGGTCATCGCTCAGGCCCAGGCCACCGCCACCTACACCGGCCTGATCGTGGTCTTCGCCGTCTATGCCGCCGGGGCAGCCACCGTCCTGCTGCTCCTCGCCATCGCCACCGCCATCGCCGGCACCGCCCTCACCCGGGGCACGGCCTCCCTGGCCCGGTACGGCCCCACATTCACCGCGATCGTGCTCGCGGTCACCGGCACCTACCTCATCTGGTATTGGTACCCGACCGCAGTGACGGGTGACCGCGCGACCAGCGGCACCGGCCTGACCGGCGTCGCCGCCACCGCCGCCACCTGGGTGCAAGCCCACGGCACGCTCATCGCCCTGTCCGCGACGGGAGGCGTCCTGCTCGCGCTCGCGGTGGTCATTCACCACCACCGAACCAGCCGCATCACCGACCCGGGGGAGGCCGCGGATCCGATGGTGACCGATCCCGGGGGCTGCTGCGCCCACGCGCTCACACGACCGGAGACACCCGCGCGCGACCAGGATCGTCGCGAGGGCCGTTCGCGGTGAGGCCGACAGCCACCTCACCCCACCTTGCCGGAGCCGCCGGCCGTCTCGCATTGCGGCTGTTCGCGGTCATCGCGGCAGGGCTCGGCGCTGTGGCCGCCTTCATCGGAGCAGGGTTGGCGATGCTCGGCCTCTGCTGTGGCGCCCCCTTGGCCGTGGCCGGCGCCGGTACGGCTGCAACTACCGCAGGGGCCAGCGTGAACGGGCCCGCGTCCTGGCCGTTCTTCCTCGGCGCTGCCGCGTTCTTCGCCGCAGCGTGGATGCTGCACCGCGGCGCTTGGGCCCGGGCTTGCCGCCCGCCCGCGCGGCGGTCAGATCGAGCTCGTCAGCACGTACCTGAAGGGTAGCTGGCTGCTGCGCGTCGCCAACGGATCGCCAAACACCTACCTGGTCGCCCCAACCCACCGCCTCTTACAACCATTCCACTATGGAGAGATGCAGATGAATGAACAGTTCGACCTGATCGTCATCGGCGCCGGCATGGCCGGTGTCGCCGCCGCCAACAAGTGCGCGGCGCAGGGATGGAAGGTGGCCATCGTGGACTCCCTGCCCTACGGAGGCACCTGCGCGCTGCGGGGGTGCGATCCGAAGAAGATCCTGCGCCGCGGGGCCGAGGTCATCGACAGCGCACGGCTGATGCGCGGCAAGGGCATCGACGACGCTGACCTTTCCATCAACTGGGCCGACCTGATGAAGCACAAGCACGGCTTCACCGACCCGGTGCCCCAGAACGTGGAGGACGGCCTCACCGGCAACGGGGTTACCACCCTCCACGGCCGCGCCAGGTTCACCGGCCCACGCCAACTGGAGATCGAGGGCACCCCCTACGACGCACACCGCTTCCTGGTCGCCACCGGCGCCCGCCCCCGCCCCCTGGACTTCCCGGGCCACGAGCACCTCATCGACAGCACCGACTTCCTGAACCTCGAGCACCTCCCCTCCCGGATTCTGTTCGTCGGCGGCGGTTTCATCTCCTTCGAGTTCGCCCACATCGCCGTCCGTGCCGGCAGCTCGCCGACCATCGTCGACCGTGGCGAGCGCCCACTGAAGAACTTCGACCCGAACCTCGTCGAGCTGCTGGTCGACCGTGGCCACGAGATCGGTATCCAACTGCGCCGCACCACCACTATCCGCGAGGTACGGCCGTCCGGTGATGGCTACCAGGTCACCCTGGAACGCGACGGTGACCAGGAGACGGTCGAGACCGACCTCGTCGTCCACGGCGCCGGACGCGTCGCGGACCTGGCTGACCTGGGACTCGACGCCGCGGGCGTCGAGTGGGGCGAGCACGGCATCCACGTCGCCGACTACCTGCAGAGCATCACGAATCCCCACGTCTGGGCGGCCGGGGACTCAGCCGACACAGCGGGAATGCCGCTCACCCCGGTCGCGGTCTCCGAAGCCAAGGTCGCCGCCTCCAACATGCTCAAGGACACCACCACGGCCCCGGACTACTCAGGCATCCCCACCGCGGTCTTCACCATCCCTGAACTTGCCCGCGTCGGCATGCTCGAGGCCGAGGCCCGCGACATCGGCATCGTCCTCATCGTCCGCTACAACGACACCAGCGACTGGTACTCCAACTACCGCATCGGGGAGACAACCGCAGCCGCGAAGATCCTCATCGACCAGACCAACGACCAGATCGTCGGCGCCCACCTCCTCGGACCCGAATACGGCGAACTGATCAACACCCTCGGCCTGGCCATCAAGCTCGGCCTCACCACTCGGCAACTCAAATCCGCGACAGCCGCCTACCCCACCACCGGGTCCGACCTGGGCTCGATGCTGTGAGAGCCCTCTGACCTTCCGGGCCGCCCGTTCATCAGGCTCGCCTCGCGGACGTGTCGTCGCCGAGCACAACTCAGCCGCCGCGGTCGCGAAGCCGTTGCCGTCGGCCCGCGACCCAGCCCGACGCCGCGGGATGGCGTGACTAGCAGGCACACCACGGCTACATCCCGGCGCGGATGCTCAGCCGCCGTGACAACCTTTCAACGCGACCTTTGGAGGAACGGTGCACATCCGACAAGCCGCCCTTGACCTGGTCCTGGCCGTCGCCGCGGGATACGTCGGCACCAAGGCCATGGAACCGGTCAGCATGAAGTTGTACGACATGGAGTCCGCAGCTGACCGAGTGCGCGAGGACGCCGTACGCCCGGGACCGCCGTACCGGGTCGCAGCAGAGAAGCTCAGCCGCCGCGTCGGCTTGGATCTCAGCGACGAGCAGCTGGATCGCTTGAGCCTGGCCTTCCACCACGGCCTGGCCATCCAGTGGGCGCCGCTCTATCCCCTCCTGCGGCGTAGCACCGGGTGGTCTCCGCCAATCGCCGGGCTCGCGACCGGTGCGGCCATGAGTATCGTCGCCGACGAACTCATCACCCCCGCCTTCGGGTTCTCCGCAGCAAACCTCGACTATCCGCTCAGCACGCACCTCCGCGGAGTCATCGCGCACCTGGTCTTCGGGCTCGCCGTCGCCGGGACCGTCGAGGCCGGATGGGCGGTAGGCAGAGGGCGTACCTCGACGGCAGACCGACGGGTAGGCACGAGCGGGCCTTGACTCACGCAGCACATCGGCGATCTGGGGCCGTCCCTTACTGGAACGCCTAGCGGGAACTGGCTGGTCATGCCCGCTGCGGCTTCACTCAAGCGGCACGAGATGCCCGTATGACCCGTCCGGGGCCCTCGCCGGGACTGGACCGTCGTACGGCAACGCCTACTGCTTGCCTGTAGATGGCTAGCCCAATTTGGGCGGAGTGGGGCACACACAGTGGACGCAGCGTCGCGGCTGGAGACGCGCGCTGCGCGGCGGCAGGACGCATCCGGCAACGACCACTCCGGACCTGACCGTGACGTCACAGGGGACGCCGGATCGCGGCTTGAGACTTCGGTAGTAGACGAGCTGAGTCGAACCGGTAGGGCGCCGGTCGGACTCAGCTGCATGTTCCCACGGTGCTCCTTCGTGACCTTTGGTCTCGAGCACCAACCGAGACAGGAAGAACTACTCGGCGTTGGGCGCCCAGCCGTCCGAGCGGCCGAAGGTCAGCATGCCGCCTCCAGGAGGTCGCGAACGGCCGGCGCTGTCGAAGCGGGATAGCACTTGGGTAGCACGACGGAAAGCGAAACAGCCCCCGACTCTGCGTTTCCGCAGGTCAGGGGCCGTTCTCGATGGTGGGCGATACTGGGTTTGAACCAGTGACCTCTTCCGTGTCAAGGAAGCGCGCTACCGCTGCGCCAATCGCCCGTGGGGTCCTACTCGAGGTGGAGACGGGATTTGAACCCGTGTACGCGGCTTTGCAGGCCGCTGCCTCGCCTCTCGGCCACTCCACCATTGGGGGCGGCTAACCCTCCGAGCGGATGACCGGGTTCGAACCGGCGACCTCAACCTTGGCAAGGTTGCGCTCTACCAACTGAGCTACATCCGCGCGCGTCGGAAGCGATCCCTTTCGGCATCCCCTCTCGGCGTGCTCCGAAACAGTATCCGACCCGTGCCGCGAACTCCAAACCGGGGCCGCGGGAGGCCCGTCGGGCGCTCAGCGGTCGTTCTCGGAGCCCGCGAGGACCTCGCGCGAAGCGGGCGTCTCGGCGGGCTCGGCGGCGTTGGACAGGGGCGTGATCGGCTGGCTGGCGGCGGTGCGCAGGCTGCGCAGGTCGAGCTCGTCGGTCTCCCCCGTGCGCCGGTAGTCGCCGAAGGGGTCGCGCGGCGCGGCCGGTGCGGCCACCGAGCGGTGACGGATCCGGTCGAGGAGGCGCGTGTGCAGCGCGCGGCGCTCGTCGGCCGGCCACAGCTCGCGGATGGCGCCGTTGAGCGCGGCGCCGATGAGCACCGCGATGGCGAGGGCGTAGAGCCAGATGAGGATGACGATCGGCGCCGAGAGCGGCCCGTAGATGGACGTGCCGCCGAGCGAGGCGGCGATCGAGCCGCGCACGACGAACGAGGCCAGCGCCCAGATCACGAGGGTGAGGACCGCGCCCGGCACGTCCCGGGTCCACGGCGACCGGCGTGGCGTGGACACGTGGTAGAGGCTCGTGAGCCCCCCGACGGTCAGCAGCGTGACGAGCGGCCAGTAGAGCAGGGTCAGCGGGTGCCACGCGGTCGGCAGCAGGTCGCCGAGGAGCGTCGGGCCGAGGAGCACGAGCGGGATCGTGACGATGCCGAGGAGCAGCGCGACGACGTAGAGCGAGAACGACAGCGCCCGCGTCTGGATGATGCCGCGCACCCCCGACTGGCCGTACATGATCGAGATGGTGTCGACGAAGACGTTGACCGCGCGCGAGCCGGACCACAGCGAGAGGACGAAACCGATCGACAGCAGGTCGAAGCGTCCGCCGCGCAGGACGTCGTCGACGGTCGGCCCGAGGACCGAGTTGATGACCTGCGGCGTGAGGAACTGCGTCGCGTACCGCAGGATGGCCACGCGCACCTCGTCGACGGTGTCCGGCCCGAGCGCGCCGCCGAGGTAGCCGAGCCCGCCGAAGAGCCCCAGGACGAGAGGCGGCAGCGAGAGCAGCGCGAAGAACCCCGCCTCGGACGCCAGGCCGGTGACCCGGTATCGCAGGCAGACCCGCGTGGTCACCACCGTCAGACGAGCGAGCGGCAGCGCCCCCGGGACCCGCGCGAGGGCCCGGCTCACGCGGCGCTTCGCGTCGGTCATGCCGCCCACGGTATCCGCCGTACAGTGCATCGGTGCGCACCCACGACGTGACCAACCAGGTGCCGCCGATGGAGGGGCACGACGTCCTCGCCGCCGACGCGGCCCTGACCGAGGCCGTGGAGCGCTGGGTGCGCCCGGCCGACGGTGGCGCCGCCGACGCGCTCGGGGCCCTCGGCCGGCTCGCCGGGACCCCCGAGGTGCGGACCTGGGCCGACCACGCCGACCGGGTGCCGCCGACGCTCCGGACGCACGCGCCGACGGGCGAGCGCCTCGACGAGGTCGACTACCACCCGCACTACCACCGGCTGCTCGAGGTCGCGGTCGGCGAGGGCCTGACCGCCGAGCCGTGGACGCGACCGGCCGGCAGCGGGGCGCACGCACGCCGGGCGGCGGGCTTCGTGCTCTGGTCCCAGGTCGAGGCCGCGCACCCGTGCCCGGTCTCGATGACCTACTCGGCGGTGCCGGCGCTGCGCCACGCGCGGGAGCTCGCCGACGCCTGGGTGCCGGGGCTCGCGGCGCGCGTCTACGACCCCGTCCTGCGGCCGCGGGCCGACAAGCAGGGCCTCACCCTCGGCATGGGCATGACCGAGAAGCAGGGCGGCTCGGACGTGCGCGCCAACACGACGCGGGCCGTCCTGACTGCCGGCGGTCCACTGCCCGGCGAGACCTACCGGCTGACCGGCCACAAGTGGTTCTGCTCCGCCCCGATGAGCGACGGCTTCCTCGTCCTCGCGCAGGCCGACGGCGGGCTCACCTGCTTCCTCCTCCCCCGCGTCCTCGACGACGGCACCCGCAACGCGCTCCACCTCCAGCGGCTCAAGGACAAGCTCGGCAACCGCGCCAACGCGAGCTCCGAGATCGAGCTCGACGGCGCGTGGGCCTCGCGCGTCGGCGACGAGGGGCGCGGCGTCCGCACCATCATCGAGATGGTGTCCTCGACCCGGCTGGACTGCGTCCTCGGCTCGGCGGCGACGATGCGGGCCGCGCTGACCCGTGCCGTGCACCACGCCCGTCACCGCCGGGCCTTCGGGGCGGCGCTCTTCGACCAGCCGCTCATGCGCAACGTGCTCGCCGACCTCGCGCTGGAGTCCGAGGCGGCCACCGTGCTCGGGATGCGCCTGGCCCACGCGGTCGACGCCGGCGAGCACGACCTCGCGCGGCTCGGCGTCGCCCTCGGCAAGTTCTGGGTGTGCAAGCGCACCGCGCCGATGGTCGCCGAGGCGCTGGAGTGCCTCGGCGGCAACGGGTACGTCGAGGAGAACGGGCTCGCCCGCCTCTACCGCGAGGCGCCGCTCAACTCGCTCTGGGAGGGCTCGGGCAACGTGGGCGCGCTCGACGTGCTGCGCGCGCTGACCCGCGAGCCCGCCTCGCTCGCGGCGCTCGGCCAGGAGCTCGCCCTCGCCCGCGGCCACGACCCCGCCTTGGACGCCGCCATCGACGCGTGCGAGCACGCAGGGGCCGAGGCGATGGAGCCCGACGCCGCCTGGAACGCGCGCCGCGTCGTCGAGCGGCTCGCCGTCACCCTGCAGGCGGCGCTCCTCGTGCGCCACTCCCCCGGCCCGGTCGCCGACGCCTTCGTCGCGAGCCGCGTCCGCCGCGAGCACGGCGCGGTCTTCGGGACGCTGTCGGACGCCGTCGGAGTCACGACGGCGGGCATCGTCGTCGACCGGGCGCTGCCGCCCGGGGCCGCCGACGGGCCGGTCAGGGGCTGAGCTCGAGCCGCTCGCGCTCGGCCTCGACGTCGAAGTCGGCCGCGGGCCACTGCGGGTCCATCCGCTCGAGCGCCTCGAGCAGGAGGTTGGTCACGGCCAGCCGGGCGTACCACTTGCGGTCGGCCGGGACGACGTGCCACGGCGCGGCGTCCGTCGAGCAGCGCTCCAGCGCAACCTGGTACGCCTCCATGTAGTCCGTCCAGCGGGCCCGCTCGTCGAGGTCGCCGGGGTTGTACTTCCAGTACTTGTCGCCCCGCGAGAGCCGCTCCCCGAGGCGCTCCTTCTGCTCCTCGGGTGAGAGGTGCATCATCACCTTGACGACCGTCGTGCCGTCGGCGACCACCTGCTCCTCGAACCGGTTGATCTGGCCGTACCGGCGCGACCACGTCGTGCGCGGCACGAGGTCGTGGACGCGGACGATGAGCACGTCCTCGTAGTGCGAGCGGTCGAAGACGCCGATGAGCCCCGGCGTCGGCAGCGCCCTGCGGATGCGCCAGAGGAACGGGTGCCGCTTCTCCTCGGCGCTCGGCGCCTTGAAGGAGGTGATGCGCACGCCCTGCGGGTCGACGGCCCCGACGACGTGGCGCATGATGCCGCCCTTGCCGGAGGTGTCCATCCCCTGGATGACGAGGAGCACCGAGCGCGTGCCGCCGCCCTTGGACTCGGCGAAGAGGCGCTCCTGGAGGTCGGACAGCCGCTGCTGGAGCTCGACCATGACCTCCTCACCGTCGGACTTCTTGCCGTCGAAGCCGGGCGTCGAGCCCGGGTCGACGTCACTGAGCCGGTCACCGGGTCGGAACCGGAGGGCCTCCGACCAGGACGCGGCCTCGACCGCCTCGTCCGCACGCGCCTGCGCGGCCGCCTCGCGCTTCTTGCGCGCCTTCTTCGCCGCCTTGCCCTCGAGGTCGGCCGCCTCGACGGCCCGGCCGGCCTTCGTCCCCTTGCCCTTGCGCTTGCCCATCTCGGCATCCTCGCAGAACCGGGCTGCGAGGATGCCGTCGTGCGCGTGCTCATCGACCCCCGCCGTCCCGCCTCCCCCGGCAGCCGGGTCACGGCCGCCGACCTCGTCGACCTCTACGCGCCTGCACGGCACCGCCGCTGGGTGCGCTCCAACATGGTGACGACGCTCGACGGCTCCGCCACCGGCGCGGACGGGACGAGCGGGTCGGTCAACACCCCGGCCGACCACCGCGTCTTCGCGGTCCTGCGCGACCACGCCGACGCGGTGCTCGTCGGCGCGGGCACCGTGCGCGACGAGGGCTACACCCGCGTCCCGCCCACCCGTCGCTCCCCGGTTCCGGCGGCCCTCGTCGTCGTGACCCGCAGCGGTCGCGTGCCCAAGGGCCTGCACACGCCGACGGAGGGACGCGGCGCGGGCCTGCTCGTCACCTGCGCGTCCGCCGGCGACGCGGCGCTCGCACGGGCGCGCTCCGTGCTCGGCGAGGAGTCGGTGCTCGTGTGCGGCGACGACGAGGTCGACCTCCCGGAGGCGCTGGACCGCCTGGCCGAGCGCGGGCTGCGGCACGTGCTCGTGGAGGGCGGGCCGTCGCTCCTCGGCACGGCGCTCGCGGCCGGCGTCGTCGACGAGATGGCGCTGACGACGGCCCCGGTGGTGGTCGGCGGCGACTTCCCGCGGATCGTCGGCGGGCCGGCCCTCGCCGTCCCGGACGGCGTCGCGCTCCGGCCCCACCTGCTGCTCGAGGAGTCGGGCACCCTGCTCGGCCTCTGGCGCGTCCGCCGCTGACCGGCGCCGCCAACTGGTTTCAGCCCGAGGCGAACTCGCGGACGAGCGACTCCCACCGCTCGGGGTCTGTGTTCCACTCCTTGCAGTGCCGCGCCAGCCGCCACTCGTGGAACTGCACGAGGTCCGGGCGCGCCTGGGCGAGCGCCAGCGACGGACCGAAGGGCACGAACTCGTCGTCGGCGGAGTGGATGAGCAGCACGCGGTGGCGCAGCTCGTCGGCGCGCCGCACCCAGTCGGTGAGGGCGAGGTCGACGCCCTCGTGCACCCCCACCAGCCGGTGCCCGAGCCGGTGGCGCATCAGGAGGCGCGCGAGCGAGCCGACCGGCGGCGGGATGTGGTGCTCGTGCGCATGGTGCGCGAGGACGTCGCCCCAGTCGACGACCGGCCCGTCGAGGACGACCCGGCCGACCGCGTCGGCGTGCACCGACCGGTCGAGGGCCTGGAGCACGATGGCTCCCCCCATCGACCAGCCGGCGAGCAGCAGCTCCTCGGCGCCGCGGCCCAGGGCGTAACCCATCGCGGCGTCGATGTCGCGCCACTCCGACAGGCCGAGGGCGTACCGGCCGTCGGGGCCGGCGGGGACGCCCTCGTCGTTGCGGTAGGTCGGCACGAGACAGGTCCATCCCTCGGCGAGCAGGGGCGCGAGCGCCCGGACCGTCTCCTCGCGCCGGGCACCGCGGCCGTGCACGAGCACCGCCCAGCGCGTGGTCGGCACACCGTCCGGCGTGACGACCCAGGCGGGCATCGGGCCGAGCTCGCCGTCGTAGGTGACGTGCTCGGTCGGCAGGTCGAGGCTGTCGTCGGGGGCGCTGCCGTGGAAGTAGGGGTTGAAGCGTGCCGTGCCGGGCGCGAGCACGCCGCGGTCGACCCCGAGCAGCTCGCGGCGGACGCGGCCGGCCGTCGCGTCGAGCTCGAGGACCTCGCCGTAGCGGGCGTGCCCGAGGCCGCCCTCGAGCCACAGCCCGTAGCGACCGGGGACGACCGTCTCGGCGGTCGTGCCGAGGACGACGCTCGTGGCGTCGGCGGAGTGGACGACGACGTCGTCGGGTCGGGCCCGCTCGGGGGTGACGACCCTGCGGGCGAAGTAGGCCGCGGCGGCGACGGACCCACCACCGGACGCGAGGGCGGCCGTCCCCCCGACGGCAGCGCCGGCGAGGGCGAGGCGACGAGCACGGCCGGCCCGGGTCGGTGCGCGCTCGGTCACGTGGGCTCCCCGGCCAGGACGGCCGAGAGGTCGTACGAGACCGGCTCGTCGAGCTGCTCGTACGTGCAGTCCGCCGGGTCCTTGTCAGGGCGCCAGCGCACGAACTGGGCGGTGTGCCGGAAGCGCACACCCTCCATGTGGTCGTAGCGCACCTCCACGACGCGCTCGGGCCGCAGCGGCGTGAAGGAGAGGTCCTTCCCGGCGGCCCACCGGCTGCCGGCCGCGTTCTGCGGGGTCCGGTTGCCCTCCTCCTGCTTCGCCCAGGCCCACGGGTGGTCGTCGAAGCCCGTGACGAGCGGCTGGAGCTCCTCGAACAGCTCCTTGCGGCGGGCCATCGGGAACGCGCCGATGACCCCCACGGACACGAGCGTGCCGTCGGCGTCGTGGATGCCGAGGAGCAGGCTGCCGATGACGTCGTCGCCGGACTTGTGGGTGCGGTAGCCGGCGACGACGCAGTCGGCCGTGCGCTCGTGCTTGATCTTGAGCATCGTCCGCTTGTCCGGCTCGTACGCCCCGTCGGCCGGCTTGGCGACGAGCCCGTCGAGGCCCGCCCCCTCGAACTCGGTGAACCACCCGGCGGCGATCCCGGGGTCGCGCGTCGCGGGGGTGAGGTGGACGGGGGCCTGCGCGTCGGCGAGGGCCTCCTCGAGCAGGGCGCGGCGCTCGGCGAAGGGCCGGCCGGTCAGGTCGTCGTCGCCCAGGGCCAGCAGGTCGAACGCCACGAACCGGGCCGGCGTCTCGACGGACAGCTTCGTGACCCGGCTGGCCGCCGGGTGGATGCGCTGGCTGAGCAGCTCGAAGTCGAGCCGGTCCTCCCCCGGCCGGACGACGATGATCTCGCCGTCGACGACGCAGCGCTCGGGCAGGTTGGCCAGCGCCGCCTCGACGACCTCGGGGAAGTAGCGCGTCATCGGCTTCTCGTTGCGGCTGCCGATCTCGACGCGGTCGCCGGAGCGGAAGACGATGGAGCGGAACCCGTCCCACTTCGGCTCGTAGACGACCTCGGTGTCGCGCAGCACCTTCGCGTCGAGGCCCTTGACCGGCTTGGCGAGCATCGGCGCGACCGGGGGCACGACGGGCATCCCCCACTCCTCGCGCAGCGCGGCGTCGCGCTCGGCCTTGGGCGCCATGTACTCGGCGTCGGCCTTGTCCTGGCGGCGCTTGCTCGGCTGCACGCGCGGCGGCTCGCCCGGCATCTTCGGGTAGTCGGGTGGGAAGTTGAGCTCTCCGAGGCCGCGCTCCTCGACATCCCTGTCCCACAGGGCGATCGCCGTGGTGACGTCACCGACGGTGCCGTCGATGCCCTCCCAGGCGTCGCCGCGGTCCTCGAGGACGTCGGGGACGGTCAGCACGGTGAAGTCGCCGGGCGAGACGGTGGGCAGCTCGTCCCAGGTGACCGGCATCGAGACCGGCGCACCGGGCAGCGGGCGCGGGCTGTACGCCGACGCGATGGTGCGGTCGCGGCAGGCCTGGTTGAAGTCGACGAAGACGCGCTCGCCGCGCTCCTCCTTCCACCACGACGCGGTGACGAGGTCGGGCAGGCGGCGCTCGAGCTCGCGGGCGATGCCGATGACGCCGTGGCGCACGTCGAGGAACTCGTGCGTCGGCGCCACGCGCGCGTAGACGTGCACGCCGCGGTTGCCGCTCGTCTTGGCCCAGGCCGTGAGCCCGAGCTCGCCCATCAGCTCGCGCAGGGCGACCGCGGCCTCGACGGCGTCGGAGAACGCGCGCCCGGGCTGCGGGTCGAGGTCGATGCGCAGCTCGTCCGGACGGTCGGTGTCGGCGGTGCGCACCGGCCACGGGTGGAAGGTGACCGTGTTCATCTGCACGGCCCAGACCGCGGTCGCGACCTCGTCGACGACGATCTGCGGATGGCGCCGGCCGCTCGGGTAGCGGCAGCCGACCGTGCCGACCCAGTCGGGCATCCCCTTCGGGGGGTTCTTCTGGTAGAACTCCTCGCCCTCGATGCCCTCGGGGAAGCGCTGGAGGGTGACCGGCCGGTCGCCGATGTGGCGCACGAGGCAGTCGCCGACCGCCCGGACGTACCCCGCGAGGTCCCCCTTGGTGATCCCCGCGTCGGGCCACATGAGCCGGTCGGGGCTGCTCAGGCGGACCTGCCGGACGCCGTGCGGCCCCTCGACCTCGACGATCTGTGCATCGGCCATGTCCCGGAGCCTAACGACGGGTGCCGACGGGCGGGTGGACGCGGCGGGAACCATCGGGGCGCGCGTGGTGTTGGGACGGACATGACGATGAAGCCCACCGGTCACGAGTACACCGTCCGCAAGACCGACGCCGAGTGGCGCGAGCAGCTCTCGCCCGCCGAGTACCAGGTGCTCCGCGAGGCCGGGACCGAGCGCCCGTGGGTCGGGGAGTACACCGACAGCAAGACCACCGGCGTGTACGCCTGCCGGGCGTGCGGCGCCGAGCTGTTCGAGTCGGACACGAAGTTCGAGTCGCACTGCGGCTGGCCGTCGTTCTGGAGCCCGCTGGCCGGCGACGCCGTCGAGCTGCTCGAGGACCGCTCGATGGGCATGAAGCGCGTCGAGGTCCGCTGCGCCGCGTGCGGCAGCCACCTCGGGCACGTCTTCGAGGGCGAGGGGTTCGACACCCCGACCGACCAGCGCTACTGCATCAACTCGATCAGCATGACGCTGCGCCCGGCCACCGACGCCTGACCCGCCCGCACCGCGCCGCCCCCCACCCCGCTCGTCACACGCGTATCGGGTCACCCGATACGACCGCGCCTCACCCGAGTTCCGTTCTCGGGTGAGGCGCACCGTTGTCCGGGATGGCCGGCCGCGTCAGGCGTCCGGCCGGCGCTCGGCCCTGGCGCGCGCCGCCGTCAGCCGCGGTCCCAGGACCGCCGGCGCATCGAGCTCGGACCAGATGATGCGCTCGAAGAGGTAGCCGGCCCGGCGCCCGCGGTCCTCGCGGCGCTTCTCCTTCCAGAGCGCGTCCGCGTCGCTCGCGTACTTGACCCGGCCGTCGAACTCCAGCACGAGGTTCGTGCCGTCGACCCCGAGGTCCCCGTAGCCGAAGACCCCGGCGGCGTCCCGCAGGGGTAGCTGCGGCGTGACGCGCCAGCCCAGGGCGACGACGAACCGGCGCGCCAGCGACTCACCGACCGACTCGGAGCGTCCGTCCATGAGGGCGACCGTCGTGCGCACCCGGGCCGACTCGGGCCATCCCTCGACGAGGTCGGCGACCGCCTCGATCTCGGCGCGGGTGACCAACCCGTGGTGCAGGGCGTGGTCGGCCGCCACGACGGCGGCGACGTGGCCGTGGTCGAGCGCGGTCTGCACGATGGCCTCGGCCAGCCCCGGTGCCGTCGACGGGCTCGTCGAGGACCGCAGCGACGGGTGCGGCGGACGGATCCGGCACAGGTCCGTCAGCACCTCGCGATGGACGGGTCGCGCGACGTCGGCCCGGTCGGAGCCGACCCGGTGGACCGGCACGCCGGCCAGCACGAGAGCGGAGGCACCGACCGCGTACGAGTCCGGGTACAGGGCCAGCGCCCCGCGTGTCCGCACGAGGAGGCGGGCATCGACCCGACCGTCCCGCCACGGCGTGGTGCTGGAGACGGAGCGCGCGACGGCGTGCACCTCCTTGTCCCGCCGCAGCCGCGCCAGGCCACGGTCCCCGACCCCGATGCGCCGGGCCTGCATCGTCGTGAAGACACCGCCCTGGGCGTCGGCCAGCGCTCGGAGTGCGTCATCCATCGGGCCAGCGTCGGGCGGCGCGACGGGTCACGTCATCGGGGTCGACCCGATCTGTGGACGACCGCGCTCGGTGACGCGCCCTGTGGACGACGCCCCTTGCCACTGACAAGGCCGCGCCTCACCCGACAACGGTTCTCGGGTACAGCGCGGCCGTATCGGGTCACCCGATACGCGTGGTGCGGATGATGTGGGTCGGGCGGGGCGGCGGAGGGTCAGCGCAGGCGGGCGACGAGGTCGCGCACCTCGACGAGGGGGCCGGTGTAGAAGGGGATCTCCTCGCGGACGTGCAGCCGCGCCTTGGACGCGCGCAGCTCGCGCATGAGGTCGACGATGCGGTGCAGCTCGTCGGCCTCGAAGGCCAGCACCCACTCGTAGTCGCCGAGGGCGAACGCCGCGATGGTGTTGGCTCGCACGTCCGGGTACTCGCGCGCCATCTGCCCGTGCTCGACGAGCATGTCGCGGCGTTCCTTGTCGTCCATGACGTACCACTCGTACGAGCGCACGAACGGGTAGACGCAGACGTACTTCCGCGCCTCCTCGTCGGCCATGAACGCCGGGATGTGGCTCTTGTTGAACTCGGCCGGGCGGTGGAGGGCCGCGACCGACCACACCGGGTCGAGGTGCTGCCCGAGCTCGGTGCGCAGGAGCGCGTGGTACGCCTGCTGGAGCGCCTCGATGGTCGGAGCGTGCCACCAGACCATGAGGTCGGCGTCGGCGCGCAGGCCGGCGACGTCGTAGACGCCGCGGACCACGACGTCCTCGGCGCCGAAGGACGCGAAGAGCTGCTCGACCTCATCGGCGAGGGCGGCGCGGTCGGCGTCCCCGAGCGGCTCGGCGAGGGCGAACACCGACCACATGGCATAGCGGATGGTGTCGTTGATCTCGCGGATGCGGCTCGCGCCGGGCTTGCTCGGGGCGGGGCGGCTGGGGGTGCTCATCGCGACTCTCCTCGGGGTGCTGCGGTGCTCGCCGCGCCTGCCGCGGCGGAGGTCAGGTGCTCGACGACGGCGCGGGCGGCGGTCGTCGCGGAGGCGATGACGGCCGGGACGCCGACGCCGTCGTAGGTGGCGCCGGCGACCTCCACGCCGGCGAGGCCCGCGACGTCGGCGCGCACGCCCGCGACGCGCTCGACGTGGCCGACCGCGTACTGCGGCAGCGCGCCGCCCCAGCGCTGGACGTGGTGGTCGACGACCGGCGTCAGCGGGGCGCCGAGCGCCTCGCCGACCTCGGCCACCGCGAGGGTCACGAGGTCCGCGTCGTCCCGCTGGAGGACGGCCTCCTCCCCGGCCCGGCCGAGCGAGGCACGCAGGTGCACGACGTCGGGCGACAGCGCGCCGACCCACGCCCACTTGTTGGCGCTGAAGGTGCTCGCCTTGATGCTCCGCCCGTCGACCGGCGGCACGAGGAAGCCCGACCCGGGCAGCTCGGGCAGCCCCTCCCGGCGCACCGCGAGGGTGACGACGGCCATCGACGCCGTCTCGACCTCGCCGAGCAGCCGGGACGCGGCCGGCGCCAGGTCGGCCAGCAGGCGCGCGGTGGGGGCGGGCGGCAGGGCGAGGACGACGGCGTCGGCCTCGACCGCGACGGGGTCGGCAGCGGAGCCGACGACGAGGCGCCAGCGCGAGCCGGCGCGCTCGAGGCCGCGGACGACGGCGCCGGTGCGCAGCAGGGCCCCGCGCGCCCGCAGGGCGTCGGCGACCTCGACGGGCAGCCGGCCGATGCCGCCGCGGATGCCCGCGAACGGCTGGCGCGGCGCGGCGGCGGGGGCGTCGGGGCCGGGCGGCCGGACGGGTGGTGCAGCGGTCGGGGCCTCACCGGCCGCCGCACGCTGCCAGAGCGCCGGCATCGTCGCCCGGAGCGAGAGCCGGTCCGCGTGGCCGGCGTAGACCCCGCCGAGCAGGGGCTCGACGAGCCGGTCGACGACGGCGCGACCCATCACGTGCGACACGTACTCGCCGACCGACACGTCGTCGTGGACGGCGCCACCCGGCCACGGCTGCGGGTCGGCCGCGCGCGCGACCTCGTCGTCCGAGAGCAGGCCGCGTGCCGACTCCGGGTCGGTCGGGACGCCCATGAGCGTGCCCTGCGGCAGCGGGCGCAGCACGCCGCGGGACCAGAGCGTGGCGGAGGTCGTCGCCGGCGTGACGAGGTCGTCGTCCCCGAGGCCGACCCTCCGGGCCAGCCCGACGGCCTCGGGCCGGACGGCGAGCAGCGACTCGGCGCCGACGTCGACGAGGAGTCCCGCGACGGCGTCGGTGCGCAGCTTGCCGCCGAAGCGGTCCCCGGCCTCGAGGACGGTGACGTCGGCGTCCGGCAGCGCGTCGAGCACCTCGAGGGCCGCGGTGAGCCCGGCGATGCCGCCTCCGACGACGGCGACGTGGGGCCGGGTCGGGGGCGCGTCGGGCATGTCCTCAGGTTCTCACGGGGCATCCGGGGGTTCCCGGGCGGGTGGCGCGCCGGACCGGGGTCCGGCGAGACCCGGCCGATGCCGACCCGTGACCACATCGAGACCGCCGACGGGGAACTCCGACGGACCGTGCGGCGCCCCAGCGGAGACCGAGCCACCGACGAAGGAGTCACCCCGTGCCCACCACCTCCCTCCCCCCGTCCCGACGCCTCGCCGCCGCCCTGGCCGCCGGCGTCCTGTGCGTCAGTGCCCTCGCCGCGTGCAGCGCGTCCGACTCCGGCGCCTCGTCGTCCGCCGCCGGCGGTGCGGCCGATGCACCGGCCGCGAGCGTCGAGGCGCGCGACCAGGCGGCGACCGCCGTGGACCAGCAGGGCACGGGCAGCAAGGCCGCAGGGGGCGGCGCCTCGGCGGCGGTCGTCCCGGCCGTGGCCGAGCGCAAGCTGGCGCGGCGCGCCGACGTCTCGCTCGAGGTGGGCGACGTCGCGCGGGCCGCCTCGACCCTGCGGGCCGTCGCCACGCGCCAGGGCGGGCTCGTCGTCGCGGAGGAGGTCTCGAGCGACCCTGCCGCGCAGGGCAGCTGGGGCACCATCACCATCTCGGTGCCCACGGCGAAGCTCGACGCGACGCTCGACGAGGTCGGGAAGGCCGGCAAGGTCCTGTCGCGGCAGACGAGCACCGACGACGTCACCGGTCAGTACGTCGACACCGCCGCCCGCGTCGAGACGATGAAGGCCAGCGTCGAGCGGGTCCGCCTGCTCATGGGCCGCGCGGACAAGCTGGCCGACGTCGTGAGCCTCGAGGCCGAGCTGTCCCGGCGGCAGGCGGACCTGGAGTCGATGGAGCAGCAGCTCGCCGCCCTCGACGACCAGGTGAGCCTCTCCCCCGTCACCGTCCGGCTCGCGACGAAGGCCGGTGCGGCGCCCACGGAGGAGCCGACCGGGTTCGTCGCCGGGCTCGCCGCGGGCTGGACGGCGTTCACCCGGTCCGTGCAGCTCGTCCTGACGCTCCTCGGCGCGGTCCTGCCCTTCGGCGTCGCCGCGGCGCTCGTCCTCGTCCCGCTCGTCGCGTGGCTGCGCCGCCGCCGGCCGGTCGCCGTCGCGACGGAGCAGACCCCGCCGGCCGCCCCCTCGGCCTGAGGCTCAGCGGCGCCCGGTCTCCAGGGACCACCGGGTCTCGCCGTCGACGACGACGTCCGGCGCGCGACGCCCCTGCCCTGCCACGGAGTCCCGACGACCCACGCGAGCTCGACGCTGGCTCCGTCGCGGGTCAGCGTCGCCTGGACGTAGCCGACGAGAGGGCCGTCGCCGCCGTCGCGGACGACCCAGGTGCACCACTCCTCGCTCGGGTCTGCGGGCCCGCGCAGCTACAGGGCGTAGCGGGCGCGCAGCTCGTCGGCGCTCGCCGGACGGCCCCCGATCACCGTGTGCAGGGCCGGGTCGCCGAGGGCGCTCGCCATCGCCTCGGCGTGCTCGACGCGCAGCGGCTCGAGGGTCAGCCCGTCACCGGTGAGGACACGGTCGGCGGGCACGGGCTCAGGCGTCCCGGGCATCCGCGGCGAGCACCTGCTCGCGGAGGATGTCGGCGTGCCCCGCGTGCTGCGCGAGCTCGCGCAGGAGGTGCAGCTGCACCCAGCGCATCGACAGCGGCCCGCGCCGGTTGCCGTGGACGAGGTCGTCGAGGCCGACGGTCGCAGCGATGGACCGCGCTGTGGCGCAGGCCTTCTCGTGATCGGCCAGCACGGAGGCGATGGTGTCGGCGTCGTCGAGGACGAACGTCTCGTCGACCGTGGCGGGCAGCCCGATCTCGGTCCGCGGCCGCTGCAGCACGGCCTCCTCCGACCACACCCGCTCGACGAAGGTGACGTGCTTGAGCAGCCCGAGCAGCGTCGTCGCGGACGGCACGAGCCGGCGTCGCGCCTGCTCCTCGGTCAACCCGGCGAGCGTCTCGCGCAGCCCGGCCCGGTGCTCGTCGAGGAACGCGTCGAGCATGGCCCGCTCGTCGGGTACCGCCGGGCCGCCGGTCACCGCGCGGAGACCTCGTGGACGAGCTCGACGACGCGGGTGAGCACGTCGGGGTCGGTGTGCGGCAGGACGCCGTGGCCGAGGTTGAAGACGTGCCCGGGAGCGGCCCGACCCTCCTCGACGATCTCGACGACCCGGCGCTCGAGCGCCTCCCACGGCGCGAAGAGCAGCGCCGGGTCGAGGTTGCCCTGGAGCGGCCAGCGTCCGCCGGTGCGCTCGAGGGCGTCGGTCAGCGACACCCGGTAGTCGACCCCGACGACGTCGGCGCCCGCCTCGCCCATGAGGGTGAGCAGCTCGCCGGTGCCGACCCCGAAGTGGATGCGCGGCACGCCGAGGTCGGCGACCGACGCGAGCGCGGCGGCGGAGTGCGGCGCGACGAACCGTTCGTAGTCGGCGCGGCTGAGGAAGCCGGCCCAGGAGTCGAAGAGCTGGAGCGCCGAGGCACCGGCCTCGCCCTGCACCCGCAGGAACGCGCCGGAGATGCGGGCGAGCCGGGCGCACAGGTCGTGCCACAGCTCGGGGTCGCCGTGCATGAGCGCCTTGGTGTGCTCGTGGTTCTTCGACGGCCCTCCCTCGACGAGGTAGGACGCGAGGGTGAACGGCGCGCCGGCGAAGCCGATGAGCGGCGTCGCGCCGAGCTCGGCGGTGAGCATCCGGACCGACTCGGTGATGTCGGGGACGTCCTCGGGGACGAGGTCGCGCAGCCGCTCGAGGTCGGCGCGGGTGCGCACCGGCTCGGCGACGACCGGGCCGACACCGGCGACGATGTCGAGGTCGATGCCGACGGCCGCGAGGGGCACGACGATGTCGGAGAAGAAGATCGCCGCGTCGACGCCGTGGCGGCGCACGGGCTGGAGGGTGATCTCGGTGACGAGGTCGGGGCGCCGGCAGGACTCGAGCATCCCGACGCCCTCGCGGACCTTGCGGTACTCGGGCAGCGAGCGCCCGGCCTGGCGCATGAACCAGACCGGGGTGTGCGGCACGGGCAGGCCGCGGGCGGCCCGCACGAGGGCGGAGTCGGAGGCGGGCGCGGCGGCCGGGCTCGGGGAGGTCGTCACGGCTCGACATCCTCCCATCCGCCGGCGGGGGTGGACGCCGCGGTCAGAGGGCGATCAGGACCGCGCCGCCGAGGGCGAGGGCGACGCCGGCCTGCTGCACCCGCCGCAGCCGTTCCTTGATGACGACGCGCGCGAGCACGATCGTCACGACGGGGTAGAGCGAGCCGAGCACGGAGGCGATGCTCACCTCGCCGCGCGAGGACGCGATGCCGAAGAGGAAGTTCGCGCCGAGGTCGCCGCAGCCGATGAGCAGCAGACAGGGCACCTCGCGCGGGGTGACGCCGCCGGTCGAGCGCACGAGCAGGGCGACGACGACGAGGATGCTCACCGACGTCAGGCGCATCCCCCAGAGCGTGAGGAGCGCGGACTCGCGGGCGCCGCGGTCGAGGCAGTAGAGGGCGAGACCGAAGCCGAGGGCCGCGACCGAGGCGAGGACGACCGGGCGTGGGGAGACCTCGCCGGTCAGCTCCGGGCCGCTGGCCAGCGTGACGCCGATGATCGCGACGAGCATCCCGACCCAGGCCCACGGCGAGGGGGTGTCGCCACCCGCCACGCCGAGGACGACGGGTACGACGACGCCGAGGGCGGCGATCGGTGCGACGACGCCCATCGTCCCGGCGGACAGGGCGGAATAGAAGCAGACGAGGCCGGTCATCCCCGCGAGGCCGGCGGCGACCGACCACAGCGGCCAGCCCTCGAAGGTGACGGTGTCGCGACGCACGAGGACGATCGCCGAGACGACGAGGAGGGCCAGGCCCTGCGTCCAGCCGACGACCGCGACCGGTGGGCGGCGCCGCGAGGCGAGGCCGGCGAAGAAGTCCGAGGTGCCCCAGACCGCCGACGAGGCGAGGGCGAGGAGGCTCAGCACAGCCGCAGGCTAGGCGAGGAGGGGCGGGCCGGGCAGCGCCGTCCGGGGCGCGTTCGGGGTCGGAGGGGTGGGTCAGTCGGTTTCCACCGACGGGTCGAGGTATTCGGCGACCCTCTCGCGGTGGCCGAATACCTCGACCCACTCGAGCCCGTCCGGGTCGAGGTGAAACTGGACCCCCTCGCGGTCGCGTTTCACCTCGACTCGGCGGAGTCCCGTCGCCCGATGGTGGATGCCCCCGACCTCCTTGCCCGTGCGAGGTTTCCCGTGCGCCGTGGAAGGAACACCTTCCGCGGTGGAAGGGAAACCTTGCCGAGTGGAAGGAAGAGCTTGCCGGGTGGAAGGGAAACCTTGCCGGGTGGAAGGGAAACCTTGCGGGTGCAAGGGGTCGACCGGTCGGCTGCCGTTCGGCGCGCCCTGCCGCGCTGGGGCGGGCGCGCGTCCTACTGTGCTCCACGTGGCGCGCAGCACCGTGACCGGGAGGGAGTCCCCGGACTTCACCCGGGCACTCGACGAGCTGCACCGTGCGCGGCTGCGGCCCGAGGTGCGGCTCACCGAGGTGCCCGCGCCCCAGCGGATCGCCCCGCACGCGGTCGCGCTGACCGCCGACGTCATCGACCCGCACGACCCCGACTCCGAGCTCGCCTCGGGCCGGTTCGTCCTCCTCCACGACCCCTCCGAGCCCGAGCCGTGGGGCGGCGCCTGGCGCGCCGTCACCTTCGCCCGGGCCGAGCTCGAAGAGGAGTTCGCCACCGAGCCGCTGCTCGGCGAGGTCGGCTGGAGCTGGCTGACCGACGCGCTCACGGCGCGCGGTGTGCCGTTCATCGCCGAGGCCGGCACCGTGACGCGTGTCGTGTCCGAGAGCTTCGGCGGCCTCGCCGACCGCCCCGCGAGCGTCGAGATGGAGCTGCGGGCGTCGTGGACGCCGCTCGGCCCCGAGGCCGGCGAGCACCTCCTCGCCTGGTCCGACCTCCTGTGCACGATCGCCGGGCTGCCCCCGCTGCCCGACGGCGTCGTCGCCCTCCCGGGCCCTCGACGGTGACCGCCGGATGAGCCAGGAGACCCCCCACACCGACCCGACCCCGGAGGACGACCACGTGCCCGCCACTCCCGTCGCGGAGCCCGTGCCCCTCGAGGAGCCGGCCGAGGGCGTGCCCTCCGTCGTCGAGACCGAACGCGGCCTGGACGAGGCCGCCGCCGCCATCGCCGCGGGCGTCGGCCCGGTAGCGATCGACGCCGAGCGCGCCTCGGGCTACCGCTACGGCCAGCGCGCCTACCTCGTGCAGCTGCGCCGCGAGGGCTCGGGCACCTGGCTCATCGACCCCGTCGCCGTCCCCGACCTCACGCCGGTCAACGACGCGATCGGCGCCGCGGAGTGGATCCTCCACGCCGCCACCCAGGACCTCGCCTGCCTCGCCGAGGTCGGCCTGCGCCCGCGCCAGCTGTTCGACACCGAGCTCGCCGCCCGCATCCTCGGCCTGCCGCGGGTCGGTCTCGCCGCCGTCGTCGAGCACTACCTCGGGCTGCGCCTGGCCAAGGAGCACTCCGCGGTCGACTGGTCCACCCGCCCACTGCCCGACCCGTGGCTGCGCTACGCGGCGCTCGACGTCGAGGTCCTCGGCGAGCTGCGCAACCTCATGGGCGTCGACCTCGCGGCGCAGGGCAAGGACGAGTGGGCGCGCCAGGAGTTCACCGCGCTGCTCACCTGGGCCCCGACCGAGCGCGTCGACCCGTGGCGGCGCACCTCCGGCATCAACACGCTGCGCTCGCGCCGGGCCGTCGGCGTCATCCGTGAGCTCTGGTACGCCCGCGACACGATCGCCCGCGAGCGCGACACCTCGGTCGGCCGCGTGCTGCCGGACGCCGCGCTCGTCGACATCGCGGCCGCGCTCCCCCGCGACACCGCGGCCCTGCCGTCCGGCCACCGCGCCATCAAGCGCTACGGCCGGCAGTGGGTCGAGGCGGTCGAGCGGGCTGTCGCCCTCCCGGAGGAGAAGCTGCCGCCGCGGACCCTCCCGTCGGACGGCCCCCCGCCGCCGCGCGTGTGGGCCGACAAGAACCCCGCGGCCGCCGCCCGGCTCTCGGCGACGCGCGCCGCCCTCACCGAGTTCGCCGACGAGCACAGCATCCCGGTCGAGAACGTCTGCTCCCCCGACCCGCTGCGCCGCGTCGTCTGGACGCCGCCGGAGCAGCGCGACGTCGAGGGCTTCTCGGCCGCGCTGGCCGCCTACGGCGTGCGCCGCTGGCAGGCCGACGTCGTCGCGCCGATGCTCGTCGTGGCCTTCGAGGCGCACCCCGACTCCTGACGGCAGCCTCACCGGCCGCCCCTGGCGAGGCTTGCCGCCGCGCTCAGAAGTCCTGGCTGCTCTCGGTCGGCCCGCTCCCGCCGTGCCGCTGCCGGTGGCGGCGCAGGTGGATGCGCCGGGACAGCCGGATCGAGGGCCTCAGCATCAGCTGGGCCGAGCCGACGACGAAGAACCAGGTGCCCGCGTACGTCGTCGACTCCCGGAAGAACAGGATGCTCCCGACGAGGAACCAGACCGCGATGAGCAGGTCGTTGACGATGCTCAGCGTCTCGTAGCGATTGCGCAGCACGAGCTCGTCGTCGGTCCAGGGCAGCGTCAGGTCCACGGTCTTCTCCTCCCGGAGGTCAGGGGTCGGTCCCGTCCAGGCTGGCAGACCGCGAGTCCCGCACCCTCAGCGGTAGAGGCCCTCGGCGTACGCGGGGCCGTAGTAGGCGTCGAGCTCCTCGAGGCTGCGCCCGTCGGGCTCGACGTCGTGGGCGATGACGGCCCGCCGCGGCACCTCGTCGAAGGGCCGCCAGGTCTCCGGCTCCCAGAGGCCGGCGCGCAGGAACGCCTTGCTGCAGTGGAAGAACACCTGCTCGACGTCGACGACGAGGGCGAGCAGCGGGCGGTGGCCCCGCACCGTCATCTCGTCGAGGAACGGCGCGTCCGACACCAGGCGCGCCCGGCCGTTGACGCGCAGCGTGTCGCCACGCCCGGGCACGAGGAAGAGCAGGCCGACGTGCGGGTTCTCCAGCACGTTGCGGTAGCCGTCGACGCGGCGGTTGCCCGGGCGCTCCGCGACGGCGATCGTGCGTCGGTCGAGGACGTGGACCAGGCGCCCGGCGGGGTCGCCCTTCGGCGAGGCGTCGCACGCGCCGTCGGCGTTCGCGGTGGCCAGGACGCAGAACGGGGCGGCCCGCAGCCACGCGAGGTCGACGTCGAGCAGGTGGTCGCGCTCCTTCTCGACGGCCCGCCGGGCCGGCTCCCCGACGAGGGCCGCGAGCGCCTCGACGTCGTCGACGGTGGTCCACCCGCGCTCGTCCATGCCCCTCAGGCTACGGCGCGTGACCCCGGTCACCCCGGCGCCTCTCGATGACTGAGCGCTTGCTTAGTACGATCGACGCAGCCCGGTCCCCGCCGGGCGGTCCCACGTCCCCGACCAGGGAGGCCACCTCGTGCCCCGTGAGCTCCAGGAGGTCGTCTTCGTCGACGGCGTCCGCACCCCCTTCGGCAAGGCCGGCGAGAAGGGCATGTACGCCCAGACCCGCGCCGACGACCTCGTCATCAAGTGCGTCCGCGAGCTGCTGCGGCGCCACCCCGAGCTCCCGGCCGAGCGGGTCGAGGAGGTCGCCATCGCCGCGACGACGCAGATCGGCGACCAGGGCCTGACCCTCGGCCGGATGACGGCGCTCCTGTCCGGGCTGCCGAAGTCGACGCCGGGCTACTCGATCGACCGGATGTGCGCCGGCGCGATGACCGCCGTGACGACCGTGTCGTCGGCCATCGGCGTCGGGGCCATCGACATCGCCGTCGCCGGTGGCGTCGAGCACATGGGCCGTCACCCGATGGGCGAGGGCGTCGACCCCAACCCGCGGATCGTCGCCGAGCGCCTCGTCGACGAGTCCGCCCTCGTCATGGGCAAGACCGCCGAGAACCTCCACGACCGCTTCCCGCAGCTGACCAAGGAGCGCTCCGACGCCTTCGCCGTCGGCAGCCAGCGCAAGCTCGCCGCCGCCTACGAGGCCGGCAAGGTCCAGCCCGACCTCGTCCCCGTCGCGACCCGCCACCTCGAGAAGGGCTGGGGCCTCGCGACCGCCGACGAGCCGCCGCGCCCCGGCACGACGCTCGAGGAGCTCGCCGGCCTCAAGACCCCGTTCCGTCCGCACGGCAACGTCACCGCCGGCAACGCGGCGGGCCTCAACGACGGCGCCACCGCCTGCCTCCTCGCGAGCCAGGCCGCCGCCGACGAGCTCGGCCTGCCTGTCCGGATGCGCCTGGTCTCGCACGCCTTCGTCGGCGTCGAGCCCGAGGTCATGGGCATCGGTCCGGTCCCCGCCACCGAGAAGGCCCTCGCCAAGGCGGGCCTGACCATCGACGACATCGGCCTCTTCGAGCTCAACGAGGCGTTCGCCGTGCAGGTCCTCTCCTTCCTCGACCACTTCGGCATCGCCGACGACGACGAGCGCGTCAACCCGTGGGGCGGCGCCATCGCCACGGGTCACCCGCTCGCGTCCTCCGGCGTGCGCCTCATGACCCAGCTCGCCCGTCACTTCGAGGAGCACCCCGAGGTGCGCTACGGCCTCACCGCGATGTGCATCGGCATCGGGATGGGCGGCTGCGTCATCTGGGAGAACCCGAACCACGCGGACTACCGGAAGGACGCCTGAGCCATGACCACCACCACCCAGGCCCCCGCCCTGCCCGCCGAGGTCGTCACCCGCACCCCCGTGCAGGACGTCACGCTCCCCGGCGGCGCCGGCACCCTGGCCCTCGTCACGCTCGACAACGGCAAGGACCACACCCGCCCGAACACCTTCGGCCCCGAGGGCGTCGCCGGGCTCCAGGCCACGCTCGACACCCTGCGGGCCCGCGCCGAGGCCGGCGAGATCCAGGCCGTCGGCGTCACCGGCAAGCCGTTCGTCTTCGCCGTCGGCGCCGACCTGTCCGGCATCCCGTACGTCACCGACCGCAGCCAGGCCGTCGAGATCGCGCAGGCCGGCCACCGCGCCTTCGCGACCCTCATGGACCTGCCGGTGCCGACGTTCGCGTTCGTCAACGGCGCGGCGATGGGCGGCGGCGTCGAGCTCGCGCTCGCGGCCGACCACCGGACCATCTCGGCCGGCGTCCCCGCCTTCGCCCTCCCCGAGACCTTCCTCGGGCTCGTCCCCGGCTGGGGCGGCTGCTGGATGCTCCCGAACCTCGTCGGTGCCGAGGCGGCCCTCAAGGTCGTCATCGAGAACCCGTTGTCGCAGAACCGGATGCTCGCCGCTAAGGATGTCGCCGCGATGGGCATCGCCGACGTCCTGCTCCCCCCGGCGGACTTCCTCGAGGACTCGCTGCGCTGGGCGGCCGGAGTGCTGAGCGGCGCCGTGACCGTCGAGCGCGCCGAGGTCGACCGGTCCGCCGAGGCGTGGGACGCCGCGTGCGACCGCGCCGGCAAGGTCGTCGTCGCCAAGACCGGCGGGCGCGCCCCCGGCGCGCTGCGGGCGGTCCAGCTCGTCCGGGCCGCGCGGACCGCGTCGCGCGAGGACGCCTTCGCGGCCGAGGACGAGGCGCTCGGCGACCTCATCATGTCCGACGAGCTGCGGGCCGGCCTCTACGCCTTCGACCTCGTCCAGAAGCGGGCCAAGCGGCCGGCCGGCGCCCCCGACAAGGCGCTCGCCCGCCCGGTCACCAAGGTCGGCGTCGTCGGCGCGGGGCTCATGGCGAGCCAGCTCGCGCTCCTCTTCGCGCGCCGCCTCGGGGTGCCGGTCGTCATGACCGACCTCGACGAGGACCGCGTCGCCAAGGGCGTCGGCTACGTGCACCAGGAGGTCGACCAGCTGCTCGCCAAGCGCCGGGTCTCCCCCGACAAGGCGTCCTTCCTCAAAGGCCTGGTCACCGGCTCGACGAGCAAGGACGGCTTCGCCGACGCCGACCTCGTCATCGAGGCCGTCTTCGAGGAGATGTCGGTCAAGCAGCAGGTCTTCGCCGAGGTCGAGGCCGTCGTCTCCGCCGAGTGCGTCCTCGCGACCAACACCTCGTCGCTGTCGATCACCGAGATGGCGAGCGGGCTCACGCACCCGGAGCGGGTCGTCGGCCTGCACTTCTTCAACCCCGTCGCGGTCATGCCGCTGCTCGAGGTCATCCCCGGCGAGCACACCGACGAGGCGACCCTGGCCACCGGCTTCGCGGTGGGCAAGGGCCTGAAGAAGACGTGCATCCGCTCCAAGGACTCGGCGTCGTTCGTCGTCAACCGCCTGCTCGGCCGCTTCATGGGCGAGTACTCGCGGGTCGTCGACGAGGGCACCCCGGTCGCCGTCGCGGACCGCGCCGTCGCCGGCCTCGCGCCGATGCCGCCGTTCGTCCTGCTCGGCCTCGTCGGTCCGGCCATCGCGCTGCACAACAGCGAGACCCTGCACCGCGCGTTCGGTGACCGCTTCTTCGTCTCCCCGACGCTGCGGCGCCTCGTCGAGGCGGGCAAGCGTGGCTACTACGCCACGGACGAGCGCGGCCGCCCGGTGCCCGACCCGGAGGTCGAGGCGATGCGCGAGCAGCCGGCCGAGCCGGTCGAGCTCTCCGTCGACGAGGTCCGGGCCCGCGTGCTCGGCGCCATCGCCGAGGAGGTCGGGCTGATGCTCGCCGAGGGCGTCGTCGAGGCCCCGATGGACATCGACCTGGCGATGATCACCGGCGCCGGCTTCCAGTTCTGGAACGGCGGGATCATCCCCCTGCTCGACCGCGAGGGCGTGACCCAGCGCGTGCTCGGCCGCCGGGTCCTCCCCCACGGCGTCGCGAGCGTGCCCGCCACCGCCTGACCACCCGCGCGACCCGCCCGACGACGGTACGGACCACCCGGTCCGTGCCGTCGTCGCAGGCCACGGGGGTCCCTGAGAGACCCCCCAGGACGCGCGGGCCGCAACGCGGTGATATCTCATATCTGATCTACCATGGTCTGCGTGACGACCACCTCCGACACCTACCTGACCCGGATCGGCACCCTCATCCGGGACGCCCGCCGCCACCAAGGGCTGACCCAGAGCGAGCTCGCCGAGCTCCTCGGAACCAGCCAGAGCGCGGTCGCCCGGATCGAGCAGGGCAAGCAGAACCTCTCGCTCGAGATGCTCGCCCGCGTCGGCGAGAAGCTCGACAGCGAGTTCGTCTCGCTCGGCCACTCCGGTCCCCAGCACCTGCGGATCGTCGGCGGGCACAAGCTCTCCGGCTCGATCCCCGTCAAGACGAGCAAGAACGCCGCCGTCGCCCTCCTGTGCGCGAGCCTGCTCAACAAGGGCCGCACGACGCTGCGCAACCTCGCGCGGATCGAGGAGGTCAACCGGATCATCGAGGTCCTCACCTCGATCGGCGTCAAGGTGCGCTGGCTGCCCGACAGCAACGACCTCGAGATCGTGCCGCCGGCCCGCCTGGACCTCGACGGCATCGACATCGAGGCCGCCCGCCGCACGCGCACTGTCATCATGTTCCTCGGGCCGCTGCTCGCCGAGTACGACGACTTCCAGCTGCCCTACGCCGGCGGCTGCGACCTCGGCACGCGCACGGTCGAGCCGCACCTGTCGGCGCTGCGCCACTTCGGGCTCGACGTCACGGCGACGCACGGCTTCTACGAGGCCGCCGTCGACCGCAGCCGCCACCCGAAGCGCGCCATCGTCCTCACCGAGCGCGGCGACACCGTGACCGAGAACGTCCTGCTGGCCGCCGCCCGCTACGAGGGCACGACGGTCATCCGCAACGCCTCCCCGAACTACATGGTCCAGGACCTGTGCTTCTTCCTGCGCGGGCTCGGGGTCGAGATCGACGGCATCGGCACGACGACCCTCACCGTCACCGGCGTGGGCCGCGTCGACACCGACATCGAGTACTTCCCCTCCGAGGACCCGATCGAGGCGATGAGCCTCATCGCGGCCGCGGTGGTCACCGGCTCCGAGATCACCATCGAGCGGATGCCGATCGAGTTCCTCGAGATCGAGCTGGCCACCCTCGAGGAGATGGGCCTGAAGTTCGACCTCACCGAGGAGTACCTCGCGAACAACGGGCACACCCGCCTCGTCGACCTGACGATCCACCCCGGCCCGCTCACCGCGCCGGTCGACAAGATCGCCCCGATGCCGTTCCCTGGCCTCAACATCGACAACCTGCCGTTCTTCGCGCTCATCGCCGCGTGCGCCGAGGGCAGGACGATGATCCACGACTGGGTCTACGAGAACCGCGCGATCTACCTCACCGAGCTGACGAAGATCGGCGCCCAGGTGCAGCTGCTCGACCCGCACCGGGTGATGATCACCGGCCCGACGCCCAAGTGGCGCGCCGCCGAGGTCATGTGCCCGCCGGCGCTGCGCCCCGGCGTCGTCGTGCTCCTCGCGATGCTGGCCGCGCCCGGCACCTCGGTGCTGCGCAACGTCTACGTCATCAACCGCGGGTACGAGGACCTCGCCGAGCGCCTCAACGCCCTCGGCGCGACGATCGAGACCTTCCGCGACATCTGAGGGTCCTGACGTGCCCGGCGTCGAGCGCCCGCTCACGGGCCAGGTGGTGACGGTCTTCCGCAACCGCCTGCGCCCGGAGCACGAGGGTGCCTACCGGGACGAGCTCGCCGTCCTGGCCGAGCTCGCCCGGTCGATGCCGGGGTTCGTCGAGACGAAGACCTTCGTCGCCGAGGACGGCGAGCGGGCCACGATCGTCACGTTCGCCGACGCCGCGTCGCACCGCGGCTGGCGCGACCACCCGCGCCACCGCGAGGCGCAGCGCCACGGCATCGCCGACTACTACAGCGAGTACTCGATCGCCGTCGGCGAGACCTCCTACGCGTCGTCTTTCACGCACCGCCCCAAGGTCTGAGCCCCCTCGCGACCTCTCGACAGGAGGCTCTCCCCCGGCGCACACTGCGGGGATGGAGCGCTCCGTCCCCGGTCGCAGCGCGGTCGTCGCCGACGCCCGCGGCGAGGGGCGTGCGCTGCGCGTGACGTGGCACCCGGAGGCCGGCGTCGTGGTGCTCTCGGTCTGGCGCGACAACGTCTGCGTCGCGACGACCCGCCTCGCGCCGGACGAGGCCGCCGACCTCGTCGAGGTGCTGGCCTCCGGCCTCGCCGACGGCTACGACGCGGTGCGGCAGGCGCGTCCCGAGGCCGGCTGAGCCCCTTCGGCTCGTGCGTCAGGGGAAGTCGGCGCCGGCCTCGAGCCTCAGCCGCAAGAGGACGTCGAGCGCCACCGAGTCGCCGTCGCGCCCTCCGGCGCCGACCTGCAGCGGCGCGTCGCTCGGGTCGACGTGGATGCCCGTGAGCCGTCCGCGCAGGCTGGGCGCGACGACGAGGACGTACCAGCGCCCGTCCGTGCCGACCGCGGCCCGGTGGTCGCGGCGCACGTACCAGCCCTCGACGTCGGTCCGCAGCGTCCCGCTGCCGCTGTAGGGCCGGGCGCGCAGCCGGGTGGGCTCGACGCCGGCCGCGCGCATCGCGGCGGCGAACTCCGCGACCATCGGGGCGGTGCGCCGGGCCTCGGCCTGCGCCGCCCGCTGCGCCGCCGCGTGGTGGTACTCGGCGTTCTCGCGGGCCTGCCGCCGCCGCTGCGCCGCGGCGTCCGTCGGGTCGCCGTCCACGCTCATGGAGCGATCATCGCAGGACGCCGTGACCGCTCCACGGCAGAGGCGTCGCGGTGTCGTCGCGTCGGGTGGGCACGTCATCATCCTCTCCCGGCGCCCGCCCTAGACTCGGGCGCGTGACCACTCCCCCGGCGTACCCCACGATGGAGGACGTCATCGGCGGTACGCCGCTGGTGCGTCTGCAGCGGCTTCCCGGGGTGGAGAACGACCGGCGCGGCAACGTGCTCCTCGCCAAGCTCGAGGGCAACAACCCCGCCGGCTCGGTCAAGGACCGGCCGGCGATCAGCATGATCCGCGGCGCCGAGGCGCGCGGCGAGATCTCCCCCGGCGACACGCTGCTCGAGGCCACCTCCGGCAACACGGGCATCGGCCTCGCGATGGCGGCGGCCATCAGCGGCTACCCGCTGGTCATCGTCATGCCCGAGGACGCCTCCGTCGAGCGGGCGCAGACGATGCGGGCGTTCGGCGCCGAGCTGGTCCTCACGCCCGCGTCCGGCGGGATGGAGGAGGCCCGCGACGTCGTGACACGGATGGAGCAGGAAGGTCGCGGCCGGGTGCTCGACCAGTTCGGGAACCCGGACAACCCCCGGGCCCACGAGCTCGGGACCGGTCCGGAGCTGTGGGAGCAGACCGGTGGTCGCATCACGCACTTCGTCTCGGCGATGGGCACGACCGGCACGATCACCGGCGTCTCGCGCTACCTCAAGTCCCGCAACCCCGAGGTGCAGATCGTCGGCGCGCAGCCGGCGGAGGGCTCGAAGATCCCCGGCATCCGCGCGTGGCCGCCGGCGTACGTCCCGCGCATCTTCGACCCGGCCGCGGTCGACCGGACCGTCGAGGTCACCCAGGCGGACGCCGAGGAGATGGCCCGGCGGCTGGCCCGTGACGAGGGCATCTTCGGTGGCCCGTCGGCGGCCGGCGCCTGCTGGACCGCGCTGCAGGTGGCGCAGGAGGTCGAGGACGCGACGATCGTCTTCGTCGTCTGCGACCGCGGCGACCGCTACCTCTCGAGCGGCGTCTTCCCCGCCTGAGGCGCCCTCTGTCGAGCGAGGTTCCGCGTCGTCACGGTGATGACGCGGACGTTCGTGCAGGACGCGCTTGTATCCCCGTCCCGCGCCACTTTCCGCGCCGTCCCTGTGACGAACCGGGCCTCGGCAGGGCCCATCTGCCCCGATCGGATGACGACGCAATGCGTGACGTGCGAGGCTGCCCCGCGTGATCCGCTACCTGCCGGTGCTGCTCGAGCTCGCCCTGACCGTCTACTGCCTCATCGACGCCGTCCAGACCGACGAGCTCGTCATCCGCAACCTGCCGAAGCTCGCGTGGATCTTCATCATCCTGCTGTTCCCGATCGTCGGTGGCGTGGCGTGGCTCGTCGCCGGTCGCCCGACCCGCGACACGTGGTCCGGGCGCACCCAGCAGCAGCGCTGGGAGGACCACCGCCGCGAGCAGGAGTGGCTCCGGGCGCAGGAGCGCCGTCGCTCGCAGGGTCCGGACGACGACCCCGACTTCCTCAAGGGTCTCTAGCCCGCTGCGCGAGTCGGGCCACGCGCCCTACGATCCGTCCATGACGAGCTCGGTGGAGGGGCAGGAGCGTCGGGACCTCGACGCGGCGGAGACGCGCATCTACGGCGTCGTCTGGCTGGGGCTGCTGGCCGCTGCCGCCGGCGTCGTGGTCGGCGTGGTGACGGCCCTGTCAGAGACGGGCTTCTTCGTGGTCGGTGCTGCCCTGACCACCACCTCCGTGACGCTCGGCGCGCTCGTGTACCTGGTCAGCAAGGTGCTCGACAGGCTGTAGCACCACGGGGACAGAACGTGGCCGACCTCGACGTGTCGAAGGGGAAGATCGTGCTGGGCCTCGCCACGGGCCTCGGCGGCGGATTCATAGCGTGTCCCCGGACGTCGGCGCCAGCATCCTCGTGGGACAGGTCAGTGCAGCGCGGCGTCCGCGGGTGAGACCTCCCACGAGTGGAAGCGCACGGTGAGCCCGGACCGGGTGGGCGCGCAGACGAAGGGCCCCGCCTCAACGTCCAGGTCGGGGTCGAGCGGCAGGACGCGGATCATCACGAACGGCTCGTCGTCGACCCTGGCCCGGACCGTCACCGCGTCTCCGGATCGGCTGGCGCGCACGGTGACCCGGCGGCCCGCCCACGACGGGACGGGGAAGGCCGACCAGTCCGAGCGGTCCCTCGTCGCGACCACCCCGACGCTGGGCGCGCCGTCGACGTGCTCGACGCCGGCCTTGACCCACTGCGTCGCCGACGCGCGCAGGAACACACCGGCCTGGTCGAACTGGTCGGTGAAGGCCACCGCGAACGTCACCTCGACCGCACCCTCCCGGTCCAGGGGCCGCAGGAGGGCGTGCTCGGAGTCGTGGACGAACCCGTACGAGGTGGTCCGCCAGGCGTCCGAGCCCTCGGCCGCCGTCACGAGGAGGTCCTCCCCGTCGGTCTCGACCTGCACGGGCTCGTGCGTCCACGAACCCTCCGACCACGGGACGCTGACGGCGGACATGGGTCCCAGTCTCCCCCGTCCCACGGGCCCGCGACGTGGGAGGGTCGGCACATGACGAGGAGCGACACATGACCCGGTTCGGCCTGGTGGTCCGGTTCGAGCTGCGGCCCGGGCGGGCCGAGGCGTTCGACGCGATGATGCGCGAGACGGTGGCGGGCATCGCCACCCACGAGCCGCGCACCCTGGCCTATGCGGTGCACGCGCTCGAGGGCGAGCGGGACGTCCGCATCTTCTACGAGCTGTACGACGACGAGGCCGCGCTCGACGAGCACGAGGCCCAGCCCACGACCCGAGCCTTCCTCGACCGGGTCGACGAGTTCGTCACGAGCGTCGACGTCCAGCGGCTGCACCTCGTGACGGCCACCGGCATCGCGGACCCCGCGGGCTGACCGCAGCAGCCGGCACGAGGCTGGGCCGGCGCTACCGGCCGGCGTCGACGACGCAGAAGAGCGTGCCCGTCGGGTCGGCGAGCACGACGAAGTCCGCGTCGTCGGGGTAGTCCCACTCGACGCGCTCGGCCCCGAGCGAGACGAGGCGCTCGACCTCGGCGCGCTGCTCCTCCGCACCGTCCACCCAGAGGTCGAGGTGGGTCCGGTCCGTGCGGTCGAGGTGCAGGCGCGTGGGGCCGTCACCCCGCGGGGCGAGGAAGTCCGGGTTGGGTCCCCGGTCGTAGCCGAGCGCCTCGCTCCAGAACGCGCCGGCGCGCTCGGTGTCGGCGGTGCTGAGGACGATCGCTCCGATGCGGACCATGCCCGCGACGCTAGCCGAGGCGGGCGAGCACGAACGCCTGACCGTGTCGCTCGCGGCCGACCGGCTCGCGCACGAGCCGCGCCTCCTTGACGAACCCGGCGTCGGCCAGGGCGTCGAGCACCTGCTTCGGCCCGCGGTGCCACCGGACGAGCGACACGTCGTGGCCCCGCTCCCGCAGGCCCGCACGGCCTCGGCCAGCGCGACCGGCAGCTCGTTATCGGTGAGGTGGATCAGGCTGAACCAGAACACGACTCCGTCGACGGAGACGTCGGCGAGGGGCAGCTCGGTGAGCGCCCCCTCGTGCAGCTCGAGGTCCGGGTGGTCGCGCCGGGCCATCGCCAGCATCCCCGGCGAGAGGTCGACGCCGACCACCGAGAGGCCGCGGTCGACGAGGTACCGGGCGATGCGGCCGGTCCCGCAGCCGGCGTCGAGCACGTGCGCCCCGCCGCCGGCGACGACCCGCCCGACGAAGTGGTCGAGCATCGCGAGGTCGACCGGCAGCTCGGGCTCGGTCGAGGGAAAGGTCGCGGCGTAGTCCTCGACGATGGCGTCGTAGGCGGCGCGCACCTCGTCGCGGCGGCTCTCCAGGACGCCGCTCAGGCCAGGCGCTCGCGCAGGGCCGACGCGACGGCGTCCGGCGTCAGCCCGACCGCGTCGAGGACCCGTCCGCGGGAGGCGTGGTCGAGGAAGCGCTTGGGCAGGCCGAAGGTGTCGACGGGCAGCCCGAGACCGGCGTCGCGCAGCGCCTGGACGACCTGCGTCCCGATGCCTCCGACCACGACGTTGTCCTCGACGACGGCCACGCGCCCGGCGGCGCCGGCGAGCGACGCGAGGGCCTCCGGCACGGGCAGCGCCCACACCGGGTCGACGACACGCACGCGGTGCCCTTCGGCGGCCAGCTTCTCGGCTGCCGCGAGCGCGGTGGCGACCATCGACCCGATGCCGACGAGCAGCAGGTCGACGTCACCGTCGTCCGGCTCGGACAGCACGTCGACGCCGTCGACGGTGCGCACGGCGGTCAGGGGCTCCCCCACCGTGCCCTTGGGGAAGCGGACGACCGACGGCGCGTCGGCGATGTCGACGGCCTCGCGGACCGCGCGGGCCACCTGCTGGCCGTCGCGCGGCGCGGCGAGGTGCAGGCCCGGCACGACGCCGGAGATCGTCATGTCCCACATGCCGTGGTGCGACGCGCCGTCCGGCCCGGTGACGCCCGAGCGGTCGAGGACGACCGTGACGCCGGCCTTGTGCAGCGCGGCGTCCATGAGAAGCTGGTCGAAGGCGCGGTTGAGGAAGGTCGCGTAGACGGCGACGACCGGGTGCAGCCCCGAGAACGCGAGGCCGGCGGCCATCGTCAGGGCGTGCTGCTCGGCGATGCCGACGTCGAAGGTGCGCTCGGGGAAGCGCTCGCAGAACGGCTGGAGCCCGACGGGCATCATCATCGCCGCGGTGAGCGCGACGACGTCGGGGCGCTCCTCGCCGATCTGCACCATCGTGTCGGAGAACTCGTCGGTCCAGGAGCGGCCGGCGATCTCGAGGGGCAGGCCGGTCTCGGGGTTGATGACGCCGACGGCGTGGAACTGGTCGGCCTCGTCGGAGACGGCGGGGTCGTAGCCGCGCCCCTTCTGGGTGATGACGTGGACGAGCACCGGCCCGCCGAAGGCCTTGGCCTTGCGCAGCGCCGCCTCGACGGCCGGCTCGTCGTGGCCGTCGATCGGGCCGACGTACTTGAGGCCGAGGTCCTCGAACATCCCCTGCGGGGCGACGATGTCCTTGATGCCCTTCTTGACGCCGTGCAGCGTCTCGTACATCGCGCCGCCCACGACCGGCGTGCGCGAGACGTTGCGCTTGCCCCAGTCGAGGAAGCGCTCGTAGCCGCGGGTCGTGCGCAGCGTCGAGAGGTGGTCGGCGAGGCCGCCGCGGGTCGGGGCGTAGGAGCGCTCGTTGTCGTTGACGACGATGACGAGCGGCAGGTCCTGCTCGGCCGCGATGTTGTTGATGGCCTCCCACGCCATGCCGCCGGTCAGCGCGCCGTCGCCGATGACCGCGACGGTGTGCCGGTTGCGCTCGCCGCGCACGACGCGACCGGCGGCGATGCCGTGCGCCCACGACAGGGAGGTCGACGCGTGCGAGTTCTCGACGACGTCGTGCGGCGACTCGGCGCGGCTCGGGTAGCCGGACAGGCCACCCTCGGTGCGCAGGCCGGAGAAGTCGTGGCGGCCGGTCAGCAGCTTGTGGACGTAGGACTGGTGCCCGGTGTCGAGGACGACCGCGTCGTGCGGGCTGTCGAAGACCCGGTGGATGGCGATGGTCAGCTCGACGACGCCGAGGTTGGGCCCGAGGTGGCCGCCGGTGCGCGAGACCTGCTCGACGAGGAAGGCGCGGATCTCCGCGGCGAGCTCGGGCAGCCGGTCCGCGGGGAGCGCCTTGAGGTCGCGGGGGCCGGCGATCCGTTCCAGCAGGCTCACGGCGCCTACCTCCTCGTCCTGTCCTCGGGGTCCGGGTAACCCGACGAGTCTAGGTGCTGCGGGTGAGCCTCCCGGCACCCCGGGGCGGGGTGGGAAGGATCTCCACGAGACCTCCACGAACCGGGAACTCACCGGCCCTGCGGGACGCTGGGGATGGTTGAACCGTCCACCACCCGGTGGGCCCGACCCAGGAGGCTCCCTGTGCCCTCGTCGTCCCGCGCCCGCGCCCTCGCCGAGGTGCAGAAGACCCAGCGCGCCAAGGAGCGACGCTCCCGCCTCCTCGTCGTCGGCGGTGTCTCTCTCCTCGTGCTCGCCATCGTCGCGACGGTGGGCGTGACGATCTGGCGCGACACCTCCTCGCGCCCCACCCTCGACGCCGTCAAGAGCTACGACGACGTCAGCGCCAACCACGTGACGACCCCGGTCACCTACGCGCAGACCCCGCCCGTCGGCGGCGACCACAACCCGGTCTGGCTCAACTGCGGCGTCTACCCGCAGCCGGTGCCCAACGAGCTGGCCGTCCACTCCCTCGAGCACGGCGCCGTCTGGGTCACCTACCGCTCGGACCTGCCCGCGGCGCAGGTGCAGACGCTCGTCGACCGCGTGCCGGACACCTACATGGTCGTCTCCCCCGTCGACGGGCTGCGCGCGCCGGTCGTCGCGTCCGCGTGGGGCAAGCAGCTCGACCTGACCGGCGTCGACGACGCCCGCCTCGACGAGTTCATCCGCGAGTACCGGCAGGGCCCGCAGACGCCCGAGCCGGGTGCGGCGTGCACCGGCGGCAGCGACGGCACCCTCCCGCAGACCGGCGCCGGCGACCAGCCGACCTCGTGACGCCCGCCGCCCGTCCCCGCGGGGTCCTCGTCCTCGTCGCGGTCCTCGCCCTGCTCGTCGGTGTCGGCGCCACGGTGGCGGTCGGCCGCCTGGCCTCGACGTCCGAGGTCACCGACTTCGGCGCGGACGCCGGGTTCGCCCGAGACATGCAGACCCACCACCTCCAGGCCGTCGAGATGGCCTTCGCGGTACGCGACGACACCGACGACGAGGCCGTCCGCACGCTCGCCTTCGACATCATCACGAGCCAGCAGCAGCAGGCCGGGCAGATGTACGGCTGGCTCGTCCAGTGGGGCCTGCCGCAGACCGCCTCCCGGGCCCCGATGGCGTGGGTCGGCGGCGAGCACGCCGCCCACGGCGCCTCCGGCGACGGGATGCCGGGGATGGCGACGCCCGCCCAGCTCGACGAGCTGCGGGCCGCCCGCGGGGTCGAGGCCGAGCGGCTCTTCCTCCGGCTGATGATCGCCCACCACGAGGGCGGGGTGCAGATGGCCGACGCCGCGCTCGCCGACGCCCGCACCGACGAGGTGCGCACCCTCGCCGCCGCCATCCGCCGCGCGCAGACCGCCGAGATCACCCTGATGGAGCAGATGCTCGCCGAGCGCAGCTGAGCGCAGCTGAGCGCAGCTGAGCGCGAGCATCCGCGTCGTCACGGTGATGACGCGGACATCATTCCTGGACGCGGATACATCCGCGTCCCGCGCCAACAACCGCGTCACCGCAGTGACGCCCCGGCTCGTGGTCAGAGGCGGGGGACGAACTCGAGGCCGCGCAGGCCGTCGAGCAGGAGCCCCGCCGCACGCCGGGCGGCGACGAGGCGCACCCCCTCGCACTCGAGGTCGGCGAGCACCTGGGTGACCCCCTCGGGCCCGATGTCGTCGACGAGCGCGACCCGCACCTCGCGGTAGGAGGAGCGCATCGCGTCGAGCTGGGCGTCGAGGTGGCGCACGGCGAGCCAGGCGAGGGCGACCGGGTGGCGCCGCCACGCGGGGTAGAGCCGGTAGTCCGGCGGGCAGTGGTCGAGCAGCCACGCGACCGCCCGCTGCTCCCAGCCGTGGGTGCCCGGCGGTGGGACGCCCTGCGGCCAGCCCGGCGGTCCGCCCGCGCCGGTGGCCCCGGCGCCCGAGCGCTGGCGCACGGGCGCGGCCGGGGTGCCGGCGCGCAGCGGGGGCCCACCACCCGGAGCCGCGTCGTCGAACACGTGTTCGATCATAGCGATGCCGACCACATGGTGGACCCCGGTGGCGGGGATAATGGGGTGTTATACCTTGGACAACGAAACGTGATCGCCCCCTGCGTGAGGACCCCATGACCACCACCGACTCCACCCCGTCGCGCACCCTGCGCCCGCCCCGCACCGGGCGGTCCAACGGGCAGTGGGCCGTCGACGGCCGCGAGCCGCTCAACGCCAACGAGGTGTGGAAGCAGGAGGAGGGCGGCCTGTCGGTGCGCGCGCGCATCGAGACCGTCTACAGCCGCGACGGCTTCGGCTCCATCCCGCCGGAGGACCTCGCCGGCCGCTTCCGCTGGTGGGGCCTGTACACCCAGCGCCGCCCCGGCATCGACGGCGGCCGCACGGCTCAGCTGTCCGACACCGAGCTCTCCGACGAGTACTTCATGCTCCGCATCCGGCTCGACGGCGGGGCCCTGACCCTGCCCCAGCTGCGCGTCGTCGCCGGCATCTCGCAGGAGTTCGCCCGCGGCACGGCCGACATCAGCGACCGGCAGAACATCCAGTACCACTGGATCCGGGTCGAGGACATGCCCGAGATCTGGCGTCGGCTCGAGGCCGTCGGCCTCCAGACGACCGAGGCGTGCGGCGACACCCCGCGCGTCGTCCTCGGCAGCCCGCTCGCCGGCATCGCCGCGGACGAGGTCATCGACCCGACGCCGGTCATCGACGAGATCGTCTCCCGCTTCGTCGGGGACCCCGACCTCGCCAACCTGCCGCGCAAGTTCAAGTCGGCGGTCACCGGCCACCCGAGCCTCGACGTCGTCCACGAGATCAACGACATCTCCCTCGTCGGGGTCGTCCACCCCGAGCTCGGCGCCGGCTACGACCTCTGGGTCGGCGGCGGGCTCTCGACCGCGCCCCGCCTCGCCGAGCGCCTCGGCGTGTTCGTCACGCAGGAGCAGGCCGCCGACGTGTGGTTCGGCGTCATCCGGATCTTCCGCGACCACGGCTACCGCCGGCTGCGCACCAAGGCGCGCCTGAAGTTCCTCCTCGCCGAGTGGGGCCCGGCCGAGTTCCGCCGCGTCCTCGAGGAGGACTACCTCGGGTACGCCCTCCCGGACGGCCCTCCCCCGCCCACGCCGTCGACGCCGGGTGACCACGTCGGCGTGCACCTCCAGAAGGACGGCAACCACTACGTCGGCGCCGCCCCGGTCGTCGGCCGCGTCAGCGGTGACGTCCTCGCCGGGCTCGCCGACCTCATGGAGGCCGCCGGCACCGACCGCGTCCGCTTCACGCCGCACCAGAAGCTCGTCGTCCTCGACATCGCCCCGGACCGCCTCGACGGCTTCGTCGCGGGCCTCGAGGAGCTCGGGCTCTCGGTGTCCCCCAGCCCGTTCCGCCGCAACACGATGGCCTGCACGGGCATCGAGTACTGCAAGCTCGCGATCGTCGAGACCAAGGCGACGGCGGCCACCACCGTCGCGGCGCTCGAGCAGCGCCTCGCCGACGTCACGGCGTCGCTCGACACCCCCATCACGCTCAACGTCAACGGCTGCCCCAACTCGTGCGCCCGCATCCAGGTCGCGGACATCGGCCTCAAGGGCCAGCTCGTCACCGTCGACGGCGAGCAGCTGCCCGGTTTCCAGGTGCACCTCGGCGGCGGTCTCGCGTCGGCCGACCGCGACGAGGCCGGCCTCGGCCGCACCGTCCGCGGCCTCAAGGTGACCGCCGACGACCTGCCCGACCTCGTCGAGCGCCTGGTCCGTCGCTTCCTCGCCCAGCGCGAGGGCAGCGAGTCGTTCTCGTCCTGGGTCCACCGGGTCGACGAGGAGGAGCTCCGATGACCGCGACCGCCCGCACCTCCACCCGCCGCGACCCCGGCGCCCTGCGCGCCATCGCCGCCTCGGGCGCGCGCAAGCTCGGCCCCGACGCCGCGGCCGACGACGTCGTCGCCTGGGCCGTCGAGGCGTTCGGCGAGGGCCTGGCCGTCGCGAGCAGCATGCAGGACGCGGTTCTCCCCCACCTCGTCTCGCAGCACCTGCCGGGCGTCGACGTCCTCTTCGGCGACACCGGCTACCACTTCACCGAGACGTACGACACCCGCGACCGCGTCGCGGCCGAGCTGGACGTCACCGTCGTCGACGTCCGCCCGCGGCTGTCCGTCACCCAGCAGGACATCCGCGTCGGCCCGCGCCTGTTCGAGCGCGACCCGGCCGAGTGCTGCCGCCTGCGCAAGGTCGAGCCGCTGCGCGCGGCCCTGGCCGACTACGAGTGCTGGGCCACCGGCGTCCGTCGCGCCGACGGGCCCACGCGGGCCAACACCCCCGTCGTGACCTTCGACGAGACGTTCGGGCTGGTCAAGGTCAACCCGCTGGCCACGTGGACCTCCGACGACGTGACGACCTACGCCTTCGAGCACGGTGTGCCGGTCAACCTGCTCCTCGCGGACGGTTACCCGTCGATCGGCTGCGCCCCGTGCACCCAGCGCGTCGAGGCCGGCGCCGACGAGCGCTCCGGGCGCTGGGTCGGGTTCGGCAAGACCGAGTGCGGGCTGCACCCGGCCTGAGCCGGACCCCGTCCCGCGCGCTCAGGCGAGGAGCATCCCGGCGATCGCCGCGCTCATGAGGTTCGCCAGCGTCGCCGCCGCGATGGAACGCACGCCGTAGGTCGCGATCTCGGATCGGCGGTTCGGGGCCATCCCGCCGAGGCCGCCGAGGAGGATGGCCAGCGAGCCGAGGTTGGCGAAGCCGGTGAGGGCGAACGTGACGATCGCCTTGGTCTTCGCGCTGAACTCGTCGGCGACCGGGCCGAAGTTGCTGAAGGCGACGAACTCGTTGACGACCGTCTTCTGCCCAACGAAGCTGCCGGCGCGCACCGCCTCGTCCCACGGCACGCCGACGACGAACATCACGGGTGCGAAGAGCCAGCCGAGCAGCCGCTCGAAGGTGAGGTCGGGCTGCCCGAACCACCCGCCGACGGCGCCGAGCAGCAGGTTGACCAGGGCGATGAGCGAGATGAACGCCAGGAGCATCGCGCCGATGTTGGCGGCCAGCTTGAGCCCCTGTGCGGCGCCGTCGGCCGCCGCGTCGATGACGTTGACGTGCTCCTCCTCCTCGGGCTCGGGCGCCTCCTCCGGGGCGTCCTCGCCGTCGGCGACCCCGCCGCCCCCGGTCGCGACCCGCACCGGCACGCCGTCGGCGTCGACCTCCTGGCTCTCGGGCACGACGATCTTGGCCATGAGCAGGGCGCCGGGCGCCGCCATGAACGCGGCGGCGATCAGCTGGTCGAGCTCTGCGCCGAGCAGCGCGTACCCGACGAGGACCGACCCCGCGACGGTCGCGAGACCCCCGGTCATCACGGCGAAGAGGCTGGAGGTCGAGATCCGCGGGAGGTAGGGACGGATGACGAGCGGCGCCTCGGTCTGGCCGAGGAAGACGTTCGTCGCGGCGTTGACCGACTCGGCGCGCGAGGTGCCGAGGAGGACGTGCAGCCCCGAGCCGAGCACGCGCACCACCCGCTGGAGGACCTTCCAGTGGTAGAGCACGGACGTCAGGGCCGCGAAGAAGACGATGACCGGCAGCACCTGGAGCGCGAAGACCACCCCGTCCTCGGGCACGAGCGAGCCGAAGAGGAAGGCGATGCCCTCCTTCGAGGAGTCGATGACCGCCTGGACCGCCCGGGTCGCGGCGTCGAGGGCCGCGCGCCCCGGCGGGACGTAGAGGACGAGGACCCCGAAGAGCACCTGCAGGCCGAGGGCCGCCGCCACGGTCCGCGGGCGGATGGCCCGGCGGTCGGTCGAGATGGCCACGGCGGCCAGCAGGAGGGCGGCCATCCCGCCGAGTCCCCAGAGCACGTCGAGCACGGTCGGTCCTTCCGTCGTGCCGGGCAGGACCTGTCCCCCGCCGCGGCCGGACGGTCACGCTAACAAGCGGGCCTGCGCGCCGGTCAGCCCACCTCGACGTCGATGCCGTCGGGCGCACGCACCGCACGCACCTGGCCCTCGGCGTCGACCTCGACGTCCAGCAGACCGTCGCCGAGGCGCAGCCCCCGCACGTTCAGTGCCCCGAACGGGGCGTCCGGGAGGGGCGAGAGGTGGAGCCGGCCGGCCGGCACGTCGGCGCGCAGGCCGAGGACCGTCGTCACGAGCGCGCCGGCGCTCGCCGCCGCCCACGCCTGCGGGCGGCAGCTCGCCGGGTAAGGGGCTGGACGGCCGAGCACGGGGTCCGCGCCGTAGAGCTCGGGCCAGCGGTAGCCGCTCGCGGAGGACACGTCGACGAGGGCCCGGGCCACCCGGGCGGCGGTGTCGCGGAACCCGGCTCGCGCGAGGCCCAGGCCGCAGATCGCGGTGTCGTGGGTCCACACCGAGCCGGTGTGGTACCCGATCGGGTTGAAGGCGGGGTTGTCGCGCGCGAGCGTCGAGATGCCGAGCGGGCCGAGCAGCTCGGGGCTCGCGAGGGCCGCCGCGACCCGCGCCTCGCCCACCGCACCGAGCGTGCCGGTGCCGAGGACGTGCCCGATGTTGCTGCCGAGCCCGTCGACCGGCGCGCCGTGGCCGTCGAGCGCCATCGCGAGGATGCGGCGCCCCCCGGTGTCGGACCAGAACGACGTCTCGACGCGGGCGGCGAGGGCCTCGGCCCAGGAGCGCCAGCGCCCGCCGTCGGCGCCGAGCACCTGCTCGAGCAGGTCGGCCGCGGCGCGGGCCGCCTCGACGGCGTAGGCCTGCGTCTCGACGAGGGCGATCGGGCCCTCGGCGATACGCCCGGCGGCGTCGCGCATCGAGTCGCCGGAGTCCTTCCAGCCCTGGTTGGCCAGGCCGGTGCCGGTCTCGTCGAGGTAGCGCAGGAAGCCGTCGGGGCTGCCGTCGGCCGCACGCTCCATCCAGCCGAGCGCCGCGTGCAGCGCGGGCGCGAGCTCGCGGACGACCGCGGCGTCCATGCCCCACCGCCAGGCGTCGTGGAGCAGGCAGACCCAGAGCGGGGTCGCGTCGACCGTGCCGTAGTAGGTCGTCGGCAGCACCATGCCTCCCTCGCTGCCGAACGCGGTGCGCCGGATCTCGTGCGGGATCTTGCCGGGCGCCTCGGCGGTGACGGGGTCGTCGTGCCGCCCCTGGCGCCGGGCGAGCGCGCGCAGCGTGCCGCGGGCGAGGTCGGTGCCGAACGGGAGGGAGAGCCGCGCCGCCCACACGGCGTCGCGGCCGAAGAGGGTGAGGTACCACGGGGTGCCGGCCCCGGCGAAGACGTCGTCGGGGGCGAGCGGGTCGCGCATCGCGAGGTGGCGCAGGTCCTCGAGGCCGTCCTGCACGGTGCGCGAGAACCGGGCGTCGTCGGCCTCGACGTGGACGACGTCGAAGCCGAGCGCGTCGGACCCGGCGTCGGCGTCGAAGGCCGTGGTGGCGAGGCGGCGGGCGGCGACCTCCGCGACGACGGTCCGTGCCCCCGCGGGCGGGACCTCGAGCGACCACCGGAGCGACGCGTCGGCTCCGTCGGCCGACACCTGCGCGCCCTCACCGCGGACGGTCACCGCGTGCCGTTCGTCGCACCAGGAGGCGACCTCGTCGGACACGGCGACCGGCAGCGGACGGGGTTGTGCCACACCGTGCTTGATGTCGTGCAGGTCGGCGCCGTCGCCGGCGACCAGGAGCTCGACGACGCAGCGCACGGGCTCGGCCGAACGGTTGCGGACCTCGACGGTCTCGGTGAGGCCGTCGTCCGTCAGCACCCGGTGACGGGCGACCTCGACGGTGGGGTCGGGCCCCGGGTCGCCGAGGTGGCGGGCGACGGCGAGGGTCTCGGACGAGCCGCCGCGGCTCGCCGCGACGACCGGGGTCGGGGCGAGCCCGTCGACCCGGAGGACGAGCCGGTGCACCACACGACGGTCGTCGACGAGCAGGCCGGTGGCCTCGCCCCCCTCGCACCCGGCGTCGACGTCGCCGCTGCGCGCAGCCAGGCAGGTCACCGGTCCCCGGACCGCCACCTCGAGCTCGTGGAGCCACGGCTGGCGCGAGCGCTCGGGGTCGACGGCGGCCTCTTGACTTCCGGTGTCAGGTCGATGCACAGTGACGACCCTATCCATTTGATCGTTCAAATCAACCGTCGTCACGATCGTTTGAACGTTCACAGGCGCAGGACCCTCGACGAGGAGGACCGATGACCCCGCAGCCCGGCGACGCCGACCGCGTGACCATCCACGACGTCGCCCGCGCCGCCGGCGTGTCGCGCCAGACCGTGAGCAACGCGGTCAACAACCCCGAGCGGGTCCGCCCCGACACCCTCGAGCGGGTGCGGGCCGCCATCGACGAGCTCGGCTACCGCGCCTCCAGCTCCGCCCAGTCGCTGCGCAGCCGTCGCGCCGGCGCCGTCGGCATCGAGCTGCACACGCTCGGCGCCCACAACGCGACCACCGCCCCCGTGCTTACCGCCCTGAGCATCGGCGCCGCCCGCCACGGCTGCCACATCGTGCCCTTCGGCTCGCAGTCCGGGCACCCGATGCTCGAGGGCTACCGCTCGATGTGGGCCGGTCGGCTCGTCGACGCCTTCGTCCTCGCCGAGACCCACCACGGGGACCCGCGCCCGCCGTGGCTCGAGGAGCAGGGCATCCCCTACGCCACCTTCGGCCGGGTCTGGGACGACCCGACGTTCACCCGCTGGGTCGACGTCGACGGCGGCGCCGGCACCGAGGACGCCGTCCGGCACTGCCGCGACCAGGGCTACGAGCGCGTGGCGTTCCTCGGCTGGCCGGCGGGCTCGGTCGTCGGTGACGACCGGCGCAGCGGCTGGGCCCGGGCCTGCGCCGACGCCGGCGGTGTCGCCGGCCCCGACGCGGTCGCCGAGCAGGACCTCGACGACGCCACGGCCGCGGCCACCGCGCTGCTCGAGCACCTCTCCCCCGGCGACGCCGTCGTCTGCGCCTCCGACGTCCTCGCCCTCGGCGTCCACCACGCCCTGGTCCGACGCGGCCTCGAGCCCGGTCGCGACGTCGGCGTCGTCGGCTTCGACGGCTCCGAGACGGCGACGATGCACCACCTCACCTCGGTCGCGCAGCCCTTCGAGGCCATCGCCGAGACCTGCCTCGACCTCGTGAGCGCCGCTCTCGAGGGCTCTCCACCGCCGGAGCACGGCTCGCTGCTCCGGCCGACCCTGACCACCGCCCGCAGCACCCGGGCCTGACCCGGCCACCCCCCGCGCACCACCCCGACGAAGGAGTCACGATGACGCGCACGACCCGTACCACCGCCCTGGTCCTGGCCCTCACCGGCGCCTTGGCCCTGTCCGCCTGCGGCGGAGGAGGATTCGAGGAAGAGGGCGCATCCAGCGCACCGGCGTCGGCCAGCGGCCCGGCCAACCTGACGATGCTCATCGCGTCCTCCGGCGACGCCGAGACCAACGCCGTCAAGGCCGCGGCGGACGCCTGGGCGCAGAAGTCCGGCAACAAGGTCACCGTCACCGTCGCGAGCGACATGAACCAGCAGCTCGCCCAGGGCTTCGCCAGCGGCAAGCCCGCCGACGTCTTCTACATGGACGCCTCGCGCTTCGCGGACTACGCGAAGAACGGCAGCCTCTACCCGTACGCGGACCAGCTCTCCGACAACAGCGACTTCTACGAGCCGCTGCGCCAGACCTTCACGTACGAGGGCAAGCAGTACTGCGCCCCCAAGGACTTCTCGACCCTCGCCCTCGAGATCAACACCGACTCGTGGGAGAAGGCCGGCCTGACCGACGCCGACGTCCCGACCACGTGGGACCAGCTGGAGGCCGTCTCGAAGAAGCTGACCACGAAGGACCAGGTCGGCCTCGGCATCGGGGTCGGCATCGACCGCCTCGGCGCGTTCGTCGTCCAGAACGGCGGCTGGTGGCTGTCCGAGGACGGCAAGAGCGCGTCGGCCGACACCCCGGCGGTCACCGACGCCCTCGAGTACGTCCAGCGCAACGTCAAGGCGGGCAACTTCAAGATGTCCAACCAGCTCGACTCCGGCTGGGGCGGTGAGGCGTTCGGCACCGGCAAGGCCGCGATGACGATCGAGGGCAACTGGATCAAGGGCGCCGTCAAGAACGACTACCCGGACCTCAAGTACAAGACCGTCGAGCTGCCGGCCGGCCCGGCGGGCAAGGGCACGCTGCAGTTCACCCAGTGCTGGGGTGTCGCGTCCGACTCCAAGGCCCAGGCCCAGGCCGTCGACCTCGTGAAGTCGCTGACCACCGTCGACCAGCAGATGGCCTTCGCCGACGCGTTCGGGGTCATGCCGAGCCGCCAGTCGGCCGCCGACCAGTACAAGAGCAAGTTCCCCGAGGACGCCCCGTTCATCGCCGGTGGTGAGTACGGCCACGGCCCGATCAACGCGCCCGGGATCGAGCAGGTCGTCGCCGACCTCAACTCCAAGCTCGAGAGCTTCGGCGACGCCAACCTGCCGCAGGTCCTCGAGGGCTTCGACACCAACGCCGGCTCCGCGCTCGGCCAGTGAGCACCGCCGACACCGTCGCCGAGCACGGCACCACCGCGGGGACCGGCTCCGGCCGGGCCCCGCGGCGCCGCCGCCGCGGGGACGGGCAGCGTCAGTCCACCGCCGGGTGGCTGTTCGTCACCCCCACGCTCGTGGTCCTCGGGCTCTTCCTCGTCATCCCGATCCTCATGGCGATCTGGGTGTCCTTCACGGACTGGACGGGGCGCGGGAGCCCGTTCTCGTCCCGCGTCGGCTTCGTCGGCACCGAGAACTACCAGGCGCTCCTCACCGAGCAGGGGCTCTCGCGGCAGGACTTCATGATCTCGCTGCGCAACACCTTCTACTACGTCATCGGGGTCGTCCCGCTCCAGACGGTGCTCGCGCTGGGGCTGGCGGTCATCGTCAACCAGCGCTTCCTCAAGGGCCGCACGTTCTTCCGCACGGCCTTCTACTTCCCCTCGGTCGTGTCGTCGGTCGCGATCTCGCTGGTCTTCCTCTTCCTCTTCACCGGGACGGGCGCCGTCAACCAGTTCCTCGGGATCTTCGGCATCGACGGCCCGACGTGGTTCTCGGACCCGCGCGGCCTCATCCACCTCGCCGGCCAGGGTCTCGGGCTGTGGAGCATCGACGCGCCACCCGGGGCCCTCGCCGACCACCAGGTGATGAGCCTGTCGCTGTGGGACTGGTTCAGCGGGCCCTCGGTGGCATTGTCGGCGATCATGCTCCAGGTCGTCTGGACCACGGCCGGCACCTTCATGCTCATGTTCCTCGCGGCCCTCCAGGACCTGCCGACGGAGGTCGAGGAGGCCGCGCTCGTCGACGGCGCCAACCGGTGGCAGCGTTTCCGGGCCGTCACCGTCCCGCACCTGCGGCCGACCATCCTCCTCGTCGTGACGCTCGGCGTCATCGGCACGTGGCAGGTGTTCGACCAGATGTACGTCATGACGCAGGGCGGCCCCGCGAAGACGACGCTCACGCCGGCCTACCTGTCGTACACCGCCGCCTTCGGGCAGCAGCAATGGGGCCAGGGCGCCGCGATGGCGTTCCTGCTCTTCGTCCTCATCTTCGTGCTCACGACGTTCCAGCGGTTCGTCCTGCGCGACAAGGACGAGGCGGCCGCGAAGAAGGCCCGGCGCGCCCAGCAGCGCGCGGCGAAGAAGAAGGAGGCGACGGCATGAGCGACCTCGGACCCACGGACGTCGTGACCCCGCAGGTGCGGGCCGAGGCGACCGCCACGATGGGGACGCGCCTGCCGCCCGCTGCCGGTGGATCCTCTCGTGTCCACCGGAGCGGTCGCGGCAAGAAGCTCGCGGTCTACCTCGCGCTCGTCGCGTTCTCGGTCGTCTACATCTACCCCTTCGTCGTCCAGGTCTCGACCTCGCTCAAGACCAACGGCGACGCCGTCGCGAACCCCCTCGGGATCGTCCCGGACCCCCTGACCACCGCGGCGTTCCAGCGGCTCGCCGAGACCGACTTCCCGCTGTGGTTCACCAACTCGGTCATCGTCACGGTGTGCGTGACGATCGGTCGGGTGTTCTTCAACTCGCTCGCCGGGTACGCCCTCGCGCGACTGAAGTTCCGCGGCCGGGACGCCGTGTTCACCGCGATCCTCGCCGTGCTCGCGGTGCCGGGCATCGTGCTGCTCATCCCGAAGTTCCTCGTGCTCAACTACCTCGGGATCTACAACACCTACCCGGCGCTCATCGTCCCGCTGCTCGTCGACGCCGCCGGCGTGTTCATCATGAAGCAGTTCTTCGAGTCGATCCCGCCGTCCGTCGAGGAGGCGGCCCGCATCGACGGTGCGAGCACCTTCCGCATCTTCTGGTCGGTCGTCCTCCCGATGGCTCGTCCGGCGGTCATCACCCTGACGATCCTGTCCTTCCAGGGGTCGTGGAACGAGCTGGCGCACTTCATCATCGCCACGAACGACCCGAACCTCTTCACCCTCACCCGCGGCGTCGGCCAGCTGACCTCGGGCGGCCTGGGCTCGGGCAACCAGTACCCCATCTCGATGGCGGCCGCGCTGCTCATGACGATCCCCTCGGCGATCATCTTCGCCGTGTTCCAGCGCTACTTCACGCAGGGCGCGAACGCGGGCGCCGAGAAGGGCTGAGACCCCTCGCGGCGACCCCGCGAGGAGACGAGCGCGCCGCCCCGGTCGGTGAGGTCCGGGGCGGCGCGTTCGGGTGTCGCGGGCGTCAGCGCACGAGGCTCCGCAGCACGTACTGGAGGATGCCACCGTTGCGGTAGTAGTCCGCCTCGCCGGGGGTGTCGATGCGGACGACCGCGTCGAACGAGGTCTCCGTGCCGTCCTCGGCGGTCGCGACGACCGACACCGTGCGCGGCGTCGTACCGTCGTTGAGCGCCTCGATCCCGGTGACCGAGAACGTCTCCGTGCCCGTGAGACCGAGCGACTCGGCGTTCTCGCCCTGCGGGTACTGCAGCGGCAGGACACCCATCCCGATGAGGTTCGAGCGGTGGATCCGCTCGTACGACTCGGCGACGACCGCCTTGACGCCGAGCAGCGCGGTGCCCTTGGCGGCCCAGTCGCGCGAGGACCCGGAGCCGTACTCCTTGCCCGCGAGGACGACGAGCGGCACCCCGGCCTCCTGGTAGGCGGCCGACGCGTCGTAGATCGACGTCTGCTCGCCACCGGCGAGGAAGTTGCGGGTGAAGCCGCCCTCGACGCCGTCGAGCAGCTGGTTGCGCAGGCGGATGTTCGCGAAGGTGCCGCGGATCATCACCTCGTGGTTGCCACGTCGCGAGCCGTAGGAGTTGAAGTCCTTGCGCTCGATGCCGTGCTCGGCGAGGTAGCGACCCGCGGGGCTGTCGCCCTTGATGGAGCCGGCCGGGCTGATGTGGTCGGTCGTCACGGAGTCGCCGAGCTTGGCGAGCACGCGCGCCCCGGTGATGTCGGTGACCGGCGACGGCTCCATCTGCATGCCCTCGAAGTACGGGGGCTTGCGGACGTAGGTCGAGTCGGCGTCCCAGGCGAAGGTGTCACCCTCGGGCGTCGGCAGCGATCGCCAGCGCTCGTCGCCGGCGAAGACGTCGGCGTAGTCCTGCTCGAACAGGTCGCGGGTGATCGCACCGCGGATGGTCTCCTCGACGTCGGCCGGGGCGGGCCACAGGTCGCGCAGGAACACGTCGGTGCCGTCGGTGTCCCGGCCGAGGGCGTCGGACTCGAAGTCGAAGTCCATCGTCCCGGCGAGGGCGTAGGCGATGACGAGCGGCGGGCTCGCGAGGTAGTTCATCTTGACGTCCGGGTTGATCCGGCCCTCGAAGTTGCGGTTGCCCGAGAGCACCGCCGTGACGGCGAGGTCGTTCTCCTGGATGGCCGCCGAGATCTCCTCGGCGAGCGGGCCGGAGTTGCCGATGCACGTCGCGCAGCCGTAGCCGACGAGGTGGAAGCCGAGCTTCTCGAGGTAGGGCCAGAGGCCCGCGGCCTCGTAGTAGCCGGTGACCACCTTGGAGCCGGGCGCCATCGAGGTCTTGACCCACGGCTTCGCGGTGAGCCCGCGCTCGACCGCGTTCTTCGCAAGGAGCGCGGCGGCGATCATCACCGACGGGTTCGAGGTGTTCGTGCACGAGGTGATCGAGGCGATCGAGACGATGCCGTGGTCGATCTCGAAGCTCGTGCCGTCCGAGAGCGTGACCGGCACGCGACGGCTCGGGCGTCCGGAGGCCGAGCCCTCGTGGGCCGGGGCCTCGCCGCCGTTCTGCCCGTCGGGGCTGCCCTGCGGGGTCGGGTCGGACGCCGGGAAGGACGAGGCCTCGCCGTCGGAGCCCTCCTCGTGTGCGACGTAGGTCGGCAGCACCTCGCGGAAGGCGCTCTTGGCCTGGGTCAGCTCGATGCGGTCCTGGGGGCGCTTCGGGCCGGCGATCGAGGGGACGACCGTCGTGAGGTCGAGCTCGAGCTTCTCGGAGAAGCGCGGCTCGGCGGCCGGGTCGAGCCAGAGGCCCTGCTCCTTCGCGTACGCCTCGACGAGGGCGACGTCGTCCTCGGCGCGGCCGGTCAGGCGCAGGTACTCGAGCGTGACGTCGTCGATCGGGAAGATCGCGCAGGTGGAGCCGAACTCGGGGCTCATGTTGCCGATCGTCGCGCGGTTGGCGAGCGGGAGGGCCGTGACGCCGGCGCCGTAGAACTCGACGAACTTCCCGACGACGCCGTGCTTGCGCAGCAGGTCGGTGATCGTGAGGACGACGTCGGTGGCGGTGACGCCGGGGTTCATCTCACCGGTCAGCTTGAAGCCGACGACGCGCGGGATGAGCATCGAGACGGGCTGGCCGAGCATCGCGGCCTCGGCCTCGATGCCGCCGACGCCCCAGCCGAGGACGCCGAGGCCGTTGACCATCGTCGTGTGGCTGTCGGTGCCGACGCAGGTGTCGGGGTAGGCGACGCCGTCGCGCACCATGACCGTGCGGGCCAGGTGCTCGATGTTGACCTGGTGGACGATGCCGGTGCCCGGGGGGACGACCTTGAAGTCGTCGAACGCGGTCTGGCCCCAGCGGAGGAACTTGTAGCGCTCGCCGTTGCGCTGGTACTCGATCTCGACGTTGCGCTCGAAGGCGTCGGCGCGACCGAAGACGTCGATCTGGACGGAGTGGTCGATGACGAGCTCGGCCGGGGCGAGCGGGTTGATCTTCGAGGCGTCGCCGCCGAGGTCCTTCATCGCCTCGCGCATCGTCGCGAGGTCGACGACGCAGGGCACCCCGGTGAAGTCCTGCATGATGACGCGGGCCGGGGTGAACTGGATCTCGGTGTCGGGCTGGGCGTTCTCGTCCCAGCCGCCGAGCGCGCGGATGTGGTCCGCGGTGATGTTGGCGCCGTCCTCGGTCCGCAGGAGGTTCTCGAGGAGGACCTTGAGGCTGTACGGGAGGGACTCGCTGCCCTCGACCGTCGACAGCCGGTAGATGTCGTAGGACTTCTCGCCCACCTCGAGCGTGCCGTGGGCGTCGAAGCTGTTCGTGCTGGCCACCGGGTCTCCTTCCGGGTCGTTGCGTCGTCGCACGGACCCGCTATTTATCTTGACGTCAAGATATCTAACCACACCGGGTCGGTGGCGTCGAGCCTATGCCCGCCCCCCGGGTGTCGCGCGGCCGCGCGCGGGAGCATCCGGCTGCTCAGAGGCCGTCGAGCACGGCCACCGTGCGGGCCCACGCGTCCGAGCCGGTGTCGACCTGGTCGAGGTGGTCGCCGGGCACCTCGATGAGCGTCGCCGCTCCCCCGGCCGCGAGCGCCGCCCGGACGTACGCCTGCGACTGGGCGATCGGGACCGTGCCGTCGTCCGGGCCGTGGACGCACCAGACCGGCGCCTCGACCGGCGCGAGCGCGACGGGGTCGGCCCAGGCGTAGGCCTCCGGCCGCTCTTGCGGCGTGCCGCCGAGGAACCCCGGCACCGCTCCCCCGCCGAGGTCCTCGTCGGCGGCGGTCCGCAGGTCGAGGACGCCGGCCTGCGACACGACGTGCGTCGGGACCACCTGCGCGTCGCGCCAGCGCTCGAGCCGCTGCCGGGCCGCCGCCCAGACGGCGAGCTGACCGCCCGCGGAGTGGCCGAGCGTGACGACCGGGCCGTCGGCGAGGCCCCGGCCGGCGAGGAGGTCGAGGGCCGCCGAGACGTCGTCGAGGGTCGCGGGCACGCCGCCGCCGTCGCCGACCCGGCGGTACTCGACCGCGAGCGCCGTCCAGCCCCGCCGCACGAGGTCGGCGGCGAGGGGGCGGGCGAGCGAGACGTCGTACTCGGCCAGCCAGAACCCGCCGTGGAGCACGACGACGACACCGCGCGAGGCACCGGTCGGCCGCGTGAGCTCGGCGTACTGGGCCTCGTGCGGTCCGTAGGCGATGCGCTCGGGCGCCGGGCCCTGCGGAGCGTCGTCGCCGCCGGTCGTCGACGTCGAGCAGCCCGTCGCGAGGAACGGCACCCCGAGCGCCGCCGTGACGACGACGCGCCGGCCCGGCCGCCCCGTCACGCCGTCGCGGGCTCGAAGATCGCGACGCACTCGACGTGGTGGGTCATCGGGAAGGCGTCGAAGGCCCGCAGCGAGACGAGCCGGTAGCCGCGGGCGAGCAGGGCCGCGGTGTCGCGGGCGAGCGCCGCGGGGTCGCACGCGACGTAGGCGACGGCCCGCGGCGCGAGGTCGGCGACGGCCCCGACGACGGCCGGGCCGGCCCCGGTGCGCGGCGGGTCGAGGACGACGACGTCGGCGCGCTGCGGCAGCAGGGGCGAGCGCGCCGGACGACGGCCGCGGCCGCGCGCCGCACCCCGCCGGCGGTCGGTCCGCGCGAGCCCGAAGGCGTCGTCGACCCGCGCACCGACCACGGCGACGTTGCCCGCGGCCCCGAGCCCCTCGGTCGCCCGGGCGACGGCGTCGCGGTCGGCCTCGACCGCGACGACCTGCCCGTCCGGGCCGACCGCCTCGGACAGCGCGGCGGCGAACAGCCCGACACCGCAGTACAGGTCGAGCGCCCGCTCCCCCGGGCGCACCCGCAGCCCGTCGAGGACCGCGGTGAGGAACGTCGCGGGGGCGCCGGGGTGCACCTGCCAGAAGCCACGGGCCGAGACGGAGAAGTCGTGCACGAACCCCGGGCGGCCGTCGGCGGCCGGCACCTCGACCCGCTCCACGACGTCCGGCACCGGCCCGCCGGGCACCTCGACGGCCACGGGCGCCCCGACCGAGGGCGCCACGACGTCGACGAGCTCGGCGCCCGGCCAGGTGCGCTCCGTGACGCGCAGGGCGTCGACCCCGGGGGCGGCGATGCGGCAGTGGTCGACCGGCACGACCTCGTGCGAGCGGTGCCGGCGCAGGCCCGCCCGGCCCTCGGCGTCGACGGCGAACTCGACGCGGGTGCGCCAGTCCAGCCCGCCGTCGTCACCGGGCACCGGCTCGACGTCGACGTCGACCTCGAGCCCGGCGAGGCGGCTCATCTGCTCGCGGACGACACCGGCCTTGAGCCGCCGCTGCGCCTCGAGCGCGACGTGCTGGAGGTCGCAGCCACCGCACCGGCCGGGACCGCTCCACGGGCACGGCGGCACGACGCGGTCCGGGGAGGCGTCGAGCACCTCGACCGCGTCGGCGCGCACGAAGCGACCGCCGGACCCGGTCTCGGTCACCCGCGCCCGCACCCGCTCACCGGGCAGCGTGTGGCGGACGAAGAGGACCTGGCCGTCGGCGCGCGCGATCGAGTGCCCGCCGTGGGCGAAGGCCGTGACGTCGACCTCGACCTCGTCGCCGACCGCGAGCCCCTCGGGGTGCTCCGCCATCACTCGCCGCGGCGGACGTCGCCCGCCACCGGGCCGTCCATCCGCTCCTCGGCGCCCTCGGACGACGCGAGCTGCCACGGCACGGACGACACCATGACCCCGGGCGTGAAGAGCAGCCGGGTGCGCAGCCGCAGGGCGCTCTGGTTGTGGAGGATCTGCTCCCACCAGTGCCCGACGACGTACTGCGGGATGTAGACGACGACGATGTCGCGCGGGTTGTCGGTGCGGATCGACCTGACGTAGTCGAGCACCGGACGGGTGATCTCGCGGTACGGGCTGTCGAGGGCCTTGAGCGGCACCGGGATGTCGCGCCGGTCCCACTCCTGCTGCAGGCCCTTGGTCTCGTCGGGGTCGACCGAGACGGTGATCGCCTCGAGCACGGACGGGCGGGTCGCCCGCGCGTACGCCAGCGCGCGCAGCGTCGGCTTGTGGATCTTCGCGACGAGGACGATGGCGTGCACGCGCGAGGGCAGCATCTGCGCCTTGGTGTCGCGCTCCTCGACGCTCAGCTCGTCGCGGACGTGGTCGTAGTGCTTGCGGATCGCGAGCATGAGGAAGAACAGGACCGCCATCGCCGCGATCGCGTAGCCGGCGCCGTGCGTGAACTTCGTGAGGAGCACGACGACGAGCACGGTGCCGGACATCGCCGCGCCGACGCCGTTGATGACGCGGCTGCGCATCATCCGGGCCCGGGACGCGGGGTCCTTCTCGACGCGCAGGTACCGGTTCCAGTGCCGCACCATCCCGATCTGCGACAGCGTGAACGACACGAACACGCCGACGATGTAGAGCTGGATGAGCCGGGTGACGTCGGCGTTGAAGACGACGACGAGGGCCGCCGCCGCGCCGGCGAGGATGAGGATGCCGTTGGAGAACGCGAGGCGGTCGCCGCGGGTGTGCAGCTGGCGCGGCAGGAAGCCGTCACGGGCGAGGATCGAGCCGAGCACCGGGAAGCCGTTGAAGGCCGTGTTCGCGGCGAGCACGAGGATGAGGCCGGTGACGATCGAGACGACGACCACGCCGAGGTGGAAGTCGGAGAAGACGGCCTTGGACACCTGGCCCATGACGGTGTCCTGGACGTAGTCGTCACCGACCGGCACGCCGTCGCGCAGCAGCTGGTTGGCCTCGTCGTCGGCGTAGTGGACGCCGGTCCACGAGGCCAGCGTGATCATCGACATGAGCATCGTCACCGAGACGACGCCCATGAGCAGGAGGGTCGTCGCGGCGTTGCGGCTCTTGGGCTTCTTGAAGGCGGGCACGCCGTTCGAGATGGCCTCGACCCCGGTCAGCGCCGCACAGCCGGACGAGAACGCGCGCAGCAGGAGGAAGGCCATCGCGACGGTGCCGAGCTCCTCGAAACCGCTCTCGGCACGCAGCGTCAGCGACGCGCTCTCGGCCAGCGGCAGGTCGCCGGAGACCTTGCGGAAGAAGCCGAACGCGGCCATGCCGAGCACGCTGGCCATGAAGAGGTAGGTGGGGATGGCGAACGCCGTCCCGGACTCGCGCACACCCCGGAGGTTCATCGCGGTGAGCGCGACGATGATGAGCACCGCGACGACCGCCTCGTGCCCGCGGACGAAGCCGAAGGCCGCTGCGGCGTTCTGGACGCCCGACGAGACCGACACCGCCACGGTCAGCACGTAGTCGACGAGCAGCGCGCTCGCCACCGTCAGGCCGGCCCGCGGCCCGAGGTTGACGCTCGCCACCTCGTAGTCGCCGCCGCCGCTGGGGTAGGCGTGGACGTTCTGCCGGTAGCTCATGATGACGATCGCCATGACGAAGACGACGACGAGCGCGATCTTCCACGACTGGGTCAGCGCGAGCGTGCCGCCCGCGAGCCCGAGGGTGAGCAGGATCTCGTCGGGGGCGTAGGCCACCGACGACAGTGCGTCGCTCGCGAAGACCGGCAGGGCGAGCTTCTTCGGCAGGAGCGTCTCGCCGAGACGGTCACTGCGCATCGCCCGCCCGAGGATGACGCGCTTGACGAGACGTCCGGGTGTTGACACGAGGACAACTGTAGGCAGAAGCGCGCACGGCGCGTGCACGTCCCGGACTGCGGTCCGTCCGCTGCGGGCGCGTAGTAGCGTCCCTGTCGTGCACTTCGTGATCATGGGCTGCGGCCGTGTCGGCGCCTCCCTCGCCCGGGCCCTCGAACGCGCCGGCCACGAGGTCGCCGTCGTCGACCAGGACGAGAGCGCCTTCCGGCGCCTCGGGACCTCCTTCGAGGGCCGCACGGTCACCGGCGTCGGCTTCGACCGCGACACCCTGCGGGCCGCCGGCATCGACAACGCCTACGCGTTCGCCGCGGTCTCCAGCGGTGACAACTCGAACATCCTCGCCGCGCGCGTGGCCCGCGAGAAGTTCGGCGTCGAGAACGTCGTCGCCCGCATCTACGACCCCGGTCGTGCCGAGATCTACCAGCGCCTGGGCATCCCCACCGTCGCCACCGTCAAGTGGACGAGCGACCAGATGCTCCGCCGCCTGCTCCCCCAGGGTCACGTCCCCGAGTTCACCGACCCGTCGGGGCACGTCGTCATCGCCGAGATCCCGGTGGCGGCGTCGTGGATCGGCCGCCGCTACACCGAGGTCGAGACGGCCACCGAGGGCCGGCTGGCCTACGTGACCCGGCTCGGCGACGGAATCATCCCCGGCGCCGACACCGTGTACCAGGAGGGCGACCTCGTGCACCTCGCTCTGCTCCGCGAGCACCTCGCGACCGCCGAGCGCGTCCTCGACGCGCCGCCCCCCTCCCACTGACCCCGAAAGGCTCCTCCATGCGCGTCGTCATCGCCGGGGCGGGCTCCGTCGGGCGGTCCATCGCCCGCGAGCTCATCCGCAACGGACACTCGGTGCTCCTCGTCGACCGTGAGGCCGACGGCGAGCGGGTGTCCAAGGTCCCGGACGCCAGCTGGCTGCAGGCCGACGCCTGCGAGATCGACACCCTCTCCGAGGCCGGCCTCGCCGAGTGCGACGTCGTCGTCGCCGCGACCGGTGACGACAAGGTCAACCTCGTGCTGTCGCTGCTCGCCAAGTCCGAGTTCGGCGTCCCCCGCACCGTCGCCCGCGTCAACAACCCGAAGAACGAGTGGATGTTCGACGAGGCCTGGGGCGTCGACGTCGCCGTCTCCACCCCGCGCCTGATGACCGCGCTCGTCGAGGAGGCCGTGAGCGTCGGCGACCTCGTGCGCATCTTCGAGTTCCAGCAGGGCCGCGCGATGATGGTCGAGATGACCCTGCCGCTCGGCAGCCCCTACGCCGGCGCCCGGGTCGGCGACGTGCCCTTCCCCGCCGACACCGTCCTCACCGGCATCATCCGCGACGGGCACCCCATCGCCCCGAGCCGCGACGACGCCCTCGAGCCGCTCGACGAGCTCCTCTTCGTCACGACCCCGGAGGCCGAGTCCGACCTCGAGTCGCTGCTCTCCCCCGGCCGTCGCCAGAAGCGCGAGGACGACGAGGAGGGCTGAGCCGCAAGCCGGTTCGGGCGACGCGACGTCAGGCGTCGCGGCCGGTCAGCGGCTCGTCCGCGTCGTCGCTCGCGTCGGCGTCGTCGGCGGCGGGCCCGCGGCCGGGCTCGAGCGGGGTGTGGCCGGAGACGAGCAGCCAGCCCATGACGGCGATGCCGGCCACCCAGAGCGGCCAGCCGAGCGCGACCTTGGCGACGCCGAGCAGCGTGACCCGCTCGTCGAGGTAGAGCGGCACCATGACGGCGACCCGGACGACGTACATCGCGACGAGCACCCACGTGAGCCGGATGCAGACGCGGACCATCCCGGCGTCGCGGCGCCAGCCGAACGGGTCCTCGGCGGCCCGCGGGTCGCCGGCGCCGACGATGAAGCCGACCGCGGGCCAGCGGGTGACGATGGAGACCAGCGTCGCGACGAGGAAGCCGACGCTCGTGAGGATGCCGGGCAGGAACGCGTCCTGCGCCTCCCCGGAGCGCAGCGCGAAGAACGCGGCGATCGCCGTGGCGAACACCGCCCCGCCGACGTGCTGCAGGGACGAGCGCTGGACGAGCCGGAGCACCGCGAGCACGAGGGCCACCGCGACGGCGGCGACGGCCGCGACCGTGACGTCGTGGTCGCTCACCGACCACGCGACGACGAAGACGAGGGTCGGCAGCGCCGTCTCGACCGACCCGCGCCACCCGCCGAGCGCCACCGAGAGGCGGTGGCGGATCAGCGCCTCGACCGTCTCGGCCGCGGGCGCGGGGTGGGCCGCGCTCACTGCTTCGGGAGGATCTCGTAGGCGGGGTTGAAGATCGTCTGCACCCCGCGGACCGTCGTGACCCGACCGCGGGCCCGCACGAATGTCCCGGGCTCGATGCCGCCGATGGAGCGCCGGCCCACCCACACGAGGTTGACCGCGCCCTTGCCGTCCCACACCTCGGCGACGAGGGCGGGCACGCTGCGGCGCGGGGGCAGCGTCACGGCGCGGACCGAGCCGCACACGCACGCGGAGAAGCGGGGGGCCAGGGCCGACAGGTCGTCGCCGCCCTCGGAGGCCGACTGCTGCTGCAGCTCGTCGGCGTCCTGCTCCAGCGGCGTGCGCGAGAGGTCGCGCAGGCGCTCACGGAGGGTCATCAGCGCACCTCGGTGATCTCGGGCCCGCGCTCGAAGGGGTCGAGCGTCGCGGGCGCGTCGTCGTCGGCCTCGTCGGCGGCCGCCGCCGGCTCGTCCTGCGGCAGGCGCAGGGGCAGCAGCTCGCGCGGGGCCATCGGGTCGGTGCCACGGACGACGACGAGCTCGCGGAGCACCTCGAGCAGCGGCTCGGCCGCCTCGTCGTCGATGGCCGCGCGCCCGGAGAGGACGCCGCGCAGGAACCAGCGGGGGCCGTCGACGCCGACGAAGGTCGCGGGCGCGAAGACGGTGCGCCCGTCCGGGCCGGCCGAGGGCAGCCGCGTCCGCAGCCGCGTGCCGAGCTCGCTCGGGACCTCCTCGACGGTGCCGCCCTGCCGCTCGACGGACATCGCGATCTCGCGGCGGATGTCGGCCCACAGGCCCTCGGTGCGCGGCGCCGCGAAGGCCTGGACCTGGAGGGCGGACTCGCCGAACACCGCGGTCGCCGCGTTGACGACCTGCGTCTCCTGGTCGACCTCGAGGCGCAGCTCCATCCCGGGGACGCCGCGCACCCAGAGGGCGCCGAGGTCGAGGCGACCGTCGCGCCCGTCGACCTCGCTGACGTCGTAGGGGCCGCTCGTGCGGTCGGCCGCGTCGTCCTCCGGCGCGGCCTCGGTGCCCTCGTCCTCGACGGCGGTGGCGTCCTCGACCTCCGGCGCGGACGCCGGCTCGGTCTCGGTGCGCTTGCTCCTGCGGAAGATGCTCACGGCGGTGGTCCTCGAAACGTGTGATGGTCGGTGGGTCAGGGGGTGTCGGTGGAGCCGAAGCCCCCGGTGGACCCGTGTCCAGTCTCTCCCCGGGCGCTGCCGGGAAGCGAATCGGTGGCCGAGAAGTCGGCGTGGAGGTACTCCTGGACGACGAGCTGGGCGATCCGGTCGCCGACCCGCACCGTGAAGCTCTCGGTCGGGTCGAGGTTGACCAGGTTGACCAGCACCTCGCCGCGGTAGCCGGAGTCGACGGTGCCCGGGGCGTTGACGATGCTCACGCCGTGCCGGGCCGCGAGGCCCGAGCGGGGGTGCACCAGCCCCACGGTCCCCGGCGGCAGCGCGAGCGCGATCCCGGTCGGGACCAGCGCCCGCTCCCCGGGTGCCAGGGTCACCTCGGCGACGCTGCTGAGGTCGGCCCCGGCATCCCCGTCGGTGCTGTAGCGCGGGAGGACGGCGTCCTCGTGCAGCCGCCGGACGGCGACGGGCACGCGGGTCGGGCCTCCCACGGGTGCGGCGGTGCTCAGGCCGCGCAGTCGCGGCAGACGAGGACGCCCTTCGCGTCGCTCGCGAGCTGGCTGCGGTGGTGGACGAGGAAGCACTGCGAGCAGGTGAACTCGTCCGCCTGGCGCGGGAGGACCCGCACCGAGAGCTCCTCGCCGGAGAGGTCGGCGCCGGGCAGCTCGAAGCCCTCGGCCTGCTCGGTCTCGTCGACGTCCACGCTCGAGGACCGGGAGTCGACGCGCCGGTTCTTCAGCTCTTCGATCGAGTCCTCGGAGACGTCCTCCTCGGTCTTGCGAGGTGCGTCGTAGTCGGTTGCCATGCTGGTGTTCCACCCTTCGTCGTGCCGATCGGCCCGGACAACGCACGGAGAGGCGTCTTTGTGCCCGGTGGGACGATCGTGCGCGCCAGATTGTGCACCATCGCCGGATACCCCCGCCACGCGGGTCCATCCCCCGGTGCAGGGTCGTCCCTGCGCCCGGTCAGCCGGGCTGCCCGAGGCTCCCGACGTGCTCGGTCGTGAGGGGCCGGACGAGGGCCGCGAGGGCGTCCGCGAGGGCCGGCGCCGCGGCCCACGTGAGGTCGCGCGAGGCGACGTCGTCGACGCTCCCGCCGACGACCGCGCCGGCCTCGCGGGCGACGAGCTCGCCGGCGGCGCGGTCCCAGGCGTTGAGCCCGCTCTCGTAGTAGCCGTCGAGCCGACCGGTCGCGACGGCGCACAGGTCGAGGGCCGCGCTGCCGTGCCGGCGGACGTCGCGCACCCGCGGGAGGACCTCGGCGAGGACGGCCGCCTGCCGGGCGCGCACGGCGGCGTCGTACCCGAAGCCGGTGCCGACGAGCGCGAGCGCGAGGTCGGTCGTGCCACGGGCGCGCAGGCGGCGGGTGCCGGCGGCCGTCGTCAGCCAGGCGCCGCCACCGAGGCGGGCGTGGTGCAGCTCGTCGCGCTCGGGGTCGAGCACCGCGCCCGCGACGCTGCGCCAGTGCCCGGGCCGGGTCGGGTCGCCGACGACGGCCGCGACCGACACCGCGTACGCCGGCACGCCGTAGAGGTAGTTCGTCGTCCCGTCGATGGGGTCGACGACCCACGTGACCCCGCTCGTCCCCTCGCGGCCGCCCTCCTCCTCGCCGAGCACGGCGTCGTCCGGGCGCAGCGCGCCGAGCCGGTGCAGCAACAGCTCCTGGCTGCGCTGGTCCATCTCGGTCACGACGTCGGTGCCCGTCGACTTCGTGCTGAAGCCGAGGTCGTCGGGGCGCTCGTCGCGCACGAGCCGCCCGGCCTCGCGGGCCACGCGGCAGGCGACGTCCTCGAGCTGCGCGAGGTCGAGCCCGGCGGGGACGTCGGGGAGCATCAGTCGCTGCCGCACAGGGCCGGCTTGGCCATCCGCAGGTTCGGGCAGCAGCCGGGCGCGCACGTCGACGGCCGGACGTCGCCGGGCAGCCAGGACTCGGGGACGACGACCTCGCCGCGCGCCTCGGCCGCGCGCTCGAGGAGGAGGTCGACGAGGCCCTCGACGAACTCGTCGTCGGCGTGCGGCGTGGGCACCCGCACGAACGGCACCCCGACCCGCTCGGCGGTCTCGGCGGCCTCGGTGTCGAGGTCGTGGACGACCTCCATGTGGTCGGAGACGAAACCGATGGGGACGCAGACGACCGGGGCGCTCGACTCGGCGGCGAGCTCCTCGATGCGGTCGTTGACGTCGGGCTCGAGCCACGGCTGGCTCGGCGGCCCGGAGCGCGAGCAGAAGACGAGCTCGCCACGCAGCTCGACGCCGAGCTCGGCGCCGACGACCTCGTCGAGGCGCCGGCCGAGGCGCAGGTGCTGGTCGGTGTAGAGGTTGCCCTCGCCGTCGCCCGGCCCGGAGGTGTCGTCCATCGCGAGCGGGATCGAGTGCGTCACGTAGAGGATGCGCGCGGCGGCCGGGTCGTCGAGGCCGCGCAGCGCCGTGGCGAGCGCCCGCGCCCACGCGGCGCCGAGCCGCGGGTGGTGGACGTACTGGCGCACCTTGTCGACGGCGAGCCCGTCACCGGCCGGGCCGACCTGCTCCATCGCGCTCGCGAGGTCCTCGCGGTACTGCCGGCACGAGGAGTAGCAGGAGTAGGCGCTCGTGAAGAGCGAGACGACCCGCGTCGCGCCACCGTCGAGGGCCTCGTGGAGGGCGTCGGCGAAGAACGGCTCGGAGTTGCGGTTGCCCCAGACGACGGGGACGTCGATTCCGCGGCGCTCGAGCTCGGCGCGCAGCCGGGCGAGGAGGTCGCGGTTGAGGTCGTTGATGGGGCTGCGGCCGCCCCGCGCGTAGTAGTGCTCGCCGACGGCGACGAGGCGCTCGTCGGGGATGTTGCGGCCGGCGGTGACCCGGCGCAGGAACGGCATCACCTCGTCCTCGGACTCGGGGCCGCCGAAGGAGCCCAGCAGGACGACGTCGTAGGGGGCGAGGTCGCCGGTCGCAGCGGTCATGGCACGAGGTTATCGGGGCAATCGACGGACACCCGGCGTGGGCTCCACCCTCGACATGCGCGAGGGTGGCATCGTCATCCTGACGACCAGCGACCCGGGAGTACGGACATGCAGGACCTTCGCCTCATCGGCGTCCACGAGGACGGTCAGCACCTCCTGCTCGCGGACGCCGACGGTGGTCGCTACCGGCTGCCGCTCGACGAGCCGCTGCGTGCCGCCGCCCGGCGCGACCGGCCCCGGCTCGGGCAGCTCCAGATCGAGATGTCCGGCGGGATGCGCCCGCGCGAGGTGCAGGCGCTCATCCGGCGCGGCCTGTCCGCCGAGGAGGTCGCCGAGCGCTCGGGCTGGCCGGTCGAGAAGGTGCACCGCTTCGAGGGCCCGATCCTCGCCGAGCGCGAGCACGTCGCCCGCGTCGCCCGCCGCTGCGCCGTCGGCACCCGTGGCCCGGCCCCGGTGACCCTCGAGGAGCGCGTCGCCGAGCGCCTGCGCGACCGCGACGTCGACCGCGACGACGTCGAGTGGGACTCCGCCCGTGACGACGAGGGCGTCTGGCAGGTCTCGATGGTCTTCGCCGCCGGTGGCCGCCGCCGCACCGCCACCTGGCTGTACGAGCCGCTCGGCGGCTCCGTCACCCCGACCAACGACGAGGCACGCTGGCTGAGCGAGGACACGACCTCCGGCCTGCTGCCCGCCCCGCACCGCGCACCGACCCCGGGCGACCTCGACGTCTACGACGTCGACGCCGACGGCGGCATCGAGCGCGCGGGCGGGTCATCCGCGCCGCGGGCCCGCGAGCCGCACGAGCCGATCGACCTCATGGCCGCGATGCGCGAGCACAGCGCGCGGGGCCGGCGCTCGAAGCGGCGCACCTCCCCGACGCACACGCCCGGCGAGGACGACGGCCGCCCCGACGCGCTGCCCATCGAGGAGCTGGCCCAGGACCCGGTCCTCGCGCCGCCGCCGCCCGCCGCCCGCGCCCGCAAGCCGGTCCAGGAGCACCTCGAGGAGCCGACGACGTCGACCGCGCTCGTCGGCGGCTGGCCCGAGGACGACGCCCGCGAGGAGGCCGAGGCCGAGCGCGCCGTCCGCGAGGCACCGGTCTCCCCCGCTCCCGAGCCCGAGACGCCGCAGCCCGATCCCGCGGAGTCGCCGGCCGCCTCGGCGCGTCCGTCGGCCGGCCGCAAGGGCCGTCCGAGCGTCCCGAGCTGGGACGACATCGTCTTCGGCACGAAGGGGTCCGGCCCCTCCTGACCCCGGCGGTTCGAGGTGAAAGAAGTCCCTCTCGCGGTCGGGTTTCACCTCGACCCAGCACGGCTCCCGGCGGTTCGAGGTGAAACCAGACCCTCTCGCGGTCGCGTTTCACCTCGATGCCACGACGCTCCAACGGTTCGAGGTATCCGGCCGCTCTCCAGCATCGGCGAAATACCTCCACCCAGCTGGACCACTTGACCTCGCTCTGCCGCCCTGCCTCGCCTCGCCGACCCGCCATGACACCCCGGCACCGCGAGACCACGCCGGCACCGCAAGTCCACCTCGGCATTGCGAGACCTACCCGGCACGGCGAGACCCCGGTTCGTCCGCGAGACCCCGGCTCCGAGCTCGTGTCTCGTGGACATTTCGGGGTGACCCCGAAATGTTGAGGCGCGAGGGGCAGGTGGGGCCGGCGCGGTCAGGCGGGTGGCGGGACCGGGCAGGCGTCGAGGTCGAACGGGAGCGTGTCGGGGGTGGGCGACGCCTGCCGGGCCGCGTGGCTGTTCATCCGGCGCATGTGGTGGCGGCGGCACAGCACCTCGTACTCGACGAGCCCCTCGCTCGCGGCCGCGGTGTCGCCGACGACGACCTGCGCGCCCTCGACGACCATGACGCCGTCGACGATGCGCGCGTTGTGCGTGGCCCGGCGCCCGCACCAGCAGAGCGCCTCGACCTGGAGCACCTCGACCCGGTCCGCGAGCTCGATGAAGCGGCGCGAGCCCGGGAAGAGCTCGGTCCGGAAGTCGGCGGTGATGCCGAACGCCGTCACCGCGATCCCGAGCTCGTCGACGAGCCGGGCCAGCTGCTCGACCTGGCGCGGGGTGTAGAACTGCGCCTCGTCGCAGATGACGTAGTCGACCCGCCCACCGGCCGTCAGCCGCTCGACGACGACGTCCCAGAAGTCGAGGTCGTCACCGACCTCGACGGCGCTCGTCTCGAGCCCGAGGCGCGAGGACAGCACCGACTCCCCCGCCCGGTCCAGCTTCGTGAAGATGATGCCCTGCCGGTCGCGGGCGCGCTGGTTGTGGTCGATCTGCAGGGCAAGCGTCGACTTGCCGCAGTCCATCGTCCCCGAGAAGAACACCAGATCCGCCACGGGCGAACACCCTAGGCGACGCGGGCCGGCGCGTGGACCACCGGCACGTCGAGCTCCTCGGCGGTCAGCGCCCCGTGCATCCCCGCGAGCGCGAGCAGCTGCGGGCGCATCCGCGCGGAGTCGACGAGGCAGAAGTCGTCGTGCGCGACGACGACGAGGTCGCCGATGCGGGGCAGGTGCGCCGGGTCGACCGTCCCGAACCATCCCGCGGCCACGGCGTCGGCGCGGTGGACGACGCTCGCGCGCTCCCCCAGCCACGCCGACCACGCGGCGGCGACGTCGACGGCGGCCCCGGGGCGGCAGTAGACGTGGGTCGCGCGCGGCTCCCCGCCCAGCAGGTGCACGCCGTCGAGCATCCCGGGCTCGCGGGCGACGTCGAGGCGGGTCTCCTGCGGGCAGAGGACCATCCCGTGGTCCGCGGTGACGGTGAGGGAGGTGTCGTCGGGCAGCCGGGCGGCGAGGCGCGAGAGCTCGCGGTCGACGGCCTCGAGCTCGGTCGTCCACTCGAAGGACTCGGGCCCGTGGACGTGGCCGAGCTTGTCGACCTCGCCCCAGTAGAGGTAGACGAGCGAGCGGGGTGCCGAGCGCACGGCGGCCAGGGCGGCGTCGACCCGGGCAGGGAGCGCGTCGGCGGCCCGGAACCGGCCGCCGCGCAGCGCGGCCTGCGTGAGGCCCGAGCCGTCGAAGAACGCCGGGCCGATGCGGGTCACCGCGACCCCGTCGGCCTCGGCCCGCTCGAACCACGTGGGCAGGCTCTGCCAGCGCTCCGGCACCGGGCCGTCCTCCCACGACAGCTCGTTGAAGACGCGGTCCTCCCCCGGCACCATCACCTCGTACCCGAGCATCCCGTGCGCGCCCGACGTCGTGCCGGTGCCGAACGTGCCCATCGAGGTCGCGGTGGTCGACGGGAAGCCGGCCGGCACCCGCCGCGTCGAGCCCGCGAGCGACCGGAACCACGGGGCGTGCCCGAGCCGCCGCGCGAGCTGCGCCGCCCCGAGCCCGTCGACGAGGACGACGACGGCCCGCCGCGCCGGGGCCAGCCCCAGTCCGCCGACCGCACCGGGCACGCCGAGCGACGCGCACACGCTCGGGAGGACGTCGGCGAGGCTGCCGGAGGCGTAGTCGGGCGCGGCGGGGAGCAGCACGCTCAGCGCTGCCCGATGGCGCCGGACAGGTCGCGGGCGAAGGCCAGCGCCCGCTGCAGCTTGTCGTCGCCGTCGGCCGCGGCCGAGATGCGCAGCGCGATGTCGTCGCCGGTGATGGTCCCCTCGTAGCCGTGGTCGGCGTCGCAGTCGGGGTCGCTGCACGCGGCCGGCACCATGTCGATGCGGGCCACGGTGCCCCAGCCGAGGGTCAGCGTCACCTCGCGGCCGAGCGTGCCGGGCACGTACGACTCGGGCTTCTCGACGACGTGGGTGAGCATGACGCCCTTGACCGCCGACAGCGGGATGGACTCCGTCGTGGCCGTCGCGACCTCCTGCGGCGCCGGCGGCTCGTCGGCGTGGTCGTCGGCGTGCGCGATGAGCAGCCGGGTCGGCGTGAGGACCAGCACCGTGATGTGCCGCCGGACGACGTCGCGGTCGAACGTCGTCTCGAGGTGCACGAGGTGGTTGTCGATGCGCTCGCTCCCGAGGGCCGCGGAGACGACGTCCGCGACGAGGGCCGGGAAGTAGCCGGCCCGGTCGATGGAGGCGATGAGGTCCGCCGGGAGGGCGGGAGCGTGGTGGGCGCTGGTCATGGCGCCCATTGTGCCGTGACGTGCGGCGCAGGCGACGCCGCTCGGCCCACCCGTCCGTCCGGGGGGTGACAGGCACCCCGCCGACGGGCACACTCTCATCCACCGTCGGCCGGGCCGGCGGGTCCAGGGGTGGGAGGTGTGACCATGGGGCTCCGACAGGGTGCTCGTCGCGGTCCGGCGGTGCTCGGCGTGCTCGTCGCGCTCCTGGCCTCGTTCCTCGTCCCCGGGCGGGCGGAGGCCGCCACCGGCGTGACGTTCGTCGGCGCGTCGCACTCGGCGCCGCAGGCCCAGCGCGCCAAGGAGGTCGTCGTCCCCGCGGGCACCCTGGCCGGCGACACGATGCTGCTCGTCCTCACGCGGGCCACGAGCGTCCGGTGGACGGGGCCGACGGGGCTCTCGGGCTGGACGACCGTCGCGACGACCGGCACCGCCTCCGTCACGTCCACGGTCTACCGGCGCACGGCGGGGGGCGGCGAGGCCGGGGCCCGGGTGCGGTTCGACGCCACGACCTACGCCAAGGCGGTCCTCACCCTCGGCGTCTGGCGTGGTGTCGCTGCGGACGGGACGGTCACCGCGGTCGGCTCCGTCGAGACCTCGGCGTCACCCTCGCACCCCGCACCCTCGGTGCAGGCCGGCGGCGGCGAGACGGCCGTCTCGTACTGGGCCGACCGGTCCTCGACGACGACGGGGTGGGACGGACCGGCCTCGGCGACGACCCGGGACGCGGCCATCGGGACCGGCGGCGGGCGCTTCTCGGCGCTGCTGGTCGACCACGCCGATGTGCCGAGCGGGCCGCTGGCCGGTGCGTCGGCCACCTCAACGCCCGCCACGACCGCGCTGGCCTGGACCCTGCTGCTGCCGCCGGGCGACGGCGGGCCGGGCGACGGCACGCCCACCGACCGCCTGCTCCTCGGCGCGGCCTCGAGCAGCTGGCCGTGGTTCGACGCGGCCGTCGGGCCGGTCGACATGTACCGCGAGTTCGACTCCGGCTTCGGCTACGCGCGCTGGCAGGACACCCCGGCCCACCGGGCCCATCCGGGGGCGCGGTTCGAGTACTCGTTCCGGGTTCTCCCCCAGCGGCTCTCGACACCGTCCGACCCCGTGGTCGAGCAGGTCCGCGCGTTCGTGGCGACGACCCCGAAGGACATCGTCCTCACGGTCTACCACGAGCCCGAGAACTACGGCGCCGGTCTCTTCGACGCCGCGCAGTACCGCGCCGGCCTGCTCGCCCTGAAGCGGATCGTCGACGAGCAGGACGCCGCCGACGGCGGGCAGCGGATGGTCGCCCTCGTCCTCATGAACATCACGTTCAAGGGGATGTGGAGCAGCACCCCGGACGACTGGTGGCCCACGGACGCCCGCGACGGCGGCCACGTCGACCTCGTCTCGGCCGACGTGTACGCCCTCCCGCACGCGACGCAGACCGCGTGCTGCCCCGCGGGCTACACCGACGGCGTCGACTGGCGGCGCCCCGAGTACCTCATGTCGTTCGTCCGCGACTTCGCCGCCCGCCACGGCACGCCCTGGTCGGTCAGCGAGCTCGGCTACCTCGAGGACGTCAGGGACCCCCCGCGGAAGTCGCGAGCGCTCCGCGACGCCGTCGCCTATGCCGCGGCCAACGGTGCGCACCACGTCAACGTCTTCGACTCCAAGGGGGACCGGGCCGACTGGCGGCTGCGCTGGGGGTCGCCGGTGGGCACCGCGTCGAGCACGAGCACGGCCACGCTCACCTGGCGCGACCTCGTCGCGCAGGCCCGCGCCGGCTGACGCACCTCAGGTCAGCGAGCGGCGACCCGGGTCGATGCGGCGCGACGCCGGCGCGACGGAGATCTCGGCCCCCAGCACCTCGACCCCGCCGGGGTGGGCGTTGACCGGGTTGAGGACGAGCGAGGCGATCTCGGGCATGTCGTCGGCGAGGACGGAGATGCGGGCGATGAGGTCCGCGAGCGCCGCGCGGTGGACGGGGGTCTGCCCGCGGTAGCCGTGGAGCACCGGCGCGGCCTTCACCGACGAGATGAGCTCGGAGACGGTCACGTCGGTGAGCGGCGGGATGCGGTACGCGACGTCGCCGAGCAGCTCGGTCGGCAGGCCGGCCACCGAGAAGCCGATGACCGGGCCGAAGAGCGGGTCCTCGTCGGAGGAGACGACGCACGCGACGCCTTGGCTGGCCATCCGCTGGACGACGAAGCGGTCGGCCTGGAGCGGGGCGAGCCGCTCGCTGAGCGAGGCCCAGGCGGCGCGCAGCGAGCGCTCGCCGTCGAGGTCGACGCGCACGCCGCCCGAGCCGCCCTGGTGGCGGACCATCGGGGCGACGGACTTGAGGACGACCGGGTAGCCCACGCGTTCGGCGGCGGCGACGGCGTCCTCGACGGTCGCGACCTCCTGCTGCCCCCAGAGGTCGACCCCGTACGCCGACAGCAGGGCGGTGGCCTCGTCGTGGGTCAGGCGTCGGCCGTTCGGGTGCACCGACAGGACCGTCTCGACGACGTCCTCCGCGACGCGTCGGTTGATGCCGACGGGCGCGACCGGGGTGCCGTGGTCGCGGGCCCGCCACTGCCCGTACCGGGTCGCGGCGGCGAGCGCGCGCACGGCGTCCTCCGGCATCGCGTAGACCGGGATGGCCCGCACCTCACCGCCGGTGCCCGTCACCGAGCCGCGGTCGTCGACGCCGCGCAGGCCGAGGAAGGTGGCGACGCACGGCTTGTCGGAGTCGGCAGCCGCCGCGCGCACGGCCGCGGCGACGTCGGCGTCACCGGTCGCGAGCGGCGGGATGAAGCACGAGACGACCGAGTCGACCCCGGGGTCCTCGAAGGCGCGGCGCAGGGCGGCGTGGAAGTCCTCGGCCGAGGCCTCGCTCGGCAGGCTGACCGGCCCGTGCGCCACGGTCAGCCCCCAGCTGGCGCAGGCGTCGCCGGTCAGCGCCCCGAGGGCGGCGGAGTTGCCGACGACGGCCACGCGGTCGCCCGCCGGCAGCGGCTGGTGCACGACGAGCTGCCCGACGTCGAAGAGCTGGTGGACGTTCTCGACGCGGATGACGCCGGCCTGGTTGAGCATCGCCCGGAACACCTCGGGCCGGGCCTTGGTCTCGCGCACCTCGTGCCCCGGCGGCACCCCGAAGCGCGAGACGCCGGACTTGACGACGATGACCGGCTTGATGAGCGCGAGCTTGCGCGCGATCCGCGAGAACTTGCGCGGGTTGCCCATCGACTCCAGGTACAGGCCGACCGCGTCGGTGGACGCGTCGTCGATCCAGTACTGCATGAAGTCGTTGCCGGACACGTCGGCCCGGTTGCCGGCCGAGCCGAACGTCGAGATGCCGAGGTTGCGCCGGGCGGCCGACGCGAGCACGGCGATGCCGAGCGCGCCCGACTGCGCGAAGAGCCCGAGCCGGCCCGGTGGCGGCAGCGTCGGCGCGAGGGTGGCGTTGAGCCGGACCTCGGGGTCGTTGTTGATGATGCCGAAGGAGTTCGGGCCGATGACGCGCATCCCGGCGCCGCGGGCGCGCCGCACGAGCTCGGCCTGCCGCGCGGCCCCCTCGGGGCCGTCCTCGGCGAAGCCCGCGGACACGACGAGCAGCGCCTTGACGCCCACCTCCGCGCAGTCGTCGACGACGTCGAGCACCGCCTCGGCGGGCACCGCGACGATGGCGAGGTCGACCGTCCCGGGCACGTCGCGCACGGTCGGGTAGCAGGTCAGCCGGCGCACCTTCTTCGAGCTCGGGTTGACCGGCACGACGCGCCCGGCGAACCCCGACTCCAGGAGACGGTCGAGCAGCTGCCCGCCGAAGGTGTCGGTGCGCCGGCTCGCGCCGACGACGGCGATGGTGTCCGGGGTGAGCACCGAGTGCAGGCTCTGCGCCTCCGCCCGGTGCTCGCGGCTCATCTCGACGGCGCGCGAGCGGTCGGTGGGCTCGATGTCGAAGCCGACCTCGACGACGCCGTCCTCGACCCGACGCGCCACCTCGTAGCCGGCGTCGGAGAAGACGGCGAGCATCTTGCGGTTCTGCGGCAGCACCTCGGCGGTGAACCGGGCGATGCCGACGTCGCGGGCGATCGCCGCGAGGTGCTCGAGCAGCACCGACCCGATGCCCTTGCCCTGGTAGTGGTCGCTGATGTTGAACGCGACCTCGGCGCTGCGGGCGTCGAGCCGGTCGAAGCGCCCGACGCCGATGATCTCCTCGCGCATCGTCACGACGAGCGCGACGCGGTCGGTGTAGTCGACGTGCGTGAAGCGGTGGACGTCGGCGTCGGAGAGGCGGCGCAGCGGCGCGAAGAAGCGCAGGTAGATCGACTCGTCGGACTGCGCGTTGTGGAACCGCCGCAGGGCGTCGCCGTCGGCGGGGCGGATCGGCCGGACGCTGGCCACCGTGCCGTCGCGGAGCACCACGTCGGCCTCCCACGCGATGGGGTAGCCCGGGGGGAGCGTCGCCTCCACCATGCCTCCATCCTGCCACCCGCGGACGGCCCGCGCGTGACGGGCACACTGTCCGGGTGGAGCTCGACGAGGCCGTCCGACGACGGCGCATGGTCCGACGGTTCGACCCCGACGCGCCGGTGCCGGAGGCGGTGGTCCGCGACCTCGTGGCGCTCGCCGTCCGGGCGCCGAGCGCGGGCTTCAGCCAGGGGTGGGACTTCGTCGCGCTGACCGACGCGGCCGACCGCGAGCGCTACTGGGCCGCGGCGTCCGGCCGGGGCGCGCCCGACGCCTGGCTGAGGGGCGTCTCGGCCGCGCCGGTCCTGCTGCTGTGCCTGTCCGATCCCGACGCCTACCTCGACCGCTACGCCGAGACCGACAAGGGGTGGACCGACCGCGACCCGGCTCGCTGGCCCGTCCCCTACTGGGACACCGACACGGCGATGGCGGTGATGCTCGTGCTGCTGGGCGCGGTCGACCGCGGGCTCGGGGCGCTGTTCTTCGGCGTGCCCGCCGAGCGCCACGACGAGGTCCTGGCGGCCTTCGACGTGCCCGCCGGGCGCCGGCTCGTCGGGGTCGTCGCCCTGGGCCACGAGGCCGAGCGGGTGTCCGGGTCGGCCCGCACGCGCCGCCGCCGCGGGGTCGACGAGGTGCTGCACCGGGGCCGGTTCGGAGTGTCGTGACGACCCCGCCGGGGGCGTTTGTGAGGATGGGGGCGACCCCTGCCGGGTCCTGACCCCGGCGCACCGCACGAGCACGAGGACGGCCGCCACCCCATGGCCAAGCGCACGACTCCCCCGCCTCCCCCCGAGGACTCCCTCGGCACCGTCGTCGACATCGACGTCGAGGAGGAGATGCGCACCGCGTTCCTCGAGTACTCCTACAGCGTCATCTACTCCCGCGCGCTGCCCGACGCCCGCGACGGGCTCAAGCCGGTCCAGCGGCGCATCCTCTACGGGATGTCCGAGCTCGGCCTGCGTCCGGAGCGCCCGCACGTCAAGTCCTCCCGCGTCGTCGGCGAGGTCATGGGCAAGTACCACCCCCACGGCGACCAGGCGATCTACGACGCCCTCGTGCGCCTGGCCCAGCCCTGGACGATGCGCCTGCCGCTCGTCGACGGCCACGGCAACTTCGGCTCCCTCGACGACGGCCCGGCCGCCTCCCGGTACACCGAGGCCCGGATGGCCCCGGCCGCGCTGCTCATGGTCACCGGCCTCGACGAGCAGACCGTCGACTTCGTCCCCAACTACGACGACTCCCTCGAGCAGCCCGGCGTCCTGCCGGCGGCCTACCCGAACCTCCTCGTCAACGGCACGAGCGGGATCGCCGTCGGCATGGCGACGAACATGGCGCCGCACAACCTCGTCGAGGTGATCGGCGCCGCCCGCCACCTCCTCGACCACCCCGACTGCTCGCTCGACGACCTCATGAAGTTCGTCCCCGGCCCCGACCTACCCGGCGGCGGCCGGATCGTCGGGCTCGACGGCATCCGCGACGCCTACCTCACCGGCCGCGGCAAGTTCCTCACCCGCGCCACCGCCCGCGTCGAGAAGCTCACCCCGCGCCGGATGGGCATCGTCGTCACCGAGCTGCCCTACCTCGTCGGCCCCGAGAAGGTCATCGAGCGGGTCAAGGTCCTCGTCCAGGCCAAGAAGCTCCAGGGCATCTCCGACGTCAAGGACCTCACCGACCGCAAGAACGGCCTGCGCCTGGTCTTCGAGGTCAAGAACGGGTTCAACCCCGAGGCCGTCCTCGAGCAGCTGTACAAGCACACGCCGATGGAGGACTCCTTCGGCATCAACAACGTCGCGCTCGTCGACGGCCAGCCGCAGACCCTCGGGCTCAAGGAGCTGCTGCGCGTCTACGTGCAGTTCCGCACCGACGTCGTGCGCCGGCGCACCGAGTACCGGCTCGGCAAGCGCAAGGACCGGCTCCACCTCGTCGAGGGCCTGCTCGTCGCGATCCTCGACATCGACGAGGTCATCCAGCTGATCCGCGGCAGCGACGACGCCGCCGCCGCGCGCACCCGGCTCATCGACGTCTTCGACCTCTCCGAGGTCCAGGCCGAGTACATCCTCGAGCTCCAGCTACGTCGGCTCACGAAGTTCTCGCGCATCGAGCTCGAGGCCGAGCGCGACGAGCTCAAGCGCCTCATCGAGGAGCTCGAGGCCATCCTCGCCGACGAGAAGCTGTTGCGCCGCACCGTCTCCGGCGAGCTCGCCGACGTCGCCAAGGCGCACGGCACGCCCCGCCGCACGGTGTTGCTGGAGTCGGCCGGCACGCCGCTCACGCAGACCACGCCGCTCGAGGTGAGCGACGACCCGTGCTGGGTCCTCCTCTCCTCGACCGGCCTGCTCGCCCGCACCTCCTCCGCGGACCCGATCCCCGCCGACGGCCCGCGCGCCAAGCACGACGCGATCATCGGGGCCGTGCGCACCACCGCGAGGGGCGAGTTCGCGCTCGTCACGTCGCGCGGCCGGATGGTCCGGATGTCCGCGCTCGAGCTGCCGGCGCTGCCGCCGCTCGGCGGCTCCCCCAGCCTCTCGGGGGGCGCGCCGCTCGCCGTGTACGTCGACCTGCCGCGCGGCGAGGAGCCGCTGACCATCGTCTCGCTCGACCCCGACGGCCCGGGCCTCGCGCTCGGCACGGCACAGGGCGTCGTCAAGCGCGTCGTGCCCGAGTACCCGAAGAGCCCCGACTGGGAGGTCGTCTCGCTCAAGGACGGCGACGCCGTTGTCGGCGCGGTCGAGCTGCGCGACGGCGCCGAGGACCTCGTCTTCGTCTCGAGCGACGCGCAGCTGCTGCGCTTCCCCGCGTCGTCCGTCCGGCCGCAGGGTCGCGCCGCCGGCGGCATGGCGGGGATCCGCCTCTCCCCCAGGGCGTCTGCGGTCTTCTTCGGGGCGGTCGACCCGGCTGCCGAGAACGTCGTCGTCACCTCGTCCGGCTCGTCGGACGCGCTGCCGGGCACCCAGCCGGGCTCGCTCAAGGTCGCGCCGTACACCGAGTACCCGGCGAAGGGCCGGGCAACCGGCGGCGTGCGGGCACACCGGTTCCTGCGCGGCGAGGACACGCTCGTCCTCGCCTGGGTCGGCGCGCTGCCGGCCCGCGCGTCGGGTGCCGGCGGCGTCGCGCTCGAGCTGCCCGCCGCGAGCGGGAGGCGCGACGGCTCCGGCGCGCCGCACCCCACGGTCGTCGCGGGCATCGGCGCGCCCGTCCGCTAGGGCCCACGAGCGGCCGGATCGCCACTCGGGCGACGGCCGTGTTACGCAATCGTTACCGCACACGCTCGACAGGGCGTTGACCCGCATGTGTAAACGCTTTTACGTTACTCCCGGTTCCCCTCACCGCCGAGGCATCCCGCCTCGGTGCGACCCAGTGAAAGCGAGGCGGGCAATGGCCCTCAACTCGAAGCGCAAGGCGGCGGCGTTCGTCGGTATCGCCGCGATGTCGCTCGTGACCGCGGCGTGCGGTTCCAGCTCGGGCTCCGGCGACGGCGGCTCCGGCGACGGCAGCTCCCCCGACACCACGGACTACAGCAAGTGGTGTGACATGAAGTCCCAGCTCCAGGGCAAGTCAGTGAGCATCTACACATCGATCGTCACGCCCGAGGATGCGTCCCACAAGGCCTCGTACAAGGCCTTCGAGGACTGCACCGGCGTCACCATCAAGTACGAAGGTGACAAGGACTTCGAGAAGAACCTCCCGCAGCGTGCACAGAGCGGCAACCTGCCGGACGTCGCCTTCATCCCCCAGCCCGGCCTCCTCCAGACGATGGTCGACACCGGCAAGGCCATCCCCGCCAGCGAGACCGTCGGCAAGGAGGTCGACCAGTACTTCGGTGAGTCCTGGCGCAAGTACGGCTCCGTCGACGGCACGCTCTACGCCGCCCCGCTCGGCGCGAACGTGAAGTCCTACGTCTGGTACTCCCCGAAGATGTTCGCGGACAAGGGCTACACCGTCCCCACCACGTGGGACGAGCTGATGACCCTCACGGCCAAGATCGCCGCCGACGACCCGTCCGCCAAGCCGTGGTGCGCCGGGTTCGGCTCGGGCACGGCCACCGGCTGGCCCGGCACCGACTGGGTCGAGGACGTGCTGCTGCGCACGGCCGGCGCCGACACCTACGACCAGTGGGTCGAGCACAAGATCCCGTTCAACGACCCCAAGGTCGCCGAGGCGCTCGGCAAGGTCGGCGCCATCCTCAAGGACGCCAAGTACACGAACGGCGGGTTCGGCGCCCCGTCGACGATCGCCACGACGACCTTCCAGGACGGCGGCCAGCCGATCCTCAAGGGCAAGTGCTACATGCACCGCCAGGCGTCGTTCTACGCCTCCAACTGGCCAGAGGGGACCAAGGTCGCCGAGGACGGCGACGTCTGGGCCTTCTACCTGCCGAGCGTGGACGCCTCCACCAAGCCGGTCCTCGGCGGTGGCGAGTTCGTGGCCACCTTCCGTGACGCCCCCGAGGTCAAGGCGTTCGCCGCGTTCCTCGCGTCGCCCGACTGGGCCAACGCCAAGGCGAAGGCCACGACCGGTGGCGGCTGGGTCAGCGCCAACAAGGGCCTCGACCCGAACAACCTCGTCTCCCCGATCGACCAGCAGTCGGCGAAGATCCTCCAGGACCCGGCGGCCGTCTTCCGGTTCGACGGCTCGGACATGATGCCTAGCGCGGTCGGCGCGGGCACCTTCTGGTCGGAGATGACCAACTGGATCAAGGGTCAGGACGACACGACGACCCTCGACAACATCGAGAAGTCCTGGCCGACGAGCTGACCCCGGTCAGCACGTAGGAAGTCCCTGGCGCCGGTGGGCGGGGCCCAGCCCCGCCCACCGGTCGTCCCCAGCATCCGGAGGTGTGCATGTTCGCCACGTCAGTCATCGCCGCGGACGCCGGCGGCGCCGCATCACGGCTCGGGACGATGGTCCTCGGCCTGGTCGTCTTCGCCGCCGTGTTCGGCGGCATCCTGCTCCTCGCCTCGCTCTTCAAGGGGCGTCGAGGAGAGAAGGTCCAGGCGGTTGCGTTCGTCGGGCCCACGCTCTTCTTCATCGCGATCGCGCTGATCTACCCGGCGATCCTGACGATCCGCCGGGCCTTCTACTCCGGCAAGTTCTTCGACCTCAACTTCGGCACTCCGCGCACCCGCGGCAAGTTCGTCGGCTTCGACAACTTCACGGCCCTCTGGACCACCCCCGGTCTGCCGGAGGTGTTTCGCAACACGGCGCTGTGGGTCATCCTGGTCCCCCTCTTCGCCACCAGCGTCGGGCTGCTCTACGCGATCCTCATCGACCGCGCCAGGGGCGAGGCCGTCGCCAAGGCCCTGATCTTCCTGCCGATGGCCATCTCGATGGTCGGCGCGACGCTCATCTGGAAGTTCGTCTACTTCTACAACGGCGACCCCGGCTCGCAGCAGGTCGGTCTGCTCAACGCGATCATCACGAAGCTCGGCATGGATCCCATCGACTTCATCGGCAACGCTCCCGGCAACACCTTCTCGCTCATCGCCATCATGATCTGGATCCAGGCCGGGTTCGCGATGACCGTGCTGTCGGCCGCCATCAAGGCCATCCCCGACGACATCATCGAGGCCGCCAAGCTCGACGGCGTCAAGGGCCTGCAGATGTTCCGGTTCGTCACCCTCCCGAGCATCCGCCCCTCGGTCATCGTCGTCCTCACGACGATCGCCATCGGCACGCTCAAGGCCTTCGACATCGTCCAGGCGTCCTCGGGCGGCAAGTTCGGCGACTCGATCCTCGCGAACGAGTTCTACAACCGCTCCTTCGTCACCCAGCAGCCCGGCCTCGGCGCGGCGATCGCCATCGTCATCTTCCTGCTCGTCTCCCCGATCATCGTCTTCAACGTCATCCAGCTGCGGAAGGACGCCTGATGAGCACCGCCACCCCTCCCCCTCCGGTCACCGGGAAGGTCGCCGACGCCGCGTCCGACGTCCACCTCGACACCCCCGCCGGACGCAGGCGCAAGAAGTCGGCCGCGGGCAACGCGGCCCGAGCCGTCACCTCCCCCTGGGCGTCGGGCATCGCCATCGTCCTCGCCCTCGCGTGGACCACTCCCACCCTGGGCCTGCTGGTCACCTCCTTCCGTGACCAGAAGGACATCCAGGAGACCGGCTGGTGGCACGCCTTCTCCACCGGTTTCACCCTCGACAACTACTCGCAGGTGCTCGGTGGCGCCGAAGGCCAGCCTCCGCTGACCGACTTCATCGTCAACAGCTTCGTCATCGCCATCCCGGCGGTCTTCCTGCCGCTCCTGCTCGCCTCGCTCGCGGCGTACGCCTTCGCCTGGATCGAGTTCCCCTTCCGCAACGCGCTGTTCGTCGCGGTCTTCGCTCTGCAGATCGTGCCCCTGCAGATCGCGCTGCTCCCGCTCGTCACGATGTACCAGCAGATCGGGATCAACGGCACTTACTGGGCACTCTGGTTGTCGCACAGCGCGTTCGCGCTGCCGTTGGCCGTCTTCCTCCTGCACAACTTCATGAAGGAGATCCCGGCCTCCCTGCTCGAGGCGGCCAGGGTCGATGGTGCCGGCCACGTCCGCATCTTCTTCCAGGTGCTCCTGCCCCTCATCACGCCCGCCCTCGCGTCGTTCGGCATCTTCCAGTTCCTCTGGGTCTGGAACGACCTCCTCGTCGCCATCACCATGCTGGGCGGCAACGCGGGCGAGGGGAGCCTTGCCCCACTGACGATGGTGCTCAACAACATCAGCGGCACCCTCGGCAACCGGTGGTACCTGATGTCGGCAGCCGCGTTCATCTCGATCGCCTTCCCGGTGATCGTGTTCCTCAGCCTCCAGCGGTACTTCGTCCGTGGGCTGCTGGCCGGCGGCACGAAGGGCTGACCGGACCGAGGAGAACGTCATCAGCACCATCACGGACGTCGCGCGGGCGGCCGGGGTCTCCGTGGCCACGGTCTCCCGCGCGCTCCGGGGCCTGGACCGGGTCTCCCCCGAGACCCGGCAGCGGGTCCTCGAGGTCGCCGAGGAGCTGCACTACGTCGCGTCGCCGACGGCGACGTCCCTCGCCTCCGGGCGCACGAGGGTCGTCGCCGTCGTCGCGCCGTTCCTCACCCGCTGGTTCTTCGCGACCCTCGTGAGCGCCATCGAGAAGGAGCTGCGCTCGCACGGGCACCACGCGATCCTCTTCGACCTCGAGGACGACAGCTACGACCAGCGCCTCCCGCTGACCCAGAACATGCTCTGGAAGCGGGTCGACGGCGTGATCACCCTCAATGTGCCGATGGAGCAGGAGGAGGTCGACCTCGTCGACCGGCTCGGCCTCCCGCTCGTCGCCATCGGCTCCGCGGTCCCCGGCCGCGCCTGCGTGCGCATCGACGACGGTGCGACGATGCGCACCGCCGTCGAGCACCTCATCTCCCTCGGGCACCGCCGGATCGGCTACATCGGCGACGTGCCCCGCAACGTCGCGCACGTCCAGACGCCGCAGGACCGCCTCACGGCCTTCCGCGCGACGATGGCCGAGGCCGGCCTCGAGGTCGTCGAGGACTGGATCCTCGGCTCGGACTGGACCGCCGAGGCCGCGGCCCGCGACAGCGCGATCCTCCTCTCCCACGCCGAGCGCCCGACCGCCGTCGTCGCCGCGTCCGACGAGATGGCCATCGGGGTGCGCGAGAGCGCCCGCAAGGGCGGCCTGCGCGTCCCGGAGGACCTGTCGGTCATCGGGATCGACGACTACGTGCTCTCCGGCGTCCTCGGCCTGACGACCGTGCGCCAGGACGTCGCCGCGCAGGGCCGCGAGGCCGCGGTGCTGCTCCTGCGCGCGCTGACCGGCGAGGAGCCGGCGCTCGAGCAGGTCGTCATGCCGACCGAGCTCGTCGTGCGCGAGTCGACCGGCCCCGTCCCGGTCAGTTGACGCTGCCCTCGGACTCCGCGAGGTCCTCGGGGTCGCGCAGGTAGGTCTTCTTCCCGCGGATCGCACGGTTGGCGAACCACGTGACGGCCCAGAGGACGACGCCGATCGAGAGCAGCCACCCGGCGATCTGGTACTGGAGCCCGTCGCGGCCCGTCCAGGGGCCGACGAAGAACGCGCAGAGCAGCGCGCCGATCACCGGCAGGACGGTCGGCGCGACGAAGTGCGTCCGGTCGATCCGGTCCCGGCGCAGGACGAGCACGCAGACGTTGACGATCGTGAAGACCCCGAGCAGCAGCAGCGCCGTGGTGCCCCCGAGGGCCGAGATGACCTGGCCCTCCGCGTTCTGCGTCACGACGACGATGAGCCCGACGGCGATGGCCGTCGTGAAGAGGATGGCCGCCCACGGGGTCTGCCGGCCGCGGTGCACCTTGCCGAGGAAGGGCGGCAGGACCTCCTGGCGGGCCATGCCGTAGAGCAGGCGGCTGGCCATGAGCATGTTGATGAGGGCCGAGTTGGCGACGGCGAACATCGAGATGAACGGCAGCAGGGTCGAGATGGGGATGTCCGGTGCCGCGGTCTCGACGACGGTGACCAGCGGGGTGTCACCGCTCGACAGCTCACCGACCGGGACGATCGCGACGGCGAAGAGCGCGACGAGGACGTAGATGGCGCCGGTGATGCCGAGGCCGGTGAGCATCATCTTCGGGAAGTTGCGGACCGGGTCCTTGGTCTCCTCGGCCATGTTGACCGAGTCCTCGAAGCCCACCATCGCGAAGAACGCGAGCGAGGTGGCGGCCGTGACGGCGAGGAAGGCGTTCTTGTCGCCGGGGCTGTCGAAGACGACCGTCCGGCTGAAGTCGGTGCGGCCGGCGACCAGGGCGTAGAAGCCGACCATGATGACGAGCAGGAGGCCGGAGAGCTCGACGCAGGTGAGGACGATGTTCGCCTTGACCGACTCCCCCACCCCGCGGAAGTTGACGAGGGCGACCAGGCCCATGAACAGCAGCGCGATCGCCATGACGAGCGTCGCGTTGCCGCTGTCGAGACCGAAGCCCTTGGCGAAGTTCGCCGCGAAGGCCCGCGAGGCCGTCGACGCGCTCGTGATGCCGGAGCACATGACGGTGAAGGCGACGATGAAGGTGACGAAGTGCAGCCCGAACGCCTTGTGCGTGTACAGGGCGGCGCCCGCGGCCTGCGGGTACTTCGTCACGAGCTCGAGGTAGGAGAACGCGGTGATCGTCGCGATGACGAACGCGACGAGGAAGGGCACCCACGCCGCGCCGCCGACCTCCGCGGCGACCTCGCCGGTCAGCGCGTAGACGCCGGTGCCGAGGATGTCCCCGACGATGAACAGCAGGAGCAGCTTCGGCCCCATCACCCGCTTGAGCTCCGTGGGCTCCTCGCCCGCGACCCGGCCCTGCTCCACCTCGGTGCTCATCGTCGGTCCCCTCTGCGGGACGCCTCCGGTCCGGCGTCGCTCCGCCCACCATGGCCCAGCGTCGGGGCAGCGGCAACAGGGCGCGCGGGAGCGCCGTGGTCGCGTCGAGGGTGGCGCGGGGCGTGGCGACCCCGCTCAGGCGTCGATGCGCTCGCGGTCGAGCGCGCCGGCGCTCTCGATGATGAAGTCCTTGCGCGGCCCGACCTCGCCACCCATGAGCAGCTCGAAGACCTTGCCGGCGGTGTCGAGGTCGCCGAGGGTCACCTTGCGCAGCGTGCGGTGGGCGGGGTCCATCGTCGTCTCCGCGAGCTGGTCGGCGTCCATCTCGCCGAGGCCCTTGTAGCGCTGGAGCGGCTTGGTCTTCTTGCCGCGCTTGGCGAGCAAGGCCATCGTCCGGCGCATCTCGGCCTCGGAGTAGGTGTAGATGACCTCGTTGGCCTTGCTGCCGGGGTTGACGACCTCGATGCGGTGCAGCGGCGGCACCGCGGCGAAGACCCGGCCGGCCTCGACGAGCGGGCGCATGTAGCGGAAGAAGAGGGTGAGCAGGAGGGTCCGGATGTGGGCGCCGTCGACGTCGGCGTCGGTCATGATGATGACCTTGCCGTAGCGCGCCGACTCGAGGTCGAAGGTGCGCCCGGAGCCGGCGCCGATGACCTGGATGATCGAGGCGCACTCGGCGTTGCCGAGCATGTCGGTGACCGAGGCCTTCTGGACGTTGAGGATCTTCCCGCGGATCGGCAGGAGGGCCTGGTGGTCGCTGCTGCGGGCGAGCTTCGCGGTGCCGAGCGCGCTGTCGCCCTCGACGATGAACAGCTCGGTGTGCTCGGGGTCGCTGCTGCGGCAGTCGGCGAGCTTGGCCGGGAGCGAGGACGACTCCAGCGCGGTCTTCCGGCGCTGGGTCTCCTTGTGCATCCGCGCGCTGATCCGCGACTTCATCTCGGCGACGACCTTCTCGAGGAGGGTCGCGGCCTGCTGCTTGGTGGGGCGCTTGGTCTCGGTGAGCAGCGCGGTGAGCTCACGCTCGACGACGCGCGAGACGATCTGGCGGACCGCGGCCGTGCCGAGGACCTCCTTGGTCTGGCCCTCGAACTGCGGCTCGGCGAGGCGGACGGTGACGACGGCGGTGAGGCCGGCGAGCGCGTCGTCCTTCTCGAGCTTGTCGGTGCCCGCCTTGAGCCGGCGGGCGTTGGCCTCGACCTGCTTGCGCAGCACCTTGAGCAGCGACTGCTCGAAGCCGGCGACGTGGGTGCCGCCCTTCGGCGTGGCGATGATGTTGACGAAGGAGCGCAGCGTCGTGTCGTAGCCGCTGCCCCAGCGCACCGCGACGTCGACGACGCACTCGCGCTCGACGTCGGTCGGGGTCATGTGGCCGGCGGCGTCGAGGACGGGCACCGTCTCGGTGAAGGTCCCGGTGCCCTGGAGGCGCCAGACGTCGGTGACCGGGGCGTCGGCGGCGAGGTACTCGCAGAACTCGGAGATGCCGCCGTCGTGGAGGAAGACCTCCTCGGTCGGCTCCTCGCCGCGCTCGTCGCGGACGACGATGGTCAGGCCGGGGACGAGGAAGGAGGTCTGCCGGGCGCGGCCGAGCAGGCCCTCGAGGTCGAGCCCGGCGTCCTTGAGGAAGATCTGCCGGTCGGCCCAGTAGCGCACGCGCGTGCCGGTGACCCCGCGCTTGGGCTTGCCGACGACCTCGAGGTCGCTCGTGGCGGTGTAGGGGGTGAACTCGTGCTCCGGGTCCTTGCGGCCCTGGGCGCCCGCGACGTCGGAGAAGACACCCGGCTCGCCGCGGCGGAAGCTCATCGCGTAGGTCTTGCCGGCGCGGTCGACCTCGACGTCGAGCCGGGAGGAGAGGGCGTTGACGACGGAGGCGCCGACGCCGTGGAGGCCTCCTGAGGCCGTGTACGAGCCGCCGCCGAACTTGCCGCCCGCGTGCAGGCGCGTGTAGACGAGCTCGACGCCGGTCAGGCCGGTGCGCGGCTCGATGTCGACGGGGACGCCGCGGCCGTTGTCGCGGACCTCGACCGAGCCGTCGCCGTGGAGGATGACCTCGACCCGGTCGCAGAAGCCGCCGAGGGCCTCGTCGACCGCGTTGTCGATGATCTCCCACAGGCAGTGCATGAGGCCGCGGGAGTCGGTGGACCCGATGTACATGCCGGGACGCTTGCGCACCGCCTCGAGGCCCTCGAGGACCTGGAGGTGGTGGGCGGTGTACTCGGTCGCGGACTTGCTCGTCGCGGTCTTCTTGGCAGCGGTCGCAGGCACGTCCGCAGGGTATCCGGCGGCCCCGACGGCCCCCGACAGGCGCACCGCAGGGCCCGGTGCCGACGCGTCCGGGGGGTCGGTCGAAAGATCACGATCTCGACACCGCCCGGTCAGTTCGACACCCCCTCCGCCCCGGGAAGCAAACGGCGTGCTTGACTGTTGCAACGCCTGCCGATCCACACAGGGTCGGTGGACCGAACACCTAGCACTGACCCGGACGAGCCGAGGAGGCCGACGTGAACGCCGCACTGGCACCCACCCTGACCGCCGCGGACCGGTGCGACCGCTGCGGGGCCCAGGCGTACATCCGCGCCCGCCTCCACGCCGGCGGAGAGCTCCTGTTCTGCGCCCACCACGGCCGTGAGCACGTGCCGGCCCTCGTGGACAAGGCCGACATCATCGACGAGAGCGAGCGGCTGACCGAGCGCCAGCCCGTCGTCGGCGACTGACCCCACCCGCAGCATCCCTCACCGTGGACGCGCCGGTGGATGACATCTGGCTCGTCCTGCCCCCGCTCCTCATCCTGCTCGGGCTCGTCGGGATCGTCGTCCCGGCGCTGCCCGGCACCCTCCTCGTCGTGGCGGGCGTGGCCGTCTGGGCCGTCGTCACGCACACCCCCACCGCATGGGTCCTGCTGACCCTCGCCGTCCTCGTCGCCGTCGCCGGCCGCGTGCTGCAGTACCTCGTCCCCGGGCGGCGGATGAAGGCGCAGGGCGTGCGCACCTCGACCCTGGCGCTGGCCCTCGTCCTCGCGGTCGTCGGGTTCTTCGTCGTCCCGGTCATCGGGGCGCTCATCGGGTTCGTGCTCGGTATCTGGCTCGTCGAGACCGGCCGGGGCGCCTCCCGTGCGGAGGCGTGGACGCGCACGAAGCACGCCGTCGTGGCCGTCGCCCAGAGCATGGGCATCGAGCTCGCGGCGGCGCTCGTCGTCGCCGGGCTCTACGTGCTCGGTCTGCTGCTCACCTGACGGGTCCGCCCACCGCTGCTGCGGCGGGCAGGATTCACCAGTTGCCGCCCTGGCGGCGCTCCCAGCGCTCGTCGAGCCGGTCGATGAGCGAGCTCTTGCGGCGGGGGCGGCCCTTGGCCGGCTGGACGCCGCCCTCGGGGCTGACGACACCGAGGTGGGCCTTGCGGGGCGGGGTGACGGCGTAGGCGACCGAGGCGACCATGAGGGCGAAGCCGATGGCCCCGACCCACATCGTCGTGTTGACCCCGACGAGGACGAGACCGAGCCCCGCGACCAGCCCGAGCACGCCGATGATCCACCGTCGTCGCTGGAGGAACCCGCCGCCCTTCATGCTGGAGGCGAACTTCGGGTCCTCGGCGGCGAGCGCCTGTTCCATCTGCTCGAGCATCTTCTGCTCGTGGTCGGAGAGGGGCACAGATCCTCCCTGGTCGGCCCAAGGCGTCCTCACGACGCCCCCGGGGGGTGTAGCTCTGGAATGTCAGGATATGTCGCGGCGTCCTCCCACGGAAGCGGATGGACGAGGTTGCACACCAGACGGACGAGGTTCGACGTCCGTGGGGCGGGGACGGACGAGGCTGGCCGGCCGGACCACCCCCGAGCCGAACCGCGCGCGGGCCCGGTCGACCGCCCGGTCGGCGTCCCGCCAGCCGTGCTCGGGCTCGCCGAGCACCCCCTGCAGCGGGGCCTCCGTCGCCGGGACGAGACCGGAGAGCCGGACCCCGACGAGGCGGATCCGGGCGCGCTGGAGGCCGAGGGCGTCGAAGAGGGAGACCGCCGTCGCGTGGAGCGTGCGTCCGCTGTCGGTCGGTTCGCGCAGCGTCCGGGAGCGGGTGATCGTCGTGAAGTCGCTGAACCTCACCTTGAGGGTGACGGTCCGCCCGGTGAGCCCGGCCGCGCGGGCCCGGGCCGCGGTGCGGTCACCGAGCCCGAGGAGGCGCCGGCGGATCTCGGTGGCGTCGTCGATGTCGGCCTCGAAGGTCTCGTCGCTGCCGATGCTCTTCTCGCGCTGCTCGCGCTCGACCGGCCGGGGGTCGCGCCCCCAGGCGAGCTCGTGGAGGTGGCGCCCGGTGGCCGTGCCGAGCGCGCGCTCGAGCGTCGCGAGCGGCGTGTGGGCGATGTCGGCGACGGTGTGCAGGCCGAGCCGGGTCAAGGCCTCCTCGGTGCGGTCCCCGACCCCCCACAGCGCCGCGACGGGCAGCTGCTGGACGAACGGCACGACCTCGTCGCGCGGGACGACGACCATCCCGTCCGGCTTGGCCAGCCCGGAGGCGAGCTTCGCGACGAACTTGCTCGGCCCGACCCCGACGGAGCAGGTGATGCCCTGCTCGTCGTGGATGGTGTCGCGGAGCATCTGGGCGATGGCCGCGGGGCTGCCGAGGCGGCGCAGCGCCCCGGAGACGTCGAGGAAGGCCTCGTCGAGCGAGAGCGGCTCCAGGTGCGGCGTCACCGACCGGAAGGTCTCCATCACCCCGGCCGAGATCGTCGCGTAGAGGTCGTGGTCGGGGCGCAGCACGGTGGCCTGCGGGCAGAGGCGACGGGCCCGGGACATCGGCATGGCGGAGGCGACCCCGAACCGGCGCGCCTCGTAGGTCGCCGACAGGACGACGCCGCGGGTGCCGCCGCCGATGATCACCGGGGTGCCGACGAGCTCGGGGTGGGCGAGCAGGCTCGCGGACGCGTAGAAGGCGTCCATGTCGACGTGGAGGACGGTGCAGCCGGTGTCGTCGGGCGGGGTGTCGACGAGCCGCTCGGGCAGCGCGAACTGCCGCCGGCTCACGGGGCGCTCCCCCGGTGCTCAGCCCCGGGTCGCGAGGACGTGCAGGGCGCTGCCGAGGCTGCCGAGCACCGGGTGGGCGGTGTCGGCCGCCGCGGCCTCCTCGAGGGCGGCGAGGGCGGTGCGGTCGGCCTCGGAGTCGAGCAGCGCGGAGGGCACGAGGTCGGCGAAGACCCGCACGCCCTGGACGTGGACCGGGGTGAGGCCCTGTGCCTGGACGAGCGCGACGACCGCGGCCTCGTCGAACCGCCGGGGCGCGGGGTCCTCCTCGCCCCAGCGCCCGTCGGGGCGCTCGAGGACCGCGCGGGCCCGGTCGAGCCGGCCGGCGAGGGCGTGGGTGAGGACGGCGTGCAGGCGCTGCGCGACGACGAGGCTGAAGGTGCCCCCGGGGGCGAGGAGGCCGGCGGCCGCCCCGACCGCGGCCGCGGGGTCGTCGACGACCTCGAGGGTGCCGTGGAGGCAGACGAGGTCGAAGGGCTCGTCGGCGCCGACGAGGGAGGCGACGGTGTCGGCGTCGCCCTGCAGCGCCCGGACCCGGGCCTCGACACCGCGCTCGCTCGCGCGCCGGCGCAGCGAGAAGAGGGCGTCCGGGCTGGGGTCGACGACGGTGAGCTCGTGGCCGGCGACGGCGAGGGGCACGGCCGTGCCGCCGGTGCCCCCGCCGAGGTCGAGGACCCGCAGCGGCCGGCCGAGCGCGGTGCGGCGCTGCTCGGCGTGGGCGTCGAGGACGCGCTGGACCGCCGTCGTCCGCGACCCGCTCGCGGGGCCGGGCCGCCGGCCGCGGTCGTCGGACACGGTGGGTCTCCTCCGGGACGGTGGGGCGCTGGTGCGGTGCCCACCCTAGTGTCCCGAGCTGCCGGGGCTCGCGTGCCACAGCTTGCGCGGCGGCAGCGCCGGGGTCGCGGCCGCCGCGGCCGGGACGACCCGCCCCGGGGGCGTGCCCGGGACCGGTCGCGGCATCCCGCCCGGGTGGTCGAGGACCGGGGCCCCACGGCCGGCGCGGGGGTCGGCGCCCGCCGGCTTGATGTCGGCGTACGGCGACTGGCGGAAGCCGGAGGCGTGGACGAGGACCCGGCGTCCGGAGCGCTCGGCGGCCTCGCGGGCGGCGTGCTCGGCGGCCTCGGCGCGGGCGACCGCCTCGGCCTCCCCCGCCGCGACGGCGGCCCGCACGGCCTCGAGCCCCCCGAGCTGCCAGGCGTCCCAGAGCGCCGCGAGCTCCCACGCACCGGTGGCGCGGATGGAGACGCCGCGGTCGCCGGTGCGGCGCAGCACACCGCGGACGAGGAGCAGCCACGAGTGGAAGACGACGCCGGAGTACGGGCCCTGGACGTCCTCGAAGAAGGTGCAGTCCGAGGGGCCGGTGCCGTCGTCGAGGGTGAGGAAGACCACCCGCCGTCCGGAGCGCACCGGCGGGGTCTGGGTCGCGACCTTGACCCCGGCGACCCAGACCTCCGAGCGGCTCCGGGAGCCGACGAGGTCGCGGCTGCGGGTGACCCCGAGGGCCTCGAGCAGCGGCTCGTAGAAGCTGACGACGTGGCTCGAGACGTCGAGGCCGAGCACGTCGAGCTCGGCCCGGACCCGCTCGGCCCCGGTCATCTCGGGCAGCCCGGCCCCGGCGACGAGGCGCGGGCGGTCGCCGAGGTCGAGGGTCAGCTGGGTCGGCTGCTCCGCGGCGGGCACGACCTCACGGGCGGCCCGGCTCTGCGCGGCCGCGCGGAGACGGACGTCGACCCCGCCCGCCTCGACCTCGGCCGCCGCGGAGGTCGGCAGCGCCCGCCGGGCGGCGCGCGTCCCACGGGAGCGCCCGCTCCCCCGGTCCCAGCGGTCGAGCTCGGCGACGTGGAGGAGCAGGTCGCGGCGGGTGACCCGGCCGCGCCGCCCGAGCCCGCCGTCGGCCGTCGTGCCGTGGAGGGAGTCGAAGGCGCCGGCGAGGACGAGCCGCTCGACGACCGGGCGGCTGACCCGGGCGCGGGCCCAGAAGTCGCCGAGGTCGGCGTAGGGCTGGCCGGCGACGACGCGGGCGACCTCGGCCTCGCTGATGCCCTTGACGTCGGCGAGCGAGAGCCGGATGCCGTAGGGCTGGGGGTCCTGCTTCCACCCCGGGCGCGGGTCCGGGGCGACCTCCTCGACCGGCTCGATCCGGTAGACCTCGCGCGAGGCGTTGACGTCGAGGCCGAGCACGGGGATGCCGAAGGAGCGGGCGTCGTCGAGGAGCAGCCGCTTGGGGTACATCCCCGGGTCGTGCGTGAGGATGCCGGAGAGGAAGGCCGCCGGGTGGTGGGTCTTCAGCCACGCCGAGTGGTAGGTCGGCAGCGCGAAGGCCGCGGCGTGCGCCTTGCAGAACCCGAAGGACGCGAAGGACTTGAGGACCTCCCAGATCCGGTCGCGGTCCTCGGCCGCGTAGCCGCGGGCCGCGGCCGCCGGGCGCCACCACGCCTCGACCTCCTGCTGGCCGTGCGGGGTGCCCATCGAGCGGCGGACCTCGTCGGCCTGGGCCAGGCTCACCCCGGTCGTCTCGGCGACGATGAGGAGCACCTGCTCGTGGAAGACGACGACGCCCTCGGTCTCCGCGAGCGCGGGGACCAGGCTCGGGTGGAGGAAGCGCGTCTCGCGCCAGCCGTGCCGGGACTCGAGGAACGGCGTGATCATGTCGGACTTGACCGGGCCGGGCCGGAAGAGCGAGATGTCGACGATGAGGTCGTCGAAGGCGGTCGGGCCGAGCTTGCCGACGAGCTCGCGCTGGCCGGGGCTCTCGATCTGGAACATCCCGAGGGTGCGGGTCGTGCGGATCAGCTCGAAGGTGTCGGGGTCGTCGAGCGGCACCTGCGCCTCGTCGTCGAGGTCGATGCGCTCGCCGGTGACCCGCTCGACCTCGGCGACGGCGTGCGCCATCGAGGACTGCATCCGGATGCCGAGGACGTCGAGCTTGAGGAAGCCGAGGGTCTCGACGTCGTCCTTGTCGAGCTGGCTCATCGGGAAGCCGAGCCAGGACGCCTCGACGGGCGTGCGGTCGAGCATCCCGGCGTTGGACAGGACGACGCCGCACGGGTGCAGGACGATGTGGCGGGGCAGGCCGTCGAGGGACTCGACGAGGTCGAAGAACTGCGCCATCCGCGGGGAGTCCAGGCCGCGGCTGCGCAGCTCGGGCAGGTCGGCGATGGCATGCCGGGCGTCCTTGGCGCGCACGTGCGGGAAGGCCTTGGCGATCTCGTCGATCTCGAGCGGGGGCATCCCGAGCGCGGCCCCGACGTCGCGGACGGCGTGGCGGACCTTGTAGGTGTCCATCATCGAGACGCACGTGACGCGCTCGCCGCCGAAGCGCTCGAGGACGGCCTCGTAGATCTCGGTGCGGCGGGCGGACTCGACGTCGACGTCGATGTCCGGCAGCTCGGCGCGCAGCGGGGAGCAGAACCGCTCCATGAGCAGCCGGTGGCGGATCGGGTCGACCCCGCTGATGCCGAGGAGGTGGTTGACGAGGCTGCCGGCGCCCGAGCCGCGGGCCGCGACCCGCACGCCGCGGGCCCGGATGAGGTCGGTGACCTCGGCGACGGTGAGGAAGTACGTCGGGTAGCCGAGCGAGCGGACGACGGTGAGCTCGGCGTCGAGGCGGTCGAGGACGACCTGCCGCTCGGTGTCGGTGGCGTCCGGGTAGCGCCGGCCGACCGCCGCGCGGCAGCGCTGCGCGAGGACGTCCATCGGGTCGGTGCCGGGCTCGATGCCGAGGATCTCGGGCTCGGGCAGGTGGACCGCGCCGATGCCGAGGTCGTCGCGGGCGTGCTGGACGCACTCGGCGGCCACCCGCGCGGTCATCGCGAGGAGGCGCTGCGCGCGGGCGGTGTCGCCGCCCGTGACGGTGAGGGCCCGGGCGTGCATGTCGGCGGTGCTCGCGAGGTGGCCGGCGTCGGTGACCCGGTCGAGGTGGCGGGAGTCGAGGACGACGAGCCGGCGCGCGGCGTCGAGGACGTCGACGGTGCGCACCTGCCCCGGCTCGGCGTGCCGGACGGCGGCGCTGAGGACGGCCGTCACGCCGGCGGCGTCGGCGAGGGCGAGCATCCGGCCGGTGTGCGACCGGCAGCCGGGGGTGCCCTCGGGGCCGCCGTGGAGGACGACCTCGACGGCGAGGCCGTCGCGCGGCAGGAGCGCGCGCCAGCGGGCGAGGAGGTCGCGGGCGTGCTCGCGCTGCCCGGCGAGGACGGCGCGCCCGACGTCGGAGTCGGGGCCGAGAAGGACGACGAGGCGCGCGGGGGCCGCGGCGTCGTCGCCGGCCGGGGCGGTCCACCGGGCGAGGAGGGCCGGGGTGGTGACCGGGATACCGCGCTCGCCGCGCAGGTGGGTCTCGGTGACGAGCCGGCAGAGGGAGGCCCAGCCGGCGCCCGCGGCCGCTCCCCCGCCGCCGCCCCGACCGAGGACGGTGACCCGGGGCCGGCGCGGGTCGACGATCGCGCCGCCGCGCACCGGTGTGCGTGCCCGCCGCACGGGCGGGGCGGGCAGGAGGTCCTCGACGGCGAGGTCGACCCCGAGGACGGGGTCGACACCCGCCGCGCCGCACGCCTGCGCGAAGCGGACCGCGCCGTAGAGGCCGTCGCGGTCGGTCAGCGCGAGCGCGCCCTGGCCGAGGTCGACGGCGCGGGCGACGAGGTCCTCGGGCTGCGAGGCGCCGTAGCGCATCGAGTAGCCGGAGGCGACGTGGAGGTGGGCGAACCCGTCGGCGGTGGGCACGGCGGGCCTCAGGCGGAGCGGACGGGCGCGAGCCGGCGGGCGGCGGGGGCGACGGGGACCCCGAGGCGGGCCGCGACGAGGTCGAGGAGGACCTCGGCGTCGCGCAGGAGGTCGTCGGCCTCGCGGGCGGTGACCCGGACCAGGCCGGTCTCGACCCCGACCCGGTGCCCGGTCACCGCGGCGAAGCGCTCGGCCCACTCGGTGAGCTCGGGCGCGGTGCGGGCGACGAGCGCCCAGACGTCGTGCGGCCCGGCGCCGGGGGCCTCGGGCGCCGGCCGGGAGGCGACGAGCGCGGCGGCGGCGCGCAGCGCGGCGAGCGAGGCCGCGAGGTAGCGGGTGGAGGCCCGGCCCGCGACGCAGGCGTCGGCGAGGGAGGCGCGGGAGCGCTCGAGGAGGTCGAGGGTGGTGGCGGCGTGGGGCATCGGTCTCGTCCGTCTCAGTCGTGGGCCCGCAGGAGGAGCCAGTGGTCGTCGTCACGGCCGAGGTCGAAGACCCCGACCGGACCGGACGGCGGGCGGGCCTCGACCCGCCACACCCGCCGCTCGGTCGCGGTGGCCGCACCGTCCTCCCCCACCTCGCGCCACCAGGCGCGCCGCTCCTGCCAGGCGTCGAGGACGGCGCACACGGTGTAGCGCCGCCCCCGCCAGACGAAGGAGCGCGGAGCCGGGTCGGCCCCCGCCACCTCGAGCGGGTCGTCGTGACGACGCACCATGAGGCACCTCCGGACGGGCAGGACCGATCGCCCGGCGACCTCGCGGGGCCGGTGGACCGGTGGGGGATGTTCGAACGCGTGTTCGACCTGATGACCACTGTAGACCCCCGTCCCGACATCCCGTCAAGCGGTTCCGAGGACCCGGACCGGCTCGTCCGGGGCGCCGCGACACCTCCCCGCACACCTCCCGCACGGGGCCCCGCGTCACTACGCTGCGGTCATGTCGACCGACCCCGCCGACGTGGCCGCCGCACCCCCTCCGGAGCGCGACCTCACGGCCCACCGGCGCGTCGCCGGGGTCCTTGAGACCCTCGCCCTGCACCACGTCCGCCCCGAGCTGCGCCAGCTGCCCGGGGCGGTCCGCACCGCGCAGGCCGCCGCGGACGCGCTCGGGGTCTCCCCCGCCGAGATCGCCAACAGCCTCGTCTTCGTCGCCGTCGGCGCCGACGGCTCTCGCACGCCCCTGCTCGTCCTCGCCTCGGGCGGGCACCGCGTCGACACCGCGAAGGTCGGGAGCCTCCTCGAGGTCGACGCGCTCGAGCGGGCCGACCCCGACTTCGTCCGCGAGCACACCGGGATGGCCATCGGCGGTGTCGCGCCCGTCGGGCACCCGCAGCGGCTGCAGACGGTCGTCGACGTCACCCTCGGGCGCTACGACCGCGTCTGGGCGGCCGCCGGCCACAGCCACGCCGTCTTCGCGACGACCTACGACGAGCTGATCCGCATCACCGGCGGCCAGGCGATGGACGTCGCCTGACCCGGGACCCGACCGGCGCACGGATCGGTTGACAGGTGCCCCATGATGGCGCTGTGGACCAGTGGCCGACGACGGAGGACATCGCGCGGGCGGAGGACGAGGTCGTCCTGCCCGAGCTCACCGAGCAGACCGCCTACGCCCTCGGCCGCCGGTCCGTGGAGGCGGGTCTGGAGCAGGGGCTGCCGATCGCGGTCGGGGTCTGGCGAGGAGAGCGCCAGCTGTTCCACTGCGCGCTCCCCGGGTCGACGCGCGACAACAACGAGTGGCTGCGCCGCAAGGGGCGCGTGGTGATGCGGTTCGAACGCTCCTCGCTGTACGTCGCCCGACTGTGCAAGGACCAAGGGACTACTCTCGCAGAGAAGTTCGCGCTGCCCTCGGCACGGTTCGCCGCTGCCGGCGGCGCCGTCCCGCTGCACGTCCGGGGAGCCGGTGTCATCGGGTGGATGGGCGTCTCCGGGCTGCCGCAGCTCGAGGACCACCGGTTCGTCATGAGGATCCTGCGCGAGCACCTCGACGCGCGGCGCTGACTAGGCTCCTCATCGCGGCCAGCTGGTCCTCGACGTCCCAGTCGAGGGTCGCGTCGCCCACGGTGAGCTCGGTCATCGCCCAGCCAGGCACCTCGGCCGGGCGCCACCGGCTCGCCAGCGCGACGTGGTCGGTCTCCATGACGCGCAGGGTCGCCTCCTCCAGCGCCTCGAGCGGGGCGTCCACGAAGACCCGGAACGCGTTGGTGTGCGGCGGGTCGGGGTGGACCCGCACACCGTCGACCGAGCCCAGGCCCGCGGCGAGCTCCCGGGCACGGGTGGCGTACACCGCCATCCGGGGCAGCCGGCGGCGCAGCCCGTCACGCGCGCCGACGGCGTAGGGCAGCATCGAGAACAGCGTCCCCCCGTGCCTGGCCCGCCAGCGTCGGGCCTGCGCGACCAGGTCCTGGGAGCCGGCCAACGCGGCGCCGGCGACCCCACCGAGGCCCTTGTAGAACGAGACGTACACGGAGTCGAACAGGGCGGCGATCTCCGCGAGCGGGCGGTCGTAGAAGGGTTGGCTCTCCCACAGCCGGGCCCCGTCGAGGTGGACCGGCACGCCCCGCTCGCGCGCCCGGTCGGTGAAGGCGACCAGCTCCTCCCACGAGGGCAGCAGGTAACCGGCATCCCGGAGGGGGAGCTCGAGGCTCACCGCGGCCAGCGGCCCGGCCAGCCGGTCGAGGTCCGCAACCGTCGCGGGACGTGGCTCGTCGGTCAGGTGCTGCACCCGCAGGTGGTGCATCTCGGACAGGGCGTCCAGCTCGTGCACCACGAGGTGCGAGAGCCCGTGCACGGCCACCGCGTCGGTGGACGACCGCTCGGCCCAGGAGCGCATCGCGGCCTGCTGCGCCATGACCCCGCTGGGCATGAACACCGCCGACTCGGTGCCCAACAGCTGCGCCACCTCGTGTTCCAGCGCCTCGACCTCGCCGCCGCCGCCGTACCGGTCGAGGTCGGGCACCGTCGCCGCGTCGGCCAGCTCCGCCAGCCACCGCCCGGGCGTGATGTCACCGTGCCCGACCAGCCATCGGGTGCACCCACGACGAGCCGCCGCCCGACGATCGGCAGGTGTCGCTGCGTCCGTCATCTCGCGAGCGTAGCCCGCCGGCACGGTCGCGTCAGGGCTGATGTTTCCTGCGCCGCAACGCGACTGGCAGCGACGACGCGCGGTCCGTGACGGTGGTCAGCAGCACTGCCAGGTGAACGAGATGGCGGTGGGGTCGTCGTTCGTAGGGTCGCCCGTGCGCGCCAGCCAGTACAGGGTTCCGACGTCGCCCCACATCATGTCGAGGTCGTCGTCGCTGTCGACCTGGAACAGCAGCTCCCACCGCTCGGCCTCCGCGCGGAGCCTGGGGTCCGTCCACGCGACCTCGTTGTGCAGCGCGGCGTGGGCGACCTCGTCCTCGACAGGGCCCTGGACCGGCGTGGCGTAACCGCCCACCTGGTGCCGCGGCCCGGTGTGGCGTTCGTCGAGGGCCTCGGTGAAGTCGTCGCCGGCCACGGGATGCTACATGAAGGAGCGGTGGTCCTGCCCGGGCTCCAGGAACGCGTCGCGCAGGTCCGGGTGATCCCATCCCGGTGCGGTCATGATGGTCCGCCCTGCCATGCGGGCCTCGGGGTAGACGGTGATCCCGTCGGGCGCCTCCCGCGCAGGGGCCGTGAGGTCTGTCGGGAGGTGGACGGCGCGGGCGCCCTGCAACGTGGCTGCGTCCCAGGTTCCGACCGTCGTCTCGTGGTCGTCGTAGGACCCGTCGAAGTAGAAGAAGAGCAGCCTCCCCGACGACGGGGCGGGCAGCGCGAGGGCGAAGGTCGCGAGCTGGTCGCAGTCGAGCTCGCCGATGTACGAGAGGGGGCCGTGGCCCTCCCACCACGGCCACGGCATGTCATCCGGCAGGGTCGGTAGCCCTCCGAGCCTGCCGACCTGCCGCTGCGCCCCCGTGACGGGAACGAGCCGGATCGCGGGCCGGAGCAGCCGGAGCCAGCGCTCGCGGACGTCGTCGGGCAGGTACCGGTCGGCGATCCCGCGAACAAGGTCCTCGTCCGTCACCTCGTCAGGGCGGGGCCGGCTCGTCTCGGGCGGCGAGTTGTCCGGCGCATCGTCGCGTCGCTTGCCGAAGGGAAATCGCATGGCACACATCGTGCCTCGCGACCCACGATGCCGCTCGCCGCTCTGCGCTGGGGGCAGTCCGCGTCCACCAGACCGCGACCCGGGGAGCTGGCGGTGGAAGGCGGCCCCACGCCGATGCAGCCGCCCTCTTCGATGTCCGTCCGCGCCCGCGGTGGCTCCGCGTAGCCTGCACTCTGTGCAGGAAACGTCGAACGCCCGCCCTTCGCTGCGGTGGGACGACCCGTGGTTCGCACTCGCGCTCGTCGGTCTGCCGGTCGGAGCAGCGCTCGCAGCCACCTTCTGGCTCGCCGGCGTTCTTTGGCCCGGGTTCCTCCCGCCACCGTGGGCCGGCGGAGTCATCGGGCTCGCCTACGGGGCGAGAGCTGCTCTGAGGAGTGCCCGAGCGGGGGGCTGACGAGGCCGGGAGGGCAAGCACCCCCCACGGCTCTTGATGTCCTCCGCATCCAGCGCCCCCGGTCGGTGTACGCGCGACGAGCGGAGCAGGGTCGCGTTCAGCGCTCATGCCGATGTGCGGATGTTTCGCGTGGCGAGCACGAGTGACGACGGCGGCTCAGATGTTGAAGATGACCAAGGCTGCGATGTATCCGGCGAAGCTGGACCAGAGAAGGCCGGTACCGAACGCCGGCATCCGGGGTCGTCGTCGCCCCAGCAGCCGTGTCACTCCTCCCACGACGAGCATCAGCGCCACCAGGATCACGGTGAGGGCGATCTCTGGGATGGCGCCCCATTCCCGCCGCGGGGGCGAGCTCGCGTAGCCCAATGCAGGCTGCACGACGATCAGAACACCGACGGCCACTCCGAGGAGCGCAGGACCTCTCCCACTCGCACGTGCGCTGGTCGGCGCCGGCCGCTCAGCTGCCCGTTGCTCAGGAGCCTGCAACTCGGCCACCCCCAACGTCGTTCATGCCTCGTCCGGGTCAAGAGCCTCGACGTTTCGGGCGGCGTCAGCAGCAACGATGAGCAAAGCGTTGCGAGTCCGTGATCCACGGGAGGCGGTGAAGCATCCATGGCCCTCGTGACATCTCCACCCATGACACAGCAGGTGAGGCTTCACAAACGGTCGAGGCAATTCCGCTTGGCGGCTATCGTCGCTCGCGTGACGTACGACATCAGTTTGGTGCGTCCCGAGCCAGGTCTAACCGCGCTCCAGACGCTCGAGTGGCAGAGCGCGCAGTTCGATCTTGAGGCGTTCGAGCTCGAGGGCCCGGCTCTCCTGCATTTGTCAGAGCATGACGTCGCCGGCTGGAGACGGGTGTGCGAACAAGTCGCGTCGTGGGGCTACGAGACACAGCAGGAGAGCTTTCCGTCCTACGTGGGGGTCGCCCTCGTGGATCCCCGCGTCCGAGTGGAGTTCTCGGGTGTCTCAGGGTCGATCGCCATCCCCTTTTGGTACGTAGGTGACGCGGCGGCCCGGGCGCTCCGGGTCGCTTACGAGATCGGTCGCCTCATGGAGCGCGAGTTCGGGTTTGTTGGTGTCGATGGACAAACTGAGGCGGGGCTGGACGTGGTGCACCTGACAGAGGCCGTCGCCCTGTATCTGGGCACCCGTGGGGCTGCACTCCGGGCGATATCAGAACGCGAGTAGCGGCATGATCCCGCCGAGCCAGACCGACTCTGCGGTCAAGACGCAGCTCCCACGCTGGCGAGGTGAGCAACTTCTCGGCTGAGACGCGACCCGCTCGCTCAGCCCTCGCAGGGCCAACAGTTCACTCGCCGTGCGACTCGGTGTCTAAATTGTCAGTGCGCAGCCGACGTCGCCGTAGCGTCGACACTCATGGAGCCACGACGGGAACTGGATCTCGGCCCCGTTTGGTCGCTGAGGGAGTCGTCTCGAGTTAGAACATTCCCAACCCGCTCATGCCGCGCTGCGATCACACGACTCGGCGCACGTCCCAGGCAGCCCAGCGCCCTGGCCATCGCTCCACGGTCAGCTCATCGCCAAGGTCCCCGATGCCCACGTGGCCGGCCTCAAACCCCAACAGCACACCGACGACGCCGATTGCCTTGCCCCTGGAGAACTGCTCGAGCGGTTCGACGGCGCGGATGGTCTCACCGACCCTCTCCGCCAAAGGTCGCGGACCACCGCGCTCCAAGACGAGACGCCCGTGCTCACCCATCTCCACGACAGCGCTCTCGGCCGTCTGCTCGAGCAGCAACAGGAGACCGTCCAGAGTGTGAAGCTTCACTACGCCAACGTCCTGGACAGTCAGCCAGACATGAACCGGCTCAGGGCGGCGCGCACCCTCGAACTCGTGCCACTGGGTCGTCACGGCTTCGAGGCGGTGGCCCACCAGCGCGTCGGGGGCGATCTGCACAGACGCCATGCTGTCACTTTTACACGAGACTCGCGCCCTCGCCGAGGCCTTCACAGGCCGCGGACAGCGCCATCGATCTGCCGCCAAGCGTGAGCCCAGACATCCTCAACGGATCGCGCGGAGGACCTCATTCGCCTGCGCCCGCGCTGCAGCCCAGCGAGGTGAGGATTCCAGTGACGAGGCGTGCCACAGCTGGGCGTTCTCGGGTCCGCTCATGCCGCGTAGAGACTGCAAGTCACCATGCGCGGACGCTTCCCGCGTGGGTACCTCTCGAGGCATGATCAGCCCGTTTGCCGCGGAGGGCATCTGGATCCCCTTGGACCACGACGTCGCTTGGGCACCCTTTGAGCGATTCCACTTCGAGGCGAACTACTACGAGACCCAGCAACCGGCGATTGCACTTCCGGAGGACGCCCTGGTCGTAGACCTGGCCCCGGTCTTTACCGACGAGGGTGCGATGTTCGCCGCCGGAGAAGCCGCGATCAACGCCTCGGCCCTACGTGCGTTCGTGTCGCTCGCGGGGGACCTCGAGATGACAGCCCTCGACTGGCAGCACACCCCCTACCGGTACTCCCCCGCGAAGCACGCGTTGGCCAACATCGAGGCGTGGCCCGTCCCGGTCTTTCCTAACGGGGACTACTACATCCATCTCGGACCCGACGCTGCGTGGGGAACCTTCGGGCACCCCTGGCAACGAACCATCACACTCTGGGGACGCAGCCTCACCGAGTCTCTCGGTGCCGACCTTCTTTCGTGGTTGCCCCGTCACCCGCAGAGCCGAACCTGATGTCCTCATCTGCCGCCGACCGTGCGTATCTTCATCCCGGCGTCGCGCCCCAATCGCTGGCGGCAGACTCAGGCCCGTGATTGCCGAGCGATGGTCCGATCTGGTGTCGGAAATGTACGTACTAGTACATGAGCAGGCTGCTCTGTATGAGGTGACCCACGAAGTCAGGGATCTTGGTTCTGAGACTCCGGACGTCGTACACGGGCCGTGGCTGGCAAGTGAGTGCCAAGCCGCTCTGATCCCGTGGCATGAGGCGGGCTGGCTGGACCTCGTGGCCGACGAGAACCCTCCGCAAATGCTCGCGGCCGCCGAGTGGCGGCACCGAGCCACACAAGAAGGTGCCTACATGGTTCTTGCTGCCAAGGATGCGACGAAACTCCTTCAGGACACGTCCCTTTGGACCATCGACAGCGCAGACGGCCACGTCATGCTCTCGCTGAACGACGAGGGCGTTCGGCACGACTACCCGGAGTGGCTGGCCCTAGCGCAGCCCTGAACACGTCCTGCAATGCCGCGGAGCGGGCACGATCAGCAGTCCTCATCCTGGGCCCGAGAAGCGCCGCGAACACATGCTCGCCTCGTCACGCCGGCCAGTGTCTTCCTCCCAGATGCAAGCCGCGCAGCGACTTAGGTCTTCTCGGCCTGGCCGAGGATGGGCCGACTCATCGTGCCCACAGTCGGGGCATGACTTGTCGACGACCGGCGGACATGCTCGCTGCGAACGACGCCAGAAGGGCATGAATCCATTGTTGGCCCGCTGGCTCCCTGGACCATCCGAAATGGCCGCACCTCGGTCGCTTCGAAGTCCAGCGCCGAAGGTGGTGGCCGCATGGGAGGCTCCCGTCATGGAACGTGCCACTGAGATTGAACTCCTGTCGCCCAAGACCAATCGAGTCGTCGTCCGAACGATGGGCCGGCGATACGCGGGCATCGTCGTACAGGGTGACCGTCTCAGTGAGTGGGTGACCATGGCGCGCTCCACGAACCCTGAGGACCGTGACGAACTCCGTCAAGAACTAGAGGAGTCCCTGCGGGAAGTCATCCGAGCGTCCGAAGCCGCGGGCATCGGCGTGCCTCACCTGCCGCCAATCTGACACTTCCGGAGACGTGCGCACATGCCGCAGTTGGTGACATCGCCCACGAGGCTTCTACGCCGGGTCGGTTGCCTCGTCGATGACCTGGCACCCGGTGGGGTCAGTGAGGAGGATCCTTGCGGGCTTGACCGCTGCCGCCTCGATGCTGGCCAGATTGGGGGTCTGTTGAAGTAGCGCCTTGGCCTCGGCGGGGCTGCGTGCGGGCAGGGAGAGCGTGCCGTCATCAGCCACGGCGGCTAGAAGCGAGCCGTCACCAGCTGTACCGTAGAGGGACGAGTCATACGCGAAGACGGGCGACTTGTTGAGGAAGACCAGGGTGCGACCGAGGTCTCGCAGATCCTGGTCGGCACGATCTGGGTCGATGTCCGGGCCGAATGCCAACCCGATGGTGATCTCGTCGCCCACCGCGGCCTGGCCGCTGACGACGTGGTCGACCATGAAGTGGGCCTCCACTGTCTTCCAGACGGCGTCATCCGCATCGAAGTCGACGGTCTGACCGTCCGGGGCGTCGGCACCGGCAACAACGAACGCCTTGCCGGGCGCTGCGGACTTGAAGCGCCCGGTGACGACGGCAGTGGTCATCGCTTTGGGCTCGGCCTGCCCGAGGCGAAAGCGTGTATTGCCCAGCAGATCATCGAGAGAGTCGTAGGGCTGGCAGCTGCCCGCACCTTCAGTGCGGTCTCGGAGTGCTTCCATGGTTCCCGGGCTCCCCAGCGAGCATGCCGAAAGAGTGAAGCCAACAGCGAGCACGACGGCTTGTCGAACTGCCCGCATGCGTGCCTCCCGGGGTGTACCCGCTTCGTCCTGTGACGCCACCAGGGGACGGTTGGGTTCCACTGTGGCAGGGCATCAGCCAGCGCGCACTGGAGTCAGTGCAAGGTCGGCCTCAAACGTCCGGACATGCCGCGATGCACTTGGTCCGCCCGTGCGTCCTCGTCCGGATGACATGCTCCTGGGGTGGCAAAGGAACACGGGTCTCGGCTCCCCACTCGCACCAACGAGTGGGCAGTCGCTGTGCGCCTGAACGACGGGCGCGTCCTCTTCTGGTGCGGGGAGCAATCCGAGCGCAGAGGCCAAGACTGGGCCGGAGAGTCGCAAGCATTTCGCTTCCCTACGCAAGCGGACGCGGAGCGGTACGCCGCAGCGTGCGCGAGCAACTCCAAGGCGTGGGAGTACCGCGCCGTTCTCCTGAAGCAGTCGCGGTAGCTGTCCGACCGTTCGCTCATGCCGCGACTCGTGCGGAGGCAAGGCGGGGGCAAGTAGCCTCGCGTTCCATGGCCGAGGATGAGAAGTGGGTGTCGCTGCGAAGCCTGCTTCAAAGTGAGGTGCGGGCGATGGGCTGGCGGCTTTCTGCTCTTACCGAGGCCGAGCGGGATGAGCTCCTCGATGAGCTGACAGACCGCCTGTACTCCAAGGTCAGCCTCGCTGAGTAGGGGTGAACAGTCGCCCTCTCATGCCGCTGGTTGGCGGGCACGTGGTCTGCCTGCGACACACTCCTGTGTATGGATATCACTCCGACGGATGCGGTTGGCGAGCGTGACGTCACGGTGAGCATTCACGTCTTTCCGCCTGGCGCAGCCGTCGTTTCGAACTGGGACGACGAGAGCAGACTGCAACTGCACGTCGACGACCTTCACGACCAGCAGGTCGTCCAGATCATCGCCAATGTGGCAGGGCTGCGGTCGTTGGCTCGCCACTGCCTGACGTTGGCGCAAGAAGGGCTCACTGGCCCACAGCATGTCGATTTCGATGCTGATTCCGGCTGGTTCGAGACGCATGAGGTCGGGCTCCGTATTCAGCGGGGGTGGGAGTAGAACGACCAGCTGGCGTCGTCTTTGACGCGATGGCTTGACCGTTCCCTGGTCAGGGCAGACGCTGCCCGATGGCCACTTCGCATGTCCTGACCCCGATCGCCCTCCCTCCCATCGACGACCGTCTGCTCCACGCCATCGCGGCCTACCTGGCCCGCTTCAAGGGGGCCTCGCGAATGCACAGCGAGTCCGATCTGCGCGTGTACCTCACCTGGTGCCGCGAACACGGCCTCGACCCGCTGGCCGCTCAACGCCCACACCTAGAGCTGTACGTGCGCTGGATGCAAGAGGTTCGCCGATACCGTCCCTCGACGATCAGCCGGAGGCTCGCCGTCGTGGCCGGCTTCTACCGCACCTGCGTGATCGACGACGTTCTAACGCACTCACCAGCCGGATACGTCCGCCGGCCCAACGTCCCGCCCGAGTCGCCCACCCTCGGGCTGACCCACCTGCAGTTCGAGGCCATGCTCGCCACCGCCCGCACCTCGCCCAACCCAAACGACTTCGCCCTCGTGGCGATGCTCGGACTGCTCGGACTGCGGATCTTCGAGGTCTGCGGGTCGGACATCACCGATCTCGGCGAGGAGCACGGCCACCGCGTGCTCAAGGTCCGCGGCAAAGGCGGCAAGGTCGTCCTGACCCCCCTGCCACCCGCGGTGTCCCGAGCCATCGAACGCGCAGTCGGGGAGCGAGAGTCCGGCCCGATCCTGCGTACTCGACGGGGCACCCGGATGGACCGCCAGTGCGCGACCCGCCGCCTGCGCCGCATCGCCGAAGCCGGCGGCGTGCACGTCGCGCGGATGCACCCCCACATGCTGCGCCACACCTTCGTCACCACCATGCTCGACGCCGGCGTCGACCTGCGCGACGTCCAGATCGCCGCCCGCCACGCAGACCCACGCACCACCATGCGCTACGACCGAGCACGCAAGAACCTCGACCGCCACCCCAACTACATCCTCGCCGCCTACATGGCCTCCGGCACCTGACACTGAGGCAGGCAGCGCCTACCGCTCATGCCGCGGGGCGGTGCAGTAGCGACCGGTCCGTCCCCTCGCGCCCGTCCAATCACATTCGGATCGCGCGGCCACACCTCATACTTCATCAATGCCTGACATCGCCCAGGGAGAAGCTCTCGCGACGACGCCGTCCGCGCCGGCGGCAATGGTCGGCGTGCTCTCTTCACTCTGGCCATGGTCGCTGCCGGTTCGGCGGCCCTCGTCGTGTGTGTGGGGGTCGTCGGCCGACTCAGCGGCTGGCTCGTGCTCGACCCGCTGACAGGCCACACCACCGCGACGGTCGCACTTCTCCTCGTCTCCTTGATGATCGCCATCTGGCTGGCTCCCGCTCGGCTCGGTCGCGGCCCGGTCTTCCGCGCTTTGACCAGCGCTGGTCTCGCCACCCTGCTGCTCGGTACCGCCGGCTACGCGGTCCTCTTCGCGCCCACCGGGCACACCACCTACCCCGCCCCAGGGGGCCGCACCGCGCTCGTGGTCACTGACGACATCGACGTCATCGACCCCCTGTGGATCCTCACCGTTCGCCAGACATCACCGTGGGCCGCTCGAACCTGGCCGGTCGGATGTTTCAACGGTGACAACCCCGGCAACTCGCTGACGTCCGTCGCATGGACCTCGCCCACCCGACTCCAGATCGAGACGGGAGGCGGCTCCAGCTTCGCGGTGGAGATCGACCCCACCACGGGCCGCCCGTCGAGCACCGCCACTGCAGGCTGCTGACAGACCACGAGACCCGCCCGCGCGTCCGCAGCCTGCGTGCAACGCAGTCGTCCACTCATGTCGCGATGTGTGACATCCAGCGAATCAGTGGTCAGGAGCGGTAGTCCTCGAACTCCCAGTAGGCCAGGCGGCCGAGTCGCTCACCGACCCCTTTACCGATGTGTCGGCCTCGACCGCCTGCACCCTCGCCGACAGCCATTGCGGCCGCTTCGCCGTGAGGTGAGAGCGGGTCCGACGCTCGCAGCGAGAGAATCGCGATCATGGAGCCGACAGCACTTGACGATGCAGAGCTCGAACAGACTGATGCGCCTGTCTGACCTCGGTGACCCACCACCGTGGAGCGCATGGGTCGAAGACCGTGACCATGCAGCGGGCGACACCTTTATCATGATCGATGCCGATCCCGATCGCCGTGAGGACCTCTACCTCACGCGGGACAGCGGACCAGCCGACGCTGCCGCCCACGACCTCGTCGCTGCGGCACGGAACGCCCTGCCCATCCTGATCGAGGAGATCCGACGCCTCCGGTCGCACCTCGACCCGATGTAGCGACCGTTCGCCCACGCCACTCCTCGTACACCTGTCGGGCACCGGGCAATTCGCGCTTCATGGGCTCACTCCGTTGCGTCCTCGGGCGTATGGCCGTCCGCCTGGCAGACAGCACGAGCACGACGGGCGATGGCGGCTCAGACGTTGCCGATGACCAACGCTGCGATGGATCCGGCACAGCTGGACCAGAGGAGACCGGTACCGAACGCCGCCATCCGGGGTCGCCGTCGCCCCAGCAACCGGGCCACTGCACCCACGACGAGCGTCATCGCCACCAGAACCACGGTGAGGGCGATCTCCGGGATGACGCCCCATTCCCTCCGCGGGGGCGAGCCCGCACACGCCAACGCGGGCTGCACGACGACCAGCACACCGACGGCCACTCCGAGGAGCGCAGGACCCCTCGCACTCCCCCGTGCACCCAACCCGGCCACCCCCCAACACCTTTCACGCCTCGTCCGAATCAAGACCCTCCACGTTTCGGGCGGTCTCCGCAGCAACGATGGGCAAAGCGTTGCCGGTCCGTGACCCACCGAGGGCGACGGCCCCACGCCGCAGGGGGTGGGAGGACGTACGGTTCGGTGTCATGAGTCCGGCAACCGAGATCCACGGGGACACGTCACTGCCAGAGGGATTCAGCCACCCGCACGCCTCTGAAGAGGCTCGGGCGATCGCACAGGCAGGCATGATCCTGCGGGTTCAGGTGGGGTCCGGTGTGCATGGCACGTCCATCAGCGGGCAGGACGACCGCGACGAGATGGGGATCTGCCTCGAGCCCCCTCGCTTCGTCACAGGACTGGCTCGCGTCCCACGGGGCATCGACGCCGGCAACGCCGAGGTCGAGTTCGAGCAGTACCAACGGCACACGGTGTGGGACAAGCCCGGCGGGTTGGCCAACCGCTCAGGAGCGGGAGACCTCGACGTGGTCATCTACTCGGCACGCAAGTGGTGCCGGCTGGCACTGGCCGGCAACCCGACGGTCCTTCTCGCCCTGTTCGTTCCGGACGAGGAAGTCGTCCACCGCAACCGGTACGGCGCCGAGCTGGTCGACAACGCTCACCGCTTCGTCTCCAAGCTCGCAGCAGCCCGCTTCCTCGGCTATCTGCAGTCGCAGCGCGACGCGATGACCGGTGCCGTCGGAGCCCACACCAACCGGCCCGAGCTCGTCGCCGTGCACGGCTACGACACCAAGTTCGCCATGCACGCCCTGCGGCTCGGCGTCCAGGGCGTCGAGCTGCTCACGACAGGCCGGATCACTCTCCCGGTGCCGGCGCCCGAGCGCGACTACCTGCGACAGGTGCGGCGAGGCGAGGTCGAGCTCGAGGAAGTGGTCGCCAAGGTCGACGAGGCCGAGGCCAGGCTCACCGCCCTGCGCAACGCCTCGGCCCTACCCGACGAGCCCGATCGTGCGTGGGTTGACGAGTGGCTGCACCGCTCACACCTGGCCTACTGGGCCCGCTGACGAAGGGACCTCGCGACCCAACTGCTCATGCCGCCACCGGCACGATGCCGGGTCAACCGGCGGAGGACCAGACCCGTTCGACCTCTGCGGCTGAGATCGCCCAACGAGTCCAGCCCTCGAGGGCGTCCAGCCGTACATCGCCCAGCCGATCATCCGGACTCAGGTGCGGCTGATCGGCCGGGCGCCCGGATGCAGGCCGTCGCGGGCAGCATGATGTGGCCATGCCCGAACTCTCGTTGATCGGCTACTGGCGCGCGGAGGGGGACACGAGCTCGCCCTATCCGGACCCGCGAGACTGGATCGACCCTGACTGGGACGAGGTCGAGCGAGACAGGACCTGGTTCTACTTCGTGTCGGGCACCTTGTTTCGTGCCTTCATGGGGTACTCGCCGTGCCGGATCTGCGGCGAGAACAACGGCGCGGTCGAGTACACGGACGGCACGTACGTCTGGCGTGAGGGCTTGGCTCACTACGTGTACGACCACGCGGTGCGACTGCCTGACGTCGTGGTGTCTCACGCCCGTCGCCGCTTGCGCGACGTCGAAGGCCTTGACCCCGACACGGACTGGTGGGTCGAGGCGACCGCGAAGAAGTAGTCGCTCATGTCGCAACTGCGGACGTGTTGTGGACCGTCGGCCGCCATGCTGTCGTCATGTCTTACGACCTTGCGGTGTGGGAGGGACGTCGCCCGTCAAACGGCGCTGATGCTGCGGCTGAGTACGAAGAGCGCATGGATGCCATGGAAAGGGCCTTGCAGGGCTCTGACGAACCTGCGCCACCAACGGCCGGGATCCGCGCGTTCGTGGAGGAAGCCCTGGCTCGGTACCCCGAGCTCGCGGACGACTCCGGCCCGGAGTGCCCCTGGGCCTCCGCGCCATTGATCGAGGAGGCCGTGGGTGACTTCATCTACTTCCCGATGACGTTCTCGGGTGCGGAGTACGCCCGGGATGTCATCGCGGACATCGCCCATGCGCGCGGGCTGGTCTGCTTCGACCCACAGGTCGAGCGCCTCCTGCCCGACGTGGACGCACCGTCTGCGTCGTTCATCGCTCAGGCTGCATACGCAGCGACGGAGGACCACTTCTCGACACAGCGTTCGCCCCGTCAACGGCGCGGCTGGCTCGCGCGACTGTTGGGAAGAGAGTGAGCCCGAGGCGACGCTTCCGCTCATGCTCCGGTGAGACCGTGAATCACGATGTGCGGATGCGGCCAGCGTGCGTACTGTGCGAGACAGGTCATCCCGTCTGCCCGCGGAGGAAACCTGGTTCCCCCTGGACGCCCTCGTACGCACCGAAGCGCGAATGCGCGGTCTAGGCACGACGCCTGGGGCTCGCAACGCGACGCGTGACGCTGCTGCAACCTCTTCCGTGAACCGGCAGCGCCGCCAACGTCCGGGTGGCACAGTGCAGGCGTGCTCGCCCGTGACGCCCTGCGCCAAGCCGTCAAGACGACACTCGCGCCTGCACTGCGCGCCCGGGGCTTCCGCGGCACCTACCCGACCTGGCGCCTGCAGCGCGAGGGCGATGTCGTGCTCGTCAACCTCTTCGGCAGCCAGTTCAACGAAGGCCCGTACGGCGACTTCCTGCTCACCATCGGTGTCGTGCCCGCGGCCTGGTGGTCCTGGAGCCATGAGTGCGCCGTGGGACACAGCCTGTTCGAGAGCGGGAGCCGCCCGGGCAAGGAGCAGCCGTGGGACTGCCTCTCCTCGAAGATCGTGCGTCCGCGTGGCCGCCGGGAGCAGTGGCCGGTCGACGCCGACCAGGACGTCACCGCCGTCGCTGAGGCGATGACCGCCGCCGCCCTACGCGCCCTGCCCGCCGCGCTCGCGCTCACCGGGCCCGGTCGGCTGGCAGCCGCCGTGGAAACGGACAAGGCGCGGTTCAGCGCGTTTGCCGCCGGGGTTCCTGGCGGGCGCGAGATGGCGCTCGCCGTGCTCATGAGCGACGTCGGCGGCGCGCGTTTCGATGCGGCCTACGCCGCGCTCGAAAAGGCTGTCAGGAACAGCAACTCACCCATGCCGCGCCGGACCCTCCCGTGGGTCCTGCACAGGGCCGGTCTCGAGAGCGGCGCGTGAGCCCGCGCAGCATCGGCGCCGGCGGGGCTGGGTGAGACGAGCGACTGCAGCTCCCAGCCCGGTCGACCGGACGGTGGCAGGCATGACGACCGACCCTGCCTCCGCTCCGGCGCACCCCGAGCCCGCTCTGCGCCGTCGCGTCGCCGGGAAGGGCATGGACGGGCGCGGCGACGACGCTCCCGAGGCGTCCCGGCAGGACTGAGCCACCGGCTGTCGCCACCCAGCGCCTGGATGGTTCACCGGTGCGCCGGGTTCCGTTCGGGCAGACTGTGCCGGGTGCTCCTGACCGTGACCACGACACACCGACCGGCGACGGATCTGGGGTATCTGCTCCACAAGCACCCCGACAGGGTGCAGCGGTTCTCCCAGTCGTTCGGGACGGCCACCGTGCTGTACCCGGAGGCCACGACCGAACGGTGCACGGCCGCGCTCCTGCTGGAGGTCGACCCGGTGCGCCTGGCGCGCTCTCGCGGGCGCACGTCCCCGGACTTCAGCCTCGGCCAGTACGTCAACGACCGCCCGTACGCCGCGTCCTCGCTCCTGGGGGTGGCGATGGCCGACGTGTTCAGCACCGCCCGCGCGGGCCGGTGCGCCTCACGTCAGGAGCTCGCGGACACGGCCATCCCGCTGGAGATCGGCCTTCCCGTGCTGCCGTGCCGCGGCGGGGAGGACTTCGCCCGCCGGGTGTTCGAACCGCTGGGGTGGACGGTGCAGGTCGAGCCCATTCCCCTGGACGAGCGGTTCCCCCAGTGGGGCGAATCGCGCTACGTGCGGTTGCGTCTGACCGGGGTGGTGCGGCTCGCCGACGCCCTCAACCAGCTGCACGTGCTGCTGCCGGTGCTGGACGAGTCCAAGCACTACTGGCAGGGACCGGACGAGGTCGACAAGCTGCTGCGCTCCGGGCAGGGCTGGCTGGCCGAGCACCCCGACGCCACGCTCATCACCCGCCGCTACCTGGGTCGGGGAGGCGGGCTGACCCGTGTCGCCCTGGCGCGTCTGGCCGAGCTGGGTGACGACGTCGACGAGTCCGTCGAGCCGGCCGCCGAGGAAGAGGCCCTGCAGCCGGCGGAGAAGCGGGTGCCGCTGAACACCGCCCGCCACGACGCGGTCCACCAGGTGCTGCTCGAGCTGGGCGCGAGCTCGGTGATCGACCTCGGCTGCGGTCCGGGGCAGTTCCTGGACCGCCTGGTGCGCACGGCGGCCTTCTCGCGGGTCGCCGGCTGCGACGTCTCGACCCGTTCCCTGCAGATCGCGGCCCGGCGGCTGCGGCTGGAGCGGATGAGCGAACGTCAGGCCGACCGGGTCACCCTCTTCCAGGGGGCCCTGACCTACGAGGACTCGCGCATGTCCGGCTTCGACGCGGCCGTGCTCATGGAGGTCATCGAGCACCTCGACCCACCGCGTCTCGGTGCGCTCGAGCGCGTCGTCTTCGGCGCGGCCCGGCCCGGCGCCGTCGTCGTGACCACCCCGAACGCCGAGTACAACGTCCGCTACGAGGGACTGAGCGGGATGCGTCACCCGGACCACCGGTTCGAGTGGACCCGCGCCGAGTTCGCGCAGTGGGCCGACCGCGTCGCTGCCGAGCACGGGTACACCGTCCGCCTCAGCGGCATCGGCGAGGTCGACGAGGACCTGGGCAGCCCGACCCAGATGGCCGTCCTCACCCGCGGGGAGTCCGACCATGCCTGACGTCGATGTGCGCGAGCCGGCCGGTCCGGTCCGGCTCACCCTCCCGGCTCGTGGGCTGGTCGTCCTCATCGGGATCTCCGGGAGCGGCAAGTCGACCTTCGCCCGCACGCACTTCAAGCCCACCGAGGTCGTCTCGAGCGATGTCTGCCGCGGGCTGGTCGCCGACGACGAGAACGACCAGTCGGCCACCCCGGACGCCTTCGACGTCCTGCACTACATCGTGGGCACCCGGCTGCGGCGGGGCCTGCTCACCGTGGTCGACGCCACGAACGTCCAGCAGGCCGCACGAGCCTCCCTGGTCGCCCTGGCCAAGAGCCACGACGTCCTGGTCGACGCCGTCGTCATCGACGTGCCGGAGAAGGTTGCCGCACAACGCAACCGCGCCCGGCCCGACCGTGACTTCGGCGACCACGTCGTGGCCCGCCAGCACCGGGACCTGCGGCGGTCCCTGCGGCGGCTCGGCAAGGAGGGCTTCCGCCGTGTGCACACCCTGCGCGAAGACCAGGTCGACACCGTCGAGATCGTGCGCGAGCGGCCGTGGAACGACCGCACCGAGGTCCACGGCCCGTTCGACATCATCGGCGACGTCCACGGCTGCGCCTCAGAGCTGACGACCCTGCTGACCGACCTCGGCTGGGACCTGCAGCTGGACCGGACCGGGCGCGCCGTGGGCGCGAGTCACCCGGCCGGTCGGCAGGCCCTCTTCGTCGGCGACCTCGTCGACCGCGGCCCCGACACCCCGGGCGTGCTGCGCCTGGTCATGGGGATGGTCGCGGCCGGAACGGCCCTGTGCGTCAGCGGGAACCACGAGGCCAAGCTCGTGCGCGCCCTGCGCGGAGCACGTGTCCAGGTCTCCCACGGACTCGCCGAGTCGATGGCCCAGCTCGCCGAGGAGGACGAGGATTTCCGCGCCGAGGCGCTGCGGTTCATGGACGGCCTGCTCAGCCACTACGTCCTGGACGGCGGCTCCCTCGTCGTCGCCCACGCCGGCCTCAAGGAGGCCTACCACGGCCGGACCTCGGGCCGGGTGCGGTCCTTCGCCCTCTACGGCGACACCACCGGTGAGACCGACGAGTACGGTCTGCCGGTGCGCTACCCGTGGGCGCGGGAGTACCGCGGCCGTGCGATGGTCGTCTACGGCCACACCCCGGTCCCGACCGCGGAGTGGGTCAACAACACCATCTGCCTCGACACCGGCGTCGTCTTCGGGGGCGCGCTGACCGCCCTGCGCTACCCCGAGAAGGAGCTCGTGTCGGTGCCCGCCGAGCAGGAGTGGTACGCCCCGGTGCGTCCCCTGGCCCCGGCCACCACGGAACGGGAGCCGGCGGTCCTCGAGATCGGTGACGTCGCCGGCACGCGCTGGCTGGAGACCACCCACGCCGGCAAGGTCAAGATCCCGGAGGAGAACGCCGCTGCCGCGCTGGAGGTCATGAGCCGCTTCGCGGTGGACCCCCGCTGGTTGATCTACCTGCCGCCGACCATGTCCCCCGTCGCCACCGCCACCCGCGACGGGTTCCTCGAGCACCCCGAGCAGGCGTTCGAGGAGTACGCGGACTGGGGAGTCGAACGTGTTGTCTGCGAAGAGAAGCACATGGGCTCACGCGCCGTCGCCGTCATCACCCGCGACTCCCACACCGCAGCCCGCCGCTTCGGCGTCACCGACGGCAGCACCGGCGTGATCCACACCCGCACCGGCCGGCCCTTCTTCGCCGACACCACCGACCTCGTGGACCGGTTGCGCGCTACTGCCGCACCGTTGTTCGACACGCTCGAGACCGACTGGCTCGCGCTGGACTGCGAGCTGCTGCCCTGGTCGGCCAAGGCCCTGGACCTCATCCGCTCCCAGTACGCCTCCGTCGGCGCGGCGGCCGCGAACGCACTGCCGGCCGCGCTCACCGTGCTGGAGCAGGCTGCCGGCCGCGGACTCGACGTCGGTGACCTCGTCGCCCGCACCCGGACGCGACTGGACAACGCCACCGCGTTCCGCGCCGCGTACGGCCACTACGTCCGGTCCACCGACGGGCTCGACGGTGTCACGCTCGCCCCCTTCCAGGTCCTGGCCGCGGAAGGCCGCCCCCTGGCCGTGACCGAGACCCACGAGTGGCACCTGGAAACCCTGTCCCGGCTCGAGGGTGACCTCATCACCCCCACCCGGCACCGGTACGTCGACCTGTCGTCCGCCACCGATCGCGAGGCCGCCACCGCGTGGTGGACGGAGATGACGGCCGACGGCGGCGAAGGCATGGTCGTCAAGCCCGCCCACCTGACCCCCGGGCGCATCCAGCCCGGCATCAAGGTCCGCGGACGGGAGTACCTCCGCATCATCTACGGGCCCGACTACCTGGACTCCCTCGACGTGCTGCGCAACCGCCACCTGGGCAAGAAGCGCCAGCTCGCCCTCCGTGAACACGCCCTCGGCCTCGAGGCCCTCACGGCGTTCGTGGAGCAGCAACCCCTCTGGAAGGTCCATCAAGCCGCCTTCGCCGTGCTCGCCCTCGAGTCCGAGCCCGTCGACCCCCGGCTCTGACGCCACCCCGACCCCGGGCCGGCCGCGACCGTACGCAGGCGCGACGAGCGCCGGACCACCCCGGACCGCCGCATGGAGTGGGGCTGAGAGGACTCCTGCTCGTGGACCTCACCAGGGTCGCGGAGCTCTTCACCTGCGGCCGCACGGCGGCCGTGCCTCGGGAACGGCGGGCGCCTCCGGCGCGTCCATGGCTCGACGTCCTCGACGGAGAGCGTCCAACGCCGCGCCAGGTGCCAGACCGACGAGGAGGGAGCCGTCCGATGAGGCGTGCGATCGAGACGTGGCTCGCCCGGCCGCGCCGATCCCTGGTCGACGCGATCCCCGGCAGCAAGTTCGTGCAGGCGCTGTGGGCCTTCCCCTACGTCTGCGCAGGATTCCTCGTGGCCCATCTCCTCGGAGCCGAGGAGGACGTCGGTGACGACCTGTGGCTGCTGTCCGTCTTCACCGTCATCGCCGTCGTGGAGACGGTCTTCGTGGTGTCGTGGCTCCGGCGCCCCACCCGGACGCAGGCCGCCCGACACGAGCGCAGGGGCACCGGCGGCTGATCGCAGGTGTCGCCGCGGCGTGCGCCGACCGGGCTCGGTCCCTGTGATCATGGCGGGGTGGGCAAGAAGCAGCAGTCCCCGACCTTCGCCGAGATCGTCCGCGGGCTCGAGCCGGTCGTGGGTGAACCCGACCCGGACGCCGGCACGTGGCCGTCGCCGATGAGGGACCGCCAGTGGACGGATGGCGCCGGCGTGATCTGGCACATGCGTGGTGCTCGCCTCGACCTCAGGGGGGTTCGACGCGTGATGGCGCTGCCCGACGTCCGTGTTCTCCACTGCTACGGCATGCACCCGCGGGAGGTCGCCGGAGAGGAACGCAACGAGCTGTTCGACCGCCTCGAGCAGTTCTTCGCAGGTCTGGCGCCGCCCATGAGCACGTTCGACGTGGCCGAGTTCAGGGACGACGACCGAGCGGTGATGCTCGTGGTCGAGGAGAGCTGCTGACTCGTCCTGTGCGCGGCCTGCGGTGTGCGGACGGCCCACCTGAGGCTCGCTGCGCCCCCGCGCGCCTTCGACTCGACAGGTCGGCATCCGCCCTCGGCCGGAGCGGCCTCGTACACCTCGGCGGCCGCCGAGCCGCTCACGGCGGCCGCCGACCCCAAGGGTCGGCTCGCGGATCTCGTCGCTCACGCCGCGCCACGTGAGCGGGTCATCGGCCGGCACCTCCTATCGTCAGGACATGCTGTCGAGCGACGCGGACGACGGGACCCGCGAGATGCCCGTGCCGGCCGGCTGGCGTCCCGCCCTGACCGAGATCGCCGACCTGCTCGTCGACGGGGACCCCCGTCGAGCTCGACGCGTCGCGTACCTGGAGCCGGTCCCGGAGCAGGTGTGGTCGCAGTGCCGTGACGCCGTCGAGGACTACGGCGACGTCGACGTCGTGCCCCTGCCGCCCGCCACCTGGGAGACCTCGGTCTGCCGGCGCTGGGGCGAGGGCTGGCTCTGTCTCGTCGACCTGTGGACCGCACAGGAGGGGCGCTGCGACCTCGTCCTCGAGGTCCGGGTCCGCGAGGAGACGGACGGGCCTCGCTTCACCATCGGCATGGTGTACGTGCCGTAGCCGAACACCCCCCGTGCAGCCGACGAGACCCCGCCGGGTCACGCTCCGACCACCCACGGCTCACGGGCTAGCGCTGACGTGCGACAGGAACGGAGAGAGCGACGGGCAACGCAAGGGGTTCGAGCTCGTCCACGATGATCCGCGCCATCGTGTCGATCATCTCCGGCGTGTACCCCGTGCCATCGGTGTCGCACACCAGGACCAGGGCCTCGTCCTGGATGAAGGAGGTCACGCCCTCGACATGCATCCCGCCACCTTCGTGACCCTCGGGAGTGACCATCGAGAGCCGACTCATGAGGTGGGGCATGGCCGACACGAGCTGAGCGGGGAGATCGTCCTTCGAGCTGACACCGCGCTCGAGGCGAAGCTCGAACGTGGGCTCCCCCCAGAACGCGAGCAGCTCAGCACCAGGGTCGGGAACTTCCCCCACGGGCACCTCGACCGGAAGTCCGTTCGCCGGCAGCACTGACTTGAATCCCTGCCGTTCGTAGAGACGGTCCTGAACACGTACGTGCCTCATCGTGACGCTCCCCCTCGGATGCTGACGTCGGCCGGCCTTGGCAGGGCCCCCAGGGCGCACACGCTAACCGCGCCCCCGACGGGCGCGCAGGTGATCCTCCGGATCGAGGACGGTCACACGTGTCTTGCGTGGCTGGTCCATGCCGCAGGAGGTCGTAGACCTGTACCAGTGCGAGGTGCTGCGAGCAGCGGGCTGGCTACAGTCCCTCCGTGAAGATCTCCGAGCCCGTCCGGAGGAGCGATGGGCTCTCACAGAGCTCTGTACACCCAGGCCGCGCAGACGTGCTGTTGGGCGGGCTCGATCCGGCGTGGCCGTTCGTGTTGGTCGAGACCTGGGACGGCCAGTCGGACTGGCACGAGGCCGTCGTCGCCGTCGGTCCGCATGAGCTGCCCCGCAGGCGAACCGTCCGCCGGCACCAGTTCGACGTGCTGGTCGACCCCGCCGAGGCCCGCGAGATCGGGGTCCAGATTCGGGCGCAGGGCGCCGCTGGTGGCGGGTTTGCGTGCTTCCAGTTCCGCGAGCGACCGCGCGCCTCGTTCAGGTTGCCCGAGTGGTCGAGGGGACGGGCCGACGCCATGCGCGGACAGGGAGTGGAGATCGCGGTCGAGCTCCCCCACGACAACGAGGTGGCTGTGGTGTGGTCGCCGAAGGAGTCGACGTTGCTGGACTACCTCAGCCGTCTGACCTGACCCTCTGGGACGCACGGCCGGACCACGCGATCGCCTGTCGGTCCTTCCCCGTGCGTGAAACCATGCGGACGTGGCGAAGAAGGGGCAGCGAGCGAGGACGTTCGTCGAGCTCGCGGCCGAGCCCACGTGGTCGCAGACCGCAGCCGCTCGGACGGGCGCGCACGCCGTCCGCCCCGGCGCGGTGAACGCCGCCGGCGAGTTCTTCGACCCCGACGGCCGGCGTCTCACGCTCGTGGATGGCGACCTGGGTCCGGCGCAGGCCCAGCGGGCCGTCGACGCAGGGGCCCTGGTCGTGGCCGAGTGCTGCGGCTGCGGTGGGGGCTCGAGGGGCTGCACCCCCGTCTGGCTCGACGCACGCCAGGTGGGCTCGCTGCGCGGCGGGGCTCCCCCGGTGTTCACCGGCCGCCACCGCGCGCCCACGTGGCTGGAGCTGTGGACCGGACCCGAGACCGACGTCGTGTTCACCCACGGCGACGTGTCGTGGGGCGGAACGGCGCTGGGATAACCCCTCTGGCCGGCCGTCGCGAACCCGGCGCCCGGCGTCAGAGACCGAGGGCCTCGTGCACCTCGAGCGTGGCGGTCGAGCGGTTCATCGTGATGAAGTGCAGCCCCGGCGCGCCCTCGTCGAGGAGGCGGCGGCCGATCTCGACGGCGATCTCGACGCCGGCCGCCCGTACCGCCGCGGGGTCGTCCTTGACGACCTCGAGGCGCTCGACGACGCCGGGCGGCAGGGGCGTGCCCATGAGCTCGCTCATCCGCTGGATCTGCCGGTAGCTCGTGACCGGCATGAGCCCCGGCGTCACCGGCAGGTCGCGGCGGGCGGCGACCCGGTCGCGCAGACGCAGCCACGTGGCGGGGTCGAAGACCATCTGGGTGATGGCGAACTCGGCGCCGGCGTCGGCCTTGCGCACGAGCACCTCGACGTCGTGGTCGAGGTCGGGGCTGTCGGGGTGGACGTCGGGGAAGGCCGCGACGCCGAGCGTGAAGTCGCCGAGCCCGCGGACGAGCCGGACGAGGTCCTCGGCGTGGTCGAGGCCGTCCGGGTGGTTGCGCCACGTGCCGCGGACGTCGCCCGGCGGGTCGCCGCGCAGCGCGAGGACGTTGCGGACGCCGGAGTCGGCGTACTGGCCGACGACCCGGCGCAGGTCGGCGACCGACTGGTCGACGCACGTGAGGTGCGCGAGCGGGGTGAGCGAGGTCTCGTCGGCGATCCGGCCCGTGACCCGGACGGTGCGGTCCTGGCTCGTGCCGCCGGCGCCGTAGGTGACCGACACGAACGCCGGGCGGACCCGCTCCAGACGACGGATCGCGTCCCAGAGGAGCACCTCCGCGGCGTCGTCCTTCGGGGGGAAGAACTCGAAGCTGACGGCCGGGCGGGCATCCCGCAGGCGCGCCGGGATCGACGCGACGAGGTGCTCGGGGCGGCCGCCCCCGCCGAAGTGGGCCATGGCGGCGAGGGTACGCGAGGCGCGACACCGTAGGCTCGGGGGCACCAGCATCCGACCGTCGCCCGTCCGGCGCCGACCCCGCCCGAACCGCCGAGGAGCCACCGCGTGACCAGCGTGCTCGACACCGCCGACCTGCGCGGACGGGTCCAGCGCGTCCTCGACGACGAGCTGGCCGCGCAGGCGCGCGTCCTCGCCGAGCTCGGACCGGACGTCGAGGACCTGCTGCTGGCGATCGGCGACCTCCTGCGGGGCGGCAAGCGGCTGCGCGCCGCCTTCCTCTACTGGGGCGGTCGCGCCGCCGGGCTCCCCGACTCCGAGTCCCTCGTGCGCCTCGCCGCCGCGATGGAGCTGTTCCAGGCCGCGGCGCTCATCCACGACGACGTCATGGACGACTCCGACACCCGCCGCGGGATGCCCGCCGCCCACCGCGCGCTCGCCACCCGGCACGCCGACCGCGGCTGGTCCGGCGACGACGCCCGCTTCGGCCTCGCGGGCGCCGTGCTCGCCGGTAACCTCTGCCTCACGTGGACCGACGAGCTCTACGCGACGTGCGGGCTGCCGGACGCCGACGTCGCCCGCGGCCGCCCCGTCTTCGACCGGATGCGCACCCAGCTGATGGCCGGCCAGTTCCTCGACGTCGTCGAGTCGGTGCGCCCCTGGGCCGGCCTGCCCGACGACGAGCGCGTCGCCCGCGCCGGCCGGGTCATCCGCTACAAGAGCGCCAAGTACACGGTCGAGCACCCCCTCCTCATCGGCGCGACGGTCGGCGGGATGGACGCCGCCGGGCTCGACGCGCTCTCGCGCTACGGCCTCGACGTCGGGCGGGCGTTCCAGCTGCGCGACGACCTGCTCGGCGTCTTCGGCGACCCGGGCGAGACCGGCAAGCCCGCCGGCGACGACCTGCGCGAGGGCAAGCGCACCGTCCTCCTCGCGCACGCCCTCGCCGGCAGCGACGCCGGCGGGCGCGCCCGGGTCGAGGAGCTCGTCGGCCGCCCGGACCTCGCGGTCGGCGACGTCGACGAGCTGCGCGGCCTCATCACCGGCTCGGGCGCCGTGGGCGTCCTCGAGGACGAGATCGGGCGGCTCGCGGACTCCGCCCGGGCCGCGCTCGACGCCGCGCCCGCGCTGGACCCGCAGGCCCGCGAGGTGCTCCTCGAGCTCGTCGCGACCGCGACCGCCCGCCGCGCCTGAGGCGAGGGCCTAGAAGGCCTCCTCCATCGCCCGCCGGCGGACCTCGGTCTTGAAGCCGGCGCGGATGGCGTCGAGCGGCGTGCCGGGCACCGGCAGCGTGTCGTCCGGGGTGTGCAGCCAGCGGATGATCTCGGCGTCGTCCATCCCGCCGTCGGCGAGCACGGTGAAGGTGCCACGCAGCGCCGGCAGGGGCCCGTCGTCGTCGACGAAGCCCGCCGGGACCGAGACGACGTTGCGCTCGCCGCGGCGCACCGCGATGAGCTCGCGCTCCTCGAGGAGGGTGCGCACGTCCGAGAGCCGGCGGCCCAGCCGCTCGACGAGGTCGGGGACGGTCAGCCACTCGGGGACGAGGGCCTCGAGGTCGTCGCGGGCGTCGGGGCTCGTCGGGGTCTCGCTCACGCGGGCCAGCGTGCCACAGCCCGGGCCGGCGACGGGAGCAGCCCCGGGGCCGCCGAATCCCTTCCACACCACGCACACCAGCCGTCACTCCGGTACCTTGAGTCCCGGATATCACAGCCGAGACGCCCTCGCGCGCCCGACACCCCCGACGAAGGACCCCTCCGCATGGTCACCGCCGCTCCCCCGCCCGCCGCTCCCGCCGCCACGCTGCACGCCGTCGCCGCCCCGGGCCGGGTCGCCCCGCACGGCTGGACCGCGCACACCGTGCGCCCCGGTGAGACGCTCGACGGCATCGCGCAGCGCTACCGCACGACCGTGCGGGTCCTCGCGGCGCACAACCACCTGAAGAACCCTGGCACGATCCACCCCGGCGACCGGATCTCGGTCCCGCGCACCTCGGGCGGCGCCTCGTCGGCCAAGGCGGCGACCACCAGGAGCACCGTCCACGTCGTGCGCTCCGGCGACACCCTCAGCGGCATCGCGCAGCGCTACGGCGTCTCGCTCGCGTCCCTGCTCAAGGCCAACCACCGCTCCGCGAGCTCGTTCATCCACCCGGGCGACCGCCTGGTCGTCCGGGGCGGGAAGACCGCGTCGTCGTCGTCCTCCAAGGCCGCCGCCCGCTCGACGGCCCCCTCGACCAGGTCCTACACCGTGCGCTCCGGCGACACCCTGAGCGGCATCGCGGCCCGGTACGACACGACGGTCGGCGCGCTCGCCCGCGCCAGCGGCATCTCCACGGGTTCGCTGCTGCGGGTCGGCCAGCGCCTCAAGGTGCCCACGACCGCGGCGCACGCGGTCTCCGACACCTTCAACAGCGTGAAGTACCCCTCCGGCGTCGTCGCGGCCGCCCGCCGCAACCACGACCTCCTCGCGAAGCGCTCGGTCCCGAGCCGCACCGAGACCAAGCGGATCATCACCGAGACCGCCCGCCGGCACGGCGTCGACCCCCGCCTCGCGCTCGCCGTCGGCTACCACGAGTCGGGCTGGAACCAGCGGGCCGTCTCCTCCGCCAACGCCGTCGGCGTCATGCAGGTCATCCCCTCCGGTGGTGAGTGGGCCTCCTCGCTCGTCGGGCGGAGGCTCAACCTGCTGGACGCCCGCGACAACATCACCGCGGGGGTCGTGATGCTGCGTGCGCTCGGCCGCGCGGCCTCCAGCACCGACCAGGCGATCGCCGGGTACTACCAGGGCCTGGCGTCGGTCCAGCGCCACGGGATGTACTCCGACACCAAGGCCTACGTGCGCTCGATCAACCGCCTCCGCGCGACCATGTGACCGGCCGGTCGCGGGACGGGGGCAGGGTCGTGACTACGTACACTCCTACGGTGTCATCCACCGGCGACGCGCTCATCGGGCGCACCCTCGACGGCCGCTACCGCGTGCTGTCGCGCCTCGCCGACGGCGGGATGGCCACCGTCTACCTCGCCCTCGACGAGCGCCTCGAGCGCGAGGTCGCACTCAAGGTGATGCGACCGCACCTCGTCCACGACGACACCTTCGTCAGCCGCTTCCGGCGCGAGGCCCGCGCGGCCGCCTCGCTCTCGCACCCGAACGTCGTCGCGGTCTTCGACCAGGGCCAGGACGACGGGCACGCCTTCCTCGCGATGGAGTACGTGCCCGGCCAGACCCTCCGGGAGGTGCTGCACGCCGAGGGCTCGCTCTCGCCGCGCGCCGCGCTCGATCTCCTCGAGCCGGTCCTCATGGCGCTCGCCGAGGCCCACGGCAAGGGCCTGATCCACCGCGACGTCAAGCCCGAGAACGTCATCATCAACGACAACGGCACCGTCAAGGTCGCCGACTTCGGCCTGGCCCGCGCGGTCTCGAGCCAGACGATGACCAGCTCGTCCGGCGTCCTGCTCGGCACCGTCGCCTACCTCTCCCCCGAGCAGGTCGAGCGCGGGGTGGCCGACGCCCGCTCCGACGTCTACGCCGCCGGCCTCGTCCTCTTCGAGATGCTGACCGGCACCAAGGCCTTCACCGGCGAGACCCCCATCCACGTGGCCTACCAGCACGTGCACGGCGGCGTGCCGGCTCCGTCCGAGCGCGTCCCCGGCCTGCCCGCGTCGATCGACGAGCTCGTCGCCGAGGCGACCGCCCGCGACCCCGACGAGCGGCCGGCCGACGCCGCCGAGCTGCTCGCGCTGCTGCGCCGCACCCGCTCCGGCCTCAGCGCCGCCGACCTCGACGCGCGCCCCGCCGGGGTCGCCGCGGCCGCCGCTGCCAGCGTGCCGACCTCGACCGCGGCCCTGCCGGTGCGCGACCGCACGGCCCTCGCGCCCGCCTCCGACACCGCCCGCACGACCGCCATCGACGTCGGGGCGCGCCCGCTCGAGGGCGTCGTCGTCGACGACCGGCGCCGCCGGCCGCGCAACTGGTGGCCGGCCGCCGCCGCGTCGGTGCTCCTCGCCGCCGCGACCGCGTGGTTCTTCTTCCTCGGCCCCGGGGCGACCGCCACCGTGCCGTCCGTCGTCGACCGCCCGCAGGCGCAGGCCGTCGCGGCGCTGCGCTCGGCCGAGCTCGACGCCACCGTGCAGCAGGCGTTCTCCGAGGACGTCGCGAGCGGCACCGTCATGGACGTGCGCCCCGGCGTGGGCTCGACCGTCCGGCGTGGCAGCGACGTCGTCCTCACCGTCTCCAAGGGCAAGGAGCGCTACGCCGTGCCCGACCTCGCCGGGTCCACCCTCGCCGAGGCCCGCCGGCAGCTGGAGTCCGGCACGCTCGCCCTCGGCAAGGTCACCGAGGCGTTCTCCGAGAAGGTGCCTGACGGCCAGGTGGTCTCGACCTCGCCCAAGGCCGGGACGCAGCTCAAGCGGGACGCCGCCGTCGCGCTCGTCGTGTCCAAGGGGCGCCAGCCGATCTCGGTGCCGGACGTCACGGGCAAGGACGCCGCGGCGGCCACGAAGACGCTGGAGGACCTCGGCCTCGACGTCGACGCCTCCCGCCAGGAGAACAGCGACACCGTCGCCGCGGGCGACGTCATCAGCCAGTCCCCGCGCGACGGCACCCTGTACCGCGGCGACCAGGTCACCCTCGTGGTGTCCAAGGGGCCGGTGCTCGTCGACGTGCCGAACGTCATCGGCAAGCAGCTGCCGGAGGCCCGCCGCATCCTCGAGGGCGCCGGCTTCCAGGTCAAGGTCGAGCGGGCCCTCGGCGGCATCTTCGGCACCGTCCGCTTCCAGGACCCCGAGAACGGCAAGGCCCGCAAGGGCTCGACCGTCACGGTCACCATCGTCTGACGACGGTGACCACCTCCCCCCGGCTCGCCCGCGCGGCGACGCTGCTCCTGCTGTTCGTCACGGCCGTCTGGGGCTCGACCTTCTTCCTCATCCGCGACCTCGTCGAGACGGTGCCGCCGAGCGACTTCCTCGCGGTGCGCTTCGCGATCGCGGCCGTCGTGATGTTCGCCGTCTTCCGGCGGCAGACGCTGGCCCTCTCGCCCGCCGACCTGCGCCTCGGGGTCGCCCTCGGCGTGCTCTACGGCCTCGCACAGGTGCTGCAGACCGTCGGGCTCGCGCACACCGACGCGTCGGTGTCGGGGTTCGTCACCGGCACCTACGTCGTCCTCACGCCCGTGCTCGGCGCGCTGCTCCTGCGCGACCGCGTCGACGCCGTCACGTGGAGCGCCGTGGCCCTCACGACCGTCGGCCTCGCCGTGCTGTCGCTGCGCGGGCTGTCGGTCGGGTACGGCGAGGGCGTGACGCTCGCGTCGGCCGTGCTCTACGCCGGGCACATCATCGTCCTCGGCCGGTGGTCGACCCCGTCCGCCGCCGTCGGACTGGCGACCGTGCAGGCCGGCGTCATCGCGCTCGTCTGCGGGGTGGGGGCGGTCCCGGACGGTCTGACCCCGCCCTCCGGCGGCGGCCAGTGGGCCTCCGTGCTCTACATGGCCCTCGTCGCCGGCGCGGCGGCCCTCTGGGCACAGACCTGGGCGCAGGCGCACCTCACGGCGACACGCGCCGCCATCGTCATGGCGATGGAACCGGTGTTCGCGGCGTTCTTCGCGGTGCTGCTCGGCGGCGAGTCGGCCACGCCCCGGCTGCTGCTCGGCGGCGGGCTCGTCGTGGCGTCGATGTACCTCGTCGAGCTGCGCGGGATGCTCGCCCGCCGGCGCCGCCGGGGGGCCAGCGCCGCGGACGACCCGCCCGTCGAGGCGCTCCACCACGACGTCTGACGCCACCCGGGGGTCGAGGTGTCGCGACGTGCCGACGTACGGTCGTCGCACGGACGACGAGACGGGTGCCGTGGACGACGGTCCGGACCAGTGGAGCCTCGAGGCCAGGCAGGTCCTGCTGGCCCGCGCCGAGGAGGTACGGACCGCGATCAGTCGCTCCGTGGACGACGTCTCGACACTCGCAGGACACCAGGCCGAGCTCCCCGAGCTGTTCGACGTCTCGGATCGGCTGCGCTCCGTGGTGGGTGCGTTCGACGACGCCGCGTTCGACCTCACCGGCGTCTCCCCGTTGGGGTCGACGCCTGGGACCCCGGTCAGAGCTGGAAGAGCCGCACGCAGACGGCGTAGCAGCGCGCCACCGACTCCGGGTCGTGGTGCTCCCCCGGAGACTCACCGACGCGCCGCGCGCGCTCGCGCAGCGCCGCTCCCGGGTCGGGCGAGACGAGGTCGAGGCACAGCCCGGTGACGACGAGCCCCGCGTCGTGCTCGTCGAGGTCGTCGATCACCAGCCCGTCGTACAGCAGGGTCGCAGCCTCGCCGAAGACCTCCCGGGCCATCTCCCGGTCGACCCCCGGCCGGGCGTCGGCCACCCACTCGGCGGTCGCGAGGAACTGGTCGTAGGGCGGGTGGGTCGGCACGGGTCGCACGTTGCGAGGGTGGCACCGTGCCAGGCCCGCCGACAACCGGGTTCCTCCGCCGGGTGCCAGGCGTCAGGCCGCGGTGAGCACCTCGCGCGCCGCGGCGATGGCGGCCTCGGTGCCGGCGTCGTCGACGTCGAGGTGCCAGACCAGGCGGACGGCCCGCGGCCCGACCGAGTACGTCCGCACGCCGTGGGCGAGCAGCGCCTCGACGAACGCGGCCGAGGTCAGCCCGGCCGCGCCGACGTCGAGGACGACGATGTTGGTCTCGACGGTGGCGGGGTCGATGACCCCGGGCACCGCCTCGGCGCAGGCGTCGGCGAAGCGGCGTGCCCGGGCGTGGTCGTCGGCGAGCCGCTCGACGTGGTGCTCGAGGGCGTGCAGGCCGGCGGCCGCGAGGATGCCCACCTGGCGCATCCCGCCGCCGTAGCGCTTGCGCCAGATGCGCGCCTCGGCCATCGCGTCGGCGGACCCGACGAGGACCGAGCCCACGGGGGCGCCGAGGCCCTTGGAGAGGCAGACCGACACGGTGTCGAACTCGCGACCGTAGTCGGCCAGCGCCACCCCGGACGCCACGTGGGCGTTCCAGAGGCGCGCGCCGTCGAGGTGCATCGCCACGCCGAGAGCCGTTGTGGCAGAACGGACCTCGCGGATAGCCCCGATCGGCTGGACGGTGCCGCCGCCGAAGTTGTGCGTGTTCTCGACGACGACGAGCGAGGTCTCGACCTGGTAGGGACCGACCCCGGTCGTCACGAGCGACATCGGGCCGGCCGGGTCGAGCAGGCCGCGCTCGCTCGCCCAGGTGCGGCTCGTGATGCCCGAGAACACCGCTGCTGCACCGAGCTCCGCGCGCACGACGTGCGCCTGCTGGTCGGCGACGAGCTCGCGACCCGGTGCGACGTGCAGCCGCAGCCCGAGCTGGTTGGCCATCGACCCGGTGGGGGTGTACAGCCCCGCCTCGTGGCCGAGCAGGCCGGCGACCTTCTCCTCGAGGACGCGGACCGTGGGGTCCTCGCCGAAGACGTCGTCGCCGACGTCGGCGCGGGCCATCGCCTCGCGCATGGCGGGGGTCGGTCGGGTCAGGGTGTCGGACAGCAGGTCGGCGCGGATGGCGGCCACCTCTCGGGTCAGTCCTGCGAGAGCATCTCGGCGACGAGGAACGCCAGCTCGAGGCTCTGCTGGTGGTTGAGGCGCGGGTCGCAGACCGACTCGTACCGGGTCCCGAGGTCGGCGTCGAGGATCTTCTCCGACCCGCCGATGCACTCGGTGACGTCGTTGCCGGTCAGCTCGACGTGGATGCCGCCCGGGTGCGTCCCGAGGCCCTGGTGGACCTCGAAGAAGCCGCGCACCTCGTCGACGACGTCGTCGAAGTCGCGGGTCTTGAACCCGGACGCCGACGAGAACGTGTTGCCGTGCATCGGGTCGCAGACCCACGAGACCTGCGCGCCGGACGCCGTGACCTTCTCGACGATGGAGGGCAGCGCCTCGCGGATGCGGCCGGCGCCCATCCGGGTGATGAAGGTCAGCCGGCCGGGCTCGCGCTGCGGGTCGATGACGTCGATCATCCGCAGGAGGTCGTCGACGTCGGCGCCCGCGGACACCTTGACGCCCACCGGGTTGCGGACCTTCGAGACGAAGTCGATGTGCGCGCCGCCGAGGTCGCGGGTGCGCTCGCCGACCCAGATGAAGTGGCCCGAGGTGTCGTAGAGCTCGCCGGTGCGCGAGTCGACGCGCGTCATCGGTCGCTCGTAGTCGAGCAGCAGCGCCTCGTGCGCGGAGAAGAACTCGGTCGTGCGCATCGCGTCGAAGTCGGCGCCGCACGCCGACATGAAGCGCATCGCCTTGTCGATGTCCTTGGCGAGGTGCTCGTAGCGGGCGTTGGCCGCGTTGGCGACGAAGCCCTTGTTCCAGTCGTGGACGTGGCGCAGGTCGGCGAAGCCGCCGGTCGTGAAGGCGCGCACGAGGTTGAGCGTCGCGCTGCTCGCGTGGTACCCGCGGACCAGGCGCATCGGGTCCGGGCGGCGCGACTCGGCGGTGAACTCGTAGTCGTTGACCATGTCGCCGCGGTAGGCCGGCAGGGTCACGCCCTCGCGGGTCTCCTCGTCGCTCGAGCGCGGCTTGGCGTACTGCCCGGCCATCCGCCCGACCTTGACGACCGGCACCGACGCGCCGTAGGTGAGGACGGCGGCCATCTGGAGGATCGTCTTGACCCGGTCGCGGATGTTGTCGGCCGTCGCCGAGGTGAAGGTCTCGGCGCAGTCGCCGCCCTGGAGTACGAACGCCTCGCCGCGCGAGACGGCGCCCATCCGGGCCTTGAGGACGTCGCACTCCCCCGCGAACACGAGCGGCGGATAGGTCGCGAGCGTCCCGACGGCCTCGTCGAGGGCGGCGCGGTCGGGCCAGGTCGGCTGCTGCGCAGCCGGGAGGTCGGCACCGGCGGCGAGCCGCTGGAGGGGCGTGGAGGAGGTGGTCGTGCTCACGAGCGTCAATGGTAGGTGCGCGTCCGGCATCCGGGACACGTGGCCCGGATGCCGGATGGCCCCCGACGCCTCAGGTGGCCGCGGGGTCCTCGTCCTCGAGGCCGTGCGCGAGCGCGAACCGGACGAGCTCGACGCGGTTGTGCAGGTGCAGCTTGCCGAGGGTGTTCTGCACGTGGTTCTGGACCGTCCGGTGCGACAGCACGAGCTGCGCGGCGATCTCCTTGCTCGTCATCCCCGTCGCGACGAGGCGCAGGATCTCGGTCTCGCGGGCGGTCAGCTGCGGGATGGGCCGCTCGGGCGCGGACTCCGTCGGCTCCTCCGCCGCGCCGAGCCGACGGAACTCCCCGAGGACGAGCCCGGCGAGCCCCGGCGTGAAGACCGCCTCGCCGCGGGCCGTCGCGAGCACGGCGTCGAGGATCTCGCCGGGCGAGGCCGACTTCACGAGGTAACCGGTGGCACCGGCCTTGATCGCCGCGAGGACGTCCTGCTGCTCGCCGCTCGCGGAGAGGATGAGCACGCGCGTCGGCAGGTCGCCGAGGGCCCGGCACACCTCGTCGCCGCGCATCCCCGGCAGGTTGAGGTCGAGGACGAGGACGTCGGGGGTCGTCGCGCGGGTGCGCCGCACGGCCGCCGGTCCGTCCGCGGCGGTGCCGACGACCTGCACGCCGCGGGCCACGAGGTCGCGCTCGAGCGCGGAGAGCCAGAGCGGGTGGTCGTCGGCGACGAGCACCCGGGGGGCGGTGTCCGTCCGGGTCGTCGGGGCGTCGGTCACGGCTGCTCCTGGGCTCGGCGCGGGACGGTGAGGTGCACGGTGCATCCTGCCCCGGGACGCGTGGTCCACGTGGCGGTTCCGCCGAGGTCCTCGACCCGGCCGCGGATGGACGACGAGACCCCCAGCCGGCCACGGGAGGAGGCGGACACGAGCTCGGCGAGCTCGGCGCCCGCGCCGTCGTCACGGACGGTCAGCTCGACGCCGGTCGCGTCGCCCTCGAGGAGCACCCAGGCGCGGGCCCCGGGACCGGCGTGCCGCTCGACGTTGTCGAGGACCGCCGAGAGCGCGGCGTCCAGCTCGTGGGCGACCTGCGGGTCGACGAGCAGCGGGTCGCCGGGCACGGCCACCCCGACGCCGGGGCGCTCGTGGGCGGTGACGAGCAGGCGCAGGTCGACCTCGGCGCCCTCGACGCCGTGGAGGTCGACGGGCGCCTCGCCCGGTGCGCCCGCCCCCGAGACGAAGCGGCGCAGCGCCCGCTCCTGGTCGGCGGCGAGGTCGGCGAGCTCCTGCGCCGGACCGCCGAGCTCGACGCCCCGGCGGTGGATCCACGCGAGGGACTGCAGCACGCCGTCGTGCACGACGCGGGCGATGCGCTCGCGCTCGCGCAGCCGCTCGCGCTCGAGCAGCACCTGCTCCTCCCGGGCGAGTCCGGAGCGGGCGAGGTCGACGGCGAGGCCGATGAGCCCGCCGAGGAGGACGAGGATGACGATGTTGTGCACGGTCGCCTGCGTCGGGCGGCCGGCGATCTCGACGAGGTCGGCGGCGGCGATGACGAGGGCTGACAGCAGCCCGCCCCGGGCCCCGGCGACGACCGCGCTGCCCGCGACCGACCCGGCCGCCCACACGGTCGGCAGCGTGTACTGGCCGGCGCTGACCGCGTCCATCCCGTCCGCGAGCGGCGTCGCGAGGATGGCGAGGACGGCGATGGCGACCTCGACCCCGACGACGACCCGGCTGCGCCGCCGGTAGAGCAGCAGCCCGAGCGACCACACCGCGAGGACGCCGATGACGAGGACGGCGACCCATGGCCGGACCATGTCGTCGCGGCGGGTCCACGCGAGGAAGGCCGCGTAGGCGGTGCCGATCGGGCGGAAGACGTCGAGCCCGCGCAGGAAGGCCTCGACGACGACCGGCTCGCGGCGGCCGGTGCGGGGTGAGCGCGGTCCGAGGACTCCCACGTGCGCCTCAGCTCGCGCGACGCTCCGGACCGGCGTCGCCCTCCAGCCCCTCGGCGTCGAGCGCGGCCTCGAGCTCGGTCGCGGCGCGCCCGGGGGTGGCGGCCTCGGCGGCCTCCTTGGCCTTGTTCTTCTTCTCGCGGGCGATGCGGTCCTTCATCGCCGTCGCGTACATGTCGACGTACTCCTGCCCGGAGAGCTCCATCAGCGCGTACATGATCTCGTCGGTGACCGAGCGCAGGACGAAGCGGTCGCCCTCCATCCCCTCGTAGCGCGAGAAGTCGAGGGGCTCGCCGATCCGGACGCCGATGCGCACGAGCTTGGGGACCTTCGTGCCCGTGGGCTGCGCCTTGTCGGTGTCGATCATCGCGACGGGGATGACCGGGACGCCGGCCTCGAGGGCCATCCGGGCGACGCCGGTGCGGCCCTTGTACAGGCGACCGTCGGGGCTGCGGGTGCCCTCGGGGTAGAGACCGAGGATCTCGCCGCGGTGCAGGACACGCAGGCCGGAGGTGAGCGCGGCCTCGCTCGCCCGGCCGCCGGAGCGGTCGATCGGCAGCTGGCCGACGCCCTTGAAGAACGCCGCCGTGAGCCGGCCCTTGAGGCCGACGCCGGTGAAGTAGTCGGCCTTGGCGAGGAAGGTCATCCGGCGCGGCACGACGAGCGGCAGGAAGATCGAGTCGCTGAAGGAGAGGTGGTTGCTCGCGAAGATCGCGGCCCCCTCCTCGGGGATGTTCTCCTCGCCCTCGACCCAGGGCCGGAACAGGAGGCGGAGGATCGGCCCCAGGACGACCGTCTTCAGCACCCAGTAGAACACCGATCCACCCTTCCGCGTCTGTGCCGGGAAGCCTAGTGCACCCCCGCGGTGTTGCTCCCCCCGTCACGGACGACGGGCGACCCCTTCGCTCGCACAGGAGGCCGTGCGAAGATCATGCCCTGCCCCGGACCCCCAGGAGTGACCGTGAACGAGCGGCCAGGCGAGATGGACGAGCGCGACGTCGACGAGCGCTTCGCGTCCATCGTGGCGGCGTGGGACGGGGCCCTCCCCTCGGCCGACGACCCCGAGGTCGACGAGACCCCCACGGCCCGGGACGCCGCTCCCGCGCAGGACGACCCGGACGAGCCCGCCGCGTCGACGCCGACCCCGCCCGCGACGCGTCCGCCGTGGGTCAACCCGCCGGTCGACGTCGTCGTCCCCGCCTCCGCGTGGCGCGCCGCCGAGCCTGCGCCCGAGCCCGCCGAGGCCGCCGCGGAGGATCCGGACGACGACGAGCACTACGACCCGCCCGCCGTCGAGCTCCCCCCGCAGGAGGACCTGCACTTCTGGGGCGCGGTCGTCGGCCTCGTCGCCGGGCCGCTCTGCCTGCTCTACGTCGCGCTGGCCCGGCCCTTCCACAGCACCCGCTGGTTCGTCGCCGGGCTCGTGCTCTCGCTGGCCGGCTTCGCGCTGCTCGTCCTGCGCCAACCCCGCCACCGCGACGACAGCGACGACGGCGCCCGCGTCTGACGCTCGGGCTCAGCCGACCTCGAGGTCGACCCAGGCGGGGCGGTGGTCGCTCGCCCGCGCCCACACCGCCTCCGGGACCGCGACCTCGCGGAAGGGCAGGACTCGCAGCCCGGGAGACGCGAAGAGGACGTCGAGGCGGCTGCGCGGTGACCGCGCCGGGAAGGTCGGGACGTGCGGGCCCGCGACGCCGAGCCGGTCCGGCTGCGCGACCCGGCGGAACGCCTCCCCGTCCTCGCCCTCGTTGAGGTCGCCGGCGACGACGAGCGGCTCGACCCCGTCGAGCGCGGCGAGGACCGCCTCGACGTGGCGCACCCGCTCGGCCGCGCGCAGGGACAGGTGCAGCGACACGGCCGTCACCTCGTGCCCGCCCGGCAGGCGGACGGTCGCCCGCGCCCAGCCCCGGGTGCGGTCGGGCCAGCGCACCGGCAGGCGGTGGTGGGACGCGTCGAGCAGCTCGACGTGCGGGGCGGTGAGCACGGTCGTCCCGCCGCTCCCCCGCTGCCGGCCGCTCCAGCGCATCCCGCAGGCGTCGGCGAAGCGCCGCAGCCGCCACGGCGCGAGCAGGCGCCGGGGCACCTCCTGGAGGCAGAGCACGTCGGGGTCGACGGCACGCACGAGCCGGGCGGCGAGCCGGTGGTCGTCGAGGAAGTCGCGCGTGTTGTACGTCGCGACCCGGAACCGCTCGACCGGCACGGCGTCCGGTCAGCCGGCGGGCGGCGCGTCGCCGGCTGCCGGACCGGACGCGTGGTCGGCCGCGTCGGCCCAGGCGAGGTCCGCCGCCCCGACCCGCGCGAGGTCCGCGGCCCCGACGAGGCCCGCCTCGTTGCCGAGCTGCGCGGCGACGATCGTCGCCTCCGGGCGGTAGCCGCGGCCGGTCAGCTGGCGCCGGAAGGCCTCGCGCGCCGGGCCGAGGAGGAGCTCGCCGGCCGCGCTCACGCCGCCGCCGATGACGAAGGTGCCCGGGTCGAGCGCCGCGGCGAGGTCGGCCATCCCGACCCCGAGCCAGCGGCCGATCTCGCCGAGCAGCTCACGGGCCAGCGCGTCGCCGTCGCGCGCGGCCTCGGTGACGAGCGGACCGGTCAGCTCGCTGGGGTCACCGCCCACGCGCTCGAAGAGGTCCGAGACGACCGGGCTGCCGGCCGACATCAGGGCGCGCGCCTCGCGGACCAGCGCGTTGCCGGAGGCGTACTGCTCCCAGCACCCGCGGTTGCCGCACTCGCAGCGGATGCCGTCCGGCACGACCTGCATGTGCCCGAACTCGCCCGCGATGCCGAAGCGGCCGCGCACGACCCGGCCGTCGAGGACGATGCCGCCGCCGATGCCGGTGCCGAGGTTGACCATGACGAGGTGGCTCTCGCCGCGGCCGGCGCCGAAGCGGTGCTCGGCCCACACCGAGGCGTTGGCGTCGTTGTCGACGAAGATCGGCATCGCGAGCCGCTCGCCGAGGGCCGCGCGCAGCGGCTCGTTGCGCCACGAGAGGTGCGGGGCGAAGACGACGGTCGCGCGGTCGGCGGCGACGAAGCCCGCGGCGCCGATGCCGACGGCCACGACCTCCTCGCTGCCCGCGCCGAGCAGCTCCTCGACCGCGGAGACGATGGTGTCCTCGACGACCCGCGGGCTCGTCGAGCGGTGCGGGGTGTCGCGGCGGGTGCGGCGCAGCACGGCGCCGCTGCCGTCGACGAGGCCGGCGGCCACCTTGGTGCCGCCGATGTCGACACCGACCGCGAGGGGTCCCTCAGCCACGGTCGCCTCCCTGCTGGTCGTCGTGGGCCCGCCCGCGGGCGGAGGCGAGGTCACCGAGGACGGCGGCGGCGAAACCTGCCAGCTCGGCGAGCGTTCCGAGCGTCTCGGGACTGAGCTGGCGGACGAAGGCCGAGGCCCGGCACACCGGGCACCACTGGCACACCGGGTCGTCGCACGAGAACGTCTCGGCGGCAGGCGGGTCGGTGCGGGTGTCGTCCGCGGCCGGCGCTCCGGTGGCTCCGGCGCCCGCCGCGGAGTCGCGACCGGCGCGGCGCAGGCTCTCGAGGAGGCGCCCGGCCTCCTCGGCGACGCTCCCGACGTCCTCGTGCCAGCGCTGCGCGGTCATCGTGGCGATCAGCCCTCGACGCGCTTCTTCAGCTCGCTGAGCGCGGCGTCGATGATGAGCTTCTCGGCCTTGCGCTTGAGCATCCCGATCATCGGGATGGTGAGGTCGACCTCGAGGTCGTAGGTGACCCGGGTGCCGGCGCCGACGGCCTCGAGGGTGTAGCTGCCGGTGAGGCCCTTGAGCAGCGAGGCGCGCACGAGGTGCCACGAGATCACGCCGGTGCCGTCCTCGGCGACCGCCCAGTCGTACTCGAGCACGTACTGGTCCTTGATCGCGCCCGCGTCGAGGGTGAACTCGACCTGGTCGGCCCAGCCGTCGCCGTCCTCGGTGAGGACCGAGCACGCCTTGACCTGCTCGGCCCACTCGGGGTAGTCCTCGAACGCCGCGATGACGTCGAGCACCTCGCCCGGGGAGGCGGCGATCTCGGTGGAGGAACGGGTGCGGTCGGCCATGGCACCGCAGGCTACCCGTAGGCCGGGGCCTAGAGTTGGGGGGCTTCCCCACCCGAGACCGAAGGAGTCCGACGGTGCACGAGACCTTCACGCCCCTCGTCCTGCCCGCGACGAACGAGGGCACGCTGGGAGACCTCCCGGCCCGTCTGGCGGCGGACCGTCCCGGGCGGGTGGCGTTCTCGGTCCGCTCCGGCGCGGGGTGGACCGACGTCACGAGCGCGACGTTCGCCGCGGAGGTCGCGGCGCTCGCCAAGGGGTTCCTCGCCGCCGGCATCGGGGTCGGCGACGTCGTGGGGATCATGAGCCGCACCCGGTACGAGTGGACCCTCGCCGACTTCGCCCTCTGGGCCGCCGGCGCCGTGCCCGTCCCCATCTACGAGACCTCCTCCCCCGACCAGGTCGAGTGGATCCTCGGCGACTCCGGCGCGGTCGGCGTGCTCGTCGAGTCCGAGTCCCACCTCGCGGCGATCGAGCGGGTCCGTGGGCGCCTGCCCGGCCTCGCGCACGTCTGGGTGCTCGACCACGGCGACGTCGACACGCTGAGCCGCGACGGGGCCGACGTCGAGGACCGCGAGCTGGTCGAGCGCCGCACGGGGATGGACCGCGACTCGCTCGCCACCGTCATCTACACCTCGGGCACGACCGGTCGCCCCAAGGGCGTCGAGCTGACGCACGGCAACTTCCTCACCCTCGCCGAGAACACCGCCGAGCAGATCGCGGCGGTCGTCAAGGCCGACGGCGCCTCGACCCTCCTCTTCCTCCCGCTCGCCCACGTCTTCGCGCGCTTCATCGAGGTGCTCGCGGTGACCGCCGGTGTGCGGATGGGCCACTCGTCGGACCTCAAGACGCTGATGGACGACTTCGCGTCGTTCCGGCCGACCTTCATCCTCGCCGTGCCGCGGGTGTTCGAGAAGGTCTACAACAGCGCCGAGGCCAAGGCGGAGGCCGGCGGCAAGGGCAAGATCTTCGCCGGAGCGGCCGCAACCGCCATCGCCTGGTCCGAGGCGCTCGACACCGGCTCGGTCCCGCTCGGGCTGCGCGTCAAGCACGCCGTCTTCGACAAGCTCGTGTACGCCAAGCTGCGCGACGCGATGGGCGGCCGGGTGCAGTACGCCGTCTCGGGCGGCGCGCCGCTCGGGACGCGGCTGGGGCACTTCTTCCGCGGCATCGGCGTCTCGATCCTCGAGGGCTACGGCCTGACCGAGACCACCGCCCCGGCGTGCGTCAACCTCCCCGACGCGATGCGCATCGGCACGGTCGGTCCGCCGCTGCCGGGCGTCGACCTCAAGATCGCCGACGACGGCGAGATCTGCATCAAGGGGGTCAACGTCTTCCGCACCTACCGCGGCAACGACGACGCGACGAAGGAGTCGGTGCGCGACGGGTGGTTCCACACCGGCGACATCGGCGAGCTCGACGAGAAGGGCTACCTGCGGATCACGGGCCGCAAGAAGGAGATCCTCGTGACGGCCGGCGGCAAGAACGTCGCGCCCGCCGTCCTCGAGGACCGCCTGCGGGCACACCCGCTCGTCAGCCAGTGCATCGTCGTCGGCGACGGCAAGCCGTTCATCGGCGCGCTCGTGACGCTCGACGAGGAGATGTACCCCGCCTGGGCCGCGAACCACGGGCTCGACGACCTGCCGTTCTCGAAGGCGAAGGACGACCCGCGCATCCAGGCAGAGATCCAGCGGGCCGTCGACGACGCGAACACCGCTGTCTCCAAGGCGGAGTCGATCCGCAAGTTCGTCGTCCTCGACGCCGACTTCACGGAGGAGTCGGGCCACCTCACGCCGTCGCTCAAGCTCAAGCGCAACGTGGTGATGCGCGACTTCGGCGACGAGGTCGACGCGCTCTACGGTGGCTGAGCCCGCGGCCGGGCGCCCCGCGCCGGGAGTGCGGGCGGCGGCACCCGCTGTCGTCCTCGCCGTCGCCTGGCTCGCCTGGTTCGGGGTCGCGCAGTGGAGCGTCGTGCGCTTCCGGGTACCGATCCTCCTCGTCCTCACGGCGGGGACGGCGCTGCTCGCGTGGTGGCTCGTCCGCCGGGTCGAGGTGCCCCTGCCCCGGTGGCTCGCACCGGTGCTCGTCCTGGGCTCGGTCGTGCTCACGCTCACCGTCCCGCTGTTCTCGTACCTGCGCGGCGGGTGGCTGACGGCGGCGCTCGCCGTCGTCGCGGTGGGCGGCGTGGCGCTCGCCGGCCTGCTCCTCGTCCGCGCGCCGTGGGGTCCGCCCGCGGTGCTGGGCGGGGCCGCCCTGACCCACACCGTGCTCGCCTCGGTCGCGGTGCTCGGGGACCGTGCACCGAAGATCGACGTGTGGGTCATCCTCCAGCAGGGCGCCGACGTCTCGGCCCGCCTCGGCAACGTCTACACGGCGCAGTGGAGCGGCTCCCCCGGTGTGCAGGACCACTTCACGTACCTGCCGTGGATGATGGTCCTCACCGCGCCGGGGCGCTGGGTCGCCGGCGACGTGCGCTGGATGATGCTCGTCTGGACCCTGGTGCTGCTGGCCGGTCTCTGGTACCTCGCCGGCGGCACGCCCTCGGGCCGGGCGCGGGCGGCGGCCGCGGCCGCGGTGCTCGTCGTCGCGCCGGGCACCATCACCCAGGTCGACCAGGCCTGGACCGAGCCCGTGCTCGCCGCCCTCCTCGTCTGGTGGGCCGCGCTCGTCCGCCGCGGGCACGCCTGGTGGGCCGTCGTGCCGCTCGCCCTGGCCTGCGCGAGCAAGCAGCACCTCGCCCTCGTCGCCCCGGTGCTCCTCGTGTGGCAGCCGTTCGGCTGGCGGCGCACTCTCGCCACCGGCGGCCTCGCGGGCGTCCTCGTCCTGCCGTGGCTCGTGGCCGACCCGGCGGCGTTCGTCGACGACACCGTGACGACCCTGCTCACCTTCCACCCGATCCGGTTCGCCAACACCTGGTACCTGTACTTCCTCAACGTCCACGGCGTGGCGCTGCCGTTCGCCGTCACCGGGCTCGCGATGCTCGCCGCGGTCGGCGGCGCGATGTGGGCCGTGTGGCGGCGCCGGCCCCCGGTCGGCGAGGTGCTGCGCTGGGCCGCGCTCGTGCTCGCCGTCGCGAACCTCGTCAACAAGCAGGCGTTCTACAACCAGTTCTGGCTGGTGGCGGCGCTCGTGCTGGCGTCGGTCCTCGTGCCCTCCGGGGCCGACGACGACGCAGCCGGGCGCGGCGACCCGGACGCGCTCAGCGCGCGAGGTCGTCGAGGCGCTGACGCCACAGCCGCGTGAGCGCCTGACGGTCGAGCCCCGCGACCTCCGGCAGGGCGGTGTCGCAGATGCGTTCGGCAGCCTGCTCACCGCCGGTGGAGGCACAGGCCCGCAGCAGCCGGTCCAGGCCGGCCTCGCCCCGCCGGTCGGCGAGGAGCTCGACGGCCTGCCACGCGGCGAGGTAGGTGACCTCGAGCGACCCACCGGCGGCGAAGGCGGCCGCGTCCGGGAGGTCCCGGGGTGCGGCGCCGGCCCGGACGGCGGCGGTCAGCGGCGCGAGCAGGTCCGTGACGGGGACGTCGGCCCCGGCGTACCCGACGTGGTCGGCGTAGCCCTCCGAGAGCCACGTGGGCAGGGCGCCCGGCAGCGTGGCGCGGACGGCGACGTGCGCCAGCTCGTGGGTGAGGACGACGGCGCGCCCGGTCCGGGTCAGGCGCGCGTGCGCCGAGGGGTCGAGCACGACGCGGTCGCCCGTGGCCCGACCGTCCTCGCCCGTCGGGCCGTCGGTGCTCGCGCCCACCCCGTCGTCCGCGGCCGCACCGAGGAGCGCCTCGCCCTCGGCCACCGTCGCCGGGGCGAGGACGAGCACTCGGCCCGGGGTGCGTGACCAGCGGCGGGCCAGACCCGGCAGCGCGTCGTCGACCGTCCGGCCGGCGGCGTCGAGGTCGGCGGACGGCAGGGTGCCGGCGACGACGGCGTGCGTCGTGCGTCGGACGGTGAGGCCCGGCATCGCCGTCCACGGCGGCGCCTGGGCCCCGGGGGCGGAGGCCTCGGACGCGACGAGCCAGCGGTCGCCGTCCCGCACGACGCCGTAGCGGGTGCGGGCCGTCCGGTCACCGCGGTCGAGGCCCGCAAGGCGGTAGCGGACCCCGACGTCGACGGCGGAGGGGTCGTCGACGGGTGCGACGACGTCGTGGGCGAGGCGGTCCGGGCGCAGCGCGCGGGTGGCGTCGAAGGCGGCCAGCTGGGCGCGGCCGGCGGCACCGTCGGGGTCGGCGACGGTGGCGCGGAACGCGTCCCGGTCACCGTCGAGGACGGCGGCGTCGCGGCGCGCGAGGAGCTCGTCCAGGGCGGTGGCGGTGGCCGAGGCGGTGTCGACCTCGGGAGAGCCGGTCGGGGTCGCGGTCCGCGGTGCGACCCGGGGTGGCGACGCGTCGCCCCCGCTGCAGCCGGCCAGGAGCACCAGCCCGACGACCGCCGCCGTCAGCGGGCGGGACGGGCGGTGGGCGGGCACCGCGTCATCGTACGGAGAACGGCTCAGCCGACGGCGCGGCTCCCGTGGGCGGCCCCGGGCTCGACCGTGGCCCGCACGGTGGCGGCGGTCTCGGCGTCGACGAGGCCGGCGCGGACGAGCCGGGTCACGACGGCCCGCTCCTCGGCGTCGAGGGCGCCGTCGGTGCGCGTGCCGGTGATGCTCAGGAGCACGGGCACCATGCAGTCGTCGCAGTGCAGCTCGCGCACCGGGCAGGTGCGGCAGTCGATGGTCATCACGTCGTCACGGGTCATGCGTCTCACCTCGTCCTCGTTGTCGTGAACGACGCTAGGGGTGACCACCGACAGGGCACCGCCGTCCCCGGTGGGGATCGGCCGGCGCTACCAGCGCAGGCTGCCGCTCGTGCCTCCGCACGAGGCCGTGACCGTCCCTGTCCCGCCGTAGAAGTTGTCGCTCTCCTTCGTCGCGTTGCCGCCCATGGTCAGGTTGCGCCACCCGCTGACCGAGCGGCCGTCGACCGAGAAGCTGCACGTGACCGAGCCGCCGAGCCCCGAGGTCCGCACGGCGATCCAGCGACAGCCGGCGCTCGTGCAGGAGCCGTTGCCGGTGGCGCACGAGCGCTCGTTGCACGTGCTGCCCTTGAGGACCTCGACCGTCTTGGGTCGCGGCCGGGTTACCGATCCCTCATCCGACCAAGGGGAGTCGTATGAGGTGTCACCCTCGGTTACCCGAGCCTTCACCCTGAATGTATGTCCTCCGAAGGACACATCCTTATCTCGGAAGGTGTCCGTAACCTGGCGCCAGCCGGTCTCCCGGCCATCGATTGAGAATTTGACCTGCTCGATACTCCGACCGTTAGTGTCATTAGCCCAAGACCACACAATGTCCCCGCCATTCAGTTCTCCTCTGGGCCGGCTCGGTACGGGAGTCGCACCGAAAGGCCTAACCCCGTTGGAGGTACCCGGCTCGGACTGCGACATGGAGTTTACGGTCCAGACACGAATGTTGAACTTTCTGTTCTCTGTCGTGCCCGCGGTCGCGTAGATCGACGTGGTGAATGACTCCACTGTCCCCGGAGCACATCTGCGCGCACAATTCACCGTTCCTGACTTACCGCCTCCGCTCCATCGAAAAGCAGTGAATGATCCCGATCGAGGCTCGCCAATACTGAACGTTACTTCGATTCGTTGGTCGTCATCAGGGGTTGAAGCCCGAACATCCTTAGGGGTCGACGGCTGTCCGACCGACGTGAACGACGACGCGTTCGACTTGGGCCCCTCGAGGTCGGCACCGTTGGTCAGGGTCGCCGTGTACCGGTACTGGCGCCCGTCGTAGGGGATGACGACGCTCGCGCTGCGGTCACCGGCCCCGGTGCGCGCGGCGACGGTCCACCCGCCGCCGTCGACGGACTGGTAGAGCGTGTAGCCGGTCGTCGGCGGCCCGTTGGGGCTGCCCTGCTCCCACGAGACGGTCAACGTCGCCGAGTCCTTCGCCGGGCCGGGGCCGCTCGCCGCGATCTTCGGGGCCGGCAGCGCGGGCGGGGTGCCGGCGGACTGCATCGAGACGGCGGGTCCGAACGGACCCGCGCCGAGCTCGTTCCACGCCTGGACCTGGACGTCCTGCTCCGCCATGTTGTCCAGGCCCGTGACGGTGGCCTGCCGCCGCGGCACGACGACGTTCTGCGTCGTGGTCTGGCCGGTCGAGGAGATCAGGCGGACGACGTACTTGCGCAGGGCGCTGCCCTCGTTGACCGGCTGGTCCCACGCGATGGTGAGGCGACCGTCGCCGCGGTCGACCATCCGCACGCCGGTCACCGCCCGCGGCAGCGTGTCGGGGCGGACGGCGGCGCTCGCTTCGGACGGGTCGCCCTCTCCCACACCGTTGACGGCCGCGACGGTGAACCTGTAGTCCTTGCCGTTCGTCAGTCCCTGGACCGTGCACGGCGAGGCGGTGCACGTCGTGCTGCCGGACGAGCCGCCGGCCCAGCGGACGACGTACGAGGTGATGGTGGCTCCGCCGTCGTAGGTGGGGGGCAGCCACGCGACGCGGGCCTGGCCGCCGGCGTCGCGGTCGGCGACCGCCTGCACGCGACGCGGCGGGTCGGGACGGCCGAGGAGGGTCACCGTGATGCGCCCGCGCGCGCTGCGCTTCGGGCCGTCGCTGAGGGTCACGGCGACCGCGGCCTTCTGCGAGGGCCGGTCGCCGGCGGTCAGCGTGACGGAGCATCCGGAGCGGGCCACGGTCAGGCCGCTCCCCTGCTCGACGGACGCGGCGGTGACGGTGCACTCGGGCTGCGGCAGCGGCGAGTCCAGGTAGGGACGCAGGTCGACGGTGCGGGACTGGCCGGCCTCGAGGCCGTCGACCGTCACCGGTCGCACGCGTGCCGGCGGCAGCGGGTCCTCGGGCGAGGTGCTGTCGGTGCCGTCGGCCCCCGCGGTGTCGGCACGGCCGATGACCCGCACGGCGATCGTCGAGGGCTCGCGCAGACCGGGCGCCGAGACCTCGATGGTGCCGTTGCTGCTGCGGGCGTCCCCGTCCGCGTGGAGCGTCAGGCGGCGGTTGCCCGCACCGTCGACGCGCAGGTCCGCGTCCGGCTCCTCCCGCCAGCGAGCGGAGAACTCGACGTCGTCGAGGGTCATGCCGACCGGGAGCCAGGCGTGGCAGACCGTCGGGATGTCGACCGTGCGGTCCAGGCCGCCCGCGGTGACCGTGACGGCGCCGTCGGGGCAGCGCAGCAGCGGCACCAGCGGCCCGACCTGCACCGGCACCGACACGTACGCCGTGCCGAAGTCCTTCTGGTCCACCGCGCTCTGGTCGGTCACCTCGAGCATCACCGCGGCCGGGCCGACATACCCGTTGGAGGAGGTCAGCTGCAGGGTCCGGTTGTCGGTGAGGCTGACCGAGAGGTTCTCCGCCGGGGAGGCCGAGACCGTCGAGGCCGTCGTCACCGACACCACCCGGCCGCGCGGGGAGCGCACGTAGTCGCCCAGGTTGACGGTCTTGGACGAGTCGGGGTCCATCGTGATGAGCGAGCCGGCCACGACGAACGGCTGCCCGTTGGCGCCGGTCGGGACGTGGATGAGCGCCATCGCCTCCTCGTTGTCCTCGTCGACGATGACGTAGGGCACCGAGTAGGCGTGGTCGAGGATCTTGACGCTGACCCGACCGTCCGGCGTGACCTGCGCGTCCGGGGAGAGGACCTCCTTGACCCGCAGCGTGGCGGGGTCGGAGTCGACGTCGGTGTCGTTGGCCAGCGCGTCGACCACCGTCGAGGTCTCCCCCGGCTTCGGCGCCGCGACGTCGTCGTTGGCCACCGGCGGGTTCTTGTACCCCGCGACGGGCCGGACGAGGATGCTCGCGCGGGACGGGTCGTACAGGCCGTCGCTGATGCCGTACGCCAGCTGGTGCACGCGGGCGGTGTCGTCCGGGACCTTGGTCCGCACCGTGTGGTCCTCGTCGACGCGCCAGGCGCGCAGGGCATCCGCCGGGTTGAGCGACTCGGTGTCGACCTCGACGACGTCGCCGCGGGCGATGAGGTCGTTGACGAGCGGCTTGACGGTGACCGTCTTGCCCGGCGCTGCGAACACCTCGTCGTCGACGGCGACGGGCGGCTGCGGGTCGCCCGGCTGCACCACGCCGACCCGCACGAACGCGCGGCTCGTCGCGCCGAAGCGGTCGCGCACCTCGTACGTGATGACCTCGGTCCCTGCGGCGAGCGGGAAGGACTCATACCGGATCGTCGTCGGCCCGACCCCCACGACCCGGCCCAGCGCGAGGTCGACCGGGCCGTCGTCGGCGCCCACGACCCCGGTCAGGGTGACGCTGTCGCCGTCGGGGTCGACGCCGAAGGTCGGGATGGTCATCGTCAGCGGGTCGCCCGCCGTCACGGTCGCGGTGAAGCTGCGAGCCACGGGCGACTGATTGACCTGCTGCTTGGTGGGAAGAGGGTTGACCTGCACCCGCGCTCGTGCGGTCTGCGCCCGACCCTTCGCTCCCTCGGCGTACGCGGCGTACTCGATCGTCACGAACTTCGGCGCCCGCAGGCCGCGGGCCTCGGGCACGTAGCGCACGACGTTGCCGGAGGCGAAGGCGCGCTGGGCGTCCCCCTTGCTCACGACCTTCACCGACTCGGGGTCCAGGCGCAGCGGGATGCCGTCGGCCATCGTGTCGTTGTCCAGCACCGGGATGCTCACCGTGTCGCCCTCGCGCACCGTCGCGGTGTCGTCCTCGACGAGCGGGACGGCGTCGTCGGCGGGGGGCTGCTGGAGCACCGACACCTCTCCGCTGGTGCGCTGCGTGCCGTCGCTCACGGTGTAGCGGATGGTGCCGCGACGCCCGGTCCCCGCGTCGAGGGGTGCGGGCTCCGCGGCCTCCAGGCGCAGCCAGCGACCCTGGTAGATGGAGGCGCGCAGCCAGCCGGAGCCGTCCGCGGGCGACGCGGCCGCGGTGACCAGCACGTCCCCACGCGGCGAGTAGTCGTTGGCGAGGACGTCGACGAGGGCGGGCGCCTGGTCGTGGAGGGTCGCGGTGTCCGGCACCGCGACCGGCGGAGCGCCCTCGGGCGGGGCGGTGAGGTCGACGCGGAGGCGGCCGGGCGCGGCGCCGGCGCCGGTGACCGCGGAGTAGCTGAGCTCGAACGTCCCGGGGGCGTTGCCGGTGACCGTGACGGTGCCGGTCGCGAGGTCGGTGTCGACCTGGAGCGGACCGACCGGCCGGACCTCGGAGCGCAGCCGCAGCGACGCGTCGGGCTCCCCGGGGTCGGCGCCGGCGATGTCGTTGCCCAGCGGCTCGACCTGCAGCGGCTTGCCGACGACGCCGCGCACGGCATCCGGCTGCGTGGTGGGGGGCTCGAAGCGCACCTCAGGCCCGGTGCCGAGCACCTGGGCCTCGACGGTGCCCTTCGTGGACCCACCGCGGCCGTCGGTGACGACGTAGCCGATCGGCTGGCGCCCCTCCTCCACCGGAGCGGTGAGCGTCACCCGCCCCGCGCCGTCGACGACGGCTCCCTCGGCGTCCGCGCGGGCGGCCAGCGTGTCGTTCTCGGGGTCGCGCCAGTCGGCGAGGACCGGCACCGACAGGCGCTTGCCCGCGATGACCGGGTAGCGCCGCTGGGTGAGCTGGGCGCCACCGGGCCGCAGGGTCGGCGCGGAGTTGACCTCGTCGCCGACGACCCGCACGGAGACGCGGGCCGCTCCCTTGGAGGTGACCTTGCCGTTGTTGACCTTGTACGAGAACTCGAGCTGCTGGCCCTCGGTCCCCGCGGGCACCGACAGGTCGACGGCCTGCCCGTCGGCCGACACGGTGGCCGCCGCGCCCCGGAGGGTCGGGGGCGTCACGTCGCGCTGGTCGATCGCGAGCACGGACCCGGCGACGTCGGTGTCGTTGTCGAGGACGTGCAGCTTGCTCACCCGGCCGGGGCGCACCGTCTGGGCGTCGGGGACGGCCTTGGGCGGCTGCTGTGCGGCGGCCTCGTCGACGAGGTTCTCGTCCTTCTTCTGGTTCTTGTCGTCCTGGCGCGTCGGCGGCGTCAGCGCGTCCCAGTTGTCGATCTTCGTCGGCTTGTCCTCGAGGTCCCAGACCCCGCCGTTGTCGAGGTCGTTGAGGACGACGAGGCCGCGGTTGACCCGCAGCGCCACGCCGTCGCGGGTCGGCTGCTCGCCGTCGGCGGGCAGCGTGGCCGTCTGCTCGTCGCCGGTGCGCCCGCAGTTGGCCCCGTAGAAGACGCGACCCTCCTCCGCCCACGCCGCGTGGACGCAGCCGCCGAGGACGACCGGGCGGCTGAGCAGCGTGGCCCCGGGGACGCGGTTCACCCGCTCGCCGACGACGACGCCGCCCGGCGAGAGGCCACCGTCGAGCGGCACCTGCGTCGCCCGGGCCGAGGACTCGACGACGACCGTGTCGGCGTCCGGGCCCGGCACCTGCAGCGCCGCCGACCGGGCCCCGTCCGTCGTCACCTGCGCGTCGACGCCGTCCCGCTCGTCGGCGGTGAAGACCCGGTCCGACGCCGGGTCGTACGCGACCCAGCGGGGGCCCACGGCCGTGACGTCCGGCGACGGGGACCGCAGGGCGGTCGGCGTGACGACGGGGCGCGAGAAGCCCCCGGCGGCCGTGGGCGCGAGGGTCGTGACCTTGCCGTCGGCGCCGGAGACGACGTGGATCGCGCCGTCGAGCCCCACGGCGAGCGCCGCCTGGCGCCCGACCGTCGCGAGCGGCTTGGCGCCGGCCGCCACGCCGGGGAACTCCGTCGTGCCGCTGCGAGGGTCGACCCGCTGGCCCCAGACCTTGCCGCTCGCGGGGTCCAGGAGCGCGAGGGTGCCGCCGCGCAGGTCGACCGGGCTCGGGCGGAAGCCCTTCGCCGTGCCGCGACCCGGGCCGGGCACGACGGCGACCGCGTCGCCGGCCGTGGAGGCGGCCACGTCGAGGGCGGAGAGCTCGCCGGTGCCGGTGTCGAGGCCGAGGACGACGGCACCGTCCTGGAGGAGGTCGAGCCCGGCGCCGGGCGCCGCGTCGGTGGCGATGCCGGTGTCGAGCTGGCCGATCGGCACGTTGGCCTTCGCGTACTTCGCCTGGGCTCCGGAGCTGACCCAGACACCGGCGTCGTTGAGGTCGGCCTCGTGGACCGTGGTGCCGTCGCTCGCGACCGCGGCGTACCCGAGGCCGGAGGCGACGAGGACGACGGCGAGCAGGCTCGCGAGGCGGCGACGGGTCTGCCGGCTCCGCGCGCGTGCGCCACCGCCACGTGCCACTGCTGCCTCCCTCGTGCGCTCCCCCGGTGCCCACGGCCTCCGGGCCGTCGCGACGTCGCCACACTGTAACCGCGCGGGCACGCCGTCGGGCCCGGACCCGGAGGGGAGCACTCCCCGCGCGCCTCGACGGACCTGTCGGTGCCCCGACCTACCGTTCGGGGCATGACGATGGTCCAGGGCACGTTCGACGACCTGGGCACCCCGCTGTCGTCCGTCGACTTCGTCGTCGTCGACCTCGAGACCACGGGCGGCAGCCCGGCCGAGTGCGGCATCACCGAGATCGGCGCCGTGCGCGTGCGCGGTGGTGTCGTCGTCGGCGAGTTCCAGACGCTCGTCAACCCCGGCGAGCCGATCCCGGCGTTCATCTCGGTCCTCACCGGCATCACCGACGCGATGGTCGCGGGCTCGCCGCGCATCGAGACCGTGCTCCCGCAGTTCCTCGAGTTCGCGGCCGGGTCGGTGCTCGTCGCCCACAACGCCCGCTTCGACGTGTCGTTCCTCAAGGCCGCGGCGCTGCGCTGCGACCGGGAGTGGCCGTCGTTCGCCGTCCTCGACACCGTGCACCTCGCCCGCCAGCTCGTCCCCCGCGACGAGGTCCGCAACCACCGCCTCGGCACGCTCGCGGCGCACTTCGGCGCCACGACCACGCCCGACCACCGGGCGCTCCACGACGCGCGCGCGACCGTCGACGTCCTCCACGCGCTGATCGGGCGGGTCGGCAGCCTCGGCGTGCACTCCCTCGAGGAGCTCCTCGACTACACCGCCCGCGTCTCCCCGGCGCGGCGCCGCAAGCGCCACCTCGCCGACGGCCTCCCGGACGCCCCCGGGGTCTACCTCTTCAAGGACGGCGACGACCGCGTCCTCTACGTCGGCACGTCGGTCTCCATCCGCACCCGCGTCCGCTCCTACTTCACCGCGTCCGAGCACCGTCGCCGGATGGGCGAGATGGTCCGCCTCGCGGAGTCCGTCTCGCCCGTGGTCTGTGCGACGACGCTCGAGGCGGAGGTCCGCGAGCTGCGGCTCATCGCCCAGCACAAGCCGCGCTACAACCGCCGCTCGCGCCATCCCGAGAAGGCGCTGTGGGTCAAGCTGACCGTCGAGCCGTTCCCGCGCCTGTCGATCGTGCGCGCCGTCGCCGCCGACGGCGCCCGCTACGCCGGGCCGTTCGGCTCTCGGCAGGCGGCGGAGGCCGCCGTGTCGGCGGTCCACGAGGTCCTCCCGCTGCGCCAGTGCGTCGAGCGGCTCTCCCCCAGCCGCCCGCGCACCGCCTGCGCCCTCGCCGAGATGGGCCGCTGCGGGGCGCCCTGCACCGGTGCGCAGGGTGTCGACGAGTACGCCGAGGTCGTCGCCGAGGCCGCCGCGCTCCTCGACGGGCACGCCCGCGGTCTCCTCACCGCGCTCCAGGAGCGGATGGCCGCCCTCTCGGGTGCGGAACGCTTCGAGGACGCGCAGGTCGTCCGCGACCGCCTCGTCGCCCTCGTGCGCGGGACGACCCGCAGCCAGCGGCTGCACCCGCTCGCCCGCATCCCCGAGCTCGTCGCCGCCCGGCGCTCGGTCACCGGCGGCTGGGAGGTCGTCTGCGTCCGCTACGGGCGGCTCGCCGGGAGCACCACCTCGCCGCGGGGCGCCGACCCGATGCCCTACATCGGGGCGCTGCGCGCGAGCGCCGAGGTCGTCGCGGCGCCCGTCGCCCCGGCCACCGCGGCGACCGCCGAGGAGAGCGAGAAGGTCCTGCGCTGGCTCGAGGCGCCCGGGGTGCGCGTCGTCGACGTCGACGGCGACTGGACCTGCCCGGTCGGCGGCGCCGCGGCCGTGCGCGAGCAGCTCGAGCCGCTCGAGACCTCGCGCCGCCGCACCGCCGGCTTCGCCGGCGTCTCCTGACCCGGGTCCGGGCAGCTCGGGCGATGCGGACGCGTCCCGTCCGCTTCCGTCCCTAGGGTCGCCCCCATGGCACCGCACCCGATCCTCGACCTCGTCGTCCTCGACTGCCCCGACCCGATGCGCCTCGCCCGCTTCTACGGCGACGTCCTCGGCTGGGACCTGGAGGAGGGGTCGCACGCCGACTGGGCGACCCTCGTCCCGCCGGGCGGCGGCGTGTCTCCCGAGCGGCCGGACGGGCGCACGACCCTCGCCTTCCAGCGCATCGACGACTGGGTGGCCCCCACCTGGCCGGGCGGCGCCCACCCGCAGCAGTTCCACCTCGACCTCTCGGTGCAGGACATCGACGCCGCCGAGCCGGCCGTGCTCGCGGCGGGCGCGAGCGTCCACGCCGAGCAGCCCTCCTCCGACGGCGGGTTCCGCGTCTACCTCGACCCGGCCGGCCATCCCTTCTGCCTCGTGCGCGGCTGACGCGACGGCCTCCCCGTTCTGCTGGGCGTAGCGTCGGCCCCGTGAGCGACCTCCACCTCGTCGACGTCCCCGTGCCCGGCGGTTCCGCCGAGGCCCACCTCTCCCTCCCGCCCGCCGGCCACGGCCCCGGCGTCCTGTTCGTCATGGACGCGATCGGCCTGCGCCCGCAGATCGCCGCGATGTGCGAGCGCATCGCCTCGTGGGGCTACACCGTCCTCGCGCCCAACGTCTTCCACCGCGAGGGCAGCGTCGCCGAGCTGATGCCGACCGGCGACCTGCGCACCCCCGAGGGCCGCGACGCGTTCATGCAGCTCGCGATGCCGCGCGTCGGCCGCCTGACGAGCGACCTCTCGCGGCCCGACGTCGCCGCCTACCTCGAGCACCTGCGCGGGCTCGACGCCACCGACGACGGCCCGGTCGGCGTCACCGGCTACTGCATGGGCGTGCGCATCGCCCTGCGCGCGGCCGGCGACCACCCCGACGTCGTCGCGGCCTGCGGCGGCTTCCACGGCGGCGGGCTGGTGACGGACGAGCCGGACAGCCCGCACCTCTCGCTCGCGACCACCCGGGCCGAGCTCGTCCTCGGCCACGCCGACCACGACCGCTCGATGCCGCCCGAGGCCGTCGAGACGCTCGGCACGGCGGCCGCCGAGGCGGGCCTGTCGGTGAGCAACGAGGTGTACCCGGACGCACCCCACGGCTACTCGATGGCCGACACCTCGATGTACCAGGAGGCGGGCGCCGAGCGGCACTTCGCCGAGCTGCGCGGGCTGCTCGACCGGACCCTGCGGTCCTGACGGCCGCTGGCTAGGCTGACCGCGTGATCACCGCCATCGTCCTCATCACCGCCGACGTCGACCGCATCCCCGAGGTCGCCCAGGAGATCGCCGACATCGACGGCGTCACCGAGGTCTACTCGGTCGCCGGCGACGCCGACCTCGTCGCGATGGTCCGCGTCCGCCAGCACGAGGCCCTCGCCGACGTCATCGCGGACCGGCTCAACAAGGTCACGGGCGTCACCGGCACGAACACGCACATCGCGTTCCGCACCTACTCCTCGCACGACCTCGAGTCGGCGTTCAGCCTCGGACTCGAGGACTGAGGGTCGGGACCAGGGCGACGCGCGCTCAGGCCCCGGCGATCTCGCGGGTCGTCGCGACCCAGCGCTCGAGCAGGCCCGCCGCGGCGCCCGAGTCGAGCGCCTGCTGGGCCCGGCGCACGCCGGTGGCCAGGGCGGCGGTCAGCGACTCCCGCGTCGGCTCGCCGTCCAGCCCGGCCGCGACGGCCAGGGCCATCCCGGCGTTGAGGACGACCGCGTTGCGCGGGGCGCCCGCCTCGCCGGCGAAGACCCGTCGGGCGACGTCGGCGTTGAAGGCGGGGTCCCCGCCGCGCAGCGCCTCGACCGGCGCGCTCGACACGCCGACGTCGGTCGGGTCGACGACGAGCTCGGTGACGACGCCGTCGCGCACCCACCAGACGGTCGAGGTCGTCGCGAGGGTCAGCTCGTCGAGGCCGTCGTCGCCGCGGAACACGGCGGCCGCCCGGCCCCGCCCGGCGAACACACCGGCGATGAGCGGGGCGATGCGGGCGTCCGCGACCCCGACGGCGGCGTAGGTCGGCTGCCCGGGGTTGGTCAGCGGGCCGAGCGCGTTGAAGGCGGTGCCCACGCCGAGCCCGGAGCGGGCCTGGGCGGCGTGCCGCATCGAGGGATGGAAGGCCGCGGCGAAGCAGAAGGTGATGCCGGCCCGGACCGCGACCTCGGCGACCCGCGACGGCGGCAGCGACAGGTCGACCCCGAGCGCCTCGAGGACGTCGGCGGACCCGGACGACGACGACGCCGCCCGGTTGCCGTGCTTGACGACGCGCAGGCCGGTCGAGGCGACGACGACCGAGGCCATCGTCGAGATGTTGACCGAGTGCATCCGGTCGCCACCGGTGCCGACGATGTCGACGCTCTCGCCGGGCACCTCGATGCGGTTCGCGTGCTCGAGCATCATGTCGGCGAGCCCGCGCAGCTCGTCGACGGTCTCGCCCTTGGCCCGCAGCGCGACGAGGAAGCCGGCGAGCTGCACCGGCGAGGCCTCGCCGGACATCACGCGGTCCATCGCCCAGCGGGCGGCGTCCGTCGACAGGTCCTCGCCGCGCAGCAGCGCGGCGAGGAGGTCCGGCCAGGTCAGCGCACCGGACGGCGAGGCGGTCACGCCGCTCAGCCGACGGTGGCCCGGCCGCGGGCGAGGCCGGCGACGGCCTCGGCGACCGCGATCGGGTCGAGGGGATGCGGGACGGCGTCGTCCGCGAGCGACCAGCCGGCCAGCCACGCGTCCTGGGGGCGGCCGATGAGCACGAGGATGGGCGGGCAGCGGAAGATCTCGTTCTTCAGCTGACGGCACAGCCCGAGCCCGCCGACCGGGGCGGCCTCGCCGTCGAGCACGACGACGTCGAACCCGCCGGCATCCATCGCCCCGATGACCGCCTCGGCCGTGGCGCACTCCTGCCACGACGCGACCTCGACGTCGCGCGCGGGGCGACGACCCGCGGCGGCGCGGACGGCGTCACGGGTCGTGATGTCGTCGCTGTAGAGGAGGACGCGCACCCGGTGGATGCCGTCGGCGCTCGAGGTGGACGGGCCCGCGGGGGCGTGCGCATCGGTCATGACGTGCATCGTAGCGAGGACGTCCCGGGGCGCCGGACCCGACCGCTCGGCGGGAACACACCACCGGTGCAGGGCGTTGTCGAGCCTTTCGGGGGGTCGCCTCGTCACACCCCCTCCGGTGTCGGCATAATGCGTCCGTGGCGACTTCTGCAGCAGCTTCCGTCAAGAACGCGGGACCGGTCCCGTCCATCCCCGGCTCCGGCCCCGCGACGCGGCCGAACATGGTGGCCGTCGGGACGATGGTCTGGCTCTCCAGCGAGCTCATGTTCTTCGCGGCGCTCTTCGCGTTCTACTTCACGCTGCGGGGGCACCTCCCCGAGATGTGGGCGGAGGAGAGCGCGATCCTCAACGTGCCGTTCGCCACGGCCAACACGATCATCCTCGTCGTCTCCTCCGTGTGGTGCCAGCTCGGTGTCCTCCAGGCCGAGCGCGGCGTCGTCGCCCGGCCGGCCGGCACCCGCCTGACCAAGGTCAGCGCCTGGGGCATGCGCGAGTGGTACGTCGTCACCTACGTCTTCGGCGCCATCTTCATCGCCGGGCAGGTGCTCGAGTACGCCACGCTCGTCACCGAGGGCGTCACCCTCTCGTCCGACTCCTACGGCTCGATCTTCTACCTCGCGACCGGCTTCCACGGCATGCACGTCACGGGCGGTCTCATCGCCTTCCTCCTCATCATCGGCCGCACCTTCACGACCCGCCGCTACACGCACGCGCAGGCCACCGGCGCCGTCGTCACGTCCTACTACTGGCACTTCGTCGACGTGGTCTGGATCGCCCTGTTCCTCATGATCTACGTCCTGAAGTAAGTTCTCCCGCACGCCGACTCGACACGTAACGCAGCAGACGACAGGAACCCCTCCGTGAACGCACTGGCAGCCCGCCGCCGGCACCCCGCAGCGATCGCCGTCCTCCTCATGATCGGCCTGTTCCTCACGGGGGCCGTCTACGCGGCGGTGGCCCCGGAGCCCGCCGACGCCACGACGCAGGCCCTCCCGGCCCAGTCGGTCGCCGAGGGCAAGGCGCTCTTCCGGGCCAACTGCGCCTCGTGCCACGGCCTCAACGCCGAGGGCCGCCAGACCGGCACCGGCGACCAGATCGCCGGCCCGCCGCTCGCGGGCGTCGGCGCCGCCGCCGTCGACTTCCAGGTCGGGACCGGCCGCATGCCGATGACCCAGCCCGGTGTGCAGGCCATGCGCTCCGACGACGTGAAGTTCACCGACGAGCAGATCGCCGCGATGGGCGCCTACATCGCCTCCCTCGCCCCGGGCCCGTCGGTCCCCTCCGACGAGGCCGTCGACCCCACCAAGGGCGACGCCGCCCTCGGTGGCGAGCTGTTCCGCGTCAACTGCGCCATGTGCCACAACTTCGCCGGCTCCGGCGGCGCCCTGACCCGCGGCAAGTACGCGCCCTCGCTGCGGGACGTCACCGGCAAGCACATCTACGAGGCGATGGCCACCGGCCCGCAGAGCATGCCGGTCTTCAACGACTCCAACATCACCCCCGAGAACAAGCGCGACGTCATCGCCTTCCTCGACACCCTCAACCAGGAGCCGAGCCCGGGCGGTCTGACCCTCGGCTCGCTCGGCCCGGTCACCGAGGGCCTCTTCGCCTGGGTCTTCGGTCTCGGCATCCTCGTGGGCTGCGCCGTCTGGCTCGGCTCCAAGGCCGCCTGACCCCCACCACGTTCCCTTCCGTCGACGACAGATCGGTACCCCGATGAACGAGCAGGACCCCCACACCCCCGGCACCGAGGTGACCCCGGCCGGGTCCCACGGTGAGGCCGTGCGCCTCGACGAGGGCCACGTCGTCGGGACCGGCGGCCTCCCGGACCGCTTCACCAACCCCGGGCTCCCCCACCACGTGCCGCGGATGGCGGACCTCGACGAGTCCGCCGCCAAGCGCGCCGAGAAGCAGGTCGCGGCCCTCTTCGGCGTCTCGATCATCGCCACGCTGCTCTTCATCGTCCTGTACTTCGCGCTCGACGTGGACCAGACGGTGTTCATCCCGGGCATCGGCACGACGAGCGCCACGAACGCCGGCCTCGGCGTCACCCTGGCCTTCTCGCTGCTCGGCATCGGCCTCGGCGCCGTGCACTGGGCCAAGACCCTCATGCCCGACGAGGAGGTCGTCGAGGAGCGCCACCCGCTGCGCGCCGCCGACGCCGACCGCGACGAGGTCGTCCGGGTCATCACCGAGGAGGGCGGCAAGTCGCAGATCGGCCGCCGCCCGCTGCTCAAGATGACGATGGGTGGCGCGCTCGGCCTCTTCGCCGTGCCGCTCGTGCTGCAGGTCGGTGGCTCGCTCGGCGAGCTGCCGCAGAAGAGCCTCTCGCTCACCTGGTGGAACGGTGGCCCCAGCGGCCCCGGCGAGGAGCCGACCTTCAAGCCGCTGCGGCTCATGAAGGACCCCGAGAACCAGCCGATCAAGGCCTCCGACGTGACGATCGGGTCGGTCTACCACGTCATGCCGCAGGGCCTCCTGCCCGACCCGGAGACCAACGAGGGCGGCGCCGAGCACCTGCTCGAGGAGAAGGCCAAGGCCGCCGTGCTCCTCATGCGCCTGGACCCCGCGCAGATCCAGTCGCAGAAGGAGCTCGACTGGGGCTACGAGGGCATCGTCGCGTACTCCAAGATCTGCACCCACGTCGGCTGCCCGGTCGGCCTCTACGAGCAGCAGACGCACCACCTGCTCTGCCCGTGCCACCAGTCGACCTTCGACGTGACCCAGGACTGCAAGGTCATCTTCGGTCCGGCGAAGCGTCCGCTGCCACAATTGAAGATCACCGTCGACGACGAGGGCTACCTCGTCTCCGCACAGCCGTTCCGCGAAGCGGTCGGCCCGAGCTTCTGGGAGCGTGGCTGACATGTCCACGACCGCGAACCAGCGTCCGGCGGACGCCCTGCGCACCGGTGACGGCCCGCGGCACGTGGCCCCGTCGGCCGGCGCGAAGAAGATCGGCGGGCTCGCCGGCTGGGTCGACGACCGCACGGGCGCCGCCAAGCCCGTCGGCTACCTCATGAAGAAGGTCTTCCCCGACCACTGGTCCTTCATGCTCGGCGAGATCGCCATGTACTCGATGATCATCTGCCTGATCACCGGTGCCTTCCTCACGTTCTGGTTCGTCCCGAGCGCCGGCCACACCGTCTACGACGGCTCCTACGTGCCGCTGCGCGGGGTCGAGATGTCGGAGGCCTACGCCTCGACGCTGCACATCTCGTTCGACATCAAGGGCGGCCTCATCATCCGCCAGATCCACCACTGGGCCGCGCTGATGTTCGTCGTCGCCCTCGTGGTCCACATGTTCCGGGTGTTCTTCACCGGGGCGTTCCGCAAGCCCCGCGAGATCAACTGGGTCATCGGCTCGGTCCTCGCCCTCCTCGCGATCGTCGAGGGCTTCGCCGGCTACTCCCTCCCGGACGACCTGCTCTCGGGCACCGGCATCCGCGCGATGGCGGGCTTCGTCCAGACGGCGCCGGTCATCGGCTCCTACCTGGTCTACGGCATCTTCGGCGGGCCGTTCCCCGGCGAGATGATCATCCCGCGCCTGTACTCGGCGCACGTGCTGCTCATCCCGGCCATCCTCATCGGCCTGTTCACGGCGCACATCGCGCTCGTGGCGCTGCAGAAGCACACCCAGTTCCCCGGCCCGGGCCGGACCAACGACAACGTCGTCGGCTACCCGGTCATGCCGGTCTACGCGGCCAAGGCCGGTGGCTTCTTCTTCATCGTCTTCGGCGTCCTGGCCCTCATCGCCGCGCTCGTCCAGATCAACCCGGTGTGGGCCTACGGCCCCTACGACCCCTCGCCGGTGACGGCCGGGTCGCAGCCGGACTGGTACATGGGCTTCGCCGACGGCGCGCTGCGCCTGCTGCCCGGCTGGCTCGAGTTCACCGTCTTCGGCTTCACCGTGTCGATGAACATCTTCCCCGGCGCGCTGATCCTGCTGCCGCTCGTCTACGTCATCCTCGGTGCGTACCCGTTCGTCGAGCGCTGGGTCACGGGTGACGAGCGCGAGCACCACCTGCTCGAGCGCCCGCGCAACGCCCCGGTCCGTACCGGCATCGGCATGGCGGGCATCACGGCGTACACCGTGCTGCTCTTCGCCTCCGGCAACGACATCATGGCGATCAAGCTCGGCATGTCGATCAACGACCTCACGTGGTTCTTCCGCGTCGGCTTCTTCGTCCTGCCGGTCGTCGTGTTCTGGGTGACCAAGCGCGTCTGCCTCTCGCTCCAGCGCCGCGACCGCGACACGGTCCTGCACGGCCGCGAGTCCGGCACGATCATCCGCACGCCCGACGGCCGCTTCTTCGAGCGTCACGAGGCCGGGCTGCCCGAGGACCAGTGGGTCCTCGTCCAGCACGAGGCCGTCGCGCCGCTCGAGCTCGAGCCCGAGGTCGACGAGCACGGCGTCGCCCGCCCGGCCGCCCGCAAGGACCGGATGCGCGCCCGCCTGTCGCGCTTCTACTTCGCCGACGCGGTCAACCCCGTCACCCCGGCGGAGCTCGCGGCCGCGCACCACCACGGCCACGAGACCGAGGCCCTCGAGGGCTCGCAGGCCGCCGGCGAGATCGAGTCCGCCGAGCCGGCCGGCCGCCACTGAGGCACCCCGCCCGACCGCCCGAGGCCGCACCCGCCCAGCGGGTGCGGCCTCGTCGCGTCCCGGGCCGTGTCGCACCGGCGCGCGCCTAGGCTGGAGCGCGTGAGCACCCTGGCGCCCCTCCCCCTGCCCCGCACCCGGCCCGAGGACGCGGGGGTGCCTCCCGCGGCGCTCGAGGCGCTCCTGGAGCGGTGGGAGCGCGTCGGTGTCGAGGCGCACGGGCTCGTCGTCCTGCGGCACGGCGAGGTCCTCGCCGAGGCGGACTGGGCGCCCTACACGCGCGACGGTATCCGGCTCGTGTACTCGGTGAGCAAGACCTTCACGGCGTGCGCCGTCGGGTTCGCCGTCTCCGACGGGCTGCTGCGCCTCGAGGACCGCCTCGTCGACCTCTTCCCCGAGGCCGCGGACGCCGCCGGCCCCCGGGCCCGCACCCTGACGCTGCACCACGTCCTCTCGATGTCGACCGGCCACCACTCGGACACCCTCACGTGGCGCGGCCTCGACGTCGCCGACTTCCCCGCGCAGTTCCTCGCGACCGAGCCGGACGAGGATCCGGGCTCCTGGTTCGTCTACCACAACGGCGCCACGCTCATGGCGGCCCTGGCGGTCCAGCGGGCCGCCGGGCAGCGCCTGCTCGACCACCTGCGCCCCCGCCTGCTCGACCCGCTCGGCATCGACGACGCCGCCTGGCAGGGCACGGACGGCCTCGACCTCGGCTATTCCGGCCTGCACGTGACGACCGAGGCGCTCGCCCGCCTCGGCGAGCTCCTGCGCGCCGACGGGGTCTGGCAGGGCCGTCGCGTGCTCCCCGAGGGATGGGTCGCGCGGATGACCTCGGTCCACGTCGACACCGCCCCGCACCCCGAGACGGTCGACTGGCAGCAGGGCTACGGCTACCAGGTCTGGCGCTGCCGGCACGACGCGTTCTGCGCGGACGGCGCGTGGGGGCAGTTCTCGCTCGTCCACCCGCCCAGCGGGCTGGTCCTGGCCGTCACCTCCCTCGCGACCGACACCCAGGCGCTGCTCGACGCGGTCTGGGAGGAGCTGCTGCCCGCGCTCTCCCCCGCGCCGCTCCCCCGCGACGACGAGGCGCACGCACGCCTGCTGGAGCGTCTCTCCGGCGCCCACCTGTTGCCGGTCACCTCCGACGACTCACCACTCCCCGAGGCCGCTCACGCGCCCGTGACGGCCCACCACGAGCCCGACGAGGACCACCCCTCGCTCCGGTCGCTCTCGGTCCGGGCCACCGGCGACGCGCACGCACCGTGGCAGCTGACGGTCGACGACGGCGACGTGCTCGTCCTGCCGGCCGGTGACGGCGCGTGGGTCGGGGACGGCCCGTGGTCCGCGTCGGCCGGCTGGACCGCCCCGGGTGTCTTCGAGGCGGTCGTCGTCGCCCGCGAGACTCCGCACGTCCTGCGCCTGCGGGCACAGGACGGCGTCCTCACCGCGGCGTGGAACGGACGGCCGCTCGGATGGCCGGCCCTCGTCGCCCTCCGGGCGCCCCGGGGCTGAGCGGTGGACGCGCTGACGCCCGAGCACTTCGACGCCATCGTCGAGGACGCGCTCGACGAGGTACCCGGGGAGCTGATGGGGATGCTCGACAACGTCGTCTTCCTCGTCGAGGACGAGCCGCCCGCCGACGACCCCGAGCTGCTCGGCGTCTACGACGGCGTCCCGCTGACCGAGCGGGGCGACGGCTGGGGGGCCGGGGCGCTCCCGGACCGCATCGTCCTCTTCCGCGGCCCCCTGACCCGGATGTGCGAGGACCTCGACGAGCTGACCGACGAGATCGCCGTCACCGTGGTCCACGAGATCGCCCACCACTTCGGGATCGACGACGCCGCGCTCCACGACCTCGGCTGGGGCTGAGACCACGCACGCCCGGTCGGACGACGACGAGGGCCGCCCGGGATCTGCCGGGCGGCCCTCGTCGTGGGTCACGTGCTCAGAGGGCGTTGGGGCCCTTCCAGTACTCGAAGGTCCAGCCGACGAGCGCGGGGATCGCGAAGAACGCCCCGATGATGAACAGCCACCAGCCGACCGCGAGTCCGAGGAAGCAGACCGCCGCGGCCCCCGCGAGGAAGAGCGGCTGCCAGCTGTGCGGGCTGAAGAAGCCGTACTCGCCCTGGATCTCGTCGATCTCGCCCAGCGGGTCGTCCCCCGGGTCGCGGTCCAGGCGCCGCCGGGTCATCCAGAGGTACCACGCGATCATCATCCCGAGCAGGCCGCCGAGGATGAGGCCGATCGTGCCGACCCACTCCGTGCCGATGACCGTCGAGGACGTCCACGTGCCGTAGATGGCCGCCATGACGAACGCGAACACGCCGATGAGCATGCCGATCCGTTCCATCGCCCGCATGGCTCAGGCCTCCTTGTTCTTCTCGTCGACGAAGGCCTCGCCGTGCAGGTCGGCCGGGCCGAGCGCGGACACCAGGCCGCTGTCGGAGCTGTGCGCGGCGTCGTGGACGCCGGCCACCGCGGCCTCGGGGTGGTGCAGGTCGAACGCGGGGCGCTCGGAGCGGATCCGCGGGATGCGGTCGAAGTTGTGCCGCGGCGGCGGGCAGGACGTCGCCCACTCGAGCGAGGCGCCGTAGCCCCACGGGTCGTCGGTCTCGACGAGCGGCGCGTACCGCCAGGTCTTCCACACGTTGTAGAAGAACGGGAGCATCGAGGCGCCGAGCAGGAAGGCACCGGCCGTCGAGATCTGGTTGCCCAGGGTGAACCCGTCCTCCGGCATGTAGTCGGCGTAGCGGCGGGGCATGCCCTGCGCACCGAGGATGTGCTGGACGAAGAAGGTCAGGTGGAAGCCGAGGAACAGCATCCAGAAGTGGATCTTCCCGAGCTTCTCGTCGAGCATCCGCCCGGTGAACTTCGGCCACCAGAAGTAGAAGCCGGCGAACATCGCGAACACGACCGTGCCGAAGACGACGTAGTGGAAGTGCGCCACGACGAAGTAGCTGTCGGAGAGCTGGAAGTCCAGCGCCGGGCTCGCGAGGATGACGCCGGTCAGGCCACCGAAGAGGAAGGTGACGAGGAAGCCCAGCGCCCAGAGCAACGGCGTCGAGAAGTCGAGCTTGCCGCCCCACATCGTGCCGATCCAGTTGAAGAACTTCACACCGGTCGGGACCGCGATGAGCATCGTCATGATCGCGAAGAACGGCAGGAGCACCTGTCCGGTCACGTACATGTGGTGCGCCCAGACGCTGACCGAGAGGGCCGCGATGGCGATGGTCGCGTAGACGAGGGTCTTGTAGCCGAAGATCGGCTTGCGCGAGAAGACCGGCAGGACCTCGGAGATGATCCCGAAGAACGGCAGCGCGATGATGTAGACCTCCGGGTGCCCGAAGAACCAGAAGATGTGCTGCCACATGATGGCCCCACCGCTGGCGGGCTCGAAGATCTGCGCCCCGAACCTCCGGTCGGCGCCGAGCGCGAAGAGCGCGGCGGCCAGGGCCGGGAAGACGAGGATGACGAGGATCGAGGTCACGAGCACGGTCCACGTGAAGATCGGCATCCGGAACATCGTCATGCCGGGGGCGCGCATCGTGAGGATCGTCGTGATGAAGTTGACGGCGCCGAGGATGGTGCCGAAGCCACTGAGGGCGAGGCCGAAGACCCAGAGGTCACCGCCGATGCCCGGGCTGTAGGTGTTGTCCGACAGCGGCGCGTAGGCGAACCAGCCGAAGGCGGCGGCGCCGTTCGGGGTGATGAAGCCCGCCGCGGCGATGAGGCCACCGAAGAGGTAGAGCCAGTACGCGAACATGTTCAGCCGCGGGAACGAGACGTCGGGCGCCCCGATCTGCAGCGGCATCAGCGCGTTGGCGAACCCGGCGAACAGCGGCGTCGCGAAGAGCAGCAGCATGATCGTGCCGTGCATCGTGAACAGCTGGTTGTACTGGTCCGGGTTGTCCACGATCTGCAGGCCCGGCTCGGCGAGCTCGGCGCGGATGAGCAGCGCCATGACGCCACCGATGAGGAACCACGCGAACGAGGTGATGAAGTACAGGTTGCCGATGACCTTGTGGTCGGTCGTCGTCACCCACTTGACGACGGTGGCACCGGGCGAGAGCCGGCGGGTGCGCTGGCGGACGCCCGCCTCGCGCCGCATCGTCGTGTCGGTCGCGGCGCTCATGTCAGTTACCTCCGCCGGGCTGGACGTTCTGGCCGCTCATCAGGGCCTCGCGGTTGAGGGTGTTGTTGAGCAGGCCGGTCTGGTCGGCCGCCCGCAGGTCGGCCATGTGCTGGTCGTACTCGGCGCGCGAGACGACCTTGACGTTGAAGAGCATCTGGGAGTGGTAGGCGCCGCAGAGCTCGGCGCACTTGCCCTTGAACTGCCCCTCCTCGGTGGGGACGACCTGGAAGCGGTTGACCCGCCCCGGGATCATGTCCATCTTCTGGAGGAAGGCCGGCACCCAGAACGAGTGGATGACGTCGCGGGAGGTGAGGACGAACTCGACCCGCTCGCCGACCGGCAGGTACAGGGTGGGGATGGTCTCCTCGGCCCCGGGCTCGCCGGTGAGGATGGCCTGCGTGCCGACCTCGTGGACGTCGTCCTCGAGGTAGTTGAAGTCCCAGCTCCACTGCTTGCCGACGACGTTGACGGTGACGTCCGGCTTCTTCGAGGTGTCGATGAGGGCGGCCTCGTCGCGTGCCGTGTAGTAGAAGAACACGACGATCATCAGCATCGGGACGACCGTGTAGAGGATCTCGATCGGGATGTTGTAGCGCAGCTGCACCGGGAGCTCGGTGTCGTCCTGGCGGCGACGGTAGGCGCCGATGCACCAGACCGTGAGGCCAATGACGAGCAGGCCGACCGCGATGAGCGCGATCCACGCGCCGATCCACAGGGTCGTGACGCGCTCGCCCCCCTCGGTCACCGCGTGCGGGAGCCATCCGGTGGAGGCGTCACCGCGCAGGTCGCCGCTGGCGCAGCCGCCGAGCGCGAGGGTGGCGAGGGCACCCACGAGGACCGTGGTGCCGAGCCGCCGCCGTGGGCGACGGGGCGAGGAGGAGTCGTGCTGGCGCACCGCTGCACCCTTCGTGTCGTGGAGCGAGGACGATCGAGGCAAACCCTACTGCACGGGTACCTCACCGGGCATGGAGGGGGGCTACCGTCGAGCCGTGGCGCACACCACCGTTCAACCTTCCACAGCCTCCTTGACGGCGGGCCTCCTCGACGCCTCGCGCGGCCCCCTCCACCCCCTCGCGGCGCAGACGCTGACGGCGGCCCTGGGCGCCGCCTGGGCCGACCCCGTCGCCCGTCACGCGCCCGGACGGGCCGCCCGGGCGCACCTCGACGCCGCACGAGCGGTGCTGGCCGGCGCTCTCGGCGCCCGTCCCGACGAGCTCTCGCTGCACGGCAGCGCCGAGGAGGCCCTGGCCGTCGGGCTCGACGGTCTCCTCCACGCGCGGCGGCGCACCGGCGACCGGACGGTGGCGGGAGCCACCGAGCGTTCCGTGCTCCTGCTGCGCGCCGGCGCCGAGGACGCCGTGCCCGTCGACGGGACCGGCCGGGTCGACGCGGACGCGTGGGAGCGCGCGGTCGCGGCCCCCGGGGTCGCCGCGGCAGTCCTCCAGACCGCGAACGGCGAGGTCGGCACGTGCCAGCCCGTCGAGCGCCTGGCCCGTGCCGCCCGGGATGCCGGGGTGCCGCTCCTCCTCGACGCGACGGCCTCCGTGGGGCGCGAGCCCCTCCCGCCGGGAGCCGGTGACGTCGTCGTGGCCGACGCCGCCTCCTTCGGGGGGCCGCCGCTCGGGCTGCTCGTGGTCCGCACCGGCACCCGGTCCTCCCTGCCCGCTCCCCGACGGGAGGCAGAGCACGGCCGCGCCCTCGCGGCGCCGTGGGTCCCGCTCGCCCTGGCCGCCGCCGAGGCCTGGCGCCAGACCGAGCACGCCTGCGCCGACGACGCACGGGAGGCGCGCGCCCTCGTGGACCGCGTCCGGGCCGCCGCCGCGGGCGTGCGCGACGTCGAGGTGCTCGGCGACCCCACGGACGCGCTCCCCCACGTCGTCACCTTCAGCGTGCTGCTCGCGGACGGGGAGGCCCTCGTCGACGAGCTGGCCGCGCGCGGGGTCGCCGTCGCCTCCGGGTCGGCCTGCACCTCGAGCACCCTGCGGCCGAGCCACGTCCTCGCCGCGATGGGGGTGCTCACGCACGGCAACGTCCGCGTGACCCTCCCGCTGGCCTCCGTCGCGCCCGACCGGGAGGACGCGGTCGCGCTGCTCTGTCGTGAGCTGCCGGACGCGGTGCGGGCCGTCCGCGTCCGGATGGGGACCGAGGACCTGTGAGCGGGGACGCGACCGTCGACGCCCGGGGCACCCGCTGCCCCGTGCCGGTCATCCGGGTCGCCCGGGCGACCCAGGACCTCTCCCCCGGGTCGACCGTCGTCCTGCTCGCCGACGACGTGGCCGCCCGGTCCGACGTGCCGGCGTGGGCGCGGATGCGCGGCCACGGGCTGACCCTCGAGGACGAGGGCTCGTGGACCCGCTACACGGTCGTCGTCGGGACGACGGTCGCCAGGTCGACCTGAGGCGCCTCGAGGGCGCGCTCGAGGGCGCGACGGTAGTCCTCCCGCGACCACTCCTGCGCGCCCATCCGGCGCAGGTGGTCGGTGGCCCACTGCACGTCGACGATCCGGCGCGGGTCGCCGTCGGCGAAGAAGCGCGCGGCGAGCCCGACGAGCGCGACCTTGGAGGCGTCCCGGACCCGGTGGAACATCGACTCCCCGGCGAAGAGCCCGCCGACCGACACCCCGTACAGGCCGCCGACGAGCGCGTCGTCCTGCCAGACCTCGATGCTGTGGGCCCATCCGAGCCGGTGCAGCTCCTCGTAGGCGGCGGCGAACTCGTCGGTGATCCACCGCCCCTCCCGCGAGGGGTCGGCGCACCCGGCGACGACGTCGGCGAAGGCGGTGTCGACGGTCACCTCGAAGCGCGGGAGCACCTTGCGCAGCGAGGACCGCACCCGCAGCGCCCCCGGCGGGATCACCCCCCGGGGGTCGGGTGACCACCAGCCCACCGTGCCGGCGCCGTCGCGGCCCAGGCCCATCGGGAAGAGCCCGAGGCGGTAGGCGGCGAGCAGCGTGCCCGGGTCGAGGTCGGCCCCGGCGGCGACGAGGTCGTCGCCCTCCACCGCGTCGGCGGCGTCGAGCAGCCAGCCGGTGGGCGGCGGCTCGACGGGAGGGAAGGCCACGGCGCGGCCCGGCGTCAGTCGCGGACGAAGCGCACGTGCGGCGCGATCTCGGCCGCCGCCCCGGCCCCGTAGGCGGCCTCGAGCCGGGCGAGGAACCCGGCCCGGCCCACCTGGTACTCCTGGGTGCCGACCGTCTCGAGGACGAACGCCGCGAGGACCGAGCCGATCTGTGCGGAGCGCTCGTGCGACAGCCCGCCGGAGAGCCCGACGAGGAAGCCGGCCCGGAACGCGTCGCCGACCCCGGTCGGGTCGACCCGCTCGACGTCGCCCGCCACCGGCACGTGCACGGGCTCCTGACCCCGGGTGCGGATCTCGGCGCCGTCCTTGCCGAGCGTCACGACCCGGGTCGTCACGCGGGCGTCGATCTCCTCCTGGGTCCACCCGGTCTTGGTCGAGGTGAGGTGCGACTCGTACTCGTTGGTGATGAGGATCTCGGCGCCGTCGACGAGCTTGCGGATGAACGGGCCGTCGGCGAAGGCCAGCTGCTGCGAGGGGTCGGCGATGAAGGGGATGCCGCGCTCGCGGCACTCGTCGGTGTGGCGCAGCATCGCGTCGGGGTCGTCGGCGCCGATGAGGACGAGGTCGAGGTCCCACCGGTCGTGGATGGGGCCGAGCTCGATCATCCGGGCCTCGCTCATCGCGCCGGCGTAGAAGGTCGCGATCTGGGCCATGTCGTCGTCGGTCGTGCAGACGAACCGGGCGGTGTGCCGCGTGCTGGAGACGAGCACGTGGTCGGTGACGACGCCGTGCCGGCCGAGCCAGCTGCGGTAGTCGGCGAAGTCCTCGCCGGCGGCCCCGACGAGGAGCGGCCGGGCCCCGAGCACCCCCATCCCGAAGCAGATGTTGCCCGCGACGCCACCGCGCCGGATGTCGAGCTGGTCGGCGAGGAAGCTGACCGAGATCTTGTCGAGCTGCTCGACGACGAGGGAGTCGGCGAAGCGGCCGCGGAAGGTCATGAGGTGGTCGGTCGCGATGGACCCGGTGACGGCGATCTGCACACCGGCAACCTACCCGGCCCCCGGGGACGCGGACGGGCCCGGACCCCTCGAGGAGGTCCGGGCCCGTCCGGGGTGCGTCAGCTGAAGCTGTCGCCGCAGGCGCAGGAGCTGCCCGCGTTGGGGTTGTCGATCGTGAAGCCCTGCTTCTCGATGGTGTCCGAGAAGTCGATGGTCGCGCCCTCGAGGTAGGGGGCGCTCATCCGGTCGACGACGACCTCGACACCGTCGAAGTCGCGGACGAGGTCACCGTCGAGGGTGCGCTCGTCGAAGTAGAGCTGGTAGATCAGGCCCGAGCAGCCGCCGGGCTGGACCCCGACGCGCAGCCGGAGGTCGTCGCGCCCCTCCTGCGCGAGCAGGGAGGCGACCTTGGAGGCGGCCACGTCCGTGAGCAGCACGCCGTGGGCGGCGGTCTCGGTGGTGGCCTCGGTGGTCTGGAGCTGGTCGCTCATGGGTGAGGACTCCTCGTCGCTGTCGGTGGGCCGGCCGGGTGGCCGCCACGAGGGGGAACCCCGGGCGGGGCCTCGGTGTTCCCGGACTCCTCCACTGTACGTCGCGCCCCCGACGGACGGTGCCACCGCCCACTCCCGTGCCCGGCTACGCCGCAGTAACTGCTGCTGTGGCGACACGTACTGCGGTGTGGCCCGCGCTCGGGGTGTCAGCGCGCCGGGGACCAGGTGCGCGCGACGCGCCGGGCGCGGGCCCGCAGGGTGCCGACCGGGTCGGCGAGCATCGCGTCGACCTCGTGCGGGTGGTCGGCGAGGGCGTAGCAGCCGGCCAGGCCCATCGTCATCGTCTCGCGGCGCCCGACGAGCAGCTCGCCGGCGACGACGACGGCCGGGCGGCCGGTCGCGGTGGTGGCCTCGGCGACGCCGGAGACGACCGAGCCGCGCACGGAGGTCCAGTCGAGCCGGTCGGTCGCCGTGACGACGAGGTCGCTGCCGGCCGCGGCGACGTCGAAGCCGGTGAGGCGCAGCACCTCGGTGACCGCGGGCACCGGGCGGGCCCCGAGGACGAGGAGGGCGTACCCGAGCCCCCCGGCCGCGCCGGCGCCGAGCTCGCGGTCGAGGCGGCGGGGCTGCCCGCTCAGGAGGTCGAGCGGGCGCGGGACCGCCCGGCCCACGACGTCGGTGAAGTGCCCGAGCGCGGACTCCAGCGCCTGCGAGGTCTCGGGCGTGGCGCCCTTGCCCGGCGAGCCGACGGCGCTCGTGCCCGAGAGGCCGAGCAGCGGGGTCTCGTCGTCGGTCGCGAGGACGATCTCGGTGCCCGAGAGACGGTCGAGCACCCCCGGCAGGCCGATGAGGGCGGACTCGTCGGCGTCGCGCAGGGCGAGGCCGCCGCGGGCGAGCACGTCGGCGGGGCCGGCGCCGAGGGCGGCGAGCATCCCCGCTCCGCCGTCGTTCGTCGCGCCGCCGCCGACCCCGACGACGACACGGTCGACGCCCTCGGCCACCGCGGCCTCGAGCAGCTGCCCGACCCCCCAGGTGCTCGTGATGCCCGGGTCGCGCTCGTCGGCGGCGAGCAGGTGCAGGCCGATGGCCTGCGCGGCCTCGACGTAGGCGGTGCGCCGCCCCGGCTCGTCGACGAGCAGGAGGGTCGCGGGCACCTCGCGACCGAGCGGGTCGCTCACGGTCGTCGCGACCATGTCGCCGCCGCAGGCGCGGGCGACGACGTCGAGGAAGCCCGGCCCGCCGCTGGAGAGGGGCAGCAGGCGCACCTCGTCGTGCGGCGCGCCGAGGGCCCAGCCCTCGGCCATCGCGGTGGCCACCTGGACCGGCCCGAGGGTCGAGCCGAAGGCGTCGGGGGCGATGAGCACGCGCACGGGGCGAGCGTATCGCCGCAGGCCCTGGCGGGTGTCGGTGGACGGGCCTAGGGTCGCGCCACCAGCCCAGCCGCCAGGAGGCCCTCGTGACCGAGACCCAGCCCACCGACCTCGACCCCGAGCGGGTCGCCCTGCTCGAGGCGCTCGCCCAGCAGCGGTACTTCTTCCTCCACACCGTCGAGGGCCTGACCGACGAGCAGGCCCGGCTCACGCCGACCGCCAGCAGCCTCTGCCTCGGCGGGCTCGTCAAGCACGTCGCGCTGACCGAGCGCGGGTGGACCGACTTCGTCGAGCACGGGACGATGGCCGGCGGCGACGACGCCGACCTCGAGGCCCGCGAGCGGGAGTTCCGCCTCCTCGAAGACGAGACCCTCGAGGGCGTCGTCGGCCTCTACCGCGAGGTCGCCGCCCACACCGACGAGCTCGTCCGCACCGTCGACCTCGACTCCAGCCACCCGCTGCCGCCCGCGCCGTGGTTCACCCCGGGCGAGCACCGCAGCGCGCGGCGCACCTTCCTCCACCTGCTCTCCGAGCTCGCGCACCACACCGGCCACGCCGACGTCATCCGCGAGACGGTCGACGGTCAGAGGTCGATGGGCTGAGCACCTAGGATCGGTCGCCGTGACCACCACGACCGGCACGCCGCAGCACGCCCCGCTCCCCCTCCTCGTCCTCGGGCAGGGCCGCGAGCTCGCGACCGAGCGGGGGGTCGAGTGCCCCGGCGACCTGCCGGCACCGTCCGACCCCGGCCTCGTCGAGCGCGCCCGGATCGCCCGTGCGGCCCTCGGCGACCGCCTCTTCGTCCTCGGGCACCACTACCAGCGCGACGAGGTCATCGAGTTCGCCGACGTCACCGGCGACTCCTTCAAGCTGGCCAAGGAGGCGGCGGCCCGCCCGGACGCCGAGTACGTCGTCTTCTGCGGCGTGCACTTCATGGCCGAGTCGGCCGACATCCTCACCTCCGACGCCCAGACCGTCGTCCTGCCCGACCTCGCCGCCGGTTGCTCGATGGCCGACATGGCGGCGCTCGACCAGGTGCAGGAGTGCTGGGACGAGCTCGTCGCCGCGGGCGTCGCGGACACGACCGTGCCGGTCACCTACATGAACTCCTCCGCGGCCATCAAGGCCTTCACCGGGCGCCACGGGGGCACCGTCTGCACCTCCTCCAACGCGCGCACCGCCCTCACCTGGGCGCTCGAGCAGGCCGGTGACGGCGGCAAGGTGCTCTTCCTCCCCGACCAGCACCTCGGCCGCAACACCTACGTCCGCGACCTCGGGGGCGACCTCGACGGCTGCGTCGTCTGGGACCCGCACCGCCCGATGGGCGGGCTGACCCCGGAGCAGCTGCGCGACGCGACGATGATCCTGTGGCGCGGGCACTGCTCGGTGCACGGCCGCTTCTCGGTCGAGGCGGTGCAGGCCGCCCGCCGCGAGGTACCGGGTGTGCGGGTCATCGTCCACCCGGAGTGTCGTCACGAGGTCGTCGAGCTCGCGGACGAGGTCGGCTCGACCGAGAAGATCATCAGGACCATCGCCGCCGCCCCGGCGGGCACGGCCTGGGCCGTCGGCACCGAGCTCAACCTCGTCCGGCGCCTCGCCGCGCAGTTCCCCGAGCAGCGCATCCTCTTCCTCGAGAAGAACGTCTGCTACTGCTCGACGATGAACCGCATCGACCTGCCTCACCTCGTGTGGGCGCTCGAGTCGCTCGTCGACGGCCGCGTCGTCAACCCGATCCGCGTCGACCCCGAGGTCGCGCACTGGGCGAAGGTCGCGCTCGACCGGATGCTCGCCCTCCCCGGCGAGACCTCGAAGGACTGACGCGCCTCACGCCTGGGCGGGTCGCCCGGTGTCCCGGACGAGGTAGAGCCAGGGGAAGGCCCGCACCGCGACGACCCATCCGTCGCCCTCGTACGCGGCGGCCGGGCGTGACCAGAGCACCCGGCGGTGCTCCCACTGCGTCGGCGTCCGCACCATCCGGTGGCGCAGCATGCCGGCGCCGACCGTGCGCCAGCCCTGGCGCCCGGCCAGCTCGAGCTCGGGCATCTCGTCGAAGGCGGTGACCGGGCCCAGCCAGCGCTCCTGCGCCTCGGTCGGCCCGTCGTCGACGACCCCGCCGAACCGCTGCTGAGCGGCCTGCCGGCTCAGGCCGAGGACCTCGCCGACGGCGGCCCAGCTGCGGCCGTCGGCCCGGGCCGCGGCCACCGCCTGCTGCAGGAGGTCGCGGGTGGCCGCGTGCGCGCTCGCGGAGCGCGCGACGAGCGCGAGGGTGTCCGGCGCCTCCTGCGCCTCGACCGGCCCGAGCACGACGCGGGCGAGACGGTCGGCCAGCGCCTCGTCGGTCACGGTCGCGGGCGCGAGCGGGTCAGGCGTCACGGTCGCGGCTCGGCAGCCAGAGCCGGTCGCCGCCGGAGGCCCGGCCCCACAGGCCACTGCCGATGGTCGCGGCGCCGAGCACCATGAGGGCGACGGTCATCCCCTGGAACAGCCCGTGGACGAAGCCGGACTCGACGACCCGGCTCAGCCAGAAGGTGACGAGGCCGACGAGCACGAGGGTCGTGCCGCCGCCGAGGGCGGTGCGTTGCGCGGTCATGTGTCAACCATCCCTTGACGTTGCCCCGATGTCAAGGGATGGTTGACAGACGAGGTCAGCCGGCGTGGACGAGCCCGTCGTCGCCGACGTGCGGGTTGTGCGCGGTCGGAACGCGCTCCCCCGCCGGCGGCGGGCCGGGCGGCGTGCCGTCGCCGAAGGGCCGTCCGCCGAGCTCCTCGCGGCCGTGCGGCGTCGCCCAGCCGGCGAGGTCCGGGCCCGCCGGCACGACGCCGGTCGGGTTGATGTCGCGGTGGACCTCGTAGTAGTGGCTCTTGACGTGCACGAAGTCGGTCGTGTCGCCGAAGCCGGGGGTCTGGAACAGGTCGCGCGCGTACGCCCAGAGGACCGGCATCTCGCTCAGCTTGCTGCGGTTGCACTTGAAGTGCCCGTGGTAGACCGCGTCGAAGCGCGCGAGGGTGGTGAAAAGCCGGACGTCGGCCTCGGTGATGGTCTCGCCCATGAGGTAGCGCCGGGTCGCGAGGCGCTCCTCGAGCCAGTCGAGCGCCGTGAAGAGCCGCTCGTACGCGGCCTCGTACGCCGCCTGGGTGCCGGCGAACCCGCAGCGGTAGACCCCGTTGTTGACCTCGGTGTAGACGCGCTTCATCACCGCGTCCATCTCCTCGCGCAGCGCCTCGGGGTAGAGGTCCGGCGCGCCGGCGCGGTGGTGCTCGCGCCACTGCGTCGACAGGTCGAGGGTCATCTGCGCGAAGCCGTTGGTCACGACCTCGCCGCTCGGGACGTCGACGAGGGCGGGCACCGTGATGCCGCGCGGGTACCCCGGGAAGCGCTTCTCGTAGGCGTCCTTGATCCGCGGGATGCCCAGCACGGGGTCGAGTCCGTCGGGGTCGAGGTCGAAGGTCCACGAGTCGGCGTCGTGCGTCGGGCCGCAGATGCCCATCGAGATCGCGTCCTCGAGCCCGAGCAGGCGCCGGACGATGATCGCCCGGTTCGCCCACGGGCAGGCCCGGGCGACGACGAGCCGGTAGCGGCCGGCCTCGACCGGCCACTCGTGCTCGCCGGCGCCGTCGACGGTCACCCGGTCCTCGATGTAGTTGGTGTCGCGCTGGAAGTCGTCCTCGACGTACGTGCCCTGGGCCACGGTCGGTCCTCTCTCGGTCAGGCGGGGAGTGCGCCGAGACGGGCGAGGAGGAGCGCCTCGGCGAGGCACACCGCCTCGAACTCGGCGAGGTGCAGCGACTCGTTCGCGCCGTGCGCGCGGGTGTCGGGGTCCTCGACGCCCGTCACGAGGATCGCGGCGTCGGGGAAGCGCTCGGCGAACGCGGCGACGAACGGTATGGACCCGCCGACGCCGATGTCGACCGGCTCGGTCCCCCATGCGTCGGTGAACGCGGCGCGCGCCTGGTCGTAGACCGGGCCCTGCGCGTCGGCGGCGAAGCCGAGCCCGCGCTCCTCGAGCTCGACCTCGACCCGCGCGCCCCACGGCGCGTTCGCCAGCAGGTGGGTCTTGAGCGCCTCGAAGGCCGCGAGGTCGTCCTGGGTCGGCGCGAGGCGCATCGACACCTTCGCCCGGGCGGAGGGGACGAGGGTGTTGGAGGAGCGCTCGATCGTCGGCACGTCGAGGCCGATCGTCGTGATCGCCGGGCGGGTCCACAGGCGCGAGAGCAGCGACCCGGTGCCGATGACCTCGACGCCGTCGAGCAGCCCGGACTCGGCCCGCAGCCGCGACTCGGGGTAGTCGAGGTCGGAGGCCTCGCCCGCGTCGAGACCGGTGACCGCCACGTCACCGGCGTCGTCGTGCATCGTCGCGAGGAGCCGGACGAGCGCGGTGATGGCGTCGGGGACGGCGCCGCCGAACATCCCGGAGTGCACGCCGTGGTCGAGGGTCGTCACGGTGACGACGACGCGGATCATCCCGCGCAGCGTCGTCGTGAGGGCCGGCTCGCCGACGTCCCAGTTCTGGCTGTCGGCGAGGACGATGGCGTCGGCCCGCAGCCGCTCGCCGTGGCGCTCGAGGATGGTCGGGAGCGAGTCGGAGCCGATCTCCTCCTCGCCCTCGACGAAGACCGTGACGCCGACGGGCAGGTCGTCGCCGTGGGCGCGCAGCGCGGCGACGTGCGCCATCACGCCGGCCTTGTCGTCGGCGGCGCCGCGGCCGTACAGCCGGCCGTCGCGCTCGGTCGGCTCGAACGGCGGGCTGTCCCAGAGCGCCTCGTCACCGGGGGGCTGGACGTCGTGGTGGGCGTAGAGCATCACGGTGCGCGAGCCCGGCGGGCCGGGGCGGTGGCCGATGACCGCGGGCCGGCCGCCCTCGCGCACGATCTCGACCTCGAGCCCCTCGCCGCGCAGCAGCTCGGCGGTCGCCTCGGCGCTCGCCTCCACGTGGGCCTGGTCGAAGGCGTCGAGCGAGACGGACGGGATGCGGGTCAGCGCCTCGAGGTCCGCGCGGACCTGCGGCATGAGCTCGCGGATGCGCTCGCGGAGAGCGGTCTTCTGGGCGTCGGGGAGCACGTCGGTCACGCCTCGAGACCCTACCGACCCGCGGGGCGCCGGCGGCGCTCGCGCCCCGGGCGGACGGAGGCACCCCGCGGATGCACCTAGAGTTGGATCCGTGTTCGGACGCAGCAAGTCGAGTGAAGAGGCTCCCGCGGCGCAGGCGCAGGCCGCCCGCGAGGGCGCCAAGGGCCGCCCCACGCCGAAGCGGCGCGACCAGGAGGCCGCCCGCAAGCGTCCGCTCGTCGTCACCGACCGCAAGGCCGCCCGTGGCCGCGACCGGCAGGAGCGCCGCGAGCAGCTGGCCAAGGTCCGCCGCGCCCTCGAGACCGGCGACGAGACGCACTTCCCGCCGCGCGACCGCGGGCCGGTCCGTCGCTACATCCGCGACTTCGTCGACGCCCGCCGCAACCTAGGCGAGTTCCTCCTGCCGGTGATGCTCATCGTCCTCGCGCTCAGCCTGGTCAAACAGCCGGCGATCTTCGCCGCGAGCGTCTACCTCACGTGGGGCGCCGTCCTCCTCGTCGTCATCGACACCGTGCTCATGTGGCGCCGCCTCAAGAGCCGCCTCGTCGAGAAGTTCGGCGCCGACGGCGTGCCGAAGGGCAGCGTCTCGTACGCGGTGATGCGCGTCTTCCAGCTGCGCCGCAGCCGTCGTCCCGTCCCGATGGTCGCGCGGGGCGAGTACCCCTCCTGACCCGGGCGGCTCAGCCGCCGCTCGCCCCGCGGGCGAGGCAGAGCGCAGAACGCATCGTCCCGTAGCCGCGGGCGGACAGGGGCGAGGTGTCGCGGTCGGCGGCCGTGCAGGTGTCGGCGACGACGGTGGGCGCGAGCCCCTCGGACGCGACCGCCGGTGCGGTGTCGCAGGCCCCGCTCGCGACGGGCGTCAGGCCGGTGCCCGCGACCTGGTCGTCGCGCGCGCAGCGCAGCGTCCGCAGCGACTCCCGCGACAGCACCCAGCCGAGCGGGGCCGCGATGGACGGCCGGGTCGGCTGGTAGAAGACCTTGACGGCCGGGCCGCGCCAGCGGTCCAGCGCGCTGCAGACCGCGCCCGAGGCGTCCTCGCAGCCGGGGACGACGTCGCGCGTGGCGAGGACGTCGAGCGCCCGGTGCAGCTGGGTGTCCGTCGAGGACAGCCCCGCCGTCGCCGCCCCCTTGGTCAGCAGCGGCACGAGGACCTCGTTCGTCGTCCCGGCCGGGACGGCCGAGAGGTCGCTGCCCTCGCCGTTGTCGAGGTAGACGAGGACCGGCAGCACGAGCGGGGCGTCCACACGTCCGGCCACCACGTCCGCGTTGTGCGCCCGCAGAGCCGGCAGCCACCGGGGTGCGAGGTCGACGAGCGTCCCGAGCCCGTCGTTGTCGGCGTAGCCGCCGTCGACGACCTGCTGCGTGTCGGGCGATCCCCCGCCGTCCGGGCACCCGGTCGCGACGACGCCCGACGGCGTGACGTAGGGGAAGCGCGAGGCGAGGAGCGCGACGGTGCTCGCGCGCAGCGCCGGTGACCGGCCGGTGCACCCCGTGCGCAGCGTGACGAGGAGGTCGACCGAGTCGGGCACCGCGGTGGGGGTCCGGCAGTCGCGCGCATCGGGGACGGTGTCGAGCCCGACCTGGCTGAGCAGGGTGCGGCACCGGGTCGCCACCGACGTGGAGTTGAGGACCAGGGCGCCGGTGACCCGTCCGGCCGGCGGCGCGAGGTAGGGCGTCCGCAGCCCCGGCACGGCGCGCTCCCACGCCCGTTCCATCAGCCCGGCGCGGTCGACCCAGCCGCTCTCCCCCGACGTCGGGAAGGCCAGGCCGGTGACCGAGCGCAGCGGGTCGCGCAGGAGGAGGCCGCTCACCGCCGAGCCAAGCGCGTCCGGGCCGGCCATCCGCTCGACCGCGGGGAAGGCCTGCCCGCTCGTGCCGGCGAACGCCGACACCGTGAGACCGACGGCCCCACCGCTGGCCCCGGACGACACGAGCGCCTCGGCGCAGTCACCCCCGGCGGCGTGCAGCGCGTCGGTCCCGAGCGCGGTCCAGGCCGCCGCCCGGATGCCGCCGCCCTCGGCGGCGAGGAGGAACAGCGGACGGACCCGGTACGACGTCCCGGGCAACGCCGTGCCGCAGCCGGGTTCGTCGAGCATCGTCCCGAGCCGGCTCGCGAGGTCGGGGCGGGCCGCGGGGTCCGGGGCGCTCTCGGCGAGGGTGCGCAGGCCGTGCACCCTCGCGTCGCTGCCCGTCAGCCCGACGACGAGGCCGGACAGGAGCACGAGCGTCATGACGGGGGCGGTGCGCAGGACCGGGGTCATCGGCCGCGACAGGAGGTCGGGTGCCCCGCCGCCCTGGAGCAGGATGACGGTGGCCCCGAGCGGCAGCGCCACGGCGGTCACCGCGAGGAGCATGACGCCGATGACCCCCAGCCGCTCGGCGCTCCCCTCCGGGAAGAGGCCGAGCACGACGAAGAGGGCGACGCCGAGCGCGAGCAGGAGCCAGCCCGCGAGCCGCGAGCGCTGCTGCGAGGTCTCGCCCAGCACCCGGCCCGGCACGAGGGCGACGAGCAGGTCCTCCGGGGCGTGGCGACCGAGGAGGCCGGCGACCCACCGGGCGAGCGGCCAGGTGAGGACCGCTCCCACGGCACCGAGCAGCAGGAGGGCGAGGTTCCACCCCCCGCTGCCGAGGGCCACCGGCGCCGTGAACGCGCGGACGAGACCGAGACCGGGGATGACGAGCACGAGAACCCCGAGGACGTCGCCGACGACCCGGGTCGTCGCCGCCTGCTCCGCGGTGACCGGCCGGCGGTAGGGGCTCCACGGCACCGTGCCCCCGCGCCGACGCCACCACAACGAGCCGGCCCACACGACGAGCGGGATGCCGACGGCCAGGCCGAACCGCACCCCGATGACGTCCCAGCGGCCGAGGAGCAGCCGCGAGGGCGGCAGTCCGACGAGGAGCACCGCGAGCGTGACGAACCACGGCAGCAGCGAGGGCTTGTGGTAGGGCGCCGCGCTCGGTCTCGGGCCGTCGCCGAGGACGCGCATCGCGACGTGGTGGCTGCGCAGCCGGCCGACGACGACGACGAGGACCGCGACGAGCCCGGTGAGCACCCCGCTGACCAGCGCGTGCCGGGCCGGGCCGGAGTCCACCCACTGCCGCTGCACGTCGGGCAGCTGGTCGAGGACGTCGGTGCCCGAGGCCAGCCCGAGGGCCGCGAACGGGACGACGACGAGCAGGCTGAAGCGGTGGGTGTAGAGCGCGCCGACGACCCGGCGGGCGGGGCCGGAGGGTCGGCGGACGTCCGAGGGCCCGTAGGGCGTCCCGTGCTCCGGTCCCCGGGGGGTGTCGCTGCGCTGCCGGGCGGCGAGGACGACCGCGAGGAGGGCCAGGAGCAGCCCGAGCCACGTGACGGCGCTCGCCGTGACGAGCGCGGTGGGGTGGCCGGCGCCGTCGGCGAGGTCGACGAGGAGCGCGGACTCGACGAGGTCGGCGCCCGCCCCGACGCCGAGCAGCACGAGGGCGGCGACCCACCAGGGCCGCCCGCGCGAGGACCCCGCGACGGCCGGGCGCAGCAGGGCCGCCGCGCCGAGGGCGTACAGCGCGACGAGCCCGACGTCGACGAGGGCGTAGGCGACGACCCAGCGGGCCATCCCGGGGACGGCGGCCACCGTCGGCGCCACGAGCGCCCAGCTCTCGCGGGTCGCCCCCGGCGAGAGGACCGCGCCGGGCGAGGTCAGCCCGCCCAGCGACACGGTCCGGCCGGCCGTCACGACCTGGGAGACCAGCCCGTCGAGCTGCCCGAGCGCGATGAGGACGGCGACGACGGCGCTCGCCCAGCCCCCGGCGAGCGCGGCCCGCCGAGGGGGCAGCACGGCCGCGAACGCGTCGCGGACCGGCATCGGTTCCGTCGCCATGCGGACCTCCTCACCCCGGCCTCCCGGCCCGTCGACCCATCGTCCTCCGGCAGGAGGCGCGGGGGTCGGACGGTGATACGCCCCGGCGCGTCAGGGAGCGGGCTCGAGCCCCATCGGCCCGTAGACCACCGCGCCGTCGCGGTGCAGGGTCACCGAGGCGACCCCGGCGTCGGCGAGCTCGTGCCAGACCTCGCCGAACCAGCTCTCGGCGTCGGACTGCGTCGGGAAGGTGGTGGTCGTCGTCGGCTCCCCGGTGACGGGGGCGCCGTCGGCGTCGGCGAAGGTCCAGGACCACTGCTCGCTCATGCGCCACGCACCCCCGCCTCGACGAACGGCGGCTTGCTGACGGTGGCCGCCACCGCCCGGCCGCGGACGTCGATCGAGACCTCGTCGCCGAGGGTCACCGACCGGTCGAGGAGCGCGAGCGCGACGCCCTGCTTGCGGGTCGGCGAGAAGGTGCCGGAGGTGACCTCCCCGACGACGGCGCCCGAGGCGTCGGTCACCGCGCAGTGCGAGCGCGGGATGCCCCGGCCGGTGACGACGAGGCCGCGCATCAGCCGGCTCTCCTTCGCGGCGCGCTCGGCGGTCAGCGCCTCCTTGCCCCAGAAGGCGTCCTTGTCCCAGCCGACGGCCCACGCCGCGCCGGCCATGACCGGCGTGATGTCGAGCGAGAGGTCGTTGCCGTGCAGCGGGTAGCCCATCTCGGTCCGCAGGGTGTCGCGGGCTCCGAGGCCGGCGGGCAGGCCGCCCTCCTCGGTGACCGCCGCGGCCAGCGCGTCCCAGACCGAGCCGGTGACGTCCCAGGCGGGGACGATCTCGTAGCCGCGCTCGCCCGTGTAGCCGGTGCGGCAGACGATGACCGGCAGCCCGTCCCACTCGGTCTCGACGAAGCTCATGTAGTCGTGGTCGACGGGCAGGCCGAGCCGGGCGAGGACCTCGTCCGAGCGCGGGCCCTGGACCGCGATGACGCCGTAGCGGTCGTGGAGGTCCTCGACGACGACGCCCTCGGGCGCCGCGGCGGCCAGCAGCTCGACGACCCGCGCGGTGTTGGCCGCGTTGGGGATGAGGAAGACGTCCTCGTCGGAGCGCAGGTACTGGATGAGGTCGTCGACGACGCCGCCGTCCTCGGTGCAGCACATCGTGTACTGGGCCTGGCCGGGGCCGATGCGCCGCAGGTCGTTGGTCAGGCACGCGTTGACGAACTCGGCGGCGCCCGGGCCGCTGACCCGCGCCTTGCCCAGGTGCGAGACGTCGAACAGACCGACGCGCGCGCGGACCGCGGTGTGCTCGGCGACGACACCCCCGCCGGGGTACTCGATCGGCATCGACCACCCCCCGAAGTCGGCCATCTTCGCGCCCAGGGCGACGTGCCGGTCGTGCAGCGGCGAGTGCTTGAGGTCGGTCATGGTCGCACCGTACCGCGACCCACGGACGCCCCGGCGGGCCCGGTTAGTCTGCCGCCATGACTTCAGTGACCGTGACGACCAAGACCTCAGCCGACCTGCCGGTCGACGCCCTCGTCGTCGGCTCCGTCCGCACCCCCGACGGCGCCGACCTCGCTGCGGGGCACGGGCTGCCGCGCAAGGCCGTCGTCCACCTGCAGGCGGTGCTCGCCGACCTCGAGGCCACAGGGAAGGCCGAGGAGGTGCACCGCGTCGTCGCGGTGCCCGGCGTCAAGGCGACCTCCGTCGTCGTCACCGGCCTCGGGGAGGGCACGACCCGCCGGACCGCCTTCGAGCACACCGTCCTGCGCGAGGCGGCCGCGTCCGCGCTGCGCTCGGTCCGCGGCAAGAAGGCCGTGGGCGTGGCCCTCCCGACGCCCGACGCCGAGTCGCTGTCGGCGGTCGCGGACGGCGCCTTCGCCGGCTGCTACGTCTACGACAAGGCCGCTCCCCTGCCCGCGCGCAAGGGCCGCCCGGCCGCCACGCCGGTCACCGGCCCGAAGATCGTCGTCGTCTCGGGCCTGGGCCAGGGCAAGGCCGCCAAGGACGCGGTCGCCCGCGCCGGGGTCCTCGGCGCCGCCCGCGACTGGGCCCGTGACCTCGTCAACATGCCGCCGAACCTGCTCTACCCGCAGTCCTTCGCCGATGCCGTCAAGAAGCGCGCGGCCGAGTCCTCCGCGAAGATCACCGTCTCGGTGCTCGACGAGAAGGCGCTCGTCAAGGGCGGCTTCGGCGGCATCACCGGCGTCGGCCAGGGCTCGTCCAACCCGCCCCGCATCGTGACGATGAGCTGGTCGCCCTCGAACGCGAAGGGCTCGGTCGCGCTCGTCGGCAAGGGCATCACGTTCGACACCGGTGGCCTCAACCTCAAGCCGTCGACCGGCATGGTGACGATGAAGTGCGACATGGCCGGCGCGGCCGCCGTCGCCGCGACGGTCCTCGCCGCCGCCGAGACCGGTGTGCCGGTGGCCGTCACGGGCTACCTCTGCCTCGCCGAGAACATGCCGAGCGGCACCGCGCAGCGGCCGAGCGACGTCGTCGTCATGCGCAACGGCACGAGCGTCGAGATCCTCGACACCGACGCCGAGGGCCGGATGGTCCTCGGCGACGGCATCTGCCTCGCCGCCGAGAAGACCCCCGACTGGATCGTCGACATCGCGACGCTGACCGGCGCGCAGATGATCGCCCTCGGCGACGACACCGCCGGCGTCATGGGCAACGACGACGCCTTCCGGGCGAAGGTCGTCGCGGCCGCCGACGCCGCGGGCGAGGGCGCCTGGCCGATGCCGCTGCCGGCGGCGCTGCGCGCCAAGCTCGACACCCCGACCGCCGACATCGCGCACAAGGGCGACCGCGCCGGCGGGATGCTCACCGCGGCCAAGTTCCTCGAGGAGTTCGTGCCCGAGGGGATGACGTGGGCGCACGTCGACATCGCCGGGCCGGCCTTCAACGAGAAGGGACCGAAGGGTCGCAACCCCAAGGGCGGCACCGGGTTCGGCGTCTCGACGCTGCTCGGTCTCGTCGAGGGGCACGCCACGCGCGCCTGACCACCGACCGCACGACGCACGGCGGGCACCCCGGACGGGGTGCCCGCCGTGCTCGCGTCGTGGAGGGTGGCGCTCAGCCGCCGCTCTTGCGCCGGAACATCTGCTGGCGGGCACTGGTCTCCGGGCCGTGCGCGTGGTCGACCTTGCCGTGCTCGGAGGAGTCTGAGACGTCGGTGCCGCCGTGGGCCTGCTTCTTGTCCAGGGCCGCCCGGAAGCGGGCCTTGACGTCGTCGGGGACGGCGGCGCGGGGTCGGTCCTTGGCGGCCATGACGGCTCCTTCGGGGTGCTCGGGATCGGGTCCCCCACCGTGCCACGCCGGGGCGCGCGAGGCCACCGGGTTCTCGCTCAGCCGCGCTCGTCGCGCCGCTGCCGCGCGGTCCAGGCCCGCATCCGCGCCGGGTAGCCGGTGAGGTTGACGTCGTAGACGGGCACCTGCAGGTTGCGGGCGACCTCGAAGGCCTGAGGGCGTGATGGCAGGGCGCGGCGGGTCCACTCGCCGTCGTGCGCGATGAGCACGACGGTCGTCGCGGTCACGTTGGTCGCCGGCTCCACGTACGCCTCGACCCCGCGCCGCGTGCCCACGAACTCCTCCAGGTGGGCACGCGCACTCGCGAGGTCGCTGCCGTCGTGCGGTGCGGCGCCACCGCGCCGGCCTCGTCTCCACCACGCCATGCGCACACGATAGGCGAGCCACCTGCCCTCTCCCTGTGCGTCCGCCACGCGTCGCCACCTCGTGCGCGGGCCCGCGGGGGTGACAGGATGCGGGACGTGGCCGGCGCGCCCACCCCCAGCGCCGCCGTGCCCACCGACCGCCACCGCGAGAACGGAGCAGCATGCCGGCCACCGCCGAAGCCACCCACGACGTCGTCGTCCTCGGAGGAGGGAGCGGCGGGTACGCCTGCGCGTTGCGCGCCGCCGAGCTCGGCCTCTCGGTCGCCCTCGTCGAGAAGGACCTCCTCGGCGGGACGTGCCTGCACCGCGGCTGCATCCCGACCAAGGCCCTGCTGCACGCCGCCGAGGTCGCGGACGCGGCGCGCGAGGCGGGCCGCTTCGGTGTGCGGGCGACCTTCGAGGGCGTCGACCTCCCGGCCGTCACGGCCTACCGCGAGGGCGTCGTGGCCCGGCTGCACAAGGGCCTCCAGGGGCTCGTCTCCGGGCGGAAGGTCGAGTACGTCGAGGGCACCGGCCGGCTCGACGGCCCGCACACCGTCGTCGTCGGCGACCGCCGGCTCGTCGGGCGCCACGTCGTGCTCGCCACCGGCTCCTACGCCCGCACGCTGCCCGGGCTCGAGCTCGGCGGCCGCGTCGTGACGAGCGACCAGGCGCTCGGCCTCGACGAGGTCCCCGGCCGCGTCGTCGTCCTCGGGGGCGGGGTGATCGGCGTCGAGTTCGCCTCCGTCATGCGCTCGTTCGGCTCCGAGGTCACCGTCGTCGAGGCCCTCCCCCGGCTCGTCGCCGCCGAGGACCCCGCCTCCAGCAAGGCGCTCGAGCGGGCCTTCCGCAAGCGCGGCATCACGGTCCGCACCGGCGCCCGTTTCGCCTCCGCGACCGACGGCGCCGACGCCGTCGCCGTCCGCCTCGAGGACGGCACCGAGCTCGAGGCCGACCTCCTACTCGTCGCCGTCGGGCGCGGCCCGGTGACCGACGGGCTCGGGTACGAGGAGGCCGGTGCCACGGTCGAGCGTGGCTTCGTCGTCACCGACGAGCGCTGCCGCACCGGCGTCGAGGGCCTGTGGGCGGTCGGCGACATCGTCCCCGGCCTGCAGCTCGCGCACCGTGGGTTCGCGCAGGGCATCTTCGTCGCCGAGTCGATCGCCGGGCTCGAGCCGGCCCCCGTCGTCGAGTCCACCATCCCCCGGGTCACCTACTGCGACCCCGAGGTCGCGTCCGTCGGTCTCACCGAGGAGCAGGCCCGCGAGGTCCACGGCGACGCCGTCGAGGCCTACGAGTACAACCTCGGTGGCAACGGCAAGAGCCAGATCCTCGGCACCCAGGGCTTCGTCAAGCTGGTGCGGGTCACCGACGGCCCCGTCGTCGGGGTCCACATGGTCGGCTCCCGGATGGGCGAGCAGGTCGGCGAGGCCCAGCTGATCGTGGGCTGGGAGGCCCACCCGGAGGACGTCACGCCCTTCGTGCACGCCCACCCGACCCAGAACGAGGCCCTCGGCGAGGCGCACCTGGCGCTCGCCGGCAAGCCCCTGCACGCACACAACTAGAGTGATGACCGCCACCGCCCACGAAGGAGAGCACCACTGATGTCGGAACGTGTACAGATGCCCGCACTCGGCGAGTCCGTGACCGAGGGGACCGTGACGCGGTGGCTCAAGGGTGTCGGCGACGAGGTCGCGGTCGACGAGCCGCTGCTCGAGGTCTCGACCGACAAGGTCGACACCGAGATCCCCTCGCCGGTCGCCGGCACGCTCCAGGAGATCCTCGTCCAGGAGGACGACACCGTCCCGGTCGGCGCCGACCTCGCCGTCATCGGTGACGGGCCGGCCTCCGGCGGTGGCGACTCCGCCCCCGAGCAGTCGCAGGAGCAGTCCTCCTCCGACGGGCCCTCCGACGAGGTGGCCGACCCGGCCGACACCGACGCGGTCGCCGAGGCCGGCGACGAGGGCGGCCAGGAGCCGGCCGAGCCGCAGTCCGACGATGGCGCGCAGGAGCAGCCCGCGCCGTCCTCGGAGGGCTCCTCCGGCGGGTCCGGCGACGGCACGACCGTCCAGATGCCCGCGCTCGGCGAGTCCGTCACCGAGGGCACCGTCACCCGCTGGCTCAAGGCCGAGGGCGACGAGGTCGCCGTCGACGAGCCGCTCCTCGAGGTCTCGACCGACAAGGTCGACACCGAGATCCCCTCGCCGGTGGCCGGCACGCTGACCAAGATCCTCGTCCAGGAGGACGAGACCGTGCCCGTGGGCGCCGACCTCGCCGTCGTCGGCGGGTCCGGCGGCGGGTCCGCCCCGGCCGCCGAGCCCGAGCAGGCTCCCGCGCAGGCCGAGGAGGCCCCCGCGAAGGAGGAGGCCCCCGAGCCCGAGCCGGAGCAGCCGGCCCAGCAGGACGAGCCCGCGCCGGCCCCGGCCGACGAGGCTCCCCCGCAGGAGAAGCCGGACGAGGCCGCCGCCGCGGCCGACGAGGCCCCGGCCGCGACCACCGCGCCGTCGTCCTCGACCTCGACCGCGCCGACCCCGCGCGAGAACGAGTCCGACGCGAGCAGCTACGTCACCCCGCTCGTGCGCAAGCTCGCCGCCGACCACGGCATCGACCTCGCGTCGGTCACCGGCACGGGCATCGGCGGGCGCATCCGCAAGCAGGACGTCCTCGCCGCCGCCGAGGCCAAGAAGGCCCCGGAGCCCGAGCCCGAGGCCCCCGCCGCGGCGCCCGCGTCCCAGCCGTCGTCGTCCTCGGCCCCGGCGGCCGCGGCGAAGCCGGCCGCCGACAACGGCCTGCGCGGCACGACGCAGCCGATGTCGCGCCTGCGCAAGACGATCGCGCGTCGCATGGTCGAGTCCCTCCAGGTCTCGGCGCAGCTGACGACGGTCGTCGAGGTCGACGTCACCCGCATCGCGCGGCTGCGCGACCGGGCCAAGGCCGACTTCGCGCAGCGCGAGGGCACGAAGCTCAGCTTCCTGCCGTTCTTCGCCCTCGCCGCGGTCGAGGCGCTCAAGGCGCACCCGACCGTCAACGCGAGCATCGAGGACGACCAGGTGACCTACCACGGCACCGAGAACCTCGGCATGGCGGTCGACACCGAGAAGGGGCTCATCGTCCCGGTCCTCAAGAACGCCGGCGACCTCAACATCGCGGGCCTGGCCCGCGGGATCGCCGACCTCGCGAACCGGACGCGGAGCAACAAGATCATGCCCGACGACCTCGCGGGCGGGACCTTCACGATCACCAACACGGGCTCGCGCGGTGCGCTGTTCGACACCCCGATCATCAACCAGCCGCAGGTCGGCATCCTCGGCACCGGCGCCGTCGTCAAGCGGCCCGTCGTCGTGACGGCCGAGGACGGTGGCGAGACGATCGCGATCCGCTCGATGGTCTACCTGGCGTTGTCCTACGACCACCGCATCGTCGACGGCGCCGACGCCGCGCGCTTCCTCACGACGATGAAGCAGCGACTCGAGGAAGGGGCGTTCGAGGCCGACCTCGGTCTCTGACGCGCCCGCCGTGAGCCGCATCGTCGTCACCGGCTCGTCCGGGCTGATCGGCACCGCGCTCGTCGCCGCGCTCCGTGAGCGCGGCGACGAGCCGGTCCGGCTGGTCCGGCGCGCCCCCGCGGCCGCCGACGAGGTCCGCTGGGACCCCGCGAGCCGCCATCTCGACCCGGCCGTCCTCGACGGCGTCGACGGCGTCGTCCACCTGGCCGGCGCGGGGGTCGGCGACAAGCGGTGGACCCCCGCCTACAAGCGCGAGATCCTCGCCTCGCGGACCGACTCGACGACCGCGGTCGCGGGGGCCGTCGCGGCGGCCGACCACCCGGTCCGCCTGGTGTCCGGGTCGGCCGTCGGCTTCTACGGCGACCGCGGTGACGAGGAGCTGACCGAGGCCAACCCGGCCGGCACCGGCTTCCTCGCCGACGTCGTCCTCGCGTGGGAGGCCTCCGCGGCTGCCGCGGTGGACGCCGGGGCCTCGGTCGCGTTCGCGCGCACCGGGATCGTCATGGCCCGTGACGGTGGCGCGATGGCCCCGCTGCTGCGCCTGGCCCGGCTCGGGCTCGGCGGCCCGCTCGGCCTCGGCCGCCAGTTCTGGCCGTGGATCACCCTCGTCGACGAGGTCCGCGCGCTGCTGCACCTGCTCGACCACCCGGAGGTCACCGGACCGGTCAACCTCGCCGGTCCCACCCCGGCCCGGCAGAAGGACGTCGCGGCCGCCCTCGGGCGCGCCCTGCACCGGCCGGCCGTGCTGCCCGCCCCGACGCCGGCGCTGCGGCTGGTCGTCGGCGAGTTCGCCGGCGAGATCATGGGCAGCCAGCGCATCGTCGGGGAGGCCCTCGTCGCGAGCGGCTTCGTCCACGAGCACGGGGACCTCGACACCGCGGCCCGCTGGCTGGTGGCCTGAGCGCGGCGCTCACGTCGCGCGCAGCGCCTCGAGCCTCCATCCGTCCGCGGTCCGGACGACCTCGACGAGCACCGGCTCCCCGGGGACAGCGGTGACGTCGGTGTCGTCGCCCGGGCGGACGACGCGGTGTGCGCCCACCCCCACCGTGGCCCGGAGCACCGCCCGGTCGGCTCCCGCGGAGCGCACCGCCACGTCGGTGACCCGGTAGCGCAGCCCCTCGTAGCGCGTGCCCGCCGCGCGCAGCGTGCGCACCGCGGCGGCGTCGCGGCGGTGCAGGGCCCCGGCCGTGGTCTCGGCGGCGTCCAGCCGGGCGGCGTCCGCGGCGCGGTAGGCGGCCGCCCGCTCGTCGGCGAGCACGGTGAGCAGCTCCTGCGGCCGCTGCACGGGGGCGAGGGGGTCCAGGCGCGGGTCGTCCGTGGCCGCCGGCTCGGCGCTCGGTGCCGCGCTCGGTGCCGCGGCCGGGACCGACGCCCGCGCGGGGTCGTCGCGGCCGACGAGGACCCCGGCCACGACGAGCGCCGCCACGAGGCCGAGGGCGCAGGCGCCGAGGCCCGCGGCACGCACGACCCGGAGGCGGCCGCCGGCCCGCGGCGCCGTCGCCCGGTGCCTCCCCCGCTGCACCGCGGGCGGGACGGGCGGCCGGCCCGCCGCGGCGCGCAGCCGGTAGGTCACCGCGCTCTCGTCGTCACCGCCGACCCGCAGGCGCAACGGCTCCGGCCGGGCGGCCGCGAAGAGCAGGCACGCGAGCTCGTCGGCCCCCGGGCGCTCCTCCGGACGGGGGTGGACCGCCGCCTCGAGCGCCGCGACGACCGCCTCCGAGCCCGCACCCGCCCGGCTCACCTCCGCGAGCGAGGGCCGCAGCCCGGGCGCACCGGGCACCTCGCCGGCGAGGCAGAGCCAGCCGAGCGCGCCGAGGGCGTAGACGTCGGCGGCGGGGGTGGGGGCGGCTCCGAGCAGCACCTCCGGGGCGAGGTGGCCGGGCGTCCCCCAGACGGCGGCCGGCGCCTCCCCCAGCACGCGTCCGAGGCCGAGGTCGGCGAGGGCCGGGCGGCCGTCGAGGTCGAGCAGGACGTTGCCGGGCGACACGTCGCCGTGCACCACGCCGGCCGCGTGCAGCCGCCCGAGGGCCTCGGCGAGAGGGGCGAGCACGGTGACGACCTCACCGGGCCCGAGGTGACCCCTGGCGCCGACGAGGGCCGCCAGCGAGCCCCCGCGCATCAGGGGCATGACGAGCGCCACGCGGGCGTCGGGCAGCGTCAGGCACGCCTCGACCCGCACGACGTGCTCGGCGGCCGCGCGGCTCGACACCGCCGCCTCGCGCACCGCGGCCTCGGCGGCCTCCGGGTCGGCGTGCGACACCTTGAGCGCCACGCGCCGCCCGTCGGTCAGGCGCACCGCCTCCCAGACGTGCGCCGTGCCTCCGCTGCCCAGCAGCCGCCCGATCCCGAAGCCCGGGACGGCCGGCGCCTGCGTCGTCTCCATGGCCACCACCGTGCCCGACCCGACGAGGACGCCAGCGGAGTTTTCCACAGACGTCATCGCCCGCCCGGCCCCTAGGGTGGCGCGATGACCACCGACGCGCCGACGATCCTCGCCACCTCGGGCGGCTACCGGCCCGGGCACCGCACCTGGTTCGAGCTCGACGCCCTCGTCCACCACGCCGTCGAGCTCTCGGGCGCCCACGGCCGACGGCCCCGGGTCGCGTTCGTCGGCACGGCCTCGGGCGACCCGGAGGCGTTCTCGTTCCGCGCACTCGAGGCCGGCCGGGTGGCCGGGTTCGACGTCAGCGTCCTGTCGCTCTTCCCCATGCCCAACCACGAGGACCCCGCGGCCCTCCTCCTCGAGCAGGACGTCGTGTGGGTCAACGGCGGCTCCGTGGCGAACCTGCTGGCGGTCTGGGACGTGCACGACCTCCGCCCCGCGATGCGCGCGGCCTGGGAGGCCGGGGTCGTGCTCGCCGGGGTGTCGGCCGGCTCGATCTGCTGGTACGTCGGGGGCACGACCGACTCCTTCGGCCCCGAGCTGCGCGCGGTGACCAACGGCCTCGGGCTGCTGCCGTACGGCAACGGCGTCCACTACGACTCGGAGGAGCGGCGCCGACCGCTGGTGCACTCGCTGGTCGCCGACGGCACCCTGCCCGAGACGCACTGCACCGACGACGGCGTCGGCCTCGTCTACCGCGGCACGGAGCTGGTCGAGGCGCTGTCCGAGCGCGACGGCAAGGGCGCCTACATCGTCACCCGGGACGGCGACCGGGCCCACGAAGAGCGGCTCGAGCCGCGCCGGCTGCCCTCTCCCTGAACGGGACCCGGGTCAGCGCGGTGGGTCGACGACCGCGACCACCCGCTCCTCGCGCGCCGAGGCGCGGGCCGCGTCGACGACCGAGAGGACGTGGACGGCGTCCCACGGGTCGACGGGCATCGCGGCCTGCGGGTCGTCGGCCGACAGCGCGGCGGCGACGGCGCGGTAGAGGTCCGCCTGGCTGCTCGACACGCGGGCGACGGGCTGGCGCTCGTCACCGCGGTACAGCCAGCCGGCGTGGTCCGCGTCGAGGTCGGACTGTGCCGACCACGGGTGCGCCTCGCCCTCGAAGTCGGCCAGGACGAACGCGGCGGCGGTGCCCAGCAACCGGATCCGTGGGCCCGGCGCCCCCGCGAGCGACGTGGCCGAGAGGTGCGACTCCACTCCCCCGGCGTGCCGGCAGAGGAGGAACGCGTCGTCCTCCGCCCGGGTGGTGCGGGCGTGCGCGGTGGCCACGACCGAGCGCACCGGGCCGAACAGCCGGACGGCGGCGTCGACGAGGTGCGTGTGCAGGTCCAGCAGCAGCCCACCGCCCTCCTCGGGCGGGGCGTTCTCGCGCCAGCGGTCCTTCGGCACGGGACGCCAACGCTCCCAGCGCATCTCGTAGCGGAACGGCTCCCCGACGAGGCCGTCGGCGACGACCTTCGCCAGCGTCACGTGCTCCGGGTCGTAGCGCCGGTTCTGGAAGACGGTGAGGGGCACGCCGGCCCGCGCGGCGTACCGCACCGCGTCCGCGGCCGAGGCTGCGTCGACGGCGAGCGGCTTGTCGACGACGCAGGCGACGCCGGCGTCGACGACGGCCCGCACCTGCTCCGCGTGGCCACCGCTCGGGGTGGCGAGCACGACGAGGTCGAGGCCCGGGACCGCGAGCAGCGCGTCGAGGTCGGCGACGACCTCGACGCCGGGCAGGTCGGAGCGCGCGGCCGCCACCCGCGCGGCGTCCCGCGTCGAGACGGCCACGACGTCGAGGCCCGCCTCCCGCAGGCGCGGCGCGTGGATGTCGCGCCCGGCGAAACCGAAGCCCGCCAACCCGACCCGCGTCATCGCGATCCCTCCGCCGGCTCGGTGGCCGGCGGGTGGGCCCCGGCCGCGTGGTGCCCCGGCCCGGACCGTCCGCCGTCGGCGACGAGCCGCGCCGGCCACCACACCCGCGGTCCGAGGTCGTGGGCCATCGCGGGCACGAGGAGCGACCGGACGACGAAGGTGTCGAGCAGCACGCCGAAGCCGACGATGAACGCGATCTGGACGAGGAACTGGATGGGCAGCACCGACAGCGCGGAGAAGGTCGCCGCGAGGACGATCCCCGCGCTCGTGATGACACCGCCGGTCACGGCGAGGCCGACGAGCACGCCCGGCCGGGTGCCGCGCACGAGCGACTCCTCGCGCACCCGCGTCATGAGGAAGATGGAGTAGTCGATGCCCAGCGCGACGAGGAACACGAAGCCGTACAACGGGATCGCGGGGTCGCCGCCGGTGAAGCCGAGCACGTGGTCGAAGACGAGGGCCGAGATCCCGATCGTGGCGCCGAAGGACACGACGTTGCCGACGACGAGGACGAGGGGCGCGACGAGCGAGCGCAGGAGCAGCGCGAGGATGACGAAGATCACCGCGAGGATCGTCGGGACGATGACGCGCAGGTCGCGCGCGCTGGCGTCGAGGACGTCGAGGTTGGTGGCCGCGTTGCCCCCCACGAGCGCGTCCGGGCTGACGGCGTCGAGGTCGGTGCGCAGCCGCTCGACGGTGTCCTCCGCGCCCGCGCTGTCGGCCGCGTCCTTCGTCGTCGCCTGGAGGAGCACGTCGCCGTCGACGACCTTCGGCGGCGGGGCGTCCTGGCCGGGCTGCGGGGGCACGAGCCCGAGGTAGGCCGAGTCGATGCCGGGGTCCTTCGAGACGAGCTCGAGCGCCGCGTCCGCGTCGGCCTGCGGCACGACGACCTGGAGCGGCTGGGCCGCGCCGGCCGCGAAGTGCTCCGCGATGACCTCCTGCGCGGTGATGGAGTCGACCTCGGTGAGGAAGGTCTCCTCGATGGAGGCACCGCCGGCCTTGAAGGTGGGGACGAACGCCGCCGCCGCGAGCAGCGCGACGAGGGTGACGACCCAGGTACGGCGCGGGTGCGTGCCGACGAGGCGGGCGACCCGGCCCCAGACGCCGCGGGCGGAGCCGACGACGTCCTCGGCGTGGGCGTGGTCGACCTTCGGGGCGAAGGGCCAGAAGATGCGGCGGCCGAAGAGCAGGAGCACGGCGGGCAGGAAGGTGAGGGACGCGAGGAGCGCGCCGGCGATGCCGAGGGCGCCGACCGGGCCGAGGCCCGAGGTGCTGCGCAGCTCGGCGAGCAGGAGGCAGAGCAGGCCGATGATGACCGTCGCCGCGGACGCGCCGACCGGTTCGACGGCGCCGCGCCAGGCCTTCTTCAGCGCGACCCACGAGCTCTCCTCGTCGTGCAGCGCCTCCTTGAAGCGGCTGACGAGCAGGAGCGCGTAGTCGGTGGCGGCGCCCACGACGAGGATGAAGAGGATGCCCTGCGACTGGCCCGACAGTGTGATGACGTCGTTCTTCGCGAGCTGGTAGACGACCGCCGCCGCGGCCGACAGGCCGAGCACCGCGCTGACGAGCACCGCGATCGGCAGGATCGGGCTGCGGTAGACGACGAGCAGGATGACGAGGACGACGACGAGCGCGACGAGCAGGAGGATCCCGTCGATCCCGGCGAACGCCTCGGAGAAGTCGGCGATGAGCCCGCCCGGGCCGCCGACGTACCCCTCGAGCCCGTCGGCCGCGAGGTCCGTGCGCAGTGCCTCGCGCAGGGCGTCCGCGCCCTCGGCGAGCGGCGTCGTCTCCCCGGAGGCCGCGGTACCCGTCGTGCCGTCGAGCGGGACCGACACGAGCACCGCCTCGCCGTCCTGGGCGGGGACGGGCACGACCTGCGACCCGGGCACGAGGTAGTCACCGAGCGTCCGGCCGGCCCCGAGGCCGGGCAGCTCGAGGGAGGGCACCGACTCGGCGAAGCGCTGCACCGCCTCGAGGTCGCCGGCGTCCAGGCGCCCGCCGCCGGTCCGCTCGACGACGACGAGGTAGGGCAGCTCGGTGCTCTCGCTGAAGCGTGCGACGGCGTCGCTGACGAGGGTCGACTCCGCCTGCGCGGGGAGGAAGGTCGAGTTGTCGTTGGACTGGACGCCGGCGAGCTTGCCCTGGGCCTGCCCGCCGATGCCGCCGACGAGCAGCCAGAGCAGGACGACGGCGACCGCGCCGAGCAGGGCCCAGCGGGGACGCCGGGCCTTCGCCCGGGGGTCGTCGGCGGGGGCCTCGGGGGTGTCGGTGTCCGCACTCATGGACCCAGCGTATTGAGGTCCGGGCGGGCCGTCCGCCGGGTCCGCCCCGGCCCCGGCGTACCGTGGGCGCCATGCGCTTCGTGCACCTCGGCTTCGCCCCCGACCTCGTCGACTACGAGGCCGGGTGGGCCACCCAGCGCGAGGTGCACGCGCAGGTCGTCGACGGCACCCTCGAGGACACGACCCTGCTGCTCGAGCACGCCGCGGTCTACACGGCCGGCAAGCGCACCGAGCCGCACGAGCGCCCGGTCGACGGCACGCCCGTCATCGACGTCGACCGTGGCGGCAAGATCACCTGGCACGGCCCCGGGCAGCTCGTCGGCTACCCGGTCGTCCGGCTGCCCGAGGTGCCGATCGACGTCGTCGCGCACGTGCGTCGCCTCGAGGAGGTGATGATCCGGACCTGCGCTGATTTCGGCGTCGAGGTCGTCCGGGTCGAGGGCCGCAGCGGCGTGTGGGTGCTCGCCGACGAGCGCGGCCCGGACCGCAAGCTCGGGGCCATCGGCGTCCGGGTCAGCCGTCGGGTGACGATGCACGGCTTCGCGCTCAACTGCGACGCCGACCTCGGCTGGGCCGACGCCATCATCCCGTGCGGCATCGCCGACGCGGGCGTCTCGTCGATCTCCCGCGAGGCCGGGCGCACGGTCACCGTCCAGGACGTCCTGCCCTACGCGGAGAAGCACCTCGCCGACGTCCTGGGCCGCGCCTGAGCACCCTCCCCGCACCGCCGTCCCGGGCTGTCGGGACCGGAGCGTAGGCTGGAACGCGTGACTGTCGCACCCGAGGGACGCCGCCTGCTGCGGGTCGAGGCGCGCAACGCCGAGACCCCGATCGAGCGCAAGCCCGAGTGGATCCGCACCACGGCCCGGATGGGGCCGGAGTACACCCAGATCCACTCGATGGTGAAGGGCCAGGGCCTGCACACCGTGTGCCAGGAGGCCGGGTGTCCCAACATCTTCGAGTGCTGGGAGGACCGCGAGGCGACCTTCCTCATCGGCGGTGACACCTGCACGCGCCGCTGCGACTTCTGCGACATCGCCACCGGGCGCCCGCAGCCGCTCGACCTCGACGAGCCGCGCCGGGTCGCGGAGTCGGTCGCGACGATGGGGCTGCGCTACGCCACCGTCACCGGTGTCGCGCGCGACGACCTCGCCGACGGCGCGGCCGGCCTCTACGCCGACACCATCCGGCAGATCCACGCGCTCAACCCCAACACGGGCGTCGAGATCCTCCCGCCCGACTTCGGCGCGAAGCCGGAGCTCGTGGGGCAGGTCTTCGACGCGCGGCCGGAGGTCTTCGCGCACAACCTCGAGACGGTGCCGCGCATCTTCCGCCGCATCCGGCCCGCGTTCACCTACGAGAAGTCCCTCAAGGTCCTCTCGATGGCCCGCGAGGCCGGTCTGGTCACCAAGTCCAACCTCATCCTCGGGATGGGCGAGGAGGACCACGAGATCGAGGAGGCCATCCGCGACCTCCACGACGCGGGCTGCGACATCCTGACGATCACGCAGTACCTGCGCCCCTCGCCGCTGCACCACCCGATCGACCGGTGGGTCAAGCCCGAGGAGTTCGTCCACTGGTCCGAGGTCGCCGACGAGGTCGGGTTCAAGGGCGTCATGGCCGGGCCGCTCGTCCGCTCGTCCTACCGCGCCGGCCGCCTCTGGGCCACGGCGATGCGCCGCTGGGGCCGTCCGATCCCCGAGCACCTCGCGCACCTAGCGCAGGCCGCGAACGACCCCGCTCGCCAGGAGGCGGCGTCGTTGGTCGCCAAGGCGGCCCGGCCCGTATCCTGAGGCCCGCGTCCCCGCACTCGCGGGCGACCGCACCGTCCTCGACCAGGAGCACCTCCCCCGTGTCCGACGCACCCGAGAAGAAGCAGGGCCGCATCGCCGAGATCCGGCAGGCCTACCAGGCGATCAAGTCGCTCGACCCGAAGCTCGGGTGGTGGATGCTCGGGGCCGCGCTGCTCACGGCGGCGGTCATCGTCGGCATCGGCGCGATCTTCGGCGGCGGCTGGCTGATCTACGCGGCCATCATCGCCATCCCCTCGGCGTTCCTCGCCGCCGTCATCGTCATGAACCGCCGCGGCAACACGGCGATGTACAAGGCGCTCGACGGGCAGGTCGGCGCCGCCGGTGCCGCCCTGACCGGCATGGGCCGGCGTGGCTGGTACGCCGCGCAGGAGCCGGTGGCGATGGAGGGCGCGCGCGGGACGCGGGCCCAGGACATGGCCGGCGCCGCGATGGTCTTCCGCGCCCTCGGCCGCCCGGGCGTCGTCCTCATCGGCGAGGGCCCCGCCGGGCGCGTCGCCAAGCTGCTCAAGCAGGAGGAGAAGAAGGTCGCCCGGGTCGCCCCCGGCGTGCCCGTCCACCTGTGGACCGTCGGCGACGGCGAGGACCAGGTCCCCGTCAAGAAGATCTCCGGCAAGCTGACCCGGATGCGTCCGGTGCTCACCAAGGCCGAGGTGTCGGTCGTCAACAAGCGCCTGAAGTCCCTCGGCGGCCTCAAGCCCCCGGTGCCCAAGGGCATCGACCCGACGAAGGCGCGCATGGACCGCAAGGCGATGCGGGGCCGCTGACGGCTCGCGCGCCCGCGCCGCTCAGGCGGCGGGCGGCGTGACCGGCACCCCCGGCCGGACGATGCGGGTGCCCGCGGCGAGGTCGTGCAGGCCGCGGCCGCCGGCGGTGAACAGCGCCGGGAGGACGAGCGCGGCGAGCACCGAGCGCAGGAGCACCTGGAGCGGGAAGACCCGCCGGCGCACCTGCCACACCTGCAGACCCACGAGCCGGTGGCCGACGCTCGAGCCGGTGACCGAGACGAGCACGGTGCTCAGCACGACGTAGACGCCGGCGACGGCCCAGCTGCTCGTCGGCAGGCCGAGGACCATCGGCGGGGTCTCCCCCGGCTGGGCGAGGTCGAAGGGCAGGACGAGGAAGGTCACGAGGGCGCTGAGCGTCCAGTCGACGACGAAGCCGACGAAGCGGCGCAGCAGCGTGGCGTCCGCCGGGGTCGCGGTGGGGCTCGGCGGGGTGGAGGTCGGCGGCACGCCACCAGCGTACGCGGCGACGCGTTCCACGCTTCGGGCGCGTCGTCCCACGCCTTGATACGGTGGCTGGCGTTACGTCGACGAAACATCCGGGTCACGGTCGGGAAACCGCCCCGCCCTAGCGTCGTCGGCAACGCCATCAGGGCTGGCTCCCATAGCCCCTGCACCGAACCAGGAGGTTCAACACAGTGTTCAGCTCCGCTGACGAGGTCCTCTCCTTCATCAAGGACGAGGACATCACGTTCGTCGACATCCGGTTCTGCGACCTTCCCGGCGTCATGCAGCACTTCAACGTGCCCGCCGCCTCGGTCGACGAGGACTTCTTCACCAACGGCCAGATGTTCGACGGATCCTCGATCCGCGGCTTCCAGGCCATCCACGAGTCCGACATGAAGCTCATCCCGGACCCGACGACGGCCTACGTCGACCCGTTCCGCGCCGAGAAGACGCTCATCATGAACTTCTCGATCGTCGACCCCTTCACCGGTGAGCCCTACAGCCGCGACCCGCGCAACATCGCCGCGAAGGCCGAGGCGTACCTCAAGTCGACGGGCATCGCCGACACCGCCTTCTTCGGCGCCGAGGCCGAGTTCTACGTCTTCGACGACGTGCGCTTCGAGACCAAGGCGAACGCCAGCTACTACTACATCGACTCCGTCGAGGCCGCGTGGAACACCGGCCGCGTCGAGGACGGCGGCAACCGCGGGTACAAGACCCGCTACAAGGGCGGCTACTTCCCCGTCCCGCCGGTCGACCACTTCGCCGACACCCGCGACAAGATCTGCCTCAACCTCGCCGAGGTCGGCCTCAACGTCGAGCGCAGCCACCACGAGGTGGGCACCGCCGGCCAGCAGGAGATCAACTACCGCTTCAACACGCTGCTGCAGTCCGGCGACGACATGATGAAGTTCAAGTACGTCGTCAAGAACACGGTCTGGGCCGAGGGCAAGACGGCGACGTTCATGCCGAAGCCGATCTTCGGCGACAACGGCTCGGGCATGCACACCCACCAGTCGCTCTGGAAGGACGGCGAGCCGCTCTTCTACGACGAGCGCGGCTACGGCGGCCTCTCCGACCTCGCGCGCTGGTACATCGGCGGTCTGCTCAAGCACGCCCCGGCGCTGCTCGCCTTCACCAACCCGACGGTCAACAGCTACCACCGCCTGGTGCCCGGCTACGAGGCCCCGGTCAACCTCGTGTACTCGGCCCGCAACCGCTCCGCCTGCGTCCGCATCCCGATCGCCGGTGACAGCCCGAAGGCCAAGCGCATCGAGTTCCGCATCCCGGACCCGTCGTCCAACCCGTACCTGTGCTTCGCGGCGCAGCTGATGGCCGGTCTCGACGGCATCCGCAACCGCATCGAGCCGCCGGAGCCCGTCGACAAGGACCTCTACGAGCTGCCGCCGGAGGAGCACGAGGCCATCGCGCAGGTCCCCGGCTCGCTGCCGGCCGTCCTCGACGCGCTCGAGGCCGACCACGAGTTCCTCCTCGAGGGCGACGTCTTCACCGAGGACCTCATCGCCACGTGGATCGAGTGGAAGCGCAAGAACGAGGTGGACCCGATCCGCTTCCGCCCGCACCCGCACGAGTTCGAGATGTACTTCGACATCTGAGCCACCGCGCGTCACGACGCCCCCGCCGGTCCGTCCGGCGGGGGCGTCGTCACGTCCCGTGGTGGCCGATGAGAACCGTCCGCCCCTAGGGTCTGCCCCACCATGCCAACCCCTCTTCGCCCCTTCCGCTTCGGCGTTCTCGCCCCGCTGGGCGACGACGTCCGCTCCTGGCTCGACGGCTGCCGCCGGATCGCCGACCAGGGGTACTCCACGGTCCTCGCACCCGACGTGCCCGGCTGGCAGCCCTCCCCCACCGCGACGCTGGCCATGGCAGCTGCGGTGACGCCGTTGCGGGTCGGGACCTGGGTCACCGCGGCGCTGGTCCGCCCGCCGTGGGTGACCGCGTGGGAGGCTCATTCCCTCACCGTCCTCACCGAGGGTCGCTTCGAGCTGGGCCTCGGGACCGGCCGACCCGGCCTGGGCGAGTTCCTCGCGGAACGCGGTGTCCCGGTTCCAGACCCGGTCTCGCCGTCGACCGGAGTGGAGCTACTGAGGGCCACGGTCGATGCGCTCCGCGACCTCGACGGCGCCGCCCACACGACGCCCGTCGCCGTCGCGGTCCGAGGACCGCTGTCGCGCGCCCTCGCCGCCGAGGTCGCCGACACGGTGACGGTCGCCCACGCCCCGACCGACCGTCGCGCGGACGTCGCGCGCCGGGTGCGCGAGGTCACCGCGGTCCGCGACGTAGAGGTCGCCCTCCACGTGCCCGTCGTCGGCGACCGGGTCGCCGCGTTCATGGCCTCCGTCCGCGACACCGACCCGGCGGCGCTGCGGGCCGCGGACTCCCTCGCCGTCCTCCCCGAGGACCCGGTCGCCGCCGCCGAGGAGCTGCTGCGCCGACGGGAGGAGCTCGACGCCAGCTACGTCGTCATCGGCGCCGACGCGGCCGACGTCCTCGCGCCCGTCGTCGAGATGCTCGAGGGCCGGTAGCCCGGCCCTCGAGCGTGCCGTGGAGCGCGCAGACGGTCGACCATCCTGAGAGGGCGACAGCGGTGCTGACCAGCCACGTCGTCAGACAACACGCCTGTGGTTCTCAGGTCGGTTTTGGCCGGTCTGGCAGCGGCGGGCTAGCGTCTCGCCCCGTTGTGTCCGGTGCAGGGACCGGCACGACTGCCGGGGGGAGACCGCACGACCGTCGGTCGTCGCACGCCGCGACGGCCCCCACCCCTGGAGTTCCTCCGTGCCCACGACCACCTCGATCACGACTGCCCTCGGCACCCTCACGGCCGTCGCCGCCCTTGCCCTCGGGACCGCCACCGCTACGCCGGCGAGCGCCGCCCAGACACCGTCGGTCGGTACCTCCGGAGGCACAGCCGCCGCGACGGCCCCGACGCCGACGACCAAGACGAACTACGGCGGCCTCTACGGCTCGACCGCGACGGACCGCACCCGCCGGGGTGTCGACCAGCAGTGGCTCAAGGTCCGCTGGGCCGACCTCGAGCCCCGGGAGGGCGTCTACGACCTCACGCCGATCACCCGCCTCCTCGCCTCGGACCCGAACCTCGTCGTCCGCCTGCACGTCCAGGGTGGCCAGTTCGCCCCTCAGTGGCTCAAGTCCGCTGCCGGCACCGCGCACGTCACCAACGCCAAGGACAGGGTGGGGGCCAACGTCGGTCGCTACTGGACCCCCCGCTACCGCGCCGCCTACGAGCGCTTCGTCGCCGCCCTCGGTGCCCGCCTGGACGACCACCCGCGCGTCGCGTCGGTCAACATGTTCGGGGCCTCCCTCGTCTACGACGAGCCGTGGATCACCGGTGGCCCCGCCGCCGGCGCCGCGCTCCACCGTGCCGGCCTGACCAAAGACAAGGCCGTCGCCGCGCAGGAAGCCGGCCTTGCCGCCACCGTCGGCGCCTTCCCGCACACCGTCGTCGAGATGCCCCTCCACAGCCGTCTCAGCTGGCCGGTGGCGGGTGGCGAGAAGGGCAGCTGGGCGGAGGGGCGCACGCTCGCCAACGCCTGGGACGCCGAGTACGGCAGCCGCGTGGTCTTCACGGACTACGGCTGGGGCGCCGGCGACTGGACCGCCGCCGCGAGCAGCCTGGCCACCGCGCCGAACCTCTACTCATGGATGCACAAGCGCGCCGACCTCGGCCGCCCGATCGGTTTCCAGGCCACGCTCGCCCCCGGCAAGGCCGCCGGCACCGTCCGCCCCACGGCGGCGGTCGCCCTCGCGGCCTCCCGGGAGGCTGCCCGGATGGGCGCCAGCTGGTTCGAGCACCACAGCTGGGGCTACCTCACCGTGGTCCAGGCCCGGGCGATGGACGCCGCGCTGTCGGCGAACGTGGGCTGATCAGCCCCCGGTGAGGTCGGCCTCGGCCTCGGCCAGTGCCTGCGGCGTCTCGACGTCGCGCGCCGCGGCCGTCCCGACGTGGACGGAGACGTAGCCCGCGTCGAGCAGCGCCATCGCCCGGCCGCCGTGGCCGGTGCCGAGCCCGAGGTGGGCCAACGACGAGCGCCGGTAGACGCCGAGCAGCGGCGTGACCCGGCCCTCGTCGTCCTCGGCGACGGCGGCGCCCACCGTCTCTTCAGCACCGAGCGCGACGACGAGCGACGGCAGCACCACCCCACCGGCCGGCATGTCGCCGGCGAGCACGGCGACCACGTCGCCGTCGCACGCCGCGGGACCCGTGAGCACCGCGGCCAGCGGACCGCCGCCGGGAGGGTCCTCGCGCACCCATCGGGCTCCCGGACGGGCCAAGGGGCGCGCAGGACCGACGAGGACGACCGGCCACCCGGACGGGATGCTCGCCACCGCCCGCTCGAGCACGCTCGACCCACCGAGGGGCGCCGCGAGCCTGTCGGCCCCGAAGCGGCGTGACGACCCGCCCGCGAGAACGACGACCGGGACGCCCTCCCGAGGCGCCGTCACCAGTCGGTCCCGTGGCAGACCGCGGCGCCGGGCGACTCGACCTGCACCGTCGCGTGCGCGATCCCGAACCGCTCGCGCAGGACACCGGCGGCCCGCTCCAGCACCGCCTCCCCCGCCTCGTCGCTCACGAGGTGCGCGGTGGCGACGTCCATACCGGAGGTGAGCGTCCACAGGTGCAGGTCGTGCACCTCGACGACGCCGTCGACCTCCTCGAGCGCCGTGCGCACGGCCTCGGGGTCGACCCCGGCCGGGGCGTGCTGGCCGAGCACGGCCAGCACCTCGCGCCCCAGGTGCACGGCACGGACGAGGACGAACACGCCGATGGCCAGCGCGACCACGGTGTCCCACCACGGGTTACCGGTCGCACCCACCAGCAGTGCCGCCACGATGACGCCGACCGACCCAGCAGCGTCGGCGAGGACCTCGAGGTAGGCGCCCCGCACGTTGAGGCTCTCGGCCGCCCCACCGCGCAGGAGGGCGAGTGAGACGAGGTTGACGACGAGCCCGATCGCCCCGACGAGCACCATCGTCCCGGAGGCCACCTCCGGCTCGGCGCCGAGGCGGCGCAGGGCCTCGATGACGACGTACACCGACACCCCGACCATGACGAGCACCGCGAAACCCGACGCGAACACCTCGGCCCGGTAGGAGCCGTACGTGCGCCGCCCGGTCGTGTCCGCGCGCGTCGCGACCCGGGTGGCGACGAGCGCCGCGCCGAGCGTGACGACGTCGGCCGCCATGTGGCCGGCGTCCGAGAGGAGGGCCAGCGAGCCCGACGCGAGGCCCGCGAGCAGCTCGACGACGAAGAAGGCCGCAACGAGGCCGAACGCGACGGCCAGCCGCCAGCGGTGCCGCCCGCCGGCGTGCCCACCGTGGCCGTGCGAGCCGCTCACGCGGTGGCCGCCCTGGCGCCGTGCCGGGCGTGGTCGCGCGCGACGCCGAGCAGCGTGCGGACGTGCTCGTCGGAGAGGGAGTAGTGGACGTGGCGTCCCTCGCGCCGGCCGACGACGACCCCCGACGCGCGCAGCAGCCGCAGCGCCTGGCTCGCCGTCGACTCCGCCGTCCGGGTCGCCTCGGCGAGGTCGTGCACGCACAGCTCCCCCGCGTCGTGCAGCGTCAGCAGCAGCCGAACCCGCGTCGGGTCACCGAGCAGCCGGAAGACCCGGGCCATCTCGTCCGTCTCGTCCACGTCTCTCCTGACATCTGATCGTCTGCTCAGATGTCATGATGCCACGTCCGGCCCGGCAGCCCGTCAGCGCGGGCGCACCGTGACGCACTGCGCGAGCGACCCGAGCGGGCCCCTCGCATCGTGCAGGCGGCTGCTGGTCAGCCCGATGCCGTTGTCGCCGAACGTGATCGACGCATCGACGCCGAGCCACTCCCCCACGGGCTCACGCAGCAGGTGCGCCGTGAGGTCGATGTTCGGGTAGTGCACCTCGCGTGGGTCGGCACGGACCGTCATCCCGTTGGCGATGTCGAGCAGGCCGGCGACCCGCGCCGTGGCACCCACCGTCTCGCCCTCGACGAGCGGCACCGGCGTCCGCACCCAGAACCACCCGCGGCCCGGCTCCTCGAGGTGGCGGCGCACCTCGACACCACCGATGAAGCCACCGGGCCACGTCTCACCCGGCGCCCAGGCCTGGAGCTCGTCGGGTCCGGGGATGCCGGGCAACGCGGTCCCGGCGACGGCGGCCGTGTCGCGCTCCGCCATGAGCCAGGCCCGCAGCAGCGCGACCGGACGGCCGGCGTGCGAGAGGCTCGCCTCGACGAGCTCGATGGTCCGTCCGGGCCGGACGACGCGCACCTCGGTGGCCACCTCGGCGACCGGGACCGTCCCGAGGATGTCGTAGCAGAGGCGCGAGAGCACGAGCCCGTCGTCGCGGCGCGCGTCCCGGTCGCGCTCGACGACGTGGGCGAGGAGGCCGAGGGCCGGCGCGATGTGCTGCTCGTCCTCGCGCCACGCGCCGCCGGTGTGCTCGCTCGCGCGGAAGGTGTGCTCGTCCAGCCGGTGGAAGTACGCCACGCCGTCGTCCTCTCGTCGGGTCCTCCAGACCCTACGCACGCCGATGCACGCGAGCGCGAACGCCGCCTTGCTGTCCTCGCGAACCCCTTGCCTGAGCGAACACCGCTGCGTAAACTTGAGTGCACACCACTCATGGCGACTCCGGTCGCCACCGATCCCGAGGAGGTTCCCATGGCCACCACCTTCGACCCGTTCCGCGACCTCGACCGCATGCTCACGGGCAGCTTCCGCCCCGCGGCGACCGCCATGCCGATGGACCTCGTGCGGTCGGCCGACGCCTTCGTCGCGCGGATCGACCTGCCCGGCGTCGACCCCGCGTCGATCGACGTCGACGTCGAGGACCGGACGCTGACGATCCGGGCCGAGCGCCGCGAGGCACCGGGCGGCGAGGTCCAGTGGCTCTCGCACGAGCGCCCGACCGGCACCTTCGCCCGACAGCTGACCCTCGGCCACGGCGTGGCGCTGGACCGCATCGCGGCCGACTACGCCGACGGGGTCCTCACGCTGACCATCCCCGTCGCCGAGGAGGCGCGTCCCCGGAAGATCAGCGTCAACCACAGCGGCTCGCGCCGCAGCATCGAGGCCGAGGCCAAGCAGCCGGCCACGGTCTGAGCGCACGCGTCCGCACGGCGGCGCCGCCCACGGTCGTGGGCGGCGCCGTCCGTTGCGCACGAGCAACCGGCGTGCGACGGGGCCGGCTGTGCGCGTACGGTCGACGGCGGCCGTCCGGCCCCGCACCACGACCACCGACCCCAGGAGCACCGTGCGCCGCCTCGTCTACTACGTCGCGACCTCCCTCGACGGCTTCATCGCCGACCCCGCCGGGGATGCCTCGGCCTTCCCGGTCGCGCCCGACACCCTCGCGGCGCTCTTCGCGGAGTACCCGGAGACCTGCCCGGCGCACGTGCGGGCCGCGCTCGGGGTCGACGCCCCGCCGCGGCACTTCGACACCGTCGTCATGGGTCGCGCCACCCACCAGCCCGCGCTCGACGCGGGCCTGACCAGCGCCTACCCGCACCTGCGGCAGTACGTCGTGACCCGGCGCGAGGACCTGCCCGAGGACCCGACCGTCACGGTCGTCCACGACGACCCGGTCGCCCTCGTGCGGGCGCTCAAGGCCGAGGAAGACGGGCTCGACGTCTGGCTCTGCGGCGGCGGCGACCTCGCCGGCCAGCTGCTCGACGAGGTCGACGAGCTGCACCTCAAGGTCAACCCGGTGCTCCTCGGCGAGGGCGTGCCGCTCGTGCGCGGCGCGGCCGACCCCGCCGCGTGGCGCCTCGCGAGCAGCACCCCGCTCCCCCACGGCGTGCTCCTCACGCGGTACGTGCGCGCCTGACCCGGCCCGCGCTCCGGCGTGCGCCATGATCACCTCGTGACCCCGACCCGCGCCGACCTCCTGGAGCAGCTCGTCGACACCGGTCGGCACGTCGTCGAGCGCGGCCTCGTCCAGGCCTCGGGCGGCAACCTGTCGGCCCGGCTGCCCGGCACTGACGCGTTCGTCGTCACCGGCACCGGGACGTGGCTGGACCGCCTGCGTCCCGAGGAGTTCGCCGAGCTGTCGCTCGACGGCGAGCACCGCGGCGGCGCAGAGCGGCCCTCGGTCGAGTGGAAGCTGCACGCCCGCACCTACGCGGCCCGCCCGGACGTGGGCGCCATCGTCCACCTCCACCCGCAGCACGTCCTGCTCGTCGACCTGCTCGGGGCGCCCATCCGGTTCACGACCCTCGACCACCAGTACTACCTCGGCTCCGCCGGACGGGTGCCGTTCCTCCCCTCCGGCACCGAAGAGCTCGCCCGGGCGGCGGCCGACGCGGCCCGTGACCACGACGCCGTCGTCCTCGCCCACCACGGCTGCTCGACCCTCGGCGACACCGTGCCGATGGCCCTGCGCCGCGCCCTCAACCTCGAGGAGGCAGCCGCGATGACCTACCGGCTGCTCGTCGCGGGCGACACGACGGCCGACTTCCCGGCCGAGTACCGGGGCCGCATCATCGACGTCTGACCGGGCCTCAGCGGGCGAGGACGAGCGTGCCGAGCGCGAGCAGCCACGACACGAAGGACCCGACGAGGAAGTACTCCGTCACCTCGTCGATGCCGACGCCGTCGACCGACTCGCGCTCGGAGCGCTTGCTCTGCAGCTCGGGGAAGCGGATGAGGCCCTTGGCGGCGATGACGAGCCCGGCGGCTCCGAGCTGACCGGCGAGGCCGAGGCCGATGATGAGGACGCGCTCCATCGGGCCGAGCAGCCGCCCGCCGCGCAGCTGCTCCGACGCATCGGGCCCCGGTGCCGAGGCGACGTGGCCGCTCGGTCGCGCGGCGCCGATCGCGACGAGGACGAGGCGCACGACGACGTTGCCGGTCGCGAGGTTGGCCAGCAGCAGGCCGGCGACGAGCAGGACCTGCCCCGGCTCGACGCCGACGAGGACCCCCGGGACGTGGGCCCAGCCGAGCCAGGCGGCGAGCGGGCCGCCGACGTCTCCGGCCCACCCCGAGAGCCCGACGAGCCAGACCGCGCCCCCGGCGAGCGAGGCGAGGGCGGCGACGTGGCCGCTGCCGGTGGTCAGCGACTGCTGCGACCAGCGCAGCCAGAGCAGCAGCGCGACGAGCGAGGCGGCGAGGACGACGACGTCGAGCGGCGACCAGAGCCCGCCGAGCACGGCGGCGCCGACGACCCCGAGCACGCCGGCGAGGCGCGCACGCCCCTCGGCCGACGGATGGGCCCCGCCGCCCCGGACGAGGTCGGCGAGCCCGACCCCGAGGAGCCACACCCCGAGCCAGGTCACGGCAACACCCGGAGGAGCTCGTGCGCCGCGAGCACGGCACCGATGCCGTCGCCACGGACGCGCTGCGAGACCGCGGACGCGCTGACGCCCTCGCGGGTCGCGAGCTCGGCCTGGGTGGTCTCGGGGTCCATCAGTCCTCGCAGGAGTCGCAGGGATCGGTCCGAGAGGGAGCCAACCAGATGGTCCCGACACAGCAGCGCCGCCGTGACGGCCGCCTCCGGTCCGGTCGCGTCGAGACCGCCCCCACGGACCATCGCGTCGGCCTCGGCGTCGACGGTGCGGACGCCGGTGCGCAGCCACCGCGTCGCCGCGCGGGCGGCCGTCTCCTCGACCGCCTCGACCGCGGCTCGCGCCGCCCACCAGCCCGGGCCGTCCTCGAGCCCCCGCTCCGGGTCGAGGTCGGAGACCGGTCCCCGCCCGATGCCGACCCGGACGTCGGCCTCCGGGAGCAGCTCGAGACGGACCCGGAGCGCGGCGTCGAGGGCCGCGCCGAGCGTCGCGTACGTGCCCTGGAACTCGTCACCGACGGTGGTCCGCAGCCCCGAGACCGACGGGCAGCGCGCGTCGGTGGCCGTGAGCGCCTCCTCGAGCCGCACCTGGAGCCGCCGCCGGTCCGCGGCCCCGCGGGACGCGACGAGGTCACCGATGAGCACGCACGGTGAAGCAGTGGACTTCAGATCAGCCATCTGAAGATCATACCTTCATGTGGCCGATCTGAAGGGCGAGGCTTCATCACCCGTCGGACGAGCCGTCCAACCGGTCGCCGGCGGCGGGCTCGACGACCCCGCGCTCGGTGGCCACCGCCGTGACGAGGCGGGCCGGGGTCACGTCGAAGGCGGGGTTGAACCCGGGCGTCCCCTCGGGCGCGACGCGCACCCCGGTGAGCATCGTCACCTCCTCCCCGGGCCGCTCCTCGATCTCGATCTCGGAGCCGTCGGCCATCGCGAGGTCGACGGTCGACCAGGGCGCCGCCACGAGCAGCGGGATGCCGGCCTCCCGGCAGGCCAGGGCCACCCCGAGCGTGCCGACCTTGTTCGCGACGTCGCCGTTGGCGGTGATGCGGTCCGCGCCGACGACCGCGCAGTCGACGAGGCCGCGCATGATCGTCGACGCCGCGGCGCCGTCGGCCTGGACCGCGTGCGGGATGCCCTCGGCCGCGAGCTCCCACGCCGTGAGCCGGGCCCCCTGCAGCAGCGGGCGCGTCTCGTCGGCGTAGACGAACTCGACGAGACCGCGCGCGTCGAGCTCGCGGACCACCCCGAGCGCGGTGCCCCACGCCGAGGTCGCGAGCACGCCCGCGTTGCAGTGAGTCAGCACGCGCAGCCGCTCCTTGCCCGTGCGCTCGAGGAGCCAGTCGGCCGCGAGGCGCGAGAGCTCGCGGTTGGCCGCCTCGTCCTCGCGCGCCACCCGTAGCGCCGCCTCGAGGACGGCGGCCCGCCCCTGCGGGACGAGAGGTCGGACGGCGTCGACGCCCCACGCGAGGTTGACCGCGGTCGGCCGGGCGTCGCGCACCCGGTCGACCTCGCGCCGGAGACGATCCTCGTCCCACCCCTCGTCCGCCGCCTGGTCCATCGCGACGACGACCCCGAGCGCACCCGTCACCCCGAGCGCCGGTGCCCCGCGCACGGCGAGGCGCCCGATGGCGTCGACGAGCGTGTCGACGTCCTCGACGACGAGGTGCTCGGTCACGGTCGGCAGGAGGGTCTGGTCGAGGATGCGCAGGGCGCCGCGTCCGTCGCGGCCGGCGGCGGCATCCCACTCGAGGGCGAGGAGGCTCATGCCCCCGACCCTAGGGCCCGTCCCGGCCGCTCCTGGACCTGCGCGCGTCGCCACCCGCCGCTAGCGTGCGCCCATGGCCAGCCTCCGCGCCCGGCACGTCCTCGGCGCCGCCCTCGTGACCACCGCCCTCCTCGCCCCGCTCGGCGCCACCGCCGCGAGCGCCCGACCCGGGTCGCACCCGCCGGCGGGAGGGGACCCGAGGGTCGCCGACGTCCTCGTGCCGATCGGCGGCGGCTACGAGACCGACACCCTGGAGGCGTTCGCGCGCACCGCCGCCGCCCGCGCCTCGGGACCGACGGTCGACCTCGTCGTCGTGCCGTCGGCCTACGGCGACGCCCCCGAGGACCGCGCCGAGAACCTCGAGCTCGCCGGCGAGCGCACCGAGCAGCTGCGCGCGGCGTGCGAGAGCGCCGTGCCGGCGCGCTTCACCGGCTGCACCGCGCGCCTCGCCGTCCTCCTCGACCGGGCCGACGCGCTCGACCCCGCGAACGCCACCGCGCTCGCCGACCCCGCGACGGACGGGATCTTCGTGCTCGGCGGCGACCAGGGCCTCGCGATGCAGGTCCTCGCCGCCAGCCCGGCCGAGCGCGCCGTCAGCGCCGCGACCCGGCGGGGTGTCGTCCTCGGCGGGACGAGCGCGGGCGCCGCCGTCGAGTCCCGCTCGATGATCAACGGCTACGTCGGCGACCTCGGGCCGGCCGAGGGCCTGCGCCGCGGGTCGACCCTGCTCTGGTGGGGTGACGACGCCGACCTCGAGCGCGGTCTCGCCACCGGCTCGCGGCGGGCGATCTACGACCAGCACTTCCACCAGCGGGGACGCCTCGGTCGCACGCTCTCGACGCTGGCGACCGCGGACGAGCACTTCCGTGGCGCGAGCCCGGTCGGGGTGGGCGTCGACTACGGCACCGGCGTGCGCGCCACCGAAGACCGACTCCTCTCCGGGGTCTTCGGCCAGGGCTCGGTCTCGGTCGTCGACCTCGAGACCCTCCGGGCCACGCACACCTGGGGCGGCGCCGAGCGCACCCTGTCGGCCCGCCGCATCCTCACCCACCTCCTGACCGAGGGCCAGACCTACGACCTGGGCACCCGCACCCTGACCCGCCTCGGTCACGTCGTCCGGCCCCCGCGGGCGACGCCCTGGCGCGCCCCGGCGGCCCCCGGGCGCGGCACGCTCGTCGTGGGCGGCGGCGTCCTCGGCTCACCCGTCATGGTCGACGTCGTCGACCGGGCCCGTGCCGTGCGCGCCGACGCCCGCGCGCGCCTCGTCGTGCTGGCCCTCGGCACCGACGCCCCGGCCCTCGGGGCGCGCTACGCCGAGGCGGCCCGGGACGCGGGCTGGAGCGGCACCGTGCAGGTCCTCACCCGCGAGACCCTGCGCGCCGACTCCCTGCGCGGCGCCACCGCCGCGTTCCTCGTCGGTGACGACCCGGCCACGGTCGGTGCCGACCTCGCCGGTCCGCGCGTGCGGGACGCCGTGACCGACGCCGTGCGGCGCACTCCCGTCGTCCTCACCGACGGCGCCGTCTCGGCCGCCGTCGGCGAGCGCTGGTCGCCGACCGCCCGCCCGACCGACGACGAGCTCGAGGACGCCGGCATCGCCGCCTTCCGCGCCGGGGACGCCCGCTGGCGCACCGGCCTCGGCCTCGTGCGCGCCACCGTCGTGCCGCACCTCGCGGCCGACAACCGCTGGGGCCGCCTCTACGGCTCGGTGGCCGTCGACCGGCACGACCTCGTCCTGGGCGTCCTCGACGGCTCGGCCGTCGTCCTGGGGCGCGGGTCGGCCTCCGTGACGGGCGAGTCCGTCGTCGTCGCCGACGGTGACGAGGCCCGGACGTGGACCTCGTCCAACGGGTCGATCGGCGCCGCGAACGTCGTCCTCGACGTCTTCTCCGACGGGCAGTGGCTGCGTCGCTGACCCCGCTCCCCGGACCCGCCGCGGCCCGGTGCGCGCGGACGTGACATCCGTCCTTGTGCCCGGGCCGCGCCGGTGGGACCGTCGGAGGTGGAGGCACCCCACCTCCCTCGACGACGGACCTCCCGAGCAGTCGCAGCCCGCCGCCGGGTGCGCTGCACGGGAAGGACGAGTCGATGAACCAGTCCCGGGTCGTCGTCGGGGTCGACGGGTCTCCGCTCTCGGAGGCCGCCGTCGTCCAGGCCGCCCACTTCGCGAGCACCCGCGGGATGACCCTGCACGTGCTCCACGCCTTCGCGCCCGACCTGCCGATGCTCGGCTTCGGTGCGCTGGCCGACCGCTCGGTCGTCACCGACCACGGCCGACGGCTCCTCGACGTCGCGGTGGCCCGCGCCCACGCCGCCCATCCCGACCTCACCGTCACCTCCGCCCTGCACGACGGCTACGCCAGCACCTCCCTCGTCGCCTCCTCGCAGACCGCCGCGCTCGTCGTCGTCGGCGTCGCCGGCCACGGGGTGCTCAGCCGCGCCGGGCTGGGCGCGGTCGCGATGCAGGTGCTCACCCACGCCCGCTGCCCCGTGCTCGTCGTCGGCCACACGAGCGCCGCCAGCACCCCGGTCTCCGGCGGCCGGGTCGTCGTCGGGTTCGACGGCTCCGACTCCTCCGTCGGAGCGCTGCGGACGGCCGTCCGGGAGGCGGACGTCCTGAGCGGGACGGTCGACGCCGTCCACGCCTGGCAGGCGCGCGCCGCGACCGACCCGACCCTCGCCGACGCCTCGAGCTGGGAGGACTACGTCGCGGGCGTCGAGCAGATGGTGGAGCGGGAGGCCGCGCCCCCGGGCCCGGAGCACCCCGACGCCAAGGTCGAGGTCCACGTCGTGCGCGACGACCCGGTGCACGCCCTCGCCGCGAGCAGCGAGGGCGCGAGCCTCCTCGTCGTCGGCGCGCGGGGACGCGGCGGCTTCGAGGGCCTGCGCGTCGGGTCGAGCGCGCTGCGCGTCGTCTCGCGCAGCGCCTGCCCGGTGCTCGTCAGCCGCTGACGGTCCCGGGGCCGTCGACGCGCTCGGTGGCCCCGAGCCGGTCGAGGACGAACGCCCACTCCCACGCGATCTGCTCCCAGGCGGCGTAGCGGCCCGAGCGGCCGCCGTGGCCGGCGGACAGCTCGGTGCGCAGGAGCACCGGGTGGGTCGCGGGGTCGTTGGTCACGGTCTCGCGCAGCCGGGCGACCCACTTGGCCGGCTCGGTGACGTAGACGCGCGTGTCGTGCAGGCTGGTCGTCGCGAGGACCGCCGGGTAGGCCTCGGGGCGCACGTTCTCGTACGGCGTGTACGCCCGCATCGTCGCGTACACCTCCGGGTCCTCGAGCGGGTTGCCCCACTCCTCCCACTCCCCCACGGTGAGCGGCAGCTCCGGCTGGAGGATGGTGGTCAGCGCGTCGACGAAGGGCACCGCCGCGTGCGCGACGCGGAACAGGCCGGGCGCCGCGTTGAGGACGGCGCCGACGAGCAGCCCGCCGGCGGAGCCACCCTCGAGGCCGAGCCGGTGCGGCGCGACCCATCCCGTCGCGACGAGGTGCTCTGCGGCGGCGACGGTGTCGGAGAAGGTGTTCGGCTTGGCGAGCAGCTTGCCCTCGTCGTACCAGCGGCGGCCCATCTCGCCGCCGCCGCGGACGTGCGCGACGGCGAACACGACGCCGCGGTCGAGCAGCCCGAGCCGTGCGACCGAGAAGTACGGGTCGGACGAGATCTCGTAGGCGCCGTAGGCCGCGAGCAGCCCCGGGTTGGTGCCGTCGGCCACGACGCCACGACGGCGCACGACGGACACCGGCACGGGCGTGCCGTCCGGCGCCGTGGCCCACTCGCGCGACTCCTCGTAGTCGGCGGCGTCGAACCCGCCGAGCACCGGCTGGCGCTTGAGCTCGGTCCGCTCCCCCGTCGCGAGGTCGACGTCGAGCACCGTCCGCGGCGTGGTCCACGACTCGACGACCACCTGGACCGACCGCTGGTCGGGCTCCGGGTTGTCGCCGAGGCCGATCGAGTGCACCGCCGTCCCGACCTCGACGTCCCACGGGGTCCCGTGGCCGGAGACGGAGGTGACGTCGCGCGGCAGCACACGCAGCGCGGTGAGGCCACCCGTGCGCAGCGAGAGGACGGTCGCGTCGTCGAACGCGTCGACGCCGACGAAGCGCTCCCCGTCGCCGGAGGCCAGCAGCGGCACCCACTGCTCGTGGCTCGTCGCGTCGAGCGGCGCCCACGCGAGGTCGGAGTCCGGGTCGTCGGCGTTGTGCACGACGAGCAGCCGGTCGTCGGCGGGCTCGACGTCGTACTCGACGCCCTCGCGCCGCGGCGCGACGACGCGCCACTGGCCCTCGGGGTCGTCCGAGGGGAGCATCCACACCTCGGAGGTGGTCTTGGAGCCGAGCCCGAGCAGGAGCCAGCGCTCGTCGCGGCTGCTGCTCACGCCCATCCAGAAGCGCTCGTCGGTCTCCTCGTGGACGAGGACGTCGTCGCCGGGGTCGCCGCCGACGCGGTGGCGCCACAGCTGGTGCGGCCGCCAGGCGTCGTCGACGCGGGTGTAGAAGACGAAGGAGCCGTCGCGGCTCAGCTCGACCCCGTACCCGATGCCGGTCAGCGTGTCGTCGAGGACGCGGCCCGTCGCCACCTCGCGGACGACGAGGTCGAAGCGCTCGTCACCGGCGGTGTCGACGGCGAAGGCGAGCAGCCGGTGGTCCGCGCTGACCGTGAGGGCCCCGAGCGAGAAGAACTCCGACTCACCCGCCTCGACGTTGCCGTCGAGCAGCACCTGCTCCCCCGGCAGCGCGGCGCCCTCGGGGTCGGGGCGCGGGTCCCCGTCGGTGCGCGGCACCCGCACGTGGATCGCGTACTGCTTGCCCTCCGCGGTGCGCGAGAAGTACCACCAGGGACCGCTCGCGACGGGCACCGAAAGGTCGTCCTCCTTGACCCGCGCGCGGATCTCGTCGAAGAGCGTCGTCCGCAGCGGGGCGAGGTGCTCGGTCATCGCCTCGGCGTAGGCGTTCTCGGCCTCGAGGTACTCGCGCAGCGCGGGGTCATCGAGGTCGCGCATCCACCAGTACGGGTCGACCACCCGGTCCCCGTGGTGCTCGCGGACGTGCTCGCGGCGCGGGGCGGTGGGCGGGGTCGGGCTCGGCATGGCGTCACCCTAGCCACGGACACGGCGAGGGCCGCACCCCGGTGGGGTACGGCCCTCGTCGGTGCCTCGCGGGTCAGAGCCCGGCGACGCGGTCCGCCGGAGCGGTGAGGTTGGGCGTGGCCCCGAAGTAGTCGACGAGGTTGGCCAGGTCCTCCTTGCCGCCGAGGACGTTCTTCCCCGCGGAGAACGCGGTGAAGGAGTCACCCCCGTTGGCGAGGAAGTTGATGGTCGCGACGCGGTAGGTGGCGTTCATGTCCATCGGCGTGCCGTTCAGGGTCATCGACCCCGGCACGACCCGGCTGCCGGCCGGCTGGGTGGCGTCCCACGTGTAGGAGAAGCCGTCCGAGACACCGAGCCCGAGCGCGTCACGGCCACCGGCTCGGCCGGGGACGTACTGCTGCTCGAGGACGGCCTTCAGCTCGGCCCCGGTGAGGTCGAGCGTCGTGAGGATGTTGCCGAACGGCGCGACGTCGTAGGCCTCGGCGTAGGTGATCTGTCCGGTGCCCTCCGCGTACTTCGGCGCGAGGAGCAGGCTGGCGCGCACGCCGCCGACGTTCATCAGCGCGAGCTGGGCGCCACCGTTGGCCGGGGCCTGGGTCCCGAAGAGGATCGCGTCGGCGACGAGGTCGGCCATCGGGGTCTCGATGCCGCGGTTGCCGCTGGAGTCACCGGTGATGTCCTGCGTGTTGCTGCCGACGACCTGCGCGGCGAGCGGGCCCGACAGGGCCTTCCACTTGTCGATGATCGCCGTCTGCGTCGCGTCCTTCGCGAAGGCGGTGCGGCTCACGAGGTGGTTGACCGAGGTCGACTTCTTCCGGTCGACCTCGCCGGTGCGGCGGTCGATGACGAGGTTGGTCTCGGAGACGACCTGGCCGTAGGACGCGGCGCTGGTCACCAGGCGCGGGTTGCCCTTCGGGTCCGGGATCGAGCAGGTGTAGGGCTGGTGGGTGTGCCCGGTGATGATGGCGTCGACGTCGGCGGTCATCGTCCTGGCGATCGTCGCGATCGGGTCGGAGATGCCGACGCACTGCTGGTAGGTGCCGCTCTGGACGCCGCCCTCGTGGAGCAGGACGACGATCGAGCTGACGCCCTTCTTGCGCAGCTCGCGCGCCTGCTTGTTCGCGGTCTCGACCTCGTCCTTGAAGTCGACGTTCGCGACGCCGGCCGGGTCGACGAGGCTCGGGGTGCCCTCGAGGGTCATGCCGATGAAGCCGACCTTGACGCCGTTGACCTTCTTGATCGAGGTCGCCGGCAGGAGCGTGCGCTCCTTGTCGTGGTGGTGGTGGCCCTTGCGGTCCTTGTCCTTGCTCGCCTGCTGCTTGAGGACGACGTTGGCGGCGAGCCACTGGAAGTCGGCGCCGGCGTAGGGCTGCGACGGGAAGTAGCAACCGTCCGTCGGGTGGCAGCCACCCTTCTGCATGCGCAGCAGCTCGGTGGTGCCCTCGTCGAACTCGTGGTTGCCGACGCTGCTGACGTCGAGCTTCATCGCGTTGAGCGACTCGACCGACGGCTCGTCGTGGAAGAGGCCCGAGAGGAACGTCGAGCCGCCGATGAGGTCACCGGCCGCGACGGTCAGCGAGCTGCCCTTCGGGGCCTTGGCCCGCAGCGTGGACAGCGCGGTCGAGAGGTACTCGGCGCCGCCGACCGGGGTCTGGCTCGGGTCGAGGGTCTTGCTCAGCGGACCGTCGGTCGCCTCGAGGTGACCGTGGTAGTCGTTGAACGAGAGCAGCTGCACCGTCGTCGTCGCCGGCGGCTTCGGGTGGTGGTGGCCACGGCCGTGGTGGTCGTCGTGGCCCCCGGCCAGCGCGGCAGGCGTGCCGGCGGCGAAGGTCGCGAGGGCGGCGGCGGCGACACCCGCACCGAGGACGCGTCGTCGGGTCGATCTCATCGTGGGGGTTCTCCTGGGATTCTCCGGGCGGGCCACCCCCTGTCCGGGCGGCCGCACGGGGTAGACCCTAGGAGAAAGTCCACGCGACGGCACCCCCTGGCGGGCATCGGGTTCCCGGTGTCGCCGGACGTTCACCGCGCGGTCGACCCGCGGGCGCTCAGGACAGACAGCGCGGGCCGAGCAGCACCTTGAGGTCACCGAAGAGGGCACCGTCGGCGGAGACCCGGTAGGCCGGGTCGAGACGGATCTCGACGGTCCGCCCGGGCTTGACGAGCTTGAGGTGGACCTCGGTCGTGCCCGGGTGGTTGGTGAGGACGCCCTTGAGCTCCTCGATGCGCTGCGGGGTCGCCCGGACGGTCTCCATCGTCACGACGACCGGGCCGCGCGGCCCCTCGCTCACGTCCGGCAGGGTGAGCTCCTGGGCGTAGATCGACACCGAGTCGTCGCGCTTGTTGAGCTTGCCGCGCACCACGGCGATCTGGTCCTGCTGGAGCATCCCCGCCACGGTCATGTACGCGCTGGGGAAGAACAGGCACTCGATCGAGCCGGCGAGGTCCTCGAGGGTCGCGATGGCCCAGAGGTCGCCCTTCTTCGTGCGCTTGATCTGCAGGCCGGTGATGAGGCCGGCGATGGTGACCATCGCCCCCTCGGGCCGGCCGGCGTCGTCGCCGGTCAGGGCGGCGATCTGGGTGTCGGCGTGCGCGGAGAGGACGTGCTCGACCCCGAAGAGCGGGTGGTCGGAGACGTAGAGGCCGAGCATCTCGCGCTCGAAGGAGAGCAGGGTCTGCTTGTCCCACTCGACCCCGGGCACGGGCGCGAGGCCCATCATGTCGCCGCCGCCCCCGCCGGAGCCGGCGTCGTCGGCGAAGGCCCCGAAGAGGCTGTCCTGCCCGATCGCCTCCTGCCGCTTCACCGCGACGAACGCGTCGACGTACTCCTCGTGGATGCGCAGCAGGCCCATCCGGGTCTCGGCCAGGCCGTCGAACGCGCCGCCCTTGATGAGCGACTCGATGGTCCGCTTGTTGCAGACGACCGCCGGCACCTTGGACATGAAGTCGCGGAAGGAGGTGAAGCGTCCCTTCTCCTCGCGGGCGGCGATGATCGCCTCGACGACGTTCTGGCCGACGTTGCGGATCGCGTGCAGGCCGAAGCGGATGTCGGTGCCGACCGCGGCGAACGGCCCGACGGAGTCGTTGACGTCCGGCGGGAGGACCTTGATGCCCATCCGGCGGCACTCGCCGAGGTAGAGGGCCGACTTGTCCTTGTCGTCGCCGACGCTCGTGAGCAGCGCGGCCATGTACTCGGCCGGGTAGTTGGCCTTGAGGTAGCCCGTCCAGTACGAGACGAGGCCGTAGGCGGCGGTGTGCGCCTTGTTGAACGCGTAGTCGGAGAACGGGACGAGGACGCCCCACAGGGCCGCGACGGAGGCCTCGTTGTAGCCGTTGGCCTTCATGCCGTCGGAGAAGGGGACGTACTCCTTGTCGAGCACCTCCTTCTTCTTCTTGCCCATCGCGCGGCGCAGGAGGTCGGCGTTGCCGAGGGTGTACCCGGCGAGCTTCTGCGCGATCTCCATGACCTGCTCCTGGTAGATCACCAGGCCGTAGGTCGTCTGGAGGATCGGCTCGAGCGCCTCGACCATCTCGGGCTGGAGCTTGCCCTTCAGCTGCGGGTCGAGCGGGACGAGCTCCTGCTTGCCGTTCTTGCGCAGGGCGAAGTTCGTGTGCGCGTTGACGCCCATCGGCCCGGGGCGGTAGAGCGCGAGGGCCGCGGAGATGTCCTCGAAGTTGTCCGGCTGCATCAGCTTGAGCAGCGTGCGCATCCCGCCGCCGTCGAGCTGGAAGACCCCGAGGGTGTCGCCCCGCGCGAGGAGGTCGTAGGTGGCCTTGTCGGTCATGTCCTTGGACAGCGCGTCGAGGTCGATCTCCTCGCCGCGGTTGGAGCGCACGTTGATGATCGCGTCGTCGAGGATCGTCAGGTTGCGCAGCCCGAGGAAGTCCATCTTGACCAGGCCGAGCGACTCGCAGCTCGGGTAGTCGAACTGCGTGATGACCTGCCCGTCCTGCAGGCGTCGCATGATCGGGATGACGTCGATGAGCGGCTCGCTCGACATGATGACGCCGGCCGCGTGCACGCCCCACTGGCGCTTGAGGCCCTCGAGGCCCTTCGCGGTCTCGACGACCTCCTGGAGGTGCTGCTCCTGCGCGACGAGGTCGCGGAACTCCTTGCCCTCGCCGTAGCGGGGGTGGTTCGGGTCGTAGATGCCCGACAGCGGCACGCCCTTGCCCATGACGTCCGGCGGCATCGCCTTGGTCAGCTGCTCGCCGACGGCGAAGGGGTGGCCCATGACGCGGGCGGAGTCCTTGACGGCCTGCTTGGCCTTGATCGTGCCGTACGTGACGATCTGCGCGACCCGCTCGGCGCCGTACTTCTCGGTGACGTAGCGGATGACCTCGCCGCGCCGGCGCTCGTCGAAGTCGACGTCGAAGTCGGGCATCGACGCGCGCTCGGGGTTGAGGAACCGCTCGAAGATCAGGCCGTGCGGGACGGGGTCGAGGTCGGTGATCTTCATCGCGTAGGCGCACATCGAGCCCGCACCCGAGCCACGGCCCGGGCCGACGCGGATCCCGTTCTCCTTGGCCCAGGTGATGAAGTCGGCGACGACGAGGAAGTACCCCGGGTAGCCCTTGGAGACGATGACCTCGGCCTCGTAGTCCGCCTGCTTCTGGGCGTACTCGGGGATGCCGCCGGGGAAGCGCTCGTGCAGGCCCTTCTGGACCTCCTTGACGAACCAGCTCGTCTCGTCCTCGCCGGGCGGGCAGGGGAAGCGCGGCATGTACCGGCCCTCGCCCTCGGTGAACGAGATGTCGCACATCTCGGCGATGAGGAGGGTGTTGTCGCAGGCCTCGGGCAGCTCGCGCCAGGTGTGGCGCATCTCGGCCGGGCTCTTGAGGTAGAAGTCGTCGGCGTCGAACTTGAACCGGCCCGGGTCCATCATCGTCGAGCCGGACTGGACGCACAGCAGCGCGCCGTGGGCCTTGGCGTCCTCGGGGCTCGTGTAGTGCAGGTCGTTCGTCGCGACGAGCGGGAGGTCGAGCTCACGGGCCAGGCGCAGGAGGTCCTGCTGCACCCGGCGCTCGATGTCGAGACCGTGGTCCATCAGCTCGCAGAAGAAGTTCTCGCGGCCGAAGATGTCGCGGAAGTCCGCGGCGGCCTGCTTCGCGAGGTCGTACTGGCCGAGGCGGATGCGGGTCTGGATCTCGCCGGAGGGGCAGCCCGTGGTCGCGATGAGGCCCTGGCCGTACTGGTCGAGCAGCTCGCGGTCGACGCGCGGCCACTTCGCGTAGACCTGGTCGAGCGAGGCCTGGCTGTCCATCCGGAAGAGGTTGTGCAGGCCGGTGTTGTCGCGGGCCAGCAGCGTCATGTGCGTGTAGGCGCCGGAGCCGGACACGTCGTCGCCGGGACGGGTGCGCTCGTCGCCCCACTTGACGCGCGTCTTGTCGGTGCGGTGGGTGCCCGGGGTGACGTACGCCTCCACGCCGATGATCGGTTTGACCCCCGTGCCCTGGGCCTTCTTCCAGAACTCGTACGCCCCGAAGACGTACCCGTGGTCGGTCGTCGCGAGGGCGGGCATCCCCATCTCGGCGGCGCGCGTGAACAGGTCGCCGATGCGGGCCGCGCCGTCGAGCATCGAGTACTCGGTGTGCACGTGCAGGTGCACGAACGAGTCGCCCTTCGAGGACGACGTGGGGCTCGGGGTCGGGGCGGCGGGGGTGGACATCGCGGACCATCCTAGGTCGCCCCGGGGACACCCTCGGCGTGTCGGGGTCCGTGTCGCCGCGAGCCCCCGCCGGACCGGCTCAGAGCCGGTCCAGCGCCTCCTGGAGGTCGGCCGGGTAGCCGCTCTCGAAGGTGACCCACTCCCCCGAGCCGGGGTGCTCGAAGCCGAGCCCGACCGCGTGCAGCCACTGCCGCTCGAGGCCGAGACGGCGGGCGAGCGTGGGGTCCGCGCCGTAGGTCGGGTCGCCGACGCAGGGGTGGCGCACGGCCGCCATGTGGACGCGGATCTGGTGGGTGCGCCCCGTCTCGAGGTGCACCTCGAGCAGGCTGGCGTGGCGGAACGCCTCGAGCAGCTCGTAGTGCGTGACCGCCGGCTTGCCGGAGTCCATCACCGCGAACTTGTAGTCGTGGCCGGGGTGGCGCCCGATGGGGGCGTCGATCGTCCCGACGAGCGGGTCCGGGAGGCCCTGGACGAGCGTGTGGTAGGTCTTCTCGACCCGCCGCTCCTTGAACGCGCGCTTGAGCACGCTGTAGCCGCGCTCGCTCTTGCAGACGACCATGAGCCCGGAGGTGCCGACGTCCAGGCGCGAGACGATGCCCTGGCGCTCGCTCGCGCCGCTCGTCGAGATGCGGTAGCCGGCGGCCTTGAGGCCGGCGAGGACGTTCGGGCCGGTCCACCCGACGCTCGGGTGCGCCGCGACGCCGACGGGCTTGTCGACGACGACGATGTCGTCGTCGTCGTGCACGACCCGCATCCCCGGCACCGGCTCGGCGACGACCTCGAGGGTCGGGCTCGCCGGGCCGCTGGGGATCGAGACCTCGAGCATGTCGCCGGCGCTCACCCGGTGGCTCTTGCCGACCGGGCTCGCGTTGACGGCGACCTCGCCGGAGGCCGCGAGGTCGGCGGCCCGGGTGCGTGAGAGCCCGAAGAGGCGGGCGATGGCGGCGTCGACGCGCTCACCCTCCAGCCCGTCGGGGACGAGGACGGTGCGCTGGTCAGCCATCGGCCGGCTCCGCCGCGTGCTGGCCCACCGGGCCGAGCGGGGTCCCCCGGTAGGCGAGGACCATGACGAGCCCGGCCGCGACGACGATCGCGATGTCGGCGACGTTGCCGACGAACCAGCCGAAGTAGTCGATGAAGTCGACGACGTGCCCGCGGCCCGGGCCCGGCTCGCGGACCAGCCGGTCGACGAGGTTGCCGACGGCGCCGCCGAGGAGCAGCCCGAGGGCCACCGCCCACGGCCGGTTGCCGACCCGGCGCACCGCGACGAGGACGAACACGAGGATGACGAGCGAGAGGACGGTGAGCATCCACGTCCTGCCGTCACCGAGCGAGAACGCCGCCCCCGGGTTGCGGATGAGGTTGAGCCGGATCGCGTCGCCGACGAGACCGACCGGCTGCCCGGGGGTGAGGGCCGCGAGGGCCCACACCTTCGTGGCCTGGTCGAGCACGAGGACGACCACCGCGATGGTCAGCAGGAGGGCGCGCAGACGGCTGCGTCGCTCGCTCCGGGGCTCGGAGGGACGGGTGGGGGTGGCGTCGGCCGCCGTCAGCGGCGCTCCTGCTTCGTCTTGCATGGCATGCACAGGGTCGCACGAGGAGCGGCCTGGAGCCGCATCTTGCCGATCGGGTTGCCGCACGACTCGCACGTGCCGTAGGTGCCGTTCGCGAGCCGCTCGAGGGCGTGCTCGGTCTGGTCGAGCATCTCGCGGGCGTTGTTGACCAGCGAGATCTCCTGCTCGCGCTCGTAGGTCTTGGCGCCGGCGTCGGCCTGGTCGTCGCCCGCGCCGTCGCCCGAGTCACGCATGAGGTGGACGAGGTCGGAGGCGGCGTGGGCGATCTCGGTGCGCAGCTGCTCGGCGTCGTGCTCGAGCTCGCGGCGCACCTCCCGCAGCTCGGCGGCGGTCCACGGGCTCTCGTCCCCGCGGACGGGCAGCGAGGCGGCGGTGGCGGCCTTCTTGGCGGGCGCCTTCTTCGCGGGCGCCTTCTTCGCGGGCGCGGCCTTGGTCGCGGCCTTCTGCGCCGGTGCGGCCTTCTTCGCGGGCGCGGCCTTCGTGGCGGGAGCCTTCTTCACCGGGGCCTTCTTCGCGGGCGCGGCCTTGGTCGCGGTCTTCTTCGCGGGCGCAGCCTTCGTGGCGGGAGCCTTCTTCACCGGGGCCTTCTTCGCGGGCGCGGCCTTGGTCGCGGCCTTCGTGGCGGGGGCCTTCTTCGCCGGGGCCTTCTTCGCGGAGGCGGCCTTGGTCGTGGTCTTCGTCGCCGCCGCCTTCGTGGCGGGCGCGGCCTTCTTCGTCGCCGCGGCCGGCGTGGCGCCTCCTCCCGACCCGCGCGTCACCGCCTTCCGGGCGGCGCCGGCCGCCCGGGAGGTCGTCTGCTTCGCGGCGGACAGGGCCCGCTTCACCACCATGGCCTGCGCCCTTTCGGGGACGGGGTGGGCCCTCGCGGCCCGCCCGGTGCGCCGAGGATACGGGCACGGCCGGGACGGTGGGGACCCGAAACGCCGGGTCCTGCCTGTGCGTTCGCTGGACGCACGAGGGGCCCGGGATCGCTCCGGGCCCCTCGTGGGTCGACGCGTGCGTCAGACCTGCTGCTCCTGCGGCTGGTCGGCGGGCGCCTCGTCGTCGTCGGCGGCGACGTTCTTGAGGTCGGCCAGCTGGCCCTGGATGTAGTCGTGCAGGCGGGCGCGGTAGTCGCGCTCGAAGCTGCGCAGGGACTCGATCTTGCGCTCCAGGAGGTTCCGCTCGCGGCCGAGCTCCTCGAGGATCGAGGCCTTCTTCTGCTGCGCCTCGGCGACCATGCCCGTCGAGCGCTCGCGCGCCTCGGTGAGCATCTCGTCGCGCTGGGTCGTCGCGGTGCCGATCATCTCGTCCCGCTGGGCCGTCGCCGTCGACACGAGCTCGTCGTGCTGCGCCTGGCCGGTCGAGACGAGCTCGTCGTGCTGCGCCTGGCCGGTCGAGACGAGCTCGTCGTGCCGGGCCTGACCCGTGGTGACGAGCTCCTCGTTGCGGGCCTGGCCCGTCGAGATGAGCTCGTCGTGCTTGCGCTGCGCGGAGCCGACGAGCTCGTCGTGCTTGCGCTGGCCCTCGGACACGAGCTCGTCGCGCTTGGACTCACCGGCGGCGACGTGCTCGTCGTGCAGGCGCTGCGCGAGGGCGATGACGCCCGCGGCGCTCGCGCCACCACCGGCGCCCGCGAGGGCGGCGGCGCCACTGGCGGAGTCGCCCTGCGCCTGCTCGGGCTTCTCGTTCGCCCGCTGCTCGGCGGCCTCGGCGCGCTGGGTCGCCTCCTGGACCTGCTGCTCGGCCTCCGCGGCGCGGCGCTCGGCCTCGGCGAGGCGCTCCTCGACGGCGGCGACGCGCTCGTCGGCCTCGCGGCGCGACTCCTCGAGGCGGGTCGTGAGGACCGACACCTGCTCGTCGACGGCGTCGCCCTGCTCCTGGCGGGCGGCGGCGAGGGCGGCGGCGTGGTCGTCGCGCTCCCCGGTGACCTCGGCCAGCTGGCCCTCGAGCTCACGGACCCGCTCCTCGAGGGAGGCGGCGCGGCGCTCGGCCTGGGCGCCCTGGTTCTGGAACTCGCCGGCGCGGCGCTCGGCGTCGGCGACGCGGGCGTCGACGTCGCCGCTCTCGCCACGCAGCGCCTCGATCTCGGCGTCGCGCTGGGCGAGGAGCTGCTCGAGCTCGGCGGTGCGCTCACCCATCTGCTTCAGCTCGCCGCGCAGCTCCTCGAGCTGCCCCTGGGCCTCGGCGACGCGGGAGTCGCCCTCGCCGCTGCTCTGCTGCAGCTCCTCGAGCTGTGCCGCGAGGTCGCTGCGGGCGCCCTCGAGCTCGGAGACGCGGGCGGCGAGGGTCGCGTTCTTGGAGCGCAGCTCCTCGGTCTCGCGCGAGGAGTCCGCGTCCGGCCGCGCGAGCGCGGCGGTCGGGGCCATCCCCCGGCCCTCGCGGCTCGCGGAGAGCTCGCCGCGCAGGTCCTCGGACTCCTTGGACATCCGGCGCATCTCGGCGACGATGTCGTCGAGGAAGTCGTCGACCTCGCGCTCGTCGTAGCCCCGACGGAACTGGGTCTGGGTGAACGTCTTGTTGAGGACGTCCTCGGGCGTGAGAGCCATGCACAACTCCTGGTGGCCGGTGGGGGACACGGTCATGGCGCACGGCAGCACGACGTGCTGGGCTCCGGGCGTCCGCAGGCCAGCCTAGACGATCGCCGACCCCCTGTGACGGGTGTGGCCTGCGGGGTCCGTCCCGGCGCGCGTCAGGCGGCGAGGCCCTCGAGGATGCGCTGGAGGATGATGACGCCGACGAACAGGACCATGAACGACAGGTCCACCGACACCGCCCCGAGGCGCAGCGGCGGGATGACCTTGCGCAGCGCCCGCAGCGGCGGCTCGGTCAGCGTGTAGACCGGCTCGGCGACGAGCAGAACCGGGCCGCGAGGCCGCCACTCGCGGGCCAGGATGCGGATCCAGTCGAGGACGACCCGCCCGATGAGCACGACGAGGTAGAGGAACACCACGAAGGCGAGAACGGCGAAGACGGCACCCATGGGTCGAGTGTGACGGATGGACCTGGGCGGCCCGTGCGCGGGGCGCCGGTCAGCTCTGGTTGAAGACGGTGCGGCCGGCGACGGCCTGACCGTCCTCCGCGAGGACCTCGACGGTCTCGGGCGAGAGGAGGAAGACCTTGGAGGTCACGCGCTCGATCGAGCCGTGCAGGCCGAACACGAGCCCAGCGGCGAAGTCGACGAGGCGCTTGGCGTCGGCGTCGCCCATGTCGGTGAGGTTCATGATGACGGGGACGCCGTCACGGAAGCTCTCGCCGATCGTCTTGGCCTCGTTGTACGTGCGCGGGTGGATCGTCGTGATCCGCGAGACGCTGGCGGCCTCGTGCGTGCGCACGACCTCGGCCACGGGACGGCGGGTGGGGAGAGGGGTCACCTCGGCTCCTCGGTGCTCGACGCGGTCGTGGTGGCCCTGCTGGTCGGCGTCGAGGTCGTCGTAGGCCTCGTCGTACTCGTCGTCGTAGCGGCCCTGGTCCTCGGCGAGGCCCAGGTAGACCATCGTCTTGCGCAGCGCGCCAGCCATCCAGTGCTCCTCGGTCGTCGGTCCTGCGGGTCAGGGCCGTTGCGTCGGGACCGAAGTTACCGGTGGGACTGGCGAGAACCGAGGATTGCCGACCCGACACGCAGGTGTGTCGCGCCTTCCGCGACGGCGTCCTCGAGGTCGCCGCTCATCCCGGCCGACAGCCAGGTGGCGTCGGGATGGTCCGCCCGCACCGCCTCCGCGAGGGCGCGCAGCCGGGCGAAGGCCGGCCGGGGCTCCTCGCCGAGCGGCGCGACCGCCATGAGGCCGCGCAGGCGCACGTGCTCGAGGCCGCCGACCACGTCGGCGAGGTCGCGGACGTCGTCCGGCGCCGCTCCCCCGCGCCCGCCGGCGGCGTCGAGCCCGACCTGGACGAGGACGTCGAGGACGCGGCCCTCGCGCTCGGCGGCGCGGTCCAGCGCCCGGGCGATCTTCGCGCGGTCGAGGGAGTGCACGACGTCGGCGTAGCGCGCGACCGACCCGGCCTTGTTCGACTGGAGCTGGCCGATGAAGTGGACGGTGAGCCGGTCCCGGTGGGCGAGCCCGGCGACCTTCGCCGAGGCCTCCTGGTCGCGGTTCTCGCCGATGTCGCGCACCCCGAGCCCGGCAAGCAGGTCGACGTCGGAGGCGGGGAAGAACTTCGTGACGGCGACGAGCGTCACGGGGTCGGTGCGTCCGGCCGCGGTGACGGCGGCGGCCACACGCTCGCGCACGGCGGCGAGGCGTCGCTCCAGCTCGGCCGCGCGCTCCGGCGTGCTCACCGCGACCTCGCGACGACACCGGCGAAGCGCCCCGTCGTGCCCTCGCCGCGGTAGGAGTAGAGGTCCTCGCGCTCGCGCGTGCAGCCGGCCACCCACGTGACGGGCACGTCGAGGTCGGCGAGCTGCCCGACGACACCGGCGGCGACGTCGACGGCGGGGGTGCCGGTCCACGAGACGGTGGCGCTGACCGGGGCGACGCGCGCGACGTCCGCGCGCATCACGGCCGGGACCTCGTAGCACCGGCCGCAGACCGACGGCCCGACGACCGCGTCGACCGAGCGCGCCCCGAGGTCGCGCATCGCCGCTACGGCGCGGCCGACCACGCCGGCGACCAGCCCGGGACGGCCGGCGTGCACGGCGGCCACGACACCCTCCGGGCTCGCGAGGAGGACGGGGACGCAGTCGGCGACGAGCACCGCGAGGGCGAGGTCCGGCGCGGTCGTGACGAGCGCGTCGCACCGCGGTGCGACCTCCGGCACGGCGTCGACGACCGCGACCTCGGCCCCGTGGCACTGGTCCATCCAGACGAGCGGGCGGCCGACCGCCTCCCCGAGGCGGCGCCGGTTCTCACGGACGTCGGCCTCGTCGTCCGCGACGTGCAGCCCGAGGTTGAGCCCGGCCCACGGCCCGCGGCTCACCCCGCCCGGGCGGCCGGTCAGGGCACGCCACGCCGCGGGGGCGGAGTCCTCCCACAGGAGCACCCCGCCCCCGGTGGGCGTCGACGTCGTCACTACTTGAGGAAGTCCGGGACGTCGAGGTCGTCGTTCTCGTCGAACGTCACGGTGCGCGGCGGCTGCTGGCGCACCGGCTCGGCCGGGGTCGACTCGCGCTCGGTGCGGACCGGCGCGTCGTCCTGCTCGGGCCGCGGGGCCGCGACCGGCGCGGGCGCCTGCGGCTGCTGCACCGGGGCGGGCTGGTGGACCGGGGGCTGCTGCACCGGCGGCTGCACGGGCGGGGCGGCCGGTGCGGCGGTGGGCGCGGCCGGCGCCGCCGGGCGGCCCTGGATGGTGCCGAGCGCCCGGTCGTCGGCCCGGCGGACCGGGGCGCCACCGTCGAAGCCCGCGGCGATGACGGTGACGCGCACCTCGTCGCCGAGCGCGTCGTCGATGACGGCACCGAAGATGATGTTCGCCTCGGGGTGCGCGGCCTCCTGGACCAGGCGCGCGGCCTCGTTGATCTCGAAGAGGCCGAGGTCGCTGCCGCCCTGGATCGACAGGAGCACGCCGTGCGCGCCGTCGATGCTCGCCTCGAGCAGCGGGCTGGAGATCGCGAGCTCGGCGGCCTGGACCGCGCGGTCCTCGCCGCGGGCCGAGCCGATGCCCATGAGCGCGGAGCCCGCCCCCTGCATGACCGACTTGACGTCGGCGAAGTCGAGGTTGATCAGGCCCGGCGTCGTGATGAGGTCGGTGATGCCCTGGACACCCGAGAGGAGCACCTGGTCGGCGCTGCGGAACGCGTCGAGCATCGACACGCCGCGGTCGCTGATCGAGAGCAGCCGGTCGTTCGGGATGACGATGAGGGTGTCGACCTCCTCGCGCAGCGCGGCGATGCCGTTCTCGGCCTGGTTGGCGCGACGGCGACCCTCGAAGGTGAAGGGGCGGGTGACGACACCGATCGTCAGGGCGCCCAGGCCCTTGGCGATGCGGGCGACGACGGGGGCACCACCGGTGCCGGTGCCACCGCCCTCGCCAGCGGTGACGAAGACCATGTCGGCCCCCTTGAGGACCTCTTCGATCTCCTCGGCGTGGTCCTCGGCCGCCTTCTTGCCGACCTCGGGGTCGGCGCCGGCGCCGAGGCCGCGGGTCAGCTCGCGGCCGACGTCGAGCTTGACGTCGGCGTCGGACATGAGGAGCGCCTGCGCATCGGTGTTGACGGCGATGAACTCGACACCCTTGAGGCCGACCTCGATCATCCGGTTGATGGCGTTGACACCGCCTCCGCCGATGCCGACGACCTTGATGACGGCGAGGTAGTTCTGGGGTGCTGCCACGGGATTCGGCCTTCCACTTCAGGTCACAGGCGTGTGTGCGACTCGGGTAACCCTCGACCTCAGGTACAGGGTTACAGTTCGGTCACGGTTGTCGATGGGGTGACGCTACGTCGCGGCGCGGTGGTCCTGCACCCTCCGGCTGGGCGTGTCGCGACATCGCGTCGGGCAAATCCTGTCACGGCTCTCAGGCCGCGCCTCACCCGCCCCACCGGTCACTCCGGCCCCGTCGGCCTCAGCGCGTGACGGGGGTGTCCGGCGCGCTGACGTCGACCGTCTTCGCCTTCGTCGTCAGCAGGGCCCGCAGGACCCGGATCTTCAGCGCGGACTCGTCCTCGCCGCCCCACACGACGGTCTTGCCGCGCAGCGTGAAGGTCACGAGGTCGGCGCTGCTCACGGTGACCGACCGCACGTCGTCGGAGAGGTCGGAGGGCAGGTCGCGCAGCAGCGCCAGGGCCGCCTGCAGCGCCTCGGGGGTCATCGCCCGGGACCCGGTGGCGGTGACGACCGGCACGCCCTTCGGCGCCTTGTCGACGCTGCCGAACGAGACCCCGGTGGCGTCCACGACCTCCAGTCGACCTTGAGGGTTCTTGACGACGATCGAGGGCACCCGCGGGACCACGTCGACGACGAGGGTCCGCGGCCAGGAGCGGCGCACCGACACCTCGGCGACGGTGACGCGCGTGCGGACGTCGGTCTCGACGGCGGCGGTGTCGACGCGCACGAGCGGCGTGCCGGTGGGCACGTCGACGAGCTCGCGGACGGCGGCGGCCTCGGCCCCCGAGACCCCGACGACCTCGACGTCGTGGACCCCGAGGGCGCCGGTCCAGCCGACGAGCCACCCCGTGCCCGCGACGAGCGCCAGCACGACGAGGGCCGCGAGCCCGCGCAGCCACGGTCGACGGCGACGGGCGAGCGCGCGCTCCCGGAAGCGGGAGGCCGACGACTCGAGGCCGCGGGCCCCGGGGCGCCGGGTCGCCGTGTGGCTCATGCCCGCTCCCCCGCTCGTGCGCGCAGCGCCTCGAGGAGCGGCGCGCCGAGACGGGTCACGTCGCCGGCGCCGACGGTCAGCACGAGGTCCCCGGGGGCGGCCGCCGCCGCGAGGAGCTCGACCGCCCGGTCGGCGTCGACCCCGACGTCGACGCGTCGACGCCCGGGCAGCTCGACGAGGGGGTCGCCGACGAGGGCCGAGGTGACGCCGGGCAGCGGCGCCTCCCGGGCGCCGTAGACGTCGAGGAGCACGACGTGGTCGGCCGGCGCGAGGGCCTGCGCGAAGACGTCGGCGAAGTCGCGCGTGCGGCTGTAGAGGTGGGGCTGGAAGACGACGAGGACCCGCCCGCGGCCGGCCCGCGCCACGACCCCCGCCGCGGTCGAGACCACCGCGGCCACCTTGGCCGGGTTGTGCGCGTAGTCGTCGACGACGGTCACGCCGTCGACCTCGCCGCGCACCTCGAACCGCCGGCGCGCGCCGGTGAAGTCCCCGAGCCCCTCGACCACGGCGTCGAGGTCGGCGCCGAGCCCGTCGACGGCGGCGCCCAGCGCGCCCACGGCGTCGAGGACGTTGTGCAGGCCGGGGACCCGGAGGGCGAGGGTGACCTCGCGCCCGCCGTGCCGGACGCGCGCGGTGGTGCCCAGCCCGGCGGGCTCGACGGCGAGGACCCGGACGTCGGCATCGGCGTGCTCGCCGTAGGTGAGGACGCGGTGGCCGCCGGCCCGGTGGTGCTGCGCGAGGCCGAGCGCGCCGGGGTCGTCGTGGCACGCGACGAGCAGCCCGCCCGGGCGGACCGTCCCCGCGAAGACGTCGTAGGCCTCGGTGACGGCCTCGGGCGTGCCGTAGAAGTCCAGGTGGTCCGGCTGCACGCTCGTGACGACGGCGACCTCGGGCCGGTAGACGACGAAGCTGCCGTCGCTCTCGTCGGCCTCGACGACGAACGCCTCGCCCGAGCCGAGGGCTGCGTTCGTGCCGAGCTGGGCGATCTCGCCGCCGCTGGCGAACGAGGGGTCGGCGCCGGCGTGGACGAGCGCGGCGGTGAGCATCGAGGTCGTCGTCGTCTTGCCGTTGGCCCCGGCGACGGCGACGACGCGGGTGCCGGCCGAGACGGCGGCGAGGGCCTGCGAGCGGTGCAGGACCCGCAGACCGCGCTGCCGGGCGGCCGCGAGCTCGGGGTTGTCCTCGCGGATCGCCGACGAGACGACGACGGTGTCGACGCCGTCGACGTGCGCCGGGTCGTGACCGACCCACACCGTCGCGCCGGCGGCCCGCAGCGCCTCGAGCACCGGGGAGTCGGCCACGTCGGAGCCGCTGACCGCCACCCCGCGCTGGAGCAGCAGCCGGGCGACGGCGGACATCCCCGCGCCGCCGATCGCGACGAGGTGGACCGCGCCCAGCTCGTCCCACGCGGGGACGGCGGCGGCGAGGTCGAAGCGCTCGTTGGTGACGGGCACGCTCAGCGCCTCCCGGCGGCGCGGACGACGAGGTCGGCGAGCAGCTCGTCGCCGCCGCGCTCCCCCACCGACGCGGCGGCCGTGGCCATCGCGGCCACCCGCCCGGTGTCGGTGACGAGGGGGACGACGGCCGAGCCGACCCACGCCGGGTCGACCGCAGCGTCGTCGACGAGCAGGCCGCCGCCGGCCTCGACGACGTGCGCGGCGTTGAGCCGTTGCTCGCCGTTGCCGACCGGCAGCGGGACGTACACGGCGGGCAGGCCGACCGCGGTGAGCTCGCAGACCGTGTTGGCGCCGGCGCGGGCGACGACGAGGTCGGCCGCGGCGTAGGCGAGGTCCATCCGGTCGCAGTACGGCAGGACGACGTAGGGGGCGCCGGGGACCGGCCCGGGGTCGAACTCCTTGCCGGCGCCGGTGACGTGCAGCACCTGGACCCCGGCGGCCGAGAGCTCGTGCACCGCGCCCGCGAACGCGGCGTTGAGGCGAGCGGCCCCGAGGGAGCCGCCGGTGACGAGCAGCGTGGGGGCGTCGGTGAGCCCGAAGCGTTCTCGCGCCTCCGCCCGGTGCGCTGCGCGGTCGAGGGTCGCGATCTCGTGGCGCAACGGCATCCCGGTGACGGTCGCACCGGGCAGCGACGTGCCGGGGAAAGTGACGCCGACCTCGGCGGCGACGCGCGCGCCGAGCCGGTTCGCCAGCCCCGGGCGGGCGTTCTGCTCGTGGACGACGACGGGCACCTTGCGGCGGCGCGCGGCGAGGTAGGCCGGCGACGCGACGAACCCGCCGAAGCCGACGACCACCTCGGCGCCGGTCGACTCGATGGCCTCCTCGGCCGCCGCCACGGCCCGGCGCAGGTTGCCCGGCAGCCGCAGCAGGGCGGCGCCCGGCCTGCGGGGGAACGGGACCCGCGGCACCTCGAGCATCGGGTACCCGCGCTCGGGCACGAGCCGGGCCTCGAGCCCCTGGGCGGTGCCGAGCGCGGTGACCCGGACGTCGGGGTCGCGTCGGCGCAGGCAGTCGGCGAGGGCGAGCAGCGGCGAGACGTGCCCGGCCGTGCCCCCGCCCGCGAGGAGGACCGAACCGGGGACGCCGCTCATGACCGGCCCCGTCGCCCGCGGACCGCGCCGGAGACCACGGCGAGCGAGCGGCGCACCGACGACGGGCGGGCCGAGAGCGCCTCGCGGCACCCCGGCTCATGACGTGCGAAGGACAGGAGGATGCCGAGCGCACCCATCGTCGAGATGAGCGAGGAGCCACCGGAGGAGACCAGCGGCAGCGGCACGCCGATGACCGGCAGCAGGCCGATGACCGCTCCGATGTTGACCATGGCCTGGACGATGATCCACGTCATGATCCCGGCCGTGACGACGCGGACGAAGAAGTCCTCGGAGCGGCTGACGAGGCGGTAGCAGGCGAAGGCGAAGCCGGCGAACAGGAGCAGGACCGCGAGGGTGCCCGGCAGCCCGAGCTCCTCGCCGATGATCGCGAAGATGAAGTCGTTGTGGGCCTCCGACAGCAGGCCCCACTTCTCGCGGCTCTGGCCGAGGCCGAGGCCCAGCCAGCCGCCGTCGGCGAGGGCGTAGCGCCCGTGGATGGACTGCCGCGCGACGCCCCACTCGTCGGTGTCGCGGCCGAGCCACACGTCGAAGCGACCGAGGCGGTTGGGGCTCGTGAGGACGAACGCGACGACGGCCCCGAGGAACGGGATGCCCGCGATGACGAACCAGCGCACCGGGATCCCGGCGGCGAAGAGCACACCGGCGACGACCGCCCCGAGGATGAGGACGGTGCCGAGGTCGTGGCCCAGCGCGACCGTGCCGACCCCGAGCGCGGCGAGCGGGACGAGATACGGGACGAGGACGTGACCGAGGTCGCGCAGGTGACGGCGCTTCTTCGCGAGGACGGCACCCCCCGCGAGGGCGAGCCCGACCTTGATGGCCTCGGAGGGCTGGATGCTGATCGGCCCGATGAACACCCAGTTGCGGTTGCCCTGGAAGCCGCCGCGGCCGAGCGGCGTGAAGACGAGCAGCTGGAGGGCGACGGCGACGAGCAGCGCGGGGACGGCCAGACGGCGCCAGGTCCGCGTGGACACGCGCGACGCGACCGCGAGGGCGACCACGCCGATCGTCGCGTAGACCGCCTGGGTCGCGAAGATCGCGTAGGCCGAGCCGTCGGTGTCGAGCGCGGTGATGGCGCTCGCCGACAGGACCATGATGAGCCCGAAGACGACGAGGGCCCCGGTGAGGAAGAGCAGCACGTAGTACGTCGTGACGGGCGAGTCGAAGCGGTCGACCCACGCCTGCACGCGCGAGGTGCCGCGCGCGGTCTGCCGGGCCGGTGCGGTGGCGGACGACACGGGCTACCCCTCGCCGGTGAGCCGCCGCACCGCCGCAGTGAAGGCGTCGCCGCGCGCACCGTAGTTCGCGAACATGTCCATCGACGCCGCGGCCGGTGCGAGCAGGACGACGTCGCCCGGGCGGGCGAGGTCGAGGGCGTGCTCCACCACGGTGTCCATGGCCCCAGTGTCCGTTTGCGCCACGTCGACGACGGGGACATCCGGGGCGTGTCGGGCGAGCGCCTCGGAAATGGCCGAACGGTCACGCCCGAGGAGGACGACGCCACGCAGCCGGTCGGCGACCGCGGCGACGAGGCCGTCGACGTCGGCGCCCTTGAGCAGCCCGCCCGCGACCCAGACGACGTGCTCGAACGCGGCCAGGCTGGCCTGCGCCGCATGGGGGTTCGTGGCCTTGGAGTCGTCGACCCAGCGCACGCCGCGCACGACCCCGAGGTCGGCGATGCGGTGCGGCTCGGGCACGAAGTCCCGCATCCCCTGGCGCACGGCCGACGGCGGCACGCCGTGGGCGCGGGCCAGCGCCGCGGCGGCGAGGGCGTTGGCCACGAGGTGCGGAGCCGGCATCGGCGCGTCGGGACCGGCGCGCAGGTCCTCGAGCGTCCCGAGCTCGGCGGCCGAGGTGCGGCGCTCGGCGACGAAGGCGCGGTCGGCGAGGACGTCCTCGACGAGCCCGAGCTCGGACAGGCCCGGCGTCCCGAGCCGGAAGCCGACGGCCCGGCAGCCCTCCTGGACGTCGGCGTCCTCGACGAGGCGCCGCGTGGCCTCGTCGTCGACGTTGTAGACGCACGCGACCTCGGTGTTGGCGTAGACCTTGCCCTTGGCGGCGGCGTACTCCTCGAGCGAGCCGTGCCAGTCGACGTGGTCGGGCGCGATGTTGAGGCAGACCGACGCCTCGGGCGCGAGGGAGTGCGACCAGTGCAGCTGGAAGCTCGAGAGCTCGACGGCGATGGCGTCGTAGGGCTGCGGGTCCATGACGGCCTCGAGGATGGGCGTGCCGACGTTGCCCGCGCTGCACGCCCGCAGCCCGGCGGCGCGCAGCATCGCGGTGAGCATCTGCACCGTCGTCGTCTTGCCGTTGGTGCCGGTGACGGTGAGCCACGGCGCCGCGCCCTCGCGCGGCCGCATCCGCCAGGCGAGCTCGACCTCGCCCCAGACCGGGAGGCCGGCCGAGGCCGCGGCGGCGAGCAGCGGCTGGTCGGGGCGCCAGCCCGGGGAGGTGACGACGAGGTCGAGGGGCTCCTCGGGCAGCGCCGACACTGTCTCGCTCCCCCAGCGCAGCCGGGCGCCGAGGATGTCGAGGATGCGCGCGCGCTCCGACATCGCCGAGCCGTCGGCGGGCTCCTGGCCGTCGACGACGAGGACCTGCGCGCCGCGCTCGAGGAGCGCGTCGGCGGCGGCGAACCCGGACACCCCGAGACCGGCGACGAGCACGCGCAGCCCGGCCCAGTCGGCCTCGCGGTGGGTCAGCGCGTCGGTGCGGGCGGACCCGGTGCTCATCCGGCCCCCACGACCCACTCGGCGTAGAACAGCCCGAGGCCGAGCGCGACGAAGAGGCCCGCCACGATCCAGAAGCGGATGACGATGGTGACCTCCTGCCACCCGAGCAGCTCGAAGTGGTGCTGCAGCGGTGCCATCTTGAACACCCGCTTCCCCGTCGTCTTGAACGAGGCGACCTGGATGATGACCGAGAGGGTGATCGTGACGAAGAGGCCGCCGAGGACGACGACGAGCAGCTCGGTGCGGGTGAGGATGGCCAGGCCGGCGAGCCCGCCGCCCAGCGCGAGCGAGCCCGTGTCGCCCATGAAGATCTTGGCCGGTGAGGCGTTCCACCAGAGGAAGCCGAAGCAGGCGCCCATGCCGCACGCGGCGACGATCGCGAGGTCGTGTGGGTCGCGGACCTCGTAGCACTTGGTGCCGGGGTTCCACTGGCAGTTCTGGTTGAACTGCCAGATGCCGATGAGCACGTACGAGGCGAAGACCATGACCGACGCCCCCGTCGCGAGGCCGTCGAGCCCGTCGGTGAGGTTCACGCCGTTGGACGTCCCCGCGACGATGACGTTGGCCCAGATGACGAAGAGGATGACGCCGACGACCGTCCCCGCGAAGGCGAGGTTGACCGGGGTGTCGCGGACGAACGAGATCGCCGTCGACGCGGGCGTGCGGAAGGAGCTGTTGGGGAACTGCAGCGCGAGCACGGCGAAGACGACGGCGACGAGCGTCTGCCCGGCGAGCTTCTGCCCGGAGCGCAGGCCGAGGCTGCGCTGCTTGCTGATCTTGATGTAGTCGTCGAGGAACCCGACCAGGCCCATCCCGGCCATGAGGAAGAGCACGAGCAGGCCGCTGACCGAGGGCACCTGGCCGGTCACGAGGTGCGCGACGGCGTACGCGGCGAGCGAGGACAGGACGATGACGGCGCCGCCCATCGTCGGCGTGCCGCGCTTGGTGTGGTGCGAGGTGGGCCCGTCGTCGCGGATGAACTGGCCGTACCCCTTCTTCACGAGGTAGCGGATGAAGGTGGGGGTCCCGAACAGGGCCAGCACGAGGGAGACCACGGCGGCGATGAGGACGGCCTTCACGGGTGCTGCTCCTGGGGGGTCGCGAGCGAGTCTCCGAGCAACCGTAGCCCGGCGTCGCGGCTCGACTTGAACAGGGCCACGTCGCCCGCGCGCAGCTCCGCGCGCAGCAGCGACTCGGCCTCGGCGGCGTCGGCGACGGTCCGGACGCGGGTGCGCCCCCCGGCCGCGGACGCGCCCTCGGCGAGCGGCGCCGCGGCCTCCCCGACGACGAGCAGCTCGTCCACGTCGTGCGCGACGGCGTCCGCGCCGACCTCGGCGTGGAGGGTGTCGGACTCGGGGCCGAGCTCGAGCATCGTGCCGAGCACGGCCCAGGTGCGCCGCCCCTCCCCCATCCGGCGCAGCGCCTCGAGGGCGGCGTGCATCGAGTCCGGGTTGGCGTTGTACGCGTCGTTGACGAGGGTCACGCCGTCCGTCCGCTCGGTGACCTCCATCCGCCACCGGCTGACCGGCGTGGCCGCGCCGAGGGCGGCGACGACGTCGGGCAGGGCGAGGCCGAGCTCGAGCGCGACGGCGAGGACCGACAGGGCGTTGCCGACGTGGTGGCGCCCGACGAGGCCGAGCGTCACGTCGGCCGCGCCGGCGGGCGTGTGCACGGTGAAGGACGCGCGGCCCCCGGCGTCGAGGACGACGTCGGTGGCCCGGACGTCGGCGTCGTCGGCCTCGCCGACGAGGACGACCCGGGCGTCGGTGACCGACGCCATCGCGCGGACGGCGGGGTCGTCGGCGTTGAGGACGGCGACGCCGTCGGCCGGCACGGCCGCGGGCAGCTCGGACTTGGCGCGGGCGATGGCCTCGCGCGAGCCGAACTCGCCGACGTGCGCGGTGCCGACGTTGAGGACGACGCCGATGCGCGGCGGGGCCATCCGGGCGAGGTAGGCGATGTGGCCGACGCCGCGCGCACCCATCTCGACGACGAGGAACCGGGTGTCGGGGGCGACGCGGCAGACGGTCAGCGGCACGCCGACCTCGGAGTTGTACGAGCCGACGGGCGCGACGGTCGGCCCGGCGGTCGCGAGGACGGTGCCGAGCAGGTCCTTGGTGCTCGTCTTGCCGGAGCTGCCGGTGATGCCGACGACGGCGAGGTGCGGCGAGCGCTCGACGACCGCCCGGGCGAGGGCGGCGAACGCCTCCTGGGTGTCGTCGACGACGACGCACGGCAGGTCCTCGAGCGGGCGCGTGGTCAGCGCGGCGACGCAGCCGGCCGCGATGGCGGCGGCGGCGAAGTCGTGGCCGTCGGCGTGCTCGCCGACGCGGGCGACGTAGAGGCCGCCGGGGGCGGCCTCGCGCGAGTCGGTGACGACCGGGCCGTCGACGAGCAGCGGGACCGCGTCGGCCTCCGTGACACCGGTGAGCCGGCCGGCGGTCAGCGCGACGACCTCGGCGAGGGGGATCGGGATCACGGCGCCACCACCGCGGCGGCCAGGCGCAGCGCCTCGCGCAGCTCGTCCCGGTCGTCGAAGGGATGGACCACTCCCCCGACGTCCTGACCGGTCTCGTGGCCCTTCCCGACGACGGCCACCGTCGCGGCCGAGCCCTCGGCGGCGACCGCGGCCACGGCCTCGCGGACCGCGCGACGGCGGTCGCCCACCTCGACGACCCGCACCTCACGGCCCTGCGCCCGCACCGACTCGACGCCCTCGAGCACGGCCGCGCGGATGACGGCGGGATCCTCGGAGCGCGGGTTGTCGTCGGTGACGACGACGAGGTCGGCGGCCTGCGCGGCGGCGGCGCCCATCGCGTGGCGCTTGTCGCGGTCACGGTCGCCGCCGGCGCCGGTGACGCACACGAGCGTGCCGGGGGTCGTCGGCCGCAGCGCGCGCAGGGCGGCGGTGATCGCGTCGGGGGTGTGCGCGTAGTCGACGACGGCGCGCGGCAGGTCGACGGCGCCGTCGAGGGCGACCCGCTCCATCCGGCCCGGCACGTGCGGGTCGGTGAGGACGGCCTCGGCGACGCGCTCGGGGGCCTCGCCGGCGAGGACGAGCGCCGCCGCGGCCATCGCCGTGTTCGTCACGTTGAAGTCTCCCGGCAGCGCTGAGCGCAGGGCCAGGTCGACGCCGTCCGGACCGGTCAGCCGGAACGCGGCCGGGTCGGTGGGGTCGGGGTGCACGCTCCAGTCGGCATCCGTCCCGGTGGCGAGGGACGCGACGGGCACCGATGCCTCCTCGAGCAGCCGTGCGCCCCAGGCGTCGTCGACGCAGACCAGCCCGCGGCGGGCGCGCTCGGGGGTGAAGAGCGAGGCCTTGGCCGCGAAGTAGTCGTCCATGTCGTGGTGGAAGTCGAGGTGGTCCTGGCTGAGGTTGGTGAAGAGCGCGACGTCGTAGACGACCCCGTCGACCCGGTGGAGGGCGAGGGCGTGGCTGCTCACCTCCATGACGCAGGTGTCGAGGCCGCGCTCGGCCATCACCGCGAGGAGGGCGTGCAGGTCGGGGGCCTCGGGGGTGGTGCGGACGCTGCCGACGCGCTCGTCGCCGATGCGGGTCTCGACCGTGCCGATGAGCCCGACCTCGTGGCCGAGGGCGGTCAGCGCCGAGTGCAGGAGGTAGGCGGTCGTCGTCTTGCCGTTGGTGCCGGTGATGCCGATCATCCGGACCGGCAGCTCCTCGGTGCCGTGGACGCGCGCGGCGACGGCGCCGAGGACGGCGCGCGGCTCCTCGACGACGACGGCCGGCAGGTCGACGCCCGCGGCGGCGAGCCGGTCGCGGCCGGCGGCGTCGGTGAGGACCGCGACCGCCCCGGCCGCGGCGACCTCGGCACCGAAGTCGGCGCCGTGGGCGCGGGCGCCCGGCAGGGCGGCGTACAGGTCCCCCGGGCGCACCGCGCGCGAGTCGAGGGTGACCCCCGTGACGGCGGGGTCGGAGGCGGGCGCCGGCGCACCGACGAGGGTCGCGAGCTCGTGGAGCGGGGTACGGCGCGGCGAGGACGGCCGGGGGGAGAGCATCCGGACGACCTTACCGCCTCGGCTGCTTCGTGCCGTCACGCAGCACGTCGGGGTCCGCGAGCGCCTCCTCGGGGTCCACCTGGAGGGTCAGGTGCTGCGCCTTCTTCCCCGTCGGCGGGATCTTCAGCTCCTGGAGGGCGTAGGTCATCACGTCCTTGAAGACCGGCCCCGCGACGTAGCCGCCGAAGAAGGGGTAGGTCGGCTTCTGGACGATGACGGCGACGACGACCTGGGGGTCGTCGGCCGGGGCGTAGCCGATGAAGCTCGCGGTCTTGCCGCTGTACTTGCCCACCTTGTCGTCGTAGAACTCGGCGGTGCCGGTCTTGCCCGCGATGCGGTAGCCGGGGATCGTCGCCTCCTCGGCGGTGCCGTCGGGGCTGACGACGCCCTCGAGCATCTTGCTGACGTCGCCCGCCGTCTGCTCCGAGACCACGCGGCTGCTTGCGGACTTCGGCATCTCCGTCACGGTGCCGTCGGCCTCGCGGACGCTGTCGACGAGGCGCGGCGCGACGCGCACGCCGCCGTTGGCGATCGTCTGGAACACCGAGGCCGCCTGGATGGCCGTGACCGAGATGCCCTGGCCGAACGCAACCGTGGCCCGCTGGGAGCCGCTCCACGTCGAGGACTTCGGCAGCAGGCCGGCCGACTCGCCGGGGTACCCGACGCCGGAGCGGGAGCCGAGGCCGAACTTGTGGAAGTAGCGCTCGAGCGTCGAGGACTTGAGGGTCTCGGAGACGAGGATGGTGCCGATGTTGCTCGACTCCGCGAGGGTGCCGGCGACCGTCCGGTACTGCGTCGGGTGCTCGTGCGAGTCCTTGAAGGACCGGTCGTAGCGCGGCAGCCGGTTGGGGATGACGACCGGGGTCGACGGCGTGACCGTCTTCTCCTCGAGGGCCGCGGCCATCGTCATGATCTTGGCGGTCGAGCCGGGCTCGAAGACGTCCGAGAACGCCTTGTTGTCCAGCTGCGCCCCCTTCTTGCCCACGTCGGTGTCGGGGTCGAAGGTCGGGTAGGAGGCCACGCTCAGGAGGTCGCCGCTGCGCGCGTCCATGATGACGACGGTGCCGGCCTTGGCCTTGGTCTCCTTGATCCGCTGGGCGAGCGCGTTCTGCGCGTACCACTGGAGCGAGGAGTTGACCGTCAGGGTCACGTCGCGGCCGTCGACGGCGGGGGTCGTGCTCGACGCCGCGGCCGGGATGGCGGTGCCGTCGCGCCCCTGCTCGTAGGTCGTCTTGCCGGGGGTGCCCTCGAGGTCCTTGTCGACCATGAGCTCGACCCCGCCGCCGGGGGTGCCGTCGTCGGTGACGTAGCCGACGAGGGCGGCGGTCGTCGTGCCCTGCGGGTAGGTGCGCTCGGAGCGGGTCTCGCGGCGGTCGCGCAGGACGCCCGGGATGCCCAGCTTGGCGATCTTGTTCCAGGTCAGCGGGGTGACGTCGCGGCTGAGGACGCGGTAGCGGCTCGTGCCGGTCAGCTGGGTCACGAGCTCGCTGACCGGGGTGCCGAGGAGCGGCGCCAGCTGCTCGGCCGCGCGCTGCACCGCGTCCGCGGAGGTCGTCGGGTCGCAGGTGTTCTTCTTCGTGCCGTAGGTGCAGACGACGGTCTGGTCGACGGTGACGACCTCGCGGACGACGCTCGAGGCGAGGACGGTGCCGTCGGCGGCGAGGATCTGCCCGCGCATCGCGGGGATGATCTGGGCCGTCACGCGCTTGCTCTCGGCCTCCGCGGCGACCGCGCTGGCGTCGAGGCCCTGGATGCGCACGAGCTGGGCGCCGAACACCGACAGGACGAAGATCGTCGCGACGGTGAGGGTGCGCATCCGGCGGCGGGTGCTGGGCCCCGGGTCCTCGCGGCGCCGGCGGGCCGGCGGACGGCCCCCTCCCCCGCCGCCGACGCCCGACGGGCGGGGGCGCGGACGCGAGGCCTGGCGCGGAGCGGGTCGCGCGCCCTGGCGCGGAGCGGGTCGCGCGCCCTGGCGAGGCGCCGGGCGCGAGCCCTGCCGGGCGGCCGGGCGGGCGGGGGCGCGACGGGTCCGGGGGCCGGGCGGCGGCGTCGTGGGCGGGGTCACGGGCGGCGGGTCCTCGCGGTCGTCAGCGGCTGGTGGGCGTGGAGGAGGCCGTCGGGCGGGCGCCCGAGGACGACTCGGTGACCACGCTAAACGTCTCGTCCTTGCTCGCCTTCTTCGCCACGCCGACGACCTTGCCGTCGCTCAGGCGCAGGAAGGCCGGCGTCTCGGCGGGGACCATCCCGAGCGAGCGCGCCTCGCGGGCGAGGGGGCCCGGGCCCGACACCGCGTCGAGCGCGTGGCGCAGGTCGTCCTGGGTGTCGGCGAGCGCGTCGGAGCGGTGCTGCAGGTCGCGCATCGTGAAGGAGCCCTTGGCCATCGCCGTGTTGAGCAGGAGCACGCCGACGAACCCCGCCACGACGAGCCCGATGCACAGGGCGAGGAAGGCGCCGCTGCCCGCGCTGACCGGCGGGGCGACGACGCGCAGCCGCCGCGGGGCCGGAGCGGTCGCCCGGCGGGGTGCCGGGCGGACCTGGGTGCGGGCCGTGGCGAGCTGGCTCATGCGGGGGCTCCGTTCGGGGAGAGACGTTCTGCGGCCCGGAGGCGGACCGAGGCGGATCGGGGGTTGGACTGCAGCTCGGCGTCCGAGGGGGTCTCGGCGCCGCGCGTCAGCAGGCGGAGGTAGGCGGCGTGCTCGGGCAGCTCGACGGGCATCCCGGCGGGGGTGCGGCTGCGAGCGCCCTCGGCGAAGGCCTGCTTCGTGATGCGGTCCTCGAGGGAGTGGTAGGACTCGACGACGATCCGGCCACCGGGTGCCAGGGCGTCGATGCCGGCGCGAACCGCCCGCTCCCAGACCTCGAGCTCGGCGTTGACCTCGATGCGCAGCGCCTGGAAGGTGCGCTTGGCCGGGTGGCCGCCGGTGCGCTGCGACGCCGCCGGCACCGCCGTCCGCAGGACCTCGACGAGGCGGGCGGAGGTGGTGAACGGCTCCTTCTCGCGCTCCCGGAGGATCGCGGAGGCGATGCGGCCGGCGAAGCGCTCCTCGCCGTAGGTCTTGAGGATGCGCGCGAGGTCGCCGTGCGCGTAGGTGTTGAGGACGTCGGCGGCGGTCATCCCCCGCGTCTGGTCCATCCGCATGTCGAGCGGGGCGTCGTGCCGGTAGGCGAAGCCGCGGTCGGCCTCGTCGAGCTGGAGCGAGGACACCCCGAGGTCGAAGAGGATCCCGTCGGCGCGGCCGTCGGCGTGCTCGGCGAGGACGTCGGCGAGCTCGTCGTAGACCGCGTGCACCGCGACGAAGCGCTCCCCGAACGGCGCGAGCCGCTCGGTGGCGAGGGCGATGGCCTCGGGGTCGCGGTCGAGGCCGACGACGCGCGCCTGCGGGCAGCGGGTGAGGATCGCCTCGGTGTGCCCACCCATCCCGAGCGTCGCGTCGACGCAGACCGCACCGGGGTGCTGCAGCGCGGGCTCGAGGAGGTCGACGCAGCGCTCGAGGAGCACGGGGACGTGGCGGGCGCCGGCGTCGCCTCGGCTGCTGGTCATCTCATTCCTTCGCGGGTGTCGTGGCGGGTCGTGGTGCGGGGCGACCCGGCGGCTGGTCCCCATCCGATCCGCGCCCGGCGCGGGGGAAGACGCGTCGGGTGTCGGGTCGGCTGGAGGCCGGCGGTCGGGTCGTGGTGCGGGCGGGTGCTGCGGTCGGGGTCGGTCGGGGGTCGTGGTCTCTACAGGCCCGGGACGACCTCCTCGGTGCCGGCGGAGTAGTCGGAGTAGGCCGGCATGACGGCCTCGAGGTAGGCCTCCCAGCGGCCGGTGTCCCAGACCTCGAGGCGGGAGCCGTTCCCGATGACGGTGCAGTCCTTGTCGAGCCCGGCGTAGGTGCGCAGGGCGGCCGGGACGGTGACGCGCCCCTGCTTGTCCGGGGTGTCCGGGTGGGCGCTGGCGCGGAAGACGCGGATGAAGTCGCGCACACCCTTGGCCGAGCCGGAGACCGACTGCATCTCCTGCGAGATGCGGTGGAACTCGCTCGTCGGGAAGACGTAGAGGCAGCCCTCCTGGCCACGGGTCACGACGAGGCCGTCGGCGAGGGCGCCACGGAAGCGGGCCGGGAGGAAGAGCCGGCCCTTCTCGTCGAGCTTGGGCGTGTGCGTGCCGAGGAACTCGTCCACGTCCCGCACCTCCTCGACCCGACGGCGGCTCCCTCTACCTCCGTGTTCCTCCACTTTACTCCACTAGTGGCCCCTCTGAAGAGCTTTTCGGGCTGTCCGAACGGCTGAATTCCAAGAACTTGCAGGTCAGCGGCGGTGGGGCGAAGTGGGGAACTTCTCGTGGACGCCCCACGCCGCGGGGCCCGGGCCGCTCCGGCGACGCGCGGGACCCCCGCGGTGGGGCGTGGTGGGGCCGGGGGTGGGGCATGGTGGGGAACCGGGTGGAGGGTGGTGGAGGCCGTGGCGGCGGGGCATCCCGCGTGCGCGAACCCATGGCCCCCGACCGCGGCCTGTTGCACGATGAGGGCACCACCGGCGGCCCTCGGCCGTTGGACGCACTCAGCAGGAGCCGACGAGAGGACCACCGGCGTGAGCGACGTCGAGCACGACCCCCAACCGAGCCCGGACGCGAGCGCGCGCGGCGCCTCCCTCGACCAGGTGCTCCAGGTGTCCAGCCGCCTGGCCACCGCGATGAGCTCGGTCATCGAGGGCAAGCAGGCCGTCGTGCGCACCGCGGTCACGGTGCTGCTCGCCGAGGGGCACCTCCTCGTCGAGGACGTCCCCGGGGTCGGCAAGACCCTGCTGGCCAAGACCCTCGCCCGGTGCATCGACGCCCCCGTGCGCCGGGTGCAGTTCACCCCGGACCTGCTGCCGAGCGACATCACCGGCGTCTCGGTCTACAACCAGGACGTGCGCGACTTCGAGTTCCGCCCCGGCGCCATCTTCGCCAACGTCGTCGTCGGCGACGAGATCAACCGCGCCTCCCCGAAGACCCAGTCGGCGCTGCTGGAGTCGATGGAGGAGGGCCAGGTCACCGTCGACGGCACGACCTACACGCTGCCGCGGCCCTTCATCGTCATGGCGACCCAGAACCCCATCGAGATGGAGGGCACCTACCCCCTGCCCGAGGCGCAGCGCGACCGGTTCATGGCCCGCATCTCGATGGGCTACCCGTCACCCCGCTCGGAGCTGGAGATGCTGGACCTGCACGGCGCCGGCTCCCCCCTGGACGCGCTGCGGCCGGTCACCGAGGCCGCGACCGTGCAGCAGATGATCGAGGCGGTGCGGCGGGTGCACGCCTCCCCCGCCGTCAAGCAGTACATCGTCGACCTCGTCGGCGCCACGCGCTCCTCGTCGGCGCTGCGCCTCGGCGCGTCCCCGCGGGCCACGCTGCACCTGCTGCGCGCCTCGCGCGCGCACGCCGCCCTCGCCGGGCGCGACCACGTCCTGCCCGACGACGTCCAGCAGGTCACCGTGCCGGTGCTCGCGCACCGGCTCATCCCCACCGGCGAGACGCAGATGGCGCGCCGCACCACGGCCGACGTCCTGACGGACCTGCTCCAGCGGGTGCGCGTCCCGGCCCCCACCCGCTGACCCGTGGACCTCCTGCGCCGCACCCTGACCACCCGAGGAGCCTCCTTCCTCGGGTGCGGGACCGTGCTCGTCGCGGCGGGCGTGCTCCTCGGCCAGCACGACGTCACCCGCATCGGCGTCCTGCTCCTCGCGCTGACGGCCGGCTCGCTCGTGCTCGTGCGCCGGCACGGCCTGCGCCTGGAGGTCACCCGGTCGGTCGAGCCGGGCCGCGTCGCCATCGACCAGCGCTCGGTCGTCACGCTGCGGGTCCGCAACCTCGAGCCCTCGCCGACGCCGGTGCTCATGGCGGAGGAGGGCATCGACTACGCGCTCGGCGACCGGCCCCGCTTCGTCATCGCGTCGATGCGCGGTGGCACGACGCAGGAGGTGCAGTACAGCGTCCGCTCGCACACCCGCGGGGTCCACCACCTCGGTCCGCTGCGCGTCCGGGTCCGCGACCCCTTCGGCCTCACGCTGCGCACCGCCGCCGTCAGCGGGCACGCCGAGGTCGTCGTCCTCCCCCGCGTGTTGCCGCTGACGGCCGGGCGCTCGCTCGGCCGCGGCATCGGCAGCGAGGGGTCGATCCCCCACATGGTCGCGCTGCACGGCGAGGACGACCAGACCATCCGCGAGTACCGCGACGGCGACGACCTGCGGCGCATCCACTGGCCGGCCACGGCGCGCACGGGCGAGCTCATGGTCCGCCAGGAGGACCGGCCGGCCAAGCGGCGCGCGGTCGTCCTCGTCGACTCGCGCACGGCGGGGCACGGCGGCTCGGGCCGCTCGGGGTCGCTCGAGTGGGCGGTGACGCTCGCGGCGTCCGTCCTCGTCCACCTCGTCGACGGCACCCACGCCGTCCACCTCCTGACCGCCGACCCGGGCGACGACACCGGGGTGCGCCACGACGACACGGTCGACGGCGGGCTCGACGCCCTCGCCCGGGTGGGCCTGGGCACCGACGACGGCACCCGCGCGGTGCTGCACGCGGCGAGCGGCCTGACCGGCCAGGGCGGGCTCGTCGTCTACGTCGGAGGACCCCTCACCGACGACGACGCGCAGACCCTCGCCGCGCTGCGCCAGCCAGGGTCCACCGGCGTGGCCCTCGTCGTCGACCCGACCCGCTTCGGGCGCACCGCCGGCGGGGAACGGCCCTCCGAGGGCGGCGCGGCCGCGACGGTCGCCACGCTCCAGGGCTCCGGCTGGCTCGCGTCCGCCGCCGACGCCGGCACCGGGCCGGCCGAGGCGTGGTCCGGGGCCGTCTCCACCACCCTGGCGGGGGCCCGATGACCCGCGCCAAGCCGCTCGAGACCCTCCTCGTCGCCCTCACCGCGCTCGCGGTCACCCTCCCGCTCACCGACCTCTTCGCGCCCACCGGCGACTGGTTGCGGCCCAGCCTCGTGCTCGTGCTCCTCGTCGCGCTGACCGGCGCGGCCCTGCGCGCCCTCACCGTCGCCCGGCCGCTCGTCGTCGCCGGGCAGGTCCTCGTGCTCACCGAGGCCGTCGCGCTCCTGCACGGCCAGGGGCACCTGTGGGGAGGGCTCGTCCTCACCCCCGAGACCGGCCGGGCCCTCGGGGTCCTCCTCGACCAGGCGTACGGCACGGTCACCGCCTACTCCGCCCCGGCGCCGTCCGACCGCGGCGTCGTGCTCGCGGTGAGCCTGCTCGTCGGCCTCGCCGCGCTCGTCACCGACGCGATCGCGGTCACGTACCGCAACCCGGCGCTCGCCGGCATCCCGCTGCTCGCCGCCTTCCTCGCGGCCGCGACGAACACCTATGCCGGTCTCGCCGCCTGGTACCTGCTGCCCCCGGCCGTCCTCTGGCTGGCCCTCGTCGGGCGGCAGGGCGTGCGGACGCTGCGGGCGTGGGGCGGGCTGGCGGCCGAGGGCCACCGCGACGCCGACCCGGGGACCTCCTTCGCCACGACCGGACGCGTCGTCGGGGCGCTGGCCCTCGCCGCCGCCGTCGTCGTGCCGGCCCTCGTCCCGCACCTGCCGACGACCTTCATCGCGGACGGCCTGGCCCGCGGGGACGGGGGTGGCAACGGCGGCGCCGTCCGGCTCTCGACGAGCATCGACATCGCCCGCGACCTCGCCGACCGCTCCACCGACCCCGTCATCACCTACCGGACCTCGGCCGACGAGCCGGAGCCGCTGCGCGTCGGCGTGCTCGACACCTACCGTCGGGGACGCTGGGTCGACACCGACGACCCGGCCTACGTCCCGCCGGACGGCCAGCTGCCGGGGTCGGGGGCCGCTCCGGACGTCAAGCGGACGACCGAGCGCATCGAGGTGCTCTCCTCGTCGGTCGCGCCGCCGCAGGTCGCCCTGCCGGCCAACCCGGTCGGGGCCCCGTTCGCCCCCGGGACGTGGCAGGTCACCTCGGGCGGCGTCGTGGAGCTGACCCAGCCGGTCGGCGAGTACACCGTCGAGTACACGAAGCTGGCGCCCGAGCCGGAGCAGTTCGGCACGACGGTCGAGGGGGCCGCCCCGAACCCCGAGGACCTCGTCGTCGACCAGCGGGCGCAGTCCGCCGTGCGCGAGGTGCTCGACCGCGTGACCGGCGACGGCGACACCCCGCTCGAGGTCGCGACGAGCATCCAGGACTACCTGCGCGGCCCGGACTTCACCTACTCCGAGGACCTCGCCGAGGACACCGCCCAGGGAGCCGCGGCCGAGGAGCCGCTCGTGCGCTTCCTGCAGACCAAGCGCGGCTACTGCGTGCAGTTCTCCAGCGCGATGATCATGATGGCGCGCGAGAGCGGCATCCCGGCGCGGATGGCCGTCGGCTTCCTCCCCGGCACACCCGACGGCAGCGAGCGGGTCGTGCGCGTCAACGACGCGCACGCGTGGCCCGAGCTGTGGTTCCCCGAGCTCGGGTGGGTGCGCTTCGAGCCGACGCCCGGCGTGCGCAGCGGCCTGCCCCCGACGTGGACCCGCGACCGGACCGACGCGACGAGCACGGCCGCCCCGTCGGCCTCGGCCGGCGCGTCCTCCACGCCGTCCGCCTCGGCGGGCCCCTCGCGCGACGTCACGGCCGAGGACCCGCAGGACACGGGCTCGACGACCTCCGCGACCGGGCCGCTCGACCTCGTGAGCCGCCACCTGACGAGCCTGCTCGTCGTCCTCGGGGTGCTCCTGGCCGCGGCGCTGCTGCCGGCCGGCGCGTGGTGGGCGCGCCGTCGGGCCCGCGCCCGGGCCCGCGACGACGCCGAGCGGGTCGAGGCCGAGTGGCAGTCGCTGCTGCTGCGGCTCGGTGACGTGGGCCTCGTGCCGACCGACGGCGCGACCCCGCGCCAGGCCTCCCAGCAGCTGGGGCGCGCCGCCTACCTCACCCCGGAGGAGGACGCCGCCCTCGACCGGGTCGTCGACGCGCTCGAGCGGGCCCGTTACGCGCGGCCCGGCGCTCCCCTGCCCGACGTCGCCGAGGACGCGCGCACGGTGTGGCGCGCGGCCCTCGGCCGCCGCCGGCGCGGTGACCGGCTGCGGGCGCTGCTGCTCCCGGCCGAGGGGCGCCGCCAGTGGGCGAACGCCCTGCGCCTGCCGGGGCGCCGTCGCGACGACGACTCCGTCACGTCCGACCGCGAGGACGAGCGCATGCCGGTCGGCTGAGCCGGCCCGACCCCGTCGTCGTGGTGCGGCGGACCTCAGTCGAGGTAGTCGCGCAGCGCCTGGCTGCGGCTCGGGTGGCGCAGCTTGCTCATCGTCTTGGACTCGATCTGGCGGATCCGCTCGCGTGTCACGCCGTAGACCTTGCCGATCTCGTCGAGGGTCTTCGGCTGGCCGTCGGTCAGGCCGAAGCGCATCGAGACGACACCGGCCTCACGCTCCGAGAGGGTGTCGAGGACGCTGTGCAGCTGCTCCTGGAGGAGGGTGAAGCTCACGGCGTCGGCCGGGACGACCGCCTCGGAGTCCTCGATGAGGTCACCGAACTCGCTGTCGCCGTCCTCGCCGAGCGGGGTGTGCAGCGAGATCGGCTCGCGGCCGTACTTCTGGACCTCGACGACCTTCTCGGGCGTCATGTCGAGCTCCTTGGCCAGCTCCTCCGGGGTGGGCTCGCGCCCGAGGTCCTGGAGCATCTGGCGCTGCACGCGGGCGAGCTTGTTGATGACCTCGACCATGTGCACCGGGATGCGGATGGTGCGCGCCTGGTCGGCCATCGCGCGGGTGATCGCCTGGCGGATCCACCACGTCGCGTAGGTCGAGAACTTGTAGCCCTTGGTGTAGTCGAACTTCTCGACCGCACGGATGAGGCCGAGGTTGCCCTCCTGGATGAGGTCGAGGAAGAGCATGCCGCGGCCGGTGTAGCGCTTGGCCAGGCTGACGACGAGACGGAGGTTGGCCTCGAGGAGGTGGTTCTTGGCCTTCTTGCCGTCCTGGGCGATCCACCACAGCTCGCGCTTGAGCTTCATGTCGATCTTGGCGCCGGAGTTCAGCTGCTCCTCGGCGAACAGGCCGGCCTCGATGCGCTTGGCGAGCTCGACCTCCTGCTCGGCGTTGAGGAGGGCGACCTTGCCGATCTGCTTGAGGTAGTCCTTGACCGGGTCGGCGGTCGCGCCGGCGGTGACGACCTGCTGCGCCGGGGCGTCGTCGTCGTCGTTGGTCATGACGAAGCCGGCGTCCTCGGTCTCGCCCTCGGGCTTGGCGGTCGTGGACTCGCCGGTCTCGTCGGCCGCCTCGTCCTCGGTGGCCAGCTCGTCCTCGAGGTCGACGGGCGCGTCCTGCGCGGGGGCCTCGGTGGCGGCGGCCTTCTTGGCCGTCGTCTTCTTCGCCGGGGCGGCCTTCTTCGCGGGCGACGCGGCGGCCGAGGCGGCCTTCTTCGTCGTCGACGCGGCGGCGGTCTTCTTGGCCGCGCCGTCGGTGGCGGCGGCCTTCTTGGCGGCCGGCTTCGCGGCGGCCTTCTTCGTCGTCGCCGTCGAGGTCTTCTTCGCGGTGCGGGTCGCGGCCGCGGCGACACCGGCGGTGTCGTCGTGGCGGACCTCGATGCCCTGGTCACCGAGGGCGCGCAGGACGACGCGGCCACGAGCCGGCGTGACGTCGGCGGCGCGCATCGCCTCGGCGACCTGCGTCCCGCTCACCGACCCGTTGGTCCGCCCCGCACGCACGAGGTTCTGGAGCGCCTCGTGGGCGAACTCGGGGGGGAGGGTGCTCGGTTCGGAGGGCTTCGAGGACACAGGCGACACCGACTACCTTTCGTCGCGGAGAACCGCTGGACCGGGACACGAAGGAGCCGGTGCTGCGGTGGTGAGGGTCCGGGGAGTGGCGCTCCGGCTGATCGGTTCGACCCCATCCGGCCCGGTGCGCTCTACCATTATAACTTTGCTCGACCGCTTCGCCCACATCCACCCGGTCGCACGCCGGCACGACGCACTGCCACAGCGCCCGTCGGGGCGCTGCAGCACAGCGGAACCGGGCCGGCTCAGCCCTTGACGGCGAGCACCGCGCACGGCGCGTCGAGCAGGATGCGCTGCGCGTTGGAGCCGAGGATCAGCTTGCCGACGGGCGTGCGGCGCCGCAGGCCGATGACGATGAGGTCGGCGCCGGTCTCGTTCGCGACCGCGATGAGGTCCTCGGCGGGCTCGTTGCCCCGCACGAGCTGACGCACCTCCATCTCGGCGCCGGCGGCCTTGATCTCGTCGGTGGCCCGGCGCAGCTCCTCCTCGGCGGAGCGCGCGGTCTCGTCGTCGAGGCCTCCCCGGTGGGAGTTGATGACGACGAGTCGGCTCCCCCGCCCCTTCGCCTCCTCGACCGCGCGAGCCAGAGCGGCCCGCCCCTCCTTCGTCGGGACGAAGCCAACGACGATCGTCACGATGTCCTCCTCGGCGCTGCTGCGGTCAGTCAGTCGACCGTACCGCAGGGCGCGTCGGGTTCAGCCGCAAGCACGGCGCGGATGAGCGCCCCGACCTGCGCGACCTCCGTGAGGAAGCCGTCGTGACCCTGGTCGGACTCGATCGTGCTCGACCGGGTGCCCGGCCGGGCCCGCACGATGTCCTCCGACAGGCGCACCGGGTAGAGGCGGTCGGTGCAGACGCCGGCGACGTGGAGCAGGCCCGGGAACGCGCGCAGGGCGGCCGCGACGCCACCGCGCCCACGACCGACGTCGTGGCTGTTCATGGCCTCCGACAGCACGAGGTAGCTGTTGGCGTCGAACCGGCGCGCCAGCTTGGTCGCGTGGTGGTCGAGGTAGCTCTCGACGTCGTAGCGCCCGCCGCCGCCGAGCGGGTCCTCCCCGGCCCGCGGCCGACGGCCGAACCGCGCGTCGAGCTCGCTCCCGTGCCGGTAGGTCGTGTGCGCGATGCGCCGGGCGATGCCGAGCCCGGTGACCGGCGCGCGTCCGGTGTCGTAGTAGTCGCCGTCCTGGTAGTCCGGGTCGTGGCGGATGGCGAGCAGCTGCGGCTGGCACCACGCCACCTGGTCGGCGGTGGCCGCGGCGGTCGAGGCGAGGACCAGGGCACGCCGTACCCGGGCGGGGAACGAGGTCGCCCACTCCAGTGCCCGCATCCCGCCCATCGAGCCGCCGAGCACGAGGGCCCAGGCGTCGATGCCGAGGTGGTCGGCCAGGGCCGCCTCCGCCGCGACCTGGTCACGGATCGTGAGGAACGGGAAGCGGCCGCCCCAGGCTCGCCCGTCCGGTGCCGTCGAGGAGGGGCCGGTGCTCCCCTGGCAGCCGCCGACGACGTTGGCCGCCACGACGAACCAGCGGTCGGTGTCGAGCGGCGCCCCGGGACCGACGAGCCCCGGCCACCAGCCCTCGGTGGGGTGCCCCGGCCCGGACGGACCGACGACGTGGCTGTCGCCCGTCAGCGCGTGCTCGACGAGGACGGCGTTGTCACCCTCCGGCGACAGGGTCCCCCACGTCTCGTAGGCGAGGGTCACCCCGGGCAGGACGCCCCCTCGCTCGAGCGGCAGGTCGCCGACCGCCGCGAAGCGACGGTCGCCGACGGGGTCGCCGGGACGCCACACGGCGCCCGTCGACCGGGTCGGGGTGGCAGTCATCGATGGGACTCCTCGGCACTCGCGCTTGCCGCGGGGGCTGTGCCGCGGCCGGGTCATCACCCGGGGCACCCCACCGCGAGGAGGGTTGCCGCCCAGCAAACCGGGGTTTGGCACTGGGACTCATGACCTGCCCCGATGGTACCGGGAGGCGCCGACGGGTACCGGTGTTCGTCCGACAGCCGAACACCGCTCCTCCACCGGCCCGGTGCGCGCTCACCCGGCCCGCCCGAGCCGTCCGGCGACCGTCGCGTCCCCACCGGCCCGCGTCAGGGTCTCGGGGCGCAGCCCGTGCTCGACGACCCCGGAGAGGAGCTGCGCGAGGCGGTAGCCCGGCTCCACCCGCAGGGCCCGCTCCAGGGCGGCGCGCGCCACGGCGCCGTCGCCGAGCTGCCAGGCGAGCTGCGCCGCCGTCGTGCACACCGCCGCCGCGTCGTCCGGCCGGTCGTCGGGGACCGCACGGGCGAGCGCCAGCAGGCGCTCGAGCAGCTCGTGACGGCCCTCGGTCCCCCGCGGGACGTGGACCCACGACCCCATCCCCGCCCAGCGCGGCAGGTGCCGCTCGAGCAGGGCGACCACCACCGCGTCGAGCAGGCCCCGGGGCACCACCCCCGGTGCGACCCAGGCGATCAGCGCGTCGCGCAGGCCGATGTCGCGCAGTCCCTCGACCGCCCGCGCCAGGACCTCCGGCGGGGGCTCGAGGCGGGGACGGCCGACCGCGTCCGGCCGGGCGAGCACGAGCGCCCAGGCCCGCACCGCCTCGCGCCGCACGCGGGCGCTCCCCCGGCGGGACCGGCGGTCGAGCGCCGGGAGCGGGAGCCAGGCCCCGACCGCCGACGCGCGCTCCGCGTCGGGGGCGACGAGGCCGTCGACCGCGGCACGGTCGGGCAGGGGCGCGAGGCCGCGGGCGACCAGCTCGGCCACCGCCGGCACCGCGTGCGGGGCCGGCAGCACCACGCCCTCGCGCGGGCAGCAGGCCCGCTCGCAGACCGGCGAGTACCGCCGTCCCCCGCGCACGACCGCGACGTCGGCCACCTCGGCGCCGTGCGACTCGAGGGCCTCGAGGAGCGCGAGCAGCAGGGGGTCGCAGGCGTGCGCCTCGTCCTCGTAGCCGACGAGGAGGACCGGCCCCGCGAGCTCCCGCCGCAGCGGCCCGAGGACGGCCTCGACCGTGTCCCCGACGTGGTCCTCGGGTGGGAGGTCGACCCGGGCGACGAAGTGGACCCGGCGCCGGTGGTCGAGGGCGACCGCCACGACGCTGCGCGTCGGGTGGTAGCCGAGCTGGTAGGGCAGGACGGCGAGCAGCTCGTCGGGCCCGTGGACGGTCGTGGTGTCGCTCATGCGACCACGCTGCCGCCGCGGGAGGCCGGTGCGACAGGGGCCGCCGGCGATCTGTGGACGACGGACCTCCGCGGCCCCGCCTGTGGACGACCGGCCCCGTGCCGCTCAGGGGACCGTGCCGGTCACCGCGTCAGCGGACGACGTCCCCCGGCACCGTCTGCGGGCCGCGACCGGTCTCGCGCTCCCACTCGAGGAACTTCTCGGTCTCCTCGACGAGCGTCGTCGCGACCCAGCCGAGCACCATCGCGTCGTCGGCGAGGCCGAGCACGCCGAGGACCGCCTCGGGCAGCAGGTCGACGGGCGAGACGACGTACGCGGCGCCGGCCGCGACGAGGCCGAGCTTGCCCATCGAGGTGCCGGTGTACTCGCCGGAGCGGATCGCGGTCACCATCCGCGGGACGGCGGAGGCGCGCTCCCCGAGCGAGGGGCCGCCGTCCTTCGTCGCGAGGCGGATGGCGCGCCCGAGGGCGCCGACGTAAGCGAGGGTGCGGGCCTTGGCCATGGGTTCCTCCTGGGGTCGCTGGGGTCGCGGGGTCAGGCCGGGCCGATGCGCCCGGCGACCGCCGGGAACTCGCGCTTGGCGTCGCTGGCGAGGCGGCGGAGCAGGACGACGTCGACCCCCGCGCCGACGACGCCGCCGACCACAGGGACGCCACGGCCGAAGCGCGAGAGCACACCCTTGCCCGAGCTCGCGACGAGCTTGAAGAACACGCCCTTCTTGACGACCATCGCGGCCGGGCCGGGCAGGCGCTGGGCGGCGAGGTTGGCGAAGCCGCCGACGGGGGCGGCGACCCCGGCCTTGGCGAGGAGGTCGTCGGCGTCGGCGCCCGCGAGGGTCAGCAGCACCGCGGCCCGCACCTGCGGCTGCGCGATGTCGTGGCCACGCACGCGGGCGATGGCCGCGGTCATCCGCGTGGCGAGGGCGTAGTACGCGACGACGTTGGCGGGCAGGGCGATCGGCAGCGTGACGAAGCCGCCGAGGCCGGTGACGAAGCCCTCGGCGCCGGCCAGCCTCAGGTGCGACCGGACGATGCCGTCGACCGCCTTCTCGACGTCGCCGCCGGCCGAGCGCAGCGCGGCGTCGGCGGTCTTCGCCGCGGAGTCGAAGGGGCCGCGGCCGTCGATGCCGACGTCGAGGATCTGGTCGACGACGCGGACCGCCTGGCGCCCGACGACACCGTCGTCGGCCTTCGGGTCGTTGGCGCGCTCGAGCGCGGAGCGGGTGTCGCTCACGGCGTCCTTGGTGGTGCGGCCTCGGTCGAGCAGTCCCACGCGTGGTCCTCCTGGTGCCCCGGGGCGGACCGTCGGGTCCGCGCGTGTCCGGCTGTCGTCATCCTGCCACGCAGGCCGCTGACCAGCGGCGTCCCGGTCCCCGTCATCGGTGACGGTGTCGGCCCGTACGCTCGGCGCCATGCTGACGGGCGAGGTGGCGGTGCTCGTGGCGGGCACGGGCGGTCGCGCGGTCGCCGTGCTCCATCGCGACCGCGTCGTCACGGTCCCGGCCGCGCAGGCCCCCGAGGTCGTCGGCCGGCTCGAGGCGGAGCACCACCCCCGGTGGGTGTGGTGGTCGGCCCGGGAGGCCGCGACCGGCGTCGTCGCGGCCCGCGTGCACCTGGCCCGCGCCTGGGACCTCGCCGAGGCCCACCGGCTCCTCCACGGCGGGTGGGACGCCTCCCCCGCGCTCGTCTGGGCCGCTGCCCACGGGCTGTCCGCCGACTCCGTCCCCGCGCCGCCCGGGGGCGACCTGTTCGACCTCGTCGGCGCCGCCGACCTGCCGGCGGACGACGTGCTCGTCGACACCGCGGGCCACCTGCGCGCCGACCACGAGCGCTGGCTCGAGGAGCCCGGCCACCTCGCCGCGTGGGCGCACGCCGCGCTCGACACGGCACGCCTCCAGCTGGACCAGATGGCCTCGGTCTCGGCCCGGCTGGCCGCGACGACGGCCTCCGAGTCCGCCGCGGCCCTGCTCTGCCTCGAGCTCGAGCGCGACGGCCTCCCGCTCGACCGCGCGACGACGGAGGGCCTCGTCGCCGGCGCGGCCGGGCCGCGCACCGTCGGCGACGCGGACGGCGTCGCGGCGCGCCGGGCCCGCGACGCCACCGTCCTGCGCCACGTGCCGGGCCGCGAGGGCACCGACCTGCGCAACCCGGTGGCCGTCAAGGAGATGCTCGCGGGCGTCGGCGTCGACGTGCCGAGCACCCGCAAGTGGGTCCTCGAGGCCTACCGCGAGGTCCATCCGGTCGTCGAGGCGCTGCTCGCGTGGCGGCGGGACGAGCGCATCGCCACCACGTACGGCTACCGCTGGCTCGACACGCACGTCGGGCCCGACGACCGGCTGCGCGGCCGGTGGACCGCCTGCGACGGCGCGGCCGGCCGGATGACGGCCGAGAACGGCCTGCACAACCTCCCGGCCGCGCTGCGCCCGGGGGTCGCCGCCCACCCGGGCCACGTCCTCGTCCGCGCCGACCTCGGGCAGGTCGAGCCCCGGGTGCTCGCGGTCGTCAGCGGCGACACCGCGTTCGCGGCGGCCACCCGGGCGGACGACCTCTACGCCCCGGTCGCCCAGCGGCTGGGCTCCGAGCGGGCCGTCGCGAAGATCGCGGTGCTCGCGGCGATGTACGGGCAGCGCAGCGGCGCGGCCGGCGAGGCGCTCAAGGGCCTCGAGGCCGCCTACCCGGTGGCCATGGGGATGCTCGACCGCGCCTACGACGCCGGGCGCCGGGCCGCCCCGCTGCGCACGTACGGCGGGCGGCTGGTGCCGACGGCCCGGTTCGTGGCCGGCCGGCCGCCGGGCGCGGACCCGCAGGTCGACGCGGCGCGGGGTCGCTTCGCGCGCAACGCCGTCATCCAGGGCTCGGCCGCCGAGCTCTTCAAGGCGTGGGCGGCCACGGTCCGCGCCTCCGTACGCGACCTCGGGGCGAGCGTGGTCCTGTGCCTCCACGACGAGCTGCTGCTCCACGTGCCCGAGGCGGCGGCCGGGGAAGCCTCCCGTCGGGTCGACGACGCACTCACCGACGCCGCGCGCCGGTGGTCGGGCGGGGCGCCGGTGCGCTTCGTCGCCGACACCTCCGTGGTGCGGCGCTGGTCGGAGGCCAAGGACTGAGGCCGCCGGCCGGGCGGTCAGGCCGTGGGGCCCTGCGGGTCGTCCTCGTCGTCCGACACCGAGCGCAGGAAGTCCTCGAACTCGGCGCCGAGCTCGTCGGCGGACGGGATCTGCGAGGTCTCGGTCGCGAGCAGGCTCGGGCGCTCCTGGCCCTCGACGAAGGCGTCGTACTGCTGCTCGAGGGCGGTGATGACCTGGCGCGCCTCGTCGCTGTTGGCGACCTCGGCGGCGATGGCCTGCTGGTTGACCCGGGCTCGCTCGACGAGCTCGTCGTTCGGGAGGTTGAGGCCGGTCGCGTCGGTGATGGCGTTGAGCGCGGCGAGCGCGCCCTCGGCCCACTCGGCGGTCGCGAGGTAGTGCGGCACGTGCACCGCGAACCCGAGCGCGTCCTGGCCGGCCTCGCCGAGGCGCAGCTCGAGGAGGGCGCCGATGGACGCCGGCACCTGGACCCGCCCGAAGGGCGAGCGGGCCTCGCCGATCAGCGCGTCGTCGGTGGCGTGCGCGGTCATCCCGACCGGACGGGTGTGCGGCACACCCATCGGGATGCCGTGCGTCGTGACGACGAGGGAGACCCCGAGCATCGCGATGAGCTCGCTGATGGCCTCGACGGTGCGCTCCCACTGGTAGTCGGGCTCGGGCCCGGTCAGCACGTAGTAGGTCTGCCCGTCGCGGTCGGTGAGCCGGTGCAGGAGCATCGCCGGGTCGTCGTACTCGAGCCAGCGGCTGGTGTCGAAGACCATCATCGGACGGCGGCCGCGGTAGTCGAGGAGCTGGTCGACGTCGAAGGAGGCGACGACCTCGGGGTCACCGGTCTCGAGGAGGTGCGAGCCGAGGGTCTCCTGGACCTGCCCGGCGTCGACGAAGCCGCCGAGCAGCACGAGCAGGACGCCCGGGCGGGGGGCGTCGACAGCGGTCTCGAGGCGGTACAGGGCGGACGGGTCCATCACGGGAGAAGCCTTTCACGGTGGTGCGTCGTGAGGGTGGAACGTCCGGCCGGGGCGACGGATTCCCCCGCCGCCGCCCGGCGGGTCACTCCGTGACGGCGGCGATGGCCCGGCGCACGCGCTTCTCGGAGACCGAGCCCTTCGTGCCGAGGCTCTGCGCGAAGAGGCTGACCCGCAGCTCCTCGACCATCCACCCGATGTCGGTGACCTCGGGGGCGGCGCGGCGGGCGGCGGGCAGCGACTCGAGGAGGTCGGCGTAGGCGGACTCGACCGCGTCGACCTGCTCCTGGAGCACCGGCTCGCGCGCGTTGCCGGCGGCGCGCTCGAGGCGGTGCTGGGCGGCCCGCAGGTAGCGCTGGAGGTCGGCGAGGCGGGCGACCCCGGTCGCGGCGACGAACCCCGGGCGGACCAGCCCGTCGAGCTGGGCCCGGACGTCGGCGCGCGCTGCCCGGGTGGCGGTGGAGGCACCGCCCGCGGCGAGCGCGTCGAGCGTGCGACGCACCTGCGCGGCGAGGACGAGCACCGGCTCGACCGCCTCGACGACGGCGAGGACGCGGGTCGCCGCGTGGGTCCGGACGGCCGCGAGCGCCGCCTCGAACGCCTCCGGGGTGCGGACCGGTCCGCGGACGTGCTCGGCGACGAGGTCGTCGACGGCGGCGTCGAGGCAGTCCTGGAGCAGCGCGGGGACCGACCCGTGCGGGTTGTCGGCGAGCGCGAGCTTCTGGGCGTTGCCGAGCCGGCCGAGCACCCGCTTCCACGGGGCCGTCGTGTTGAGCAGCAGCAGGCGCCGGACGCCCGCGCGGTGAGCCGCCGCGGCGGAGCCGGCGTCGGGGAGGACGCGCAGCCCGACGGAGGCCTCTTCGTCGACAAGCGCGGGAAAGCCGACGACGGTCAGCCGCCCGGCGCGCCCCTCGAAGGTCTCGGGGATGGTGCCGACGTCCCACGTCGTGAGGCCGGTGCGCTCGATCGAGGCGCCGGCGCGGGCCATCCCCTCGCGCACCGCTCCCCCGGCCTGCTCGCGCAGCGCGTCGAGGTCCTTGCCCACGGCGACGACGCGGCCGCCCGGGCGCTCGACCGAGAAGGTGACGCGCAGGTGGTCGGGCACGCGGGCGAGGTCGAACTCGGCCGGGTCGACGCGGACCCGGGTGCGCTCGAACAGGACCCGCGCCAGCTCCTCGACCATCGAGCCGCGCGCGGGGTCCATCTCGCGCAGCGCCGCGGCGGCGTGGTCGGGCGCCGGGACGAAGTGCACGCGGGTCGCCTTCGGCAGCGAGCGGACGAGCGCGACCGCCAGCTCGTCGCGCAGCCCGGGCACCTGCCAGTCGAACCCGTCGGCCGTGACCCGGTTGAGGACGGCGACCGGGACGTGCACGGTGACGCCGTCGGCGGCCTGCCCGGGCGCGAACTGGTAGGTGACGTCGAGCGCGAGGTCGCCCTGGCGCCAGGTGCGCGGGTAGTCGCTCGCCGACACCGACTCCCCCGCGTCGGAGGTGAGCACGTCCTCGGTGAGGTCGAGCAGGTCGGGGCGGCGGCGACGCTCGCCGCGCCACCAGCGGTCGAAGTGCCGCTCGGTGACGACGTCCGGCGGGATCCGGCTGTCGTAGAACGCGAAGACGATCTCGTCGTCGACGACGATGTCGCGGCGGCGCGCCCGCTCCTCGAGCTCGGCGACGCGGGCGAGGGTGCGTTGGTTGCGCTTCCAGAAGTCGTGCACCGGCTCCCAGTCGCCCTCGACGAACGCCGACCGCACGAAGATCTCGCGTGCGGCCTCGGGGTCGATCCGGGCGTACTGGACGGTGCGGTCGGTGACGAGCGGCACCCCGAACAGCGTCACGCGCTCGGTCGCGACGGCGGCGCCGGCCTTGCGGCTCCAGCGCGGCTCGCTGACCGTGCGCGTGACGACGTGCCTGCCGGCCTCCTCGGCCCACTCGGGGTCGATGGTGGCGACGGTCCGCGCCCACAGCCGCGAGGTCTCGACGAGCTCGGCGGCCATGACGTACTCGGGCTTGCGGCGGAAGAGGGTCGAGCCGGGGCTGATGCCGAACCGGGCTCCGCGGGCGCCGAGGTACTCGCGCTTGACCTCGTCGCGCACCCCCACGTGCGAGAGCAGGCCGGCGAGCAGCGCCCTGTGCACGGTGTCCCAGTCGGGGTCCTCGCCCTTGGCGGCGGTCGCGAGCTCGGGGTCGATGCGGGCCTGCCGGGTCGCGCGCCGGAGCTGGGCGTGCAGGTCCTGCCACTCGCGGATGCGCAGGTAGTGCAGGTACTCGTTCTTGCACATCCGCCGGAACGCGCTGTGCGAGAGCTCCTTCTGCTTCGTCTTGAGGTAGGTCCAGAGGTTGAGCAGCGCGGCGAAGTCGGAGCGCTCGTCCTTGAAGCGCGCGTGCTGCTGGTCGGCCTGCGCCTCCTTGTCGACCGGCCGCTCGCGCGGGTCCTGGATCGACAGGGCGGCGACGAGCACGAGCACCTCGCGGGTGCAGCCGAGCCGGCCGGCCTCGACGACCATCCGGGCCAGCCGCGGGTCGAGGGGCATCCGGGCGAGGGTGCGGCCGGTGGCCGTGAGCCGGCGGGCGCGCCCGCGGTGGCGACCGGGGCCGCGCTCGTCGGTGGAGAACGCCCCGAGCTCCTCGAGCAGGCGCACGCCGTCGGCGACCTGGCGGGCGTCCGGCGGGTCGACGAACGGGAAGCGCGCGACGTCGCCGAGGCCGAGCGAGGTCATCTGGAGGATGACGGCCGCGAGCGAGGTGCGCTGGATCTCGGGCTCGGTGAACTCGTCGCGCGCCTCGAAGTCCTCCTCGGAGTACAGACGGATGCAGACGCCGGGCGCGACGCGGCCGCAGCGGCCCGCCCGCTGGGCGGCGCTGGCCCGGCTGACCGGCTCGATCGGCAGCCGCTGCACCTTGGTGCGCTGGCTGTAGCGGGAGATGCGGGCGGTGCCGGTGTCGACGACGTAGCCGATGCCGGGCACCGTGAGCGAGGTCTCGGCGACGTTGGTGGCGAGGACGATCCGGCGCCCTCCGCCGCGGCGGAAGACCCGGTGCTGCTCGGCCGACGACAGCCGGGCGAACAGGGGCAGCACCTCGGTGCCCGGCAGCTTCAGGGCGTTCAACGCGTCGGCGGCGTCGCGGATCTCGCGCTCCCCCGAGAAGAACACGAGGATGTCGGTCGCGTCCGGGGCGGGCGGCGCCTCGGTCCACAGCTCCTCGACGGCCTGCACGACCCCGGTCACCTGGTCGCGCTCCTCGACGACGTGCGTGCCGTCCGGGGTCGTCTCGACGAGCGGACGGTAGCGGACCTCGACGGGGTAGGTGCGCCCGGACACCTCGAGCACCGGCACCTCGCGGACGACCTCGCCGCGCTCGTCGGTGCCGAAGTGCCGGGCGAAGCGCTCGGGGTCGATCGTCGCCGAGGTGACGACGACCTTGAGGTCGGGGCGCCGCGGCAGCAGCTGCTTGAGGTAGCCGAGGATGAAGTCGATGTTGAGGCTGCGCTCGTGCGCCTCGTCGATGATGATCGTGTCGTACCGGCGCAGGTCGCGGTCGCGCTGCATCTCGCTGAGCAGGATGCCGTCGGTCATCACCTTGACCCGCGTCGCGTCGCTGCTGTGGTCGCCGAAGCGCACCTGGTAGCCGACGGGCCCGCCGAGCTCGACCTCCATCTCCTCGGCGATGCGCTCCGCGACCGACCGGGCCGCGATCCGCCGCGGCTGGGTGTGCCCGACCTGGCGGCCCCCCGCCCCGCGGCCGAGCTCGAGGCACATCTTCGGGAGCTGGGTCGTCTTGCCCGACCCGGTCTCGCCGGCGATGACGACGACCTGGTGGTCACGCAGGGCCGCGAGGATCTCCTCGCGCGCGGCGACGACGGGCAGGTGCTCGGGGTAGTGCAGCTCCGCCGCGGCGACCGCCTCGAGCGCGGTCTCGGTGCGGGCGGGCATGCCCGACAGGATAGGTCGCCCTCACCGCGGGCTCCGACCGGACGTCCCCTGCCGCTGGGGTCCGCGCTCCTGCGGGACGACGTGCGGCAGGGCCTTCCGGGTCGCGTGCAGGCTCACCCCGGCGGTGTAGAGCCCGACCGTCCGGGCCCCGCCCGCCCGCACGAGCCGCAGCTCGCGTCCCGCGGCGGCCACCTTCGCCCGGACCACCCGGACACCGGCGGCCCGCAGCCGCGCCGCGGCTCCCCCGACGACCACCGGCGCGGACGGTGCCGCGTGGGCGACGGTGGGAGGCGCCAGCATGAGCCGGACCCGGGCGTCCTGCAGCCGGGTCCGCGCCGTCTGGCCCGCCCCCATGAGGATGCGCTCCTGGGTGCCCAGTGTCCTGGCCACGGCCACGCCGTCCGGGCCCACGACCGTCCCGACCTTCGCCGCCGTGGTGAACGACTGCCCGGCGACGCCGAGGACCCACGCGCCGGCCGCGACCCCCACGTCCCGCGCGCTCCCCTCGTCGTACCCGACGAGCAGCACCCCGTCGGCGAGCGTCCCGACGCCCTCGCCGACCACCCCGGCGGCCGCCAGCGGCGGCGCGAACCGCGTCGGCAGCGCGGCGAGCATCCCGACACCGTGGCCGACCGAGCTCGCCTGCCGCAGCGCGCGGTAGAGCGCCGAGTCGCCGATGTCGTCGTCGGCGAGCGCCCCGAGGACGCCGGCGCAGCGGGCGTCGGCGGAACGCAGCCGGTCCAGGGCCGCCGCGTGCGTGCACTCGGCGCGCAGGACGGTGGCCATCTCGTCCTGCTGCGCCCGACGGACCGCGAGCAGGACGGGGTCCACCTCGGTCGCTCCGGCCCCGACGAGGGCGACGGCGCGCTCCTCGAGGAGCCGATGGGCGTCCCACGCGTCGCCGTGCGCGGTGACCGCGTGCTGCACCACCGCCTGCTCCTCCTCGAGCACCGTCGCATAGGCGCGCAGCGGGGCCACCGCCCCGAGGTAGCGGTGGGCCGCGCGCTCGAGCACGGCCGGCGCCGTCTCGATCCGGGCGCCGAAGGCCTCGCCGGCGGGCCCGTCCCAGACCGCTCCGTCGCGCAGCCGGGCGAGGTCGGCCGCCGTGTCGGCGAGCCGCCGACCGGTCGCGTCGCACGCCGAGGCGACCGCCCGCACCCCCTCCGCCGACCCCTCGACCGGACCCAGCGACATCACCACGTCGGGCCACCCCGCAGGCCGCGCGAGACCCCCGCCTCGAGGTCGAGGTAGGCGCCCCCCGCCGTCCCGGCCGCCTCGCCGAGGACGGTCAGCGCGTCCGCCATCCGCAGCCGCGCGTGCCGCCACCCGCCGAGCAGATCCTCGAGCGCGGCGCCGCTGCAGCCGGGCCCGAACGCCCATCGGTCCGCCGCGGGGTCCCCCATGAGCGTGAGCGACTCGGCGAGGTCGAGCAGGCGCTCCCCCACCTCCAGCACGCTCGGTGCATCCACCCGGTACGTCGTCATGCCCCGACGCTAGGCGGGGGCGGCGTCCCGCCCGCCGGGTTGTCCACAGGCCCCGGCGGGCGGGAGGGTCGCTCAGCCCTGCGTAGCGCCGACGAGCTCGGGCGCCGCGTCCCCGGAGCCGTCACCGGCCGCCGCGGCGAAGCCGGCGTCGAGGTCGGCGAGGATGTCGGCGACCGACTCGATGCCCACCGCGAGGCGCACGAGACCGGGCGTGACACCGGCGGCCAGCCGGTCCTCGTCCCCGCCCTGGCTGTGCGTTGTCGACGCCGGGTGGATGGCGAGCGAGCGCACGTCGCCCATGTTCGCGACGTGGCTGTGCAGCGACAGGCCCTCGACGAAGCGGCGCCCGGCCTCGATGCCACCGCGGATCTCGAACGCGAGCACCGCCCCGGCGCCCAGCGGCGCGTACTTGTCCGCGAGCGCCTTCCCCGGGCTGCTGTCGAGCGAGGCCCACCGCACCGACTCGACCTGGGGGTGCTGCTCCAGGTGCTCGGCGACCCGGCGGGCGTTCTCGAGGTGGCGCTCCAGGCGCAGGCTGAGGGTCTCGATGCCCTGCCCGATGAGGAAGGCGTTGAACGGCGAGACCGCGGCGCCGAGGTCGCGCAGCAGCTGCACTCGCGCCTTGAGGATGTACGAGAGGTTCGCGCCGAAGGGGCTGCCGACGCCGAGGTCCGGGCCGAAGCGCAGCCCGTGGTAGCTCTCGTCCGGGGTGTTGTAGTTGGGGAAGCGCTCCGGGTCCGTCGTGTAGTCGAAGGTGCCGCCGTCGACGATGACGCCGGCGATGGACGTGCCGTGCCCGCCGAGGTACTTCGTCGCCGAGTGGATGACGACGTCGGCGCCCCACTCCAGCGGCCGGATGACGTACGGCGTCGCGATGGTGTTGTCGACGACCAGCGGCACGCCGACCTCGTGGGCGACCGCGGCGACGGCCTCGATGTCGAGGACCTCGGCCTTGGGGTTGGCGATGGTCTCGCCGAAGAACGCCTTGGTGTTGGGGCGCACCGCGTCGCGCCAGGCCTGCGGGTCGGTGTGGTCCTCGACGAAGGTGACGTCGATGCCGAGCTTGCGGAAGGTGAACTTCAGCAGGTTGACCGTGCCGCCGTAGAGCGCCGCGCTGGAGACGATGTGGTCACCGGCCTCGGCGATGTTGAGCAGGCCGAGCGTCGTCGCGGCCTGCCCGGACGCCACGAGCAGCGCCCCGACCCCGCCCTCGAGCGCCGCGATGCGCTGCTCGACGGCGTCCTGCGTCGGGTTCATGATGCGCGTGTAGATGTTGCCGAACTCGCGCAGCGCGAAGAGGTTCTCGGCGTGCGCGGTGTCGTTGAAGACGTACGACGTCGTCTGGTAGATCGGCAGGGCCCGGGCGCCGGTGGCGCTGTCGGGCTGTTGGCCGGCGTGCACCTGGCGGGTCTCGAAACCCCACTGGGACGGGTCGGTCATCGGTTCGCTCCTGACTCGTGGGTGCGACCGACCGGCGGGCCGGGCGCACGCGGACGTGTGCTCGGCGGGGTGCCCAGGGGCTCCCGCGCTTGCGCGCGACGGGTGCCGCACGCCTGGTCCTCACCCGGGGCACCCCACCGCGGAGGAGGGTTGCCGGCCAGCGAGCCGGGGCTTGGCGCTGGCGCTCATGACCTGCCGTCAGGATACGCACGGGCCGGCCCGCGGTCAGCCCCCTCCCCCGCCCGTCTCACCCCGCGAACGGGGCAGGATGACCCCATGACCTTCCACGCCGACGAGTACAAGGCCGCCGCGGGCCGCTACCGCGCCGGGATGCCCTACCGACGCACCGGCCGCTCCGGCCTCGACCTCCCCGCGATCTCGCTGGGCCTCTGGCACAACTTCGGCGACGACGTGCCGCTGGAGCGCCAGCAGGCGATCCTGCGGCGCGCGTTCGACCGGGGCGTCACCCACTTCGACCTCGCGAACAACTACGGCCCGCCCTACGGCAGTGCCGAGCGCAACTTCGGGACCCTCTTCGCCCGCGACTTCCGCCCCTACCGCGACGAGCTCGTCATCAGCTCCAAGGCGGGCTACGACATGTGGCCCGGCCCCTACGGCCAGGGCGGCGGCTCGCGGAAGTACGTCACCGCCTCGGCCGACCAGTCGCTGCGGCGCACCGGCCTGGACCACTTCGACATCTTCTACAGCCACCGCTTCGACGAGACGACCCCGCTCGAGGAGACCTGCGGGGCGCTGGACTCCCTCGTGCGTGCCGGCAAGGCGCTCTACGTGGGCATCTCGTCCTACTCGGCGCAGCGCACCCGCGAGGCCGTCGAGATCCTCCGCGCGATGGGCACGCCGCTGCTCATCCACCAGCCGTCGTACTCGATGCTCAACCGCTGGATCGAGGAGGAGGGGCTGCTGGACGCCCTCGGCGAGACCGGCGTCGGCTGCATCGCCTTCTCCCCGCTGGCCCAGGGGATGCTGACGAACAAGTACCTCAAGGGCATCCCCGAGGGTTCGCGTGCGGCGCAGGGCAAGTCGCTCGACCCGGCGCTGCTCACCGACACCGCGCTCAAGCACATCCGCGCCCTGGACCGGCTGGCGAAGACCCGCGGCCAGACCCTCGCGCAGATGGCCCTCGCGTGGGCGCTGCGCGACCCGCGCGTCACGTCGGTGCTCGTCGGCGCGAGCTCGGTCGAGCAGCTCGACGACAGCCTCGACGCCGTCAAGAAGCTGCGCTTCACGAAGGACGAGCTCGCGAAGATCGACAAGCACGCCCAGGACACGGGCATCAACCTCTGGAAGACCTCGAGCGACAAGTGAGTTGAGAGACGACATGAGCGACGACTACATCCCCTCCCCCTCCGACTGGGTGCGCGAGCAGGTCGAGAAGATCGACGAGACCGGCGACACCCGTTCGGTCAGCGTGATGGACCGCCCGGTCGTCATGCTGACGATGCGCGGCCGCAAGACCGGAGCGCTGCGCAAGGTCCCGCTGATGCGCGTCGAGCACGACGGCACGTACGCCGCCGTCGCGAGCAAGGGCGGCGCGCCGGAGCACCCCGTCTGGTACGGCAACCTCCTCGCCGACCCGAACCTCACCCTCCAGGACGGCACCGAGTCCTGGGAGGCCGTGGCCCGCGAGATCGACGGCGCCGAGCGCGAGGAGTGGTGGGAGCGCTGCGTCGCCGCCTACCCGCCGTACGCGGAGTACCAGACCAAGACCGACCGCCTCATCCCCGTCCTGCTGCTGGAGCGCAAGGACGCCTGAGGCGCCGACGTCGCCCCGGCCACCGGCTCAGTCGGAGGTCGGGGCGACGTCCTGCTCGTGGGCGGCCGCGTCGGCCCGGGCGCCGCGCTCGACGCGGCGGAACCACAGCAGGCCGAGCACCGGCAGGACGAGCGGCACGAACCCGTAGCCCTGGCCGAAGTGCGACCAGACGGTCTTGTCGGGGAAGGCCGAGGGGTCGAGGTAGGACGCCAGGCCGACGAGGAGCACCCCCGCGAGCTCGACCGCGCACGCGACGATGCCGACGCGCACCCAGCGACCGCCGCGGGCGAGGCACCACGTCGCGAGCAGGTAGACGACGGCCGCCAGCGCCGACAGGACGTAGGCCAGCGGGGCGCGGTCGAAGTACTCCGAGATCTGGAGCACCGAGCGCCCGGTGGCGGCGAGCGCCAGCACGCCGTAGACGACGACGAGCAGCACGCCGGGGCCGCCGAGGGCCCGGCGGTCGCGCGGGGCGGGGTCAGTCATAGGACATCCAGATCTGGGCGAGCCGGGCGGACATGACGCCGACGGCGAACGCGCCGACCGCGATCGAGCCCATGGCCCAGCGGGACTTCTCCTTGATGGCGAGGAACGCCGTGCCCGGCGGGATCACCGGAAGGCTCACGAGGTAGGCGATGAACGTCGCCCGCTCGGCCGAGTCGGTGACGTGCCCGCTGCCGACGAGCCCGCCGACGAGCACGACGAGCAGCGCGAGCTCGAGCAGCCCCGCGATCCCGAGGAGCAGGTCGTCGATGAGGCGGTCCCGGACGGCGTAGACGACCGCCGCGCCGCAGAGGACCACCGAGAGGCCCACGACGACGTACGTCAGCGCTGCGATCACCGGCTCATGCTAGACGGGCCGCCGTCCACGACGGCGCGGGTGCCCGTGCCGACGCCCCGGTCGGGGTGCGACACTGCGGACATGGCAACGGCGCAGCTCGGTGACGTGGAGATCGCCTACGAGGTCGACGGGCCCGACGACGGGGTGCCGATGCTCCTCGTCATGGGTCTGGGGACGCAGCTCGTGGGCTGGCCGCAGGACCTCGTCGACGGCCTGGTGACGCGCGGCTTCCGGGTCGTGCGGCACGACAACCGCGACATCGGCCTGTCGAGCTTCACCCCGGGCCCGCCGCCGGCGCGCTCGGCGGTCGTCCGCAGCTTCCTGCGCCCGGGCTCGGGCGGGGCCGACTACCTGCTCGCCGACATGGCCGACGACGCGGCCGCGCTGCTCGACCACCTCGGCATCGCCGCGGCGCACGTCGTCGGCGCCTCGATGGGCGGGATGATCGCGCAGCAGCTGACGATCGACCACCCCGAACGGGTCCTCAGCCTCACCTCGATCATGTCCAACACCGGCAGCCGCCGGCACGGGCGCGTCCACCCGCGGCTGCTGCCGACGATGGCGATGTCGTTCACGCAGCCGCGGCCGACCGACGAGGAGGAGGCGGTGCGCCTCGGGGTCGAGGGCTGGCGGGTCATCGCAGGGCCGCTCTTCGACGAGGAGGAGATGACGGCGCAGGTGCGGGCCGCGGTGCGGCGCAGCGTGAGCCCGATCGGCACGGTCCGCCAGCTGCTGGCCATCCTCGACAGCCCCGACCGCACCGAGCGCCTGCGCGAGGTCGACGTGCCGACGCTCGTCGTCCACGGCCTCGCCGACCGCCTCGTGCAGCCGAGCGGCGGCATCGCGACCGCGCAGGCCGTGCCGGGCTCGCGGCTGCTCATGTTCCCCGACATGGGGCACGACCTGCCGCGCTCCCGCCGGGTCGAGATCGTCGACGCCATCGCGCAGAACGCGGCCCGGGCGGCCGAGGTGCGCGCCGGCTCCTGAGCCCGGGTCTGTGCTGTCGGCCCGGTCAGCCGAGGGAGGCGCCGACGGCGTCGACGAGCAGCTGCACCTCGTCCTCGGTGACGACGAGCGGCGGCGCCAGGCGGATGGTCGAGCCGTGCGTATCCTTGGCGAGGACGCCGCGGGCCAGCAGCCGCTCGCACAGCTCGCGCCCGGAGGGGCCGCCCGGCGAGACGTCGAGCCCGGCCCACAGGCCGCGCACCCGCAGGCCGTCGAGGCCCCGGCCGACGAACGGGCGCAGGCCCTCCTCCAGGACCGCACCCAGCCGGGTTGCGCGCGACTGGAACTCCCCCTCGGCGAGCATGAGGCAGACCTCGTGCCCGATCGCCGCGCCCATCGGGTTGCCGCCGAAGGTCGAGCCGTGCGAGCCGGGGGTGACGACGTCGAGCACGGCGTGGTCGGCGGTGATCGCGGACACCGGGTAGAGGCCGCCGCCGAGCGCCTTGCCGAGGACGTAGACGTCGGGACGGACGTCCTCGTGCTCGCACGCGAAGGTGCGACCGGTGCGTGCGAGGCCGGACTGGACCTCGTCGGCCACCATGAGGGCGCCGGCGGTGTCACAGACCTCGCGAACCGCGCGCAGGTACCCCTCCGGCGGGATGACGACGCCGCCCTCGCCCTGGATGGGCTCGAGGAGGACCGCGACCGTCGTGTCGTCGACGGCCGCGCGCAGGGCGTCGACGTCGCCGTACCGCACCGTGCGGAACCCCGGTGTGTAGGGGCCGTACTCGTCGCGCGCGACCTTGTCGTCCGAGAAGCTGACGATGGTCGTGGTGCGTCCGTGGAAGTTGCCCTCCATGACGACGATGCTCGCGGTGTCCTCGGGGACGCCCTTGACCCGGTAGCCCCACTTGCGCGCGACCTTGATCGCGGTCTCGACGGCCTCGGCGCCGGTGTTCATCGGCAGGACGACCTCGTGACCGGTCAGCGCCGCGAGCTCCTGTGCGAACGGCCCGAGCCGGTCGTTGAGGAAGGCCCGGCTGGTCAGCGTGAGCCGGTCGAGCTGGGCGTGGGCGCGGGCCCGCAGCCGGGGGTGGCCGTGGCCGAAGTTGAGCGCCGAGTAGCCGGCCAGGCAGTCGAGGTAGCGCCGGCCCTCCACGTCGGTCACCCAGGCCCCCTCGCCGTGGGCCAGCACGACGGGCAGCGGGTGGTAGTTGTGCGCGGCGTAGCGCTCGGTGAGGGCGATGTGCGCGCCCGAGTCGAGCGGGGTGCGGTCTGACGTCATCGTCGAACCTCCTTCACCCCGACCCTAGCGACGCCGCCGGGTGGGGGCCGGGAGGCGGGCGCGGACGTCGGCGGGCTCACACCGTCCCGGGCGCGACGACGAGGTAGACCGAGGCGGCCAGCGCGACGACGACGGCGGCGAGCTTGTCCGCGGGCAGCGAGGTGCCGAAGTGCAGCCGGTCGACGAGGAGGATGCCGACCTGGAGCAGGACGATCCAGCCCATCGTCACGACCGCGAGCTCGGCGTCGCGCAGCGACGAGGCGTAGACCCAGAAGAGGACGACGAAGGCGAGCACACCGCCGACGAGCGCGACGGCGCTGCCGTCCTCGGCCCAGTGCTTGGCCGCGACCGCCCCGAGCAGGTCGAGGCCGGCGAGCACGGCCATCGCGGCGAGCGCGACGACCGGCAGCGGCCACGAGTCGGGGACGGGGAGCAACGGGACGGAGCGGATCGTGGGCATGGCGGTCTCCGGGGCGTGGTGGGCGACCCGGGGTCGGTCGCCCCTCGCCGGTCAGGAGGCGCGCGGGGGCCGCGCTGATACCTCGCGCGTCCGCCGTGCCGCGCTCAGGCGTCCCAGACCTCGGCGATCCGCGGGGCGATGCGGGCCCCGTGGGCGCGGGCCGCCTCGAAGGTCTCGGCGCCGCGCGTCATGTCCAGCGGGTTGGCGCCCATCGCCCAGAGGTCACGGGCGTCGGGGACGACGATCGCGGTGCGGCTCTCGGCCTTGAGGGCGCGCAGCTGCATCCGCGGGAGGTCGCGAAGGTGCGGGCCGACCGGGTACGGCGAGAGGACGAGGATGCGCCGGTGCCCACGCGCGAGGTCGACGTTCGCGATGCTGCGCAGACCGCCGTCGACGTAGCGCCGTCCAGCGACCTCGACGGCCGGGAACACGCCGGGCACGGCGCAGCTCGCGGCGACCGCCCGCTCCAGCGGCACTCCCCCGCGGCCGTCGAAGACGACCGAGGTGCCGGTCTCGGCGTCGACCGCGGTGACGAGCAGCCGGCCCTCCGGCCAGTCCTGGCCGACGAGGCCCAGCCCGACGGTCCCGAGCCACTCCTCCTCGGTCGGGGTGGCGGCCTCGAGCGCGGCCCGGGCGACGACGGCCCGGCCGCCGCGGCGGTCGGTGCTCAGGGTGGAGCGGACGTAGCGTCCGGCGTCCGCCGGCCCGAGACGACCGTAGCTCGTCAGCGGAGCGCCCTCCCGGATGCGGTCGAACGCGCTGTCCTCGTCGGTGCCGAGGCGCAGGTGCGCCGCGACGATCGACCCGGCCGACGTGCCGACCATCGTGTCGGCGGTGCGGACGTCGACGCCGCCGTCACGCAGGCCGAGGACGATGCCGGCCTCCCACGCGATGCCGGTGGCGCCGCCGCCGGCGAGGACGAGCGCACGCTCGACGCCGTCGTCCGGAGGCGTCCACTCCTCGAAGCCCCCGGTCGTCGGGTCGGCGACCCGGTGCGTCCCCTCGAGGGCCGGCCGGGTCGTGTCGTCCGCGACGGGGTCCGGGCCCGGTCCCGGGACCGGGGCAGGCCCGCTCGCGTCCTCGTGGGTGCTCACGCCGTCTATTGTCGGTGGTCGCCCCCGGCCGGACCACCTCCGCCCGCCGTGAAGGTCGTCACCGGACGAATCCTGAGGTCAGGCGACCTGTCCGGACCGCAGCCTGCGCACGGCGTCGAGGGGGAGACCGACGAGCTCGTCGCCGACCCTCACCTGGCAGCGCACCGCCCCGACCAGCTCGACCTCGCCGACCAGCCCGGCCCAGGGCCCGGTCGAGACCTCGACCTCGTCCCCGACCCGCGGCGGCTCGGCGACCACCCGGGGCGCGAGCGAGGCCCGGCGCAGCTCGGCGAGCTCGGCCGCGTACCGCGGGGGCATCGAGGCCGGCCGGCCGCGGTGGGTCCACGTGAAGAGGTGGGCCGCGTCGAAGGTGCGCGAGCAGCGACCGCAGGACATCACGCGGGTCGGGGCCCGGTGGCGGCTGCGCTCGTGGCCGGCCGGGCAGCGCCCGACCCAGTCACCCGGGACGCGCGGCGCGTCGGCGGGGACGCACCGCTCCCCCGAGCAGCCGATGCGCACGGCGGTCGCGCGCCACACCTCGTCGTGCCCGTGCTGCGGCCCGACGAGCGCGTGCGCGATCTCGTGGAGCAGCGTGTCGCGCACCTCCTCCTCCGAGTGCAGCCGGGTGAGGGGCGCGCTGATGCCGATCTGCCGACGGGCGAAGCGGCACACCCCGGCCCGCGTCTTCGCGCGGTCGGCGACGACGGTCCAGCCGTCCAGGCCGTGCTCGCGGACGAGCCGCCGCCCCATCGCCAGCGCCTGCTGCAGGTCCATCGCCACCTCCTCGGTCGATCTCGTCGGGACGAGCCTAGGCAGCGCCACCGACAGCACGGCCGCGCCACCCCGGGCGGACGTCGCTCCTGTGGACGACGCGCCCTCCCGGTGTGGCCTGTGGACGGTGACCGGATCGGTGCGTCGCTCCGGCCCCGGCCGCTCACGCGCCTGCCTAGTCTCGTCACCGGCGCGCCGACGGGTCAGCGTCCGAGGCGCAACGTCGCGCCGGGAGTAGTGGAAGGGGTACCCATGTCCGCCACCACCACCGAGAGCAGGCCCTCCGGGTCCGGCCTGCTGTCGCTGCTCGACCGGCACCACACGGTCGCGCCCCGCGACTACAACCGCTGGCTCATCCCGCCGGCGGCGCTGGCCATCCACCTGTGCATCGGGCAGGTGTACGCGACGAGCGTCTACAAGGCGTCGATGGTCGCCCACTTCGACAGCTCGCTCACCGCGGTCGGGCTCGTCTTCTCCATCGCCATCGTCATGCTCGGGCTCTCGGCCGCGGTGCTCGGCACGTGGGTCGACCGGGTCGGGCCGCGCAAGGCGATGTTCGCCGCCGCCTGCGCCTGGGCGCTCGGCTTCCTCGTCGGCGCGGTCGGGATGGCCACCTCCCAGCTGTGGCTGGTCTACCTCGGCTACGGCGTCATCGGCGGGACCGGGCTGGGCATCGGGTACATCTCGCCGGTGTCGACGCTCATCAAGTGGTTCCCGGACCGCCCGGGCCTCGCGACCGGTATGGCGATCATGGGCTTCGGTGGCGGGGCCATGGTCGCGTCGCCCCTGTCCCGGCAGCTCATGTCGTTCTTCGACGCCGACTACGACCCGTCGGTCTCGGGGTCGCTCGCGAACGGCACCGCCCTCACGGGGCTCTTCGTCAGCCTGGCGGTCATCTACTTCCTCGTGATGATGATCGGCGTCACGAACGTCCGTGTGCCGGCACCGGGGTGGGCCCCGGAGGGCTTCGACCCGTCGACGCTGTCCAACAAGAGCGACCTCATCACCGACCGCAGCGTGTCGGCGGCCAACGCCATCAAGACGCCGCAGTTCTGGCTGCTGTGGGTCGTCCTCTTCTGCAACGTGACCGCCGGCATCGGCATCCTCGAGCAGGCCGCGCCGATGATCCAGGACTTCTTCCGTGGCTCCGACGGCACCTCGTCGGTGGCGGTCGCGGCGGCCGGCGGGTTCGTCGGGCTGCTGTCGCTCTTCAACATGGCCGGACGCTTCGTGTGGTCGACGACCTCCGACAAGATCGGTCGCAAGCCGATCTACATGGTCTACCTCGGCGTGGGCATCGTCCTCTACCTCGTTCTCGCGCTGATCGGTTCGACGGCGACGGCGATCTTCGTGCTCGTCGCGGCGATCATCATCAGCTTCTACGGCGGTGGCTTCGCGACGGTGCCGGCCTACCTGCGCGACCTCTTCGGCACCTTCCAGGTCGGCGCCATCCACGGGCGGCTGCTCACGGCGTGGTCGGCGGCCGGTGTCGCCGGTCCGCTCATCATCAACGGGTTCCTCGACGCCGCGGGCACGCCCGGCAAGCTGACGGCGGCGGACTACCGGCCCGCGCTCTTCACGATGGTCGGGGTGCTGGCGGTCGGGTTCGTCGCCAACCTCATGGTGCGCCCGGTGGCGTCGAAGTTCCACGAGCCGGAGGGCCGGACGGCCGCCGCGGCCGAGGACTTCGCCGGCGACGAGGCCGAGGGCTCGACCGCGCGCGGCGGCTCGCTGCGGGTGTACCTGTCGTGGGGCGTCGTGCTCGTGCTGCTCGCCTACGGCGTGGTCCAGACCCTCATCACGGCGGCCAAGCTTTTCGCCTGACCTCCCCTCCCCGCTCCTCCCCGCGATCTGCGGGGGTCCGCGTGCCACCGCACCCGGACCCCCGCAGATCGCCACGAGAAGCGGACGAGCGGTGCCGGCTCCCGACGGGACGGACGTGGGCGTCGTCAGTTCGAGTAGAGACGGGCCTTGGCCTCGCGCACGGTGAGGGTCACCGGCGTTCCCTGCAGCTCGACCGCGCCGGGGATGTCGATCCACCCGCTGCCCCCGACCCGGAACTGTCCCGTGTAGACGATGTCGGCGCGGACCTGCTGCTCGCCCGGTTGGGTGTAGGTCTGCACGACGGTGCCGTCGGGGTACGGACCACCGAGGTCCGTCGTCGGACCGACCGTCCGCTCCCCCAGGTGGTAGGTGATCGACTTCAGGCGTGGTCGGATCTCGACCTCGTGACCGAGCAGCGTCGCCGGGTCCGGACGGTCGACCTCGTCAGGCCCGAACCCCGCCTCGGGGAACTGCACCTCGAAGAACGTCGGCAGGTTGACGAGGGTGACGTCACCCTCCGGCTGGATGTTGACCGTCGGCTTCGTGAAGTCGGTGTCCCGGAACGCCTGACGGATCATCCCCATCGTCAACGCGTTCGCGTTGCCCGGCACCCGCTCCGGCCAGCACGTCAGGTCCAGACGCTCCCACGCACCATCGGCCCCCGTCAGCGGTTGACCGTCCTGCTCCACCTGCCTCCGCCAGACCGCCACCGCGGGACCCTCGCCGCCTCCCGTCGTCACCCGACACAGGCCCCACGAGGCCGGGCAGAGATCCCCCTCGTTCTGACCGGGCTCAGCGGTGCTGCACGCGGAGACCGCCGCGTAGTCATAGAACGGTCCCTTGGCCGTTGCGTTGCGAAAGTAGTGAGTCGACAGAGAGTCGACTTCAACCCGGCTAAGCGTCTTCACCACACTGCCGTGCTCGGTGAGACCACCCGAGAATCCGCCGCCTGGGTCACCGGCGTAGGCGGGCGGCCATCCACCGGACAGTGCCACTGCCAATCCGAACGAAAGCCCTGCGACGAGGCGGGCCGGTCTCAGCCCCTCTCGATCCCGCGAACTAGCCATCGCTGATCCACCCACCTCAAAGCAGCGTTCGCGTCAGCCGTCAACTTCTTGTCGCGCGCAACCTCCTTGCCTGAGGAGTCAACGACCCGTGCGCCCGATTGCGTGAACTTGATGCGGACGTACTGCTCACCCTCCGGTGCGCCACCGAAACTCTGTGCCTCATTAAGGCGAACGGGCTCCTCCGCGTACCTCTGCTGCTTGTCAGCCAGCTTCTGAGTTGTGTCCTCCGAGTTCGCACAGAACTCGCACCCGCTGGTCCCCATGGACTTGATGAGGCCCGGCTGGGGCTTGGTCCAGGCGACGTTGAATTGGTCGAAGAAGTACTCGACGTACGCCTCGGCGCCGGCGGGGGTCTGCTCCCGCGCAGCGGCCGGGATCTCGGGACCACTCGAACTGGGCGAAGGAGATGGGCTCGACGACGGGGACGCGCTCGGGCTCGCCGACGTCGCGCTCGGCGACGGCTGGTCACCGCCGGAGGAGTCGCAGCCCGCGAGCAGCACCGTCCCCAGCGCCGCCCCCGCGACGACCCAGCGCGATCCCCTCGTCATGCCTGCCTCTCCGGGCGCCCCCTCGGCGACCTGACCACAAGGTACCGAGCATCGGCGCGGAGGGCACGCGGTCATCCACAGGCCCGCGACGGCCGGGCTCAGCGCGTGCGCGCCACGATCCCCTCGGCCCGGGCCGCGACCCACCCGAGCAAGGGCACGAGGTGCCCGGCGAGCTCCTCGCCCATCGGCGTCAGGCTGTACTCGACCCGCGGCGGGATGACGGGGAACGCCTCGCGGTGCACGAACCCGTCGGTCTCGAGCGTCCGCAGCGTCTGCGCGAGCATCTTCTCGCTCACGCCGTCAGCGCGGCGTCGCAGCTCGCTCCAGCGCAGCGGCCCCTCCGTCAGCGAAACGAGGACGAGTAGCCCCCACTTGCTCGTGACGTGGTCGAGGACCGTCCGGCTGGGGCATCCAGCCGCGATGACGCCGTCGGGGTAGATCGTCCGCAGGTCGCTGACCTCATTGCTCACCGTCACGCCAGTACCTTACTCGAAAGTGCGTACTGTCCCTCGGGAAGCGACCACCCCACGGCCCGGTTGCACCCACCGACCCCGCAGCACCCCAGAGAGGACCACCCCATGACCATTGTCGTCACCGGCGCCACCGGGCAGATCGGCCGCCTCGTCGTCGAGTCGCTCCTGCGCCGCGGCGCCTCCCCCGCCGACGTCCTCGCGACCGGCCGCGACGCCGACCGCCTCCGCGCCCTCGCCGACCTCGGCGTCCGCACGGCCGTCGTCGACTACGCGGACCCGGCGTCCCTCCGCGACGCCTTCGACGGCGCCGACCGCGTCCTCTTCGTGTCCGGCAGCGAGGTCGGGCAGCGCATCCCCCAGCACACCAACGTCGTCGAGGCCCTGCGCTCATCGGGCGTCGGGCTCGTCGCCTACACGAGCATCGCCGGCGCCGACTCCTCGACGATGCAGCTGGCCGCCGAGCACCAGGCGACCGAGCAGATGCTCCGCGACGCGGGACTCCCCCTCGTCCTCCTGCGCAACAGCTGGTACCTCGAGAACTACACGCCGCAGGTGCCGACCTACCTCGAGCACGGCGCGGTCGTGGGAGCGGCCGGCGACGGCAGGGTCAGTGCCGCCACCCGCGCCGACTACGCGGACGCCGCCGCGGCCGTGCTCCTCGACCCCGACGCCACCCCCGGGACGGTCCACGAGCTCGGCGGTGAGGGCTTCACCCTCGCCGACCTCGCGGCCGCCGTCTCCGAGGCGTCCGGGCGCGAGGTCGCCTACCGCGACGTCACCGAGGACGAGCTCGCCGGCATCCTCGCCGGCGCAGGCCTCCCCGACCCCGTCGCCCGCGTCTTCGCCGACTCGGACCGCGGCATCGCCCGCGGCGAGCTGGAAGTGACGAGCGGCGACCTCGAGCGCCTCATCGGCCGTGCACCCACCTCGATGCGGCAGGCCGTCGCCGACGCCGTGGCGGCGCAGCCGTGACCCGGTTCATCATCGGCGTCACGGGCGCCACGGGCGCGGTGGGTGGCCTCGTCGCCCGCGACCTCGCCGCCCGCGGTGTTCCCCAGCGACTCATCGTCCGGGACGCCTCTCGCGCACCGCAGCTGGACGGCGCCGAGGTGGCCACGGCCTCCTACCGGGACGGCGACGCGATGCGCGCCGCGCTCGACGGTGTCGACGTCCTCCTGCTCGTCTCGGCGTCCGAGTCCGAGGACCGGATGAGCGAGCACGCGAGCGCCGTCCGGTCCGCCGCCGAGGCCGGCGTCCGCCACGTCGTCTACACCTCGTTCCTCGGCGCGGCGGCCGACTGCACGTTCACGCTCGGCCGCGACCACTGGGCGACGGAGAACCTGGTCCGCGACAGCGGGATGGCCTTCACGTTCCTGCGCGACAGCCTCTACCTGGACTTCCTGCCCCTCATGGCGGGCGAGGACGGCGTCATCCGCGGACCGGCCGGGGACGGCCGGCTCGGTGCCGTCGCACGCGAGGACGTCGCCCGCGTCGCGACTGCCGCGCTGCTCGACCCGGAAACGCACGCGGGTCGCACCTACGACCTCACCGGCCCGGAGGCGTTGTCCTTCAGTCAGATCGCCGCCACCATCAGCGAGGTGACAGGGCGGGAGGTCAGCTTCCACGACGAGAGGGTCCAGGAGGCGTACGCCAGCCGCGCTCCGTACGAGGCACCCGACTGGCAGCTCGACGCGTGGGTGTCGACGTACACGGCCGTCCGGGCCGGCGAGCTCGACGTGGTCACCGACGACGTCCGGCAGGTCACCGGAAGGGCGCCGGTCTCGCTACGAGAGCTCCTCTCCTACAGCTGAACCGGCGCCCCATCCGACGAGTTCGGCTGCGCCTCAGGCCACGCGGGTCTGCGGTGCGTTCTTCTCGGTCATCGCCGGGTCGCGCACGACGGAGTCGCCGAGCGCGTCGTCGATGGCCTGCATCGCCGACGGCTCGAGGGTGACGCCCGCCGCCTTGACGTTGCTCTCGACCTGCTCGGGCCGCGACGCACCGACGAGCGCGGCGGACACGTTGTCGTTCTGTAGCACCCATGCGATGGCCAGCTGCGCCATCGTCAGGCCCGCCTCGTCCGCGATCGGCTGGAGCTTCTGCACGCGGGTCAGCAGCTCGTCGTCCATGAAGCGCTTGATCATGTCGGCGCCGCCCTTGTCGTCGGTCGCGCGCGACCCGGCCGGAGGGGCCTCGCCGGGCTTGTACTTGCCGGTGAGCACCCCCTGCGCGATCGGGCTCCAGACGATCTGACCGATGCCGAGCTCCTCGCAGGCCGGGACGACCTCGGGCTCGATGACGCGCCACAGCATCGAGTACTGCGGCTGGCTCGAGATGAGCTGGATGCCGAGGTCCTTGGCGAGGGCGTGGCCCGCGCGGATCTGGTCGGCGGTCCACTCCGAGACGCCGATGTAGAGGGCCTTGCCCTGCCGGACGACGTCGGCGAACGCCTGCATCGTCTCCTCGAGCGGCGTCTCCGTGTCGTACCGGTGGGCCTGGTAGAGGTCGACGTAGTCGGTCTGCAGGCGCTGCAGCGAGCCGTTGATCGACTCCATGATGTGCTTGCGCGACAGGCCGGTGTCGTTCTTCCCGCCGGGGCCGGTCGGCCAGTAGACCTTGGTGAAGATCTCGAGGCTCTCGCGCCGCTCGCCCTTGAGGGCCTCGCCGAGGACGCTCTCGGCCTTGGTGTTGGCGTAGACGTCGGCGGTGTCGAAGGTGCTGATGCCGTGGTCGAGAGCGGCGCGCACGCACGCGGTGGCCGCCTCGTTCTCGACCTGCGACCCGTGGGTCAGCCAGTTGCCGTAGGTGATCTCGGAGATCTTGAGACCGCTGTTGCCGAGGTATCTGAAGTCCATCCACCCACAGTAGGAGGGGTCCGCCCGCGCGAGGCTCGACAGGTGCGGGCGGACCCCCTACTTCGACGGTGTCGTCGTCGGGGTGGCCGCGGGCGAGGACACCACGGTCCGGGCCGGAGCGGGTGGCTGGGCGTCCGCGGCGGCGCCCCCGCCGGCGCCGACGTAGAAGCCCAGCAGGCCGGTGAGCACAGCGAGGACGATGCCGAGGCCGGTGAACAGGCGCGGTCGGGTCCCGTAGAGGCCGGCCGGTCCGGGGACGGCGACGCCGTAGTCGTTCTCCCAGAACTGCCAGCCCTTCGGCGCCGCGGGCCACTCGGGCTCGGGGCGCCATCCGGGGTCGGGCACCCAGCCCTCGGGCATCGGCGGCCAGGTGGGGGGCGTGACGAAGCGCATGTCAGGCGGACGCGCGGCGCTCGGTGCAGCACATCGCTGCGAGGCGCTCGGCCAGCCCGGGCACGACCTCGAGGGCGACCGGCTCCATCGCCTTGTCCGCCCCGGCGGCGCCGAGCACGGTGCCCCGGCCGATGCGCCCGAGCAGCGACACGGCGTCGAGCCCGAAGTCGGCCCGGTGCAGGTCCTCGCGGGCGATCTCGGCGACGGCGAGCAGGCAGACGTCGTCGTAGGGGCCCGTGGCCGTCGAGCGCAGCACGTGGACGCGGACGGACCCCGCACCCGGCGAGGCGGCGAGCGCGCGACGCGCGGTCGCCACCAGCAGGCCGGCGACGTGCTGGCGGTAGAGCTCGGTGCGGTGGGCGGCCGAGGCACGCCGGATGGTCAGCGCGCGGTCGGCGGCCATCCGCACCTCCTCCGCCGGGAGCACGTGCTCACCGGGCGCGAGGACGGCGATCTCGAGGACGGACCCCTCGGCGCCGAGCGCCTTGGCCCGCGTGCCCGGCTCGCGGGCGAAGACACCGTCGACGTGCTCGGTGACCGTCGCAGGGTCGTTGGCGCACAGCGCCTTCCACCAGGCGTCCAGACGGCGCTCCTCGGCGCGCACCCGCTCCTCGGCGGCGCGGCGCGCGACGTCGATGTCGGAGTGGGCCCGGCGGCGCGCGACCTGGGCGGCCTGCCGGCGCTTGGACAGGTCGAACCACGGCACGCCGCGGACCGCGGCCTCGGCGTGCCGGGCGACGATCGTCGACTCGTCGACCCGGTCGGCGCGCGGCGCGCAGGGGCGCTGGGCCGGGGCGAACCACGAGCGGTGGACGGACGTCAGGGCGTCCTCGGCGTCGAGGATCGACTCGGCCAGGGCCGACGTCGCGGCCGACGCGTGGGTGAGGGTGAGGCGGCCCGCGCCGGGGTCCTGGGGCAGCTGGCGACGGGTGACGGATCCCGTCGTCGAGGGCACCGGGACGGCTGTGGAGGCCTCGCCCGCCGGGACGGGGACACCCGCCGACGAGCGCTGCGAGAACGTCTCGCGGAACGCCGGGCTCGACACCCGGACGCGGGCTCCGTCCACCGTGACGACTGACGTGCTCACCTGAATCTCCTTCGCGGGGTTCCGTCCCTCTGCTGGTGGAAAATTACTGACCCAGAGCGGTTCTCGACCGCCACTTGACCAACCCTTTAACAACCCGTGGCGCCCCCGTGACCGACACCGTTGTCACCCTCCACCGAACGGTCGAGGCCCTCCGTCCGTCCGTCCGATGGTCCGCGGCGGTCGGTCCGTGCTGGGCTGGGTAGTACGGATTCCGCACGCGTGGAACCTGCTCGTCCCGCCGTCGCGCAGGAGCAGGATGGTGGGGTGCGCGCGCTGTCGACGATGGTCCCGGAGAACCTCCGGTCGCTGCGTCACTACCCGCGCGGTCATCTCGCGGGCGACGTGCTGGCCGGCCTCCTCGTCGCCGCGCTGGCCGTGCCGCAGTCGCTCGGGTACGCGGCCGTCGCCGGTGTCCCCCTCGTGGTCGGCCTCTGGACGCTGCCGCCGGCACTCCTCGCGTACGCCGTGTTCGGCTCGTCCAAGGTGCTTTTCGTCGGGCCGGTGTCGACCGTGTCGGTGCTGTCCGGCTCCATCGTCCGGGTGCTGTCGGGGGGCGATCCTGCGGCGGCGGTCGGCCTGACGTCGGGGCTCGCGGTGGTCGCGGGGCTCGTGCTCGTCGTCGCCGGCCTGCTGCGGCTGGGCTGGGTCGCGCAGTTCCTCAGCGAGCCCATCGTCACGGGCTTCGTCGCGGGGCTCGTCGTCCTCATCGTCGTCGGCGAGGTCCCGGCCCTCGCCGGTCTACCGGCTCCCGTCGGCGCGCTCGGTGACCGTCTCGTGGCGCTCCTGCGCGGAATCGGTGGCTTCGACGGTCCGACGCTGGCGACCGGGGCGGTCGCCCTGCTCGTGCTCTTCGCGGGCCAGCGCCTCGCGCCACGGGTTCCGTGGTCGCTGGTCGTCCTCGTCGGCGGCGTCCTCCTGTCGCGCGGGGCGGGCCTGGCGGGTCACGGCGTCGGAACCGTCGGGGCGGTCCCCAGCGGCCTCCCCGTCCCCCGGCTGCCGGACGTGGACCCGCACCTCCTCTCCGGCCTCGTCACGGGGGGCGTGGCGATCGCCGCCGTGGCCGTCGCCGAGGGTCTCGCCGCGGTGCGACTCTTCTCGGCCGACGACGTCGACGCACGCACCGACGACCGCGAGCTCGTCGCCCACGGCGCGGCCAACCTCGCCTCCGGCACCTTCGGCGGGATGGGCGTCGGCGGCTCGCTCTCGAAGACCGCGGCCAACGCGAGCGCCGGTGCGTGGACGCAGCTGAGCGGGATCACCGCGGCCGTCGCGACCCTCGTCTTCCTCGTCACCGCGACCGGGCTGCTGGCCGACCTCCCGCGCACGGTCCTGTCGGCGGTCGTCATCCACGCCGTGTGGGGGCTGGTCCACCCGAGCGCGTTCGCCCGCTACCGGCGGTTGCGGCGCAACGACTTCGTCGCCGCCGTCGTGGCCCTCGTGGGGGTCCTCGTCCTCGGGCCGCTCAACGGGCTGCTCGTCGCGGTCGCCCAGTCCATCCTCGGGCTGGTCTACCGCTCGGTGCAGGTGCGGGTCGACGAGATGGGCCGCGTCGAGGACGAGAAGGCGGCGTGGGGGTCGCTGCGCTCGGACCCCACCCGGCGGACCTACCGCGGCGTCGTCGTCGTCCGGCCGGACGGGCCGCTGTTCTGGGCGAACGCCTCGACGGTCCTCGCCCAGGTCGAGCGGATGGCCCTCGACCGGCGCGACCGGGACCGCGGCGCCACGCTCGTCCTCGACCTCGAGGCGACCAACCAGATGGACGCCACGACGTGCGACCGGCTCGGGCACCTCGTCCGGTCGCTGCGCCGCAAGGACGTCGACGTGCACCTCGTGCGGGTGCTGTCCGACGTGCGCGGGGTGCTCGAGCGCTCCGGCCTGGTCGGCCAGCTCGGGCCGCACCACCTGTGGCACTCCATCGCCGCCGGCGTCAGGGCGGCACAGCGCGCCCACCGGTCGACCGACCCCTCCTGAGCCGGCTCGCCGACGTCGGTTGTCCACAGGCCGGCGGCGGTGCAGGGGCGGGGCGAGCCCGGACGCGGCAGTCTGTCGACCGATCGGCGGGAGGTCCGCCGACCGACGGAGGGGGCGCACCATGACCGGACCGAGGTTGACGCGCGGGCTCGTGCTCGCGGCGGCGGCAGCAGCCGTCCTGACGGCGGGCGCGTGCTCGACCTCACCCGCACCGGACCGCGGGGACGCGACGCCGGCGAGCACCCTCCCGAGCCTCAGTACCACCGCGGCACGGCCGCTCGGGCCGGACGACGTCCTCCCTGTCGCCCTTTCCGCCCTCCCTCCGCGTCGCGGTTGGGCCGGGACCGCCTCGCGACGGATGACGGCGGTGTCGGTGTGCGGCCCCGACCTCGGCCTGCCGGGGCAGGCCGACGGGACGGTCGTGAGCACCGAACGGCTGCCCGCTCCGGACGCCGGCTCCTCGTCCGCGGACCCGTCACGGGTTGCCGCCGGCGTCGTGGCGGTTCCCGACGGTGACGAGGCCAGGGCCCGGGAGGTGGTCAGCGGCCTGCAGGAGTGCGACGGCCGTCGTGCGGACGGCCGCCGCTGGACCGCGACGACGGCCTCCGCGGGTGGAGCCGAGGTGGTCACCGTGACCGGGGCGCCGAGCTCGTCCGGCTCGAAGGAACCTCGGCAGGTCTTCACCGCCGCGGTGATGGACCGGCTGGTCGTCGTCTGCGTCGCCACCGACCGATCGGCGTCAGCGGCCTCGCGCTCCTCGAGCGAGTGCCTCGAGGGAGCCCGGCTCGGGGTCGCCGCGGTGCGAGCGCCGGAACCTGACCACGGGTCGGTCGCCTCCGCCGCCGTGGTGGCGGCGCGGCTCGCGCCCACGAAGGCGTGGGAGGTCGTGACGGACGAGACAGCCGCCTCCACCCCCTGTTACGGCGACGCACGGCAGCCGCCCTCGGCGGGTGTCGTCGCAACGCGATGGTCCGACGGGTCGCTCGCCGGCAGGCCGGGTAGCGTTCTCGTCCAACCGTTCCCGGACGCTGCGAGTACGACCCGCGAGCTAGAGAGGTATCGCGAGCTGGCGCGGACGTGCCGGGGCGAGGTCGTACTCCACGAGGCGACGGCCGCCACGCCGGAGTACCGCGTCACCCGCCTGCCGGCGCAGGAGACGACGAGCGGAGGCGGGGGCGTCCGCTTCCCGAGCTTCTTTGGCACCCGCACGAAGCGGCAAGGCACGTCGCAGGTGACCGAGGTGTTCGTCGACGGTCCGCACCTCGTGTTCGTCAGCGGGGAGGGCGAGAACGACCAGCAGGCGGCGGCACGGGCGGATGCCGTCCTGGACGACATCCTGGGTGGCTGAGGTCGCCGTCCCGGCCGGTCTGTGCCGCAGCGGAACTCCTCGTGTGCTGATGTGACCGAGGCGACATCAGAATGCCTTTTCAACTACTACGCGTAGTAGTAGTTTCAGTGGTGCAAGACCACCCGGCACCACAGACCACGGGCCCCCACCCCGGGCCCACCCGAAGGGACGCGAACGACATGCGCAAGGCATTCGACAAGCTCATCTCCTGGACCGGCATCATCGTCGCCACGGTCCTCCTCGTCGCCGCGGGCCTGCTCACGTGGGCCTCGACCTTCGCCACCAGCACCGTCCACGACCAGCTGGCCGCCCAGCAGATCACGATGCCCGTGGCCGCCGCCCTCACGACGCCGCAGATGAAGGCCGAGCTGACGCAGTACGCCGGCCAGGAGCTGACCACCGGCGCGCAGGCCAAGGCGTACGCCGACTACTACATCCAGGCCCACATGGACGAGGCCTCGCAGGGCAAGACGTACTCGCAGGTGTCCGGTGAGTACATGGCCGCCCTCAAGACCGCCCCCACCGCGCAGGCCACGCAGGACCTCGGCCAGCTGCGCCAGACCCTCTTCATGGGAACGACCCTCCGCGGGATGCTCCTCAACGCCTACGCCTTCGCCACCATCGGTGCGATCGCGATGTGGGCCGCCATCGCCGCCTTCGCCGGCTCCCTGGTGATGTTCGTCCTCGGCGGCCTCGGCCTCCGGCACGCACACAAGGTGAACCTCGTCGAGGCCCCCGGCATCGAGAAGATCCACTCCCACGCCTGAGACCCCAACCCTGCCACGCGATCTCGACAACGAGGCCCCGGTCGGACCACCCGACCGGGGCCTCACCCTGTGAAGGGCAGCGGCTACTTGGTGAGAGCCACGTCCACACCATCAGAGAACGCCGAGTCATGGAGCTCGACCTTTGCCAGCTTGACGTTCTTCGGCACATCGAAGTAGACGCGCCCCTTGATGGTGTTTCCGGGGTTGATCTCCTCCAGCAGCACTTCGGACCTGTCGTCATAGATCGAGGCCTCTGAGTCCGCCGAGAACTTCCGGCCCTTGCTGTCATAGGCAATCTGGTTGTCCGCGAACATGGTCTGGGGCTCATCGCCGATGTTGCTAATCGAGACATCCAGCCGACAGAACTGCCCTTGGGCCTTCGTGTTGAGGTACTCGTTCCCCACGGACTTGATGCCGCAGGTCACCTTCGAGACAACGAACTCGAACTTGCCGTCGCGAACCTTGCTGCCGATGCGCGGACCGGCTGGCTTCGTCGCTGCAGGCTTCGGCTTGGCGGTGGCTGCGGGACTCGCTGAGGTCGTTGCAGCGGCGGCGGGGGACGCGCTGGGAGCAGGGCTGGCCTCGGCCGGCGAGCTCGTGGAGGTGCTACCGACTGCCGGGGTAGTGGGCTCATCGCCGCCCGCGGACCCGAGCGCACTGCCGAGGATGATGACACCAACGACCCCTGCGGGAATCATCAGACGCTTCTTCTTGAACCACGGCTTGCCCGACGTCGCGAAAGTGCTCTGCTCGACCGCCGGCGTGGCGGCGTCCGTGCCCGGAGCGAAGTGCTCGGTCCACTGGGCGCCGTCCCAGTAGCGCTGCCGACCGTCCGCCTGCGGGTACCAGCCGGCTGGTGAGTTCGTCATGTCGTGCTCCCTGTCTCGGACATCGAGAGACACGCATCGGCCCCCCGGGGTTCACGACAACTCCCCTGCGTGAACTCCGGCGACGGTACATAACCGCTGGCCGAAGAACCAGCCGCGACTCGCGGAATCGTCCGAACGACCGATGCCGGGCAGGGTGACGCTCGGCACGAGGACTGTCGGTGGGCGTCCCTACGATGGGAGGCAATAGGAGGGAGAGCGCCATGGGGGTCGCCGCAGGGGTCGCGAGTCGATCCGCCGCGGCCTCGGTCACGGCCTTCCGGACGTCCCTCGCCGACGTGCCTGTCGACGAGCTCGACGACCGCGAGCGCATCGATCTGCTGACCGAGCTCGAGCGGCTCAAGGGCGCCGTCGCGGCGGCCCAGGCCCGAGCCACCGACGCCTTCCGTCGCTCGCACGAGGCGGCGGCTCCCCAGGACGCTGGGCGCTCCGTCGGCTCGCAGGTCGCCCTCGCTCGCCACGAGTCCCCCACTCTCGGTGACCGGTTCGTCGGGATGTCCCGCGCGCTCGTCCACGAGATGCCCGCGACGATGGCCGCATTGACCGACGGCGACATCGGCGAGCGCCACGCCCTCGAGGTCGTCCGCGAGACGGCCACGCTCACCCACGAGGACCGCGCCGAGGCCGACCGCCGCCTCGCCGGCGTCCTCCCCCGGCTCGGGCCACGGGCCGCCGGCCGCGCCGCGCGACGGGTCGCTGCCGAGCTCGACGCCGCCTCCGTCGTCCGCCGCATGGAGGCAGCGGCCGCCTCCCGACGCGTCTCGGTGCGCGCCGCACCGGACGGGATGGCATGGCTGACCGTGCTCGCCCCGCTGCGCGACGCCGTCGGCGCCTACGCCGCGGTGCGTGCCCGCGCCCAGCTGGTCGTCGGTGGCGGGTGCGACGACGAGGCACCCGACGGGCGTGGCCTCGGCGCGGTCATGGCCGACACCGCCACGAGGCTGCTCGCCGGTCTCGCGGTCGGGCAGGTCCAGCCGGTCGAGGTCCACCTCGTGATGACCGACCGCTCCCTCTTCGGGACGGGCGACCCCGCCGCCTCCGTCGACACCCCGGCCCGCATCCCGGGGCACGGCTCGGTCCCCGCGCCCGTCGCGCGCCGGTGGGTCCGCAACGCCGGCGACGCCTCCGTGTGGCTGCGACGCCTGTACGCGAGCCCCGACGCCCGCGACCTCGTCGCGATGGATGCCCGCCGTCGGCTGTTCACCGGCCTTCTGCGCCGGATGGTCGTCCTGCGCGACGACGTCTGCGCCAACCCGTGGTGCGACTCCCTCGTCGCCCACGCCGACCACGTCCACCCCGTGTGCGACGGTGGGCCGACGAGCCTCGTCAACGCGGCGGGACTCTGCGCCCGGTGCAACCTCGTCAAGGAGTCGCCCGGGTGGCAGGTGGTCGTCGTCCGCGGGTCACCCCACGAGCTCGAGGTCCGCACCCCGACCGGGCACCGCCACCGCTCTCTGTCCCCGCCCCTCCTCGGATGGGGCTCCGACCCGCCACCCGACGACGAGTCCGTGCTCGAGGGTCACCTCGCCGCCCTCCTCGACGCCGCCTGACCTCCACGCTCTGACGCTCGGCCGTTCGGTCACCCCTCGCCACGGATGCCCGGCGCCCGCCGCGACGCGCTCCTAGCCTGTCGGGGTGCCGACCGGGGGTGACGACGAGCTGGCGCGCTTGGCGCGCGAGGTCCCGGCCGTGGCCGAGCTCCTCGACGAGCACGCCGCGGCCGGGGCCGTCGTCCCCGTCGTCGAGATCCCCAGCAGCGCCAATCGGCAGCGCGGCCCACGCACCCCGCTTCTCGTCGGACTGCTGCTCGTCGTCCTCCTCGCACTCAAGCTCGGCTGGTCGCACCTCGTCACCATCGCCGACTACCTCGTCAACGGCGATCCCACCTTCCGGGTCGGTGTCGGCGTCTCACCGGTCCCCTCCGCGGAGGGCGGCCGGATGCGCGCCGCCGTGCCGCTGCCGGACCCACCGGACATCGACAGCTACGCGTTCATCGACGAGGTCGACAGCGGCGAGCCGGTCACCTTCGACCCGTGCCGTGCCATCCACTACGTCATCCACGACCCGCACGACGTCGGTAACACCGGCCGCGACGCCATCACCGACGCCGTCGCCGAGGTGTCCGCGGCGACCGGGCTGGCCTTCGTCTTCGACGGCTACACCGACGAGAAGCCCTCGCCGTCGCGCACCCTGCGGATGCCCCAGTACGACCGGCAGTGGGCACCGGTGCTCATCTCCTGGAGCGACCCGGACGAGACCCCCCGCCTCGAGGGCGGCATCGTCGGGCTCGGTGGCCCGCGGGAGTCCGACCGCCCAGCCACCCGCCGCAGCTGGGTCACCGGCGCCATCGAGCTCGACGCCCCGACGCTCGGCAGGTGGATCCACGACCCGCAGCGCCGCGGGGACGCACACGGCGTCATCGTCCACGAGCTCGGCCACGTCCTCGGGGCCGACCACCCCCAGGCCGACGACCAGCTGATGAGCGCGACCAACGGGCCGGGCACCCTCCAGGACGGCGACCGCTACGCCTTCGCCAAGCTCGGCAGCGGTCCCTGCCTGCGGTGAGCGCCCGCCTCCGAGCCGGGGTGGCTACCGTGTGGGCGTGCACCGGATGATGCCCGCCCGCCAGCGGCCGACCCTCGAGCAGGTCGCCGCCCGCGCCGGCGTCTCGCGGGCGACGGTGTCCCGGGTGGTCAACGGCTCCCCGACGGTCGAGGAGGCGATGGCCGAGCGCGTCCGCGCCGCCGTCGACGAGCTCGGCTACGTCCCCAACCCCGCTGCGCGAGCGCTGATGACGCGCCGCGCCGACGCCGTGACGCTCGTCGCGGCCGAGGCGACGAGCCGCGTCTTCGGGGACCCGTTCTTCGCCGCCGTCGCCCGCGGGGCCAGCCAGGAGCTGGCGCGCTCCGGGCTGCACATGGTGCTCTCGATGGTGCAGACCGACCAGGACCTCGACCGGCTCGCCGGCTTCCTGCGCGGCGGGCACGTCGACGGCGCGCTCGTCATCTCCGAGCACGGCGACCACGACGTCGTCGGGCTCGTCGAGGGCTGCGGCATCACCGTCGTCGCCGGCGGCCGGCCGGTCGCCGAGCACCCCGGCGTCGGGCACGTCGACCACGACAACGTCGAGGGCGGCCGGCTCGCCGCCCGTCACCTGCTGGCGAGCGGGCGGCGGTGCATCGCGACCGTCGCCGGGCCGCAGGACATGACGGCGGGGACGGACCGGCTCGCCGGGTTCCGCGAGGCACTGGGCGAGGCGTTCGACGACGAGCTCGTCGAGGTCGGCGACTTCACGACGACCGGTGGCGCGCTGGCGACATCCGTTCTGCTGCAGCGCCGCTCGGACGTCGACGGCCTCTTCGTCGCCAACGACCTGATGGCCCTCGGCGCGCTGACGGCGCTGCGGGAGGCCGGGCGCTCCGTGCCGGTCGACGTGGCGGTCATCGGCTTCGACGACGCCGACGTCGCCGCGGTGGCCGCTCCCCCGCTGACGACCGTGCGCCAGCGCACCGAGACCCAAGGTCGGCTGATGGCCCAGCTCCTGCTCGAGCGTCTCGGCCGACCGGTGCCCGACCCGCTGCCGGAGCTGGCAGCGGCCGAGGCATCCGGGTCGGTCGTGCTGGGCGTGGAGCTGGTCGTCCGCGACAGCGCCTGAGCGGGAACCTGCTCGGCGCTGCCGCGGACGGGTCCGGGCTCAGGCGGTGCGGCTCACGGGTACTCGCTGACGTACGCCGGGGTGCCGGTGTTGCTGTTGTCGACCTGGCTACCGACGTCGTTGACGACGTGGCGGGTCGTGCCGGCACCGAGGTTGACGGTCAGCAGGTGGTGCAGCCGTACACCCGGCGTGGTCGGCACCTGGAAGCCGTGCTCGGTGACGATCGACGGGTTGTTGCGGTTGTAGACGTACGACCCGCCGCCCCAGAGCTCGTGGGTGCGGACCTTCGGGGAGACGACGTAGCCGGCGTAGCCGAGGGTGCCGTCGGGCTGGGCCCAGTCCGCTTGCGTGGGCGGGTCGTAGGGAAGCTCGTTCTGGTAGAGGACGGTCCGTCCACGTTCGCCGTTCCAGATGGTGTTGTGCTGCTGGAAGTGCTCGACGAACAGGCCGGTCGCGGTGACGTCGTCCCCGTTGACGATCAGGCCGTTGGTGCCGGTGTTGACGGCCCAGCGCTCGTCGTCACCGAGGAAGCCGCCGGTGAAGTCCTCGACACCGTGGTCGGCGCGCCACACCCAGGTGTGGTCGACGAGGACATGGTCGGCGTCGATCTGCAGCGCAACCTTGACCTTGCCGATGTGCGGGCCGCCGACGCGGAAGTAGACGTCGCTGAGGGTCAGCGGGTCCTTGGCGCTCGAGCCACGACCGGAGCGGTCGCCGCCCTTGCCCTTGTCGTGGTCGTCGACGTGGAGGAGGTTGCGCGACAGCGTGGTTCCCGCGTCGATGGTGACGCCGGCGATGACCGTGCCGGCACCGTCGGCGACCTCAAGGGGCGTGGCGCCCTTCTGCGCGGTGAGGGTGGCGTGGCCCATCCCGAGGACGACCGTGCCGGGGCGCTTGACCTCGATGCTGCGGTCGACGTCGTAGATGCCGGGGGTGAGCAGCAGGTGCTGCCCCTTCGCGAGCGCCTTGTTGATGTCCTTGACCGACTCGCCGGGCTTCGCGACGTGGAAGGCGCTGAGCGGCAGCGTCTTTCCGGGTGTCAGGCCGTTCTCCCAGCTGCGGCCGCGGGTGTCGGTCTGTGCCGACGGCACGCGCACGGCCCAGCGGGTGCCGTCCATGAACAGGTACGGCTTCTCCCGGCTGACCGGCGTCGTCTCGAGCGTCGTGTACGGCGGGTTCGGGAAGGCGCTGTCGTCGGGGGCGCCCTCGACGCCGGCGAAGACCTGGTTCCACACGCCGTTGCTCCAGCTGTCGACAGTGCTGTTGCGGGTCAGCCACTGCTGCTGCGAGCCGTTGATGACGGTCTCGGCGGAGGTGTCGGCGATGAACCCGCCGCTGGCGTACTGCGGCCCGGCGGTGCAGTAGTCCATCAGGCTGAGGTTGCCGCCCTTGACGGCGACGCGGCGCATCGAGACGGCCTGGCTGACGGCCCAGAAGTTCGCCGACTGACGGCAGCCGTCCTGGCCGGTGCCGTTGACGTCGATCGTCAGGTTGCTCAGGGTGCGCCAGAAGTTGTTGAGCGCGATGCAGTTGCTCGTGCCGCCGTCGTCGAGGCAGCGGTTGTAGACCTCGATCTTGCCGATGACGTGCACGTCGTCGGGGCTCGCGCCGAGGCCGGCGACCTCGGTGTTGTAGCCGACCTTGAGCTGCAGCGGCTCGGTGGCGGTGCCGTAGGTGCCGGGCTTGAAGAGGATGCTCCAGCGGCCGGTGCCCATCTCGTCGTCGGTCTGGGCGTTGCTGATTGTGTCCACTGCGGCCTTGATGTCGGCCGTGGCCATGCTCGGGTCGAGGACGAGCACCTTGCTGCCGAGGTCGAGGCTCAGGGCCGGCGGCTTGGGCTTGGCCGGCGCCGCGGCGGCGGGCGCCAGCTGGGCGGCCGTGCCGGTGAGGGCGAGGAGGCCGGTCACGACGCCGGCGACGGCGCGGCGGGTGGCTCGGGTGGTCCTCGCGGGCGGGGGTGAGGTCATGTCGCAGTCCGTTCGCGCCGGGGCTCGCTCGTCGGTGAGAGAGCGCTCTCTGACGCGTACCCAACCACACCCCCGCTCCCCCGACAACTCGTGGCCTGCCCGGCGTGGAACCCTTGACGACGGCTTGACCGAACCCGTCGCGGGCCTGTTAGTTCAGCTGAGGATGCCGTGCCGCGCGTTCCGGGCCTGCGCACTGGAGCGCGCATCCACCATCGACCAGATCCGCACCACCTGGAGCACGATGAACCCGATGAAGACGACGGGGAGCAGAAAGTCCTGTTCCACGTCGCCCCAAAGGAGACTCTTGCGGGACCCTTAACACGTACGCGGAATCACGACCTGCCCACCTCAGAATTCTCAATAGCCGTGCGTTGAACGGCTGCATCTCAAGGCCCCAGAATGATCAAGCACGTCTCCCACGGTGGCAATCAAATCAACGGGGTGCCATCAGGAGAACGCCATCTCGTATCAGGGACACCACCTCCGTTCACCCGGCTGGATCCCAACGCTGGCACACATCGGTTATGAGGCGAAAGCCGTGGCGCTGTGGCCTGTGGCCTAGACCTTCTTCTTGAGGCCGCAGGTGGTGCACTGCAACCAGTTTGTGCTGATCCGTTGAAGTGTGTGCGTACCGCATTCCGGGCACAGATGTCCCTTCGCCACTACATCTCTCCATTCGTGAGTGAGTCATCACACAGGATGCGTGACGAAAGTGGTCTATTTTCGGCCCCACCTCCGGGGGGCGTCTCCGGACTCATATCAATTCAGCGGGACGCTGTGCGGACTCAGGCGGGCTTGCCTCTCCTACGTGGCCAACAAGAGGACGCCCGATTACAGGTCCTCGAAACTGGCCTGGTCGAACTTTAGCGTTCTCGCATTCTCCGAGATGGTGCGTACCCTGCCTTCGTTGAAGCCGTCGTCGTCTGTCGCCTCGATTTCGATTCTGACGGTGACGCGAGTGTTCTCGCCTGAGCGCAGATGCGCGAGCACCTCGTCCGCGACATTCTTGAAGTCCAGCGCGATCTTGTCAGCATGCAGAGTCTTCACGGCGAAGAAGCGGGTCGGCCAGTGAAGGTCCGGCGGAGACGGCGGCTGAGGCCCGGGGCCCGGCGAGGGCGACGGCCCTGGACCGGGACCGGGCTCGGGCTCAGGGCCCGGGCCGGGTTCCTTACTGCGCTGCTTCTGTGCGACATCTGGACGCACCAGCAAGAGCGAGTCTGTTGCCACCGGGGCGCTCTCCCTGTCGCCCGGAGTCCAGAGCCCGATGTAGCGTTCCGAAGCCTCGTCGTAGCCCGCGGCAAGAGCGAACCCGTCTGTCTGCCAGATCATCGGCAGGTCGAGGATCCCCGCGTCCAGAACCGAGCGGTCGCGCAGTCGCGGCATGTACGGGTATTGCGAGTACAGCCCCCACAACGAGCCCAGTGAGACGTGCCCGTCCTTCCAGATCTGCGGGATCCTTCCGATAGCGAGTCGGATGGTCGCCGCAGCCTGTCGCGTGGAGAGATCACCATCGTTGCCGAGGCGCCGCGAGACGCGCTCAGCGAGGGCGTCGGATTGACCCTCGACCCTGGTCTCCTTGATCAGAAACGGGGCGCCCGGGTCGGGCTGGGCCGGGACGAGGGCCCAAGTAAAGCTCTGCAGTAGCCGTGCCGTGACTGTCTGGTCGGCCTGAGCCGCCCTCTGCGATGCCTGGTTCTTCTGGTTCTGAGTTAGATCGAGGTCGGCCTCATTCGACAGAACGTGCTTCCAGCCGAGGTAGTCGCGGGTCGCGTTGTTGAGCTCCTCGAGTCGCGCCTCGTCCGCTGCGAGATAGACGAGGGCGTTGCGGTGCGTGCGGTTCGAACTTCCACGGTGCTCGATCGCCTTGTGGGCGAACTCCTTGGCCGCAGATTCAGCGTTGCGCTTGTGCGCAACCTTCGGGTGCAGAATGACCAGGCGTGCCTCGTCGCTGTCGGGGATATCGGCGTTCGACTCGGGGCAAACGTGGACGCCGGCGAAATCGCCCCGCTTGCGACCCTGGTCCTGCAGCCGTCGCACGATCTCGGCCCAGACATCTTCCTTGTGGAGGCGCTCGGCCTGGTCTTTCGCCGTACGAGTGATATTGGCCTGGACGTCGTACCAATACTTGCCCGACCCCGAATAGAAATACGTGGCGCGGTCGCCGAGTTGCGTCAGTGCGGAGTAGAAATTGCCTGGGATATCGCCAGGAATGGCGGTCCCAAGAAACACCCGCTGAGCGCCGATACCTTTGTGCACCGAGCCCGGTGCGATCGTCGGGGCCGCACCAAAGAACACGGTCCGCGCAAGGCGCTTGGTGAGCGCCCGTTGGCCGAAGAGCGGCTTCTCCTTATCGATGCGTGCGGGTTCGGAGTTCGAGCCATCGACATCGGCGTCGATGATCGGCTTCCACGAGTCTTGGAGATACTGAGTGAGTTCGGAGTTCACGTTCGATGTCGCGAGCGGGATCGACGCTGGCATGATCAGCGGCGACTGGTCTTCGCCGGTCCACAGCGCGTGGATGACCGTACTCATCAGCCGCAGGACGCCGCGGGTCCGCTGGAAGCGTTCCAGCGACGACCACTCTTCGTAGAGGGTGTCGAACAGTTCGGGGTGAATCGGGTACGTCTGCTTGATCCGGTTCTCGTAGGCTGCGTCGCGTGCCTCGCGCGGGAAGTCGTCTGAGAACTTGCGGTACATCTCGACGTACGCCCGGGCGGTCGCACCGATGGCTGCCAGGGAGGCAGCGTCAGGCTGCTTGAAAAGCCGCTGCTTGACGATGTGGTAGGCCTCGTCTGACGACGCGGGGCGCCACTGGTCGGCGACGCGGCGCACGACGTTCTGCAGGCGCTTGAGTGCTTCGAGTCCGTTCTGACCGCCGACCTCTTCGGCGTTGCCGACGACGATCTTGTCGTTCGCATCTCCTGTTTCGGAGGCAGGGATCGAGATGGCGAGCAGCACGCCCTTGGTGCCCTTGACAGCTTCGGTGAGGGACTGGGCGAAGGTGAACTGGTCGTCGAACGTGCCCCCGGCAAGATCATCGCGACCGACCAGGGAACGGGCGTAGGCGACCCACTCGTCGATGAGGATGACGGCGGGCGCGTACGTGGCGAGCAACTCGTGAAGAGCGTCGCCAGGATGAGTCCGGTCTCGGTCGGCCTTCGCAACGAGCGCATACGCCTCGGGGCCCCCGAGCTGCCACGCAAGCTCGCCCCAGATGGTGTTGACCTGAGTGCCATCGTCTTTCGCCACGCCGGACGGGCTGAAGTGGTTACCGACGATCGCGACCCTGTTCACATTGGTGGCCGAGTACCCGTTGGCGGTGAGAAGCTCCTGGGTCTCCTGCGGGAAGTTGCCGACCGGAAGCCCCGCGGCGACGTGCCACAGCGACAGCATCGAGTGGGTCTTGCCGCCACCGAAGTTGGTCTGTAGGTTGATGACCGGCGAGGCGTTGTCGTCCCCCGCGAGCCGGCGAACGGCTCGGCCGATGAGGTCACGAAGCCCCTCGGTCAGGTAGGTGCGACGGAAGAACTCGACCGGGTCCGCGTAGTCGGCGTCGACCTCGCCCCCCGTCGCGACCTTGTAGAGGTCCGCAGCGAACTCGGAGGCGTGGAAGTTGCCGGTGGCGACGTCGTCATGCGGCTGAAGAACCTCACGCCAGGGCCGGAGGCCGGCCGCCTCAGGGTTATCGACGGCTGCCTTCAGGACTTTCTTGTCGTCCTTATCGGCAGTGACGCGACGCAAATTGAGCCGAACGCCGCGGACGTCGTCTGCTTCTTTGGCGGCACCAATCAGCTTGAGGAGTCGCTCGCCGGTGTCAAGGGCACGGTAGGCGTCGTCGTCGGTAAAAGTGCCATTGTGGGCCCACTGGTTGCGCACTTCGCGAAGCTCGCTGGCGAACGTCTCCCCGGTACGCCCGATCGCCTGATTGAAGGGGTACCACCCCGGCTTGAAGCCACCGGTGATGTTGCCTTCGGTGAGGATCCTGAACTGCACCTGCGGGTCGCGGGCGTCGTACGTCTTCGTCGACGGAGCGCCGTTCTTGCTGTCCTTGGCCTCGACGAGCTTCGTCCAGACTGCACCGAGCGCGGGGTCGCCCTGCCCGACGACCGTCGCGATGAAGTCATCGAGGGCAGGCGCGAGCACCTGGAACATGCGGTCGATGCGGTCGCGGTTGCTGAGGGCCATCAGTCTGTCTCCGTCGCTTCGTCGTCGATGAACTCGTCTGGCTCGAACCGAGAGGAGTCCTCGTCGGCGAAGCCTTGGTCGATGTCGCGCTGGACGTTCTTGCCTATGGCGGCCTCGACGAGGCGGCACAGCGACTCGCGGCGCGCCCTGAAGTAGCCGTGGAAGTCGTCCGTCCGCAGCAGGTCGGCAGGGACAAGGTGGGTCCCCAACAACTCGTCGAGGCGCTGCGACTTCAGCTGAGCGCGGGACTCGATCACCTGCAGATACAAGGACGGGGCTGCGCCGCCGATGGTCCGGTTGGTGCGGGCGCTGATGGTCGTCTTGTTGATGATGCTCTCGCGGTGCTCGCCATCGACCCCGGTGTCGTTGCACCACTTCTGCGGGAAGATGTGATGAATGTCGACAGCTAGGTCGACGTACTGCACCTTGTCGAGCGCCTTGTCTTCCATCCAGTCACGGGCACCGCCCGCGAGGATGAGCGCGGCGATGCCCTTGTAGGCAGCGGCGTTCCGGGTCCGCAGCGAGTGAAGGCGCGACTCGGTGAAGTTGGCATCCTGAACGGTACGCGGGACAGGCTTCGTCTCGTCCTGCGCCCACGGCGGGACCATTTCGATATCGCGCGCGAACCGAGATTCGATCGCTGATCCGTACAGTTCGCCCAGCACGCCGCACCAGTACCAGCGAATGAGCCGCTCGCTCACACCGATGAGATCAGCGTCTTTGCCGAGGACGACCTTGATGGCAGCCAGAGGAACCAGCTGCTTGGGGTACGGCACGTCACGAGGAGCGAAGATGTGACGGTCGGCGAGGAAGGTGGCCGCCCAGATGAAAGCCTCGCGCAGAGGATCGCGCCACTCCAGGTAGTCCACCAAGGTGAGTTTGAGGACGTCCTCGCGCTTGGCAGAGATTGCGGGCGGACGGTCGGACGTGTCTTTGAGGTTCCGCTTCCGGGTGGTGAGCATCGTGAGGGCCTGCAGGAAGTCGGTGTTCTCCACTGCCGCGAGGACGGGATGGGACGACCACTTGAGCTGGGTCTCCTTCCAGTCATCGTTCAAGCGGAAGTCCTCCCCCGACTGCTCGTAGTAGCCGGCATCTCCTGCGAAGACAGCAGTGAGAAGCTCGAAGACGTTCAGAGGCAGTCCACCGATGTTGACCTTCTCGAAGACGGTCGCAACGGCTGCCTTGTCGGTGCCCTCGTCGAGAACGATCGCCGGGATGTCGTAGGTCGCGGCGGGCTTGATGAACTGCTCGTGGAAGCGTTTCCCGAGCTCTCGGTCGTCGAGTTCCAGGATCCAGCTCATGTAGTCGCCGTAGAGCAGGTGAAGCGGGAAGTACCCGTGCTCCCGCTGCTTGTCGTGGTCGCCCAGGTTCAGGACCACATCCTTGCCAAAGTTGGTACGGACGACGCCGTCGACCGGGATGCTGATGACGGCCTCATCGACTCGGTTTGAATTGCTCAGCGCCGTTTCCATGTGCATGAGGTAGCGGCGGTCGAGCAGCTTGCCGCGGCTGTCCTTTGTCGCGACCGCACCATCGCCGCTGAGCGCCTGCGTGAGTGACGTCAGACGCTGCTGGCCATCGAGGAGGAGGAATTTCGCCTCCGTCCCCGCGGCCAGGTCGACGCCCTCGACCGCGCGCGGCTTGAAGCGGACGAGCGTGTTCCCCGTCTTCAGCAACATGACCGCGCCGAGTGGGTGGCCACGCAGAACCGTCACGAGGAGCTGCCGGATGCGCTCGTCCTCCCACTTGTACCCGCGCTGGAAGTCAGGGAGCTGGATCTCCCCTGACCGCGTCCACGTCAGGTACTCGCCAAGCTCGTACATCGGCGTCAGAAAGCCCACGTCAGTCGTCCCCCCTGTCGAAGTCGAACGCTGCCTGCGCGACAGCAGGCTTCTTGACACTCCTGGCGGCGTCGAGGATCTCCGGCCAGCTGGTAACCAAGTTGTTGAAGCTGAGTGCGTCCTTCGTCCACCCGTTGCCCTCGGCGATGCGGAATAGGAGGTGCGCTAGTTCCTTCACGAGATCTGCGTCGACGGCGTTGTCCGGTCGCGTGAGAGCAGTTTTCAGGAACTGGCCGGCCGGCGCTATGCCGTCGCGTTCCAGCACCTTAATCAGATGGTGCAGCGCCTCCCAGTTGCTCGTGTGCGTGTCTTTGAGAACGGAGTAGTCCCACGAGAGATCGGCCGGCTTGATGAGTTGAACGTTGCCCGCCCGGCTGGTGAGGACCTCTTCGCGGTCCATGGTGTCAACGCTCGTGTTGCGAGCGCGAGCCAGGCTGTCCGCGTCACCGAACTTCCCGACGCCGTACCCGTACTGTCGATACCACGCGATGGCGAAGCGTGAGGTCGTGTCGAAGTCCCCCTCTTGCTCGTTCAACACCTGATCAAGGATCTCGTTTATTCGCGCTAGTGCTGCCCGGACAGTCATCCTCTTTCCGTGTGGCTCGAGCACCGCAGAGTATCGGCTAAATACAGCCATTCCCGGACCAATTGCCGCTTGCGGAAGATCGACCGGTGCAATCCGGCCCTGCTGCAGCTTACGTAAGGCGTCCGGGAGTTCTCCTTCGAGGGCCGCGATGAACCCACGGCGGTCTGTAGTTGGCGCCGCCTCACCTCTGGGTCGCAGGGACAGTACAATTGACGAAGCGAGCGCGTTCTTGCCGCTTGCAATCATCCGGTTGCTGAGCTCTGAGCGGCTCGGCCACGTGGACGTGATCTCCCATCCACTCCGGATCATGCCCTCGAGCAGGGTCTCCCAACCCGTGGATGCCTCGCCAGACTCGTCGCTATCGCTCTGCTTGAAGGCATACCAGACAGTCATCGGGTATTCCCTCGAGGCCGATTCTCGCGCGCGTGCGAATACGTCCCGGAATCCATCCTCGAAAAAACCACGAGCCCCTTCGCGGCCGCCATGTCGGTACGGATTCGCAACGAGCTCGTCGGCCTTCGGCACGAGCATTGTTGACATCAGCGCCGGGTGGATGTCTCGAAGAGACCTGCGGAGCCATACGTAGAAGAAGTCCGATAGATCGGAGTACCCAATGTTGTCGTAGTACGGAGGGTCCGTGCTGATGACGAAGTTCGCGTACGACCGCGCCGAGGCGTCGGCAGTCTCGGCATGTCCGGCGACGCCCTCAGTCGGAAGTCCGGCGAGCGCTTCGGCCGTCCACGAAACAGCACCACGCCAGCTCCCGGTCCCGTCTGCGAACTGATTCGGCTCGACGAAGTCCCAAGTCATCGGTAGCGCCTGGCGAGCAAACGTGTTCCGTGTGCTCTCACGCCCCAAGAACCAAGTGACGATGGTTGAGCCGCGGTCGGCGACCTTCGAGAGTGCCATTGCCAAGTACGTGGCGACGGCGTCGGCGTACTCACGTGATCCGCCGTCTGAAACAACCCTTTCGTGCACGTCTTTCACAAGATCACTGAACGTGGCTAGTACCCAGAGCTGTCGGTGGGTGAATAGGTCGGTCCACCTGTCAAACCCATAGATTCGAATTGTTTGATGGGTCGAAGGGCTCACGCTGTGGTCAGGCATTGTCTGCACCGGAATGTCTGGCGGCTCGGGGACATCTGCAGCTGCGACGTGGGACGCGGTAGGGGCGAGGTAAACACGCTGCCGGTTTCCCTCAGCGACAATTGCCATCAACTGATGCGACAATCGTCCAACTTGACCTTCGGCTCGAACATACTTGAGGTCGACCGAGGCCTTGCAGGCGATGCAGAACGCGCCACTTCGGCCGACGGTCCCGTCGGTTGCTGGTGTGGGTGCGCCGCCTGCGCCCTCGCCGATGGAGAACTCGACCCGCTGCCCAGAGGGATGCTCTGGTGCTTTGACGACCCGGGGGACGACGTACCGCTCGCTCCCCTTCTTGTTTCGAAGCCACCACGAGCGTACGAGCGGCATTTCGATAGCGCACGCCGGGTTCGGGCAGGCAACAGTCCGAGCCCACATCCATGCGACGACCTTCAAGCGGCGTCCGTCGGGAGTGGTTGCCGCTGGGAACATGTGTGAGAGCCGCTCCGCAGCGCGGTCCCGCATCCACTCGCCGTACGCTCGGACGTCGGCTGCAAGCCCCTCGAGTCCCTGCCAGGTCGGGATCTCCGCTTCCGTGACGCCGGGAAACAGCGGAGCTCGGCCACGGAGCCCCGACGGCAAATCGATCAGTGCCTTATTGATCAGCACTGCGACAGGATTCAGGTCAGACCCGGTGGCCTCAAGGCCGAGCCTCTGTGCTTCGAGCGGGATCGTTCCGCCGCCTGCGAAAGGATCGAGGAGCGCGGGAAGATCACCACTCGACGACTTTCGAATTTCTTCGCAAGCTTCCGCGAGCAGCCTCTGATTGCTGCTGTTGTCCCAATTGGCAAGGCGCTCAATCAGCTGGTGAAGGCGATCACGCTCGAGACGCTGCAACTCCTCCGTTGGAAATTCGTCCGGACGGGACGAAGGATCATCGACAAGCTGCGCGAAGATGACCGCACGCGCTGCAGTATGGGGCCTCCGCGCCCACCACAGGTGCAGAGTCGACGGGTGCCCGTGCTTGATGGACTTTTCCCGGGCGGACTCACGGTTGATCGCCTCCAGCGGCAGAGCCACCTCGATCAGCTTGCGCTTGTGCACTAGTTCCTCAACCCTCCGGGCCCGCGGTGACGGGCGAACCTCGCCGCCATGCGGCGCGTGATTGCGTACATCAACTTACCTATAGGGCCCCACGCTTCTAATGGAACGCGAGTCATTCGCCCGACCCTCCAGCATCAGAATGGCGACCTGCCCTTGACCCAGGTCTTGGCCCAGTCTCCGCGGACACCGGTGGCCTCGAAGTCACCGAGGTCAGTGGTGGCGAACGGGTCTCCGAGGTAGCGCACTTCGTCGAACTGCGGGCCGCGCGTGTCGACTCTCACGAGCGCGAGGCGGTAGCGCGGGGCAGCGTTCTTGCCGGTCATGACCTCGTTGTGGGTGACGAAGAAGTCCTTGGCACCCTCGATGCGGGCCTTGACCTCGATGCGGTAGGTGTCGCCGTTGCCGTCCGTCGAGAGGATGTCGAAGCCCTTGTTGTTGAAGGCCTGCTCGACCGGCTTGCGGCCGAGGTCCCGCTCTCGGGCCATCACCAGGTCCACGCCGCGACGCTCGATTTCCTTGGTCTCCTTGGCGTGCATGGGCGCGGTGGCCGGGATCTCGCCCTCGAGCATCCCGATCGGCAGCACCAGGGCCGCGGTCACGATGTGTGGCGGCTTGGTCGACATGAGCTGCTGTTGATCGAGCAGCGCGAGGCGCTTGCGGAGCCGGGTGTCGAGCTCGACGGCCTTGCGGTTGAGGCTGTCGGACGACTCCTTCGGCTTCTCGTCCTTCTGCTCCTTCTCCGATGCGACCGCGGCGTCCAGCAGGAGGCGCTCCGTTTCGGAGCTCAGGCGCTTCGTCACCAAGTCACGCGCCTTCTCGAGCTCCGCCCGCCGTCGCGGCTGCACCTCAGCGAGGTAGTCGGGGAGCTGGTTGGCGATGATCCAGCTCATCGCCTTGTCTTCGGCCTCGCCAAGCCAGGCTAGGTGCCGGGCGGCGTCGACAGCGGGGCCTGCGGGGGCGGCCACGCAGTCAAGGTAAGGCGCAGGGCCGGCGGGGGTGACGGTGCCGAACTGGTCGACGTAGGCGTAGCCAAAACGACGGGCCACCGATTCGCCAGTGGCATCGGCGACAGCTTCGACGACCCCGACCAGCAGCTGGGGCTCTTCGAGCGTCGATGAGACCAAGACCGTGCCCTGGTTGAGAGCGCCGCCGAAGTTGCGGATCGCCTCTCCCATGACCGCGTCGTGGAGCGGGTGGCCCGGTGCGAGGAGGTCCGCACGACTCAGGTCGTCCGGCTGGACGCGGGCCAGGTCGAACGTGACCCGGTCGTACTTCGTGGCGATCGGTCCGGTACCGGCCGAACGGATGTGCTGGGGCACGTTGGCGATCTCGTACCGTCCCTGCTCGCGCTTGACGATGCGACCGCCCAGCTTGGCGAACGCTGCCTTGAACGCGAGTTCGATGTAGTGCGGCTGGAGCCGACGGGCCCGTGCTTCGTCCATGGCAGCACGCAGTGCGTGCAGGTCTGCATCCGCGAGGTGCTCGGACGCGAGGGCCCGCTCATCGAGGAGGTCCTTGAGCCCGTCCCCGACGGAGGCATCGATGACCTCGTGCATCTTGGCTTTCACGTCCTCCCGCTCGCCGTACTGGATGGCTTCCAGCAGCAGGTTGCGCAGTGGGGTGTCACTGAAGGCTTCGCCGAGGACGTCGAAGACCCTGCCGCCGTAGGTCTGGCGCATTTGGTCGAGCTTCTCCAGCAGCCGGGTGAACACCTCGCCCTCTCGGGTGTTGGAGGCGACGAGGTTCCAGAGTCGGCAGACCTCCTCCTGTCCGATGCGGTGGACGCGGCCGAAACGCTGCTCGATGCGGTTGGGGTTCCACGGGAGGTCGTAGTTGACCATCAGGTGCGCGGCCTGGAGGTTGAGACCTTCGCCCGCTGCGTCGGTGGCCAGCAGAATCTGGCAGTCGCGGTTTTTGGTGAACTCCTCGGTGATCTGGCGACGCTCCGCCCGACGTACTCCACCGTGAATCGCGCGCACGGCGTCGGGCCTGCCGAGCAGCGAGCCGATCTTGCCTTGCAGGTAGTCGAGGGTGTCGCGGTGTTCGGTGAAGATGATGAACTTCCGCGGCCAACCGTTCTTGTCGGTGACGAGGGCGTGGTCCTGAAGGATGTTCGACAACTCAGTCCACTTGCGATCGGTGCCGGCCTCGCGCACCAGCCTCGCGGTCTGAACGAGGTCCGCGAGTTCAAGGAGTTCGGTGTTGAGCTCCTCAACGGTCTGGGCGGCGGTGGCAGCGTCGAGCAGTTCCTCCTCAGCCGCCTCGATCTCCTCGGCATTGAACTCGTCGTCATCGATCTCGCTCAGGTCGATGTTCGGGTCGACTTCGCGGTAGGTGCCGTTCTGGATCTCCTGTTTCTTGCGCTCCAGCCGCTCGCAGCGCCGGACCAGGCTCTTGAGGATCGCTTCGGGGCTCGAGGCCAAGCGCCGCTGGAGGACGGTGAGGGCGAAGCCGACGGTGTTCTTGCGCTTGCCACCGACTCGGTCAGCGCGGTTCATTCCCTCACGGACGTAGTGCGTGACGTGTTCGTAAAGGTCGTACTCCAGCGCGGTCAGCTCGTAGGGCACCGTCTCGGCGATACGCTCGGGGAAGAGTTTCTTGCCCTCAAAGGTCAGGAGATCCTCCTTGACCATCCGGCGCATCACGCCGCTGAGGTCCGTGCTCTTCTTCTGCTTCCCTTCGAAGCGATCGCGGTCGAGCAGTGTCAGGAAGAGTTGGAAGTCCTCTTCCTTGCCGGAGTGCGGCGTCGCCGTCATGAGAAGCAGGTGACGAGTGATCTGGCCGAGCAATTCTCCGAGCAGGAAACGCTTAGTCTTGCGCAGCTCGCCGCCGAAGTAGTGGGCGCCCATCCGGTGCGCCTCATCGACGATGATCAGGTCCCACTCGGTCTCCTTGAGCTGGGCCTGGAGCTGCTCGTTGCGAGACAGCTGGTCCATCCGCGCGATGAGGAGCGGGTTGGTCTCGAAGACGTTGAAGTTCGCCTGGGCATCGATGAGCTGGTTGGTGAGCAGATCGAACCGGAGGCCGAACTTGAAGAAGAGCTCGTCCTGCCACTGCTCGACCAGCCCGCCAGGGGCGATAATCAGGCACTGCTTGACGTCATCGCGGAGCAGCAGTTCCTTGATGTAGAGCCCAGCCATGATCGTCTTGCCGGCGCCGGGGTCGTCGGCGAGGAGGAACCGCAAGGGGGTGCGAGGCAGAAGTTCCCCGTACACAGCCCGGATCTGATGGGGCAAGGGCTGAACGTCGCTGGTGGCCACGGCAAGCATCGGATCGAAGAGCCCGGCCAGCGTGATGCGCTGGGCCTCGGCGACTAGCTTGAACACGCTCGCCTCAGCGTCGAAGGCTCGGCTTCGACTCTGCGCCGGCGACAGCTGGGCCTCGTCCTTGCGAAAGACCACCTGCTGACCAAGCTGGCCCGAGGACGTCTTGTAGGTGAGCTCAAGAGCATCGAGCCCATGCCACTGTGCCGCGATCACGGTGACAGGTTCGCCAGGGATGAGGCCGTCCAGACGCAGCCCCGCCTTCACTTGCTCCAGCAGCATTTCCACTCCCTCGTTGCCAGCCGCCCCACGGTAGTCCAAGGGCCCGACACGACTCATCGCAACACGATCGCCACTGGGGCCCCCGTTAACCTTCTCAGCACAGCGACGGACCGACGGGGACAATGGAACGAGACGAGCGGCAAGAGCTTCGCGCGGCTAGCGACGAAGTCGGGGAATGGATCGAGAGGGCTCGATCGGTGCTGGCGGGTCGGGCGCAGGTCGAGGCAGCGGGAGCACACGCCGTTGCCCAACTCCGGCAGGCCGTTGTGGAGGTGCACCACGACGGTCGTTTGCGCTGGCGGGTCCTTCCCTTGCGCCACCGGCATGAGGAAGCTCTTGGACTCATTGCTCATGAGCGTCAGCTGCCGGTCATGACGCCCACGGAATCGGAGCTCCTCGATCGGTTGCTCGACGAGACCGCTTCGTTTGTGAGACAAGGCAGGACGGCGACTGGTGCCCGGCGGCTCGTCGTCGGTGGCAAGAGACGTCAGGCAGGGACGGTGGCCGCTCGCTACCTGCGCGCGTACCGCGACTGGGCGATCGCGGTGAACCTGGCGGGACTCATCGAGCGCAGCGCCCCGGCAGCCCTACCCGCTCACCGGCGCGTTTCTAGCGGGGATGCGCTCAGCGACTGGGTGGGCTTGGCACCCCATCTTCGTGATCTTGGCCGCAGTCAGGAGGCCCTGCCTGTTGCGACCGTGGCTCACCTCCGCGACGCAGTGCAGACCATTGAAGGGGCTCTGCGCCGGGAAGAGCGCTACCGAGCGGACGTGCTCAAGGCGGCCGAAGAGCTCCGCCGCCACGAAGTAGAACGGCTGTTGCAGGACATGCCGGTCGTAAGGCTCAAGGAGGCCACCCGCGACCGCCTGCGCATCACCCCGCTCACCGATGCCGGCATCGCCACGGTCAAGGACGTGCTCGCCCACGGCAACCGACTCGAGCACCTCCCGGGCATCGGGCCGACCACGGCCACGCGTATGCGAGGGGCAGCGCAGACTCTCTGGCAGACCACCTATGACGAGATGCCTGTTCGCATCGACTTGAAGAACCGCTCCCGAGCTGCGACCGAGCTGCTGCGCCGACTCTCGGCGTGGGACGCCATGCGGCAGACCAAGGGAGCCACCACCGACTTGGCATGGACCGAGTCGCTAGCCCCCCTCGCGCAGGAGCTTGATTCGGAGGTGTCCCACCTGCTCCTGCTGTCCGAGGAGCCGTCGAGCGCCTCCTTTCACGAGGCCGTAGAGGCGGTTACCTCCCGTGGGCGCAGTCTCACCACCGCCAAGGTCAGCGGGGGCGCGCAGGGACCCTGGGACGACTTCCTCCAGCGGCCCGCCGACTACTTCGCGATGCTGTCGGAACTCGGCTTCCTGACCGAAGACGAGGAGAAGACCCACGGAGACCTCCCCGACCACATCGTCGACGCGGTGCGCCGACTTGAACTGAACACTCAACACCTGTCGGCCTCCCTGCGCGGCTACCAGAGTTTTGGCGCGCGCTTCGCGCTAGTCCAGCGGAAGGTCATCCTCGGAGACGAGATGGGGCTGGGAAAAACGGTGGAGGCTCTGGCCGTCATGGCTCATCTCCGGGCCAAGGGGGGCCACCACATGCTGGTTATCTGCCCAGCCGCTGTCGTGACCAACTGGATGCGCGAGGTGCAGTCGAAGTCGGCTCTGCGGGTTCATCGCCTACATGGGACTAGCCGGGAGGCCGGACTGCGCGGCTGGCTCCGCGGGGGTGGCGTGGCCGTGACGACCTTTGAGACGCTCGCCTGGCTGGAGCCCCAACTGCCAGGCGACCAGACCGTGGCATGCGTCGTCGTGGACGAGGCGCACTACGTGAAGAACCCCAACGCTCAGCGCTCAGAACGAACCGCCAGGCTCATCAAGCGTTCCAAACGATCTGTCCTTTTGACTGGAACGCCTTTGGAGAATCGCCTGGACGAGTTCCGCGCACTCGTCGGGTACATCCGCCCGGACCTCATTGTGGATGCCGATGAGCTCGCGCCGCAGCGGTTCCGCCGACAGGTGGCGCCGGCTTACCTGCGCCGGAACCAAGAGGACGTGCTGACCGAACTACCTGACCTTGTAGAGGTCGACGAGTGGCTCCCGATGTCGACGCAGGACACCAGTTGCTACCGAGACGCGGTGTTGGCAGGCAACTTCATGGCCATGCGCCAGGCCGCGATGATCTCGGGAGACAAGTCCGAGAAGCTGAGGCGGCTGGTGGAGGTCGTCAAGGAGGCCGAGGACAACGGCCGTCGCGTCATTGTCTTCTCCCACTTTCGAGAAGTCTTGGACAAGGTGGCAAGTGCTCTGCCGGGGCAAGTCTTCGGTCCACTAACAGGCTCTGTCCCTGCCGGAGCGCGCCAAGTGATAGTCGACCAGTTCTCATCTGCCAGCCACGGTGCCGTTCTGGTATCGCAGATCGTCGCCGGAGGGGTCGGCCTCAACATCCAAGCTGCCTCCGTTGTGGTCATCTGCGAACCTCAGCTCAAGCCAACTACCGAGTGGCAGGCCATCGCCCGGGCCCGCAGGATGGGCCAGCTCGACAAAGTGCAAGTGCATCGCCTCCTCTCTGAGGAAGGGGTCGATCAGCGCGTTACCGAGATCCTGGCGACAAAGCGAATGCTCTTCGAGGACTTCGCTCGTGTCAGCGAAACGGCGGGCAGCGCTCCCGAGGCGTTCGACGTCACTGAAGCCCAGCTAGCCCGTGAGGTCGTCGCCGCCGAACGAGGGCGCTTGTTCTCGGCGGCCCCCAACCACGCGGAATAGCGCCGGGACCCAGCCAGGCCCCGTGTGTCTCTTCGTCGTGCACGCGCGAAGCGATACGTGTGCAGTCCTCCTACGTCGGATCGCGCGGCGTTCGGTCCGCTACCACCGATTCCTACGCGCCTCTTGACGGATTGCCCCCGCGTCGAACTCGCTCGCACATAGATCCGCGAGGTCTCTGAGAGCCGTGAGCTCGCCCGCGCTCACCTCGCCGTCGATCACCGCCGCCAGGACGGCTGCATCGTAGAGGCCCGCTCGATCTCCACGGGCTGCGTTCACCTTCGCCCAAACAACCGAGGGCTCGAGATCGACGACCTCCCGCAGCTCCTCTAATGCCGGAATGTCCTTCTCGAGCTTGTACAGGATCGACGTGACCTCGTGAACGAGTCGTCGTTCGTCGTCCCGAGCCGGCCCGTCGACAGTCGAGATGAGCCAGAGGACCCAGACGAGCTCGTCGTGCAGATGGGTGCGGCTCGTGACCCGCCGGGCGACCTCCAAAATCTGCGCGTCGTGGCGGAAGATTCTTTGGGCGTGTCGACCGGCAATTCGCGTCGACCAGTAGTTCACGCCCGTCGAAATCGGAACACTCACGACGGGTATCGCGAACTTGATGATGTTGCGTTGGAGCAGGTACTTCCCCACCACCGGGAGGCTCTTGGCAGTGGCCAGCGTCGAGCCGCTGAAGACTTTCTTCAGAACTGGGCGCAAAATCGCAGGGGCTCCCTTCGATGCCGCCCCTCGGCCCATCTCTCCGCTCTTCACGGCGAATGCGACGCGGATCAGTTTCCACACGTCTTCCGGATCGTCGAGGTCCAGGGGGACGCCGTAAAGGACCGCGATGTCATATGCGAGGCGAAGTTGAACTTGCGTGACGAACAAGAGATCTACGGCGAAGCTTGCTACGCCTCCGGGCACGGTGACCGGTGACGCGCCACCTCCACTACCCATAGTGGCGGCTACCGCTCCCGTGTACGCACTCGCGCTCAATCCACCCTCGATGCCCGCGTAGCGCGATGCCAGCTGGATCCGAGCATCGGCCACCGCGTCGGGGGGCAGATGAGGGTACTTCGTTCGAAAGTAGTGCGCATCCACCTTCTCGACGTACCGGGCGAGAGAGAACGTCAGCAACTTGGCGAACCACGATCCGCCCTTGAGGTCATCGAGCGAGAGGGTCTGCGCGAAGGCCTTGAGCCCTTGAAGTTCCCCTTCGACTGCCTCTCGCTCGTCTGGGCTAGTCGCGCCCTCGCCCTGCGAGTCGTGATTTTCGGTAGACAAGCGCCTCTCCATTCATAGCAATTTCGAGCTCTTCCATCGGCCAGGCCACCCCCGATGAGCGAACCTATCCGTCTCTCACCGTTCCTTGTCGGAAGCTGCAAGAAACTCGACTACTTGGAGTACGAATCGACCCCATCAGCTGTGTCGTCTCGATGCGCAAGTCTGCTTGGGCGCACTACCAGCAAGTCTCTCGCCCTCAGTCATTACTCTGAGGGCTGTGAGACCTTGGAAGGACGACATCAGTAGCGCACTGCGCGACCTTGGTGGCGAAGGGGACTTGAGCGAGATCTACGAGCGCGTCGCACAGTTGCGTTCACCTCTGCCGCAGTCATGGCAGGCGGTCGTGCGCCACGTCATCGAGAGCCATTCATCCGACTCCGCAAACTTCAGAGGCACCGACCTCTTCTACTCAGTCTCCGGCATAGGCTCGGGTAGATGGGGCCTGCGAAGTTGAATATCTCGTGCGCTGGCGTCTGAACTAGTTGCTCTGTCGGACGTTCTCTCGATCCGCGTGGCACACACGCCCCCTGGCTCAGCAAGTTTCTCGTCTTGATTCTCGTCAGCGCTGTACGACGGGGATACAACACGCCGGCGAGGGCTTAGGTTCACGCACCCTCAGGCGGCACGACGCGGGCCCGGGCGGAGTGGTTTCCGCCCGGACCCTTGTCGTGTGGCTGGTGCGTCAGCTGCAGCCGCTGGTGGAGCCGCACCCCTCGCAGACGTAGCAGGAGCCGGCGGGGCGCATCTTCGTCCCGCAGGTCATGCACATTGGGGCGTCGGCGGCCTTGGAGTTGCCGAACGCCGCGAGGAGGTCGGCCGAGGAGTGGATCTCCGCGGAGACCTCACGGGCCGAGGCCGCACCCGAGCCGGACGCCACCGTGGCCGCGGAGCCCGCGTCCGAGGAAGGCGCGTCGGCCGGGGCCGGCGCGGACGAGGAGGCGGGCTCCTCGGCCTTCTTCGACGTGGCGCCGATGCCGACCGAGAGGGACTCGATCTCCTCGACGAGCTCCTCGTCCGACTCGCCGGACTCCGGTGCGTAGGAGCCGGTCTCGAGCTGGCGAGCCCGCTCCTCCGCCGTGTGGATGCCCATGTACGAGCGGGTGTCGAAGTCCAGGTGGTCCAGCGCCAGCCGGCGGAACACGTAGTCCATGAGCGACTGCGCCATCCGCACGTCCGGGTCGTCCGTCATGCCGGCCGGCTCGAAGCGCATGTTTGTGAACTTCTCGACGAACGTCTCGAGCGGCACGCCGTACTGCAGCGCGACCGAGGTGACGATCGAGAAGGCGTCCATGACACCGGCGAGCGTGGAGCCCTGCTTGCCGAACTTGAGGAACACCTCGCCGAGGCGGCCGTCTTCGTACGTGCCGGCGGTGAGGTAGCCCTCGGCTCCGCCCACGGCGAACGACGTCGTCTGCGAGCTGCGGCGCTTCGGCAGGCGCTCACGCGTCGGCCGGTAGACGACCTTCTCGACGATCTCCGTGGTCGCGGCGGCGACGGCGGCCGAGGCCTTGTCGGCGGCGGCGTCCTTGGCGGTCGAGCCACCGTCGGACAGCGGCTGGCCGACCTTGCAGTTGTCGCGGTAGACGGCCAGCGCCTTCAGGCCCATCTTCCAGCCCTGGACGTAGACCTCCTCGATCTCCTCGACGGTCGCCGTCTCCGGCAGGTTGACCGTCTTGCTGATCGCGCCGGAGAGGAACGGCTGCGTGGCGGCCATCATCCGGACGTGGCCCATCGGGGAGATGGCGCGCGCACCCATCGCCGTGTCGAAGACCTCGTAGTGCTCGGTCTTCAGGCCCGGCGCGTCGATGACGTGGCCCTTGTCGGCGATGTACTCGACGATCGCCTCGACGGTCTCCTCGGTGTAGCCGAGCTTGCGCAGGGCCCGCGGGATCGTCAGGTTGACGATCTGCATCGAGCCGCCGCCGACGAGCTTCTTGAACTTGACGAGCGAGAAGTCCGGCTCGATGCCGGTCGTGTCGCAGTCCATCATGAAGCCGATGGTCCCGGTGGGCGCGAGCACGGAGGCCTGCGCGTTGCGGTAGCCGTTCTTCTCACCGAGCTTGACGACGTCGTCCCAGGCCTTCGTGGCGACCCGGTGGATGTCCTTGTCCATCGTGGAGATCGTGCGGACCGCGTCGTTGGCGGCGGCGTGCTTGCGCATGACGCGCTGGTGGGCGTCCGCGTTGCGGGCGTAGCCGGCGTACGGGCCGACGACCGCGGCGAGCTCGGCAGAGCGCTTGTAGGCGGCACCGGTGAGCAGCGAGGTGATCGTCGCGGCGAGCGCGCGGCCACCGTCGGAGTCGTACCCGTGACCCGTGGCCATGAGCAGCGCACCGAGGTTGGCGTAGCCGATGCCCAGCTGGCGGTAGTCGCGGGTCGTGGCGCCGATCGACTCGGTCGGGAAGTCCGCGAAGCAGATCGAGATGTCCATCGCCGTGATGACGAGCTCGACGACCTTCTGGAAGGTGACGGCGTCGAAGGTGTCGTCGTCCTTGAGGAACTTCAGGAGGTTGAGCGAGGCGAGGTTGCACGAGGAGTTGTCGAGCGACATGTACTCCGAGCACGGGTTGGACGCGGTGATGCGGCCGGTCTCGGGGTTGGTGTGCCAGTCGTTGATCGTGTCGTCGTACTGGATGCCCGGGTCGGCGCACTCCCAGGCGGCCTTGGCGATCTTGCCCATGAGCTCGCGGGCGTCGACGGTCTCGATGACCGAGCCGTCCATCCGCGAGGTGAGGCCGAACTCGGTGCCGTCCTGGACGGCGCGCATGAAGGCGTCGTTGACGCGGACCGAGTTGTTCGCGTTCTGGTACTGGACGGAGGTGATGTCCTTGCCGCCGAGGTCCATGTCGAAGCCGGCGTCGCGCAGGGCGCGGATCTTGTCCTCCTCGCGCGCCTTGGTCTCGACGAACTCGACGATGTCCGGGTGGTCGACGTCGAGGACGACCATCTTCGCCGCGCGGCGGGTGGCGCCACCGGACTTGATGGTGCCCGCGGACGCGTCGGCGCCGCGCATGAAGGAGACCGGGCCGGAGGCGGTGCCGCCGGAGGAGAGGAGCTCCTTGGAGGAGCGGATGCGCGAGAGGTTGAGGCCCGCGCCCGAGCCGCCCTTGAAGATGAAGCCCTCCTCCTTGTACCAGTTGAGGATGGAGTCCATCGAGTCGTCGACCGAGAGGATGAAGCAGGCGCTGACCTGCTGCGGGCTCTTGGTCCCGACGTTGAACCAGACCGGCGAGTTGAAGCTGAACACCTGGTGCAGCAGGGCGTAGGTCAGCTCGTGCTCGAAGATCTCGGCGTCGTCGGCGTTCGAGAAGTAGTCGTAGTCCTTGCCCGCCTTGACGTAGGTGAGGACGACACGGTCGATGAGCTGCTTGAGCCCGGTCTCGCGCTCGGGCGTGCCGACCGCGCCGCGGAAGTACTTCGTCGTGACGATGGTGGAGGCGTTGACGCTCCAGAAGTCGGGGAACTCGACCCCGCGCTGCTCGAAGATCGTCTCGCCGGTCTTCCAGTTCTGCTGGACGACGTCGCGCTTCTCCCAGGTCACCTCGTCGTAGGGGTGCACGCCCGGGGTGGTGTAGATCCGCTCGATCTTCACCCCCTTGCCCTTGGCGGCCTTGCGGGCACCTGCACGTGCTCCGGCGACATCGGTCATGCCTCTTCCCTTCCTTCTGCCCCTCTCCCGGGGGCGGTGGTGACCTGGTGGTGCTGTTCTACTGCTGGGGTGTGACAGGCGCGGTGGCCTGCGGTTCCTGCGCGGTCGCCTCGCGTTCGGCGCGCAGGAGGGTGATGGCCGACTCGAAGTCCTCGAGGGAGTCGAAGGCCTGGTAGACGGAGGCGAAGCGCAGGTAGGCGACCTCGTCGAGCTCGCGCAGCGGCTCGAGGACGGCCAGGCCGACCTCGTGCGCGTCGATCTCGGCCGAGCCCGCACTGCGGATCGACTCCTCCACCTTCTGGGCGAGGATGGCGAGGTCGTCCTCGGTGACCGGGCGGCCCTGGCAGGCCTTGCGGACACCGACGAGGACCTTCGCCCGGCTGAACGGCTCGGTGGCGCCGGAGCGCTTGACGACGCTCAGGCTGGCGGTCTCGACGGTGGTGAACCGGCGGCCGCACTCCGGGCACTGGCGGCGGCGGCGGATGGCCGCGCCGTCGTCGGTCGTGCGGGAGTCCATGACCCGGGAGTCGGTGTGCCGGCAGAACGGACAGTGCATGACGGCGGGCCTCCCCCTGTGGACGGAACGGTGGACTCTCGTGTGAACAACCTGTGGAGAACTGGCATTTCGTGTGCACAAGATGTGGACGAACTACAGCGGTGTAACCACTAGATGTTGTGGCTCATCGTGCCATCCGTGTGACCCGCGACGCAACAGGGGGAGCTCGAAGATCGGCCGTTCGGCTGTTTGCGCAGGTCAGCGGGGGTGCGGACCCCTCCGCGACGACGGTCCACGGCGTGTCGCACCACCACCAGTGGGACGGATGTGACGCCTGAGGCACCAGATCTGGGGGTCACTCCCCCGGCGCAGCGCCCTGGTGGACCAGCGCCGCGATGACGGCACCGTGCCAGTCGCTCGGCCCCGCGCTCCCCCGCGCGCCGGCCCCGCAGCCGCACTCCCAGTGCCACCGGCCACGGGCGTCGCACCCGACGACCGGGTGGTGGCTGCGGCGGGCGGTCCGCCGACGGAAGGTGCTCATGGCCCTCAGGAGACCCCGGCGCGCGCGGTGATACGGGCATCGTCCGTTCGGCCAGGTCTGCACCGCCGAACACCCGGGGCGCGCCGACTTTGCCAATCCTTGACCAAATCCTGATGCGACTCTGGTGAATGTCAGGGAGAAGTCGGGGGCAACGCGTCTGGGAGGACACGTGATGGGTTACACCATGGAAGGCCCTCTGGGCCGCTACACCGAGGGCGCGACCTCGCGTCGCGAGCCGGGCCACGGCCCGGCCTCGCCGCTGCTCGACCTCCTCCTCGTCGGCGTCGCGGCGCTCGGGCGTCGCACCCAGGCCGCGCACGACGACGAGGACCATCGGCTGCGCCGGCACTGACCCCCGGAGCTCACCCGCGCGGGTGCAGGAGGCCCGCCAGCTCCTCGACGCCGTCGACGAGCCGCGGCCCCGGCCGCGCCCACAGCCCGTCCGCGTCGACCGCGTGGACGACGACGCCGTCGGGCAGCACCCGGGCGGCGACGAGCACGTCGGCCTGGCGCTGCGCCCCCTCGCGGTCGTAGCCGCACGGCGCGACGACGACGACCTCCGGCCTGGATGCGGCGAGGTCCTCCCACCCGATGGCGACCGACCGCTCCCCCGCCGCCCCGAGGACGCACTCGCCGCCGGCCAGCTGCACCATCTCGGGGATCCAGTGCCCCGGCGCGAACGGCGGGTCGGTCCACTCGAGCACCGCGACGCGCGGCCGCCGGCGCCCCGCGACGTGAGTACGCACGGCGTCGAGGCGCTGCCGCAGGCTCGCAACGAGGGCCGCTGCCTCCGTCTCGCGGCCGACGGCCGCCCCCACCGCGCCGACGGAGGCGAGGACCTCCTCGAGCGTGTGCGGGTCGACGGTGAGGACCGCGGCGCGGCAGCCGAGGTGGCGCAGCGCGGCGTCGACGGTCGAGACGTCGATCTCGCCCGGGGCCAGGCCCTCGGGCAGCGCGGAGGTGGAGACCACCCGGCGCGTGCGCGCCTCCGGCGGGAAGTCGCACTCGAAGGTCACGCCGACGACGTCGTCCCCCGCCCCGAGGGCGAAGAGGATCTCGGTGGCCGAGGGGATGAGGCTGACGATGCGCACGCCCCGACCCTACGGAGGTGGTGGCGCGGTGTCGGTGCGCGGTGCTTGGCTGCGGCATGACCACCTGGGAGACCCACCCCGTCACGCCCGACCGCTTCGAGGACTTCGCGGACGTCGTCAACCCCAACCGGCGTGCGACGCACTGCTGGTGCCTCTCGCACCGGCTCCGGCAGCGCGAGATCGACGAGCTCGGCGACGGCAGCCGCGAGCAGGCCGCCCGACGCCTCTGCGAGCGTGCGGTGCCGCCGGGGGTCGTCACCTACCGCGACAGCGTCCCGGTCGGGTGGTGCAACATCGGAGCGCGCAGCGACATCCCGCGGCTCGTGCACTCGACGAGGATCCACCCGGTCGACGACGTCCCGGTGTGGAGCATCGTCTGCGTCGTCGTCCGCGGCGGCCACCGGCGCCAGGGGGTGACGGCGCACCTCATCGAGGGCGCCGTGGCCTGGGCGGCCGAGCAGGGGGCGCCGGCGGTCGAGGCCCACCCGGTCGACCCCGGCGAGCGGCGGCTGGACCTGACGATGGCGTTCGTCGGGACCCGGGCGATGTTCGAGCGGGCCGGCTTCGAGGAGGTCGGTGTCACCGACGCCACCGCGAGCGGGATGCCGCGCCTGGTCATGCGGCGGACCCTGGCCTGACCCTCGGCCCGTCAGCGCCGGGGACGGCCGATCCCCCCACCCGGACCCGGTCGGGGGTCGGAGTGGGGGGACCTGCGGTGCCCCGGCGACGTGAGGGCCGCGGCCTCCCTGCAGACGACAGCCAGCGCCGCCCGCTCCGTCGTCGCGTCGGTGGAGAGCCAGCGACGACGAGGGGGTGCGACCCGGGGACCCTCTGTGTATCCCCGGGCCGCACGTCTCATTCCCCGGGGCTCTGGCTGTGGTGCACGAGTGCCGCCGTGTAGGCACCGTGCCAGCCGCCCGAGGTGGCGGACCCGCGCGCTCCGCAGCCGCACGACCAGAGCCACCGGCCCTGGCCGCCGCACTGGACGACCGGGTGGTGGGTGGGGCGGTAGGAGCCGCGACGACGTGTCCGCATGCCTTGAAGTCTGTTCGTGCACAAGGGGGTCGCGCAGCGTCGGAGCGTGCCCGCGGGCCGATGGGACCCGGAGGTCCGACAGGTCGGGGGATGCCCCCTCCCCCGTTCGGCCGAGCGTGGCGCGCTTGACAGGGGTGCGCGGCCGGCACCGGCCGGACACAGCACGGAGGGCGCCGTCTCCTCTGCACGGGAGACGACGCCCTCCGGCGTCCGAGTCGGGTCGAGGGACTCGGGGATCGTGGCGCGCCGGACCGGGCGCCCCCGGCGGCGGCTCAGCCCGCAGGGACGACCAGCTGCTGACCGGCGCGGATCTGCGCGGTGCTCAGCCCGTTGGCGAGCTGGATGGCGACGATGCCGTCGCTGATGGACATCGAGGGCAGCTCACGGGACGCGATCTCGGACAGCGTCTGGCCGGGCGACACCGAGACGGTGTGGGCCGGCTCGACGGCGCCCGCGCCCCCGAGGCCGCGCAGGCCGAGGGCTGCCGCCAGCGCGAGGGTGGCGAGCACGAGCAGCACGAGGCGGCCGCGGCGGGTGATCCGCAGCGCCGGCTGTGCGGCGCGGGCCGCACGCCCTCCGGTGGCGCCGCCCTCGAGAACGACGAGCCGCGGGCGGCGCGCCGGCACGGGGCGGGTGTGGCCGAGGTCGGTGGGGTCCCAGGCGATCGCGCTCATCATGTCCTCCATCCCGGCGGCCGGGGCCACCGTCGAACCGGTGTTCGATAGAACGTCTGTACGAGTTATAGCACGCACGTTCGAGGCGGACAAGACACGCGTCGAACACATGTTTGAGTTCGAGGCCCGTCGCTCGTAGGATGTCCGCATGCAGATCAGACTGCATGTCACCACCGACAGACCGTCTGACCTGCGAAAACACCGGTCAGGCCCCCCGTCGGCACGGGGCGGCCGCAGCGAAGGGGTCGAGATGGCACGTCCGAGGAACGCCGACATCCACGAGATGCCCGACCGCGGCGACGGCGGGGACCTCACCCACCGCCAGCGCAAGATCCTCGAGGTCATCCGCAACGCCGTCGACCGGCACGGCTACCCGCCGAGCATGCGCGAGATCGGCGAGGCCGTCGGGCTCACCTCCCCCAGCTCGGTCGCCCACCAGCTCTCGGCGCTCGAGCGCAAGGGCTTCCTGCGCCGCGACCCCAACCGGCCGCGCGCCATCGAGGTCGTCTCCCCCGACCGTCAGGGCTCCGGCTACCGCCGCCCCGAGGCCGACGAGGTCGTCGACGTCACCGGCGAGGGCGACGAGCGCCCCGAGGCCTCCTACGTCCCGGTCCTCGGCCGGATCGCCGCCGGCGTCCCGATCACCGCCGAGGAGGTCGTCGAGGACGTCTTCCCGTTGCCCAAGCAGATCGTCGGCGAGGGCAGCCTCTTCCTGCTCAAGGTCGTCGGCGACTCGATGGTCGACGCGGCCATCTGCGACGGCGACTGGGTCGTCGTGCGCCAGCAGCCGACCGCCGAGAACGGCGACATCGTCGCGGCGATGCTCGACAACGAGGCGACGGTCAAGACCTTCAAGCGGCGCGACGGCAAGGTCTGGCTCATGCCGCACAACCCGGCCTTCGAGCCGATCGACGGCGACCACGCGACGATCCTCGGCAAGGTCACCGCGGTCCTGCGCCGCGTCTGAGGCCGGCCGGCGTCAGTCCTCGACCTCGGCGATGTGGACGACCGCGTCGCCGGAGTTGACCAGCGGCGCCTCGGTGCGCCCGACGACGACGCCGGAGCGGTCGGCGTGCACCAGCCGCACCCGCTTGCCGAGCGAGTCGAAGAGGCCACCGAGGCGCGCCCCGCGCTCGACGCGCTCCCCCAGCGCGACCTCGAGGTGGAGCATGCCGGTGCCGCGCGCCCGGACCCATCCGCTGCGGAACGAGACCGCCGACGGCGCCGGCGGGTCCTCGGCGACCGGCTCGGTCATCCCGAGCGCGGCGAGCACGCGGCGCACGCCGAGCACGCCGGCGTCGACGGCCCAGCGGTCCATCCGCCACGCCTCGCCCGCCTCGTAGAGCAGGACGGTCGCGCCCCGCTCGCGGGCGGCGTACCGGAGCGAGCCGTCGCGCAGCTTCGCGTTGAGCATGACGGGGGCCGCGAAGGCCTCGGCGAGCGCGCGGGTGCGCGGGTCCTCGAGGTCGGCGCGGACCTGCGGCAGGTTGGTGCGCCGGTCCGAGCCGGTGTGCAGGTCGATGCCGACCTCGCACTTGTCGACGACCTCGGTCATGAACAGGTGCGCGATGCGCCCGGCGAGCGAGCCGCGCGGCGACCCCGGGAAGGAGCGGTTGAGGTCGCGGCGGTCGGGCAGGTATCGCTGCCCGGCCGAGAAGCCGAGGACGTTGACGATGGGGACGGCGATCAAGGTGCCGCAGAACGTCTTCGGGTCGAGGCCGGCGACGACCTGACGCACCACCTCGACCCCGACCGCCTCGTCGCCGTGGATGGCGGCGTCGACCCAGACGGTCGGTCCCTCCTCGCGCCCGTGGACGACCCGGACGGGCAGCTCGACGTCGGCGCCGGTGACCAGACGGGTGATCGGCAGCGACACCGACTGCGTGCGCCCGGCGCGCACGCGCACGTGGCCGATCTCGAAGGAGGGCCGAAGGGGGCGCCGGGCCATCAGGCCCTCCCCCGGTTGCGCCGGCGCATCGCGAGCGGCGGACGGCCGCCGAGGTAGGAGCGGCCGGGGTCGACGGCGAAGCCCTGGCGCAGCGCCTCGCGCCCGACGAGCATCCGGAAGCCCATCTCGTCGCGGCGCGCGAGGGTCATCTCGGCGGCGACCGTGCGGCCCATGAGGACGAGGTCCATCGCGACGACGAGCCGCTCCTCGGCGTGGCCCGAGGACGAGCGGACCTCGCGCACGTCGAGCACGGGGCACTCGCACTGGACGGCGTCGGCCTCCGAGCGCTGCCACGGCTGGATGCGGAAGCGGGCCCACCGCTCGCCGTCGCGCTCGAGGTCCTCGAGGTCGAAGGCGTGGATCGACGAGGACCGCGCGCCGGTGTCGAGCTTGGCCTTGACCCACGGCACACCGACCGCCGGGAGGCCGACCCACTCGCGCCAGCCCGCGAGGGTGTAGGAATGGCTGTCCGTCATCCGTCCTCTCCCGTCGGGAAACCATGAAGCTCGCGATCCTCTCCCGCGCGCCTCGCTCGTACAGTACGCAGCGCCTGCGCACCGCCGCCCAGGACCGTGGCCACCAGGTCAAGGTCCTCAACACCCTCCGCTTCGGCATCGACCTGTCCGGAGATGAGCCGGACCTCCAGTTCCGCGGCAAGCGGCTCTCGACGTACGACGCGATCCTGCCGCGGATCGGCAACTCCATCACCTACTTCGGCACCGCCGTCGTGCGGCAGTTCGAGCAGATGGACGTCTACACGCCCAACACCTCGTGGGGCATCGCGAACTCGCGGGACAAGCTGCGCGCCACCCAGATCCTGTCGCGGCACAACATCGGGATGCCGCCCACGACCTTCGTCCGCGACCGCGCCGACGTCATCCCCGCCATCGAGCGGGTCGGCGGTGCGCCGGTCGTCATCAAGCTGCTCGAGGGCACCCAGGGCATCGGGGTCATCCTCGCGCCGGAGATGAAGACCGCCGAGGCCATCATCGAGACGCTGCAGTCGACGAAGCAGAACGTCCTCATCCAGCGGTTCGTCAAGGAGAGCAAGGGCCGCGACATCCGCGCGCTCGTGGTCGGCGACCGCGTCGTCGCCGCGATGCGCCGGGTGGCCAAGGGCGACGAGTTCCGGTCCAACGTGCACCGCGGCGGGTCGGTCGAGCCGGTCGAGCTCGACCCCGACTTCGAGCGCGCCGCCGTCCGCTCCGCGCAGATCATGGGCCTGCGGGTCGCCGGTGTCGACATGCTCGAGAGCGACGAGGGGCCGCAGGTCATGGAGGTCAACTCCTCCCCCGGCCTCGAGGGGATCGAGACCGCGACCAAGCTCGACGTCGCGGGCGCGATCATCGACCACATCGACAACCAGGTCGCCTTCCCCGAGATCGACGTGCGCCAGCGCCTCACCGTCTCGACGGGCTACGGCGTCGCCGAGATCGCGGTGCACGAGGCGTCCGACCTCGTCGGGAAGTCGTTGGGCGACAGTGGTCTTCGCGAGCGTGACATCACGGCACTGACGCTGCACCGCGGGACGATGGTCATCCCCAACCCCAACAGCCACCACGTGCTCGAGGCCGGCGACCGGATGCTCTGCTTCGGCAAGCTCGAGGAGATGCGCTCGATGATCCCGAGCCGCCGCCGGCGCACGCGCAAGGTCAAGCGCCTGCCGAAGGAGCCGATCCACGACGCGCGCCCCGAGTGAGGCGAGGCGTCAGCGCCCGTCGGGGTGCGGGCGCTGCCAGAACGCGGTGTCGACGCGGCGGCCGAGCTTGTAGCCGACCTCGCGCAGCGTGCCGACGTGCTCGAACCCGTGGGCCCGGTGCAGCGCCTCGCTCGCCGGGTTGGGCTGCGCGATGACGGCGACGCAGGTGTGCACGCCGTCGGCGTCGACCCGACGCAGCAGCTCGGCGTAGAGCCGGCGGCCGAGGCCCTGCCCCCGGGCGGCCTCGGCGAGGTAGACCGACACCTCGCGGGTGCCGTCGTACGCGGCGCGCGGCCGGTAGGTGCCCGAGAACGCGTAGCCGAGCACGTCGCCGTCGGGCGCGACGGCGACGAGCACGTGGTCGCCGGGGCGCGTGGACGCGACGCGGTGGGCGTAGTGGTCGTCGGGGCGCGGCTCGAGGTCGAACGTCGCGACGGTGTTCCGGACGGCGTCGTTGTAGATGACGGCCATTCCCGGCAGGTCCGCCGGTGTGGCGGAACGGATCTCGGCCGCGGTCACGCGGCCGCCCCGTCGCGCAGCAGCTGCTCGAGCGTCGGGGCGAGGGGCGCGTCGACCCGCAGGGCCATGTGCTCGTCACCGCGCGTCGGCCCCCGCGTCACGGCAGCCACCGGGATGCCCCGGCGCGCCGCGTGCCGGACGAACCGCAGCCCCGACATCACGGCGAGCGAGGAGCCGAGGACGAGCAGCGCGGGCGCGGCGTCGGTCAGCGCGAAGCACGCGTCGACCCGCTCGCGCGGCACCGAGCCGCCGAAGAACACGACGTCGGGCTTGAGGGTGTCGGCGCCGCAGACGAGGCAGAGCGGGAGCCGGAAGCCGGCCACGGCGTCCTCGGGCAGGACGACGTCGCCGTCCGGGCGGATCTGGCTGCTCACCTGCGAGCCGTCCGGCGCCTCTCCGCGCACCCGCTCCTCGAAGCCGGGGTTGGCGGCGGCCATCCGCGCCTGGAGCTCCTCGCGGCCGGAGCGGTCGCCGCAGGTGAGGCAGACGACCTCGGCGAGCGTGCCGTGCAGCTCGGTGACGTCGTGCGAGCCGGCCGCCTGGTGCAGGCCGTCGACGTTCTGGGTGATGACCGGGCCGAGCAGCCCCGCCTCCTGGAGGGCGGCGACGGCGTGGTGGCCACGGTTGGGCTCGGCGCGCGAGAAGCGCTGCCAGCCGACGAACGAGCGCGCCCAGTACCGCTGCCGGTTCTCGCTCGAGGCGCAGAACTCGCCGTGCTGCATCGGCATGACCCGACGGGTGCCGTCGCGGCCGCGGTAGTCGGGGATGCCGGAGTCGGTGGACATCCCGGCCCCGGAGAGGACGAGGGTGCCGGGGTGCGCGCGCAGCAGGTCCGCGAGCCGCGCGACGGCGGCGGGCTCGCGGGCCTCGGGCGGCAGCGGCCGGGTCGCCCAGTCGGGGGTGCGGCCGACCTCGTCGCGACCGGCGAGCCGCAGCGTCGCGACGGGGGGCGCGCTGGGGGTCTCCGGCATGGCGCCAGTATCCCCCGCGCCGCCGACACCGCCCCGGGGAGCGGCCGCGGATGACGCCGCGTTGCGAGACCCGGGCGGTCGATAACGCCCGCTTATAGGATGGGCCCCATGATCGACGCCGCCGGCCTCCGCGTCATGCGAGCCATCTCTGAGCAGGGCAGCTTCACCGCCGCCGCCGCCTCGCTGGGCTACACCCAGCCGGCCATCTCGCAGATGGTCCGCCGCCTCGAGCAGCGCACCGGCACGGTGCTCGTCGAGCGGGTCGGGCGCAACGTCCGCCTCACCGAGGCCGGCCGGGTGCTCGCCCGCCACGCCGGCCCGGTGCTCGCCGCGCTCGACGCCGCCGAGGAGGAGGTGGCGGCCATCGCCGGGCTGCGCAGCGGCCGGGTGCGGCTCATGGCCTTCCCGTCGGCCTCGGCGACCCTCGTGCCGCGGGCGCTCTCGCTCGTCAAGCAGCGCTTCCCCGACGTGCACATCACCTTCACCGAGGCCGAGCCGCCCGAGAGCATCGCCGCCCTGCGCGCCGGCGAGTGCGACCTCGCCATCGCCTTCGCCTACGAGGGCACCGACGCCACCCGCGGCGAGGAGGACCTCGACGCGTTCGTCGTCACGCCGCTGCTCGAGGACGAGGTGCGCCTCGCCATGCCGCGCGAGCACCCGGCCGCGCACGAGGCGACGGCCCACCTCGCCGAGCTCGCGCAGGAGCCGTGGATCGCCGGCTGCCCGCGCTGCCGGGGCCACCTCGTCCAGCTCGCCGACGCCGCCGGGTTCCGCCCGGACGTCGCCTACGAGACCGAGGACTACGTCGCCGTCATGGGCCTGGTCGCCGAGGGGCTCGGCGTGGCGCTCATCCCCGACCTCATCCTGCGCACGGTCCACCACGACCAGGTCGTCGCCCTCCCGATGGAGCCGGCGTCGCGCCGCACCATCACGGCCCTGACGACCCCCGACCTCGGGCGGGTGCCGGCGGTCCGGGCCACGCTGGAGGCGCTCATCGAGAGCGCGGGCTCGCAGTCGACGGCACCGACGGTCCGGCAGCCGGAGCCGACCTTCTCGATCTGACACCCGCTCAGCGTGCGGTGACGACCCGCAGGCCGCCGCGCCGCTCGACGAGGGCGACGTCACCGCGCTGGTCGGTGCGGTAGACCGCCGAGCCCAGCCGGCGCAGCAGCGCGAGGTGCGCCGGCGCCGGGTGCCCGTAGTCGTTGTCCGCGCCGACGCTGACGACCGCGACCGGCGCGCGGACGGCGGCCATCAGCCCCTCGTCGAGGTTGGCCGAGCCGTGGTGCGGCGTCTTGACGAGCTCGAACCCGCGGGCGGCCGCCGCCATCGCCGGGTCGCGGCGCAGGCGCAGGAGGAGGTCGTGCGCCGCCTCGCGCTCGACGTCGCCGAGGAGCAGCGCGTCGACATCGCCGGTGCGGGCCGCGAGGACGACGCTGCCGTTGTTGGGCACCGACCCCTCGGCGATGCGGCGCCACGGGCTCCAGACGACGGCGTCGACCTCCCCGAGCCGGACCCGGTCGCCGGCGTGGAGGACGCCGACCGGGATGCCCGCCGCGGCCGCCGTGCGCCGGACGGTCGCGGCCGCCGACGCGGGCTCGGCGACCGGGCCGACGAGCACCTGCCGCACGGTGCGGCCACGAAGGGCGCCGGCCAGGCCGTCGACGTGGTCGGCGTGGAAGTGCGTGAGGACGACCGCGTCGAGGGTCGTGACGTCGAGCCGGTCGAGGCAGCCGTCGACGAGGGCGGGGTCGGGCCCGACGTCGACGAGCACCCCGCGCCCCGGACCGCTGCGCAGGACGACGGCGTCGCCCTGGCCGACGTCGCAGACGACGACCCGCCAGCCCTCGGGCGGCCACGTGACGAGCCGGGTCGGCAGGAAGGAGGCCAGCGCGAGCAGCGCCACGCCGAGTACGGCCACCGGCCGGCGCGCGACGCCCGCGACGAGGGCGCGACCCGTGAGGACGACGACGAGGAGCAGGCCGGCCAGCAGCAGCGCCCCGGGGGGCCCGTCCGGCCAGGGCAGCGTGCCACCCGGCACCTCGGCGGCCGCCCGCGCGACGCGCGCGATGCCGGTCGTGGGCACCACCCCGACCCACGCGACGAGCTCGGCGCCGCGCCCCCAGACGAGCGAGACGAGGGAGGCGGCCACCCCCGCGACGGTGGCGGGCGGGACGAGCGGCGCCGCGAGGAGGTTCGCGAGCACGCCGACGACGCTCACCGACCCCTGGAGCAGCACGACGACCGGGGCCGTCATCACCTGCGCGGCGACGGGCACGGCGAGCGCCGGCCCGAGCGGCGCGAGCCGACGGGGCAGCCGGCGCCCGACGGCCTCGCCCCACGGGCGGGTGAAGAGGAGCAGCCCGAGCGTCGCGAGGGTCGAGAGGACGAAGCCGTACGAGCGCGCGAGCCACGGGTCGAGGACGAGGACGACGACGACCGCGCCGGCGAGCACCGGCAGCCCGGCCGAGCGCCGCGACCGGCTGAGCCCGAGCAGCCCGATCGCGCCCATCGCGGCCGCGCGCACGACGCTCGGCTCGGGGCGCGCGAGGACGACGAACCCCGCGAGGGCCAGCCCCGCGAGCACCGGCCGCAGGGGCCGCGGGACGCCGACGACGGCGCACAGGCCGAGCACCAGCCCGGTGACGACGGCGACGTTGCTGCCGGAGACGGCGGTCAGGTGGGTCATCCCGGTGGCCCGCATCGCCTCGGTGAGGTCGGGCGGGGTGCGGCTCGTGTCGCCGATGACGAGCCCGGGCAGCAGGCCCCGCGCATCGGCCGGGGCGTCGTCGACGGCGTGGCGCAGGCCGGTGCGCAGCCGCTCGGCACCCCGCGCGACCGCCCCCGGCGGCGCGAGCGACACCGGCCGCCCGGAGACCGCGAGCGTGGCGACCCGGTCGTCGGCCAACTCCATCGGCCCGAGCCGTCCGCGGACCCGGACGGTCTCGTGCCACCGCGGCGCCAGCAGCACCTCGCCCCCGACGAGGAGGACGGGCGCCGACGTCGCGACGGTCCGCCCGCGACCGGTCAACCGCTGCACGGTGCCGGCGCGGACGAAGCGCGCCGACCCGTCACGCGCGGCCACGCGGATCGCCTCGCCGGTGACGAGCACGTCGGCGGTCACGACCGCCCGCCCGGCCGCGAGCTCGCGCACACCGCCCTGCTCGCGCGCGACCGTCGCCGCCACGGCCGACACCTGCAGCAGGGCGACGAGGACGACGGCGAGCGTGACCGGCCACCGCCACACCGCCGCACGCCCGCCCGGCCGGCGGACGACCCGCACCCACGCATGGAGGACCAGGCAGGCTACGACCTCCACACCGACGACGACCAGCCGTGCGCCCCACCCGAGCCCGAGCGTCGCGGCGGCCACCGCCCATGCGACGAGTGCCGGGCCGAGCAGCCGCAGGTCCCCCGCGTCGGCGGTGGGCGTCCCGGACTGCGTCACGGCACGACCAGCGGCCGCAGCTGCTCGAGCAGCTTCTCGCCGATGCCGCTCACCTCCGCGAGCTCGTCGACGCTCGAGAACCGGCCGTGCGCGGTGCGCCACTCGACGATCCGCTGGGCGAGGACCGGCCCGATGCCCGGCAGCCCGTCGAGCGTGCCGGCGTCGGCCGTGCTCAGCGACACCGGTGCGGCCGGGGCGCCCGACGCGCCCCCGCTCGCACCCCCGACCGGCGACGCGGGCGGTGCGACCGGGGCCTCTCCCTCCGCCGGCACCCGCACCTGCTCACCGTCGACGAGCACGCGCGCGAGGTTGACGGCGGAGAGGTCGGCCCCACCCGTCGCACCGCCGGCGGCGTCGACCGCATCGGCCACCCGGGAGCCGGCGGGCAGGGACCGCACCCCCGGGCGGCGGACGCGGCCGACGACGTGCACGACGACCTCGCCGGACGGCGACGGCGACACCGACGACGACGACGAAGGAGACGCCAGGGACGACGTCGGCACCCCGACGTCGACGGCTCCCGCCGTCACCCCGACCGGGCCGGCCCGCGCCCCGCCCCCGGGCGCGACGACGTCGCCGTCCGACCCCGCGCTCGCGACGCGCAGCCCGAGGACGACCGCGGCGAGCAGCGCGAGGACGACGACCCCGAGCACGGCCGAGCGCCCCGGCTGCCACCGCGCCCCCTGCAGCGTGGTCGGCAGCCGCACGCGTCGCCGGTCCTCGACCCGGTCGTCGGCGTCGTCGTGGACGCCTCCGTCATCGGCCTCCGACGTCGCGGACGGCACCTCGGGCACCCATCCGGCCGACCGCGAGCGAGAGCGCAGCCACGCACTCGCCCGGGGCGAGAGGGCGTCGGGGTCGGGGCGCTGGCGCATCCCCCGACGCTAGGCAGCCCACGTTCCCGCGGCACCGGGCCGCGGGCGATCTGTGGACGACGGACCGCGCCCGGCCCGCCTGTGGACGACCTGCCGCCGAGGAGACCGACGTCAGCCGCTCCGGCGCCCCCGGACCCGACCCCACGCCGCGCGCATGTTGCGCCGGTGCCGGGCGAGGACGAGCACCGACACGAGCAGCAGCCAGACCCCCTCGTCGCGCGCCAGCCCGACCACCCCCGTCGACGCGAGCCCGGCGCCGGCGACCGCCCCGAGCACCGCGAGGAAGCCGGTGGCGACGACCGAGGCCTCCCCCACCCGGCGCAGCGCGGCCAGCGCGAGCGCGAACACGACCACCGCCGCGAACGCCACCCACGGCGCCACCGCGAGGATCCCCCCGAGCGCGCAGGCGACGCCCTTGCCGCCACGCCCGCCGAGGAACGGGCTGTAGACGTGCCCGAGGACGACGCCGCCGGCGACGACGAGGGCCGGCAGCGTGCCGGCCCACAGCATGACGAGGAGCGTCGGGACGAAGGCCTTGAAGACGTCGAGGACGAGCACGAGCGCGCCCCACCGCCGGCCGAGCACCCGTCCGGCGTTCGTCGCCCCGGGGTTGCCCGACCCGGCGTGCCGCAGGTCGGCCCCGAGCGCCCGCGCCACGACGGTCGCGACGTTGGCCGAGCCGACGAGGAACCCGAGCGCCGCGAGCGCGACGAGGGCGAGGACGGCCATCAGGACACGCGCGGCACGACGGCGACCGCGAGCGTGCCCGGGCCGACGTGCGCGCCGACGACGGCGCCGAGCTCGACGACCCGCACGCCCGCGTCGGGCATCCGGCCGCGCAGCCGGCCCGCGAGGCTCTCGGCGCGCTCGGCGGAGTCCAGGTGGTGCACGGCGAGGTCGACACCGGGCGCTCCGGCCGCCACGGCGGCCTCGGCCGCCTCGACCGCGATCTCCTCGAGCCGGGCGATGGCGCGGCTCGACGTGCGCACCCGCTCGAGCGGGACGATCTGGCCGTCGCGCAGGCCGAGGATCGGCTTGATCGACAGCGCGGACCCCACGAGCGCCCCGGCCCGCCCGATCCGGCCGCCGCGCCGGAGGTACTCCAGGGTGTCGACGTAGAAGACGACCGTGGCGCCCTCGCACGTGCGCCGCACCGTCTCGGCCACCTCGTCGAGGGAGGCGCCACTGACGGCCGCCCGCGCCCCGGCGAGCACGGCCTCGCCCATCGCCATCCCGAGGGCGCGGGAGTCGACGACGCGCACCGGCACCGGGGCGGTCCCGGCGGCGAGGCCCGCGCCGGCGACCGTGCTCGACAGCTCCCCGGACAGGTGCACCGACACGATGCCGTCCGCGCCGTCGCGGGCCGACGCCTCGTAGGCCTCCGCGAACGCCGCCGGCGCCGGACGCGAGGTCGAGACGGGCGTGAAGGCGTGCAGCGCCGCGGCGACCTCGTCGGAGCCGACGTCGACGCCCTCGCGGTGCTCGTGCCCGCCGATGACGACGTGGAGCGGCACGACACGCACCGGCAGCCCCTCGAGGTCGCCCGGCGAGAGGTAGGCGGTGGAGTCGGTGACGATCGCGGTGGTCACCCTGCGCAGGCTAGCGCCCCCCACGCCCCGGGAACCGGCCTCACCAGGGCAGCGGGACGTCGAGGTCGCGCGGGTCGTCGGCCGGCACCCAGCCCCGCCCCGGCTCCTCGACGTACTCGACGCCCGGCCCGTCCGCCGCGAGCGCGGCGACGGCGGCGAGCAGCCGCTCGACGTGCTCGTCGGTCGTCGCGAGGCCGGCGCTCGCGCGCACGGCGGTCACCGCGCCGTCACCGTCCCGGGCCAGGAGCGCGTCGACGAGCCGGTGCGCGCAGAACTTGCCCGCCCGCACCCCGATGCCGTGCTCGGCGCTCAGCGCCGCCGCGACGAGGTGGCTGTCGAGGCCGTCGACGGTGAAGGCCGCCACCGGCACCCGCGGGTGGTCGGCTCCGAAGACCGAGTGCACGCGCACGCCCGGGATGCCCGCGAGCCCCTCGAGCAGCCGGGCCCCGAGCCGCGCCTCGTGCGCCTCGACCGCCGCCCGGTGGGTGCGCAGCGCCGCGCACGCGGCCGCCAGCGCGACCGCCCCGAGGACGTTCGGGCTGCCGCCCTCGTGGCGCGCCGCGCCCGTCGCCCACGTGACGCCGTCCGCCGAGACCGCCGCGCTGGCCCCTCCACCAGCGAGGTGGGGCTCGGCGGCGTCGAGCCAGTCGGCCCGCCCGACGAGGGCGCCGGCGCCGTAGGGGGCGTGCAGCTTGTGCCCCGAGAACGCGACCCAGTCGACGTCGAGCGCGGTGAGGTCGACCGGCCGGTGCGCGACGAGCTGCGCGGCGTCGAGGAGCACCCGGGCACCGTGCCGGCGGGCGACGGTGACGACGCGCTCGACCGGCCACAGCTCACCGGTCACGTTGGACGCCCCGGTGACGACGACGAGCGGGGTCGGCCCGCCCGCGAGGCCGGCGAGCGTCGACCCGAGGCGGCCGAGCGCCTCCTCCGGGGAGGCGGGAACCGGGAGCCGGTGCGTGGCGGCGGCCGGCCACGGCAGCAGCGAGGCGTGGTGCTCTGTGTCGAACACCACGACGGGCGTCCCCGGCGGCAGCGCGCGGGCGAGGAGGTTGGTCGCCTCGGTCGTGGTCCGCACGAGGACGACGAGGTCGTCGGCGCGAGCCCCGACGAAGCGCGCGACCTCGTCGCGGGCGGCCTCGTAGTGGGCGCTCGTCACCCGCGAGAGCCATCCGGTGCCGCGGTGCACCGAGCTGTAGGTGCGGGTGGCGGTCGCGACCGCGCGGACCACCGACTCGAGCGCGGGGGTCGAGGCCGCGTGGTCGAGCGGGGCGTATTCGACGAGCGCCCCGGACACGACGGGCACGGGGTCGGGCGCGACGACGGCGGGGAGGGACCGGGTCAGCAGGGAGGGGCCGGCGTGGCCGACGGCGACGAGGGCGGTGTGGTGCGTGGACATCGGGGCTCCTGAGGGCCTCGTGGACCCTCGGGACGCCCGGGATCCGCGCTTGCCGACGCCGCTGCGGCGCCGACCAGGTCGTCACCCGGGGCACCCCACCGCGGAGGAGGGTTGCCGGCCAGCGAGCCGGGGCTTGTCACTGGCACTCATGACCTACGCCGACGAGTGTGACGAACGCGCCCGCGACCCGTCATCCCGGGTCCACGACGTGGGACGGCCCCGCCGCTCCGGGTGGCCTCAGGCGTCGTCGGCGGCGTGCACGCGCCGGCCGTCGACGAAGGTCTGCAGCACCCGCGTCGCCCCGATCTCCTCGGGCGGCCCGGCGAACGGGTCGCGGTCGAGGACGACGAGGTCGGCGAGGGCGCCCTCCCGGATGCTGCCGGTCCCCTCGTGCCGGTTCACGAACGCCGAGCCGGCGGTGTACGCGGTGAGCGCGGTCGCGAGGTCGAGCCGCTGCTCGGGCAGGAACACCGGGTGCTCCGGCTCGCCCTCCCGGTGCGCCTCGGGGATCTGCCGGGTCACCGCGACGTGGATCGCGGCGAGCGGGTCGGCGGTCGAGACGGCCCAGTCGGAGCCCATCGCGAGCGTCGCCCCGGAGCGGTGCAGGTCGCCGAACGGGTACTGCCACGAGGTGCGCGGCTCGCCGAGGAAGGGGATGGTCAGCTCGACCATCTGCGCCTCGAGCGCGGCCCAGAAGGCCTGGAGGTTGGCGACGACGCCGAGCTCGCGGAAGCGGTGGACGTCGTCGGGGTGGATGACCTGGACGTGGGCGAGGTGGTGGCGCGCGTCACGGCGGCCGTTGGCGGCGATGGCTCCCTCGACGGCGTCGAGGCACTCGCGCACGGCGCGGTCGCCGATCGCGTGGAAGTGCAGCTGGAAGCCGGCGGCGTCGAGCTGCACCGCGGCCGGCAGCAACGTCTCGACGGGGACGAACGAGATGCCCGAGTTGTCGGTGTACCGGCCGTGCCCGTCGCAGTACGGGTCGAGCATCGCGGCGGTGAAGTTCTCGGGCACGCCGTCCTGCATGATCTTGACGCTCGTCGCGCGGAACCGGTTCGTGGACAGGGCGTCCCGCCGCCCGATGATGTCGGGCACCTGCTCCAGCCCGGTGTTGCGGTCCCACCAGAGCGCGCCGACGACGCGGCCGGTCAGCCGCCCGGACTCGTCGGCCGCCCGGTACGCCCGCGCCGGGTTCCCGCCGTCGCCGTAGTCGCCGATGATCGCGTCCTGCCAGGCCGTCACGCCGAGCGCGTGCAGGTGCGCCTGGGCGCGCAGCAGCCCCTCGAGCCGCTCGTCGTCGGTCGTCTCCGGGGCGATGTTGCCGACGAGGGCCATCGCGCCCTCGTGGAGGGTCCCGGTCGGGTGGCCGTCGGCGTCGCGCTCGATGCGCCCGTCGCGCGGGTCGGGGGTGTCGCGGTCGATACCGGCGCGCCGCAGCGCCTCGGAGCTGACCCAGGCGCTGTGCACGTCGCGGTTGGGCAGGAAGGCCGGCCGGGCTCCCACGACGGAGTCGAGCTCGGCCGCCGTCGGGGTGCCCCCGGGGAAGGCGGTCATCGACCACCCGCCGCCGAGCACCCACTCCTCGTCCGGGTGCTCGCGGACGTGGCGGGCGATCCGCTCGAGGTAGGCGCGCGCGGTCGAGAGCCCGTCGAGGTCGCAGCGCCCCATGTGGACCCCGGCCCACACCGGGTGCACGTGCGCGTCCTGGAAGCCGGGCAGGAGCATCCGGCCGCGCAGGTCGACGTGCTCGGTCCGCGAGGTCGCGAGGTCGAGCACCTCCTCGTGCCCGACGGCGACGACGCGCCCGTCGTCGACGGCGACGGCGGTCGGGCGCGAGCGCACCGCCCGCGCCGTGAAGACGGGCCCTCCCGACAGGATGAGGTCGACCACCGCCGCGCGCGTCCCGGGTCAGGCGGGGACGACGTTGACGAGCTTCGGGGCGCGGACGATGACCGTGCGCACCCCGTTCTCGAGGCTCGCCTGCACCTTGGGGCTCGCGAGGGCGAGCTCGCGCAGGGCGTCCTCGGTGATGTCGCTCCGCACCTCGAGGCGGTCCTTGACCTTGCCGCGCACCTGGACGACGCAGGTCACCGTGTCGTCCACCAGCAGTGCCGGGTCGGCGACCGGGAAGGGCTCGTGCGTCAGGGACCCGGTGTGCCCCAGCCGCATCCACAGCTCCTCGGCGAGGTGGGGGGCCATCGGGGCGACCATGAGCACGAGGGCCTCGGCGGCCGCGCGCGGCACACCGCCCTCGAGCTTGGTCAGCGCGTTGTTGAGCTCGGTCAGGCGCGCGATGGCCGTGTTGAAGCCGAGCGCCGCGTAGTCGGTGCGGACGGCGTCGATGGTCCGGTGCAGGACGCGGTTGGTCGCGTCGTCCGGCGTGGCGTCGGTGACGACGACCTCGCCGGTCTCCTCGTCGACGACGTTGCGCCACAGCCGCTGGAGGAAGCGCTGGCTGCCGACGACGGCCCGGGTGTCCCAGGGCTTGCTCTGCTCGAGCGGGCCGAGGCCCATCTCGTAGAGCCGGAAGGTGTCGGCGCCGTACATCTCGTACATCTCGTCCGGGCTGACCATGTTCTTGAGCGACTTGCCGATCTTCCCGAACTCGCGGGTGACCGGCTCGCCGTTCCAGGTGAAGGTGCCGTCGGGGCCCTCGACGACCTCCTTGGCCTCGACCGGCTGGTCGCGTGCGTCGCGGTACGCCGGCGCCTGGATGTAGCCCTGCGCGAAGTACGTCCGGAAGGGCTCGCTCGAGCGCAGGTGGCCGAGGTCGTGGAGGACCTTGTGCCAGAAGCGGGCGTAGAGCAGGTGCAGCACCGCGTGCTCGACGCCGCCGACGTAGAGGTCGACACCGCCGGGGTCGCGCGTGCCGGCCGGGGCGCCCGCGACCGGGGTGTCGCGCGGGCCCATCCAGTAGTCCTCGTTGGCGGGGTCGACGAGCGCGTCGCCGTTGGCCGGGTCGAGGTAGCGCAGGTAGTACCAGCAGGAGCCCGCCCACTGCGGCATGACGTTGGTGTCGCGGCGGAAGCGTCGGGTGCCGCGGCCGTCGCCGAGGTCGAGCTCGACCTCGACCCACTCCGTGTCGCGCGCCAGCGGCGGCTCGGGCTCGCTGTCGGCGTCGTCCGGGTCGTAGACCTTCGGCGAGTAGTCCGGCACGTCCGGCAGCTCGACGGGCAGCTGGTCGGCGGGCACGCCGTACGCGATGCCGTCCTCGTCGAACAGCACGGGGAACGGCTCACCCCAGTAGCGCTGGCGCGCGAAGAGCCAGTCGCGGAGCTTGTAGGTGACGGCGCCGCGGCCGTACCCCTTCTCCTCGAGCCAGGCGGTCATCCGCTCCTTGGCGTCGGCCACGCCGAGGCCGTCGAGGCTGATCTCGTCGTTGGCGGAGTTCGTCGCCGGGCCGTCGCCGGTGTAGGCGGTCGACTCGTCGTGGTCTGCCGGCGGCTGCACCGTCCGGACGATGGGCAGCTCGTAGGTGGTCGCGAAGTCCCAGTCGCGCTCGTCCTGCGCGGGCACGGCCATGATTGCGCCGGTGCCGTAGCCCATGAGGACGTAGTCGGCGACGAAGACCGGCACGCGGGCGCCGTTGACCGGGTTGATGGCGTACCCGCCGGTGAAGACACCGGTCTTGGTCTTGCCCTCGGCCTGGCGCTCGAGGTCGGTCTTCGCACCGGCCTCGGCGCGGTAGGCCACGACCGCCTCGGCCGGGGTGGCGTGCCCGCCGGTCCACGCGTCGCGCGTGCCCTCGGGCCAGCCGTCGGCCGGGACGAGGGTGTCGACGAGGGGGTGCTCGGGGGCGAGCACCATGAAGGTCGCGCCGAAGAGGGTGTCGGGTCGGGTCGTGAACACCTCGATGCCCTGCGCGTCCGGGGCGGTCTCGACCGGGAACGTCACGTGGGCGCCCTGGCTGCGGCCGATCCAGTTGCGCTGCATCGTCTTGACCTTCTCGGGCCACTCGACGCCGTCGAGGTCGTCCGCGAGCCGGTCGGCGTACTCGGTGATCCGCATGACCCACTGGCGCAGCTGGCGCTTGAAGACCGGGAAGTTGCCGCGGTCGGAGCGGCCCTCGTTCGTGACCTCCTCGTTGGCCAGCACCGTGCCGAGGCCCGGACACCAGTTGACGGTGGCCTCGACCGACTGCACGAGGCGCTGGGCGTCCAGCAGCGCGGCACGCTCGGTGTGCGAGAGGTCGTCCCACCCGCGGCCGTCGTCGGCGGGCAGCGGGCGGGTGCCGTCGCGGTACTCGGCGACGAGCTCGTCGATGGGGCGGGCGCGGCCGGTGCCGCCGTCCTCGCGGGGTGCGTCGTGGTCGTACCAGGAGTTGAAGATCTGCAGGAAGATCCACTGCGTCCAGCGGTAGTAGTCCGGGTCGATCGTGCGGATGGCGCGGCGGTCGTCGTGGCCGAGGCCGAGGCGGCGCAGCTGGCGCGCCATGATGGCGATGTTCTCCTCGGTGGTCGTGCGGGGGTGCTGCCCCGTCTGGACCGCGTACTGCTCGGCGGGCAGACCGAAGGCGTCGTAGCCGAGGCAGTGCAGGACGTTCTTCCCGAGCATCCGGTTGTAGCGCGCGAAGACGTCGGTGGCGATGTAGCCCAGCGGGTGGCCGACGTGCAGGCCGGCGCCGCTCGGGTAGGGGAACATGTCCAGGACGAGGAGGTGGCCGCCCTCGTACCCGGCGACGGCGTCGGGCTCGGCCCACGGGCCGGCGGGGTTGGGGGCGTGGAAGGTGCCACGCTCGGCCCAGCGGTCCTGCCAGGCGACCTCGATGCGGCCGGCCAGCTCGGCGGTGTAGCGGTGCGGGGTGTCGCTCATCTCGTCCTCGTCGTCGTCGTGTCCTGCGGCCATGAAAAAACCCCTCGCACAGGAGGGGTCGCCGCGCGGGCCGGGTGGGCCGCGCGGCTACGGAAGGAGCAGGAGCCTCGGCACGCGCTCAGGGTACCGCAGGGCGGTGGGCCGCTGCCGGGACACCCGGGTCAGTGCATCGCGTGGACGACGGCGTGGCCGCGGCCCCGGCTCATCAGCCAGCGGTTGACCGGGACCGTGACGACGAAGGCCAGCGCGAGCGACCCGGCGAGAGAGACCCAGAAGAGGACGGTGCCGAGGCCGGCGTCCATCGCGCCGGGGACGAGGACCATCGCCCCGTTGTCGATGACCTCCATGACGAGGATGGAGACGGTGTCGGCGGCGAAGGCCACCCCGAGGGCGGCGCCGAGCGCCAGGCCGGCGGCGCGGACCGAGCGGACGGTCAGGGCGTAGCCGGTGGCGAACGCGAGGACGACGGACAGGACCACGACCGAGCCGGTGCCGAGGCCGAAGGCGGTGCCGATGACCATCCCGGCGACCTCACCGATGGCGCAGCCCGTGAGGCAGTGCAGCGTCGCGGAGGCCGCGTCGCCCCAGCTCGTCGGGCCGTGGTGGGCGTGTGCGTGGGTGCTCATGATGGCGACAACAAGATACCCCCTGAGGGTATTCCTAGACGAGCAGGCCGGCCACGATGAGCGCCTGCGCGAGGTGGTAGGTGACGATGACGACGAGGCGCGCCCCGGGACGTGGGGTGACGAACCGGTCGAGCGCGAGCAGGGTGTCGCTGACGACGAAGAGCGTGACGCCCGCGGCGACGAGCGGGCTGCCGGTGGCCCATCCCGTCACCGCCATCGCCGCGATGACCGCCATGTAGACGCCGACCGCGGCGCCGAGCCCTGCTCCCCCGTCGCGCGTCGCGGCGGGGAGGATGCGCCGGCCGGCCACGAGCGCGACGGCGACGGTGGCCGCGCCGGCCGCGGCGAGCGCGGGGTGGTCGAGGCCGTCGCGAACGAAGGCGAGGACGTACGCGAGGTGGCCGACGAGGAAGGCCGCGAGGCCCGCGACGAAGCGTGGCTCGGAGTCGTCGAGGAGGAGGACGTCGCCCACCCCGCCGAGGACGAGCGCGACGAGCAGGGCGGGGCCGGCGGGGTGGTCGAGGGCGCCGGCCGCGAGCGCGACGGCCACGAGGCCGACCATGACTGCCGGCTTGGCCCACCGCTCGACGCCGGCGCGCTGCGTGGCGACTGCCCACCAGTCGGCGAGCGCGACGACGGCGGTGAGGACGGCGGCGACGGCGAGCACGGCCGCATCCTGCCAGCGGCGGGGCGGGCCGGCGGACGGCGGAACCGCGGTCCGGCCCGTCGCCGATCCTGAGAGCGACCGGTCGAGAGGTGCTCTCCCAGCCTCCTGCCCCTCCGGAAGGTTTCCCTTCCACCACGCAAGGTTTATCTTCCACCCGCAAGCATGTGGTTGCACCGCGGAAGGTTTCGCTGCCCGCGGGCAAGGTTTGCCTTCCACCCGGCAAGGTTTCCCTTCCGCTGTGCAGGGATGTGGTTGCGGAAGCAAGCAAATGGTTGCGGCTGGAAGGTAAACCTTCCGCGATGGCAGGAGGCTGGGGGAGCACCTGTCGACCGGTCGCTCTCAGGATTCCGGGGCCTGTGGATGACGCCCGCGGCGGCCGGGTCCGGGCGGGCAGGATCGGTGTCGTCCCCACGGAGCGGAGGAGACCGATGGACGAGCCAAGTCCGACCCAGGCCGGCGCGACCGAGGCCGGCGCGAGCGAGGCCGGCGCGACCGAGTCCGGCGCGAGCGGGGCCGGCGCGAGCGAGCAACCCGCAGGACCGCCCCCGACGAGCGAGCCGCCCACGGCATCACCGCCGGCGCTCGACGTCGCAGAACCCGGGCCGCCGACGCCCGCGCCCGGCGTCGCCCGGGGCCGCCTGTCGTGGACGACGCGCCGGGGCATCCCGCCCGAGGACACCGCCGAGCACGCGCCCTGGCTGCGCCTGCACGAGCACCTCGCGCTACGCCCCGGCGTCCGGGCCGACGGTCCACGCCGCTGGGAGCGCCCGGACGCCGACGACCCGCTCCACCTCCCGGCGCTGCTGCGCCAGGCGAGCGCCCAGCTCGACCGCGACCTCGTCCGGGCCCTCGAAGAGATCTCCCCGGTCCTGACCCCCGAGGGGTTCGACGCCCTCCGCCGGGTCGTCGCCAAGCCCTCCGACGGGGTCAACCTCGCCGAGTACCTCGGGCGCTCCGAGGCCGCCGTCAGCCGCCTCCTCACCACCCTCACCGCCCACGGTCTGGTTCGCCGGGAGCAGGGCTGGCGCGACTTCCGCACCCGCCGCACCGTCGCGACCGACGAGGGCCGCGAGCTTGTGGCCCGCGTCGAGCAGGACGTCGAGATGCTCCTGGACGCCGCGCTCGTCGCCCTCGAGGACGACGAGCGCCACCACCTGCGTCTGCTCCTGCGCGAGCTCGCCGACCGCCCGATCAAGCGGCCGCCCCGCCGCCCCCGCCGGACCGCGCGCACCCGCCCGGCCCCGGACGCCGCCTGACGACGCGACGAGACCCTCAGCGCGTCTCGAGCACCCCGTCGTCGAGGCGCCCGAAGCGGGTCGTCGCGACGTCGTACGCGTAGCTCTGCACGACCCGCCACGGACGGCGCGACCCCTGCCGCGGCAGCAGGTGCGCCCCCCGCCGCACGTACCCCGACGTGAGGTCGAGCAGCGGCCGGTCCTCCCCGCCGGAGCCGTCCCACCGCGGCACCGCGACCGTCCGCCCCCGGCTTGTGAGGTGACCCAGCAGCTGGCACATCCACCGCGCCGTGAGGTCGGCGCGCAGCGTCCAGCTGGCGTTCGTGTAGCCCACGGCCAGGAACAGGTTGGGCACGTCCGAGAGCATGCAGCCCTTGTAGACGTGACGCGACGGCACGTCGACCACCTCCCCGTCGACGACCAGCTCCGCTCCCCCGGCGAGCTCCAGCCGCAGCCCGGTGGCGGTGACGACGACGTCGGCCGGCAGCACCCGGCCCTCCCCGGTCCGCACACCCTCGGCGACGAACGCGTCGACGGTCGAGGTGACGACCTCGGCCCGCTCCCCCGACAGCACGTCGAGCAGGTCCCCGTCGGGCGCGACGCACACGCGCTGGTCCCACGGGTCGTAACGCGGCGAGAAGTGCGTGTCGACGTCGTACCCGGCGGGCAGCCGTTCCTGCAGCCGCTTGCGCAGGACCTTCCGCCCGGCCGTCGGCCACCGCCGCAGCGCCTGGTAGCTGGCCGTCGCGAGCGCCACGTTCTTGCCCCGCACCAGATGGTGCGCCGCCCGCGCGGGCAGCACGCGGCGCGCGACGTCGGCCACCCGGTCGGCGCCCGGCAGCGCGGCGACGTAGCTCGGGCTGCGCTGCAGCATCGTCACGTGCGCCGCGCCCTGCTCGACGAGCGCAGGCACGAGCGTGATGGCCGTGGCCCCGCTGCCGACGACGACGAAGCGCCGGCCCGCGACCGGCATCCCCTCCGGCCAGTGCTGCGGGTGCACGACCTCGCCACCGAACGACTCCTGGCCCGGGAACTCGACGACGTGCCCCGCGTCGTACGCGTAGTAACCCGTCGCCAGGTGCACGAAGCGCGCCCGGTGCTCGAGCACCTCCCCGTCGGACCGGCGCGCGGTCACCGTCCACCGCTCCTCGTCCGAGGACCACGCGAGCCGCGTCACCCGCTGCCCGAGATGCGTCCGCTCGGTCACGCCGTACTCGTCGGCGGTCGCCCGGACGTACTCGAGGATCTCCGACGCGGGCGCGATCGAGCGGCGACCGCGCCACGGCCGGAACGGGAAGCCCAGCGTGTACATGTCCGAGTCCGAGCGGATGCCGGGATACCGGAAGAGGTCCCACGTGCCCCCTGTCGCCTCGCGCGCCTCGAGCACCGCCCAGGTCAGCTCGGGCCGCTCGGTCGCCAGCCGGCACGCGGCGTCGATGCCGGAGATGCCGGCGCCGACGACCAGCACGTCGACGTCGAGCGGGGGCGGTCGCATCGGGTCCGGTGACACTCGCTCAGGCTAGGTCCGCCGTCGGTGCGCCGTGCGTCGAGGGTTGCCGCGCACCCCGGAACGTGCTCAGGGCCGCGTGCGACGATGAACGACATGACCACCCTCTCCGACTTCACCGCCACCACGCTCACCGGCGAGGAGCGCCCCCTGTCGACGTACGCCGGCGACGTCGTGCTCGTCGTCAACACCGCGAGCAAGTGCGGCTTCACGCCGCAGTACGCCGGTCTCGAGGCCCTCTACGACGAGCTCAAGGACGAGGGCTTCGTCGTGCTCGGTTTCCCGTGCAACCAGTTCGGGTCGCAGGAGCCGGGCAGCTCGGACGAGATCGGCGAGTTCTGCCAGATGAACTACGGCGTCTCCTTCCCGATGTTCGGCAAGGTCGACGTCAACGGTGACGACGCGCACCCGCTCTTCGAGTGGCTGAAGTCCGAGAAGAAGGGCCTGCTCGGCGGGCGCATCAAGTGGAACTTCACGAAGTTCCTCGTCGCCCGGGACGGCACGGTCGTCAAGCGCTACGCCCCGAACACCGAGCCGGCCGACCTCGCCGGTGACGTGCGCGCCGCCCTCGCCGCCCCCGCCCCGGCGTCCCCGGACGGCGCGTGAGCGCCCTCGCGGCGCTCGTCCCGGTCGTCGTCCTCGGAGGCTTCCTCGCCTTCGTCTGGCACCGCCTGGCCGTCGCCCCGCGCTGGGGCCGGCGCTGGGTGCCGTGGCTGCTTGCGCTGGTGCTCGCGGCTCTCGTCGCGGCGGTGCTGGAGCAGTTCGACGTCTGGGGCGGCGCGTGGAGCGCCGGGACGATGCGGCCGGTCGCCTGGACCGGCGCCGCGTTCCTCGCGACGTGCCTCTACCTCTTCCTCGGCCTCGTGCCGGTGGCCCTCGTCAGCGGCGCGATCTGGCTGCTGCGGTGGCGCCACGACCACGGGCGCGACGCCCGGCGCCGGTTCAACCGGGTCGCCGCGCCGCTCGTCGCCGCCCTCGCCGTCGGCCTGACCGGCTACGGCGCCTGGGAGGCCTCGCGCCCCTCGGCCACGGCCTTCGAGGTCGCCTCCCCCGAGCTGCCCGCCCAGTTCGACGGGGCCAAGGTGGCGCTGCTCACCGACCTGCACGCCGGCGCCGTCCGCAGCGCCGGGTTCACCCGCACGGTCGTCGACCTCGTCAACGCCCAGCGGCCGGACGTCGTCGTCATCGCCGGTGACCTCGTCGACGGCACCGCCGCCCGCTACCGCCAGGAGATCGCGCCGCTCGCCGACCTCGAGGCCCCGCTCGGCGTGTACGTGACGACCGGCAACCACGAGATGTACCGCGACACCGCCAACTGGGTCGACGAGTTCCGCCGCCTCGGGCTGACCGTCCTCGCCAACGAGCACACGCCGCTCGAGCGTGACGGGGCGTCGATCACCCTCGCCGGCGTCCACGACTACTCGGGCACCGGCCCGTTCACGCCCGACCCCGACGCCGCCCTCTCGGGCGTCGACGTCGCCGGCTTCACCCTCTACGCGGCGCACCAGCCGCGCCAGGCCTTCGCCGTCGAGGGCCGCGGGGTCGACCTCCAGCTGTCCGGGCACACCCACGGTGGGCAGCTGTGGCCGATCCGCTACCTCGTGCCGCTCCAGCAGCCGATGGTCGACGGCGAGGCGACGGTCGCCGGGACGCGGGTCATCACCTCGCGCGGCGCCGGCGCGTGGGGGCCGGCCGTCCGGGTGCTCGCGCCGCCGGAGGTGCCGATCATCACGCTGAGGCGCTCGTGAGCGACGCCGGCACGGTCGTCGGCGACGACGGGCTCGCGCGTCCCGTGTGGGCCGCGAGCGACCCGCTGCTGCAGCACTACTACGACACCGAGTGGGGCATGCCGGTGCGCGACGAGCGCGGGCTGTTCGAGCGCCTCTCGCTCGAGGCGTTCCAGTCGGGGCTGTCGTGGGCGACCATCCTGCGCAAGCGGCCCGCCTTCCGGGCGGCGTTCGACGGATTCGACCCCGAGGTGGTCGCCCGCTACGGCGACGACGACGTCGCCCGGCTGATGGCCGACGCGGGCATCGTCCGCAACCGCGCCAAGGTGCTCGCGACGATCACGAACGCGCGCGCGACGCTCGACCTGCGCGACGACCCCGACGGCGACCTCGCCCGCTTCGTCTGGTCGTTCCGGCCGGCCGACACCCCCCGCCCGCAGACCCCCGCCGACGTGCCCACGAGCTCGCCGGAGTCCCTCGCCCTCTCGAAGGCGTTGAAGCGCAAGGGGTTCGTCTTCGTCGGCCCGACGACGATGTACGCCCTGATGGAGGCCGTCGGCATCGTCGACACCCACCTGCTCGGCAGCCACCGGCGCGGCACGAGCGGCGTCTGGCCGAGCTGACCGACCCCCGCACCACGAACGCCGCGGCCCGGCTCTCCGTGCAGGAGGACCGGGCCGCGGCGTTCGTGCGGGACCCCGTGGGGGTCGGCGGCGCAGGTCAGCGGTGCAGGTCGAAGCGGTCGTTCTCCATGACCTGGACCCACGCGCCGACGAAGTCGTCGACGAAGCGCTGCTCGCCGTCGGCGCTGCCGTAGACCTCGGCGATGGCCCGCAGCTGCGGGTGCGAGCCGAGCACGAGCTCGACCGCGGTCGCCTGCCGGCCGTCGCTGCTGTCGTAGACGTTCGCGGTGTCGCGCGAGGTGCTCCACGTGACACCCGGCTCGAGGACCGCCGCGAGGACGTCGTTGGTCAGCTGCCCGGGACGCCGGGTCAGCACGCCCACCGAGGTGTTGCCGTACGTCGCCCCGATGGCGCGCAGGCCACCCACGAGCGCGACCATCTGCGGCGCCGAGAGCCCGAGGACGTTCGCGCGGTCGAGCAGCAGCCCCTCCGGCGCGATCTTCTCCTCGTGGCGCAGGTAGCCGCGGAAGCCGTCGGCACGCGGCTCGAGGTAGGAGTACGACTCGACGTCGGTCAGCTCCTGCGTCGCGTCGGTGCGGCCCGGCGTGAACGGCACGGTGAGCTCGCGGCCGGCGTCGCGCGCCGCCTTCTCGATGCCGGCGGAGCCGCCGAGCACGATGAGGTCGGCGAGCGAGACGGTGCGCCCGCCCTTGCCGTCGAAGTCGCTCTTGACGCGACCGAGCACCTCGAGCACCGAGGCGAGCTCGGCCGGCTCGTTGACCTCCCACGAGCGCGCCGGCTCGAGGGCGATGCGGGCACCGTTGGCGCCGCCGCGCATGTCGGTCTTCCGGAACGAGGCCGCGGAAGCCCACGCCGTCTTGACGAGCTGCTGCACCGTGAGGCCCGAGGAGAGCAGGGCCTCCTTGAGGTCCGCGACGTCGGCGTCGGTCAGCGGCTCGCCGGACGCGGCGGGCACCGGGTCCTGCCACGGCTGCACCTCGGGCACCCACGGGCCGAGGAAGCGGTCGACCGGGCCCATGTCGCGGTGGAGCAGCTTGTACCAGGCCTTGGCGAAGGCGAGGCGGAACTCCTCGAAGTTCTCGTGGAAGCGCCGCGAGATCTTCTCGTACTCCGGGTCGAAGCGCAGCGAGAGGTCGGTCGTGAGCATCGTCGGCTTGCGGCGCGCGGGCGTGCCGTCGGGGTCCGGGACCGAGTTCTCGGCGTCCTTGGCCTCCCACTGCCACGCACCGGCCGGGCTCTTGACGAGCTCCCACTCGTAGCCGAAGAGGTTGTCGAAGTAGAGGTTCGACCACTCGGTCGGCTTCTGGGTCCACGTGACCTCGAGGCCCGAGGTGATGGCGTCCATGCCCTTGCCGGAGCCGTACTCGCTCTTCCAGCCCAGGCCCATCGCGTGCACCGGGCAGCCGTTGGGCTCGGTGCCGACGAGGTCGGGGTCGCCCGCGCCGTGGGTCTTGCCGAAGGTGTGGCCGCCGGCGATGAGCGCGACGGTCTCCTCGTCGTTCATCGCCATCCGCTTGAACGTCTCACGGATGTCGCGGGCCGCCTTGACCGGGTCGGGCTCGCCGTTGGGGCCCTCCGGGTTGACGTAGATCAGGCCCATCTGCACAGCGCCGAGGGGGTTGGAGAGCTCGCGGTCGCCGCTGTAGCGCTCGTCGCCGAGCCAGGTGTCCTCGGTGCCCCAGTTGACCTCCTCGGGCTCCCAGACGTCGGTGCGGCCGAAGGCGAAGCCGAAGGTCTCGAAGCCCATGTCCTCGAGCGCGACGTTGCCGGCGAGGACGAGCAGGTCGGCCCAGGAGACCGCCTGGCCGTACTTCTGCTTGACCGGCCACAGCAGACGACGGGCCTTGTCGAGGTTCGCGTTGTCCGGCCAGGAGTTCAGGGGCGCGAAGCGCTGCTGGCCGCGCCCGCCACCGCCGCGGCCGTCCTCGACCCGGTAGGTGCCGGCGGCGTGCCAGCTCATCCGGATGAAGAGCGGGCCGTAGTGGCCGTAGTCGGCCGGCCACCAGTCCTGCGAGGTGCGCATCACCTGGACGAGGTCGGCCTTGAGCGCGTCGACGTCGAGGCCGGAGAAGGCCTGCGCGTAGTCGAAGTCGGCGCCGAGCGGGTTGCCCTTCGGGCTGTTGGTGTGCAGGACCGAGAGGTCGAGCAGGTTGGGCCACCAGTCCTGGTTGGTGCGGGGGGCGCCCTTCTTCGGGGTGGGAGCGTCGATCGCCGGGTTCTCGCTCTCGCTGCCCTGCGCGGTCACGCCCTGCTGCTGGTCGGTCACGTCAGTCCATCTCCTGTTTCGGTGGGTGGTGCTGGTGCTGGTGCGGGTCGGGTGGTCGGGGGTCAGGCGGGCCGGGCCGCGGCGCAGTCGGGGCAGGTGCCCCAGTAGACGACCTCGGCCTCGTCGATCGCGAAGCCGTGGTCGTCGTCGGCCGTGAGGCAGGGGGCCTCGCCGACGGCGCAGTCGACGTCGGCGACGGCGCCGCAGGTGCGGCACACGACGTGGTGGTGGTTGTCGCCGACGCGCGCCTCGTAGCGCGCGACGGAGCCGGCGGGCTGGAAGGCGCGCACGAGGCGGGCCTGCGTCAGCGCGTGCAGCGAGTCGTAGACGGCCTGGTGCGACACGGCGGGCAGCGGCCCGCGGACGGCCCGCAGGATGCTTCCGGTGTCGGCGTGCGGGTGGGCGTGGACGGCGGCGAGGACCTCGAGCCGCGGCCGGGTGACCCGCAGACCGGCGTCGCGGAGCATCCCGGGGAGGTCCGTGTCGGCTGCCATGCCTGCCACCCTGCCGACTTTTCCTGAACGTGTCAAGACAAGCGTTTTCCGCTCCGGGGAATGCCCCGCGTCCGGCGGATGAACCGGCCCGCAGACGCAGGAACGGGCCGGCATGTCGCCGGCCCGTCCTGGTTCCACTGGTGGAGCTGAGGGGACCCCGTCGCTCGTTCCTCGCTCCTCCTCGAATCACTCCGTTCGATCGCACGACAAAGGGCCCGGCGGAAAAGCGTGCCGGGCCCTACGTCGTGCGGTGGAGCTGAGGGGATTCGAACCCCTGACCCCCTCCATGCCATGGAGGTGCGCTACCAACTGCGCTACAGCCCCGAGTGGGTGTTCCCCCGAGGGGGCGTCGTGAAGTTTACAGACGCGGTGCCCCACTCCCAAATCGGCCTCACGGGGGCGAGGTCCCGGGCCGTGACGGCGCCCCGGAGGAGGCGTTCCAGGCCTGCAGCCGCCAGCCCTGACGGCCCTCGACGAGCTCGGCCCAGTGACAGTTGCCGAGCGAGCCGAGCACCCGCCAGGCGAGCTCCTGCTCGAGCCCGAGCAGCCACGCGACGGCCGCCCGACCGGCGGCGCCGTGGGTCGAGACGACGACGCACTCCCCCGCCGCCATCGAGCCGACGAGCGCCTGCAGGCCCTCACCGACGCGGGCGACGACGTCGGCCATCGACTCGCCGTCGCCGCCGCGCGGGACGTCCTCGCCGCGCAGGACGGCGGCGCGCTCCTCCGGCCAGCGCTCGGTGACCTGGTCGTTGGTCAGGCCCTGCCAGGCGCCGGCGTGGATCTCGCGGAAGCGGGCGTCCTCGACGAGCGGGACGCCGCACGCGCGCGCGACGCTCTCGCCGGTGCGCCGGGCGCGCTGGAGGTCGGAGGTGACGACGCGCGAGGGGCGCAGCGGCGCGAGGGCCGGCCCGACCGCCGCGGCCTGCTGCTCACCGAGCTCGGACAGGGGGCTGTCGAGCTGCCCCTGCCAGATGCCGGCGGCGTTGTGGGTCGTCTCGCCGTGCCGCAGCACGACGAGCCGGCGCGGGCCGAGCCCGTCCGGGCTCACCGGCCGCCCTGCTCGGTGCCGACGACACCGAGGTCGAGGGCGGGGCAGTCGCGCCAGAGGCGCTCGAGCTCGTAGAACTCACGCTCCTCGTCGTGCTGGACGTGGACGACGATGTCGCCGAAGTCGATGAGGACCCAGCGGCCCTCGCGCTGGCCCTCGCGGCGGATCGGCTTGACGCCGCGCTCGCGCAGGACGTCCTCGACCTCGTCGACGATCGAGCCGACCTGCCGCTCGGACTCGGCGGAGACGATGACGAAGACGTCGGTCAGCGCGAGCTGCTCGGAGACGTCGATGCCGGAGATGGTGGTCGCGAGCTTGTCGGAGGCCGCGGTGGCGGCCGCCTTCGCGAGCTCGAGCGAACGGTCGGACGCGGTCACGGTGCTCCTCGGTAGAGGTGGTACTTGCTGATGTACTGGACGACGCCGTCGGGGACGAGGTACCAGACCGGCTGGCCGGCCCGGACCCGGTCCCGGCAGTCGGTGGAGGAGATGGCCATGGCGGGCACCTCCTGGAGGGTGACGCGCTCCCCCGGCAGCCCCAGCTCGCTGAGGACGTACCCGGGGCGCGTCACGCCGACGAAGTGGGCGAGCTCGAAGAGCTCGTCCGCGTCCTTCCACGACAGGATCTGGGCCAGGGCGTCGGCGCCGGTGATGAAGAACAGCTCGGCGTCGGGGCGCTGGGCCCGCAGGTCACGGAGGGTGTCGACGGTGTAGGTGGGTCCCTCGCGGTCGATGTCGACGCGGGAGACGGTGAAGCCGGGGTTCGAGGCGGTCGCCACGACGGTCATGAGGTAGCGGTGCTCGGCGGGCGAGACCTCCCGCGCGTCCTTCTGCCACGGCTGGCCGGTGGGGACGAAGACGACCTCGTCGAGGCCGAGCAACGTCTGGACCTCGGAGGCGGCGACGAGGTGGCCGTGGTGGACGGGGTCGAACGTCCCGCCCATCACCCCGAGGCGCACCGGGCGGTCGCTCAGTGGTGCCCCGGGTGCTCGGGCCAGTGCGTGTCCTCGTGCGCGTCGGCGTCGCCGGTGGCCGTGCGGCTGCCGGCGGGGGTGCCGTCGCCGTACTCGGGACGGGCGTACTTGTTGTGCGTCCCGCGGAAGGACCAGGTGACCCCGAGGAGGAAGGCGAAGGTGAGCAGCGCGATGATCCCGATCATCCACGGCGGGATGGGGAGCTCGCGGTTGGCTTCCTCGGCGGCGATCAGGAACGCGGTGCTCGACATGAGGGACAGCGTACCGTCCCCGTTGTCCACGGATTTCGTCCACAGGGGTGTGCACGAGCGGCGCTCCCCGCACCGCCGCCTGTGGACGACGGGGCCGCGGGGTGGGACGCCGACGGAAAGGCCGGCGAAGCGGTTGCACACCCACCCGTCCGGGGACTAGAACAGTCGCACGCCCCTTCGGCGGCCGAGGTCCGGCAAGGCCTACGGTCCGAGGCCGTCCCGGGGGTGGGTCGATCGGATAACGGCACGCCGTTCCCGGTCCGGGTCCTCCCGGTCCGGAACATCCGGACCTCTCGGGGAACGGATGCCGCGCGCGACGGCGCGGGTGCTGCGGCCGACGGCCCGGAGTCGAAGACCGTCCCCTCGGGGACGGCGCCACCGTCGCGTGGCACCTCTGTGCGGTTCGCCGTGGGGACTGACCGGCTCGAGTCCGACCGGCGGCACGGCCGTCGGCGCAGGGCCCCCGAATCTCATACTCGGGGGCCCTTCGCCTTCCGCGCGCACGCACAGGCGGATCACGGCGAGACACAGGTCCCGCACGGGCTCGGCCTCTACCCTGAATGGCATGCCGCTCTCCCCCGTCCTCACGGTCGTCGTGCCGATGTACGACGAGCAGGAGGTGCTGCCGCTGTTCGTCGAGCGGCTGCGCCCCCTCGCCGAGTCCTGGGGCGTCCCCTACGAGGTCCTCTGCGTCGACGACGGCTCGACCGACGCCACGCCGGTCCTCCTCCAGCGCCTGCGCCGGGAGTGGCCGCAGCTGCGCGTCGTGCGCCTGCGGGCCAACTCCGGGCACCAGGCCGCCATCTCCGCCGGGCTGTCGCTGGCCCGCGGCGACTACGTCGTGACGATCGACGCCGACCTCCAGGACCCGCCCGAGACGATCGGCGAGATGCTCCGCGTGGCGCGCACCGAGGGCGTCGACGTCGTCTACGGCGTGCGTGAGGACCGCTCGAGCGACACCGCCTTCAAGCGCCTGACCGCCCGCGCCTTCTACCGCTCCATCCGGGCCCTGTCCGACGTCGACGCGCACGTCGACGCCGGTGACTTCCGGCTGATGTCCCGCGCCACCGTCGAGGCGGTCAACGCCCTGCCCGAGGGCAACCGGGTGCTGCGCCTCGTCGTGCCGGCGCTCGGCTTCCCCAGCGCCTCGGTCGGCTACCGGCGGGCCGCTCGCGCAGCGGGCGAGTCGAAGTACCCGCTGGCCAAGATGATCCGGCTCTCGGTCGACGCGGTCACCGGCTTCTCGATCGCCCCGCTGCGCTTCGCGACGTGGCTCGGGCTGCTCGGCGGCCTCGCCGCGCTCGTCGTCCTCGTCTACGCGCTCGTCGCGATGCTGCTCGGCAACACCCTCCCCGGCTGGACCTCGACCGTCGTCATCGTCGCGGCGGTCGGCGCCGTCCAGCTGCTCGCGCTCGGCATCCTCGGCGAGTACGTGGGGCGGACCTACTCCGCGCTCCAGGCGCGCCCGGCGTACTTCGTCGCGCACGACAGCCTCGAGCAGGACGCCGCGCGCGGCGACGAGGAGCATCCGCTCCCCCGCCCGGCGGCCTCGGGTCAGACGCGGACCTGACCGTCTCCCTCGACGACCCACTTGGTGGACGTCAGCTCGGGCAGGGCCATCGGGCCGCGGGCGTGCAGCTTCTGCGTCGAGATGCCGATCTCGGCCCCGAACCCGAACTCGCCGCCGTCGGTGAAGCGGGTGCTCGCGTTGACCATGACCGCGGCGGCGTCGACCTCGGCGGTGAAGCGACGCGCGGCCCCGCGGTCCTCGGTGACGATGGCCTCGGTGTGGCCCGAGCCGAACCGGCGGATGTGCGTCAGCGCGGCGTCGAGGTCGTCGACGACGCCGACGGACATCTCGAGGCCGTGGAACTCCGTGGCGAAGTGCTCGTCCGTGGCGGCGTCGTGGGCCACCCCGGCCGCCCGCGCGCCGGCCGAGGCGCGCTCGTCGGTGTGCAGCACGACCCCCTCGGCCGCGAGCGCGGCGAGCGCCTTGGGCAGGAAGGCGTCGGCGACGGCGCGGTGGACCAGCAGCGACTCGGCCGCGTTGCAGACGCTCGGGCGGTGCGTCTTGGCGTTGACCGCGATGGCCAGGGCCTTGTCGAGGTCCGCGGCGGCGTCGACGTAGACGTGGCAGTTGCCGATGCCGGTCTCGATGACGGGCACGGTCGAGCCGGTGACGACGGCCTGGATGAGGTCGGCGCCGCCGCGCGGGATGAGCAGGTCGACGAGACCGCGGGCCGTCATCAGCGCGGTGACGACCGAGTGGCCGCCGTCGAGCAGGGCGACCGCGTCGGCGGGCAGACCCTGGCGCTCGAGCGCGGCCCGCAGGACGGCGACGGTGGCCCGGTTGGTCTCGGCCGCGGCGCTGCCCCCGCGCAGGATGACCGCGTTGCCGGACTTGAGGCCGAGGCCGGCGGCGTCGACGGTGACGTTGGGCCGGGCCTCGTAGATCATCCCGACGACACCCATCGGCACCCGCACCTGGCGGATCTGCAGCCCGTTGGCCAGCGTCGAGCCGCGGACGACCTCGCCGACCGGGTCGGGCAGCGCGGCGATGTCGCGCAGCGCCTGGGCGACGGCCGCGACGCGCGGGGGGTCCAGTCGCAGCCGGTCCTGGAGGCTCTCGGGCATCCCGTGCTCGCGCCCGCGGGCGAGGTCGCGCTCGTTGGCGGCGACGACCTCGTCGGTGGCGGCGTCGAGGGCGTCGGCGAGCGCGTGGAGGGCGGCGTCCTTCTCGGCGCGCGAGAGCAGGGCGAGGCGGCGGGAGGCGGTGCGGGCGGCCTCGGCGAGGACGCGGACCTGCTCGACGTCGGCGGCGCTGGGCCCCTGGTCGGCCCCGGTGGCGGTGCGGTCGGACATGCGCCAAGGGTAGGCCCGGCCCCCGACGGGGGTCGCGGCACTTCCGGCGGGCGGGACGGTGACAGGATGGAGGGCGTGACGACGATCCTGTCCATCCAGTCCTCCGTCGCGTACGGCCACGTCGGCAACTCCGCGGCGGTGTTCCCCCTGCAGCGGCTCGGCGTCGAGGTGTGGCCCGTCCACACGGTGCACTTCTCGAACCACACCGGCTACGGCGCGTGGCGCGGCCCGCTCATGCCGCCGGAGGACGTCCGCGAGGTCGTCACCGGCATCGAGGAGCGCGAGGCCCTCGGCGAGGTCGACGCGGTGCTGTCGGGCTACCAGGGCGGCGAGCAGATCGGCGAGGTCGTCCTCGACGCCGTCGCGCGCACCAAGGCCGCCAACCCCTCGGCGATCTACGCCTGCGACCCGGTCATGGGCAACGCGAAGTCGGGATGCTTCGTGCACCCGGCCATCCCGGTCCTGCTGCGCGAGAAGGTCGTCCCGCAGGCCGACCTCATCACGCCGAACCAGTTCGAGCTCGGCTTCCTCACCGAGACCGACCCGGGCGACCTCGACTCCACGCTGGCCTCCGTCGAGGCCGCGCGGGCGATGGGCCCCTCGACCGTGCTCGTCACGTCGGTGCTGCGGCCCGACCGTCCCGAGGACACCATCGAGATGCTCGCGGTGCACGACGACGGCGCGTGGATCGTCCGCACCCCGCACCTGCCGCTCAAGGCCAACGGGTCGGGCGACGTGACGGCGGCGCTCTTCACGGCGCACCTGCTCGAGACCGGCGACGCCGGCGTCGCGCTCGGGCGCACCGTGTCGTCGGTGTTCGACCTGCTGCAGCGCACCCTCGACTCCGGCCGGCGCGAGCTCCAGCTCGTCCAGAGCCAGGAGGAGATCGCGCACCCGCGGATGCAGTTCGAGGTCGAGCGCATCCGCTGAAGCCCCCCGCGCCGCGCCGCGGTGGCTCGCACCAAGGACCTCACGCGTATCGGGTGACCCGATACAGCTGCGCTGAACCCCGGAACGGTTCCGGGGTACGGCGCGGTCGTATCGGGTGACCCGATACGCGTGTGACAGGTGGGGTCAGAGGACGACGAGGTCGTCGCGGTGGACGACCTCGCGCTCGTACCCCGGGCCGAGCTCGCGGGCGAGGTCGCGCGTCGAGCGGCCGAGCAGCCGCGGCAGCTCCGTCGAGGCGTAGGTGACGAGCCCGCGGGCGATGACGCGGCCGTCCGTGGCGCAGACGTCGACCGGGTCGCCCGCGGCGAACGAGCCGACGACCTCGGTGATCCCGGCCGGCAGGAGCGAGGTGCGCCGCTCGGTCACCGCGGTGACGGCGCCGTCGTCGATGACCAGCCGCCCCTTGGCCGACGTGGCGTGGGCCAGCCAACGCTTGCGCGAGGCCCGCGTCGCGGCGGCCGGCGCGAAGACGGTGCCCACGTCGGCGCCGTCGAGGCCGGCGGCGACGTCGGCGAGCCGGGTCAGGAGGGTCGGGATGCCCGCGGCGCCGGCGATGCCCGCGGCCTCGACCTTGGTCACCATCCCGCCGCTGCCGACGGCCGAGCCGGTGCCGCCGATCGTCACGGCCTCGAGGTCGGCGTCCGTCGCGACGAGCGGGACCCGCTGCGAGCCGCCCTTCGACGGCGGGCCGTCGTAGAGGCTGTCGACGTCGGTGAGGAGGACGAGCCCGTCGGCGCCCACGAGGTCGGCGACGACCGCGGCGAGGCGGTCGTTGTCGCCGAAGCGGATCTCCTGCGTGGCCACCGTGTCGTTCTCGTTGACGATCGGGACGATGCCGAGCTCGAGCAGCCGCTCGAGGGTGCGCCGGGCGTTCGTGTAGTGGCTGCGGCGGGTCGTGTCGTCGGCGGTGAGCAGGACCTGGCCCACGGTCAGGCCGTGCCGTGCGAAGGCCGCCTGGTAGGCCGCGACGAGCGCACCCTGGCCGACCGACGCGGCGGCCTGCTGGGTCGCGAGGTCGGTGGGGCGCCGGTCCAGCCCGAGCGGGCCGATGCCGGCGGCGATGGCGCCCGAGGACACGAGCACGACCTGGTGCCCGGCGGCGCGGCGCCCGGCGAGGACGTCGACGAGCGCCCCGAGCGCGTCGAGGTCGAGGCGCCCGCCGTCGGCGCTCGTCAGGGACGAGGAGCCGACCTTGACGACGAGGCGGCGGCCCGCCCCCACGGCACGGCGCAGGGCGGCGGCAGCGGTGGCGGGCACGGGCGTCAGTCCTCGTCCCGGGCCGTGGCCCAGTGGCCGGCGCGGCGCTCGGCGGCGAGCTCGTCGCGGGCCGCGGTCTGCGCGTCCTTGCGGCCGTGGAACTCGTCGCGCTTCTCGGCGCGGGTCTTGCGCCCGGAGTCCTCGAAGCGCACGTCGGTGCCGCGCGGGCCGGCCAGCAGCTCGGCGCCGCTCGCCATCGTCGGCTCCCAGTCGAAGACGACCGCGTCCTCGAGCGGGCCGATGAGGACGGTCGAGCCCGAGACGGCGCCGGCCCTGAGCAGCGCCTCCTCGACCCCGAGCCGGCTCAGCCGGTCGGCGAGGTAGCCGACGGCCTCGTCGTTGGAGAAGTCGGTCTGGCGCACCCAGCGCGTCGGCCGGTCCCCGAGGACGCGGAAGACCTCGCCCTCCGGCGTGTCCTCGCGGCGCACGTGGAAGCCGCTGTCGTCGACGGCCTTCGGGCGGATGACGACGCGCGGCCGCTCGACGACGGCGGCCTCGAGCTCGGCGCGGGCCTGCGCGACGTGGCGCGCGAGGGCGAAGGTCAGCTCCCGCAGGCCGGTGTGGGCGACGGCGGAGACGACGAACACCTCGAGGCCGCGCTCCTCGAGCATCGGCTTGACCATCTCGGCGAGGTCGCGGGCCTCGGGCACGTCGGCCTTGTTGAGCACGACGATGCGCGTGCGCTCGGACAGCGGGCGGCCGCCGAGGCTGTCGTCGGAGACGTACGCGGCGAGCTCGGCCTCGATGACGTCGAGGTCGGTCATCGGGTCGCGGCCGGGCTCGAGGGTCGCGCAGTCGACGACGTGGACGAGCACCGAGCAGCGCTCGACATGGCGGAGGAACTCCAGGCCGAGGCCCTTGCCCTCGCTCGCGCCGGGGATGAGGCCGGGGACGTCGGCGATCGTGTAGCGCTCCGAACCGGCCGTCACGACACCGAGGTTCGGCACGAGCGTCGTGAACGGGTAGTCGGCGATCTTGGGGCGGGCAGCCGAGACGACGGAGACGAGCGAGGACTTGCCGGCGCTCGGGAAGCCGATGAGCGCGACGTCGGCGAGCGACTTGAGCTCGAGGACGACGTCGAGGGCCTCCCCCGGCTCGCCGAGCAGCGCGAAGCCCGGCGCCTTGCGGCGGGCGCTGGCGAGCGCCTTGTTGCCCAGGCCGCCGCGGCCGCCGCGGGCGACGACGTAGGTGGCGTCGAAGCCGACGAGGTCGGCGAGCACCTCGCCGTCGGCGCCCTTGACGACGGTGCCCTCGGGGACGGAGAGGACGAGGTCGGCGCCGTCGGCACCGTTGCGCTCGTCACCGGCCCCCGGCTTGCCGTTCTCGGCCCGGCGGTGCGGCGTGTGGTGGTAGTCGAGGAGCGTCGTGGCCTGCGGGTCGACCGCGATGACCACGGAGCCACCCCGGCCGCCGTTGCCGCCGTCGGGACCGCCGAGCGGCTTGAACTTCTCGCGCTTGACGGATGCCACCCCGTGCCCGCCGTTGCCGGCGGAGACGTGGAGGACGACGCGGTCGACGAAGGTCGCCATCGCGGTGGGGCTCCTGACTGTGGGATGCGACGAGGGGCGGGCCGATCGCGGCCCGCCCCTCGGGTGGTGCGTGGTGCCGGGCCCGGGGGCCCGGCGAGGCGTCACACCGCGACGGTCTCCACCGGCGTGATGTTGACGGTCTTGCGGCCGCGCTTGGTGCCGAAGGTCACCGCACCCGGGACGAGCGCGAACAGCGTGTCGTCGCCGCCACGGCCGACGCCGTCGCCGGGGTGGAAGTGGGTGCCGCGCTGGCGGACGATGATCTCGCCGGCCTTGACGACCTGGCCGCCGTAGCGCTTGACGCCGAGGTACTGGGGGTTGGAGTCACGACCGTTGCGGGTCGAGGACGCACCCTTCTTGTGTGCCATGTCTGTGGTTCCTGTCCGTGAGGTCCGAGCGAGGTGCTCAGGCGTCGATCGCGGTGATCTTGACCTGGGTGAGCGGCTGGCGGTGGCCCTGGCGCTTCCGGTAGCCGGTCTTGTTCTTGTACTTGAGGATCGTGATCTTCGGGCCCTTGGCGGCCTTCACGACCTCGGCCGTCACGGTGACCTTGGCGAGCTTCGCGGCGTCGCTCGTGACGGTCCCACCGTCGACGAGGAGCAGCGGCTGCAGCTGGATCTTGTCGCCGGCGACGCCGGTCTGCTTGTCGATGAGCAGGGTGTCGCCCACGGAGACCTTCTCCTGGCGACCACCTGCGCGCACAATCGCGTACACGGTACGTACTCACTTCCTGTTCGGGCGCGCTCGCTGGTCGACCGGCCGGTAGCGACCCCGTGGACGACACGGGACACCGACGCGGTGGGCGCACCGACTCACCAGACTACCGGCGCGGCGGGCGGCCCCCCCCGGGGGCCCCCCCCCCCCCCCGCGGTCCGGGTCGTGCCTGCCGGGCTCGGTCAGGCGTCGCCGTCGGCTGCGGCCTCGACCGCCGCCGGCGGGGGGCCGGCCGGGGCGACGACGCGTCCGCGCTTGCGCCGGGTCCGCGGCGCCGGCGCGGCGGCCGGGGCCTCGACGACGGGCGCCGGGGCCGGCTCGGCGACGGGCGCGGGCGCCTCGGCCACCGGGGCGGTCTCGGCGGGCTGCTCGGCCACCGGCTGCGGGTCGGCGTCGGGCGCGGTGACGGCCGCCACCTCGGCGGCGATCTCCGTGGCGACGTCGGCCGGGTCGGTGTGCTTGAGCGCGGCGGCGTGGGCGGCCGCGGCGATCTGCGCGGCGGTCGGGCCGCCGGCCGGGCGCGCGGGCTCGGGCGCGGGCGCCTCCTTGGCCGGCTGCGGGGAGCCACCGGACGAGGTCCCGTTGCCGCCCCGGCGACCGCGGCCCGACGAGCGGCCGGAGTCGCCGCCGGAGCCGTTGCCGCCACCGTGGCCGCCGCCGGAGCGGTCGACCGGCTCGGTGTGGACGACGATGCCGCGCCCGCTGCAGTGCTCGCACTGCTCGGAGAAGACCTCGATGAGGCCGGAGCCGACGCGCTTGCGGGTCATCTGGACCAGGCCGAGCGAGGTGACCTCGGCGACCTGGTGCTTGGTGCGGTCGCGCCCGAGGCACTCGAGCAGGCGCCGGACCACGAGGTCGCGGTTGGACTCCAGCACCATGTCGATGAAGTCGATGACGATGATGCCGCCGATGTCGCGCAGCCGGAGCTGGCGGACGATCTCCTCGGCGGCCTCGAGGTTGTTCTTCGTCACCGTCTCCTCGAGGTTGCCCCCGGAGCCGACGAACTTGCCGGTGTTGACGTCGACGACGGTCATCGCCTCGGTGCGGTCGATGACGAGCGAGCCGCCCGAGGGCAGCCAGACCTTGCGGTCCATCGCCTTGGCGATCTGCTCGTCGATGCGGTGGGCCGCGAAGACGTCGTCGTCGGAGGTCCACCGCGAGACGCGCGCGGCCAGGTCGGGCGCGACGTCCTCGACGTACTCGCTGACCTCGCCCCAGGCCTTCTCGCCGGAGACGACGAGCGAGGAGAAGTCCTCGGTGAAGACGTCGCGGATGACGCGGATGGTGAGGTCGGGCTCGCCGTGCAGGAGCGCGGGCGCTCCCCCGCTGCCGGACTTCTTCGCCTTGGCGGACGCCGCCTTCTTCTCGATGCGCTCCCACTGCTTCATGAGGCGCTCGACGTCGGCCTTGAGGTCGGCCTCGGACGCGCCCTCGGCGGCGGTGCGGACGATGACGCCGGCGCCGTCCGGCACGACCTCCTTGAGGATCGCCTTGAGGCGGGCGCGCTCGGTGTCGGGGAGCTTGCGCGAGATGCCGGTCATCGAGCCCTCGGGCACGTAGACGACGTAGCGGCCGGGCAGGCTGATCTGCGAGGTGAGCCGCGCGCCCTTGTGGCCGATCGGGTCCTTGGTCACCTGGACGAGGACGGTGTCGCCGGAGGAGAGGGCGTTCTCGATGCGCTTGGCCTGGTTGACCTCGAGCCCGGCGGCGTCCCAGTTGACCTCGCCGGCGTAGAGCACGGCGTTGCGGCCCTTGCCGATGTCGACGAAGGCGGCCTCCATCGAGGGCAGGACGTTCTGGACGCGGCCGAGGTAGACGTTGCCGGCCATCGACGCGGTGGTCTCGCGGGAGACGTAGTGCTCGACGAGCACGCCGTCCTCGAGGACCCCGATCTGGGTGCGGCCCTCACGGCCGCGGACGACCATCGTCCGCTCGACGCTCTCGCGGCGGGCGAGGAACTCGGCCTCGGTGATGATCGTGCGGCGCCGGCCGGCCTCACGGCCCTCGCGGCGGCGCTGCTTCTTGGCCTCGAGGCGGGTCGAGCCCTTGACGGCCGTCGGCTCGTCGCGCTCGGCGCGCGGCTCGCGGACCTTGGTGACGGTGCCGGGCGGGTCGTCGCCCTCGCCGCCCGCTCCCCCGCGGCGGCGGCGGCGCCGGCGGCGGCTCGAGGAGGAGTCGCCGTCGCCCTCGGCCTCGGTGTCGTCGGCGGCCTGGCGACCCCCGCGGCCACCGCGGGCCGGGGCGTCGTCGTCGGCGGCGGGGGTCTCGGTGTCCTTCTCGGCGGCGGGCGCCTGCTCGTCCTCGCCCTTGCCGCGGGCGCGGCGGCCGCGGCCACCGCGACGACGGCGGCCGCGGGAGCCGCCCTCGCCCTCGTCGGTGGCGTCGGCGGAGGCGGGACGCTCGGCGGTGGTCTCGTCGGAGGCCTGCTCGGCGGCGGCGGGGGCCGCCTCGGCCGGCTCCTCGGCGCGCTCGGCGGGCGCCTCGGCCGGGGCCTGCGCGGGCGAGGTGGCCCGGCGGCGGCGCGGGGCGACCGTGACCTCGGGGGCCTGGAAGACCAGGCCGAAGGCGGGGCCGGCGGGCGCGGGCTCCTCGGCGGCGGGCGCCTCGGCCGTCGGCTCGACGGCCGCGTCCTCCTCCTCGGGCTCCTCGACGGGGACGAGCTCGGGCAGGGGCTCGGCGACCGGCTCGACGACGAGGTCGAGGGTCTGCGCGGCCGCGGCCTTCTTCGAGGTCTTCTTGCGGGCGGCGGCCTTGCGCTTGGGCTTGGCCGGGGCCTCGTCCGCGGCGGCCGCGGGGGCGTCGACCGGGGCGTCCGCGGCGGGGGCGGCGTCCGTCGCCTCGACGGCGGGCGCCGGCTCCGGGGCGGCGGCCTTCTTCGTGGCCCGCTTGCGCGGGGCCCGCTTCTTCGGCGCGGGCGCCTGGGCGGCCTCGTCGCCGCTGCTCGCCTCGACGGGCGCCGCGTCGGCGTCGGTGGTGGTGGTCGGGTCGGTCTCGGAAGCCATGACGGCCCCTTTCGTCACCCGCGGGCCGTCGACCACACCGGAGACGCCCTGGGGCGGCTCCTCGCCGGCCGTGCGGTGCACGATCGGATCGTGTGGGCCGAGCGGCCCGCACGGAAGTCAGCTGCTGCCTCGATCGGCTCGCGCGGGGGGCGCGTCACCTCTCGGGGCCGACGGCCTCCCGGTCGGCGGCCAACGGGTCGGCCACCCCGGCACGGTCCTCACGGAGCGGGCCCTGCGCCAGTCGGGTCACCAGTGGTGGAACCGGTGGTGCGAACCCCGTCACCGCGTGGAGTGCGGTCAGGATGTCATCGGGGCGTACGGACGGTGTGGTGTGCCGTACGACCATCCGCAGTATCGCACACCCCTCCTCGTCGGACCCGGCGACATGCAGGTCCAGGACCGCCTCGCGGGTGTCGAACGTGCGGGGGCCGGACTTGAAGGTGCGGGTGGTCTCGGCCCGCTCGGCGACGAGGTACGCCGCGACGACCGGCTCCAGCTCCTCCGGCGTGCTGCCCCGCAGGCGCAGGTCCCACTCGCTCGCCTCGAGCCGGTCGGCGAGCGCGCCGGGCCCGGCCTCGACGACCTCGAGGACGTCGAGGTCGACGGGCAGGGCCTCGTCGAGCGCGGCCCGGACGGCCTCGGGGTCGACCCGCTCGGTGACGCGGATCTCGAAGTACTCGGCCTCGCTCGCGGTGCCGGTCGGCGCCGCGTTGGCGTAGGAGATGAGGGGGTGCGGGTGGAAGCCCGCCGAGAAGGCCATCGGCACGCCGGAGCGGCGCAGCGCCCGCTCGAGCGCGCGCGAGAAGTCGCGGGTCGACGAGAAGCGCAGCCGGCCGCGCTTGGCGTAGCGGATGCGGAGCTTCTGGACCGCCGGGGGCGGCGGGGGTCCGTCGGGGGTGCGCTGGCGGGCCATGGTGCCCAGCGTAGGAGGCGGCGGCCGGTCGACCGAACCGGCCCCACCGGCGTCGACGGAGACCGTGGATCGAGGAGGCCCGACGTCCGCTGGTCACGGATCGAGTGGCGAGCGGGGGTTCTCGCCACGCCATCCGCAGCACTATCGTGCCTCCATGCCGAGCACCGACCGCGCCCGACTCGCCCGTCTCCTCGCCGCCGAGCAGGAGCAGTACACCGCGGACCACCCACGCAGCCGCGCGCTCTACGAGGCCGGCGGCAACCTCTTCGGCCGCGTGCCCATGACCTGGATGAACAAGTGGAGCGGCGGCTTCCCGCTCTACCTCGACCACGCCCGCGGGAACCGGATCACCGACGTCGACGACCACACCTACGTCGACTTCGCGCTCGGCGACACCGGTGCGATGGCCGGCCACTCCCCCGCGCCCACCGCGGCGGCCGTCGCCCGGCGGATGGGCGAGCTCGGCGGCATCACGACGATGCTGCCCAGCGAGGACGCGCAGTGGGTCGGCGAGGAGCTGACCCGGCGCTTCACGATGCCGCTGTGGAGCTTCACCCTCTCGGCGACCGACGCCAACCGGTGGGCGGTGCGTCTGGCCCGGCTCGCGACCGGCCGCTCGAAGATCCTCGTCTTCGGCTACTGCTACCACGGGTCGGTCGACGAGACGTTCGCGGTCCCCGGCCCCGACGGCACGACCGTCTCGCGCCCCGGGAACGTCGCTCCCCCCGTCCCGCTCGAGATGACGACCCGGGCGGCGACGTGGAACGACCTCGCGTCGGTCGAGCGCGAGCTCGCCCACGGCGACGTCGCCGCGATCCTCACCGAGCCGGCGCTGACGAACATCGGCATCGTCCTGCCCGAGCCGGGCTTCCTCGAGGGGCTGCGCGAGCTCGCCACGAAGCACGGCGCGCTGCTGATGATCGACGAGACGCACACGTTCTCGGCCGGATGGGGCGGCGCGACCCGGGCGTGGGACCTGCAGCCCGACATCTTCGTCATCGGCAAGTCGATCGGCGGCGGCATCCCCTGCGGCGCCTACGGCATCAGCGAGGAGGTGGCGCGCGCCGTCACCCGGCACACCGAGACCGGCGAGGCCGACATCATCGACGTCGGCGGTGTCGGCGGGACGCTCGCCGGCAACGCCCTCTCGACGGCGGCGATGCGGGCGACGCTCGCGGAGGTCCTCACCGAGGACGCCTTCGACCACATGCTCGGGCTCGCGAGCGCCTTCACCGAGGGGGTGCAGGCGACGCTCGACGAGTACGACGTGCCGTGGTCGGTGAGCCGGCTCGGGGCGCGCTCGGAGTACCGGTTCGCCCGTCCCGCACCGCGGTCCGGCGAGGAGGCCGCCGCGGCCCACGACGACGGCATCGACGCGTACATGCACCTGGCGATGGTCAACCGCGGCATCCTCATGACGCCGTTCCACAACATGGCGCTCATGTGCCCGGACACGACCCGGGAGGACGTCGACCTGCACACCCGGACCTTCCGCGAGGTCGTCGGCGCGCTCTACGCCTGACCCCGCGCACGCACGAGGGCCCGGCCGCACGTGGCGGCCGGGCCCTCTGCTGCGCACCCGGGGGCAGGCCGGGTGTCAGTGCCGCCGTGAGGCGGTGGCGAGGTAGCGCGCCGTCGGCGCACCCACCCCGGTGACGTCGTCCCAGCCGCGACCGGTCGTCAGGCTCGAGTCCTGGTCGAAGGTCCGGACGCTGGGGACGAGCCCGTCGTCGGCGTTGAGGCCGTTGACGTAGTCGACGCGCACGTTGCCGCGGTCGCCCTGGTGACGGACGTCGTAGAAGACGCCCGAGGTGCGGGCCAGGCGGTAGAGCGACGGGTTGGCGAAGCCGATGCGGCCACGGTGCTGCTGCACGGTGGCCTGGAGGCCGGCCATGAGCGGCGACGCGAGGCTGGTGCCACCGATCCGGTACTCGCCGTAGCGGACTCCCTGGCCGAAGCGCGTCGGCGCGTCGAAGACCTGGGTCTCACCGACGAGCATGCCGGTGGTCGGGTCCGCGTCCATCGCGACGTCGGGGACGCCGCGCATCGCGCAGCCGGTCACCGTGTGCTGCTGGTAGAACGGCTTGGTGAAGCGGTCGCTGCACCCGCCGCCGGCGCCGTAGAGGTAGCCGACCGGCGCCCACGCACCGTTCGAGAGCGTGTACTTCTCGGTGCCCCAGCCGGTCTCGAACCGGCGGCGTCCCTGCTTGTCGATGGCGAGGGCCGTGCCGCCCACTGCCGTGACGTAGGGGTCGGCCGCGGGCCAGTCCGGCGACACGACACCGGTGTTCGCGCCCTCGTCGCCGTCGTCACCCGAGGAGAAGTAGGTGCCGATGCCCTGGACGGCGCCCTGGAGGATGACCGACTCGTAGGCCTGGACGAGCGCGTCGTCGATGGTCGGCGTCTTCACGCCGTCGACGACGACGTAGGTCGGCTCGCCCCACGAGTTGGAGATGAGCGAGGCCTTGTTGTCGTGCACCACGCGGGCGATCGAGTTCAGCAGGTCGTCGTCGTAGCAGCTGGCCGCGCCGTAGTAGGCGACCTTCGCGTCGGGCGCCATCCCGTGGACGGCCTGGACGTCGAGGGTCTCCTCGCCGTACCAGCCGTTGCCACCGCACTCCTCGACCTTCGTGGGGTCGTACGTGGTGTCGTTGGCCTGCGTGAACTGGTTGCGGCGGAAGGCCTTGTCCCCGTGGCGGGTCGCGTAGGTGTTCGCGTCCTCCTCGATGGTGGGCGCCGCGAACGCGTCGGTGATGGCCACCGTCTCGCCCTTGCCGGTCAGGTGCGACGCGGTGATGCCGTACGCCGAGCGCAGCTGCTTCGGGGTGTAGCCGCACACCGAGTAGGGCAGGTGCTTGCCCTCGAACGCCGGGTCGGTCCGGTCGACCTTCTGGCCGTAGTACGCGCCGCAGGTCGTCGAGTTGACGAAGCCGGCGGGCGGCCCGAGGTCGCTCGGCGAGGCCGTCGAGGTGGACGCCGTGCCCCGGCCACCCTCCTGCGCGGGCCGGGTCCGGTGCGTCACGGTGTCGAGTCCCGTGACGGCGAGGACCTGCGCGCCGAGGGCGTCGGGCACGGTGACGGCGCTCGTCGGGGCCGTGCCCGTGGCACCGTCGAGCGTGAAGGTGCGCAGGTTCGCCGTGAAGGCCGACGAGACCGCCTCGCGGCTGCCGGAGACCTCGACGAAGTGGCGGTCGGTGCCGACGGTGTCGACGTGCAGGCCCGCGCCCCGGGCCCATCCGCTGACGGCGTCGACGGTCGCGGCGGTGGGCGCGTAGCGCGCCGCGTACCGCGCGGTGTCGAGGTAGTGCCCGTACTGCGCCGAGGACGGGTCCGAGACCGCGGCCGCGAGCCGGCGCAGGCCGGCGCCGTCGCGGGGCGCGAGCCAGACCTTGACCCGGGTCGTCGGGCCGGACGTCGCCGCCGCGGAGCGCTGGGCCTGCGCCCGCGTGGTCCACGCCGGGGCGGGGCTGACCGTGTGCCGGCCGGTGCCGTGCGGTGCAGCGGCGGCCGCGCCGGCGCCGAGCGCCCCGGCTCCGGTCGCGGCGAGGACGGCGGCGCCGACGAGCGCCACCGTCCCACGAGTGGTTCCTGTCACGGGATACCTCCTGGGAGACCTGTCACGGGGCGGTGGCCCCGTGACGCGCAGCCTCACCCCGCGAGCCCGCTTCGCACCCTGACGGATGTCACGGATCGCCCTCCGGCGCAGGGCGGCCCCGCGCCGGCGTCCTCAGCAGGTCCTCAGCCGGCGTCAGCGGCTGCGCATCCGCCGGGCGGTCTCGACCTGGTCCCAGACGGTGACGACGACGACGCCGAGCACGGTGGCGACCCGCAGGTCGCGGCCCGCGGTCGCCCATCCGCCGTCGACGAGCGCGGCGACGAACGCGGGGTCGTAGAGCCGGTCGGTCTGCGCGAGCCCGACGAGCAGCGCCGCGACCGCGAGGTCGAGGGCGACGCCCACGCCGACCGTCGTCCACGTCCAGCGGCGAGCCCGGAGGGCGCCGAGCACGAGCGCCGCGTGGGCGGCCAGCAGGACGAGGAACAGCGGCAGCCATCCCGACCAGAGCGCGGGGTCGAGCACCGGCACGGCCTCCCCGCGCACCCGGACCGGCGAGCTCGTCTCCTGCCAGACGACCGCGAGGGCCATGACGACGAGGGCGACGACCGAGAACACGGCCTCCGACCGCCCGACCGACCGTCGCGAGGACGGGGCGTCGGGGAGCTGGTCGGGCGTCCAGCCCATGACTCCCGTGCCGGGCTGCGCGCGCTCCAGGATGGCGAACACGAGCGTGGTCCAGAACACGACGTGGAACGCCGTGGTCAGCCCGGCCAGGGCGGCGCTCCCGAAGGCCGGCCCGACGCCGTCGGTCGCGACGTCGTCGACGAACAGCCGCACGACGAGGGTCCCCACCGCGGCGATCGGCGAGATGACGGTGACGAGCAGGGTGACGAGCCGGCGCCACTCGGGGTAGACCGCCGGCCCGATGAGGTGCAGCGGACGGCCGGTGTAGCCCGCGGCGAGGCGGACCGGGTCACCGAGCTCGACGAGGACGGCGCGCTCGGCCTCCTCGCGGTCGGTCGCGGCGTCGGTGTCGAGGCGGGCCTCGACCATGTCCTCGATGGTGCCGCGCAGCTCACGGTCGACGTCGTCGCGCTGGTCCTGCGCGAGCTCGCGGACGGTGGCGGAGACGTAGCGGTCGGTCAGGCTCCCCATGGTGGGCTCCTCCGGTCGGTCGGGTCAGGCGAGGTCGGTGATGGCGGCGTCGAGCGCGCGCCAGTCGGCACGGAGGGCGGCGAGGACGTCCTCGCCGGAGGGGCTCGTCCGGTAGAACTTCCGCGGGCGGGACTCCTCGGTGTTCCACTCCGCCGTGAGCAGGCCCTGCTTCTCGAGCCGGCGCAGCAGCGGGTAGAGCGTGTTGGCGTCGACCTCGAAGCCGGCCCGGCCCAGCGTCTCGAGGAGCGCGTAGCCGTAGCCCGCGGTCCGCAGGCTCGCCAGGGCGGCGACGACGACCGTGCCCCGACGCAGCTCCTGGAGGTGCCCCGCGAGGGTCGGGTCGTCGGGTGAGGTCATGCCGACACGATAGTGTGTGTCGCACACCATCGTCAACGACACACTGTCACCGATCCCCCGGTGCCCCCATCAGTCGCCGAAGCGCTCCCGGATGGCGACGAGCTCGAGGGCATGGGCGTCGAGGTCCCGGTCCTCGTCGCTGACCGGCGTCCAGGTCGGCGCCCGGACGGCCCGCCGCTCGGCGTCGAGGGCCACGAACACGGTGCGGCAGTACGTGGTCAGCTCGAGGGAGCCCTCGCCGTCGGCGGGATCGCCGGAGCGCACGTGGACGCCCACGTGCATCGACGTGCGGCCGGTGTGCAGTAGCCGCGCCTCGACCTCGACGAGGTGGCCGATGCGCAGGGGCCGGTAGAAGCGCACCCCGCCGGTGAAGATCGCGACGTTGTCGGCGCTGCCCGTCCACCGGGTGGCGAGGACGTGGGCCGCCTCGTCGATCCAGCGCATGACGATGCCGCCGTGCACCTTGCCGCCCCAGTTGACGTCGGTGGGCGCGGCGAGGAAGCGCATCGTGACGCGCGGGGCGGTGCCGGCGTCCGAGTAGACCTGGCCGGCCATCGCGGCCTCGACCTCGGCGCGGAGCTCGGCCCGGCGCACCGCCCAGCGCTGCTGCAGCTCCTCCCCCAGCGTCGCCGGGACGAGCGGCGGCACGGGGGTCGAGCGGCCCTCGGCGTCGACGGCGACGAAGACGATGAGGCAGCGCGTGGCCGGCTCGAGCCGACGGGTGCGCGGGGCGCCCGAGGCGACGTCGACCGTGATGTGCATCGACGAGCGGCCGGTGTGGACGACGGTGGCCGTCACCTCCACGAGGTCACCGACCTCGACGGGACGGGTGAAGCGGACGTTGCCGACGTACGCCGTGACGCAGTACGTGCCGCTCCAGCCGGCGGCGGCCGCGTAGCCCGCCTTGTCGATCCACTCGAGCACCCGACCGGCGCTCACCGAGCCGGAGTGCCCGGCGTCGGTCGGCGCGGCGAGGAAGCGCAGCGTGATGGCGCGGGGCGGGGTCGGTCGCTCGTCCACGGCGTCATCCTGACAGGGGCGCCGGCGGCGCGTCAGCCGTCGACGACGGTCGGGACGCGCCCGTCGGCCGCGAGCGCGCGCAGGCGGCCGACCTGGTCGGGGGTCCCGAAGACGATGAGCGTCGCGCCGGCGGCCAGCACGGTCTGCGGGGGCGGTGACGGCGTGAACGGCCCCTTCCGCGGCGCGCGCACGGCGAGCAGCTGGCACCCGCACGTCCCCGGGACGTCGACCTCGGCGAGGGTGCGGCCGACGTCGGCGTGCAGGGCGAAGGAGGCCATCCTCCGGCCGCCGATGAGCTGCGGGTTGACCGCCCGCGTGGCGCCGGCGAGGACGAGCTTCTCCTTGGAGCCGAGCGTGCGGGCCCGGCTGATGATCACGAGGGCGCGGGCACGGTCGATGCCGGCGGCCCGCAGGGTGTCGTCGCTCGCGGCGTCCCCGTGGACGAACGGGCCGGTGTGGCCCTCGAGCCGGGTGGCCTCGGTGTCGACGACGACGACCGCGTGGCCGCGGTCCAGCAGGTAGCGGGTCGTGGAGCGCCCGACCCGGCCGAACCCGCAGACGATGACGTGGTCGCGCAGCCGCGCGATGTCGCGCTCCATCCGGCGCCTCCCGAGGTGCTCGCGCAGGTGACCCTCGGTGACGGCCTCGACGAGGACCCCGAGGTTGTACAGGACGGTCCCCACCCCGAGGAGGATGAGGACGATGGTGAAGGCCTCCCCGGTGGGGCCGAGGGGCCGGACCTCGCGGAAGCCGACCGTCGCCACAGTCGTCACCGTCTGGTAGAGCGCCTCGAGCAGGGTGAAGCCGAGGACCAGGTAACCCAGTGTCCCGACGACGATGACGACGGCGAGCGCGGTGAGCGCCACCGCGATCCGTCGGACCGCGTCACCCGCCGAGTCGGTGCCGAGCAGCAGCGAGCGGCGTCCGCTGCTGCTGCTGGGCCGGCCCACGTCGTCATCGTGGCACCGGCGGACAGGTGCGCGCCGAGGGTTGCGGCCGACGCCACGGGTCGGCTCGGTCACTCCCCCGCCCGGCGCCGGTCGGGCACACTCCCCCCATGGAGTTCACGACGCAGCTGGAGGCCACGGGCGGGACGACGACGGGGTTCGTCGTCCCCGACGAGGTCGTCGAGGCGCTCGGCGGCGGGCGACGGCCCAAGGTCGCGGCGACGGTCGCCGGCCACACGTGGCGGACGAGCATCGCCGCGATGGGCGGGCGCTTCCTCCTCGGCGCGAGCGCCGCCGTCCGGGAGGCCGCGGGCATCGCGGCCGGCGAGACGCACACCGTCACGGTCGTCCTCGACGACGCGCCGCGCACCGTCGAGGTCCCCGAGGACCTCGCCGCGGCCCTCGCCGCCGACGCGGACGCGGCCCGGGCGTGGGAGGCGCTGACCTACAGCGCGCAGCGCCGGCACGCCGAGGCCGTTGTTGCGGCGAAGAAGCCCGAGACGCGGGCCCGGCGGGTCGAGACGGTCGTCGCGAGCCTGCGCGCCTGACCGCCGCCGACGAGCCCGCACGTGCGGGGTTATCGCTGTCCGTCCGGGCCGGCGCCCGCGCCAAGCCCGCACGTGCGGGGTTATCGCTGTCCGTCCCGGCCGGCGCCCGCGCCAAGCCCGCACGTGCGGGGTTATCGCTGTCCGTCCCGGCCGGCGCCCGCGCCAAGCCCGCACGTGCGGGGTTATCGCTGTCCGCTCCGCCCGGCGCCCGCGCCAAACCCGCACGTGCGGGGTTATCGCTGTCGCACCCAGCTCCGGACTTTCCGCGCCGTCACCGTGATGACGGGGAAGATCCCTCGGGACGCGGATGCATCCGCGTCGTCCCGGAAGTTCCGCGCCGTCACGGTGACGACGCGGATCCTCGCGGTCAGTGGGTGTGGGCGGCCTCGGCCATCCGCTCGCGGCCGGAGCCGAGGACGGTGAGGGGCAGGAGCGTCTTGCCGGTCGGACCGATCTCGATCTCGGTGTTCATCTGCGGGCAGACGCCGCAGTCGAAGCACGGCGTCCAACGGCAGTCGTCGACCTCGACCTCGTCGACGGCGTCGAGCCAGTCCTGCCAGAGCCACTCCTTGTCGAGGCCGGAGTCGATGTGGTCCCACGGCAGGACCTCCGACTCCTCGCGCTCGCGGGTCGTGTACCAGGCGACGTCGACGCCCTGCGGCGGCAGCTCGCGCTCGGCGGCGTCCATCCACCGCTCGTACGAGAAGTGCTCGGACCAGCCGTCGAACCGACCGCCGTCGCGCCACACGGCCTCGATGACGCGGCCGACCCGGCGGTCGCCGCGCGAGAGCAGGCCCTCGACGATGCCCGGCTTGCCGTCGTGGTACCGGAACCCGATCGAGCGGCCGAACTGCTTGTCCGACCGGATGGCGTCGCGCAGCTTCTGCAGGCGCGCGTCGGTCTCGTCGGCCCCGAGCTGGGCGGCCCACTGGAACGGCGTGTGCGGCTTGGGCACGAACCCGCCGATGGACACCGTGCAGCGGATGTCGCGGCGGCCGCTGACCTCGCGTCCGGTCTCGATGACCCGCTTGGCGAGCTCGGCGATCTGGAGCACGTCCTCGTCGGTCTCGGTCGGGAGGCCGCACATGAAGTAGAGCTTGACCTGCCGCCAGCCCGCGCCGTACGCGGCGGCGACGGTGCGGATGAGGTCGTCCTCGCTGACCATCTTGTTGATGACCTTGCGGATGCGCTCGGAGCCGCCCTCGGGCGCGAAGGTCAGGCCGGAGCGGCGACCGTTGCGGGTCAGCTCGTTCGCGAGGTCGATGTTGAAGGCGTCGACGCGCGTGGACGGCAGCGACAGACCGGTGTTCGTGCCCTCGTAGCGGTCGGCGAGGCCCTTGGTGACGTCGGCGATCTCGGAGTGGTCGGCGCTCGACAGCGAGAGCAGCCCGACCTCCTCGAAGCCGGTCGCGGCCAGACCACGCTCGACCATCTCGCCGATGCCGGTGATGGAGCGCTCGCGCACCGGGCGGGTGATCATCCCGGCCTGACAGAAGCGGCAGCCGCGGGTGCAGCCACGGAAGATCTCGACCGACATCCGCTCGTGCACCGACTCGGCGAGCGGCACGAGCGGCTGCTTCGGGTAGGGCCAGGCGTCGAGGTCCATGACGGTGTGCTTCGACACGCGCCACGGCACGCCGGGACGGTTGGGGGCGACGCGCTGGATGCGGCCGTCCGGCAGGTACGAGACGTCGTAGAAGCGCGGGACGTAGACGCCGCCGGTGCGCGCGAGGCGCATCAGCACCTCGCGCCGACCCCCCGGGCGGCCCTCGCGCTTCCACGCCCCGACGATGTCGGTGACGGCGAGCACGGCCTCCTCGCCGTCGCCCACGACCGCGGCGTCGACGAAGTCGGCGATCGTCTCGGGGTTGAACGCGGCATGGCCGCCCGCGACCACGAGCGGGTGCGACTCGTCGCGGTCGGCGGCGTGCAGCGGGATGCCGGCGAGGTCGAGCGCCGTGAGCATGTTGGTGTAGCCGAGCTCGGTCGAGAAGGAGAGCCCGAAGAGGTCGAAGTCGCCGACCGGGCGGTGCGCGTCGACGGTGAACTGCGGCACGCCGTGCTCGCGCATCAGCGCCTCGAGGTCGGGCCAGACGGCGTAGGTGCGCTCGGCGAGGGCGTCGGGCCGCTCGTTGAGCACTTCGTACAGGATCATGACGCCCTGGTTCGGCACACCGACCTCGTAGGCGTCGGGGTACATCAGCGCCCAGCGCACGGTCGCGTCGCCGGCGACGTCCCACTCCTTGACGGTGGAGTTCAGCTCGCCGCCCACGTACTGGATCGGCTTGCTGACCTGCTCGAGCAGCGGCTCGAGCCGGCGGAAGACGGACTGTCCGGGCATCCCACAAGGGTAGGTGGGGGTTGCTGCAGGCCCAAACCGTGCTTGGCTGGCCCCATGAGCAGCGACACCGCGGTGGACCTCGTCGTCATCGGCCTCGGACCGGGTGGGGAGCACCTGGCCACCGAGGCCGCCAAGGCCGGTCTCACCGTGGTCGGCGTCGACGAGCGCCTCGTCGGCGGCGAGTGCCCCTACTACGGCTGCGTCCCCTCGAAGATGGTCATCCGGGCCGCGAACCTGCTGGCCGAAGCCCGCCGGGTGGGCGGGCTCGCCGGCAGGGCCGAGGTCTCCCCCGACTGGGCGCCGGTGCACGCCCGCATCCGCGACGAGGCCACCACCGACTGGGACGACACCGTCGCCGTCGAGCGCCTCGAGCGGGCCGGGGTGCGGTTCGTGCGCGGCCACGCCCGGCTGGTGGGCACCGGCGTCGTCGACGTCGACGGCCGCCGCTACACGGCATCCCGCGGGGTCGTGCTCAACACCGGCACCGCACCCGCCGCTCCCCCGGTCGACGGCCTGGCCGACACCCCGTTCTGGACCAACCGCGAGGTGCTCCGCGACACCACCGAGCTGCCGGCCTCGATGACCGTCATCGGCGGTGGCGCGATCGGTGCCGAGCTCGCGCAGGCCTTCGCGCGCTTCGGCACGCGCGTCTCCCTCGTCGAGATGGCGCCGCGCATCCTCGCGCTCGAGGAGCCCGCGGCCTCCGAGGTCGTCACCACCTCCTTCGCGGCCGACGGCATCCAGGTCCTGGCCGGGGCCTCCATCCGGTCGGTCGCCCACGCCGACGGTCGCTTCACCGTCTCGGTCACCGACGCCGACGGCACCGACCTCGACCTCGACGCCGACCGGCTGCTCGTCGCCGCCGGCCGCCGCCCGAACCTCCACGACATCGGCCTCGACACCGTCGGGCTCGACCCCGTCGCCCGCTCGCTCGAGACCGACGAGCGGATGCGCGCGGGCGAGAAGCTGTGGGCCATCGGCGACATCACCGGCAAGGGCGCCTTCACCCACATGTCGATGTACCAGGCGGGCATCGCCGTGCGGGACATCACGGGCACGGACGGACCGTGGGCCAGCTACCACGCCGTCCCCCGCGTCACCTACACCGACCCCGAGGTCGGCGCCGTCGGGATGACCGAGCAGCAGGCGCGCGACGCCGGGGTCGACGTCCGGGTCGGGCAGGCACCGCTCGGCGAGAGCTCGCGCGGCTGGATCCACGGCCCCGGCGGCGAGGGCGTCATCGTCCTCGTCGAGGACCGGGCGGCCGGCCACCTCGTCGGCGCGACCTCGGTCGGGCCGATGGGCGGCGAGGTCCTCTCGATGCTCGCGACGGCGGTGCACGCCAAGGTGCCCACGGCAGTGCTGCGCGAGCAGGTGCTCGCCTACCCGACCTTCCACCGCTCCGTCTCCACCGCGCTCGCCGACCTCGACTGACACCCCCCTCCTCCCCTCTGTCCAGCGGAGTCGAGTGCGGAAGTGGTCGCCCCGGCTGCCACCTCCGCACTCGGCTCCTGGAGGTGGTGGAGCCGGCCGTGACCCGCTGACCCTGCAGCCGCACGCGCGAGACGGTCGCCGCACCGAGCCGTCGCCATCTCGCCTCTGCGGCGTGGTCTCACCCTGCCGACCCGCCACATCACCACGGCACGGCGGGACGGCCCCGGCGCGCCGGACGCACCACGGCACGGCAGCGACCGCGGCGGGCGGAGATGGCGGGCCACGTCCGAGACACGACTTCGTCCACGAAACCCCGGCTCCGAGCTCGTGTCTCGTCGACATTTCGGGGTGACCCCGAAATGTTGGGATCGGTGGGGCCGGCGGTGACACACTGCCGCCGGAGCCGGACAGGAGGGGGACATGGAGACACCGAGCGACCAGCCCCCGCCGGGCGACGAGGAGCGCTTCCGCGCCGCGTTCGCGGCGTGGTACCCCGACGTCCTGCGCTTCGTCAGCCGTCGCGTGCACCCCACCCACGCCGAGGACGTCGTCGCCGAGACCTTCCTCGTGCTGTGGCGGCGGGTCGCCGACCTGCCGGCCGACCCCGGTGACGGACGGGCCTGCGCCTTCGGCGTCGCCCGCGGGGTGCTGCTCAACGACCGGCGCGGTGTCCGGCGGCGCGAGGCGCTGGCCGTCCGGCTGGCCGACGAGGCCGGGCGCAGCCGTCCCTTCGGCGGCGAGGACCCCGACCTCGTCGCCCGCCGCCTCGACCTCGTCGCCGCCTGGCCGCGCCTGACGACCGGTGACCAGGAGGTGCTCGCCCTCGCCTACTGGGACGACCTCACGTCGCCGGAGGCCGCGAGCGTCCTCGGCATCTCGCCGGTCGCCTTCCGGCTGCGACTCACCCGCGCCCCACGCGCCCTGCGCCGCCACCTCGACCTCGTCGGGACCCGTTCCGCCCGAACCCGACCCGTCCCCGAAGGGAGCCCGTCATGAGCCGCTCCGACCTCGACGCCACGACCCGCGCGGCCCTGACCGCCCTCGACCCCGCCCCGCGCGAGCTCGACCCGGCCCAGCAGCGCCGCGCCGCCGCCACCCTCGAGCGGGTCCTCGCCGCTCCCCCGGCGCCGGTGCCGCCGCGGCCGGCCCCACGCCGACGCACCGGGCGCCGCCTCGCCCTGACCGGGGCCCTCGCGGCGGCGACCACCGTCGTCGGGGTCGTCGGCGCCCAGGTGCTCACCGGCGGCGACTCCGCCTACGCGACGTGGACGGCCACCCCGCACCGCCCGACGACCCCCGAGCAGCTGGCCGCCGCCGACGACTGCCGCGACTCGCTCGTCGACACCCTCCAGGGTGACGGGCCGGACCCGACCGGCGTCAGCCGCAGCACGATCGAGCGCGCCCCGGTCGTCGCCGCCGAGCAGCGCGGCGCCTGGACCCTCGTCGTCCTCGGCGACGACCGCGGCTTCGACGCCACCTGCATCACCGAGGACCGCTTCCTCGGGGGCACCGAGTTCGGCTCGATGGGCTACGGGCCGGGCTCCCCCATCCCGGGGCCGCGCGAGGTCGCCGTGACGAGCGGCGGCTCGGGCGGCTCCTCGGGGCGGATGGTCTCGGTGCTCGTCGGGCTCGTCGGCCCGCAGGTCGCCGCGGTCACCGTCCACACGCCGGACCACGGCGACGTCGTCGCGACGGTCGCGGGCGGCCACCTCGCGGCGTGGTGGCCCGGCCCGGTCGGGGTGACGCCGGACGACCCCGCCCTCGACACCACGCCCCCGGCCACGGTCACCTACACCGACGGCTCGACCCGCGAGGTCCGGCTCGGCGTCGGCGAGCGCGGCTGACGAGCCCCGCATCCCTCGGGTCGAGTGCGGAAGTGGTCGCTCCAGCGGCCACTTCCGCACTCGACTCCGGAAGGAGGGAGGGACCCCCCGGGGGGAAGGAGGGGGGAAGGGAGGGGTCAGCCGGAGTAGTGGCTGTCGAGGACGTCCTTGTACCGCTCGGCGACGACCTTGCGCTTGAGCTTGAGGCTCGGCGTCAGCTCGCCCTGCTCGACGGTGAGGTCGCTCTCGAGGATGGTGAACTTCTTGATCGTCTCCCACCGGTTGAGGCCGGCGTTCAGCTGGTCGACGTAGCCCTGGACCATCTCGCGGCAGGCGTCGGAGGTGACGACGTCGCGGTAGGAGGCGCCCTCCATCCCGTTCTGCGCGGCCCAGCCGGCGGTGGCGTCCGGGTCGAGCGTGATGAGCGCGGAGACGAAGTTGCGGTCGGCCCCGTGGACGATGAGCTGGCTCGCGTACGGGCACAGGCCCTTGAAGGTCGACTCGATGACGGCCGGCGCGATGTACTTGCCGCCGCTGGTCTTGAAGAGGTCCTTCTTGCGGTCGGTGATCCGCAGGAAGCCGCGCTCGTCGAGCTCGCCGATGTCGCCGGTGTGCAGCCAGCCGTCGGGGTCGATGGTCTCGGCCGTGGCGTCGGGGTTGTTGTGGTACCCCTCCATGTTGCCCGGGCCGCGCAGCAGCACCTCGCCGTCCTCGGCGATGCGCACCTCGATGCCGGGCAGCGGCCAGCCGACCGTGCCGTAGCGGTAGGCCCGGGTGCGGTTGACGAACGACGCGGCGCTCGTCTCGGTCATCCCGTAGCCCTCGGCGATGAGCATCCCCATCGCGTCGAACCAGCGCGCGACGTCCTGGTTGAGCGCCGCGGAGCCGGAGATGAAGAAGCGGATGTTGCCGCCGAAGCGCTCGCGGATCTTGCTCGCGACGAGCTTGTCGAGCAGGGCGTGCTTGCGCGCCAGCAGGCCGGAAGGCTGCTTGCCCTGCTCCCGCAGGATGCTCACCTCGCGGCCGGTCGCGGACGCCGCCCGGAAGAGCTTCAGCTTGAGGCCGCCCTCGGCCTCCATCATCATCTGGATGCGCGCGTACGCCTTCTCGAAGATGCGCGGCGCGGCGCCCATGAAGGTCGGCTTGACGACCGCGAGGTTGTCGACGATCTTGTCGATCCGCCCGTCGATGGCCGTCGCGAAGCCGATCTGCAGCGGCAGGGTCAGCAGGTTCTTGCCGAAGACGTGCGCGAGCGGCAGCCAGAGGTACTGGACGTCGTCCTCGGTGAGGATGTCGATGGCCTCGGTCGCGGCGCCCTCGTAGGTCCAGGCGCTGTGCAGCAGGCGCACGCCCTTGGGGCGGCCCGTCGTGCCGGAGGTGTAGATGATGGTCGCGAGCCGGTCCGGGGTCAGCGCGTCGATGCGCGCGTCGACCGCGCCGGGGTCGCCCTGGAGGTACTCCCGACCCAGCTGGCGCAGCTCGTCGAAGGTGAGCGTCCAGTCGTCGCCGTCGGGGCGGCCCTCCATGAGGACCACGCGCCCGACCCCGGGGGTCCGCTCGCGCACCGAGCGCAGCTTCTCGAGCTGCTCGGTGTTCTCCGCGAACACGACCCGCGTGCCGGAGTCGGCGAGGATGAAGGCGACGTCGTCGGCGATCGTCGTCGGGTAGATGGTCGTCGTCGCGGCGCCCGCGACCATGACCGCGAGGTCGGCGAGGGCCCACTCGTAGCGGGTGCCGGAGGCGATGGCCACGCGGTCCTCGGGCTCGACCCCGAGCGCGACCAGCCCGGCGCCGAGCTCGCGCACGACGACGTCGAGCTCGCGCCACGAGGTCGTCAGCCACTCGTCACCCGCCTCGGACACCTTGGCGTGGAGGAAGGCCGGCCGGTCGCCGGAGGCGGCGACCCGGTCGCGGAACAGGTGCGCGACGCTGCGGGCACGGTGCTCCAGGACCGCGTGGTCCACGGGCTCGTCGGCGGGGCTGTGGATCTGCGGGGTCACCCGGTGCATGGTGCATCGTCCTCGGCATCGGTGGCGTGGTCGCAGAATCCTGTCACACGAGCCGCCCGGAGGGAACGGGTTCGTTACCGGCGGGTCACTTTCCTTGTCACGGCGCGCGCGAGCCGCCCTGCGCGGCGTCGACGAGCCCGACCGCGAGCCACGAGGCGAGCATCGACGAGCCGCCGTAGGAGACGAAGGGCAGCGGCAGGCCGGTGACCGGCAGGAGGCCGAGGTTCATCCCGACGTTCTGGACCACCTGGACCGCCAGCCACGTCGCGACGCCGACCCCGACGAAGCGGCCGAAGGGTTCCTCGCAGCGCGCGGCGACGACGAGGACCCGGACGACGAGCACCCCGAGCAGCACGACGAGGCCGGCCGCCCCGACGAACCCGAGCTCCTCCCCCGCCACCGAGAACACGAAGTCGTTGAGCTGGAAGGGCACGAACCCGCCCTGGGTGCGAGGCCCCTCCATGAAGCCCTGCCCCCACAGGCCGCCCCCGGCGACGGCGAGGCGGACCTGGCCCACCTGGTAGCCGGCGCCGAGCGGGTCGGCGGACGGGTCGAGGAAGGTGAGCAGCCGCGCCCGCTGGTAGCCCGAGAGCAGCGGCGTCGTCCAGGCGGCGACGCCGAGCCCCAGGGCGGCCACCACGAGCAGCGCGACCCAGCGCAGCCGCAGCCCGGCGACGACCACCACGACGACGCCGACGGCGGTGAGGACGACCGCGCTCCCGAGGTCCGGCTGGAGCGCCACGAGGCCGACCGGCACGGCGAGGACGAGCACGGCGAGCCCGACCTCCCGGCCCCCGGGCGGCGCGCCGCGCGAGGGCCACGGGGTGAGGACGGCGGCGAGGGCCAGCACGATCCCGACCTTGGCGAGCTCGGCCGGCTGGAGGGTGAAGCCGCCGACGAGCGGGATCCAGGAGCGGGCGCCGTTGACCGTCGTGCCGAGCGGGGTCGGGACGAGCAGCAGGAGGACGACGGCCGCTCCCCAGGTCCACGGCGCCGCGACGCGCAGCCGCCCCCGCCCGGCCCGCGCGACGAGCACCGCCAGCGCCAGCCCGACGGCCGCCGTGACGAGGTGACGCACGAGGTAGGCGGACCCGGCGGTGCGGACGGTGGCCGACCACACGAGCAGCGCGCCGACGAGCGATGCCCCGCCGGCGGCGACGAAGAGCCCGACGTCGTGACCCGCCGCCCGGCCGCCCCGGCGCACGGCCGGGACGCCGGTCAGGCGGGGACGATGTTGGCGAGGACCTCGCGGCACCGCTCGACGTCCCCCGCCATCGCGTCCTTGAGCTCCTCGACGCTCTCGAAGCGCAGCGTCGGGCGGATGTGCTCGACGAACTCGACCATGACGGTCTCGTCGTAGAGGTCGAGGTCGTCGCGGTCGAGGACGTACGCCTCGACGGTGCGCCGGTCGCCGGTGTCGAAGGTGGGGTTGGTGCCGACGCTCACGGCGGCCGGCATCGTGCGGTCCGGGGCGTCGTCGGGCACGTCGAGCCGGGTCAGCCAGCCGGCGTAGACGCCCTCGGCGGGCACGAGCCCGAGGGAGTCGGGCGAGAGGTTGGCCGTCGGGTACCCGAGGCCGCGGCCCCGGTGGTTGCCGTGCACGACCTCGCCGACGACCCGGTGCGGACGGCCGAGGATGCGCGCGGCCTCGGCGACGCGGCCCTCGCCGAGCTCGCGCCGGATGACGGTCGAGCTGAAGCGCTCGCCGTCGCCGACGTCGTCGAGCGCGATGACCTCGAAGCCGAACTGCTCCCCGAGGTCGACGAGGGTGCCGACGTCGCCGGCGTTGCGGTAGCCGAAGCGGGTGTCCATCCCGACGACGACGCAGCGGGCGTCGAGGCCGCGGACGAACACGGAGCGGACGAAGTCCTCGGGCGTCTGCTGCGCGAACTCGGTCGTGAAGTCGAGGACGAGCAGGCCGTCGACGCCGGTGTCGGCGATGAGGTCGTCACGCACCCGCCCGGGGGCGATGAGCTCGGGGGCGCGCTCGGGGTGCAGGACCGCCACCGGGTGGGGGTCGAAGGTGATGGCGACCGAGGGCAGGCCGAGCCGGGCGCCGGCCTCGACGAGGGCCGAGATCACCGCCTTGTGGCCGCGGTGCACGCCGTCGAAGTTGCCGAGCGTGAGCACGCAGGGGCGCAGGGCCTCGGGCGTGGCGGCGGGGTCGGTCCATCGGTGCACGGGTGACACTCTACGAACTCGCCGGGGCGAAGGTGACGAGGGACCGCGCGGTGGGGCGCGCCTCGTCGAGCAGGGCCACGAGCGTGCCGTCCGGGGCGAACGCCGCGACCGGGCCCGTGCGGCCCGGGCTGAGCGACGGGATGCGCTGGCCGTAGCCGAGGGCGCGGGCCTCGTCGGCGTCGAGGGAGCGCGAGGGAAACGTGGCCCGGGCGGCCTCGGCCAGCGGAAGGACCGGCATCGGCTCGCCCTGGCGCGCCTCGAGGTCCGCGAGCGGGTGGGCGTCGGCCAGGGTCAGTCCGCCGACGCGGGTGCGGCGCAGGGCGGTGAGGTGGCCGGCGCTGCCGAGCGCGGCACCGAGGTCGCGCGCGAGGGCCCGCACGTAGGTGCCGGAGGAGACCGTGACCTCGACGTCGACGTCGAGCACGGCGGTGCCGTCGGGCGCCGTGCCCGCCCGGGCCTCGACGACGACGAAGCGCGACACCGTGACCGGCCGCGCCGGCAGCTGCACGTCCTCCCCCGAGCGCACCCGGTGGTAGGAACGCTTCCCGTCGACCTTGATGGCGCTGACGGCGCTCGGGACCTGCTCGACGGCGCCGGTCAGGCCCACGATGGCGGCCTCCACGGCGGCGCGGTCCAGGGACCCGGCGCCGGGGGCGCTCGTCACCTCGCCCTCGGCGTCGTCGGTCAGCGTGCTCTGGCCGAGGCGCACGGTCGCGGTGTAGTCCTTGTCGGCGCCGACGAGGTGGGTGAGCAGCCGGGTGGCCCGGCCGACGCCGAGGACGAGCACGCCGGTCGCCATCGGGTCGAGGGTGCCGGCGTGGCCGACCTTGCGGGTGGCGCACAGGCGCCGGCTGCGGGCGACGACGTCGTGGCTCGTCCAGTCCTGCGGCTTGTCGACGACGAGGAGGCCGTCGGGCGCGGGCTCAGCGCTCGAGCGCACCCGACGCCTCGTCCCGGGGCCCCTCGTCGGTGCCGTCGTCCTCGTCCGCCTCGGGCTTGCGGTAGGGGTCGGCCTCGCCGGCGTAGGTCGCGGCGGCGGCCGCGGCCGCGACCTGCGCGTCGCGCTCGCGGGCCTCCTTGAGCAGGTCCTCGAGGTGCGCCGCGGTCTCGGGGATCGCGTCGGCGATCCACTCGAGGCTCGGGGTGAGGCGGATGCCGAGCTGCTTGCCGACGAAGGAGCGCAGCCGGCCCTTGCTCTCCTCGAGCAGCCGGGCGGTCGTCTCGCGCTGGGCCTCGTCACCGAAGACGGTGTAGAAGAGCGAGGCGTGCTGGAGGTCGCCGGTCACGCGGACGTCGGTGACGGTGACGAACCCGAGGTCGGGGTCCTTGACGATGGACTCGAGGTTCGCGGCGGTCAGCGTCTTGATGCGGTCGGCGACCTTGCGGGCGCGTGCTTCGTCGGCCACGGGTCCTCCTCGGGCTGGGTGGGGTCTCGGCCTCTCGCGGGGCGTCCCCAACCCTAGTGACCCGCAGCGCCCCCGACCGCCCCGGGGCTACCATCGTCGCCATGGCGACCGCAGGGGCCCCTGTGGTGCGTGCCGCGCGTGCGGCCACGGCCACGCTCGCGGTCCTCGGGGTCTCGGCCGGCGCCCACCAGCTCGGTGGCGGGCAGGCCCCGGGGGCGGCCGCCTTCGTCGTCCTCGCGCTCGTCCTCGGCCCGGCCCTGTGGCTCGTGGCGGGGCGCCGCCTGCGTACCGCCGGGGTGCTCGGCGTGCTGGCCTCCGCCCAGGTCGTCGTCCACCTCGGGCTGCTCTCGATGGCCCCCGGCCACGGCACCGGCACCGCTGCGCACCACCACGGCGCGGCGCTGCTGGGCACCGGCGCCGCCATGCCGCCGATGACCCACCTCGAGCCGCGGATGCTCCTCGCCCACGTCGTGGCGACCCTTGCGCTCACCCTCCTGCTCGCCCGTGCCGAGGACGCCCTCTGGCACGTGGTCTCCGCGCTGCTGCCCCCGGCCGCGGCGCCGCTGCGCTCTCCCCTCGTCCCGCGGCTCGCCGTGCCCCTCGTGGCCGTCCGGCCCCTCGGGCGCACGCCGCGTCCGGTGGGGGGCCGGGCGCCACCTCTCGACGCCGACCTGCTGTGGGTCGGGTACGACGGACCGGCGTGGCTGCGCGGGGGCTCGTCGGTCGTCGTGGGCCGCATCGCGATGGACCTCGACGCCTGGGACCGCGCCGACCGCCTCTCGCGCGAGAACGCGGTCGGCCGCCGGCTCGACACCGGCGGGCCGGTGACCGGAGGGGGCGTCGACGCCCCGGCCGACCTCGCGGCCGTCGACGAGCTCGGCTTCCACCGCATCGACGACGCGGCCCATCTGCGCCGGGCGCACGCGAGCGCCCCGCACGAGCGGTTCCTGCGCCGGCCCTACTCCTACGACGACGGCACCGGCGCCGCGAGCAGCACCGGGCTGATCTTCGTCGCGTACCAGGCCGACCCCGTGCGCCAGCTCGTGCCGGTCCAGCGTCGGCTCGCCGAGATGGACCTGCTCAACCTCTGGACGACGCCGGTCGGCTCGGCCGTCTTCGCCGTCCTGCCGGGGGCGCGACCGGGCGAGCTGCTCGGCGAGGCGATGCTCACCTGACCCCGTCCCCCCACCCGTCGAGTGAACAGGACACGCCGTGCGCCCCGGAGGGCACACGGCGTGTTCTGTTCACTCGATGCGTCAGGCGCGCGGCTTCTCCCGCATCTCGTAGGTGGTGATGAGGTCCTCGAGCTGGAGGTCGTTGTAGGACCCGAGGTTGATGCCGCACTCGAAGCCCTCGCGGACCTCGGTGACGTCGTCCTTGAACCGGCGCAGACCGGCCACCTCGACGTTCTCGGCCACGACCACACCGTTGCGGGTGATGCGGGCCTTCGTCCCACGCTTGATCTCGCCGCTGCGGACGATCGAGCCGGCGATGTTGCCGAACTTGCTCGAGCGGAAGATCTCGCGGATCTCCGCCGAACCGAGCTCGACCTCCTCGAACTCCGGCTTGAGCATGCCCTTGAGGGCCTGCTCGATCTCGTCGATCGCCTGGTAGATGACCGGGTAGTACCGGATCTCGACGCCCTCGCGCTCGGCGACCTCGGCGTTCTGGCCCTCGGCCCGCACGTTGAAGCCGATGATGATCGCGTTGGACGCCATCGCCAGGTTGATGTTGTTCAGCGTGATCGCGCCGACGCCGCGGTCGATGATCCGCAGGTCGACCTCGTCGCCCACGTCGATCTGCAGCAGGGCGTCCTCGAGCGCCTCGACCGAACCCGACACGTCACCCTTGAGGATGAGGTTGAGGGTGTCGACCTTGCCCGCCGCGAGGGCCTCGTTGAGGTCCTCGAGCGAGATGCGCTTGCGGGCCTTGGCCAGGCTGGCCTGGCGGTCGGCGGCCTCGCGCTTCTCGGCGATCTGGCGCGCGGTGCGGTCGTCGGGGGCGACGACGAAGGTGTCGCCGGCCCGCGGGACCGAGGAGAGACCGAGCACCTGGACCGGACGCGACGGGGTCGCCTCCGAGACGTTCTGGCCGTGCTCGTCGAGCATGGCGCGGACGCGGCCGTGGGCCGAGCCGGCGACGATCGCGTCACCGACGTTGAGGGTGCCGGACTGGATGAGGACGGTGGCCGTCGCACCGCGACCCTTGTCGAGGTTGGCCTCGATCGCGACACCACGGGCGTCGCGGTCGGGGTTGGCCCGCAGGTCGAGCGCGGCGTCCGCGGTGAGCAGGACGGCCTCGAGGAGGCTGTCGATGTTCTGCCCCTGCTTCGCGGAGACGTCGACGAACATCGTCTCGCCGCCGTACTCCTCGGCCACGAGGTTGTACTCGGTCAGCTGCTGGCGGATCTTGCTCGGGTTCGCGCCGTCGACGTCGATCTTGTTGACCGCGACGACGATCGGCACGTCGGCCGCCTGCATGTGGTTGAGCGCCTCGATGGTCTGCGGCATGACGCCGTCGTCCGCCGCCACCACGAGGATCGCGATGTCGGTGACCTTCGCACCACGGGCACGCATGGCGGTGAACGCCTCGTGACCCGGGGTGTCGATGAAGGTGATCGGACGGTCGACGCCCTCGTGCTCGCGGTGGATCTGGTAGGCACCGATGTGCTGCGTGATGCCACCGGCCTCGCCGCCCGCGACGTCCTCGTTGCGGATGGCGTCGAGCAGGCGCGTCTTGCCGTGGTCGACGTGGCCGACGACGGTGACGACCGGCGGACGGGCCTCGAGGTCCTCGTCGTCCTCCGAGTCGATGCCGAACTCCAGGTCGATGCTGAAGGAGTCGTAGAGCTCGCGCTCCTCCTCCTCCGGCGAGACCATCCGGATGTCGTAGCCGAGCTCGGTGCCGAGGACCTTGAAGGTGTCCTCGTCGAGGCTCTGGGTCGCCGTGGCCATCTCACCGAGGTGGAACAGCACGGTGACGAGCGCACCGGGGTTGGCGTTGATCTTGTCCGCGAAGTCGCTGATGCTCGCGCCCTGGCGGATCTGGATGACGGTCGAGCCGTCGCCGCGGGGGACGCTGACGCCGCCGATCGACGGCGCTTGCATCTGCTCGAACTCGGCGCGCTTGGCGCGCTTGGACTTGCGGGCGCGGCCCGGACGACCGCCACCGCGGCCGAACGCACCCTGGGTGCTGCCGCGGCCACCGCGACCACCGGGACCACCCGGACGGCCGGCGAAGCCACCGCCACCACCGGGACGGCCGGCGCCACCGGCACCCGGACGACCGCCGCCGCGGGCCGGACGCTCGCCGGGGCGGGCGACCGCGCTGCGGTCGGGCATCATGCCGGGGCTGGGACGCGCGCCACCGGGACGGGGGCCGCCGGTGCCCGCCGGGGCACCCGGACGCGGACCGCCGGGGCGGTTCTGCGGACGGGGCATGCCCTGGCTCGGGGCGAAGGGGTTGTTGCCCGGGCGCGGGGCGGACTCGCGGCTGCGGCCCATCCCCTGGCTCGGGGCGTACGGGTTGTTGCCCGGGCGCGGGCCCGACGGGCGGGGACCGCCCGGACGCGGGCCGGCGGAGCCACCCTCGCGCGCCGCGGGGGCGGCGGGAGCGGCGGGCGCCGGTGCGGCGGGGGCCGCCGGGGCCGGGGCCTTGGGGGCCGGGGCCTTCGGGCCGGGCGTCGCCGGAGCCGGCGCGGACGGCGCCGCGGCGGCGGGCGCCGCCGGGGCCGGGGTGGCCGGAGCCGGGGTGGCCGGGGCCGCGGGGGCTTCGGGCCGGGGGTGGCCGGAGCCGGCGCGGACGGGGCCGCGGCGGCAGGCTGCTGGGGGGCCGCCGGGGCGGCGGGAGCGGCCGGAGCCGCCGGGGCGGCGGGGGCCTTGGGGGCGGGCGCCTTGGGGGCGGGCGCCTTGGCGGCGGCCTTCGGGGCCGCGGCCTCGACGGGGAACCGCTCGTTGTAGCGCCGGACCACCGGCGCCTCGATCGTCGAGCTGGCGCTCTTGACGTACTCGCCCATCTCGTTGAGGCGCTCGAGGACGACCTTGCTGGTCTCCCCGCGCTCCTTCGCAAGTGCGCTCACACGGACTTTAGACACATCTCTCCTGTCCAGGTCCGTGCCGGGGCGGCGCGGACCGTCGTTACAGCTGGGGGGTGCTCATCGCTGAGGACTCATCGGGTGCTCATTGCGTTCAAACCCGCTTCCGGTTCTGTCGTGCATCTGACGGTCACTCCTGCTCGAGGCCCTCGACCCAGGCCCGCACCTCGGTGGTGTCCGGGGCGGCACCGGCTCGCAGTGCGCGCCCGAACGCCCTCCGACGGACGGCGAGGTCGAGACACGAGACGCTCGGGTGCAGCCAGGCGCCGCGTCCCGGGCGACGGCGCCCGGGGTCGGGGAGGACCGTGGGGCCCTGCTCCGCCTGCCCGAGTACCACTCGCAGGAGTGCCGACCGGCTATCCGTCCCCCGGCACCCGATGCACGTGCGCACGGGCCCCGACGTCCGGAGTCCAGTCCGGTCGGTTCGCACCAGTCTACCGCCTATGCGGGCCCGGGCGTGTCGCGGGCACCCGTGGACCCCCCGCGGCCGGCGTCGGTGTCGGGCCGGATGTCGATCCGCCAGCCGGTCAGCTTGGCCGCGAGACGCGCGTTCTGCCCCTCGCGGCCGATGGCCAGCGAGAGCTGGTAGTCGGGGACGACGACGCGCGCGGCGCGCAGCGTCGGGTCGACGACCTCGACCGACTGCACGCGCGCCGGCGACAGGGCCGAGGCGATGAAGGACGAGGGGTCCTTGCTCCAGTCGACGATGTCGATCTTCTCGCCCTGGAGCTCGGCCATGACGGCGCGCACGCGGGCGCCCATCGGGCCGATGCAGGCGCCCTTGGCGTTGAGGCCGGGGACGGTCGAGTGCACGGCGATCTTCGTGCGGTGCCCCGCCTCGCGGGCCAGGGCCGCGATCTCGACGCTGCCGTCGGCGATCTCGGGCACCTCGAGCGCGAAGAGCTTGCGGACGAGGTTGGGGTGGGTGCGCGAGAGCCCGATCTGCGGGCCGCGGGGGCCGCGCTTGACCGAGACGACGAAGGTGCGCAGCCGCTGGCCGTGCTGGTAGGTCTCGCCGGGCACCTGCTCGGCGAGCGGGAGGATGCCCTCGATGGTGCCGAAGTCGACGAGCACGTGCTGCGGGTTCGGGCTCTGCTGGACGACGCCGGCGACGATGTCGCCCTCGCGACCCTTGAAGTCGCCGAGGATCGCGTCGTCCTCGATGTCGCGCATCCGCTGGACGATGACCTGGCGGGCCGTGGACGCGGCGACCCGACCGAAGCCGGTCGGGGTGTCGTCGAACTCTGGGCCGAGCTCGCGGCGCGGGCGGGCGGGGTTGCCCTCCTCGTCGACCTCGCCCTCGGGCGCCGGGACCTCGTGCTCCTCGCGGGCCCAGATGACGACGTGACCGGTCTTGCGGTCCAGCTCGGCGCGCGCGGAGCGGTAGTGGCCGTCGGTGCGCTGGTAGGCCAGCAGCAGGGCCTGCTCGATGGCGGGGACGATGATGTCCAGCGAGATGCCGCGCTCGCGCTCCAGGGCGCGCAGGGCGGCGAGGTCGATGTCCACGGGTCAGCTCTCCTTCGGGTCGTCGTCGCGGCGCGAGAACTCGACCTGCACGGCGGCGTGGTCGAGGTCGGGGTAGGCCAGCGGGACGGTGCGGGCGGGGGTCTTGGCGGTGGCGGGGACCTCGAGCACGAGGCCCGCGCGGTCGGCGGCCACGAGGCGTCCGGTGGTCTCGCCGTCGGCGGTCCGGGCGGTGACGAGGCGGCCGACGTTGCGCTGGAAGTGGCGCGGCAGGGTGAGCGGGCGGCCGACCCCGGCGGAGGAGACCTCGAGGGTGTAGGGCTGCTCGCCCATCACGTCGCTGGTGTCGAGGGCCTCGCTCACGGCGCGGGTGGCGTCGGCGACCTCGTCGAGGGAGAGGGGGGTGGTCGGCTCGGTGACGCGGTCGACGTCGCCGAGGTCGCGCTCGATGAGGACGCGCACGACGCGGCGCTTGCCGGCCGGCGTGACGGTGACGTCCTCGAGGACGAGGCCGGCACCGGCCAGGCCCTCCTCGAGGACGGGTCGGACGCTGTCCGCGGTGGCCATGACGCCGGTCTCCTCTCCCTGTGCAGTTCTCGTCCCGGCTCGCGCCGGGGGCACCACTCTAGGGCCCCGCGACGCGTGCTCGCACCGTGGCATGATGGCGCGGTGCCGGCCGACGACCCCCGGCGTCCGGGGCGGCGCCTGCTGCTCGCCGGCACCGGGACCGTCCTCCTGGGCGTGCTCACGGGGTGCGGCGTCCGCCTCGAGGACGACGCCCCACGCCTGCCCCTCGTGCCCACCCGTCGTCCCCTCCCGGCGCAGGACCTGATGGCGGCCCTCGTCCGCGACACCGCGGTCCTCGCCGCTGACGCGTCCGCGCTCGGCGACGACCTCGGCACGGACCTCGCGACCGCCCACCGGCGACAGGTGACCGTGCTGCGCACGACGCTGCTGCGGGCCGGCGTGCCCGCGGACGCCCTCGACCCGACCCCCTCCCCCTCCTCGACGGCCGACCCGCGGGGGCTGCGGTCCGACGTCGCCGCCCGGGAGTCGGCGGCCGCGGCGGCGGCGTCGTCGTTCGCGGCGGCTCCCACCGAGCTGCTGCCGACCCTCGCGGCGCTGCACGCGCAGCGTGTCGCGGCGGCGGCCCTGCTCGGCGAGCCGGCCCGGCCGACGGGCGACCCGCCGGCCGGGACCGGCCCCACGGACGCCCTGTCCGCCCTTCGGAGGGCCTGCTACCTGCTCGAGGTCGCGGCCGCGCGCTCCGCCGGCGCCCGGCGCGAGCGGGCCGTCGTCACCCTCGGCGTGCTGCGCGCCCTGCGCGACGACGCCGCGCGCCCGGGCCAGCCCCCGCCGGCCCTCGGGTACCCGCTGCCCTTCGCCGTCAGGACCGGGGCCGACGTGGACCGGCTCGTCGCCCGGGCCACGACCGACCTGCGCTCGTCGCTCGGCGCGGCCCTGCCCGCGCTCCTCGCGACCGACGCGCCGACCGGTCTCGCGGGCGCGGCCCGCTGGCTCGGTGGCGTCGAGGTCGAGGTGCACCGGTGGGGCGGGTCCCTCGTGCCGTTCCCGGGGCTCACGTGACCGTCGAGCTGCCGCCGGAGTGGGCGGCCCGGGTCGCCACCTACCCGGCGGACGGCGGCCCGACCGGGGAGGACTGGCTGGCGACCGTCCCCCGGCTCGTCGCCCAGGCGCTGGAGGGATGGGATCTCGTCCTCGACGACGGACCGGCGGGCACCGGGTGGACGGCCCTCGTCCTGCCCGTCCGCCGCGGCACCGAGCGCTTCGCGCTCAAGGTCGGCTGGCCGCACCCCGAGGGCACGCACGAACACCTCGCCCTGCGCACGTGGGGCGGGGAGGGCGCGGTGCGCCTCGTCGCGGCCCTGCCGTCCGACGGCCTGCTGCTCCTCGACCGGCTCGAGCGCACCGACCTGACGGACGCGTGGGACGAGGAGGCCTGCGCGGTCGTCGGCGGGCTGCTGCGGCGCCTCCACGTGCCGGCCCCGCCGCAGGTCCCGCGCATCGCCGCCTACCTCGAGCCGCACCTGGAGCGGATGGTCTCACGACCCGCCGTCCCGCGGCGCCTCGTCACGCGCACGCTCGGGCTCGCGCGCGACCTCCTGTCGGGGGCGCCGGAGCTCCTCCTGCACACCGACCTGCACTACGAGAACGTGCTGCTCCACCCGCAGGAGGGCTGGACGGCGATCGACCCCAAGCCGGTCGCGGGGCACCCCGGCTTCGACCTCTGGCCGGTGCTGCGCAACCGGTTCGCGGAGATGGGCACCGGCTCGGCCTTCCGCTGGTCGGTGCGCCGGCGGCTCGAGGTCGTGGCCGAGGCCGCGGGCCTCGACCCGGACGAGGCACGCGCCTGGACGCTGCTGCGCGCCGGGGTGGAGGTCAGCTGGGCGAGCGCGCTCGAGGGCGACGAGGCCGTCACGGCGTGCATCGCCCTGCACAAGGCGCTCGACGAGTGACCGCGGGTCGCGCCGCCCCCTCGTGACGGCACGACCCGCGGCGGGTCGTCACATCCGCTCGGCGCCGTCCCGGATCGCCTCGCGGATGCGGGTGTAGGTGCCGCAGCGGCAGATGTTGCGGATGCCGTCGAGGTCGGCGTCGGTGATGGCGCGGCCCTCGGCCCGGACGCGGCGCACGAGCGCCACCGCGGCCATGATCTGGCCGGGCTGGCAGTAGCCGCACTGCGCGACGTCGTGGTCGACCCACGCCTGCTGCATCGGGTGCAGGTCGGCGTCGACGGTGTCGGCGAGGCCCTCGATGGTCGTCACCTCGTCGTCGGGCGCGAGGTCGCCGACCCGGACCGAGCAGGGGTTGAACGCCTTGCCGTTGACGTGCGACGTGCACGCCTTGCAGACGTTGATGCCGCACCCGTACTTGGGCCCGGTGAGGCGCAGGACGTCCCGGAGGACCCAGAGGAGGCGGACGTCGTCGGCCACGTCGACCGTGACCCGCTCGCCGTTGACGAGGAAGGTGTGCTGGGGCATGGCTGGCTCCTCAGGAGGTGTAGGACAGGCCGTCGGTCGGCGACTCGGGCACGGACGGGACGAAGCTCTTCGGGGTGAAGGAGACCGTCCCGTGGTTGACGGGGAAGCGGGTCGGGACCTTGCCGGTCGCCCGGGCGTAGGCGCACGCGACCGCGGCCACCGACGCCGCGACGCCGGCCTCACCGGCGCCGCCGGGCAGCTCCTCGTCGGAGGGCATGACGATGCACCGGAACTCGGGCGGGACGTTCCACTGCCGCGTGTAGAAGTAGTTGTCCCAGCTCGCCTCGAGGAAGTGGCCGTCTTGCAGGTGGTTGCTGCTCGTGAGGGCGAGGGCGATGCCGTCGGCGACGCCGCCCATCATCTGCGCCTCGAGCCCGCGCGGGTTGACGACGAGCCCGGCGTCGACCGCGATGACCGCCTTCGTGACGCGCGGGCCGGTGACGGCGTCGCGGATCTTCCGGTTGACGGTCGCGGGCCGCGTGTCGAGCTCGACGAGCACCGCCGTCGCACCCTTGTACTCGGTGTGGACGGCGATGCCCTGGGTCACGCCCTTCGGCAGCGCGCGACCCCACCCGCCGGCCTTCGCGACCGCCTGGAGGCAGCGCTTGGCCTTCGCGTTGCGCAGGAACGACATCCGGAAGGAGTAGGGGTCCTTGCCGAAGCGCTTGGCGATCTGGTCGACGGCCAGCTCGTTGGCGGTCGCGACGTCCGGGCTGTAGATGTTGCGCATGCTGCCGGTGTTGAACCGGGTGTCGACCTCGTTGAGCAGCTGCGTGACGACGCCGAAGTCGTAGGGCAGCTCCTGGGTCAGCGTGAAGATCGACTGCGAGAGGCTGAGCCCGCCGAGGTTGGCCGGCAGCTCGGCCGCGAGGGCGGTGAGCCGCTCCCCCAGCCCGTGGCCGAAGTCGGTGACCACGCTGGTGTGCCGCTGCTCGAAGGTGAGGACCTGGCCGGCCAGCATCGTCGCCCGCACCCGCGAGGTCGCCATCGGGTGCGTGCGCCCCTGGCGCGGCTCGTCGGCGCGGTGCCACATGAGCTTGACCGGCTTGCCCATCGCCTTGGAGATCTTGGCGGCCTCGATGGCGGCGTCACCGAACAGCTTGTGCCCGAACGACCCTCCGCCGGTGACGACGTTGACGGTGACCTTCGAGATCGGCAGGCCGACCGCGCGGGCCACGTTGCGCTGCGCCACGAGCGGCGCCTTGAGGCCGGCCCACACGGTGGCGCGGTCCCGACGGACATCTGCGATGGCGCAGTTCGGCTCCAGCGCAGCGCTGCTGCGGAACATGAACTCCACCCGCAGGTCCAGGGTGCTCGCGAGCACCGGCACCTTCGGGACGACCATCGGCAGCTCGGCCCGGCGCAGCTCGGCGAGGATGGACTCGTCGTCCTCGCCGTCGACCGGCCCGCCGTTCCACTGCACGTCGAGCGCGCGGACGGCGTCGATGCACTGGCCGAAGGTCGCGGCCCGGACGGCGACACCGGTGTCGACGGTGACGACGTCGGTCACACCCGGCATCGCCTTCACCGTCGCGAGGTTGCGGACCGCGCGCGGCGTGCCGTTGAGCGTCGGCGGGCGGCAGACCATCGTCGGCAGCGCGCCCTCCACGAAGAGGTCCATCGTGAACTGCTTGCGGCCGGTCACGGCGGCGACGGCGTCGTCGCGGCCGTGCGAGGTGCCGATGACCGAGAACTCGCGGCGGGGCGTCAGAGAGACCTCGACCGCGACGTCCTCCGTGCTCGCGGCGAGCGTCGACAGCTGCCCGTACGTGAGCGTGGCGCCGGTCGGTCCGGTGACGACGCCGGCCTTCGTCGTGAGGGCCGAGAGCTGCGCGCCGAGCTCGGTGGCGGCGGCCCGCAGGAGCACGCCGCGGGCGGTGGCGGCCGCGACGCGGATCGGCGTGAACATCGACTGCATCGTGTTCGAGCCGCCGGTCAGCTGGTTGAAGACGAGCTCGGGCCGCGCCGGCGCGAGGGTGACGCGGACGCGGTCGACGGGCAGGTCGAGCTCCTCGGCGATGATCATCGCCGCAGCCGTCGTGATGCCCTGGCCGACCTCCATCCGCGGGATGCGAAGTGGGCGACGCCGTCCTCGTCGAGGTCGATCCGGATGAGCTGCGAGGTCGGCAGGGCCGAGTTGGTCTGCAGGTCACCGAGGTCGAAGATCTCGGGCACCTGCGGGGGGCTCGGCACCGCGGCGGACGCGCTCGGGGCGCCGCTCGACAGGTCGGCCGCGACGGCCAGGGTGCCGCTCGCGAGCACCCAGCCGATGAGGCGGCGGCGGCTGACGCCGGGGCGGTCCGATGGTTCCGAGGCGGGGGTCTCGGGCGTACGGGAGGTCGGGGCGGTCGTCATCGACGGTCCTTCCTGCACCCACCGACCGGACACGTCGTCGTGCCCGCAGGGGGATCGGGCGGCGCGGGTACCGAACGTTCGGAGCCGACCCCCGGACCGGATGGGTCCGGGTTCGGAGCAGGTCCGGTCAGCCGATCCCGGGCGCGCTGCCGGCCGCGAGGAGGTGCGGCCGGCCGTCGACCGTCACCTCCACCCGGGAGCCCACCGGCGGCGGCGGGGTGTGCGAGGTGCGCGCGCGGACGAGGACGTCGGCGGTGTCGAGGTGCACCTCGACGAGCGCGTCGTGACCGAAGTAGGCGACGTGGCGCACCTCCCCCGTCGGCGCCACGGCACCGGACCGGGCGTCGGCCAGGCGCAGCTGTTCGGGGCGGATCATCACCTCGACCGGGCCCGCGCCGGCGCGGCGGTCGGCCGGGAGGTCGCCGAGCGCGCAGCGCACGACCCCGGCCTCGAGCACGCCGGGGAGGAAGCAGGCCTCGCCGAGCGAGAGCGCGGAGCGGCGGTCGGCCGGCGACGAGTAGACGAGCGAGGGGGCGCCGACCTGGCTGAGCCGGCCCTCGTGCATGACGGCGACCTCGTCGGCGAACGAGAGGGCCTCGGCCTGGTCGTGCGTGACGAGCACGACGGTCGCGCCCTCGTGCGCCAGCGCGTCGGCGACGGCCTCACGGGTCGTGGCGCGCAGCTCGGGGTCGAGCGCGGAGAACGGCTCGTCGAGGAGGACGACGCGGGGACGCCGGGCCAGGGCGCGGGCGAGCGCCACCCGCTGCTGCTGACCGCCCGAGAGCTGGTCGGGGCGGCGGGAGGCGGTCTCGGCGGGCAACCCGACGAGCTCGAGCAGCTCGGCGACGCGCTCGCGAGCGCGACGCTCCCGTCGGGGGAGGCCGTAGGACAGGTTGGCCGCGACGTCGAGGTGCGGGAAGAGGTTGCCCTCCTGGGCGACGTACCCGAAGCCGCGCTTCTCCGGGGGCACCCACGTGCCGGGGGCGGCCACGAGCTCGTCACCGATGCGGACCTCGCCCGCGTCGGGGCGCATGAAGCCGGCGACGACCCGCAGCAGCGTCGTCTTGCCGCAGCCCGACGGGCCGAGCACCGCGGTCGTCGTGCCCGAGGCGACGGTGAGGTCGATGCCGTGCAGCACGGGCGTGCGGGGGTGCGACGCGGTGATGCCGGTGAGGCGCAGGGCGGTCACGGGGTGTGCTCCTCGGGGCCGCTGCGCAGCAGCAGCCAGGTCAGGGGTGCGGACAGGAGGACCAACGCGGCAGCGTACGGCGCGGCGGCCGCGTAGTCGAGGGAGGCGCTCGCCTCCCAGAACGCCGTCGACAGCGTCTGGGTGCCGGTCGGGGCGAGCAGGAGGGTCGCGGTCAGCTCGGTCGAGACGGCGATGGCGACCAGGGCGGAGCCGGCGAGGGTGCCGCGCAGCATGAGCGGCAGCTGCACCCGCACGAACGTCCGCAGCGGTCCGTCGCCGAGCGAGCGCGCGGCGTCGGAGAGCTCCGGCGGCACCGCGGCGACGGCGGCCCGCGTCGAGACCATCGCGCGCGGGATGAAGAGCACCACGTAGGCGAGGACGAGCACCGCCGAGGTCTGGTAGAGCGAGCGGGCCCAGGTGATGGAGAGGGTGATGAGCGCGAGGGCGACGACGACGCCGGGCACCGACGAGGCGAGGTAGCTGACCCGCTCGACGAGCACACCGAACCACGTGCGCCGGCGGGCGAGCAGCCACGCGGCGGGCAGCGTGGCGAGCGTGGTGACCAGGGCCGCGACGAGCGCGAGCCGGACCGTCGACCACAGGGCGGGCCAGAGCACCGTCGGCTCCAGCGCCTCCTCCGGGCGGGTGAGCCACGTGCCCGTCACCCAGGCGGGCACGCCGACGGCGAGCACGGCGAGCGCGGTGACGGCGAGCAGCGCGAGGGGCGTCGCCCGGCCGAGCCTCGCCCGGGCCGGGCGGCGGGCCGCGCCCGAGCCGACCCGCACGTACCGGGTGCGGCCGCGGGCGAGCAGCTCGACCGTGAGCAGGGCGACGGCGAGGCCGACGAGCACGAGGGCGAGGACGCTGCCGGAGCGGCTGTCGAAGGCCACGTCGAACTGGTCGAGGATCGCCGTCGTGAAGGTCGGGAAGCGGAGCATCTCGAGCGCGCCGAACTCCGACAGCAGGTGCAGCGCGACGAGCAGGACGCCACCGAGCAGCGCCGGGCGGACCTGCGCGAGACCGACCTTCGCGGCCGTGCGCCACGGGCCGAGCCCGAGGGCGCGCGCGGCCTCCTCGAGCCCGGGGTCGGCCGACCGCAGCATCGCGGCCACCGGGAGGAAGACGAACGGGAAGTACGACAGCGTCGTCACCAGCACCGCTCCCCCGAGGCCCTCGAGGCCCGGCAGCACGGTGGACCAGGCGAAGCTGTTGACGAAGGCCGGGATGGCCAGCGGCGCGACGAACAGCACGCGCCACAGGCCGGCGAGCGGCAGGCTCGTGCGCTCGACGAGCCAGGCGGCCCCGACGCCGAGGACGGTGGCGAGCGTGCCGGTCAGCGCGACGAGCGCGAGCGTGTTGCGCATCAGCTCGCCGACGCGCGGGCGGAGCAGGAGCGCGGCGACCTCGGACGGCCCGGCCTCGAAGGCCTTGAGCGCGACGACGGCCAGCGGCAGCAGGCACACCAGCGCGACGAGGACCGCCCCGAGGCGCAGACCGGGGCTGCCGCCACCCGGCCGACGACGCCGCGGGGACGCCGCCGACGCCGAACTCGGCGTGGGGGTCGGCGTCGTGACGGGCGCGGTGGTCGACACCTAGAGCAGACCGGCCTTCGTCATGAGCGAGATGACCTCGGGGCCGTTGAGGGTGAAGGGGTCGATCTGCGGGGCCTCGAGGGTGTCGAGCGGCGGCAGGGCGGGGTCGGAGGCGGCGTCACGGCCGACCGCGTACTCCTTGGAGGCCGTGGTGCCGAGCGCCTGCTGGCCCTGCTGGGAGGTGACGAAGGCGAGGAACTTCTGCGCGTCGGCCTGCTTCGTGCTGCTCTTGAGGACGGCGCCGCCGGAGAGGCTGACGAACGCGCCCGGGTCCTCGTTCTTGAAGTAGTGCAGCTTCGTGTTGCCGCTGCCCGACTTGTTGAGGGCCTGGTCGCGGTACCAGTAGTAGTGGTAGATCACGCCCATCGCCGACTGGCCGGCGTTGACGGCCTTCATCGTCGCGATGTTGTTCTGGTAGACCTTCGCGTTCTTCTTGAGCGCGTCGAGCCACGCGGCGGTCTTCTCCTCGCCCTCGGTCGCGAGGACCGCAGAGACGATGGCCTGGAAGTCGGCGCCCCCGGCCGCGGCGCCCCACTGGCCGGCGTACTTCGGGTCGGCGAGGTCCATGAGCGAGGACGGCAGGTCCTGCTCGGAGATCTTCGAGGGGTTGTAGACGAGCACGGTCGAGCGGGCCGCGATGCCGACCCAGTCCTTCGAGGACGGCGCGTAGCCCGGGCCGACCTGCGCCAGCGTCGAGGCGTCGACCGGCGCGAGCAGGCCCGCCCGCTCGACGGTCGTCATCGCCGGGGAGTTCTCGGTGAGGAAAACGTCGGCCGGGGAGCTCGCGCCCTCCTGGACGATCTGCGAGCCCATCGAGGAGTCGTTGCCGTAGCGGACCTGCACCTCGATGCCGGTCTTCTCCTGGAACTCCTTGCCCCACTCCTCGGTGAGGTTCTTGTGCTGGGCGCTGTAGATCGTCAGCTTCGAGGAGTCGAGGTCGTCGCCGGCCTCGAGGGTGCTCTCGCCGCAGGCGGCGAGGCCGAGCAGCGCGACGAGCGCGGCGGCCGTGGCGGACAGGGTCCGGCGTCTCACCGAGTCATCCTCCGTCTGTGTAGGGAAGGCTTGCCTAACTCGGTCCAGCGTAACGGAGCGCTGAGCGTGCCCACGACCGACCCGGGGCGCGAGACGGATCACACCGCCCGTCTTGCGTTAGGTGTGCCTAACCTTATTGACTGTCCGCCGTGCCCACCCTGCTCGCCACCGCCCCGCTGCCCGGCGCGACGTCGCCGACGCTCGCGCCCGACGGCGTCAGCCTGACGCGGCTCGCGGCCCTCGGCGGGCGGACCGCCCTGCACACGGTCGACGGGCCGGTGTCGTACGCCGACCTCGCGGCGCGCGCCGCCGACGTCGTCGGGCTGCTGCCCTCGGGGCGCTCGCTCGTCCACGTCCGGGCGAGCGCGACGGTGGCGACGGTCGCCCAGCTCGTGGCGGCGCGGGCCGCCGGGCACGTCGTGCTGCTCTCGGCCCCCGGGCGCGCTGCGCGGTCGCTGGCCGAGGCCTACGACCCCGACGTCGTCCTCTCCGCCGAGGGCGTCGACGTGCTCCGGCCGACGAGCGCGCACGACCTGCACCCCGAGCTCGCGCTGCTCATGAGCACGAGCGGGTCCACCGGTTCGCCCAAGCTCGTCCGGCTCTCGCAGCGCAACCTGCTGGCCAACACGGCGCAGGTCCGGGCGGCCCTGGGGGTCCGGTCCGACGACGTCGCGGCGCTCACCCTGCCGCTCAGCTACTGCTACGGCCTCTCGGTCCTGCTGTCCCACCTCGACGCCGGCGCGTCCGTCCTCCTCACGGACCTCTCCGTCGTCGACGACTGCTTCTGGGACCAGGCGCGCGCGGCCGGCGTCACGACCATCCCGGGTGTCCCGCACACCTTCGAGCTGCTCGAGCGGAGCGGCTTCGCCGAGCGCTCGCTCCCGACGCTGCGGCAGCTGACGCAGGCCGGCGGCCGGATGGACCCCGAGCGCGTCCGCCGCGTGGCCCGGCTCGGCCGCGAGCGCGGTCACGAGCTCGTCGTCATGTACGGCCAGTGCGAGGCGACCGCTCGGATGGCCTGTCTCGCAGCCGATCTCGTCGAGGAGCACCCCGACTGCGTCGGCACCCCGGTGCCCGGTGGGGCGGTGCGCATCGACGACGGCGAGATCGTCTACGCCGGCCCCAACGTGATGCTCGGGTACGCCGAGCACCCCGCGGACCTGGCGCTCGGCCGCACCGTCGACGAGCTGCGCACCGGCGACCTCGGCGAGGTGACGCCCGACGGCCTCCTGCGGGTCACCGGCCGGCGGGCGCGCTTCGTCAAGGTGCTCGGCCACCGGGTCGACCTCGACACCGTCGAGGGTGCGCTGCGCGCCGACGGCCACGACGTGCGCGTCGCCGGCCGTGACGGGCTGCTCGCGGTGTCCGCCCGCGGGGCGTCGTCCGCGCCGGCTCGGGAGCGGGTCCGCCGGGCCGCGGTCCGCGCCTCGGGGGTCCCGGCCGACGCGGTGCGCGTCGTCGCGGTCGCGGAGCACCCGCTGCTGCCGTCGGGCAAGCCGGACCACCGGGCCGTCCTGGCCCAGGCGGCACCGACCGAGGTCGAGGCCGTCGCGAGCGACGCCGGGGTGGCGGCGCTCTACTGCACCCTGCTGCACCGACCCGCGGCGCCCGACAGCACGTTCGCGTCGCTCGGCGGTGACTCGCTGTCCTTCGTCGAGGTGTCGGTGCGGCTGGAGGAGCTGCTCGGGCACCTCCCCCGCGGCTGGCACCTGATGACCGTCGCGCAGCTGGACGCCTTGCGCCGCAGCCCGGTTCGCGCATCGGGACTACGCCTCCCCCGCTGGCGCACCGTCGAGACGAGCGTGGCCCTGCGGGCCCTCGCCATCGTCCTCGTCGTCGGCACGCACACGCACGTGTTCACGCTGCAGGGCAGCGCCAACGCCCTCCTCGTCGTCGCCGGCTTCCAGCTCGCGCGCTTCCAGCTCGCGAGCCCCGACCCGGGCGAGCGCAGCCGGGGGCTGCTCGGCGCCGCGCTGCGGATGGCCCTCCCGACGCTCGTCGTCGTCTGGGCGGCGCACTTCCTCCTCGGCCTCTATGCCCCGCGCAACCTCGTCCTCATGAACTGGGCGCTCGGTGCCGAGCACCTCGGGCCGCCGTGGCGCTTCTGGTTCGTCGAGGCCCTCCTCGTCGCGCTCGTCGGCATCGGCCTGCTCGTGCGCCTCCCCCGCGTGACCGCCCTCGACCGGCGCCACCCGCTGCTGTTCCCGGTCGGCCTGTCGGTCGCTGCCTTCGTCGCCTTCCGCCTCCCGGTGCTCGACCTGCCGACGCCGCGGATGCAGGGCGCCGCGCTCGTCGTGCTCCACCTGGTCCTGCTCGGCTGGGCCCTGGCCCGGGCGACCTCCACCGGGCAGCGGCTGGCCCTCACCGCCGTGTCCGCCGCGATGGTGATGACGTTCTCGGGCAACCCCTCCCGCGATGGGCTGACCCTCGCCTGCGTGCTCGCGCTGCTCTGGGTCCCGACGGTGCGACTGCCCGGGCCGGTGGTCCCCGTCGCGCGGGTCCTCGCCTCCGCGTCGCTGTTCGTCTACGTCGCGCACTGGCAGGTGCTCCAGTGGACCTGGGGGCTGCCCGAGCACGGGCCGGTCCTCGGGCTCGTCCTCGGCACCGCCGCGGGTCTCGCCTACTGGTGGCTGTGGACCGGCCCGGTGACGGGCGGCTGGTCCCGCCTCGTCGCCCTCGGCCGGGCGCGGCGACCTCAGTCGGCCTTGGCCTCGCCCCAGCCGTGCCAGTGGCTGACCTCGACCCAGCAGCTGATCCGCCGGCGTTCGCGCACCCGGTAGTCCTGTCCGCCGTAGAGGTTCGAGAGGCGGTCGATGTCCGCCATCGCCCGCTCCGGGTCCTCCTCCCACCGCACGATGCGCCCCCGGATGCTCACGTGCGTGTACCAGCTGCCCTCCTCGAGGGCGGTCAGCGCGACCTCGGGCCGCCGGCGCATCCACGACACCCGCGCTCGCTCGGCGTCCATGTTGAGCAGGACCGTGCCGTCGTCCTCGAGGAGGTACCAGGTCGCGACGGACATCGGGGAGCCGTCCGGACGCAGGACCGCGACGACCGCCGGGTTGGGCCGGCGGAAGAGCTCGGCGACGTCTGGGGGCAGCGGGGCCTTGGGCACGGTGGGTCTCCTCGATCGGCAGCCGGGACGGTCGCCTCCAGCATGCCTGCCCGAACGCACCGCAGGCGCCCCGGCGCCCGGCCGGGTCGCCGCCCGTACGGTGGGGTGATGGCGAACCGGCTCGCGGCATCCCTCTCCCCCTACCTCCTGCAGCACGCCGACAACCCCGTCGACTGGTGGGAGTGGGGCGACGAGGCGTTCGCCGAGGCACGACGCCGGGACGTGCCCGTGCTGCTGTCGGTCGGGTACGCCGCGTGCCACTGGTGCCACGTCATGGCGCACGAGTCCTTCGAGGACGAGGAGGTCGCGCGCGTCCTCCTCGACGGGTTCGTCGCCGTCAAGGTCGACCGCGAGGAGCGCCCCGACGTCGACGCCGTCTACATGGCCGCGACCACCGCGCTGACGGGTCAGGGCGGCTGGCCGATGACGTGCCTCCTGACCCCCGACGGCGACCCGTTCTTCGCCGGCACCTACCTCCCGCGGGCGCACTTCCTCGGGCTGCTCGACAACGCGTCGCGGGTCTGGCGCGAGCAGCGCGACCAGGTCCTCGCCTCCGGCGCGCACGTCGCGCAGCGGCTTCGCGAGGTGACCGGTCCCCCGGCCCCGGCGCCCGTCCCGGCCGACGTCCTCGACGGGGCCGTCGTGCGCCTGCGCAGCCAGTACGACGAGGTGCGGGGCGGGTTCGGCGGCGCCCCGAAGTTCCCGCCGTCGATGGTGCTCGAGTTCCTCCTGCGCCACCACGCGCGCACCGGGTCCGCCGACGCCCTCGCGATGGCCCGTCACACCGGCGAGGCGATGGCCCGCGGCGGGATGTACGACCAGCTGGCCGGCGGCTTCGCGCGGTACGCGGTCGACGCCTCGTGGGTCGTGCCGCACTTCGAGAAGATGCTCTACGACAACGCCCTCCTGCTGCGCGTCTACGCCCACCTCTGGCGGGTCACCGGCGACCCCCTGGCCCGGCGGGTCGCGGAGGAGACCGCCGACTTCGTGGTCCGCGACCTCGGCACCCCCGAGGGCGCGTTCGCCTCCGCCCTCGACGCCGACACCGTCGTCGACGGCACGTCGCACGAGGGCCTGACCTACGCCTGGACCCCGGCGCAGCTCGCGGAGGTGCTCGGCGCGGACGACGGCGCCCGCGCTGCCGACCTGCTCGCCGTCACCGACGACGGCACCTTCGAGCACGGCAGCTCCACCCTGCAGCTGCGGCGCGACCCCGAGGACGCCGCGTGGTGGTCCGCCACCCGCGCCCGCCTGCTCGAGGCCCGGGGGTCCCGTCCTCAGCCGGCGCGCGACGACAAGGTCGTCACGGCCTGGAACGGCCTCGCCATCGCCGGGCTCGCCGACGCCGGGGCGCTGCTCGGGCGGCCCGACCTCGTCGACGCCGCGGCGCGCGCCGCCGACCACGTCCTCGCGACGCACGACGTCGACGGGACGCTGCACCGCACCTCTCGCGCCGGTCGCGTGTCGGCTGCACCCGCCGTCCTCGACGACCACGGCGACCTCGCCGAGGGTCTCCTGGCGCTGCACCAGGCCACCGGCGAGGCGCGCTGGCTCGTGCGCGCGGGTGACCTCCTCGACCGCGCCCTCGCGGGCTTCGTCGACGCCGACGGCGCCCTGCACGACACCGCCCACGACGCGCCGGGGCTGTTCGCTCGCCCGGCGAGCCGCAGCGACAACGCCGAGCCGTCGGGCGCCGCGGCCCTGGCCGGGGCACTCCTCACGTACTCCGCCCTCACCGGCTCGGGCCGGCACCGCGAGGCCGCCGACCGCGCGCTGGCCGCCTGTGGCTCGGTGGCCGCGTCCGAGCCACGCTTCGCCGGATGGGCCCTGGCGGTCGCCGAGGCCGCCGTGGCCGGACCGCTCCAGGTGGCCGTCGTCGGCGAGGGGTCGGAGGCCGGCGCGATGCTCGCCGCGGTCCGGGCAGCGACCTCGCCCGGGCTCGTGCACGTCGCCGGCCGGCCGGACGCCCCCGGCATCCCCCTGCTGGCCGACCGTCCTCTCGTGGACGGCGCGGCCGCCGCCTACGTGTGCCGCGGCTTCGTCTGCGACCGGCCGGTCACCGACGCCGAGGCGCTGGCCGAGGCCCTCGCGCGGGGCTGAGCGGGCGGCTGCCGTCCGTGGGCCGGGGCCCACGGACGCCGGGCGGCACAGAGGGAAGGCGACCGGCGCTCGGCGCGGCCACCGCCGTCCCGGCGCCCGCCGACCCGCGCTGCAGCCACCCGTGGGCGACCGGCGCCGGGCCGAGCGAGCCCCGCGGCGACGCCGCAGGACCCGCCGGGTCCGAGGGAGCCGACGACCCGGCACGGCGGAGCAGCGGTGGCGCACCGCAGGTGCGCCACCCGACGGGCCCGGGGCGTCGGCGGGTGCGGACGCGGGAGCACGCGGAGCTGCGATCGGACCATGACCCGGCCTGTGGCTCGAGCCGGGACCCCTGCTGAAGCCCGGCGTGGTGCGTCGAACATAGCAGCGGCCGCGCGCCCGCGGCAGGAGCCTCCTGCGGCGGTGGACAACCCCCCCGCGGCCTCGTAAACCCCGCTGTGCCACAGGCGCGGACGTTCGTCAGAGGACGATGAGCGAGTACTCCGGGTCACGCTCCGGGAGCATCCGGGCCACCCGCTCGGGGTCCACCCACGCGGCCGTCGCCCACACGTCGGCCCACGTGAGGTCGGGACCCACGACCGTGCACGAGCCGGGTCGCGCGACCCCTCGCCCGGTCCGCGGGTCGACGACGTGGGCGCCGCGTGCGGCCGCCCCGGAGGTCGCGACGCCACCGCGGCGCACGGCCACGACGTCCGCGACCCGGCCCGGCGTGCGCGGATCCTCGAGCCCGATCCGCCACGTCGGCGCGGTGACGGACGGCCCGGGCCCCACCCCGACGGCGACGTCGCCGCCGGCCCCGAGGCTGTAGGCGATCTCGGGCACGACGGCGAGGTGCTCCGCGGCCCGGGCGGCGGCCCAGCCCTTGACCAGACCGGTCGGGTCGAACACCGGGCGGCCACCCTCGCGCGAGCGCCAGGCGGAGAACAGGCCGTCGGTGCGCTCCTCGGCCTCGAGGCAGAGCTCGACGACGTCCGCGACCCAGCCGTGCACGTCGTCGACCTCGCCGTGCTGGAGGCGCAGCAGGTCGCTGTCGGCGAGCCACGTCGAGAAGACCGCGTCGGCCCGCCGCAGGTGCGCGAAGGCCCGCCGGACCGCGGCCTCGATGTCGGGGCGGGTCGGCTCGACGGCCCGCACGTGGATGCTCACCGCGGTGCCCATCACGTGCTCCACCCAGGCCCGGCGGGCGAGGACCGGCGGCGCCGGGGCGGCGGGGGCCACGGGGATCTCGGCGGTGATCACAGGTTCGCCTGGTCGATCGCGGACTGCAGCGACTGGATGTAGCCGTCGGAGGTGAACGTCGCCCCCGAGACCATGTCGATCCCGGCGTCCTGAGCCTGCACGGCCTCGTCGTTGAGGATCGGCACGGCGTAGCCGTTGATCTCCTGGTCGCGGTGGTCGCTCCACGGCACCTGCGTCACGGAAGACTTCGTGATCTTCCCGTCCTTGACGGTGATCTCGACCTGCACCGGCCCGTACCGCGTCTGGATCGCGTCGCCGGTGTAGGTCTTCGCGGCGGACGACGAGGACTTCCTCGTCGTCGAGGGGGACGGTGTCGCGCTCGAGGTGTCCGAGGACCCGGACGACGACGAGCCGGACGACGAGGACGAGTCGTCGCTCGAGCCGCTCGACGTCCCGTCGCCGCTCGCGGCGTCGGGCACCGCGGCGCCGCCGGCGTTGGCGTCGCCGAGCGCCACGGTGGTCGCGCCTTGCCCGGTCGAGGTGTGGTAGCTGAAGAGCAGGACGAGCGCCGAGACCGTGCTCAGCAGCCAGGTGGTGATGCGTCGCATCGTGGAGGTCCTCGCGGGGTCGTGGGGGTCGAGGGTCAGTAGCCGAAGCGCTCGAGGTGGATGGCGTCGTGCGGGACGCCGGCGGTGTGCGCGGCGTCGCGCACCGCGTCCATCCAGCCGTCGTTGCCGCAGACGTAGACCTCGTGGCGGGCGATGTCGGGGACGATCTCGCGCAGCGCCTGGGCGTCGCCGAGGTGCGCGGCCTGCTGGGGCAGCCAGCTCACCCGGTCCCGCACCCGGGGGCCCTCGACGAGGAGGTAGCGGGCGCCGCGGGCGGCCGCGAGCGAGCGCAGCTCGTCGGCGAGGACGGCCTCGGCGCGCGAGCGCACGCGGTGGACGACGGTGACGTCGCCGGGGTGCTGCGGGAGTTCCTCGAAGAGGGCGCGCATCGGGGTGATGCCGATGCCCGAACCCATGAGGAGCACCTTGCGCCGGGTGCGGACACCGCCGTGCATCCGGCCGTACGGGCCCTCGACGAGGACGCGGGTGCCGGGCCGCAAGGCGGCGAGACGGGCCGACCCGTCCCCGAGGTGGGCGACGGTGATCCGCAGGGTGCGTCCGTCCGGGGCGGCGGAGATCGAGTAGGGGTTCGCGCGCGTCCAGCCGGGGCCGTCGAGGAAGCGCCACTGGAGGAACTGGCCGGCGCGCACCGGCAGGTGCCGGACGCCGTCACCGCCGACGGTGACGCTCGTGACGCCGGGTCCCTCGGCGCGCACGTCGAGGACACGGATCGGGGAGCGCAGCGAGCGCCACAGCGGCAGGCCGACGCGGAAGATGAGGACGGAGGCGGCCGTGACGGCCCACAGGCCCCACCAGAAGACGGTGGCGGCACGGGAGTCGAGGAAGTCGGCGCCGGTCCACAGCTGGTGCGGCAGGACCAGCCCCGCGCCGAGGTAGCCGTAGAGGTGGATGAGGTGCCACGACTCGTAGCGCAGCCGGCGACGGGCGCGCTTGACCGAGGTGACGACGACCATGACCAGCGCCGCGGTGCCGGCCCACGCGAGGAGCATCCCCGGGTAGCTCACGACGAAGTCCCACGTCGTGCCCCAGAGGCCGAGGGGCCCGCTCGCAGCGTACCCGAGGGTGATGAGGCCGATGTGGACCACCAGCAGCGTGAAGGAGGTGAAGCCGACGAGGCGGTGCACGCGCGCCAGCTCGTCCTGCCCCCAGGCCTGCTCGACCCACGGGACGCGGGCCATGAGGACGACCTGGAGCAGCAGCAGCGCGGAGGCGACGAGCCCGGTCAGCCGGCCGGTCGACGTGAGGGCCCCGGCCAGGGTGCCGAGGTCCTGCACGCCACCGTCCTGCACCCAGAGCGCCGTGACCCCGAGGAGCACCGCCCAGCCGGCGGCCGCGGTCGCGTCCCGCCACCAGCGCGGCACGGGCACGACGGCGCAACGGGGACGGCGGAGAGCGGCGTGGGGGCGGCGGTAGGCCTCGTCGGGCGCCGCCGTGCTCGTCGTCATGCCTGAACTGTCGGGTGGCTCCCTATGCGTCACCTGTGTGCCGTCTCGGGCCGCCGTGTGAGTGCCGGGGACACGCTCCGTGGAAGCTGTGGAAACGCTTGCGCGGATTCGGCAGGATGGCGCCCGTGACCGCACCGGTGCCGCCGCCCCCCGCCCTCCCGACCTCCGGGTGGGACCCGGAGCGCGCCGGGATGCTGCAGGCGCGGCTGGAGCGCTGGTGGCCGGACCTGTGGAGCGGTCTCGTCGCCGTCTACGGCGAGGACCGGGCGGCGCAGACGGCCTCCGAGCTCGTGACCCGGGCCGCCCGCGCCTACGCGCGCCGACCCGACCGGCTGCACCGGCGCGACCTCGAGCGGATGCTGCGCCCCGACTGGCTCCAGGAGCCCTCGATGGTCGGGTACGCCGCCTACACCGAGCGCTTCGCCGGCGACCTGCGCGGGGTCGGCGAGCGCCTGGGCTACCTCGAGGAGCTCGGCGTCACCTACCTCCACCTCATGCCGCTCTTGCGCCCGCGCGAGGGCGACAACGACGGCGGCTACGCCGTGGCCGACTACCGGGAGGTGCGCGCGGACCTCGGGACGATGGAGGACCTCACCGCGCTCGCCGACTCGCTGCACGAGCGCGGGATGAGCCTCGTCCTCGACCTCGTCCTCAACCACGTCGCGCGTGAGCACGAGTGGGCGCGCAAGGCGCGCGAGGGCGTGCTGCGCTACCGCTCGTACTTCCACGTCTTCCCCGACCGCCGCCTCCCCGACGCCTACGAGCGCACGCTGCCCGAGGTCTTCCCCGACTTCGCCCCCGGCAACTTCACGTGGGACGAGGAGCTCGACGGCTGGGTCTGGACGACCTTCAACGCGTGGCAGTGGGACGTCAACTGGGGCAACCCCGACGTCCTCGTCGAGTACGCGCAGGTCGTGCTCGACCTCGCCAACCGCGGCGTCGACGTCCTGCGCCTCGACGCCATCGCCTTCATGTGGAAGCGCCTCGGCACCGACTGCCAGGGGCAGCCCGAGGTGCACGCGCTGACGCAGGTGCTGCGCGCGGTGACCCGGATCGCTTGTCCCGCAGTGGCGTTCAAGGCCGAGGCCATCGTCGCCCCCACCAAGCTGCTCGCGTACCTCGGGGAGCGCGAGCACACCGGCAAGGTGAGCGACCTCGCGTACCACAACAGCCTCATGGTGCAGGTCTGGTCGATGCTCGCGGCCCGCGACGTCCGGCTGGCCGCGCACGCGCTGGGGTCGCTGCCGCCCAAGCCCGCGAGCGCCACGTGGCTGACCTACCTGCGCTGCCACGACGACATCGGCTGGGCGATCATGGACGAGGACGCGGCGGCCGTCGGCGTCACCGGCCCGGGGCACCGCCACTTCCTCGCCGACTGGTACTCGGGCGACTTCTGGGGCTCGCCGGCGCGCGGCCTGGTCTTCCAGTTCAACCCCGAGACCGGCGACCGGCGCACGTCCGGCACCGCGGCCTCGCTCGTCGGCATCGAGGGTGCGGGCACGCCCGAGCAGCTCGACCTCGCCGTCGCGGCCCTCCGGCTCGCGCACGCCGTCGTCGTCGGCTGGGGCGGCATCCCGGTCATCTGGAGCGGCGACGAGCTCGGGCAGGTCAACGACCCCGAGTGGGCGTCGGAGCCGGGCCATGAGGACGACAACCGGTGGGCGCACCGGCCGCGGCTCGACGTCGCCGCGATGGCGACGCGGCACGACCGCTCGACGGTGTCCGGGCGGGTGTTCGGCGACCTCGTCGGGCTCGTCCGGGCGCGGGCCGCGCTGCCGCACCTGCACGGCTCGGTCGAGACGCGCATCGGCCCGGTCGACGACCCCGGCGTGCTCGTGACCCTGCGGGAACATCCCCTCGGGCGCTTCGCCGGCGTCTACAACGTGACGCCGCAGGAGCGGGTCTGGCCGGGCTGGCGGGTCCACGAGCTCGGGCTCGACGCGGCCGTCGACGCCCTCACCGGGCAGCCCCTCCCCTGGCACGCCGACGGCGACGTCCACCTGCCGCCCTACGCCGCCCTCTGGCTCACCACCCCCTGACCCCGCCCCCCTTCCACTTCCTCCTTCCCGCGAATGTGTGTTGAATCGCCGGGGACCCCCGGCGGTTTCACACGCATCCGCGCAGGCCGGCGCGGACCTGGGCCATGACGGTCGACTCCTGGAGGCGCAGCGCCAGCAGGTCGAAGCGCAGCACCCGGTCGCTGCCGAGCGTCACGGTGTTCTGCCGCAGGTTGTCGTCGGTCAGGGCGAGCCCCGAGCGATGGCCCGACCCGTCGATCTCGACGACGAGCCGGGCGAACGCCCACCGCACGTCGAGGTAGATGCGCCCCGTCGGCCCGCGACGCACGACCTGCCGGTCCGGCTCGGGGATGCCGTGGCGCCGGCACATGGCCGCGAAGTCGAGCTCGCCGAGGGACTGCGCGCCGTCCGCGACGTCCCGCACGACCTGCCGGATGAAGGGGTGGCGACCCCGGGTCCGCACCACCTTCGCCGCGGCGACGAGGTCGGCCCCGGTGACGAGCCGCTGCTGGACGGTCATCGCGAGCACGAGGGCGGCCTGCCGGTCGCTCCTCGCCCAGCCCGCGGCACGCACGGCGGCCACCGCCGGTCGTGTCCGCGGGAACGAGTCGCCGTCGACCAGCTCGTCCGGCCGTCGCCGCACCCGGTGGATGCGCACGTCGTCGACCCGCGGACACCGGGAGTTGCGCGTCACCGAGACGTGGACGTCGTGCTCGGTGAAGCCGGTGAGCCCCGCGGCGACCAGGCTGCTGACGCCGTCCACGACGGCGACCGCGTGCCCGACCTCCCACACCGCGAGCCACGGCCTCGCCGCATCCGCCAGCGGCCCGCGGTGCATCGCAACGGTCATGCGCCCGGGCAGCGCCCACCGGTCAGCCGCCACCTGGCGCGCCACGGCGTCCCGGTCGACGCCGAGCCCGCGCAGCAGCGACCGCGAGAGGATGCCGCCGTACGGTTCGGCCAGCCTCTCGACTCCTCGTCGGTGCTCCGGGTCCATCCGCGCAGCCTGCACCGCCGGGCGGTCGGCCCGCAGTCGTCATCCACAGCCCCGCGAAGGCGTGTGAAATCGCCGGTCATCCCCGGTGTCATGTGACAGGACCTGTCGGACATGTGGTGTCAGGACCTTTCGGACAGTAGTGGCCTCCAGGTGGTGCGGTCCTGGTAGCGGCGGGTGGGGTCGATGTGGAGGCGGGCGATGAGGGTGGCCTCGTGGAGGATGACCACGTCGTGGTGGTCGCGCACCACGGTGACGGTGGCGGCGGCCCAGGAACGGCCGATGCTGGTGACGGCGTCGCGGCCGAGGTTGACGTGACCGTTGGGGGCCACGGTGAAGCGGGTGGTGGTGACCGGGCCGGGGAGGGGTTGCGGGCTGGGCAGGGCCTTGGCGGTGGCGGTGTAGCGCTCGTGGGGGGTCTGGTCGGGGTCGAGGGCCTGGTGGGGGCGTTCGGTGTTGAACAGCACGTCGTAGGTGTCCAGGAGGCGTTGCAGCTCGGGGATGCCGCGGGCGGGGGCACGGGCGGTCAGCCAGCGGCGTAGGGGCTGCCAGTCGCGTTCCTTCTTCCCGCAGGTCTGGGGATGGTGCGGGCTGGCGGTGACGGGCTGGGTGCCCAGGGCGCGCACGCGGGCTTCGAAGGCGGTCATGGCGTGGGCGATGCGGCGGCCGTTGAAGGCCAGGGAGTTGTCGGTGAGCAGCATCGCCGGGGGGCCGTGGCGGGTGGCGCAGGCAGAGAACAGCTCCCACGCGTCGTGGCTGTTCTCGTTGGGGGCCACCCGGGTGCCCAGGATGTAGCGGGAGTGGTCATCGATCAGCCGCAGGATGCACACGGTGGAGGCGTCGGCCAGCCTCCACTGCTTGCCGTCCAGCTGCCAGCAGGCGTTGGGGCGGGGGTGCTCGAAGCGGCGGTAGGAGGAACGAGGCCGTTTCGCCGGCTGGGGGGTGATCAGTCCTTGACGGCACAGCACCGGAGGTGTCAGATCGTCTGTGTAAGGGGTCGGTCCGTCTGAAAGGAAGACGATGGATCCCATGACCGATGAGCAGGGCCCGGCCGCGTCGGCGGCTACGGGGAGGGACGTGGCGGCTGAGCTGGCCGCCTCGGGTGCCTTGGATGAGCTGTTCGCGCGGATCGATGCCGGCCAGGTCCAGATGACCGGCACCGACGGGTTGATCCCGGGACTGATCAAGGCCGCGCTCGAGCGAGGCCTGCAGGCCGAGCTCAGCGATCACCTCGGCTACGACAGGGGCGCCCCGGAGGCGTCGATGTTCGACAACTCCCGCAACGGGTCGACACCCAAGACGCTGGCGACCCAGGTCGGGCCGGTCGATCTGGACACCCCGCGGGATCGGCAGGGCACGTTCACCCCGCAGCTGGTCCCCAAGGGCGCGCGCCGCCTGGACGGCCTCGACGCGATGATCGTCAGCCTCTACGCCGGCGGGATGACGTTGCGCGACATCGCCCACCACCTGCACGCCACGGTCGGCACCGAGCTGTCGTACGAGACGATCAGCAAGATCGTCGACGAGATCGGCGAGGAGGTCCTGGCCTGGCAGCGGCGCCCGCTGGAGGCGCTGTACCCGGTGATCTACCTGGACGCGATCGTGGTCAAGGTCCGCGACGGCGGACACGTGGTCAACAAGGCCGCCCACCTCGCCGTCGGGGTCGACATGGACGGGGTCAAGCACGTCCTGGGGATCTGGGTGCAAACCACCGAGGGCGCCAAGTTCTGGGCGTCGGTGTGCGCCGACCTGGCCAACCGCGGCATCCGTGACGTGCTCATCGTCTGCTGCGACGGGCTCACCGGGCTGCCCGAGGCGATCGAGGCCACGTGGAGCGCCGCGACCGTGCAAACCTGCGTGGTGCACCTGATCCGGGCCTCGATGCGGTTCGTCGGCTACGGCGACCGCAAGGCCGTCGCGGCCGCGCTGCGACCGATCTACGCCGCCGCCGACGTCGCGGCCGCCCAGGCAGCGCTGGAGGCGTTCGAGGACCTCTGGGGCGGGAAGTACCCGCACGCGGTCTCCACCTGGCGCGCGGCCTGGGAACGGTTCACCCCGTTCCTCGCCTTCCCGCCCGAGCTGCGCCGGGTCATCTACACCACCAACGCGATCGAGTCCCTGAACTACCAGCTGCGCAAGATCATCAAGAACCGCGGCCACTTCCCCAACGACACCGCCGTCGTCAAGCTGCTCTGGCTGGCGATCTGCACCATCGAGGACAAACGCGCCCGAGAACGCGAGAAGGAACGCGGCCGACCCGCCGACCAACGCAAAGCCCCCGGCCGGCTCGTCGAAGGCCAGATCGTCACCAACTGGAAGAAGGCCCTCGCCCAACTCGCGATCGCCTACCCCGACCGGATCAACCCCCACCTCTGACCATGCCCCTTACACAGACACATTGACAGGCTCACAGCACCCGGTGGATGGTGCGCGGCTGCGGGACATCGACGATCCCGGCCCGGCGTAGCCGGGCCGCGATGCTGCGCGCGCCATGGTCCCAGCCCGCGGCCGCCAGCTCCTGCCGGGTCGCCACGATCAACGCCACCATCGAGGCCGGTGTGGCCGTGGGAGAGCGCGAGGGGCGGCTGGAGTCATCCAGCAGCCCCTCCACACCCCGAGCGCGAAACCGCCTCAGGTACCGGTAGTAGGAGTCACGGCCGATGCCCAACGCGGCGCACTTGGCCGCGACCGTGCCCTCCGCATCCAGCATCGAGACGAACGCCACCTGCAAACGTGCCTCCATCGGCACCGACTTCCCGGCCATGAGCAATGCTCCCGGCCCGCTCGGTGTCCGACAGGTCCTGTCACATCAACCGTCCGAAACGTCCTGTCACTCGACACCGGTCATCCCCGGCGGTTTCACACACATTCGCGGAGAGGGAGGGAGGGGGCGAGGGGGGCGGGTCGGGGTGGGGGTGTCACCAGAGGCCGGCGAGGTCTCCTCCGATGCGGAGGGTGAAGGCGCCGACGACGACGACGAAGACCGTCCGGACGAACCGGCTGCCGCGCGCGACCGCGGTGCGCGCGCCGACCCACCCGCCGAGCAGGTTCGCGACGGCCATGACCCCGCCGACGACCCACACGACGTGCCCCCCGGGGGCGAACACCGTCAGCGCGCCGAGGTTCGTCGCGAGGTTGGTGATCTTGGCCTTGGCGCTCGCCTCGAGGAAGGCGTACCCGAGCAGCCCGACGAGCGCGAAGACGAGGAAGGACCCCGTGCCCGGCCCGAGCGCGCCGTCGTAGACACCGATGACGAAGCCGGTCAGCACCGCGGCCGTCGTGTGCCGGGCGCCGCTGAAGCGCAGCCGGGTCAGCTCCCCCACCGACGGTTTGAGCAGCGTGTACGCCCCGACGACGACGAGCATGACGAGGATGACCGGGTTGAAGAGCGACTTCGGGATGTGCAACCCGAGCAGCGCCCCGCCGATCGCCCCGACGTACGCGACGGCCGCCATCGGCAGCGCCGTGCGCAGGTCCGGTTTCACCCGCCGGTAGTACGTGACCGACGCGGTGGCGGTGCCCCACACCGACCCGAACTTGTTCGTCGCGAGCACCTGGGCCGGGGTGGCCCCGGGCATCCCGAGCAGCAGCGCGGGCAGCTGGACGAGCCCGCCGCCCCCGACGACGGCGTCGACCCACCCGGCGACGAACCCGGCGAGCGCCAGCAGCGCGAGGACGTGCGGCGCGACGTCACCCACGGGTCACGCGGCGTTCCACCCGTCGACGATCTCCAGCACGTCGAGCAGCTCGTGGGCCCGCGCGTCGGGGACGGCGGTCACCTCGACCTTCTGGTTGTCGGGCAGCACCGAGTGGGGCACCCACACGGCGCGCATCCCGACCTGCTGCGGGCCGTGCACGTCCTCGAACATCCGGTCGCCGACGTACACCGCCGCGGCCGGCTCGACCCCGACGGCGCGGCACGCCGCGAGGAAGACCTCCGGGTGCGGCTTCACGTGGTCGAGCTCGCTCGAGTAGAGGTCGGCGTCGATGAGCTCGAGCACGCCGTCGCGCGCGAAGATCTCGCGGTGATACTCGCGCGTCCAGATGGTGTTGGACAGCACGCCGACCTTGATCCCCCTCTCGCGCAATCCTTCCCAGAGCGGCTTGACCTGCGGGTCGGTGAGGGTGTGCGGCTCCCAGAAGCGCCGGTACGCCGCGAGCGCGAGGTGGTGCCGGTCGTGCTCGGCGTCGACCCCGGCGGCGTCGAGGATGTCGGCGAGCGCCGCGGACGAGTGCTCGTCACGGCCGCGCGCCCACGCCCCGGCCTCCGCCTCGAGGATTCGCTCGGCCAGCCGGTGCGCCTCGTCGAGGTCGGCCTGCGGCACGTCCGGCGACCCGACGGGGATGCCGTGCACCTCGCGCGCGAAGACCCGCCACTGCTCGGGCAGGTCGACGTCGTGCCAGGGCGTCAGCGTGCCGCCCCAGTCGAAGACGACCGCCTCGACGCGGCGGCTCACGCGCGACCGACCTCCGCCAGCACCTCGCGCACCGCGTCGTCCGTGGCGACCTCGCGGCGCTCGCCGGAGCGACGGTCCTTGACCTCGACCTTCCCCTCGGCCAGCCCGCGGCCGACGACGACGATGGTCGGCACGCCGATGAGCTCGGCGTCCTTGAACTTGACTCCGGGAGAAGCCTGCCGGCGGTCGTCGAGCAGCACCTCGACACCCTCGGACTCGAGCGCGCGGGTCAGCTCCTCGGCGTACCGGTGCACCTCCTCGTCCTTGCCGGTGGCGACGACGTGCACGTCGGCGGGCGAGAGCTCGCGCGGCCAGACGAGCCCGAGCTCGTCGTGGTTGCCCTCCGCGACGCACGCGACGGCGCGCGAGACACCGACGCCGTAGGAGCCCATGACGACGGTGCGGAGCTTGCCGTTCTCGTCGAGCACCTTGAGGTCGAGCGCCTCGGCGTACTTCGTCCCGAGCTGGAAGATGTGGCCCATCTCGATGCCGCGCGCCGACTCGAGCCCGTGCCCGCACGAGGGGCAGGCGTCGCCCTCGCGGACGTCGGCGGCCTCGATCGTGCCGTCGGCGGTGAAGTCGCGCCCGGCGACGAGGTCGAGGACGTGCCGGCCGTGCTCGTCGGCGCCGGTGACCCACGCGGTGCCCTCGACGACGCGGGGGTCGAGGAGGTAGCGGATGCCCGAGGACCGCTCGGAACCGAGCGCCCCCGGCCCGATGTAGCCCTTGGTCAGCGTCGGGTAGCGCGCGAAGTCCTTCTCGTCGAACGCCTCCACGCTCGCGGGCTCGACCTGCGCCCCGAGGCGCTTCTCGTCGACCTCGCGGTCGCCGGGCAGGCCGATGGCCAGCGGCTCGCGCGTGCCGTCGGGGTGGACGAGCATGACGACGACGTTCTTCAGGGTGTCGGCGGCGGTCCACGACCGGCCGTCGGCGCGGGGGAAGGAGTGCTCGAGGTGGGCGACGAGCGTGTCGATCGTCGGGGTGTCGGGGGTGTCCTCGACGTGCGCGGCGGGCACTCCGGAGGCGTCGACCGCGTCGGGCACGGGCACCCGGACGGCCTCGACGTTCGCGGCGTACCCGCAGTTCGCGCACCGGACGTAGGTGTCCTCGCCGTTCTCGGCGGTCGCGAGAAACTCCTCGGACTTCGAGCCGCCCATCGCCCCGGCCATCGCCTGGACGATGACGTAGTGGAAGCCGAGCCGGTCGAAGATCCGGACATAGGCGTCGCGGTGCAGCTGGTAGCTCTTGTCGAGCCCGGCCTCGTCGAGGTCGAACGAGTAGCTGTCCTTCATGACGAACTCGCGCCCGCGCAGGATGCCCGCACGGGGCCGCGCCTCGTCGCGGTACTTCGTCTGGATCTGGTAGATCGACAGCGGCAGGTCCTTGTACGAGGAGTACAGGTCCTTGACGGCGAGGGTGAACATCTCCTCGTGCGTCGGGCCGAGGAGGTAGTCGTCGCCCTTGCGGTCCTGCAGGCGGAAGACACCGTCGCCGTACTCGGTCCAGCGACCGGAGGTCTCGTAGGGCTCGCGCGGCAGCAGCGCGGGGAAGAGCAGCTCCTGGGCGCCGATGGCGTCCATCTCGTCCCGCACGATGCGCTCGACGCGGCGGAGCACCTTGAGCCCCAGCGGCAGCCACGTGTAGATGCCGGGGCTGACCCGGCGGATGTACCCGGCCCGCACGAGCAGCTGGTGGCTCGGGACCTCCGCGTCCGCCGGGTTCTCGCGAAGGGTTCGCAGGAACAGGGACGACATGCGCATGGCCACGGGGAGGCTCCTGGGGTCGTGGGAGAGAACCCGGCAAGGATAACGACGCGCCCGCCCCCGGCGCCGCGCGGTTTGTGCGGCGGCCGGACAGCCCACCGCTCCCCGCGCCGCCCGCGCGGGTCCGCGCCACGGCGCCCCGCCGCCCCGGCCACCGACCGTCATTTGTCCGGTGGTCGAACGAAAGGGCCCGGCAGGGCTATGGTGACCGCCATGTCGACGTCGACGAGCCGTCGGGCCCCGGGGTCCGCGCTGCCCCGCGGAGGGGGCCGGGAGGCCGCGCGCCAGTCGACCCTGCGGGAGCACAACCTCGCCGTCGTCCTCCAGCGCGTCGTCGACGCCCAGGCCGTCGGCGCCCCGCTGTCCCGGGCGGCCATCGCCGGCGAGGTCGGCCTGGCCCGCGCCACCGTCTCGGACCTCGTCGACCGGCTCATCCAGGCCCGCCTCGTCACCGAGCTCGAGCCGCTGACCGCCTCGCGGGCCGGGCGCCCCGCCGTCCCCCTCGCCCCCTGCGGCCGCTCGGTCGTCGGGCTCGGGCTGTCGGTCGGCATCGACCACCTCTCGGCGCTCGTCCTCGACCTCGCCGGCATCACCGTCTCCGAGCGCGTCGTCGAGGTCGACCTGCGCGGGTGCGACCCCGACCGCACCTTCGCCCGCCTCGCCGAGCTCGCCGCCGAGACCGTCCGCGCCGTGACCGCCGACGGGATGCGCGTCGCGGGGGCCTGCGTCGCCCTGCCCGGCCTGGTCAGCCGCGAGACGACCACGCTGCGCTACGCGCCCAACCTCGACTGGCACGACATCGCGGTCGACGACGCGCTGACCCGCCACCCCGCCTTGGCGCACCTCCGGGTGACCGCGGCCAACGACGCCGACCTCTCGGCGCGGACCGAGGTCGAGGAGCGCCGCCGCCGCGACCGCCGCCCGGCCGAGGCCCAGAACTTCCTCTTCGCCTACGGCGCGGTCGGTATCGGCTCGGCGGTCGTGCTCGGCGGCCGCGTCTTCGAGGGCATGCACGGCTGGGGCGGCGAGATCGGCCACGTCGTCGTCGACCCCGATGGCCGGCCCTGCCACTGCGGCGCCGTGGGGTGCCTCGAGCCCTACGCCGGCAAGGACGCGATGGTCGAGGCCGCCGGCATGCCCCCGGGCACGACGACGGCGGCCCTGAGCGGCGCCGCCGAGACCGCCGGCCCGGCGGCGGACGCGGTCGACGCCGCGGCCCGCGCCCTCGGCCAGGCCGCCGCCACCGTCGTCAACGTCGTCGACGTCGACGAGGTCGTGCTCGGCGGGGTGTACGCGACGCTGCACGGCCGCCTCTCCCCCCGCGTCCTCGCGGAGCTCGAGCGCCGGGCCGTCATCGCCCGGTGGGCCACCGTCCGCGTCTCCCCCGCGCTCGGTGGCTCCAGCTCGCCGGCCCGCGGCGCCGCGCTCACCGTCCTCGACGACGTCATCGCCGACCCCTCGGCCTGGCTCGTCACGGCCGGGTGAACGGCGAGTTACCCGATCGTTACCAGCGGGTACCGGGCAGCCTCTTGCCGGACAACGGTGTCTCCAATATGTTCGGCCGTACAACAATTCGCGTGAGCCCCGGGCCCCAGCGGCCCACCGGACGCCTGAAGCCCTCAACGTCGAGGATGGGAATGAGCAACGTCGCACCGACCGCCACGGGCACGGCCCGCACCGGCAGCCACGAGGTCATCCTCGAGATGCGCGCCATCACCAAGGAGTTCCCGGGCGTCAAGGCCCTCTCCGACGTCGACATGACCGTCCGCCGCGGCGAGATCCACGCGATCTGCGGCGAGAACGGCGCCGGCAAGTCGACCCTCATGAAGGTCCTGTCGGGCGTGCACCCGCACGGCAGCTACCGCGGCGAGATCCTCTGGAACGGGGCCCCGGCCCAGTTCTCCTCGATCCGCGACAGCGAGCAGGCGGGCATCGTCATCATCCACCAGGAGCTCGCGCTCATCCCCGAGCTGTCGATCGCCGAGAACATCTTCCTCGGCAACGAGCAGACCCGCCGGGGCGCGATCGACTGGGTGCAGACGCAGGCCAAGGCCGCCCAGCTGCTCGAGCGCGTCGGGCTCTCCGAGGACCCGATGACCAAGGTCAAGGACATCGGCGTCGGCAAGCAGCAGCTCGTCGAGATCGCCAAGGCCCTGTCCAAGGACGTGCAGCTGCTCATCCTCGACGAGCCGACGGCGGCGCTCAACGAGTCCGACTCGCAGCACCTGCTGCAGATCATGGACGGCCTGCGCTCGCACGGCGTCACCTGCATCATGATCAGCCACAAGCTCAACGAGATCGAGCAGATCTCGGACGCCATCACGATCATCCGCGACGGCCGCTCCATCGAGACCCTCCGGGTCAAGGAGGACGGCGTCGACGAGAACCGCATCATCCGCGGGATGGTCGGCCGCGACCTCGAGTCGCGCTTCCCCGACCACACGCCGACGATCGGCGAGGTGTTCTTCGAGGTCAAGCACTGGAACGTCCAGCACCCGGTGCGGGCCGACCGGCTCGTGGCGAACGACGCGAGCTTCTTCGTCCGCCGCGGCGAGATCGTCGGCTTCGCCGGGCTGATGGGCGCCGGCCGCACCGAGCTGATGCGCAGCATCTTCGGCCGCTCGTACGGCACGCTCCTCGGCGGCACGATCGTCAAGGACGGCAAGGAGCTGCACCTCAAGCACGTCCGCGACGCCATCGACGCCGGCCTCGCCTACGTCACCGAGGACCGCAAGACCCTCGGCCTCAACCTCCTCGACGACATCAAGCGCACGACGGTCTCGGCCAAGCTGTCCCGGATCACCCACGGCCTCGTCGTCGACGAGACCGAGGAGTACCGGATCGCGGAGCAGTACCGCCAGGACCTGCGCACCAAGACCCCGAACGTCGAGGAGGGTGTCGCCAAGCTCTCGGGCGGCAACCAGCAGAAGGTCGTCCTCGCGAAGTGGCTCTTCACCGAGCCCGACCTGCTCATCCTCGACGAGCCCACCCGCGGCATCGACGTCGGCGCGAAGTTCGAGATCTACGGGATCATCCAGCGGCTCGCGGCGCAGGGGAAGGGCGTCATCGTCGTCTCCTCCGAGCTGCCCGAGCTGCTGGGCCTCGCCGACCGCATCTACACGATCGCCGAGGGCCGCATCACCGGCTGCCTCGACAAGGCCCAGGCCGACCAGGAGTCGCTCATGCGCCTCATGACGAAGAACACCACCCGCACCCAGGCCAACGCGGTCTCCTGACCCCGACCCGAGGACCCCCATGAACATCGTCCGCAAGATCTTCGGTGGCGACATCCGCCAGCTCGGCATGGTCGCCGCGCTCGTCATCCTCATCGCGTACTTCCAGATCAAGACCGGTGGCCTGACGCTGGACCCGAACAACGTCAACAACATCATCCAGGGCAACGCGTACATCCTCGTCCTGGCCATCGGGATGGTGCTCGTCATCATCGCCGGCCACATCGACCTCTCGGTCGGCTCGATCTCGGCGTTCGTCGGCATCGTCGTCGCCATCGCGATCCGCGACTGGAGCCTCCCCTGGCCCGTCGGCATCCTGCTCGGCATCGGCCTCGGTGCGCTCGTCGGTGTCTGGCAGGGCTTCTGGGTCGCGCGGGTCGGGATCCCGGCCTTCATCGTCACCCTCGCGGGCATGCTGTTCTTCCGCGGCGCCAACCAGTACGTCGGCAAGAGCAACACCGTCCCGGTCCCCGAGGGCTTCCAGGTGATCGGCTCGGGCTCGCTCCCCGAGGTCGGCCCGAACACCGGCTACAACAACCTCACCGTCCTGCTCGGCATCCTCGGCTGCGCGGCCATCGTCTACGGCGCCCTGCGCTCGCGGGCCCGCCTGACGAAGATCGGCGCGCAGGTCGAGGAGGCCTGGGCGATGTGGACCCGGCTCGCGCTCGTCTGCCTCGTCATCCTCGGCGCGATGTTCCTCATCGCCTCGGGCCGCAAGGGCTTCCCCGTCTCGGGCCTCATCCTCGTCGTGCTCGTCCTCGTCTACGGCTTCATCGCGAGCAAGACGGTCCTCGGCCGGCACATCTACGCGGTCGGCGGCAACCGCCACGCGGCCGAGCTCTCCGGTGTCAAGAGCCGGCAGATCAACTTCTTCGTCATGGCCAACATGGCCGTCCTCGCCTCCCTCGCCGGCATGATGTTCGTCGCCCGCTCGACCGCGTCCGGCCCCTTCGACGGTGTCGGCTGGGAGCTGGACGCGATCGCCGCGGTCTTCATCGGTGGCGCGGCGGTGACCGGCGGTGTCGGCACGGTCGTCGGCTCGATCGTCGGCGGTCTCGTCATGGCCGTCCTCAACAACGGCCTCCAGCTCGAGGGCGTCGGCGCCGACGCCACCCAGATGATCAAGGGCCTCGTCCTCCTCATCGCCGTCGCCTTCGACGTCTACAACAAGAGCCAGGGCAAGCCCTCGATCCTCGGCCTGTTCCAGCGCAACCGCGACCGCAACCGGCGCCTGGCCGAGGCCGAGAGCGGCACCGTCGACACCCAGAACCCCGCCCAGTCGAGCGTCACCTCGACGAGCAGCACCCTCGGCTCGGACTCCTGAGCCACCACCAGACCCCTCCGGCCGGCGCCCGCCGACCCGTGAGCAGGACCCCGCGTCCGCAGGACGCGCGAGTAGAAGGAAGAGCACATATGCGTCACCTCACCAAGGCGCTCGCGGTCACCGCGGTCGCCGGCCTCGCCCTCACCGGCTGCGGTCGGTCCGACTCCGACAACACGGCGGCCACGGCCAGCGCAGGCAGCTCGGCCGCGGCCGGCGGCTTCGCGGCCGACTCGGTCATCGGGATCTCCCTGCCGCAGAAGACCTCCGAGAACTGGGTGCTCGCCGAGCAGCTGTTCAAGGACGGCCTCGCCTCCGCCGGCTTCAAGGGCGACGTGCAGTTCGCCAACGGCGGTGTCTCGGAGCAGCAGAACCAGATCCAGGCCATGGTCACCAAGGGCGCCAAGGTCATCGTCGTCGGCGCCATCGACGGCTCGCAGCTGGGCACCCAGCTCAAGGCCGCCAAGGAGTCGGGCGCGACGGTCATCGCCTACGACCGCCTCCTGACCAACACCGCCGACGTCGACTACTACGTCGCGTTCGACAACTTCAAGGTCGGTGAGCTCCAGGGTCAGGCGCTCCTCGAGGGCATGGCCAAGAAGAAGCCGAACGGGCCGTACAACATCGAGCTGTTCGCCGGCTCCCCCGACGACAACAACGCCAAGGTCTTCTTCGACGGCGCGATGAGCGTCCTCAAGCCGAAGATCGACGACGGCACCCTCAAGGTCGTCTCGGGCCAGACCTCGTTCGAGCAGGCCGTCACCCAGGGCTGGAAGGCCGAGAACGCGCAGAAGCGCATGGACACCCTGCTCGCCGGCTCCTACGGCGGCAGCACCGAGCTCGACGGCGTCCTCTCCCCCAACGACACCCTGGCCCGCGCCATCCTCACCTCGGTGAAGCAGGCCGGGAAGCCGAACCCGGTCGTCACCGGCCAGGACTCCGAGGTCGAGTCCGTCAAGTCGATCATGGAGGGCGTCCAGTACTCCACGATCAACAAGGACACCCGCGAGCTCGTCAAGGAGACCATCGCGATGGTCACCGCGCTCCAGAAGGGCGAGAAGCCGACCGTCAACGACGACAAGTCGTACAACAACGGCGTCAAGGTCGTCCCGGCCAACCTCCTCGCCCCGGTCATCGTCACCAAGGAGAACGCCGCCGAGGCCTACGCCAACGACCCGACGCTCGGCCCGCTGACCAAGTGACCCCAGCCGGCTGACCGCACGGTCATCCACGACGAGGGCCCGTCCGCACCCGCGGACGGGCCCTCCGTCGTCCCCGGCGGAGAGGACGAGGAAGGCGTTCAGGCCTCGCGCTCCCAGCGGCTGCGCAGCCCGGCGTCGACGAACCCGAGCCGCTCGTAGAGCCGGTGGGCCGGGTTGTCGACGTTGACGGCGAGCCAGGCCTCCTCGCAGCCCCCGCGGGCCAGGGCCCGCAGCGACCGCGCGACGAGGTGCGCGCCGAGACCCCGGCCGCGCCAGGCCGGGACGACGCCGACCTGGTCGAGCCAGCAGTCCGACAGCGTGACGAAGCCCGCGACCCGGGCGTCGGCGTCGAGGACGACGCGCGAGCGGTCGGGCCGGAAGCCTTGGTCCTCGGTCAGCTCGCCGACCCACTCCTCGAGCGGGGTGTCGGGGAAGCCCGGTCGGTCGGCGAACGACGCCCGGTAGGCGCGGTGGAAGAGCGGGGCGGTGTCCTCGCTCCAGGCCAGGGCCTTGGTGCCGCGGGGCCGGCGCACGAGCGGCACGGCGTCGAGGTCGTGGCGCATCACGTGCTCGGCGAAGGTGCGACGCAGCCCGAGCGCGACGAGGAAGTCATCGGTGCCCGCCGAGGTCGTCTCGACGACGACCCGGGTCAGCACTCCCCCGGACCGCTGGGTGCACCAGGCGGCCAGCTGCTCCCCGAGGCCGGTGTGCCGGGCCGAGGGTCGCACGAGCCCGGTGGCGCTCCATCCCCCGCCCCCGACCTGGCGCACGGCGGCGGCCGCGACGAGGTCGCCGGTCTCGTCCCGACCGCCGACCCCGGGGCCGTCGAGGAAGAGCCGGCGCAGCATCGCCTCGTCGGCGAGGAGCGGCAGCCCGCCGTCCGCGCGCAGGCAGGCCAGGGCGAGCTCGCGCAGGTCGGGCAGGTCCGCCGGCCCGAGGGGCGTCCACTCGGTGAGGGCCATCAGCGGGGCCCGGGGCTCACAGCAGGACCGTGGAGAACTCGCCGACTTCGTGGAAGCCGAGTCGGTCGTACGTGGCCCGGGCGGCGGTGTTGAAGTCGTTGACGTAGAGCGAGACCAGCGGCGCCTGGCCGGCCATGACCTGCTCAAGCACCGAGGCGAGCATCGGCACCGCGAGACCCTGCCCGCGCAGCCGCGGCGCGACCCAGACCCCCTGGAGCTGGGCGCAGCCGAGGGCGATGCTGCCGATGTCGGTCTTGAACACGACCTCGCCGTCCTCGACGACGACGTAGGTGTGCCCCCGAGCCACGAGCGAGGAGATGGAGGCGCGGTAGCCCCTGCTCGAGCCGCTGTAGGGGCGGTAGCCGATCTCGGCGGTGAACATGTGCTCGGCCGCGGGCAGGACGAGGTCGACCTCCGAGGGACGAGCGGGGCGGACCCGCTCGTCGAGGGCGACACCGAGGGCCGACGGCGGCTGGTGGGCGGCGAGCAGCGGCTGGTGCGCCCGCACCGCCCGCGGTGTCCCCCAGTGGGGCTCGAGGTGGCTCCAGAGCCCCTCGACCTCCTCCCGTGGCCCGAAGACCGAGGCGGCCCGGCCCCGCCAGCGGCGCAGCCGCTCGGCGAACGCCGGCTGGTCGGCGGCGGTCGTGCCGACGGGGACGACGTTGGCGCTGGCCCAGCAGAGCGAGCGCAGCTCGCCCTCCTCGCGCAGGCCGAGCACCGAGCCGATGGACCCCGTGCGCGCCCCCTCGAGGAGGCGCGCGGCGACGAACACACCGCGCGGCAGGTCGCGGGCGCACACCTCGAGAGCGGCGTCGCGGTCGGCGAGCGACAGCGGCCGGACCGGGGATCGTGTGCGCAGCACGTGCACAGCCTAGGGCCGCGCGGCCCCGAGCACAGGATGCTCCAGGTCGGTGTTGTCCAGGACCCACGTGGCGCGGGACCGCGGCGCCACCTCGGTGAGGTACGTCCGCTGGCCCCCGACGTACCGGACGTTGGCCTCCGACGCGGCCCGGTGGACCTCGCGCCTCCCGTCGAGCAGCGCGGCCAGCTCACGCGCGAGCACCGTCTTGCCGGCCCCGTCGACGCCGTCGAGCGCGACGACGGTCCGCTCCCCCGGACGCAGTGTGAGCAGGCGGTCCGCCAGCTCGCGGAGCACCTCGGCCCGCTGCCCGGTCGGAGCAGGAGGGACGAACGCGTCGAGCGCGGGTGAGGTCACCCGGTCAGGAGACGGTGACGCTCGGGGCGCCCGCGGACTCCTCGTCGACCGGCTCGCCCATCTCCTCGGCGATGCGCATGGCCTCCTCGATGAGGGTCTCGACGATCTGGCTCTCGGGGACGGTCTTGATGACCTCGCCCTTGACGAAGATCTGGCCCTTGCCGTTGCCGGAGGCGACACCGAGGTCGGCCTCGCGGGCCTCGCCGGGGCCGTTGACGACGCAGCCCATGACCGCGACGCGCAGCGGCACGGTCATCCCCTCGAGACCGGCGGTCACCTCGTCGGCGAGCTTGTAGACGTCGACCTGGGCCCGACCGCACGACGGGCAGGAGACGATCTCGAGCTTGCGCGGACGCAGGTTGAGCGACTGGAGGATCTGGATGCCGACCTTGACCTCCTCGACCGGCGGGGCCGAGAGGGAGACGCGGATGGTGTCGCCGATGCCCTGCGACAGCAGCGCCCCGAACGCGGTCGCGGACTTGATCGTGCCCTGGAACGCGGGGCCGGCCTCGGTGACGCCGAGGTGCAGCGGCCAGTCGCCGCGCTCGGCGAGCAGCTGGTAGGCCTTGACCATGACGACGGGGTCGTTGTGCTTGACCGAGATCTTGAAGTCGTGGAAGTCGTGCTCTTCGAAGAGGCTCGCCTCCCAGACGGCCGACTCGACGAGCGCCTCGGCGGTCGGCTTGCCGTACTTCTCGAGGATGCGCTTGTCGAGCGAGCCCGCGTTGACCCCGATGCGGATGGAGACACCGGCCTCCTTGGCGCGGCGGGCGATCTCGCCGACCTGGTCGTCGAACTGCCGGATGTTGCCGGGGTTGACCCGCACCGCGGCGCAGCCGGCGTCGATGGCCGCGTAGACGTACTTCGGCTGGAAGTGGATGTCGGCGATGACCGGGATCTGCGACTTCTGCGCGATCGCCGGCAGGGCCTCGGCGTCGTCCTGGCTCGGGCACGCGACACGGACGATGTCGCAGCCGGCGGCGGTCAGCTCGGCGATCTGCTGGAGCGTGGCGTTGATGTCGGTCGTCGGCGTCGTCGTCATCGACTGCACCGACACCGGCGCGTCCCCGCCGACCTCGACCTTGCCGACCCGGATCTTGCGGGACGGGCGGCGGGGGGCGATGACGGGCGGCGGCGCGGCAGGCATACCGAGGGAGACGGACATGGAACCAAGCCTACGGTCCGAACCTCGGAGGACCATGAGTGACCTCCCCGCGACCTCGTCCACCCGCGCAACCCTCGACGCGGCCGTCGCCGACGCACAGGAGGCCGGGCACCTGCGCCGGCTGGTCGGCGGTCTCGACACCGAGCTCGAGGCCGCTCGTCGCGAGCGGGACCTCGTCGAGCGGCGCCACCGGCTCGAGGCCGACGACGTGCGCCGGCTCGAGGGCGTCGGGTGGTCCTCGCTCGTCGCCGCCGTGCGCGGCACCCGCACCGGTGAGCTCGACCGCGAGCGGGCGGAGGAGACCGCTGCTCGCTACGCGCTGCAGGCGGCCTCGGCGCGGGTCGCCGACCTCGAGGCCCGCCGTGCAGCGACCGTCGAGCAGCTGGAGCGCCTCGGCGACACCGCGGGCCGGGTCGAGCGGGCCCGGCACGCCCACGCCCAGGCGGTCCGGGCGGCCGGCGCCTCCCCCGAGCTCGAGACCGTCCTCGACGACCTCGCCCGGGTCGAGTCCCTCGGCACCGAGCTCGACGAGGCCACCGCCGCGGGCCGCCGCGCCGCCCACGAGCTGGCCGCCGCGCGCGGGCGCCTCGGCTCGGCCGAGAGCTGGTCGACCTACGACACCTGGCTCGGGGGTGGGCTCGTCTCGTCGATGGTCAAGCACGACCGCCTCGACGACGCCGGCCGCCACGTGGCATCGGCGCAGTCGGCCCTCGCCGACTTCGCCCGCGAGCTCGGCGACGTCGGCGCGGTCGACACCCTGCGCGCCGACCTCGGCGTCGGGCCGACGATGCGGACCGTCGACATCTGGTTCGACAACCTCTTCACCGACCTGTCGGTCCGCGCGCGCATCAAGGACTCCGCCGCCGACGTCGACGCGGCGGCGCTGGCCGTGCGCGACGTCCTCGCGGACCTCGAGCGACGCGCCGGCCTGCTCGCGCAGGAGCGGGCGGCGCTGCTGCGCCGGCGCGACGAGCTCGTCGGCGGCTGACCGACGAGGCGAGGCCGAGGCGGCAGGACGGGGTCGGGGTGACCTCGCGGTGCCGGGGACACCTCGCCGTGCCGGGGTGCCGTGGCAGTGCTGCGAGGCGAGGTCGGGGCGGCAGGGCGAGGTCGGGGCGGAAGGACGACGTCGGGGTGACCTCGCGGTGCCGGGGACACCTCGCCGTGCCGGGGTGCCGTGACAGTGCTGCGAGGCGAGGTCAGGACGGCCAGGCGAGGTCGGGGCGGCAGGGCGGAGCTGGGACGGCAGGACGAGGTCGGGGTTACTCCCGGCGCCCGGGGCGGCAGGGCGGAGCTGGGTCGGCCGGACGGGGTCGGGGTGACCGCGCGGTACCGGAGACACCTCGCCGTGCCGAGGCGCTAGGGCAGTGCGGTAAGGCGAGGTCGAGGCGGCAGGACGGGATCGGGGTGACCTCGCGGCCGCGACCCGGCGTCAGCCGAGGCGGACGGGGTTGACGAGGTCGGCGTAGATGAGCAGCGCCGACATCCCGATGAGCACGATCGCCACGGAGTAGGCGACCGGCAGGGCCTTGGCGACGTCGACGTAGCCGGGGTCCGGGCGCCCGCGCAGCCGGGCCCACCGGCGCTTCGTGCCCTCCCAGAGCGCGCCGGCGACGTGCCCTCCGTCGAGCGGCAGCAGCGGCACGAGGTTGAAGACGAAGAGCATGAGGTTGAGGCCCGCGAGCAGGCTGACGAGGAACCACAGCCGGTCGGTGACCGACCCGCCGGTCAGCGAGGAGAGCCGACCGGTCGAGGCCTCCCCCGCGACCCGGCCGACGCCGACGACCGACATCGGGCCGTCGACCTCGCGCTCGGCACCGGAGAACGCCGCGTTCCAGACACCGACCATCCGCGAGGGGATGTCGACGAGGGCGGCCGCGGTGCGCACCACCGCGTCGGTGAGGATGCCCGGCACCGCCGTCGCCGGCTGCGGGACCCACGCCGTCGGGGAGCTGCTCGTGACGCCGAGGAAGCCGGCCTCCGTGGTCTGCACGGTGCCGTCGGCGTTCGTGACCGGGCGGCCCTGGTCGTCGAGGACGGCGACCTGGGTGCGGATCGGGGTGACGCTCAGCGAGAGCTGCCGGCCGTCGCGCTCGACGACGACGTCGACGGCGCGCCCGGCGGCGGGCCGGACGAGCCGGCCCACGTCGGTCAGCTCACGGACGGGCTGCCCGCCGATCGACACGAAGCGGTCCCCGGGGAGGATGCCCGCCGCGAGGGCGGGGGTCTGCGGCTTGCCGGCGCACGACGTGGCCTGCGACGCCTGCGCGGCCGGCACGACGCACTGCGCGACGGAGGCCACCTGGGCCCCGGGCTGCGCCGTCGGCAGCCCGTGGGCGGTGACGAAGAGGGTGAGCAGGACGACGCCGATGAGGAGGTTCATCAGCGGGCCGCCCATCATGACGACGACCTTCTTGGGGACCGAGAGCCGGTAGAACACGCGGTCCTCGTCCCCCGGCTTGACCTCCTCGAGGCTCGCCGCGCGGGCCTCGTCGACGAGCTGGCTGAACCGGCCGGTGCTCGAGGCGCGCAGCATGCCGGGGGCGTCGCCGGGGCGCGGCGGGAACATCCCGATCATCCGGATGTAGCCACCGAGCGGGACGGCCTTGAGGCCGTACTCGGTCTCGCCGCGGCGTCGCGACCAGACGGTCGGGCCGAAGCCGACCATGTACTGCGTGACCTTGACGCCGAACTTCTTGGCGGGGACGAGGTGGCCGACCTCGTGCAGCGCGATGGACGCGGCGACGCCAAACGCCATGGCGAGCACGCCGACCACGTAGGCCAGGATCGTCACCGGTCTCCTCCGGGGGTCTCGACGGGTGCCGCCCCCACGATCTCGCGGGCCCGCTCGCGGGCCCACCGGTCGGCGGCGAGCACCGAGTCAACGCTCGAGGCGTCGACATCGATCCCATTGTGCCCCGCGGACGCCTCGTGCGCCTCGACCACCCGCGCCACGGTGTCGACGATGTCGGTGAACCCGATGGCGCCGTCGTGGAAGGCGTCGACCGCGACCTCGTTCGCCGCGTTGTAGACCGCCGGGTGCGTGCCGCCGGCCTCCCCCACCCGCCGGGCCAGCCGGACCGCCGGGAAGGCGTCGTCGTCGAGGGGGTGGAACTCCCACGTCTGCGCGGCGGTCCAGTCGCACGGCACGTCGACGTCGGTCAGCCGCTCGGGCCACGAGAGGCCGAGCCCGATCGGGACGAGCATCCGCGGCGGCCCGAGCTGGGCGATCGTCGAGCCGTCGTGGAACTCGACCATCGAGTGGATCTGCTGCTGGGGGTGGACGACGACGTCGATCCGGTCGAACGGGACGTCGAAGAGCAGGTGGGCCTCGATGACCTCGAGGCCCTTGTTGACGAGGGTCGCCGAGTTCGTCGTGATGACCCGGCCCATCGAGAAGTTCGGGTGCGCGAGGGCCTGGTCCGGCGTGACCCCGGCGAGCTCGGCGCGCGTGCGGCCACGGAACGGGCCGCCGCTGGCCGTGACGACGAGCCGGCGCACCTCGCTCGCCCGGCCGCCGCGCAGCGACTGCGCGATGGCGCTGTGCTCGGAGTCGACGGGGACGATCTGGTCGGGGCGGGCCGCCTTCTTGACGAGCGGGCCGCCGACGATGAGCGACTCCTTGTTCGCCAACGCCAGGGTCGAGCCCGCGGCGAGGGCCGCGAGGGTGGGCCGCAGGCCGATCGAGCCCGTGATGCCGTTGAGCACGACGTCGGCCCCGCAGCCGGCCGCGAGCGTCGCGGCGTCGTCGCCGACGACGACCTCGGGCCGGTAGGACGGGTCGCCCGCGGCGGCGGCCACCGCGGCGCGCACCTCGTCGGCGTCACCGACGGCGGCGGCCACGAGGGGCGCCCGGGTCGTGGCGGCCTGCTCGGCGAGCAGCCGCAGGTTGCGCCCGGCCGAGAGGGCGACGACGGTGAAGCGGTCCGGGTGGGCGGCGACGACCTCGAGGGCCTGGGTGCCGATCGAGCCGGTGGAGCCGAGGACGGCGACGGTGCGAGAGCTCACGGCTCGCCATCCTGCCTCATCGCTCACGACGTGAAGACGCGCTCCTCGATGAGGCGCTCGCCGACGACACGGACCTGCGGCCGGTACCGCCCGTGCTCGAAGTCCTTCTCGACCTCGAGCTCGATCTGCCCGCCGCCGAAACGGTTCTTCTCCACCGAGATGACGACCCAGCGGCGGTAGGTCTTGATCGCCCCGAGGTCGTAGGTCAGGTGCTCGCGGGCGACGATGTTCTCCTTGGTCTGGAGGATGAGCACGATGTCGGCCTCGTACGCGAGCGCGCTGCTGCCGCGCAGGTCGCGGGTGCGCATCCGGTGCCCGGCCCCGAGGCCCTCGCGGTCGGCGGCGGTGATCGCGACGACGGGGCACTCGAGCTCCATCGCGATCTCCTTGAGCGTCTCGACGACGAAGGTGACGCGGGTGGTCTCGTCGGCGGTGCCCTCGATGCCGTCGACGGGGATCTTCTGGAGGTAGTCGACGAGCACGAGCGGGGGCTCGCCGGTCTCGTCGGCGACCGCGGCGACGGTGGCGGCGATCTGGCCGATCGTCGTCATCCGGTTGCCCTCGACGATGTGCAGCCGGTCCGACCAGCGCTCGACCGCCATGAGCGCCTCCTGCCCGAAGGACAGTCCGCGCATCGCCGAGCCGAGGCCGCGGCGGTCGGGGTCCTCGGCCTCGAGGACGGCCCGGAAGGCGCGCACGTCGGCCGGCGGGAAGATCGGGTCGTCGACGAGGTCGGCCGCCGCCGCGGCCTCCAGGCCGAGGAGTCGCTGGATGAGCGAGGCGGCGGTCAGCTCGAAGGAGAAGACGACGGCGTGCCGGCCGGTGACGACGGCGTTGCGCATCATCTGCATCGCGAAGGTCGTCTTGCCGGCGCCCTCGGTGCCGGCGACGAGCACGAGCTCACCGGAGCGCAGGCCACCGGTGAAGGTCGTGTCGAGCAGGTCGAAACCGGTCGGCCACACGGTGGCCCCGGGTCGGGCGCCGAGGCGCAGTGCCTCGTCGGTGTCGTCGAGGAAGGAGCGCACGGACCGCTGGCGGTCCGGACGGTCGGAGTGACGGGCCCGGCTCATGGGGCCAGTGGAGCACCCGGGACCCGTGGGGCGCAGCCGGACGCGGACGATCCTGTCCCTTCGGACGAGGCCGCCCGCGCCCGGAGGCCTCAGGTCGCGAGACCCACGTACTTGACCTCGAGGTACTCGTCGATGCCCTCGAAGCCGCCCTCGCGGCCGAACCCGGACTGCTTGACCCCGCCGAAGGGCGCCGCCGGGTTGGAGACGATGCCGGTGTTGACGCCGACCATCCCGAACTCGAGCGCCTCGGCGACCCGCAGGACGCGGGCGTTGTCGCGGGTGAAGACGTAGCCGACGAGCCCGTACTCGGTCGCGTTGGCGCGCTGCACGGCCTCGGCCTCGGTCGCGAAGGTGCAGATCGGCGCGACCGGCCCGAAGATCTCCTCGGTGAGGCAGCGCGCGTCGGCCGGGACGTCGGTGAGGACGGTCGGCGCGTAGAAGTACCCGCGGCCCTCGACCGGCGCCCCGCCCGTGAGGACGGTCGCGCCCTTGTCGACGGCGTCCTCGACGAGCTCGTGGACCCCGCGGCGCGCCTTCTCGGTGATGAGCGGGCCGACGTCGACGCCCTTCTTCGTGCCCTTGCCGACGGTGAGGCCGGCCATCCGCTCGGCGAGCCGGCGGGAGAACTCGTCGGCGACGTCCTCGTGGACGAAGAAGCGGTTCGCCGCGGTGCAGGCCTCCCCGATGTTGCGCATCTTCGCGAGCATCGCGCCCTCGACGGCGGCGTCGAGGTCCGCGTCCTCGAAGACGACGAACGGCGCGTTGCCGCCGAGCTCCATCGAGACGCGCAGCAGCTGCTCGGCCGACTGCTCGACGAGCTTCTTGCCGACGGCGGTCGATCCGGTGAAGGTCAGCTTGCGCAGGCGCGGGTCGCGGATGACGGGCTCGCAGACCTCGCCGGAGCGGGTCGTCGTCACGACGTTGAGGACGCCGTCGGGCAGCCCGGCCTCGCGCATGACCTCGGCGAGCAGGAGCATCGTCAGCGGGGTCTCGGCCGCCGGCTTGACGACCATCGTGCAGCCGGCGGCGACCGCCGGCCCGATCTTGCGGGTGCCCATCGCGAGCGGGAAGTTCCAGGGGGTGATCATCAGCGTCGGCCCGACCGGCTGCGCCATCGTCAGCAGGCGGGTCGCGCCGTTGGGGGCCACCGAGTACCGCCCGTGGATGCGCACGGCCTCCTCGGAGAACCAGCGGAAGAACTCCGAGCCGTACGCGACCTCGCCCCTGGCCTCGGCGAGGGTCTTGCCCATCTCGAGGGTCATGAGCATCGCGAACTCGTCGGCCCGGGCGGTGACGAGGTCGAACGCGCGCCGCAGGATCTCGCCCCGCTCGCGGGGAGCCGTCGCGGCCCACGCGGGCTGGGCCTCGGCGGCAGCGGCGAGCGCCGCCATGCCGTCCTCGGGGCTCGCGTCGGCGCACGTCGTGAGGGTCGCGCCGCTCGAGGGGTCGTGGACCTCGAAGCGGGCGCCCCCGGTGGCCTCGCGCCACCGGCCGCCGATGAGCAGGCGGGTCGGGACCGACTCGACGAGGGCCTTCTGCGTGGTCGCCATGATCTCCTCCGGTGGTGCGGGACGGCGCGGGCGTGCGCCGGACGGGTCGAGCCTAGGACGGGCGGGGCGGCCGGGGGCCGGCCGGGGTCAGCGGTCCTCGAGGCCCCACGGCGAGCCGTAGCCGGCGGGCTTCGGGGCGGCGAGCAGGTCGAGGAACGGCACGGCGTCGAAGGCCTCCGGGCCGAGCACGCCGGCACCGGACCAGGCACCGTTCGAGAGCAGCTCGAGCGCGACGACGGGGTTGACCGCGGTCTGCCAGACGACGCACTGGGCGTCGTACTCGCGCATCGTGTCGGCGTTGTCGGACACGTGGTAGAGGTAGGTGCGCCGCGGCTGCCCGTCCTTGCCGGTCCCGGTGACCCACAGGCCGGCACACGTCTTGCCCTCCATCCGCGGGCCGATGGTCAGCGGGTCCGGGAGCACCGCCGCGACGAGGTCGCGGGGGCTCACCTCGACGCCCTTGACGGTGACCGGCTCGGTGCGGTCCAGGCCGAGGGTGTGCAGCGTGCGCAGGATGGTGATCATCTCCTCGCCGAGCCCGTACTTGAAGGTGACCTTCTTCGCGTCGACCCAGCGGGGCATGAGGAGCACCTCCTCGTGCTCGACGTGGACGCACTCGACCGGGCCGATGCCCTCGGGGAACTCGAAGACCTCGGGCTCGCTGAACGGCGGGAGGGTGGACCAGCCGCCGTCGGGCTCACCGGCCCGGTCCTTCTCCCAGACGACCGGCGGGTTGAGGCACTCTTCGATGATCGTCCACATCGAGAAGCCGGGGGCGAAGACCTCGTTGCCGTCCTCGTCGCGGATGACGAGGTTGGCGCCGTCGCGGGTGCCGAGCTCGTCGATCTCCGAGAAGAGGTGGTCGGCGGCGTAGCGCGCGAAGACGTCGGACAGGCCCGGCTCGACGCCGATGCCGACGAGCGCGAGGCGGCCGTCGGCCTCCCACTCCCCCGCCTGCGCGAACTGCTCGTCGCCGAGCTTGACGCCGACCTTGGCGTAGGGCTCCTCCGGGTGCCGGCGCGAGAGGCTCATCGCCATGTCGAGGTAATCGGCGCCGCCGGCGCGCGTTCCCTCGAAGATCGGGACGACGAAGCGCGGGTCCACGGCGTTGAGCACGTGCGTCGCGCCGACCTCGCGGACGAGCGCCTCGACGGCCGCGGCGTCCGAGGCGTCGACCTGCGCGGCGCGGAAGCGGCTCTCCCCCTCGCGGCGCCCGGAGGCCGCGGCCACCGTCCGCTCCGCCCGGGAGACGTCGTGGTCTGCCACGACCCACGCCTCGAAGAAGTCACGCTCTGCGGCGATGCGCGCGGCGGCGTCGCCGACGCCGCCCGCACCGATCATGAGGACGCGCACGGGAACCTTCCTGTCGGCCGGGGAGGGTCCCCGGCGGGGGGAGTCACTTGCCGCTGCGACGGGTGTTGCCGACGACCTGGCCGATGATGACCAGGGCCAGGGCGAGCACGAACATCGAGAAGCCGATGACGTTGGCCTGGGCGGGGATCCCGCGCAGGTAGGAGACGTAGACGAACTTGGGGAACGTCGTCTCGTTGCCGGAGACGAAGTTCGTGATGATGAAGTCGTCGAAGGACAGCGAGAACGACAGCAGCGCGGCCCCGACGATGCCGGGGAGGACGAGCGGGAAGGTGACCCGCCAGAACGTCGCGCCCGGCCCGGCGTAGAGGTCCTGCGCGGCCTCCTCCATGCGCGGGTCGAGGCTCTGGAGACGGGCCTTGACCGTGACGACGACGAAGCTGATGCAGAACATGATGTGCGCGATGGTGATCGTCCAGAAGCCGAGGCCGAGGCCGACGCGCGAGAAGCCCTGGACGAAGATCGTCAGCAGGCTCGCGCCGAGGACGATCTCGGGCGTGGCCATCGGGACGAAGACGAGGACGTTGCTCGCCGCCCGGCCGCGGAACTGGTGGCGCACGAGCGCGAAGGCGAGCAGCGTGCCGAGCACCGTCGCGATGACGGTCGCGATGACGCCGATCTGCAGCGAGGTGACGAGCGCGTCGCAGACCCCGGGCGCACCGCAGGGGTCCTTCCAGTGCTTGAGGGTCGGGCTCCCCTCGGGGTTCCAGACGATGTTCGACTTCCGGTAGTTGTTGAACGAGAAGACGAACGTGTAGGCGACGGGCAGGAACAGGTAGAGCAGGACGAGGACCGCGACGATGATCGCGAAGCGGTTGGTCAACCAGCGGATCACACCAGCTCCTCCGTCCCGAAGCGGCGGACGTAGACGAACACCATGGCGAGGATGAGCGCCATGAGCGTGAAGGACAGCGCGGCGGCGACGGGGAACCCGCCGAGCACCTTGAAGAACTGGCTCTCGATGACGTTGCCGACCATCTTCGTGTTGTCGGCGCCGAGCAGGTCGGCGTTGACGTAGTCACCGGCCGCCGGGATGAACGTCAGCAGCGTGCCGGCGAGGACGCCCGGCATCGACATCGGCAGGGTCACCGTCCGGAAGGTGGTGAACCCGTTGGCGTACAGGTCTCCCCCGGCCTCGATGACGCGGTGGTCGGCCCGCTCGAGGCTGGCGTAGATCGGCAGCACCATGAACGGCAGGAAGTTGTAGGTCAGGCCCGCGACGACCGCCGCCCACGTCTCGGTGATGTGGCCGCCGGGCAGCAGGTGCAGCGCGTTGAGCGTGCTCGCGACCGGACCCTCGTCGGCGAGGATCTGGCGCCACGCGACGGTGCGCAGGATGAACGAGGTGAAGAACGGCGCGATGACCGCGATGAGCATGATGTTGCGCCAGCGCCCGGCCTTGAAGGCCATCGCGTAGGCCAGCGGGTAGGCCAGGCAGAAGGCGAAGAAGGTCGCGAGCCCCGCGAAGAGCAGCGAGCGCCCGAACTGCGGCGCGAAGTCGGTGAGGGCCGAGAGGTAGTTCGAGAAGTTGACGTCGCGGTAGTAGTAGCCCGGGTACCCGGGGAACTGCGACTGCAGGCTGACCGAGAACAGCTGCACGAGCGGGACGACGAAGAAGACGAGCAGCCAGAGCGCCCCCGGGACGAGCAGGAGGTAGGGCAGCCAGCTGCGGCCCTCGCGCTCCTGCGGCGGGGTGTCGCCCGCCGGGGCGCCCCCCGCCGAGCCGGCGTGGGCGAGGGCGCTCACGCCGTCGCCTCCGCGGCGGCCCTGGCCTCGGCCTCGTCGGCCGGCACGGTGAAGGCGTGGGCATGGTTCCAGGCGATCCACACGTCGTCGCCGGGCCGCAGGTCGATGGGGTCGACGTCGAGGTTCTGCTCGTAGCAGCTCCACACCGTCCCGCTCGGGAGGCGGACGAGGTACTCGGTGGCGACCCCGGTGAACGAGACGTCGAGGACGGTGCCCTTGACGTCGTCGCCGGTGCCCTCCGGGGGGCGGCGCAGCACGCGGACCTTCTCGGGGCGCACGCCGAACATCACGGTGCCGTCGGTCGCGTTGGCCCGGGCCAGCGGCACCTTGACCTTCGTGCCCTGCACCTCGGCGACGAGGCTGTCGCCGTCGCGGTCGACGACCCGGCCGGTGCCGAGGTTGGAGCGGCCGACGAAGTTCGCGACGAACGAGGTCCGCGGCAGGTCGTACAGGTCGGCCGGGTGGCCCATCTGCTCGATCCGGCCGTGGTTCATCACCGCGACGGTGTCGGCCATCGTCATGGCCTCCTCCTGGTCGTGGGTGACGTGGATGAAGGTGAGCCCGACCTCGGTCTGGATCCGCTTGAGCTCGACCTGGAGCTGGCGGCGCAGCTTGAGGTCGAGGGCGCCGAGCGGCTCGTCGAGGAGGAGCACCTCGGGCCGGTTGACCAGGGCCCGCGCGAGCGCGACGCGCTGCTGCTGGCCACCGGAGAGCTGGGCCGGCTTGCGGGCCGCGAGGTGGTCGACCTGGACGAGCGCGAGGGTCTCGTCGGCGAGCGCGAGCGCGTTCTTGTCGCCCCGGCGCTTGGGCCCGAAGGCGACGTTGTCGCGGATGGTCAGGTGCGGGAAGAGCGCGTAGCTCTGGAACACCGTGTTGACGGGGCGCTCGTAGGGCCGGCTGCCGGTGATCTCGGTGTCGCCGATGAGCACCTTGCCGGCCGTCGGCTGCTCGAGCCCGGCGACCATCCGCAGGGTGGTCGTCTTGCCGCAGCCCGACGGGCCGAGGAGGGCGAAGAACGAGCCGCGGGGGACGACGAGGTCGAGGTCGTCGACGGCCGTGAAGTCCCCGAAGGACTTCGTGACGGACTCGAGGCGCAGGTCGCCCGTCGCCTCGCGGAAGCCGCTGTTGCGTGCCATCAGTTGCCCTGCACCTTCTGCCAGATGGCGCTGTAGGCCTGGTCGTCCTGGGGCGAGAGCGCCGGGAAGCCCTGGATGTTGTTGTCCTTGATGTACTCCGCCGACGGGAAGATGAACGGGCTCTCGGCCAGCTCGGGGTCGGACTTGGCGAGCTCCTCCTGCGCCCCCTGGACCGGGCAGACGTAGTTGACCCACGCGGCGACCTCGGCGGCGACGGCGGGCTCGTAGTAGTAGTTCATGAGCGTCATCGCGTTGCGGCGGTGCGTCGAGGTGATCGGCACCATCATGTTGTCGCTCCAGAGGGTGCCGCCGGACTCGGGGATGACGAACTGCCAGTTGTCGTTCTCGGTCTCGGCCCGGAGGATGAACAGGTCGCCGCTCCAGACGATGCCGGCGATCGCGTTGCCGGACTTGAGGTCCTCGAGGTAGCTGTTGCCCTTGATCCGGCGGATGTACCCCTCGGACATCTTCTGCTCGATGAGGTCGACCGCGTTCTCGAACTGGGTGCGCCCCCAGCCGCCGGTGATGTCGACGCCCTGGCTCTGCATGACGAGCGCGACGGTGTCGCGGAACTCCGACAGGACGACGATGCGGCCCTTGAGCTCGGGGGTCCACAGGTCGTCGAGGCTCTTGATCTCCTGGGAGACCTTCGTCTTGTCGTAGCCGATGCCGGCGAAGCCCGACTGCCAGGTGAGGGAGTAGTTGCGCCCGGGGTCGAAGCTGACGTCCTTGAGGCTGTCGAGGAGGTTGCTCGCGTTGGGCATCCGGATGATCTCGAGCGGCTGGGCCAGCTGCTCGCGGATGACGCGGTTGGCCATCCAGTCGGTGAAGACGAAGATGTCCTTGCCGATGTCCTGCTTGGCCCGCAGCTGCGGCGCGATCTTGTTGAAGTAGGAGTCGTTGTCCTCGATGTCCTCGGAGTACGTGGCCTTGATGCCCGTCTCCTTGATGAACGCCTCGAGGGTCGGGTACTGCTTGGTGTCCTCGTCGTAGTCGAGGTAGGCGGTCCAGTTGGCCCAGCGCACGACCTTGTCGGTGGCCGAGACGTCCTCCGGCAGTTGCACGGCCGCCGCCGCTCCCCCGGACGGCGGGGTCGGGGGTGCGCACGCGGCCAGGCTCGCGGCGCCGCCCAGCGCGGCCGTCCCGAGGAGCGAGCGGCGCGAGAGCTGTGCGGAGCGGGCGGCCCGGACGAGGTCGCGGACGGCGGGGTCGGCGGGGGGCCGCCGGCGGAGAGGTGCCATGGGTGACCTGCCTCAGCTCTCGATGTTGGCCATGACGTGCTTGACCCGGGTGTAGTCCTCGAACCCGTACATCGACAGGTCCTTGCCGTACCCGGACTTCTTGTAGCCCCCGTGCGGCATCTCGGCGACCAGCGGGATGTGGGTGTTGATCCACACGCAGCCGAAGTCGAGGGCCTTGCTCATCCGCATCGCGCGGCCGAAGTCCTTGGTCCACACCGAGGACGCGAGGCCGTAGTCGACCCCGTTGGCCCAGGCCACGGCCTCGGCCTCGTCGGTGAAGCGCTGGACGGTGATGACCGGGCCGAAGATCTCGTTCTGGATCGCCTCGTCGTCCTGGCGCAGCCCGGACAGCACGGTCGGCTCGAGGTAGTAGCCGTCGCCGAGCGCCGAGACCCGGTTGCCACCGGCCGCGACCTGCGCGTGCGAGGGCAGCCGCTCGACGAACCCCGAGACGTGCGCGAGCTGGCGGGCGTTGTTGACCGGGCCGAGGAGCGCGTCGGCGTCGTCGGGCAGGCCGACCGGCGCGGAGCTCTTCGCGTACTCGGCGAGCGCGGCGACGAAGTCGTCGTGGATGCGCGGCGCCGCGAGCACGCGGGTGGCCGCGGTGCAGTCCTGGCCCGCGTTGAAGTAGCCGGCGATGGCGATGCCCTCGACCGCGGCCTCGATGTCGGCGTCGTCGAAGACGACGACCGGTGCCTTGCCGCCGAGCTCGAGGTGGACGCGCTTGACCTGCGGCGCGGCGCTCGCCGCGACCTCGGCGCCGGCCCGGACCGAGCCGGTGATGGCGACGAGCGAGGGGGTCGGGTGCTCGACGACGAGGCGGCCGGTGTCGCGGTCGCCGGTCACGACGTTGAGCGTGCCGGCCGGGAGGAACTCCGAGGCGATCTCGGCGAGCAGCAGCGTGGACTCGGGGGTGGTTTCGCTCGGCTTGAGGACGACGGTGTTGCCGGCGGCCAGGGCCGGGGCGATCTTCCAGACCGCCATGAGGAGCGGGTAGTTCCAGGGCGTCACCTGGCCGACGACCCCGATCGGCTCACGACGGATCCATGAGGTGTGCCCGGCCATGTACTCGCCGGCCGCCTTGCCCTCGAGGACCCGGGCGGCCCCGGCGAAGAACCGCAGCTGGTCGACCATCGGCGGGATCTCCTCGCTCGCGGTGAGCGCCTTGATCTTGCCGGTGTTCTCGGACTCGAGGGCGATGATCTCCTCGGCGCGCGACTCGAGCGCGTCGGCGATCTTCAGCAGCGCCTGCTGCCGCTCGCTCGGCGTCGTGTTCCCCCACTCCCCGAACGCCTTCGACGCGGCGGCGTAGGCGCGGTCGACGTCCTCGGCGCCGCTGACGGGGGCCTTGGCGACGACCTGCCCGGTCGCCGGGTTGACCACGTCAGTCGTGGCTCCGGTGGAGGCGTCCGTGTAGGACCCGTCGACGAAGTTGCGCAGGTCGCGAGGGCTGCTCATGTCTGGTGCTCCCGGGGGTCGGTGGCGGGGTGGACGCGGTGCGTCGGGGTGACCGGGCACGCGGCTGCGGGCACAGTAGTACGCCGCGCCGCGAAATCACTAGGGTCCGTCCACGATTCATGGGGAATGTTGCACGAATGTGGCACGGAAGTTGCGGAATCCGTTCCCCGGTACTTGCGTGACCCCCGCCCAGCAGCCACGATGGGGCGCGTGACCGCACGGCAGCCCCGCGACCGCTCGCACGACATCCGCCTCGACGACGTCGCCAAACGCATCATCGAGCTCCTCCAGGAGGACGGACGGCAGTCCTACGCCGCCATCGCGAAGGCGGTGGGCCTCTCGGAGGCCGCCGTCCGCCAGCGCGTCCAGCGCCTCCTCGACGCCGAGGTGATGCAGATCGTCGCCGTCACCGACCCCCTCCAGGTCGGCTTCCGGCGTCAGGCGATGATCGGCATCCGCGCCGGCGGGGACCTCGTCGACCTCGGCCAGGCCCTCTCGGACATGCCGGAGGTCGACTACGTCGTGACGACGGCCGGCTCCTTCGACGTGCTCGCCGAGGTGGTCTGCGAGGACGACGACCACCTCCTCGAGCTGCTCACACAGCGCATCCGGCAGCTGCCGGGCGTCGCGAGCACCGAGACCTTCGTCTACCTCAAGCTCAACAAGCAGCACTACAACTGGGGCACCCGATGACCATCCACCCGAACGACGTGTGGGAGCCGAGCTCCGACCGGCACACCGCGACCGGCGCCCTGTACTCCGAGGCCGCCCGCGACCACCTCTGGATGCACTTCACGCGGCACTCGACCTTCGAGGACCCGGGCCACGGGGGCCTCGGCCAGTCCGTGCCGATCATCACCCGCGGCGAGGGCTGGCGGGTCTGGGACGACCGCGGCAACGAGTACATCGACGGCCTCGCCGGCCTCTTCGTCGTCAACGCCGGCCACGGTCGCACCGCGATCGCCGAGGCGATGGCCAAGCAGGCCGCGGAGCTGGCGTTCTTCCCGCTGTGGTCCTACGCGCACCCGCGGGCCATCGAGCTCGCGGAGCGGCTGGCCCACCACGCGCCGGGCGACCTCAACCGCGTCTTCTTCACGACCGGCGGCGGCGAGGCGGTCGAGACCGCGTGGAAGCTCGCCAAGCAGTACTTCAAGCTGACCGGCAAGCCGACCAAGCACAAGGTCATCTCGCGGTCGGTGGCCTACCACGGCACCCCGCAGGGCGCGCTGTCGATCACCGGCATCCCGGACGCGAAGATGCCGTTCGAGCCGCTTGTGCCCGGTGGCCACAAGGTGCCCAACACGAACATCTACCGGGCGCCGGAGCACCTGCGCGAGGACGAGAAGGCGTTCGGCCGCTGGGCCGCCGACCGGATCGCGGAGGCCATCGAGTTCGAGGGGCCCGACTCGGTCGCGGCCGTCTTCCTCGAGCCGGTGCAGAACTCCGGCGGGTGCTTCCCGCCCCCGGCCGGCTACTTCGAGCGGGTCCGCGAGATCTGCGACGAGTACGACGTCCTCCTCGTCTCCGACGAGACGATCTGCGCCTTCGGCCGGATCGGGTCGATGTTCGCCTGCCAGGACTTCGGCTACGTGCCGGACATCATCACGACCGCGAAGGGCATCACCTCCGGGTACGCCCCGCTCGGCCTGATGATCGCGAGCGAGCGCCTCTTCGAGCCGTTCCGGAAGGGCACGACGTACTTCCCGCACGGCTACACCTGGGGCGGTCACCCCGTCTCGTGCGCCGCGGCGATGGCCAACCTCGACATCTTCGACGCCGAGGGCCTCAACGACCGCGTCAAGGAGAACGCCCCCGTCTTCAAGCGCACCCTCGAGCAGCTGCTCGACCTGCCGCTCGTCGGTGACGTGCGCGGCGCCGGGTACTTCTACGGGATCGAGCTCGTCAAGGACAAGGCGACCCGCGAGACCTTCGACGACGCCGAGAGCGAGCGGCTGCTGCGCGGCTTCCTCTCCAAGGCGCTCTTCGACGCGGGCCTGTACTGCCGGGCCGACGACCGCGGCGACCCCGTCGTCCAGCTCGCGCCCCCGCTGACGATGGGTCCGAGCGAGTTCGACGAGATCGAGCGCCGCCTGCGCTCGGTGCTCACCGAGGCCGAGAACCACCTCTGAGCGTGGACGGCTCGACGGGCACCGCGCCGCTCTGGTGGGACGGCCGGTCCCCTTCTCCTGCACCGGTGTCCGACGCCGAGCTGCCGCTGCGCGCCGACGTCGTCGTCGTGGGCGGCGGCTTCACCGGGCTGTGGACGGCCTACTACCTGCTACGGGCCGACCCCTCGCTCGAGGTGCTCGTGCTCGAGTCCGAGCACGTGGGCTTCGGGGCGAGCGGGCGCAACGGCGGCTGGGTCTCGGCCCTCTGGCCGGTCGGCGCCGACACCGTCGCCGCCCGGCACGGCCGGGAGGCGACGCTCTCGCTGCTCGCCGCGCTGCGCGACACCGTCGACGAGGTCGGCCGGGTCGACGCGGACGAGCAGCTCGGCGGCGGCTTCGTCAAGGGCGGGACGGTCGCCCTCGCGTGCACCGCGGCGCAGGAGGCCCGGGCGCGGGCCGCTGCGGCCCACGGCGCGGCGTGGGGCGACGGGACGACGTGGCTCGGGCCGCAGGAGGCCCGCGAGCGCCTCGACTCCCCCGGCGTCCTCGGGGCCACCTTCAACCCGCACTGCGCCCGGGTGCAGCCGCGCGACCTCGTCGACGGTCTCGGCGCCGCGGTCCGGCGCCTCGGGGCGCGGGTCGTCGAGGGAGTGCGGGTGGCGCGCGCCGGGGACGGTGTGGTCGTCCTCGCCGACGGTCGTCGGCTCAGCGCGCGGGCGGTCGTGCTCGCGACGGAGGGATGGACCCCGCGCCTGCCCGGGCACGAGCGCGCGCTCGTCCCGGTCTACTCGCTCATGGTCGCGACCGCGCCGCTGCCCGCCGCGACGTGGGAGCGCATCGGCCTCGCGCAGCGCGAGGTGTTCACCGACCACGGGCACCTCGTCATCTACGGGCAGCGCACCGTCGACGACCGCATCGCCTTCGGCGGCCGCGGCGCGCCGTACCACCTCGGCTCCGGCATCCGGCCCGAGTTCGACCACGAGGAGGCCGTGTTCGCCTCGCTGCGGCGGACGCTGACCGACCTCCTGCCCGCGCTGCGCGGGGTGCGCTTCACGCACGCGTGGGGCGGGCCGCTCGGCATCCCCCGCGACTGGAACCCCACGGTCCTCTGGGACCCGGTGACGCGCACCGGCCGCGCCGGTGGGTACGTCGGCGACGGGGTCGCGGCCACCAACCTCGCCGGGCGGACGCTCGCCGACCTCGTCCTCGGCCGCACCAGCGCCCTCACGGCGCTGCCCTGGGTCGGCCACCGCTCGCCGTCGTGGGAGCCGGAGCCGCTGCGCTGGCTCGGGGTCAACGCCGGTCTGCAGGCCGCCCGGCTCGCGGACGCCGAGGAGACGCGGACGGGCCGCGCGAGCCGCATCGCCCCGCTCCTGTCCCGCCTGACCGGCGGCCACTGATCCCCGTGTGAGGGCGGTAGGTTCGCCCGGTGCACGAGATCGAGACCCTCGACGCCCTCGACGCCGCCCTCGACGCGGGCACCCCGCTGCGCCGGATGCGGCTGCAGGACCTCGACCTCACCGAGCGCGCCGACCGGCTGCTCGCGCGCACCGACCTCGAGGGCCTCGTCGTCCTCGGCGGCCGGCTGCCGGACCGCCTCGGCGAGCACCTGCGCCGGCACGGCGCCCTCGTCTTCCCGACCGACCCGCACGCCCCGGTCGACCCCTATCGCGCGACCCTCTACTCCCCCGAGGAGCTCTACGCCGGCCTGGCCGCCTCGGGCTACGCCACGACCCCCGACGCGCTCGCGTACGCCTGGTCGCGCGACGCGACCCTCGGCCACGACGTCTTCGTCACCCTCCTGCGGGCCGTCCACGACGACTCGATGAGCGACGCGCTCACCGACCTGCTCGACGACCTCCCCGTCGTCGGTGTCATGGGCGGCCACGCCCTGCGCCGCGACGAGGAGGCCTACGCCCGCGCCGCCGCCCTCGGGCACGCCCTCGCCCGCTCGGGCCTCGTCGTCGCCACCGGCGGAGGGCCCGGGGCGATGGAGGCCGCCAACCTCGGCGCGCTCGCCGAGCACCCCGACGACCTCGCCGCGGCGGTCGAGCGGCTGCGGGCCGTGCCCTCCTTCCGGCCCGACGTCGACGCGTGGGCGCGCCTGGCCCTCGAGGTGCGCGAGCCGCTCGTCGCGGGCCGGAGCGCGCGCGCCGTGCGCAGCGTCGGCATCCCCACGTGGTTCTACGGGCACGAGCCGCCGAACGTGTTCTGCGACGGGATCGCGAAGTACTTCAGCAACGCCATCCGCGAGGACGGGCTGCTCGCCCGCTCCCGCGCCGGCGTCGTCGTCCTCGAGGGGGCGGCCGGCACGGTGCAGGAGGTCTTCCAGGCCGCCACCCGCCTCTACTACGAGAGCGAGCCGACCGACGGCCGCCCGCTCCCCCGGCTCGTCCTCGTCGGGGCCCGGCACTGGAGCGAGACGGTGCCGGTCTGGCCCGCCCTCACGGCGCTGGCCGGCGGGCGGCCGATGGCTCAGCACGTGCACCTCGTCGACGACCTCGCCGACGCGGTCGCCCTGCTCACCTCGGCCTAGGGCCGCGCCACCTCCGGGCGTGACGGCTCGTCGCGTCCCGGCAGCGCCATGAGCCAGAGCGGGACGACGAACCCCATCGGCGCGAACGCCAGGAGGAGCCACCACGGACTCTGCCCCGCGTCCCGCAGCCGCCGCGTGCCGACCGCTGCCAGCGGGACGAGCCCGAGGACGAGCACCGCGGCGCCCAGCCGCTCGTCGAGCGCGGCCGGCGCGGCGACGAGGACCAGCACTCCGACGAACGCGAACCAGAACTCCGTCCGGCTCGCTCTCCCCTCGAAGTCCGACCACCCGTCGAGGCCCCGCCGCAGCGCCTGCGCGAACGTGACCTCGGGCGCCGGACCCCCGACCGCCGCACGGACGGGTCCGTCGGCCGGTCCCTCGTCGAGCTCGGCGGGGTCGACGCCGAGCACCTCCGCGAGCGCGGCGGAGGTCGCGAGCCCTGCCGGGCGACCACCCTCGATGCGCTGGACCGTGCGCACGCTCACGCCGCTGGCCTCGGCCAGCTGCTCCTGGCTCCATCCGCGGCGGCGCCGCACCTCACGAAGACTCACGCGCCCAGTCTCACCCGCGAGGGCGCGCCGGCACCACGACACCGACCCGCCATCCGGGTGGCGGGTGCTCCCTACGGGCGCGTGAGCAGGACGATGCCGAGGCACATCTCGTCGGTCGTGCCCTCGCCCCACACGACGTAGCGCTCCTTCTGCCCGGCGAAGGCCGGCAGCAGGTCGCGCAGCGCCTGGTCGTGGCGGCAGGTGACGGTGATGCGGTCCCCCGGCGCGACGCGGACCGGCTTCTCCAGCGGGATGCTCCCCTGGTCGTCGAAGTCCCAGCTCGCGATGTCGAGCACGCGTCGCGCGCGCTCGGTGCCCTTGTCGACGTCGACGGTGATGGACCGGCCGAGCAGGTGCATGTGCCCGGCGACGGCCCGGATCGTGCCCTTCTCCCGGACCGTGCGGGTGCAGCTCTGGACCGGGCCGGGCACGACCGGGCCGCAGAGCAGGTGCAGCAGGTCGGCGGTCGCCGGGCGCTCCTCGAAGCGGCGCGAGACGTCGGCCACCGAGACGACGCGCGCGCACAGACCGGCCGTGCGGTTCTCGCGGCACGGCAGCTCGACCGGGGCCGGCAGGAGCATCGTGTCGAGGGCCTTCTTCCGGCTGCCCGCCGCCTCCGAGACACGTAGCCGGACCGTGCTGCGGTCGGTGCCGGAGCCGGCCAGGAGGTTGTAGTGCATCTGGACGACGAGCCGGCCACCCGCCCGCAGCGGGATGCCGATGTCGTCGGCCATCACCCGCTCGCCACCTCCGGGCGCCCAGGCGCCGACCCAGTCGGCGTCGTCGAGGTTGACCCCGATGCCCTGGATCCCGCTGCCGCCGAAGCAGGTCCAGCCGTCCCCCGGGTCGGCGGAGTCGAGCTGCTCGGCCTGCGCGATGCCCTCCGGCTCGACCCGCGACACGATGACGTGGTGCACCAGCGCCGCGTTGTCGGGGCGGATGTCGACACCGCTCACGAGCTGGTCCGTGCCCAGGTGGGGGTCCAGGAGGAAGCAGCGGTAGTCGTCGGTGGCGGTGGGGGTCGGCGCCGTCGGGGTGTAGGCGCCGGGCAGCCGGACCTCGACGAAGCGCTCCCCGGCGCGCAGCGGCACGTCCGGCGGCCGCGACACCGTGGCGGAGGGCGCGGTCGTCGCGGCGGCGTGGGCCGCCTCGTGCGAGCCCTTCGCCCGCAGGTTGTCGGGCAGCGGCGCGGACGAGCAGCCCGCCAGCCCCACGGCCAGCACGGCGGCCAGGGAGAGCAGGCGTCGTCGCATGACCGGAGCGTAGTGCCGGCGCCCCCCGTCGGTCAGGCGGTGGAGGCGGCCAGCTGCCCGCAGGCGCCGTCGATCTCGGAGCCGCGGGTGTCACGGACCGTCGTCGGGATGCCGTGCGCCCGCAGCCGCTCGACGAACTGCTGCTCGACCCCGCGCCGCGACGCCGTCCACTTCGAGCCGGGCGTCGGGTTGAGCGGGATCGGGTTGACGTGCACCCAGCCCCGGCCGCGGGCGGCGAGCTTCTCGCCGAGGAGGTCGGCCCGCCACGCCTGGTCGTTGATGTCGCGGATCAGCGCGTACTCGATGCTGACGCGGCGCCCGGTGACCTCGTAGTAGCGGTGCGCGGCGTCGATGGCCTCGTCGACCTTGAAGCGCGTGTTGATCGGCACGAGCTCGTCGCGCAGCTCGTCGTCCGGAGCGTGCAGCGACAGCGCGAGCGTCACCGGGATGCCCTCGGCCGCGAGCCGGTCGATGCCCGGCACGAGGCCGACCGTCGACATCGTGATGCCCCGGGCCGAGATGCCCAGGCCCGAGGGCGCCGGCTCGGTGAGGCGCCGGATGGCGCCGATCGCCGCCTTGTAGTTGGCCAGCGCCTCGCCCATCCCCATGAAGACGATGTTGCTGACGCGGACCGGGCCGCCGGCGGGCGCCTCGTCCGAGCCCTCGGCCTCGTCGCCGAGACCGGCCCCCTCGGTGCCCGCGCCCACCTCGGGCAGCCCGCCGTGGCGCAGCATCCGGGCCGCGGCGACGACCTGCTCGACGATCTCGGCCGTCGACATGTTGCGGGTCAGGCCCTCCTGCCCGGTCGCGCAGAACGGGCAGTTCATCCCGCAGCCGGCCTGGCTGGAGATGCAGACCGTCACCCGGTTCGGGTAGCGCATGAGGACCGACTCGACGAGCGCGCCGTCGAAGAGCTTCCAGACCTGCTTGACGGTGGCGCCCTGGTCGGCCGTGATGTGGCGGACCGGCTGGAGCAGCGGCGGCAGGAGGTCGCGGACGAGGTCGTCGCGGACGGCCTTGGGCAGGTCGGTCATCTCGTCCGGGGAGTCGACGAGCCGCTCGAAGTAGTGCGTCGAGAGCTGGTTGGCGCGGAAGGCCGGGTGGCCGAGGGCCGTGGCGGCCTCGCGGCGCTCCTCGACCGTGAGGTCGGCGAGGTGACGCGGCGGCTTGCCCCGGCGGGGCGCGACGAGGGTCAGCTGGCCGGGGGCGGGGCGCGGGGCGGGGGTCTCGGACATGGTCCCCCGATTCTCGCAGGCCGGGCGCGGCCCGGGCGAACCGCGACCGGAGGCGCTGCGCGCCGCTCCCCACCTCAGGATTCTTCGGTTCGCCCACACCGGGACCTGTCATCCCTTTACTCTCTCTTTAACTTCGCTCCGCAGGGGGAGCGAGGATGCAGGGAAAGGCAGGGCCATGGGCCTGTTCGACCGCTGGCGCTCGCTCGCAGGGGGCGCCGCCACCGTCCCGGGGACGACCTCCCCCGTCCGGCACCCGCTCGCGCCGGTGCCGGACCTCGACTCCGACCCCGCGCTCGACGCCGAGGCGCGGGCGCACCTCGAGCGCCTCACCGCCGCCGCCGAGACCGACATCGACTCGATGTCGCCCGCGCGGTTCGACGCCGCGCTCACCTCCCGCCTCGTCGCGCGGGACCGGCTGCACGCGACCGGCCTGGGCTTCCAGTACGTCATGCCCTTCACCGAGCACGTCGACGAGGTGCTGACCCTCGACCTCCCGTTGAGCGTGGTCACCCTCCCCGAGTCCCGCGTCGTGGCGACGCGTCGCCACCTGTGGTCGCTCATGGAGATCGCTCGCGCCAACCTCCTCGAGGAGCTGCAGACCGCCGACGCCGAGCGCATCCGCCTCGGCCGTCCGCGCCACTCGGTCTCCGCGATCGTCGGCGACTCGCCGTACACCTCCTCCTTCGCCCGCTTCCTCCCCGAGGTGATCGAGCGCTGGCTGCCCGGCGCCGACCTCTCCGGCGGGGTCGTCTTCGCGATGCCGCACCGCAACGCCCTCGTGCTGCAGCCGTGCTCGACGCCGGCGGAGGCCCGTGCCGCCCTCGAGCTCGTCCCCGCGCACGCCGCCGAGATGTACGCCGACGGCGCGGGTCCGGTGACGCCGCACGTCTACCACTGGTACCACCGCGAGATCACGTGCCTCACCGAGGAGCTGCCCGACGGCACGCTCGCGGTGGGGTCGACGCCGGTGCTCGACGCGATGCTCACGCGCGGCCGCCGCCGCGCGGGCTGACCCGCCGCGGTCGGGCTCCCGGGTCAGGACACCGGGACGAGGAAGAACAGCAGGGCCCAGGCGATGGGCGCGACCGCGACGAGGGAGTCGAGGCGGTCCATCAGGCCGCCGTGGCCCGGGAGCATCGTCCCCATGTCCTTGATGCCGAGGTCGCGCTTGATGCTCGACTCGATGAGGTCGCCGGTCGTCGCCGCCCCGGCGGCCACCGCCCCGAGGAGCGCGCCGCCCCACCACGGCCCGTCGAGGAGCAGCGGCAGGGACACGGCGCCGACGAGCGCGCACGTGGCGACCGACCCCGCGAAGCCCTCCCAGGACTTCTTCGGGCTGAGCGAGGGCGCCATCGGGTGCTTGCCGAGGAACACCCCGACGGCGTAGCCGCCGATGTCGGAGAACACCGTGACGAGCACGAAGACGATGATGCGCTGGCGGCCGTCGGGCTCGGCCAGCATGAGCGAGGCGAAGCCCCCGAGGAAGACGGGGTAGAAGGTGACGAGCGCCGAGGCCGACAGGTCCCGGGCCGCGCCGTCGAGGCCGTCGGCGACGCGCCACACCACGAGCCCGACGAGCGTCAGGCCGAAGGTCACGACGAGCGCCTCGGCGCCGCGCAGGTACGCCGACGAGATCATCCCGACGGCCCCGAGCAGCAGCGGCGGCAGCGGGACGTGGAAGCCGCGGGTCGCGACGGCCCGCCGCACCTCCCAGGCGCCCCGGCAGATGGCGACGACCACGACGACGAGGAAGGCCCGCGGGTCGAGCACGAGGCTCGCGATGACGACGGCGCCGAGCAGCAGCCCGACCCCGATCGCGGCCCGTAGGTCGCGCCCGGCCCTGGGCTTCGTCGGGGCGTCCGCGGTGTCGGTGGCCGCGGCGGCGTCGGTGGCGTCGGTCATGGGGTGGTCAGACGTCGAGGAGCTCGGCTTCCTTGCCCTTGAGCAGCTCGTCGATCTGCTCGACGTGCCGCTTGGTGACCACCTCGAGCTCCTTCTCGGCGCGGGCGCCCTCGTCCTCGCCGACCTCGCCGTCCTTGACGAGCTTCTCGAGGGAGGTCTTCGCGCTGCGCCGGATGTTGCGGACCGACACGCGGGCCTCCTCGGCCTCGTTGTGCGCCATCTTCACGTACTCGCGACGGCGCTCCTCGGTCAGCTGCGGCATCGTGCAGCGGATGATGTTGCCGTCGTTGCTCGGGTTGACGCCGAGGTCGGCCTGCTGGATCGCCTTCTCGATGGCGTGCATCGAGGACTTGTCGAACGGGCTGATGATGATCGTGCGCGCCTCGGGCGTCTGGAACGACGCGAGCTGCTGCAGCGGGGTCGGGGCGCCGTAGTAGTCGACGGTGATCTTCTGGAACATGCCGGGGTGCGCCCGGCCGGTCCGGATACCGGCGAAGCTCTCCTTGGCGACCTCGACGGCCTTCTCCATCTTCTCCTCGGCCTCGAACAAGGTCTCGTCGATCACGGCAGGCATCTCCTTCGGTTCGCGTCGCGGGTGCGGCGCTGCGGGTCCAGTGTGTCAAAGGCCCGGCAGCACCGGGCCGGGGTCGGTCAGCCGGCGTGGACGAGGGTGCCGATGGCCTCGCCGCGCAGGGCGCGCGTCACGTTGCCGTCGCCCTCCATGCCGAAGACGACCATCGGGAGGCGGTTGTCCATGCAGAGGCTGAAGGCGGCGGCGTCGACGACCTTGAGGCCGGTGCGCAGCGCCTCGCCGAAGGTCACCTCGTCGAGCTTGCGGGCGTCCGGGTTCTCGCGGGGGTCGCTGTCGTAGACGCCGTCGACGCCGTTCTTGCTCATGAGGACCGCGTCGCACTGGCACTCGAGCGCACGCTGGGCGCTCACCGTGTCGGTGGAGAAGTACGGCATGCCGGCGCCGGCGCCGAAGATGACGACCCGGCCCTTCTCGAGGTGGCGGATCGCGCGGCGCGGGATGTAGGGCTCGGCGACCTGACCCATCGTGATGGCGCTCTGCACGCGGGTGTCGACGCCCTCCTTCTCGAGGAAGTCCTGGAGGGCGAGGCAGTTCATGACGGTGCCGAGCATGCCGATGTAGTCGGCGCGGGCGCGGTCCATGCCCTTCTGCTGCAGCTCGGCGCCGCGGAAGAAGTTGCCGCCGCCGACGACGATGGCGACCTCGATGCCCTCGCGGACCGCCGCCGCGATCTGGCGGGCCACCCCCCGGACGACGTCGGGGTCGACGCCGACCTGCCCGCCACCGAACACCTCGCCGGAGAGCTTGAGCAGCACCCGGCGCGCGCGACCCGGCATCCCGGGTGCGGCCGGGGCCTCGGTGGTGGCAGGCGTGGTCACGGGGCCTCCTCGGCGGATGGTGCACAGCGGTCGCCCGATCCTTTCACAGCACGCGCGGCCGGACCGAACCGTGAGGGAGGAGCGGCTGTCCGGGAGTGCGGGCGGACGTGGCTCCCGGACCGGGTGCAGGGCTGCCACGATGGGGCGGTGGACGACGCGCGCGAGGTGCTGACCTGGGAGCTGTTCGACGAGGCCGTCTGGTCGCTGGCCGAGGAGGTCGCCGCCGAGGGCGTCCCGGACATGATCCTGTCGATCGCCCGGGGCGGGCTGCTCATCGGCGGGGCCCTCGGGTACGCGCTCGGGGTGAAGAACACGTACACGATGAACGTCGAGTTCTACAACGGGGTCGACGAGCGCCTGGAGGTGCCGCGCATCCTCCCGCCGGCGCCCGACTTCGTCGACCTCCACGACGCGACGGTCCTCGTCGCCGACGACGTCGCGGACACCGGCCTGACCCTGCGCTCGGTGGAGGAGTTCTGCGCCGGGAAGGTCGGCCGGGTGCGGACCGCCACCATCTACGCCAAGCCCCGCTCGGTCGTCCGGCCCGACCACGTCTGGCGCGACACCGACCGCTGGATCACCTTCCCGTGGAGCGACCGCCCACCGGTCACCGGCCGCGGCGTCGTGGAGGCCTGAGCCGTGTGGCCGGTCACCGCGTCGCGGACCGTCTACGCCAACGCCTGGATCGAGGTCGTCGAGGACGACGTCGTCCGCCCCGACGGTGAGCCGGGGATCTACGGCGTCGTGCGCCTGCGCCAGCCCGCGGTCTTCGTCGTCGCCCTGACCGAGGCGGACGAGGTCGTCCTCGTCACCGTCGACCGTCACACGACCGGCTCGTCGGTCGAGGTCCCGGCGGGCGGCTCCGACGGGCCCGACACGCTGGCCGGGGCGCGCCGCGAGCTCGCCGAGGAGGCCGGGCTCCAGGCCGAGCACTGGCGCGAGGTCGGGCGGATGGACGCGCTCAACGGCATCTGCGTCGCGCCGGAGGTCGTCTACCTTGCGACCGGCCTCTCCCCCGCCGAGGGCGCCGAGCCGGAGGCCGAGGGCATCAGCGCGGTGCGCACGGTGCCGTGGCGCGAGGTGATGACGATGGTCGCCGACGGGCGCATCCGCGACGGCGAGACGGTGGCGGCGCTGATGTTCGCCGCGATCGCCCTGGGGCGCGTCGGCTGACGAGCGGGTCCTGACGGCGTCAGAGGACGCCGGCGTTGCGGAGCATGAACTCCGTGTCGGTGTCGCGCCCGCCGCGCGGGTCGCGGGCCGGCTGCGTCTCCTGGGTCGCCACCATCTCCTCCGGCCGTACCCGGGGCAGGTCGACGTGCACCCGGCGCTCGAGGTCGTGCCGGTCGGTGTGCTGCTGCGCTGCGTCCATGGCGGGCCTCCCGCCCTCATCGTCGCACGCGTGGCCGACGACGTCACGCCTCCGCACCGCTGTCGGTGGCCCGCCCTACGGTCCCGGCATGACCGCCGACCCCGCCGCCGTCGTCCGCCGCTACTGGGCCTGCGCCGAGGCCCGCGACTGGGAGGGCTTCGCCACCACGCTCTCCCCCGACGTCGTCTACCGCGTCCCGCAGACCGGTGAGGTCGTCCGCGGCCGCGAGGCCTACGTGCGCTTCAACCGGGAGTTCCCCGGCGACTGGCACCTCGTGCTCGACCGCGTGCTCACCGACGAGCGCGGCGCCATGACCCGCACGACCTTCTCCGTCGACGGCGCGACGATGACCGGGCTGTGCCTGTTCGTCCTCGACGCCGAGGGCCTGGTCACCGAGGTCGAGGACTGGTGGCCGGAGCCGTACGAGCGCCCGGCCGAGCGGGCGCACCTCACCGAGCTCGAGGACTGACACGACGCCGCCCCCGGGAGGACCCGGGGGCGGCGTGCGTGGTGCGCTCGGTGAGCGACCGGGTCAGGACCCGATGCGGAAGCGCGCGAAGCCGGTGGCCGACGCGCCGGCCTCGTCGAGGACCTTGGCGACGGTCTTCTTGGCGTCCTTGGCGAACGGCTGCTCGAGGAGCACCTGCTCCTTGAAGAAGCCGTTGACGCGACCCTCGACGATCTTCGGGAGGGCGGCCTCGGGCTTGCCCTCCTCCTTCGCGGTGGCCTCGGCGACGCGACGCTCGTTCTCGACCGTCTCGGCGTCGATCTCGTCGCGGGTGAGGACGGTCGGCGCGAACGCGGCGACGTGCATCGCGACGTCGCGGGCGGTCGTGGCGTCGCCGCCCTGCGTGGCGACGAGGACACCGATCTGCGCGGGCAGGTCGGGGCTCGTCTTGTGCAGGTAGGAGACGACGTGCTCGCCCTCGAGGCGCGCGACCCGCTTGACCTCGATCTTCTCGCCGATGGTGGCGTTGGCGTCGTCGAGGAGCTGCTTGACCGTCGTGCCGTCCTCCAGGGTGGAGTCCAGCAGCTGGTCCGCGTCCGCGGCCTTGGTGGCCACGGCCTGCGCGAGCACCTGGTCCGCGAGGGCGATGAAGCGCTCGCCCTTGGCGACGAAGTCGGTCTCGCAGAGGACCTCGACGAGGGTGCCCTGGCCGCCCTCGGCCTGCGCGGTGACCAGACCGTTGGAGGTCGTGCGGCCCTCGCGCTTGGTGACGCCCTTCTGGCCCTTGACGCGGAGGATCTCCTCGGCCTTGGCCATGTCGCCGTCGGCCTCGTCGAGAGCCTTCTTGACGTCCATCATGCCGGCCGCGGTCTTCTCGCGGAGCGCCTTGATGTCAGCGGCGGTGTAGTTCGCCATGGTTTCCTGTCTCGCTCGTTGGGGTGAGGGGAATGAGCCTGTGGCTCAGGCCTGAATGAGCCTGTGGCTCAGGCCTGCTCGGCCGGGGCGGCCTCGGCTGCCGGGGTCTCCTCGGCGGCCGGGGTCTCCTCGGCGGCCGGGGTCTCCTCGGCGGTGGCCTCGGCAGCCTCGGGGGCGGTCGCGGCGGTGGTCTCGCCGGCCTCCGGGGCCACGGCCTCGGCGGCCTGGTCGGCGTCGCCGGAGAGCAGCTCGCGCTCCCACTCGGCCAGCGGCTCCTCGCCCTGGGCCTGCTCGCCCGTGGCGGCCTGGCCACCGGAGCGCGCGATGAGACCGTCGGCGACGGCGTCGGCGATGACGCGGGTCAGGAGGGTGACCGAGCGGATGGCGTCGTCGTTGCCCGGGATCTTGTAGTCGACCTCGTCGGGGTCGCAGTTGGTGTCGAGGATCGCGATGACCGGCAGGCCGAGCTTGCGCGCCTCGTCGACCGCGAGGTGCTCCTTCTTGGTGTCGACGATCCAGACGGCCGAGGGGACCTTGGACATCGAGCGGATGCCGCCGAGGGTCTTCTCGAGCTTGTCCTTCTCGCGCTTCATCATGAGGAGCTCCTTCTTCGTGCGGCCCGAGCCGGCCACGTCGTCGAAGTTGATCTCCTCGAGCTCCTTGAGGCGCGTGAGGCGCTTGGAGATCGTCTGGAAGTTGGTGAGCATGCCACCGAGCCAGCGGTGGTTGACGTACGGCATGCCGACGCGGGTCGCCTGCTCGGCGACCGGCTCCTGCGCCTGGCGCTTGGTGCCGACGAAGAGGATGGTGCCGCCGTGGGCGACGGTCTCGCGGACGAACTCGTACGCGTTGTTGATGTAGGTCACCGACTGCTGCAGGTCGATGATGTAGATGCCGTTGCGCTCGGTCATGATGAAGCGCTTCATCTTCGGGTTCCAGCGACGGGTCTGGTGCCCGAAGTGGACGCCGCTCTCGAGGAGCTGGCGCATGGTGACGACGGCCATCGTCGTTCTCCTTGGTGTGTGTGGTTGTCAGTTGCGTCGGTGGAGCCCGAGCCCCGAGGGGTGGACCCACCTGCCTGGCGTCCCGACGCACCCCGGGCGGACCCGACCTCGTGAGGTCGCGGGCCGCCACTGCCGTGGTGCGTCCCCGGCCGGCGGACCGGCGCGGGAGGAGGACGCGCGAGATGTGGCTCCCGCACGCGGACGCACGGAGGCCATCGGACATGCTACGGCGCGCAGGGGTCCGGCACGAAATCGGTGGGCGGCCCCGCGGGAGCCGAGGTAGCGTCGCGACCTCGTGGGCCGCCTCCTCGACGTCGTCGCCCCGCCCCGGATGGGCGGGGCGTTCCGGTGGAACCTCGCGTCGTCGTGGGTCGCCCAGGTCGGCGACGGCATCGCGCTCGCGGCCGGGCCGCTGCTCGTCGCCTCGCAGACCCGCTCCCCCGTGCTCATCGCGATGGCCGCCGTCGTCCAGAAGCTGCCCGGCCTCGTGCTCGGCCTGTACGCCGGGGCGGTCGCCGACCGGGTCGACCGCCGGCGCGTCGTCCTCACCGCCAACGCGGGGCGCATCGCCGTCCTCCTGGCGCTCGTCGTCGCGCTGCTCACCGACACGCTCTCGGTCGGGCTGCTCCTCGGCCTGCTCCTGCTCGTCGGGACGGCCGAGGTGTTCGCGGACACCGGGTGGCGGGCCATCCTGCCGATGATCGTGCGGCCCGCGGACCTCGGCCTGGCCAACGCCCGTCAGATGTCGGGCTTCCTCGTCGGCGACCAGCTGATCGGGCCGGCCGTCGGGGCGGCGCTCTTCGCGCTGGGGTCGGCGGTGCCGTTCGGGGTGCACGTCCTGGCGCTCCTGCTGTCGGTCGGGCTCTTCACCCGGGTCCGCCTGCCCGTCGTCGAGCGCGCCGCCCCCGACCAGCACGTGGGCCGCGACATCCTCGACGGCCTCCGCTGGATCGCGCACAACGCCCCGGTGCGGACGCTGACGCTCGTCATCCTCGTCTTCAACGTCACGTGGGGTGCGCCGTGGGGCGTCCTCGTCTTCTGGGCGCAGGAGCGGCTCGGGGTCGGCGCCGTCAGGTTCGGCCTGCTCACGACGGCCTCGGCGACCGGAGGCATCGTCGCCGTCCTCTCCTACGGGTGGCTCGAGCGGCACGTGCCGCTGGCCCGGCTCATGAAGGCCTGCCTCGCGCTCGAGGTGCTCACCCACCTCGCCCTCGCGGTGACGACCGTCTGGGCCGTGGCCCTCGCGGTCATGGTCGTCTTCGGCGGCTACGCCTTCGTCTGGGGGTCCCTGTCGTCGGCCGTGCGCCAGCGCGCGACGCCGCAGGACTACCAGGGACGGGTCGGCAGCGTCTACTGGGTCGGCCTCGTCGGCGGGCTGCTCGTCGGGCAGCTGCTCGGCGGCGTCATCGCCGAGCGGTTCGGGGCGGCGGCGCCGTTCTGGTTCGCCTTCGCCGGGGCCGGCCTGACCCTCGTGCTCGTCTGGCGCCAGCTGGACCACATCGCGCACGCCGACGCCGGGACCACCCCGCCCGAGGGAGCCCCCGCGTAGCCTGCGGGCCATGCCCTCGATCCCCGGCCACCCCGCGCTGACCGAGTTCGGGACGACGATCTTCGCGACGATGACGCAGCTGGCCCTCGAGAAGGACGCCGTCAACCTCGGGCAGGGCTTCCCCGACACCGACGGGCCGCCCGAGGTCCTCGAGGCGGCCGTCGAGGCCATCCGGTCCGGGCGCAACCAGTACCCGCCGGGACCGGGCGTGCCGGAGCTGCGTACGGCGGTCGCGGCGCACCAGCAGCGCTTCCACGGCCTGGAGGTCGACCCCGCCCGCGAGGTGCTCGTGACCGTCGGGGCGACCGAGGCCATCGCGGCGGCCGTGCTGGCGCTCGTGCGGCCCGGCGACGAGGTCGTGACCTTCGAGCCCTACTACGACTCCTACGCGGCGACCATCGCCCTGGCCGGTGGGGCGCGGCGCACCTCGCTGCTGCGCTTCCCCGACTTCGCCGTCGACGAGGAGTCGCTGCGCGCCGCGTTCTCGGACCGGACCCGGATGGTCCTGCTCAACACGCCGCACAACCCGACGGGCAAGGTGTTCACCCGCACGGAGCTCGAGCTCGTCGCGCGGCTCGCCGTCGAGCACGACGCGTGGGTGGTGGCCGACGAGGTGTACGAGCACCTGCTCTTCGACGGCCGGCGACACCTGCCCATCGCGGCGCTGCCCGGGATGCGCGAGCGGACGCTGACCATCTCGTCCGGGGGCAAGACGTTCGCGACGACCGGGTGGAAGGTCGGCTGGCTGACCGGACCGGCGCAGGCCGTCGCCGCGGCGCGCGGGGTCAAGCAGTACCTGACCTTCGTCGGCTCGGGTCCCTTCCAGCCGGCCGTCGCCGTCGGGCTCGGGCTGCCGGACGCGGTCTTCACCGACCTCGCGTCGTCGATGGCGGCCAAGCGCGACCGGCTCGTCGCGGGGCTGCGTGCGGCCGGCTTCGAGGTGCCCGTCCCCGAGGGCGGGTACTTCGTCCTCGCCGACGCCGCGCCGCTCGGGGTGCGCGACGCCGAGGCGTTCTGCCTGGAGCTGCCCGACCTCGTCGGCGTCGTCGGGGTCCCTGCCTCCGCGTTCCACGACGACGTCGACGCCGCGCGCACCCTGGTGCGGTTCGCCTTCTGCAAGCGCGACGAGGTGCTCGACGAGGCCTGCCGTCGCCTCGCCGGCCTGCGTCGGGCCTGACCGCTCGCCCCTCCTCCGTCCACAGGGCGCCGGTGGCCGCCGTGTCGTCCACAGATGCTCCGGGCCCCCTGGCCCCCGGCCCGGCGCGCGGTCGAGGCTCGACCCATGACGACGACCGGCACCGTGGGAGCGCTCCTCGTGGCGGCGGGCCTCGCCCTCGGCGTGGGCGCGTCGGTCAGGGGTGGGGCTCCGGGGTCCGTCCCGTCCGGCCCGGCGGCTGCGGCGGCGACGCGCCCGCCGGCCGCGAGCGCGGACCCCGGCGCGCCGGGCGCCGGCTTCCCGGTCGGTCGCGCGCGGTGGCGCTGGCCGGCCACGCCCGTGCCCGGGGTCGTGCGCCGCTTCGCGCCGCCGGCGTCGGCCTACGGTCCGGGCCACCGCGGGCTCGACCTCGGAGTCGCGGGCGCGACCCCGGTGCTGGCGGTCGAGGCGGGACGGGTCACGCACGCGGGCGTCGTCGCCGGCCGGGGCACGGTGACCCTGCGGCACCGCGACGGCCTGGAGAGCACGTACGAGCCGGTCGTCCCCGAGGTGCACGTCGGCGACGAGGTCGCGGCCGGCGGGCGGCTGGGGCTGCTCGGACCGGTGTCCGCCCACTGCGGTCGACGTGCGTGCCTCCACCTCGGAGCCCGACGTGAGGGCGCCTACCTCGACCCGCTCCCGCTCCTCGCCGGAGGCGGCCACGTCCGGCTGCTGCCCCTCGGGGCGACGGGGGTCAGCGTGCGGTGACAGGCGGCGCCGCGGCGCCGGCGGCCGGTGCGACCGCCGCCAGGGGCCCGTGGCCGGCCGGTGCCGCTGCCGACGGGGCGTCGGGGCGCGCCAGCCACCAGGCGGCGGCGAGGACGACGACGAGGGCGATCGCCAGGAAGAGCGCCAGCCGGCGACGGGGCGCCGGCGCCCCGCCCCTTCCGTGGGCCGCCCGCCGGGCACGTGTCCTCGACCGGCCTGCATCTGCCTCGGGTGGTCCGCCGTCGGCCGGTGCTCCGGCCGGTGCGTCGGCCCCACGCAGCCCCGCGCGCCCGGGACGCCGCACGGAGAACCCGCGGCGGGACCGGCCGTGGAGGTCGCTGCGGCGCACGACCGCAGCGGTCGCGGTGGCGTCGGTGTCGCTGTCGGTACCGCCGACCGGCCCGGGCGCGCCCGGGTGGCCGTCCGGCGAGGACGCCGGGGCGACAGCCCGCTCGGCGAGGTCGTGGGCCGGGGAGGGCTCGCGTGCGGGCTCGTCGTCGAGGTCCTCGGGCAGCGAGTCGTCCCACCACGAGCGTCGCGGGGCGGGCCGCTCCTCGTCCGGCTCGCCCGCCGTCGCCGGCACGGGCGCGGACGCGGGCGGCGCGACCGGCCCGACGGGCACGTCGTCCTCGACCGGGGGTGGGGTGTCGTCCCACCACCGGCTGGGCGCGTCGGCGGCGGGGACGGCCGGGGCCGGAGCGGCGTCGGCCACGACGGTCACGGCGGGCTCGGGCTCGGGCTCGGGCTCGGGCTCGGGCTCGGGCTCGGGCTCGGGCTCGGGCTCGGGCTCGGGGGCAGCGAACCACGCCGGGACCGCCGCCGCCGGAGCTTGCGTGGCGGCGGGGAGCACCGAGGCGGGGAGGGCCGAGGAGTCCTCGAGGTCGAGGTCGAGGCGGTCGCCGACGGCTCGCAGGTGGGCGCCACGCGCCGCGACCTGAGCGGCGGTGCCCGCGGCCAGCACGTGGCCGTCCGGGTGGGGCCCGGTCGACGGCTCGGGGGTCGATGGCTCGGCCGACGACGGCTCGTCCTCGTCGGCCCCGAGCGCCGTGAGGTAGGCGGGGCCGTCGGTGCGCCGGAAGCGGCGGGCGAGCCGGCTGCGCTTCGGGGCCGCCTCGGCCTCGGCCAGCGCCTCCTCGAGGCTGATCTCCGTGAGGTCCTTCGGCTCCAGGTAGAGGCGCCGGACCTCGGAGATCCACTCCGGGTACGCGGTGTCCCCCACGGCGCCGGGCACCTCAGGCACGGGGGTGGGCCTGCGCGAAGGACCGCTTGAGGCGGTCGACGGACACGTGCGTGTAGATCTGGGTCGTCGCGAGCGAGGCGTGGCCGAGCAGCTCCTGGACCATCCGCAGGTCCGCCCCGCCCTCGAGCAGGTGCGTCGCGGCGCTGTGACGGAGCCCGTGCGGCCCCAGGTCGGGCGCGTCGGGGACGTGGGCCAGCAGGCGGTGCACCGCGTCGCGGACCTGCCGCGGGTCGACGCGTCGGCCGCGACGACCCAGCAGGAGCGCGGGCCCGCTGCCGCCGACCACCAGGCGTGGGCGGCCCCGCTCGAGCCACTCGGTGACGGCGTCGCGCGCCGGGGTGCCGAAGGGCACCCGCCGCTCCTTGTCGCCCTTGCCGACGACACGCGCGACGCAGGCGTCGAGGTCGACGTCGTCGACGTCGAGCCCGGTCAGCTCGCTCACCCGGATCCCGGTGGCGTACAGCAGCTCCAGGGCCGCGCGGTCGCGCAGGTGGACGGGGTCGTCGTCGTCGGCCGCGGTCGACGCGACCTCGAGCAGGGCGCCGGCCGACCGCTGCGTGAGCACCGGGGGCAGCGTGCGGTGACGGCGGGGGGCCGCGAGCCGGAGCGAGGGATCCTGCTCGACCCGTCCCGTGCGCTCGCACCAGCGGAAGAAGGTGCGCAGGGAGGCGGAGGTGCGGGCGAGCGTGGAGCGGGCGGCTCCGGAGCGGGCGACCGAGCCGAGCCACCCACGCAGGTCCGCGAGGGTGACCGACCGGAGACCGGCGTCGTCCTCGACCCCGGCCGCGGCGAGGAAGGCCGAGACGTCGCGCGTGTACGCGCGGACGGTGTTCTCGGAGCGGCCGCGCTCGGCACGCAGATGACGCTCGAACGCGGACAGCACCTCTGGCTCGGGGGCGGTCACGCCCACACGGTGTCATCGGGCCTCCCGCCACGCAACGGGAACCGCCGCAACATCAACCGTTCGTCCACGCAGGCGCCCGGGCACGTCGTCATCCGGTCCGCGGGACCGCCGCGCCGGCCGCGGTCTTGCGCCAGCGGCCGTCCGCCTGCTCCAGCAACCCCAGGACCTCGAGCACCGCGAGCGCGGCCGGGAGCCGCACCGGGTCGGTGCCCGAGAGCGCGGCGAGGCGCTCGGGTGGGAACCACCGTCGCAGCGGCGCCGCCGCCCAGACGGCGTACTCGGTCGGGTCGAGCGAGTCGGTGGGCCGGGGTTCGGCCCGGCGGGGCGCCCCGAGGTCCTCGCCGATGCGCCCGGCGAGCTCGACCACGTCCGCGACGTCGGTGACCAGCACGGCCCCGGTCTCGCGGACGAGCTCGTGGCAGCCGGCGGACGTCGGGCTGGTCACGGGGCCGGGGACCGCCCCGACGGGCCGCAGGAGGTCACGGGCCTCGCGCGCCGTCGAGAGGGAGCCCGACCGCAGCCCGGCCTCCACGACGACCGTGGCCCGCGCGAGCCCGGCGATGACCCGGTTGCGGGCGAGGAAGCGGCCCCGCAGCGGCTCGGCCCCGGGCGGCACCTCACCGACCACGGCGGCCGTCGCGGCGACCGCGCCGATGAGGCGCTCGTGCGCCCGCGGGTAGGCGCGGTCAAGCCCGCACGCGAGCACGGCGACGGTGTCCCCCTCGGCGGCGAGCGCCCCGCGGTGGGCCGCCGCGTCGATGCCGAAGGCCGCGCCGCTGACCACGGTCCACCCGCGGCCGGCGAGGCCCTCGCCGAGCTCGGCGGCCACCCGGAGCCCGTACGCGGTCGCCGTGCGGGAGCCGACGACCGCCACGGACCGCTCGGTGAGGGCGCCGACGTCCACGCTCCCCCGCACGTACAGGCAGTACGGCGGGGACGAGAGCCGGTCCAGGGCGGTCGGCCACTCCGGGTCGCCCGGGACGAGGACCCGGAGGCCGGCCGCCGCGACCGCGGCCGCCAGCCCGGGCAGGTCCAGCGCCGGCACGCGGACGTAGACCTCCCCGCCGCCCTCGGCCCGTCGCTCGCGGATCGCGGCGAGCGCCGCGCCCCCGCCCTGCTCCGCGACCGCGCGCACGGTGGGTCCGTGCTTGGGCTCGACGAGGTAGGACAGCGCCACCCGAGCCCAGCGCTCGTCGCGCTCGAGCGGCGACACGCCCCCGGTCATGCCGCCGTCCCCTCGGCGCGGCGCAGCTGGAGCCCGAGGGCGACCTCCTCGCGCCCGGGAGTGGTGCGTCCCGCGAGGTCGGCGGCGGACCACGCCACCCGGAGCACCCGGTCGTACCCGCGCAGGCTCAGCCCGCCGGTGTCGAGCGCGCGGTCGATGACGGCGGTGACCGACGGGGCGAGGCGGTAGGGCGGGCGGCGCAGGACGTGGCCGGGCGCGAGACCGTTGACGCTCCAGCCGGCTCCGCGCCAGCGCTCGGCCTGGGCACCGCGCGCGGCGAGGACCCGGGCCGCGACGACCGCGCTGGGCTCCCCCGTCTCGTCGCCGAACGCCGCGGGGCGCACCGGCGGCACGTGGACGCGCAGGTCGACCCGGTCCAGCAACGGGCCGGACAGCTTGGTCGTGTACGCGCGCAGGTCGTGGGCGCTGCACCGGCACTCGGTGCCCTTGCCGAAGGCCATCCCGCACGGGCAGGGGTTGGCGGCGAGGACCAGCAGGAAGCGCGCCGGGTAGCGCACGAGGGCCTTGGCCCGGGCGATGACGACCTCCCCGCTCTCGAGCGGCTGCCGCAGCGTCTGGAGCACCGAGGACTTGAACTCAGGCGCCTCGTCGAGGAAGAGGACGCCGTGGTGCGCGCGCGACACCGCGCCGGGCAGGACGACCCCGGAGCCCCCACCGGCGAGGGCGGCGGTGGAGGTGCTGTGGTGCGGCGCGACGAAGGGCGGGGTCCGGTCCAGGCGCGCCACCTCGCCGACCGGGGCGACGAGGCTGCGCACCGCGTGCACCTCGAGCGCCTCCTCGCGCCCCAGCCGGGGCAGGACGGTGACGAGGCGCTCGGCGAGCATCGTCTTGCCGACCCCCGGCGGGCCCGTCATCAGCAGGTGGTGCCCGCCGGTGGCCGCGAGCTCGAGCGCGACGCGCGCCTCCGGCTGGCCGACGACGTCGGCGAGGTCGGGCCGCCGGTCGGGCTCGTCGTCGGTGCCGGTCGCCCGCTCGGCGACCGGCAGCCCGCCGGGGGCCGGCTCGCGGTACCAGCGGACGACCTCCTCGAGGGTGCGGGCGCCGTGGACGACGAGCCGGTCGACGAGCTGGGCCTCGGCGACGTTCTCGACGGGGACGACGACGTGGCGCGCCCCGCGGCGGGCGGCCTCGAGCAGGGCCGGCAGCACACCGCGCACCCCGCGCAGCCGACCGTCGAGCGAGAGCTCGCCGAGGTGCACGACCGGCTCCACCGCCCCACGCGGGAGCACCCCCGACGCGGCGAGCACGGCCACGGCGATGCCGAGGTCGAAGCCCGAGCCCCGCTTGGGCACCGACGCCGGGGACAGGTTGACCGTGACACGGTGCGGCGGGACCGGGAAGCCGGCCGTCGCGGCCGCCGCCCGCACCCGGTCGGGCGCCTGGGCACAGGCGGTGTCGGGGAGGCCGCCGACCGTGAAGCCCGGCAGGCCGGCCGCGACGTGGGCCTCGACGTCGACCAGGGTGCCGTCGAGCCCGCTCAGGGCGACCGCCCGGGTGCGCCCGAGCCCGAAGGTCACGACCCCACCCCGACGACGTGCCGCACCCGGGGTGCCTCCCCCGGGCGGCACAGCACGCCGACGACGTCGATCCGGACCCGCTCGGCGCCGGGGTGGGCCCGGGCGTACACGGCCGCGAGCCGCCGCAGGCGCAGCGCCTTGGCCACGGTCACCGCCTCGACCGGGTCGCCGAACCCGGTGCCGCGCCGGGTCTTGACCTCGCAGATGACGAGGCAGCGCCCGTCGAGCGCGACGAGGTCGACCTCGCCGTGCTCGCAGCGCCAGTTGCGCTCGAGCACGCGCATCCCCCGCTCCTCGAGAAAGCGCGCAGCGAGGTCCTCCCCGTAGCGGCCGAGCCCGCGGCGGGGGTCGGGCGGAGGGGTGGGCGGTGGGGAGTCGGGCGTCGTCATGCGGCCAGCCAAGCCCGGCCGGTCGGCCCCACGACAGCCCCCCGTGGACATCTGTGGACGACGACCGCGCGTCGGCGCGCCTGTGGACGACCGCGCCGACCCGGCCGTCCGGACGGGGACGGGTGTCGTCGGCGCGTGCCAGCATCGGGTCCTCCCCGCCCGCGAGACCAGGAGCAGCCCGTGACCGCCTACCGCGTCGTCGACCCCACGCGCAACGAGCTCCTCGCCGAGCACCCCACGGCGACCGACGCCGAGGTCGAGGCCGCGCTCGGCCGCTCGCACACCGCGCAGCGCGCCTGGCGGGCCGTCCCGGTGCAGGAGCGGGCGGCCGTCGTCCGCCGCGCCGGGGAGCTGTTCGCCGAGCGACGCGACGCCCTCGCCGCGCTCGTCACCCGCGAGATGGGCAAGCGCACCGGCGAGGCGAGGGGCGAGCTCTCGCTCGTGGCCGACATCTGCGCCTACTACGCCGACGACGGCCCGGCGATGCTCGCCGACGAGCCGCTGAACCCGCGCCGTGGTGGTCGCGCCCACCTGCGCCACGAGCCGATCGGCCCGCTGCTCGGGGTCATGCCGTGGAACTTCCCCTACTACCAGGCGGTCCGGCTGGCCGCGCCCAACCTCGTCGCGGGCAACACCATCCTCCTCAAGCCCGCCCCGCAGTGTCCCGAGTCCGCCCTCGCCGCCGCGCAGGTGTGGCACGACGCAGGTCTGCCCGACGGGTGCTACGAGGTGCTGCTCGCCACCGACGAGCAGGTCGCCGACCTCGTCGCCGACCCCCGGGTCGCCGGGGTCTCGGTCACCGGGAGCGAGCGCGCCGGCTCGGCCGTCGCCGCGCAGGCCGGGCGCCACCTCACGAAGGTCGTCCTCGAGCTCGGCGGCTCCGACCCCTTCGTCGTCCTCGCCGACGCCGACCTGGACCGTGCCGTCAAGCACGCCGTCCTGGGCCGGATGCAGAACTGCGGCCAGGCGTGCAACGCCGCCAAGCGGATCCTCGTCGTCGACGCCGTCCACGACGCGTTCCTCGAGCGCTTCGCCGCCGCCATCGCGGCCCTGCGCCCCGGCGACCCCACCGACCCGGGGACGACGCTCGCCCCGATGGCCTCGGAGGCCGCGGCCACCATCCTCGTCCAGCAGGTGCAGGACGCCCTCGACCGGGGCGCCACCGCGGTCGTCGGCGGCGCCGAGCGGCCCGACCGCCCCGGCGCGTGGGTCACGCCGACGGTCCTCACCGGCGTCACACCGGGGATGCGCGCCTTCGACGAGGAGCTCTTCGGCCCGGTCGCCGTCGTCCACCGGGTCGCCGACGCCGACGCCGCGGTCGAGCTCGCCAACGCGTCACCCTTCGGCCTCGGCGGGGCGGTCTTCGGCACCGACCCGGACGCCGTGGCCGACGTCGTCGCGCGCCTGGAGACCGGCATGGTGTGGGTCAACTCGATGCAGGGGTCCATGGCCGACCTGCCCTTCGGCGGCACCAAGCGCTCCGGCGTCGGGCGCGAGCTCGGGACGCTCGGCATCCGCGAGTTCGTCAACACCAAGCTCGTCCACGAGCCCGGCGCCCGGTGACCCGCGGCGGGAGGGCCTAGAACTCGCCCTTCGGGAGCTCGAGCTCGGACTTCGCGAGCTCCTCGACGTTGACGTCCTTGAAGGTGACGACGCGGACGGTCTTCGCGAAACGCGCCGGCCGGTAGATGTCCCAGACCCACGCGTCGTGCATCGTCACGTCGAAGAAGACCTCGCCGCCGTCGGAGCGCACCTTCACGTCGACGCTGTTGCAGAGGTAGAAGCGCCGCTCGGTCTCGACGACGTGGCTGAAGAGCCCGACGACGTCGCGGTACTCGCGGTAGAGCGCCAGCTCGGCTTCGCTCTCGTACTTCTCGAGGTCCTCCGAGCTCATCGCTCCCCCACGCTCGTCAGCTTCGTCCCGGTCACCGGGCCATCATCGTCCATCGTGCCGGGCAGCCGCCACGAGCGTCGGTGCCACACCGAGGGACCGTGCGCGCGCAGGGCCTCGAGGTGGTCCGGGGCGGCGTAGCCCTTGTTGCCCACCCAGCCGTACGCGGCGTGCTCGCCGTCCTCGGCGCCGAGGTCGACCATGATGCGGTCGCGCGTCACCTTGGCGAGGACGGAGGCCGCCGCGACCGACGAGCAGCGCAGGTCGGCCTTGACCATCGTCGTGACCGGCGGGGTCGCGACGGGCGCGTCGTGCCCGAAGGCGAACAGCCCGACGTCCTCGGGGGCGGTGAGCCAGTCGTGGTTGCCGTCGAGGATGACGAGGTCGGGACGCACGCCGCACTGCGCGAGCGCCCGCGTCCCGGCCAGCCGCAGGGCCGCGATGATGCCGACCTCGTCGATCTCGGCCGCGCTCGCGTGCCCGACGGCGTGGCACAGGGCCCACCGCTCGATGCGCGGGACCATCGCCTCGCGGACGTGCGGCTGGAGCAGCTTGGAGTCGCGCACGCCCTGCGGGGCGCTGCGGCAGGTCTCGTCGATGACGACGACCCCGACCGTGACCGGACCCGCGAGCGCGCCGCGGCCGACCTCGTCCATCCCGGCGAGGACGCGGTGCCCGTCGCGCTGCAGCTGCCGCTCGACCCGCAGGCTGGGCTTCGTCGAGGAGGGGGCGGGGCTCACGAGCCGGACGGACGGGCGGGGACGCCCGAGAAGGCCTCGGGGAAGTCGGAGAGCCAGTCCAGGCGCGAGAACGGCCAGACGATGCCGACGGCGCGACCGGTGATCCGGCTGATCGGCACCGAGCCGTCGCTGCCGTCACCGGCGTCGTCGTGGTAGCGCGAGTCCTCGCTGTCGGAGCGGTGGTCGCCCATGACCCAGACGTGGCCCGCGGGCACCGTGATGTCGAAGGTGATCGAGCTGGCGACGTCCCCCGGCTTGAGGTACGGCTCGTCGACGGCCTTGCCGTTGATGCTCAGCTGCCGCTGCGCCGTGCAGCAGACGACGCGGTCGCCCGGCAGGCCGATGACGCGCTTGATGAGGTGGTCCTCGGACTCGCTGGGCAGCAGCCCGACGAAGACGAGCGCGTCGTGGATGGTCCCGGACACCCCGGTGCGGGGCGTCGTCGGGGTCTCGCCCAGCCAGCCGCCCGGGTCCTCGAAGACGACGACGTCACCGCGCTCGAGGTCGAAGGGGCCCGGGGTCAGCTTGGAGACGACGACGCGGTCCCCGACGAGGAGGGTGTCCTCCATCGAGCCGGAGGGGATGAAGAAGGCCTGGAGCAGCCACGTCTTGACGACGAAGGAGAGCACCATCGCCATGACGAGGACGAGGGCGACCTCCTTGACGGCCGCGCCGAGCAGCCCGGCCGTCGAGCGGTGCTGCTCGGGCTGCTGGGTCGGGGGCACCGGGTTCTCGCCGCGCGTGGTCTCGGGGGCGGTCACGGGAGACCCGGACCGGGGATCGTGCCGACGGAGCCCATCCGGTCCAGCGGCCAGAACCGCCACAGGACGGTGCCCACGACGTCGGAGCCGGTGCCGGCGAGGTCGGTCGACGGCGCGAGCCGCAGCGCCCCGTCGGTCTCGACGAGCCCGAGCTCACCGGCGTCGACGTGGTGGTCGGTCTTGAGGACGAGCACACGGTCTCCTGGCTCGAGGGTGGGGGCGTAGCCGGCGGTCGGGACGTGGTAGCTCTCGAGGAGCAGACCGCGCACGAGGGCACCGACGAGGACGGCGACAACGAGGACGCCGAGCACCCCGGGACGCCACGACCCGGTGCGCGCCGTGGCGGGCACCGGGTCGGTGGCGGTCGGGGCAGTCACTCGCCCGAGGGTAGTCCTCGTGGATGTGCGCCGCGCCCGGGTGGTCGGCTCGCGTCTCAGGCGTTGGCCGGGGTCTCGCGCTTCTCGCGGATCTTGGCGGCCTTGCCGCGCAGCTCGCGCAGGTAGTAGAGCTTCGCGCGACGGACGTCACCGCGGGTGACGACCTCGATCTTGTCGATGATCGGGGTGTGGAGCGGGAAGGTCCGCTCGACGCCGACACCGAAGGAGACCTTGCGGACAGTGAAGGTCTCGCCGACGCCGCCGCCGTGGCGACGGATGACGACGCCCTTGTAGACCTGGATGCGCGAGCGGGTGCCCTCGACGACCTTCACGTGGACGTTGACCGTGTCACCGGCGCGGAAGTCCGGGATGTCGGCCTTGAGCGACGCGCGGTCGAGCTCGTCGAAACGCTGCATGGTGGATCCGTTCTCGCGGGCTGCCACAGGTCATCCGCGTGCTGTCGGTACTGCTTCTCGCTGACGGGAGCGTCACCACCCGGCCGCATGCCGCTGCTCGGACCGGGGTCCGGGGCACTCCCCCTGTGGCGGGGGCCGACGGTGTGGGGTGACGCAGCGGTCCAGTCTGCCAGAGGACGACGGGTCCGGAGAAATCCGCCGAGTCGCGCGGCCCTAGGCTTCCGGGGTGACGATCGACCCCGGCCTGCCCGTCGCCCTCGCCGTCGTCCTGCTCCTCGCCGTGACGGTGGGGGGCTACGTCGTCGGCCGCCTGCCCCGGCCGGCGTCCCCGGTGCTCGCGATGGCCCGGGCGATCGGCCAGCTCGGGGTCGCCGCGCTCGTCATCACCGCCGTCGTGCGCTCCCTCGCCCTGTCGGTCGTCCTGCTCTGCGTGATGTTCACGATCGCCGTCGTGACGACCGTGCGACGGGTCGAGGCCACGCGCGCCTGGCCGTGGGCGACCGTCGCGATGCTCGCCGGCCTCCTGCCCGTGGTCGTCGTCGTGCTCGCGACGCGGACGGTCCCGCCGACGGGGCTGGCGCTCGTGCCGGTCGTCGGCATCATCGCCGGCAACACGATGAACGGGCACACCCTGACCTGCCGGCGGGCCTTCGCCGCGCTGCGCGAGGAGCACGGGCAGTACGAGGCCGGGCTGTCGCTCGGGTTGACCTGCGCCCAGGCGGTCGAGGAGGTCGTGCACCGGCGCATCCCCGAGGCGCTCGTCCCGGGCCTCGACCAGGTCCGCACCGCCGGCGTCGTCACGCTGCCGGGCGCGTTCATCGGCGTCCTCCTCGGCGGCGGCACCCCGGCGCAGGCCGCCGCGGCGCAGGTGCTCGTCCTCGTCGGCATCATGGCGGCGCAGACGGTGACCGCCGTCGTCGCCGAGCGGCTCATCGGCCGGGCGCTGCTCCTGCCGGACGACCTGCGGGCGGCGCTGCGCCCCTGACGGGCTCGAGACCCCGGTTCGTCCACGAAACCCCGGCTCCGAGGTCTTGTCTCGTGGACATTTCGGGGTGACCCCGAAATGTCGGGGCGCGCGTGGCGGTCAGCGGCGGCGCTTGGTGAGGTCGACGGTTCCGGGGAAGGAGCCCTCGCCCGGCAGCAGCCGGTAGCCCGCGCGCTTGTAGCGCCGGATGTTCGCCTCGCTGACCCGGCCGGTGTTGATCCAGTACGTCGAGACCGACTGCGGCGCACCGGCCTCCGCGAGCGCGAGCAGGTCGCGCCCGAGGCCGCGGCCCTGGAGGTCCGGGGCGACCATGAGCCGGCCGGTCTCCCAGACCGTCGGGTCATCGGGGCGCACGCGGCCGCGGACCGAGCCGACGAGCCGGCCGGACCCGTCGAGCGAGGGCACCCGCACCACCCAGGTCGTCCACTCGCCGAGGCCCCGCGCCACGTCCTCGAGGCTCTCCTCGAGCGGCGGGATGTGCCACGACCCCGAGATGCGCCCCTCCTGCATCCAGCAGGCGCGCTGGAGGACGAGCAGCTCGGGGGCGTCGGCCGGGACGGCGGGGCGCACGTCGAGGTCGTCGAGGCCGCCGACGGCCGCGGCGGGGGCGACGAGGTCCGGACGCCGCGCGACCGTGCGGGCGACCCGCTGCTCGTGGCGCCAGCGGGCGATGGCCGCGTGGTCGCCCGAGAGCAGCACCGGCGGCACCTCGCGGGCCGTGCCGCCGTCCTGCCAGAGCGCGGGCCGGGTGTAGACGGGGTACTCGAGCAGGCCACCCTCGTGCGACTCCTCGACGAGCGACTCGGCGTTGCCGACGACGCCCGGGAGCAACCGCGCGACGGCCTCGACGACCGCGAGCACCGCCACCTCTCCCCCGTTGAGCACGTAGTCGCCGAGCGAGACGACGGTGACGCGCATCCGCTCCGCCGCGTGCTCGTAGACGCGCTCGTCGAGCCCCTCGTAGCGGCCGCAGGCGAAGGCCAGCCACGGCTCGGCCGCGAGCTCGTGGGCCATCGCCTGCGTGAAGGGCACGCCGCCCGGCCCCGGGACGAGCAGGTGCGGCACGGGGGCGGCGTCGCTCGCCCCGGTGGCCACGACGTGCTGGAGCGCCCCGGCCCACGGCTCGGGCTTCATGACCATCCCGGCGCCGCCGCCGAACGGGCTGTCGTCGACGGTGCGGTGCCGGTCGTGGGCGAAGTCGCGCAGGTCGTGGACGTGCAGGTCCAGCAGCCCGTCGCGCCGCGCCTTCCCGATGAGCGAGAGGTCGAGCGGCGCGAGGTACTCCGGGAAGATCGAGACGACGTCGAGGCGCACCGGGGTCAGTCCTCGAGGTCGAACAGGCCGCCCGGCGCGTCGACGACGACGCGGCCGCCCGCGACGTCGACCTCGGGCACGAGCGCCGCGACGAACGGCACCTCGCCGGTGCGCCCGTCGTCCAGGCGCACCGCGAGCCGGTCCTGGGCGGCGCCGATGACGAGCCCGGTCACCTCGCCGATCCGCTCGCCGGCCGGCGTGTGGACCGCGAGCCCGACGAGCTCGGCCTCGGTGAAGAGGTCCTCGTCGTCCTCGTCGGCGATCTCGGGGGCGTCCGCGTCGAGGACGAGCCGGGTGCCGCGCAGGCCCTCGGCGCCGGTGCGGTCGGGGACCTCCTCGAAGGCCACCAGCCAGATGCCGTTGTGCACGCGGGTCGAGCGCACGGTGAGGGCCCGCGGGACCCCCGAGCCGGCCTCGGCCTCGGTCGCGAGCACGGCGCCGACCGCGAGGCGCAGCTCGGGCTCGTCGGTGTGCAGGCGGACGGTCACCTCGCCGCGCAGGCCGTGCGGCTTGCCGATCCGGGCGATGACGGTGGACTCGCTCACGCGGACATCCTCTCGGGGACTGGAGGGAACGGGGGGAACGACGGACGGCGGGGCACCCCGGTGTGGGGCGCCCCGCCGTCACGGGTGACGCGGGTCAGCGGACCCGGTCGGTGTCGACGATGTCGATACGGACCGGCTTGCCGCCGGCGAGGGCACCGAGGACGGTGCGCAGCGCGCTGGCGGTGCGGCCGGAGCGACCGATGACGCGGCCGAGGTCGTCGGGGTGCACGCGCACCTCGAGGACCTCGCCACGGCGCAGGTCACGACGACGGACCTGCACCTCGTCCTTGTGGTCGACGATGCCGGTCACGAGGTGCTCGAGAGCCTCCTCGAGCACGGTCAGGCCTTGTCGGCGGACGCGTCGGCGTCGGCGTCCGTGGACTCCGCCGCGGCGGCGCTGCCCTCGGTGTCGGCGGCGACAGGGGCGTCGTCGGCCTTCTTCGCGGCCTTCTTGCGCGGGGTGGTGGCGGCGCCACCGTCGGCCTCGGCCTTGCCCGCGGCGGCGACGGCCGCCTCGTAGAGGTCCTTCTTCGAGGTCTTGGGCTCGGCGACCTTGAGGGTGCCGTCCTTGTAGTGCTTGAGGAGGGCCGCGACGGCCTCGGTCGGCTGGGCGCCCTGGGCGACCCAGTAGTCCGCGCGCTCCATGTCGATCTCGATGAGCGACGGCTCCTGGTTGGGGTCGTACTTGCCGATCTCCTCGATCGCCCGACCGTCGCGCTTGGTGCGCGAGTCCATGACGACGACGCGGTAGATGGCGGTGCGGATCTTGCCCATCCGCTTGAGACGAATCTTGACGGCCACGGTGGCGGTCCCACTTTCGGTTCGTGGACGCGGCGAGACCGCACGATCTGCGTGCGGGGAGCCGACGCCCGGTGTGTAGGCGTCCGGTCCAGGGCCACACGAGAGGGGCGGGCCCGGACGGGTACAGCGGTCCAGTCTGCCAGAGCGCGCGCCCGCGGCCGAATCGGCCCGCGCCGGGGGTCAGCGGTAGGGGTCGGTGACCTCGCGCAGCAGCTCGAGCGCCTCGCGCAGCCGGGCCGTCCGCCGGGGTCCGAGGTGGGCCGCCCACTCCTGCTCGATGCGCGCCTCCTCCGCGCGCGCGACGGGGACGAGGGCGTCCGCGCGGCCCGTCAGGCGCACCAGGCGCGCCCGGCCGTCCGCGGGGTCGCGGACGCGCTCGACGTAACCGGCCCGCTCGAGCTTGTCGACGAGGGCGGTGGCGGTCTGCTTGGCGACCTGCGCACGGTCGGCGAGCACGCTGAGCCGGGTCCCCCCGGGGTCGATGCCCATGAGCAGGCGGGCCTGCGACACGGTGACGTCGTCGTGGCCGGCCGCGTGGACCGCCTCCAGCACGCGCGAGATCGCCGCGCGGGAGGCGATGAACATCAGCAGGCTGGTCGGCAGCTGCTCCGGCATCCGGCCCCTTCACATGGTCCGATGATCGAACTATATTGGTTCGTCGATAGGACCATCCTAGACGGAGGTGCCCGATGGCGGCCGCCGAGCTCGAGTCCCTCTGGGAGGGGGTCGACGACCAGCGCGAGCGCACCGCCCGCCTGCTCGAGGGCCTCGCCCCGGAGCAGTGGGACGCCCCGTCCCTGTGCGACGGATGGACGGTGCGCGACGTCGCCGCCCACCTCACGCTCCAGGCGCAGACGCTCGGTGACCTCCTCGGGCTCGTCGCCCGCCACCCCCGGATGTGGCGCCACCCCGGGCTCAACGGCACGATCCGCGAGTCGGCGCGCGTCGTGGCCGCCGAGCTGGCGACCGACGAGGTGGTCGCGCGCGTCCGGGCGGGGATCGGGTCGCGCCGGTACAACTCCTTCGTCACGCCGCTCGAGACGCTCACCGACGCGCTCGTGCACGGCCAGGACGTCGCGGTTCCCCTCGGACTGCCGCTCGCCATGCACCCCGGGCCCAGCGCCCTGGCCGCGACGCGCCGGTGGGACACGCGACGGTCGTGGCTGGCCTCCGTCAACCGACGCCTCCCGCTCGACGGCCACCGCCTGCGCGCGACCGACGTCGAGTGGGTGCGCGGGGACGGACCGGAGGTCGCGGGCCCCGTGGGCGCCCTGCTCCTCCTGCTGACCGGGCGCCCGGCCGCCCTCGACCGCCTGGCGGGCGACGGCGCGGAGGCCCTGCGCGTCCGGCTCGGCCGCCCCGCCCCCACCACCCCGGCCGCCTGACCCTGCGGATCGACCTGCGCACCACGGCGTCCCCGGACCAGGTCCGACGCGCCGACGGGGCCGACGCGCCTGCGGCCGAAGCGGCACCGGTCAGCGGCTCTCCCACGCGTCGGGCAGCTCGGCCATGGCGCGCACGTGCTCGGGCAGTCGTCCGTCGAGGACCTGCTCCAGCGTCGTCTCGTCGAGGACCCGGCGCAGGGCGGCCCGCGCCGCCACCCACACCGTCGCGAGGTGCTCGGCCGACCCCTCGTAGTGGGTCTCGTGCGGGCGCTGCCCCCGGACCTCCGCGAGCGGGCCGTCGACGGTGCGCAGGACCTCCCCCAGCGTGATCTCGCCCGGGGGGCGGGCGAGGAGGTAGCCGCCCGAGCTGCCGCGCCGGCTCGAGACGAACCCCGCGCGGCGCAGGTCGCCGAGGATCGCCTCGAGGAACTTGGCCGGGACGCCGGCCCGCCGCGCGAGCTCGTCGGAGGGGTGGGCCCGGTCCGCCGTCGGGTCCTCGGCGAGCACGAGGAGGGCACGGACGGCGTAGTCGGCGCGGGCGGAGATGTCCACGCCGCCATCCTTCCACCCGGGCGCCACCGGTCCGGGTTCCGGGAAACCCTTGCGCGCCGTGACCCCTCATCCCTATATTCCCTACTTGTCCGCTAGGTTGCATCTATCGCAGGGGGTCGCCGTGCGGCGTCTCGTTCTTCTCGCCCTCGTCGGTCTGGGCGCCCAGCTCGTCGACGGGTCGCTCGGCATGGCGTACGGGGTCACCTCGACGACCCTGCTGCTCGCCATCGGCACCAACCCCGCGGCGGCGTCCGCGACCGTCCACCTCGCCGAGATCGGCACGACGCTCGCCTCCGGTGCCTCGCACTGGAAGTTCGGCAACGTCGACTGGCGGGTCGTGCTGAAGATCGGCATCCCGGGCGCGGTCGGCGCCTTCGCCGGTGCAACCTTCCTCTCCAGCCTCGACACCTCCGTCGCGGCGCCGGTCATGTCGCTCATCCTCCTGACGCTCGGCGTGTACGTCCTCGTCCGCTTCACCGTCAAGGGCCTGCGCAAGGACCGCCTCGGCCACCCGCTGCGCTCGCGCTTCCTCGCGCCGCTCGGCCTCGTCGCCGGCTTCGTCGACTCCACCGGTGGCGGCGGCTGGGGCCCGGTCGGCACGCCGGCCATCCTCGCGAGCGGCCGCCTCGAGCCGCGCAAGGTCGTCGGCTCGATCGACACGAGCGAGTTCCTCGTCTCCGTCGCCGCGAGCCTCGGCTTCCTCCTCGCCCTGGGGTCGGAGGACATCGACTTCACCTGGGTCGTCGCCCTGCTCGCGGGTGGTCTCGTCGCGGCGCCCATCGCGGCGTGGCTCGTGCGCCACGTGCCGCCGCGCGTCCTCGGCTCGGCCGTCGGCGGGGTCATCGTCCTCACCAACACCCGCACGATCCTCAAGAGCGACTGGGTCGACGCGTCCGAGGGCACCCGCTGGGTCGTCTACGCCGTCCTCTACCTCGTGTGGGCCGCGGCCGTCGCCTGGTCGCTGCGGGCGCACCGCGCCGAGCGCGCCGAGGAGGCGCGGCTGGACCGCGAACTCGACCGCGACCTGGCCGACCTCGAGGACGCCACGGACCCCGAGGCCGCCCCGCGCGGCTGAGGCCGCTCAGCCGACGACGGACCCGCGGAGCACGACGGCCACGGGGTGCCCCAGCACCCCGACGTCGGCCCGCGGGTCCTCGGCGTAGACGACGAGGTCGGCCTCGGCCCCCTCCTCCAGCGCGGGCCGGCCGAGCCAGGCGCGGGCCGCCCACGTCGCGGCGTCGACGGCGTCGAGCGCGGAGAACCCGCAGCGGGTCAGCCGCTCGACCTCCTGGCCGGCGAGGCCGTGGGGCAGGGAGCCGCCGGCGTCGGTGCCGACGTAGACCGGCACGCCGGCCTCGTGCGCCGCCGCGACGGTCTCGTAGCGGCGGGCGTGGAGGTCGAGCATGTGCCGGTGGTAGTCGGGGAACTTCTCGCGGGCCGGCGCGGCGATCTGCGGGAAGGTGTCGATGTTGACGAGCGTGGGCACGATCGCGATGCCCTGCCGGGCGAAGGCGTCGATGCTCTCGGGGACCAGCCCGGTCGCGTGCTCGATGCAGTCGGTGCCCGCGGCGGCGAAGTCGTGCAGGCTCTGCTCGCCGAAGCAGTGCGCCGTGACCCGGGCGCCCTCCTCGTGGGCCGCCGCCACCGCCTCGGTGAGGACGTCGACCGGCCAGCACGGCGTGAGGTCGCCCACCTCGCGGTCGATCCAGTCGCCGACGAGCTTGACCCACCCGTCGCCGGCGCGCGCCTCGAGCCGCACCCGCTCGACCAGCCCGTCGGGCTCGACCTCCCACGCGAAGTTGCGGATGTAGCGGCGCGTCCGGGCGATGTGCCGCCCCGCGCGGATGATCCGCGGCAGGTCGGCGCGGTCGTCGACCCAGCGGGTGTCGCTCGGTGAGCCGGCGTCCCGGATGAGCAGCGTCCCGGCGTCGCGGTCGGTCGTGGCCTGCGCCTCCGCGGTCGCGGCGTCCGTCGCGCCGGTGGCGACGAGGCCGACGTGGCAGTGCGCGTCGACGAGGCCGGGCAGCACCCATCCCGCGACCGTCGTGACGTCGTGGTCCCCCGCCGGGCGCTCGAAGGTGAGCCGGCCGCCGAGCACCCACGCCTCGGGCCGCTCCTCCTCGCGGCCGACGAGGACGGGTCCCGTGAGGTGCAGCACCGTTGCCATGCGCCGACCCTAGCCAACGGCCCTCGTCCGTTGACGTGAGAGAACTCTCTCGATATGGGTCCTCTCAGATCAGGGAGGAGGCCGGGATGGCCGACGCGTACGACGACCTCGAGCTCGACGCCCGCGGGATGCGGGCCCTCGCGCACCCGGTGCGCGTCCGCCTCCTCGGCGAGCTGCAGCGCCACGGTCCCTCGACGGCGACCCGCCTCTCCCCCGTAGTCGGCGCGACGCCGTCGGTCACGAGCTGGCACCTGCGCCACCTCGCCGAGCACGGGATGGTCCCCGACGCGGCGGTGCCGGGGTCCGGGCGCGAGCGGTGGTGGGAGGTCGTGAGCCGGGGCTACCGGCTGTCCGCCGACGGCCCGGGTGCGCTCGAGGCCGGCCGGGCCCTCGCCCGCGTCGTCGAGGAGGTCGAGGGCGACGTCGTCGGCGACTGGCACCGCGACACCGAGCCGGGGCTGCCCCCCGCGTGGCAGGAGGTCGCGGGGCGCTCGAGCACCCGCGTGCTCGTCACCCGCGAGGAACTGCTCGCGCTCGAGGCCAGGTGGGAGGAGCTGCTCGCGCCCTACGTCCACCGCAAGACCGACCCCGCCTCCGCCCCCGCCGGCGCGCGCCTCGTCCACGTCCTGCGGCACGTGATGCCCGAGCGCGACGGCTGAGCGTGGCCGGCGCCCCGCCCCTCGCACCGACCGCCCCGCTCTGGCGCGGCCGGCGGTTCGCCACCGCCTGGGGCGCACAGACGGTGTCCGAGCTCGGCGACCGCGTCTCGGAGCTGGCCGTCCCCCTCGTCACCGCCGACCTCGCCCGCGCGCTCGTCGTCCTCACCGTCCCGGTCGCCGCAGCGCTCGGGGCGCTCACCTTCGGCCACCTGCTCGCCGTCGCCCTGCTGCTCGGGGCGTGATCGACCCTCTTCCGCTCCGCGTGGCAGCCGTTCTTCGTCGCGCTCGTGCCCCGCGAGCGCTACGTCGAGGCCAACGGGCACTTCGCCGCGACCCGCTCGGTCTCGTTCGTCGCCGGCCCCGCGCTCGGTGGCGGCCTCGTCCAGCTGCTCACCGCCCCGTACGCGCTCGTCGTCGACGGGCTCTCGTTCCTCGCCTCCGCGGGCCTGCTGCGCAGCGCCGACGTGCCCGACCGCGAGCCCGCCCCGGACGACGGCTCGTCGCTGCGCCGGCGCGTCGCCGACAGGATGCGGTACGTCTGGCGCGACCCGATCCTCGCGCCGCTGCTGCGCTGCGTGTCGTGGGTCAACCTCTTCACCTTCGTCGTGCAGGCCCTGCTCGTCGTCTTCGCCAGCCGCGAGCTCGGGCTCTCCGCCGGCACGATCGGCTTGGCCCTCGGGCTCGGCGCCTCGGGTGGGCTGCTCGGCGCGGTGGTCGCCGGACGGGTCTCGAGGCGTCTGGGCATCGGGCGCACCGGCGTCGTCGGGCTGCTGCTCTTCACGGTGCCGACGTCCGCGCTCGTCCTCGCCGACGGGTCGGACCTCGCGAAGGCGTCGGTGCTCGCGGCCGTCGAGGCGGTGACCGGCTTCGGCGTGATGCTCTTCGACGTCGGGACGGGGCCGGCGATCGCGCTCGCGGCCCTCGTCGCGGCGCTGGCAGTGCTCTGGCTCGTCGGCAGCCCGGTGCTGCGCGTCCGGGCCATCGACGACGTGCCGGACCCGGACCCCGCCGTCAGGGGCTGACCGAGCGGACGACGCGGCGCAGCGTCTCGACGACGACCTGCGGCGCGTCGGTGTGCACCCAGTGGGCGGCGCCCTTGACGGTCACGAGGCGCACGCGCGGGAAGTGCGCGCGCATCCCCGGCACGTCGTCGGGACGCACGTACCCGGACTCGGAGCCGGCCAGCCAGACGACGGGGCCGTCCCACACCGCGTCCCCGAGGTCCGGGAAGTCGGCGATGAGCGAGGCGCTCCCCCGCTCGGCGTCGGCGCGCACGAGCGCGAGGTTGGCCTGCCACGACCAGTCGCTGCCGTGCCGCCGCAGGTTCTGCAGGAGGAAGGCCTTGACGCCGGGGTCGGGCTCGCGGAAGCGCGCCTCGGCGTCCGCACGGCTGGTCAGCTCGGCCAGCGGCAGGGCGTGCATCTCGTCGATGTAGCCCCGGAAGCGGTCGAGGTCGCCGTAGCCCTTCGGGGCGATGTCGACGACGACCAGGCTCGCGAGCAGCTCGGGGTGCCGCAGCGCGAGGACCATCGAGACCTTGCCGCCGAGGCTGTGGCCGACGAGCACCCAGCGCTCCCCCGGCGCGGTCTCGGCGAGGGTCGCCGCGACGGCCGCCGCGTAGCCCTCGTAGGAGAATTCCTCGCTCCACGGCGAGCGCCCGTGGTCGGGCAGGTCGACGAGCAGGCAGCGTGCGGCCGTGCCGTCGGGGCCGGCGAGGGCCTTGGCGATCTGGGTCCAGTTGCGGCCCTGGCCGAAGAGCCCGTGGAGGAACGCGACCCGCGGGCCGTCGGTGCCGACCGCGAGCGTGTTCAGGCCGGGGGTGGTCACTTCCCGAGGAACCTGTCGAAGCCCTTCGGCAGGTTGGCCGGGTCGAAGGCGGCGGGGTCGAGGTCGCCGCCGCCGCTGCCGAAGCTCGCCCCCGAGGGCGGGGCCTGCGCGGCCTTCTGCGCCGCCGCGCGCTCCTCGGCCGCCCGCTTGGCCGGGTTGCCCGACTTGGACTTCTTGCGCTGCGGCGCCTGCTGGCGGCCGCGCTTGCCGGGGCCGGAGCCCATCCCGGGCATGCCGGGGATGCCGCCGCCCTTGGCGAGCTGCTTCATCATCTTCTGCGCCTCGCCGAAGCGCTCGAGCAGCTGGTTGACCTCGGAGGTCGTGACGCCCGAGCCCTTCGCGATGCGGGCGCGGCGCGAGCCGTTGATCTGCTTGGGGTGGTTGCGCTCGAACGGGGTCATCGAGCGGACCATCGCCTCGACCCGGTCGAACTCGCGCTCGTCGAAGGCGTCGAGCTGGGCCTTCATCTGGCCCATGCCCGGCATCATGCCGAGGATCGACTTGAGGGACCCCATCTTCTTGATGGCGGCCATCTGCTGGAGGAAGTCGTCGAACGTGAAGTCCTCGGCCGCGAGGAACTTGCGCTCCATCTCGGCGGCCTGGGTGCGGTCGAACGCCTTCTCGGCCTGCTCGATGAGGGTGAGGACGTCACCCATGTCGAGGATGCGCGAGGCCATCCGGTCGGGGTGGAAGACCTCGAAGTCCTTGGTGTTCTCGCCGGTCGAGGCGAACATGATCGGCCGGCCGGTGACCGACGCGACCGAGAGCGCCGCGCCACCGCGGGCGTCGCCGTCGAGCTTGGAGAGGACGACCCCGGTGAAGTCGACGCCCTCGAGGAAGGCCTCGGCGGTCTCGACGGCCGCCTGGCCGATCATCGCGTCGATGACGAAGAGGACCTCGTCGGGCTGGATCGCCGCGCGGATGTCGGCGGCCTGCTCCATGAGGTCGGCGTCGACCGCGAGGCGGCCCGCGGTGTCGACGATGACGATGTCGTGCTGGCGGGCGCGGGCCTCGGCGATGCCGTCGCGCGAGACGCGGACCGGGTCGCCGTGCGAGCGGGTGCCCTCGATGTCGCCGCCGACGACGTCGTGGCCGGCGATGTTGCCGCGCTCGGGCGCGTAGACCGGCACGCCGGCGCGCTGGCCGACGACCTCGAGCTGGGTGACGGCGTTCGGGCGCTGGAGGTCGGCCGCGACGAGCATCGGGGTGTGCCCCTGCTCCTTGAGCCAGAAGGCGAGCTTGCCCGCGAGGGTCGTCTTGCCCGAGCCCTGGAGGCCGGCGAGCATGATGACGGTCGGCGGCTGCTTGGCGAAGCGGATGCTGCGCGTCTCGCCGCCGAGGATGCCGACGAGCTCCTCGTTGACGATCTTGACGACCTGCTGCGCCGGGTTGAGCGCCTCGCTGACCTCGGCCCCGAGGGCGCGCTCGCGCACGCTGGCGGTGAAGGCCTTGACGACCGGCAGGGCGACGTCGGCGTCGAGGAGCGCGAGGCGGATGTCGCGCACCGTCCTGTTGACGTCGGACTCGCTGAGGCGGCCCTTGGTCCGCAGGTTGCGGAAGGTCTCGGTCAGGCGGTCGGACAGGCTCGTGAACACCGGGACAGCCTAACGACTGGTCGACGCCCCGCCGGACCGAGACCCGCGCCACCAAGGCCCGCACCCCCGAGACCTCACGCGTATCGGGTCACCCGATACGACCGCGCTTCACCCGACAACGGTTCTCGGGGAAAGCGCAGCGGTATCGGGTCACCCGATACTCGCGTGGTGGGTGTGACCGGGGGTCAGGCCGGCCCGACCCCGTCGCACGTGTCGATGACGAGGCTGACCGCCTGGGCCACCCGGGCCGGCGGCAGCGGCAGCCCGTCGGCGCCGGTGAGGTAGAAGGTGTCGAGCGTCTGCCCCGCGTAGGTCGCGATGTGCGCCGAGCGGACCGACATCCCCGCGCCGGCGAGCGCCGCCCCGAGTTCGTGGAGCAGCCCCGGCCGGTCCTGCGCCCGCACCTCGAGCACGGTCGCCTCGGTGCTGGCCCCGGGCACGACGAGCGCCCGCGCCTGGCCCGGCGAGCCGATGCCCGACTCCCGCGAGGGCCGGGGCAGGTGGGCGCGGCGGCGGTCGAGGGTCTGCAGCGGCGCGCGGTCGCCACGGCCGAGCCGGGCGAGGCCGCGGACGATGCGCTCGGGGTCCGGGACGGCGCCCGACGGGGACTCGACGTGCCACTCGTCGATGGCGATGCCGTCGACCGTGCGCAGGATGGCCGTGCGCACCGTGTGGCCCTCCGCGGCGAGCAGCCCCGCGGTGTCGGCGAACAGCCCGACCCGGTCGAGGTCGACGATGTCGAGGCGGTGCGACCCGCCGCCCGAGACGACGGTGACCCTCGGCTCACCGGCGCGCACCGCGGCCGCGACCTCGGGGTCGAGCGCGCCCGGCCCGGACGGCGTCTCGGGCCCCGCGGAGGCCGGCACCGGCTGCGGCGCGTCGAGGCGCGCCCGGACGGCGTTCGCCAGCTGGTCCAAGAGCGTCGAGCGCCAGTCGGTCCACGCGAGCGGGCCGGCGGCCGAGGCGTCGGCCTCCGAGAGCGCGAGCAGCAGCTCGAGCACCTCGCGGTCGCCGCCGACGGCCTCGACGGCGGCGTCGACGGTGGCGGGGTCCTGGTGGTCGCGACGGGTCGCGAGCTCGATGAGCGTCAGGTGCTCGCGCACGAGCGTGACGAGGACCTCGACGTCGCGCGGCGGGAACCCCCACCGGGTCGCGACGGTGCGCGTCGTCTCGGCGCCGGTCACCGAGTGGTCGTGCGCGCCGCGGACCTTGCCGATGTCGTGGAGCAGCGCGGCGACGAGGAGCAGGTCCGGGCGCGAGGTGCGGCGCACGAGCCCGGCCGCGCGGACGACGGTCTCGACGAGGTGCCGGTCGACCGTGTGCCGGTGCACGGCGTTGCGCTGCGGGCGCGAGCGGACGGCGGCCCACTCGGGCAGCCACTGCTCGACGACGCCGACCTGGTCCAGCCCCTCCCAGACGGTGACGAGCCCGGGGCCGGAGGCGAGGAGGTCGCCGAGCAGGTCGCGCGCGGCCTGCGGCCACGGCACCGGGAGCGCGGGCACGTGGGAGGCGAGGTTCTCGAGGGTCGTCGGGGCGACCGGCAGGCCGGCGCGCGCGGCGACGACCCCGGCGCGCAGCGCCATCCCGTCGTCGGTCTCGGCGAGGCGCGAGGAGCCGAGGACGACCTCGCCGTCGCTCGCGAAGTAGCCGTGCCCGAGCGGGGTCATCTGCGGGCGGCGCGGGCCGACCCGCAGCGAGCGGGCGCGCTGCGACTGCCCGGCGCGGCGCACGGTGCGGTCGAGCGCGTAGGCGATGAGCCGGCCGGCGCCGGAGACGGCGGTCAGCAGGTCGTCGGCGTCCGGGAAGCCGAGCAGCGCGGCGACGGCGTCGTGGTCCTCGCGCCCGAGACGGTCGCGGCCGCGGCCGGTCACGACGTGGACCGCGTCGCGGACGTCGAGGAGCAGCTCGTGGGCGCGGTCGACGCCCCCGTGCGGGCGGTCGGCGAGCCACGCCTCGGCGAGCGCGGCGAGGACGGTCATGTCGCGCAGGCCGCCGTGGGCCTCCTTGAGCTCGGGCTCGATCGACTGCGCGAGGTCGCCCTGGCGGGCGTGCCGGGAGCCGAGCGCCTCGACGAGCTGCGGCAGGCGCTTGCGGGCGTTGCCGCGCCAGTCGTGGGCGACGGTGGAGCGGGCGGCGGTCACGAGCTCGGCGTCCCCCGCCACCGCGGCGAGGTCGAGCATCCCGACGGCCGCGGTGAGGTCGGCGGCCGCCACCTGGCGGCACTGCGTGACCGTGCGGACGCTGTGGTCCAGGCGCACCCCGGCGTCCCAGATCGGGTACCAGACCCGGTCGGCGAGGGCGGTCAGCTCCTTGGCGGGCAGGGAGCGCTCGGAGTGCAGGAGGACGAGGTCGTAGTCGGACAGCGGCCCGGCGTCACCGCGCCCGAGGCTGCCGACGGCGGCCAGGGCCACCCCCTCGAGGCGCACCCCGCCGGTCGCGGTGCGCCAGACCTCGGCGAGCCACGCCCGGTTGAAGGTGGACAGGGCCTCCCGGCGCGCCCGGCCGGCACCGGCGACGGCGAAGTCGCGGGTGCCGGCCAGGTCGAGCCTCCGGGAGCCGATGTCGCTCGAGGAGGTGGCCATCGCTCAGATCGCCTCGACCCCGCGCTCCCCGGTGCGGACCCGGGCGACCTCCTCGACGGGCGTCACCCAGACCTTCCCGTCACCGATGCGGCCGGTCTGCGCGGCCTTGAGGACGACGTCGACGACCGAGCTGGCGTCCATGTCGTCGACGAGGACCTCGAGGCGGGTCTTCGGGACGAAGTCCACGGTGTACTCCGCGCCGCGGTAGACCTCGCTGTGCCCGCGCTGGCGGCCGTAGCCCTGGGCCTCGCTGATGGTCATGCCCTGGATGCCGAAGGCCTCGAGGGCCTCCTTCACCTCGTCGAGCTGGTGCGGCTTGATGATGGCGGTGACGAGCTTCATCACTTGGCTCCTTCGAGGTCGAGGCTCTCGCTGCTGCGGGTGGCGGGGGCGGGGGTGGCCCCGCCGAGGCGGCCGCCGCGGGTCGCGAGCTCGTAGGCGGACTCGGCGTGCTCGGCCTGGTCGATGCCGGCGACCTCGACGTCCTCCGGGATGCGCCAGCCCATCGTCGCCTTGAGGGCCAGGGCGATGACGAGGGTGACGACACCCGAGACGACGAGCGAGGCGAGCGCGACGAGGACCTGGACGACGGTCTGCTGCACGCCACCACCGTAGAAGAGGCCGGTGCTCGTGGAGAGCAGTCCCGCGCCGATGGTGCCCCAGAGGCCGGCGACGAGGTGGACGCCGACGACGTCGAGCGAGTCGTCGAAGCCGAACTTGAACTTGAGGCCGACCGCGTAGGCCGACAGGGCGCCGGCGACGAGGCCGAGGACGATCGAGCCGAGGGGCGAGAGGGCACCACAGGCCGGGGTGATGGCGACGAGGCCGGCGACGACACCGGACGCGGCGCCGACGGAGGTGGCGTGGCCGTCGCGGATCTTCTCCAGGAGCAGCCAGCCCATCATCGCCGCGCAGGTCGCGACGGTCGTGTTGACCCAGACGAGGGCCGCGGTGCCGTCGGGGGCGAGCTCGGAGCCCGCGTTGAACCCGAACCAGCCGAACCACAGCAGGCCGGCGCCGATCATCACGAGCGGGACGTTGTGCGGGCGCATCGGCACCTTGCCGAAGCCGACCCGGACCCCGACGACCAGGGCGAGGACGAGACCCGCCATGCCGGCGTTGATGTGGACGACCGTGCCGCCGGCGAAGTCGATCGGCGCGACGTTCGCGACCCCGTCGGTGGAGCCGAAGACGAGCGACGAGAGGCTCGTCTCGGCGCCGGACAGCAGGCCGCCGCCCCACACCATGTGGGCGATCGGGAAGTAGGCGAAGGTCACCCAGAGGCCCGAGAACACCATCCAGGTCGAGAACTTCACGCGGTCGGCCACCGCGCCGCTGATGAGGGCGACGGTGATGACGGCGAAGGTCAGCTGGAAGCCCACGAACGCGAGCTCGGGGATGTTCCCGTAGCCCTCGTAGCCGAACGGGTTGATGACCGCGTCGGTGTTCGCGAGGCCGAACTTCTCGAACGGGTTGGCGATGATGCCGCCCACGTTCTCGGAGCCGAAGGACATCGAGTAGCCCCAGAGGACGTAGACGATGCCGACGACGCCCATGGCGCCGAACGACATCATCATCATGTTGAGGACCGACTTGGACCGGGTCAGGCCGCCGTAGAACAGCGCGAGGCCCGGCGTGGTCATGAGGAGGACGAGGGAGGCGCAGAGGATGAGGAACCCCGCCGACGCGTAGTCGACGGTCTCCGCAGCGTCTGCCAGCGGGAGGAGTGTCGTGCTCATGGACCAGTACTGTCACGGCCCCGGGTTTCACGACCTGCCGCGTCCCGTTACGCCGGTGTTGCGGGATCGGCGTCCGTGTAAGGAACGCGTTTCGCCGTCCGGCCGGTCCCGCATCGTGAGACCCGGTGCGACGATGGAGGGGTGCCCGCTCCCGTGACGCCCCGGCTCCCGGTCCTGCTCTTCGACGGCGACTGCGCCTTCTGCAGCTCGTCGGTGCTCCTGCTCCTGCGCCTGCGCCGCTCCCCCGCCGACTACGCCGTGGAGCCGTGGCAGCAGGTCGACCTCGGGCCGCTCGGGGTCACCGAGCAGGCGTGCACCGAGGCCGTCCAGTGGGTCGCGGCCGACGGCCGGGTGTCGTCGGCGCAGGACGCCGTCGCGCGGGCGCTGCTCGCGTCGCGGCCGTGGGTGCGCCCGCTCGGGGCCCTCGTCCTCGTGCCGGGGGTGCGCCCGGTGGCGCGGGCGATCTACTTCTGGGTGGCGCGCAACCGGCACCGGCTGCCCGGCGGGACGCCGGCCTGCTCGGTCTGAGCGGGGCCGGGCGCCGCGCCGGGCGGCGGCGTCAGTCGATGATCGCGTCGACGAAGGCCTCGGCGTCGAACGGCGCGAGGTCGTCCGGGCCCTCGCCGAGCCCGACGAGCTTGACCGGCACGCCGAGCGCGCGCTGGACGGCGACGACGATGCCGCCCTTGGCGGTGCCGTCGAGCTTCGTGAGCACGATGCCGGTGATGCCGACGACCTGCGCGAAGACCTCGGCCTGCTTCATGCCGTTCTGGCCGGTCGTCGCGTCGAGGACGAGGAGGACCTCATCGACGGGGCTCTGCTTCTCGATGACGCGCTTGACCTTGCCGAGCTCGTCCATGAGGCCGGTCTTGTTCTGGAGGCGGCCCGCGGTGTCGACGATCACGACGTCGGCCTCGAGCTCCGCGGCGGCCCTGACGGCGTCGAAGGCGACCGACGCGGGGTCGGCGCCGTCGCGGTCGGAGCGCACGGTCGGGACACCGACCCGCCCGCCCCACGTCTCGAGCTGGTCGGCGGCGGCGGCGCGGAAGGTGTCGGCGGCGCCGAGGACGACGTCCTTGTCCTCGGCGACGAGCACGCGGGCCAGCTTGCCGACGGTCGTCGTCTTGCCGGTGCCGTTGACGCCGACGACGAGGATGCAGGCCGGGCGGTCGCCGACGCGCTCGTCGGCGAGCGAGCGGTCCATCGACGGGTCGACGAGGGCGAGCAGCTCCTCGCGCAGCAGGCGGCGGACGGCGGCCTCGTCGGCCACGCCCTCGACGGCGACGCGGGTCCGCAGGGCGTCGACGAGCTCGGTCGTCGCGGCGACCCCGAGGTCGGCGGCGAGGAGGGTGTCCTCGACCTCCTCCCACGCGGCGTCGTCGAGCTTGCCGCCCGCGAGCAGCGCGAGCAGGCCGCGGCCGATCGCCGTGTTGGAGCGCGCGAGGCGCGCCCGGAGGCGGTGCAGCCGGCCGGCCGGGGCCTCCGGGGTCTCGACCGTCGGGACGGTCGGGGTGGGCGCCGGCGCCGGGGCGGGCGGCTCCTCCTCGACGACCTCGCCGGGGTGCTCGATCGTCCCGATCGCGCCGTCCGGGGCGAGGTCGGCGTCGGCCGGGCCGGGCGTGCCCGGGGCGTCGGCGCGCTCGGGCGCCTCGAGGTCGCGCTCGGCGCCGCCGCGTCCGCGGACGAGCCCGAGGACCACGCCGCCGACGACGACGAGGACGGCGACGGCGATGCCGACGTAGGTGAGGATCGAGTCAGTCACCCGGCCATCCTGTCAAGGCGACCGGCGCAGCCCAAACCGGACGGGCGGGCCCGCGTCAGAAGATGCTGACCCGCTCCGCCTCCGGCAGGTACATGCCGTCGCCCGGCTGCGTCCCGAAGGCCTCGTGGAAGGCCGTGAGGTTGCGCGCGGCGTTCGCGCGCAGGTCCATCGGGCTGTGCGGGTCGACGGCGAGCAGGCGCTCGGCCTCGGCGGCCCGCGCCATCCCGCGCCAGACCTGGGCCCAGCCGAGGAAGAAGCGCTGGTCGCCGGTGAAGCCGTCGAGCTCGGGCGCCTCCTGCCCGCCGAGCGAGATCCGGTAGGCGGCGTGGCCGATGGTCAGGCCGCCGAGGTCGCCGATGTTCTCGCCGACGGTCAGCGCACCGTTGACCGGCGTGCCGGGGGCGTCGCGGGTCTCGAGGACGGAGAACTGCCCGATGAGCGCGTCCGCGAGCGCCTGGAACCGCTCGCGGTCCTCGGCGGTCCACCAGTCGCGCAGCTCGCCGCGGCCGTCGAACTGCGAGCCGGAGTCGTCGAAGCCGTGCCCGATCTCGTGGCCGATCACGGCGCCGATGCCGCCGTAGTTGACCGCGTCGTCGGCGTCGACGTCGAAGAAGGGGGGCTGGAGGATCGCCGCGGGGAAGACGATCTCGTTCATCCCCGGGTTGTAGTACGCGTTGACGGTCTGCGGGGTCATGAACCACTCGGTGCGGTCGACCGGGCCGCCGAGCTTGGCGAGGTTGCGCGCGGCCTCGAAGGCGCTGGCCCGCTTGACGTTGCCGAGCAGGTCGCCGGCCTCGACCTGGAGCGCGGTGTAGTCGCGCCAGCGGTCGGGGTAGCCGATCTTCGGGGTGAACGCCTCGAGCTTGGCCAGGGCCTCGGCCCGTGTCGCCGGCCCCATCCACGGGACGGCGGACAGGCTCTGCCGGAACGCCTCGACGACGTTGTCGACGAGCTCGAGCATCCGCGCCTTGGCGTGCGGCGGGAAGTGGCGCTCGACGTAGAGCTGCCCGACGGCCTCGCCGAGCGCGTCCTCGACGAGGGAGACGGCGCGCTTCCAGCGGTCGCGCAGCCGCGGGACGCCCGAGAGGGTGCGCCCGTAGAAGTCGAAGTTCTCCTCGACGAAGGCCGAGGACAGGTACGGAGCGTGCGCGTGGACGACGTGCCACGCGAGCCAGTCGCGCCACGCCTCCACCGGCTCGTGCCGGAGCGCCTCGCCGAGCGCGGTGAGGTAGCCGGGCTGGCGCACGACGACCGCGGAGAAGGTGCGGGCCGGGGCCTGCATCCCCGCGAGGAAGGCGTCCCAGTCGATGCCGGGGGCGAGCGCGTCGAGGCCGGCGCGGTCGAGCAGCGTGTAGGTCCTGACCGGGTCGCGGTTGGTCACCTTGTCCCAGTGGTGGGACGCGAGGTGGGTCTCGAGCGCGACGACGCGCTCGGCGGCCCCCTGCGCGCCGAGGTACCCGGCGAGCTCGAGCATCCGCGCGACGTGCGGGGTGTAGGCCTCGAGCACGGCGGCGTGCTGGGGCTCGCGGTAGTAGGACTCGTCGGGCAGGCCCAGGCCGGCCTGCTCGAGGTAGACGACGTAGCGGTCGGGGTCGCGGTCGTCGGTGTTGACGAAGGGGACGACGGGGCCGAAGACGCCCTCGCGGGCGAGCTCGCCGAGCAGGCCCATGAGGCCGGAGGCGTCGCGGACGGCCGCGACCCGCTCGAGGTCGGCGAGCACGGGGCCGGCGCCGAGGGCCTCGACCCGCTCCTCGTCCATGAAGCTCGAGTAGAGGTCGCCGACCTTGGCCGCGACCGTGCCGGGCGCGGGCGACCCGGCGGCCGTCTCCTCGATGATCGTCCGGACGTGCTCCTCGGCGGCCTCGCGCAGGGCGTCGAAGGTGCCGTAGCGCCCGCGGTCCTCGGGGATGGTCGTGCGCGCCAACCAGCTGCCGTTGGTGAACGCGAACAGGTCGTCCTGCGGGCGGACCGTCTGGTCGACGGCCGACATGTCGATGCCGGACCTCATCGGGGCGGCTCCTTCGCTCTCGGGGGTCGTCTCATTCGACCACACCCCGCGGACACCCGGAGCCGGGTGGCGCCGTGCGCTCAGGCGGCGACGGTCTCGCGCTGCGGCCGGCCGTCGTCCGGGGCCGTCCGTCGGTCGCCGCGCTCGCGCAGGCCCGCGACGGCGGCGGTCCCGCGCTCCGTCAGCACCTCGCGGCCGGCCCGACGGGCGGGGACGGCCACCATCCCGAGGACGGCGACGGCGAGGGCGACGAGGAGGAGCAGGGTGACGACGACCGCGAGCATGCGTCCATTCTCGGGACCCGGTGCGCACGTGGCCAAATCGACACCTGTCACGGGCCGCAACTAGGGTGGCGCGGGTGACCGACCCCGGTGTCGCGACGGCCGAGCCGCCCACCACCCGACGTCGGCGTCGGCTGCCGTGGTTCACCGAGGTCCTCGTCGCCGTGGTGGCGATCGCCCTCGTCCAGGCCTTCCTCGTCAAGCCCTTCGGCGTGCCGTCGCAGTCGATGGAGAACACCCTGCGGATCGGTGACCGCATCCTCGTCGACCGCCTCGACCACGCGGTCGATCGGGGTGACGTCGTCGTCTTCGGGCACGGCGCGACGTGGCAGGACCGTCGGCTGCCGCCGGCCTCGAACCCGCTCGCCCGCGTCGCGCGCGCGGTCGGCGACGTCGTCGGCATCGGCCCGAGCAACACCTCCTACACGGTCAAGCGGGTCGTCGGGCTGCCCGGCGACCGCGTCGCCTGCTGCTCGGTCGACGGCCGGGTGACGGTCGACGACGTCGCCCTCGACGAGCCCTACGTCCACGACGACCTGCCGTTCGTCCGCGGCAGCCTCGACTGCGCGAGCACCCCACGCTCTCAGCGCTGCTTCCCCCAGGTGACCGTGCCCGAGGAGAACCTCCTGGTGCTCGGCGACCACCGCTCGCAGTCGGCCGACTCCGTCCTCGGCTGCCGGGGCTCGACGTCGGGAGGCGGCGAGTGCGCCCGCTTCGTCCCCGTCGAGCGCGTCGTCGGGCCGGTGGTCCTGCGCTTCTGGCCCCTCGGCTCCGTCGGCCCCCTCCCCCGCTGACCGACTCCGCCCCACCTGTCCCACCCGTCACGACATTTCGGGGTCACCCCGAAATGTCCACGAGACACGGGTCACGAGCCGGGGTCTCGTGGACGAACCGGGGTGTCGGCGTTCGCCACGACGCGCTCCGCCCTGCGCGAACAGCCCTTCCGGGCGACCCGTCGGTCGTGGTCGGGTGGCCGGATGCGACTCCTCGTCCTCGGTGGCACCGCCTTCCTCGGTCGCGAGCTGGCCCGCGCCGGCCTCGCGCGCGGGCACGACGTCACCTGCGTGGCGCGCGGCCGCTCCGGGGCTCCGGCGGACGGCGCGAGGCTAGTCCGGGTCGACCGCGACGACCCGGACGCCGGGCTCGACGGGGTCGAGCAGGAGGACTGGGACGCGGTGCTCGACGTCGCCCGCGACCCCGGCCAGGTGCGACGGGCCGTGGCCGCCCTCGCCGGCCGGGTCGGTCACTGGGGGTTCGTGTCGACCGCCAACGTCTACGCCGACCACTCCGTCCCGGGCGCCGACGAGTCCACGCCGCTGCTCGCCCCGCGCGACGTCGGCGGCGACGACCCCGACGCCTACGGCGGCGCCAAGGTCGCGTGCGAGCAGGCCGTCCTCGACGGCCTCGGCCCGTCCCGGACGCTCGTGGCACGCGCGGGCCTCATCGGCGGGCCGGGTGACTCCTCGGGGCGCACCGGGTGGTGGCCCTGGCGCTTCGCGCACCCCGCCGCGCCGGGGCGGGTCCTCGTGCCCGCCGCCCTCGGCGACCCGGTCCAGGTCCTCGACGTCCGCGACCTCGCCGCCTGGATGGTCCGCTGCGCCGAGTCCGGCACGAGCGGCGTCGTCGACGCGGTCGGCCCGACGACGACCTTGGGGCGGCTGCTCGAGGCATCCCGTGCGGCGTCCGGCGGTGATGCCGAGGTCGTCGCGGCGGATCCGGCGTGGCTCGCCGAGCAGGGCGTCGACGCGTGGATGGGCCCGCGCTCGCTCCCGCTCTGGCTGCCGTTCGCCGAGTACGGCGGCTTCGCCTCGCGCACCGGCGAGGCCGCTCGCGCGCTCGGCCTGACCCACCGTCCCCTCCTCGAGACGCTGCGCGACACCCTCGCGTGGGAGGAGGCGCGCCCGGCCGACCAACCGCGACGCACCGGTCTCGACGACGCCGACGAGCGCGCCCTCCTCGCGGCCTGGGCGCAGGGGCCGGGTTCGTCCAGCGCGCGCGGATCCCGGTAGCCGAGTAGCGTCCCGGTCACTTCGACCGAGAGGAACACCATGAAGAAGGTTGCTCGTATCGTCGCCGTCTCGCTCATCGCGGGGGGAACGCTCCTGTCCACCACGCTGCCGGCGAACGCGTTCGTCAAGTGCGGACCGTGCTTCGGGTGCTGCGTGGCGCAGAAGTAGGACACCGCCGGGCGACCCGGCACGGAGGGGCCGGGCGCCGGGGGTGCCCGGCCCTTCCCGGGTCAGGCGGACGCGGCGACGTCGCGGATGCGCTGGCTGACGACCGTCGTCACGCCGTCGCCGCGCATCGAGACGCCGTAGAGCGCGTCGGCGACCTCCATCGTGCGCTTCTGGTGCGTGATGACGATGAGCTGGCTGGAGTCGCGCAGCTCCTCGAAGAGGGTGATGAGCCGGCCGAGGTTGGTGTCGTCGAGCGCGGCCTCGACCTCGTCCATGATGTAGAACGGGCTCGGGCGGGCCTTGAAGATCGCGACGAGCAGCGCCACCGCGACGAGCGAGCGCTCGCCGCCGGACAGCAGCGAGAGCCGCTTGACCTTCTTGCCGGGCGGGCGCGCCTCGACCTCGATGCCGGTCGTCAGCATGTTGTCGGGGTCGGTGAGGACCAGCCGCCCCTCGCCGCCGGGGAACAGCCGCTGGAAGACGCGCTCGAACTGCTCCTTGGTGTCGAAGAAGGCCTCGGTGAAGACCTGCTCCACGCGCTCGTCGACCTCCTTGACGATGTCGAGCAGGTCGCGCTTGGAGCGCTTGAGGTCCTCGAGCTGGGTCGTGAGGAAGGTGTGCCGCTCCTCGAGCGCCGCGAACTCCTCGAGCGCGAGCGGGTTGACCCGGCCGAGCGCCGAGAGGGCGCGCTCGGCCTTGCGCAGCCGCTTCTCCTGCTCCTCGCGGACGTAGGGCTGCGGCTCGGGCAGCGCGTCGGGGTCCTCCCCCGGCGCGGCGACGTGCGGGACCGGCTGGTGCGGCCCGAACTCCTCGACGAGCACGTCGGGGTCGACGCCGAGCTCCTCGACGGCCCTGGCCTGGAGCTGCTCGATGCGCGCCAGCTGCCGGGCGCGGGCCATCTCGTCGCGGTGCGCGGCGTCGGTGAGGTCGCGCAGCTCGTCCTGGACGGTCCCGAGCCGCTCCCGCAGCCCGGCCACGGTGCGGTCGCGCTCGACCCGCTCGGCCTCGGCGGCGTCGCGCAGCGTCCCGGCCCGGGTGAGCGCGGCGGCGACCTCCTCGACGGCCCACGTGGCGGCCTCGTGGACGGCGGCGGCGACCTCGGCCTCGCGGCGGCGCTTCTCGCGCCGCTCGCGCAGCCGCTCGCGGGCGGCGATCTCGTTGCGGGCGGCGCCCTCGAGGGAGTCGGCGCGCCCGGCGAGCGAGCGGGCCCGCTCCTCCTTGGTGCGCAGGGCGAGGCGGACCTCGGTCTCGGCGGTGCGGGCCCGGCTGGCCTCGAGCTCGAGGCGGTCGCGCTCGTCGGTCGAGGGGTCGGCGTCGTCGGCGGCCGGCTCGGCCTCCGCCTCGGCGAGGCGCTGGGCGAGGGCGTCCAGCTCGGCGCGGTCGGCCTCGAGCCGCTCGCTGGCACCGGCGATGGCCTTCTCGGCGCGCTCGGCCTCGGCCCCGGCGGTGCGCATCGCGGCCCCGAGTCCGCCGAGGCGCTCGGCGACGGCGGCCATCCGGGCGTCGGACTCGTGGAGGGCCTCGAGCGCGGCGTCGACGGCGGTCTCGGCGGCGGTCGCCTTCTCGCGGGCGGCGGCCAGCGCGAAGCGCGTCCGCTCGGCCCGCGCCGTGGCCTCGTCGAGGGCGGCCCGGGTCTCGTCGACGGCGGCCTGGACCTCGAGGAGGCTCTCGCCGGCGCTGCTGCCGCCGCGGGCCCAGCCGGGTCCGAAGACGTCGCCGTCGGCGGTCACGGCGGTGACGCCCGGGTGGCGGGCGACGAGGGCGACCGCGTGGGCGGCGGTCGGGACGAGGGCGACCCGCTCGAGCACCTGGTGCACGGCGGGCAGGACGGTGTCCGGGGCGGTGACGACGTCGCGCGCCCAGACGGCGTCGGCGTCCAGCGCCGGCCACGACGCCGGGTCCTGCGGCGCGGCGGTCTCGCCGACGAGCAGCGCGGCCCGGCCACCGTCGGTGTCGCGCAGCGAGGCGAGCGCGGCCGCGGCGGCGTCCGCCGACCCGACGGCGAGCGCCTCGGACGCCCACCCGAGCGCGGCGGCGACCGCGGCCTCGTGTCCCTTGGCGACCTGGACGAGCGCCGCGACCGCGCCGATGACGGCGTGCGCGTCGTCCGCGGCCTCGAGCAGCGTGGCGGCGCCGTCCTTGCGGCGCAGGCTCAGCTCGAGCGCCTCGAGGCGGGCCTGGGCGGTCGAGCGGTCGCGCTCGGCCTCGCGCTCCTCCTGCTGGAGCCGCTCGACCTCGGCCTCGACCTCGGCGAGCCGCTCGGCGGCCGCCTCGTACGTCGTGTCGAGTCCCTCCTCGCCCTCCTCCTCGTGGGCGATGCCACCCTCGAGCGAGGCGAACTCGCGCTCGGCGTCGGCGGCGCGCTGGCGGGCCTCGGTGACGAGGGCCTGGAGCCGGCCGATCTCGGCCTCCCCCGCCTCGATGCGGCTGCGCCGGGCGCCGACCTGGCCGGCGAGCTTGGCCAGCCCCTCGCGACGGTCGGCCGCGGCCCGGGCCAGGCGGGCGAGGCGCTGCTGCTCGGCGGTGAAGGCCTTCTCGGCGTCCTCGCGGGCGGCGACGGCGTCCTGGAGGGCCTGGGTCGTCTCGGCGATCTCGGCCTGGAGCAGCTCCTCGGCCTCGCGGGCGCGGGCGGCCTGCGCGCGCAGCTCCTCGGGGTCGCGGCCGGAGGTGCTCTCGTGCACCTCGTCCTGTGAGAGCAGGCGGACCCGCTCGGCCGCGACCGAGCCGGTGGACTCGAGCCGATCGCGCAGGCTCTGGAGCCGCACGACCCGCTCCTGCGCCCGGCCGAGCTCGGGCGCGGCGTCGGCGGCCTGGCGCTCGACCTCGGTCAGCCGGCCGCGGACCGTCGCGAGGGCGTCCTCCACGGCGGTGCGCCGCTCGAGGAGAGCGGTCTCGTCGGCCACCTCCTGCTCGACGATGCCGGTCAGCTGGACGAGGTCGTCGGCGAGCAGGCGCAGGCGGGCGTCGCGGACGTCGGCCTGGACGACCGCGGCCCGGCGCGCGGCCTCGGCCTGGCGACCGAGCGGCCCGAGCTGGCGGCGGATCTCGCCGGTCAGGTCCTGGACGCGGGTGAGGTTGCCCTCCATCTGCTCGAGCTTGCGCAGCGCCCGTTCCTTGCGGCGGCGGTGCTTGAGGACGCCGGCGGCCTCCTCGATGAACCCGCGGCGCTCCTCCGGGGTCGCCCGCAGCACGGTGTCGAGCTGGCCCTGGCCGACGATGACGTGCATCTCGCGGCCGAGACCGGAGTCCGAGAGGAGCTCCTGGACGTCGAGCAGGCGGCATCCCGTGCCGTTGATCGCGTACTCGGAGCCGCCGCCGCGGAACATCGTCCGGGTGATCGTCACCTCGGTGTAGTCGATGGGCAGGGCGCCGTCGGTGTTGTCGATCGTCAGGCTGACCTCGGCGCGCCCGAGCGGGGCGCGGCCGGCGGTGCCGGCGAAGATGACGTCCTCCATCTTGCCGCCGCGCAGGCTCTTGGCGCCCTGCTCGCCCATGACCCAGGCGAGCGCGTCGACGACGTTGGACTTGCCGGAGCCGTTGGGGCCGACGACGCAGGTGATGCCGGGCTCGAGGCGCATCGTCGTCGCCGAGGCGAAGGACTTGAATCCCTTGAGGGTCAGCGTCTTGAGGTACATCGGCGGGTCGTCTCTCGCAGGGGTCGGGCGGCCCCGGCCGCGGCCGGGTCGCGGGCGATGCTACCGGGGTCGCGGCGCGGTGGCGGGACGCGGCATCCCCCCGGAGGTGCCTGTGGCCCCTGGTGCCGCTGAGGCTGCTGTGCCTCGTGGGACGTCCGCGGGGCTCGTGCCCGGATCCCACGCATCCCACGCGTATCGGGTCACCCGATACGACCGCGCTCTACCCGGGAACGGTTGTCGGGTGAAGCGCACCGGTATCGGGTCACCCGATACGCGTGTGGTCCGGGGACCGGGGTCAGGAGCCGGCGCCGGCGATGTGCTCGTGGTGGTGGATGACCTCGGCGATGATGAAGTTGAGGAACGCCTCGGCGAACTGCGGGTCCAGCCCCGACTCGTCGGCGAGCGCGCGCAGGCGCGCCACCTGGCGCTCCTCGCGGCCGGGGTCGGCGGCGGGCAGCCCCGCGGCGGCCTTGAGCTCGCCGACGGCCTGGGTGCACTTGAACCGCTCGGCGAGCAGGTGCACGAGAGCGGCGTCGATGTTGTCGATGCTCGAGCGCAGCCGCGCGAGGTCCGGGGGGATGTCGCTCACGGCACCATCGTAGGAACCCGCGCCCGGGCCGGCGCGCGGCGTCCGGAGCGCGAACGGGGCTCAGCGCTCGCGGAACCCGCTCTCCCCCTTGGCCGCCGCCCACAGCGGCGCGGACACGAGAGCCACGTGGCCCGGCCGGCCGGTCGTCGACGGCTCCTCCCCGAGCATCCCGTGGAGGGCCTCGACGGCGGCGCGCGGCCCTTCGGCGACGACCTCGACCCGTCCGTCGGCGGTGTTGCGCGCCCAGCCGACGAGCCCGAGCTCGAGCGCCCGGGCCCGGGTCCACCAGCGGAAGCCGACCCCCTGCACGCGGCCGCGGACGAACACGGTCGCCCGCTCGCCGTCCCCGCGCCCGTCCTGCCGCTCCTCGTCCACGCGCCGATCGTAGGCAGCGCGCGCGACAGGCGTCACAGGCGCCCCACAGCGCGCCTCCGTCACGGCGGCCCCCCGCGTCACTACCGTTCCAGCATGGACCCGGTCGCACCCGCGGCGCCCGACGGGCTCGGTGGCGTCACCACCGCGACCCGCCCGGTCGACGACGCCTCCCGGCCGGGCCACCGCCTCGCCGGTCTCGACGGGCTGCGCGCCCTCGCGGTCGTCGCGGTCGTCGTCTTCCACCTCGACCCCGGCTGGCTGCCCGGCGGGTTCCTCGGCGTCGACGTCTTCTTCGTCCTCTCCGGGTTCCTCATCACGACGCTCCTCCTGCGCGAGCGCGCGAGCACCGGCCGGGTCGACCTGCGGGGCTTCTGGACCCGCCGCGCCCGCCGCCTGCTGCCGGCGCTGCTCGTCCTCGTGCCGTCGGCGGTGCTGCTGGCCCGCGTCGCCGAGGGCGACCTGCTCGTCGGCGTCGGTCGCCAGGTGCTCGGGGCGCTGACCTTCACCTCGAACTGGCTCGAGGTCGCGGCCGGCACCGACTACTTCGCGGCGACCTCCCCGACGCTGCTCGCGAACCTCTGGTCCCTCGCGGTCGAGGAGCAGTTCTACCTGCTGTGGCCGCTCGCGCTCCTCCTCCTGCTGCGGGCGGTCCGCCGGCCGGAGGCGCGGGCCGCCACCGCGCTCGGGCTCGCCGTCGCCTCCTCGCTGCTCATGGCCCTGCGCCTGGACCCGGACGCCCCCACGCGCGTCTACTACGGCACCGACACCCACGCGACGGGTCTGATGGTCGGCGCCGCCCTCGCGCTGGCGCTCGCCGCCCCCGGGCGCGCGGGCACGCGGACCGCCCTCTGGGAGCGCCACCGCCGCACGGTCGGCGCCGTCGCGCTCGCCGTCCTCGGCGGCCTGCTCGTCCTCGCCGACGAGCAGTCGTCGCTGACCTTCCGCGGCGGCATCCTCCTCGCCTCCCTCGCGACGGCCGGCGTCGTCCTCGTCGTGGTCGAGCGGCCCGGCCGGCTGCGCGCCCTGCTCGACCTGCCCGCGCTCCGCTGGGTCGGCTCGCGCAGCTACGGCATCTACCTGTGGCACTGGCCCGTCGTCCTCGTCGTGGGGCAGGACATCCCCGTCGCGCCGGGCGGGCTCGACTACGTGCTGACCCGCGGCTGGGCCGTGCTCGTCACGGTCGCGGCCGCGGACCTCTCCTACCGCTTCGTCGAGACCCCGGTCCGGCGCCTCGGCTTCGGCGGGGCCTTCCGGGCCCTGGCCCGCCGGATGCGTCGCGCCGGGACCCGCCGGGCCCGCACCGTGTGGGCCGTCCTCGCCGTCGCGGCCGTCGCGACGACCGCGGTGATGGCGACCGCCCCCGACCGCACCGCCACGGAGCAGATGATCGAGGCCAACGAGGCGGCCCTGGCCCGCGAGGCCGCCGCCACGAGCGCGGCGCCGACTCCCTCGGCCACCCGCTCCCCCGTACCGGCCGAGGCCGCGGGCACCCGGCCCACCGCCGCCGACTGGAGCATGCCCACGGGCGCGGAGGTCGACGCGTTCGGCGACTCGATGCTCGTCGGCGCCAAGCAGGCGATGGAGTACTACTTCCCGAAGATCCGCATCGACGCCCGCTCCAACCGCCGCTGGAGCGAGGCGCCGCGGCTCGTCGGGGCCCGTGGCGACGGGCTGCGCCGCGTCGTCGTCCTCGCCTTCGGCACGAACTTCGGCACCGACGCGCGGTCCATCGAGCGGACCCTGCGCGAGATCGGGCCGGACCGGATGGTCGTCGTCCTCACCGTGCACGGCCGCTACGCCCGGGCCGAGACCGACAACGAGCAGCTGCGCGAGGTCGTCGCCGGGCACGACAACGTCGTCGTCGCGGACTGGGACCGGGCGCTGGCCGACACGAGCGGGATGCTCCAGTCGGACGGCATCCACCCGAGCATCCGCGGGGCGCACCTCTACAGCTCGACCGTCCGGACCGCGATGGCGCAGCTGTCGGAGCGCAAGACCGGGAAGCCGGTGCGGCTCAAGCCGATCCCGCTGCCCTGACCCTGCGGGGGCGCGGCTGGCAGCGCGGGCACGAGAACGAGCTGCGGTTCATGAACTGCTCGCGGCGGATGGGGGTGCCGCAGCGTCGGCACGGGCGGCCCGCCTGGCCGTAGGCGGCGAGCGAGCGGTCGAAGTAGCCCGAGGCGCCGTTGACGTTGACGTAGAGGGCGTCGAAGCTCGTCCCGCCCTGGCCCAGCGCCTCGGTCATCACGTCGGTCGCGTGGTCGAGGAGGGCACCGATGCGCGGCTTGGTCAGGGCCGACGCCGGCCGCTCGCCGTGCACCTGCGCGCGCCAGAGGGACTCGTCGGCGTAGATGTTGCCGATGCCGGAGACGACGGTCTGGTCGAGCAGGACGCGCTTGACCGCGCTGTCCTTGGCCTTGATGCGCCGGATCGTCGCGGCCCGGTCGAAGGCCGGCTCCAGGGGGTCGGGCGCGATGTGGGCGATGCTGCGCGGCACGCCGGCGTCGTCGAGGTCGGCGAGCGCGAGACCGCCGAAGGTGCGCTGGTCGACGAAGCGCAGCTCGGGTCCGCCGTCGTCGAAGGTGAACCGGCCGTGGAGGTGCTTCTCGTCGGGCGCGGCGGCGTCCTCGACGAGCAGCTGGCCGCTCATCCCGAGGTGGAGGATGAGGCCGACGGAGTCCTCGAGGTCCCACCAGAGGTACTTGCCGCGGCGGCGGACGGCGGCGACCCGGCGGCCCTCGAGGCGCTGGGCGAGGTCCTGTGGCCCGGGCAGGTGGCGGCGCGCGACCCGATGTCCCCGCAGCTCGACGGCCGCGAGACGCCGGCCCTCGACGTGTGCGGCGAGGCCGCGGCGGACGACCTCGACCTCGGGGAGCTCAGGCACCGCTCGGGCGGCCCTCGGGCGGCTCGTGGGCGTCGCGGATGGCGGCCCAGCCGTGGGCGGCGGCCTCCTGCTCGGCGACCTTCTTCGTCCGGCCGCAGCCGCGGCCGAGGACCTGGCCGCCGACGACGACCGCGGCCTCGAAGGACTTCGCGTGCTCGGGGCCGTCCTCGGTCACGACGTACTCGGGCGAGCCGAGGCCGTGGCGCGAGCTGATCTCCTGCAGGCTCGTCTTCCAGTCCAGGCCGGCCCCGAGGGTGGCGGACTGGGCGAGCAGCGGGTCGACGAGGCTGTGGACGAGCTCGCCCGCGGCCTCGATGCCGGCCGACTGGTACACGGCGCCGATGACCGCCTCGACGGTGTCGGCGAGGATCGAGTCCTTGTCGCGCCCACCGGTGCTCTCCTCGCCGCGGCCGAGGAACACGAAGTCGCCGAGGCCGAGCGTGCGCCCGACGTCGGCGAGGGCCCGCATGTTGACCACGGCGGCGCGCAGCTTCGCGAGCTGGCCCTCGGACTCGTCCGGGTTGGTGTCGTAGAGCGTCGTCGTGACGACGAGCCCGAGGACGGAGTCACCGAGGAACTCGAGCCGCTCGTTGTGCGGCAGTCCCCCCATCTCGTACGCGTACGAGCGGTGGGTGAGGGCACGCCGGACCAGCGCCTCGTCGACCGGACCGCCGGTCACCTCCGAGAGGTGACCGACGAGCTCGGCGACGGGGCGCAGGGGCGCGAGTGCATCGGCCGAGGCCGACCCCTTCCCCATGGGGAGGGGGGTCAGCCCTGGTGCTCGGTGCGCTCGGCGGCGCCGAAGTGGCGCCCCTTGTAGGTGCCGCACGACGGGCACGCCATGTGCGGCTGGGTCGGCGCCTTGCACTGCGGGCAGGTGGTCGTCGCGACGACCGTCGCCTTCCAGTTGGCGCGGCGCGAGCGGGTGTTGGAGCGCGACATCTTCCGCTTCGGAACGGCCACGTCAGGTCCTCTTCTCTGTCGGCGTGGACGGGTTCTCGGCCAGGGCCGAGAGCGCCGCCCATCGGGGGTCGATCTCGTCGTGCTGGTGCTCGGGGTCCTCCGCGAGCGGCTGTCCGCACACGGAGCAGAGCCCGGGGCAGTCCGGCCGGCACACCGGCTGGAACGGCAGTGCAGGCACCACCGTGTCCCGGACCACCGGGTCGAGGTCGATGTAGCCGTCCTCGACGCGGTACTCCTCGTCGGCGTCCTCGTCCCCCACCTCGTGGTGGTGGTCGTGGCGATCGGCGTGAACGAACAGCTCCTGGAAGTGACCGTCGAGCGGGACGCTCACCGGGTCCAGGCACCGCACGCAGGCGCCGGTGGCCGTACCGCGCACCGAACCCGTGACGAGCACGCCCTCGACGACGGACTCCATCCGCAGCGAGAGGGACAGCGGGCTGCCCTCCTCGACGCGGATGACGTCGGTGCCGAGATCGCTCGGCGCCCCTGCCTCACGCTCGAGCTCGTGCATCGTCCCGGGTCGACGGCCCACGAGCTTGGTGTCGAGCACCAAGGGGGACCGGGGATCGAGACGCGACATGGGCTTTCGGTGGGGTCGGGACGGGTTCGGGTCACGCCGCACGGACGCAGACCGAAGGACAACGGTACCGGCAGGCCCCCCACCTCCCCAAACCGGGGCCGTCAGCGGCGTCCCGGCGGGGCGAGGGCGGCCTCGACGGCGCCCGCGACCTGCGGCGCGAGGGTGCGGGCGTAGGTCGCGGTGACGTGGTCGCCTGCGCGGTGGACGGTGACGTGCCCGACGACCAGCGGGCACTCGCCGCCGGGGCAGATCCACGGAGTGAGGTCGAGGAACGTGACGCCCTCCCCCGCCCGCGCGACGGCCGGGCGCTGCACCGGCAGGCCGCTCGCCGCGACGGCCGGGCCGGCCGCGAAGGTGCACTGCGCGAGCGCGTCGGGGTGCCAGGCGGCGCAGACGTCGAGGTCGTCCGGCGAGACGGGGCTGTCGCCGACGACGACGACCGGGAGCCCGGCTCGGGCGAGCGCGGCCCAGCGCCGCGCGTAGCCGTCCTCGAGGAGCGGGGCGTCGGTGCGCGAGCCGTCCCAGGCTCCCCGCGCCACGCCGGAGGTGACGAGCACGTCCGGCGGGTCGGCCGCGAGCGCCCGCGCCACGGCGGCGTTCCAGGCGTCGCACTCGGGGTAGGCCCGGCCGGCGTTGGCCGCCGGTGCGGCGCTGAACGCGCAGGCGGACTTGCCGTAGGTGACGACGCGCCAGCCGCGCTCGCCGGCCTGCTCCTGGAGCGCGGGCAGCCACTGCATCGCCTTGGAGTCTCCGACGAGCGCGACGGTGACGGCGCCACGCGGGTCGCCGAAGGTGCAGGCGACCGGCTCCGTGGCGCCGTGGTCGACCTGGCAGCGGTCGACGTCGGCGTCCGGCCGGTCCTCGCCGCTGACGAGCGGGTCGGGGGTGACCCAGCCGGGCTGCACGTCGTCGGCGACGGCGCGGCCCGGCACGACGGTGGATGCCCCGAGCTGCGTGAGCGGCGGCACGCGGCCGTCCGGCGGCGTCGTGACGAACGGGGACGCCAGCGGCAGCAGCGGCAGGGCGGCGAGCACGGCCAGCCCGGACATCCCGAGGCCCGCGGCGACGAGGACGCGCGGCCGACGCCGCAGCCACGTCCCGTGGTGGATCGGCTGCTCGACGAACCGCCACGACACCCACGCCGGCCAGAGCGACCCCAGGGCGAGCGCGACGCGGGCCCATCCGGGCAGCGGACCGCCGGTCAGCCGCTCGGCGCTCCAGTCCCCGAGGACGAGCACCGGCCAGTGCCAGAGGTAGATCGAGTACGACAGGCCGCCGACCCAGACCATCGCCCGGGTGCCGAGGAGCCGGACCGGGCCGGAGCGGCCCCCGCGCCACCCGGCCCAGAGGACGAGCGCGGTCGGCAGCGTCGGCAGCAGCGCCCACCCGCTCGGCCACTCGATGCCGGTGGGCAGCGCGACGGCGACGACGACGAGGGCGGCGAGCCCCAGCCAGCCGAGGGCGTCGGCGGCGCGGCTGCCGCCCGCTGGGCGCTCGCGGCCGGTCAGCCACACGGCGAGCAGGGCACCGACGCCGAGCTCCCAGACGCGGGTCGTCGTCGTGAAGAAGGACCCCTCCGGGCTCGTGTGCGAGGCGACGAGCGACCAGACGAACGACACCCCGGTCAGCGCGCCGAGGGCGATCGCCACGGTGCGGCGGTCGGGGCGCCGGCCGAGCAGGCGGGCCACGACGGCGAGGGTCAGCAGGAGGAGCGGCCAGACGACGTAGAACTGCTCCTCGACCGCGAGGCTCCAGAAGTGCTGCACCGGCGACGGGCGCACGTCCGAGGAGAGGTAGTCGACCTCGCGGCCGGCGAGGACCCAGTTGACGACGTAGGTCGCGGCGGCGATGACGTCGTGGCCGACCTGCTGGCGGCGCTGCCCGGGGATGACGAGCCACGAGAACAGGCTCGTGACGAGGAGGACGAGCACGGCGGCCGGCAGGAGCCGGCGCACGCGGCGGCCGACGAAGCGCACCCACGAGACCGTCCCCGTGCGGTCGAGCTCGGCGACGAGCAGGCCGGTGATGAGGAAGCCGGAGATGACGAAGAAGATGTCGACGCCGACGAAGCCGGCGTGGACCGGCAGGCCGGCGTGGTAGGCCAGCACGGAGAGCACCGCGACGGCGCGCAGGCCCTCGACGTCGCGCCGGAAGCCCGGGCGCCGCCCCGTCGTGCGCTGCCCGGCGCGGGTCTGCTCCGGCGCGCTCGCCTCAGCGCTCACGCAGCCGCTCGACGAGGGCGTCGCGGACCTCGTCGGGCACGAGGCCGGTCACGTCGCCGCCGTAGCGGACGACCTCCTTGACGAGCGAGCTCGAGACGTGGGCGAGCGAGGGCTCCCCCGGCAGGAACAGGGTCTCGAGGCCGGTGAGGTGGCGGTTCATGCGGGCCATCGGCAGCTCGTAGTCGAAGTCGGTCCCACCGCGCAGGCCCTTGACGAGGACGCCGGCCCCGAGGTCGCGGCAGACGTCGACGAGGAGCCGGTCCGCGAAGGCCTCGACCCGCACCACGTCGGCCAGGTCCCGGTCGGCGAGCGCGTGCTCGACGAGGGCCACCCGCTCGGGGACGGTGAACGTCCCCTGCTTGGCGGGGTTGTGGAGGATCGCCACGACCACCTCGTCGTGCAGCGCGGCGGCGCGCGCCACGACGTCGAGGTGGCCGTGGGTCACCGGGTCGTAGGAGCCGGGGCAGACGGCCCGGCGGACGCGCTCGCTCACGCGCGCCAACCTAGCAAGGGCCCGGGCGGGGTGGGTCAGTCCCCGTTCTTCGCGGCGTCCTCGACCTCCTCGGCCTTCTCCTTGGCCTCCTCCTTGATGCGGTCGGCCTCCTGGCGCGCCTCCTCGGGGGCGAGGGCGCCCTTGGCGACGGCCTCGTCGATGAGGGCGGCGACCTGCTCCTCGGAGCCGCAGCCCTCCTCGAGGAGCTGGTTGCGGCGGGTCAGCCAGTCGACGCCGAGCCGCTCGCGCACCTCGAGGTCGACCTCCTCGCGCGCCGGGTTGAGGATGGTCTGCTCCTCCTCGTTCGCGTGGTGGTTGACCACCGTCGCGAGGTCCTCGAGGGCGTCGTCGTACTTCTGGGTGTCGGTGCCCTTGGCGCGCAGGAAGGCCAGCAGCGCCTCGTTGATCTCGGCGTGCTCCTCCTCGCCGTGCTCGGCCTCGTGGTCGGTGATGTGGTCGGCCTTGCGGCGCAGGGTCGGGTAGACCTTCTCCTCCTCGGCGACGGCGTGCGCGGTCAGCACCTCGGCCAGGGCGCGGCGGGCGGCCTCGCGGTCGGTGTCGGTGCGCCGGGCCTCGCGCAGGAGGTCCTCGAAGAGCCGGTGGTCCTCGAGGATGCGCTCGATGACGTCGCCGCTGACCGGCCGGGGGATCTCGTAGTCACTCATCCACGCATCCTGTCAGACGGCACGCCTGACCTGCGTCGACGCATCCCGTCCTTCGACGAGCGTCAGGGGCGCTCGGCGAGCCAGACGGTGGTCTCGCCGTACTTGCGCGGCTTGCCGACGCGCTCGAGGCCGGCGGGCCACGCGGGCTCCGGTGAGCGCGAGGAGCGCTCGACGACGACGAGCCCGTCGTCCCCGAGCCAGCCGTCCGCCAGGCGCTCCAGCACGGAGGCCAGCGCCTCCTCCCCGACGTCGTACGGGGGGTCGAGCAGCACGAGGTCGGCCGGGCCCTCGGCCCCGGGCTCGCCGGCGAGCGCCGAGGCGACCGTCGTCGGCACGACCCGCACCCCTCGCAGCGCGAGCGAGGCGACGTTGGCGGCGATGACCGTCGCGGCGCGCCGGTCGGACTCGACGAGCACGCACGAGCGCGCCCCGCGGCTCACCGCCTCGAGGCCGAGCGCGCCGGAGCCGGCGTAGAGGTCGAGGACGTGGGCGCCGCGCACCGCGCCGCGGGCCTCGAGCGCCGAGAACAGCGCCTCGCGGACCCGGTCGCTCGTGGGGCGGGTCCCCGCGCCCGGCGGGGTGCGCAGGGTGCGTCCGCCGTGCGTGCCGGCGATGATGCGGGTCATCAGCCACGCTCCAGGTAGGCGGCCTGCTCGGCGTCGACGCGGGCCTGGACGGCGGCCGCCAGCAGGGGGTGGTTGGCGAGGTCCGGGTCGGCGTCGACGAGCGCGAAGGCGTCCTCGCAGGCCTGCTCGATGACATCCTCGTGCTCGAGGATGTTGAGGAACTCCAGCTGCGTGCGCCGGCCGTGCTGCGCTGCCCCGAGGATGTCGCCCTCGCGGCGCTGGGCGAGGTCGAGGCGGGCGAGCTCGAAGCCGTCCGTCGTCCCCGCGACCGCGGCGAGCCGGGTCAGGGCCGGCTCGGCCTCGGACCCGGTGACGAGCAGGCACAGCCCGGGGAAGCCGCCCCGGCCGATGCGCCCGCGCAGCTGGTGCAGCTGGCTCACCCCGAAGCGGTCTGCGTCCATGACGACCATGACGCTCGCGTTCGGCACGTCGACCCCGACCTCGACCACGGTCGTCGAGACGAGGACGTCGGTCTCGCCGCGCTGGAAGCGCCCCATGACGGCGTCCTTGTGCTCGGGCGACATCCGGCCGTGCAGGACCTCGAGGGTGAGCCCGGCGAGCGCCGGCTCGTCGGCCAGCCGCGTGGCAAGGGCGGTGACGCTGGTCAGCGGCCGCGGCGGCGGCGCCTGGGCCTCGTCGGCGTCGGGGTCGGTGGCCTCGACGGTGAGCACGGCGCCGTCCTCGGGCGCGTCGTCGTCGCCGATGCGCGGGCACACGACGTACGCCTGCCGGCCGGACCGCACCTCCTCGGCGATGCGCTGCCACGTCCGCTCCATCCACCCCGGCCGGTCCTCGGGCACGACGTGGGTCGTGATCGGCGCGCGCCCCGCGGGCAGCTCGCGCAGGGTCGAGGTCTCGAGGTCGCCGAAGACCGTCATCGCGACGGTGCGCGGGATGGGCGTGGCGGTCATGACGAGGACGTGCGGAGGCGTGGACCCCTTGGCGCGCAACGCGTCCCGCTGCTCGACCCCGAACCGGTGCTGCTCGTCGACGACGACCAGGGCGAGGTCGTGGAAGTCGACGTGCTCCTGGAGCAGCGCGTGCGTGCCGACGACGATGCCCGCGTCGCCGCTCACGACGTCGAGGAGGGTGCGCCGGCGCTCCGCGGTCGGCTGGCTGCCGGTGAGCAGCGCGACCCGCGTCCCGTGCTCGGCGCCGCCCAGCATCCCGCCCTCCGCGAGGTCGCCGAGCATCCGGGTGATCGTCCGGTGGTGCTGCGCGGCGAGGACCTCGGTCGGGGCGAGCAGCGCGGCCTGGCCGCCGGAGTCGACCGCCTGGAGCATCGCCCTCAGCGCGACGACCGTCTTGCCGGAGCCGACCTCGCCCTGGAGCAGCCGGTGCATCGGCACCTCGCGACCCATCTCGTCGGCGACGACCGCCCCGATGTCCCGCTGGCCGTCGGTGAGGGTGAACGGCAGCCGCTCGTCGAACGCGGCGAGCAGCCCGTCGGCCTGCCCGGCGCGGGCGCGCGTCGCCGTCGCGGCCGAGGCCCGCCGGCGCTGCGCCAGCGTCGCCTGGAGGACGAACGCCTCCTCGTAGCGCAGCCGCTGCTGCGCCGCCGCGACCTGCTCGAGGGTGTCCGGGCCGTGGATGCCGCGCAGGGCGTCGGTGCGCGACACCAGGTTCCGCCGCGCACGGACGTCCGCCGGCAGGGCGTCGGGCACGTCGTCGAGGACGTCGAGGACGCGGCGCACCGACTCGGTGACCGTCCACGTGTGCAGCTTGCCGACCCGGCGGTAGATGGGGATGAGGTCGCGCCGCTCCTCCGCGTCGTAGTCGTCGAGCATCGTGTAGCCGGGGTGCGTCAGCTGGAGGCGCCCGCGGTAGGTGCCGACCGTCCCGGCGAAGATGCCGCGGGCCCCGGGCACGAGCACCCTGTCGTGCCCCCAGGCCTTGAAGAACGTGATGTCGAGCTCGTGGCGCCCGTCGGTGATGACGACCTCGAGCATCGTGCCCTTGCGCGTCTTCATCCGCCGGGTCTGCGCGGAGCGCACCTCGGCGACCCCGACGAGGAACTCGCCCGGCGTCACGGCGCCGAGGTCGGCCTCGCGGGTGCGGTAGCGACGCGGCCAGTAGGCGAGCAGGTCGCCGACGGTGTGGACGTCGCGGTGCTTGGCGAAGTCGGCGGCGGCCGTGGCGATGATCGGCCGCAGCGGGCTGGACTCGGTCGCCACGTCACTCCACCCCGATGAGCAGCGGGTACACGGGCTGGCCGCCGTCGAGGACGACGACCTCGAGCTCGGGCCGCTCGCGCCCGAGGTCGGTGGCGAGGCGCTCGACGAGCAGCGGGTCCGCGTCGGCGCCGCGGACCAGGGTGACGAGCTCGCCGCCGGCCGAGAGGAGCCGGTCGAGGACGTCGCGCGCCGAGGCCGCGAGGTCGGTGCCGAGGAACGCGACGTCGCCGTCGACGATCCCGAGGACGTCGCCCGGGCGGCAGACGCCGGCCCAGGTCAGCGCCTCCTTGGTGGCCACGGACACCGCCCCGTGGCGGGTCGCGACGGCGGCCTGGGTCATCGCGACGACGTTGGCGTGCACCGGCCGCGCGGGGTCGAGGACGGCCATCGCCGCGATGGCCTGCACGGTGGTGCGGGCGGGGACGACGTGCACCTCGAGGCCGTCGGCCGCGCCGGCCTCGGCGGCGACCTCGGCGGCCATCAGCCCGTCGGGGTCGGCGGGCAGGACGACGACCGCGGAGGCCCCGGTGCGCCGGGCGGCGTCGAGCAGCTGGCTGGCCGAGGCGCGCCGGCCCGGGCCGAACTCCAGCGCGACGGCGCCCGCCTCCTCGAGCAGGGCCACGACCCCCGGCCCCGCGGCGCCGGCGACGACCCCGAGGGGCACGACGGCCTCACGGGCCGCGACCTGGCTCGGCAGGTGGGTGATGCGGATGCGCTCCGGCCGGCCCGCGCCGAGCGCGGCCTCGACCGCGGCGCCGGCGTCGTCGACGTGCACGTGGACGTTCCAGAGGTCCGGGCCGCCGACGACGATGAGCGAGTCGCCGAGGGCGTCGAGCTGCTCGGTCAGCGCCTGCACGCGCGCGGCGTCGGTGTCCAGCAGCAGGTACATCACCTCGAAGGCCGGCCCGGGCGCCTCGGTCTCGTCGGCCGTGTCGTCCGGCGACGGGCGCCGCGGCGGGGAGTGCCAGCGCGCGGGGTCGGTGCCGCTCGCCGCGGTGAGCAGCCCCTCGTCGGCGCTCGTCCACGCACCGGTGACGACCCGGTGCAGTGCCTCGAGGAGCAGGACGCAGCCCGCTCCCCCGGCGTCGACGACCCCGGCGCGGGCGAGGGCCGGCAGCTGCTCGGGTGTGCGGGCGAGCGCCTCCGTCGCGGCCTCGACGGCGGCGGCCGACACCTGGGCCATCGAGCCGCCGGCGTCGCAGGCCGCCCGGGCCCCGGCCGCCGCGGCGTCGGCGACGCTGAGGATGGTTCCCTCCTGCGGGTGCGCGACGCTGGCCCGGGCCTTGGCCGCCCCCCGCTCGAGGCAGGCGGCGAGGAGCGCGACGTCGACCTCGGCGGCGTCCTCCTCGACGACGACGTCGCAGACGCCTCCGACCACCTGGCTGAGGATGACCCCGGAGTTGCCGCGGGCCGAGAGCAGGACGGCGCGGCGCAGCGTGCGGCACTCCTCGACGAGCCCGACGGCGCCGCTCCCCCCGTCGGCCGAGCGCGCCGCGACGACCTCGTCGATCGCGCCGTCGAGGGTGAGGTAGAGGTTGGTGCCCGTGTCGCCGTCGGGCACGGGGAAGACGTTGAGCTCGTCGATCTCCGTGCGGCGCGCCGCGAGGGCGGCCCGGGTCAGCAGGGCCCACTGCCGGGCGTCGGCGGCGGTGAGGACGTCGGGCACGATGTCAGGGTAACGGGGTGGTCCGTCGCCCCGGCCGGAGCCGTTTTGGTCGGGCCGGTGGCCCTCGGCTACTCTTGTCCGGTTGCGCGTGCGCTCTGCGCCGCGCCCCGATGACCACACGACCGTTACTGCATCAGGAGATCTCCCGTGGCTGCCAACTGCGACGTCTGCGGCAAGGGCCCCGGTTTCGGGCACAACATCTCGCACTCGCACCGCCGCACGAAGCGCCGTTGGAACCCCAACATCCAGCGCGTCAAGGCGATGGTGGGCGAGGCCGGTGTGACCCCGAAGCGGCTCAACGTCTGCACCTCGTGCCTCAAGGCGGGCAAGGTCAAGCGCTGACCTCCCCCTGACGCACCCCGGAACGGGCGGCCTCCCTCGCGGAGGCCGCCCGTTCCGCGTCTTCCGGGCAGGGTTCAGGCGCCGGCGAAGTGGTCCCAGCCGCGCACGTCCGGCACGACCCCGTCGACGGTGACGCTCGCGCCGTCGGGCCCGGTCCCGCCGACCCGGCCCACCGCCACCCACGGCCGCCCCGGCAGCGCTCCGAGGTCGACCGACGCCGGGAAGCACCCGACGAGCGAGTGCTCCTCGCCCCCGCCGAGCACCTGGCGCAGCGCCTCGTCCGCGCCGAGGCAGCGCTCCAGCGGGCCGCTCGCGAACCGCGTCCGCAGCGCCTCCCCCGACAGGTCGATGCCCACCCCGCTCGCCCGGGCGACCCGCCCGAGGTCGGTGACGAGCCCGTCCGAGACGTCGACGAGCGCGTGCGCGCCGGCCTCGGCGGCGACCGGCCCGGCCTCCCACGGCGGCCGCGGCGCCCGGTGGGCCGCGCGCAGCCGGTCGGCGTCCTCCCCTCCCCCGGACGAACGCCCCGCGAGGTAGAGGGCCAGGCCGCCGCCGGAGGTCCCGAGCGTGCCGCAGACGGCGACGACGTCGCCGGGGCGCGCGCCCGAGCGCCGGACCGGTCGCCGGCCGCGCAGGTCGCCGAGCGCCGTGAGGGTGACCGTCACGACCCCCGCCGGCCCGGACGACAGGTCGCCGCCGACGACGGGTGCGCCGGACTCCCGCGACACCGCGGCGATGCCCTCGGCCAGCCCGAGCACCCAGTCGACCGGGGTGTCGGGGTCGGCGACGAGCGAGACGAGCAGCCCGGTCGGGACGGCACCCATCGCCGCGACGTCGGCGAGGTTCTGCACGCTCACCTTGACGCCGACGTCGTGCGGGCTCGACCAGTCGTCGCGCCAGTCGCGGCCGCGGACCATCCCGTCGGTCGTCGCGACGACCGTGCCGGACGGGGTCGCGAGCACCGCGGCGTCGTCGCCCGGGCCGACCGGCAGGGCCGCGTCGTCCGGGGCCACGGCCGCGGCGTAGAGGGGGAGGACGCGGGCGAGGAGCTCGGCCTCGTCCAGGTCGCGCAGGCGCTCCACGCGGTGCTCCCTCCCTGCGGTGACGTCCGGTCCACCGGCACGGTAGCGTCTGGGTCGAGCCCCGCCGGACCCGGTGGGCACCACGTGCGGGGCCGCACCGGCCCCGCCGACCGACGACAAGGTGGAGTTCAGTGGTCCAGGCCTACATCCTGATCCAGACCGACGTCGGGCGCGCCGCGTCCGTCGCCGCGACGATCGCCGGCATCGACGGCGTCGTCCTCGCCGAGGACGTCACCGGCCCCTACGACGTCATCGCCCGGGTGGAGGCCGCGACCGTCGACGAGCTGGGCAAGCTCGTCATCTCCCGCATCCAGGACACCGAGGGCATCACCCGCACCCTCACGTGCACCGTGGTCCACGTCTGAGCGTGCCCGGACCCCGTCGGACGGCGGCAGCGCTCGGCGCTGCCGCCGTCCTGCTGTCCGGGTGCTCCTCGGCCGTCGGGGTGAGCGTGCCCGGGGGCGCCGCGGGCTGCGGCGACCCCCGCTGGCCGGCGCAGGTCGGCGGCCACGAGCGCGTCGACACCGACCCCGCGAACGCTGCCGTCGCCGCGTGGGGCGACCCCGCGGTGGTCGCGCGCTGCGGCGTCGGCGCGCTGGCGCCGACCGAGACGGAGTGCATCGAGATCGACGGCGTCGGATGGATCCCGTCGAGCCTCTCGGACGGCACGCGCTTCACGACGTTCGGCACCGACCCCGCGCTCGAGGTGCTCGTGCCGTCGGCCTACGACCCCGCGCCGCTCCTGCTGCCGGCCTTCGACGAGGTCGCGAAAACCCTGCCGCCCAACGGTCTCCGCTGCCGCTGAACCCCGCGGCGGCGGCGCGTCAGCGCAGGCCGGTGCGCCGCTCGAGCGCCAGCGCCACGAGCTCGTCGATGAGCTCGGGGTAGGCGACCCCGGTCGCGGCCCACATCCGCGGGTACATCGAGCTCGGGGTGAAGCCGGGCATCGTGTTGACCTCGTTGAGGACGATCTCGCCCTCGTCGGTGAGGAAGAAGTCGACGCGGGCGAGGCCCTCGCAGCCGGCGGCCTCGAAGGCGCGCGCCGCCATCGACCGGATGTCGTCGGCCACCTGCGACGGCACGTCGGCCGGCGCCTCGAGCCGCACGTCGTCCCCCGCGAGGTACTTGGCCTCGAAGTCGTAGAAGTCGTGGTTCTGCACGACGACGCACTCGCCGAGCTCGCTCGTGCGGGGGGCGTCGGTGCCACGGCCCTCGAGGACGCCGCACTCGATCTCGCGCCCGACGATGCCTTGCTCGACGACGACCTTGGGGTCGTGCTCGCGGGCCGCCTCGATCGCGGCCTCGAGGGCGTCCGTCGACGCGACCTTCGTGATGCCCATGCTCGACCCGGCGCGGGCCGGCTTGACGAACACCGGGAAGGTCAGGGCGCCGACGGCGTCCATCGCGGCCGCGGGGTCGCGCCGCCAGTCGCGGTCGGTGATGACGACGTACGGGCCGATCGGCAGGCCGGCCGCCGCCAGCACGGTCTTCATCATCGCCTTGTCCATCATGACCGCCGAGGCGGTGACGCCCGACCCGACGTAGCGGACGTCGGCGAGGTCGAGCAGCCCCTGGATGGTGCCGTCCTCGCCGAACGGGCCGTGGAGCAGCGGGAAGACGACGTCGACCTCACCGAGCGTGCGCGGCGCCTGCCCCGCCTCGTGGACGACGAGGGTGCGGTCGGTGGCCGAGGTCGGGACGATGACGCTCGCCGACCCGCCGTCGACCTGCGGCTCGTGGCCGGGCGCGAGCCGCAGCGGCTCGGGGTCGTCGGCGGCGAGGACCCAGTGGCCGTCCTTGGCGATGCCCACGGGCACGACGTCGTAGCGGTCGCGGTCGAGCGCCTCGAGGACGCTCGCGGCGGTCGCGCAGGAGACGGCGTGCTCCGACGAGCGGCCCCCGAAGACGAGGGCGACGCGGATCTTGTCGGCTGGGCGGTCGGTCATCGCAGAGGACTCTAGCCGCCCCTAGGGTGGCCCTCGTGACCGACGGCCCCTCCTCGCCCGAGCCCCTCGCCCCCGCCACCCGGCTCGTCGCCCTCGGGCGCGAGCCGGCCTCCCCGGGAGCGCAGGTCGGCGCGCCGCTCGTGCTCACCTCGACCTACCACGCCGACGGCGCGGTCAGCTACGGCCGCGGCGGCAACCCGACGTGGTCGGCCCTCGAGGAGGCCCTCGGCTCGCTCGAGGGCGGCGACGCCCTCGTCCTCGCCTCCGGGATGGCCGCGGTGTCCGCCGCGTTCTCGCTCCTCCCCCACGGCGGCACCGTCGTCGTCCCGGACGCCGCCTACAACGGCGTGATGGCGACCGTCGGCGACCTCGAGGCCGAGGGCGCCGCGACGGTCCGCCGGGTCGACCTCACCGACACCGCGGCGGTCGTCGCCGCCCTCGACGGCGCCGACCTGCTCTGGCTGGAGTCGCCGACCAACCCCCTCCTCGAGGTCGCCGAGGTCGCGACCCTCGCCGCCGCCGCCCGCGAGCGCGGGGTGCTGACGGTCGTCGACAACACGTTCGCGACGCCGCTCCTCCAGCGGCCGCTCGAGGACGGCGCCGACGTCGTCGTGCACTCGGTCACCAAGTACCTCGCCGGCCACAGCGACGTCCTCCTCGGCGCGGTCGTCACGGCGCCCACCGAGGCCGGCCGCGCCCTCCACGACCGCCTGCACCGGTACCGGCGCCTGCGGGGCGCCATCGCCGGGCCGATGGAGTCCTGGCTCGCGCTGCGCGGGATGCGCACCCTGCACCTGCGCCTCGAGCGGGCCTGTGCGAGCGCGGTCGAGCTCGCGCGCCGGCTCGAGGGCCACCCGGCCGTCACCCGCGTCCGCTACCCCGGCTTCGGCGCGATCGTCAGCATCGAGGTCGTCGGCGGGGCCGACGGCGCCGAGCGCGTCTCGGCCGCCACGCGGCTCTGGGTGCACGCGACGAGCCTCGGCGGCGTCGAGAGCCTCCTCGAGCGACGCAAGCGCCAGCCCGACGAGCCCCTCAAGGTCCCCGACGAGCTGCTGCGGCTCTCGGTCGGCGTCGAGGACGTCGACGACCTGTGGCGCGACCTCGCGGCCGCCCTGGAGCACGCAGCGGGCTGACCCCGCGGGTGCCGCTGCGGCTCAGGCGGTCTCGGCCTTGCGGGGCCGCGAGAGCAGGGCGGCGACGACCTCCTGCGCGGTCCGACCGTGCCGGATCATCGCGTCGACCTGCTCGATGATCGGCACGTCGACGCCGTGCGCCCCGGCGAGCTCGAGGATCGAGGTGCAGGACTTGACCCCCTCGGCGGTCTGCCGGGTCAGCGCGACGACCTCGTCGACGGCCATCCCCTGCCCGAGCCGGACGCCGAAGGAGTGGTTGCGCGACAGCGGCGACATGCACGTCGCGATGAGGTCCCCGACCCCGGCGAGGCCCGCGAAGGTCACGGCCTCGCCGCCGAGCGCGGTCCCGAGGCGCATCGTCTCGGCGAGGCCGCGGGTGATGATCGAGGCCTTGGAGTTGTCGCCCATCCCGAGGCCCTCGGCCATCCCGACGGCGAGGGCGATGACGTTCTTGACGGCGCCGGCGATCTCGGTGCCGACGACGTCGGAGCCGGTGTACGGGCGGAAGTACGGTGCGGCACAGGCCGCGGCCACGCGCTCGGCCATCTCCTCGCTCCGGCTCGCGACGACGGACGCGGCGGGCTGCTTGGCCGCGATCTCGCGCGCGAGGTTGGGACCGGAGACGACGACGACCCGGTCGGGGTCCACGCCCCCGACCTCGGCGACGACCTCCGACATCCGCCGGGTCGTGCCGAGCTCGACGCCCTTCATGAGCGAGACGACCGCGGCGTCGCCCGGCAGCACGTGCCCCCAGGCGGTGAGGTTGTCGCGCAGGGTCTGCGAGGGCACCGCGAGGACGACGACGTCCGCGCCGTCCGCGGCCTCCGCCGGGTCGGTCGTCGCGCGGACGGTGCCCGGCAGGCGCAGCTCGGGGAGGTAGTCGCGGTTGACGCCCTCGTTGACCTGCGCGACGACCTCGGGCCGCCGGCCCCACATCGTCACCGGGGTGCCGGCGTCGGCGAGGACGGCCGCGAAGGCGGTCCCCCAGCTCCCGGTGCCGTAGACGGCCGCTCGGCTCATGACGCCTCCTCGATCGGTCGGGGTCGGCCGGTCGGGGTGACGCGGGCCCGTCGTGGGTCGAAGCGCTCGGCGGGCGCGGGCTCGCCCCGCAGCACCTCGAGCTCGATGGTGATGGCGGCCATGATCCGGCGGGTCGCCTCGGCGAGCACGTCGGCCGTCACCGGCAGGTCGTAGAGGTCCGCGAGGTCGACCGGGCGGCCGGCCCGCACCCGCATGACGGTGCGCGGCAGGAGCCGCGGCACCCGCGCGTACGGCGCGAGCATCTCCTGCGGCCCCCAGACCGCGACGGGGACGACGGGGCACCGGGTCTCGAGGGCGACGCGGGCCGCGCCGGTCTTCCCGCGCATCGGCCAGAGGCCGGGGTCGCGGGTGAGCGTGCCCTCGGGGTAGATGGCGACGCACTTGTTCGCGCGGACCGCGGCGACCGCGGCGCGGTAGGCGTCGACCGCGCTGCCCGACTCGCGGTGCACCGGGATCTGGTCGGCCGAGCGCAGCACCGCCCCGACGACCGGGACGCGGAAGACCTCGTCCTTGCCGAGGAAGCGCGGCGAGTACCCCTGGTCGACGAGGAAGTGCGCGAAGGCGAGCGGGTCGACGTGCGAGACGTGGTTGGGGCACACGACCCAGCCGCCCGTGGTCGGCAGGTGCTCGACCCCCTCCCAGCGGCGGCGCGTCAGCGCCCGGAGGACCGGCCGGAGGACGGCGATGGCGAACCGGTACCCGAAGGGACGCGAGCTGTCGGTCGGGGTGGTCACCTGTGGCCTTCCGGGGTGGGGGTCACCGCATTCTGGTCCGCGGTGCAGGTGATGTCGAGCGTGCCACGGCGGGGTGTCAGGATCGGCACGTGCCCTCGTCCCCACCCCTCGCGGTCGTCGTCCCCGTCAAGGGCGGCCCGCTCGCGAAGTCGCGCCTGCCGCTGCCGCGCGAGGACCGGATGGCCCTCGCCGACGCCTTCGCCCGTGACACCGTCGCCGCGGCCGCGTCCCTGCCCGGCGTCCGCGTGCTCGTCGTCACCGGCGACCCCGTCGTGGCGGCCTGGGCCGCGGTCGTCGCCCAGGTCGTGCCGGACCCCGGCGGGGGGCTGGACGCCGCGGTGCGGGCCGGGGTCGCGGCGGCCCGCGGCACGGGCGCCCGCCGCGCCGTCGTGCTGCTCGGGGACCACCCGGCGCTCACCGGCACCGAGCTCGCCGCCACGCTCGAGCGGACGGGCCGGCTCCCCCGGGCCGTCGTCCCCGACGCCGACGGCACCGGCACGGCGCTGCTGGACCTCGCACTCGACGACGGGCCGGCCCCGACGCGCTTCGGGGCGGGGAGCGCTGCCGCGCACGCCGACCTCGGCTGGGAGACGGTCCGGGTGCCCGCCGCGGGCCTGCGGACCGACGTCGACGACGCCGCGTCGCTGGCCGACGCCGTTGCGCTCGGGGTGGGTGCGCACACCGCCGAGGCCCTGGCTCGCGCTACCCTGCCGGGCGTGCAGGCCACCATCCACCGGGTCCCGGACGAGACGGGCGGCAGCGCGCTGCTCGACGACGGCCGCGAGGTCGAGGTGCCGATCGCCGCGCTCGTCGACAGCGGTCTCCTGCACCTGCGCAGCGGCCAGCGGGTGAGCATCGAGCTCGACGCCGACGGCCTCGTCGCCACGCGGGCCTGGATCGTCGGCATCGGGCCGGGCGAGACCATCCACTGACGGCCCCGCCCGACCCGGCGCGTCAGCGCCTGGCGGTCCTCTTGGCCGGGGCCTTCTTGGCGGCCGTCTTCTTCGCGGTCGTCGCCTTGCTCGCCGTCGCCTTCGTGGCGGTCTTCTTCGCGGGGGCGGCCTTGGTGGCGGTCTTCTTCGCCGGCGCCTTCTTCGCGGCGGTCGTCGCCGGGGTCGCCTTGGTCGCGACCTTCTTCGCCGCGGTCTTCGCCGGCGCCGTGGCCTTGGTCGTGGCCTTCTTCGCCGCGGTCTTCGCCGGGGTCGCCTTCGTCGCGACCTTCTTCGTCGCCGTCTTCGCCGGCGCCGTCCTCTTGGTCGCGGTCTTCTTCGCCGCGGTCTTGGCCGGCGCCGCCTTGGTCGCCGTCTTCTTCGCGGTCGTGGCCTTGGTCGCCGACTTCTTGGCGGCCGTCTTCTTGGCCGGGGCCGCCGCCGCGCCCGCGCTGCCGGCTGCGGCGCGCCCCGTCGCCGGGCCGCCCTTGGGGAGCGAGCTGGGCTTGCGGACGTAGTCCTTGAACGCCGTGCCCGGGCGGAAGCGCGGCGCCTTGCTCTTGGGGATGCGCACCGAGGTGCCGGTGTGCGGGTTGCGGCCGGTGCGCGCGGCGCGCTCCGCGCGGTCGAACGTGCCGAAGCCGGTGATCGCGACCTTGCCGCCCCGGGTGACCTCACGGACGATCGTGTCGAGCACGGTGTCCAGCGCGTCGTTCGCGAGCTTGCGGCTGCCGAGGGCCTTCTCGAGCTCCTTGACGATGTCTGCCTTGTTCACGGTGGATCCTCCATCGGTCGGCGCGAGGCGGCCGCCTCGACGCTGGGACGTGGGGCCGGGGCTCGCCGACCTTGTGGACGACGGTATGCCTGCCGGAGAGGCACGTCCACCACTGTCGCGGCGTGTTCTGGTTGCGCGACAGAGGCTTTGGCGTCGCCGCCGGCGTCACAGCAGCCCCACGCACACCAGCGCGGCACCCCCGAGGGGATGCCGCGCCGCTGTGTTCCTGCCCGGAAACGGTTGTGGGAGACGGACTTCGTCAGGCGGTGACGCTCGGCTTCCACGCCGGACGAATTGCCTCGTACGCCGTGATGTCCTCTTCGTGCCGCAGCGAGAGGCTGATGTCGTCCAGGCCCTCGAGCAGGCGCCAGCGGGTGTAGTCGTCGACCTCGAAGGGGGCGACGAGGTCACCGGCGGTGACGGTGCGCGACTCGAGGTCGACCGTCACCGAGGTGCCGGGCTCGTTCTCCAGCAGCTTCCAGAGCAGCTCGACGTCGTCCTGCGAGCACTGCGCGGTGAGCAGGCCCTGCTTGCCGCTGTTGCCCCGGAAGATGTCCGCGAAGCGCGAGGAGATGACGACCCGGAAGCCGTAGTCCATCAGCGCCCACACCGCGTGCTCGCGCGAGGAGCCGGTGCCGAAGTCGGGGCCGGCGACGAGGACCGACCCCGCGGCGAAGGTCGGGTCGTTGAGCACGAAGGTCTCGTCGCCCCGCCAGGCGGCGAAGAGCCCGTCCTCGAACCCGGTGCGCGTCACCCGCTTGAGGTAGACGGCCGGGATGATCTGGTCGGTGTCGACGTTGCTGCGGCGCAGCGGGACGCCGATGCCGGTGTGCGACGTGAACTTCTCCATCAGGCGTTCGCCTCCACGGGCTCGAGGTCGGTAGGGCTCGACAGGGTGCCGCGGACCGCGGTGGCAGCCGCGACGAGCGGGCTGACCAGGTGGGTCCGACCACCCTTGCCCTGTCTCCCCTCGAAGTTGCGGTTCGAGGTCGACGCGCTGCGCTCCCCCGGCGCGAGCTGGTCGGGGTTCATCCCGAGGCACATCGAGCACCCGGGCAGGCGCCACTCGGCGCCGGCCGCGGTGAAGACCTCGTGCAGGCCCTCGGCCTCGGCCTGGACGCGGACGCGGGCGGAGCCGGGGACGACGAGCATCCGCACACCGTCGGCGACGTGGCGACCCTCGATGACCTCGGCCGCGGCGCGCAGGTCCTCGATCCGGCCGTTGGTGCAGGAGCCGACGAAGACGGTGTCGACGTGGATCTCGCGCAGCGGGGTCCCGGCCTCGAGGCCCATGTACTCGAGCGCCCGGCGCGCGGCGACCTTGTCGTTGTCGTCGCCCATCGACTCGGGGTCGGGCACGGCCTCACCGAGGGGGCTGCCCTGGCCGGGGTTGGTGCCCCAGGTGACGAAGGGGGTGAGGGAGGCGGCGTCGAGCGTGACCTCGGTGTCGAACTCGGCGTCGTCGTCGCTGCGCAGCTCGCGCCAGGCCTCGACGGCGGCGTCCCAGTCGGCGCCGGTCGGTGCGTGGTCACGGCCGCGGACGTACTCGAAGGTCGTCTCGTCGGGGGCGATCATCCCGGCGCGCGCGCCGGCCTCGATCGACATGTTGCACACGGTCATCCGGGCCTCCATCGAGAGGGCGCGGATGGCGCTGCCCCGGTACTCGATGACGTGGCCCTGGCCGCCGCCCGTGCCGATCTTCGCGATGACGGCGAGGACGATGTCCTTGGCGGTCACGCCGGGCGAGAGCTCGCCCTCGACGGTCACGGCCATCGTCCGGAACGGCTTGAGCGGCAGGGTCTGCGTCGCGAGGACGTGCTCGACCTCGGAGGTGCCGATCCCGAAGGCCAGCGCCCCGAAGGCCCCGTGCGTCGAGGTGTGGCTGTCGCCGCACACGATCGTCATCCCCGGCTGGGTCAGGCCCAGCTGCGGGCCGACCACGTGGACGATGCCCTGCTCGGCGTCGCCCATCGGGTAGAGCGTGACGCCGAACTCCTCGCAGTTGCGGCGCAGCGTCTCGACCTGGGTGCGGCTCACCGGGTCGGTGATCGGGCCCGGGGTCGTCGGGACGTTGTGGTCCTCGGTCGCCAGGGTGAGGTCGGGGCGGCGGACCGGCCGGCCGGCGAGGCGGAGCCCGTCGAAGGCCTGCGGGCTCGTCACCTCGTGGAGGAGGTGGAGGTCGATGTAGAGGAGGTCGGGCTCCCCGTCGCCCCGTCGCACGACGTGCTGCTCCCACACCTTCTCGGCCAGCGTTCCGGCCATCCCACTCACCTCTCGCCCACGTGACCGCGGCGGTCGGCCGCGGGGTCGTCGGCGGCGGACGCGGCACCGCGTCGTCGCCGTCGTCCCGAGATTCGCACGGTGATGTCACGGATGGACTTGCGTCTCATCCGATGAGATAGCAATATCAAGACATGGACAACAGCAGTGGGGTCGGAGTGCTCGACAAGGCAGCCGTCGTGCTGTCCGCCCTCGAGGCCGGCCCGTCGACGCTCGCCCAGCTCGTGACGGCCACCGGCCTGGCCCGCCCGACGGCGCACCGGCTCGCCGTCGCCCTCGAGCACCACCGGCTCGTGACGCGCGACCTGCAGGGACGCTTCGTCCTCGGCCCGCGCCTCGGCGAGCTCGCGGCCGCCGCCGGCGAGGACCGCCTCCTCGCCGCCGCCGGTCCGGTTCTCGGCGCGCTGCGCGACCACACGAACGAGTCGGCGCAGCTCTTCCGCCGCCAGGGCGAGTACCGGGTGTGCGTCTCGGCCGCCGAGCGCCCCGTCGGCCTGCGCGACTCCATCCCGATCGGCGCCACCCTCTCGATGCGCGCCGGCTCGGCCGCGCAGATCCTCCTCGCGTGGGAGGAGCCCGACCGACTGCACCGTGGCCTCCAGGGCGCGGCCTTCACGGCGACGGCCCTCTCCGGGGTCCGGCGCCGGGGCTGGGCGCAGAGCGTCGGCGAGCGCGAGCCCGGCGTGGCGTCGGTCTCGGCCCCCGTCCGCTCCCCCAGCGGGCGGGTCATCGCGGCGGTCTCGATCTCGGGACCCATCGAGCGCCTCTCGCGCCAGCCCGGCCGCCTGCACGCCGCCACGGTCATGGCCGGCGCGAACAAGCTGAGCGAGGTCCTCGCGCGGCACGCCGCGCAGCAGGAGGTCCAGAACAACGCCTGACCGGTGGGGCCCGCCGGCCGCCACGCAACACGGATGTCACATGCGGCGCGCGCCGGGGCAACATGCCGCGAGCAGGCTGGGCGCACCGTCCATCGCAGGAGGAGCGCCCGTGACCCCGACCGCCGCCTCGCGCATCGCCCGTGACCGCACCCGGCTGCTCGCCTTCCCGCGCCCGGACCGGCCGGCGCTGGTCGTCGGCGGTGGCAGCGTCGCGGCCCGGCGCGCGGCGGCGCTGACCCGGGCCCGGACGCCGGTCATCGTCTTCGCACCGACCCTGTGCGACGACGTCTTCGACCTGCTCGCCGAGCGGCTCGTCACCTGGGAGAACCGGTGGCCCACGCTCGAGGACCTGCGCTCGGCGTGGCTCGTCCACGCGGCGACCGGCGACGCCCGGCTCGACGCCCGGGTGTGCGCGCTCGCCGCGAGCGCCCGGGTCACGGTCGCCTGAGGCCTCAGGACAGCCGGCTGCCGAGCCGCTGGCGGGCCGTCTCACCGCGACGACCCAGCGGGAGGACTCCGGCGATCGACGCGAGCCCGAGCGGCTTCGGACCCGCGTACGCGCTCTCGGCACCGTGCGGCGTCACCTCGTAGGTCTCGTGCCAGATGGTGACGGCGCCGGGGTCCTTCTTCGCGACGGCGTAGAACTCGGTCCACGCCGGCCGGTGCAGGTGGTCGGCGGCGTTCGCGTAGGCGTAGAGGTCCTCGGTGCTGCGCCACCACTGGACCATCGTCGTCGCCATGAGGTGCACGGTCGAGCGGCTGCCGAGGTAGCCGAGCGACTCCTCCTCCCCGCGGGCGGCCGCGGCCTTGTTGCGCTCGAGCTCGGTGATCATCCGCGGCATCGCGCTCGCGGCCTGGCGCACGATGCCGACCCGCCAGGGGCGGTGGACGCGCAGGCCGATGAGGAAGACGGTGAGGGGGCCGTCGTAGGCGTGGGTCATGCGATCCATGGGACGCTCCTGACTGGATAGTGACGCTGTCCGGTGACACCATGGTGGAGAGTGGCACTATCCGGCGTCAAGAGGGAAGGAGCGGGAGTGCGCATCTCGGAGCTGGCGGAGCGGACCGGCGTGCCGGTGCACACGCTGAAGTTCTACCTCCGGGAGGGCGTGCTGCCGCCGGGCCGGGCGACGAGCCGGACCTCGGCCGACTACGGCGACGAGCACGTCGAGCGGGTCCGGCTGGTCCGGGCGCTCGTCGAGCACGGCGGCGTCGGCCTCAGCGGTGTGCGCGCGATCGTCGGCGCCCTGGAGTCCCCTCCCCCGTCCCGTCACGACCTGCTCGGCGCGGCCGCGGCCGTCATCCCGACCCCCGCCCCCCGCGGCCCGGTCGACCCCGAGATCACGGGGCTGCTCGAGGAGCTCGGCTGGTGCACGTGGTCGGGCGCACCCGCCCTCACCGCGCTCGGCGACGCGGTGGCGGCGGCCCGGGCGGCCGGCGTCCCGCTGGACGCAGCGACCCTGCGGCGGTACGCCGCGGGGATGACCGTGGTCGCCGAGGCCGACGTCGACCTCGTCCTCGCGGCGCAGGACCCGGCCGAGGCGATGCGCACCGTCGTGGTCGGGACCGTGCTCGGCGATCCCGTGCTCGTCGCGCTGCGACGGCTCGCCCAGGAGGCGGTGAGCAGCCGGCGTCAGGCGGCCGCCGACGCGCGCGAGGACGCCTGAGACGCAGCCCCGTCGACACACGACGAAGGCCCGGTCCTGGTGGACCGGGCCTTCGCTCGATGTAGCCCCGACGGGATTCGAACCCGCGCTACCGCCTTGAGAGGGCGGCGTGCTAGGCCACTACACAACGGGGCCTCGGTGTCGTCCGGACCACCGCGAGGCGGACCGGGCAACGAGGAGAAACCTTACCGAACGGGAGGGCTTTCTCCGAAATCGCCTCCGGCCGAAGCCGGGGGCGATGGCTGGGGTACCAGGACTCGAACCTAGAACGGATGAACCAGAATCACCAGTGTTGCCAATTACACCATACCCCATGGGGTATGCCGTCCGATGTCCCGCGAGCGGGCCGACCGAGCGGCGAACCGAGAGAGAACACTACCGGGCCTCCTCCCCCGACCCAAATCGCGGGGCTCACACCCCCCGCAGACCGGCGATCTCGCGCAGCGAACGCACCACCGGCACATCGTGCTGCGCGACGAGCAGCCGCTCCCGCTCCCCCGGCTCGCCGTCGCGGACGAGCCACGCCGCGGGCATCCCGGCACCGACGGCGCCGAGCGGGTCGGTGGTCAGCTCGTCGCCGACGTACCCGGTCCGGGACGGGTCGGCCCCGAGCCGCCGCGCGGCTTCGTGGAAGGCGCGGGCATCCGGCTTGCCGAAACCGAGGGTGTCGCGGCTGCAGACGACGTCGAAGAGGTCCTCCAGCCCCGCGGCCACCAGCTTGGCCTGCGTGTAGTCACCCGCCGAGTTGGTGAGCACGCCCACCAGCACGCCCTGCTCCCGCAGCGCCCCGACCGCCGGCCGGACGTCGTCGAAGGCCTCGAGCGCGTCGAGGAAGGCCGGCTCGTAGGCCTCGTCGAACGGCGCCGACCACTCGCCGTCCGGCTGCCCGAGCCACACCGCGAGCTCGCCGAGGCGGGCCCGGCGCATCTGAGCGAAGTCGGTCTCGCCGCGCGTGTACGCGGCGAAGTGCCCCTGCGGGTCGTCACGGAAGCGCACCCCGGCCGCCGCGAGCCGCTCAGGGTCGGCATCCGGCCAGACGCGGGTCGCCGCCGCCGCGCCGGCCCGGTGCATCGCCGTGCGGGTGTCGTAGAGCGTGTCGTCGGCGTCGAGGAGGACGGCCTCGACGCCGAGGCCGTCCCACGCGGCAGTCACAGCGTCGCGCGCAGCGCCGCGAGGCGGGCGAGCGTCGAGTCCTTGCCGAGGATCTCCATCGACTCGAACAGCGGCGGGCTGACGCGCTGCCCCGAGACCGCCGTGCGCAGCGGCCCGAAGGCGAACTTCGGCTTGAGGCCGAGGCCCTCGACGAGCGCGGACCGCAACGCGGCCTCGATCGCCTCGGCGCGCCAGGTGCGATCGGCACCGAGCGGCCCGCCCCGCTCGTCCGGCACGTCCGCCAGCGCGGCCGACGCGGCGTCGAGCGTCGCGGCGGCGTCGTCCTTGAGCTGGGCGCGCGCGTCGTCCGCGACGACGACGGCGTCGTCGGCGACGTAGAACGGCGCGACGAGCGCGGTCGCCTCGGTGAGGTGGGCGATGCGGGTCTGGACGAGCTCGGCGACGAGCTCCAGGCGCGCGAGCTCGGCGAGCGAGGGGTTCTCGCCGAGGACGCCGTCCCGCACGAGGTAGGGCAGGAGGCGGGAGGCGAAGTCGCCGAGCGCGAGCGCGCGGATGTGGACGCCGTTGAGCCAGTCGAGCTTCTTGAGGTCGAAGATCGGGCCGACGGGGTTGACGAGCGACCAGTCGAAGCGCTGCGCGAACTCCTCGAAGGTGAAGAACTCGACGTCGTTGCCCTCGGCGTCCTGGGCCGGCGGGTACGCGAGCAGGCCGAGGAAGTTGACGAGCGCCTCGGGCAGGTAGCCCTCCTCCTGGAACCACGTGAGGCGCGCCTCGGGGTTCTTGCGCTTGCTGATCTTGCTCTTGTTCTCGTTGCGCAGCAGGGGCATGTGCGCGAACCGCGGCGGCTCGAGCCCCAGGCGGCGGTAGAGCAGGACGTGCTTGGGGGTCGAGCTGACCCACTCCTCGCCGCGCACGACGTGGGTGATGCCCATCTCGTGGTCGTCGACGACGACGGCGAGGTGGTAGGTCGGGAACCCGTCGGCCTTGAGGATGACCTGGTCGTCGGGGCGCGGGGCGGTCATCCGGCCGCGGATGAGGTCGTCGAACTCGAGCTCGACGTCGTCCGGGACGAGGAGTCGCACGACGGGCGTCTCGGAGAAGCCGGGCAGCGCGCGCCGCTCCTCCTCGCTCTTGCCGAGGCAGAGGCGGTCGTAGCCGGTCGGCTGCTTGAGGCGCTGCTGCTCCTCGCGCATCGCGGCGAGGCGCTCGGTCGAGCACCAGCAGAGGTAGGCGTGGCCGTCGGCGAGCAGCCGGTCGACGTAGGGGCGGTAGGTCGTCAGCCGCTCGCTCTGGCGGTACGGCGCGCACGGGCCGCCGACGTCCGGGCCCTCGTCCCAGGTGAGGCCGAGCCAGCGCAGCGTGTCGAAGACCTGCTGCTCGGAGTCCTCGCGGAAGCGCGTCCGGTCGGTGTCCTCGATGCGCAGGAGGAACCGGCCCCCCTGCTGGCGCGCGAAGGCGAGGTTGAAGAGGGACATGTACGCCGTGCCGACGTGCGGGTCGCCCGTCGGGGACGGGGCGACGCGGAGGCGGACGGGACCGGGGAGGTCGCCGGCCGGCGGGGCTGCGGGGGTGTGCTCGCTCATGATGGGGCCAGCGTAGTGACGTCGCGCCGGGGGTGGCGCACGGGCGGCGACGGGCGCAGACTCGCGGCATGGCGGGGGCGACGGCGGAGCGACCGGCGCGACGGGTGCGCCCCGTCGGCGTCGTCGTGGCCGTGCTCACGACCGTCGTGCTCGTCTTCTTCGTCCTGCGCCTCGTCACCGACGTGCCGCACCTGGTGGACGGCACCGTCCCGGACGACGACCTCGCCGAGCTCTACGTCGCGCACCCGTGGCTCGCCTACGGCCACATGGTGCCCGGCGTCCTCTACCTGCTCGGGGCCCCGCTCCAGATGTCGGCGCGCGTCCGGGACCGCCACCTGCGCCTGCACCGCCGGCTCGGCCGGGTGCTGCTCGCAAGCGGCCTCCTCTCGGGCGTCCTCGCCGTGGTGCTCGGGTTCGTGTTCGCCTGGGGCGGAGGGGCCGAGACGAGCGCGACGCTCGTCTTCGGCGCATGGTTCGTGCTCTGCCTGGCGCTCGCGCTGCGCGCCGTCCGCTCCGGGCGCATCGCCGACCACCGGCGCTGGATGGTGCGCGCGTTCGCCGTCGGGCTCGGCGTCGGGACCATCCGCCTGTGGGTGGGGCTGTTCACCGGCGTCCAGCTCGGGCTGCTCGGGATGGGCGGCACGACGATGCCGCTGCGGGCCACGTTCGGCGTGGCCTTCTGGCTCGGCCTGTCGATGCACGTCGTCGCCGGTGAGTGGTGGCTGCGTCGCCGACCGATGAGTCCGGCGACCCCCGGCGGTCGGTCCACGTGAGCCGGCAGGGAGCCGGCCGGGAGGAGCCCACCATGGACACCACGCACGACGCCACGCGACCGGGGCCGGTCGACCTGCGCTTCGACGCCGAGGTCGTCCGCAGCGACGCCCCGGGCGGCTGGTGCTACGTCGTCTGGCCGCGGTCCGCGGAGGTCTTCGGCACCCACGGCCTCGTCAAGGTCACCGGCACGGTCGACGGGCGGGACATCCGCACGTCCTTCATGGCGCTCGGCGACGGCCGCCACAAGCTGCCGGTGACGCAGGACCTGCTCCGCGCCCTCGGCAAGGACGTCGGGGACACCGTGTCGGTCCACCTCACCGAGCGGCGCTGACCCGGTTGGGCGGAGCGGTCAGGCCTGGTCCGCGGGCCGGGCGTCGCCGACGTCGGGCGAGCCGGCGGTCTCGTCGTCCTTGACCTCGTCGATCTCGTCGACGACGCGCTCGCGCTCGGCGGGGTCCAGGGCGACGCCGGCCTCGTCGAGGCCGCGGTCCAGCTCGCCCTCGATGGTCTCGCGCTCGCCGCTGTACTCCCACGACGTCACCTCGTCGACGACGTTCTGGGCGGCCTCGGTCGCGGCCTCGTGGGTGGAGGCGTCGTCGGTGGTCTCGGGGCGGTCCTGCTCGGTCACGGGGTGCTCCTCGGGGGTCGGGACGTCGTCATCCCGACCATGCCCCGTGGCGCCCGGCGCGAAACGCGGCCGGGCGCACCGGTGCTCAGTGCCGGACGAAGGGGTTGGCGAGGACCCCGATGCCCTCGACCTCGACCTCGACGCGCTGGCCGGCCTCGACCGGCCCGACGCCCGCCGGGGTCCCCGTGAGGATGACGTCGCCGGGCAGCAGGGTGAAGGCCTTGGACGCGTACGAGACGAGCGCGGCGACGCCGTGCACCATGTCGCCCGTCGTGCCGTCCTGGACGACCTCGTCGTCGCGGCGCGTGACGACCGAGAGGGACGAGACGTCGAGGTCGGTCTCGATCCACGGCCCGAGCGGGCAGAAGGTGTCGAAGCCCTTGGCCCGCGCCCACTGGCCGTCGGAGCGCTGCAGGTCGCGCGCGGTGACGTCGTTGGCGCAGGTGTAGCCGAAGACGACCGAGAGCGCGTCCTCCGGCTCGAGGTCCTTGCACATCCGGCCGATGACCACCGCGAGCTCGCCCTCGTAGTGGACCTCGGTGCTCTGCGGCGGCAGGACGACGGGGTCGCCGGGGCCGACGACCGCGGTGTTGGGCACGAGGAACATCAGCGGCTCCTCGGGCACGTCCGTCCCCATCTCGGCCGCGTGGTCGGCGTAGTTCTTGCCGATGCCGATGACCTTGCTCCGCGGGATGACCGGGGCGAGCAGGCGCACGTCCTCGACGAGGTGCGTGGCGCCGGTCAGCTCGATCCGCTGGTAGAGGGGGTCGCCGGTGACCTCGGCGATCTTCTCGCCGGCCCCGTCGACCAGGCCGTAGACGGGGTCGTCCCCGGTGGTGAACCTCGCGATGCGCATGACGCGAGCCTACCGACCGGGCGTCGGCCTCAGGAGACCCCGGCCTTCCGGGCGGCGTCCGCGACGACGCGGCCGACGACGGCGGCGCCCTCGTCGGTGAGGTGCACGTCGAAGGCGGTGCAGATGTAGGTGAGGGTGCAGACCTGCGCGACGTTGGTCGGGACCTCGCGGCCGTTGAAGGTCGTCGGCGACTCGTCGTCGAACGCGAAGGCGGCGTCGAGCGCGACGTAGCGCGCCCCCGCGGCCTTCGTCGCCTTCTCGATGGCGGCGTCGAGCCCGGAGTACGCGGTCTTCGCGGCGTCGAGCTGGGCCTCGCCCGTGCCGAGGTAGGAGGCCGCGAGCCACGGGTTGTAGTAGCCGAGGACGAGCACCGGCACGTCGGGGCCGGCCGCGGCGCGCAGCCGCTCGACGATCGTCGGCAGGTTCTTCGCGACGGTCCGCACGCCTTGCTCGGCGCAGGCGGCGTCGACCTGCAGCCGGGCCGCGCAGCGGAGCAGGTCGTTGCCGCCGATGTCGAGGGTCACCATCCGCACGTCGGAGCCGCGCTCGCGCAGGAAGGCCTCGGCCTGGGCCAGCTGGCTGCCCTCGGCGTAGTCGCAGCGGCCGCCCTCGAGGAGGGTGCCGGTGGTCTCGCCGCTGCAGGCGAGGTTCTCGACGCCGAGCTCGGTGCCGCCCTGCGACACCCGCGCTGCGGCGAGCGCGGGGTAGGCGGTGTCGCGCCGTTCGCTGCCCCCGGGCTGGTAGCCGGCGGCCAGGGAGTCGCCGAGGGCCAGGACCACGGGGCCGTCGGGGGCCGCCGTCGCGGACGCGGACGGCGATGCGGAGGCGGAGGCGGTGCTCGAGGCCGGCGCCGGGGCCGACGAGGCGGCGGGGTCCGGCTCGGAGCCGCCGATGGTGCAGCCGCCGACGAGGGCGAGCGCGGCGAGCGCGGCGGTGAGAAGCGCGGGGCGGCGCACGGGTGGACCTCCGGGTCGGTGGCTGGACGCTGACGGGGGCGCGGCGGTGGCCGCACCTCCATCCTCACCCGCGTCCAACGCCCGAGGGCTCCCGGGTGTGCCCGGGGCGTCCCGCGGTCGCGACTACCGTGGTGCGGGTGACCGTCGTCCTGGCTCGCGAGGAGTGGCGTGGGCTCGAGCGGGCCCACGCCGAGCGGGTCGACGCCGCGACCGCCGGTCACCGCACCCGTCGCGCCGACGGGCGGGCGCACCCCGTCGAGGACTTCCTGTTCCGCTACTACAACCACTCCCCTGCGAAGCTGCGCCGATGGCACCCCGGCGCCGGCGTGCTGCTCGAGGGAGCGGCGTCCACCGAGCGGGCCGGGTGGCGGCACCACGAGGTCGTCGGCGACGGCGTCCGGCTGGACCTCGGGTCGTTCCTCGACGCGCGGGGTGGCACGGTCTCGTTCGTCCGAGAGCTGCTGACGGCCACGCTCTCGCGGCCCCCGCACCTCGGGTGCTTGGGGCTGCACGAGTGGGCGATGGTCCACCGGCTGCCGGCCGACGACGTCCGCCACACCGGGTGGCCGCTGCGCCTCGGCCCGCGGGGCACCGACGAGGTCGTCGAGCGGCACGCGGTGCGGTGCTCGCACTTCGACGCCTACCGCTTCTTCACCGAGTCGGCCGCCCCGCTCAACCAGCTGCGGCCGACGCGCGAGGAGCAGGTCGCGCACGAGCAGCCGGGGTGCCTGCACGCGGGGATGGACGTCTACAAGTGGGCGTTCAAGCTCGCGCCGCTCGTGCCGAGCGACCTCACGGCGGATGCCTTCGACCTCGCGCGCGACATCCGCGTGCTCGACATGCAGGCCTCGCCGTACGACCTGCTCGAGCTCGGGTACGAGCCGGTGCGCATCGAGACGTCCGAGGGCAAGACCGAGTACCTGACGCGGCAGCGTGAGTTCACGGTCCGGTCGAACGCGTTGCGGCGCAGGCTCGTCGAGGTGCTCGAGCAGGGCGTCGCGCGCTCAGGCGGCGGTCGCGAAGAGCCAGTCGATGCGTCGCTCGAGCGCTGAGCCGCCTCGTCCGTCGGCGCCCGGTGGTGGGTGCGGCTCGCTCCCCCAGCCCAGCAGGGGCGGTGCGAGGGAGCGGTAGGAGTGCCCGGCCGGGGTGCGCGTGACCAGCTCGTGGGGTGAGCCACGCGTCACGGTGACGCACCAGCCGGGCGCCTCCTTGACGAGGTTGCAGCGCAGGCACTTCCCGTTCCCGTTCCATGCGCTGGTGGGCCCGCCGTCGTGGGCGGGGTGGGCGTGGTCGGCCTGGACGATCGGTGCGTCGCAGAACGGCGTCGTGCAGACGTCGTCGCGCAGCACGAGCATCCGGCGCAGCCCGCCGAGGAAGGTGCGGCGGCGGGAGTCCATCGCGACGAGGTCCCGCCCGTCGGGCGTCGTGTAGAGCCGGCGGAGCCACACGGACGCGGGGCCGGCCCCTCGGACCCAGGCGCGGGCGACCGGCGCCGGTACCGAGCCGTGCCCCGGGAGGCGGGCGGGCTCGTCGAGCGGGCGGTCGGCGTCACCGGTGCCGAGGAAGGAGCGGTCGGTCATGACGAGCTGGACCTCGAGGGGCTGCACCTGCCCGTGCGTCCGCCCGGAGAGCAGGCGCAGAGCGGTGTCGGCGCTGACCGCCCCGACGCCCCGCCCGTCGGGCGCCTCGTCCTCGCACTGCCCGCCGACAACGCTCCGCGCCCGGCGCAGCAAGGCGGCGTGCGCGCCGACGATCTCGTGCAGGGGGCCGAGCACCGTCAGGTAGGCCATCCCGTCGGGAGCGGGGCGCACGCTCACCCGCCGGCTCCGCACCGCGGCCTCCATCCGGCGGACGACGGACGCGGCGTCCAGCTCGGCCGCCACCCGGGCGGCGGCCCGTCCGGCCGCGCGGGCGGAGAGCCGATGGAGGGCGTCGGCGATGCGGCGGTCGACCTCGGCCCGGTCCTCGCGGGTCAGCGTCGCGGTCTCGCGGACGACCTCGACCGCGGCCCACTCGGTCGTCGTCCCGTCGGTGAGAGCGGCCATCAGACAGGGCATCTCGTGCACGAGCACCCGCGCCAGGCCGACGAACCGGTCCCCACGGCTCGGGGCCTCGCGGCGGGCGAGCGCGACTTCCGAGCCCACCGAGCGGGTCACGTCGTGCGGCGCCACCGCCTCGCGCGAGAACCGGAGCGCGTCCGTCGCACGGGCCTGGCAGGCCGCCGCCGCGGCCTTGAGCCGCTCCAGCTCGGCGACCAGCGCGACCCGCTCGTGGTCCGTCACGGCCCCGGCGTCGAGCGTGGCCAACGAGGCGCGCAGGGAGGCGACGACGTCCGCGGGCGCAGCAGCACTTCGGCTGTCCTGCAGCGAGATCGCGTCCATCGGCCGTCCCCTTTCCCTGTGCCCCACACTCTAGGAGAAGCCACCGACAAGGCTCCTCCACCGGCTACACCGAAGGCGTCCGGCGTAGACGTCGGCTCGACAGGGACGGCTACCGGGTCATGACGGTGAGGGTCCACCGCACCGGCGCACTCGTCCGGCTGACCTACGACGGCGAGGTCTTCTCCCTGTCCCTGCCGGGCGGGTACGACTGGACCGAGTTCGCCTACCACGACGCCGACCGCGAGGGCGCATTGTCGGACCTCCTGGGGTTCCTCGACGCCTACGCCGACCCGGGCACCCACGAGGTCGTCGTCCGCAGGAAGTTCCGGAGAGACCGGTCCGAGCTGCGGGTCGCCAACGGCGCCGTCCTACGGACCCGTGGCTGGAGCACCGGCCCGACCACGTAGCCGTCTGCCACCATCGTGAGGTGGCCGTCGGTCGTCCCCTCCCCGCGCTCTCGGTGCTCTGCGCGTGCGCCGCCCTCGTCGGGTGCGACTCCGGCTCCGGTCAGGTGCTGGACGCCGGCGGCACCACGGTGCTCGTCGGGGAACGGACCGACTCCGGGGGCGACGCCCTGCTCTCGGGGCGCCTCACGGACGTCGGCGGGTGCCTGGGCGTCGGCGGCACGGTCGTCGTCTGGCCCGCCGGCACGTCGGTCACCACCGGCGGCCCGGCGACGGTCCACGTGCCCGGCCGGCCGTCGGCCGCGCTCGGCGACCCGGTGGACGTCGGCGGCGGCGTGGCGCTCGAACCGGGCGAGCGGCGTTCCGACCACGAGGTGGCCGGCGTCGTCGTCCCCGCGGCCTGCGCCGAGAAGGGTGTGTGGGTGGCGGCTCCCGCCTCGTGACGGCGACCCCCGAGCCGACGACCGCTGTCGTCCGCATCGCGGACCGCGTGGAGCTCACTTGCTCCCGAACCGCCATCGACCGCGTCGCGGTGCGAGGGTCGGGGTCATGGCCAGCACCGACCACCACGTCAGCACGCCGCACGACCGCACCGGGGAGGCGTCACCCGAGGCCGTCACGAAGGCGCGCAAGGCCGTCGTCGCGTCCTCGATCGGCAACGCCCTCGAGTGGTTCGACATCATCGTCTACTCGAGCTTCGCGGTCGTCATCAGCGAGCTGTTCTTCCCCGAGGTCTCCGGCTTCGCCGCGCTGATGCTCACCTTCCTCACCTTCGCGGTGTCCTACCTCATCCGCCCGCTCGGCGCCGCGGTCATCGGCAGCTGGGCCGACCGTCACGGCCGCAAGCGCGCCCTGTCGATGACCATCCTCACGATGATGGTCGGCACCGGCCTCATGGCCGTCGCCCCGACCGCAGCCGTTGTCGGACCGGTCGCGGCCGGCCTCTGGCTGCTCGCCTCCCGTCTCGTGCAAGGGTTCTCGGCCGGCGGTGAGTTCGGCACCGCGACGACCTTCCTCGTCGAGTCGGCCCCCGACCGGCGCGCCTTCTACGGCAGCTGGCAGGTGGCGACCCAGGGCGCGGCGATGTTCCTCGCCTCCGCGTTCGGCTTCGGGCTCACCACCTTCCTGTCCCGCGACGCGCTCTACACGTGGGGCTGGCGCGTCCCGTTCTTCGTCGGGATGCTCATCGGCCCGGTCGGCTGGTACATCCGCCGGAAGATGGACGAGACCGCCGACTTCGAGCACGCCGAGAAGCTCGACTCCCCGCTGGGCTCCACGGTCAGCACGCACCTCGGCCGCCTGCTCGCGGCCGCCGGCGCCGTCGCGCTCGCGTCGATCTCGGTCTACCTCATCCTCTACATGCCGACCTTCGCCGTGAAGAGCCTCGACCTGCCGGGCTACGCGGGCTTCCTCGGCGGCATGATCGCCGGCGTCGTCACCCTCGTCGGCACCCCCTTCGTCGGGCGGCTCGCCGACCGCGTCGGCCCGGCCCGCGTCATGACCGTCGCCGCCGTCGCGGGTCTCGTCGTCGCGTGGCCCCTCTTCCAGCTGCTCGTCGCGGTGCCGACCGTCGCCGTCCTCACCGTCGTCCAGGTCGTGTTCGGCGCGGTCATGGCCTCGTACTTCGGCCCCCTGCCGGGTCTGTACCACGACCTCTTCCCGACCAACGTGCGCACGACCGGCATGGCCGTCGGCTACAACCTCGGCGTCCTCGTCTTCGGCGGCTTCGCGGGCGCGATCTTCACGTTCCTCATCGACCGCACGGGCAGCCTCTCGGCCCCCGCGTTCTACTTCATGGCGGTGGCAGCGCTGTCACTCGTGACGATCACCTTGTGCCGCAAGCGCTTCCATCTGGCCTGAGAGGTCACGGCCCGGACACGGACCGCGCCCACCTGTTGCCCTGAGGCCCACCTGCACCTAGGGTCGCTCCACCGGCTGTGACCCAGGTCACCGTCGGGCACGGCACCCAACGGAGGGAGAGCGGGCCGATGCGACTGCGACGACTCACGGGCCTGGGGGTGGTCGCGGCCTCGGTGGCGGCGCTCGCGGCCTGCAGCGACGGCGACGGCGGCACGCCCGTCATCAACGTCTACGGCAGCACCTCCGACGCGGGGTGGAGCAAGATCCTCGACGCCTGCAACGCCGCCGCCCAGGGCCGCTACACGATCCGCCCCAACCTCATCCCCAGCGACGCCGACAGCCAGCGCGAGCAGTTCGTCCGCCGCCTCGCGGCCCGTGACGAGGGCATGGACGTCCTCGGGATGGACGTCACGTGGACGGCGGAGTTCGCGGAGGCCGGGTGGATCCGCGAGCTGACCGGCGAGCAGGCGCAGGCCGCCACGGACGGCGTGCTCCAGCAGCCGATCGACACCGCGACGTGGAAGGACAAGCTCTACGGCATCCCGCGGACGACCAACGTCCAGCTCCTCTGGTACCGCAAGTCGCTCGTGCCCGACGCGCCGACGACGTGGCAGCAGGTCGTCGACCGGGCCCAGCAGCTGAAGTCCGAGAACAAGCCGTACGTCATCGGCCTGACCGCCGCGCAGTACGAGGGCTACGTGGTCGGCTTCAACACGATCCTCTCCTCGCTCGGCGGCACGCTCGTCAACGAGGACAGCACGAAGCCGACCGTCGACGAGCGCACGGTCGAGGCGCTCGGCATCCTCAAGAGCCTCGCGACCGACGGGCTGGCGAGCGCCTCCCTCTCCAACAGCCAGGAGCCGGAGGTCTTCGCCCAGATGCAGAACGGCCAGGCGGCCTTCGCCATCAACTGGCCGTACATGCTCTCGGCGATGCGCGAGGCCAACCCCGAGGTCGCCGACGACCTCGGCTGGACCAAGCTCCCGCAGTTCAAGGAGGGCGAGCCCGCCCGCGCCACGCTCGGCGGGATGAACTACGCGATCAGCACCTACAGCACGCACCCCGACCTCGCCTTCGACGCCGCGATGTGCCTGCGCAACCCCGAGGCCGAGCTCAACGGCGCCCTCGACGCCGGCAACGTCCCGGTCCTCGAGGAGGTCTTCGACGACCCCGAGTTCCAGGAGGCCTACCCGATGTACGAGGACATCCTCGCCGAGCTCGAGACCGCCGTCCCGCGGCCCAAGACGCCTCTCTACCAGAACATCTCGACGATCGTGTCGTCGACGCTGTCGCCACCGTCGCAGATCGACCCACAACGCACGGCCGACACCCTGCGCACCGAGATCCAGGACGCCATCGACGGCAAGGGGATCCTCCCGTGAGCACCCCGACGCCGCCGGCGGTCGCCGCTCCCGAGCCCGACGAGGGCCTCGTCATCGCCCGCAAGCGCGCCAGCGAGGGCCGTCGCGCCGAGCAGCGCCTGGGGCTGATGCTCTGCGCCCCGGCCGTGCTCGTCATGCTCGCGGTCGCGGCCTACCCCATCGCCTACGCGATCTACCTGTCGTTCTTCAAGGCCGACCTGCGCAAGCCGGACGCCAACGAGTTCGTCGGCCTCTCGAACTACGTGACCGTGCTGACGAGCCCGATCTGGTGGCAGTCCTTCGGCATCACGATGTTCATCACCGTCATCGGTGCCGCCGCCGAGCTCGTGCTCGGGATGCTGCTCGCGCTCGTCATGCACCGCACCCTCGTCGGCCGCGGGCTCGTGCGCACCTCGGCCCTCGTGCCGTACGCCATCGTCACCGTCGTCGCCGCGTTCTCGTGGCGCTTCGCGTGGACGCAGGGCATCGGCTGGCTGGCCGGCGACTCCGCACCGCTGACGGACCGGTGGCCCTCGATCTGGATCATCATCCTCGCCGAGGTCTGGAAGACGGTGCCCTTCATGGCGCTGCTCCTCATGGCCGGCCTGGCGCTCGTCCCCGAGGACCTCCTCAAGGCCGCCTCGATGGACGGAGCCAGTGCGTGGCAACGGTTCTGGCGCGTCACGGTCCCGCTCATCAAGCCGTCGATCCTCGTCGCGCTGCTCTTCCGCACGCTCGACGCCTTCCGCATCTTCGACAACATCTTCGTGCTGACCGGGGGCAGCAACGACACCTCGTCGGTGTCGATGGTGGCCTACAACAACCTGATCCGCGGCCTCAACCTCGGCATCGGGTCGACGATGGCGGTGCTCATCTTCATCACCACCGCGATCATCGCCTTCCTGTTCGTCAAGCTGTTCGGGGCCGCGGCCCCGGGAGGGAGCGGGTCCCGATGACTGCAGTCCCCATCACCCCCCAGCGACGCATCGGCTGGAGCGTCGCCAACGCGATCGTCCTCGTCTACGCCTTCGTCCCGATCATCTGGATCATCTCGCTCTCGCTCAAGGGCGACGACACCCTCAACGACGGCAACTTCCTGCCGCTCAACCCGGACACCACCGCCTACAGCGACATCTTCCGGAACAGCGACTTCATCCGGGCACTGGTCAACTCGATCGGCATCTGCCTCATCGCCACCGGCATCGCCCTGACGCTCGCGACGATGGCCGCCTACGCCATCGCCCGGCTCGAGTTCCCCGGCAAGCGGGCGATCGTCGCGACGTCGCTCCTCATCTCGATGTTCCCCCAGATCGCCCTCGTGACACCGCTGTTCAAGATCGAGACGGCGATCGGCATCTTCGACACCTGGCCCGGTCTCATCCTCCCGTACATCACCTTCGCCCTGCCGCTGGGCATCTACACCCTGTCGGCGTTCTTCCGCGAGATCCCCTGGGAGCTCGAGAAGGCCGCCCAGATGGACGGCGCCACGCCCTACCAGGCGTTCCGCCGGGTCATCGCCCCGCTCGCCCTCCCGGGCGTCTTCACGACGGCGATCCTCGTCTTCATCGCCTGCTGGAACGACTTCCTCTTCGCGATCTCGCTCACCTCGACCAACTCGGCGCGCACCGTGCCCGCCGCGATGTCGTACTTCACCGGCGCGACGACGTTCGAGAAGCCCACCGCGGCCATCGCGGCCGCCGCCGTCGTCATCACCATCCCGATCGTCCTGTTCGTCCTGTTCTTCCAGCGGCGGATCGTCGCCGGCCTCACCTCGGGAGCGGTCAAGGGCTGACGCCCGCGACCCGGACCACGAAGGAGCACCCCATGGCAGAGATCGTCCTCGACCACGTCGTCAAGCGGTACCCGGACGGCGCCCTCGCCGTCGACGACCTCAACCTCGAGATCCGCGACGGGGAGTTCATCATCCTCGTCGGGCCCTCGGGCTGCGGGAAGTCCACGACCCTCAACATGATCGCCGGGCTGGAGGACATCACCCAGGGCGAGCTGCGGATCGACGGCCAGGTCGTCAACGACAAGGCGCCCAAGGACCGCGACATCGCGATGGTCTTCCAGTCGTACGCGCTCTACCCGCACATGACCGTCGCCGAGAACATGGCCTTCCCGCTCGTCCTCGCCAAGGTCGACCAGAAGACGATCGACCAGAAGGTCGGCGAGGCCGCCGAGATGCTCGAGCTGACCAACCACCTCGACCGCAAGCCGGCCAACCTCTCCGGCGGGCAGCGCCAGCGCGTCGCGATGGGCCGCGCGATCGTCCGCAGCCCCAAGGCCTTTCTCATGGACGAGCCGCTGTCCAACCTCGACGCCAAGCTCCGGGTCCAGATGCGCACGCAGGTCTCGCGCATCCAGAAGGCCCTCGGCACGACGACCGTCTACGTCACCCACGACCAGACCGAGGCGATGACCCTCGGCGACCGCGTCGTCGTCATGCGCGGCGGCATCGTCCAGCAGGTCGGCTCCCCCACCGAGCTCTACGAGCACCCGACCAACCTCTTCGTCGGCGGCTTCATCGGCAGCCCGTCGATGAACTTCCTCCCGGCCACCATCGAGGGCGACCGGCTGCAGACCGGCCTCGGCGAGCTGACCGTCCCGGACGCCGTCCGCCGCGCCGTGCAGGAGTCGACCAGCAAGCAGGTGCTCATCGGGTTGCGGCCCGAGCACTTCGAGGACGCCTCCCTCGTCGGCGACAAGCCGGGCGCCACCGTCACCGTGCCGGTCGACCTCGTCGAGTCGATGGGCTCGGACGTCTACGCCTACTTCACCGTCCAGGGCGAGCAGGTCACGTCCGGCGACCTCGAGGACCTCGCGAAGGACACCGGGCAGGACATGGTCGGCGAGGGCACGACGGTCACGGCGCGGCTCGACGCCGCGGCGCGCGTCCGGGCCGGGCAGCAGGCCGAGCTGTGGGTCGACACCTCGAAGATGCACGTCTTCGACGTCGGCAGCGGTCGCAACCTCACCGCCGGCGTCGGCGAGCACGCCGACGCCTGACGCGCGTCAGCGGGGCGGCACCTGCGCGCGGACCAGCCCGTAGGTGACCGACTCGACGAGCGCGTCCCAGCTCGCCTCGAGGATGTTCGCCGCGACCCCGATCGTCGTCCACGACGTCGTGCCGTCGGAGGTCTCGATGAGCACGCGCGTCACGGCGTCGGTGCCGTGGGCGGCGTCGAGGATGCGCACCTTGTAGTCGATGAGCTCGAGGCCGGCGAGCTCCGGGTAGGTGGTGGCGAGCGCGGCCCGCAGCGCGTGGTCGAGCGCGTTCACCGGCCCGTTGCCCTCGCCGGTCTCCACGTGCCGCTCCCCCGCCGCGCGCACCTTGACGGTGGCCTCGGACAGCGCGTCCTCGTCGCCCCGCGCGTCGGTGATGACCCGCCACGACTCGGTCTCGAAGAACGCGGGCAGGCCGCCGTCGAGCTCGCGGCGCAGCAGCAGCTCGAAGCTGGCGTCGGCGGCGTCGAAGGTGTACCCGCGCAGCTCCTTCTCCTTGACGGCGGCGAGCACCCGGCGCAGCGTCGCGGCGTCCGCCTCGTCGGAGGCGTCGAGGTCGAAGCCGAGCTCGCGGGACTTCAGCTCGATGGACGCGCGCCCGGCCATGTCGGAGACGAGCATCCGCATGTCGTTGCCGACGTGCTTGGGGTCGAGGTGCTGGTAGAGGTCGGGGTCGACCTTGATGGCGCTCGCGTGCAAGCCGGCCTTGTGCGCGAACGCGCTCGAGCCGACGTACGGCTGGCGCGAGTACGCCGGCACGTTGGTCACCTCGGCGATGGCGTGCGCGATCCGGGTCGCCTCCTGGAGGCGGTGCGGCTCGAGGAGCGCGCGGCCCTGCTTGAGCTGGAGGTTGGCGACGACGGTGAGCAGGTCGGCGTTGCCGGTGCGCTCCCCGTAGCCGTTGACCGTGCCCTGCACGTGCGTGGCGCCGGCGTCGACGGCGGCCATCGAGTTGGCGACGGCGCAGCCGGTGTCGTTGTGGCAGTGGATGCCCACGCGCGCGCCGGTCGAGCGGACGACGTCGTCGACGATGCCGCCGACCTCGCCGGGCAGCAGCCCGCCGTTGGTGTCGCAGAGGGCCGCGACCTCCGCGCCGGACTCCATCGCGGCCCGGACGACCTCGAGCGCGTAGTCGCGGTCGGTGCGGTAGCCGTCGAAGAAGTGCTCGGCGTCGAGGAAGACCCGGCGGCCCTCCCCGACGAGGAAGGAGACGGTGTCGCGGACCATCTCGAGGTTCTCGGCGAGCGTCGTGCGCAGGGCGCGCTCGACGTGCCCGGTGTGCGACTTGGCGACGAGCGTGACGACCTGCGCCCGGCTGTCGAGGAGCGCGCGCACCAGCGGGTCGGTGTCGGCACGGCCGCCGGCCCGGCGCGTGGCCCCGAACGCGGCGAGGGTGGCGTTGCGCAGCCGCAGGTCGCGTGCGGCCCGGGCGAAGAACTCGGTGTCCTTGGGGTTGGCCCCCGGCCAGCCGCCCTCGATGTAGCCGACCCCGAGCTCGTCGAGGTGCGCCGCGATCGCCATCTTGTCGGCGACGGAGAGGTTGAGCCCCTCCTGCTGCGCCCCGTCACGCAGGGTCGTGTCGTACACGTGCAGGTCGGTCATCGGATCCATCCGCGAGTCAGGCCGGTCTCCCGGCGCCCGTGCCCCGGCCCGTGCGTGCCGGGGCGTCGACGCGTGGTGCTTCGTGCTCCATCATCGCCTCGCCGGTGCCCGGTCGCCCGCGGGGGTGGGCGGTCGACCGTCTCCGTCGGTCCGGCCGCACCCTCCCGAGTGACGTCCCTCCCAACGAAAAGACCTCCCGGGGTGCGGGAGGTCTGCGCGACGAGGAAGTGCTCTCGTCGCGCTACACGATGATGATCGCGGTGGTGGCCGCGTCACGGAACGTCACGGGCCCAGCGTGGCACGGGGCCGGACCGGCGGCCAGCACCCGTCCACATCGTGGCGGTGCCGGACGGCTCGATGTCACCGGGTCCTCGTACGGTGGCGGGATGAGGTACGGGCTCGAGCTCCCCTGCGGAGGCGACGACGTCCCGGCCGACCTGCTGGTCGAGCTGGGTGTCGAGGCCGAGCGCGCCGGCTGGGACGGCGTCTTCCTCGAGGACTACCTGGAGTACTACCGCGGTGAGGACCCCTCGACCTCCGACCCCTGGCTGGTCCTCGCCCTCGTGGCGGGACGGACGCAGAAGGTCACGCTGGGGACGACGGTCACCGGGCTGCTCGCGCGGGACCCCGTCGGGCTCGCCCGGGGGGCCATGACCCTGCAGGCCCTCTCCGGCGGCCGCGTGGTGCTCGGGGTGGGTGCCGGCGACCCCGGCGACCGTGGCGCAGCGCTGAACCCGTTGTGGGACACCACCCGAGGCCGGGGCGGCGGCCCGGCGGGCGGCCCGCGCCGACGGTGTCGTGCCCTACAAGCTCGCCGACACCGGGGGGTGGAGCGACCACACGACCGAGGACGTGCTCCGCCTGCGCGAGGCGGTGGCGCGCCACCGTCGACGCCGCGGCCCGGTGCGGGCCACGAGCCGGGGTCCGGGCTGACCGTCCGGGGCGGGGGCGGTGCTCAGGCTCGCACGGGGAGGCCGGCCGCCGCTTCCCACCACGGGTCGAGGCCGGGCGGGTCCGCCACGTCGACCCGGTCGCCGACGCGCGGGACGACGACCGGGACGCCCTCGGTCGCCGCGGCGACGAGCAGGCGCTCGACCGGCTCGGCCCACGGGTGCGGGGCGAGCACGAAGGTGCACCAGTGGATCGGCAGCAGCAGGCCGCCGCCGAGCTCGACGGTCGCGCGGACGGCCTCCTCGGGGTCGAGGTGGATGTCGCGCCACGCGGCGTCATAGGCACCGACGGCCATGAGCGAGACGTCGAACGGGCCGTGCTCGGCCCCGATCCCGGCATACCCGTCGAAGTACCCGGTGTCGCCGCTGAAGAACACGCGCCCGCCGGGGCCGGCGAGCACCCACGAGGCCCAGAGCGTCCCGTCGCGGCGCAGGCCGCGACCCGAGAAGTGCTGCGACTCGACCGCGGTCACCCGCACGCCGCGGACGTCGTGTCCCTCGCCCCAGTCGCACTCGACGACCCGCGCCCCGGGCACGCCCCAGACGTCGAGGTGCGCGCCGATGCCGAGCGGCACCACGAAGACGGCGTCCGTGCCGGCGGCGAGCGCCTGGATGCTCGCCATGTCGAGGTGGTCGTAGTGGTCGTGCGAGATGACGACGGCGTCGATGCGCCCGAGCGCCTCGAGCGGCACGGGGGTCGCGTGAAGGCGTCGGGGGCCGACGTGCTGGCTCGGCGAGCAGCGCTCGCTCCACACCGGGTCGAGCAGGAGACGGACGCCGTCGAGCTCGACGAGGGCGCTGGCGTGACCGAACCACGTGACGTGCAGGCCCTCGGTCGCGGGCTCGCGGTGCGCGCTGACGACGGGGATGGGCCCCGCAGGCCGGCGCGTCTCGGCGTTGGCCCGGTAGCGCTCGAGCACGTCGCGCTGGCTCGTCGGCATCGACGCCGTCCCGCGGCGGCGGTTGTGGAAGGCGCCCGCGCGGTAGTGCGGCGAGCGCCGCATCCGCTCGAGGCGGACCCCGTCCGGTCGTGCCCCCATGGCGGCACCCACGCCGCGCCCGGCGGCGGCGAGGGCCCCGAGGGCGCTCGCGGCGCCGGCGGCGACGGCCAGTCTGTTGAGTCGGCTCACCGGCCCATTGTCACCCCGGCGTCAGGCGGTGGCGGTCTCGTCCACCCTGTCGAGACAGAACCGGGCGATGGCGGCCCGGTCCCGGGCGAGCGCGGTGAGCGCCGGCGAGGGCTCGGCGCCGAGGTGCTCCCAGGGCAGGCTCGACAGCCCGGTGAGCACGAGGTGGTGCACGGCGTGGCCCCGGGCCACGACCTCCGCGGGCACGTCGCAGCCCTCGTCGCGCAGCCCCGCGACGTAGGCCGCACGGTGGGCGGCGTCGCGACCGGCGAGGTCGCCGGCCGGCGCGCGGCCGGTCTGCACGTCACCGACGAGGAGCTGGCCGAGGTCGGCGCCCGCCGGCATCGGCATCCAGTAGCCGTAGTCGACGAGGGCGAAGCCGTCGAGGCCCCGCACGGCGAGCAGGTTGTTCGGGCAGGCGTCGCCGTGGGCGGGCAGGTGCGGCAGGGCCATCGTTTCCTCGACGAGCTCGCCCGCGCGCCCGGCCGCCTCGAGCAGCCGCCCGCGCAGGTCGGCGTCGAACGCGTCGGCGACGAGCGGGTGGCGCCACGGACCGTCGTCCCGCAGCATCGGCAGGACCTGGTGCGCCAGCCGCCCGTCGCGGTAGTCGCGCAGGGTGAGCCGGACGCCGCCGACGCTCGCCAGCGGCGCCACGCGCGGGCTGCCCGACAGCCGGCCGAGCAGGCGTGCGGCGCGCACCGAGCGCTGCTCGTCCCACGGTTCGTCGACGACGTCGAGCTCCTCGAGCCAGAGGGCGCAGGACAGCTCGTCGAGGTCGCGGACGGCGACCGCGGCCGGCATCGTCAGCCCCGCCGGCAACCGGTCTGCGAGGTCCGAGCGGTAGGCGAGCGGCTCGGTGCGCCAGGGCACCCCCGCCGCCGCCACCGCCCGCAGGTGCTCCGGGACCTGCGCGAAGAGCGGCGAGCGCTCCCAGGCCTGGACGACCTTGACGAAGAGCCGGAAGGGCCGCTCACCCTCCGCCGTCACGAGCGTCCCGCACACCAGGTGCCGCGAGCGCGTCGTGATGGCCACGAGGTCGTAGGCGAACTCGCTCACCTCGACGTCCCGCACCGTGGCCGGACCGTCCACCCCGTGGTGGGCGGCGAGCATCCGGGCGAGCTCGTCGTCGTCGACGGCGGCCGGGCCGAGGGCGTCGGTGGCGACCATGCCCCCTCCTCGTAAAGTCGGTTTACCACCCAGAAGGTAAAGTGACTTTGTGACCGACGTCAAGGAGATCCTGCCCGAGCTGCTGGGGCGGCTCGTCGGACGCCTGCGGTCGGAGGTCGCGGGCCTGCTCGGCCCCGGGCTGCGCTTCTCGCACGTCCGGGTCCTCGACGCGGTGCCGTCCGAGGGCGCCAGCGTCACCGCCCTCGCGGAGCGACTCGGGATGACCAAGCAGGGCTGCGGACAGTTCGTCACGCAGCTCGAGACCGCGGGGCTCGTGCGCCGCGACGCCGAGCCGGGCGACCGCCGCGTGCGCCGCGTCCGCCTCACGCCCGAGGGCGAGCGGCTCCTCGGCCGGGCCCGGGACGCCATGGCGCGGGCCGAGGAGACCTTCGCCGCCGAGGTGGGGCCGCGGCGCTACGCCGGCTTCCGCCGGGTGCTCGACGAGCTCGGGCGCGACGCCCGCGCCTGAGCCGCGGACGCGCTCAGGGCCGGAGCGCCGCCACGTCGGCCGCCGCGCGGACGAGCGCGACGAACAGGTCGGCGAGCTCCCCCTCCTCGGCGTGCCACTGCACCCCGAGGCGGAAGCGGGCCCGCGGGTCCTCCATCGCCTCGAGCGTCCCGTCGCCGTGCCACGCCGCCGGCACCCAGCCCGACCCCTCCAGGGAGGAGGCGAGCACCGCCTGGTGGTGGTAGGTCGGCACGTCGAGCGGCAGCTCGCCGACGAAGGACGCGAGGAGGCTCCCCGGCACCGGGTCGACGTGGTGCGAGGTGTAGACGCCGGGGCTCGGGCAGTGCGCCTCGTGCCCGACGCGGTCCGGCAGGTGCTGCTCCAGCGTCCCGCCGTCCGCGACGGCCATCACCTGCATCCCCCGGCAGACGCCGAGGACCGGCAGGTCGACCTCCGCAGCCGCCCGGACCAGGGCCGTCTCCCAGGCGTCGCGGTCGGGCCGCGGCGCCTGGGAGGTGGGGTGCGGCTGCGCGCCGTAGCGGCCGGCCTCGACGTCCGCTCCCCCGGCGACGACGAGCCCGTCCACGCGCTCGAGCACCGAGCGGGCGAGCGCCGCGTCGACGTCGGGTCGCGGGGGCAGGACGACGGCCACCCCACCCGCCGCCTCGACCTGCGCGACGTACCGGTGCGGCAGGACGACGCTGCGCTGCCCCACCCAGGGGTAGCGGTCGACGTCCTCGACGTAGCAGGTGATCCCGATGACCGGGCGGTGGGTGGGCACGGCCGGGCTCAGAGCGGCGTGACGTAGGCGCCCGAGATGCCGCCGTCGACGAGGAAGGTCGAGGCGGTCATGAAGCTCGACTCGTCCGAGGCGAGGAAGAGCACCGCGTTCGCCATCTCCTCCGGCTCGCCGAAGCGACCCATCGGCACGTGGACGAGGCGGCGCGCGGCGCGCTCGGCGTCCTTGGCGAACAGCTCCTTGAGCAGCGGCGTGTTGACCGGGCCCGGGCAGAGGGCGTTGACCCGGATGCCCTCGCGGGCGAACTGCACGCCGAGCTCGCGGGTCATCGACAGGACGCCGCCCTTGGACGCGGAGTACGAGATCTGCGACGTCGCCGCACCCATGACCGCGACGAAGCTCGCCGTGTTGATGATCGAGCCGCCGCCCTGCTCGCGCATCATCGGGATGACCGCCTTGCAGCAGAGGTACACCGAGGTGAGGTTGACCTCCTGCACCCGGCGCCACGCGTCGAGGTCGGTGTCGAGGATCGAGTCGTCCTCGGGCGGGCTGATCCCCGCGTTGTTGAAGGCGATGTCGACCCGGCCGTGCTTCTCCTTCGCCGTGGCGAAGAGGGCGTCGACGTCGTCCTTGGACGCGACGTCGCAGTGCACGTACGTGCCGCCGATCTCGGCGGCGAGGGCCTCGCCCGCCTCGTCCGCGAGGTCGGCGACGACGACGGTCGCGCCCTCCTCGGCGAAGCGACGCACGGTCGCGAGGCCGATGCCGGAGCAGCCGCCGGTGACGACGGCGACCTTGCCCGCGAGCCTGCCTGACATGTTCTCTCCTCGGTGCTGGGTGGTGCGGTGGGTGGTCGGGGTGGAGCGGAGCTCAGTCCTCGGTGGAGATGAAGACGTTCTTCACCTCGGTGAACGCGTCGAGGGCGTCGGGCCCGAGCTCACGGCCGATGCCGCTCTGCTTGAACCCGCCGAAGGGCGTGGAGTAGCGGACCGACGAGTGGCTGTTGACCGAGAGGTTGCCCGCCTCGATGCCGCGCGAGACGCGCAGGGCCCGGCCGACGTCGCGCGTCCAGATCGAGCCCGAGAGCCCGTAGGCGCTGTCGTTGGCCATCGCGACGGCCTCCGCCTCGTCCTCGAAGGGCAGCACGGCGACGACCGGCCCGAAGACCTCCTCGCGCCAGATCCGGTCCTCGGTGCCCGAGGGCAGGACGACGGTCGGCGGGTACCACCAGCCGGCGCCCTCGGGGGCGCTGCCCCGAAAGGCGACGTCGACCGCGTCGTGCCCGTCGGTGCCGTCGACGTAGCCGCGGACGGTCTCGCGCTGCCGCTCGCTGACGAGCGGGCCCATCTGCGTCGCCTCGTCCCCCGGGTCGCCGACGACGACGTCGCGGACGGCGGTCTCGAAGCGCTCCATGAACGCGTCGAGGACGCTGCGCTGCACGAGGATCCGGGTGCGGGCGCAGCAGTCCTGGCCGGCGTTGTCGAGGAAGCTCATCGGGGCCGCGGCCGCCGCCTTGTCGAGGTCGGCGTCGGCGAAGACGACGTTGGCGGACTTGCCGCCGAGCTCGAGCGTCACCCGCTTGAGGTGCTCCGCAGCGCCGCGCATGATCCCCTGCCCGACCCGGGTCGAGCCGGTGAAGGCGATCTTGCGGACGTCGGGGTGGGTGACGAAGCGCTCGCCGACGACGGCGCCGGCGCCGGGCAGGACCTGCAGCACACCCTCCGGGAGGCCGGCCTCGAGCGCGAGCTCGCCGATCCGCATCGCCGTGAGCGGGGTGAGCTCGGCCGGCTTGAGCACGACGGTGTTGCCGGCGGCCAGCGCGGGGGCCATCCCCCAGCCCATGATCGGCATCGGGAAGTTCCAGGGGACGATGATGCCGACGACGCCGAGCGCCTCACGGAAGGTCACGTCGAGGCCGCCCGCGACCGGGATCTGCCGGCCGAAGAGGCGTTCCGGAGCGGCGGAGAAGTAACGCAGGACGTTGACGACGTTGCCGGCCTCCCAGCGGGCGTTGCCGATGGTGTGCCCCGCGTTGCGGACCTCGAGCCGCGCGAGCTCCTCGGTGTGCTCCTCGACGAGGTCGGCGAAGCGGCGCAGGAGCATCCCGCGGTCGGCGGGCGCGACGGCGCGCCAGGCCGGCCCGACCTCGACGGCCCGCGCGACCGCGGCGTCGGTCTCCTCGACGCCGGCCAGGGTGACCGTGGTGACGACCTCCTCGGTCGCCGGGTCGATGACGTCGTGCGTGGTGGTGCTCATCGCTGGGTGCTCACAGCCTCTCGAATCCGCGGACCCGCTCCCAGTCGGTGACCGCCGCGTTGAACGCGGTGATCTCGACGTCGGCGGCGTTGACGTAGTGGTCGACGACCTCGTCGCCGAACGCGGCGCGGGCCACCGCGCTGCCGGCGAGCAGGTCCCGCGCCTCGGCGAGGGTCGTCGGGACGTGGTCGTACTCGCCCGTGTAGGCGTTCCCCTCGCAGACCGGGGGGAGCTCGAGGCCCTCACGGATGCCGTGCAGGCCGCCGGCCATCATCGCGGCCACCGTGAGGTAGGGGTTGACGTCCCCGCCCGGGACGCGGTTCTCGACGCGCAGGCCGGCGCCGTGGCCGACGACGCGCAGGGCACAGGTGCGGTTGTCGGTGCCCCACGCGACGGCGGTCGGGGCGAACGAACCGGCAGCGAATCGCTTGTAGGAGTTGATGTTCGGCGCGTAGAAGTACGTGAGCTCACGCATCGTCGCGAGCAGGCCGGCGAGGAAGTGGTCGAAGAGCTCGGAGCGACCCCCCTCGCGCTCGTCGTCGGCGAAGACGATCTCCCCGTCGGTGCCGCGCAGCGAGAGGTGCACGTGGCACGAGTTGCCCTCGCGCTCGTCGTACTTCGCCATGAAGGTCAGCGACTGCCCGTGCCGGGCCGCGATCTCCTTGGCCCCGGTCTTGTAGACGGTGTGGTTGTCGCAGGTGCGCAGGACCTCGTCGAAGAGGAAGCCGACCTCGTGCTGGCCGAGGTTGCACTCCCCCTTGGCCGACTCGACGGTCATCCCGGCGCGGTACATCTCGTTGCGGATCTCGCGCAGGACCGGCTCGACCTTGCTGCCGCCGAGGATCGAGTAGTCGACGTTGTACCGGTTGGCCCCGGTCAGGCCCTGGTAGCGGCGGTCCCAGGCGCTGTCGTAGGAGTCCTCGAAGAGGATGAACTCGAGCTCGGTGCCGGCGAAGGCGCCCCAGCCGCCCTCCTGCGCCGCGGCCACCTGCTTCTTGAGGATGGTCCGCGGCGACTGCACGACCTCGCCCGAGCCGTCGAGCCACGACAGGTCGCACTGGACGGTGACCGACCCCGGGTGCGCGGGGGTGCGCCGCAGGGTCGAGAGGTCGAGGTCGAAGAACATGTCGCCGTAGCCGCGCTCCCACGACGAGATCGCGTAGCCCCCGACGGTGTTCATGTCGACGTCGACGGCGAGGAGGTAGTTGCAGCCCTCGGTCCCGCCGTCGAGGACGTGCTCGAGGAAGAAGGCCGCGTGGATCCGCTTGCCCTGCAACCGTCCCTGCATGTCGGTGAACGCGACGATGACGGTGTCGACGGTGCCGTCGGCCACGTCGGTCCGCAGCTGCTCGAGGGTCAGGCGCGGCGGTCCGCCGAGGTGGGTCGGGGTCGTCATGGTCGTCCTCCCGGTCATCCGATGAGCCCCCGCAGGAGTGCGGAGGTCGCGTCGCAGTGTTCTTCCATGGCGGTCCGCGCGTCGTCGGCCGCCCCGGTCAGGATGGCAGCGACGACCGCCCGGTGCTGGTCGTGCGAGTGCTGGATGTTCTTGCGGAGCACGGGGATCGCCGTGAGCAGCTCGCCGAGCGCCGCCTGCGCGCGGGTGACCGCCTCGATGAGCATCGGCGAGCCGGACACCGTGGCCACCGCGAGGTGGAGACGGCTGTCCGCGAGGCGGTGCGCCCCCGGGTCGACGGCCTCCGTCGTCTCGCGCAGGCACGTCTCGAGCCACGCGCGCTGGTCGCCGGAGAGGTCGCGGCTCGCCGCGAGCCACGCGGCCCCCGGCTCCACGACCCGCCGGAAGTCGAGCGCGTCGAGCAGGGTCGCCCCCCGTCGCACGGGTCCTCCGCTGCCGGGAGCGGGCGCGGTGTAGGTGACGACCGACCCGCCGCCCCGGCCGCGGCGCGTGGTCACCAGACCGGCGTCGCGCAGGGCGGCGATGGCGTCGCGCAGCGTGCCGCGCGCCACGCCCATCCGCTCCGCGAGCTCGCGCTCGGGCGGCAGCTGATCGCCGTCGAAGAACACGCCGAGCCGGATGGCCGTCGCGAGCTGCTCGACGGTCGTCTCGAAGGGGTTGCCCGGGGTCTGCCGGAGGATGGCCGACGGCAGGTGGGTCACGAGGGCGGGGTCGCCCATGCTCGGTCCTCCTTCCCGGACGGCGACGCCGGGGGCGTCGTGGGCAAAGGTCCCTTTCCGGACCTTTCGTGGCGTCGAGTCTGTCACGGCGTCACCGTCCGCGCCGTCCGTGGGTCGAGGGGCGGACGCCGCGACACCGTGAGGGGCAGCCGCTCCCCCGCCAGGTCGACCTCCCAGCGCCCGCTGCCGAGCCACCCGTCCTCGGCGGAGCCGGTCGCCCGGTCCCCCACGAGGGCGAGGCCGACCGACGCCCCGACCGTCGCGCCCCACGCCGCGCTCGTCACCTGCCCGGCCGGCACGTCGTCACGCAGGACGAGCTCACCGCCCCACAGCCAGGCCTGCGGCTCGGCGCACACGAGGGAGACGACCCGGCGCGCCGGGACGCGTCTGCGGCGCTCCTCCAGCGCCGCCCGCCCGAGGAAGTCGGAGCCGCCCGCGAGGTCGCAGGCGAAGAGCAGCCCGGCCTCGACCGGGGTCACCTCGGGGGTCAGCTCGCGCCCGAACGCCCGGTACCCCTTCTCGAGCCGCAGCGCCTCGATCGCCGAGTAGCCCGCGGGCACCGCACCGAGGTCCGCCCCGGCGTCCATCAGCGCGTCGTGGACGACCGCCGCCTGCTCGGTCGGTACGGACAGCTCCCACCCGAGCTCGCCGACGTACGTCATCCGGGTGGCGCGCACCATCGAGCGGCCGAGCGGCAGGACGCGCGAGGTGCCGAACGGGTGCGCGGCGTCGTCGAGGGGCTCGGGGATGAGGCGCGAGAGCAGCTCGCGCGAGCGCGGACCCATGACCCCGAGGACGGCGTACGCGCTCGTGACGTCGACGACGCCCGGCCGGCCGACGCGGTGGCGCCGCAGCCGGTCGAGGTCGCGCTCGGTCGTCGCGGCGCTCGAGACGACGAGGAACTCCTCGGGCGCGGTGCGGGTCACGGTCACGTCGGCCTGGTACCCCGCGCGCTCGTCGAGCATGCCCGTGTAGACCGTGCGCCCCACCGGCACGTCGACGTCGGCCGTGCACGTCCACTGCAGGGTGGCCAGCGCGTCGGGGCCGGTCACGAGGTACTTGCTGAACGAGGTCTGGTCGAAGACCGCGACGGCCGAGCGGGTGGCGCGCTGCTCCGCGTCGCACCAGTCGGCCCACGCCGGTCGCTCCCACGAGTACTCGAGCCGCGGTTCCTCCCCGGGCGGCGCGAAGACCAGCGGACGCTCCCACCCGTTGCGCGTCCCGAAGACCGCGCCCAGCGCGGCGACCCGGTCGTGCACCGGCGAGCAGCGTTGTGGCCGACCGGAGGTCAGCTCGCGGTTGGGCCACGGCACCGCGTAGTGCAGCCCGAGCACCTCGACCACCCGGGAGCGCAGCCACGTCGGGTTGGCCGCCACCGACGGGAAGCGGCGCAGGTCGACGGCCAGCAGGTCCGAGGTCGCCTCCCCCGCGACGACCCACTCGGCGAGCGCCCGACCTGCGCCGCCCGCCGACGCGATGCCGACGGAGTTGAAGCCGGCGGCGACGAAGAACCCGTCGCACGCGGGGGCCTCGCCGAGGATGAACTGGTTGTCCGGCGTGAAGGACTCGGGCCCGTTGTAGAACTTGCGGATGCCCGTCTCGGCGAGCACCGGGAGGCGGTGGACCGCGCTGTCCATGAGCACCGAGAAGTGCTCCCAGTCCTCCTCGAGCAGCTGGAACTCGAACGGGTAGGGGATGTCCTGCGGCGCGACCCACGGCTTGGCCTCGGGCTCGAAGCCGCCGACGAGCAGGCCACCGACCTCCTCCTTGACGTACGTGTAGCCGTCCGGGTCGCGCAGCACCGGCAGGTCGCGGTGCACGCCCTCGACCTGGTCGGTGACGACGTAGAAGTGCTCCGCCGAGTGCAGGGGCACACCGACGCCGGCCATCGCCCCGACGAGCGGCGCCCACTGGCCGGCGGCGTTGACGACCACCTCGCACTCGACCTCCCCACGGTCGGTGACGACACCCGTGACGCGCCGCCGGTCACCGCGCTGCTCCAGGTGCATCCCGGTGACGCGCACCCGCTCGTGGACGCGCACGCCGAGCTGCCGCGCGCCGCGGGCGAGCGCCTGGGTGAGGTCCGCCGGGTCCGCGCGCCCGTCGCCCGGCAGCCAGATGGCGCCGACGAGGTCGTCGGTGTGCAGCAGCGGGTAGCGCTCCGCGGCCTGCGCGGGGGTCAGCAGCTCGCACTCGAGGTCGTACGCGGCGGCGCTGGCGACCGTGCGCCGCAGCTGCACCATCCGCTCGGGGGTCCGGGCGACGGTGAGGCCGCCGCAGACGCGGTAGCCGGTCGAGAGCCCCGTCTCGGCCTCGAGCCGGCCGTAGAGCTCCGTCGAGTAGCGGACGAGCCGTGTCGCGGCCTCGCTGGCGCGCAGCTGCCCGACGAGCCCGGCTGCGTGCCAGGTCGTGCCGCACGACAGCGTGCCCTGCTCGAGGACGACGACGTCGGTCTCCCCCAGGTGCGCCAGATGGTAGGCGACGGAGGCGCCGATGACCCCGCCACCGACGACGACCACCCGTGCGCGGGAGGGCAGCTCGCCGCTCATGATCCCGCCGCCCCGGCCAGCAGCCGTTCCCAGCGCGGCCCTCCGGCGAGCTCCCGCGCGGCGTCGAGCTTCTCCGTGGCCCACGCCCGGAAGTCGAAGTCGATCTCGCCACGTCCCTCCTGGATGACGCCCCACAGCGTCCAGCCGTAGCGGGCGAGGAAGCCCCAGAGCTCGGCCCGCGCCGCGTCGCCGGGGTCGCGCCGAGCGTGGTAGACCGCGCACAGCTCGGCGAGCGCCTCGTGGTCGAGGCCGGCCTCGGCGGCCGCGTTGCCCAGCTCGAAGGACGGCTCGTTCATCCCGGAGTACTCGTAGTCGATGATGCGCAGGTCGCCCCCGTCGTCGAGGACGTTGGCGGCGAGCAGGTCGTTGTGGCAGGGCACGAGCGGCTCGGGCCGCGCGGCCAGGGCGGCCTCGGCGCGCTCGGCAACGGGCTCGAGGTCGTCGTACCCGGGCGGGAGCGCGAAGCCCTGCTGCTCGACGACCCGGCGGTACTCCCGGCGCAGCGCGGTCATGTCGAAGCGGCCGACGAACCCCGGCGCGGAGTGCAGCCGGCGCAGCGCCGTCGCGAGCCGGGGCAGGTTGGCCGCGACGTCGGCGTCCCCCCACGTGCGCCCGGGCAGGAAGGCGACGACGAGGATGCCGCGGCCGCCGAGGTAGTCGACGACCGGCGCCCCGACCCCGGTGCCCGCCGCGGCGAGGGTGTTGACGAACTCGGCGTGCCGGTCGACCCCGAGCAGCCCGGTCCCGGGGTCCGAGAGGCGCACGACGACGTCGAGGCCGGTGCCGGTGCGCACCCGCAGGTTGGTGTTGGTCAGCCCGCCGGGCAGGCGCGTCACGTGGCGCGCCTGCCCGGCGAGGACGGGGATCCCGTCGAGGACCTCGTGGTGACCGGTCACGGAGGGGCCGGTCACTTCAGCGGGTCGCCGGGCTTCCAGTCGTGCTCCACCCCGCCGTGGGCCGTCTTGCCGTGGTGCTCGAGCGCGATCTCGTCGGCGCCGGTCATGCCCTCGGGCAGGTCGATCGTCGTCTTCGGCCCGGTGAACCACTTCTTCGCCGACAGGTGCCACCCGACCCACAGCGCGACGAGCGTGCCACCGGTGAGGATGGGGGCGTAGTTGACGAACTTCCAGCTGAACTCGTCGTTCAGCGGGTTCGCGGCCGGGGTGAACGGGAGGACGAAGTACACCGACACGACCGCGATCTCCGCGACCGCGAGCGGGGCCATCCACCGCCACTTGCTGCCGAGGTTCCACCGGCCCTGCTGGAAGGAGTCACCGGCCTTCCACCGCAGGTAGATCGGGATGGCGAAGGCGAGGTAGAGGCCGATGACGGCCACCGACACGACGGCGTAGAAGGCCACCGGGACCGGGGCCCCGTTGATGTCGACCTCGACGAGCGCCGGGAGGGTGATGATCGCGGCCACGACGGACGAGACGAGGACCGCGTTGGCCGGCACCTTGCGGCTGTTGAGCCGCGCCCACCGGGAGGCACCCGGCACCGCACCGTCGCGGCTGAAGGCGAAGAGCATCCGGCTCGTCGAGGTCATGCAGGCGGTGGTGCAGAAGAACTGGCCGATGCTCGCGATGAGGAGCACGGTGCCGGCCCAGCCCGACGAGAGCGCCTGGTTGAAGATCAGGGCCACGCTGCCACCGCCCTCGGTGACCGCCGCGGGGTCCTGGACGGCGAAGAGGAAGGACAGCAGGAGGATCCAGCCACCGATGGCCGAGTAGAAGATCGAGCGCCAGATGCCCTTGGCCGCACCGTCGGCCGCGCCCTGCGTCTCCTCCGAGAGGTGGGCCGAGGCGTCGTAGCCGGTGATCGTGTACTGCGTGAGGAGGAAGCCGAGGGGCAGGACGTAGAACCAGAAGCCGAAGCCCTCGGTGTCACCCCCCGCCAGCCCGCCGCTGTTGTTGACCCGCATCGTGAAGACGTCCGCGACGCTCATGTGCTTCTCGGGGAGGAACACGAGGATGAGGATGACGGCCGCGGCGCCGACCACGTGCCACCACACCGAGACGTTGTTGAGCAGCGCGAGGAGGTGCCCGCCGAAGATGTTGACGAGCGCGGTCAGCACGAGGACGACGAGGAACATCCAGAACACGCGCTGGAGGCTGTAGCCCGCCGCCCACGACTCGCTCATCGTGCTGAACGACAGGTCGAAGAACGTCGCGGCACCGTAGGCGACCGATGCGTCGACCGCGAGCAGGCCGATGAGGTTGAGCCAGCCGGTGTAGTAACCCGCCTTCGCGCCACCGAGCTTGGCCGCCCACCAGTAGATGCCGCCGGACGTCGGGTAGGCCGACACCAGCTCCGACATGCACAGGCCGATGACGAGGATGAAGGCCGAGATGATCGGCCAGCCGATCGAGATGGCGATCGGGCCGCCGTTGTTCCACGCCTGGCCGAAGGTCGTGAAGCAGCCGGCGAGGATGGAGATGATCGAGAAGGAGATCGCGAAGTTGGAGAAGCCGGACCAGCTCCGGTTCAGCTCCTGCTTGTAGCCCAGCTCGGCGAGGAGGGCCTCGTCGTCCGAGTGGCCTTCGGTCGTCCGGGAATCGCTCACGTGCACCTCTTGGTGTGCAGAAGCGGACCGCGGGGGTCCGGGGCGGATCGAGTGGTGCACAGACAACACCCGGCGCTCCGGCGGTGTCAATGGTCCGTTCAGGAACCATTGATCGCGGTCGGTCAGGCCAGGCGCGTCAGCCAGCCGCGCGAGTCCTCGGCGCGCCCGTACTGGACGTCGAGCAGGGCCTGCCGGATGGAGCGCGTGACCTCACCGCCCTCGTCGCCCGCGGTGGACGGCGCCTCGCCGCCGTCCCAGCAGAGCTCACCGACCGGCGTGATGACCGCGGCTGTGCCACAGGCGAACACCTCGCGGATGTGCCCGTCGCGCACGCCGTCCTTCCACTCCTGGATCTCGATGCGACGCTCCTCCGGCTCGAGCCCGAGGTCCTTGGCGAGCTCGAGGATGGAGCTGCGCGTCACGCCCTCGAGGATCGTGCCGGTGAGCTCCGGGGTGAGCAGCCGCGCGTCGTCGGTGACGAGGAAGAGGTTCATCCCGCCGAGCTCCTCGATGTACGTGTGCGTCGCGGAGTCGAGGAACACGGCCTGGTCGCAGCCGTGCTCGATGCCCTCGAGCTGGCCCGCGAGCGAGGAGGCGTAGTTGCCGCCGGTCTTCGCGGCGCCGGTGCCACCGACGCCGGCCCGGGCGTAGTGCTCGGAGATCCAGAGGCGCACCGGCTTGAGGCCGCGCGGGAAGTACGCGCCGGCCGGCGAGGCGATGACCGAGTAGGTGACCTCGTTCGCCGGGCGCACCCCGAGGAAGGCCTCGCTCGCGTAGAGGAAGGGGCGCAGGTACAGGCTCGTCTCGCCCGTGCCGAACGCCGGGACCCACGCCTCGTCGACCTCGACGAGCGCGCGCAGCGAGGCGAGGAAGTCGTCGGTGGGCAGCTCGGGCAGGGCCAGGCGCCGGGCGCTGCGCTGCATCCGCTCGGCGTTGGCCTCGGGGCGGAAGGACCACACCGAGCCGTCCTCGTGGCGGTACGCCTTGAGGCCCTCGAAGACCTCCTGCGCGTAGTGCAGCACGGCGGCGCTCGGCATGATGGTGATCGGGCCGTACGGGTGGATGCGCCCGTCGTGCCACCCGCCGTCGCGGGTCCACGTGGCGCTGGCCATGTGGTCGGTGAAGTACACGCCGAAGCCGGGGTTCGCGAGGATCTCGGCACGACGCTCGTCGCTCGCGGGGTCCGGCCGGCGCTCGAGGTCGAAGGTCAGGCTCATGGGACGGAAGGTCCTTTCCTCGGGAAGCGACGGTGCTCCCGAGAGGCTAGCCGGTCGGTCAGAGGCGCGCCGCGATGGCGTCGCCGACGGCGCTCGTCGAGCGGGCGGCGGTGCCGCGCTCGGCGAGGTCGGCGGCGACGGCCTGCTCGACGCGGGCGGCGGCGTCCGCGAGCCCGACGTGCGCGAGGAGCATCGCCACCGAGAGCACGGTGGCGGTCGGGTCGGCGACGCCCTGGCCGGCGATGTCGGGGGCCGAGCCGTGGACCGGCTCGAACATGCTCGGGAAGCGGCCCTCGGGGTTGATGTTGCCGCTGGCCGCGAGGCCGATGCCGCCGGCGATGGCCGCGGCGATGTCGGTGATGATGTCGCCGAACAGGTTGTCGGTGACGACGACGTCGAAGCGGCCGGGGTCGGTCGCGAGGAAGATCGTCGCGGCGTCGACGTGCTGGTAGGCGGTCTCGACGTCGGGGAACTCGGCGCCGACCTCCTCGACCGTGCGCCGCCACAGGTGGCCGGCGTGCGTGAGGACGTTGTGCTTGTGCACGAGGGTCAGGTGCTTGCGCGGGCGGGCCTGGGCGCGGGCGAACGCGTCGCGGACGACCCGCTCGACGCCGAAGCGGGTGTTGACGCTCACCTCGGTCGCGATCTCGTGCGGCGTGCCGACGCGCAGGGCGCCGCCGTTGCCGGTGTACGGACCTTCGGTGCCCTCGCGGACGACGACGAAGTCGATCCCCTCGGGCGCGACGCGCTCGACGGCCAGCGGGCTCTCGACGCCCGGGTAGAGCTTGGCCGGGCGCAGGTTGACGTAGTGCTCGAGGGCGAAACGCAGCGGCAGGAGGACACCGCGCTCGAGGACGCCGCTCGGCACGCCGGGGTCGCCGATCGCGCCGAGGAGGATGGCGTCGTGGCCCGTGACCTCCTCGAGGACGGAGTCCGGGAGGGTCTCGCCGGTCGCGTGCCAGCGCCGGGCGCCGAGGTCGTACTCGGTGGTCGCGACCTTGGGTCCGTCGGCGCCGACCGCCGCCTCGAGCACCTTGAGCCCCTCGGCGACGACCTCCGGGCCGATCCCGTCGCCGGCGATGACGGCGAGGTCGAGGGAGGACGGGGTGGTCGTGGCGGCGTCGCTCATGTGCTCCAGCCTAGGGAGGTGGGTCCGGGATGCGGACGGCCGTCCCAGCCCGTGGAAGGGCGAGAACGGCCGTCGGGTCCGCGCCGCTCGTGGGCGGCGTCGGGGCTCAGGCCCACGCAGAGCGTGGGACCCGGTCGCTGTCAGTCGTCGCTGTGACCCTGGTCGCGCAGGTCCATCGACTCCTGCAGGGCCTGGCGTGCCAGGGTGGCCTCGTCGAACGTCGTCTCGGTGTTCATCGCGTCTCTCGTTTCCGCGGCGGGTGCCGCTCGGGGGTTCTGGGTGGTCCGGTGCTCGAGCCGGGGTGGGCCGGCGAGCGGTCAGCGGCGTCGCGGGGTCTCCGCGGCGAGGGTGCTGACTACAGGACCTCGCCGCGGCCGGGAATGAGGAGTACGCGCCGCGTCATGCCTCCACGGTAGGAGGACGTCCTACTACCCGTCAGGTCGATCCCACGATGCGGACCGCGCGACGCACGAGATGCGCGTCACACCGGCCGCCGAAGTTCGGAATCGCGCGTCTCGGCGGCCCCTGGACGACGTGATCAGCGGTGGCGACGACGGATCGAGTGCACGGGGCGCCCTCTGTCCCACGACGGCGTCCCGGGGTCCCGCCGGGGTCCTCCCCCATGCCGCGGTCGGTCGCACGCCCGTAGCGTCGACACCGTGCCTCTCCGCCCCTCCGCCCCACCCGCCCTGGTGCTCGCCGCCGGCCTCGGTACCGTGCACGCCGCCTCCAGCCTCGCGTGGGCGGCCGGCTCCCCCGTCCTCGCCGCCACCCTCGGCGAGTGGGCGACGTCGTGGCGGGACGAGTCCCCCGTGGCCGCCGGCCTCGCCCTCGCCGCCATCGGGCTCGGCAAGCTCGCCGCGGCGTGGGTCCCCCTCCTCGCCGCCCGACGTGGCGGCCCGCGGCACGGCCTGCGCATCGCGGCCTGGCTCGTCGCCGCCGCCCTCGTGCTCTACGGCCTCGCGAACACCGTCGCGGCCAACCTCGCCCTGACGGGTGGCCTCGGCCCGGTCGAGGACCTCGTGGCCGTCCGCGGCCACGCCTGGCTGTGGGACCCCCTCTTCCTCGCGTGGGGGCTCGCCCTCGCGGCCGGGCTGCGCCGCACACGACGACGGCGGCCCACCCCCGAGGGGGCGGACCGCCGTCGCGGGGTGCCGGTGGTCAGCCGAGGTTGACGACGCGCACGGTGTCGGCGCCGATCTCGCGACCGATCGCCGCGACGACCTCGTCGGGGATCGCGCGGTCGACCGTCAGCGCCACCATCGCGGTGCCGTCGGCGTCGTGCGGCGAGACCTGCATGGCGGCGATGTTGACGTCGGCGTCGCCGAGGAGGCGGCCGATCGAGCCGATGACGCCCGGCCGGTCGACGTAGGAGAAGAACGCGAGGTGGCGGCTCAGCGGGACCTCGAGGTCGTAGCCGTGGACGCCGGTGACCTTCTGGACGAGCTTCGGGCCGGTCAGCGTGCCGGCCACGGAGACGACCGTGCCGTCGGCGAGCGTGCCCTTGAGCGTCGTGACGTTGCGGTAGTCCTCGCTGCTGCCGTCGGTGACCAGGCGCGACTCCAGGCCGCGCTCCTTGGCGAGCAGCGGGGCGTTGACGTAGGTCACCGGGTCCTCGGTGATGTCGGTGAACAGGCCCTTGAGCGCCGACAGCTCCCAGATCGAGACGTCGTGCTGGGTGATCTCGCCGCGCACCTCGACGTCGAGCTGCACCGGCACGGAGCCGGCGATGGCGGTGAAGACGCGGCCGAGCTTCTCGACGAGGTCGATGCCCGGGCGGACCTCCTCGGCGACCGCGCCGCCGGACACGTTGACGGCGTCCGGCACGAGGTCGCCGCCGAGCGCCAGGCGCACGGACTTCGCGACCGCGACACCGGCCTTCTCCTGGGCCTCCTCGGTCGAGGCGCCGAGGTGCGGCGTGACGACGACCGACTCGAAGGCGAACAGCGGGCTGTCGGTGCACGGCTCGGACGCGAAGACGTCGAGTCCGGCGCCGGCGACGCGACCGTCGGCGATGGCCTCGGCGAGGGCCGACTCGTCGAGGACGCCACCGCGGGCGGCGTTGATGATCCGCACGCTCGGCTTGACCTTCGCGAGGGCCTCCTTGCCGATGAGGCCGAGGGTCTCGGGCGTCTTCGGCAGGTGGATGGTGATGAAGTCGGACTCGGCGAGCAGCTCGTCGAGGGTGACGAGGCGGGCCCCGAGCTGGCCGGCGCGCTGCACCGACACGTAGGGGTCGTAGGCGAGGATCTCGACGCCGAAGCCCTTGAGCCGCTCGGCGACCAGCTGGCCGATGCGCCCGAAGCCGACGATGCCGACCTTCTTCTCGAGCAGCTCGACGCCGCCGTACTTGCTGCGCTTCCACGCGCCGTTCTTCAGCGCCTCGTTGGCCGGCGCGATGTTGCGGGCGCAGGCGAGGAGCAGGCCGACGGCGAGCTCGGCGGCGGAGGTGATGTTCGAGGTCGGCGCGTTGACCACCATCACACCGGCCTTCGTGGCGGCGTCGACGTCGACGTTGTCGAGACCGACCCCGGCGCGGGCGACGACCTTGAGGTTCTTCGCGGCGGCGAGGGCCTCCGCGTCGACCTTGGTCGCGGACCGGATGAGGATCGCGTCGACGTCGGCGATGGCCGGCAGGAGCTGGGAGCGGTCCGCGCCGTCGGTGTGGCGCACCTCGAAGTCGGGTCCGAGGGCGTCGATGGTCGCGGGCGAGAGCTCCTCGGCGATGAGGACGACGGGCTTGGTCACGTGAAAGGTCCCTTGCGTGCGTGGGTGGTCGGGGGTCCGCCGATGCGGTGACGTGCCGTCCGGCACGCCGCTGTGCCGGGACCTCCATCGTAGGCACCCGCCAGCATGTGGACACCAGTGACCACGATGTGATCGTCGTCGCGTCCGGGGTCAGGCCGCGGCGTCGACCCGACGACGCAGCCGCCGCGCCGCGAGGACGACGAGCAGCACGACGCCGGCGGCCACGAGGAGCCACCACCAGGGCACCCGGCCGAGCGCGGCGTCGACGACCGTCATCCCGACCGTCGTGTAGACGGCCGCCCAGAGCAGGGCCCCGAGGACGACCGCGGGCAGGAAGCGGCGCAGCGGCATCCGGAGCATCCCGCTGGAGGCGTTGATCGCGCTCTGCAGGCCGACGGTGAGGAAGCCGAGGGTGACGGCGGGCGGGCCGACCCGGCGCACGAAGCGCTCGGCGCGCGCGACGGCCGGCCGGTCGAGGTGGTGGGCCCAGCGGGTGCGCCCTCCCCCGGCCCGCACGCCGCGCCCGACCCAGTACGTCGCGACCCCGCGGGCCGTGGCGCCGGCCCAGAACGCGACGAGGACGACCCAGAAGGGCCACCCGTCGACGAGGTCACGCATGTGTCGAACGTACAGAACACGCCGTGCGCGAGGAGTCGCGCACGGCGTGTTCTGCTCACTCGACGGGGTGGGTCGAGGTGGTGGTGTCGCGTCAGCGCGCGGCGGAGCCCTCGACGTAGTCGCTGTCGCGGTCGGTGTCGACCCACGCCATGAGCTGGCGCAGCTCGCGGCCGGTGCCCTCGATGGGGTGGGCGGCGCCCTTGGCGCGCAGCTCCTTGAACTCCGGTGCCCCGGCGTCCTGGTCGTCGATGAAGCGCTTGGCGAAGTTCCCGTTGCGGATGTCCTCGAGGACGGCCTTCATGTTGTCCTTGACGTGCGGGTCGATGACGCGGGGCCCGGAGACGTAGTCGCCGTACTCGGCGGTGTCGGAGACCGACCAGCGCTGCTTGGCGATGCCGCCCTCGATCATGAGGTCGACGATGAGCTTGAGCTCGTGGAGGCACTCGAAGTACGCGACCTCGGGCTGGTAGCCGGCCTCGACGAGCGTCTCGAAGCCGTACATGACGAGCTGCGAGGCGCCACCGCAGAGGACGGCCTGCTCACCGAACAGGTCGGTCTCGGTCTCCTCCGTGAAAGTGGTCTTGATGCCGCCGGCGCGCAGGCCGCCGATCGCCTTGCCGTAGGACTTCGCGAGGTCCCAGGCCGAGCCCGAGGCGTCCTGCTCGACGGCGAGGAGCACGGGCACGCCGCGCCCGTCGACGAACTCGCGGCGCACGATGTGGCCGGGGCCCTTCGGGGCGACCATGAGCACGTCGGAGCCGGCCGGCGGCTCGATGTAGCCGAAGCGGATGTTGAAGCCGTGGCCGAAGAGCAGGGCCGCGCCGTCCCGGAGGTTCGGCTCGATCTCGGCCGCGTAGAGACCGCGCTGCACCTGGTCCGGCGTGAGGATGACGACGAGGTCGGCCTCGCGGACGGCGTCGGCGACGGTGTGGACGGTCAGGCCCTCGGCCTCCGCCTTGGCGCGGCTCGTGGAGCCCTCGGCGAGGCCGACGCGCACGTCGACGCCGGAGTCGCGCAGGTTGAGGGCGTGGGCGTGGCCCTGGCTGCCGTAGCCGATGACCGCGACCTTGCGGCCCTGGATCACCGACAGGTCGGCGTCGTCGTCGTAGAACATCTCGGCCATCGGAACAGGCCTCTCCTTCGGGTCGGGTGTGCTGCTGGATGGGACTCTAGGGGGGTGCGGCTCAGGCGCTGCGGAGCGCCCGGTCCGTGATCGAGCGCGGCCCACGGCCGATCGCGACCATCCCCGACTGCACGAGCTCGCGGACACCGAAGGGCTCGAGGACCTCGAGCAGCGCGTGGAGCTTCTCGGTGGTGCCGGTCGCCTCGATGGTCAGCGACTCGGTCGCGACGTCGACGACCTTGGCCCGGAACATCTGGACCATCTCGAGGACCTGGCTGCGGGTGGCGGCGTCCGCGCGCACCTTGATGAGCATGACCTGCCGCTGGACGGCCGAGCCGGGCTCGAGCTCGACGACCTTGAGCACCTCGACGAGCTTGTTGAGCTGCTTGGTCACCTGCTCGAGCGGGAGGTCCTCGACGTCGACGACGACGGTCATCCGCGAGACCTCGGGGTGCTCGGTCTCGCCGACGGCGAGGCTGTCGATGTTGAAGCCGCGGCGGGAGAAGAGCGCGGCGATGCGCGCGAGGACGCCGGGCTTGTTCTCCACCAGGACGGACAGCGTGTGCTTGCTCATGGTTCTCCCTCAGCGGCCGTCGTGGTCGGCGTCGGTGTGCTGCTCGATGGCCTCGGACTCCTCGCGGTCCCACTGCGGAGCGGTGTCGCGGGCGACCTGGATCGCGTCGTTGCTCACGCCGGCGGGGACCATCGGCCAGACCATCGCGTCGCGCTCGACGACGAAGTCGACGACGACCGGGCGGTCGGTGACGGCCATCGCCTGGCGGATCGTCTCGTCGACGTCCTCCGGCCGCTCGCACCGCAGCCCGACGCAGCCGTAGGCGTCGGCGAGCTTGACGAAGTCGGGGACGCGCGAGCCGACCGAGGTGTGCAGGTCGGTGTTCGAGTAGCGCTCGTTGTAGAAGAGGGTCTGCCACTGGCGGACCATCCCGAGGCTGCTGTTGTTGATGATCGCGACCTTGATCGGGATGTTGTTGATGACGCAGGTGGCGAGCTCCTGGTTGGTCATCTGGAAGCAGCCGTCGCCGTCGATGGCCCAGACCGTGCGGTCCGGCTCGCCGACCTGCGCGCCCATCGCGGCCGGGACGGAGTAGCCCATCGTCCCGAGGCCGCCGGAGTTGAGCCAGGCGTTGGGCCGCTCGTACTGCACGAACTGCGCGGCCCACATCTGGTGCTGGCCGACACCGGCCACGTACACCGACTCCGGCCCGCTCAGCGCGCTGAGCCGCTCGATGACGTACTGCGGTGCGAGAGCGCCGTTCTCGGGCGCCGTGTACCCGACGGGGAAAGTCTCCTTCCAGCCGGCCACACGCTCGCGCCACGCGGTGTAGTCGCCGCCCTGCCCGGCCTCCATGTCGGCCTCGACCGCCTCGGCGAGGTCGGCGATGACGGCGCGCGCGTCGCCGACGATCGGCACCTCGGCGACGCGGTTCTTGCCGATCTCGGCCGGGTCGATGTCGGCGTGGATGACCTTGGCCTCGGGCGCGAAGGTCGACAGCTGCCCGGTGACCCGGTCGTCGAAGCGCGCGCCGAGCGCGATGATGAGGTCGCTCTTCTGGAGGCCGGTCACGGCGGCGACCGAGCCGTGCATCCCCGGCATGCCGAGGTGCAGCGGGTGGCTGTCGGGCAGGGCGCCGCGGGCCATGAGCGTCGTCACGACGGGGATCTGCGTCAGCTCGACGAAGCGGCGCAGCTCCTCGCTCGCGCGGGCCCGGATGACGCCGCCGCCGACGTAGAGGACGGGGCGCTCGGCCGCCGCGACGAGGCGCGCGGCCTCGCGGATCTGCTTGCCGTGCGGACGGGTCACCGGGTGGTAGCCGGGCAGGGCGATCTTCGGCGGCCACGAGAACGTGGTGCGCGCCTGGAGCGCGTCCTTGGAGATGTCGACGAGGACGGGCCCGGGCCGGCCGGTGCTCGCGACGTGGAACGCCTCGGCGATGACCCGCGGGATCTCGGCGGGGTCGGTGACGAGGTAGTTGTGCTTCGTGACCGGCATCGTGATGCCGCGGATGTCGGCCTCCTGGAAGGCGTCGGTCCCGATGGCCGTCGAGCTGACCTGCCCCGTGATCGCGACGATCGGCACCGAGTCCATGTAGGCGTCGGCGAGCGGCGTCACGAGGTTCGTGGCGCCGGGGCCGGAGGTCGCCATGCACACGCCGACCCGCCCCGTGGCGGCCGCGTACCCCTCGGCCGCGTGGCCGGCGCCCTGCTCGTGGCGCACGAGGATGTGGCGGACCTTGACGGAGTCCAGCAGCGGGTCGTAGGCGGGGAGGATCGCGCCGCCGGGGATGCCGAAGACCGTGTCGACCTCCATCGCCTCGAGCGAGAGCACGAGGCTCTGGGCGCCGGTCACCTCCACGGGTGCCTTGGCGCGCGCCTGCTCGGCCACCCGGGCCGGGCTGGGAGCCGGTTTCAGGGGTGCCGGGGTCGCCGGTCGGGTGTCGCTCACGTTCGTGTCACCGCTTCCTTCTCGCCGAAAGGGTCGTGCCGGGGTCCGCGCACAAAAAAACCCTCCAGTCCCATGGTGGGACGACGGAGGGAGCGCGCCTGGTCGCGGGGGCGTCAGGCGCGCTGTGGAAGTACGAGGATCCGGGCCACGCGACAACTGTCTCCCCCTCCCCCCGGTGTGTCAACCGGCGAGACGGCCGGTCCCAGCATCCGGGACCGTGGCGTCCGTCACTCCGGCGGGTCCGGGCCGCGCTCGCCTCGCGCCGTGTCCGTCCCGTGGCCACCACGCCGCGTCCTCACCCTCGCGGCCGCGCTCGTCGTCGCCGTCGCGGCCCTCGCCGCGCTCGTCGTCGCGGTGCTCTGCGCCGCCTCCTTCGGTCTCGGTGTCCTCTCCGCGGGGCCGCCCGCCTCGCGACCTTCCTCCCCGTCCTCGCGGCCCTCGGCGCCGGGCTGCCGCTGGGGCGGACCGGTGGCGTCGTGACCCTGTGGGTGGGCGTCGGCGCGCTGCTCGTCGTGGCGGCCGCCACCGCGGCCCGGGCCGGCGCCGCCCCGCAGCCGGTCCCCCTGGCCGAGGCGGGTCGGCACGCGCTGGCCACCGCCGTCGTCGCCGGGGTCGGCACCACCGTGACGAGCGCCCTCGGCCTCGGGCACGGCTACTGGCTCGTCGTCGCGGTCGCGACGGTGCTGGCGGTGTCGCGCAACGAGACCGCCGGCCAGGCCACCGCGCGGGTCGTCGGCACCGTCGTCGGTGTCGTGCTCGCCGTCCTCGCCACCGCCCTCGTCCCGACCGCCGTCGTCCTCGCCGGGGCCGGCGTCCTCGGCGTGCTCGCCCTCGCGTGGACGGCCGTCCGCGAGACCCGCTGGATGGCCGGGGCGTCGAGCGCGGCGATCGTCCTCGTCGGCTCGAGCGGCCTCGTCGGCCGGGCCTCCGGCGTCGCCCTGAAGCGGCTGCTCCTCACGGTGGCCGGGGCGGGGCTCGCCGCGCTGCTCGCGGCGCTGCTCTGGCGGGTCGAGTCCGCGGGGCCGGACCGGCGTCAGACCTGGACCTGACCGAGGCGTCCGAGCATCTCGGGGGCGGTGCGGTCGAGGTGGCGCCCGCCGAGCACGACCCCTGCGGCGAGCAGGCCGGCGCCGTAGAGGACCGAGACCACCACGACGACGGCACCGAGCAGGGCGCTCCCCCGCGACAGCACCGCGCCGACGACGACCGGGAGCACGAGCACCACCGGGCCGACGAACGACGCGAGGGCCGTGAGGCAGCCCTGGGCGGCGCCGCCGGACGACGCGGCGAAGGGGTTGCCGCCGGTCCGCGGGGCGGTGCCCGGCAGGACGGCCCCGACCCCGGCGGCGAGGCCGAGGCTCGCGCCGAACGCCGCCACGACCACGGCGAGCCAGGCGAGCACCGCCTCGATCGCGCCGATCCCCACCGACACGACGAAGGTGAGGGCGACCACCGGGCCGAAGACGACGGCCGAGGCCACGACCCGCCCGAGCCGGTCCTCCCACCCCCGCACCCCGGTGCTCACGTGCATCCACCACGCCGGCCCGTCGAAGGCGAGGTCGTTCATGAGGGTCAGCCCGGCGAAGACCGCGAGGGTCACCACCCCGGTCCCGGCGAGGGCCCCCGTCCCGGTCACGGCCGCCTGCACGACGAAGAAGACCGGCAGCACCGCCGTGCGCAGCGCGATGCTCACGAGGCGGCTGTCCCGGTACCAGGCCCGCACCCGGCGCGCGGCCACCGCGGCCGTCGGCGAGTGCCCGAGCAGGCGCGGCAGGAGCCGGCCGCGACCGATGTGCTGGCCGCCGCCGCTCGTCATCGGGGAGGTGAGCACCCGCTCGAGCTGCCGCACCCACACCCGCCAGAGGACGGCGAGCAGGCCGAGCGCGAGGGCGAGGTGGACGACGGCGGAGGCCCACCGACCGGTCGCGACGTCGAAGGGCAGGCCCCAGGCCCAGCCGACCGGCGTCCATGACGCGACGACGGCGGCATCGCGGGCGTCGAGCGAGCGCAGCGACAGGCCCGGCTCCCCCGAGGTGACGAGGAGGTTGAGGACGAGCGGCAGCAGGGTCGCGAGCGCGACGACGGCCGCCCCGAGCAGCCGACCGGTCCGGCTCGTCATCACCCCGGCGAGGGCGCTGGTGACCGCGCGCGTGAGGAGCACGGCCGTGAGCGGGCCGAGCACGGCCGCCGCGAGCGCCGCCGGGACCGCCGCGGGGTGCGAGGACCACGCGAGCACCTGGGCGAGCGCGAGCAGCGTGAGCACGACGGCGGGGATGCCCGTGAGGGTCGCGGCGAGCAGGCCCCGCGCCAGCTCGGGCGCGCGCAGCGGCAGGACGGTGAAGCGGGTGGGGTCGAGGACGTTGTCGACGCCCGTCGCGACGAGGCTGAGCACCAGCCAGAGGAGCGTGACCCCGGCGAAGAGCGGCACCGTGACCGCCGTGAGCGCGAGGGGGCGCGCCGCGAGGAGCGCGATGGACGGCCCGAGGAGGCCGACCGCACCGAGCGCGACCAGCCCTCCGATGATGGCCGACACCAGCTGGACCGAGCTGCGCGAGAGGGCGGTCCGCCACATCCGCAGCCGCAGCCGGACGATGAGCAGGGTCATCGGCGGCTCACCCCCCGAGCCAGGTGAGGCCGTCCTCCGAGACGTCGCCCGCGCCGACGAGCTCGAGGAAGCGCTGGTGCAGGGAGCCGGTCGCGGTGAGTGCGGCCACGGTGTCCTCGGCGAGCACCCGGCCGCCGGCGACGACCGCCACCCGGTCGCAGAGGCCCTCGACGAGCTCCATGACGTGGCTCGACATGACGACCGTGCCACCCGTCGCGACGTAGCGCCGCAGGATGGTTCGGATGGCCTGGCCCGACACGGGGTCGACGGCCTCGAACGGCTCGTCGAGCACGAGCAGGCGCGGGGCGTGGATGAGCGCCGCCGCGAGGCTGATCTTCTTGACCATCCCCGCGCTGTAGTCGGCGACGACCGTGTCGGCGTCGGCGGCGAGGTCGAGCACGGTGAGGAGCTCCTCGGCCCGCGGACGGCTCACGTCCTGGGGCATCCGGCGCAGGTCGGCGACGTAGTGCAGGAGCTCGCGCCCGCCCAGCTGCTCGAACAGGCGCAGCCCGTCGGGGGCGACCCCCATGACCGCCTTGGCCGCCGGCGGGTCCGCCCACACGTCGTGACCGAGGACGCGCGCGGTGCCGGCGGTCGGGCGCAGCAGGCCGGTCGCCATCGACAGCGTGGTCGTCTTGCCGGCGCCGTTGGGCCCGACGAGCCCGTAGAGGCAGCCCCGGGGCACCGCGAGCGAGAGCCCGTGGACCACCCGCCGCCCCCGGAACTCCTTGACGAGGCCGACCAGCTCGAGCGCCGGCCCCTCCCCCGGTGCGTCAGTCACACACCGCCCCCGTGCTGGCGCTCTGCACCAGCCGGCGGTACTTGGCGAGGACACCGCGGGTGTACTTCGGCTCGGGGTGCGTGACGCCCTCGGACCGCCGGCGCTCCATCTCCGCGTCGTCGACGAGGAGGTCGAGCGTGGCGTTCGCGACGTCGAGGCGGATGCGGTCGCCGTCGCGGACGAACGCGACCGGGCCCTCGTCGACGGCCTCGGGCGCGACGTGGCCGACGCACAGGCCGGTCGTGCCGCCGCTGAAGCGGCCGTCGGTGAGGAGGAGGACGTCCTTGCCGAGGCCGGCGCCCTTGATGGCCCCGGTGACGGCGAGCATCTCGCGCATCCCCGGGCCGCCCTTGGGACCCTCGTAGCGGATGACGACGACGTCGCCGGCGGTGAGGGCGCCCTGCTCGACGGCGTCCATCGCGGCGCGCTCGCCGTCGAAGACGCGGGCGGTGCCCTCGAAGACGTCGGAGTCGAAGCCGGCCGACTTGACGACCGCGCCCTCGGGGGCGAGCGAGCCCTTGAGGATGGTCAGGCCACCGGTGCGGTGGATCGGCTCGTCCATCGCACGCACGACGTGGCCGTCGGGGTCCGGCGGACGGATGTCGGCGAGGTTCTCGGCGACGGTGCGACCGGTGACGGTGAGGCAGTCCCCGTGCAGCAGACCGGCGTCCAGCAGCGCACGCATGACGACGGGGACGCCGCCGACGCGGTCGATGTCGGTCATCACGAAGCGGCCGAAGGGCTTGACGTCGGCGAGGTGCGGGACCTTGGCGCCGATCCGCTGGAAGTCGTCGATGGTGAGGTCGACCTCGGCCTCGTGGGCGATGGCCAGGAGGTGCAGGACCGCGTTGGTCGAGCCGCCGAAGGCCATGACGACGGCGATGGCGTTCTCGAACGCCTCCTTGGTCATGATGTCGCGTGCGGTGATGCCGCGGCGGAGCAGCTCGACGACCGCCTCGCCGGACTTGCGGGCGAAGCCGTCGCGGCGGCGGTCGGTGGCCGGCGGAGCGGCCGAGCCGGGCAGCGACATCCCCATCGCCTCGGCGACGGACGCCATCGTGTTGGCGGTGTACATGCCGCCGCAGGCGCCCTCCCCCGGGCAGATGGCGCGCTCGATGGCGTCGACGTCCTCACGGCTCATCTTCCCCGCGAGGCACGCTCCGACCGCCTCGAAGGCGTCGATGATCGTCACGGTCTTCTCGGTGCCGTCCGACAGCTTGGCGATGCCCGGGAGGATCGAGCCCGCGTAGAGGAAGACCGACGAGAGGTCCAGGCGCGCGGCGGCCATGAGCATCCCCGGCAGGGACTTGTCGCAGCCGGCGAGCAGGACCGAGCCGTCGAGGCGCTCGGCGCTCATGACGGTCTCGACCGAGTCGGCGATGATCTCGCGGCTGACGAGCGAGAAGTGCATCCCCTCGTGGCCCATCGAGATGCCGTCGGAGACGGAGATGGTGCCGAACTCCAGCGGGTAGCCGCCGCCGGCGTGCACGCCGTCCTTGACCGCCTTGGCCAGCCGGTCGAGCGAGAGGTTGCACGGGGTGATCTCGTTCCACGAGCTCGCGACGCCGACCTGGGGCTTCGCGAAGTCGTCGTCGCCCATGCCGACGGCGCGCAACATCCCTCGGGCGGCGGTCTTCTCGAGACCGTCGGTGACGTCGCGGCTGCGGGGCTTGATGTCGGGCGTCGTCGTCATGCCGGTCATCCTAGGTTCGCCGCCGGGGTCTCGCCCGGGTGTCCCGCCGATCGACCCACGACCGCCGCCGCCGCAGGTCGTCGAAAGTTTGTCGAAGGAAGTGCATCCACGGGCACGGTGACGACGGAAGTGGGGGTGTCAGGAACACCACCCCCTCCGGAAGGACCCCGTCATGCGACGCACCCTCGCCGCCACCGCCGCCCTCTCCCTCGCGCTCGTCGTCAGCGCCTGCGGGTCGGACTCCGACACCGACGCCGGGGCGAGCACCCCCGCCACCTCCTCGGCCGCGCCGACCTCGGCCTCGCCGAGCGCCTCGGAGTCCGCCGCCGCCTCCGCCGACATCGTCGACACCGCCGTCGCGGCCGGCGGCTTCACCACCCTCGCCACCGCGCTCGAGGCCGCCGGCCTCGTCGAGACCCTCAAGGGCGAGGGGCCGTACACGGTCTTCGCCCCGACCGACGAGGCGTTCACGGCCCTTCCCGACGGCACCCTCGACGACCTGCTCGCCGACCCGCAGGGCGCGCTGACCGACGTCCTCACCTACCACGTGGTGCCGGGCAAGGTCATGGCCGCCGACGTCGCGACGATGGACGGTCAGGAGGTCGAGACGGTCAACGGCGAGAAGCTGACCATCGGCGTCGACGGCGACACCGTCACCCTCACCGACACCTCCGGAGGCGAGGTCACGGTGACGCAGACCGACATCGAGGCCACGAACGGCGTCATCCACGTCATCGACGGCGTGCTCGTCCCCAAGGGCTGAGCCACCGACCGACGCGGACGGGCCCCGGGTGCACCAGCACCCGGGGCCCGTCCGTGTGTGCGGCGGACTCTCGTCAGAGGGCGAGGGTGCCGCGCGCGATGCTGTCGCCGGAGTGCTCGGGCTTGTCGTCGTACCCCTCGCGGGAGATGTCGACGATGACGTAGCCCTGGTCGATGAGCGACTGGTCGATGGCGAAGCGCTGGTTGCCCTCGCCGGGCCGGAGCACGCCCACCGAGACCATCCGCTTGAGGTCCTTGTTGATGAGCCACACCTCGAGGTATCCGGTGCCCGGGTCGAGCGCCGGGGTGTCGACGTCGAGGTCGAGGTGGCCGTCGACGCGGACGGCGCTGGCCGCCCCGAGGACCTGCTGCGTGTCGAGGGTGTCGAGCTTCGTCTCGCCGAGCACGACCGCGGACGGTGTCGGCTGCGGCTCCGGACCGTCCAGGGCGCGCACCCCGACGCCCCCGACGACGACCCCGGCAGCAGCGGCGGCGACGAGCCACCCGCCGGCGAAGCGGCGCCGGCGCGACCGGGCGGGCGCCAAGGAGGCCGCGGGTGCCGGGTCGGGCAGCGGAGCGACGACACCGCGCGGCGGCGCGGGCGGGGTCGCGTCGTCGGCGACCGCGCCGTCGACGACCGTGAGGACGGGACGCCCCTCCTCGTCACGGTCGATCTCGGCGGCGACCTTGTCCCAGAGGCCGGCCGGCGCGGCGACGAGGTCGACCGGGTCGCGCAGCAGCTCGGAGACGGCGCGCAGGGCGGCGACCTCGTGGGCGCAGCGGGGGCAGGTCTCGAGGTGGGCGGACACCTCGGCCGGGACCGGGTGACCGGTCGCGAGCAGCACGAGGTCGTCGTCCGGGTGGACGGCGTGCTCAGGCGTGGTCATCGGTCACCTCCTCCAGGTGGCGTCGCAGGGTCGTGAGTCCTCGGCGGATGTGGCTCTTGACGGTGCCGAGCGGGAGACCGAGCCGCTGCGCGACCTCCTCATGGGTGAGTTCGTCGACGAGGGCCAGACGGATGGCGCTCGCGCGGGGTTCGCCGAGACGGTCGAGCGCGTCGGCCAGCAGGAGCCGCGCCGCGAGCCGCTCCTCGGGGGGCGGAGCGTGCGTGTCGGGCAGGGACTCGCGCGCCGCCGCCTCGGCGTCGCGGGCCTGGCGGGCCCGCTGGGCGTGCAGGTCCGCGACCTTGTGCCGGGTGATGCCGACGAGCCAGCCGGGCACCGACCCGCGCGTCGGGTCGAGCGTGTGCCGGCCCCGCCACGCCGCGACGAACACCTGCTGGGTCACGTCCTCGGCGTCGTGGTGGTTGCCGAGCGAGCGCACCGCCAGCGTGTGGACCAGGCCCGACCAGCGGGCCCAGGCCTCCTCCAGCGCCTCGCGCGACCCCGCCACGAGACGGGCGGCGACGTCGTCGACCTGCGCCTCGGCCCCGGTCTCCGCGTCCACGCTCACGCCACCCACCCTAGGGCGTGCCGCGCGGTACGGCACCGACGGCGGCGCCGCACCGATGGTGGGGTCCTGTCCCCCCACCACCGGCGCGACGCCCGTCGCGAGCGACACCTCAGAGGTCGAGGGGCCGCAGGACGAAGACGATCCCGTGGGCGATCTGCTTGTTGCCCTTGTTGATGTCGAACCGGCGGGGGTTGACGAACGGGTTGACGTCGTTGCGGTCCTGGTCCTTGAGCTCGATGATCGGGATCCACTTGTTGAGGACCTTGACCGTCACCGTGCCGCCCTGGGCGGTCGTCAGGGCCGCGCCGTTGGCCTTGACGGCGTCCCGCTTGGTGATCGTGGCGCCCGGCACGACGTGGTAGAGCAGCACCTGCTCGATCGCGTCGACCCCGACGGCCGCGACGAGGGCCTCGAAGGTCTTCTTCTCGGTCGAGGGCCAGCGCTTGGTGAGGTCGTACGCGAGGACCTGGAACGAGCGGTCGTCGGGCAGGAACGCGGTGACCGGCGTCGTGCCGTCCGCCAGCACCTTGACCGGGCTGTTCGGCTTCGCGGCGAGCACCGCGAGGACCGCCTCGGTGACGATGTCGTAGTCGTACCAGTTGTGGTCGAACGTGTTGCCGTCGCTCGTGAGCACGGCCGCGAGGCTGCGGGTGCCGGTGGGCGTGGACGATCCGGACGACGCGCTCGCCGGGGCTGCGGCGAGGGTGGTGGCACCGAGGGCGACGGCCACGGCGGCGGTGACGAGGCGACGGGTTCGCATGGAGGACCTCCTGGTCGAGGGAGGGTCGCCCCGGTGGCGACCCACCCCCTCTTCCGCCGCGCCCCCCGGCCCGGATGCACCGGGCGGGAGGAAATTTCTCCTCCCGCCCGGGCGTGGCCTCAGGCGCTCGGCGCCCCCGCGGCGACGGGCTCCTCGTCGCGGCCGGCGCCGCGCTCGTCGTCGTGGCGCCGGAGCCTGCGCGGCCACCAGAACCGCTCGCCGAGCAGGACCGCGGCGGCCGGGACGAGCAGGGTCCGCACGATCAGCGTGTCGAGCAGGACACCGACGCAGATGATGACGCCGAGCTGCGCGAGGACCACCAGCGGCAGCACGCCGAGCACGGCGAAGACCGCGGCGAGCAGGATGCCCGCGCTCGTGATGACGCCACCGGTCGCCGCGAGGGCGCGGAGCATGCCCTCGCGCGGCCCGTGCCGCCGGGCCTCCTCGGACGCCCGTGTCACGAGGAAGATGTTGTAGTCGACGCCGAGCGCGACGAGGAAGACGAACGCCAGCAGCGGGACGCCCTCGTCGAGCCGTTCGAACCCGAGCACCTGGGTGAAGAGCACCCAGCTGATGCCGAGGCTGGCGAGGTAGGTGCCGACGACGGTCGCCACGAGGACGACCGGGGCGACGACGCTGCGCAGGAGCCCGCCGAGCGCGAGGAGCACGAGCCCGAGGATGAGCGGCAGGATGAGGGCACGGTCGCGGGAGGACGCCTCGGCCGTGTCGACCGCCTCGGCCTCGGTGCCTCCGACGTAGGTGTCGGGCTGGTCGGCGAGCGCCTCGCGCAGGGCACGGACGTTGTCGCGGACCTCGTCCGAGCCGGGGTCGCCGGAGAGCACGGCGTCGACCTCGGTCACCCCGCCGCCACTGGCCGCGACGCGGGCGGACTCGACGCCGGGGACCTGCCCGACCCGCTGCGCGAGCGCCTCGCCGTCGCCGCGCGTCATGACGACGACGGGGTCGACCGAGCCGGCCGGGAAGGACTCGCCGTAGCGCTGCGAGGCGGTGATGGACTCGGGGGTGTCGAGGAACTGGTCGGCCGTCGAGAGGCCGGCCTTGACCTGGCTGATGCCGCCCGCGGCGACCGCGAGGCCGACGACGACGACGGCGACGACCGCGACGGGTCGACGGGCGACCGCGTCACCGACCCGGCGCCAGGCCGAGTGACCGTCGGCGAGGCCGGTCTGGCCGACCCGCGGGACCTGGGGCCAGAAGATCCACCGGCCGAAGACGACGAGCGCGGCCGGCAGGACGACGAGCACGAAGAACGCCGCGACGACGACGCCGACGGCGCAGGCGAGCCCGAGCCCGCGGGTCGCGGGGAAGGCCGACAGCAGGAGGGTGAGGAGGCCGAGGACGACGGTCGAGGCGCTCGAGAGCACGGCCTCGGTGGTGCGCCGCAGCGCGTGGGCCATCGCCGCGCGCCGGTCCTCGGTGGTGCGCAGCTCGTCGCGGTAGCGCGAGATGAGCAGCAGCGCGTAGTCGGTGCCCGCACCGAAGACGAGCACCGAGAGGATGCCCACGGTCGACTCGTCCCAGGCGACGTCGAAGAGGGCCAGCGTGTGCGTCGCGGCGACGGCGGCGAGCTGGTCGGCGACGCCGACGACGGTGAGCGGCACGAGCCAGAGGACCGGGCTGCGGTAGGTGAGGACGAGCAGCAGCGCGACGACGCTCGCCGTCGCGAGCAGCAACCGGGTGTTGGCGCCGTCGAAGACACCGGCGAGGTCGGCCTGGATCGCGGCCGGACCGGTGACCTGCGCGGTCAGCCCGTCGGGCAGGTCGGCCTTCGCGGCCTCCCGGATCTGCGCGACGGTGTCGGCCGTCCGGGTCGCGTCGCCCTCCTGCACCGGGACGACGACGACGGCGGCCGTCCCGTCCTCGCTGCGCTGCGCGGGGATGCCGGCGGCGCCCGGCAGGTCGCGGGCCTTGGTCTCGATGGCCTGCGTGTCGGCGTCGGTCAGCCTGCCGTCCCGCGCGAAGAGGACGACGGCCGCCGACCCCTGCTCGTCGGGCAGCTGCTGGCGCAGCGCGGCCGCCTCGCGGCTCTCGGAGTCGAGCGGCAGGGCGGTGAGCGTGCCGTCGGGCTTCTCGGCCTGCCCGACGACGCCGACGACCGCACCGGCGGCGAGGAGCGCGACGAGCGCCAGCAGGCCGGCGACCCACCGGCGGGTGACGAGGTCGGCGATGCGTCCCACGGTTCAGCCTCCGTTGCTGTTGACAGGAATTGCTAGGATCGGAGCAACAGGTGATTCACCTAATTGCTAAGTTGGTGAGTGATATTACGGATAACGACCCCCAGGACGCAACCCGCGCCGTCACCGAGCTCGTCCCGGCCTGGACCGGCTCGAGCACGCTCGACACGCTCCAGGAGCTGACCGACGTGGCCGCCCAGGTCCCCCACGAGGTGGCCAGGCGGGCGGGCCTGTCGACCTCCGAGCTGCACTCGCTGCGGCACCTGGCGATGGGTTCGATGGGCCCGGTCGACCTCGCACGCGCGCTCGGCGTCACGTCGGCGGCCTCGTCCCAGGTCATCGACCGTCTTGTCGCCCGTGGCCACGCAGAGCGCCGCCGCCACCCCGCCGACGGCCGGCGCACCGAGGTCGTCATCACCGAGTCCGGTCGCCGCGAGGCCGTGCGTCACCTCGCCCCGATGTTCGAGGGCCTCGCCCGCACCGACGCCTCGCTGACGCCCGCCGAGCGCGAGGTCGTCGAGCGCTACCTGCGCGGCGCCATCGCCGCGATGAGGTCCCTCACGTGAGCGGCCCGCTCCCCCGGGCCGCCGCCCGGCTCGTCGACACCGCCCTGGACCGCACGGTCGCTCCCGGTTTCACCGCGCTCGGAATCGCCGTGCGCCGGCGACTGCCGGGCTGGCCCGCCGACCCCGCCGTCGGGGCCCTGGCCGGCCGGCACGTCGCCGTCACCGGCGCGACGTCGGGCCTCGGCCGGCGCACGGCCCTCGACCTCGCCACGCTCGGTGCCACCGTCCACCTCGTCGTCCGCGACGCCGAGCGCGGCGAGCGCGTCGCGGGACAGGTGGCCGCCGCCGTCGGACGACCGGACGCCGCCCGCGTCTGGCGCTGCGACGTCGCCGACCTCGACTCGGTCCGGACCTTCGCGGGTCGCTTCGCCGCCGCCGACGTGCCGCTGCGCGGGCTGGTGCACAACGCCGGCGCGCTGCCCGCGGAACGCACGGCGTCACCGCAGGGCCACGAGCTGACCCTCGCCCTGCACGTGCTCGGCCCGGTCCTCATGACCGAGCTGCTCCTGCCCGTCCTCGAGCAGGACGCCGGCCGCGTCGTCCTCGTCACCTCCGGCGGGATGTACACCCAGCCGCTCCCTGTCGACGACCCCGAGTACACGACCGGCCGCTACAGCGGGTCGGTCGCCTACGCCCGCAGCAAGCGCGGCCAGGTCGAGCTCCTCCCCGTGCTCACCGACCGCTGGGCGTCGCGCGGGGTCACGGTCCACGCCACGCACCCGGGCTGGGCGCGCACGCCCGGTCTGGACGCCTCGCTCCCGTCCTTCTCGAAGGCATTGCGCCCGGTCCTGCGCACCGACGCCGACGGCAGCGACACCACCGTCTGGGTCGTGGCGACCGAGCCCGCCCCGGAGCCGGGCCGGCTGTGGCACGACCGACGGCCACGGCCGACGAGCGTGCTGCCCTCGACGCGCACGACCACCGCGGACCGCGTGCGCTACTGGACCGGCGTCGCGGACGCCCTCGACCTGCACCCCTGAACCCTCAACGCTCCCGGGGCGACCCGAAGCGCGCGACGTGGTGCCAGACCTTCTTGAGGTCCTGCGGGTCCTCGCGTCCGGTCTCGACGGCCCGGCCGACGACCGCGGCGTCCAGCCGGCCCTCCTCCCGCTCGAGGGCGTCGCTCAGCGGCCTCGCCGCGAACGCATCGGCCGGACCGACGAGGTCGCAGCGCTCGACCGTGCCGACGGCGGTGGGCAGGAAGACGGAGTCGGGGAAGCAGAAGGTCGTCCGCGGCAGGACGGACGAGGCCAGCCGGACGTGGGCCGAGCCGAAGCGCGGGGCCCCACCGAGACCCCGCCGTCGGTGGTCCAGCGCCCCGTAGCGCGGCCGCTCCGCCGCGGGCGCGTCGTCGTAGGCGCCCCCGAACATCCGCTGCTCCCACCGCCAGCGGCTGCCCCCGGGGTGGGCGGTCAGCCCGCCGTTGCTCGTCCCGGTCTCGAACTGCGAGCGGTACACCCGGTCGTGGCCCAGGTGCTCGAGCACCGTGCGGCCGGCCGACCTGCGCTCCGGGTGGAAGTTCACCGTCACCCGGAGGGTCGAGTCCAGCGGCCCTCCGCGGGCGAGCCGCCGGACGTGCTCGAGGGCCCGCAGCCGGCGGTCGTCAGCGCCCGTCACGGGCGACGTGGAAGCGCTCGAGCTGCGCGTCGCCGAACGCGAGGTCGGACCACCGGCCGGCGTAGTGCAGGACGGCGAGCGCGCAGGTCGGGAAGCCCTCGGCCATGGCCCGGTGCCCCTCGGCGCTGCCCTCGCCGTCGGCGAGCAGCTCGGCGAGGGCGGGGATGCCGGGCGCGTGGCCGACGACCATGACGACGTCGGCGTCGTCGTCGGCCTCGTGCACGACGTCGAGCAGCGCCTCGGGAGAGGCGTTGTAGATGCGCCGGTCGTGGTGCACGTCGGCCTCGGGGCAGCCTGCCTCCCAGACGAGCTCGCACGTCTGCCGGGTCCGCTCGGCGGTCGAGCAGAGCACCTCGTCGATGCCGATGCCGTGCTCGTGCAGCCAGCGACCGGCGGCGCTCGCGTCGCGCCGGCCCCGGCCGGTCAGCTCGCGCTCGTGGTCGCCGCCCGGGTTGGTCTCCTCCGTCTTGGCGTGCCGGAGCAGGACGAGGACGCGGTCTCGGGCGGCGCTGGTCATGCTCCGATCATGCACCCGTGGGGCACGCGGGTCATCCCCACGCGCCCCCGCGTGAGGAGGGCGACAGGACCTCGCAGGTCAGGCCTGGCCGAGCCGCTCGAGGATGATGGCGCGAGCCGCGCCGGCGTCGGCCTGACCCTTCATCTCGCGCATGACCTGGCCGATGAGCGCACCGACCGCCTGCACCTTGCCGTCGCGGATCTTCGCGGCGACGTCGGGGTTGGCGGCGATGACGGCGTCGACGGCCGACTCGAGCGCCCCGGTGTCCTGGACCAGCTCCAGGCCGCGGGCGTCGGCGACGGCGGTGGGCGTGCCCTCGCCGTCGAGGACGCCCTCCCAGGCCTGCCGGGCCATCGAGTCGTTGAGGCGGCCACTCGTGACGAGGCCCTCGAGCTCGACGACGTGCGCCGGGGTGACGCCGAGGCGCGCGGCGTACGACGGCACGTCCTCGCCCTCGGTGTTGGCGCGGCGCGCGATCTCGCCGGACCACCACTTGCGGGCGGCCGCGGGCGAGGCGCCGGCGGCGACGGTGTCCTCGACGAGCTCGACGAGCCCGGCGTTGACGACGTCGCGCATCTCGAGGTCGCTGTAGCCCCAGTCGGCCTGGAGCCGCTTGCGGCGGGCGGCCGGCGGCTCGGGCAGCGTGGCCCGCAGCGCCTCGACCGTCTCGCGCGAGGGTGCGACGGGCACGAGGTCGGGCTCCGGGAAGTAGCGGTAGTCCTCGGCGTCGGACTTGACGCGGCCCGAGGTCGTGATGCCGGTGTCCTCGTGCCAGTGGCGGGTCTCCTGCGTGATGGAGCCGCCGTCGGTGAGCACCGCTGCGTGCCGGCCGATCTCGTAGCGGACGGCCCGCTCGACCGAGCGCAGCGAGTTGACGTTCTTGGTCTCGGTGCGCGTGCCGAAGGTGTCGCCGTCGCGCGGCATGAGCGAGAGGTTGACGTCGCAGCGCATCGAGCCCTGCTCCATCTTCACGTCCGAGACGTCCATCGCCTTGAGCAGGTCGCGCAGCGTCGCGACGTAGGCCTTCGCGACCTCGGGGGCCTTCTCGCGCGTCGCGACGATCGGCTTCGTGACGATCTCGATGAGCGGGATGCCGGCCCGGTTGTAGTCGACGAGCGAGTGGGTGGCGCCGTGGATGCGACCCGTCGCGCCGCCGACGTGCAGCGACTTGCCGGTGTCCTCCTCCATGTGCGCGCGCTCGATCTCGACGCGGAAGGTCGAGCCGTCCTCGAGCTCGACGTCGAGGTAGCCGTCGAAGGCGATCGGCTCGTCGTACTGCGAGGTCTGGAAGTTCTTCGGCATGTCCGGGTAGAAGTAGTTCTTCCGGGCGAACCGGCACCACTCCGCGATGGAACAGTTGAGCGCCAACCCGATCCGGATGGCCGACTCGACCGCGACCGCGTTGACGACCGGCAGGGCGCCGGGCAGGCCGAGGCACACCGGGCAGACCTGCGTGTTCGGCTCGGCGCCGAACTCGGTCGGGCAGCCGCAGAACATCTTCGTGTTCGTGCCCAGCTCGACGTGCACCTCGAGGCCCATGACGGGGTCGAACGAGGCCAGCGCCTCGTCGAACGAGAGCGTGCGCTCACCGGTCGTCGTGCTCATCGGGACACCTCCGTCAGGTCGGGCGCGCAGTCCAGCAGGGGGCCTCCCCAGGCCGCGGCGAGGCGAGCCTCGAGGGCCGCGCCCACCGAGTACAGCCGCTCGTCGGCCATCGCCGGGGCGAGCACCTGGAAGCCGGCCGGGAGGCCGTCCTCGTCGGCGAGGCCGCTCGGCAGGGACAGGCCGGGGATGCCGGCGAGGTTGGCCGGGATCGTCGCGATGTCGTTGAGGTACATGGCCATCGGGTCGTCGAGCTTGTCGCCGAGCCTGAAGGCGGTGGTCGGCGCGGTCGGCGTGACGAGGACGTCGGCCGTCTCGAACGCAGCGGCGAAGTCGTCGGCGATGAGCCGGCGCACCTTCTGCGCGGAGCCGTAGTACGCGTCGTAGTAGCCGCTCGAGAGCGCGTAGGTCCCGAGGATGATGCGGCGCTTGACCTCGTCGCCGAAGCCGGCGTCGCGGGTCGCGGCCATGACCTGCTCGGCGCTCGGCGCATCGATGCCGTCCGGGGTGACCCGCAGGCCGTAGCGCATCGCGTCGAACTTGGCGAGGTTGCTGCTCGCCTCGCTCGGGAGGATCAGGTAGTACGCAGCGAGCGCGTAGGTGAAGGACGGGCAGGAGACCTCGACGACCTCGGCCCCGGCGTCGACGAGGTGCTGGACGGCCTCGTCGAAGCGGGCCTGCACGCCGGGCTGGAAGCCCTCGCCGGTCAGCTCGCGGACGATGCCGATGCGCATCCCGCTGACGTCGGCGCGGCGCGCGGCCTCGACGACGGCGGGCACCGGGGCGTCGACGGACGTCGAGTCCATCGGGTCGTGCCCGGCGATGACCTCGTGCAGGAGAGCCGAGTCCAGCACGGTGCGGCTGCACGGGCCGGCCTGGTCGAGGGAGGACGCGAGCGCGACGAGGCCGTAGCGCGAGACCCCGCCGTAGGTCGGCTTGGTGCCGACCGTGCCGGTGACCGCGGCCGGCTGGCGGATCGAGCCGCCGGTGTCGGTGCCGATGGCCAGCGGCGCCTGGAACGAGGCGACGACCGACGACGAGCCGCCGCCCGAACCGCCGGGGATGCGGTCGAGGTCCCACGGGTTGTGGCTCGGCCCGAACGCGCTGTGCTCGGTCGAGGAGCCCATCGCGAACTCGTCCATGTTCGTCTTGCCGAGGATCGGCATGCCGGCCTCGCGCAGGCGGCGCACGACGGTCGCGTCGTACGGCGGCACCCAGCCCTCGAGGATGCGGCTGCCGCAGGTCGTCGGCAGCCCGCGGGTCGCCATGACGTCCTTGACGGCGATGGGGACGCCGGCGAGGGCGTGCAGCTCCTCCCCCGCGGCGCGACGGCGGTCGACGTCGTCGGCGGCGGCGAGCGCGCCGTCCTCGTCGACGTGCAGGTAGGAGCGCACCGCGCCGTCGACGGCGGCGGTGCGGTCGAGCAGCGCGCGGGTCACCTCGCGGGAGGAGACCGAGCCGGCGTTGAGGAGGTCGGCGAGCTCGGCGGCGGTGGCGCGGGTCAGGTCGGTGGTCACGCGGTCGGTCACTCCTCGTCCAGGATGCGGGGCACGCTGAAGCGCTGCTGCTCGCTCTCGGGGGCACCGGCGAGCGCCTCCTGCGGCGTCAGCGACGGCCGGACGACGTCCGGGCGGGTCACGTTGACGAGCGGCAGCGGGTGGCTCATCGGCTCGACGTCGGCGATCGGGGCCTGCTGCACCGTCGCGACGGACTCGAGGATGACGCCCAGCTCCCCGACCATGCGGTCGAGCTCGGCGTCCGAGAGGTCGATCCGGGCGAGCCCGGCGAGGTGCGCGACGTCGTCGCGGGTCAGGTCGGCCATGGCGGTCAGTCTATGGGGGCACGCGGTCACGGCCGCGCGGCGCCCAGCCGGCTCACGCGCCGGGGAGCCCGTGCCCGACCCGGTCCCCCACGGCGCGCCGGCCCGTGCCGCTGCGAGAATCGGCCGGTGCTCACCGACACCGCGTCGCTCCAGACGGTCCTCGACGTCGTCGGGGTCTTCGTCTTCGCCCTCTCGGGCGCCATCGTCGCGGTCCGTCGGGGGCTGGACCTCTTCGGCATCCTCGTGCTCGGCTGGGTCGCCGGCCTCGGGGGCGGGATCATCCGCGACCTCTTCCTCGGCATCACCCCGCCGGTGGCGGTGAGCGACTGGCGCCTGCTGGCCGCGGCCGTGACCGCCGGCCTCGGGGTGTTCCTCCTCCACGGCACGTGGGAGCAGTCGTCCTCGACCCGCCCGCACGCTCGGCGACGCCGCGTCTCGTCGGTCGTGCGCCTGCTCGACGCGGCCGGGCTCGCGGTCTTCGCCGTGAGCGGCGCCCTCGTCGCCCTCGACCGGTCGGCCGGGCCGCTGGCCGCGACGCTCATCGGGGGCATCACGGCGGTGGGCGGCGGCATGCTCCGCGACGTCCTCGCCCGCCAGGTCCCCGAGGTGCTCCAGCGCGAACTCTACGCCGTGCCGGCCCTCGTCGGGGCGGCGCTCGTCGTCCTCCTGCACGACCTCGACGCCCTGACGCCCCTCACGGCCTGGCTGTGCGTGGGACTGGTCTTCGTCATCCGGGTCGTGGCCGTGGCCCTGGACCTCAACGCGCCTCGGGCGCTGCGCAGCACCCCCGTCGAGTAGCAGGACCCGCTCAGGCGGGGGTGCGGGGACCGACGGCCGCGAGCAGCGCCGCGGTGTCCTCGTCCCGCACGAGGTCGGGACGGCGTTCCACCCAGCCGCGCACGACGGCCAGGGACTCCGGGAAGCCCGTCTCGCTGGGCCGCAGCGCGGCCGCGGTCCGACCGTCCTTGTCGACGAGGAGGACGGCCGCGGGCCGAGGGCCGGTGGGCGAGACGGTCGTCGGCCCGCGGAGCACGACGCGTCGCAGGTCCTGCAGTCCGGTCTCCCGCCGGGTGAACACCGTCCGCCGGGTGACGGTCCACGGCCCGACGCGGACCTCCGTGCGCCAGAGCACGAGGAGCGACCCCGCCATCGTGACGAGGAGGAGGCCGGACACCAGCCAGCCGCCGACGACGTAGCCCGTCCACCCCGAACGGCCTAGCGGGACGCCGGGGTCGCCGGCGCGGGCCGCGTCGACGACCGCCAGGAGGATGCCCAGGCAGAGGGGCGCCATGATCACGGTGGCCAGGAGGCGCAGCCCTCGCTGCACCCGGACCACCACCTCGCGCGCGTCGTCGACCACCCCCGCACGGTAGCCGTCGCGACCACGCCCCGGGGGAGCGCCGGTCCTCTAGGGTGGCGCCCATGGTGGGGTCATCGGCCGGGAACGGCTACGGAGACATCGACGCCCAGGTCGAGGCCGCGCACGAGCGCGCGCAGCGGTCCGGCGTCTGGGTGCGCGAGATGGAGCAGCTCACCGGCCGGGGCACGGCCCTGCGCGGGGGCGTGAGCGTCGAGGTCGACCTGGGCGGCACCGTCGTCGGGCTCGGCATCAGCGACACCGCCGCCGGCCACGGCGGTCAGGCCGTCGCCCAGGCCGTGCTCGAGGCGCACGCCGAGGCCCAGCGCGACCTGCGCCGGCGCACGGAGGAGTCCACCGCGGCGGCGTGGGGACCCGGGTCGGCCACCACGGCCGCGGTGACGGACGAGGTCGAGCGGCTCACCCCCCGCGCCGAGCGCGACGAGCCGGACCCCCGCCCCCGACCGCAGGGAGGTGCCTGGTGAGCGGGTTCGACGACCTCAGCCGCATCGACGGGCTCGGCCAGGCCGAGCTCGACCGGCTCGCCACCCGCGCGCGCACCGCCCTCGAGTGGCGTCGCACCGCCGAGCAGCAGCGAGCCGCCGGCGAGCACGAGGGCGTGCGAGCGACGGTGAGCGGCACCGGAGCCCTCGTCGACCTGCGCATCGCGACGAGCGCCTGCGCCGACGGCGGCGACGCGCTGGCCGCGCGGGTGGGCGAGGCCATCTCACGTGCCCGGGCCGAGGTCGCCCGCCATGTCGTACGCACCGCCGAGGACGCGTTCGGCGAGGACGCCTCCGAGGTCCGCACCGTCCGCGAACAGTGGGAGGCCGGTGCGCTCCACCGGCCGGCCGTGCTGCGCACGGGGACCGACGAGGGCGACCGCGGACCGAGGCGTCCCCCGCCCCCGCCGCCGTCCGGCGGCGGAATGTGGTGAGCCGGAAGCCGACCGCGTCCTAGCCGACCGCCGACCAGCCTCGGGCCAGGAGACGCAGGACGTTGACGACGATGCTGCCCGCGGCGACGACGAGCAGCACGCTCATGAGGGCCCAGAAGCCCCAGCGCACCGCGAGTCCGCCGGACGACCCGGGGGTCTCGGCGCGCATGGCCGACCACCAGTGGTTCTCGGCCAGCGGCCCGTATCCGCCGGTTGCGTTCGGCAGGAACGGGACCCACCAGTCCCCCGTCGCGCGTGCACGGAGCGCCTCGGTGACGACCGGGCGGACGATGAGCCACAGGGCGAGGGCAGCGATGCCGACCACCCCGATCCCCACCAGCACGAGCAGAAGCCGCAGCCCCCAGGCCATCGGTCGTCCCTTCGGTCGAGATTCCCACCCCGACACCCGGCGGGGAGCGCTCCCCATCGTCAGGGGTGGCGAGTCCGCATATCGTACGGGCGGAGGGGTCGAGGGACCTCGGGAGGGACGGAACACCGTGCAGTACGACGTGAACCCCACGGGCATCCAGCAGCATGCCGTGAGCCTGGCCGGCATCGAGGCCGACGTGCGCTCGAGCTCGACGGCCGCGGAGACGACGCTCGACGGGTCGTCCTTCGGGGTCATCAACCAGTTCCTCGCGAGCACGGTCGGGCTCTTCGCGGGCGCGGTCAACACCGGCATCTCGAACGCCGCCGCCGACCTCGGCAAGACGGTGACCATCCTGCGCACGCAGGTGACGAACTACCAGGACGACGACGCGAGCGCCGCCGGGAACGTCGCGGGGGCCGGCCGATGAGCGACCTCGTCGTCGCCCCGGGCGAGCGGTCGGCCACCTCGGGCGCCGGTCTCATCGACTCGGGCACCTCACTGTGCCAGGCCATCGGCGACCGCAGCTGGGTCGACGCGGCGCTGTCGGGCGTGGCCGTCGGGTTCGACGTCGTGGCGACGGTGAGTGACCCGCTGGGCAGCCTGTTCGCCGCAGGCATCGGGTGGGTCATCGACCACCTGGACCCCATCAAGAGCTGGTTCGACGACCTCGCGGGCAACCCCGAGGAGGTCAGCGCCTTCGCCGGCACGTGGCTCAACGTCGCCAACAGCCTCTCGGCGAGCAACACGACCTTCGTCATGGGGGCGAACCAGAAGCTCGAGGGCATGTCCGGCCCCAACATGACGCGCTACCGCGAGCACATCGACGAGATGTCCGACCGCCTGTCGTTCTGGTCCGGCGCCGCCCGGGCCATGTCGATCGGCACCGAGGCCGCCGCGGTCATCGTGGGCTTCGTCCACGGGCTGCTGCGCGACGCCCTGGCGCAGATCGCCGGGGCGATCTGCAGCTATGTCGCCGAGCTCGTCATCACCCTCGGCGCGGCGACCCCGCTGGTCATCCACCAGGCGACGACCCGCGTGTCGGCGCTCGTCGCCGAGATCGGTCCGAAGATCACCGGGCTCAAGAACTCGGTCACCGACCTCGACAGCCTCATGCACGAGCTCCGCGACATCCTCAACGACATCCCGCGCTTCCTCGGCAACCGCTACTCGGTGCCGAACCACCCCAACCTGCGGTGGAGCAACGTGGTCAACGACCCCGCCCACCTGCTCAACGGGATGTCCGTGCGCGACGCGATGAACCTCGTCAACGTCAAGCCGCAGTACCGCCACCTGTTCGCCAACGACCCCGCCCTCTGGGCCAAGGTCGTGCGCGAGGCGTTCCGGGACGGGGTGCCGGGCAACGCGAGCGACGCCGGCAAGAACATCAACGCGGCGATCCAGAACCAGATCGAGGGCCACCACTGACGCGCGCGGGCGGGGGCCTCAGTCGGGTGAGCCGGTCTCGAGCAGGCGGGTGAACTGCGCCTCGTCGAGGATGGTCAGCCCGAGCTCGCGCGCCTTGTCCTCCTTGGAGCCGGCGTTGGCGCCGACGACGACGTAGTCGGTCTTCTTCGAGACCGACCCGGACGCCTTGCCGCCGCGCGCGAGGATGGCCTCCTTGGTCTCGTCGCGCGAGTACCCCTCGAGCGAGCCGGTGACGACGACGGTGAGGCCGGCGAGGGTCTGCTCGACCGACTCGTCGCGCTCGTCCTCCATCCGCACGCCGTCGGCGGCCCACTGCTCGACGATGCGCCGGTGCCAGTCGGACCCCTCGCCGTCGAACCACTCGCGGACCGCCTGGGCGATGACCGGCCCGACGCCCTCGACGCCGGCGAGCTCCTCGAGGCTCGCCTCACGCACGCGCTCCATCGAGCCGAGGTGCTGCGCGAGCGCCCGGGCGGCCGTGGGCCCGACGTGCCGGATGGACAGCGCGACGAGCACGCGCCACAGCGGCTGGTCCTTGGCGGAGCCGAGGTTGTCGACGAGCCGCTGCCCGTTGGCCGACAGGACCCGACCGTCGACGACGGCGTCCTCGGGGTCGGTCTTCTTGGCCGCACGCGTGTAGAGCGGCACGCGGGCGACGTCGGCAGCCGTGAGCGAGAACACCATCGCCTCGCTCGGGCCGCCGAGCTCGGGGTCGTCGAGGACGCCGGACTCCAGCAGCGCCGTCGAGCCCTCCCAGCCGAGCGCCTCGATGTCGAACGCGCCGCGTCCGGCCAGCGAGAACAGCCGCTCGCGCAGCTGGCTCGGGCAGGACCGCGAGTTGGGGCAGCGGATGTCCTTGTCGCCCTCCTTCTCGTAGGCGAGCTCGGTGCCGCACGACGGGCAGTGCGTCGGCATCTCGAACTCGCGCTCCGAGCCGTCGCGCAGGGCGACGACCGGGCCGAGGATCTCGGGGATGACGTCGCCGGCCTTGCGCAGGACGACGGTGTCACCGATGAGCACGCCCTTGCGCACGACCTCGTGGGCGTTGTGCAGCGTGGCCATCGAGACGGTCGAGCCCGCGACGGTGACCGGCTCCATCACCCCGAACGGCGTGACCCGGCCGGTGCGGCCGACGTTGACCTGGATGTCGAGGAGCCTCGTGTTGACCTCCTCCGGCGGGTACTTGAACGCCATCGCCCAGCGCGGCGCGCGGCTGGTCGAGCCGAGCTGCCGCTGCACCGAGAGCTCGTCGACCTTGACGACGACCCCGTCGATCTCGTGCTCGACGCTGTGCCGGCGCTCGCCGTAGCCGTCGACGAAGGCTTGGACGTCCTCGACGCTGCCGAGGACCCGGTAGTGCGTGCTCGTGGGGAGGCCCCACGCGTGGAGCAGGTCGTAGGCCTCCGACTGCCGCGTGATGTCGAAGCCGCGCCGGGCGCCGATGCCGTGGACGAGCATCCGCAGCGGGCGGGTCGCGGTGACGCGGGGGTCCTTCTGCCGCAACGACCCCGCGGCGGCGTTGCGCGGGTTCGCGAAGGGCGGCCGACCCTGCTCGACGAGCGAGGCGTTGAGGTCGCCGAACGCCTCGATGGGGAAGAACACCTCGCCGCGCACCTCGACGAGCTCGGGCACGTCGTCGCCGTGCAGCTCGGTGGGGACGCCGTCGATGGTGCGGACGTTGAGCGTCACGTCCTCACCGGTGCGCCCGTCGCCGCGGGTGAGGGCGCGGGTGAGCCGGCCGTTCTCGTAGAGCAGGTTGATCGCGAGACCGTCGATCTTCAGCTCGCACAGCCAGTGGAAGGACGCTCCCCCGGCGTCGCGCTCGACCCGGGCGGCCCACGCCGCGAGCTCCTCGGCGGAGAAGGCGTTGTCGAGACTGAGCATCCGCTCGAGGTGGTCGACGGCCGTGAAGTCCGTGGAGAAGGTCGCCCCGCCGACCTGCTGGGTCGGGCTGTCGGGCGTGCGCAGCGAGGGGTGCTCGTCCTCGAGGGCATTGAGGCGCTTCATGAGCGCGTCGTACTCGCCGTCGCTGACCGTCGGCGCGTCCTTGACGTGGTAGGCGAACTGGTGGCCGCGCGCCTCCTCGGCCAGCGTCTCCCACTCGTGCCGGACCTCGTCCGGGACGGTGGCGGCGGGCTCCTGCGCGGCGGGGTCGGTCGGGGTCTCGCTCACCCGCCCATCCTGCCGCAGACCACCGACGGCCCGGCGCGCGTCAGCCCTGCGGGTACGGCCCGGGCGCCGACGCGGCCGGCGGGGCGGGCTCGTCGTCCCGGCGGTCGGCGAGGACGGCCGCGACGCCGAGCGCCGAACCGACGAGCGACACCAGGCCGAGCGCGGTCTGGAGCAGCGAGAGCACCGGGTACACCTCCATCCCCCACGTGCCTCCGAACCAGAAGCTCCCGGTGATGGCGGCCTGCGACACCCCGCTCACGAGGCCGATGCCGAAGGACAGCAGGGCGAAGGTCCGCCACGACGCGCGGGTGCGCCGCCGGGCGACGAGGACGAGCCCCACGAGAGGCGGCACGAGGTGCGCCACCACGAGGAGCATCGACAGCACGCTGGTGATCGAGGCCGACACGACCGTCCCTCCCGGACGGACCCCCCGCCCTCCTGCGACGGACCCTAGCGCTGCCCGGCCTGGCGGCGGGCACGCTCGAGGACGATGTCGCGCGTCACCTCCAGCTGCCCGAGGTGCTGGGCGAGCTCCTCGTGGACGTGGAGCAGGACCGCACCCTGGGTGGGGTACGCGTCCGGCTGGTCCGGCGGGGGTGCGACGGGCGGGTGCCCGAGCCGCGCGGCGCGCACGTCGTCGGCCAGGTCGCGGCGGGCGCGCGCCAGCAGGGCGAGCGCCTCCTCCGCCGTGCCCGCGGCACGGAACTCCGCGTCCCGGTCGCGCGGCACGGGCAGGCCGCGGTTGACGGTCCTCCCCCACCGCGCCATGACGCCCGCGACGTGCGTCACGAGCGCGAAGGCGCTGTTCGACCCGGGCACCTCGTCGAGCCGGGCGTTGACGTGGTGCTCGCCCAGCTCACGGCACAGCGCCTCGTACTGGTCGAGGAGGCCCTCGCAGGAGGCGAGCAGCTCGTCGGCGGCGGTCATCCGGCGAGGCTAGCCCGCCGCCGTGCGAGGTCGTGGGAGGGCGGCTGTCGAGAACCGGGCCGCTCGCTCGTCGTCCCGGTGACCGCCCCCACGAGAGGATGCCCACCGTGCCCGAGTTCATCGTCATGTTCCCCGCCGACGACGAGGCGGCCTGGCTGGCCGCCACCGCCGACCAGCGCCAGGCCACCTACGACACCGACGTCGAGTTCGTCGAGCGGCTGCGCGCCGCCGGCGGGTCGGTGACCGGTGGCGCGGCCCTCGGTCCGAGCGCCGGCGTCGCCACGCTGCGCCGGGACCCGAGCGGGGACGCCCTCGTCACCGACGGGCCCTTCGCCGAGACCGCCGAGCAGCTCTCGGGCTTCTACGTCGTGCAGGCGAGCGATCGGGACGCGGTCGTCGAGGCCGCCCGCGTCCTGCTGCGGGCCCACCCGGTCGTCGAGGTCCGCCCGGTCGACGAGGACTGAGCGGTCCCGCGCCTCGACACGAGGAGAGCCGGGTCGACCGACCTCTGGCGCGAGCGCGCCCCGGCGTACGAGGATGGGGGTCCGTCACCGACGCCGGACCCAGGAGCACCGATGACCAACCTCTCGACCAACCTCACGACGACCGCCGCGGCGCACCCCGAGCAGGACGCGCTGCGGGTCAACGGCCAGGGCGTCACCTATGCCCAGCTGCACGGCATGGCCGCCAAGGTCGCGGGGACGTTGCGCGAGAACGGCATCCAGCCCGGTGACCGCGTCGCCGTCATCCTCCCCAACGTGCCGGCCTTCCCGGTCGTCTACTGGGGCATCCTCCTCGCCGGCGGCATCGTCGTCCCGATGAACCCGCTCCTCAAGTCCGGCGAGATCGACTACTTCTTCACCGACTCCGGCGCGAAGATCGCCTTCGTCTGGCCGGACTTCGTCGACGAGGCGGTCAAGGGGGCGCAGAACAGCGGCACCCGGGTCGTGACGACGGGCGCGATGGGCCCGGAGGACTTCGAGGGCGGCACGCCCCTCCCGGAGCCCACCCCCCGCGAGGACGACGACACCGCGATCATCCTCTACACCTCCGGGACGACCGGCCGCCCGAAGGGCGCCGAGCTGACCCACAGCAACATCCACCTCAACGCGATGCGCTCGGCGCAGGTCATCCAGCAGATGACCGCCGACGACGTCGTCATGGGCTGCCTGCCCCTCTTCCACGTGTTCGGGCTCGTCGTCGGGCTCAACGCGGCGACGATCTCGGGCGCCTCGCTCGCCCTCATCCCCCGCTTCGACCCGCAGGCCGCGGTCGAGGTCATCGAGAAGGAGCGGGTGACGATCATGCAGGGCGTGCCGACGATGTACGCCGCGATCCTCAACCACCCGAGCTCGGACGGGATGGACGCCAGCTCGCTGCGCACCTGTGCCAGTGGCGGGTCCGCGATGCCGCTCGAGGTGATGAAGGCCTTCGAGGAGAAGTTCGGCTGCGTCATCCTCGAGGGCTACGGCCTGTCCGAGACCTCCCCCGTCGCGAGCTTCAACATGCCCGACAAGGAGCGCAAGCCGGGCACCATCGGCGTGGCCATCCCCGGGTGCGAGATGAGGTGCGTCGACCTCGACGGGAACGAGGTGCCGGTCGGCGAGGTCGGCGAGATCGCCATCCGTGGCGACAACGTCATGAAGGGGTACTGGAACAAGCCCGAGGCGACCGCGGAGGCCATCCCCGACGGCTGGTTCCGTACCGGCGACCTCGCGACGATGGACGACGAGGGCTACTTCACGATCGTCGACCGCAAGAAGGACATGATCCTGCGCGGCGGGATGAACGTGTACCCCCGGGAGGTCGAGGAGGTCGTCTACCAGCACCCCGACGTCCTCGAGGTCGCCGTCGTCGGCCTGCCCGACGACCTCCTCGGCGAGCAGGTCGGTGCGGCCGTCGCGCTGCGCGAGGGCTCGACCGCGACGCCGGAGGACATCATCGCGTTCACGAAGGAGCGCATCGCGGCCTACAAGTACCCCCGGAAGGTGTGGGTCGTCGACGCGCTGCCCAAGGGCCCGACCGGCAAGATCCTGCGCCGCGAGGTCCGCGCCCCCGCCGAGGGCTGAGCCGAGCCGCGGTCAGGCGGTGGTCTGCTCGCGCTCCCGCACGGCCGCGGCCTCGGGGGTGCGGGGCCGGCGGTTGACGACCCACGCGGCCGCGAGGACGACGGCGAAGCCGACCACCTGCCAGGCCCCGAGCCGCTCGTGGAGGACGAGGACGCCGAGCAGCACCGAGACGACCGGGATGAGGTAGGTGATCGTCGAGCCGACGACCGGCCCGGCGCCCCGGACGACGTCGAACTGCAGGACGTAGGCGAAGCCGGTGCCGACGACCCCCAGCACCAGGACGCAGGCGAGCGGGAGCCATCCGGGGACGTCCGTCGCGGCCCTGTGCGCCCAGAGCGCGTCGAGGCCCTCGGGGCGGGTCAGCGCCCAGCCGAGCGCCGTCGGCACCATGAGCGCGAGCCCGGTGAGCAGCGTGGCGGCAGGCATCGCGAGCCCGCCGAGGTCGGCGCCGGCGAGGAAGCGGCGGTTGTAGGTCCACCCGACGCCGTAGCTGGCGCCGCCCGCGAGGGCCATCGCGAAGCCGACGAGGTCCGGCCCCTCGGTCGAGGTCCACGGCTGCATGATCGTCACGACGCCGAGGAACCCGATGCCGACGGCCACGAGGCGCCGTCCCGTGACCCGGGCGCCGGGGAGCAGGGCGAGGGTCGCGAGCACGGTGGCGATCGGGGTCGCGGCGTTGCCGATTCCGGCGAGCGCCGACGAGATCCGCGTCTCGGACAGCGCGAACAGCGTGAACGGGAGCGTCGCGAGCAGGAGGCCGCACACGAGCAGGTGCCCCCAGACGCGCGCCCCTCGCGGGAGCCGCCCGCCCCCGGCGAGGAGCAGCGCGGTGACGACGACGGCGCCGGTGACGATGCGCAGCCCGGAGATCTGCACCGGCTCGAGCGACTCGAGACCGACCTTCATGAGCAGGAAGCTCGAACCCCAGATGAGGACGAGCGCGACGAACTTGACCTGCCAGGCCACCCGCGGGCCGGCCATCAGGACGCCTGCTCGGCGAGGCGCCGCGCGGTGTCGAGCGCGGCCCGCAGCACCCCCTGCGCCACCGCGGGGGTGACCCCCGCGAGCCCGCAGGTCGGCGCGACGACGAGCCCCTCGACGGCGGCCGCGTCCAGGCCCGCCCGCCCGAGGCCCTCGACGAGCGCGCGGTGCGCCCCGGTGTCGGTCGTCGAGCCGTCGGTCGCGAGGACGCCGGCGTACACCCCGGTCCCGGCCTCGAGCGTCGCCGCGACGCTCTCCCAGCGCGCGGGCGAGGCGGCGGTGAGGTCGAGCGCGAGCGCCCCGGCCCCGGTCGACCTCAGGAGCGGGACGGGCGCGGCGGGGTGGCAGGAGTGGACCACGGTCGGCCCGTCGTGGGCCGCGAGGAGCTCGCGCAGGCCGGAGGCGACGGTCTGCGGGTCGACCGCGCGCACCCGGCCGTAGCCGGACGCGGTCGGCAGCGAGCCCTCGAGGACGGCCGTGAGGGCCGGCTCGTCGACCTGGAGCACCACCTCGGCGCCGGGCACGAGCCGGCGGACGTCGGCGACGTGGCGGGCCATCCCCTCGGCGAGCGAGGCCCGCAGGTCCGCGGCGGCGCCGGGGTCGGTGACGACCCGCTCGCCGCGGTTCAGCTCGAGGGTGGCGGCCAGCGTCCACGGCCCGCAGACCTGCACCTTGAGCGGGCCCGACCAGCCGTCGTAGGCCTCGGCGAGCTCGTCGAGGTCCTCGCGCAGGAGCGAGGCGGTGCGCGAGGCGTCCCGGCCCGGCCGGTCGACCAGCCGCCATCCGCTCGGCTGGAGGTCGACGGGCAGGTCGACGAGCATCCCGGCGGCCCGGCCGACCATGTCGGCCCCGGGACCCCGCGCGGGCGTCTCGGGGAGGAAGGGCAGCCCGAAGCCGTCGCCGTCGACGAGGAGGTCGCGCACCGTGCGGACGGCCTCGCGCGCCGACGCCCCCGGCCAGGAGCCGATCCCGGTGGCGCGCACCGGCGCCGACGTCGTCACGTCCACCGTCCGACGAGTGCCTCGACGGAGGCCGGGACCGGCGCGTCACCGGCCCACGGCGCGGGCTCGGGCACACCGGCCACGGTCCGCAGCGGCACGACACCGCACCAGGCCCCGGCGGTCTCCTCCTCGGGGACGCTCGGGCCCCCGGCGCGCGCCTTGAGCAGCCAGCGTCCGTCGGTGATGGGGAGGGCCATCGCGAGCGTCGCGGCCTCCTCGCGGCGGGTCGTCGGCCGTACCTCGCCGGTGCGCCCGGGCAGGAGGCGGTCCGAGAGCCGGTCGAGGGCGCCGGCGCGCTCGGCGCCGGTCAGGGTCACGAGCTCGCCGTGGACGACGGCCGAGCGGTAGTTGGCCGACGACTCGAACGTCGTGTGGGCGACGACGAGCCCGTCGACGGACACGACCGTCAGGGCGGCGGGTGCGCCGGAGGCCACCCGGCGCAGCGCGCCCGCCCCGGTCGAGCCGTGCAGCAGGATGCGGTCGCCGTCGCGGGCGAAGAGCATCGGGACGACCCACGGCCGGCCGTCGACGACGGTCGACAGCGTGCCGGCGAGGACCTCGTCGAGGAGCGCGTCGAGGGCGCCGCGCTCGGTGCTGCCGCGCTCGGCGTGGCGAGCGAGCCGCTCGGGGGCACGGTCGGCGTGCGCGAGACCGCAGTAGCCGGTGCCGGGACACTCCCCCGCGGACACCACGCGCTCGGTGGAGGCGGGGGTGCGGCGCAGCGCGTCGCCGACCCGGGTCGGGCGCGGCACGAGCTCGCCGCCGCAGTTAGGGCACACCCGCTCGAGGTGCTCGGAACACCCCGCGCAGAACGTGCACTCGTGGGAACAGACGACCGCCCCCACGGCGTCGGCGGGCAGGTCGGCGTCGCAGCACTCGCACGACGGGCGCATCTTCAGGGTCACGAGGCCATCCTGCCAACACCACTGGACCACGCGGAAGGACCACTATCGACCGATCGGGCAGGACCGGTATGGTGCGAGCCGTGGCCCGCTCCCCCCGCGCCCTCGACCTGCCCCTGCGCCTGGCGGACTCGTCCGCGCCGCTGCGCCACCGGGTGGCCGACGCCGTGGTCGACGCCCTGCGCTCCGGCCGGCTGCGCCCCGGTGACACGCTCCCCTCCACCCGGACCCTGGCGGCCTCCCTCGGCGTCTCGCGCGGTCCGGTCGTCGCCGCCTACGACGAGCTCGCCGCAGCCGGGTTCCTCGTCTCGCGCGCCGGGTCGGGCGCCGTCGTCGCCGCCGGCGCGGACGTCGCGGCCCGCGCCGGCGCCGCCACCCACGTCCCCGAGCCGGGCCGCGAGCGCCCCGTGACCCCGGCCCCTCCCGTCCCCGCCGCGCGCTTCGACCTGCGCCCCGGCCGCCCGGACACCTCCCTGCTGGACCGGGCCGCGTGGCGGCGGGCGTGGCGGGCGGTCGGGGACGCCCTGCCCGGCAACGACGCCGGCGAGGTCCCGCGGCACGCCCTCCTGCGGGGCGTCCTCGCCGACCACCTGCGCCGCAGCCGCGGTGTGGTGGTCGACCCGGACGACCTCTTCGTCGTCCCCGGGGTCGGCGGCTCGCTGCGGGCGCTGCCCGAGGCGTTCGGGCTCGTGGGCCGGACGGTCGCCCTCGAGGACCCGGGCTACGTCGAGGCCTGGACGGCGTTCGGCGCCGAGGGGGTCCGCACGCACCCCGTGCCCGTGGACGCCGACGGCCTCGACCCCACCCGGCTTCCCGCGGAGACAGCCGCCGTCTACGTCACGCCCTCGCACCAGTACCCGCTCGGCGCGCGGATGCCCGTGACCCGCCGCGTCGCGCTGCTCGACTGGGCCCGCACGACGGGCGGCCTCGTCGTCGAGGACGACTACGACGGGGAGTTCCGCTACGACGTCTCCCCGCTCCCCGCGCTCCGGTCGCTGCCCGGTGCGCCGGACCACGTCGCCTACGTCGGCACCGCCTCCAAGCTCCTCGCGCCGTCGCTGCGCGTGGCGTGGGTCGCCGTCCCCCGGCACCGGCGCGACGCCTTCCGGGTCGCGGTCGAGTCGCGCGGCCTCGTCGTCAACGAGGCGACCGGCCTCGCCCTCGCCGAGCTGGTCTCGTCCGGCGCCCTCGCCGCCCACCACGCGCGCGCGAGCCGGACCTACGCGGCCCGCCGCGGCGCCCTCGTCGCCGCGGTGGCCGACCGGATGCCCGACGCGGTCCTCGAGGGCGTCGACGCGGGGCTGCACGTCGTCCTGCGCCTGCCCGACGGCACCGACGACCACGAGGTGGCCCGGCGCTGCGCGCACGTCGGTGTCGAGGTGAGCCCGTTGTCGGCGTACGCCGTCGAGTCGGACGTGCGCGGCCTGGTCGTCTGCTACGCCGGTCTGCCCGAGTCCTGCGCCGGCGACGCCGTCGAGCTGCTCGCCGCCGCGGTCATGCGCTGACCGGTTCGCCTGCGCCGCAGGCGTCCCGACCGCTAGCGTCGGTCCGTCGACACCCAGGGGGAAGGACCCGTCATGTCCCGGAAGTCCGGCGCAGCAGCCGTCGTCGAAGCGGTCGCCGTCGCGCTCACCATCGGACCGGCCGCGCCCGCGGGCGCCGTCACCGGCACGTGGAAGAACTGCACGAGCGTCAACAAGAAGTACCCGCACGGCGTGGGCAAGGTGAAGGCCAGGGACCGCACGTCCGGCCGGCCGGTCACGACGTTCCGCAAGAGCGACTCGCTCTACGCGCAGGCCATGCGGGCCAACAAGGGCCTCGACCGCGACAAGGACGGCATCGCCTGCGAGAAGCGCTGAGCCACAGGTCGGCACGACGACGCCCCCGTCACCTCACGGTGACGGGGGCGTCGCTGTCGTGCGGGGTCAGAGCACGTCGTGGCCCGGGTGCGGCTCGCTCGGGATGGTCCCGAGGCGACCGGCCTGGAAGTCCTCGAACGCCTGGATCAGCTCGGCGCGGGTGTTCATGACGAACGGGCCGTACGCCGCGACGGGCTCGCGGATCGGGCGCCCACCGAGGATGTAGAGGTCGAGGCTCGGGCTGCGGCTCTCCTGGCTCTCGTCCGCACCGACCTCGACGACGTCACCGCCACCGAGCACCGCGAGCTGGCCCATCCGCAGCGGACGCCGGTCGGGGCCGACCGAGCCGTTGCCGTTGAGGGAGTACACGAGCGCGTTGTAGGCCGGGTTCCACGGCAGCCGCACCCGCGCGCCGGGCGCCACGGTGACGTGGAGCGCGGTGATGGGCGTGTGCGTGATGCCGGGGCCCTCGTGCCCGTCGAGCTCGCCGGCGATGACGCGCACGAGCGCGCCGCCGTCGGGGCTGGACAGCAGCGCGACGTCGCCGCCACGGATGTCCTGGTAGCGCGGCGCCGACATCTTCTGCGCCGCCGGCAGGTTGACCCACAGCTGGAGGCCGTGGAAGAGACCGCCGCTGACGACGAGCTCCTCCGGCGGGACCTCGATGTGGAGCAGGCCGGAGCCGGCCGTCATCCACTGGGTGTCGCCGTTGGTGATGACGCCGCCACCGCCGTGGCTGTCGCGGTGCACGAACGAGCCGTCGATGATGTACGTGACGGTCTCGAAGCCGCGGTGCGGGTGCCACGCGGTGCCCTTGGGCTCGCCCGGGGCGTACTCGACCTCACCCATCTGGTCCATGTGGATGAAGGGGTCGAGGGCGGCGAGGTCGACGCCGGCGAACGCGCGGCGCACCGGGAACCCCTCGCCCTCGAAACCCTGCGGGGCGGTGGTCACCGAGCGCACCGGACGGGACACCGCCGTGGGCAGGGGCTCGGAGACCCGGGGCAGGGTCAGGATGTTCTCGACGGTCACGGCCGGCATGTCACTCACGCTCCTCGTGGTCATCCTCCGGGGTGGAGGGTCACCGCGTCCAACAGTAGTTGACAGTTCAACTATTCCGCGACCCGGGGCACGGGTTAGCCTTCGACGCATGAGCCGCTCCGTGTCCGTCGTCCTCGGCGCCGTCCTCGTGCTCGTCGGCCTGCTCTGGATGCTCCAGGGCCTCGGCTACGTCGGCGGCAGCCCGATGACCGGCGTGACCCTCTGGGCCGTCGTCGGCCCGCTCGTGGCGTTCGCCGGGCTCGCCCTGGCCTTCCTCGGCGGCCGGCGCAGCCGCGACGGCTGACCCCGTCAGCCCGCGTGCCGCACGCAGGTGCGGGCCGTCGGCCGGGCCTCGAGCCGGCCCGCCGGGATCGGCTGGCCGCACACCGAGCACACGCCGTAGCTGCCGTCGTCCACGCGTCGCAGCGCGGCGTCGAGCTCGGCGAGGTGCTCGCGCTGCCCGTCGGTCAGGGCCGCCAGCTGCGAGCGCTCGTACGCGATGGTCTGCCCCTCCGGGTCGTGCTCGTCGTCGGCGTTGGAGTCCTGCGAGGCCTCGACGAGGCGGCCCATGTCGGCCTCCATCCCCGCGAGCCGCTCGAGGAGGGCCGCCCGCTCGGCGAGCAGCCGCTCGGCCGGGGTGGCCTCAGGCGGCACGCGAGGTCCCCGTGATCGTCGCGGACCCGACGACCCGGGTGCCGTCGTAGAGCACGACCGACTGGCCGGGCGCGACCCCGCGCAGCCGTCGCTCCAGCCGCACGCGGACCGCGTCGCCCTCGACGGCGGCCGTCGCGGGCACCTCCTCGCCGTGGGCCCGCACCTGCGCCCCGACCGCGACCTCCCCGGCGGGCGCCGGGCCGCACCAGCGCAGGTGCGCCCCGTCGACGACGTCGACGCCGAGCAGGTCGGCCGTGCCGACGAGCACGCGGTTGCGGGGGGCGTCGACCTCGACGACGTAGCGGGGGTCGCCGTCCAGACGGGAGCGGTCGATGCCGAGCCCGCGCCGCTGGCCGACCGTGAAGCCGTGCGCGCCGGCGTGCTCGCCCACGACCTCGCCGCTCACCGCGTCGACGAGCTCGCCGGGCCGCTCCCCCAGGCGCCGGCCGAGGAAGCCGCGGGTGTCGCCGTCCGGGATGAAGCAGATGTCGTGGCTGTCGGGCTTGCGCGCCACCGAGAACCCGCGCTCCGCCGCCTCCTCGCGCACCTGCGGCTTCGTGAGGTCCCCGAGCGGGAAGAACGCGCGCCCGAGCTGGTCGGCGTCGAGGACGCCGAGGACGTAGGACTGGTCCTTGGCCGCGTCGACCGCGCGGTGCAGCTCGCGCCCCGCCGACCCCTCGACCACGCGCGCGTAGTGGCCCGTGGCCACCGCGTCGAACCCGAGGGCGAGCGCCTTGTCGAGCAGCCCGGCGAACTTGATCTTCTCGTTGCAGCGCAGGCACGGGTTCGGGGTGCGCCCGGCGGCGTACTCGGCGACGAAGTCCTCGACGACGTCCCGCTCGAACCGGGCGGCGAGGTCCCAGACGTAGAACGGGATGCCGAGGCGGTCCGCGACCCGGCGCGCGTCCCCGGCGTCCTCGAGGGTGCAGCAGCCGCGGGCCGACTCGCGCAGCGTCGCGGCCGAGCGCGAGAGGGCGAGGTGGACGCCGACGACCTCGTGGCCGGCGTCGAGCATCCGTGCGGCGGCGACCGCGGAGTCGACCCCGCCGGACATCGCGGCGACGACGCGCATCAGAGCAGCCCGCCGGCCCGCCGGGCCCGCTCGACGACCCCGGGGAGGGCGGCGAGGACGGCGTCGACGTCGGCGTCGGTCGAGGTGTGCCCGAGGGTGAGGCGCAGCGCGCCGCGGGCCGCGGTCTCGTCGTGGCCCATCGCGAGGAGGACGTGGCTGGGCTGCGGCACCCCGGCCTGGCACGCCGAGCCGGTGCTGCACTCCACCCCCGCCGCGTCGAGGAGGTAGAGCAGCGAGTCCCCCTCGCAGCCGGGGACGAGGAGGTGGGCGTTGCCGGGCAGGCGCCCCTCGGCGTCTCCCGGCCGCCAGCAGCCGCTCACCGAGATGCCGAGGTCGAGCGCGAGGGCGCCCTCGACGAGGCGGTCGCGCAGCGCCATGACCCGCTTGGCCTCGACGTCGCGGGTGGCGACCGCGTGGTCGAGGGCGACCGCGAACGCGTGGACCGCGGGGGCGTCGAGCGTGCCGCTGCGGACCTGGCGTTCCTGGCCGCCGCCGTGGAGCTGCGGCACGAGGACGGCGTCGCGACGGGCGATCAGCGCCCCCACCCCGAGGGGGCCGCCGAGCTTGTGCGCGGTGACCGTCATCAGGTCGGCGCCGGAGTCGTCGAAGCGCACCGGCAGGTGCCCGACCGCCTGGACGGCGTCGGTGTGGAAGGGGACACCGTGGGCGCGCGCGGCGGCGGCCAGCGCGGCGACGGGCTGGACGGTGCCGACCTCGTTGTTGGCCCACATGACGGAGACGAGCGCGGTGTCGTCGGCGTGCTCGGCGAGCAGGGCCGCGAGGTCGTCCGCCGACAAGTGCCCGCAGCGGTCGGGCTCGAGCCACGACACCCGGGCCCCGCGCCGCTCGACGAGGTGCTCGACGGGGTCGAGCACGGCGTGGTGCTCGATGGCGCTGGCCACCACCCGCACCCGGCGCGGCTCGTCGTCCCGGCGGGCGAGCCAGGTGCCCTTGACGGCGAGGTTGTCGGCCTCGGTCCCGCCCGAGGTGAAGACGACCTCCGAGGGTCGGGCGCCCAGGGCCGCGGCGATCCGCTCGCGCGACTCCTCCACGGTCTTGCGCGCGGCGCGGCCCGAGGTGTGCAGCGAGGAGGGGTTGCCGACGCGGCCCGCCGACTCGACGAACGCCTCGACCGCGGCGGGGAGCATCGGCGTGGTCGCCGCGTGGTCGAGGTAGTGCGTCACGAGGGTCGAGTCTACGTTTCGGGGCCTGGCGGGCCGGCGGCCGGAGTCGCCCCGGGTACGGCAGAGGGGCGAGCGGATCGCTCGCCCCTCACCTGTCGCGCTCGCGCGCGACGAGACCGCCTCGTGAGCGGTGGTCGGCTCAGCCCTTGCGCTTCTTGACCTCGGTCGTGGCCTGCGGGAGGACCGAGAAGAGGTCGCCGACGACGCCGAAGTCGACGAGCTCGAAGATCGGCGCCTCCTCGTCCTTGTTGACGGCGACGATCGTCTTGGACGTCTGCATGCCCGCGCGGTGCTGGATGGCGCCCGAGATGCCGGCCGCGACGTAGAGCTGCGGCGAGACCTGCTTGCCCGTCTGGCCGACCTGGTTGCTGTGCGGGTACCAGCCGGCGTCGACGGCCGCGCGGCTCGCGCCGACGGCGGCGCCGAGGCTGTCGGCGAACTCCTCGACGGGCGAGAAGTCGCCGCCGGTGCCGCGGCCGCCGGAGACGACGATGGCCGCCTCGGTCAGCTCCGGGCGCCCGGTCGCCTTCTTCGGCTGCGAGTCGGTGATGCGGGCCGCCTTCGCGGCGTCGCTGACGCTCACCTCGACGGCCTCGACCGCGCCGGCCTCCGGCGCGGCCTCGATGGAGGCCGAGTTGGGCTTGACGCAGATGATCGGCGTGCCGGTCGTGACCTTCGCGGTCACGGTGTACGAGCCGGCGAAGACCGACTGTGTCGTCTCGGGCGTGCCGTCCTCGCCCGCGCGGACGTCGACGGCGTCGGTGATCATCCCGGAGCCGGCCTTGATGGCCAGGCGGGCGGCGATCTCCTTGCCGGCGGCGTTGCTCGGGATGAGCACGGCTGCGGGAGAGGTCTTCTCGATGAGCTGCGCGAGGACCTCGGCCTGCGGGGCCACGAGGTAGGTCGCGGCGTCGGCGTCGTCGACGACGTACACCTTGTGCGCGCCGTACTTGGCGTAGGTCTTCTGCGCGGTCTCGGCGCCGGGGCCGATGTGCACCGCGGAGGGCTCGCCGAGGCGGCGGGCGAGGGTCAGCAGCTCGGCGGTCGCCTTGCGCAGGCGCCCCCCGGCGTGGTCGGCGAGGACGAGTACTTCAGCCATGGGTCTGTGCTCCTGGTCTCGGGCGGCCGCGGTCAGAGGAACTTCTGGGCGCTGAGGAACTCGGCGAGCTTCGCGCCGCCCTCGCCCTCGTCGGTGACGATCTGGCCCTGCTCGCGCGGCGGGCGCTTGGCGAACGCGACGACCGAGGTCCACGCGGCGCCGAGGCCCACATCACCGGCGTCGACGCCGAGGTCGGCCAGCGACCAGGTCTCGACCGGCTTCTTCTTGGCGGCCATGATCCCCTTGAAGGAGGGGTAGCGCGGCTCGTTGATCTGGTCGGTGACCGAGACGAGCGCCGGCAGCGCCGCCTCGATGGTCTCGGACGCGACGTCACCGTCGCGGCGGATGGTGACGCGGCCGTCGCCGACGGTCAGCTCCGAGGCGTAGGTGACCTGCGGCAGGCCGAGGCGCTCGGCGAGCATCGCGGGCACGACGCCCATGACGCCGTCGGTCGAGGACATCCCGGTGAGGACGAGCTCGGGGCTGCCGTCGGTCGCCTTCTCGACGGCCTTCGCGAGGACGAGCGAGGTGCCGACGGCGTCCGAGCCGTGGATCGCCTCGTCCTGCACGTGGACCGCCTTGTGGGCGCCCATCTGGAGGGCCTTCTTCAGCGCGTCGGCGGCGGCCTCGGGGCCGACCGTCACGACGGTGACCTCACCGTCGCCGGCGGCCTCGACGATCTTGAGGGCCTCCTCGACGGCGTACTCGTCGAGCTCGGAGAGCAGGCCGTCGACGGCACGGTCGACGGTGTTGTCGGACTCCTGGAACGTCCGGTCGGACTGGGCGTCCGGGACGTACTTGACGCAGACGACGATGTTCATCCGTCCCTCGTCCCTTCGTGTCGTGGGGGGTCTTGCGCCGGGTGGTCCCCGGCGCACAACGCCTCCCATCCTCTCAGCCGGTGAGCGCTCGTTCACCACCCGGTCGGCGTGACGGTCACCACCCCGTCGAGGGTCCCGCGGCCATCCGGGGCGCGACGGCGCGCCGAAGAAACCTGCGACGGCGTTCAACGGACACGCGCCGGGCCCCGTATCCACCGGTACCAGCCCACGGACCGAAGGAGCTCCCGATGCACCGCACCCGCCTCGCCGCCGCCGGCGTCCTCACCGCCGCCCTCGCCCTCCCGATGGCGCCCGCCGCCCCCGCCACCCTCCTGCCCTCCCCCGACGCCGTCGGCCTCGCGGGCGCGAGGACGCTGGTCGCCGTCGACCTCGACCGTCCGGGCTCCGCCCGCTCGCTCGGCGCCGTCACCGGCCTGACCCAGGACACGCGCCTCGTCGGTATCGACCACCGTCCGGCCGACGGGCGCGCCTCTACGCCGTCGGCGACCGCGGCGGCGTCTACACGGTGACCGTCCCCGAGCGGCGCCTGCTCTTCACCAAGGCGCCGAAGGCCACGCTCGTCAACCGGCTCACGGTCGCCCTCGAGGGCAAGCACTTCGGCGTCGACTTCAACCCCGCGGCCGACCGCCTGCGGGTCATCAGCGACACCGGCCAGAACCTGCGCCACGACGTGAACCCCGGAGGCACGACGATCGCCGACACCCCGCTCAACGTCACCGGGGCCACCGGCCCGTCGACGGGCGTGACCGCCGCCGCGTACACCAACCCCGACACCGTCGTCCTCGGGCCGGACGGCACCCAGTTCCCGGCCGGCGAGTTCGTCGGCACGGGCGAGCGCACCATGCGCTGCAACCTCAACTCCTCGGTGCTGCGCGAGAGGGCGAGCGGCTTCGAGGTCCTCGGCGACGACGGCCGGGTCCTCGTCCGCTCGTCCTTCCCCCGCGCCTGACGGTCCGCGCCACGCCCCCGACGGTCTGACAGGATCGGTGGATGAGCGACGAGGGCGGTACCGGGCCGGGCACCGTGCGACGCACCGTCGGTCCCGTCGGGGACCCGGTCACCGTCGGCTGGTGGGAGTCGCTGTGGCGCCCCTTCTGGGCGCTCCCCTCCGCCGTCGTCGTCGTGACGGCGCTCGCCGGCGCCACCCTCCCCCTCGTCGACGAGCACCTGCTCGGCGACGTCGACGTCCTCTTCGGCGGCAACGCGGACTCCGCGCGCAGCCTGCTCGGGACGATCGCCAGCGCGATGATCTCGGTGACCGGGCTGGTCTTCTCGATCACGATGGTCGTCATGCAGCTGGCGAGCAGCCAGTTCACGCCGCGGCTGCTCTCCACGTTCCTCGGCAGCCGCGTGGTCCAGGTGACCCTCGGTGTCTTCATCTCCTCGTTCGTCTTCGCGCTCATGGTGCTGCGCGACGTGCGCGGGGGTGACAGGCCGTTCGTGCCCCAGCTGTCGGTGACCGTCGCCTTCGTGCTGGTCCTCGCGAGCGTCGCCCTCTTCCTCGCGTTCATCCACCACATCACCGACTCCATCCGCGTCGACCAGGTCGTCGACCGGATCGCGCGGCTCACCGTCGAGGCCCTGGAGCGCGGGTCGGCGCAGGAGTGGGACGACACCTCCGCGGTGCCCCCGACGTGGTCGCAGGGTGACGGTCCGGGGGTGACCGTGACGACGGGGTCGGAGCACGGCGTCGTCTCGCGGGTGCACCTCAGCGCCCTCGTCGAGTGTGCCGAGCGGACGGGCGCGGTCGTCGAGCTGCGCACCCGCCTCGGCGAGGTCCGGCACCGCGGCCAGGTGCTCGCGGTCGTCCACGGGGGTCGCCGCGACGACGACCTCGCCGAGGCCGTCCGCGACGCCATCGGCCTCGGCCGGGAGCGCAGCATGACCCAGGACCCCGAGTTCGGGGTGCGCCAGCTCGTCGACATCGCCGAGCGGGCCCTCTCCCCCGGGGTCAACGACCCGACGACGGCCGTGCAGGTCCTCGACGAGCTGCACCGCATCCTCCGGGCGGCGGCGCTGCGGCCGGACCGCTCGAACCTCCTCGTCGACGGGTCGGGCGCGGTCCGGGTCGTGGACCGGCCGACGACCTTCGCCCGCCTCCTCGACCTCGCGCTCGACGAGGTCTGGCACTACGGCCGGGACGGGCTCCAGGTGCCCCGTCGCATCGAGGACCTGCTCGAGGACCTCGTCGCCGACGGGCGCCCGGAGCACGCCGCGACCGCCGCCGCCAAGCTCGCCGGGCTGCGCCGGGTCGCGTGACGCCTTCGGGTGGGCCGAGGGCGGAGGGTCAGGCGCCCTCGAACGGGGCCGGGCCCTTGCCCTTCTCGACGAAGTGGCGCATCCCGGTGGACTGGTCCTTCGTCGCGAAGAGGCCGGCGAAGAGCACGCGCTCGATCTCGAGACCGGTCTCGAGGTCGACCTCGAGACCCCGGTCGATGGCCTCCTTCGCGGCGCGCAGGGCGTAGGCGGGGCCGCCGACGTAGCGCGCGACGAGGGAGCGGGCGCTCTCGTACACCTCGGCGGCCGGGACGACCCGGTCGACGAGGCCGATGGCGAGCGCCTCCTGCGCGTCGACGAAGCGGCCGGAGAACACGAGGTACTTGGCCTTCGCCGGTCCGACGAGCCGCGCGAGGCGCTGCGTGCCGCCGGCCCCCGGGATGATGCCGAGGTTGATCTCGGGCTGGCCGAGCTTGGCGTCGTCGGCGGCGACCCGCCAGTCGCACGCGAGCGCGACCTCGCAGCCGCCCCCGAGGGCGTACCCGGTGATGGCGGCGACGGTCGGCTTCGGCAGGCCGGCGAGCGCCTTCGTGAAGTCCTGGAGCAGCGCGGAGTGGTCGACCATGTCGGTGTACGACATCGTCTCCATCTCCTTGATGTCGGCGCCCGCGGCGAAGACCTTCTCGCCGCCCCAGACGACGACGGCGGCGACGTCGCGGCGCTCGGCGGCCTCGCGGCACGCGGCGACGAGGCCGTGCTGGATCTCGGCGTTGAGCGCGTTCATCGGCGGCCGCTCGAGCCGGATGGTGCCGATGCCGTCCGCGACCTCGAGGCGGACCAGCTCGGTCACTGCCCGTCCTCGATCGGCTGGCCGGTCTCGGGGTCGATGCCGAGGATGCGCTGGTGCCACAGGTGCACGGCGGAGAGGACGACCTGGATCGAGACCTGGGTGAGCGTCGAGAGGTCCGCGCCCGGGGTGACGACGTGCTCGCCGGTGACGACGAGGGTCGTGCCCGCGATGCCGGTCTTCACGTGGTTCATGTGCAGGTTGATCTCGTTGCACGTCTCGTGGAGCTTGAGCCGGTCGGCGGTCAGCTCGTCCTGGATCTGCCACTGGCCGAACAGGCGCATGATCTCGACGTCGCCCTCGGTGCAGCGGACGAAGAGCTGCTGGTCGTTGACCGTGAAGGCCACGTCACCGTCGCCGTCGAGGTTCGGGGCGAGCCCGAGGTCGACGAGGACGTCGAGGACCCGGCCGCGCAGCGGGTGCTCGTTCGCGGGCGGCGGGAAGTTGGGCAGCGAGGTGGGGTCGGTCATGGCCCCACCGTATCGACCGCACCCGACGGCGCGACCGGGCCGGGTGGGCCGGACCGGGGCCGCCGTCGAGGCACGATGCGGCCCTCAGGACTCGCCCCGACCCCGGATCCGGTAGTACATTCGGCCCCAGACCTCTGTGATGGGTAGCCTGACGGCCCCGTCGCCACGGATTCCACCACCCCAGGAGCAGCGACGATGTCCGCGACCGAGACCCCGGCCCGCCCGTACCCCGCCCACGACCCGGCCACCTACCGCCGCCTCCCGGCGAGCAGCCGCCCGGTCGACCCGGCACGCGTCGAGTCCCTCCTCGCGGCCGAGTGGGAGCGCTTCGCGGCGAGCACCCCGGCCTCCGGCGAGCACAACACCCGCGCCGCGCGCACCCTGCCGCTCGGCGTCACCTCCTCCTTCCAGCACTGGGACCCCTACCCCGTCTCGGTCGCCTCCGCCCGGGGCGCCTGGCTGACCGACGTCGACGGCCGCCGGATGCTCGACCTGTCGATGGGCTTCGGCGCGATGCTCGTCGGCCACCTCAACCCGACCGTCGTCGAGCACGTGCAGCGCGCGCTGACCGACACCGGCACCCTGTTCGTCACCCCGTCCCCGCAGGCGACCGAGATGAGCGAGCGGTTCTGCGAGCGCTTCGGCCTCGACATGATCCGCTTCACCAACTCCGGCACCGAGTCGCTGATGTACGCGATCCGCGCCGCCCGTGCCTACACCGGCCGCAAGGCCGTCGTGAAGATCGAGGGCGGCTACCACGGCGGCTACGACGCCCTCCAGGTGTCGGTCAAGCCCGCGCTCGAGGACATCGGCCCGGCCGAGGCCCCCGTGCCCGAGGTGCCGTTCGACGTCGAGGCCGGCACCGTCCACGTCGTCCCCTACAACGACCTCGACCGCCTGCGCGCGATCCTCACCGAGCACGGCCGCGAGATCGCCGTCATGGTCGTCGAGCCCGTCGTCGAGAACCTCTCGATCGTCGTCCCCGACGCCGGGTACCTCGCCGGCGTCCGCGAGCTGTGCGACGAGCACGGCGTCGTGCTGCTCTTCGACGAGGTGAAGACCGGCCTCACCGCCGGGTACGCGGGCGCCGCGCAGCGCCTCGGCGTCAAGCCCGACCTCATCACCCTCGCCAAGTCGATCGGCGGCGGCCTGCCGCTCGCCGCGTTCGGTGGCCGTCGCGAGGTCATGGAGGTCGTCGTCGACGGCCGGATGGCGCACTTCGGCACCTACAACGGCAACCCGCTCGTCATGGCCGCCGCGAAGGCCGTCGACGAGATCTGCACCCCCGAGGCCCTCGCCGCCACCGAGGCGATCAACGTCCGCGCCCTCTCGGCCATCGACGACGTCATCGACACCTTCGAGCTGCCGGCCCACACCGTCGGCCTGGGCGTCAAGGGCTGCGTCACGTGGTCGACCGCGCCGGTGCGCACCTACCGCGACTACAAGGCGACCGACTTCGCGATGGCCGAGCTGTCGTGGCTGTGGGGCGTCAACCGCAACATCCTCACGCCGCCCGGCCTCGACGAGCAGTGGCTGGTCTCGCTCGCGCACACCGACGAGGACATGAACCTCCTCGTCGAGCACGTCCGCGAGCTCGCCGAGGCCCTGCGCGCCTGACCCGCACCGACACCGCCGACACCCCCACGCCCGCGCGACCGCCCGGCTAGGGTCCTGCCGTGCCCACCCGCCCCGCCCCGCCCGGGCCGACGACCCGTGACCTGCCGCCGCTCCCCGGGGTGACGCTCGTCCCGGGCGGCGCCGACGTCGCCGTGTACGCCGGGCACGCCGAGGCCGTCGACGTCTGCCTCTTCGAGCCCGGCGACACCGCCGGCACGAGCGAGCGAAGGGTCGCGCTGCGCGAGCGCGCCCACGGCTGGTGGTTCGGCTTCGTCCCGGGGATGGGGCCGGGGACGCGCTACGGCGTGCGGGTCGACGGCCCGTGGTCGCCCGACCACGGGCTGCACCACAACCCGGCCAAGCTGCTCCTCGACCCCTACGCCGGCGCCGTCGAGGGCGAGGTGGCGTGGGGCCCCGAGGTGTACGGCCACCGGGTCGACGAGCGGTGGCGCGGGGACCTCGAGCAGCGCTCGCCGCTCGACAGCCGGGGGCACGTCCCGCGCGGCGTCGTCGTCGACCACTCCTTCGACTGGGGCGACGACGCCCCGCCGCGCCGCTCGCGCAGCGAGACGGTCGTCTACGAGGCGCACGTGCGTAACCAGACGATGCTCCTGCCGGGAGTGCCGGAGCACCTGCGCGGCACGTACGCCGGTCTCGCGCATCCCGCCTCGGTCGAGCACCTGCTCTCGCTCGGGGTGACCACCGTCGAGCTGCTGCCCGTCCACGCCTTCACCCACGAGCCCCACCTCGTGCAGCGCGGCCTGACCAACCACTGGGGCTACAACACGCTCGGGTTCATGGCGCCGCACGCGCGCTACGCCGCCGCGTCCGACCCCCAGGGGGTCGTCGACGAGGTCAAGGGCATGGTCAAGCTGCTCCACGCCGCGGGCATCGAGGTCGTCCTCGACGTCGTCTACAACCACACCGCCGAGCAGAGCCGGTCGGGGGCGATGCTCTCGTGGCGCGGCCTGGACCAGCGCGCCTACTACCGGCTCGACGAGCGCGGGCGCGACATCGACGTCACCGGCTGCGGCAACACCCTCGACCTGCGCCACCCGGTCGTCTGCCGGATGGTCCTCGACAGCCTGCGGCACTGGGTGCAGACCTACCGCGTCGACGGGTTCCGGTTCGACCTCGCCGTCGCCCTCGGCCGCGGTCGCGGTGACGACTACGACCCCGACCACCCGTTCCTCGTCGCGCTGCGCACCGACCCCGTGCTCTCCCGGGTCGTGCTCGTCGCCGAGCCCTGGGACCTCGGGATGCACGGCTGGCGCACGGGGCAGTTCCCGCCGCCGTTCCTCGAGTGGAACGACCGCTTCCGCGACACCGCCCGGCGCTTCTGGGTCGGGGACGTGCGCGCGCAGTCGCTCGGCGAGCGCGGGCACGACGCGCGCGAGCTCGCGACCCGGCTGTCCGGCTCGCGCGACCTGTTCGGGGCCCGTGACCGCGGCCCGACCGCCTCGGTCAACTTCGTGACCGCGCACGACGGGATGACCCTCGCCGACCTCGTCGCCTACGACCGCAAGCACAACGAGGCCAACGGCGAGGACAACCGCGACGGGACCGACGGCAACGGCTCGTGGAACCACGGGGTCGAGGGACCGACCGACGACCCCGAGGTGCTGGCGGCCCGGACGCGCGCCGTCCGCGCCCTGCTCGGGACCCTGCTGCTCTCGCAGGGCGTGCCGATGCTCACCGCCGGCGACGAGATGGGACGCACCCAGGGCGGGAACAACAACCCCTACTGCCAGGACAACGAGGTGTCGTGGGTCGACTGGGAGCTCGCGCCCTGGCAGGAGGACCTCCTCGAGACCACCAAGCACCTGCTGGCCCTGCGCCGGGCGCATCCCGTCCTGCGCCAGCGCACCTGGCTGACCGGCCGCGAGGTCGACGACGAGGGGACGCTCGACGTCGCCTGGTACGCCGCCGACGGCCGGCCGATGGGTGACCGCTGGCACGGCGAGGGCACCCGCGTGCTCCAGATGGCCCTCGCGCCGCCGGTGGACGGCAGCAGCGCGGCGCTCCTCGTCGTCCACGGCGGGGTCGGCGACACCGAGGTGACGCTGCCCACCGGTCGCCACCGCCTGCTCTGGGACAGCGCGTGGGAGCGCCCGCGGGCGCAGGACGCGCCGCACGAGGGCACGGTGCTCGTCGCCGGGCCGTCGGTGCGCCTCTACGCGCCGGCCTGACGGCCCCGGTCGCGGGGGCCTCAGGCGGCGGCGATCCACCCGGCGCGCGCGACGCGCTGGAGCAGGATCACGGTGAGCACGCCGACGACGACGCTCGCGAGGAAGGCCAGCGGGTAGAGGCCGAAGCCGCCGGCGGTGAGCACGAGCGCGACGAGCAGGAGGACACCGACGACCACCGCGGCGACGCGCAGGATGCGCGCCCAGCGGGCCGAGTCGGGGTCGTCGGCCGGGGCCGTGGCCAGGATGCCGGTGCACAGCTGGTGGACGAGCAGCGTCACGACGACGATCTCGACCGTCAGGGCGGTGAGCAGCAGCGTGCCGAACCGCGGCGCGGCGAACAGCGGCGTGCCGAGGAACGCCCAGACCGGGATGCCGACGACGGCGGCCGCCCGCGCCCGGACGAACGCCGGGTGGACGCTCGCGGCGCCGGCGAGGCCGATGATCACCCACGCGTAGCCGACGAGGTCCGGCAGGACGTCCCAGCCGGCGAGCGGCAGGTCGACGACGACGACGAGAAGACCCCAGGCGACCCACACGAAACGCTGCACGGCACGACCCTAGGGCGTGCGGCCCGGGCCCGGTCGCCCGGTTCGCCCGGCGGGCCCTCGGACGGGTCGACCGGTCCCCGCCCGGCCCCGCACCGTGTAGACAGTCGGGCATGGCGGCAGCACCCAGGCAGGTGGCAGAGGGCATCGGACGCGTGGCGCAGGCGGCGATCTACCGGGCGGGATCCTTCGGTCGCCGCCCGGCCGTCCCCACCGACGGCACCCGCCTCGAGGAGGCCGCCGAGACGGTGATGTCGCGCCGCGGCTTCGCCTACGTCGCCGGCTCGGCCGGCAGCGAGGCCGGCGCCCGCGCCAACCGCGAGGCGTTCGACCGGTGGCGCGTCGTGCCGCGTCTGCTCGTCGACACCTCCGAGCGCGACCTCTCCGTCGAGGTCCTCGGCCGCCGCCACGCGACGCCGTTGCTCGTCTCCCCCGTCGGCGTGCTGTCCGCCGCCCACCCGGACGCCGACCTCGCCGTCGCCCGCGCCGCCCGGGACGCCTCCGTCACCCCGGTGCTCAGCACCCAGGCGAGCGTCCCGATGGAGACCGTCGCCGAGGCGCTGGCCGGCAGCCCGTTCTGGTACCAGCTCTACTGGAGCCGCGACGACGACCTCGCCGCCTCCCTCGTCCACCGCGCCGAGGCCTGCGGCGCCGAGGCCCTCGTCGTCACCCTCGACACCGCCTACCTCGGGTGGCGCCCCCGCGACCTCGACCTCGGCCACCTCCCCTTCGCACGCGGCGAGGGCATCGCGCAGTACACCTCCGACCCGGTCTTCGCGCGTCTCGTCGCCGAGCGCGTCGCCGCCGCCTCCGCCCGCCCGGCCGGACCGAGCCCGCGCCCCACCCCCGCCGCCGTCCGCACCCTCCTCGCGGTGAGCCGCAACCACCCCGGCGGCACCCGCGACAACCTCCGCTCCCCCGTGCCGCGTGCCGCCGTCGAGACCTTCCTCGACGTCTTCTCACGCCCCTCGCTCACCTGGGACGACCTGCCGCGGCTGCGCGGGCTGTCGAGCCTGCCGGTCGTCCTCAAGGGCGTGCTCCACCCCGACGACGCCACCCGCGCGCTCGACCTCGGGGTCGACGGCCTCTGGGTCAGCAACCACGGCGGCCGGCAGGTCGACCGCACCGTCGCCGCGCTCGACGCGCTGCCCGGCGTCGTCGCCGCCGTCCGCGAGCGCGCCCCCGGCACGCCGGTCCTCTTCGACAGCGGGGTGCGCACCGGTGTCGACGCGCTCGTCGCGCTCGCCCTCGGCGCCACCGCGGTCGGCATCGGCCGCCCGCACGTCTACGGGCTCGCCCTCGCCGGCGAGGAGGGCGTCGGCGAGGTCCTGCGCAACATCGCCGCCGAGCTCGACCTCACGGCGGCGCTGACCGGCGTCCGCACGCTCGCCGACGTCACGCCCGACCTCCTCACCCGCGCCGGCTGACCGGCATCCGGTCGAGGGGCTGCGCGCCACCCCCCGAGTGTGCAAGCGTTTCCGCACGAGGTCGCTACCCTGTGTCAGCGCACCACCGTCGCCGCGCCCGACCCACCTCCTGCCCGAAGGACGAGCACCGATGACCGACACCGTGCCCACGAGCTCCCTCGTCTCCGACGAGTCGCCGTCGACCGACGCCCGCCGGATCGGCCCGGAGTTCCGCACGACGCACCCGCTGGCCAACGGCCCGGTCGTCCAGCCGGCGACGACGGTCGACGGCTTCGTCGAGACCTTCCTCGCCGAGCTCAACTACAGCCAGGGCACGCTCCTGTCGCAGTCGACCGTCAACGACCAGTACCTCGCGCTGGCCCGGACGGTGCGCCGCTACCTCATGGCCGACTGGCTCGAGACGGGCGCGCGCCGCCGCCAGGCGCAGCAGAAGACCATCGGCTACCTCTCGGCCGAGTACCTGCTCGGCCGCCAGCTCGGCAACAACGTCCTCGCGACCAACCTCCAGGACATCGCCGAGGAGGCGATGCGCCGCTGCGGCATCGACATCGCGACGCTGCGCGCGCAGGAGGTGGAGCCAGGCCTCGGCAACGGCGGCCTCGGCCGGCTCGCGGCCTGCTTCGTCGACTCCCTCGCGACGATGGACGTCCCCTGCATCGGCTACGGCATCCGCTACGAGTACGGCATCTTCCGCCAGACCTTCGAGGAGGACCGCCAGGTCGAACGGCCCGACTCCTGGCTCTCGCTCGGCAGCCCCTGGGAGTTCCCGCACCCGGAGCGCCAGGTGCTCGTCGGCTTCGGCGGCTCGACGACCACGACGACGGACGACGCCGGCACCGAGCGGACCACGTGGACGCCCGACTGGAACGTCCTCGGGATGCCGTACCACTACATGGTCCCCGGCTTCCGCAACGGCGTCGTCAACACCCTGCGCCTGTGGAGCGCCCGCGCCACCCAGGCGTTCGATCTGCAGATCTTCAACTCCGGCGACTACGCCCAGGCCGTGCGCGCCCAGACCTTCGCCGAGAACATCTCGAAGGTCCTCTACCCCGAGGACTCCACGCCCCAGGGCAAGGAGCTGCGCCTGCAGCAGCAGTACTTCTTCGTCGCGTGCTCGCTGCACGACTTCATCGACAACACGCTGCCGGCGGACTTCGACCTGCGCCGCCTGAACGAGCGGATCATGTTCCAGCTCAACGACACCCACCCGGTGATCGCCATCCCCGAGCTGATGCGCATCCTCATCGACCGCAAGGGCTTCGACTGGGACGAGGCGTGGAGCATCACGCAGAAGTGCTTCGCCTACACCTGTCACACCCTGCTGCCCGAGGCGCTCGAGGTCTGGCCCGTCGAGCTCCTCGGCCGGCTGCTGCCCCGCCACCTCGAGATCATCTACCGGATCAACGAGGAGTTCCTCGAGGAGGTCCGCGCGGCCTTCCCCGGCGACGAGATGCGGGTGCGCCGGATGTCGGTCATCGCGGAGTACCCCGAGCGCTCGGTCCGGATGGCCTACCTCGCGACGGTGGCCGGCTCCAAGGTCAATGGCGTCGCCGAGCTGCACAGCCAGCTGCTGCGCGACAAGGTCCTCCCCGACTTCAGCGAGCTCTGGCCCGAGAAGTTCACCAACGTCACCAACGGCATCACCCCGCGCCGCTTCGTGCGCCTCGCCAACCGCCGGCTCTCCGCGCTGCTCAACGACACGATCGGCGAGGGCTGGGTCACCGACCTCGACCGGCTGCGCGAGCTCGAGCCCTACGCCGACGACGCCTCGTTCCGCGCCGAGTTCCGCCGGGTCAAGCAGGCCAACAAGGAGCGGCTGCACGACCTGCTCAAGGTCCGCGACGGGCTCGAGATCCCCCGCGACACGATGCTCGACGTCATGGTCAAGCGCCTCCACGAGTACAAGCGCCAGACCCTCAAGCTGCTCCACATCGTCTCGCTCTACGACGACGTCGTCTCCGGCCGCGTCGCCGCCGACGACATCGTCCCGCGCACCTTCGTCTTCGGCGCCAAGGCGGCCCCCGGCTACCACATGGCGAAGGAGATCATCTTCCTCATCAACGCCGTCGCCGACGTCGTCAACACCGACCCCGTCGTCGCCGGCCGGCTCTCGGTCGCGTTCCCGGCGAACTACAACGTCACCCTCGCCGAGAAGCTCATCCCGGCCGCCGACCTCTCCGAGCAGATCTCGCTCGCGGGCAAGGAGGCCTCCGGCACGGGCAACATGAAGTTCGCCCTCAACGGCGCGCTGACCATCGGCACCGACGACGGCGCGAACGTCGAGATCCGCCGGCTCGTGGGCGACGACCACTTCTTCCTCTTCGGGATGACCGAGCCGGAGGTCGAGCGGCTGCGGCCGGGCTACTCCCCCTCGAGCTACTACGAGGAGAACCCGCGCCTGCGCAGCACGATCGACCTCCTCGCGAGCGGCCGCTTCACCGACGGCGACCGCCAGGCCGTCGCCCCGGTCATCGACAACCTGCTCCACCAGGACGCCTTCATGGCCCTCGCGGACTTCCAGGCCTACCTCGACGCGCAGGCCCGCGTCGACGCCGCCTACCGCGACGAGGACGCGTGGTCGCGCTCGGCCATCCTCAACGTCGCGCGCTCGGGGTTCTTCTCCTCCGACCGCTCGATGCGCGACTACCTCGAGCGCATCTGGCGCGCCTGACCACGACGCGGACGGGCGGGTGACGCGACCCGCGCCACCCGCCCGCGTCCGTGTAGGTTCGGTGGGGTGAGTGATGCCCTCCGCACCGCCCCGCCCCAGGTCCCGATCGGCCGCATCCCGGTCCAGGACGTCCGCCCCGTCGTCGACCACGGGGCGCGCCCCGCGAAGGCCGTCGTCGGGGAGGATCTCGAGGTCTCCGCGACCGTGTTCCGGGAAGGCCACGACGCGGTCAACGCGACCGTCGTGCTCACCGACCCCGACGGCGCCGAGCACCACGTGCCGATGACGTGCACCAACGAGGGGCTCAACACGTGGGTCGCCCGCGTGACCCCCGACCGCACCGGCTGGTGGTCCTACCGGGTCGAGGGCTGGTCGGACCCCTACGGCACCTGGGAGCACGACGCGACGATCAAGGTCGCCGCCGACGTCGACACCGAGCTGATGCTCAAGGAGGGCGCCCTCGTCCTCGAGCGGGCCCTCGACGAGGTCGACCGCACCCCCGACCAGGAGAAGGTCCTCGTCGACGCCATCCGCACCCTGCGCGACGCGAGCCGCCCCGACCTCGTGCGCCTCAAGGCCGGCACGGACGCGGCCGTCGAGCTCGAGCTCGGCGCCCGCCCGCTGCGCGACATGGTCTCGCCGTCGGCCGAGCACGCGCTGCTCGTCGAGCGCGAGCGCGCCCTCTACGGCGCCTGGTACGAGCTGTTCCCGCGCAGCGAGGGCGCCCGCTACGACGCGGAGGACCACCGCTGGGTCACCGGCACGCTGCGCACCGCCGCCGAGCGCCTGCCGGCCATCGCCGCGATGAAGTTCGACGTCGTCTACCTCACGCCGATCCACCCGATCGGTCAGGCCGCGAAGAAGGGCCCGAACAACACCCTCGACGCACGCCCCGAGGACCCCGGCAGCCCGTACGCCATCGGCTCCCCCGACGGCGGCCACGACGCCATCCACCCCGACCTCGGGACCTTCGCCGACTTCGACGCGTTCGTCGCCGAGGCCGAGCGCCTCGGGATGGAGGTCGCGATGGACCTCGCCCTCCAGTGCTCCCCCGACCACCCGTGGGTCGCCGAGCACCCGGAGTGGTTCACGACGCGCGCCGACGGCACGATCGCCTACGCCGAGAACCCGCCGAAGAAGTACCAGGACATCTACCCGCTGAACTTCGACAACGACCCGGCGGGCATCTACGCCGAGGTGCGTCGCGTCGTCCAGGTGTGGATCGACCACGGCGTCAAGATCTTCCGCGTCGACAACCCGCACACCAAGCCGGTCGAGTTCTGGCAGTGGATCATCGCCGACGTGGCGAAGGACCACCCCGACGTCATCTGGCTGGCCGAGGCCTTCACGAAGCCGGCGATGATGCACACGCTCGCCAAGGTCGGCTTCCAGCAGAGCTACACGTACTACACGTGGCGCAACACCGCCCCCGAGCTGCGCGAGTACCTCCAGGAGCTCTCGGGCGAGGCGGCCGACTACATGCGGCCCTCGTTCTGGCCGACGACCCACGACATCCTCACGCCGTACATGCAGTTCGGCGGCCCGGCGGCGTGGAAGGTGCGCAGCGCCCTCGCGGCGACCCTCGTGCCGACCTACGGCATCTACGCCGGCTACGAGCTGATGGAGCACGTCGCCCGCCCCGGCGCCGAGGAGCAGATCGACAACGAGAAGTACGAGTTCAAGGACCGCGGCTGGGCGGACTACGAGCCCGGCGGCCCGAAGGAGGGCCAGTCCCTCGCGGGTTGGCTGACCATGCTCAACGAGGCGCGCCGCGCCCACCCGGCGCTGCACCGCCTGCGCAACATCCAGTTCCACCACGTCGACGACGAGAACTTCATCGCGTTCTCCAAGCGCCGCGTCCTCGACGACGGCTCCGACGACGTCGTCCTCGTCGTCGCCAACCTCGACCCGCACTCGACCCGGGCCACGACCCTGCGCCTGGACATGCCGGCGCTCGGGTTCCAGCCGGGCGACTCGTTCGAGGCCCACGACCTCGTGACCGGCGAGACGTGGACGTGGCAGCGCGACGTCTACGTCCGCCTCGGCCCGGAGGTCGAACCCTGTCACGTCGTCGAGCTGAGGAGGCCCTGGTGAGCGCGATCCCCGGGATGGGGCACAGCACCCCCGGCCTCGGCATGAACCAGCCGGGCCTGCGGCACGACCCCGAGTGGTTCCGCACGGCCGTCTTCTACGAGGTCCTCGTGCGCGCCTTCGGTGACTCGACGGGCTCGGGCGAGGGCGACTTCAAGGGCATCATCAACCGGCTGGACTACCTCCAGTGGCTCGGCATCGACTGCCTCTGGCTGCCGCCGTTCTACGCGAGCCCGCTGCGCGACGGCGGTTACGACATCTCCGACTACACGCAGGTGCTGCCGGAGTTCGGCACGCTGCCGGAGTTCCGCGAGCTCATCACCCAGGCGCACGCCCGCGGCATCCGCATCGTCACCGACCTCGTGATGAACCACACGAGCGACCAGCACCCGTGGTTCCAGGCCTCGCGCAGCGACCCGGACGGCCCGTACGGCGACTTCTACGTCTGGTCCGACACCGACGACCGCTACACCGACGCGCGGATCATCTTCATCGACACCGAGACGTCCAACTGGACCTTCGACCCGATCCGTCGCCAGTTCTTCTGGCACCGGTTCTTCAGCCACCAGCCCGACCTCAACTTCGAGAACCCGGCCGTGCACGAGGCGATCTTCGACGCCGTCCGGTTCTGGATGGACATGGGCATCGACGGCTTCCGGCTCGACGCCGTGCCCTACCTCTACGAGGAGGAGGGGCACAACTGCGAGAACCACCCGAAGACGCACGACTTCCTCGCCTCGCTGCGCCGGATGGTCGACACCGAGTACCCGGGGCGCATCCTGCTCGCCGAGGCCAACCAGCCGCCGCGCGACGTCGTCGACTACTTCGGCACCGAGGAGTCGCCGGAGTGCCAGATGTGCTTCCACTTCCCCGTCATGCCGATGCTCTACTACGCGCTGCGCGAGGAGAAGGCGTCGCCGATCATCGACGTCCTCGCCGACACGCCCGCCATCCCGGCCGGCACGCAGTGGGGCACGTTCCTGCGCAACCACGACGAGCTGACCCTCGAGATGGTGACGCCGGAGCAGCGCGCCGCGATGTACGGCTGGTACGCCCCGGACCCCCGGATGCGCGCCAACGTCGGCATCCGCCGCCGGCTCTCGCCGCTGCTCGACAACAGCCGCCCCGAGATCGAGCTGATCCACGCGCTGCTGCTCTCGCTGCCCGGCTCGCCCTGCCTCTACTACGGCGACGAGATCGGGATGGGTGACAACATCTGGCTCGACGACCGCGACGCGGTGCGCACGCCGATGCAGTGGACCCCGGACCGCAACGCCGGCTTCTCGACCGCCGACCCCGGCAAGCTCTACCTGCCCGTCGTGCAGTCGCTGGTGCACCACTACAACCACGTCAACGTCGAGGCGCAGATGGCCTCGGGCTCCTCGCTCCTGCACTGGGTGCGCGGCATGCTCGCGGTCCGCCGCGAGCACCCCGTCTTCGGGCTCGGTGACTTCACGGTCTGCGACTCCACGCACGACCGCGTCCTCGCCTACACCCGGGTCGACCGGCGCGACCGCGACGTCGAGGACCGCTCGGCCAAGGCGGTGCTCTGCATCAACAACCTCTCCTCCCGCCCGCAGGCCACGACGGTGACGCTCCCCGAGGAGCTCGCCGGCTGGGAGACGCGGGACCTGTTCGGCGGCACCGGGTTCCCCGACGTCTCCGCCGACGGCACCCTCACCGTCACCCTCGGCTCGCGCGACTTCTTCTGGCTGGCGCTCGACCCGCCGCCCGGGAGCGACCGTGGCTGAGATCCACACCGGCGCGAGCCTCACCCCCTCGAAGCAGGAGCTCGTCGAGGAGTGGATGGGTGAGCAGCGCTGGTACGCCGCGAAGGGCCGGCGACCCAGGGTGCGTCGGCTCGCGGCGTGGCGGCTCGACGACCCGGCCGGCGAGGTCGGCATCGAGACGATGGTCGTCGTCGACGAGTCCGGCGACGAGCCGGTCGTCTACCAGGTGCCGCTCACCTACCGCGGCGAGCCGCTGGCGTCCGCCGACCACGCGCTCGTGGGCACCCTCGAGCACTCGGTGCTCGGCCGCCGGTGGGTGTACGACGCGCCGCACGACCCGGCCTACGCCGCGCAGCTCCTCGAGCTCGTCCAGGGGCGGGTCCCGGCCGCGTCGTCGTCGGCCTCCGACGCCGTCGACGACTCGGTCTCGGGTGTGCCGCAGCCGAGCTGGACCTCCGCCGTCCGCGTCCGCTCGTCCCGGGTCCTCACCGGCGAGCAGTCGAACACCTCGGTCATCCTCGACACCGAGGACGAGTCCGGCGCCCGCGTGCCGCTCATCGTCAAGGTCTTCCGGATGCTCTCGCCCGGTGACAACCCCGACGTCGTGCTCCAGGGCGCCCTCGTCGACGCCGGCTCGCGCCGCGTGCCCGGGGTCGTGGGCGCGGTGACCGGCGCCTGGCCGCACCCCGGGCCCGAGGGCGACCGCCCGGCCCACGGCCACCTCGCCTTCGCGCAGGAGTTCCTGCCCGGCGTCGAGGACGCCTGGCGGGTCGCGCTGCGCGCCGCGGAGGACGGCACGGACTTCACCGGCCCGGCCCGCGAGCTCGGCGAGGCCACCGCCGAGGTGCACCGCACCCTGGCCGGTGTGCTCGGCACGAGCCCGACGACCCCCGAGCAGGTCGACGCCATCCTCGCGAGCATGCGCTCGCGCTTCGACGCCGCCGTCGCCGCCGTGCCCGGGCTCGCGGCCGAGGCGCCGGCCGTCGAGGCCGTCCTCGCTGCTGCCGCGGCGGCCGACTGGCCTGCGCTGCAACGCATCCACGGCGACTACCACCTCGGCCAGGTGCTGCGCTCCCCCGAGCGCGGCTGGGTCCTCCTCGACTTCGAGGGCGAGCCGCTGCGTCCGCTCGCCGAGCGTGTGCTGCCCGACCAGTGGGTCCGCGACGTCGCCGGGATGCTCCGCAGCTTCGACTACGTCGGCGGCACGCTCGAGCGCGTCGTCGGCCGCTCCGCCCGCTCGTGGGTCACCGCCGCCCAGGACGCCTTCCTCGACGGGTACGCCGCCGAGGCCGGCAAGGACCCCCGCCACCGTGCCGCCGTGCTCGCCGCCTTCGAGCTCGACAAGGCGCTCTACGAGGTGGTCTACGAGGCCCGCAACCGACCCGAGTGGCTCGCGGTCCCTCTCGACGCCGTGACCCGGCTGACCGCCCGCTTCTCCCCCGCCACCCCGCCGCAAGGAGATCTCTCGTGACCCCCTCCCCCAGCCCCGAGGTCGGAGGCGCCATCACCGCGCTCGTCCAGGGCCGCCACCAGCAGCCGCACGACCTGCTCGGCCAGCACCTCGAGCCGGCGGGCCTGCGCATCCGCGTCCTGCGGCCGATGGCCCGCTCGGTGCGGGTGCGCTTCGAGGACGGCGAGGAGCTCGCGCTCGAGCACGAGGCCGAGGGCGTGTGGACCGCCGTCCGGCCGGAGACGACGCGGACGATGGACTACCGCCTCCTCGTCGCGTGGGACGACGGCATCGAGCACGAGCAGGACGACCCCTACCGCTTCGCCCCGACCCTCGGCGAGGTCGACCTGCACCTCGTCGGCGAGGGCCGGCACGAGCAGCTGTGGACGGTGCTCGGCGCCCGGGTGCACACCTACCCGGGCCCCATGGGCGAGGTCCGCGGCACGTCCTTCGCGGTCTGGGCCCCGCGGGCCAAGGCCGTCCGCGTCGTCGGCGACTTCAACGGCTGGGACGGGCGCGTGCACCCGATGCGCCACCTCGGCAGCAGCGGCGTCTGGGAGCTCTTCGTCCCCGGTGTCGGCGCGGGTGCGGTCTACAAGTACGAGATCCGCGGCGCCGACGACGTCGTGCGCGCCAAGGCCGACCCGATGGCCCGCCGCACCGAGTGCCCGCCGCGCACCGGCTCCGTCGTCGACGAGAGCACCCACGCGTGGGACGACGCCGCCTGGATGGAGCAGCGCGCCTCACGCGACCCGCACACCGGCCCGATGAGCGTCTACGAGGTCCACCTCGGCTCGTGGCGCCAGGGCCTCGGCTACCGCGAGCTCGCCGAGCACCTCGTCAACTACGTGACCGACCTCGGGTTCACGCACGTCGAGCTCCTGCCCGTCATGGAGCACCCGTACGGCCCCTCGTGGGGCTACCAGGTGACGGGCTACTACGCCCCGACCGCGCGCTTCGGCGACCCCGACGACTTCAAGTACCTCGTCGACGCCCTGCACCGCGCCGGCATCGGGGTCATCCTCGACTGGGTGCCCGGGCACTTCCCGCGCGACGAGTGGGCCCTCGCCCGCTTCGACGGCCTGCCCCTCTACGAGCACCCGGACCCGCGCCGCGGCGACCAGCCCGACTGGGGCACGCACGTGTTCGACTTCGGCCGGCTCGAGGTGCGCAACTTCCTCGTCGCCAACGCGGTCTACTGGCTCGAGGAGTTCCACGTCGACGGCCTGCGGGTCGACGCCGTCGCCTCGATGCTCTACCTCGACTACTCGCGCAAGGACGGCGAGTGGATCCCCAACGTCCACGGGGGCCGCGAGCACCTCGAGGCCATCGGGCTGCTCCAGGAGGCCAACGCGACGGCCTACAAGCGGGTGCCCGGCATCGTCACGATCGCCGAGGAGTCGACCTCCTGGCCGGGCGTCACCCGCCCGACGTCCGCCGGCGGCCTCGGCTTCGGCCTCAAGTGGAACATGGGCTGGATGAACGACACCCTGCGCTACCTGCAGGAGCAGCCGGTCCACCGCCAGTACCACCACAACCTGCTGACCTTCTCGCTGATGTACGCCTTCAGCGAGAGCTTCGTGCTGCCCATCAGCCACGACGAGGTCGTCCACGGAAAGGGCTCGCTGCTGACGAAGATCCCCGGCGAGCGGCCCGAGCAGCTCGCGACGCTGCGGGCCTTCCTCGCCTACATGTGGAGCCACCCCGGCAAGCAGCTGTTGTTCATGGGCTCGGAGTTCGCCCAGCCGCAGGAGTGGGCCGACGGGCGCTCGCTCGAGTGGTGGCTCCTCGACCACGCGGCACACCACCGCGTGCACGCCCTGGTCAAGCAGCTCAACGCGCTCTACCGCGCGCACCCCGCCCTGTGGACGCTCGACGAGCAGCCCGCCGGCTTCCGGTGGCTCGACGCCGACGACAACACCGGCAACCTCCTGTCGTACCTGCGCCACGAGCGGTCCGACGGCACCGGCGACGTCGTCGTCACGGCCGTCAACTACAGCGGCGAGGACAAGGAGTGGGTGCGCCTCGGCGTCCCGCGCTCCGGCGACTGGGAGGTCGTCCTCGACACGAGCGGCTACGACGAGGCCGGCAGCCCGAGCCAGGGCGGCGTCGTCGTGTCCGCCGAGCCGACGCCCTGGAACGACCAGCCGTGGTCGGTCACGGTGCGGGTCGCCCGCCTCTCGACGGTCTACCTCGCGCCGGTCCCGGGCACCGAGCGTCCGGCCACCGTCCTCGACATCTGACGACGCGCGAACGGCCCGGCGGGTGACAGGGTCCCGCCGGGCCGTCGTGCGCGCCGCCCCCTCAGATGAACAGCAGCTGCGCGCCGTCGGTGAGCTCGATGAAGTCGCTCGCGGAGATGATGCCCTCGACGCCCTCGTAGAGGTCGTCCTCGGTCACGTGGTTCATGTCGGCCGACATCCGGCAGGCCCACATGTGCACCCCGGAGCCGCTGAGCAGCTCGAGGAACTCCGGCACGTCGGGCACGTCGAGGTCGGCGATCTGCTTCTTCATCATCCTCGTCGCCGCGGCCGTGGCCCCCGGCAGGGCGCCGAGCATGTGGTGGATCCCCACGCCGCTGTGGCCCGGCGGGTGCATCGCCGTGTTGCCGACGAAGCTGAACTTGAGGTCGGCCATCGTCGCGCGCGTGATGATGTCGAAGCCCCAGAAGGTGAAGAACATGTGCGTCTCGACGCCCTCGCCGACGGCGGCGTTGGCGAGGACGAGACCCGGGTAGGCCATGTCGAGGTTGCCCTTGGAGCAGATGATCGCGAGCTTGCGCCCGCTGTCGACGGCGTCGTCGAACGAGGGGACGACGACGGGTGCGGTGTCGGTGGCGGTCATGTCAGACACATCCCCTGGGCTTGGGTAGGCCGGAGACGTAGGCCATCTTCTTGGCGGGCTTGCCGGGGAAGAGCGCGAAGAGCTGCTTGGCGGGCGTCCCGGTCTGCGTCGAGACCCGGCGCAGGGTGGCGGTCTCGCCCTGGGCGGCGAAGTCGTCGCGCAGGAAGTGGATGAGCTTCCAGTGCTCGTCGCCGAGCCGGAGGCCGATGAGGCCGGCGAGCTCCGGGGCGAGGTCCTCGCTCCACTCGTCGGGGCGGGTGAGGAAGCCCTCCTCGTTGACCTCGACCTGGTGGCCGGCGATCGTCGTGGTGGTCATCGTGGTGTGTCCTTTCCGTGGGGCTCAGGCGGGGTTCTTGCCGGCCATCGACATCTCGGCGGGCAGGCCGAGCGGGCGACCGGGGAGCAGGGCGTTCCAGTAGACGTGCCGGAACGCGAGCTTGCCGAGGTGGTTGGCGCGCGACTCCCCGAGCAGCCGCATCGGGCCGACCTTCGGGAGGGGGAAGGTGCCCGTCAGGGGCTCGGTGTCGTAGTTGAAGTCGAGGAGCAGCGCCTTGCCGTGCCCCGACTCGACGAAGCAGTTCGCGTGGCCGTCGAAGGAGTGGGTCATCGGCCGGCCGGCGACGTGCTCGACGAAGTTCTCGACGAAGACCTCGACCGAGAAGTGCGCGACCGACCCCGCCTTGCTCGTCGGGATGTTGCTCGCGTCGCCGAGGGCGAAGACGTCGTCGTACCCGTGCGCGAGGAAGGTGCGCTTGTCGACCGGCACGTAGTTCAGCTCGTCGCCGAGCCCCGACGTGCCGACGAAGTCCGCGCCCATGTTGAGCGGCACGGTGACGAGCTGGTCGTAGGCGACCTCCCGCTCGTCGAAGGAGACGATGACCTTCCGCTCCTGGTCGATCCGCTCGACCATGAAGTCGGGCTCGACGGTGATGCCCTTCTCCTCGAGCAGGCTCCCGAGCGTCCGGCTCGCGACGGGCTTCGTGAACGCGCCGTCGAGCGGGGTGACGAAGACGAGCTCGGTGCGCTCGCGCAGGCCGCGCTGCCGCAGCCAGTCGTCGGCGAGGAAGGTGAACTCCAGCGGCGCGACCGGGCACTTGATCGGCAGCTCGGTGATGTGCACGACGAGGCGGCCGCCCGTGAAGGTGTCGAGCTGCTCGTGCAGGGCGAGGGCGCCCTCGTACGTGTAGAACTCGCCGACCTCGTGGTGCCACTGCGGGCCGAGGGTCCCCTCGGTCTGGTCGGGGCGGGGCGAGGTGCCGGTGGCGATGACGAGCTGGTCCCAGGGCAGGATGCGGCCGTCCTCCAGGCGCACCTCGTGGGCGTCGGTGTCGACCCGCTCGACCGTCCCCATGACGACGTCGACGCCGTCGTGGATGAAGGGGCGCTTGGTCCTGCGGACCTGCTCGGGGGTGGTGATCCCGAAGGGGATGAACAGGTACCCCGGCTGGTAGTCGTGGACGTCGTCGCGGTCGACGACGGTGATGGTCCATGCCTCGCGGGGCAGCCGCTTGCGCAGCTTGTTGACGATCATCGTCCCGGCGGTCCCGGCGCCGAGGACCAGCAGGTGCTTCTGGGTTCCGGTCATGGTTCCTTACTACTCGTCGTAGTAGTTGCGGTCTACCCCGTGGGGTATGTCCGGGTGTGATCTCGCAGACACCGTCACCTGTCGGTGGTGCGGGTGGTCTGCGAGGATCGGCGCCATGACCTCCTCGCGCGCCGGACAGCCCGCCCAGCCCTCCGACCTCGTCGACGTCGCGGCGCTCGTCACGGCGTACTACACGCGCGTGCCCGACCCGGAGGACGTCGACCAGCAGGTCGCGTTCGGGACCTCCGGCCACCGCGGCTCGAGCCTGCGCACGTCGTTCAACGAGGCGCACATCCTGGCCACGACGCAGGCCATCTGCGACTACCGGCGCGAGCAGGGTTACGACGGACCGCTGTTCATGGGTCGCGACACCCACGGCCTGTCCGAGCCCGCGTGGTCGAGCGCCCTCGAGGTGCTCGCCGCCAACGACGTCACGGTGCTCGTCGACTCCGGCGACCGCTACACCCCGACCCCGGCGGTGTCCCACGCGATCCTCGTCGCCAACCGCGGCAAGGTCTCCGGCGTCGACGACATGCCGGCCGGCCGCGGCCTCGCCGACGGCATCGTCGTCACCCCGTCGCACAACCCGCCGACCGACGGCGGGTTCAAGTACAACCCCCCGCACGGCGGGCCGGCCGACTCCGACGCGACGAAGGTCATCGCCGCGGCGGCCAACGCGTACCTGCGCGCCGGGCTGGACGGCGTGCGGCGCATCCCCTTCGCCCGCGCCCGGGCCGCCGCGCAGTCCTACGACTTCATGGGCCGCTACGTCGACGACCTGCCGAACGTCCTCGACCTCGACGCCGTCCGCGAGGCCGGGGTGCGGATCGGCGCCGACCCCCTCGGGGGTGCGGCCGTGGACTACTGGGGCGCGATCGCCGAGCGGCACCGCCTCGACCTCACGGTCGTCAACCCGCTCGTCGACCCGACCTGGCGCTTCATGACGCTCGACTGGGACGGCAAGATCCGAATGGACTGCTCCTCCCCCTCGGCGATGGCCTCGCTCATCGAGCGGCGCGACGAGTACGACGTCGCGACCGGCAACGACGCCGACAGCGACCGGCACGGCATCGTCACCCCGGACGCCGGTCTCATGAACCCCAACCACTACCTCGCGGTCGCCATCCGCTACCTCTACGGCGGGGCGCGCCCGCAGTGGCGCGAGGACGGCTTCATCGGCAAGACCCTCGTGTCGAGCTCGATGATCGACCGGGTCGCGGCCGACCTCGGACGCCGGCTCGTCGAGGTGCCGGTCGGCTTCAAGTGGTTCGTGCCGGGGCTGCTCGACGGTTCCGGCCCGTTCGGCGGCGAGGAGTCGGCCGGTGCGTCGTTCCTGCGCCACGACGGCTCGGTGTGGACGACCGACAAGGACGGCATCCTCCTCGCCCTGCTCGCCTCCGAGATCATCGCGCGCACCGGGCGGACCCCGAGCGAGCACTACGGCGACCTCGTCGCGCGCCACGGCGAGCCGGCCTACGCCCGCATCGACGCCCCGGCGGACCGCGCGCAGAAGGCGAAGCTCGCGGCCCTCTCCCCCGCCGACGTCGCGGCCGAGACCCTCGCCGGCGAGCCGATCACCGCCAAGCTCACCGAGGCGCCCGGCAACGGCGCGGCCATCGGCGGCCTCAAGGTCGTCACGGAGTCGGCGTGGTTCGCGGCGCGGCCGAGCGGCACCGAGGACGTCTACAAGATCTACGCCGAGTCCTTCCGCGGCCCCGACCACCTCGCCCAGGTCCAGGCCGAGGCCAAGGACGTCGTCTCCGCCGCCCTCGGCTCCTGACCCGACCGCCCCACCCGCCCCACCCGCCCCATCAGCCCCATCAGCCCCAACATTTCGGGGTCACCCCGAAATGTCCGCGAGACCCCGGCTCCGGACCGGGGTCTCGCGGACGAACCGGGGTCTCGCGCCGTGCCGGGGCGACCTCGCCGTGCCGGTGCCCCCTCGCCGTGCCGGGGTGATGTCGCCGTGCCGGGGCGCCCTGACAGGGCGGCAGGACGAGGTGGGGGCGGCGCAGCGGGATGACCGCGGCCGCGCGAGGTCGAGGCGGCGTGGTGGTCAGCGGGCGTCGATCTTCGCGACGAGCTTGGTCAGCATCGTGACGTTGCGGCTCGTGCTGCTCGCCGGGCCGAGGATGCGCTCCCAGTCGCGCGTCACCAGACGGGAGTCGGTCGACTTGCCCCGCATCCGCCAGTGCACGTCGCTCCCCCGGACGACGATGGTGTCGAACTCGTTCGAGAGGGCCTCGAGCGCCCCGCCGTCCGCGGCGGACGGCGCCGAGCGCAGGAACAGCACGAAGTGCGTGTCGCCGTCGGCGACCTCGAACGGCCGGTCCTCCAGCACCGCGTGCAGCTGCGTCGGCGTCCGGACGAACGTCGAGCACTCGAACCCGAGCTCCTCCTCGAGCGCCGTCTGCACCGCTCGCTCGACCGCCGCCCGGGTACCCGTCGCGTCGAGCACGACGTTGCCGCTGTTGACGTACGTCCAGACGTCCTCGTACCCGAGGCCCTCGCACACGGCGACCACGCGGCTCATCGCGACGCGACGCCGGCCGACGTTGACGGCCCGCAGGAACCCCACCCGGGTGCTCATGGCGCCCACCCTAGGCCCGTCACGCGCCGCGGCAGGGCGACGTGGCGCCCCCACGGGCGTACGGTCGGGCGCAGGGGGTGGTCGCCGTGGAACCTCTCTCGGGGGACCCGGCGACCTGGCCGGTCGCGCCGCCGGGCTCGCCGTTCTACGTACCGCCGACACCGACCCGGGTCCTGCGCCGTCGAATGGTGCTCGATCTCGCCGTCTTCGCGCCACTGCCGGTCGCGCTCGTCGTGTTCCTCGTGCTCGGCCGATGGCGCGAGTCCGCGTTCCTCTTCCTCGCCCTCCTCCCTCTCGCGTCGCTGCGCTGGCTGCGGGCGCGAGCCACGCTGGCCGAGCTGCGCCGCCGGCGGGAGCTCAGCCCGCCGCCGGACCCGTCGTGAGCCGCACCTGCTCGTCCGAGAGCCACAGCCCGATCAGCCCCGTGAAGTGGGCCTCGAAGCGCTCCCACTCCTGCGGCGGGTAGGTCTGCTGCACGGTCGAGACGAGCATCCGGTGGAAGTCCTCGGAGCCGACCCACTCGAGGACCATCTCGGGGACGTGCGCCAGCGTCGAGTCGCAGAAGGCGCGGTAGCGCTCGGCCTCGAAGTGGTCGTCGGCCAGGGTCTGGTAGGCAGCCAGGCGCCCCTGGTGGTCGAGCACCTCGTCGTCGGCCACGGCGAACCACGGGGCGGTGTCGATGTGCGGCCGCGGCGAGCGCCCGGTCACGGTGCAGAACGTCGTCCAGCGCAGCAGCGCCGTCATCGCCCACGGGAAGTAGTAGTGCAGCGACGTGACGGCGACGTCGGGGCAGGCGTTCGCGTAGTCGATGGGGTACACGACCCCGTCCTTGACGAGCATCTCGCAGGAGTTGAACTCCCACCGGAAGAACGCGTTGACGGTCTGGCTCACCGTGAGGACCTCGCGGCCGACCTCGTCGGAGAGGAAGTCGTGGACGACGGCGTAGCGCTCGTGCATCGGCTCCTCGGGGCGGAACTTCATCGCCATCGTCTCGGGGCCGATGGTCAGGGTCCGGACGAAGTGCTCGTAGTCGGGCACCGAGGCCTGCAGGTGCATGAGCATCTCGCCGGAGTCGTCGTACGCCCGGTGCAGGTCCTCGCGGTCGCGGACCTGCGAGACCCCACGCCAGCCACCGCCGTCGAAGGGCTTCATGTAGAGCGGGTAGCCGAGCGAGTCGGCGATCTCGTCGAGGTCGAACGGCCGGTTGTACTTCGCCGAGGTGAAGGCCCAGCGGGCGTTGTCGACGGGGTTCTTGTACGGCACGAGCACCGTCTCGGGCACGTTCATCCCGAGCCGCATGAGCGCGCAGTACGCCGAGTGCTTCTCCATCGACTGGAAGGTGAACGGGCTGTTGAGCAGGTAGACGTCATCCATGAGCGCGGCCTTCTTGAGCCACTCGCGCGGGTGGTAGTACCAGTGCGCGAGCCGGTCGATGACGAGCTCGTGGCGCGCCCGGTCGCGCAGGTTGAACGGCTCGATCGTCATCCGCTCGGTCGAGAGCGTGTGCCGCGAGCCGTCGGGCGCGGTGAGCACGCCCAGCCGGGCGGCGAGCGCCTCGAACGCGGTCGGCCAGTCCTGCTCGGCGCCGAGCAGGAGGCCGACGGGGTGGTCGGTCGGGTCGGTCACGGCGAGGTCCCTTCGTCAGGTGAAGCGGGGCAGGTGGTGGGCGAGCTGGCGGGACCACCACGGCCAGTCGTGGGCGCTGTCGTGGCCCCAGACGTCGAGCTCGTGGCGGATCCCCTTGCCGGACAGCACGTTCGCGAACTCGTGGGTGGCGGGCAGCGACCGCGTCGGTGAGACCTCGAACGGCCCCTGCCCGACGACGAGGAGGATGGACACCCGCGCGCGCAGCCAGTCGAGGTGGTCGCCTCCGGCGTGCGCGACGTAGGCCGACGGGTTCGCGAAGTGCGTCGCGTCGCCGACCTCGCCCCAGCCGTTCCACGTCGTCGGGTCGTAGTTGCCCGACAGCCCGATGGCGAGGGGCACGACGTCGGCGCGGGTCAGCGCGAGGTGCACGGCGTGGTACGCGCCCATCGACGGCCCGACCGCCACGACCTCCGACGAGCCGCCGCTCTCGCCCTGCACCCACGGCAGGACCGCCTCCGAGAGCCACGCCGTGTACGCGCCGGCGCGGCGGGCGCGCTCCTCGGTCGGCAGCGAGGTGTCGGACCAGGACCAGCCGTCGAGGGAGTCGACGCAGAAGAGGCTGACCCGGCCGGCGTCGACGAGCGGGCGGACCGCGTCGAGCATCCCGTTGCCCTCGGCGTCGCGCGCCGCGCCGGCCTCGGACGGGAAGAGGAGGACCGGCCGCCCCCAGTGGCCGTACCGCACGACCTCGAGGTCGGCGTCGTGACCGGGGACCCCGAGCCGGACGCTGCGCTGCTCCATGCGCCCCGACCCTAGCCGGGCGTCAGGGCCGCTCGCCCTCCGAGCACCACACCGTCCGCAGGACGTCGGTGAGCGTGGGGTCGAGCGCGTCGCGCCACGCCGTGTACGAGTGCAGGTCGTCGACCTCGCGGTGGCGCACGTCGTGGCCCGCGCGGGCCAGGGCCGCGGCCATGTCGCGGTTGTTCGCGGCGTTCTCCTCGAGCGCGCCGCACGTCATCCCGACGACGAGCGGGTGCTCCGCGTGCCGGGTGTCGAGGACGGCCTGGACCGCGCGCGAGATGCGGCCGAAGTACCTGAAGCCGCTCTCGGAGTCGTCGTGCCGGACCTGGAAGAACGAGCCCGACTGCGCGAGAACCCCACCCACGCGCGGGGCCGCGGCGAGGGCCAGCAGCAGCGCCGTCAGACCACCGAGGCTGGCACCGACGACGACGACCGGCGCCGAGACGGGGTGCGCCGCCGCGATCCGGTCGAGCCCGGCCTCGGCGACCGTGCGCAGGTAGCCGGGCGAGCCGGAGTACCACGCGTCGCGCAGCACCGGGTGGGCGAGCGCGACGCGGTGCGGCGGGAGGACGCCGGCCTCGACGAGCGCGCCGGAGTAGCGCGTCATCCCGGCGAGCAGGTCGTACTCCGGCCCGTCGTGGACCAGCAGCAGCGGCGCGGGCTCGTCGTCGGCGAGCCGCTCGGGGGTCCACACGGTGACGGGCACGTCGTCGGCGGTCTCGCCCGCGACGGCCATCGGCGACATCCGCCCCGGGGCCACGGGGGCGTCGAGCCACCACGGCGGCGCGTAGCCGGGCAGCTCGAGCACCGACCGGTCGCCGAACGCGGTGCCGACGCGCAGCGGGTTGGCCGGGTCGCAGACGACCTCGGTCTCCTCACCCCGGCGCAGCGCGAGCCGGTACTCGACGCGCCCGAGGGCGGGCCGGGGCAGGACGAGCCGCCAGCCGCCGGGGACCGCCGTGAACTCCCGCGGCCCGGGCACGGCGGGGTCGCAGTCGAGCGAGACCCCGGTGAGCGTGGCGTCGTCGGTGTCGTGGACGAGCTCGAGGGTCTCGTCGGAGACGACGACGGGCACCGTCAGAAGAGGGCGCTCATGAGCGCGGTGCGCCCCTTGCGCACCCGCTCGTCCTGCGGGCCGACGACGTCGAAGAGCCCGAGGAGGTGGGTGCGGGCGCGGTCGCGCTCCTCCCCCGCGCTCGTGCGCACGAGGTCGACGAGGCGGGTGAAGGCGTCCTCGACGTGACCGCCGAGGACGTCGAGGTCGGCGACGACGCAGGCGGCCTCGACGTCGGACGGGTCGGCCGCGGCCGCCGCGCGGGCGGCGTTCAGGTCGACACCCTGGGTGCGCTCCATGAGCCGCACCTGCGCGAGCCCGAGGCGCGCGTCGTCGTCGGAGGCGTCCGCGGCGATCGCCTGCTCGTAGGCCTGCGCGGCCGCCGTGAGGTCACCCCGCTCGATGGCCTCGTATGCCGCCTCGTGGAGCGGCGAGAGCGCCTCCTCCTCGGCCTCGGCGCCCTCGGGGAGCGGGCCGAGGTCGACGCGACCGGTGATGCCGTTCTGCACCGCGGCCTGCAGCAGCTGCTCGACGGCCTGCGCGACCTGGCCCTCGTCGGCGATGCCGGGGAAGAGCGGGACCGGCTGGCCCTGGAGCATTCCGAAGGTGGCCGGCACGGTCGGCTGGCCGAAGGCCTGCACGAGCAGCGGCTGGAAGGCCTGGAGCAGCTCCGGGTGGCCGGTGAGGTCGGCGGTGAGGACGAGGACACGCCCCTCCTGCCGGGCGGCGACCGCCGCGACCGTGTCGATGAGCTGCCGCGTCTGCGGGTGGCCCGAGGACCACAGGACGAGCAGCCCGGCGACGTTGACCGTGCGGGTCAGGGCCTGCTGGAGCGTGGCCGGCGTGACCTCGACGACGAGGCCGTCCGGGACCGCGCGCCCGGCGGGGGCCGGCGGCCCGGGCACCGGCGCGGCGGGTGCGGCCGCGCCGGCGGTGGCGGCGCCGGGGGTCGTCATCGCCGCCACGGCGGACAGGTCGACGGCGCCCCGGGCGCCGGCGGGGTCGGGAGTCTGCGTCATGGTCGGATTCTCGCGCACCTCGGGCCCTCGCGCGGGACCGGGGTCAGCGACCCTTCCCGGAGACGAGGAGCTCGGTGGCGCCGATGGCGGCCACCTCGCCCTCGGTCGGCACGACGAGGACGACCGGCTCCAGGCTCGTGAGGCGCAGGTCGCGGGTCACCTTCTTCTTCCCGACGAGCCCCGAGTAGCGCGAGGGCAGGACGAGCTCCTTGGCCCCGGAGCCGACGGTGATGGTGTCGGTGCGCCGCATCATGCCGAAGGTCACGACGCCGCCGTCGGCGAGCCGGAAGGCGAGCGCGTCGTCGAGGACCGGCTCGTGGGCCTGCTCGAGCGTCGCGAGCTTGCCGAGCGCCTTGGCCTGCACGGCCGCCGAGGCCTCGAGCGCCTGGCCGAAGGGGTCGTCGGTGGTGACGCCGGCGGGCGCCTTCTTCGGGGCGGGCCGGCCGAGCGCGGCGGCGTAGGCGCCGTACGCCTTCTCGGGTGACATGACGAGGCCCTCGCCGTCCGTGACGTCGACGAACGGGGCGCCCGCGCCCTGCGAGCCGAGGCTGGGCAGGCGCGAGCCGGCGAGCATCGGCACCGAGGCCTCGATGCGGTACGGCTGGTCCGGCTCGCGCGAGACCATGACGTGCAGCGACTGGGTGGAGGTCGCCTCGTCGAGGGTGGTGGCGAGGATGGCGCGCGGCCACTCGCGGCCCCGCGACTGCGCGAGCACGGACGGCTCGGGCTGCTTCGCGAGGTCGGTCGCGGCGGCTGGCGCGGCCCCACGGGCGGCGGTGTTGTCGGCCATCGTCAGGGCGTCGCCCGCGAGGACCTTCGCGCGGGCGTCGTGGCCGGCGTCGCCCTTCGTCGCGGCGTCGGCCGCGGCGGCGGAGAGCAGGCGCGTCGCGATGACGGTCGCGCCGTCCTCGTCGAGCGGGGCGGACGCGGGCTGCTCCGCCGGCGCGGGGTGGACACCGACGAGCGCGTCGGTGGCACCGCAGCCGGTGGTCGCGAGCGCCAGGCCGAGCGCCGCGGCCGCGAGGGCGGTCCGGCGACGGGGCCGGACGGACAGGGGGTGGCGGGTCATCGGGCGTCCTCCGGGGCGTCGGCGGTCGGCTCGTCGGCGGTCTGCTCGTCGGTGTCCGGCCCGGGAGCCGGTCGGGCGGGCACGGACGGTGCGGCCGGTGCCGGGCGGGGGCGACGCGGCCAGAGGGCGACGACGCCGGCGGCGAGGAGGAAGAGCCCGACGAGGGCGGCGACGACCGACTCGACGAACCAGCGCTTGTCGACGACCGTGAGCGTCACCTGCTCGACCGAGCCGCCGTCGGCGGCGATGACGACGCTCTCGGGCGCGTCCGCCTGCTCGACGGTCAGGGCGACCGGACCGTCGGCGTCGTCCTGCTGCCGCCAGAGGTCGGCGGCGCCCGGCGTCGCCGGCTCACCGCTGCCGCGGGCCGCGGTGAGCAGGGCCCAGTCCCGGACGGACACGCCGGTCACCTCGACGTGACGGCCCTCGCCGATGACGGCCGAGGCGTCGGAGGGGTTGGCGCGGGCCATCCAGAGCGACGCCCCGCGGGACGGGGTGGCGCTGACGCGCACGTCGGCATTGACGCGGTTGAGCACGTCGGGGGTGATGACGACCGGGGCGCCCGGGGCGGGCTTGGCGGTGAACTCGGCGGTGCCACTGCCACCGAGGGCGGCGGCGAACCACACGCCGGTCGCCGTGAGGGCGAGCCCGACGAGGGCGGCGAGGGCGCCGGCCACCCGCGTGAGTGTCCTGAGCATCGAGAGGGTTCCTTCGGGTCCGGGGACGCCCCGCACCGGGTCGGTCGGGCGCAGGGCGATCTCTCCACGATGACAAACGCCGACGGGTCCGGACAAATCCCCGGTTCTCAGGGAAGGAAGTCGCGCGACCCCACCCGTACCTCCCGCAACAGGGAGAACAGGAGGGCGTGCTGCTCCTCGGAGAGCGAGGCGAGACCGAAGTCCGCCTCCTCGAGGTCGCGCGTCACGGCCTCCATCGCGACCCGCCCGCTGTCGGTGATGACGGCGAAGGCGCCGCGCCGGTCGGCGGGGTTCGGGACCCGCTCGACGAAGCCCTGGGCGACGAGGCGCTGGACGATGTTCGTCGCGCTCGTCGGGTGGACCATGAGCCGCTCGCCGACCTTGGACATCGACAGCCGACCCTCCCGGCTGAACGCGAGGAGGACGAGCGCCTCGTAGCGGGCGAAGGTCAGCCCGTGCCGCCCGGCGATGGCGTCGAAGCGCCCCAGGAGGAGCTGCTGGACGCGCATCACCGACGTCGCGGTGGCCATCGAGGTCGCCCGCGACCCCTCGCCCCACCGCGCCACCCACAGCTCGCGCGCCCGCTCGATCGGGTCGAACGGGAGGCGGACCGGCTCGCTCACGCCTCAACGCTAGCGAACGCGACACGCCCGCCGTTCGCCCGTCCGGGCCCCGTGTCCCTACCGTGGTCCCCGTGACTGGCTCGAGAAGCGTGGCCTGGGACGCGTACGCCGCCGTCCTCTTCGACCTCGACGGCGTGCTGACGCCGACCGCCGAGGTGCACATGGCGGCCTGGGCGGAGATGTTCGGCGCGTACCTCGCCGGCGTCGACACCTCCCGACCCGGGCTCGAGGGCGCCGACACCTCCCCCTACACGGACGCCGACTACTACGCCCACGTCGACGGCAAGCCGCGCTACGAGGGCGTCGCCGACCTCCTCGCGGCGCGCGGCATCACGCTGCCGCACGGCTCCCCCGACGACCCGCCCTCCGCCGAGACCGTCTGCGGGCTGGGCAACCGCAAGAACGACGCCTTCCGCACCGTCCTCGAGCGCGACGGCGTGCGCCCGTACCCGGGCTCGGTCGCCCTCCTGGACCGCCTGCGCGACCTCGGCACGCCGCTGGCCGTCGTCTCGTCCTCCGCCAACGCGCCGGCCGTCCTCGACGCCGCGGGGCTGACCGACCGGTTCCGCACGGTCGTCGACGGGCGCGTGGCCCGCGAGCTCGGGCTCGCGGGCAAGCCCGCCCCCGACACCTTCCTGCACGCCGCGCGGGTGTGCGGGGCGGAGCCCGGCGCCTCGGTCGTCGTCGAGGACGCGGTCTCCGGCGTGCGCGCCGGAGCCGCGGGCGACGTCGCGCTCGTCGTCGGCGTGGACCGCGGGGCGGGCGCCGAGGCGCTCACCGCCGCCGGCGCCGACCTCGTGGTCGCCGACCTCGGCGAGCTCGCGTGAGGACCGCGGCCGTCGGGCCGGACCCCGTCGACCGGCTCCGCTTCCCCGCCGACCCCTGGCGCCTCGTCGAGTGCGCTCCCGACACGAGCGACCTCGGGCTGACAGAGACCCTCTTCGCCGTCGCCAACGGCTACCTCGGGATGCGCGGCAACCCCGAGGAGGGCCGCGAGGCGCACGCGCACGGCACCTACGTCAACGGGTTCCACGAGACCTGGCCGATCCGGCACGCCGAGTCCGCCTACGGGTTCGCACGCACCGGGCAGACCATCGTCGACGTCCCGGACGCCAAGCTCATGAAGCTCTACGTCGACGACGAGCCGCTCGTCGTCGGCATGGCCGACCTCGAGCACTACGAGCGCGCGCTCGACTTCCGGGCGGGCCTGCTGCGCCGCTCCCTCGTCTGGCGCACCCCGTCGGGCAAGCGCGTCCGGGTCGACTCGACCCGGATGGTGTCGATGACCGAGCGCCACCTCGCCGTGCTGACCCTCGAGGTGACGATGCTCTCGGGCGACGCGCCGGTCGTCGTGTCGTCGCAGCTGCTCAACCGGCAGGACGGCGAGGACGAGTACCACGCCCCCGCCCCCAGCCGCGCCTCGACGAGCGACCCCCGCAAGGCGTCGGTCTTCGAGGGCCGGGTCCTGCTGCCCGTGCTCCACACCGCCGACGAGGACCGGCAGGTCCTCGGGTACCGCTGCGCGAGCTCGGGGATGACCGTGGCCGTGGCCGCGGACCACCGGGTCGCCATCGAGGACCCCTACGAGGTGGTCGTCCGCGACGACGACGACCTCACCAAGGCCGTCTACCGGGTCGAGGCGCACGAGGGCCACACCATCCGCGTCGAGAAGCTCGTGGCCTACCACACCTCGAACAGCCTGCCCGTCCGCGAGCTGCGCGACCGCTGCGAGCGCACCCTCGACCGTGCGGTGCGCCGCACGGTCGCCGACCACCACGCGACCCAGCGCGCCTGGTTCGACGCCTTCTGGGCGGCGAGCGACGTCGAGGTCGACACCGCCGACCAGCACGCCGACGCCGTGCAGCAGGCGGTGCGGTTCAACCTCTTCTCCCTCGCGCAGGCCAGCGCCCGGGCCGACCGGATGGGCGTGCCGGCCAAGGGCGTGACGGGGTCGGGCTACGAGGGGCACTACTTCTGGGACAGCGAGATCTACGTCGCGCCGTTCCTCACCTACACACAGCCGCAGACCGCCCGCAACCTGCTGCGCTTCCGCAGCCTCATGCTGCCGGCGGCCCGCGACCGGGCCCGCGAGATGTCGCAGCGCGGGGCCCTGTTCCCCTGGCGGACGATCAGCGGCGAGGAGGCCTCGGCCTACTACGCCGCCGGCACCGCGCAGGTGCACATCGACGCCGACGTCGTGCACGCGCTGACGCAGTACCTCGCCGCGACCGGCGACGTCGAGTTCCTCCTCCGGCACGGCATGCCGATCCTCGTCGAGACGGCTCGTCTCTACGCCGACCTCGGGTTCTGGCGCAGCAACGGCGCCGACAGCTTCCACATCCACGGGGTCACCGGCCCCGACGAGTACACGACGGTCGTCAACAACAACCTCTTCACCAACGTCATGGCCCGGGCCACCCTCGAGCAGGCCGCCGACGCGGCCGACCGGCTGCGCACCGAGCACCCGGACGACTGGGCGGTCATCGCGCACCGCCTGCACGTCAGCCCGGACGAGGTGGCGGAGTGGCGGCGGTGCGCCGACGGGATGCACATCCCGTTCGACGAGGGCCTCGGCATCCACCCCCAGGACGACTTCTTCCTCGACCGCGAGGTGTGGGACCTCAGCCGCACGCCCGCCTCGCTGCGCCCCCTCCTCCTGCACTACCACCCGCTCGTCATCTACCGCTTCCAGGTGCTCAAGCAGGCCGACGTCGTCCTCGCCCTCTACCTCCAGGGCCACCGTTTCACGGCCGAGGAGAAGCGCGCCGACTTCGAGTACTACGACCCGATCACCACCGGGGACTCGACGCTCTCCGCCGTCGTGCAGTCGGTCGTGGCCGCGGAGGTGGGCTACCACCAGGCCGCGCTGGAGTACTTCCACGACGCCCTGTACGTCGATCTCGCGGACCTCCACGACAACACCGTCGACGGCCTCCACGTCGCTTCCGCGGGCGGCGTGTGGGCGACCCTCGTCGGCGGCTTCGGCGGGATGCGCGACCACGGCGGACGCCTCGCCCTCGACCCGCGGCTGCCCGCGGCCTGGGGATCGTTGTGCTTCCGCCTCACGTGGCGGGGCACGCGAATCGCGGTGCGGCTCACCGCCTCCGAGCTGCGGATGGAGGTCGAGGCGGGTGACGGCGAGGTGCCGGTGTCGGTCCGGGGCGCCGACCACGTCGTCGCGCCGGGCCGGCCGGTCGTCGTCGCGCTCGGGCACCAGGGACCCCGCGTCGACGGTCTGCTCCCCAAGCGCCCGCAGACCGGCGGCACCCGCGCCGACGGCAGCCGGATCACCGCGGGGGTGCCGGACCCGATGCCCTTCGACGTCGCCGACTCCCCCGACGCCTTCGCGGGCGACCCGACGAGCTGAGCCCGCGGCCCGACCGACCGTCAGGTCGTGCGGGACGCCTCGACGAGGCGGTCGGCGGCCGACCACGCGTCGGTCCGGCCGTCGACGACCTCCGCGGCGAGCGCGCCGAGCCGGTCGGCCCCGGCGACCCGGCCGACGCGGGCCCGCAGCGCCTCGAGCGCCAGGCCCTCGACCTCGCGCGCGGCCCGGGCCAGCCGCCGGTCGCGCAACCCGTCGGTGCCCAGGTGCGCCCGGTGGGCCTCGACGGCCTCGACGAGGTCGTCGACCCCCTCGCCGGACGTGGCCACCATCCTCACCACCGGTGGGCGCCAACCTGGTTCGCCCCGGTCGGCCATCTCCACCATGTGCCGCAGGTCGCGGGTGGTGCGTGACGCCCCCTCGCGGTCGGCCTTGTTGACGGCGAGGACGTCACCGACCTCGAGGATGCCGGCCTTCGCGGCCTGGATGCCGTCGCCCATGCCCGGCGCGAGCAGGACGACGGTGGTGTCGGCCGTCCCCGCGACCTCGACCTCACTCTGTCCCACCCCGACCGTCTCGAGGAGGACGACGTCGCAGCCGGCGGCGTCGAGCACGCGCAGGGCCTGCGGCGCGGCCCACGACAGGCCGCCGAGGTGACCGCGCGAGGCCATCGAGCGGATGAAGACCTCGGGGTCGGCGGCGTGCTCTGACATCCGGATGCGGTCGCCGAGCAGCGCCCCGCCGGAGAAGGGCGAGGACGGGTCGACGGCGAGGACGCCGACGCGCCGGCCGCGGGCGCGGTGGGCCGCGACGAGCGCGTTCGTCGTCGTCGACTTGCCGACACCGGGGGCGCCGGTCAGGCCGACGACGTGGGCACGGCCCGAGTCGGGGGCGAGGGCCGCCATCACCTCGCGCAGGGCGGGGTGGGCGTCCTCGACGAGGGAGATCAGCCGGGCGACGGCGCGCGGGCTCCCCTCCCTCGCCGCGGAGACGAGGGAGGGGACGTCGACGTCGCGCGCCGCGGCCAGCGGGGTCAGCCCCGGGCCGGGACCTTGACGACGAGGGCGTCGCCCTGGCCGCCGCCGCCGCAGAGGGCGGCCGCGCCGACACCACCGCCGCGGCGCTTGAGCTCGAGGGCGAGGTGCAGCGTGATGCGCGCGCCGGACATCCCGATGGGGTGGCCGAGCGCGATGGCGCCACCGTTGACGTTGACCTTGTCGGCGTCGAGGCCGAGCTCCTTGGTCGAGGCGAGACCGACCGCGGCGAAGGCCTCGTTGATCTCGACGAGGTCGAGATCGGTCGGCGAGATCCCCTCTCGCGCACAGGCCTTCGCGATGGCGCGCGCCGGCTGGCTCTGCAGCGTCGAGTCCGGGCCGGCGACGACGCCGTGGGCGCCGATCTCGGCGAGCCACTCGAGGCCGAGCTCTTCGGCCTTCGAGCGCTTCATGACGACGACGGCCGCGGCGCCGTCGCTGATCTGCGACGCCGAGCCCGCGGTGATCGTGCCCTCCTTGCTGAAGGCCGGGCGCAGACCGCCGAGCGACTCGGTCGTGGTGTCGGGGCGGATGCCCTCGTCGCTCTTGAACTCGACCGGCTCGCCGCGGCGCTGCGGGATGCTCACGGTGACCACCTCGTCGTCGAAGAGGCCGTCCTTCCAGGCGCGCGCCGCGAGCTGGTGGCTGCGGGCCGAGAACTCGTCCTGCTGCTCGCGGGTGAAGGCGAGGTCGCCGGTGTTGGCGGTCTCGGTGAGCAGGCCCATCGCCTGGTCGGTGAACGCGTCCCAGAGGCCGTCCTGCGCCATGTGGTCGTGGAGGGTGACATCGCCGTACTTGTAGCCGTCGCGGCTCTTCTCGAGCAGGTGCGGCGCGTTGGTCATCGACTCCTGGCCACCGGCGACGACGACGTCGAACTCGCCGGCGCGGATCAGCTGGTCGGCGAGCGCGATGGCGTCGATGCCCGAGAGGCACACCTTGTTGATGGTCAGCGCGGGCACCGACATCGGGATGCCGGCCTTCGTCGCGGCCTGGCGGGCGGGGATCTGGCCCTCGCCGGCGGTGAGGACCTGGCCCATGATCACGTAGTCGACCTGGTCCGGCGCGACGCCGGACTTCTCGAGGGCACCCTGGATGGCGAAGCCACCGAGGTCGGACCCGCTGAAGCCCTTGAGGGAGCCGCTCATCCGCCCCATCGGGGTGCGGGCGCCGGCGACGATGACGGTCGGGTCGGTGGACATGCGGTGGCCTCCGTGGTCGGGTCGGGAAATCCTCTCGATGCTAGTCGGCGGCCTCCGACGCTGCCGACCCCGAGGCACGGTGACGCTCGCCACCGTGCCCTGTCGCCGCGCGCGGGGCCGACCTACGCTGGCCGCATGAGCGCCACCGACCTCTTCACCGCCATCGACCACGTGGGCGTCGCCGTCCGCGACCTCGACGAGGCGGTCGCCTTCTACGAGCGCGCCTACGGGATGACGAAGCTGCACGAGGAGACGAACGAGGAGCAGGGCGTGCGCGAGGCGATGATGGGCGTCGGCGACAGCGGCTCCTGCATCCAGCTGCTCGCCCCGCTGTCGGAGGAGTCGACGATCGCGAAGTTCCTCGACCGCAGCGGTCCCGGCATCCAGCAGATGGCCTACCGCGTCGAGGACATCGACGCCGTCTGCGCGACCCTGCGCGAGCGGGGGCTACGCCTGCTCTACGACACCCCGAAGCGCGGGACGAGCGACAGCCGGGTCAACTTCGTGCACCCGAAGGACGCCGGCGGCATCCTCGTGGAGCTCGTCGAGCCGGCGGCCGACGCCGCCCACTGACCCCGCTCAGGCGTCGCGGCGGGGTCCGGCGGCCGCCAGGACCGGCAGCAGCGGCAGCAGGACGAAGGCCGGGACGACGAGCCCGGAGTCGTTGACGGCGAACCCGACGACCCCGAGGACGACGGCCGCGCGCAGGAGCACGCCGCCGGGCGCCGGAACGCGCCACCCGGTGCGCCACGCGACGAGCAGGAGCACGAGCGCCGCGAGCGAGATCGTCAGCAGCGGCGGCGAGCCGAGGTTCGTCAGGTTCTGCGCGAGCTTGCGCCCGACCACCTCGTCGGCCCCGCCGTCGATCACGGTCTGGACGAACTCGCCGAGGTGCGTGCGCGCCGCGGCCGGTCGCAGCCAGTCGAGGACCGCGAGCGCCAGCGTGAGGACGACGACGGCGACCCCGGCGACGAGGACGCGGACGACGGTGAGCCGCAGGCCCGCCGCGGCCGCGAGGACGAGCAGACCGCCGAGCACGAGACCGGGCGGGCCGCCGAAGTCGGCGCCGTAGGAGGGATGGCCCTCGAGGGCCGTCGCGAGCAGGAGCAGGAGCGCGGCGAGGCCCACGGCGACCCGTCGGCGGGGCCGCGCCCACGCTCCGAGCGCCGCCATGACGGTGAGGACCGCGACGCCGTAGAGCGCGAAGCTCGTGTTGCCGAACCCGTAGAAGCGCCCGCCCACGGTCGGGTTCTGCCCGAAGACCGACGAGAGCTGCAGGCGCGAGCCGGCGAGGACGTCGCCACCGAGCACGACGAGCGTGACGGCGCCGACGACGAGGGCCGCGCCGAGGCGGTGGCGCCGCCCGGCCGCGAGCCCCACGGCCGTGACGAGCACGACGCCCACGGCCAGCGCACCCGCGAACGCCAGGCGCGGGCGACCGGTCGACCACCACGGCACGAGGTTGGCGACGAAGGTCGCGACGGGCACGGTCGCCACGGCGACGCCGGCGGCGACGAGCCACGCCGGCAGGGGCGCGTCCCCTCCCCCACGGCGACGACGGACCAGCAGCACACCGACGGCGGCGGCGCACCACAGCGCGAAGGCCGCCGCCAGCCACCCGGTGACCTGGGGGCTCACCTCGCGCAGCGTCGCGGCCCGGACCTCGAACCCGTCGCGCGCGGCGACCCGCTCCTGCCCGGGCACGTCGTCGGCCTCGGCGGTGACGACCCGCCCGGTCAGCCCGGAGGCGTCGGCACCGGACCACTCGAGCACGGACGCCGTGAGGTCCTGGAGCTGCACGAGGCCCGGCTGGCGCGTCGAGGGCGAGGTGAGGACGCCCGCGGGCGGCCCGGAGACGACGACCGCACGGGGGCGCACCGGCGACTCGCCGTCACCGACCCCGGCGACGACGAGGCGGGTCCCCGGCGCCGTCGAGCGGACGAGGCCCTCGACGACCGCGTCGAGGCGGCGCAGCGCGGCGTCGCGCGCCGGCGGGTCGACCGGGAGGGTGCCGGCGTCGACGAGCAGCACCGGGCACGAGGGGGTGGCGGGGACGTCGGTCGAGTAGTCGGGGACGGCCCCGTCCTCGTCGGCGGCCGCGAGCGCGGCCCCCGGCCCGACGGCCTGCACGCACGTACCGGCGTCGGCCAGCCGCTGCCCGAGCGTCCCCGGCACCGCGCCGTAGGACGCGTCGCGTGCGGCCTGCCGGTAGGTGGCCCAGCCGGGGAGGACCCCCGACTCGGGGGCGGCCGGCGGCTCGCAGGTCGCGGTCGGGCCACCGGCCCGGCGCCCGGCCGACAGCGTGAGCCACCCGTCGACGGCGCACGCCCGCGAGTGCGGCCCCCGCACGGTGAGCGACGCGACGGCGCCCTCGGCGGCGACCCGCGAGAGCCACGGCGTGCGGGCCTCGTCGATGTCGGACCACGCGAGGCCGGGGGCCCCGACGAGCACGACCGGGACGGGGTCCGCCCCGGTGGCCGCCGAGGCCGTCGGCACCGGGCCGAGGAGCAGCCCCAGCACCGCGCAGAGCGTCGCGACGAGCGCGCCTACCACGGCGCGCCGGGGTCGGCGGATGGGCTCGGGACACACACCGGAACGGTATCCCGCGCGCCCGCCCACCGGCTCGCCGCTCCGTGACCGGGGTCACGGGGTGACTGCCGTCTCAGGCAGTACCGGGCCCGGTGACCGGCCAGTAGGTTCGCCGGGAACCGCTGCCCAGCACCGAAGGAGCACGACCCCATGGACCAGATCCGCGAGGCCATCCTCTCCGGTGACCGCACCCCCGAGACCTACTCGGGCATCGCCGTCCCCGGCTCGTACCGCGCCGCCACCGTGCACAAGGACGAGGTCGACATGTTCGAGGGCCTGTCCACGAAGGAGAAGGACCCGCGCCGGTCCCTCCACGTCGAGGACGTCCCCACCCCCGAGCTCGCCCCCGGCGAGGCGCTCGTCGCGGTGATGGCCAGCGCCATCAACTACAACACCGTGTGGACCTCGATCTTCGAGCCCGTCTCGACCTTCGGCTTCCTCGAGCGCTACGGCCGCACCTCGGAGTTCGCGAAGCGGCACGACCTGCCCTACCACGTCGTCGGCTCCGACCTCGCGGGCGTCGTGCTGCGCACCGGCCCGGGCGTCACCAAGTGGAAGCCGGGCACCGAGGTCGTCGCGCACTGCCTCTCGGTCGAGCTCGAGGACGCCGAGGGCCACGACGACACGATGATGGACCCGCAGCAGCGCATCTGGGGCTTCGAGACCAACTTCGGCGGGCTCGCCGAGCTCGCGATCGTCAAGGCCAACCAGCTGATGCCCAAGCCGGCCCACCTGTCGTGGGAGGAGGCGGCCTCCCCCGGCCTCGTCAACAGCACGGCCTACCGGCAGCTCGTCAGCAAGAACGGCGCGCACATGAAGCTCGGCGACCGCGTCCTCATCTGGGGTGCCTCCGGTGGCCTCGGCTCCTACGCCACCCAGATGGCCCTCGCCGGCGGCGCGACCCCGATCTGCGTCGTCTCCTCCCCCGAGAAGGCGGACATCTGCCGGGCGATGGGCGCCGAGCTCATCATCGACCGCTCCGCCGAGGGCTACCGGTTCTGGAACGAGGACAACACCGCGCAGGACCCGAAGGAGTGGCAGCGCCTCGGCAAGCGGATCCGTGAGCTGACCGGCGGGCACGACGTCGACATCGTCTTCGAGCACCCGGGCCGCGAGACCTTCGGTGCGTCGGTCTACGTCGCGCGCAAGGGCGGCACGATCATCACCTGCGCCTCGACCTCGGGCTACCTCCACGAGTACGACAACCGCTACCTGTGGATGAACCTCAAGAAGATCCTCTCCTCGCACTTCGCGAACTACCGCGAGGCGTGGGAGGCCAACGACCTCATCGACCGTGGCATCGTCCACCCGACCCTGTCGAAGACCTACCGGCTCGAGGACGTGGGGCAGGCGGCGCTCGACGTCCACCGCAACGCGCACCAGGGCAAGGTCGGCGTCCTCACCCTCTCGCCCGAGGAGGGCCTGGGCGTCAGCGACCCCGAGAAGCGCGCGCGCTTCGAGGCCGAGATCAACCGGTTCCGGGACGCCTGAGCGACATCCCGGGCGCCTCCGCCCCCGGCCCGCACCCGCCACTAGGGTGTGGGCCGGAGGTGTGCCGGTGCGGATGACGACGGTGTGGGGCCCGGTGTCCCGGTGGGGCGACTACCGGCGGCGCCAGCGGCGCGTCCTCGAGCAGAGCAACCACATCGACCCCGAGGCGATCCCCGCCGAGGGCGACCTGCCGCCGGTCCCCGCGGGCGCGCTCGACCCCGGGACCGCCGCCCTGCTGCGCTACGGCTCGGCGGGCCAGCCGCTCAACCGGCACTCGCCCTTCTACATCGGGTTCTTCGGGGCCACGGGGGCGCTCCTGGCCGTCGGCCTGTGGACGGGCCTCGCCCGGCTCGCGACGACGATCACCATCCTCCTCGTCGCCTTCTTCCTCGCCCTCGCGCTCGACCCCGTCGTCGAGAAGCTGTCGCAGCGGTGGCTGCCCCGCCCCGTGGCCGTCACGGCGGTCTTCGGCGGGCTGCTGCTCGTCCTCGCCGCCATCGCCTCGCTCGTCCTGCCGACCGTGGTCGTCCAGGGGTCGGCCCTCGCCGCCCGCACGCCCGAGTACGTCGGCGACCTCCTCGACGCCCGGTGGGTCCGCGAGCTCGACCGGCACTACGACGTCATCGACCGGCTCCAGGCCGAGCTCGTGTCCAAGCTGACCGACCAGTCGTTCGTCGAGGGCCTGCTCGGCGGCCTCCTCGGCGCCGGCCGGGCCGTGCTCAGCGGGACCTTCCAGGTCCTCACCGTCCTCGTCCTGACCCTCTACCTGCTCGTGTCGATGCCCCGGGTCAAGACCGCCGCCTACGCGCTGGTCCCGATGAGCCGGCGCCCGCGGGTCGTCGCGCTCTCGGAGGAGATCATGCGTCGGGTCGGCGCGTACGCCGGCGGCCAGGTGCTCATCGCGACCCTCAACGCGGTGCTGTCGTACGTGATGCTCCGCATCGTCGGCGTGCCCTACCCCGCGGTCCTCGCGGTGACCGTCGGCCTGCTCGGCCTCATCCCGATAGTCGGCGCCACGCTCGGCGCGGCCATCGTCACCCTCGTCGCGTTCTTCGACGAGCCGCAGAAGGCGCTCGTCGTGGTCGTCTACTACGTCGTCTACCAGCAGGTCGAGAACTACGTCATCGCCCCGCGGGTCATGCAGCAGACGGTCTCGGTGCCCGGCACCGTCACGGTCGTCGCCGCGCTCGCCGGCGGGGCGCTGCTCGGCGTGCTCGGGGCGCTGCTCGCCATCCCCGTCGCGGCCGGGCTGCTCCTGCTCTACGAAGAGGTCCTCGTCCCGCGCCAGCGCGAGGCCTGAGGAGGCTCAGGGCTGCGCGGCGTGCCGCGAGGCCCAGCAGCGGGTGTGCCAGTGGCGCCGCTCCTCGACCCCGCCCACCCCGGTCGCCGGCCACGCGACGACGTGGGCCGTCCCGACCGGGATGCCATGGTGGCACCCCGGGCAGCGGTACTCGCGGCTCGACGTGGCGCCGGTCAGCCGGCGGACGTGCCAGGGCCGTCCGCGCCACAGCTCGGTCGCGACCTCGGTCGAGCCGCCGAGCGGACGGGACTCGAGGTCGCGGCGGCGACGGTTGGAGCGGGGCACGTCGACCAGTCTGCCGCTCAGCCCCGCACGCGCGCGGACGTGGGGTCGTAGGGCGGGCGGAGCGAGACCTCGGCCGGGTACCGCGTGCCCGCGACGTCGACCTCCCAGCGGCCCTCGCGCAGCCACTGCGCCGTGACGCCCTCCTCGTGCTCGACGCCCGCGAGGCCGACGGCTCCCCCGACGCTCCAGCCGTAGGAGCCGCTGCGGACGTCACCGACCGCGACGCCGTCGCGCAGGACGACCTCGCCGTGGAAGAGCAGCGGCTCGATGTCGGCGACGACGAGCGAGACGACGCGGTGGCGCGGGGCGCCGGCCCGTGCGCCGGCCTGCACGGCCTCACGGCCCCGGAAGCCGCCCGGCTTGTCGGCCGCCACCGCGAAGGACAGCCCGGCGGTGCGGACGTCGTCGGTGGTGTCGACGTCGTGGCCGTAGTCGCGGTAGCCCTTCTCGAGGCGAAGGCTGCCGAGCGCGGCGAGCCCCGTCGGCCGCAGGCCGTGCGGCGCGCCGGCCGCGAGCAGCCGGTCCCACACGGCGGGCGCGGCGGCGGCCGGGACGTAGAGCTCCCAGCCCAGCTCACCGACGTACGTGACGCGGACGGCGAGCACCGGCGTGCCGTCGACCTCGATGCTGCGGGCGGCCCGGAACGGGAAGGCCTCGTCGCTCCAGTCCGCCTGCGGCGCCACGGTCTCGAGCACCGCGCGGGACGCCGGCCCCTGGAGGCTGAGCATCGCGCCGTCCTCGGTGACGTCCGTGACGGTCGCGTCGGCGTCGCCGAGGGCGCGGCGCAGCATCCCGAGGACCTGTGCGTGCTGGGTGTCGGAGGCGACGACGAGGAGGTCGTCGGCGGCGAGGCGGGTCACCGTGAGGTCGGCGAGCAGGCCGCCATCGTCGGCGAGCCACTGCGTGTAGGTGATCCGGCCGTCGACCGACAGGTCGCCCGCGCTCAGGTGGTCGAGCACGGCGAGGGCGTCCGGGCCGCGCACGGCGAAGCGCCCCATGAACGACATGTCGAACAGGCCGGCGGCCTCGCGGACGGCCCGGTGCTCGGCCTCCCAGCGCGCGAACCACGGGGCGCGCCCCCAGGTCGGCTCCGCCTGCGGGGTCTCCCCCGGCCCGGCGTACCAGGCGGCGCCCTCCCAGCCCGAGACGTCACGCAGGTACCCGCCGGCCGCGACGACCCGGTCGTGGACGGGCGAGCGGAAGACACCCCGCGACGTGGTCAGCTGCACGCCCGGCGTGTGCGCGGCGTAGACGGTGCCGAGCACCTCGGCGGTGCGGGCCCGCCGGTGCTCCGGCAGCAGCTGGTGCTCTCGGAAGCGGGCGACGTCGATCCCCGTGACGTCGACGTCCGGCCTCCCGGTGAGCACCCAGTGGGCGAGGATGCGCCCGAGCCCGCCCGCCGAGAGGATGCCGACCGAGTTCAGCCCCGCGCAGACGAAGTAGCCGTGGATGCCGGGGGCCTCGCCGACGCCCGGGGCGAGGTCGGGCATGAAGGACTCGGGGCCGCAGAAGAAGGTGCGGATGCCGGCGGTCTCGACGACGGGCACGCGCGCCATCGCCTTCTCGAGGAACGGGCCGACGCGGTCGGTGTCGGGCGGGAGGGTCCCGAAGGAGAAGTCCCGCGGGATGCCCTCGACCTTCCAGGCGGCCGCGACCGGCTCGAAGAGGCCGACCATCATGCCGCCGCCCTCCTCGCGGTAGTACCCGTAGGAGGCGGGGTCCTCGAAGACCGGGGCGTCCGGGCTCATCCCCTCGATCGGCTCGGTCACGAGGTAGTAGTGCTCGGCAGCCTGGTTGGGCACGACGACGCCGTTCTGCGCGGCGAGCTCGCGGGCCCACATCCCGGCGGCGTTGACGACGACGTCGCACTCGACCGTGTCGTGGTCGGTGACGACCCCGGCCACCTCCTCGACGACGCCGCGCCGGCGCGTGAGCACCTGCTCGACGCGCACCCCCTCGGCGATCCGCACGCCGCGGGCCCGGGACCCCTTCGCGAGGGCCATCGTCAGGTCGACGGGGTTGACCCGGCCGTCCCCGGGGACGTGGAAGCCGCCGGCGAGGTCGTCGGTGCGGGCCAGCGGGAAGAGCTCGGCCATCTCGGCCGGCGAGACCTCCTCGACCTCCAGCCCGAGGCGCCGCTGGAAGGTCGCGACCCGCCGGTACTCCTCGAGGCGGTCGCGGTCGGCGGCGGCCTCGACGAGCCCGACCGGCGTGAAACCGGTCGACTGCCCCGTCTCGGCCTCGAGTCGCCCGTAGAGGTCGCGGGAGTACAGGCGCAGCCGCGTGCTCGTCTCGCTGAAGGATCCGAAGCACGTCATGAGGCCGGCGGCGTGCCACGTCGTGCCGGAGGTCAGCCGGTCGCGCTCCAGCAGCAGCACGTCGCTCTCGCCGGCCTGCGCGAGGTGGTAGGCGACCGAGGTGCCGATGACACCCCCGCCGACGACGACGACACGGGCGCGGGCGGGCAGCGGTGCGGGGCTCACCCGCCGACCCTACTGGCCGGCGCGGCGGCCCCGACGGCCCGGACGGCTCAGCGCTGCTTGCGGATCTGGCTCGCGGCCGACCAGGCGCTGGCGCCCATCGCGTTGACCGCCCGGACCCGCACCTGGCAGGTCTGGTACCCGGTCAGGCCACGGTGGTTGTAGTAGTACGTCGAGGCGTTCGTCGTCCTCGTCGTCCACGGCTTCCACGCGGTGCCGTAGTAGCAGCGCACCTGCGTCTCGTAGCGGGAGACGGCCGCGCCGTTGTCGGTGCTCTTCCACCAGCCGTAGTGGATGTAGTCGCGGGTCGGCGAGGTGAGGAAGCGGGGGCTCTTCGGCACCGAGGGCACGCTCGCCGGGACGTACGACACCTGCGGCGCCCAGGCGCTGAAGCCCGAGGCGTTCGCGAAGGCCACCGTCGTCCGGTAGGTGCGGCCGTTGGTCAGGCTCGTCAACGTGGTGCCGGTCGTCGTGCCGCCGTAGGTGCGGTAGACCGGGTCGTTCCACGCCGACAGGCTCGGGCTCCACAGCTGCGTGGCGATGCGGACCGTCGTCGTGCCGGCGGGCGGCGTGCCCCACGACAGCTGCGCGGAGGAGCTCTGGCGGGTGACCGAGAGGCGCGGCGCGGTCGGCGTCGAGACCCACGGGGAGGCGATGCACGCGTTCGTCGAGTCGACCGTGGAGCTCTGCCCCTTGACGAGGCTGTCGAAGGACGAGACGCCGAAGGCCCTCGGGTAGTCCGCGCGCCCGTACGCGGTGCAGGCCGACAGGATGCGCGGCTCCACCCGCGTGCCCTTGATGCCGCCCTCGCGGACCTCGAAGTGCAGGTAGTTCGTCGTGCAGGGCAGGGTGTCGCCCCAGTGCCCCATCCGCCCGATCTGGGTGCTCGGTGTGACCCGGGTCCCCTCCGCCACGGTGAGCGAGTCCAGGTGCGTGTACTTGGTGACGACGCCGCCCCCGTGGTCGACCCAGCCCCACGTGCCGTCGCTCTGGCCCGAGGTGCTGCAGGTCCGGCTGGTCGCCCCGACGTGGAACACGCCCGCGCCGGCCGCGTAGACCGGCTCCCCGAGGTCGCCGATGAAGTCGATCGCCCAGTAGCCGTGGTAGTCGCCGCCGCTGCCCGCGCAGTTGGACTTCACGCACGAGATGGCCGAGGCCTTGCGCAGCGGCAGCCACACCGGCGCGCTGTACGGGTGGCTCGAGTCGATGGCCGCGACCCGTCCCGGCGCCGGGGCGGCCGGCAGGACGACGGGGCGCACGATGCGCGGCCCGTCGGCGAGCGCGGGGGCGGTGGCACCGACCGCGGCCGCGACGACCGTGGCGGCGGCCAGGAGGACGCGCCCGAGGGCGCGCGGGACTCGCAGGACAGGGGTGGACTGCATGACGTCGGCTCCTCGGGCAGTCCTCACCGCGCCGTGCGGCAGGGGTGCACGGCGTCGTGAGGTGGGCGGCAGGGCGTGCTGGGCAGAGGGTCCACGTCTGCGCTGCAGCACCGATCTCCCCCTCAGGATCCCGTGCGACACGCCGGTGCGCACCCCGAAAGGTGTGTGATGTCCGTCCGGCCGATGCCCATCCACCGATCGGCCACGCCCGGACGGGCCGGGCTCAGGCGTACGTGCGGAACCCGCGCCCGGTCTTCCGGCCGAGGTAGCCGGCCGTCACGAGGTGCTCGAGCAGCGGCGCCGGCGCGTAGCCGCGCTCACGGAACTCGAGGTAGAGCTCGCGCTCGATGGCCAGCGACACGTCGAGCCCGACGACGTCGAGCAGCTCGAAGGGCCCCATCGGCAGCCCGCAGCCGGTCTTCATCGCGGTGTCGATGTCGTCGGCGCTCGCGTAGTTGGCCTCGAGCATCTTCACGGCGTCGTTGAGGTACGGGAAGAGCAGCGCATTGACGACGAAGCCGCTGCGGTCGCCGCAGGTGACGGCCACCTTGCCGGTCCTCGCGCACAGGTCCTGGACGGTCGCGACGACGTCGGGCGCGGTCGAGATCGTGTGGACGACCTCGACGAGCCTCATCACCTGCGCCGGGTTGAAGAAGTGCATCCCGATGACGTCCTGCGGCCGGGCGGTGACCTTGGCGCAGTCGATGATCGGCAGCGACGAGGTGGTCGTCGCGAGGATCGCGCCCGGCTTGCAGATGCGGTCGAGGTCGCGGAAGAGGTCCTGCTTGACCGCGAGGTCCTCGGCGATGGCCTCGACGACGAGGTCGACCTCGGCGAGCGCCTCGCGCCCGGTCGCGCCGGCGACCCGGCCCAGGAGCGCGTCGGCGTCGGCCTGCTCCATCCGGCCCTTCTCGACCGCGCGGGCGCAGCTGCGGCCGAGCGCGGTGACGACGTCGGCGACCTTGGCGTCCGAGCGGGCGACGAACGTCACCGCGTAGCCGGCCTTCGCGAAGACCTCGATGATGCCGGTCGCCATCGTGCCGCTCCCGACGACACCGACCGTGCGCACCTCGCGCAGGTCGACGCCCGCGGGCACCCCGCCGGACGGGGTCTGCGCGTCGGCGACGACCTCGGGCGAGCCGGGGGCGGCGTAGGTGTAGAAGCCGCGGCCCGACTTCCGGCCGAGCAGGCCGGCGGAGACCATCTGCTTGATGATCGGGCTCGGGGCGTGGAGGCGGTCGCGACCCTGCTTGTACATCGTGTCGAGGATCTCGTACGCGGTGTCGAGGCCGATGAGGTCGAGCAGCTGGAGCGGGCCCATCGGGTAACCGCACCCGAAGCGCATCGCGGCGTCGAGGTCCTCGCGGGTGGCGTAGCGGCTCTCGTACATCGCGACGGCGTGGTTGAGGTAGCCGAAGAGCAGGGCGTTGGCGATGAAGCCCGCCTTGTCGCCGACGATGACCGGCTTCTTGCCGATCCGCTCGGCGAGCGCCTTGACGTCCTCGAAGACGTCGTCGGCCGTGATGACGGTGCGGATGACCTCGACGAACTGCTGCACCGGGGCCGGGTTGAAGAAGTGCATCCCGACGACGCGCTTGGGGTCTCGGGTGGCGACGGCGATCTCGGTGACGGGCAGCGAGGAGGTGTTCGTCGCGAGGACGGCGTCAGCAGCGACGATGTCGTCGAGCCGACCGAGGATCTGCTTCTTGAGCTCCAGCTGCTCCGGGACGGCCTCGACGACGAGCTGGCAGCCCGCGAGGTCGGCGAGGTCGCTCGTGAAGCGGACCCGGGCGTGGAGGGCGTCGTGCTGCTCCTGGGTGATCTTCTCGCGGCGCAGGGCGCGGCCGGTGCTGCCGGCGAGGATCTCGCGACCGTGGGCCACCCCGGCCTCGTTCGCGTCGACCGCGACGACGTCGATGCCGTTGCGCGCGAACACCTCCACGATGCCTGCGCCCATGGTCCCGAGGCCGATCACACCCACGCTGGTGAAGTCACGCGTCATGGCGGCGATCCTTCCAGAGGGCCCCACGGGCCACGAGACCGGCGGGGCGTGACGCTGCTTACCCCGTGGCGGCGGGGCCCGGCGTCACCAGTCGACGCCCGCGGCCACGAGCTCGACCTCCAGCCCGAGCCGGTCGCGCGGGTCCAGCGGCAGCAGGCCGATGGGTGTCGGCACGCTGGCGTGGCCGCAGAGCTGCACGAGGACGTGGTCGTACGCGGCCCGCGCGGCGGCGAGCCGGGCGGCGCGGTGCGGCTGGTCGTCGCCCTCGATGCGCACGACCTCCGCGGCCAGCCGGCGCAGCTCGAGGACGAGGAGCACCGGCAGCACCGGCTCGGGACGGGTCCGGCGCACCATCCCGACGCGCTCCATCCCGTCGGCCACGCCCCGCAGCCGGTCGGCGCACCACCGGGTCGGCCGGCCGAGCCGGCGCAGGACCCGCGGCGCGGGCTCGCCGGTGAACCAGCGCAGGAGGGAGAGGCCGGCGACGAAGACGGCGCCCGGCAGCGCCACGAGCACCAGCGGCACCAGCGCTGCCCTCATCGGCCTCACCTCGGGCACCAGTGTGCGCGCGGGGTCCGGGGCGGGGCAAGCGGCCTCGACGGCCGGTCGGTAGGGTTCACGCTCGTGCGGATGGTCATCGCGAGGTGCTCGGTCGACTACGAGGGACGCCTGAGCGCCCACCTGCCCCTCGCGACGCGCCTGCTCCTCGTCAAGGCCGACGGCTCGGTGCTCGTCCACTCCGACGGCGGCTCGTACAAGCCGCTCAACTGGATGTCCCCGCCGTGCGCGATGGCCGAGGTCGCCCCCGACGAGACCGAGGCCGCCGACGGCGTGACCGCCGTCTGGGTCGTCCAGCACGCGAAGTCCGAGGACCGGCTGCGGGTGCGCCTGCACGAGGTCCACCACGACAGCTCGCACGACCTCGGGGTCGACCCCGGCCTCGTCAAGGACGGGGTCGAGGCGCACCTCCAGCGGCTGCTCGCCGAGCACATCACGACCCTCGGGGAGGGCTGGACCCTCTCGCGCCGCGAGTACATGACGGCGATCGGGCCGGTCGACATCCTCTGCCGCGACGCCTCCGGCGGCCATGTCGCCGTCGAGATCAAGCGGCGCGGCGAGATCGACGGCGTCGAGCAGCTGACCCGCTACCTCGAGCTGATGAACCGTGACCCGCACCTCGCGCCGGTCACCGGCATCTTCGCCGCCCAGGTCATCAAGCCGCAGGCGCGCACCCTCGCCGAGGACCGCGGCATCCGCTGCGTCGTCCTCGACTACGACGCCCTGCGCGGCATCGACGACACCGAGCACCGCCTCTTCTGAGCCCGGACGATCCTCTCGACCTCGAACGGGACTCAGACCGGCCAAGCGCCCGCGGTCCAGCCATCGTCCCCGACGGTGAACCGCAGCGGCACCGCGTTCGGCACGAACCCGTGGTCCAGAACGTGGTCGTCGCGAAGGTTGTCGCAGAGCCGGGGCACCGCGAAGGCCATGACACCGCCGTGGTTGACGACGAGCACCTGCTCGCGCCGGAACTCGTCGGTCAGCGAGAGCAGCGCCGCTCGGACCCGCGCGAGCACCTCGTGGCCGCTCTCCGCTCCCGGGACCCGGCGGTCGAGGTCCCCGCGCCGCAGCCAGGCGTCGAAGACGTCCTGGAAGGCCGGGTCGCCCTCCGGCAGGCCGGCGACGCGGTCGTCGTGCAGACCCAGCTCCCGGACCTGCTCACGCCCTCTCGCGGAGAGCCATCCCCCGGCGTCGCGGTAGACGGACGGCTCGTCGTGCTCGGCCTCGCCGGCCAAGAATCCGAGTCATCACGGTGACGGCGCGGAAGCTCGTCGGCGTCGCGGATGCATCCCCGTCCCAGTCCAACATCCGCGTCATCACAGGGACGACACGGTTCCTCCGCACCGCTGTTTCGGCGTCCTCCCGGCCGGGTAGCCGATGGTCATGACCGACACGAACACCACCCCCCGCAAGGTCGCCTTCCTCGTCGCCACCGAGGGCATCGAGCAGGTCGAGCTCACCGAGCCCTGGAAGGCCGTCGAGCAGGCCGGCCACACCCCCGTCCTCGTCTCCACCGAGTCCGGCGAGGTGCAGGCCTTCAACCACCTCGACAAGGCCGACACCTTCTCCGTCGACGTCGTCGTCTCCGACGCCGAGGTCGGCGACTACGACGCCCTCGTCCTGCCCGGCGGTGTCGCCAACCCGGACGCCCTGCGCACCGAGCAGGACGCCGTCTCCTTCGTGCGCACGTTCGTCGAGTCCGGCAAGCCGGTCGCCGCGATCTGCCACGCCCCGTGGACGCTCATCGAGGCGGACGTCCTGCGCGGTCGCACGCTCACCTCGTGGCCGAGCCTGCAGACCGACCTGCGCAACGCGGGCGCGACGTGGGAGGACCGCGAGGTCGTCATCGACGACAACCTCATCACGAGCCGCAACCCCGACGACCTCCCCGCGTTCGGCAAGGCCCTGACCGACGCCCTCGGCGCCTGACCGACGCCCCCTCGCGCCCGTCCCGGCTCAGGCCGGGGCGGGCGCGTCGCTGTCGGCGGCCGGCGGTGCGAGGTTCCGGGACTCGCGGATGACGTCGACGAAGCGGGCCATGATGTCGTTGAGCCCGAAGTCCTTCGGGGTGAACACCTCGGCCACCCCGAGCGCCTTGAGCCGGGCCGCGTCGGCGTCCGGGATGATCCCGCCGACGATGACCGGCACGTCGCCGGCGCCGGCCGCCCGCATCCGCTCGAGGACGTCGGGCACGAGCTCCATGTGCGAGCCGGAGAGGATCGAGAGCCCGACGAGGTGGACGTCCTCGGCGACGGCCGCGCCGACGATCTGCTCGGGCGTCAGCCGGATGCCTTGGTAGACGACCTCGAAGCCGGCGTCCCGGGCCCGGACGGCCACCTGCTCGGCCCCGTTGGAGTGCCCGTCGAGCCCCGGCTTGCCGACGAGCACGCGCAGCCGCTCGCCGAGCTCCTCGCCGGTCGAGCGGACGAGCTCGCGCACCCGCGCCAGCTCGGCGCTGCCCGCGGCGATCCCGACCGAGCCCGTGACCCCCGTCGGGGCCCGGAACTCGCCGAACACCTCGCGCAGCGCGCCGGCCCACTCCCCCGTCGTCAGCCCGGCCCGCGCGCACTCGAGCGTGGCCGGCACGAGGTTGGCCGACCCGGCCGCGTCCTCGCGCAGGCGGGCGAGCGCGCGCTCGGCCCGCTCGCGCCGGGCGGGGTCGGCGTCCCGCTCCTCGCGCCAGCGCCGCACCGCCTCGACGGCGGCGGCCTCGACCCCGGGGTCGACGGTCTGGATCGCGGTGTCGAGGTCGGCGGTCAGCGGGTTGGGCTCGGTCGACTCGAAGCGGTTGACGCCGATGACGACCTCCTCGCCCGCCTCGATGCGGGAGCGGCGGCGCGCGTGCGACGCGACGAGCTCGGACTTCATGTAGCCGCCCTCGACCGCCGCGACCGCGCCGCCGAGCTCGGCGACCCTCGCCATCTCCTCGCGCGCCCCGGCGAGCAGCTCCTCGACCTTGGCCTCGACGACGACCGACCCCTCGAAGAGGTCCGCGTACTCGAGCAGGTCGGACTCGTAGGCGAGCACCTGCTGGATCCGCAGCGACCACTGCTGGTCCCACGGCCGGGGCAGCCCGAGCGCCTCGTTCCAGGCCGGCAGCTGCACGGCGCGGGCCCGCGCGTCCTTGCTCAGGGTGACGGCGAGCATCTCGAGGACGATGCGCTGGACGTTGTTCTCGGGCTGGGCCTCGGTGAGCCCCAGCGAGTTGACCTGCACGCCGTAGCGGAAGCGCCGCTGCTTGGGGTCCTGCACGCCGTAGCGCTCGAGCGTCACCTCGTCCCAGAGCCGGACGAAGGCGCGCATCTTGCACATCTCCTCGACGAACCGCACGCCGGCGTTGACGAAGAACGAGATGCGGGCGACGACCTCGCCGAACCGCTCCGGCGGCACCTGCCCGGAGTCGCGGACCGCGTCGAGGACCGCGATCGCGGTCGACATCGCGTAGGCGACCTCCTGCACCGGCGTCGCCCCGGCCTCCTGGAGGTGGTAGCTGCAGATGTTGATCGGGTTCCACCGCGGGATCTCGGCGACGGTGTGCGCGACGAGGTCGGTGATCAGCCGCATCGAGGGTCCGGGCGGGAACGCGTAGGTCCCCCGCGACAGGTACTCCTTGATGATGTCGTTCTGCGTCGTGCCGGCCAGCGCCCGGACCGCCTCGTCGGGGTCGAGCCCGGCCGCCTCGGCCTGCTCCTCGGCGACCACCTGGTACAGGGCGAGCAGCCACATCGCCGTCGCGTTGATCGTCATCGACGTGTTCATCTCGGCGAGCGGGATGCCGTCGAAGAGCGCCCGCATGTCGCCGACGTGCGACACGGGGACGCCGACCTTGCCGACCTCGCCGCGGGCGAGCGCGTGGTCCGGGTCGTAGCCGGTCTGGGTCGGCAGGTCGAAGGCGACCGACAGGCCGGTCTGGCCCTTCTCGAGGTTGCGCCGGTAGAGCGCGTTGCTCGCCGCCGCGCTCGAGTGGCCGGCGTAGGTGCGCATGACCCACGGGCGGTCGCGCTCGGGGCGCGGGGCGTCGCTGCTCTCGGACATGGCCGGAACGCTAGCCGCGGGCCCCGGAGCCGGGTAGGTCGTCCGGCGGTGAGAGTGCCCACACGTGAGGCACGCCACGGCGGCCGGCGTCGCGCCGGCCGCCGCTCAGGGCACGGGGACCGGCGGCGCCAGCAGGCCGGGCAGCCGCAGCCGCAGGAGCAGACGGCGGGTGCGGTCGTCGGCGGCCACGACGACGAGGCGCCGACCGGCGCGGTGGGCCCGCCGGTGCGCCTCGAGCAGCAGCCCGAGGGCGCACGCGTCCCCGATGTGCGCGCCCGTGAGGTCGAGGTGGAGCGGGTCCGCGCCCTGGGCGATGACCCGGTGCAGCGCCGACCTGAGGTCGGCGGCGCTGCGGGCGTCGAGGCGCCCCGTCACGGTGATGAGCACACCCTCGTCCCGGGCGTGCTCGGTGATGGTCGCGGTCGGTTCTCCCCGGTCGGCCACGTCCTCCCCCTCTCCACGTCGTCGTGTGCCCCTATCGACCCACGAACCCACCCCGGTGGCCCAGCGCACACGGTCACGATTCGACAACGACGTCGCCGATGTCACCTAGCGGCCAGCGCCGTGGCCGTGCCGGTCGCCTGCCAGACTGTGCGCATGGTCAACCTCACCCGGATCTGGACCAGGACCGGCGACGACGGCACGACGGCGCTCGGCGACCTCAGCCGCACCCGCAAGACCGACGTGCGCCTGGCCGCCTACGCGGACGTCAACGAGGCGAACGCCGCCCTCGGCGTCGCCATCGCGTGCGGCGGGCTGCCGGTCGAGGTGCGCACCGTCCTGCTGCGCGTGCAGAACGACCTCTTCGACGTCGGCGCCGACCTGTGCACGCCGCTCCAGGAGAGCTACGAGTACCCGCCGCTGCGCGTCAAGGACGAGTGGGTCGCCGAGCTCGAGGCCGACTGCGACACCTGGCTCGCCCCGCTCGAGAAGCTGCGCTCGTTCATCCTGCCCGGCGGCACGCCCGGCTCGACCTACCTGCACCAGGCGCTCACCGTCGTCCGGCGGGCCGAGCGCTCGACGTGGGCGGCCATCGAGGAGTACGGCACCGAGCCGGGCACCGAGCGCGGCCACGGCGGGGTCAACCCGACGACCGCGCAGTACCTCAACCGGCTCTCGGACCTGCTCTTCGTCCTCGCCCGCACGGCCAACGTCGACGCCGGCGGCGACGTCCTCTGGGCGCCCGGCGGCGGCCGCGAGGCCGACCCCAACGCCCGCTGAGGTCAGGCGACGTTGACGTTGAGTCCGGGCGGGCTCGACTCGAGCCAGGCCCGGACGGCGGTGTAGGCCGCCGGCACGAAGGCGAACTCGCACGAGCGGCCCGCCGCGGTGCCGGTCACGGCCACCGGCTCCGACAGCCCGGGGATGACCTCGGTCGTCGGCTGCGGCGAGCCGAGCTCGACCTCCCCGCGCAGCCAGGAGACCTCGGGCCGCAGCGACGGCCCGACGATGCTGAACCACTCGAAGCGCTCGGCCCCGAGCCGGGCCAGGCCCAGGCGCCAGCGTCCCCCGTCGTCGTCGCGCAGCGCGCAGAGCATGACGGGACGACCGTCCCCGGAGATGAACCGACGGCGCGCCCACACGAAGGTGAGCGCGCCGAGGACGGTGAGGACGACGAGGGCGAGGACGAGCTCGGAGACGACCAGTGCATCCATCCGAAGCCCGTCCCCGCCCGTGTCGTCAGGAACCCATGCCGGCGGCGTCCACCGTCTCGGCGACGATCGTCACGCGGTCGTGGTCGACCGACATGAAGCCGCCGTCGACGACCGCGCTCTTCCAGCCACCGGCGTTGATGCGGACCTCGCCCTCGGCGAGGACGACGAGCATCGGCTGGTGGCCCGGGAGCACGCCGAGGTCGCCCTCGGTCGAGCGGGCGCTGACCTGGCTGGCCTCGCCCTCCCAGACCTTGCGGTCCGCGGCGACGAGCTCGACCTGGAGAGCCATCAGAGGTTCTTCTGGATCTCGGCCCACTGGCGCTCGACGTCGTCGAGGCCACCGCACATGAAGAACGCCTGCTCACCGACGTGGTCGAAGTCGCCGTCACAGATCTTGGTGAAGCCCTCGATCGTGTCGGCGAGCGAGACCGTGGAGCCCTCGATGCCGGTGAACTGCTTCGCGACGTAGGTGTTCTGCGACAGGAAGCGCTGGAGGCGACGGGCCCGGTTGACGAGGACCTTGTCCTCCTCGGAGAGCTCGTCGATGCCGAGGATCGCGATGATGTCCTGCAGCTCCTTGTTGCGCTGGAGGATCCCCTTGACGCGCAGCGCGGTGCTGTAGTGGTCCTCGGCGATGTAGCGGCGGTCGAGGATCCGGCTCGTCGAGGTGAGCGGGTCCACGGCCGGGTAGATGCCGAGCGACGCGATCTCGCGCGAGAGCTCGGTCGTCGCGTCGAGGTGCGCGAACGTCGTGGCCGGCGCCGGGTCGGTGTAGTCGTCGGCGGGGACGTAGATCGCCTGCATCGAGGTGATCGAGTGACCACGCGTCGAGGTGATGCGCTCCTGGAGGGTGCCCATCTCGTCGGCGAGGGTCGGCTGGTAGCCCACCGCGGACGGCATGCGGCCGAGGAGGGTCGAGACCTCGGAGCCGGCCTGCGTGAAGCGGAAGATGTTGTCGATGAACAGGAGCACGTCCTGCTTCTGGACGTCGCGGAAGTACTCCGCCATCGTCAGCGCCGACAGGGCGACGCGCAGGCGGGTGCCCGGCGGCTCGTCCATCTGGCCGAAGACCAGGGCGGTCTGGCCGAGGACGCCGGCCTCCTCCATCTCGACCATGAGGTCGTTGCCCTCACGGGTGCGCTCGCCGACACCGGCGAACACCGACACACCACCGTGGTCGCGGGCGACGCGGGCGATCATCTCCTGGATGAGGACGGTCTTGCCGACGCCCGCACCACCGAAGAGGCCGATCTTCCCACCCTGGACGTACGGGGTGAGCAGGTCGATGACCTTGATGCCCGTCTCGAACATCTGGGTCTTGGACTCGAGCTGGTCGAAGGCCGGGGCCTTGCGGTGGATCCCCCAGCGCTCGTTGACCTCGAAGCGCTCGCCCTCGGCGAGGTTCATGACCTCACCGGTCGTGTTGAACACCTTGCCGAGCGTGACGTCGCCGACGGGCACCGTGATGGGGCCGCCGGTGTCCTGCACCGCCGTGCCGCGGACGAGACCGTCGGTCGGCTGCAGGGAGATGGCGCGGACCATGTTGTCGCCGATGTGCTGGGCGACCTCGAGGTTGAGCGACTTCTTCTCGCCGCCGATCTCGACCTCGGTGGTCAGCAGGTTGTACTGGTCCGGCATGCCGTCGACGGGGAACTCGACGTCGACGACCGGGCCGATGATGCGGGAGATCCGGCCGACCGCGCCGGCGGCGGCGGCCTCGCTGTTCTCGGTGACAGTGGCAGTCATGGTCTCTCTCTCACTCACTTGCTCTCGGCCAGCGCGCTGGCGCCACCGACGATTTCGCTGATCTCTTGGGTGATCTCGGCCTGGCGCGCCTGGTTCGCCAGCCGGGTGTACTTCTTGATGAGCTCCTCGGCGTTGTCCGTCGCCGACTTCATCGCCCGCTGGCGGGCGGCGAGCTCGGAGGCGGCGGCCTGGAGCATGCAGTTGAAGAGCCGCGCGTTGACGTACTTCGGCAACAGCGCGTCGAGCACCTGGGCGGCCCCCGGCTCGAAGTCGTACAGCGGGAGCAGCTCGTCCGCGGACGGCTTCTCCTCACCCTCGACGACCTCGAGCGGCAGGAGGCGGATGACGTCCGGCTCCTGGGTCACCATCGACACGAAGCGGCTGAAGACGACGTGCACCTCGTCGATGCCGCCCTCGTCGGTCGCCGTCGTGAAGTCGGCGACGAGCCGCTCCCCGACCTCGCGGGCGATCTCGAAGGACGGCTTCTCGGAGAAGCCGCTCCACTCCGCCGCGATCTCGCGGTGGCGGAACTTGTAGAACCCGATCGCCTTGCGGCCGAGGAGGTAGGGCACGACCTCCTTGCCCTCGTCGCGCAGGCGCGCGACGAGGCGCTCGCTCTCCTTGATGACCGAGGAGGAGTACGCACCCGCGAGGCCGCGGTCGGAGGTCATGATGACGACCGCCGCACGCCGCACGTCGGTCTTCTCGGAGGTGAGCGGGTGGTCCTCGGTCGAGAACGTCGCCACCGCCGAGACCGCACGGGTCAGCGCCCGGGCGTACGGCGAGGACTCGCGGACCGCCTCCTGCGCCTTGACGACGCGGGCCGCGGCCATGAGCTCCATGGCCCGGGTGATCTTCTTCGTCGAGCTGACGGCGCGGATGCGCTGCCGGTACTCCCGGATCTGCGCTCCCATGTCATCCCGCCTTTCGTCGTGTCTCGGTGGAGGGCGTCAGCGCTTCTGGCGGACGATCTGCTCCTGGTCGGAGTCCATCGCCTCGCTGCCGTCCTCGCCCTGGTCGTTGACCGGGACCGACTCGGCGCCCGAGCCGTCGAAGAGCTTGGTCTTGAAGGTCTCGACCTCGGCCTCGAGCGCCTGCTCGGTGCTCTCCTCGAACTTCCCCGTCTCGCGGATGGCCGCGAGGAGGTCGCCCTTGGTGCGGCGCAGGTGGTCGAGGAACTCGCCCTCGAAGCGGCGCACGTCCTCGACGGCGACGCTGTCGAGCTTGCCGGTCGTGCCCATCCAGATGGAGACGACCTGCTCCTCGACCGGGACCGGCGCGGCCTGGCGCTGTTTGAGGAGCTCGACGAGGCGGGCACCCTTCGCGAGCTGGGCGCGGGAGGCCGGGTCGAGGTCGGACGCGAACATCGCGAAGGCCTCGAGGGCGCGGTACTGCGCGAGGTCGAGCTTGAGGCGACCGGCGACCGACTTCATCGCCTTGATCTGCGCGGCGCCACCCACGCGGGAGACGGAGACACCCACGTCGATCGCCGGGCGGACGTTGGCGTTGAACAGGTCGGCCTGGAGGTAGATCTGGCCGTCGGTGATCGAGATGACGTTGGTCGGGATGTACGCCGAGACGTCACCCGCCTTGGTCTCGATGATCGGCAGGCCGGTCATCGAGCCCGCGCCGAGCTCGTCGGAGAGCTTCGCGCAGCGCTCGAGCAGCCGGCTGTGCAGGTAGAAGACGTCACCGGGGTAGGCCTCGCGGCCCGGCGGGCGGCGCAGCAGGAGGGAGACGGCGCGGTAGGCCTCGGCCTGCTTGGACAGGTCGTCGAAGACGATGAGGACGTGCTTGCCCTGGTACATCCAGTGCTGGCCGATGGCCGAGCCGGTGTACGGCGCGAGGTACTTGAAGCCCGCGGAGTCGGAGGCGGGGGCCGCGACGATGGTCGTGTACTCCATCGCGCCGGCGTCCTCGAGGGTGCCGCGCACGGAGGCGATCGTCGAGCCCTTCTGGCCGATGGCGACATAGATGCAGCGGACCTGCTTCTCCGGGTCGCCGGTCTCCCAGAACTCCTTCTGGTTGATGATCGTGTCGACCGCGACCGTGGTCTTGCCGGTCTGGCGGTCACCGATGATCAGCTGGCGCTGGCCACGCCCGATGGGCGTCATCGCGTCGACGGCCTTGAGGCCGGTCTGCAGCGGCTGGTGGACCGACTTGCGCTGGACGACGGTCGGCGCCTGGAGCTCGAGCGCGCGGCGCTCGTCCGAGGCGATCTCGCCGAGACCGTCGATGGGGTTGCCGAGCGGGTCGACGACGCGGCCGAGGAACGCGTCCCCGACGGGGACCGAGAGGACCTCGCCGGTCCGCTTGACCTCCTGGCCCTCCTCGATCTTGGAGAAGTCACCGAGGACGACGACGCCGATCTCGTGGACGTCGAGGTTGAGCGCGAGGCCCAGCGTGCCGTCCTCGAACTGCAGCAGCTCGTTGGTCATCGCCGAGGGCAGGCCCTCGACGTGCGCGATGCCGTCACCGGCGTCGGTGACGCGGCCGACCTCCTCGCGGGAGGCCGCCCCCGGCTCGTAGGAGCGCACGTAGCTGTCCAGCGCGTCCCGGATCTCGTCCGGACGGATCGAGAGCTCCGTCATGTGTGATCTTCTCCTCGGTCACCGGCCCCTGTGGGCCGCAGTTCGTGTGGTCGTGCGTCTGAAGTTGTCGTGCGGAGGTCAGCTGCCGGTGACGTGCCGGCGCGCCTCGTCGAGGCGGCGCAGCACGGTCCCGTCGACGACCTCGTCGCCGACCTGGACCCGGATGCCGCCCATGACGGCGGGCTCGAGGACCACCTGGAGGGCGACGGCCTTGCCGTAGTGCTTCTCGAGCGCGCTGCGCAGGCGGGCCTGCTGCTGCTCGCTCAGGGCGACGGCGGTCGTCACCAGGGCGGTGAGCTCGTCGCGACGGCGCGAGGCGAGCTCGAGGTAGGCCTCCATGACCCGGTCGAGCCGACGACCGCGCGGCGTGCGCACGGCCTGCTCGACGAGGCGCACCGTCTCGGGGGCGGCCTTGGCGGCCAGCAGCGTCCGGACGAGGCCGGCCTTGCCCTCCGCGTCGGTGTTGCGGCTGGAGAGCGTGTCGCGCAGACCGGGGTCGGCGGCGACGATCCGCTCGAAGCGGAACAGCTCGTCCTCGACCCGGTCGATGCGGCCCGCGGACTCGGCACCCGCGAGGACCGCCTGCACGGCGAGGCTCTCGAGGGTGTCGCCGAGGTCGCGCTCGTCGGCCCACCGCTGGCCCGCCACCGTGGCGACGAGCTCGGCGGTGGAGGCGCCGAGGCGGCTGCCGAAGAGCGAGCGGGCGAGCCCGGCCTTCGCCGAGCCCTCGCGGGAGGGGTCGGCGAGCGCGCGCCGCAGGGACGCGTTGCCCTCGACGACACCGGTCACCGCGAAGAGCTCCTCGGCGAGGGTCCCGGCGTCACCGCCGCGCAGGGCGGTGTCGAGGGCCTCCTGGGAGGCCTTCGCGGCACCGCGGGACGAGCCACGCATCAGGCGTCCTGCCCGGCCGGCGCGACCTTCTCGGGCCGGACCTCGCCGGCCTCGAGCTCCGCGAGGAATCGGTCGACGATGCCCTTCTGGCGCACCTCGTCCTCGAGGGACTCGCCGACGATCTTGCTCGCGAGGGCGGTCGACAGCGTGCCGACCTCCTGGCGCAGCTGGACCACGGCCTGCTGGCGCTCGGCCTCGACCTGGCGCTTGGCCGACTCGGTGATGCGGGACGCCTCGGCCTGGGCCTGGGCGCGCATCTCCGCGACGATCTGGGCGCCCTGCTCGCGGGCGGACTCGCGGATCGAGTTCGCCTCGGCGCGGGCCTCGGCGAGCTGGGCCGTGTACTGCTCCAGCGCGGCCCGGGCCTCGGCCTGGGCGACCTCGGCCTGCTGCATGCCGCCCTCGATCGCCGCGGCGCGCTCCTCGTAGAGCTCCTCGAGGCGCGGGACGACCTTCGTCTTGTACAGCCAGTACAGGATGCCGAAGGCGATGATGCCGATGATCATCTCGGCGGGGTGGGGCAGCAGCGGGAAGCCCGAGGGGAATCCGGTCTCCTCGGCGGCCACTACGGATGCGGTGAGCACATCGCGTCCTTATCTCGTCGGTTCAGGTCGAGCAGGTGCAGGTCGGTGACCCGACGTCAGTTCGGGTTCGTGCCCTGGAAGACGAAGGCGAAGACGAGACCGAGGATGGCCAGCGCCTCCGTGATCGCCATGCCGGTGAAGGCGATGGTCTGGAGCATGCCGCGGGCCTCGGGCTGACGGGCCACACCGTTGATGTAGGCGGCGAAGATCAGGCCGACACCGATGCCGGGGCCGATCGCGGCGAGACCGTAGCCGAGGTAGGCGATGGAGCCGTACATGTCGTGTGTTCCTTTCGGTGGCGCCGGGCCGGTCCCGACGTCGGGGATGGTGCGGGGGTCGTGCTACCGGACGAGGCCGGGGGTCAGTGGTGCTCGCTCACCGCGTCGCTGATGTACAGCGCGGCGAGGAGGGTGAAGATGAACGCCTGGAGGAACTCGATGAGGAGCTCGAAGAACGTCATCGCGATCGAGAAGACGAAGGAGAGGACGCCCGAGGCGTTGAGGAAGAGGTTGTCCCCGTAGAGGAGGAGGTACTCGCCGCCGAGGATGAACACGAGGAGCATCAGGTGGCCGGCCAGCATGTTGCCGAAGAGTCGCAGCGCGAGCGTCAGCGGCCGGATCACGAAGTACGTGAGGAACTCCAGCGCGAAGAGGATCGGCTTGAGCCAGCCCGGCAGGCCGGGGGGCACGAGGCTCTTGAAGTAGGGCAGGACTCCGTGCTTCCGGCGGATCGCGACCGTGTGGTAGGTGATGTAGACGATCACCGTGAGCACGAGCGGGATGCCGAGGCGGCTCATCGTCGGGAACTGGATGAACGGGACGATGCCGAAGACGTTGTTCACGAGGATGAGCGTGAAGAGCGTCATGAGCAGCGGGACGAACTGCAGGAAGTCCTTGCTGCCGATGATGTCGCGCCCGATGGTGTTGCGGACGAAGTTGTAGCTGCCCTCGACGAGGAACTGGCTCTTGGTCGGGACGACCGACAGCTTGCGGGTCGCGCCGAGGTAGAACCACGCGAGGAGGCCGACCGAGATGAGCAGGACGAGTGCCGGGCGGGTCAGCACCCACGGGCCGGTGCCGTCGAACGGCACGACGGGCCACCAGAAGTTGGCCACGCCGGGGGTCTGGAAGCCCCCCTCGCCTCCTTCGGCGGTCGCGACGGCGGCGGGCAGCCAGCTAGCGGAGACCACGGTCGGGCTCACAGCCTCTCCTCGGGGAATTCACAGGCGCCGACGACGGGCACCCGGGTGGACTGGACGTACGCTACCCGACCGCCGCGAGTGGTCGCGACGGCGGGACCCGCGGTCCCGGGCGCGCTCACGGGCGCTCCTCCGGGTCCGCTGCGGGCTCGTCGTAGACGGGGAAACGAGCGGTGCGCATCGCGCGCCAGGCGAAGGCCTGCCAGGCGATGGTGACGACGAGGGCGGTCACCGCGAGCGCGGTGCCGTCGACCCAGGAGGCGTCACGGAAGACGATGAAGAACACGAGCAGGAGCAGGACCTGCCCGAAGTACACGGCCATCGCGACGGCGAAGAACGCGTGCGGGCTGGCGCTGCGGACGAGCCGGCTGAGCAGGAACATCCCCGAGGCGTAGAAGCCGACGGAGACGGCGAGGCCGAGCAGCGAGCCGACGAAGGCGCCTCCCCCGCGCACGACCGTCAGGACGACCACGGCCACGACGCCGGCGACGGTGGACGGGAGCAGCGCTCCTCGCAGCATCACCGCGAACGGCGCCCCGGCGGGGGCGACGGCGTTCTCCTGGGGGTCGGTCATCCGTGATCGGCCTTGTCGTCGAGGGGTGGAGATCGACTCTCCGTGGACGGCTTGTGAAAGTTATCACAAGCCCCCGGCGAGGCCAAAAGCGCAGGTCAGACGCGCCGGGCGAGGACCACCCAGATGGTCCGCGCGATGATCTCGAGGTCGAGCACCGGGGACCAGTTGACGAGGTACTGCAGGTCGTAGCCGAGCTTGTACTGGGCGTCGGTGTGGTAGCGACCGTGGATCTGCGCGAGGCCCGTCAGCCCGGGAGGGACCTCGTGGCGACGGGTGTACCCCGCGATCTCCTGGTCGAACCCCGCCGTCAGCTCGGGGCGCTCCGGGCGCGGGCCGACGACGGACATCCGGCCGGTGAGGATGTGGAGGATCTGCGGCAGCTCGTCGGCGCGCGTGGCCCGCACCCAGCGGCAGGCGGGGATGACGCGGGGGTCCGCCGTCCCGCTCGAGAGCTGGGCACCCTCGACCTCGGCGTCGGTGCGCATCGTGCGGAACTTGACCATCTCGAACGTCTCGCCGCCGACGCCGACGCGCGTCTGGCGGTAGAGCAGCGGGCGCCCCGCGACGGCGAGCTGGTGCAGCGCCACTCCCCCGAGCAGCAGCAGCCAGACGGGGGCGGTGGCGACGACGAGGACGAGGTCGAGCAGCCGCTTGAACCGGCGCTGCGAGATGGCCATGGTCTGCGGCATGAGGAGCACGAAGGGCAGGCCTGCGACCTCGCGCAGCCGGTCCAGGCCGAAGAGCGTCTCGCGCCCGCCGACGCGCAGCAGCACCGTGACGTCCTGCTGGTCCAGCCGGCCGATCGTGCGGGGGTACCAGACGTCGAGCCACGCGGCGGTCAGGAGCAGGACGTCCGTCGCCCCCGTGCGCGCCACCACCTCGACGATGCGGTGCGGGTCGTCGACCTCGGCGACGACCTCGAGCCGCGAGTGGTTGTCGACGACGTGCTGGCGGGCAAGCTCGATGTCGGGGCCGAGCCCCGCGAGCACGACGCGCGGAGGACCTTCGCGCCGCGTGCGCATCCAGTGGACGACGCCGCGGTTGACCGCGACGGCGACCCCCGCGAGCGCGATGACCGCCACGAGGTTGAGGATCGGGAACGGCAGGGGCCGGTCGACGATCGACCCGCGCTGGCGCAGCAGGGCGCTGAGCACGAGGTTGAGCAGGGCGACGAAGCTGCCGGCGGCGAGCGAGAGCCGCGCCGCCCGCGGCAGGACCGCTGCTCCCCCGAGCCGGGGCTCGCGCTCGTAGAGCCCGCCGAAGTAGAAGGCCACGAGGAAGATGAGGGAGGAGACGGCGAACGACAGCCCGTAGAGGGCCGTCGGGTACGTCGGCCAGGGCGGCAGCCCGTTGCGCCAGAGCATCGACAGCACCGACAGCAGGAACACGGCCCCGGCGTCGAGCACCATGACGAGCCGGAAGCCCCGGCGGTTGAGCCGGGTCAGCAGGCGCGGTTCGGGGGCCGGGACGGAGTCGGTCACGGGCGGCGGCTCCGGCGGCCTCAGGCCGGGCGGGGGTACGCCGGGAACGCCTGCACGAGCTCGGTGACCTCGGCGCGGACCTCGCGCGAGACCGCGTGCTGCGGGTCGGCGTCGCCCTCGGTGACGGCCCGGGCGATGAGGCGCGCGATGGTGCGCATCTCGTCCTCGCCCATCCCCTGCGTCGTGACGCACGGGGTGCCGACCCGGATGCCGGACGCGATGTTCGGCTTCTGGGGGTCGAACGGGATCGCGTTCTTGTTGAGGGTGATCCCCGCGGCGTCGCTGCGCGCCTCGGCGTCGACACCGGTCACGTGCACACCCTGGAGGTCGTGCAGGCTGAGGTGGGTGTCGGTGCCACCGGTCGTCGGGCGGATCCCGTGCTCCCCGAGGGCCTGCGCGAGCACCTTCGCGTTGGCGATGACCTGGCGCGTGTACGCGGCGTACTCGGGGGTCGCGCACTCCTTGAAGTTGACGGCCTTCGCGGCGATCGTGTGCATCTGCGGGCCACCCTGCATCATCGGGAAGACGGCCTTGTCGATGGCGGCGGCGTGCTCCTCGCGGCAGACGATCGCGCCGGAGCGCGGGCCGCGCAGCACCTTGTGCGTCGTGAACGAGACGACGTCGGCGTGCGGCACCGGGCTCTCGATGGCCTGCCCGGCGACGAGGCCGATGAAGTGCGCGGCGTCGACCCAGAAGATCGCGCCGACCTCGTCGGCGATGGCCCGGAAGCGCGCGAAGTCGATGGTGCGCGGGATGGCGGACCCGCCGGCGAGGAGCACCTTGGGGCGGTGCTCCTTGGCGAGGCGCTCGACCTCGTCGTAGTCGATGTCCTCGGTGTCCTTGTCGACGCCGTAGTGCACGGCGTCGAACCACTTGCCGGAGAACGAGACCTTGGTGCCGTGGGTCAGGTGCCCGCCGTGCGGGAGGCTCATCGCGAGGATGGTCTCGCCCGGCTTGAGGAACGCGCCGTAGACGGCCTGGTTCGCGCTGGCGCCCGAGTGCGGCTGGACGTTGGCGTGGTCGGCGCCGAAGAGGGCCTTGGCGCGCTCGATGGCGAGCGACTCGGCCTTGTCGACCTCCGAGCAGCCGCCGTAGTAGCGGCGCCCCGGGTAGCCCTCGGCGTACTTGTTCGACAGCGTCGAGCCGAGGGCCGTGAGGACCTCGGGGCTCGAGAGGTTCTCGCTGGCGATGAGCTGCAGCCCGCCGCGGAGCCGGTCGAGCTCGCCGGTGAGGACCGAGGCGATCTCGGGGTCGAACGCCGAGAGGGCGTCGAAGTCGGATCCGTAGAACGTGTCACTCATCGTCGGCGCTCTCCCGCGGCTCGTCCTGGCTGCTCGCGCCGGGCCCGGCGCCCGACAACTCTAGGGCGTCGGCGCGCGAGCGCTCGACGACGGCCATGACGGCCTCCTCCGACAGCGCGCCGAGCCGGAGGATGGCCGGCTCGTCGCGGGTGCAGTCGACGATGGTCGACGCGAGGCCGCCCGTGCTCGGGCCGCCGTCGAGGTAGAACTCGACGCTCGCGCCGAGCTGCGTCGCGGCCTCGACGACCGTGCGGCTCGAGGGGTACCCGTGGCGGTTGGCGCTGCTCACGGCCATCGGGCCGACCTCGCGCAGGAGCGCGAGGGCGACCTCGTCGTCGGGCATCCGCAGCGCGACCGTGCCGCCGGTCTCGCCGAGGTCCCAGGCGAGCGAGGGCTGGGCGCGCAGGACGACGGTGAGCGGGCCGGGCCAGAACTCCTCGACGAGCGCGCGCGCGTAGTCGGGCACCTCGGTCGCGAGGCCCTCGAGCGTGCGCGCCTCGGGGACGAGGACCGGCGGCGGCATGTCGGTGCCACGGCCCTTGGCGTCGAGGAGGTCGCGGACGGCCTCCGGCGAGAAGGCGTCGGCGCCGATGCCGTACACGGTGTCGGTGGGCAGGACGACGAGACGTCCGTTGCGGACCCCCTCGGCGACCTTGGGCAGCGCGTCGGCGCGCCCCGCCTCGGTGGTGCAGTCGAAGACCGGGCTCATGGGGACCAGCGTAGGGCGCGGGCCCCACCGGGACGCGGAGGGTTCAGCCGCGCCCGTCGCGGACCGCGACGGTGGTGCGCGGCCGGCCGGCGAGGTCGCGGTGGTCGACGACGTCGCGCCACTCCCCCGTCGCCCGCAGCGCCGCCGGCAGGCTCTCGCCCTGCTCGTCGGCGTGCTCCATGACGAGCACCCCGCCGGCGTGCAGGAGCACCGCGGCCCGCGCGGCGACGGCGAGCGGCACGGCGAGGCCGTCGGCGGAGCGGCCGTACAGCGCCAGGGCCGGGTCGTGGTCGCGCACCTCGGGGTCGACCGGGACGGCGCCGTCGGGGATGTACGGCGGGTTGCTCACGACGACGTCGACCGTCCCCTCGAGGTCGTCGAAGGCCGTCGTGGCGTCACCGAGCCGCAGGTCCACCGGCAGGCCGAGTCGGTCGGTGTTGCGACGCGCCCAGCCGTGCGCCTCGGGCGACAGCTCGACGGCGTGCACCCGGGCGCCCGGCACCTCGTCGGCGACGGCGAGCGCGATGGCCCCCGACCCGGTGCAGAGGTCGACGACGACCGGGGCCGACCCCGCCACGCGGGCCGCCTCGACCGCGTGCCCGGCCGTCAGCTCGGTCTCGGGGCGCGGCACGAAGACGCCGGGCCCCACGGCGAGGGTCAGGTGCCGGAAGTGCGCCCGTCCGGTGAGGTGCTGCAGCGGCACCCGCGCGGCCCGTTCCTGCACGAGGTCCTCGAACCGCGCCGCGTCCCGCTCGACGACGGCCGTGCGCAGGATGCCCCGCATCCGCACCTCGCCGTGGTCGAGGCCGAGCACGTGCGACAGGAGCTCGACGGCGTCGGCGTCCGGCGACGGGACGCCGGCCCCCGCGAGCGCGGCCCGCGCCCCGGCGAGGAGGACGTCGGTCGTCGTCATCGGTCGGAGATGGCGGCGAGCCTCGCGGCCTCGTCGGCGTCGACGGCGGACTGCACGACCGGGTCGAGGTCGCCGTCGAGCACGGCGTCGAGGTTGTGCGCCTTGTAGCCGGTGCGGTGGTCGCTGACGCGGTTCTCGGGGAAGTTGTACGTGCGGATGCGCTCGCTGCGGTCGACGGTGCGGACCTGGCTCGCGCGGGCGTCGGACTCGGCGGCGTGCCGCTCGTCCATCGCCATCTGGTGCAGGCGGGCGCGCAGCACCCGCAGCGCGGCCTCGCGGTTCTGCAGCTGGCTCTTCTCGTTCTGGCACGAGACGACGAGCCCGGTCGGCAGGTGCGTGATCCGGACGGCGGAGTCGGTCGTGTTGACGCTCTGCCCGCCCGGGCCGCTGCTGCGGAAGACGTCGATCCGCAGGTCGCCCGCGTCGATCGTCACCTCGACCTCCTCGGCCTCGGGCATGACCCAGACCCCGGCGGCGGAGGTGTGGATGCGGCCCTGGCTCTCGGTGACGGGAACGCGCTGCACGCGGTGCACGCCGCCCTCGTACTTCAGGCGCGCCCACGGCGCCTCGCCGGGCGCCGCCGCGCCCCGCGACTTCACCGAGACGCGGACGTCCTTGTAGCCGCCGAGGTCGGACTCGGTCGCGTCGAGGACCTCGGTGCGCCAGCCGCGGCGCTCCGCGTGCCGCAGGTACATCCGCAGGAGGTCACCGGCGAAGAGGGCCGACTCCTCGCCGCCCTCCCCCGCCTTGACCTCGAGGATGACGTCGCGGTCGTCCTCGGGGTCGCGCGGCACGAGGAGGCGGCGCAGCCGGTCCTCGGCCGCGGCGACGGCCGCCTCGAGCGCGGGCAGCTCCTCGGCGAAGGCCGGGTCCTCGCCGGCCAGCTCGCGGGCCGCCCCGAGGTCGTCGTGGGCCGTGCGCCAGGCGCGGTGCGCGGCGACGACCGGGCCGAGCGCGGCGTAGCGCTGGTTGGCCTCGCGCAGCCGGTCGGGGTCGGAGGCGACGGCGGGGTCCCCCATCGCACGCTCGAGCGCGGCGTGCTCGGCGACGAGCACCTCGGCGGACTCGATCACGGGCCGACCTCCTCGGGACGGGTGGGGGTGGAGACACGGACGCGCCGGCCCGCCCTCCAGGGGCGGACCGGCGCGTCGCGGATGCTACTTGGCGGCCTTCTTGCCGTAGCGGGCCTCGAACCGGGCCACGCGGCCACCGGTGTCGAGGATCTTCTGCTTGCCCGTGTAGAACGGGTGGCAGGCGCTGCAGACGTCGGCGTGGATGACGCCGTTGGCCGCGGTGCTGTGGGTGGTGAACGTGTTGCCACACGTGCAGGTGACGGTGGTCTCCACGTACGTGGGGTGGATGTCCTTCTTCACGATGTCTCCTCGGATGTCTCCGGGTCGGCGGGCCCAGCACCCTGCTGGTCACCCTGGGCGCCCCGACTGCGGCCCTCGTGGGAGGCTGCTCAGGAAACGCGTCTGTGCCGTGAACCGGTCCAGCGGTCAAGTGTGCCAGAGCAGGTCACCGTCTCCTAAACGGCGGTGCTCCGTCCTCGACCACCCAGCACAACGGCCCGGGCGCCCGCGGCATTCCCGCTGTCGGGCGCCGCCCGGGCCCGTCAGACGACGGACAGGTGCCGGCCCGGCGCGGCGGCCGGCCAGGTCAGCTCGACGACGTTCCCCACCCCGGCGACCGACGTCACGTGGAGCCGGCCGCCGAGCGCCTCGACGGCCTCGCGGGTGAGGCCGCCGTCGGAGCCGGCCGGGGCGACGCCCGGGCCGGTGTCCCCGAGCCGCAGGGTGACGAGCCCGGCGTGCCGGCCCAGCGAGAGCGCGACCTCCGTCCCCGGGGGCAGCGTGGCCACGGCCCGCACGAGCACCGGGACGACGAGGTCGTGCCACGCCGCGGAGGGCAGCGGGAGGTCGAGCGGCTCGTCGTCGAGGTCGACCGAGAACAGGAGCGAGCGCCGGCAGGCGGCCGCGGCGAGGGTGGTCACGGCGTCGACGAGCAGCGCGGAGAGGTCGGGGGCCTCGGGCAGTGGCGAGGTGACGGGCTGGGCGGACATCGGGACTCCTTCCGGTGCTCGGTGGGGGCGTGCCGCCACGCTAGGGACCCGCCCCCGGGTGCGGTCCAGACCTCGGCCGCAGGTGGGGCCGTTCGCCCGATGCCCTCCTCGACCGGTCATCGCCCCGGGCCGACCGTCGGTCCCGGGGGCTACCGTCGGGCGGATGAGGTACGGAGCCGTCGTCCCGTGGGCCACCGAGCGCGAGTTCGCCGATCTCGCGCGCGTCGCGGAGGACGCGGGGTGGGACCAGGTCTTCACGTGGGAGGCCGTCTGGGGGCAGGACGCGTGGGCGACCCTCGCCGCGGCGGCGATGGTCACCGAGCGCATCCGGCTCGGCACGATCGTCACCCCGGCGTCCCGCTACCGGCCCTGGGACCTCGCCTCCCGGGTGGCCTCCGTCGACCGGCTCTCCGGTGGACGGGTCACCCTCGGCGTCGGGCTCGGCGCCCTGCACGGCAACTGGCTCGCCTTCGAGCCCGACGAGGGCCGCGCGACCCGCGCCGCGAAGCTCGACGAGGGCCTCGCCGTGTGGGCCGGGCTCCTGCGCGGCCAGCCGTTCGAGCACCACGGCGAGCACTGGTCGGCGCAGCCGGTCACCGAGCTCGTGCCCCCTCCCCCGGCGCAGCGCCCGCACCCGCCGGTCTGGTGCGTCGGCGCGCTGCTGCCCGGTCGCTCCCGCCAGCGCTCGCTCGAGCGCGCGGCCCGCTGGCAGGGTGTCCTGCCCGCGGTCGTCGGCGCGGGCCCGGACGACCCCGGTTCGCGCCTCACCCACGACGCCCTGCGCGAGGTCGTCGCGCGGCTGACCGACCTACGGGCCGGCGCCGGGCTCTCGATGGACGGCTACGACGTCGTCGTCGAGGGCGACTCCCACGGGTCGTTCGGCGACGCCCGTCCTCCGGTCGACGCGTGGGCCGAGGCCGGCGCGACGTGGTGGGTCGAGTCCTGGTGGGACCTCCCCGACGACGACGCCGGGCGGACGGAGCTGCGCCGCCGGCTCGCGCTCGGTCCGCCGCGCTGACGTACCGTCCACCGCGACGACGACGCCCCGGCCACGCCATGGCGTGACCGGGGCGGTCGGGTCGGGCGGGGCGCCTCAGGCGTCCTCGTCCTCCGGCTTCATCGAGCTCGTCTGCTGCACCGAGACGAGGAACTCGTAGTTCGTCTTCGTCTTCTTCAGCCGGTCGAGCAGCAGCTCGATGCCCTGCTGGCTGTCGAGCGCGGCGAGCACCCGGCGCAGCTTCCACATGATCTTCAGCTCGTCGGGGGCCAGGAGGATCTCCTCGCGCCGCGTGCCGGAGTTGTTGACGTCGACCGCCGGGAAGATGCGACGGTTCGCGAGCTGCCGGTCGAGCTTGAGCTCCATGTTGCCGGTGCCCTTGAACTCCTCGAAGATCACCTCGTCCATCCGCGAGCCGGTCTCGACGAGCGCCGTCGCGAGGATGGTCAGCGAGCCGCCGTCCTCGATGTTGCGCGCCGCCCCGAAGAACTTCTTCGGCGGGTAGAGCGCCGCCGAGTCGACGCCGCCGGACAGGATGCGCCCGCTCGCCGGCGCCGCCAGGTTGTAGGCGCGGCCGAGCTTGGTGATCGAGTCGAGGAGCACGACGACGTCGTGGCCCATCTCGACGAGCCGCTTGGCCCGCTCGATGGCGAGCTCGGCGACGGTCGTGTGGTCGTCGGCGGGCCGGTCGAAGGTCGAGGCGATGACCTCGCCCTTGACGGCGCGCTGCATGTCCGTGACCTCCTCCGGACGCTCGTCGACGAGGACGACCATGAGGTGGCACTCGGGGTTGTTCGTCGTGATCGCGTTGGCGATGGCCTGCATGACCATCGTCTTGCCGGCCTTCGCCGGGGCGACGATGAGCCCGCGCTGGCCCTTGCCGATCGGGGCGACGAGGTCGATGATCCGCGTCGTCAGCTGCTGCTGCGTCGTCTCCAGGCGCAGGCGGTCCTGCGGGTAGAGCGGCGTCAGCTTGCCGAACTCGGGGCGCCGGCGGGCGTCCTCCGGGGTCATCGCGTTGACCGTGTCGAGACGCGCGAGCGGCGTGTACTTCTGGCGGTTGTTGCGCCCGCCGACGGTGTGCTGCTGCGCCTCCTCGCCCTCGCGGACGGCCTTGATCGAGCCGGTGACGGCGTCGCCCTTGCGCAGGCCGTAGCGCTTGACCATCTGCATCGGGACGTAGACGTCGCTGCTGCCCGGCAGGTAGCCGGTCGTGCGGACGAAGGCGTAGCTGTCGAGGATGTCGAGGATGCCCGCGACCGGCACGAGGACGTCGTCGTCGTGGATCTGCGGCTCCCCCGCCTCGGAGCGCTGCTCGGGGGCGTCACCGGGCTGGCGGGTCCGCTTGTCGCGGTTGCGTCCCCGGTTGCGGCGACGGCGACCGCGGCCGCCCTCCTCGTCGTCGTCCCGGCGCTGCTGGTCGGCGGCGCCGCGGTCGTCACGGGGCTGCTCGCGCTCGAAGCGCTCCCGGCGGGGCTGCTCGCGCTGCTCGCGCTGCTCGCGCTGCTCGCCGCGGTCGCGGGACTGCTCGCGGTCGCCGCGCTCGCGCACCTGCTCGCGCTCGGCACGCTCGACGGCCGGCGCCGGCTCGGGCGCGCGCTCGGCGGCCGGCGCCGGCTCGGCGGGGGCCTCGGTGCGACCGGCCGGGGCCTCGGCCCGGCGGGAGCGGCGCGCGACGGGCTGCTCGCCCGTGGCGGCGGGGCCGCTCTCGCCGTTCTGGCGGGCGCGGATGGCGGTGACGAGGTCGCCCTTGCGCATCTTGGCGGTCCCGCTGATGCCCATGCTCGAGGCGAGGCCCTGCAGCTCGGCGAGCCGCATGGCCGACAGGGCGCCGGACCGGCGCTGGCCGCCGGCGGACGCCGACGCCTCGAGGGTGGTGGTGTCTGACACGAAGGATCCTTTCCCTCGCTCGTGGACCGGCAGGGTGAGCCGGTCTGGGTGGAAGGGGCCACGCCCGAGCGTGCAGCCGGTCAGGCTGCGGTCTCTGTGCCCCGGGGGCGTGGGAGGGCGGTCGGCTGCAGGCATCGGGAACAGGGCCCGGCATCGGCGGCGATCGCTCGGTTTCCACAGTACCACCGCGCCCGGGGCCCGGACGCCGGATCCACCGGGACGGACACCGCGCGCGTCCGTGCAGGTCAGGGCCCGTCGACGACCTCGACCGACGCACCCTCGGCGGGGATCCCCGGTGTCAGCACGCGCCACCCCGCGGGGCCGAACGAGCGGGCGTGGTCGAGCCGTTCCCGCTGCGCGAGGACGAGGACCGACGGGCCGGCCCCCGAGATCGCGGCGGCGTGACCGTCGGCGCGCAGGGCGTCGACGAGCGCCATCGACGCGGCGTAGGACGGCCGGCGCGCCTCCTGGTGCAGCCAGTCGCGGGTGGCCTCGACGAGGAGGGCGGGCTCGTCGCGCAGGGCGTGGACGAGGAGCGCGGCGCGGGCGGAGTTCGCCGCGGCGTCGGCGAGGCGCACCTGCTGCGGCAGCACCGAGCGGGCGCGCGCCGTCGAAAGCTGGGTGTCCGGGGCGAAGACGACGGGCGCGAGGTCCGGGTGCACCGGCAGGCGCACCGTCGTCGTCCCCCCGGGCTCGCTCCACGAGAGGGTCACGCCGCCGTAGACGCTCGCGGAGGCGTTGTCGGGGTGGCCCTCGAGACGCGCCGCCAGCGAGTTCGCGGCGTCGAGGTCGACCGCTCCCCCGTCACCGCGCGAGACCGAGGCCAGGGCGAGCGCGGCGACGATGCCGGTGACGATCGCCGTCGCCGACGAGCCCATCCCCCGGCCGTGCGGGACGGCGTTGACGCACTCGAGGCGCAGGCCGGCCGGCGCCTCGACGGCCGCCTCCGCCCAGGCCGTGCGCATCGCGCGGTGCACGAGGTGCGTCTCGTCGAGCGGGACGGCGCCCGCCCCCTCGCCCTCGACGACGACGACGAGGCCGGGCTCGGCGGTGACGGTCGCGCGGCAGCGGTCCCACACACCGAGGGCGCAGCCGACGGAGTCGAACCCGGGCCCCAGGTTGGCGCTGCTCGCCGGCACGCGGACGTCGACGGCCACCCCCGGGCGCAGCGCGCTCACGTCACCCCTCGAGGCCGAGCGCGGCCGCGACCGAGTAGGCGTCGACCGGCACGCGGACCGGCTCGACGTCGCCGCCGTCGGCCGAGCGCAGGGCCCACTGGGGGTCCTTGAGGCCGTGGCCGGTCACGGTGCAGACGACGGTGGCGTCCTGCGGCACCCGCCGGGCCCGGTGCATCTTGAGCAGGCCGGCGATGCTGGCCGCCGACCCGGGCTCGACGAACACGCCCTCGGTGGAGGACAGCACGCGATGGGCCTCGAGGATCTCGTCGTCGGTGACGGAGTCGATGAGGCCGCCGGACTCGTCGCGTGCCGCCTCGGCCTGCCGCCACGAGGCCGGGTTGCCGATGCGGATCGCCGTGGCGACGGTCTCGGGGTGGTCGACCGGGTGACCGAGGACGATCGGTGCGGCGCCGGCCGCCTGGAAGCCCCACATCTGCGGGCGCCGGGTGGCCACGGGCGGCAGGAGCGTGCCGTCGAGAGTGGGTGTCTCCGAGGCGTACTCGGTGTAACCCTTCCAGTACGCCGTGATGTTGCCGGCGTTGCCGACCGGCAGCACGTGGATGTCCGGGGCGTCGCCGAGCGCGTCGACGACCTCGAACGCGGCCGTCTTCTGGCCCTCGATGCGTGCGGGGTTGACGGAGTTGACGAGCTCGACCGGGTAGGACTCGGCGAGCTTGCGGGCGACGGTCAGGCAGTCGTCGAAGTTGCCCTCGACCTGGATGAGGGTGGCGCCGTGGGCGATCGCCTGCGACAGCTTGCCCATCGCGATCTTGCCGTCGGGCACGAGGACGGCGCAGGTCATCCCCGCCTTGACCGCGTACGCGGCGGCGCTGGCGCTGGTGTTGCCCGTGCTGGCGCAGATGACGGCCTTCGCGCCGTTCAGCTTCGCGGCGGAGATCGCCGCCGTCATCCCGCGGTCCTTGAAGGACGCGGTCGGGTTGAGGCCCTCGTACTTGACGAGGACGTTGGCCCCCGTGAGCTGCGAGAGGTTCTCGCACGGGATCAGCGGGGTCCCGCCCTCGAGGAGGGTGACGACCGGCGCGCCGGCCAGGCTCGGCAGGCGCTCGGCGTACTCGCGGATGACGCCGCGCCACTGGTGGGCCACGTCAGGCTCCTTCCACACGCATGACGGAGGCGACGTCGTCGACCGCCTCGAGGGCGGCGAGGGCGTCGACGGTGGCGGACAGCGCGGCGTCGCTCGCGCGGTGGGTCACGACGATGAGCCGCGCCCGGTCGCCCTCGTCGGGGACGACCTGCTGGCGGACGGTCTCGATCGAGACGCCCTGCTCGGCGAAGACCGCCGCGACCTGCGCGAGCACGCCCGGGCGGTCGGCCACGTCGAGGCTGATGTGGTAGCGCGTCACGGCACGCCCCAGGTCGACGACGGGCAGGTCGGCGTAGGCCGACTCCCCCGGCCCGCGCCCGCCGGCCACCCGCTGGCGGGCGACGGCGACGACGTCGCCGAGGACGGCGGACGCCGTGGGGTCGCCGCCCGCGCCGCGGCCGTAGAACATCAGCTCGCCGGCGGCCTCGGCCTCGACGAACACGGCGTTGAACGCCTCGCGGACGCTGGCCAGCGGGTGCGAGCGCGGGACCATCGCCGGGTGCACGCGCACGCTGACGGCGTCGGCGCCCTCGGCCTCGACCCGCTCGCAGATCGCGAGCAGCTTGACGACGCAGTCGTTCTCGCGTGCCGCGTTGATGTCGGCGGCGGTCACCTCGGTGATGCCCTCGCGGTGGACGTCGGCCGAGGACACGCGGGTGTGGAACGCGAGGCTCGCGAGGATGGCGGCCTTCGCGGCGGCGTCGAAGCCCTCGACGTCGGCGGTCGGGTCGGCCTCGGCGTAGCCGAGCGCCTGGGCCTCGGCGACGGTCTCGGCGAAGCCGGCCCCCGAGACGTCCATCTTGTCGAGGACGAAGTTCGTCGTCCCGTTGACGATGCCCATGACCTTGCGGACCCGGTCGCCGGCGAGCGACTCGCGCACCGGCCGCAGGATCGGGATCGCCCCGGCGACCGCGGCCTCGTAGTACAGGTCGACCCCGGCCCGGGCGGCGGCCTCGAACAGCGTCGGGCCGTCCTCGGCGACGAGCGCCTTGTTGGCGGAGACGACGGCCGCGCCGTGCTCGATCGCGCGCAGGATGAGGCCGCGCGCCGGGTCGATGCCCCCGACGACCTCGACGACGACGTCGGCCCGGGTCACGAGCTCCTCGGCGTCGGCGGTGAAGAGCGAGGGGTCGACCGGGACGTCCGGCCGCGGGCGCTGCGGACGCCGCACCGCGATGCCGACGAGCTCGAGCGGGGCGCCGACGCGTGCGGCGAGGTCGTCGGCCTGCTCGACGAGCATCCGGGCCACGGACGAGCCCACGACGCCGCACCCGAGCAGGGCGACGCGCAGGGGTGCGCCGGGTTCGTGGGCCATGGCGGGATCGGTCTCCTCGGTCGTCGGGCTCAGTCGTCCGCCACGTCGAGGGCGAGCAGGTCCTCGATCGTCTCACGACGCACGAGCACCCTGCTCTCGCCTCCACGGACGGCGACGACGGGCGGTCGGGGGGTGTGGTTGTACTGGCTGGAGAGGCTGCGGCAGTAGGCGCCGGTGCCCGGCACGGCGACGAGGTCGCCCGGGCGGACGTCGGCCGGCAGGTACTCGTCGAGGACGACGATGTCGCCGCTCTCGCAGTGCCGCCCGACCACGCGGGCGAGCACGGGGTCGGCGCTCGAGGCCCGGTTGGCGAGGGTGCAGGAGTAGTCGGCCTCGTAGAGCGCCGGGCGGGCGTTGTCGCTCATCCCGCCGTCGACCGAGACGTAGGTCCGCGAGTGACCCGCGCCGAGGTCGACCGTCTTGACGGTGCCGACCTCGTACAGCGTGAACGTCGTCGGGCCGACGATGGCGCGCCCCGGCTCGACCGAGACCCGCGGGACGCGGTCCCCGAACTCGCGGCCGACGATGGCGGCCATCGCCGCGGCGAGCGCGTCGGCCGGCAGGGGGTCGTGCTGCGAGGTGTAGGCGATGCCGTAGCCGCCGCCGAGGTCGACCTCCGGCATCGCGACACCGTGCTCCTCCTCGACCCGTCGGTGCAGCCCGGCCAGCCGGTGCACGGCGGCCTCGAAGCCCCCGGTGTCGAAGATCTGGCTGCCGATGTGGCTGTGCAGGCCGCGCAGGTCGACCGCCTCGGGGTGCGCGAGCAGCCGGGCGACGGCCTCCATCGCCCGGCCCCCGGCGAGGCTGAAGCCGAACTTCTGGTCCTCGTGCCCGGTGGCGATGAACTCGTGGGTGTGCGCCTCGACGCCCACCGTGACGCGGACCATGACCGGCGCGCGCACGCCGAGCTCCGTCGCGAGCGCCACGACGCGGTCGATCTCGTCGAACGAGTCGACGACGACGCGGCCGACCCCGTAGGTCAGCGCGGCCCGCAGCTCGGCGACGGTCTTGTTGTTGCCGTGGAAGGCGACCCGCTCCGCGGGGAAGCCCGCCCGCTGCGCGACGGCGAGCTCGCCGCCGGTGCAGACGTCGAGGTGGAGGCCCTCCTGGTCGACCCAGCGGGCGACGGCCGTGCAGAGGAAGGCCTTGCCCGCGTAGTAGACGTCGGCGCCCCCGAAGCGCGCGAACGCGTCGGCGAACCCGTCGCGGAAACCCCGTGCGCGCGACCGGAAGTCGTCCTCGTCCATGACGTAGGCCGCCGTGCCGTGACGCTCCGCGAGCGTGACGACGTCGACCCCTCCCACGGTGAGCCGTCCCCGCTCGTCACGCGCGACCGACGACGCCCACAGCTGCGGCAGCAGCTCCATGACGTCGCCCGGGGAGGGCAGGTAGAGCGGGGGTCCGCCGTAGCCCTCGGCGTGGAGGGCACCGGCCTCGTGCGCGCGCACGGCTCAGCCCCTCACATGCGCTCGGGCGCGGAGACGCCGAGCAGGTCGAGACCGTTGGCGAGGACCTGCCGGGTGGCGTCGTTGAGCCACAGGCGGGTGCGGTGGAGGTCGGTGACCTCCTCGTCGGCGGTCATCGGGCGCACACGGCAGGTGTCGTACCACTTGTGGAAGCGCGCGGCGAGCTCCTCGAGGTAGCGCGCCACCCGGTGCGGCTCGCGCAGGTGCGCGGCCTGGGCGACGACCCGCGGGAAGTCGCCGAGCACGGCGAGGAGCGCGGCCTCGGTGGGGTCTCCGAGCAGCGAGGCGTCGAAGCCGTCCGCGCGGTGCACGCCGTCCTCGGCCGCGAGGCGCGCCACGTTGGCCGTCCGGGCGTGGGCGTACTGCACGTAGAAGACCGGGTTGTCGTTGGACTGCTTGCGCAGCTCCTCGCCGTCGAGCGAGAGCGGGCTGTCGGCCGGGTACCGGGCCAGCGAGTACCGGATCGCGTCGGTGCCGATCCACCCGATGAGGTCGCGCAGCTCGATGATGTTGCCGGCGCGCTTGGACAACTTCGCGCCGTTGAGGTCGACGAGCTGCCCGATGCGCACCTCGATGTTGTGCTCCGGGTCGTCCCCCGCGCAGGCGGCGATGGCCTTGAGCCGGTTGATGTAGCCGTGGTGGTCGGCGCCGAGGAGGTAGATCTTCTCGTCGAAGCCGCGGTCCTTCTTGGACAGGTAGTACGCGGCGTCGGCGGCGAAGTACGTCGGCTCCCCGTTCGCCCGGAACAGCACGCGGTCCTTGTCGTCGGTGAAGTCGGTCGTCCGCAGCCACACGGCGCCGTCCTGGTCGAACACGTGCCCCTGCTCGCGCAGCCGGTCGACGGCCGAGGCGACCGCGCCGCCGTCGTGGAGGCTCTTCTCCGAGAACCACACGTCGAACCGCACCCCGAAGGCCTCGAGGGTCTCGCGGATGTCGGCGAGCTGCAGGGGGTAGGCGAGGTCGCGCGCCACGACGAGTGCCTCGTCGTCGGGGAGCGAGACGAGGTCGGGCCGCTGCGCGAGCACCTGCTCCGCGAGGTCGTCGACGTACGCGCCGGGATAGCCGCCCTCGGGGGTCGGCTCGTCCTTGGCGCGGGCCAGCACCGACGCGGCGAACTTGTCCATCTGCGAGCCGGCGTCGTTGAGGTAGTACTCCGTCGTCAGCGTGGCGCCGGAGGCCCGCAGCAGCCGTCCCATGGCGTCGCCGAGCGCCGCCCAGCGGGTGTGCCCGAGGTGCAGCGGCCCGGTCGGGTTCGCGGAGATGTACTCGAGGTTGATGACGTGGCCGGCCTCGGCCTCGTTGTGGCCGAACGCGGTTCCGGCCTCGACGATGCTGCGCGCGAGCTCGCCGGCGGCCGCGGCGTCGAGCGTGATGTTGAGGAAGCCCGGGCCCGCGACGTCGACCGCGGCGACGCCGTCGACCGCCCGCAGGCGCTCGGCGAGGGCCGACGCGAGCTCGCGCGGGTTCATCCCGGCGGGCTTGGCCAACTGGAGCGCGATGTTGGTCGACCAGTCCCCGTGGTCGCGGTTCCTCGGACGCTCCACGCGCACCTCGTCGGGGACGGTGACGGCGAGGTCACCGGAGTCGACGGCGGACACGAGGGCGTCGCGGATGGCGGCCGAGAGCTGTTCGGGGGTCACCCGCGCCAGTCTACGGACGGCGGTGTCGGGCCCGTCCGGCCGCCGCGAGCCGTGAGACGACCGCCACGAGGTCGTCGGGGTCGAACGGCTTGCTCACGTAGGCGTCGAAACCGGCGCCGCTCACCTCGGGGCTCTCCAGGTCGGTCGCCGTGGCGGTGACGAGGACGACCGGCACGTCGTCCAGGGGGTGGTGGGAGCGGATCGCCGCGATGGCCCACCAGCCGTCGTACGGGGCCATCTGCGAGTCCAGGACGATGACCGCCGGGCGCTCCCGGTCGGCGTCGATGAGCCGGCTCATGGCCTCGTGCCCGTCGGCCGCCTCCTCGACCCGGAAACCGCCCAGCTCGAGGTTGATCCGCAGGAGGCGGCGGATCGCCTCGGTGTCGTCGCACACGAGGACGAGTGGCCCGTCGCCAGGTCCCGCCCACCCGGTTTGCATGGCCCCAAGCCTAGGCTGCTAGCCTCTCCCCGCGTCGCGGTTTCGACCATGACGCGCGTCATGCCGCCCCCGTAGCTCAGGGGATAGAGCACCGCCCTCCGGAGGCGGGAGCGCAGGTTCGAATCCTGCCGGGGGCACCGACCGCAAAAGGGCCCGGACCGCGCGCACACCGCGCCGCGGACCGGGCCCTCCCGTCGTCCTCCCCCCACCCCGCGGCGGTCGTGACCGCACCGTGCTCGTCCGACGGGCCCGGGCGGGCATACTCTGGGGTGGGGACCGGTCCTCGCTCGAGGACCCCGGGTGGTGCCACCACCCGGATGCGGCACCGCCGCGTGCACGCCGACGGCGTGTGCACCCGGTCCCCCGCGACACCGGCTGGCGTCCCCGGCCCGCACCCACGGGTGCCCGCCGACGCCACGACCCAGGAGAAGGAACGCTTGGCACAGCGAGCACCCCGGCGCCGCAGTGGCGGTCCCCGAGACCGTCGCCCGACCCGCACGACGCACGAGGAGGGACTCCTCCCCGTCATGGCGCGCACGGTCCGTCAGGTCGAGGCCGCGGCCGGCCGCGGGCACGTCCGCCCCTCCCAGCGCACGACCTTCCAGGTCCTCGCGCTGCTCGTGCGCGAGGAGCGGGCACGTCTGAAGGGCGACCCCTCCGTGCCCGAGTCCGAGCGCACCGCGACGATGACCCGGCTCGACGGCATCGCGACGATCCTCGCGAAGACCGCCGCCCGGGACACCAGCCTGCTCCAGCTGCTCGCCGAGGACGCCGTCGTCCCGCCCGAGGCCCACGACCTCAAGAACGACATGCTGCGCTCCGCCGGCCGCGAGCCGGAGCCCGAGCCCGAGCCGCCGGCCCCCTCGGCCGACGACGCCCCCGCCCCGCGCCGCGTCGTCCCGACCGCCGTCATGGCCCGCCAGCTCGCCAACCCCTTCCTCGCGCCGGACCTCTCCGCCGTCCAGGCCGTCCGGCCGCGCACCAACCGGCTCGCCACCTGGGAGCTGCTGACCCCGCTCTTCCGCGCCTTCGAGCAGGGCGGCGACGCGACGTGCATGCCGCTGCCCGAGCCCGAGGGCGTCGTCCACGGCATCGAGGGCCTGGAGCTGATGCACCACCAGGCCCAGGTCGTCGCCGCGGCCGCGGCCGGGCACCGCACCTTCCTCCTCGCCGACGAGCCCGGGCTCGGCAAGACCGCCCAGTCGCTGCTCGCGGCCGAGGCCGCCGGCGCCTTCCCCCTGCTCGTCGTCGTGCCCAACGTCGTCAAGGCCAACTGGGCCCGCGAGGCCGCCCGGTGGACGCCGCGGCGCACCGCGACCGTCGTGCACGGCGACGGCGACACCGTCGACGGCTTCGCCGACATCGTCGTGGTCAACTACGACATCCTCGACCGCCACGTCGGGTGGCTCGGCACCCACGGCTTCCGCGGGATGGTCCTCGACGAGGCGCACTTCATCAAGAACAAGGCCTCGCAGCGCTCCAGGCACGTGCTGGCCCTGTCGCAGAAGGTCCGGGAACGAGCCGCCGCGCCGCTGCTCATGGCGCTGACGGGGACGCCGCTCATCAACGACATCGAGGACTTCCGGGCCGTCTGGCAGTTCCTCGGCTGGATCGACGACACCCGCCCGCGCCCCGCCCTCATGGCGGCGCTCGAGGAGACCGGCCTCACCCCCGCCGACCGCGGCTTCTCGGCCGCCGCCCGGCGCAGCGTCATCGACCTCGGCATCGTCCGGCGCCGGAAGGTCGACGTCGCCTCCGACATCCCGGCCCGCCGGGTCGCCGACCTCCCCGTCGAGCTCGACGACGAGGCGAGCCGCTCGGTCCGCTCCGCCGAGCAGCAGCTCGCCACGCGCCTCCTCACCCGCTACGACGCGGCCGTCTCCGCGCGCAGCACCCCCGTCGAGGGCGTCGACCACGAGCTCGTCCGCCGCGTCGCCGCGGCCCTGCGCCGCGACACCGGCGGCGAGACCTCCGGCGACAACGTCTTCTCGGTCCTGCGGCGCATCGGCCAGGCCAAGGCCGGCCTCGCGGCCGACTACGCGGCCCAGCTGGCGCGCAACGTCGGCAAGGTCGTCTTCTTCGCCAAGCACGTCGATGTCATGGACACCGCGGAGGCGACGTTCGCCAAGCGCGGCATCGGGTACTCCTCCATCCGTGGAGACCAGACCCCTGCCGTCCGCGCGGCGAACATCAAGGCCTTCCTCGAGGACCCCGAGGTGTCGGTCATCGTCTGCTCGCTCACCGCGGCCGGCGTCGGGCTCAACCTCCAGGTGGCCTCGAACGTCGTCCTCGCCGAGCTGTCCTGGACCTCGGCCGAGCAGACCCAGGCGATCGACCGCGTCCACCGGATCGGGCAGACCGAGCCGGTCACCGCGTGGCGCGTCATCGCCACCGGCACGCTCGACCCGCGCCTCGCGGAGCTCGTCGACGAGAAGGCCGGGCTCGCCGCCCGCGCGCTCGACGGGTCCGACGAGGAGGTCGGCGACGCCACCGACGTCCAGCTCGAGGCGATGGTCACCCTGCTCGAGGACGCGCTCGCCGCGCGCTGACGCCGTGGGCACCCGGTGAGCGCCGCGCTGGAAGCGGGCCTGTGGGGTCTGCTCGCCGGCGGGGCGCTCGTCGTCGGTGCCCTCGTCGCGTGGTTCGTCCGCGTGCCACGGGCGGTTGTCGCGGTCGTCATGGCCTTCGGCGCCGGGGTCCTCGTCTCGGCGCTGTCCTTCGACCTCGTCGACGAGGCCGAGCGCACCGGCGGCCTGCTGCCGACGGTCCTGGGCTTCCTCGGCGGCGCCCTGGCCTACTTCCTCGCGAACGTCGCGCTCGGGCGGCTCGGCGCCCGGCACCGCAAGCGGTCGCACGGCCGGCAGCCGTCCGAGTCCGAGCAGCCCGGCAGCGGCGCCGCCATCGCCGTCGGCGCGCTGCTCGACGGCGTGCCGGAGTCGGTCGTCCTCGGGCTCAGCCTGCTCGGCGGGCAGGGCGTCGGGGTGCCGGTGCTGGCGGCCATCGTCATCTCGAACCTGCCGGAGGGCCTCTCGAGCGCGGCCGGGATGAAGTCCGCCGGTCGCAGCGCCCGCTACGTGTTCGGCGTGTGGGTGGGCATCGCCGTCGCGAGCGGCCTGGCAGGGCTGGTCGGGGTGCTGCTCCTCCAGGGGGCCTCCCCCGAGGCCGTCGCCGCCATCACGGCGGTCGCGGCCGGCGCCATCCTCACGATGGTCGCCGACACGATGATCCCCGAGGCCTTCGAGCGCACCCACATGGTCACCGGGCTGGTGACGACGCTCGGCTTCGCCACCGCGTTCGTCGTCGGGCGGCTCTGACCCGCAGGGCCGGGCCGCCCGACGACGGTGGGCGCGCTCAGCGCTGGGACGCGTCCGAGACCTCGCCGACGAGCTCCTCGATGACGTCCTCGAGGAACACGACGCCGACGACGACCCCGTCGTCCGCGACGACGCGGGCGAGGTGGGAACCGCTGTCCTGCATGGTCTGCAGCACGGACTCGACCTCGTCACCGCGGCGCACGGTGGCCATCCGCCGCACGCGCTTGGTCGGCACCGGCTCGGTGCGCTCCTCGTCGTCGGCGTAGAGGACGTCCTTGAGGTGCAGGTACCCGCCCACCTCGCCGGCGCGGTCGAGCACCGGGTAGCGCGAGTAGCCGTGCCGGGCGACGAGCCGCTCGATGTCCTCGGGCGTCGCCTCGGCGGTCACGGTGACCAGCTGCTCGATCGGCACCCCGACGTCGGAGGCGTCCTTGTCGCTGAACTCCAGTGCGGCACCGAGCCGCTCGTAGTCCTGCGCCCCGACGAGTCCCTCCTCGCGGGACTCGTCGAGGATGTGCGCGACCTCCTCGGCGGTGAACGCCGACGCGAGCTCGTCCTTGGGCTCCACGCCGAAGAGCCGCATGACGGCCTTGGAGAGCCGGTCCATCCCGTGGATGAGCGGGGCGACGACCTTCGAGACCCACACGAGCGGCGGCACGAGGACGACGGCGGCCCGCTCGGGCTTCGCGATGGAGATGTTCTTCGGGACCATCTCGCCGTAGACGACGTGGAGGAAGACGACGACCGCGAGCGCGAGGAGCAGGGCGACGACGTCGGCGACGACCGTCGAGAGGCCGAGGCCCTCGGCGACCGGGACGAGCGCGTGGTGCAGCGCCGCCTCGGACACGGCGCCGAGGAGCACCGAGCAGACCGTGATGCCGAGCTGGCACGTGGCCAGCAGGATCCCGGTGCGCTGCAACGCCTCCATCGCGACCCTGGCGCCCTTGCTGCCCGCCTCGGCGAGGGGCTCGAGCTGGCTGCGGCGGGCGGACATCGCGGCGAACTCCGCGCCGACGAAGAACGCGTTGGCGGCGAGCAGGACGACGGTGACGAGCAGCGTGGTCACGCGCCCACCTCCGTCGGGCGGGCGGTGGGGACGGCCCGCACCGGCAGCAGCCGGACCCGGTCGACCCGGTGGCCCTCCATGTCGACGACGCGCGCGGTCCAGCCGTCGACGACGACCTCGTCACCGACCTGCGGGACGCGGCCGAGCGCGGCCATGACGAAGCCGCCGACCGTCTCGTAGGCCGGACCCTCGGGCACGTCGACGCCGACGCGCGAGCGCACCTCGTCCGGCCGCCAGAGGCCCGGCACGGTCCAGGAGCCGTCCGGCAGACGGCGACCCGTCGTCTGACCACGGTCGTGCTCGTCGCTGACCTCGCCGACGATCTCCTCGACGAGGTCCTCGAGCGTCACGACGCCGGAGGTGCCGCCGTACTCGTCGACGACGACGGCGAGCTGCATCCCGCCGCCACGCAGGCGGACGAGGAGCGGGTCCAGGCGCAGGGTCTCGGGGACGAACACGGCCTGGGTCATCAGGGCCGACACGGGCACGTCGGCCCGGCGCTCGAAGGGGACGGCGATGGCCTTCTTGACATGGACGATCCCGTCGACGTCGTCCCAGTCGGCGCCGACCACCGGAAAGCGCGAGTGGCCGGTGTGCCGCGCGAGCGCGACGAGGTCGGCGGCGGACGCGGTGCGGTCGATGGACGTCGCCCGCGAGCGCGGCGTCATGACGTCGGCCGCGCTCTGGTCGGCGAACCCGAGGGACGCGGTGACGAGACGGGCGGTGCCGACGTCGAGGGTGCCGGCCTCGGCGGAGCTGCGGACGAGGGAGGCGAGCTCCGCGGGGCTGCGGGCGGCCGACAGCTCCTCCTGGGGCTCGATGCCGAGCGCGCGCAGGGTGCGGTTGGCCACGCCGTTGAGGACGGCGATGAGCGGCTTGGCGGCGAGGCCGAACCAGCGGACCGGGCCCGCGGAGACCTTCGCGGTGGCCATCGGCAGCGACACGGCGAGGGTCTTGGGGACCATCTCTCCGACGATCATCGAGAAGCCGGTGGCGAGGACCATCGCGAGCACCGCCCCCACGGAGGTGGCGACGCCGACCGAGAGGCCGGCCGACTCCAACGGCCCCTGGAGCAGGACGCCGACGGAGGGGCTCGCGATGAAGCCGAGGACGAGGGTGGTCAGCGTGATGCCGACCTGGCACGCCGAGAGCTGCGTCGACAGCTGCCGGTGCGAGGTGAGGACGGAGCGGGCGCCGGGCTCACCCGCGTCGACGGCGCGCTGGACGGCCGGACGGTCGAGGGCCACGAGCGAGAACTCCGCCGCGACGAACAGGGCGGTACCGACCGTGAGGACGACACCGAGGAGGAGCAGGAGCCAGGGGGTCATCGGTGATCAGGACTGGGAGGGTGCATGCCTCCACAGCGTACGTGCCCCCGGGCGGGTTCCGGCCGGTGCTCATCCCCCGGGGGGAGCGCCGCGTCCACCGAGGGGTTGACCCTCCCCCTGCGGCAGGCTGGGAGGATCGGTGCCATGAGCACGCGGAGGACACCATGACCACCACGACCGGGCGGCCCGGGGGCGCCGACTCCGGTCGCATCGAGATCACCGGCCTGACGAAGACCTTCGGCCAGTTCGTCGCCGTCGACGGCCTGACCTTCGGCGTCGAGCCCGGCCGGATCACCGGCTTCCTCGGCCCGAACGGCGCGGGCAAGACAACGACCCTTCGCATGCTCCTCGGCCTGATCCGGCCGACGAGCGGCACCGCCACCATCGGCGGGCACCGGTACGCCGAGCTGTCGCGCCCGCTGACGACCGTCGGCGCGGCGCTGGAGGCGACCAACTTCCACCCCGGCCGCAGCGGCCGCGACCACCTCCGGGTGCTCGCCGACGCGTCGGGCATCCCGGCCGGCCGGGTCGACGAGCTCCTCGAGCTGACCGGCATCCCGGCCGCGGCGCGCAAGCGGGCCGGCGGCTACAGCATGGGGATGCGCCAGCGCCTCGGCCTGGCCGCGGCGCTGCTCGGCGACCCGCAGGTCCTCGTCCTCGACGAGCCGGCCAACGGGCTCGACCCCGAGGGCATCCGCTGGCTGCGCGGCTTCCTCAAGCACCTCGCGAGCGAGGGCAAGACCATCCTCGTCTCGAGCCACCTCCTCCAGGAGGTCGCGCAGACGGTCGACGACGTCGTCATCATCGCCAACGGCCGTCTCGTGCAGGCCGGCCCGATGGAGGAGCTCGAGGGCACCCCGGGCTCGCTCGTGCAGACCAGCGACGCGGCGGCCCTCGCCGGCGCGCTGCGGGTCGCCGACGTGACGAGCAGCGTCCAGGAGGACGGCTCGCTCGTCGCGGACACCGGCGACATGCGCCTCGTCGGGGACGTCGCCCTGCGCGCCGGTCTGCCCATCTACGGTCTGCGCCCGCAGCGGGCCGACCTCGAGACCCTGTACTTCTCCCTCACCGAGGGCACCAACCGCAACCTCGGCGACGGCGCCGCCCCCGTGGGTGCGCCCACCGAGGGCGACGCCGTCACCGGCCAGGAAGGAGCGAACCTGTGATCCCCGCGGTGCGGAGCGAGTTCCGCAAGTTCTTCACGACCCGCCTGTGGTGGGGCATGGCCATCGCGATCTTCGTCGCGGGGGCCGCCTTCGCCGCGCTCTTCGGCTTCCTCCTGACGAGCGAGACCGCCCGCAGCGGCGAGGCCGGGGTGCCGACCGGGGACGCGACCCAGGTCGCCAGCAGCGTCTACACCGGCGGGCTGTCCATCGGCTACCTGTTGCTCCTGACCATCGGCGTGCTCCAGATCGGGTCCGAGTACCGGCACAAGACGATCAGCGGCACCTTCCTCGCGACGCCGCGCCGGCTGCGGGCGATGCTCGCCAAGGTCGTCGCCCTGCTCGGCATCGGCGCCGTGTACGGCCTGGTCAGCCTCGTCGGGTCGGTGTCCGTGGGCGCCGTCGTCCTCGGCCTGCGCGACCAGGACGCCTTCCCGTCCGGCACGATCGTGCGCACCCTCGCCCTGAGCCTCCTCGTGCTCGGGCTGTGGGCGCTCATCGGCCTCGGCATCGGCATCCTCATCCCCAACCAGGTGGCCGCGCTGCTCATCGGGGTCGGGGTGGCCTGGATCGTCGAGCCGCTCATCGGGTTCGCCATGAGCTTCTGGGAGTTCGGCCGCGAGCACGTCGCCCAGTTCCTGCCGACGTCGGCGACCAACGCGATCGTCAACGCGGTGTCGAACGGCCCGGACGAGGTGCGCCTCGAGTGGTGGGGCGGCGCGCTCGTCCTCGCCGCCTACGCGGCCGTCCTCGCCGGCATCGGCATCTGGCGCACGACCCGGGCGGACATCGCCTGACGGCGGGCGCCGCCCGAGGGCGGACGGCACGTCGTCGCGGCGACCGGTGGGCGGGCCCCACCGGTCGCCGCGCGTTCGGCACCGCTCGGCGTGCGGCGACACGGTCGCCACGGCCACGTAATAGGCTGGGACGAACACCCGCGACCCGCACGCGACCAGCCGAGAAAGAGGCGCATAGCCCGTGGCCGAGCAGTCCCCGTCCAGCGACCCCCTGACCGCCTTCGGACCCAACGAGTGGCTGGTCGACGAGCTGTACGAGCAGTACCAACGGGACCGGAACAGCGTCGACAAGGCGTGGTGGAGCTTCTTCGCCGACTACCAGCCCGGTGACGCCGCCAAGGGCCGCACCAACGGGGGGTCCGCGCACGCCGGCAACGGCAGCCCCGCCCCCCGGCCGCAGGAGGAGGCCGCCCAGCCCGAGACCCCCGCCCCGGCGGCTGCGAAGCCCGCCCCGAAGGAGCCGCAGGCCGCTCCGGCGCCCGCCCCGGCGAAGTCCGAGCCCGCCGACGAGAAGCCGGCCGAGGCCAAGGCCGCCCCGATGCCGCGCGAGCCCCAGGCCCCCAAGCAGACCGGGCCGCTCGCCGAGTCCGCGCACCAGCCGATCCGTGGCGCGAGCGCGCGCGTCGTCACGAACATGGAGGCCTCGCTCGAGGTCCCGACCGCCACCTCGGTGCGCGCCGTGCCGGCCAAGCTCCTCGTCGACAACCGCATCGTCATCAACAACCACCTCGCCCGCAGCCGCGGCGGCAAGGTGAGCTTCACCCACCTCATCGGCTACGCCCTCGTCAAGGCCCTCGGCGTCATGCCCGAGATGAACAACGGCTTCGGCCACGACGAGAAGGGCAAGCCGGTCCTCATCACGCCGGCGCACGTCAACCTCGGCCTCGCGATCGACATCGCCAAGCCCGACGGCACCCGCCAGCTCCTCGTGCCGTCCATCAAGGCCGCCGAGACGATGGACTTCGCGCACTTCTGGACCGCCTACGAGGACGTCGTCAAGAAGGCACGCGGCGGCAAGCTGACCGTCGAGGACTTCCAGGGCACCTCGATCTCGCTGACCAACCCCGGCACGATCGGCACCGTCCACTCGGTACCCCGCCTCATGCAGGGCCAGGGCACGATCATCGGCGTCGGCGCGATGGACTACCCCGCCGAGTGGCAGGGCGCGAGCGCCGAGACGCTCAACCGCAACGCCGTGAGCAAGATCCTCACGCTGACGAGCACCTACGACCACCGCATCATCCAGGGCGCGCAGTCCGGAGACTTCCTGCGGATCGTCCACTCGCTGCTCCTCGGCGAGCAGGGCTTCTACGACGAGATCTTCGAGAGCCTGCGCATCCCCTACGAGCCGGTCCGCTGGGTGCGCGACGTCTCGGCCGCGCACGACGACGACATCAACAAGGTCGCCCGCGTCCAGGAGCTCATCCACGCCTACCGCGTGCGCGGCCACCTCATGGCCGACACCGACCCGCTGGAGTACAAGCAGCGCCGCCACCCCGACCTCGACATCACCAACCACGGCCTCACGCTGTGGGACCTCGAGCGCGACTTCGCGACCGGCGGGTTCGGCGGCCAGCCGTTCCTCAAGCTGCGCAAGATCCTCGGCATCCTGCGCGACTCGTACTGCCGCACCATCGGCGTCGAGTACATGCACATCCAGGACCCGGAGCAGCGCCGCTGGATCCAGGACAAGGTCGAGGTCGGGTACGCCAAGACCACGCGCGAGGAGCAGCTGCGCATCCTGCGCCGCCTCAACGCCGCGGAGGCGTTCGAGACCTTCCTCCAGACGAAGTTCGTCGGGCAGAAGCGCTTCTCGCTCGAGGGCGGCGAGTCCGTCATCGCGCTGCTTGACCGCGTCCTGTCGATGGCCGCCGAGGACGAGCTCGACGAGGTCTGCATCGGGATGCCGCACCGCGGCCGCCTCAACGTGCTGGCCAACATCGCCGGCAAGTCCTACGGCCAGATCTTCCGCGAGTTCGAGGGCAAGCAGGACCCGCGCTCGGTCCAGGGTTCCGGCGACGTCAAGTACCACCTCGGCACCGAGGGCGAGTTCACCGCCGAGTCCGGCGCGACGACGAAGGTCTACCTCGCGGCCAACCCGAGCCACCTCGAGGCCGTCAACCCGGTGCTCGAGGGCATCGTCCGCGCCAAGCAGGACCGCCTCGACCTCGCCGGCGAGGACTTCACCGTCCTGCCCGTGCTCATGCACGGCGACGCCGCGTTCGCCGGACAGGGCGTGGTGGCCGAGACGCTCAACCTCAGCCAGCTGCGCGGCTACCGCACCGGCGGCACCGTGCACGTCGTCATCAACAACCAGGTCGGCTTCACGACCTCCCCGAGCAGCTCGCGCTCCTCGACGTACTCGACCGACGTCGCGCGGATGATCCAGGCGCCGATCTTCCACGTCAACGGCGACGACCCGGAGGCGTGCGTGCGCGTCGCCGAGCTCGCCTACGAGTTCCGCAAGGAGTTCCACAAGGACGTCGTCGTCGACATGGTGTGCTACCGCCGCCGTGGTCACAACGAGGGCGACGACCCGTCGATGACGCAGCCGCTCATGTACAACCTCATCGAGGCCAAGCGCAGCGTCCGCAAGCTCTACACCGAGGCGCTCATCGGCCGCGGCGACATCACCGTCGAGGACGCCGAGGCCGCGCTGCGCGACTACCAGCAGCAGCTCGAGCGGGTCTTCGTCGAGACCAAGGAGGCGCTGAAGTCGGCCGAGAAGGACGCCCGGGACGGTCGCAAGGCCGACGCCGGCTCCGGCCTCGAGCCGCCGGCCGCGCAGGCCCCCTTCGCCGACCGCACGACGCACTCGGCCACCGAGACCGCGATCAGCACCGAGCTGCTGCACCGCATCGGCGACGCCTTCTCCACGCCGCCGGACGGCTTCACGGTGCACCCCAAGCTGCGCCAGATGCTCGACAAGCGCACCCAGAGCACCCGCGAGGGCGGCATCGACTGGGGCACCGGCGAGCTGCTCGCCTTCGGCTCCCTCCTCATCGAGGGCACGCCGGTCCGCCTCGCCGGGCAGGACAGCCGCCGCGGCACGTTCGTCAGCCGGCACGCCGTGCTCATCGACAAGGAGAACGCGTCCGAGTGGACGCCGCTGCTCTACCTCGGCCAGGGCCAGGCGAAGTTCTGGGTCTACGACAGCCTCCTGTCCGAGTTCGCGGCGATGGGCTTCGAGTACGGCTACTCCGTCGAGCGGCCCGACGCGCTCGTCCTCTGGGAGGCGCAGTTCGGCGACTTCTTCAACGGAGCGCAGACGATCGTCGACGAGTTCATCAGCAGCTCGGAGCAGAAGTGGGGCCAGCGCTCCTCGGTCGTCCTGCTCCTCCCCCACGGCTACGAGGGCCAGGGCCCGGACCACTCGTCGGGGCGCATCGAGCGCTTCCTCACGATGTGCGCCGAGGGCAACATGACCGTCGCCTACCCCTCGACCCCCGCGTCGTACTTCCACCTGCTGCGCCGCCAGGCCTACGCCCGGCCGCGCAAGCCGCTCATCGTCTTCACCCCGAAGTCGATGCTGCGCCTCAAGGCGGCGGCGAGCTCGGTCGAGGACTTCACGACCGGTGGCTTCCGGCCGGTCCTCCCGGACCGTCCGGGCGCGACGGACGGCTCGGTGACCCGCGTCCTCCTCGCCGCCGGCAAGGTCGTCTACGACCTCGAGGCCGAGCGGGCCAAGCGCGGCGACACCTCGACGGCGATCCTGCGGATGGAGCAGTACTACCCGCTCCCCGGCGCGGAGCTGACCAAGGCCCTCGCGCAATACCCGGACGCCGAGGTCGTCGTCGTGCAGGACGAGCCCCAGAACATGGGCGCGTGGCCCTTCCTGGCGCTCAACCTGCCCGAGGAGCTCGCGGCCCACGGCGAGACGCGGCCCCTGCGGGTGGTCTCCCGTCCGCGGTCGGCGTCGCCGGCGGCGGGCTCGACCAAGCAGCACCAGGCGGAGCAGGCCGACCTCGTCGCCCGCGCCTTCGACCGGTGAGGCGGGGCCGCCGGTAGGCTCGAGGACGTGTACTTCACCGACCGCGGCATCGAGGAGCTCCAGGCGCGGCGGGGGGACGAGGAGGTCACCCTCGACTGGCTGGCGGAGCAGCTGAGGACGTTCGTCGACCTCAACCCCGACTTCGAGGTGCCCGTGGAGCGGCTGGCCACCTGGCTGGCCCGACTGGACGACGAGGACGAGTGAGCGAGCAGATGCCGGACGAGCAGGGCGGCCCCGGGGGCCAGTCCCCCATCGAGTTCCGCCCGAGCGCGGAGGCGGTGGTCGTCCCCGACGGTCCACGCGACCTCGCGCTCGTCTTCCTCGGCGCCTCCCTCGTCGCCGGGGTCGGCGACCCCAAGGGCCAGGGCTGGGTCACCCGCGTCGTCGGGCGCACCCAGCACCCGGACCTCACGCTGACCTCGTACAACCTCGGCGTGCGGGGCGACACCTCCGGCGACCTGCTCGAGCGGTGGGCCGGGGAGGTGCCGCGGCGCTGGCGCGGCCGGTCCGAGAAGCGCCTCGTGCTGTCGGTCGGGACGAACGACATCCTCTCGGGCGTCTCGCTGGCGCGGCACCGGCTCAACCTCGCGAACCTCCTCGACGACGCCGCGTCGTCGGGCGTCGGCACCTTCGTCGTCAGCCCGCCCCCGACGGACGACGAGGAGCTGAACTCGCGGCTCGAGGTCCTCGTCGACGCGCAGGCCGACGTCTGCGGTCGGCGCGGGGTCCCGTTCGTCGACTGCTACGCCCCGCTGCTCGGGCACGACCAGTGGCGCACCGACCTCGCCGCGTCCGGCGTGCCGCACCACCCGGGCCAGGCCGGCTACGGGCTCATCGCCTGGCTCGTCCTGCACAATGGCTGGAACGACTGGCTCCAGATCGCCTGAGCGACACGTCGATCCCCTGCGTCACGGTGATGGCGGGGAAACCCGCCTCGGACGCGGATGTATCCCCGTCCGCGACGAACAACCGCGCCATCACGGTGATGACGCGGTTGTTCGTCGCGACCCTTCCGTCGGTCAGACGGTGAAGACGACCTTGCCGGCGACGCGGCCCTCGACCATCCGGGCGAAGCCGTCGCGTGCGTCGGCCAGGGGCATGACGGAGTCGACGAGCGGCTCGATGCCGGCGTCGACGACGAACCGGGCGAGGCGCTCGAGCTCGTCGCGCGTGCCCATCGTCGACCCGACGACCCGCAGCTGCTTGAAGAAGATCTTCGTCAGCTCGGCCTTCGAGGGGGCGTCGCCCGACGTCGCGCCCGAGATGACGACGGTGCCGCCCGGCCGCAGGCTGTTGATGCTGTGCGACCAGGTGGCGGCGCCGACGGTCTCCATCACCGCGTCGACGCGCTCGGGCAGCCGGGCGCCGCTCTCGAAGGCCCGGTCGGCCCCGAGCCAGACGGCCTGCTCGCCCTTCTCGGCGTCGCGCGAGGTGACCCACATCCGCAGCCCGGCCGCGGAGCCGAGCTGGACCAGGGCGGTGGCGACCCCGCCCGCGGCGCCTTGGACGAGCACGGTGGCGCCGGGCTGCACGGCGGCGTTCGTGAACAGCATCCGGTAGGCCGTGAGCCACGCGGTCGGCAGGCAGGCGGCGTGCTCCCACGAGAGGTCGTCGGGCTTGGGCACGAGGTTGTGCGTCGGGACGGCGACGACCTCGGCGAGCGTGCCGTCGTGCACCTCGGACAGCAGGCTGCGGCGCGGGTCGAGGGTCTCGTCGCCGGTCCAGCCGGGCGAGGCGACGACCGCGTGGACGATGACCTCGTCACCGCCCTCGGTCACGCCGGCGCCGTCGCAGCCGAGGACCATCGGGAGCCGGTCGGCCGGCAGCCCGACCCCGCGCAGCGACCACACGTCGTGGTGGTTGAGGGCCGCGGTGCGCAGCCGGACGGTCGTCCAGCCCTCGGGTGCCTGCGGCTCGGGGCGCTCCCCGACCTCGAGGCCGCTCAGCGGGTCGTCGGCGGACTGGGACTTCGCGAAGGCGGCGATCATGCTCCCGACCCTACGGGGTCGGACGGCGGCGGGCGACGACGACGAATTGGTAGGTCAGCAGGTCGCGCAGGCCGGGGACCCAGCCGACGAGCAGCGCCAGCTTGTTGACGGCGACCGGGGCGTCGACGAAGCGCTGCGAGCGCTTCCACGCGACCGGCTCGAGCGAGGTCTGCGCGAGCAGCTCCTCGATGTCGCGGCGCGCGAACCACCGCAGGTGCGTCGAGTCGTGCAGTCCGCGGTCGCGGCGCGGCCAGGTGCGGCGCAGGAACACGCTCGTGAAGGTCGCCAGGTGCCCGACGTTCGGCAGGCTGATGACGACCTCGCCCTCGGGCGCCAGGTGGTCGGTGAAGGCGTCGAGGACGCTCCAGGGGTCCACGAGGTGCTCGAGCACGTCGGCGAAGACCATGCAGTCGTAGGGCCCCTCGAGCTGCGCGACGATCTCGTCGAGGCGGTTGAGGTCGCCGGTGACGACCCGGTCGAGGCGGCCGCGGGCCTCGCCGGCCAGTCCCTCGTCGTACTCCACCCCCGTGACGCGGGCTCCCTGTCGGCGCTTGACGGCGTCGCCGAGCGTGCCGTTGGCGCACCCCACGTCGAGCACCTCGCGGTGGCCGGTGCCGATCCGCTTGAAGATCTCGGGTCGCAGGCCGGTGTAGGACGAGTAGCGCGTGAAGGTCTTCACGGGGGGTGAGTCTGCCCTACGCGGGGCCCGGACGGATGCCCCGACCCGGCTCAGGCGCGCCGTTCCGTGCCGAGGACGGTGGGCGCGGCCCGGTGCAGCGCGTCGCGCCAGTGCGGCAGCGGCTCGAGCCCGGCGGCGCGCCACATCGCGTGGTCCAGGACGCTGTACGCGGGCCGTGGGGCGGGGGCCGGGTAGGCGTCGGAGGTGATGGGGGCGACCCGCGCCGGGTCCTCCCCCAGCTCCTCGAGCACCGCGCCGGCCAGCCCGTGCCAGGAGGTCTCGCCGGCGGCCGTCCCGTGCCAGATGCCGTAGGGCGCGCCGGCCTCGACGATCCGGGCGATGCCGTCGGCGAGGTCGACGGTCCACGTCGGCTGGCCCACCTGGTCGGCGACGAACCCGAAGGTGTCGCGCTCGCGCGCGAGGCGGGCGACGGTCGCCGGGATGCTGCGCCCGTGCGCCCCGTAGAGCCACGCGGTGCGCACGACCCAGGCGCGGGGGCACTCGGCCCGCACGGCCCACTCCCCGGCCGCCTTGGTGCGGCCGTAGGCCGAGGCGGGGGCGACCGGCGCGTCGGCGGGCCACGGCGTCGTGCCGTCGCCGGCCACGACGTAGTCGGTGGACACGTGCACGAGCGAGCCCGGGCCGGCTGCCACGGCGCGCGCGAGGTTGGCCGCGCCGACGGCGTTGACCGCGAAGGCGCGGGCCTCGTCGGTCTCGGCCGCGTCGACCGCCGTGTAGGCCGCGCAGTTGACGACAACGTCGGCGCCCGCGACCGCCGCGGCGCAGGACGCCGGGTCGAGGACGTCGACCGCGGGCAGGTCCATCCCCACGACCTCGTGCCCGCGCTCGCGCAGCACCTCGACGAGGTCGGTGCCGAGCATCCCGGCCGCACCGACGACCAGCCAGCGCGCCATCAGCGGCCGAGGACCTGTTGCGTGCGGGCGTACCGGGCCTCGGTGGCCTCCTTCTGCGGGCGCCACCAGGCCTCGTTCTCGCGGTACCAGTCGATGGTGGCGGCCAGGCCGTCGCGGAAGCTCTCGTAGCGCGGGCTCCAGCCGAGCTCGCGCCGCAGCCGGTCGGCGTCGATGGCGTAGCGCAGGTCGTGGCCGGCGCGGTCGGTCACCTGGTCGAAGCCGTCGGGGTCCTCGCCCATGAGCTCGAGGATGAGCCGGACGACGTCGAGGTTGTTGACCTCGCCGTCAGCGCCGATGAGGTAGGTCTCGCCGGAGGCGCCGCGGTCGACGATCGTCCAGACGGCCTCGTTGTGGTCGTCGACGTGGATCCAGTCCCGCACGTTGAGCCCGGCGCCGTAGAGCTTGGGGCGCACGCCGTCGATGACGTTGGTGATCTGGCGGGGGATGAACTTCTCGACGTGCTGGCGCGGGCCGTAGTTGTTCGAGCAGTTCGAGATCGTCGCGCGGATGCCGAAGGAGCGGACCCAGGCGCGCACGAGCAGGTCCGAGCCGGCCTTGGTCGAGCTGTACGGCGAGCTCGGGTTGTACGGCGTGGCCTCGGTGAACTTCGCGGGGTCGTCGAGCTCGAGGTCGCCGTAGACCTCGTCCGTCGAGATGTGGTGGTAGCGCACCCCGTGGCGGCGCACGGCCTCCAGCAGGGTGAAGGTGCCGACGAGGTTGGTCCGCACGAACGGGCTCGGGTCCTCGAGCGAGTTGTCGTTGTGCGACTCGGCCGCGAAGTGCACGACGAGGTCGCACTCGCCGACGAGCCGGTCGACGAGGTCGGCGTCGGCGACGTCGCCCTCGACCAGGCGGACGCGGTCGAGGGTCCCCTCGAGCGAGGCGGTCGAGCCGGCGTACGTCATCAGGTCGAGCACGGTCACGTCCGCGTCCGGACGCGTCGCGAGCGTCCGGTGCACGAAGTTGCTGCCGATGAACCCGGCTCCCCCGGTGACGAGTACCTTCATGCGCGCAAGGCTACTGCCCGGCCCGGAACCGCCCACCGATAGGCTCGACGGCATGAAGGGCATCGTCCTCGCCGGCGGAAGCGGCACGCGGCTGCACCCCATCACCATGGGGATCTCCAAGCAGCTCATGCCGATCTACGACAAGCCGATGGTCTACTACCCGCTCTCGACGCTGATGATGGCGGGCATCCGCGAGATCCTCGTCATCACCACCCCCGAGGACGTCGACCAGTTCCGCCGGCTGCTCGGCGACGGCTCGCGCTGGGGCATCGAGCTCTCGTACGCCGTGCAGCCGCGGCCCGAGGGTCTGGCCCAGGCCTTCGTCATCGGGGCGGACTTCATCGGCGAGGACTCCGTCGCCCTCGTCCTCGGCGACAACATCTTCCACGGCAGCGGCCTCGGCACCGCGCTGCGTCGCCTCACCGACGTCGAGGGCGGCCACATCTTCGCCTACCACGTGGCCGACCCCACGGCCTACGGCGTCGTCGAGTTCGCCGACGACGGGACCGTCGTGTCCATCGAGGAGAAGCCGGCGCAGCCGCGCAGCGACTACGCCGTGCCGGGCCTCTACTTCTACGACAACGACGTGGTCGAGATCGCGCGGTCCCTGGAGCCGAGCCCCCGCGGCGAGCTGGAGATCACGGCGGTCAACGACGCCTACCTGCAGCGCGGCGAGCTGACGGTCACAGTGCTCCCCCGCGGCACCGCGTGGCTGGACACCGGCACCTTCGAGGGGCTCATGGACGCCAGCCAGTTCGTCCACGTCGTCGAGGCCCGCCAGGGCCACAAGGTCGGGTGCGTCGAGGAGATCGCCTGGCGGGCCGGCTGGATCGACGACGACGCCCTGCGCGCGCTCGGCGACGCGCTCCTCAAGTCCGGGTACGGCGCTTACCTCCACGCCTGCCTGGCCCGGGGGACGCGCTGATGGACATCCGCGCGCTCTCGATCGAGGGGGCCTTCGTCGTCACCCCGCGCCAGTTCCCCGACGACCGCGGCGTCTTCCTCGAGTCCTTCCGCGGCGACCGGCTCGCCGAGCACCTCGGACACCGCCCCGACGTCGTCCAGACCAACGTGTCGGTCTCCTCGCGCGGCACGGTGCGGGGCATCCACTTCGCCGACGTCCCACCCGGCCAGGGCAAGTACGTCACCGCGCTGACCGGCTCGCTCGTCGACTACGTCGTCGACATCCGCGTCGGCTCGCCGACCTTCGGGCAGTGGGAGGCGGTCCTCCTCGACACCGTCGACCGCCGCGCGGTCTGGCTCTCCGAGGGCCTCGGCCACGCGTTCTGCGCGCTCGAGGACGGCACGACGGCGATGTACCTGTGCTCCGCCGCGTACAACCCGACCGGCGAGCACGGCATCCACCCGCTCGACCCCGCCGTCGGCCTCGAGCTGCCCGAGGGGGTCACGCCGCTGCTCTCCCCCAAGGACTCCGAGGCGCCCACGCTCGCGGAGGCCGCGGGCCAGGGCCTGCTCCCGACGTGGGAGGCGTGCCGCGCGCACGCCGAGGAGCTGGCCCGCCGCTCGCGCTGAGCGCGCTCAGCCCCGCGCCGACCGGGTCGGGGCGAGCCGCCGCACGGCCTGCGCCACCGCCTCGGCGACCCCGGGCTCGAACACCGAGGGCACGATCTGCTCCGCCGTCGGCTCGGGCACCATGTCCGCGATGGCCCGCGCCGCCGCCAGCTTCATCGCCTCGGTGACCCGCGTGGCCCCGGCGTCCAGCGCGCCCCGGAAGATGCCGGGGAAGGCGAGGACGTTGTTGATCTGGTTCGGGAAGTCCGAGCGCCCCGTGGCCACGACGGCGGCGTGCCGGTGCGCGACGTCGGGGTGCACCTCGGGGGTCGGGTTGGCGAGCGCGAAGACGATCGCGTCGGGGGCCATGGCGGCCACCTGCTCCTCCGGCACGGTGCCGCCGGAGACGCCGACGTAGCAGTCGGCCCCCTCGAGCGCCGTCCCGAGCGAGCCGGTGAGGCCGCGCGGGTTGGTCGAGAGCGCGAGCCGCTGCTTGTGCTCGGAGAGGTCCGGGCGCCCGGCGTGGATGATCCCGCGCGAGTCGCACACGACGACGTCACGGACGCCGGCGCGCTGGAGGAGCCGGGTCACGGCGACGCCGGCGGCCCCGGCGCCGGCCACGACGACCCGCAGGTCCTCGAGCCGGCGGTCGAGGACGCGCACCGCGTTGTACAGGCCGGCGAGCACGACGATCGCCGTCCCGTGCTGGTCGTCGTGGAACACGGGGATGTCGAGGCGCTCCTTGAGCTGCTCCTCGATCTCGAAGCAACGCGGCGCCGAGATGTCCTCGAGGTTGATGCCGCCGTAGCTCGGCGCGATGCGGGCGATCGCCTCGACGAGCTCCTCGACGGTGCCGGTCTCCATGACCACCGGTACCGCGTCGATGCCCGCGAAGTGCTTGAACAGCACCGCCTTTCCCTCCATCACGGGCATCGCCCCGAGCGGGCCGATGTCCCCGAGGCCGAGGACGGCCGTGCCGTCGCTGATGACGGCCACCGTGTTGCCGCGGGCCGTGTAGCGGGTCGAGAGCGTGGGGTCGGCGGCGATGGCGAGGGACACCTCGGCGACCCCCGGGGTGTAGAGGAGCGAGAGGTCCTCGCGCCCCCGGAGCGGTTGCGTCGCGTGTACCCCCAGTTTCCCGCCCTCGTGAGCACGGAAGACCGGGCTCTCCGGGTCGAAGGACGGCAGGACGGGGGACGCGGACACGATGGCTCCTCGGAGAGGGAGGGGGGCACGCGAGCGGACAGCGTGCGGAAGGGGGTGCTGCGGCCCGCAGGGATGGGTGCGTCTGCGGGTGTCGCGCGGCGGGGGTGTCCACCGGAAGGTCCTCATCATGGCACAGGGGCCCCCGGCGGCCGAGGCCTCCGCGTGTGACGCACGTCGCGGTGCGGGCCCGCGGACACGCCCGGATAGTTACCCGGGCGTGACGCACGTCGCACGCTCCGGTGGCAGGATCACCTGCACACCCTCTCGGTCGGGCGCCCACCCGGGGTCCGGCACCCGTGAAAGGACCAGCATGCTCCGCACCCGTGCGATCGCCGTCGCCGCTCTCGCCACGACCGCCCTCGCCCTCTCGACCTGTGGCTCCGACTCGCTCTCGACGGGCGGCAGCACCACCTCGGCGCCGGCCGGCTCCTCGGCCCCCGCGCCGAGCGTCGACGCGGCCCTGGCCGCCAAGCTCCCGGAGAAGATCAAGAGCGCCGGCAAGGTCGTCATCGGCACCGACGCCACCTACCAGCCGAACGAGTACCTCGACTCCGACGGCCAGACGGTCATCGGCATGGACGTCGACCTCTTCGACGCCGTGATGGCGAAGTTCGGCGTCAAGACCGAGTGGCAGCCCTCGGCGTTCGACTCGATCATCCTCGGGGTCCAGAGCGGCAAGTACGACGTGGGCGTCTCGAGCTTCACGGTCAACGCCGAGCGCGAGCAGCAGGCGACGATGGTCAGCTACTTCAAGGCCGGCACCCAGTGGGTCACCCAGAAGGGCAACCCGAAGAAGGTCGACCCGGCCAACGCGTGCGGCCTCAACATCGCGGTCCAGAAGGGCACGGTCCAGGCCGACACCGACCTGCCCGCCCGTGACAAGGCGTGCACCGACGCCGGCAAGCCCGCCATCAACGCCCTCGTCGACGGCGACCAGGCCAAGGTCACGGCCATGGTGCAGTCCGGCAAGGCCGATGCGATGCTCGTCGACCTGCCCCCGGCCATCGCGGCGGTCGACTCCACCGGCGGCACCCTCGAGCTCCTCGGCGACCAGTACGACTCCGCCCCCTACGGCTACGTCCTGCCGAAGGACCAGACCGAGTTCGGCGACGCCATCGTCGAGGCGCTCAAGCAGCTCGAGGCCGACGGCACCTACCAGGAGATCCTCGCCAAGTGGAAGACCGAGGGTGGCGCGATCAGCGACTTCGCGGTCAACCCCTCCGTCGGCTGACCATGACCGACACCACCGCCGACCGGCCGGGCGCGATCGACGCCCGGCCGGTCCGGCACCCCGGACGCTGGGTCGCGGTCGCCGTCATCGGGGTCCTCGTCGCGATGCTCGTCAACTCGTTCGTCACGAACGAGCGCTGGGACTGGGCCTACACGTTCCAGATCATGCAGCAGAAGTCGGTGATCAACGGCCTGTGGATGGGGACCATCCTCGGCACGGTCATCGCGATGGCGATCGGCGTCGTCCTCGGCGTCGTGCTGGCCATCATGCGGATGTCCGAGAACCCCGTCCTGCGCGGTGTGTCCTTCGTCTACACGTGGTTCTTCCGGGCCATCCCGCGCTACGTCCTGCTCTCGCTCTTCGCCGTCGGCTTCGGGTACCTCTACCTCAACAAGTTCGACGTCGGGATCCCGTTCTCCAGCATCCACTTCGCGACGATCGACTACAGCGCGTGGTCGAGCACCGTCCTCATCGGCGGCATCGCGCTCGGCCTCTCGGAGGCCGCCTACATGGCCGAGATCGCGCGTGCCGGCATCCTGTCGGTCGACCGGGGGCAGGCCGAGGCCGCCCAGGCGCTCGGGATGGCCCCCGGCAAGACGATGCGCCGCATCGTCCTCCCCCAGGCCATGCGCGTCATCGTGCCGCCGACCGGCAACGAGACGATCGCGATGGTCAAGGACACCTCGCTGTTCATCGCCGCCAACATCACCATCGAGCTGTACTACCAGGCGACCTTCTTCGGCTCGCGCGCCTTCAAGATCATGCCCGGCCTCATGGCGGCGACCCTCTGGTACCTCATCGTCTGCACCATCCTCATGGTCGGGCAGTCCTGGTTGGAGCGGTACTTCGGCCGTGGCTACGGCCCGACGCCGAAGGCCACGAAGCAGAAGCTCACCGAGATCGGAGCCGACCACTGATGCCCGCCACGTCGGACGCACCGCTCGTCCACGCCGTCAACGTCACCAAGTCCTTCCACGGCAACGAGGTGCTCAAGGGCATCGACCTCGACGTGCGCACCGGCGAGGTCGTCGTCCTCCTCGGTCCCTCCGGCTCCGGCAAGACGACCTTCCTGCGCTGCATCAACCAGCTCGAGACCATCGACGGCGGGCGGATCTGGGTCGACGGCGACCTCATGGGCTACGACGACCGCGGCGGCACCCTCCACCGCCTCACCGACAAGCGGATCGCCGCCCAGCGCCGCGACATCGGCATGTGCTTTCAGCGCTTCAACCTCTTCCCGCACAAGACGGTCCTCGAGAACGTCGTCGAGGCGCCCGTGCAGGTCAAGGGCGTGGACCGGCGCACCGCCGAGGCGCGGGCGCACGAGCTGCTCGAGCAGGTCGGCCTGCAGGACAAGCCTGCTGCCTACCCGAGCCAGCTCTCGGGTGGGCAGCAGCAGCGCGTGGCCATCGCCCGGGCGCTCGCGATGGAGCCCAAGCTCATGCTCTTCGACGAGCCGACCTCGGCCCTCGACCCCGAGCTCGTCGGCGAGGTTCTCAAGGTGATGCGCGACCTCGCGCAGAAGGGGATGACGATGATCGTCGTCACCCACGAGATGGGCTTCGCCCGCGAGGTCGCCGACCGGGTCGTCTTCATGGACGGCGGCGTCGTCGTCGAGGAGGGCCCCCCGGGCCAGGTCATCGGGAACCCGCAGCACGGGCGCACCCGCGCCTTCCTCTCCCGGATGCGCCAGGAGGAGCAGGCCCACGCGCAGGCCGTCACCGAGGCGGTCAGCGCCGGGGCCGCCGCGCTCGACGACGCCCCGAAGGAGCCGTGAGGCCGGCGCTCGTCCGCGTCCGCGGGCGCTCGATGCTCCCCACCTACCGCGACGGCGACGTGCTGCTCGTGCTCCGCGGGCTGCGCCCGCGCGCTGGGCGGGCCCACGTGGTGCGCCTGCCACCGGACGCCGCGGGCCGCCCGCGACCGCTCGCGGTCAAGCGGCTGACCGGGCGCGACCCGGACGCGCCCGAACGCTGGTGGGTGGACTCGGACAACCCGGCCGAGGGGGTCACGTCCTTCGACGTCGGCTCCCTCGCCGAGGCCGACGTCCTCGCGGTGGTCGCCGGGTTGGTGTGGCGTCCGCTGGGGTAGGTTGAGGAGGACCGCGCGTCCCCCCATCTGATCAGGAGTGACCCACATGCTGTCCCTGTTCCGCGTCACCGAGGTCTCGGCCCACTGCGACCTCCCGTGCGGCGTCTACGACCCCGCCCAGGCCCGCATCGAGGCGGAGTCGATCAAGGCGATCATCGCCAAGGTCGCCGACAACGACGACCCCGACTTCCGCACCCGCGCCATCCTCATCAAGGAGCAGCGCTCGGAGCTCGTCAAGCACCACCTGTGGGTGCTGTGGACCGACTACTTCAAGGCGCCGCACTTCGAGAAGTACCCGCAGCTGCACACCCTGTTCAACGAGGCCACGAAGCTCGCCGGCGCCTCCGGCACCAAGGGCGAGCTCGACGCGGCCAAGGCCGACGAGCTGCTCGCCAAGATCGACGAGATCGCGACGATCTTCGCCGAGACCAAGAAGGCCTGAGCCACCGGCTCGAGTCCGACGGCGGGTGTCCCCTCGGGGGCGCCCGCCGTCGTCGTGTCCGAGGGTGCCCGAGCTCAGAGGCCGGGGACGGTGACGACGTAGACCTCGCCGGAGCCCTCGAGGTCGACCGGGCCCTCGCGGTCGGGCAGGAACGCGGAGCCGGTGTCGGAGAGCTCGACCTCCCCGGTGGCCGAGCGCAGGGTCACCCGCCCGCGCAGGCAGAAGACGAGCCGCGGGCCCGCCTCCCCCGGCAGCCGGCGCCCGGGCTGCACCCGGTGCAGGAGGAAGCGGTCGGACGCCCCGGGGTACACCTCGACACCGTCGGCCAGCCGGACGCCACGGCCCGCGACGCCGTCGGCGCGCGGGTCGACGATCCGCAGGAGCTCGGGGACGTTGACCTCCTTCGAGGTGAGACCCGCGCGCACCACGTTGTCGGAGTTGGCGAGGACCTCGATGCCCAGGCCGTGCACGTACGAGTGCAGGACCCCGGCCGCGACGTCGATGAACTCCCCCGGCCGCAGCACGCGGTGGTGCATGAGGAGCAGGACGACGAGCCCGATGTCGTCGGGGTGCTCCTCGGCCCGGGCGACGACGGCGGCGGCCGCGCCGGCGATCTCGTCCTCGCCCTCGGACATCCGCAGGCACGCCGCGACGACCTCGCGGGTCAGCCCCGGCACCTCGACCGGCGGCGTCGCGAGGACGTTCGCCAGCACCGCGTGGCAGGGGTCCTCGGCGCCCCGCGCCGCCTCGACGGCGCGCGTGAAGGCGGGCACCGCGAGCCGGCGGGCGATCTCGGCGACCTCGTCCGGCTCGCGCATCCCGACGAACACCTCGAAGGGGGCCACCGCGAGGAGCAGCTCGGGCTTGGCCGAGTCGTCGACGTAGACGCTGTCGCCGGTCAGCGCCCGCAGCTCACCGGCCTGCGCGGCGCTCGGGTGGACCTGGATCGAGATGGCCCGCCCCGGGGCGAGCACCTTGAGGAGGAACGGCAGCCGCTCGCCGTGGCGCTCGACGCAGGCCGCTCCGAGCTCGCCGACCGGGTCGCTCGCGACGACCGCCGCGAGGTCCGGGGCGCCCGGACGGTCGGTGCCGGCGGGCCCGCTCTCGTGAGCCCCCATCCACAGCTCTGACTCCGGCAGGGCGGTCGGGATCGAGCGGCCCTGGAGGCTCGCGATGGCGACGTGGGATCCCCACGCGTCGTTGAAGACGACAGGCGTGAGGCGGTCCACGGGGTCCTTCGGGTCGGGGCGGCCGGACGGGCCGGCAGGTCGCTCGACTCTACCGGGCGCCCGCGCCCTGCTCGCCGACGCGCCCTACGGCCCCGTCCTCGACGATGCGGGTCAGGGCGTCGACGACGTCGGGGTCGTACTCGTAGCCGAGGCCGAGGTGGATCCGCTCGATCGCCGCCTCGACGAGCGCGGGGTCGGCCGAGCCACCGGTCAGGTCGTCGTAGGCGTTGGCGCACTTGATGATTCGGCTCGCCATCGGGACGTCCTCGCCGAGCTCGCGGACCATGCGGTACGGAACGGTCTGGTCCTCGACGTAGTCGGCGACGTCCTCGAAGATCTCGGCGCGGCGGATGATGCGACCGCCCTCGGCCGCGATGGAGCGCTGGTCGGCGGGCGCCGCGAGCACCGTGGCGCCGTCCGGGATGGGGTCCAGCAGGGAGATCTGCCCCAGGTCGTGCAGGAGGGCCGCGTACTCGAGGTCGCGCAGCGTCCGTTCCGACAGGCCGAGGACGCGTCCGATCCGGAGCGACAGCTGGGCCACGCGCTCGGCGTGGTGGACCGGGGTGTAGCCGCCGTGCTCGGTGAGGTGCGACAACGTGGCGATGAGCTGGCGGTTCGTGGCGCGGTTGCGGATGTACTGCCGCACCGCGGTGTAGGCCATCGCGAGCGGGAAGAGCGCCAGCGGCAGCGACAGCAGCCCGAGGACCGGGGCCATGAGGGCGACCATGGGTCCGGTGACGACGACCGCCACCGTGAGCGGCGCGGCCTCGCCCACCTCGTCGCGCACGGCTGCGGACCACGGGGTCCGCTGGCGCTCGGCGCGCACGGCCGCCACCAGGACGATCTCGGTCAGCAGCCCGACCGTCGCGACGAGCACCATCTCGAGGGCCACCGCGGCGCGCGGCACCGTCGGGTCGACCTGGGTCTGCCAGAGCGTCGGCGCCCCCCAGTCACGGGTGACGAGCGCGGCGACCGCCACCCCGACGACGCGGGCGGCGAGCACCGGGGCGCCCGCCGGCCGGTGACGCAGCGCCCGGTACCCGGCGGCGAGCAGCAGCCCCGCGGCGACGACGAGGACGACGAGCCCGGCCTGGACGTCGAAGCGTGGCTCACCGAACACCGGCCCGAGGAAGACCGCGCTGAGGGCCGCGGCGGACGACAGCGGCGCGGTCTCACGGCCGCTCGGCATCCGGATCCGGGCCAGCTCGCCGAGCGCGACGCACGCGACGACGACGAGCAGCGTGTCGCCGTGGGTCGTGAGCAGCGTCGGCAGCTCCCACCCGGCGGCGAGGAGCCCGCGCAGGACCGCGAGGGCCCCGAGCAGGAGGACGACCGTCCGGGCGACCCCCTGGGGCCGACGGATCATCGGCCTCATCGCCGCACCGACTGACCGCTCCGCATCAGCGCGTGGTCCAGGGCCCGGAGGATCTCGCCGTCGGCCGTCCGCCGGGCGAGCAGCTCCCTGGCCTGCGTCGGGGCCAGCAGGTGCCCGTCCGGTGGCCCGACGGAGGTCAGCAGGTCGAAGCTGTCGGCCACGCCCACGATGCGCGCGGGGAGCGACAGCTGCCGGTCGGTGCCGAGCGCCTCCCGGTGGCGCCGGATGGGGTCGAGCGCCCCGTCGAGGAAGCTGAGGTCGTGGAGGATCTCCGCTCCCCGTGCCGGGTAGTCCAGCACCGCTGCCTCGTCGGTCAGGTCGATGCTGCGCGCGGTCCGGGTCGGCAGGCTCGTCTGGCCGAGGTCGTGGAGCATGCCGGCCACCCGGGTCTCGGCGACCTGCTGGGGGCCGAGCCCGAGGTGCTCGGCCATGTGCGCGCTGAGCTCCGCGACCCGGGCGCTGTGCCCGGCGAGGCGGGGGGCCTTCGCCTCGAGGGCGGCGACGAGCACCTCAAGAGCTCGTTGTTGGCCGGTGAGCTCCTCGGCGTGCTGGCGGTAGGCCCACTGCGCGACGACGAGCGGCGCCAGGGCGATGACCGCGGCCGCCGGGCCGAGGTCGGCCGGCTTCCAGAGCACGACCATGATGAGCGCGATCGCGGTGTACCCGATGTGCGCGAGCCCGGTCCCCCGGGCCACCGCGAGCGCCTGGGGGCGCATCGGCACCCCTTCGGCCACCCGCATGACCCCGACGACCGCGAGGAGGTTGGTCACGGCCTGCGCGAGGTCCGCGAACAGGAGCGGGACCGCCAGGCCCACGACGATCGCGCCGACGCCGCGCAGGCTGCCGGGGTCGGTCGTCCCCCCGGCCAGGAGGAAGACGATGCCGCCGGCCGCGCCGTGGAGCGAGAACTGCGCGGTGTTGAACACGCGGTTGCGCAGCGGGGCCTTCTTGTACTGGATGCCGCCCAGGACGGCGCCGACGACCGCGACCCCCGCGGGACCGACGATGGCCTGGCTGGCCACGAGGATCACGCCGGACAGCGAGGCCCGCACCCGGCCCTCGACGACCGCGTCGGGCAGGAGGACCTGCAGGACGGCGAACAGCAGGAAGACGAGCAGGGCCGCCGGGTCGGGCAGCCCGTAGCGCAGCCCGGACCAGATGCCGAGCGCGACGGCGAGAGCCGCGACGGCCGCGATGTACGCGGCCGTCGCGGCCCTCGTGGACCGACGCTCGCGGGGCGAGTCGCTCATCGGCGCAGCCCCGGAGCGGGAGTGGTCACCAGCTCCAGGAGCCCTTGGCCGACGCGCCGGCGACGACGTTCGAGCCGTCGGAGGGAGCGGCCGACGCGGTGCCCGAGACGGTGATCGTGGCGAGAGCGGCGAGGAGCGCGGCAGCGGCGAGAGAACGGAACGTGCGCATGATGTGTCCTTCTTCCAGAGGGTGGATGTCCCGGCCCTGGCTCTCCGGGGCGGCCGAGACAGCGGAATTCTTTCACGGGCGGTGGTGTGCGACAATCGCAACGGACAAGATCGCCCGCGCGTGTCGTCGCGCTGGGCACCCCACGGACGAGGAGTCACCATGAGCAAGCGCGCCCGCAAGCGCCGCTCGCGCAAGGGCAACAAGGCCAACCACGGCCGCAAGCCCAACGCCTGAGCGCGCGGACGACGAAGGGCCCGGAGTGCGTCGCACTCCGGGCCCTTCGCTGTCCGGTGGGGTCAGTCCTCGTGCTCGACGCGGACGACGGTGAGCCTCTGCAGCACCTGCATCCGCACCGCGGCGGGGGTCTCGGTCTCGGTGCACGACCGCTTGACGACGGCCTTGACCGCGGCGTCGAGGTCGTGCTCGGCCAGGCACGGGCGGCACTCGGCGAGGTGGGTCGCCACACGCTTGACGTCCTCGGGGCTCATCTCGCCGTCGAGGTACTCGTAGATGTGGTGGAGGACCTCCGAGCAGTCGGCGTGCCCCTGGTGGTCGGCGTGCTGGTGTCCCATCACTCCACCTCCGCCCCGACGAGGCCGCGGTCCCGGGCGTAGCCGGTGAGCAGCGCGCGCAGCTGACGACGCCCGCGGTGCAGGCGGGACATGACGGTGCCGATCGGGGTCCCCATGATCTCGGCGATCTCCTTGTACGCGAAGCCCTCGACGTCGGCGAGGTAGACGGCGAGCCGGAAGTCCTCGGGGAGCTCCTGGAGCGCCCGGGTCACCTGCGTGTCGGGCAGGTGCTCCAGCGCCGCGGCCTCGGCGGACTTGAGGCCGGCGGACGTGTGCGACTCCGCCCGCGCCAGCTGGTAGTCCTCGACCTCGGCGGCGTCGGACTGCTGGGGCTCGCGCTGCTTCTTGCGGTAGGTGTTGATGTAGGTGTTCGTGAGGATGCGGTACATCCAGGCCTTGAGGTTGGTGCCCGGACGGTACTGGTGGAACGCGGCGTAGGCCTTGGCGTAGGTCTCCTGGAGGAGGTCCTCGGCGTCGGCCGGGTTGCGGGTCGTCCGCATGGCCGCGGCGTACAGCTGGTCCATGAGGGGCATGGCCTCGCGCTCGAAGCGGGCCTGCCGCTCCTGCGGGGTCTCGGTCGCGAGGTCGACCTCCTGCGAGGTCTCCTCGAGCGGTGTCTGGGGGGTGCTCATCGCCTCCCAGCCTATCCGGGCCCGGGGACGGGTCGAGGTGTCGAGGACGAACACGAAAGGTGCCTCCGGTCGGTGACTGTGCTGACGCAGGCGAGAACGCCGGGGGCCGCGGAGTCATTCCGCGCCGCGCCCGGGTCAGGACGTCAGCGACGCCAGGACGGCGAGGGCCGCGGCCGCGACGGCCGGGGCGGAGCGCTCGAGCGAGTGTGGACCGTCGACCTCGGCGAGGGTGCCGCGCGGGGGCAGGACGGCGCGCAGCTCCGCCGGGGTGCCGAACGGGTCGGTGCGGCCCTGGACGACGTGGACCTCCAGCCCGTCCGCGGCGGGCCGGGCGAGCTCGTCGGCGCGCGAGCGCTCCGGACGGCCCGGTGGGTGCAGGGGGAAGGAGAGGGCGAGCACCGCGCGCGCCCCCACCGCGGACGCCGTCCGGCAGGCGACGCGGGCCCCGGCGCTGCGGCCCCCGGCGACGAGAAGCGGCCCCGGGTCGAGGTCACGGAGCACGGCGACCCAGGCGGGGTCGAGCGCCGCGGGGCCGGGTCCCAGTCGCTTGCCGGCCACCCGCCAGGGCTGGTCGACGAGGACGACCCGCCACCCGGCCCCGAGCGCGGCGTCGCGCACGGCGGTGACGTCGGCGGTCCAGCGCAGGCCCCCGGCGCCGTGACCGAGGACGAGGGTGCCCGCCGCGTCCCCGGACGGCTCGCTCGTCGCGCTGCGGGCCGTCCCCGCCGGCGTCGCGTGCAGCCGCTCGCTCACTCCGCCGGACCGCCGACGACCTCGCCGGTCGTCGGGTCGACGACGCCCACGAGGTCCGCCTCGGGAGCCGGCTCGAGCAGCCCCGGCCCGTTCGCGCGGCTGCTGCTCACGGCACGCGAGACCGGGTACGCGGTGAACCGTCCCGGCGCCCGGGGCCCGAGCAGGTCCGCCACGTCGGCGGCGCCGGCGGCCGGGTCGAGCCAGCGGGCCCACTCCCCCGCCTCGAGGACGACCGGCTGGCGGTCGTGGATGCGGTCCAGCCCGGGCTCGGCCGGCCCGGTGAGGACGGTGAAGGTCGTCAGCCAGGCGAGCGGGTCGTCGGCGTCGGCGACCGCGGGGTCGCGCCAGAACTCGTAGAGGCCGGCCATCGCCACGCTCGCGCCGTCGGCGCGGGAGGTGAAGAACGGCTGCTTGCGCGGCTTGCCCTTGGCGTCCAGCGCCGTCGGCGAGGCCTGCCACTCGTACCATCCACGGGCCGGGACGAGGCAGCGACGGGCGGCGAGCGCGCGGGCGAAGGCGGGCTTCTCGGCGACCGACTCGACGCGGGCGTTGATCATCCGGACCCCGCCCCTGGCGTCCTTGGACCAGCTGGGCACCAGCCCCCACGTGAGGAGGCGCAGCTGGCGCCGCGCCGCGGCCTCGCGGTCCTCCCGCGGGGGGCGGCTGAGGACGACCGGGGCCTGCTTGGTCGGGGCCATGTTGTGGTCCGGCGTCCCCGGCGGGGGCTCCTGCGGGTTGACGAGGACGCTGCGTCCCGGCTCGCCGGTCCGGTCCTCGTCGACCTCGAACTCGAGGACGAGCTCGTCGGGGTTCGCCGTCGCCGCGTAGCGCCCACACATGGTGCTCAGGCTACGCAGCGGCAGCCCGAGCAACTACGGTAGGCCGGGAGGTCCTGACCAGCAGCGACCCCGACCCGGAGGTCCCGGATGTCCTTGGTGCGACGCCTCGCCCGACCCCTGCTCGCGTCGATGTTCGTCGTGGGGGGCACCGACCAGCTCAAGCACCCCTCGGCTAAGGCCGAGAAGGCCCGCCCGGTCGTCGAGAAGCTCGCCCCCCGCCTCGGGCTCCCCGACGACACCGAGCTGCTCGTGCGGGCCAACGGCATCGTCATGGTCGGCGCCGGCACGATGCTCGCCCTCGGCAAGCTGCCGCGCCTCTCGGCGGCCGTCCTCGCCGCGTCCCTGGTCCCGACCACCGTCGCCGGCCACCAGTACTGGCGCGAGGACGACCCGGCGACGCGCGCCCAGCAGCGCACCCACCTCCTGAAGAACCTCGGGATCCTCGGCGGCCTGCTCATCGCCGCGGTCGACACCGAGGGCCGGCCCGGGCTGGCCTACCGCGCGCACCTGGCGAACGAGAGCGTGCACCGTGCCGGTCGCACGACCCGGCGCGAGGTGCGGCACGCCGCACGGACCGCCGCCACCGAGGCCAAGCTGAAGGCGGCCCAGGCGCAGCATGCCTTCTCCTGACTGGCCCGCTCCGACCGCCGGGTCCCCGGTCGACGCCCGCGTCGTCCTGCCCGGCAGCAAGTCCCTCACCAACCGCTACCTCGTCCTCGCGGCCCTCGCCTCGGACGTCTCCCGCCTGCGGGCGCCGCTGCGCTCGCGCGACACCCTCCTCATGGCCGGGGCGCTGCGGACGCTCGGCGTGGGCGTCGACGACGTCGACGACGGTGACTGGCTCGTCACGCCCGCGGCCCTGACCGGCGGCGGCACCGTCGACTGCGGCCTCTCCGGCAACGTCATGCGGTTCGTGCCGCCGCTGGCCGGCCTCGCCGTCGGCTCCACCCGCTTCGACGGCGACGAGGGGGCCCGCCACCGCCCGATGGCCCCCGTCCTCGAGGGTCTGCGTGCGCTCGGTGTCGAGGTCGACGACGGTGGCCGCGGAGTGCTGCCCTTCACCGTCCACGGCACCGGCGCGATCCGCGGTGGCGAGGTGACCATCGACGCGTCGGCGTCGTCGCAGTTCCTCTCCGGGCTGCTGCTCTCGGCGCCGCGCTACGACCGGGGGGTCACCGTGCGCCACGCCGGTGGCACCCTGCCGAGCCTCCCCCACATCGAGATGACCGTCGAGACGCTGCGCGACGCGGGGGTCGTCGTCGACGACGGCGACGCGGACACCTGGCGGGTCGAGCCGAGCGAGGTCAACGCGCTCGACGTCCAGGTCGAGCCGGACCTCTCCAACGCCGCGCAGTTCCTCGCGGCCGCCCTCGTGACCGGCGGCACGGTGACCGTCCCCGGCTGGCCGCAGTACACGACCCAGGGCGGCGACTTCGTCCGCGAGGTCCTCGACATGATGGGCGCCGAGGTCGTCCTCGACCGCTCCGGCCTCACCGTCACGGGGACCGGGGGCATCCTCGGGGTCGATGTCGACCTGCACGGCTCGAGCGAGCTCACCCCCGTCGTGGCGGCGGTCGCGGCCCTCGCCGAGGGGCCCAGCGTCATCCGCGGGGTCGCGCACATCCGTGGGCACGAGACCGACCGCCTCGCCGCGCTGCGGACCGAGCTCACCGGCGTCGGCGCCGAGGTCACCGAGACCGAGGACGGGCTGCGCATCGTCCCGAAGCCGTTGCACGGCAACCGGTTCCGCACCTACGCCGACCACCGGATGGTCATGGCCGCCGCCGTGCTCGGCCTCGCCGTCCCGGGCATCGTCATCGAGGACGTCGGGACGGTCGGCAAGACGATGCCGGAGTTCACCACGCTCTGGGAGCGCATGCTCGACCAGCGGGTCCACGCGGACGCGTGATGGCGAGGTCGACCCGGGACTACGACGAGTCCGACGTCCGCATCCGTCCCAACCGTCGAGGGTCGCGCCCACGCACCAAGGACCGGCCCAAGCACGAGGACGCCGTCGTCGGCCGCGTCCTGGGGGTCGACCGCGGCCGCTACCGCGTCCGCGTCGACGACGGCTCGGCGCACCACGACCTCGTCGCGATGCGGGCCCGCGAGCTGGGCCGCAAGGGCATCGTCGTCGGGGACGAGGTGCACCTCGTCGGCGACACGAGCGGGGCCGAGGGCTCGCTGGCCCGCATCGTCCGGCTCGGGGAGCGCGTGACCCTGCTGCGCCGGACCGCCGACGACACCGACCCGGTCGAACGGGTGCTCGTCGCCAACGCCGACCAGCTCGTCGTCGTCTCGGCCCTGACCAACCCCGAGCCCCGCCCGCGCCTCATCGACCGGTGCCTCGTCGCCGCCTACGACGCCGGGATGGATCCCCTCCTCGTCCTCACCAAGGCCGACCTCACCGACCCCGCGCCCTTCCTCGAGCAGTACGCCCCGCTGTCGGTGCCGCACGTCGTCACCTCGCGCACACCGCAGGACGACATCGAGGGGCTGGACGCGGTGCTCGAGGCGCTGCGCGGGCGCACCAGCGTCCTCGTCGGTCACTCCGGGGTGGGCAAGTCGACGCTCGTCAACGCGCTCGTCCCGGACGCGCTGCGGGCCGTCGGCGTCGTCAACGACGTCACCGGGCGCGGCCGCCACACCTCGACCTCCGCGGTGGCCCTCCCCCTGCCCGACGACGACGGCTGGGTCGTCGACACCCCGGGCGTGCGCTCCTTCGGGCTGGCGCACGTCGACCCGACGCGCATCGTGCACCACTTCCCCGACCTCGAGCCCGGCACGGCGGAGTGCCCGCGGGGCTGCACCCACGACGAGGAGGAGTGCGCCCTCGACGCCTGGGTGGCGAGCGGGGCCGCCGGCCCGGCCGGCCCCTCGCGCCTGGACTCCCTGCGCCGGCTGCTGCGCACGCGAACGGCCGCCGGCGAGGACTGATCCCCACCGGCGGCCGTCACGGGTGACGCGCCGCGCGCGTCAGCGCTGCTGGTCGTCCGTGTCCTGGACGACGCGGCTGGTGTCGGCCGGAGCCTGCGGGTCGGTCACGCTCGACCGCTCGACCGTCGAGCGGTCGTCCGGCGCGAGCGAGTCGTCCTGTCCGAGACCGGAACCCACGTCGTCGAGGTCGTCGGTGCTGCTGCTGACGAACCGCTCGTCGGGCACGAGGTCGCTGACGTCGACCGTCTCGACGACGAGCCGCGGCTCGGCGAAGTGGCACGCCGAGAGGTGGCCGCCGGCGCCGTCCTGGCGCATCTCGAGCTGGGGCTCCTCCTGGCTGCAGACGTCCTGCGCCTTCCAGCACCGCGTGTGGAAGCGGCACCCCGACGGCGGGTTGGCCGGCGAGGGCACGTCGCCGACGAGGACGATCTGCTCGCGCTTGCCGCGCAGGGTCGGGTCGGGCACCGGCACGGCCGAGAGCAGGGCCTGCGTGTACGGGTGCGTCGGACGCGAGTACACCTCGTCCTCCTCGCCGAGCTCGGCCATCCGCCCGAGGTACATGACCCCGACGCGGTCCGAGATGTGCCGGACGACGGACAGGTCGTGCGCGATGAACACGTACGCCAGGCCGAGCTCGTCCTGCAGCTTCTCCATGAGGTTGACGACCTGCGCCTGCACCGACACGTCGAGCGCGGAGACCGGCTCGTCGCAGATGAGCACCTTGGGGTTGAGCGCGATGCCGCGCGCGATCCCGATGCGCTGGCGCTGACCGCCGGAGAACTGGTGCGGGTAGCGGTTGATGTGCTCCGGGTTGAGCCCGACGAGGTCGAGCAGCTCCTGGACCCGCTGCCGGCGACCCCCCTTGGGGACGACGTCGGGGTGGATCTCGAGGGGCTCGCCGATGATGTCGCCGACCGTCATCCGCGGGTTGAGCGACGTGTACGGGTCCTGGAAGACGATCTGGATGTTGCGGCGCAGCCGACGGGTCTCGCGGGCCGAGGCCCCGGACCAGTCCTGCCCCTCGAACTGCACGGTGCCGGCGGTCGGCTCCTCGAGGCGCATGAGCAGGCGGCCGAGCGTGGACTTGCCACAGCCGGACTCGCCGACGATGCCGAGCGTCTCGCCCTTGTGCAGGTCGAAGCTGACCCCGTCGACGGCCTTGACGTGGCCGACGGTGCGGCGCAGCACACCCTTCTTGATCGGGTAGTGCTTGACCAGGTTGTTGGCGCTGAGGACGACCTCAGGCATCGATGACCTCCTCGGCGAAGTGGCAGGCGGACAGCCGGCCGGGGGCGACCTCGCGCAGGGCGGGGCGGTCGGTGCGGCAGATGTCCTGCGCCATCCGGCAGCGCGGGTTGAAGGGGCACCCCGGCGGGATGTTCATGAGGTTCGGCGGCAGGCCGCCGATCGCCGCGAGGGTCTGGCCCTTCTGGTCCAGACGTGGGATCGACTCGAGCAGGCCGCGCGTGTACGGGTGACCCGGGGAGGCGTAGAGGTCGAGGACCTCGGCCTTCTCGACGAGCCGGCCCGAGTACATGACCGCGATCCGGTCCGCGACGTCGGCGACCACACCGAGGTCGTGGGTGATGAGGATGAGCCCCATCTGGCGCTCCTCCTGCAGCTCCTCGAGGAGCGCCATGATCTGCGCCTGGACGGTGACGTCGAGGGCGGTCGTCGGCTCGTCGGCGATGAGCACCGCCGGGTCGAGCGCGATGGCCATCGCGATCATGATGCGCTGGCGCATGCCGCCGGAGAACTGGTGCGGGTAGGCCTTCACCCGGTCGCGGGCGGCCGGGATCTGCACCCGCTCCATGAGGCGGACGGCCTGCTCGAGCGCGTCGCTCTTGTTCATCCCGCGGTGGACGCGGAACATCTCGGCGATCTGCCAGCCCACGGGGAAGACGGGGTTGAGCGACGAGAGCGCGTCCTGGAAGATCATCGAGATCTCCGGTCCGCGGGTCTTGCGCCGCTGCTCCTCCGGCATCGTCAGGAGGTCCTCGCCGCAGTAGCGGATGTGCCCCTGCGGGATGACCGCCGGCGGCATGTCGAGGATGCCCATGATCGCCTGCGCGGTGACGGACTTGCCGGAGCCGGACTCACCGAGGATGGCGAGCGACTCGCCCTGGCGCAGCTCGAACGAGACGCCGTTGATGGCCGTGGCCACGCCGTCGCGGGTGTGGAACTCGACGAACAGGTCGTCGACCTCCAGGAGGACGCCGTCCTTGGGGGTGTAGGTGTGCCCCGAGGTCGTGGTGTCGGTCGCGGTGCTCATCGTGTCGCTCACCGGTTCTTCGGGTCGAGGGCGTCACGGACCACGTCACCGAGCATGATGAACGCGAGAACCGTGAGGGACAGGAACAGGCTGGGGAAGAACAGCATGTGCGGGGTGGTGCGCATGCCGACGACCGCGGCGCTGATGTCGACGCCCCAGGAGACGGTCGGCGGCTGCAGGCCGATGCCCAGGTAGGACAACGTCGCCTCCGCCGAGATGTAGGCCCCGAGGTTGATCGTCGCGACGACGATCATCGGCGCGAGGGCGTTGGGGACGATGTGCGAGCGCACGACGCGCCACGGGCTCGCGCCCAGGGCCCGCGCGGCCTGCACGTAGTCGTTCGGCTTGACCTGGATGACGCTGGAGCGCATGAGGCGCGCCATGCTCGGCCAGCCGAGGACGACGAGCGCCAGCACGACCTTGAGGACGATGTAGAAGTAGTTGTCCGTGGCCGGCAGCGTGACGAGCACGATGACCGCACCGAGCAGCAGCGGGATGGCGAAGAAGACGTCACCGAGCCGCGAGAGGATCGTGTCGGTCCAGCCGCCCACGTAGCCGGCGAAGACACCGACGATGCCACCGACGAGCGTCGTGAAGACGGTCGTCAGGAGGCCGACGAGGATCGACGCGCGCGCCCCGTAGATGCAGCGGGCGTAGATGTCGTAGCCCTGGATGTCGCGGCCGAACCAGGCGTCGGCGTTGGGCCGCACGCGGGCGTCCCGCAGGATCGCCTCGGTCGGGTTGGTGCTCGTGAACAGGCTCGGGAAGATCGCCATCAGCGTGAAGATCACGATGAGCACGGACGAGACCCAGAACAGCGGGTTGCTGCGCATCGTGCGCCAGGCGTCCGAGGCGAGCGATCGGGCGGGAGCGGAGTCGCCGCCCTCGGGAGTGGACGTGGGGGCTTCGGAGACGGCGGCCTCAGTCATGGCTGATCCTCGGGTCGAGCAGTCCGTACAACAGGTCGACGAGCAGGTTGACGACGAGGTAGACGATCACGAGGAAGGTCACCGAGCCGACGACCGAGGCGCCGTCCCGCACCCGGATCGCGCGGAAGATGTAGCCGCCGACGCCGGGGATGTTGAAGATGCCCTCGGTGACGACGGCGCCGCCGAGGAGGGCCCCGAAGTCGAACCCGATGAAGGTGACGACGGGGATGAGCGAGTTGCGCAGCGCGTGCAGGCCGTAGGCCCGGCGCTTGGTCAGACCCTTGGAGATCGCGGTGCGGACGTAGTCCGAGCGCAGGTTCTCGACGAGGTTGGTCCGCATGAGGCGCGCGACGTAGGCGACCGACAGCGAGCCGAGGACCAGCGCGGGCAGCAGCAGCTCGTAGAACGTGGGGTTGCTCGAGGTCACCGTGACCGGGAACAGCCCGAACTTCACCCCGAGGTAGAGCTGAGCGACGTTGCCGATGACGAAGATCGGGATCGAGATGAGTACGAGGGTCGAGACGAGCACGAGGTTGTCGAGGAACCCGCCCTTGCGGATGCCTGTCAGCACGCCGGCCAGGATGCCGACCAGCGCCTCGAACGCGACCGCCATGAGCGCGAGCTTGCCCGTGACCGGCACGCGCAGCTTGAGCTGGTCGGCGACCGGGGTGTCGCTCGCGGTCGTGCCGAGGTCGCCCTTGGCGAGGTTGACGACGTACTTGCCGTACTGGATGGGCAGGGGGTCGTCGAGGTTGTACTTCTCGATGAAGGCCGCGCGGTAGGCCGCCGAGCAGGGGCGCTCACCGCACTTGCCCGCGACGGGGTCGCCGGGTAGGGCGAAGACCATCGCGAAGATGAGGAACGTAGCTCCCAGGATCACGGGGATCATCTGCAGGATCCGCCGGACGATGTAGGTGCCCACGTCACCTCCTTGGGGTTTCGGGACGCGTCGCCGGGGGTCGGGCGAGGGGCGTCGGGGTGGATTACCGGGTTGAACCTAGACCATGCGTGCGGGCATCGGTAGCAGGGGACCGGCCTTTCCCGCCTGCTCTGCCCGGACACGGCCGTCGGCCTGCCAGCTGCTGCTGACAGGCCGACGACTGTGGGGGTCGGGACCTCAGGAGGTCCCGTCCGTCACTTCAGGGCGACCGACGAGAAGTCGATCGTGCCGAAGGCGGTGATCTTCACGCCGGTGACCTTGTCGGACCAGCCCATCGTGGTCTTGCCGTACCACATCGGGATGGCCGGCATGTCCTGCGCGAGGAGCGCCTCGGCCTGCTGGTACAGGCTGTTGGCCTCGGCCTCGTCGGTCGACGCGGCCGCCTGGGTCAGCAGCTTGTCGAACTCCGGGTTGGAGTAGTCACCGTCGTTGGACGACGCGCCGGTCTTGAAGATCGGGGCGAGGAAGTTCTCGATCGACGGGTAGTCCATCTGCCAGCCGGTGCGGAACATGCCCTTCATCTTGCGCTCCGCGATCTGCGTGCGGAAGGTCGCGAAGTCGACGACACCGGTGGCGACGCAGTCGACACCCAGGGCCTGCTTGATGCTGTTGCAGGTGGCCTCGGTCCAGTCCTTGTGCGCGGCGTCCGCGTTGTAGGACAGGGTGATCTTGTCGCCCTTGAAGCCGCCGGCCTCCTGGAGGAGGGCCTTGGCCTTGGTCGGGTCGTAGGTGCAGTACTCACCGCACTGGTCGGCCTTGTAGCCGTCGACGACCGGGGAGACCCAGCCGGTGGCGGGGACGCGGGTGTTGTTGAAGATCTGCTTGATGATCGTGTCGCGGTCGATCGCCATGGAGATCGCCTGACGGATCTTCGGGTCCGCGTAGTTCGGGTCGACCTTGGTGGGCGCGAAGGTGACCGTCTGGATGACGCCGGTCTCCTTCTGCGCGTTGCGGTCGGGGAGGTCCTGCTTGTACTTGTCGTCGATCAGCGCGCTGGTCGGGATCTCGTCCGTGATGTCCAGGTTGCTGGCGATGACGTCGTTGTACGCGGCGTCGGACTCCGTGTAGATCTTGAAGGTGATCTTGTCGACCTTGCCGCCGAAGTCACCGGTGTAGTCGGCGAACTTGGACAGGACGATCGACTGCTCCTTGTTCCAGGCGTCCAGCTTGTACGGGCCCGAGCCGATCGGCTTGTCGCCGAAGGCCTTGGGGTCCGAGAAGAAGGCGTCCGGGAGCGGCGAGAACGCCGAGTAGCCCAGGCGGACCGGGAGGTTCGAGACCTTCTCGGTCGTCTTGATCGTGAAGGTGTAGTCGTCGACGACCTTGAGGCCGGTCAGCTTGTCGGCCTTGGCCTTGCCGTCACCGGCGCAGGGGTCGTCACCGGTGCCGGTGCACTGGAGGTCGCCGTAGCCCTCGATGGGCTCCATGAAGTAGCCCGAGGACTGGCCGTTGGGCGCGTAGGCGGCGTAGTTCCAGGCGTCGACGAAGTTCTTGGCCTTGATCTCGGTGCCGTCGTGGAACTTGCGACCCTGCTTGAGCTTGATCGTGAAGTTCTGGTTGTCCGTCGTGTCGATGGACTCCGCGAGGTCGTTCTCCGGCTTGGCCGTCTCCGCGTTGTAGTGCACGAGCTTCGAGAAGATGGCGTCGATGACGTTGCCACCGCAGGTCTCGGTCGTGTTGCTCGGGACGAGAGGGTTCTGCGGGTTGCAGCCGCGGACGGTGATCTCGCCGCCCGTCTTGCCGCCGGCCGCCGAGCTCTGGTCGCCGCCGCTGTCCCCGCTGCCACAACCGGCAGCGAGCAGAGCAACGGCGGACATGGCCGCAACGGCGACCGTGCGAGCAGTTCCTCGCATGGATGTCCTCCTGTGACGTGGTGCCACCCGAGGTCGGGTGGGCTTCTCCGTGAGGATGCCCCGGTCGGGTGCATCTCCCTGACAACGCCCTCCGGCGTGCCCGCACCACTAAAGACCAGAACCTCCACAGAGGGAAGTTCCGTGGCGCACCGAGACCCGATTGTGACCGAAGTGCGACCGCGCCGTGCCGCACGCCGGAAGATCTTCGGCCGCGGGAGGCCGCGGGGTAGGTTGAGCCGCGTGCCGGGCTACGACGACGACCTCCGCCTCGCCCACGTCCTCGCCGACGCCGTCGAGCGGCTGACGATGGAGCGCTTCCGCGCCGAGGACCTCCACGTCGAGACCAAGCCCGACCTCACGCTCGTCAGCGACGCGGACCGCGCGGCCGAGGAGCTGCTCCGGGCCCAGCTGAAACGCACCCGCCCGCGGGACGCCGTCATCGGCGAGGAGATGCCCGACACCGGCGCCAGCCCCCGGCAGTGGGTCGTCGACCCGATCGACGGCACGCACAACTTCGTCCGGGGCGTCCCGGTGTGGGCGACCCTCATCTCCCTCGTCGACCACGGCGTCCCGGTCGTCGGCCTCGTGGCGGCGCCGGCGCTCGGTCGTCGCTGGTGGGCCTCGCAGGGCACCGGCGCGTGGTCCGGCCGGAGCCTGACGAGCGCCCGGCGGCTGCGGGTCTCGGGCGTCTCGACGCTCGACGACGCCTCCCTGTCGATCTCGAGCACGACCTCCTGGGAGGCGGTCGGCCGCCTCGACCCGATGCTCGACCTCGCGCGCGCGTGCTGGCGCGAGCGGGCGTACGGCGACTTCTGGTCCTACATGCTCGTCGCCGAGGGGGCGGTCGACATCGCCGCCGAGCCCGAGCTCTCGACGTACGACATGGCCGCCCTCGTCCCGGTCGTCACGGAGGCCGGCGGTCGCTTCACCTCGCTCGACGGGGTCGACGGCCCGTTCGGGGGCAACGCCGTGGCCACGAACGGCCTGCTCCACGACGAGGTGCTGGCCCGCCTCTCCCGCTAGGGCTCGAAGAGCGAGCCCTGGTCGGCCTCGGTGGCGACGCCCTCGAGGTGCAGGAGGAAGGCCTTGCGCTGCAGCCCGCCGGCGTAGCCGGTCAGCGTGCCGTCGCTGCCCACGACGCGGTGGCACGGCAGGAGCACGGGCAGCGGGTTGGCGCCGTTGGCGGCCCCCACGGCACGGGACGCGCCCGGCGGCAGGCCGAGCCGGGCCGCGAGCGCCCCGTAGGTGGTCGTCGTGCCCCACGGCACGAGCGCCAGCTCGCCCCACACCCGCCGCCGGAAGTCCGTGCCGTCCGAGCGCAGCGGCAGGTCGAACCCGGTGCGCTCCCCGGCGAAGTACTCGGCCAGCTGCCGACGGGCGGCCGCGAGGACGGGGTGGACGCGGGGGGCTCCGTCGTCCACCGGCCCCTCGGCGTCGAACCGGACCGCGACGAGGGCGTCACCGTCCGCGACGAGCTCGAGCGCGCCGACCGGCGAGCCGACGACGAGCGAGGTGGTCCCGGCGTCAGCGGGCAACCGTCGTCACCGGTCCGGGCACCCGGCCCTCGAGCGCCGGCACGATGCTCGCGGCGTCGCCGACGAGGACGACGGTCCACTCCCCCGTCGCCACGCGGCGGTAGGCGGTGTCGAGGTCCTCGACGCCCAGCTCGCGCAGCGCCGCCAGGTTGCGCGTCGTGAAGTCGAGCGGCAGCCCCTCCAGCGCGAGGGCGGCGGTCTCGTCGGCGACCGCGTCGGCGGTGGCGTACCGGCCCGGGGCGGTCTTGCCGACGAAGTCCACACCGGAGCGCAGCTCGGCCGGGGTGAACCCCTCCCGGGCGTCGGTGAGGATGCCGAGGAGCAGCTCGAGCGCCTCCCCCGTCACCTCCGAGCGCACCGACCCGGACGTGACGAACGAGCCGCCCGCGACCCGGGGCCGGAAGGAGGCGCGGACCCCGTAGGTGTAGCCCTTCTCCTCGCGCAGCACGGCGTCGAGGCGCGCGTTCGGGGAGCCGCCGACGACAAACGCGAGCACCGGGTGGGGCGCCCAGCCGTGCGGCGTCGAGCGGTCCGGGCCCGGGCAGGACACGGCGATCTCGGTCTGGACCGACCCCGGCCGGTCGACGACCACGACCCGCGCCCGGTCGGCGGCCGGTCGCGGGGCGACCGGCCGGCTGCCCGGCTCGTGGCGCGGGGCGTCCCACGCACCGAGGGTCGCGGTGAGCACCTCGAGGGCGGCGGTGCCGGTGAGGTCGCCGGCGAGGACGACGGTGGCGTCCTGGGGGCCGACGCGCCGGGCGTGGTGCTCCACGACGGCCTCGCGGGTGATCCGGCCGATCGACTCCACGGTGCCGGCGGCCGGGCGGGAGGCCCGGTCCCGCGGGTCCCACAATGTCGCGGCCACCTCCCGTGCCGCACGGTGCGCGGCCGAGGCCCGTTCCTGCTCGATCTCGGCGAGGCGCCCACGCAGGATGCGCCGCACCTCCGCCTCGGGGAAGACCGGGTGCGCGAGCGCCTCGGTCAGCAGCCGGGCCGCCGTCGGCAGGTGCGCCTGCGGGACGTCGACGTCGACGAGGAGGCCGCCGTCCGAGACACCGGCGCCGAGCGCCATCCCGTGCCGCTCCATCAGCTCGGCGAACTCCTCGGGGCCGTGCTCGGCGGTCCCCTCGTCGAGCAGCCGCGCGGTCATCGACGAGATGCCCTCGAGCCCCTCGGGCTCGTCGGCGAGGGAGCCCGGGACGACGACGCGCAGGGAGAGGACGTACTGGCCGGGCAGGTCGTGCAGGAGCAGGCGGACCCCGTTGGGCAGGAGGTGCTCCTGCGCCGCGGGGAAGACCCAGGGCTCGGGGTCGAGGACGGCCGGGCGGGTGCTCACGCGACCGCCTCCGTCGCGTCGGCGTCGCCGGAGGCGTCGAGGTAGGCGACCACCGCCCGGCTCTCGGGGCGCAGCCAGCGACGGGTCACCTCGACGACGCGCTCGGCCGTCACGGCGCGGACCCGGTCGAGGTGGGTGTTGACGAGCTCGGGGTCGTCGTGGAGCAGCGCGTACCGGCTCAGGAGGTCCGCCCGCTCCTCCTGCGAGGCCAGGGCCGACAGCCACGCCCGCTCGGACTGGGCGATGGACGCCTCGAGCTCGGCCTCGGTCGGGCCGTCGGCCGCGAGGCGCTCCAGCTCCTCGACGAGCGCCGCCTCGAGGTCGGCGGGGTCGGCGTCGGGGGCCGCGTCGATGACGACGAAACCGAGCGAGACGCCGTCGACGAACCCCCACGCGGTGGCGTGGGCGCCGACCGCGCTCTGCTCGCGCCGCACCAGCCGGCGCACGAGCCGCGAGGTCGACAGGCCGCCGAGGCAGTCGAGCGCCACGGTGGCGGCGACGAGCTCGTCGGTGCCGTCGACCGGCAGCCGGAAGGCGACGTGCAGGCGGTCGTTGGGCACCTGCTCGCGCCGCTCGACGCGGACGGGGGCCGTGAGCGGCTCGAGCTGCGCGAGGGTGGGCCGGGGCTCCTCCGCCCGGGACTCGATGCCGCCGAAGTACCGCTCGACGAGGGCGAACCCCTCCCCCGGCTCGACGTCGCCGCACAGCGTGACCACCGTGTTGTCCGGCGCGTAGTAGCGGCGGAAGAACGCGTGCACGTCCTCGAGTCCGGCCGCGTCGAGGTCCTCCATCGACCCGATCGTCGGGTGGTGGTACGGGTGCCCCTCGGGGAAGACGGTCGCGTAGACGTCGATGAGCGCGGTGCCGTACGGCTGGTTGTCGTACCGCTGGCGCTTCTCCTCCTTGACGACGTCGCGCTGGTTGTCGAGGTTCTCCTGGGTCAGCGCGTCGAGGAGGTGGGCGTGCCGGTCCGCCTCGAGCCAGAGCGCGAGCTCGAGGGCGCCCTTGGGCACCGTCTCGAAGTAGTTGGTCCGGTCGAACCACGTCGTCGCGTTGAGCCGGCCCCCCTCGGCCATGAGCGCCTCGAAGTGCTCGCCGCTGCGGACGTTGCGCGACCCCTGGAACATCAGGTGCTCGAAGAGGTGCGCGAACCCGGTGCGGCCCGCCTGCTCGTGGCGGGAGCCCACACCCACCCAGAGGTTGACGGTGACGTTCGGGACGGTGTGGTCCGGGGAGACGACGACACGCAGCCCGTTCGGGAGCGTGCGCCGGTGCACCGGGTAGTCGAGCGGCATGGCCGTCACCCTAGGTCAGCGGCGCCCCCGCGTCCCAGCCCCGACGCAGGACGCGGGCTCAGCCTGCGTCGCGCAGCTCGTCCTTCGGGGTGGAGCGCAGCTCGTCGCCGACCTGGAGCATGGCCCGCCGGCCGAACACCTGCTGGTGCGTGGCCACCCGCTCCGCCCGGCCGCGGCCGAGGAAGCTGACCGCCCAGTGCAGCAGCGTCGTGATGCGGTTCTTGAAGCCGATGATGTACACGAGGTGCACCCCGAGCCACAGCAGCCACGCGAGGAAGCCGTGGAAGCGCAGGCGGCCGATCGAGGCGACGGCGCTGAAGCGCGACACCGTGGCCATCGAGCCCTTGTCGAAGTACTCGAACTCGCCCTGCGAGGGCTTGCCGTCGAGCCGGTGCGCGATCTCCTTGGCGGCGAAGCGCGCGCCCTGGATGGCGACCTGCGCGACCCCGGGGAGGTCCTTGAGCGCGATCATGTCGCCGACGACGAAGACCTCGGGGTGGCCGGGCAGCGTGAGGTCGTCCTGCACCTTGACCCGGCCGGCCCGGTCGAGCTCGACGCCGGACTGCTCGGCCAGCTGCTTGCCGAGTGGGCTGGCCTGCACCCCGGCCGCCCAGACCTTCGTGAGCGTCTCGATGCGCGTCACGTGGTCCTGGCGGTCCTTGTACGTGAGGCCGTCCTCGTCGACACCCGTCACCATCGCGCCGGTGCGCACGTCGACCCCGAGCTCCTGGAGCCGCTTGCGCGCCGCTCCCCCGAGGCGCTCGCCGAAGCTCGGCAGGATCGTGTCGGCCGCGTCGAGGAGGATGACGTGCGCCTGGGTCGGGTCGATGCGGCGGAAGTCGTGGCGCAGCGTCCGGCGCGCGAGCTCGGCGATCTGCCCCGCCATCTCGACCCCGGTCGGGCCGGCCCCGACGACGACGAAGGTGAGCGCGCGGCGCACGTCCTCCTCGCTCGTCGCGAGCTCGGCGAGCTCGAACGCGCCGAAGATGCGGCCGCGCAGCTCGAGCGCGTCGTCGACCGACTTCATGCCCGGCGCGTACTCGGCGAACTCGTCGTGGCCGAACCAGGACTGGCCGGCGCCGGCCGCGACGAGCAGCGAGTCGTACTCCGTGACGGTCGTCGTGCCGAGCAGCTCGGAGGTGACGGTGCGCGCCGTCAGGTCGACGTCGGTCACCTCGCCGAGGATGACCCGGGCGTTCTTCTGCTTGGCCAGGACCTCGCGGGTGCTCGGGGCGATCTCGCCCTCGGAGAGGATCCCCGTGGCCACCTGGTAGAGCAGCGGCTGGAAGAGGTGGTGCGCGGTGCGCGCGACGAGGGTGATCTCGACGTCGTCCCGGCGCTTGAGGGCCTGGGTGCCGAAGAGGCCACCGAAGCCGGACCCGATGACGACGATCCGGTGCTTGCGGTTCACGGGGGTGGTCACGTCGGTGTCAACGTGCTCGGCGCTGTCGGTATGCCGGGGCTGCGGCGTGCTGGGGGTCACGGCGGAGGTCTCCTGGGGCTGGGCGCGGGTGGGGCGTGCCCGCGCGGGCGGAGGGAGCGTCGGCGGTCCCTGGTGGGTGGGGTCGTCCCCCGATCATCCCGGCTCGGCCGTGGTCGTGGGGCGGTCCGTGCCGGCGGACCCGCGCTCACGCGCGGGTCGCGGGGGCAGGACCCGCGCTCGCCCGCCGGCATCCCGCCCATGACATCGGCCCCGACCGGCTGTCGCCGGTCGGGGCCTCGTTCGTACTGGTAGCGGGGGCAGGATTTGAACCTGCGACCTCCGGGTTATGAGCCCGGCGAGCTACCGAGCTGCTCCACCCCGCGTCGTGGTGAGTCGCACCCCGGGGGGCGCGCTCGGTATGTCTCGAGGTTAGACGATGGACTCCGCCGGGACCAAATCGGCCCCGGCGGAGCCCTGCGTCATCCGGCGCTGGCGGTCGTCGACGCCGACGGCGCCGGGGACGGCGAGGCCGACGGGGACGCCGAGGGCGTCGGGGTCGGCGCCGTCGTCCCGAGCTGGCGGGCGAGCTCGTCGGCCTTGGCGATCGCCGCGGACAGCTTCTCCTGCGCCTCGCCGTAGGCGGTGAAGTCGCTCTTGCTCAGCGCCTCCTGGCCGGCCTGGTAGGCCGCCTGGATCTCGGCGATGGCCGCGCTCAGCTGCTGCGGCAGACCCGTGCCGGGGTCGGTCGGCGTGCCGCCGCCGCCCCCGCCGTCGCTGCCGCCGCCGTCGTTGCCGCCCGTGTCGCCCTGGCCCTCGCCGAAGAGGCCGGTGATGGCCTGGTCGAGGGTGTCGCCCCAGGCGACGTTCGAGCCGTACACGGCGACGGTGATCTTGTTCTGCGGGAACGAGCCCGAGCCCTCCGAGGCCTGCACGTAGACCGGCTGCACGTAGAAGGTGCGGCCCTGCAGGGGGAAGGTCAGCAGGTTGCCGAAGGTCAGCTTCTTGCCGCCGCTGGAGTTGTTGGTGATGTACTGCGCGAGGCCCAGCTGCTCCGCGGGGTTCTGCGAGCGCACGTTGGAGTTCTGGATCTGGTTGCGCACCTGGCCCGGTCCGGACGGCGCCTGGTTCGAGGAGTACTCGACGAGCCGGAGCTTGCCGAAGTTCTCGGCCCGCTCCCCCGCGGTCGACCCGGCGTCGGCGTCGACGGCGAGCAGGCCACGGAGGATCTCGCGGCCGCCCTCGGCGTTGCTCGCCGGCACGAACGGCGAGGTGATCGAGAACGAGGCGCGGTCCTCGCCCGGCAGCGCGATCGACTGGAACACCACGGGGATGTCCTGGGTCGACAGCGAGGGGTCGCGCGGTACCCGCCAGCGGTCGTTGCCGGTGTAGAAGTCGTCCGGGTTGGTGATGTGGTACTCGTTGAGCAGGTCGCGCTGGATCTTGATGAGGTCCTGCGGGTAGCGGATGTGCGACATCAGCTCGCCGGAGATCTCCGAGATCGGGCGCACCGTGTTGCCGAAGGCCTGGCTCCACGCCTTGAGGATCGGGTCGCTCGTGTCCCAGCCGTAGAGCTTGACCGAGCCGTCGTACGCGTCGACGGTCGCCTTGACGGCGTTGCGCACGTAGTTGGCCTCGCCGGTGCGGACCTGCACGACGTTGCTGCGCTGGGCGACCGAGTCCGACGTCGCGTTCGCGAGGTCGACGAGGCGGCTGTTCGGGTAGGCCGACGAGGTCGTGAAGCCGTCGACGATCCACTGCACCCGCCCGTCGACGACCGCCGGGTAGACGTTGCCGTCGAGGGTCAGCCAGGGCGCGACGCGCTCGACGCGCTCCTGCGGGGTGCGGTGGTCGAGGATGCGCGAGCTGTCGTTGACCGCGTTGGAGAGGAAGAAGTTCGCCTCGCGGTACTTGATCGCGTACGCGAGCTTGCGGAAGGTCGAGCCGATCGAGACGCCGCCTCCACCGCTGTAGGTGTTGTTGACCGACGACCCCTCCGAGGAGCCCGGACGGTCGTACTCCTTGGCCTGCGCCCCGGCGGGGGCACCGACGACCGAGTACGACGGCGACAGCTCGCCGAAGTAGATCCGCGGCTCGTACTCACCGAGGTTGTTGCGGGTGCCGCCCTCGAAGAAGACCGGGTCGCCCTCGGCGGTGCGCTGGTTGCCGTACGCCGCGTAGAAGCCGTAGCCGTGGGTGAAGACCGTGTGGTCGTTGATCCAGTTGCGCTGGCTGTCCGGCAGGCCCGAGAGGTTCATCTCGCGCACGGCGACGACGGCGTCGTTGACCCGGCCGTCGATCGTGTAGCGGTCGACGTCGAGGGTGTCGGGGAAGGCGTAGAAGTCGCGCTCGCCCTCGAGCTGGCGGAAGGTCGGTGCGACGACGTTGGGGTCGATGACGCGCACGCCGGGGATGGCCTCGGCGTTGGAGCGCAGCGTGTTCTCGGACGGCGCCTGCGCCGGCACCGTGTTCTCGATCCGCTCGACGCGGTCCAGCCCGAAGGCCGCGCTCGTCGCCTTGATGTTGCGGTCGATGTAGGTCGCCTCGAGCGAACGCTCGGAGGGCCGCACCCGCAGCGACTGGATGAGCGCCGGGTAGATCGTGCCCGCGACGACGGCGGTGACGACGAGCAGCCCGACCCCGATGATCGGCAGCCGCCAGCTGCGGCTCCAGATCGCGGCGAGGAAGAAGATCGCGCACATGATCGCCGCGACCGCGAGGATGGCCTTGGTCGGCAGGACCGCGTTGGCGTCGGTGTACGTGATGCCCGTGAGCAGCGACCCCTTCTGCGTCGAGAGCGAGTAGCGGTCGAGCCAGTACGACCCGGCGCGGGTCAGCGCGATGAGCGCGCCGACGACGCCGAGGTGCACGTAGGCGGCCCGCGTCGACGGCCCGCGGCCCGGCAGCTGGAGGCCGCCGTAGACGTAGTGGGTGAACGCGCCGGCGAGGAAGGTCAGCACGAGCACGACGGTCAGGAAGCTCACGAGGAAGCGCAGCCACGGCAGCGTGAAGACGAAGAAGCCGACGTCGAGGCCGAACTGCGGGTCGGTGACACCGAAGGGCTGCCGGTTGGCCCAGAGCAGGTACGTGCGCCAGGCCCCCATCGACCCCGAGCCCGCGAGCAGGCCGAGGACGCCCGGGATCGCGAACAGCGCGATCCGGCGCAGCGGCTCGATGGCCTGGCGGTACTGCTCGAGCACCTGCTGGGCCGGCGTCACCGGGACATAGATCGGCCGGGTGCGGAAGGCGACGACGAGCGAGGCCGCGACCGCACCCGCCGTCAGCACGAACGCGAGGACGAAGATGACCGCCTTGGTGGCGAGCTCGGTCGTGAAGACGCTGCGGTAGCCGACCGACTCGTACCACCAGACGTCGGTCAGGAGGTCGGCGGCGATGCCGCCGACCACGGCCAGGCCGATGAGGACGAGCAGGGTGGGCAGCAGCGGGCCCCTCCGGCGCGGCCGCGCGGGGCGGCCTCCCTCGGCGGCGCGCCCGGACCCGTCATCGGGTCCGTCCGGGCGGTCGCGTCCGTCGAACCAGTCCGAGCGACTCACAGCTCTCCTCGTCCCGTGTGCCGGGGTCGTCGTGCGATGGGTGAGGTCAACCTATCTCGCACACCCGAACGCGCGGAGGGCGGGAAAGGTTGCGTCGGGCACCATGGAGCCCGTGAGCCCCGACCGACGCCCCGTCACCGACCCCCTGACCCTCGCCGCGCTCGACACCGAGCGGCACGTCGCCCGCTCCGGGTGGGACCAGCCGGTCCGGCTCTTCGCGCTGGTCCACACCGCCGAGCTCGTGGAGCGCGAGCCGCAGCTGGCGCAGGGTCTGGCCACCCACGACGCGGTGGCCGGCGCCCTCTCGGCCATCGAGCAGGACGAGCTCCCCGAGGCCACCGGGCTCGAGGAGCTGCTCGGCCGGATCGCCTGGCCGGCGGAGGTCGCCGGCTGCGCGGTCGCCGTGGAGCGGGTCGTCCTCCCCCCGGCCGCCGAGCGCGACCTGCCCGAGAACCCCGAGGAGGCGGTGCGCGCCGTCGCCGCGCACCCCGACCGCGCCGACGTGCGCCTGCTCGTGGCCGTCACGCGCGACGGCGCCGCGCGCTGCCTGCTGCGCCAGCGGGCGCACGACAGCGACGACGAGGTCGCCCTCGGCGAGGACCTCGCGCCGGGCATCGTCCACGCCCTGCGCGCGACCCTGGACTGAGCGCCCCGGGCGACCGGCCAGCTCAGCCGCAGCGCGGCAGGCCGGCGGTGTCGCCCTTCGCGATGCCCTCGACGGCGGTCCTCGCGTCGTCGAACGTCGTCACCTTGAGCAGGGTCATCCCGTCCGGCACGTGGTCGACGGCGTCCGCGCAGTCCTGCGCGGGCGAGAGGAACCAGCGGGCTCCGGCCTCGTGGGCGCCGACCATCTTCTGCCGGATGCCACTGATGGGGCCGACCGCTCCGCCGTCGGCGATCGTCCCGGTGCCGGCGATGCGCTGGCCACCGGTCAGCGACCCCGGCGTCAGGGCGTCGTAGATCGCGAGGGTGAACATCAGGCCCGCGGAGGGCCCGCCGACCTGGCCGGTGTTGAGGGTGACGGAGACGGGCAGGTCGTAGTCGGTGCGCAGGAGCACGCCGATGACCGGCTGGCCCCGCACGTCGCCGGTCGTCACCGTGAGGCGCTTCTCGAGGCCGTCCCGCTCGACGACGAGCGCGACCTCCTCCCCCGGCCGGTGCTCGCGCACCGCACCGCGCACCGCGTCCGGGTCGGACGCGGCCTCCCCGTCGACGCTCCGGAGCACGTCGCCCTTCTCGAGCACCCCGGCGGCCGGGCTGCCGTCCGGCACGTCGGCGATGGCGACGTTCGTCGTCACCGGCTTCCCGAGCGCCCGCAGGGCGGTCGCGGCCGCCACGACCTGCGACTCGTTCATCAGCTCGACGTTCTGCTCCTGCACCTGGTCGGCCGTCGTGTCGTCGGGGAAGTAGTCGCTCTCGGGGGCGGTCTCGCTGTCTCCGCGCCACCACGCCTCCGCGAGGTCGTAGATCGTCACCGTCCGCCCGGGACCACCCTCGAAGGCGACGGTCGTGAAGTCGAGCGCGCCCTGCGTCGGGTACGTCTGCGCCCCCTGCACCGACAGCACCGGCTTGCCGTCGACCTCGCCGAGGACGTTGGTGGCCGGGCCCGGGGACAGGATGACGTAGGGCAGGCCGACGAACGTCATCCCGGCGGCGAGCACGACGAGCACGAAGAGCGAGGTGAGGAGGGTGGCGGCGAGCCGGCCGCCACGCGCGGAGGGCGGGGGGACGCCCAGGCTCACGGCAGCCCCACCCACTCGGTCGAGCCGTCACCGAGGGACTGGTGCTTCCAGATGGGCGTGCGCGCCTTGAGGGTGTCGATGACCGCCCGGCAGGCGTCGAAGGCCTGGCCGCGGTGCGGCGCCGACGCCGCGACGACGACCGCGAGATCGCCGATGGCGAGGGTCCCGGTGCGGTGGACCGCGGCCACCCGGACGGCGTCCGAGGACGCGAGGACGTGCTCGCACACCTCCTGCATCGTCGCGAGGGCGCTCGGGTGCGCCGAGTACTCCAGCCCGGTCACGGCGTCGCCGTGGTCGTGGTCGCGCACGAGCCCGACGAAGAGCGCGACGCCGCCGCACGCGGGGTGGCGGACGGCGTCCAGCGCCTCGTCGACGGACAGCGGCTCGTCGCGGACCGCGACGAGCGCGACCGCGGAGTCATCGGTGGCCATGGGGCTCCTCGGGGGACGGCCGCCGGAACGATTCGCGCGCGGCCGTGGTTGGGTACGACAGACGCCCATCCTCTCATCCGACCTGCAGGAGACCGGCCGTGACCGACCACGCCGACGACGACGAGACCCCCGACCTCCCCCCGGAGCTGGAGCAGATGCTGCGCGGCCTCACCGGCGGCGCCGAGCTCGACCCGCAGATGGTCGCGATGATGCGGAACATGGGCCTGGACCGGATCGACCCGCAGATGCTCCAGATGGTCATGTCCCAGGTGCAGGCGATGTTCGCGGCCCCGCCCGGTGACAGCACGCTGGACCCGGCGCTGGCCACCGACACCGCGCGCAAGACCGTCGCGGCCGCCGGGGACGCCCTCGCGGCCGAGGCCGACCGCCGGGCCGCCGCCGAGGCCGTGCACGTCGCGAACCTCTGGCTCGACGCCGTCACCGACCTCACCGCCCCCGCGCTGCGCGGCACCGCGTGGAGCCGTGCGGAGTGGGTCGAGGCGACGATGCCCGTCTGGACCGACCTCGTCGAGCCGGTGGCCGAGGGCGTGACCGACGCCGTCACCGCGGCGATGACCCGCCAGCTCTCCGACCTGCCCGAGGACGCCCTGCCCGCGGGGATGGCCGGGATGCTCGACCAGGCCGGCCCGATGCTGCGCCGCATGCACGGCTCGATGTTCGCCCTCCAGCTCGGCCAGGGCGTCGGGACCCTCGCCGGGGAGGTCGTCACCGGCTGCGAGGTCTCGCTCCCGCTCGTGCCCGCCCCCGACGTCGTCATCATGCCGCAGGCCCTGCGCGAGCTCGCCGACGGCCTCGAGGTCGACGAGCCGCAGGCCCGCCTGTACCTCGCGGTCCGCGAGGTCGCCCGCGTGCGCCTGTTCGCCGACGTGCCGTGGCTCTCGGCCGGCCTGCGCGCGGCCGTGCGCGACTACGCCGGCGACATCACCATCGACACCGACGGCATCGAGGAGGCGGTCCGCTCGATCGACCCCTCCGACCCCCAGGCGGTCCAGGAGGCGCTGCAGGGGCGGCTGTTCAACCCGCAGCACTCCCCCGCGCAGCAGGCCGCCCTCGGCCGGCTCGAGACGCTGCTCGCCCTCGTCGAGGGCTGGGTCGACGTCGTGACCGAGCGCGCGGTCGCCGGTCACCTGCCGGCCGCCGACGCCCTCGGCGAGGCCGTGCGCCGGCGCCGCGCGAGCGGCGGCCCCGCCGAGAAGGCCTTCGGCTCGCTCGTCGGGCTCGAGCTGCGTCCGCGCCGGCTGCGCGACGCCGCCAACCTCTTCCGCGCGCTGGAGGACCGGGCCGGCGCCGAGGGCCGCGACGCCGCCTGGCGCCACCCGGACCTCGCGCCGTCCTCGGCCGACCTCGACGACCCGCTGGGCTACGCCGAGCGGTCGACCACGCCGGCCACCGACGACCTCGACGCCGAGCTCGACGCGCTGCTGCGCGGCGAGGGCGACCGGTGACCGACCCCGTCGACCCCGCCCGCGAGTACGCCCACCTGCACGCCGACGCCACTGCCGTGCTCGACCGCTGGTCGGCGCCGGACGCGGAGCAGGAGGAGCTGCGCCGCGGTTACCTGACCCACCTCGCGGCGCACCCGGACGGCGTGGCCAAGGCCGGGCCGCCCGCGCACCTCACCGGGTCCTGCCTCGTCGTCGACGCCACCGGCGAGCACGTCCTGCTCACCCACCACCGGCGGGCCGGGCAGTGGTTCCAGCTGGGCGGCCACCTCGAGCCGGGCGACGCGACGCTTTATGACGCCGCGCGCCGCGAGGCCCGCGAGGAGTCCGGCATCCCCGACCTCGAGCCGCTGCCCGCGCCGGTGCAGCTGGACCGGCACACCCTCGAGGGCGACTTCGGGCGCTGCCGCGAGCACCTCGACGTCCGCTACGTCGCCCGGGCCGCCGCGGACGCCGTGCCGCGGGTCAGCGCGGAGTCGCACGACGTGCGCTGGTGGCCGGTCGACGCGCTGCCCGAGGGCACCCGCGCCGAGCTCTCACCCCTCGTCGAGGCCGGCCGCCGGGCCCTCGGGCTCCTCTGAGGACGGCATCCCCGAGGCGTGCGCGAGCCCGTCGAGGAACCCGCGGGCGCGCTCCAGGCGCGGGTAGGAGCCCAGCAGCCGCCAGAAGGCCGGGCCGTGGCCGGCGACGAGCAGGTGCGCGAGCTCGTGGAGCAGCACGTAGTCGAGGACGTGTGTCGGGACGTCGCGCAGCCGGTCGGAGACCCGGATCGTCCCGTCCGTCGGGGTGCACGAGGCCCAGCGCTTCTCCATCGTCGACACCCACCGGACGCTGCTCGGCCGCGCGTGCCCGCCGAGGTAGCGCTCGGACAGGCGGGCGGCCCGGGCCGCGAGCGCGTCGTCGCCGAGGGCGCTGCGGGTGTCGCCGCGCTCGAGCCGCGTGAGCATCCGCTCCACCCAGCGGGCCTCCTCGGCGGCCGAGAACGAGGCGGGGATGAGCACGACCGTGCGTCCGCCGTCCCGGTAGGCGCTCACGGTGCGGCGGCGTCTCCGGCTGCGGCGGACCTCGACGTCCCGCGTGGCCACCCCCCGACTCTACGCACTGCGGTGACCGTGGGGCCGGTGGGACGCGCGTGACCAGCGAGGACGCCACGGCCCGCCCCGGCCGCGCGTCACATGGGCAGCGACCCCCCGCGTGGCTACTGTGGGACGGTCCAGGCCGCCCCCGGGGGGCGGTACACCACTCCGGACGGGTTCCCGGCCGGTGACAAGGAGTACGTCGATGGCTGACGAGACCTACAAGGGCGAGTTCTACTGCGTGAAGTGCAAGGAGAAGCGCGAGGCGGAGGGGAAGGTCGTCGTCTCCGAGAACGGCCGGCGGATGGCCAAGGGGCAGTGCCCGGTGTGCGGGACGAACCTCAACCGCATCCTCGGGAAGGCCTGAGCGGCCGACCCTCGACGACGGCCCCGGACCACGACGGTCCGGGGCCGTCGCCGTGCCCGGGGCCTGTGGACGACGCCCGCGGTGGAGGCGCGCGGCCGGGCAGGATGCCGCCAGGGGTCCGGGCAGGAGGCAGCGATGGAGCGGGTGCGGGTCGTCGTCGACGGGTGGGGCGTGCTCGCGTCCGAGACCGCGGGCCGGCTGCGCCGCTGCGGGGTGCCGGTGCGCGCCGGGGCGCACGAGGCCGACGCCACCGAGCTCGCGCTCGTCGCCGGCCTGCCCGGGCCCGACCTCGTCGTGCTCGTCGCCGAGCACGGGCCGCCCGAGTGGTGGAGCGCGCCGTGGCTCGGGGCGCCGTGGCAGGCGCACGACGTCGCCCTGCTGCCCGTCGTCCGGCACACCGCGGGGGTCGACGTCGGTCCGCTCGTGCTCCCCGGCCGCACGCCGTGCCTCGTCTGCGTCACCCCGCCCCCACGGCCGACCGGTGCGGCGGCGCCGCTCGGGGCCGGGGCCGTCGTGCTCGCCGCCGCGGTGGCCACGGTCACCGCCCTCGCGACCCTCGCCGGGGACGCCGCGCTCGGCGGCGTCTCGACCGAGATCGGCCCGCAAGGCACGACCGTCGTGCACCGGGTCTGGACCTCCCGGCCCGGGTGCGGCTGTGCGTCGGTGAGAATGGCGGGGTGAGCGAACGCGACCGGGAGATCCCCGGCTCCTCCATCGCCCGGGCCGCTCGGCTCGCGGGCCTGCCCCTCGGCCACGCCGGGCGGGCCGCCCTCGGCATGGGCAAGCGGGTCGGCGGCAAGCCGGCCGAGGCCGTCGCCGCCGAGCTCCAGGCCCGCACCGCCGAGCAGATGTTCGCGGTGCTCGGCCAGCTCAAGGGCGGCGCGATGAAGTTCGGCCAGGCGCTGTCGGTCATGGAGGCCGCGATGCCCGAGGAGGTGCTCGGCCCCTACCGCGCCACGCTGACCAAGCTCCAGGAGTCGGGGCCGCCGATGGGCGCCGAGCGCGTGCACGGCATCCTCGCCCAGGAGCTCGGGCCGCGCTGGGCCACGACCAAGCTCGTCGAGTTCGACGACGTCCCGGCCGCCGCCGCCTCCATCGGCCAGGTCCACCGTGGCGTGTGGCGCGACGGCCGCGAGGTCGCCGTCAAGATCCAGTACCCCGGGGCGGGCAAGGCGCTGCTCTCCGACCTCAACCAGCTCTCGCGGATGGCCCGGATGGCCGGCTCGTGGGTCCCCGGCATCGACGTCAAGCCGATCATGGAGGAGCTGCGGGCGCGGATGAGCGAGGAGCTCGACTACTCGCTCGAGGCCCGCCACCAGCGGCACTTCGCCCGCGCCTTCCGGGACGACGAGGACGTGCTCGTCCCCGACGTCCTCGTGGAGTCGCCGCAGGTCCTCGTCACCGAGTGGGTCGAGGGCACGCCGCTCGCCCGCGTCATCGCCGACGGGACGCCGGAGGAGCGCGACGAGGCCGCCTCGCTCTACCTCGAGTTCCAGCTGCGCGCCCCCACCCGGGCCCGCCTCCTGCACGCCGACCCGCACCCGGGCAACTTCCGGATCACGCCCGACGGGCGCCTCGGTGTCCTCGACTTCGGCGCGGTCAACCGCCTCCCCCAGGGCATGCCGCCCGAGATGGGCGAGATCCTCACGGCGAGCCTCGCCGGCGACGGCGAGGGGCTCGTCGCGGTCCTGCGCCGCGCCGGCTTCATCCGCCCCGGCATCCAGATCGACCCCGACGGCCTCGTCGAGTACCTCCAGCCGCTCGTCGAGCCGATCCTCCACGAGCAGTTCACGCCCACCCGCGAGTGGCTGCGGGGCGCGGCTGCCCAGATCCAGGACCCGCGCCGGCCGCAGTTCCTCATCGGCCTCAAGCTCAACCTGCCGCCCGACTACCTCCTCATCCACCGGGTGTGGCTCGGGGGCATCGGGGTGCTCAGCCAGATCGGCGGCACGGTGCCCCTGCGCGAGATGGTGTGCGCCTACCTGCCCGGCGTCGACGAGTCCCGCTTCCCCCCGGACCCCGACGCCGCCTGACCCCTCACCACCAGGCGGAGTCGAGCTTGCCCTCGATGCTGCGCAGGTGCCGGCGGCTGCACGCCGCCCAGGTCCAGACCTCGCGACCGCTCTCGGTGCCGCGGCTCCACGTGAGCCGGGCGAGGGCGGCGGCCTCGGAGTCCGCCGGCGTGCTGCCGCACGTCGCGCAGACCGGTCGCTCCTCCCCCGCCGCGTCGCTCACGCTCAGCCCTTGGTCTTCGCCGCGGCCTTGGCCGCCTTCTTGAAGTCGCGGACCTTCTGGAGGGAGTCGGGGTCGACCACGTCGGCCACCGAGCGGAAGGAGCCCGTCTCGGCGTAGGCGCCGCACGCCTCCTGCCAGCCAGCGGGCCGCACCCCCAGCTGCTTGCCGAGCAGGGCCGCGAAGATGCGCGCCTTCTGGTCGCCGAAGCCGGGCAGGGCCTTGAGGCGCGTGACGAGCTCGCGGCCGGTCGAGGCGGTGGTCCACAGGCGCGAGGCGTCGCCGTCGTACTCGTCGCGGACGACGACCGCGAGCGCCTGGATGCGCCCGGCCATCGACCGGCCGTAGCGGTGGACGGCCGGCGGCGTGGCGCAGAGGTCGGCGAAGGCCTCGGGGTCGGCCGCGGCCAGGGCCGCGGGGTCGAGGGTGCCGAAGCGCTCGAGCACCTTGGCCGGACCGGCGAAGGCACGCTCCATCGGGAACTGCTGGTCCAGGAGCATCCCGGTGAGGAGCGCGAAGGGGTCCTCGGAGAGGACGCGGTCGGCGGCGGGGTCCTGGGCGATCGTCAGCGCGGCCATGGGGCCAGCGTAGCCAGCACGTCGGCGACCACGGCGCGCCAGAAGTCCCGCCCGCGCAGGGGTGGGACGGGCACCGCCCCCGGCGTGGTGCCGGGGGCGGTGCGGTCCGCGGTGTGCACGCCGGCCCTCATCGGACGATGGCGTGGACGACCGCCTGCATCTGCTCGCGGTTGGCCGCCTCGCGCTCGACCCGCTGCGCCTCGTGGGCGCGGCGCTCGTGCACGACGCGACGGATCCGCTGCATCCGTCGGTGGTACATGTCGTTCTCCTGTCGGAAGTGCTTGTGTGCGTTGGTGGTCGGGGCCGCGGTCAGGCCGCGACCTCGGTCTTGCGCGGGCGGCCCCGGGGCCGCTTGCGCGCCACGGTGACGCCCTGGACGAAGTACTCGCCACCCCAGACGCCCCACGGCTCGCGCCGCTCGAGCGCGCCGGCGAGGCAGCTGCGGCGCACCGGGCAGGTGCGGCACAGGGCCTTGGCGAACTCGACCCCCTCCGGGGTGTCGGCGAACCAGAGCTCGGCGTCGTTCTCGCGGCAGGGGATGCCCTCGCCGTCGATGACGTCCGGGTCCTGCAGGTCGAGGAGATCGGTCAGCTGCATCGGGGGGTCACCTCCGTTCGTCGAGCGCCGGGTGTGGCGCGGGGTGGTACTGGGCGGGCGGTCGGTGTCGGTCCGGTCGCTCACTGCGGTCATGGCTGCTGGTCCTCGCGTGCTGTGGTGGTCGGTGGAGCGGCGCCCGGGCCGTGCGGGCAAAGAGAAAGGCCGCGGATCCCTGGGGGGATCCGCGGCCTCGAGGTGGCCCTGTCTGGTGGTCAGACGGGGGGTGCCTCGAGGCGTGGGTACACGGATCCCGTGGACGGGACGGCGATGCCGAAGCCGGTGGCCTCACCGGCGACGGCGCGGTCGCGCATGCCGAGGTCGGCAGCGGACACAGTGCGCCCCTGGACCTGACGGAGATCGACCGCGTGGGCGGTGTTGGAGCCGTACCAGACGGTCGTGCCGGTCTCGCGGGCAGCAGCCATCGCCGTGCCGTTCGTCGTCATCGTCTTCTCCATCGGTCCAACCCTCCTTCGCGGTCTCGGTCGTGTCGGTGCCCGGGCGGGCACGCGAGGTGTTGCGAGCAACTGTAGGGGGGCCCGCGGAACCTCGGCAACGGATTAAAACGGGTCGCCCGTGACTGTTCTCCGCACAGCGATCCGAAACCGTTGTGCCTCAGGCGTTCTGGGCCTCGGAAAAAGTTCTGACGAGATCGAGCACGGCCTCGCCGAAGCGCTCCAGCTTGGCCGGGCCGACCCCGGCGATTCGCGAGAGCTCGGCCGCGTCGGCCGGCTCGCGCTCGGCGATCGCCGTGAGCGTGGCGTCCGTGAAGACGACGAACGCCGGCACGTCGAGCTCCTTGGCGGTGGCGAGGCGCCAGGCCCGCAGCTCCTCGAAGAGCTGCTCGTCCATCGTCGGCGGGCAGGCCGTGCACCGGCCGATCGTGCGCTCCTTGGCGGTGGCGAGGCCTCCCCCGCACACGCGGCACGTCGTCGGGAGGGCGGCCCGCTCGCCCCCGCGGACCTTCTTCGCCGACTGCTTCGGCCGGCTGCGGGCCGCCTCGCCGAGCACGGACTCGGTGCCGTCGAGGAAGCGCGAGGGCCGGCGGGTGCCCTTGGCACCGGGCGTGCGGGCGCGGGCGTAGGACAGGACGAGCCGGTCGCGGGCGCGGGTGACGCCGACGTAGAGGAGCCGGCGCTCCTCCTCGATCTCGTCGGGGGTCTCGGCCATCGTGATCGGCATCAGCCCGTCGGAGCAGCCGACGAGGAAGACCGTGCCCCACTCCAGGCCCTTGGCGGCGTGCAGCGACGCGAGGGTGACGCCCTGGACGGTCGGGGCGTGCTGGGCGGCCGCGCGCTCGTCGAGCTCGCGGACGAGGGCGGGCATCCGGGCCTCGGGGTCGGTGGCGGCGAAGGAGTCCGCGAGGGCGGCGAGCGCCGAGAGCGACTCCCACCGCTCGCGCGCGGCTCCGCCGGAGGTCGGCGGCTCGCGGGTCCAGCCGACCCCGAGCAGGACGTCGCGGACGAGGTCGGGCAGCGCCACCTCGCCGTCGTCGCTGCGGGCCGCGCCGCGCAGCAGGACGATCGCCTCGCGCACCTCGCGGCGGGAGAAGAAGCGCTCGCCCCCGCGCACGAGGTAGGGGATGCCGCGCTCGGCCAGCGCCGACTCGTGCATCTCGCTCTGCCCGTTGGTGCGGAAGAGCACGGCGATCTCGGAGGCCGGGTGGCCCGCGTCGAGCAGCCCCCGGATCCGCTCGGCGACCTGGTCGGCCTCGTGCGGGTCGTCGTCGGCGACGAGGAGCTCGGGGACGACGCCGTCCTCGCGCTGGGCGCGCAGCTCGACGGAGCCGGAGCGGCGCCCGCCCCCGGGGCTGCGCAGGACGAGGTTGGCCAGCCCGACGACCTGCGGGGTCGAGCGGTAGTTGCGGACGAGCTCGACGACCCGGGCGTGCGGGTGGCGCGAGCGGAAGCCGAGGAGGTGCGCCGGGGAGGCCCCGGTGAAGGAGTAGATCGTCTGCGCGGGGTCGCCGACGACGCACACGTCCTCGCGCTCGCCGAGCCACAGCTCGAGGAGGGTCTGCTGGAGGCGGTTGACGTCCTGGTACTCGTCGACGACGAAGTGCCGGTACTGCGCCCGCACGGCCCGCGCGACCTGCTCGTGCTCGCCGAGGATGCCGGCGGTCAGGAGCAGGACGTCCTCGAAGTCGATGACGCCGCGCTCGGTCTTGACGCTCTCGTACCCCTCGATGACCCGGGCCATCGCGGTGGCGTCGAGGCCGGCCGGGGGCTCGCGCCGGGCCCGCGTCGCGGCGGCGGCGTAGGTGTCGGAGGTGAGCATCGAGACCTTGGCCCACTCGATCTCGGCGGCGACGTCGCGGACTCCGGCCGAGTTGAGGCCGAGGCGCAGGCGGCCGCCGGTCTCGGCGACGGCGCTCGCCTTGTGCGGCATCACCTCGGGGGCGGCGCCGCCGATGGCCTGCGGCCAGAAGTAGTGCAGCTGCCGCAGCGCCGCGGCGTGGAAGGTGCGCGCCTGGACCCCGCCGACCCCGAGGTCGCGCAGCCGGGTGCGCATCTCTCCGGCGGCGCGGGCGGTGAAGGTGACCGCCAGGACGCGCTGCGGCTGGTAGGCCCCGGACAGCACGCCGTACGCGATGCGGTGGGTGATGGCGCGCGTCTTGCCGGTGCCCGCGCCGGCGAGCACCGCCATCGGCCCGAGGGGGTGCGAGGCGACCTCGCGCTGCTCGGGGTCGAGCGCGTCGAGGACGTCGTCGGCGCCGGGGTGCACGGGGAGGATCGTCATCGGGGTCGATCCTAGGTCTCGCCCCCGACGCTCCCCCGGGCCGGGCGACGCCCGCGTCGGGAAGGACCCGGGGGCCCCCGCTGTTGACGTGGTCATGAGCGCTCCCGCGAACCCGGCCCCCGGCACCGTCACGATGTTCACGACCACCTGGTGCGGCTACTGCCGCCGCCTGAAGTCCCAGATGGAGCGCGAGGGCATCGAGTTCACCGAGGTCGACATCGAGCGCAAGCCCGACGCCGCGGACTTCGTCATGCTCGTCAACGGGGGCAACCAGACCGTGCCGACGGTCCTCTTCCCCGACGGCACCGCCGCCACCAACCCCTCGCTCGCCGAGGTCCGCAGCCGCCTCGGCTGAGCGGACGCCGGCGGCTCAGCGCATCGAGGTGACCTCCGGCGCCTCGATCGGGCCGCCGTACCAGTGCTCGACGATGCGCCGGGCGATGGACACCCGGCCCGGCACCGCGACCGAGCCGTCGGCCACCGCCGCCGCGAGCTCCTCGCGGGTGAACCAGCGGGCCGCGGCGATCTCGTCCTCCTGCAGGCGCAGGTCGGTGCCCCGTGCGTGGGCGGTGAAGCCGACCATGAGCGAGGACGGGAAGGGCCACGGCTGGTCCCCGAGGTAGCGCACGTCGTCGACCTCCACGCCGACCTCCTCCGCCACCTCGCGGGCGACGGCGCCGGCCAGGGTCTCCCCCGGCTCGACGAACCCGGCGAGCACCGACATCCCGCGGGTGCGGAAGCCGCGCCCGCGGGCCAGGAGCAGCCGGTCGTCGTCGTCGACGACGGCCATGATGACCGCGGCGTCGGTGCGCGGGTAGTGCTCGCTGCCGTCGGCGACGCAGCGCCGCACCCAGCCGGCCTGCACGGGACGGGTGCGCGACCCGCAGCGCGGGCAGAAGCCGTGCACCCGGTGCCAGTTGGCGAGGGCGAGGGTGGAGGCGAACAGGGCCGCCCCGAGGTCGTCGACGTGGGCGCCGACCTCGCGCAGCGTCGCCGTGCCCGGGTCCGGCTCGACCTCGTCCGCGGCGTCCGGCCCGTCCTCGACCACGCCGACGTACTGCGCCCCCTCGTGCTCGCCGAGGTAGACCACGAGGTGCCCGGCGTCGGACGCGACCGGGGGCCGGGTCACGACGCGGACGACGCCGTCGTCGTCGGTCGTCACCGGGACCCGGTCACCGCACAGGTGCACGACGCGCGTCGCCGGGTCCGCGAGCAGGCGGGGCGTCAGGTCGGGGTCGCCGCGTCGCTCCGCGTGCCGGTCGAGGGTGCGCCGGGTGAGGGCGACGTCGGGAAGAGTTCGCTCGGCACGGGCCACCCTCCCAGCCTAGGTGGCGGGCACGGCCTACCGTGGGGCACGTGGACCGCAGCCCCGCACAGCTCGCCGCCCTGGCCAGTGCCGCCGTCCCGGGCCTGGACCCGGTGAGCGTCGAGGCACTCCCCTCCCTCCCCGGGCAGGCCTTCGACGTCGCCTTCGTCGAGGACCAGGAGCACCGCCGCTGGGTGGTGCGCGTCCCCCGCACCGAGGTCGCGGGCGCCGAGATGGACCGCTCCGTCGCGCTGCTCGGCCTGCTCGCGCGCCGTCTGCCGTTCGCCGTGCCCGCGCCGCGTGGCTTCGTCGACCTCGGCACCGGCGGACGGGCGGCCGTCTACCCCTACCTGCCGGGGCACGCACTCGACCTCTCCGCCCTGCCGCACGGGCCGGGGCTGGCGGCCGAGCTCGGCCGCGCGATCGGCGCGCTGCACAACACCGACCCCGCGCTCTTCGAGGAGGCCGGGCTGCCGGCCTACGACGCCGACGCCTACCGCACCCGCCGCCTCGCGGAGCTCGACCGGGCCGCCGAGACCGGCCGGGTCCCGACGACCCTCCTGACCCGCTGGGAGGAGGCCCTCGAGGACGTCGCCCTGTGGCGCTTCGCCGCGACCCCCACCCACGGCGACCTCGGTGGCGAGGAGGTCCTCGCCGTCTTCGACGACCCGCACGACGCGGCCTCCGGGCGGGTCAAGGCGATGACCGGCTGGGAGGACGCCCAGGTCGCCGACCCGGCCGACGACTTCGCCGCGCTCGTCGCCGAGGCCTCGCCGGAGGCCGTCGACACCGTGCTCGAGGCCTACGCCCACGTGCGGGTCGAGCGACCCGACGTCAACCTGCTCGTGCGGGCCCGGCTCGGCGCCGAGCTGCGGATGCTCGGCCGCCTCATGGCCGCGCTCGCCCGCAAGGACGTGCCCGCGGTCGAGGTGCTCTCGACGCAGCTGCGCCGGCTCGACGACGCCGTCCACGTGGCGATGGAGCGCGGTGAGGACGACTACCGCCGCACCTCGCTCGCCCCCGTGACCCCGCGCTCGCGCCCCGCTCCGCCGCCGGCGCTCGTCGTCGACGACGACGAGGAGGACGAGCTGCCGGAGGTCACTGCCGAGGCCGACGAGGTCACGGACGACGCCGACCAGGTCACGGACGACGCCGACGAGGTCCGCGAGCCGCGGCGAGAGCTCGGCTGAGCTCGGCCTCGTCCGGCAGGTCGGGCCACACGGTCTCGCCGGTCGCCGCGTGGAAGAAGGCGCCGCGCACCCGCAGCGGGTCGACCCCGCGCAGCCGCGACCACGCGAGGCGGTAGGCGCCGAGCTGCACCGCGCGGGCCCGGGCCCGCGCGCCGGTGGCCGGCTGCCCGGTCTTCCAGTCGACGACCGTCCACTCGGGCTCGCCGTCGGCGCCCCGCCCGGCGAACACGGCGTCGATGCGCCCGCGGACGGCGATGCCGTCGATGACCGTCTCGACGCTCGTCTCGACCTCGAGCGGGGTGCGCCCGGCCCACTCGGACGCGAGGAAGGCCTCCCGGAGCGCGTCGAGGTCCTCGCTGCCGCCGTCGTCGTCGGCGAACCCCGGCAGCATGTCGACGTCGACGATGGCCGCCCGCGCGTAGTGCTCCTCGACCCACGCGTGGAAGGCCGTGCCCCGGCGCGCCGCGAGCGCCGGCGGCTGCGGCATCGGGCGGCGCAGCCGGCTCGTGTAGGCCTCGGCGTCCTCGGCGAGCGAGACCAGGGCCGAGGTCGAGAGGTGGGCCGGCAGGACGACGTCGACGTCGGCGCCGTCGCGGCGGCGTCCGCGCTCGTCGAGGAGCATCCGGACCTCGGCGTCCCACGGGCCGGCGCCGGTGGCGGGCTCGGGATCGGCGGCGGCCGCGACCACCTCGCGGGCCGGGCCGAGCAGCAGGTCGCGGCGGGCGACGTGGTCGGGGGTCGGCCAGGGCACGCTCACCGCCTGCGCCGTGCGCGGGTTCTGCGGCTTGGGGTCGTCGGTGGGCGGCAGCTCCGCCCACGGCCCCGGGGCGACCCCCTCGAGGACCCGCACCTCCTCGAGGAAGCGCGAGGTGACGCGCGGGGACGCGGCCGAGCCCCAGACGTGGGCGGTGAGCAGGAGGTCGAGGCGGGCGCGCGTCGTCGCGACGTACGCGAGGCGGCGCTCCTCGGCGATGCCGTGGTCGGCCGAGGCGGCCGTGAAGCGGGCGAGGGCCTCAGCGGCGCTCTCCCAGTCGTGGCCGTCGGCCCAGCCGAAGCGGGGCAGGCCGTCGCGGTCACCCCGCAGGTCGTGCGGCAGCGCGGCGAGGCCGACGAGCCACGCCTTGTCGTTCGGGTCGCCGTGGCCCCACGCGTCGCCGACCGGTCGGCTCTGGGTGGCCGAGTGCGCCGGGAACGAGGACTCGACGAGGCCGGGCACGGCGACGACGTCCCACTCCAGCCCCTTGGCCGCGTGGACGGTCATGACCTGGACGGCGTCCGGCCGGGCCTCGACCCAGCCGAGGTCGAGGCCGCGCTCCTCGTCGACGGCCGCCTCGAGCCAGGCGAGGAAGCCGCCGAGCCCCGGCCGGTCGGCGCTCGCGGCGAAGGTGGCCGCGACGTCGGCGAAGGCGTCGAGGTGCGCCCGGGCCGCACCGGTCGAGTACCCCGGCCGGGCGAGGACCTCGATGTCGAGGCCGAGCGCGACCTCGGCCTCCGCGACGAGCTCGGGCAGGCCGAGGCCGGTCAGGCCGCGCAGCCGGCGCACGCACGCGCCGAGGCCGGTCAGCCGGGCCAGCGCGGCGGGGCCGAGGCGCTGCCCCTCCTCCCCCACCCAGTCGGGCGGCGGCAGCGCGTCGAGCGCCTCGACGATGCTCGCCTCGTCGGCGGCGTCGGGGGCGAGGTCGGCGCCGCGCTCGGGACGGTGGCGTCCCTGGCGGACGCGGGCCCACTCGCCGAGCCCGTCGAGGTCGGCCGCGCCGAGCCGGCAGGAGGGGCCGGTGAGCAGGCGCATCAGCCGGTCGCCGCGGGTGGGGTCGGCGACGACGTGGAGGAGCGCGACGAGGTCGGCGACCTCGGGCGTGTGCAGCAGCCCGCCGAGGCCGACGACCTCGTGGGGCACCCCGGCCTCCTCGAGCGCCTCGACGACCGGGTCGAACTGGGATCGCTTGCGGCACAGGATGGCTGCGGTCCGGCGTCCGGGCCGGGCCATCCGCGCGCGCAGCCAGCCGACGACGTGGGCGGCCTCGTCCTCGAGCGTGCCGAGGCGGGCGACGGCGACGTGGCCGGGCCCGGCTCCGGGGCGCTCGACGAGCCGCTGGACGGGGACGCGGGTGGTCGACGCGAGGGGGGCGGCGACGACGTTGGCGGCGGCGAGGACGGCCCGGTCGTTGCGCCAGCTCGTCGAGAGGTGCAGGACCTCGGCGGGGGCCGGGTCGCGGAAGTCGGAGCGGAAGCGGTCGAGGGTCGTCGAGGAGGCGCCGCGCCATCCGTAGATCGACTGGTGGGGGTCGCCGACGGCGGTGACGGGGACCGGCTCGCCGGGGGCGACGAACAGGGCCCGCAGCAGCTGCAGCTGCGCCTCCGAGGTGTCCTGGAACTCGTCGAGGAGGACGGCCCGGAAGCCCTGCCGCTCGGCGGCGCCCACCTCGGGCACGGTGAGGGCGAGCCGGGCGGCGAGCGCCACCTGGTCGGAGAAGTCCATCGCGTCCCGGGAGCGCTTGAGGGCGTGGTAGGCCTCGACGAGGGGGACGACGGCGGCCCGGGCGCGCAGGACGTCGACGGTGTCGCGCATCGGGTTGGTGCGCCTGCGCGAGCCGTCCGGCTTGGTCAGCGCGTCGAGGGCGTCGACGACCTCCGCGAGGTGCTCGGCGACCTGCCGGGGCTCGACGAGGTGCTCGGCCATCTCGCCGGCGAGGTCGACGACGGCGGTCGTGACGGTGGACTCCGCCTTGTCGACGGCGTCCATCGGCCCGTCCCAGGCGACGACGGCCTCGTGCGCGAACTGCCACGCCGCGGCCTCGGTGAGCAGCCGGCTCTCGGGCTCGACCCCGAGGCGCAGGCCGTGCTCGCGGACGATGCGCCCGGCGTACGCGTGGTAGGTCGAGACGGTCGGGGTGTCGTCGAGGACCGCGGCGCCGGCCTCCGGCGCGGGGGTCCAGAGCCCGGCCTCGCGCAGCGTCGTCAGGCGCGCCGCGAGCCGCTCGGACAGCTCGCCGGCCGCCTTGCGGGTGAAGGTCAGCCCGAGCACCTCGTCGGGCTGCACGAGCCCGTTGGCGACGAGCCAGACGACGCGGGCGGCCATCGTCTCGGTCTTGCCCGAGCCCGCACCGGCGACGACGAGCAGCGGCCGCAGCGGCGCCTCGATGACCGCCGCCTGCTCGGGCGTCGGGGCGTACGACTGGCCGAGGGCCTCGGCCAGCGCGACGGCACTCCACCGTGGGGGCGCCTGTGCTGCAGCAAGGTCGGTGGTCGTCACAGGCGTCTCCCCTCCGGCTGTGCCGGGCAGGAGTCCTTGACCTGGCAGGTGCCGCACACGTCGCGCGAGGGGGTCGCGACGACGGTGGCGGCGGCCATCCCGTCGGCGGTGCGCAGGACGAGGTCGCGGGCCCACGTCGGCTCGGGGTCGGCGCTCAACGGTGCCTGCACCTGGAGCGTCGTCGAGCGGTTCGCCGCCCGCCCGAGCTGGAGCAGGGCCGCGCCGCCGGACCCCGTGCCGTGCGCGGCGAAGGCGCCCTCCTCGACGGCGAGCTGGTAGGCCCCGAGCTGGCCGTTGCGCGCCAGCTCGTCCTTGGTCGGCTTGCGCGACCCGGTCTTGAGGTCGATGACGCGCACGGCTCCCCCGGGCCCGATCTCGATGCGGTCGACGGTGCCGGCGACGACCGCCCGGCCGAGCGCGACCCGCATCCGCTCCTCGGACGCGGCCCGGCGCCAGCCCTCGGCGCTCGCCTCGCGGTGGTAGCTGGCCAGCCGCGCGGTCATCTCGCGGGCCCGGCCGAGGTCGCGGCGCGAGAGCCATCCGGGCGGCAGGCCGAGCCGCCCCCAGCGCGCCTCGAGCTCGGCGGCGTAGGTCGCGGCGTCGACGTCGCCGAGGTCGTGGGCGACCTCGTGGACGAGGGTGCCGATGTCCTGGGCGCCCATCGAGGGGCCGTCGCCGCCGCTCGTGCGCAGCAGCCACTGGAGGCCGCACTGCCCGAACCGGTCGATCGTCGACGGCGAGACCCGGACCGGGGCGTCGTCGGTGCGACGCGGGCGGTCGTCGGTGGTGGCGCGCAGGGCCCACCACTGGGCGGGGTCGGCGCCGGGGACACCGGCGCGGGCGAGCCGGCCGAGCGTCGTGACGGCGGCGCCGCGCAGGGCGGGGTCGTGGTCGACGAGCGCGCGCCGCAGCTCGGCGACGAGGCCGGGGAGGGTGAGGGGACGCGGGACGTCGGTGAGGGGGCGGGCGTCGGGGCGGGGGTCGACGACGTCGAGGTAGGGCGAGGGCTGCTCGTCCTCGCTGCGGACGGCGGTGACGACGAGGCGGTGACGCGCCCGGGTGGCGGCGACGTGGAACAGGCGCGTCTCGTCGTGGGCGACCTGGGTGCGCGCGGCGCGGGGCGAGGGGTCGCGGCCGGTGACGACGTCGACGAGGTCGGTGGAGCGCAGCATCGAGCCGCGCAGCCGGAGGTCGGGCCAGGCCCCCTCCTGCACCCCGGCGACGACGACGAGGTCCCACTCGAGCCCGGCGGCCGCGGCGGGGGTGAGCAGCGCGACAGCCTCACCGGTGGCGGCCCGCGCCGCGAGGGTGTCGCCGGCGACCTCCTGCCCGCGCAGGTGCTCGAGGAAGTCCGCGGGCCGGGCGCCCGGGAGCCGGTCGACGTACCGGGCGGCGGCGTCGAAGAGCCCGATGAGCGCGTCGAGGTCGCGGTCGGCGCGCTGCCCGGCCGGCCCCCCGGCCAGCGCCGCCTCGCGCCACGCGTCCGCGAGGCCGGCAGCCGACCACATCGCCCAGAGGACCTCCTCGACCCCGAGGCCGTCGCGCAGCGCCGCGACCCCGGCGGCGAGGACGCGGTGCACGCGACGGGCCGGGCGCGCCTCGGGGCCGACGTGGTCGAGAGCGGCCGGCGTGAGCACCGCCTCGGCGAGGAGCACGTCGCTCGTCCGCCCGCCCCCGCTGTCGAGCTCGAGCCGGCGCAGCGACCGCCGCAGGCGGCGCAGGCCCACGGCGTCGGCCCCGCCGAGGGGGGAGGAGAGCACGTCGACGACGGTGTCGGGGTCGAGCTCGTCGGCGCCGGCCACCACCTCGAGGGCGCAGGCGAGCAGGGTGAGCAGCGGCCGGACGGCCACCTCGTCGCGGACGGGGAGCTCGGCCGTCGCGGTGTCGACGGGGACCCCGGAGGAACGCAGGACGCGTCGCAGCGAGGCCGTCCGGGAGCCGCCGCGCACGACGACGGCCATCCGGGACCACGGCACGCCGTGCAGCAGGTGGGCCTCGCGCAGCAGCCCCGCGACGAAGGCGGACTCCTGGGCACCGGTGCGCAGCAGGTGCGCCTCGACCGCGCCCTCGCCGGCCACGGGCTCGGGCGCCCGGTGGGCGGCTCCGCCGACGACGCCGACGTGCGCGACGACCCGCCCGGCGGCGCGGACCACCGGCGCGGTGCAGCGGTGACCCGTCCGCAGGACGTGCGTCGCGGCGTCCGGCCAGGCTATGACGAAGAGGCGGGGGTCGGCGCCGCGGAAGGTCTGGGTCGCGGCGTCGGGGTCGCCGGTGAGGACCACCGGGACGCCGCTGTCGCGGGTGAGCACGGTGACCAGCCGGACCGCGGCCGGTGTCAGCTCCTGGGCGTCGTCGACGACGACGAGGCGCAGGCGGGAGCGCATCCGCCTCAGCGCCTCGCTGTCCTCCTCGAGGAGGTCGGCGGCGGCGGTGAGGACGGTCGCGGGGTCCCATGCCCCGGGGGCGGACAGCGCAGTGACGTCCTCGTACTCGGCGAGGACGGCGGCGCCGGCGACCCACTCGGGGACGCCGTGCTCGCGGCCGAGGCGCTCGAGGTCGGGCGGGGTGAGGCCGAGCTCGAGGGCACGCATCAGCAGGTCGCGCAGCTCGGCCCGGAAGCCGCGGGTGGCCAGCGCGGGGAGCACCGACCGCGGCCACGGCGGGGTGGGGGCCGAGCCGGTGGCGTGTCCGGCGAGGAGCTCGCGGAGGATGACGTCCTGCTCGGGGCCGCTCAGCAGGCGGGGCGCCGGGTCCCCGGCCAGGGCGGCCGCCTCGCGCAGGACGCCGAAGCCGAAGGACTGATGGGTGCGCGCGAGCGGGGTCGACGTGGTGCCGCCGAGCCGGGCCGTGACGACGTCGCGCAGGCGGGCGGCCGCGAGGCGGGTCGGGGCGAGCAGCAGGCAGGAGTCGGCGGGGGCCCCGTCGCGGACGGCGCGCACCACGCGCTCGACCGCGACCGTGCTCGTCCCCGTGCCCGGCGCCCCGAGGACGCGGACCACGAGGTCGTCGGCGTCGACCGCCGCCTGCTGCTGCGGGTCGAGGGCCGGCTCGGCCACCGAGGCGGTGGCGGGGCGGCGGAGGACGAGCACGTCGCGATTCCACCACGTCCGACCGACACCGGCTCGGCCGGGCGTCCTGCGGGAAACCGTGTTGCCGGTGGCCGCCGACGGACCTGGCGTCGGCGCGTCACCGACGACGGGGAGGATCCCGGATGACCCTGCACCTCGAGGCCCTGGTCGTCGACGCGGCGGACCCGGTGGCCCTCGCCCGGTTCTGGGCCGGAGTCCTCGGTTGGACGACCGCCGAGGACCGCCCCGGTGCGGTCACCGTGGTCCCGTCCGACCCGGCGTGCGTCGCCCTCCGGTTCCGGGCCGCGGCCGCGCCGTCCGGGGCGAGCCGTCACCACCTCCACGTCACGAGCACCTCGACCGACGACATGGCCGCGACGGTCGAGCGGGTCCTCGCGCTCGGCGGCCGACACCTCGACGTGGGGCAGCAGCCGGACGAGGAGCACGTCGTCCTCGCGGACCCCGAGGGCAACGCGCTGTGCGTCATCCCGCCGTGGAACCGCTTCCTCGCGGGCACCGGGCTGCTCGGCGAGGTCGCCGGGGACGGTGGTCGGGCGACCGGCGTGTTCTGGAGCGAGGCGCTGGGCTGGCCTCTGGTGTGGGACGAGGACGACGAGACGGCGGTCCAGTCGCCGGCCGGCGGCACGAAGGTCGCGTGGGGTGGCGGCCCGGTGGCTCCGAAGGACGGGGTGAGCCGCACCCGGATGGAGGTCGTCGCTGCGGCGGGCACCGACCTCGCCGATGCCGTCGCCGAGCTCGAACGTCTGGGCGCTGTCCGTGTGGATACCGTTCTCGCTGAGGGCGACTCGGTCACCCTGGTCGACCCGTCCGGCACCGAGCTCGTCGTCCTGTCGCCCCGCTGACGCCCCGGGCTCAGCCGGTCGTGCGGTGCTGGGGTTCGGTGGTGCGGGTGGCGCCGTCGGGGCCGTGCCAGGTGACGGTGCCGTCGGGGGCGAGGTGGGGTCGCCACCGGCCTTGCTGCTTGAGGCGGTGGTGGCGCCGGCAGAGGTCCTCCAGCCCGGTGGGGGTGGTCGCACCAAGAGGCCATGGCCGGACGTGGTCGAGGTCGCAGTGTGCGGCGGGTCTGGTGCAGCCCCACATCCGGCACGTCCCGTCCCTCGTCTTGACGAACTCGCTGATCGCCGTCGGTGGCCTGTACGCGGCAGTCGTGAGGGAGGCCAGGGTCCCGGTGTCGGCCTCGAGCACGGCGCGGGCCACCTCGAACGGCAGCAGCTTGAGGAGGTTGGCGAGGGTGGCGGGGTCGACCCAGCCCAGACCCGGCAGCTGAGTCCCGGACACCGCGTACCCCGACGACACCACCGCCTGCTTCACGCTGAGGTCGCCGTCGAGCTCGGCCGGCTCCGCCAACCACGACAGCGCTTCCCGGCTGGCCGCGTCCAGGTCCCCGTAGCGCGTCTCCAGTCCGGTCACCGCGTCGATGACCGTCTCGTCGTCGTCCCACTCCATCCGGAACCTCGTCCCACACTGCTCCTCGGGCGCCGGCCGGTCGGTCACCACGGGCACCCCGAGGGTGACCTGGGCGCTGACCTTGACGTTGCACAGCACGAGGTCGGCCAGCGCGTCCGCCCGCGACTCCGGCACCGACAGCGCGCCGTCGCTCTGCCGGTAGCCCCCGGCCAGCTCCTCCACCGCCGCCCACATCGCGCTCGAGGTCGCCGTCGGCAGGGAGGCGAACCAGTCGCTCAGCCCGTCCTCCCCGGGCCGGACCTCCACGCACCGGCCCCGCTTCCGCAGCGCCACGTGCGCCGCGACCTGGTCCGCCGCCACCCGCGTCGCGACCCGCCGCGCCTCACCCGCGACCCGCGCCGGGTCCATCCCCGCCAGCCGGGGCGCCAGCGCCGCATCCACCTGCCCGCAGGCCTCGGCGTCCAGACCGGCGCACGCGTCGACGACCTTGTGCACGTTCACCACGGCCACCTCGCCCGCGACGAGCAGCTCGCGCACCCGCGGGAACCGCTCACCCAGCGCCGCACCCAACGCCGCCTTCCGGCCCGCCACCCCCTCGGTCAGCCCCGTCGCGAGCGACATCCGCGTCGAGGCCATCGCGTCGACGAACCCCACCGGATGCACCCGCTCCCACGACCCGGACCGCACCGTCGTCTCCACCCTGGCGCCCCACGCCCCCGCCACCGCCGTGGCCCCCTCGGCCGCGTTCACGACACCCTGCAGCTCCCCGGCGAGCGCGAACGCCTCCTCCGGCGACAGGCCGTGACCCTGCTCGACCAGCTCACGACCCAGCCGCGCGCACTCCTCGCGCAGACCCGCGATGCGGCGGGAGAGGGTCTCGGTGTCCATGCCTCAGTGTACCGAACACGTGTTCGACAGACAAGGGTCCCAAGAGCATTGTGGACAACCAATCGAGCTCGCGCACAGCAGGATCCCGCACCGAGCAACCGTGCTCACACCGCCCGGATCAGAGGAGGCGCAGCGTCTCGGGGTCGTCGGTGCCGCCGAAGTACTGCTCGAGCGCCGCCCGGAAGGGCGTGTCCTCTCCCGGACCGGAAGCCACCGCGAACAGGGTCATCGAGGAGCGCAGCTTGACGGCGTCGATGCCGCCGAGGACCGCCTCGGCGTCCGACCCCGGCAGCGCGAGCAGGGCCTCGACGCACTCGTGCAGCCGCGGCCCCAGCACCGGGTGGGCGAGGTACTCGCGGGCCTCCCCCACCCCGCGCACGCCGTAGTGCTGCGCCGTCGCGCTGCGTCCGAGCCCGGCCACCTGGGGCAGGACGAACCACATCCAGTGCGAGCGCTTCCGTCCGGCGCGCAGCTCGGCCAGCGCGGCGGCATACGTCCCGCCCGAGTCCTGGGCCGCGACGAACCGCTCCAGGCCGTCCGCACCGTCACCGGCCACCCTCAGTACCCCGGCACCGACGGGTCGATGTCGCGCGACCACGCGAGGATGCCGCCGGGCACGTCCCACGCGTCGACGCCGCGAGCCCGCAGCAGGTCGACGGCCTCCGCCGAGCGCCCACCGGCCTTGCAGTGCACGACGACCCGGCGCCCGTCACCCCCGGGCACGGACGCCCCGGCACGCACCTCACCGACCGGCAGCAGCACCGAGCCCGGGATGGCCGCGACGTCGCGCTCCCCCGGCTCGCGGACGTCGAGCAGGACGAATTCGGCCCGCCCCGCGTCACGCTCGGCGAGCAGCCGGGCGAGCTCCTCGACCCCGACCTCGGGACGACCCAGCGAGCCATCGTCCGCCAGATCGCCTGCAGCACAGGCATCCTCACGCTGCGTCGCCCACCCGAGCGGACGCGTCGCGTCGGCCGAGGCGCCGCACACCGCGCAGCCCGGGTCGCGCCGGACCGGCACCGCGTCCCACGTCTGGCGCAGCGCGTCGTGGACGAGCAGCCGGCCGACGAGCACCTCCCCCGACCCCGTGACGAGCTTGACCGCCTCGGTCGCCATGACGGACCCCACCGACGCGCACACCGCGCCGAGCACCCCGCCGACCGCGCACGAGGGCACGGCGTCCGGCGGCGGTTGCTGCGGGAAGACGCAGGCGTAGCAGGGGCCCTCGCCGGCCCACCACACCGACACCTGCCCGTCGAACCGGTAGACCGACCCCCAGACGTGCGGGATGCCGAGCCGGGCGCACGCGTCGCCGACGAGGTAGCGCGTCGGGAAGTTGTCGGCGCCGTCGAGGACGAGGTCGTAGTCCGCGAGCACCTCCATCGCCGTCACGGCGTCGAGCCGCTCGCGGTGCCGCACGACGACCGTGTCGGGCGAGATCGCCGCCACGGCGTCCGCGGCGGAGTCGACCTTGGCGCGACCGACGTCGTCGACGCCGTGCACCACCTGGCGCTGGAGGTTGGTCGACTCGACGACGTCGTCGTCGACGACCCCGATCGTGCCGACCCCCGCCGCGGCGAGGTAGAGCAGCGCGGGCGACCCCAGCCCCCCGGCACCGACGACGAGGACGCGCGCGGCGCGCAGGCGGCGCTGGCCGTCGAGCCCGAGGTCGGGCAGGAGGAGGTGGCGGGCGAAGCGGGTCCGCTCTGCGGCGGTGAGCTCGGGCCCGGGCGGCACCAGCGGGGGACGCGCCATACGGCGAACCTAACACCGGCGCGGGGCACAGCCCCCGGCCACGACCTACCCGTCCGTAGGATGACGCGCGACGCCACGACCGGAGGACCCCATGACCAGCACCACGACCCCTCGCAGCTCGCGGATGCCGCGCAGCGAGCGCCGCGCCCAGCTGCTCGAGGCCGCCCAGGCCGTGTTCGTCCAGTCCGGCTACCACGCGGCCGCGATGGACGAGATCGCCGACCGCGCCGGCGTCTCCAAGCCCGTCCTCTATCAGCACTTCCCCGGCAAGCTCGACCTCTACCTGGCCCTCCTCGACACCCACTGCGACACCCTCGAGCAGCTCGTGCGCCGGGCGCTCGGGACCGACGCCGGCGACAACGAGGCCCGCGTCCGCGCGACGGTCGCCGCCTACTTCGACTTCGTGACGCGCGAGGACGCCGCCTTCCGCATGGTCTTCGAGTCCGACCTCACGAGCGTCCCGCAGGTCCGCTCGCGGCTCGACGCCGTCGAGCTCGCCTGTGCCGAGGCCATCGCCGAGGTCATCGCCGAGGACACCGGTGCGGACGACGAGCGGGCGCTCCTCCTCGGCTCTGCCCTCGCCGGGATGGCCCAGGTGGCGGCCCGGCACTGGCTGGCCCAGGACGGCGACATCCCCGAGGCCGAGGCCGCCGCCACGATCAGCACGCTCGCCTGGCGCGGGCTCGGCTCCTTCCCGAAGGTCGGGTCCTGACGACCGCTGCGCTGCGCCCTCGGCGAACACGCCCGAGCACCGGAACAGCCCCGACGCGTCGCGGGTTAGCCTGAGCGCGAGTACCCATCCGAGCGGGCCCCGGCCCGCGAGACCGACGAAAGGTGCGTGCCCCGTGGAGGTCACCATCGGTGTCCAGAACGTCGCCCGCGAGCTCAGCCTCGAGACGAACGCCGACGCGGACGAGGTCGCCGCGGCCGTCGACGCCGCCCTCGCCACTCCGGAGGGGATCCTGCGCCTCACCGACACCAAGGGCCGCACGGTCCTCGTGCCGGGTCGCTCGGTCGGCTGGATCCAGGTCGGCGAGACCGACAAGGGCAAGGTCGGCTTCGGCATCTGACGCACACCGGCGCTGACCTGCGCCGATCCCTCGTTCCGACCCATCCTGTCGAAGGTTTGACGAATCTTCGTCCAAGGTCTAGCGTCGCGTCGTGCCCGAGATCCGGGCACGTGTGACGGGGCCCTCGGGCCCGGAACGGGAGAAACCGCATGACCGAGCTCCTTCCCATGGCCGCCAGCTGCGCCCCGTCGGGCGTCGGCGGATGGATCGGCACCATCATCTTCGGCGCCGTCATCGGCGTCCTCGCCCGCCTCGTCCTCCCCGGCCGGCAGGCGATCAGCATGGTCGTCACCGTCGTCATCGGCATCGTCGGCGCCCTCATCGGCTACTGGCTCTCCGCCCAGATCGGCGTCTGCACCACCGGTGGCATCGACTGGCTGCGCTGGGTCATCTCCGTCATCGTCGCGGCCGTCCTCGTCGTGATCTACGAGCGCGTCATGGCCTCCCGCGGCGGCGCCCCCCGCACCCGCGCCTGACCGACACCCGCACGACGACGGCCCCCGCCACGTGGCGGGGGCCGTCGTCGTGCGCAGGAGGGGCCGCTCAGGCCTCCAGACCCATCCGGGCCATCCGCTTCTGGTGGTTCTCGGTGAGCCGGGTGAACATCCGACCGACCTCGCCGAGGTCGAGCCCTCCCCCGACGAGCAGCGCCGCCATCGCGTCGCGCTCGACGGCCACGGCCTGGGCCTGCGAGAGCGCCTCGCCGAGCAGCCGTCGCCCCCACAGGGCGAGTCGGCCCGCGGCCGTGCGGTCGGTGCGGATGCTGTCGCGGACGATCTGGACGACGAACTCCGCGTGCCCGCCGTCGTCGAGGGCGTCCTGCATCACGCCGCGCGTCTCCTCGTCGACGAACGCCGACATCTCGCGGTAGAAGTCCTTGGCGATGCCCTCGCCGACGTACGCCTTGACCAGGCCCTCGAGCCACCCCCGCGGGCGGGTGCGCTCGTGGAAGGCGGAGAACGGCGCGACGAAGGGCGCCATCGCCGCCTCCGGGTCGACGCCCAGGCCCGCGAGGTGCGCGCTGAGGCGCTCGTAGTGCTGGAAGTCGGTCGTCGCGAGGCGTCCCATCCGGGACTTCAGCGAGAGCGTCGGGGCGAGGTCGCAGTCGGCCGCCATCCGCATGAAGGCGGTCAGCTCGCCGTAGGCCAGCACCCCGAGGAGGTCGACGACGGCGGCGTCGTAGCCGTGCTCCTGCGCCCCGTCCGCGTCCATGCGTCGGAGCCTAACGGTAGAGTGGCGGCGACCACGGTGCCCGGTCGGCTCGCACCCGTGTAGTGACCTTGATGGGCGGACGCCCGGTGTCCCCGGACGCCGCGACCGCCCCCGATGACCTCCGATCGGCCCGCAGCCTCTGCGCTGGTGCGCCCCGCGCGCCCGCCGACCGAAGAAGAGAGTCCATGACCGACGTCACCGACGCCCAGGCCGAACCGCAGGCCGCCCCGACCGAGCCGACCCCGAGCTTCTCGGACTTCCCGATCCACCCCGACATCGTCGCGGCGCTGGCCGGGCACGGCATCACGAGCCCCTTCCCCATCCAGGCGATGACGCTGCCGGTCGCGCTCGGCGGCCACGACATCATCGGCCAGGCCAAGACCGGCACGGGCAAGACCCTCGGTTTCGGCATCCCGATCCTCAACCGCGTCGTCGCCCCCGGTGACGACGCGTTCGCCGGCCTCCCGGCCGCGGGCAAGCCGCAGGCCCTCGCCGTCGCCCCGACCCGCGAGCTCGCCGTCCAGGTGGCCGGCGACCTCGAGCGCGCCGGCGCGAAGCGCGGCATCCGCGTCCTCACCGTCTACGGCGGCCGGGCCTACGAGCCCCAGGTCGAGGCGCTCAAGCGGGGCGTCGAGGTCGTCGTTGGCACCCCGGGCCGCCTCATCGACCTCGCCCAGCAGGGCCACCTCGACCTCGGCCACGCGCGCATCGTCGTCCTCGACGAGGCCGACGAGATGCTCGACCTCGGCTTCCTCCCCGATGTCGAGAAGATCCTCGCGATGACGCCGGCCGGCCGCCAGACGATGCTCTTCTCGGCGACCATGCCGGGCGCCGTCGTCACCCTGGCCCGCCGCTACATGAACCAGCCGACGCACATCCGCGCGATGGGCGACGACCAGGAGAACGCGCACACGGTCAAGGCCGTCGAGCAGCACGTGTACCGCGCGCACGCGATGGACAAGGTCGAGATGCTCGCGCGCATGCTGCAGGCCGAGGGCCGGGGTCTGACCATCGTCTTCAGCCGTACCAAGCGCACCGCCGCCAAGGTCGCCGACGAGCTCGTCGAGCGCGGCTTCGCGGCCGCGTCCATCCACGGTGACCTCGGCCAGGGCGCGCGCGAGCAGGCGCTGCGCGCGTTCCGCAACGGCAAGGTCGACATCCTCGTCGCCACCGACGTCGCGGCCCGTGGCATCGACGTCGAGAACGTCACGCACGTCATCAACTACCAGTGCCCCGAGGACGAGAAGACCTACCTGCACCGCATCGGGCGCACCGCCCGCGCCGGCAACACCGGCACCGCGGTCACCTTCGTCGACTGGGACGACCTGCACCGCTGGGGGATGATCAACCGCGTGCTCGACCTCGGCATCCCCGAGCCGGTCGAGACCTACTCCTCCTCGCCGCACCTCTACACCGACCTCGCGATCCCCGAGGGGACCAAGGGCCGCCTGCCGCGCGCGAAGCGCACCCGCGAGGGCCTGGACGCCGAGGTGCTCGAGGACCTCGGCGAGACCGGCAAGTCCGGTGGTCGTGGTGGCCGCGGCGGTGGTCGCGCAGGCCTTGACGGCGGGCGTGACTCCGGCCGTGGCGGGCGTGACGGCGGCCGCGGTGAGGGTCGCTCGTCCGACCGCCCGACCGAGGGCGGCGAGCGCCCTCGGCGCAGCCGCAACCGCCGCCGCACCCAGGGCGGCAAGCCGGCCGGCGAGGGCGCGCAGGGCTGAGCCCGCACCTCCCCACGCACGACGAGAGGGGCCGCATCCCGGGTGGGATGCGGCCCCTCTCGCGCGGGGTGGACCGGGTCAGTCCTGCGGGGTGATGGTGCTCGTGTCGATGACGGCGCGGTAGCGGACGTCACCGTCGACGACGCGGTCCCAGACGGCGTCGACGTCGGCGGCGTCGACGACCTCGATGGTCGCGGCGATGCCGTGCTCGGCGCAGAAGTCGAGCATCTCCTGGGTCTCGGCGATGCCACCGATCTGCGAGCCGGCCACCGCGCGGTTGCCACCGATGAGGGCGCCCGGCGGGATCTCGTAGGGGGCCGGCGGGAGGCCGACGTTGACGACGACACCGGCCGGCTTGAGCAGCGCGACGTAGTCGGCGATCGGGATGTCGGCGCTCACCGTGTTGAGGATGATGTCGAAGGTGCCCTTGGCGGCCTCCATCGCCTCCTCGTCCTTCGAGGCGATGTGCGCGGTCGCACCGAGGCCGATGGCGTCCGCGGCCTTCGCGTCGCTGCGCGAGATGGTCGTGACGGTCGCGCCCATCGCCGTGGCGATCTTGACGCCCATGTGGCCGAGGCCGCCGACACCGACGATGGCGACCTGCTTGCCCGTGCCGGCGCCCCAGCGGTGCAGCGGCGAGTAGGTCGTGATGCCGGCGCAGAGCAGCGGGGCGGCGACGTCGAGCTCGATGCCGTCGGGGATGCGCAGGACGAAGCGCTCCGAGACGACGACCTCCTGGGCGTAGCCGCCCATCGTCCACTCGCCGTCGTAGCCCTGGGCGTTGTACGTGCCGACGGAGGGCTTGACGCAGAACTGCTCCATGCCGTCCTTGCACTGCTCGCACTCGCCGCACGAGTCGACGAGGCAGCCGACGCCGACGCGGTCACCGACCGAGTGGCGGGTGACGTCGGAACCGACCTCGACGACCGTCCCGGCGATCTCGTGGCCGACGGTCAGGGGGAAGTGGGCGGGGCCCCACTCCTCACGGGCGGTGTGGATGTCGGAGTGGCAGATGCCGGCGAAGGCGATGGCGATGCGGATGTCGTCCGGTCGCAGGTCGCGCCGCTCGATGGTGCCCTGGCGGAAGCCGGAGGTCGCGGAGTCGGCGATGAGTGCAGGGGTGGTTGTCGTCATCCCAGCAGGCTAGGACGCCTCCCCCACCCGCGGTCAAACTCTGGACAAACATTCGACGATGAGCGATCTCACCGCCGCTCGGGGAATACGGTCAGAGTGTCTCGAGCAGCCCCGCCGCGACCTCGCGGTAGGCCGTGGCGCCCTTGCTCGAGCGCGCCGTCGAGAGGATCGAGCGGCCGACGGCCGGGGCCTCGGCGAAGCGCACGGTCTTGGGGATCGGGGGGCTGAGCACCGGCAGGCCGTAGCGCTGGCCGACGTCCTCGAGGACCTCGCGCGCGTGGGTGCTGCGACCGTCGTACAGCGTCGGGAGGATGCCGATGACGCGCAGCTTCTTGTTGAGGATCTTCTTGACGTCGGCGACGGTGTCGAGCAGCTGGCCGACGCCGCGGTGGCTGAGCATCTCGCAGGGCATGGGCACGACGAGGCCCTGCGCGGCGGTCAGCGCGTTGAGGGTGAGCACGCCGAGGCTCGGCGAGCAGTCGAGCAGGATGACGTCGTAGTCCTTGCGGACGGTGTCGAGGGCGCCCTGGAGCACGTACTCGCGCGCCGGCCGGCCGAGGAGGACGGCCTCCGCGCCGGCGAGCTCGATCGAGCTGGGGACGAGGTCGACACCGTCGGCGCAGGTCTGGACGACGTCGGCGAGCTCGGCGGCGCCGAGGAGGACGTCGTGGACGGAGGACTCGACGGTGTCCGGGTCGACGCCGAGGCTGAAGGTCAGGCAGGCCTGGGGGTCGAGGTCGACGAGCAGCACCCGCTTGCCGGCCTCGGCGAACGCGGCGCCGAGCGAGGCGACGGACGTCGTCTTGGCGACCCCGCCCTTCTGGTTGGCGAGGGCGATGATCGTGGCCTTGCGCTTCGGCGCCATGGGGCGGCCCTTTCGGATCGTCGTCGGGGACGGCCCGATCCTCTCATCCGGCGCGGCGGCGCCCGGACGCGAGGACGAAGCGGCGGAACGCCTCGGCCGACGGCAGGAGGGGGCGGCCGTCGACCCACGCGAGCCCGACCTCGCGGTGCGCGCCGACGTCGGTCAGGGGCAGGAGCCGGGTGCGGGCGAAGGTCGCCGGCACGGAGAGGCCCTGCGCGGGGACGACGGAGACCCCGAGACCGGCCGCGACGAAGCCGCGGATGGTCGGCAGGTCCTCGGCCTCCATCGCGACGGCCGGGATGAAGCCGGCGGCCCGGCAGAGGTCGAGCGTCTGCTGGCGCATCCCCGACGGTGGGGCGCGCAGGACGAACGGCTCCCTGGCGACCTCGGCGAGGGCGACCTCGGAGCGGCCGGCGAGCGGGTGGTCGGTGGAGACGGCGAGGACGAAGGGCTCGTCGAGGACGTGCTGCCACACGACGCCCTGGCCGGCGACGCGGGCGGCGGTCAGCTCGAGGTCGGCGCGGCGGGTCGCGAGCTGGGTGGAGATGCGCCCGTCCTCGCCGACCGCGGTGCGCTCGATGACGACCCGGACCCGGGGGTGCTGCTCGCGGAAGGCCCCGACGAGGCCGGGGACGAGCCAGCTGCCGAGGCTCAGCGGGTAGGCGAGGGTGACGACGCCGCTCTCGGGGTCGACGATCTCGCCGACCGCGGCGAGGCCGTCGTCGAGGTTGTTGACGAGGGCGTCGACGTGGCGCTTGAACGCCGAGCCGGCGTAGGTCATCCGCAGGACCCGGCCCTGCCGGTGCAGGAGCGGGGTGCCGACCTCGTCCTCGAGCCGGGCCAGCGCGCGCGAGACCCCCGACTGGCTGACGCCGAAGACGTCGCTCACCTCGGTGACCGTGTAGCCGTCGGCGACGAGCTGGAACCAGCGCAGCGACTCGGTGTCCATCCCATGACGATACGTCATGTGTTGCTTGCGTCGTTTTCATTGGACGCATGGATGGCGTCGCTCGCACACTGGATGCATGACGAACACCACCGCACTCTGGACCACCGTCAAGGACGAGCTCCGTGAGCGCCGCGAGCAGCGCGCCGCGGTCCGCCGGCTGCGCGAGGACCTCTCGCACTACCGGACCCCCCACGAGATCGAGGACCTCCTCGTCGCCGTGGACACCCAGGAGGCGCAGGGCATCGCGACCGAGGAGGCCCCGCTCATCCGCTCCATCCTCCAGGAGAACCTGCAGGCGTACTACGGCACCCAGTCGCCGGTCCGCCGCGCCGCCGGTCTCTGACCGCCCCTCAGCCCGGGACGACGGGCTCCGTGCCCGGGACGACCCGGCGGCCGATCGGGCCCGGGTTCCAGGCGACCTCCCAGCGCACGCCGTCGGGGTCGGCGAAGTAGCCGGAGTAGCCACCCCACTCCCGCTCGACCCCCGTCCCGACCGGCGCCCCGGCCGCCGCGGCGAGCGCCAGCACCTCGTCGACGAGGGCCGGCGTCTCGACGTTGTGCGACAGCGTGAGCGGCAGCAGGCCGGGCCCCCTCACCGTGACGCCGCCGACCTCGGCCTCGAAGTGCGCCCGGTCCCAGAGCGAGAGCACGAGCCGCTCCCCCGCCGGGAACATCACGACCTCGCCGTCGACCTCCAGCTCGGGCACCCACCCGAGCCCGTCGACGTAGAAGCGCCGCGAGGTCGCGAGGTCGGCGACGGCCAGGGTGACGAACGAGATTCGCTGCTCCATCCCGGCAGCCTGCCACCACCACCCGACACGGCTCTGGCGCCCGGGGCACCCCCACCCCTACGCTGGCTCCCGTTGGTGCGTATGACGAGACGGGTTGCACGATGAGCAACGAACTCCCCACCGTGGCCCTCGCCCACCTCCTCGAGGGGGCGCGCTACGAGGTGATGCCCACTCCCTCGATCACCGAGGCCGTCCTCGAGCACGTGCCCCCCACCCTCACCGTCACCGTGACCGCCGCTCCGAGCAAGGGCCTGGCCGCCACCCTCGACACCTCCGTCGCCCTCGCGACCGCCGGCTACCGGGTCGTCCCGCACCTCGCCGCGCGCATGGTCACCGGCCGCGCCGAGCTCGAGGACGTCGTCTCCCGGCTGGCCGAGGCCGGGGTGACCGCGGTGTTCGTCCCCGGCGGCGACGCCGACCCCCCGGCCGGCGACTACACCTCCGCCCTCGACCTCCTCCAGGACCTCGCCGCGCTCGAGCACCCCTTCACCCACGTCGGCATCACCGGCTACCCCGAGTCGCACCCGAGCATCGACGACGACGTCACCGTCCAGTCGATGTGGGACAAGCGCCGCTACGCCACCCACGTCGTGTCCAACATGACCTTCGACGCCGAGCACCTCGGCACCTGGACCGAGCGCGTCCGCCGCCGCGGGGTCACCCTGCCGATCCTCGTCGGGGTCGCCGGGCCGGTCGACCGCACCAAGCTGCTCGGCGTGGCGACGAAGATCGGCGTCGGCGAGTCGCTGCGCTTCCTGCGCAAGCAGAAGTCGGTCTTCGCCCGCATCGCTTCCCCCGGCTTCTCGACCGACCGCTTCGTCAGCCGGGTCGCCGTGCTCGCCGCCAACCCCGCGCTCGACATCGAGGGCCTGCACGTCTTCACGTTCAACCAGGTGGCGGTCATCGAGTCGTGGCGACGGCGGATGCTCGACGAGGCCGTGTCCGCCCGGGTCAGACCGCCGGGATGACCGCCGCACAGTCGCTACCGTGGTCGACGTGACCAACCGACTCACCACCCTCCTCGCCGGGCGCCCGGCCATCGCCGACGGCGGCTACGGCTGGCTGCTCCAGGAGCGGGGGCTGCCGATGGGCGAGTGCGCCGAGTCGTGGAACCTCACGAACCCCGACGCGGTCGCCGCCCTCCACGAGGAGTACGCGGTGGCCGGCGCCCGCCTGCTCACGACGAACACCTTCGGCGCCACCGAGCCGCGGCTGGCCCAGCACGGCCTCGCCGGGCAGGCCGAGCAGGTCAACCGCGCCGCGGCCGCCCTGTGCGCCACCGTCGCTCGCCGCCACGACGCCCTCGTCGCCGGAGACATCGGCCCCACCGGCGAGCTCCTCGAGCCGCTCGGCGCCCTGACCCCCGAGGCCGCCCGCGAGCTCTTCGCCGAGCAGGTCCGCGGCCTGCGCGACGGCGGCGCCGACCTGCTCCTCGTCGAGACGATGAGCGACCTCGAGGAGGCACGCGCCGCCGTCGCCGCCGCCCGCGCCGAGGCCCCCGAGCTGCCCCTCGTCGTCACGCTGTCGTTCGACACCAACCTGCGCACGATGATGGGCGTGACCCCGGCCGCCGCCGTGGCCGCCCTCGCCGCGGACGGCGTCGACGCGGTCGGCGCCAACTGTGGCCGCGGCCCGGACGAGATGCGCACCATCGCCGAGCAGCTCGTGGCCGCGCGGCCGGACGGGGTGCTGCTCGTCGCCCAGTCCAACGCCGGGCTGCCGGAGCTCGACGGCGACCGCTTCGTCTACACCGTCGGGCCCGAGGCGATGGCCGACCACGCGCGCGAGCTGCGTGACCTCGGCATCGACGTCGTCGGCGCGTGCTGCGGCTCCTCGCCCGCGCACCTGCGGGCGATGGCCGCCGCGCTCACCGCGGGCTGACCAGCGCGGTCAGGGCGGCCTCGAGCCCGCCGGACCCGGTGTGCCGCACCGTCAGCGGCAGGCCGATGGACTCCGCGGCCTCCTGGGCGAGCCCGCGCAGCTCCGCCTGCTCCGCGGGGTCCCGCGTCTGCACCAGCCAGACGACGCGCGCGTAGTGGCGGAAGTAGTCGTCGCGCAGCTCGGGATGGCGGTCGAGCCCCAGCTCGCGCACGACCGTCCGCGCGAAGGACCGCACGAGGAAGTCGGTGAGCAGGTAGGTGCCGGGCTCCTCCGCGGACAGCACCTCCACGGTCGCCGGTCTCGCGAACAGGTCGTAGCAGTGCAGCCCCGGGAGCCGCTCCACCCCGAGCTCGCGGCAGACCGCGTCGAGCGCCCCGTAGGTGCCGCAGTCCGCGTACCCGACGACGACGCGGTCGTACCTCGACCCCAGGTCCGCGACGGCCTCGGCCACCGCCGGCGCGATGCGCTCGGGCCGGTTGTGCAACAACGGTGGCAAGGGGTGGACGTCGAGCGGCCACCCGTGACGGGCCGCCGCCTCGGCCGCCGGCTGCGCGATGGCCCCGCAGGCCACGAGGGCGACGCGCCCCGGGTCGCGCGCCTCAGACGGGGAAGGCGAGCTGGTCGACGAAGCGGTCGTTGAAGTCGGGGCGGTCCGAGAGCTCGACATAGCGCACCTCCTCGAGCAGCGCGTCGGCACCGGCCCGCTCCCGGGCCGACAGCAGCACCATCTTCGCGCCCTCCCCCGCGACGTTGCCGGCCGAGACGATGCGCAGCACCGACAGCTTCGGCACGAGCCCGATGCGGACCGCGGACGACGGCGAGAGGTAGGACCCGAACGAGCCGGCGAGCAGCACCTGCTGCACCTCGGACGCCTCGAGCCCGAGCTCCTCGAGCAGCAGCGACCAGCCGGTCGAGATGGCCGCCTTCGCGAACTGCAGCTCGCGGACGTCCCTCTGCGAGAGGTAGACCGACTCCTCGACGGGCGCGTCGGCGGAGTGCCGGTGCAGGACGAAGACCCGCTCCCCCTCGCGCACCGTCGCCATCCGGTCGGCGAGCACCGGCGCGAGCTCGGCGGCGCGCTCGTCGGTGACGAACCGGCCCGAGGAGTCGAGCAGGCCGACGCGGGCGAGCTCGGCGACCGCGTCGACGAGCCCCGACCCGCACACCCCGCGGGCCTCGACGTCGCCGATGACCCCGAGCGCGACCGCGAGCGAGGGGTCCTCGGCGTCGGGGTCGAGCCGGACGACCTCCACCGCCCCGTCGGCCGCGCGCATCCCGCAGCGGATGGCGCCGCCCTCGAACGCCGGCCCGGCGGGTGCGGCGGTCGTGACGATGCGCTCCCCGTCGGTCAGCGCGATCTCGCAGTTCGTGCCGACGTCGACGAACAGCCGGACCCGCTTGTCGCGGTCGAGGCCGCTCGCGAGCATCCCGGCGACGATGTCGCCGCCGACGTAGGCGCCGAGGGCCGGGAAGACGACGGCGCGCGCGCCCGGGTGCAGCGTGAGCCCGAGGTCGGACGCCAGCAGCACCGGCCAGTCGGCGGTCGCCTGGACGAAGGGCGCGACGCCCAGCGGCTCGGGGTCGACGCCGAGCAGGAGCGCGGTCATCGTCGCGTTGCCGGCCAGGGCCACCTCGTAGACGCCGGCCGGGTCGACGCCGCCCTCCTCGCACACCTCGGCGGCGAGCCCGGCGAGGGTCTCGCGGGCGAGAGCGGTGAGGCGGGGCAGCGCCTGCGGGTCCATCATCGTCGCGCTGATCCGGGTGATGACGTCGCCGCCGAACGGCTGCTGCCGGTTGAGCACCGACGACACCGCGACCGGCGTCCCCGTCTCGAGGTCGAGCAGCGTCGCGACGACCGTCGTCGTGCCGAGGTCGTAGGCGATGGCGTGCCGCCGCCCCGTCGTGTCACCGGGCTCGACGTCGACCAGCGTCTCGTCGACGACGACCGCCGTCACCTTGAAGTCGTTCTGCCGCAGCACGACCGGCAGCCGGCGCAGCGCGTACAGGTCGGGATTCAGGGTGAGGTCGTCGACGGCGTCGCGCAGCCGCGCGAGGTCGGTGCGCTGGTCGGCGAGCGTCGGCTCGGTCAGCTCGACGTAGCGCTTCTGCACCGACGGCCGCAGGATGACCTGCCGGCCGACGCCGACGGTCGAGGCCTTGGGCCGGGTGACGAGCGGCGGCACCTCCACGTCGAGGTCGTGCGTCGCGCGGACGAGGCACGCGAGGCGCCAGCCGTCGTGGATCTGGTCGGCCGTGAAGGTCCGCACGTCGTGCCGGGTCACCGGCGCCGTGCCGCGGGTGAGCCGGACCCGGCACTTGCGGCAGGTCCCGTGCCCGCCGCAGGTCGAGTCCACGGCGATGCCGTTCCACGACGCCGCGTCGAACACCGACACCCCCGGCGGCACACGGACGACGCGCTCGGCCGGGCTGAAGGACAACGTGACCCGGCCGGCTCCGGCGAGCTCGGTGTCGTCGACGTCGGAGGTCAGCGGCGCGGGCGGCTCGAGGAGCCCCTCGCGTCGCAGGCCCTCGACGACGTCCTCGAAGGGCTGGTCCGGCCCGCGCTCGCCCGTCACGCCGTCCCGGCGGCCACGGCCTCCGCCGCCTGCCGGGCCCGGTGCGCGCCGATCCACGACATGCCCCACTCGTCGTTGCCGAGGAGGAGGTCCGAGGCCCGCACCGCGTCGACGACGTGCGGCGTGCGCGCGTCCATGATGGCGCTCGTCATCCCCGCCGACATCGCGAGCGGCAGCCAGGCCGCGTTGATGGCGTGCCGGCCCGGCATCCCGAAGCTGACGTTCGAGGCGCCGCACGTCGTGTTGAGGCCCCACCGCTCGCGGATGCCGCGGATCACCTCGAGCGTCGTCCGACCGACCGTCGAGTCGGCGCCGATCGGCATGGCGAGCGGGTCGATGACGATGTCCTCGATCGCGATGCCGTACTCCTGCGTCGCGACCCGGACGATCTTCTCGGTGAGGGCGAGGCGCTTCTCGGCCTCCATCGGGATCTCGTCCTCGTCGTTCGGCAGCGCGACGATGGCGGCGTCGTACTTCTTGACGAGCGGCAGGATGGCGGCCATCCGGTCGTCCTCGGCGGTGATCGAGTTGACGAGCGCGCGGCCCTGGTAGACCGACAGGCCGGCCTCCAGTGCCTCGACGACCGAGGAGTCGATGCACACCGGCAGGTCGGTCAGCGACTGCACGAGCTGGATCGCCTTGGTCAGCAGCTCCGCCTCGTCGGTGAGCGGCACGCCCATGTTGATGTCGAGCACGTCGGCCCCGCCCGCGACCTGTGCCGCCACGTCCTTGGCGATGATCGACAGGTCGCCCTCGCGCAGCGCGGCCTGGAAGACCGGCCGGCCGGTCGGGTTGATCCGCTCGCCGATGACGCAGAACGGCTTGTCCGCACCGATGACGACCTCCTCGGTCGCCGATCGGAGGACGGTGTGCCGCAGCGGGGCGCTCACGCGGGCACCTGCGAACGACGCGCGGCGAGAAGGGCCTTGGCGCGCTTGACGGTGGCCGAGGCGTCCGCGGCGTAGCCGTCGGCTCCGACCGCGTCGGCGTACTCCTGGGTGACCGGCGCGCCGCCGACCATGACGATGACCGAGTCGCGCATCCCCGCCTTCTCCAGGGCGTTGATGTTCGCCTTGAACATCGGCATCGTCGTCGTGAGGAACGCCGAGAAGCCGACGATGTCCGGCTGGTGCTCGTCGATGGCGGCGACGAACTTCTCGGGGGCGACCTGCACCCCGAGGTCGATCACCTCGAAGCCGGCGCCCTCGAGCATGATGTTGACGAGGTTCTTGCCGATGTCGTGGACGTCGCCCTTGACCGTGCCCATGAGGAACTTGCCGATCGTCTCGACGCCGGTGTCGGCGAGCAGCGGGCGCAGCACCTCCATCGAGCCGGCCATCGCCCGGCCGGCGATGAGCATCTCGGGCACGAAGAAGTCGCCGCGCTCGAAGCGCGCACCGACCTCCTCGAGCGCCGGGATGAGCGCGTCGAAGAGCAGCGTGCCGGGGGCCATCTGCATCCCGAGCGCCTGGTGGGTGAGGTCGAGCACCGCCGGGCCGTTGCCGACGAGCGTCTCGTCGTAGAGGCCCTTGAGGATGTCGTCGGGTGTCATGCCGCTCCTTCGTGTGGGTGGTGCTCGAGCCGGGCGGACAGGGCCGCGGCGTGGGTGGCGACGAGGGCGCCGGTCGACGCGAGGTCGCCGACGAGGCGGGACGTCGGTCCCGAGATGCCGAGGGCGGCGACGACCGACCCGCGGTGGCGCACCGGCGCCGCGACACCGGTGAGCCCGGGCTCGAGCTCGTCGACGGTCGTCGCGTAGCCGGCGCGGCGGATGCCGGGCAGCTGCGCGGCGAGCTCGGCGCCGCTGGTCACGGCGTCCGGGGCCGGCGGGTCGAGGGGGCCGGAGGGCACGGGCAGCGCGCCGTGGGCGTAGAGGACCTTGCCGAGCGCGGAGGCGTGGGCGGGCACGTCGGTGCCGACCCAGTCGCGCGAGCCGAGGTAGTACGAGGAGTCGACCTGCGCCACCTGCACGACCGTGCCCCGGCGCGGCACACCGAGGTTCACCGTCTCGCCGGTGATCTCGCCGAGCTCGCGCATCGTCGGGCCGGCGACCTCCGCGAGCACCTCGTCGCCGGTGCGCCGGGTCGCGTAGAGGTCGAACAGCGGGCCGGGGGCCCACGACCCGGTGTCGTCCCGCGCGAGCAGGTCGGCCCGCTCCAGCGCGGCGAGCAGCCGCGAGGTGGTCGAGCGCGCGAGCCCCGTCGAGTCCGCGAGCGCCGCGGCCGTCAGCCCTCCGTCGGCGTGGACCACCCGGACGACGAGGTCGGCGGCCCGGTCGATCGACTGGGTTCCGGTGGTCGGGGGCGGGGTCGGCACGGGGGGGGTCCTCTCGCAGGGCGGCGGCGACCGTCTGTCGCCGCTCACGATGTGGGCCTTGTGCGCCCACATGATGAGGCTAGGATGTGGCGCGGCTCACCGTCAACGCTCGTCCTGCCCTGTGGAGGCCCACGCGCATGTTCACGAACCGGATGCCGCGCTACGAGATCCTCTCGGCGGACGCGATGGCGCAGCTGGACGCCGGCTGGCGGCGACTCGTCACCGAGATCGGGGTCGAGTTCATGAGCGAGCGGGCTCTCGAGCTGTTCCGGCAGGCCGGCCAGCGGGTCGAGGAGAACACCGTCTTCCTCGACCCCGAGTTCGTCCTCGAGCAGGTGGCCAAGGCGCCGCGCGAGTTCGACGTCCAGGCGCGCAACGCCGAGCGGAGCATCCACATCGGCGGCGACTCGATGGCCTTCGGCGCCGTGTACGGGCCGCCGTTCGTCCGCGAGGGCGAGACGCGTCGCGACGGCACGCTCGAGGACTACCGCAACTTCGCCCGTCTCTCGCAGTCGTTCTCGGTGCTCGACTCCGCGGGCGGCGTGGTCTGCGAGCCCAACGACGCGCCGCTCGACTCGCGCCACCTCGACATGACCTACGCCCTGATGACGATCACCGACAAGGTGTTCATGGGCAACGTCGTCTCCGGCGAGAACGCCCGCGACGTCATCGCGATGTCCGAGATCCTCTTCGGCGGGCGCGAGGCCATCGAGCGGACGCCGGTCAGCATCAGCCTCGTCAACTGCAACAGCCCGCTGCGCTGGGACGACCGGATGCTCGACGCGCTCTTCGAGTACGCCGCGGCCGCGCAGCCCGTCGTCCTCACGCCGTTCATCCTCATGGGGGCGATGTCGCCGGTCACCATCCCGGCGGCGCTCGTCCAGCAGATCGCCGAGGCGCTGTCGGGCATCGCCCTCGCGCAGCTCATCCGCCCGGGCTGCCCGGTCATCTTCGGCTCGTTCCTCTCGAACATCGACATGCAGTCGGGCTCACCGACGTTCGGCACGCCCGAGTCGGGCATCGGCCTGCTGTGCACCGGCCAGATCGCCCGCCACTTCAACCTGCCGTTCCGCACCGGTGGCGGCCTCACGTCCTCGCAGGTCCCGGACGCACAGGCCGGCTACGAGGCCCTGATGACGCTGCTCCCGACCTTCCTCGCGGGCACGAACTGGGTGATGCACAGCGCCGGCTGGCTCGAGGGCGGCCTCGTCGCGGGCTTCGAGAAGTTCGTCATCGACTGCCAGATCGTCGAGATGCTCCAGCACGAGTTCACGCCACTCGAGATCGACGAGGGCTCGCTCGGCTTCGACGCCCACCAGGAGGTCGGGCACGGGGGGCACTTCCTCGGCTCGATGCACACGATGGAGCGCTTCCGGACCTGCTTCTACCGGCCGTTCCTCAACTCCTCGGAGAACTACGAGCGCTGGATGCGCAACGGAGCGCAGGACACGGCGACGCGCGCGCAGGCGATCTGGCGCAAGCGCCTCGAGGAGTACGAGCAGCCGGCGCTCGACGAAGCCGTGCGCGCCGAGCTCGAGGAGTACGTCGTGCGCCGCCGGCGCGAGCTCGGCGACTGACCCGGGGTCCGTCGGCGAGGGTTGCGCCCTTCGCTACCGTTGCGCCATGCGCACCACCTCGCGGGACGCCGGCTCGACCGTCCAGTCCGTCGACCGGGCCGTCACCATCCTCGAGCTGCTGGCCCTGCACGGCGAGGCCGGGACGACGCAGCTGGCCCGCGAGCTCGGGGTGCACAAGTCGACGGCCAGCCGGCTCGTCGCCGCGCTCGAGCGGCGACGGCTCGTCGAGCAGGTCGAGGAGCGGGGCCGCTACCGGCTCGGCGTCGGGGTCCTCAAGCTCGCCGGGGCCACCACCGCCCGGCTCGACCTCGCGAAGGAGGCCCGCCCGGTCGTGCGACGCCTGGCCTCCGAGACCGGCGAGACGGTCAACCTCGCGGTGCTCTCGGGCGGCGCCGCGCTCTACGTCGACCAGGTGTCCGGCTCCTCGACCCTCTCGTCGTACAACTGGGTCGGCCAGCACATCCCGATCCACGCGACGAGCAACGGCAAGGTCCTCGTCAGCGAGCAGCACGACCCCGAGCTGACCCGCACCCTCGGCGAGCTCACGCCGTACACGCCCTCGACCGTCACCGACCGCGCGGTGCTCGACGCGCAGCTCGCGGAGGTCCGCGAGCGCGGGTGGGCCCTCGCGACCGACGAGCTCGACGTCGGCCTCACCGCCCTGGCCGCGCCCGTCCGCGACGCCCACGGCGACGTCGTCGCGTCGATCAGCGTCTCCGGGCCGACCTTCCGCTTCGGCGCCGACCGGGTCGACGAGCTCGTCCCGCTGCTCCTCGCCGCGACCGAGGAGGCGTCGGCCCGGATCGCCCACCAGCCCGTGGAGCGCTGAGCCAGCCTGAGGACGCCGGGGACCACCCGCAGGAAGGGTCCTTGACCGCGGCGACCCCGGAGCGCCATCCTGTTGCGCAGAACACGCGGTGTTGCACATCGCGCAACTCTGCGGAGGTGGAGCGTGACGGACCTGGCCGTGAGCAGCAGGACGACATCCGCGACGGACGCGACCTCGGCCGCCCTCTCCGTCCGGGGCCTGTGGAAGGTCTTCGGACCGAACGCCGACAAGCTCCTCGGCACCCCCGACCTCGAGCTGTCCCGGCAGGAGCTGCAGGCCAAGAGCGGGCACGTCATCGGCGTGCGCGACGTCTCCTTCGACGTCGCCCCCGGCGAGGTGTTCGTCGTCATGGGGCTGTCCGGCTCGGGCAAGTCGACGCTGGTCCGGCTCCTCACCCGCCTCATCGAGCCGACGGCCGGCACGGTCGTCCTCGACGGCGAGGACCTCACGGGGATGGGCGAGGACCAGCTGCGCGAGATCCGCCGCCGCAAGGTGTCGATGGTCTTCCAGCACTTCGGCCTGCTCCCCCACCGCAAGGTCATCGACAACATCGCCTTCGGCCTCGAGATCCGCGGCGAGGAGAAGTCGGGCCGCCGCTCGCGCGCCCAGGAGATGGTCGACCTCGTCGGCCTCACCGGCTACGAGCTCAACTACCCCGACCAGCTCTCCGGCGGGATGCAGCAGCGCGTCGGCCTCGCCCGCGCCCTCGCCGGCGACCCGGCGGTGCTCATGTTCGACGAGCCGTTCAGCGCGCTCGACCCGCTGATCCGCCGCGACATGCAGAAGGAGGTCATCCGGCTGCACCACGAGGTCGGCAAGACGATGGTCTTCATCACCCACGACCTCGACGAGGCGCTCAAGCTCGGCGACCGCATCCTCATCATGCGCGACGGCGAGATCGTCCAGGTCGGCGCCCCGGACGAGATCATCGGCGCCCCCGCCGACGACTACGTCCGCGACTTCACCGCCGAGGTGCCGAAGTCGCACGTGCTGACCCTGCGCTGGGTCATGCGCCCGCCGGGCTCGGCCGACGAGGGCGCCGGCGCCCCGGCACTGCCGGACACGACGGTGGTCCGGGAGGCCGCGCGCGCGGTCCTCGCGGCCGACGGGCCGGTGCGCGTCGTCGACGCGAGCGGCGCGGTCGTCGGGGTCGTCGACGACGAGGACATCCTCCGGGTCGTCGTCGTCGAGCAGCACGCCCCGGCCGGCGCGCGGTGACCACGACCCTGGAGCCGGCCCGTCCGGCCCCGACGAAGGAGGCGCAGCCCGTCGCCGAGCGCGCGACCTCCCGCCGCACCGGCCGCAAGCTGCTGGCCGTCCTCGCCCTCTGGGTCCTCGCGTGGGCCACCCTGCGCGGCCGGCAGACCCTCGAGCTGGCCAACGCCGACACGACCGGCCTGCACGACTGGTTCAACGACGTCCGCGACCGGGTGCAGCTCCTCGGGCAGGACAACTGGTTCTTCCACGGCGTGCTCGGGACGATCGCGAGCGGGCTCGACACGTTCGTCGGCGTGCTCCAGGAGCACCTCAGCTCGGTGACGCCGGGCGACTGGCTCGGCTGGTTCGGCGTGCTGCTGCTCGCCGCCTGGGTCACCTACGCGCTCGCCGGGCTGCGCTCGACGCTCCTCGTGACCGTCGTCCTGCTCTTCCTCGGTCTCGCCGGCCTCTGGACCGACGGCATCGACACCCTCATCGTCACCATCGTCGCGGTCGTCATCTGCATGGTCGTCGGGCTGCCGCTCGGCATCGCGATGTCGCGCAGCCGGCGCACCTCGGCGGTCGTCACCCCGGTGCTCGACGCGATGCAGACGATGCCGTCGTTCGCCTACCTCACGCCGATCGCGCTGTTCTTCGGGATCGGCCCGGCGTGCGCCATCGTCCTCACCCTCGTCTACGCGCTGCCGCCGCTGGTCCGCATCACGGAGCACGGGCTGAACTCGGTCGCGGAGAACACGGTCGAGGCCGGCCGCTCGCTCGGGGTGACGAAGGGGCAGCTGCTGCGGCAGGTCCAGCTGCCGATGGCCAAGCGGACGATCGTCGTCGGCATCAACCAGTGCACGATGGCGGCGCTGTCGATGGCGACCATCGCGGCGCTCGTCAACGGCCCCGGCCTCGGCAAGCCGGTCATCGCGGCCCTGCAGACCCTCAACGTCGGGGCCGCCGCGGTGGCGGGCCTCGGCATCGTCCTCATCGCGATCATGCTCGACCGCACGACGACCGCAGCGAGCGAGCGCTCCTCCCCCGCGGGCCAGCGGGTCGCGGCCGTCGGCTCCCCCGGCATCTTCGGCGGGCGCACCCTCGTCCTCGAGAAGCTGCCCCGCTGGGCCACCGAGGAGGGCGGGCGCGGCACCGACCGCCGCTTCCTCACCCCGAGCGGCCGGCGGCTCGTCCTCGCCGTGCTCCTGCTCCCCGTCCTCGTCGGCGCCTACTACTCGACCCGCTACCTCCAGCTCTCGCAGTTCCCCGACCTCTCCGGCGTCCCGGTCCTCGGCGAGCTGACCGCGGGCCCCCTCGGCGGGCACATCAACGACCTGACGAACGCCGTCGTCGACGCGATCTCCGGCGTGACCAACGGGTTCAAGGACCTCGTCACGGCCGTGATGCTCAACCCGCTGCAGTCGCTGATGTCCGACCTGCCGTGGTGGGTCATGGCCCTCGTGCTGCTCGCCGTCGCGTTCCTCCTCGGCGGCTGGCGGCCGGCCGTCGTCACCCTCGTCTGCGAGGCCGTCGTCCTCGGCACCGGTCTCTGGTACGACGCGATGGTCACCCTGACGATGACCCTCGTCGCGACGGTCATCGTCATGCTCGTCGCCGTCGTGCTCGGTGTCGCGATGGGTCGGGGCCGGCGGGCGGACACCGTCATCCGGCCCTTCCTCGACGGCTTCCAGACCATCCCCGCGTTCGTCTACCTCGTGCCGGCGCTGGCGCTCTTCGCGGCGACCCGCTTCACGGCGATCATGGCCGCCGTCGCCTACGCGGTGCCGATCGCGACCAAGCTCGTCGCCGACGGCGTGCGCGGCGTCTCGCCGGCCACCGTCGAGGCCGCCCGCTCCACCGGCATCACCCGGTGGCAGATGATCTCCAAGGTCCAGCTGCCGATGGCCCGCGAGGCCCTCGTGCTCGCGACCAACCAGGGCCTGCTCTACGTCCTGTCGATGGTCGTCATCGGCGGGATGGTCGGCGGCGGCAGCCTCGGCTACCTCATCGTCCAGGGCTTCGTCCAGGGCCAGCTCTTCGGCAAGGGCCTGGCCGCCGGCATCGCCATCACCGCGCTCGGGATCATGCTCGACCGCATCGCCCGCCACGCCGCCGCCCGGTTCGGCCGATGAGCCGGGCACCCCACCACGACCCGCGGACGACCGCGGACAGGAGAGAGGTCCAGCCCATGGCACGAGCAACCCACCGGACCGCGCTGGTCGCGGCCACCGCCGCCCTCGCCCTCGGGCTGAGTGCCTGCGGCGGCGGCAACATCGAGCAGCCGAGCGCCTCCGGGACCGCCGGCGGGGGCGGCAAGGAGTGCGGCGACCTGCGCATCGCCGTCAACCCGTGGACGGGGTACGTGAGCAACGCCCACGTCATCGGCTACGTGGCACAGACCAAGCTCGGCTGCAAGGTCACCTACCCCGACGTCAAGGAGGAGGTCGGCTGGCAGGGCATGGCCTCCGGGTCGATCGACACCATCGTCGAGAACTGGGGCCACGCCGACCTCACGAAGAAGTACGTCGACGAGCAGAAGACCGTCCAGGACGCCGGCCTCACCGGCAACCAGGGAATCATCGGCTGGTACGTGCCGCCGTGGATGGCCGAGAAGTACCCGGACATCACCGACTGGAAGAACCTCAACAAGTACGCGTCGATGTTCAAGACCTCCGAGTCCGGCGGCAAGGGCCAGCTCCTCGACGGCGACCCCTCCTACGTGACCAACGACGAGGCGCTCGTCACGAACCTGAAGCTCGACTACAAGGTCGTGACCGGTGGCTCGGAGGCCGCGCTCATCACGAGCTTCCGGCAGGCCGAGAAGAACAAGACGCCGCTGCTGGCGTACTTCTACGACCCGCAGTGGTTCTTCTCCGAGATGAAGCTCGTCAAGGTCAACCTCCCGGAGTACACCGACGGCTGCGACGCCGACGCCAAGAAGGTCGCGTGCGACTACCCGCCCTACGCGCTCAACAAGCTCATCGCGACGAAGTTCGCCGAGTCCGGTTCTCCCGCAGTGGACCTCATCAAGAAGTTCCAGTGGACCAACGACGACCAGAACGCCGTCTCGGAGATGATCGCCAACCAGAACATGAGTCCTGACGACGCGGCGAAGAAGTGGGTCGAGGCCAACCCCGACAAGGTCGCCGCCTGGCTGTCCTGACCCCCGTCCGACCCCGCCGTGCCGCGGCGCCCACCCGGGCGCCGCGGCACGCGGCCGTTGACGGACGACGTGATCCACCTCACACTGCTGCTGTTGTGCGATGCGCACAGCGTTCCGTCCAGCGCAACCGAGGGGCACGGCCATGGCGACGACGACACCACCCCCGCTGACCACCGAGCAGGCGCCGGAGCCGCCCCGGCGCTCCCCCGTCGACAAGGTGGTCTTCGGGGTCGCGGCGACCCTCTCGCTGCTCTTCCTCGTCTACGGCGCGGTCGACGGCGAGGGCTTCGGCGAGACCGGCGGCAGCATCCTCGGCTGGATCACGACGAACTTCGGCTGGTTCTTCGTCCTGACCAGCGGCGGCTTCGTCGTCTTCAGCGCGTTCCTCGCCGTCAGCCGCTACGGCAACATCAAGCTCGGCCCGGACGACTCGGTGCCCGAGTTCTCGACCTTCTCGTGGGTCTCGATGATGTTCGCGACCGGCATGGGCATCGGGCTGATGTTCTACGGCGTCGCGGAGCCGCTCACCCACCTCAACACGCCACCGCTCGGGCTCGCCGAGCCGGGCAGCGACGAGGCCGCGCACCTCGCGATGGAGTACACGTTCTTCCACTGGGGCGTCCACCCGTGGTCGATGTACGCCGTCATCGGGCTGACCATCGCCTACTTCGCCTACCGCAAGGGCTCAGGCAACCTCATCAGCGCGGCGTTCCGGCCGCTGCTCGGCGACCGCGTCGACGGCGCCGCCGGCAAGGGCATCGACACCCTCGCCGTCCTCGCGACCCTCTTCGGCTCGGCCACCTCGCTCGGCCTCGGGGCGCTGCAGATCACCGGCGGCCTCTCCGACGTCTTCTCGGGCCGGGAGTACGGCACGGCCGCCGCGGTCGCCGTCATCGCCGTCCTCACGCTCTGCTTCGTCGTCTCGGCGGTCAGCGGCATCGACCGCGGCATCAAGTGGCTCTCCAACGCCAACGCCGTCGCCGCCGCGCTGCTCGCCCTCTTCCTCTTCGTCGTCGGGCCGACCGTGTTCATCCTCTCGACCTTCACCGAGTCGATCGGCGGCTACCTGACGCACCTGCCGACGATGAGCTTCCGCACCGGCGTCTTCGGCGGCGGCGAGTGGCTCAACGGCTGGACGATCTTCTACTGGGCCTGGTGGGTCTCGTGGACCCCCTTCGTCGGGATGTTCATCGCCCGCATCTCCAAGGGCCGCACCATCCGCCAGTTCGTCGTCTTCGTCATCGCCATCCCCTCGCTCGTCTCGTTCGTCTGGTTCTCGATCCTCGGCGGCGCCGCCTTCGACCTCCAGCTGACCCAGGGCGAAGACATGAAGGCGCTCGTCGACTCCGGACTCGAGACGACGCTCTTCGGCACCCTGCGGGCCTACCCGCTCGCCACGGTCACCGTCGTGCTCGCCGTCTTCCTCATCGCCATCTTCTTCGTCACCGGCGCCGACTCGGCCTCGATCGTCATGGGGATGCTCAGCCAGGGCGGAGACGAGGAGCCCCGGCGCTCGCTCGTCGTCTTCTGGGGCGTCGCGACCGGCGCGGTCGCGACGGTCCTGCTCGTCACCGGCGGCGAGGACGGGCTCGGGGCGCTGCAGACGGGGGTCATCATCATCGGCTTCCCGTTCCTCATGGTGCTCATCGCGCTGTGCGTCTCGCTGTGGAAGGCGCTGCGGCAGGAGACCTTCGAGTCGACCCTCCAGGGGCCGATCCGGCGGCACCTGCGCGAGCACCCGGCGGCGCGCCAGGACGTCTGAGCCGGACGGCGGACGACCGGTTGGCACGGCGTCCGCCGTCTGCCATGCTGTGCGAACGTGTTGCACGATAAGCGCCGGGTTGCGCGATACGCACCACCGGCGTGACGGAAGGACCCCCCATGGCCGCTCTCCCCGCCTCCGCGCGCTGCGTCGTCATCGGCGCCGGCATCGTCGGGAACTCGCTCGTCCACCACCTCGCCGAGCTCGGGTGGACCGACATCGTCCAGCTCGACAAGGGGCCCCTGCCGAACCCGGGCGGCTCCACGGGCCACGCGAGCAACTTCATCTTCCCCGTCGACCACTCACGCGAGTTCGCCGACATCACGCTCGACTCGATGCGCCAGTACAAGGAGCTCGGGGTCTTCACGGAGTCCGGCGGGTACGAGGTCGCGCGCACCGAGGAGCGGATGGAGGAGCTGCGCCGCCGGATGAGCAGCGCGAAGGCGTGGGGCATCCCCGCCGAGCTCGTCACCCCCGAGCAGGTCGCCGAGAAGGTGCCCTTCCTCGACAAGGACGTCATCATCGGCGCCGCCTGGTTCCCGACCGTCGGCGTCGTCGACAGCCTCCGCGCCGGCACGATCATGCGCGAGCGCGCCGTCGAGCGCGGCGCCCTGACGACCGTCCCCAACGTCGAGGTGACCGGCATGGAGGTCGTCGACGGCCGCATCCGCGCGGTCGAGACCACCCAGGGCCGCATCGAGGCCGAGACCGTCGTCGTCGCCTGCGGCGTGTGGAGCCCGAAGATCGCCCGGATGGCCGGCGCGCACATCCCGTTGACCCCCGCGGTCCACCAGATGATCTCGGTCGGCCCCTGCGAGGTGCTCGCCGAGAAGCCCGGCGAGATCAGCTACCCGATCGTGCGCGACATGGACACGTTCTGCTACGAGCGCCAGCACGGCTCCGACATGGAGGTCGGCTCGTACGCGCACCGGGCGATCCTGTGGGACCCCGAGGACATCCCCTCGATCGAGCAGAGCAAGCTCTCCCCCACCGAGATGCCGTTCACCGAGGACGACTTCGACCCGCAGCTCGAGCAGGCCCTCGAGCTCATGCCCGAGCTGCTCGGCGACGAGCGGGCCGAGATCCGCTACGCCATCAACGGCCTGCTGTCGCTCACGCCGGACGGCTACCCGATCCTCGGCGAGACGCCCGAGGTCAAGGGCCTCTGGTCGTGCGCCGCGGTGTGGATCAAGGAGGGCCCGGGCACCGCCCGCGCGGTCGCCGAGTGGATGACCCACGGCAACCCCGAGATCGACCTGGGGCACAGCGACATCGCGCGCTTCCACCCGCACCAGAAGACGCGGGCGCACGTCAAGGCGCGCACGTCCGAGTCGTTCATCAAGACCTACGGCATCGTCCACCCCGCGGAGCAGTACGGCAGCAACCGCGACGTCCGCCTCGCGCCGATGCACGCCTCGCAGAAGGAGCTCGGCGCGGTCTTCTACGAGACCGCCGGCTGGGAGCGGCCGCACTGGTACACCTCGAACGCCGGGCTCGTCGAGAAGTTCGGCCCCGAGCAGACGATGCCGCGCGAGCACGAGTGGGACGCGCGCTGGTGGTCGCCCATCATCAACGCCGAGCACCTGCAGATGCGCGAGGCGGCCGGGCTCGTCGACCTCTCCGCGTTCGCGATCTTCGACGTCGTCGGGCCGAGGGCGCTCGAGGCCGTGCAGCGGATCATCGTGGCGCAGGCCGACGTCCGCATCGGCCGGGTCGTCTACACCCCGGTGCTCGACGAGCGCGGCGGGTTCCGCTCCGACCTCACCGTGATGCGCCTCGCGCACGACCGGTTCCGGGTCGTCACCGGCGGCGCGCACGGCATGGCCGACAAGAAGTGGTTCGCCGACCGGATGCCCGAGGACGGCGGCGCGGTCGTCGTCGACCTCACCTCGAGCTGGACGACGATCGGCCTCTGGGGCCCGAAGGCCCTCGAGATCCTCTCCGGCCTCACCGACGCCGACGTCTCGCCCGGCGGCTTCGCCTTCGGCACCTGCCGCGAGATCGAGGTCGGGACGCTGTCGGTGCTCGCCTCGCGCATCTCGTACGTCGGCGAGTTCGGCTGGGAGCTCTACGTGCCCATCGAGGCGGGAGCCGCCCTGTGGCAGAAGCTCCTCGACGCCGGCACTCCCCTCGGGATGGTGCCCGTCGGCATCGGCGTCTACGGCACGACCGGCCGGATCGAGAAGGGCTACCGGGCCTACGGCTACGAGCTCGACACCGAGCGCACGCTGATGGAGACCGGCATGTCGCGGGCGAAGTGGAAGGAGCAGGACTTCATCGGCAAGGACGCGGTGCTCGCGCAGGCCGACGCGGCCCCGAAGGCGGTCCTCTGCTCGCTCACCGTCGACGACCACACGTCGGCGTCCGGGGTGAAGCGCTACATGCTCGGCGGCGAGCCGATCCTCACCCGCGAGGGTGGCACGCTGACCGACGGCCACGGCCGCCACCCGTACGTGACGACGGCCGGCTCCGCCCCGAGCCTCGGCAAGCACGTGCTCATGGCCTTCCTCCCGCCGGAGGTCGCCACCGTCGGCACCCAGCTGGCCGTCTCGTACATGGAGGAGCTCTACCCCGTGACGGTCGCCGCGGCCGACGCGACCCCGCTCTTCGACCCCGAGAACCTGCGGATCCGGGGGCGGGCGTGACGAACGTCCTCGTCTGCGTCAAGCGCGTCCCCGACCCCACCGGCGAGGTCGTCCTCACGCCCGACGGGCTGCGCGTCGACGGCCGGTACGCCGGCTACACGACGAGCGCCCACGAGGAGGCCGCCGTCGCGCTGGCCGTCCAGGTCGCCGAACCCTCGGGCGGCACCGTGACGGTGCTGTCGGTCGGCTCCGAGGACAGCCTCGAGCAGGTGCGCGCCGGCATCGCCGTCGGCGCCACCGACGGCGTGCTCGTCGAGGCCGACGCCGACCTCCTCGGCCCGGCCGACGTCGCCGAGGCCGTCGCGGAGGCCGTCCGGGCCCGCTCGGACGCGGGGACGACGTACGACCTCGTGCTCCTCGGCAACGACGCCGCCGACACCGGCGACTTCCAGGTCGGCGTGCGGCTGGCCTACCTCCTCGACCGTCCCGTCGTCGCGGGCGTGCAGACCGTCACCGTCGACGGCGACGTCGCCACCCTGCACGCCAAGGGACCGGAGGGCACCGAGGTCTACGAGGTCACCCTGCCCGCGGTCGTCACCGTCCTCGAGGGCGGGGTGTCGCCGAAGTACCCGAGCGTCATGGGGCGGATGCGCGCGAAGAAGGCCGAGGTCGAGCGGATGACGTGGTCGGGCACCCCCGGCGGGTCGGGCCGGGAGGCCCTCACCGTGCCCGAGGCCCCGCCGAGCCAGGTCACCGTCCTCGGCGAGGGGCCGACCGCCGCGCCCGCCCTCGTCGCCGTCCTGCGCGAGCTCAAGGTGGTGCACTCGTGAGCGTCGTCGTCCTCGTCGAGGTCGAGGAGGGACGGGCCTCGCTCGTCTCCCGCGAGACCCTCGCCTTCGCCCGCTCCCTCGGCGCCGGCGACCTCCACGCCCTCGTCGTCGGGTCCGCGTCCGAGGCCGTCCTCGCCGACTGCCGCGAGGCCGGGGTCGTGGTCGTCCACGAGGCCGCCGACCCCGCGCTCGAGCGGTACGCCGCCGCGGCCTGGGCCGCGGCCGTCGAGGCGGCCGGCCGGGCCGCCCGCGCGGACCTCGTGGTGGCCCCGGGCACCGGCCGCGGCAACGAGGTCCTCGCCCACGTCGCCGCCCGCCGCGGGCTGCGGATGGCCGCCAACGTCGTCGCCGTCGAGTCGCTCTCACCGCTCGTCGTCCAGCGCCAGGTCGTCGGCGGCGCCGCCCTCGAGCGGGCGACGGTCCCGAGCCGGGTCCGGCTGCTGTCGATGGCCGGGCACGCCGTCGAGCCGACCCCCGCGGACGCTCCCGGCGAGGCGCGCGTCCAGCCGCTGGCCGTCGCCGTCGACCCCAAGGACCTGCGCGCGCAGGTCGTGCGCGTCGAGCGGCGCGAGCAGGGCGACAGCTCGGGGCTGACCGCGGCCAAGGTCGTCGTCGGCGCGGGACGCGGCGCGGGCGGGCCGGACGGCTTCGCGGCCGTCGACGCCCTCGCCGAGCGCCTCGGCGGGGCCGTCGGTGTCTCGCGCGTCGTCACCTCGCTCGGCTGGCGCCCGCACCACGAGCAGGTCGGCCAGACCGGCTCGCGCATCGCGCCGGACCTCTACCTCGCCTGCGGCATCTCGGGGTCGATCCAGCACTGGGCGGGCTGCGCCTCCAGCCGGACGATCATCGCCGTCAACACCGACGCCGACGCCCCGATGGTGACCAAGGCCGACTACGCGGTGATCGGCGACATGCACGAGGTGCTGCCGGCCGTGCTCGAGGAGCTCGGCTGAGCGGGCACCCGCCCTCAGTCCTCGAGCGCGGCCCAGTCCGCCTTCTCGGGCGCCGCGGCCTGCCCCTCGGGGCAGTGGGCCCGCAGGTCGCACCAGCCGCACAGCGGCCCGGTGACGGCGGGGAACATCGAGGACTCCGCCCCGCGGCGGGCGAAGTCGGCGTCGGCCCGGCGCGCGTCGCGCATGATCGAGCGCGCCCGCTCGACGTGCCGGCCGATGGACTCACCGGTGTGCTCGTGGGCCGCGACCGTGCCCGAGGGCACGTGGTGCAGCTCGACCCGGCGGACCGGGCGGCGGAACATCTTCCAGACGGCCGCGGCGTACAGGGCGAGCGGCAGCGAGGTGCGCGCGTCGTCGTCGGTCGAGACCTGGCGCGAGGTCTTGTAGTCGACGACGACGAGCTCACCGTCGCGGTCGTCGAGCCGGTCGATGCGGCCCTGCACGCGCAGGTCGTCGCTGACGAACGACACCGTGCGCTCGATGCCGACGGGCCGCTGCTGCGGGCCGGAGCGCTCGAGGTAGGCGACGACCGCGTCCTGCATCCGGGCCCGCCAGCGGGCGGACTGGGCGGCGTCGCGGAAGCCGACGTCGATCCACGCCTTCTGCACCAGGCGCGCGCCGAGCTGCGGGGTGCGCTCGGGCTGGTCCCACCAGTCGCGCAGGGCGTTGTGCACGGCGTTCCCGAGCGAGGTGTGGGCCCGCTGCGTCCGGGCCGGCGGGCGCGGGCGGTCGAGGTAGGCCAGGCGGTAGCGGCGCGGGCAGTCGAGGAAGGTGAGCAGCTTGCTCGGGCTGCCGCCCCAGAGGGGCTCGGGCATGCCGGGGAACGCCGCCTGCTGCGGCTGCGCCTGCTCCCCCGTGCCCGTCACGGCACCGACGGTAGCCGGTACGTCCGACGCGTCCGCAGGGCCGTCCCCAGGCGCTCCCGGCGGATGACACACTGAGCGCCTCATGGCCATCTCCTCCTTCGACCTGTTCTCCGTCGGCATCGGTCCCTCCAGCTCGCACACCGTGGGCCCGATGCGCGCCGCCCACACCTTCGTCACGGCGCTGCGCGAGGACGGCCTGCTGCCCCGCGTCGGCCGGGTCAAGGCCGAGCTCTTCGGCTCGCTCGGCGCCACCGGCCACGGCCACGGCTCGGTCAAGGCCGTGCTCCTCGGCCTCGAGGGCGAGGCGCCCGAGACCACCGACCCGCGCGCCGCCGAGAACCGCGTCGACGAGGTCCGTGCCGCGCGCACGCTGCACCTCGGCGGCAGCCACGACGTCGCCTGCGACCCCGACGTCGACGTCGTCCTCCACCGCCGTGCGACCCTGCCCTTCCACTCCAACGGGATGCGCTTCACCGCGTGGGCCTCGGCCGACCCGGCCGAGGGCGAGGAGCCGCTGCGCACCCGCGAGTACTACTCGGTCGGCGGCGGCTTCGTCCTCGACCAGGACGAGGTCGGGCAGAACGAGATCGTCCCCGACCACACGCCCGTCCGGTACCCGTTCACCACCGGGGCGCAGCTGCTCGAGCGGTGCGCCGAGGCCGGCCTGCCGATCAGCGGCGTCATGCTCGCCAACGAGCTCTCGTGGCGCACCGAGGCCGAGGTCCGTGCCGGGCTGCTGCACCTCTGGGAGGTGATGCAGGAGTGCGTCGACAACGGCTGCCGCACCGACGGCGTCCTCCCGGGCGGCCTGCGCGTCCAGCGCCGCGCGCCCCGGCTCGTGCGCCAGCTGCGCGGTGAGCACGCCGGCGACCCGCTCGCCGCAATGGACTGGGTCACCCTCTACGCGCTCGCCGTCAACGAGGAGAACGCCAGCGGCGGGCGCATCGTCACCGCTCCCACCAACGGCGCGGCGGGCATCATCCCGGCGGTCCTGCACTACTACACGCGCTTCGTGCCGGGCGCCGACGACGACGGGGTCGTGCGCTTCCTCCTGACCGCGGCCGCCATCGGCACGCTCTACAAGGAGAACGCCTCGATCTCCGGCGCCGAGGTCGGCTGCCAGGGCGAGGTCGGCTCGGCCTGCTCGATGGCGGCCGGCGCCCTCGCGGAGGTCCTCGGCGGCACCCCCGGCCAGGTCGAGAACGCGGCCGAGATCGGCATCGAGCACAACCTGGGGCTCACCTGCGACCCGGTCGGCGGGCTCGTCCAGATCCCGTGCATCGAGCGCAACGCCGTCGCCTCGGTCAAGGCCATCACCGCCGCCCGGCTCTCGCTGCGCGGCGACGGCCGCTCGGCGGTCGTCTCGCTCGACAAGGCGATCAAGACGATGCGCGACACCGGGCGCGACATGAAGGTCAAGTACAAGGAGACCGCGCGCGGCGGCCTCGCCGTCAACGTCATCGAGTGCTGAGGCCGGGCCACCTCTCCCTCCCCACCCGTCGAGTGAACAGAACACGCCGTCCGGACCGCTTGCCCGACGGCGTGTTCTGTTCGCTCGACGGGGTGCGCGCTCGCCTGACCTGCACTCCTTGACGGTCGGAGCGGTTCTCCGACAGGCTGGTCCATCCGTCCCCACCCCGACAGTCAGGACGACCATGGCCGACCTGTACCTCGACGGCGCCTGGGTCGGCGCCGCTGCCGGCGGTCGCCGGACCATCGTCTGCCCTGCCGACGGCACGACCGTCGGAGAGGTCGACGAGGCCGACGAGACCGACACCCTCGCGGCGATCGACGCCGCCCGCCGCGCGGCCGACGACGGCCGCTGGCGCGACACCCCGCCGACCGAGCGGGCCGCCGCCCTCGGGCGCATCGCGGACCTCCTCGAGCGCGACACCGACGAGATCGCGCGCGCCGAGGCCCTCGACACCGGCAAGCGCTTCGAGGAGGCGAGGCTCGACGTCGCCGACGTCGTCAGCGTCTTCCGCTTCTACGCCGGCAAGGGCGAGGACGTCGAGCGCGTCCGCGAGGTCGACCCCGGCCAGCCGCACGTGCGCAGCCGTGTCGTCCGTGAGCCGATCGGCGTCTGCTCGCTCATCACACCGTGGAACTACCCGCTGCTGCAGGCCAGCTGGAAGGTCGCGCCGTGCCTGCTGGCGGGCAGCACCTTCGTGCTCAAGCCGAGCGAGATCACGCCGCACTCGACGATCCTCATGGTCCGCGCGATCGAGGAGGCCGGCGTGCCGGCCGGCGTCGCCAACCTCGTCCTCGGCACAGGGCCCGGGTGCGCCGGCCCGATGTCCACCGACCCGCGCGTCGACCTCGTGTCGTTCACCGGCAGCCTCGCCGTCGGCAAGCACCTCATGAAGCAGGCCGCCGACACCGTCAAGCGGGTCGCCCTCGAGCTCGGCGGCAAGAACCCCAACATCGTCTTCGCCGACGCCGACCGGGAGGCCGCGATCGACAACGCGATGACGGCGGTCTTCCTCCACTCCGGCCAGGTCTGCTCGGCCGGCGCCCGGCTGCTCGTCGAGGAGTCGGTCGCGGAGGAGGTCGTCGACACGATCGTCGAGCGCGCCGGGGCCATCCGGATGGGCCCGCCGTTCGACCAGGACGCCCAGACCGGGTCGCTGACCAGCGCCGAGCACCTGAAGAAGGTCGAGGACTACGTCGCGACCGGGCTCGCCGAGGGCGCCCGGCTGCGCTGCGGCGGCGCCCGCCCCGACGACGAGCGGCTCGCGAGCGGCTACTACTACCTCCCCACCGTCCTCGACCGGTGCCACGTCGACATGCACGTCGTCCAGGAGGAGTCCTTCGGGCCGGTCCTCACGGTCGAGACCTTCCGCACCGAGGAGGAGGCGGTCCGCCTCGCCAACGCCACCCGCTACGGCCTCGCCGGCGCGGTGTGGACCAGCGACACCGAGCGGGCCCGCCGCGTCGCCCGCGCGCTGCGCCTGGGCACCGTGTGGGTCAACGACTACCACCCGTACGTCGCCCCCGCCGAGTGGGGCGGCCACAAGCAGTCCGGCATCGGCCGCGAGCTCGGCGAACTCGGCCTCGAGGAGTACCAAGAGACCAAGCACGTGTGGGAGAACACCGAGCCGGCCCCGACGGGGTGGTTCTCATGAGCGTCCTCGACCGCGTCACCGACACCGCCCGGAGCCTGCGCGACCGGACGACGATGGCCGAGGTCCCCGACCAGGTCGACTACGTCGTCGTCGGCGGCGGCAGCGCCGGGTCCGTCCTCGCCAACCGCCTCTCGGCCGACCCCGGCACGAGCGTGCTCGTCCTCGAGGCCGGCCGCAACGACCTCAAGCTCGACCCGTTCATCCACATGCCGGCCGCGCTGCCCTTCCCCATCGGCAGCCGGTTCTACGACTGGAAGTACGAGTCCGAGCCCGAGCCGCACATGAACGGCCGGCGGATCTACCACGCGCGCGGCAAGGTCCTCGGTGGGTCGAGCTCGATCAACGGGATGATCTTCCAGCGCGGCAACCCCAAGGACTACGAGCGCTGGGGCGCCGACCCGGGGATGTCCGACTGGGACTACGCGCACTGCCTGCCGTACTTCAAGCGGATGGAGACCTGCCTCGCCGGCGCCGACACCTGGCGCGGCGGCGACGGGCCCCTCGTCATGGAGCGCGGCCCGGCCACGAACCCGCTGTTCACGGCGTTCTTCGACGCCGCCGAGCAGGCCGGCTACCCGCGCACGAGCGACGTCAACGGCTACCGGCAGGAGGGGTTCGCGCCCTTCGACCGCAACGTCCACCGCGGCCGCCGCCTCTCCGCCGCGCGCGCCTACCTCCACCCGGTCATCGACCGCCCTAACCTCCACGTCCGCACCCTCGCGATGACGACGAAGGTGCTCTTCGAGGGTACCCGCGCGGTCGGGGTCGAGTACCTCGCGTTCGGTCGGAGGCACACGGTGCGCGCCGGCGAGGTCATCCTCTCCGGCGGCGCGATCAACACCCCGCAGCTGCTCCAGCTCTCGGGCGTCGGCGACCCCGAGCTGCTGCGGCCGCTCGGCATCGACGTCGTCTCCGGGCTGCGGGGGGTCGGCGAGCACCTCCAGGACCACCTCGAGGTGTACATCCAGCACGCCTGCACCCAGCCGGTCTCGATCGCGCCGGGGCTCGCCTACAAGAACCGCCCGAAGCTCGCCGCCGAGTGGCTGTTCCTCCGCAAGGGCCTCGGGGCGACGAACCACTTCGAGGGCGGCGGCTTCGTCCGCAGCAACGACGACGTCGACTACCCGAACCTCATGTTCCACTTCCTGCCGATCGCGATCCGCTACGACGGCTCGAGCCCGGTCGAGGGCCACGGCTACCAGGTGCACATCGGCCCGATGTACTCCGACGCCCGCGGCTGGCTGCGCATCCGCAGCACCGACCCGCGGATGAAGCCGGCCATGCAGTTCAACTACCTCTCGACCGACCAGGACCGGCGCGAGTGGGTCGAGGCCATCCGCGTCTCGCGCGAGATCCTCGCCCAGCCGGCCTTCGCCCCCTACGACGGCGGCGAGATCTCGCCCGGGTCGAAGGTCGAGACCGACGAGGAGATCCTCGACTGGGTGCGCGCCGACGCCGAGACGGCCCTGCACCCCAGCTGCACCGCCCGGATGGGCACCGACGACCTGTCGGTGCTCGACCCGACGTCGATGCGCGTCCACGGCACCGAGGGCCTGCGCGTCGTCGACGCCAGCGCGATGCCGTACGTGACCAACGGCAACATCTACGCGCCGGTCGTCATGCTCGCCGAGAAGGCGGCCGACCTCATCACCGGTGCCACCCCGCTCCCGCCGTCGGACGCGCCCTGGTACGACCTGCGGGCCGGGAGCCCGCTCGACCCGCCGACGTCCTGACCGCCCCACCGAGGAGGACCCGATGAGCGCCGCCACCGACACCCCGCCGACCGACACCCCGGAGGCCGGGCCGCCGGACGAGGGCGGCACGACGGGCCTCCTCGGCGGGCCACCGGTCCGGATGCCGGTCTTCGTCGCGTCCCTCACCGGCGTGCTCGTCGTCGCGCTCTGGGCGCTGCTCGCCCCGTCGTCCGCCGAGAGCGCCCTCGGCGCGGTGACCACGTGGGCGACCCAGTGGTTCGGGTGGTTCTACGTCCTGCTCGCCACGGCGGTGCTCGGCTTCGTCGTCTGGCTCGGGCTCTCGCGCTACGGCCACGTGCGCCTCGGCCCCGACCACTCCCGGCCGGAGTTCTCCACCTTCGCGTGGGCCTCGATGCTCTTCGCCGCCGGCATCGGCACGGACGTGATGTTCTACTCCGTCGTCGAGCCGGCGTCCCACTACATGGCGCCGCCCGAGGGCGGCCCGGCTCCCGAGAGCATCGAGGCCGCGCGCGACGCGACGGTCTGGACGCTCTTCCACTACGGCGTCACCGGCTGGGGCATGTACGCGCTGATGGGTCTGGCCCTCGGCTACTTCTGCTACCGCAAGGGCCTACCGCTCGCCGTCCGCTCGGCCCTGGCCCCCGTCCTGGGCAAGCGGATCGACGGCCCGCTCGGCCACGCCGTCGACACCGCCGCGGTGCTCGGGACGATCTTCGGCGTCGCGACCTCCCTCGGCATCGGCGTGGTCTTCCTCAACGTCGGGCTCAACGTCCTCTTCGGCGTCGGCGTCGGCACCGGGGCGCAGATCGCGCTCGCCGCGCTGGCCGTGCTCATGGCGGCGGTGTCGGCGACGAGCGGCGTCGACCGCGGGATCCGGTTCCTGTCGCAGCTCAACGTGCTCCTCGCGCTCGGGCTCGCCGGGTGGGTGCTCGTCACCGGCAACACCGCGCTGCTGCTCAACGGCGCCGTCGCCAACGTCGGCGACTTCCTGCGCACCTTCCCGGCCAAGACGCTCGAGACCTTCCCCTTCGTCGACAACGCGACGTGGATGAGCACGTGGACGCTCTTCTTCTGGGCCTGGTGGGTCGCGTGGGCGTCGTTCGTCGGGCTCTTCCTCGCCCGGATCTCGCGCGGCCGGACCATCCGGCAGTTCGTCCTCGGAACGCTCGTCATCCCGTTCGCGTACATCGTCATGTGGATCTCGGTGTTCGGGAACGCCGCGATCGAGCGGATCCGCGGCGGCGACACCGACTTCGCGCAGGCCGCCCAGGACTTCACCGGCGTCGGCTTCTACGACCTGCTCTCGCAGTACCCGGCCGGCAAGGTCGTCATCGCGCTCGCGTTCTTCGTCGGGCTGCTCTTCTACGTCACCTCCGCCGACTCGGGCGCGCTCGTCATGGCCAACCTCACGAGCCGGCTCGGTGACCTCACCGAGGACGCGGCGGGCTGGCTGCGCATCACGTGGGCGGCCGCGACCGGCCTGCTGACCATCGCGATGCTCCTCGTCGGCGGCATCACCGCGCTGCAGTACGCGACGATCATCTTCGGCCTGCCCTTCGCCGTCGTGCTCGTGCTCGTCATGGTCGGGCTCGTGCGCGCCCTGCGCGTCGAGGGACGCCGGGCGGACAGCCGGACCCAGAGCATGTACGGCCTGCTCTCGGCGCGGGCCGCGACGACCCGCCGCGAGGACCGCGCGACCTCGTGGCGGGCGCGCGTGGCGCGGGCGACGAACTTCGTCGACCGCCGGGACGCCGTCCGGCACCTCGAAGGGGTCGTGGCCCCGGCGCTCGCCGAGGTCGGCGAGGAGCTGTGCCGCCACGAGGTCGAGACGACGTGCGAGGTCGACCTCGGGGGCACGGCCCCGTCGGTCACGCTGCGCACCCCGGCCGCCGAGCCGCCGTTCGTCTACCGCGTCGAGGTCGAGATGGCCCCGGTGCCGACCTACGGGGGTCGGATGGTCCAGAGCCGCGACTCCTACGCCCGCCTCGAGGTGCACCTCGCCGACGGCGGGCAGGGCTACGACGTCATGGGCTGGTCGGCGGCGCAGGTCATCCACGACTGCCTCGACCACTACGAGCGCCACCTCGAGTTCCTGCGGCTCGCGGAGCCGACCACTTCGGCCTGAGCGCCGCGGGCGGCCGGGCGTGACCGGCGGCGAGAAGCAGGGCCACCGCCGCGCCGGCGAGCCACGGCGCGGCGGGGTCCAGCCCGAGGAGCGCACCCCCGAGCAGCGGTGCGACGAGCGTCGCGACCCCCCACGAGAGGCCCTGGACCGTCATGACGGCGGCCTCGGCGCCGGGCACGGCGAGGCGGGACGCGACCGCCTGCTGGGTCCCGACGACCAGCGTCCCGGCGGCGCCCTCGAGCACCGCGCCGGTGACGAGCGCGGGCACGCCACCGACCGCCCACGTCGTGAGCGCCGCGCCGAGCAGCGCGAACCCGGCCGCGAGCACCCGGTGGGCCGGGGCGTCGACCTCGACCCGCGCGAGGACCCGGTGCGTGGCGACCGCCGACAGCGCGCCGGCCACGAGGAGCCAGGCGGTCGTCGACGGCGGGTGGCCGGCCCGCTCGACGGCCAGCGGGAGGACGAGCACGACGACCATGACGACGGTGGCCGAGACGGTGCACAGCCCGGCCCACCCGAGCACCGGCGGACGCAGCGCGGACCGCCAGGCGCGGGGCACCCGCGACGGCCGTGGCAGCGCGGGGAGGAGCAGCGCGACGAGCGCCGCGGCGAGGAGGCTGCTCGCGGCGTCGACGGCGAAGAGGGCACCGACGCCCCAGCGGGTGACGAGGGCGGCGAGCACGCCGGCGACGACCCCGGCCACCGAGAGGCTCGCCCAGAGCAGCGAGAAGCGCGAGGCCCGCCGCCCCGGCTCGACGCCCGCGACGACGGCGGTCTGGGTCGCCGGCTCGACGACCTCGTAGGCCAGGCCGAGGGCGACGACGCCCGCCCCGACGACGAGGAGGTCCTCCCCGGCCGCCACGACCGCCTGGGCCACCCCGGCCGCGGCCAACCCGGCGACGAGGGCGGCGCGCGGGCCCCACCGGGTCGTCACGACGCCCCCGAGGACCCGCGAGGGGATCGTCGCCGCGCCGAACAGCGCGAGGACGACCGAGGTCGTGCCGAGCGGCACCCCGAGGTCGCGCGTGAGCCGGACGCCGAGGAACCCCATCCCGGCGCCGCCGAGCCGGTTGACGACACGGGCGGCGACAAGGACGCCGATGACTGACGTAGGCTTCTTCAGCAGTGACACGCACGTGAGAGTAGGTACCTTCAGTCATGCGTTTCAACAGTCACGTCGACGCCGTGCTCGACACGACGGTCCGCCTCGTCAACGCGCTGACCCCGGGCACCGACGGCGGCCGCGAGCACCCGGCACCGCCCCGGGCCGCCCTGCGCGGCGCGGTCGTCGAGGCGGTCCGCTACGACGGCTACGACCCGCGCCCGTCGGCCCGGGACCTCGATGACCTGCTGCCGGAGGTCCACGCGGCCCGCGAGGTCGTCGAGCACCTCGACGCGGGGCGCGACGACGCCGCCGCCGACCTCGTCAACCGCATGCTGCGCCGGACGCAGGCCCACCCCGAGCTCGACCGCTCCCCCGACGGGCGCTGGGCCATCCACTTCCACGGCCCCGACACCTCCTTCGCGCGCGGGTGGTCCGCGGGCATCGCCGCCGGGCTCGCGATGGCGATCGGTGGCGACCTGGGCTCGCGGCTCGGGGTCTGCCGGGCGCCGGGCTGCGACCGCGTGTGGGTCGACCGCAGCCGCAACACCCACCGGCGCTTCTGCTCCACGCGCTGCCAGAACCGGGTCAAGGCCGCCGCGCACCGCCGACGCACCCGGCAGGGTTGAGCCGCGGCCGGTCCCGACCGGCGCTCACGACGCGAGGTCGTCGGCCGCCCGCAGCGGCGCCGGGAAGGGCCGCACCGCCGCCGGGGTGGCGACGAACGCCGCGACGAGCGGGACCCCGAGCCGGCGGCAGACGTCGAGGGCCATCTCGTGCCACGCGCGGTCGGTGTCGGTGAGCAGCACCGAGCCGTCGCGACCGCGGGCGAGCACCACCCCGCCGAGGTCGAGGGGCCGCAGCGCCTCGACGAGGCCGTCGCGCAGCTCCCAGGGGTCGTGCTCGTCCCCGGTGTCGCCGATGACGAGCGGCGTGCGCAGCCGCAGGGTGTCGTCGAGCAGGAGGAACCCGGCGCACCCGTCGACGCGGTCGGCGTGCGACACGACGAGGTCGACGACGTCGGCCGCGAGGAGCGGGTCGTCGAGGGGCAGGTCGGGCCAGGTCTCGGGCAGGTCGTCGAAGCTCATGCCTCGAGCGTGGCCGAAACCCACGCGAGCGCCGCGGGGTTTTCCACAGGGCCGTGCCCGTACCGTCGGTCCATGGCCCACGACTCCGTCGACGACGCGCACACCCGACCCGCCGGCACGAGCGACGCCACCGTCGCCGCCCTCGGCAAGCTCTCGGAGGCCCTCGAGGTCGTCGAGGAGGCCCGCGGGCACCTCTACGCCTTCCACCGCCGCTGCGGAACGGCCGACCTCACCCTCGGCGAGGCGGTCGACGCGCTGCGCGACGCCGGCCACACCGAGCTCGCCGACCGCGTCGAGACCGACCTCGTGGGCCGGAACGTCCTCGCCGGACGCTGGTCCTTCCAGGTCGTCGAGGAGTACGACGACGGGTACTACGCGACCTTCCGCGAGCACGAGCGGCGCGCCCGCGAGGAGCTGATGGAGGGCCGCCGGCACGTCTTCGAGGCGGAGATGAAGGAGGACCGCCGCACCGCGGGCCGCGCCGGCCACGCCGCCACCCCGGAGGACTCCTCGCGCGGCTGAGACACGCCCGTATCACCGCGGCCCACCCGGCGCTCCTCACCGCATGAGGACCATCACCCCGGGCATCGCCCGCGCCGTCACCCCGTCCGACTGGACCGCCGAGCAGCTCGCCCGCCGCGAGGCCCCGCCCCGGCAGCTGCACCTGCCGCGCATCCCGCGGCCGGCGGCGGCGCACCTGCCGCACCTCGGCGTCGCGCGGCACCGCACGCCCTGAGCCGCAGGGCGGCCCGACAGGTCAGTCGAAGACGACCGTCCGCGTCCCGTTGAGGAGGATGCGCGACTCGCAGTGCCACCGGACGGCCCGCGCGAGCACCCTCGACTCGACCTCCTCGCCGGCCCGGACGAGCGCCTCGGGCGTCATCCGGTGGTCGGCGCGCACGACGTCCTGCTCGATGATCGGCCCCTCGTCGAGGTCCGGCGTCACGTAGTGCGCGGTCGCCCCGACGAGCTTGACCCCCCTCTCGTGCGCCTGGTGGTAGGGCTTCGCGCCCTTGAACGAGGGCAGGAACGAGTGGTGGATGTTGATGACGCGCCCCTCGAGGTCGCGCGCCAGCGAGTCCGAGAGGACCTGCATGTAGCGGGCGAGGACGACGAGGTCGACGTCGTGCTCGGCGACGACCTCGAGCAGCCGCGCCTCGGCCTCGGCCTTGGTGTCGGCGGTCACGGGCACGTGGACGAACGGGATGCCGTAGGAGGCGACGAGCGGCTCGAGGTCGCGGTGGTTGGAGACCACGGCCGGCACGTCGAGGTTGAGCTGCCCGCTGCGCCACCGGAAGAGCAGGTCGTTGAGGCAGTGCCCGAAGCGGCTGACCATGAGCAGCGCACGGGTCGACGTGTGCGCGTCGCGCAGCGACCACTGCATCGCGAAGCGCTCGGCGACGGGGGCCAGCAGCTCCTGCCAGCGCTCGACGCCGCGGTCCTCCCCCGCCACGGACCACCGGATGCGCAGGAAGAACTGGTCGGTGCGCACGTCGTCGAACTGCTGGCTCTCCTCGATGTTGCCACCGTGCTCGAAGAGCAGGGTCGTGACCGCCGCGACGATGCCGGGTCGGTCGGGGCAGGACAGGAGCAGGACGTACTCGGGCACGGGTCCACCGTACGGAGGTCCGGGTCGGCGGCGCGTGCGCGTCCGCCGGGCCGGGTGCCGGTGCCGGGTGGGGTCCCAGACCGAGCTGGGCCGGATGGCCGGCGCCTTCGACGAGATGCTCGACGCCGTCGAGGGCGCCGAGGGCCGCGCCGTCGCCGCCGAGGCGCGGGTGCGCGACTTCGTGCTCGAGGCCGCGCACGAGCTGCGGACCCCCCTCGCGGGGGTGCAGGCCTCCGCCGAGGCGCTGCTGCTCGGGCGGCCGGAGCGCGAGGAGCAGGAGCGCCAGCTCGCCGGGGTCGTCCGCGAGTCGCAGCGCGCCGGCCGCCTCGCCGACGACCTCCTGCTCATGGCCCGGATCGACCGCGGGGTCGAGCTCGAGCGACGACCGGTCGACCTCCACGACCTCGCCGAGGACGTGGCGGCCTCCGCGGCGCGACGACCGGGCGCGGCGGTCACCGTCGGCACCGCGCACGGGCCGGCGCTCGTCGAGGCCGACCCCGACCGCGTCACGCAGGTCCTCACCAACCTCGTCGACAACGCCCGGCGCGCGGCCGGCCCCCGACGGCCGCGTGCACCTCGACGTCGGCCCCGGCGGACGCGTCGTCGTCGCCGACGACGGGCCGGGCGTGCCGCGCGCGGACCGCGAGCGCATCTTCGAGCGGCTCGTCCGCCTCGACGAGGCTCAGTGGGCGGCGCCGGCCCCCTGGACGAAGGCGATGACGGCGTCGGCGACCATCTGCACGGCGATGGCCGAGAGCAGCAGGCCGGCGATGCGGGTGAGCAGGACGATGCCGCTGTCCTTGAGGAGCCGGGCGAGCGGGGTCGCGAACCGGAAGACGACGAAGACCAGCCCGAGCGCGGCGACGAGCGCCACCGCGACGGCCACCACGCCGCCGGTGCCGTCGGCGTTCTGCACGGCGAGCATCGTCGCGACGATGGCGCCGGGGCCCGCGAGCAGCGGGGTGCCGAGCGGCACGAGGGCGACGTTGACCCCGGCGTCGGCGTGCTGCTCGGACTCGGCGCCGGTCAGCAGCTGGAGCGCGACGATGAGGAGCAGCAGCCCGCCGGACGCCTGCAGCGCGGGCAGCGAGATGTGCAGGTAGTCGAGGATCCGCTGGCCGAAGACCGCGAACGACGCGATGACGCCGAGCGCCACGAGGCTCGCGCGGCGGGCCGCCGAGACCTTCTGCTCCTTGGTGAGCGGGCCGGTCAGCGCGAGGAAGATCGGGATGGCGCCGGGTGGGTCGAGGATGACGACGAGGGTGACGAACGTCGTCGTGAAGGCGGAGACGTCGAACCAGCTCACGGCCGGACCACCTCGGCCCCGGTGGCCAGCGCCTCGATCCGCTCGAGCACCTCGGGCGTCGTCGTGCGCTCGCCGAGGCGGTTCTGCTTGCCGTCCCCGTGGTAGTCGCTGGAGCCCGTGACGACGACGTCGAGGGACGCGGCGAGGTCGACGAGGTGGCGCACCGCGTCGGGGTCGTGGTCGCGGTGGTGCGCCTCGATGCCGGCCATCCCGGCGGCGACCATCTCCTCGAGCAGCTCGTCCCCGACCGTGCCGGCCCGGGTGACCGACAGCGGGTGCGCGACCACCGGCACCCCACCGGCCGCCCGGACGACCTCGACGGCCCGCACGGGGTCCGGGGCGTAGTGGCCGACGTAGTAGGGGCCCCGGTCGGACAGCAGGTGGGCGAACGCCTCGTCGCGGTGGGCGACGGCGCCGGCCCGGACGAGGGCGTCGGCGATGTGCGGTCGCCCGGGGGTCGCCCCCTCCTCGACCTCGGCGCGCACCGACTCGACCGACACCGGCAGGCCGTCGGCGGCCATCCGGTCGACCATCCGGTCCAGGCGGGTCTCGCGGCTGTCACGCGCCTGCTCGAGCTCGGCGACGAGGGCCGGGTGCGTGCGGTCGGGCAGGTACGCCAGCAGGTGCACGGACCGGCGGCCGCGGGCGCAGGACACCTCGATGCCGGGCACGAGCGCGATGCCCAGGCGGCGGGCGGCCTCGGACGCCTCGGTCCATCCGAGGGTCGTGTCGTGGTCGGTCAGCGCGAGCGTCGTGAGGCCGGCCTCCACCGCGGAGGCCACGACCTGCGCCGGCGGCTGTGTGCCGTCGCTCGCGGTGGAGTGCGTGTGCAGGTCGATCACCCGCAGATGCTATCGGCGAGCGAAGACCCTCCCGACCGGGGCAACCTTTCCCCGGGTGCCGCCGTAGAGAGGGTGACACCGAGCACCAGGAGGATCCATGAGCACACGGGTGAGGGCCGAGCGCGACGCCGCGTTCACGGCCTTCGTCGAGCAGGCCTCGCCGTCGCTGCTGCGCACGGCGTGGCTCCTCACCGGCGACCACCACGCGGCCCACGAGCTCGTGCAGGCCGCCCTCGTCAAGACCTACGTCGCCTGGCCGCGGGTGCGTCCGGAGGGGGCGCTCGCGTACTCGCGCAAGATCCTCGTCAACGAACGGACCGACTCCTGGCGCCGACGCCGCGGCGAGGTCAGCGTCGGCGAGGTGCCCGAAGCGCCCGTGTCCGCATCGACGACGAGCGAGGACCGCGACCTCGTCGTCCGCCTCCTCGCGGGCCTGCCCGACCAGCAGCGACGTGTCGTCGTCCTGCGCTACTACACCGACCTCAGCGAGCAGGCCGTCGCCGACCTGCTCGACATCTCGCTCGGCTCCGTCAAGTCCGCCGCCTCGCGCGGGCTCGCCGCCCTGCGCACCCAGCTCACCACGACCGACGGGAGCACCCGATGAGCCACGACGTCTTCGAGGACGAGCTGCGCACGCTGCTGCGCGGCGCCACCGAGGCCGAGAACCCCGCGTTCCACGACATCGACACCACCGAGGTCCTCGGCAGCGGCCGCCGCGTCGTGCGCCGCCGCCGGATGGCCGCGGCCGGCGCCGCGCTCGCCACCGTCACGGTCGTCGGGATCGGCTCGTGGGCCGCGCTCGACGGGTCGTCGGACCGCGCGCTGGAGGTCCCGGCCACCCGCACCAGCGCTCCGGCGACGGGAGCGGTCACCGCGTTGCTCGAGCCGTTCGCCGACCTCTCGAGCAGCACCGACGGCCGGCCGCTCTCGATCCCGGGCCCCCAGCGGGTGGGGGTCCGGATCGCGCCCGACGCCACGCCCGACCTCGAGTACCTCGCGGTCGGCGCTGACGGCAGCACGTCGATGCTGGGCGGCTCGAGCCTCGACGGCATCCCGGCCCTCGCGTCGACCTGGGGCACCGCCGGCCCGGACGCGCACGTCCTCGTCGGGGTGCTCCCGGAGCAGGCGAAGGAGTTCCAGCTCGTCACCCCGATGTCCGACGAGGGCGGCCACGCCTCGACCTCGGTCCGAGCGCCCCTGGCCGGCACGGGCCGGCAGGCGTTCGCCGTGCGGTTCGAGGTGGCCGGCGACGCCGACACGGTCCAGCACCTCCTCTGGTGGGACGGTCGCGGGACGGTCCACGACGAGACCGGCGCCGTCGTGCCCGCGGTGACGCTCGATGACGCGGAGCGGACGGTCGTCTTCGTGTCCGAGGACCTCGACCGGATGGGCACCTTCTCGGCTGACGGGGGGCAGTCGATGATGGAGCTCGACGGCTCGCGCAACAGCAGCGGACGCCCGTTCCTGGGCACCGGCCGCGGCGAGGGCTCGCGCGTCGACTACCTGTTCGCCGCCGTCGTGCCCGCCGGGACGACGCCCGGCACCTTCACCGCCGCGACGGGCACCGAGGTGTCGGACCCGCTGACCGTCTCCCCGCTCGCCGGCACCGACCTCGCGATCCTCTGGACCCGCTACTCCGCACCGGAGGCCGCGAAGGGGTCGGGCTACCGGAGCATCACCTGGGACGAGGGAGGCCGCACGGTCACCGAGCGGCCCTGATCCCTCACGACTGCTGCGTGGCAGCCGGACCGGGCCAGTTCCGGTCCGGCTGCGGCGTCGGGCGGCCGGGCTGCTCGCCGCCGCGGGCGTCGAGGTAGGACTGCTTCGGGACCATCACCTTGCGCCGGAAGATGCAGACGACGGTGCCGTCCTGCTTGTAGCCGATCGTCTCGACGTGGACGACCCCGCGGTCGTCCTTGCTCGTGCTCTCCCACTTGTCGAGCACCGTCGTCTCGCCGTAGAGGGTGTCGCCGTGGAAGGTCGGCGCGACGTGCCGGAGGCTCTCGATCTCGAGGTTGGCGATGGCCTTGCCGCTGACGTCCGGCACCGACATCCCGAGGAGGATCGAGTAGACGTAGTTGCCGACGACGACGTTCTGCCCGAACTGCGTCGTCTCCTCGGCGTAGTGGCTGTCGAGGTGGAGCGGGTGGTGGTTCATCGTCAGCAGGCAGAACAGGTGGTCGTCGTACTCGGTCACCGTCTTGCCGGGCCAGTGCTTGTACGTCGCCCCGACCTCGAACTCCTCGTAGCTGCGCCCGAACTGCACGTCGATCTCCTTCGCTCCGGTGTCCCGGACATCCTCGCGCGAGCCCGCGACCGGCGGCAGCCCGCCGCGACGTGCCCTTCCCCACACCGGCGCAGCGACCCGCAGGCACCCGGCGCGGGGGCATCACCGGCCCACCCTGCTTCGTGACGGGGAAATCGGCTCAGGACACGGTTGTTGCCACGCCCGATGCCGACAACCCCGCCAGCGCCCGCCGGACCCGCGCGACGACCCGCTCGGGATGCGCCAGGTCGGCCCACGTGACGCGGACGACCGCGTACCCGAGCGCGCGCAGGCGGTCCTCCCGGCGCTTCTCGGCGACCAGCGCCTCACGTCCGTCCGTCCCGCCGTACTTCACGGCCCCGTCGAACTCGACGACGACGCGGTCCTCGACGAGGAGGTCGACCCGACCGACGAGACCGTCGTCGTCCCCGACCCACACCTGCGCCCGCAGCACGAACCCGGCGTCCACGAGGAACAGCCGGGTCAGCGTCTCGCCCGGCGACTCGGAGAGGGCGCTGCACCGAGCCATCACCGGCTCGGCGCGCAGGACCTGCGCCGGGCGCCCGGCCAACCGCCCGAGCGCCTCACCGAGCTGCTCTCGCGAGATGCGCCCGGAGTGCAGCGCGGCGTCGACCGGCACCATCCCCGCACGCACGCCCGACCGGACGACCACCTGCGCGAGGGCGAACGCGACGGGGACGCACCGGTAGCCGTCGGCGACGACGTGCTCGACGTCCTCCCGGGGGTGGACCCGCAGGCCCCCGGCCGAGCGCGTACGGGTCGACCCGCCGAGGACGTCGACGACGTCGAGCGCAAGGTCGACGAGCGGCAGCCCGTGGAGGGCGAGGGCCGACTGGTGCGAGGCCACGTCCTCCCCCCGGGTCCGGAGCACAGCCCGCGTCCGGAGGGCCAACCGTTGCTCGGGTCCCGCGTCCGTCCAGCACTCGCCGAGCACATAGGCGTCGCGGCGCACCCGCACCACGCCGCCCGCGGCCCTGGCTCGGCGCAGCGCCGTCTCCTCCACCCCGAGGCCCGTCGCCTCCGCGCTGGTGAACACCCCACCTCGGGCCAGCGCGAACGCCGTCAGTCGACCGTCCATCCCGAGATCGTGCTGGAACCGGTCGCCACAGCCGCGGACTTGTCCACAGGGTCCGGCGGGGACGGGGTTGTCGGCAGGGGGGCGGGACAACGACCCCGCCCGGCGCCGACAAGCCCGCCCGGAGCCTCGGTGGTCGAGGGTCGGGGGCTCTAGGGTCGGGTCATGGCGGACTTCATCGGCGCGGTCGACCAGGGCACGACGAGCACCCGGTTCATGGTGTTCGACCACGACGGGCGCGAGGTGGCCCGTCACCAGCTCGAGCACGAGCAGGTCCTCCCCCGCGCCGGATGGGTCGAGCACAACCCGCTCGAGATCTGGGACCGCACCCAGACCGCCATCGGCTCGGCCCTGACGAGCTCCGGTCTCTCGACCAGGGACCTCGCCGCGATCGGCATCACGAACCAGCGCGAGACGGCGATCGTCTGGGACAAGCGCACCGGCCGCCCGTTCCACAACGCGATCGTCTGGCAGGACACCCGCACCGCCGCGATCGCCCGCGCGCTCGACGCCGACGGCCGCGGCGACGTCATCCGCGAGAAGGCCGGGCTGCCGCCCGCCACCTACTTCAGCGCCGGCAAGGTCCAGTGGATGCTCGAGAACGTCGACGGCCTGCGCGCGGCCGCCGAGCGTGGGGACGCGCTCTTCGGCACCCCCGACACCTGGGTCGTCTGGAACCTCACCGGCGGCCCGGACGGCGGCCTGCACGTCACGGACGTGACGAACGCCAGCCGCACGATGCTCATGGACCTCACCACGCTCGACTGGGACGACGAGCTCCTCGGCTTCTTCGGCATCCCTCGTGCGATGCTGCCGACCATCAGCGCGAGCAGCCACGCGGAGGCGTTCGGGCGCACGGGCGACCGGCGCGGCACGAGCGCGGTGCCGATCACCGGGGTGCTCGGTGACCAGCAGGCGGCGACCGTCGGCCAGGTGTGCTTCGCGCCCGGTGAGGCCAAGAACACGTACGGGACGGGCAACTTCCTCCTGCTCAACACCGGCGAGGAGCTCGTGCGCAGCACGAACGGGCTCCTGACGACGGTCGCCTACCAGCTGGGCGACGCCAAGCCGGTGTACGCCCTCGAGGGCTCGATCGCGGTGACGGGCAGCGCGGTCCAGTGGCTGCGCGACCAGCTGGGCATCATCTCCGGCGCCTCCGAGGTCGAACGCCTCGCGGCCCAGGTCGAGGACTCCGGCGGCGTGTACTTCGTGCCGGCGTTCAGCGGCCTGTTCGCGCCCTACTGGCGCAGCGACGCCCGCGGCGCGATCGTCGGCCTGTCGCGCTTCAACACCAACGCGCACCTGGCGCGGGCGACGCTCGAGGCCATCTGCTACCAGTCGCGCGACGTCGCCGACGCGATGGTCGCGGACTCCGGTGTCGAGATGACGTGCCTCAAGGTCGACGGCGGCGTCACCGCGAACCGGTTGTGCATGCAGCTCCAGGCCGACGTCCTCGGGGTGCCGGTCAGCAAGCCGGTCGTCGCCGAGACGACCGCGCTCGGCGCTGCGTACGCGGCCGGCCTGGCGGTCGGGTTCTGGGCCGACACCGACGAGCTGCGGGCCAACTGGGCCGAGGACGAGCGGTGGGAGCCGACCTGGTCCGACGAGCAGCGGCGCGACGGCTACGCCGGGTGGCGCAAGGCCGTCGACCGCACCCTCGACTGGGTCGACGACTGAGAGTCGTTCTACGACAACGGCTCCGGGCCGCGGGCCAGCGACCGTCGCACGACCTTGCCGTTGGCCGTGCGCGGCAGCCGCCCGACGACCCGGACGGCGCGCGGGCACTTGTAGCGGGCCAGGTGCTCGGCGGCGAAGGCCAGCAGCACCTGCTCGTCCGGGTGCTCGTCCGCCGCCGGGACGACGAACGCCGTGATGATGCGCACGCCGTCGCGCACGGCCACCTCGGTCACCGCGACCTCGCCGACGGAGGGGTGGCGCGCCAGGACGGCCTCGACCTCGTGCGGCGAGACCCGGTACCCCATCGAGGTCATCACGTCGTCCGCCCGGCCGTGGTGGTGGACGTAGCCGTCGGCGTCGACGTGGACGAGGTCGCCGCTGACGAACCAGTCTCCGCGCCAGGCGGACCCGTCCTCGTCCGGACGCTGCCAGTAGCCGAGCATCAGCCCCGGGTCGCTGCGGTGCACCGCCAGCAGCCCCGCCTCGCCGACCGGCAACGGCTCCTCTCCACCCTCGACGGGCAGCACGGCGATACGCCGACCCGGCTGCGCGCGGCCGGGGCTGCCGGGCCGCACCGGGGTCGACGGTCCCGACGAGACGAACGTCGAGACCTCGCTCATCCCGAGCGCCTCGAACAGCTCGAGCCCGGTCCGTGCTCGCCACTCCTCCAGCAGGACCGGAGCCAGCGCCTCCCCCGCCGTGACGGCGTGCCGCAGCGAGCGCAGCGGACCGTCCGGAGCACCGAGCGGACCACCCGCGCACCGGGCCAGCAGCTGCCGGTAGACGCCCGGGACCGCCGCGAACACCGTTGCCGCGCAGTGCTCCACGAGGCGAGGCCACGCTGCCGGGTCGCGACGTCCGCTGTGGACGACCGCCGTGGCGCCGACCGCCCAGGGGTCCGTCAGCCCCACCCCGAGCGTGTAGGTCCACGTGAACGACCCGGCGTGGAGCACGACGTCCCCCGGGCCGATGCCGAGCCACCCGTCGTACATGGGCCGCCGGCCGAGCACCGACCGGTGCGCGTGCAGCACGCCCTTGGGCCGGCCGGTCGTCCCCGACGTGTAGACGAGGAACGCGGGGTCGTCGGCCTCCGTCGACGCCCAGTCCGCCCGAGCGCCACCGGCCCGCCACCGACCGAGGTCCTCCGGCCCCACCACCGGCAGCCCGGTGGACACCTCGAGGCCCGGCGCCACCGCGAGCGCGACCGCGCCGCAGTCGGCCGCGACGAACGCGACCTCCTCGGCGGTCAGCTGGTCCGAGGTCGGCACGGGCACGACACCCGCCGCCACCGCCCCGAAGAACGCGAGCGCGAAGTCGCTCGTGTCGCCGAGCCGCAGGACGAGCCGCTCCCCCGGCCGGATCCCGCTGCCCAGCAGCCCCGCCGCGACGGCGCGCACGGCGTCGGCCAGCTCCCCCCACGTCCACCGCTCCTCGCCCGCCGACGGGTCGTCGAGGTCGTGCGTGACGACGAGCCCGAGCCCGTCGGCCGGCCGGTGCGGCGCCGGGCCGAGGCACGCGCGGGCGAGGTTGACGGGCGGCAGCCGCGGCGTCATCGACGCTCGAGCTGCACCGGGGGCCCGTGGTGGTCGCAGGTGCCGAGGAGGACCCCGTCGAGCTCGATGCGCGGCATCCGCGGCAGGGGCCGTGCGACGGCCGACTCCCAGACCGCCCACGGGGTCTCCATCGACACGTGGGCGAGCGGCATGCGGCCCCGGGCGTCCACCATGGCGGACTCCACCGCCCGGGCCTCCTCGACCGCCCAGTAGACCCGGGTCACCGAGTGCCACACGACCGTCAGCACCCCCTCCGCCGGGGCGGCGGCCAGCTGCTCGGCGAGCCACGCACCGGCCGGCGCGGCGTCGACGGTGACGGGGTGCCGGCGCATCGCCTCGAGGGCCCCGTCGAACCGCAGGTGGCGGTCGAGCATCCACGGCCAGACGAAGGAGCGCATGTACGCCTCTCCCTCCTCCGTCGAGACGTCGACCGGTGCGAGGTCGCACCCGCGCCGCTCGACGACCTCGAACGGCTGCGGGTCGAACCCCGCTGCGCCACAGGCGTCGATGACGAGGGGGGCGTCCTCGGGGCCTGCGCTCCAGCCGTCGCCCTCGAACCGGTACCGGTCGACCTGCAGACCCATCCCCGCCGACGCCCCGAGCTCGAGCAGCCGGACGTTGCGCAGACCGGTCCGCCGCACGGCCTCCGAGATGCCGACGAGCAGCGCCACGGCCCGACCGGGCTCGTTGGTCTGCGGCGCGTCGTCGAGACTGTCCCTCAGCTCGACGACGTGCGCGGCGAGCACCGGCCGGACGGCCGCCCAGGCCTCCTCGGGGTCGGCGTCACCGCCGAGCACCGGGTAGAACGGCACGAGCTGCGGGGCGTCGCCGCGCAGGACGATGCGGAAGAGCCCGGCGAGCAGGCGCAGCTGGACGAACTGGCGCGCCTCCGAGTGCTCCCAGCCCTCGAAGATCTCGCGGGTGACGCCCTCGTCCTCCCAGTCGTCGGCCATCTCGGCGAGGAGCACCCCGTAGAGGTGGTCACGGTGGCCGAAGTGCTCGCGGAACCGGTCCGCCAGGGTCTGTCCGGCGCCGGTCCCGTGGCCGTGCGCCGCCTGCTCTGCTGTCACCGGCAGAGTGTCGCAACGTGCGCTCCGACGCCGCAAACGCTGCGCCACGGGTCGGGCGGCCGGGCGGCCGTGGCAGCATGGGGTGGGTGAGCGAGGAGCAGAAGCAGGCCGACAACCGCGCCCGGGCGACCACCGACGAGCTGCGGGCGTTCATCCGCGAGGACTGGGCGCCGCGTCGCCCGACCGTCACGGGCCCCTCGCCCGCCGCGGCCCCGGCCGCCGCGCGCCGCGCCGTGCTGAGCGCGGCCTACCCGAAGCAGCGGCTGGTCGTCCCCGCGGGCGGGCTCAAGGTCCGCAGCAACGACACCGACTACGTCTTCCGCCCGCACACCGCCTTCGCCTACCTCACCGGCCTCGGGGCCGACCGCGAGCCGGACGCCGTGCTCGTCCTCGAGCCGCTCGAGGACGGCGGCCACGAGGCGGTCCTGTACTTCCGCCCGCTCGCCGACCGCGACAGCGACGAGTTCTTCGCCGACGCCCGCTACGGCGAGTTCTGGGTCGGCGCCCGGCCGACCCTCGAGGACGTCGAGCTCGAGCTCGGCCTCACCGCGCGGCACGTCGACGGTCTCGTCGACGCCGTCGCCAAGGACGCCGGCGAGGTCACCGTCCGCGTCGTCCGCGACGCCGACCACGAGCTGACCGGCCGCCTCGACGCCGCCCGCGTCGCGAACGGCGCCGCCGAGGAGGGCCTGCAGGAGTCCGACGACGCCCTCGCCCACGAGGTCTCCCTCATGCGCCTGTGCAAGGACGACTACGAGGTCGAGCAGATGCGCGAGGCGGTCGCGGCCACCCACGCGGGCTTCGAGGCGATGATCGCCGCGCTCCCCGACGCCGTCGGCGACCCCCGCGGCGAGCGCCGGCTCGAGGGCACCTTCGGGCTGACCGCCCGCCACCGCGGCAACGGGGTCGGCTACGACTCCATCTGCGCCGCCGGCGACCACGCGAACACGCTGCACTGGATCAAGAACACCGGCGAGGTCACCGCCGGCGAGCTCGTGCTCATCGACGCCGGCGTCGAGGTCGACAGCCTCTACACCGCCGACATCACCCGCACCCTCCCCGTCGACGGCACCTACACCGACGCCCAGCGCGAGATCTACGACGCCGTGTACGCCGCGCAGCAGGCGGGCATCGCCGCCGTCAAGCCGGGCAACAAGTTCTCCGACGTCCACGCCGCGGCCATCCGCGTCATCGCCGAGCACCTGCACGCCTGGGGCCTGCTCCCCGAGGGCGTCTCGGTCGAGGACAGCCTCGACAAGGAGCACGGCCAGTACCACCGCCGCTGGATGGTGCACGGTACCTCGCACCACCTCGGCCTCGACGTCCACGACTGCGCCCTCGCGACCCGCGAGGAGTACATGGACGCCGAGCTGCGTCCCGGGATGGTCCTCACCGTCGAGCCCGGCCTCTACTTCAAGGCCGACGACCTCAAGGCGCCCGAGCGCTTCCGCGGCATCGGCGTGCGCATCGAGGACGACGTGCTCGTCACCGAGGACGGCTGCGAGAACCTGTCGGACGCGATGCCGCGCAGCTCGGCGGACGTCGAGGCCTGGGTCAGGCGCGTCCAGGGCCGTTGACCCGGTCCCCGGCCCACGTGAGGTCGTCGGTCACCGCGACGTCGTAGGTCTCGAGCACCGGGTCGGCCCGCAGGGCGTCGGCGACGTCGTCGTCGCACGCCACGAGGGTGAAGTCCCAGTCGATCTCGGTCGCCACGCACCACGACCGGTCGGCCGGCCAGACGTAGTTCGCGCTCTGGTCCCAGGGGGCGGCGATGCCCGGCCACTCGGTGACCGCCTGGCGCGGGCCGGTGAAGAGGGCGTAGTCGCGCAGGTTGCCGACGAGCAGCGGGTCCGGCGGGTCGACCCATCCGAAGCCGCTCCACACGCCGTGCACGACATCACCCCTTGCGGGACAGTGCCGCAGCACTATCTCCAGCGTCGCGGCCGGGATGCTCCCCTCCTCCGGGTCGATGTCCCCCGACCGCCCGTCGACGACGTGGTCGGCGATGGACCGCCACTGCACCAGCGGGTGCATCGTGCGACCGGTGCGCGCCGCGACCGCGGCCCAGGTTGCGCCGTCCGTCCCGACCGGGTGCAGCACCCGCACGACTCGCGCGAAGCCCGACGGCACGACGGACCCGGCCGTTCCGAACCGGTCCTCCCGACGGTCCAGCCGGTCCACGAGCCAGGAGCCGACCGAGACGTCGGTCAACCGGCGCACGACGGCCACGGCGTCAGCGTCGGTCGATGACGACCTGCGCGGTCCACGCGTGCTCGACGCCGGCCGCCTCTCCCCCGCCGCCGAGGATCATCTGGAGCAGCTCGCGCGGGGACGGGAAGTCGTCGGGCAACGCCGCGTTGTAGGCCGCGTGCGCCTCGAGCGAGTGCACGGACGCCTCGAAGTGCTCGCCCGACACGTCGACGGCGTGCGTCGGCGAGGGCGACCCCGCGACGGCGACGACCTTCACGCCGGCCCACGGCTCGAGGCCCTCGTCGAGCAGGTCGCGGTGCAGCCACCGGTTACCGGCGTCGGCCACGGCGTCGAGCGTCGCGAGCCCGACCGCGCGGTGGTCGGCCTGGTTGACCATGTTCGGCCCGAAGAACTCCGCCCAGGTCTGGCCGACGACGAGGTCGGGCCGGTGCCGCCGGATGGCCGCGGCGATCTCACGCCGCAGCGGCACCCCGGCCTCGATGGCGCCGTCGGCCCGGCCGGCGAACTCGACGACGTCGACCCCGACCCGGCGGGCGCTCTCGCGCTCCTCGGCCTCCCGCACCGGACCGGCCTCCTCGGGCGACATCGTGTCGATGCCGGCCTCGCCGCGAGTCAGGAGGAAGTACGCGACGTGCGCCCCCTCGCCCACCCAGCGGTGCACGGCCGCGGCCGTGCCGTACTCGATGTCGTCCGGGTGCGCCACGACGCAGAGGACGGAGCGGAAGGGACCCTCGAGGGGTACGAGGTCGGGACGGTCGTCGGCCATGGGCCGAGGCTACGCGCGCCCGACCCGCCGCGTCAGGCCTGCGGCGGCTGCTGCGGCTGCGCGGGGTGCTCGGTCGCGAGCCGGGCCCGCTCGGCCTCCTGCGCCTGGCGCACCTGCTCCTGCGCGGCCTTCATCGGGTCCATCTGGGCGAGCAGCTCGCGGCCGCGGGTCACGTGGCGGTGCTCGACGAGGACCTCGTACTTGGCGGCGACGACCTGGCTGACCGAGGTGAAGTCGCGCTGGCCGCGGGTCAGCCGGTAGCCGAACCAGGCCCACACCATCCCGAAGACGGCACCGAAGAGGACCGTCGAGATGATCGAGACGATGTTGAAGCCGCTCGGGTCGAAGACCGCGAAGATCGTCCCGACGAACAGACCGAGCCACATGCCCGACAGGGCGCCGGCGCCGACGACGCGGCCCTGGGTGAGCCGGCCCGTGACGCGCTCGATCTGCTTGAGGTCGGTGCCGACGATCATCACGTCCTGGACCGGGAACTCGTGGTCGGACAGGTAGTCGACGGCCTTCTGCGCCTCCTCGTAGGTGTCGTGGACCCCGAGGCTCATCGGGTACTCCAGCGACAGGGCGGCGCGCAGGCCCGGGCGCATCGGCTGGGTGCTCATGCCCCCAGTGTGTCACCGCCCGCTGGACGCCGGCTGGACGCCTGCTGGGCGGAACCGCCGGTGCCGAGGGTCAGCGGGCCTTGTAGTCCTCGAGGAGGCGGCGGCCGATGATCATCTTCTGGATCTCGGCCGTGCCCTCGCCGATGAGCAGCATCGGCGCCTCGCGGTAGAGGCGCTCGATCTCGTACTCCTTGGAGTAGCCGTAGCCGCCGTGGATGCGGAAGGACTGCTCGACGACGTCGGCGCAGTTCTCGGCGGCGAGGTACTTGGCCATGCCCGCCTCGAGGTCGTTGCGCTGGCCGGCGTCCTTGAGCCGCGCGGCCTTGACCATCATCTGGTGGCTCGCCTCGACCTTGGTCGCCATGTCGGCGAGGCGGAAGAGGATGCCTTGGTGCTCGGCGATCTTCTTGCCGAACGTCTCGCGCTGCTGGCTGTAGGCGATGCCGAGCTCGAACGCCCGCCGCGAGAGGCCGCAGGCGCGGGCGGCGACGTTGACGCGGCCCACCTCGACGCCGTCCATCATCTGGTAGAAGCCCCGGCCCGGGACCCCGCCGAGGACCTGCGCGTCGGTCGTGCGGTGGCCCTGGAAGACGAGCTCGGTCGTGTCGACGCCCTTGTAGCCCATCTTGTCGATCTTGCCGGGCACCGTGACGCCCTGCGCGGTCTCGCCGAAGCCGGACTCCTTCTCGACGAGGAAGGTCGTCATGTTCTTGTACGGGCTCGTGGACTCCCCGAGGTCGGTCCTGACGAGCACCGCGACGAGGTTGCTCGAGCCGCCGTTGGTCAGCCACATCTTCTGGCCGTCGATGGTCCAGCCGCCTTCCTCGCCCCGGACCGCCTTGGTGCGGATGGCGGCGACGTCCGAGCCGAGGCCCGGCTCGCTCATCGAGAACGCCCCGCGCACCTCGCCGGTCGCCATCCGCGGCAGGTAGCGCTGCTTCTGCTCCTCGGTGCCGTGCTGGAGCAGCATGTACGCGACGATGAAGTGGGTGTTGATGATGCCGCTGACGCTCATCCAGCCGCGGGCGATCTCCTCGACGACGAGCGCGTAGGTGAGCAGGCTCTCGCCGAGGCCGCCGTACTCCTCGGGGATCATCAGCCCGAAGATCCCCATCTCCTTCATGCCCTCCACGATCTGCGTCGGGTACTCGTCCTTGTGCTCCAGCTCGGTGGCGACGGGGAGGATCTGCTCGTCGACGAACTCGCGGACCAGCTTGATGAGCTCGTGCTGCTCCTCGGTGAGACCGTCGGTGGTCTGGAGTCGGGACATGCGCGGATCGCCGCCTTCGCGTGGGTCGGTGGTGTCGCGGATCAGTGTGCCTGCGGCAGCAGCGCCCCGGAACGCCCGTCGACTGTGAGTCCCCCCACCGTGTGACGCCGCCCACGCCCCGGCCGCCGGGAAAAGGAGTGGCGCCGTCGGGGACGGCTGCCCCACGCTGGGGTCCGAGCGCGCACCCCGCGTGCTCCCGCACGACGAAGGAGGCCGACATGTCCACGACTGTCCCGGGCCGCACCCCGGCCCCGATCCCCTTCCTCGCACAGGAGCACTCCGTTGGCACACATGCCGTTCCACCTGCCGCAGAAGCAGGCAGCCTTCTCCACCGACACCTCCCCTGACGCCCCGCCCGAGGGCGAGCGCTGGTCCTCCTGGGACGGCGCGACCCACGGGCCGAAGCCCCGCCCGGGCTGGGTCGTCACCGCGCTCGGCGCCGTCGACGCCGACCTCGGCGTCCTCAAGACCGGCAAGGAGGCCGACGTCCACGTCGTGCGCCGCTGGGTCCCGGGCTCCGGCACCGTCTCGACGATGGCCGCCAAGCGCTACCGCAGCGGCGACCACCGCCTCTTCCACCGCGACGCCGGCTACCTCGAGGGACGCCGGGTCCGCAAGAGCCGCGAGGCGCGCGCGATGGCCCGGCGCACCGACTTCGGCAAGCAGGTGATCGCCGGGCAGTGGGCGGCCGCCGAGTTCGCCGCGCTCGGCTCCCTCTGGGAGCTCGGCCTGCCGGTCCCCTACCCCGTCCAGCTCGACGAGTCCGAGATGCTCATGGAGTTCGTCGGCAGCACCGACGGCCCGACGCCGGTCGCGGCGCCGCGCCTGGTCCAGACGCGCCCCGAGCCCGCGCTGCTGCGCGACCTCTACGAGCAGCTGCGGTCGGTGATGCTCACGCTCGCCCACCACGGCTGGACGCACGGCGACCTCAGCCCGTACAACGTCCTCGTCCACGACGAGCGCCTCGTGCTCATCGACTGGCCGCAGGTCGTCGACGTCATCGGCAACCCGCAGGGCTTCGAGTTCCTCGAGCGCGACGCGCTGACGATGGTCACGTGGTTCGCCCGGCGCGGGCTCGAGGTCGACGCGGGCGAGCTCGTCGGCGACCTCGTCGCGGAGGCGACGGCGCGGTTCTGACACCTCCCACTGCCCCCGCCCTAGCCTGACGTTGTGCCCAGCCCGCCCCGCCGCCAGGTCGTGGCCGGGGCCGTGTCGGCCGCGGCGCTGGCGCTGGCGGGTTGCTCGGCCGGTGGCGTCGAGGTCCGCCGCGGCACCCTGCGCTCGCGCCACGTGCCGGGGCGCGACCTCCCGTGGGTCCTCGCGATGCCGCACGACCGGTCGGTGCTGCGCGCCCCCGTCGTCGTCCTCCACGGCAAGGGCGGGCACGGCGAGCAGGCCCTCGACCTCCTCCACCTCGACGACCACGTCGCCGCCACGGGGCTGGCGGTCGCCGCGGTGGACGGCGGCAACGGGTACTGGCACCGGCGCGACGACGGCACGGACTCCGGCGCGATGGTCACCGACGACTTCCTCCCCCTCGTCGCCGAGGAGTACGGCGCGACCGACCGGGTCGCGTTCCTCGGCTGGTCGATGGGCGGCTACGGCTCGCTGCTCCTCGCCGGCGAGCTCGGGCCGGGGCGCGTCGCGGCCGTCGCGCCGATGAGCGCGGCGCTGTGGACCTCGCCGGGCGCGTCGGCCCCCGGCGCCTTCGACGACCGCGAGGACTTCGAGCAGCACGACGTCTTCGCCGCGTCCCGCCGCCGGGTCCTCGGGCGCATCCCCGTGCGCATGGCCTGCGGGCGCGAGGACCCCTTCGCCGCGGCGAACCGGGCCTTCGGGCAGGTCCTCCCGTCGGCGCGCGTGACCATCGACGACGGCGGGCACACCGGTGACTACTGGCGCGACCACGGCGGTCCGCAGCTGCGCTGGATCCGCTCGGTGCTCGACGGGGGTGCGAGCGCCTAGGGTTCACCCATGCCGTCGCCGCTCTCCCTCGCCCCGCCGACGACCCGCGACCCGCTCGAGGCGCCCCCGCTGCGCTGGGGCGTCATCGGCCCGGGTGGCATCGCCCACGTCTTCGCCGACGCCGTCCGCGAGGGCACCCGCTCGTGCGTCGTGGCCGTCGGGTCCCGGTCGGCCGAGCGGGCGCAGGAGTTCGCGGAGCGGCACGACGTCGCGAGCGCGTACGGCTCGTACGAGGAGCTCGTGGCCGACCCGGCCGTCGAGGCGGTCTACGTCGCGAGCCCGCACAGCGAGCACCACGCCCACGCCCTCCTGGCCCTGCGCGCCGGCAAGCACGTCCTCGTCGAGAAGGCCTTCACCCGCAACCGCGAGGAGACCGACGAGGTGCTCGCCGCCGCGGAGTCGGGCGGACTGCTCGCCGCGGAGGCGATGTGGAGCCGCTACCTGCCCCAGTACGACGTCGTCCGCCGCACCATCGAGGCCGGCACGCTCGGCGAGGTCGTGCTCGTCCAGGCCGACCACGGCCAGCACCTCTGGCCGGACGGTCCGCGTCGGCTCTGGGACCCCGAGCTCGCCGGCGGGTCGCTCCTCGACCTCGGCGTCTACCCGGTCCACTTCGCCGACCACGTCCTCGGCGAGCTCGGCACCGTCGCGGCCCGGGGGACGCTGAGCCCCGAGGGGGTCGACGTCACCGTCGGCATCAGCTCGGTCAAGGGGTCGACGCTCGCCCGGATGACCTCGACCATGGCCGCGGCGACGCCGTGCGCCGCCCTCGTGGCGGGCGCGACCGGGCGCCTGGAGCTCACCGGCCCCGGCCACTTCTACGGCGCGGCCAGCACCGTGCGGCTGCTCGACCCCGAGGGGACCCTCGTCGACACCTTCGAGCCCGAGCACCCCGACCACGGGTTCCGCTACGAGGCGGCCGAGGTCGCGCGCGCCGTGGCCGCAGGACGCCGCGAGACCTGGTCGGTGCCGTGGGAGGCCACCCGGAGGGCCATGGGGGTCATGGACGAGGTCCGCCACCAGCTCGGCGTCGTCTACCCGGGAGAATGAGCCCCATGTCGTCCCCGCACCTGTGGCTGCGCCACGAGACCCGCTCCACCGAGCGCCGCGCCCCGCTCGTCCCCCACGACGCGGCGCGCCTCGTCGCGGACGGCGTCCGGGTCACCGTCGAGGAGTCGCCGCAGCGCGTCTTCGGCATCGAGGCCTACCGCACCGGTGGCTGCGAGGTCGCGCCGGCCGGGTCGTGGGTCGACGCCCCCGACGACGCGTACGTGCTCGGCATCAAGGAGCTCCCGGACGCCCCGACCGAGCTGCGGCACACCCACATCTTCTTCGGGCACGCCTACAAGGGTCAGGAGGGGGCCGGCGCGCTGCTGCGCCGCTTCACCGCCGGCGGGGGCACGCTGCTCGACCTCGAGTACCTGACCGTCGACGGCAGGCGCGTCCTCGCCTTCGGCTACTGGGCGGGCTACGTCGGCGCCTCGCTCGGCGTCCTCGCGACCCGGGGCCGGCTCGAGCCGCTGCACCCGATGGAGAAGGCCGAGCTCGACGCCCTCGTGCGCTCGGCCGGCGCCGACGGGATGTCGGCGCTCGTCATCGGCGCCCAGGGCCGCAGCGGCATCGGTGCCCTCGACGCGCTCGTGGCCGCCGGCACCGTCCTCGACGGCTGGGACCGCGAGGACACCCGCGAGCTCGACCACCAGGCGATCCTCGAGCACGAGCTGCTCGTCAACTGCGTGCTCTCGACGACGCCGCAGGAGGCGTTCGTCCGCCCCGAGGACCTCGACGCCGACCGCGCGCTGCGCGTCGTCGCCGACGTCACGTGCGACGTCACCTCCGAGCACAACCTCGTCCCGGTCAACACCTCGATCACGTCCTGGGAGGAGCCGGCGCGCCGGGTCGCCGACACCCCGGCGCTCGACGTCATCGCCGTCGACAACCTGCCCTCGCTCCTGCCGCGTGAGGCCAGCGTGGCCTTCTCGGCCGACCTCGTCCCGCTCGTCCCGTCGCTCGCCGGGCGCCGCGGGCCGTGGGCCGCGGCGGCGGCCGCCTACCGCGACGCCCAGACGGTCCGCACCGCCTGAGGCCGGGGTGGCCGCTCGGCGTCAGCGCGAGCGGACGACCTCGTCGACCGCGAGGACGCGCCGGGCGACCTCGACGTGGAGGTTCTCGACCATCCGGCCGCGGTACGTGACGACGCCGCGGCCGGCGCCGGCCTCCCAGGCGTCGAGCAGCCCGTGGGCGTCCTCGACCTCCTCGGCGCTCGGGGCGAACACGGCGTTGCACGGGTCGACCTGCCCGGGGTGGATGAGCGTCTTGCCGTCGAACCCCAGGTCGCGGCCCTGCCGGCACTCGGCCTCGAGGCCCTCGGTGTCCTTGACGTCGTTGTACACACCGTCGAGGACGGCCACACCCGCGGCGCGGGCCGCCAGGAGGACCGTCGAGAGCGCGGTGAGCAGGGGCGCTCGTCCGGGGACGAACCGCGCCTGCAGCTCCTTGACGAGGTCGTTGGTGCCGAGCACGAGGACGGCGAGCCGGTCCGACGCAGAGGCGATCTCGCGGGCGGCGAGGACGGCGCCGGGGGTCTCGACCATCGCCCAGAGGCGCGTGCGGTCCGGGGCGCCGTGGCGCTCCATCGCGGCGACGAGGCCGCGGACCTCCTGTGCGGAGCCGACCTTCGGCACGACGATGCCGTCCGGGCCTGCGGCACAAGCAGCCTCGAGGTCGGCGTCGTGCCACTCGGTGCCGAGGCCGTTGACGCGGATGGTCACCTCACGGTGTCCGTAGTCGCCGGACGCCGCTGCCGCGCAGGCGTTCTCGCGGGCGTGCGGCTTGTCGTCCGGGCCGACGGCGTCCTCGAGGTCGAGGATCAGCCCGTCGACCGGCAGCGTCTTCGCCTTCTCGAGCGCGCGCTCGTTGCTGCTCGGCATGTAGAGCACGGAGCGGCGCGGGCGGTAGGCCTCGCTCATGCGTCGCTCCCCTCGGCGTAGAGCTCGGCGAGCTCGGGGTCGTTGGCGGACAGGCGGTCCGCGAGCTCGAGGATGACGAGGCACTGCTTGAGGCTCGCGTCGTCCTCCATCTTCCCGTCGAGCATCACCGCGCCCGTGCCGTCACCCATCGCGGCCCGCACCCGGCGCGCGTGCGCGACGTCGTCGGCCGACGGGCTGAAGACCTTCTTGGCGATGGCGATCTGCACCGGGTGCAGGCTCCACGTGCCGACGCAGCCGAGGAGGAAGGCGTTGCGGAACTGGTCCTCGCAGGCGACGACGTCCTTGATGTCCCCGAACGGGCCGTAGTACGGGAAGATCCCGTGCATCGCGCAGGCGTCGACCATCCGCGCGATCGTGTAGTGCCACAGGTCCTGCTGGAAGACCGACCGGGCGCCCTCGACGTCGCCGTCCACCGGGTCCTGGCGCACGAGGTAGCCGGGGTGGCCGCCGCCGACCCGCGTCGTCTTCATCCGGCGGTCGGCGGCGAGGTCGGCCGGGCCGAGGCTGATGCCCTGCATCCGCGGGCTCGCGCCGGCGATGGCCTCGACATTCGCCATGCCGCGGGCCGTCTCGAGGATGGCGTGGACGAGGATCGGGCGCGTGACGCCGGCCTTCGCCTCGAGCTGCGCGAGGAGCCGGTCGACGTAGTGGATGTCCTCGGGGCCCTGGACCTTGGGGACCATGACGACGTCGAGCCGGTCGCCGATCTCGGTGACGAGCGTGATCAGGTCGTCGAGCGCCCATGGGCTGTCGAGGGCGTTGACGCGCGTCCAGAGCTGGGTGTGCTCCCCGAAGTCGGTGGCCCGCGCGATGTCGACGAGCCCCTGGCGGGCGGCCTCCTTGTTCTCGGCCTTGACCGCGTCCTCGAGGTTGCCGAGGAGCACGTCGACGGTGCCGACCATGTCGGGCACCTTCGCGGCCATCTTCGGGTTGCTCGGGTCGAAGAAGTGGATCATCCGGCTGGGCCGGGCGGGCACCTCCCGGAGCGGCATCGGCGCCCCCACGGCGAGGGGGGCGAAGAAGTCCTTGGCGCTGCGCATCGTCGAGCCTTCCGAGGCGGGGTGCACGGTCGCGTCGGACGCTAGCAGCGGGCCGGGCCCCCTCCGCATGAGCCACGTCACGGTGTGACCCACGCCGCGGCGGGACTCCTCGCCCCGCCGGGTGCCACACGGGGCCGGCAGGACGAGATCGGGGCGGCAGGACGAGGACAGGGCGACCCGGCAGGCGCACCCAGCGACGCCGCTCGTGCCGACATCGAGCCGGACAGGAAGTGACGCAAGCGTCGATTTCTGTACGCCGCACCGTGGGGCGACAGGGTGGGCGTCGGCAGTCCGAGGCGGCGGTCAGCCGGTGGTGCGGTGGGCGGGTTCGGTGGTGCGGGTGGCGCCGTCGGGGCCGTGCCAGGTGACGGTGCCGTCAGGGTCGAGGCGGGGTCGCCAGCGTCCTTGTTGCTTGAAGCGGTGGTGGCGCCGGCAGAGGTCCTTCAACTCGGTCGGGGTGGTCTGGCCGGTGGGCCAGGGACGGACGTGGTCGAGGTCGCAGTGCACGGCGGGTCTGGTGCAGCCCCACATCCGACACGTCCCGTCCCGGGTCTTCACGAACTCGCTGATCGCCTTCGAGGGTTTGTACGCGCCGGTGGTGAGTGAGGCCAGGGTGCCGGTCTCCGCGTCGAGGACGGCCCGGGCGACCTCGAACGGCAGGACCTTGAGGAGGTTGGCGAGGGTGGCGGGGTCGACCCAGCCCAGGCCAGGCAGCAGGGTCCCGGACACCGCGTACCCGGGCGACACGACGGCCTGGGGGTGGGTGAGGTCGCCGTCGAGCTCGGCCGGCTCCTCCAACCACGACAGCTCCTCGCGCGAGTCCGGGTCGAGGTCGCCGTACCGGACGACCTCACCCGTCGTGGCATCGATGAGCGTCTCGTCGTCGTCCCACTCCACCCGGAACCTCGTCCCCGACGCCTGCTCCGGCGCGGGCCGGTCCGTGACAACAGGCACCCCGAGGGTGACCTGCGCCGAGACGCGCACGTTGCGCAGGACGAGATCGGCCAGCGCGTCCGCCCGCGACTCCGGCACCGACAGCGCGCCGTCGCTCTGCCGGTAGTCCCCGGCCAGCTCCTCCACCGCCGCCCACATCGCCGAGGACGTCGCTGTCGGCAGGGACGCGAACCAGTCCGTCAGGCCGTCCTCCCCGGGCCGGACCTCCACGCACCGGCCCCGCTTCCGCAGCGCCACGTGCGCCGCGACCTGGTCGGCCGCCACCCGCGTCGCGACCCGCCGCGCCTCACCCGCGACCCGCGCCGGGTCCATCCCCGCCAACCGGGGCGCCAGCGCCTCGTCCACCTGCCCGCAGGCCTCGGCGTCCAGCCCGGCGCACGCGTCGACCACCTTCTGCACGTTCACCACGGCCACCTCGCCCGCGACGAGCAGCTCGCGCACCCGCGGGAACCGTTCACCCAGCGCCGCACCCAACGCCGCCTTCCGGCCCGCCACCCCCTCGGTCAGCCCCGTCGCAAGCGACATCCGCGTCGAGGCCATCGCGTCGACGAACCCCACCGGGTGCACCCGCTCCCACGAGCCCGAGCGCACCGTCGTCTCCACCCTGGCGCCCCACGCCCCCGCCACCGCCGTGGCCCCCTCGGCCGCGTTCACGACACCCTGCAGCTCCCCGGCGAGAGCGAACGCCTCCTCCGACGACAGGACGTGACCACCCTCGACCAGCTCGGCCCCCAGCCGCGCGCACTCCTCGCGCAAGCCCGCGATGCGGCGGGAGAGGGTCTCGGTGTCCATGCCTCAGTGTAGCGAACACGTGTTCGACGGACAAGGGCCCACGAGGCTCGGTTCGCCCTCAGCAGAACAAAATTCGTCGTCGCGAGAGAAGCAGAACCCCCTCCGGCTCCCCTCCTGCCCGACCCCCTCGCAGCCCCGCCGTCGTGGTCACGCCGTGCCGCCCGGGTCTCGCCGTGCCGGGGTGCCATGAGGCACCGGCCGGGCGAGGTCGCACCGGCAGGGCGAGACGGCACCGGCGGGACGCACCACGACCGCTCGTCCCGAGTGCGTCGCAATGCGAAGCAGCCGGGACGAGCGGGTGCTGTGGGAGAGTGCTGGACATGTCCGACGAGGCGACCACCGACGCCAGCGCCGCCGCCAACGCCAGCGCCGCCGCCGACGTCACGCCCGCCGCGCCCGCTCCCCCACGGGTCGACGTGACGAAGCTGCTCAACGAGGCCGCGTCCAAGTCGGGGCTGCTGTGGGTCCGCCTGCCGGACGGTTCGACGTACCCGGTCTGGCACGTGTGGCACGACGACGGCGACGAGCGGGGCACCGGGCCGGCGGCCTACGTCGTCTCCGGCCCCGGTGAGCAGCACCTGCCGTGGCTGCCCGGCGAGGTCGAGCTCGTCCTGCGCAGCAAGGACACCGGCGGCCGCCTCCTCACCATCCACGCCACCACCAGCGTCCTCGAGCCGGGCACCGACGCGTGGGAGCAGGCCGCGGCGGTCCTGCGGCCCGAGCGGCTCAACGCCCCGGGCAGCGCCGAGGAGGTCCTCGAGCGCTGGCGGGCGCACAACACCCTCCACGTCCTCACCCCGCACGGCCGACCCGGCGAGCAGCCCGGCCACCACGGCACGAGCAGCGGCGCGGCCCCCGTCCGACCCGCGGCGCCCGCGACCGCGCGGTGGCGCCCCTGGCACTGGCGCGGCCGGGCCGGCGCCCGGCGCAACACCCCGGACGAGCCGTCCACGCCCCCCTCCGACGGCGGATAGCCTGTCGGACGTGAGCACGCCGACCCGGGCCTTCGTCGGCCGCCTGTCCGAGCTGGACGTCTTCGACCCGCTCGGCGACAAGGTGGGCCGCGTCCGCGACGTCGTCGTCACGTTCAGCGCCACGAAGTCCCGTCCGCGGGCCATCGGCCTCGTCGTCGAGGTGCCGGGCCGCCGCCGCGTGTTCGTCCCGATGACCCGGGTCACGTCCGTCGAGGGTGGCCAGGTCATCACGACCGGCCTGGTCAACATGCGCCGCTTCGAGCAGCGCCCGAACGAGACCCTCGTCGTCGCCGAGCTCCTCGAGCGCACCGTCCAGGTCCGCACCGAGGACGGCGACATCGCGACCGCCACGGTCCAGGACGTCGGCATCGAGCAGCTCGGCCAGCGCGGCTGGAACGTCACGCGCGTCGCCGTGCGCCTCGACGCCTCGCGCCCCTCCCGCCTCGGCCGCCTCGGGCGCCGCCGCGGCGAGACCTTCGTCGCGACGATCGAGGACGTCGTCGGCCTGCGCACCGCGAGCGAGGGGCAGGGCGCGGCCAAGCTGCTCGAGACCTACGAGGACCTCAAGCCCGCCGACCTCGCCGAGGTCATCCACGACCTCAGCCCGCGCCGCCGCGCCGAGGTCGCCGCCGCCCTCACCGACGAGCGCCTCGCCGACGTCATCGAGGAGCTGCCCGAGGACGACCAGGTCGAGATCCTCGTCGGCCTCGAGGTCGCCCGCGCCGCCGACGTCCTCGAGGCGATGGAGCCCGACGACGCCGCCGACCTCCTCTCCGAGCTGCCGCCGGAGCGCCAGGAGGAGCTGCTCGAGAAGATGGACGCCGACGAGGCCGCGGACCTGCGCCGCCTCCTCACCTACGACGAGAACACCGCCGGTGGCCTCATGACGACCGAGCCGGTCATCCTCGGCCCGGAGGCGTCGATCGCCGAGGCCCTCGCCGTCGTCCGCCGCCAGGAGCTCTCGACCGCGCTGGCCTGCACCGTCTTCGTCTGCCGCCCGCCGCTGGAGACCCCCACCGGCAAGTTCCTCGGCGTCGTCCACATCCAGCGGCTCCTGCGCGAGGCGCCGCACCAGCCGATCGGCGGCATCCTCGACAAGGACGTCGAGCCGCTGCCGCCCACCGCGAGCCTGGGCCAGGTGACCCGGACGCTCGCCACGTACGACCTCGTCGGCATGCCGGTCGTCGACGAGGAGGGGCACCTGCTCGGCGCGGTCACCGTCGACGACGTGCTCGACCACATCCTTCCCGACGACTGGCGCGAGGAGCGCCACGACGTCGTCCCCCACGAGGAGGTGACCCGTGGCTGAGCGCGAGCGCCGCTCCCGCATCGACACCCCCCGCGAGGCCGGCCGGCGGCGCTTCACGCTGCCCGCCGCGTTCTCCGGGGAGGCCTTCGGCGTCCTGTCCGAGAAGTTCGCCCGGTTCATGGGCACCGCGTACTTCCTCATCGGGATGACGGTCTTCGTCGTCGTCTGGCTCGCCTGGAACACCTTCCTGCCGGCTGTGCTCCAGTTCGACCCCCGCTCGCTCAACTACACGCTGCTCACGCTCATCCTGTCGCTGCAGGCCTCGTACGCCGCCCCGCTCATCCTCCTGGCGCAGAACCGCCAGGCCGACCGCGACCGCGTCGCCCTGGAGCAGGACCGCTCGCGCGACGAGCGCAACCTCGCCGACACCGAGTTCCTCACCCGCGAGGTCGCCGCACTGCGCATCGCCATGCGCGACACCGCGACCCGCGACTTCGTCCGCAGCGAGCTGCGCGACCTGCTCGACGAGATGGAGGAGCGCGGCCTCGTCGTCGTGCAACAGCCCCCCGCCCCGACCGGGGCCGACGACGGCCGGACCGCGCCGCGGACCTAGACTCGGGGGTATGCCGCAGGTCAGCACCGACGTCCTCCACGCCGCCCTCGAGAAGGTCATCGACCCCGAGATCCGGCGCCCGATCACCGAGCTCGGGATGGTCGGCGACCTCGCGTGCGACGACGACGGCCGCGTCGCCGTCACCGTCCTGCTCACCGTGGCCGCCTGCCCGCTCAAGGACACGCTGACCCGGGACACGACGAACGCCCTGGCGGCGGTCGACGGCGTCACCGACGTCAGCGTCACCCTCGGCGTCATGAGCGACGAGCAGCGCGCCGAGCTCAAGACGAAGCTGCGCGGCGGCACCGCCGAGCGCGAGGTCCCCTTCGCCAAGGCCGGCTCGCTGACCCGCGTCTACGCCGTCGCCTCCGGCAAGGGCGGCGTCGGCAAGAGCTCGGTCACCGCCAACCTCGCGGCCGCCCTCGCCGCGCAGGGCCTGCGCGTCGGGGTCGTCGACGCCGACATCTACGGCTTCTCGATCCCCCGGATGCTCGGCGTCGAGCACAAGCCGACCCAGGTCGACGACATGATCATGCCGCCGGTCAGCCACGACGTGAAGGTCATCTCGATCGGGATGTTCGTGCCGGGCAACCAGCCGGTCGTCTGGCGCGGGCCGATGCTCCACCGGGCGCTGCAGCAGTTCCTCGCCGACGTCTTCTGGGGCGACCTCGACGTCCTCCTCCTCGACCTCCCGCCGGGCACCGGCGACATCGCGATCTCCGTCGCGCAGCTCATCCCGGGCGCCGAGATCCTCGTCGTCACGACGCCGCAGCAGGCGGCCGCCGAGGTCGCCGAGCGCGCCGGCTCCATCGCCCTCCAGACCCACCAGCGGGTCGCCGGCGTCATCGAGAACATGAGCTGGCTCGAGCTGCCCGACGGCTCCCGCGAGGAGATCTTCGGTTCGGGCGGCGGCCGTGAGGTCGCCGAGTCCCTCTCGCGCTCGATCGGCGCCGAGGTCCCGCTGCTCGGCCAGATCCCGCTCGACACGCGCCTGCGCATCGGCGCCGACCAGGGCAGCCCGGTCGTCCTCGGCGAGCCGGACTCCCCCGCCGCGGTCGCGCTGCGGGGCATCGCCTCCGGCCTCGCCACGCGCTCGCGCGGCCTCGCCGGTCGCTCGCTCGGCCTCTCGCCGGTCGGCCGCTGACGACCCTTCCGACGCGGGCGGCCGGCCCGGTCAGGTCGCGTCGGTGTCGAACGGTGTCGGCAGCGCGGGGTCGAACGCCGTCGGCGTCATCCACGGCTGAACGGTGACGTACTCGTCGTCGTAGCCGTCCTCGACGTACCCGTCGCCGAGGTCGGCGTCGGTGTCGGAGGGGGTCGACGCGGCGGCCGCGTCACCCGCCGGACGACGCACCCGGGCGGCGTCGCGCACGCTCGAGATCTCGCCGCGCACCGGGGCGACGGCCTCGTCGAGCGGGTCGAGCAGCGCCTCGCGGACGATGCGTCGGGGGTCGTACTGGCGCGGGTCGTACTGACGCCAGTCGATGTCGTCGTACTCCGGGCCGAGCTGGTCGCGCAGCGAGTCCTTGGCGCCCTCGGCCATCACCCGCAGCCGGCGGATGCCGTGCGCGAGCTTGGCCGCGTACTCCGGCAGCTTGTCCGGGCCGAGGACGAACACCGCGATGAGTGCGAGCAGGATGATCTCCCACCCGTTGACGCCGAACACCGCGTCACGCCCCTTCGCTGCGGGGGGTCACTCCGACCCCTGGAGCACCATGGTGACATCCCGCTCCCGACCGTCGCGCACGATGGTCAGCTTGACGGACTCCCCGACCTTGCGCGCGCGGATCTTGACGACGAGCTCGCCGTCGTCCGTCACCGGCCGGCCCTCGAAGGCGGTGATGACGTCGCCGGCCTCGATGCCCGCCTCGTCCGCCGGTCCGCCCGGGTTGACCGCCGGGTCGCCGTCGGGCCCGTCGTCGGCGACGCGCACGCCCTCGCCGTCGTAGGAGCTGTCGAGGTACACGCCGATGATGGGGTGCTCGGCCCTGCCGGTCCTGATGAGCTGGTCGACGGTCGTCGCGACCTGGTCGCTGGGGATGGCGAAGCCGACGCCGATGTTGCCGCTCTGGCCGCCGAGCGAGGTGCCCGGCACCCGGGCGATGGCGGAGTTGACGCCGATGACCCGGCCCTGCATGTCGAGCAGCGGGCCGCCCGAGTTGCCGGGGTTGATCGCGGCGTCGGTCTGGATCGCGTTGATGAACGACTGGTCGTCCTGCTGCCCCGGCGTGACGGGACGGTCGAGCGCACTGACGATGCCGCTCGTCACGGTCGAGTCGAGGCCGAGCGGCGCGCCGACGGCGATGACCTCGTCACCGACGACGACGTCGGCGGAGCTGCCCACCGGCAGCGGCGTGAGGTCGGCGCCCTCGACCCGCACGACGGCGAGGTCGTAGGACCCGTCACGCCCGACCACCTTGCCGGACACCTGCTTCCCGTTCGAGAGGACGACGGTGATGGTGGAGTCGCCGGCGCCGGCGACGACGTGGTTGTTCGTCACCACGTGCCCCTGGTCGTCGTAGACCCAGCCGGAGCCGGTGGCGCCACCGTCCGCCCCCTCGACACGCAGCGTCACGACGCTCGGCAGCGCCGTGGCGGCGATGTTGGCCACCGAGCCGCGCGGCCGGCTCGTCGCACCGGCCCCGGGCTGCGGGGCGGCGACGGACGTGCCCGTCGAGCCCGAGCCGCGGTCGGCCAGCGCACCACCGACGATGCCACCGGTCGTGCCGGCCACGAGGGCGGTCGCGAGGGCCACGCCGACGAGCGCGCCCCACCCCGGGCCGCGCCGGCCGGGACGGGGCTCGGGCTGCGAGACGGGGTGGGCCGCCGAGGCGGAGGGCGGCACGGGCGGGGCGCCCCACGAGCCGCTGATCGGCTGGTACGGCGGCGGCGGGGGCGGGCCGGCCGGGAGCTCGGTGGTCGGCTCCGCGCCGGCGGCGCTCGCCCACTGCGGCTCCGCGGCGGGCACCGGCTCGGTCGCCGGGCCGCTCGGGGGCTCGCGGTCCCACGGCTGCCAGTCGTCGGACCCGCGGTCCCGTTCGCTCATGGCGTCGATTGTGCCTGCTGGCGCGACGACGCGGGCGGGGAGGTGCGCGTCGTGAGGCTGACCTGCGCGAACGCCGTCGTCCCGTGCGGGACGACGACCCGCGTCGTCGCGGAGGCGGGCCCGGCCGGGGAGCCCGCGGGCCGCACGACGGCGGGGCTGCCGATGACCGTCAGGCTCCAGGCGGCCGCGGCGGAGACGCCCGCCGCGGCGGCCGCCACGACGGTGGCGCGCAGCGCGCTGCGGTGGCAGGGCGGGGCGGACGGGGCGAGCAGCCGGAGGGGGTCCGGTCCGGCGGCCGCCGCCGGCGCGGAGGTGGCCGACGGCTCGAGGTCGCGCGCGAGGGCGAGCAGGGTCACGCGCAGGTCACCGGGCATCGACGGTGCGCCGGCGAGGGCCGCCCGCAGGCGGCGCTCCTGACCGACCGCGTGACGGCACATCTCGCAGGCGACGAGGTGCCGGTCCCAGGCCTGCTCGCGGGACGCGCCGAGACGGCCGGCGGCGTACTCCGAGAGCTCGTCGTCGAGGCACTGCACGCCCGCGCGGGCCGTCATACGACTCCGGCGGCGGGTCGCCGGACGACCGGGCCGCGGCGGGTGGGAGCGGTGACCTCGGGGCGCGGGCGGGGGGCCCGGTGGGCGAGCGCCTCGCGCAGCTGGGCCCGGCCGCGGTGGATGCGCGAGCGCACCGTCCCGAGCTTGATGCCGAGCGTCGCGGCGACCTCCTCGTAGGAGAGGCCCTCGATGTCGCAGAGGACGACCGCGGCGCGGAAGTCCGGCGAGAGCGCGTCGAGCGCGCGCTGGACGTCGTCGTCGAGGTGGGTGTCGGCGAAGGTCTGCTCGGGGCCGAGGTCGCGGCTCGGCAGGCGCGCCGCCGACTCGTCCGAGAGGGCGTCGAAGCGGATGCGCTGCTTGCGGCGCATCTTGTCGAGGAAGACGTTGGTCGTGATCCGGTGCAGCCAGCCCTCGAAGGTGCCGGGCTGGTAGGTGTGCAGCGAGCGGAAGACGCGGACGAAGACGTCCTGCGTGAGGTCCTCGGCGTCGTGGACGTTGCCGGTCAGACGGTAGGCGAGGCGGTAGACGCGCGCCGAGTGCTGCTCGACGACCTCCTCCCACGACGGGGGCACCCACGCGGTCCCCGTGCCCACCGGGGCCGGGTCTGCGGTCGTCGCCATCGGTTCCTCGCTCACCACGCTGCTCATGCCACCCATCGATACGTGCCGGAACCGTGAATTGTTCCCGGGAAGGCTGAACGCCGGCTGGGAACCGGTGGCGCGCCACCCCCTGCCGGGCGCACTAGGGTTGCCGCCATGAGCGGACTGAAGCCGGCCAGCTGGTCCTACGCGGAGGAGTTCGTCCCCGAGCCCGAGGTCGTCGAGGCGGCCCGCCGCCGGGGCGCCGAGCTCGGCGCCGCCTCCCCCGTCGGCACCGGGGCGGGCGCCGTGCTGCGCCTGCTCGCGGCGAGCGTGCGGGCCAAGCACGTCCTCGAGGTCGGGACGGGCGCCGGCACCTCCGGGCTCTGGCTGCTCTCGGGGATGCCCGACGACGGCATCCTCACGACGATCGACGTCTCGGCCGAGCACCAGCGGCTCGCGCGCCAGGCGTACGCCGAGGCGGGCTACCCGCACCAGCGCACGCGCGTCATCACCGGCGCCGCCGCCGAGGTCCTGCCGCGGATGGCCGACGGCGGCTACGACATGGTCCACGTCGACGCCGACAAGGACACCTACCCGACCTACGTCGAGCACGCGGTCCGGCTGCTGCGCAGCGGCGGGGTGCTCGTCGTCGACAACATGCTCTGGCACGACAAGGTCGCCGACCCCGCCTCGCGGGACGCCACGACGACGACGTTGCGCGACCTGGGCAAGACCCTGCGCGACCACGACGACCTCGTCACCGCGCTCCTGCCGGTCAGCGACGGCGTCCTCGTCGCCGTCCGCCGCTGAGGACCGGCGTCAGCTGACCGAGGGCCCCGCGCCCCGGCGGAAGCCGGCCGGGCCCTCGGCGATCGCGACGACCTCCCACTCCTCGATCGTGCTCGGCGCCGACCCGATGATCGCGCTGCCCGGCGCGGTGGCCGCCCCCGGCTCGAACCCCTCGCGGAAGTGCTGCCGCTCCTGCTCGCTGTCGAAGACGTAGGTGCCCTCGAACCACTCGCCCTCGCGCATCCGCCACACCTTGAAGGCCAGGCCGTCGAGGAACATGAAGCGCGCGATCGAGGTGCCGACGACGTACTCGCGCAGCTCGTCGGCCACCCCCGCAGGGGCGTCCTCGAGCGACCAGCGCACCGTCAGTCCGTAGCCGGCGTTCATCCGTGGGTCCTCCTCGGCCGCCGGGTCCCGGCGGGTCGTCGTGTCGTGGCCCTCGACCGTAGGCGGGCGCGGCGCGGCGGCGCCACACCGTCTCACCGCGTACCCCGCACGCTCGCCGCGACACCTCCCCCGGACACGACGGAGCCCCCACCGGATGATCGGTGGGGGCTCCCGTCGGCGGCCTGCCGGTCAGAGACCGTCGCAGTTGTCGATGGCCTCGCCCAGCGCGCGCACCTCGTCGGGGGTCATCTCGACGACGAGCCGCCCACCGCCCTCGAGGGGCATGCGCAGCACGATGCCGCGACCTTCCTTGGTGACCTCGAGCGGGCCGTCGCCCGTCCTCGGCTTCATTGCCGCCATGGCGTGATTCCCTTCTTCGTCGCGGCAGCGTGGGTCGCGCCGCGTCCTGCTCGACGCCGGACCGCCGAGACTCGGAGACCATTATCGCAGCAGGCTTGCGGCGTGGCGAAATCCGAACCCGCACGTCACGGGGGGAAGGAGCCCCACGGGGTGTACGTGAGGAGGCTGCAGGTCCACCAGAGGATGCCGCCGGCGAGGACCACGACGACGACGGCCACCCGCCGTTTCCAGTGCGGCACGACCTGCCCGCCGTCGGCCGTGCGCATCGCGACCGAGGCCACGAGCGCGGCCAGCGGCATGTCGAGGAGGAGGAAGCGCCACATGGAGGTGATCGGCCGGACGACGGCGAAGAGGAAGAACGGGTAGGCGAGGGCCCACACGCGCATCTCGACGCTCATCCAGCGCCCGTGCCGGCCGAGGACGAGCGCGACGTAGGTGGCGGCGAGGGCGACGAGGACGAGCACGCCGGCCAGGCCCTTGCCGTCCCAGGCCCACTGGAACCACAGGACGAACGGGCCGTCGGCGGGCTTCTGGCCCCACGCGGCCTGCACGTCGAAGAACGCGGTCGGGACGCCGGTGGCGAACCCGGCGACGGCCGGCCACGCGATCGCGCTGACGCCGACCGAGGCGAGCATGACGACGATGCGCGGCCACTGCCCGGCGAGCGGGCGCAGCCCGGCGGCCCGCTCCTCGCGCCAGCGGACCCCGAGGTGGATGAGCACCGCGAGCCCGAGGGCCGGGGCGACGCCGCGCGTGAAGCCGAGGGGCAGGGCGACCGCCGCCACGAGGAGGTAGTGGCGCCGCACGAGGACGAGCAGCGCGGCGGCGACGAGGGCCACGGCGAGCGCCTCGGTGTACGGCTTGAGCATGATCGACGTCGTCGGGTAGAAGCACCAGAGGCACGCGGCGACGAGGGCGAGGCGCTCGCGCTGCGGCTGGCGCGCCGCGTGGTAGGTGCTGCGGAAGAGTGCGTGGATGAGCACGGCCCCGACGGCGCCGAGGACGAGGTTGAGGACGACCCCCGCGACCTCGAAGGACATCCCGGTGAACATCAGCCCCTTCACGAGGTAGGGGTAGAGCGGGTAGAAGGCCCACGCGCTGTAGGTGATCCGCCCGTTGTCGGCGTCGCGCGGCAGCGGGACGGGGTAGCCGTCCTCGACGATGCGGTGGTACCAGACGCCGTCCCAGAGCCCGACGAGGTCACCGACGGTGGGGTCCTGGTGGCCGACGCCCGCGGGGTTCTGGAACCAGGTCGCGGCGACCCAGAGCGCCGCGAGGGCGACGACCCGCGAGACGGCGTACACGGCGAGGATGGTGAGGACCGGCCGCTGGAGGGCGCGCCCGGCGAGCTCGTGCCGCCCGGCGGAGGTCGCGAGGCGGCGCAGCAGCGGGCCGCGACCGGTGCCGGTCACGGCCTCGGTGGCGGGGGCCAGCTCAGCCTGCGCCATCGGTCAGCCTCCTCACGTCCCAGAGATACACCCCGTCGAGGTGCTGCGGGTCACCGAGGAGCGTCACGAGAGAGTCTCGCAGGGAGCCGGCCGCCGGGCGGTCGTCGGGCAGGACGACGGCGTCGACGCGCCCGTCGCGCAGGTTCTCGACGAAGCCGGACCGCTCCTGCGCGCTCGCGGGGACGACGACGTCGGTCTGCGCGACCTGAGCCAGCCACACGGTGAGCCCGGTCGGGGTGGCGCCGTACTGGCCGCCCCGGTCGGGGCCCCCGTTCGGGCCGACGAAGTAGCCGGCGACGACGGGGAAGCCCCAGCGGGCGGCGGCCTGCCACTCCAGGGCGCGCGCGTCGGCGACGTTCGGTGGGGGCACGGCGAGGACCGAGCCACCGTCGTCGACGTGCTCACGCCACGTGCCCTGCGTGAAGAACGCGGGGACGACGGGGCGCGGGTCGACGACGAGGGGGGTCGGGACGACAGGCAGCAGGGCGACGACTCCTGCGGCGAGACCGAGCGCGAGCCCGGGCCCGGGCTGGTCGGCGAACCGGTCGACGGCCCGCCGCAGGTGCTCGACGCCGAGGGCGAGGAGCACCCCGAGCACCGGGAGCGCGACGAGGGTGAACCGGGTCGGCAGGACGTTCTGGACGACGGGCACGAGCTCGAGGAGCGCCCACGGCCCGGGGATGCCGAGCGCCGTGCCGTGGAGGGTGAGCTCCTCGCCGAGCGAGAGCCAGCAGGTGACGACGACGACCGCCGCCAGCGCCCGGACGACGACGCTGCGCCACAGCGCGACCACGGTGAGCCCGACGGCCACCCAGAGGGCGACGCCGAAGAACGAGTTCTCCTCGGTGCGGTTCATCGAGAGGGCCGCGGACGCCCACGGGTCCGCCCCCACGGTGCGCGTGGCCCTCCCCCACAGCTGGGCGAGGTCGTTGCCGCCGGGCGGGTGCCAGATGGAGGCGTAGCTCTGCGGGCCGAGGAACTGCCACCAGAGGGGGAAGCCCACGAGCACGAGGGCGACGAGGCCGGCCACTCCGCCGCCGGTGAGGAGCGGGCGCCAGCGGACGCGCCCGTGGGCGGCCCACACGACGCCGCCGACGAGCAGCCCGACCGCCGTGAGCAGCAGCACCTCCTCGCCGATGAGCACCTGCCACGCGACGAGGAGCCCGAGGACGACCCCGTCGCGCACCGGACGGCGCCCCTCGGCGAGCCGCAGCACCCGGTCGACGATCACCGGCACGAGGACCTGGACGACGAAGTTGGGGTGCCCGTTGGCGTGGCTGACCATCCCCGGGCCGAACCCCGCGAGCGCCCCCGCGAGGAAGGCGGCGAGCGGGTGCACGGCGAGCCGCCGGCGCACGAGCCAGTACCAGCCGCTCGCCGTCAGGGCCAGGCCGAGGAGCTCGACGAGGACGAAGGTGACCTCCGGCCCGGCGAGGAGGGTGAGCGGGGTCAGCGGCACCCCGAGCCCGAGGACCGCGGCGTTGGCCATGAGGTTGACGCCCGTCGGGAAGTTCTGGAGGTCGCTGAGCAGCGGGTTGGAGAGCGTGGCGAGGTTGTGCGCGGTCGCCCCGAAGTACCACTCGAAGGCCTGCTGGTCCTGCACGCCCTGCGACAGGTAGCCGGTGCGGACCGCGCCGAGCAGGTGCATCGTCACGTAGGCCGCGACGAGGAGGTAGGCCAGCGGGGCGAGGAGGTCGGTGCGGCGCAGCGGCGCGGGGCGTCCGGCAACCGGGTCACGCCCGGGTGCCGGACGTCCTCGAGGGGGCGGCTCGTCCTCCCCCGCCCCCGTCGGGGCGGCGGGCGCCGGCGGCGCCTCGCCGCGCAGCACCCGCAGCTCGGCCTCGCGCTCGGCGATGCGGGCCTCGAGCCGGTCGACGACCTCGTCGACCTGGTCGGTGCGGTAGCCCCGGAAGGTCGTGCGGTAGGTGCCGGCCCGCGGGTCGTCGACGAGCACCTCGTCGTCCGTCCGCTGGCGGCCCAGCCACCACGCCGCGCCGAGGACCGCGCCGACACCGAGGACCGCCGCGAGGACCGACCAGGTCACGAGCCGCCCCGACGGCGCTCGGCGCCGGCCACGAGGCCCTCGACGACCTTCCCGAACAGCAGCGGTCCGAGGCGGTCGCCGACCGGGCGCGTCTGGCGGCGCAGGCCGGGCAGCCAGATCTCCTCGGTCCACGTGACGCGGCTGCCGGCGGGGTCGTCGTCGACGGTGATGTCGGCCCAGCCGCGCAGGAACCAGCCGGTCTTGACCAGCCGCAGCCGGCGCCCGGGCTCGAGCGCGGTGACGAGCATCCGGTCCGAGCCGGCGACCGGCCCGAGGCGGGTCACCGCGTTGACCTCGGCCCCGAGGACGAGGCCGCCGTCGGGCACCTCGACGTCGGTGAGCGGGACGTGGGCGGTGTGGGCGCGCAGGTCGGTCACGGCGTCCCAGGCGGCCTCGCGGGGCAGGTCGCTCGCGCGGCGGATCGTGAAGGCCATCAGGTCTCCCGGGAGGTGGGGTCGGTCGGGTCGGCGGGGGCCGGCGCCGCGGCGTCGCCCCGCAGCTCGGCGACGTCGCGCTCGCGCGCCGCCAAGGTGTCGGCGAGGTCGAGCAGGTGGGCGTCGACCTCGTCCATCCGGTAGCCGCGGGCGGCGGTGTCGAAGCGGACGGAGGGCACGTCGGCGGCCGCCGGCTCGGGCGGCAGGCCGTGGTCGGGCGTGGTCGTCACGGCGTCGGCGAGGGGGTCGACGCGCAGGCGGCCGGTCGCCACGAGGGCCACGACGGCGACGAGCGCCAGCGCGACGAGGGCGAGCAGGACCGGGACCACGAGGGGGATCCTACGATCCGGACCTGCGGCCGGGCCGGGTCCGCGGTGTCACTCGGACCGGGCCGTCGCGGCCCGCTGCTCGGCGACCGCCCGGTCGGCCTCGACGACGACGCGCACGGCCTCGTCGGGGTCGTCGGTGACGATGAGCAGCGCGAGGTCCTTCTCGCTGATCGTGCCGGCCGCCACGGCGGTCCCGCGCAGCCAGTCGAGCAGGCCGCCCCAGTAGTCGGTGCCGAGCAGGACGATCGGGAAGCTCGTGACCTTCTGCGTCTGCACGAGGGTCACCGCCTCGAAGAGCTCGTCGAGGGTGCCGAAGCCGCCGGGCAGGACGACGAAGCCGCACGCGTACTTGACGAACATCGTCTTGCGGGCGAAGAAGTAGCGGAAGTTGACGCCGAGGTCGACGTAGGGGTTGAGGCCCGCCTCGAAGGGCAGCTCGATGCCCAGCCCGACCGACGTGCCGTCGGCCTCGAGCGCCCCCTTGTTCGCCGCCTCCATCGCGCCGGGACCGCCCCCGGTGATGACGGCGTAGCCGGCCTCGACAAGAGCCCGGCCGACCCGCTCGCCGAGGGCGTACTCGGGGCTGTCGGGGCGGGTGCGGGCCGAGCCGAAGACGCTGACCGCCGGGCCGAGCTCGGCGAGCGCCCCGAAGCCGGTGACGAACTCCGACGTCACCCGCATGACGCGCCACGGGTCGGAGTGGACCCACTCCGCGGAGCCGCGGCTGTCGAGGAGGCGCTGGTCGGTGGTCGAGCGCGGCACCTTGGACCGGCGCATGACGACCGGGCCCTGGTGGTAGTCGCGCTCCTGCGGCTGCTCGGGGGTCTCCACGGCGTCAGCCTAGGTGGCTCACCCGTCCGACCCGCGCAGCCAGCGCAGGAGTGCGGCCTCGCAGGCGTCGTACTGCGCCACCGGGCACTGCTCGTCGTCCATGTGGGCGAGGTTGGGGTCGCCCGGGCCGAAGTTGACGGCCGGCACGCCCATCGCCGAGAAGCGGGCGACGTCGGTCCAGCCCTGCTTGGCGAGGACCGGCAGGTCGAGCGCCTCGACGAACGCCTTCGCCGCGGGCAGGTGCAGGCCGGGACGCGCGCCACCGGCGTTGTCGCCGACGCTCACCTCGAAGCCGTCGAAGACCTCCCGGACGTGCGCCTCGGCCTCCTGCGGCGACAGCGAGGGCGCGTAGCGGTAGTTGACGGTGACGACGCAGCGGTCGGGGATGACGTTGCCGGCGATGCCGCCCTCGACCTTGACGGCGTTGAGCGCCTCGGCGAACTCGAGCCCGTCGACCTCGACCGTCCGCGGCCGGTAGGCGACGAGCCGGGCCAGCACCTCGGCGGCGTCGTGGATGGCGTTGTGGCCCTTCCACGGGCGCGCCGAGTGCGCCGCGATCCCCTTGGTCGACACCTCGGCCCGCAGCGTGCCCTTGCAGCCGCCCTCGACGCGGCCGTCGGTCGGCTCGAGGAGCACGGCGAAGTCGGCGTCCTCGACGAGGTGCGGCGCCTGCTGCTCGACGTGGAGCAGCCCGTTGAACTCGCTGTCGATCTCCTCTCCCTCGTAGAAGACGTACGTGATGTCGCGGTTCGGCTCGGCGACCTCGTGGAGGACGCGGAGCATCACCGCCACCCCTCCCTTCATGTCGACCGTGCCGCGGCCCCACAGGACCTCGCCGTCTGCGCCGGGGACGCGGCGGGTCGGCAGGTTGGCCGGGTCGCTCGTCAGGGGGACGGTGTCGAGGTGGCCGGCGAGGACGACGCGCTCGGCTCGACCGAGGTCGGTGCGGGCGACGACCGTGTTGCCGAGGCGCGTGACCTCGAGGCGGCCGACGGCGCGGACGGCGGCCTCGACGGCGTCCGCGAGGGCCGCCTCGTCGAGGCTGACCGACGGGACGTCGCACACCTGCGCGGTGAGGCTCGTGACGTCGAGGGAGAGGTCGAGGACGGGCGTGGGACCGGTCATGCCGACACCCTAGTGAGCGCTCGGCGGGGTCGTCCGGGCCGCCCGGGCCGCCCCCGTAGGCTGGAGACCATGACGCGCACCGCCTGGGGCCACGGCCTCCTGACCCGCACGGCCGAGGGCACCGTCCTCGACGCCTGGTTCCCCGCCCCCGCCCTCGGCGAGCCCGACGGCGCCGAGGCCCCCGAGGAGCTGCGGGCCCTCGCGGTCGCCGACGACGTGCGCGGCGTGGCCCGCGAGACGGTGACCGTCCGCGTCGACCTCGACACCGCGCCGGCGTCGACGGAGGACGCCTACCTGCGCCTGCACCTGCTCTCCCACCGCCTCGTCGAGCCCAACTCTCTCAACCTGGACGGGCTCTTCGGGGTGCTCCCCAACGTCGTGTGGACCACCCAGGGGCCCTGCGCCGTCGAGGGCTTCGAGACCGTGCGCGCCCGGATGCAGGCCCGCGGCCCGGTCCAGGTCCTCGCCGTCGACAAGTTCCCGCGGATGGTCGACTACGTCCTGCCCACCGGCGTCCGGATCGGCGACGCCGACCGGGTCCGCCTCGGCGCCCACCTCGCGAGCGGCACCACCGTCATGCACGAGGGCTTCGTCAACTTCAACGCCGGCACGCTCGGGTCCTCGATGGTCGAGGGCCGGATCAGCCAGGGCGTCGTCGTCGGCGACGGCTCGGACATCGGCGGCGGCGCCTCGACGATGGGGACCCTCTCCGGCGGCGGCACGGAACGCGTGAGCATCGGCAGGCGTTGCCTGCTCGGAGCCGAGGCCGGGCTCGGGATCGCCCTCGGTGACGACTGCGTCGTGGAGGCCGGGCTCTACCTGACCGCCGGCACCAAGGTGACGCTGCCGGACGGCACGGTCACCAAGGCCCGTGAGCTGTCCGGGCAGTCCAACCTGCTCTTCCTGCGCAACTCGGTGACGGGCACCGTCGAGGCCCGCCCGCGCGACGGGCACGGCATCGTCCTCAACTCGGCCCTGCACGCCAACGACTGACCGACCACCCGCTCCACCGCCAGACCCGTACCCCGGAGGACCGTCCCCGATGCCGCGCACCCGCAAGGGCTCCGTGACCCTCGCCGAGCAGCGCCGGCCCGCCCGCCGCGGCCGCCGGGTCGCGGCCGTGCTCGTGCTCGCCCTCGTCGTCGGGCTCGGTGTCGTCGGCTGGGGCGGCGTGCAGCGCCTCCTCCACGCGGTGTCCGGCGAGCAGTGCCGCGTCACCGCCGCCGGTACCACCCACGAGTGGGCTCCGGACCAGGCGAGCAACGCGGCCGCCATCACCGCGATCGCGCTCAAGCGGGGGCTGCCGCCGCGGGCCGCCTCCATCGCCCTCGCGACGGCGATGCAGGAGTCGAAGGTGCGCAACGTGCGCTACGGCGACCGGGACTCCCTCGGCCTGTTCCAGCAGCGGCCCTCGCAGGGCTGGGGCTCGGCCGAGCAGATCCTCGACCCCGAGTACTCGACGAACAAGTTCTACGACGCGCTCGAGAAGGTCAAGGGCTACACCTCGATGGAGATCGCCGTCGCGGCCCAGGAGGTGCAGCGCTCGGCCGCCGGGTCGGCCTACGCCCAGCACGAGGACAAGGCGCGCACGACGGCGTCGGTGCTCTCCGGCCAGACGGCGCGCGGCATCGGGTGCGCGCTCAAGGCCCCCGAGTCGGCCGGCGACCCCGACGCGCTCGTCGCCCTCGTGAAGAAGGACTTCGGCCTGACCGCCACCCGGCGCGACGGGACGGTGCGGGTGAGCACCGGCTCCTCGCAGGAGGCCTGGGCGGTCGCCTCGTGGGCCGTCGCCCGCGCCACCGACACCGGCGCCACCCAGGTGAGCACCCACGGCCTGCAGTGGGACCGCTCGATGGACGACTCGGCGTTCACGTGGGTCGACGGGGGCGGCGTCGGCGACCGCGAGGTCGTCATCCGCCTCGCCGCGTGAGCCGAAAGCCCCGCTCGCGTCCTGAGCCAGGTGGGGCCATCCTTGGCCGATGGACCAGACGGTACTCATCGCCGTGGTGACCGCCACGGCCGGCGTGCTCGGCGGTGTGACGACCGGGCTCGTCGGGGTGCTCGCCGCCCGGAGCCAGCAGCGTCGCGTTGAGGCGGCCGAGGAACGCGCCTGGCGACGTGACCTCGCCGAGCGCGACAGGGAGCGGCTGCACGCGCTCGCCGAGGAGATCACGGTCCAGCAGCACCGGCTCTTCATGCGCACGGTTGCGCTCATGGACCAACCGGCCCCGCAGCGGGGCGAGGACCAGCTCGCCGCGCGCGACGCGGCGAACGACCTCGCCTTGCTCTGTGCTCGCGCCGGCCTCCTCGGCGCTGATGGCGTCGAGTCCGACCCCCTCGTCGGCGTGAGCCGCGACCTGAGGGCGCGCCTGCGGGAAACCACCCCTCTCACGCAGGAGGAGCGCGACTCTTTCCGCACGACCTACAACGCCGAGGCCGGTCGTCACCGAGATCGGCTCGCCGCCAACCTGCGCCGCCTGCGCGGCTGAGTCGCGTGTGGGCGCCGGCGGACGCGCGACGGCCCGGCACCCCGTGGGGTGCCGGGCCGTCGGCGTGTGCGGTCGGTCAGCGCTGGTCGAGCGGCACGTAGGACCGCTCGGTCTCGCCGATGTAGACCTGCCGCGGGCGGCCGATCTTCAGCGCCGGGTCGGCGATCATCTCGCGCCACTGGGCGATCCAGCCCGGGAGGCGGCCGAGGGCGAACAGGACGGTGAACATCCGCGTCGGGAAGCCCATCGACTTGTAGATGAGGCCGGTGTAGAAGTCGACGTTCGGGTAGAGCTTGCGCTCGACGAAGTAGTCGTCGGCCAGCGCGATCTCCTCGAGGCGCATCGCGATGTCGAGGAGCCGGTCGTTGCCGCCGGTCTTCGCGAGGATGCTGTGGGCGGTGTCCTTGATGATGGCCGCGCGCGGGTCGTAGTTCTTGTAGACCCGGTGCCCGAAGCCCATGAGGCGGACGCCGTCCTCCTTGTTCTTCACCTTCTTCATGAACTCCTCGGCGGTGTACTCGGCGCCGTCGATGCGCTCGAGCATCTCGAGGACCGCCTGGTTCGCGCCGCCGTGCAGCGGGCCGAAGAGGGCGTTGATGCCGGCCGAGACCGACGCGAAGAGGTTCGCGTGGGAGGAGCCGACGAGGCGCACGGTCGAGGTCGAGCAGTTCTGCTCGTGGTCGGCGTGCAGGACGAGGAGGAGCTCGACGGCCTTGACGATCTCGGGGTCGAGGTCGTACTGGGTCGCGGGGACGCCGAAGGTCATCCGGAGGAAGTTCTCGACGAGGCTGAGGTCGTTGTCCGGGTACAGGAACGGCTGCCCGATCGACTTCTTGTACGCGTAGGCCGCGATGGTCGGCAGCTTGGCGAGGAGGCGGATCGTCGAGATCTCGACCTGGTCCTCGTCGAACGGGTCGAGGCTGTCCTGGTAGAAGGTCGACAGCGCCGAGACGGCGGAGGACAGGACGGGCATCGGGTGCGCGTCGCGCGGGAAGCCGCGGAAGAACCCCTTGAGGTCCTCGTGGAGCATCGTGTGCTCGCGGATGCGGTCCTCGAAGTCGGTCAGCTCGGTCGGGGTCGGCAGGTTGCCGTAGATGAGCAGGTACGAGGTCTCGAGGAACGTCGAGCTCTTCGCGAGCTCCTCGATCGGGTAGCCGCGGTAGCGGAGGATGCCGGCGTCGCCGTCGATGTAGGTGATGGCGCTGGAGCAGCTGGCGGTGTTCGTGAACCCGGCGTCGAGGGTGACGTTCCCCGTCTCCTTGAGCAGCTTCGAGATGTCGTAGCCGCTGTTGCCCTCCGTCGCGGGGACGAGGGGGAGGTCGAGCTGCGTGCCCGCGGCGTGGAGGGTTGCTCCGTCGGTCATGTCGCGATCCTTGGGGTCGATGGGGCGTTGGGCGTCCTTTCGACCCTACCCGCCGGTCACCGGTGGAAAAAACGGGGGCGACGTGAGATTCAACGCTCGGGTCGGGCCAGACGACGGGCGGCGGCCTCGATGCGCTCGTCGGTCGCGGTGAGCGCGATGCGCACGTGCTCGCGACCGGCGGGCCCGTAGAAGTCCCCGGGGGCCACGAGCACGCCCCGGTCGGCGAGGCGGTCGAGGGTGGTCCGCGAGCCCTCGCCCGCGGTAGCCCAGAGGTAGAGGCCGGCCTCGGAGTCGTCGACGCGCAGCCCGAAGGCCTCGACGGCCGGCTGCAGGACCGCGCGCCGGGCGGCGTAGCGCGCCTTCTGCTCCTCGACGTGGCCGGCGTCGGACAGGGCCGCCACGAGGGCCCGCTGCACGGGCCAGGGGACGATCATCCCGGCGTGCTTGCGCACCTCGAGGAGCTGCCGCACGACGGCGGGGTCGCCCGCGACGAAGGCGGCCCGGTAGCCGGCGAGGTTGGACTGCTTCGAGAGCGAGTAGACGGCGAGCAGCCCCTCGTGCGAGCCGCCGCAGACGCGCGGGTCGAGGATCGAGGGCGTGGTGGGCGGTTCGGTCGAACCCGCCTCTCGCGGACGCCAGTCCAGCTCGGCGTAGCACTCGTCGGAGGCGACGAGCACGCCGTGCTCGCGGGCCCAGTCGACCACCTTGCGCAGGTGCTCGACGCCGAGGACCTTGCCCGTCGGGTTGCCGGGGGTGTTGAGCCACAGCAGCCGCGGCGTGGTGGCGGGGGTGAGCGGACCGAGGGCTGTCAGCGCGTCGACCGCCATCGGCACCGCGCGGGCCAGCCGGGCGCCGACGTCGTAGGTCGGGTAGGCGACGCGCGGGAAGCCGACGACGTCGCCCTCCCCCAGCCCGAGGAGGGTCGGCAGCCACGCGACGAGCTCCTTGGAGCCCACCGTCGGCAGGACACCGGCGGGGTCGAGCCCCGGCACACCGCGCCGCGCCGCGAACCAGGCGGCCACGGCCTCGCGCAGGTCCAGTGTGCCGTAGGTCTGCGGGTAGCCCGGGGCGTCCGCCGCCTCGGCGAGCGCGCGCTGCACGAGCCCGGGGGTCGGGTCGACGGGGGTGCCGACCGACAGGTCGACGAGCCCGTGCCCCGCGTCCGGCCCGAGGTCGGGGTCGGAAAAGGCGCTCGCCCGCTCCTTGGCCGGAGCGAGCGAGTCCCAGGGGAAGTCGGGGAGGGTCAGCACCCCGTCACTCGTCGTGCTCCTGCGGGGGCAGGTCGGCGATGATCGGGTGGTCCTTGGCGATGACGCCGAGCTTGGCCGCGCCGCCGGGGCTGCCGAGGTCGTCGAAGAACTCGACGTTCGCCTTGTAGTAGTCGGCCCACTGCTCGGGGACGTCGTCCTCGTAGTAGATCGCCTCGACCGGGCAGACCGGCTCGCACGCACCGCAGTCGACGCACTCGTCGGGGTGGATGTAGAGGCTGCGCTCGCCCTCGTAGATGCAGTCGACGGGGCACTCCTCGATGCAGGCCTTGTCCTTCAGGTCCACACAGGGCTGCGCGATCACGTACGTCATGCCGCCCATACTATTCACGCCATGAGCATCCCGGAGGGCGGCCCGCCGCCGCACTCCCCCGACGTCCCGCCCGTCGGGACACGCGTCGTCGTCCGGCACCGGCTCCCGGCGCCCGACCCGTTCTCGGGGGCGACGCTGACCGACGTCGTCGGCGACCTCCTCGCGGTCGATGCCGACCACCTGCTCGTCCGCACCCGCCGCGGCGAGGTCGCCGTCCCCCGGCCGTCGGTGACGGTCGTCAAGGAGCTGCCGCCGCGCCCGTCCCGGCGCGGCGCACCCCACCTCGCCCTCTCGGTCGACGACCTGGAGCGCGTCATGGTCGGCGCGTGGCCGGCGGCCGAGAGCGAGCACCTCGGCGACTGGCTGCTGCGTGCGACGTCGGGCTTCACGCACCGCGCCAACTCCGCTCTCACGGTGGGCGACCCGGGCACGACGCTCGAGCGGGCCGTCGAGCTCGTCGAGGCCTGGTACGGCCAGCGAGGGCTGCCGTCGATGCTCACGCTCGCCGGGCCGGTCGGCGTCCGACCGGACGCCGACCCGCTCGGAGCCCTGCTCGTCGCGCGCGGCTACGTCCCCCGGGTCGCCACGAGCGCCCTCACCGCCGCCGTCGACGAGGTGCTGGCCGCCGTGCCGGAGCCGGCCCACGGAGGGCTGCGGGTCACGACCTCGACCACGCTCGAGGACCGCTGGTTCGACGCCTACCGCGGCTACCGCGAGGCGCCCGAGGGACCGGCACGCGCCGTGCTCACCGGGTCGCCGGAGCAGGTGTTCGCGTCGGTCGAGGACGACGAGGACGTCCTCGGCGTCGGGCGCCTGGGTGTGGCGTCGACGTGGGGCGGCATCGCCGCGATGTTCGTGGAGCCGCGGGCCCGCCGGCGGGGCGTCGCCTCCGCGCTGCTGCGCCGGCTCGCCGGCGCGGCGGCCGACCGGGGTGTGCGGTCGCTGCACCTGCAGACCGACACCGACAACGCGGCCGCGCAGGAGCTCTACCGGAGGGCGGGGTTCGTCGTGCACCACGAGTACACGACGCTCACCCGTCCGAGGACGCCCGCGGGTCGATGAGCAGGGACTCGTCACCCGCCGGCGGTGGCGCGTCCAGCGGGGCGGTGGACGTCGCGTCCGGCGCCACGCGCACGTCGTCGTCGTCGTCGTCGGCGGAGAGCGGCGAGAGGGCCAGGGTGAGGACGAGCTGCGCGGCGAGCTGCGCGGTGTGCTCCTCGCGGCCGACGTAGGTGTACTCGCGGGGGTCGACGTACATCCGGCCGTCTGTCGAGCGGGCCTGCATCTGCACCGCGAGGGACAGGTGGTGGACCGCGGCCGCCCGGGCCCCGGCGCCGCGCGGCCCGTCGGCGAAGCCGAACGCCGCCGCCTGGGTGTCGAGCAGCGCGAAGGGCAGCACCTGCCCCTCCCCCCAGTCGCAGCCCTGGGGGTAGTAGACGCCGTACCCGGAGCGGGTCGCGGCGTCGTCGACGTCACCGGCGTCGGCGGGAGGCCGCGGGCGGTACACGCTGCCTCCGGGCGCGGCGTACCCGTCGGCCACGTCGTACTCGGTGTCGACCAGCCCGGCGTACACCGCGGGCAGCCCGACGAACGCCGCCTGGGGCGCGTCGGTCCCCGCCAGCCGGGCCAGGAGCACGGCGTCGACGTTCTGGTAGGCGTTGGTCGCGTAGTCGGGGGCGACGCGGTCGTGGTTGACGACCGACCCGTCGTCCTCGACGTTCCAGCCCAGGAGGAGCGACCTCAGCGGGATCCCGTCGACCGTGGCCGTGCTCGAGAGGTCGGCACGGCGGCTGAACGAGTTCGCGAGCAGGCGCACCTGGGCCGCCCGCCAGACGTCGCGGCGCTCCGCGGTGGGGAGCATCGCCAGGGCGACGGCCGGGGCGAGGGCGAACCACGAGCTCTCCTCGGAGCCGGAGTTGCCCGGGCGCAGGACCACGCCGGACCTCGACACCATGACGTACGGCTCGGCCGTCGTCGCGAAGTCGGCCTCCGAGACCACCATGTCGCGCACGCACTCCCGGGTCCGTGCGGACAGGCCGGTCCACGACAGCCACGCCGCCCGGGCCGCGAGCGAGGACCACATCGTGCTCTGCCAGGAGTGCCCCCACCCGCCGACGCGCGTGGCCCGGTGCCGGCAGGCGACGGTGCCGACGACCCGGTCGACCACGGCGAGCGCCTGCGCCCGCGACATCCCCGCGTCCTGCGCGTCGTAGACGTCGGTGGCGAGCGCCGTCGACACCCCGAGCGCCTCCATGGACAGGCGCCGGACGGCGTCGGTCCGGTCGGCCTGCGCCGCGGCGTCCATCGGGCGGGCGAGCAGCGACGGAGCGGTCTTCGGCCACCAGGTCCTCAGGCCGTGCCGGACCGAGGTCCGCAGCACCGACTCGGCGTCGTCGCGGAGCGGGCCGTCGCGCAGCCCCTGGGCGAGGACGGCCGCGCCCGGTGCGACGACGACCGTCGGCTCCGGGACGGCGCCGACGTAGCCGACGAGGTCGACGACGACGTGCCCCCTGCCCCCGGACCGGACGACGGAGACCCCGCCGTCGACACCGAGGGGCACGAGCACCTGCCGGGCGACCGGGACGTCGTCTCGCGCGTTGACGTCGGACGTCGCGGGGGTGCGCTCCCCGGTCCCGACGAGGACGAGCGTGCCCGCGGCGCCCCGGCCGGGCACCGCGGTGACGGTGAGCAGGGCCGCCGAGGCGCCGGCCGGGACGCCCCCGCGCCCGGCGACCTTCTGGTCGAGCCGGCGGCCCGAGCCGACCGGGGCGCCGCTCGTGCGGGTGTCGACGAGACGCGTCGGCCGCAGCGCCTGGAGCCGCCCGCCCGCCGCGGAGGGACCGACGAGGTAGCCGACGACGTCGACGACGAGGTGCGTGGAGCCGGCCCCCGCGGCGAGGGCCAGACGACCGTCCGGGCCGACGCCGACGAGCGCCTGGGTGGCGACGACCTGGTCGCGGACCGTGTTGCCGTTCGACGTGGAGGGGCGGGGGCTGCCGTTGGCCCACGAGAGCAGGGGCAGCCCGCTCGCGCTCGACGAGACCGACGTGAGGTTGGCGACGACGGCGGTGGCGCCGACGGGCACCGCGCCGGTGGTGACCCGCACCGTCGTCGGGACCGTCGAGACCCGACGCCCGGTCCGGCGGGTGTCCAGGACCCGCACGGGCGCGACGGCGTGCACGCCCGGTGTCGTGGGCCGGGGGCTCGCGGCGTACCACCCGACGAGGTCCACGACGACGTCGACGGCCGCGCCGCCGCTGGTGACGACGACCGCGCCGTCGGCCCCCGGTCGCGCGAGGACGGTGTTCGCGACCGCGCGGGCGCGGGGGAAGTTGAGGGACGACGCGGCAGGAGGTGTCGTGCCGGAGGCGTGGACGGTGAGGTGGCTCGAGCCGGAGGCCCCGACGGCGGTGACGTGCAGCTGCACCGCACCCACCCCGGCGGCGGGGAGCCCCCCGCGACCGACGACCGGGACGACGAGCCGCCCACCGGGCCGCAGCCTCTGGCCGGTGGTGCGGGTGTCGGCCAGGCGGGCGGGGAAGACGGCCCGGTAGCTGCCCGCCTCCGGTCGCGCGACGGCCGCCGCGGCGACCCCGCTGCCCGCCGCCGCCGGCGCGGCGACCGCCGTCGCCGGGGGCAGCAGGAGCGCCGCCACCACCGCGAGCGCGGCCCATCCACGCACCTGTCCCCGACCCACGTCCAGCCCCTTCGTCGTCCCCGGCCGGAAACGCTACAGGACTGGCGCAGAGCCGCTCTCACCCACGACGAGGAGCTGTCCGAAGGGACGACACCGGCATCGGCTCAGCGGCCGGAGGCGGTACAGGTCACGTCGTCCTCGGGCACGTAGGAGGTCGTGAACGAGGCCTTCCGGACGACCTTGCCGCCCTGCTTGAAGATGCGGCCGATGTCGACCTTGAAGCCGGGGACGGGGCCCTGCGGCTTGCAGGTCGGGCTGTCGTCCCGGACGACCTTCGGCTGGACGATGTCGTAGCGGGCGCTCTTGGTCGCCTCGACGTCGTACTTCTTCGTGCCCCAGTACGTGACGGTGACCGAGGTGTCCGTCGCGACGACGTCGATGAGGATGCCGCCGTCGAGCGTGTTCGTGAACTTGTTGTGCAGGTCCGGCCACGAGATCGTCGCCTCCCGGCCCTCGGGGTAGCGCGAGATGTAGAACGAGTGGGCCTGCCACGCGTCGAGCTGCACGCCGGCGAAGAACGAGGCGTTGAAGATCGTCGTCGAGACCTGCGAGATGCCGCCGCCGTAGCTGTCGGAGAAGCGGTTGTTGAGGATGATCCCCGCCTTGACGTAGCCCTTGTCGGGGGTCCGCTCGCCGAGGACGCCGTTCATGCTGAACTGCTCGCCCGGGGGCACGTAGGTGCCGTCGAGGTAGCGGGCGGCGTTCTTGATGTTGGTGACGCGCGCCGCGCCCGGCTCGTAGTAGGTGGTGAAGCTGGAGACCTTCTCCCGGGGCAGCGTCTTCTTCGCGACCTCGGTCGTGAACTCCGGCTGCACCTCCTTAGTCGTCACCGTGGCGGTCTTCGACGGGGTGGAGAAGGCCGTCCAGACCGCGGCGCTGATCGAGGCGTCGTCGAGCGCGCTGCCCGGGGCCGACGGGGCGACCTTCGGCTTGCGCCAGTCGTTGCCGGCGAACGTGACGACGGCGTCCTTCGGGGCGACCTCGAGCTTGGCCTTCTTCGCGGCCGCGTGGACGATCGCGCGCAGCTTCTCGTCGTCGGCGCGCGGCGTGATCGTGCCGTCGTCGGCCGGCGTGAGCACGGCCGCCGGGGCGAGCTGCTTCGCGGACAGCTCGAAGGAGGACCCGCCGACCTGCACGGTGACCGGCGCGGACACGGCGACCTCCGCGAACTCGTCGCGGACCCGCTGCAGCTCCTGCGCGGACACCTTCGGGGCCCGGACGTCGCCGACGACGGCGACGGTGTCGCGGCCGGGCCAGGCGCGACGCACCGCGGCAGCCGTCCGCGCGACGTCGGTCTCGACCCCGGCGACCGGCTCCTCGTAGGCCACCTTGCCGCCGGCGACGGAGACGCTGCCCTCCTTCGCCGACGCGTCGAGCTCGTCCCGCACGCCCTCCAGCGCCTCGCCGAACGCGGCCTCGTCGACGGTGACGGCGGCCGGCTGCTCCCCGCCGCCGGCGACCTGGCGCCAGACGTCGGCGGGGGCGAGGCTGAAGCCGACGAGCGGGTCGACGCTGGCCGGGACGTCGACGGCGAGCCCGGCGTCGGCCGGGTCGACGGACGCCTCGCCGGCCGGGGACGTGAGCGTCAGCGGGCGGCCCGATCCGTCACCGAGCGCGCGCGCGAGCGTCGCGCGGGCCTGCGCTCCGCTCTGCCCGCCGACCTCGACGCCGGCGACGGTGGTGCCACGCGCGACCCGGTCCGCGGCCCAGGCCGCGGTCGCGCCGTAGACGACGGCGAGCAGCACGAGCGCCCCGCCGACGACGTAGGGCCAGCGCCGGCGGCCGGGCGCGGGGTCCTCCCACGCCGGCTCCTCCCAGGTGTCCGGCCCGAGCAGGTCGTCGGTCATGCGAGGCTCCCGTAGCGGCCGCGGTAGTGGACGAGGGCGGGCCCGACGGTGTCGGGGATGTCGACGCCGAGCACCTCGCCGACGACGATGACGTGGTCCCCCGCGGGGTGGACGGCCGTGGTCCGGCACTCGAGCGTCGTCAGGGCGCCGTCGACGAGCGGCACGCCGGTCTGCGGGCCGCGGTGGTGCGGCGCCCGGTCGAGCTGGCCGTGCAGGGGGCGGCCGCGGGTGGCGAACCAGTCCGACAGCGGCCGCTGGTCGACGCCGAGCACGCTGACACCCCAGACGCCGGCGTCGACGACGGCGTCGTGGAAGCGGCTCTCGGTCTCGACGCAGACGAGGACGAGCAGCGGGTCGAGCGAGACCGAGGTGACGGTGTCGGCGGTCATCGCGTGGTCGTGACCGCCCTGGCGCGTCGTGATGATGCTGACGCCCTGGGCCATCCGGCCCATCGCCTGCCGGAAGACGGCCTCGTCGGGGGTGCTCACGACGCCTCCCCCACCGGGCGGCCCGTCGCGAGGTCGAGGCGCGCGTAGCCCTCGCGGCCGGCGAGCCGGAAGACGTGGCGGTTGGACAGGGCGTACCACCCCGGGCCGACGACGACCTGGGTCTCGTGGGCGCGCAGGGCCTGCTCCTGGGCGGGCACGACGGAGGCGTCGACCACGACCCGGGTGACGACCTGGTCCGGGACGACGTCGCCCGCGTACTCGCTCGTCGCGTCCGGCACGACCCACCCCTCGCCCGCGGGGACGTGGGCGGCGAGCCAGGCGTGGTCCTCGCTCGCCCAGGTCAGCGGGGTGAGGCGGCCGAGCAGCGGCAGGTCGGCCCCCGTGGTGCGCAGGGCCTGCCGGGTCGCCGCATGGGTGCGCACGTGGTCGGGGTGGCCGTAGCCACCCCCCGCGTCGTAGGTGACGACGACGTCCGGGGCGAGGCGCTCGACGACGGCGGCGACCGCGGCGGCCGCGACCTCGGGCGCCACCCCGGCCCAGGCGCGCGGGTCGGCCGCGGCGGCCGAGCCGGCCATCCCCGAGTCGCGGAAGGCGCCGTCGGCGTCTTCGAGCAGGTGGTGGGTGACGCCGAGGACGGCCATCGCCCGGTGCAGCTCGTCGCGGCGGTGCGCGGCGAGCGCGGGGCCGTCGCCCTCGAGGTGCGCGAGCGCCGGCGGGATGACCTCGCCCTCCTCGCCGAGCGTGCACGTGAGGACGTGGACCTCGTCGCCCCGGGCCGCGTGGTGGGCCAGCGCGACCCCGGTCGTCAGCGTCTCGTCGTCCGGGTGGGCGTGGACGAAGAGCATCCGGGACGGCCTGCCCCCGAGGTCGAGGCCGTCGAGCAGGCCCCTCACGGCACGACCGCGATGTCGGCGAGCTCGACGACGCCGCCGAGCACGGTGTTGGCCGAGAGGTTGCGCACGTCGCTGCCCGCGATGTACAGCGCGCGGCGCTCCGCGAGCCCGATGTAGGCGCCCTGCTGGAGCAGCCGGCGGTCGACGTCGGCCCAGCCCCGCTCGCGGGCCGTCCGGTCGGCGACGGTCGAGGTCTTGGCCATCTGCTCGTCGAGGCGCTCGTCGCTGAAGTAGCCGTAGTCGCGGCCGGGGCCCGCGTCGGTGATGTTGATCGTGCTGTCGAACAGCGGCGGGAGCACCGTCGAGCCGGAGGGCCACGCGGGTGCCCAGTTGGACCAGAACACGTCGTAGTCCTCGGCGGCGGACTTCTGGACGATCGTCGAGAAGTAGTCCTCGGTGATCGGCTCGACGGTCGGCGCGAAGCCGGCCTGCCGCCAGCCCGCGACGAGGGCCGCGACGGCCTTGTCTGCCGTGGGGTCGGAGCGGTAGGCGAGGGTGAACTCCACCGGGCCCTCGACCTTCGCCTCGGCGAGCAGGGCCTTGGCCCGGGCGGCGTCGCCGCGCACCCCGGCCCCCACCGGGTCGTCGTCGTGCGCCGACGGCAGGGCGCTCGGCAGGAGCGACACCGACGGCTGCGCCGCGGTGGCGCCGCCGATCGCGGTGACGTACGCGTCGCGGTTGGTCGCGGCGGCGAGCGCCAGCCGGACCTTCTCGTCCGCGAAGACGGGGCTCTTGACGTTCGGCACGAGGTAGTCGACCACGCCGGTCAGCGGGTTGACCGACCGGTCACCGAGGCTCTGCACGGCGGTGACCTGCTGCTGGATGGCGGGCGGCACGGACGCGAGGGCCACGGCGGCCCGGCCGGCGGCGTTGTCGGCGCTCACCTGCTGCGCGATCGCCTCCGCGTCCAGGCCCTCCTGGTAGCGGATCTGGTCCGGGTAGGCCTTGCGCACGGGGTCGCTCGCGGCGTCCCAGTGCGGGTTGCGCACGAAGAGGCCGCCGCGGCCGGGCTCCCACGCGCCCCGCAGCATGTACGGGCCGCTGCTGAACACGTCGTAGGTGCCGTCGGCCCGACGGTCGGCGGACTTCTTGACCGGGCCGAACGCGGGCTGCGAGAGCATCTCGGCGAAGTCACCGACCGGGGTGCTCAGGGTGAACGTGATCTGGCGGTCGTCGCACGTCACGGCCTTGTCGAAGACGGCCTGCGCGGCCTTCGCCTTCTCGCCGGAGCCGTACGGACCGGTGTAGGTGCTCGACCCGTCGGCCTCGCGCGGGATGGCGAGCACGGCCAGCGCGTCGGTCGGGCCGCCCGTCACCTCGTCGGTGGCGAAGGTCCGCGAGATGCCGTAGGCGACGTCCGCGCAGGTCAGCTCGCTGCCGTCCTGCCACCGCAGGCCCTCGCGGAGGGTGAAGGACCAGGTCTTGAGGTCCTCGCTCGCGGTGCCGGTGTCGGTCGCGAGGTCGCCGACGAGCCGCGACTGCTGCTGCGGGTCGGTGCTCGGGGCGTAGGCGGTGAGGGTCCGCGCGAACACCCGCCCGGCGAAGGCCATGTCGGCCCGCGACGCGATCCGCTGCGGGTCCCACGAGGGCACCGGACCCAGGGCGAGCGCGCTGAGCGTGCCCCCGCGGGTGTCGACGCGGTCCCCGACCGCCGAGCTCGGCAGCGTGTCGGAGCCGGTGCCGCCGCCGCGCTGACGCGCCACGACCACCCCCGCCCCGACGAGCACCGCGACGACGATGAGGGCCAGCCCCACGACGAGGCGCGTCGGACGGCGCCGGCTCGCCCGCCGCCGCGCGCTGCGCGAGACGGCGGCCTGCTCGGGACTGCGGTCGCTCCTGCTCGTCATGCCCTGCGGTCAGCTCCTCCTGGCGCGGGCCGCGGCGCGGGCGCGCAGAGTCTGGTCGAGCTCCACCTTCCGGATGCGGATCGCCTCGGGGGTCACCTCGACGCACTCGTCCTCGCGGCAGAACTCGAGGGACTGCTCGAGCGAGAGGGCGCGGGGCGGCGCGAGCCGCTCGAGGACGTCGGCACCGGCGGAGCGCACGTTGGTGAGCTTCTTCTCCTTGGTGATGTTGACGTCCATGTCGTCGGCGCGCGAGTTCTCGCCGACGATCATGCCCTCGTACACCTCGGTGGTCGGCGGGATGAAGAGCGTCCCGCGCTCCTGGAGGTTCATCATCGCGTAGGCGGTCGCGGGCCCCGAGCGGTCCGAGACGAGCGAGCCGCTGATGCGGGTCGTGATCTCGCCGAGCCAGGGCTCGTAGCCCTCGAAGACGTGGTTGGCGATGCCGGTGCCGCGGGTGTCGGTGAGGAACTGCGTCCGGAAGCCGATGAGGCCGCGCGAGGGGACGAGGTACTCCATCCGCACCCAGCCGGTGCCGTGGTTGGTCATCTGCTCCATGCGGCCCTTGCGGGCGGCGAGCAGCTGGGTGATGGAGCCGAGGTACTCCTCGGGGGTGTCGATGGTCAGCCGCTCGACCGGCTCCTGCACCTTGCCGTCGACCTCGCGGGTGACGACGACCGGCTTGCCGACGGTCAGCTCGTAGCCCTCGCGGCGCATCTGCTCGACGAGGATGGCCAGCGCGAGCTCGCCACGGCCCTGGACCTCCCAGGCGTCGGGGCGCTCGGTCGGCAGGACGCGCATCGAGACGTTGCCGATGAGCTCGCGGTCGAGGCGGTCCTTGACCAGGCGCGCGGTGACCTTGGCGCCCTTGACGCGGCCGGCCATCGGGCTGGTGTTGATGCCGATCGTCATCGAGATGGCCGGCTCGTCGACCGTGATGAGCGGCAGCGGCCGCGGGTCGTCGAGGTCGGCGAGGGTCTCGCCGATGGTGATCTCGGGGATGCCGGCGACGGCGATGATGTCGCCCGGGCCGGCGGACTCCGCGGAGCGGCGCTCGAGCGCCTCGGTCATGAGCAGCTCGGTGATCTTCACCGGGACGGTCGAGCCGTCGCGGCGGCACCAGGCGACCTGCTGGCCCTTGCGGATCGTGCCGTTGTGCACGCGCAGGAGCGCGAGGCGGCCGAGGAAGTTGGACGCGTCGAGGTTGGTGACGTGCGCCTGGAGCGGGGCCTCGTCGTCGTAGGAGGGCGCCGGGATCGTCTCGATGATCGTCCGGAACAGCGCCTCGAGGTCCTCGTCCTCCGGCAGGCCGCCGTCGGCCGGGCGGGTCAGCGAGGCGCGGCCGGCCTTGGCCGAGGCGTAGACGACCGGGAAGTCGAGCTGGTCCTGGTGGTGCTCGGCGTCGACGAGGAGGTCCATGAAGAGCTCGTAGACCTCGTCGACGACCTCGGCGATGCGGGCGTCGGGGCGGTCGACCTTGTTGATGCACAGGACGACGGGCATCTGCGCGGCGAGCGCCTTGCGCAGGACGAACCGGGTCTGGGGCAGCGGGCCCTCGGAGGCGTCGACGAGCAGGACGACGCCGTCGACCATCGACAGGCCGCGCTCGACCTCGCCACCGAAGTCGGCGTGGCCCGGGGTGTCGATGATGTTGATGGTCATGCCGTCGGTGATCCCGGCGTCGACCGCGGCCGGGCCGGCGTACCGGACGGCGGTGTTCTTCGCGAGGATGGTGATGCCCTTCTCGCGCTCGAGGTCACCGCTGTCCATGGCGCGCTCGTCGACGTGCTGGTGCTCGCCGAAGGCTCCGGACTGCCACAGCATCTTGTCGACGAGCGTGGTCTTTCCGTGGTCGACGTGCGCGACGATGGCGACGTTACGGAGGTCGTCGCGGCGGGAGGCAGACATGCCCACCAGTCTCTCAGGTCTTGCGCCAGCGACCGAATCGGCGTAGTGGCGCGGCCGCGGAGACGCGCCGAAAGGTCTGCGCCGCGGATTCGGTCTCACTTGGGTAACCACTCGCGTCGGGCCGTTCCCCCCGCGCAATTTGCTGGCTAGGGTCCGTGCAACCGCGAGGGGCCGGGCGACCGGTGCCCGCGCGGGACCTCGTCCGCCCGACCCGGGCGGTCCGAGCGATCGCACACCCAAGCGAGGTTCACACTGATGACACGCAAGCGCACGGCGCCCCTCGTGCTCCTGACGGCCGCCGCCCTGAGCATGACGGCGTGCGCCCAGTCCGAGCGGGACTCCGACGGAGGGACGGGCGCATCCGGTGCCACGAACGTGAAGGACACCTTCACGTTCGGCGCGGCGGGGGCCCCCGACGTCTTCGACCCGCTCTACGCGACCGACGGCGAGACCTTCCGCATCACCCGCCAGATCCACTCGGGCCTGCTCGGCATCAAGCCCGGCACCGCCGACATCCAGCCCGAGCTGGCCGAGAGCTGGACCCCGTCCGAGGACGGCCTGTCCTGGACCTTCAAGTTGCGCCAGGGCGTCAAGTTCTCCGACGGCGAGCCGTTCAACGGCCAGGCGGTCTGCGACAACATGCAGCGCATGTTCGAGCAGAAGGGCGCCGGCCAGACGGCGGCCGAGTACTGGGGCTACTTCTTCGGCTCGTTCAGCGACGACCCGTCGGGCTCGCTCTACAAGTCGTGCGAGGCGCCGGACGAGAACACCGCAGTCATCGACGTCACCCGCACCACCTCGAGCTTCCCGACGATCCTGTCGCTCGACTCCTTCTCGATGCAGTCGCCGAAGGCGCTCAAGGACGGGGACGCCAACAACGTCCAGGCGCAGGGCGAGGGCTTCACCTACCCCGCCTACTCGAAGGCCCCGGTCGGCATCGGCCCGTACAAGCTCTCGAAGTACGACGAGGCGAACAAGACCGTCACCCTCGTCGCCAACGAGAACTACTACGGCGAGCAGCCGAAGACCAAGACCCTCGTCTTCAAGATCATCCCCGACGAGAGCACCCGCCGCCAGGAGCTGCAGGCCGGCTCGATCGACGGCTACGACCTGCCCAACCCGGTCGACTGGAAGGGTCTGGAGGACGCCGGCAACAAGGTCGAGGTCCGCCCCGCCTTCAACATCCTCTACCTGGGCCTGAACCCGGAGCGGAACCCGAAGCTCAAGGACCTCAAGGTGCGCCAGGCCATCGCCTACGCCCTCAACCGGGACCAGATGGTCAAGACCCAGCTGCCCGAGGGCGCCAAGGTGGCCTCGCAGTTCATGCCCGACACCGTCTCCGGCTACAACACCCAGCTCCAGCCGTACGCCTACGACCCGGAGAAGGCCAAGTCGCTCCTCGCCGAGGCCGGCGCCGAGGGCATGACCCTCAAGTTCGCCTTCCCGACCGAGGTCTCGCGGCCGTACATGCCGGACCCCCAGAAGATCCACGCCGCGTTCACCAAGGACCTCGAGGCCGTCGGCATCAAGGTCGAGCAGGTGAGCAAGCCGTGGAACGGTGGCTACCTCGACGACGTGTCGGCCAACGGCGCGTACGACATGTGGCTGCTCGGCTGGACCGGCGACTACAACGCCGCGGACAACTTCCTCGGCACCTTCTTCAGCAACCTCAAGAGCAACGACTTCCACACGAGCGTGATGCCGTGGGGCAAGACGCTCTCCGAGGACCTCAAGAAGGCCGACGCCATCGTCGACGAGGGTGAGCGCGACGCCGCCTACCAGGACATCAACAAGCGCATCGCCGAGGAGTACCTGCCGGGCATCCCCGTCAGCCACTCCCCGCCGGCGCTCGTCACGAGCGGCAAGGTCCAGGGCCTCGTGGCCAGCCCGCTGACGGCGGAGACGTTCGACACCGTCACCGTAGGCAAGTGACCGCGCGGGGTCCCCACCCCGCGAGCACGTCCGTATAGGGTCGGTGGCCGCCCCGAACACAGCCGTTCGGGGCGGCCACCGTCGTCCACCGGGAACACCAGGAGCCTCACGTTGGCGCGTTTCATCATCAGACGACTCCTCCAGATGGTGGGGGTGGTCTTCGTGCTCTCGCTGCTCCTGTTCTTCTGGCTGCGCTCCCTGCCCGGAGGCACGGTCTCCGCGATCCTCGGCGAGCGGGCCACGCCCGAGACCCGGGCCGCGCTGACCAAGGCGCTCGGCCTCGACGAGCCGATCTGGGTCCAGTACTGGAAGTTCCTCACCCGCGCCCTCCGGGGCGAGTTCGGCGTCTCGACCGGCGTCCTGCCCGGGACCGACGCCATGACGATCTTCCTCGACCGGCTGCCGGCCACCATCGAGCTGAGCTTCCTCGCCCTGCTCATCGCCGTCGTCCTCGCGATCCCGCTCGGCTACGTCTCCGCCCGGCGCGCCAACTCGCCGCTCGACAGCGGGCTGGTCATCGTCTCGCTCGTCGGTGTCGCCGTCCCGGTCTTCTTCCTCGCCTTCCTCCTCAAGTACCAGCTCTCGGTCGAGCACAACTGGTTCCCGGTCTCGGGCCGCCAGGACAACATCGGCTGCACCCGCGTGACGAACTTCTTCGTCCTCGACGGCCTGCTGACCCGGGAGTTCGACTGCTCGGCGAGCGCCCTCAAGCACCTGGTCCTGCCGTCGGTGGCCCTCGCGACGATCCCCTTCGCGGTCATCTACCGCATCACCCGCGCCTCGGTCCTCGACGTGCTCGGTGAGGACTACGTGCGCACCGCCGAGTCCAAGGGCCTCAACGCCCGCGTCATCCGGGGCCGGCACGTCCTGCGCAACGCCCTGCTGCCCGTCGTCACGACGATCGGCCTCCAGACCGGCGGCCTGCTCGCCGGAGCGGTGCTCACCGAGCAGGTCTTCAACTTCGGCGGCATCGGGAACGCGCTGGCGGTGGCCTTCCAGCGGCGCGACTACCCGGTCCTCGAGGTCCTCATCCTCGCGGCCGCCGCGATCTACGTCATCATCAACCTGCTCGTCGACATCGCGTACGCCGTCATCGACCCGAGGGTGAGGACCCGATGAGCCCCACCAACCCCATGAACCGCCGCAAGGACCGCATCGACGACCTCGCCGCGACCTCGGGCGGCACGGCCACCCTCGTCCGCGAGGCCGGGACCGTCGACGAGAAGCCCGGCGTCTCGCTCATCGCCAGCGCGTGGAAGCGCCTGCGCCGCAACCCGGTCTTCCTCATCGGCGCGGGCATCACGCTCCTCTTCGTCGTCCTCGCCCTCGTGTCGCGCGTCATCGCCCCGCACGACCCCGCGGTCGGCTACCTCATCGACCAGGTGCGCCCGCAGTCCAACCCCGTGCCGGGCCCCCAGCCCGGGTTCCCGCTCGGCGCCGACGACGCCGGCCGCGACCTGCTCTCCCGCCTCATCGTCGGCAGCCAGCAGACGCTCATCGTCGGGGTCTTCGCGACGCTGTTCGGACTCGCCGGCGGGATGGTCCTCGGCGTCCTCGCGGGCGCGTTCGGGGGGTGGGTCGACGCGCTCGTCATGCGCATCGTCGACGTCCTGCTCTCGATCCCCTCGCTGCTGCTCGCCTTCTCCATCGCCGCGCTGGCCGCCCGCCCGAGCCAGCTGACCGTCATCATCGCCGTGGCGGCCGTCCAGGTGCCGATCTTCGCGCGCCTGCTGCGCGGGTCGATGCTCGCCCAGCGGCACAGCGACCACGTGCTCGCCGCCCGTGCCCTCGGTGTCACCGAGCGGGCCGTCGTCTTCCGGCACATGCTGCCCAACGCGCTCGGTCCGGTCATCGTCCAGTCGACGCTCGTGCTCGCGACGTCGATCATCGACGCCGCCGCCCTGAGCTTCCTCGGGCTCGGCAACCCCAACGACCGCCAGCCCGAGTGGGGCCAGATGCTCGGCAAGGCCCAGACCTACATCTACGACTACCCGCACCTCGCCGTGTACCCGGCGCTGTGCATCATCGTCGTCGCCCTCGGCTTCACCCTCATGGGCGAGTCGCTGCGCGAGGCCCTCGACCCCAAGAGCAGGAGGTGACCCGCCGATGACCGCCACGGCGACCACCCCGTCCACGAACCGTCACGGCGACGAGCCGCTGCTGTCCGTCCGCGACCTGAGGGTCACGTTCACGCGGCAGGGCGAGGAGCCCTTCACCGCCGTCGACGGCGTCTCGTTCGACGTCCGGCCCGGCCAGACCGTCGGCCTCGTCGGCGAGTCCGGCTGCGGCAAGTCCGTCACCTCGCTCGCGATCATGGGGCTGCTCCCCCCGCGCGGCAACCGGGTCGAGGGCACCGCGACCTTCGACGGCACCGACCTGCTGCGCCTCGGCTCCTCCGAGATGCGTGACCGGCGCGGTCGCGACATCGCGATGATCTTCCAGGACCCGCTCTCGTCGCTGAACCCGGTGGTGCCCGTGGGCCTGCAGGTCACCGAGGTCCTCGAGCGCCACCGCAAGATGTCGCGCAAGGCGGCGACGCCCCTGGCCCGCGACCTCCTCGAGCGCGTCGGCATCCCCGACCCCGACCGCCGGCTCAAGGACTACCCGCACCAGATGTCGGGCGGGATGCGCCAGCGCGCGCTCATCGCGATGGCCCTGGCCTGCGCGCCGCGACTGCTCATCGCCGACGAGCCGACGACCGCGCTCGACGTGACCATCCAGGCGCAGATCCTCAGCCTGCTCAAGGAGCTGGTCCAGGAGACCGGGACGGCCCTGGTCATGATCACGCACGACCTCGGGGTCGTCGCGGGGCTCTGCGACGAGGTCAACGTCCTCTACGGCGGCCGGATCGTCGAGCGCGGCGGCCGGCACGAGCTCTTCGGGCAGCCGCGCCACCCCTACACGAACGGCCTGCTCGCGTCGATCCCCCGGCTCGACGCCGAGCGTGCCCCGCTGACGCCCATCCCCGGCTCGGTGTCGGACAACCTGCCGTGGACGAGCGCCTGCGCCTTCGCCCCCCGCTGCTCGCAGCCGGTCGACGTCTGCACCCAGCGGACGCCGCAGCTCGAGGAGTCCGGCAGCCGCGCGCTGCGCTGCTTCAACCCCGTCGGAGGACCCCGATGACCGCCACCGCCGAGCCCACGCCCGCCGAGACGCCCGCCGACGAGCGCGAGCTGCTCGTCGACGCCCGCGGGGTCAAGGTGCACTTCCCCATCAAGCGCGGCGTCATCTTCGACAAGGTGATCGGCCACGTCTACGCGGTCGACGGGGTCGACCTGCAGATCCGCAAGGGCGAGACCTACGGCCTCGTCGGCGAGTCCGGCTGCGGCAAGTCGACCCTCGGCAAGGCGATCCTCAACCTCGAGCCGCCGACCGAGGGCAGCGTCCTCGTCGACGGCACCGACGTCGCCTCGCTCAAGGGCGCCGCGCTGCGCCGGCGGCGCAAGGACTTCCAGATGGTCTTCCAGGACCCGATGAGCAGCCTCGACCCCCGGCAGTCGGTCGAGTCGCTCCTCGTCGAGGGGATGAAGGCGCACGGCCTCGCGACCGACGCCAAGGCCACGGCGAAGCGGCTGCGCGAGCTGCTCGCGGCCGTCGGCCTGCCCGCGGCGGCCCTCAAGAAGTACCCGCACGAGTTCTCGGGCGGCCAGCGCCAGCGCATCGGCATCGCCCGCGCCCTCGCGGTCGAGCCGAAGCTCATCGTCGCCGACGAGCCGGTCTCGGCGCTCGACGTGTCGGTGCAGGCGCAGGTCATCAACCTGCTCGAGGAGCTCCAGGACGAGTTCGACCTCACCTACCTCGTCGTCGCCCACGACCTCGCGGTCGTCCGGCACATCAGCGACCGGATCGGCGTCATGTACCTCGGCGGGCTCGTCGAGGAGGCGTCGGCCGACGACCTCTACGCGCAGCCGCTGCACCCGTACACGCGGGCGCTGCTCTCGGCCGTGCCGCTGCCCGACCCGGCCGCCGAGGACGCACGCGAGCAGATCCTCCTCGTCGGCGACCTCCCCTCCCCGTCGCGCCCGCCGTCGGGCTGCCGCTTCCACACCCGCTGCCCGTGGCGGCAGGAGACGCGCTGCGACGACGAGCGCCCGCAGCTGCGGGTCGTCGAGGTCGACGGTGTGCCCGCCTCGCACCGGGTCGCGTGCCACTTCGCCGAGGAGATCGCCCGCGGCGAGATCCAGCGGCACGAGGTGACCGCCACCGCGACCGTGCAGGACTGGCGCGGCGAGGACGAGGGCGACGCGATCGGCCCGGCGTCGGTCGCGGAGGCCGAGGCCGACGCGCGCCGCACGTCGTCCGCGAGCTCGCAGATGACACCTCCCGGGCCCTGAGACGCCGGGCACGGTGAGGCTCACCTGAGGTGCCGTCGGCGCCCCGGGTGCCCGATGATGGCGGGATGAGCCGACTCCTCACCGACGACGAGGTCACCCGCCAGCTCGCCGACCTGCCCGGCTGGGCGCGCGAGGATGACGCCCTCGTGGCCTCGATCGAGGCGCCCGACTTCCCCGCCGCGATCCGCCTCGTCGCGGCCGCGGCCGACGAGGCCGAGCAGATGAACCACCACCCCGACATCGACATCCGCTGGCGCACGACCCGGTGGCTGCTGACGACCCACGACGCCGGCGGGCTCACCCAGCTCGACATCGAGCTGGCCCACCGCATCTCCACCGCGGCGCGCGCCGAGGGGGCGACCTTCCGTGACTGACGTGACCCCCGACCACCAGGCGCCGGACCGCGTCGACGCCGCCGCGCTCGAGGGCCACGACGAGGCCCACGACCGCTCGTTCTCGAGCCGGCTCAACTGGCTGCGCGCCGGGGTGCTGGGCGCGAACGACGGCATCGTCTCGACCGCCGGCCTCGTCATCGGCGTGGCCGCCGCGACGGCCGAGCGCGGGCCGGTGCTGACGGCGGGCCTCGCCGGGCTCGCGGCCGGCGCGATGAGCATGGCGGTCGGCGAGTACGTCTCGGTGAGCACCCAGCGCGACAGCGAGAAGGCCCTCATCGCCAAGGAGATCCGCGAGCTGCGCGAGGAGCCGGAGGCCGAGCTCGCCGAGCTCGCGGCGATCTACGAGGGCAAGGGCCTCTCCCCCGCGCTCGCCGAGCAGGTCGCCGTCGAGCTCACCGCCCACGACGCCCTCGGCGCGCACGCCGAGGCCGAGCTCGGCATCGACCCCGAGGACCTCACCAACCCGTGGCACGCCGCGTGGGCGTCGATGATCGCCTTCACCGTGGGGGCGCTGCTGCCGCTGGTCGCCATCCTCCTGCCGCCGACGGAGTGGCGCGTGCCGGTGACGGTGCTCGCCGTCGTCCTCGCGCTCGCCGGGACGGGCCTGGTCAGCGCCCGCCTCGGGGACGCCGACGCGCAGCGGGCGACCGTCCGCGTCGTCGTCGGCGGCCTGCTCGCGATGGCCCTGACCTACGCGATCGGCTCGCTCGTCGGCACCCAGGTCGGCTAGGCCGTGCCGCGGCTCCTCGTCGTCCAGCACGAGCCGGACGCCCCTCCGGCGTGGCTCGGCGAGTGGTGGGCCGCGCTCGGCGTCGGGCTCGACGTCGTCCGCGGGGACCTCGGGGAGCCGGTGCCCGCGCGCCTCGCCGACGGAGGCCACAACGGGCTCGTCGTCCTCGGCGGGGCGATGGGCGCGAACGACGACGGCGAACACCCGTGGCTCACCCCGACCAAGGCCCTGCTGCGCGACACCGCCCGGGCCGGCGAGCCGGTGCTCGGCGTGTGCCTCGGCCACCAGCTCGCCGCCGTGGCGCTCGGCGGCCGCGCGGGGCCAAACCCGTCCGGGCGGACCATCGGGGTCGCACCGGTCGCGCTGACCCGCGAGGGCGCGGCCGACCCCCTGCTCGGGGGGTCGGCAGGGGCGCCGGCGGTGCACTACAACGACGACGTCGTGCTCGACCTGCCGCCGGGCGCCACGCTCCTCGCCACGCTGCCGGACGGTCGGCCGCAGGCGCTGCGGCTCGGGCTGCGGGCGTGGTCGGTGCAGTTCCACCCCGAGACCTCCCCGGAGGTCTTCGCGGACTGGGTGCGCGCCGAGCCCGGCTCCGCCTCCGGGGCCGCGGCCCTCGCCGAGGTCACCGCCGCCCGCGAGGCGCTGCGCACGGCGTGGCAGCCCCTCGCCGGCCGCTTCCTCGCCCAGCTCACCTGACCCCGAGCCACCACCACCCCCGCCGTCGGTTCCTGCGGCGATGGTGGCGTCGGTGGCTGCCTCCGTGGCGTCGCACAGGGGGTGATCGCCCCCGTTCCGACGCCACGAGCGGCGCCCCGAGGCCCACCACGGCTGCGCGCGCCCCTCGACGGATGTCGACGCCCGGGTCGTCCACAGGCGTCGACGCCGGACCCGGCCGTCCACAGGTTCGCCCCGGCGTCTCGTGCGTCCACCTGCCGGCGGTCGACGATGACTCCGTGCCAGAGCTCCCACCCCAGGTCCTCGACCTCCTCGCCCGTCAGGACGGCGTCGTCAGCCGCTCCCAGCTGCTCGCGCACGGGGTGAGCGTCGAGGCCTGGCGGTGGAACGCCGGTCGCGGCTGGCGGGTGGTCCTGCCGAGGGTGGTGCTGATGAGCAGAGCGGAGCCGACCGTGCGGCAGCGTCACGTGGCCGCCCTGCTGTGGGCGGGCCCCACGTCCGTCCTGGCCGGCCCGACAGCGGCGCGCCTGCACGGCATCACCTCGGCGGAGGACGACGGCACCGTCCACCTGCTCGTCCCGCGGCCGGGGTCGGACCGGACCGCGGGGTTCGCCGCCGTCCGACGCACCGTGCTGCACGACCCCGACGTCGTCGTCCGCGGACCGCTGCGGATGTCCTCCCGCGCCCGGTCCGCGGTCGACGCGGCCGCCGTCGCCGCGAGCCCCGACACCGCCGTGGCCCTCGTCGTCGAGGCCGTCCAAAAGGGCATCGCCCGTCTCGACGACGTCGCGGAGTGGGCCTACCGCACCAGGGCGGCGTCCGGCGGACAGGTGGACGCCGCCGTCGCGGCCGCGGCGAGCGGCGCGTGGTCGCGTCCCGAGCACGCGCTCGCCGTGCTCGTCCGCACCTCCGATGTCCTCCCCGAACCGTGGCTCAACCCCGGCCTCGTCAGCGCCACCGGGTCGCGGCTCGTCAGCCCCGATGCCTGGTTCGACGACGTCGCGATGGCGGTGATGGTGCACTCGCGCCGGTTCCACGGCCAGGGCGATGAGTGGGACGCCACCGTCGAGTCGGACGCGACGTCCACCGCGGCCGGCATCGTCGTCGTCGGCGTGACGCCTCGGAGCATCGACCGGACGCCCGAGGCGGTGCTGCGGCGCCTGGAGGACGCTTACACCGTCGCTGCGGCGCGCCCTCGCCCGGCGGTGCGGGCCACCCGCCGCGACCCGTGGATGGGGTGGGTGGCGTGACCGATGGTGCAGGAATGGGGGCGATCACCCCCCTCGCGACGCCACCACCCGAGCCCCGAGCCGCGCCATCGCGGACTCCGGGGTCAGGGGGTGCGCAGGGCGGTGAAGAGGGCCTCGGCGAGGGGTGCCTCGCGGATGTCGTCGAGGTCGACCGGGGTGCCGTCCGGGCCGGCGAGCGGCAGCCGCCAGTTGGGGTACTCGTCGTTGGTCCCCGGCTGGTTGATGGCCCGACGGTCGCCGACGAGGTCGGGCAGCGCGACGGCGAGCATCCGGCTCGGGGTGCGGGCCAGCCAGCGGTGCAGGGCCACGACGGTCTCGTCGACGTCCGCGTCGGCCGAGAGCAGCCCGCGCTCCGCGAGCGCCGCGCGCACCCGCCCGATGGCTGCCTGCTCGACCTCGCGCTCCTCCTCGACCGGCCGGGTCAGCAGCCCGAGCCGCTCGCGCACCGCCACGTGCTCGAGGGTCAGGTACCCCGCGGTCGGCGGCAGGTCGTGCACCGTGACCGTCGAGAGGCACAGGTCGCGGTAGGACTCCGGCGGGCGCACGGTGTCGTCGTCCCACTCGAACCACAGGATGGACGTGCCGAGCAGCCCGCGCTCGAGGAGGACGTCGCGGACGTTGGGCGCGACGACCCCGAGGTCCTCGCCGATGACGACGGCGCCCGCGCGCTGCGCCTCGAGGACGAGGATGCCGAGCAGCGCCTCGTGGTCGTAGTAGACGTAGGTGCCGTCGACGGGCGAGCCGCCGGCCGGAATCCACCAGAGGCGGAACAGCCCGAGGATGTGGTCGACCCGGATGCCGCCGGAGTCGCGCAGCACGGTCCGCACCATGTCGCGGAACGGCGCGTACCCGAGCTCCGCGAGCCGGTCGGGGCGCCACGGCGGCTGGCTCCAGTTCTGGCCGAGCTGGTTGAACGGGTCCGGCGGCGCGCCGACGGTGACGCCGCGGGCCAGCGCGTCCCCGAGGCCCCACGCGTCGGCACCCACCGGGTGCACCCCGACGGCGAGGTCGTGGACGACGCCGAGCGTCATCCCGGCCGCCGTCGCCTCGCGCTGCGCCCCGGCGAGCTGCTGCTCGAGGAGCCACTGCATCCACCGGTGGAAGTCGACGTCGTCGGCGTGGGCGGCGGCGAACGCGCGCACGCCCGGCCCGTCGGGGTCCTGGAGGTCGGCCGACCACTGCGTGAACGGCAGCCCGTGGACGTCGGCGAGGGCGCACCACGTGGCGAAGTGCAGCAGCCCCTCCCCCTCGCGGGCGCAGAACTCCTCGAAGGCGTCCGCCCGCGCGCCCGAGCGCCCGGCGTCGAAGACGAGCCGCAGCGCCTCGCGCTTGACCGTCCACGCGGCGTCGCGGTCGATGCGGTCGCCGTCGTTGAGCGCCCGCCCCCGCGCGGCGAGCCCGAGGAAGGACCGGTGCGCGGTCGCGTCGAGCGAGGCGACCTCCGGGACGTCCTCGACGTGGAGGTAGAGCGGGTTGACGAACCGGCGGGTCGTCGGCAGGTAGGGCGAGGCCTCCATCGGGGTCACCGGCTCGGCCGCGTGCAGCGGGTTGACGAGGACGAAGTCGGCGTCGTGCGCGGCGGCGGCCCACGTCGCGAGGCCGGCGAGGTCGCGCAGGTCGCCGACGCCCCATGTCGTCGCCGAGCGCACCTGGTAGAGCTGGGCCATCAGCCCGACGACCCGGCGCGACGCGACCGGCTCGGGCAGCTCGAGCCGTTCCGGCGTCACGACGAGGGTCGCGGTGGCCGACGCGGCCTCGAGCGGCTCGGCGTCCCCGACGGCCACGAGCCGGTGCCACCCGAGCGGGAGATCGGCCGGCAGCTCGAAGGTCGCCTCCCCCAGCGGCACCCCGTCGACGACGCGGTCCGGCACCCAGCGGTCGACCTGCGCCGCCTCGACCCGTCCCCCGTCCTCGAGCTCGACGACGAGCCCGACGCCCGACCCGGCGGGCACGTGCACCTGCACCTGCGCGGTGCGCCCGGCGCGGGTGACGACGGTCGGGGGCAGCGTGCGCCGCCACGGCCGGTCGGCGTGGTCGGCGAGCGAGACCTCGACCGCGGCGTCGTCCGAGGCCTCGACCCCGAGCGCCGCGAGCACCGCGACGATCGACGACGTGGGCACGACGACGTGCTGCCCGCGCCAGTCCCAGTACTCGGTGGCGACGCCGTGCGCCTGGGCGAGCTCGACGAGCCGGGGCGACGGGGTGGGCTGCATGCCCCCATCCTGCCAACGGCAGGGGCGGGCGCGGACTCCCGGTCCGCGCCCGCCCCCGTGCCGTCCCGGGTCAGGGGTTCGGCGTCTCCTGGTGCAGCGGCTGGAGCACCTTCTGGACCCGCGGGTCACCGGCGTCGGCGAAGTAGTCGCCGCGGATGGTCTCGTCCTCGCCCTCGGGGGCCTTGGCCGCCCGGAGCACGAACGTGCCGAGCACCGCCACGACGAGGTTGAGCGCGAACGCCGTCACCGCGATGTAGCCCATCTGCCCGATGAAGGGGATCTCCGAGAGCGAGCCACCGAAGTGGTTGATGCCCGCGCGCGGGTTGGCGACCTGCCACGCCTGCCAGGTGCCGTAGACCATCCCGACGGCCCAGCCGGCGGTCAGCGCCCACCGGTGCAGCCAGCGGGTGTAGAGCCCGAGGACGACGGCCGGGAAGGTCTGGAGGATCCAGATGCCGCCGAGCAGCTGGAAGTTGATGGCGTTCTGCTTGTCGAGCGCGAGGACGAAGACGAGCGCGAACGCCTTGACGAGCAGCGACACGAGCTTGGAGACCTTGGCCTCCTGCTGCGGCGTCGCGTCGGGCTTGAGCCACTCCTTGTAGATGTTGCGCGTGAAGGTGTTGGCCGCCGCGATGGACATGATCGCCGCCGGCACGAGCGCCCCGATCGCGATGGCCGCGAAGGCGACCCCCGCGAACCACGACGGGAACGAGTCCTCGAACAGCTGCGGGATGACCAGCTGCGCGTTCGGCTTGCCGTCGAGCCCGATCGGCTTGGTCCCCGCGGCGATGGCGACCCAGCCGAGCAGGGCGAGCAGGCCGAGCACGAACGAGTACGCCGGCAGGATGGACGCGTTGCGGCGGATCGTGTTGCGGTCCTTGGCCGACAGGCTGGCCGTCACCGAGTGCGGGTACATGAAGAGCGCGAGCGCCGACCCGAGCCCCAGCGTCGCGTAGGCCCAGTGCGCCTGCGCCCCGGGCACGAACGCACCGGTCGGCTTGCCGTCGGTCGGGTTGGGCGTGGCCATCTTCTGCTCGGCCGCCGAGAAGATCGCGTCCCAGCCACCGAACTTCGAGGGCAGGTAGACGATCGCCACGATGATGACGAGGTAGATGAGGAAGTCCTTGACGAACGCGATGACGGCCGGCGCACGCAGGCCGCTCGAGTAGGTGTAGGCCGCGAGCAGCGCGAAGGCGATGAACAGCGGCGCGTCCTTGGCGATGATGTTGCTGCCGCCGCCGAGGCCGACGACCTCGAGCACCGCCTGGATGCCGACGAGCTGCAGCGCGATGTACGGCATCGTCGCGAGGAAGCCGGTGACGGCCACGGCGAGCGAGAGCCCGCGCGAGCCGAAGCGTCCGCGCACGAAGTCGGCCGTCGTCACGTACCCGTGCCGGTGGCTGACCGACCACAGGCGCGCCATGAAGACGAAGATGATCGGGTAGAGGACGATCGTGTAGGGCACCGCGAAGAAGCCCGACACCGCGCCCGCCGCGAACATCGCCGCCGGCACCGCGACGAAGGTGTACGCGGTGTAGAGGTCGCCGCCGAGCAGGAACCACGTGATCCACGTGCCGAACGAGCGTCCGCCGAGACCCCACTCGTCGAGGGACTCCATCGACGTCGGTCGCCGCCAGCGGGTCGCGAGGAAGCCCATGACGGTGACGAGGAGGAAGAGGACGGTGAGGACGGCCAGCGCGACGCCGTCGACCCCGCTCACGCCTGCTCCCCCGTCCGGTCGCCGGCGCTGGGGCCGGTCATCGCGCGGTGCGGGCGGGCGCGCAGCACGATCCGGTAGGCCGTGTACGTCAGCGCCGAGCAGAGGAACACCCAGAGGAACTGGTACCAGATGAAGAAGGGGAAGCCCCACAGCCGCGGCTCGACGCGGCTGTAGCTGCCGACCCAGAGCAGCGCGACGACGGGCAGCGCGAGGAGCACGCCGGCGACGGCGAGCAGCTTCTTGTTCGCGGGCGGCACGGTGTCGTGGTCGACGGCGCCGGCGCCGCCCTCCCCGTCGTGCCCGGTGTGGACGTTGCTCATGGACCCTCCTGGGACCCCCGGTGGAGGTCCGGCGGCGACCGGACCACCCGACACCGTAGGGACTGGTGGGGCGTGTGTGGAGTTCCCGCGCCGGTCGGTGTCCGACGACGTCGTTGGGCCTCGGCATGATGGGCGGCGTGTCGACCATCGTCTTCCTCCACGCCCACCCCGACGACGAGGCCTCGCAGACCTCCGGCACGATGGCCCGCGCCGTCGACGAGGGGCACCGCGTCGTCCTCGTCGTCGCGACCAACGGCGACCACGGCACCGCGCCCGACGACCTCGCCGAGGGCGAGACGGTCGTCGAACGGCGCCGGGCGGAGCTCGCCGCGTCCGCCGCGGCCATCGGCCTGCACCGCGTGGTGTGGCTCGGCTACGCCGACTCCGGGATGACCGGGTGGGAGCAGAACGCCCACGAGGGTGCGTTCACCGGCGCCGACCTCGACGAGGCCGCGCGCCGGTTCGCGGACGTCCTCGACGAGGAGGACGCCGACGTCGCCGTCGGCTACGACTGGCACGGGGGCTACGGCCACCCCGACCACGTCCAGGTCCACCGGGTCCTGCACCGGGGCGTCGAGCTGGCCGCCCGCCGCCCGCGGGTCCTCGAGTCCTCGATGAACCGCGACGCCATGCGCCGGATGTACGAGCTGGCGAAGGCCGCGGGCCGCGACGACGACTGGGACCCCGACCGGCCGATGGACGACGGCAACCCGATGGGCACGCCCGAGGCCGAGCTGCACTGGCGGGTCGACGTCCGCCCACAGCTCGAGCGCAAGCGGACCGCGCTCGGCGCGCACGCCAGCCAGACGAGCGACGTGGGCATGATGCTCGCGATGCCGTCGGAGGTGTTCGAGGCCGTGTTCGGGTTCGAGCACTACCTCGAGCCGGGCCGCGCGGCCGGGCTCGTCGACGGATGGCCCTTCGCCGTGGCCTGAGCCCGACGCCGGGTCGACGCTCCGGTTGCGAGGGGTGCCGACCGGGTCCACGCTGCAGGGGCCCGGGGCGGCGAGCCGCCCGCGACACCGCACGAAGGAGTGCCCGTTGCCCGTTCGTCCCCGCCTGCGCTCGCTCGCCGCCGCCGTCGCGGCCCTGCCCCTCGCCCTGGCCGCCACCGCCCTCCCGTCCGCGGCTGCCGCCGAGCCGGACCAGTACGTCGCGCTCGGCGACTCCTACGCCGCGGGCAACGGCACCGGCTGGCCCGACCTCAGCCTCTCCTGCTACCGCAGCAGCCTCGCGTACGCACCCCTCGTCGCGAAGGCCCGCCCGAACACGAGCCTGACCTTCCGGGCGTGCTCGGGCGCCGAGACCGGTGACGTGACGGGCGGCCAGACCGCGGCCCTGTCGTCCTCGACCGACTTCGTGACGGTGAGCATCGGCGGCAACGACGTCGGGTTCGTCGACCTCATCCTCAGCTGCGTCAACAGCTGGGATGAGAAGCTCTGCCGCTCGACGGTCGCGAAGGTCGAGGCCCGCATCGACGCCGAGCTGCCTGCGAAGCTCGACGCGACGTACGCCGACATCCGCACCCACGCCCCCGGCGCGAAGGTCATGGTCGTCGGCTACCCGAAGCCCTTCGGCGGCGCCGTCTCGTGCAGCCAGGCGAGCGGCGTGAACACCCGCGAGGCCGGCCTGCTCGACGGCGTCTCCGCGCACCTCGACCGCGTCCTCGCCGCCCGGGCGAAGGCCGCGGGCTTCACCTACCTCGACCCCGCCGCCACCTTCACCGGTCACGAGGTCTGCTCGGCGACGCCGTTCGTCTGGGGGAAGAAGACCGGCCTGCTCGACATCTACCACCCGACGAGGGCCGGGTACCGCGACGGCTTCGCGCCGCTGGTCCGGGCCGCGATGGGCTGAGCGGCCGCGCCGACCGCCGCCCTCAGTGGACGACGGCGACCGGCCGGGTCGTCCGCTGCACCACGGTGCGGCTGACGCTGCCCATGAGGAGCCCGGCGAAGCCGCCCCTGCCCCGCCGCCCGACGACGACGAGGTCGGCGTCGACCTCGTCGGCCACGTCGAGGACGGCGCGGGCCGGCCGGCCGTTGCGGACGACGACGGCCACCTCGACGTCCGGGTGGGCCGCCCCGGCCTCGGCCAGGGCCGCGCGGGTGGCTGCCCCCACGCGCTCCTCGACCCGGGACCAGCGGTCGGTCCCGGGCTCGGTGACGACGACGCCGTCCTCGACCTCGACCGTCCAGGCCGTCACGGCGGTGACGACGCCACCGACGGACGCGGCCTCGTCCACCGCGTGGGCGAGGGCGCGACCCCCGGCGTCGCTGCCGTCGGCCCCGACGACCACCCGGTGCGGTTCCACCGGCGGCAGCGACTCGGGCACGACGACGACCGTCCCGTGCCCGTGGGCCACGACCGCGAGCGCGGTCGACCCGAGGACGAGGCGCTCCAGCCGGTCGTGGGTGGAGGCGCCGACGACCACCGTGGCGCGCTCCGAGAGGTGGACGAGGACACCGGCCGGTGACCCCACGGGGGTGCGGACACCGACCTCGAGGCCCGGGTGGCGCTCACGCAGCCCGGCCGCGAGCCCGTCGAGCCGGGCCCGCTCGGCCACCTCGAGCTGTTCGCCGAACCACGGCGCCTCGGTCGCCAGCACCGAGTACGGCGCGAGCACGGGGCCGATCTCGACGACGTGCACGAGGTCGAGCCGCACCCCCTGCCGCACCGCGCAGGCCGCGGCCCACGCGAGGACGGCCGCCTCGTGGGCGGAGCCGTCGAGCGCGGCGACGAGCGGTGGGCGGGCCGGTCCCTCGGGACCCCGGCCCGACTGCTTCGGGAGCACGTTCTCGGCCATGACCCCAGCGTCCTCCGCCGGCGGCCGGTGACGCAGTCTCGTGGGTCACAGCGGGCGCGTGGAACCGGTCACGGAGACCGTCGGGGGCTGTCGGTGGTGGCGGCGAGGATCTCCCGACAGGTACTCGAGAGGGAGTGGTGACGATGGCACGCGTCGTGTGGTTCGACGTCCCGGTGGCCGACATGGGCAGAGCGGTCTCGTTCTACGAGGCGCTGACCGGGGAGCCGCTCGTACGGCTCCCGGTCGGCGCCGACAAGGAGACGGCGCTCCTCGCCGCGCAGGAGGGCGGGTCGGCCTGCCTGAGGCGAGCGCGCCCGGTCAGACGTTGAAGCGGAACGAAATTCGCTGTTTCGGCCGTCGTCGGCCATCGTCGGATAGCGACGGAAAACACGTCCTGACCTGCGGATACGTCACGGTCGGGCCGTTGGACGTCGTCGACGGGAATCGGCCTCCGCCGGACTTCTTGCGGACTGTTTGCGGACCGCCGGTCAGGTCGAGAGGCCCCTGGTGAGGGCGGCGTCGAACAGCGTGCGCGCCACCTGCTCGGCCTTCTCGGTCGCTGCTGCCCCCACCGGCTTCGCCTCGTAGCGGTCCTGGTTGCGGGCGCGTCGCAGGCGGTCGAACTCTCGCGCTGCCTTCTCTGCCGGAGGCTTGTCGAACACAGCGCGCAGGTAGCGGCCGAGCGCCTCGTGCTGGCCTGGCCCGTTGGTCGTCCGGAAGCCGTACGCCGCCAGCAGCGCCTCACCGGTGTCGTGACAGGCGTCGTAGGCGACGCCGTACCTGACGGTGACGCTCGTGAGCAGCGGCAGCTGCTCCAAGCGCTCCCCGGCCTGCCGCAGGAACGAGCTCGCCCGCGCGAGGTCTGCGGGCACGGCGTCGAGTCGTCGCGCCTCGACCAGTGCGATGACCGTTGCCTGCTGGACGCGGGTGAGCGGGGTCAGTGCCACGCCAGCTCCCCGATGACGGCGACCACCGGGCCGCTGCGCACGTTGTCCAGAAAGCCGGAGGACGCGGCGAACTCCTCCGGGGTGAGGATCGTCGGGTTGACGGGACGGCGCACCGCCGACTCGACGCGCGTGCACGCCTCGTAGACCGCGTCCACATCGGGCGCACCGAGCACCATGAGGTCGATGTCGTGCGGGGCCGGTCCAGCATCACCGAGCAGCCGAGCGGCGAAGGAGCCGTAGAGGAACGCGGCCTCGATCCCGTCGATGCGGGCAAGCTCCTCGGCCAGGATCACCATCGGGCCGGTCACGACCATGAGGATCTCGCGCAAGGGCCCCACCAGCGGACTCTCGTCGCTGGCGCGGATCAGCCTCGTGCGGCCCACGTGTCGCTCGCTCAGGATGCCGGCGTCCACCAGACGCGCGACCTCTCGGTGGGCGGTCGGATACGCCAGGTCGGCCCGCTTGGCCAGGTCGGTGACGCTCAGCTCGTCGCCGGTGAGCAACAAGGTGGAGAGCAGGCGCGCCTGACCGTCCGACCGGAAGATCGGAGCGAGGAGGGGCGCCTCAGTTCTCATATACCTGAGATTATCCTCCATTATATCGACAGTCAACGAGCGGCTCGCTAACCCCAGAAGATGGGATCGTCGCTGGTCTCGATGTAGTCGAGTAGCGCCTGGATGTTCGTAGTCGGGCGCTTGCGCTTGTACTCGTGGAACTTCAGGTTGCGGTCGCGCCAGTAGATCGCCCATCGGCCGGTCGACTTCGTGTAACGCAGCCGCGCGATCGGGAACCGGGTGTGCTCCCCGACGCCGTCCCACGGCGGCCGCACCTCGACGATGTCGACGTGTCGGTCGGAGACGTCCGCCTCGACCTTCAGCTCGTCCCACAGGTGCTCAGGCACGCGCTCTTGTGCCCACCGCCGGATGCGGTGCAGGTCAGTCTCTGGAAGTGCCATCACACCAGTCCATAGCGCACAACCTACGACGCATCATGAATCTCGGGGACGACGCCAACCGCCTTGCCGCGGAAGCGCGTGCCTCTACGACTTCGTGACGTCGTACCTGTCCGGCAAAGACCGCGCGGAGGGCGTGGAGTCCGAGCGTTGGAAGTCCTATACGTACGACGAGCCCGTGGCGCGCGACAAGGCCAACCTCGACATCACCCGGCTGCGGGACGTATCTCTCGCGGACGCCGACAACCTGCCGGCACCCGAGGTCATCGCCGCGAGTTCGTCGAGGATCTGACCGCTGCGCTGGCCGCGTTCGAGGCCGTCGCCGCCGCACTCGAAGCATCGTCCACCGACTCCTGATCTTCTCGCTCTTCCAGACCCGCCCAGCTTCGTCTCGTCTGGAACCGTTGACTATTCACGGTCCCCAGAATCTCCTCGCCGTCACTCTCGACTTCCTGCCATGCCACCTTCATTCAGAGCGGCACGCATGCTACGAAGGACGTAGATGGGCCGCCCGTAATCGGGCGGTCCACGCGGCATTTCTAGGGGTCCGTTGGTTGTCGACGGACATCGTGAAGGCGGGGGTCCGGGTGCACGGAGGGGTGAAGTTCTACCGCGGAGCACCGAGGGCCGCGCGGGCCTACGTCGAGCGCGACCGGTCGCGGGCGGACGACTACTACCTCGCGGAAGGCAGCGGCGTCGCGATACGGCTGATCGCCACCCCCGACGGCGTGCGAAGCCTGGGCGGCATGACCGGGGAGCTGTACGAGCAGTGGGTCGCCGGCATCGACCTTGACACGCTAACGGCCAAGGGCCACGTACGAACCGACGACAACGCGCTGCGCTTCGTCGAGGTCGTGGTCAACGGTCCCAAGACCTGGTCCCTTGCGGCCGCTCTGTACCCGGAAGTCTCCGCAGCCCTGGACCGAGCCCAGGACAAGGCGGCCATCGAGATAGTCAGCTGGATCGCAGCGCACGCGACCACCCGCGTGGGCCCTCGCGGGCGCCAGGTCCACGTTCCCGTCGAGTCCATCGAGGCCGCGGTCATCCGCCACTACACGTCTCGCGCGGGCGACCCGCACCGCCACCTCCACCTGCAGATCAACGCCCGCGTCTGGGCGGCCAGCGCCTGGCGGGGCATCCACTCCGTCGGCGTCCGGGACAGCATCGAGGCGATCAACGGCATCGGCCACGCCGCCGTCGCGACCGACCCGGAGTTCCGGGCAGTGCTGGCTGCGCACGGGCTGACCGTCGACCCCGAGACGAGCGAGATCCGGGAGCTCGCGCCGTATGTCGGCGCCTTCAGTGCCAGGGCCGCGCAGATCCGCCGCAACGTAGACCGGCTCGAGGCCTACTGGCGAGACGGGCATCCCGACCAAGAACCGGGTCCTCGGATGCGTGAGGTGTGGGACCGGCGGGCGTGGGCGGAGGCGCGACCCGACAAGGTCGTGCCGAGGGACGGTTGCGAGCTCGTCGACCGCTGGAACGCCGAGCTCCGCGAGGTCGGCTACCGCGACCCCGCGCACGCCGTCACCCTCCGGCGAACGCTGCCGGGGTGGATCGACCGCGACGCCGCCGCCGACCTGGTCGTCTCGATGCTCGGCGTCAAGCGATCGGCGTGGAACACCGCCGACATCCGCGGGAAGACCGAGGTCCTCCTCTCCCAGACGGCGCTGGTCGCCGACCCAGCCGCCCGGACCGAGCTGGCGGAGGACGTCACTGCCCGCGCCGTCGCGCGCTGCACGCCGCTGCTGAACCGGCGCGACGTCCCCGACAACGTCCGCTCCCTCACTTCGCCCGTCGTCCTTGCCGTCGAGGGTGATCTCATTGCCCGGATCGCACGACGCGCCGATCACTCCGCCAAGCTGCATCGTTGCGACAGCCTCGACCCGCATCAGGAAGACTCCGTCCATCACGACGCCGTCGGCGCGCTGACGAGCGCCGCGCCCCTCGTAGTCGTCCAGGGGGCCGCTGGAGCAGGCAAGACCACGGTTCTGCGCGCGGTCCGCCAGCAGCTGGCGTACCACGGTCGCCGGCTGGTCGTGGTGACCCCGACGATGAAGGCCGCCGACGTGGCCGCGCGTGAGACCGGCGCCGAGGGACACTCCGCGGCGTGGCTGATCCACCAGCACGGGTGGCGCTGGGACGACGACGGGCACTGGTCCCGGCAGTCCGACCCCGGACCCTGCGAGTCGGCAGTCCTTCGACCCGGGGACCTGCTCGTGGTCGACGAGGCCGGGATGCTCGACCAGGACACCGCCCGGGCGCTCCTCACCGTCGCCGACGAAGTCGGCGCCCGGGTCGCGTTCATCGGGGACCGCCACCAGCTCCCGGCCGTCGGCCGGGGCGGCGTCCTCGACCACGCTGTCGCCTACGCGGACCCGGCGGCGGTCGTGACCCTTGAGACCGTGCGCCGCTTCACCGACGAGGCCTACGCCATCCTGAGCCTCCGGATGCGCGAGGGCTACCGAAGCGACGAGGTGTTCGACGCACTTCTCGCACGCGGTCAGATCGTCGTGCACCCCTCTGACGTCGAGCGCACAGCGGCGCTCGCGCGCCTCGGTGCGGCCGGCGACCTCGTCATGGCCGACACCCGCGAGCAGGTCGCCGACCTCAACGCGGCCATCCGCGCGCAGCGCACGGACGTCGATCCCCTCTCCGGTCGCCGCCCGACGGTGACCACCAGCCGCGGCGAGACACTCACGGTCGGCGACCGGGTCGCGACGCGCCGCAACGACCCCGACCTCCGCGTCGCGAACCGACAGACCTGGACCGTGACCGGCGTGGGCGGCGACGGCTCGGTGACCCTCCACGATCGGGGACGAGACCAGATCGTCCCCGCCGAGTACGCGCGAGAGCACGTCGAGCTCGCCTACGCCACGACCGTCCACGGAGCCCAGGGCGAGACCGTCCCCCGAGCCCACGTCGCCCTGACCGACTCCACCGGCGCCGCAGCGGCGTACGTCTCCATGACCCGCGGCCGAGCCGGCAACACGGCGCACCTGGTCGCCGAGACCCTCGAGGACGCCAAGCAGCAGTGGATCGACGCGTTCGCGCGCAACCGGTCCGACCTCGGCCCCGCCCGCGCCCGCGACGCCGCCCTCGAGGACATCGAACGGTACGGACCCGCGCTGCGACCGGAAGCGCCCTCACCGGCCCAGGAACGACGGCACCGAGAGCGGGAACAACACCACGGCCCGTCACCCACTCGGGGCTCAAAGGCCTCTCGGTCGGGCGTTGACAACTATTTCTGAACTTTCGTGGGGACGTGCCCTGACCTGCGGCGATGCCAACGTCCCTCCCTTTGTCCCTCCCCCGCGAGGCTCCGGGCGGGTACGAAGGCGGGTACAACCCCCTCCCATGATGACCGGCGTGAGCCGACGCTCACTGTCACCGATCACGAGGAGCGCCATCATGACCGCACAACACCACCCCACTCTTCGCCCACAGGACGCCGGGGACGAGATGCTCACCCTCCAGGAGGCTTGTGCCTTCCTCCGGGTGCCTGAGGGAACCCTGCGCTACTGGCGCCACCTCGGGTCCGGACCGCGCAGCTTCAAGCTCGGCCGCCACGTCCGGTACTGGCGCGGGGACCTCATCCTCTGGCTCAGCGAGCAGACCAACCGTCCACAGAACCACCGCTGAGACTGCCCGCCGTCAGACCTCGGAGAGACGATGGAGCGATCTCGGAAGGAGCATCACCATGGCGGGAAACATCGCCAAACGAGCCAACGGCAAGTGGCGGGCGCGGTATCGCGACGAGTCCGGGAAGGAGCACTCGCGACACTTCAACCGCAAGATCGACGCCCAGCAGTGGCTCGACGCGGTCACCTCGGCCGTCGTCACCGGAACCTACGCGGATCCACAGGCCGGCCGGATCACCTTCGCGGCGTTCTTCGGCGAGTGGTCAGCCCGCCAAGTCTGGGCACCCGGCACCGTGCTCGCGATGTCGCTGGCGGCCAGATCCGTGCCCTTCGCCGGGAAGCCGATGAAACAGGTCCGGCGCTCGGACGTCGAGACCTGGATCAAGCAGATGAACGCCGCTGGCCTCGCCCCCGGCACGATCAAGACCCGGTACGTCAACGTCAGGTCGGTGTTCCGCGCCGCCGTCAAGGATCGGGTTATCGGAACCGACCCGACCGACGCAGTACGCCTCCCTCGCGGTCGCCGCGCGGACGTCGCGATGTCGATCCCCACGCCCGAAGACGTGGGGCAGCTCATGGCCGTCGCCGACGAACGGTTCCAGCCGTTCATCGCCCTGTGTGCCTTCGCCGGACTGCGGCTCGGCGAGGCCGCCGGCGTCCAACTCGGCGACGTCGACTTCCTCCGCAAGTCACTCAAGGTCTCCCGCCAGGTGCAACGTGTCAACGGCGGGGCGATCGACGTGCGGGCGCCGAAGTACGGGTCAGAGCGCGTCGTCTACCTCGCCGACAGCCTCGTCACCGTCCTCGCCAAGCACGTCGCCGCCCACGGCACCACCGGTAATGATCGTTGGCTCTTCGCCGGGGACGGCGACGGCCCGCCCCACCAGAACACCGTCAGCTACTGGTGGCGCAAGACACTGCACGACGCCGAACTGTCCGGCATCAAGCTCCACGACCTGCGGCACTTCTACGCCTCCGGCCTCATCGCCGCCGGGTGCGACGTCGTGACCGTCCAGCGCTCGCTCGGTCACTCGAAGGCGACGACGACCCTCAACACGTACGCCCATCTCTGGCCGACCGCCGAGGACCGGACAAGGAGGGGCGCAGAGTCGATCATGTCCGTATCGCTCGGCGAGCCCTCCGGGCGACTCGCCGAGAACGAGACGAGCACAGGCGAATGAGCCCCGCCCTGGGACGGCAGACGTGCCTCCCATTGCGTGCCGGTGGCGCGTCATAGCGCCCACTGTGGGCGCTCCACTTCGCCCGCTTTCGGTAAGGACGCTCACGGGGCAGGTGGCCCACGTGCCCCACCGATCGATCTTCAAGTGCCGCGACGGTACGAGAGGACGTTCCTAGCACTGGCGATGACGAGCCATCCCCTTCAGGACGCACCCCCTTTTCGTAGTCCATCCTCCGAAGGGAGTTCGGCTGTCGAGGGCCGTCGTTCGGCTTCCCGGCTGACCCGAACGTTCGCTGCGGCCATCACGGCCGTCGCCAAGGTCGCGTTGCACCGGGCTCCGGCATAGTCCCGGGAACCTGGAGCGAGCCCTCCCCAGCATCAGCGAACCAGCCAATCCAGCGGTCGACAAAGGCGGCGAGGTCAGCCCGGTCGAGCTCCTCGGGGCCCCAAGCTAGTTGCGTCGTCCCCATAACGCCGTTGAACGCGACCTCTGCGGACCGAGGCTCGAGTGCAAAGGGTACGAGGCTCGGTTGGCCCCCCCAAGCGAAGTTCATGAACGCCACCTCGAACCATGCGTAGTGGCCCGCCGTGGCTGCGTCACAGAACCACAAGGCGTGGCTTCGGCCTAGGTAACCCCGGCTCGCAGCCGCCTGAGTATGCACGGTCATTTGCGATACGGCCACGATGTCGAATGGGCCACCCCACGGCGAAGCATCGAAGGACTTGACGCTCGCCATACCCATCCGTCCGGACTTCAAGGACGCGACCCAGGCCATCGCCCCCCTTCCCTCGTTGAGTTCAACGACGGCCTCCGGCGCCTCGTCTTCAACCACCGCTCGCAGTTGTTCCTCAATGGAGTAGAACGAGCGCTCAGCTGCCTGCGCCAGTGCTCGGCGCCGCTCTGCCTCGGAAGCCACGCTTTGCTTCTGTGCGTGCGCCAAGGCCTTTGCCTCAACAGCGGTGCGGTTCAGCGCAGCCAGACGCGCCGCGCCCCCGGACTGTGGCTCGCTCAACGAGCGCTCCAACTTCTGGACCACCAGCGCCGCGGGCGGACGTGCCTCCGGCGCCTTTATCAGGCACTCCTCGACAAGTACGCGGAGCCGAGGGGTCCCGGCCGATAGAGCGGGCGGAATGTGATGAAGATGCTGCTCACGAAAGTCTGGCCCGGGAAAGGGCCGATGACCCGCTAGCAGCTCGAAGGCCATGACACCGAAGGCGTAGATGTCCGTGGCACTCGTAGCCCGTTCGATTCGCCACTGCTCCGGAGCCGCGTACGGTCTTGTGAAGGAGTACTTGCGTGTGGCCGCGTCGGTGGCCGCCTCCGCGTATCGGGCGATGCCGAAGTCCGCAAGGCACCATGTGCCGTTGAGAAGCAGTACGTTCTCTGGCTTCAGATCGCGGTGGACAGCCACGTCGACGAGCCCTGCGAGCGCTCTAGCCACGTCCATGAGGATCTCAACCGACTCGTCCAAGTCGAGGGGCCCACCCGCGTCAAGTAGATGCTGACGGAGAGACTTGTCCGCGCGGGGCATCACCATCGCCCATTCGCCCGCGTGTTCGCCGGTATCCCAAATCGGAACGATATTGGGTGCCGCTTGAATGTGGTCATTGTCGCCGAAGAGCAGTTCGCGCTCCGCCCCGGGCAACTTCGCAACGAACTTGACGACCGCCCGCTCTCCGTTTTCGCCTTCGGCCTCAAAGACTCTGCCAAAGCCCGCCGCGTCCGCAGTGAGCTGGGCCCCGACTGTCCATCTACTCTTCAACTCAACGATCACACTGCCACCCTAGGGGTGGCGGGAGACGCTCGCGCTCGGTGCCAACAGACGTGAGTCCCACTGTCGGGAAAGGGCGCCCCCAGCGTCGCTTGCGCCAGCGGATCCGCTCCGGCCGCCCGAACGCTGGGGCGTCGACCAGCTCCACCTCGTCGCCGCCGTGCCCACGCGCGAGGACGCCGCAGGACGGACAGCCCATCACCGTCGGCGCCGACTCCACCATGACCAGGAGCCGGCCGCTGCCGTCGCGATCAACACCACTCACGTGCAGCCGTCCATTCCAACGAGCACGTCACAAAAGGTCGCAGTAGCCGCCGACGGCGCGGCAGCACAACGTGAGGTCATCCATCGTCGAGGTCCCTGAGATCAGGTGAGGTAGAAGTCCTCTGATCCTCGGGGGCCTCGACCCCTTCCCCCGGCAACGACCCGCTCAGCGCGCCGCGGCCTCACCCACGCTCAACCGTGAAGAGCCGGCAAAGTGTTGGGCCGCCGGCCAAGAACGATACCTGGTGACAGACCCGACCCGTAATGAAGGCGGAGGCTCGGCGCCGCACGAAGCGCAACCATCTACGTGCGGGGTTCCGGAGGAGGAGCGACCTCAGAACGGCGACCGCATGCGCGGGAGGATTCCAGCGAAGGGACCACCCAAAGGACCACATGAGGCGACTGGCGTCAGTGTGCCCACTGCGCTCAACGGGATCGCAATCCGCACACTAGCGAAGCCTTTGGGCGACCAGCAAGATGCCTCGAGGTCTAGGGACAGCTAGAGAACGCATCCTACCGAGGGCAAGGCATCACGATTCGAAACGAGAGCGGACGCGCCCTTTCGGTGGTGGCGCCGGGCAGGGTCGCTTACTCCAACTCCTGCTTTTCGATGGGGTTTCGCAGCTTGTACGAACGCCCGCGCAACTTCACCCTCTTGCCCGAAGTGCGACGGATTTCGGCGCCGCTTTTGGGCTTCCGCTGAGCGGACATCCCCACCAAGACCGCGTCTGCGGTCTTGAGGGCCTCAGGCGATGCATTCTTGAATGAGCGTGCATCAACTGGCTCAGGGCTTTCCCAATAGCCCGAACCAGTACCGTATGTAGTCGACACCGACCGCAACTCCTTCTTGGAGAATGCTGTGATTATACTCTGCCTAATCAACCAAGTCAAATACCTGTCCGCCCGTGTCGTCCCTTGATTGCTCGACACGGCGCAGGAATGAGCCATAGGTCATGCTGCGAAAGGCCCACGCGCCTGCCAGTACCACCGACACCAGGATTGACGCACCGGTTAGGGCGATCCATCCACCTGTACTTCCGAAGAGAACATATCCCGAGAAGGCGTATACACGCGCGTATCCGAGTGCCGATATCGCGGCAATCGTTGATAGGCATGCTGTGGCGTACCCGCCGACACGGGCGAGCATCACACCACCAATCGGCCCGGAGCCTAAACTGAGGCCGACTATCGAGCCGGCGACAAAAGGGAAAGCGAGCAACACTGCTAGCAGGTCTCCCCTCGGATTCTTTCCGCTTGAGACAACGGCGCCGCCTGCCACGATCAAGACCGTGCTTGCGAACGAGGCCACGGCCGCTGCACCGATTGATCCGGGAGGGCGCTCAAAGAAGCCAGCCTGCACACGGAGGTGGTCCAAGTTTATCTGCGGCGTTCCTCCACGGATGTACAGATGTAAATACCTTTGTCCCCGACGACGTCGAAAGCGTCTGTAATCCGCGTGACGATTCGGCCCATGAAGATCGAGATCGGTTGCCGTGAAGCTGGCAGTGTCTGACGAGGGGCGCAGGCTTTGAAAGGTCTGTCGCGATAAGTAAGTGCCCGGGACGCCAAACAACTCCAGGTGGTAGCTACGGCACCGTGCAGCATTAGCGAGGTAGTGCACGAATGCCGCCGGGGTAGTTCCAGCTATCGCGCGTAGTAGTGCGACGAATGGCCCCACATCCCTCGTCTTTATGACCTCGCGGACCGGAGGCGTAATCAAGTCTTGGATGAATCGGTGCTTCTCCTCTACAAGAGCAGAGGTCCCCCCTTGCGGAATCCACACAACATGTGAGTAGTTAAATGTCAGATGATCTAGGAGCAACTCAATCGTGGTTCTAAAAGCATCGTCGGGGACATAGTTGCTGAGTCGCAACTTGAGTGCCTCTAAGTCTGCGACTGTTGATTCAACAATAGGCGACGAAACGAGATCAAAGAGTGCCGGCCGAATCTCCCCACAGTATCGCTCGATGTCAGCGCCCCCATCTGAGGCCAACTTGTCTATCGCACTGATGGCCAGGGCTGAGGATGCCGTCTGCGAGAGAACTGGGGCAGCCGTGTGATTGACCATCACGTCCAAAGCGTCTACCAAGATTCCCTTTTGATGGAACAGAACAGGATAGAAGAACCCTTCTGCACTGATTGGGGTGACGGTGTGTACCGATGTGACCTCAAGCGCTCGAGTGAGGGGCGTAACCACCTCGCGGATTCGGTCCGTGAAGATTGATGGACTAAGTAGGCACCTGGCGAAGGTGAGATCCGAGGTCTCGTTCGACTCTTGGTACGGTGGACAGATTGCGAGGCTAGACCCGGTGGCGCTAGTCCTGACCGAGGATTTGCTCGCGGAAGAGAGTCCCAGCTCAACTAGGCGTGCTCGACAGTAGAGCAAGAAGATTGCGGAGGGCAGCAACGCCGCCAGAAGTGTCCGGGTGATCGCCGCCTTTGCGTCAGTTGGGTCTGATAACAGTGCCACGGCGTACGGCACAGCCAAACTAAAGAGCAAGACGATCAGCACGGCGTTAGCCGATAGTCGACGCGACCCCCGGTGACCAGCCTCCATCGCTCCCCCTCCAAGGCCTACAACGGGGGCCATTCTGCCAGCGGCAGCACCCCGCCACCGGAGAATCGAGCAGTCAGCCGGACCCGCGAAACGGCGACGCCCTCTGCAGGTGGCGCAATCACCTCCGCGTTGCGCTATCAGTGGAGCCGCTCACCGGCCCCCAGCGTCACACGCCCGTTGGGTGACCAGGGCCCCGTTCTGGCCAGTCGCGGCAGCAGCTTCGATGGAATGCGTCTCCTCGCCGCGCGTGGGCGGCGCCCCGCGGCTCTCGCTCATCGGCGAGGCCGGGGGCGCCTTGTCAGCCCGGGAGCTGTCTGAGTCGCCGGTGCCAAGCATCAGGCATTTACCCGCGGACGTCTGCACCCACCGGTCTCCCGAGTAGACCTCCCGGCACTGGATGCTTCACAGCGCCGCCAGGCGCCCTCCACCTGGGCACTTCGTCCCGTGCGGCCAACCAGATGCGTCCCTTCCAGTTGAGGTACTCGATGCCGAGGTCGCTCCGTTCTCCTTCTGCCAGTGGTGCCCTTCCAGCAAGCCCTCTGGGGGCTGGCGCTTCTGGGACGTCAGCGGATGCACTATCCATCGAGCATGGCCGGGGGCTACTTCGACACCATTTGCACTTCTATTGCGGAAGGCTGAGAGCCCCCATCGGCGGGAATCGACAAGGCTCCACAGCGTGTCGTGCCGGTGCGGGAAGATCGTGTTGTGTCCACGAGTGCAGCACCCTCCCGCCATGAGTGGCTGGCATCGGCGCTCCCAGCCATCTTTGGGGAGGAGCCTGACTCGTCTGACCCGTGGCCCGGCTTGTTGGACGTCCTGGCGAAGTTCCGAGCACTTGTCAGCGAGGTTTGGCTGGAAGCAGTCCGCGGTGCGGAGGAGGTCGGTGGAGTTGGCGACGGACTCCTCCCTGTTCCGCCCGATTCCACTGCCGTTCCTGCGGACCTTGTAGATGAGCATGGGTCGCCGATGCGGGTTGTGTTGATGGGCCGCACGATGGCCGGGAAGTCCTCCGTGCTCACCGCGCTGTCCGGCTCCCACCACGACCGGATCGGTGACGGTCGGCAGCGCTTCTCCCGAGACATCTTCGGAGCCACTACGTCAGTGTCTGAACACATCGAGGTAGTTGACACTCCGGGCGTCGGAGCCCACGGCGGCGCCGACGACACGGAGATGGCCCTGGGAGCTGCACTCGGTGCTGATGTCATTCTGTGGGTCAACAGCAGCGACTCGATCCAGCACGAGTCCGCGGCAGCTTTGCGGCTTCTCGGAGTGATCGGCAAACCCATCATCGTTGTACTCAACTGCCGTCAGGCCCTCGAAGGCGTCGGCAGACTCAACCTCCTGCGCTTCCCGGATCGAGTCTTCGGGGGCAAGGACGGCCTCCTCGACGAGATTCGGCGGCACATGGCCGCGTCCGGGGTTAAGCCCCTCGACGTCGTCTATGTGCACGCGCTTGCCGCAGCTGAAGCACTGGCGGCTGACGATGTCGACGACCAGCTTCACGCCGCCAGCCGTATCGATGACCTCACGGATGCACTGCTGCGCGAGCATGACGCGCATCGCGAGAGTCGACGAGCTCTTCGCCTCGTCGACCAGACCCGCCAAGAAGCCGAAGAACTCGCGCGGGCACTCCACTCGGGATCGTCAACCCTTCGCGCCCAGGCAGAGCGTGATCGCGGCATGGCGACCGACATGCACCAGCGTCTCCATCGCCTGGTGCGTACTACGGGCGAAGGAATGGAGTCAGACGTGGAGGCCGCAGTGGGCCGTCGCCGCGACTGGCACCTCACCGTGACTGACTTCGGAACGACTCTCCAGTCGGACTGGGCTGATGCCCTAACCGCGCTTCAGGACGAGCTGGGGAGGACACTGGAACTTCGGCTGACCGCTCTGGCTGAGGAGATCAAGTCCACGATCGACCAGACCGACGCTGAGTGGTCGAACGTGTCGCTGGACCAGTTCAAGCTGCGAGGCCTCTCAGGCTTCGATGCCGTCTGGGGCAACCGACTTGCCCGTGCAGGAGTCGGCGCGGGTGGCTCGCTGCTGGGATTCGGAGGCGGCGCATGGCTCGGCGCCCAGATCGGCGGAGCCATCGGATTGGTTGGCGGTCCCGCGGCACTTCTGACTGCCGGAGTTGGCGTCGTCGTGGGGGGCATCGTTGGATTGGCCGCGGGGCGAATCAAGGGTCTCGTCGACCACATCTTCTTGGGCAAGGATGGCGTCCTGCGCAAGCGCCGGGACGAAGTGGCACAGCAGGTCGGGCCGATACTCGACGACCTGGCACAGGAGTACCGAACCGCGATCACCGCTCAGCTGAACGACCTTCGTGACGCTCTGGCGCGCGAACATGAGCGAAGCGAAGAGCAGGCCGCCGCGCTTGAGCACGTGGCGTCGGCCTGGACGACCGCTTGCCAGAACCTGCGCTCGCTCCTGCGCGAGATCGACAGGGAGACTACCTCTGGTCTGCTTCGTATCAACCGGCGTGAGCGCCTTGCCGCGTCGGTGATTCGGGCGACACGTGTGCCGGGCGTCTGCATCTTCGCCGAGTTCGACGAGTCGGGGTTCTGGGAGTCTTGGCTCTTCCCGCCCGATCTCGGTGAACCCCTCGCGGGAGGGAAGACCCCAGCCCCAGGAGCAGAGGCCGCCAATGCTCTCGCATACGCCCTCAGCTTGGTCGACGCTCCCATGCATCTCATCAGGGCGGATGGTGAATCTGCCCACTTGAGGATCGACGCCGATATCCCTTCCTCAATCGCTCAAACCTGGTCGGAAGCGCTTGAGGTGCACATCGGCAGGCATATTCAGATCGAGACAACATGAAGGACCAAGAGCCAATGACCCGCAACCTCTTCAAGAAGTCCTCGGCGACCGCGCGCGGCTTGGGTGACGAACTCCGCAGCATCCTCGACGACCTCGACCCAGCCGTGGGTGAACCGCTGCTGAGCCGGCTTTCAGTCGACGCCCACCCCACGCCGCTCTTGGTGTTCACCGGTTATCACAGCGCAGGAAAGTCGACGCTAATCGAAGCGCTTACTAACCGTGCCTTCAACATCCCGATCGGCTCTGGCGTTACAACCGACGCCGTCACGGAGTACGACTGGGACGGCGACGTCCGACTGGTTGACACTCCTGGTGTCCGTGCCGATCGTCCGGACCACGACGAACTGGCGGAGCGCGCTCTACAAGCGGCCGACCTGGTCCTCTTCGCGGTCCCGGTCGAACTCTTCGATGACACACTAGTGGCGCACCTCCGAGACGTCCTCGGACGACTTGCGAAGTCACGTCAAACGCTCATCGTTGTGACCAAGGCGGGGACAATGGAGGCTGCTCCGGGCCATCGGGAGGCAGCAATCGAGAAGGCGCTCGGCTCGTTCGAACAGGTCCCGTGGGTTGAGTGTGACGCTCAGTACTACCTCGACGGCCTTGACTTGGCAGAGGTCGCTCCCGACGACTCAGCTGCCTTCATCGAGGCGTCCGGATTGGCAAAAGTTGCTGACCTCATCAACAGCTTCGCCAGCCATCAAGGCGAGTTGGGCAGGCTGAGTCAGCCCCTGCAGCTTGTAGTTGCGATCTCGCTCGAAGCATCTGCATCGCTCACAGACGACCCCAACGAGCGGGCCGCGCTGACGGTGCTCGCACGACAGCGTTCTGCGCTCTCCAAGAAGCGCATTCATCTTGCTGACCTCTTGGAATCCCGGTCTGCCCAGTTCCGCTCGGACGCGGTTCGAGCCGCCACAGAGTTCGCCGATGGCATCGAGCGCAACGAGCAGGCCGGTGAGCTTTCGGAAGCGATGCTGGAGGGTCACATGGCGACCCTCAATGAGAACCTAGGCACTGCCCTAGAACGTTTCGAGGGTGCTGTAAAGCAAGTGCTGGAAGTCCAGTTCGATGACCTCGCCTCGGAGGTGATGGCGATCGAAGAGAGCCCCTACGGACGCCTAGCAGTCCAGCTCGGCGAGCTCGAGACCACCAGTTTCGACGGGCGCGACGTCAAGGTCCGGCCAGGCAGCGCTCCTGCGACCGCGGCCCCAACCTGGACGGGCGATCTGTCCAAGTACCTAAAACAGTTCAACAAGTTCTGGGGTGCTGGGGATGGGGTGAAGGCCGCAGCAGGCAGCAACGGTCACCAAGTCGTCCTCAAGGTCGGCCATGCTTTCGGCAAGAAGTTCAAGCCATGGGAGGCCGTCAAGACCGCAAACACAATCGGCAAGGTTGCGAAAGTTGGCGGTGTCGCCATCGCTGTCGGCTTGGAGGCGTACAGCGTCTTTGCTGAAGAGCGAGCCGCAGTGAAGGCGGAGCGGGCTCGCGCAGAGCGTCGTCGAAACATTACCCAAGAGGTCTTGGCTCAGGCTGACTCAATCATCGCAGATGCTCTCCAAGCGGTACGCGACGACTTAGACGCCGTCTTCAAACCCGAGTTCCAACGCATCGACGCGATGGCTACAGAGATACATGGTGCACGCTCGAAGCGGTCTGACCTTCGCGATCGCTTGACGTCGATCCAAGAACGGGCGGGTTCCGCCCTCGCCATCCTCGCGTCGTCAGCGACAACTGCCTGACCGCTGATTGACGTGGACGCTTCATGTTCGTCAAGCCGGTGAGGTACGTCCGCCAAACCGTGTTCTGCCCTGTGCCTCAGGAGCCGTGAACAGTTCGCTGACGCCGGTGATGGGCTTCCCCGAGCTCATGAATCTTCGCAGCCGCTCAGCCGATACGAAGCCATGCCTGAATCAAGTTGGCACGAAGGTCTGGTGGGTCTCCGAAGCCAGCGACCTGACCGCCGGCGAGTGAATGACCTGTAAGTCTTCGTCTCGGCTGGCCTGGGGCTGGCTGGCAGGGTTGGCGTCGGTCACCCGGTGCGCGTTGTGACTCCTGAATCGCCTGACCCCCCTTGGGGGTGTCATGCCTGGGATCTGTCCAGCGTGCGCTGGGTGCCGGCGCCGACCCTGGCCCACAACGATGGCTTGATCAGAAGCATGTCCACCAACGGGATTGCCGTCCCGGTGGTGTGACTCATTACAGGCCCGCCTCGTCGTGACTTCTCACCCGGGCTGACGCCGGCAACGACGTCCAACCCGAACAAGTGAGGAGAACATCGCATGCCCAGTCTGCCGGTCACGGTGGCTGAGACCTACCGCTACGTCGTAGGGGTCGACACCCACGCCGCAACCCACAGCTACGCCGTCGTCGATGACCGCGGGGCACTGCTCGACCAAGCCACCTTCCCGACCTCCCCGGCCGGGCTGCGTCGCGCGAGGGACTGGATCGGTCGCCGCACCCAAGGTGATCTCGACTCGGTGCTGATCGCCGCCGAAGGAACTGGCTCCTACGGGGCTGTTCTCAGCGACGTCCTGTCTGATGCGGGCTACCGCGTGGTCGAAGCACCAACCCCTCGGCGCGAACGTGGCCGCGGGAAGACCGACGCTCTTGACGCTGTCCTCGCTGCCCGTGCCAGCTTGGTCATGCCGCTGGCCTCGCTACGTGATCGCCGCGCCGGTCAAGCGCACACCGCGCTGCGGGTCCTCACCGTCGCCCGTGAGCACCTCAACGTCGAGCGGACCAGGTGCATCAACGCACTGACCTCGATGCTGCGCAGTCACGACCTCGGCGTCGATGCCCGAAAGTCTCTGACTTCCCAGCAGGTCACCACCATCGCTGGATGGCGACGTCGCGAGGAAGGGATCGGGACGGCGACCGCCCGCGCTGAGGCAGTCCGACTGGCCAAGCGCGTGCTCGTGCTCGATGAGGAGCTGTTCGAGAACCGTCAGCGACTGACCGAGATCGTCACCGCCGAGGCGCCCGAGCTCCTCGAATTGCGCGGCGTAGGCGCCGTCACCGCAGCCATCATCCTGACCGTCTGGTCCCACCCTGGACGCATCCGTAGCGAAGCGGCCTTCGCCGCGATCGCCGGCACTGCACCAATCCCCGCCTCGTCCGGCAACACCGTGCGTCACCGCCTCAACCGCGGCGGCGACCGCCGGCTCAACCGGGCACTGAACACCATCGTGCTGACCCGCATGCGAACTGACCCAGACACCCGGGCCTACGTCCAACGGCGCCTGGCCGAGGGCAAGACCAGCAAGGAAATCCGACGCTGCCTCAAGCGCTACGTCGGACGGCAGATCTTCCGCACCCTCGCCGCGACCCACCCAGGACCAGAAGTGCTCGCGCCAGCTGCTTGACACGACATAGAAGCATCCCAGACACTCCTGCCCTGGCCACCTGCGACGCTCCTATGCTTCGTCAAGCGGCCGCGGCCCCGTTTTCGAGGAGGCGGTAGAGGTCGCGTGCGACGTAGCGGGTGAGGCAGCGTTTGATCTCGCGGCTGGTCCTGCCTTCGGCGGTTCGGCGGGCGACGTAGTCGCGAGTGGCTGCTGGTACTGGATTAGGATCCGGACCACGGTGTGCAGTGCCTGGTTCAGGTGCCGGTCGCCGTAGCGGTTGAGCCGATGCCGGGTGGTGACCTGGCCGCTGTTGGCCGGGATGGGTGCCACGCCGGCGAGCATCGCGAAGGCGGCCTCGGAGTGGATCCGGCCGGGGTGGGACCAGGCGCACAACACCGTTGCAGCCACGATCGGCCCGACCCCGAACTCCTCGAGCAGATCAGGACGCCAGCCACGGATGATGGCCACAATCGCCTTCTGGTGGGCACGTGCTTCGTTCAATAGCGCGTGCACGCGACGCGCCAACGCCCGCAGCGCCACCACGGTGCTGGTGGTCTCGGTGTCCCAGGACGAGTGCACTCGTTGGTGCGCGGCGGTGTTGAGCATCGCGGCCACCTTCTGACCGCGGAACCGGGCTCGGATGGGTTCGGGTCCGGCGATCACCAAGCTGAACACCTGCAGCTGGGCGTCGGTGGAGGCGTTGATCGCGGAACGGCGTGCAGCCAACAGCACTGACAGTGCTTGGCGTTCGCCTCCGCTGCGTGGTGTTCCCAGCCGGGGTCGAGCCATGGCTTCGCGCGCGGCGCGGATCGCATCGAGGGGATCGGACTTCGCGCCGTTGCGGCGCGCGGCCCGCTTCGGTCGGTCCAGCTCGATGACGATCTCCGAGCTCGCGAGCAGGTGGCGACTCAGGCCGGCGCCGTGGCCGCTGGTCCCTTCGATCGCCCAGGCTCGCAACGTCGCATGCTGGTTGGCGAACTCCACCAGCTCGGCGTAGCCCTCGCCTGTCGCCTCGACGGTGACCTGACCCAGGACCCCACCGGTCGCGGTGTCCACAACGGCCGCGGAGTGGGTGTGGACGTGGGTGTCGACACCGATGACGACATCGACCACTTCGCGTAGATCGGTCAGACTGTCCATGCGTTCTCTCCTTCTCCGGACGGGACGTGGTTCCGGTCCGGGACGAAGGTTCGGCAGGACTGTGATGAGACGCGCCCGGCGCCGCTAACGCCGGGTGGTCAAGCGCCTGATCAGGCCAGCACCTTCCGCCGGGCCGGGGCCGGCAACCGCGGGCGGACAAGTCGCAGCAAAGGCACTGAGCCAGTCTCAGCGTGGGTCACACCCGCGGCCACCAACTCACAGCCCACCACCAGCAGGCCGCGAAGGCGATCCTCACAGTCTCAGCGCCGCGAGTGGAGCACTTCATCCGTCGCTGAACTCACACGTCGTACCGAACCTCTATCTCCGGACCCAGTTCTCGCGCAAGATCTCTGGAGAGGAGGCGCCCGTGGCGACGCCATGCTTCGTAGCGATCTCGCTCCTTGATGCGGAAGTCGGGGCCAAGCTGATCCTCCCAATCCCTGGCCCACTCTCGGAGATCGCGGCGGAGTCGGTCACTGATGCTCAACTGGTCGAGGTCGACCATGCCCTCCGAGCCCCAAACGGGATCGGCCGTGTAGTCCGGGTACACGCGGAGCACCTGACGCATGGCGCCAGTCTGCCGTCATCCCCGCCTTCTGACATCCGTCGTCACCCCTGTCCGGGACGTGCCACTGCCCTGGGCTGGCCGCGTCACAGCGCCGCCAGCTCCCCTCGATGAAGCCGGCACCTGAGGGAGTGGGGTCACCGCCGTGAAGCCTCCGCGTACGCCTCTGCCACAGCCGCGTTGAACTCCTGGAGGGAGCGCCCCCGTGTGGCCGCCGCTGGGATGGGACTGGGATGTGGCGCGTTGATCACGTGTATCCCGCGAGATCCCAACACGTCGTATGCGCTCGCCATCGAAGCTTGCGCCGGTCTACCCACGGCGAGCACGACCCGGACGTCCGGTGCAAGGTCAAGCAACTGCCGCAGGTACTCCATGCCACGGGCCACATCGGTGGATGTGACGGTCCGATTCCTCTTCCCATCGCCGACGTACCAAGGGACGGCATTCCAAGCCAGCCCAAAGGTGCGAGGCATGCCGCTTGCTTGATAGGACAACCAGACGTTCTTGGCCGTCCCGTCGTCGTTGTCGGCAGAGAGCATCCCCGAGCCAAGCGCGGCCGGGCCAGCGGGCGACTCCAACACGAACAGGACCCTGGCCTGGATCCCGCCAGAGTCGGGGTCCACGTAGGGCACGAAGACCGGGGGCGCACCGCTCGGGTGGGCCTGTGCCCATTCCTGAGCAATCTCCAGACGGATCCGGTCGACCAACTGGTTGATCGGCGCTACGTGGCCCTCCCACAGCCGTGCCTGCTTGGCAGCCAAGAACGCACTGTCCTTATGCCGTTTGGGTTCGGAGCTAAAGACCGACGGCAGGTCGACAGGTTCAGATGCGTCCGGCGGCGGACGGTCGGGACCAGTGGCAGCTTCGTGCTCTCGAAGCCGCTGGAGCACGGCGGTCCACTCCTCACCCAGGGTGCCGCCGCCACCGTGACGGTCCTCTCGGGTTAGGTAGAAGGCCCACCCCCTAAGGAGGTCCACACCGCACCAGTCCGGGACTCGACCTTGACGGCGGTAAACCTCCCGTGGTCCTTCGAGAACAGTTGCGAGCATCTCAGGGCCCGTCGCCAGGCGTCGGTACGCGTCATAACTGTGAGCCCACCGCACCTGCGCGTCCGTCGCCGAATCAGGCATTCATCACTCCTCGAGGTCGGCAGTGACCAACGCAAAGCCGCTCTCGTCCCCGGCTCGTCAGTCCGGTTCAGACGGTACTGCTCAGGCTTGCGGCCGCGTCACCTGCAACGGGAAGGTGCATCACTTCGCCGCCTGCCGGCCTGGCCTTCCGTGACGCGCCTACCTGGGCGTCATTAGGGTCGGGGCCATGCCACTGTTCGCAGCCCTCCTTCGCGGCATTGCACCCAGCGGCACGAACATGACCAACGACAAGCTTCGCGGCGTCTTCGAAGGGCTTGGGTTCGAGGACGTCGCGTCCGTCGTGTCCAGCGGCAACATCGTCTTCCGAAGTAGCCCCGTGGACGCGCCCGACCTCGAGCAACGCATCGAGCAAGCCCTGGCCCTCGAGCTCGGCATCTCGAGCCGAAGCCTCTTGCGCTCCTACTCGGAACTGCGCGCGTTGGTCGACAGCGATCCCTTCCCGGGCCTGACTCACCAGTCCACGACCTATCTGACGGCTACGTTCATCAAGGACCCCTCGGCCCCCGACGTCGTCGCCGACCAACTGGATCCGGGCGCCACGGTCGTCCGCTACGACCCAGCCGCTCGCGCCATCCTTGCTATCACGGACAACAGTCAGCCCGAGCGAGCCCGGCGCTTCATGCTCTGGTTAGAAGCGTCCCACGGGAACGGCATCACCACCCGCAGCTGGCTCACGGTCGAACGAATCATCAAGAAGCTGGAGACGGTAGCCAAGCGCTGACTCCGCCGCCAACAGGGATGCGGCGGCGACGACCCCGCAGCGCTGTGAATCACAGATGCGCACCGTGACCACCTTCCCAGCAGCTGACCGCTGCGGTAGATACGACGCTCCTATCCTTCGTCAAGTCACCGTGGCCGTGTTTCGAGGAGCCGATAGAGGTCGCGGGCAACGTAGCGGGCGAGGCAGCGTTTGATCTCTCGGTTGGTCTTGCCTTGGGCAGTTCGGCGTGCGACGTAGTCGCGGGTGGCTGGCTGGTACTGGATCCGGCTCGCGACCACTGTGTGAAGTGCGTTGTTGAGCTGGCGGTCGCCGTAACGGTTGAGCCGATGACGGGTGGTGACTTGGCCGCTGTTCGCCGGGATCGGTGCCACGCCGGCGAGCATCGCGAATGCCGCCTCGGAGTGGATCCGGCCGGGGTGGGACCAGGCGCACAACACCGTCGCGGCCACGATCGGGCCGACGCCGAACTCCTCGAGCAAGTCGGGACGCCAGCTGCGGATGATGGCCACCATCGCCTTCTGAAGCTCGCGTGCCTCCTTCAGCATCGCGTGCGCCCGACGAGCCAAGGTCCGCAGCGCCACCACCGTGCTGGTCGTCTCGACGTCCCACGATGACTGGACACGCAGCTTGGCGGCGGTGTTGAGCATCGCGGCAAGCTTCTGGCCGCGGAACCTGACCCGGATGGATTCGGGTGCTGCGATGACCAGGCTGAAGACCTGCTGCTGGGCCTCGGTGGAGGCATCGACCGCGAAGCGGCGTGCAGCCAAGAGCACTGACAGTGCTTGGCGTTCGCCCCCGGTGCGGGGAGTTCCCAACCGCGGTCGGGCCATCGCCTCCCGCGCAGCGCGGATCGCATCAAGCGGATCAGACTTCGCGCCGTTGCGACGTGCAGCTCGCTTCGGACGGTCCAACTCGATGACGATCTCCGAGCGCTCCACCAGGTGGCGGCTCAGACCGGCACCGTGACCGCTGGTCCCCTCGATCGCCCAGTCTCGCAACACCGGGTGGTTGTTGGCGAACTCCACCAGCTCGGCGTAGCCCTGCGCTGTCGCATCGACGGGACCTCGCCGAGGACACCACCGGTCGCAGCATCGACCACGGCCGCGGAATGGGTGTGGACGTGCGTGTCGACGCCGATGACGACATCGACCACCTCACGCAGATCGGTCAGACTGTCCATGCGTTCTCTCCTTCTCCGGACGGGACGTGGTTCCGGTCCGGGATGGAGGCTCGGCAGGACTGTGATGAGACACGCCCGGCGACGCTAACGCCAGGTGGTCAAGCTCCTGATCAGGCCAGCTCCTCCAACCGGGCCGGGGCCGGTGACCACGACCGGACAGGTCGCAATAAGGCACAAAGGCCAGTCTCTTCGGGGGTCACACCCGCGGTCACCAACCACAGCCCAGCACCTTCAGGCTGCGCTGGCGATCCTCACAGTCTCTTCGCCGCCCAAGGGTCACCTCATGGGCGGATCACATGGCCGCAGCGGGGTCCGGACATAGGCCCTCAGAACGGGCAGATCGAGCACATCGCGCTGAACTTCTTGCGGACTGTGTGCGGACTGCGAGGGGTCGTACCCACTCTGACCTGCGCAAACGCGTCTATTCAGACGTTGAAGCGGAACTCGACGACGTCGCCGTCCTGCATGACGTAGTCCTTGCCCTCCATGCGCGCCTTGCCGGCGGCCTTCGCGGCGGCCATCGAGCCGAGCTCGTCGAGGTCGGAGAACGACACGATCTCGGCCTTGATGAAGCCGCGCTGGAAGTCGGTGTGGATGACCCCGGCGGCCTGCGGCGCGGTCCAGCCCTGGCGGATGGTCCAGGCGCGCGACTCCTTCGGGCCGGCGGTCAGGTAGGTCTGCAGGCCGAGGGTGTGGAAGCCGACCCGCGCGAGCTGGTCCAGGCCGGACTCCTCGGCGCCGAAGGACTCGAGCATCTCCTGGGCGTCCTCGGGGGACATCTCCATGAGGTCCATCTCGAGCTTGGCGTTGAGGAAGACCGCCTCGGCCGGCGCGACGAGGGCCGCGAGCCGGGCGTGAAGGTCGGTGTCGCCGAGCTGGTCCTCGTCGAGGTTGAAGACGTAGATGAACGGCTTGGTCGTCAGCAGCCCGAGGCCGGCGGCCATCCCGAGGTCGACGCCAGCGGCGGCCCCGTGCGCGTAGAGGGTCTTGCCCTCCTCGAGCACCTTCTGGGCCGCCAGCGCGTTCTCGAGGAGCGGCTTGGACTCCTTCTTGATCCGCGCCTCCTTCTCGAGACGGGCGACGGCCTTCTCGAGGGTCTGGAGGTCGGCGAGGACGAGCTCGGTGTGGATGGTCTCCATGTCCGACTCGGGCGAGACCTGGCCGTCGACGTGCACGACGTCGCCGTCCTCGAAGGCGCGGACGACCTGGCAGATGGCGTCGGCCTCACGGATGTTGGCGAGGAACTTGTTGCCCAGCCCCTCCCCCTCGGACGCGCCGCGGACGATGCCGGCGATGTCGACGAAGGAGACGGTGGCGGGGAGGATCTTCTCGCTGCCGAAGATCTCGGCCAGGCGCTGCAGGCGGGCGTCCGGGAGCGGGACGACGCCGACGTTGGGGTCGATCGTCGCGAACGGGTAGTTCGCCGCCAGGACGTCGTTCTTCGTCAGCGCGTTGAACATCGTCGACTTGCCGACGTTGGGGAGACCGACGATTCCGATGGTGAGTGCCACGGGACGAGGAGTCTACCGAGCCCCGGGCGTCGCCCCGACCGCCAGGGCCCGGCGCCCGGCCGGCGTCATCCGGCCCTGCGCCTCCAGCCGCTCCGCGATGCGGCGGTTGCGCTCGGACGTCGTCCCGCGCCCGCGTCGCGGGGTGAAGCGCTGGAGGTAGGACCGCTCGTCGTACCGGCGGCGGGTGCTCTCGCTCCACCCGAAGGCGATGCCGGCCTCGAGCAGCTCCTCGAAGGTGACGCTGCGCAGGCCCGACCGGGCCCGGGCCAGGCGCACCCAGCCTCCCGGATCGCTCTCGTGGTGGGCGGTGAGCCACGCCCAGAGAGCGTCGCGGTCGGGGAACTCGAGGACCGGCTCGGACGGGGTCATGACCCGACGGTAGGGCGACGCGGTGACAGCCGCCGCTCAGGCGGTGAGGGCGGAGACGAGGATGTAGCCGAGGATGCCGAGGCTCACGAGGACGAGCCCGCCGAGCAGCATCAGGGCGACGCGGTGCTCGCCGTTCACGTCGCTCCCCCGGCCGGCTCGCTGTTCTCGAGGTAGAGCGTCGTGCCGGGGGTCCATCCGGCGACGACCTCGAGCATCCGCGCGGTGTACGGGGCCACGTGCTCGGCCGCGGCCTCGGGCCGGACCCAGTGGGCGCCGGCGATCTCGCGGGGCAGGAAGCGGGCGGGGTCGAGCTCGCCCTCGAAGACGCCGAGGTCGAAGAGGAAGAGGTGGGCGTCGTCCCAGCCGCGCCACGGCGGCAGCCAGTTGACGGCGACGAGACCACCCACGGCGACCTCGAGCCCCAGCTCCTCGTCGACCTCGCGGGCGACGGTGAGGGCGGGCGGCTCCCCCGGGTCGACGACGCCGCCGGGCAGGTCCCACTCCTTCTTGTACGACAGCTCGCACAGGAGGACCTCGCCGGCCGGGTTGCGCAGCAGCCCCTGCGCGATGTTGCGCTTCTTGGGCAGCCGGGCGTTGAGGATGGCGATCCGCCGCAGGCGCTCGGCCTCGGTCTCCTCGCGTCGCGCCATGCCGTGACCCTACGCGAGCGCGGTGACGGCCCGGCCGCCGAGCCGCCGGACGAGCCGCTCGACGACGAAGGCCGCGTTGGCGTCCCGCACCTCTGCCGGGACCGGCGGGAGCAGGTCGTCCCAGACCACCATGAACGACCCGCGCAGCTGCGGCATCCGCGCGGGGCGGGCGACGAACCACACGTGGGCGTGGGCGCCACCGTCCCCGAGCCGCAGCACGTGGCAGCGGCCCACGGAGGGCAGCGCCTCGACGGCGCCGACGAGCGCCACCTGCAGGCGCCCCAGGGCCGCCGCGAGGTCGTCGCTCAGCGCATCGACGTCGAGGTGCTCGAGGGGCTCGGCGACGAGAACCAGCGGCGAGCCCGACGGCGGGGCGACCTTGACCCGCCAGCCCACCCCCTCCCAGACGGCGGCCCAGTCGCCGGTCGCGGCCGGACCCTCCATCGCCGCCTCGCGGCAGTGGCAGCCGCTCGGATCCTCGCCGCGTCGCGGCGGCTCGACGTCGACGAGGACGGGCCCGACCTTGGCCCGGAGGCCGTCGACCTCGAAGGGGAACACGTCCCACCCGAGGACCTCCTGGCCCCCGACCGGCAGGCGACCGTCGCGGTCCTGCGCGGCAACGACGCGGGCGGCGTACTCCTCGGCGCTCTCGGGCATGCCCGCGAGCCTAGGACGGCTCAGGCGGCGAGGGCCTTCTCGATGGCGCCGCGCAGCTTCTCGGGCTTGGTGCTGGAGCCGAACCGCTTGATCGGCGTGCCGTCGCGCCCGACGGGGAACTTCGTGAAGTTCCACTTGATCTTCTCGCTGCCGAGGCCGCCGCGTGCCTCGTGGCGCAGCCACCGGAAGAGCGGGTGGGCGTCGTCGCCGTTGACCTCGACCTTGGCGAACAGCGGGAAGGTCACGCCGTGGTTGACGCGGCAGAACTCGCCGATGTCCTCGGCGCTGCCCGGCTCCTGGCCGCCGAACTGGTTGCACGGGAAGCCGAGGACGACGAGGCCGCGGTCCTTGTACTCCTGCCAGAGCGCCTCGAGGCCGTCGTCCTGGGGCGTGACGCCGCACTGAGACGCGGTGTCGACCGGGTGGAGGTTCGGACTCGCGGCGCGCGGCGGATTGCCGGGCCTGTCGGAGGGCTCTGCCATGGTCCTCGCATGGACGGGATGACGTGGGGCGTGCTGGGGCTGGTCGTCGGCGCGGTCGTGGCGTGGCTGCTCGCGCGGCTCGTGCACCGGGCGGCGGTGGCGGGGATCGAGACCGAGCGCAACCTGCTGCGCGAGCGGGTGCTCGACCTCGAGACCTCGCTCGCCGAGGACATGGAGACCGCGGCCCTGCTGGCGCCGCTCAAGGACGCCCTGGTGCGCGTCGAGGAGCACGTGGGTGTCCTCGAGCGCGACCGGTCGCAGCAGTACGGCTCGCTGCGGGCGCTGCTCGGCCGGGTCGAGGCCGAGACGCAGGGCCTGGGCCGGGCCACCGCCTCGCTCGCCGGGTCGCTGCGCTCGTCGTCGGTGCGTGGCGCGTGGGGAGAGGTCCAGCTGCGCCGCGTCCTCGAGGCCTCGGGGATGCTCTCGCGCTGCGACTTCGAGGAGCAGGTCGGCGTCCTCGGGCCGCACGACCGGCAGGTCCGCCCCGACGTCGTCGTGCGCCTCCCCGGTGGCAAGTCGCTCGTCGTCGACGCCAAGGCGCCGATGACGCACTTCCTCGACGCGCAGGCCGAGGAGCTGACCGACGACGAGCGCACCGCGCTGCTGCGCCGGCACGCCGACGCCGTCGCGGGCCACGTCGCGACCCTGGCCGCCAAGGAGTACTGGGCCGCCTTCCGCGACGGCCCCGAGATGGTCGTCTGCTTCGTCCCGAGCGACGCGATGCTCGCCGCTGCTCTCGCCGCCCAGCCGGCGCTGCACGAGAAGGCGCTGGCTCGCCGGGTCGTGCTCGTCGGCCCGGCCTCGCTCATGGCCCTGCTGCGCACCGTGGCGTTCACGTGGCAGCAGGACGCCCTCTCGCAGAGCGCCCGTGAGCTGCTCGACCTCGGCCGCGAGCTCTACGGCCGGCTCGGCACGCTCGGCGCGCACACGGCCAAGGTCGGCCGTTCGCTCCAGTCGAGCGTCGAGGCGTACAACGCGATGGTCGGGGCGCTCGAGTCGCGCGTGCTCGTCACCGCCCGGCGGATGCGCGACCTCGAGGTCGTCACCGACGAGCTGTCCGTCCTCGAGCCGGTCCGCACCGGTCCGCGGCCGCTCACCGCGCAGGAGCTCATCGACGCCGTCACCGAGCCGGATGCGCGCCCGCAGCTGGTGCTCGACGAGGCGCGCCCCGACGACGGGGAGGGTCAGAGGTCGATCTCGTAGTGGTACGTCGTGGGGCCGCCCGGTCCCTCCGTGGCGTACAGCCCCTCGCTCTCGTAGAGGGCTCGGGCCGCGACGTCGTCGGCGCTCGTCGCGAGGTCGAGCAGGTCGCACCCGCGGGCGCGGGCCCGGTCGAGGCAGGCCCGCAGCAGGGCCCGCCCGAGGCCGTGGCCGCGGGCGGCCGGCGCCACCCAGAGCTCGGCGAGGTAGGCCTCGTCGCGCGTGCTCCAGAGCGCCGGGCGGTAGCGGACCACCGCCACCCCGAGCTCACCCGCGAGGAGCACGTCGGTGTCGCCGCGGCCGGTCAGCTCCGCGAGCCGCGCGGCGAGGGCGTCCGGGCCGGGCGACGGGTCGTCGTACTCGGTGTTGAACGCGTCGAGCAGCCGCCCGGCGAGGGCCAGCCCGGCGCTCGTCGTCGCGAGCTCGACCCGGTCGTCCACGGCGCGCCGGTCAGCGCAGGGCGCTGGTCTCGGCGAACGAGCCGTCGTGGCGCATCTTGTCCGACATGCCGGCGGCCTTGAGGTCGCGCCGGATCTCGTTCGGCAGCGCGAACATCAGCGACTCCTCGGCGGCGACGACCGGGCGGACGTCCTCGAAGCCCCGCGCCGCGAGGTAGTCGAGCACGCCGCGGACGAGGATCTCGGGCACGGACGCACCGGAGGTCACGCCGACGGTCGAGACGCCGTCGAGCCAGGACTCGTCGATCTCGTCCGCGTAGTCGACGAGGTGGCCGGCCCGCGTGCCGTGCTCGAGCGCGACCTCGACGAGGCGCACCGAGTTGGACGAGTTGCGGGAGCCGACGACGATCATCAGGTCGCAGTCGGCGGCCATCTGCTTGACCGCGAGCTGGCGGTTCTGCGTCGCGTAGCAGATGTCGTCGCTCGGCGGGTCCTGCAGCTTCGGGAAGCGCTCGCGCAGCCGGCGGACGGTCTCCATCGTCTCGTCGACCGAGAGCGTGGTCTGGCTGAGCCAGACGACCTTCTCGGGGTCGCGGACGGTGACGTTGTCGACGTCGTCCGGGCCGTCGACGAGCTGGATGTGCTCGGGCGCCTCGCCCGCGGTGCCGACGACCTCCTCGTGGCCCTCGTGGCCGATGAGGAGGATGTCGAAGTCGCTGTCGGCGAACCGGACGGCCTCACGGTGCACCTTGGTGACGAGCGGGCAGGTGGCGTCGATGGTGCGCAGGCTCAGCGCGCGCGCCTCCTCGTGGACGACCGGGGCCACGCCGTGCGCCGAGAAGACGACGGTCGCGCCCTCGGGCACCTCGTCGGTCTCGTCGACGAAGATCGCGCCACGCTGCTGCAGCGTCGTGACGACGTGCTTGTTGTGGACGATCTCCTTGCGGACGTAGACGGGGGCGCCGTAGAGGTCGAGGGCCTTCTCGACGGTGACGACGGCCCGGTCGACACCGGCGCAGTAGCCGCGGGGGGCCGCGAGGAGCACGCGCTTGGTCGTCTCAGCCATGTGTCCATCGTAGGTGGGGCCTTCGTCCGGGCCCGCATCGCGGGCGGACGGGCTGACGGTGCCGCCGCCTAGGGTGGCCCCCGTGAGCACCCCGGCGCGCGCACCCCTGCCCGAGCGGGCGGTCGACACCACGGCCGAGAACCCGTGGCCGGTCCGCCTGCTCTCGATGAAGATCGGCGAGTACGTCGAGAAGATGTCGGTCCTCTGGGTCGAGGGACAGGTCGTCCAGCTGACCCGGCGGCCCGGCGCGCGCACGGCGTTCCTCACCCTGCGCGACCCCGACGTCGACATGAGCCTTTCGTGCTCGGTCCACGTCAACGCCCTCGACGCGATGCCCGGTCCGCTCAGCGAGGGGGCCCGGGTCGTCCTCCAGGCCAAGCCGTCGTTCTGGAGCCAGCGCGGCTCCCTCGTCATGGACGCCCGCCAGATCCGGCCGGTCGGCGTCGGCGAGCTGCTGGCGCGTCTGGAGTACCTCAAGCGCCACCTCGGGCAGGAGGGCCTGTTCGACCGCGACCGCAAGCGCCCGTTGCCTTTCCTCCCCCGGCGCATCGGCCTCGTCTGCGGCCGGGCCAGCGCCGCCGAGAAGGACGTCGTCGAGAACACGCGGCGCCGCTGGCCGAGCGCACGGTTCGAGATCCGGCAGGTCGCGGTGCAGGGCACCAACGCGGTGGCGGAGGTGACCGCCGCCCTCGCCGAGCTCGACGCCCACCCCGAGGTCGACGTCGTCGTCATCGCCCGCGGGGGCGGGGGCGTCGAGGACCTCCTGCCGTTCTCCAACGAGACGATGCTGCGCGCCGTCGCCGCCGCGACCACCCCGGTCGTCAGCGCGATCGGGCACGACGTCGACACCCCGCTGCTCGACCTCGTCGCCGACCACCGCGCCTCCACCCCGACGGACGCCGCGAAGGCGATCGTCCCGGACGCCGTCGCCGAGCGGCGCGGGCTCGAGGTCGCCCGTGAGCGCGGGCACCGGGCCGTCGGCGGACGGCTGCACCACGAGCGGCGCCGCCTCGCCGAGCTCGCGAGCCGCCCGGTCCTCGCCGACAAGGGGGCGTTCCTGCGCTCACAGCGCGAGGTGGTCGAGGCGCTGCGCTCCCGCGCGCTGCACCGGGTCGAGGCCGGGCTGCACCGGCAGCGCGACCGGGTCGACCACCTCCGCGCGCAGGCCCGGGCGCTCTCACCGCAGTCGACGCTGGACCGCGGGTACGCGGTCGTGCAGCAGGTCGGCGGCGGCCTCGTCACCGACCCCGCCGACCTCGCACCCGACGAGCTGCTGCGGGTCCGTGTCGCCCGTGGGGACTTCGGGGTCCGCGTCGTCGGGTCCTGACACCGCGGTCGCCGGCAGCTCAGCCCGCGGCGAGCCCGGCGAGGTGGTGCCGGACGACCGCACGCACGCCCCGGTGGTCGGTGACCTCCGGCTGGAGCACGACGTGCAGCGCGAGGCCGTCGAGGAGGGCGTGCAGCCGGGTGGCCTCGGCCTCGTGGCGCGCGGGGTCGGCCGCCGGCAGCAGGGCGGCGACGACCCTGTCGACGAGGGAGCGGATGCCGAGGTGCGCCTGCGTCGACACCTCGGCGAGCCGCGGGGCGGTGCGGGCCAGGGTGACGAGCTCGAGCCAGACCGCGGCCTCGGCGCGCCGCTCGTCGTCGAGTGGCAGCACCTCCCCGCAGAGGTCGACGAGGTCGTCGAGGTCCGGGGCGTGGGCGGCGTCCCACCCGCCGACGCGGGCCGCCACCCGGGCCCCGACCCGGTCGGCGACGGCGTGCATCGCGAAGGCCACGAGGTCGTCCTGGCTTGCGGCCGTGTGCCGCATCGAGCCGACGGACAGGCCTGCCTGCGCCGCCACGGACCGGACGGACACCGCACCGATCCCGTCCCGGCGCACGACGGCCAGCAGCGCGTCGGCGATGAGCTGCCGGCGCGCCTCCTGGTCGACGACCCTGGGCACGGACCCTGTCTAGCAGCCCGGGGCGGCGGGTCCATCTATTTGGTACGGTCGTACCAACAAATCGGGAGGGACGCACTGTGCTCGTCGCCGTCATCGTCACCTGCGAGGTCCTGTTCTGGGTCCTCGTCCTCGCGGGGCTCGCCACGCGCTACCTGCTGCGCCGTCCCCAAGTCGGCGGGTGGCTGCTCGTCGCCGCGCCGCTCGTCGACCTCGTGCTGCTCGTCGCGACCGTGCTCGACCTGCGCGGCGGCGCCACCGCGACGACGGCGCACGCCCTCGCCGCCGTCTACCTCGGGGTCTCGGTGGGCTTCGGGCACTCGATGGTCCGCTGGGCCGACGAACGCTTCGCGCACCGGTTCGCGGGCAGCCCCGCCCCGGCCCCTCGCCCCCGCGCCGGACGGGCGCACGCGGCGCGCGAGCGCCGCGGCTTCCTGCGTCACCTCGTCGCGTACGCGGTGGGGGCGTCGCTCCTCGGGGTCGGCATCCTCGTCATCGGGGACGCGGCCCGGACGGAGGCGCTGCTCGGGACGCTGCGCCTCTGGTCGCTCGTCGTGGCGGTCGACGGGGTCATCAGCCTCAGCTACTCCGTGCGCCCTCGACCGGCGGGGGTCGGTGGGCGTCGGTAGTCTCGCGGCATGCCGAAGGACGCCCCCGCCCCCGACGCCGGCACCGGCGCGAACGCCGACGTCGCCGAGCTGGGGTACGAGCAGGCGCGGGACGAGCTGGTCGACATCGTCGCCCGGCTCGAGAGCGGGCAGGTCGGCATCGAGGAGAGCATGGTGCTGTGGGAGCGCGGCGAGGCGCTCGCGGCGCACTGCGGCCGCTGGCTCGACCAGGCCGAGCAGCGCGTCGCCGGCCCGCAGGACTGAGGCCCGCGGGCCGGCCCCCTCCGCCTCGGGTGACGCCGGCGACGCGTGTCAATCGGCGGTGCGCAGGCCGTAGGTCGTGACGACGTTGCCGGCCGAGGTCGCGGTGGACTCGAGCAGCTCGAGGCGCGTCACGGGCACGTCGTCCCCGAAGAGCCGCCGCCCGGCACCGACGACCGGGTGCGTGGTGAGCGTCAGCCGGTCGACCACCCCGCCGAGGAACAGCGAGCGAACGGTCTCGACGCCGCCGACGACCGCGATGTCGCCACCGTCGCCCTCGCGCAGGGCGCGGACGTGGTCCAGCGGGTCGCCGTCGATGCGGGTGCTGTTCCAGCCGAGGTCGTCCCCGAGCGTGCTCGAGACGACGTGCTTGCGGACCGGGTTGACGAACGCGGCGAAGGGGTCGCCCTCGGCGGCTGCGGGCCAGAACTCGGACCACTCCTGCCAGAGCTTGCGGCCGATCACGACGTCGGTGACGTTCGCCAGGGTGCGGCCCATCATCTCGCCCTCCTCGGGGCCGAAGTGGCCGAACTGCCACTGGTCGGGGGACTCGACGACGCCGTTGACGGCGTGGAAGAGGTGGGCGGTGACGAGGCGGGTCATGGGGTCCTCCGGTGGTCGTGCGGGTGGCGTGGATGCTGTCGCACGGATGGACCACCCCGCCACCGCGAACTCATCGCTCGGGCATGCGGCGACCGCAGGCCTGCCCGGTCGAGGCGGCCGGCCCCCGTCAGCACACCCTTCGGACAGTCACTGTCGTTCGCTCCCGATGGCGGAGCAACCGGGACGAACGGTCGCGCCTGACCGCTCATCCTGCGTGCGTCAGGGACGGGAGCGAACGACAGCGGCCGGACGTGCACACCAGGCCCGGACCCTTCCGCGCGCGGGCACCGGCGTGAGCGCGGACCTCGATCCGCGCCGGCTGCGTCAGCGCACCGGCTGGAGCGACTCGATGTACGTCTCCATGTCCTCGAAGGTCGCGGTGCCCGTGATGAGCGTCGCGAGCTCGCCCGACCCGGTCGGCGGGACGTACAGCAGGCTGTTCTGCACCTTGTTGTCGCGGACGAACTTCTCCCACGTGCGCCCCGCCACCTCGACCGTCCCCTCGCGCGGGGCCCGGTTGGTCTGCGCCGAGATCCACCCGCGGCTGGGGTCCTTCGTCTGCTCGACGGCGACGAACGTGCCGGACGGCGTCTGGTAGCCGACGTGCCAGGTCCGGAAGCCGTCGGTCACCGGCACGTACCGGACCGAGGTCGGCGACCAGCCGCTCGGCAGCCCCTCCGGCTCGACGATCGGCCAGCCCGAGGACGTCCGGATCTCCTGCGCCTTCGTCGCGACGTCGACGACGGGCCCCCCGACCCGGTCGACCCGCGGCACCATGAAGACCAGCACGAGCACCATCCCCAGCACCGCGAGCAGCGACAGGACGAGGTTCTTCGTCGACCCCATCGAGTAGCGGCTCTTCGGGGCGGTCGGGGTGCTCACTCCCCCATCGTCGCCGACGGGCGGCGCAGACGCCCAATCGGTGCCGACGATAGGGTTCGACACGCCGCCCTCGACCGTGCCGGCCACGGGCGGGCCCGTCAGCAGCCGCCAGAGAGGTTGGGATGCCGTGAGCGCCTCCGCGCCGCCGGTCGTCGTCGTCGGCGAGCTCCTCGTCGACATCGTCAGCTACCCCGACGGGCGGTCGGCCGAGCACGTCGGGGGCTCGCCCGCAAACGTCGCGGTGGGTCTCGCCCGGCTGGGCCACGACACCCACGTCGCGTGCCTCGTCGGCGAGGACGCCCGCGGCGCCCGCTGCGCCGAGCACGTGGAGGCCAGCGGCGCGCACCTGCTGCCCGGCAGCCGCAGCCCGCACCACCCGACCTCGACCGCCCTCGCGACCATCGACGAGCACGGCGCGGCCTCCTACGTCTTCGACCTGCACTGGGACCTCCCGCCGGTGCAGCTGCCCGACGGCACCGGCCACCTGCACACCGGGTCGATCGCCACGACCCTCACGCCGGGCGACGCCGAGGTCGAGGACGCGATGCGCCGGGCAGGCGCCCAGGGCACCGTCTCGTACGACCCCAACGTGCGCCCGACGATCATGGGCGACGTCGCCGACGTCCGCCCCCGGGTCGAGCACCTCGTCGGCCTCTCCGACGTCGTCAAGTGCTCCGAGGACGACCTCGAGTGGCTCTACCCGGGCGACTCCCCCTCCGCCGTCATGGCCCGGTGGGCCGACCTCGGCGCGTCGCTGACGGTCGTGACCCTCGGCGGTGACGGCGTCGTCTGGCGCGCCGCGTCCGGCGAGGAGGGCCGCGCGCCGGCCCGCATCAAGGACGTCGTCGACACCGTCGGCGCCGGCGACTCCTTCATGGCCGGCCTCGTGTCCGGTCTCCTCGACACGGGGCTGCTCGGCAGCCCCGACGCCCGCGAGCGCCTCGCCCGCGCCACCCTCGACGACGTCGACCCCGCCGTCGAGCGCGCCCTCGCCACGAGCGGGGTCACCGTCCGCCACGCCGGCGCCTACGCCCCCACCCGGGAGGAGATCCGATGACCGACTTCGCCTACGAGGACCTGCTGCCCGTCGGGGCCGACGAGACCCCGTACCGGCTGCTGACGACCGATGGCGTCGAGACCGTCGACGGCCCGGGCGGCCGGCGCTTCCTCCAGGTCGCCCCCGAGGCGCTGCGCCTGCTGACCGAGACCGCGATGCACGACATCGCCCACTACCTGCGCCCCGCGCACCTGCAGCAGCTGGCGAACATCCTCGACGACCCCGAGGCGAGCAACAACGACAAGTTCGTGGCGCTCGACCTGCTGAAGAACGCGAACATCGCCGCCGGAGGCGTGCTGCCGATGTGCCAGGACACCGGCACCGCCATCGTCATGGGCAAGCGCGGGCAGCACGTGCTCACCGAGGGCACCGACGAGGCCGCCGTGAGCCGCGGTGTCTACGACGCCTACACGCGCCTCAACCTGCGCTACAGCCAGATGGCCCCGGTGACGACCTGGGAGGAGAAGAACACCGGCTCCAACCTGCCGGCCCAGGTCGAGCTCTACGCCGACACCACGCCCGGCCACGAGACGACGTACAAGTTCCTCTTCATGGCCAAGGGCGGCGGCAGCGCCAACAAGTCCTTCCTCTTCCAGGAGACGAAGGCGATCCTCAACCCGGACGCGATGATGCGCTTCCTCGACGAGAAGCTCCGCGGCCTCGGCACCGCCGCCTGCCCGCCGTATCACCTGGCCATCGTCATCGGCGGTACGAGCGCCGAGTTCGCCCTCAAGACAGCCAAGTACGCCAGCGCGAAGTACCTCGACCAGCTGCCCAAGCAGGGCGACCCCGCCACCGGCCACGGCTTCCGCGACACCGAGCTCGAGGAGCGCGTGCTCGAGCTGACGCGCGAGTTCGGCATCGGCGCGCAGTTCGGCGGCAAGTACTTCTGCCACGACGTCCGCGTCGTCCGGCTCCCCCGCCACGGCGCCAGCCTCCCCGTCGCCATCGCCGTCTCGTGCTCGGCCGACCGCCAGGTCCTCGGCAAGATCACCCCCGAGGGCGTCTTCATCGAGCAGCTCGAGACCGACCCCGCCCGCTTCCTCCCCGACACGACCCACGAGGGCCTCGAGGACGCCGAGGGCGTCAGCGGCACCGGAGCCGGCGCGGTCGTGCCGATCGACCTCAACCGGCCGATGGACGAGATCCTCGCCGAGCTGACGAAGTACCCCGTCAAGACCCGGCTGAGCCTCACCGGCCCGCTCGTCGTCGCCCGCGACATCGCCCACGCGAAGATCAAGGAGCGCCTCGACGCCGGCGAGCCGATGCCGCAGTACCTCAAGGACCACCCCGTCTACTACGCCGGCCCGGCCAAGACCCCCGAGGGGATGCCGTCGGGCTCGTTCGGCCCGACGACCGCCGGCCGGATGGACTCCTACGTCGAGCAGTTCCAGGCCGCGGGCGGCTCGATGGTCATGCTCGCCAAGGGCAACCGCAGCCGGCAGGTGACCGACGCGTGCCAGGCGCACGGCGGCTTCTACCTCGGCTCGATCGGCGGCCCGGCCGCGCGCCTCGCCCAGGACTGCATCCGCAGCGTCGAGGTGCTCGAGTACCCCGAGCTCGGCATGGAAGCCGTCTGGAAGATCGAGGTCGAGGACTTCCCGGCGTTCATCGTCGTCGACGACAAGGGCGAGGACTTCTTCGCCGGCGTCACCAAGCCCGTCGCATTCACCATCGAGAAGAGGACCGGACTGCTATGAGCGAGCCCACCACCACCACGCCCGCCGACTTCGACGACCTGCTCGCCGCCAACGAGCACTTCGCCGAGACCTTCGACCTCGCCGGCTTCGACGGCGTCGCCCACGCGGGCATCGCCATCGTCACGTGCATGGACAGCCGGATCGCGCCGCTCGCGATGCTCGGCCTGCACCCCGGCGACGCGAAGATCTTCCGCAACCCCGGCGGGCGCGTCACGCCGCAGGCCCTCGAGGCGATCGTCCTCGCGGTGCACCTGCTCAACGTCAACCGCGTCCTCGTCGTCCCGCACACCCGTTGCGCCGTCGCCTCGAACACCGAGGAGGAGCTGCAGCGCCGGGTCGGCGAGTCGGCCGGGGTCGACGCGTCGTGGCACGACTTCAACGTCGTCACCGACCAGCAGGCCGCGCTCGAGCACGACGTCCACGTCCTGCGCTCCCACCCCCTCATCGGCGAGCGGGCCCTCATCGGCGGCTTCATGTACGACGTCGACACCGGGCGCATCAGCCGGCAGGCGTGAGCACCCGGCTGGAACGGGTGGCGCTGCACCCGGTCAAGAGCACCGCGGTCCGCGCCGTCCCGGCCGCCACGGTCGAGCCCTGGGGTCTGCGTGACGACCGCCGCTGGATGGTCGTCACGCCCGACGGCGAGTGCCTGACCGCCCGCGAGGAGCACGCCCTCTTCGCCCTGACCGCCGACACCCCGGGCACCGACCCCGGCCTCGGCGCCGCGCTGCGGCTGCGCGCGGACGGCGCCGACGACCTCCTCGTCGAGCCCCCGCACGGCGAGCCGGTCCCCGTGACCGTCCACGGGCGGGCGCTCACCGGTCGCGTGGCCGAGGACGCCGCCCACGCCTGGCTGCGGGATGCCCTGCGGCGCACCGACGTCCGGCTCGTGCACGTCGCCGACCCGCGACCGCTCAACCCGACGCACGCCCGCCCCGGCGAGGCGACCGCCTTCGCCGACGGCTACCCGGTCACGCTCGCGTCGGCGGCCTCGCTCCGGCGGCTCGGCGACTGGGTCGCGGAGACCGCGCTCGAGCGCGGCGAGGAGCCGACCACCATCGGCATCGACCGCTTCCGGCCCAACCTCGTCGTCGACGGCGACCTCGAGCCCTTCGAGGAGGACGGCTGGAGCGCGGTCACCGTCGGCGCCGTCACCTTCCGCGTCGTCAAGCCGGTCGACCGCTGCGTCATGACCACCCTCGACCCCGCCACCCGCGAGCGCGGCCACGAGCCGATCCGCACGCTCGCCCGCCACCGGCGCTGGGAGGGCGCGACGTGGTTCGCCGTCCAGCTCGTGCCGGTGTCCACGGGCGAGGTCCGCGTCGGCGACGAGGTCCGGCCCGCCCGGTAGGTTCGTGCGCATGACGACCTCCGAGCTCACCTTCCCCGAGGGCTTCCTCTTCGGCGCCGCCACCGCGAGCTACCAGATCGAGGGCGCGACCAAGGAGGACGGCCGCGGCCAGTCCATCTGGGACACCTTCTCCGCGACCCCGGGCAAGGTCGCGAACGGCGACACCGGCGAGGTCGCGTGCGACCACTACCACCGCGTGCCGGAGGACGTCGCGCTCATGCAGAGGCTCGGGCTCGAGGCCTACCGGTTCTCCGTCGCGTGGCCGCGCATCCAGCCCGACGGCACCGGCCCCGCCAACCCCCTCGGGCTCGCGTTCTACGACCGGCTCGTCGACGAGCTGCTCGGCGCCGGCATCCGCCCGGTCGTCACGCTCTACCACTGGGACCTCCCGCAGGCCCTCGAGGACCGGGGCGGCTGGCGCTCCCGCGACGTCGCCGGCTGGTTCGCCGACTACACCGCCCACGTCGTCGGCGCGCTCGGCGACCGCGTCGTCAACTGGACCACGCTCAACGAGCCGTGGTGCTCCTCGATGCTCAGCCACTCGATTGGGGCCCACGCCCCCGGCCACCGCGACCCGATGGAGGGCCTGCTCACGGCCCACCACCTGATGCTGGCCCACGGCACCGCGGTGCCCGTCATCCGCGAGCACTGCCGCGACGCGCAGGTGTCGATCACCCTCAACCCGACCCAGGTCCACGGCCCCGCCGACCCCACGGAGGCCGACCTCGACGCCGTGCGCCGCGCCGACAACGCCCTCAACGGCGTCTTCTTCGGCCCGCTCTTCCACGGCGCCTACCCCGACGGGATGCTCGACGACGTCGCGCACCTCACCGACGGCTCGTTCGTCCACGACGGCGACCTCGCGACGATCGGCGCACCGCTGGACAACCTCGGCGTCAACAACTACTTCCCCACCCGCGTGCGCGCCACCGCCGACGGCGACGAGCCGGTCGGCAACACCCACCTGCTGCCGGGCTGCGAGCGCGTCTCCGAGATCGACCCCCGCCCGCCGGTCACGGCGATGGGCTGGGAGCAGTCGCCGGAGTCGCACCGGCTGATCATCGAGCGCTCGGCCCGTGAGTGCGGCCTGCCGGTCTACATCACCGAGAACGGCTCGGCCTGGGACGACACCGTCTCGCCCGACGGCGCCGTCCACGACCCCGAGCGCGTGGCGTACCTGCGCGACCACCTCGGCGCCGTCGCCGACGCGATCGAGGGCGGCACCGACGTCCGCGGCTACTTCGCGTGGAGCCTCCTCGACAACTTCGAGTGGGCCTACGGCTACGACAAGCGCTTCGGCATCGTCCACGTCGACTACGACACCCAGGTGCGGACCATCAAGGACTCCGGCCTCGAGTACGCGCGGGTCATCGCGGAGCACCACGGGCGCGGATGACGCCGGGAGTGGCCGACCGATGAGCCGCCGGGTCGTGGTCGTCGGCGGCGGGATCGTCGGCCTCGCCGTCGCCCACCGGCTCGTCACGGACGACCCCGCGGCTCGGGTCACCGTGCTGGAGAAGGAGTCCGGCTGGGCGAGGCACCAGACCGGGCGCAACAGCGGCGTCGTGCACTCGGGCCTGTACTACCCGCCGGGCAGCGCGAAGGCCCGCTGGTGCCGCAGCGGCGCGGCCGAGCTCCTGGCCTTCGCGCGCGAGCACGGGGTCGCCCACGCCGTCACCGGCAAGCTCGTGGTCGCCACCTCCCCCGACGAGCTGCCCCGCCTGGCCGCGCTCCACGACCGCGGGCTGGCCAACGGTCTCGCCGTGAGCCGCCTCGACGCCGACGGCGCCCGCGCGCACGAGCCGCACGTCGCCGCCCTCGCAGCGCTGCACGTCCCCGAGACCGGGGTCGTCGACTACCCGGGCGTGTGCGCGGCGCTCGTCGACCGCCTCGCAGCCGCCGGCGCCGACCTGCGGCCCGGCACGGAGGTCGTCGGCGGGCACGACGGCGCCCGCGAGGTCGTGGTCGAGACCAGCCACGGGACGGTGGCCGCCGACCTCGTCGTCACCTGCGCCGGCCTGCGGACCGACCTCGTCGCCGAGCTCCTCGGGCACCGGCCGTCGGTGCGCATCGTGCCGTTCCGCGGCGAGTACCGCGAGCTCGCCCCGGAGGCGGCGCACCTCGTCCGCGGCCTCGTCTACCCCGTCCCCGACCCGGAGCTGCCCTTCCTCGGCGTGCACCTGACGCGCGGCGTCGACGGCCACGTGCACGCGGGCCCGAACGCCGTCCTCGCGCTCGCCCGCGAGGGCTACGGCTGGGGTGTGGTCCGGCCCCGCGAGCTCGCCGGGACGCTCGCGTACCCGGGCCTGTGGCGGCTGGCCCGCCGGCACGCCCGCAGCGGTCTCCACGAGGTCGCGCGCTCGCTCGACGCCCGACGCTTCGGCGACAGCCTGCGCCGGCTCGTCCCCGACCTGCGGGACGAGGACCTGCGCCCGGCCCCCGCCGGCGTCCGCGCCCAGGCGGTGCGCCCCGACGGCACGCTCGTCGACGACTTCCTCGTCGAGCGCTCCGGCCGCTGCGTGCACGTCCTCAACGCGCCCTCGCCGGCGGCCACCGCGGCGTTCGCGATCGCCCGACACGTCACCGGCCTCCTCCCGTCGTGACGGGAGGAGGCCGGTGGGGTGGTGCAGGGGGCGTCAGGCGGGCTTGCCGACGACGGTGACGTCGATGTTGCCGCGGGTCGCCTTGCTGTAGGGGCAGAACTCGTGCGCCTTGTCGGCGAGCGCCTGCGCGGTCTCCGCGTCGACACCCGGGATGGTCGTGACGATCTCGACCGCGAGGCCGACACCGGTGGCCGTCTCGCCGAGGGTGACGTCGGCGGTCGTCTCGGCGCCGGTGACGTCGATGCCGTCCTGCTGCGCCACGTGCGCGAGCGCGCCGTTGTAGCAGGCGGCGTAGCCGGCCGCGAAGAGCGTCTCCGGGTTGGCGACCGGGTTCGAGGTGCTCGGCTTGCCCAGCTTCACGTCGACGGTGCCGTCGGCGCTCTTGGTGTGGCCGTCACGGCCGCCGGTGGAGGTGGCGGAGATGCTGTAGAACTTCTTGGTCACGGACTCGTGGGGCACGGAGGCTCTCCTTCGACGTCGACAGGTGGTCCCTCGTGCCAACCGAACCCCCGGCGCGGCCATTCCCGTCAGAGGGCCAGTCGCTCCTTGACGACCGCGCAGAGCCGGTCGCAGACCTCGCGGGCGTGCTCCTCGGTCGCGGCCTCGACCATGACGCGCACGACCGGCTCGGTGCCCGACTTGCGCAGCAGCACGCGGCCGGTGCCGGCGAGGGCCTCCTCCTCGGCGCGGACGGCGGCCTGGAGCTCCTCGTCGCTCTCGACGCGCGACTTGTCGACGCCCTTGACGTTGACGAGGACCTGCGGCAGGCGCGACATCACGGTCGCGAGCTCGGCGAGCGGCGTGCCGGTCTCGACGACGCGCGCCGCGAGCATGAGGCCGGTGAGGACCCCGTCGCCGGTCGTGCCGTGCTCGAGCATGATGACGTGCCCGGACTGCTCGCCGCCGAGGGAGTAGCCGGAGCGGCGCATCTCCTCGAGGACGTAGCGGTCGCCGACACCGGTCTGGCGCACCTTGACGCCCTCGCGCTCCATCGCCTGGATCAGGCCGAGGTTGCTCATGACGGTGGCGACGAGGGTGTTCTCGCGCAGCACGCCGCGCTCCTTGAGGGCGACCGCGAGGACGGCCATGATCTGGTCGCCGTCGACCTCGCGGCCGTCGTGGCCCACCGCGAGGCAGCGGTCGGCGTCGCCGTCGTGGGCGATGCCGAGGTCGGCCCCGCGCTCGAGGACGGCCGCCCTGAGCCGGTCGAGGTGCGTCGAGCCGTAGCCGTCGTTGATGTTGAGGCCGTCGGGGTCGGTCCCGATCTCGACGACGTCGGCGCCGGCGAGCCGGAAGACCTCCGGCGAGACCGCGCTCGCGGCGCCGTGCGCGCCGTCGATGACGACGGTCAGGCCGTCGAGGCGGTTCGGCAGCGTGCGCAGCAGGTGCGCGATGTACCGCGCCTGCCCGGCGCGGTTGCTCTGGATGCGGCCGACCTCCGCGCCCTGCGGGCGGTCCCAGTCCTGGCCGATGCGGGCGGCGATCTCGTCCTCGACGGCGTCGGGCAGCTTGTGGCCGCCCTCGGCGAAGAACTTGATGCCGTTGTCGGGCATCGGGTTGTGCGACGCCGAGAGCATCACGCCGAAGGTCGCGCCCATGTCCGCGGTGAGGAAGGCGACCGCCGGGGTCGGCAGGACCCCCACGTCGTGCACGTCGACACCGGCCGAGGCCAGGCCCGCGGTGACCGCGGCGGAGAGGAACTCGCCGCTGGCCCGGGGGTCGCGGCCGACGACCGCGCGGGGGCGGCGGCCCGCCTGCCGGTCGGCGTCACCGAGGACGTGGGCCGCGGCGATGCTCAGGTCGAGCGCGAGTTCGACGGTGATGTCGCGGTTCGCGAGACCACGGACGCCGTCGGTGCCGAAGAGTCGGGACATGCTGGGGGCCTTTCGGTGGTGGGGCAGCGACCGAACCTACCGTGTGGCGGGCCGGGACACGGCGACGGCGGCACCCCCGAGGGGTGCCGCCGTCGGCTCGTCGCGCGGGGCGCGGGTCAGCGCTTGCTGTACTGCGGCGCCTTGCGGGCCTTCTTGAGACCCGCCTTCTTGCGCTCGGGGACGCGGGCGTCACGGGTGAGCAGGCCGGCCTTCTTGAGCGCCGGGCGGTTCAGCTCCTCGTCGACCCCGTTGAGCGAGCGGGCGACACCGAGGCGGACGGCGCCGGCCTGGCCGGAGGGGCCACCGCCGTGCACGCGCACGAGGACGTCGTAGGCGCCGTCGAGCTCGAGGACCTTGAGCGGCTCGTTGACGATCTGCTGGTGGACCTTGTTCGGGAAGTACTGCTCGAGCGAGCGGCCGTTGATCTTCCACTCGCCGCTGCCCGGGACGATCCGGACGCGGGCGACGGCCTGCTTGCGGCGGCCGGTCGCGCCACCGGGCGCCGAGGCGCTCGGGCGGCGGGTCGACTCGGTCGCGACGGTGCCGTCGGACTCGGAGGTGTACTCGGTGACGGGGGCGTCGTTGACGTCCGTCCCGGCGGTCTCGTCGATCTGGGCGTTCTCGGACATCACTGGGCCACCTGGGTGATCTCGAAGGGCTTGGGCTGCTGGGCAGCGTGGGGGTGCTCGGCGCCGCGGTACACCTTGAGCTTGGTCAGCTGCTGGCGGCCGAGGGAGGTCTTGGGGACCATGCCGCGGATGGCCTTCTCGATCGCCTTCTCCGGGCTCTTGGCGAGCAGCTCGGTGTAGGAGGTCGAGCGCAGACCGCCCGGGAAGCCCGAGTGGCGGTAGGCCTTCTTCTGCTCGGCCTTGGAGCCGGTCAGAGCGACCTTGTCGGCGTTGATGATGATGACGAAGTCACCGGTGTCGACGTGCGGCGCGAAGGTCGGCTTGTGCTTGCCGCGGAGCAGCACGGCCGCCTGGCTCGCGAGCCGGCCGAGCACGACGTCGGTGGCGTCGATGACGTGCCACGCGCGGGTCACGTCGCCCGGCTTCGGGGTGAAGGTACGCATGAGAGTCCTCTTGTTGCGGGTCGGATGGCGTGTGCCGAGTGCTCCCGCGAGGGAGCGACGGCCCTCGTGACAGCGCACGGCACACCAGTCGTCCATGCTACGGACCCGTGCCCCGCTCCCCCAAATCGCCGGCGGATGGTCCCTGACCTGCGGCGATGCCGTCCACATCCTCTCTGCACGACTCTTGTGCAAACAAACTGTGCACAGGTAGTGTGCACGCATGACCTCTTCCGACCCCACCGACGACGGGCACCTGACCGGCCTGCGGCTCGACGCCGCGGCCCTGAAGACCCTCGCCCACCCGCTGCGCAGCCGCCTCCTCTCGGCCCTACGGGTCGGCGGCCCGGCGACCGCCACCGACCTCGCCGCGGCGCTCGGCACCAACTCCGGGGCGACGTCCTACCACCTGCGCCGCCTCGAGGCGGTCGGCCTCGTCGCCGACACCGGCGACGGCGAGGGCAAGCGGCGGCTGTGGCGCGCCGCCACCGAGAGCCACCAGTGGGAGCCGAGCGACTTCGCCGGCGACGACGACGCCGAGAGCGCGCTCGGCTGGCTCCAGCGCGACTACTCCCGCCACCTCGGCGAGCGCTACGAGCGCTGGCTCGACGTCGAGTCGACGTGGCCGGTCGACTGGCGCGACGCGATGGGGATGGACGACTCGTGGGTCGTCGCCACCCCGGACCAGGCGCGGGCCCTGCGCCAGGAGCTCGACGACGTCGTCGCGCGCTACCGCCGCGTCGGCCAGGGCAACCCCTCGGCCCGCCGGGTCGCCGTCTACGCCGTCATGTACCCGGTCGACCTCGACCGCGCCCCGCGGGGTGGCGAGCAACGATGAGCACGACGGCGTCGAGCACCGCCCCGCTCACCGTGCGGCAGGCGCTGCGCGTCCTCCTGCTGCTGACCTTCACCCGCTGGTTCCCCGTCGGGCTGGTCATCGGCGTGACGACGCTCCTCGCCCTCGAGCGCGGGATGTCGCTGGCGCAGCTCGGCGTCATCCTCTCGATGCAGGGCTTCGTCGTGCTCGCGCTCGAGCTGCCGACCGGTGGTTTCGCCGACGCCCTCGGTCGCCGCCCGCTGCTCGTGGCCTCCGGCGTCGTCGCGCTCGTGTCCGCGCTCGTCTTCGTCCTCGCGCAGACCTTCGCCGCCTTCTGCGTCGCCCTCCTGCTCCAGGGCGTCTTCCGCGCCCTCGACTCCGGGCCGCTGGAGTCCTGGTACGTCGACACCGCCCAGGCCGACGACCCCGACGTCCCCGTCGAGCAGGGCCTGGCCCGAGCCGGCACGGTGCTGGGCGTCGCCATCGCGCTCGGTGCCGTCGTGTCCGGCGGGGTCATCGCGTGGCACCCCGTGCGCGCGCTCACCGCGCTCGAGAACGCGTACTGGCTCTCCATCGCCTTCGTCGTCGTCAACCTCGTCGCCACGCTCGTCCTCCTGCGCGAGCCGAGCACGCACGTCGACGCCCGCGGCGTGCGCCGCGCCCTCGACTCCGCGCGCGAGGCGCCCCGTGTCGTCGTGGCCGGCGTCCGGCTGCTCGGCCGCAACGGCGTCCTGCGGGCGCTCGTGCTCGTCGAGGTCTTCTGGAGCGTCGGGATGATCGCCTTCGAGACGTTCATGCCGGTCCGCCTCTCCGAGCTCGTCGGCGGCGAGACCGAGGCCGGCGCGCTCATGGGTCCGGTGTCCGCCGCTGCCTGGGGACTGTTCGCGGCGGGGTCGGCGGCAGCCGCGCTCGCCGCCCGCCGGGTCGGTGTGACGTGGACGGCCATCGCCTCCCGCGTCCTCCAGGGCGGGTTCGTCGTCGTCATGGCCCTGATGACCGGCCCGGTCGGGCTCGTCACCGCCTTCTTCGTCGTCTACACGCTGCACGGCACCGCGGGTCCGGTCCACAGCACCCTGCTGCACCGCCAGGCCGACGCCGCCAACCGCACCACGGTCCTGTCGGTCAACTCGATGGTGGCCGGCGGCTGCTACAGCCTCGGCCTGCTCGTCCTGGGCCCGCTCGCCGAGGCGACGAGCACCGCGACCGGCATCCTCGTCGCGGGGGCCTTCAGCGTCCTCGGCGCGCTCTGCTACCTCCCCGCGCTGCGCCAGGAGCGCGCCGGAGCGGTGCCCGCGGTCGCCGGCTGAACCGACCGGGCCCCGCCGGCGTACCTCCCCTCGACGGCGGGAGGTACCCGCCGGCCCGAGGAGGACACCGTGGGACCACGCACCGCCCTGACCGTCGCCATCGCGAGCACCGCCGCCGTCGTCGCGGTGGCCGCCGCCTCGCCGAGCCCTGCGGCCGCCGACGGCGACCACGGCCACCGGCAGCGCGGCGCCGAGGTGCGGATCGTCGCCCCCGCCCGCCACGACGTCGTCGGCGTCGCCGGGCGCGCCTGGGCCGTCGACCTGCGCGTGACCGTGTACGGCCCCGACGCGCTGACCCGGTCCGCGTTCACGCCGCAGCTGACCGGCCCCGCCGCGCACGCGAGCACCGCCCCGTTCCCCGGCGCCTTCGCCCCGGGCGCCGACGAGGCGCTGCCCGGGCTCGTCGTCCTCGACTCGACGACCGCGGTCGGCGCCGGGGCGGGCCAGAACCTCGCGGGCCTGTTCAACCTCACGGCGCTCACCGACAACCGGCCCGACCGGGTGTCGGTCATGGACACGTGGATCGTCGGCGCCCCGTCCTTCGGCACGGGCACCCGCTCGACCATCCTCGCCGCGGTCGTCGCCGACCTCGACCACGACGGCCGCTACGACGACGCACCCGCCGTCGTCCCGGACGTGGACGGGGACGGCGACGTCGACGCCCGCGACCTGCGGGCACTCGGGCTGGCGTCCGAGGTCGCCTCGGTGGACTTCGTGGTCACCGGGCCCTGAACGGTCCACCATCTCCCCATGACCCCACCGGCGGACGAGGCCGCGCTGGCCACGGTGTACGCCGCGCACGCCCCGGCGGTGCGCGCGTACCTGCGGCGCCGCGCGGCCTCCCCGCAGGTGGCCGACGACCTGCTCCAGGAGACGTTCCTGCGGGTGTGGCGGACCATCGGACGGCTCGAGCCCGGGCGCGACGAGCGCGAGGTGCGGGCCTACGTCCTCACCGTCGCCCGCAACGTCGCGACGGACGCGTGGCGCTCCGCGGGCCGCCGGCCCGAGCTCCTCGACGACGGCTCGGTCCTCGAGGCCCTGGCCGGGGACGACGGCCTCGAGGAGGCCGTCGACGGCTGGCTCGTGGCGGAGGCGCTGCGGCGGCTGGCGCCGGCCCACCGCGAGGTCGTCCGGCTGCTGTTCCACGAGGGGATGTCGGTGCGCCAGGCCGCCGCCCGGCTCGGGGTGCCAGAGGGCACCGTGAAGTCACGGAGCCACTACGCGGTGCGCGCCCTGCGCGTCGCGTTCGAGGAGATGGGAGTGACCCGGTGACCGAGGACCACGACGAGCTGCGGCACCTGCTCGGGCCCTGGGTGCTCGGCGGGCTCGACGCCGCCGACCGCGCCCGGTTCGGCGCCCACCTCGCCGCCTGCGACGGGTGCCGGACGGAGGTGGAGGCCGCCACCCCCGTGGCCGGCCTCCTGCGCCGTGTCCCGGAGGACGTGTGGGCCGAGCCCGCCCGGGCGACGACACCCGAGCAGGAGGTGGCCCCGCTCCTCGGCGCCGTGGCCGCGCGGCGCCGCGCCGCTCGCCGACGCGCCGTCGCCCTCGGCGCCCTCGCCGCGGCCGTCGCCCTCCTGGCCGGCGTCGTCCTCGGGGCGCGCCTGGACGACGCCGGGTCGCCGCCCGCCCCCAGCACGGCCGTGACGCTCGCGTCCACCGTGGGCTCGGGCCCGAGCGGACGGGCCGACCTGGAGTCCCGCCCCTGGGGCACCCAGGTGGCGCTCGAGCTCGCCGACCTCCCCCGGACCGGCCGCTACACCCTCGTCGTCCACGCCACCGACGGCCGCCGGGAGACCGGCGCGACGTGGTCGGCCACCGACCGCGACGTCATGCGCGTCGTCGGCGCGACGTCGCTCCCGGCGGGCCGCATCGCCACCCTCGAGGTCGTGTCGGCGGCGGGCGACACGCTCGCCGAGGGCCACACGACCTGACCGTTCGGAGAGGGGGTGGCCGGTCCCGGCCACGGGCCGGGCGGACGGGTGCGCGTCCCGGCCGAGCGGGCTACCGTTGCTGCCACCCGAGGGGTGCAGGAGGGCCGCGATGACGGCGCTGGACGGCAACGGAGCCGGGACGACGACCACGACGTGGCCGCTCGACGCCTCCGCGCTCGTCAAGTTCCAGGCCCCCGAGATCGTCTTCGGGATCGGCGCCCTCGCCGAGGCCGGCTACGCCGCCCGCCGGCTCGGGGCGCGCCGGCCGTTCGTCGTCACCGACCCGGGCATCGTCGAGGCCGGGTGGGCCCACGAGCTGCTCGGCCACCTCCGCGAGGTCGGCCTCTCCCCCGTCGTCTGCAGCGACGTCTCGCCCAACCCGCGCGACGTCGAGGTCGCGGCCGCGCACGACCTCTACCGGGCCAACGACTGCGACGTCATCATCGGCCTCGGCGGCGGCTCCGCGATGGACGCCGCCAAGGGGGTCGCGGTGCTCGCCGGCAACGGCGGCTCGATCCTCGACTACCGGGGCGTGGACCAGGTGCACCGCGAGATCCCGCCGCTGCTCATGGTGCCCTCGACCTCCGGCACGGGCGCCGACGTCAGCCAGTTCTGCATCGTCACCGACACCACGCGCCACGTGAAGGTGACGATCATGGGCCGCGCGCTCGTGCCCGACATCTCCATCACCGACCCGCGCCTGCTGACGACGATGCCCGAGTGGCTCAACGCGGCGACCGGCCTCGACGCGCTGACCCACGGCATCGAGGCCTTCGTCTCGCGGGCGCACAACGCACTCGCCGACGTCCACGCGCTCAACGCGGTCGGCCTCGTCAACCAGCACCTCGTCCAGACGATGCGGGCCCCCGACGACCCCGAGGCCCGCACCGGGATGGCCGAGGCGGCCCTGGCCGCCGGGCTCGCCTTCACCAACGCGATCCTCGGCGCGACGCACGCGATGAGCCACCAGGTCGGCGGGCTGCTCGACGCCCCGCACGGCGTCATCAACGGCATCCTCCTGCCGCACGTCATCCGCTACAACGCCGAGTCCTCCCCCGACCGCTTCGTGCCGCTCGCGCGCTCCGCCGGGCTGGCCGTCGACGGGATGCCGCCGGCCGAGGCCGCCGAGGCCCTCGCGGTGAAGGTGCGCGTCATGGCCGACGAGGTCGGGGTGCCGCGGTCGCTGCGCTCGCTCGGCATCACCGAGGAGCACCTCGTCACGCTGTCGCAGAACTCGCTCGAGGACGCCTGCCTGACGACCAACCCGCGCCCCACGGACGCGGCCGACATCGAGCGCATCTTCCGGGCGGCGCTGTGACCGAGGGCGCGACCGACCTCTCGCGCCTGACCGGGGTGCGGTCCGGCAAGAACTCCTACTACCCGGCGTACGTGCGCTCCACCGAGCGCACCCAGCGCGCGGTGCGCGCGATGGACACGATCTCGCGGGCCGTCGTCCGCACCGTCGAGGGCCCGCGGGGGCTGCTCGAGGAGGTGGCGCGGGCGGCGGCCGACCACCTCGACGCCGACTGGGCGGTGCTGGCCCTCGCCGACAGCCACCTCGAGCGCGCGCGGCCCCGCTTCGTCGTCATCGGCCCGGACCGGCGCAGCGTCGGCGACCCCACCGAGGTGCCCGAGGCCGTGCGCCTCGAGCTGTCGGCGGTGCGCTCGGGCTACGCCGGGCCCTCGGCGCGCACCGACGTCTGGATCCGCGTCCCGATGTACCTCGAGGGGCGCCGCGTCGGCGGGCTGGCGGCCAGGCACGGCCTCCACGAGGAGCCGGAGCCGGAGGACCTCGCCGTGCTGCGCATCCTCGCCAACCAGGCGGCGGTCTCGCTGCACACGAGCGAGCAGTACCAGGCCGGGCTCTCCCTGCACCGGCGCGCCCAGCGGCTGCACGAGGAGGCGCGGGCGCAGGCGCGCGACCTCGCGACGCGCACGGCGGAGCTCGAGGCGGCCGAGCACCGGCTCGCCGTCGCCGAGCAGCGTGAGCTCGTCGACGCCGAGCGGCACCGCATCGCGCGCGAGCTGCACGACAGCGTGACGCAGTACGTGCTGTCGGCGGGGATGGCCGTCGAGGTCGCACGCGGGGAGGCGGAGGCGCTCGGCGCAAGGCAGGTCGGGGCGCAGCTGCAGACCGCGAAGTCGTTGACGCAGACGGCGGTCGAGCAGCTGCGCACCGCGATCTTCGCCCTGACCCGTCCGCACACCGACTCGGTCGCGTCGCTCGAGGACCTGCTGCGCGAGGTCGTCCACCACCACCGGCCGATGCTCGACATCCAGGTGCGCGTCGCGGGGCGGACGACGGCGCTCGGGCACGACGTGCACCACGAGGTCGCCCGGGTCGTCGGCGAGGCCCTGTTCAACGTCGTCACCCACGCCGGGGCGCGGCGCGCGGTCCTGCGGGTGCGGTGGATGCCGGACGCCCTCGTCGTGTCGGTGTCCGACGACGGCGACGGCGAGCCCGCCGCGCTGCGCCGGATGCTCCAGCTCGAGCGCCGGACGGTGCGAGACGGCCGGCACCAGGGGCTGGCCAACATGGACTGCCGCGTCCGGGGGCTGGGCGGGACGCTGGCCTTCCGCCGCTCGCGGCTGGGCGGCGTCCGGCTGACCTTCCGCATCCCGCTGCCCGTCGTCCGGGTCCCCGCCGGGCTCGTTCCCCCGACCGCCGAGGAGGCCACGCCGTGCTGAGCACCGCCGACGTCCGAGACACCCCCGCCGACCGCGAGACCATCGGCGTCATGCTCGTCGACGACCACGCGATCGTCCGGCAGGGCCTGCGGTCCGTCCTCGAGCGCGAGCCCGACATCACCGTCGTCGCGGAGGCCTCCTCGCGTGGAGAGGCGCTGGCCGTCCTCGAGCGCGTGACCCCGCGCGTGGTCCTCCTCGACCTCAAGCTGTCGTCGTCGAGCGACACCGAGGGTCTCGAGCTCGCGCAGGCCATCAGCGCCGGCCACCCGAGCGTGGCCGTCCTCGTGCTGACGACGTTCCTCGACGAGCAGCTCGTCCTCGAGGCGGTGCGCGCGGGTGCACGCGGCTACGTCGTCAAGGACGTCGACACCGCGGCGCTCGTGCGCGCCATCCACGACGTGAGCAAGGGCGAGTCGGCGTTCGACGCACGGTCCGCGGCGGCGATGGTGCGCGGGATGCAGGCGCCGCCGCAGCCGGTCGCCCCGACCCTGTCGGCGCGCGAGGACGAGGTGCTCCAGCTCCTGGCACGAGGGTTGTCCAACAAGGAGATCGGCAAGCGGCTCTACATCTCGGAGACCACCGCGAAGTTCCACGTCGGCAACATCCTGCGCAAGCTCGAGGTGTCGGGGCGCGCCGAGGCGGTCTACGAGGCGACGAAGCGCGGGCTGCTCTCCTAGCGCCGAGCGACCTCGGTCGTGGCTGCAGGACAACGGTTTTCCACAGTGAGGTAGGACGGCAGCCGTCGTCCACAGGTGCCCTGGCGGGACGGGTGGACTGTCGGTGTCCGGTGACAGGATGGTCACATGTCAACCGGGACAGCCGAACTCGAGGAGCGCCGCTCCCGGCTCGAGGCTGCCCGCGACGCCCTGACCGGGCTCGACGACGCCCTGGCCGTCGCGCCCGGTGACGACCTCGGTGGGTTGATGGAGCTGCTCGACGAGGTCGCCGCCCGCGCCTCCGCGGCGCGCGTCGTGGTCGCGCTGGAGGCCGTGCGGCGCGGGGAGGTCGCCGGGTCCGCCACCCACGCCTGGGTCCGGCAGCACGCTCCCTCCCTGCGGCAGTCCGGCGCCGCGGCCGTGGCCCGGATCGTCGTCGACGTCGCCGCCGGCGACACCCCCACCCAGCGCCACGACCCCGACCCCAACACCGCCCTCGGCGTCGTCTGGACCGCCGTCCACGGCGCGCAGGTCGAAGCGCACACCGGGTGCGCCGTGCTGCGCGAGGCCACCCGCCTGGCACCCCTGCTCCAGCCCGCTGCCCTGCCGACCGCCACCTCCGGGCTGGTCGCCCTGGCCGCCGAGCACGGACCCGCCGTGATGCGGCGCCTGCGACCCCGGCTGCTCGCCGAGCACGGCCACCACGACGCCCTGCAGGACCTCCACACCCGCCTGGCCACCGCCGCCCGCCTGTCCATGCCCCACATCGAGTCCGCGGACCTGACCGAGTACCAGCTGTGGATGACCCCCGAACAGGCCGCCACCCTCGAAGCCGCCATCGGCCCCCTCTCCGCCCCCGCCCCCAACGACGAGACCGGCGAACCCGACCTGCGCCCCGCCGGACAACGCCGCGTCGAAGCCCTGACCGCCGTGTGTGCCACCGCCACCATCCTGCACACCGGCAGCCACGACACCGACCGCGGCCCCGACACCACCCTCCACCTCACCATCCCCCTGAGCGACCTCACGAGCGGGACGACCCCGGACCCCGGCGAGCTGCTCACGAACCTCACCGGGACCGCCCACGGCGCCGGCACCGTGCTCGCGACCACCGCCGACGGCACCCTCCTGCCCCCCGAGACCGTCCGCCGCCTCGGCTGCGACGCCACCCTCGTCGCCCACCTGCTCGGCGCTCGCGGCGAACCCCTCACCCTCACCCGCATCCTGCGCCTCTACACCCGCGGCCAACGCCGACACCTGCTCCTGCGCGACCGCGGCTGCACCTACCCCGGCTGCACCGCCCCCGCCGCCTGGACCCGCGCCCACCACGTCCACCACTGGGCCGACGGCGGCCCCACCGACGTGGCCAACGCCGCGATCCTGTGCCCCCGCCACCACACCCACGTCCACCTTCGACGCCTCTGGGCCATCGTCCGAGCACACCCAGACGACCACGGCAGCCACGTCGCCTGGGACCTCACCCCCGGCTCCTACGACCGACACCTCGCCACCCTCCGCCACCCACCCGACGACCTGACCGGCACGGCAGCCTGAACCCGGTGCTTGCGCAGCGGCGCCGGGGTGGTGCTCGACTTCGGCTGCTGGTCGCCCGAGGAGCGCTACGCCATCCGCGCGATCGCCGAGTCCGCCGGTGGGCGGTTCGTCCTCGAGGTCGTCCGGGCGAGCGAGGAGGAGCGGCGACGACGGGCGCGGCAGCGCTGGCTCGACCACCCCGAGACGACGTTCGAGATGACCGAGGCCGACCACGACCGCTTCCTCGCGGCGGTCCGGCTCCCCGACGACGAGCTCGCCGGCGGCCCGCTGCCCGCCCCGCCTGACGGGCACGCGACCTGGCACGGCTGGGCGAGCGAGCGCTGGCCGACTCTGCCCGACCTGTCACCGAGCGACACGGCGGCGACCGGCCCGGACGCCTCCCTCTGACGGAGAGCCCGTACACCTCACCCGCGGTCGAGGACGAGCCATCCTCCGTGGTGCTCGGTGACCTCGGCGCGCCACCCCTCGGCGGCCGCACCCCACTCCCGCAGCACCCGCAACGTGACGGCCCACAGGTGCCCGTACTGCTCGCTCGGCGAGTCCTCGAGCGGGACCCCGACCACCACCCGCGACCGGGCCAGCCGGCACGCCTCGCGCAGCACCTGGGCCGCGTGGTCCGGCTCGAGGTGCTCGAGCAGGTGGACCGCGAGAACCGTGTCGGCGCTGTCGTCGGGCAGTGGCACGTGGGCCGCGTCGCAGGTCAGCGTCGCGACGTCGACCCCGAAGCGGGGCGCCATCGCACCGAGCAGCCGCATCGTGCCGCCGGAGACGTCCGACGCGGTCACCGCCCGCCCGTCGGCCGCCACGCGCAGCGCGAGGAAGCCGAAGCAGCTCCCCAGCTCGAGCACGGACCGCCCGCTCACCAGGGACTCGGCCCGCGCGTAGACCGGGGCGTAGTCACGGATGCAGCCGTGCCCGGCCGGCGCGGCGTTCGAGTTCGGTCGAGGCTCGGCCCGGGCCGCCGCCCCGACGGCCGCGAGGGTGTTGGCGTAGAACGCCTCCCACGCCACCTCGGGCTCGTCGGCGCACGTCAGCACGACACCGGTGAACACCCGCTCGAAGAGCTCGGACCCGCGCAGCCACCCCGGCTCGAAGAGCTCGTCCGACAGCAGCCCGGCGAGGTCGTCGTCGACCTCGCCCAGGCCGAGACCGTGCTCGACCACGAGGTCCGTCCCGTCGTGGACGAGGTCGAAGTGCGGGGTGCGCACCGCGCCCAGCCGCATTCGGCTGTCCGGACGACGCCGGCGCACCGTCACCACACCGTCGCGGTAGCAGGACCCGACCACCGGGGCGAGGGCGTCGATGGGTGCGACGGTCACACCAGCACCTCCGCCATCCGGTGCGAGAACGACTCCAGCGCACCAAGGTTGCGCACCACCTCGATGTGGTCGCACGACGGCTCGTACAGCGGCAGGTCGCACCGGCCGAGCGCCCACGAGTAGCGCGGCTCGGGGGTCAGCCACACCACGTGCCGCGCCCGACGGGCGATCTCCTCGAACGCGCCGACCGCGGGGTCCTTGCCGTTGCCGCGCCCGTCGCCGATGACGACGACGGTCGTGCGCCGGGTGATGGCCGAGCCGTACTCGTCGAGGAACTGGCGCAGCACGCTGCCGTAGTCGCTGTCGGCGTCGACGTCGACGACCCCGCCGTCCGCGCGACCGGCCATGACCATCGCGAGCGCCTGCTGGACGTGGTGGTCGTCGAAGAGGTCGGTGATCTCGGCGACCTCGTCGACGAACGCGAACGAGCGGACCTTCGACGCCACCGACTGCAGCCCGTGGACGAGGTGCAGGGCGAACCCCGACGCGGCACGCACCGACAGCGAGACGTCGCAGAGGACGAGCAGCTGCGGCCGGTCCTCCCGCTTGCTCACGAGTACCGGCCGGAACGGGACGCCGTCGTAGCGCATGTTCGAGCGCATGGTCCGCCTGCTGTCGATGACCCCGCGCCCCGCGACGTGCCGCCGGGGACGGGGCGCCCCCCGCAGCGCGCGCAGGAGCCGGCGCACGGCCTCCTCGAACGCGAGCCGGTCCGACTCCGCGAGGACCTCGGCGCGCGCCACGTCCAGCTCGCGCTCCTCGACCTCGGCCTGCGTCGCCATGAGGTGCTCGAGGTGCTGCTTGATCCGTTCCGGCAGCGACGCGAGCAGGGGTGCCAGCTGCTCGCGCAGCCGCGCGACGTCGGGGTCGTCGAGCAGCGCCTCGAGCTCGTCGTCCGGCTCGCCGAGCCAGCTGAGCAGCGCCAGCTCCTCGGCGACCGTGAGCTCGACGTCGAGCTCGGCGCCGCGCGCCTGCGTCAACCGCCCGGGGGTCCCCGGGTTGTGCAGCCGGGAGGTCGAGACCTGCACGCGCGCGGCCTCGCCCTGCGGCGTCACGCCGTCCTTGGACAGCACGACCTCGTCGGTCATCGACGCCATGTCGATCTTGTTCGCCTCCTGGTGGAGGTTGTACTGCTGTGCGAGGTCCTCGGGCCGGAAGAACTCCCGGATGTCCTGCGGCGCACCGTGGCTGTGCCCCTGCTGCGGGGTGTCGGAGAGCTCGTCCGAGATGGTCAGCCCGGTCAGCTCGCCCTCGTCCGACAGGTCGTCGTGCGCGTGCCCGTGCCCCTCGGCCTCGGTGACGACGGCCCGCAGCCGGAAGAACCGGTCGAAGACGGCGTCGAACACCTCGAGGTCGCGCCGGTCCTTGACGAGGGTCACCCGCAGCGCCGAGCGCAGCACCTCGCGGTCGGCCATGATGCCCGGCTGCGCCGCCGCCTCGAGCGCGTCGACCGCCTCCGCGACGCTCACCCGCATCCCGTGCAGGCGCAGGAAGCGGATGAACCGGTGCAGCGAGCTCTCCACGACGCCCCGCTAGACCGGTCGCCGCCGGGCGCCGCCGGTGCGGAACGAGCGCTGGCCCTGGCTGCTCGAGACCTTGCGCGGCTCGGCGGGAGCGGCGCTCGGCGAGCCGTAGTACGCCTCGTCGTGCCGGCCGGGCTGGTCCTTGCCGGCCCGCACCTCGCGGCCGTCGGGTCCGTCGGCGCCCCCGGGGTCGTCGTGCGCGTGCCCGTGGCCATGACCGTGCCCGTGGCCGTGACCGCGATCGGCCGGCACGGTCTGGTTCGGGTCGACGAGCCGCGGCAGCTCGCGGGTCGCGAGCCCGAGGTCGCGCTCGTACTTCGTCACGACGTTGAGCGTCTCGGCGAGCACCGGCGCCGACAGCTCGGTCACCCCGAGGACGGCGAGGGTCCGTGCCCAGTCGATCGTCTCCGAGATGCTCGGTGCCTTGCGCAGCTCCAGCTCGCGCAGGCCGCGCACGACCCCGACGAGCTGCTCGGCGAGCGCGTCCGCGAGCCCGGTGTCCTTGGAGCGGATGATCTCGAGCTCGCGCTCGGCGCTGGGGTAGTCGAGGAACAGGTGGAGGCAGCGCCGCTTGAGGGCCGCCGAGAGGTCACGGGTGTTGTTCGAGGTGAGGACGACGATGGGCGTCTGCTCCGCGACGAACGTGCCGACCTCGGGCACCGAGACCTGGAACTCGGCGAGCAGCTCGAGGAAGACCGCCTCGAGCGCCTCGTCGGCCCGGTCCACCTCGTCGATGAGGAGGACGACCGGGTCCGGCGACGTGATCGCCTCGAGCAGCGGGCGCGCCACGAGGAAGCGCTCGGAGAAGAAGACGCTGTCCTGGGCCGCGATCCGGTCCACCGCCGCGGAGATGTCGGGGGCGTCCTCGACGACCTGCCCGATCTTGTCGCGGAGCATCTGCGTGTAGAGCAGCTGCTTGCCGTAGTCCCACTCGTAGAGGGCCTTGGTCTCGTCCTGCCCCTCGTAGCACTGCAGGCGCAGCAGCCGCCGTCCGGTCGCGGCGGCCACGCTCTGCGCCAGCTGGGTCTTGCCGACCCCCGCCGGCCCCTCGAGCAGCAGCGGCTTGCCCAGCGCCGACTGGAGGAAGGCGGTCGTCGCCAGCCGGTCGTCGGTGAGGTAGCCGACGTCGCGGAGCCGCTCGCGCGCGTCCTCGACGCTCGCGAAGGTCGTCGGGGTGGGGGCGGGGTCGGTGCTCACGGGTGGTGTCCTCCAACGTCGTCGGTGGTGGGCCGTGCCGGGTCGTGCCGTGGGGCCGGCGCCACCCGTCCGCAGCGAGCGCGGTCGGGTGGCGCCGGGGCGTGGGTCACGAGATGAGGTCGTCCAGGTCGCCGTTCATGCAGTGGTCGACGACCGGGCGCACCGTCTCGAAGGTGCACTCCTTGGCGTTGCCCGGGGTGCAGGCGTCACCGAGGACGTGGTTGGTGATGCGGTCGACGTCCGCGTCGTCACCGGTGATGACCTTCGCGTTCTCGTAGAACTTCGTCGGACCCTGTCCGAGACGGTTCTTCGAGTAGCTGTCGGCCGTGACGTCGGTGAACTTCTCGGTGATGCCCACGTCGCGCAGGAGGCGGATGGCCGCCTCGAGCGCGGCGTCCGCGGCCTGCACGTCGGTCATCCCGTAGGTGTCGACGCCCATCGCCTCGGCCATGTCAGCGAACCGCTTGTACTGGGTCGGCATGTTGAAGGCCCAGACCCGCGGCAGCGCGATCGCGTTGTTCAGCCCGTGGTGGGTGTCGTAGAACGCCGACACCGCGTGGCTGATCGAGTGGATGATGCCGAGCCCGCCGGAGTTGAACGCCTGCGCGGCGATGTACTGCGCGTACATCATCCCCTGGCGGCCGGCGAGGTCCTGCCCGTTCCAGACGGCCTGGCGCAGGTTCTCGGCGGTCAGCTTGATGGCCCGCAGGGCGTTGCCGAGCGAGGGCTCGAAGTTGAGCCGCGAGACGTAGGGCTCGCTCGCGTGGGCGAGGACGTCGAACCCGCACTGCGCCGTGTAGTCGACCGGGCAGTCGTAGTAGAGCACCGGGTCGTCGATGGCCAGCGTCGTCACCGACGCGTCGTCGAAGGCGACGTACTTGTGGGGGTTGTCCGGGTCGGTCGTCGTGTCGGTGATGACGTACGCCCACGACGTCTCCGAGCCGGTGCCGGCCGTCGTCGACACCGCGATGTGCGGCGGGTTCTTCGGGTTCTCGGACTTGTTGAAGCCCTCGAACTCGTTGACGTTGCGGCCGTCGTGGGCGACCGCGACGCGCGCCCCCTTGCAGGCGTCGTGCGAGCTGCCGCCACCGATGGACACGAACGAGTCGCACTCGTTGTCCTGGTAGAGCGAGACCGCGTCCATGACGTTGTAGTCCTTGGGGTTGGACTCGACCTTGTCGTACACGACGACCTCGAGGCCGTGGTACTTCATCGACTCCACGATCTTGTGGACGACGTTCGTGCCGCGCAGGCCCGACGTCATCACGAGGGTCTTGCGGAAACCCAGCTTGAGGGCCTCCGGACCGATCATCTCGTGCGCCCCGGGACCCATGAGGGCCCGCGGGAAGGGGTGGAACTCCTTGATGGGGAACGGTTTGAGCAGCTCGTCGACCTGCATCGGACATCCTCCTCGTTGAGGCACTGGGGGTCAGCGGCCTCGACGCTAGGAGCGCGGCGACGGCGTGCATAGACGAGGTCGCGGAAACCGCCCGCCCTGCCCGGGACCCCCCTACCCGGTCCGGCAGGAGGGCACCGACCGGGCGAGGGGTGGGCGCCCCGACGGCGCGTTCCTAGCGTGGTGGGCACGTCCCGTGCCGCGGGTCGTGACCACCGACGATGCTGGAGAGGAGTCGCCATGACCCCCGAGGAGATGGCACAGGAGACCACGGAGGACGAGCGCGACGAGCTGCTCGCCGACACCCTCGTCGAGGACGTGTCCATCGACGGCATGTGCGGCGTCTACTGAGGCCGGCGACGTGCTCGAGCAGTCCTGGGAGCTGAACGGCTCGGTGGCGATCCGCCCCGAGCCGTTCGGCGCCCTGCTCTACGACTTCACCAGCCGCCGGCTCACCTTCCTCAAGGACCCGCGGCTCGTCGCCGTCGTGGAGGGGCTGCAGGCCGCCCCCACCGTGGCCGACGCCCTCGACCGCGCCGGCGTCCCCGCCGCCGACCGCCCCGGCTTCGACGCGGCGCTGCGCCGCCTCGCCGACCAGCGGATGATCACCAGGAGGACCGGATGACCCTCGCCCCCGAGCGCCCCGCCACGACCCCCGCCCCCGGGACCCGGCTCGTCGAGCACTTCGAGCACGGCCTCGACGCCCCCATCTGCCTCACCTGGGAGCTGACCTACGCCTGCAACCTCGCCTGCGTCCACTGCCTCTCGTCGTCGGGCCGCCGCGACCCGCGCGAGCTGACGACGCAGGAGTGCTTCTCGCTCGTCGAGGAGTTCCAGCGGATGAAGGTCTTCTACGTCAACATCGGCGGTGGCGAGCCGACCGTGCGCCCCGACTTCTGGGAGATCGTCGACCACGCCGTGGCCCACGACGTCGGAGTCAAGTTCTCCACCAACGGTTTCCGCATCACCCCGGAGCGCGCCGCGCGCCTCGCGGCCACCGACTACGTCGACGTGCAGGTGTCCCTCGACGGCGCCACGCCCGAGGTCAACGACGCCGTCCGCGGCGCCGGCACCTACGACGCGGCGCTGCGCGCGCTGCGCAACCTGCGCGACGCCGGGATGACCGACACGAAGCTGTCGGTCGTCTGCACCCGCGAGAACATCCCGCAGCTCGACCGCTTCAAGGAGATCGCGGACGAGCACGGCGCCGTCCTGCGGCTGACCCGCCTGCGGCCGGCCGGCCGCGGGGCCGACGTCTGGAACGACCTGCACCCGCTGGCCGAGCAGCAGCGCGTCCTCTACGACTGGCTCGTCGCCCACGGCGACGGCGTCCTCACCGGTGACTCGTTCTTCCACCTCGCCGCCTTCGGCGACGCCCTGCCCGGGCTCAACCTCTGCGGCGCCGGACGGGTGGTCTGCCTCGTGGACCCCGTGGGCGACGTGTACGCCTGCCCCTTCGCGATCCACGACCGCTTCCTCGCCGGCAACGTCCGCGACGCCGGGTTCGGCAGCGTGTGGCGCGACGCCCCGCTGTTCGCCGACCTCCGCTCGCCCCAGACCGGTGGGGCGTGCACCCGCTGCTCGGCGTACGACGCCTGCCGCGGCGGGTGCATGGCGGCCAAGTTCTTCACCGGCCTGCCGCTCGACGGCCCGGACCCGGAGTGCGTCAAGGGCAACGCCGAGGCCTCCCTCGCCGCGGTCGCCGACGGGGTGCGCCCCGCGCCGAGCCAGGACCACAGCCACCGGGGCCCGGTCCGCAACGCACCGGTCCCGGTGACCATCGCCCGCCGGCCCCCGGCCTCGCCGTGCGACGAGAGCCCGCTGGGTCCGGCCCGGGACGCGCTCCCCGCGGGCTGACGTCGGTGGACCTCGGGACCGCCGCCACCGGCGAGCACCTCGTCGGCGCGACCGTGCTCGTGCCGCTCGGGGCCTGCGAGCAGCACGGAGCGCATCTCGGCCTGGCCACCGACTCGGTCGTCGCGCGGGCCGTCTGCGCGCAGGTCGCGCTCCGGCTGGCGGACCGCGCGGAGCAGCGGCGCGTGGTCGTCGCCCCCACCCTGGAGTACGGGGCGAGCGGCGAGCACGAGGGCTTCGCCGGGACGGTCTCGATCGGCACCGAGGCGTTGCGCTTCGTCCTCGTCGAGCTCGTCCGGTCGGTCCGGCGGTGGTGTGGCCCCGTCGTCCTCGTCACCGGGCACGGCGGCAACGCCGAGGCCGTCGCGAGCGCGACCCGGCGGCTGCGCTGGGAGGGGCACGACGTCGCCTGGACCTCGTGCGCCGAGCCCGGCTGGGACGCCCACGCGGGGCGGGCCGAGACCTCGCTGGCCCTCGCCGTCGCCCCGGGGTCGGTGCGCCCCGACCGGGCCGTCGCAGGGGCCCTCGACCCCCTGCCGGAGCTGCTCCCCCGGCTGCGCGCGGGCGGGGTCGCGGCGGTCACCCCCACCGGGGTCCTCGGCGACCCGCGCGGCGCGAGCGCCGACGAGGGCCGTGGGCACCTCGCCGCCCTCGCCGCACGGGTCACCGCCCAGGTGCTCGCGGGCGACGTCGACGAGCACGGCCGCCTCGTCCGGCCCGAGACCGCGGGGGTGCCGGGATGACGGGCCGCGTCGCCGTGGTCGCGGGGGGCGGCCGGGGCATCGGCGCGGCGGTCGCGCGCCGGCTGCGCGCCGCCGGACCGGTCACCGTCCTCGACGCCTTCGACGGGGAGACCCTCGGCTACCGGCACGCGACCTCGTCGGACCGCACGGCCCTGACCGACGACGGCATCCCCTGCCGGGAGGTCGACCTGCGCGACCTCGACGCCACGCGCGCGGCCGTCGACGCCGTCGCCGCCGAGCACGACGGCCTCGACGTCGCGGTGGCCTGTGCCTCGGTCATCGCCGGCGGGACGCCGTTGTGGGAGACCGACATCGCCGTCCGGGACGGGCTGCTCGCCGCCGACGCCGCCACCGCCTGGAACCTCGCGAGCGCAGCGGTCCCCCACCTCCTGTGCCGGCCCGCCGGGGCCCGGCCCACGGTCGTCGTCCTCACCTCCGCCGCCGGGGCCCACGGCCTCTACGGGCTGTCGGCCTACGTCGTCGCCAAGCACGCCGCCACCGGTGTCGTGCGGGCCCTCGCCGCGGACCTCGTCGGCACCGGTGTCACCGCCGTCGGCGTGGCCCCCGGGGCCACGGACTCCCCGATGCTCGCCGCCACGGCCCGCCTCTACGGGATGGACGACGTGCAGCCGCTCGCCGAGCACCAGGCGGCGCGCCGCCCGCTCGACCCCGACGAGGTCGCCGCCGTCGTCGAGCTCGCCTCCAGCGCCGGCACCGTGCTCCACGGCGCCGTGCTCGACGCCGACGGGGGGTTCGGCCGTGGCTGACCTCCCTCGTGGGTTCCGGGTGCGGCTCGCCGACGACGCGCACCGGTGCGACGACGGCCGCACGCTCTTCGGGGGATCCTCCGGCCGGCTCGTCCACCTGCGCCCCGCCGCCCTGCGCCGCATCGACGACGCCGGCGTCCTCGCCGTCGAGGACCCGACCTCGGCGAGGGTCGCGCGGATGCTGCTGGACCGCGGTCTCGCCCACCCGTGGTGGAACGGCAGCCGCCCGGCGACGTGCGGCGACGTCACGGTCGTCGTCCCGGTGCTCGACCGCCCGGACGCCCTCGACCGGCTGCTCGGCGGCCTGCCGGGCACCATCGTCGTCGTCGTCGACGACGGCTCCACCGACCCGGCGTCGATCGTCGAGGTCTGCCGCCGGCACGCCGCCCGCTACGTCCGCCACCCGGAGCGCCGGGGCCCCGCCGCCGCCCGCAACACGGGGCTGCGCACCGCGAGGAGCCCCGTCGTCGCCTTCGTCGACTCCGACGTCGTGCTCGACGTCCAGTCTCTTGCCGCCCTCCGACGCCATCTCGAGGACCCGGGGGTCGCTCTCGTGGCCCCCCGGGTCCTCGGGCTGGACGACGGCCGCGGGGTCCTCGCGCGCTACGAGGCCGCGCGCTCCTCGCTCGACCTCGGTGCGTCACCGGCGCGCGTCCACCCGCACGGGCGGGTGTCCTACGTCCCGAGCGCCGTGCTCCTCGCCCGGCGGGACGCGCTCGGCGCCGGCTTCGACGAGTCCCTGAAGGTCGCGGAGGACGTCGACCTCGTGTGGCGGGTCGCCCGCGACCACGACGTCCGCTACGACCCGTCCGTCGTCGTCCGCCACGAGCACCGCACGACCACACGGGCCTGGCTGTCGCGCAAGGCCTTCTACGGCACCGGGGCCGCGCTGCTCGCCGCCCGCCACGGGGAGGCCGTCTCTCCGGCGGTCCTCGCGCCCTGGTCGGCGGTCGCCGCCGCGGCCCTCCTCGCGCAGCGGCGGTGGAGCATCCCGGTCGCCGTCGCGGCGAGCGCCGTGGCCGAGGTGACCCTCGCCCGCCGCCTGCGGGGCAGCGACCACCCGCACCGGGCCGCCGTCGCGGTGCTCGGGGTCGCCCTGCACGCCACGCTGACCCAGACCACCGCCCTCGTCGTGCGCCACCACTGGCCGCTGACGGCGGCCCTCCTGCCGTTCTCGCGGCGCGCCCGCCGCGTGGCCCTGGCCGCGGCCGTCGTCGACGGCGTGCTCGACCACCGTCGGGTGCGCCCCGACCTCGACGTCGCGCGCTACACCGCGCTCCGCCGCGCCGAGGACCTCGCCTACGGCGCGGGCCTGTGGGCCGGCTGCCTGCGCGCACGCTCCCCCCGAGCCCTCCTCCCCGTCCTCCGGCACCGGCCGGCCCGCACTCCCATCCCCTCCGAGAGGTCACAGTCATGAGCAGCAACGGATGGTTCGAGACCGTCGCCGAGGCCCAGCGGCGCGCCGAGAAGCGCCTGCCGCGCTCGGTCTACAAGGCCCTGCTCGCCGGGTCCGAGCGCGGCCTCACCTACGAGGACAACATCGCCGCCTTCTCCGAGCTCGGCTTCGCCCCGCACATCGCGGGGGGCAGCGCCGAGCGGTCCCTCGGCACCCACGTCATGGGGATGGACCTCGCGCTGCCGGTCATCATCTCCCCCACCGGGGTCCAGGCCGTCCACCCGGAGGGCGAGGTCGCCGTCGCCCGGGCGGCCGCGGCGCGCGGCACCGCGGTCGGCCTCAGCTCCTTCGGTTCGAGCCCGATCGAGGAGGTCGTCGCCGCCAACGACCGCACGCTGTTCCAGATCTACTGGTCGGGCGGCCGCGACACGATGACCGAGCGGCTCGAGCGGGCCCGCTCGGCCGGCGCCAAGGGTGTCATCGCGACGCTGGACTGGACCTTCTCGCACGGCCGCGACTGGGGCAGCCCCACCATCCCCGAGGCGCTCACCCCGAGGGCCATGCTGTCCTTCGCCCCCGAGGTCGTCCGCAAGCCGCGCTGGCTGCTCGACTTCGTCCGCTCCGGCGCCCTGCCCGACCTCACGACCCCGAACATGGCGCCGCGCGGGCAGAAGGGGCCGACGTTCTTCGGTGCCTACGGCGAGTGGATGACGACGCCACCGCCCTCGTGGGAGGACATCGCGTGGCTGCGCGAGACGTGGGGCGGCCCCTTCATGGTCAAGGGCATCTGCCGGGTCGACGACGCCCGGCGCGCCGTCGACGCCGGGGCCACGGCCATCTCGGTCTCGACCCACGGCGGCAACAACCTCGACGGCATCCCGGGCGCGATCCGGATGCTCCCCGGCATCGCCGACGCGGTCGGCGACCAGGTCGAGGTCGTCTTCGACTCCGGCATCCGGCGCGGCGGCGACGTCGTCAAGGCCCTGGCCCTCGGCGCGAAGGCCGTGATGATCGGGCGCGCCTACCTGTGGGGCCTCGCCGCGAACGGGCAGGCCGGGGTCGAGAACGTCCTCGACATCCTCTCGGGCGGGGTCTCCTCCGCCCTGCTCGGGCTCGGCCGCAGCTCGGTCCAGGAGCTGAGCCGCGACGACATCCTCGTCCCGGAGGGGTTCACCCGCACGCTCGGCGCCACCGAGGTGCCACGCTGACCGGGTGAAGCAGTTCCTCCTCGGTGTCCTGACGACCCTCGTCGTCCTCGCCCTCGGTGTGCTCGTCCTCGGGCTCTCGCTCGGCTCGGGGGCCACCCCGGTCGCCCTGCCCTCCCCGCCGCCGTCGGGGGTCCGGGTGCCGCCCCCTGGCGACCTCGGCCCCGACGAGACCTGGCTCGGGGCGGTGCAGCTCGACAGCCGCGAGGTCGTCGCGGCGGAGGGCGACCTCGTCGACGTCGACGCCACCGGCACCGGTGTGCGGTTCGGCCCCGACGGGCTGCGGGCCGCGACGCTCGCGGTGCGGGCCACCGTGCCGTTCGGGACCGTCGCCGACCAGGTGGGTGACGGGACCCTGCTGTACGCCGCCGGCGGCGGGCGGGCCGGGGTCGAGCGGCAGGTCACAATCCTCGGCCGCGACCTGCTGGTGCGCGCCACCGGCGCCGTGCGGGCCGAGGGCGGGCTGCTCGTCCTCGAGCCGGAGACCGTCGACGTCGGCGCCCCCGGCCCCGTGGACGCGGCCCTCGGAGCGGCGGCGCGCCGCCTCGTGACGATCCGGACGCCGGTGGCGGGCCTGCCCGACGGGTTGGTCCTGCGCGAGGTCGGGGTCGGCGGCGCCGGGTTCGCCGTCCGGCTGGACGGCCGCGACGTCGCGCTCGGGCGCTGACCGGGCGGCCCCCGCGGGGCCGCACCCTCCACGCGTGGACGGGTCCGCCGCCTCCCGGAGGGAAGGTGGCGGACCCGTCGTCGTCGGTTCCGGCTGACGCGCCCGGTCAGGGCGCCTCGGAGGTCACCGTCGTCTCGTGCGTGCGGACGTCGTAGAGGAACGTCGTCCGGGCGCCGTCGACCGGCACGGTGAGCGACATGTTCGCGCCGCCCGGCACGCCGCCGTCACCGTAGTTGGTGTCCCACGTGAGGTCGTGCGCGATCTTGAACTCGTAGGTCCCGGCGGGGATCCCGGTGAGCGTCAGCGCGTACACGCCGTCCCCGTCCGGGTCCTGGAGCCAGGGCCGCAGGCAGTCGGCCGCCCAGTCCCCGGCGCAGCCGAGCTCGGACTGGAACGAGCCACCGGCCACGACGATCGGACCCTGCTCGTCGGACGTCGCCCAGTGCGTCGCCGGGTCGTAGTAGAACGTGACCTTCCCGTCCGTCGTCTCGACGTCGATGTTCGCCCCGTCGCGGACGCCGCCAGCGCCGTAGTTCTCGGTCCACGCCTTGTCGAGCGCGGCCTTGTACGAGTACGGACCCACGGGCAGGTCGACCGTCTTCTTCCAGATCCCGTCCGTGGTGTCGAGGCTCGCCTGCGCCTGGTCGCAGTCGGGCAGCCAGTCCGCCACACAGCCCATCTCGCTGTTGAGCGTGCCGGCGAAGGCCACGGTGCCCGGCTGGGTCGCGGGACGGTCGCCGTTCTGCGGCACCGTCGCCGACGGCGGCTGCGCCGTCACGGCCCACCCGCTGTCGGCCGCCATCCGACCGGCCGCGTCCTTGACGACGGCGCGGTACTCGAGCGGGGTGCCGACGGGCATCGCGCTGACGTCGTGGAAGACGCGGAACGGCGCGTTGTCGTCGGTCCCGAGGAGCGTCCAGTCGCGGGTGCCGACGGGCCGGTACGAGAACGTCACCTGGCTGAAGGTGCCGGACTCCACGTCGGCGGCGACCTCGGTGCGCCCGCTGACACCGGTCCCGTCGAGACCGACCGTGACCTTCGGGGCGGCGACCCGGGTGTCGACCGGGGACGCGGCCCGCCACACGGCGACGGTGAGCGGCGGGACGGTCACCGTGACCGAGCCGTCGGTGCTCGTGCGCAGCGTGCTCTTCGTGCCGTACAGCGGCTGGAAGCGGCTGCGGCTGGTCCAGGTGTCGAACGTCGCCGACTTGGCGGTCGTGCCGTTGTTGGCGACGACGAGGTACTCGCGCGGCGCCTTGTCGCCGTGCCGCTTGTCGTCGCGCTTGCCGTGGTCGTCCCGCCCGTCGCCCGACCCGACGCGTGAGACCGCGAAGAGGCCGGCGCCCTCGTCGGCGTAGCGCTGCACCTGCGCGCCGTCGGCGAGGACCGGGTGCTTGACCCGCAGGCGGGCGAGGTCGGCGAGGTGGCGGTAGATGGGGTGCTTCGTGGAGTAGCGGTCGCGCGAGCCGGGCTTCCCGGCGAGGACGGCCTCGTCGTTGTAGACCTGCGTCTTGCTCGCGAACATGTCCTGGCGCGCCAGCTGGTCACCACCGGTCCCGATGAAGCCCTGCTCGTCGCCGTAGTAGGTGACCGGGTTGCCGCGCATCGTGTACATGAGCGAGTCGGCGAACAGGACGCGCTTCAGCAGCTCCGCGTCGTCCTTCGCCGCGCCCTTGAGGAACATGGCGACGCGGCCCATGTCGTGGTTCCCGAGGAAGGTCGGCAGCTGGTAGGCGTTGCTGTCGGCGTCGGTGTAGTAGTCGTCCTTGGCGAAGAAGTCGGCAAGGACGTTCGCCGGGTTGCCCTTGGCGAAGTCGACGCCCTGCTGCTGGAAGCCGAAGTCGAGCGTCGCCTGCAGCTTGCCGGCGGTCGTGTACTCGGACATCACGGCAGGGTTGCCGTCGTAGACCTCGCCGAAGGCGAAGAAGTCCTTGTTCCGGATGCGCTGGGCCTCACCGAGGATGTCCGGGATGAACTTCTGCCAGAACTCGAGGTTCACGTGCTTGACGGTGTCGATGCGGAAGCCGTCGATGCCGAAGTCGACCCACTGCTTGTAGATGTCGCCCATCCCGTCGACGACCTCGGGTCGCTCGGTGAACAGGTCGTCCAGGCCGATGAAGTCGCCGTAGGTGGAGGACTCGCCGGCGAAGGTCGAGTCGCCGCGGTTGTGGTACATCGTCACGTCGTTGAGCCACGCCGGGGTCTTGGCCTTCTCGTCACCCGGGTGCAGGAACGGGGTGTACGGGAAGGAGACCTGCGGGTCGAGCGTCGGGAAGGCCTGGTTGACGTACTCGCGGTCGTCGAAGGCGGTCCCGTCCGCGGTCTTGTACGGGAAGGCCTTCTTCGTGCGGTAGGTGTACTGGCCCTCGCGGTAGTCGATGACGTCGGCGGTGTGGTTGGTGATGATGTCGAAGAAGACCTTCATCCCCTTCTTGTGCGCCGCGTCGATGAGCTTCTTCATCTCGGCGTTGGTGCCGAGGTGCGGGTCGATCTTCGTGAAGTCGGTGATCCAGTAGCCGTGGTAGCCGGCGCTCTCCTCGCCGGGCTTGCCCTGGACCGGCTTGTTCGTGAAGCTCGGCGTCAGCCAGATCGCCGTCGTGCCCATGCCCTTGATGTAGTCGAGCTTCTGGGTCAGGCCCTTGAGGTCGCCACCGTGGTAGAAGCCCTTGTTCGTCGGGTCGAAACCGGTGGTCAGCGGGCCACCGGTCAGGCCACCGCGGTCGTTGCGGGTCGAGCCGTTGGCGAAACGGTCTGCCATGACGAAGTAGAACCGCTCGCGCGTCAGGCTCGAGCGCAGCGAGTCACCGGCCCGGCGCCGGTCCTCACGGGTCGCGGTGCCCGCGAGGTCGACGGGGGTCATCGAGATCGCGTGGGTGGCGTCGTCGTAGGTGAAGCGGAGGCGGGCGTCGCCCTCGAGGACGAGCGGCACGTTGGGTCCGTTGCTCACCCCGCCGGCGCCGTAGTTCTCGTCCCAGCCGTCGTCGACGGCGACCTTCCACTGGTAGGTGCCGGCCGGCACGCGGAAGGTGGCGCTCCAGAGGTCGGTGCTCCCCTCCCGGGTCAGCTCGGTGGCGTCGCAGGCGGGCGCCCAGTCCTCCGCGCAGCCGAGCTCGCTCTGCAGGTCGCCGACGAGGGCGACGGAGCGGTCGGCGGCGGAGGCCGGGACGGCGGCCAGCAGGCCCGGTGTCCCCAGGACCAGGGCCGTCGCGACGACGGTGGACAGGCGGCGATGGGCTCGGGACATCGTTGCTCCTCGGGTGGCGGACGGTGGTCCCGTCCGGCGCGGGCTCTCCGACCAGTGAACCTAGATGCGTAAACGCTTTACATGAAGGGGGCGGGACCGTCCTGACCAAGTCTTTACCCTTCGCCCCGAGGGCTCCCGCCTCAGCGCTGCCGCTGTACGCGGCCCTCGTCCCAGACCGGCTCGTCGGCCTCGACGACGCGACCGTCCTGGCGGAAGACGAGGAACCGGTCGAGGCCGCGGGCGAACCAGCGGTCGTGCGTCACGACGACGACGGTGCCCTCGAAGGCCGCCAGGGCGTCCTCGAGCGCCTCGGCGGAGTGCAGGTCGAGGTTGTCCGTCGGCTCGTCGAGCAGAAGCAACGTCGCGCCGGACAGCTCGAGGAGGAGGATCTGCAGACGCGCCTGCTGGCCGCCCGAGAGCGCGTCGAAGGTCTGCTCGGCGGCGGCGGCGAGCCCGTAGCGGTCGAGCGCGCGGGCGGCGAGGTCCCGGGGCATCCCCGCCCGGTGCTCGTCACCGCGGTGGAGGATCTCCAGCAGCGTGCGCCCGTGGAGCATCACGTGGTCGTGGGTCTGCGCGAACCAGCCGGGTCGCACCCGGCTGCCGAGGACGACGCGGCCGGCGTGCTCGACGGGCGCCGGCCGGATGTCCCCGACGGGCTCGTGCTCGCGCTCGGGGTCGGTGCCGCCCGCCGCCAGCAGGCGCAGGAAGTGCGACTTGCCGGAGCCGTTGCTCCCGAGCACACCCACCCGCTCCCCGAACCAGAGCTCGGTGTCGAAGGGCTCGACGAGCCGCTCACCGCCGACCCGCAGCTCGAGCCCCGTCGCGACGACGGCCCGCTTCGCGGTGCGGCCACCGGCCAGGCGCATCGACACCTTCTGGCGCAGGGGGACGGCCTCGGGCGGACCGGCCTCCTCGAACCGGCGCAGACGGGTCTCGGCGGCCTGGAGGCGCGCGGCCATGTCGGAGTTGTAGGCGGCTTTCTGCCGGTACATGACGACCAGGGCCTTGAGCTTCGCGTGCTCCTCGTCCCACCGACGCCGCAGCTCGTCGAGCCGGGCGTTGCGCTCCTCGCGGGCGACGTCGTAGGTCGCGAACCGCCCGGGGTGCACCCAGGCGGTGTTGCCGCCGCGGCCCGGTTCGAGGGTGACGATGCGGGTCGCGACCCGGTCGAGCAGCTCGCGGTCGTGGCTGACGAACAGGACGGTCTTCGGGGAGGCGACGAGCTGCTCCTCGAGCCACCGCTTGGCCGGCACGTCGAGGTAGTTGTCCGGCTCGTCGAGGACGAGGACCTCCTCCGGGCCGCGGAGCAGGGCCTCGAGGACGAGTCGCTTCTGCTCGCCGCCGGAGAGGGTCGAGACCGGCCGCCACTGGGCCCGCTCGTAGGGGACCCCGAGCGCCGCGACGGTGCAGACGTCCCAGAGCGTCTCCCACTCGTAGCCGCCGGCGTCGCCCCAGTCGACGAGGGCCTGGGCGTAGTCGAGCTGGTCCTGCTCGCTCTCGCGCTCCATCATCGCGAGCTCCGTGCGCTCCACCTCGGCGGCCGCGGCGCGGATGGCGTCCGGAGCCACCGAGACGAGGAGGTCCTTGACGCTCGAGCCGTCGCGGACCTTGCCGATGAACTGCCGCATCACCCCGAGGCCCCCACTGCGGGTGACGACACCGTCCTGCGCGACGAGGTCCCCGGCGAGGATGCGCAGCAGCGTCGTCTTGCCGGTGCCGTTGGGCCCGACGAGCGCGACCTTGGCGCCCTCCCCCACCCGCAGGCTGACCTCCCGCAGGAGGGGTCGTCCGTCCGGGAGCGCGTAGCCGACGCCGGCGATGTCGAGGTGTCCCACCCCTCCATGCTCCCAAGCGGGGCGGGAACGGGCACCCGATTTTCTCTCGTGAAACCGACAGGACTCCGGAAAACCGAGAAAGGGCCCACCATCGCTGGTGGGCCCTTTCTGGAATGGTTGTCCGGCTGCGTCCTACTCTCCCACACCGTCACCAGTGCAGTACCATCGGCGCTGAAGGGCTTAGCTTCCGGGTTCGGAATGGAGCCGGGCGTTTCCCCTTCGCTATGACAGCCGAAACTCTATGGAGATCTCAATCGGGTTCCCGACCGTATCTCGGGAACTGCACAGTGGACGCGAGCACGCAAAGAATCTTTGGGTGTGTATCAAGTTGTCGGCTTATTAGTACCAGTCAGCTGCATGCATTGCTGCACTTCCACATCTGGCCTATCAACCCGGTCGTCTAGCCGGGAGCCTCTCGGGAACGAGTCCCATGGAAACCTCATCTTGAAGCGTGCTTCCCGCTTAGATGCTTTCAGCGGTTATCACTTCCGAACGTAGCTAATCAGCGGTGCCCTTGGCAGGACAACTGACACACCAGAGGTTCGTCCATCCCGGTCCTCTCGTACTAGGGACAGCCCTTCTCAAGTTTCCTACGCGCACAGAGGATAGGGACCGAACTGTCTCACGACGTTCTAAACCCAGCTCGCGTACCGCTTTAATGGGCGAACAGCCCAACCCTTGGGAGCAACTCCACCCCCAGGATGCGACGAGCCGACATCGAGGTGCCAAACCATGCCGTCGATATGGACTCTTGGGCAAGATCAGCCTGTTATCCCCGGGGTACCTTTTATCCGTTGAGCGACGGCGCTTCCACAAGCCACCGCCGGGTCACTAGTTCCGACTTTCGTCCCTGCTCGACCTGTCAGTCTCGCAGTCAAGCTCCCTTGTGTACTTACACTCGACACCTGATTGCCAACCAGGCTGAGGGAACCTTTGAGCGCCTCCGTTACATTTTAGGAGGCAACCGCCCCAGTTAAACTACCCACCAGGCACTGTCCCTGATCCGGATCACGGACCGAGGTTAGATATCCAGAACGACCAGAGTGGTATTTCAACGTTGACTCCACACACACTGGCGTGCATGCTTCACAGTCTCCCACCTATCCTACACAAGCCGTACCGAACACCAATACCAAGCTATAGTAAAGGTCCCGGGGTCTTTCCGTCCTTCTGCGCGTAACGAGCATCTTTACTCGTAGTGCAATTTCGCCGAGTTCGCGGTTGAGACAGTGGAGAAGTCGTTACGCCATTCGTGCAGGTCGGAACTTACCCGACAAGGAATTTCGCTACCTTAGGATGGTTATAGTTACCACCGCCGTTTACTGGGGCTTAAATTCTGAGCTTCGACCCTCAAAGGATCTAACCCGTCCTCTTAACCTTCCAGCACCGGGCAGGCGTCAGTCCGTATACATCGTCTTGCGACTTCGCACGGACCTGTGTTTTTAGTAAACAGTCGCTTCTCCCTGGTCTCTGCGGCCCTTCACCCTAGGAGGCAAGCTCCTTCAGGGTCCGGGCCCCCCTTCTCCCGAAGTTACGGGGGCATTTTGCCGAATTCCTTAACCACGATTCACTCGATCGCCTTGGTATTCTCTACCTAACCACCTGAGTCGGTTTGGGGTACGGGCGGCTCGAACCTCGCTAGAAGATTTTCTTGGCAGCATAGGATCACCCTGCTTCCCGCATTCGCGGTCACTATCAGGTCTCAGGACATGTGTGACACGGATTTGCCTATGTCACTCCCTACACCCTTGGACGTGGACTACCATCGCCACGCGGAGGCTACCTTCCTGCGTCTCTCCATCGCTTGACTACTACAACCTCGGGTCACGCGTTCCGCCGGCCGACCACCCATCCGAAGACGGGCGGCAATGGCCGGTTTCAGGCGTTTAGCATCAGAAGGTTCGTCATGGGCGGTTCTTCGCCGGTTCCGGAATATCAACCGGATGTCCATCGACTACGCCTGTCGGCCTCGCCTTAGGTCCCGACTTACCCAGGGCAGATTAGCTTGACCCTGGAACCCTTGGTTATTCGGCGGACGGGTTTCTCACCCGTCATTCGCTACTCATGCCTGCATTCTCACTCGTGTGGCCTCCACGGCTGGATCACTCCGCCGCTTCCCTGGCCACACGACGCTCCCCTACCCATCGACACGCTTGGACCACCAACCCGCAGGCGTGGTGGCCGGGCAAAGTGTCAATGCCACAGCTTCGGTGGTGTGCTTGAGCCCCGCTACATTGTCGGCGCGGAATCACTTGACCAGTGAGCTATTACGCACTCTTTAAAGGGTGGCTGCTTCTAAGCCAACCTCCTGGTTGTCAATGCAACTCCACATCCTTTCCCACTTAGCACACGCTTAGGGACCTTAGCTGGTGATCTGGGCTGTTTCCCTCTCGACTACGGAGCTTATCCCCCGCAGTCTCACTGCCACGCTCTCACTTACCGGCATTCGGAGTTTGGCTAACGTCAGTAACCTGGTGAGGCCCATCGGCTATCCAGTAGCTCTACCTCCGGTAAGAAACACGTGACGCTGCACCTAAATGCATTTCGGGGAGAACCAGCTATCACGGAGTTTGATTGGCCTTTCACCCCTACCCACAGCTCATCCCCTCAGTTTTCAACCTAAGTGGGTTCGGTCCTCCACGACGTCTTACCGTCGCTTCAACCTGGCCATGGGTAGATCACTCCGCTTCGGGTCTAGACCCAGCGACTCAATCGCCCTGTTCGGACTCGCTTTCGCTACGGCTTCCCCACACGGGTTAACCTCGCCACTGAGCACTAACTCGCAGGCTCATTCTTCAAAAGGCACGCCGTCACCCCACAAAGAGGGCTCCGACGGATTGTAGGCACACGGTTTCAGGATCTATTTCACTCCCCTCCCGGGGTACTTTTCACCTTTCCCTCACGGTACTTGTCCGCTATCGGTCACCAGGGAATATTTAGGCTTAGCGGGTGGTCCCGCCAGATTCACACGGGATTTCTCGGGCCCCGTGCTACTTGGGATACTTCTCTGGAGATCATGACATTTCGTCTACGGGGGTCGCACCCTCTGTGCCGGACCTTTCAATGTCCTTCGACTATGACACGATTTTCTGACTCCATGACAAGGTGTCAGCCTCGTCCGAGAAGTCCCACGACCCCGTACCTGCAACGCCTGACAGCTCTCACACAGATACGGTTTAGCCTCTTCCGCTTTCGCTCGCCACTACTCACGGAATCGCGGTTGCTTTCTCTTCCTGTGGGTACTGAGATGTTTCACTTCCCCACGTTCCCTCTACCCGCCCTATATATTCAGGCGGGAGTGACTGGACTTGCCTCCAGCCGGGTTTCCCCATTCGGAAATCCTCGGATCACAGTCTGGTTATCGACTCCCCGAGGCTTATCGCAGATTCCTACGTCCTTCTTCGGTTCCTGGTGCCAAGGCATCCACCGTGTGCCCTTAAAAACTTGATGCACAAAGATTTTAAGATGCTCGCGTCCACTGTGTAGTTCTCAACATACGGGCGGGCCCTCGCCGTACCCGGCGCCTACCAAGCAGCTGCTCGGCGGTTCGACCGCGACGAAGGTCCGACAGCCCCACCCCACCGCAACGGCAGGAGTGAAGGCCCGAGGGGGGAACACCACCAGCATCAAGCCGGCGGGCCCGAACCCTCAGGACCCAACAACGTGTCAGGCACCGCGCCCCATGATGCCCCCACGTTCCACACCCACCCCGAAGAGCGAGCCGTACTAGCGAGGACCACCAGGTCCACGATGCCAGAATCGATGTTCCACCCAGAGCACCCGCTGCCCCACACTCGGGGACAGACCGGGCGTTACATGGACCAGACACCTCAAGAGGCATCCGGCCAGTGCTCCTTAGAAAGGAGGTGATCCAGCCGCACCTTCCGGTACGGCTACCTTGTTACGACTTAGTCCCAATCGCCAGTCCCACCTTCGACAGCTCCCTCCACAAGGGTTGGGCCACCGGCTTCGGGTGTTACCGACTTTCGTGACTTGACGGGCGGTGTGTACAAGGCCCGGGAACGTATTCACCGCAGCGTTGCTGATCTGCGATTACTAGCGACTCCGACTTCATGGGGTCGAGTTGCAGACCCCAATCCGAACTGAGACCGGTTTTTTGGGATTCGCTCCACCTCGCGGTTTCGCAGCCCTTTGTACCGGCCATTGTAGCATGTGTGAAGCCCAAGACATAAGGGGCATGATGATTTGACGTCGTCCCCACCTTCCTCCGAGTTGACCCCGGCAGTCTCCCATGAGTCCCCGCCACTACGCGCTGGCAACATGGAACGAGGGTTGCGCTCGTTGCGGGACTTAACCCAACATCTCACGACACGAGCTGACGACAACCATGCACCACCTGTATACGAGTGTCCAAAGAGAACGACATCTCTGCCGCGTTCTCGCATATGTCAAGCCTTGGTAAGGTTCTTCGCGTTGCATCGAATTAATCCACATGCTCCGCCGCTTGTGCGGGCCCCCGTCAATTCCTTTGAGTTTTAGCCTTGCGGCCGTACTCCCCAGGCGGGGAACTTAATGCGTTAGCTGCGGCACGGATCTCGTGGAATGAGACCCACACCTAGTTCCCAACGTTTACGGCGTGGACTACCAGGGTATCTAATCCTGTTCGCTCCCCACGCTTTCGCTTCTCAGCGTCAGTTATGGCCCAGAGACCTGCCTTCGCCATCGGTGTTCCTCCTGATATCTGCGCATTTCACCGCTACACCAGGAATTCCAGTCTCCCCTACCACACTCTAGTCTGCCCGTACCCACCGCAAGTCCGGGGTTGAGCCCCGGATTTTCACGGCAGACGCGACAAACCGCCTACAAGCTCTTTACGCCCAATAATTCCGGACAACGCTCGCACCCTACGTATTACCGCGGCTGCTGGCACGTAGTTAGCCGGTGCTTCTTCTGCAGGTACCGTCACTTGCGCTTCTTCCCTGCTGAAAGAGGTTTACAACCCGAAGGCCGTCATCCCTCACGCGGCGTCGCTGCATCAGGCTTTCGCCCATTGTGCAATATTCCCCACTGCTGCCTCCCGTAGGAGTCTGGGCCGTGTCTCAGTCCCAGTGTGGCCGGTCGCCCTCTCAGGCCGGCTACCCGTCGTCGCCTTGGTGAGCCACTACCTCACCAACAAGCTGATAGGCCGCGAGCCCATCCCAGACCGAAAAACTTTCCACACCATGACCATGCGGCCTGATGTCGTATCCGGTATTAGCTCCGGTTTCCCGGGGTTATTCCAGAGTCTGGGGCAGGTTACTCACGTGTTACTCACCCGTTCGCCACTGATCACCCAAGAGCAAGCTCTCGAGGTCACCGTTCGACTTGCATGTGTTAAGCACGCCGCCAGCGTTCGTCCTGAGCCAGGATCAAACTCTCCGTTGATGAATACACATCCACCAAGCCCCGCAAGGGCACCCAGTGGACAACTCATACACACGAGATCGTGTGAAACCCGGCTGAGCACGAACAACCAGCAAAAGCTGTTTGTTCGTCATCAACCAAAGGAAAAACTCGGCACCACTCCCACCCCCACCCGAACGGGCAAGGAACGAAGCGATGCGACGAGGTAAAAATTGGCATCGATTCTTGACACGCTGTTGAGTTCTCAAGGTCCGGACGCGCACCCACGATCTGTTTGCGAACATCTCGCCGGGGCTGTTCCGTGTTGTCCCAGTCGCGCTGAGGCAACTGTTCAAACTTACCCGCGTCCATGCTTGGGCGTCAAATCCGTGACCCGCTCTTGGAGCGGCCGGCGTTGATCGCGCTTGGATCTCTGCGGTGTGTCCCACACTGTAGCACCCGTTCCGGGCCCTTCTCCACTCACCCCGGTCCGTGCGGACCTCGTGCGGGTGGAGCTGGTAGGAGCCAACCCCGGGACCGGCCTCCGCGAGGTCTCCCTGCGGTGTCCGTTCCTCCCTCTCGGGCTGACGTCGAGAACAGTAGATGACTCCTCGCGCAGAACACAAATCCGCTCCCCGGTCCCTGGCTGCGAGGTCCTCCCCCAGGACGTCCGTGCAGGTCAGCCGGCCTGACCCGGCAGCACCCGTACCGCGCGGGCCTCCTCCGCCCGCGCCGCGAGCCCGTCGTCGTCGGGGTAGGTGACCTCCTCGAGCGAGAGGCCGTGCGCCGGCATCACCTTCACCCGCGGGTCCCGCACCCCCGCGAGCAGCACCTCGCGCGGCCACGCCGCGGGGTGGCGCCCCTCCCCCACGGGCACGACCGCGCCCACGAGCGCCCGCACCATCGAGTGGCAGAACGCGTCGGCCACGACCGTCGCCTCCAGGACGCCGTCCGCCCCGCGCTCCCAGGCGTAGTGGAGCAGCGTGCGCACGGTGCTCGCCCCCTCCCTCCGCTTGCAGAACGCGGCGAAGTCGTGCAGCCCGACGAGCGAGCCGGCGGCGGCGTCCATCGCGGCCACGTCGAGCCGGTCGCGGACGAGCACGGTGTCGCGCCGCCGGAGCGGGTCCATCCCCCCGGCGTCGTCGCAGACCCGGTAGCGGTAGCGCCGCTGCAATGCGGAGAAGCGCGCGTCGAACCCCTCGGGCGCGACCCGGACGTGCTGCACGACGACGTCCGCCGGCAGCACTCCCCCGAGCCGGGTCCGCGCCGCCTCCTCCGGCGAGCGGTCCGAGCGCCCCGGCAGCCGCTCGAAGGCCTCCCGGTCGACGTCGGCGTGCACCACCTGCCCCCGCGCGTGCACCCCCGCGTCCGTCCGTCCCGCCACGGTGACGCGCACCGGCGCGTCGGCGCGCAGGACCGTGGTGAGCGCGGCCGACAGCTCCCCCTCGACGGTCCGCAGCCCCGGCTGCGCCGCCCACCCCGAGAAGTCGGTGCCGTCGTAGGCGAGGTCGATCCGCAGGCGCACCGTCACGCCGTCCAGCGTACGGGCGCCCGGGACACGACGAGGGCCGCCTCCCTCACGGGAGACGGCCCTCGTCGGTCAAGTCGTGGGGAGGCTCAGGCCTCGTCCTCGACCTGCTGCGCCGCGGCGCCACCGGCCGGCTCGAAGCCGGCGGCCTCGGCGGCCGCGGCGTCCTGGAACCAGAACTCGGCGACGGTCTGCTCGAACCACTGCGAGCCCTCGACGTGGTACTTGCCCGAGTCCGCGTTGCCCTTGACGGTGTAGCCCTCGGGGCCCGAGCCGTCCTCGTTCGCGGCGACGGCACCCTCGGGGAGCTCGACCGCAGCGGTCTCCTCGGTGGTGGTCTCCTGGACGGGAGCCTCCTCGGCCTTCGCCGCGTCCTTGGCCGCACGCTTGGTCGCGGCCTCGGCCTCCTTGACGGTGGCCTTCTTGGCGACGGGCTCGCGGACGAGCTCGATGACCGCCATCGGGGCGTTGTCGCCCTTGCGCGGGCCGACCTTGGTGATGCGGGTGTAGCCGCCGTTGCGCTCCGCCATGTCGGGGGCGATCTCGACGAAGAGGCGGTGGACGACGCCCTTGTCGCGGACGACGGTCAGCACGCGACGGCGGGCCGAGAGGTCACCGCGCTTGGCGAAGGTGACGAGACGCTCGGCGAGGGGGCGCAGGCGCTTGGCCTTCGCCTCCGTCGTCGTGATGCGGTCGTGCTCGAAGAGCGACGTCGCGAGGTTGGCGAGGATGAGCCGCTCGTGAGCGGGACCGCCTCCGAGACGGGGACCCTTGGTGGGGGTAGGCATTGCTGTTCTCCTTGAGTGACGTGCCGGGAGGCGTTAGGTCAGAGCTGCTCGTCCTCGGCGAACGCCGAGTCGTCCTCGCCCTCACCGAAGGTGAAGTCGTCGTAGCGGTCGGCGATCATGCTCGGGTCGAACCCGGGGGGGCTGTCCTTGAGCGCCAGGCTCATGCCGGCGAGCTTGGCCTTGACCTCGTCGATCGACTTCGCACCGAAGTTGCGGATGTCGAGCAGGTCGGCCTCGCTGCGGCCCACGAGCTCACCCACGGTGTGGATGCCCTCGCGCTTGAGGCAGTTGTAGGACCGGACGGTGAGGTCGAGGTCCTCGATCGGCAGCGCGAGGTCGGCGGCCAGGGCGGCGTCGGTCGGCGACGGGCCCATGTCGATGCCCTCGGCCTCGACGTTGAGCTCACGGGCCAGGCCGAAGAGCTCGACGAGGGTCTTGCCCGCCGAGGCGAGCGCGTCGCGCGGGGCCATCGAGGACTTGGTCTCGACGTCGACCACGAGGCGGTCGAAGTCGGTGCGCTGCTCGACACGGGTGGCCTCGACCTTGTAGGTCACGGTGAGGACCGGGCTGTAGATGGAGTCGACCGGGATGCGGCCGATCTCCTGGTCGCCGGCCTTGTTCTGCACGGCGGAGACGTAGCCGCGGCCGCGCTCGACCGTCAGCTCCATCTCGACGGTGCCCTTGTCGTTGAGCGTCGCGATGTGCAGATCGGGGTTGTGCACCTCGACACCGGCCGGCGGCGCGATGTCCGCGGCGGTGACGGCGCCCGCACCCTGCTTGCGCAGGTACATGACGACCGGCTCGTCGTGCTCCGAGGAGACGACGAGGCTCTTGACGTTGAGGATGATCTCGGTGACGTCCTCCTTGACCCCGGGGATCGTGGAGAACTCGTGGAGCACGCCGTCGATGCGGATGCTCGTGACCGCGGCACCCGGGATGCTCGAGAGCAGGGTGCGACGGAGGCTGTTGCCGAGCGTGTAGCCGAAGCCGGGCTCGAGGGGCTCGATGCTGAAACGGCTCCGGTACTCGGAGACGACGTCCTCGGAGAGGACGGGACGCTGTGCGATGAGCACGGTGGTTCTTCCTTCCCACGGGCGACCGCCATATGACGCCGCGTGAACGCCGGGCACCATCCCGGCACCCGCCCCGGCTCGGTCCCCGGGACGGGCTTCGTCCGCGGTCGCCGGCCCCTCGCGAGGAGGGGCCGGCAGCCGCGGACGTCAGGTCAGTTCTTCGAGTAGAACTCGACGATGAGCTGCTCGGTGAGCACCGTGTCGATCTGCGCACGGGTCGGCAGCGAGTGGATGAGGATCTGCAGCGAGCCCGGGACGACCTGCATCCAGGCCGGGGTCGGACGCTCGCCGAAGGTCTCGCGGGCGAGCTGGATCGGGAACGACTCCACCGACTGCTTGCGCACGGTGATGATGTCGAACTGCTCGACCCGGTAGCTCGGGACGTCGACGCGCACGCCGTTGACCTCGAAGTGGCCGTGCGTCACGAGCTGGCGCGCCTGACGACGGGTGCGGGCGAGGCCGGCACGGTAGACGACGTTGTCGAGACGGGACTCGAGGATCGTCAGGATGTTCTCGCCGGTCTTGCCGGGGCGGTTGGCCGCCTCCTTGTAGTACCGACGGAACTGCTTCTCCATGACCCCGTAGGTGAAGCGGGCCTTCTGCTTCTCCTGGAGCTGGGTCAGGTACTCCTTCTCCTGGATCCGGCGACGGCCGTGCTGGCCGGGCGGGAACGGGCGGAGGTCGAAGTTCTTGTCACCGCCGACGAGGTCGGTCTTCAGGCGACGCGACTTCTTGGTGATGGGACCGGTGTAACGGGCCATGTCTCTCTCTTACCTTTCGCGAAGTCTTGTGTCGCTCAGACGCGGCGGCGCTTGGGCGGACGGACGCCGTTGTGCGGCTGGGGGGTGACGTCCTGGATCGAGCCGACCTCGAGGCCGGCCGCGGTCAGGGAGCGGATGGCGGTCTCGCGACCGGACCCCGGGCCCTTGACGAAGACGTCCACCTTGCGCATCCCGTGCTCCATGGCACGGCGCGCAGCGGCCTCGGCGGCGGTCTGCGCGGCGAACGGCGTGGACTTGCGCGACCCCTTGAAGCCGACCTGGCCGGCGGAGGCCCAGGAGATGACGGCACCGGTGGGGTCGGTGATCGAGATGATCGTGTTGTTGAACGTGCTCTTGATGTGGGCCTGGCCCACGGCGACGTTCTTCTTCTCCTTGCGGCGCACCTTCTTGGCGCCGGTGTTGCGTCCCTTGGGAGGCATGTGTTTCTCCTACGAAGTCTTCGGAAGCGGTGGTGGCGTGACGCGCGTCAGGCGCAGGTCACTTACCGGCCTTCTTCTTGCCGGCCACGGTGCGCTTGGGGCCCTTGCGGGTCCGCGCGTTGGTCTTGGTCCGCTGGCCCCGGACGGGGAGGCCCCGGCGGTGACGCAGGCCCTCGTAGGACCCGATCTCGACCTTGCGGCGGATGTCCGCGGCGACCTCGCGCCGCAGGTCACCCTCGACCTTGAGGTTCTCCTCGATCCAGTCGCGGAGCTTGACCAGGTCGTCGTCACCGAGGTCCTTGACCCGGGTGTCGGCGGAGACGCCGGTGGCCGCGAGGGCCTTCTGCGCGCTGGTCTTCCCGACTCCGAAGATGTAGGTCAGTGCGACCTCGGCGCGCTTGTCGCGCGGGAGGTCGACGCCCATCAGACGTGCCATGTGGGGATGTTCCTTCTCGTGGTGTCCGGAGGTCTGGAGCAGCACCGGTCCGGCCATCCTGGTCCGGTCCCCGGCCTCCGGGCCGGGGGTGACGTCCCGCGTCCACCTGCCATCCAGGTGACCCGTCGGGGGTCGGGTGCTGCGTGCTTCTCTTCTGCGTGCTCGGATCGTCGACCCGTGCGGCCCTCGCGGGCGGTGGTGCGTCTGACTCGCGTCAGCCCTGGCGCTGCTTGTGGCGCAGGTTCTCGCAGATCACCATGACCCGGCCGTTGCGGCGGATCACCTTGCACTTGTCACAGATCTTCTTGACGCTCGGCTGAACCTTCATGTCGCCTTTGCTGTCTCGTCGATGTGTCTCAGCGGTAGCGGAAGACGATGCGGCCGCGAGTCAGGTCGTACGGGCTCAGCTCCACCACCACACGGTCCTCGGGGAGGATCCGGATGTAGTGCTGCCGCATCTTGCCGGAGATGTGCGCGAGCACCTTGTGACCGTTCGTGAGCTCAACCCGGAACATCGCGTTCGGGAGTGCCTCGACGATCGTGCCCTCGATCTCGATGACGCCGTCCTTCTTGGCCATACCCTCTCAATCCGCCGTTGGGCAGCCCTTCGTCAGGTCGGACCGCCCATGGAAATCGGCCCCGTGCTGCTTCGCAGGACGCACCATGCAGAACGCACACGTGACCGACTTTCAATGCTACGCGAGGAGGGGGCACATCACGAAATCCGCGGGGACGCCGTGGGAAGCCCGGAGACACGCCACCGGGCCGGCCGATGCAGGGGGGTGGCCGGCCCGGTGGGCTGTTCGAGTGGGCGTCCGGTGCAGGGGTGGACTCCCGTCTCCACGCCCCGGTGGACAGGGGCCTGGACTCGAGGTCCGGCGTCACCGGGGTGCGAGGACGACTCTGCCCTCTTTGTCAACGACCCACCAACCCCACGCGTCCCGCGTGCCTTTTCGGCCCCGCGGTCACGGACGACCGGCCGGGCCGCCATCAGCCGTTCGGACGAGCCGTGGGCGGGTCCTCGGCGGCGCGCAGCTGCGCGGCGTACAGGGAGAGCACGCGGGCGGCGCCCTCGACCGCACTCGTCGTCCCGGCGCGCACGGCCTCCTCGATGGCCGCGCGCTCGGCCTGCACCGCCGGCGCGGACCGCACGCCGTCGGTCAGCTCGGCGTCGACGAGCGCCCACATCCAGTCCTGCTGCTGCTGCGCCCGGCGGGCGGCCAGCGAGTGCCGCTCCTCGAGGTGGGCGCGGTGCTCGAGCACCGCCTGCCACACCTCGTCCAGCCCCGCGCCGGTGAGGGCCGAGCAGGTGAGCACCGGGGGGCGGCGTACGTCGCGGCCGGGCATCATCAGGCGCATCGCACCCATGAGCTCGCGCGCCGCGGCCCGGGCCGGGAGCTCGCCGTCGCCGTCGGCCTTGTTGACCGCGATGACGTCGGCGAGCTCGAGGATGCCGCGCTTGATGCCCTGCAGCTGGTCGCCGGCGCGGGCGAGGGTGAGCAGAAGGAAGGTGTCGACCATCTCGGACACCGCGATCTCGTTCTGCCCCACCCCGACCGTCTCGACGACGACGACGTCGAAGCCCGCCGCCTCGAGCACGAGCATCGACTCGCGGGTGGCCCGGGCGACGCCGCCGAGGTGGCGGCCCGAGGGGCTCGGGCGCACGAACGCGTCGTCGGAGGCGGCCAGCCGCGCCATCCGCGTGCGGTCGCCGAGGATGGAGCCGCCGGTGCGCCGGGAGCTGGGGTCGACCGCGACGACCGCGACCCGGTGCCCCTGCTCGACGAGCCGCACGCCGAGGGCGTCGATGAACGTCGACTTGCCGGCGCCGGGGACCCCGCTGATGCCGACCCGGACCGCTCCCCCGGTGCGGTCCGCGAGGGCGCCGAGCAGCGCCCGGGCGCTCTCGCGGTGGTCCGGGCGCCGCGACTCGAGCAGGGTGATGGCCCGCGCCACGTGCTGGCGCGAGCCCTCCCGCACGCCGGCGACGAGGTCGTCGACGTCGACGGGCTTCACCCGAGCCGCTCGCGCAGCTCGTGGACGAGGGCGACGGCCGCCTTGCTGATGACGGTGCCCGGGGGGTAGATCGCGTCGGCGCCGGCCGCGCGCAGGGCCTCGTGGTCCTGGTCGGGGATGACGCCGCCGACGACGATCATCAGGTCGTCGCGACCGAGGTCGTCCAGGGCGGCGCGCAGCGCCGGGACGAGGGTCAGGTGGCCGGCCGCGAGCGAGCTGACGCCGACGACGTGGACGTCGGCCTCGACGGCCTGCCGGGCGACCTCCTCCGGCGTCTGGAAGAGCGGGCCCACGTCGACGTCGAACCCGAGGTCGGCGAACGCGGTGGCGATGACCTTCTGGCCGCGGTCGTGGCCGTCCTGGCCCATCTTCGCGACGAGGATGCGCGGGCGGCGGCCCTGCTCCTCCTCGAACTCCTCGACGGCGGCCTGGGCCTCGCGGACGGTCGCGTCCTCCCCCGCCTCGGCGCTGTACACGCCCCCGATCGTACGGATCTGGGCGGTGTAGCGACCGAACGCCTCCTCCATCGCGAGCGACATCTCGCCGACCGTGGCCTTGGCACGGGCCGCCTCGATGGCGAGCGCCAGGAGGTTGGTCGCCATCGTCCCGTCGGAGCCGGCCCGGGCGGCCTCGGTCATCCGGGCGAGCGCGGCGCGGCAGGCGTCCTCGTCGCGCTCGGCGCGCAGCCGCTCGAGCTTGGCGACCTGGCTGGCGCGCACGGCGGCGTTGTCGACCTTGAGCACCTCGATCGGCTCGTCCTCGTCGACGGGGTAGGTGTTGACGCCGATGACCGGCTGGTGCCCGGAGTCGATGCGCGCCTGGGTGCGGGCGGCCGCCTCCTCGATGCGCATCTTCGGGATGCCGGCCTCGATCGCCTTGGCCATCCCGCCGGCCGCCTCGACCTCCTCGATGTGCTGCCACGCGCGCTCGGCGAGGTCGCGGGTCAGCCGCTCGACGTAGGCCGAGCCGCCCCACGGGTCGATCGTGCGGGTCGTGCCGGACTCCTGCTGGAGCACGAGCTGGGTGTTGCGCGCGATCCGGGCCGAGAAGTCCGTCGGCAGCGCGATCGCCTCGTCGAGGGCGTTGGTGTGGAGGGACTGCGTGTGCCCCTGCGTCGCGGCCATCGCCTCGACGCAGGTGCGCACGACGTTGTTGAAGACGTCCTGCGCCGTGAGGCTCCAGCCGGAGGTCTGGCTGTGGGTGCGCAGGCTGAGCGACTTCGGGTTGGTCGCCCCCTGCTCGCGCACGAGCCGCGCCCAGAGCAGGCGCGCGGCCCGCATCTTCGCGACCTCCATGTAGAAGTTCATCCCGATCGCCCAGAAGAACGACAGCCGGGGCGCGAACCGGTCGACCTCGAGGCCGACCGCCTGCCCCGCGCGCAGGTACTCGACGCCGTCGGCGAGGGTGTACGCGAGCTCGAGGTCCTGCGTCGCCCCGGCCTCCTGCATGTGGTACCCGGAGATCGAGATCGAGTTGAAGCGCGGCATCTCCTGGCTCGTGAAGGCGAAGATGTCGCTGATGATCCGCATCGAGGGCTCGGGCGGGTAGATGTAGGTGTTGCGGACCATGAACTCCTTGAGGATGTCGTTCTGGATGGTCCCGGTCAGCTGCTCCGCCTTCACCCCCTGCTCCTCGGCCGCGACGACGTAGAGCGCGAGGACCGGCACGACGGCGCCGTTCATCGTCATGGACACCGACATCCGGTCCAGCGGGATGCCGTCGAAGAGGGTGCGCATGTCGTAGATGGAGTCGATGGCGACGCCGGCCATCCCGACGTCGCCGGCGACGCGGGGGTGGTCGGAGTCGTAGCCGCGGTGGGTCGCGAGGTCGAACGCGACGCTCAGGCCCTTCTGGCCGGCGGCGAGGTTGCGCCGGTAGAACGCGTTCGACTCCTCGGCCGTGCTGAAGCCGGCGTACTGGCGGATCGTCCACGGCTGGGTCGTGTACATCGTCGGGTAGGGGCCGCGCAGGAACGGCGGGGCGCCGGGCACGGTGTCGAGGAAGTCGAGGCCCTCGAGGTCGTGCTCGGTGTAGAGCGGCGGGACCTCGATGCCCTCGGGGGTGGTCCAGGCGGGGGCGTCGGCCGGGGTCGCCGGGGCGGTGGCTCCGTCCGGCGGGGTCGCGGGGCCGAGGTCGAGGCCGGTGAAGTCGGGGACGGTCGTCATCGGGTCTCTCCCTCGGTCGGGGCGCCGAGCCGGTCGAGCAGGTCGGTGAGCAGGGCGACGACGTCCATCCCGTCGTACACCTCGCCGTCGACGAGGCCGGCGTCGTCGCCGAGCTCGCGGGCGCGGCCGGCGAGCAGGACGCGCTCGGCGCCGGCGGCCCGCAGCTCCGCGACGGCCTCGGCGCCGTGCGTGACGTACTGCTCGCGGCTGCTCGCGAGGACGGCCACCGGGCCGACCTCGTCGGTGGCCGCGAGGCCGCCGGCCGCGAGGAGGTTGAGGACGAAGCCCTGCCGAGCGCCGAAGTCGCGCTGGGCGCCGAGCGTCCGGACGGTGACCTGCGGGGCGTCGAGCGTGCGGGCGCGGTCGCGCAGCGCCTCGAAGACGGCGGCGTCGCGGCGCGGGACGAAGGCGCCGTCGGACGTCGCGAGCCCGGCGCGGGGGCGCCGCTCGGGCGCCGTGTCGGCGAGGTTGGGGAACATCGAGACGCCGGTGATGGGACGGCGACGGGTGGCGAGGAGCGGGTCGCGCTCGGCCGTGGCGGCGTCGACCCACTCGCGCAAAAGCCCGTCGCGCAGGGCGGCGAGCACTCCCCCGGCGCGCTCGACCTCCTGGAAGCGGGCCCAGACGCGCTCGGCCACCTCGTCGGTCAGCGACTCGAGGTACCACGAGCCGCCACCGGGGTCGGTGACCCGGCCGACGTTGGACTCGTCGGCGAGGAGGATCTGCGTGTTGCGGGCGAGCCTGCGCGAGAACCGTTCCGGCAGACCGGCCACCGTGTCGTGAGGCAGCACCGTGATGGCGTCGGCGCCGCCGATCGAGGCGCCGAAGGTCGCGAGGGTGTTGCGCAGGACGTTGACGAACGGGTCCTCGCGGGTGGCCATCCGCAGGCTCGTCACCGCGTGGGTGCGGGCGCCGCGGTCGGCCTCGGGCACACCGACCGCCTCGCCGATGCGCGCCCAGGTCCGGCGGAGCGCACGCAGGACGGCGGCGGTGAGGAACTGGTCGGCGGTGGCGCTGACGCGGAACTCGATGTGCCGGAACGCTGTTGCCACGTCGATGCCGGCCTGCTCGAGGTGGCGCAGGTACTCGACGCCGGTCGCGAGGGCCACCGCGAGGGCGTCGACCTCGCTGGCCCCGGCGTCGTGCAGCACGCGCGCGTCGACGGTGACGGCGCGCCAGCCGTCGCGGCCGTCGAGCGCGGCGACGAGGCCGGCCATCGGCTCGAGGTCCGGGGCGGTGCCGGTGCGCAGGGCCGCGCCGACCGGGTCGAGGCCGAGGTTGCCGCCGACGGACCCACTGTCGCCGACGACGTCGAGCAGCGCCCGGGCGGCGCCGGGCTGGTCGGTGGCCGACGAGACGACGACCGGTGCGAGGTCGAGCCGGACGTCGGCCAGGACCTCGGCGAGGTCCGCGGGCGCGACGCCGTCGTCACCGACGTGCACCCACACCGAGGTGACGCCGTGCTCGAGGTCGTCGAGGACGCCCGTGCGGCTGCGCGCGGCATCCGGGTCGTCGTGCAGCTGACGGACGTCCCACGGCAGGGTGGCCTCGCGCAGGACGCGCCCGCGGGTGAAGGGCATCGCCCCGGGCACCCCGAGCGGGCGGTCCTCGCGGAGGTAGAGACCGGCCGTCGTGAGCCCGCCGTCGAGCGCCGTGACGAGCGCCGCCTCGGCTGCCTCCGGCTCGGTCCGCACGTCGTCGGTCCGGCGCTTGTCCAGCACGTCCGCGACGAGCCGCTGCCAGTCCTCGCGCGTGCGGGGGTCGAACCCCTCGGCGAGCGGCAGGTGGCCCTGCGGAGGCGACGACGTCGTCATCGGGCACTCCTGGGGTCGGTGGTCTGCTCCACCTCCACCCTAGCCAGCGGCAGGGTCCGGCTCACCGAGACGTCGGTCACCCGGCGCCCGGTCCGAGCGCCGTCAGGCGGGCGTGATGTCGGCGAAGGGGACGCGCAGCGCGGCGAGCCGCTCGCGGCCGCCGTCGAGGGCCGTGAGGACGCAGGTGCCGGCCGCCGTGACGGCGACGGAGTGCTCCCAGTGGGCGGCGCGCGAGCCGTCGCGGGTGACGACGGTCCACTCGTCCTCGAGCACCGTGTTGTCCTGGTCGCCGAGGGTCACCATCGGCTCGATGCAGATCGTCATCCCGTCGACGACGGACGGGCTGCGGCCGTCGACCCGGTAGTTCGGGACCTGCGGGTCCATGTGCATCGAGGTGCCGATGCCGTGGCCGACGTAGTCCTCGACGATGCCGTACTCGCGGCCGCGGGCGTCACCGGAGGTGGTCAGCGAGTCCTCGACGGCGGCGCCGACGTCGTAGAGCGGGCGGCCGACCCGCAGCGCGGCGATGCCGGCCCAGAGCGAGGTCTCGGTGTCGTCGCTCAGCTCGAGGTCCTCGGGGCGCCCGGCCTCGCGGCCGCCGACGACGAGGGTGAGCGCGGCGTCGCCGTTCCAGCCGTCGACCTCGGCGCCGCAGTCGACCGAGAGCAGGTCGCCGGCCTCGAGCACGCGGCCGCGCGGGATGCCGTGGACGATCTCGTCGTTGACGCTCGTGCAGAGCGTGTGGCGGTAGCCGGGGACGAGCTGGAAGTTGGGGATGCCCCCGTGGTCGCGGATGTGCACCTCGGCGAGGGCGTCGAGGTCGAGCGTCGTCATCCCCGGGCGGACCTGCGCGCTGACGAGCTCGAGGGTGCGGGCGACGAGCAGGCCGGCCGTCCGCATCTTCGCGAGCTGCTCCGGGGTCTTGCCCTCGACGCGGTCACGGCTGAACAAACCCATGGCGCGAACCCTACCCGCGCCCCGCCGCACCCCCGGAATCGCGCACCTCCACCCGTCGAGTGAACAGAACACGCCGTCGGCACCCCGCCTCGGACGGCGTGTTCTGTTCACTCGACGGGTCAGATGGCCAGACCGCGCGGGTCGAGCCCGAGAGCGCGGACGAAGCGCAGGAGGCACGCCGTGCGTCGCCCGCCGACCTGGACGTCCTCCGCCCAGATCTCCAGCACCGACCACCCCTCGTCCTCGAGCGCCGCACGACGGGAGGCGTCCATGCTCCGACGCCGCCTGCTCGCGTGGTGCGCCCCCTGGTACTCGCCGACGACCCGGGACTCCCGCCACACGAGGTCTCCCTCGGCCAACCACTCCCCGGCCCGGTCGACGATGTCGGCGTTGACCTCCGGCTCCGGGAAGCCGGCCCGCGCGAACATCAGGCGGGCGCGGCTCTCCATCGGAGACCTGACCCCCGGCCTCACGTCCTCGAGCGCCTGCAGCAGCATCACCTTCCCGCGCGGGCGCACCCGCTGCTCCAGTGGCTGCCGCAGCATCCACTGCGCGTCCCTGGTCCCGGTCGTCACCGACGCGACGACGGCGTCGCCCGCCACGACCAGGTCGTCCACGGTGAGGTGCCGCCGACCCAGCTCACCGAGGTCGCACCACGTCTCTTCCGGCGCCACCACCGTCACCCCGTGCACGACCGCGAGGCGTCTGGACTCCAGGCCACGGTGGCCGAGGCAGCCACGACGTCGCGCCTGTCCGTCAGCAGTGGGAGCAATGACGTGCAGCGGGCCTTCGAGGGCCAGGGCTTCGAGACGTGACGGCAGTGGGATGCCGAGAAGGGCCGCGGCCGTGACGTGGGAGTAGGCACGGTCGCTCGGCAGTCCGACGGCGAACGCAGCAGCCCGGTCGACGAGACCGACGGGCACCGCCCGCGCGTGGACACCACGAGTGGGATGCACGAGGTCGCCCCGCCGCAGGCGCGCCGGCGTGACTCCGGCCTCGCGCGCGGCCGCGGTGCTGAACGGACCACCCACGAGGGCGGCAGGCAGGGACGCGGGCTCCATGCCCGAAGGGTGCCGAAATCCGGCGGCACGACCGCGAACTTCTCCACAGCACCCCGTCGAGTGAACAGAACACGCCGTCTGCACATGGGCTCGGACGGCGTGTTCTGTTCACTCGACGGGTGAGAGGGCTGGACCGTGACAAGGCCGAACGCAGGAGCTCCCGCGGCTCCGGGGTGGTTCCAGGTGCCGCGGGAGCTCCTGCGTGACGGGGGTCAGGCGAGGGCGGAGGTGATCCGCTCCGTCACCGCGTCGACCTCGCCGTCGCCGTCGACCTCGACGAGGAGGCCACGCTCCCGGTAGGTGTCGGACAGCGGCTTGGTCTCGCGGTGGTAGATGGCCATCCGCTCGCGGATGACCTCCTCGGTGTCGTCGGCGCGACCCTCGATCTCGGCGCGCTTGAGGAGCCGGCCCACGACGACGTCGTCGTCGACGGTCAGCTCGAGCACGCGGTCGAGGGAGCCGCCGGACGCGGCGAGCATCCCGTCGAGGGCCTCGACCTGGGCGAGGGTGCGCGGGTAGCCGTCGAGCAGGAAGCCCCGTGCGCAGTCGTCCTGGCCGAGGCGGTCCTCGACGATGGCGTTGGTGATCTCGTCCGAGACGTAGCCGCCGGCGGCGAGGATCGCCTTGACCTGCTGCCCGAGCTCGGTCTCGTTCTTGATGTTGGCGCGGAAGATGTCGCCGGTGGAGATGGCGGGGATGCCGAAGTGCTCGGCGATGCGGGAGGCCTGCGTGCCCTTACCGGCACCGGGCGGACCCAGGATGATCAAGCGCATCATGACGGGGACCCCGCGACGTATCGGGGGGAGCGGAGCGGAGGGAGAACTTCGTGGGGTGTCATCAACGGAGGAACCCTTCGTAGTGACGCTGCTGCAGCTGGGCCTCGATCTGCTTCACGGTCTCGAGTCCGACACCGACGATGATGAGGATCGACGTGCCACCGAACGGGAAGTTCTGGTTGGCGTTGACGAGGACCAGCGCGACGAGCGGGAGGAGCGAGATGAGCGCGAGGTAGATCGCGCCGGGCACGGTGATCCGGGTCAGGACGTAGTTGAGGTACTCGGCCGTGGGTCGCCCGGCACGGATACCCGGGATGAAGCCGCCGTACTTCTTCATGTTGTCGGCGACCTCGGTGGGGTTGAACGTGATCGACACGTAGAAGAACGTGAAGAACAGGATGAGCGCGGTGTAGAGCGCCATGTAGATGGGGTGGTCGCCGCGGGTCAGGTAGCTCTGGATCCAGTCGACCCAGCCCGGGTTGACGCCGTTGGGGCCCTGGTTGAACTGCGCGACGAGCGTGGGCAGCGTCAGCAGCGAGCTCGCGAAGATGACCGGGATGACGCCGGCCATGTTGACCTTGAGCGGGATGTACGTCGAGGTGCCGCCGTAGACGCGGCGCCCGACCATCCGCTTGGCGTACTGGACCGGGATGCGCCGCTGGCTCTGCTCGACGAAGACGACGAGGGCGATGACGACCAGGCCCAGGAGGATGACGAGGAGGAATACGCCCCAGCCGCTGCGCTGCTGGATGTCCCACAGCGAGGTCGGGAACTGCGCGGCGATCGAGGTGAAGATGAGGAGCGACATGCCGTTGCCGACGCCCTTGTCGGTGACGAGCTCGCCCATCCACATGATGACGCCGGTCCCGGCGGTCATCGTGAGGACCATGATGAGGATCGTCACGACCGAGCTGTCGGACAGGATGTTCGTGCACGACGGGTTGTTGAACAGCGTCTGCGGGTTCTGCGCGAAGGTGATGAGCGTCGAGCTCTGGAGGATCGCGAGACCGATCGTCAGGTAGCGCGTGTACTGCGTCATCTTCGTCTGCCCGGCCTGGCCCTCCTTCTTGAGGGCCTCGAACCGTGGGATGACCACCGTCAGCAGCTGGATGATGATGCTGGCCGTGATGTACGGCATGATCCCCAGCGCGAAGATCGACAGCTGGAGGAGCGCGCCCCCGCTGAAGAGGTTGATCAGCCCCAGCAGCTGGTTGCTGTTGTCGGCGCCGGCGATGCAGCGCTGGACGAGCGGGTAGCTGACCCCGGGGGTCGGCACGTGCGAGCCGAGCCGGAAGAGCACGATGATGAACAGCGTGAACAGCAGCTTCCTGCGCAGGTCGGGCGTCTTGAACGCGCGGCCGAAGGCGGTGAGCACAGGGTCCTCCGTAGGTGGCGGCCGGAAGGTGGTGGCCGCGTCGGTCAGCGATCCGTCACAACATACCCGGTGACCCGGCGGGGGCCGGGATGCACGGGTGGGGTGAACGCGCGGCAGGGCCGGCTCCGGGGGATGTCCCGGAGCCGGCCCTGCGACACGCGGTCATGCGGGGGCGTCAGGCGGTCGTCGCCGAGCCGCCTGCCGCCTCGATCTTCTCCTTGGCGCTGCCGGAGAACGCGTGGGCCGTGACGTTGACGGCCGACGTGATCTCGCCGCTGCCGAGCACCTTCACGAGGTGCCCGTCGCGGACGGCGCCCTTGGCGACCAGGTCCTCGACCGTCACGTCGCCACCCTGCGGGTAGTGCGTGTTCAGCCAGTCGAGGTTGACGACCTGGTACTCCGTCTTGAACGGGTTCTTGAAGCCGCGGAGCTTCGGGAACCGCATGTGCAGCGGCGTGGTGCCGCCCTGGAAGCCGGCAGGCACCTGGTACCGGGCCTTGGTGCCCTTGGTACCGCGACCCGCGGTCTTCCCGCGCTTGCCACCCTCACCGCGACCGACGCGGATCTTGGCCTGCTTGGCGCCGGGCGCCGGACGCAGGTGGTGGACCTTGAGCGCCGAGGCGCCCTCGGACGCCGCGGCCTTGGCGGCCTTCGTGGTGTCGGCCATGATCACTCAACCTCCTCGACGGCGACGAGGTGCGTCACCGTCCGGACCATGCCACGGATCTCCGGGCGGTCCTCCTTGACGACGACGTCGCCGATGCGCTTCAGACCGAGGGTGCGCAGCGTCTCACGCTGGTTCTGCTTGCCCCCGATCCCGGAACGGGTCTGGGTCACCTTGAGCCGTCCCATCACGCACCGGCCTTCGCCTCGGCCAGGCCGGCGGCCTGGGCGCGGAGCATCGCGGCGGGGGCGACCTGGTCGACCGGGAGGCCACGGCGGGCCGCGACGGCCTCCGGGCGCTCCAGGCCGCGCAGGGCCTCGACGGCCGCGTGCACGATGTTGATCGCGTTGTCCGAGCCGAGGCTCTTGGACAGCACGTCGTGGATGCCGGCGCACTCGAGCACCGCACGCACCGGGCCACCGGCGATGACACCGGTACCGGGGCTGGCGGGGCGGAGCATGACGACACCGGCGGCGGCCTCACCCTGGACGGGGTGGGGGATGGTGCCCTGGATGCGCGGGACGCGGAAGAAGTTCTTCTTCGCCTCCTCGACACCCTTGGCGATCGCCGCGGGCACCTCCTTGGCCTTGCCGTAGCCGACGCCCACGGTGCCGTCGCCGTCGCCGACGACGACGAGCGCGGTGAAGCTGAAGCGGCGGCCACCCTTGACGACCTTGGCGACGCGGTTGATGGTCACGACGCGCTCGAGGTACTGGTTCTTCTCGGCCTCGCGGGAGTCACGGCCGCCGCGACGGTCGTCGCGGCCTCCACGACGGTCGCCGCGCTCGGCGCCGCCGGTCCCGGTGCCTCGACGCTGGGGTCCTGGCATCAGATGTTCCTCTTCTCGACGTTCGTGGTGGTACGAGCAGCGTGGGTCACAGGGCCAGCCCGCCTTCCCGAGCGCCGTCCGCGATGGCGGCGACGCGACCGTGGTACTTGTTGCCACCACGGTCGAACACGACGGCCTCGACACCCGCGGCCTTGGCGCGCGAGGCGACGAGCTCGCCGACCTTCTTGGCCTTCTCGCGCTTGTCGCCCTCGAGGGCACGCACGTCGGCCTCCATGGTCGACGCCGACGCGACGGTCTTGCCGACGGTGTCGTCGACGACCTGGACGAAGACGTGGCGCGAGGAGCGCGAGACGACGAGCCGGGGCCGGACGGCGGTGCCGGTGACCAGCTTGCGGAGTCGGGTGTGACGGCGCGTGCGCGCGGCCGTCTTGCCCTTGGCGCGCTTGACGATCATGGCCATCGGTTACTTACCAGCCTTTCCGACCTTGCGGCGGATCTGCTCGCCCGCGTAGCGGACGCCCTTGCCCTTGTACGGGTCGGGCTTGCGGAGCTTGCGGATGTTCGCGGCGACCTCGCCGACGAGCTGCTTGTCGATGCCCTGGACCGAGAACCGGGTCTGGTTCTCCACCGCGAAGGTGATGCCGGCCGGCGGCTCGACGGTGATCGAGTGCGAGTACCCGAGGGCGAACTCGAGGTTCGAGCCCTTGGCCAGCACGCGGTAACCGGTGCCGTGGATCTCGAGCTTCTTCTCGTAGCCCTCGGTGACACCGAGGACCATGTTGTTGATGAGCGAGCGGGTCAGGCCGTGGAGCGAGCGCGAGGTGCGCTCGTCGTCGGGGCGCTTGACCTCGAGCACGCCGTCGGTCTGCTCGACGGTGATCGGCTCGGCGACGGTGTGCGAGAGCTCGCCCTTCGGGCCCTTCACGGTGACGTGCTGACCGGAGACGGTCACGTCGACACCCGAGGGGACGGTGACGGGGAGACGTCCGATTCGAGACATGTCTGCTACCCCTTACCAGACGTAGGCGAGGACTTCCCCACCCACACCCTTGTTGGCGGCCTGACGGTCGGTCAGCAGGCCGGACGACGTCGAGATGATCGCGACACCGAGACCACCGAGCACCTTGGGAAGGTTGGTGGACTTGGCGTACACGCGCAGCCCGGGCTTGCTCACGCGGCGCAGGCCGGCGATGGAACGCTCACGGTTGGGGCCGTACTTGAGGTTCACCGTGAGGGTCTTGCCCACCTCGGCGTCCTCGACGGACCAGCCGGCGATGTAACCCTCGGCCTCGAGGATCTCGGCGACGTGGCTCTTGAGCTTCGAGAACGGCATGGAGACTGCGTCCTTGTGCGCCGAGTTGGCGTTCCGGACGCGGGTCAGCATGTCCGCGATCGGGTCGGTCATGGTCATTGGGCTTCTCCGCCCTCTCTCACCGTGGTTTCTGCCGGGGATCCCGGCGGACCTGCGATGTAGATGGTCTGTGGATGGGGTGCCGCCCGGGGGCGGCGGAGGTGAGGACTTACCAGCTGGACTTGGTCACACCGGGGAGCTCGCCCGCGTGGGCCATCTCCCGCAGGCAGATCCGGCACAGGCCGAACTTGCGGTAGACCGAGTGCGGGCGCCCGCAGCGCTGGCACCGCGTGTAGCCGCGGACCGCGAACTTCGGCTTCTTGTTCGCCTTGTTGACCAGGGCGGTCTTGGCCATGTCAGTTCTCCTTGAACGGGAAGCCGAGCGCCTTGAGCAGCGCGCGTCCCTCGTCGTCGTTCGTCGCCGTGGTGACGACCGTGATGTCCATGCCGCGGACGCGGTCGATCTTGTCCTGGTCGATCTCGTGGAACATCGACTGCTCCGTGAGGCCGAAGGTGTAGTTGCCGCGGCCGTCGAACTGCTTCGGCGAGAGGCCGCGGAAGTCGCGGATGCGCGGCAGCGCGATGGTGACGAGCCGGTCGAGGAACTCCCACATCCGGTCGCCGCGCAGCGTGGTGTGCGTGCCGATCGGCATGCCCTCACGCAGCTTGAACTGGGCGATGGACTTGCGGGCCTTCGTCACGACCGGCTTCTGGCCGGTGATGGCGGTGAGGTCGCGGACGGCACCCTCGATGAGCTTGCTGTCCTTGGCGGCGTCGCCGACACCCATGTTGACGACGACCTTGACGACACCCGGGACCTGCATGACGTTGGCGTAGCCGAACTGGTCACGCAGGGCGCCCTTGATCTCGTCCTGGTAGCGCGCCTTGAGGCGGGGCTTGGTAGCGGTCTCGGCCATCTCTCTCACAGGTCCTTGCCCGAGCGCGCGCCGACGCGGACACGGCTCGTCTTCTGACGGCCGTCACGCTCGACGGTCTCGACGCGGGTCTTGATCCGGGTGGGCTTCTTGTCCGAGGGGTCGACGATGGCCACGTTGCTCACGTGGATCGGCGCCTCCTGGACGACGAGGCCACCGGTGCGGCTGCCCCGGGTCGACTCGCCGGCCTTGGTGTGCCGGGTCACCCGGTTGACACCCTCGACCGTGACGCGGCCGGTCTCGCGGTTGACCGCGATGACCTTGCCGGTCTGGCCCTTGTCCTTGCCGGCGAGCACCTGGACGGTGTCGCCCTTCTTGATCTTCGAGGCCATGGTTCAGAGCACCTCCGGGGCCAGGCTGATGATCTTCATGAACTTCTTCTCGCGCAGCTCGCGCCCGACCGGGCCGAAGATGCGCGTGCCACGGGGGTCACCGTCGTTGCGGAGGATGACCGCGGCGTTCTCGTCGAAGCGGATGTAGGAACCGTCGGGACGACGGCGCTCCTTGCGCGTCCGGACGATGACGGCCTTGACGACGTCGCCCTTCTTCACGTTGCCGCCCGGGATCGCGTCCTTGACGGTGGCGACGATGGTGTCGCCGATGCCGGCGTACCGGCGACCGGAACCACCGAGAACACGGATGCAGAGGATCTCCTTCGCACCGGTGTTGTCGGCGACACGCAGTCGCGACTCCTGCTGGATCACTGTCTAACTCCTACTCGTCGTGCTGGTTCTCGCCGGGGGCGAGCCTGGCCGAACTGACTGGATTGCCTTGCGGCAGAGGCTTACTTGGCCTTCTCGAGGATCTCGACGACGCGCCAGCGCTTCGTCGCGGACAGCGGCCGGGTCTCCATGATGAGGACGCGGTCGCCGATGCCGGCGGCGTTGGCCTCGTCGTGGGCCTTGACCTTGCTCGAGCGGCGCATGACCTTGCCGTAGAGCGCGTGCTTGACGCGGTCCTCGACCTCGACGACGACGGTCTTGTCCATCTTGTCGCTCACCACGTAGCCCTGGCGGGTCTTGCGGTCGTTGCGGCTGACGGTGGTCACGGTCTCGTCCTTCTTCTCGCTCACTTGGCCTCACCCTTCACGCCGATGCCGAGCTCACGCTCACGCATCTCGGTGTAGATCCGGGCGATGTCCTTGCGGACGGCGCGGAGCCGACCGTGGTTGTCCAGCTGCCCGGTGGCGGACTGGAAGCGGAGGTTGAACAGCTCCTCCTTGGCCTTGCGCAGCTCGTCGACGAGACGCTCGTCGTCGAAGCCCCGCATCTCCTTGGGGCTCAGGTCCTTGGAACCGACTGCCATCAGAAGTCACCACCCTCACGCCGGACGAAGCGGCACTTCATCGGCAGCTTGTGCATCGCGAGACGCAGGGCCTCGCGCGCGACGTCCTCCGGGACACCGGAGAGCTCGAACATGATCCGACCCGGCTTGACGTTGGCGATCCACCACTCGGGGGACCCCTTGCCGGAGCCCATGCGGGTCTCGGCCGGCTTCTTGGTCAGCGGGCGGTCCGGGTAGATGTTGATCCAGACCTTTCCGCCACGCTTGATGTACCGGGTCATCGCGATACGCGCGGACTCGATCTGGCGGTTGGTGACGTAGGCGGGCTCGAGGGCCTGGATGCCGTAGTCACCGAACGCGATGGTCGTACCGCCCTTGGCCATACCCGAGCGACCCGGGTGGTGCTGCTTGCGGTGCTTGACTCGACGGGGAATCAACATGGGTCAGGACTCCTCGGTGCTCGGAGCGGCCGGGGCCTGCTCCTGCTGGGCCTGGGCGGCGGGGGCCTCGGTGCGACGGGCGCGGGCCGGGCGGTCCGCGCCGTCACGACGCGGGCCGCGACCCTGGCGCGGAGCCGTGGCCTGCTGTGCCGCGAGCTCGCGAGCGGTCATGTCGCCCTTGTAGATCCACACCTTGACGCCGATGCGCCCGAACGTGGTCTTGGCCTCGTACAGGCCGTAGTCGATCTGCGCGCGGAGGGTGTGCAGCGGCACGCGACCCTCGCGGTAGAACTCGGTGCGGCTCATCTCCGCGCCGCCGAGGCGGCCGGAGACCTGCACGCGGATGCCCTTGGCGCCGGCGCGGGTGGCGGACTGCATGCCCTTGCGCATGGCGCGACGGAACGAGACACGGGCCGACAGCTGCTCGGCGATGCCCTGCGCGACGAGCTGGGCCTCCTGCTCGGGGTTCTTGACCTCGAGGATGTTCAGCTGCACCTGCTTGCCCGTGAGCTTCTCGAGCTCACCGCGGATGCGGTCGGCCTCGGCGCCGCGGCGGCCGATGACGATGCCCGGGCGGGCGGTGTGGATGTCGACGCGGACGCGGTCACGCGTGCGCTCGATGTCGACACGGGCGATACCGGCGCGGTCCATGCCCGTGGACATGAGCTTGCGGATCGCCACGTCCTCCTTGACGTAGTCGCGGTAACGCTGACCCTCCTTGGTGGAGTCGGCGAACCAACGGCTCTTGTGCTCCGTCGTGATCCCGAGACGGAAGCCGTGCGGGTTGACCTTCTGACCCATCAGCGGGTGCCTCCGTTCGTGGTCTTGGCGGGCTTGGGAGCGACGACCACCGTGATGTGGCTCGTGCGCTTGTTGATGCGGCCGGCGCGGCCCTGGGCGCGCGGACGGAACCGCTTCATGGTCGGGCCCTCGTCGACGAAGGCCGCGGAGACGACGAGCTCGCGCTCGTCGAACCGCTCGGCCGTCTTGTCGGCGCGGACGCGGGCGTTGGCGATCGCGGACTCGAGGACCTTGAGGACCTGCTCGCTCGCCGCCTGGGGCGCGAAGCGCAGGACCGACACGGCGTCGGGCGCAGCCTTGCCGCGGATGAGGTCGACGACGCGACGCGCCTTCATCGGCGTGATCCGGGTGTGGCGGGCGGTCGCCCGCGACTCCAGCGTGGTGTTGTCGGTGGCCATCAGCGACGACGCCCCTTCTTGTCGTCCTTCACGTGACCCTTGAAGGTGCGGGTCGGTGCGAACTCGCCGAGCTTGTGGCCGACCATCGCCTCGGTGACGAACACCGGGGCGTGCTTGCGGCCGTCGTGGACGGCGAAGGTGTGGCCGAGCATGTCCGGGCTGATGACCGAACGGCGCGACCAGGTCTTGATGACGTTCTTGGTGCCCGCTTCGTTCTGGACATCCACCTTCTTCTGAAGGTGGTCGTCGATGAAGGGGCCCTTCTTCAGGCTACGAGGCATTCCACAGGCTCCTTATCAGCGCTTCTTGCCAGTACGACGGCGACGCACGATGAGCTTGTCGCTGGGCTTGCCGGGGCGGCGGGTGCGGCCCTCGGGCTGGCCCCAGGGGCTCACCGGGTGACGACCACCGGAGGTGCGGCCCTCGCCACCACCGTGCGGGTGGTCGACCGGGTTCATGACGACACCACGGACGGTCGGGCGCTTGCCCTTCCAGCGCATGCGGCCGGCCTTGCCCCAGTTGATGTTCGACTGCTCGGCGTTGCCGACCTCGCCGACGGTGGCGCGGCAGCGCACGTCGACGTTGCGGATCTCACCGGACGGCATGCGCAGCTGCGCGTAGGGGCCGTCCTTGGCGACGAGCTGCACGCGCACACCGGCGGAGCGGGCGATCTTCGCGCCGCCACCGGGCTTCAGCTCGACGGCGTGGATGACCGTACCGGTCGGGATGTTGCGCAGCGGCAGCGTGTTGCCCGGCTTGATGTCGGCCGAGGGGCCGTTCTCGATCGTCGCGCCCTGCTCGAGGCCCTTGGGGGCCAGGATGTAGCGCTTCTCGCCGTCCGCGTAGTGCAGCAGCGCGATGCGGGCGGTGCGGTTGGGGTCGTACTCGATGTGAGCGACCTTGGCCGGCACGCCGTCCTTGTCGTGGCGACGGAAGTCGATGACGCGGTAAGCGCGCTTGTGGCCACCACCGATGTGACGGGTGGTGATGCGGCCGTTGCTGTTGCGACCACCGCTCTTGGTCAGCGGACGGACGAGGGACTTCTCGGGGGTGGAGCGGGTGACCTCGACGAAGTCGGCCACGCTCGACCCGCGACGCCCCGGCGTCGTCGGCTTGTACTTGCGGATACCCATGGTGTAGTCCTCAGCTTCCTCAGGCGCCGGCGCTGCCGAAGATGTCGATCGAGCCCTCGCGGAGGGTGACGATCGCGCGCTTGGTGTCCTTGCGCTTGCCGGTGCCGAACCGCGTGCGACGGGACTTGCCCTGGCGGTTCATCGTGTGCACGGAGTCGACCTTGACCTTGAAGATCTCCTCGACGGCGATCTTGATCTCGGTCTTGTTCGACCGCGGGTCGACGAGGAAGGTGTACTTGCCCTCGTCGAGGAGGCCGTACGACTTCTCGGACACGACCGGCGCGATCAGGATGTCGCGGGGGTTCTTGCCCTGGCTCACTTCTCGTCCTCCACATCGGCCTCGGCGGTCTTCTTGGCCGGAGCCTTCTTCGCCGCGGCCTTCTTGGCGGGCTTCGCGGCGGCGACGGTCTCACCGGTGAACGCCTCGTAGGCGGCCTGGGTGAAGACGACGTCGTCGGCGCAGAGCACGTCGTAGGTGTTGAGCTGGTCGACCGCGAGCACGTGGACCTCGGCGAGGTTGCGCACCGACTTCAGCGACACGATGTCGCTGCGGTCGAGGACGACGAGCAGGTTCGGGCGCTCGGTGAGACCGGCGAACAGGGCCTTGGCGTCCTTGGTCGAGGGGGCCTCGCCGGTGGCGATGGACTCGACGACGTGGATGCGGCCGTGGCGCGCCCGGTCGGAGAGGGCACCGCGCAGGGCGGCGGCCTTCATCTTCTTGGGGGTGCGCTGGTTGTAGTCACGCGGCTGCGGGCCGTGCACGGTGCCACCGCCGGCGAACTGCGGCGCACGGGTCGAGCCCTGGCGGGCCCGGCCGGTGCCCTTCTGGCGGTAGGGCTTCTTGCCACCGCCGCGGACGTCGCCGCGGGTCTTGGTGGCGTGCGTGCCCTGACGGGCCGCCGCGAGCTGCGCGACGACGACCTGGTGGATCAGCGGGACGTTGGTCTGGACGTCGAAGATCTCCGAGGGGAGGGTGACGTCGAGCGTCGTGGTAGCCATGGTCAGGCCCCCTTCGCGGCCGAGCGGACGAGGACGACCGCACCGCGGGGACCGGGGACGGCGCCCTTGACGAGCAGCAGGCCCTTGTCGGCGTCCACGGCGTGGATCGTGAGGTTCTGCGTGGTGTGGCGCACGCCGCCCATGCGGCCGGCCATGCGCATGCCCTTGAACACGCGGCCCGGGGTGGCGCAGCCACCGATGGAGCCGGGCTTGCGGTGGTTCTTGTGCGCACCGTGCGAGGAGCTGACGCCGTGGAAGCCGTGACGCTTCATGACACCGGCGAAGCCCTTGCCCTTGGTGGTCGCGCTGATGTCGACCGAGGAGCCGGACTCGAAGGTGTCGGCGCCGAGCTCCTGGCCGAGCGAGTACTCGCCCGCGTCGGCGGTGCGGATCTCGATGAGGAAGCGGCGCGGGGTCACGCCGGCCTTCTCGAAGTGGCCGGCCAGCGGCTTGGTGACCTTGCGGGGGTCGATGGCGCCGTAGCCGAGCTGGACGGCCGCGTAGCCGTCGACGTCGGCCGCGCGGACCTGGGTCACGACGTTCGGGCCGGCCTGGATCACGGTGACGGGCACGAGTCGGTTGTTCTCGTCCCACACCTGGGTCATGCCGAGCTTGGTGCCCAGCAGACCCTTCTGGGTCTTCGTGGCAGTAGTCATCGCGAGCCTCAGAGCTTGATCTCGATGTTGACGTCAGCCGGGAGGTCGAGACGCATCAGCGAGTCGACGGCCTTCGGCGTCGGGTCGATGATGTCGATGAGGCGCTTGTGCGTGCGCATCTCGAAGTGCTCGCGGCTGTCCTTGTACTTGTGCGGCGACCGGATGACGCAGAAGACGTTCTTCTCCGTCGGCAGCGGCACGGGGCCAACCACGGTCGCACCCGCGCGGGTCACGGTGTCGACGATCTTGCGCGCCGAGCTGTCGATGACCTCGTGGTCATACGACTTCAACCGGATGCGGATCTTCTGTCCCGCCATCTGTTGTTCCGTCTCTCTCTCGCCGTCCATCTGTCAAAGTGCCGGCCCGTGGACCTCCGACCCCCGCGGTCGGGCGTGTCGCCCTTGTTCCGCAGTTCGGGCGCAGGCGATCTCTCGCGTTCGTCCGTGGGTCCGGCTGTCCGGTGGAACCGGGCCTGGCTCTTCGCCGACGAGCCGCCCCGCCGTCCGGCGGTTCAGTACCTCGTCGCGGTGGGCTCCCGGTCCCGGTCTGGGACGCGGGGGCACGCCAAGCAACCCGGCTAGTCTGCCAGAGCCCTCGCGCCTGACCAAATCGGCCGCTACACCGCCGGGGCCCCCTCCCCCGGCACCCCCGCCGCCGTGGCGCGTCGAGGACTCCCCAAGAACTCTTTGACACTTCGTGCGCCGCGGTGTCCCACTGCCCAAGAACCCTTTGGAGGTAGTGATGACCGACCCCGGCCACCTGCGGGCCCTCGCCCACCCGACGCGGCTGCGCATCCTGTCCCTGCTCACCGGCAGCGCCCTCTCCGCGGCGGACGTCGCCCGGGAGCTGGGGCTCACGCACGCCAACGCCTCCTACCACCTGCGCCTCCTGCGCGACGCGGGCGAGCTCGTCGTCGCCGGGGAGGAGAGCATCCGCGGCGGCCGTGCCGTCCGCTACCGCCACCCCTGGCGGGAGGAGGACCGCCCGGGCGGCGCGTCGACCGGTGGGGTGGACCCCGGCGCGGCCGAGCTCGTCGTGCGCGCCGTTACCCAGGAGCTGCAGCGTCGCTACCGCGACCGGCGCCGGGACCTGCCCGGGATCGTGACCGACGCCGAGCTGTGGGTCGAGGAGGAGACGTGGGTGCGCGCCCGCGAGCTGCTGCTCGAGGCCGCGGCGCTCGTGCACGACGGGGCGAGGGCGCCGCGTGCGGAGGGCACGACGCTCGTCAACCTCTCGCTGTTCGCCTTCGCGATGGACCCACGGTGAACGCCGACGGCGCCGGCCTCGCGCCGCTGCGCGTGCGCGGGTTCTCGTGGTACCTCGCCTCACGGACGGCGAACCTCGTCGGCACCTCGGCCGCGACCGTCGCCCTCGCCTTCGCGGTCCTCGACCTCGGCGGCTCGGCCACCGCCCTGGGCCAGGTCCTCGCGGCACGGGTGGTGCCGATGACCGCGCTCCTGCTCTTCGGGGGCGTGCTCGCCGACCGGCTCCCCCGCTCGCTCGTCCTCCAGGGCTCGAACCTCGCGAGCGCGCTGCTGCAGGGGCTCACGGCGGCGCTGCTCCTCGCCGGGGTGCGCGAGCTCTGGCCCGTCGTCGTCCTCCAGGCGCTCCAGGGCGCGGCGTCCGGGACGGGCTTCCCGGCGATGGCCGGCATGGTGCCGACCCTCGTCCCCGCCGAGCCGTGGCCCGGCCGGCCCCGCCGACCTCCCCCCCTCGGTCGTCCGCGACCTGCGCGAGGGGTGGCAGACCTTCCGGGGCACCCCGTGGCTGTGGGTCGTCGTCACCGCCTTCGCGCTCCTCAACGCGGTCTGGGGCGGTGCGTGGCTGACGCTCGGTCCGGCCCTGGCCGAGGACACGGTCGGTCGACCCGCCTGGGGCTGGGTGCTGTCGGCCGAGGCGGCCGGCGCGCTCGTCGCGACCGCCGTCCTGCTGCGCGTCCCGCTCGGCCGGCCGCGGCGGGTCGGCATGCCGGCCGTCGCCCTGCTCGGCCTCCCCCTCGTCCTGCTCGGCGGGGGGTCCCCGGCCTGGCTGCTCGTGCTCGCCGCGGTCGTGGCCGGCGTCGGGCTCGAGGTGTTCGGCATGGGCTGGAACCTCGCCGTGCAGGAGCACGTCGAGCCGGCCCAGCTCTCCCGGGCCTACTCCTACGACGCGCTGGGCTCGATGGCGCTCGTGCCCGTCGGGCAGCTCGTCGCCGGGCCGGTCGCCGAGCGGTTCGGCCTCGCCCCCGTGGTCCTCGCGGGCGGGCTCGCCGTCGCCGTCATCGCGCTGACGACGCTGGCGTCACCGGACGTGCGCCGCCTGCCACGCGCGCCGTCACCCCACGGCGCGGCCGACCCCGCCACCGTGGCCCCAGGGTGACCAGCGCGACGCCGAGCACGAGCAGGACGCCCCCGCCGACGACCAGCGCGGTGGGGACCTCGCCGTCGGCGACCCACGCCGTCGCGATGCCGATGGGCGGGACGAGCAGCGTGAACGGCGCGACGTCCGAGGCCGGGTGCCGCTCGAGGAGGCGGTTCCAGATTCCGTAGCCGACGAGGCTCGCGAGCACCGCGGTGTAGGCGGTCGAGAGCCAGTTGACGGCCGAGAGGTGGGTCAGGGCCGTGCCGACCGCGGCCGGCCCGTCGACGAGGAGGCTGAGGCCGAGCGCGGGCACCGGCACGACGAGCGCCGACCACACCGTGAGGCCCAGCCCGCCGGGCACCCCGAGCCGGCGCACGAGCACGTTGCCGGTCGCCCACGACAGCGCCGCGAGGACGCAGACGACGAGGGCGACGACGGGCACGCTGCCACCGCGCCCGAGCGCGACCACCCCGAGGCCGAGCGCGCCGACCCCGACACCGGCCAGCTGCACGCGCAGCGGTCGTTCGCCGAGGACGAGGGCGGCGAGCCCGACGGTGAGGACCGCCTGCGCCTGGAGCACCAGCGAGGCCAGGCCCGGCGGCATGCCGAGGGCCAGGGCGGAGTACAGGAGGCCGAACTGCCCCAGGCTCATGCAGGCGCCCACGGCGAGCACGCGCCGCAGCGGGGCGTCGGGCCGTGCGACGAAGGGCAGGGCGAGGAGGACGACGGCGAAGCGGAGTGCGACGAAGAGCAGCGGCGGGACACCGTCGAGCCCGCGCTCGATGACGACGAAGTTCATCCCCCAGACGAGCATGACGAGGACGGCGGAGAGCGTGTCGCGCAGCGGCATGCCCCCATCCTCGCGCCGGAGCTCCGTTCAGCACCAGCGCACGATCGTGCCACGCTCCGTGTAGCGTCGCTACATGATCGAGCTCGAGCACCTCGCCACCCTCGCGGCCGTCCGACGCACCGGGTCGGTCGGCGGGGCCGCGGCCGAGCTCGGCTACACCCCCTCGGCCGTCTCGCAGCAGGTCAAGCGGCTCGAGCGACGGGTCGGCGGCCCGGTCCTCGAACGCGTCGGGCGCGGCGTGATGCTCACCGAGCTGGGTCGCCACCTCGTCGACGAGGGCGGCGACATCCTCGCCCGCCTCGAGCGGCTGGAGTCCGGGCTCGGGCGGGTGACCGGGGGCCCGGTCGCCGGCGGGGTCCGGCTCGTCGCGTTCTCGACGGCCGTGCGCGGGCTCCTCGCCCCGGCGCTGCGCACCCTTGCCGTCGACGAGCCCGACCTCACCGTCACCCTCGTCGAGCGTGACCCGCACGAGGCGATCGACCTCGTCGCCGCCGGCGGGGCCGACGCCGCCCTCGTCCACAACTGGGGTGACCTCCCCCTGCCCTTCCCCGAGCACGTCGAGGTCGTCACGCTCGGGGTCGACACCGCCGACGTGCTCGTCCACCGAGACCACCCGCTCGCCGGCGCCGCCGGCGCGACCGCCCTCGACCTCGTCGCCGACGACTGGGTCTGCGCACCCGAGGGCTCGGTCTGCCACGGCTGGCTCACCCACATGTTCGACCTCCACGGCGCCCGCCCGCGCATCCGGCACTGGTCGTGGGAGTTCGCCTCGCACGTCGGCCTCGTCGCCGAGGGCGTCTGCGTCAGCCTCGTCCCCCGCCTCGGGCGCGAGCAGCTGCCGGCGTCGGTCGTCGCCGTCCCGCTGACCGACCCCGTGCCGACCCGCCGCGTCATGATGACGTGGCGCCGGAGCATGGCCCCCTCTCCCGCCATCGCCCGGGTCCGCGAGGAGCTCGCGCGCGTGGGTGCGGAGCGGCTGACCCCGGCCTGAGCGGCGTGGCGGCGTCACGGCGTATCACCGCGGGCCGTGCCGCCCTCCTGAGGAGCACGCGACGGGTCCCCGGCGCCCACCCCACGGAAAGGTGCTCCCCCCGTGCGCACGTCACCCCTCCTGCGCCGGGCGGCCGTCGCCGCCGCCGGCGCCGCCCTCCTCGTCCTCGGCGCCGCCGGCGCCGACGCGGGTGGTCCGCAGCCGGGCACCGCGCAGAGCCGGTCGGCCGCGCCCCGGCCGGCCCTCGTCACCCCGTCGACCGCCGCGGGCTCCGAGCTGCGCTTCGTCGCGGTCGCCCCCTGCCGGATCATCGACACCCGCATCGCCGGCGGTCGGCTCACGGCCGCCTCCCGCACCTTCGACACCACGGCGACGAGCTACGCCGCCCAGGGCGGCAAGGCCGAGTCGTGCGACGTCAGCGCCGTCGCGACGGCGGTGCAGCTCAACCTCGGGGCGATCTCGCAGAGCGGGAGCACGAGCGACCTCAAGGGCTGGGCGACGGGCACGACCGAGCCGACCGCCTCGCTCGTCAACCACAACCCGTCCGGCCCGGTCGCCAACATGGTCACCGTGCCCGTCGACACCAGCGGCCGGCTGACGCTCAGGACCCCGGGCTCGGCCCACGTCTTCGCCGACGTCGCGGGGTACTGGGTCATGCCGCTGTACGTCTCGGTCGACGCGACCACGGCGCCACCGACCGTCCACGCCGGCGCCTCGTCCGGGTTCGTCGGCGTCGTCAAGGACGGGACGGGTTCGTCCCGGGTGACCTTCGACCGCAACGTCAGCCGCTGCACCCCGGCCGCCACCGACTACCTCTTCGGGGCGGTGCACGAGATCTCGGTCGACAGCGACTTCTCGCACGACAGCACCGTCTACGTCTCGGTCAAGAACTCCGCCACGGGCGTCGCCGAGGACACGATCTTCCACCTCGTCCTCACCTGCTGACCCGCCGACCCCGGGGGCACGGCGAAGGGCCCGCACCCCCGGGGGTGCGGGCCCTTCGACGGGCTGCCGGTCAGGCGACCGGCGTCAGGTCACTTCGTGATCTTGGTGACCCGGCCGGCGCCGACGGTGCGGCCGCCCTCGCGGATGGCGAACTTGAGGCCCTCCTCCATCGCGATGGGCTGGATGAGCTCGACGGCCATCTCGGTGTTGTCGCCGGGCATGACCATCTCGGTGCCCTCGGGCAGCGTGACGACGCCGGTGACGTCCGTGGTCCGGAAGTAGAACTGCGGACGGTAGTTGTCGTAGAACGGGGTGTGACGGCCACCCTCGTCCTTGGACAGGATGTAGACGTTGGCGTCGAACGCCGTGTGCGGCGTGATCGAGCCCGGCTTGACGACGACCTGGCCGCGCTCGACGTCCTCGCGCTTGATGCCACGCAGGAGCAGGCCGACGTTCTCGCCCGCACGGCCCTCGTCGAGGAGCTTGCGGAACATCTCGATGCCGGTGGCCGTGGTCTTGGTCGGCGGGCCGGTGTGGATGCCGACGATCTCGACCTCCTCGTTGACCTTGAGGACACCGCGCTCGATGCGGCCGGTGACGACCGTGCCACGACCGGTGATCGTGAAGACGTCCTCGACGGGCATGAGGAACGGCTTGTCGGTGTCGCGCTCCGGCTCCGGGATGTAGTTGTCGACGGCGTCCATGAGGTCGAGGACGGTCTGGCCCCACTCGGCGTCGCCCTCGAGCGCCTTGAGCGCCGAGACCTTGACGACGGGGAGGTCGTCACCGGGGAACTCGTAGGAGCTCAGCAGCTCGCGGACCTCCATCTCGACGAGCTCGAGGATCTCCTCGTCGTCGACCATGTCGGCCTTGTTGAGCGCCACGACGACGTAGGGGACGCCGACCTGGCGGGCCAGGAGGACGTGCTCCTTCGTCTGCGGCATCGGACCGTCGGTGGCGGCGACGACGAGGATCGCGCCGTCCATCTGCGCCGCACCCGTGATCATGTTCTTCACGTAGTCGGCGTGGCCCGGGCAGTCGACGTGGGCGTAGTGACGGCCCTCGGTCTGGTACTCGATGTGCGCGATGGAGATCGTGATACCGCGCTGCTTCTCCTCGGGCGCCTTGTCGATGTCGTCGAACGCGAACTGGGGGTTCAGGTCCGGGTACTTGTCGTGCAGGACCTTGGAGATCGCAGCAGTCAGCGTCGTCTTACCGTGGTCGATGTGACCGATGGTGCCGATGTTGACGTGCGGCTTGGTCCGCTCGAACTTTGCCTTCGCCACTTGATGTCCTCCTCAGGACTGATTTCTCGGTAACGCCGTTACGACCGGGCAGGACGTGGCGTCGTCTGGGGGTTGGTTGGAAGTGCTTCTCTCAGGCGAGATCAGCGACCACTGTAGCGGTCACTCGCCCCGGGTCTTCTTGATGATCTCCTCGGCCACCGACTTGGGGACCTCGGCGTAGGAGTCGAACTCCATCGAGTAGTTCGCGCGACCCTGGGTCTTGGACCGCAGGTCGCCGACGTACCCGAACATCTCCGACAGCGGGACCAGGCCGCGGACGACCTTGGCGCCGGAGATGTCCTCCATCGCCTGGATGTGGCCACGCCGCGAGTTGATGTCGCCGATGACCTCACCCATGTAGTCCTCAGGGGTGCGGACCTCGACGGCCATCATCGGCTCGAGGAGGACCGGCTCGCACTTGCGGACGGCCTCCTTGAGCGCCATCGAGCCGGCGATCTTGAACGCCATCTCCGAGGAGTCGACGTCGTGGTACGCACCGTCGAGGAGCGTCGCCTTGATGCCGACCAGCGGGTAGCCGGCGAGCACGCCGTACTGCATGGCGTCCTGGATGCCGGCGTCGACCGACGGGATGTACTCGCGCGGGATGCGGCCACCGGTGACCTTGTTGGAGAACTCGTAGAGCTCGCCCTCGGCGGTGTCCAGCGGCTCCAGCGCGATCTGGACCTTCGCGAACTGGCCCGAGCCACCCGTCTGCTTCTTGTGGGTGTAGTCGTAGCGCTCGAGGGTCCGCTTGATGGTCTCGCGGTAGGCGACCTGCGGCTTGCCGACGTTGGCCTCGACCTTGAACTCGCGACGCATGCGGTCGACGAGGATGTCGAGGTGGAGCTCGCCCATGCCGGCGATGATCGTCTGGCCGGTGTCCTCGTCGAGGTGCACCTGGAAGGTCGGGTCCTCCTCGGCCAGCTTCTGGATCGCGGTGCCGAGCTTCTCCTGGTCGCCCTTGGTCTTGGGCTCGATGGCGACCTGGATGACGGGCTCCGGGAAGGTCATCGACTCGAGCACGACCGGCTTGTCGATGTCGCAGAGGGTGTCACCGGTCGTCGTCGTCTTCAGACCGATGGCGGCGTAGATGTGGCCCGCCATGGCGTCCTCGACCGGGTTCTCCTTGTTGGCGTGCATCTGGAAGAGCTTCCCGATGCGCTCCTTCTTCACCTTGGTGCTGTTGAGCACCTGGGTGCCGGCGGAGATGTGGCCGGAGTAGACGCGGATGAAGGTCAGCGTGCCGAAGAACGGGTGCGAGGCGACCTTGAAGGCGAGCGCGGAGAACGGCTCGTCCTTGCTGGGCTTGCGCTCGACCTTCTCGTCCTCGTTGCCCGGGGCGTGACCCTCCATCGCCGGCACGTCGAGCGGCGAGGGGAGGTAGTCGACGACCGCGTCGAGCATCGGCTGGACGCCGCGGTTCTTGAACGCGGAGCCGCACAGGACCGGGTAGACCTCGGAGGCGATCGTCAGGCGGCGGATGCCGGCCTTGATCTCCTCGGCGGTGAGCTCGCCGCCCTCGAGGTACTTCTCCATGAGGGCGTCGTCGGACTCGGCGACCCGCTCGATGAGCTGGTGGCGGTACTCCTCCACGCGCTCGACGAGGTCGGCCGGGATGTCCTGGATCTCGTACTTGGCACCCATGGTGACATCGCCCTTGGCGTCGCCCTCCCACACGAGCGCGCGCTTGTAGATGAGGTCGACGACACCGACGAAGTCGTTCTCGGCGCCGATCGGCAGCTGGAGCACGAGGGGCTCCGCGCCGAGGCGGTCCTTGATGGTGTCGACGGTGAAGTAGAAGTCCGCGCCGAGCTTGTCCATCTTGTTGACGAAGCAGATGCGGGGGACGTTGTACTTGTCCGCCTGGCGCCAGACCGTCTCGGACTGGGGCTCGACGCCCTCCTTGCCGTCGAAGACGGCGACGGCGCCGTCGAGGACGCGCAGCGAGCGCTCGACCTCGACCGTGAAGTCGACGTGACCGGGGGTGTCGATGATGTTGATCTGCGACCCCTCCCAGAAGGAGGTGACGGCGGCGGAGGTGATGGTGATCCCCCGCTCCTTCTCCTGCTCCATCCAGTCGGTGGTGGAGGCGCCGTCGTGCGTCTCGCCCATCTTCCGGTTGACACCGGTGTAGAAGAGGATGCGCTCGGTCGCCGTGGTCTTGCCGGCGTCGATGTGCGCCATGATGCCGATGTTGCGGACCTTCTTGAGGTCCGTCAGGACGTCCTGTGCCACGTTCTGTGCTCTCGTCTCGTCGCTTCGGGTGGTGCGGGGGGGTGCGGTCTGCACCGGTGGTCCGGGGAGCCGGCCGCGGGGCGGCGCGGCTCCCCGGACGGGGTCACCAGCGGTAGTGCGCGAAGGCCTTGTTGGACTCGGCCATCTTGTGCGTGTCCTCGCGACGCTTGACCGCGGCGCCGAGGCCGTTGGACGCGTCGAGGATCTCGTTCATGAGGCGCTCGGTCATCGTCTTCTCACGACGCTGGCGCGAGTAACCGACGAGCCAGCGCAGCGACAGCGTCGTCGCGCGGTTCGGCTTGACCTCGATCGGGACCTGGTAGGTCGCACCGCCGACGCGGCGGGACTTGACCTCGAGCGTCGGCTTGATGTTGTCGAGCGCGCGCTTGAGCGTCTGCACCGGGTCGGTGCCGGTCTTCTCGCGGCAGCCCTCGAGCGCGCCGTAGACGATGCGCTCGGCAGTGGACTTCTTGCCGTCGAGGAGGACCTTGTTGACCAGCGAGGTCACCAGCGGGGACTGGTGGACCGGGTCGATGACGAGCGGCCGCTTCGGAGCGGGACCCTTGCGCGGCATCAGCTCTTACCCTTCTTCGCGCCGTAGCGGCTGCGCGCCTGCTGACGGTTCTTGACGCCCTGGGTGTCGAGGGCGCCGCGGATGATCTTGTAGCGCACGCCGGGGAGGTCCTTCACACGACCGCCGCGGACGAGCACCATCGAGTGCTCCTGGAGGTTGTGGCCGACACCGGGGATGTAGGCGGTGACCTCGATGCCGCTCGTGAGGCGCACGCGGGCGACCTTGCGGAGGGCGGAGTTCGGCTTCTTGGGGGTGGTCGTGTACACGCGCGTGCACACGCCGCGGCGCTGCGGGGAGCCCTTGAGGGCAGGAGTCTTGGCCTTGACGGCCTTGTCCTGCCGGCCCTTGCGCACCAGCTGGTTGATGGTAGGCAACCTGGATCCTTCGGTCTGGTCTGGTCAAGCGACGGCGGTCGCGCCGTCACTCCTTGTCATGGCCGCTGCTCGACCCCCGCGTTCGGGTGTGTCGCACCGGCTGCTCCTCCCTGCACTCCCCATGCGCCATTCCCCGAGGGGATGTGGTGTGGTGGGGCGCCCGGCAGGAGGTGGGCGAGGCCGTGCCCGTCGCCTCGCGGCGCCGGTCCCGGCTCCTGGGTCTGGTCCTAGCCAGACACAACACCCAAGGATACCGGGCCGCGCGTGGGCACCCAAATCGGTTGCCGGCGTCCTCCCCGCCTCAGAGCCGGTCGAACGCCGGGGCGTAGCGGAACGGGCCCGCGAGCCCCGGGTGCCAGGCCCGCAGCCGCAACAGCTGGAAGAACCGGTCCTCCCACGGCCCGGGCGGGGCCACCCCGTGGTCGGCGGCGGTCTCGAACCCGAAGGCGCCGTAGAACCCCGGGTCGCCGAGGAGCACGACCGAGGGCTCGGCGAGCTGCTCGGCGGTCGCGACGACCGACGCCACGAGGGCCGAACCGATGCCCTGCCCCATGTGGTCCGGGCGCACCGCGAGCGGCCCGAGCCCCACCGAGGGCCCCTCCCCCATCGACGCGCGGCTGCAGACGACGCTGCCGACGACACCGCCGTCGAGCTCGGCGACGAAGGTCAGCGCCGGCAGGAGGTCGTCGTCGGCCCGCAGGCCGTCGACGAGCCGCGCCTCGGGCTCGCCGTCGGAGAAGTCCGTCGTCGCGAAGGCGGCGAGGACGAGGTCGCGGACCGACCCGGCGTCCTCGGGACGCTCCGGGCGGATGACGAGATCGCGGCGCACCGGGTCATCCTCCCCCGGCGGGCGCCCCGGACGCCAACGAGTACAGCGCGTAGTCGAGCTCGCGGCCGTCACGCCGGACCGGGAGCACCACCTCGTCGACCACGTCACCGGGCCCGGCCACCGCGCGCATCGCCTCGAGGAGAGCCGGCGCCCGGTGCGAGGACCACACGACGAACCGGCCACCCGGACGCAGCACCCGCCGGGCCGTCGACAGCGAGCCCTCCTCGTAGAGAGCCGCGTTGGCGGCATGGACGAGGAAGTCCGGGCCGTTGTCGACGTCGAGCAGGACCAGGTCCCAGGGCCCGTCCGGGGCGGCCCTGCCCGCGAGGACGTCCGCGACGTCGGCCACGTGGAGGGTGCACCGCTCCCCCTCGAGCCCGGCCAGCTCCTCGACGAGGCCTTCCCGGGCCCAGCCCACGAGCGGCGCCGCGAGCTCGACGACGTCGACGTGGCGCACCCGCGGGTCGGCGAGGACCGCGCGGGTGGTGAACCCCAGGCCGAGGCCCCCGACGAGCACGCGGGCCGGCGCCGGGTGGTGCCGCAGCGCCTCGTCGGCGAGCACCCGCTCCGTGGACACGTCGGCGGTGTCCATCGCGAAGACGCCGTCGACGACGAGCTGGAGGACCCCCTCGTGCCGACGCAGCACGACCTCCCCCGCCGGCGTCCCGGCCCGCGCCAGCGTCACCGGCGGCTCGTCCATCCGGTCACCCTAGGCCAGCGCCCCCGGGAACGCCGACGGGCGGGCACCCGTGGTCTCCCACGTGGTGCCCGCCCGTGCGGCGGTGCTGCGGCTCAGAGCCGGTCGAGACCGAGCTCGCTGTCGTCGAGGCGGACGGCCTCGCCGGACCCCGGGCCGAACGAGAACGCGTAGTCCTCGTAGTTCGGCATGGAGTACATGGCGGCCTTGGCCTCCTCGGTCGGCTCCACCGCGATGTTGCGGTAGCGGGTCAGACCCGTGCCGGCCGGGATGAGCTTGCCGAGGATGACGTTCTCCTTGAGGCCGAGGAGGGAGTCGGAACGACCCTCCATGGCGGCCTCGGTGAGGACGCGGGTGGTCTCCTGGAAGGAGGCCGCCGACAGCCACGACTCGGTCGCGAGCGAGGCCTTGGTGATGCCCATGAGCTCGGGACGACCCGAGGCCGGCTTGCCGCCCTCGGCGACGACACGACGGTTCTCCTCCTCGAAGCGGCCGCGCTCGGCGAGCATGCCCGGGAGCAGGTCCGCGTCGCCCGACTCGATGATCGTGATCCGGCGCAGCATCTGCCGGACGATGACCTCGATGTGCTTGTCGTGGATGGACACACCCTGCTGGCGGTAGACGTTCTGCACCTCGTCGACGAGGTGCTCCTGCGTCTTGCGCGGGCCGAGGATGCGCAGCACCTGCTTGGGGTCGATCGACCCCTGCGTCAGCTGCGCACCGACCTCGACGTGCTGGCCGTCCTGCACGAGCAGGCGGGCACGCTTGGTCACCGGGTAGGCGTGCTCCTCGGAGCCGTCGTCCGGCGTGAGCAGGAGGCGACGCGCCTTGTCGGTCTCCTCGATCGTCACGCGGCCGGAGGCCTCGGCGATCGGCGAGACACCCTTGGGCGTGCGGGCCTCGAAGAGCTCGACGACACGCGGCAGACCCTGCGTGATGTCGTCACCGGCCACACCACCGGTGTGGAAGGTGCGCATCGTCAGCTGGGTGCCGGGCTCACCGATGGACTGCGCCGCGATGATGCCGACGGCCTCACCGATGTCGACGAGCTTGCCGGTGGCCAGCGAGCGGCCGTAGCACTTGGCGCAGGTCCCGACCTTGGAGTCGCAGGTGAGGACCGAGCGGACCTTGACCGAGTCGACGCCGGCCGCGAAGAGCGCGCCGATGACGACGTCCCCGAGGTCGATGCCGGCCTCGGCGAGGACCTCGCCGTCCTTGACGACGTCCTCGGCGAGCGAGCGGGCGTAGACCGAGGTCTCGACGTCGTCGTGGACCGCGCGGGCGCCGGTGCGCTCGTCGGTGCTCGCGATCGGCATCTTGAGGCCACGCTCGGTGCCGCAGTCGTCCTCGCGGATGATGACGTCCTGCGACACGTCGACGAGACGACGGGTCAGGTAGCCCGAGTCCGCCGTGCGCAGCGCGGTGTCGGCCAGGCCCTTGCGGGAGCCGTGCGTCGAGATGAAGAACTCGAGCACGGTGAGGCCCTCGCGGAAGTTCGCGCGGATCGGCCGCGGGATGATGTCGCCCTTCGGGTTCGACACCAGGCCACGCATGCCGGCGATCTGGCGCAGCTGCATCCAGTTACCGCGCGCACCGGAGGAGACCATCTTGAAGATGGTGTTCGTCCTCGGGATGTTCGCCTCCATCTCCTTGGCGACCTCGTTCGTGGCCTGCGTCCAGATCTCGATGAGCTCCTGGCGGCGCTCGTCGTCGGTGATCAGACCGCGCTCGTACTGCGTCTGGACCTTCGTGGCCTTGGTCTCGTAGCCGTCGAGGATCTCGAGCTTGCGCGGGGGCGTCACGACGTCGGAGATGGCGACCGTGGTGCCCGAGCGGGTCGCCCAGTGGAAGCCGTACTCCTTGAGCGCGTCGAGGCTCGCCGCGACCTGCACCTTGCTGTAGCGCTCGGCGAGGTCGTTGACGATCGTCGAGAGGCGCTTCTTGTCGACCTGGTCGTTGACGAACGGGTAGTCCATCGGGAGCGTCTCGTTGAAGAGCGCGCGACCCAGGGTGGTCTCGACCGTCATCGCCGGCACGTAGCCCTCGGCGTCGAGCTCGATGCCCTCGGGCAGCTCGGTCATCGGCGTGGGCACGAGGTGCTCGAGACGGATCTTCACGAGCGAACCGAGCTCGATCTGGCCGGCGTCGAAGGCCATGCGGGCCTCGGACACCGTCGAGAACGCCCGACCGGCGCCCTTGCCGTCCTCGACCTCGGAGGTGAGGTGGTAGAGGCCGATGATCATGTCCTGGGTGGGCATGGTCACGGGACGGCCGTCGGCCGGCTTGAGGATGTTGTTCGAGGACAGCATGAGGATGCGGGCCTCGGCCTGGGCCTCCGCCGACAGCGGCACGTGCACAGCCATCTGGTCACCGTCGAAGTCCGCGTTGAACGCGGTGCAGACGAGCGGGTGGATCTGGATGGCCTTGCCCTCGACGAGCTGCGGCTCGAAGGCCTGGATGCCGAGGCGGTGCAGCGTGGGCGCACGGTTGAGCAGCACCGGGTGCTCGGTGATGACCTCTTCGAGGACGTCCCAGACCTGGGGGCGCTGACGCTCGACCATGCGCTTGGCCGACTTGATGTTCTGGGCGTGGTCGAGGTCGACGAGCCGCTTCATGACGAAGGGCTTGAAGAGCTCGAGCGCCATCTGCTTCGGCAGGCCGCACTGGTGCAGCTTGAGCTGCGGGCCGACGACGATGACCGAGCGGCCGGAGTAGTCGACGCGCTTGCCGAGCAGGTTCTGGCGGAACCGGCCCTGCTTGCCCTTGAGCATGTCGGACAGCGACTTGAGCGGACGGTTGCCGGGGCCCGTCACCGGGCGGCCACGACGGCCGTTGTCGAAGAGGCTGTCGACGGCCTCCTGGAGCATCCGCTTCTCGTTGTTGACGATGATCTCGGGCGCACCGAGGTCGAGCAGCCGCTTGAGGCGGTTGTTGCGGTTGATGACGCGGCGGTACAGGTCGTTGAGGTCCGAGGTCGCGAAGCGGCCACCGTCGAGCTGCACCATCGGGCGCAGGTCCGGCGGGATGACCGGGATCGCGTCGAGGACCATGCCGGCCGGCTGGTTCGTCGTCGTCTGGAAGGCGGAGACCACCTTGAGGCGCTTGAGGGCGCGGGTCTTGCGCTGGCCCTTGCCCGTGGCGATGCTCTCGCGCAGCGACTCGGCCTCGGCGTCGAGGTCGAAGGTCTCGAGGCGCTTCTGGATCGCCGCGGCGCCCATCCCGCCCTCGAAGTAGAGACCGAAGCGGTCGCGCATCTCGCGGTAGAGGACCTCGTCGCCCTCGAGGTCCTGGACCTTGAGGTTCTTGAAGCGGTCCCAGACCTGCTCGAGGCGCTCGACCTGCTGGTCGGCGCGACGGCGGATCGCGTTCATCTCGCGCTCGGCGGAGTCGCGGACCTTGCGCTTGGCGTCGGACTTGGCGCCCTCGGCCTCGAGGGCGGCGATGTCGTCCTCGAGCTTCTTGGCGCGGCCCTCGACGTCGGCGTCGCGGCGGTTCTCGATCTCCTTCTTCTCGACCTGGATCTGGGCCTCGAGCGAGGGCAGGTCGGCGTGCCGCTGGTCCTCGTCGACGGACGTGATCATGTAGGCCGCGAAGTAGATGACCTTCTCGAGGTCCTTCGGGGCGAGGTCGAGCAGGTACCCGAGGCGGCTCGGGACACCCTTGAAGTACCAGATGTGGGTGACGGGGGCGGCGAGCTCGATGTGGCCCATCCGCTCACGACGCACGGCGGCGCGGGTCACCTCGACGCCGCAGCGCTCGCAGATGATGCCCTTGAAGCGGACCCGCTTGTACTTGCCGCAGGCGCACTCCCAGTCCCGGGTCGGGCCGAAGATCTTCTCGCAGAAGAGGCCGTCCTTCTCGGGCTTGAGGGTGCGGTAGTTGATCGTCTCGGGCTTCTTGACCTCACCGTGGCTCCAGGCGCGGATCGAGTCCGCGGTGGCGAGGCCGATCCGGAGCTCGTCGAAGAAGTTGACGTCGAGCACGTGGTTCCTTCTTTCGTTTCTTACGTCAGTCGTGGTCTGTCAGGTGGTGTGTCGAGCGGGTGGTGGGCCGGGGCGCGCACGGCGCCCCGGCCCCGCACCTGTCAGACCTCTTCGACGCTGCTCGGCTCGCGCCGGGACAGGTCGATGCCGAGCTCCTCGGCGGCGCGGAAGACGTCGTCCTCCGCGTCGTGCATCTCGATGGTGGACCCGTCGCTGGACAGGACCTCCACGTTGAGGCAGAGGGACTGCATCTCCTTGATGAGCACCTTGAAGGACTCGGGGATGCCGGGCTCGGGGATGTTGTCGCCCTTGACGATCGCCTCGTAGACCTTGACGCGGCCGTTGACGTCGTCGGACTTGATGGTGAGCAGCTCCTGCAGCGCGTAGGCCGCGCCGTACGCCTCGAGGGCCCAGACCTCCATCTCACCGAAGCGCTGGCCACCGAACTGGGCCTTACCGCCGAGCGGCTGCTGGGTGATCATCGAGTAGGGACCCGTGCTGCGCGCGTGGATCTTGTCGTCCACGAGGTGGTGCAGCTTGAGGATGTACATGTAGCCGACCGAGACGGCCTCCGGGAACGGCTCACCGGAGCGGCCGTCGAAGAGGCGGGCCTTGCCCGAGCCGTCGATGAGGCGGACGTCGTCGCGGGTCTTGCGCGTGCTGTCGAGCAGACCGACGATCTCGTTCTCGCGGACACCGTCGAACACCGGCGAGGCGACGCGGGTGCCGGCCGGGGCCTGGCGCGCGTCCTCGGGGATGAGCTCGGCCCACTCGGGCTTGCCCTCGATCTCCCAGCCGCGGCTGGCGGCCCAGCCGAGGTGGAGCTCGAGGATCTGCCCGACGTTCATGCGGCCGGGGACACCGAGCGGGTTGAGCACGACGTCGACCGGGGTGCCGTCCTCGAGGAAGGGCATGTCCTCGACCGGGAGGATCTTGGAGATGACGCCCTTGTTGCCGTGGCGGCCGGCGAGCTTGTCGCCGTCGGTGATCTTGCGCTTGTTCGCCACGTAGACGCGGACCAGCTGGTTGACGCCCGGGGGCAGCTCGTCGCCCTCGTCCTTGTCGAAGACCTTGACGCCGATGACGGTGCCGGTCTCGCCGTGGGGGACCTTGAGGGAGGTGTCGCGGACCTCGCGCGCCTTCTCGCCGAAGATCGCGCGCAGCAGGCGCTCCTCCGGGGTCAGCTCGGTCTCGCCCTTGGGCGTGACCTTGCCGACGAGCAGGTCGCCGTCGCGGACCTCCGCACCGATGCGGATGATGCCGCGCTCGTCGAGGTCGGCGAGGACGTCCTCGGAGACGTTCGGGATGTCCCGGGTGATCTCCTCGGGGCCGAGCTTGGTGTCGCGGGCGTCGACCTCGTGCTCCTCGATGTGGATCGAGGAGAGGACGTCGTCCTGGACCAGGCGCTGGCTGAGGATGATCGCGTCCTCGTAGTTGTGGCCCTCCCACGGCATGAACGCCACGAGGAGGTTGCGCCCGAGCGCCATCTCGCCACCGTCGGTCGCGGGACCGTCGGCGATGAGCTGGCCGGCCTCGAGACGCTGGCCCTCGTCGACGCGCACGACCTGGTTGTAGCTGTTGCCCTGGTTGGAGCGGTCGAACTTCGCGATGCGGTAGGTGCGCGAGGTGCCGTCGTCGGCGGCGACGGTCACGAGGTCGGCGGAGACCTCGGTGACGACACCGGCCTTCTCGGCGACGACGACGTCACCGGAGTCGACCGCGGCGCGGAACTCCATGCCGGTGCCGACGAGCGGGGCCTCGGCCCGCACGAGCGGGACGGCCTGGCGCTGCATGTTCGAGCCCATGAGCGCGCGGTTGGCGTCGTCGTGCTCGAGGAACGGGATGAGCGCGGTGGCCGCGGACACCATCTGGCGCGGGGAGACGTCGATGTAGTCGACCTCGGCCGCCGGGACGTACTCGACCTCGCCACCCTTGACGCGCACGAGCACGCGCTCGTCGGCGAAGTGGGTGCCGTCCTCGGAGAGCGTCGCGTTCGCCTGGGCGATGACGTGCTCGTCCTCCTCGTCGGCGGAGAGGTAGTGGACGTCGTCGGTCACGCGACCCTTGTCGACCTTGCGGTACGGGGTCTCGATGAAGCCGAAGGAGTTGATCCGCCCGTAGGACGCGAGCGAGCCGATGAGGCCGATGTTCGGGCCCTCAGGGGTTTCGATCGGGCACATGCGGCCGTAGTGCGACGGGTGGACGTCGCGGACCTCCATGCCGGCGCGGTCACGGGAGAGACCACCCGGGCCGAGGGCCGACAGACGCCGCTTGTGCGTCAGGCCCGCGAGCGGGTTGTTCTGGTCCATGAACTGGGAGAGCTGGCTGGTGCCGAAGAACTCCTTGATGGACGCCACGACCGGGCGGATGTTGATGAGCGTCTGCGGCGTGATCGCCTCGACGTCCTGGGTCGTCATGCGCTCGCGGACGACGCGCTCCATCCGGGACAGGCCGGTGCGGACCTGGTTCTGGATGAGCTCGCCGACGTTGCGCAGGCGGCGGTTGCCGAAGTGGTCGATGTCGTCGGTCTCGACGCGGATGTCGACGGTCTCGCCGCGGCGGGTGCCCGGCATCGTCTCCTCGCCGGCGTGCAGCGCGACGAGGTACTTGATCGTGGCGACGATGTCCTCGAGCCCGAGGGTCGAGGTCGACAGCTCGGTGTCGAGGCCGAGCTTCTTGTTGATCTTGTACCGGCCGACCTTGGCGAGGTCGTAGCGCTTGCCGTTGAAGTAGAGGTTGTCGAGCAGGGTCTGCGCGGCCTCCTTGGTCGGCGGCTCGCCCGGGCGCAGCTTGCGGTAGATGTCGAGCAGCGCGTCGTCCTGACCCGTCGTGTTGTCCTTCTCGAGGGTCATGCGCATCGACTCGTAGTCACCGAACTCCTCGAGGATCTCGGCCTCGGACATGCCGAGGGCCTTGAGGAGGACCGTGACGGACTGCTTGCGCTTGCGGTCGACGCGCACGCCGACCATGTCGCGCTTGTCGATCTCGAACTCGAGCCAGGCGCCGCGGCTCGGGATGACCTTGGTGGAGTAGACGTCCTTGTCGGAGGTCTTGTCCGGGGTGCGCTCGAAGTACACGCCCGGGGAGCGGACGAGCTGCGAGACGACGACGCGCTCGGTGCCGTTGATGATGAAGGTGCCGCGCTCGGTCATGAGCGGGAAGTCGCCCATGAAGACCGTCTGGCTCTTGATCTCGCCGGTCGTGTTGTTCATGAACTCGGCGGTGACGAACAGGGGCGCGGAGTAGGTCTGGTCGCGCTCCTTGCAGTCCTCGATCGAGTACTTGACGTCCTCGAAGCGGTGGTCGCGGAAGCTCAGCGACATCGAGCCGCTGAAGTCCTCGATCGGGGAGATCTCCTCGAAGATCTCCTCGAGGCCGGAGCGCTCCGGGACGTCGTCGCGGCCGGCCTCGAGGGCGGCGGCGACGCGCTCCTGCCAGCGCTCGTTGCCGAGCAGCCAGTCGAAGCTCTCGGTCTGCAGGGCGAGGAGATCCGGGACCTCCAGCGGCTCACGGATCTTGGCGAACGAGAGACGGCCCGAAGCCGTCAGAGCGGTGGTCATCTTGGACGTGGTGCGCGAGGCAGCCAAGGAGGGTTCCTTCCACGGGCCTGGTCTGTTGTGCGAACTGGCCGCTCCCGACCCCTCCGACCACCGTGTGCCGTGCCCACGCGGGTCCACCCGGGACAGCCGGGGGCATGGCGATGGGACGACTCGACGACGAGCGAGGGAAGGTTAGGGGCAGCGCAAAGAGATAGCATACCCGAAGAAGGCAGCACCGTCCAACCGCGTCAAGCCCCCAGGCTCCCGGTGCGGCCCCCCGCGTGAGCGGGTGACGCGCAACAGGATGACGCCGCCGGGTGCCCGCGTCAAGCGAAACCGCCGTTCCCGGCGTGCCGCGCCGCGCCGGACGGGCCCGCAGGGCGCCCCGGCGGGTCGTGTCAGTAGGCCGAGAGCCGCTCGACGAGCCAGCGTCCGTCGACCTTGCGCATCGTCGCGATGACCCTGTTCTGGTCCACCGACGGCTGCTCCTCGCCCTCGGCCGTCTTGGCCTGGTTGAGGAAGACCTGGACGGTGACGGTGTCCGGGGTCTGCCCCATGACGCCGGCCTCGTAGCTGCGCGCCTGGACCGTCACCTTCTGCTTCTCGGCGACCGGGGCGATGGCCCCGGCCATCGTCGTGGCGTACTCCGTCCGGAACGAGCCGGTGAGCAGGCCGGCGTTGCGCTGCGCCTGGGCGTCGAGGGTCTTCCAGCTGTAGGAGAGCAGCTGCTCGAGGGAGGTGCGTGCGGCCGCGGTCGCCGCGCGGGCGTCGCGCTCGCGGTCCCCGGGGTCGCGCAGCGACACCGTGAGGACGAGCGCGAGGGCGACGAGGGCGAGGACGAGGAGGGTCAGCGGGGTCGCCGCACCGGCCGGCAGGCGGCCGCGGCGGCCGGCGTCCTCGTCGGGCTCCACCGTCTCGACCGGGTCGGCCGTCTCGGGCTCCGGGGCCGGCGTCGTCGCGGGCGCGGGCGGCTCCCCCGACGGGCGGCCGTGCCGGCGGCGCTGGCCCGCGACCCGGGGGCGACGACGGTCATCCGACGAACTCAAGGCGCTCCACCTTCCACGTGCCGCCGAGCTCCCGCAGGCCGAGCTTGACCCGGTAGGTCTTGGTCTCGCCGTCCGGGACGTTGGTGTTGGTCGTCGGCGCGACGATGCCGACGATGACCTGCGCGGAGTCGCGGTCGCCCGAGACCAGGGCGGCCTCGGCCCGCTCGACCCGTGAGGTCGACTTGTTCTGGACGACGACGCTGCGCAGGTCGGCGAGGCTCTTGCCGTAGCTGTCGAGGAACTCCCCCGTGGCCCCGTCCTCCACTCGCTTGGTGTCGGCGTCGACCTGCCGGTAGTCGAGCGTCGCGAAGTTGACGGCCAGCTGCCGGCCGGCCGCGAGCGCGTCGCGCTGGGCCTGCTCGAGCTGCCGGCCCTCGTACCAGGCGCGGCCGCGGGTCGCGCCGAGCACGACCGTCGCGACGACGACGAGCGCGACGAGGGCCCACAGGACGCGGACGGTGCGGGTCATCGGGTGGCCTCCTCCATGATCCAGGACAGGCCGCCGCCGGCGGCCGGGGCGACGGGCGCCGAGACCGTGGCCGGCGCCCCGTAGGCGGTGGTCCCCAGCGGGACCGGCTCGGAACCGTACGCCATGGCGTACGTCGCGCTGCCGGCCGGGCGGGCCCCCGGCGCGTTCTGGGCGCCGCGGACGGTCGAGGCCGAGCCGCGCGGCAGCGAGCACCGGGCGTCGGTGTTGGCCTTCGGCAGCCCGCTCGTCCGGTTGGGGTCGGTCCTCGTCGTGCCCCCGTAGCCCTGCGTGCACGGGCCGGGCGACTGCGAGAGCTGGAGCCCGAAGTGCGCGGTGCCGTCACCGGGGACGACGGTGTAGCCGCCTGCGACGACCTCGGGGTAGGTGATGAGCAGCTGGTCGATGCCGTCGACGCGGGCGCTCGTCACCTGCCCGACCGTCACGAGGTTGGCGAGGAGCGTGGCGAGCGAGGTGCGGTTCTCGGCGACGACGGCCTCGAGCTCGGCGGACGCCACCGCACCGCGGTCGAGGACCACACGCAGGTCGGGGTCGGAGTCGCGCAGCGTCTCGGAGATCCGGGCCAGGTTCCCCGAGAACGTCCTGATCTGCGAGGCGCCGTCGCGCTGGGTGTCGAGCACGACCTTGCCGGAGCGCAGCAGGGCCACGGTGTCGGGCAGCGCCTCGATCGCGCTGCGCGTCAACGCGTCCCCGCCGTCGATGAGCCGGCCGAGGTCATCGCCGGTGCCCTCGAAGCCGGTGCCGAGCTCGTCGACCACGGTCGAGAGGTCGTCCTTGGGGACCGAGCGCACGGTGCGGTCGACGTCGAGCAGCAGCTGGTCGACGCGCAGCGGGGTGGCGGTGTCGTCGCGCGCGATGACGTCGCCGTCCGCGAGGTAGGGGGCGCCCTCGGCCCGCGGCTGGAGGTCGAGGTACTGCTCCCCCACCGCCGAGCGGTTCTCGACGACGGCGCGGGTGTCGGTCGGCACCTCGACCCCGCTCTCGAGCTTCGCGTGGGCGCGGACGCCGTCGGCGCTGAGCGTCAGGTCCTCGACGCGGCCGACCCGCACGCCGCGGTAGGTCACCTCGGCGCCCTCGAAGATGCCGCCGGAGCTCGCGAGGTCGACGACGACGGTCGGACCGGTGCCGAAGACGCGCTCGGTCAGCCCGACGTAGCTCGCCGAGAGGATCGACGTCGCGACGACGGTGATGACGAGGAAGAGCCCGAGCTGGACCCGGGTCAGGCGACGGATCACGGCTGCCCCCCGGTGTAGAGCGTCGTCCACGAGGCGTCGTCGGCCGCGCCGCCCCCGAGGCAGACCGGCGGGCAGAGCGGGCCGCCCGAGCGCGTCGGCAGCGGCAGGCTCGGGAGGATGGTCGGCACCGGCACCGTGACGGTCGGCAGGACCGTCGGGAGGACCGTCGGCAGGACCGTCGGCAGCGACGTCGGGAGGATCGTCGGCAGCGCGGTCGGCAGGGGCAGGGTGAGGCCCCGGAGGTCGAGGTCGGCCGTCACGTGCAGGTTCGTGTAGTCGCCCTTGATCGCCTGGAGCGAGGAGTCGGGGAAGGGGTAGGTGAGGAGCAGCTGGAGGCTCTTCGGCAGGTCGTCGCCGGCCTCGTTCAGCTGCGCGAGAACCGGCTTCAACGCGGCGAGGTTCGCCAGCGTGTCCTCGCGCGAGGCCCGGACGACCCGCGTGCCGACCTTCCCGAGCCGGTCGAGGGAGGTCAGCATCGTCGTCAGCTGCTCGCGCTGGTCGGCGAGGATCGCGAGACCCTTCGGCAGCTCGCGCAGCACGCCCTCGAGCTCGCCGCGCCGCTGCGCGAGGCTCGCGCTCAGCCGGTCGATGCCGTCGATGGCGCGGACGATCTCGGCCTTCTGGTCGTCGAGACCGCCGACGAAGGTGTCGAGCTGCGTGACGAGGCTGCGGATGTCGTCGGTCCGGCCGCGCAGGGCGTTGTTCAGCTCGGTCTCGATGACCTTGAGCTGACCCACTCCCCCGCCGTTGAGCAGCATCGAGAGGGCGGCCAGCACCTCCTCGACCTCGGGGTTGCGCCCGGTGCGCTCGAGCGGGATGAGGTCGCCGTCGCCGAGCCGGCCGGTGCCACCACCCTCGGGACGCTCGAGGGCGACGTACTTCTCGCCCAGTAGAGAGGTCTGCTTGAGCTCGGCCCGGGTGTCGTCGGGCAGGTCGCTGGCGGCCGGCACCCGCATCGTCACGCGGGCGGTCCAGCCGTCGAGGTCGATGGCCGTCACCTCCCCCACGGTCACCTCGTCGATCTTGACCGACGAGCGCGGGACGAGGTCGAGGACGTCGGCGAACTCGGCCCGGACCGTGATCTGGCGGCCCTCGGCCCGCGGGCCGCCGGGCAGCGGGAGGTCGTAGACGCTCGTGCAGCCCGCGAGGACGAGCGCGGTGAGCGCGCCGACGGCGGCGGTGAGGCGGCGGCGGGTCGTGGTCATCCGAGCAGCCCTCCGAGGGTGGGGTCGGCCCCGCGGAGCAACCCGCCCGTCTCGCCCCGCGAGCCGGTGAGCCCGCCGAGGACGTCGGGCAGCTTCAGGTCGAGGAGGCCGGAGCTCTTGCACAGGTCGGTGTTGCCGGTCCCCGTCGGCCCGGTGATGAGCGAGCAGAGCAGCAGGCCGGGCCGGTCGGTGCCCTGGATGGTCGCCCGGGTGTCGAGCGAGCCCGTCCTCTCGTCGTAGGCGAGCTGGAGGTTGGAGAGCGCGACGGGGGCGTCGTCGAGGGTCTCGGCGAGCGCCTTGCGCTCCTGCGCGACGGCGGAGGTGACGTCGGTGAGGCGCCCGACGTCGTCCGTGAGGACGGCCCGGTTGTCGCGGACGAACGAGGTGACCTGGTCGAGGGCCACCGCGAGGTTGGCCAGCGCCGAGGCGAGGTCGTCGCGCTCGTCGTCGAGGGCGGTGGTGACCGAGGCCAGGTTGTCGTTGAGCCGCCGCACCTGCTTGTCGTTGGCCGCGACCGTCTCGGTGAAGGTGTTGAGGTTCTTCACGGTCGAGAACAGGTCGCCGCGCCCCTCGGCGAACGTCTGCACGGCGCGCGAGAGGTCGACCGTCGTGTCGTGCAGCGTCTGCCCGTTGCCGTCGAGGTTGGCCGCGCCGGTCTCGAGCACCCGCGAGAGCGCGCCGTCGGCGTTGGCCCCCTGCGGCCCGAGGGCGACCATCAGGTCGTCCAGGCTCTGGCTCACGCGGTCGAGCTCGACGGGGACGGCGGTGCGCTCCAAGGGGATCCGTGCGCCGTCGCGCATCCGCGGCCCGTCGGTCCAGACCGGCAGCAGCTGGACGTACCGGTCGCTGACGAGCGAGGGCGCGACGATCGCGGCCTGCGCGTCGGCGGGCACCGGGTGGTCGGTCGTCACGTCGAGGTCGACCCGGACGGTCTCGCCGCGCGGCTCGACCGCCGTCACCTGGCCGACCTTGACGCCGAGGATCCGGACGTCCGAGCCGGGGAAGAGCCCGACCGCCCGGACGAACTCGGCGCTCAGGTGCATCGGCTGGGGCCGCGGCCAGGCGACCGCCACGACCGCGACGAGCGCGAGGACGAGGACGCCGGCCGCGAGCGCGACGCGGCGGGGAGTGCGGCGGGCGACGGCGGCCAGGCGGGCGCCACCGGGGAGCGTGCGTCGGGTCATCCGCGCCCCACCCCCCCGACGGGGTTGGTGAGGTTCTGGATGTAGGTGTCGAACCACGGCCCGGTGCCGAGCGTGTTCGCGAAGAGCCGGGTGAACGGGGCCATCGCGCGGATGGTGTCGCGCAGGTCCTCCTCGTGGCCCTGGAGCGTCGCGAGGACGCCCTTGAGCTGCTCGAGCGCCGGCCGCAGCTCGGCCCGGTTGTCCTCGACCAGGCCGGTGACCTGCTCCGCGAGGGCGCTCGTGTTCGTGAAGAGGGTGTGGATGGCCTCGCGCCGCGTCTCGAGCTCGGCCACGAGGAGGTCGGCGTCCTTGATGAGCTTGTCGACGACCGCGTTCTGCTCGGCGACGGTCCCGGTGACGGAGTCGGCGGCCCGGAGCAGCTCGCGCAGCTTCTCGTCCCGGCTCGCGATGGTCGAGGACAGCCGGCCCAGGCCGTCGAGCGCGCCCCGGACGTTCTCTGGGGTGTCCTTGAACTCGGTCGCGAGGACGTCGAGCGAACGCGCGAGCTGGTCGGTGTCGATCCGCTCGGTCGTGCGGGTGAGGTCGGAGAACGCGGTGACCACGTCGTAGGAGGAGACGGTGCGCGACAGCGGGATCTGCGCGCCGACCTTCATCCGCCCGGTCCCCCGCGGCTCGAGGCCGACGTACTTCTCGCCGAGCAGGGTCTTGATCCGGACCGACGCCCCGGTCGAGGGGCCGAAGGCGACGTCCTCGGTGACCCGGAAGTCCACGCGGACGTGCGAGCCCTCGAGGTCGACGCCGGTGACCTTGCCGACGGTCACGCCGGCGATGCGGACGTCGTCACCGTCGCGCAGCCCGCCGGCCTCGGTGAAGGCCGCGCTGTAGTCGTCACCGCCACCGATGAACGGCAGGCTCGACGCGTTGAACGCCAGCACCATGAGCACGACCATCGCGGTGATGCCGGCGAGGCCGAGGCGCAGCGTGTTGCGGTCGCGCGGGGGCCGCCCGGACCGCGCGTGGCGGGCGGACAGGCGCGGCACCCGCAGCCGGGGCGCCCTCACGACCGGCACCTCGCCGCCGCCACGTCGTACCCCAGCCCCCCGGGCGTCTTGCCGGTCGGCAGCAGCAGGTTCTGCACGTCGAAGCGGCAGAGGTAGAAGTTGAACCACGAGCCATAGGTGGCCGTCCGGGTGATCGTCGAGATCTTCGTCGGCGCCTGCCCGATGAACCGCTCGAACTCCTTCGTGTTGGCCGGCTCGTTCAGCGTGCTCGCGAGGTCCCCGAGGTTCGCGATGTCGCTCCGGAGGTCGGGCCGGGCCGCCTGCAGGAGGCTCGCGGTGTCACCGGTCAGCGCGTTGATGTTCGTCAGCGAGTCGCCGATGGCCGTGCGGTCCTCGGCGAGCCCGGACACGAACCGCTGGAGCTGGCGCAGGAGGTCGGCGAACGCGGTGTCGTTGGACTCCACCGTCCCGAGCACGGTGTTGAGGTTGTCGATCGTCCGGCCGATCACCGCGTCGCGGTCCGCGAGCGCCTTAGTCAGGGACGCGGTCTGGCCGAGGAGGCTGTTGATGTCACCGCCCTCGCCCTGGAGGACGGAGATGATCTGCGCGGAGAGCTCGTTGACGTCCTGCGGCGAGAGCGCGGCGAAGAGCGGCTTGAACCCGTTGAACAGGACGGTGAGGTCGAGCGCCGGGTGGGTGCGGGCCAGCGGGATCGTGCCGCCCTCGGGCAGCGGCGTGGCGTCCCCGGGCTCCTGGGTCAGCGCGACGTACCGCTCGCCGACGAGGTTGCGGTACTTGATGGTCGCCGCCGTCCCCTGCGTCAGGGTCGAGCTGCGCAGCACCTCGAAGGTCACCTCGGCGCTGACCCGGTCCGTCGCGACCCGGATGTCCCTCACGGTCCCGACGCGCACGCCGGCGATGCGGACGTCCTGGCCGCTGCTCAGGCCCGTGACGTCCGTGAACAGCGCGCGGTAGGTGGCCTTGTCGCCCGGCAGGACGTTGGCGATCGTCGCCGCGAGCACGCCCGTGGCGAGCACGGTGACGACGACGAAGGCGAGGAGCTTGACGAGGCTGGGTCCGGTCCTCACTGGTCGACCACCGCCCCCCGCAGCATCGGCCCGGCGAGGAGGGTCGTGAGCGCCGACGGCTCGCCGTGCCCCTCGGAGGCGAGCGCGATGGCGACGACCTCCTGCTCGGCCTGCGTCCCCGCGAGGCCGGAGTCGACGTTGCCGACGGCGACCCCACCGGGCGCGAGGAGGGCCGAGGGCAGGGCGGAGCGGGCGCTGCCCCCGGTGCCGTCGGCGAAGGTGACCGCGCGGCGCGGGTCCTTCTGGCTCCCGCCGGGCGACGGCAGGCCACGGCAGGACGGCCCGCGGTCGTCCTGCCAGGCCGGCTCCTGCCCCGGCCGGTAGGCGCTGCGCTGCGGCGGCGTCTCGACGGTGATGTGGAACTGACCGCCCGCGAAGATCCCCTCGGCGCGCGGGATCCAGGCGACGAGGCCCCGTGCGAGGCAGGGGTAGACGGGCGCGTGCTTGGCGAGGACCTGCAGCGTCGGGCGCTGGACCCGGCCGACCTGGATGATCCGGTCCTCGTTCTGCTCGAGGAAGGACGCCGTCGTGTTGGCGAAGCCGGCCGTCCCGGCGAGGAAGCCCGAGAGCTGGTCCTGCTTCTCGACGATCGTCGTGTTCGTCGTGCGCAGCGCGTTCGCGGCGCGCAGGAGGTCGGGAGCGGCGTCGGCGTAGGTGCTCGCGAGGTCGGCCAGCCCGCTGATGTCCTCCTGGATCAGCGGCAGGTTCGGGTTGAGCTCGGTGAAGTAGCGGTTGACGAGCACGAGGTTCTCGCCGAGCCTCGTCCCGCGGCCGTCGAGCGCGGTCGCCAGCGCGTTGAGCGTGGCGGCGAGCTTCTCGGGCCTGACGGCGCGCAGCAGCGGGAGCAGCTCGTCGAAGACGCGCTCGAGCTCGATGGCCACGGACGTGCGGTCCTGCGGGATGACGTCGCCCTCCCGGATCGCGCGGCCGGGGTCGCCGCTCGGCGCGACGAGGTCGACGAAGCGCTCGCCGAAGAGGGTCTTGGGCAGGAGGCGGGCGCTGACCGACGCCGGGACGAGGTCGGTGGAGGCGGGGTCGAGCGCCAGGGTGAGGGTCGCGCCCTGCGGGCTCGAGGCGATCGAGCGGACCTCGCCGACGACGACGCCGCGGATCTTGACGTCGGCGGCCTCCTGCATCTGGCTGCCGATCCGGTCGGTGCGCAGGGTGACGGTCACGACCTTCGTGAAGACCTTCTCGAAGGTCGCCACGGAGGCCGCGACACCGAGCACGGCGACGAGCAGGAACGCGACGCCGTACGCCCGCTCCCGCAGCCCCGCGAGGAACCCGCCACTCATCCGGCGATCCTCACCGTCGTCGTGGCGCCCCAGATCGCGAGGCTGAGGAAGAAGTCGATGACGTTGACGGCGACGATCGAGGTGCGCACCGCCCGGCCGACGGCCACACCGACCCCGGCCGGGCCGCCGCTCGCGGTGTAGCCGTAGTAGCAGTGGATGCCGATGATGACGACGGCGAAGACGAGGACCTTGGCGAAGGACCAGAGGATGTCTCCGGGGGGCAGAAACAGGTGGAAATAGTGGTCGTAGGTCCCCTTGGACTGCCCGAAGTAGTCGGTGACGATGAAGCGGGTCGCCGCGTACGACGAGAGCAGCCCGAGGACGTAGAGCGGGATGACCGCGACGAAACCGGCGATCATCCGGGTCGTCACGAGGAAGGGCAGGCTCGGGATGCCCATGACCTCGAGCGCGTCGACCTCCTCGCTGATCCGCATCGCGCCGAGCTGCGCGGTGAAGCCGCAGCCGACGGTCGCGGCCAGCGCCAGCCCGGCGACGAGCGGGGCGATCTCGCGGGTGTTGAGGTAGGCCGAGACGAACCCGGCGAACGCGCCGGTGCCGAGCTGGTCGAGCGAGCTGTACCCCTGCAGGCCCACCTGGCTGCCGGTGAAGAAGGCGAGGAAGGTGAGGACGCCGACGGTGCCGCCGATGACGCTGAGCGCTCCGGTGCCGAGCGAGACCTCCGCGAGCAGGCGGACGACCTCCCGCCGGTAGCGGCGCAGGGTGCGCGGGACCCAGCCGACGGACTGCACGTAGAAGCGCATCTGGCCGCTCAGCTCGTCGAGGAGCCGCAGCGGGGCGCGCGTCACGGAGGAGAGACGGGACATCGGCGTCAGATCTTCTGCGGGACGACTTGGAAGTACACGGCGCTGATGACGAAGTTGACGACGAACAGGAGCATGAAGGTGATGACGACGGCCTGGTTGACGGCGTCGCCGACGCCCTTCGGGCCGCCCCCGGCGGTGAGCCCCTTGTAGGAGGCGACGAGGGCGGCGAGCATCCCGAAGAGCAGGGCCTTGATCTCGGCCGTCACGAGGTCGGCCGTCTGCGCGAGGGCGGTGAACGACGCGACGTAGGCGCCGGGGGTGCCGCCCTGGACCAGGACGTTGAAGACGTAGCCACCGGCGACCCCGACGACCGACACGAGGCCGTTGAGGAGGGCGGCGACGAGCATCGTCGCGAGCACCCGCGGCACGACGAGACGCTGGATCGGCGAGATGCCCAGCACCTCCATCGCGTCGATCTCCTCGCGGATCTTGCGCGAGCCCAGGTCGGCGCAGATGGCCGAGCCGCCGGCGCCGGCGACGAGGAGCGCGGTGACGAGCGGCGAGGCCTCGCGCACGACCGCGAGCACCGAGGCCGCCCCCGTGAAGGACTGCGCCCCGAGCTGGCGGGTCAGCGTGCCGAGCTGGAGGGCGATGACGGCGCCGAAGGGGATCGAGACGAGCGCGGTCGGCACGATCGTCACCGACGCGACGAACCAGGCCTGCTGGATGAGCTCCTTCAGCTGGAAGGGCCGCTTGGGCAGCGCCTTCGCGACGTCGAGCACGAGCCCGAAGAACGACCCGGCCTGACGCAGGCCGTTGGTCACGACCGTCATGCGTCCGCCCCCGGGCGCACGCCGACGATGCCGGCCGTCGTCGAGGCGAAGCTGCCGGGCGGTGGGGTGACGTCGTGCGCGCGGCACCACTCCCCCGCGGTGCGCTCGGCGCGGCGGGGTCGGCCGTCGCTCGTCGGCAGCTGGAGCGGGATCGGCGGCAGCGGCGGCAGCTCCTGGCCGGACTCGGCCGCGAGCTCGTCGGCGTCCTTCTCCTCGGACATCCCGATCGGGCCGACCGTCTGCGCGTTGAGGAACTGCCGCACGACCGGCTCCTCCGAGGACAGGAGCATCTCGCGCGGCCCGAACATCGCGAGGTGCTTGTGGTAGAGCAGCCCGATGTTGTCCGGCACGGTCCGGGCCGTGTTGATGTCGTGCGTGACGATGAGGAACGTCGCGTCGATCTGCGCGTTGAGGTCGACGAACAGCTGGTTGATGTAGCTGGTGCGCACCGGGTCCAGGCCGGAGTCCGGCTCGTCGATGAGGAGGATCTGCGGGTCGAGGACGAGGGCGCGGGCCAGGCCGGCGCGCTTGCGCATCCCGCCGGAGATCTCTCCGGGGAGCTTCTCCTCGGCGCCCGCGAGGCCGACGAGCTCCATCTTCTCGCGCACGATGGAGGCGACCTCCTTCTCGCTCTTGCGGGTGTGCTCGCGCAGCGGGAAGGCGACGTTGTCGAACAGGCTCATCGAGCCGAAGAGCGCGCCGTCCTGGAAGAGCACCCCGAAGAGCTTGCGCACCTCGTAGAGGTCGTCACCGCGCAGCTGCACGACGTCGCGGCCGTCGATGACGATCGAACCGCGGTCCGGGCGGATGAGGCCGACGAGGGTCTTGAGGAAGACCGACTTGCCGGTGCCCGAGGGGCCGAGGAGGACGGAGATCTCGCCGGCGGGGAGGGTGAGGGTCACGTCGTCCCAGATGAGCTGGCTCCCGAACCTCTTGGTCAGGCCGCTCACCGCGATCTCGACACCCATGTCGACCCTTCGTCGTGTGGCGCTTCCGTGCGTGGGCGCCGAAGTTACCCAGTGGTAGGCCCCCGGCGCCGCACCATCAGACCATGGGAGGGACGAGGTCGGCGCTTTGAGCACCTATGGGTTTTCTCAGGTGGACGAATGCCCGCGTCGGCGCCCGGACCCGGCCACGCAGACGGGTTCGGAGCCCTCCCCCCGGGCGGATGGGTGCGGACACGCGAGCGGGGCCCGACCGCGAACGGTCGGGCCCCGCTGGTGCGAAGCGAGTCCCCTCACGGGGACGGGCTCACTTGAGGGTGACGGTGGCGCCGGCGCCCTCGAGCTGCTCCTTGGCCTTCTCGGCCGCGGCCTTGTCGACCTTCTCGAGGACGGGCTTCGGGGCGCCGTCGACGAGGTCCTTGGCCTCCTTGAGGCCGAGGGAGGTCAGCGCGCGGACCTCCTTGATGACGGCGATCTTCTTGTCGCCGGCGGCCTCGAGGACGACGTCGAACTCGTCCTGCTCCTCGGCGGCGGCGGCGTCGCCCGCACCACCGGCGGGGGCGCCGGCGGCGGCGACCGCGACGGGCGCGGCGGCGGTGACGTTGAAGGTGTCCTCGAACTCCTTGACGAACTCGGAGAGCTCGATGAGGGTCATCTCCTTGAAGGCGTCAAGGAGCTCGTCGGTGCTGAGCTTGGCCATGATGGCGTCCTTTCGTTGCTGCACTGTGCCGTGAGTGGCGGATTGTGTGGTGAGCGGACCCGCGGGGTCAGCTCGCGTCGCCACCCTCGGCGACGTCGGTGGCCGGGGCGTCAGCCTCGGCGGGGGTCTCCTCGGCCGCGGCCGGGGCAGCGGCGGTGTCCACCGGGCCCTCGGTCTCGACCTTGGCCCGCAGCGCGTCGACCGTGCGAGCGGCCTTCGAGAGCGGAGCGGCGAAGAGGTAGACGGCCTGGCTGAGCGACGCGTTCATGGCGCCGGCCAGCTTGGCCAGGAGCACCTCGCGGGACTCGAGGTCCGCGAGCTTGGTGATCTCCTCGGCGGAGAGGGTCTTGCCCTCGAGCACGCCGCCCTTGATCACCAGGAGGGGGTTGGCCTTGGCGAAGTCGCGCAGACCCTTGGCCGCCTCCACCGGGTCGCCCTCGACGAAGGCGATGGCGGACGGGCCGACGAGCTGACCGTCGAACGCGGTCACCCCGGCGTCCCTGGCGGCGAGCTGGGTCAGCGTGTTCTTGACCACGGCGTAGGTCGCGTTGCCACGCAGGGTGTTGCGCAGGTCGGTGATCTGCTTCACCGAGAGTCCCCGGTACTCCGTGAGGACGGCGGCGTTGCTGCTCTGGAACTTCTCCGAGAGCTCGGCGATCGCCGCGGCCTTGTCGGGACGTGACATTCGGGCCTCCTTCCGTCGGGTCGGACCGCACGGGAAGGGCCAGGAACGAGAACGAGCCCCGGCGCAGGGCACGGGGCTCGGGCAGCACGACGGGTCGTGGCGTTCCGGTACTTCGTGGCCTGCGCTGGTCGCCCACTCGCGGTGGAACCTTCGGTCACGTGCGGGTGCACGCGACGACCGGCGGTCTGTGGTCGTGCACCAGCGTACGGGACGTCGCGCCCCGCCCCAAATCGCGGCCGGGCCGTCCCGGGTCCCCGCACGCCCGCGGCGCCCCGGGAGGTCCCGGGGCGCCGCGGCGGGTGGTGCGGGGTGCGGTTCGCGTCGAGCGGTCAGCTCGTCGGCATCTCGAAGGTGCCGACCTCGCTGGCCGGCGGGGCCTCGACGGTGACGGGCTCGCCCCACTTGGAGTACTTCATGACGAGCTTCTGGCCGGCCAGGTCGGTCGTGACCGTCTGGGGCAGGCCCTCGGCGTCGAAGGACATCTCGTACGAGACGCCGTCGGGCATCTGCTTGAGCGCCTCCTCGGTGACGCCCGGCATGCTCGTGGCCTGCTTCTTGACCATCTCGGCGAGCTGCTCCTTGGAGAGCTTGACCTCGTAGGTCGTCACGCCGTTCTCGACCTTGGTGACGGTGCCCGTGACCCCCTCGACGTCCTTGAGCTGCTCGGTCGGGTTGGCCATCGCCGACTCCATCTGCGACAGCATCGGGCCCATCATCTTCGACATCGCGTCGTCGGCCGAGGGGTCGATCTTGATCCACGGCTTGCCGCCGGCCATCTCCTTGAAGGTGTCGCCACCCATGTACATGACCTTGTCGATGTAGACGACCTTGAAGGACTCGCCGGACTCGCTCATGTCCATCGCCATCTTCGGCGAGGAGCCGCTGTAGTCGAGGTCGGCCTCGATGGTGCCCTCGCTGCCGGTCGTCATCGACATGTGCGCGGTCTTCTTGGCCTGCACGGCCGCGGCGCTCTGCTCGGCGAGGGTCTTGAGCTCGACCGTGTCACCGACCTTGGCGGTCGGGGCCTGCGTCTCCTGCGCGGCCGAGGAGGAGGCGGCGGAGCCGGAGCCGGAGGAGGTCTCGTTGGTGCTCGAGCCGCAGGCGCCGAGCACGAGGGCCCCGGACAGGGCCAGGACGGACAGGACGGTGCGCTTCATACGGTGCTTCCCCCGATGGGTCGTCGTGTGGACGGAGGCGCGTCGAGGCCTCCGGGTGCTTGTCAGCGTACTTCTGCGACGGGGCGTGCGCCCCACCGGTTCCCCGTTCGTGACCACTTCGCGACGGAGCCCGCCGCCCCGGGAAGGGGCGACGGGCTCCGTCGTGGTGGGGCGCCGCTCAGGCGTCGACCTGCTCCTCGAGGAGGTTGCGGGTCTTGCTGGAGTCGAGCGGGATGCCCGGGCCCATCGTCGTCGACAGGGTCGCCTTCGTGATGTACCGGCCCTTGGAGGCGGACGGCTTGAGCCGGAGGACCTCCTCGAGGGCGGTGGCGTAGTTCTCGACGAGCGACTTCTCGTCGAAGGAGGCCTTGCCGATGATGAAGTGGAGGTTCGCGTGCTTGTCGACGCGGAACTCGATCTTGCCGCCCTTGATGTCGGACACGGCCTTGGCGGTGTCCATCGTCACGGTGCCGGTCTTCGGGTTCGGCATGAGGCCGCGCGGGCCGAGCACCTTGCCGAGACGACCGACCTTGCCCATGAGGTCCGGGGTGGCGACGACGGCGTCGAAGTCGAGCCAGCCGCCGGCGACCTTCTCGAGGAGGTCGTCGGAGCCGACGTAGTCGGCGCCGGCCGCGGTCGCGGCCTCGGCCTTGTCGCCGTTGGCGAAGACGAGGACGCGGGCGGTCTTGCCCGTGCCGTGCGGGAGGTTGACCGTGCCGCGGACCATCTGGTCGGCCTTGCGCGGGTCGACCCCGAGGCGGAAGGCCACCTCGACGGTCTCGTCGTACTTGGCGGACGCGACGTCCTTGGCGAGGCGGACGGCCTCGAGCGGGCTGTAGAGCTTGTCCGCGTCGATCTTCTCGGTCGCGGCGTTGTACGCCTTGCTGCGCTTCATGTGCTGCTCCTGGGAGTGGTGGTGGAGTCGTGGTCGTCGGGCCAGCGCAGGCCCTGCCACAGGGGGTGGGACCGGGCTCAGAGCTCGGTCTCGATGCCCATCTGACGGGCGGTGCCGGCGATGATCTTCATCGCGGCGTCGACGTCGTTGGCGTTGAGGTCGGGCATCTTGGTCTCGGCGATCTCGCGGAGCTGGTCCTTCGTGAGCTTGCCGGCCTTGGTCTTGTGCGGCTCGCCCGAGCCCTTCTGCACGCCCGCGGCCTTCTTGATGAGCTCCGAGGCCGGCGGGGTCTTCGTGATGAAGGTGAAGGAGCGGTCTTCGTAGACCGTGATGACGACGGGGATGATGCTGCCGCGCTGGTGCTCGGTCGCCGCGTTGTACGCCTTGACGAACTCCATGATGTTGACGCCGTGCTGACCCAGGGCCGGGCCGACGGGCGGGGCCGGGGTCGCGGCACCGGCCTGGATCTGCAGGTTGATGTACCCGGAGACCTTCTTCTTGGGGGGCATGTCTGTCCTTCTTCGGTGGTGTGGGCCGACGCCGTGGGCGATGACCCCTTTGCAGTGTCCGCGGGTCCCCCGCGAAAGGGGCCTCCGGTCAGATCTTGGCGACCTGGCCGAAGGAGAGCTCGACCGGGGTCTCCCGGCCGAAGATCGAGACGAGCACCTTGAGCTTCTGGGTGTCGGCGTTGATCTCGGAGATCGTCGCCGGCAGCGTCTCGAAGGGGCCGTCCATGACGGTGACCGACTCGCCGACCTCGAAGTCGACGACGGCGGCGTCGCCCGAGGAGGAACCGGAGGAGGACGCGGCGCCACCGGAGGCGGCCGCGGCGACGGGCGTCTCGAGGTCGGCCGGCTTGAGCATCGTGAAGACCTCGTCGAGGGTCAGCGGCACCGGCTGGTGCGCGTTGCCGACGAAGCCGGTGACGCCCGGGGTGTGCCGGACGGCGCCCCACGACTCGTCGGTGAGGTCCATCCGGACGAGGACGTACCCGGGCATCCGGACGCGGCGGACCAGCTTGCGCTGACCGCTCTTGATCTCGGTGACCTCCTCCATGGGGACCTGCACCTCGAAGATGTAGTCCTCCATGTTGAGGGACTGGGTGCGGTTCTCGAGGTTGGCCTTGACCCGGTTCTCGTAGCCCGCGTAGGAGTGCACGACGTACCAGTCGCCGAACTTCGAGGCGAGGTCGTCCTTGAACGCCTTGACCGGGTCGACCGCGTCGAGGACGTCGCCGTCCTCGTCGACCGGGAGGGCCGGCTCGTCGACCGCGTCGTCGTCGGACGCCTCGTCCGCGGAGTCGTCCGCGACCGTGGCGTCGTCCGCGACCTCGTCGGTCGCGGCGTCACCGTCGGCGTCGGCCTCGTGGGCGGCGTCGAAGGACTCGGCCGCGGCGGCGTCGACCTCCTGCACGGGGGTGTCGTCGACGGGAACCTGGGCGGTGTCGTCGGACCCCTGCTCGGGGGTGTCGGTCCACTGGTCGGACACGGGTGACCTCTTCCTTCGTCTGGCGGGTGCCGGGGGCGGGTGGCGCGGGTGGGCGCGCGTCAGGAGCCGAGGACCAGGCCGACGAGCTTGCTGAAGCCGAGGTCGAGACCGGACACGATCGCCATCATCACCGTGACGAACACGATGACGACGAGCGTGTAGTTCCAGAGCTCGTTCCGGGTGGGCCGGACGACCTTGCGGAGCTCGTCGAGGATCTGGCCGACGAACAGCCCGATGGCGCGGAAGAGTCGCGAGACGGGGTTGCCGCCGCGCTCACGGCCCTTGGCGGGGCGGGAGCCGGCCTCGGTCTGGCCCAGGTCGGTCACGACTTGCCTCTTCACGTCGAGCTGGTCGGGTTCGGATGCCTACGGCGCGGCACGACCGTGAAAGGGGGCCCGGACGAGACCGGGCCGCAGATCGTGGACGTACCACACGTGCGACGCAGGGCAGGAGGGACTCGAACCCCCAACCGCCGGTTTTGGAGACCGGTGCTCTACCAATTGAGCCACTGCCCTGTGGGACCACCGTTGGGTGGTGGACCCTGGGTGGTGCGACCTTCTGCCGGGCACGCCGACATGGTGGTCACACCGAACGGACAGCATACGTGAGCCCCGGCCCCGGCGCGAACCCGCCCCGGGGCCGAGGGCCCCCGTCACCGTCCGGAGCAGACGTCAGCGCAGCGGCACGGCGCCGAAGAGCACGCGGTGGTCGGACGGCGAGTCCTTCACCTGCTCGGTGCCACCGCCGGTCCGCGTGGCCGCCTTGGACGCGAAGATGTAGTCGATCTTCTTGGAGTAGAACGTGTTCTTGCCGGACCGCGCGGTCGAGCCGGTTCCCGCGGACTGGGCCAGCTCGCGGAACTCGCCGCCGGAGGCGCTGCCGACCCCGTACATGGCGTTCATCGTGGCCGACCCCGGCGTGGTGTTGAAGTCCCCGCCGACGAGGACGACCTTGGTCGACATCCAGGGCCCAGTCGTGGCCTTGATCGCCTTGGTGAGGTCGTGCCGGAACGCGTCGTTCGCCGCGCCACCGGCGACCAGGTGGGTCGAGCAGGCGCGGAAGGCGTGACCCCCGTGGTTGATGTCGAGGCACGCGAGGCCGTAGGTGTGGTTGTCCACGGGGGTCCCGTTGAGCGGGACCGAGACCGTGCCCGAGACCTCCGCGCTCTTGCCGGTCCAGACCACCGCCTCGCCGATGCCCTGGTCGCCGGAGCACTTGGTCGAGGTCCGACGCTGCCGGTAGTGGGTGTACCCGATGTCCTGCAGCTTCGGGATCAGGCTGGAGCACACCTCCTGCAGCAGCAGGACCTCTGGGCCGCCTCCGTCCGAGAGCTCGCGCACCCGGTTGATCGCGGTGCCCTTCTTCTCGAGGTTGTGCGAGAAGACACGGACGGACGACGACGCGGCCTCGGCGGACGGTGCGGTCGCGGTCGTGCCGACCAGGCCGGCGGCAGCGACCCCCACCGTGGCGAGCGCGGCGAGGATCGGACGGGTGCGGAGCTGCATGGGCTTCCCCCAGAGGTTCGTGGGGGACGCCGATCGCCCCCCGGCGGTCCTCAACCTGCCATCTCGCTCGTCCGCTCGCGATGGGGAGCACTCCCCCGACGGGCCCGTTCGCAGCGCGGTCCGCCCCGACGTCACGCCGTCGTGCTCTGCCACGATGGAGCGGTGAGCACCTCAGCCTCCTCCCGCACCCCCCTCGCCGAGCGCTCCCCCGAGGAGCTGCGGGCGTTCGCCGACGAGCAGCGTGCCGCCTACGCCACCCTGCGCGAGCGCGGGCTCTCCCTCGACCTCACGCGGGGCAAGCCCAGCCCCGAGCAGCTCGACCTCGCCGAGCGGATGCTCACCCTCCCCGAGGGCCACCGCGACGGCCAGGGCACCGACGTGCGCAACTACGGCGGCCTCGAGGGGCTGCCCGAGCTGCGCGTGATGTTCGCCGAGCTGCTCGGTGTCGACGCCGACCAGGTCGTCGCCGGCGGCAACGCGAGCCTGACGATGATGCACGAGGTGCTCGTCGACCACCTGCTGCACGGCGGCGTTGGCTCGCCGCGGCCGTGGAAGGACGAGGAGAAGGTCACCTTCGTCTGCCCGGTGCCCGGCTACGACCGGCACTACACGATGCTCGAGCACTACGGCATCGAGATGGTCACCGTCCCGATGCTCGACGACGGCCCGGACGTCGCCGCGGTCGAGGCCCTCGTCAAGGACGACCCGAGCATCAAGGGCATGTGGATCGTCCCGACGTACGCGAACCCGGCCGGCTCGGTCGTCACGCAGGAGGTCGCGGCCCGGCTCGCGTCGATGCCCACCGCCGCCCCGGACTTCCGGCTCTTCTGGGACAACGCCTACGCGCTGCACCACCTGACGAGCGACGAGGCGAAGTCGGCCGACATCCTCTCGCTCGCCTCGGCGGCGGGGAACCCACACCGGCCGATCGTCTTCGCGTCGACGAGCAAGATCACCTTCGCCGGCGCCGGCGTCGCCTTCCTCGCCGGGTCGCGCGAGACGGTGGCCTGGTACCTGTCGCACCTGAAGTTCGCGTCCATCGGCCCGGACAAGGTCAACCACCTGCGCCACGTCCAGTTCTTCGGGTCGGCCGACGGCGTGCGGGAGCACATGGGCCGTCACCGCGAGATCCTCGCCCCCAAGTTCACGGCGGTCGGCGAGGCGCTCGCCGCGGAGCTCGAGGGTCTCGGCGTCGCCGAGTGGAGCACCCCGCGCGGCGGGTACTTCGTCAACCTCGACGTCCCGGACGGCTGCGCGTCGCGCGTCGTGCAGCTGGCCAAGGAGGCCGGCATCGCGCTGACACCGGCGGGGGCGTCCTTCCCGTACGGCAAGGACCCGCGCGACCGGAACATCCGTCTTGCACCGTCGTTCCCGTCGCTCGACGAGGTCCGGACGGCGATGGCCGGCGTGGCGACGTGCGTCGCGCTCGCGGCCTCCGAGCAGCTGCTCGCAGACGTAGGGTGAGGCGATGAGCGACCAGCCGGAGAACGTGACCGACGACCTCGGGAGCTACTCCCTCGACGACGAGGACCAGCTCCAGCCCGAGGACACCCTGGAGGACGGGGTGGACGACCCGCTGGACCGCGGCTACTCCCCGCCCGAGAAGCTGCACGGCTCCCTCGCGCACGGCGTGACCGCCGAGGAGCAGAGCCGCGACGAGACGATCGAGGAGCGCATCCACCAGGAGGTGCCGGACCCCTCGACCGCGTACGGCGCGCCCGACAACGAGTCCGGCCTGGACGTCGACCGCGTCGGCGGCGACGACCCCGACGCCATCGACGCCGAGGACGACTGGCTCGGCGACGGCGAGGTCGGCGACGAGCGTGCCGGGCGCCTCGTCGCCCCGGACGAGGGCCTCGGCGAGGACGACGAGAAGGACCTCGTCGGCGACGACGTGGGTGTCGACGGCGCGGCGGCCTCCGCGGAGGAGTCGGCGATGCACGTCGTCGACGAGGAGACCTCGGAGGAGTGAGCGAGGCACCGACCGGGAGCACCCCGGCGGTGCGTCGTGACGACGGCCGCGTCCCCTCGGGGGCGCGGCCTCTCGCGACCCTGCCGAAGGCGCACCTGCACCTGCACTTCACCGGCTCGATGCGGGTGGCGACCGTGCGCGAGATGGCGGCCGCCCACGGGATGCGCCTGCCCGCGACGCTCACGCGCGAGTACCCGCCGCGCTTCGACGCGGCCGACGAGCGTGGCTGGTTCCGGTTCCAGCGCCTCTACGACGTCGCTCGGGCGTGCGTCCGCGGCGAGGCCGACATGCGACGGATCGTCCGCGAGGCCGCGCTCGACGACGGCGCGGAGGGCTCGCGGTGGCTGGAGATCCAGGTCGACCCGACGTCGTACGCGCCCTTCGTCGGGGGCATCACGCCGGCGCTCGAGATCGTCCTCGACGAGGCGGCGGCGGTGTCGCGCGAGCCCGGGGCGGCGCAGGTCGGCGTCGTCGTGGCGGCCTCGCGGATGCGCCACCCGCTGGAGGCCCGGACGCTGGCCCGGCTCGCGGCGCGGTACGCGGGGAGCGGCCCGGGGGCGGTCGTGGGGTTCGGCCTGTCGAACGACGAGCGACGCGGCGACACGGCGGAGTTCGCGGCCGCCTTCCGCATCGCGCGGTCGGCGGGGCTGGCGTCGGTGCCGCACGCCGGTGAGCTGCTGGGCGCCGACGCGGTGGCGGCGACGCTGGACGCGGCGGCGCCGGACCGGATCGGGCACGGCGTGCGGTCCGTCGAGGACCCGCGGGTGCTGGAGCGGGTGGTCGCGGCGGGCGTGGCGCTGGAGGTGTGCCCGGGCTCGAACGTGGCGCTCGGCGTGTACGACGCGGCGCCGGAGGTGCCGCTGCGGCAGCTGCTGTCGGCGGGGGCGGTCGTGGCCCTCGGGGCGGACGACCCGCTGATCTTCGGGAGCCGGCTCGTGGAGCAGTACGAGACGGCACGGGCGGTGCACGGCCTGTCGGACGAGGAGCTGGCCGGGCTGGCGCGCTCCTCGCTCGCGGCGAGCCGGGCGCCCGACGACGTGCGGGCCGCGGCCGAGGCCGACGTCGACGCCTGGCTGGCGGGCTGAGCGTCCCACCCACGCCGCGCCGGCTCCGGGCTCGCGGGCCCGTGAGAGGTGCACCGGCCGCTGTTGTTCGCTTCACCCACCGAAGCAACCGGGATGAGCGGTCACCTGCGTCACATCTCGCAGCAACTGGGATGAGCGGTCTCGGTTGCGTCGCAGGCGGAAGCACCCGACCGCTCGTCCCGATTGCTCCACCCACGGACGCAGCCAACCGCTCGTCCCGGTTGCTCCACCCACGGACGCAGCCGACCGCTCGTCCCGGTTGCTCCACCCACGGACGCAACCGACCGCTCGTCCCGATTGCTCCACCCACGGACGCAACCGACCGCTCATCAGGGTTGCCTCACATCTCGGGGCGAACGACAGCGCGGGCCACGCCCCTCGTCTCCGGGCGGGGAGCGACGGGATCGTGACTCGTCCACAGGCGGACCGCGCGGGCGTCGTCGTCCACAGTCCGCTCGAGGGGTCTGGCGCCGGTCGCCGAGCGGGGTCGACGCTCCCGGCATGAGACTCCTCCCCCTCACCTACCCCACGTTCGCCCGCGAGCTGCTCGCGGCCCGGGCGGCGCTGACGGTGCCGAACGAGGTCGGCCTGGCGCTGCGGGCGCACCGACGGACGCTCGGCCTCGGGCAGCGCGCCTACGCCCGGCGCCGAGGCTGGTCGGCGAGCCACGTCGCACGGCTCGAGACCCGCGCCGGTGACCTGCGGCTCACCGACGTGGTCGCCGCCCTCGGACCGACCGGGTACTGCCTGGCGCTGTGCCACCGGGGCGCCGCCCCCGACCCGGAGCCAGACCCCGACACCCCGGCGCCGCCGGCCGCCCTCCCGGTGCCGGTGTCGCCCACCCACTGGCCGCGTACGGAGCTCCTCGCCCTCGTGCGTGACGGCAGCCGGCGCTTCCCCGCCCACCACGACACCACGCAGGTGACCTACCCGCCGAACTGGTGGTGGCAGACGGAGGCCACCCGCATCGGGACCCAGCGCCCGACCTGGTACGCCGACCCGTCGGGACTCGCAGCGCGTCGCAGGACCGCGAGCGCAGAGCCGTCCTCCGGGGTGGGGACACCCGCGACGCGTGACGACGACCAGCACCCGCTCAGCGCATGAGCCCGAACGAGCACCCCGAACGAGCACGACGACCCGTCCCTCGCACCACCGCACACCCGTGGGGACGCAGCGGGTGTGACCCGGCCGGGCGTCAGAGGGTCTGACCGAGGATGACCGGCTCGTTGACGAGGGTCACCCCGAAGACGTCGTGCACGCCGTCGCGCACCTCGCGGGCGAGGGCGACGACGTCGGCCGCACGCGCCTGCCCGCGGTTGGTCACCGCGAGCGTGTGCTTGGTCGACAGCGCCGCCGGCCCGGGCAGCGCGTGGCCCTTGCCGAACCCGGCGCGCTCGATGAGCCACGCGGCCGACGTCTTGACCCGACCGCCCGCCTCCGGGAAGCGCGGCGGCGTGACGTCGGCGCCGAGGCGCTCGGCGACGCGCGCCTCGAGGGACTGGAACTCCTCGGTGGTCAGCACCGGGTTGGTGAAGAACGAGCCGCACGACCAGGTGTCGTGGTCCTCGGCGTCGAGCACCATCCCGCGGCGCCGCCGCTGCGCGAGCACCGCCTCACGCGCGTCGGCGAGGGGCACCCGGGCGCCGACGTCGACCCCCAGCTGCGTCGCGAGGTCCGCGTAGCGCACCGGCCCCGAGAGGTCGGCGAGGACGAGCTGGAACATCACGTCGAGCACGACGTAGCGGTCGGTGCCCTTGAAGAGGGAGTGCCGGTAGGTGAACCGGCAGTCCAGCGACATCATCGTGCGGACGCGCTCCTCGAGCCGGTCCCACACCCGTACCCGGGCGATGGTCTGGGCGACCTCCTGCCCGTACGCGCCGACGTTCTGGACCGGCGTGGCCCCGGTCGACCCCGGGATGCCCGACAGCGCCTCGATGCCCGACCAGCCCTCGGCGACCGCGCGCTCGACGAACGGGTCCCACGGCTCACCGGCCGCGACGACGACGTTCGCGCCCCCGCACGAGTCGGCCGAGTCGACCTCGACCCCCTGCGTGGCGACGAGCACGACCGTGCCCGCGAACCCCTCGTCGGGGAGCACGAGGTTCGAGCCACCCCCGAGGACGAGCAGCGGCTCGTCGGCGTCGTCGACCTCGCGCACGGCGTCGACGAGCTCGTCGGTGGTCTCCGCGACGACCATCCGCGCCGCCGGGCCGCCGACGCGCATCGTCGTGTACCCCGCGAGGGGCTCGTCGTGCAGCTCGCGCATCAGTCGAGGCGGACCACGGCGACGCACCGGCCGAGGACCTTCTGGCCCTCGCTCGTGGCGGTCAGCTCGACCGTCGCCCGACGCGTCTCCGGGTCGAGCGCCTTGACGGTGCCCTCGACGACGAGCTCGGCGCCGGCGGCCGGGACGACGACCGGCTTGGTGAAGCGCGTGCCGTACTCGAGGACCCGGCCGGCGTCGCCGACCCACTCTGACACGACCGTGCCGGCGGCGCCCATCGTCCACATCCCGTGGGCGATGACGTCGGGCAGGCCGACCGACCGGGCGAAGTCCTCGTCCTGGTGGATCGGGTTCTGGTCGCCCGAGGCGTTGGCGTAGGCGACGAGCGTGTCGCGGGTGACGGGCACGGTGACCGGCCCGACGGTGTCGCCCACGGTGACGGACTCGAGCGTGCGGACGGCCATCAGTCCTCCCCTCCCCGGACGACGATGGTCGAGGTGCACGTCGCGAGCGCCTCGCCGCCGGTCGTCGCGAGCTCGGTGCGGGTCGTGACCATCGAGTGGCCACCGGCCTGCCGGACGGCGTCGACGGTCAGCGTGCCGACGACCTCGTCGCCGGCGGTGATCGGGCGGTGGTGGACGAACCGCTGCTCGCCGTGGACGACGCGGCTGTAGTCGATCCCCGCCTCCGGGTCGGCGACGTACGCCCGGTCCGAGGCCTGGGCGAAGCGCACGGCCATCGTCGGCGGCGCCACCACGTCGGCGTAGCCGGCGGCGCGGGCGGCCTCGGGGTCGGTGTGGACCGGGTCGCTCGAGCCCACGGCCGCGGCGAACGCGGCGATGAGCGCGGCGTCGACGGGGTAGGGCCCGCTCGGCGGGTAGGTGCGTCCGACGAAGTCGGGGTTCACGGCCATGCCGCCCACTCTAGGGGCCGGGGCCGACCGACCGGCGGGAGGACCCGGGCACGACGCGAGGCCGCCCGCACCCCGGGGGTGCGGGCGGCCTCGTCGGCTGCGGGCGCGTCGGTGACGCGCCGGCGTCAGCGGGTCTCGCGGTGCGCGGTGTGCTTCTTGCAGCGCGGGCAGAACTTCGCCAGCTCGAGCCGGTCGGGGTCGTTGCGCCGGTTCTTCTTGGTGATGTAGTTGCGCTCCTTGCACTCCGTGCACGCCAGCGTGATCTTGGGGCGGACGTCGGTGGCCTTGGCCATGGAAGCAACCTGCTCTCGGGAAACGAAGTGTGGATCTCGGGTGGCGCGTCGGCGCGGTCCTGGACTGCGCGCGGCACCAAGCACAACAGGGTACGCGCTCCGTGCGGTGACACGGAAATCGCGACCTCGGTAGCGGGAGCGGGGCTCGATCCCGCGACCTCACGATTATGAGTCGTGCGCTCTAACCAACTGAGCTACCCCGCCTTGGGGAACGACCGGGAGCCCTGCTCGGTGAGTCGGACTGCGGCCGGACCAGAGCCCCCTGTCGGAATCGAACCGACGACCTTTTCCTTACCATGGAAACGCTCTGCCGACTGAGCTAAGGGGGCGTGCGCGCCAGTGGAAAACCGCTCTGGAGCGCGACGGAGACACTACACGGTCACTCTCGGTCGAGCGAAATCCGGGCCTCCACGAGGGCGGGTCCGTACCAGGTGAGGAGCCGTCCGGAGACGAGCCGGGTGGGTACCCGCGCGAACGCCTCGGGCCCGTCGGCCGCGGTGAACTCGTAGGGCTCGTCGGGCAGCAGGACGAGGTCGGCCAGCGCCGGGTCGTCCAACGAGGCCACGTCGGCGCTCGGGTAGCGGCCCGTCCCCACCTCTCCCCCGACGACCTCGTACCCACAGCGTGCGAGCAGGTCGGCGGTGAACGTCGGCCGGCCGACGACCATCCACGGGTCGCGCCACACGGGGACGACGACCCGCGCCGTCGGTGCCGGCACCGGCCCCGACCACGCGTCGCGCGCCTCCCCCAGCCACCCGGGCTCGGTGACCTCCAGCGCCTCACCGAGCAGCCGCGCCATCGACGCGAGGGACTGCGGGACGGTCTCGATGTCGGTCACCCAGACCGCGAGCCCGCGCTCGCGCATCCGGCGCACGTCGAGCTCGCGGTTCTCCTCCTTGTTCGCGACGACGAGGTCGGGCTCCAGGGCCGCGACGGCGGCGAGGTCGGGGTTCTTCGTCCCGCGCACCCGGGCGACGTCGAGGTCGGGCGGGTGGGTGCACCAGTCGGTGGCCCCGACGAGCCGGTCGGGGCAGGTCGCCGCCAGCGCCTCGGTCAGCGAGGGCACGAGCGAGACGACGCGGCGCGCCGGGCCCGCGAGGGGCACCGGCGCGCCGAGGTCGTCACGCCGGGATGCGCGGGTGGCCGCCACGGTCAGCGCGGCGCCATCCGCAGGGCGCCGTCCATCCGGACCACCTCGCCGTTGAGGTAGTCGTGCTCGACGATCGCGAGCGCGAGCTGCGCGTACTCCTCCGGGCGTGCGAGGCGCTGCGGGAACGGGACGCCCGCGGCGAGGCCGGCGCGGAACTCGTCCGAGACGGTCGCGAGCATCGGGGTCTCGACGATGCCCGGGGCGATCGTCATGACCCGGATCCCGTGCTGCGCGAGGTCACGGGCCGCCGGCAGCGTGAGGCCGACGATGCCGCCCTTGCTCGAGCTGTACGCGGCCTGGCCGACCTGGCCGTCGTACGCGGCGATGCTTGCCGTGTTGACGACGACGCCGCGCTGGCCGTCGGCGTCGGGCTCCGTGGCCGCCATCGCCTCGGCGGCGACGGTGAGGACGACGAAGGTGCCGAGGAGGTTGACCTCGACGACCTTGCGGTAGAGCTCGATCGAGTGCGTGCCCTTGCGGCCGAGGATGCGTGCCGACGGGCCGATGCCGGCGCAGTTGACGACGACCCGCAGCGGGCGGGCGTCGTCACCGGCCGCGACCGCGACGGCGGCGCGGACGTCGGCCTCGGAGGTGACGTCGGTGGGGACGTACTCGACGCCGTCGACGGCGGCTGCGGTCTCGCAGGCGTCGGGGAGGTCGAGGGCGACCACGCGGGCGCCGCGGCCGGCGAGGGCGGCGGCGGTGGCCGCGCCGAGGCCGGAGGCGCCGCCGGTGACCAGGGCGGTGGTGTCAGCGATCTGCATGGCGCCATCCTGCCCTGCCCCGGGCGCCGGGCCGGGATCGGGCGACCGACGGTCGGCGGCCGGTCGTACGGTGGGCGCATGGAGCTGCGCATCGGAGGACACGTCGACCAGGCCGACCCGGTGGCGGAGGCCGTCGCCCGGGGCGCCACCCTCAGCCAGCTCTTCCTCGGCGACCCGCAGAGCTACAAGGGCCCGGTCGTCGAGTACGCCGGGGGCGCCGAGGCGCTGCGGGCGGCCGCCGAGGCCGCGGGTGTCGACCTCTACGTCCACGCGCCCTACCCGATCAACGTCGCCTCGACGAACAACCGCATCCGGATCCCCGGCCGCAAGCTGCTCCAGCAGCACCTGCACGCCGCCGCCGAGATCGGGGCGAAGGGCGTCGTCGTGCACGGCGGGCACCTCGGCAAGGACGAGGACGCCGCGACGGGCTTCGACAACTGGCGCAAGTGCGTCGACGGCCTCGAGATGCCCGTGCCGCTCCTCATCGAGAACACCGCCGGCGGCGACAACGCGATGGCCCGTCGGCTCGAGGCGGTCGAGCGCCTCTGGGAGGCCATCGGCCGGGCCGGGGGCGGCGACACCGTCGGCTTCTGCCTCGACACCTGCCACGCGCACGCCGGCGGCAACGACCTTGCCGACGTCGTCGCCGAGGTGCGGGCCATCACGGGGCGCATCGACCTGGTGCACTGCAACGACAGCCGCGACGAGTTCGACTCCGGCGCCGACCGCCACACCAACCTCGGGTCGGGGCACATCGACGCCGCCGACATCGCGCACGTCGTCCGCGAGGCCGGCGCCCCGGTCGTCGTCGAGACCCCCGGCGGGGTCGAGGGCCAGCGCGCCGACATCGCGTGGCTGCGTGACCGGTTGGCCTGACGCGATCGGACAGGCCGGCCGCCCGCGTCGACGGCCATCCGCGGTCTCCGTAGCGTCCTGACGGGTCCACGCCACCGGCCGAGGAGACCTGACGACGATGTCGACCCACCGCGCGACCAGCCCCACGACCCGCCTCTCCCGCCGCACCGTCGGCGGAGCGGCCCTCGCCCTCGGCGCCCTCGGCGCGACGGGCCCCACCGCCTCCGCGGTCTCCTCCCGACCCGGGCCGGCGACGGGCCGCGGCCGGTGGGCCGAGCGCGCGGAGGACGCCTACGCGGCCCTGCAGCGGCACTTCGCCGTGCGCGACGGCAGCCGCCTCTACCTCGAGCACTGGCCTGCGGCGCCGGAGGACCCGACCTACTCGTACGAGTGGCCGTTCTCGCAGGCCCACGGGGCGACCCTCGACCTCACCGGCCTGCCCGGCGCCACCGGGCGGCGCTACCTCGACGACCTCGCCGAGCGCCGGACCGGGCAGCGCCGCTACTACAGCGCGGCCGGGTCGACCGGCCTGCCCGGCTACGCGTCCGCCCCGACCGCGCCGTGGGGCAGCGGTGGCGACTTCTTCTACGACGACAACGAGTGGGTCGGCCTCATCGACGTCCAGCGCCACCTCATGCATCGTGACCCCGCGGCCGTGCGCGACGCCCGGATGATCTTCGAGCTCGTCGTCTCCGGCTGGGACGACGACCCCTCGCACCCGGCCCCGGGCGGTGTGTTCTGGACGCAGGCGGACTGGAGCCAGGACCGGAACACGGTCTCGAACATGCCCGGCGCCCAGCTCGGGCTGCGGCTGTTCCAGCTGACCCGCGAGCGCCGCTGCCTCGACTGGGCCCGCCGGATGTACGCGTGGACCAACCAGCACCTGCAGATCCGCGAGCGGGCGCAGGCCGGGCTCTACCACGACCACCTCGACCTCGCGGGGACCGTCGAGAAGACCGTGTGGAGCTACAACCAGGGCGTCCCGGTCGGCGTCAACACGCTGCTGCACCGGGTGACCGGCGAGCGGCGGTACCTGCGCGAGGCGTGCCGCGTCGCCGACGCCGCACGCCGCTTCTACGCCCAGCCCGACCCGGAGCAGCCCGGCCTGACGCGGCTCGACACCCAGCCGGTGTTCTTCAACTCGATCTACTTCAAGAACCTCCTGCTGCTGGCGTCGGTGACCGGCGACCGGCGGGCCGCCGACGACATGGCGGCCTACGCGGACCGGCTGTGGCGCACCCGCCGCGACCGGGAGACCGGCGTCTTCCGCTTCGGCGGCGACTCGACGCAGATGATCGAGCAGGCCGCGGTCGTGCAGCTGTTCGCCGTCCTCGCCTGGTCGCGCAAGGACTGGTCGCTCCTGTACTGAGGTCGCGGGCCGCCCGGGGCTCCCGGGCGGCCCGCGTCGGCTCAGCCGGCGAGGTGCCCCCAGGCGCCGGACAGCTCGCGCCACGGCCCGGTCGCGGCCACCCGCCCGTCGACGAGCACGACGACGCGGTCGGCCTCGGCCAGCGCGGCGCGCTTCGAGGTGGCGCCGACGACCGTCGTGCGGCGGGCGCGCAGGGCCTGCCACAGCTCGACCTCCGTCGCGGCGTCGAGCGCGCTCGAGACGTCGTCGGCGAGCAGCAGCTCGGTCTCGGCGGCAAGGGCCCGGGCGAGGGCCAGCCGCTGCACCTGCCCTCCCGAGAGCCGCACCCCGCGGTGGCCGACGAGCGCGTCGTGCCCGCCGGCCTCGCGGACGTCGTCACCGAGCCGCGCGTCGGCGATGGCGCCCTCGAGCGAGCGGCCGTGCCCGAGGGCGACGTTGTCGGCGAACGAGCCGGACAGGACCCGGGGCACCTGCGCCACGTGGGCGACCTGGCCCGGCCGGAGGAACACCTGGGCGTCGTCGACCTCGACGCCGTTCCACGTGATCGAGCCGGTGTGCTCGAGCAGGCCCGAGAGCGCGGACAGCAGGCTCGACTTGCCGGAGCCGACCTGCCCGAGGAGCAGGACGAGCTCGCCGGCGTGCACGGTGAGGTCGACGCCCTCGACCCCGCGGGTCCCGTCGTCGTGGACGGCCCCGACGCCGCGCAGGCGCAGCTCGCGCAGCGGCACCCGGCCGGGGACCGGGGCAGGGGGCGCGGTGCCGGCGACGAGGTCGACCCCCGCCGGCAGCCGCACGAGGTCGACGCCGCCGGCGAGCCGGCTCGTCGCCTGCTGCCACGAGCGCGTGCCCGGGGCCTCGGTGACGACGGCGCCGGCGACCCGGCCGAACCAGTCGAAGCCGTTGACGGCGCCGGCGACGAGGATCGCGGTGGCGAGGGACCATCCGCCGAGGACGTAGGTGCCCCAGGCCGCGACGACGCCGGCCTGCACCATGACGATCGGCACGCCGTCGAGCACGGCCTGGACGCGGTGCTCGAAGACGGCCGCGCGCACCCGCCCGGCGTCGACCCGCCGCAGGTGGCGGTGGGCGGACGGGGTGGCCGCGGCGAGCTTGACCGTGCGGGCCGACTCGAGCACCGACACGACGGCCCGGCCGAAGCGCGCGCGGGCCCGCGAGGACTCGGTGGCCGAGCGGCCGGCGATCGGCCGGCCGACCGCCGAGGCGAGCGCCGCCCCGACGAGGACGCAGAGCAGCACCCCGCCGGCGAGCAGGCTGCCGCCGAGCAGCGCGGTGACCACGACGATGCCGAGGCCGTTGAGGAAGTCGACCCACCGGTCGGCGTACAGGGCGTAGCGGTCGGCGTCCATCGACCGGGCGACGACCTCGCCGGCCGGGGTGCGCTCGAGCCGGTGCTGGCGGGTCTGGCCGAGCAGCACCGACATCCGGACCCGGAGCATGACCTCGATCCACCAGCGGGGGTAGCGACGCATGGCCGCGACGAGGAGGAACGGCGCGACGAGCACCGACGCCGCGGTCAGCCCGGTGAGCACGACGGTCGTCGGGTCCCACGCGGCGTCGGTCTGCAGGCGCTCGACGAGGCGGCCCCAGACGAACCCGGTGCCGGCCCCGAAGGCGCCGCCGAGCGCGGAGACGAGGAACAGGACGGCCGGCCACACGCCCCAGCGGGGGCGGACGAGCAGCGCCGAGAGGATGCCCCGGGTCAGCGAGGGCCCGTGCCCGGGGTCCGGCAGCTCCGGGGGCGGCCCGGCCCGACGCGCCCCGGCGACGGCGGTGGTGGTGGGCTCGGACGCAGGGTCGGCCGGGGCCGGCTGCTCCGGGCGGCCGGGCTCGAGGTCGTCGCCGCTCGCGGCGAGGAGGGCGCGGAAGGGACCGTCGGTGCGCGCGAGCTCGGCACGCGCCCCCTGCTGGACGACGCGACCGTGGTCGAGGACGGCGACGCGCTCGGCCCGCCGGGTCGTCGAGAGCCGGTGCGCGACGAGGATGCCGGTGCGGCCGGTCAGCAGGCGGTCGGCCGCGCGCACGACGAGGGCCTCGGTCAGCAGGTCCATCCGGGCCGTGGCTTCGTCGAGGACGACGACGGACACGTCGCGCACAAGCAGGCGGGCGAAGGCGACGAGCTGCTCCTCGCCGGCCGACAGCGAGGTGCCGCCCGGGCCGAGGAGGGTGTCGAGGCCGTCGGGCAGGCCCGCGACCCAGCGCTCGAGCCCGAGCTGCGCGACCGCGCCCTCGATGCGCGACCGGGGCAGGTCGGCGAAGAGGGTGATGTTCTCGGCGAGGGTCCCGGCGAGCACCTCGGTGCGCTGCGTGACGACGCCGACCGCGGCGCGCAGCTGCTGCAGGTCGAGGTCGAGGACGTCGACACCGCCGAGGAACACCGTGCCCGGCTCGGGCTCGACCGCGCGGGAGACGAGGGAGGCGAGGGTCGACTTGCCCGACCCGGTGCGCCCGACGAGGGCGCAGGTGCGGCCGCCGGGCACCGTGAGGTCGACGTCGCGCAGCGCGAAGTCGCCCTGGGCGTAGCCGAAGTGCAGGTCGCGGAACTCGAGCTCGAGGGGGCCGGCGGGGACGGGGAGACCGCCGGTGGGCTCGGGCGCGGCGCCGAGGAGCTGCCGCAGGCGCGTCACGGCGCCGAGCCCGGCCTGGAGCTCGGGCAGGTGGCGGGCCATCTGGTCGACCTGGCCGACGAAGGTGCTCGTGACGAGGAAGAGCGTGACGAGGCGGGCGACCGACAGGCCTCCCCCGGCGACGAGGGCCACCCCGGCGACGGCCGTGCCGGCGAGCATCCCGTAGAGCAGGACGCCGGTGCGGCGGGTGACCCGCGCCTGGAGGTCGACGACCTGCGCGAACCGCTGGTGGACGACCGACGACAGGGTGGCGAGGCGGGCGACGACGTGGGCCTGGCCGAGGCTGGTCCGCAGGTCGTCGCGGGCGGTCACGCCCTCCTCGAGGGCCGCGGCGTGGTCGGTCCAGGCGACCTCCTCGGCGACCTTGCGCTCGGCGATCGTCGGTAGCAGCCGGCGGACGAGGAGCACGGCGGCGGTCGCGGTGACGGGGAACAGGACCCACGCGGGCCACCACGTGAGGCCGGCGACGACCCACATCGGCACGGCGGCGAAGACGGTCTTCAGCGCGTCCCACACCTGGCGGCGCAGCATCGTGCCGACGTCGTGGGTGTCGGCGTCGACGCGGTCGAGGATCTCGCCGACCGCCTGCTCGCCGAGGGCGGGAAGCGGCTGGGCGAGCGCGGCGGCGACGAGGTCGTCGCGCAGCCGGCCCTCGGCGTGGTCGACGACGCCGGCCCACACGGTGCGGCCCGCGGTGTCGAGGACCGCGGCGCCGACGACGCACAGGGCGAGCAGCCCGACGAGGCGGGTCGACGGGTCGGCGGCGAGGAGGCCGGCCACGACCGTGCCGAGCGTCCGGCCGAGTGCGCCGGTGGCCGACGCGACGAGGGCGAGGCCGGTCGGCCAGCCGCGCAGCCGCCCGAGCCGCAGGGTGCGTTCGGCGGGCACGACGGCATCACCCGCCGGCGCGAGCGTCGGCGTGACGGGTGCTGCGGTCGTCGTCCCCACGTGAGAAAACTACGGCGTGCCACCGACGCCCGGCACCCGGGTTTCCGGGCGCGGGGTCAGACGTTGCGGCGGTACTGCCCGCCCACCTCGAAGAACGCCTCGGTGACCTGCTGGAGGGAGCACACGCGTGCGGCGTCGACGAGCACGGCGAACACGTTCTCGCCGTTCGTCGCGGCGGCCTTGAGCCGCGCGAGGGCGACCTCGGCCTCCTCGCGGTGGTCGGCCCGGAAGGACTCGACACGGGCGAGCTGCCCCTCCTTCTCCTCCTCGGTGGCGCGCGCGAGCACGACCTCCTTGGGCGAGACGTCGGCCTCGGGCCGCACGAAGGTGTTGACGCCGACGATCGGCAGCGAGCCGTCGTGCTTGCGGTGCTCGTAGAGCATCGACTCGTCCTGGATGCGCCCGCGCTGGTAGCCGGTCTCCATCGCGCCGAGCACGCCGCCGCGCTCGGAGATGCGGTCGAACTCGGCGAGCACGGCCGCCTCGACGAGGTCGGTCAGCTCGTCGACGACGAACGAGCCCTGGAGCGGGTTCTCGTTCATCGCCAGCCCCCACTCGCGGTTGATGACGAGCTGGATCGCCAGGGCCCGGCGCACCGACTCCTCCGACGGGGTCGTGACGGCCTCGTCGTAGGCGTTGGTGTGCAGGCTGTTCGCGTTGTCGTAGATCGCGGTGAGCGCCTGCAGCGTCGTGCGGATGTCGTTGAAGTCCATCTCCTGGGCGTGGAGGGACCGGCCGCTCGTCTGCACGTGGTACTTGAGCTTCTGGCTGCGCTCGTTGGCGCCGTACTTCTCGCGCATCGCCACCGCCCAGATGCGTCGGGCGACGCGGCCGATGACCGTGTACTCCGGGTCCATCCCGTTGCTGAAGAAGAACGAGAGGTTCGGCGCGAAGTCGTCGATGGCCATGCCGCGCGCGAGGTAGGACTCGACGTACGTGAAGCCGTTGGCGAGGGTGAACGCGAGCTGGCTGATGGGGTTCGCCCCGGCCTCGGCGATGTGGTAGCCGCTGATCGAGACCGAGTAGAAGTTGCGGACCTGGTTCTCGATGAACCACTCCTGGATGTCGGCCATCATCCGCAGCGAGAACTCGGTGGAGAACAGGCAGGTGTTCTGGCCCTGGTCCTCCTTGAGGATGTCGGCCTGCACGGTGCCGCGGACGGTCGCGAGAGCCCGGGCGCGGACGGCGTCCCGCTCGTCGTCGCTCGGCTGACGACCGTTCTCCTGCACCCACTTCTCGACCTCACGGTCCATCGCGGTGTTGAGGAAGAACGCGAGGATGGTCGGCGCCGGCCCGTTGATCGTCATCGAGACGCTCGTCGTCGGCGAGGTGAGGTCGAAGCCGTCGTAGAGCGCCTTCATGTCGTCCAGGGTCGCGACGGAGACGCCGGAGGTGCCGACCTTGCCGTAGATGTCGGGGCGGCGGTCGGGGTCGCGGCCGTAGAGGGTGACGGAGTCGAACGCCGTCGACAGGCGCGTCGCCGGCTGCCCCTCGGAAAGCAGCTTGAAGCGGCGGTTGGTGCGGAACGGGTCGCCCTCGCCGGCGAACATCCGGGCCGGGTCCTCGTTGTCGCGCTTGAACGGGAACACGCCTGCGGTGAAGGGGAACCGGCCGGGGAGGTTCTCGCGGCGGAGGAAGGTGAGCAGGTCGCCGTCGTCGGCGTGCCGCGGCAGGCTGACGCGACGGACGACGTTGCCGGACAACGTCTCCCGCGTCAGCTTGGTGTGGATCTCCTTGTCGCGCACCGTGACGACCTGCTCGTCGCCCGAGTACGCCTCGACGACGGAGGGCCACTGCTCGAGGGCCTTGCGGGCCTCGGCGGGCAGGGCGTCGCGCGCGTCGGCGAGCAGCGCGTCGAGGTCGGCGGTGTCCTTGCCGGCCGCCGCGAGCGCCTCGCGGGCGTCCCCGAGGCGCTGCACCCGACGGGCGGCGTCGGCCCAGCGCTCGGTCTCTGCGTGGAAGCCGCGGACGGTCTCGGCGATCTCGGCGAGGTAGCGCACCCGCTGCGGCGGCACGACCTGGCGCAGCATCGTCGAGTGCCGGACGTCGACCGGGGCGAGGGCGCCGTCGTCGACGGGCAGGCCCTTCGCGGCGAGCTGCGCGCGAAGCTCCTGGTAGAGCGCGGTGACGCCGTCGTCGTTGAAGGTCGCGGCGCTGGTGCCGAAGACGGGCATGTCCTCCGGCTTCTTCCCGAAGGCCTCGCGGTTGCGGACCATCTGGCGGCCGACGTCGCGCAGGGCGTCGAGGGCGCCGCGTCGCTCGAACTTGTTGACGGCGACGACGTCGGCGAGGTCGAGCATGTCGATCTTCTCGAGCTGGCTCGCGGCCCCGAACTCCGGCGTCATCACGTAGAGGTTGACGTCGGCGTACGAGGTGATGGCGGCGTCCCCCTGGCCGATGCCGGGGGTCTCGACGACGACGAGGTCGTAGCCGGCGGCCTTGAGGACCGTGAGGACGTCCTCGAGGGCCTCGGGGACCTCGCGGTTCCCGCGCGTCGCGAGGGAGCGGAAGTAGACCCGGTCGCCGTCGAGGCTGTTCATCCGGATGCGGTCGCCGAGCAGCGCCCCGCCGCCGCGACGTCGCGTCGGGTCGACGGCGACGCAGGCGATGCGCAGCTTGTCCTGCTGGTCGGTGCGCAGCCGGCGGACGAGCTCGTCGGTGAGGCTCGACTTGCCCGAGCCGCCGGTGCCGGTGATGCCGAGGACCGGCACGGTGCGGGCCGCGGCGGCGCGCTGCAGCTCGCCGCGGAAGGCGTCGTCGAGGTGGCCGGTCTCGGCGCCGCTGATGGCGCGCGCGACGGCCACGCGCTCGCCCGCGAGGACGGCCTCGACGCTCGTCGGCGCGAGCTCCCAGAGGTCGGTGTCGCAGGCGGCGACGACCTGGTTGACCATCCCCGGCAGGCCGAGCCGCTGGCCGTCCTCGGGGCTGAAGATCGTCACCCCGGCGGCGCGCAGCCGCTCGATCTCGCGCGGGACGATGACGCCGCCCCCACCGCCGACGACCTGCACGTGGCCGGCGCCGGCCTCGCGGAGCAGCTCGACGAGGTACTCGAAGTACTCGACGTGCCCGCCCTGGTAGGAGCTCACGGCGATGCCCTGCGCGTCCTCGTCGAGCGCGGCGTCGACGACCTCGCGGACCGAGCGGTTGTGCCCGAGGTGGACGACCTCGGCGCCCTGGCTCTGCATGATCCGCCGCATGATGTTGATCGACGCGTCGTGCCCGTCGAACAGGCTCGAGGCGGTGACGATGCGGACGGGGTGGGTCGGGACGTGGAGTCCCTCGCTCGGCTGCGCTGCCATGGGGTGGTCCTTCCGGGGTCGCCGGGTGGCGTTCTCCCGAGATAGTAGGACGTCCAACTACCTACCCGGAAGTCACGACCTCGGCGGGAACGGTGCCGACCTGGTCGCGCCCGGCCCGCTTCGCGACGTACAGCGCCCGGTCCGCGGCCGCGTAGAGGTGACGCAGGTCCACCGCGTGCGTCGGGGCGTGGGCCACGCCGACGCTGATCGTCAGCGCGATCGCCTCGTCGTGCGCCCGCTGGAACGGGCTCGCGCGGACGGCCTCGACGAGCTCGGACGCACGACGACGCGCTGCCTCGTGCGTGCTCCCGGGGAGGAGGAGGGCGATCTCGTCACCGCCGAGCCGGCTGATGACGGCCCCCGGTCCACCGTGCCGGCGGACGGTGTCGGCCAGGTGGACGAGGACGGCGTCCCCCGTCGGGTGCCCCCAGGTGTCGTTGATGGTCTTGAACTCGTCGACGTCGAGCAGAACGAGCGCCGTCCCGCCGTCACCGTCGGCGACGGAGAGGGCGGACCGGGCGGCGTCGTCGAGCACCCGACGCGTGACCAGTCCCGTGAGCGGATCGACGGCCGCCAGCTCCCGCAACCGGTCCGTGAGCCGGGCGTTGCGCTCACCGGCCCGGACCAGGAGCCACGTGCTCAGCACGAGCGCAACGCTGACGTACAGGAGGTCGACGGCGGCGTCACCGGACGGCGTGACCGACACCACGAGGACCCCGTCGGCGACCACGGCACAGGTGGTCACGAGCCAGGCCGACGCCCCCGGCAGCTGCGAGGCGGCGAACAGGACCGGCGCGCAGAGAAAGACCTGCCCCGACGCCGACGCGTCGCGCGACGCGAGACCGGAGAGCACGATGGTGAGGATCCCCAGGAGCGGGACGGGGAGCCACAGCCAGGACTGCAGCCTCTCGCCGGCGACGACGAGGAGGACCCCGACGACCATCATCGCGAGCGACGCGCCGATGACGGCGGCCTTCATCCCGGTGGACATGCCCTGGGGGACGAGGCTCGTCATCATCACGCTGAGCCCTCCGGCGACGAGACAGAGCACCGCGCCGAAGCGGGCGGCCGTCTCGCGGTCCCGGGGCCTCGGGAGGGACGGCGGTCGCATGCGGCAAGGCTAGGGAGAGCCCCCCGGCCCCGTGGCCGGCTTCGACCGACATCGGCCGTAGGGACCACCGGGTCGGACCGATCGGCCGCCGGGTCACGACCCCGCGGGACGGGACGCCAACCAGTCGACGGCCTCGGCGTAGCCGGCGACCCCGTGCCCGACGACGTGGTGGTCGCAGACGTCGGCGAGGTAGGAGAAGTGGCGGAACTCTTCGCGCGCGCGGATGTCGCTGATGTGCACCTCGACGCGCGGCACCCGGCACGCCGCGAGCGCGTCGCGCAGGGCCACCGACGTGTGCGTGTACCCGGCCGCGTTGACGACCATCCCGGCGATGCCGGAGCGCCCCTCCTGCACCCAGTCGACGAGCGTGCCCTCGTGGTTGGACTGCCGGAAGTCGACGGTCAGGCCGTGCCGTGCGGCCGCCTCGCGGCAGAGGCGCTCGACGTCGGCGAGGGTCTCGTGGCCGTAGACCGCCGGCTCCCGCTCGCCGAGCAGGTTGAGGTTCGGTCCGTTGAGCACGAGCACGGTGCGGGCGTCCATGCGCCGCAGCATGCCATCCACGACGGCTCACCCGTCGAGTGAACAGAACACGCCGCCGGCACCCTGCTGCGGACGGCGCGTCCTGTTCACTCGACGGGTGGGGGCTCAGCGTCGGAGCGTGTCGGTCATCACCGCGTCGCACGAGGCCGGCGCGGATCCGGGCTGCGGCCGGACCCCGTCGAAGGCCGTGACCGCGCGGGATCGGCCCAGGTTCCACGACAGCCAGTCGTCCGGACCCGGGCCGGAATCCCCCCAGAGGCTCGACACCGGGGCGTAGGCGGCGATGCACTCGACCACGTCGCGGGGCAGGCGGTCGGCGATGGCCGGTGCCGCGTCGGCGGAGAGGCTCGACAGGTAGAGCAGGTCGAGGGTGCGGCCGGCCTCGTAGCGGTCGATGTTGCGGTCGGCCACCCACGCGTCGGGGTTCATCGCGGCGAAGCCGAGGGTGAAGACCGCCCCCGCCACGAGGACCGCCCGGGGCACCCAGCGCCACGACAGCCGCACCACGCCGACGAGGAGCAGCACGACGACCGTGCCGAGCCACAGCTCGAACCCGTCGACGAAGACGCGCAGCACCGTGTAGCCGAACGCGTCCTGGTACAGGGACATCCGCGAGAGCGCCGAGGCGACGACCGCCAGCGTCGCGAGACCGAGCCCGCCGAGCAGCACCCGCAGGACGAGCCGGTCGCGCGCCGACTCCCGCGCGGCGACCCGCAGGGTCGTCGTGATGACGATGACGGTCAGCGCCGTCGCCACGGTGAGCTGGCCGAACCCCTGGTGGACGTACTCGGCGTGCGTGAGGCCGGTCGTGCGACGCAGGTAGGCGTCCCCGCCGAAGAGCGCCGCGGCCTGGGCGACGAGGAAGCCGACGAAGAGCGCGAGCACGAGGCCGACCGGGACCGCCCACTCCCACACCGGGCGCGCGCGCCGCCGCTCGGGCAGCACGACCGCGTCGACCTGTGGCGGGTTGAGCGCGAGGTAGGCACCGGTCAGGGCCACGCCGGACAGGAGGACGAAGGTGAACCCGCGGACGACGATCGAGTCCCACCCGAGGTCGGGCACGAGCGCCGCTGCCCACGAGCCGAACACGGCGTCACCGGTGGCGAACAGGCCGCCGAAGACCACGAGGACGAGCGCGGAGACCGCGACGGTCCGCACCACCGGCCAGAGCATCCCGACCCGGCTCGTCGCCGTCAGGGTCCGCCCGAGCAGGGGCAGGCCGCGCAGCGCCGAGAGCGGCCACGCCGCCCAGCTCGCGACGATGGCCAGGAACCCGTGGGCCCGGGTCAGGGCGGCGGCCGCCACGGCGACCCCGGCGAGCACCGAGAGGACGACCACGCCCCCGGCGTCGCGCAGCGTGGGGACGAGCGCGAGCAGGGCGGCGGCGACCCCGCCGGCGACCGTCCACGGGTCGCGCCGGTGCCGCGCGACGACCCACATGAGCCCCCCCGTCGCGAGCATGACGAGGCTCGTCACCAGCCCGATGTTCCGGTCGACCCACGTCAGCGCACCGAGCAGCCCGATGCCGAGCGCCGCGGCCACGACCCCGACGCGGGGACGGCCGTCGGGCTCGGGCCACAGTCGCGCGACGGCGCCGTCGACGGGCCCGGCTCCCCCGCCGTAGGGGACGGCTGGGGCCGAGGGGGTCGCGGTCATGACGGGCTCCGGTGTGGTCGGTGGGACGGGGTCGCTGGACGGGGTGGAAGCGGCGAGCTCCTCGCGGACGTGCGAGGGGCGCCGGTCGCTGGGGGCGGTCGGCAGGGTGACCCGCAGGGTCGCGCCGGTCGCGCCCGCGGGCGTCGGGACGACCTCGACGCGGCCGCCGTGCAGCTCGCAGACCCAGCGGACGATGGCGAGCCCGAGACCGGTCCCGCCGGCGGCGTCGGCGCCGGTACCGAACCGCTCGAAGACGCGCTCGGCGTCCGCCGCGGGGATGCCGGGGCCGTCGTCGCGGACCTCGAGCACCCAGCGGCCGGCCTCGCCCGCGCGTGCGTCGAGCCGGACGTCGCCGTGGGCGGGGCTGTGCCGCACCGCGTTGTCGACGAGGTTGGCCACGAGCTGCGCGAGGCGTGCGGCGTCACCGGTCACCGTGAGGTCGGGTGGCGACACCCGGTGGCGCACCCGGACCGGCCGGGCGGCGACCCGCGCCTCGTCGACCGCCCGGGTGAGCAGCGACTCGACCGGCACCGGCGCGAGGGCGAGCGGAGCCACCCCGGCGTCGACACGAGAGAGGTCGAGCAGGTCCTCGACGAGCGCCGAGAGCCGTTCGGCCTGCGCGAGAGCGGATTCCAGCGTGGCGCGGTCCGGGGTCGACACGCCGTCGACGAGGTTCTCCAGCAGGGCCCGCTGGGCGGTCAGCGGCGTGCGCAGCTCGTGGGAGACGGTGGCCACGAGCCGCCGCCGCTCGAGGTCGGCGCCCGCGAGGTCTGCGGCCATCGCGTTGAACGCGCGCGCCAGCTCGCCCACCTCGTCGGACGAGCTCGTCGCGACGCGCTGGCCGTAGTCGCCCGCGGCCATCCGCCGGGCCGCCCCGGTCATCTCGCGCAGCGGCGAGGTCATCCCCCGCGCCAGCCACTGCGTCACCGCGACGGCCGCGCCGGCGGTCACCGGCAGGCTCGTCCACCAGGGCACCCCAGCGCCGTCGCCGATGGCGGCGACGAGCACGCCGGCGAGGACGCTCGCCCCGACGAGGACGCCGAGCTTGAGCTTGATCGAGGCGACCCCGTCGAGCGGGCGGTCGGTGTTCACCGCACGACCTCGAGGGCGTAGCCGACCCCGTGCACGGTGCGCACCCGGTCGGCGCCGATCTTCGCGCGCAGCGCCTTGACGTGGCTGTCGAGCGTGCGGGTGCCCGAGGCGTCACCCCAGCCCCAGACCTCGCGCATCAGCTCCTCCCGCGGGCGCACGACGCCCGGGGCGGCCGCGAGGGCGCAGAGGAGGTCGAACTCCAGCGGCGTGAGGTGGACCTCGACTCCGTCGACCGCGACCCGCCGGGTGGCGGGGTCGACGACGAGGCCCGCGAGGTCCACCCGGCCGGTCGAGCGGGCCAGCTGCTCGGCCCGCTCCACGCGGCGCAGCAGCGCCCGCAGCCGGGCGACGACCTCGCGCATCGAGAACGGCTTGGTCACGTAGTCGTCCGCACCGACGCCGAGACCGACGAGCAGGTCGGTCTCGTCGTCGCGCGCGGTGAGCATGAGCACGGGCACCGGCCGCAGGGCCTGGATGCGCCGGCACACCTCGAGGCCGTCGAAGCCGGGGAGCATCACGTCGAGGAGCACCGCGTCCGGGTCGTGCTCCTCGAACGCGGCGACGGCGGCCGGGCCGTCGCCGGCCGTGACGACGCCGAACCCCTCGGCGCGCAGCCGGTCGGCCACCGCCTGCCGGATGGTCGGCTCGTCCTCGACGACGAGGACGACCTGCGCCCCGCTGCTCCCCTCGCTCATGCCGACGAGACTAGGGACACCGGCGTGGGGGGCGCCCGCGTGACGTGTGGAGATCGTGTGAAGGAGCGGCCCGGGGCGGGCCGCTCGCCTCACATGTCGCGGTAGCGGCGGGCGGCGGCGACCCGCTCGCGCAGGCGCGCGGCGTCGGCGGGCACCGGGTGGGACCAGTCGTCGCCGTCGGCGTGCGGCAGCCCGTAGGCGGCGGTGTCGCGCTGGGTGCGCCAGCCCTCGGCGAGCGGCCCGAGGTCGAGCGCGTCGTAGCCGATGGAGTCGAGGAAGGCGGTGACGGCGGCCTTGGCGTCCGCGTCGTCGCCCGCGACGGCGAGCGCCGAGCGGTCGGGCGCTCCTGCCGGGCGGGCGAGCGTGCCGAGGGCGCCGGAGGTGATGTTGTTGAAGACCTTGACGACCCGGCTGTCCGCGAGGTGCTCCTGGACGAGCTCGCTCGTCGTCGTGCTCTCGTCGTCGAGCGCGGCGACGTGCCCGTCGCGCTCCGGGTAGTAGTTGATCGTGTCCATGACGACCTTGCCGGCGAGCTCCGCGGCCGGGAGGTCGCGCAGGGCGACCAGGGGCACGGTGACGACGGCGAGGTCGGCGGCCTTCGCGGCCTCCTGCGGGGTCGCGGCGCAGGCCTGCGGGCCGAGCTCCTCGACGAGGTCGCGCAGCGTCTCGGGGCCGCGCGAGTTGCTCATCACGACGTCGTGGCCGGCGGCGACCGCCAGCCGAGCGAGGGTGCTCCCGATGTGTCCTGCTCCGACGAGTCCGATGGTGCTCATGGCGAGGAGAGCGACGGCGGGCGCGGGCCCATTCCGACCCTCAGGCACCCTCGGGGCAGCGGTACTGGCTGCGGAAGGCGGTGGGCGAGACACCGGTGCACTTCGTGAAGTGGTGCCGCAGGAGCGCGGCGGTGCCGAAGCCGGCGTCCCGGGCGACGTCCTCGACCGACAGGTCGGTCTCCTCGAGCAGCTCGCGCGCCCGGAGCACGCGCTGCTCGGTGATCCACTGGTGCGGCGTCGTGCCCGTCTCGGCGACGAACCGACGGGCGAAGGTCCGCTCCGACATCGCCGCGAGGCGCGCGAGGTCGGCGACGGCGTGCTGCTCGTCGAGCCGGTCCAGGACGTGCGTGAGCACCGGCCCGAGCGACTCGGCCTCGGTCGTGGGCACGGGTCGCTCGACGAACTGGCGCTGGCCACCGTCCCGGTGCGGCGGGACGACCATCCGCCGGGCGATCCGGCCCGCGACGGCGGCCCCGAGCTCGAGCCGCACCAGGTAGAGCGCGGCGTCGATGCCCGCCGCCGTCCCGGCGCTCGTCACGACGTTGCCGTCGTGCACATAGAGGACGTCGGGGTCGACGCTCGCCCGGGGGAAGCGGGCGGCGAGGTCGGCGGCGTGGCGCCAGTGGGTGGCGCAACGGCGGCCGTCGAGGAGCCCGGCGGCCCCGAGCGTGAAGGCCCCGGAGCACACGGACAGCACCCACGCCCCCCGCTCGGCCGCCGCGCGCACGACACGGACCACCTCGGGCGAGGGCTGGTCGGCGCTCGAGGAGGCGGGGACCGCGACGAGGTCGGCGTCGAGCGCCGCCTCGAGGCCGTGGGCCGCGGTGACGCTCGTGCCGTTGCCCGCGTCGAGGGCCCCGGGCCGCTCGGCGCAGACCCGGTAGTCGACGGGCGGGCACCCGTCGTCGGTGCGGTCGATGCCGAAGACCTCGGCGAGCACGGCGTACTCGAAGAGCTGCACGGGCTCCTGGAGGATCACGGCGACGGAGCGGAGGGGCACCCCCCAAGTATGGCAGGAAGTTGACGAGCAGCGACAGGTCTGCCACTGGTGGCGTGATCTGCATCAGGCACAAGATCGTGCCATGACCATCACGGAGATCCTCGACACCGCCACCACCCTCGCCGTCACCGGCGCGCTCGTCGCCCCGGTCGTCTACCTCCTCGAGCGGACCCACCGCCGCGCGTCGCTCGACGCGGGCGGCCGCGCCGACCGGTGGCTGCGGGCGCACGACGTCGACGACGCGGACGCCCGGCGCCTCGCGGCCGACCTGCGCGCCGCGCACCCGACCGTCGACACCCCGGCCCGGCGGACGAGCCCGAGCCGCGCGCGCCGCGTCGGCCCGCAGCCGGCGTGCGTCAGGCCGGCGCGCTGACCGCGACGCCCGCCGGCCGGGGCCTCAGCGGTTGCCGATGAGCCACCCGATGACGAGACCGATGACCCCGACGACGACGTAGGGCGCGTAGGACTTGACGAGGACCGGCAGCACGGTGGCCCCCAGGTCGATCGCGTCGTCGTCGTTCGCCGCCGGCCGGGGCGCCGGGCGCGGAGCGGGCGTGGGCGCGGGGCTCGCGGCCGCGGGGACCCCCGCGGTCGGCACCGCGACCGGCTCGTCCGTCGTGGGCGGCGCCTCGGCCGAGGCCGCCGCGCCGGCGGTCGACGCGTCGGCGGCCTGGGCCGTCGCGTCAGGTGCCGTCGCGTCCGGTGCGTCGTCGGCGGCGGACGCCTCGCCGAGCACGCCCTCGATGCAGCCGACGAACTGGCCGAGCAGCTTGTCCGAGACGTCCTGCATGACGCCGCGCCCGAACTGTGCCGGCTTGCCCGTGACGGCGAGGTCGGTGACGACCTCGACCCGGGTGCCGGTGCCGTCCGGGGCCAGCTGGATGCGGACCGTGGCGCCGGCCGTGCCGTTGCCGCGCTTGTCCTTGCCCTTGGCCTCGATGACCGCGTGCTTGGCCGCGTCGTCCTTCTCGACGAAGTGGCCGGTGCCCGCGTACTGGAGGGCGATCGGGCCCAGCTTGACCTTCACCGTCCCCGCGAACCCCTCCTCCGAGACCTCGGTGACGGTGGCACCCGGGAAGCAGCTGCCGACCCGCTCGAGGTCCATGAACGTGGCCCACGTCGTGTCGACGTCGGCGGGGACGGTGAAGTCGTGCGTCAGCTCCATGTGGTGATCAGCCCTCCATGGCCTTCTGGACGGCCCGTCGGGTGAGGACCGTGGCGAGGTGGCGCCGGTAGTCGGCGTCGCCGTTGAGGTCGCTCGGCGGGTTGGTGCCCTCGGCGGCGGCGCCGCAGGCGTCGGCCAGGGCGTCGGCGGACGAGCCGACGAGCGCCTGCTCGACCGCACTGGCGCGCAGCGGCGTGTTGCCCATGTTCGTCAGGCCGACCTTCGCCTCGGCGATGCTGCCGCCCTCCACGCGCACCGTCGCGGCGACCGCGACGATCGACCACTGGTGGGCGACGCGCACGAACTTCTCGTACGCGGCGCCCCAGCCGGTGTGTTTCGGGATGCGGATCTCGGTGAGCAGCTCGCCGTCCTCGACCGCCGTCTCGAAGAGGTCGCGGAAGAACTCCGTCGCGGGCACGGTGCGCTCGCCGCCGGACCCCGCGATGACCATCGTCGCGTCGAGCGCGAGGATCGGCGCCCCGACGTCGCCGGCGGGGTCGGCGTGGACGATCGCGCCGCCGACGGTGCCGCGGTGGCGGATCTGCGGGTCGGCGACGGTCTCGACGGCCTTGACGAGCAGGGCCGCGTGCTCGCGCACGAGGTCGCTCGCCACGATGTCGCTGTACGCCGTCATCGAGCCGATGGCGATGTGGTCGCCGCCGTCCCGGATGCCGCGCAGCGCCTCGATCCGGCCGAGGTCGACGACCGTCTCGGGGGCGTTGAGCCGCATCCGCAGGATGGGCAGGAGTGACTGGCCGCCGGCGAGGACCTTGGCGTCGTCGCCGTGCTCGGCGAGCGCCGCGAGGGCCTCGTCGACGCTCGTCGGGGCGAGGTAGTCGAAGGATGCGGGGATCACTGCGCTGCTCCGTCCGTCGTGCCGGCTGCCGGGTCCTGGTTGGGTGCGCCCTCACCGAAGTGGGCCTGGGCGTCGGCCGTCGGGGCCTTGTCCTGCTGGGCGCCGGCGGTCCGGATGGCCTTCCACACCCGCTCGGGCGTGCAGGGCATCTGGATGTCGTCGATGCCCATCGGCCGCAGCGCGTCGACGATGGCGTTGACGACCGCCGGGGTCGAGGCGATGGTGCCCGCCTCGCCGACGCCCTTCGTGCCGAGCGTGTTCGTCGTCGACGGCGAGACCGTGTGCTCGCTGACGTAGTTGATCGTGTCGGCCGCGGTCGGGAGGGTGTAGTCGACGAACGACCCGGACACGAGCGTGCCCTGCTCGTCGTACTCCGCGCCCTCCCAGAGCGCCTGCGCGATGCCCTGGACGAGGCCACCGTGGATCTGCCCCTCGACGATGAGCGGGTTGATGATCGTCCCGATGTCGTCGACGCAGACGTACTTGCGCATCGTGCTCTGCCCGGTCTCGGTGTCGACCTCCATCGCGCACAGGTGGGTGCCGTGCGGGAAGGAGAAGTCGACCGGGTCGAACGTGGCGTCGGCGTCGATGCTCGGCTCCACACCGTCGGGCAGGTTGTGCGCCGCGAAGGTCGCGAGCGCGATGTCCGTGATGCCGATGCCCTTGTCGGTGCCCTTGACCGTGAACTGCCCGGCCTCGAACTCCAGGTCGTCGACGCTGGCCTCGAGGAGGTGGGCCGCGATGGGCTTGGCCTTCTCGATGACCTTGTCGGCCGCCCGGACGAGCGCCTCGCCGCCGACGACGAGCGAGCGGGACCCGTAGGTGTCCAGGCCCTTCGGTGCGATCTGGGTGTCGCCGTGGAGGACCTCGACGTTCTCGAACGGGATGCCGAGGCGGTCGGCGACGATCTGGCTCCACGCCGTCTCGTGGCCCTGGCCGTGCGGGGTGGCGCCCGAGACGACCTCGACGGTGCCGGTGGCGAGCATCCGGATGCTCGCGCTCTCCCAGCCGCCGGCGCCGTAGCTCAGCGAGCCGAGGACGCGGGAGGGGGCCAGGCCGCACATCTCGGTGAAGGTCGAGACGCCGAGGCCGAGCTGGACGGTGTCGCCGGACTCGCGCCGGCGCTTTTGCTCCGCCCGCAGCTCGTCGTACCCGAAGAGCTCGAGCGCCTTGGCCGTCGCGGCCTCGTAGTTGCCCGAGTCGTAGGTCATGCCCGCGACGGTGGTGAACGGGAACTCGTCGTGCGTGATCCAGTTCTTCTCGCGGATGGCGATCGGGTCGACCCCGACCTCCGCGGCGAGCTCGTCCATGATCCGCTCGATGGCGTAGGTGGCCTCGGGCCGCCCGGCGCCGCGGTAGGCGTCGACCCACGTCTTGTTGGTCAGCACCGTCTGGCAGTTGAACTGGTAGGCCGGGAACTTGTAGATGCTGTTGAACATCCACGCGCCGAGGACCGGGACGCCGCCGCCGACGATCGCGACGTAGGCGCCGAGGTCGGCGAGGAGGTCGACCTTGAGCGCGGTGACCGTGCCGTCCTTCTCGGCGGCGAGGGTCATCTTCTGCCACTGGTCGCGGCCGTGGTGGGCCGAGACCATCGTCTCGCTGCGGGTCTCGGTGTACTTGCAGGGCTTGCCGAGCTTGCGCGCGATGGCGATCGTCGCGAACTCCTCCGGCGTCGTCTGCAGCTTGCCGCCGAAGCCGCCGCCCACGTCGGGGGCGATGACGCGGACCTTGGACTCGGGGATGCCCATCGTCGCGGCGATCGCGAAGCGCAGGATGTGCGGCACCTGCGTCGCGGACCAGATGACGACCTGCTCGCCCGTGGGGTCGACGACCGTGGAGCGCGGCTCCATGAAGGCCGGCACGAGCCGCTGCTGGCGGTACTCGCGCTCGATGACGATGCCGTCCTGGCGGGCCTTGGCGATGGCCTCCTCCACGTCGCCGCCGGTGCCGGCCGCCTTGGAGTCCAGCTGCCAGAAGGCCGACTTGTTCGTCCCGGCGTCGGGGTGCGCGAGGACCTCGTCCTTCATCGCCTCCTTGAGGTCGAGGACGGCGGGCAGCTCCTCGTAGTCGACGTCGACGAGCTCGGCGGCGTCGCGGGCCTGGGCGGCCGTGCGGGCCACGACGACGGCGACGATCTCGCCGGTGTGCGCGACGCGCTCGCTCGGGACGGGGAGGTGGGTCGGGGTGACCTGGTCCGGGGTGATCGGCCAGGCGTTGATGTTGACGCCCTGGCTGTCGGCGAGGTCGGCGCCGGTGAAGACGGCGTGGACGCCGGGGGCGGCCTTGGCCTCGTCGGTGCCGATCGAGAGGATCTTCGCGTGGGCGAAGGGGCTGCGGACCATCGCGAGGTGCAGCATCCCGGGCAGCTGGATGTTGTCGGTCCAGCGGGTGCGACCGGTGATGAGGCGCTGGTCCTCCTTGCGGCGGCGGTCCTTGCCGACCTCGGTCGTGGGGCGGTCGTCGACGGCGGTCATCAGGCGTTGCTCCTCTCGCTGCTCATCGAGCCGGCGGCGGCGGCCACGGCCTTGACGATGTTGTGGTAGCCGGTGCAGCGGCAGAGGTTGCCCTCGAGGCCGACCCGGATCTCCTCCTCGGTGGGTTCCGGGTTCTCGCGGAGCAGGTCGACGGCCTGCATGATCATCCCCGGTGTGCAGTAGCCGCACTGGAGGGCGTGGTTCTCGTGGAACGCGGTCTGCATCGGGTGCAGCTCGCCGTTCGTGGCGAGCCCCTCGATGGTCGTCACCTCGTGGCCGTCGGCCTGGACGGCGAGGACGTTGCAGGACTTGACGCTGCGCCCGTCCAGGTGGACGGTGCACGCACCGCAGTTGCTGGTGTCACACCCGACGACGGTGCCGACCTTGCCCACGACCTCACGGAGGTAGTGGACGAGCAGCATCCGGGGTTCGACGTCGTCGGCGTTGGAGACGCCGTCGACGGTGACGTTGATCCGAGTCATCATTGACTCCTTCGCGAGTGGATCCGTGGTCGTGTCCGTGATCTTGCTTCACCCATCGTCGGTCGGCAAGGGGTATGGACGAACCCGCCGACCGGACAGGTCGCTGCGGCTTTCCGCACAGGAAACGGCCGTCGGGGCACGCCGAATCGCGTTGCGCCACAACCGGGTCGCGACGCCACCGCATGGACGCCGCGGATGCGGTCGGATCCGCCTCAGACGGGCGCAGGTGCGGCGGTCTCGGCGTCCTCGCCGTGGTGGTGGATGGGACCGCCGACGTCCTGGAGCCGCTTGCCACCTCCGCCCCACTGCAGGGCGACGATCTCGGCGGCGATGGACACCGCCGTCTCCTCCGGTGTGCGAGCACCGAGGTCGAGCCCGATCGGGCTGGAGAGCCGGGCGAGCTCGTCGTCGGTGACGCCCGCCTCGCGCAGCCGCTCGAGCCGGTCCTCGTGGGTGCGCCGGCTGCCCATCGCGCCGACGTACGCGACCTCGGGCAGGCGCAGCGCCCGCTCGAGGACCGGCACGTCGAACTTGGGGTCGTGGGTCAGCACGCAGACGACCGTGCGACCGTCGACCGCCCCGGCCTCCTGCTCGGCCGCGAGGTACTTGTGCGGCCACTCGACGACGACCTCGTCGGCCGCCGGGAAGCGGGAGCGGGTTGCGAACACCGGCCGGGCGTCGCACACCGTCACGCGGTAGCCCAGGAAGCTGCCGACGTGGGCGACCGCCGCCGCGAAGTCGATGGCGCCGAAGACGAGCATCCGCGGGCGCGGGGCGAAGGCGTTGACGAAGACCCGCATCCCCTCGCCCCGGCGCTCGCCGTCCGGGCCGTAGGTGAGGGTCTCGGTGCGGCCGGAGGCGAGCAGGCCGCGGGCGTCGTCGGCGACGGCGGAGTCGGCCGGCGGGGAGCCGATCTCGCCGACGACCGGCACGTCGGCGTCCTCGGGGCGCACGACGAGCCGGCGGCCCAGCCACGCGGGGTCGGGGTGGTCGATGACCGTGGCGACCGCGACCGGGCGCCCGGCGGCGACGTCGTCGGCGACGTCCCCGAGCTCGGGGAAGGTCGCCTGCGAGACGGGCTCGACGAAGACGTCGAGGATCCCGCCGCAGGTCAGGCCGACGGCGAAGGCGTCGTCGTCGGAGACGCCGTAGCGCTGCAGCACCGGCGTCCCGCCGTCGACGACCTCCTGCGAGAGCTCGTACACCGCGCCCTCGACGCAGCCGCCCGACACCGACCCGACGGCCTCGCCGCCCGGGCCGAGCAGCATCGAGGCGCCCGCCGGCCGCGGGGCCGAGCGGAACGTCGCGACGACGGTCCCCACCCCGACGGTCTCGCCGGCCCGCCACCAGGTCATCAGCTCGTCCAGCACGTCACGCACGCGCGACCACCTCCGTCAGCTCCTCGAACGCCGCCATCGAGTGCCCGGCGACGAAGTCGTCGACGTGCGGCAGCACCGCCATGATGCCCCCCTGGACCGGTTCGTAGCCCGCCCTCCCCCGGTGCGGGTTGACCCACACGACCCGGTGGGCGACCGCGTGCAGCCGCCGCACCTGCTCGCCGAGCGCCTCCGGGGCGTCGCGCTCCCAGCCGTCGCTGAACACGACGACGACCGCGCCGCGGGCCATCCCCCGGCGGCCCCAGCGGTCGAGGAAGACCTTGAGCCCCTCGGCCAGACGGGTGCCGCCGGACCAGTCGGGGATCGCCTCCCCCGCCGCGACGATGGCGCGGTCCGGGTCGCGCTGCTGCAGCGGACGGGTGACGTGCGTGAGGCGCGTGCCGAGGGTGAAGACCTCGGTCGGAACGTCCGACACGCAGTAGGTGTGGCAGAGCCGGACGAGCGAGTCGGCGTAGGCGCTCATCGACCCGGAGACGTCGAGGAGGAGGACGACACGGCGGGACCGGCTTCCGCGCCGGCGCCACGCGACCTCTCCGGGCTCCCCCATCCGCCGGAGCATGGCGCGCAGCGTGCGGCGGGCGTCGACGGCGCCGCGGGGGGACTCCTCCCAGCGGTGCGCCCGGCGGCGCGGTGCACGGGGGCGGAGGCGACCGAAGAGCCGCGCGAGCTCCTCGCGCTCGCGGCGGCTGAGGGTCGTGACGTCCTTGCGGCGCAGGACCTCGGTGGCGGAGGCCTGGGCGTGGACGTCGTCCGGCTCGTCGCGGCCCTCGCCGGGCCCCGGCTCTTCGGCGCCGAGGGACGCGCGAGGGACGAGCCGGCTCAGGGGGTCGCGGGGCTTCGTGCCGGCCCTGGTGCCGCCGAACCACTCGGCGAAGACGAGGTCGTGGCGCTCGAGGTCGGCCGGTGACGCGCAGAGGGTCGCGCGGCCGGCGTGGTAGACGGCCGCCGGGTCCTCGAGCCCGACGGCCGCGACCGCCTCGAGGTAGGTGCGCTCGCGGTCGGCGGTGACGTTGACCCCGGCGGCGCGCAGCGTGCGGGCGAACCCGACGAGGACCTCCTCCGGGGTGCGGACGAGCTCGGCGGCGTCGAGGCGGTGCTGGGCGATGGTCATCGGCGTGGCGCGGGTCAGGGGGTGAGCATGACGTCGAGGGCGCGCTTGACCCGCTCGGCGTCCTCGCGGTACTTGACGGCGACGCCGAGGGTCGCGGCGGCGGTCTCGGTGTCGAGGGTGCGGGTGCCGAGCTCGTAGAGGGCGCGCGCCCAGTCGAGGGTCTCGGCGACGCCCGGAGGCTTGAGCATCTCGCGGTCGCCGCGGATGGCGTGCACCGCCCGGACCACCTGCGCCGCCAGGGCTTCGGGCACCTCGGGGGCGCGGCTGCGGACGATCGCGAGCTCGCGCTCGATGCCGGGGTGCTCGAGCCAGTGGTAGAGGCAGCGGCGCTTGAGCGCGTCGTGGAGCTCGCGGGTGCGGTTGGAGGTGAGGACGACCACCGGGGGCGTCGCCGCACGGACCGGGCCGAGCTCGGGGATGGTGACCTGCCACGTCGAGAGCACCTCGAGGAGGAAGGCCTCGAACTCGTCGTCGGCCCGGTCGACCTCGTCGACGAGGAGGACGGCCGGGGCGTCGCGCAGGGCCTGGAGGACCGGACGGGCGAGGAGGAAGCGCTCGTCGAAGAGGTCGGCCTCGAGCTCACGGACGTCCTTGGCCCCGCCCTCGACGGCCTCCAGCGCGCGGACGTGGAGGATCTGGCGGGGGAAGTCCCAGTCGTAGAGGGCCTGGCTCGCGTCGATGCCCTCGTAGCACTGCAGCCGGATGAGCGGCAGGTCCATCGTCTCCGCGAGCGCCTCCGCGAGAGCGGTCTTGCCGGTGCCGGGCTCGCCCTCCATGAGCAGGGGGCGCCCGAGCCGGAGCGAGAGCCAGGTGACCGTCGAGAGCGCGTCGTCGGCGAGGTAGCCGACCCCTCCCAGCGCGCTCGCGAGGTCGTCGGCCGAGGCGAACGTCGTCCTGGGGTCCATGGCCACAGCATCACCCACGACCGGCCCCTGTGGAAGGATGACGCTCACACGAGGTCGACGAGTGCGGCGACGGCGGCGGCCAGCTCGCCGACCGCGAGCACGACGACGACCACCGCGACGGCCGCGACGAGGCGCCCGTCGCGCAGCACCGAGAGGCGGGGGTCGGCCGGCCCCGCGACCCCGAGCCGGCGCTGCCGCACGGTCGAGAGGACGACGTACGCGGCGAGCGCGGCGACGAGCACCGTCGGCAGGACGACTGCTCCCCCGAGCCGGTCGAGGGTCAGGCGGCCGACGGTCAGCGCGCCGACGAGCAGCGCGAGCCCGGTGCGTCGCCACGCGAGCGTCGTGCGCTCCTGCTGCATCCCCGGGTCGCGGACGACCTGCTCGGTCACCCGGCGCTCACCCGACCCCGCGCAGTACGCTCGCCCCCGCGAGGACGACGCCGGCGACGACGATCGTCGCCACGACGACGACCATCGTCGGGTTGGAGGGCAGTGGTGTCCCCTCGCGCATCGCGCGCTCGGTGCGGGCCCACGTGCGCCACGCGGCCGCGGCGGTGACCAAGCCCGCGAGTGCGAGGAGGGCGGCGAGCAGCGCCTGCACGGTGTCCTGGAGGGGGAGGTCGAGGGCGTCGAGGGCCGCGGCGCCGGCGAGCAGGGCGAGGGCCGTGCGGGCCCAGGCGAGGAAGGTGCGCTCGTTGGCGAGCGAGAAGCGGGGGTCGGGGTCGGCGCCGTGGTCGTAGACGCTCGCCGGCCACCGTCTCCTGTCGCTCACCCGGCCATCATGGCGCGTGGGGGTGCCGACGCAGGGCCTCGGGGGTGTCGGCATCGGCGCCGCTCGCGAGGTCGCCGCACTCGACCGGGGTCGGCGGGTGCGTGGCGAGGTGGTCGCGGGCTCCGCGGTCGCCGCGGGCGGTGTCGGCCACGGCGGCCCAGTGGGCGCGCCCGAGGACGACGGGGTGGCCGGCCGTGCCGTCGTAGGTCGCACGCAGGAGGACCTTCGGGCCGGTGCCGCGGGTCGCGGACAGCACCCGCCGGTACACGCGGGTGCCGACGTCGGGCAGGTCGACGAGGGTCACGAGGGCGGCGTGGACCTCCGGTGCGGCGGTCGCCCCGAGGTGGCGCAGGCCGGCGCGCAGCGAGGCCCCCATCCCCTCGTCCCAGTCCTCGGCGACGACGACGGCGACGCCGGGGACGTCGGCCGTCGCGCGGGCCTCGTCGGCGGCGGCCCCGAGGACGACGACGACCCGCTCGAGCCCCGCGCCCACCAGCCGGTCGAGCGTGACCTCGAGCAGGGTCGGCCCGTCCGCCGTCGGCCGGACCAGCGCCTTGGGGCCGCCCATCCGGCGTCCCGCACCCGCGGCGAGGAGGAGCCCGACGGTCGTCACGCGCCCCAGCCTGCCACCGACGGCCTGGCCCGGGCGCCGGCAGCGGCATCCGGACGGCGACCGTCCGGATGGCCGGTTAGGTTCGTCGGCATGGTGCTGGAGCTCAGCCGACGCGACGCCCGGCGCATCGCGGTGCGCGCGCAGCTGCTGACGCGGGACCGGCCCGCGGACGCGCTGTCGGTGGTGCGCCACCTCGGGCTCGTGCAGATGGACCTCACCGCGCACGTCGCCCCCAACGCCGACCTCGTGCTGTGGAGCCGGCTCGGGTCCGCCTACTCCCCCGGGGTCCTCGACGACCTCCTCGGGTCGGGTCAGGTCGTGGAGCTCCTCGGCTACCTGCGCCCGGCCGAGGACACCGCCCTGTTTCGGGCCGAGATGGACGCTTGGCCCGGGGTCGAGCCGCTCAGCCCGTGGCGGCGTGAGCTCGAGGCGTGGGTCGAGGCGAACCGCGCCTGCCGCGACGACATCCTGACGCTCCTGCGCGCCGAGGGGCCGCTGCCAGCACGCGAGATCCCCGACACCTGCCTCGTGCCGTGGCGCTCGTCGGGGTGGACGAACAGCAAGAACGTCCAGCGGATGCTCGACATGATGGAACAGCGCGGCGAGGTGGCGGTGGCGTCCCGGGAGAACCGGGAGCGCACCTGGGACCTCGCCTCCCGCGTCCACCCGGACGACCCCGCCGTCCCCTACGCCGAGGCCGAGCAGGAGCGGGACCGACGCCGGCTCGCGGCACTGGGCATCGCCCGTGCCCGGGCCACCTTCCCCCCGGGCGAGCCGAACCACGTCGGGGAGCACGGGGTCGAGGCGGTCGTCGAGGGCGTGCGCGGTCGCTGGCGGGTTGACCCGGCGTACCTGGAGGGCGGGTTCGTCGGGCGCACGGCCCTGCTGTCACCGCTGGACCGGCTCGTGATGGACCGCAAGCGGATGACCGAGCTGTTCGAGTTCGACTACCAGCTCGAGATGTACAAGCCGGCGGCGTCGCGCCGGTGGGGCTACTTCGCGCTGCCGGTGCTCCACGGGGACCGGCTCGTCGGCAAGGTCGACTCGCACCGGGACGCGGCGGCGGCCGTGTTGCGGGTCGCGGCCGTCCACTGGGACGTCGAGCCGTCCGGGGCGATGCGCGCCGGTGTCGAGCGCGAGCTCCGTTCGTTCGCAGCCCTGCTCGACGTCGACCTGCAGCTGCCCGATGACGGGGTGGCGGCCGGTGCCTGACGTGCACGACGTCGAGCGGTGCCACCGTGCGTTCTACGACGCCGAGGCACCGGCCCGGGCGCCGGGCTGGCGCCTGGATCCCGACTGTCTCCGGGTGCGCGACGACTTCGTCGGGCGGCTGCGCGCTGCGGAAGCCAGGTCGGTGCTCGAGGTCGGTTGCGGCGCAGGGCGGGACGCCGCGGCCCTGGCGGGCGCCGGACTCTCGTACGTCGGCCTCGACCTGTCGGCCGGACCTGCTTCGGTGGTCCGGGCCGCCGGCCACCGGGTCGTCGTCGGGTCCGCGACGCACCTGCCGCTCACGGACGGGTCGGTGGACGCGGTGTGGTCGGCCAGCACCCTCATGCACCTTCCCGGCGACGGCCTGCGGGTGGCGCTCGACGAGGTCGCGCGCGTCGTCCGTCCGGGTGGCCTGCTCGCGTTGGGTGTCTGGGGCCACGACGTCGACGGCGAGTGGACCGACCCGCACGGCCGGTACTTCCGCCGACGCACGGTGAACGGCCTGCTCGCCGAGGTCCGGCGCGTGGCCGAGGTCGTCGGGGTGGAGACGTGGGGCCGCTACCCCGACGGCGGCCACTACCAGTGGGTCGTGGCCCGCCTGTTCAGGAGGCGGGTTCTTCGACGAAGGTCCTGAGGACACGGATCCAGCTGTCCTCGGCCTCCAGGTGCACGTCATGCCCTGCCCCGCGGATGCGGACGTGCCGAGCCGCCGGGTGGATGTGCAGCATCTGGTCGATCTCGGCGCTGGGGATCAGCCCGTTCGTCCCGGACACGAGCAGCGTCGGTTGGTGGACACGGTCCCACTCCGCCCACGCCTGATGCTCGTGGACCGCGCTCAGGCCGCGAACGAGCACGTCCACGTCGAAGCGTGGCCACAGACCGCCCGGCCTGGCCTCGAGACCGTCGGCCCACGCGTGACCCACCGGGCCTCCACCGAACCATCGAACGGCCGCGGGGTGGTCCGTGAACGGGACCGGCCAGCAGTCGAGCATGGCTGCCACGTCAGCCGTGAGCTGCGCTCCACCACCACCGCCGACGCCGGACTCGACCAGGACCAGCCGCTCGACGAGCGCGGGGTGCTGGGCGGCAACGAGCAGGGCCGTGTGACCCCCCATCGACTGTCCCACCAAGGTCACTCGGCTGATTCCGAGCCGGTCGGCGACGCCGACGACATCGCGGACGTGTGCCGCTCGAGAGACGTCCGCAGGCCGCCGCGAGCTGCCGCCGTGCCCCCTCTGGTCGAACGCCACCACCCGGTGACTGGGTTCGAAAGCGCGACGAGTACCCGCCCACTCCTCAGCGTGACCGGCCAGCCCGTGGAGGAGGACGACGGCAGAGCCGCCGCCTCCGGTGTCGTGGACCGACAGCTCGACATCGCCGACGGACATCACCTGGTGCATCTGCCGGATCCTCGCATGCACCCTCGGGCGCCGAGCCGGGCGACCCGGGCAGCCGCGAGCCTCAGGAGAAGAGGCGGTGGGCGGGTTCGGTGGTGCGGGTGGCGCCGTCCGGTCCGTGCCAGGTGACGGTGCCGTCAGGGTCGAGGCGGGGTCGCCACCGGCCTTGCTGCTTGAAGCGGTGGTGGCGCCGGCAGAGGTCCTCCAACCCGGTCGGCGTGGTCTGACCGGTGGGCCAGGGCCGGACGTGGTCGAGGTCGCAGTGCACGGCCGGGCGGGCACAGCCCCACATCCGGCACGTCCCGTCCCGCGTCTTGACGAACTCGGCGATCGCCTTCGAGGGCTTGTACGCGGCCGCGGTCAGGGAGGCCAGGGTCCCGGTCTCGGCCTCCAGCACGGCGCGGGCCACCTCGAACGGCAGCAGCTTCAGCAGGTTGGCCAGGGTGGCGGGGTCGACCCAACCCAGACCCGGCAGCTGCGTCCCCGACACCGCATACCCCGGCGACACGACCGCTTGCGTGTAGGCGAGGTCGCCGTCGAGCTCGGCCGGCTCCTCCAACCACGACAGCGCTTCCCGGCTGGCAGCGTCCAGGTCCCCGTAGCGCGTCTCCAGTCCGGTCACCGCGTCGATGACCGTCTCGTCGTCGTCCCACTCCACCCGGAACCTCGTCCCCGGCACCTGCTCCGGTGCGGGACGGTCGGTCACGACCGGCACCCCGAGGGTGACCTGCGCCGAGACGCGCACGTTGCGCAGGACGAGATCGGCCAGCGCGTCCGCCCGCGACTCCGGCACCGACAGCGCCTCGTCACTCTGCCGGTAGTCACCGGCCAGCTCCTCCACCGCCGCCCACATCGCGCTCGAGGTCGCCGTCGGCACGGACGCGAACCAGTCCGTCAGGCCGTCCTCACCCGGGCACACCTCCACCCGGCGCCCCTTGCGCGTCCGCGCCACGTGCGCCGCGACCTGGTCGGCCGCCACCCGCGTCGCGACCCGCCGCGCCTCACCCGCGACCCGCGCCGGGTCCATCCCCGCCAGCCGCGGCGCGAGATCGGCATCGACCCGCAGGCAGGCCGCCACGTCCAGCCCGGCGCACGCGTCGACCACCTTGTGCACGTTCACCACGGCCACCTCGCCCACGAGGAGCAGCTCGCGCACCCGCGGGAACCGCTCACCCAGCGCCGCACCCAACGCCGCCTTCCGGCCCGCCACCCCCTCGGTCAGCCCCGTCGCAAGCGACATCCGCGTCGGCGCCATCGCGTCGACGAACCCCACCGGATGCACCCGCTCCCACGACCCGGACCGCACCGTCGTCTCCACCCGCGCACCCCACGCGCCAGCCACGGAGACCACCGCGTCCGCAGCGTTCGCCACCCCCTGCGCCGCCCCCGCCAGCGCGAACGCCTCCTCCGACGACAGGACGTGACCACCCTCGACCAGCTCACGACCCAGCCGCGCGCACTCCTCGCGCAGCCCCGCAATGCGGCGGGAGAGGGTCTCGGTGTCCATGCCTCAGTCTATCGAACGTGAGTTCGAGAGGCAAGGTCTTGGTCAGTCCTGTGGATGACGAATCGAGCTGTGCCACAGACCTCCTCGCCCTCTCCCCGACAGCATGGAAGAGCCCCGTCGCCCTGGTGACGACGGGGCTCCTCGACGACCTCAGACGGTAGGGACCTCGCCCGGCGCGAGCTCCGCCTCGAGCGCGGCGATGATGCTCGGGCGCAGGTCGCGCGCCGCGATGACGGTGTCGACCGACCCGACCCGGACGGCGCGGTGGATGTCGTGGACGCGGTCGAACTCGGATGCGACCTTGCCGAGCATCTCCGAGCGGACCGACTGCCGGACGGTCGCCAGCTCGCTGGCCAGCAGCGGGCGCTCCCTGGCGGACGCCTCGCGCACCCGCGCCTCGAGGTCCGTGACCCGCGGGTCCGCGGCGGTCCGCGCGTCCACGTCCCGGGCGAACACGACGGCCGCGGCCGGCGCACCGCCGAGGACCGACGCGAACGACCCCTCGATGGCGAGCACCGTCATCCGCGGGTTGAGCGCCTTGGAGAACACGACGAACGCGCCTCCGTGGTAACGGGACACGACGACGAAGACGATCGGGCCCTCGAAGTTGACGATGGCGCGGCCGATCTCGGCGCCGTACTCGAGCTGCAACCCGCGCATCGACTCCGGCGACCCGTCGAAGCCCGACAGGTTGGCCAGCACGACGAGCGGGCGGTTGCCCGAGGCGGCGTTGATGGCCCGGGCCGCCTTCTTCGACGAGCGCGGGAACAGCGTCCCCGCCGTGTAGGTGTCGGGGCCGTCGGTGGGAGGGAAGCCGCGACGGGCGACCGTCCGCGACTCGATCCCCAACAGCGCCACCGGGATCCCACCGATACGCGCGTCGAACACCACGGCGGTCTCTGCGTCGGCCATGCCGGCCCAGCGCTCGAGCGTGTCGTGGTCCTGGTCGGCCACGGCCCGCATCACGGTGCGGATGTCGAACGCCTTCTTGCGGTCCGGGTTCATCGCCGACGAGAAGATGTCGCCGACGCTCGTGAACTCGCTGCCCTCCATGACGTGCGGGAAGACCGTGACGTCGCGGTCGACCGGGTCGGTCGTCGGTGCCCGCCGCGGGCCGGACTCGCTGGGAGCGGTCCACGTCGAGTCGTAGTGCGCGAGAAGGACTCCGTAGGCGTCGACGAGGTCCTTGGCCCAGTACTGCGCCTGCCCGTTGGGGCCCATGACGCGGTCGTAGCCGCCGATGCCGAAGTTGTCCTCGGCGCTGACGCCACCGGAGAAGTCGAGCGACTGCTTGCCGGTGAGCACCATGGCCGAGTCCGGCGTCATGACGAGGATGCCCTTGGTGTGCATGAGCATCGTCGCCTCGGCGTTCCAGTACGGCTGCGCCCCGACGTTGATGCCCGCGACGACGACGTTGACCTCGCCGCCGGCCTGCGTGAACTCGATGATCCGCTTGAGCGCCTTGGCGACCCAGTCCATGTTCTCGGTGCCCGAGTCCATCGAGATGCGCGCGCCGGCCGAGAGGGCGAACCACTCCACGGGCAGCCCGCGCTCCTCCGCGAGGTCGAGCGCGGCGATGACCCGCCGGCACTCCGGCTCGGCGACCGCGCCGAGGGCGCGCAGAGGGTCGCCGCAGAGCAGGACGCGGGTGACACCTTCGGGGTGCAGCGGGGTCGGCGTCGTGACGACGCCGCAGATCATCCCGGCCGTGTTCTGCCCGTACGGGCGGTCGACCGGCACGAGCGCACCGGACTCGTCGAGGTCGTACTCGACGGCCTCTCCCCCGCCGCCGGCGATCATCGACACGAGCTCGTACGGGTAGACCAGGCCGCGACGGCGCGCGCGGACCACCTTCTCGGCGTAGGAGTCCAGCGGGCGCAGCCGCTCGGTCGGCGGCTGCTCGACGGTGAACGCGACCCCCGAGCCCGGCTGGTAGGTGAACCGGGCGCAGATCGGCACCGAGTGGTCGCGCTCGGCCCCGATGGAGCCCTCGATGCGCACCTCCTCGATGCCCGCGCCGGCGGTCATCGGGGCGACCTTGCCCTGGAGGGCGGTCAGCTGGTCGAGGTCGCCCTCGACCGGCGGCCAGATGTGCAGCCAGACGTGGTTCATGTCGAGCCGGGCCCCGCCGCCCAGCGTGGCGCGGGCACGGCGGACGGCCTCGAGGCAGTTGGCCAGCGCACGCTCGACGTGCGGCAGCGCGGTGACCCTGCCCGCCTCGTCGCGCACGACGACGAGCTGACGGACCTGGGCCAGCGCGACGAGCCGCTGGTCCTGCGGGTTCTCCTTGGCGACCGCGTGCAGGAGGAGGACGTCCTCCGGCGCGTCGAGGCGGGTCAGCGCGAAGTCGCGCAGGCGCCAGACGTTGAGCCGGCGGCCGACCATCGGGTGCACGCCGCGCACGGGGTCGTCCTCGACGAGGCTGCCGTCGGGCTGTGCCCGGAAGGTGAAGTAGCCGACCTCGCGCTCGTCGTCCGGCACGACACCGACCGCCACGCGGCGGCACGCGTGCGCGAAGGCCATCCCGCCGAGGCGCTCCGCGAGCTCGGCCGACGCCGCCTCGGGGTCCGTCGGGAGCGCGGGCCAGTGGACGTAGAGGTCGACGACCGCGTCCTGGCCGTCCTCGCGCTCCGCGACGAGCCGCTCGAGCAGCGTGGCGAGGGACGAGCCGGCCGTCAGCTCGTCGACCGTGCCGACGGTGCTCACGAGGTGGGTGCCGGTGCCGTCGAGGCGGTAGTCCGCGACCGCGACCGACCGTCCCTCCTCGGCCCGCTCGCTCAGCCCGCTGAGGGCGTGCTCGCGGTAGTGGCGCTTGACGAGGACCTCGAGCATCGGCTCGCGCTCGGGCACACCCGCCCGCAGCCGCTCGCCGAGGAAGCGGACGATGCGCTCGGGGATGTCGGCCAGCGCGTCGACGCGCGCGGTGCGCTCCGGCCCGGGGGCCATCGCGTCGATCTCCTCGAGCTCGGCCCCGACGGAGCCGAGCACGCTGCGACGGTCCTCGTCGACGAGGGGCTGGTCGAACCAGCGGAAGCGGACGCTGCGCGCGAGATCGCCGACGACCGGGAAGCGCAGCTGGGTCGCGACGACGAGGCGGTCGAGGAGGTCGTGGGCGGCCTGGCCGGCGTCGCCCTCGGGCCGCGGCTCGCCGAGCCAGCGCTGGAGAATGGAGGTCGCCATCGCCACCTCGGGGGCGGAGCGCTGCTGCGAGAGGAAGATCCGGAAGACGGCGCCCTCGAGCTGCGGCGTGCGGTCCAGGCCCTCGACCTCGTGGTGGCGCAGCACGCGCTCGAGGCGGGAGACGAAGTCGGCCGGAAGGCCGCCGCGCTCGGCGTCGAGGGTCTGGAGGAACGTGCGGAAGTGCTCGCGCGGGCTGTGGACCCGGTTCTCGACGTGCGCCTCCTGCCCGACGGGCCGGTTGCGCGCGAGCTCGGCGAGGTCGGCGAAGACGGTCAGGAGGTCGATCTCGTCGCGGACCACGCCCTGCCCCCCGGCGGCGAGCTCGTCGCGCGCGGTGAGGTAGCCCTCGAGCGCGGCACCCTGGTGGGCGGCGTCGAGGTCGTAGCCGAGGAGCATCGCCGAGAGGTCGGCGCGCCCGCGGTCGGCCCGGCGGCGGGCGTCCCCGTCGGTCGTGACCTCGGGGAGGTCGAGGTCGACGACCGCGCCGGCGTCGGCGACGGCCTCCTCGGCGTCGCCCGTCGGCTCGAGGCGGACCATCGGGGCACCGGTCTCGACCTGGCTGCCCGTGGCAACCATGAGGTCCTTGACGCGGGCCGCGAACGGCGCCGGCAGGACGGTCTCCATCTTCATCGACTCGAGGACGAGGACGGGCGCGCCGGCCGCGACCTCGTCACCCACCGCGACCGGGGTGGCGACGACGAGCGCCGGTGCGGGCGAACGCAGCACGCCGCCCTCGTCGCGGCTGACGCGGTGCGTCACACCGTCGACCTCGACGAGCTGGACCGGGCCGTGGGCCGCGGTGACGAGGCGGTGCAGGCGGTCGCCGACGCGCAGGCGGCTGGCGTAGTCGCCGAGGCCCTCGAGCTCGGCGTCGACCGTGTGCTCGCCCGCCGCGTCGGCGACGGTGACCCGGAAGCGCGAGGGCCCGGTGCGCAGGACGGTGACCTTGTACGAGGTGCCGCGCAGCTTGAGGTCGACGGCTCGGCCGACGTCGTGCTGCACCTGCGGCCGGCCGCCGCGGGCCGTCTCCAGCAGGCGGGCCCGCTCGATCGCCTCGGCGTCGAGGTAGGCCTCGATGCCCGCGGCGACGAGCGCGACCCCGGAGTGCTCGGTCGTGACGAGGCGCCCCTCGCCGCGCACGCGGTCGATCCATCCGGTGTCGGCGGTGCCGTCGACGACCTCGGGCTGGGCGAGCAGGTCGAGAATGAACGACTTGTTCGTCGCGCCGCCCTCGATGACGACCGTCGTCTCGCGCATCGCCCGGCGCAGGCGGGCCAGCGCCTGCTCGCGGTCCTGGCCGTAGGCGATGATCTTGGCGATCATCGAGTCGAAGTCGGCGGGGATCGAGTCGCCCTCGGCCACACCGGTGTCGACGCGGATGCCGGGGCCGGCCGGCAGCTCGAGGTGGACGATGCGCCCGGGGGCCGGAGCGAAGTCGCGGTCGGGGTCCTCGGCGTTGAGGCGGGCCTCGACGGCGTGGCCGAGCTCGTCGGGTCGCTCGCCCTCGAGCCGCCCTCCCTCGGCGACGTGGATCTGGAGGCGGACGAGGTCGGTGCGCGTGACGACCTCGGTGATCGGGTGCTCGACCTGGAGACGGGTGTTGACCTCGAGGAACGCGAAGAAGCGCTCGCCCGGGTGGTAGAGGAACTCGACCGTGCCGGCGCCGGCGTAGTCGACGGCCACCGCGAGCCGCTCGGCCGAGGCCTTGAGCTCGGCGACCTGGTCGGCGTCGAGCAGCGGCGACGCCGACTCCTCGATGACCTTCTGGTTGCGCCGCTGCACCGAGCAGTCGCGCACGCCGATGGCCCACGCGGTGCCCTGCCCGTCGGCGATGACCTGCACCTCGACGTGCCGTGCCCCGGTGACGAGCTTCTCGAGGAAGACGACGCCCGACCCGAACGCGCGCTCGGCCTCGTCGCGGGTGCGCTGGTAGGCGTCCTCGAGCTCGGCGTCGGAGGCGACCTTGCGGATGCCGCGACCACCACCGCCGGCGGTCGCCTTGAGCATCAGCGGGTAGCCGATGCGCCCGGCGGCCTCGACGGCCTCCTCGAGGGTGTCGACCCCGCCACGGCTCCACGGCGCGACGGGGACGCCGACCTCCTCGGCGATGAGCTTGGAGCCGATCTTGTCGCCCAGGCGGCGCATGGCCTCCGGGCTCGGCCCGATGAAGGTGACGCCCAGCTCGCGGCAGAGCTCGGCGAAGGCGGGGTCCTCGGCGACGAAGCCCCAGCCGACCCAGACGGCGTCGGCGCCGGTCTCGCGCAGCGCCGTCGCGAGCTTCGCGTGGTCGAGGTAGGGGCGGCTCGACGCCGGCCCGAGGTCGTACGCGACGTCGCTCTCGCGGACGAACATCGCCGTACGCTCGGCCTCGGTGTGCAGCGCGACGACCTCGGTGCGGGGCTCCCCCGGAGCGCGCTCGGCGTTGAGGTCGCGGACGGCGTGCACGAGCCGCATCGCGGACTCTCCACGGTTGACGACGGCGATCCGCGAGAACATGCGCCGAGCCTGCCATCCGAGCGCGGTGACTCGCGAGTAATGGACGGCGAGCACCGATGTCGGTCTCTCAGCCCGCCCCGACCCGCCGGTGGTCCCACGCGTATCGGGTCACCCGATACGGGCGCGCTTCACCCGGGAACCGTTGTCGGGGGAAGCGCAGGTGTATCGGGTCACCCGATACGCGAGTGACTCGCGGGTGGTCAGCGGGGGGACGGGCGCTCCGGCGCGTCGGCGTCCTCGGCGGCCCGGCGGGCCTCCTCGAGGGCGGGCAGCTCGGGCTCGTCCTCCTCGGGGTCGACGCGCGGGGCGACGAGCGCGGCGACGCGCTCCTCGGTCTCGGGGGTGATCTCGTAGCGGCGCTGGTAGATCTCGAGCATGGCCATCGCGATCGCGGCGAGCGGGACACCCATGAGCGCGCCCGAGAGCCCGAACAGCTGCGCCCCGAGCAGCGCCGCCCCGAACGACACGGCCGGGTGGACGTCGACCGCCCGGGCGGAGATGCGCGGCTCGATCGTCAGGTTCTCGACCTGCTGGTAGGCGATGCCCCACACGAGCACCCACACGCCGAGCCACGGGTCGGGCGAGGTGAGCCCGACGACCACCGGCAGCGCGATGGAGACGTACGTGCCGATGTTCGGGATGAACTGCGCGACGAGGCCGGTCCACAGGGCCAGCGGCAGCCAGTACGGCAGGTCGAGGAGGAAGAAGGCGACGCCGCTCGCGACGGCGTTGAGCGAGGCGAGGACGACGCGGGCGGCGATGTAGTTGCCGACCTTGACCTTCGCGAGGTCCCAGGCGGTGAGGAACGGCACCTGGACGCGGGGGTTCATCCGGCCGGCGAGCCACCGGCGCAGGCGGGGCATCCCGGCCGAGATGTAGAAGACGAGGAACGCGACGACGAAGATGCCGAAGAAGGCGCCGAGCAGCGCGGTGAGGAAGCCGAAGACGCCGAACGCGACGCTCTGGGCGTACCCGCTGAGGTCCGACGGGGAGATGCCGGCCTGCTCGAGGAGGTCGTCGTAGGTGTACTGCGAGCCGGTGGCGCGGTTGACCTGCTCGAGCACGTCGGAGGCGATGCCCGGCACGGCCGAGACGAGCGCGGTCAGCTGGTCGACGAGGAGGCTGCCGAAGAGCCAGAGGAAGGCCCCGATGGCCAGCAGCGCGGTGAGCATCACCGTGGCCGTCGCGGCCGCGCGCGGCATCCAGCGGGTGAGGCGCGCGACGGCCGGCTCCATCGCGAGCGCGACGAACCAGCTCATGACGACGTAGAAGACCATCGAGCTGCCGCGCCACAGGACGAACCCGAGGACCGCGACGCCGATCAGGACGCCGACGACGGCCACGGTCCGCCGGCGGTCGGTGCGGTGGGCCGGGTCGAGGATGACGGGGTCGGTGCCCGCCACGCCGGTGGGCGTCGTCTCGCTCATGCGCCGCAGCCTAGGGCCGACCCGCACCGCCCGCCGGGACCCGGCGGGAACGACGGAGCCCGGCCCCGGCAGGTGCCGGGACCGGGCCTCGTGAGCACTGGTGGCAGGTGAAGGATTCGAACCTTCGAAGCTTTCGCGACGGATTTACAGTCCGCTCCCATTGGCCGCTCGGGCAACCTGCCTGGTGCGCATGGAAGGATAGCAAGCCGCACCCAGCCGACCCAATCGACCCCAGGAGGGCCCCTCGATGGCCGACAGCAGCTTCGACATCGTCAGCAAGTTCGACCGCCAGGAGGTCGCCAACGCCGTCAACACCGCGGCCAAGGAGATCGCCAACCGGTACGACTTCAAGGGGGTCGGCGCGAGCGTCGAGCTCTCCGGCGACGTCATCAAGATGGAGGCCAACAGCGAGGACCGGTGCAAGGCGGTGCTCGACGTCGTCGAGACGTGGCTCGTCAAGCGCGGCGTCTCGCTCAAGCACCTCGACGTCCCCGAGGCCGGCCCGCGCCTGTCGGGCAAGGAGTACAAGCTCGACGTCGCGCTCAAGGAGGGGCTCACCTCCGAGAACGCGAAGAAGATCACCAAGCTGATCCGCGACGAGGGCCCCAAGAGCGTCAAGACGCAGATCCAGGGCGACGAGGTCCGGGTCACGAGCAAGTCCCGCGACGACCTCCAGGCCGTCCAGCGCCTCCTCACCGAGGCCGACCTCGACGTCGCGCTCAGCTACACCAACCGCCGCTGACCCTCAGGGGGCGACGTACGTCGGCACGCCCAGCACCTCGCCGTACCAGAGTCGGGAGGTCGGGCCGCTGCTGCGGGTCACGTACCGCCCGGGCCCCTGCTCGTCGCTGAACCCGACGGCGCCGGCGTCCGTCGCCGAGCCGACGTCCTCGCCCCGCTCGCCCACGAGCAGGCGCGAGGCGCGCTCCTCGACCGGGTCTCCGGGGCGCAGGTAGGTGCCCGACGCGACGCTGCCGCCGAACCGGTCGCCGCCCTCGACGTGGCCGCCGGAGAAGGGGTAGGAGGCCTCGTTGAGGGCGCTCATCACGCCGTTCTGCTCGGCCCCGTCGTCGAAGGTCGTGACGGCCCCGGCCGCGGACCGGGTGCCGATGCCCTCGCCGGGGGCGCCGACGACGAGGGCCTGGGTGTCCCGGGCCTGCTTGCGCCAGCCGAGGGACCACCCGAAGTAGTCGTAGGCCTCGTCGCCCCCGGGGACGACCCGGCCGCGCCACGTGCCGCCCTGGGTCAGGGAGACGCTGCTGCGCACGGTGGCTCCGGTCACCGAGAGCGAGACCGCGCTCCCCACGTCCGGGGTCGACCCGATGTCCTCGCGCGGCACGCCGACGGTGAACGAGGTGCGCCCACCCGACGCCAGCGAGTAGCCGGTGACCGACCAGCCGAAGCTGTCCTCCTGCTCGGGCGAGCCCGGGACCCCGGCCGTGGACTGGGCGAACGTCGACCCGCTCCACCGCATGTCGCCGTCGAGGGTGAGCACGGAGACGGCGCCGGCGTCCCGCACGCTGCCGATGTCCTCCCGCGGGGTCCCGACCACCACCGTCCCGTCGCCGGCGGGGGCGAGCACCTGCCCGAAGAGGTCGCCGGACTCGGCGACCCCGGCGACGCCCGGCGTGTCCTCGGTCGTCGGCCCCGCGGTAGCCCCCCGGGCTGCCCAGGGCGATGACCACGGCCCCCGACGACCCGTGGCCCGGGACGCCGATGACGAGGTCGGCGCACCGGTCGCCGTTGAGCTCGGTCACGAGCACCGCGGCCCCGAACTGCTCGGTCGGGTTCGGCGTCCCCAGCCCGAACGTCGCCCCGGGCAGCTGCTGCCCGCCGCCGCGCGTGAACCGGACGTCGACGCCGCCACCCTGGGGGTGGAGGGTCGGCATCCCGACGACGACCTCGGGCACGCCGTCGCCGTCGAGGTCCCCCACGGCCCGGATATCCATGCTGTCGCAGCCCGCGACCGCGCCGGCAGGTGGTCCTCGTCGTGCGCGCCGTCGCGCTCGACGGCACCCTAGGGCCGTCGCGACCCCCTGTCGTGCCGGGTTGCGGGATCGTGCAGGCACCCGCGCCTCCGGGCTCCCGTCGTCGGCGATGCTGACGTAGCGTGAGGTGATGAGCGCCCCACCGGCCGTCAGCACCGTCGGCGAGCTGCGCGCGTCGGGCCACGAGGCCCGCGGCGTGCACGCCGAGATCCGCGAGAACCTCCTCGCCGCCCTCCGCGAGGGCCGCGACCCGTGGCCGGGGATGCACGGCTTCGGGACCACCGTCATCCCCCGGCTGGAGCGCGCGCTGCTCGCCGGCCACGACGTCGTCCTCCTCGGCGAGCGCGGGCAGGGCAAGACCCGCCTGCTGCGCAGCATCGTCGGGCTGCTCGACGAGTGGACGCCGGTCATCGAGGGCTCCGAGCTCGGCGAGCACCCGTACGAGCCGATCACCGTCGAGTCGCGCCGCCGGGCCGAGGAGCTCGGGGACGCGCTGCCGGTGGCGTGGCGCCACCGCGACGAGCGCTACGCCGAGAAGCTCGCGACGCCGGACACGAGCGTCGCCGACCTCATCGGCGACGTCGACCCGATGCGCGTCGCCGAGGGCCGCCGGCTCGGCGACCCCGAGACGATCCACTTCGGCCTCATTCCGCGCAGCCACCGCGGCGTCGTCGCCATCAACGAGCTGCCCGACCTCGCCGAGCGCATCCAGGTCGCGATGCTCAACGTCATGGAGGAGCGCGACATCCAGATCCGCGGGTACGTCCTGCGGCTGCCGCTCGACGTGCTCGTCGTCGCGAGCGCGAACCCCGAGGACTACACCAACCGCGGTCGGATCATCACGCCGCTCAAGGACCGCTTCGGTGCCGAGATCCGCACCCACTACCCGCAGGAGGTCGACGACGAGGTCGCCGTGATCCGGCAGGAGGCGAGCCTCGTCGCCGAGGTCCCGGACTTCCTCGTCGAGATCGTCGCGCGCTTCACCCGCGGCCTGCGCGGGTCGAGCTCGGTCGACCAGCGCTCGGGCGTCTCGGCGCGCTTCGCCATCGCCGCGGCCGAGACCGTGGCCGCCGCGGCCCTGCACCGGGCGACCTCCCAGGGCGAGACCGAGGCCGTGGCCCGGGTCGTCGACCTCGAGGCCGCGCTCGAGGTCCTGCGCGGCAAGGTCGAGCTCGAGACCGGCGAGGAGGGGCGCGAGCGCGAGGTGCTCGGGCACCTGCTGCGCACCGCGACCGCCGAGACCGCACGTCGCCGGCTCGGGGGCATCGACCTCGCCCTGCTCGTCGAGGCCATCGAGGACGGCGCGATGGTCGCGACCGGCGAGCAGGTCACCGCACGGGCCTTCCTCGACGCGCTGCCGGTGCTCGGCGAGTCCGACGTCTACGACCAGGTCGCCGAGCGGCTGGGTGCGACGACCGAGGGCGAGCGGGCCAGCGCGATGGAGCTCGCGCTCGAGGGCCTGTACCTGGCCCGCCGCATCGGCAAGGACAGCGACGGGTCGGAGACCGTCTATGGCTGACCGGGGCGCGCGGCGCTCACGCTTCACGCGCTACGGGGGCGGCGACCCGCTGGCCCCGCCGGTCGACCTGCGCGAGGCGCTCGACGCCATCGGCGAGGACGTCATGGCCGGCTACTCCCCCGAGCGGGCGATGCGCGAGCTGCTGCGCCAGGGCACGCGTGACCACCCCGGCCTCGACGAGCTCGCCCGCCGCGTGGCCGAGCGCCGACGGGAGCTGCTCCGGCGGCACAACCTCGACGGAACGCTCGAGGAGGTGCGTCGGCTGCTCGACGAGGCGGTCCTCGCGGAACGCAAGCAGCTGGCCCGCGACCTCGACGACGACGCGCGCTTCGCCGAGATGCGCATCGAGAACCTCTCCCCCACACCGGCGGCCGCGGTGAGCGAGCTGTCGGACTACGCGTGGCGCTCGTCCGAGGGTCGCGAGAAGTACGAGCAGATTAAGGACCTGCTCGGCCGCGAGCTGCTGGACCAGCGCTTCGCCGGGATGAAGCAGGCCCTCGAGAACGCGACCGACGAGGACCGCGCCGCCGTCGAGGAGATGGTCCGCGACCTCGGCGACCTGCTCGAGGCGCACGCGCGGGGCGACGACACCGAGCAGCAGTTCCGGGACTTCATGGACAAGCACGGGGACTTCTTCCCCGAGAAGCCCGAGTCCGTCGAGGAGCTCGTCGACGCCCTCGCCGCCCGGGCCGCGGCCGCCCAGCGGATGATGGCCTCGATGTCGCCGGAGCAGCGCGCCGAGCTCATGCAGCTGTCCCAGCAGGCCTTCGGCTCACCGGGACTCATGGACCAGCTCTCGCGCCTCGACGGCCTGCTGCAGGGCCTGCGCCCCGGCGAGGACTGGGGCGGCTCCGAGCGGTTCGACGGCGAGCAGGGGCTCGGGCTCGGCGACGGCACCGGTGTCCTCCAGGACCTCGCGCAGCTCGACGCGCTCTCCGAGCAGCTCTCGCAGGCCGGCCCCGGCTCGCGGATGGACGACGTCGACCTCGACGCCCTCGCGCGCCACCTCGGGCAGGACGCCGCCGTCAACGCCCGCGCGCTCGCCGACCTCGAGAAGGCGCTGCGCGACAGCGGGATGCTGACCCGCTCGTCCGACGGCTCGCTCCGCCTCTCGCCCAGGGCGATGCGCGAGCTCGGCAAGTCCCTCCTGCGCGACGTCGCCGGCCGGTTGTCGAGCCGGGGCGGCCAGCGCGACACCCGTCAGGCCGGGGCGGCGGGCGAGCAGAGCGGCGGGACTCGCCCGTGGGAGTTCGGCGACACCGAGCCGTGGGACACGACGCGCACGATGACCAACGCCATCACCCGCACAGTCGGCGAGGGCGGCGACCCCGCGCAGGGGATGCGCCTGGACATCCGCGACGTCGAGGTGACCGAGACCGAGGCGCGCACCCGGGCCGCGGTGGCGCTGCTCGTCGACACCTCGTTCTCGATGGCGATGGACGGCCGCTGGGTGCCGATGAAGCGCACCGCGCTCGCGCTGCACCAGCTCGTCTCGACCCGCTTCCGCGGCGACGACCTCCAGCTCGTCGCGTTCGCCCGTCACGCGCGCACGATGGACATCGAGACCCTGACCGGCCTCGACGCCGAGTGGGACAAGGGCACGAACCTCCACCACGCGCTGCTGCTCGCGAACCGGCACTTCCGCCAGCACCCCGACGCGCAGCCGGTGCTGCTCGTCGTGACCGACGGCGAGCCGACCTCGCACCTCGAGCCCGGCGGGGGCGTGTTCTTCGACTACCCGCCGCACCCCCGCACCCTGGCCCTGGCCGTCCGCGAGCTCGACGCCTCGGCGCGGCTCGGGGCGCAGGTGACGTTCTTCCGCCTCGGGGAGGACCCGGGCCTCGCGCGCTTCGTCGACTCGATGGCCCGGCGCGCGCACGGGCGGGTCGTCGCCCCCGAGCTCGGCGACCTCGGGGCCGCGGTCGTCGGGTCCTACCTCGACGGGCGTGCGCCCGGGCAGGCGGCGTTCGGGTCCTACCGCGACCTCTTCGGGGGCCGCGGCTTCTGGGCCGGCTGACCCCCGACCGCCCCCCACCACCACCAGCACCACCACTGGTGCTGGTGGTGGTGGTACGGCGTCAGCTCACCGCGTCGAGGGCGTCGACCATGCCCTCGCCGAAGTAGCTGTTGTCGCTCGCCGGACCGACACAGGGGACGCCGGCGGTGGCCGCCGAGCACGCCGCGTCGTCGGCCTGGCTGCGCAGCTTCTCGATCATCTGCGCCGGGGTCCAGGTCGGGTGCACCGACTTCATGAGGGCGAGGACGCCGGCCACGTGCGGCGAGGCCATCGAGGTCCCGCTCTTGAGGCCGTAGCCGTTGTCCCGCACGACGGTCGAGAGGATCGACGAGCCGGGGGCGGTGACGTCGATGACGCCGAGCCCGCGGTTCGAGAAGCTCGAGAGGCGGAAGTCCAGCGTGCCGGCCGGGAAGCGCTGCGCGGACGACACGGTGACGACGCCGTCGAGCTCGGTCGGGATGTCGTGGCACCCATTGTTGAGCGTCCGGGTGACCGACGTCGTGTCGTTCGGGCTACCGGTGTCGGTGAGGAGCGTCTTGTCGGCGAGGTCCTTGCCGGAGTTTCCGGCGGCGGCCGCGTGGACGACACCCTGCTTCGTCGACCAGGTGACGGCGCGACGCACGGCCTCCTTGGCGGCGGCCTGGTCGGCCTGGTCGCCGCACCAGAACTCGAACGGGTCGACGTAGTAGCTGTTGTTCGTGACGTCCATCTTCTTCAGGCCCGCCTCGACGAAGCCGCAGACGGCGTACTCGGGGTAGATGAACCCGTCGTCGTTGACGACCTTGACCGAGGCCATCCGCACGTTCGGCGCGACGCCGACGATGCCGACGCCGTTGCGCGCGGCGCCGATCGTGCCGGCGACGTGGGTGCCGTGGTCGCTCGTCGTCGGCTCCCAGCCCGTGCTGCTCGGGCGGCCGGAGTCGGTGCAGTTCACCGAGTTCCGCACGTCGAGGTTGGCGACGAGGTCGGGGTGGTCGGCGTCGATCCCGCTGTCGAGCACGCCGACGAGCACGTTGCGCGAGCCGTCGGTGATCCGGTGGGCCTGATCGGCCTTGATCATCTGCATGTCCCACTGCTCGGACTCGCGCGGGTCCGTCGTCGCGGCCGGCGTCGTGCCGGCCTCGATGTCGCCGTTCGCCGGCTTCTTCGCGCCCTTCTTGTACGCGGAGGCGCCCTTGCGCCACGTCGTCGCGAGGTCGGACGGCGTGCCCTCCGAGACCGGCGCGGTGCGCGTGGCGCCGACCGACTCGAGCGCGTTGCCCGCGGCCTTCGCGACATCGGCGCGGAACGCGGCCCGGTCGGAGTGGGCGACGACGACGCCGATCTGCGGCCAGGCCTGGACGACGACGCCGCCGGAGCGCTGGACCGCCTTGCTGACGACGTTGACCTGTCCTGGGTTGGCGTGCTTGGCGTTGAGGACGTAGCTGAAGACCTCGCCGTCGGGGGTGACGATCGGTACCGGGGTCGACGGGGGCTCGGCGGTCGGCGCGGTCGGCGCGGCCGCGGCGGAGCCGGCGAGCAGGGCGCCGCCGATCGCGACCGCGGAGGCCGCGGCGGCGAGTCGACGGGTGTGGGTGTGACGGGGCACGGGGTGTCCTCCTGAGAGATGCCTGCGGGCTCGGGTGGTGCCCGGCGATCATCACCCGGCCGGCGCGACCTCGCATCCTGAGAGCGCAACCACGCGGGTTCTCGGCTGTGCCACAACCCCTTCTCGCGAGCCGGGGCGTCAGGCGAAGCGGCGGTGGGACGCCAGCGCCTCGCGCAGCACGTGGTCCTCGTCGAGCAGCGCGCGGGTGACGCCGGGCGAGATGTCGCGCCGGGTCAGCAGCGCGGCGGAGGCCCGCCGGGTCGCGTCCTCGACGACCCACTTGGGGTGCAGGGCGGTCGCGACCCGCGACAGCGCGTCCTCGCCCATCCGCTCACCCATCCGCGCGAGGAGGTCGCCGACGCGGTCGACGTACGGCCGGACGAGCTCGGTGTCGGCGCCGACCCAGAAGCCGCGGGCGAGCTCGAGGGCGGCGTAGTTCGACAGGTCCGGGTCGTCGGCCAGCCGCGACCACGCCCACTCCTTGGCCTCGGCGGTCGGGCGCGCGGCCCGCACGCCGAGCGCGGCCAGCCGGCCGGCGAGGGAGCGGTCCCCCTCCTCCGCCCGGGCCAAGGCGGCGTCGTCGAGGGCACCGAGGGCCGCGAGGCGGCGCAGGACGATCCAGCGGAAGTCGTCGTCGTCGGTCAGCGCGGGCAGCAGTCCCTCGCCGGCGGCCCACCGCTGCAGCCGCTCGACGTCGGAGCCGGTGCGGCCCCACACGCGAGCGGCGACCAGGGCCAGGGCGTCCCCCGGCGGCCCCTCGGTGGCGGTGGCCCGGTCTGCGAGGACGTCGGCGGCGAGCGCGACCCGTTCGAGCGCCTCGGCCTGCTCCTCGGGGCGCAGGAAGAGCGGGATGACCGACGATGTCGCGGCGAGCGGGACGCGGGTGAGCACCGAGGCGTCGTCCTCGCGCGGCCAGGCGCTCTCGACGAGGTCGACGACGAGCCGGGGGTCGACCTCGGCGCGGGCCATCCCCCCGAGGAGGGAGGTCCAGACGACCGCGCGCGCGAGCGGGTCGGGGACGTCGGAGAACCCGCCGAGCAGGCCGTCGAGCGTCTCCTCGTCGAGGGCGACCTCGGCCCAGGTGAGGTCCGCGGCGTTGGGGACGACGAGGGCGTGCGCCGGCAGCTCGCGCACGCCGCCGACGCCGGCTGTGTCGCCGTCGAGGACGACCTCGGCGCGCAGGACCTCGCGGTCGCCGTCGAAGGCCGCGACGTCGAGGGTGTGCGGCCGGTCGGCCGGACGGTCCGCCGGGGCGCGCCGGGTCAGGGTGCCGTCGCGGCGCAGGGCGAGCCGGTCGGCACCGGAGGTGCGCAGCCAGGCCTGCGCCCAGCCGTCGAGGTCGCGGCCGGCGGCGCGGGCCATCGCGTCGAGGAACTCCGCGAGCTCGCCGTTGCCGAAGGCGTGACCGTGCAGGTAGTCCGAGACCCCCGCGACGAACGCGTCGTCGCCGATGTGCGCGATGAGCTGGCGCAGCACCGACGCGCCCTTGGCGTACGAGATGCCGTCGAAGTTCTGCAGCGCCGAGAGCGCGTCCGGCGCAGGCGAGCCCGCGACGGGGTGCGTGCTCGGCGAGCGCTCGGCCGCGTAGCCCCAGAGCTTGCGGACGACGGCGAACTCGACCCACGCCTCGTCGGCCCCGAGCGCCTCGGTCGACGCGCGGTAGGCCATGTACTCGGCGAAGGACTCGTTGAGCCACAGGTCGTCCCACCACCGCATCGTCACGAGGTCGCCGAACCACATGTGCGCCATCTCGTGGGCGATCGTGTTGTCGCGCTCGAGGACCTGGTCCGGGGTCGCGGCGCCGCGGAAGACGTAGGTGTCGCGGAACGTCACGCAGCCCGGGTTCTCCATCGCGCCGGCGTTGAACTCCGGGACGAAGACCTGGTGGTACTCGCCGAAGGGGTACCGGATGCCGAACATCCGGTGGTAGTGGTCGAAGCAGGCGCGCGTCGTCGCGAACATCTGCTCCGCCTGCTCGCGCAGCGGCCCGGCGAGCGAGCGACGGGCGTGCAGCCCGAGCGGGATGCCGTCGTGCTCGGCGGTGACCGACTCCCACGGGCCGGCGCACACGGTGACGAAGTACGTGGCGAGCGGCTGCGTCGTCGCGAGCTCCCAGCGGCCGGCCGAGACCTGCTGCGCCGCACCGTTGCCCACGACGCTCCAGTGCTGCGGGGTCGTGACGTGCACGGTGTAGGGGACCTTGAGGTCCGGCTGGTCGAAGCACGCGAAGACGCGCGGCGCGGCGTCGAGGAAGAGGTGGCCGTAGACGTAGTCCTCGTCGTCGGCGGGGTCGGTGGAGCGGTGCAGCCCCTGGCCGTCGTGACCGTAGGCCATCGTCGCCTCGACCTCGAGGACGTTCTCGGCGGCCAGGCCGTCGAGCGGGAGGCGGCCGTCGTCGAGCGCGGCGGGGTCGAGGGCGCGGCCGTTGAGCGTCACGCCGTGCAGCTCGACCGGGCGCAGGTCGACGAAGGTCGAGCCGCCGGCGTCGGCGCTCGTGAAGCGCAGGACGGTGCGGGAGCCGAAGACCTCGGCGCCGCGGTCCAGGTCGAGGTCGACCTCGACGGCGTCGACGGTGATCAGGGCGGCGCGGGCGACGGCCTCGTCGCGGGTCAGGGACGGCATGGGCCCACCCAACCAGACGCGGACGGCGCCGCCCAGCCCGGTGGCTAGCATCCGGGGATGGCCACCGTCGACCCGCGGGACGTCACCGCCGTCCTCCAGCCGGGGTTCGTCGGCACCGACGTCCCGCCGTGGGTGCGCTCGGCCCACGTTGAGGGGCTCGCGTCGGTCTGCCTCTACGGCGACAACGTCGGGCCGGCCGGCGGCGTCGCCGAGGTGTGCGCAGCGCTGCACCGCGACCTGCCGGGTGTCCTCGTCGCCGCCGACGAGGAGGGCGGGGACGTCACCCGTCTGCACTACCCCGGTGGCTCGACGTCCGTCGGCAACGCGGTGCTCGGACGGCTCGACGACCCCGCCCTCACCCGCCGCGCGGCGGCCGGCATCGGCGCCGAGCTCGCCGCCCTCGGCATCGGGCTGGACCTCGCCCCCGTCGTCGACGTCAACTCCTCGCCGCGCAACCCCGTCATCGGCGTGCGCTCCTTCGGTAACGACCCCGTGGCGGTGGGCCGCCACACGGCCGCCTGGGTGGAGGGGCTGCAGGGCACGGGGATCGCCGCCTGCGCCAAGCACTTCCCCGGCCACGGCGACGCCGTGGCCGACTCGCACCACGACCTGCCGCGCGTCGACGCGTCGCCGGAGGTGCTCCGTGAGCGCGAGCTCGTCCCGTTCCGGGCGGCGGTCGCGGCCGGCGTCGCGTGCGTCATGACGTCGCACATCGTCGTGCCGGCCCTCGACGCGGACCGTCCGGCGACGTTCTCGCCCACCGTCCTGCGCGTGCTGCGCGACGAGCTCGGCTTCGACGGCGTGGTCGTCAGCGACGCCCTCGACATGGCGGGGGCCAGCGCCGGGACCGGCATCCCGGAGGCCGCGGTGCGTGCGCTCGCCGCCGGCGTCGACCTGCTCTGCCTCGGGTCGGCCACCGGCCCGGAGCTCTTCGACGCGGTGCGCGACGCGGTGACCACGGCGGTCGCGGACGGCCGGCTGCCCGCCGCGCGGCTCGCCGAGGCGGCCACCCGTGTGCGTGCGCTCGCCGACCGGTGGGCGAGCCCGGCTCCCCCCGCGTCACCGCCGGAGCTGCCGCCCGTCGAGGCGGTCGCGCCCGCCCTCACCCTCTCCGCCGACGCACGCGCCTTCGCGGCCGACCCCGCCCCGCTCGCCGTCGTCCAGCTGGCGAGCGGGAGCAACCTCGCGGTCGGCGCGGTCGCGTGGGGCCCGGCCGCGCTCGGTGCGGCCGTCGCCGAGGACGAGGTGCCGGCCGGTGCGCGGGTGGCCGTCGTGGGCCGCTCGGTCGACGCCGAGCATCCCGCGCGCGCCGTCGCCGACCGGCTCCGGGCGCGGGGGCACCGGGTCGTCCTCGTCGAGTGCCGGTGGCCGCGCGCGGCCGTCGACGTCGTGACCTGGGGCGCCTCGCCGGTGCTCGCGCGGGCGCTGCTCACGACCCTCGGGGCGCCGGCCCCGCGCGTCCCGACCGTCAGCCCCTAGGCTGGCCGTGATGGAGATCCTCGTCAGCCCCGGACCCGACGACACCGCGTCCCGCGCCGCCGAGGTGGTGCTCGCCGGGCTGCGGCGCCCCGGTGGCCACGCGTCGGTCCTCGGCCTCGCGACCGGCTCCTCGCCGCTCGGCCTCTACCGCGAGCTGGGCCGCGCCGTCGCCGAGGGGCGCGCGGACTTCTCGACCACCTACGGCGTCGCGCTCGACGAGTACGTGGGGCTGCCGCCGGGACACCCGGAGGGCTACCGCCAGGTGCTGCTGCGCGAGGTGTGCGGGGTCATCGGGCTGGCGCCCGAGCGGCTCGAGGTGCCCGACGGATCGGCCACCGACGCCGACGCGCTCGAGGCCGCGGCCGCCGCGTACGAGGCGCGCATCGCCGAGCTCGGCGGGGTCGACGTCCAGGTCCTCGGCATCGGCGCCAACGGGCACCTCGGGTTCAACGAGCCGGGCTCCGCGCTCGCGTCGCGCACCCGCGTCAAGCGCCTCTCGGCCCGCACCCGCCGCGACAACGCCCGCTTCTTCACCGGCCTCGACGACGTGCCGACCCACTGCCTGACCCAGGGCCTCGGCACCATCCTCGCCGCGCGGCGCCTCGTGCTCGTCGCGACCGGGGACGCCAAGGCCGAGGCGGTGGCGGCGGCGCTCGAGGGGCCGCTCACCGCGTCCGTGCCGGCGTCGGTCCTCCAGTGGCACCCCGACACCGTCGTCTGCCTCGACGAGGCGGCCGCCGCCGGGCTGCGCAACCGCCAGTACTACGACGACTCCGCGGCCGGCCTGCCCGGCACCTGACGCGCTCCCGAGGGCAACCGGACGCGTTCCGTCCGGTCTCGCGGCTACCGTGGCGCCCATGGTCGACGTCGACACCTCACGCCTCACGGTCCGCCCGCTCGGCCCCGACACCTGGCCGGCGTGGGAGGCGCTCGTGGCCCGCCACGGTGGCGTGTTCGGCGGCTGCTGGTGCACGTGGTTCCACACGATGGCCGCCGAGAAGACCAGGGACGCCGACGACAACCACGCGCTCAAGGCGCGGCTGGTCGCCGAGGACCGCGCGCACGCCGCCGTGGTGCTCGACGGTGACGAGGCGGTCGCCTGGGCCCAGTACGGCCCGCCGGCCGAGCTGCCGAACATCCACCACCGCAAGGAGTACGAGAAGGGGCTCGTCAGCCCGCCCGACTACCGGGTCACGTGCTTCTTCGTCGACCGCCGCTACCGCCGGCAGGGCGTCGCCGAGGTCGCGCTGCGGGGCGTCGTCGACCTCGTCGCGCAGGCCGGCGGCGGTGTGCTCGAGGGCTACCCGCACGACCTGACCGGCGCGACGAAGAAGGTCAGCTCCTCGTTCCTCTACGCCACGACGCGCTCGATGTTCGAGCGCGTCGGCTTCGAGCTCGAGCGGCCGAAGGGGCAGCGCAACACGGTGATGCGCCTCGTCGTCCCGCCGGCCTGAGCAGCGACGGGGTCAGCGCGGGTCGATGCGGTGGCCGTAGGCCATCTGCTCGAGGCGGGCGATGCGCTCGGCCATCGGCGGGTGGGTCGACATCATCCGGCTGACGTCCTGGGCGCGGAACGGGTTCGCGATCATCATGTGGCTCGCGTTGACCAGCTGCGAGGTCGGCGCGAGCGGGGCGCGGGCGACGCCGAGCTCGAGCTTGCGCAGGGCGCTCGCGAGGGCGAGCGGGTCGCCGGTCAGGGCGGCGCCGTCCTCGTCGGCGTCGTACTCACGGGTGCGCGAGATCGCCATCTGCACGAAGACGGCGGCGATGGGGGCGAGCAGCGCGAGCGCGAGGCCGGCGATGGGGTTGCGGTCCTCGTCGTTGCTGCCACCGAACAGCGCGCTGAAGGTGAGGAACTGGCCGATCGAGGAGATGACCCCGGCGATGGCGGCCGCGACCGAGCCGGTGAGGATGTCGCGGTTGTAGACGTGCATGAGCTCGTGCCCGAGCACGCCGCGCAGCTCGCGCTCGTCGAGCAGGCCGAGGATGCCCTCGGTGCAGCAGACGGCGGCGTTCTCGGGGTTGCGACCGGTCGCGAAGGCGTTGGGGGCCTGCGTCGGCGAGATGTACAGGCGCGGCATCGGCTTGCCGGCGCGGGTGGAGAGCTCGCGGACGATCCGGTACATCGCGGGGGCCTGTGCCTCGGTGACCGGGTAGGCACGCATGGCCTTGATGGCGAGCTTGTCGGAGTTCCAGTAGCCGTACGCCGTGGTCCCGAGGCCGATGAGGGCGAAGACGAGGATGAAGATGCTGCTCCCCGTGCCCTGCGCGACGGCGAACCCGATGACGAGCAGGATGGCCCAGAGCCCGCCGAGCAGCCCGGCGGTCTTGAGGCCGTTGAAGTGGTTGTGCATGTGGGGTGAACGCCCGCGGCCCGCGTTTCAGTTCCGGGCCGTCGACGTCAGGACAGACCGCCGACGAGGAGCTGCGGCAGGGCGCTGACCAGCACGAGGACCACGGTGCCGGCGACGACGACCACGCGCGTCGAGCGGCCGTGCGCGGTGTCGCCGGCCTCCTCGCCCGGGCCGTCGGCGGGCTCCGGACGGGCCAGGAGGACGGCGACCCATCGCAGGTACACCGCGAGCCCGAGGACGACGGCGACGACGCCCGCCGCAGCCACCGGCCAGACCCCTGCCGCGACCGGCGCCGACAGCGCGAGGACCTTGACGACGAGCCCGATGACGCCCGGCGGCAGCCCGGCGAGGACGAGCAGGGCCAGGCCGAGGGCGCCGCCGGCGAGCGGGTCGCGGCGCAGCAACCCGCGGGTGCCGGCCAGCGTCCGGGCGCCGGTGCGGGCGACGACGGCGAGGGCCACGGTCGTCGCCGCGGCGTAGGTGACGACGTAGGCGGCCGCGGCCCGCAGGCCGGCCGCCGAGACCGCCGTCAGCGGCACGACGACCCATCCGGCCTGCGCGATCGTCGACCACGCGAGCAGGCGGACCGGGTCGTCCTGGCGCAGGGCGACGACGGTGCCGAGCAGGAGCGACGCGACGGCGGGCAGGCCGAGCAGGACGGCGACGGCCGGCCCCGGCGCCGCCCCGACGAGGGCGGACACGACGACGAGGAGCGCCGCCACGGCCGAGACCTTGGAGGCGGCGGCGAGGAACAGGGTGGTGCCGAGGTCGGCGGCGGCGTAGGCCTGGGGGGTCCACGCGTGGAACGGCACGAGAGAGAGCTTGAAGCCGAGCCCGGCGACGAGCAGGGTCACGGCGAGGACGAGGACGCGCCGGCGGTCGGGGTCGGCCCACGCGGCGGCGACCGCCTCGGACGAGAACGTCGCGTCGGCGGTCGCGGTGAGCCAGAGGGCCGCCCCGAGGACGAGGAGCGCGAACGACGCGAGGGACGTGACGAGCAGGCTCAGCGCGCCGTGCGCGGCGGACCGGGTGCCGCGCAGCGCGACGAGCGCGACGACGGGGACGGTGGCGAGCTCGAGCGCGACGAGCCACGACCCGAGGTCGCGGGCGGCGGCGACGGCGACCCCGCCGGTCGCGGACGCCAGGAGCAGGGTGGCGGTGACGGCGGTGTCGCGCCGGCCGGCCCGGCCGTCGTGCAGCAGGGCGAGGGCGGCCGCCGAGGCGAGGAGGACCGCGGCCTGGAGCGTCGAGGTGCGCGGGCCGGCCGTCCAGAGGCAGGCACCGTCGGGCGCCGGGAGGCAGAGGGTGCGCAGCGGCTCGAGCTCGGAGCCGAGGCTTCCGCGCAGCGCGACCAGCGCACCGGCGACCAGAACGACCCCCGCCAGCGGCAGCGCCCACCGCGAGCGCCCGGGTCGCACGGCGTCGCCGACGAGGACGAGGACGACCCCGAGGACGGGAGCCAGGGCCGGGGCGAGGACGACAGCGTCGACGGACACGAGCGAGGTCATCGCGCACCCCCCAGCGCGGCGACGGCGTCGTGCGTCACCGACAGCAGGAGCATCGGGGCGACCCCGAGGAGGACGACGAGCGCGGAGAGGCCGCCCAGCACCCAGCGCTCGACGCCGACGGTGTCGGGGGTGGCGGGCGACTCGGGGTCGGGTCGGTCGCCGGACCACACGAGGCCGGCGACGCGCAGGGCGTAGGCCGCCGCGAGCGCAGCGCCGACCGCGGCGACGACGGCGCACGAGAGGAGGACGGCACCGGGGCGGTCATCAGCCGGCCGCCAGGCCGCGTAGATCGCGAGGAGCTCACCCCAGAAGCCCGCGAGGCCCGGCAGGCCGAGGCTCCCGGCGAGACCGAGGAGGAGGACGAACCCGAGCCGGGGCGAGGTCTCGCGCAGGGCGGGCCGGCGGACCGTGAGGTCGACGCTCCCCCACCGGTGCTTGAGGCCGCCGACGAGCACGAAGAGCAGCGCCGAGACGACGCCGTGCGCGATGTTGGCGTAGAGCGCGGCCTGCAGCCCGGTCTGCGACCCGCTGGCCAGCGCGAGGACGACGAAGCCCATGTGCGCGACCGACGAGTACGCGACGAGCCGCTTGAGGTCGCGCTCGACGAGGCAGACGAGCCCGCCCCAGACGATGCCGACCGCCCCCGCGACGGCGAGCACCGGCGCGAGCCGGCCGAACCCGTCGGGAACGGTGGCGACGGGCAGCCGGACCAGGCCGTAGGTGCCCATCTTGAGCAGCACGGCCGCGAGCAGGACCGACCCCGCGGTCGGGGCCGTGGTGTGCGCCGGCGGCAGCCACGTGTGCAGAGGGAAGACCGGGACCTTGACGGCCAGCCCGGCGACGAGCAGGGCGGCGACGGCCAGCTGGGTACCCGGCGCGAGCGCCGCACCGGCCCCGCCGGCGAGCTCGCGCAGGTCCGCGGTCCCGGCCGAGACGACGAGCAGGAGGATGCCGACGAGCATCGTCGTCGACCCCACCGCGGTGTAGAGGACGAAGCGCTGCGCGGCCTCGGTGCGGGCGCGCGGGTCGCGGGCGTCGCCGTAGCGGCCGATGAGCACCCACATCGGGACGAGGACGACCTCGAAGGCGACGAGGAAGAGGACGGCGTCGCGGGCGGTGAACGTCGCGAGCGCCCCGGCCTCGACGAGCAGCAGGCAGCCGAGGAAGGTCGCCGGGGTGCCGCCTCGCGGCACCTCGACCCAGGCGTGCGCGGTGACGACGACGCCCATGAGGGCGGTGAGCAGCACGAGCGGCACCGAGATGCCGTCGACGCCGAAGGACCACCGGACCCCGAGCTCGGGCAGCCAGGCGCGGTCGACCCCCGGGCGGGTGACGGCGACGAGGACGGCGAGGGCGAGCGTGAGGCCGGCGGTCGACGCCGCGAGCAGCCGCGCCGGTCGCACGGGCAGCGCACGCCCGCCGCTGACCAGCCAGAGGCCGACCGCGGCGGGGAGCGCGAGGAGCAGGCTCACGACCACGCGAGGACCCCCACGAGGCCGAGGACGACGACCGCCGCCAGGACCAGCCCGACGCCGGCGCTCGGCCGCTCGCCACGGTGCAGGCGCACCCCGGTCCAGCCGGCGGCCCGCGTGGCGACGGCCGTGCCGCGCACGTAGGCGTCGACGACCTCGGTGTCGAGGAAGGCGACGACCCGGGCGAGGCGGACGACGGGGCGCGCGACGAGGCGGCGGTAGACGGCGTCGACCCCGAGGCCGCGGTCGGCGTGGGGGGTGAGCCGGCGGGCGAGGACCTCGGCGGGGTCGCGGTCGAAGCCGCCGCGCAGGGCGACGGCGACGCCGAGCCCGACGACGAGGACGGTGAGCAGCAGCCACAGCAGCGAGACCTCGCCGACGGCGAACGTGCCGGTGAGCAGGACGAGCCCGCCGAAGACGACGAGCACCGTGAGCACCCACAGCACGGCCGACGCGGCGGGCGTCACCCCACCAGCGGTGGGTCGCTGGCGCACGTGCGCGGTGAGCACGAGGTAGCCGCGGGTCGAGTACGCGGCGGTGACGGCGGAGGTGAGGACGAGGACGACGAGCACCACGATGCCCGGGCCGTCGTCCGCGACGGCGCCGTCCCAGGCGGTCGCGAGGACGTGCTCCTTGGAGACGCCGCCGACGACGAGCGGCACCCCGGCCAGGGACAGGAAGCCGACGAGGAACGCGGCGCGCAGCACCGGCGCGGCGGCGGCGCTGCCGCGCAGTGCGGTCGCGGCCGTGCCCCCGGCGGCGACCGCGGCCCAGCCGACGGCGAGGAAGAGCAGCGACTTGAAGAGTGCGTGCGACCACAGGTGCAGCAGACCGGCGTCCGGCCCGGCCCCGTCGGGCGCCGCGGCGACGGCCCCCAGCATGATGGCGACCTGGCTGACCGTCGACCACGCGAGCATCCGCTTGAGGTCGCTCTGCGCGAAGGCGAGGACGGCGGCGAGCAGCATCGTCACGGAGGCGGCCAGCCCGAGCACCCACCGAGCGCTCGGGCTGTCGGCGAGGAGCGGGAAGAGCCCGGCGAGGACGACCGTGCCGGCGGCGACCATCGTCGCGGCGTGGATGAGGGCGCTCGCCGGGGTCGGGCCCTCCATCGCGTCGGCGAGCCAGTCCTGGAAGGGGACCTGCGCCGACTTGCCGAGGACGCCGATGACGACGAGGACGAGCAGGACCGCTCGCAGCGTGGCGTCCGGGGCGCCGCAGGCCCCGAGGGCGTCGCCGAGGCTCGAGCCGCTCGCGACGGCCGCGTCGATGCAGGCCGTGGGCCGGTCCCAGGCGCGGACCACGGCGCCGAGGTCGGTGGAGCGGGCCCCGGCGGCGAGACCGACGAGGCCGAGCACGAAGCCGATGTCGGCCACCCGCGTCACGAGGAACGCCTTGAGCGCGGCGCGGCGGGCGGCCGGGCGGCGCGACCAGTGGCCGATGAGGAGGTAGGAGCACCAGCCCATGACCTCCCAGCCGACGACGGTGAGGACGAGGTCGGACGAGACGACGACGAGGAGCATCGCCGCGGTGAAGAGGCTGACGGTGGCGGCGAACTGGCCGTAGCGGTCGTCGGCGGCGAGGTACCACGTCGAGTACGCCTGCACCGCGGTCGCGACGAGCGCGACGACGGCCGCGACGGCGAGGCGCACGGGGTCGGTCGCGAGGGTGAGCGGCACCTGGAGGTCGCCGAGCGGGAGCGAGGGCAGGTGGCCGACGACGGTGCCGGACTGCGAGATCCACGCGACGAGGGCGAGCAGGAGGGTCACGCCGGTGCCGGTGACGGCGAGCGCGCCGGCCCAGCGGTCGTCGCGGCGGACGGCGACGCCGAGCCCGGCGGCGAGCACCGTCGGGAGGACGAGGAGCCAGGGGGTCACGGGGCGTCCTCCGGCTCGCTGCGCCGGTCGAGGTCGATGCTGCCGCGCTGCCGGAAGACCGCGAGCACGACGGCCAGGGCGACGACCACCTCGGCGGCGGCGATGGTGATGGTGAAGAGCGGCAGGACGCTGCCCGCGGCCCAGCGGTCGGCGCCCGCGGCCTGCGTCGCGACGAGGAGGACGAGCCCTCCGGAGAGGACGAGCTCGACGCCGACCAGGAGGAGGACGGCGTTGCGGCGCACCGCGATCCCGGCGACACCGAGCCCGACGAGCGCGGCGGCCAGGAGGTACGGGCCGACCAGGTGGATCACGGCGCCGTGGCCCCGTCGACGGCGCGGTCGCCCTTCGCGACCGCGAGCGCCCCGACGAGCGCGGCGAGCAGCAGCAGCGAGAGCAGCTCGAAGGGCCACACCCACGTGCCGAACAGCTGCCCGGCGACCTGGGTCGTCGTCACGTCGGCGCGCTCGACCGTGCCGTCGGCGAGCGGCACGAGCGCGGTGGCGAGCAGCCCCGCGGTCGCGAGGCCGAGCAGCCCGGCGCCGGTCGCCCGCCACCGGCCGGCCGCATGGGCGACGTCGGGGCCGATGGGGGCACGGGTGAGCATCAGGGCGAAGAGGACGAGGACGACGACCGCGCCGACGTAGACGAGGACCAGCACGAGCGCGACGAGCTCGGCGCCGAGCACGAGCAGCGACCCCGCGACCCCGAGGAGCGCGACGACGAGCCACAGCGCGGCGTGGACGACGTGGCGCGTCGTGACGGCGAAGAGACCGCCGAGCACGGCGAGCACCCCGCTCGCGGTGAACGCGGTGTCGAGCGCGGTCACGGGTCGTCCTGCGGTGGGGTGGAGGGCTGCTCGCGGACGACCTTCGGGCGGACGGTCCTCGGCGGGCGGGCCGCTCCCCCGCCGACGAGGCCGGTGCCGCGGGCGGGCCGGTTGGCGGCGGCGACCTCGGCCGGCTCGGCCGAGCGCTCGTCGAGCGCCGGCGGCGGCGGGACGGTGGGCATCCACGCTCCGAGCCGCTCCTTCTCGTGGAGCAGGTCGCGGATGTCGGTCTCGGCGTACTCGAACTGCGGGCTCCAGTGCAGCGCGTCGAAGGGGCAGACCTCGACGCAGATGCCGCAGTACATGCACAGCGAGAAGTCGATGGCGAACCGGTCGAGGACGTTGCGCTGGCGCTCGCGCCCGCCCGGCGTCGGGGCCGGGATCGTCTCCTTGTGCGAGTCGATGAAGATGCACCAGTCCGGGCACTCGCGGGCGCAGAGCATGCACGAGGTGCAGTTCTCCTCGAGCAGCGCGATGACCCCGCGGCTGCGCGGCGGCAGGCTCGGCGCGACGTCGGGGTACTCCGCGGTGTGGGTGGGACGCAACGCCGTCCGGGCGGTCGTCGCGAGCCCCTTGAGGACGCCCGGCAGCCCACCGGTCCGTCCGCGGTCGTCGGCGGTCACCATCCGAGCACCACCCCCACGCCGGTGAGCAGCAGCTGCCCGAGGGCCAGCGGCACGAGCCACAGCCAGGCCAGCCGCTGCAGCTGGTCCTCGCGCAGGCGCGGCCACGCGACCCGTACCCAGATGACGAGCAGCGCCACGACGAACCCCTTGAGCAGTGTCCAGAGCCAGCCGAGCGCGTCGGGGAGCGGGCCGTGCCACCCGCCCAGCCACAGCGTCGCGAAGAGCAGCGACATGACGACGATGCCCGCGTACTCGGACAGGAGGAAGAAGGCGAAGCGCAGGCCGGTGTACTCGGTCCACGCGCCCATGACGAGCTCGGCGTCGGCGACCGGCATGTCGAAGGGCGGGCGCTGCAGCTCGGCGACGGCGGCGACGAGGAAGACGACGGCGCCGGGCAGCTGCCAGAGCAGCCAGAGCGGGCTCCAGCGCTCGGTGAGGACGGCCAGCGAGAGCGACCCGCCGGCCAGGGCCACCGACGCGAGGGCGAGGACGATGGGCAGCTCGTACGAGACGAGCTGGGCGGCGGCGCGCAGGCCGCCGATGAGCGAGTACTTGTTGGCGCTCGACCATCCCGCCATCAACGTGCCGAGGGCGCCGACCGAGGTCGCGGCGAGGACGAGGACGAGCGAGCCCGGGACGTCGACCGCGGCGACGCCCGGGTGCACCGGGACGAGCGCGAGCGCGACGAGATAGGGCACGAGCGCGACGGCCGGGGCGAGCCGGAAGACCCAGCGGTCGGCCGCCCGCGGCGTGATGTCCTCCTTCTGGACGAACTTCACGCCGTCGGCGACGAGCTGCGCCCAGCCGTGGAAGCCGCCGGCGTACATCGGGCCGAGCCGGCCCTGCATGTGCGCCATCACCTTGTGCTCGGCCTGCCCGACGAGCAGCGGCAGGACGAGGAAGGCCGCGAGCGCCGCGACCGCGCGCAGCGTGGCCTCGAGGAGGGTCATCGCGGACCCCACTCCGGCGGCGGGACGCCCGGGGCCTGGACGCGGCGGCGGCTCGGCGAGCGCGCGCTGTCGTGACCCTCGCCCGGCTCCTTGCCGCCGGGCCAGGGCCGGCTCGCGCGGGCGGCGAGCTGGAAGGACTTGCGCAGCGGCGTGCCCTCGAAGCCGTCGGGCAGGAGGAGGGGGCGCAGGCCGAGGTCCGTGCCGTCGTCGAAGCCCTCGACGTCGATGCCGAACATCTCGTGCGTCTCGCGCTCGTGCCACGCGGCGCCGGCGAACACCGGGGTGAGCGACTGGACCGGCTCGCCGTCTGCGACACGGGTGCGCAGCAGCACCCCGCGCAGCGCGCCGGGGGTCGAGACGTCGAGGAGGTGGCAGAGGACGTCGAACCCCGGGGCTGCCTCGTCGTGGAGGCGGTCGACGGCGCTCAGCCAGTCGAAGAAGGTGTGGCCCTCGTCCCGGGCTGCGGCGACGGCGGACCGCCACCCGCCGGGCTCGACCTCACGCACCTCGTCCGCCACGTCGGGCAGCCTAGCGAGCGCGGCCGCCGGAGGGTCCGCCGCCGGGTCGGCGACCTGCGCCGAACCCCGGCGGGCGGCCCGTCGTCCTCCCTACGATGGACGGCGTGGACGGGCTGGACGAGGTCGACGAGACCACGATCCCCCGGTCCCGGCTCCGGGCGGTCGTCGAGGCGACGCGCGCCGAGCACGACGCGCCCGCGCCGCGGGTCGTCCGGGACGCGCCCGAGCCCCCGCGCGCCGCGGCCCGGCGCACCGGCGCCTCCCTCGACGTGCGCATCGTGCCGTGGGCGGTGCCCCCGGCCGACCTGCCCGCTCCGGCGCCCCCGGCGGCGCCGGCCACTGCGCCGGCCCCGACGGCCCCGGCGCCCGACCGGCCGCGCGGCACCCGCCCCTCGGAGGTCTCGGCCGCACCGCTCTCCCCCGCGGCCCGCCCGCGCCCGCAGCGGCACCTCGGCTACGCCCCGAGCGTCGGCGCCGTCGACCTCTCCCCGGAGCGCCCGACCCCGCTGACCGACCCGCCCCGCCGCGGCGTCCTCGCCCGCCTGCGCCGCCGCCGCTGACCCCATCCACCGCGGTCGAGGTGAAACCCGGCCACGAGACGGTCCTCTTTCACCTCGACCCGGCCTCCATCCCCCGGTTCGAGGTATTCCGCCGCCGTCAGACGGGGGTGAGATACCTCGAACCACGCGCCTGCGCCGCCGCCGCCGACCCCATCCACCGCGATCGAGGTGAAACCCGACCAACGGACGGTCCCCTTTCACCTCGACCCAGCCCCCAGGCCACCGGTTCGAGGTGAAACCCGACCACGAGGGGGCCCCCATTCACCTCGAACCGGCCTCGCGGACGCTCAGACGGAGGCGTGCTCCGGGGTGTCGACGGGGGACGGGGTCGGCTCCGACCGCGGCGGGCGGACGCCCTCGCGGTGGATGCCCGACGGTGTGCGCACCCGGCCGCGGCCCCGGTCGGGCGTCAGCGAGGTGAGCGAGACCGCACGCCGCCAGCGCTCGCGGAGGGTGCGCCCCTCGGCGAGCTCGTGGCGGGCCCGGCGCGCGAGGGCCCAGGCGCGGTCGGCGCCCGCGGCGTCGGCCCCGCCGGGACCGTAGAGCGCGTCGTCCACCGTCCGGGCGGTGTCGAGGAGGGAGGCGCCCCCCACCGAGCGCGCGACCTCGCGCCGGGTGTCGCGCCCGGAGACCGCGTACCCGGCGTCGCGCAGCGCATCGACGACGTCGGTCCACGCGGCACCGGTGCGGGCGGCCGGGGTGCCGCGGCGACGGCGCCATCCGCGCCGGACCCCCTTGAGCAGCACGAGCAGGCCCGTCCACAGCGGGATGCCGAGCGCCGGCACCGCCGCGACCGCCAGTGCGGCGACGGCCCAGACCGGCAGGCTGAAGCCGACCTCGGGCGTCGTCGAGCGGCTGCGGCCGCTCGCGCCCTCGTCGAGGGTGAAGCCGTCCTCGCTGCTCGGCGGCCGCTGCGCGGTGGGCGGGGGCACGGCCGAGGCCCGGTTCGGCTCCTGGTCGAGCACGGTGCGGGGGTCGGGCGCCCGGTCGCGCGGCGGCACGAAGTCCTCGGGGGAGATGAGCTGCCAGCGCGTGCCGTCGTGGACCTCGACCCACGCGCGGACGTCGCTGCCGAGGACGACCCCGCCCTCGCCGGGGACGGCGCCGAGGACGACGCGGGCCGGCATCCCGAGGTACGCAGCGGCGAGCGCGACGGTGGCCGCGTACTGCTCGTCGTCACCGGCCGGCTGGCGGTCGGCGACGAAGGCCGAGAGCCGACCGAGCGAGTGGCCGGGCAGGACGGTCGTCTGGCCCTCGCCGCCGTCGCTGTAGGCCCCGGTGTCGCGCAGGCGCGTCCCCACGGCACGCAGCCGGTCCATCGGGGTGTCGCCCGCCTCGACGCTCGCGGCGACGAGCTGGGCCACCGGCTGCAGGAGGGGCGGGTCGACGGGCGGGGTCGCTGGCGGCGTCGCGTCGGGCGCCCCGACCCGGGCCCGCAGCGCGTAGGTGTCACCGGCGTCCAGCCCCTCGGGGAGGACGGCGGCGCCGGTGTCGAGGTTGACGCGCAGGGCGTCGTCGAGGTCGCGGCCGCGCGGGCCGGTGAACGCCAGGCCCGTCTCGCCGCCGACCGTGGGCACCCAGATCCGCAGGTCCTTGCGCTTCGCCCAGTCTGCGCCGACCGTCACCGTCGCCTCGACCGGTGTGCCACCGGCCGCCCGGGGGATCTCGGCGCCGACCCGCAGGAAGGTGCCGGACTCCGGGCTCGTGCCCGCGCGGCCGTCCCCGGCGGCCCACACGGTGCCGGAGTAGGTGTCGACGGTCGCGAGCCGCAGCAGGGTGCCGGTCGGCAGCCCGCGGACGGTGAAGAGGACCTTGTCGGCGAGGTCCGCGTTGCTCGGTCGGAAGGCCCGGAAGGCCGCGAGCGGGCTCGGCCGGTCGGTCGCGGAGAAGGGCGGGGCCACGTACGAGCGCAGCACCTGCCGGTCGGGCGCCCCGACCCACGGCACCGCCCCGATGACGATGACCCCGACGATCGCGAGCAGCAGGGCCCCGGTCGCGGTCCGCTCGAGGCTGTGCGCGCTGTGGACCACGACGGCCCGGCGGGCGCGGTCGGCTCCCCAGGTGAGGGCGACGACGAAGAGCACGACGGCTCGCGCGACCATCCCGCCCGGCTCCGTGACGCCCAGCGCGGCGACGCCGGCGGCGAGCGCCGCCGGGACGACCAGCGGCAGGTGGGGTGCGCCGGTGCGGCGGGCGAGCATCGTCGTCGCTCCGCCGGCGACCAGGGCCAGGAGGAACGGCAGCAGCCCGAGCGGGCCGGCGCCGTCGACCGGCGGCAGCGTGGTGAGCATCCGCATCCAGCCGTCGACCGCGGTGCCGGCGAGCTCGCCCCAGGCGGTGGGGGTCGGCAGCGGCCCGGCCGCGGTGCCGCGCAGGACGAGGGGCGGACCGAGCAGCGCGGCCGCCGCGACGAGGGCCGGCGCGAGCGTCCACCACGGCGCGCGCGCCCGGCCCACGAGCAGGGCGAGGAGCACACCCGCGACGAGCCCGACCGCGGACGGGAGCACCCAGGACCAGCCGAGGTAGGTCCCCACGAACCCGCTGAGCGCGGCGGCGACGAGGACGAGCACCGCCGCGACGTCGACGACGACGTCGAGCGGGTGCGGCTGGCGGCGGCGCGAGCGCCGGGTCGGGCCCGGCGACGCCGGGTCCGGACCGAGGAAGCGGGCCGGGGCCGGGCCACGGTCGCGGGCGCGCGACGGCGCCGACAGGAGGCTCATCGGCCACCCACCACCCGGACCAGCCGCGTCAGGTCGTCGAGCGAGCCCATCGTGAGGAAGGTGAGGCCGGCGACGGTGGAGGTCGTGCTGCGCTCCCCCGGCGCGACGCGCAGGACGACGACGCGCACGTGCGGCCCGAGGTGGGTCGCGGCGCGCTGCGCCTCGGCCAGCGACGTGGCCGCGCCGGTGACGACGACGGTGATGCTCGTGCCGGGGGCGAGGCCGACGAGCCGGGTCGCGAGCGCCGGGAGGTCGGTGCGGTCCGGCTCGACCCGCGCGAAACCGTCGAGCGTCCGGGCGACGCCGACGCGGTCGACGGCGTGGCCGCCCGCGACGACGGTGACGTCCATCTCGTCGCGCAGGGCCCGCACCGCGACCGAGGCCGCGGCGGTCACGCCGATCTCGAAGGTGTCGTCGTCGCCGTAGCCGTCGAGCCGCGCGTCGAGGACGACCCCGAGGTGCGAGCGGCGGGTGTCGGTGTAGCCCTTCATCATCAGCGAGGTGGTGCCGGAGGCCGCCGACATCCGCGCCGAGGACTGCCAGTGGATGTGCCGGCGGTCGTCGCCGGGGAGGTAGCCGCGCAGCGTGTGGAAGTCGAGGTCCGACAGCGACGGGTCCTGGGTGGGACGACCCTCGAGGTCGCGGATGAGGCCGGCGTCGAGGGAGGGGAGGTTGACCGTCCGCGGGTGGACGAACAGCTCGACGGTCCGCGACGCGTTGAGCGTGCGACGGGCCAGGCCGAACGGGTCGCCGAGCACGGTCGTCACGGGTCCGACGAGCACGACGCCGCGGCGGGTCGTGCGGACCGGGAAGGGGAAGTCGATGCGGACGCCGGGGCCGAGCGACGGCATCCGGAAGGCCTCCACGCGCGACCCGACCGGCACCTCGAGGTCGGCGGGCGCGACGCGCCGGCTGCGCGGGTTGCTCACGAGCAGCGACCCGTCGGCCACCCCGCCCGGCGAGACCCGCACCGGGTGCAGCTGGAGGTCGAGGTCGACCCGCGACCCCCCGAGCGCCATGAGCACCGCCACCCCGAGCAGGACGACGAGCGCGAGGCCGATGATGCGCGCCTCCTCCCACGCGAAGGTCCACCCGACCAGCCCGACGAGCACGCCGACGACCAGCGCGCCCCAGCCGGTGCGGGTCACGACGGACCGCTCCCGGAGGAGCGCGAGGAGGTGGCGCGGCGAGGACACGGGCGTCAGCGCCCCGCGACCGGTGGCAGGGGGACGATGTCGAAGAGCTCGTCGACGACGTCGGGGACGGTGACGCCCTCGAACTGCGCGTCGGCGTCGAGGAGCATCCGGTGCTGCATGACCGGCACCGCGAGCTCCTTGAGGTCGTCCGGGACGACGTAGTTGCGCCCCTGCCCGGCGGCCCAGGCCTTCGCGGCGTGCACGTAGCCGAGCATCCCGCGCACCGAGAGACCGAGGCGCAGGTGGCGGTGGTCGCGCGAGCGCTCCGCGAGCGCCTGGACGAACTCGAGCAGCGGGGGCGAGACGTGCACCGAGCGCGCGACCTGCCGCATGCGCAGCACCTGCGCGCCGTCGATGACGGGGGTGACGCCGGCGGCGCGGTCGCGGACGGCGAGCCCGGACAGGACGCCGATGGTGGCCTCGGCGTCCGGGTAGCCGATCGCGGTCTTCATGAGGAAGCGGTCGAGCTGGGCCTCGGGCAGCGGGTAGGTGCCGGCCTGCTCGATCGGGTTCTGGGTCGCGATGACCATGAACGGGCTCGGCACGTCGTGGGTCGTGCCGTCGACCGTGACCCGGCCCTCTTCCATCACCTCGAGCAGCGCCGACTGGGTCTTCGGCGAGGCGCGGTTGATCTCGTCGGCGAGGACGACGTTGGCGAACACCGGGCCGCGCCGGAACTCGAAGACCTGCGCGCGGGGGTCGTAGATGGACGCGCCGGTGACGTCGCTCGGCAGGAGGTCGGGGGTGAACTGGATGCGCTGGTGCGTGCCGCGCACCGAGCCGGCGAGGGCCCGGGCGAGGCTGGTCTTGCCGGTGCCGGGCACGTCCTCGACGAGCAGGTGCCCCCCGGCCGCGAGGCAGGTGACGGCCAGCTGGACGACGCGCTCCTTGCCGACGAGCGCCTCCCCGACGGCGCCGACGACCGTCGTGAACGTCTCGCCGAACCAGGCGATCTCGTCGGCGTGGGCCAGGGGCTCGGTGCTCATCGCGTCCTCGTCGGTGCTGGTGGTGGGCTGGCGGAAGGGGCTCATCGGGCGGTCCAGGTGTCCTCGACGGGGGTGGCGGGATCTCGTCCGTCGTCGCACGAGATGGTGTACCGCGTCCCGGGCTCGGGGACGAGGTCGGTGCTCGGCGCGTCGGGCCCGAAGTCGCCCGATGCGTCGGTCGCGAAGGTGGCGCCGACGGGCTCGCCGCCCTCGGGGGTGATGGTGCACTGCATCGTCGCGCTCGCCGTGAGGTTGCGCGCCGTGAGGGTGAGGACCTCGCCCTCGGAGCTCCCGGTCAGCGTGCCGAGGCCCGTCGACGCGGTCGTCGAGCTGCTGCGGGAGTCGCCGCGACGGGTGGCGGTGGCCTCGATCGTCACGTCCCGCCCGTAGCCGACCTTGGTCCGGTAGCGCTGCGTCCACGTCCCGCTGCCGGTGCGGTCCGGGTCCGGGGACGAGGTGCCCTCGACCCCGCCCTGGACGCTGACGGAGACGTCGGCGGCCCGGCCGTTGGCGTCGACCGAGACGACGTAGGTGACGTACGCCCCGACCGTCGACTCGATGCTCACGCCGACGGCGCCGAGCGGGCCGTAGACGACGTCGGAGGTGGTCCGCGCGCTCGAGGTGAGGCCGGCGGAGTTCGTGGCGGTGAGGACGAAGGTGTAGTCGCTGCCGTTGTCGGGCACTGTCACGGTCTCGTCGAAGTCGGTGGGGTTGCGCGGCGCCGACCACTGGCCGCAGGACGTCCCGCCGACGCGGCACGTGATGGTGACGCCGTCGTCGCGCGCGGGCGGCGAGGTGAAGCTCAGCTCGACCTGGCGGTCGGTGCCCGTGGCGGCGGCCGCCACGCCGGTGAAGTCGCCCGGGGTGCCGACGGCCCGGCGCGACGTGGCCGCGCTGAAGGCCGACCGGTTGACGTCGTTGGCCGCCTGGACCCGGTAGTCGTAGGTCGAGCCGTCGTTGTCGACCGCGTCGGCCTCGCACCGCGTCGCGGGGGTGCCGGAGCAGATGGCGACGGTGCCGCCGGGACCGCTGCGGGTGACGGTGTAGGTGGTGTCGCCCGGGCCGTTGGGCGCGACCCCCGTCCACGAGACGACGACGACCTGGCGGGCACCGCCACCCACCTCGGAGGCGTCGACCGTCGGGGCGTCGGGGACGGCCGGCGTCCCCGCGGACTGGCCCTCGACGACGACCGCCGGCCCGAAGCCGGCCTCGTTGCGGGCCTTGACCGTGAACGGGGTGCGCAGCGAGTTGTCGAGCCCGGCGGCGGTGACGGAGGTCGAGGACGTCTCGGCCCGGCCGCCCGGCCACGTCACGAGGTAGCCGGTGACGGCCGAGCCGCCGCTCGGCGCCGCGTCCCAGGCCACGGTGACCGCGCGGTCGCGCGGGTCGGTGACGCGCGGCGCCTGCGGCGCGCCCGGCACCTCGTCCGCGGTGACCGCCGCCGACGGAGCGGACGAGGGCCCGAACCCGACGGCGTTGTGCGCCTTGACCGTGAAGCGGGTCGGGGTGGCGTTGGCCAGCCCGGTCACGACGCACGGCGAGGCGGCGCACCGCTGCGAGCCCCCGTCCCAGTCGACCTGGTAGTACTCGACGGGCAGCCCGTTGTCGCGTGGCGGCGTCCACGCGAGCCGGGCCGAGCGGCTGAGGGTGGGCCCGGTCTGCACCGGGGCCCCCGGGGCGTCCGGCGCGCCGAGGACGTCGACGGTGAGGATGCCGGTGCCCTGGCGGTCGGCGCGGTTGCTCGCGTCGACGTCGGTGAAGGTGACCCGGAAGGTCAGCCGGCCCTTGGCCCCGGCTCCCGGGGTCACCGCGACCGCGCGGGAGCCGTCGCGCCGCGCCGTCGACGCCACCCCGGACAGCTGGGTCACGCCGAGCACGTCGTAGCGGGGGTCGACGAGCGGCGAGCGCAGGTAGCCGTCGAGGGACACGACCTGCGTCGTGCCGGCGCGCACGCCGCTGACGGCCACGGGCAGCATCGTCGGCGGCTGCGCCGGGGCGACGCGCACGGTGAGCACCGCGGGGGCCGCCTCGGTGCCGTCGACGGTGACGAGGAGCCGGGCGGTCGTGCCCGGGACGGCCGCCGAGGAGGCCGAGACCGACAGCGTCGTCCCGCCCCGGCTGAGGACCGACAGCCCGGGGACCGGCGACTCGAAGGAGCCGGAGTAGCGCAGCGTCTCCGCGGTCTCGGGCCGGGCGGTCCAGACGTGGCACAGCTGCCGGATGCCGAGGGGCCGCGACGTGCCGCCGACGACGACGTCGACCGCGGTCGGTGGGCAGCGCAGGACCGGGGTCTCCGGGCCGACCTGCACCGGCACGGTGAGGAAGGCCCGGCGCCCCGCGCCCCCGCCGGGGGTGGAGGAGGTCGTCACCTCGAAGGCGACGGCGGCCGGCCCGACGTAGTCCCGCAGCGCGGTGACCCGCAGCTGCGAGGGCCCCTCGGAGCGCACGCGCAGCGCGCCGGCGGGCGAGGCGGCGAGCCGGTCCTCGGTCGTCAGCGTCAGGGGTCGCCCGGCCGGGACGTCGACGACGTCGGCGAGGTTGACCACGGTGGAGCCACCCCGGTCGACCCGGACGAGCGCGTCCGGCTTGACGCTCGGGACGCTGGAGCCGCCCGCGGGGATGTGGACGAGCCCGAGCGCGGCGGCCCCGCCCGCGTCGAGGACCTCGAAGGACAGCACCTGCGGCACCGGCTTGACCACGAGCGTCGCCCGGCCGTCGACGACGGTGGCCTCCGGCGCGTTGAAGACCCGGCTCACCTGCAGCGCACCGGTGGGGTCGTCGGGGTCGACGGCACCGGCCAGGAGGTCGACCTCGACGGTCTGGGCGCCGGCCGCGGGGCGCGCGAGCGCGTTGCGCGGCTCCGGCGGCAGGTTGACGCCCGCGCGGCCGCGGACGGTCAGCGTCGCGGTGGAGGACTCGCCGCTCGCGCCGGTGATCGAGTAGGGGATGCGCAGGGGCGTCGCGGCCGGCGGGCCCACGACCGAGATCCGGCCCGACGCGGCGTCGAGCCGTGCGCCCGCCCGCTCGACGACGTCGAGGTTCTGGAGCGGCTCGACGGTGGCGCGCTCGCCGATCGGCTGGATGTCGTTGGCCAGCACGTCGACCGACACGCGCCGGCCCGGGGCGACCGTCACCTCGTCGTCGACCGCGACGCTCGGCTGGGGGTCGCCGGGGGGCGAGACGGCGATGCGGATCGTGCCCGTGCCGACCTTGGTGTACCGGTCGCCGAGCAGGTAGGTGATGTCGTCGGTGCCGCCGCTCGTCGGGTACGCCTGGTAGGTGATGGACGACGGCGTCACCGCGAGGACGCGGCCGAGGCGCGGCGCGGACGCCAGCCCGACGAGGGTCGTCGAGTCGCCGTCCGGGTCGGCGCCAGAGCCCGCGATCGACACCGTGATGGTGTCGCCCGCGACGACCCGGCCCTCGAGCGTCGCCGGGGTCGGGGCGCGGTTGGGGCGTTGCGCGTCCGGCGGCGGGGTGACCGTGACGCGGACCGTGCCGGACGCCCGCGACCCGGCGGCGTTCTCGGGGACGTAGGTGATGGTCACGGTGCGCTGCTCGGTGACCACGGGTGCCTGGTAGCGCACGACCGAGCCGGCGACGTACGCCGCGCCGGTCGGCTCGTCGGTCGGTCCGCCGTCGGCGCCGCCCACCGGCAGCATGCCGCTGCGCGCGGCCCCCTCGACCTGCGGGGCGAGCCGGAGGGTCGTGCCGCCGGGGTCGAGGTCGTTGTCGAGGACGGGGATCGAGACCTGGTCGCCGGAGCGGACCGTGGCGGTGTCGTCGACGGCGACGGGGGCGTCGTCCTTCGGCGCGGGCAGCTGGAGGACCGACACCGAGCCGACGGCCGTCTTGCCGGCGCCGTTGGTCACCGTGTACCGGACGAGGATCGGGTTGGGCCGCAGCTCCGGGCGGTTCGGGACGATGCGCAGCCACCGGCCCCGCAGCACCGCGACCTGCACGGCGTCCGAGCTGTCGGCCTCGGCGCTCTGCACCGTGAGGAGGCCGCCCGAGGGGTCGACGTCGTTGGCGAGGACGTCGGTGACCGTCGCGGTCTGGCCGTGGACGACGGCCTGGTCGAGCATCGCGGTGATGTCCCCGGTGCGCGCGGAGGCGGCGCGCACGTCGACGCGCATCGCGCCGCGCGCGGGGTTCGCCGAGCCGTAGCGCACCGTGTACGCGAGGAGGTAGGTGCCGGGGGCGCCCGCCGTGACGGTCACCGTGCCGGCCTCGATGCTCGTCGCGACCGTCGTGCCGTCGGGGCCGGTGACGTTGCCCGCGAGCTGGAGGCGGGCCGAGGGATCGGTGGGGTCGGTGCCGGGGATGTCGTTCTCGAGCGGGCGCAGGACGATCGGCTTGTCGACCTCGCCGCGCCCGACGTCCGGCAGCGCCGTGGCCGGGGTCGTATGGTCCGCGTCGGGGGCGAGGACGTCGAGGCTCAGCCGCCCGGTGCTCTCGGCCGTGCCGTCGGTCACCGTGTACTCGAGCGTGCGCGGGCCGGTCTCGCCGGTCGCGGTGTAGCGCAGCCGGCCGTCGGGGGTGACGCCGACGGAGCGGTCGCCGTCGCTGGCGCCGGTGACCGCGACGGGGTCGGAGTCGGGGTCGCGCCAGTCGCCGGCGACGGGGATCGTGACCGAGCCGCGGTTGGTCACCGACGTCACGGTCGGCACGTAGTTGCTCCGCAGGACGGGGGCCCCGTTCTCGTCCGGCGCGCGGACGGTCACGGTGACGCGCGCCGTGGAGCGGTTGCCCCGGCCGTCGTCGATGACGTAGTCGAAGCCGGTGGAGCGCGCCGCCGGCGGGAGGGTCAGCTGGACGGTCTGCCCGTCGGGCGAGATGTCGAGCGCGCCGTCGCGCTCCGGCATCCCGGAGACCCGGGTGATGGACAGGACGCTGCCGCTGGGGTTCGCGTCGTTGTCGAGGACGTGCAGGACGCTCGTGCGGTTGGGCCGGGCCCCGACCTCGTCGTCGCGCGCCTGCGGCGGCTTGGCGGTGCGGTCGACGACCGACGACGGGTCGGTGTCGTCCCGGGGCGCCTGCGAGGACGGGGGTGCGACGGCCGCCCAGTCGTCGAGCCGCTTGCCGGTGTCGGCGTCCCAGACGGCACCGGTCGAGGTGTCGTTGAGCGCGACGGTGCGGTGGTTGACCCGCAGGCGGGGGGAGCTGAGCGTGCCGGCGTCGGTGAGGGTCACCGTCTCGGGGGCGGAGCCGCTGCAGACCCGGACGGCGCGGCCGGGCGTGCCCGACCAGGCGGCGTACGCGCAGCCGTCGAGCACGACGGGCGCCGTGCCGGGGCCGGGGCCGCCCGGTGTGAGCGACCGGGTGACCCCGCCGGCCAGGTCGACCGCGAGGAGGGCGCGCGGGGTGCTCACGAGCACCTCACCCGTCGTCGTGACCTCCTGCGGCACGCCGCCGGCCACCGACTCGCCGCTGAGGACGACCCGGGCGCCGCCGGGCCGCACGAGGACCCCGGTGACGGTGTCGAGGACGACCGGCCCACCGGGGGTGAGGACGATCTGCGTCTCCTGGAGCGGGCCGCCGAGCGAGCTGCGGACCGGCCGGAAGCCGCCGTCCGCGGTCGGGCGCAGGGTCGTCAGCCGTCCCCCGGACCCGGCGGCGTAGGCCGTGCCGTCGGCGCCCACCGCCACGTCGGCCGGGAACTCGGTCGTGGCGTCCTGGGCGATGGGGACGTCGTCGGCGGCGCGGCCGTCGAGGCCGTCGACCGCCGCGAGGGTGGGGTTCGTGGAGTGCGCGACGTGGACGCTGCCGGTCTCGGTGTCGACGGTGGCGGTGGTGCTCCCGCCGACGGCGAGCAGCGTCCGGTTCGGGAGCGAGACCGCGCGGTCGGTGACGAGGGCGCCGGTGCGGACGTCGACCGCCGCGACCCGGCCGGTCTGCCGGTCGCGGGTGAGGACCGAGCTGCCGGACTGGACGACGTCGAGCGCGTAGCTCTGGCTCGGCTCGTCGCCCGCGGGCGGGAAGGCGGCGTCGAGGCGGGCGGCCGGGCCGTTGAGCCGCCCGAAGAGGCCGGAGCGGTCGTTGGTCACCCAGAGGGTGCCGTCGTTGGCCTCGGGGTGGTCGGTCGTGTACCCCTCGCCCTGCGTCGCGGCCCAGCCGTAGCCGCCGAGGACGAGCGCGACGACGGTCGCGACGACCGTGCCCGTGCGGGGTCGCCGGAACCCGCGGCGGGACCGCTGGTCACGCCGCGACGAGCTTCGCACCTCGCTCATGAACCCTCGGTCCATCGGCCTCGGGCACGGACCGACCTCCGTGCCCGCAGTCATTGTGGGCCATCCCGTTGGGTCAGGTGTGCCGGTTGGGACAAAGCCGCCCCGGCGTTTCGCCGGGTGACGAACGTGGGCCCGGCCGCGCCGCCGGACCGACGGCGACGGGCCGGGGACGCCGTGCGGCGTCTCCGGCCCGTCGGGGGCGTGGGGTCAGGCGCGGTGCACCTGCACGACGCTCGGCCGGGGCCCGCCCCAGCGGCCGCGCGAGAGGGTCCCGGGCGCGACGTAGTCGGGGAAGTAGGAGTGCTGGTCGGCCCAGGACCCCTCCTCCCCCGGGTGCTGGACGGCCACGAAGACCGACCCGTCGCGGTCGTGGACGACCGGGCCGCAGGTCTCGGCCTCGCGCGGCACGGCGAGGAACTGCTCGACCTTGCCGCGCTGCCGCCCGGAGAGGGTGACGCGGTGCAGGGCGTCGTTGAGCCCGAGCGTGCCCGGCTGGCCGTCGGTCGAGATCCACAGGGCGCCGGTGGAGTCGAACGCCACGTTGTCGGGGCAGGAGATCGGCGAGACGGGGCCGTCGTAGCCGCCGAAGTAGGTCCCGGCCGAGCTCGGGTCACCGCAGACGAGCAGGAGCGTCCACGCGAAGCGGGTCGAGGTCGGGTCGTTGCGGTGCTCGGTCAGCTCGAGGACGTGGCCCTCGCGGTTGGTGACGCGGGGGTTGGCCTCGTCGACGCCCGGGTTGGAGCCGACACCGCGGTTGGTGTTGTTCGTCAGCGCCGCGTAGACCCTGCCGGTCACCGGGTTGGGCTGGACGTCCTCGGGCCGGTCCATCTTCGTGGCGCCGACGCGGTCGGCGGCCAGGCGGGTGAAGACGAGGACCTCGGCGACGCTCATTCCGGCCACCTTCGAGCGGCCGCCCTCGACGAGCGGGATCCACCGGCCGCTGCCGTCGAAGGCCTCGTCGGCGGGCAGGTCGCCGGAGCCGTCGATCTGCCCGGCCGGGCTGTCGCCGGTGAGCCTGGCGACGTAGAGGTCGCCGGAGGAGAGCAGGCGCTTGTTGGCCTCCCGCGCCGCCCGGGAGGAGCCCTTGACCATCGTCTTCGACGAGACGAACTTGTAGAGGTAGTCGAAGCGCTCGTCGTCGCCGGAGTAGGCGACGACCCGGCCGTCGGGGGCGACGCGGATGTTCGCGCTCTCGTGCTTGAAGCGGCCCATCGCGGTGTGCTTGACCGGGGTGGAGTCGGGGTCCTCGGGGTCGATCTCGACGACCCAGCCGAAGCGGTGGACCTCGTTCTCGTAGCCCGGCTGCCGGGCGTCGAACCGCGGGTCGACGGTCCACCAGGCGCGGCCGCCGGCGGTCGTCGGGATGCCGTAGCGCTTGTTCTCGGGGGTGTCGTTCGCGACGAAGTACTGGTTGAAGTTCTCCTCGCCCGACAGCACGGTGCCCCACGGGGTCGTGCCGCCGGAGCAGTTGTTCTGCGTCCCGAGGATGCGGCGGCCCAGCGGGTCGTCCTGGGTGCGCAGGAGCGGGTGGCCGGCGGCGGGCCCGTCGACGGCGAACTCGGTCTGCAGGTGGATGCGCCGGTTGAGGCGGGCGCCGCGCACCATGCTCCAGGGGCGGCCCCGGCCCGAGCGGCGCAGCTCGACGACGGTCAGGCCGTGCGCGGCCATCGCGACCCGCTTCTGCTCGGCGAGGGTCTGCTCGTCGTCGGTCGGCGGGAACATGATGTTCTCGTTCGTGTACTCGTGGTTGAGGACCGCGACGGCGCGCCGTCCCCCGCTGCCCTTGCGCTCGATGATGTCGAGGTAGTCGCAGTTGTAGCCGACCTGCTGCCGCTGCGCCGCCTCGGTCTGGTGCTCCGGGTCGAACTCCGGGGTGTGCCGGAAGAGCGGGTCGCCCCAGCGGATCACCGGCGTCCAGGTCCAGCCCTTCGGGACCGTCAGGTCGTCGACGTCGGCCGGCACCGGCGCGATGGGCGTGAAGCGCAGGCCCGCACCGTGGTGGGCGCTGCCGCGGCCGCCGGCGACGGCCTGCCCGGCCGGCGAGAGGGCGACCGCGAGCGCGCCGCCCCCGACGCCGCCGAGCATGCGGCGGCGGCTGAACGCCGCGCTCGCGATGTCGCGGAAGTAGCCGTTCTCGCTCGTGTTCGGGGCGGGGTGCGCGCAGGCGTTGCCGCACTTCAGCTCGCAGGTGACCGCGCTGCGCTTGCCGCGTGCGTGGGGCACGAGCGAGAGCATCCGGCGGTTCTCGGGGGCGATGGTCATGGGGTCTCCCGGGGCTCGGCGTGGGTGTCCGCGCAGGACGCTAGGTGCGCGAGGGGACCCTGCCGCCGACCTCCGGGGGAACAGCGGGTGACCATTGCGGGAGGCGCGGGTGACGCCCGGGTCAGGCGTCGGTCAGGACGCGGGGGCGCCGGGCTCCGCGGGGCGGTGGAGCACCGTCTGCGCCGCGACGACGACGAGCCCGGCGACGCCGACGAACCACGCCCACCCGGTCCACCCCGCGGCGAGCAGCCCGAACGCGACGCCGTAGACGAGCACGACCGCGGCCGCGGTGCGGGGACCGGGGGCGAGGCGCAGGCGGGCCTTCGGCGCCATGAACAGGCCCCAGAGGACGAGCACCAGCAGCGTGGCGACGACGGCCGCGGCCCAGCCGGCCGCTCCCCCGCCGACCGCGTGGTGGGCAAGCGCCCCGACCCCGCCGAAGAGCGCGAGCTCGGTGACGAAGGCGACGAGCGCCAGCAGCGCGAGGACGGGCGTGCTCACGGGCGCGCGACCAGCCCGCGGGTGACGTCGGCGGCCGTGGCCGCGCGGTGGCCGGCGAACCGGCCCCGCCGGCGCTCGGCGATGGCGGCGCCGCTGACCCGCTCGGCGGCGATCTTCTGCTGCAGCGTGATGATCCCCTGGAGCAGCGCCTCGGGCCGCGGCGGGCACCCCGGCACGTAGACGTCGACGGGCACGAGCTGGTCGACGCCCTTGGTCACCGAGTACGAGTCCCAGTACGGCCCACCGGAGTTGCTGCACGCCCCGAACGAGATGACGTACTTGGGCTCGGGCATCTGGTCGTAGAGGCGGCGGATGGCCGGCGCCATCTTGTCGGTGACGGTGCCGGAGACGACCATGAGGTCGGCCTGCCGCGGACCGGGCGCGAACGGGATGACCCCGAGCCGGATGAAGTCGTGCCGGCCCATCGACGTGGCGATGAACTCGATGGCGCAGCAGGCGAGCCCGAAGTTGAAGACCCAGAGGCTGTAGCGGCGGCCCCAGTTGAGGACCATCCGCACCGGCTTGGGTGCGTGCTCGGCGAGCGGCCCGACGCGGGGCATCGGCAGGTCGACGCTCATCGGCGCTCCTCCGTCATCGCAGGTCCCAGCGGAGCAGGCCGCGCCGGCCGGCGTGGACGAGCCCGAGGAGCAGGACGCCGACGAAGACGACGACCTCGACGAGCGAGGCGACCCCGAGGTCGGCGTCGCGCAGGACGAGCGCCCACGGGAAGAGGTAGACGGCGTCGACGGCGAAGACGACGTAGAGGAACGCGAAGGACAGGTAGCGCACCTGCGACTGCGCCCAGCCGGTGCCGACCGGGTCGACGCCCGACTCGTAGGTCGCGCGGCCGGCGGCGTCGGCGGCGCGGGGCGCGACGAGGCGACGGACGACCATCGCGGCGGCCACGAGGAGCACGCCCGCGAGGACGACCGCCGCGACGGCGAGGTAGCCCTCCATGACGCGCCAGCCTAGCCGGGTGCGCCGACGCCGGTCCCGGCCGCGGTCAGGAGCCCTGCGCGGGCAGGAAGCAGGCGCCGTAGAGCGTGAGGACGGTCCCGGCCTTGGTGCCGAACTCGACCCGCGCGCCCGTGGCGGGGTCGCCGGCGGAGACCTGGTGCGCCCCCGGCTCGTCCTGGAGGACGGTCACCTCGCTGAAGCCCTGCTCGCGCAGCGGCACGAGCATCGCGTCGACCGTCGCCTGCCACCGCTCGTCGGGGACGACGCCCTTGGCGCCTCGGCCGATCGAGTAGTTGGCGTTCTCGGCGCCCTCGACGGAGTCGAAGGGGGCCGAGCAGACGCTCCGGCTGCGCTGCGACGGCGCGTCGGCCTGCCACTCCAGCCCCGGGGCCTGGGCGTCGATCGTGTCGCGCAGCTCCACGAGGAGCGCGAGGTACCCCTTCTCCGCCTCCTCGAAGGTGGGCCGCTGCGCCAGCTGCTCCCTGGGGTCCATGCTGCCTCCCGTGCTCGTCGTCGAAGAACATCCCGCCGTGGCCGCGAGCGCCACGGCGGCCAGCACCGTCGCGCCCCGACGCCACGCACCGCGCCCGCCCCGGTGACCGCCCATGGTCGGCCAGCCTAGGCGGCGGGCCGTCACCCCCCGAGCCACGAGGGCCACCAGTCCCAGGCGCGGGGGTCGTCGGTGATGCCGGTGTTGTTGCCCTCCACGGCGTCCTGCGGGTGGCCGGAGACGACGGTCGCCATGTTGTACTGGCTCGTCGAGTGCTGCTCGAGGTAGCTGGAGTGGCCGCTCACCCCCGCGTAGTCCTGCCCGTCGACCGTCGCGTCACTGGTCTCGAGGTGGTTGATGCCGTCCATCGCCGAGGGGTCGATGCCGAACCGGCCGAGGTCCCCGACCCCGTCCCACTTCGCCTCGGCGTAGTAGGCGCTGCCGCTCGGGATGTCGAGGTCGTCGACGTCGCTCGTGCCGAGGCCGGGCGAGCCGAAGAACACCGCCCGGTCCACCCCCGTGCCCTCGTGCTGGAGGCCGTACCCGGTCGTCGTCGACCCGTAGGAGTGGCCCAGCGCGGTGAGGTCGGGGTCGGTCGCGCGCGAGGAGTTGATCCCCCGGTAGAAGTCGGCGAGCGAGGCACCCCCGTCCTCGGCCGCGCCGGAGAGCGCGACCGAGTCGCCGGAGAACGTCGAGCCCCACTGTGGCGCCTGGTAGTCCAGCCACACGACCGTGGCGACCGTGCTGTCGAAGTCGCCGTTGCGGGCGAGCTGGTCCAGGGTCGCGTCGCGCAGGTCGGCCATGTCGTTGACGTAGCCGCCCATCCCCTCGACCGTGCTCGTCAGGCCGGGGGTGAAGACCCCGACGTGGTCGGCGGTGTCGACGTCGCCGATGGAGACCGCGGCCTGCGGGCGCTGCCCCGGGGTCAGGTCGAACACGAGCAGGTGGGTGTCGGGCTTGTCGAGCGTCTCCTCGAGCGTCCCGATGGCGCCCAGCTGCTCCCGGATGGTCTGCGCCTCGGCGAGCAGCGCGAGGTACTCGGGGTCGTAGGGGTCGGGGTCCATCGCGGCGAGCTCGTCCTCGATGTCCTGCTGCCGGTCGCGCAGCTCGGTGGCGGTCTCCTCCAGGCGGGTCCGGTTGGCCTCGTCGCGCACGCCCATCGGGATGCCGTCGAGGTTGCCGACCCAGTCCGGGTGCTCGTCGAGGACACGCTGCTGCTCCTCCGGCGAGAGCGACTCCCACCATCCGGTGTTGTCGGCGGGGGTGCCTCCGCTCGGCGGGCCGAGGAGCGAGAGGTGGCGGGCGGCGTCCCCGTCACGGGCGGCCTCGTCGAGCGAGAGGTCCGAGCCGTCGGCGATCGTCCCGTCGCGGACGGAGGTGAGCACGGCGACGAGGTCGACGTCGACGTCGTTCGCCTTCCGCAGCGCCTGCTCGACGCGGGCGACGCACTCGTCGACGAGCACCTGGCGCTCCTGGCGGGCGACCTGCTCGTCGTGCTCGGTGGCGTAGCACATCTGGAGGCCGGCCTCGTCGCTCACCGTGCCGTCGGCCGAGATCGTCAGGCCGTGGGCGCTCGCGTACTCGACCGCGGCGTCGACGGCGTGCTCGACACCGGTCACGGCGTCACCGGCCTCGATGACGGCCCGGCGGGCGGCGCTCACCTCGGCGACGAGGATCTCGAGGTCGTCGGTGACGCGGCGCAGCCGGGTGCTCGCGGTCGAGGCGGCCGAGCCGGTCCAGCGGGCCGGGCCGGCCATCGTGCGCAGGTCGTCGGCGCGGTCGGTCAGGGTGCGCCGGCTGGTCGTCAGCGCCTCCTCGGCCGTCGTGAAGGGCGCGGCCCTCCACTGCTTCACCTGGCCCCAGGTGAGGCTCATCGCGGCTGGTTGGGGCCGGCGGGCGTGAACGCGGCGCGGGCGGCGGCGTCGTCGCTCTCGTACTGCGTCGCCGCGGACTCCAGGCCCTCGGCGTAGCGGCGGGCGCCGCGGACCCAGGAGCGCACGTCGGCCTCCCAGCCGGTGGCGACGGTCTCGACGAGCGAGGCGGCGCTCGCGCCGGGGATCGCGGCGGCGATGCCGCGCAGGTCGTCCGGCGCCTTGGTGTCCTCGACGACGTCGAGCGCGTCGCGGGCCGCCTGCGCCGAGCTGCGCAGGTCCTCGATCTGGACCTCGTACCCCATGCCTCCCCCTCGTGCGGTGGACCTCTCTGCGTCCACCCTCCCGGCTGTCCCCCGACCGTACAAGGGGGAGCACTCCCCGCCGGAGCGGTCGCGACGACCCGTGGACGGGCGGGTGGCCGATACGTGGATGCGAGGAAGGGTGCCCTCACCTGCGACGTACGATGGAACACGGTGCGCCCACCAGCGGGTTGGGCCCCACGAGAGCACTCCCGACACCCCAGGGACCACCGTGACCAGCAAGACCGTCCAGACCCTCGACCGCGTCGTCATCCGGTTCGCCGGGGACTCCGGCGACGGGATGCAGCTGACCGGCGACCGCTTCACCTCCGAGACCGCGGCGCTCGGCAACGACCTGTCGACGCTGCCGAACTTCCCGGCCGAGATCCGCGCGCCCCAGGGCACGCTGCCCGGCGTCTCGAGCTTCCAGCTGCACTTCGCCGACCACGACGTCCTCACGCCGGGCGACGCCCCCGACGTCCTCGTCGCGATGAACCCGGCGGCGCTCAAGGCCAACCTCGCCGACGTGCCGCGCGGCGCGACGATCGTCGCGAACACCGACGAGTTCACCAAGCGCAACCTCGCGAAGGTCGGCTACGACGCCAACCCGCTCGAGGACGGCAGCCTCGACTCGTGGCACGTGCACCCGGTGGCGCTCACCTCGATCACCGTCGAGGCGCTCGCGCCGTTCGAGGGCCTGAGCCGCAAGGAGAAGGAGCGGGCGAAGAACATGTTCGCCCTCGGGCTGCTGTCGTGGATGTACACGCGGCCGACCACCGGCACCGAGGCCTTCCTCGCGAAGAAGTTCGGCGGCCGCCCCGAGATCCTCGAGGCCAACCTCACCGCCCTGCGTGCCGGCTGGAACTACGGCGAGACGACCGAGGACTTCGCCTCCTCGTACGTCGTCAAGGCCGCGCCGATGGCCCCGGGCACCTACCGCAACGTCACCGGCAACACGGCGCTCGCGCTCGGTCTCGTGGCCGCCGCGCACCGGGCCGGTCGCCCTCTCGTGCTCGGCTCGTACCCGATCACGCCGGCGTCCGACATCCTCCACGCGCTGTCGTCGATGAAGCGCCACGGCGTGACGACGATCCAGGCCGAGGACGAGATCGCCGGCATCGGCATCGCGCTCGGTGCGTCCTACGGCGGCTCGATCGGCGTGACGACGACGTCCGGCCCGGGCATCGCCCTGAAGTCCGAGACGATCGGCCTCGCGGTCTCGCTCGAGCTGCCGCTGGTCGTCGTCGACATCCAGCGCGGCGGCCCCTCGACCGGCCTGCCGACCAAGACCGAGCAGGCCGACCTGCTCCAGGTGATGTACGGACGCAACGGCGAGTCGCCGGTGCCCGTCGTCGCCGCGCAGACGCCGGCCGACTGCTTCGACGCGGCGATGGACGCGGTCCGTATCGCGACGACGTACCGCACGCCGGTCATCCTCCTGTCCGACGGCTACCTCGCGAACGGCTCCGAGCCGTGGTCGGTGCCGTCCGTGTCGGACCTGCCCGAGATGGCGGTCGGCCTCGCCGTCGAGCCGAACGCGGTCGACGACAAGGGCGCTGCGGTCTTCCGCCCGTACCTGCGCGACCCCGAGACGCTCGCGCGGCCGTGGGCCGTCCCGGGCACGCCGGGCCTCGAGCACCGCATCGGCGGCATCGAGAAGGCCGACGTCACGGGCGACATCAGCTACGACCCCGACAACCACGACCGGATGGTCCGGTTGCGCGCGGCCAAGGTCGCGGGTGTCACCGTGCCCGACGTCGAGGTCGACGACCCGAGCGGCGACGCGAAGGTCCTCGTGCTCGGCTGGGGCTCGACCTACGGGCCGATCGCGTCGGCCACGCGCACGGTCCGCAACGCCGGCCACCACGTGGCCCGCGCGCACCTGCGCCACCTCAACCCCTTCCCCGCGAACCTCGGCGAGGTCCTGCGCCGCTACGAGCGCGTCGTCGTGCCGGAGATGAACACCGGCCAGCTCGCGCTGCTCCTGCGCGCCGAGTACCTCGTCGACGTCCGCTCGTACACGTCGGTGCGGGGGCTGCCGTTCACCACGGTCGAGCTCGCCGACGTCGTCTCGACCACCCTCGAGGAGATCCTGTGACCACCGTCGAGCTCGGCATGCCCGTGACCGGCCTCCAGCACGTCCCGCACCTGCCGGACGACGCCGCGAAGCAGACGAAGAAGGACTTCACCTCCGACCAGGAGGTGCGCTGGTGCCCCGGCTGCGGCGACTACGTCATCCTCGCCGCGGTCCAGTCCTTCCTGCCCGAGCTCGGGCTGCGCCGCGAGAACATCGTCTTCGTCTCGGGCATCGGCTGCTCCTCGCGCTTCCCGTACTACCTCGACACCTACGGGATGCACTCGATCCACGGCCGCGCCCCGGCCATCGCGACCGGTCTCGCGACCTCCCGGCCCGACCTGTCGGTGTGGGTCGTCACCGGTGACGGCGACGCGCTGTCGATCGGCGGCAACCACCTCATCCACGCGCTGCGCCGCAACGTCAACATGACGATCCTGTTGTTCAACAACCAGATCTACGGCCTGACCAAGGGGCAGTACTCGCCCACGTCGCGCACCGGGTCGGTCACGAAGTCGAGCCCGCTCGGGTCGGTCGACGCGCCGTTCAACCCGGTGTCGCTGGCGCTCGGGGCCGAGGCGACGTTCGTCGCGCGGGCGATGGAGTCCGACCGCGACGAGCTGAAGTCGGTGCTCAAGGCCGCGGCCGAGCACCGGGGCGCCGCGCTCGTCGAGATCTACCAGAACTGCCCGATCTTCAACGACGGCGCGTTCGAGGTGCTCAAGGACCGCACGCAGCAGGCCGCGCGCATCGTGCGCCTGCGCTCGGGCGAGCCCGTGACCGTCGGGCCGGAGGACGACCGCCGCGTGCTCGTGCGGGTCGCCGGGGGCGCGTCGGAGTTCGTGCCGGAGGCCGAGGTCGGGGCCCGCGAGGTCGTCGTCCACGACGCCGCGGCCGAGGACCCGTCGGCGGCCTTCGCGCTCTCGCGCCTGGACTCCCCCGAGATGACGCACGTGCCGATGGGCATCTTCCGCCAGGTCGCGCGGCCGACGTACGACGACCTCGTGCGCGCGCAGGTCGAGGGCGCCGTCGACGCCGCCGGCGGGCCCGCCGGTGACGCGGACCTCGACGAGCTGCTGCGCGGTCGCGACACGTGGACCGTGGAGTGACCGCGGCCGGCGACGAACGCTCATCGTCGGGGGACACCGCGGCCGAGGCTGCGGCGGAGGTCCGCCGGGGCACCGGCTACGGCTTCCTCGCCTACGGCATCTGGGGGCTCTTCCCGCTCTACTTCGCGGCGCTCGAGCCGTCCGGGGCGTTCGAGATCCTCGCGCACCGCATCCTCTGGACGCTCGCCGTCTGCGTGCTCGTGCTGCTCGTGCGGCGCGACCTCGCGTGGATCCGGTCGTTCGTCTCGCGGCCCCGGCTCGTCGCGGGCATCACCGTCGCCGGGTTGCTCATCGCCGCGAACTGGGTCATCTACGTGCTCGCCGTGCTGACCGGGCGCACCTACGAGGCGGCGCTCGGGTACTTCCTCAACCCGATCGTGACGGTGGCGCTCGGCGTGTTCGTGCTGCGCGAGCGGCTGCGGCCGCTGCAGTGGGCGGCGGTCGGCATCGGGGCCCTGGCCTCGGTGTGGCTGGCCGTGGCCGGCGGCGTCGTGCCGTGGATCCCTCTCGCGCTGGCGTTCTCGTTCGGTCTCTACGGGCTCGTCAAGAAGAAGGTCGGCGCCTCGCTCGAGGCGATGCACTCGCTCGCGGCCGAGACGACGGTGCTCGCGCCGGTCGCGGTGGTCGTCCTGTTCGTGCTCGCGGCGCGCGACGAGATCACCTTCGCCGGGCACGGCGGCTGGCACACGACGCTGCTCGTGCTGTCCGGGGTCGTCACGGCGGTCCCGTTGCTGCTGTTCGCCGCTGCCGCGCGGCGCATCCCGCTCGTGACCGTCGGGCTCATCCAGTTCATCACCCCCGTGCTCCAGCTCGTCGTCGGCGTCACGCTGCTCGGCGAGCACGTGTCGGGACGGCTCTGGATCGGGTTCGGCATCGTCTGGGTGGCGCTCGTGCTGCTCTCCTACGACTCCCTCACCGCGGCCCGCACCTCCCGTCGCGCCGCCGCGGCCGCCCGCTCGCCGGAGTGCCCCGAGCCCACGGTCTGAGGATCCCGGAGCCAAACCGGAGAGCAAATCCCCCGCCCTCCCGGCCCCGTGGCAGGCCGAATAATGGCAGGGCCACAGCCTCGGCATGGCAAGGAGCGTGGGTCGCTGACCCGTGGTCGAGTGCATGAACGGGTCGCCCATGGTCGAACCATTGACCTCCCCTGAGATTGGTCCGAAGTTGCCCGCGATCAAGGCGCCCGCAAGCAGCAGTGTGCGTCCGCTCGGCTACGGTAAGCATCCCAGTTGTCGCGCAGCAAGCGTTCGCCTGCCCTACGGAGGCCAACTTTCCATGACCGAACAGTTACCCATCCGGGGCACCTCCATTAGTTTGGATGTAGGGCCTGGAACTTCCACCATGCTTGTGGGCGCCAACGGCAGTGGAAAATCGCGGCTAGCCGTTGAACTAGAAGGATCTCTTGGCGAGAGGGCTCACCGAATCTCAGCCCAGCGCGCACTCGCCCTCGATCCATCCATCGAAAAGGTTTCGGAAGAGAACGCGAGAAATCTTCTGCGCTTCGGATACGAGAATCCAGAAGGCTATGGGGGCGGCCCGGCCGCGCGAAAGATTGTCAGGTGGGGGAACGACAACCCACGCTTTGTCTTCAATGACGCAAGCGCGCTTATGCAACTTCTTTTCGCTGAGCAGGCAAACATAGCTGTAAGCGCGTACAACTCAAGCGCAACCTCCGAAGCACCTCAGCCAGTCGATAGCTATTTGCGCAGACTGAAGGTGATCTATGAGCGCATTCTGCCGACTAGACAGCTGACAATCACAGCAGACCAAGTACAGGTATCGCGGTCGGACATCGGGAATCTATCTTCAAGCTACTCCATCACTCAAATGAGCGACGGTGAGAAAGCGGTCTTTTACATAGTAGGACAGGTGCTCGCAGCGCCGCCCGAAGCGGTGTTTATCATGGATGAGCCCGAAATCCACGTGCACAGGTCTATTCTCGGTCGCCTGTGGGATGAACTTGAGGCCGCACGGCCCGATTGTGCCTTCATCGTCATAACGCACGATCTTGAGTTCGCAGGGTCCCGCGCGGGCCACAAGTACCTGATTAGGCAATACTTACCTGATAGCGGTTGGGATGTTGAGGAGATCCCCGAAGCGGCCGGGTTCTCAGATGAAACGGTGGCTCTGATCCTCGGCAGTCGCTCGCCAGTGCTCTTCGTTGAGGGAAGAAATGCCAGTTTGGACCTGGCTTTTTACCGCGCCTGCTACCCCGGCTTCACCGTCATCGCTCGCGGCAGTTGCGAAGAAGTAATACATTCTGTGGTCACCATGCGTTCCAACTCTTCCTTGACGCGGGTCGATTGTTTCGGCTTGGTCGATGCAGATAGCCGAAGCCAAGAGGACCAGCAGAGCTTGGCGGACATGGGGATCCAGTCACTTCCGGTGGCGGAGATTGAAAACATTCTCTTGCTTCCGAGCGTTTCGCGCCGCATTCTGGAGATCGAGGGATACCCCCCAGAGGCCATTGAGACCAAGCTTCAGGACCTCTCCGACGAGATCTTTTCTCAAGCCGCAGATGAAGCAAACGCCAATCGCGTTGCCCTCGACTTCTGTCGCCGGCGCATAGATCGAGCATTGAAAATTGTGGATCTGTCAGATGCTACGGTCGTGGCAGATTTGCAGAGAACTTTTGATGAACGCACGCGAGATCTTAACATTCACTCTCTAGCAGATTCCGCTCGTCGCGAGATCACCGACTCGATCACATCACGTGACCTTCCTCGACTACTAGCGATATACGACCGCAAAGGGCCTCTTCTCGCCCTTGCTTCAAGTCGCCTAAGAAATGCTAGGGTCGATGTCTTTTCAGCTTGGGTCACACGTATGCTCACAAGCCCAAACGACTCGCGATTGCGAGACGCGATCTCACAGGCTCTCCCGACAATCCCACCAACAGATCCCGATTAATGTTTGGTCCCACAGTCAACGGTGCATAAGTGCAGACTTCATTCCACAAGAGGGTCGCAAGCGCCACGACATTATGAGCGCTGTGATATAGCGCTCGGAGGCTTGACCAACTCGCACACTTGCGACAACCCTTCATCATGCCGAAGCCCGTGAACGACTATGTCGAGGTCAGCGCGATGGCGATCAACGTCGCCGTGCCGGAGCGCCTGCGGTGGACGGACTCGCGTCGCGGCGAGGAGTTCCTCCTGACGACGCTCAACGTCCGGATGCTTACCGACGGCACGCTCGCCGCGAAGGCCTACGGGCGTCCCACGGCGGGTGGGCGCGGTGCGTACACGTCCTTCCGGGTGCCCGACTCCCCCGAGCTGCGGGCCCTCGTCGAGGCGGCCGCCACCCGGGCTGCGGAGCGGTGGTCCGCCCATCGCGGCCTGGCGTGACGCTCGTCGCGCCCTCTCCACCCCTGCCGGGCCGGTCCGTCACTGCGGTCCCCCCCGGCCGGCGGGGCGCCCATGATGGGCTCCATGGACTGGTACCTCGACCGGCACGACCAGCTCGGCGAGCTGCGCCGCGAGATCGGCCGGTACCTGGCCCGGCACGCGCTCCCGGACCGGGAGGCGGTCGAGGACGCCGAGCTCGTCGTCAGCGAGGCAGTCGGCAACGCGCTGCGCCACACCGCCGGCCCGGTGTGGGTGTCCCTCTCCTGGGCCGAGGAGCACCCCGCGCTCACCGTCTACGACGTCGGAGGCTCCCTCCCGCGGCCCCTGCCGCCGGGCACCGCGCCGGCCCCGTCGACGGACGCGGACGACCTCGCCGGGCTCGCCGACCTTCCGGAGTCGGGCCGCGGCACGGGGATCATCGGGCTGCTCGCCCACGACGTCGTCTCGCGGCTGCGACGGGAGTCCGGGACCGTCGTCTCGATGCGGTTGGCCGTCTCGCGCAGGCCGACCCACAGCGTCGACCCGCCACGACGCGACGGCGGGCTCCTGCCCGCGCTCGACGAGGCCGGCCCGGACGGCGGCTTCGGCCGCGAGTCGTTCCTGCGCGCCCTCGTCGTCCAGATGTCGCGGGCGGTCGAGCACCACCACGGGCCGGACGCGGCGGAGGCCACGGTCGCCCAGGTGGGCATCGACGTCGGGGGGCAGATGGAGGCCGAGTTCCGCCTCGCCGAGCAGGTCGTCGGCCGGCTCTCGCCGCAGGACCTCGGCCGCTGCTACGTCCGCCTCAAGCACGCCATCGACGGTGGGTTCAGCGTGCTCGAGGCCACCGACGAGCGCGTGGTCCTCGTCAACACCCGCTGCCCCTTCGGCGAGACGGTCCGCCAGGCGCCGGCCCTCTGCCGGATGACCTCGAGCGTCTTCGGCGGCATCGCCGCGCGCAACCACGACGTCGGCGCCTCCGTGCTCCTCGAGGAGCGGATCGCCGTCGGCGACCCCGGCTGCCGCGTCGTCGTCTACCTCGGGCAGGCGCCGGCCGACGTCTCGCCGTTCGCCCACCACTACGGCACGCCGGCCGGCCCCGCCGCGGTGTGAGGCCGCCCGGACGAGCGCTCAGGACAGGCGGCGGCTCCAGCGGCCGTGGACGGCCTCGCCCTCCGGCGTGGGGTCGAGGACGTTGCCCGGCGAGTTCGCCACCTCCTCGCGGCCGAGGCCGCTCAGCCGCATGAGCGGTGTGACGAGCACGTCGAAGACGGCCGGCAGGAGCCGGAACCCCGCCACGACGACGCCGTTCAGCGGACCGACCATCACCTCGCGCTTCGGCGACCAGAGCGCGCGGACCGCCGCGGCGGCCACCTTCTCGGGCGGGTCGACCGGGGGCGGCGGACGGCCGTGCCGCTGCAGGTAGGTCCCCGCCTGGAGGTAGACGGGCGTGTCGACGCCACCGGGCCAGACGAGGCTCACGTCGATGCCGGGAGTGGCGCGCGCCTCGATCTGCAGGGTGCGCACGAGGCCGTGCACGCCCCACTTGGCCGTGACGTAGGAGCTCATGTAGGGCGTGCTGATCTTGCCGAGCAGCGACCCGACGACGACGAGGCTGCCCCGTCCCCGGGCGCGGAACGCCTCGAGCGCCAGGCGCGCCACGTTGGCGGTGCCCCCCAGCGTGCTCGCGAGCGCGCCGTCGAACACCGCGGCCGGGACGTCCTCGAACCGTCCGTAGGTGAGCGCGGCGGCGGAGTGGACGACGCCGTCGAGCGGCCCGAGCTCGGTCCGCGCCCGCTCGAACGCGGCCTCCAGCGCGTCGCGGTCGGTCACGTCCGCGACGGTGACGACGGCTCGCACCCCGAGCTCTTCGCACTGCGCGCGGACCTCCTCGAGCACCTCCTCCGAGCGCGACAGCAGGGCGACGTCGACGCCCGAGGCCGCCAGCTGCAGCGCCGTCGCGCGCCCGATGCCGCTCGACGCGCCGGTCACGAGCACGGTGCGCCCGGGGACACCCCTCACGGCTGGAGCACCACCTTGACGCAGCCGTCGGACTTGGCCTGGAACATCTCGTAGCCGCGGGGCGCCTCGGCCAGCGGGAGCACGTGGGTCGCCAGGTCCTCGAGGCCGAGCGGGTCGGCGGAGTCCAGGACGTGCGGCATGATCTCGTCGATCCACCGCTTGACGTGGCACTGCCCCATCCGGACGGTGATGCCGCGGTCGAACATCTCCATCATCGGCAGCGGGTCGACCTCGCCGCCGTAGACCCCGCTGATGCTCACCGTGCCCGCGCGCCGCACGGACTTGAAGGACGCGGTGAGCGCCGCGAGCCGGTCGATGGCGACGCGGTCGATGAGCGGTCGGGCCAGCGCGTCGGGCAGCAGCCCCACCGCGGCCTGCGCGGTCGCGGCGAGCGGCGACCCGTGCGCCTCCATCCCCACGGCCTCGAGCACGCCGTCCGGGCCGCGCCCGCCGGTGAGGTCGAGCAGCGCGCCGGGGACGTCGTCGACCTCGCGCAGGTCCACCGTCTCGATGCCGTACCGCTGCGCGAGGGCGAGCCGCTCGGGCACGAGGTCGACGCCGATGACCCGCTCCACGCCCAGCTGCTTCGCGATGCGGGTCGCCAGCTGCCCGACCGGCCCCAGGCCCATGACGGCGAGCGTGCCGCCCGGCTCGACGTCGGCGTAGCGCACGCCCTGCCAGGCCGTCGGCAGGATGTCGGAGAGGTAGAGGAAGCGGGTGTCGGGGTGCTCGTCCGGCACCTTGACGGGCCCGAAGTGCGCCTGCGGCACCCGCAGGTACTCGGCCTGCCCGCCGGGGACCGCACCGTAGAGGCTCGTGTAGCCGAAGAGCGACGCGCCCTTGCCCTGGTCGCGCACCTGCGTGGTCTCGCACTGCGCGTAGAAGCCGCGCTCGCACATCCAGCAGGAGCCGCAGGAGATGTTGAAGGGGATGACGACCCGGTCCCCCGGCGCGATGTGCGTCACCTCGGGGCCGACCTCCTCGACGACCCCCATCGTCTCGTGCCCGAGGACGTCACCCGGCGTGAGGTACGCGCCGAGCACCTCGTACAGGTGCAGGTCGGAGCCGCAGATCGCCGTCGAGGTCACGCGGATCACCGCGTCGGTCGGTTCCTGGATGCGCGGGTCCGGCACGTCCTCGACCCGCACGTCCCGCTTGCCCTGCCACGTCAGTGCCTTCACGCCGTCGTCCTCTCGTCCCCGAGCGCGACGTGGTCGTCGCGCTCGTCATGAGGACCCCTCCCCCGGATCGCCCGTCCGCAAACGGTCCGGCGCGGGGTTCGTCGCACCGATGTCGAGGGTTGCCGATCCGGTCGAGCGAACAGGACACGCCGTCCGCCGGCGCGCGGGACGGCGTGTCCTGCTCACTCGACGGGGTGCAGCCGCCGGGCGGGGGTGCTGGTGTCAGGCGTCCAGGAGGTGCGCGACGTGGGGGTTGGTGAAGAGGCGGGTCGGGTCGAGGCGGTCGCGAACGGCCCGGTAGTCGTCGAACCGGGGGTAGAGCGCCTGCAGCCGCTCGGCCCCGAGGGTGTGGACCTTGCCCCAGTGCGGCCGCCCCTCGTGCTCGGCGACGATCGCCTCGAAGGCGGCGAACAGGCGCGAGGGGTCCATCCGGTGGTACTGGTGCACGGCGACGTAGGCGTTGTCGCGCTCGTAGGCCGTCGAGAGCCAGACGTCGTCGGCCCCGACGAAGCGCACCTCGACCGGGAAGGGCACCGGCTCACCGGAGCGCTCGAACCAGGCGCGCAGCTCCTCGAGCACCGGAACGACCGACGCCCGCGGCACCGCGTACTCCGACTCCACGAACCGCACCTCGCGCGAGGAGCAGAACACCCTCCACGAGTCGTCGGCGTACTCGCGCGCCCCGAGCACCCGGGCGCTCAGCCGGTTGACGCGCGCCGTCGCGGCCGGCGCGCGGGTCAGCACCCGGTTGACCCCCTCGTAGAGGCGGTTGGCCAGCAGGTCGTCGTCGAGGCGCCGACGCCATCCGGGCAGTGGCCCGGGCCCCTCCCCCGGCGCGACCCGGTCGTTGCGCTTGAGCAGCACCCGGTCGGTGTGCGGGAACCAGTGCATGTCGACGTGGTCGTGCGCGTCGGCCAGGTCGTGGATGCCCTCGAGCACCGCCGAGAACGACTCCCCCGACTCGCGGGCGTGCAGCCGGAACGCCGGCACGCACTGCAGCTCGACCTCGACGACCACCCCGAGCGCGCCCAGCCCGACCCGCGCGGCCTCGAACACCTCGGGCGACTCCTCGGCCGAGCAGCGCAGCAGCGACCCGTCGGCGAGCACGAGCACCAGCCCGCAGACCGCCGCCGCGATGCCCTGCAACCGCACCCCGGTGCCGTGCGTCCCGGTCGAGATCGCCCCGCTGATGGTCTGCCGGTCGATGTCGCCGAGGTTGGGCAGCGCCAGGCCGAGCGCCTGCAGCGCGGGGTTGAGGCGGTGCAGCGGGGTGCCGGCCGCGACGCGCACCCGCATCCGGTCGCGGTCCACGACGAGGACGCCGGTCAGGCCGTCGAGGCGCAGCAGCACCCCGTCGGTGGCGACGAGCGGCGTGAACGAGTGCCCGGTGCCCGCCACCCGCAGCCGGAGCCCGCGCCCGGCCGCCGACCGCACGGCGCCGACGACGCCTTCGACCGTCGAGGTGTCCGTGACGACGCGTGGGTGCGCGACGACGTTGCCGCCCCAGTTGCGCCAGGTCGCGCTCATCCGTGGTTCCATCCCTCTCCGCGGTAGGTCGGCACCGAGTCGACGAGCCGCCCGCCCCGCACGAGGTGGAGGGTGTCGAAGCGCTCGAGCAGCTCGCCGGCCTTCGCGCCGCGCATCCACACACGGTCGCCGAGCGCGAGGCCGTGGACGCCGTCGCCGCTGACGGGCGTCTGCACCTCGCCCGCCGCCTCGGTGCGCAGCAGCGACCACCCGCGCCGCACGGGTGCCGGCACCCGCGACCAGCCGGGCTCGCCGCTCGCGACGTACCCGCCGCCGAAGGCCGTGACGACGTCGCGGGCGGGCCGCCGGACGACGTCGAGCGCGTAGGCCATCGCGGGGCGGGGGCTGAAGGCGTCGTAGCCGTCGAACAGGGTCGGGGCGTAGAGGCCGGACCCGGCCGCGAGCTCGGTGACGGAGTCGTCGCCCGTGAACGTGTGCAGGCTGCCGGTGCCGCCGCCGTTGACGAAGCGCAGGTCCGCCTCGGCCCGCACCGCCGCCACGACGGCCGCCCGCCGCTCACGCAGCTCGGCCACCGAGCGCCGCTTGAGCAGGCGGACCGGCGGGGTGTCGGGCAGGCCGGCCACCTGCGCGTCGTAGAACATCAGGCCACGCACCTCCAGGCCGATGCCCTGCGCAGCCCGCGCCACCGCGAGGGCCTGGGCCGGCGTGCGGGTCGGCGAGCGGCGCACCCCGAGGTGCAGCCGGCCGACGCGCACGGAGCAGTCGACGTCGACGGCCACCCCGACGCCCCGCACCGCCGGTCCGAGGGTGTCGCGCAGCCACCGGACGTGCTCGACCGAGTCGACGGTCAGCGTCACCTCGCGCCGCAGGTCGTCGTCGCCGGCCACCTCGCCGACGGCCGCGGCGTCGACCGAGGGGTACGCGACGTAGAGGTCGCGCAGGCCGGCGCGTCCGAGGCGCACGGCCTCGCGCACGGCGTAGGCCATCACCCCGGCGAACCCCGGGCGCGCCAGCACGTCGTCGAGCACCCACCGGCAGCGCAGCGACTTCGACGCGACCCGGACCGGCCGGCCGCCCGCCCGGCGCACGAGGTCGGCGGCGTTGGCCTCGTAGGCGTCGAGGTCGAGGACGACGAGCGGCGCGGGCAGGCCCACGGTCGCCGCGTCCCACTGGGCGGTCACGCCGTCGGGCACCGGTTCCACGGGGCCGACCCTAGTGCGATGCTGGCGCCGTGACACCGGACGACGGGGACTTCGTCGGGGAGCGCGTGCTCCCGCCGCGCGGTCTCCCCCACCGTGCGTGGCTCGTCGCCGCCGTCACCCTCGCCGCGCTCGTCGCGGCCGCGGCCTTCCGCTCCTCGACCGGGGTGCTGCTCGAGCCGGTCGAGGCCGAGTTCGGGTGGTCGCGCGCGACGACCTCCGGCGCGGTCAGCCTCAACCTCGTCCTCTACGGGCTGACGGCCCCGTTCGCCGCCGCCTTCATGGAACGGTTCGGGGTGCGGCGCACCGTCGCCGTCGCGCTCGTCGTCGTCGGCCTGTCGAGCGCCGCGACGACCGTGATGACCTCCGCCTGGCAGCTCTGGCTGCTCTGGGGCGTGCTCATCGGGATCGGCACCGGCGCGATGGCGCTCGTCCTCGGCGCCGTCGTCGCCAACCGCTGGTTCGAGCGGCACCGCGGGCTCGTCACCGGCATCTTCTCCGCCGCCAACGCCACCGGCCAGCTGCTGTTCCTGCCGGTCATCGCGCGGGCCGCGGCGGGGCCGGGATGGCGTTGGGCCGCCGGCGTCGTCGCCGTCCTCGCCCTGCTCGTCGCCGTCCTCGTCGCGCTGCTGCTCACCGACCACCCGCGCGACCGCGGCCTGCTGCCCTGGGGCGCGACCTCGGCCGCCCCTCCGGTGGCCGCCTCGACCGAGTCACCGGCCCGCCGCGCCGTCTCGACCCTCGTGCGCGTCTCGCGCCGCTGGACGTTCTGGGCGCTCGTGCTGACCTTCTGGGTCTGCGGCTGGTCGACCAACGGCATCATCCAGACGCACTTCGTCCCCGCCGCCCACGACCACGGGATGCCCGCGACGACCGCCGCCGGGCTGCTCGCCGTCGTCGGCGTCTTCGACATCGCCGGCACGGTCGGGTCCGGCTGGCTGACCGACCGGGTCGACCCCCGGCTCCTGCTGGCCGGCTACTACGGCGGGCGCGGGCTGTCGCTGCTCGCGCTCGACGCCGTGCTCGCGCCGGGTGTCGAGCCGGGGATGTGGGTGTTCATCGTCTTCTACGGCCTCGACTGGGTCGCGACCGTGCCACCGACGGTCGCCCTGTGCCGCACGCACTTCGGGGTCGCGGACTCCGGCGTCGTCTTCGGGTGGGTGTTCGCGTCGCACATGGTCGGCGCCGGGGTCGGGGCGAGCGTCGCGGGCTGGGTCCGCACCGCGCAGGGCGACTACCACTGGGCGTGGGTCGGGGCCGCCGTCCTCTGCTTCGCCGCCGTCGCGCTCGCGCTGGCCATCCCTCGGCGGCCGGTGCGCGAGCAGGAGCCGGTGCTCAGCCCACTCGGGTGACGACGCCGGTGGCGAGCGCGTACAGCGCGTCCTTGGCGTCGCCGGCCGGCAGCGGCTCGAGCACCGACTGGGCCCGGCTCGCCACGGCGAAGGTGTGCTCGCGCGCCCGGTCCATCGCGGGGTGGGCGCGCAGCAGCTCCAGCGCCTCGGCGAGGCGCGCGTCGTCGTCGAGGTCACCGCGCAGCAGCTCCTGGAGCCGCGCGTCGGCCGGGTCGGTGGAGGCGAGCACGTGCAGCACCGGGAGGGTGCGCTTGCCCTCGCGCAGGTCGGTGCCGGGGGTCTTGCCGGTCTCGTCGGCCTCGGAGGAGATGTCGATGAGGTCGTCGGCCAGCTGGAAGGCGACCCCGAGCCGCTCGCCGTACTCGCGCATCACCTCGACGGTCGCGTCGTCGCAGCCGCCGAACATCGCGCCGTAGCGGGCGGCGGTGGCGATGAGGACTCCGGTCTTGTCGGCGAGCACCCGCAGGTAGTACTCGACCGGGTCCTGCCCCTCGGGGCACGGCCGGTCGTCGCGGATCTGCCCGGCGCACAGCCGGACGAAGGTCTGCGCCTGGATCTTGACCGCCTGCGGCCCGAGGTCGGCGACGATGTCGGACGCCGTGCCGAAGAGCAGGTCCCCGACGAGGATCGCGGTCGAGTTGTCGTACAGCGCGTTGGCCGAGGGCGCCCCACGGCGCACGTCGGCCTCGTCCATCACGTCGTCGTGGTAGAGCGACGCGAGGTGGGTCAGCTCGACGCCCGCGGCCGCCGCGACGACCTCGTCGGACACCCCCGTGCCGAGCTCGGAGGCGAGCAGGGTGAGCAGCGGCCGGAACCGCTTGCCCCCGGCGGCGGTGAGGTGCGACGACGCCTGCGCGATGAACGGGTCGTCGTGGTCGACGCGCTGCGTGATGAGCGCCTCGACCCGGGCGAGCCCGTCGGTCAGCCGCTCGCGCAGCGCGTCCCCGGCGCCGGGCAGCGCGAGGACCGACGGGGTCCCCCGCTGCGCCGTCACCCCACCGGTGCTCACAGCAGGAACTGCGAGGCGTTGTTCGCGAGCTGCAGCACCACGGCCGGGGCGACGCCCGCGACGACGGTGATCGCGACACCGAGGGTGATGCCGATCGTCGACGGCACCGACGGCTGGAGGGCGACGACGCCCTCGGCCGGCTCGGTGAAGTACATGAGCACGATGAGCCGCACGTAGACGAACGCGGTGACCGCGGAGGCGAGGACACCGACGACCACCATGACGACACCCGAGGTGCCCGACTCGACGGCCGGCGCGAACGCCGCGAACTTGGCCGTGAAGCCGCTGGTCAGCGGGATGCCCGCGAAGGCCAGGAGCAGGAAGGCGAAGACGCCGGCGACGACCGGGTGGTTGCGGCCCAGGCCCGCCCACTGCGACAGGTGCGAGGCCTCGGAGCCGTCCTGGCGGACCATCGCCACGATGGCGAAGGCGGCGATGGTCGTCGCGCCGTAGGCGAGCAGGTAGAACATCACACCGCCGATCGCGCTCTGCGAGAACGCGAGCACACCGACGAGGATGAACCCGGCGTGGGCCACCGACGAGTACGCGAGCAGGCGCTTGACGTCGGTCTGGGTCACCGAGAGGACAGCGCCGACGACCATCGTGAGGATGGCGATGACGACGACGCCGATCTGCCAGTCCCAGCGGTTGGCGCCGACACCGACGTAGGTGAGGCGCAGGATCGCGCCGAAGGCCGCGAGCTTGGTGCAGGCCGCCATGAAGCCGGTGACCGGGGTCGGCGCGCCCTGGTAGGCGTCCGGCGTCCACGAGTGGAACGGCACCGCGCCGACCTTGAACAGCAGGCCCACGAGCACGAGCACGACGCCCGGCAGGAGCAGGCCCTCGAGGTCGCCCGAGTTGGTGCGGATGGCCGTCGCGATGGCCGCGAGGTCCGAGGAGCCGGCGTAGCCGAACAGCAGCGCCGCCCCGAAGAGGAAGAACGCGCTGGAGAAGGCCCCGAGGAGGAAGTACTTCAGGGCCGCCTCCTGCGAGAGCAGCCGGCGCCGGCGGGCCAGGCCCGTCATGACGTAGAGCGGCAGCGAGAGGACCTCGAGCCCGACGAAGAGCGTGATGAGGTCGTTCGCCGAGACGAACACCATCATCCCGAGCACCGCGAAGAGCGTCAGCGGGAAGACCTCGGAGGTCGCGTACCCGGCGCGGGTCGCGGCGTCCTCCTGGTGCGAGCCCGGCGTCGAGGCGCCCATCGGCGTGAACGCGTCCGAGCCGGTGCCGCCGAAGCGCTCGGCCATGACGAGGACGCCGATCGTCGCGAGGAGCAGCAGCGTGCCCTGGAGGAAGAGCGAGACCCCGTCGACGGCGACCGAGCCACCGAGGGTGATCGACTGGTGGTCACGGCTCCACACGGCGAGGACGACGAGGGCGGCGACGAGGACGCCCGTCGTCAGCCAGACCTGGATGGCGTGCCGCTTCGCCCGGGGCGCGAAGGCCTCGACGAGGACACCGACGAGGGCACCCGCGACGACGAGGAACATCGGCAGGACCGCGAGGTAGTCGATGCTCACGGCCTTGAACTCGGCCGGCATCACGCTCGGCATCACTTGGCACTCCCGGAGGCGTCGGTGGCGGCGGCCGGGTCGGTGACGCCGACGATCTGCAGCGTCTTGTCCACGGCCGGGTTGATGATGTCGAGCACCGGCTTCGGGTAGAAGCCGAGGACGACGAACGAGGCGATGATCGGCGCGACGACCCACCGCTCGCGCGAGGAGAGGTCGCGCGGGGCGCTCCCCTCGGCGAAGGAGGGCTTCGGGCCGGTCATGACGCGCTGGTACATGAGGAGGATGTACAGCGCGGCGAGCACGATGCCGAGCGCCGCGATGACGGCCGCGACCTTGTAGCGCATGAACGTGCCCTGCAGCACGAGGAACTCGGAGACGAAGCTCGACAGGCCGGGCAGCGCCAGCGAGGACAGGCCCGCGATGAGGAAGGTGCCGGCGAGGACGGGCGTGACCCGCTGCCAGCCGCCGTAGTCGGGGATGCGCTTGCTGCCGTGCCGGGTCACGAGGAAGCCGGCGATGAGGAACAGGCCGGCCGTCGAGAAGCCGTGGTTGACCATGTAGAGGGTCGACCCGGCGCCGCCGACGCTCGTCATCGCGAAGATGCCGAGGACGATGAAGCCGAAGTGGCTGATCGAGGTGAAGGCGATGAGCCGCATCATGTCGGTCTGGCCGATCGCGAGCAGCGCGCCGTAGATGACCGAGATGACCGCGAGGGTGATGACCACCGGGGTCGCCCACTGCGAGGCCTCCGGGAAGAGCTGGAGGCAGAAGCGGATCATCCCGTAGGTGCCGACCTTGTCGAGGACGCCGACGAGGAGCACGGCGGTCGCCGGGCGCGACTCGGTGGCGGCGTCGGGCAGCCAGGTGTGGACCGGCCACATCGGGGCCTTGACCGCGAAGGCGATGAAGAAGCCGACGAACATCCAGCGCAGGGCGGCCGTCGAGCCGTCCATGCCGCCGATGAGGTTCTCGACGAGGAAGCCGTCCTGCCCGCCCGGGCCCGCGAAGTACACCGCGATGACCGACACGAGCATGACGAGCCCGCCGGCGAGCGAGAAGAGGAGGAACTTGACCGCCGCGTACTGCCGCTGCGGGCCGCCGTACAGCCCGATGAGGAAGTACACCGGGATGAGCATCGCCTCGAAGAAGACGTAGAAGAGGAAGACGTCGGTGGCGGCGAAGACGCCGACCATGAACGCCTCGAGGACGAGCATGAGCGCGAAGTAGCGCTTGAGCCGCCCGGCCTCGGCCTCGCGGACGTCGTTCCAGGCCGCGAGGAGGCAGACCGGCACGAGGATCGCGGCCATGACGATGAGCGCCAGCGCGATGCCGTCGACCCCGAGCGCGTACGAGACGCCGAACTGCGGGATCCACGCGTGCGTCTCGGTCAGCTGGAACATCGCGGTCGACCCGGAGTCGAACGCCACCCACGCGAGGACCGCGAGGACGAGGGTCACCAGCGAGGCCCCGAGGGCGACCGGGCGCGCGAGGCGCACCGAGCCGTTCGGCAGGGCCGCGACGACGACCGCGCCGAGGACCGGCACGACCATCATCAGGGTGAGGAGGGGCAGGGAGGTCACTGGATCACCCACAGAGCACCGAGGACGGCGACGACACCGGTGAGCATCGTCAGGGCATACGACCGGGCGTAGCCGGTCTGGAGGCGACGCAGCCTCGAGGAGAACCCGCCGACGAGGGCGGCGAGGCCGCCGACCGCGCCGTCGACCCCCTTGCCGTCGACGTAGACGAGCGAGCGGGTCAGGTGGATGCCCGGCCGCATGAACAGGCCCTCGTTGACGGCGTCCTGGTAGAGGTCGACGCGCGCCGCGCGGGTGAGCACCGAGCCGCGCGGGGCGACCTCGGGCACGTCCTCGTTCCAGTACTGCCGCCACGCGAGGAAGATCCCGACGGCGACGAAGAGCAGGGTCAGGCCCATGAGCACCGGCACCGCGAGCACCGGGTGCTCCTCGCCGTGCTCGCCGACGACCGGCGCGAGCCACGAGACGATCGGGGCGGTCTCGGCGAACGGCCACGCGAGCAGGAGGCCGAGGAAGGCCGAGCCGCCGGCGAGGACCATCATCGGGACGGTCATGATCTTGGGCGACTCGTGCGGGTGCACGTCGTCGGTCCAGCGCTTCTCGCCGTGGAAGGTCATGAAGAACAGGCGCGACATGTAGAAGGCCGTGACCCCGGCGCCGACGAGCGCGGCGGTGCCGAGGACCCAGGGCTGCCAGCCCTCGCCGACGAAGGCGGCCTCGATGATCTTGTCCTTGGACCAGAAGCCCGAGAACGGCGGGACACCGAGGATCGCGAGCCAGCCGAGGCCGAAGGTGGCCCAGGTGATCTTCATGGCGCCCGACAGCCCGCCGAAGCGGCGCATGTTGACCTGGTCGTTCATGCCGTGCATGACCGACCCGGCGCCGAGGAACATCCCGGCCTTGAAGAAGCCGTGCGTCAGCAGGTGGAAGATCGCGAAGGCGTAGCCGACCGGGCCCAGGCCCGCCGCGAGCATCATGTAGCCGATCTGGCTCATCGTCGAGGCCGCGAGGGCCTTCTTGATGTCGTCCTTGGCGCAGCCGACGACCGCACCGAAGACCAGCGTGATCGCGCCGACGATGGCGACGGCGAGCGCGGCGTCCGGGGCGGCGTCGAAGATGACGTGCGAGCGCACGACGAGGTAGACGCCGGCGGTGACCATCGTCGCCGCGTGGATGAGCGCGGACACCGGCGTCGGGCCGGCCATCGCGTCACCGAGCCAGGACTGGAGCGGGAACTGCGCCGACTTGCCGCAGGCCCCGACGAGCAGGAGCAGGCCGATCGCCGTGAGGGTCGACTGGTTCGCGCCCGCGACGCCCTCGTTGACGGTCGCGTAGTCGACGCCGCCGAAGGTGATGAACATCGTCATGATCGCGATGGACAGGCCGAGGTCGCCGACGCGGTTGACGAAGAACGCCTTGTTGGCCGCGCTCGCGTAGGCCGGGTTCCAGTTCCAGAAGCCGATGAGGAGGTAGGACGCCAGGCCCACGCCCTCCCAGCCGACGAAGAGGAGCAGGTAGCTGTCGGCGAGGACGAGGACGAGCATCGCCGCGACGAAGAGGTTGAGGTAGGCGAAGAAGCGCCGCTTGTCGGGGTCGTGCTCCATGTACCCGAGCGAGTACACGTGGATGAGCGAGCCGACGAACGTGATGAGCATGACGAACGCGACCGACAGCGGGTCGACGAGCATCCCGAGGTCGAGGTCGAACGACCCCGCCGGGACCCAGCTCCACAGCGTCAGGTGGTGGGCGCGCGCCCCCGCGTCCTGGCCGAGCAGCTGGACGAGCACGACGACGCCGACGCCGAAGCTCGCCCAGGACAGGCCCGTGGCCAGCGCGGGGCCGACCTTGTTCGTGCGGCGTCCCCCGAGGAGGAGGATCGCCGCACCGAGGAGGGGCAGCGCGACGAGCAGCCACGCGACCGACGCGGCGCCGGTCGCGGGGGCCGCGGTCATCGCGTCGCCCTCGGTGATCAGAGAGTGCACGTCCTACTCCTTCAGAGCTTCAGCAGGTTCGCGTCGTCGACCGAGGCCGACCGGCGGGACCGGAAGATCGCCATGATGATCGCGAGGCCGACGACGACCTCCGCGGCCGCGACGACCATGACGAAGAGGGCGAGGACCTGGCCGTCGAGCGAGCCGTGCATCCGCGCGAACGTCACGAAGACGAGGTTCGCGGCGTTGAGCATCAGCTCGACCCCCATGAAGACGATGATCGCGTTGCGCCGGGTGAGGACGGTGGCCGCCCCGACGGCGAAGAGGATGGTCGCCAGGTAGACGTAGTTGACCAGGCTCATCGCTCGCCTCCTTCGCGCACGTCGCGCTCGATCTGGCGCTCACCCTCGGTGTAGACCTCGGGCGAGCGGTTCTGGTCGCGGGCGGTGAGCACGCGCGAGACGGACAGCTCCGACGGGGTGCCGTCGGGCAGGAGGGCCGGGGTGTCGACGGCGTTGTGGCGCGCGTAGACACCGGGCGCCGGCAGGCCGGCGAGGTGCTCGCCGCCCTGGAAGCGCCGCTTGCTCCACTCCTTCTGGTTCGGGCCCTTGCCGAGGCGCTCGCGGTGGGCGAGGACCATGGCGCCGAGGGCCGCGGTGATGAGCAGCGCGCTCGTGATCTCGAAGACCCAGACGTAGCGGCCGAAGATCAGCTGCGCGACGCCCGACACGTTGCCCTGGTCGGCGTTGATCGACGCGACGCCGACCGGGTCGCCGAGGGTGACGTGGCCGACCGAGAACCCGAGCAGCCCGCCGAGGCCGAGCACGAGGACGACGGTGGCCCAGCGCTGGCCGGACAGCGTCTCGACGAGGCTGTCGCTGGAGTCGACCCCGACGAGCATGAGCACGAAGAGGAAGAGCATCATCACGGCGCCGGTGTAGACGAAGATCTGGATGACGCCGAGGAAGTCGGCGTCCTGCGCGATGTAGAAGACGCCGAGGATGATCATCGTCAGGGCCATGCCGAGGGCGGCGTGGACGGCCTTCCTCGCAAAGACCAGGCCCAGGGCCCCGAGCACCGCGAGGGGCCCGAGGATCCAGAACATGACCTCCTCACCGGTGCCGGTCACGAGCCCACCTCCGCGTCCTGCTCGCCGCCGGCGCGGGCCGCGACGACCTCGCGCTGGCTGTCCGTGGCCTCGGTGACCTTGCCGAGGTAGTAGTCGCGCTCCTCCATGCCGTCGGCCATCGGGAACGGCGGCTGGAGCATGCCCGGCTGGAGCGGGGCGAGGAGCTGGTCCTTGGTGAAGATGAGGTCCGCGCGGTTGTTGTCGGCGAGCTCGTAGAAGTTCGTCATCGTCAGCGCACGCGTCGGGCACGCCTCGATGCACAGCCCGCAGAAGATGCAGCGCAGGTAGTTGATCTGGTAGACGCGGCCGTAGCGCTCGCCCGGGCTGAACCGGCCCGCGCCGCCCTCGGTGTCGTCGTTGTTCGCGCCCTCGACGAGGATCGCGTCGGCCGGGCAGGCCCATGCGCACAGCTCGCAGCCGACGCACTTCTCGAGCCCGTCGGGGTGACGGTTGAGCTGGTGGCGCCCGTGGAAGCGCGCCTGGGTCGGACGCTTCTCCTCCGGGTACTCCTCGGTGATGACCTTGCGGAACATCGTCGAGAACGTGACGCCGAAGCCGGCGACGGGGGCGAACAGGTCGGAGAAGAAGCCGGACTTCTTCTGCTCGTCAGCCACGAGTGGCCTCCTCGGTCTCGGGACGGGCGGCGAGGGCGGGGGCGAGCGAGGGCTCGCGCAGGCGCTGCCCGGGCATCGGCGGGACGGGGTGCCCACCGGCGTAGGGGTCGATCTCGTCGGGCACGCCCGGGTGCATCGAGGCCTCCTTGCGCTCGGCCCGGCTGTCCCACAGCCAGCCGGCCACGAGCGCCGCGACCGCGATGATGCCGACGAGGGCGAGCGAGAAGGTCGGGAAGCTGCGGCCCGCGACGACGACGTCACCGCCGAGCCAGCCGTTCTGGCCGGCGCGGAAGAACGCGACGAGGACGACCCAGCCGAGCGTCGTCGGGATGAGGAACTTCCACCCGAAGCGCATGAACTGGTCGTAGCGGACGCGCGGGAGGGAGCCACGCAGCCAGACGAAGACGAACATGAAGGCCCACAGCTTGGCGGTGAACCACAGGACGCCCCACCAGCCCTCGTTGAACATGCCGCCGTTGATGGCCGCGATGCCGGGAGGAGCCTCGGGCCCGCCGAGGAACATCGTCGTCGCCAGGGCCGCGACGGTGAACATGTTGATGTACTCGCCGAGGAAGAACATGGCGAAGCGCATCGAGCCGTACTCGGTGTGGAACCCACCGGTCAGCTCGCCCTCGCCCTCGGCGAGGTCGAAGGGGAGGCGGTTGGTCTCGCCGACCATCGTGATGACGTAGACGAAGAAGCTGAAGAACGCCGGGACGATGAACCAGAGGTCACGCTGCGCGCCGACGATCTGCGAGGTCGACATCGAGCCGGCGTAGAGGAAGACCGCCACGAGCGAGAGGCCCATCGCGATCTCGTAGGAGATCATCTGGGCCGACGCGCGCAGGCCACCCATGAGCGGGTAGGGCGAGCCGGAGGACCAGCCGGCGAGGACGACTCCGTAGATGCCGATGCCCGCGACGGCGAGCACGAGGAGCACCGCGACGGGGGTGTCGGTCAGCTGGAACGGCGTCGTGTGCCCGAACATCGACACCTCGCCGGCCAGCGGCATGATCGAGAACGAGACGAAGCACATCGTCGCCGTGATGAGCGGCGCGAGGGTGAAGACGAACGCGTCGGACGCCTTGGGCCGCACGTCCTCCTTGAGCATCGACTTCATGCCGTCGGCGAGGGTCTGGAGCAGACCGAACGGGCCGTTGCGGTTCGGGCCCGGACGCTGCTGCATCCGACCGATGACGCGGCGCTCGAACCAGATGACGAGCAGCGTCGAGACCAGCAGGTAGACGAAGATGATCAGCGCCTTGACCAGGCTGAGCCACAGCGGGGTGTCGCTGAAGTCGGCCGCGGGGTTGTCGGTGCCCGCCGTGGCGAGCGTGCCGAGACCGGCCAGCGCGGTGACGGTGCTCATCGCGCACCCTCCTTCGAGACGGTGACGAGCGCACCGGGTGCGCCCGCGAGGGTCGCCCGCAGGTCGCAGCCCTGCGAGTTGGTCGGGAGCCAGACGACGTGGTCCGCCATCTCGCTCACGAGGACGGGCGCGGTGACCGTGGTCTGCGCCGCGCGCACGGTGAGGTGGTCGCCGTCGACGACGCCGAGCGCCTGCGCGGTGGCCGCCGAGATGCGGGCCACGGGCTTCGGGGCGGTGCCCGCGAGGAACGGCTCGCCGTCCTGGAGGGTGCCGCGGTCGAGCAGGTGGCGCCACGTCGCGAGGACGAGCGTGCCCTCGGTCAGCTCCGGGACCTCGCCGGCCTCGGCGACCGGGGCCGCCGGACGCGCGCCGGCCCACGGCCCGAGCGACTGCATCTCGGACCGGACCTCGCGCAGCGTGCGGGTCCCGAGGAACTCGCCCATCTCGTCGGCGAGCATCTCGAGCGCGCGGTAGTCGCTGACGTAGGAGGTGTCGAGCGCGGCCTCGAAGGCGCGGACCCGGCCCTCCCAGTCGACGAACGAGCCGCCCTTCTCGGCGTGCGCCGCGACGGGCAGGACGATGTCGGCGTGCTCGGTGACCGCCGAGCGGCGGATCTCGAGGGAGACGACGAACGGGGCGGCGAGGGCCGCGGCCGCGGCGTCGCTGCCGAGGTCGGCCGGGTCGACACCACCGACGACGAGGGCGCCCAGCTCACCGGAGGCGGCCGCGGCGACGATGCCCGCGGTGTCGCGGCCCGGTGCCTCCGGCAGCGCGGCGACCTGCCACGCGGCGGCGATCTCGGCGCGGGCGGCGGCGTCGGCGACCGGACGGCCACCGGGCAGGAGGGTCGGGAGCGCGCCGGCCTCGAGTGCCCCGCGCTCGCCCGCCCGACGCGGCACCCACGCGAGGCGCGCGCCGGTGGACTCGGCGAGGGCGGCCGCCGCGCTCAGCGCGCCGGGGACCATCGCGAGCCGCTCGCCGACGAGGACGATGCCGCCCTCGCGCAGGCCGCGGGCGGCCTCCTCGACGACCTCGCTGCCGGAGCCCTCGGCGAGGGCGCCCAGCACCTCGGGCTCGGTGCCCGGGGCGGTCGGGATGAGCGTGCCGCCCATCTTCGCCAGGCCCCGGGTGGCGACCGCGGAGACGGCGAAGACGCGGGTCTTGTGCTTGCGGTAGGCCTTGCGCAGGCGCAGGAACACGATCGGGGACTCGTCCTCGGGCTCGAAGCCGACGAGGAGGACCTGACCGGCCCGCTCGAGGTCCGTGTACGTGACGGCGCCACCCTCCGGCCCCGTGCCGACGACGGTCGAGGCGAGGAAGTCCGCCTCCTCGGCCGAGTGCGGGCGGGCGCGGAAGTCGACGTCGTTCGTGCCGAGCACGGTGCGGGCGAACTTGCCGTAGGCGTAGGCGTCCTCGGCGCTGACGCGACCGCCGACGAGCACGCCGGCCTTCGCGCCGCGCAGGCCCTCGGCCGCGCGCTCGAGCGCCTCGCGCCACGACGCGACGCGCAGCTCGCCGTCCTCGCCGCGGACCATCGGGTACTCGAGGCGGTCGGCGGTGCTCGCGTAGGCGAAGGCCCAGCGGCCCTTGTCGCAGTTCCACTCGTCGTTGACGAGCGGGTCGGCGGTCGCCATCCGGCGCAGGACCGTGCCGCGGCGGTGGTCGGTGCGGGTCGCGCAACCGCTTGCGCAGTGCTCGCAGACGCTCGGGGTCGACACGAGGTCGAACGGGCGGCTGCGGAAGCGGTAGGCCGAGCCGGTCAGCGCGCCGACCGGGCAGATCTGGACGGTGTTGCCCGAGAAGTAGGACTCGAACGGCTTCTCCTCGTAGATGCCGACCTGCTGCAGCGCACCGCGCTCGACGAGGGCGATGAACGGGTCACCGGCGATCTGGTCGGAGAAGCGGGTGCAGCGCGCGCACAGGACACAGCGCTCGCGGTCGAGCAGCACCTGCGAGGAGATGTTGATCGGCTTGGGGTAGGTGCGCTTGACGTCCTCGAAGCGCGAGGTGCTGCGCCCGTTGCTCATCGCCTGGTTCTGCAGGGGGCACTCGCCGCCCTTGTCGCAGACCGGGCAGTCCAGCGGGTGGTTGATGAGCAGCAGCTCCATGACGCCCTTCTGCGCCTTGTCGGCGCCCTCGGACGTGTACTGCGTCTTGACGACCATGCCGGGGGCGACGGTCATCGTGCAGGAGGCCTGCGGCTTCATCCGGCCGGGCGGGCCCTGCATCTGCGTGGGCTCGCCCGGGGTGCCGTCCGGGCCCGGGCGGCCGGGCATCCAGACCTCGACGAGGCACTGGCGGCAGGCACCGACGGGGTCCAGGCCCGGGTGGTCGCAGAAGCGCGGGATGTCGATCCCGGCGGTCTCGGCGGCGCGGATGATGAGGGTGCCCTTGGGCACCGACACCTCGACGTCGTCGATGGTCAGCGCGACGAGCTCGACCGGGGCCTGGGTCTCGGGCGTGGCAGTCATGCGGAGACGGTCTCCTTCGCGCCGCCGGCCGTCGCCCACAGGGTCGAGGCGGCCCGGTCGAACGGGCAGCCTCCGTGGGTCAGGTGGGCGACGTACTCGTCACGGAAGTACTGGATCGAGCTCGTGATGGGGCTCGTCGCGCCGTCACCGAGGGCGCAGAAGCTGCGGCCCAGGATGTTGTCGCAGATGTCGAGGAGCTTGTCGAGGTCCTCCTCGCTGCCCTCCCCGTGCTCGAGCCGGCCGAGGATCTGCTTGAGCCACCACGTGCCCTCGCGGCACGGGGTGCACTTGCCGCAGGACTCGTGCTTGTAGAAGTCGGTCCACCGGTCGACGGCGCGCACGACGCAGACCGTCTCGTCGAAGACCTGGAGGGCGCGGGTGCCGAGCATCGAGCCGGCCGCGGCGACGTTCTCGAAGTCGAGCGGCACGTCGAGGTGCTCGTCGGTGAAGAGCGGGGTCGAGGACCCGCCGGGGGTCCAGAACTTCAGCCTCTTCTCGGGGTCGCGCATCCCGCCGCAGAGCTCGATGAGCTCGCGCATCGTGATGCCGAGCGGGGCCTCGAACTGGCCGGGGTTCTTCACGTGGCCGGAGACCGAGAAGATGCCGAAGCCGGTGGACTTCTCGGTGCCCATGCCGGTGAACCAGTCGACACCCTCGAGGATGATCCCGGGAACGGAGGCGATGGACTCGACGTTGTTCACCGACGTGGGGCGGGCGTAGAGGCCCGCCGCACCCGGGAACGGCGGCTTGCTGCGCGGCTGGCCGCGGCGGCCCTCGAGCGAGTCGAGGAGCGCGGTCTCCTCGCCGCAGATGTACGCGCCGGCGCCGGCGTGGACGGTGATGTCGACGGTGCGCCCGGAGCCCTTGATGTCGGCGCCGAGCAGGCCGGCCTCGCGGGCCTCCTCGACCGCGCGCAGGAGGCGGCGGTAGACGTGGACGACCTCGCCGCGCAGGTAGATGAAGGCGTGCTCGCAGCCGATGGCGATCGAGCTGATGATGATGCCCTCGATGAGGACGTGCGGGTTCGCCATCATCAGCGGGGTGTCCTTGCACGTCCCCGGCTCGGACTCGTCGGCGTTGACGACGAGGTAGCGCGGGCCGCCGTCCGGCGGGGCCATGAAGGACCACTTCATGCCGGTCGGGAAGCCGGCGCCGCCGCGGCCGCGGAGGCTGGAGTCCTTGACCATCGCGAGGATGTCGGCCGGCTCCATCGAGAGGGCCTTGTCGAGGGCCCGGTAGCCACCGCCGTCGCGGTAGGTCGCGAGCGTCCAGGACGTGGGGTGGTCCCAGTCGCGGGTGAGGATCGGGGTCAGCGCGGTCATCACTTGCCCTTCCCGTCGCTGTCGTCGGTGTCGTCGCCGGTGGCGTCGAAGAGGGTCGCCTCGGGCGAGGCGTCGTGGTCGGTCGGGACGCTGGCCGTCTGGGCCGAGACGACGGCGCGGCGGGCCTTGCCGGTCGGCTCGGACTTCTGGCCGGGGGCGACGTCGACGGCGTCGGCCTTCGCCTCGGCCTGGCGGGCCACGCCCTGGACGCCGTCACCCGTCGAGACGACGGCGGGGCCCTCGTCCTTCGTGGGGGTCGCGTCGTCGCTGTCGTCCGCGGCCCTCGCGTCGCCCTCGTGCTTCTCGCCGGGGGTGTCGTCGGTCTCGTCACGCTGCGCGGCGGGCTCGGCCTTGTCGGCCTTGACGTCGTCGCTGGCCGGCGTGGTCTCGGTGCTGCCCGGGGCCTCGTCGGTGGCGGTGGGTGCGGACCCGGAGCCGTGCGCGGAGGAGGAGGCGTGCGCCCCCTCGCCCTCGGGGGCGCTCCAGCCGTTGCGCCGGGCGATCTCGAGGCCGAGGAGCGAGGCCGGACCGGCGCCCACGCCCTCGTCGGCGAGCCCGTCGGAGAAACCGGCGAGCGTGCGGCTGACCTGCTTGAAGGTGCACAGGCGGTTCGGGCCGCGGGTGGGGCGGACCTCCTTGCCGGCGCGCAGGTCGTCGACGAGCTCCTTGGTGGAGTCCGGCGTCTGGTTGTCGAAGAACTCCCAGTTCGCCATGACGACCGGCGCGTAGTCGCACGCGGCGTTGCACTCGACGCGCTCGAGGGTGATCTTGCCGTCCTCGGTCGTCTCGTCGTGGCCGATCCCGAGGTGCTCCGAGACGGCGTCCCAGATCTCGTCGCCGCCCATGACCGCGCAGAGGGTGTTGGTGCAGACGCCGATCGTGTACTCGCCGTTGGGGTGGCGCTTGTACTGCGTGTAGAACGTCGCGACCCCGCTGACCTCGGCGGTCGTCAGGTCGAGCAGCTCCGCGCACAGGTCGATGCCCCGACCGGTGACGTAGCCGTCGACCGACTGCACGAGGTGCAGCAGCGGCAGGAGCGCCGAGCGCTTCTGCGGGTAGCGGGCGATGACCTCCGCGGCGTCGGCGCGGAAGGTCGCCTCGACGTCGGCGGGGTAACGCTCCTTGGACTCCTCGGGCACCGTGAGGTGACCGGAAGCGGACTGCAGACCGAAGTCGCCGGCCATCAGCGGTCGACACCTCCCATGACGGGGTCGATGGAGGCGACGGCGACGATGACGTCGGCGACCTGCGAGCCTTCGCACATCGCGGCCGTGGCCTGGAGGTTGTTGAAGCTCGGGTCGCGGAAGTGCGCCCGGTAGGGGCGGGTGCCGCCGTCGGAGACGGTGTGGCAGCCCAGCTCGCCCTTCGCGGACTCCACCGCGACGTAGGCCTGGCCCGGGGGGACCCGGAAGCCCTCGGTGACGAGCTTGAAGTGGTGGATCAGCGCCTCCATCGAGGTGCCCATGATCTCGCGGATGTGGTCGAGGCTGTTGCCCTGGCCGTCGCCGCCGACCGACAGCTGCGCCGGCCACGCGATCTTCTTGTCCTCGACCATGACCGGCTGGCCGTCAGTGCGCTGGAGGCGCTCGAGGCACTGCTCGACGATCTTCAGCGACTCGTACATCTCGTCGATGCGGATGCGCAGGCGGTCGTAGGCGTCGCAGCCGGTGCGGGTGACGACCTCGAAGTCGTAGGTCTCGTACCCGCAGTACGGCGTGGCCTTGCGCAGGTCGTGCGGCAGGCCGGTCGAGCGCAGCACCGGGCCGGTGACGCCGAGGGCGATGCAGCCGGTGAGGTCGAGGTAGCCGACGCCGACGGTGCGGCCCTTGAGCAGCGGGTTCTCGTTGAGGAGCTTCTCGAGCTCACCGAGGCCGGTGCGCAGCTCGGCGATCACCTCGCGGACCATGTCGACCGCGCCGTGGGGGACGTCCTGCGCCACGCCGCCGGGGCGGATGTAGGCGTTGTTCATCCGCAGGCCGGTGATGGCCTCGAAGACGCGCAGGATGCGCTCGCGCTCGCGGAAGCCGACGGTCATGACCGTCGTCGCGCCCATCTCCATGCCACCGGTGCCGAGGGCGACGAGGTGGGAGTTGACGCGGGTGAGCTCCATCATCATGACGCGGATGATCGAGGCGCGCTCCGGGATCCGGTCCTCGATGCCGAGCAGGCGCTCGACCGAGAGGCAGTAGGCCGCCTCCTGGAACATCGGGGTCAGGTAGTCCATCCGGGTGCAGAACGTCACGCCCTGCGTCCAGGTGCGGAACTCCATGTTCTTCTCGATGCCGGTGTGCAGGTAGCCGATGCCCGCGCGGGCCTCGGTCACCGTCTCGCCGTCGAGCTCGAGGATGAGCCGGAGCACGCCGTGGGTCGACGGGTGCTGCGGGCCCATGTTGACGACGATCCGCTCCTCGTGGAGGGCGGTGGCCTCGTCGACGAGGTCGTTCCAGTCGCCGCCGGAGACGGTGAAGACGCGCGCGCCCTCGGTGTCGTCGTCGACGGATGCGCCGTAGGGGTCGGTGAGGTCCTCGGCGACGGTGTCGTGCTCGTGGGTCGTCATCAGCTGTACGCCCTCCGCTGGTCCGGCGGCGGGACGGTGCCGCCCTTGTACTCGACGGGGATGCCGCCGAGGGGGTAGTCCTTGCGCTGCGGGTGGCCCGGCCAGTCGTCGGGCATGAGGATGCGGGTCAGGGCCGGGTGGCCGTCGAACTCGATCCCGAACATGTCCCAGGTCTCGCGCTCGTGCCAGTCGTTGCCCGGCCAGATGCTCACGAGCGAGGGCACGTGCGCGTCGTCGTCGGGGCAGGTGACCTCGAGGCGGACCCGGCGGCTGCCGTGGGTGATCGACAGCAGCGGGTAGACGACGTGGAGCTCGCGCCCGGTCTCGCCGGGGTAGTGGACGCCGGAGGCGCCCATGCACATCTCGAAGCGCAGGCCCGGGTGGTCGCGCAGGACGCGGGCGACCTCGAGGAGGTGCTCGCGCCGAACGAAGACGGTCATCTCGCCGCGGTCGACGACGACCTTCTCGACGGCGGCGCCGAGACCGGGGCCGGCCTCGAGGGCGGTGCCGAGGAGGTCGGCGACCTCGTCGTAGTAGCCGCCGTACGGGCGGGGGGAGGCGCCGGGCAGGAGCGTCGGGGTGACGAGGCCGCCGTAGCCCGTGGTGTCCTGGCCGCGGGTCGCGCCGAACATGCCGCGCCGCTCACCGATCTGCACCGGCTCGGAGTCGGCGCCGGCGAGCTCGACGACGCGGCCGCCGCCGGTGTGCTGCGCGGTGTCGGACGAGCGGGGGTCGTCGTCGGTGCGGGTGGCCGCGGTGTCGAGGGCCTTGTCGGGCACCGGGGCGCCCTCGCCGCTCTCGAGGTGCTTGGGGTCCTTGGCGTCGCTCATGCGAGGAGGTTCTTCCCGGCCGGCGCCGCGAGGTGCGCGAGGTGGTCGTGGGTCGGCGCCATGAGCGAGGTCGGGGTGGCGCGCAGGGCGGCCTCCTCGGCGGCGCGGGCGGCGGCGACGCGGTTGACGCCGAGCTTGCTGTTCTGGATCTGGTCGTGGAGCTCGATGATCGCGTTGAGCAGCATCTCGGGGCGCGGCGGGCAGCCTGGCAGGTAGATGTCGACCGGGATGACGTGGTCGACGCCCTGGACGATGGCGTAGTTGTTGAACATGCCGCCCGAGGAGGCGCAGACGCCCATCGAGATGACCCACTTGGGGTTCGGCATCTGGTCGTAGACCTGGCGGACGACGGGAGCCATCTTCTGGCTGACCCGCCCGGCGACGATCATCAGGTCCGCCTGGCGCGGCGTGGCCGAGAACCGCTCCATGCCGAAGCGGGCGATGTCGTAGTCGGGCGTGCCGACGGCCATCATCTCGATCGCGCAGCAGGCGAGCCCGAAGGTCGCCGGCCAGATCGAGGCCTTGCGCATGTACCCGGCGACGTTCTCGAGCGTCGTCAGGACGAACCCTGCGGGCAGCTTCTCCTCGAGTCCCATCACGCCTCCTCGGCGGTGTTGACGGTTGTGCGGGCGGTGCTCAGTCCCACTCGAGCCCACCCCGCTTCCAGACGTAGGCGTAGGCGACGAACACCGTGATGATGAACAGGACCATCTCGACGAGGGCGAACAGGCCCAGCTGGTCGAAGGCCACGGCGAACGGGTAGAGGAAGACCGACTCGATGTCGAAGATGATGAAGAGCATCGCGGTCAGGAAGTACTTGATCGGCACGCGCCCGCCGCCGGCGGCGCGGGGCGTCGGCTGGATGCCGCACTCGTAGGCCTCGAGCTTGGCGCGGTTGTAGCGCTTCGGTCCGACGACCAGGCTCGTCCCCACCGACAGCGCCGCGAAGCCGAAGCCGAGCGCCAGGAGGATGAGGAGGGGGACGTAGGGGTTGCTCATCGCGGGCGAACTCCCCTTTCGCTGCTCGGGTGCGACGGGTGGTCGACGGGCGCCGGGGCCGCACACGGCGTCCCCGCCATCCTAGGGGCGTTGACCGACGGCGCACCCAGGGGCGTCTCGCCCCCGGCCACGGCGCGTCGAGACGCGCGGTCAGTGCAGGTCACAGGTCCCTCGGATGCTTGTGAACGTGTTCACGAACGGTCGGAAGTCTAGGACGCGCCTCGCGGCGCCCGAACTGAGGTCTGCCTAACCCTCGACGACCGGCTTGGTCGCGCGGTGCAGGGCGACGATCCCACCGCTCAGGTCGCGCCACTGGACGGCCCCCCAGCCGGCGTCCGCCACCTGCCGGGCGAGACCCCGCTGGTCCGGCCAGGCCTGGATGGACTCGGCGAGGTAGACGTAGGAGTCGGGGTTGGAGCTGACCGCGCGGGCGATCCGCGGCAGCGAGCCCATGAGGTAGGTCGAGTAGACGCGGCGGAAGGCCTTGTTGGTCGGGCTGCTGAACTCGCAGACCACGAGGCGGCCTCCGGGCCTGGTCACCCGGAGGAACTCGCGCAGGGCGACGGACGGCTCGGCGACGTTGCGCAGGCCGAAGCTCATCGTCACGACGTCGAAGGAGTCGTCGGCGAAGGGCAGGCGCATCGCGTCGGCGGCGGTGAACCCGAGGTCCGAGCGGCGCCGGTGGCCGACGCGGAGCATCCCGAGGGAGAAGTCGGCCGGGACGACGTCGACGCCGGAGTCGGCGAACGGCTCGCTGCTCGTGCCGGTGCCGGCGGCGATGTCGAGGACGCGCTGGCCGGGTCTCGCGTCGCACGCGGCGACGACGGCCCGGCGCCACAGCCGGTCCTGGCCGAGGGAGAGGACGTCGTTCGTCACGTCGTAGCGGTCGGCGACGTCGTCGAACATCGACGCGACGTCGCGGGGGTCCTTCTCGAGGGAGGCGCGGGACATGGTGGCCATCCTCCCACCGATGCCGGAGGGCCCCGCACCGCGCCGTATCGTTGTCTGCTGATGACCTCGCTCCCCGCGGGCCGGCCGGCCCCCTCCGCACCGGCGGTGCACGCCCCGGCGGCCCCCCTCGTGGCCCGGACCGTGCCGCTGGACGCCGCGCTCGCCGCGGACCTGCTGGCCGTCCTCCCGGCGGGCGGCCCGACCGACGCGTGCTCCTGGGTGCGCCGCGGCGAGGGCCTCGTCGGGTGGGGCCGCGCCGCGTCGCACGTCGCCGTCGGGCCCGACCGGTTCGGCGAGCTCGAGCGCTGGTGGAGCGGGTTCGTCGACGGCGCCGTCGTGCGCGACGAGGTCGACCTGCCCGGCACCGGCCCGGTGGCCTTCGGGTCCGTCGCCTACGCCGCCGGGTCGGCCGAGGGCGGCACGCTCGTCGTCCCCGAGGTCGTCGTCGGACGTCGCGGCGAGGTCGCCTGGCTGACGACGATGAGCGCCGGCGCCGCCGTCCCCGGCGCGGCCGAGGTCGCCCCGCAGCCGGCGCCCCCGCGCCCCGTCGACGTCGCCTTCTCCGACGGCGCGCTCTCCCCCGCCGACTGGTCCGCCGCCGTCGCGACCGCCGTCGCGCGCATCACCGCCGGCGAGCTCGACAAGGTCGTGCTCGCCCGCGACCTCGGCGTGACCACCCGCTCGCCGCTCGACGTCCGCTGGCTGCTGCACCGGCTCGCGGAGCGCTACGACACGACGTGGGTCTTCGCGGTCGACGGCCTCGTCGGCGCGACGCCCGAGCTGCTCGTGCGCCGCGAAAAGGGGCTCGTGACGTCGCGGGTGCTCGCGGGGACCATCCGGCCGACCGGGGACGACGCCCACGACCTCGCGCTCGCGGCGTCGCTGGCCCGCTCGTCGAAGGACCTCGAGGAGCACGAGTACGCGGTGCGGTCCGTGGCCGACGCGCTGGCGCCGCACTGCTCGTCGATGAACGTGCCCGAGGCGCCCTTCGTCCTGCACCTGTCCAACGTCATGCACCTGGCCACCGACGTGGCCGGGGTGCTCGTCGACGACACCTCGTCGCTGACCCTCGCGGCCTCGCTCCATCCCTCCGCGGCCGTGTGCGGCACGCCGCGGCTCGTCGCCGACGACGTCATCACCGAGCTCGAGCACATGGACCGCGGGCGCTACGCCGGCCCGGTCGGGTGGATCGACGCCGCCGGCGACGGCGAGTGGGGCATCGCCCTGCGGTGCGGGGCGGTCGACCGGGACGACGCCTCGCGGATGCGGCTGTTCGCCGGCTGCGGCATCGTCGCGGGGTCCGACCCCGACGACGAGCTCGCCGAGTCCTCGGCCAAGCTCGTGCCGATGCGCGACGCCCTCACCGCCGACGCCCCCTGATCGCGGCCCCTTCGCGTCGAGTGCGGAAGCGGCAGCCCCGGCGACCGCCTGCGCCCTCGACTCCACGGGGTCTCGCGTCGAGTGCGGAAGCGGCGGCCCCGGCGACCGCCTGCGCCCTCGACTCCGCGGGGTCGGGGTCGGTCAGGTGAAGGGCGGGCGGGCGTCGACGGCGACCGAGCGCCGGCCGGCCCAGCGCCAGATGCGCGCGGAGGCGTCGCGGTCCTCGTCCGTGATGAGGTTGCCCATCCAGCGCAGCGCGAGCGTCATCAGCCAGTCGCTGCGCATGCCGACCGGGCCGAGGGCGGCGAGCGTGCGCGGCACCGTGAAGATCGCCGCCATCCGCCGGGCGATGGAGAACGCCTCGCCGTAGTGGTCGCGCAGCAGCGCGGGCCACACGGTCACGAGGTCGTCGTCGAGGTGCAGCGCCGCGAGCCGGCCGGTCTCGAGGCCGTAGTCGATGCCCTCGCCGTTGAGCGGGTTGACGCACGCGGCGGCGTCGCCGACGAGCGCCCAGTTCGGTCCGGCGACGTTCGACACGGCGCCGCCCATCGGCAGGAGCGCGCTCGTCGGCATCCGCTGCTCGCCGGTCAGCCCGAAGTCGGCGCGGCGCTCGTCGGTGTACCGGCGCATGAGCGGCTTGATGGCGACCTCCGCCGGGCGGCGGGTCGTGGCCAGCGTGCCGACGCCGACGTTCACCTGCCCCCCGCCGAGCGGGAAGATCCAGCCGTAGCCGGGCAGCGCCTCGCCGGCGTCGCCGCGCAGCTCGAGGTGGCTGGAGATCCACGGGTCGTCGGCCCGGTCGGAGTCGACGTAGCAGCGGCCGGCGACGGCGTAGACGGTGTCCTTGTGCCACTCGCGGCCGAGGACCTTGCCCAGGCCCGAGCGCACCCCGTCGGCGACGACGAGGCGCTCGCACTCGATCTCGTGGGTGCTGCCGTCGTCGCGGCGGAAGGTGACCGACCGGACGCGGCCGCCCTCGAGCGAGGCGTCGACCGCCTTGGCGCCCTCGACGCCGGTCGCGCCGGAGTCGAGCGCGGCCTCGCGGATACCGGCGTCGAGCTCGGTCCGCGGCACGGCCGAGCCGTGCGACGGCAGCGTGCCCCCCGGCCAGGGCAGGTGCAGCGTCTGGCCGAAGCCGTGCGCGCGCAGGCCCTGGTTGACGGTGTGCGAGCGCACCCAGTCGCCGAGGCCGAGCCGGTCGAGCTCGGCGACCGCGCGCGGGGTCAGCCCGTCGCCGCAGGTCTTGTCACGCGGGAAGGTGGCGGCGTCGGCGAGCACGACGTCACGGCCGGCGCGCGCGGCCCAGGCCGCGGCGGAGGCGCCCGCGGGGCCGGCGCCGACGACGAGGACGTCGGTACGGGTGGGGGTGGTCGGCACGGGTCGATTCTCGCAACCGCGGGCGCCGTGGCCGAATCGGCCCCCGGTCAGCTGTCGAGGGTGCGGGCGGCGAGCGCCCGGAGCGCGGCGTGCGCGTCGCGATGGGTCGAGCGGTCGAGGCGGACCTCGACGACGCGCAGCCCGTCGGGGCGGCGGGCGACGGCGGCGGCGAGCGCCTCGCGGTCGGCGACGCGCTCGTGGGCGACCCCGTGCGCCCGGCACACGGCGGCGAGGTCGGTACCGGTCGGCGTCCCGAAGACGCGCTCGAACGAGTCCGCACGCTCGGGCGCCCCGTGCTCGAGGGTGGTGAAGATGCCGCCGCCGTCGTCGTTGACGACGACGAGCGTGAGGTCGGGGCGCGGCTCGTGGGGTCCGACCAGCAACCCGTTGGCGTCGTGGAGGAAGGTCAGGTCCCCGAGCAACGCGTGGGTCGGGCGGCCGGTCCCGAGGGCGACGCCCACGGCCGTCGAGACGACGCCGTCGATGCCCGCCAGCCCGCGGTTGGCGTGGACCCGGACGCCGACGTGCGGGTCACCGGTGCGACCGGCCGTCGCGAGGTCGAGGTCGCGCACCGGGTTGGACGAGCCGAGGACGAGGACCCCGTCGGCGGGGAGGGCGTCGTGGACCACCGCCGCGACCGCGAGGCCGCTCGGCCAGGGCAGGCCCTGCGCGGCGACGGCCTCGGCGAGCCGGCGGCCGGCCTCGTGCCACGACCGCGCCCAGTCGCCGGGGGGGACGGGGTCGGCACCCGCGTCCGCGTGCAGGGCCGCCAGGGGATGGACCACCGCCGCCACGTGCGAGGGGTCGGGCCACGTGGTCGCCCCGGTGACGACCTCGACCCGCACCCCCGGCCGGCGGAGCACGGCCGCCACCGGCCGGGCGAGGGTGATTCGTCCGACGACGAGGACGCGCTCGGGCAGGTGCGCGTCGACCCACCCGGTGGCGGTGAGCAGGAGAGGACCGTGCGGCAGCGTGGCCGCCCGCGCGGACGGACCGGCGAACGGTTCCGCGACGACCGGGTACCCGCGCGAGGCCGCCCAGGCGACGGCCTCGTCGCCACCGCCCCCCGGCAGGTCGCCGACCACGACGAGGGTGCGCTCGACGTGCTCGATGCTCCCTGCCGGCGCCGTGGCGACCGCGGGCCGCACCGCGGTCCACGGCCCGTCGTCCGGCCGCCCGGTGAGGTGCTCCGGCAGCGGCTCGGGCCCTCCGGCCCCGGGCGCCAGCGGGTCGCGGAAGGCGACGTCGAGGTGGACCGGCCCGGGCTCGCCGCCGGTCGAGCCCTGCGCCGCGGCGAGCCCCCGGCAGACCGTGGCCCGCCACCAGGCGCCCCGGCCGTCGCCGTCCACCGGGACGGCGTCGGGGGCGGGCACGTCGGCCTCCCAGCGCACGGCACCGGAGAGCATCCCCGGCTGGCGGGTCGTCTGGTTCGCGCCGCTCCCCCGCAGCTCGTGCGGGCGGTCGGCCGACACGACGACGAGGGGCACGCCGGTGTGGGAGGCCTCGAGGACGGCCGGGTGGAGGTTCGCCACCGCGGTGCCGGAGGTCGTGACGACGGGCACCGGGCGGCCGGAGCCCTTCGCGAGCCCCAGCGCGAGGAAGCCCGCCGACCGCTCGTCGACCCGCACGTGCAGCCGCAGCCGACCCGCCCGGTCGGCCGCGAGCAGCGCGTAGGCGAGCGGGGCCGAGCGCGAGCCCGGCGCGAGGACGGCGTCGCGGACCCCGCCGCGCACGAGCTCGTCGACGAGCACGGTGGCGAGCGCGGTGGAGGGGGTCACGGGCCGCGATTCTGCCAGCCGGCCCCGGGCGGTGTCCGGGCCCCGCGCGTGACGGCGACCTCGCTGACCCCGAGCACCGGCCGCCCGAGCACGGACCCCGCGGACGCCTGCCACGCGCGCAGGCCCGGCACGGCGCCGAGGGGCGCTCCGGCCGCCGCTCTCACCGTGCGCTCGTAGCCGTCGAGTCCGTGGCGGGCCACGTCGACCGGCGGGCCGGCGCCGACCCGCAGCGTGAGCCAGGACGCACGCGCCGGGTTGGGGGCGAGGTCGAGCGCCGGCACCGGGTCGTCGGCGTGCTCGACGGACAGGACGCGCACGTCCTCCGGTATCTCCACGAGCCCGATGGGTGCGCCGGTGGTCAGGACGTGGGTGACCCGGTGCCCGCGCCGGAAGCCGTCGTCGGCCGCGAGGGACGCGGCGTGCAGGCCACCCTGGCTGTGCCCGACGAGGACCACCGGCTCGGTCGCGAGCGCACCCGGCGGCAGCGCCCGGCGGCGGGCGGACGCCGCGCGGGCCGCGTCGAGCGCGGCCACGACGCCGGCCCCGGCGAGCGTCGCGTCCCCGGTGACCGCCGCGAGGTCGGTCGTCAGGTCGAACGGCTGCGGCCCGGCCCGGGGGGACCACGACTGCGTGCCCGGCACGACGACGACCCAGGCCGACCCGCCGCCCGGCGCCGCGACCTCGACGACCCGCACCCGCCCGCCGTCGAGCCCGTCGCCGAGGGCCACGAGGTCGCCGGGGCCGGCGAGCGTGCGGGGCGTCCACCGCGGCGGCACCCGCTCCACCACTACCCGGGCGCCGGTCTCGTCGAACCACCCGACCGAGGCGGCCCGTGCGACCCCGGAACGCACCCCCGCGAGCGCCGCCGCCGCGAGGTCCTCGGCCCCGGCGTACGCCACGGCCGCGAGCCGCAGCCGGACCGCCAGAACGTCGAGCGCGAGCGCCTCGCCCCACAGGCCGGCCGGGCCCGCCACCCGCGCGGCGTCGGCCTCGACCCCGACCCACGCGCCGAGCACGCCGACCCCGGGCAGCCCGCCCCCGCCCACGCCGGACGCCAGCCGGGCCGCCCCACCGGCGACGGCCGACCCCTCGTCGCGCAGGACCTCGGCCGTCGACGCCAGCGCACCGGCCCAGGCCAGCAGGGCCTCGGACCGCACGGCCACCCGCGTCACGAGGCCCTCCCCAGCCCGTCGTCGGCCGAGGCCCGCAGCGCCGACGCGAGCGCGCGCAGCGAGCGTGCCAGCCACGCGAGCTCGTCGGCGAGGGCCACCAGCCGGGCGCGACGCGTGTCCACCGACGCGCGCAGGGCGTCCGCCGCCGGGCCCTCCCACCACTCGCCGGACGACCGCGTCAGGCCGCCCGCGCGCACCCCGACGACCTCGACCGCCTCCTCGACCCGCCGGGCCAGCGCCTCCACCTCCGCCACGTCCACCGCGGCCTCCTCCCGTCTCGCCTGCGCCAACCCCACCCCACGGGCCCGTCCCCGCACCAGCACCGGCGCCCGGTCTGTGGACGAGCGCCCGCGCACCGGCGCCCTGTGGATGAGCGGCACCACGTAGCGTGGCGCCATGCCCCACCACGACCTCGTGATCATCGGCAGCGGCTCGGGCAACTCGCTCCTCACCCCGGAGCTCGAGGGCCTCGACGTCGCGATCGTCGAGAAGGGGACCTTCGGGGGGACCTGCCTCAACGTCGGCTGCATCCCCACGAAGATGTTCGTCCTGCCCGCCGACCGCGTCGTCGAGGCCGAGGACGCCCACCGGCTCGGCGTCACCTTCGACCCGCCGCAGGTCGACTGGCCGGCCATCCGCGACCGCGTCTTCGGCCGGATCGACCCGATCTCGCACGGCGGCGAGGACTACCGCGCCGGCCAGGAGAACGTCGCCCTCTACCGCTCCCGGGCGCGCTTCACCGGCCCCCGGACCCTCGTCCTCGACTCCGGCGAGGAGGTCACCGCCGAGCGCGTCGTCGTCGCCGCCGGCAGCCGGCCCGTCGGCCTCGCCCTCGACGGCCTGACCGGCGCCGACCCCGCGAACGGCGTGCACACCTCCGACACCGTCATGCGCCTGGACGCCCTGCCCGCACGGATGGCCGTCGTCGGCGGCGGCTTCGTGGCCTGCGAGATGGCCCACGTCTTCTCGGCGCTCGGCGTCCACGTGACGCAGGTGCAGCGCTCGGGCCGGCTGCTCATGGCCGAGGAGTTCGAGGTCTCCGAGCGCTACACCGAGGTCGCGCGCTCGCGCTACGACGTGCGCCTGTCGACGACCGTCACGAGCGCCGAGCACGTCTCGGGCGTCTGGCGGCTGGGCACCGAGGGGCCCGAGGGCGCCGCGCACGTCGAGGCCGAGGTCGTGCTCCTCGCCGTCGGCCGCCGCCCCAACAGCGACCTCCTCGATGCCGTCACGGGCGGGCTCGACACCCACCCCGACGGGCGGCTCGTCGTCGACCGGCAGGGGCGCACGAGCGTCCCGCGCGTCTGGGCGCTCGGTGACATCAGCTCCGAGCACCAGCTGAAGCACGTCGCCAACGGGGAGGCGCGGATCGTCGCGCACAACCTCGCGGTCGACCTCGGCCGGCTCGACGGCCCGCCGCACGAGGCCGACGACCGGCCGGTGCCCCACGCCGTCTTCGGCCACCCGCAGGTCGCCTCGTTCGGCCCGACGGCGGCGCAGCTGGAGTCCGACGGCACCGAGTTCGTCACGTACACGCAGAAGGTCGGCGACGTCGCCTACGGCTGGGCGCTCGAGGACACCACCGGGGTCCTGACCCTCCACGCGACCCCGGACGGCCGCCTCCTCGCGGCGCACATGGTCGGGCCGCAGGCGTCGAGCATCGTCCAGCCCCTCGTCCAGGCGGCGAGCTTCGGCCAGCACGTGCACGACGTCGCGCGCGGGCAGTACTGGATCCACCCCGCCCTCGCCGAGGTCGTCGAGAACGCGCTGCTCGGGCTGCCGCTCGAGCGCTGAGCGCGGCCGGCAGGACCGGCGCGGACGTCAGCGCGCCGGGCTCGGCGGACGGTCGGTGAGGCAGTGCACGCGGCCGACCGGGTCGAGCAGCACCGTCCAGAACGAGCGCTCCTCGAGCACCACGGCGCCGGCGGCGACGTGCCGCGCGGTGTCCGCGGCCCGGTCCGCGCACGCGAGGTCGACGTGCCCGCGCACCTCGCCGTCCTCCTCGCCGAGGGTCTGCAGGAGGATGCGCACCGGCATCGCGGCGCCGGCGCTGACCGACGCGTACCGGGGCTCGTCGGAGGCCCGCCAGGTCCATCCGGTCAGCCTCTGCCAGTACGTGTTCTCCGCCTCCCACCGCGAGCGCGGCACGTCGAGGCAGCACTGGTCGAGGATGCTGGTCAGCCCGTCGCGTGGCTGGCCCCGACGGCCGGCCCGACCGTCCCACGTCGTGAGGCAGTGGACGAACCCTCCGGGCGAGCGCAGGACGACGACGGTGTCGCCGATGGCGCCCACGCGCGTGGCGCCGAGCGCCTCGGCCCGCGCGGCGGCGAGGTGCACGTCCTCGACATCGAGGTCGAGGTGCACTCCCCCGCGCCCCGAGCCGACGGCCTGCAGCTTGACCCACGGGTCGCCGTGCACCGGTGCGAGGGTGGCGAACTCGTCACGCTCGCCGCGGCGGTCGACGACCTCCTGCCCGGTCACCTCGGACCAGAAGGCCCAGGACCGCTCGGCGTCGGCCACGGGGGTGTCGAGGAAGAGCCAGACCCACCGGACGGCCGCGCCGTCGGGGACCTCGTCGTTCGTGGCTCCGGTCATGCGGGTGCTCCCGTCAGGTGGTCGTGGGCGGCCGCGACGCGCTCGCGCCACCAGTCGGTCCGTTCCCGGGGCGCCGCCCATCGCTCGAGCAGCCCCGGGTCGGCGGCGACGCGGCGCACCGGCAGCGCGCCGCCGGCGGGCCGCATCGGCTCGGTCGTCACGTCGCCGGCGAGCAGGGCCACCGTGCCGAGCCCGCACGCGAACGGCAGCTCGGGGAGGGCCGCGGCGAGCGCCACGCCGGCGGCCATCCCGACGCTCGTGTCGAGCGCGGACGACACGACCGCGGGCAGCCCGCAGGCCTCGACGACCTCGAGCGCCTGCCGCACGCCACCGAGCGGCGCCACCTTGACGACGACGACGTCCGCGGCCTCGAGGTCGCGCACGCGCAGCGGGTCGGACGCCTTGCGGATGGACTCGTCGGCCGCGACCGGGACGTCGAGCCCGCGACGGCCGAGCAGGAGCCGCAGGTCGCGCAGCTCCTCGACCGTGGCGCACGGCTGCTCCGCGTACTCGAGGTCGTACCGGGCCAGCCGGCCGAGGACCTGCGCGGCCTCCTCGACCCCCCAGCCCCCGTTGGCGTCGACCCGGACGCGGCCGCTGCGCCCGAGGACGGACCGTACGGCGGCGACCCGGTCGACGTCGGCGGCGGACGGCTGGCCGCGCTCGGCGACCTTGACCTTCGCGGTCGTGCAGCCCGGGAAGCGGGCGAGGACCCCGGCCACCTCGTCGGGCGCGACGGCGGGGACGGTGGCGTTGACGGGCACGCTGTCGCGCAGCGGCTCCGGCCATCCCGTCCACGCGGCCTCGATCCCGGCGGCCAGCCAGCGCGCCGCCTCGGCCGGCCCGTACTCGAGGAAGGGTGCGAACTCCCCCCACCCGCGGGGCCCCCGCAGGAGCGCCGCCTCGCGGACGAGGACCCCCCGGAAGGGGACCCGCATCGGGACGGCGACGACGTGGAGGCCGGCGAGGACCTCCGGCAGGGCTGCGACCGTCACCGCACCACCGTAGGACGGACCGCGTGCCGCGGTCAGTCGCCCGTGACGACCTTCACGAGCTCGTTGGCCGCGAGCGCGACGAAGGCGACGGCGGTGATCCCCATCCAGAGGTTCGACCACCACTTGTTGCGCCACTCGCGCGGGACCCGGTCGGTGTTGAGCAGCCAGATGAGCGTCACGGCGAGGAACGGCATGAAGAACGCCCCGAGGACGCCGTAGGCGAGCAGCAGCCAGACGGGGCGGCCGACGAGGATGAGCGCGATCGGCGGCAGGGTCAGCCAGAGGATGTACGCGCGGTACCAGCGGCCGCCGATGCCGCGCTCGGGCGCGTCCTCGGGCAGCTTGCGGACGTGGCCGACGAAGTCGGCGAACATCAGGCTGACGCCGTTCCAGACACCGAGGAGCGAGGACATCGCGGCGGCCCAGAAGCCGACGAGGAAGACCTTGCTCGCCCACGTGCCGTAGCGGTCGTCGAGGACGTTCGCGAGGTCGAGGAGCCCCTGGTCGCCGGTCTGCACGGCGATCTTCGCGGAGTAGAGCAGCTCGGCCCCGACGATGAGCGTGGCGACGACGAAGATCCCGGTGACGATGTAGGCGACACGGTTGTCGAGACGCATGACGCGCATGAACCGAGGTGTCGTCCAACCCTTCTCGCGGATCCAGTAGCCGTAGGCCGCGAGCGTGATGGTGCCGCCGACGCCGCCGGCGACCGACAGCACGTTGACGACCGACCCGGCGGGCACGGTCGGCACCAGCCCGACGAGCAGGTCCGGGACGTTGGGGACGGTCAGCACCGCTGCGCCGACGACGGTGACGAACATCAGGCCGACGAGCGCGGCGCAGAGCTTCTCGAAGAGCTCGTACCGGCCGAACCAGACGAGCAGGGCGCCGACCACGCCGGACCCGATGCCCCACACCGGGACCGACACGGCGGGGAAGAGCGAGTGCAGCGGGAGCCCCGTGCCGGCCATCGCCGCCGCGCCGTAGACGAAGCCCCAGACGACGATGTACGGCCCGAAGTAGAACGTCGTCCAGCGGCCGAGACTCGACCATCCCTCGTAGATCGTCGAGCCCGTCGCGAGCGTCCACCGGCCGGCGCCCTCGACGAGGACGATCTTCATGAGGCAGCCGACGACGACGGCCCACAGGAGGGCGTAGCCGTACTTCTGCCCGGCGATGAGGGTGGCGACGAGGTCGGCCGCCCCGACGCCGGTGGCGGCGACCACGAGGCCCGGCCCGACGAGGCGCCATCGCGGCGAGGAACCGGACTCGGACTGCTGGGGCGGCAAGGTCGCCGTCGACATGCGTCCTCACCCTGCCGGACGAGGCAGCCCGTCGGGGCTTTGCGCGCTGCCCGGCTAGCCTTGCCGCCGTGAGCGCGATCCCCGGAGTCAGCGAGACCTTCGACCCCTCGGCCTGGGAGGACGTGCCCGGCTTCGAGGACCTCACCGACGTCACGTACCACCGCGCGGTCGGGCTCGGTTGTGTCCGAGTCGCGTTCGACCGGCCCGAGGTGCTCAACGCGTTCCGGCCGCACACCGTCGACGAGCTGTACCGCGTCCTCGACCACGCCCGCCGCACCGCCGACGTCGGCGTCGTCCTCCTGACCGGCAACGGCCCGACGCCGCGCGAGGGCCAGTCGGCGCGCACGGCCGGCTGGGCGTTCTGCACCGGCGGCGACCAGCGCATCCGCGGCCGCTCGGGCTACCAGTACGCCGAGGGCGAGACCGCCGACACCGTCGACGAGCGCCGGGTCAAGGCCGAGGGCGGGCGGTTGCACATCCTCGAGGTGCAGCGGCTGATCCGCACCATGCCGAAGGTCGTCGTGGCCGTCGTGGGCGGCTGGGCGGCCGGCGGCGGGCACAGCCTCCACGTCGTCTGCGACCTCACCGTCGCCTCCCGCGAGAACGCCCGATTCAAGCAGACCGACGCCGACGTGGGCTCGTTCGACGGCGGCTACGGCAGCGCCTACCTCGCGAAGATGGTGGGGCAGAAGTTCGCCCGCGAGATCTTCTTCCTCGGCCGCGAGTACACCGCCGAGGACATGCACCGGATGGGCGCGGTCAACATCGTCGCCGACCACGCCGAGCTCGAGGCCACCGCGCTCGGGCTCGCCCGCGACGTGATGTCGAAGTCGCCGCAGGCGCAGCGGATGCTCAAGTTCGCCTTCAACCTGCTCGACGACGGGCTGATGGGCCAGCAGGTGTTCGCCGGCGAGGCCACCCGGCTCGCGTACATGACCGACGAGGCCGTCGAGGGCCGCGACCAGTTCCTGGAGAAGCGCGACCCCGACTGGTCGCCCTTCCCCTGGTACTTCTGAGACCCGACCCCTGACGCGAGGACGACCATGTCGACGACGACCGCTCCCACGACCGACGAGCGCGGGCTCGCCCGCGTCGCCCAGACCTTCGCCGCGTTCACCGAGAAGTGGTTCCCCGACGCGTGGGTCTTCGCCGCGCTCGGTGTCGTCATCGTCTCGGTCGCCGCGCTGGCCAACGGGTCCACGCCGGCCGCCGTCGTCGAGACCTTCGGCACCGGCTTCTGGGACCTGACGGCCTTCACGCTCCAGATGGCGATGGTCGTCCTCACCGGCTACGTCGTGGCGACCGCTCCCCCGGTGGCCCGGCTCATCGAGGCGCTGGCCCACCTGCCCAACGACCCCCGCCGCGCGGTGGCGTTCGTCGCGTTCCTGTCGATGAGCGTCTCGCTGCTCAACTGGGGCCTGTCGTTGATCTTCGGCGGCCTGCTCGCCCGGGCCGTCGCCCGCCGCGAGGACCTCAGCGTCGACTACCGCGCGCTCGGTGCCGCCGCGTTCATGGGCCTGGGCGCCGTCTGGGCGCTGGGCCTCTCGTCGTCGGCCGCCCAGCTCCAGGCGACGCCGGCCTCGCTGCCCGCCCCGCTGCTCGAGATCACCGGCGTCCTCGACTTCGGGAAGACCATCTTCACCTGGCAGTCGATGGTCTCGGCGCTGCTCCTCATCGTCCTGACCACCGTCATCGCGTGGGCCTCGTGCCCCCGAGGCGCGTCGGTGCGCACGGCGCAGGACATGGGCATCGACACCGAGGACCTGCCCGAGGCGCCCCCGGAGCGCGAGCGCCCCGGCGAGTGGCTCGAGTACTCGCGCGTGCTGCCGGTCCTGCTCGGGGTCATCACGCTCGGCTGGCTCGTCGGGCAGCTGCTCGAGAAGTCCGCGGTCGCGGTGCTCAGCAGCCTCAACGGCTACCTGCTCGTCTTCCTCGTCCTCGGGCTCGTCCTGCACGGCACGCCGCGGCGCTTCCTCATGGCCGTCCAGAAGGCCGTGCCCGCGACGGCCGGCATCCTCGTCCAGTTCCCGCTCTACGCGGCGATGGCGGCCGTCCTCACCAAGGCCGAGGGCCGCGGCGGCGAGACCCTCTCGGACCACCTGTCCTCGATCTTCACCTCGTTCGGCGGGGGCGGCGGGTTCGCCGTCGCGCTGGCCGTCTACACCGCCGTGCTCGGCATCCTCGTGCCCTCCGGCGGCGGCAAGTGGCTCGTCGAGGCCCCGTACGTGATGCAGGCCGCCACCGACGTGCAGATGAACCTCGGCTGGACCGTCCAGATCTACAACATGGCGGAGGCGCTGCCCAACCTCGTCAACCCGTTCTTCATGCTGCCGCTGCTCGCCGTGCTCAAGCTGCGCGCCCGTGACCTCGTCGGGTTCACGTTCCTGCAGTTCGCGATCCACCTGCCGGTGGTGCTGCTGCTCGTGTGGCTGCTGGGCAACACCTTCGACTTCGTGCCCGCCGTCCAGCCGTAACCGGCGCTCCCTCAGCCGGACCCGCCGAGGTCGACGTCGTAGGCGGCGTAGACGAGGTCGGACCCGCGCTGACGGTGGCGCACGAGGCGGCCGAGCAGCTGCGTCGCCGCCTCGCGGTGGATCCGGACGGCGTCCTCGTCGGCGAGCCCGTCGTCGCGCTCGTCGAGGAGCCGCTCGACCTCGGCGACGACCTCGACGTGGTCGACGAGCTGGCGGGCCACGTCGTGCGCCAGCCGCGGGGCGCGGGTGCGCAGGTCCGCGTAGAGGCCGTCGGGCGCCTCCGTCAGCGCGACGTGGTCGCGCAGGTCGTGGGCGAGCTCGGTCAGGGCGGCGCGCACCCGGCGCCGCCACACCGGCCCGAGCCCGACCGGCAGCGCGAGCGCCGCGTCGAGGGCGGCCATCGACTCCCCGAGCTCGGCGCGGTGCGCGCGCAGGCGCTCAAGGTCCGTCGTCGTGGTCCCGAGCATCCGGCCACCTCCTCGCGCTCGCCCCATGGTCCCGCGGGACGCCGCGGATGACCAGCCCGGGGCGGCGGCCGGGCGGCGCGCTGCGGCTGGGTACGGTGACCGCATGGACGTCGAGCCGCTGCCCGTGCCCGCGGGCGAGGAGGCCGTCGCGGTCCTCCCCCGGCTGCGCCGGGCCCTCGCCGGCGGCGGCGCGGTCGCGCCCTACGTCGCCGGGTCGCAGCCCCCGCAGCTGCCCGCGCGGGCGGCCGCGGCCGACGACCTCGCCGTCGTCGTGGGCACCTCCGGCTCCACCGGCGCACCGAAGCTCGCGATGCTCGGGGCATCTGCGCTGGGCGCGAGCGCCCGCGCCACCCACGAGCGGCTCGGGGGTCCCGGCCAGTGGCTGCTCACCCTGCCCGCCGGCCACGTCGCCGGCCTCCAGGTCCTCCTGCGCGGCCTCGACGCCGACACCGAGCCGGTCGCCACGGACCTCTCCGCCGGCTTCATCCCCGGCGCCTTCGTCGCGGCCGTGCGGCGGATGGACCCCCGCCACCGCCACTACACCTCGCTCGTGCCCACCCAGCTCGTCCGGCTGCTCGCCGACCCCGCCGCGACCCACGCCCTGACCACGCTGCACGGCGTCCTCGTCGGGGGCGCCGCCACTCCCCCGGTGCTGCGCCGCCGGGCCGAGGCCGCGGGCGTCCGCGTCCTCACGACCTACGGGATGAGCGAGACGTGCGGCGGCTGCGTCTACGACGGCACCGCCCTGCGCGGCGCGGAGGTCCGCCTCGACGACGACGGGCGCATCCGGCTCGGAGGCGCCACGCTCGCGCACGGCTACCTCGGGCGGCCGGACCTCACCTTCCGCGCCTTCGAGGTCGACCCCGACGGCTCGCGCTGGTACCGCACCGACGACGCCGGGCACCTCGACGACGACGGCCGGCTGCACGTGGACGGCCGGCTCGACGACCTCGTGACGACCGGCGGGCTCAAGGTCGCGCCCCGCGTCGTCGAGGAGGCCGCCCTCGAGCACGTCCCCGGCGTCCTCGAGGCCGTCGTCGTCGGTACGCCGGACCCGGAGTGGGGTCAGGCGGTCAGCCTCCTCGTCGTTCCGGCCCCCGACGCGCGGCCGCTCTCGCTCGCCGAGGTCCGCGACCTCCTGCGCCCCCACCTGCCGGCGCACGCCCTGCCGCGGCGTGTCACCGCGGCGGGCGCCGTCCCCCTGCGCGGGCCGGGCAAGCCGGACCGGGCCGCCGTGGCCGCGCTCTTCCCCGTGGGAGGATGACGGGGTGCTGCGGTTCCTGCCCGTCGTCCTCAGCCTCGCGCTGACGATCTGGACCCTCGTCGACTGCATCCAGACCGACGACGGGTCCGTCCGGAACCTGCCCAAGATCGCCTGGATGCTCCTCATCCTCCTCTTCCCGGTCGTCGGGCCGGTCGCCTGGCTCGTCGCCGGGCGCCCTGCCGGGCCTCTCCTCCGGGGCGGTCGGCCGGGCCGCGGCACTCCCGGGCCGACGCGGCGCCCGCCGCGCGGCCCCGACGACGACCCCGACTTCCTCAAGGGACTCTGACCGACCGATGGCCACTCTCGCCCAGTGGGTGGCGGGCGCCCGCCCGCGCACCCTGCCCGCCGCCGTCGCCCCCGTCGTCCTCGGCACCGCCGCCGCCCTGCGCGTCGGCGAGGCGGACGCCGGGCTCGCGCTGCTCGCCCTGCTCGTCGCCCTCGCGCTGCAGGTCGGCGTCAACTACGCCAACGACTACTCCGACGGCATCCGCGGCACCGACGAGGTCCGCTCGGGCCCCGTGCGGCTCGTCGGCCAGCGGCTCGCCGACCCGCGCAACGTCAAGGTCGCGGCCTTCCTCTCCTTTGGGGCGGCCGGGGTCGTCGGGCTGGCGCTCGTCGCGCTCTCGCAGGCCTGGCTGATGCTCCCGCTCGGCGCGCTGGCCGTCCTCGCGGCGTGGCGCTACACCGGCGGCGACAACCCCTACGGCTACCGCGGCCTCGGCGAGGTCTACGTCTTCGTGTTCTTCGGCCTGATGGCGACGCTGGGCACGGAGTACACCCAGGCCGGCGCGGTCTCGTGGTTCGGCCTCGCGGGCGCCGTCGGCGTCGGGGCCATCGCCTCGGGCATCCTCGTGGCGAACAACCTGCGCGACATCCCCACCGACGTCGAGCACGGCAAGCGGACCCTCGCGGTGCGGCTCGGTGACGCCCGGACGCGCGCGTTCTACGTCGGGCTCGTCGGGGTGTCGGTGCTGGCCCTGCTCGTCATGGCCCTCTGGCAGCCGTGGGCGCTGCTCGGCCTGCTCGCGCTCGTCGTCGGGTGGCGCGGGGTGCGGGTCGTGCGCGCCGGCACGACCGGGCCCGGGCTCATCCCGGTGCTCGCCGCGACCGGGCTGTACGAGGTGGCGTACGCCGTCCTCGTCCTCGCCGGCGTCGCCCTCGGCCGCGCCCTCACCTGACCCTCCCGCCCCACCCGCCTCGACATTTCGGGGTCACCCCGAAATGTCCACGAGACACGAGCTCGGAGCCGGGGTCTCGTGGACGAACCCCCGTGTCGAGGCGATGCTCGACCCCCGCAGGGTCGGGTTTCACCTCGACCCGGGACCGAGGCCGCCGTCGCGCGCGGGTCGAGGTGAAAAGCGACCACGGGAGGGTCGGGTTTCACCTCGACCCGGGACCGAGGCCGCCGGCGCGCGCGGGTAGAGGTGATGTTCGACCACGAGAGGGTCGGGTTTCACCTCGACCGGGCGGAGCGGGTCAGCGGAAGTCGTCGTCCTCGGCAGTGGCCGGGCGGGCCGCGGTCGACGGCCGGACGATGACCTCCTCGTCCTCGGCCTGCTCGTCGGTGCGCCGGTCGCCGCCCTTCTCCCGGCGGGCGGCCGCACGCCGCTCGATGGTCTCGGACAGCTGCGCCGAGTAGTCCTGGCGGAAGCGCCGCAGCGCCACGTACGAGATGGCCATCGACGCCAGGGCCGCGAGGACGACGAGGAGCAGCAGCTGCTCCTCGTCGCGCAGCCCCGCGAGCCACAGCGCGAGGACGCAGCCGAAGAAGATGAGCAGGCGCAGGACGGTGTAGCGCAGGAAGGCGTTCATCGAGCGGGGTCCCTCACATGCCCGAGTAGGAGTGCTGGCCGACGAAGAACACGTTGACCACGGCGAAGTTGAGCAGCACGCAGACGAACCCCGCGAGCGAGATCCACACGGCGTTCTGACGCTTCCAGCCGGTCGTCGCGCGGGCGTGCAGGTAGGCCGCGTAGACGGTCCAGATGACGAAGCTCCAGACCTCCTTCGGGTCCCAGTTCCAGTACGAGCCCCAGGCCTGGCGGGCCCAGATGGCGCCGGCGATGACGGTGAAGGTCCACATCGGGAAGGCGACGATGTGCGTCGCGTACGTCAGCCGCTCCAGCGCCCGGGCCGTGGGCAGCCGCCGCATGAAGGCCGCCCGGTCGGTCGCCCCGCCCTCGCGCGCCTCGACGCGGTCCTGGATCAGGTAGAGGATGCCGAGCGAGGCGCCGATGGTGAACACCGCGACCGACATCGTCGCGACCGTGACGTGGATGGCCAGCCACACCGAGCGCAGCGACGGCATGAGCTCGGAGGCGTCGGTGTACCAGACGGTGATGGCCGCGCCGAGCACGAGCAGCACCGGGCCGGTGACGAAGACCCCGAGCCAGCGCAGGTCGCGGCGGGTCGACCACGCGACGTAGGCGAGCAGCGTGAACATCGCCCCGACGATGGCGAACTCGTACATGTTGCCGAGCGGCCAGCGGTGCACCTCGAGAGCGCGCAGCACGACGCCGGCGACGACCAGCAGCGTCCCGAGGACGGTCAGCGAGTGCCCGATGCCGGCGGCCTTGCGCGCGCCGGCCGGCTCGTCGGCCCTCTCGGTGGGGACGGCGGGCGCGTCGTCCCCCGGCGCGGAGCCGCCACCGGCCGCGACGAGCTCGCGCTCGGGCGCCTCGACGGCGACGGCCTCCCGGGCGGGCACGACGCGGGCCAGGTACAGGCCGTGCGCGAGCATCGCGAGGGTCAGGACGACCATCGCCGAGTAGACGGACAGGTTCGACAGCTGCGCGAGCGTCAGGTCGGTCATCGGGTTCCTCCGGGTGCGGTGAGGACGGCGGCGACCTCGTCGGCCATCCCCTCGTCGTCGTCCTTGGCCAAGCCGCCGACGGAGACCACGGTACGACCCGTGCCCTCCTCGGGGCGAACCCGGACGAAGACCCGGCGGCGCCGGACGACGAGGCTGAGGACGAGCCCGGCGAGCGCGAGCAGCGCCGAGACGAGGGTGAGGGTCTTGCCGGGGTCGGTGCGGATCGAGAGGCCGGCGAAGCGCTCGACCCCGTCGAAGGTGATGGAGCCGCGCCCCTCGGGCAGCTCGTAGGTCTGGCCGGGCTTGAGGAGGATGCGCAGCTGGTCGGCGCCGTCCTTGCCGGGCAGCGGCTTCATCTCGGCCGTGTCGAGCGTGTAGACCGACTGCGGGCCACCGCCGGGGAACAGCGTCCCGGAGAACCCGCTGAGTGCCAGCTGCGGGTCGAGGGTGTCGGGGAAGGTCGAGTGCGGCCCGCGCTTGGAGTCGATGACACCGGTCGGCAGGAACAGCCCCGTGAAGCCGAGCTCGTCGGGCTGGGCCCCGGGCACCTTGATGGCGCCGACCGACGTGTAGTTGTTGTCCTGCGGGAGGAACGGCGTCGCCGAGGTGTAGATGGCCTTACCGGCGGCGTTGCGCACGGTCACCTTCGGGGCGTAGCCGTTGCCGAGGAGGAACACGCTGCCGCCGCCAGTCTCGAGCGGGTGGTTGACGGCGATCTCGCGCGCCTCGGTACGACCCTCGGGCGTCGTGAAGGTCGTGTACGCCCGGAAGTCGCGCGGCATCCCGAACTGCCCGCGCCCGGTGTCCTCGGTCTCGAACTTCACGTCGAGCCGGTCCAGCCGGATCGAGTACGGCGAGAGGTCGTTGACGTCGACCCACGGGCCGGGGCTGAAGGTGTCGTACGACGAGAGGCTGTTGGCGAAGGTGTCGCCGACCGGGACGATGACGTCGCCCTTCCACCCGAGCAGGTGGCCCCACGCGACGCCGACGAGGACGCCGATGAGCGCGAGGTGGAAGACGAGGTTGCCGGTCTCCTTGAGGTAGCCCTTCTCGGCCGACAGCGAGGTGTCGTCGTGGGCGTGCACCCGGTAGCGCTTCGAGCGCAGGACGCCGCGCAGCCGCTCGCGCACCTCGTCGGGGGTGCCGTCGACGACCTCCTCGGAGTGCGCGGCGAGGCGCTCGAGGCGACGCGGGGCCCGCGGCGGCCGCGAGCGCAGCTGGTGCCAGTGGATGCGGCTGCGGGGCGCGACGCACCCGATGAGCGACACGAACAGGAGGAGGTAGATCGCGGCGAACCACGGCGACGCGTAGACCGCGAAGAACCCGAGCTTGTCGAGGATGGGCCCCGCCGTCGGGTGGTCGGTGATGAACTGCGTCGTGCGCGCGGCGTCGATGGAGCGCTGCGGGAAGGTCGAGCCGGGGATGGCCGCGACCGAGAGCAGGAGCAGCAGGAACAGCGCGGTGCGCATGCTCGTCAGCTGTCGCCAGAGGAAGCGCAGCCAGCCGACGGCGCCGAGCCGCGGCTGGGTGACCGGCGCCCGAGGGGGCGTGCCGTCGCCGGCGGGGGCGGTCTCGGTCGTCGGACGGTCGTCGGTCGTGCTCACAGGGACACCTCGAAGCCGGAGACGAGCTCGGTCTGGACCCAGCGGTTCATCGTCTCCCAGACGCCGGTGAGCATGAGCAGCCCGACGACGACGAGCAGGACGCCGCCGAGGAGCTGGATGGTGCGCATGTGCCGGCGCAGCCAGGCGGACGCGCGGCCCGCGCGGTCGAGCCCGGCCGCGACGAGCAGGAACGGCAGGCCCAGCCCGAGGCCGTACGCGAGCGCGAGCGTGACCCCGCGGGTGACCTGGGCGTCGCCGGACGCGGTGGCCATCACGAGGACGGCGGCCAGGGTCGGGCCGGTGCAGGGAGCCCATCCCAGCGCGAACACCGCACCGAGCAGGGGCGCCCCGAGCAGGCCGGCCCGCGGGCGCCAGTGGATGCGCACCTCCCGCTGGCTGCCGAGGCCGACGAAGACCAGCCCCATGAGGACGACGACCGCGCCGCCGACCCGCAGCAGCACCTCGCGCTGCTCGACGAGGACGCTGCCGATGCCGGTGACGAAGATCGACCCGAGGACGAAGACGACGGTGAACCCGACGACGAACAGCAGCGCGCCCGCAAGGGTGCGCCCGCGCGAACGGTCGGCGGCGGACTCGCCGGTCAGCCCCGTGACGTAGCCGAGGAAGCCGGGGACGAGGGGCAGCACGCAGGGGCTCGCGAACGAGACGAGCCCGGCGAGCGCGGCGACACCGACCGCGAGCGGGAGCGCCCCGCTCGTCACGGTGTCGCCGGTGGCGGCGACGAGGCCGGCGGTCACTTCTCCGCGACCACGTCGTCGACGAGGCCGGAGAGGGTCGTGGCGTCGACGGGGCCGTTGACCCGGGCGGCGATGCGTCCCTCCCGGTCGAGGACGAGGGTGCTCGGCGTCGTCGGGGCCTTGCCCTGGAGGCGCAGGATGAGCAGGCCCGGCTTGTCGCTGAGGCTCGGGTAGGTGATGCCCGCCTTCTCGACGAACGCCGCGCCGCGCTCGGCCTCCTCGCGGAAGTCGATGCCCATGAACTGCACCGGCGCCTTCTTCGCCTGCTGCTCCTCCCAGGCCTTCTGGAGGTCGGGGGCCTCGGCGACGCACGGGGCGCACCAGGAGCCCCAGACGTTGAGGACGAGCACCTGCCCGCGGGTCGAGGTGATGTCCCACGCGGTGCCGTCGAGCAGCTGCCCGTCCATCGTCACCGGCTCCAGCCGGTCGGCGACCGGGATGGTCTCGACGGCGCCGTCGCCGCTGATGTACCCCTTCTGGTCGCCGGCCTTCGCCTGCGCGGCCACCGAGTTGGGGTCGCTGCTGCAGCCGGCCAGCACGAGGGCGGCCAGCGCCGCGGCGCCGAGCGCGGCCCGGCGGGACGGCGTCCGGCTCATGCGCCGGCCCCCTTCTGGGCGCGGGGCAGCAGCTGGGCGGCGGGCTCGGCGTACGACAGCGAGAGCAGCTCGTCGCCGAGGAAGGTCAGGGAGGTGAGGCTCGCGAGGGAGCACTCGCGGCGGGCGGGGTTGTGCACGAGGGGGCGTCCTTCGGTGGCGAGCCGGATCATCCAGATCGGCGCCTGGTGGCTGACGATGACCGCCTCGTGGCCGCGGGCGGCGGCCCGGGCGTCGACGATGGCGGAGCGCATCCGCTCGACGATCTCGCCGTAGGGCTCGCCCCACGACGGCCGCAGCGGGTTGAGCATCTTCGGCCACAGGCGCGGGTGGCGCAGCAGCCCCTGGCCGCCGGCGACCGGCAGTCCCTCGAACTCGTTGCCGGCCTCGAGGACCCGCTCGTCGACGGTGACGGGGAGGTCGTGCGCGGCCGCGACCGGCGCCGCGGTCTCCTGCGCCCGCTCGAGGGGGCTGGAGACGACGTGGACGACGTCGTGGTCGGCGAGGTGCTCGGCGGCGAGCTCGGCCATGTGGCGCCCGAGCTCGGAGAGGTGGTACCCGGGCAGCCGCCCGTAGAGGACCTGCCCGGGGTTGTGGACCTCGCCGTGCCGCAGCAGGTGCACGGTCGTGCGCTGCGGCTCGGCGGGGACGGCGCCACCGGCGGTCGGGGTCATGCTCGCGATTGTCGCAAACCCACCTGAGTGCCGCGGACGGGGTTCGACACCGCCGCGGCGACCCGGCGGGCCGTCAGCCGGCCGCCGCCGCGGCGGCGGCGCCGGGCAGGGCGTCGAGCACGCGCTGGACGGCCGCGTCGTCGTGCGAGGCCGAGACGAACCAGCACTCGTAGGCGCTCGGCGGCAGGTAGACGCCGGCCGAGAGCATCGCGTGGAAGAACCGACCGAAGGCGGCGGTGTCCTGGTCGCGGGCGTCGTCGTAGTCGCGCACCTCTCCGTCACGGAAGAAGACGGAGAACATCGAGGAGGCGTACTGGACGCGGTGCGCGACGCCGGCGGCCGAGAGCGCCTCGGACGCAGCGGTGCTGATGGCGCGGGACACCTCGTCGAGGCGGGCGTAGACGGCGTCGTCGCAGTGCTGCAGCGTGGCGAGGCCGGCGGCGGTCGCGACGGGGTTCCCGCTGAGGGTGCCCGCCTGGTAGACCGGCCCGTCGGGCGCGAGGAGCGCCATGACGTCAGCGCGGCCGCCGAACGCCGCCGCCGGGAAGCCGCCGCCCATCACCTTGCCGAAGGTCAGCAGGTCCGGGGCGAGGTCGAGGCCCTCGTGGCCCCACCAGCCGGCGCGGCTGCAGCGGAAGCCGGTCATCACCTCGTCCGAGACCAGGAGCGCGCCGTGCTGCGCGGTGACCCGGCGCAGCGCCTCGGTGAACCCGGGCTGCGGCGCGACGACGCCCATGTTGCCGGCGGCGGCCTCGGTGATGACGCACGCGATCTGGTCGCCGCGGGCGGCGAAGAGCTCCTCGAGGGCGGCGACGTCGTTGTACGGCAGCACGATCGTCTCGGCGGCCATCTGCTCGGGCACGCCGGCGGAGTCGGGCAGCGCGAGCGTGGCGACGCCCGAGCCGGCGGCGACGAGGAGGGAGTCGACGTGGCCGTGGTAGTGCCCGGCGAACTTGACGACGAGCGGGCGGCCCGTGAAGCCGCGGGCGAGGCGGATGGCGCTCATCGTCGCCTCGGTGCCGCTGCTCACGAGGCGGACCTGCTCGACGGGCCGGACGCGGGCCACGATCTCCTCGGCGAGCGCGACCTCGTTCTCGCTCGGGGTGCCGAAGGACGTGCCGCGCGAGGCCGCGGTGTGCACGGCGTCGAGGACGGCCGGGTGGGCGTGGCCGAGGATCATCGGGCCCCAGCTGCCGACGAGGTCGACGTACTCCTGGCCGTCGGCGTCGGTGAGGAGCGGTCCCTCGCCGCGGACCATGAAGCGGGGCGTGCCGCCGACCGAGCGGAAGGCGCGGACCGGGCTGTTGACGCCACCGGGGGTGACGGCGCGGGCCCGGGCGAGGAGGGCGGCGGAGGCGGGCGCCTCGTCAGCGGCGGCGGGGGCGGTGGAGGTGTCGGTCACCTCCCCATTGTCGGGTCAGCAGGGCTCGCAGGGGGATGCCGGGGTCGTCGGGTCGCTGGCGTACGCGTCGCGGACGGCCTCCATCGCCTCGCCGAGGGCGCGGAACTGGTACGGCGTGAGGACGTCGACGAGGTGGCGGCGGACGCTGGCGACGTGCGCGGCGGCGAGCCGCTCGACGGCGCCGAGGCCGTCGTCGGTCAGCTCGAGGACGACCCCGCGGCCGTCGTCGGGCGCCGGGGTGCGTCGCACCCAGCCGCGGCGCTCGAGGCGGGCCGCGGTGTGCGTGACCCGGCTGCGCGACTGGACGATGAGCTCGGCGAGGGCGGACATCCGCAGCCGGCGGCCCTCGGCCTCCGAGAGCATCGAGAGCAGCTCGTAGTCCGAGAGGCTCACACCCTCGCGGGAGAGGTCGCGGTCGAGGGCGACGTCGAGCTCGCGGTTGCCGCGCAGGTAGGCGCGCCACCACCGCTGCTCGTCGCTCGCCAGCCACCGGGTCGTTTCCACGGGGTCATCGTCCCACGACCCGGGAGGCGGAATAGTCGACGATGGTGCATAGTTGAAGCGTCAACTACCGCACGCCCCACCCTCTCGAAGGAGCACCACCCATGACCGACACCCTCACCGGCCTCTCCACCGGCACCTGGACCATCGACCCCACCCACACCGAGGTCGGCTTCGTCGCCCGCCACCTCATGGTGAGCAAGGTCCGCGGCTCGTTCACCGACGTCGCCGGCACCGTCGTCGTCGGCGAGACCCTCGCGGACTCCACCGCCGAGGTCACCATCAAGACCGCCTCCGTCGCCACCGGCACCGCCGACCGCGACGGCCACCTGCGCAGCGGTGACTTCTTCGACTCCGAGAACCACCCCGACATGACCTTCCGCTCGACCTCGTTCGACGGCTCCACCCTCACCGGCGACCTCACGATCAAGGGCGTCACCAAGCCGGTCTCGCTCGACGTCGAGTTCGGCGGCGTCGCGACCGACCCGTGGGGCAACGAGAAGGCGGCCTTCGAGGCCTCCGGCGAGCTCGACCGCACGCAGTGGGGCCTCACCTGGAACGCCAACCTCGAGAAGGGCGGCGTCCTCGTCTCCGAGAAGATCAAGCTCGTCATCGACCTCCAGCTCGCCAAGCAGGCCTGAGCGAGGTCCCTCCCCGGCTCCGCTCCCTCCGGCGAGCCGCCCGGGCATCCCGTCGTGCAGGGACGACGGGATGCCCCACCCCGGACCGCCCGTCACGCAGCGCGTGGCGGGCGGTTCGCCGTCCCCGCCCCATCCCGTCCGGAGTCGAGTGCGGAAGCGGTCGCCCCGGCGACCGTGTGCGCCCTCGACCCCCGGTGGATGCCGCCGCGGCCCCGTCGGTGGCGGCCCGTAGCGTCCGCGGCATGACGGAGTGGAGCGCGGTCCTGGCCGGCGTGACGCAGGCGCTCGGCGGCGAGCGCGAGGACGGGCGGGCCCGGATGCTCGCCGCCTGGGAGGGGACCGGGCCGGGCGAGCACGCCACGCGCTGCGTGCTCGCGCACTACCTCGCCGACCTCGAGCCCGCCCTCGCCGACGAGGTGGCGTGGGACGAGGCCGCGCTGCGCGAGCACGCGCACCTGGCCGACGACGCGCTGGCGCCGGTCGGCATCCCCTCGGCCGCGGCCCTCGCGCCCAGCCTCCACCTCAACCTCGGCGACGGCTACCGCCGCCAGGGGCGTATCACCGAGGCCCGTCGCGAGCTCGAGGCGGCCGAGACCACGGCCCACCTGCTCGGTGACGACGGCTACGGCGAGCTCCTGCGCGGTGGCATCGAGCGCCTGCGCGCCCGCCTCGACGCCGGCGACCACTGACGCCCGCCGTCGAGTGCGGAAGTGGTCGCTTCGGCAGCCACTTCCGCACTCACCATCGAGTGTCACCGCCTTCGTCACGGACGCGGAGGAGAAGGAGCTCGTCGTCGCCGACCTCGGCACCGGGAAGGTCCTCGCCCGGCACGCGCTCGAGCACACGCCCGTCGAGATGGTCGCGGTCACCGGCGAGGCCCCGCACGCCCACGAGCACTGACGCGGCACCCCCCGAGCGCGGGCTACACCGCAGTAACTGACGCCTCAGCGTCACGTACTGCGGTGTAGCCCGCACCTGGACAGGCTGCGTGGGCGCTCAGAGGCGCTGGGCGGCCTCGATGGCGTGGTAGCTGAGGATGATGCTCGCGCCGGCCCGGCGGATGCCGAGCAGCGCCTCCATCATGACCCGCTCGCGGTCGACCCACCCGCGCTCGGCGGCGGCCTCGATCTGGGCGTACTCGCCGGAGATCTGGTAGGCCGCGACGGGGACCGGCGAGACCGCGGCGGCCGCGGCGACGACGTCGAGGTGCGGCCCGGCGGGCTTGACCATGACGATGTCGGCGCCCTCGGCGATGTCGGCCTCGAGCTCGCGCAGCGCCTCGCGGCCGTTGGCCGGGTCCTGCTGGTAGGTCGCGCGGTCCCCGACGAGGGAGGACTGCACGGCCTCGCGGAACGGCCCGTAGAGCCCCGAGGTGTACTTCGCGGCGTACGCGAGGATCGAGGTGTCGGTGTACCCGGCAGCGTCGAGGGCCGCCCGGACGTACCCGACCTGGCCGTCCATCATCCCGGACAGGCCGAGGACCGGCGTGCCGGTCGCGGCCTGCGCGAGGGCCATCGACGCGTAGCGCTCGAGCGTCGCGTCGTTGTCGACCGAGCCGTCGGCCGCGAGCACGCCGCAGTGGCCGTGGTCGGTGAACTCGTCGAGGCAGAGGTCGCTCATGACGACGAGGTCGTCACCGACCGCCTCGACGACCCGCGAGAGCCCGACGTTGAGGATGCCGTCGGGGTCGTCGGCGCCGGAGCCCCGACCGTCCTTGGCCGACGGCACACCGAAGAGCATGATCCCGCCGAGTCCGGCGTCGGCGCAGCGCCGCGCCTCCTCGACGAGCGAGTCGAGCGTGTGCTGGACGACGCCCGGCATCGACGAGATGGCGACGGGGGCGTCGATGCCCTCGCGGACGAAGACCGGCAGGACGAGCTCGGCCGGGTGCAGCCGCGTCTCGGCGACGAGCCGCCGCAGCGCCGGGGTGCGGCGCAGCCGGCGCGGCCGGCCGACCGGGAACGGCGCCCCCGGCAGCGGCAGGCCCGCCGTCACGTGGCGCGCTTCCGGCCGCCGGCGCGACGCTGGCTCGGGCGCACGACCTCCTCGCCGGCCTCGGCGGCGTCGAGGGCGATCGAGCGGCCGTGGTCGGCGAGCGCGTCGACGAGCGCCGCGGCGCTCGGCTCCGGCGCGAGGACGTCGACCCGCAGGCCGTGCTCCTCGGCCGTCTTCGCCGTGGCCGGGCCGATGCAGGCGATGACCGTGCTCGGGTGCGGCTTGCCGGCGATGCCGACGAGGTTTCGCACGGTCGAGCTCGACGTGAAGAGCACGGCGTCGAAGGCCCCGGACTTGATGGCGTCGCGCACCGGCGCGGGCGGCGGGGCGGCCCGGACGGTGCGGTAGGCGGTGACGTCGTCGACCTCCCAGCCGGTGGCCTGCAGGCCCGCGACGAGGGTGTCGGTGGCGATGTCGGCGCGCGGCAGGAAGACCCGGTTGATGGGGTCGAGGTCGGCGTCGAACGGCGGCCACGCGTCGAGCAGGCCCTGGGCGGACTGCTCGTCGGTGGGCACGAGGTCGGGGTTGATGCCCCACTCGCGCAGCGCGTCGGCCGTGACGCCACCGACGGCGGCGACCTTGAGACCGGCGAAGGAGCGCGCGTCGAGCCCGAACTCGTCGAACTTCTCGCGGATGGCGCGCACGGCGTTGACCGACGTGAAGCCGACCCACTCGTAGCGTCCGGTGACCATGCCCTTGACGGCGCGCTCCAGCTGCTGCGGCGTGCGCGGCGGCTCGACCGAGATGGTCGGGACGATCTCGGCGTGCGCGCCGTGGTGCTCGAGGCGGGCGGTCATCGTGCCCGACTGCTCCTTCGTGCGCGGCACGAGGACCGACCAGCCGTAGAGCGGCTTGGTCTCGAACCACGAGAGGGCGTCGCGCATCCGGACGGTGTCACCGACGACGGCGAGGACGGGGAAGCGGCTGTCGGCCATGACGCCGGGCGCCTCGCCGAGGGTCGTGACGAGCGTGCGCTGCTCGGTCGTCGTGCCGCGCTCGGTGAGGGCGACCGGGGTCGCGGCGTCACGGCCGGCGTCGAGCAGCGCCCGGAGCGCGACGGCAGCGCGGTCCGGGGCGCCGAGGACGACGACGGTGACCGAGGCGTCGACCCCGCCGGCGACGGCCGGCGCACCGGGACCGGCGACGACGACGTGGACGGCCGAGGTGGACTTGGCCGTGAGCGGCACGCCGGCGTAGGCCGGCACCGCGCTCAGGCTGCTGACACCGGGCACGACCTCGAAGGAGATGCCGGCCTTGACGAGCGCCTGCGCCTCCTCGGCCAGCCCGTTGAAGACGGCCGGGTCGCCGTACATGAGGCGGACGACGAGGCCGCCGGCGTGCGCCTTGGCCGCCTTGACGACGAGCTTGGCGCGCGAGGCCTGGGTCAGGGCCTCGCCCTGGTCGCCGTGACCGGCGTCGACGACCTCGACGTCCTCGCGGGCGTGCCGCAGGGCGATCGCCTCGCGGGCGACCTGGTCGATGACGACGGCGTCGGCCGCGGCGAGCAGCTCGACGGCACGCACCGTGAGCAGGCCGGGGTCGCCCGGCCCGCCGCCGACGAAGGCGACGCGCGCGGGGGCGCGGGAGGGGCGGGTGGACGAGCGCGTGGGGCTCACTGGGCACGCTCCGTGACGGATCGGTCGGTGGACGTGGGCATGAGGTCGGCGGCGCCGTCCTCGAGGAGGAGGCGGGCCGTCCTCCGGCCGAGGTCTGCGGCCTCGGCGGGGTCACCGGTCAGGGACCGGCGCAGGTCGTGGGAGCCGTCGGGGGCGGCGACGACGGCCCGCAGGGACAGCTCGGGCCCGTCCACCCCCTCGACGACCTCGGCGAGCGCGCCGACCGGGGCAGAGCACCCGGCCTCGAGCTCGGCGAGCAGGGTGCGCTCGGCGGTGACGCAGGCGCGGGCGTCGGCGTCCTCAAGCGGGGCGACGGCGGCGCGCGTGGCGTCGTCGTCGCGGCGGACCTCGACCGCGAGGGCGCCCTGGCCGGGGGCCGGCAGCACCTGGAGCGGGTCGAGCAGCTCGGTCACCTCGTCGGCCCGGCCGAGCCGGCGCAGGCCGGCCGCCGCGAGGACGACGGCGTCGAGCCGGCCCTCGTGCACGGCGCGCAGCCGGGTGTCGACGTTGCCGCGCAGGTCGGTGAGGACCAGGCCGAGGCCGAGGGCCTCGAGCTGCGCGCGGCGGCGCGGCGAGCCGGTGCCGACGGTGGCACCGGCCGGCAGCTCGCCGAGGGTCAGGCCGTCGCGCGCGACGAGGGCGTCGCGGACGTCCTCGCGGACGGGAACGGCGGCGACGTCGACGCGGGGGTCGGGCGCGGTCGGGAGGTCCTTGAGCGAGTGGACGGCGAGGTCGACCCGGCCGTCGGCGAGCGCCTCGCGCAGCGCGGAGACGAAGACGCCGGTGCCGCCGAGCTGGGCGAGCGGGGTCGTGCGGTCGCGGTCGCCCTCGGTCGTGATCTCGACGAGCTCGACCTCGTGCCCGAGGGCGCGCAGCCGGTCGGCGACCCAGGAGGACTGGGTCGTCGCGAGGGCGGAGCGGCGGGTGCCGAGGCGCAGCGCGGTCATGCGTCCTCCCCCGGGATGGCCGGCGGCGCCGAGACGAGCGAGACGTCGCGCGGGTCGAGGTCGAACAGGTCCGAGAGGGCGCGGGCGTAGCTGCCGCCCTGGCCGTCGCGGGCGAGCTCCTTGACCCGGACGGTCGGGGTGTGGAGCAGCTTGTCGACGACGCGCTCGACGGCGCGGCGGACCTCGGCCCGCTCGTGGTCGTCGAGGCCGGGCGTGCGTCGTTCGAGGCGGGTCAGCTCGGCGTCGACGACCTCGCCGGCGCGGGCGCGCAGCGCGGTGACGGTGGGGGCGACGGCCTGCGCGGAGCGCTGGAGGAGGTAGGCGGCGACCTCGGCGGTGACGAGCTCGCGCGCGACGGCGACCTGCGGGGCGGAGCCGGCCTCGGCGAGGTCCTCACCGAGCTCGGCGAGACCGACCCGGGTGGCGCCCTCGAGGGCGTCGACGTCGAGCTCGACGTCGTGCGGCAGGGCGAGGTCGACGTAGACCTGCGGGCGTCCGCCGCGGGTGGCGAGGGCGGCGGCGACGTGCTCGGCCGTGACGACCTGGCCCCGCGCGCCGGTCGAGGCGATGACGAGGTCGGCGTCCGCGAGCGCCTCCGTCAGCTCGGCGAGCGGGCGGGCGCGACCGCCGACCCGCTCGGCGACCCCGACCGCACGGTCGGGGTTGCGGTTGACGACGACGACCTCGCGAGCGCCGTGGCGCGAGACCGTGGTCGCGGCGAGCGCGCCCATCCCGCCGGCGCCGACGACGAGGACGGACCGGGCGCCGAGGCCCCCGAGCACGGCCTCGGCGCGGGTGATGCCCGCCTGCACGAGGGAGCCGCTCACGAGGTCGATCTCGGTCTCGGAGTGGACGCGCTTGGCGACGCGCAGGCCCTGCTGGAGCAGCCCGTTGAGCGCCGGACCGACGTGGCCGTGCTTCTGGGCGCGCGAGAGGCTGCGGCGCACCTGACCGAGGATCTGCGCCTCGCCGACGGCCATCGAGTCCAGGCCGGCCGCGACGGTGAAGGCGTGCGCGATGCCGCGGTCCTCGTAGTGCACGTACAGGTGGGGCTGCAGCTCGGCGCGGTCGACCGAACAGGCCTGTGCGAGAGCGTTGGTGATGTCGACGAGCGCGCCGTGGAAGGTCAGGCTCTCGGCGTAGACCTCGGTGCGGTTGCACGTCGAGAGGACGACCGCCTCGGTGACGTGCTCCGAGCGCAGGACGGCGGTCTCGAGGTCGGTCGCGGCGGGACCGTCGAGGGCCACCGACTCGAGCAGCCCGAGGGGCGCCCCGTGGTGGGAGAGGCCGAGGACGACGAGGCTCACGGCGCCACCGCCTCGGCGACGGCGTTGCGCTGGCCGTGGAAGGCGAGGATCTGGAGCTCGGTCGAGAGGTCGACGGTGCGCACGGCGACGTCCTCGGGGACCGACAGCAGCACCGGCGCGAAGTTGAGCACGGAGCGGATGCCGGCCGCGACGAGCGCGTCGCAGGCGTCCTGCGCGCCGTCGGAGGCGGTGGCGATGACGCCGACCGAGAGCCCCTCGTCGCGCACGAGCGTCGCGAGGTCGGTCATCGGGCGCACGACGCGGCCCGACACCTCCTCGCCGACGACCCGCGGGTCGCGGTCGAGCAGGGCGATGACCCGGAAGCCGCGCTCGGCGAACCCGCGGTAGGCGGCGAGCGCCCGCCCGAGGTTGCCCATCCCGACGATGGCGACCGGCCAGTCCTGGGTCAGCCCGAGCGCCGCGGCGATCTCGGAGGCGAGCCGCTCGACGTCGTACCCGACCCCGCGCACGCCGTAGCTGCCGAGGTGCGAGAGGTCCTTGCGGAGCATCGCCGAGCTGACCCCGGCGGCGCCGGCCAGCTCCTCGGAGCTGACCGAGGCGATGCCGGCGTCGGCGAGGGCGGTGAGGGCTCGCAGGTACCCGGGCAGACGGGCCACCGACGCGTCCGGGATGCCCCGGCGGGTGGCTGCTGCGGTGGACACAGGCGGTCACCGACTCCTTTCGCGGGTCACGGGCTGCGGCGAGAGGCACGGCGAGACGCCGCACGGTCGCCCGCGGAACCCGGTCAGCCTACGACTTTGTGAAGGGAGGCACAAAGTTGCGCGGGACCCCGGTGACGTGCCTCACGACGACGATGTGCTAGTGCGCTCAACGTCCGGTCTGGCCGGATGCTTCCCCTCGGGGCGGGGTCGCGAGGGCCGCCCGCAGCCGGGTCTCGTCGACCCGCCAGAAGTCGTGCTGGCGCCCGTCGACGAGGGTGACCGGCACCTCCTCCGACCAGCGTCCGAGCAGGTCGAGGTCGCCGTCGACGTCGAGCTCGCGCCACCCGACGCCGAGGTCGGCGCACACCCGGGCGACCGTCTCGCGGGCGCTCGTGCACAGGTGACAGCCCTCGCGGGTCACGAGGGTCACGCGGGGCTCGGGGGTGCTCACGGCGCGGTACCCACGGCGCTCAGAAGAAGACCGACCGACGCTGCATGAGCAGCGTGTAGAGGGTCTGCTGGATGGTCTCGCGCACCTGGTCGGTGAGGTCGAAGACGAGCATGGGGTCCTCGGCGGCCCCCTCGTCGTGGCCGGAGGTGTCGATCGGGGCGCCGAACTCGATGATCCACTTGCTCGGCAGCGGGACCATCCCCAGCGGGCCGAGCCACGGGAAGGTCGGGGTCACCGGCGCGTACGGCAGGCCGAGCAGCCGCGCCAGGCTGCCCATGTTGCCGATGATCGGGTAGGTCTCCTCGGCGCCGACGACCGAGCACGGGACGATGGGCACCCCGGCGGCGAGCGCCGCGGAGACGAAGCCACCGCGGCCGAAGCGCTGCAGCTTGTAGCGCTCGCTGAAGGGCTTGCCGGTGCCCTTGAAGCCCTCGGGGAAGACGCCGACGAGCTCGCCGCGGCCGAAGAGACGCGCGGCGTCCTCGCTCGCGGCGAGGGTCGAGCCGGAGCGGCGGGCCATCGTCCCGACGAACGGGGTCTGGAAGACGAGGTCGGCCCCCAGCGCGCGCATCGTCCGGTGCTGCGGGTGCTCGTCGTGGATGGCCAGCTGCACCATGAGCGAGTCGAGCGCGATCGTGCCCGAGTGGTTGGAGACCACGAGGGCGCCGCCCTCCGCCGGGATGTTCTCGATGCCCCGCACCTCGACCCGGAACCAGTGCCGGTAGAGCGGCCGGAGCATCGGGTAGAAGACGTTCTCGGTGAAGTGCTCGTCGTAGCCGAAGTCGTCGACGTCGTAGTCGCCCTCGACCCGGCGGCGCAGGTACGCGAGCACCTGCGCGACCCGGCGCTCCACGTCCTCGGGCGCGACGCCGGCGGCCTCGGCCGCGACCCGCAGGCCGACGACGAGCGCGTCGAGGACGTCGGCGAGGTCGGGCACCGGCAGGCCGGAGCGGCCGGGCGCCGACGCGGTGGTGGGGTCGAGCGGGGGCACGGCGGCCAGCGGCGGGGCGGCCGCCGGCGGCGTGGCCGGGGCGGGCGGCGCGGGTCGCGCGGCCCGGCGGCGGGGCGCGGCGGGGTCGGCGACCCGCAGCTGCGGACGACGCGCGGCGGCGTCGCGGCGGGCCTTCTCGCGCGGGGTGAGGCGGCCGGCGCCGGTGCGCTCCCCCGCCTGCGTCGTCGCGCGTGGCGAGGGGGCGGAGGTGACCCGGGGCGCCGGACGGTGCTTGCGGACCGACGCGACGGGGGCGGGAGGGGCGGGAGCGGCCTTCTTCGCCGGCGCGGCCTTCCTCGCGGGAGCGGACTTCGCCGCCGCGGCCTTCCTGGCGGGCGCGGTCTTCTTCGCCGGGGTGGCCTTCTTCGCCGGGGTGGCCTTCGACGTCGCGCTCGTCGTCGCCGCCACCGGTGCGGCCGCCACCGGCTCGGCCCCGATGAGCGGCGTCGAGCGGCGGCGGGCCCGCTCGCCACCGGCGCGCGCGGCACCGGCCGCGAGGGCTCCCGGGCGGGCGGCCATCAGCGCACGCTCCCGGCGCCGAGCGCCGTGAGGACCGACTGGCTCGCGGCGCCGGCGACCCCGCTCACGGCGTCGACGACCGAGCCGAGACCCGGTCCCTGCGAGCCGAGGGTGGCGGCGAAGGCCTCGAACGCCTCCCGGGTCGTGTACCGGGGCTCGAACCCGAGCCGGTCGCGCATCCGCGTCGTGTCGAGGCCGCGGCCGTAGGCGAGGAAGGACATCTGGTCGGGCGAGAAGTCGGCGAGCCCGAGCCGGCGGGTGACGCCGCCGACGAACGAGGCGCTCCCGAGCGGCAGCGGGACCGCGGGCCGGCCGGCGAGGGCGACGGCCTGCAGGACGGTGACCACCCCGTCGCCGGCGACGTTGACGACCCCGGTCGCGTCACCGGTGGTGCCGAGCACGAGGGCGTCGATGGCGTCCTCCTCGTGGAGGAACTGCATCCGGGCGTCGTAGCCGAGCGGGACCGGCACGGCCGGCATCGAGAAGTAGTCGGTGATCGAGGTGCGGATGCGCGGGCCGATGACGTTGGCGAGGCGGAGCATGAGGATGTCGACGTCCGGGCGGCGCCGGGCGAAGCCGCGCACGTATCCCTCGACCTCGATGGAGTCCTTGCCGAAGCCGCTGCTCGGGGTGCGGCGCGCGTCCATGTCCTCGGTGAACAGCGCGGGGTCGCGCGGGGTCGAGCCGTAGACCGCGGCAGAGGACTTGACGACCAGGCGCCGCACGGTGGAGGACTTCTGGCACGCCGCGAGGAGCTGCATCGTGCCGATGACGTTGATCTCCTTCTGCGGGGTCCGGCCCCCGACGAAGGTCGGCGTCGCGATGACGTTCATGTGGACGACGGTGTCGACGCCCGAGGACTCGATGACGCGGGAGATCATCGGGTTGCGGATGTCGGCGCGCACGAACTCGACGCCGGGGACGGGGTGCGGCGGCGGGATGACGTCGACGCCGACGACGCGCTCGACGCCCGGCTCGGCCGCGACCCGCCGCGCGAGCAGCCCCCCGAGGTACCGGGACACCCCGGTGACCAGCACCACCTTCGCCACCGCGACTCCTCCCATGCCGGTCCGACGGGACCGAGACTACCGGGGCGCTCCCGGGACCCACAGGGGGAGCCGGGACGTGGTCGCGGGCCGGGCGCCCGGGGGACGACAAAGGTCCCCGGCAACGGCCGGGGACCCTCGACGCTCAGAGGTGACGCGTGGTCACTTCTTGTTGCGACGCTGGTGACGCGTCTTGCGCAGCAGCTTGCGGTGCTTCTTCTTCGCCATCCGCTTGCGCCGCTTCTTGATGACAGAGCCCATGGGTGTTCCTCACGGTGGTACGGGGGTACGGCGGCCCACCCTACCGGCGGGCCCCCACCGGCCCCAAACCGCGGGGGCCGGAGACGGTGTGCGGGTGACGCACGAGGGGCGCCCCGCCGGCCGGCGGGGCGCCCCTCCTCGGTCGGCGGGACCGGGTCACGCGGTGTCGACGAACGAGCTGCGCAGGTACGCGTGCACCTCGTCCTCCGGGACCCGGAAGGACCGGCCGACCCGGATCGCCGGCAGCTCACCGGCGTGGACCATGCGGTAGACCGTCATCTTCGAGACGCGCATGATCGTGGCGACCTCGGCGACGGTGAGGAAGCGCACCTCGCCGAGCTGACGCTCCGTGGACATCTGGACCTCGATCTTCTGCTCGCCGCAGTGCCGGATCCAGCCCGGACAGCTCCCTGTGGCGTGCTGTCGCAACCATAGGGGCAGTTGTGACCACTGTGAAGGGGAATGAACGCACTCGTGGACGTTGTCCAGCCGACACGCCGTCTGCGACAGCAGAATTTCGGCGTGTCGAGCCGATGGGCCGAACCCCCGCTCGGGCGCTCGGCCCCGGCCGGACGGCCGACCCCGGGGCGTGCGGGCATCAGTCGAACCAGGGGTCGAGGCCGTGCAGCGGGAAGACGGCCTGCCGGGTCGCGAACACCGCGCGGTCGAGCGGGCTGTCCGGGTTGTGCCCCGTCCCCCACGGCTGCACCCAGATCGGGAGCCGGTCCTTCGGCAGGTCGCCCATCCGGCGCGGCCCGGGCCGCCCGAGCAGCGACTCGACGTGGTCGAGCCAGTCCTGCGGGACCGGCGTCTGCACGTCGACCGGCGCGTGCGCCGCGATCGCCGTCAGGTGCGTCCACGAGCGCGGCACGACGTCGACGAGCTCGTAGCCCCCGCCGCCGAGCGCGACCCAGCGCCCGCCGCACACCTCGTGGGCCAGCGAGTGCAGCTCGTCGTGGGCGCGCCGCTGCGCGTCGACGGTGATGGCGAGGTGCGCGAGCGGGTCCTCGAGGTGGGTGTCGCAGCCGTGCTGGGTCACGAGGACGTCCGGCGCGAAGGCGCGCACCAGGTGCGGCACGACCGAGTCGATGGCCCGCAGCCACGACGCGTCGCCGGTGCCCGGGGGCAGGGCGACGTTGGCGACCGTGCCGCGCGCGTCGGGCCCGCCGACGTCGGCCGGCCACCCGGTGCCGGGGAAGAGGTGCTGGCCGCTCTCGTGGAGCGAGATCGTCATCACCCGCGGGTCGTTCCAGAACGCGCGCTCGACGCCGTCGCCGTGGTGGACGTCGATGTCGACGTAGGCGACGCGCTCGGCGCCGTGGTCGAGCAGCCACTGGATGCCGACGGCGATGTCGTTGTAGATGCAGAAGCCGCTCGCGTGCGTGCGCATCGCGTGGTGCAGGCCACCGCAGTAGTTGACGCCGTGCTCGGCCTCGCCCTCCCAGACGCGCCGGCAGACCTCGACGGTGCCCTGGACGATCCGGGCCGAGGCCTCGTGCATCCCCCGGAAGGCCGGGTCGTCGTCGGTCCCCAGGCCGCGGTGCACGTCGGCCCGCGCCGGGTCGGCCGAGGCGACCTTGACCGCCTCGACGTAGGCGGGGTCGTGGACGGTCGCGAGCAGGTCGTCGACCGCCACACCGGGGCTCACGAGGTCGACGTGGTCGAGGACGCCGAGGGAGCGCGCGAGGCGCGTCGTGAGGTCGAGGCGGACGGGGCCCATCGGGTGGCCGGGACCGAAGTCGTAGGCGGTGAACACGTCATCCCAGATGACGCTCGTCCGTGGGGCCATGGCTGCACGCTACTCGGTGGTCGGTCCGTGGCAGGCTGGGACCGCACGGACCCACCACCGGGAGGAACGCACCCATGGGCAGGAACGCCCGCGACGACGAGGTCCTCATCATCGGCCTCGGCCGCTTCGGCGCCGCGGCGGCCCTCGAGCTGCGACGGCTCGGGCACAAGGTCACCGCCATCGAGAAGGACGGCTTCCTCGCCGAGAAGTTCCTCGGCCGCATCTCGCAGGTCGTCCACGGCGACGCCAGCGACGCCGGCGTCATCCGCGACGCGAAGGCCGGCCGCTTCCAGATCGCCGTCGTCGCCATCGGGTCCTCGGTCGAGGCCTCGGTGCTCGCGGCGGCCAACCTCGTCGACGCGCAGGTGCCGGCCATCTGGGCCAAGGCGCTCTCGCCGGAGCACGCCCGCATCCTCGACCGGATCGGCGTGCACCACATCGTGCGTCCCGAGGCCGACACCGGCCGGCGCGTGGCCCACCTCGTCGGCGGGCGGATGCAGGACTACATCGAGTTCGACGACGGCTTCGCCATCGTCAAGATGCGGCCGCCGACCGAGACGATCGGGTTCACGCTCGAGCAGAGCCAGGTCCGCAGCAAGTACGGCGTCACCGTCGTCGGCGTCAAGGCGCCCGGCGAGGACTTCACCTACGCGGTGCCGACGACCAAGGTCTCGGCCCACGACACGCTCATCGTCAGCGGGCCGACGACGCTCATCGAGCGGCTGGCCGCCCGGCCGTAACCGGGCCGGCCGGGCTCAGATCGCGCTGGGGATGCCCCCGCGGTCACCGGCGAGGGAGAGGGTCATCGCGACCTCCTCCTCGCCGTCGTCCTCGGAGACGACGCGCATCGGACGGCGGCTCTCGGTCGGACGGAAGCCGAAGCTGCTGGCGAAGGCCACGGCGCGACCGTTGTCGGTGCCGACCCAGTAGAGGAGCTGGCGGCGGCCGTCCTCGGCGGCGACGCGCGAGGCGGCCCGCACGAGCGCGGCCGCGACGCCGGTGCCCCGGGCCGCCGGGGTGACGAAGAGGCCGAAGAGCTGGGCGTGGTCCGGGCGGTCCTCGTCGACGTCCCCGACGCTGGCGATGCCGAGGGGCTCGCCGTCGCGCTCGGCGAGCAGGCGGGTCGAGCGCTCCATCCGGGCGCGCCAGAAGTCCTCGGGTTCGGCCTCTTCCTCGTCGTGGGAGGCGACGAACGCCTCGGGCGACTCGCGCAGCGCCGTGAGGCGCATGGAGCGGTAGTGCTCCCACTCCTCGGCGCCCAGGGTGCGGACCGTGATGTCGCTCATGGCCGTCACTCTCCCACGACACCCACGGTGTGCGGCAACCGGGGAGGTGAACAGCGGGTGCGCCCCGGGTCCGTCACGCGAGCTCGAGGACCATCCGCTCCTCGACGCACGTGGGGTCCCACGGCATCGTCCCGGTCTCACCGGTGAGGGCGAAGCCGCGCCGCAGGTAGAAGCGCAGCGCCCGGGAGTTCTCGCGGGCGACGTCGAGGACGACGCGGCGCCGGCCGTCGGCGCGGGCCCGCGCCAGCGCGGCGTCGACGAGGTCGGCGGCGGCGCCGCTCCCCCGGGCGGCGCCGGCCACCCACATCCCGACGAGGTACACCTCGTCGTCCGGCTGGTCCTCGCCGTGGGCGAGGCCGACGGTGCCGACCGGGCGGTCGAGGTCCCAGGCGAGCCACAGCGCCGGGCCGGTGGCCACGAGCGCGCGCCAGTCGTCGTCGGTGCGGGCCGCGCTCTGCGCGTACGTCGTCCAGAAGGCGCGCGGGCTGTCGATGAGGGCGGCCTGGCGCACGTCGCGGTAGGCGCGCCACGTGGCGTCGGTGACCGGCTCCACCCGCAGGCCGGGGTGCACGCCCGGCGCCGCCTCAGCCACCGGCGAGCTCGCGGCTGCGGGTGGCAGCGGCCTCCATCGCGCTGATGAACGCGGCCCGCACCTTGTGGTCGTCCATGACGCGCAGCGCGGCCGCGGTCGTGCCGCCCGGCGAGGTGACCTGCTCGCGCAGGACGGTCGGGTGCTGGCCGGTCTCCTTGATCATCGTCGCGGCGCCGAAGAGGGTCTGGACGACGAGCTCGGTGGCCGTCGAGCGCGGCATGCCGAGGACGACGCCGGCCTCGATCATCGCCTCGACGACGTAGAAGATGTAGGCCGGGCCGCTGCCGGAGATGGCGGTGACGGCGTCCTGGAGCTTCTCGGGGACCTCGAGGACCTTGCCCGTCGCGGCGAGCAGCGACTGCGCCTCGGTGAGGTGCTCGGGCCCGCAGTGCGCCCCGGCCGAGACGGCGGCCATCCCCTGGTCGACGAGGGCCGGCGTGTTGGGCATCACCCGGACGACCGAACGGCCCTGCGGCAGACGGGACTCGACGAACGAGGTCGTGATGCCGGCCGCGAGGCTGACGACGAGGTCACCGGGCTCGACGTGCGGCGCGATCTCGTCGAGGAGCGCCCCCATGTCCTGCGGCTTGACGACGAGGACGAGCGTGCTCGCGGCGGCGGCGGCCTCGGCGTTCTCGAGGACGCGCACCCCGTAGCGCTCGGTCAGCTCGGCGGCGCGGTCGGCCCGGCGCTCGGTGATGACGAGGGAGTCGGCCGGCCGCCCTGCGCGGAGCAGCCCCGAGAGGAGCGTCTCGCCCATGACACCGGCACCGAAGATCGCAGTCGTGGCCATGGCGCCGAGTATGCCGTCCGGCCGCGTCGGCGGCGCGGGGGTTTCAGCTGCTGCCGGCGAGCGAGCGCAGGAAGAAGCGCAGGTTGGCCGGCCGCTCGGCGAGCCGGCGCACGAGGTAGCCGTACCAGTCCTCGCCGAAGGGCAGGTAGACGCGCATCTGGTGGCCGCGGTCGGCGATCCGCTTCTGCTCGGTGGAGCGCACACCGAGGAGCATCTGGAACTCGTAGGAGTCGGGCGTGCGACCGTGGTGCGACGCGAGCGCCTCGGCGATCTCGACGAGGCGGGGGTCGTGGCTGGCGACCATCGGGTAGCCCTCGCCGGCCATGAGCACCTTGAGGCAACGGACGTAGGAGAGGTCGACCTCGCCGCCGTCCTGGTAGGCGACGGACGCGGGCTCCTTGTAGGCGCCCTTGCACAGCCGCACCCGGCTGCCGGGGCCGGCGAGGTCGCGGCAGTCGGCCTCGGTGCGGTGGAGGTAGGCCTGGAGGACCGCCCCGACCCACGGGAAGTCGGCGCGCAGCGCGCGCACGGCCTCGAGGGTGCGGTCGGTCGTCGTGTGGTCCTCCATGTCGAGGGTCACGGTCGTCCCGGCGCGGTCGGCCGCCTCGCAGATGGCGCGGGCGTTCTCGAGGGCGATGGCGTCCCCGTCGCCGGGGATGGCCTGCCCGACGGCGCTCAGCTTGACGCTGACCTCGGCCGCGCCGAAGCGGGCGAGGTCGGCCTCGGCGAGCGCGTCGAGGAGCGCGAGGTAGGTGTCGCGGGTGCGCTCGGCCTGCGCGCGGTCGGTGACGTCCTCGCCGAGGTAGTCGATCGTCGCGAGGCGGTTGGTGCCGCGCAGCTCGCCGGTGACGGCGACGGCCTCGGGGACGAGGTCCCCGGCGACGTAGCGCTGGACGACCGACCGGCTGACCGGCGCCTTCGTCACGGCGGTGCGCACCGCGTCGGAGCCGGAGATCTGGAGCAGGGCTCCACGGAGCAGGTCGGAGGCGTCCACGACGAGCAGGCTAGCCCGGCCGCGGGCCCGCCCCGGACCGCAGGGGCGCCCGAGACCGCTCGACGCGCGCGGCGGGCGGTGCGCGCCTAGCGTGGCCGGGTCCGTCCGACCCCCTGCTCCGGAAGGCCCACCGATGCGCCTGCGCCCCACCGCCGTCCTCGCCACCGCCACCGCCCTCCTCGCGGCCCTCGCCGCGCCGGCGACCGCCCGGCCGTCGTCGCCCGACGTCGCGGCCGCCTCCGCGGCAGGCCTCGACCGGGCGGTCGCCCACTGGCGCCCGGGCCACCACCTGCCCTTCCTCGCGGTCGTCACGCCGGTCGACCGCCGGACGCGCGCCACGATGGTCGGGGTCAGCTGGAAGCCGGGGTGCCCCGTCCCGATCGAGGACCTGCGGATCGTCACGATGACGTACTGGGGCTTCGACGACCGCCCGCACCTCGGGCGGCTCATGGTGCACGAGGACGTCGCCCGCGACGTGGCCCATGTCTTCGGCGACCTCTACCGCGACCGCTTCCCGATCCGGCGGATGGAGCTCATCGAGCGCTACGACGCCGACGACGACGCCTCGATGGCCGCGGACAACACCTCGGCGTTCAACTGCCGGCCGATCACCGGGACGACCGATCGCTTCTCGATCCACAGCTACGGCAAGGCGATCGACGTCAACACCATCGAGAACCCCTACGTCAAGGGCGACCTCGTGCTGCCGACCGCCGGGTCTGCCTACCTGGACCGCACCGACGTGCGCCCGGGGATGGTCGTCGCGGGCGACGAGGTGGTCCGCGCGTTCGCGGCCCGCGGGTTCACGTGGGGCGGCGACTACACGAGGCTCAAGGACTACCAGCACTTCGAGATCGCGACCCCCTGAGGCGCGGCCGGGATCAGGGGGTGCGGCGGCGCAGGGTCAGGCTGCCGAGGACGAGCGCGACGACGATCCAGACCAGCATCACCCCGAGGCTCGGCAGCACGTCGCCGAGCGGCTCGGTCCGCGTCGCCACGTCCTTCATCGCGTCCACGGCGTACGACAGCGGCAGGACGTCCGACACCGCCTCGAGCACCCCGGGCATCCGGTCGCGCGGCACGATGAGGCCGCAGAGCAGGAACTGCGGCAGGACGAACGCGGGCATGAACTGCACGGCCTGGAACTCGGTGCGCGCGAACCCGCTCGCGAGCAGGCCGAGCGCCGTGCCGAGGACCGCGTCGACGACCGCGATGACGACGAGCAGCCACAGCGGGCCGGCGACGCCGAGCCCGCACACCCACACCGCGAACGCGCTGGCGACGACGGCCTGGACGAGCGCCATCACGCCGAAGGCCAGGGCGTAGCCGAGCATGAGATCGCCCTTGCCCAGCGGCGTCGTGAGCAGCCGCTCGAGCGTGCCCGACGTGCGCTCGCGCAGGGTCGCGATGCTCGTGACGATGAACATGACGACGAGCGGGAAGACGCCGAGCAGCGCGGGCCCGACGGAGTCGAAGACGTCGACCGGGGAGTCGGCGTAGAGCCAGGCCAGCAGGCCGAGGAGCACGCAGGGGACGACGAGCATGAGGGCGACGGTGCGGTGGTCGCCGCGCAGCTGGCGCAGGATGCGCGCGGCGGTCGCGAGCGTGATGCGCGCGTTCACGACCCCTCCCCCGCGTGCCGTCCCCGGTAGCCCTCCGGCGGTGGGTCGACGGCCCGCCCGTCGTCGGCGTCGACGAGGGCGAGGAAGGCCGACTCCGCGTCGGTGGTGCCGGTGCGCTCCAGGAGACCGGGCAGCGTCGAGTCGCTGAGCACCCGTCCGGCCCGCAGCAGCACGAGCCGGTCGCAGCGGACGGCCTCGTCCATCACGTGGCTGGAGACGAGGAGGGTGCGGCCGTCGGCGGCGAGCCCACGGAAGATGCGCCACAGGTCGCGGCGCAGCACGGGGTCGAGGCCGACGGTCGGCTCGTCGAGCACGAGGACGTCCGGGTCGCCGACGAGCGTGCACGCCAGCCCGGCCCGCGACAGCTGCCCGCCCGAGAGCGCCCCGGCCCGCGCGTCCGCGTGGTCGGTCAGGTCGACGGCGGCGATGGCGCGCTCGGCGGCCGCGGCGTCGGCGCCGACGACCCGGGCGAGGTAGCGGACGTTCTCGCGCACGGTGAGGTCGGCGTAGACGCTCGGGGCCTGCGTGAGGTAGCCGACCCTGCGCCGCAGCGCGGGCGAGCCGGCGGGCTCGCCGAGCACCGTCACCGTGCCGCTCGCGACGACCTGGACGCCGACGACGGCCCGCATCAGCGTCGACTTGCCGCCACCGCTCGGACCGAGGAGCCCGACGATCTCGCCGCGCGGCACGGTCATCGACAGGCCGGGGATCACCTCGCGCCCGCCCCGGACCACCCGGAGGTCGTCGACCACGACCGCGTCGTCGGTCATGACCCCGACGATGGCACCGCCCGCGCGCCGTGTCGAGCACCGCCGGCGTCCCGTCGGGCCACGGGGCGCGACGTCGCGCCTACTGTGGCCGCGTGAGCGAGAGCACCACCGCGACCGGACGGCGCCGCGTCCTCCTCGTCGAGGACGACGCCGTCATCGGGGAGGCCACGGCCGCCCACCTCGAGCGCGACGGCTACGACGTCGTCTGGCACACCGACGGGCTGGAGGCGTGGGATGCCTGGCGCTGTGCCGCACCGCCGTTCGACCTCGTCGTGTCGGACGTGATGCTCCCCGGCCTCGACGGCGCGAGCCTGACGCGGCGCATCCGCGAGAGCGACCAGGTGCCCGTCGTCCTCGTCTCGGCGCGCACCGACAGCCTCGACGTCGTGGGCGGGCTCGAGGCCGGCGCGGACGACTACGTGACCAAGCCCTTCGACGTGCAGGTCCTGCGGGCCCGGCTGCGCAACGCCCTGCGCCGGTCCGCCGCCGACCGGGCGCCCACCGCCACCGAGCCCTCTCCCTCGTCCGCCGACGGGACGGGCCCGGAGACCTTCGGCGACCTCGTCCTGGACCGCCGGGCCGTCCAGCTGCGCCGCGGCGACGAGGTGCTGCGCCTCACCCCGACCGAGATGCGCCTCTTCCTCGAGCTCGCCGACGAGCCCGGCCGCGTGCTCTCGCGTCGGGCGCTGCTGGAACGGGTCTGGGGCTACGGCGACACCGAGGACGACGACCACGTCGTCAACGTCCACGTCCAGCGGCTGCGCTCCAAGGTCGGCGCCGACCGGGTCGAGACCGTCCGCGGCTTCGGCTACCGGCTGGTGCGGTGAGCCGGCGGGCGCGCGGCCTGCGCGGCCGGATCGCGACGGCCGTCATCGTCGTCGCCCTCGCCGCGGTGGCCGCGCTCGGGGTCGCCGTCCACCTCCTCGTCCTGCGCGAGCAGGTCGACACCGCCCGGCGCACGGCCGCCGACCGGATCTCCGCCGCCGTCGACGTCCGGACGGCCACCGGGCTGCTCGCCTTCGACGCGCGCGTCGACGACCCGTCCGTCCCGGCCGAGCTGCGCGACGCGGTGCGTGCCGACGGCGCCCGCGCCACTCTCGTGACCGGTGGCTCGGTGCGGACGGTGTGGGCGGCGGCGCGGGACGGCGAGGTGGTCCTCTCGACGCGGACGCGGTTCGTCCCGGCCGACGGCACGGTCGCGCAGGTCGACCGCGCGCTGCTGCTCGCCGGGGCGGTCGTCGTCCTCGTCGCCGGGCTCGTCGGCTGGGTGACCGCCGGACGGCTGGCGCAGCGCCTGCGCCGGGCCGCGGACACCGCGCGCGGTGTGGCCTCCGGCGGTGACCCCGCGTCGCTGCGCCGCGTCATCGGCGAGCGGCACGACGAGGTCGGCGCGCTGGCCGACGCCGTCGACGCGATGGCCGCCCGGCTGGCCGACCGGGTCCGCGCCGAGCAGCGCTTCACCGCCGACGTCGCCCACGGCCTGCGCACCCCCGTGACCGGTCTGCTGACCGCGGCCGAGCTGCTCGAGCCCTCACGCGCAGCCGATCTCGTGCGGGACCGGGCCCGCGCCCTCGCCGCCCTGGTCGAGGAGCTGCTCGAGGTCGCCCGCCTCGACGGTGGTCGCGAGCAGGCCCTCGCCGAGCAGGTGGACCTCGGCGAGGTCGTGCACCGCGTGGTCCGCCGCGGCGTCGCGTCAGGGGAGCTGCCGGAGGGCGCCGTCACCGTCCGCACCGGCGGCGGGGCCGAGGTGGTCACCGACCCGCGCCGCGTCGACCGGGTCGTCAGCAACCTCGTCCGCAACGCCCTGCGGCACGGGGCACCCCCGGTCGAGGTCGTCCAGGACGGTCGGGTCGTGGAGGTGCGGGACCACGGCCCCGGCTTCGAGGCGTCGCTGCTCCGCGAGGGCCCTCAGCGGCTGCGGCACAGCCGGACCGCCGGCGACGGGCACGGCCTCGGGCTCGTCATCGCCACCGGGCAGGCCCGCGTGCTCGGGGCGACGCTCGAGCTCGACAACCCCGCCGGTGGCGGTGCCCGGGCACGGCTCCGGCTGCCCGAGAGCCCGTCCGGTGGACCTCACGACGAGGTCACGGCCGGGTCACCGGACCGTGAGCGGACCGGTGCGTGACGGTGACCGCCGTGAGGCGCGTCGGAGACCTCGCCGTCCTAGCGTCGTCGGCATGAGCACACGACGCCTCCGTCCCGTCCTCGCGGCGACCGCCCTGGTCGCCGCCCTCGGCCTCACCGCCTGCGGCAACGGCCTCGAGTCCTCCGGCAGCGCCTCCACGGGCCTGTCCGGCAGCCCGAGCGAGACCAGCAGCGCCGACCCGTCGGCCTCGCCGAGCACCTCCTCCACGGGCTCCAGGCCGTCGAGCTCCGCCACCTCCACCGGCGGCTCGTCGCCGACGACCTCCTCCGGCTCCGGCGCCTCCACGACGTCGACCTCGTCGACCGGCCGGGTCGGTCGGTGCCCGATCGGCTCGCTCGACGTCGGCGTCCGCAGCCCGTCCGGCGGCGCGGCGGCCGGCAGCACCTACCTGCTGATCAGCTTCCGCAACACCGGGTCCCGCAGCTGTGTCCTCGACGGCTTCCCGGGGGTGTCCTTCGTCGGCGAGGGTGACGGCACGCAGCTCGGGGCCGCCGCCGAGCGCACCGGCACGGCACGCACGGTCACCCTCGCCCCGGGCCGCTCGACGACCTCCCTCCTGCAGGTCGCCGACGCGGGCAACTACCCCCAGCGCAGCTGCGCCCCGACGACGGCGGACGGGTTCCGGGTCTACCCGCCCGGGTCGACCGAGGCCGCGTTCGTCGAGCAGTCCGTCCAGGCCTGCCAGGGCTCGACCGGCGGCTCGCCGCAGCTCGTCGTCTCGTCGGTCGGCACCTCGGGCTGACCGACCGCCGCCGCCCGCGCGCAGCCCCGGTCCCTCTGCTCAGGAGGGCACCGGGGCGAGGTGCAGCCGGGCGAAGGCCAGCGACTCCGCGAGGTCGAGGTCGCGGCGCTCGTCGTCGGCCCGGCGGGTCGAGACCTCGACGACGACGTCGCCCGCGAACCCCCGCGTCGCGAGGGCCTCCAGCACCTCGCCGCAGGGCTGGGTGCCCCGTCCGGGCACGAGGTGCTCGTCGCGGGGCGCCCCGGAGCCGTCCGCGAGGTGCAGGTGGACGAGCCGGGGTCCGAGGTCGGCAGCCATCGACAGCGCGTCCGAGCCCGCGGTCGCGGTGTGCGACAGGTCGAGCGTCACGTGGTCGTAGGGCTGGGCCACCGGGTCCCAGTGCGGCAGGTAGGCCTCCACCTCGCGCGAGCGGGCCCCCGCCTTCCACGGGTACATGTTCTCGACGGCCAGCCGCAGCCCGGTGCGCTCCTCGCGCAGCGCCACCCCGTCCGCGAAGCCCCGGGCGTAGTCGCGCTGCCAGCGGAAGGGCGGGTGGAGCACGACCGTGCCGGCGCCGAGCTCCGCGGCGAGGTCGAGCGAGCGGTCGACCTTCTCCCACGGGTCGGTCCCCCACACCCGCTGGGTCACGAGCAGCGTCGGCGCGTGCACCGAGACGACCGGCACGCCGTGGTGCTCCACGAGCCGGCGCAGCGCCCCGGCCTCGCGGGTCACTGGGTCCGTCCACACCATGACCTCGACCCCGTCGTAACCCAGCCGGGCCGCCGTGGCGAAGGCCGCGGCGCAGCCGAGCGGGTAGACCGACGACGTCGAGAGCGCGACCCGCGGCGCCGCCGGTCGGCGGCGGCGCGGGGTGCGCGGGCCCGGCACGGTCACTGCATCCGGTCGAGGTGGCGCAGGAGGATGCCCTCGCGCAGCGCCCACGGGCAGATCTCGAGGGCCTCGAGACCGAGCAGGTCCATCGTGGCGTCGGCGACGACGGCCGCGGCGAGGACCTGCCGCGAGCGCGAGGCCGACACCCCGGGCAGCTCCGCCCGCTCGCGCGCGGTCATGGCGGCGATCCTCGGGAGCCACTCGAGCAGCGCCTCGCGCGGCAGGAGCCGGCGCGCGTACATCCCCTCGGAGCTCGGCGCGGCGCCGCAGATGCGGGCGAGCGAGCGCATCGACTTGCTCGTGCCGACGGCGAGGTCGGGGGCGCCGGCCTTGGCGAGCGGCCGCAGCTCGGCGGCGATGGTGGCGCGCACCCGGCGGCGGGCCTCGCGCAGGTCGTCGGGCGAGGGCGGGTCGCCCGGCAGGAGGTCTCGTGTCACGCGGCCGGCGCCGAGGGGGACCGAGATCGCGACGTCGGGCTCCTCGTCCATCCCCATCGCGAGCTCGAGCGAACCGCCGCCGATGTCGGCGACGAGCAGCGTGCCGGCCGACCAGCCGAACCACCGGCGGACCGCGAGGAAGGTCAGCCGGGCCTCCTCCTCGCCCGTCAGGACGTCGAGCCGGACGCCGGTGCGCTCGGCGACGTGGGCGAGCACCTCCGTGCCGTTCGGGGCCTCGCGGACCGCGCTCGTCACGAAGCCGCGCAGGTCCTCGACGCCCTGGTCCTCGGCGACGCCGAGGCACTCCGCGACGAAGTCGGCGAGCGCGTCGCCGCCTTCGTCGGCGATGAGGCCCTCGTCGGTGACGTGCTCGGACAGGCGCAGGTCGATCTTGTGCTTGCTCGCCGGCAGCGGCTGGGCCCCGGGATGGGCGTCGACGACGAGGAGGTGGACGGTGTTCGAACCGACGTCGACGACCCCGAGGCGCATGGGCACAAGGTAGCCGCTGCGGGGTGACGCGGCCCCACCGCGCCCATCCCGCGGCCGACCGTGCATAGGGTGGGCGCGTGCCCGAAGCGTCCCTCGACATCCCCCGCACCTGGGCCGAGTTCGCCGACCCCGACGACCCGGGGCAGCGCTTCCTGGTCGACCTCACCTGGCTGACCTCGAGCTGGAGCTGCATCTTCGGTTCCGGCTGCCGCGGCATCTACGCCGACCGGCCCGACGACGGGTGCTGCACCCTCGGCGCGCACTTCACCGACGACGACGACCTCGAGCGCGTCCGCGCCGTCGTCGCCGAGCTCGGCGAGGACGAGTGGCAGCACCACCCGGGGCACGGCAAGCGCGGCGACAAGAGCCCGGCCCGGCGCTCGGCGTGGACCGAGGTCGACGACGAGGGCGACCGCAAGACCAAGGTCGTCGACGGTGCCTGCATCTTCCTCAACCGGCCGGGCTTCCCCGCCGGGGCCGGGTGCGCGCTCCACCAGCACGCGGTCCTCACCGGCCAGCAGCCCCACGAGGTCAAGCCCGACGTCTGCTGGCAGCTGCCGATCCGCCGCTCGTACCGGACGGTCGAGCAGCCCGACGACACCTCGTACCTCGAGGTGACCATCGCCGAGTACACGCGCCGCGGCTGGGGCCCCGGCGGGCACGACCTCGACTGGTACTGCTCCTCCAACCCCGAGGCGCACGTCGGGCGGGAGCCGGTCTACCGCAGCAGCCACGCCGAGCTCGTCGCCCTCATGGGGCAGGCCGGCTACGACGAGCTCGTCGTCCGCTGCGAGGCGCACCTCGCCGTCGTCCGCCACGCGCAGTCGGCCGGCGCCCGCAAGCTCATCCCGCTGCTCGTCCACCCCGCCACGGCCGAGGCCGGGACCATCGGGGGCCGGCGCGAGCGGGTCAAGCGCCGCCGGGGCACCAACGCCCTGCCCGGTGACGAGGACGGCGCGAACGAGCCGGCGCACCCGGTGGCCGCCCGGCCGGCGCGGGGACGCCGCGAGGGGTGAGCGGGTCCGGGCGGGCCATCCGCAGCCCGAACATCTGGGACACCCCCGAGGTCTACGAGCTCGAGAACCTCGCGTCCGACCGGGCCGGCGTCATCGACGCCGCGATCGCCGCGCTGCACCCCCTGCGCGGGGCGGTGCTCGTCGACGTCGGCTGCGGCACCGGGTTCCACCTGCCCCGGTTCGCGGAGCGCGGCGCGACCGTGCTGGGTGTGGAGCCGTATCTCCCGCTCGTCCGCCGGGCAGCGAACCGGCTGCGGGCCAAGGGGTCCCGCGCCCGGGTCGTGGCGGGGAGCGCCGAGGCGCTGCCGGTGGCCGACGCCTCCGTCGACGTCGTGCACGCACGATGGGCGTACTTCTTCGGCGCCGGGTGCGAGCCGGGGCTCGCCGAGCTGGAGCGCGTCCTGCGGCCCGGCGGGGTCGCCTGCCTCGTCGACAACGACGCGACGCGCTCGACCTTCGGCGGGTGGTTCGCACGCGCCTACCCCGCCTACGACCCCGTCGCCGTGCAGCGCTTCTGGGACCGGCAGGGCTTCACGACGCAGGCGCTGACCATCCGGTGGACCTTCGACCGGCGCGAGGACCTCGAGGCGGTCGTCCGCATCGAGCTGCCGCCCGGGCCCGCCGACGCCGTCCTCGCCGAGCACGAGGGGCTCGAGGTCGACTACGCCGTGGCCCTCCGCTGGCGCCGCTCCTGACCTCGACCCCTCCCCCACTTCTCCCCGAACGTGTGTGAACTCGCCGGGGTCCTCCGGCGGTTTCACACGCGTTCGCGGGGAGGAGGGGTCAGGTGAGGCGGGTGGGGCCGGTGTGCGCGACGGCGGTGCGGATGCGCTCGTGGTGGTCCGCGGCCATGTGCGGCAGCGCCCGCAGCGCGAACCACGCGACCTCCGACGACTCGTCGTCGGCGACGTGCGCGTCCCCGCCGAGCCAGCGGCAGCGGAAGGTGTGGTCGACGTGCTGCGACCGGTCACCGTTCGGGTACTCGATGACCGGCGTGACGTCGACCCACGCGAGGAGCTCGACCTCGCAGCGGACGCCGGTCTCCTCGAGACACTCCCGCACGGCGGTCGTCGCCGGGTGCTCGCCGGGGTCGCAGATGCCCGTGACCGGCGTCCACTCCCCAGTGTCGGCGCGGCGGACGAGCAGCACGTCGTCGCCGCGCAGCACGACCGCCGTGATGCCGGGCAGCCACAACAGCTCGTGACCGACCGAGCGCCGGAGCGAGACGATGAAGTCGGGCGTCGCCATCAGCCGTCGTACCTCGGCCGCTCGATCTCGCGGATCTCGCCGAGCAGGCCCCACTCGTCGGCGCCGAGGCGCGACCAGGGCTGCAGCGCATCGATGTCCACGTGCGGACGGCGCACCATGTCGTCGCTGGCGGCGACCGAGGCGTCGACGGCCGCGTGCAGGACGAGCCCGACGACGACGAAGCAGTTGCCGGTCGGGCGCACCTCGTGCAGCCGGCACTCGAAGGCGACCGGCGACCCCGCGACGCGGGGCGGCGCGACGGTCAGCGACGGCTCGCGCGCCACGCCCTCGGCGTCGAACTCGCCGACCTCCGGCGGGTAGTCCGCACTCGTCGCGTTGACGACCTCGAACAGCGGGCCGGGCGCGACGTTGACGACGAACTCGCCGGTGGCCTCGATGTTGTTCAGCGTGTCCTTGCGACCGACCGAGGTGAACGCGAGCATCGCCGGGTCGGTGCTGACGACGGTGAAGAACGAGTGCGGCGCCAGGTTGTCGACGCCGTCGGCGGACCGGCTGCTCACCCACGCGATGGGCCGCGGCACGACGGCCGACGTCATCAGCCGGTAGGCGGCGCCGGGGCGCATCCGGTCGTCCTCGGGGCCGTGCTGGACGGCGAGCTCGTGGCGCATCCACCGAGCCTAGGTCTTCCGTAAGGCCTGCTCCGCCCGCAGACTGGCGGGATGCTGACCCGGTTCGTGGCGACCGTCTTCTACGCCGACCTCGAGGTCGGTCTCGACCTGTTCGTCGGCGGCCTGCGAATGGAGGTCGTGCACCGCGACGGCGGCTTCGTCGTGCTGGAGCGGGACGGCGCGAAGATCCAGCTCGCCGAGAACGCCGAGGCCGCGGCCCACAGCGAGCGTCCCGAGCTCGGCCTCGAGACCGACGACCTCGACGCCGTGTTCGCGGACGACGCCGCGCGGCGCCCGGACCTGCTGCACCCCAACCTGCCGAGCCCCACCCTGCGCCCCTGGGGCGCGCGGGAGTTCGCGATGCTCGACGCGACGACGGTGTGCGTCGTGGTGCGCGAGTGGCCCCGCGCCTGACGCGTCAGGCGTCCGACGGGTCGAGGTCGAGGGCGATGTCGACGATCGGCGAGGAGTGCGTCAGCCCCCCGACCGACAGGTAGTCGACCCCGGTCTCGGCGTACTCGCGCACCACCTCGAGCGTCAGTCCTCCGGTGGCCTCGAGCTCGACCATCTCACTGGTGGCGCGGACGGCCTCGACCGTCGCCCGCAGCAGGTCCGGGGACATGTTGTCGCAGAGGAGGAACCGGGCGCCGACCGCCACCGACTCCAGCGCCTCGGCCGTCGTCGTCACCTCGACCTGCACCTCGACGTCGGGGTAGGCGTTCCGCACCGCCGCGTAGGCCGCCCCCAGCCCACCGGCCGCGAGCTTGTGGTTGTCCTTGATCATCGCGACGTCGTACAGGCCCATCCGCTTGTTCGTGCCGCCGCCGCAGCGCACCGCGTACTTCTCGAGCGCGCGCAAACCCGGGGTGGTCTTCCGGGTGTCGAGCACGGTCGCGCCGGTGCCGTCGAGGGCGTCGGCCCACCGCCGGGTGTGCGTCGCGACGCCCGAGGTCCGGGAGAGGACGTTGAGCAGGGTCCGCTCGGCGACGAGCGTCGTCCGGGTCGACCCCCGCAGCGTCGCGAGGTGGTCGCCGCGGGCGATGCGCGCCCCGTCGGCCACGTGCTCCTCGACCTCGACGGCACCCGTCCCGAGCCTGCGGGCCACCGCCTCGCACACGAGCGCGGCGACCGGCAGCCCGGCGAGGACGCCGCCCGCGCGGGCCACGACGTGCGCCACGGACCGCTGCTCGGCGGGGATCGTGGACAGCGTGGTCACGTCGCGCCCACCGGAGCCCGACGTGCCGAGGTCCTCGTCGAGCGCGCGCTCGACGACGAGCCGGGCGTCGTCGAGGGGGAAGCCGAGGTCGCTCACAGGGGTCCTCCGAGGGGGTCGAGGGCGGGGCGCTCGAGCACGTCGAGCCGTCCGTCGGCAGCCCGCACGACGGACTGGTGCACGAGCCAGCGCTCGTCGTCGCGTCGCGGGACGTCGGTGCGCACGTGCCCGCCGCGCGTCTCCTCGCGCCGGTGGGCCAGGAGCGCAAGCGCCTGCCCGAGGTGCAGGAGGTTGGTCGTCTCCCAGGTGCGCGGACCCGGCTCGGCGTCGCTCGCCGCCACGGTCGAGAGGGCCTCGAGCTCGCGCAGCGTCTCCACCGTCGACACCGCGCTGCGCAGCGGGCCGCATCCACGGGTCATGCTGCGCTGCACCGAGATCCGCTCGGAGGAGTCGAGCAGGTCGGCGCCACCGTCCTCGTCGTCGTTCAGCTCGCGCCACGGGAGGTCGCCGGCCGCGAGGCGCTGGGTCACGTCGTCCGCGATGCGGTGGGCGAAGACGAGGCCCTCCAGCAGCGAGTTGGAGGCGAGGCGGTTCGCCCCGTGCACACCGGTGCACGAGACCTCGCCGCAGGCGTAGAGGCCCTCGAGGGAGGTCCGCCCGCGCAGGTCGGTCTCGACCCCGCCGGAGGCGTAGTGCTGCGCCGGTGCGACCGGCAGCAGCTCGGTCGCGGGGTCGAACCCGAGCTCGCGGCACCGGGCGACGATGGACGGGAAGCGCTCCTCCAGGAAGTCGCCGCCGAGGTGCCGAGCGTCGAGCCAGACGTGGGCCAGCCCGCGCTCCCCCATGACGTCGAGGATCCCGCGCGCCACGACGTCGCGCGGCGCGAGGTCGGCGAGCTCGTGCCGCCCGACCATGAACCGCTCGCCGCGGTCGTCGACGAGGAAGGCGCCCTCGCCGCGCACGGCCTCGGAGATGAGCGGCTGCTGGCCGGTCGAGCCCTCGCCGAGGAAGAGGACCGTCGGGTGGAACTGCACGAACTCGAGGTCGGTGGTGCGGGCGCCGGCGCGCAGGGCGGCCGCCATCCCGTCACCCGTCGCGACTGGCGGGTTGGTCGTCGAGGTGTAGATCTGGCCGAGTCCCCCGGTCGCGAGCACCACCGCGCGCGCCCGCGCGGCCCCCACGCCGTCGACCTGGCCCTCGCCGATGACGTGGAGCGTCACGCCGCCCACCGCCCCCTCGGCGTCGGTCAGGAGGTCGACGACGAGCGCGTGCTCGACGACCTCGATGCCGGGGTCGTCGACGACGGCCCGCAGCGCGGCGATGAGCGCCCGCGAGATCTCGGCGCCGGTGGCGTCACCCCCGGCGTGCGCGATGCGGTCGCGGTGGTGCCCGCCCTCGCGCGTCAGCTTGATGTCGCCGCCGGCGTCGCGGTCGAACTCGGCACCGAGGGCGACGAGCTCGCGGACGCGGTCGGGCCCTTCGGTGACCAGCGCCCGGACCGCCTCGACGTCGCAGAGCCCGACGCCGGCGACGAGGGTGTCGTCGAGGTGCTCCTGCGGGGTGTCCTCGGGGTGCAAGGCCGCGGCGATGCCGCCCTGCGCCCAGGTGGTCGAGCCCGCCGACAGCACCGTCTTCGTCACGAGGAGCACGCGCTCGACCCGCTCGCGCAGCCGCAGCGCACAGGTGAGCCCGGCGATGCCCGACCCGACGACGACCACGTCGGCCTCGACCGTCCAGCCCGGGGCGGGTGCGGCGAGGCGGCGGGGGAGCAGCGGCGAGCCGGGCAGCACCACGGGGTCCGCGGCCTCCCCCGCGACCGGCGCGGGCTCAGACATCGGCGCGGGCGTGCGGGACGTCGGAGAAGACGTCGACGGCCCCGCCCCCCGGCCCGACGACGAGCGGGGTGTTGTCGATGAGCCGGGTCGTGCCGATGCGCGCGGCGACGGCGAGGAGCGCCTCGCCCCGGTACCACTCGGGCACGTCGGCGAGCGTGTGCGGGTGGACGAGCACGAGGTAGTCGACGAGGGCCAGCGGCTCCTCGACGAGCACCTCGCGCGCCGCCCGCCGGACCGCCGACGGGCCGAAGGGCGCGGCGTCGGCGCCGGCGCGCAGCGCACGGCTCAGGCAGCGCGCGACCTCGCGGTCGGACGGGGTGAGGTAGGTGTTGCGGCTGCTCATCGCGAGGCCGTCGCCCTCGCGGACGGTCGGCACCGACACGACGTCGACCGGCACGTCGAGGTCACGCACCATCCGCCGGATGAGGAGCAGCTGCTGGGCGTCCTTCTGGCCGAAGTACGCGCTCCGGGCAGCCGTGAGGTGCAGCAGCTTGCCGACGACGGTGAGCACGCCGTCGAAGTGCCCGGGGCGCGAGGCCCCCTCGAGCAGCTCGCCGAGCGGGCCGGCCGAGATGCGGACCCCCGGGTCACCGTCGGGGTAGACGACGTCGGGCGTCGGCGCGAAGACGACGTCGACACCCGCGGCGGTGCAGATCGCCATGTCGTCGTCGAAGGTGCGCGGGTAGCGCGAGAGGTCCTCCTTCGGCCCGAACTGGAGCGGGTTGAGGAAGATCGTCACGACGACGTGGTCGTGGCGCTGCCGGGCGGCGCGGATGAGCTGCGCGTGCCCCTCGTGCAGGGCCCCCATCGTCATGACCACCGCGACGTCCCGGCTGGGCAGGGCCTCGCGCGCGGCCTTGAGCTCCTCGCGGGTCATCGCGACCGTCGGGACGGCACGGGTGTCGGTCGACTGCGACGTCATGCCCGCATCCTTGCGCACCCACACGCGGACGGGACGGGCGGGAGGCCCGGCGTGACCACGCCCACGCTCACTCCGTGCCGAGGACACCGAGCAGCGGCTCGGCGGCGGCGGGCGACAGGCGCCCGCTGTCGAGCGCCCGCAGCGCGGTCGCCCGGGCGAGCGCGACGTAGGTGCGTCGGACCTCGGGCGCCGTCCGGTCCAGCTCGCGCAGGTGGTCCGCCACGGTCCCGACGTCCCCGCGCGCGACGGGCCCGGTGAGCGCGGCGTCACCCATCCGCAGGGCGTTGTCGAGGGCGGCGTGCATGAGCGGGGCGAGGACCGCCCGGGGGTCCGGCACGCCGGCGCGCGCGAGCACCTCCATCGCCTCGGCGGTCAGGGTGACGAGGTGGTTCGCGCCGTGGGCGAGGGCCGCGTGGTACGCGAGCCGGTCCTCCTCCGGGACCCAGACGGGGGTGCCACCCATCTCGAGGACGAGGGCCTCGGCGACCGGCCGCAGCGCCTCGTCGGCGGTCACCCCGAAGGCGCAGTCGACGAGCCGGTCGAGGTCCATCGCCGTGCCGGTGAACGTCATCGCCGGATGGAGCGCGAGCGGCATCGCGTGGTGCTCGCGGACCGGCTCGAGGACGGTCGTGCCGTGCCGCCCGCTCGTGTGGACGACGAGCTGGCCGGCCTGCCACGCCCCCGTGGCCGCGAGCCCACGGACGAGGTGCCCGAGGGCGTCGTCGGGGACGGCGAGCAGCACGAGCTCGGCCCCCTCCACGACGGTGGGGACGTCGGCGACCGGGACGCCGGGCAGGAGGCTCTCGGCGCGGTCGCGGCTCGCGTCCGAGACGGCGTAGGCACCCGTCACCCGGTGGCCGGCGCGGGCGAGCGCCGCCCCGAGGACCGCCCCCACGCGGCCGGCGCCGACGACGCCGACGGTGAGGCGGGCAGGGTGCTCGAGGCCGTCCACCCGTCGCACGCTACCGCCGTCGCGCACCGGTAGCGTGCGGCGGGTGGACCCCGTGCCGTGGCGTGACGCGTGGCAGGACGCGCTCTACGGCCCGGACGGCTTCTATCGGCGACCCGAGGGACCGGCCGGCCACTTCACGACCTCGGCGCACGGCGGGCCCGGCGCCGTCCTCGCGCAGGCCCTGGCCCACCTCGCGGACGCCGAGGGAGCGACCCACGTCGTCGACCTCGGCGCCGGTCGCGGCGAGCTCCTCGGGGCGCTGGACGCGCACCGGCCGGACCTGCGGCTCACCGGCATCGACGTCGTCGGCCGGCCCGCCTCCCTGCCCGCCGCCGTCGAATGGACGGCCTCGCCCGGCGGCGCGGCGCTGCCCGACGCGCTGCAGGACCTGGACGGGGTCCTCGTCGTCGCCCACGAGTGGCTCGACGTCGTGCCCTGCACGGTCGCCGAGGTCGACGAGTCCGGCCGGCTGCGCACGGTGCTCGTCGACCCCCGCTCGGGCGAGGAGTCCCTCGGCGGCCCGCTCGACCCCGCCGACGCCGCATGGTGCGCGGCCCACTGGCCCACGGACGACGCGGCCCCCGGCGACCGCGTCGAGGTCGGGCTGGCGCGCGACCGCGCCTGGGCCGACCTGCTCGCTCGCGTCCGGCGCGGGGCGGTGCTCGCCGTCGACTACGGCCACACGCGTGAGAACCGTCCGGACGGCGGCACCCTCGTCGGCTACCGCGACGGCGTCGTCGTCGACGACCCGGTGCCCGACGGCTCGTGCGACGTCACCGCGCACGTCGCGGTCGACTCGCTCCGGCACGACGAGCTGACGACCCAGCGGGAGGCCCTGCACCGTCTCCTCGGCCGCCCCCTGGTGCCCGACCACGGCCTGTCCCGCACCGACCCGGCCGGCTACCTCGCGGCGCTGGCGGGCACGTCGGCGCTCACCGCGCTGACCGACCCGAGCGGGCTCGGCGGCTTCCGCTGGGTGCTCGCCCGCGTGCGGGCCGGATGACCCCGCCGGGCGTGCGGCAGACTGGCCGCGTGAGCCCCGCCCCCCCCACCGAGCAGCACGCGCCACGTGCCCTCGACGTCGCGGTCGGGGCCGGCGGGCTCGCGACGGCCGACATGGTGCTCAACATCGGTCCGCAGCACCCGGCGACGCATGGGGTGCTCCGGCTCAAGGTCGTCCTCGACGGCGAGCGCATCGTCGCCGCCGAGCCGGTCGTCGGCTACATGCACCGCGGGGCCGAGAAGCTCTTCGAGGTCCGCGACTACCGGCAGATCACCGTCCTCGCGAACCGCCACGACTGGCTGTCCGCGTTCTCCAACGAGCTCGGGGTCGTGCTCGGTGTCGAGGCGATGCTCGGGATGGAGGTGCCCGAGCGCGCGGTCTGGCTGCGCACGCTGCTCGCCGAGCTCAACCGGGTGCTCAACCACCTGATGTTCCTCGGCTCCTACCCGCTCGAGCTCGGCGCCATCACGCCCGTCTTCTACGCGTTCCGCGAGCGCGAGGAGCTGCAGGCCGTCATGGAGGAGGCCTCCGGCGGCCGGATGCACTACATGTTCAACCGGGTCGGCGGCCTCAAGGAGGACGTCCCGGCCGGCTGGCTCGGCCGGGTCGCCGACGCGGTCGATGCCGTTCGCCGCCGACTGCCCGAGCTCGAGTCGCTGCTCGTCGGCAACGAGATCCTCCTCGCCCGCACCCGTGGCGTCGGGGTGCTCGACCCCGCGACCGTCCACGCGTACGGCGTCTCGGGCCCCATCGCCCGCGCGAGCGGCGTCGACCTCGACCTGCGCCGCGACGACCCCTACCTCGCCTACGCCGAGCTCTTCGCGCCCGGGGGCCCCGGCCGGGTCGTCACCCGCACCGAGGGCGACTGCCTGGCCCGGCTCGAGGTGCTGCTCGAGCAGGTGCACGTCAGCCTCGACCTCGCCGACGCCTGCCTCGACCGGCTGCGGACCCTGCCGCCCGGGCCCGTCAACCAGCGCCTGCCCAAGGTGCTCAAGGTGCCGGAGGGCGAGCGGTACACGGCGACCGAGAACCCGTTGGGGCTCAACGGGTACCACCTCGTCTCACGCGGCGAGAAGACGCCGTGGCGCCTCAAGCTGCGCTCGGCGTCGTTCAACAACGTGCAGGTGCTCACCGAGGTGCTGCCCGGCTGCCTCGTCGCCGACATGGTCGCCGTGCTCGGGTCGATGTTCTTCGTCGTCGGCGACGTCGACAAGTAGCCACCGGGGGAGCCGCGGCGTGGCGGGTCGTCCGCCGGTGTACGAAAGTCGACACATTCGTCAGTTCCTGCGCACCCGCGAGACCCGTCAGCCCAGCCATCCGTGTGCAGGAATCGACGCTTTCGTCGATTGACGCACGGGGCGGGGGCGCCGGCCTCAGGGGCGGGGCGTCGAGAGCGTCCAGGGCGGCGGGTCCGTCCTGTTCTCCATCGCCGACAAGCGCGACACCGAGGACCTCTTCGACGCCGCCCTCCCCGAGACGGCGGTGCCGGCCACCGGACCGATGACACTGCCCTTCGAGGACGACACGCGAGCGTGGGGCTGGGCACGCCTCTCGGCACCAACGTCCTGGTGTTCACCGAGCTGAACCTCTCGGTCTCCGACGCCTCCACGACGGACGGCCCCGACCTCGGCCTGCGGTGCCGACTCGTCGAGGAGGGTGACGTCGGTGTCGACACCTTCGTGGTGGAGGCCGACCCGACGGCAACTCGACCGAGACCGCGACCGCCGACCCGAGCACGACCGCCTCGCCGGTGCGCCCCGGCTTGGTGCAGACCGACGCACCCGAGGACGAGGGCACCCCGCTCCTGCCCGCCGCGCTCCTCGGTGCCGCCGCCCTGACCGCCGCGGCCCTCGGCGCGCGCAGCCTGCGCTCGGCCGCCACCCGGCGCCACTGAGGCCCGTGCCCGCCGGACCCCCGGGAGCCTCCCGCCGCAGCCTGCTCGCGGCGGGGCTCCTCGGCGTCGGCGTGCTGACCGGCTGCGGCGGCCGTCTGCGCTCACCGGCGCCCTCGCCCGCCCCGGCGCAGCCCACGGCCGCCCCGAGCCCGGTGGCGCTCACGACTCCGACCCCCACGCCCTCCCCGACCGCGGCCGCGACTCCCCGGGCGTCCCGCGACCCCGCCGGCTCACCGGACCGGGTGGTCCTCGTGCGCGGCGACGGCACCACGCTCGTCGACGCGCCCGTGCGCCCCGTCGGCCTCGACGAGCGCGGCGTCCTCTCCCCGCCGGGCGGCGTCGTCGGCTGGTACGACGAGCCCGGCTGGCCCCGGCCCGGCCACCCCGGCGCCGCCATCCTCGCCGGGCACGTCGGCACCCCGGGCAACGGCCCCGACGTCTTCCGCCGCCTCCCCCAGGCCCGCCGTGGGGACACGGTCAGCGTGCGCTACGACTCCGGCGACGTCGTCCGCTTCGTCGTGCGCCGCTCCGCCGGGATGCCCAAGCAGCAGACCCCGACCGACGACACCATCTGGGATGCGGGCAACCCGGAGCCGCTCCTGCGGCTCATCACGTGCGACCCCCGCACGCCCCTCGCGCGCGGCCACTACGAGGGCAACTGGGTCCTCTGGGCCGACCTCGCCTGACCTCCTCGCACGGGGCCTCGGGCCGGTGTGCAGGAACCGTCACATTCGACGATTGCTGCACGGGACGGGGGCGGCGGCGGGAGCGGGGCGGCGGTGGGAGCGGGGCGGGGCGGGGCGCAGCGTCAGTGGTGGGGCGCGGGCTCGTCGGCCTGGCCCGGGCGGTCCTCGTCGTCGTCGCGGTCGATGCGGCACCACGCCTGCGCCACCATCCCGGCGACGACGAGCAGCACCGAGGCCAGCAGCATGAGGCCGAAGACGAGCAGCCGGTCGCGGTTGGCGACGAGCGAGAGGTCGCCGAGCAGGCTCGCGAGCTGCCCGAGGTACCAGCCGGCGGCCGCGGCCCCGGTCAGCGCCGCTGCCTGGGCGAGGACGACGGTCCGCGCCGCCCGCAGCGCCTCGACCGACGTGCGGTGGCCGCTGCGCACGTGGCGCCGGACCGGGCGGGCCAGCCAGAGCACGAGCCCACCCATGACGACGAGCAGGACGCCGGCCGCCCACGGGGGACGCTGCAGCAGCGTGCCGTCGCGGGTGACGACGAAGGCCACCAGCCAGCCGACCACTGCCGTGACGAGCGCGACGAGGGCCAGCACCTGCAGGCGGATGCCGTTGCGGCTCAAGAGGTCTCCTCGTGCAGCGGCGTGATGTCGGAGGTGTCGAGACCCGTCAGCAGGTCGGCCACGGGGACGACGCCGCCGTCGTGCCGCAGCACCGCCGACGGGTCGGCGTCGTGCCAGGGCGCGAGCACGAAGCCGCGCTCGTGCGCCCGCGGGTGGGGGAGCTGCAGGTGCGGTCGGTCGGACGTCACGTCGGTGCCGTCGGCCGGGTCGCCGTACTGGACGAGGTCGAGGTCGAGGGTGCGGGCGCCCCACCGCACATCGCGCACCCGGTCGAACGCGGCCTCGAGCCGGTGCAGCTCGCGCAGGAAGGACGCCGGCGAGAGCGAGGTGCGCATCGTCGCGACGGCGTTGGCGTAGCGCGGCTGCTCGGGCCCGCCGACCGGGTCGGTGCCGACGACGCCGGAGGCCTGCAGCCCGTGCACGGCGGGGTGGTGGGCCAGCGCCTCGAGGGCCGAGCGCACGGTGTCGGCGGGCGCGCTGGCGCCGTGTGGCAGGTTGGCCCCCACCGCGACGACGACCGGCACCGGCTCCCGGTGGCGCACGACCCGGACGGTGACGTCGCCGAACGGCACGCCGACCGGCGCCTGCGGCTTGTGCACGGTGACGACCACCTCGTCGACGGCGGTGTGCCGCAACGCGTCCTGTGCGACGACCTCGGCGAGCCGCTCGATGAGGTCGAACGGCTCGCCCTCGATGCGGGCCAGGGTCGCGGCGCCGATCTCGCCGTAGTTGACGGTGTCGCCGAGGTCGTCGGTACGACCGGCCGGCGCCAGGTCGACGGCGATCTCGACGTCGACGACGAACTCCTGGCCCTCGCGCTTCTCGTGCTCGAAGACGCCGTGGAACCCGCGCCCGCGCACCCCGCTGAGGGTGACGCGGTCGCGCGAGGTGCCGGCGGGGATCACGCGTCGACCCCGGGGCCGCGCAGGGCCAGCGCGACGTCGAGGGCGTCGACCGCCGCGACGACGTCATGAACGCGAACGCCCCACGCGCCGTGGGCGGCCGCGTGCGCGGTCGTCACCGCGGTCGCGACGTCGCGCTCGAGCGGCGCCCGCTCCGCGCGACCCTCGCGGCCGACGAGGCCGAGGAACTTCTTGCGCGAGGTGCCGACGAGCACCGGCTGCCCGAGGGCGAGCACCTCGTCGAGGCGGCGCAGCAGCTCCCAGTTGTGGGCCGCGAGCTTCGCGAACCCGAACCCCGGGTCGAGGACGAGCCGCGAGGCGTCGACCCCCGCCGCCAGCGCGGCGTCGAGGCGACCCTGCAGCTCGCGACCGACGTCGGCGACGACGTCGTCGTACCGGGCGCGGTCCTGCATCTCCGCGCTGTGGCCGCGCCAGTGCATCGCGACGTAGGGGACGCCGCGCTCCGCGACCAGCGGCAGCATGTCGGAGTCGGCGAGGCCGCCGGAGACGTCGTTGACGAGCGTGGCGCCGGCGTCGAGCGCCGCGGCGGCGACCGAGGCGCGCATCGTGTCGACCGACACCGGGCCGTCCGCGGCCAGCGCCTCGACGACGGGCAGCACCCGGCGCAGCTCCTCGGCCTCGGAGGGCCGCTCGGCCCCCGGGCGGGTGGACTCACCGCCGACGTCGAGGACGTCGGCGCCCTGCTCGCGCAGCAGCCGGCCGTGCGCGACGGCGTCGTCGGGCTGGAACCACTCGCCGCCGTCGCTGAAGGAGTCGGGCGTGACGTTGACGACGCCGAGGACCAGCGGCCGGCCGGGCCGGCCGGTGGGGAGGGGCACCGCCCCGGTCACCGCTTCCCGCCGAGCAGCAGCGACATCGCCTCTGCCCGGGTGGCCACGTCGCGCAGCTGCCCGCGCACCGCGGAGGTGATCGTCCGCGAGCCCGGCTTCTGCACACCGCGCATCGACATGCACAGGTGCTCCGCCTCGATGACGACGATGACGCCCTGCACCCCGAGGTGCTCGACGAGCGCGTCGGCGACCTGCGTCGTGATCTGCTCCTGCACCTGCGGGCGCCGGGCGTAGACCTCGACGAGCCGGCCGAGCTTCGACAGGCCCGTCACGCGGCCGTCGGTGCCCGGGATGTACCCGATGTGCGCGACGCCGTGGAAGGGCAGGAGGTGGTGCTCGCACGTCGAGTACATCGGGATGTCCCGGACGATCACGAGCTCCTCGTGCTCGATCGGGAACGTCGCCGACAGCACCTCGGCGGGGTCCTGCCACAGACCGGCGTAGAGCTCGTGCGCGGCCTTGGCCACCCGCTTCGGGGTGTCGAGGAGACCGTCGCGGTCGGGGTCCTCGCCGATGGCGTAGAGGAACTCCCGGACCGCGGCCTCGGCGCGCGCGACGTCGACCGGAGGTCGCGTCGTGCTGGTGTCCTGCGTCATGACGACCTCCTGGTCAGGGTTCGACACGCCCACCCTCCGGCACCTCGACGGTCTCGGACGCGGGGTGCTCCGAGGGTCCGGCACCGTCCTGGGCCCGGGCGTCGATGGCGGCCTCGGTCGCCGGGTCGCCCGGGGTGACGACGGCGCCGTGGGGGGCGCCGGAGCCGTTGGCGCGCCCGGCGAGGGCGGCCTCCTCGGCCGGCGTCAGGACCGGCGGGATGTCGGAGAGGGTGCGGTGCTCGCTCGAGAGCCACAGCGGGCGCCGGGGGCGCTTGTTGATGTCCTCGAAGATCGTCGCGAGCTCGGCCGCGTTGAGCGTCTCCTTCTCGAGGAGCTCGAGGACGAGGCGGTCGAGGATGTGGCGGTTGTCGTTGACGACGTGCCACGCCTCGTCGTGCGCGGCGTCGATGAGCTTGCGCACCTCCTCGTCGACGACCGCGGCGACCTGCTCGGAGTAGTCGCGCTGGTGCCCCATGTCGCGGCCGAGGAACGGCTCGCCCTGGCTCTGGCCGAGCTTGATCGCGCCGACGCGCTCGCTCATCCCGAACTCGGTGACCATCTTGCGGGCCATCGCCGTGGCCTTCTCGATGTCGTTCGCGGCGCCGGTGGTCGGGTCGTGGAAGATGATCTCCTCCGCGACGCGGCCGCCGAGGGCGTAAGCGAGCTGGTCGAGGATCTCGTTGCGGGTCGTCGAGTACTTGTCGTCGACCGGCATGACCATCGTGTAGCCGAGGGCCCGGCCGCGCGGCAGGATCGTCACCTTGGTCACCGGGTCGAGGTGGTTCATCCCCGCCGCGACGAGGGCGTGGCCGCCCTCGTGGTAGGCCGTGATCTTGCGCTCCTTGGCCGACATGATGCGCGTGCGCTTCTGCGGGCCGGCGATGACGCGGTCGATGGCCTCGTCGAGGACCTCGTCGTCGATGAGCTTCTTGTCGCCGCGGGCGGTGAGCAGCGCCGCCTCGTTGAGGACGTTCGCGAGGTCGGCACCGGTCATGCCGGGGGTGCGCCGCGCGACGGCGAGGAGGTCGACGTTGGCACCCATCGGCTTGCCCGCCGCGTGCACCTGGAGGATGCGGTGGCGGCCGATCATGTCGGGGTTCTCGACCGCGATCTGGCGGTCGAAGCGGCCCGGGCGCAGCAGCGCCGGGTCGAGGATGTCGGGGCGGTTGGTCGCCGCGATGAGGATGACGTTGGTCTTGACGTCGAAGCCGTCCATCTCGACGAGCAGCTGGTTGAGCGTCTGCTCGCGCTCGTCGTGACCGCCGCCGAGCCCGGCGCCGCGGTGGCGGCCGACGGCGTCGATCTCGTCGACGAAGACGATGGCGGGGGCGTTGGCCTTGGCCTGCTCGAAGAGGTCACGGACGCGGCTGGCGCCGACACCGACGAACATCTCGACGAAGTCCGAGCCGGAGATCGAGTAGAACGGCACACCCGCCTCGCCGGCGACGGCGCGCGCGAGGAGGGTCTTGCCGGTACCGGGCTGGCCGTAGAGCAGCACGCCCTTGGGGATCTTCGCGCCGACGGCGAGGAACTTGGCCGGCTCGCGGAGGAACTCGACGATCTCGTGGAGCTCCTCGACGGCCTCGTCGGCGCCCGCGACGTCGGCGAAGGTGACCTTGGGGGTGTCCTTCGTCGCGAGCTTGGCGCGCGACTTGCCGAACTGCATGACGCGCGAGCCGCCGCCCTGGGCCTGGGTCATGAGGAACCAGAAGAGACCGACGAGCAGGAGCACGGGGAAGAAGCTGATGAACAGGGTCCAGAAGGCGCTGTCGCCCTCGACCTTGTCGTCGTAGCCGTCGGGGAGGTTGGACTTGAGCTCGGCGACGAGGTCCGCGGCGCGGGCGTCGACGTACTCGGCCCGGACCTGCGTGGCGCCGGAGATCTTCTTCTCGGGGTCGGAGAAGGTCTGGCCGCTCTTGAGGTCGAGGGTGAGCACGTTGTCGGTGCTCATGACCGCCGACTCGACCTTCTTGTCGGTGATGAGCTTCTCGGCCTGGGCCGTCGTGATCGTCGTGTAGCTGCCGTTCCCGCCCACCGTGAAGACGAGGAGGAGGAGCACGAGGGCGGCGAGCACCCAGAACACGGGGGCCCGGAGAATGCGTTTGAAGTCCATCTGGTCGCGGGGCGCGGGGCCCCACCCTCCTGGTGCTCGTCGAGAGTGGCCCGGGCGGTCCGTCCGGGACTGGTACACGCTAGCAACGAGCCCGTCCGCGCTCGTGTTCCGCCGTCGAACCCGGACCCGGTCGGTCACGGGTCGGCGGCGGGCGCGGGGGTCAGCTGTAGACGTGCGGGGCGAGCGTGCCGACGACGCGCAGGCCGCGGTAGGCCTCCGCGTAGTCGAGGCCGTAGCCGACGACGAACTCGTTGGGGATGTCGAAGCCGACCCACTTGACGTCGACCTCGACCTTGGCGGCCTCGGGCTTGCGCAGGAGGGTGCAGATCTCGACCGAGGCGGGGCTGCGCGACTCGAGGTTGGACTTGATCCACGACAGCGTGAGGCCGGAGTCGACGATGTCCTCGACGATGAGCACGTGGCGGCCGCTGATGTCGGTGTCGAGGTCCTTGAGGATGCGGACGACACCGCTGCTCTTGGTCCCGGAGCCGTAGGACGAGACGGCCATCCAGTCGACCGGCGCGGTCATCGGCAGCGCGCGCATGAGGTCGGCCATCACCATGACGGCGCCCTTGAGGACCCCGACGAGGAGGAGGTCCTTGCCCGCGTACTCGTCGGCGATGAGACCGGCCAGCTCCTCGAGCTTGGCGTGGATCTCGTCCTCGGTGATGAGGACTCGTTCGAGGTCGGCTCCCATGTGGGCAGCGTCCACGTCGGCTCCTGGTGAAGGGGATGGGTGGGTCGCGCCCTATTCAACCCGAGCGGGGGGACCGATGGACACCCGGCCGTCGACCCGCTGCACCCTCAGGTCCCCCGGCGCGTGGACCGCGCCCTGCCCGCGCCAGTGGGTCAGCAGCCGGTCGCAGGCCTCGACGTGGCGGGACGAGACCTGCCCGGCCGGGGCGCCGGCGGCGACGAGGAGCCGCCGCCAGACCCGGGTGCGGACGGCGCGCGGCAGGGTCACGAGCGCGTCGGCCGCCCACGGGCCCGGCCCGAGGGTCGCGGCCGCCTCGTCGGCGAGGGCATCGAGGTGGTCGGCGTCCTCGCGCAGGAGGTCGGCGCTGCGGGCCAGCGCCGCGCCGAGCCCGGGGCCGAGGTCGGCCTCGAGGGCGCGCAGGGCGCGGCGGGCGCGCACCCGCGCGAAGGCCGGGTCCTCGTTCATCGGGTCTTCCCACCACGCGAGGCCCTCGGCCGTGCAGGCGGCGCGGGTCTGCTCCCGGGTGAGGCCGAGCAGCGGCCGGCGGTAGGGGCCGCGGGCGGCGGGCATCCCGGCGAGGCTGCGCGCGCCGGAGCCCCGGGCCAGGCCGAGGAGCACCTGCTCGGCCTGGTCGTCGCGGGTGTGGCCGAGGAGGACCAGGCGCGCCCCGTGGTGGCGCACGGCATCGTCGAGGACGCGGTAGCGGGCCTGCCGGGCCATCGCCTCGAGCCCGTCCGGGCCGTCGGCCGGCACCCACGTCGAGGCGACGGACACGGGGTCGAGCCCGAGCGAGCGCAGGCGCGCCCCGGTCTCCTCGGCGACCTCGCGCGAGCCCTCCCGGAGCCCGTGGTCGACGACGACCGCCCCGGCCCGCAGGCCGGCGCGCTCCCCCTCGTACCGGGCGGCGTCCGCGAGCGCCGTCGAGTCGGCGCCGCCGCTGCACGCCACGAGGACGAGGTCACCGGGGTCGCACCCCGCGAGCACGGCGCGCACCGCCGAGCGCACGGCGGCGACGGCCGCGTGCGGGCGGCCCCACGCGCGTCCCGTCATCCGGGCAGTGTGCCGCAGGCGGGGCGCGCCGCGTCAGGCGTGGACGCGGCGGACCCAGGCGGCGGGGTCGGCGATCTCCTGCGGCAGCGGCAGGGTCTCGGGCGAGGTCCACACGGCGTTGAAGCCGTCGACGCCCACCTGCTCCTGCACCCCGCGGACGAACGCGGCGCCGTCGCGGTACTGGCGCATCTTGGCCTCGAGGCCGAGCAGGCGGCGCAGCAGGCGGTCCGGCGCGCCAGAGCCGCGCCGGCGGTCCGTGAAGCGCGAGCGGATGTCGGCGACGGTCGGGATGTGTGCCGGGCCCACGTCGTCCATGACGACGTCGGCGTGGCCCTCGAGGAGGGACATGACGGCGGTGACGCGGGCCAGCTGCTCGCGCTGCTCGGGGGTCGCGAAGAGCTCCGTGATGCCCGTGCCGCCCTCGGAGAAGACCTCGGGCAGCCGCTCGGTGACGCGCGAGACGATCTCCTGGATGCGCTCGGAGTCGGGCGCGAGGTCGACCGCGAGGCGGCGGGCCTGCGTGACGAGGTGGTCGCGCAGCCACGGGTTCGCCGTGAACTGCACGCGGTGGGTCTCCTCGTGCATGCAGACCCAGGCGCGGAAGTCGGCGGCGTCGACCCCGAGCTCGCGCGCCGTGGCGACGAGGTTGGGCGCCACGAGCAGCAGCGCCGGGGTGCCCCCGGGGGCGATGTCGTACTGGCCGAGCACCTTGCTCGCCATGAACGCGAGGAGGGCCCCGGCCTCGGCGCCGGTCACCTTGCCGCCGATGGCCTGCGCGGTCGCGCCCGGGGTCACGCCGCGCTTGCCGACGATCGCGTCGACCGCGGGGTCGAGCAGGGCCGACATCGAGTCGGCGTTGACGGTGATCCACGTCGCCCGGTCGACGACGAGCGCGTCCGGCGCGTCGGCGGGCGTGTGCATCCGGGCGGTCTCGGCGACCGGCTGCCGGGCCGCCCGCGCCGCGGCGCGGATGGCCTCGACCTCGGCCCTGGCCTGCGTCGGTGACACCACGGGACCGGCCGGCACGAGCGTGCGGCCGGTGCTCTTCGCGAACTCCCAGTCGACGTATCCCACGGGCTCAGCCTCTCATCCGCGTCAGCCGGTCGTGCCGCTGCAGCCGCACCGGGTCACGGCAGCGACGACGCGGTCCATCGCGGCGCGGGCGCGCAGCGTGCCGTCGTAGGTCCGGGGGAAGCCGTCGACCTGCACGACGAAGGTCAGCGGTCGGCCGTCGGCGTCGACGGTCGTCCCGGCCAGCGACGAGCCGGCCCGCAGGGTGCCGGTCTTGGCGCGCGGCACGCCCAGCACGTCGCGCGTCGCGTCCGCCGAGAAGCGGTGCCGGAGCGTGCCGGACAGCCCGGAGACCGGCAGCCCGGCGACGACCCCGCGCAGCTGCTCGGGCTCACCGCGCACCGCGAGCCCGAGGACGGCCGAGAGCGTCGCGGGCGCCACGGCCTGCCCGGGGCTGAGGCCGCTCGCGTCCTTGAGGCGCATCCCGGCGGTGGGGACGTCGGCGGCCTCGAGGCGCGCGGTGATGAGGTCGGCGTTGGCGTCGGCGTCCTCGGTCGGCCGGCCGAGCGTCGCGGCGGCCTGCCGGACGAGGCTCTCGGCGAGGGAGTTGTCGCTCTCGGCGAGCGCGAGCCCGAGCAGCTCGCCGTAGGTGGCGGACTCGACCGTGCCGAGGGCGACCGCGTCGGCCGGGGCGGGCCGCGACCACGTCGAGGTCGGGCGCAGACGGGCCGTGACCCCCTCGGCGCGCAGCCGCTGGACGAGGGTGCGGGCGACGACGTCCTCGGGCCGGGTGGGCGCCGGGCGGGCCGGGGTCGCGCGGGTCGTCGTCAGGCCGGTCATGACGACCGGCCCGGCGAAGCCGTCGCGGACGTCGTTGGGGTTCCACGTCGGCGGCACCCGGGGGCCGGGCGCGAACGAGGTGTCCAGGCGCAGGGTGACGGTGGTTCGTCCGTCGGCCACCAGCGTGCGGGCGACCCGGCGGGCGAGGTCGGTCAGGCCCGCGCGCCCGGCGACCGCGTCGGCGTCGCCGCGGCCGGGCGCGAGCAGCATGTCGCCGCGGACGACGAGGACGAGGTCGCGCGAGCCGGGGGCGGCCACGACGCTCGTCGGGACCCGCTCGTCGAGGTCGAGGGTGTCGGCGACGGCGTAGGCGGCGAGCAGCTTGGCGGTGGAGGCCGGCGGGCGCGGGGTGCCGCCCGCGCGCGACCACAGCTCCTCCCCCGTCACGCCGTCGCGGATGCTCACGCCGAGGCCCTTCCGCAGCGCGGGGTCGTCGTCGGCCGCCGCGACCGCCGCGGCCAGGCCGGCGGCCGAGGGGACCGGCGCACTCGTCCCGTCGGTCGCCGCGAGGGAGGGCGCGGCGGTGGGCAGCAGCGAGGGGACCTCGCCCTCGTCCGCGTCGGCTCCCGGTGCCGGGGCGAGCGCCACCGGGCGGTCGAGGGTGAGCACGCCGGGGACGACGTCGTACACGTCGGCGGTCACGTAGCCGGCGCCCACGAGGAGGACCAGGGCGCTCGCGCCGGCGAGCATGACACGTCTCACCCGGCCTCCCTTCGTCCCCTGGGCCCTCCATGCGCCAGACTGTCGGACGAGCCTAGGTCACGCAGCAGAGGGAGTCTTTCCACCGTGGAGTTCGACGTCACCATCGAGATCCCCAAGGGTCACCGCAACAAGTACGAGGTCGACCACGAGTCGGGCCGCATCCGGCTGGACCGCATGCTGTTCACCGCGATGTCGTACCCGTCGGACTACGGGTACATCGAGGACTCGCTCGGCGAGGACGGCGACCCGCTGGACGCGCTCGTGCTCCTCGACGAGCCGACCTTCCCGGGCTGCGTCGTGAGAGCCCGGCCCATCGGCATGTTCCACATGCGCGACGAGGCCGGTGGCGACGACAAGATCCTCTGCATCCCGGCGGGCGACCCGCGCAAGGCGCACATCAGCGAGCTCGAGCACGTCACCGAGTTCGACCGCCTCGAGATCCAGCACTTCTTCGAGACCTACAAGGACCTCGAGCCCGGCAAGTCGGTCGAGGGCGCGCACTGGGCGGGGCGCGTGGAGGCCGAGGCCTGCATCACCGACGCCATCGAGCGGGCCCGCGCGGCCGGCCTGAGCACCGCCCGCTGGCGGATGCCCCCGCACGCCGAGGTCCCCGCGAACGCGTCGACCTCCGCCCACACGAGCGACGAGCTGGCCGCCGCCTCCGAGCGGGCCCGCGCCGAGCTGGCCACGAAGGACAAGCCGCTCAGCGACGACTGACTCCCCGCGCCGCCCGGACGTCCCGGGCGCGACGGCGACAGACCCCCGGGCGCACCGACGTGGTGCGACCGGGGGTCCGTCGTCTCCCGGGGTGGCGGCGGTCCGGGCTCACCATCCCCAGGTGCCGGGTCCGCCCTTGAACGGCCCGACGACGCGGCTGGTCACCCATCCCCCGTAGAAACCGCCCTCCTGGGGGGTGACGACCTCGCCCGCCACGACGCAGCGGTCCATCGCCGCGGGCATGACGGCGACGTGGTCGACGAGGGCCGTGAAGCCGGGGTTGGGGTGCGGGTAGGTCCACGCGGCCGACTCGGCCACCTCGCGCCGGCCGAGCACGTCGAAGTAGACGGCCTCGCCCTTCCACTCGCAGTACGACGAGCCGTGCGCCCGCCGCAGGGCGCCCTCGGTGAAGTCCTCGCGCGGCAGGTAGTAGGTCGGGGGGTGGCTCGTCTCGAGGACGCGCAGGCTGCGGGTGGAGCGGGCGACGAGGACGCCGCCGAACCAGACCTCGACCGGCTCGTCGCTCGGCTCGACCGCGGGCGGACGCGGGTAGTCCCACACCGACTCCTGGCCGGGGGCGGTGGGCAGCGGCACGGGTCTGGTCATCTCGCCACGCTATGCCCGGCGCCGCGCCCGTGACCCGCCGTCCGCCGACGTTCGACAACCCCTGCCCCGCGCCACCCGACTTCTTGCGAGTTCGGCCGGTCGACACGCCTGCGCACGGGGTGTCGGGCGGCGGAACTCGCAATCAGTGAAGAGAAAAATGCGCGAAGGCCCCCTCGACGCGGGGTCGAGGGGGCCTTCGGGTGGAGCCGCCTATCGGAATCGAACCGATGACCTATTCATTACGAGTGAATCGCTCTGGCCGACTGAGCTAAGGCGGCGTGCGCACACGGCGGACCGGGCGCGCCGGACGAGTATATGGACATCGGCGCGGCGATCGCGAATCGGCCCGTCGGACACCCCGCCCGAGCCGCTCCCCCGGGTGCCTCGAGCACGTCTACACCGCAGTACGTGTCGCTGGGCGACCCGTACTGCGGTGTAGCCCGCGACGAGGGCGCGGGTCAGCAGCGCAGGCCGTCCTCGGGGAGCTTCCCGTCGACGTACCAGCCGTCGACGGCGTCGTCGACGCAGGAGTTCGAGCGGGTGTACGCCGTGTGCCCGTCGCCGTCGAAGGAGATGAGCGAGGCCTTGGCCAGCTGGTCGTGCAGGCGCACCGACCACTCGTACGGCGTCGCGGGGTCGCGGGTCGTGCCGATGACGACGATCGGCTCCGCGCCCTCGGCCCGGATCTCGTGCGGCTCGTTCGTCGGCTCGAACGGCCACGACCCGCACGGCAGCGAGCTCCACGCGAGGTAGCGACCCCACGTCGGCGCCTTCTCGGCGGCGGCGTCGGCGAGCGCCTCGTGCTCGGGGACGGAGTCGGACTCCGGCTTGTCGAGGCAGTTGACCGCGTAGATGACCTCCATGATGTTGCCCGCGTAGCCACCGCCCGGGTTGCGGTCGGCGTACTGGTCGGCGAGCTGCATCAGGGCGGTGCCGTCACCGTCGACGGCGTCGGTCATCGCGTCGACGAGGGTCCGCCAGGCGCCCTGGTCGTACATCGCGGCGGCGATGCCGAGGGAGGCCCAGCCCTCCGTGAGCGCCGGCACCGAGCCGTCGCCGGTCTTCGGCAGCGGGGAGGCGTCGACGTCGGCGAGGAAGCCGCGCAGGCCCTCCATCACGGAGTCGACCGAGTCGCCGAGGGGGCAGTCGCCCTCCGAGACGCAGTACTGCGCCCACGCCCGCGTCGCGCGCTCGAAGCCCTCGGCCTGGCCGAGGTTGATCTCGGCGGAGGTGAGGTCGGGGGCGACGACGCCGTCGAGGACGAAGCGGCCCACCTGCTGCGGGAACAGCTCGGCGTAGGTGGCCCCGAGGTAGGTGCCGTACGACTTGCCGAGGTAGGTCAGCTTCTCCTCGCCGAGCGCGGCGCGCAGCACGTCCATGTCGCGCGCGGCGTCCTCGGTCGAGACGTGGGCGAGCAGCGGGCCGGCGTTCTTGGCGCAGGACGCGGCGAACCCGGCTGCGCCGGCGGAGAACTGCTGCTCCTCCGCGGCGTCGTCCGGCGTCGGGTCGGCCCCGAGGAACGCGTCGAGCCCGGCGTCGGAGAGGCAGTCGATCGGCGAGGAGCGGGCGACGCCGCGCGGGTCGAACCCCACGACGTCGTAGCGGTTGCGGACGTCCTTGCCGACGATGAAGTCCGCGGCACGCGCGTAGTCGACCCCCGAGCCGCCGGGGCCGCCCGGGTTGACGACGAGCGAACCGAGCCGCTGGCCCGACTTCTTCGCCGGGACGCGCAGCACGGAGATCTCGATGGTCGCCCCGGTCGGCTGCGCGTAGTCGACGGGCACGGTCAGCTGGGCGCACTCGGCGCCGGAGCACCCCGTCCACGCGAGCTGCTGGGAGTAGAACCGGTCCAGCCCCTGCGTGCCCGGGGGCGGTGACTGCGGGCTGACGGACACCGACGGGCGGGCGCTGCCCTGACCACGCAGGCCGTCGACGACCGAGCATCCGGCGAGGGCGGTGGAGACGGCGACGGCGCCCGCGACGAGGGCGAGGCGGCGCGGGGTCATGGGCGCACCCTAGGCGAGCAGCATGGGAGCCTTCTCGCCGGGGAGGTCACGAATCGGCCGCAACCGCGCACGCGTCGGCTCAGCGGGGCAGCCGCAGGGAGAGCGCCATCGCCTCGAGCGCCAGCAGCGGCGCCACGTTGGCCCCGATGCGCTCGCGCGCCGTGCCGACGGCGTCCATCGCCCGGAGGAGCTGCTCGGGCGTGAACGCCTCGGCGACACGGGTGACGACGGCCCGACTGTCCTCGTTGACGAGCGCGGCGCCGGCGCGGGTGCGGTGCACGAGCGCGTCGCGGTAGACCGACAGGAGGTCGACGAGGGCGCGGTCGACGACGTCGCGGGTGAAGCGTGTGGCGCGCGTCTTCTGCTCGCGCTCGAGCGCCGCGACCTGCGAGCGCACGTGCGGCGGCTGCGTGCGTGCGGTGGGGTCGGCGCCGAGCACCTCGAGCAGGCGGGCCCGCTCGGCGGCGTCGCGCTCCCCCGACGCCGCGGCCGACTCCTCCTGGGCGATGGTGACGATGTCCTGCGCCGCCCCGACGGCCTCGCCGACCGAGACGATCTTCCCGGCCATCGACACGACGTCGTGGCGGCGGATGCGGGCGTGCTCGTCGCGGGCGAGGCGGCGCGCGAGCCCGACGTGCGACTGTGCGGCGCGGGCGGCGTAGAGGGCCATCGAGTGGTCGACGCCGTCGCGGCGCACGAGGAGGTCGGCGACGGCCTCGACCGACGGCGTGCGCAGCCGCACGTGCCGCGAGCGCGAGCGGATCGTGATGATGACGTCCTCGACCGACGGCGCGCAGAGCATCCAGACGGTGCGCGGCGCGGGCTCCTCGAGAGCCTTGAGGAGGGCGTCGGCGGCGCGCTCGGTGAGCCGGTCGGCGTCCTCGACGACGATGACGCGGTAGCGACCGACGCTCGGCCGGTGGGCCGCGAGCTGGACGAGGTCGCGCGCCCGCTCGACCTTGATCGAGAGCCCCTCGGTGGCGATGACGTCGACGTCGGCGTGCGTGGCGTCGAGCGCGGTGCGGCACTCGCGGCACTCGCCGCAGCCGCCCTGCGGGCAGAGCAGCGCGGCCGCGAACGCGCGCGCGGCGACCGACCGGCCCGACCCCGGCGGCCCGGTGAACAGCCACGCGTGGGTCATCGACGCCGGGTCCCGGACGGCCCGCTCGAGGACGGCGACCGCGGCCTCCTGGCCGATGACGTCGCGCCAGACGCTCACGGCGCTCCCCCGTCGGCGGCGTCGAGGGCATCGAGGGCACCGGTCGCGCGGACCCGGTCGAGGACGGACGCGTGGACCGCGTCGGGCGGCTGCGTCCCGTCGACGACGAGGTAGCGCTCGGGGTTGCCGCGCGCCATCGCGAGGAAGTGCTCGCGGATCGCGGCGTGGAAGGCGTCGGCCTCCGCCTCGAGCCGGTCGTGGACCTCGCCGCGGCGCCGGCGCCCCTCGGCGGGGTCGACGTCGACGACGACGGTGAGGTCCGGGACGAGGGCGTCGACGGCCCACATCTGCAGGTCGTGGACCTCGGCGGCCCCGAGGTCGCGCCCGGCCCCCTGGTAGGCGACCGAGGAGTCGGTGTAGCGGTCGGTGAGGACGACCTGCCCGGCGGCGAGGGCCGGCCGGATGACGAGGTCGACGTGGTGGGCCTTGTCGGCCGCGAAGAGCAGCGCCTCGGCCCGCGGCGAGACGTGGTCGCCGTGCAGGACGAGGTCGCGGATGGCCGACCCGAGGTCGGTGCCCCCGGGCTGGCGGGTGACGAGGACCTCGCGGCCGTGGGCGCGCAGGGCCTCGGCGAGCAGCCGGACCTGTGTCGACTTGCCCGCCCCGTCGCCGCCCTCGAAGGCGATGAAGACCCCGTCCCGTGCGCTCACGTCGCGAGCCTAGGCCAGCGCCCCGACGGCCGTCCCCGCGCGGGTCAGGGGGTGGGCAGGTGGTCGCGCGCCCAGAGGGCCGCGCTGGTGCGGTCGACGACCCCGATCTCGCGGAACACGCGGCCGAGGTGCGCCTTGACGGTGCGCTCGGTGATGCCGAGGGCCCGTGCGATCTGCTTGTTGGCCAGGCCCTGCGAGACCAGCCGGAGCACCTCGGTCTCGCGCGGGGAGAGCCCGACGGCCTCGCCGTCGCGCACCGGGTCGCCGGTGGCGGGCAGGAGGGCGGCCGCGACCCGCGGGTCGATGGGGACGTGCCCCTGCGCGGCCGCGCGGACCGCCGCGACGAGGTCGGCCGGCTCGGAGTCCTTGAGGACGTACCCGATGGCCCCGGCGGCGAGGACCTCGCGGACGCGGTCGCGGTCGGAGAAGCTCGTGAGGACGAGGACGCGGGTGCCCGGGAGGGCGGCCAGCACCCCGCGGGTGCCCTCGACCCCGTCGAGCACGGGCATCGAGAGGTCCATGAGGACGACGTCGGGCTCGGTGCCGACCGCCGACTCGACCGCCTCGGCGCCGTCGCGGGCCTCGGCGACGACCGTGATGTCGGGCTCGGCGTCGAGGAGCGTGCGCACCCCGGCCCGGACCAGCTGGTGGTCGTCGGCCACGAGCACCCGGATCATGCGCGCACCCCCATCGGGCCGTCGAGGTCGAGGCGCCAGTGCGTCCCGGCGCCCAGCGAGCTGGCCACTCGCAGTGTCGCACCCGGGACCGACGCGGCGTCGGCGATCAGCGCGGTCCCGAGGTGCCCGGGCTCGGGGTCGGCGAGGACGGCCTCGACGTCGAAGCCGAGCCCGTCGTCGAGGACCTCGAGCTCGACCGTCCCGGGGCCGGTGCGGTGCAGCGACACGACGACCTCGGCCGGGCCCGCGTGGCGCGCGGCGTTGCGGACGCACTCCTGCGCGACGCGGTGGACGAGGCGCTGGGCGTCGGCGGTCAGGGCGAGCTCGGCCTCGGGGTCGGTGTCGAGCCGGACGACGACGCCGTCGGCCCGGACGGACGTCGCGAGGTCGGTCAGCGCGGCGACCACCCCGGCCCGGGACAGGCTCGGCGGGTGGAGGTCGACCAGCAGCGTGCGCAGCGAGCGGATGCTCGCGCGCACGGCGGTCGCGGCGGCGTCGAGGTCGCGGGCCAGCGCGCTCTCGCCGCGGGCCGCGGCCGTCGCGGAGGCACCCGAGACGGTGAACGAGGTGGCGGCGAGCTCCTGGACGGGTCCGTCGTGGAGGGTCGCGGCGATGCGCCGGCGCTCGACCTCCGAGGCGTCGACCGCCCGCTGGAGGAAGGCGACCTGGCGCGCCTCGGCGCTGCGGACCCGCTTGAGGAGCGCGAGGACGAGCGGGGTGACGATGAGGACGAAGAGCACGAGGCTGCTGGCCGTCACCCCGGCGAAGCCGCGCCACAGCTCGCCGGTGCGGCTGGCCACGGGGTCGTAGGAGACGTAGATCTCGAACAGCGCGGTCTGCCCGTCCGGCATCCACACCGGGCGGTACACCTCGACGAGCCGGTCGCCCCTCTCGAACTGGTTCTCGGACGCGTCGAGCTCCGAGACCTCCGCGACGGTGGTGGGTCCGTCGAGGGCCTCGCGCTGCCCCTCGTCCAGCCCGAAGGTGCGCCCCACGAGCTGGGGCTCGTCGGCCCACAGGACGTAGCCGTCGGGGCGCCAGAGCTTGACCCGGACGACCGTCTCGCGGTCGAGGCTGCGCTCCAGGGTCGCCCCGAACGCGTCGGCGGCCGCGGGGTCGCCGGCCATCAGCTCCTCGGTCATCGCCGGCTGGACGACCGCCTCGGCGATGACCCCGGCCATCGAGGCGGCGTCGTTGACGGCCTCCCGCTCGGCCAGCTGCCGCGCCGCGAGGGAGCCGAGGACGCCGACGAGCAGGAGGGCGGCGAGGACACCGAGCGCGAGCTGGGCGAGGACCCGGCGCGGGTGCACGGGGCCGTCGTCGGCGTCGATCGCCGCGGGGCGGGAGACCGTGACCCACACCGGTTCCGGGCACGGAGCGCCCCCGGCCGGGGCAGGGACCTCGACCGGGGACGGGACCGTGGGATCAGTCGTCGGATCCGTGCCCACCCGCGTCCCCACCGTGGTCGTCGCCGGCGTCGTGGCCGGAGCCGTCGTCGCCGCCGTGCCGCGAGCGGCCGGAGTCGTCCGAGCCGGAGTCGTCGGAGCCGTGGCCCGAGGAGCCGCTCGACGAGGAGTCGTCCGACCCGCTGTCGTCGGAGCCGCCCCGCGAGCTGCCGCTGGTCGAGCTGCTGCCGCTGGAGCTGCTGCCCCCCGAGCGCTGGTGGCCCGAGCGGTGGCCGGAGCTGCTCGAGTCCTCGCCCGACCGGGCGCGGTCGCCGCCGTGGTCGTCGTTCGCGTCGTGGTCGGCCGGGTCGTCGGAGGTGCCGCGCGGGCGGTCACCACCGTGGTCGTCGTTCGCGTCGTGGTCGGCCGGGTCGTCGGAGGTGCCGCGCGGACGGTCACCGCCGTGGTCGTCGCCCGCGTCGTGCGTGGCCGGGTCGTCGGAGGTGGCCGACGGCGAGGGGCTCGAGGTGGCGCTCGAGGGCGCCCGGACGGGCAGCCGCTCGGCGAAGGAGGCGTTGCCGAGCACGCCCAGCAGGGCGGGGGTGACGGCCACGGCGGCTCCGAGGGTGATGAGGGCGATGCGTCGCACGGTCCTGGTCCTTTCGTGGAGTGTGACAGGTGGGGTCAGCCGGGGAAGACGACTCGGGCGGAGCAGGTCTGCCCGGCGTGCGTCGCGACGGCGGTGATGGTGTCGGTGCCGGCGCGGTTCGCGATCCGGCGGGCGACGGTGAAGGAGCCGCTCGGCGCGACGGTGACCGCGGTGCCGGAGCCGACCTTGACGCCGTTGTCGCGCAGGGTCCACGCCCAGCTCTGGCCGTTGCGGTTGGAGTCGACCTCGAGCTCGACCTCGACCCGGCCGTTGTCGGCCTTGGCCTTGAGCTTCCAGGTGGCGCCCTGGCTGCAGGTGCCGGAGGCCTTGGACTCGGGGGCCTTCGCGAAGGTGGCGGGGGCGGCGCCGGCGACGAGGGCGGCGGCGACCGCGGCGGTGGCGGCGACCCGGGACAGGGACTGCGTGCGGATCATGGGGTGCTCCTGGGGCTCGAGGTGGGCCGCTCCTCGGCCCGATGACGAGAACGGTGCCCGTGACCGATGGACACCCACCATCGGGCTTTGGTCCTAGTACCTCCCCCGCCGGCCTCCCCCGCTCGACGCAGCAGGACACGCCACCGGCACCGGGGTGCGGGCGGCGTGTCCTGTGCGCTCGACGGGTGGGGCGGGCCTCAGCCGGCCGGGCGCTCGTGCCGGTCGGCGTTGGCGTGGATGGCGTCGCGCACGTACTGCGCGAGCCCCGGCGCCTGCTCCTCGTACGTGGCGGTGAACCGCGGGTCGGAGACGTACATGTCCCCGAGGCCCCGGTGGAAGGCGTGGTCGAGGTCGTAGAACCACCGCTCGATCTGCACCCGGTGCGCCTCGGCGGCGTCCATCGCCCGCTGCGAGGTCGGCGGCTCGCCGGCCCGCATCGCGGCGACGAGCTCGGCGTTGACGGCGTCCTGCTCGGCCTTGACCGCCTCCCAGTCGGCCTTCGTGTAGCCGTCGGTGCGGCGCCTGGACTGCGCCCACTGGTCGGTCTCGCCCCAGCGCTCCTGCGCCTCCCGGGGGTAGTCGTCGCCGAAGGCGTCCCCGAAGAGCTCCTTGAGGTCCTCGGTCGTCGCGGGCTGCTCGGTCATCTCTCGCTCCAGTGCTCGGTCGATGGCGTGGACGAGCTCCTCGAGCTCGCCCAGCCGGGACACGACCACGGCGCGCTGGCGGCGCAGGTGCTCCGCCGCCGTCCCCTCGCCGTCGAGCAGAGCACGCACCTCGTCGAGGGGCAGGTCCAGCCGGCGGTAGGTGACGACGGTCGCGAGCCGGGCCAGGTCCGCGTCCGTGTAGAGGCGGTAGCCCGCGGGGGTGCGGCCGGAGGGGACGACGAGACCGATGGCGTCGTAGTGGTGCAGCGTGCGCACCGTGACGCCGAAGGTCTCGGCGACCTGCCCGACCGTCAGCTCCATCCCTGCAGTGTGCTGGCTCGTCGTGGTCATGGCACCACCGTGGGGCCTCACGTCGCGTGAGGGTCAAGCCGGTTCGGGCACGGGCTCAGGACAGCGGCGCGGTGAGCTCGAGGTTGACGTCGTCCGGGTCCTGGAAGGAGAGGATCGCGATGCCGGCGTCGGCCAGCTCGACGACCTCGCCGTGCGTGATGCCCGCGCCGTCGAGCTCCCGGGCGGCGCCGTCCAGGTCGGCGCGCGAGTCGACGGCGAAGCTCACGTGGTCGAGGCCGGTGACGTCGGAGCGGAAGGCCTGCGACCCGACCGGCCGCAGGCCGAAGAGCGTGCCCTGGGGGGTCTGGTAGACGACGCCGCCGTAGAACTTCTCGGGGGCGTCCTCGAGACCGGGCTCACCCTGGTGCTCGCGTGCGTCGACCGCCTTCGGCCAGCCGAAGACCCGGTCGTAGAAGTCGACCGAGCGCTCGATGTCGGTGACGGTGAGGCGGACGTGGGCGTAGCCGGAGCTCGTGACGAGGGACATACCCGCCACGCTACGTCGCGACGCCACCGGGATCGCCCGCAGCGACGACGACGTCCTCACCCCACGCGTCACTCGCGTATCGGGTCACCCGATACGGGCGCGCTTCACCCCGGAACGGTTCCCGGGTGAAGCGCAGGTGTATCGGGTCACCCGATACGTGTGGTGCGTCGGGGGCGGGCCGGCGTCAGGCCCTGGGGGTCTCGAACCAGTTCGCCAGGGCGGTCGCGAGGCCGAGGTCGCCGCGGGCCTTGATCTTCCCCATCATGAACATCATCGCCGGGTTGCCGGTCCCCGAGATGAGCTTGAGGAACTCGACCGGGCCGGCCATGAGCGAGAGGTCGGGCTCGGCGGTCGGCGCCTTCTCGACGGTGCACGTGCCGTGGTCGACGACGACGGCGTAGGTGTCGCTGGAGTCCCCCGGCCCGCCGGTGACCCGGAAGTCGATGCGCGCGGCGCGGTCACCGGCCTTGTCGGCCCGGAACTGCTCGGGGAAGCGGCCGAAGACGGCGTCGAGCATCGCGGTGCGGTGCTCGCCGGCGAAGGCGTCGCGGATCTCGCCGTCCGAGGCCCGCTTCACCGCCGCGACGAACTCGGCGGGCGAGGCGGTGGTCAGGGTCTGCGGGTCGAAGGCCATGCGTCGAACCTACTGGCCGGTAACTGCCGCCGCAATCGGGGTCGAGGGCGGACGCGGTCGCCGGGGCAGCCACCTCCGCACTCGACCTCGACGAGGGTGGAGTTCCAACGGGGTCGAGGGCGGACTCGGTCGCCGGGGCAGCCGCTTCCGCACTCGACTCCGGAGACGAGGCGGGGCCGGGTCAGGCCTTCTTCGTCGCCGCCTTCTTCGTGGCGGTCTTCCTGGTCGCGGTCTTCTTCGTCGCGGCCTTCTTCGTCGTCGTCTTCTTGGCCGTCTTGCGCGCGGTCTTCTTGGCCGGACCCTTGGCCCGCTTGTCGGCGAGCAGCTCGTACCCGCGCTCGGGCGTGATCTTCTCGGGGTCGTCGTCCTTGCGCAGGGTCGCGTTCGTCTCGCCGTCGGTGACGTACGGCCCGAACCGCCCGTCCTTGACGACGACCGGCTTGCCCGACACGGGGTCCGTGCCGAGCTCGGCGAGCGGCGGCTTGGCCGCGGCCCGCCCGCGCTGCTTGGGCTGCGCGTAGATCGCCAGCGCCTCCTCGAGCGTGATGTCGAACAGCTGCTGCTCGCTCGTCAGCGACCGCGAGTCGGTGCCCTTCTTGAGGTAGGGCCCGTAGCGCCCGTTCTGCGCCGTGATCTCGACGGTGCTGCCGTCCTCCTCGGTGCTCGTGCCGACGACGCGCGGCAGCGACAGCAGCCGCAGCGCGGTGTCGAGCTCGATCGTGCCGAGGTCCATGTCCTTGAAGAGCGAGGCGGTGCGCGGCTTGACCTTCGACTTCCCCTTGCCCTGCTCCTCCTCGGGCAGCACCTCGGTGACGTAGGGGCCGTAGCGGCCGGCCTTGGCGACGATGTCGCGCCCGGTGCCGGGGTCCTGCCCGAGGACGCGGCCGTCGTCCGCGGCGCGCTCGAGCAGCTCGCGGGCGATGGCCGGCGTCATCTCGTCGGGGGCGATGTCGTCGTTGATGGTCGCGCGACGCGGCTGTGCCGCAGCGGAGTCCGCGGCCGCGGCGTCGGTGACCTCACCGGTCGACGGGTCCACGCCGGCGGGCACGACCTCCTCGACGTACGGCCCGTAGCGGCCGACGCGCACGACGACGCCGTCGCCGATGTCGATCGTCGAGATGGCCCGGGCGTCGATGTCGCCGAGGTCCTCGACGAGGGAGCGCAGCCCCTTGGCCGAGCTCGCCTCGTCGCCGAAGTAGAAGCGGCGCAGCCAGGCCGCGCGCTGCTCGTCGCCGCGGGCGATGGCGTCGAGGTCCTCCTCCATCGAGGCGGTGAAGTCGTAGTCGACGAGCCGTCCGAAGTGCTCCTCCATGAGGCGGGTCACCGCGAACGCGAGCCACGACGGGACGAGCGCCGAGCCGCGGTTGGAGACGTAGCCACGGTCCTGGATGGTGCCGATCGTCGAGGCGTAGGTCGAGGGCCGGCCGATGCCACGCTCCTCCATCGCCTTGACGAGCGTCGCCTCGGTGTACCGGGCGGGCGGCGAGGTCTCGTGGCCGTTCGCCTCGGCGCGCTTGACGTCGAGGCGGCGCCCGGCGCCGAGCTTGGGCAGGCGACGCTCGTCGTCGTCGCGGGTGCGGGCGTCATCGCGCCCCTCCTCGTAGGCGGCGAGGAAGCCGCGGAAGGTGATGACGGTGCCGCTGGCGGACAGCTCGACCTCGCGGGCCGGGGCGCCCTCGCGCAGCGTCGCCGCGAGCCGCACCGACGCAGTCGAGCCGCGGGCGTCGGCCATCTGCGAGGCGACGGTGCGCATCCAGATCAGCTCGTAGAGGCGGAACTCCTCGCCGCGCAGCTCGCCGGCGACCTGGGCCGGGGTGCGGAAGCGGTCACCGGCCGGGCGGATGGCCTCGTGCGCCTCCTGCGCGTTCTTGACCTTCTTCTCGTAGCGGCGCGGCGCGTCGGGCACGGAGTCGCCCCCGTACATCTCGCGCGCCTGCTGCCGGGCGGCGGTCAGGGCGGTGTCGGACAGCGCGGTGCTGTCGGTCCGCATGTAGGTGATGTAGCCGTTCTCGTAGAGCCGCTGGGCCACCCGCATCGCGTTGCGGGAGTTGAGCCGCAGCTTGCGCGAGGCCTCCTGCTGGAGGGTGCTCGTCGTGAACGGGGCGCTCGGGCGGCGCGTGTACGGCTTCTCGGAGACCTCGGCGACGGTGACCTCGGCGGTGCGCAGCGCCTCGGCGATGCCGGTGGCGCGCTCCTCGTCGAGCTGCACGGAGCGCTCGCCCTTGAGGGTGCCGTCGTCGGCGAAGTCACGGCCGGTCGCGACGCGCTTGCCGTCGACCCCGGTGAGGCGCGCGGTGAAGAGGTCCTCGTCAGCGCCGGGCGTGACGTCGGCGTCGACGTCCCAGTACGAGGCGCGGACGAACGCCATCCGCTCGCGCTCGCGCTCGACGACGAGGCGGGTGGCGACGGACTGCACGCGGCCGGCGGACAGGCCGGCCTTGACCTTGCGCCAGAGCACGGGCGAGACCTCGTAGCCGTAGAGGCGGTCGAGGATGCGGCGGGTCTCCTGGGCGTCGACGAGCGCGACGTTGATGTCGCGGGTCTGGTTGGCGGCCCGCTGGATCGCCTCGCGGGTGATCTCGTGGAAGACCATCCGCTTGACCGGGACCTTGGGCTGGAGGGTCTCGAAGAGGTGCCACGCGATGGCCTCGCCCTCGCGGTCCTCATCAGTGGCCAGGTAGAGCTCGTCGGCGTTCTTCAGGAGGGCCTTGAGCTCGCGGACCTTCTTCTTCTTGTCCGCGTCGACGACGTAGTACGGGTCAAAGTCGTCGTCGACGTTGACCCCGAACTTGCCGAACGGGCCCTTCTTGATCTCCGCCGGCATCTCGCTCGGGGTCGGGATGTCACGGATGTGGCCGACCGAGGCCTCCACGTCCCAGTCGCTGCCGAGGTAGCCCGCGATGGTCTTCGCCTTCGCCGGGGACTCGACGATGACGAGCTTGCGTCCGGATGCCATGCCTCACACCTGCCTGTTCCGTCGGCCACGTGCAGCGGATTCGTCGCTGCTCGGACGTGGTGACGGCCCGACGGTAGCGCCCGCAGGCGTCCCGTCGCACACCCGGGTCACCGGCGGCGCGGCGCCGGTGAGGCGTCAGCGGTGGCTGCGGTGCAGCTGCGCGAGGACGGCCGCGGCGGCGACGAGGCCGATGACGAGCGTCTGGACGGGGCTGGTGCCGGCGGTCGCCCAGCCCAGGGCCCAGAGCCCGGCGGCGACGACCACGAGCAGCGCGGAGATCCCCCGGCGGGGGGCGGTGCCGGCGCCGAGCGTGTAGGCCACGCAGGCCGCGACGGCGACGAGGACCGCGACGAGCGGCACGACGGACGGCAGCCCCCGCAGCGTCACCGCGGCGGCGGACGAGGACGTGACCGCGACGAGGGCCAGCGCGAGGCCCCTCGTGACGTGCTCGGTGGTCGTGGACGGCGCGGGACGCTGCAGCTGGTCGGTCACGAGGTGCTCTTTCGGCGAGGCCGGGCCCCCTACAAGCCCGACCGGTACCCCTCACGCTAGGGCACCCGACGGGGGCGGCGCGGGTCGTTTCGCGGAAACCCGCGACGCGACCCGCGCCGACCTCTCAGGCGATCTCCTTGTGGGTCACCCGCCAGGTGCCGACGGCGAACGGCAGGACCACCCAGACGAGGACCGAGGTGCCCAGGTGCGCCCAGTCCTCGCCCTGCATCGTCCCGGCCATGAGCGGCTCGGTGACGAGCGAAAGGTCGACCCACGCGGTCACCCGCTGCGCCCCCTCGGTGAGCCCGCCGACGATGCTCTGGGCCACCGGCAGGACGAACGACGCGGCGATGGCCAGCGGGGTGTTGAGGAAGAGCAGCCCGAACCCGACACCCTGCACGAGGAAGACCAGGAGCGCGAGCGCAAGCCCGAGGGCGAGCGCACCGGGCACGCGCCACTCCGTGGCCCCGTCCCGGACGAACGAGCCGACGAGCCGGGCCAGCGCCACCGCGGCCGCCGTCGTCGCGAGGACGACGAGGCCGAGGACGACGGACGCGAGCGCCTTGGCCGCCACGACCCGGCCGCGGTGCGGCTCGAGGGCGAAGGTCACGAGCCCGGTGCGCTGCGACCACTCGGCCGTGGCCGCCATGATGCCGAGGACCGGCAGGAGGACCGACAGGGGCAGCGCGGCCAGCCCGAGCAGGCCCGCGTAGCCCGAGTCCTTCGCCGAGCCCCAGACGAGGAACGCGACGACGAGGGCGACGGCGATCCCGGCGGTCACACCGAGCAGCCAGCGGCCGGCCCGGGTGTCGACGAGCTTGCGGACCTCGACGCGGACGAGCCGCGCGAGCGGGACCCCGGGCCGCCCGGTGCGGCCCGGCGCCGGGGACGCGGCACGCGACGGCGCCTCGGGGGTGCGGGTCACGGTGCTCACGCCGCCACCTCCCGCGCGTCGTCGGCGGTCAGCCGCAGGAAGAGCTCCTCGAGGCCCTGGGCGCCGTGCGGGCGCAGGTCGGTGACGACCACCCCCGCGGCGAGCGCCGTGCGGCCCACCACGGCGGGCTCGACGTCGACGACCACCCCCTCGGGCGTTCGGGTCGCGTCGTGCCCGGCGGCCTCGAGGGCCGCGGCGAGCGCGGCGTCGTCCTCGGAGGAGACGCGGGTGCCCTCGCCGGCGACGAGCTCGGCGACCGCACCGCTGGCGACGACCCGGCCGCGGCCGATGACGACGACGTCGTCGGCGACGGCCTGCACCTCGTGGAGCAGGTGCGAGGAGAGCAGCACCGCGCCCCCGCGGTCGGCGAAGCCGCGCAGCAGGGTGCGCATCCAGTGGATGCCCTGGGGGTCGAGGCCGTTGGCGGGCTCGTCGAGGACGAGCACCTCCGGCTCGCCGAGGAAGGCCCCGGCGAGGCCGAGGCGCTGGCGCATCCCGAGGGAGTAGGTGCGCACGCGCCGCCCGGCCTCGTCGTCGCTCAGCCCGACGAGCCGCAGGACGTCGTCGACGCGGCTGCGCGGGACGCCGATCGTCAGCGCGGCGAGGACGAGCGCCTCGCGCCCGGTGCGGCCGGGGTGCTGGGCCGACGCGTCGAGCATGACGCCGACGCGGGAGCCCGGGTCGACGAGGTCGCGGTAGTCGCGACCGAGGACGGTGGCGCGCCCGCTCGTCGGCGGGGTGAGGCCGGTGAGCATCCGCATGACGGTGGACTTGCCGGCGCCGTTGGGGCCGAGGAAGCCGGTGACCGACCCCGCCCGGACCTCGAAGGTGACGCCGTCGACGGCCGTGACGCGGCCGTAGCGCTTGGTGAGGTTCTCGACTCTGATCATGGCTCCAGCCTCGGCGCGGGCCGGGGTGCGCCGCATCGCCCGGCGGTCTGCTCCGGGGTAGACCTCGGTCTACATCCGTGGCGGGCCGGGGTGGACCTCCGGCCGACGCGGCGACCGTCCGGCCGCTCCTAGAGTGGCCGGATGCCTCCTGCGACGCCCGTCCCCCGCCTCTCCTGGTGGGGCCACGCGTGGCGCGTCGTCGTCGTCCTGCTGGCGAGCCTCACCCTCTGGGTCCTCACGCTCGAGTCGCTCGAGGACGCCGGGTTCGAGGAGCACCCACTGACCGTCTGGGTGCTCGTCGGCGACCCCGTGCTCTGCCTGCTCCTCGTCGTCCTCGTCGTCGTCGCGCGGCGTCGGCTGCCGCTGCCGGTCGCGCTCGCGACGGCCGCGCTGACCGCCGTCTCGCCGATGGCCTTCGGGCCGGCGACGCTGGCCCTCTGCTCGCTCGCCACCCGGCGCCGCCCTCGCGAGCTGCTCCTCGTCGGCGGCACCACGGTCGTGGCCGCGCTCGTCTTCGAGGCCGTGTACCCGGAACCGAGCCCGCTGCCCCTCTGGGCCGCCGCGCTGGTCGTGTCCCTCTTCGTCGCGGTCGTGCTCGCCGTCGGGTGGTCCGTGGGCACCGACCGCGACCACCTCGTCACCCTCCGGGACCGGGCCGAGACGAGCGAGCGGGAGCAGCACGCCCGCGTCGCGGCGGCCCGGTCCGCCGAGCGGACCCGCATCGCCCGCGAGATGCACGACGTCCTCGCCCACCGCATCAGTCTCGTCGCGATGCACGCGGGTGCGCTGACCTACCGGACCGACCTGGCGCCCGAGCAGCAGGCGGAGGCCGCGCGCACCATCGAGGAGAACGCACACCTGGCGCTGCGCGACCTGCGCGACGTCCTCGGGGTGCTGCGCGCCGACGCCGTCGACGCCACCCTCGCGCCGGAACGGCCGCAGCCGGGGCTCACCGACCTGCCCGACCTCGTCGCCGAGGCCCGGGCCGCCGGGACCCGCCTCACCTTCGAGGACCGGACCGAGGACGAGGTCCCGGCGACGACCGGCCGGACGGTCTACCGGCTCGTGCAGGAGGCGCTGACCAACGCGCGCAAGCACGCCCCCGGGTGCCCGGTCACCGTCTCGGTCGAGGGGCGGGCGGGGCGCGCGGTCGAGGTCGTCGTCAGCAACCCCGTGCCGCTGGGCGCCGGGGCGGCGCTGCCCGGGGCCGGGCTCGGGCTGCTCGGCCTCCACGAGCGCGTCGACCTGCTCGGCGGGGTGCTGCGGCACGGGCCGGAGGACGGCCGGTTCGTCGTGCGGGCCTCGCTACCGTGGGCGGCATGAGCACCGCCACCGTCCGGGTCGCCCTCGTCGACGACGACCCGCTGGTGCGCGCCGGCCTCACGATGATCCTCGGTGGCGACCCGGCCCTCGAGCTGGTCGGCGAGGCGGCGGACGGCGCCGACGCCGCGGACCTCGTGCGCCGCACGCGTCCCGACGTCGTCCTCATGGACATCCGGATGCCGCGGCGCGACGGCATCGCCGCGACGGGCGACCTGCTCGCACTGCCCGACGCCCCGAAGGTGCTCGTCCTCACGACCTTCGACGCCGACGAGATGGTGCTGCGGGCGCTGCGGGTCGGCGCGCACGGCTTCCTCCTCAAGGACACGCCGCCGGCCCGCCTCGTCGAGGCCGTGCACGCGGTGGCGGCGGGCGAGCCGACCCTCTCGCCACGCGCGACGACCGCGCTCATCGCGGCGGTCGCCGGGCGCGACGGCGGGGACGTCGTGGAGCGCCGGCGCGCCGTGGCCCGACGGGCGCTCTCGGCCCTCACGGAGCGGGAGCGGGAGGTCGCGCTCGCTCTCGGGCGCGGGCAGACCAACCTCGAGATCGGCGGCGCCCTGCACCTGAGCGTCGCGACCGTCAAGGCGCACGTCGGGCGCATCCTCACCAAGCTCGGGCTCGAGAACCGCACGCAGGTCGCGATCCTCGTCCACGACGCGGAGTAGGGAACACCGGCGGGCGGCATGTGGTTGAATGTTCAACAACTTGTCCGAGGAGACCGCCATGACCGACACCACCGCGTCGAGCCGCCCGCCCGTGCTCTACCTCAGCCACGGCGCCCCGCCCCTGGCGGACGACGCCCTGTGGACCTCGCAGCTGGCCGGCTGGTCGTCGGACCTCCCCCGCCCGGACGCCGTCCTCATGGTCTCGGCCCACTGGGAGCAGGCGCCCGTCTCGGTGTCGGCCACGAGCGGCGACGTGCCGCTCACCTACGACTTCTGGGGCTTCCCGCAGCGCTACTACGACGTCACCTACGACGCCCCGGGCGCGCCCGAGGTCGCCCGGTCCGTGGCCCGGCTGCTCGCCCCGGCCGGCGAGACGCTGCACCAGGACCCGACCCGCGGCCTCGACCACGGCGCGTACGTCCCGCTCAAGGAGATGTACCCCGACGCCGACGTGCCGGTCGTCCAGCTCTCGATGCCGACCCTCGACCCGCACCGCCTCTTCGACCTCGGCCGGCGCCTCGCCCCGTTGCGCGACGAGAACGTGCTCATCGTCGGGTCGGGCTTCACGACGCACAACCTCGGCTGGTTCGACCCGCGCGCCGGGTCCGACGCGGCGCCACCCACGCCGTCCGCGGAGTTCGACCACTGGGCCGCCGAGACGGTCGCGGCCGGTGACGTCGACGCCGTCCTCGACTTCCTCGCCAAGGCCCCCGCGGCCCGCGAGGCCCACCCGCGCACCGAGCACTGGGCCCCGCTCTACGTCGCGCTCGGTGCGGCGTCGGTCCACGGCGACACCGCCGGGACGAGCGTCATCGACGGGTTCTGGTTCGGCCTGAGCAAGCGCTCCTGGCAGTTCGCCTGAGCCGGACGCCCCCTCGCGCCGGTGCCCGGCGCAGCGGCACACTGGCGCGATGACCGCCGCCGTCGACCTCGACACCCACCTCGCCGGGCTCGCCGAGGCCACCGACCGCCTCGTGCGGTGGGCGGGCGAGACGGACCCGGGAGCCGCCGTCCCCACCTGCCCCGACTGGACCGTCGGTGACCTGCTGGTGCACCAGGGCGCCGTGCACCGGTGGGCGACGGCCATGCTGCGCGGCGGCGACCCGCGCACGGTCGACATCCCGGACCTCGAGCCGGAGGGGCGCGCCGCACCGGACGTAACGGCCTGGCTGCGCGCGGGCGCCGACGAGCTGCTGGCGACGCTCGACGACGCGCCGGACGACCTGGAGGCCTTCACCTTCCTGCGCGAGGCGCCGCCGGCCCGCCTGTTCTGGGCCCGGCGTCAGCACCACGAGACCGCGGTGCACGCGCTCGACGTGCTCGCCGCCCGCGAGGGGCGGGCACCGACGGCGGCCGACGCCTGGTGGACCCCCGCGGTGGCGGCCGACGCGGTCGACGAGCTCCTCGTCGGCTTCTGGCCGCGGCGCGGCAGGGGCCCTCGCGCGGAGGGCGACCCGTACGAGGCGCTCGTCTCGGCCGCGGACACCGGCGACCGGTGGCTCGTCGGCGTGGGCACCGACGCCACGACCACCGGACGGCTCACGCCCGGCGTCGGGGCGCCGGACGGCGCGGCGTCGCTGGCCGGTCCGGCGGTCGACCTGCACCTGGCCCTGTGGAACCGCGGCGGCGTCGTCGAGGACCCGGACGGCCTCCTTCCCCGCTGGGTGGACCGGGGCCGCGTCGTCTAGCGCGCCGGGGCGCCGAGGTGCTCGGCGAGGAAGGCGTCGATGCGCTCCCAGGCGTCGGAGGCCGCGACGGGGTCGGGCCCCGCGTGCAGGACCAGGCGCGTCACCGGGGCCATCCACCACGGCGCCGAGTCGGTGGGGTTGAGGAAGGAGTGCCCCGCGCCCGGGTACTCGCGGACGTCGTGCGGCACCCCGCGGGCCGCCAGGGCCACCTCGAGCCTCTCGGCGGCGCCGCTCAGGCTGCGGTCGCGGCCGCCGTAGCTCGCGACGACCGGGCAGGCACCGTCGAGGGCGTCCGGCGTGCTCGGGAGCATCCCGTAGTTGACCGACGCGGCGGCCCACCCGGGGCGCGGCGCGAGGGCGAGCGCGAAGGCCCCGCCCATGCAGAAGCCGATGACGCCGACCCGGCCGGTGCAGCGCTCGTCACCGACCAGCTGCGCGCGGGCGGCCTCGACGTCGTCGAACGCCGGCCCGTGGCCGCGCCGCAGCGCCGTGAAGGTCGCCCGGAGGCACGCCGAGCGGCGCCCGCGCGAGAAGAGGTCGGGGGCCAGGGTGAGGAACCCCGCCCCGGCCATCCGGTCCGCCAGGACGCGCATGTTCCCGTCGAGCCCGAAGGCCTCGTGGACGAGCACGAGCCCCGGCCACGGGCCCTCGCCCGCGGGGACGGCCAGGTGGGCCGGCACGTCACCGACCCTCGTCGCGCCACCCACGGCTCAGTGCCCGGCGCGCGGGCGCTTCTTGGGCGCCGGACGGGTGGGGTCGTCGGTGACGGGCTCCACGTCCTCCGGGACCACCACCGGCCGCAGCCGGGACCAGGCGACGAACCCGAGCCCGACGACGAGCAGGGCGAGACCCGCCCAGAGGTTGGCGTTCGGCCCGCCCGTCTTGTCGGTCTCGGGGTCGGCGAAGATCCCCATGGCCGTGAGGATCACGCCGTAGATCGCGAGGAGGCCACCGATGACGTTGCGGATGTCGAAGGCTCCGGCCGTGTGCTTCTCTGCCATGACGACTCCCGCTCAGAAGAGGATGTTGAGGACGATGACCATGCCGAGCGCCACGCCGGCGAGCGGCACGGTGCGGCGGTACCAGGGGTAGGACGCCTCGTTCGGGTCGGTGCGGCTCTCCACCGGGGTCTCGGAGTACACGAGCCCGACGAGCTGCTCGGCCGGTTTCGGCTGCGTCACCATGGTGACCGCCACCGACACCGCGATGTCGACGACGAAGGCCGTGGAGGCGGCCACGAACGCCGCGCCCTGGCCGGAGAGGGGGAGCACCCCGAGCGAGGCCGACCCGAACGCGTCCTCGCTGAGGAACGCGACGACCACGGCGGAGAGCGTTCCCGAGACCAGCCCGCTCCACCCGGCGGCCGGGGTCATCCGCTTCCAGAACATCCCGAGGATGAAGGTCGCGAACAGCGGCGCGTTGAAGAAGCCGAAGAGGGTCTGGAGGTAGTTCATGATGTTGCTGAACGAGCTCGCGATGAGCGCCGTGAAGATGGCGACGACGGTCGCACCGATCGTGGCCAGGCGCCCGATCCTCAGGTAGTAGTCGTCGGACCGGTCCTTGCGGATGTAGTTCTCCCACAGGTCGTAGCTGAAGACCGTGTTGAACGCCGAGATGTTGGCCGCCATGCCGGCCATGAACGCCGCGAGCAGGCCGGTGAGGGCCAGCCCGAGCAGGCCGTTGGGCAGCACGTCGCGCATGAGGTAGAGCAGCGAGTCGTTGTAGGCGACCCCCTGGCCCGAGGCCCCGCCGGGCGGGCTGCCCCCGTTCTTCAGCTCGACGATCTCGGGGACCAGGACCGCGGCGATCATCCCCGGGAAGATCGTGAGGAACGGGACGAACATCTTCGGGAAGGCCCCGATGACCGGCGTCTTGCGGGCCGCCGCGATGGAGTCCGAGGCCATGGCGCGCTGGACCTCGACGAAGTTGGTCGTCCAGTAGCCGAAGGAGAGGACGAAGCCGAGGCCGAAGACGATCCCGATGACCGACAGCACCGGGCTGTCGAACCCGGTGAGCGCCTGACCGGGCCAGGAGCTGAGCTGCTGGTCGGCGGGGGGCACCGCGGCCTCGGCCGGTGCGTTGGCCGCCATCTCGGTGATCTTGTCCTTGAGCCCCCCGTAGCCGCCGACCCGGTGCAGGCCGATGAGCACGAGCGGGAGGAGGCTCGCGACGATGACGAAGAACTGGAGCACCTCGTTGTAGATCGCCGCCGAGAGACCACCGAGGGTGATGTACGAGAGGACGATGGCCGCGGCGACGGCCAGGGCGATCCACAGCGGCCAGCCGAGGAGGGCGTGGACGATGGAGCCGAGCAGGTAGAGGTTGACGCCCGCGATGAGCAGCTGGGCCACGGCGAAGGAGACCGCGTTGACCAGGTGTGCGCGCTTGTCGAACCGGCGGAGCATGAACTCCGGCACCGAGCGGACCTTGGAGCCGTAGTAGAAGGGCATCATCACGATGCCGAGGAAGAGCATCGCCGGGATGGCGCCGACCCAGAAGTAGTGGACGGTCGAGATGCCGAACTGGGCGCCGTTGGCGCTCATGCCCATGATCTCGACGGCGCCGAGGTTGGCGGAGATGAACGCCAGGCCGGTCACCCAGGCCGGCAGGGAGCGCCCGGAGAGGAAGAAGTCGACCGAGTCCGACACCGACCGCCGCGCGATGAGGCCGATGCCGAGGACGAAGACGAAGTAGACGACGAGGATGAGGTAGTCCACCGGGCTCGCGTCGATGAGGGTGTCCGCAGCGGGCAGCGCCGCCGGCACCCCCTGGACCAACGCCTGTGCTCCTGCAGCGACCACGACCACCACCAGCTCCACGTCGAGGGTGACGCCGGGCCCGACGCCGCCCGCCACGCTAACGCCTGCGCGGGGGCGTGCGGGGGCCGGGTGACCGGCGGTTTCGCGGGGTCAGCGGGTGGGGCCCCGGGTCACGCCGCGCGCCGGGCCGCCGGTGCCGCGAGGGCCCGCCCCGAGCGTGGGGTGACGATCCAGTCGTGGGCGCCGGTCAGCTCGCGGACGTGCGCGACCCGGGCGACCGCGTTGCGGAACTCGGTGTAGAAGAACATCCCCGCGAGGAGGTAGCCCACGAACCACAGCGGCCGGCGGCGCAGGGCGGGCGTCGCGTTGAGCCACGCGAAGAAGGTCTGGGCGGGAGCCGTCGAGAGCGGCACGAGCACCGCGAGGACGAGGACGGTCGTCACCGGCACCTGCGCGAGGTCCCCGTCGACCCCGCGCAGGTCGTGACGGCGGTCGGGGACGCGACGACGACGCGTGCCCTCCCCGCCAACCTCTCGCCGGCGCTGGCCGACGTCCCGCAGGACACCCCCTCCCCGACGACCGGCGACGGCATCTCGTGCATGGTCGACCTGCTCGACACGAGCATCGCCCGCGACCCCGCCGGCACCTGCGTCTTCGGCGACCCGACCGCCGACACCACCGTCGTCCTCGTGGGCGACAGCCACGCCTACCAGTGGCTGCCCGCGCTCGAGGCCGTGGCGGTGCAGCGGCGCTGGCGCGTCGTCTCGATGACCAAGTCCGGCTGCCCGCTCTACGACGTCCGGCTCGTCAACACCCCGCTCAAGCGGGACTACCGCGAGTGCTACGCCTGGCGCGACGAGGTGCTCGCCCGCATCGCCGCGGAGAAGCCGGACCAGGTGCTGCTCAGCGCCTTCACCGGCTCCGAGAAGCCCGACCCCGGGTTCACCGGCCGCTGGGCCGACGGCGTGGAGACGACGGTCGGCGGCCTGCGCGCGCAGGGCATCGGGGTGACGGTCCTCGCCGACACGCCCTACCCCCGCCGCGACGTGCCCGAGTGCCTCGCCGCCCACCTCGACGACGCCAGGGCGTGCGCCGTCCCCCGGGACGAGGCCCTCAGCGACCCGACGCGCCGCGCGGCCACCCTGCGTGCGGCCAAGAAGGCCGGCGCGAGCACCGTCGACCCCACCGCGTGGTTCTGCACGCGCAGCACCTGCCCGGTCGTCGTCGGCACGACGGTCGTCTACAGCGACAACAGCCACATGAGCGCGACGTGGTCCACGGCCACCCGCCGGCTGCTCGCCGACGAGCTCGGGCGGGTCTCGCCGGTCCTCAGGGGCTGACCGAGGCCTCCTCGAGGTCGCCGACGGCGCCCTCGAACTGGGCGGCGTGCAGCCGGGCGAACGCGCCGCCGGCGGCGAGCAGCTCGGCGTGCGAGCCGCGCTCGACGATGCGTCCGGCCTCCATGACGAGGATGAGGTCGGCGTCCCGGATCGTCGAGAGCCGGTGCGCGATGACGAAGCTCGTGCGGTCGCTGCGCAGCGCCGCCATCGCGTGCTGGACGAGCAGCTCGGTGCGGGTGTCGACCGAGCTCGTGGCCTCGTCGAGGATGAGCAGCGACGGGTCGGCGAGGAACGCACGGGCGATCGTGATGAGCTGCCGCTCACCGGCGCTGATGTTGTCGGCCTCGGCGTTGAGCACGGTGTCGTAGCCGTCCGGCAGCGAGTGCACGAAGCGGTCGACGTACGTGGCGCGGGCGGCCTCGAGGATCTCGCCCTCGGTGGCACCGGGCCGCCCGTAGGCGATGTTGTCGCGGATCGTGCCGGCGAAGAGCCAGGTGTCCTGCAGGACCATGCCGGTGCGCGAGCGCAGGTCGTGACGGGTCAGCTCGCGGATGTCCCTGCCGTCGAGGGTGATCCGCCCGCCGTCGAGCTCGTAGAAGCGCATCACGAGATTGACCAGCGTCGTCTTGCCGGCGCCGGTCGGGCCGACGATGGCGACGGTCTGCCCGGGCTCCACGAGGAGGTCGAGGTGCTCGATGAGCGGCTCGTCCGGCGAGTACGAGAACGACACGTCCTCGAAGGCCACGCGGCCGCGGGGGTCGTCGATGCGGGCGGGCGTCCCGGAGTCGGGCTCCTGCTCGGGGGCGTCGAGGACCTCGAACACCCGCTCGGCGGAGGCGACCCCGCTCTGCATGAGGTTCGCCATCGACGCCACCTGGGTCAGCGGCTGCGTGAACTGGCGCGAGTACTGGATGAACGCCTGCACGTCACCGAGGCTCATCGTGCCGCTCGCGACTCGCAGGCCGCCGACGACGGCAATCGCGACGTAGTTGAGGTTCCCGATGAACATGAGCGTCGGCATGATGACGCCGCTGATGAACTGCGCGCGGAAGCTCGCGTGGTGCAGCGCGTCGTTGGACACGGCGAACTCGCGGTCGGCCTCGGCCTGCCGGCCGAAGACCTTGACGAGCTCGTGCCCGGTGAAGGTCTCCTCGACGACGGCGTTGACCTCGCCGGTGCTCTTCCACTGCTGGACGAAGTGCCCCTGCGACCGCTTGCCGATGGCCGCCGTGACGACCATCGTCACCGGGATCGTCACGAGGGCGATGACCGCGAGCAGCGGCGAGATGTAGACCATCATCGCGATCATCGCGACGACGGTGAGGAGCGAGGTGACGAGCTGGCTGAGGGTCTGCTGGAGGCTCTGCGCGACGTTGTCGATGTCGTTGGTGACCCGGCTCAGCAGCTCGCCGCGCGGCTGGGCGTCGAAGTACGGCAGCGGGAGCCGGTTGAGCTTGTCCTCCACCGCCTCGCGCAGCCGGTAGACGGTGCGGTTGACCGCGCTGACGAGCAGCCGTCCCTGGACGAGCTGGAGCACCGCGGCGACGACGTAGATGCCGAGGACGAGCAGCAGCACGCGCCCGACCGCGCCGAAGTCGATGCCCTGCCCGGGCACGACGTCGTCCATGGCGGCGAGCACGTCGGCGACGGTGCCCTGCCCGCGCTGTCGGAGCCCCTCGACGGCCTGCTCCTGCGTGACCCCGGCCGGGATCTGTCGGCTGAAGACACCGGCGAAGATCAGGTCGGTCGCCCGGCCGAGGATCTTCGGGCCGACCGCGTTGAGCACGACCGAGCCGAGGGCCAGGACGAGCGCCCCGACGACGACCGGGCGCTCCGGTCGCAGCAGGCCGAGGACGCGCTTGGCCGACGGCCCGAAGTTCTGCGACTTCTCGGTCGGCATGCCGAGCTGGGCGTGCGGCGGGCCGCCGCGGCGGGCCCCCGCGGGACCGCGCCGGGCCTCGGCCGCCTTCTCCTCCTCGTTCTTCAGCTCGCTCATGCGACCTCCTCCATCGCCTGCTGGCTCTCGACGATCTCGACGTACGTGGGGCACGACGCGACGAGCTCGTCGTGGGTGCCGACCCCGACCACCGCGCCGTCCTCGAGGACGACGACCTGGTCGGCGTGGCGGATGCTCGAGACGCGCTGCGCCACGACCACGACGGTCGCGTCGCGGGTGACCGGCCGCAGGGCCGCACGCAGCCGCGCGTCGGTGGCGACGTCGAGCGCCGAGAACGCGTCGTCGAAGAGGTAGACGGCCGGGCGCCGGACCAGGGCCCGGGCGATGGCCAGCCGCTGGCGCTGGCCGCCGCTGACGTTGGTGCCGCCCTGCGCGATGGGCGTCTCGAGGCCCTGCGGCATCGCCCGCACGAAGTCCTCGGCCTGCGCGATGCGCAGGGCCTCCCACAGCTCCTCGTCCGTCGCGTCCGGGTCGCCGTGGCGCAGGTTGCTCGCGACCGTCCCGCTGAACAGGTAGGGCCGCTGCGGCACGAGCCCGACCCGCGACCACAGGTCCTCGGGCGCGGCGTCGCGCACGTCGACCCCGCCGACGAGCACCGCCCCCTCGGAGACGTCGTGCAGGCGCGGGACGAGGCCCACGAGCGTCGTCTTGCCCGAGCCCGTCGAGCCGATGACGGCCGTCGTCGTGCCCGGCCGCGCGGTGAACGACACCTCACGCAGGACCGGCGCGTCGGCGCCGGGGTAGGCGAAGGTCGCGGCACGCAGCTCGACGGCGACCGAGCCGTCCGGGAGGGCGACCGGCTGCTCCGACGGGTGGACGGAGGAGCGGGTGTCGAGCACCTCGACGATGCGCCCGGCCGAGACGGTGGCCCGCGGGATCATCATCGACATGAAGGTCGCCATCATCACCGACATGAGGATCTGGATCAGGTAGGACATGAAGGCGGTCAGGGCGCCGATCTGCATGGCGCCGGAGTCGATCCGCATCGCCCCGAACCACAGCACGGCGACGGTCGAGGCGTTGAAGACGACCATGACGATGGGGAAGGCCAGGGCCATGAGCCGGCCGACCGCGAGCGCGGTGCCCGTATAGGTGTCGTTGGCGTCGGCGAAGCGCTGCCGCTCGACGTCCTCGCGGACGAAGGCGCGCACGACGCGGATGCCGGTGATCTGCTCGCGCAGGATCCGGTTGACCGTGTCGACGGCCTTCTGCATCGCGCGGAAGTGGGGGATCATCCGGCTGATGACGAGGCCGACCGAGGCCCCGAGCAGCGGGACCGCGACGGCGACGAGCCACGAGAGCCCGATGTCCTCGCGTAGCGCCATGACGACGCCGCCGACCATCATGATCGGCGCCGAGACCATGATGGCCAGCCCCATGTAGACGACCTGCTGCACCTGCGTGACGTCGTTCGTCGAGCGGCTGATGAGGGTCGGCGCACCGAACCGCGAGACCTCGCGCGCGGAGAACGACCCGACCCGGCTGAACACCGCCGCCCGCACGTCGCGGCCCATCGACGCCGCGGTGAGGGCGGCAATCCGGGTCGCGGCGATCGTCGCGACGACCTGGAGCAGTGAGACACCGAGCATGAGCATCCCCGCGTTGAGGATGAACCCGGTGTCCCCCACCGCGACTCCCTCGTCGATGATGCGCCCGTTGAGGCTCGGCAGGTAGAGGGAGGCCAGCGTGCCGGCCAGCTGGAGGAGGAGCAGCAGCACGAGCGGACCGGCGTAGGGGCGCAGGTGCGTGCGGACGAGGCGGACGAGCATCAGCGGGCCTCTCGGTCGGTGTGGTGGCGGGTGCCGTCGAGGACGACGGAGACGATCTCGGCCGGCGTCATCGACCGGACGGGGAACATCGGGTGGGCGCTCGAGAGCGTCAGGTGGGCGAGGATGTTGACGACGGTCGAGGGGTCGAACCGCAGGGAGCCGGCGTCCGGGCCGATGAGGTCGACGAACGCGGCGTCGACGGCCGGGTCGCTCATCGAGCGGCGCTTCGGCGGCCCGTCCGGCGGGCGCTGCGGCGGCACCGCAGCCGAGTGGAGGGTGGCCATCAGCCCGATGGCCCGCTCGAGGTGCGCGTGCATCACGGCGACCCCGGCGGCCAGGCGCTCGTCGAGGGTGAGCCCGGGGTCGATGCCCCGCAGGCGCGCCACCGCCGCGGTGGTGTCGAAGACGGCTGCGGCACAGGCCCCGACGAGCTCCTCCTTGGTGCCGAAGGCCCGGAAGACGGTGCCCTCGGCGATGCCGGCGGCCTCGGCGACCTGCTTCGTCGTCAGCGCCGGGCCGTGCTCGCGCAGGAGCGGGATCGTCACCTCGACGATCGCCGAGCGGCGGTCCTCGGGGCTCATGGCGGGGGCGCGAGGGGTCACGAGCAGCCATCGTAAGTGAGTGAGCACTCACTCACAAGCAGTTTTCCCGGACACGGCGGACCCCGCCCTCCGGGCAGGGGTGGAGGGCGGGGCCGAGGAGCCGCGCGTCGGGCGGGAACACGTTCCCGTGCAGGGGGGTTCCGACCGCAGCGGGTTCATCCTGTCCGGAGGTGGACAGGCGCGGCCCACCCCGGCCCGGCGTGCCGCTGTGGCCTGCGTCACACTCGCAGGACCCGCAGGTCAGCGGGTCTCGACGAGCAGCCCGTCCTTGACCGCGTCCCGGAGGAAGCGGGTCACCTCGGCCCGCACGGCCTCGTCGTCGGCCCCGAGCAGGCCGCCGATGGCCGCGGCGGCCTGCCGCGCGGTGAGCTCGCCGTCGCACACCGAGACCAGCGCGGCGGTCACCGTCGACAGGGTCAGCTGGCGACGCAGCCCGCCGCCCTGCCGCAGGAGGACGAGCAGCGCGTCCTCCTCCCCCGGCGTGCGGTGGGTCTCGACGTCGACGTCGGCGGCGCACCGCCAGGCGACGTCGAGGAGCGCGTCGTCGTCGTGCTCGGCGAGCCAGGTCCGGGCGTCGAGGCCGGCGAGGACCGTCGGGCCCATCGGCGTGGCGACCGGCCAGCCGACCTCGACGAGGTCGCGGAAGGGCGCGCGGTCGGTCCTCGGCCGCTGCAGCGTGATGACCCCGAAGCCGATGGACTCGACGTCGCGGGCCGCGAAGTCGTCGAGCCACGCCGCGTACATCGCGTTGAAGTCGGCCGTGCCGGGGTGGTGCCCACCGTCGCGCGACCACGTCTCGGCGTACTCGGCCGGGTCCTGCACCTCGCGCTGGACGACCCACGCGTCCAGGCCCGTCCCCTCGAGCCACTCCTCGACCCGGGTGCGCCAGTGGGCGCCCCGCGGCACCTCCCAGTTGCCGAGCAGCTGGGCGATGCCGCCCGGCTCCAGGTGCTCGCCCACGGAGCGGACGAGGTCGCGGACGACGTCGTCGCCGGAGGCCCCGCCGTCGCGGTACTCGAAGAGCGGGACCGCGCCCGAGCGCGGCGTGATGACGAACGGCGGGTTGCTCACGACGAGGCCGAAGCGCTCGCCGTCGACCGGGGCCAGCATCGAGCCGGCGCGCACGTCCCACTCGGCGCCGTCGAGGAGCGCGTTGAACCGGGCGTAGCCGAGGGCCCGCTCGGACAGGTCGGTGACGACCACCTCGTCCGCGTGGTCCTCGAGGTGAAGGGCCTGCACCCCGCACCCCGTGCCGAGGTCGAGCGCACGCTCGACGTGCGGCCGAGGCGTCCACGCCGCGAGGGTCGCGGAGGCGCCGCCGATGCCGAGGACGTGGTCGGGCTCGAGGGGCCGGCCGAGCGCGAGCTCGCCGAGGTCGGAGGCCACCCAGCGCTCGCGCCCGTCGGCGGCGTAGGGACGCAGGTCGCAGAGCGCCACGAGGGCGTCCCCCTCCGGCGCCACGAGCCCGAGGGCGACCGCGCCCTCCACGCCGAGGGTCGGCAGGGCCGTGGCCACCTCGGCGGCGTCGACGGGGTCGCCGAGCGTGAAGAGGCGCACGAGGACGGCGCGCGGGTCCTCGGAGTCGGCCGTCGCGCGGCGGGCGGGCAGCGCCTGCTCGCGGTCGAGCGCCGCGGCCGCCATCGGGCCGAGGAGGGCGGTCACGCCGCCGACGGTGAAGCCGGTCGCGGTGAGGTCGTCGCGCAGGCGCCCGACGAGGTCGGCGTCGGCGAGGGGCGGGTTCGCGGTCATCGGGACGAGCCTAGGGGGTCCGCCGGGACGCGACGAGGGGCCGGCCCCGGGTGGGACCGGCCCCTCGTCGAGGGTGGGCCGGGGTCAGACCTGCGCGGGGCGGGTCTCCTCCGCCGGGGCCGCCTCGGGGTCCTCGTCCCCGCCGATGGCGAGGTCGCGGCTCTTGGAGACCGCGACCGCCGCGACGACGACGACGAACGCGATCGCCGCGATGCCGTAGCGGATCGGGGCCGAGGCGTCCACGCCGATCGACAGGGTGATGATGGCCGGCGCGATGAGCACCGAGACGAGGTTCATCACCTTGATGAGCGGGTTGATGGCCGGGCCGGCGGTGTCCTTGAAGGGGTCGCCGACGGTGTCGCCGATGACGGTCGCGGCGTGGGCCTCGCTGCCCTTGCCGCCGTGCGCACCGTCCTCGACGATCTTCTTCGCGTTGTCCCACGCCCCGCCGGAGTTGGCGAGGAAGACGGCCATGAGCGCACCGGACCCGATGGCGCCCGCGAGGAAGCCGGCGAGCGCGCCGACCCCCAGGCCGAAGCCGACGGCGACCGGCATGAGCGCGGCGAGGAGACCCGGCGTGGCGAGCTCGCGCAGCGAGTCCTTCGTGCAGATGTCGACGACCTTGCCGTACTCGGGCTTGGCCGTGCCCTCCATGATCCCGGGGATCTCACGGAACTGGCGGCGCACCTCGAAGACGATGGCGCCGGCGGCACGGGTCACCGCGTTGATGGCGAGGCCGGAGAAGAGGAACACGACCGCCGCGCCGAGGATGAGCCCCACGAGCGTGGACGGCGTCGTGATGACACCCTCCGCCTCCGTGACGAACTCCTGGGCCGACTGCAGCTGCTCCTGGCTGAGCCCGCTCGCGTCGAGCGAGCGGACCGCGCTCTGCCAGGCGTCGGTGTAGGAGCCGAAGAGCGCGGTCGCCGCGAGGACCGCGGTCGCGATCGCGATGCCCTTGGTGATCGCCTTCGTCGTGTTGCCGACGGCGTCGAGCTCGGTGAGGATCTGGGCGCCCTCGCCGTCGACGTCGCCGGACATCTCGGCGATGCCCTGGGCGTTGTCCGAGACCGGGCCGAAGGTGTCCATCGCGACGATGACGCCGACCGTGGTCAGCAGGCCGCAGCCGGCGAGGGCGATGAGGAAGAGCGCGAGGGCCGTCGAGCCGCCACCGAGGAGGAAGGCGAGGTAGACGGCACCACCGATGATCGCCGCGGTGTAGACGGCCGACTCGAGGCCGACGCCGATGCCCGAGAGGACGACCGTGGCCGCCCCGGTGAGCGAGGTCCGCGCGACGTCCTTCGTCGGGCGCTTGTCGGTCCCGGTGAAGTGGCCGGTCAGCCAGAGGATGACGCCGGCGAGCGCGATGCCGATGACGACCGCGAGGACCGCCGCCTGGCGGGGGTCGCCCGCGAGCTGCTGGATGCCGGCGTTGGCGCTCCCGAGCTCGGCGTAGGTGCTCGGGAGGTAGGTGTAGGCCGCGACCGCGGAGAGCACGACCGAGACGGCGGCCGCGATGTAGAAGCCGCGGTTGATGGCACTCAGCGGGTTCTCGCCGGGGCGGGCCTTGGTGATGTAGACGCCGAGCAGCGCGGTGATGGCGCCGATCGCCGGGACGATGAGCGGGAAGACGAGACCGTAGGCGCCGAACGCGACCGAGCCGAGGATCAGCGCCGCGACGAGGGTCACCGCGTAGGACTCGAAGAGGTCGGCGGCCATGCCGGCGCAGTCGCCGACGTTGTCACCGACGTTGTCGGCGATGGTCGCCGCGTTGCGCGGGTCGTCCTCGGGGATGCCGGCCTCGACCTTGCCGACGAGGTCGGCGCCGACGTCGGCGGCCTTGGTGAAGATGCCGCCACCGACGCGCATGAACATCGCGAGCAGGGCCGCGCCGAAGCCGAAGCCCTCGAGGACCTTCGGGGCGTCGCCCTTGTAGAGCAGGACGACGACCGAGGCACCGAGCAGGCCCAGGCCGACGGTCGCCATGCCGACGACGCCGCCGGTGCGGAAGGCGATCTTCATGCCGAGGTCACGACCGCCCGGCTGGCGGGCCGCGGAGGCGACGCGCACGTTCGCCTTCACCGCGAGGCTCATGCCCAGGTAGCCGATGGCCGCGGAGAACAGCGCGCCGACGACGAAGAACGCCGACCGGCCGAGCCGGACCCCGAAGGTGTCGGCGGGCAGGAGGAACAGCAGGCCGAAGACGAGGACGACGAAGATGCCGAGGGTGCGGAACTGGCGGCTCAGGTACGCCTGGGCCCCCTCCTCCACGGCGGCGCCGATCTCCTGCATCTTCTCCGTGCCCGGGTCGGCGGCGAGGACCTGTCGACGGAACACGACGCCCATGACGAGGGACACGAGCGCGATGACCGCGACCGTGACCACCAGCGTCAGGTTCGTGCCCGTGAGGTCCAGGCCTCCTGACTCGGCGGTCGCGAGTGCGAGGGGTGCCATTCCATCCTCCTTGACGGCGTGGACCGCCCCCGAGCGCGAACAGCGCCTCGACAAGGGCGGACGGCACGGACCCTACCGGTCCCCTCCGGCCGCCCGCCCGCGCAGGCCGGAGTGACGCGTTTCACACTCGTCGGCGACGCCGCTGGTCAGGGGCGTGCGGTACCGACCGCGAGGACCCGCGGCGGGGACGTCGTCGCCGGTCAGGCGCCGAGGGCGTCGTCGAGCGTGCCGTGGATGCCGAAGACCTTGTCCAGGCCGGTGATCCGGAAGACCCGCAGGATGCGGTCGCTCGTGCAGACGATGCGCAGCCAGCCGCTGCTGTTGCGGACCGTCTTGAGCCGGCCGACGAGCACACCGAGACCGGTGGAGTCGAGGAACGAGACGGCGTCGAGGTCGACGACGAGGCGGGTGTGCCCGTCGGCGATCTCCTGGTCGAGCGTCTGGCGGAGCTGGGCCGCCGTGTAGACGTCGACCTCGCCCTCGACCGTGACGACGCTGACGTCGTCGTGGTGGGACGTCGTGACGGAAAGCTCCACGCGTCGTACTCCTCGGGTGGCTCAGGCAGCGGTCGGTGCTGGTCACCGGGCTCTGGGGGCGTCGGGACCAAGGATTACCGTAACCGGCGTGTCCAGCCCCGCGCAGCACCTCTCCCGGCTCGCCGGTGACGGGCCGCCCGGTCGGCTGGTCCACGTCGAGGAGATCCCGGCCCGCCCGGCCCGCCTCGCGCAGTGGCCGGACGACCTCGAGCCGGCCGTGCTCTCGGCCCTGCTGGCCGGTGGGCTGGAGCGCCCGTGGAGCCACCAGCGCGAGGCCATCGACCTCGCCCGGGCCGGGCAGCACGTCGTCCTCGCCACCGGCACCGCGTCCGGCAAGAGCCTGGGTTACCTCGTGCCGGTGCTGTCCTCGGTGCTCGAGGCGTCGACCCGCGGCGGCGTGCGCGGACCGACGGCGCTCTACCTCGCACCGACGAAGGCCCTCGCCGCCGACCAGCTCGCCCGCATCGAGGCGTTCGCGGTGCCGGGCGTGCGGGCGGCGACCTACGACGGCGACACCCCACCCGACGAGCGCCGCTGGATCCGCGAGCACGCGAACGTCGTCCTCACCAACCCCGACCTGCTCCACCACTCGCTGCTGCCGGGGCACGCCCGCTGGTCGCGTTTTCTCAGGGACCTCCGGTACGTCGTCGTCGACGAGTGCCACGTGTACCGCGGAGTGTTCGGCGCCCACGTCGCCGCGGTGCTGCGGCGGCTGCGTCGGGTCGCCGGCCGGTACGGCGCGTCCCCGACGGTCGTCCTCGCCTCCGCCACCGTCACCGACCCGGCGGCCCACGCCTCGCGCCTGACCGGCCTGCCGGTGCAGGCCGTGACGACCGACGGCTCCCCGCGCGGGGCGATGACCTTCGCCCTCTGGGAGCCGGTCACCGACGCCGACGGCACGCGGCGCTCGGCGACGACGGAGGCGGCCGAGCTGCTCGCCGACCTCGTCGGGCACGGGGTGCAGACGGTGGCCTTCGCCCGCAGCCGGGCCGGGGCGGAGTCGCTGGCCACCGGCGCGCGGCGCCGGCTCGAGGCCCTCGACCCGGGGTCCGGCGCGGCCGTGGCGGCCTACCGGGGCGGCTACCTGCCGCAGGACCGCCGCGAGCTCGAGCGCGGGCTGCGGTCCGGCGCGGTGCGGGGGCTCGCGGCGACGAACGCGCTCGAGCTCGGCATCGACGTCAGCGGCCTCGACGCCGTGCTCGTGGCCGGATGGCCGGGACGGCGGGCGAGCCTGTGGCAGCAGGCGGGTCGTGCCGGCCGCTCCGGCGGCGACTCGCTCGCCGTGCTCGTCGCCGCCGACGACCCGCTCGACAGCTACCTCGTGACCCATCCCGAGGCGATCTTCGAGGCGCCCGTCGAGGCCACGGTCGTCGACCCCGAGAACCCGCACGTCCTCGCCCCGCACCTCGCGGCAGCCGCCGCCGAGCTGCCGCTCGGCGAGGCCGACCTCGAGCTCTTCGGCCCCGGCAGCCGGCGCCTGCTCGACGTCCTCGTCGCGGGCGGCATCCTGCGACGACGCCCGACCGGGTGGTTCTGGGCCCGGGAGGACCGGCCCGCCGAGCACATCTCGCTGCGCGGGGCGAGCGACGTCGTCGCCGTCGTCGAGACGCGCACCGGCCGGGTCGTCGGCACCGTCGACGAGGCCTCGGCCCACGCGCAGGTGCACACCGGGGCGGTGCACGTCCACCAGGGCGAGGCGTGGGTCGTCACCGAGCTCGACCTCGAGGGCCGGGCGGCGCACGTCGTCCGGGGGGACCCGGGCTGGTCGACCTTCGCGGAGTCGGTGAGCCGCTTCGACGTGCTCTCGACCGACCGCGTGGCGCAGCGGGCCCGGGTCCGGGCCGCGTACGGGTCCGTGCGCGTCACGGGGCAGGTCACCGCCTTCACGCGGCGGCTGCCGAGCGGCGAGGTCATCGGCCGGCACGCCCTCGACCTGCCCGAGCGCTCGCTGACGACGAAGGCGGTGTGGTGGACGGTCGACCCCGACGTGCTCGTGGCGGCCGGGGTGGCCGAGGAGGCCGTCCCCGGCGCGCTGCACGCCGCCGAGCACGCGGCGATCGGGATGCTGCCGCTCGTCGCGACCTCCGACCGCTGGGACGTCGGCGGCGTCTCGACCGCGCTGCACCCGGACACGGGCCGGCCGACCGTCATGGTCTACGACGGCTACCCCGGCGGCGCCGGGTTCGCGGAGCGCGCCTTCGTCGCGTTCGAGGCCTGGGTGCGCGCGACCCGGGACGCCGTGCTCGGCTGCCCGTGCCGCAGCGGCTGCCCCGCGTGCGTGCAGTCGCCGAAGTGCGGCAACGGCAACGAGCCGCTGGACAAGGCCGGGGCCGTGGTCGTCCTCGAGCTGGCCCTCGCGGCCGCGGGCTGAACGCCGTCCGGCCGACCGGCTCCGACCTCTGCGGAGGGCGCAGCCGGCTCCGCCGGCCACCGACCCTCGACGCCTGACGACGGGTGCCACGCAGGGCGCTCCGCCGCTGGTCAGGGCGGTAGCCTCCGGGACATGGTCCTCCTCGGTGTCGTCCTCGTCGTCCTCGCCCTCGGCGTGGGGGCTCTCCTCGTCCTCGGCGCCGTCCGCCTCGACGACCCGGTGGTGATGAACGTGCTCGGCGGCCAGGTCGAGCTGCCGCCGATCGTCTTCCTCGTCAGCGGCATGGTCGTCATCTCCCTCTTCTGGCTGGGCTGGGTCGTCCTGCGCAGCGGCCTCAAGCGCGGCCACCGCCGCCGGGTCCAGGCCCGCGAGGCCGATCGCACCGCCCAGGAGGAGCGCGCCGCCGAGCAGAAGCGCCTCAAGGAGGAGGTCGACGCCCGCGAGCGCCAGCTCGCCGAGGAGCGTCGCCGCCACGAGGAGGAGGCCGCCGAGCTGCGCCGCCAGGCCGACGAGCGCGTCGCCGAGCAGCACGTCGCGACCGAGACCGCCCGCCGCCGGGCCGAGGTCGCCGAGTCCCGCACCGACGGCACTTCCACCGACGTCCGCCGCGACTGACCACCACCCCTCCGCCCAGCACGTCACCTCGCGCCGCCGCCCCCGGCCTCGGGGCCGGCGCGGGCCGTCGCGTCGACCGTCGTGGGCAGGCCCGGCCAGCCCACGGCGTCGAGCGTGACCGACACCCGCACGAGGACCGACCCGTCCTCCCCTGCGCCACAGGCGACGAGCCGCGCCCCGTTGCGGGTCGCCACGTCGCCGGCCGCGGAGCAGTCGGGCGGGCCTCCACCCACGAGCCAACCGGCCGCCGCCAGCGCCCCGAGGTCGGCGGCGGCGCGGGCGCGGTGGACGTCGGTGGCCACCCCGGCGAGGACCAGGCCCCCGGTCGCCACGGCCACGACCGCCCCCGCCGCTCCGACCGCGAGCACGGTGGCGCTCACGGGAGGGCCTGACCGGCGTCCTCACGCCGGGCGACGACGACCGCCTCGACGGACGGTGCCGGCCCGAGCGTGCCCAGCAAGGGTGGCGCCGCCGACCGGACCGCCACCTCGACCCGGCCGTCCGCCACGGACACCCCGATGACGGCGTCGCGCGGCGCGACCCGCTGCGCCGCCGCGCGCGCGAGCGCCTCGTCCTCGCCCCGCGCGAGCAGCCGCGCTCCGACCTGCGCGGCGTCCGCGCAGCGCAGCCGGTCGACCCCGAGCTGCACCGCGGACAGGGCCAGGGCCAGCACGAGGAGGAGCGCCGGGACGGCCACGGCCAGCTCGGCCGTGACCGCCCCGCGCTCGCACCGACGACCGGTCACGTCCCGAGCGCCGACACGATGATGCTCGTCAGCGCACCCTTGACCGGGCCGGACCTGACGACCACCAGCAGCAGCGCCGCGAACGCGACAGCGGCGACGGTGCCGACGGCGTACTCGGCCGTCGTCATCCCGGCCTCGCCGCGCGGCACCCGACGGACCACCCTCCTGACGAACCGAACCACCCGTGCTCCCATGGCAGACCTCCCTGCGTCCGGGGCGCGACCGCTCGCGCCCTCCTCGCCCACCGTCGCCCGCCACGGTCGGCGGGGTCGAGGGGCGCCGGCCGATCTGTGGACGACGGCGTCGCGCCGGCACCCCTGTGGACGACGGAGCGCCTCTGACGGACCCGCGGCGACGACCGGGCAGCGCACGACCCGGCACCCGTCGGCGTCCGGGCGTCAGCCCCAGCGGGAGAGCAGCGTCAGGACGACGGGCACGACCGTCGTCGCGACGAACCCCGGCAGGAAGCACAGCCCGAGCGGCAGCACGAGCAGGACACCGGCGCGGGCGCCCGCGGCCTCCACGCGGCGGGACTCGGCGACGCGCATCCGGTCCGCGGCGTCCTCCACGAGGTCCGCGGGCGGCGCCCCGGCGGACGCGGCGGCGTGCCACGCCGCCGCGGCGGGCGCCCACCCCGGACCGACGCGGGCCCACGCGCGGTCCGTGGGCTCGCCCCAGCGCTGCGCGGCCGCGACGACGCCGAGGGCGCTGCCCGCCGGCCCGTCGTCAACGGCCGCGACGGTCTCGAGGGCCTCGACCACCCCGCCACCGCCCCGGACGACGGCCGCGAGGAGGAGCAGGGCCGTCGCCGCCTCCTCGACCGTCGCCGGGGCCGACCCGTCTGTCCGTCGGCCGCGTGGCCGCCTGGGCCACGGCGCGCCCCGGCGGCGCCCCACGAGCAGCAGGGCGAGCGCGGACGCGAGGGCCGCGAGCAGCATCACGCGCTCCCGTCGGTGCGGCCCGGACGCCCGGCCGCCCCGACCACACGACGCGCCCACGCCCAGCCCGAGAGCGTCAGGAGGGCGCCGACGCCGGCGGAGAGCCGGGCCGCGGGCGTCGCGTAGAGGACGGCCGGCGACAGGCCCAGGGCGAGGCCCACGGCCGGCCCGACCAGCGGCAGTGCGGTGAGGACGCGCATCGAGGCCCGGGGCCCGGCGAGCGTCGCGTCCCGGAGGTCGCGCGCCGCCGAGCGCGCGCGCAGCGACGCGGCCGCCGCAGCGGTCGTGTGCGCGGCGGCCGCTCCGGTCTCCTCGGAGAGGCTCCAGGCCCGGGCGAGCAGCCGCAGGTCCTCGCACGCCCGCGGCGGACCATCGACGGACGGCGCCGTGAGGACACCGGCCACGCCGTCACCGCGCGCGAGCGCGGCCTCCAGGCGCGTCCGCAGCCACGGTGCAGCCGCCACGACCCCGGGAGAGCGGGCGGCCACGAGCGCCGCGGCGGCCAGGGGCACGCCGGCGCGCAGCGCGACCGCGGCCACCTCCGCCGCCTCGGCCACCCAGGACTCCTCCCCGCGCCGCCCGGGCCCGGGCACCCACCGCCGGGAGGACGTCCCGGCCCGCCCGGTGCTGCTCCGGCCGGTCCCGGCGCGGGACGTACCGGGTGCGGGCCCGGGCCACGCCAGTAGGGTCGCGGCCACGACGAGGAGCGCGGCGACGAGGCTCACGTCGCCCCCCGCGGCAGCGGTGTGGTGCCGGGTGGCAGGAGCGCCGAGAGGCGCGGCCACGCCGGGCCGGCCCGGGCGCCCGCCGGCCCGTTCTCCAGCGCCACGTCGACGTGCACGAACCCGTCGGGGCCGGGGCGCAGGACACCGACCGAGCCGATCCGCCGGCCAGCCCCGTCGCGCACGACGTGGACCACGGCGTGCAGGGCCCCGCGCAGCTGGGCGTGCACCGCCGCCCGGGGCATCCCGACGAGGGAGGCGAGCGCCTCGAGGCGGGCCGGGACCTCCTGCGGGCCGTTGGCGTGCAGCGTCCCGGCCCCGCCCTCGTGCCCCGTGTTGAGCGCCGCGAGGAGGTCGCGGACCTCGCCGCCGCGCACCTCCCCCACCACGAGGCGGTCCGGACGCATCCGCAGCGCCTGCCGGACGAGCACCGACAGCGAGACCTCGCCGGCGCCCTCGACGTTGGGCGCACGGCCCTGCAGCCGGACGACGTGCGGGTGGAGCGGGTCGAGCTCGCGGACGTCCTCGACGACGACGAGCCGCTCGTGGGGCGGGCACTGCGCGAGCAGCGCACCGAGGACCGTCGTCTTGCCGGCGCCCGTCCCCCCGGTGACGAGCAGGCTGCGCCGGGCCGCGACGAGCCCGCCGAGCACCGCTGCGGTCGCGGCGTCGGCCATCCCGTGCTCGACGAGCGAGGGCACCCCGGCGAGCCGCCGCCGGGGGATGCGCAGGCTGAGGTGCGCGCCGTCCTCGACGAGCGGCGGCAGGACGGCGTGGAGACGCACGCCCCCGGGCAGGAGGCCGTCGACCCACGGCTGGGCGTCGTCGAGCCGGCGGCCGGCCAGCCCGGCGAGCCGGGTCGCCAACGGCCGGACCCCGGCCCGCGGGACGCGGACGTCCGCGGCGTGGACGCCGTCACCGCGGTCGACCCACACGGAGCCGTCGCCGTTGACGAGGACGTCGGTGACCGCGTGGTCCTCGAGGAGCGGGGCGAGGGGCCCCAGGCCGACGAGAGCGACCTCGAGCTCGCGACCGGCGCGGGCCCCACCCTCGTGCCCGAGCAGCGGCACCGAGGCCCGGGCGACCGCGGCGATGCGGGCCGGGGTCGGCCCCTCCCCCGCGGCGATGGACCGCTCGACGGGGCCGGCGAACCGGCCGGGCGGCGCCGGGCCCCGGCGAGCGCCGGGCCTCACGACGCCTCCGCGAGGGCCGCGGCCACGGCCTCGGCACACCGGCGCAGGCCCCCTCGGGTGCTTCCCGGCCACAGACCCCGCTCGGCCTCGCGCTCCGCCTGCGGGTCGTCCGAGAGGTGGTGGAGGTGAGGGACCCCGAGGTGGTGGCGCAGGTCGTCGAGGACCGCCGCGTCCGGCCGGGTCCCCCGGGTCACGAGCCGGAGCCCCGGCGGCTCGACACAGCCCTCGGCGACCTCGGCGAGGTGGCCGACGACGGCGTCCGCGTCGGCCAGGCGACGCGTCTGCAGCCCGGTGAGGACGACGACGAGCGCCGCCCGGGGCAGCAGGGCGGTCAGGTGGGGCGAGGCGCCGGGGACGTCGACGACGACCGGCTCCCCCGCCTCGACGAGGCAGGTCAGGGTGTCGGCGACGGCCTCGGGCGCGAGGTCGCGGGTCGCCGCCCCGGCCGCTGCGAGGACCCGCACCCCCGCCTCGGCCGGCAGCGCGTCGAGGAGCGGCCGCGCGGGAGCCGCCCCCCGCAGGCGGGCGAGCGCCGGCCACCGGTGACCGGGCAGGTGCTCGACGCCCGCGGTGACGTCGAGGCCGCCACCGGTGACGTCGAGGTCGACGACGGTCGCGCCGCCGTGCACCCCGGCGAGCCGGCGCCCGGCCGCGAGGGCGGTGCTGCTCGCCCCGAGGCCGCCCGAGGCGCCGACGACGAGGAGGAGCGGTGTGGGTGCGTCCATGACGGCAGGCTGGCCCGCCGGCTCCGCACCCCACCAGGGGGTCGGGCTCATCTGTGGACGACCGCGGCCGGGTCGCCCCCCTGTGGACGACCACATCGTCCCAACCGGGTCCGGACATGGGACGGCCCCGGTCGGGGGGACAACCGGGGCCGTCGGCGAGCCGAGCTCCGGGGGGGAGAAGCCGGTTCGCCGGTCGCTCAACCCCGAAGGGGAGCGAGTGAGTACATCGTGACCCATGGGTGGCCTCGCGCGCAAGCCCGGCGCATCGACCACGGAAAACTACCTGAGAATGTCCACAGGTATACGGGATCCGTAGGTTTCCTCCGGATTCTTCCACGATTGCCGACAGTTTGTCCCCACCTTCGCGTGATCGACGCCGTGCGTGGGCCGAGCACGAGTTCGCGTGGCCTGCGGCACCCCGGTTCGTCCGCGAGACCCCGGCTCGGAGCCGGGGTCTCGTGGACATCTCGGGGTCACCCCGACATGTGCAGGTGAGAGGGGCGCCGAGGGACGACGACGCGCCGGGGCGGGCGCACGACGACGCCCTCGTCGGGGGACGAGGGCGTCGTCCTGCCGCGGTCTCCGGGCGACCAGGCGTGCTGTCGTGCCGTGGCCGTGGGACGAGCCCGACGGCGACCGGTCCATCAGTGGACTGCCCGCGCGTGGGTACCCGTCGTCCGCGGTAGGTCTGGCGTGAGGGCCGGGGCCCTCACCACCAGTTGTACTCCTGCGCACCGCCGCCGACAACCGGTCGGGACGGGAAGGGGCGCTGCTCAGCCGAGGCGGCCGGCGAGCACGGCGTCGGCGACGAGCACGCCCTCGTCGGCGGCGGCGCGGACCGCGGTGCAGCAGTGCGAGACCCAGAGGCCGACGCCCGCGGCGTCCCCGCGTCCGTACGCGGCGAGCGCGCCGAGGTAGGCCGCGCCACCGCCGGCGGCGTGCCCGGCCTCGGTCACCGCGACCCCGGTCGGGTCCAGGCCGCCGGCGTGGACGACGGCCCGGTCGAGGGCGCGGGCGACGACCGCGTTGCCCCGCACGAACGGGCGGACCGTCGCGAGCTCGGCGTGCACGACGGCCGCGGCGACGACGACGGGCAGGCGCGGGAGGGCGAGCAGCACCTCGGCGACCCCCCGCAGCCGCCCGGCGACCTCGACGGCCGCCGGCGCCGAGCCGAGGTCGGTCAGCTCGCCGCAGTCCTCGCCCGGCAGTCGCGGGCGACCCAGCGCGTCGTCGGGGACGAGACCGGCCGCGGCCACCGTGTGCAGGCGGGCGAGCGCCTGGGCCGGGGCGCGCAGGACGAGGGCCTCGACGTGCTCGGTCTCCGCGGTGGCCGCCACCACCCCGCGTGCCACACGCTCGACGGGGTCGGGCTGCGGCGTCCAGGTCGCGGCGCCGCGGACGATGTCGCGGACGGCGTCGAGCGGGACCGTCGCGCCCTCGAGCCCGGCGCTCGCGACGGCGCCGCGCACCCGCGACTCGGCCGCGGCCTCCGCGGTGCGGCGGCGCAGCGCGTTGTGCCAGCGCAGCCGGGTGCACGCCTCGCGGGCGGCCTCGACCTGCTCGGGCAGCCCCGGCAGCTCGGCGAGCCGGGCCACGGCCTCGACGGCGGGCGACGGGCCGGACGGCGGGGCAGCAGGCACGCGCGCAGCCTAGCCAGCGGGGTCGACGAGGCCCCCGGCCGGGACCCGGATGCCCGCCAGCTGCCGGGCCCGCGCGACGAGCCGTCCGGTGGAGTCCCACACGTCGGCGTCCTCGACGTACACCGAGCCGGCGACGGCGTCGGCGCGCAGGGCGACCTGCAGCCACCCCGGCGCGGGCCGGCCGAGCACCTGCCCGCTCATCTCGTACGTCGGGGCCCAGCCCGCGACCCCGAGGTCGAAGGCGACGGGCATGAGGCAGTCGACGACGAAGGGCAGCATCGCGACGTCGGGCTCGCGGCCGTCGGCCATCCGCACCCAGGCGCGCAGCTCGCCGCGCCCGGTCGGGCGGCCCACGGCGAACCCTGCCGTCGCGGGGTCGACGCGCACGTCGAGCCGGTCGAGCAGCGTGATGCCCTCGCCGGGCCCCCCGGGCTCGCGCCGCGCCGGCACGCACGCCTCGGGCGCCGGCATCGCGGGCGCGGCGGGCCAGCGGTGCCCCGGCTCGGCGGTGACCGAGAGGTCGCCGAGCGTGGCGGTGACCCTGGCCCGCTCGACCCGCCCCTCACCGGCGTCCTGCAGCAGGCGCACCGCCCCGGTCGACACGGAGCGGCCGACGCGCAGCACCTCGGCGCGCACCTCGACCGGGCCGGGCTGGGCCGCCGAGAGGAAGAACGTGCTCCACGCGAGGACGTCGGGGTGCCCCTCCCCCGCCGGCCCCTCGACGAGCGCGCGCGCCCCGAGCGCCATGAGCACGCCGCCGTTGACCGCCGCACCGACGACCCATCCGGCGCCGAGCTCGCCGACCCCCACCGCCTCACCCGCGCCCACGGTCGCCGGCCCGTCGGGCCAGGACAGCCGCAGCACCTCGTCGAGCTCGCCCACGCACCACACCTCTTCGTCGCTCTGCCGCACCGGACCCCGCGAGCCTAGGGTGTGCCCATGACGGGCAGCATCCACTGGCCGACGGCGGTGCTCGTCGCCGGGACGATGCTGCTGCTCTGGCTCGGTGTCGCGCTCCTGCGGCGCAGCCGGCGGCGCGGCTTCATCTCCGAGACCGACCGCGCGACGTACGCCACGCTGCACACCGCCTCGCTCGCCTCGCGCCACCTCGCGGACGGCCTCACCCCCGAGTCGGCCGAGCGCGCCGGGCGCCACCTCCTGTCCATCCTCGGCGCCCACGCCGTGTCGCTCGCGACGCCCGGCAGCGTGCTGTCGTGGACCGGTACCGGCGAGCACCACCGCGACCTCGCCGTGCCCCTCGGCGAGCAGACCCTCGAGACCGGCCGCACCGTCGCGCACGGCCCCGACACCGTCGGCTGCTCCGACCCCGACTGCCCGGTGCGGATGGCCGTCACGGCGCCGCTCGTCTCGGACGACCTCGTCGTCGGCACCCTCACGGCGTGGACCGCGTACTCCTCCCCCGGCCTGACCCGCGCGACCCAGGAGGTCGCCGCGTGGGTCTCGAGCCAGCTCGCCCTCGCCGAGCTCGCGCGCACCCGCGGGCAGGTCGTCGAGGCCGAGCTGCGGGCGCTGCGGGCGCAGATCAGCCCGCACTTCATCTACAACAGCCTCGCCGCGATCGCCTCGTTCGTGCGCACCGACCCCGACCGCGCCCGCGAGCTGCTGCTCGACTTCGCCGACTTCACCCGGTACGCGCTGCGCACCGGCGGCACGTTCACGACGCTCGCCGAGGAGCTGCGCAACGTCGAGCGCTACCTCGTCCTCGAGCAGGCCCGCTTCGGCGACCGGCTCCAGGTGTCGCTCCTCGTCGCGCCGGAGGTGCTCACCGTCACCGTCCCCTACCTCGCGGTGCAGCCGCTCGTGGAGAACGCGGTCCGCCACGGGCTCGCGGCGAAGGAGGGGCCGGGGCACGTGAGCATCACCGCGACCGACCTCGGCACCGAGGCCGAGATCGCCATCGAGGACGACGGCGTCGGCACCGACCCCGAGCACGTCCGGACCATCCTCGACGGCGCCCGGGCCACCGACTCGGTGGGCCTCGGCAACGTCGACGCGCGGCTGCGGCAGGTCTACGGCGACGAGTTCGGGCTCGTCGTCGAGACCGCCCCGGGGGCCGGGACGCGGGTCAGCTTCCGTGTGCCGAAGTTCGCACCCGGGGTCCACGCACAATCCTGACCGGTGGCCTAGGCTGCCCGGCATGTCCGCGGAGCGGGGGCTGGTGGTGCTCGTCGTCGACGACGAGCTCCCCGCGCTGTCCGAGCTCGGGTACCTCCTCGAGCGCGACGAGCGCGTCGCCGAGGTCATCACCGCGAGCAGCGGCACCGAGGCGCTCCAGGTGCTCGACGCCCGAGACGTCGACGTCGTCTTCAGCGACATCTCGATGCCCGGCCTGGACGGGATGGCCCTCGCGCGGGTCATCAGCCGGTTCAGCGAGCGGCCGCAGGTCGTGTTCGTCACCGCGCACGAGCGGCACGCCGTCGACGCCTTCGCGCTCGACGTCACCGACTACGTCATGAAGCCGGTCCGCGAGCAGCGCATCGCCGAGGCCGTCCGCCGCGTCGTCGAGCAGCGCGAGCGCGGCAGCGCCCGCCCCCCGGCCGACGCACCGCCCGCCGCGCCGGCGGTCGAGGACGAGACCATCCCCGTCGAGCTCGGCGGCGTCACCCGCTTCATCACGCGCAGCCAGATCCGCTACGCCCAGGCGCACGGCGACTACGCCCGCCTGCACACCGAGGCCGGCAGCCACCTCGTCCGCGTGCCGCTCAGCCTGCTCGAGGAGAAGTGGGCGGACTTCGGGTTCGTCCGCATCCACCGCAGCACCCTCGTCGCGCTCCCCCACGTCTCCGAGGTCCGGATGGACCACGGCCGCTGCTCGGTGCTCGTCGGTCGCGTCGAGCTGCAGGTCAGCCGCCGCCACACCAAGGAGCTGCGCGACACCCTCCTGCGTCGCCCGCTCGGCGAGCGCCACGCCGGGGACTGACCGGTGAGCACGCCCGCGCAGCCCCCGCCGCGGGTGCGGGTCACGAGCTCGCGCCGCGGCGCCGCTCCGCTGCGCCCGCGTCCGCCGGCCCGCGACATCGACGAGCAGACCGAGCTCGGCGACGTCTACCTCGAGGGCCTGATGCGGGCGCAGCTGCGCCTCTCGCTGGCCGTCCTCGCGATCACGGTCGCGGGGCTGACCGCCCTCCCCGTCGTCCTCCTGCTCGTGCCCGCGACCCGGGGGGTGACCGTGGTCGGGGTCCCCTTCGCGTGGCTCGTGCTCGGCGTGGCCGTCTACCCGGCGGCCTGGGTGCTGGCCCGTTGGTACACCCGGCAGAGCGAGCGCGTCGAGTCGGACTTCGTCGACGTCGTCGAGGACCCGTGAGCCAGCCGCTGTCGCTCGCCGCGGTCGTCGCGGTGTGCCTGACGACCCTCGCCGTCGGCGGCCTCGGGCTGCGCCTCTCGCGCCGCACGAGCGACTTCTACGTCGCGGGCCGCACCGTGTCGCCGCGCCTCAACGCCTCGGCCATCGGCGGCGAGTACCTGTCGGCGGCGAGCTTCCTCGGCGTCGCCGGCCTCGTCTACGGGGGCGGGGTCGACCTGCTCTGGCTGCCGGTCGGGTACACGCTCGGCTACCTCGTGCTCCTCGTGATGGTCGCCGCCCCGATGCGCCGCTCCGGTGCGTACACGCTGCCCGACTTCGCCGAGGCGCGGCTGGGGTCCAAGGCGATCCGCCGCGTCTCGTCCGTCCTCGTGCTCGCCATCGGGTGGCTCTACCTCGTGCCGCAGTTCCAGGGCGCGAGCCTGACGCTCACCCTCGTCACCGGCGCCCCCGAGTGGGTCGGCGGGCTCGTCGTCATGGTCGTCATCGCCGCGGCCGTCGGCGCCGGCGGGATGCGCTCGATCACCTTCGTCCAGGCCGTGCAGTACTGGGTCAAGCTGACCGCGCTCGCGGTGCCGGCGTTCGTCCTGCTGCTCCTGTGGTTCCGCGACGGCCACCCCGCGCCGGTCGTCCCGCCGGAGTGGAGCATCCCCCTCACGCCGTCCGGCCCCGAGGACCACCCGGTCTACCGCAACGCCTCGACCGTCCTCGCGCTCTGCCTCGGGACGATGGGCCTGCCGCACGTGCTCGTCCGCTACTACACCAACCCCGACGGCGTCGGCGCGCGCCGCACGACGGTCACGGTCATCGCCCTGCTCGGCACCTTCTACCTCATCCCCCCGGTCTACGGGATGCTCGGCCGGGTCGCCTTCCCCTCGCTGCCGGACGGGATGCGCTCGGACTCGGTCGTGCTCCGGCTGCCCGGAGAGCTCGTCGGCGGCCTCGGCGGCGACCTCCTCACCGCGATGCTCGCCGGTGGCGCCTTCGCGGCGTTCCTGTCGACGGCCTCCGGCCTCGCGATGTCGGTGACCGGCGTCATCGACCAGGAGCTGCTGCGCCCCCGGCTCGCGCGGTTCACCGGCGGCGACGCCCCCGGCGTCCGTGGCTTCCGGTTCGCCGCCGTCGTCGGCGTGGTCGTCCCCTACGTCGTCAGCCGGGTGGCCGAGCCGCTCGGTGTCGCGACGACGGTCGGGCTCGCGTTCGCCGTGGCCGCCGCGACCTTCGCCCCGCTCATCATGCTCGGGGTCTGGTGGCGGCGGCTGTCGACGACCGGCGCGCTGGCCGGGCTGCTCGTCGGCGGCGGCGCCACCGTCGCGGCGCTCGCGCTGACGATGACGACGAGCCACCTCGGCGGGTGGCCGGCCGCGCTGCTCGCCAACCCGGCGCTGTGGGCGGTGCCGCTGGCCTTCGCGACGGCCGTGCTCGTGTCGTACGCGACGCCGGGGCGCGTCCCGGCCTCGACGACGCGTGTGCTCGTGCGGCTGCACACGCCCGAGCGGGTCCGGTTGGCGCGCAGCCGCGTCCGCGACTGACCCACCGCGGACCCCACCGCGAACGTGTGTGAAACCGCCGGGGACCACCGGCGGTTTCACACGCGTTCGCGGGAGGTGGAGCCGGCCGAGCGGTCAGGCGACGGCGTCGCGGCCGGCCACGAAGGCCTCCACGCAGCGCCGCACGTCGGCCTCCGAGTGCGCCGCCGAGAGCTGGACGCGGATGCGCGCCTTGCCCCGCGGGACGACCGGGAAGCTGAACGCGATGACGTACACGCCGTTCGCGAGCATGTGGTCGGCGATCTGGGTGGCCTGGCGCGCACCGTCGTCGCCGGGGAACATCACGGGGACGATCGGGTGGCTGCCCGGCAGGAGGTCGAAGCCGGCCTCGACCATCAGCTCACGGAAGAGGGCTGCGTTGCGCCGCAGCGTCTCCCGCGCGTCGTCGGACGAGGCCACGAGGTCGAGCGCGGCGAGCGAGCCCGCGACGACCGCCGGCGCGACGGAGTTGGAGAACAGGTACGGGCGCGAGCGCTGGCGCAGCAGCTCGACGACCTCGCGGTGGCTCGCGACGTAGCCGCCGGACGCGCCGCCGAGGGCCTTGCCGAGCGTGCCCGTGAGGATGTCGACGCGGTCGCGCACGCCGAACAGCTCGGGGGTGCCACCGCCGTGCTGCCCGACGAAGCCCACGGCGTGGCTGTCGTCGACGAGGACCATCGCCTCGAACTCCTCGGCGAGGTCGCAGATCTCGTCGAGCGGCGCGTACGAGCCGTCCATCGAGAAGACGCCGTCGGTGACGACGCAGACGCGGCGGGCGCCGGCCTCGCGCGCGGCGACGAGCTGGGCGCGCAGGTCGGCCATGTCGGCGTTCTTGTAGCGGTAGCGAGCGGCCTTCGACAGGCGCACGCCGTCGATGATCGAGGCGTGGTTGAGCTCGTCGGAGACGATCGCGTCCTCGGCGCCGAAGAGCACCTCGAAGACACCGCCGTTGGCGTCGAAGCACGAGCTGTAGAGGATCGTCGCCTCGGTGCCGAGGAACTCCGAGAGGCGGCGCTCGAGCTCGGTGTGCTGCGTCTGGGTGCCGCAGATGAAGCGGACCGAGGCCATCCCGAAGCCCCACGTGTCGAGGGCGGCCTTGGAGGCGCCGACGACGGCCTCGTGGTCGGCCAGGCCGAGGTAGTTGTTGGCGCAGAAGTTGAGGGACTCGCCCGCGGTCGTCCCGACGTGCGCCGACTGCGGCGTCGTGATCTCGCGCTCGCGCTTGGTGAGCCCGGCGTCCTCGATCTCCTGCAGCGTCGCCTGCAGCTGGTCCTTGACAGCGCCGTACACGGGTGGCTCCTCACGAGTCGGGGTCGGGGCGGGCGTCGGGGTGGCCGACCGATCCAGCCTAGGCCCGCCGGCGTCAGGACCAGTCGAGGACGACCTTGCCGCCGGTGCCCGAGCGGGTCTCGGCGAAGGCGGCCTCCCAGTCCTCGGCGGCATGCCGACCGGTGACGACGGACGACACCGCCGAGCGCAGCCGCTCCGACGTCGCGAGCATCGAGCCCATGAGGTACCAGGTCTCGAACATCTCGCGGCCGTAGATCCCGCGCAGCGTGATCATGTGCGTGATGACCCGGCCCCAGTCGATGGCGTAGCGGTCCTTCGGCAGCCCGAGCAGCGCGACCTTGCCGCCGTGGTTCATGTTGTCGAGCATCTCCTCGACGGCCACCGGCGACCCGGACATCTCCAGCCCGATGTCGAAGCCCTCGAGCATCCCCAGCTCCGCCTGCGCCGCGCGCAGCGACCCGCCGCGGCCGACGTTGACCCCGAGGTCGGCGCCGGCGGCCTCGGCGAGCGCGAGCCGCTCGTCGGACAGGTCCGTGACGACGATGCGCCGCGCGCCGGCGTGCCGGGCGACGGCGGTGGCCATCACGCCGATCGGGCCGGCCCCGGTGACGACGACGTCCTCGCCGACGACCGGCCACTGCAGCGCCGTGTGGACGGCGTTGCCGAGCGGGTCGAAGAGCGCACCGAGGTCGGGGTCGAGGTCGGTCGGCTGCACCCAGGCGTTCGTCGCGGGGATGACCACGTAGTCGGCGAACGCGCCGTCGCGGTTGACCCCGACACCGACGGTGTTGATGCACAGGTGCCGGCGGCCGGCGCGGCAGTTGCGGCACGTGCCGCAGACGAGGTGCCCCTCGCCGGAGACACGGTCGCCGACGGCCACGTGGTCGACGTCGGCGCCGACCTCGACGACCTCCCCGAAGAACTCGTGCCCGAGGGTCATCGGCGCCCGCACGGTCGCGGCGGCCCACTCGTCCCACTGCTCGAGGTGGAGGTCGGTGCCGCACAGGCCCGCCCGCAGCACCCGGATCTTGACGTCCTTCGGGCCGCACTCGGGCTCCGGCACGTCGACCAGCGACAGCCCCGGACCGGCGGAGACCTTCCTCAGCGCACGCACGGCGCCCATCATGCCGGGGCGACCGCTCGTCGCACCACGCGGCCCGTTCGGCGCGCTGTGACCCACCGCACACCGTGGTCGGCGCCCCGCCCACCGACGCGCGGCGCCGCCCGTCGAGGGACCCGGCGCGGGGTCTCGCCAGCGCACCCCCGGGGCGCCCACCCTTGGGGCGTTCCGGGCAGAGCCGCTCGGACCCGACCCTGGAGGTGACCGTGAGCAACGAAGCTCGCACGCAGGCCGAGGACCCGTACCTCGCCCTGCAGACCACGTCGGAGTTCCAGGAGCTGCGCCGCAAGTTCCGGGGCTTCGTGTTCCCGATGACGGCGTTCTTCCTCGCCTGGTACTTCCTCTACGTCCTGCTGTCGATCTTCGCCCCGGGCTTCATGGGCACCAAGGTCGCCGGCAACATCACGATCGGCCTGCTCTTCGGCCTCGGCCAGTTCGTGACGACCTTCGCGATCACGATCATCTACTCGCGCTGGGCCACCCGTGAGTTCGACCCGGCCGCCGACGCCCTCGGCGCGCGCCTCGACGCGGACAAGGGGCACTGACCATGGCGCTCACCCTCCCGATGGCCGACGCGGCGACGACGGTCGGCTCGCCGGCCCTCAACATCGGCATCTTCGCGGCCTTCGTCGTCGTCACGCTCGTCATCGTCATCCGCGTCGCCGCGGGCAAGAAGACGGCCGAGCAGTACTACACCGCCGCCGGCGCCTTCAACGGCCGCCAGAACGGCATCGCCATCGCCGGCGACTACCTGTCGGCGGCGTCCTTCCTCGGCATCGCCGGCGCCATCGCCCTCCAGGGCTACGACGGCTTCCTGTACTCGATCGGCTTCCTCGTCGCGTGGCTCGTGGCGCTCCTGCTCGTCGCCGAGCTGCTGCGCAACACCGGCCGCTTCACGATGGCCGACGTCCTCAGCTACCGCCTCAAGCAGCGCCCGGTCCGCATCGCGACCGCCATCTCGGTCATCGCGGTGTCGTTCTTCTACCTGCTCGCGCAGATGGCCGGCGCCGGCGGCCTCGTGTCGCTGCTGCTCGGCATCTCGGGCGAGTTCGCGCAGGACCTCGTCATCGCGATCGTCGGCATCATCATGATCGCGTACGTCCTCATCGGCGGGATGAAGGGCACGACCTGGGTGCAGATCATCAAGGCGCTCCTGCTCATCGCGGGCACCTTCGTCATCACGGTCTGGGTGCTCGGCAAGTACTCGTTCAACATCAGCTCGCTCTTCCAGGCCGCGGCCGACAACTCCCCCAAGGCCGGCGAGAAGCTCTTCGAGCCGGGCCTGAAGTACGGCAAGAACCTCACGACGAAGATCGACTTCATCTCGCTGTCGATGGCGCTCGTGCTCGGCACCGCCGGCCTCCCGCACGTGCTCCAGCGCTTCTACACGGTCCCGACGAGCAAGCAGGCCCGCAAGTCGGTCGAGTGGGCCATCTGGCTCATCGGCGGCTTCTACCTGCTGACCCTCGTCGTCGGCTACGGCGCCGCCGCCCTCGTCGGCCCGACGGCCATCAACGCCGCCCCCGGCAAGGCCAACGCGGCCGCACCGCTCCTCGCCTACGAGCTCGGCGGCTCGGTGCTCCTCGGCATCATCTCGGGCGTCGCGTTCGCGACGATCCTCGCGGTCGTCGCCGGCCTGACCATCACCACCTCGGCGACCTTCGCCCACGACCTCTACAAGGAGGTCTTCAAGCGGGGCTCGGGCAGCCAGGAGCAGGAGGTGCGGGTCGCCCGCATCGCCGCCATCGTCATCGGCATCGTCGCCATCGTCGGCGGCATCTTCGCCAAGAGCCAGAACATCGCGTTCCTCGTGGCGCTGGCCTTCGCCGTCGCGGCGTCGGCCAACCTGCCGACGATCCTCTACTCGCTGTTCTGGAAGGGCTTCAACACCCGCGGCGCCCTGTTCTCCATCTACGGCGGCCTCATCAGCGCGATCGGCCTGATCATCTTCAGCCCGGTCGTCTCCGGCAAGCCGCCGCTGGAGCCGGGCGGGCCCAGCCAGTCGATGATCCAGAACACGGCGATCGACTTCCACTGGTTCCCGCTCGACAACCCGGGCCTGGTCTCCATCCCGCTCGCGTTCTTCCTCGGCTGGCTCGGCTCGGTGACGAGCAAGGAGCACAACGCCGCGAAGTACGCCGAGATGGAGGTCCGCTCCCTCACCGGCCACGGGGTCGGGGAGGCGATCGACCACTGACCGGTCGGATCGGGGGACCGCCTCCCCCGACCCGACCCACCGGCAGCAGCGGCCGCGGGGCTGGAGAGCCCTCCGCGGTCGCTGCGTCGTGTCCGGGGGTGCTTGGCGCGCGGCGTCACCTCCCGGGTCTGGCGTGTCGCGTCCCGACCGGTGTATACCGGCGGTGAAGGAGGCCGTCATGTCCACGACCCGACCCACCCGCCGCCGCTCCTCCGCCACCGCCCGGGGCAGGGTCACGGTCCTCGCCGCGGCGCTCGCCGTCGCGGCTGCTCCCGCCCTCGTCTCCGCCGCCCCCGCCACGGCCCTGCCCACCGCTGCGAGCGCCTGCTCGACCGCGTGGGGGTCCCTGCCCAAGACCTCGGCCCCGCTCGCGACCGGACGCCTCACGGGGGTCCGCGCGGGGCACCACGCGTGCTATGACCGGCTCGTCGTGGACATGACGGGGGTCGCCCCCGGGTACGACGTGCGCTACGTGAGCAGCGTGCGCGCTGAGGGCTCGGGGGCCGTCGTGCCGGTCGCCGGCGGGGCGCGCCTGGCGGTCGTCGTCCGGAGGGGCGCCACCAGCGTGCCGGCGATGCCGACCGTCGCGGGCTACCCGACCTTCCGCCAGGTCCGGTGGGCCGGCACCTTCGAGGGGTACACGACGATCGGGCTCGGCGTGCGGGCCCGGCTGCCCTTCCGGGTCTTCACCCTCGAGGACACCACGACCCGCACGAGCCGTCTCGTCGTCGACGTCGCCCACACCTGGTGAGCCGGCACCCTGTCGAGCGAACAGAACACGCCGCCGGCCCGGGGTGGCTGACGGCGCGTCCTGTTCGCTCGACGGGTGGAGCGCGTCCAGGTCAGACCGCGGCGGCGGCCTGCGCGCGCAGCCGGGCGGCGAGGTCGTCGTCGACCGTCTCGAAGAAGGTCCCGACGACGTCCTCGAGGTGATCGACGCTCTCGGCCCGGAACAGCACCGGCTGGTAGGCGGTGATGTCGTAGTTGAGCGTCCCCATCGCCACGAGCTCGAGCGGGCGGATGTCCATCGACCGGAACTCGTCCATCTCGCCGTAGCTGCTGAGGATGCCGGCGCCGTAGGCCTTGAGCTCGTCGCCGTCGGCCATGACGCCGAACTCCATCGAGAACCAGAAGACGTCGGCGACGAACTTGACGGCCTCGTCGGTCTCGAGGCGGGTCGTCGCCTCCCCGGCGGCCTGCGTCACCGCGGCGAAGCGGGGGCTCGCGAGCTGGTTCCCGTGGCCGACGACCTCGTGGAGGATGTCCGGCTCGGGCGTGTAGAGCGGCCGGCTGTCGTGGCGCAGGTACTGCGTCGAGCTGAACACCCGGCGGCCGAGGTCGCGGTAGAAGTCGCGCAGCGGGACCAGGCCCGGGGCGCACGTGTAGGACCAGCCCGTGAGCGGCAGGAGGCGCTCGGTCACCTCGTGCAGCTGCGGCACGTGGTCGACCGGCAGGTCGAGGGCGGCCTTGCCGCGGAGGAACTCCGGGTGGGCGTAGCGCTCGTGCTTGGGCGCGAGCTCGGTGCTCACGGTGCGCCAGACGGCGTGCTCGGCCTCGGTGTACCCGACCGTCGGGACGGGGTCCCCGGGGCGGTGCGCGAGCGACACGGCGGCGATCTCGCCCCGGCGCCGCAGGTAGGCCTCGTCGTGCAGCCCGGGGTGGTTGTCCGACAGGTGCACCCTGACGGTGCCGTCGTCCTCGGTCGTCACGGCCGAGTACAGCTGTCCTTCCTCGAACACCGCGCTCACCTCCTCGTGAGTGGTCGTGGCCTCGTGGGCCGGACCACCACGGAATCATGCGATCGCACAGAGCGGAACCGTTGACCGTCGTCCTGGGCAACGAGCGCACAGTTTCGTCACCCGGATCCGCGTGTCGCTGGTCAGGATGTCCAGCCGGGCGCCGCCCTGTCCCGCCGCCTCCATGCCGCCCCGCCGCCCGACTTCGCCCCGCCGCCCCACCAGGGCACCCCGGCACGGCGCGACCCCACCGGCGCAGCGAGACCCCACCCCGAGGATCCGCTCGGCGCGCCGCACGCCCCGCTGGACCGGTCCCTCCGGACGGACGGTTGCCTCGGTCGCCGTCGTCGGGTTGGCTGTGGCCGTACCCGCCACTCGACGACGAGGAGGACCCGTGACCGACGACAGCCTGTCGAGCCACCTGCACGAGCTGGACCTGAGCCCCGACCCGGCGTTCACCGCGCAGGCCAACGGCACCGCGGAGATGTACGACGAGGCCGCGGCCGACCACGAGGGCTTCTGGGCGCGGCAGGCGCGCGAGCGGGTCACCTGGGCGAAGGACTTCGACACCACGCTCGACTGGAGCGAGGCCCCCTTCGCGAAGTGGTTCGTCGGCGGCGAGCTCAACGTCGCGTACAACTGCGTCGACCGCCACGTCGAGGCCGGGAACGGCGACCGCGTCGCCATCCACTTCGAGGGCGAGCAGGGCGACACCCGCACCATCACCTACGCCGACCTCCAGCGCGAGGTGAGCAAGGCCGCCAACGCGCTGGCCTCGCTCGGCGTCTCGACGGGCGACCGCGTCGCGGTCTACATGCCGATGATCCCCGAGACCGTCTTCACGATGCTCGCCTGCGCGCGCCTCGGGGCCCCGCACTCGGTCATCTTCGGCGGCTTCTCGGCCGAGGCCCTGCACACCCGCATCGCCGACGCCGAGGCCAAGGTCGTCGTGACGACCGACGGCCAGTGGCGCCGCGGCAAGCCGGCGCCGCTCAAGGCCGCCGTCGACGCCGCCATCCACCACGGCGACGACGCCTCCCCCGTCGAGAAGGTGCTCGTCGTCAAGCGCACCGACACCGAGGTCGAGTGGGACGACGAGCGCGACGTCTGGTGGCACGACCTCGTCGAGGGCCAGCCCGACACGCACGAGGCGGCGCCGGTCGACAGCGAGCACCCGCTCTTCATCCTCTACACCTCGGGGACGACCGGGAAGCCGAAGGGCATCTTCCACACGACCGGCGGCTACCTCACCCAGGCCGCGTACACGAACGCCGTCGTCCACGACCTGCACCCCGAGACCGACGTCTACTGGTGCACCGCCGACGTCGGCTGGGTCACCGGCCACAGCTACATCGTCTACGGGCCGCTGGCCAACGGCGCGACCCAGGTGCTCTACGAGGGCACCCCCGACAGCCCGCACCAGGGCCGCTGGTGGGAGATCGTCGAGAAGTACAAGGTCTCGATCCTCTACACGGCGCCGACCGCGATCCGCACGTTCATGAAGTGGGGCACCGACATCCCCGCCAAGTACGACATGAGCTCGATCCGCGTCCTGGGCAGCGTCGGCGAGCCGATCAACCCCGAGGCGTGGCTCTGGTACCGCAAGCACGTCGGCGGCGACCGGGCGCCCATCGTCGACACGTGGTGGCAGACCGAGACCGGCGCGATCATGATCAGCCCCCTGCCCGGCGTCACGACGCTCGAGCCGGGCTCGGCGCAGCGGCCCATCCCGGGCATCTCGGCCGAGATCCTCGACGACGACGGCAACCCGTTCACCGAGGCCGAGAAGGTCGGCTACCTCGTCCTCACCAAGCCGTGGCCCTCGATGCTGCGCGGGATCTGGGGCGACCCGGAGCGCTACAAGGAGACGTACTGGTCGCGGTTCGGGCCGAAGTACTACTTCGCCGGCGACGGCGCCAAGTACGACGAGAAGGGCAACATCTGGCTGCTGGGACGCGTCGACGACGTCATGAACGTCTCCGGCCACCGCCTCTCGACCGCCGAGATCGAGTCGGCCCTCGTGTCGCACCCGTCGGTCGCGGAGGCCGCGGTCGTCGGCGCCGCCGACGAGACGACCGGCCAGGCGGTGTGCGCGTTCGTCATCCTCCGGAGCGGCGCGACGGACCACGGCGAGGAGACCGTCCAGGAGCTGCGCAACCACGTGGCGAAGGAGATCGGCCCGATCGCCAAGCCGCGCCAGGTGATGATCGTCCAGGAGCTGCCGAAGACGCGCTCGGGCAAGATCATGCGCCGCCTGCTCAAGGACGTCGCCGAGAACCGCGAGGTCGGGGACGTCACGACGCTCGCCGACAGCTCGGTGATGAACCTCATCAAGCAGGGGATGTCCTCCGGCTCCGACTGACGCCGGACCCTCCCGACAGGGCGCCACCCACGGCGGGTGGCGCCCCGTCGCGCGTCCGGCTCCGCGGCCCACGCCTCGACGGGCGGGCGTCCGGCTCGTGGCCGACCGGGAGGCCGGCCCGCGCCCGGTAGACTCGGGAGCGGTGCGCCGGGAAGTCTGGTCGGCAACGACCTCGCCGCGCCCGCCCGCGGCCCCCGCCCCTCCGTCAGGAGCCGCCCCGATGACCTCCGCACCGCCCGGCCGCCGCCCCGAGGGCCACCGCCTCCTCTCCCGCCCCTCGACCTGGGCCGAGACCCAGTTCGTCGCCAACGCCCTGCGCACCGAGACCATCGGCGGGGCCGTCCTCCTCGGCGCCGCCGTCGTCGCGATCATCCTCGCCAACAGCCCCCTGAGCGACGCCTACTTCTCGCTGCGCGACACCGAGATCGGCACCGACTGGTTCCACCTGCGCCTCAGCCTCGGCCACTGGGCGGCCGACGGCCTGCTCGCGATCTTCTTCTTCGTCGCCGGGCTCGAGCTCAAGCGCGAGTTCCTCGTCGGCGACCTCCGCTCGCCCGCCAAGGCGGCCGTGCCGGTCGTCGCCGCGTTCTGCGGCGTCGCCGTCCCCGCCGTCGTCTTCGTCGGCGTCGTCACCCTCATGGGGGGCGAGGGGGACGCGCTGCAGGGCTGGGCCATCCCGACGGCCACCGACATCGCCTTCGCCCTCGCGGTGCTCGCGGTCATCGGCTCGCACCTGCCGTCCGGGCTGCGCTCGTTCCTCCTGACGCTCGCCGTCGTCGACGACCTCATCGCCATCACGATCATCGCGGTCTTCTACACCTCCGACCTCGACCCGATGATGCTCCTCCTCGGGCTCGTGCCGCTCGCTGCGTTCGCGGCCCTCGTCCAGCGCCGGATCGCGGCCTGGTGGCTGCTCGTGCCGCTCGCCGCGCTCACCTGGGCCTTCGTCCACGCCTCCGGCGTCCACGCCACCGTGGCCGGCGTCCTCCTCGGGCTCGTCGTTCCGGTCCGCCCGCGCAAGCGCGGAGTGCCCGCGGTCAGCACGCTGCCGGCCGACGCCGACGTCGCGCACCGCTTCGAGCACCGCATCCGCCCGCTGTCGGCCGGCGTCGCGGTGCCCGTGTTCGCGTTCTTCGCCTCCGGCGTGGCCGTGCTCGGCGGCGGCTTCGGCGAGACGCTGCGCGACCCGGTGGCCATCGGCGTCGTCGCCGGCCTCGTCGTCGGCAAGCTCGTCGGCGTCCTCGGGTCGACCTACCTCATGGCCCGGTTCACCCGCGCCCGGCTCGACGACGACCTCGCGTGGTCCGACATCGCCGGCCTCGCCATCCTCACCGGGGTCGGGTTCACGGTCTCGCTGCTCGTCGGCGAGCTCGCCTTCGGGGCCGGGTCCGCACGCGACGAGCACGTCAAGCTCGGCATCCTCCTCGGGTCGCTCACCGCGGCCGCGCTCGCGTCGGTCATCCTCCGGCGGCGCAACGCCGTCTACCGGCGCATCCACGAGCAGGAGACCCGTGACGACGACGGCGACGGCGTGCCGGACTGCTTCCAGGAGGAGCACGCGGGCCCCGGCTCCACGAGCACTCGGTAAGGTCGGCACGTACCGATCCGCAGGACCCACGACACGAGCTGAGGACGCATGGCACCCGAGAGCACCGAGCGCACCATCGGACAGCTCGTCGCCGACGCGACGCACGACGTCCAGGGCATCGTCAAGGGCGAGATCGCCCTGGCCAAGGCCGAGGTCGCGCAGGGCGCCAAGAAGGTCGGCATCGGGGCCGGGCTGCTCGCCGGGGCGGCGTTCGTCGGCCTGCTCGGGCTGGTCTTCCTCTTCCACACCCTCGCCCAGGTCCTCGCGATCTGGCTGCCCCTGTGGGCGGGCTACCTCATCGTCACGGTGCTGATGTTCGTCGTCGCCGGCGTGCTCGCCCTCCTCGGCAAGAACGCGCTGCAGAAGGCGAAGCCCGCGCCCGAGAGGGCCATCGCCCAGGGCAAGGAGACGGTGGCCGCGCTCAAGCACCAGGGCTGAGCGCCGGCCGGTCCGCTCAGGCCGCCCCGCGGCACTGGCCGGTCGAGACCGTCGGGTCGCCGACCGACGAGCCGCGCACGACGGGCGCGAGCTCCGAGTACGTCATCGCGTAGCCGGTCTGCGGGTCGTCGAGCGAGGTCGCGAAGACCATCCCCACGACGTGGCCCTCGGGGTCGACCATCGGGCCGCCGGAGGCGCCGCGGCGGACCTCGGCCCGCAGGGAGTAGACCTGGCGGACCGTGCCGTCGCCGCCGTAGATGTCGCCGCCCTTCGCCTCGAGGACGCTGCGGACCCGGGCCGGCCCGACCCAGAGGCCGTGGTCGCCGGGGAAGCCCGCGAGCACGGCGTCGTCGCCCCGGCCCAGCGCGTCACCGCGGGTCAGCGCGGGCGCGTCGAGCTTCGAGGTGACGACGACGGCGACGTCGCGGTCGGGGTCGAAGCGCACGACCCGGCCGGTCACCTCCGGGCCGGTGCCGCGCACGCTGAGCCGCACCGTCCGCGCCCCCGCGACGACGTGCGCGTTGGTGACGACGACCCCCGGCGAGAGCACCCACCCGGAGCCCACCTGGGTCTGCCCGCACCGCGGCGAGGAGGCCCGCACGTGGACGACCGAGCGCAGCGCCCGCGACACGGCGGCGTCCTCGACGAGCGCGCGGTCAGGCGCCTGCACCGAGGCGATCGGCTCGGGCCCCAGCCCCTCGAAGACGCGGGGGAAGCCGCCGCGGTCGAGGGCCTCGGTGAGGTCGTCGACGAGCGTCTGCGCCGAGCGGGGCACGACGGCGTCGACCGTGCGCACGACAGCCGAGGAGGCGATGGCGTTGCGCAGGCCCACCGGGCCGCTGACTCGCGCGGCCCCGGCGACCACCCAGACGACGAGGACGGACGCCACGAGCACCGCGACCGCGCCGAGGAGGTTGTCGACGAGCCGCAGCCCGGCCATCCCGATGACGGTGCGGACCCGCGAGGCGAGCAGGAGCATGAGCCACTGCCCGAGCGTCGCGGCGACGAGGACGATCCCGATGAGCAGGAGCGTCCCGGCCGGGCTGCCGAGGTCGATGCCGCCCCGGCCGTCGATCAGCCCCGGGGCGACCTTGACCGCGGCGAAGGCCCCGGCGAGCAGCCCGACGAGCCCGAGGACGGCGGCGACCAGCCCCTGGCGCCATCCGCTCCAGGCGTAGGCGAGCAGGACGAGGGCGAGGACGACGTCGAGGACGGTCGAGCCGGTCACGGCGCGTCCTCGGTCTCCGGCGGGTCGGGGCGCTCCTCGGCCCCGCGCATCCACGGGGAGCGCACGCGGTCGGGCAGCGCCCGCTCGTGGGCGTGGTCCCACGGCCGGGTCAGGCCGGCGAGGTCGAGGAGGGTGTCGAGGAGCATCGCGGTGAAGCCCCAGACGAAGAGGCCGTCGACCTCGAACCCGGGGCCCCGGTAGGGACCGAAGACGGTGGTGAAGCGGTGGCGGGGGTCGAGCAGGTCCTCGACCGCCACGCGGTCGACGCGCGCGACCTCGGCGGTGTCGACGACCCCGACCGGCACCGGGCGCGGCCACCAGCCGAGGACCGGGGTCACGGCGTTGCCGCTCGGTGCCAGGTGCAGCGCCGGCAGGGCCGCGAGCACCTCGACACCCGCCGGCTCGAGACCGACCTCCTCCTGCGCCTCGCGCAGGGCCGCGCCGACCGGGCCGTCGTCACCGGGGTCCATCCGGCCGCCGGGGAAGGAGACCTGCCCCGGGTGCGAGCGCAGCGTGTGCGCGCGCTCGGTGAGGACGACGTCGGTGCGCCCGTCGGGGCCGGGGCCGAAGAGCACGAGGACCGCCGAGGACCGGGCACCCTCCGGGGGCGCCGGGTGCTCGGCGAACCAGGGGTGGGCCGCGACGTCCGCCCGGGTGGCGAGCCGCCTCAGCCACACGGGTGCGGAGGTCATGGGCGTCATCGTAGGCACGCCGGATGTGCGCGACCCGGGAGTCCGCCGGGAGCGCCCGGGCGCGGGCGCGACCGGCCCGGCGGTGTCGCGGGCGGCCGCGCGGGGTAGCGCTGCGGTGACGGGCCGGGCACCGCCCCGCGCGGCGCCCGGTCCACACCCATCCGCCACCGGGAGGACCCCCATGAGCACCGTCGCCGAGCACATCGTCACCGCCCTCGCCGAGCACGGCGTCACGCACGTCTGGGGTGTCGTCGGCGACGCCCTCAACCCGCTGACCGACGCCATCCGTCGGGAGGAGCGGGTCGAGTGGGTGGGCGTGCGGCACGAGGAGGTGGGCGCCTTCGCGGCGAGCGCCCAGGCGCAGCTCGGCGCCCCGCTGGGCGTCGTCATGGGCACGGTCGGGCCGGGCTCGGTCCACCTGCTCAACGGTCTCTACGACGCGAAGAAGTCGCACGCGCCGGTGCTCGCGATCTGCGGCCAGGTGCCGTCGGGCGACATCGGCACCGACTTCTTCCAGGAGGTCGACAACGACGTCCTGTTCTCGGACGTCGCGGTGTGGGCCCGCACGCTCACCTCCGTCGAGCAGCTGCCGCACGTCCTCGAGCAGGGCGTCAACGCGGCGCTCGCGCAGGGCGGCGTCGCGGTCCTCACGATCCCCGGGGACGTCGGTGACCTCGAGCTGCCGCAGGACACCCCGCTCCCCCGCTTCGCCCCGGCCGGGGTGCCCGCCCCGGCGCCCGAGGTGCAGGTCGCCGCCGTCGCCGAGCTGCTGGCGGGCGACGCGGAGGTCACGCTGCTCGTCGGGCACGGCGCCCTCGGTGCGCGCGAGGAGGTCCTCGAGCTCGCCGAACGCCTCGCGGCCCCGATGGTCCTCACCCTCAAGGCCAAGGAGGGGCTCGAGCGCGACAACCCCTACGAGGTCGGCCAGTCCGGGCTCATCGGCAACCCGGCCGCCGCGCACGCGATGGACTCCTGCGACGTCCTCGTGCTCGTCGGCAGCGACTTCCCCTACCGCGACTGGTACCCGAGCGGGAAGACCGTCGTGCAGCTCGACGTGCGCGGCTCGCACATCGGGCGGCGCGTGCCCGTCGACCTCGCGCTCGTCGGCGACGCCGCGGGGACGCTGCGGGCCCTGCTGCCCCGCCTCGCCCCGCGCACGGACCGCGGCCACCTCGACGCGGCGCGACGCGAGTACGAGCAGTGGCACGAGCGGCAGCGCTCGCTGCTCGACCCGGGCCACGACCGGCGCCTGCTCGGCCGGGTGCGCGCGGTCTTCGACAACCCGGACACCCGGATCCGGCCCGAGGCCGTCGCCGCCGCGGTCGACCGGCACGCCGCCAACGACGCCGTCCTCACCGCCGACACCGGCATGTCGACGGCCTGGGTCGCGCGCCACGTGACGATGCGCGGCACCCGCCGCCTCGTCGGGTCCTTCAACCTCGGGTCGATGGCCAACGCGGTGCCGATGGCACTCGGCGCGTCGGCGCTCGACCGCGACCGCCAGGTCGTCGCGATGGCCGGCGACGGCGGCCTGATGATGCTGCTCGGCGACCTGCGCACGGCCGTCACCTACCGGCTGCCGGTCACCGTCGTCGTCTGTGACAACGGGCGGCTCGGGATGGTCAAGCTCGAGCAGGAGCAGGGCGGCCTGCCCGAGTTCGGCACCGAGCTGGACAACCCCGACCTCGCCGCGGTGGCCACGGCGATGGGCCTGACCGCGCGGCGGGTCGAGGACCCCGCCGACCTCGACGACGCCGTGCGATGGGCGCTCGGGCACGACGGGCCGACGCTCCTCGACGTCGTCACCAACCCCGACGAGGTCGCGGTGCCGCCGAAGCCGACCGTCTCGCAGGGCTGGGGCTTCGCCATCGCGAAGACGAAGGAGGCGTTCGAGAGCCGGTGAGGGTCAGGCGTCGTCGGGCAGCGGGCCCGGTGGCGGGTCGGGCAGGACGGCGCCCGGGGCCAGCTCGAACTTGAGGAGCTTCGCGGCCTTCTCGGGGTCGGTCTCGCCCTCGCCGTACGCGGGGCACCACCGGGTGACCGGGCAGGCGCCGCACGCCGGCTTGCGCGCGAAGCAGGTGCGCCGGCCGTGGAAGATGACGACGTGGCTGAGCATCGTCCAGTCGCTCTTCGGGATGATCGCGGCGACGTCGGCCTCGACCTTGACCGGGTCGGTCTCCTGCGTCCAGCCCCACCGCCGGACGAGGCGGCCGAAGTGCGTGTCGACGGTGATGCCGGGGACGCCGAAGGCGTTGCCCAGCACGACGTTCGCCGTCTTGCGGCCGACCCCCGGGAGGGTCACGAGGTCCTCGAGCCGGCCGGGGACCTCGCCCCCGTACCGCTCGACGACGGCCTGGGCGAGGGTGATGACCGAGTTGGTCTTGGCCCGGAAGAAGCCGGTGGGCCGCAGGACGGCCTCCAACTCGGCCCGGTCGGCCGCCGCGAGCGCCTCGGCGGTGGGCCAGCGCGAGAAGAGGGTCGGCGTCACCGTGTTGACCATGACGTCGGTGGTCTGCGCGGAGAGGACGGTGGCCACGAGCAGCTGCAGCGGCGTCTCGAAGTCGAGCTCGCAGTGGGCGTAGGGGTACCGGTCCAGCAGAGCGCGGTACGTGCGGCGGGCACGGCGGGTGCGGGCGACCGGCGACTCGTCACCGGTGGCCGCGCGGCGGACGGCGGGCGAGGGACGGACGGGCACGGCGACAGCCTAGGGCCGGGCCCCGACAGACCACCCGTGGCGACCGGTCCGGGCGCCGCCCGGGGGCCGCGACCACCCGGCCCCCGACCTGCCCGTTCTGGCACACTGTGCGACGTGGACCACGACGTCGTGCGCAAAGCCCCGCTCCTGTCCCCCCTCGACGACGGTGCGGCGGAGGGGCTCATCGCGCAGATGAACCCCTCGCGGCTCGAGCGCGGCGACGTCCTCTTCCACGAGGGCGACCAGGGCGACCGGCTCTACGTCATCGGCGAGGGCAAGATCAAGCTCGGGCGCACGAGCACCGACGGCCGCGAGAACCTCCTGGCCATCCTCGGCCCCGGCGAGATGTTCGGCGAGCTCTCGCTCTTCGACCCCGGGCCCCGCACGGCCACCGCGACCGCCGTCGCCGAGACCCAGCTGCTCTCGATGGGCCACGAGCAGCTCAAGGACTTCCTCCACGAGCGCCCCGGTGTCGCGCTCACCCTGCTCAGCGCGCTGGCCCGCCGGCTGCGCCGTACCAACGACGTCCTCGCCGACCTCGTCTTCACCGACGTCCCCGGCCGCGTCGCCAAGGCCCTGCTCGACCTCGCCAAGCGCTTCGGCCGCCCGGTCGAGGAGGGTGTCATGGTCTCGCACGACCTCACCCAGGAGGAGCTCGCGCAGCTCGTCGGCGCCTCCCGCGAGACGGTCAACAAGGCGCTCGCCGACTTCGCCTCGCGCGGGTGGCTGCGCCTCGAGGCGCGCGCCGTCCTCCTCATGGACGTCGAGCGCCTGCGCCGCCGCGCCCGCTGACCCGCCTCACCCCCTCGCCCCACACCGGGGCGCCCGCCCGACCTCGCCCCACCCGTCACGCGCGTATCGGGTCACCCGATACGGGCGCGCTCCACCCCGGAACGGTTCCCGGGTGAAGCGCAGGCGTATCGGGTCACCCGATACGCGTGGGGTTCACCAGGGGATGCCCAGGTGGTCCAGCTGCGCGCGGATGGACATCCGCGCGGCCGGCCACACGTCCGGTGACACCTCGGCGTAGACGCGCCGCAGCACGCCCTCGACCGGGTCCGCCTCGGCCGCCGCGCCGTCACGCAGCGCCTGCCGGACCTGCTCGAGCCGCTGCGCGCGGTGCGTCCGGTAGAACGCCACCATCGCCGCGGCGTCCGGGACGAGCGGGCCGTGCCCGGGGAGGATGCGCGTCACGTCGCCGTCCCCGGTGAGCGCGGCGATCCGCTCGAGCGACGCGAGATAGGCGTCCAGCTCGCCGTCGGGGTGCGCGACCACGGTCGTCCCGCGGCCGAGCACCGTGTCGCCGGTGAGCAGCGCGTGGTCTGCCGGCAGGGCGAACGACACCGAGTCGGCGGTGTGCCCCGGCGTCGCGACGACGCGCAGCTCGAGGCCGCCGACCGCGAGCACGTCCCCGTCGCCGAGGTCGCCGTGGCCGGCGCCGACCGCCCGCGTCGGGGCACCGGACAGCTCGGCGAAGCGCGGGGCGGCCTGGGCGTGGTCGTGGTGGCCGTGGGTGAGGACGGTCAGCGCGACGCGCGCCCCGCGGGAGGCCACGAGGTCGAGGACCGCGCGCAGGTGCTCGTCACCGTGCGGCCCGGGGTCGACGACGACGGCCTCGCTCGAGCCCGGCTCGAGCAGCACCCAGGTGTTCGTGCCGTCGAGGGTCATCGGGCCGGGGTTGGGCGCGAGGACGCAGTGCGCCCGCTCGCCCACCGCTCCCCCGTCCCACGGGTCCCGCACCGAGGCCGGCGGCTGCGCGGGGGACGATGACGACGGGGTCATCCGACCACCCTAGGCCCGCCTTCTCCCCGTGGCCTGCGCTGCTGCGGGTGCGGTCGCACGCGGACCCGCGCAGGTCGCGGGGAGGACGGACGGGGTCAGAGCGCGGTGACGAGGACGAGCGTGCCGTCCGGGTCCTGCTCGAGCACCGGCACGACGCGGCGGATGTCGGGGCGGTCGGCGAGGAAGGCCGCGGCGGAGTCGAAGCGCTCCAGCGCCTCGAGGGCCCAGACCTGCGGCGGCATCATCCGCACCTCGCCCCGCCCGGCGCGCTGCAGCAGGACCGACGCGCGGGCCCAGCCGCCGCCGTCGCTCTCGCCGCTCGTCTCGCGGGCCTCCTGCTCCTCCGGCATGCCGGCGGCGAGGATCCACGTGTCGTAGCGCCGGGGCTCGAACGCCGGCGTGACCCAGTGGCCGCGGCCGCGCAGCGCCGCGACCTCGACCCGCACGCCGCACTCCTCCTCGACCTCGCGGACGGCGGCCGCCGCGAAGGGCGCGGCCTCCGCCGGCGTCACGCCGAGGTGCGCGGCGAGGTCGGCGAGCCCGGGGGTCGCGGGGTCGAGCCCGGCGTCGGCGGGGTCGACGCACCCGCCGGGAAAGACGACCATCGACGGCGCGAAGGCCATCGTGGCCACGCGCCGCTGGACGTAGACCTCCGGCCCGGCGTCGGTGTCGCGCACGAGCATCACCGTCGCGGCCGGCCGCGGCTCGGGCCCGTCGCCGGACCCCGCCTCGACCCAGGCGCGGGCCAGGTCGAGCAGGCCGGCGTCGCGCACCGGGCGGCGCAGGACGGTCGGCTCAGTCACGGACGTGGGCGATGACCTCGACCTCGACCGGGGCACCGAGCGGCAGCGCCGCGACCCCCACGGCCGAGCGGGCGTGGACCCCGGCGTCGCCGAAGACCTTGCCGAACAGCTCGCTCGCGCCGTTGACGACACCGGGCTGACCGGTGAACGACGGGTCGCAGGCGACGAAGCCGGTGACCTTGACGATGCGCTCGACGCGGTCGAGGTCAAGGACGACGGACCGGATCGCCGCGATGGCGTTGAGCGCGCAGACGGCCGCGAGCTCGGCAGCCTTCTCGGGCGTCACGAGGCCGACGAGCTCGCCGACCTGGCCGGTCGCGGGCAGCACGCCCTCGACGAACGGCACCTGCCCCGAGACGTAGACCCGCGAGCCGTCGAGCACCGCCGGGACGTACGCCGCGAGCGGCGGCACGACCTCGGGGAGGGTGAGGCCCAGCTCGGCGAGGCGGTCCTCGACGGCACCCACGTCAGGCCTTCGCGCGCTTGAGGTAGGCGACGAGGTTGCCCTCGGGCATCGCGAGGACCTGGACTAGCTCCCAGCCGTCCTCACCCCACTGGTCGAGGATCTGCTTCGTCGCGTGGACGATGAGCGGCACGGTCGCGTACTCCCACTTCTGCATGCGCGCCACCCTAACCGCGGGGCCGGTCCGCGGCTACGGTGGCCGTGATGAGCGACGACGTCATGAGCCGACCCGCCCGCCAGCCCGACCGCACCGAGGTGACCGGGCCGGAGCAGACCGACGTCTACGACGTGTTCGAGCCCGACCCGCACCGGGCCCGCGGCTACACCGTCGCCCTCGTCCACGGCGGCTTCTGGCGGCCCACCCACGACCGCACCCACCTCGGCCCTCTGGCCGAGGCGCTGTCGCGCGACGGCTTCCACGTCGTCAACCTCGAGTACCCGCGGACCGGGATGCCGGGCGGCGGCTGGCCCGGCACCGCCGACGCGCTGCTCGCGAACCTCGCGGCCGCCCACGCCGACACCGACCTGCCCGACGCCGTCGTGCTCGTCGGGCACTCGGCGGGCGGCCTCCTCGTGACGTGGCTCGCCTCCGAGGACCGCGTCCCCGACCTCCTCGGCGCCGTCGCGCTCGGGCCGGTCGCGGACCTCGCGACGGCCGACCGGCTGCACCTCGGCGACGACGCCGCCCGCGCCTTCCTCGGCGGCTCGCCCGACGAGGTCCCCGACGTCTGGGCCGCCGCGGACCCCGGCCGTCAGCGCCTCACCGCCCCGGTCGCCCTCGTCAGCGGCGAGCACGACGACGTCGTCCCCCCCGAGGTCGCCGAGGCCTACGCCGCGACCCGCACCGAGGACGACGCGAAGGCGACGACCGCCCTGGCCCGCGGCGCGGACCACTTCGACCTCGTCGACCCCGAGCACCCCGCGTACCTCCTGCTGCTCGCCGAGGTCGAGGAGCTGACCCTCGGCCGCGGCGGACCGCACCACCCGGCCTGAGGGCCCGGCGGCCCGATCTAGGCTGGCCGCATGGCCGCCCCTCCTCTCGCGCGCGTCCTCGACGGTGTCCGGCTGCACGTCGTCACCGGCAAGGGCGGTGTCGGCAAGACGACGGTCGCCAGCGCGCTCGGGCTCGCCCTGGCCCGGCAGGGTCGGCGCGTCCTCCTCGTCGAGGTCGAGAACCGGCAGGGCATCAGCCAGACCTTCGGGGTGCCACCGCTCGGCACCGACGAGGTCCGCCTCGTCCAGGACCCCTCGGGCGGCGAGCTCTGGGGGCTGTCGGTCGAGGCCAAGGCCGCGCTGCTCGAGTACCTCCAGACGTTCTACAAGCTCGGTCGCGCGGGTGGGGCGCTCGAGCGGATGGGCGTCGTCGACTTCGCGACGACGATCGCCCCGGGTGTGCGCGACGTCCTCCTGACCGGCAAGGTGTACGAGGCGGTGGGCCGCACGACGGGCGGGAAGCGCGGCCAGGGCGCCCACGCCTGGGACGCCGTCGTCCTCGACGCCCCGCCGACCGGCCGCGTCGGCCGCTTCCTCGGGGTCAACGAGCAGGTGGCGGGCCTGGCGCGGATGGGTCCCATCCACCAGCAGGCCGAGTCGATCACCCGGATGCTCCGCAGCCGCCGCAGCCTCGTCCACGTCGTGACCCTCCTCGAGGAGATGCCGGTGCAGGAGACCGCCGACGCCGTCGCCGAGCTGTCGGCGGCCGGCTTCGGGCTCGGCGCCATCGTCGTCAACCAGGTCCGCGAGCCGCTCCTGCCGGACGCCCTCATCGCCCGGCTGGCGCAGGACCCGGCCGGCCTCGAGGAGCAGGTGCGCGCCGACCTCGCGGCCGTCGGCGTCCGGTCCGGCGCCCGGACGGTCGGGGGGCTGCTCGCCGAGGCGGCCGACCACGCCGCCCGCGTGGCGCTCGAGCACGAGCTCGGTGGCGAGGTCCGCGGGCTGGGGCTGCCGACCGTCACCCTCCCGGCGCTGACGACGGGCACCGACGACGGCGGGGTGGGCGTCCTCGCCGACGAGCTGCACGAGCAGGGGGTCGGCTGATGGCCCCGCGCACCCCCGCCGACGCCTTCGACGTCGACGCCCTCCTCGCCGACCCCACCACCGGCATCGTCGTCTGCTGCGGCAGCGGCGGCGTGGGCAAGACGACGACCGCGGCGGCGCTCGGCGTGCGCGCCGCCGAGGCCGGCCGGCGGGTCGTCGTGCTCACCATCGACCCCGCACGGCGGCTCGCGCAGTCGCTCGGCCTGTCGACCCTCGACAACACCCCGCGCCCGGTCGAGGGCGTCGGCGCCGAGGCGGGCGGCTCGCTCGACGCGATGATGCTCGACATGAAGCGGACCTTCGACGAGGTCGTGCTCGCGCACTCGACCCCCGAGAAGGCGCAGCAGATCCTCGACAACCCCTTCTACCAGGCGGTCTCCAGCTCGTTCGCGGGCACGCAGGAGTACATGGCGATGGAGAAGCTGGGCCAGCTGCGCGCGCAGGCCGACGCCGACGGCACGTGGGACCTCGTGGTCGTCGACACCCCGCCGTCGCGCTCGGCCCTGGACTTCCTCGACGCCCCGAAGCGCCTGGGCTCCTTCCTCGACGGCCGCTTCATCCGCCTGCTCATGGCCCCCGCGAAGGCCGGCGGGCGGGCCTACCTCAAGGTGTTCTCGGTCGGCGCCAACCTCGCCGCGGCCACCCTCTCGAAGGTCCTCGGCGGGCAGTTCCTCAGCGACGTGCAGACCTTCGTCGCGGCGCTCGACACGATGTTCGGCGGCTTCCGCGAGCGCGCCGACGTCACGTACGCCCTGCTCAAGGAGCCCTCGACGGCGTTCGTCGTCGTCGCCGCCCCCGAGCGCGACGCGCTGCGCGAGGCCGCCTACTTCGTCGAGCGCCTCGAGGCGGAGTCGATGCCGCTCGCCGGTGTCGTCGTCAACCGGATGCAGCAGCTCGCCGCGCCGGGGCTCAGCGGGTCACGGGCGACGGCCGCGGCCGAGCAGCTCGAGGACCGCGCGGACGACGCCGACGCGGTGGGCCCGAGCACGGGGCCGACGCCGGCTCTCCTGCGGCTGCACGCCACGCTGGCCGAGGTCGCGGCGCGCCACGAGGCCCGGGTGCGGCGGTTCGTCGCGACCCACCCCGGCGTGCCGGTGCGCACGGTGCCGGCGGCCGCGACCGACATCCACGACCTCGACGGCCTGCGCGAGGTCGGCGCCGCGCTCGGCGGCTGAGGCCGGGACCCCCGGCCCGGAGGCCGGTCCCCGGACGCCCCTGGACACCCCGGACGCACAAGGCCCCGGGGAGCCGACCGGTGCCCGTGACTGCAGGGGGTGCCACGGGCGTGCAGGGGGATGGTCGGCCCCACCGGGGGGTCTTGGGGGGGGAGGCGGCGCGCACGGCGCCGCCTGCGGTCAGGCGATGGCGCCCTCGGCGCCACGGGCCTTCGCCGCGGACAGCAGCGCCGTCCAGGAGCGCACGTCGGGACGGCGGCGCAGCAGGGCGCGCCGCTCGCGTTCCGTCATGCCGCCCCACACACCGAACTCGGTGCGGTTGTCGAGCGCGTCGGCGAGGCACTCGGCCACGACCGGGCAGCCCTTGCAGACGATCTTGGCGGCGCGCTGCGCCTTGCCCTGGACGAAGAGCGCGTCGGGGTCGCTGCCGGCACACTTGCCGAGCGGCGCCCACTCCGTCACCCACTGCCCCTCGGTCGGGGCCGTCACCGGTGAGATGCTCATGTCCACCTCTCTTCGCTGTCTCGGGTCCTCGCCCCCCTCTCGGAAGAGGACATGCATCAACCGTAGGTTGATACCTGACCTGCAGGTATCGGCCGAAGCGGTCCCCCGGCTGGCCGAACGGACGACCCCCGTCACCGACCCCTGACCCACCGCTCCGGCGGGCCCTCGACGGCCACCCGCGCGCCGCGGTCTCGGCCCTCGGGCATCGTCAGGTCCCCGCGTTACCCTGTCGCGCATGGACGGACGTGCGCAGAACTTCCCGGCCGTGCTCAGGTTGCTCCTCGGTTTCGTGGTGCTGAGCACGGTCGCCGGCCTGCTGCTGGCGGGCATCGCCGTCCCCGCGATCGGGGCGAGCGGGCAGGCGGCCAAGAGCGGGGTCGACTTCTTCAACGACCTGCCGAGCGACTTCGAGGTCTCGCCGCTCGCGCAGCAGTCGAAGATCGTCGACGCGAAGAACCACGTCATCGCCAACCCGTACGACGAGAACCGCATCATCGTCCCGCTCAACAAGATCTCGAAGAACATGCGCAACGCGCAGATCGCCATCGAGGACGCGCGCTTCTACGAGCACGGCGGCCTCGACCTGCGCGGCTTCACCCGGGCGGTCGTCTCCAACGCCCAGGGTGGTGACGTGCAGGGCGCGTCGACGCTGACCCAGCAGTTCGTCAAGGTCACCCTGCAGGAGCAGGCACTGCGCGCCGGCGACGAGCAGGCGGCCAAGGCGGCCGTCGCCGAGAACTACGGACGCAAGCTGCAGGAGCTCAAGTACGCGGTCAACGTCGAGGAGAACTTCACCAAGGACCAGATCCTCCAGGGCTACCTCAACCTCGTCTACTACGGCGACCAGGCCTACGGCGTCGAGGCCGCGGCCCTCAACTACTTCGGCGTGCACGCGAACAAGCTGACGCTCGGCCAGTCCGCCCTCCTCGCGGGCATCGTCCAGCAGCCCACCGCGTACAACCCGGTCATCAACCCCAAGCAGGCGCAGGCGCGGCGCAACGTCGTCCTCACCCGGATGCAGCAGCTGGGCTTCGCCTCCGCCAAGGACGTCGCGGCCGCCAAGAAGCAGCCGGTCGAGAAGATGCTGCACAAGAAGCCGGCCAAGGGCGTGTGCCACCGCTCGAGCGAGCCGTACTTCTGCGCCTACGTCATGGCCTACCTCCAGCACTCGCCGCAGCTCGCGGCCCTCGGCAAGACCCCCGAGGAGCGGCTCAAGCGGATCAACCAGGGCGGGCTGACCATCCGCACGACGCTCGACCCCGCGATGCAGAAGATCACCCAGCGCGAGATCACCAAGGCCGTGCCCGTGGGCAACAAGAGCAACCTCGGCGGCGCCATCACGGTCGTGGAGCCCGGGACCGGCAAGGTCCTCGCGATGGGCCAGGCCGCCGACTTCGACAAGAACCAGACCAACTGGAACGTCGACCAGGTCTACGGCGGCGGGCCCTACGGCTACCAGTTCGGCTCCACCGCGAAGATGTTCGGCCTCGTCACCGCCATCGAGCAGGGCATGCCGATGAACGCGCAGATCTTCACCCCGTTCGCCACCAACCACGTCGACCACTCCTTCGGCGGCCCCAAGGTCGTCGGTGCCCCGTGCGGCGCCGACAAGCCCTGGGACGTCGGCAACGACTACGCCATCGGCGGCCGGATGATGTCCCTGTCCGAGGGCATCGCCAAGTCGGTCAACACGTGGGCGGCGCAGCTGAGCATCGAGGTCGGGCCGTGCAACGTCCTCGACACGATGAAGAAGATGGGCATCCACATGGCCAACGGCAAGGAGGTCGACCGCACGATCTCCAACGCCACGCTCGGCTCGGGCACGACCACGCCGCTCGCCCTCGCCAGCGCCTACGCGACCCTCGCCGCCGACGGCACCTACTGCGAGCCGAGCCCGATCGTCTCGATCACCACGCCGGACAAGAAGGAGATCAAGGTCCCCAAGACCTCCTGCAAGCAGGTCATCAAGAAGGAGACCGCCGCCGCCGTGTCGTCCCTCCTCGAGGGCACGCTGAAGAACGGCGGCACGGCCGACGGCCTCTGGGACGTCAGCGCCCGCCCCGCCGCCGGCAAGACGGGGACGACCAACGGCCACAACCAGTCCTGGTTCGCCGGGTACACCCGCCAGCTCGCGAGCGCCGTCTGGATCGGCAGCGTCAACGTCTCCGACAAGAACGGCAAGTTCTACTCGCTCAACGGCAAGTGCTTCGGCTCCTACGGCTGCTTCAGCCAGGTCTTCGGTGGCACGGTCAGCGCGCCGGTGTGGGCCAACACGATGAAGGCGCTCTCGAAGGGCATGAAGGTCGAGCAGTTCCCGACCCCGAGCTCGCAGACCCAGCGCGGCAACCTCGACCCGATCCCCAACGTCTACGCCCGCAACCCGGGCTCGGCCGCGGCGATCCTCCAGGGCGCCGGGTTCGGGAGCACGGTCGGCCAGAGCATCCCGAGCAACGCGCCGGTCGGCACGGTGGCGGGCACCTCGCCGTCCGGCGAGGCCGTCCGCGGCTCGACGGTGACCCTGCTCATCTCCTCGGGTGCGGCGGCCTCCCCCGCGGTCAACGTCAAGCCGACCCGGCCCGCGCAGACCAAGCCCCCGACCAAGGGCAAGCCCGGCAAGGGCAAGCCCGGCAAGGGCAAGGGGGCTCCCAAGCCGCCGGGCGGCAAGGGCTGACGCCTGGCGCACGACGAGGGCCCGACCGGAGCATCCGGTCGGGCCCTCGTCGTCCGGCGGGAGCTGGGGGTCAGCGCCCCGCGAGGACGGCCTTGACGACCCCGGCGACCCGGCCGCCCTCGGCGCGGCCGGCGACCTCACCCTGGGCGGTCTTCATGACCCGGCCCATGTCGGCCATGCCGCTCGCGCCCGTGGAGGCGACGGCCCGCCCGACGATGGCCCGCAACTCGTCGTCGCCGAGCTGGGCGGGCAGGTAGGCCTCGAGGACGGCGAGCTCGGCGTCCTCGACGTCGGCGAGCTCGGGGCGCTGCGCGTCGCGGAAGGCGGCCGAGGCCTCGCGCCGCTTCTTCGCCTCCTTGGCGACGACCTTGAGGACCTCGTCGTCGTCGAGCTCGCGGGCCTCGTCACCGGCGACCTCGGCGGTCGTCACGGACGTGAGGGCCATCCGCAGCGTGGAGGCGCGGACCTTGTCGCGGGCGCGCATCGCGTCGTGGAGGTCGCTCTGCAGCTTCGCCTTGAGGCTCTGGGCGTTCATGGGGCCACTCTCCCACCCGGGCGCGCGCGCGGTCACCCGGGATTCCCCGACGGGCGACGCCGTTTGCGAGGATGGACCGATGACGCCTCCCGCCCGCACCGCCCTGCGCGCCGTCGGCGGGCTCGTCGGCGCCGGCCTCGCGGGGGTGGCGTACGCCTCCCTCGTCGAGCGCACCTTGTTCGCCCTGCGCCGCTTCACCGTGCCCGTCCTGCCGGCCGGGTCGGCGCCGGTGCGCATCCTCCAGGTCTCGGACCTGCACCTGACGCCGGGCCAGCGCCGCAAGATCGACTGGGTCCGCTCCCTCGCCGAGCTGCGCCCCGACTTCGTCGTCAACTCCGGCGACAACCTCGCCCACCTCGAGGCCGTCCCGCCACTGCTGCGGGCGATGGAGCCGCTCATGGAGTTCCCGGGGGCGTTCGTCCTGGGCTCCAACGACTACTTCGCACCGATCCCGAAGAACCCGGCGCGCTACCTGACCTCCCGCCACGCGACGGCGCCGCGACCCCGGGGCGACCTGCCGGTCGGCGCGCTCGTCGACGGGCTGCGGGCGGGCGGCTGGGCGGACCTCGACAACGCCCGCACGGTCGTCGAGATGGGCGGGCACCGGGTCGAGCTCGTCGGGGTCGACGACCCGCACGTCGAGTTCGACCGCTACGACCGGGTCGCCGGCCCGGCCCGGGACGACGTCGCGCTGACGATGGGGCTGGTCCACGCGCCCTACCAGCGCATCCTCGACGCGATGGTCGCCGACGGCGCCGGCCTCGTCCTCGCCGGCCACACGCACGGCGGTCAGCTCGCGCTCCCCGTCTACGGCGCGCTCGTGACGAACTGCGACCTCGACACCGGCCGCGCCAAGGGCGTCTCGCGGTGGTGGCCGGGGGCCGGTCCCGGCGGTGGCGAGGGCCGCGTGCTGCCCTCGTCGGCGGCGCCGGCGGACGCCGCGTGGCTGCACGTCTCCGCGGGCCTGGGGACCTCGCCGTACGCGCCGGTGCGCTTCGCGTGCCGTCCGGAGGCGACGCTGCTCACCCTCGTGGCGCACGGCGCGGACGACCTCGGCTGAGGTCGCGGGGCCTCTCGCGTGACCGTCGGGGGGACCGATTTCGGATGCTCGCGGGTGGTCGGCTATCCTCGGGTGTCGCGGCGGCCCTCGGGTCGTCGATGACGTGCCACGGGGTGTGGCGCAGCTTGGTAGCGCGCTTCGTTCGGGACGAAGAGGTCGCAGGTTCAAATCCTGTCACCCCGACATCACGAGAGGGCCGGGCCGGATCGACGGAGTCGATCCCGCCCGGCCCTCTCGCTCGTCGGGGGACAGGATGCCGGGAGCGCGATCCGGCGCCGACGGAGGAGGCGACGGGGAGCGCGGCGTCCTGTCACCCCGGCCGGCCGGACGAGCGCACCCCGGCTCAGACGTGCAGCTGGGCGCCGACGACGACCGTGCGGGCGATCGGCAGGTGGAAGTACTCCGTGGGGTCGGCCGCGTTGTGCGACATCGCGATGTAGACGCGCTTGCGCCAGCGCGACATCCCGGGCCGGTCGGCGGCGTGGACGGAGACCCGCGAGAGGAAGTACAGCGCGGTGTCGCGGTCGAAGGAGAGGTCCGGGGTCTGCGCGGCGAGCGAGAGCGCGGCCGGGATGTTCTGCTCGTCGGCGAACCCGAAGTGCAGCCGGACGAGGCAGATGCCGTCCCACTCGTCGCCGAGGTCGTCGACGACGACCCGCTCCTCGTCGGGCACGTGCGGGACGTTCATCCGGATCGTGTTGGTGATGATGACGTTCTCGTGGAGCACCTTGTTGAAGTCGACGTTCTCGCGCAGCGACAGTGGGGTCGTGTCGTGACTCGTGTGGAGGAACACGGCGGTGCCGGGCACCCGCTGCAGTCCGCCCGCGTGCGCCTCCTCGAGGAACTCGGTGAGGGGTCGCTCGACCTTGGCCCGCCGCGCCTTGACGACGCGCTGCCCCTTGGACCACGTGAGCATGACGAACGCGATGACGGTCGCGAGCAGCACCGGCAGCCAGCCGCCGTGGGTGATCTTCGTGGCGTTGGCGGCGACGAAGCTCAGCTCGACCCAGAGGAACAGCCCCCCGAACGCCCACAGCCGCCACCGGGGCCAGTCGAGCGCGGCGTCGGCGTAGACGAGGAAGAGGCACGTCGTGAGGGCCAGGGTCGCGGTGACGGCGAGGCCGTAGGCGACCGCCAGGTGCTCGGAGCTGCGGAAGCTGAGCATGAGGGCGAGGACGCCCGCGAAGAGCACCCAGTTGATCGCCGGCACGTAGATCTGCCCGCCCTCGTGCTCGGAGGTCTGGCGGACGGTGAGGCGGGGCAGGAAGTCGAGCCGCTCGGCCTGCCGCGACACCGAGAAGGCCCCCGAGATGACGGCCTGCGACGCGATGACGGTGGCCGCCGTGGCGAGGACGACGAGCGGAAGCGTCGCCCAGTCGGGTGCGAGGTGGAAGAAGGGCCGGTCGATCGTCGTGGGGTCCTTGACGATGAGCTCGGCCTGCCCGAGGTAGTTGAGGGTGAGGCTCGGGAAGACGAGCCAGAACCACCCCGTGGCGATGGCCGGTCGCCCGAAGTGGCCCATGTCGGCGTAGAGCGCCTCGGCCCCGGTGATCGCGAGGACCACCGCGCCGAGGGCGAGGAAGCTGACGAGCGGGTGGGCCAGCGCGAACTGGAGCGCGAGGTGCGGGCTGAGCGCGAGCAGGGCCTGGGGGTAGGCGAGGACGTGCGGCAGCCCGAGCGCGGCGAGCGTGAGGAACCACAGGACCATGACGGGGCCGAAGAACCGTCCGACCCGGTCGGTGCCGTGGCGCTGGACGACGAACAGGACCGTGATGACCGCCGCGCCGAGCGGCAGCACCCACGACGTGAGCCCGGGCTCGACGACCTCGAGACCCTCGACGGCGGACATCACGGAGATCGCGGGTGTGATGACCGAGTCGCCGTAGAACAGGGCGGCCCCGATGACCCCGAGCACCATGACGAGCCGGAACCGCTTGCCGCCGGGGCGCACCGAGCGCCGTGCGAGGAAGGCGAGCGAGAGCACCCCACCCTCGCCGTCGTTGTCGGCCCGCAGGACGAAGAGCACGTACTTGACCGACACGACGAGCGTGATGGCCCAGACGACGGTCGAGACGACGCCGAGCGCGTTGTCGCGCGTCGGCTCGACGATGCCGCCGTCGAGCGCGAACACGGTCTGCATCGCGTAGAGCGGGCTCGTGCCGATGTCGCCGAAGACGACGCCCAGGGCCCCGAGCACGAGGGCGCGCCGGGTCGTGGACGAGGGGGCGGACGGTGCGTTCACGGTGCCGAGCGTAGGCGGCGCAGGGGCCCGTCCCGCCCGGAGTCGAGGGCGGAAGCGGTCGCGGGGGCAACCTCGAACGCCCTCGACCTGGCACCGGCGTTCCCACCCCCGGGGTCGAGTGCGCAGGTGGTTGCCCTGGGTGCCGTGCGCGCACTCGACACCGAGGGGTCAGCGCGCGGCGGACCCGGTGACGACGTGCTCGCGCAGCCGCCGCAGCGCCTCCTGCCGGGCGCCGGCGAGCGCGGGCTGCTCGCGCACCGCGGGCGGGCGGAGCGGGACGCGCCGGGGCATCGCGTCGACCTGCCGCGCCACCCGCTCCAGGAACGCCGGGTGCGACCCCCACACCCCGCCGAGGACGACGGCGGCGGGGTCGGTCAGCGCGACGAGCGCCGCGAGGACGCCACAGACGGCGCTCGCGAGCGCGTCGAGCGTGGCGGCGGCCGCGGCGTCGCCGTCACCGGCCTCGAGGAGGCCCAGGACGGCTTCGGTGTCGACGGCGGTGCTGCCGCCTTCGCGCAGGCCGAGCGCGCCGATGACGTCGGTGAACGGACCGGCCCGCCCGTCGGGCCCGGTGGTCACGAGGTGCGCGACCTCCCCCGCGAGGCCGCGGGCGCCCCGCAGCACCACGCCGTCGGCGACGACGGCGCACCCGAGCCCGCGGTCGAGGTAGAGGTAGGCCAGCTCGCCCCTGCCGGCGGCGTCCGGGCCCGCCGCGGCGAGCTCGGCGCGCGCTGCCCAGTTGACGTCGTTGTCGACGACCACCTCGCCCTCGACGAGGGGCGCGAGGAGCGGGACGGGCGAGAGGTCGCCGACGAGGAAGGGCGCGTCGGGCAGGTGGACGAGCGCCCCGCTCGCGCGGTCGACGGGGTCCGCGGCGCTGACGACGGCCACGCGGACGGCGCCGGGGGCCGCGGCCGCCGCGCGGGCGACGACCTCGGGCAGGACGCGCTCGAGCCGGTCGGGCGTGGTGGGCAGGGCCAGCCCCTCCGTGGCCCCGCTCACCACCCGTCCGTGGACGTCGACGGCCTCGGCGCGCACGCCGTCGGGGGCGATGCTCACCGCCAGCGCGACGCCGAGGTCGGGGACGAGGTCGAGGATGGTGCCCGCGCGTCCGCGGCCTCCGGTGCGCTCACCGGTGTCGCGCACGACGCCGGCCTCGGTCAGCCGGCGCACGCTCTCGCCGACGGTGGGCTTCGACAGGCCCGCCCGGGTCGCGATCTGCGCCCGGGTCAGCGCCGGCTCCTCGAAGAGCACCCCGAGCACGTGCCGGTCGGACAGCTGCCGCAGCAGCCGGAGGGAGGGCTTGGGGGGCTCCACGGCCGCGATCCTAGTAAGGACTCTTGCCGAGATCGACCCGTCGCGCCTACACTCGGGATTCAGTCAGGAGTCCTTACTGAATGGAGACCGGCCGATGACGACCACCGCCACGCCCCGCGGGCAGCACGCGCAGCCCCTGCCCGCCCTCCCCCACTGGGAGGAGCCGCCCGCGGACCTGCGCGCCGCGACGCGGGAGGTCAAGGCCGCGCTGCGCGCCCGCCTGGAGGCCTCCGGGCGCAGCGTCGAGGAGGTCTTCGCCGTCGTCGAGGCGCGTGTCCGGGCGGCCGTCGAGGAGGTCGAGGCGCAGCGGGCGCGCGGCGAGGAGGTCTGGCCGGTGCTCGACTACGCCGACATCGCCTCGGGCGCGGTGACCGCCGCCGACCTCGAGCGGCTGCGCCGCCGCGGCTGCCTCGTCGTGCGCGGCCACTTCCCCCGCGAGCAGGCCCTCGCCTGGGACGCCGGCATCGTCGACTACGTCGAGGGCAACCGCTTCTTCGAGGACTACCGAGGCCCCGGCGACGACTTCTTCGGCAGCGTCGGCTCGCGGCCCGAGATCTACCCCGTCTACTGGTCCCCCGCCCAGATGGAGGCCCGCCAGAGCGAGCGGATGGCCACCGTGCAGCGCTTCCTCAACGGCCTGTGGCGGCACGAGTCCGAGGGCACGACGTGGTTCGACCCCGAGCGCGACTCGCTCTACCCCGACCGCATCCGGCGCCGCCCGCCGGGCGCCGACTCGGGCGGCCTCGGCACGCACCTCGACCCCGGCACCCTGGACCTCTGGATGACGCAGGCCTACCAGCGCGCCTTCCGCCACCTCTTCGACGGCAGCGTCGAGCAGTACGACCCGTGGGACGCCGCGCACCGCACCGCGGGCCCGCAGTACCCCGGGACGACGATGTGCTCGGCCTTCCGGACCTTCCAGGGCTGGACGGCGCTCTCGGACATGGACCACGACCAAGGCGTCCTGCACACCGTGCCGGTCCCGGAGGCGATGGCCTACCTGATGCTGCGGCCGCTGCTCGCTGACGTGCCGGACGACGACATGTGCGGCGTCACGACCAACCAGGTCTTCCCGGCCTCGGAGCAGTGGCACTCGCTGCTGCTGCGCGCGGTGAGCGGCATCCCCGACGTCCGCGCCGGCGACTCCGTCTGGTGGCACTGCGACATGATCCACGGGGTCGCCCCGGTCACCGACCAGCAGGGCTGGGGCAACGTCATGTACATCCCGGCGGCGCCGTGGTGCCCGCGCAACGAGGCGTACGCGGCGTCTGTGCGCGAGGCCTTCGCCGACGGCAGCAGCCCGTCGGACTTCCCGGCCGAGCACTACGAGCGCACGTGGCCGGACCGCTTCGTCCCCGAGCAGCTGAACCGCACCGGCCGCCGGGGCCTCGGCCTCGAGGACTGAGCGGCGCGGCGCCGGTGTCCGAGGGGGACGCCGGCGCCGCTCGCGCTCAGGCGCGCTCGAAGATCCCGTACGAGAAGCCGGAGGCCTCGGCGCGGCCGCTCTCGAGGCGGACCCCCTCGACCTCGAGGCCGCGCGCGCCGTCCCACCCGGCCGGCAGTGTGGCGGTGGCCGGCTCGCGCCGCGGGTTGACCACGACGAGGTGCGTGCCGCCCCGGACGTACACGAACGGGTAGTCCTCGGTCAGCACCTCGAGCGAGCCCTCCGGCTGCAGCGCCGGGGTGGCGTGCCGCAGGGCGAGCAGGCGCCGGACGAGGTGCAGCAGCGAGCCCTCGTCCGCGCGCTGGGTCGCGACGTCCGGGCGCTCGGGCGAGGGGTCGAGCGGCAGGTAGAAGTCCGACTCCGGCGCGGTGGAGAAGCCGGCTCCCGGCCCGGGCTCCCACTGCATCGGCGTCCGGGAGCCGGTGCGGTCCTGCGTCGTCTGCAGCAGGCTGCCCTCGCGGTCCGGCAGCCCCTCGACGTAGCGCATCCCGATCTCGTCGCCGTAGTAGATCGTCGGCAGCGACGGCCACGTGGCGACGAACGCGAAGGCCGCGCGGGCCATCGGCGCGGTGCGCGGGCCGGTGACGAGGCGCGCGTAGTCGTGGTTGGAGGTCGGCAGGGCGACGTGTCCGCCGCCGACCCCAATGGCGTCCGTGGCCCGCCGCCACTCGCGCAGGAAGGTGTCGACACCGCCGCTGCCCTCGGGGTCGAAGAAGTAGCGGTCGGTGTCCGTCCACGAGGGGTCGTACGTGCCGACGCCGGTGTGCCACAGGGAGCGCAGGCCCGGGCGGCCGAAGTGCAGGAAGAAGTCGGCGTGGAACCCGGCCGGCACCGCGACGGCGGGGTCGCCCCACTCCGAGAGCAGCGCCCGGTCGGGGTGCTCGCGGTCGAGCCACTCCCGCATCTCGGCCCACAGCCGCGCGGTCTCGTCGTGCCCCGGGTCGTCCTTGACGAGCGAGGCCGCCATGTCGACGCGGAAGCCGCTGATGCCGAGGTCGAACCAGTGCGCCATGACGTCGCGCAGCGCCTGCCGGTTGGCCCGCGGGCCCTCGGCGTCGACCGGGTCGCGCCACGGCTGGTCGGGGTCCTGGCGGGCGTAGCCGAAGTTGAGCGCCGGCTGGCAGGGGTAGAAGTTCAGCTGGTAGTAGCCGCCCCGGCGGCCCGGCACGGGGCACCAGATGCCGGCCGGAATCCCGACCCGCTCGTTCCAGATGTAGCGCCCGTCGGCCGGGTCGTCGACCCACTCGCGGAACCACGGGTGCTGGTCGCTCGTGTGCCCGGCGACGAGGTCGAGCAGGACGCGGATGCCGCGGCTGCGGGCGGCGTCGACGAACGCGGCGAGGTCCTCGTTCGTGCCGTAGCGCGGGGCGACGGAGAGGTAGTCGGCGACGTCGTAGCCGGCGTCCGCGAAGGGCGAGGCGAACAGCGGGCTGAACCAGACCGCGTCGACCCCGAGCCACGCGAGGTGGTCGAGCTTCTCCGTGGCCCCGGCGAGGTCACCGATGCCGTCGCCGTTGCCGTCCGCGAAGGTCTGCGGGTAGATCTGGTAGAGGACCGAGTTCGCCAGCCAGGCCGGCTGGGGGCGGGTGCTGGCCATCCGGCCACCATAACCAGCCGCTGGTGGTCGTGGGCTGCTCGGTTCTCCACAGGTCGCTCGTCGCCCGCTCGTGGTCCACAGGCGGGTCCTCGGGCCCGGGCGGCTGTCGGTGCCGGGTGGAATCATGGTGGCATGTCAACGGGGACAACCGAACTCGCGAAGCGCCGCTCCGCGATGGAGGCTGCCGGCGATGCGTTGACGGGTATCTCGGAAGTGCTGTTCGGGGCGGTAGGAGCGGAGCTGGGTGAGCTGATGGGAGTGGCCGACCGGCTCGCGGCGCTGGCCTCGGCGGCGCGGGTGGCGGTCGCGGTGGAGGCGGTTCGTCGGGGTGAGGTCGCGGGGGCCGGGGTGCAGGAGTGGGTGCGCGGGCTCGCGCCGTCGCTGCGCCAGGGCGGGGCGGTCGCGGTGGCGCGGATCGCGGTGGACGTCGCCGCGGCCGGGTCGGGCCCGGACCGTCCCCCGGCAGAGGACTCACCGCTGGGGATCGTCTATGACGCGGTCCGCGACGGGCGCCTGGAGGCCGGCACCGGATGCGCGGTCCTGCGCGAGAGCGCCCGGGTGCAGCCGCTGCTGCGCGACGAGGCGCTCCCGACCGTGGCCACCGCGCTCGTCGACCTCGCGCAGCAGCACGGGACGGCGCTGATGCGCGGGCTCCGGCCACGGCTGATCTCGCAGTACGGCCACCACGGCGCCTTCGACGACCTGCAGGCCCGCCTCGCGCCCTCGGCCCGGCTGTCGACGCCGCACGTGGAGTCCGGCGACCTGACCGAGTACCAGCTGTGGATGACCCCGGAGCAGGCGGCCGCCCTCGAAGCCGCGATCGGGCCGCGGTCCGCGCCCCGCCCGGACGGGCAGACCGGTCAGCGAGACCTGCGCCCGGCCGGGCAACGCCGCGTCGAGGCCCTGACCGAGGTCTGCACGATCGCGAGTGGCGTCGAGGCCGAGGCCCGGGCCGGGTCCCCCGCGACGCTGCACGTCGCGATGAGCCTGGCCGACCTGCAGGCCGAGACCGGCGCCGGCGAGGTCCTCGGCTCGGTCGCCACCGGCACCCTCCTCGGCCCGGACACCCTGCGCCGCCTGACCTGCGACGCCGCCCTCGTCGCGCACGTCCTGGGCACCCAGGGCGAACCCTTGGCCTTGGCCCGGCTGCTGCGGCTCTTCACCCGGGCCCAACGCCGCCACCTCCTGATCCGCGACCGCGGCTGCACCTACCCCGGATGCACCGCCCCCGCCGCCTGGACCCGCGCCCACCACGTCCGTCACTGGGCCGACGGCGGCCCGACCGACGTCCTCAACGCCGCCCTGCTCTGCCAACGCCACCACACGACGGTCCACCGACGTCGGCTCTGGGCCGAGGTTCGGCAGCAGCCCGACGATCGCGGCCGCCACGTCGTCTGGGACCTGACCGACGGCTCCTACGACCGCGCCCTCGCCGCTCTGCCACCCCCGACGCCCGATGAGCCGGTTCTGTCGGCCACGGACCACGTCCCGGACGACCCCCCGGACCTGCACTTCGACACCTGGCGGTATGCGTGACTCACGGCAGCCGGGCCACCCGCGCCGCCGGACCGCAGGCGCAACCCAACCATCGCTCATGCCGTTGAGCGCGAGCTTCCGCGACGTCACGGTGATGACGCAGAAACTCACGGCGGACGCGGATACATCCGCGTCCCGTGCCAGCTTCCGCGTCATCCCAGTGGCGGCAGGGATGTCCACGATGAAAGCGCAGGTGCGACATCATCGGGCAAGTCCCCGGCGCGCCAGTCTTATCGCTCATGCCGCAGGCCGGGAAGCGCGGCACGGGGCATGACCACTGGGGCGCCGGTGGATCGGGGACCTGCCTCGGTGCCGTGTGGCGGTTTCCCACTGGATATCCGGTGCAGTCTCAGGGCCAGAAGTGGTTGGGTCCTTCCCAACGCGTCTCAGACATGCCTTGGCACAGCACGAGGGGCAAGGTACGAATCGAAGGCGCGGTCCACCCCGCGTGTCGTCGAAAGATGGAGGGGATCGCGGTGGCCGGATATGGGGCGCTCTCCGACGTGTACGAGTGGCTGATCGGAGACGACAAGCTGACCCCCGCCAAGGCAGCCGAGGCCTACTACAGCGAAGTCGTGGGCTCTCTGCCGCCCAACGCGCGCGTCCTCGACTGCGCGTGTGGAACCGGCCAGCTCGCCGTCGGCCTGGCGAGTCTTGGCCTTGACGTGGTCGCCACAGACGCCAGCGACGGGATGGTTCGCCGGACCGAAAGGGTCGCCAACGAGCAGGGTGTCTCGCTTCGAACCCTCCGCGCGCCCTGGGCCGAGCTACCCGACCACCTGGAGGACTCCACGTTCGACCTGGTGTTCTGCGTCGGCAACTCGCTCGGGCACGCCGAGGGCGCAGCCGGTCGCCTGACAGCACTGGCAGCGATGTCGCGGCTGCTGAATCCAGGCGGACGACTCGTGCTCACCTCACGCAACTGGGAGCTCGTGCGCTCCGCCGGCTCACGGGTGGACGTGCGCGATCACCTCATCCGCCGCAACGACCGCGATGCGGTCGTCAGCTACTACTGGCAGATCGAACAGCGCTGGGAACAGGAGCACTTCCTCGAGATCGTGGTCGCCCAGATCGAGCCGGATGGGGCAGTGCGAACCTGCTCGGAGCGGTTGTCCATCTGGCCCTATCGGTACGAGGACCTCGTGGCGCAGTTGCGGAGCGTCGGGCTCACGGTGCAATCCACCACCTTCGACCCAGAGAGCGATGGCTACCTGGTGGTCGCCGGCCACGGCCAGGCGCGAGGCGCGCCCGAGCCGGTGCGCTGACCCGCGTCCTTCGTCCGGCCGGCACTCGATCCGTCCTCAATTGCCGCGGATGGCGCACCTCTCCCCGTAAAGCGGATGGTGGTGGACGGTGAGCGCTTCGAAGTCACCGAGCGTGCCGGCGAACCCGGCGTCTACGACCTCCTCTGGGTCTCGGGGCCCATGAGGGATACGGGTTCACCAGCTCCGCCTACGGCGGTGACCTCCAGACAGATGCTGTGCTCGAAGACGCCGTCCGCAACGTTCTGAGCCAGGTAGATCGCAGGACTGGCTACATCGACTGAGCAGCCTCAGCTTCCGCGCTGGGGGCGGGTGCTGGTCATCGCTCCACCCTGGCCAGCGGGCCCGCTCACGCCCCGTCGACGGAGGTCAGGTGCAGGAGGTACCCCTGGCCCGGCGCGAGGGCGGGGACGGGTAGCCCGTGGTCGTCGAGCACCGCACCCGCGACGAGGATGCCGTCGTCGCCCTGCGCCTGCTCGAACCACCGCGGGCCCCGCACCTGCTGGCTCTCCGGCAGGCCGGCCTCCGGTCGCACGCGCACCCGGTAGCGACGGGCCGGGTCGAGCCCCGGCAGCGGCACCGCCCCGGGCGTGACCCCGCGGCCGCTGACGACCCGGACCACGGTGAGAGCGGCCGCGGACCGGTCCGCCGCGACGACGCCGCCGACGACGAGCGAGGGGTCGGGATGGTCCGAGCGCACGACGTCGCCGGTGTGCAGCAGCGGCCGCAGCTCGCGGTAGAGGCCGCTCCACGCCCGCAGGGCGTCGAGCTCCTGCGGCGAGCAGGTCGAGATGTCCCACTCGAGGCCGGCGTGCCCGCCGAGCGCGACGAGCATCCGCAGCGAGAGGTCGAGGTCGCGGTGCGTCGTGTGGGCGCGGGGCGGCCCGACGTGCGTGCCCATCCGCTCCGGCGGCACGAGCAGGCCGGTCCACCGCTGGATGGCGACCCGCTCGAGGGCGTCGTTGCAGTCCGAGGTCCACACGCGGTCGGTGCGCGCGAGGACGCCGAGGTCGACGCGGGCCCCGCCGCTGGAGCACGACTCGATCTCGAGCGCGGGGAACCGCTCGCGCAGCGCGTCGAGGAGCCGGTAGGTCGCGCGGGTCTGGGCCGCGACGGCGGGCCGGTCGGTGCCGGTGGCGTCGGTGCGCACGGCCTCGTGGAGGTCGCGGTTGTGGTCCCACTTGACGAAGTCGACACCGTACGTGCCGATGACCTCGGACATCGCGGCGAGGACGTGGTCGAAGGCGTCGGGGTTCGCGAGGTCGAGGACGTGCTGGTGGCGCGAGGGCGGCGTCGGACCGGCGGCCGGGCCGAGGACCCACTCCGGGTGGGCGCGCACGACGTCGGAGTCGAGGTTGAGCATCTCGGGCTCGAACCACAGCCCGAACTCCATCCCGAGGCCCTTGACGTGCTCGACGAGCGGGCCGAGGCCGTCGGGCCAGACCTCGTCCGAGACCTGCCAGTCGCCGAGGCCACGGGTGTCGTCGCGGCGCGACCCGAACCAGCCGTCGTCGAGGACGAAGCGCTCGACGCCGATGGACGCCGCGGTGTCGGCGAGCCGTTGCAGGTGCCCGAGGTCGGTCTCGAAGTAGACCGCCTCCCACGTGTTGAGGACCAGCGGGCGGGGGCGACCGGCGCGGTAGTCCGCCCCGGCGCGCTGGTGGCGCACGAGGCGCGCGGTGAGGCCGTCCAGGCCCGCGTCGGACCAGACCGCGACGACGTCCGGGGACGTCCAGGTCTCGCCCGGGCCGAGCCGGACCTCGCCGGACTCCAGCGCCTCGCCCGCGCCGATGACGGCCGCGTGGGCGCCGGCGCCCTCGGGGAGGCGCTCGACGAGGTGCTCGTGGTGGCCGCTCCAAGCGGCGTGCACCGCCCAGACCTCACCGTGGCGGAAGCCGAACCCGGCCGTCCCGGCGGTCATGAGCAGGGTCGCGTCGTGGCCGGTGCGGCCGCGGCGGCCGGTGCGCAGCCAGGTGCCGTCGGCGACGAGACGCCGCTGCGGCGTGCGCTCGCGCACCCAGCGCCCGCTGAGGTCGAGGACCTCCTCGGCGCGGGCCGGCAACGGCAGGAGGGTGCGCAGGGCCGCGACCTCGAGCGGCGCCGTGCCGGCGTCGGCGGTCGACGTGACCGAGGTCGACGTCGTGAGCACCCCGTGCTCGTCGAGCGCGAGGACGAGCTCGACGACCGCCTCGCTGTCGACGGCCTCGGCCCGCACCGTCGCGCGCCCGCCACCGCCGGTGACCGTCGCGACCCAGCGCGGGGCGGCGGCGCCCCCGGCGCGGTGCAGGGCGATGCCGGGCGTCCCGAGCCAGCCGTCGCCGGAGGTCGGCAGGACGGTGAGGTCCCACGGCTCGTCGAGCGCGTTGTTCGCGACGGGGGTGTCGCGCAGCAGGGCCAGGTCGGCGGCCGCCGCGTCGGGGAGGTCGGCGCCCCAGTGCAGGACGGCGGGCAGGCCGTGGTCGCGGTGGGCGAGGACGAGGGCGACGCCCCCTCCCCGCAGGACGGTGTGGTCGGCGCTCACCCCTTGGTCGACCCGAGCGTCAGGCCGGAGACGAACTGCTTCTGCAGGACGAAGAACACGACGAGGACCGGCAGTGCCACGAGGATGGATCCCGCCGCGACGAGGTTGGTGTCGGAGAAGAACTGCCCGCGCAGGTTGTTGAGCGCGCTGGTCACCGGGTACTTGTCGCCGCGCGAGATGAGGACGGTCGCCCAGAAGAACTCGTTGTAGATCCACGTGACCTGGAGGGTCGCGAGGGCGGCGAGGGCCGGGCGCACGAGCGGCATGGTCAGCTGCCAGTACTGGCGCCACACGCTCGCGCCGTCGAGCTCGGCCGACTCGTAGATCTCGTGCGGCAGCGTCTTCATGTAGTTGCTGAGTACGAAGGTGCAGAAGCCCAGCTGGAAGGCCGTGTTGACGAGGATGAGCGCCCAGAAGCTGTTGAGCATCGTCCCGCTCGAGCTCATGAACTCCGGGAGGGGGATCTCGCGGAACATCCGGAACACGGGGATGAGGAGCGCCTGCGGCGGCAGCAGGTTCGCCGCGAGGAAGATGCCGAGCAGGGTGAGGTTGAAGCGGTACGAGAACCGCGCGAGGACGAACGCGACGAGCGAGGACAGGAACAGCGTCAGCGCCACCGCCGGCACGGTGATGAGGAGCGAGTTCTTGAAGTGCAGGCCGAAGTTGCCTCGGCTCCACGCGTTCTCGTAGTTGGCGAGGGTCCATCCACCGAACGACAGGTACCCGTTGGTCTGCGTGTACGAGTAGTCGCGGAAGGAGTTGTAGAGGGCCCACAGCAGCGGGAACAGCCAGGCGATCGCGAGGACGAGCATGATCACCGTCGCGACCTTGCCCCGGCGCTTGTTGAGGACGCCGCCGGAGGGCCCACGGCCCCCCGGGCTCGAGGGGCGGCTCCTCACGGGGGCCGGGGGTGCGGTGGTGGTCATCGGCGGTCCTCCCGGAAGACGATGCGCAGGTAGATGGTGATGAACACCGACGAGATGACCATCATGATGACGGCGAGCGCCGACCCGAAGCCGTAGCGCGTGGCCTCGCCGATGACGTTCTGCGACACCAGCGCCGAGATCAGCTCGAGGCCGTTGCGGCCCTTGTTGATGATCCAGACGAGGTCGAACGCGCGGAGCGACTCGATGACGACGATGACGAGGACGATCATGTTGATCGGGCGCATGACCGGGAAGATGACGTTGAAGAACGTCTTGACCTCGTTCGCGCCGTCGACGGCCGCGGCCTCGCGCAGCGACCCGTCGACGCCCTTCAGGCCCGCCAGGTAGATGAGCATGATGTAGCCGGTGTGCCGCCACGCGGTGGCGACGAGCACGGCCCACAGGTTGACGTCGGGGTCGCCGTACCAGTCGACGTTGCCCTTGAAGAGCTCGTTGATGAGGCCCTGGTCGGTCGAGTAGAAGAGCTGCCAGATGAAGCCGACGAGCGCGAGCGACAGCACGACCGGCAGGTAGAACGCGGTCTGGTAGAACCGGCTGCCCCACATCTCGCGGTCGAGGACGACCGCCAGCACGACCCCGAGGATCGTCGGGAGGACGAAGAGGAAGACCAGCCAGACGAGGTTGTGCTGGATGGCCGGCCAGAACGGCGGGTAGATCGTCGCGATGTCGACGTAGTTCTTCGTCCCGACCCACTCGATCGAGCTGAACTTGAACCCGTTCCACTTCGTGAACGACAGCGCCACCGAGGCCACCGCCGGCAGCCAGACGAGCCAAACCACGAGGATCGTGGGGACGCCGATCATCAGGGAGATGACCAGACGGTCGCGTGCTCCTCGCTTCTTCTCGACCCGTCGTGACTGCCGGCGTGCGGTCCTGGTGGCCATCGTTCCTCCTCGTCCCCGGCTCAGCCGAGGATGGACGCGGCCTGCTGCTGGATGGACGACGTGACCTTGTCGATGTCGTTCGGGTTCTTGATGAAGTCCTGGAGCGCGACGGTGACGACGGTGTTGGCGAGGTCGGCGTTGGTGTCGCGGTCGAGGAACTGGGCGATGTTCTTCGCGTTCTGGACGACCTCGACCGACTTCTTCTGCAGCGCACCGTACTTCGCGGTGCTGGCACCCGAGTTGGCGGCGATGAACGGGGCCGAGCCCGCGTTGTTGCCGGCGTCCGCGGCCTCGGCGCTGCCGAGCCACTTGATGAACGCCTTGCCGGCCTCGGTGTCCTGCGCGCCCTCGGCGACGCAGAAGCCGTCGATCGGGGCGTCGAGCGCGTCGGCGCCGATCGTCGAGTCGAGCGCCGGGAAGGTGAAGAAGTCCAGGTCCTCCTGCGCCTCGGTCGGGACGCCGTCGACGACGAAGGTGCCGAGGAGGTACATCCCGCACTCGCCCTTGGACATCGAGGTCGCGGCCTCCTGCCAGGTGCGGCCGAGCGAGTTCTCCTGGTGGTAGGGCAGGAGGGTCTTCCAGGTCTCGAAGACCTTCTTGACCTCGGGGCTGTCCCACTTCTGCTCGCCCTTGGTCAGCTGCATGTGGAAGTCGAAGCCGTTGAGACGCATGTTGAGGATGTCGAAGGTGCCCATCGGCGCCCACGCGTCCTTGGCCGCGAAGGCGAAGGGGGTGATCTTCTTGCCCTGCATGTCGGTCATGAGGGCGTTGAGCTCGTCCATCGTCTTCGGCTCGGTCCAGCCGTTCTTCTCGAAGACCGACGGGCGGTAGAAGACGGCCCACGGGTAGTAGCTGATCGGGACGAAGTACTGCTTGCCGTCCGACGCGGTGGAGGCCTGCTTGAAGGCGTCGCTCATGCCGTCGATGGGCCACACGTCGCTGAGGTCGGCGATCTGGCCCGCCTCGGCGAACTGCGACATGCGGAAGCCGGCGAACCACGTGAACACGTCGTCCGGGCTGCCCTGGAGGTAGGTGGTGATGCTCTCCTGGAAGGTGTTGTGGTCGACCGCGTTGACCGAGACCTGCACACCCTCCTTCTTCGCGTAGGCGTCGGCCATGCCCTGCAGGCGCTCGTAGGCCGGCCCGGAGCCCTTGGCCTCGTTGACGCCGAACTTGACGTTGCCGGCCTTGGCCGAGGCGCCGCCGCCGCTCGTCGAGGGCGAGTCGTCGCTGCCGCAGCCGGCGAGGGAGCCCGCGCCGAACAGGGCGCCGGCACCGAGGGCGCCCGACAGGAGGGTCCGGCGGTTCACCCCGCGGACGGAGGCGGGAAGGGAGCTCGCGAACCGGGGGTCGCGCGGGGCCGGGCGTGCCATGGGTGTCTCCTTTGACGAACGTGCCGCTCCTGACAGTTTCGATCAGAAACGAACAACCGATGGCTCCAGAGTGTGGAGTCGCGCCGCGAGGGTGTCAAGGGTCGTGACCAACCTTTGACCTTCGGAAACCACGGGCACAGCCGGATTGGCGCCTCACCCGCCACGGCGGCCGCCGTGTCGGTCGATGTTCGTATCTGTTGACAGATGTCGATTCCGCGCAACACACTGTCCGCCATGCGTCCATGGCCCGACGACCGCGTCGCCTTCGGTGGGGACTACAACCCGGAGCAGTGGCCGCGTGCGGTGTGGGACGACGACATGCGGCTGATGGCCGCGGCCGGGGTCAGCTTCGTCACCCTCGGCGTCTTCTCGTGGTCGTGGCTGGAGCCGACCAAGGGCGAGTACGAGTTCGGCTGGCTGGACGAGGTGATGGACCTCCTCCACGCGCACGGCATCGCCGTCGACCTCGCCACCGCCACCGCCACCCCGCCGCCGTGGCTGAGCGCCGCCTACCCCGAGATCCTCCCCGTCGACCGTGAGGGTCACACCCTCTGGCCGGGCAGCCGGCAGGCCTGGTGCCCGTCGTCGCCGCTCTACCGCGAGTTCGCCCTCGCCCTCACCGACCGGATGGCGCAGCGCTACCACGACCACCCGGCGCTGGCGATGTGGCACGTCTCCAACGAGTACGCCTGCCACAACCTGCCCTGCTACTGCGACACCTGCGCGGTGTTCTTCCGGCGCTGGCTCGAGCGCCGCTACGGGACGCTCGACGCCCTCAACGAGGCGTGGGGCACGGCCTTCTGGAGCCAGCGCTACACCGCGTGGGACGACGTGCTGCCGCCGCGGATCACGACGACGTTCGGCAACCCGACCCACGAGCTCGACTACCACCGCTTCGGGTCCGACACCCTGCTCGACTTCCACGTCGCCGAGAAGGAGGTCATCCGGCGCCACTCCCCCGACGTGCCGGTGACGACCAACTTCATGACGATGAGCGGCTTCCGGCTGCTCGACTACCACGACTGGGCGCCGCACCAGGACGTCGTGAGCACCGACCACTACGTCGTCGACGCGCTCGAGCACCCCCGCGCCGAGCTCTCGTTCCACGGCGACCTGACCCGCGGCCTCGCCGGCGGCGCGCCGTGGATGCTCATGGAGCACTCGACGAGCGCGGTCAACTGGCAGCCGGTCAACCCCGCCAAGCCACCGCGCGAGACCCTCCTCGACAGTCTCACCCACGTCGCCCGCGGCGCGGACGCCCTCGGGTTCTTCCAGTGGCGCCAGTCGCGCGCCGGCTCCGAGAAGTTCCACTCCGCCCTCGTCCCCCACGCCGGCGAGGACAGCGACCGCTTCCGCGAGGTCTGCGAGCTCGGCGCCGTCGCCGGGCGGCTCGGCGAGCTCGTCGGCTCGCGCGTCGTGGCCGACGTCGCCGTCCTCTGGGACTACGAAACGCAGTGGGCGGTCAGCGGGCCGTGCATGCCGTCGGCCGCGCTCGACTACCCGCAGGCCGCGCACACCGTCCACCGCCTGCTGCGCGACGCCGGCGTCACGTGCGACGTCGTCCACCCCGACACCGACCTCTCGGGCTACCGGGTCGTCGTCGTCCCGACGCTCTACCTCGTCTCCGACTCCGCGGCCGAGCGCATCGCGGCGGCCGCCGCGGCCGGGGCCCATGTCGTCGTCACCTACTTCTCCGGCATCTCCGACCCCGACGACCACGTCCGGCTCGGCGGCTACCCCGGCGCGTTCCGCGACCTGCTCGGCGTCCGCGTCGAGGAGCTGTTCCCGCTGCGGGTCGGCGAGTCCGTCGCCCTCGCCGGAGGCGGCAGCGGCTCGGTATGGTCCGAGGACGCCCGCGTCCGCGACGCCGAGGTGCTCGACTCCTACGCCGACGGGCCGCTGGCCGGCCGGGCCGCCGTCACCCGCCGCACCGTCGGTGAGGGCGCCGCCTGGTACCTCGGCACGCTGCCCGACGACGCGACCCTCGCCGCGCTCCTCGCCCGCGTCACCGACGAGGCCGGGGTCGCGCCGGTCGCCGACGTGCCGGCCGGTGTCGAGGTCACCCGCCGCCGCTCCGCCTCGGGCTCCTGGCTCTTCGTCCTCAACCACACCGACGCCGGCTGCGAGGTCGCCGTCACCGGCCACGACCTCGTCGCGGGCGCCGACGTGGGCCCGGTCACCACCGTGGCGGCGCGCAGCGCGGCGATCGTCCGGGAGGCCTGATGCTCGCCAGCCAGCGCCGCGCCGCCATCCTCTCCATCGTCGAGGAGCACGGCGCCGCCCGCGTCTCCGAGCTCGTCGACCAGCTCGGCGTCTCGGACATGACCGTCCGCCGCGACATCGAGCGGCTCGACGGCGACGGCCTCCTCGAGCGCGTGCACGGCGGGGCGGTCGCCATCACCCCACGCGCCACCGACGAGCCGGGCTTCACCGCGAAGTCGACGCTCATGACCGCCGAGAAGCAGGCCATCGCGCTCGAGGCCGCGCGGCTGGTCCAGCCCGGCGCGACCATCGGGATCTCGGCCGGCACGACGACCTACGAGCTGGCCCGCGCCGTCCGCGACGTGCCCCAGCTGACCGTGGTCACGAACTCGGTCCCCGTCGCGCAGCTGCTCCACGAGTCGCAGTCGGCCGCGCACGTCGTCGTCCTCACGGGGGGCGTCCGCACGCCGTCGGACGCGCTCGTCGGGCCCGTCGCCGTCACCGCTCTCGCCGGCCTGCACGTCGACCGGCTCTTCCTCGGCGCGCACGGCATCGACCGCGCGGCGGGCCTCACCACGCCCAACCTCGTCGAGGCCGAGACGAACCGGGCGCTCGTCCGCTCGGCCCGCTCGGTGTGCGTCCTCGCCGACCGCTCGAAGATCGGGATCGTCGGCCTCTCGACCTTCATGGACCTCTCCGAGGTCGACACGCTCATCACCGACTCGGGCATCCCGGCCCGGGCGCGGCAGGTGCTCGTCGAGTCGGTCGAGCACCTCGTCCTCGCCGAGCCGGGCCGCCCCCGCCAGGTGGGCGACGCCGGATGACCCGGACCCGCACGGTCCGGCGCACGGTCCGCTCGCTCGCCGACGGCCGCGAGATCATCTACTTCGACGACTCCCCGGACGCGCCGGAACGCACCGCGGTCGACCGGCGCGAGCTCGGGCCGCGGGCCTCCGCCGGGCACGTCCGCTACGACGCGCTCGTCGGCGACTGGGTGGCCGTCGCGGGGCACCGGATGAACCGCACCTTCCTGCCGCCCAAGGACGAGTGCCCGCTCTGCCCGACCGGGCGCGGCAGCGTCCCCTCCGAGATCCCCGACGCCGAGTACGACGTCGTCGTCTTCGAGAACCGCTTCCCCTCATACGCCCCCGTCGCGCTCGACGACGTCGTCGCCCCCGAGGGGTACCTGCACCGTCCGGCGCACGGCCGCACCGAGGTCGTCTGCTTCACGAGCGACCACGACTCCTCGTTCGCGGCGCTCGGCCCGGAGCGCGCCCGCACCGTCGTCGACGTCTGGGCCGACCGCACGGCCGAGCTCGGGGCCACGCCCGGCGTCGAGCACGTCTTCTGCTTCGAGAACCGCGGCCAGGAGATCGGGGTGACGCTGCACCACCCCCACGGTCAGGTGTACGCCTACCCCTACGTCCCCGCGCGCACCGCCGAGATGCTGGCCCGGGCCACCGAGCACCACGCCCGCACCGGTCGGCTGCTCGGCGCCGACCTCCTCGCCGCCGAGCGCGCGGACGGCTCGCGCGTCGTCCTCGCCGGCGAGCACTGGACGGCCTACGTCCCCTACGCCGCGCGCTGGCCGGTCGAGGTGCACCTCGCCCCCCACCGCGACGTCCCCGACCTCGTCGCCCTCGACGACGCCGAGCGCGACGAGCTCGCCCACCTCTACCTCGAGCTCCTGCGCCGCCTCGACGGCTACCACGTCGGCGACGACGGACCGGTCCGGCTGCCGTACATCGCCGCGTGGCACCAGGCCCCGGCGCGCACCGGCCGCGAGGTGTCGCGGCTGCTGCTCCAGGTGATGTCCGTCCTGCGCGGACCCGGCAAGCTCAAGTACCTCGCGGGGTCCGAGAGCGCGGTCGGTGGCTGGGTCACCGACACCAGGCCCGAGGCGGTCGCGGCGCGCCTGCGCTCGCTCGCCGGCGCCTGACGCCGGCAGCGGCGCCCGGCGGAGTCCCTGCGCCCCGCCGGGCACCGCCGTGCGGACTACTCGCCCCTCCTCGAGCGGTCACGCACCCCCTGCGAGGCGTGGCGTGGGCATCGTACGACAAAACCGACCAGCCGGTCTGTTGTCGTTCGTCGACGACCGGCACAGCCCGGCCACAGACGGCACGCGTAGCCTCGTCCGCGACCGACCCGGCCGACGACCACGAGGAGCCACGTGCCCCGGCAGCAGCGGGCCGTCGCCACGCGCAGCAGCATCCTGCGCGCCGCGGCGGCCGTCATCGAGCGGCGTGGCTACGGGGCCGCGACGGTCGCCGAGATCGTCCGCGAGGCGGGCATCACCAAGGGCGCGCTGTACTTCCACTTCGCCTCGAAGGAGGCCCTCGCCGAGGCCGTCATCGCCGAGCAGGGCGAGTGGCGCACGCAGCACGGCCCGGACGCCGACGCCCCGGTCCAGGCCGTCGTCGACCTCGCGTACTCCTTCGTCGAGGCGCTGCTCACCGACCCGCTGATGCGCGCGAGCGTCCGGATGACGCTGGACCGCGTCGCCGCGGACGAGGTCATCCGCGCCGGCTACCTCGGCTGGATCGAGGCGGTCGCCGACCTGCTGCGCGAGGCCGAGGCGGCCGGGTCCCTCGTGCCGGGCACCGACCCCGAGCGGTTCGCCTACGTCGTCACCTCCGTCGTCACCGGCATGCAGCTGACGAGCGAGGCCCTGACCGGCCGGGCCGACCTGATCGAGCGGGTCGAGGACTTCTGGCGGCTCGTGCTCCCGGTCCTCGTGCGCCCCGAGGAGCTCGCGGGCGTCGACCCACGGCCACCGGGGTTGCGCACCACCGAGGCCGGGTAGCACCGCGGGGACCGCACCCCACCCCGATCGGAGAACCGTGGCCGACCTCACCGCCCTCGTCCTCAGCTGCACCCTCTCGCCCTCCCCCGCGCCCTCGAGCACCGAGCTGCTCTCGGGCCAGCTCCTCGAGGCGCTCGCCGAGCACGGCGTGACCGGCTCGACCGTCCGCGTCGTCGACCACGACGTCACGCCCGGCGTCGAGGCCGACATGGGCGACGGGGACGCCTGGCCGGCCATCCGCCGCCAGGTGCTCGCCGCCGACATCGTCGTGCTCGCCACCCCGACGTGGATGGGCCAGCACTCGAGCGTCGCCCAGCGCGTCCTCGAGCGCCTCGACGCCGAGCTCGGCGAGTCCGACGACGAGGGCCGCCTGCTCACGTACGTCAAGGTCGGCCTCGTCGTGGTCGTCGGCAACGAGGACGGCGCGCACCACATCTGCGCCGTCGCCTACCAGGGGATGAACGACGTCGGCTTCACGATCCCCGCCAACGGCTGCACCTTCTGGAACGGTGAGGCGATGACCGGCACCGACTACCGGGACCTCGACGAGACGCCCGAGCAGACGGCCTCGGCCACGCGGACCGCCGCCGCCAACGCCGCGCACCTCGCCCGCGTCCTGCGGGAACGGCCCTACCCGGCGTCCTGACCCGGCGCTGACCGACCCGGCAGACCCCTGACCGGACCCGTACCGCACGCTCACGCACGCTTGGGCCGGGGCTGACCCCCGCCGAGCAGGCTGTCCCCCCGTGAGCACCCCCACCGCCGCCCCGTCCGCCCGTCGTCCCCGCCGTCGCCTCCCCCGCGGGCTGCGCCGGGCGGCGGCCGCCCTCCTGCTCGCCACGCTCGGTGCGCCCGCCGCCGCGAGCGCCGCGCAGGCGCTCCCGCCGGCGCCCCCGAGCGTCGCCGACGCCCGCGACCAGCTGGCCGGGCTGCACGTCGGCTACGAGGACAACGTCGGCTACGACCGCAGCGCGTTCACCCACTGGGTCACCATCAGCGGCACGTGCGACACCCGCGAGACGGTGCTGAAGCGCGACGGGTCGGGCGTGACGACGGACTCCTCGTGCCACGCGACCTCGGGCACCTGGCGCAGCGTCTACGACGACACGACCTTCACCGACTCCTCGTCGCTCGACATCGACCACGTAGTCCCGCTCGCCGAGGCCTGGGGCTCCGGTGCCAACCTCTGGACCGCCGCCGAGCGCAAGGCGTTCGCCAACGACCTGGCCGTCCCGCAGCTCGACGCGGACTGCTGACGACCTCGCCTCGCCGCCCCGACCTCGCCTCGCCGGGGTGTCCTGACGCACCGTCAGGACGAGGTGACCCCGGCACGACGAGACGTGCCCGGCGCGGCGGACGTCCGTTGCCGGCGGGCGCGGACGAGCGCGACGACGCCGCAGCCGAGCAGCCCCGCCGGGAGGAGGAACGGGGCGGCCATCATCCCGAGGAGGACGACGGCGTCGGCCGGCGGGAGGGTGCAGCCCCACCCGAGTCCCTCGCACTGGCCGCCGGCGTTGTGGTCGGGCAGCGAGAGGTGCAGCACCGCGACGGTCGCCGCCGGCAGGAGCCAGAGCACGCCGAGCACGACGAGGTACGGGCGGAGGGAGCGCAGCACCCGTCCACCGTGCCACGCCCGGCGGGTGCCCGCCCGAGCAGGAGTGCTCAGGCGCGCAGGCGCCCGCCGGCCCGGCGGATGGTGGCGACGGCCACGGCGTCGATGGAGTCGACGACGAGCGGGTCCTCGACCCCGAGGTCGCCCCGCAGCACCGACAGCTCGGTGCAGCCGAGCGCGACGGCCTCGGCCCCCTTGGCCCTCAGGTGCTCGACGAGCGCGTCGAAGCGGCTGCGCGACACCGGGTTCCCCGCCTTGACGCCGTCGTAGATGACGCTCATCGTCTCGCGCTGCTCGTCGGGGTCCGGCAGGACGAGCTCGACACCGGCGCGCTCGGCGGAGCGGGCGTAGGTGCCGGCCGCGAGGGTGCCGTCGGTCGCGAGCACGCCGAGGCGGCGCAGGCCCGGGACGGCCGCGCGGGCGGCGGCCACGGTCTCGTCGACGGTGTCGAGGACCTCGATGTCGACGGCGGCGCGCATCTGGTCCACCCAGACGAGCGCGGTGTTGCAGGGGATGGCCACGAACGTCGCGCCGGCACGTTCGAGGGCCCGCACGTCGGCGACGAGCGCGGGCTCGGGGCTCTCGTTCTCGCCTCGGAGGAAGCCGGTGCGGTCCGGGATCGAGCCGTGCTGCCAGACGAGGAGGTCGACGTGGTCCTGGTCGCGGCGCGCGTCGGTCAGCTCGACGACGCGGCGCAGGAAGTGGACGGTGGCGGCGGGTCCGAGGCCGCCGAGCACGCCGCCCGGCTGCCCCGGCACCGGGACGTCGGCGCCCGTCATCGGCGGTCCGTGAAGTGAGCGCGGAACTTGCGCACCTGGTTGAGGTGGTAGGCCGCGTTGTACGCCCGCCGCTTGAGCGTGAGGTCGGGGGCGTAGACGTTCGGGTCGCTCGCCCGACCGCTCTTCATCAGCCCGATCGCCTTGTCGCGCAGCGCCTCGTCGAGGACGTAGTGCTTGACGACGTACTTCGGGACGAACGCGAAGAGGTGCTCGCCGCGGGCGATCGTCAGCCCCTCCATCGGCTCGTGGCGCACCCAGTCGCGGACGTACCACTCCGAGACGTTGTGGCCGCCGGCCGTCACGTAGAAGTTCGAGCGGCCGAGGCGGACGTTGATCTCGAAGAACTTGTACGTGCCGTCGCGCCGGTCGTACTTGAGGTCGAAGTTGCTGAACCCGACGTAGCCGATGTGCTCGAGGAAGCGCTTGGCCTGCTCGACGACCTCGTCGATCTCGGTCGTGATGATGACGCAGGGGTTGCCGATGGCCAGCGGGTGGTGCTCCTCGAGGAGGACGTGCCCGACCGACCCGAAGACGACCTTCCCGTCGCGGTCGGAGTAGCAGGTGAGCACCCGCATGTTCGTGTCGTCACCCGGGACGAAGTCCTGGAGGAGGAAGTTGCCGTCGTAGCTGCTGGCCCGCACCCGCCGCAGGGTGTCGGCGAGCTCCTCGGGGGTGTCGCAGACGTAGACCTTCTTCTTCCCGTCGAAGCTCGCGTAGTGGTACAGCGCGCTGTCGGCGGGCTTGGCGACGACCGGGAACTCCCACGGCAGGTCGCGCTCCTCCCCGTGCTCGCCCGAGCAGTCGACGACGATGGTCGCCGGGTGCGGCACGCCGACCTCGTCGAGGATCCCGTAGAAGACGTCCTTGCGCACGATCCGGTCGAGCAGGTCCAGGTCGATGTACGGGATCGTGAACCAGGCCGAGAGCCGGTCCTTGTGCTCGATGATCATCCGCACGTACCAGTCGCCGGCCGCCACGAGCAGCAGCGGCGGGCGGCCCTCGCCCCCGTGCTCGCGCCCGACCCGCTCGAGCTCGCGCACGAAGGTGTCGGCCTCCTCGAAGCCCGGCACGAGGACGTGGTCGCACAGCGTCGAGAGGGCGACCGGGCCGCCCTCGCTCATGTTGACGACGAGCGGGCGCACGCCGTACGCCTCGTGGAAGGTGCGCACGAGCGTGTAGGCGGTGATGTCGCCACCGAGGACGACGGGGCGGAAGTCGGTGGCGGGAGCGGCAGGAGGCACGCGTGGGGTCCTTCGCGGCAGGGGGCGTCTGGCTCGGCCACCCATGATCCCCCATCGGCCGGGCCGGGCCGAATCGCCGCGCGACCCGGCGCGCTCAGGAGGCGAAGACGACGGTGTTGTCGGTGTAGTGGCCGGTCACCGGGTCGATCTCGCCGCTGCACGTCACCAGGCGCAGGACCGGGCCCGGCCGCGGGCCGTAGACCGCCGGGTCGCGCGGCACCTCCATCGTCCCGTCGGGGGCGATGCCGAGGTCGACGAGGCGCGAGTCGACCCCGATGGCCGGGATGCGCACCCGCGCGGGGCGGTCGCCCGGCGCCGCCGACCCACCGGTCGCCCGGGCCGGGAGCGAGGCGTCGTTCGGGCCGCGGCGCGTGACGGCGACCGAGTCGGGGACGTCGGGGGTCGGCCAGGCCTCCGGGGCGAGCTGGGCGAACCCCCCGGGCCCGGCGACCGTGGCCCGCGCGGTCGGGGAGGGGCTCACGGCCGGGACGGAGCCCGCGACGACCGGGCCGGCGAGGCGGGCGGGCTCGTCACGGGTCGCGGCGACCGCCGCCACCGCGAGACCGCCCGCGGCGGCCACGGCCGCGCCGGCGGTCAGCAGGCGGGTCGCCGCCGGGGTCACCAGACCGGCCCCGGGCGCGGACGACGGCGCCGCCCGACGACCGTCAGCAGGAGGACGATGCTCGTGCTCAGGGCGCCGACGGTCAGCCCGCCGCGCACGGCCGCGTCGCCGGGCCGGCTCGCCACGCCGCCGAAGCCGGTCTGCACGCCGTCGACCGGGGCGGTGCTCGCCCCCATCGCGTCGGAGACCGGCTTGAGCACGACCCCGCCGTTGCCGTCGCCGAGGAGGGCGGGGTCGAGGGCGACCGCACCGGCGAGCGCGACGACCCCGGTGCCGAGACCCGGCGTGGACACCACCCCGGCGGCGACGGCCGCGAGCCCGGCGACGAGGAGCACGCACGCCGTGAGGGCGGTCAGGTCACCGATCGCGGCCGCGTCCTGGACGGGCGGGCAGAGCGGCACGAGGACGACACCCGCGGCGGCCGCCAAGCGCGGCAGGTCGAGGCGGCGCGCGAGGGCCCACGCCCCGACGCACAGCAGGAGGACCACGACGGTCGCGAGGTCGTCGCGGACCTCGCCCCGGGCCGGTGGTGCCACCTCGCGGGCGACGGCGGCGAGGAGGAGCGCGGGCGCGAGCAGCAGCACGTCGAGACCCGCCCCGGCACGCACGTCCTGCGCCATCCCCGACTCCCTCCCGCACGGCGGACGGCAGGGTCGGACGAGTGGCCGTGGCGCCCCTGCCGCGCCGTACCGCGAGGACCGTGACCCCGCGACCCGGGTGATGGGAAGACCCCGGGGCCGGCGGATTCGCAGGTCAGCCCGGCCCTCCGTCGCCCAGTCCGAGCCGTGCGCCCACCCCGCACGTGCGGGGTCATCGCGGTCCGGGACCATCCAGCAGCGACAACCCCGCACGTGCGGGGTCATCGCGGTCCGGGAGTCGAACAGGCAACGACAAGCCCGCACGTGCGGGGTCATCGCGGTCCGGGAGTCGAACAGGCAACGACAAGCCCGCACGTGCGGGGTCATCGCGGTCCGGGTGTGGTCCGGAGGGGCCTGCACCGCACCGCCGAGCCCGCGGCGGCTCAGTCCTGCTCGAGGCCGTTCGTCAGCCCGAGGGTCCCGTTGGGGTCGAAGAGGTCGTAGAGGCGGGGCGCGACGAGCTCCTGCCACCGGCCCAGCTCGGGCGGGCCGATGCGCCGCAGCCGCCCCGGCGGGCGGGGTACACCCGCGGCCCCCAGCGCGGGCCGGCCCCGCCGGCGCCAGCGGACCGCGGTGCCCTTGAGCGGCGCCTTGGGCCGCGGGACGTGCACCCGGCCCCGGGACGGACCGCCGTCGCCGTACCAGGCGTCGAGGGCGTCGGCCGTGCGGCCCATCAGCTCCCAGACCTCCATCGGGTCGTCCGGGACCTCGTCGGCGGCCAGGCCGACGTGCTCACCGACGAGCTCGCGCCGCAGCCGCCGGGCGAACGCGTCGCGGGGCGCGCCGTCGTCACCGCGGGCCCGGTCGTCCTGGATGGCCAGCGAGAGCTCGGAGTCGTTGGTCCACGAGCGCCGGTTGAAGTTGTCGGACCCGACGCTGGCCCACACGTCGTCGACGATGCACACCTTGGAGTGCACGTAGACGGGGTAGCCGGTCGGGCTCGTCAGGCCGAAGAGCGCGACCCGGTCCGGCGCCGCGTCGAGGAGCAGGTCCATCGCCAGCCGTCGGCCGTACAGCTGGGCGGCGAGCGACAGGCCGCCGTCCATGTCCGGGACGATCGGGATGACCGCCACGAGGTGGAGGTCGGGCTGCTCGCGCAGCGCCCCGCCGAAGTGCCGGCCCACCTCCTCCGACCAGAGGTACTGGTCCTCCAGGTAGACCAGGCGCCGGGCGGAGCGGACGGCCTTCGAGTTGCCCCGGGCGATGCTCCGCTCCCCCTCGGGGGCGAAGTCGAAGCCCTTCGCGATGAGCTCCGGATAGGTCCGCAGCACCTGGACGGCCTCGTGGCCACCCTCGACGGGCGGCGGGGGTGGGGCCTGCGCGGGCAGCGGGCGGGGGTCGAGGTCCTCACCCTGCAGCCGGCTCGAGGCGAAGCGTCCCGGGTTGCTCGTCAGCGGCGTCGAGTCCTCCCACCGCTCGCGGAACGTCGTCTCGACGTCGTGCACGGCGGGGCCGGTGAGCGCGGCGTGGACGTCGTGCCAGGCCGGGCGCGGCCCGAACACCTGCGGCATCGCGATCGGCTGGGGGTCGCCGTCGTGGTCCGCGGTGTCGCGACGGCTGTGGCAGAGGTCGATGCCGCCGACGTAGGCGATGTCGCGCGTGGGGTCGTCGGCGTGCCGCAGCACGACGACCTTCTGGTGGTGCGAGCCGCCGGGCGCGACGCGCATGTCGCGCAGGCACTGGCCACCCGCCTCGTTGACCTCGATGCCGAGCAGCCGCGACTTCTCGGAGTGGAAGCCGAACCGCCGCCAGTGCGAGCGCCACAGCAGGCCGCGGACGGTCACCCCGCGGCGGGCCGCGGCGCTCAGGGTGGCGCTGAGGGTCGAGCCGGGGTCGTCGGTCAGCCGCTCGTCGGGGTCGCCGCGCCAGTCGGCGAAGAGGAGCAGGTCGCCGGGGCCGAGCGCCGTGATCCGCTCGTGGAGCTCGGCGAAGTACGCGGCGCCGTGGACGATCGGCCGCACGTGGTTGCCGGTGCTCCAGGCGACGTCGTCGGGGTGGCGCGCATCGACCCGGGTGTGCGGGTTGCCACGCTCCTGCGGCAGGAGGAAGACGTCGGAGAGCATCGGGCCCATCCTGTCGGACCGCGGCCCTCCGCGGGAGGGGCGGGTGGTGGTCCGCGTCACGGACCCGGCGATCGGCGCAGGTCGGCGCCCCTACGATGCCCTCATGGCCGGGTTGCGGGTGGTGCTCGCCGAGGACAACGCGCTGCTGCGTCGGGGGCTGGCGGCGCTGCTCACCGAGCACGACGACGTCGCGTCCGTCGTCGAGACCGGCGACCTCGACGAGCTGCTCGCCGCGGTCGCCCGCGAGCGCCCCGACGCGGTGCTCACCGACATCCGGATGCCGCCGACCCACACGGACGAGGGCATCCGGGCGGCCGCCACGTTCCGCGCCACGGCACCGGGCCTCGGTGTCGTCGTCCTCTCGCAGCACGCCGACGCCGACGGTGCGCTGTCGCTCGTCGCCGGCGGCAGCCGGGGGCGCGGCTACCTCCTCAAGGAGCGGGTGTCGGACGTCGACCAGCTCGTGGCGGCGCTCTCCGCGGTGCGTCGCGGCGAGAGCGTCATCGACCCGCACGTCGTCGACGCGCTCATGCAGCACCGGATGCGCTTCGAGGGCCCGGTCGCACGGCTGACCGCCCGCGAGCGGGAGGTGCTCGGGCTCATCGCGACGGGGGCGTCGAACTCGGCGATCGCGGCCCGGCTCCACGTGACCTCGCGGGCCGTCGAGAAGCACATCAACTCGATCTTCAGCAAGCTCGACCTGCCCGAGGGCGAGGCCCTCCACCGGCGGGTCTCGGCGGTGCTCCTCTACCTCGCCGAGAGTGGCGCGGCCGGGATGGACCCACGGCCGGTGAGGCGCTGACCGTGCGACGGGTGCGGCTGCCCGGGTGGGTGCGCGGACCGGGCCCCGACGGCTCGACCGAGGCCCGGGTGCGGGCCTACCTCGTCCTCAACCTCGGGGCCATCTGGCTCTCTGTCGTCTTCCTCGTCGTCCTGGACCAGGCCATCGGGACGTCGGCCTCGTTGCGGCAGAACATCGTCGCGCTCGTCCTCGCGGGGTTCTCCTACGGCGTGGCCCTGGTGCTGGCCCGGCGGGAGCACCTCCGGGGCGCCGCCGCGACGGCGCTCGTCGCGACGTGGTTCGTCGCCTTCTCGCTCGCCTGGGCCACGCCCTTCACGACACCGGTCGCCCTGCTCGTGCTCCACGTCCCCTCGCTCATCCTCACCGACGCGCTGGGGCTGCGCCTGCGAACCGCCCTCCTCACCGCGACGATCGGGCTCACCGGGGCGCTCGTCGCGCTCGGCGAGTGGCGGCGTGCGGCGTGGACGGCCGACCACCCGGACCTGCCGATGACGCCGCTGCTCGTCGGGTTCTTCACCGTCGTCGTCGCGGCCGTGCTCGTCCTCGGCATCCGGGACGCCGTGCTCCGGCTGGCCCGCAGCCGCGACGAGCTCGAGGACTCCCGGGCCCGCCTCGCCGGCGCGTCCATCGAGGCCCGCCGCGAGATCGAGCGCGACCTGCACGACGGCGCGCAGCAGCGCCTCACCACGCTCGCGGTCGACCTCGGCCGTCTCGGCCGCGCCGTCGACCGGGACCCGGAGCAGGCGCGCGCCCTCGTCGCCGCCGTCCAGGAGCAGCTCGCGGAGGCCATCCGCGAGCTGCGCGACCTCGCCCACGGCATCTACCCGCCGCTGCTCGCGGAGCGCGGCCTCGCCGGCGCCCTCCCGGCCGCGGCGCGCCGCACGACGCTCCCCTGCGTCGTCGAGGTCGAGCTGCGCGGGGGCCGGCCCGCCCCGGAGGTCGAGGCCGCCGTCTACTTCTGCTGCCTCGAGGCGATGCAGAACGCCGACCGGCACTCCGGCGGCTCGCTCATCTCGGTGAGCGTCGACGACGAGCGTGGCCTGCGCTTCTCGGTGTCCGACGACGGGTGCGGCTTCGACGCAGCGGCGCGCGCGGACGCCAGCGGCATCACGGGGATGCGCGACCGGATCCAGTCCGCCGGCGGGGTGCTCGAGGTGCACTCGGTGCCGGAGGTCGGCACGTCCGTCGTCGGGGTGTTCCCGCCCCGCTCGCTGCCGCACTGAGCCCTCGACCGGTCCCGGCGCCCGGGGGTGGTGCCAGCACCACCCGGGAGCGGGGGGCCGACGCTACCGACAGCGCCCCGGGCGTGCGACAGAGTGTGCGCGTGACCGTCGCAGGGGACGGTGCACGCACACCACAGGGGCCGAGCGCATGCGCCCGGGTGACGCCTGGTGGGCCCACGGACCGCTGTCCGTGGGCCCACCCGTGCGACCGGCGTCCCGCGCGGGCGCCGGCGTCAGATGGCGAAGAAGGCGATGAAGACCGCGAACAGCAACGGCACGCCGAAGACGACGTCGAGGACGTGGAAGGGCACCCAGAACAGGTGCGTCACCTTCCAGCCGTAGTCCGCGTCCGGCCACTCCGGCGGCACCCAGCGCCGCGCGCGGTAGAGCCGCTGGCCGAGGAGGAGGGCGGCGTAGATCACGACGGCCACCCACCAGCCGTCGACGAACCCCGTCGTCTCCCTCATCGTCGTGGCCGGCTCACGCCTGGCCGATGGACCCCAGCAGATCGGTGAACCACGGCACGGTCGGGTCGAAGGCCTTGCCGCCGCGGATCCGGGGGAACTCGACCGGACGCAGCTCGTCGCCGCGCTCCTCGTCGTGGCCGATGACGCCGGCCTCGCCGCGCAGCGCCGCGTCGACCGCGAGGTCCGTGCACTCCTTGATGAGCGCGAGGTCGCGCTCGTTGGCGGGCGCGGAGCGGGAGAAGTAGCCGGACTTCTGGACCATCGTCTTCTCGGCGCCCAGGACCTCGGCGAACTGCTTGGCGAACCACGCGCCGGGGTTGACCTTGTCGAGCTGGACGTGGCCGAACGGGTCGCGCGGGACCTCCTGGCCGCTCGCCTCGAGCTGCGCGACGACCTCCTCGACGCCGGCGCCCTCGGAGAGGAAGACGTTGACGCAGCCGACCTCGTCCATGACGGCGCGCAGGCGGGCACCCTCGGCCTCGATGTCGATGTGCCGCTCGGGCACGAAGACGGCGTGGACGTCCCAGGCGCGCGGGTCGTTGCCGATCGCCGGCACGAACTCCTGCTCGCCGACCCAGCGGTGGTACTCGGCGGCCGTGGCGGCGGTCAGCCAGCCGCAGTGCCGGCCCATCACCTCGTGGACGATGAGCATCCGCGGGTTCGAGGAGTGCTCGGCGATGATGTTCTGCGCGAACCGGCTTCCCTGCTCGGCCGCGGTCCACGCGCCGAGGGACTGGCGGATCGGGACGACGTCGTTGTCGATCGTCTTGGGGAGGCCGACGACGGTCAGCTCGTAGCCGTTCTCGTGGAGGTAGGCGGCGAGGTCGGCGGCGGTCGTGTTGGTGTCGTCGCCGCCGATCGTGTGCAGGACGTCGACGCCGTCGGCGGTCAGGCGTTCGGCCGCGACGTGCAGCGGGTCCTGGCCCTCCTGGACGAGGCCGCGGCGCACGCAGTCGGCGACGTTGGTCAGCTTGACGCGGCTGTTGCCGATCGGGCTGCCGCCGAAGCGGTGCAGGAGGTGGGCCTTCTCGCGGACCTCGGGCGTGACCTCGACGTACTCGCCCTTGAGCAGGCCGGTGTAGCCGCCCGTGTAGGCGATGATCCGCACGTCGGGCGCGACCTCGGTGTACCGCTCGATGAGGCCGCCGACGGCCGACGAGAGGCACGGGGCCAGGCCACCGGCGGTGAGCATGGCGACGGTGCGGACGGTCATGGTGCGGGCTCCTTCGATGGCTGACGGTGCGGCACCGGCCATTCTGGCAACACCGGGGGTGATCGTGTGGCGGCGGTCACCATCGGGGACGGACGGCGGGGTCGGCGCAGCACCTCCCACGCCTCCCGGCACCTCCGCGGCGCCGCGGGAGCTCCTGCGTGGGCGGAGCGGTCAGCCGCGGACCCGGCGGCTGGCGAGCAGGACGAGGCCGACCGGCAGGAGCTGCGCCAGCGGCACCGCGACCGGCGCCCACCGCACGAGCGCCGCACCGAGCGCCGCTCCGCCGACGAGCCCGGCGAGGATGGTCAGCGAGTGCCCGACGGCCCGCAGCCCGTGGCCCGAGACGAGGCGGCCGACGACGCTCGTCAGCGTGCCCGTGAGGTAGGTCGTCGAGAGCCCCGGCACCCCGAAGCGCTGGATCGCGCTGCTCTGGAGGCCGAGCGCCACGGCGTTGAGCGCGAGCAGCGGCAGGAAGGCGCCCTCCGGCGGGGCCGAGCCGAGCGCCCACCACGCGAGCGCGAACACCGCGAACAGGGCGAGCTCGACCGCGAGGGCGACGCGGACGCGCCCCGGCCACACCGGGTCGCCCGGCCGCGGGGTGCCCGCGACCCGGGCCCCGAGCGCGGCGCCGGCGACGAACGACGCGATGGCGACGGCGGTCAGCGCGAGGGCGGCGCCGTCGCCGTGGGCCAGGCCCATCCCGAAGAGCACCATGTTGCCGGTCATGACGCTCGTGAACGCGCTGCCGAGGGCGAGGAAGCCGACGGCGTCCGTGGCGCCGCTGGCGACCGCGAGCACGACGACGAGCCCGTCGCGGACGGACGTCGGCGCCGGGGCGCGGGACGCGGTCGCGGCCACGCCCGCGTCAGAGCGCGGCGGCGACGAGCTCGGCCGTCTGCACCATGTTGAGCGCGGCGCCCTTGCGCAGGTTGTCGCCGCAGATGAACAGGTCGAGGGTCGTCGGCGCCCCGGGGTCCTGCCGGATGCGGCCGACGAAGCGCGGGTCGGCGCCGACCACGTCGTTGGGCGTGGGGAACTCCGGCTCGTCCGGGTCGTCGAGGACGACGACGGCCGGGGCCTCGACGAGCGCCTGGCGCGCGGCCTCGACGTCGACCTTGCGGCCGAACGAGGCGTGCAGCGAGACCGAGTGCGTCGAGACGACCGGGACGCGCACGCACGTGGCCGAGACCGGCAGACCCGGGAGGTCGAGGATCTTGCGGGTCTCGTCGCGGACCTTGACCTCCTCGGAGGTCCAGCCCGCCCCGAGGTGGTGCCCGACGAAGGGGACGACGTTGAGCGCCAACGGCGCCGGGAACGGCGAGTCCTCGCCGAGCTCGTGCTCGACGAGCCGGCGCACGTCGCCCGGCCGGGTGCCGAGCTCGCGGTCGGCGACGACGACCTCGAGCTCGTCACGCAGCCGGGCCATCCCGGCACGGCCGAGCCCGGAGGCGGCCTGGAAGGTCGTGACGACGAGCTCGGTCAGCTCCCAGCCGCTGTGCAGCACGGCGAGGACGTCGATCATCGTCATCACCGTGGCGCCGGGGTTGGCGATGATCCCGCGCGGCCGGTCGGCGACCCGCCGAGGGTTGACCTCGGGGACGACGAGCGGCACGTCGGGCTCGGTGCGGAAGACCGTGCTGTTGTCGATGCACACGACCCCCTTGGCGGCCGCGAGCTCGACCCACTCGCGGGCGATGCCCGGCGGGATGTCGAAGATCGCGACGTCGAGGCCGTCGAAGAACTCCGGCGCCAGCGCCTCGACGGTCAGCTCCTCGTCGCCGACCCGCAGCGTCGTCCCGACGTCCTCGGCGCCGGCGGCGACCCGCAGCTCGCCCCAGACGTGCCGGTGCATCGGCAGGACCTGGAGGACGACCCGACCCACGGCCCCGGTGCCGCCGACGACCCCGAGCGTGGGGCGCCGGTCGGTGCGGTGCGTGGTCGTGGCGGTCACGTCAGCGGCCGGTGCCCCCGTAGACGACGGCTTCGCCCTCGCTGGAGTCCAGCCCGAACGCGGTGTGGACGGCGCGCACGGCGTCGTCGAGGAGCTCGTCGCGGGTGACGACGGAGATGCGGATCTCGGAGGTGGAGATCATCTCGATGTTGACGCCGGCGACCGCGAGCGCGTTGAAGAACGTGGCGCTGACGCCGGGGTTGGAGCGCATCCCGGCGCCGACGAGGCTCAGCTTGCCGATCTGGTCGTCGTACTGGATCTGGCTGAAGCCGACCTCGGGCTGGATGCGCTGGAGGGCCTGGACCGCCGTCTTGCCGTCGGTCTTCGGCAGCGTGAAGGAGATGTCGGTCAGGCCGGTCTCCACGGCGGAGACGTTCTGGACGATCATGTCGATGTTGATCTCGGCGGCGGCGACCGCCTCGAAGATCTTGGCGGCCATGCCCGTGCGGTCGGGGACGCCGACGACGGTGACCTTGGCCTCGCTGCGGTCGTGGGCGACGCCGGCGATGATCGGGGCTTCCACGGGGACTCCTTCGGGGGCGGGCTGGTCGGAGACGACGGTGCCGGTCTTCTGCGAGAACGAGGACCGGACGTGGATCGGGATGTCGAAGCGGCGCGCGTACTCGACGCTGCGGAGGTGGAGGACCTTCGAGCCGCTCGCCGCGAGCTCCAGCATCTCCTCGTTCGTGATGCGGTCGAGCTTGCGGGCGGCCGGGACGATGCGCGGGTCGGCGGTGAAGACGCCGTCGACGTCGGTGTAGATCTCGCAGACGTCGGCCGAGAGGGCGGCGGCCAGCGCGACGGCGGTCGTGTCGGTGCCCCCGCGTCCGAGCGTGGTGATCTCCTTGGTGTCCTGGCTGACGCCCTGGAACCCGGCGACGATGACGACGTGCCCCTTGCCGAGGGCCTCGGTGATGCGGCCCGGCGTGACGTCGATGATCTTCGCCTTGCCGTGGACGCTGTCGGTGATGACGCCGGCCTGGCTGCCGGTGAAGCTGCGCGCGCTGTGGCCGAGGTCGGTGATGGCCATCGCGACGAGCGCCATCGAGATGCGCTCGCCGGCCGTCATGAGCATGTCGAGCTCGCGCGGGGGCGGCAGCGGGCTGACGTCCTGGGCGAGGTCGAGGAGCTCGTCGGTCGTGTCCCCCATCGCCGAGACGGCGACGACGACGTCGTTGCCCGCCTTCTTCGTCTCCGAGATGCGCTGGGCGACGCGCTTGATGCTCTCGGCGTCGGCGAGCGAGGAGCCGCCGTACTTCTGGACGACGATGGGCACGGTGGTTCTCCCGGGTCGTGGCGCTGGAGGGTCGGCACCACTCTAACGAGGTGTCCACGGACCGGACCGCACGCCCACGATCCGGATGCCCGCCGCCGTACACGAACCGACGGAAGTGTCGACTGCTGCACACTCCATCACCTGCGGGCGTACAGGAAGTGACACATTCGTCGATTGCTGCACATTCCATCACCTGCGGGCGTACAGGAAGTGACACATTCGTCGATTGCTGCACGGAGGGAGGTGCCCGTCTGCGCCGGGTTCCGGACGCGGGGAACATCCCGGTGACGCGAAGGCGCACGTCGGCCGGGGTGCGGCGCTAGCGTCGAGCCATGTCGATCGTCATCGTCGGAGCAGGGCTCGCCGGAGCGACCGCCGCCACCGAGCTGAGGGAGCAGGGCCACACCGGCCCGATCGTGCTGCTGGGCAGCGAGGAGCACCCGCCGTACGAGCGGCCGCCGCTCTCGAAGAGCTACCTCCTCGGCGAGGACCCCTTCGAGAAGGCCCTCGTCCACCCCCGCGAGTGGTACGCCGAGCACGACGTCGACCTGCGGCTCGGGGTGACGGCCACCGGCCTCGACACCGACGCCCACGTCGTCACGACGTCCGACGGCGACGTCCCCTACGAGCGGCTGCTCCTCGCGACCGGCGCCGAGCCCCGCGTGCTCGACGTCGCCGAGGACGCCGGCGTCCCCGTGGCCTACCTGCGCACCAAGGACGACTCCGACCGGCTGCGCGAGGCCTTCGCGAAGGGCCGCAAGGTCGTCGTCGTGGGCGGCGGGTGGATCGGGCTCGAGGCCGCGGCCGCCGCCCGCCAGGCCGGCGCCGAGGTCACCCTCTACGAGACCGAGGACCTGCCGCTCGTCCACGTTCTCGGCCCGACGGTCGCCCAGGTGTTCGCCGACCTGCATCGCGAGCACGGTGTGCAGCTGCGCCTCGGCACCGAGGTCACCGCCGAGCACCTCGAGGGCGCCGACCTCGTCGTCGCCGGCATCGGCGTCAAGCCGCGCGTCGACCTCGCCCACTCGGGCGGCCTCGACGTCGACAACGGCGTGCTCGTCGACTCCCGCCTGCGCACGTCGGTGCCGTCGGTGCTCGCCGTCGGCGACATCGCCAACCACGCCCACCCGCGCCTCGGGCGGCGCATCCGGGTCGAGCACTGGGACACCGCGATCAAGCAGGCCAAGGTCGCCGCGCACAACCTCGCGGGCGGTGACGAGGAGTACGAGGAGATGCCGTACTTCTTCACCGACCAGTACGACCTCGGGATGGAGTACGTCGGCAGCGCGAGCGAGGACGACGAGGTGGTCGTCCACGGCAGCCTCGAGGACCGCGAGTTCCGCGCCTTCTGGCTGCGCGACGGCGACGTCGTCGCGGCGATGCACGTCAACGACTGGGACGCGGGGGACGTCATCAAGGAGGCCGTCGACTCCGGTGAGCTGCCCGAGGACGAGAGCGACTGAGCGCGCCGCCCTCCGGATCCTCCACAGGGGTACGGTGGGGGTGACAGGGACCGACCCGTGCGGGCCAACTCGTGGCCCACCTGCTCTGTGGACGAGCCACCAGCGGTGTTCGCCGCCGAACGGACCCCTCATGTCCCTGCCCGTCACCGAGACCGACTCGGTCCGCCTGTCGCTGCGCCTCTCCCCCGGACAGCTGGTCATCGAGGGGGCGTGGTGGCCGCGCTCGCTGCGGCTCGAGGACGAGCTGCCGCCGCTCGTCGTCGTCCCGCCGGACGCCGGCGCGGCCGAGTCCGCCGCCGCCATGTCGGCGTTCGACCTCGGCGGGACCCGCTCGACTTCCACCGAGGGCACGCAGCCCCCGCCGTACCACGCGCCGGACCTGCCGTCGGTGCTCGCGCAACAGCTCCTCTCGACGAAGGAGACCGTCCGTCAGGCGATGCTGCGCGTCCGGGGGATCGCCGACGCCGGGACCCGGGCCCGGGCGGCGGCCGTCCTCGAGGTCGACCTCACGCTGGCCGCCACGGAGGCCCGCACCGTCGTGGACCAGGCCGAGCCCGCGACCGACGCGCGCGCCTGACCGCAGCGGCCGGACGGCCCCCCGCCGCCCCGCGCCCTCAGGGGTGGAGCGCGTCGAACTCCGCCTCGGCGACGGCGTCCGCGTCGGCGTCGAGGCGGACGTGCGCGAGCAGGCCGTGGACGACCCGCAGCGAGGACGCGGCGCGCTCGCCCCAGAGCGACAGGTAGCTGAACTGCCACCACCAGAGGGCCTCGAGGGGGCGGCCGGCGTCGTGGTGCTCGAGCCCGTGGGCCAGCGCGGCGGCGACGTCGACGAGGTCGTTGCTCACGGTGCCGACACCGAGCTCGGGCGTGGTCAGGGGGTCCACGACGTCGGCGTACTCGTCGAGGCCGTCGAAGAGGTTGCGCAGGTTCTCGCGCAGCGGGTCGAGCTCGGGGTCCGGGCCGGGGTCGGGCTCGAAGCGCTCCTCCGGCACGACGTCCTCGACGGCGCCGAGGCGGGCCCCGGCGACGAGGACCTGGGAGAGGGCGAGCAGCAGCATCGGCAGCGCGGCGCCGGGGGCCTCCCCGGCCGCCACCTCGCGGATGGTGACCAGGTAGGTGCGCGCGTCGACGGCGGTCTCGGCGGCCAGCTGGCCCCAGTCGCCGCCCATCACCCCGGGAGCCTCAGACATCGAGCAGCCTCCGTCCCTCGAACGCGCGGCCGAGCGTCACCTCGTCGGCGTACTCGAGGTCGCCACCGACCGGCAGGCCGGACGCGAGCCGGGTGACGCGCTGGACGCCGATGTCGCGGAGCATCCGCGAGAGGTAGCTGGCCGTCGCCTCGCCCTCGAGGTTGGGGTCGGTGGCGATGATGACCTCGGTCACCACGCCGTCGCCGAGCCGCGCGAGGAGCTCACGGACGCGCAGGTCCTCCGGGCCGATGCCGTCGATCGGGCTGATCGCGCCGCCGAGCACGTGGTAGCGGCCGCGGAACTCGCGGGTGCGCTCGATGGCGACGACGTCCTTGGGCTCCTCGACGACACAGATCGAGCTGTCGTCGCGGCGCGGGTCGGCGCAGATCCGGCAGCGCTCGCCCTCGGCGACGTTGAAGCAGACCGCGCAGAAGCGCACCCGGGCCTTGACCTCGGACAGGGCGTGCGCGAGCCGCTCGACGTCGGCGGGGTCGGCCTGCAGGAGGTGGAAGGCGATGCGCTGGGCGCTCTTGGGGCCGACGCCCGGCAGCCTGCCGAGCTCGTCGATGAGGTCCTGGACCGCGCCTTCGTACACGCCGACGAGCCTACGGCCTCAGCGGCCCGGAGGGCGGCTCGGGGCGCGCGGGTGCGGCGCGGCGCGGGTCAGGCCGGGACGAGCGCGTAGTCGCCGGCCTCGTCGAGCGCGGCGGCGACCTCGGCACGGGTCAGCTCGCGGCCGGTGACGGTGACGACCGACTCGCCCCCGCTCACGACCTCGACCGCCACGTCGTCGACACCGTCGAGGGCGGTGAGCTCCTCGGTGACGGCGTGGGCGCAGTGGCCGCAGGTCAGGCCGGTGGCGCGGAACTGCTGGGTGCTCGGCACGGGCCGGCTCCTCTCGTTGACGGATACCTCCCCCCAGTATGCGCCGGACCCGTTCGACCGGTGCGGGGCGGGGCTCAGATGCCGACGGCGGCGCCGGTGCTCTCGGGCGGGAGCTCGTTGTGGGTGTCGGCGCGCTCCTGGCCCGTGAGGCCGGCGATGGCGTCCATCACCGCGTCGGTCATCAGGCGGCGCGCCTTGCCGGCCGGAAGATCGGCGTACGGCTCGGGGTCGATGGGCGGGCCGAACGAGACGCGGACCTTCGCCCGCCGGGGGAAGCTGCTGCCGACCGGCTGGACCTCGTCGGTGCCGACGAGGCCGACGGGGACGACCGGCACGCCGGCCGTCAGCGCCAACCAGGCGACCCCGGTGCGGCCCTTGTAGAGCCGGCCGTCGCGCGAGCGCGTGCCCTCGGGGTAGATGCCGAAGGCCCGCCCGGCGCGCAGCACCTCGAGCGCGGCGTCGAGCGACTCCTGCGCCGCGCGCGAGGAGTGCCGGTCGACGGGGATCGCCTCGATGGCCTCGAAGAAGCCGCGCCGCACGGCGCCGCCGAGGCCGGGCCCGGTGAAGTAGTCGGACTTCGCGAGGAAGCTGACCGGCCGCGGGGCGACGATCGGGATGGCGAAGGAGTCGATGAACGACAGGTGGTTCGACGCGAGGACGACGCCGCCGGTGCGCGGCACGTGGTGGGTGCCGGTGACCGTCGGGCGCCACACCAGCTTGGCCGTCGGTGCGACGACGAGGTGACCGGCCCGGTAGGCGACCCGGCTCACCGGTCGTGCTCCTGGATGACCGTGCCGCCGAGGATGCGCTCGACGACGGGCACGCCGACGTCGGAGAGGTCGTCGATCGACTCGTCGTCGTCGCTGATGGCGGTGTCGTCGACGACGTGCTGCTGCGCGACGACCTCCTGCTCGGACTCGGCCGCCACCGTGGCCCGGGCCTGCTCGAGCGGGCTGGCCCACGAGGGCGCGGACTCCGGCGGCGGCGGGGCGTCGGACCAGCTCGGCGCCTCGGACCGGGGACCGGGGCCGGAGGCCACCCCCATCTCGGCCGGGGACGGGCCGCGGTCGCGCGCCGGCGTGGACGGCGCCGGGCCGTCCTGGTGCGAGGTCGCGGAGGGGTGCGAGGGCTCCGGGCCCGGGTCCGGCGGCGGCGGGACGTCGGCGGGCTCGGGGACGGGGGCCACCTGGACGTCGCCGGGACGGCCCTCGACCTTGGCGTCGACGCCGAGGACGTCGATGAGCGCCTGGCGCACGTACTCGGCGTGCGCCCCGCGACGGAAGGTCTCGGCGAGCCCACTCGTCGAGATGGCGAGCATGACGCGCACGCCGTCGTACTCGACGACCTGGGCGTTCTGCGAGACGAAGGTCCACGTGACGCGCTTGTGCCGGCTCAGCCAGTCGAGGACGTCGGGCCACGAGCGGCGGATCGCGTCGGTGTCGAGGCCGCCGGGGCCGCGGCGCTCCGCCATGGAGGCGGCAGGGGCCTGCTGGGGCGGCGGGGCGGACGCCTGCTGCGGCGGTGCCGGCCGGTCCGCCGGCGGCTGCGCCGACGGGGTGGGCGGCTGCTGCTGGGTCGGCGGGGGCGTGGGGGCCTCGCGCTCGGCGGCCGGCGGCGGGGCCGGGGCCGGGCGCTCGGGGGCGGCCTCCGGCTCCGCGGGGACGGACGACGGCGCGGCCGGGGCCGGCGACGGGGCGGCCGGCGCCTCACCGACCGGTGCCGGGGCGGGCGCCGGGGCCTGCGCGACCGGGGCGGGGGCAGCGGGCGCCGCCGCGGCCGTCGGGACGCCCCCGACGTCGAGGCGGCGCTCGAGGCGGTCGATGCGTGCCGCGTAGCCCGACTCCCCCGCGGCGCCGGGCAGGAGGATGCGGGCCGCGAGCAGCTCGAGCTGCAGGCGCGGCGCCGTCGCGCCCGTCATCTCGGTGAGGCCGGCGTTGGCGACGTCGGCGGCCCGCGAGAGGGACCCCGCACCGAAGGCGGCCGCCTGCCGGCGCATCCGCTCGAGCTGGTCCTCGGGGACGTGCCGCAGCACCTGGGCGGCACCCTCGCGCATCGCCTCGACGACGATGAGGTCGCGCAGCCGCTCGAGGAGGTCCTCGACGAAGCGGCGCGGGTCCAGGCCGGTCTCGACGACCCGGTCGATGGCCCGGAAGACCGCCGCCGCGTCGCCGGCCGCGAAGGCCTCGACGGTGGCGTCGAGCAGCTCGCCGTCGGTGAAGCCGAGCAGCGCCGCGGCCGACTCGTAGGTCAGCCCGGCGTCGCCGGAGCCGGCCATCAGCTGGTCGAGGACCGAGAGCGAGTCGCGGACCGAGCCGCCGCCCGCGCGGACGACGAACGACAGGACGCCCGGCGCGACGGCGACACCCTCGCGCGCGCAGAGCTCCTCCATGTAGGACTGCAGCCGGGCCGGCGGCACGAGCCGGAACGGGTAGTGGTGGGTGCGGGAGCGGATCGTGCCGATGACCTTCTCGGGCTCGGTCGTCGCGAAGACGAACTTCACGTGCTCCGGCGGCTCCTCGACGATCTTGAGCAGGGCGTTGAAGCCCTGCGGCGTCACCATGTGCGCCTCGTCGATGATGTAGATCTTGAAGCGGCTCTGGGCCGGGCCGTACGAGGCCCGCTCGCGCAGGTCGCGGGCGTCGTCGACACCGCCGTGGCTCGCGGCGTCGATCTCGATGACGTCGACGGTGCCGGGCCCGCCGCGCGCGAGCGCCACGCACGAGTCGCACGTCCCGCACGGCTCGGGGGTCGGCCCCTGCTCGCAGTTGAGGCAGCGGGCGAGGATGCGCGCGCTCGTCGTCTTGCCGCAGCCGCGTGGGCCGGAGAACAGGTACGCGTGCCCGACCCGCCCCGTCCGCAGCGCCTGCATGAGGGGCTCGGTCACGTGCTCCTGCCCGATGACGTCGACGAACGTCTCGGGCCGGTAGCGGCGGTAGAGGGCGGTGCTCACCCGGACGACCCTAGCCGTCGGCGCGGACACCGGGAACGCCCGTCCCGAGGCGTGTGGACGGCCCGCGGGTGAGAGAGTGAGGCCCGTGACCGGAACCCGCGTGGAGGTCCGCGACGCCTCGAAGGACATCGACGGCGCCGTCCTCCTGCACCCCACGTCCTTCACCGTCGACGCCGGCTCCTGCGTCGTCCTGCGCGGCCCGAACGGGGCCGGCAAGACGACCGCGCTGCGGCTCGTCGCCGGGCTCACCTCGCCCTCGACCGGCACCGTCACGCTCGACGGCGAGCCGGCCGACGAGCGCCGGTCCGCCACCCGCGAGGCGGTCGCCGCGCTGCTCGGCACCCCGGCCGGCTGGCGCGACCTCACCCTCGTCGACCACCTGACCCTCGTCGACGCCTCGTGGGGCCGCGACCCCGCGACGTGTCACGAGCGGGTCCTCGCCGCGCTCGACGAGGTCGGCATCGGGCACCTCCCCGACCGCTTCCCGCACGAGCTGTCGTCGGGACAGACGCAGCTGTTCCACCTCGCGCTGACGCTCTTCCGCCCGGGCCGCCTCCTCGTCCTCGACGAGCCGGAGCAGCGTCTCGACACCGAGCGCCGGATGCTCCTCGCCGGTCTCCTGCGCGCCCGCCGCGACGCCGGCACGACCATCCTCCTGGCCTGCCACGACCCGGCCGTCACGGAGGCGGTGGCCGACGCCGTCGTCGACATCGACCCGGGGCACCGGTGACCCACGCGTCGGGGCACGACGGGCCCGTCGGCACCGACCGCGAGCGTCTCGCGGACGTCCAGCACGTCCTCCACGGCGAGGAGGGCTCGGGCTCGTGGCGCTCGCTGCTCTACACGCTCTACGTCGTCGCGCTGCTCAGCGGCATCTACGGCTTCACCGTGCTGCGGGGCGTCGTCGAGGTCGCGGACCTGCCGGCCCGCGGTGTCTCGCTCGGCCCGACGTCCGGGGTCGGCGCCCTCGTCCTCGGCAGTGTCGTGGCCCTCGTCGTCGTCCTCGCGCTCCTGGCCCACGCGACCGGCCGGCGGCGCGGCCCGGTGACGCCCGACCTGCCCTGGCTCGACCACGTCGCGACCGGGCCCGCCGACCGCCGGCTCGTCCTGCGCGAGGCCTGGCGGCTGCCGGCCACGGGCCTGCTCGTCGGCGGCACGCTCGTGGCGTCGGTGCTCGGCGCCGCGGTCTGGGGCGGCGGGGCGGCCGGCCCCGCGGCCGCGGTCACCGGCCTCGCGGTCGGGGGGCTCGGGTCGACGACGGTGCTCCTCGCCTGGCTGGCCGGCCAGCTCGCGGCCGACGACCACGCCGGGATGCGCACCGGCGCCGCCCTGCGCACGGCGGCGCGCCCCGGGACGGCGCTGCGGGCGCTCGGCCTCGACGGGCTGCGGGCGCACAGCGCGCGTTCCGCCCGCCTCGGCGGCGGGGTCCTCGCCGGCGACCCGCGGGCGATCCGGCTCGAGGCCGCCTCCCCCGTCCGCCGCGGCCGGACCTGGCGGCTGCGCTCGCGCGGCCCGGTGCGGACGGTGCTCGCCCGCGACCTCCTCGGCCTGCGCCGCCAGCCGTTCCTCGTCGTCGGCAGCGCCGTCCTGCTCCTCGCGGCCGGGGTCGCGCTCGGCGCCGTCGTCGCGGGGCGCCCGGGCAACATCGTCCCCGCGGCCCTCTGCGCGCTGCTGTTCCACCTCGGGGCCGGGCCGGTCGCGGAGGGCCTGCGCCTCCTTGGGGACACCCTCGGGGCGCCACGCCTGCTCGGCGGCTCCGTGACGCGGGAGGCGGTGGCGCACACCGCTGCCCCGGCCGCCCTCGTCCTCGTCGTCGCGGTCCCGGCCGCCGGCGTCACCGCCGGGCTGCTCGCGGGTGGGGTGGCCGCGGCGACGGCCGCGCTCGTCACGGCCTCGGTCGGCGCCGTCGTGCTCGGGTCGCAGTGGCTGGCCGCCTTCCGGGTGATGCCGCCCTCGTTCGCCTTCCTCCCCGACGTCGGCCCGCAGGTGCTCCTCGCGTGGCTCGCCGTGCCGCTGCTCGTGTCCGCCGGGGCCGGGGTCGTCGTCGTCCAGACCCTCCTCGCGGCGACCGCCGACGTACCGCTCGCCGCGGCGTCGGCCGCGCTCGCGGTGGTCGTCGTGTGGCTGCGCGCGCACGGCGTCCTGGGCCGCGCGTCCTCCGCCCACCGGGACTGAGCCCCGACCGTCAGGAGCGTGACCTACCCTCGGGGGGTGCGCATCGACGTCTGGTCCGACATCCTCTGCCCGTTCTGCCACCTGGGACGGCGCCACCTCGAGCTCGCCCTCGAGCAGTTCGAGCACGCCGACGAGGTGGGGGTCGTCTGGCACAGCTTCCAGCTCGACCGCAACGCGGCGGCCGTCGACGCCACCCCGCAGGTCGACCGCATCGCCGAGAAGTACGGCACGCCGCGCGAGCAGATGGTCGCGCAGCACGAGCAGATGGCCCGCGACGCGGCCGAGGTGGGTCTCGACTTCGCGTGGGAGCGCCTCGTCGGCGGCAACTCCTACGACGCCCACCGCCTGCTGCACCTCGCGCGCTCGCGCGACCTCGAGCAGCCGGTGACCGACCGCGTCCTGCGCGCCTGGTACTCCGAGGGCGCCGCGATCGGCGACCACGAGACCCTCGTCCGTCTCGGTGTCGAGGGCGGCCTCGACGAGCAGGCAGTCCGCGACCTGCTCGCCTCCGACGACTTCGGCATCGACGTCCGCACCGACGAGGCGCTCGCCGGCCAGATCGGCATCACCTCCGTGCCGACGTTCGTCCTCGACCAGAAGTACGGCGTCACCGGCGCCCAGCCCGTCGAGGTCCTCCTCCAGGCGATCCGCCAGGTCTGGGACCTCCAGGGCACCGAGCCCGAGATGCCCGCCGCCGGTGGCGGCTGCGGTGGTGGGTGCTGCGGCGGCGCGTGCGGCAGCGGCGGCGCCGCCGAGGCCGAGACGACGCAGCCCGAGGCCACCGGCTGCGGGTGCGGGGCGGGGGGCTGTGGCGGGGTCTGCGGCCCCGACGAGCACGCCGGACAGGCCGAGCCCGCCACGCGCTGACCTCGCGCGGGGCGTCCCCGGACACGAGGACACCCCGCGTACCTGGAAGAGCCCACCTGCCCTTGCTGCATTCCTGCCCTGGGGGAGTTCAGTGGGGTACCACCACGCGGGGTGCCGGGCACGATCGTACGGGGTGAGCCGCGTCGGGCGGAAATCCCGGGGTGGCCTCACCCGCCCCGCCGACCCGACGGCGCGTCGACGGCGCCGACGACCGCACCCCGCCATCCCGCCGTCCGTGCTCGGGGGTGGCTCCCCGCACCACCCTCCTCGTCGAGATGTGTCCGGCACGCACGCCCCCCTCGACCGCGGACATCCCTACGGTTGCGGCTCATGTCCGACACCGTCGTCAGTCCCGCCGGCTCCGCGTCCCCGACGCCGACCCGCAGCAACATCGTCAAGATCGTCTTCGCCAGCGTCGTCGGCACCGCCGTCGAGTGGTACGACTTCTTCCTCCACGGCTCCGCCGCGGCCCTCGTCTTCGGCAGCCTGTTCTTCCCCGAGCGCGACCGTCGCGATCGGCCTCCTGCCGACCTACGCGACGATCGGCATCGCGGCGCCGCTGCTGCTGCTCCTGTGCCGCCTGGTCCAGGGCTTCGCGGTCGGCGGCGAGTGGGGCGGCGCGGTCCTCATGGTGGCCGAGCACGGCAAGGACGAGCACCGCGGCTTCTGGTCGAGCTGGCCGCAGGCCGGTGTGCCCTTCGGCAACCTCCTCGCGACCGGTGTCCTCTGGCTGCTCTCGGTCTTCCAGTCCGACGCCGCGTTCAACGCCTGGGGCTGGCGCATCCCGTTCCTCCTCTCGGCCGTCATGGTCCTCATCGGCCTCTGGGTCCGCGTCAGCCTCGAGGAGTCCCCCGTCTTCGCCGAGGCCAAGGCCGAGATCGAGTCCTCGGACAAGGCCCACCTGCCGATCCTCGGGGTCCTGCGCCGCTACCCCCGTGAGGTCCTCCTCGCGATGGGCATGCGGATGGCCGAGAACATCAGCTACTACATCTTCACGATCGTCGTCATCACGTACGTCACGACCTACCTCGGTGCGCAGAAGGGCGTCGTCCTCGGGGCGCTGCTCGCCGGCGCGGCGATGCAGTCGGTCCTCATCCCGGCCATCGGGGCCCTCTCGGACAAGGTCGGCCGCCGGCCGCTGTACCTCGTCGGCGCCGTCGGCGTCGGGGTCTGGGGCTTCGTGTACTTCGGGATGATCGACAGCCTGAGCGGGCCGCAGATCATGCTCGCGACGCTCGTCGGCCTGTTCTTCGCGCGCTGATGTACTCGCCGCAGGCCACGTTCTTCTCGGAGCTCTTCGGCACCTCAGTGCGCTACACCGGCGCGTCGGTCGGCTACCAGCTCGCGTCGATCCTCGCCGGTGCGCTGGCACCGATCATCGCCCTGCAGCTCCTCGGCTCGACCGACGAGAAGAACACCGGTGCGGTCGCCGTCTACCTCGCCGTGGCGGCGGCGATCACCGTCGTCTCCGTCCTCCTCGCCAAGGAGACCAAGGCGACCTCGCTGCGGCACGACCGGGTGCTCGACGGGCCCGCGACTGACCTCACCACTTCCGCACGACCCCACGGACCCGGTCCGAGCCGACGCTCGGGCCGGAGCCGGCGTCTGCCCGGCATGGCTCGATCGGGCCATTGACCGGCGGCGCCGCCGGCCGGAAGCATGACCGCCGGCGCCTCACCGTGACCCGCAGGACCGGGGTCACCACCGCGGCGGCCGAGGGGGACCACCCACCTGCGCCGTCGCCCAGCACCGCCCACCGCGCGACCAGGGGGCCGCGCACCGCAGGGAGACCACGCATGACCAGACCCACCAGGATGCTCGCCGCGGTCGCGGCCGCGAGCGCGTTCCTCCTCGTCCCACCGACCGCCGCGTCGGCCCACGGAGGGCACCCCACGCCCCACCCGGTCCCGCGCTCGGACCAGCTCGCCGCCCCGTTCAACATCGACACCTCGGGCAGATCGGTGCTCGTCGCCGACGGCGGGCCCGGCCTCGTCGGGCGGCTCCAGCGCGACGGGTCGATCACGCCCATCGCGACCGAGCAGCCCGGGGCCTCCGGCGTCGCCCGTTCCCGGGACGGCAAGCGGATCGCGTGGACGACGACGGTCACCGACTTCTCGACGTTCGAGAACTCCGAGAGCGGCCTGACCATACGCGACGCCCGCGGCCGGACGACCTACGCCGACACGCACGCCTTCGAGGTCGCGAAGAACCCCGACTCGCGCATCCGCTACGGGGTGCGCAACCCGAGCCAGTGCGTCACCGACGCCTTCACGGCGGCGCAGTTCCCGGTGTCCTACACCGGCGGCGTCGACTCGCACGCCTACTCGGTCGCCGCGACCCGCAGCGGCTGGGTCGTCGCCGACGCCGGGGCCAACGCCCTGTTCACGGTGACGAACAGCGGGCGCATCCGCACGCTCGCGGTGCTCCCGGCGCAGCCGACGACCTTCACGGCCGAGATGACCGCCGCGCTCGGCCTGCCCGACTGCGTCGTCGGCGTGACGTACCGGTTCGAGTCGGTGCCGACCGACGTCGAGGTCGGCCGGGACGGGATGCTCTACGTGACGACCCTGCCGGGCGGCCCGGAGTCGCCGGTCCTCGGCGCGCGGGGCTCGGTCTACCGCGTCGACCCGCGCACCGGCGAGGTGTGCCTCGTCGCGCGCGGCCTCCTCGGCGCGACCAACCTCGCGCTCGGGTCGCACGGCGAGATCTACGTCGCCGAGCTCTTCGCCGGACGCATCTCGGTGGTCCGCCACGGGAAGGTCCGGCCCTACCTCGACCTGCCCGGGGTCGTGGCCGTCGAGTCGGGCCGCAACGGCTCGCTGTGGGCCGCGACGCTCGGCAACGAGGACCCGCCGGCGCCCGGCACGATCGTGCAGATCTACGACGGGAAGAAGCACTGGCGCGGCTCCTGGAAGGGCTGAGCCACCCTCCACCGCAGGGCGGGTCGTCGTCGCGACCCGCCCTGCGGCGCGCCGTCGGCCGCCCCGGTCGCAGCGCTCCCAGCATCGTCACGGAGGATGGTGGCGCCCCCGCCACGACCCGAGGACGACATGACCCCCGCGACCCTGTACCCCGCGCTCGCCCGCACCGAGGCCGTCACCTGGGGCCTGCTGCTGCTCGGCATGGTGCTCAAGTACGTCACCCGGACGACCGAGCTCGGCGTCGCCGTCTTCGGGCTCGTCCACGGCGTCGTGTTCCTCGCGTACGTGCTCGTCACGGTCGTCGTCGCCCTCGACCAGCGCTGGTCGCGCCGGATGACCGCCCTCGCGCTCGTCGCGGCGCTGCCGCCGTTCGCGACCCTCTGGGTCGAGCGGCGCGTGGAGCGCAGCGGCCGCCTCGCGACGTCGTGGCGGCTCGCCCCCGGCGGCGACCGTCCGGCGCACGCGCTCGAGCGCGTGCTCGCCCGGGCGCTGTCACGGCCGGTCCTCGCCGCGGTGGTCGGCGGGGCGCTCGTGCTCGTGGCGACGGCCGCGCTGCTCGTCGTCGGCCCGCCCGGAGGACGCGCCGGCGCCTGAGCGGCTAGAAGGACACCCCGGCCCCGAGGAGGCGCCGCACGCCCGCGCCGACGAGCGGAACCGCCACCGAGAGCACGAACCCGAGGCCGAAGCCCGCCCAGCCGCCGAGCCGGCGCAGACCCTCGGGGTGGTGGCGCCGTCGCGTCACGAGCTCGAGGACGGCGAAGGCCCAGACCCCGAGCGGCACGGCCGCGCCGCACACCCAGAACCAGAACCACCGGGTCCCCCAGCGCGGCGGCGGACCGGCGACGACGAGCCCGAGCACCCCGAGCGCGACGAGCGCCGGGAGGACGCCCCGCACCGGGTCGGGGTCGCCGACCTGCGAGGAGACCCCGCCCGTCCTGGAGCGCACCTCGGCGAGGAGCGCCTCGGGGCCGGACGTCGCCCGGACGTCGACGAGCCGCAGCGGGCCGACGAGGTCGGTCGTGCGGTAGACCAGGGCGGTGCCGCCGCCGTCCGGTGCGCCGTCGCCGTGGACCGTCCACGTCGTCGAGTCCCAAAGGCGCGACCCGAAGCCGCCGCCGTCCTCCCGGACGTCCTCGACGAGGGTCGCGGCCACGACGCGCCCCTGCGCGAGGTCGAGCTGCAGCCGGTCGACATCCACGGTCCGGACGGCGCCCGCCCACGCGAGGACCGACCAGGCCGTCGTGGCGACGAGGACGAGCAGCCCGGCGGCGAGGCGCAGCACCTGCGGTGACGGACGTCGCGGGAGCAGCACGCGCCGGGCGAGCTCCGGCACCCCGGGTGACCCGGGGGTGGTCTGCGCGCTCACGGCCGCACGACCCAGAGCCAGTGGGTGGCGTCGGCCAGCGCCGTGAGGAGCCCGGTCACGAGCAGGCCGCCGGCGATCGCCACCGCCAGCCCCCTCCATCCACCACGGCGATGGCCCTGCCCCGCGGCGAGCGCGGGGGCGGGCCGCACCTGCTCGAGGACGGCGTAGGCGAGGACGCCGAGACCCAGCGGCACCCAGAGCTGCCAGAACCAGAACCACCGGCTGCCGCGCGTGGGTCGGGGACCCACGCCGACCGCGACCAGCATCATGAGCAGGAGGGGCAGCGCGGCGAAGACCACCGACTCGCGGCTGGGCCCGGACGTCTCGAACGGGACGTCGTGGGCCGCCACCGGCACCCCGGCCGCCCGGAGCGACGCCGCGGCGGCGCCCCCGCCGTCACCGACCGTCCCGGGGTCGAGGATCCGGCGCGGACCGAGCAGCGAGTCGACGTCGTACTCGACGCTCGGGCGGCCCCCGAGGGCGGGCTGCTGGGGGTCGAGGGTGCCGTCGGGTCGCATCGCGGGCAGGGTGACCTGCGGGTCACCGGCCCAGCCGTCGCGCGCCGCGGACGGCAGGCCGACGAGCCGCCACTCCGTCACCCGGCCCGCCGCGAGGTCGTCCCGCAGCTGCTCGGCGGTCACGAGGCGGGCCTGGGTCATGCCGGTGAGGACGAGCCACGCCACCCAGAGCAGCACCATGACGAGCCCGAAGACCCCGTCGCTGCGGCGGGGCGGGTGCGGCGACCCGTCGTCGGGCGGTGTCCAGGCGCCCCGTGGTGACCGCGTCGCGACCTTCGCCCCCTCGTCCATGCCCGGATGATGGCAGCGCCGCCGCCGGCTGTCGACCGCTCCTGCGGGTGTGCGCAGCGCCCGATTTCTGGTGCACCCCTGCCCTCGGGTAGCCTCCTCGGCGGAGGATTCGCATAGTGGCCTAGTGCGCACGATTGGAAATCGTGTTGGGATAAAACCCTCGGGGGTTCAAATCCCCCATCCTCCGCCACCAGGAACCCCCCGGTCGCTCGCGACCGGGGGGTTCCTCGTTGCTCTCCCCCGGTCGAGGTGAAAACCGACCGCCAGAGGGTCTCTTGTCACCTCGACCCGCCGGCGCATCCCCGCGTCGAGGTGAAACCCGACCGCGAGGGGGTCGAGCTCCACCTCGACCGGTCAGGCGAGGGGCAGGCGCTCCGCGACCCCGGTGCGCTCGTCGTGCAGCTCGACGAGCCGCTGCTCGTCCGGCCCCGGCACCGGCCCCGACGCGCTGACCAGACGGCACACCGCGTACTCGCCGACCGCGGCCTCGTAGGTGTCGACCCAGCGCAGGTACCGGCGCTCCTCGGCGTCGTCGCGACACGGCCAGGGCACGGTCAGCGCGGCCTGCCCGATGCGGAACGGCTTGGGGGTCAGGCGGGCCCGGTAGCTGGCGTGCGTCGCGCAGAGCTCGACGTACAACGGGTCCGACTCGAGCTCCATCAGCAGCGCCCGGGCCTCGGGCGACTGCGGCGCCAGCCCGGCGCCGGTGACGACGACGCGCAGCCCGGCCGCCGTCCGGTAGACCCGCACCCCGAGCCCGGGATGGCGGCGCCCGAACTCCCACGCGTTCTCGGCGGCCAGGCAGTCGGCCACCGACGGCCCGCCCGGACCGGTGGCGGTGACGACCCGGCCCTCCTCGCCGGGCGGGTCGGGGTAGGCCTCGTACCCCGACGCGCCGGAGGACGACGACGCGCTCCCCGCCGGCCCGGCGACCGGCTCGGGGCCGTCGAGCCCGGCCGCGTCCTCGCCGGAGGGCTCCATCGGGGTGGGGTCCGGGCGGCCGAGCACGAGCCGGCGCAGGAAACCCCCGACCCCGCGGCCCCGGTCGCCCGCCGTCGACTGCGTCGAGCGACGCCGGGCGGCCGGGCGCTCGTCGGCGAGCTCGGGGCAGTCGACGTCGGCGATGAGGAGCAGGTCGGTGCAGAGGACCTCGCAGCCCATCCGGTTGCGGGTGACGACCCCGATGAGCCGGCCGTCGTCGGCGCGGACCTCCTCGAGGACGGGCTCGCGCAGCGGCGTGCGCGGGTAGTAGCCGCGCGTCTCGGGCAGGCGCCCCTCGCGCGCGACCCGCTCGAGGAGCTCGGCGAGCCGCTCGCGGCCCACCCGCTCGGCGTCCGCGTCGGACTCGGCCGACCAGCCCCACACCGTCAGCGGCGCGCCGGAACGCCCGAGGTGGGGGCTGAAGCCCTCGACCCGGACCCAGTGCTGCGGGATCTCCATGGCGCGAGAGTCTGTCAGGCGCCGGCGAGGTGCACGTACTGCGGATGCCGCGGCAGCCCACCGTCCGCGTCGAGCCGCGCGGCGAGGACGAGCGCGCCGTCGAGCGCGCCCCCGGAGGCCGTCTCGACCCGCGCACCGGCGGCGGCCACGACGGCCTGGACCTCGCGCCGCACCGCGGGGGCCGACAGCAGCCCGCCCGTCGCGACGAGCCGCGGCCGCGCGAGCCCGGCGGCGGCGGCGAGCAGCGACTCCCCGAGCGCGTGCCCGGCGGCGACGCAGACCCCGGCGGCGACGACGTCACCCGCGCCGGCGGCCGCGGTCACGAGCGGGGCCACGGAGGCGAGGGCCTCGGGTGCGTCGGCAGCGGTCATGACCCGACGCGGCCATCCCTCGCACGGCCCGAGCAGGTCCTCCGCGGCGGCGAGCAGCCCGGGCGAGCCACCACCCACGCCGTCCCGCGACCGCAGCGCGGCGCGCAGGCCCTCCATCCCCACCCAGGCCGCCGACCCGCGGTCGCCGAGGACGTGGCCCCAGCCGTCGACCCGCGTCCAGTGCGCCGAGAAGTCCGAACCGAAGGCCACGGCCCCGGTCCCGGCCGCGACGACCGCACCGGGCACGACCTCGCCGAGGGCGCCGACGAGGCTCGCGACCGCGTCGCTGACGACGGCCGTCCGCCGGGCGCGCAGGGCGGCCGCGACCGCGCGCAGCACCTCGGCCGGGTCGGCGAGGAAGAGCAGCCCGCGCGTCGACCAGCAGACGGCCTCCGGGGCGTCGACCCCCTCGGCGTCGAGGAGCACCCGGGCGTCGGCGGCCAGCGCGGCGACGTCGAGGCCACCGGCGCCGACCCGCGCCCCGGCGGCCTGCCGCCGCTCCCCGTCGACGCCGTCGCGGCGCACGACGAGCCGCAGCCCGCTCCCCCCGACGTCGACCGCCACGACCGTGCTCACGGCCGTGAGCCGATCACTTGGCCATGCCCGCCGTCAACCCGGCGACGATCTGCTTGGTGGCGACGAGGAAGAGCACGATGAGCGGGATGGTCGTGATGACGAGCCCGGCGAAGACGGCCGCGTAGTTCGTCGCGTTCTCGCCGAAGAACGTCGTGAGGCCCACCGGCAGCGTGTACTTGTCCTGCGTGCGCAGGAGGACGAGGGGGAAGAGGAAGTCGTTCCAGATGGGGACGAACCGGAAGACCGCGACGGTCGCGACCGCCGGGCGCACGAGCGGCACCATGATCCGCCAGAAGGTCTGCCACGCGGTGGCGCCGTCGAGCGTCGCGGCCTCCTCGAGCTCGGCCGGCAGCTGCCGGAAGAACGTCGTGAGCACGAAGATCGAGAACGGGACGCCCGAGGCGCCGTACATCAGCGCGAGCCCCAGCCTGGAGTCGATGAGCCCCGCGCCGTCGAAGAGGTAGAAGATCGGCAGGATCGCGAGATGGATCGGGAGCATGAGACCCGACAGGAAGAGCGACTCGAGCCACCGGAAGATGCGCGAGCGACCCCGGGCGAGCGCGTACGCCGCCATCGTCGAGACGGTCGTCGACAGCAGCACCGCGCCGAGCGTCACGAGCAGGCTGTTGCCGAAGTACGTGGCGAAGTTGCCTGCGGTCCAGGCCTCCCGGTACGCGTCGAACGACAGAGGCCAGGGCGCGCCGAGCGGGTCGGAGATGAGGTCGCCGTTGCTGCGGAAGGAGCTGCTGAGCATGAGCAGCAGCGGGACGAGCGCGAACGCGGCGTAGACCCACAGCAGCACGCTCGCCGTGCGGCCGCCGACCGGCTTCTGCCGGCCGCGGGTCCCCCGATGCCCGGACGGGCCCGTCGGGGCGAGGACGCCGTCGGGCGTGCTCGTCACGTCGGTGCGCTCGTCGGCGGCACCGATGCCGGCGGGGACGACGCTCATCCGGTGATTCCCTTCTCGTGGCGGCGCAGGACCGCGGTGGCGCCGAACGCCCCTCCGAAGATGAGGAGGAAGAGCAGCGTCGCGAGGGCCGACGAGGTGCCGATGGCGTCGGTCGAGCCGGAGTCGAACGCGGTGCGGTAGAAGAGGAGCGAGAGGAAGTCGGTCGACCCGGCCGGGTTGCCGGTCGAGCCGCCGAAGGCGTACGGCAGCGCGAACGCCTCCATCGCGAAGATGAACGTCAGGACGCTCACCGTGCCGATGGCCGGGACGAGGAGCGGGAGGACGACCCGGCGGAACGCCTGCCCGTTGGAGGCGCCGTCGACGCGCGCGGCCTCGGTCAGCTCGTCGGGCACGCCGCCGAGCGCCGCCCCGTAGAGCAGCACGGGGAAGCCGATCCACTGCCAGACGCTCACGAGGATGACGACCCACAGCGCGGTGTCGGGGTCGCCGAGCCAGGGCAGGGCCCACGACTCGAGGCCGACCTTGGTCAGCAGCGTGTTGACCGGCCCGAAGGTCGGCGAGAGCAGCAGCGTCCAGAGGTAGCCGATGACGATCGGGCTCACGAGGTAGGGCATCGCGTAGAGCGTCTGGAGCGCGCGACGGGTGCGGGCCCGGCGGTGCAGGAGGAAGGCGACCGTGAGGCCGATCGTGTTCTGCACGAGCATCGTTCCGACGAAGAAGAGGACGTTGTGCCACAGGGCGCGCGGCAGGTCGGTGGTGAAGGGGGCGCGGGTGAACAGCGCCGTGAAGTTCTCGAGGCCGACGAAGCCCTGGCGCGCCGTGCCCGCCCAGCCGTAGAAGGCGTAGGAGAACGAGGTGACCATCGGGTAGAGGACGAAGACCCCGAACAGGGCGAGGGCCGGGGTGACGAAGAGCAGTCCGGTGCGTCGGTTCATGGTCTTCCGGGGTGGAGGTCGGGGTGGGGTGGCCGACCGGCTCGCCCGGCGACCGACGCGGTGCACGCGCCGGTCGCCGGGGCCGGGGTCGGGTGGCTCAGCTCGTCGGCTCGAACCAGGTCATGACGCCCTCGTTGAGCTCGGTGCTCACCGTCTTGGCGTCCTTGCTGCCGAGGAACAGCTCCTGGGTGCCCTTGCCGAGCAGGTCGGTGCCCGAGGGCGAGCCGTACCGGAAGTCGGTGAGCAGCAGGTACGGCGAGCCGTTCGCGTCGAGGTTCGCGGCGACGTCCTTGAGGACCGGGTCGGAGTAGGTGACCCCGGGGACGGCCGAGATCTGCTTGATGTCGTCGGCGACCATCTGGCCGAACTCCGGCGTGGCCATCCACTGGACGAGCTTCGTGGCGGCCTCCTTGCGCGGCGACTTGGCGTTGACGGCGAAGTTGCCGTCGGCCCAGCCCGCGGTCGTCGCCTCCGAGCCGCTCGGGGCGCCCGGCGCCGGGGGCACCTGGAAGACACCGAGGTCCATCTCGGGGTTGGCGGTCTGCAGCGCGGCGAGGTCGTAGGAGCCGCCGGGGTACATCGCGGCCTTGCCGGAGGAGAACAACGTCATCGCGTCGGTGACGGCGACACCGGTGACGCTCTTCGGCATGTACTTCTCGAGGTCCTTGAGCACGTCGACCGAGGCGACGAAGTCGGGGTCGGTGAAGTCCTTCTCGCCGGACTGGACCGACTTCTGGAACGCGGCCCCGCCGAAGCGGCTCGCGCCGAGGACCTCGTGGACGATCGGGAGGGTCCAGTCGTCCTTGGCGCCGACGGCGAGCGGGGTGATGCCCTTGCCGAGCAGCGTGTCGTTGACCGACATGAACTGGTCCCAGGTGGTGGGGACCTGGATCCCGTTGTCCGCGAACATCTTCTTGTCGTAGAAGAGGACCGTGGCCTGCCGGGCGAGCGGCACCGAGTAGAGCTTGCCGTCCTCCTTGCCCTTGGCGCCGGCGACGATGTTCTCGTCCCACGCCGAGAGGTCGACCGCGTCGTCGAGCGGCACCAGCGAGCCGGAGGCGACGGTCGTCTGGAGGCCACCGTAGGAGCGGACCTGCGGCACGTCCGGGCCGTCGGAGCCGGCGAGGCCGGTCGCGAGGATCTTGTTGTACTCGGTCGCCTTGAACGGCTTGAAGTCGACGGTCACGCCCGGGTTCTTCGCCTCGTAGGCGTCGAAGATCTTCTCGTACGCGGCCTTGTCCTCGACGCGCCAGGACCACACGGTCAGCGTCGTCGAGTCGCCGTCGGCGCCGCCGTCGCCCGAGGACGACGAGGGCGCGCACGCCGCGAGGGCGAGGAGGCCGGCGCCCACCACGAGGGCGGTGCCGGTCCTGCGGGAACGGAAGGTCATGCGGGGTCTCCTGTCGGGACGTGGGCCGGGGGCCGTGGGGTGCTGCTGTCGGTGATGGCGGACGGGGTGCCCGGGGCGGGCACGGGGCCCGGGACGGGGAGGGCGGCGAGGGCGTGCGCGACCGATCCCTCGGCGGCCGCGAGGGCGCGCCGGGCGGTCGCGGCGTCGACGCCGGCGAGGAGGGCGACGAGGGCGGGCTTCAGCTCGCCGTCGCAGGCCTCGAGGGCGCCGCGGGCCTCGTCGTCGCCCGCCCCCGTGGCTTCGCGCAGGATGCGCACGACGCGCCCCCGCAGCTTCGCGTTCGTCGCGACGACGTCGACCATGAGGTTGGACCACGTGCGCCCGAGCCGGATCATCACGGCGGTCGAGAACGCGTTGAGGACGAGCTTCTGGGCGGTGCCGGCCTTGAGGCGCGTCGAGCCGGTGATGACCTCCGGGCCGGTGTCGACCGCGAGGCAGTGGTCGGCGAGCGGGCCGAGCTCCGGCGACGGGTTCGCGGTGACGAGCGCGGTGACGGCGCCCCGCTCGCGGGCGAGCCGGAGGGCCCCGGCGACGTACGGCGTGCGGCCGGACGCGGTGAGCCCGACGACGACGTCCCCGGCGGCGACGTCGTCGAGGTCGGCGGCGCCCTGGTCGGCGTCGTCCTCGACGTTCTCGACGGCGCGCAGCAGCGCCGCCGGGCCACCGGCGTGGTGGGCGACGACGAGCCCGGGCGGGGCGTTGAAGGTCGGCAGCAGCTCGGCGGCGTCGAGGACCGCGAGCCGCCCCGAGGTGCCGGCGCCGACGTAGTGCACCGTGCCGCCGGCCCGCACCGCCGTCACGGCGGCGTCGACGAGGGCGGCGAGCTGCGGCAGCACCTCGGTCACCGCGGGCGCGACCCGGGCGTCCTCGGCGTTGAGCAGCCGCAGCACCTCGAGGGTGCCCAGGGCGTCGATGCCGACGGTGCCGGGGTGACGCTCCTCGGTGGGGGCCAGGACGGTCGCCTCGGTGATCACGGCGGCGATGTTACTTTCCTACGCACCCGGCGTCAATGGTGTGAACAAGTTACGTCCTCAGTAGCGGACGTGGTGCCCCGCGACCGCCCGACGGGTCTGCTCGACGGCGTCCTGCGCGCGGGCGAGGTCGTGCTGGGCGACGGCGATGTAGAGGCAGTCGACGACGGTGAGCGCCGCGATCCGGCTGGCCGTCGCGCCCGAGCGCAGGCTCGACTCGCGCGCGGCCGTCGCGAGGACCTGGTCGGCCCCCTCGGCCAGGCGCGACACCGGGAAGTTGGTGACCGCCACGGTCGTGGCACCCCGGCTGCGGGCCAGCTCGAGCGCCTCCACCGTCTCGGTCGTCGTGCCGGAGTGCGAGATCCCGATGGCGACGTCGCCCGGGCCGAGCAGCGTCGCGCTCGTCAGCGCGATGTGGGGGTCGTTCCACGCGAAGACGACCGTGCCGATCCGGTGCAGCTTCTGCTGGAGGTCCATCGCGACGAGCGCACTGGCCCCGATGCCGTAGACGTCGACCCGGCCGGCCCGCGAGATCGCCTCGGCCGTCGCGGCGAGGGCCTCGCGGTCGATGGTCTGCGCGGTCTCCTCGACCGCGCTGGCGTCGGCGTAGGCGACCTTGGCGATGACGTCGTCGACGGTGTCGTCGGCGCTGATGTCGCTGGTCGGCGCCGTCGGGCGTCCGCCGGTCGAGGCCTCGGCCAGCGCGAGGCGCAGCTGGGGGTAGCCGCGCAGGCCGAGGCGCTTGCAGAAGCGCAGCACCGTCGTCTCCGACGTCGAGGCGGCCACCGCGAGCTCGCTGATGGTGAGCCCGGCGGCCGCCCGTGGGTCGGCGAGCACCTGCTCCGCGACGCGGTCCTCGGCCGGTGAGAGCGAGGGCCGGACGCCGCGGAGCCGGACGAGAAGGGACGGTGCGCCGTCGGTGGGCTGGGTGGCCATGCGCACAACCTAGGACGCGCGCTGCACGACGCTCCACCCGCGGGGGTCGAACACGCCGGGACGGCGCTCGCCGTCGAGGAGCACCCGGTGCCCCGCGGTGGCCCGCACCCCGTCCACGAGCACACCGCGGCCGAGGTAGACGGCGTCGGTCGTCATCCGCCAGCGCAGCAGCAGGTCGCCCTGCGGCAGCTCGGCGCGCGCCTGCATCCAGCGCCGCCCGTGCTCGCCCGAGACGGTCCCGTCGGTCTGCTGCGCCGGCCCGCGGTCGCGCAGCGCGAACGGCAGGGGCGCCCACGTCGCGCCGTCGTCGGACGAGGTCTCGAGGGTGAGGACGTCGGTGTCCTCGGTGTCGACGAAGAGGTCGAAGCCGAGGCGCGCCCCGCCGCGCGGCACGTCGACGGGCGCGGTGAGCGTGGCCGTCGTCGCGTTCGCGCCACCGGCGGCCCAGGCCGTGCGGCCGTGGCGGGGGTCGACGGGCATCGCGAGCGCGAGACCGCGGGCCCACTCCTGCCGGGCGGTGTTGTTGCTCCCCCACTCCCGCGACGGGTGGACGCGGTTGGTCAGGAGGATCGCGAAGGACCGGCTGTCGAAGTCGATGACGATCGAGGTGCCGGTGTAGCCGGTGTGGCCGGCGGTCCGCGGCCCGGAGAGGGCGTCCATGTACCAGCGCTGGTCGAGCTCGAAGCCGAGTCCGTGCGCGTCACCGGGGAAGTCCTCGGTGAAGTTGGTGATGAGCATCTCGACGCTGCGGCGGTCGAGGATGCGGTGGCCCCGGTAGGTGCCGCCGTTGAGCAGCGCCTGCGAGAGCACGGCGAGGTCGTCGGCCGTCGAGAAGACGCCGGCGTGGCCGGCGACGCCGCCGAGGGACCAGGCGTTCTCGTCGTGCACCTCGCCGCGGACCATCCCGCGCGGCGGTGCGGTCTGGTACTCGGTCGCCGCCGTGCGGTCGCGGTCGGTCGGGTTGTAGCCCGTGTCGCGCATCCCGAGCGGGGCGGTGATGCGGTCGTGGACGAACCGGTCGAGGGGCTTGGCCGAGAGGCGCTCGACCATCACGCCGAGGGTGATGAGGTTGAGGTCGCTGTAGAGGTAGGTGGAGCCCGGCGCGTTGGTGGGCGGCTGGTCCATGACGGCCTTGATCCGCGAGGGCACGTCCGGGTACTTCGACCACAGCGGCAGCCACGAGGTGAAGCCCGAGGTGTGGGTCAGGAGCATCCGCACGGTGACGTCCTGCTTGCCGTTGACGCCGAACTCGGGCAGGTAGGTCGCGACGGGCGCCTCGAGGTCGACGGTGCCGTCCTCGACGAGCTGGACGGTGGCGATCGAGGTGAAGAGCTTGCTCACCGACGCGAGGTCGAAGACCGTGTCGTCGCGCATCGGCTCCCACTGCTCGCGCGGGAGCTCGGTGGTGGCGTCCTTCCACCGCGAGGCCCATCCGCTCGCGTGGCGCGCGACGACCGCGCCGTCGTGGCCCATGACGCCGACGGCGCCGGCGTACATCGGGTGGCCACCCGCGGCGGGGGCCTCCTCGTGCGACTCGATGAGCCGCTCGGCCTCGGCGAGGGGCGCCGGGTCGAGGCCGACGCGCTCGGGGGCGCGGTCGCGCAGGACGGTGTTGGCGGGCATGAACCCCTTCTCGGGTCGGTCGAAGTCGTTGGCGGACACCGGGCCCGCCGTCGCCACGGAGGCGGCGAGCACGCCGGCCACCGCGACGGCGCCCCAGCCGCGGCGGCTCACGCGCGGCCCCCGCGGTAGAGGAGGTACGGCCGGCGCCGGCGCTCGAAGGCGGCGAGCTCGGAGCGCCAGGCGGCGACGACCGCGTCGGCGGAGGCCCCCGCGTCCACCATCTCGCGCAGGCGCGGGGAGCCGGTCAGCTTGTCGACCCAGTAGGGGCGCTGCGGGTCGTAGGAGTCCTTGCGCCAGGCGAACTCGGGGTAGAGCGCCTTCGCCGCGACGAGCATCTCGGCGCCGAGCCGCGGCCCGTCGAGCCGCTCGTAGTCGGTGACGTGCACCTGCACGCCACCGCAGACGACGCCGACGTGCTTGCTCTGGATCGGGTTGAAGTACGCCTCCCGGAAGTCCACGCCCGGGACCCGGCGCGACTCGAGACGCTCGGCCCAGCGGTGGTCGACGAACGGGGCGCCGACGAGCTCGAACGGCCGGGTCGTGCCGCGGCCCTCGGAGAGGTTGGTGCCCTCGAAGAGGCACGTGCCGGGGTAGACCAGCGCGGTGTCGGGGGTCGGCATGTTCGGGCTCGGCATGACCCAGGGCAGGCCGGTGTCGGCGAAGAGGGTGTCGCGGCGCCAGCCGGAGACCTCGACGACCTCGAGCGCGTCGCCGAGCCGCTTCCCCTCGTCGCCCTCGAGGAACTCACCGTCGACGAAGCGCGCGAGCTCGCCGACGGTCATCCCGTGGACCTGGACGATCTCCTTGGCGCCGACGCCGGTCGTGAACGCGGTCGTCATCATCGGGCCGCGGGCGGTGCCGCCGATCGGGTTCGGCCGGTCGAGGACGACGAACGAGCAGCCGGTGCGGACCGCGGCCCGCATCGCCGTGTACATCGTCCAGATGTAGGTGTAGAAGCGCGCGCCGACGTCCTGGATGTCGAAGACGACGGTGTCGACGCCGGCCTCGCGGACCATCGCCGAGAGCGAGTCGGCCCCGGTGCCGTAGGCGTCGTAGACGGTGACGCCGGTGCGCGGGTCGGTGTGCGTCTCCTCGGCGTCGCCGGCCTGCGCCGTGCCGCGGAAGCCGTGCTCCGGTCCGAAGACGGCGCGCAGGTCGACCCGGCCCGACTCGTGCATCTCGTCGACGACGCTGCGCAGGTTCGCGAGGATGCCGGTCGGGTTGGTGACGACGCCGACCTTCCGGCCGCGCAGGACCGACCAGCGGTCGGCGGCGGCACGGTCGGCGCCGGTGGTGACGCCGCGCCCGTGGCCGGGTCGGCCGGAGGCGTGGGCGGCGGGGGCGCCGACCGCGGTGGCGGCGGCGGTGACGGCGGTGGCCGCGAAGAGGCTGCGGCGGTCCAGGGAGGTCATGGGTCTGCTCCTGATCGAGGGGGCGGGCCGGCTCAGTAGCCGAGGCCGTGGCCGAAGGGGTAGAGGACGGTGGAGGGGTCACCGGCGACGGGGACGTCGACCGGCAGCTTCCCCGTGGGGGCGACGGCGCCGGCGATGACGCGGGCCGCTGCCTCGAGCGCCACCGGGCTGTAGCTGTACGTCGCGAGGTAGGTCTCGGCGTCGCCGAGGTAGGCGATGTCGTAGGGGTCGCGGGTGGCGACGACGACGACCGGGACGCCGGTGGCGCGCAGGGCGGCGACGAGCTTCTGCTGCCCCCGGTTCTTGTCGGTGACGGCCGTGTCCCAGGCCTTCATCGTCGTGACGACGACGGCGTCGCGCCCGGCCGCGGCGGCAGCGGCCGCGGCCACCTGGGCGTCGGTCGGCGCGCTGCCGGTGACGAGCACGGTGCTCGTCGCACCCTGCGCGTCGAGGCCGGCAGCGAGGGTGCGGGTGGTCGTCTCGCCGTAGCCGGTGACGAGGAGGTCCTTGCCGCGCACGGCCATCGGGAGGACGCCGTCGTCGTTGCGGACGAGCGTGGTCGTCCGGTTCGTCACCGCCGCCGCGGCCGCGAGGTGCTCCGGCGTGCCGACGACGCGGTCGACCCGGCGCGGGTCGGCCCACGGACGCTCGACCACGCCGCGCTCGGCCTTGAGGGTGAGGACGCGACGGACCTTGGCGTCGAGGTCGCGACGGCTGATCCGGCCGGACTCGACGGCGGCGACGACCGCCTCGAAGGCCTGGGGGAGGGCGGGGCTCATGAGCAGCTGGTCGACGCCCGCCTCGAGCGCTCGCACCGCCACCTCCTCGTCCCCGTACTTGTCGCGCACGCCCTGCATCTCGAGGGAGTCGGTGACGATGACGCCCTCGAAGCCGAGCCGCTCGCGCAGGAGGCCGGTGAGGATCGGCCGGCTGAGCGTCGCGGGGTCGCCGCTGTCGTCCAGGGCCGGGAAGGAGAGGTGCGCGGTCATCACCATGTCGATGCCGGCGGCGATCGCGGCCTCGAACGGCGGGGCGTCGATCTCCTCCCACTGCTGCCGGGTGTGGGTGATGACCGGGAAGGCGACGTGGCTGTCGGTGGCGGTGTCGCCGTGGCCCGGGAAGTGCTTGGCGGCCGACATGACGCCGCCGTCGCGCTGGTAGCCGGTGACCTGCGCGGCCACCATGTCGGCGGCGAGCGACGGGTCGGACGAGAACGAGCGGGTGCCGATGACCGGGTTGAGCGGGTTGACGTTGGTGTCGGCGTCGGGGGCGAAATTGGTCGTGATGCCCATCGCCCGCAGCTCCTGGCCGGTGATGGCGGCAGCGGTGCGCGCGTCCTTCGTGCTGCGGCCGGCGCCGAGGGCCATCGAGCCGGGGAACTGGGTGGCCGGCGGGCCGATGCGGGTGACGACGCCCTGCTCCTGGTCGACGCCGATGGTCAGCGGCACGCGGGCCTTCGTGCGGCGGGTGAGCGCGGCCTTCTGGAGCCCGTTGCTCAGGGCGGTGATCTGGTCGGGGTCCTTGACGCTGTCGGTCCACGCGAAGTAGATGACGCCGCCGAGCATGTACTTCTGGACGACCTCGGAGGGCTTCGCGACGCCGTAGAGCGGCACGTTGCGCTCGTCGGGCGCGTCGGCGACGCTGCCGTAGACCTGCTGCACGAAGAGCTGGCCGACCTTCTCGCGCAGCGTCATCCGCGCCATCGTCGAGGTGACCCAGCCGTGGTGGTGACCGGGGCGCGGGTGGCCGGGGCGGTGGCCGCCGGCCGAGGCGGCGGGGGCGGCCGCGCCGGCGAGCGCGAGCGCCATCGAGGCGGTGAGGGCGGTGCGGCGGGTGGGCGTCGAGGGCACGGGGAACCTCCGGTGCGTAACTTGTTCACGTCATTGTGGGACGCGGTGAAACTTAGTCACACATCGAGGATCCGGCAACGGGAAGGACGTCCGACGTTCAGGAGCGCCGGTCCCGGTAGCGCCCGGGGGTGACCCCGACGAGCGCCGTGAAGTCGCGGGTGAAGTGCGCCTGGTCGTACCAGCCGTGGCGCACCGCGAGGTCGGTGAGCGTGCCGTCGTAGCCGGCGTCGAGCGCGTCCACGACGTCGTGCATCCGGTAGCGCGCGAGCACCCACTTCGGCCCGACGCCCACGTAGTGCGCGAAGAGCCGCTGCAGCCGACGGGTGCTGCACCCGTGCCGCTGCGCGACCTCGCCGACGGTGAGCAGCGCCGGGTCCGCGAGCATCGTGCCGACGACCGCGAGCACCTCGTCGTACCGCTCGTCGGGGCCGGGGTCGAGGGCGGCGAGGACCTCCTCGGCCGCCGCCTCCCAGGCGTCGGGGTCGTCGGCGAGCGCGGGGTCGGCGAGGCGGTCGACGAACGGGGCGGGCAGGACGGAGCGGGCGGCGACCGTCCGGTCCGACCACGCCGCGGCGTCGAGCCCGGTCAGCGCGGTGAGGCCACCGGGCCGGAAGCGCACCCCGAGCACCCGGCCGCGACCGCGCAGCTCGACGTCGAAGCGACGGGTGCTGACGCCCGTCACGACGACGCACTCCCCCGGCGGCACCCCGGGACGCGGGTGGGTGGTGACCTCGACCGTCAGCGAGCAGGTCGGGTGGGGCAGCACCTCGCTGACGTAGGACCGCCCGGGCGGCAGGTCCCAGGCGAGGCGCCAGTGGTTCTCGACCCACGGCGCGACCCCGGGGCCGGCCGGTCGCCGCGCGAGCGCGAGGTGGCGCGCGAGCTCGTCCGGGCGCAGCACCCCGCCGGTCGTCGCCGTCGCGTTCGTCCTATCCGGCACGGCGCCAGCCTAGGCATGCTGGGCGGCACCGACCCCGACGAGAGGACTCCTCCATGGCCACCGCCGCCCTCAAGATGGTCTCGCTCGACAGCTCCGACGTGCGCCGCGACGTCGCCTTCTGGCACGCGGTGCTCGGCTGGGAGGTCGCGCACGAGCAGGACGAGTACGGGATGCTCACGAGCCCGGACGGTCTCGCGCTGGGCTTCGGCCTCGTCGAGGGGTACGAGGCACCGGGCTGGCCGAACGAGCACGGCAGCAAGCAGTTCCACCTCGACCTCGCCGTCGACGACCTCGACGCCGCGGCGCAGGAGGTCGTCGGGCTCGGCGGCACCCTGCCCGACGAGCAGCCGGGCGAGACCTGGCGCGTCGTCCTCGACCCGAGCGGGCACCCGTTCTGCCTCACCCGCGCCGAGGCCTGGGGCTGACCGCCGCCCCACCTTTTCGGGGTCACCCCGAAATGTCCACGAGACCCCGGCTCCGAACCGGGGTCTCGTGGACGAACCCCTGTGTCGACAGCGGCGACCCCGCCCGGCGCTGCTCCCCCGCCCGCTCGTCGCCGCGTCCCGGCCGTCCACGGACTGGTGCGTCACGTTCCGTGGACGGCCGCCGCACGACGGGTCGAGGATGACCCCATGAGCAACGGCGCCTACCGAGCGGCCCACGAGCGCTCGATCTCCGACCCCACCGCGTTCTGGAGTGAGGCCGCGCGGGCCGTCGAGTGGAGCACCCCGCCGACGACCGTCCTCGACGACAGCAACCCGCCGTTCTACCGCTGGTTCCGCGGCGGCCGGCTCAACACCTGCTTCAACGCGCTCGACCGGCACGTCCGCGACGGCCGCGGCGACCAGCCCGCCCTCCACTACGACTCCCCCGTCACCGGCACGACCGCCACGTTCACCTACGCCGAGCTCCTCGACCGGGTCGCGCGCTTCGCCGGCGCCCTCGCCTCGCTCGGCGTCGAGAAGGGCGACCGGGTCGTCGTCTACATGCCGATGGTCCCCGAGGCCGTCGTCGCGATGCTCGCCTGCGCCCGCCTCGGCGCGATCCACTCCGTCGTCTTCGGCGGCTTCGCGCCCGCCGAGCTCGCCGCCCGGCTCGAGGACGCGCAGCCCAAGGTCGTCGTCTCGGCCTCGTGCGGCATCGAGCCGAGCCGGGTCGTCGAGTACAAGCCGATGCTCGACGGCGCCCTCGACCGCAGCAGCCACAAGCCCGAGTCGGTCATCGTCCTGCAGCGCGAGCAGGCCCCGGCGCAGGTCGGGGTCCGCGACACCGAGTGGGAGGAGATGACCTGGGACGAGCTCGTGGCCGACGCCGAGCCGGTCGACTGCGTCGACGTCGAGGCCACCGACCCCCTCTACGTCCTCTACACCTCCGGCACGACCGGCCGCCCCAAGGGCATCGTCCGCGACAACGGCGGCCACGCGGTCGCGCTGCGCTGGTCGATGGAGAACGTCTACGACATCGGTCCCGGCGACGTCTGGTTCACCGCGTCCGACGTCGGGTGGGTCGTCGGCCACTCCTACATCGTCTACGCCCCGCTCCTCACCGGCGCGACCACCGTTCTCTACGAGGGCAAGCCGGTCGGCACCCCGGACGCCGGAGCCTTCTGGCGGGTCGTCTCGCAGTACCGGGCCAAGGCGATGTTCACCGCCCCCACCGCGTACCGGGCCATCAAGCGCGAGGACCCCACCGGCGCGCTGACCAAGGACCACGACCTCTCCTCGCTCCGGTGCGTCTTCCTCGCCGGCGAGCGGCTCGACCCCGACACCTACGAGTGGGCGACCGACGTCCTCGGCGTGCCCGTCGTCGACAACTGGTGGCAGACCGAGACCGGATGGCCCATCGCCGCCAACCTGCGCGGCCTGGACCCGATGCCGATCAAGGCCGGCTCGCCGTCGGTACCCGTTCCCGGGTACGACGTGCAGGTGCTCGACGAGTCGGCCCGGCCGGTGCCCCCGGGCACCGAGGGCGCCATCGCCATCCGGCTGCCCCTGCCGCCCGGCACGCTGCCGACGCTGTGGAACGACGACGAGCGCTACGTCGCCGGCTACCTCTCGGTCTACGACGGCTACTACCTGACCGGCGACGGCGGGATGATCGACGAGGACGGCTACGTCTACGTCATGGGCCGCACCGACGACGTGCTCAACGTCGCGGGTCACCGGCTCTCGACCGGCTCGATCGAGGCGGCGCTCGCCGGCCACCCGGCCGTCGCGGAGTGCGCCGTCATCGGCGTCGCCGACGACTTCAAGGGGCAGGTGCCGCGCGGGCTCGTCGTCCTCAAGGGCGGGGTCGACGCCGAGGCCGACGGCGAGCGCATCCGCCGCGAGCTCGTCCAGCGCGTGCGCGACGAGGTCGGGGCGGTGGCGAGCCTCAAGCAGGTCGACGTCGTCGGCGCCCTGCCCAAGACCCGCTCGGGGAAGATCCTGCGCAAGACGATGCGCGAGATGGCCGACGGCAAGACACCCACCGTGCCCGGCACCATCGAGGACGCCTCCGTCCTCGACACCCTGGCACCGGTCCTGCGACCCCGGGGGTGAGGGGCCGAGCGGGCGCGGCACCCCCGGTGTCGCGCCCGCGTCCGCTCCGACCCGGCGACGCACCGACCTCGCCACGAGGGCACCGACCGGGTGACACTGGGACGGTGATCACCGTCGAGCTGGCCCGCGACCTCGTCGAGGCCGGCGTGCTCTGGGAGCCCTCGCCCGGAGACCGCTTCGTCATCGACACCGAGCTGCTGACCGGCGACGTCTTCTGGATCTCCGACCTGACGGTCGAGGTCCACTCCTACGGCGGCCGGTCGCTGCTGGGCTTCAACGGCACGACGGAGTGGGCGCTGGACTCGGTGACGCTCGACCAGGCCCTCTGGCTGCCGCGCGAGGACCAGCTGCGCGGGCTGCTCGGCAACCGGCTCTCGGCGGTGGTGCGCACGACCGAGGGCTGGCGCGTCGAGTACGCGACCGGCCCCGGCGACCTGCACTCCGTCGAGGACGCGGACCTCGAGTGCGCCTACGCGCGGGCGGTCCTGGCGCTCTGACCGCGGGTCCCGGTGCGGCTCACCGCCGTCGGGTGGTCCCGAAGATCGACCGGGTGATCTCGCGGCCCAGCGCCGTGCCGGCCGAGCGCAGCATCGAGCGGAACGCCGAGGACTGGACGACCTGCTCGACCATGCCCGGCTCCTGCGCCCGACGGCGCTCCTCCGCGGCGCGCGCCTTCTCGGCCGCGGCCCGCTCCTTCGCCGCGGCCTGCTCGGCCGCCGCGCGGGCCCTCGCGGCCTCCTGCTCCGCCGCGGCGTCCGCCGTCGCGCGGGCCTCGGCCTCGGTCGCGGCCTGCTGGGCGGCGACGCGCTCCTGCGTGGCCTTGCCGAGCATCTCGGCGGCCGAGTCGCGCTCCTGCGCCTGCGCGTACTGCGCGGTCAGGGGCGAGGCGGCGACCGCGGCGTCGAAGACGGCGTCGGGCGAGGGACCCATGAGCGACTCGGGGGCCCGCATCCGCGTCCACGCGACCGGGGTCGGGACGCCCTTCTCGGACAGGACGGTGACGACGGCCTCGCCGGTGCCGAGCGAGGTGAGCAGCTCGGCGAGGTCGTACTCGGTCCTCGGGTAGGTCTTGACCGCCGCCTTGAGCGCGGCCGCGTCGTCAGGGGTGAACGCCCGCAGCGCGTGCTGCACCCGGTTGCCGAGCTGCGCGAGGACGTCGGCCGGGACGTCCTTGGGCGACTGGGTGACGAAGAAGACACCGACGCCCTTGGAGCGGATGAGGCGGACCGTCTGCTGGATGGCGTCGCGGAACTCCTTGGACGCGTCCGAGAAGAGCAGGTGCGCCTCGTCGAAGAAGAAGACGAGCTTCGGCTTGTCGAGGTCGCCGACCTCGGGCAGGTCGTGGAAGAGGTCCGCGAGCAGCCACATGAGGAAGGTCGAGAACAGCTGCGGCCGGTCCTGCACCGCCGGGAGCTCGAGCATCGAGACGAGACCGCGCCCGTCGGGGGCGGTGCGCAGCAGCTGGGCGGTGTCGAGCTCGGGCAGGCCGAAGAACGCGTCGGCGCCCTGGTCCGAGAAGGTGATGAGCTCGCGCAGGATGACGCCGGCCGTCGCCGACGACAGCCCGCCCAGCTCCTTGAGGTCGGCCTTGCCCTCGTCCGAGGTCAGGTGCTGCACGACCGCGCGCAGGTCGGCGATCGTGTCGAGGAAGAGCCCCCGCTTGTCGGCGTAGTGGAAGACCAGCCCGAGGCTCGACTCCTGGGTCGCGTTGAGCCCCAGCACCTTCGCGAGCAGCGTCGGCCCGAAGGTCGACACCGCGGCGCGCACCGGGATGCCCTTGCCCTGGCCACCGAGGGCGAAGAACTCGACGGGGTAGGCGGTCGGGGTCCACGGCAGGCCGACCTCCTGCGAGCGGGACGTGATGCGCTCGTTGGCCTCGCCGGCGCTCGCCATCCCGGAGAGGTCGCCCTTGACGTCCGCGAGGAACACCGGCACGCCCTGGGCGGCGAGCTGCTCGGCCATCAGCTGGAGCGTCTTGGTCTTGCCGGTCCCGGTGGCGCCGGCGACGAGGCCGTGGCGGTTCATCGCCGAGAGCGGGATGCGGACGACCGCGTCCGGGTGGGCGGCGCCGTCGACGACCGCTGCGCCGAGCTCGAGGGACGGCCCCTCGACGGTGTAGCCGGCCCGGATCGCGTCGAGGAGGGTGGACTCGCTGCTGTCACTCACCCGCGCCAATGTAGTGCGCGCCGGGGTTTCGCGGCCGGACCTCGCCCGCCCGGCCCCATAGAGTGGTCGGCGTGATCTTCAAGGCCGTCGGCGACGCGCGCCCGTACCCGGACCACGGGTACACGGGGCGGCAGTGGTCGAACGTGCCCCCGCGGCTCGTCCGGCTCGACGAGCTCGTGACGACCAAGCGCGAGCTCGACCTGCACGCGCTGCTCGCCGAGGACTCGACGTTCTACGGCGACCTGTTCGCGCACGTCGTCGAGTGGGAGGGCACCCTCTACCTCGAGGACGGCCTGCACCGCGCCCTGCGCGCGGCCCTGCACCAGCGCCCGACCCTGCACGCCCGCGTGCTGGCCCTCTGAGCCCGCCGTGAGCGAGTACGCGGACGAGACGCCGGTCTCCGTCGAGGCCCGCCGTCGCCGCCGTCGGGCGGTCGTCGTCATCGGCGTCGTCCTGCTCGGCCTGTTCTTCGCCTTCTGGTACGCCCTGTCGTACTACCGCGCCGACGAGCAGGCGCGGGCCAACCGCCCGCCCGCTGCCACCTGCCGGCCCTACGACCCGGACGAGCGCGTCCCCGGTCAGGTCACCGTGAACGTGTACAACGCGACGAACCGCCCCAACCTCGCCTCGCGCACGGCCCAGCAGCTCGAGAAGCAGGGCTTCGTCATCGGCAAGGTCGGCAACGACACCTCGACGCGCAAGACCCCCGCCGTGGTCGAGGTGCGCTACGGCGAGGCCGGGCGCGCCGACGCCACGCTGCTGATGAGCCTCATGCCCAAGGGGGCCAAGCCGGTCCTCGACCAGCGGACCGACGGCAGCGTCGAGGTCGCGCTGGGGACGAAGTTCACCACCGTCCGGCCCTACGTCGCCCCCTCCGGGCAGCTGCCGATGTGCCCGGAGCCCTCGGCCTCCTGATCCCGCGCGCCGTCGCGCCCGCGCGACGCGGCGGCCCTACGCCGCCCGCCATGGACACGGGGACGTACTTCGCGACGGTCCGGGCGGCGGGGACGGCGCTCGCGGTGATGCTTCTCTCGCTGGCGGTGGCCGAGGCCGTCGTCGACGGCGTGTGGGTGTTCGTGCTGGCCGCGCTGCTGACCTTCGCCGGGTCGTGGGCCGCGGCCACGCTCGTCAACCCCCACGGGCGCCGCTGACCCCTCAGGCGCGCGCCGCGCGGTGGCTGCTGCGCCGGCGGCGGTGGACGAGCACCGCGACGAGGACGATGACCGCGACGACGACGAGCGAGCCGGTCCCGAGCCAGCTCTCGAGGCGCTGGTAGCTGCGGCCCGCGAGGTAGCCGCCGACGACGACCGTCGCCCCCCAGGCCAGCCCGCCGAGCAGGTTCCACACGAGGAAGGTCGGGTAGCGCAGGCCCGAGGAGCCGGCGAGCGCGGGGACGACCGCCCGCAGGAACGCGGTCCAGCGGGCGAGGAAGACCGACACCGCGCCGCGCCGCACGAGGAAGTCCTGCGCCTGCTCCACGCGCGGCCGGGCGCGGCGCAGCATCCGGGCCTCGGTGAGCCGCGGTCCGAGCACCCGCCCGACCTCGTAGCCGATGCTGTCGCCGACGACCGCGGCGCCGATGACGACGACCGCGACCCAGGGCAGCGAGGTGTGGCCGATCGCGGCCGTGACGCCACCGAGGATGGCGGCGGTCTCGCCGGGCACGACGAAGCCGACGAAGAGGGCGTCCTCGACGAGGACGACGAGCCCGACGACGAGGTAGACGACCCACGCCGGCTGCCCGAGGATCTGCTCGAGGAGGCTGGACACGAGCGACATCATCCACCGCGCAGCCGGCACGCGGGCCGGGAGTCGGCTGTGTCTCCGCTGTGGAGGTGGGTCCTCCCGGGATCCTCTCGCTACGGAAGGTTTCCCTTCCATCCGGCAAGGTTTCCCTTCCACCCCGCAAGGTTTCCCTTCCGCGGCGCACGGTCCCGGTGCGGGGTCGGGGTGACCTCGCCTTACCGGGGTGACCTCGTCGTGCCGGGGCGGCAGGACGGCACGGCACGGCGAGGGGACCGCGGCCGGGCGGGACCACCTCGGCACCGCAGCACCACTTCGGCACGGCGAGACCGCCCGGCTCAGCAGGACCACCCCGGCACGCCACGCGCGCCCCGGGCCGCGAGACGCGAGGACCCCCGGGCGCGGTGCGCCCGGGGGTCCCGGTGCTGGCGGTGGCGGTGGGATTTGAACCCACGGAGGGCGTAAACCCTCACACGCTTTCGAGGCGTGCTCCTTAGGCCGCTCGGACACGCCACCGCCGGAGAGGCTACCCGAGCCCCGGGACCGGCCGGAAATCGGGGCCGGGGACGCCACGACGCCGCCCCCGCGGGGGGTGGGGGCGGCGTCGTGGACAGGCGGGCCGGAGGGTCCGGCCGAGCCGGGTCAGGCCCGCTTGGTGACGGCCTTGACGGCGAACAGGAGGATGCACGCGCCGATGAGCGCGGTGATGAAGCTGACGATGATGCCGCTGCCGTCGGTGTCGACGCCGAACGCGCCGAGGAGGAAGCCGCCGATGAGGGCGCCGATGATGCCGACGACGATGTTGAGGATGATGCCCTGCTGCGCGTCGGTGTTCATGATCTTGCTCGCGACCCAGCCGGCGAGACCGCCGATGATGATCCAGCCGATGATGCCCATGGGGTGGCCCTTTCGTTCACACGTGCACAGCCCCGGTCGGAGCCGTTCGTTGTCGAACCTAGCAGGAACGTTCGACAGAGTTTCGACACGGTGCAGACGAACTGGTCAGGCGCCCGACGACGCCCCTCGGTGCCCCGCGAAGAAGTCGCGCACGACCGCCCCGCACTCCTCCTCGAGCACCCCGCCGACGACCTCGACCCGGTGCGTCACCCGCCGGTCCCGCGGCACGTCCCACACCGACCCGCACGCCCCGAGCTTGGGGTCCCACGCCCCGAGGACGACCTGCGCCACGCGGGCGAGGACGAGCGCCCCGGCGCACATCGGGCAGGGCTCCATCGTCACGACGAGCCGGTGGCCCTCGAGCCGCCACGTGCCGAGGGCCCGCGCCGCGGCCCGCAGCGCGACGACCTCGGCGTGCCCGGTGGGGTCGCCCTCGGCCTCGCGGACGTTGAACCCCTCGCCGACGACGACGCCGGCGGGGTCGACGACGACCGCCCCGACGGGCACGTCACCGGCGGCCGCGGCGCGCGCGGCGAGGGCCAGCGCCCGGCGCATCCACGCCTCGGCGGCGGGGTCGGGTGGAGTCGGCACGCGCTAAGTTTCACCCATGCGCGTGATCAACCCGGACCACCGGCTCATCGCCCACAAGCTGACCTACCTCCGGGACAAGCGGACGGACTCGCCGACCTTCCGCCGCCTCGCCGAGGAGCTGATGACCCTCCTCGCCTACGAGGCGACGCGTGAGGTCCGCGTGGAGCCGTTCGAGATCGAGACGCCGGTCGCGCCCACGACGGGCATCAAGCTCTCCAACCCCAAGCCGCTCATCGTCCCGATCCTGCGCGCCGGGCTCGGGATGCTCGAGGGCATGGTCCGGCTGCTGCCGAGCGCCGAGGTCGGCTTCCTCGGGATGCAGCGCGACGAGGAGACCCTCGAGGCCGTCACGTACGCCAACCGCCTGCCCGACGACCTCTCCGGCCGCCAGGTCTACGTCCTCGACCCGATGCTCGCGACGGGTGGCTCGATGGCCGACGCCATCCGCTACCTCGTCGAGCGCGGCGCCGACGACATCACCGCGGTCACCCTGCTCGCGGCCCCCGAGGGGATCGCGCACCTCGAGGAGTCGGTCGCCGACCTCAGCGCGCCGGTGACCCTCGTCACCGGCGCCATCGACGAGAAGCTCAACGAGGTCGGCTACATCGTGCCGGGCCTCGGCGACGCAGGTGACCGCCTCTACGGCGTCGCGCAGTAGCCCGCGCCCCGGTCGGGGCCGGGCGCGACACGCCCGGTCCCAGCCACCTCGTCCGTCACACCCGTCACATCTGGGACGATCATCGGCGAGGCGTGCCCCACGCCGCGCCCGCACGCAGGAGGATCCACGCCATGCCCCCGGTCAAGAAGATCGTGATGTGGCTCGTCGTCGTCTTCCTCCTGTACGCGATCCTCACCTCGCCCGACTCCGCCGCGAGCATCTTCGGCTCGGCCTGGGACGTCGTCTCCAACGGCGTCAGCAACATCGGGCGCTTCTTCGACAGCCTGCTGAACGGCTGACCCGTGCGCCGGGCCCACTCCGTCACGGACGGGACCCCGGACAGCGTCGAGGTCGACCTCGAGGCGATGCCCCGGCGGGTGGCCCGCAGCCTCGAGCGGCAGCTCGCGCAGGGTGAGCGCATCGTCATCCGCACCCGCCAGCACCCGGCGGTCCTCCTGCGCCAGGCGCTCTGGCCCGCGGCCGCGTTCGTCGTCTACCTGTGGTTCGACGCCGGGCTGCACGTGGCCGAGCCCCTGCTGCGGCTGACCGGCATCGTCCTGCTCGTCGGCCTGGCCCGGCTCGGCTGGGCCGAGCTGCAGCGGCGCTACCGCTGGATCGTCGTGACGAACAAGCGCATCCTCCGGCACGAGGGCGTCCTCGACGTCAGCGTGCCGATGATGCGGCTCACCAAGGTCACCGACATGACCTACCGGCGCCCGCTCGTCGGTGAGCTGCTCGGGTTCGGCACGATCATCATCGAGAGCGCCGGCCAGGAGCAGGGCCTGCGCGAGCTGACCTTCATCCCCGAGCCCGACCACGTCAACGCCGCCCTCAACTCCGAGATCTTCGGTGAGAAGCCGCGCGAACGCCGTTCCGGCACAGGGCGGTCGTGGCCGAAGCTGCCCCGGCGTCCGCGCCGCCGCGATGACGGACCCGACGGGCCCGACGGCTCGGACGGGCCCGACGACGGCGACGGTGGCCCGCCGCGTGGCCGCGGCCCGCGCGGCACGGACCCCAGCGTCCCCGGAGGCGGGGTCTCGGTCACCGACCCCGGCTACCCGTCGATGCCCACGAGCGGGACGACCCGCGCGCCGGAGTCCTGGTACCGCAGCTCCAACCTCGCACCGCGCTCGCTCGGCGACACCGGCGAGATCCCGGTCGTGCGCACCGGTTCTCGCTCCGAGGACGTGCCCTTCGACCAGGACTCCACGGCGGGGGCCGACCCTCGCGGGGCCGACGACGACCACGCGCGCGCCATCCCGCTCTACCCGCCGCGGGAGTGGGTCGACGAGCGACCCTGACCGCAACCCCCGCAGGGGGTTCGGTGTCCGCTAGCGTCTCGGCTGCCGAGAGCACCGACGACGGGAGCGTGTCATGGGCGTCATGCGGACCAAGACGATCGAGGAGTCGATCAAGGAGACCGAGGACCCGGAGTTCCAGCTCAAGAAGAAGCTGTCCGCCCTCGACCTCACGGTCTTCGGGATCGGCGTCATCATCGGCGCCGGCATCTTCACGCTGACCGGCCGCGCGGCCTCCGACTACGCTGGTCCGTCCATCGCGATCTCGTTCGTCCTCGCCGCGGTCTGCTGCGGGCTCGCGGCGCTCTGCTACGCCGAGTTCGCCTCCACCGTGCCGGTGTCCGGGTCGGCGTACACGTTCTCGTACGCGTCCCTCGGCGAGATCGTCGCGTGGATCATCGGCTGGGACCTCCTGCTCGAGCTGATGCTCGGCGCGAGCGTCGTCGCCCAGGGCTGGTCGCAGTACGCGACGCTCCTGCTCGACAAGTTCGGCGTCACCGTGCCCGAGGCCGTCGCCCCCGGCTCGCACTTCGACCTGCCGGCGTTCGTGCTCGTCGCGCTGCTCACCGCGCTCATCGCGATCGGCATCAAGGAGTCGCTGCGGGTCAACCTCGTGCTCGTGGCGGTCAAGCTCTTCATCGTCCTCTTCGTCATCTTCGCCGGCCTGGCGTTCGTCAACAGCGCGAACTACTCGCCGTTCGTCCCGCCGGCCACCGCGGGCGAGCAGACGAGCGGCCTGACGGCTCCGCTCATCCAAGTGATTTTCGGCCTCGAGCCGACGACGTACGGGGTGCTCGGCATCGTCTCCGGCGCGGCCATCGTCTTCTTCGCGTACATCGGCTTCGACGTCGTCGCGACGACCGCCGAGGAGGCGAAGAACCCGCAGCGCGACCTGCCGATCGGCATCATCGCCTCGCTCGTCATCTGCACCGTCCTCTACGTCGCGACGACGCTCGTCATCACCGGGATGGTCAAGTACGACAAGATCAACCCGGACGCCGCGCTCGCGGCGGCCTTCGAGTCGGTCGGGAAGCCGGGGTACGCGACCCTCATCGCCGCCGGCGCCGTCGCGGGACTGATGACCGTCGTCATGACGCTGATCATCGGCGCGACCCGCGTGACCTTCGCGATGTCCCGCGACCGGCTGCTGCCGCCCTCGATCGGCCGCACGAACCCGCGCACCGGCACGCCCGTGCGGCTGACGCTCGCCATCGGCACGGTGGTCGCGCTCGTCGCGTCGCTGACGCCCATCGGCAAGCTCGAGGAGATGGTCAACATCGGCACGCTGTCGGCGTTCGCGCTCGTCTCGCTCGCCGTGCCGGTGCTGCGCAAGCGCCGCCCCGACCTCCAGCGGGCCTTCAAGGTCCCCGGCAACCCCGTGCTGCCGGTCCTCGCGGCGCTCATCAGCATCTACCTCATGCTCAACCTGTCGGTGGAGACGTGGCTGCGGTTCCTCATCTGGATGCTGCTCGGCTTCGGCATCTACTTCTTCTACGGGTACAAGCGCTCGCGGCTGCACGGTCGCACCGACGAGGACGACGCCAAGGTCGCCGCCGACGCCTGACGCCTCCGGCCCCACCCGTTCGAGGTGAAACCCGACCCCCTCGCGGTCGGGTTTCACATCGACCCGCTCGTCCACAGGGTCGGCTCACCGTGAGGCTCGTCCACAGATGCCCCCGCAGGACTGGCCGCGAGTGTGCCGCCGATGCACGCTCACCGGATGGACCCACCTGTCACGACCGCCGCCCGGCGACGCGCGGCCCGCGAGCTCGCCGTCGGCTACGGCGGCGTGCTGTCGCGCACCCTCCTGCGCTCCGTCGGGGTCGACCACCGGATGGTCCGCCGTGAGCTCGCGGCCGAGCGCTGGGCCGCGCACGGCGTGCAGACCGTCGCGACGTCCACGGGGCCGCTCGATGACGTCGCCCGGCGGTGGAGGGCGGTCTGGGAGGTCGGTGAGCAGATCGCGGCCGTCGACGGCGTCACCGCGCTGCAGCACGCCGGACTGACCGGGTACGACGACGACCGGGTGCACGTGTCCGTCCGGCACACCGCCGAGGTCGAGGACGTGGAGGACGTCGTCATCCACAAGGTCGCGCGGCGGGTGCCGGACGAGCTCCTGCCGTCGGGTCTGCCGAGGACCCGCGTCGCCGTCGCCGCGGTGCGGGCGGCCCACTGGGCGGTCAGCGACCGGCAGGCGGCCCTGCTCCTCGTCCTGCCGGTGCAGCAGCGCCTGTGCACCGGCGAGCAGCTCGTCGCGGCCGCCGACGAGGTCCGGATGCGCACCCGACGGGCGCTGGTCCCCCGCCTCGCGCGCGACGTCGCCGCGGGCGCGCACTCCCTCGGTGAGCTCGATGTCGTCGCGGCGTGCCGTCGTCGCGGGCTCCCGGAACCGTCGCGTCAGACCATCCGGCGGCTGCCGGGTGGTCGGGCCTACCTCGACGTCGAGTGGCGCGAGGCCCGGCTCGTCGTCGAGGTCGACGGCGCGGGGCACCTCGCCGGCCTCCAGCCCGGTGACGACACGCTGCGGCAGAACGCCGTCGCGCTCGGCGACGACCTCGTACTGCGGGTCGGGCTCATCGGCTGGCGCCTCGACCCCGACCCGTACCTCGACCAGATCTGCGCCGCGTACTGGTCACGGGTCCGGCGCGCCGCCTGAGACCGCCGCACCCCCACCGGGAGTCGAGGTGAAATGCGACCCTCTCGTGGTCGGGTTTCACCTCGAACCGCGCACTACTCCGGGGAGTCGAGGTGAAATGCGACCTTCTCGCGGTCGGGTTTCACCTCGAACCGCGGCGAACCGCCGGGTCAGGGGCGCAGGACCGCCTCGGAGGCGCCACCGCCGGCCGAGGTCTGCACCCCGTCGACGTCGAGCACCGGCACGTCGACGAGGGGCGCCTGACGGTGCGGGTGCCGCTCCCCGAGCGGCCGCTGCGCGGGGGCGCCGTCGTCGTCGAGGGGCAGCTCGAGCTCGAGCACGCCCTTGCCGAGCCGGCCGTCCTCGGGCAGCGTCACCGGGTACTGCCCCGAGAAGCACGCCGTGCACAGGCGCTCGCGCGGCTGCTCGGTCGCCCCGATCATCCCGTCCTCCGAGATGTACCCGAGGCTGTCGGCGCCGATGGAGTTGCGCACCTCCTCGACCCCGAGGCCGGTGGCGATGAGCTCGGCCCGGGTCGCGAAGTCGATGCCGTAGAAGCACGGCCAGCGCACCGGCGGCGACGAGATGCGCACGTGCACCTCGGCGGCCCCGGCCTCGCGCAGCATCCGCACGAGCGCGCGCTGCGTGTTGCCGCGGACGATCGAGTCGTCGACGACGACGAGCCGCTTGCCCCGGATGACGTCGCGCAGCGGGTTGAGCTTGAGCCGGATGCCGAGCTGCCGGATGGTCTGCGACGGGGCGATGAAGGTCCGCCCGACGTAGGAGTTCTTGACCAGGCCCTGGCCGTAGGGGATGCCCGACTCCTGCGCGTAGCCGATGGCGGCGGGCGTGCCGGACTCCGGCGTCGGCATGACGAGGTCGGCCTCGACCGGGTGCTCGCGCGCCAGCTGCCGGCCCATCTGGACCCGCGACTCGTGCACGCCGCGGCCGTTGATCGTCGTGTCCGGGCGGGCGAGGTAGACGTACTCGAAGACACAGCCCTTGGGCTCGGCCTCGGCGAACCGCTGCGAGCGCAGGCCGTCCTCGTCGATGGCGACGAGCTCACCGGGCTCGACCTCGCGGACGAACGAGGCGCCGACGATGTCGAGCGCCGCGGTCTCGGACGCCACGACCCAGCCGCGCTCGAGGCGGCCGATGACGAGCGGCCGGATGCCCTGCGGGTCGCGCGCCGCGTAGAGCGTGTGCTCGTCCATGAAGACGAGGCAGAAGGCGCCGCGCAGCATCGGCAGCACCTCGAGCGCCGCGGCCTCGACGGTGCGGTCGGGGTCGGCGGTCAGCAGCGCGGTGACGAGCGCGGTGTCGGTCGTGTTGCCGCGGGCGAGCTCCCCTCGCTGGCCGTCGACCCGGTGCCCGGCGACGACGTCGCGCAGTTCGGCCGAGTTGATGAGGTTGCCGTTGTGCGCGAGCGCGACGGTGCCGCCGGCGTGCCCGTCGAGGGTCGGCTGGGCGTTCTCCCAGGTCGAGCCGCCGGTCGTCGAGTAACGGCAGTGGCCGACGGCGAGGTGACCGCGCAGCGCCCCGAGCGAGCGCTCGTCGAACACCTGCGAGACCAGGCCCATGTCCTTGTAGACGAGCAGGCGGCTGCCGTCCGAGGTCGCGATGCCCGCCGACTCCTGGCCGCGGTGCTGCAGCGCGTACAGGCCGTAGTAGGCGAGCTTGGCGACCTCCTCGCCCGGCGCCCAGACCCCGAACACGCCGCACGCGTCCTGGGGCCCCTTCTCACCGGGAAGGAGGTCGTGGCTGAGGCGTCCGTCTCCGCGTGGCACGTGCTCCATCCTCTCACGCGGCGGGCCGGGCCCCGGGGGAGTCCGGCCGCCGGACGGGAGCGCGGCCGGGGCGGAGGGGTCAGTCCCGGCGGGAGAGGCGCTCCAGGCCCAGCGCGAGGAGCGCGGCGAGGAGCGCGAAGAGGCAGGCGCCGAGGACGCCGAGGTAGCCGACGGCGGTCGTGGCCGAGTACTGCTTCTGCGCGAGGACCGTGTCGGTGTTCTCCAGCCAGCCGAAGTCCGCGACCGCGGCGCCCAGGACGAACCCGAGGACCGCGCCCGTGAGGATGAACGGGAGGAAGCGGGGAGGGCGGGCGGTCTTCACGCCTCCCACGGTAGGTGACGCGGCGGGCGCCGGCCGCATCCGCGGCGGCCGCCGTCGAGGGTTGGGCCGCCCGCAGGCATCCCGGGCGACCACCGCCCCGGGCCCCCGGCACCGCGGGAGGATGGTGCTCTCCCCGCCTGCCGCGCACCATCCGCCGGGCCCGCCCGCTCCGAAGGACTGCCATGACCACCACCTCCCCCCAGACCGCAGCCACGCAGCGGCCGGCCCGCGGTTGGTACGCCTTGGGCACGCTGCTCGCGACGGCCGCCGGGGCGGGCGTCGGCCACCTCGTCGCCGGCTTCGTGGCCCCCGAGTCCTCCCCCGTCCTCGCCGTCGGGTCCACCGTCATCGACGCCACGCCCACCCCCGTCAAGGAGTGGGCGGTCTCGACGTTCGGCACGGCCGACAAGCCGATCCTCGTCGGGTCCGTCACCGTCGTCACGCTGCTCCTCGCCGGGCTCGCCGGTGTCGTCGCCCGCAGCCGGCGCACGCTCGGCCTGGCGATCGTCGGCGTCCTCGCCGTGCTGGCGCTCGCGGCCGCGGCCACCCGCCCCACCGCGTCGGCCGTCTCGCTCCTGCCCGGGTTCGTCACCGCGGTCGTCGGCGTGCTGGCCGCCGGATGGTTTCTCGGCGTCCTCGACCGCTGGGGCGCTGCCTCGGCGGACCCGGCCTCGGGCGCCGGTCCCGACCGCACCGCCCACGGCGACGGCACGAGCGGGCGTCGCACCGTCCTCGCCGCGGCCGCCGGCCTCGGTGCGGTCGCCGCGACCGGTGGCGGCATCGGCCAGTCCCTCGCCCGCAGCACGGCGTCGACCGGTGACGTCGTCCTCCCGACCCCGGCGACGACGCTGGAGCCCCTCCCCCAGGGCCTCGAGGAGATAGTCCGCGGGGTGTCCTCGTTTCGCACGCCGAACGACGCCTTCTACCGGATCGACACCGCCCTCGTCATCCCCCGGGTCGGCACCGACGGGTGGAAGCTCACCGTCGACGGGATGGTCGACAACCCGTTCTCGCTGACCTTCGAGGAGCTGCTCAAGCTCCCGATGATCGAGAAGGACATCACCCTGACCTGCGTCTCGAACGAGGTCGGCGGCCCCTACGTCGGCTCCGCCCGCTGGCTCGGCGTCCCCGTCCGCGACCTGCTCGAGCGGGCCGGCGTGCAGCAGGGCGTCGACCAGATCTTCAGCGAGTCGACCGAGGGGATGACCATCTCGACCCCCCTCCAGGCGCTGATGGACGACCGCGACGCCCTCGTCGCCGTCGGGATGAACGGCAAGCCGCTGCCCCCGGTGCACGGCTTCCCCGCGCGCCTCGTGACGCCCGGCCTCTACGGCTTCGTCGGCGCGACGAAGTGGCTGACCACGCTGACCGCGACGACGTACGCGCAGAAGACGGCGTACTGGACCGGCAAGGGCTGGGCGACCGACGCACCCATCTACACCGAGAGCCGGATCGACACCCCGAAGCCCCTCTCGACCGCCACGGCGGGGAAGATCGTCGTCGGCGGTGTCGCCTGGGCGCAGCAGCGCGGCATCGAGAAGGTCGAGGTCCGGGTCGACGGCGGCGACTGGGCCGAGGCGAAGCTCGGCAACGACGCCGGCATCGACTACTGGCGCCAGTGGTACTGGGAGTGGGACGCCCCCGCCGGACGCCACACCCTCGAGGTCCGCGCGACCGACGAGACCGGTGAGGTGCAGACCGAGAAGCGGCAGACGCCCTTCCCCAAGGGCGCGACCGGCTGGCACTCGGTGGTCGTCACGATCGAGTGACGGTCACCCCGATGCCCGGCAGCGCATCGGCCTGTCGGACAGCGTGATCCACGACACAGCGGCGGTCGGCTCCCCACGGAGCCGGCCGCCGCTGCCGTGCGTGCACGCGGTCGCCGGGACGGTACGCCGGCCCGGCCGACACACGAGTTCGTCTACGAGACAAGGCATCCGAGCCCTTGTCTCGTGGACATTTCGGGGCGACCCCGAAATGTCGAGGCCGGAGGGGTGGGTGGGACGGGGCGGGGCGGGGAGCGTTTCCGTGCCGGTCGCACGGGCCGTTCGGAGGTTCCTCGAAAAAAGTTGCCGTCCAACCCATCCGGGCTCCGAGCAGCTCCGAACCAGATGTGTACGCAGGACAACGACACACCGCAAGGAGACACCCCCATGCGCAAGACCCGCCTCACCGTCGCCGCCCTGGCTCTCGCCCTCCCCCTGAGCCTCGCGGCCTGTGGCTCGGACGACTCCGCCACGAGCGGCTCGGGCACGAGCTCCTCGGCCGCCGCCACCTCCGCGGCTCCCTCGGCCAGCCCCTCGGACACCGCCACCATGGCCGCCGACGCCCCGTTCGGCTCCGCCTGCTCGGCCGTCCCGGCCGACGGCGCCGGCTCGTTCGACGGCATGGCCAAGGACCCGGTCGCCACCGCGGCGAGCAACAACCCGGTCCTGTCCACCCTCGTCACCGCGGTCGGCGAGGCCGGCCTCGGCGACACGCTGAACAGCGCCAAGGACATCACCGTCTTCGCCCCGACCAACGACGCCTTCGAGGCGCTGCCGAAGGCCACGCTCGACGCGGCGATGAAGGACCCGAAGGGCCTGCTCACCACGGTCCTCACCAACCACGTCGTCGAGGGCCGGCTCTCCCCGGACCAGCTCGCGGGTGAGCACAAGACCCTCTCGGGCAAGTCGATCAACGTCATGGGCTCCGGCGAGGACTTCACCGTGACCCCGGGCGACGCGAAGATCGTCTGCGGCAACGTCCAGACCGCCAACGCCACGGTCTACATCATCGACAAGGTTCTCGTCCCCGAGAGCTGATGCATCAGCGATGATGAACGACATGACAGCCGCCTCCCCGGGACAGCCCACCACTGCACCCGGGGGGGCGGCTGCCACCGCGTCCGACCTGGCGGAGCTGCTCCGCCGGTCGGCCCGGGGGGACGAAGAGGCGTTCGCCGCCCTGTACGACGCGACCTCACGGCGCGTCTTCGGGCTGGTGCTGCGCATCGTGCGTGACCACGCGATGAGCGAGGAGGTCACCCAGGAGGTGTACCTCGACGTGTGGCGCACGAGCTCCCGGTTCGACCCCGCGAGGGGCAGCGCCCTCTCGTGGCTGATGACCATCGCCCACCGCGCGGCGGTGGACCGGGTCCGCTCGAGCGAGGCGGCCCGCCGCCGCGACGACGCCCACGCCGTCGCGACCCGCGAGGTGGAGTTCGACCAGACCGCGGAGTCCGCCCAGACCTCCCTCGAGGGCCAGCGCGTGCGCCGGGCCCTCGCCACCCTCACCGAGGCCCAGCGCAGCGCCGTGGAGCTCGCCTACCTCGGGGGGTACACGCACACCGAGGTGGCGAAGCTCCTCGGTGTGCCCCTCGGAACAGCGAAGACCAGGATCCGGGACGGCCTCATCCGCCTCCGGGACACGTTGGGAGTACCGGCATGAGCCCCGACCTTCACCACCTCAGCGGCGCCCACGCCGTCGACGCCCTCGACCGCGACGAGCGTGACGGCTTCGAGCAGCACCTCGCCGCCTGCGCGGCCTGCCGCGCCGAGGTCGGCGAGCTCACCGACGCCGCGCACTCCCTCGGCGCCCTCACCGAGGCCACTCCGTCCGCCGAGCTGCGCTCCGCCGTCCTCGCCGGCATCACCCGCGTCCGCCCGCTGCCGCCGCTCGTCACCGACGAGCGCGCCGACGAGCCGCCCGCCGTCGTCACGCCCGGCGTGCCCACGGTCGGCGAGGCCGCCGCCACCGGCACCGGAGCGCGGGTCATCCCGCTCTTCCGGCGCACGAGCACCTGGCTCGTCGCCGCCGCCGCCGCGGCGGTCGTCGCGGTGGGTGGCGTCGCGTGGAGCCCGTGGTCCGGCGACCAGCCGCCGCTCACCGCGATCCAGCAGGTCGAGCGCGCCCAGGACGCCGCCACGGTGACCAGCCACAAGGGCGCGACGACCGCGACCCTCGCCTACAGCCGGCAGATGGACCAGTCGGCGATCACCGTCACCGGGATGCCCCCGGCGCCGGACGGCAAGGTCTACCAGCTCTGGTACGTCGGCTCCGACGAGATCGCCCGCTCCGCGGGCTTCCTCACCCCGGCCGACGGCCGCGGCCAGGCCGTCCTCGACGGGCAGATCGACGGCGCCGCCGCGGTCGGTGTCACGGTCGAGCCGGCCGGTGGGTCGACCGCCCCGACGACGACGCCGATCCTCGTCATGGCCGTCGCCTGACGACGACCGAGCCCTGCGCGCGTCAGCGCCCGAGCGACCCCGCCACCTCCTCGAGGACGGCGGGGTCGCCCGCGTACGGGCCCTGCGCGCGCGGCCAGTGGCTCACGACGTCGGTGAACCCCAGCTCGGCGGCGCGCCCGGTCATCTCGGCGTGCAGCCCGGCCGACTCCAGCGAGAACCGCGGCGAGGAGTCGAGCGAGAGGTAGCGGTCCAGCGGCCCGCGCCCGGCGGCCCCGACGGCGTCGTCGAAGCGCGCGACCAGCTCGCGGATGTGGTCGAACCACGCGTCGAGCGTCTCGCCCTTCCCGCCGTAGGTGACCCAGCCGTCGGCGTGGCGCGCGGCGAGCCGGACCGATCGCGGGCCGTTGGCGGCGACGAGGAGCGGCACGCGATGGCGCACCGGCCCGGGCAGCGTGCGGGCGTCCTGCGTCCGGTACCAGGTGCCGTCGTGGTCGACGTGGTCCTCGCGCAGGAGCCGGTCGAGCAGCGGCACGAACTCGTGGAAGCGGTCGACCCGCTCGCGCAGCGCGAGGTCGGCGCCGAGCAGGCGGGCGTCGAGGTCGCCGCCGGTGCCGACGCCGCAGAGGAAGCGACCGCCGGTCAGGTCGTCGAGCGTGATGACGTCGCGCGCGTACGTGTACGGGTGGTTCTGGTTGGGGGACGACACGAACGTGCCCAGGCCGATGCGCTCGGTCACGCCGGCCGCCGCCGCGAGGGTCGGCATCGCGCTGAACCACGGGCTGTCCGGCAGACCGCCCCACACGAGGTGGTCGTAGGTCCACGCGTGGTGGAAGCCCATCTCCTCGACGACCCTCCACCGCGGCCCGCTGACGGCCCACGGCTCGTCGGTGAGGAGGACGACGCCCTGGCGCACCCCGGCGCTCACGCCCGGTCCTCCCGGCCCAGGGGCAGCAGCCCGGAGAGGTCGGCCCGGGTGCCGCTGACCCGCAGCACGCCCTCGGCGAGGGCCTGCGACCACGGGATCTCGCCCTGGACGAGGCGCAGCCAGGTCTCGGCGTCGGTCTCGACGACGTTGGGCGGGGTGCCGCGCGTGTGCCGCGGACCCTCGACGCACTGGATGACCCCGTACGGGGGGACCCGCACCTCGACGCTGTTGCCGGGCGCGCGGGTGGCGAGCTCCTCGAGGGCGTACCGGACGGCGGTGCCGCGCGTGGCGCGGTCGGTGCCGTCGGGGTCGGCGTGCCACCGGCGCAGGGCCGCGCGGCCGAGCTCGGGGTCGGTGCGGCGTCGGGGAGGCATGCCCCCGACGCTACCGAAGCGCACCGACGCATAGCCTTCCCCCGTGGGCGAGGTGCGGGTCGAGGTCGAGGGCGGGGTCGCCGCCGTGCTCCTCGACGGCTTCCCGCAGTCGGCCGTCGACCTCGACGACCCCACCGTCCTGCACTTCGAGTACGTGCAGCAGCTCGCGCTCGTCGTCGACGCGCTCGCCCCGGCCGGGACGCTGCGCGTGACGCACGTCGGAGGCGGCGGGCTGACCCTGCCGCGGTGGGTGCACGCGACGCGGCCCGGCTCGCCGCAGATCGTCCTCGAGCCCGACGTCGCGCTGACCGAGCAGGTGCGCCGCGACGTCCCGCTCCCCCGCGGCCACCGGATGCGGGTGCGCCCGGTCGGCGGCGAGGAGGGCGTCGCCGCACTCGCCGACGGCAGCGCCGACGTCGTCGTCCTCGACGCGTTCGTCGACGGCCGGGTCCCCGCGGGCCTGACGACCGTCGAGTGGATGGCCGACGTCCGCCGCGTCCTCGCCCCCGCCGGCCTGCTGCTCGCCAACGTCACCGACGAGCCGGGGATGCGCTATGCGGCGCGGGTCGCCGCCGGCGCGCAGGAGGTGTTCGGGCACACCGCGTTCGTCGGGCTGCACGAGGTCCTCAAGGGGCGGCGCTTCGGCAACGTGGTGCTCGTCGCCTCCCTCGGCCCGCTCGACCTGTACACGCTGCGGCGCGCCGCCGCCTCCGCCGTCCTGCCGACGGGGGTCCTGCCGTGGGCCGACGTCGCCCGCCGGGTCCCGGGCGCGCGGCCGCTGCGCTCCGGGGACGGCACCGCGGTGCCGTCCCCGGAGCCCCCGGACCCGGGTGGGTGGCGGGTGCGCTGACCCCCGGCCTCCCGCGGGCGGGCTCAGGACAGGAAGCGGTCCGGCGTGAGCGGCAGCTCGCGGACCCGCACCCCCGTCGCGTGGTGGGTGGCGTTGGCGACGGCCGCCGCGGTGCCGACGATGCCGATCTCGCCGATGCCGCGCGAGCCCATCGGCGTGAAGGCCTCGTCGGACTCCTCCAACCACTCGGCGTCGACGTCGAGGACGTCGGCGTGGGCGGCGACGTGGTAGCTCGCGAGGTCCTGGGTCACGACGTGGCCGGTGCGCGGGTCGCGCCAGGACTCCTCGAAGAGCGCGGCGGACAGGCCCATGACGAGGCCGCCGACGAGCTGCGAGCGCGCCGTCACCGGGTTGAGGACCCGGCCGACCGAGTACACGCCGAGCAGCCGCGGCACCCGCACCTCGCCCGTCCAGCGGTTGACCCTCGCCTCGCAGAAGACCGCGCCGAAAGAGTGGTTGGCGGTCTCGGTCTCGGCGGGACTCTTGGCCGCCGAGGCCGTGACCTCGGCGCCGGGGGCCGGGTCGGCGCCGTGCTCCTCGCGGAAGCGCTGGGCCGCCGCGACGACGGTGCTGCCCCACGAGCTCGTGCCCGAGGACCCGCCGGCCACCGAGGCCGAGGGCAGCCGGGTGTCGGCGACCTCGAGGTCAACGGCGCCGGGGTCGACGCCGAGCGCGTCGGCGGCGATCTGCGTCAGCACCGTGCGCGCGCCCGTGCCGATGTCGACGCAGCCGATGGCCACGCCGTAGCGGCCGCCCCCGAGGGCCGTGACGCGGGCCTCGTTGCCGGGCATCTTCATCGCGGGGTAGGTCGCGGCGGCGACGCCGGTGCCGACCCACCAGTCGCCCTCGCGGCGGGAGCGCGGCTCGCGGGGGCGGTCGGCCCAGCCGAACCGCTCGGCGCCGCGGCGCAGGCAGTCGGGGAGCCGGCGGACGTCGAACGGCTTGCCGGTCTCGGGGTCGAGGTCCGGCTCGTTGCGCAGCCGCAGCTCGACGGGGTCCAGTCCGGAGGCGAGCGCGAGCTCGTCCATCGCGACCTCGCCGGCGAACATCCCCGGCATCTCGCCCGGCGCGCGCATCCACGAGGGGACGGCGACGTCGAGGACGGCCAGCCGGTGGCTCGTGCGCCGGGCCGGGGCGGCGTACATCATCCGGCTCGGGGAGGCCGTCTGCTCGGCGAACTCCTTGACGGCGGAGGTCTGCTCCTGCACCCGGTGCTCGAGGCCGACGAGCCGGCCGTCGGCGTCGGCGCCGAGGCGCACGTGCGAGATCGTGGCGGTCCGGTAGCCGGTGAGGGCGAACATCTGCTGCCGGGTGACGGCCAGGCGCACCGGCCGGGGCCGCACGGCGTGCGCCGCGAGCGCCGCGGCGACGACGTGGGCGTGCGGCTGGCCCTTGCTGCCGAAGCCGCCGCCGACGTAGGGCGCGCGGACGCGCACCTGCGTGGCCTCGAGGCCGAGCACCGGGCCGACGGTCTGGGCGACCCCGTGGACGCCCTGGGTGGAGTCGACGAGGTCGAGGACCTCGCCGTCCGTGCCGTCCTGCGCCCAGCGGGCGACGGTGGCGTGCGGCTCCATCGGGTTGTTGTGCTCGTGGGGGGTGCGGTAGGTCTGCTCGACGAGCACCGCGGCGCCCGCGAGCGCGGCGTCGACGTCACCGTCCTCGGTGTCGGTGTCCATCGCCGGGTTGACCGTCTCGGGCCGGTACGTCGCGTTGTCCTCGCGCAGCTCGGCCTCGTGCGGCTCCTCGCGGTAGGAGACCTCGACGAGCGCGGCCCCCTCGCGGGCGGCCTCGGAGGTCTCGGCGAGGACGAGCGCCACGACCTGCCCGCGGAAGTGCACGCGCGGGTCCTGGAGGATGGCCAGCTCGCCGTCGTCGGTGTCGGCCAGGCGCATCGCGCTCGTGTGGTCGAGGACGGCGACGACGCCGGGGTGGGCGAGGGCCGCGGCGGGGTCGAGGCGCTCGACCTCCCCCTTGGCCACGGTCGACTGGACGAGCCAGACGTGCAGCGGGTCGCCGGTGTCGTGGGCGGCGCTCTCGACGGCGTACGTGGCCCGGCCGGTCACCTTCTCGGGCCCGTCGACGCGGTCGAGGCGGGTGCCCATCGAGCGGGGCGTGACGGGGGTCGTGCTGGTCCGGGTGCTCACGAAGGGTCCTTCCCGGCGAGGCGGAGCAGGGTGCGCGTCGTGGCCCCCCGCAGCATCGGCAGCTTGTAGGCGGTCTGGTCGGTGGTGCGCGCGGCGGCGAGCTCGGCGTCGACGGCGGCGCGCACGGCGTCCTCGTCGAGGGCCCGCCCGGTCAGCGCCTCCTCGGCGGCGGTGGCGCGCCACGGCTTGTGCGCGACGCCTCCCCACGCGATGCGGACGTCGCGGACGACGTCACCGTCGAGCTCGAGCGCCGCCGCGACGGAGACGAGCGCGAAGGCGTACGAGGCGCGGTCGCGGACCTTGAGGTAGGTCGAGCAGCGGGCGGCGTCGGTGAACGGCAGCTCGACGCCCGTCACGAGGTCGCCGTGCTCGAGCGTGGTGTCGAGGTCGGGGCGGTCACCGGGCAGGCGGTGCAGCTCGCGGACGGGGACGCGCCGCTCCCCCTGCCGGCCGCGGACGACGACGACGGCGTCGAGGGCGGCCATCGCGACGGCCATGTCGGAGGGGTGGGTCGCGACGCAGTGCTCGCTCGCGCCGAGGACCGCGTCCTGGCGGCCGTAGCCGCCGACGGCCGAGCAGCCACTGCCGGGCTCGCGCTTGTTGCACGGCGTCGTCACGTCCTGGAAGTAGACGCAGCGGGTGCGCTGCAGCAGGTTGCCGCCGGTGCTCGCCTGGTGACGCAGCTGCCCGGACGCGCCCGAGAGCAGGGCGCGCGAGAGCACCGGGAAGGCCGAGCGGACGACCGGGTGCGCCGCGAGGTCGCTGTTGCGGACGTTCGCGCCGACGTGGAGGACGCGCCCGTCGGGGCCGTCCTGCTCCTCGACGCCGTCGAGACCGAGCCGGCCGACGTCGACGAGGCGGGCGGGCCTGGCGATGCCGAGCTTGAGGTGGTCGACGAGGTTGGTGCCGCCCCCGAGGTAGCGGGCGTCGGGGTCGCCGGACACGAGGGCGACCGCCTCCTCGACGTCGCTCGCGCGGACGTAGTCGAGCTCCCTCATGCCCCCGCCGCCTCCTTGACCGCGGCGAGGATGCCCGGGTAGGCGCCGCAGCGGCAGAGGTTGCCGCTCATCCGCTCCCGGATCTCGTCGTCGGTCAGCTCGACGTCGGCCTCGAGGTCCTCGGTGACGTGGCTCGGGTGGCCCTGCTTGGCCTCGTCGAGGACCCCGACGGCCGAGCAGACCTGGCCGGGCGTGCAGTAGCCGCACTGGTAGCCGTCGTGCTCGAGGAAGGCCTCCTGCACGTGGTGCAGCGCGTCGTCGGCGGCGAGCCCCTCGGCCGTGACGACCTCCGAGCCGTCGAACGCCACCGCGAGCGCGAGGCACGTGAGGTGGCGTCGGCCGTCGAGGAGCACCGTGCACGAGCCGCACTGCCCGTGGTCGCAGCCCTTCTTCGGCGAGGTGACCGCCAGCCGCTCGCGCAGCGCGTCCAGGAGGGTGGTGCGGGTGTCGACGGTCAGCTGCCGTCGGTGCCCGTCGACGGTGAGCTCGATGGTGGTGTCCATGCGGACCCCGTACCCACTCGCCGCCCTCCTGACCCCCTCGCCCGCCCCCGCCGCCTCCGCATTTCGGGGTCACCCCGAAATGTCCACGAGACCCCGGTTCGGAACCGGGGTCTCGTGGACGAAGCCCTGTGTCGTGCCCGCGCCGGGCGGGTCAGGTCGCGGGGGCGGTGACGGTGAGGACGGGCTCGCGACCCAGCCAGCGGGCCAGCGCCGCCGCCTCGGCCTCGAGCGTGCGCCGCTCGGCCGTGGTCAGCGGCCGGTAGGGCGCCACCTCGACCTCCAGCGTCCCGCCCCGCACGGTGCGCCGCGCGGTGCCCGCGACCTGCGCGTCGACGACGAGCAGCCCGATCGACGGCTCCCGTCCCACCGGGTGCCGCCCCGCGACGTCGACGACGCGCCGGCTGTCCTGGTAGCCCCGGTACCACTCGTCGAGCAGGTGGACGAGGTGCACGCGCGGTGCTGTCGAGCGCGGTGGCGGCTCCTCCCCCGGGGCGTGCCACCAGGTGCGGCCGTCGTGCTCGAAGGACGCGAGGTCCTCGGCGGCCGCGGCGAGGCCGGCACGCACGTCCCCGAGCGGCAGGGTCGCCCAGTACGCGAGGTCGCGCTCGGTCACCGGCCCGTGGCCCACGGCGTAGCGCCGCGCGAGCTCGCCCAGCGCCTCGACGCGGTCGAGCGGGTCGGATGCCGGGAGCCGGTCGGCCAGCGGTGCGTAGGTGTGCCGGCCGACCCCGCCGTCCGGGCGCGGCCGGCCGCTGCCGACCCGCAGGCCGAGCTCGAGGTGGGCCAGCAGGACCATGAGCTGCATCCCGGTCAGCTCCTCACCCGCCGCGCGCAGAGCGTCCGCGACCTCGTCCCGCGTGCGGTCGGGGGTCTCGGTCAGCACCTGCTCGACGAGGTCGCCGAGCGCCGCGACCCGCTCCGGCGGCAGGCCGAGGTCGCGCTCCAGCTGGCGGCCGAGCTGGTGGCGCACCCGTGGGCCGGTCAGCTCGAGCAGCCACCGCACGTCGTCGCGGTGGACGAGGTGCCACGTGGGGCGCAGGACGTGCAGCCGGACGAGCTCACCGTCCCCGACCAGCCCGGCCAGCCCGGCGCGCGTCAGGCCGGTCGTGCGCGCGGCCAGCGCCCACGCCGTCTGCTCGGGGTTCTCGGCCTGGACGGCGAGCAGCGAGCGCACCGCCGAGGACGCGTCCGGCGCGGAGGCGCCGTCGAGCAGCAGCGTCCGGAACCGCCACCGGGCGATGGCGAGGTCGTCGACGCCGCGCGGGCTCATCCGCGGGGGTCGCCGCGCAGGACGCGTAGGAGCCGGGCCCCGAGCCCCTCGCGCGGTCCGGTGGCCGCCGGCGGCGTCGTGGACGCGGCAGGCGCGGGCCGCCCGGCGGCGCGCTCCCCCTCGTGCGCGGCGAGCGCCTCGGCGGCGCGCTCGAGCAGCGCGTCGACCTCGCCCATCTCGTAGCCCCGGCGCATCCGGGTGGTGGAGAGCCGGGAGGCGCGGACGTCCGCGGCCGTCAGCGGGCGGCGGGGCGGTGGCCCCGCCCCCTCGTGCGCCCGCAGCGCGTCGGCCACGGCGTCGAGGAGGTCGTCGACCTCGCCCTCGTCGTACCCGTCCCGGAACTGGGTCTGCGTGAACGTGCTCCTGCGCACCTCGTCGGACGTCAGCACCGCGGTCCCCCTCCTGTCGTCGGTCAGCCCGCGAAGACGCGAGCGTTGCGGAACATCCTCAGCCACGGGCTCTCGTCGTCGACGTCGCCGCTCGTCCACGACATCTGGACGTTGCGCGACACCCGCTCGGGGTGCGGCATCATCGCGGTGAACCGGCCGTCCGTCGTCGTCACCGCCGTCAGCCCGCCGGGCGACCCGTTGGGGTTGAACGGATGCGTCGTCGCCGGCGCACCGTGGTGGTCGACGAAGCGCGCCACTTGGTGCACCGCGCCGAGGTCGCCCCGGGCCGAGAAGTTCGCAAAGCCCTCGCCGTGCGCGACGGCGATGGGGAGGCGGCTGCCCGCCATCCCGGCCATGAGGACCGACGGGCTCTCGAGCACCTCGACCTGCGTCAGCCGTGCCTCGTACTGCTCGGACCGGTTGCGCGTGAACCGCGGCCACGCCTCCGCCCCCGGGACGAGGTCGGCGAGCGCGGCGAACATCTGGCAGCCGTTGCAGATGCCGAGCCCGAAGGTGCCGTCGCGGTGGAAGAAGTCGTGGAACTGCTCGGTCAGCCTCTCGGAGAACAGGACCGAGCGCGCCCAGCCCTCGCCGGCGCCGAGGGTGTCGCCGTAGGAGAAGCCGCCCGCGGCGACGAGTCCCTGGACGTCGGCGAGGTCGAAGCGCCCCGACTGGAGGTCGGTCATGTGCACGTCGTAGGCGTCGAAGCCCGCGGCGTCGAGCATGAAGGCGGTCTCGACGTGGCTGTTGACGCCCTGCTCGCGCAGCACGGCGACCTTGGGGCGGACGCCGGTCGAGAGGTAGGGCAGCGTGACGTCGTCGGTCGGGTCGAAGCTCGGGGCGACGACGAGGCCGGGGTCGTCGTCGCGGCCGACGGCGGCGTGCTCCTCGTCGGCCGCACCCGGGTTGTCGCGCAGCACGGACATCCGCCACGACACCTCGTCCCACGCCTGCGCGAGGTCGCGGACGCGCTCCTCGAGCACCCGCGCTCCGTCGACGGCCACGCGGACCCGGCGCTCGCTGACGGTGCGGCCGACGACGGACGCGACGTCGGCGAGCCCGTGGGCGCCGAGCACCTCGACGACCTCGGGGACGGCGCGCTCGGGCACGCCGAGGACGGCGCCGAGCTCCTCGGCGAACAGCCCTGCGACCGAAGCGGTCTCGACGTCGAGGCCCATGCCGCCGGCAAAGGCCATCTCGCACACCGCGGCCCAGAGGCCGCCGTCCGAGCGGTCGTGGTACGCCGTGACGAGCCCGCGCTCGCGCAGCTCGGTGAGGGCCGCGGCGAGCGACACCAGGCGCCGGGGGTCGTCGAGGTCGGGGACCTCGCGGCCGAAGGCACCCGACACCTGCGCGAGGATCGAGCCGCCGAGGCGGTCGCGGCCGGCGCCGAGGTCGACGAGCACGAGGGCCGACCCGTCGCGCAGCTGCGGGGTCCAGGTGCCCCGGACGTCCTCCAGCGACGCGAAGGCCGTGACGACGAGCGACACCGGCGAGGTGACCTGCTTGGCGTCGCCCATGTGGTCGGTCCAGCGGGTGCGCATCGAGAGCGAGTCCTTGCCGACCGGCACCGAGATGCCCAGGGCCGGGCACAGCTCCATGCCGACGGCGTGGACGGTGTCGTAGAGGGCGGCGTCCTCGCCTGGCTCGCCGCACGCGGCCATCCAGTTGCAGGACAGCTTGACCCGCGAGAGCGCGGCCACCGGGGCGGCGAGCAGGTTGGTCAGCGCCTCGCCGACGGCCATCCGCCCCGAGGCGGGAGCGTCGACGGAGGCCAGCGGCATCCGCTCACCGCTCGCCATCGCCTCGCCGGCGAAGCCGACGTGGTCGGCCAGGGTGACGGCGACGTCGGCCACGGGCACCTGCCACGGGCCGACCATCTGGTCGCGGTGGGTCAGGCCGCCGACGGTGCGGTCGGCGATGGTCACGAGGAAGCGCTTGGACGCGACCGTCGGGTGCCGCAGCACCGCGTAGGCCGAGTCACGCAGGTCGAGCGCGTCGACGTCGAGGTCGTCGCCCTCGCGGTGCACGCGCGCGACGTCACGGGTCATCCGCGGCGGCTTGCCGAGCAGCGTCTCCATCGGCATGTCGATGGCCCGCTCCTCGCCCTCGACGTCGTCGGGACCGTCGGCGAGGACCAGCTGCCCGTCGTCGCGCGCGACGCCGACGACGGCGTGGGGGCAGCGCTCCCGCTCGCAGAGGGCGGCGAAGGCCGGCAGCGACTCCGGGGCGATGGCGACGACGTACCGCTCCTGGGACTCGTTGCACCACACCTCCTTCGGCGCGAGGCCCGACTCCTCGAGGGGTACGGCCGACAGGTCGAAGCGGGCCCCGAGGCCGGCGCCGTCGACGAGCTCGGGGAAGGCGTTCGAGAGCCCACCGGCCCCCACGTCGTGGATCGCGAGGATGGGGTTGCCCTCGGCGCCGAGGCTGCGGCAGTGGTTGACGACCTCCTGCGCGCGCCGCTCGATCTCGGGGTTGCCGCGCTGCACGGAGTCGAAGTCGAGGTCGGCCGCGTTGGCGCCGGCGGCCATCGACGACGCCGCGCCACCACCCATCCCGATGCGCATGCCCGGCCCGCCGAGCTGCACGAGCAGCGTGCCGGCGGGGAAGACGACCTTCTCGGTGAGGTCGGCGTCGATCGTGCCCAGGCCGCCGGCGCTCATGATCGGCTTGTGGAAGCCGCGGCGCACGCCGTCGACCGTCTGCTCGTAGACGCGGAAGAAGCCGCCGAGCCCCGGCCGGCCGAACTCGTTGTTGAACGCGGCCGCCCCGATCGGGCCCTCGAGCATGATGTCGAGCGGCCTCGCGATGTGCGCCGGCGCGCCGTACTCCGCACCCTCCCAGGGCTCGTGCGTCCCGGGCAGGTTGAGGTTGGAGACCGCGAACCCGGTGAGCCCGGCCTTGGGGGCCGACCCGCGCCCGGTGGCGCCCTCGTCGCGGATCTCGCCGCCGGCACCGGTCGCCGCGCCGGGGAACGGGCTGATCGCCGTCGGGTGGTTGTGCGTCTCGACCTTCATGAGGACGTGCACCTCGCCGTCGCGCCCGCGGTAGGCGCTCGGGGCGTCCGGCCGCTCGGGCAGCCACCGCGTGCGCGGGCCGCCCTCCATGACCGAGGCGTTGTCCTTGTAGGCCACGACGGTGCCGGGGCCGGCGACCTCCTCGGTGTGCCGGATCATCCCGAAGAGCGAGCGCGGCTGGGCCTCGCCGTCGATGACGAAGTCGGCGTTGAAGATCTTGTGGCGGCAGTGCTCGGAGTTGGCCTGCGCGAACATCATCAGCTCGACGTCGGTCGGGTTGCGCCGCAGCCCGGTGAAGGCCTCGACGAGGTAGTCGACCTCGTCGTCCGACAGCGCGAGCCCGAAGTCGCGGTCGGCCTCCTCGAGCGCCTCGCGGCCCCGGCCGAGGACGTCGACGTGGGCGACCGGCTCGGCCTCGCGCTCGTCGAACAGCGCCGCGGCGGCCTCGCGCGTCGGCAGGGCCGACTCCGTCATCCGGTCGTGGAGGACGTCGGCGCAGCGCCCCCACTGGTCCTGGGTCAGCGGCTCGTCGGCGAGCAGGTGGTACTCGGTGACGCGCTCGACGCGGCGCACGTCGACCCCGCAGCTGTGCGCGATGTCGGTGGCCTTGGACGCCCACGGCGAGAGCGTGCCGAGACGCGGGGCGACGACGACGAGGGCGGCGTGCGGCGCGTCGGCCACTCCGGCGAAGGGCTCGCCGTAGGTGAGGAGCCGGGTGACGGTGGCGTGGGTGGCGTCGTCGAGCGGCGCGGCGCTCGCGACCCAGTGGACGTGCTGCGCCGAGACCGCCCGGATCTGCGGCGCGACGACCCGCAGCCGGGCGAGCACGCCGGCGGCCCGGAAGGTCGAGAGGGCGGCGCCCCCGGGGACGGTGGTCAGCACGGGGGCGTGCGACGGAACCATGGTGCGGGTCTCCCGAGGGGTGCGGCGCGGGTGGCGTGTGCCGGGGCTCAGGCTACCGGCGCGGGCCGGGGCGCGGCCGCACCGTCCCTCCCCACCCGTCGGCGGGAAGAGCCGGGCGCCGGCCCGGACGGGTGCGTGGCACGCTGGGCGGCGAGGACGCGGGACGAGCCCGAGGAGGGGCGATGCGGGTCGTGGTGCTGGGCGGGACCGGGGAGATGGGGTCGGCGGTGGCCGACCGGCTCGAGGGGCGGGGGCACGAGGTCGTGCGCGCGTCGCGGGCCTCGGGTGTCGACGTCACCGCCTCCGCGGGCCTCGCCGGCACGCTCCACGGGGCCGGCTGCGTCGTCGACTGCCTCAACCTCACGACGCTCTCGAAGCGCCGCGCGGTCGGGTTCTTCCGTGCCGCCACCACCGCCGTCACGGCCGCCGCGGCCGAGGCCGGGGTCGCGCACGTCGTCGTCGTGTCCATCGTCGGGGTCACCGACCCGTCCGTGGCCCGGTCCTCCGGCTACTACGCGGGCAAGGCGGCCCAGGAGGCCGGGTACGCAGTGGCCCGGGTGCCGGTGACGGTCGTGCGCTCGACGGCCTGGTTCAGCCTCGCCGAGACCTTCCTCGGCCAGCTGCGGGTCGGACGCCTCGCGCTGGTGCCGCGGATGGGGTTGCGGCCGGTGCACCCCGACGCCGTCGCCGACCTCGTCGCCGACGTCGTCGGGGCCGGCCCCACCACGGGCGCCGCGCGTGAGGACGGACCGGCGGTCCGTCAGCTCGCCGGGCCCGACGAGACCGACGCGGCGACGATGGCCCGGGCGGTCGCGGCGCGCGACGGCGGTCGGGTGCGCGTGGTCGGGCTGCCGGTACCCGTCGCCGGTCTGCGCACGGGGCTGCTGCCGGGGCCGGACGTGCCCCGCGACGGGCGCCGGTTCGCGGACTGGGTCAGAACGAGCGGCCGGTGAGGCGCTCGTAGGCCTCGACGTACTTGGCCCGGGTGCGCTCCAGCACGTCGTCCGGCAGCGGCGGCGGGGCCTCGCCGGACGCCTTGTCCCAGCCGCTCGCCGGCGAGAGGAGCCACTCGCGGACGAACTCCTTGTCGAAGCTCGGCTGGGGGCGGCCCGGCTCCCACTGGTCGGCCGGCCAGAAGCGCGAGGAGTCGGGGGTGAGCACCTCGTCGGCGAGGACCAGCTCGCCGTCCTCGACCCCGAACTCGACCTTGGTGTCGGCGACGATGATGCCGCGCTCCTGCGCCAGCTCGTTGCCGCGGGCGAGGATGCGGGTGGTGAGGTCGCGCGCCTTCGCGGCGAGCGCCGGGCCGACGAGGGCCTCGACCTCGGCGTAGGACATCGGCTCGTCGTGCTGCCCGCTCGGGGCCTTGGTCGACGGCGTGAAAAGCGGTTCCGGGAAGCGCGAGCCGTCGGTCAGGCCCTCGGGCAGGCGCAGGCCGCTGACCGTCCCGTCGGTGCGGTACTCGCGCAGCCCGCCGCCGGTCAGGTAGGCGCGGGCGACGCACTCGACGGGGAGCATCCCGAGGCGGCGCACCAGGACCGCGCGGCCCTCGACGGCGGCCGGGACATCCGTGGAGACGAGGTGGTTGGGGACGAGGTCGGCCAGCTGCTCGAACCACCACAGCGACATCCGCGTGAGGACCTCGCCCTTGTCCGGCACCGGGGTCTCGAGGACGAAGTCGAAGGCCGAGATGCGGTCCGAGGCGACGAGGAGCAGGAGGTCCTCGCGCGGGGCGCCGGTGTCGTCGAGCGGCGCGTAGAGGTCGCGCACCTTGCCCGAGTAGACGTGGGCGTACCCGTCGAGGACGGGGGCGGCGTCGGGCGTGGGCGTCGAGGCGTCGGCCATGGGCCCATCCTTCCAGCCCCACGCCCATGCCGCGTCGCCCCTCCACCGCCCTCACCCCACGCGTCACGCGCGTATCGGGTGACCCGATACGCGCGCGCCTCACCCGACAACCGTGCCCGGGTGAGGCGCAGCGTTCCCGGGGGAAGCGACCTCGCGGCTTGGTTTGAATAGGTTACCTATGTAAAGTGGCCGGGTGCACACGGACGACCTCGCCATCGAGCTGCTCCGCTCGGCCGCCGGGCTCTCCCGGTGGGCCAGCCGGCACGCCGACCTCGAGATCCCGTGGGCCCGGGCCCGCGTGCTGTCCCTCCTCGAGGAGCTCGGCCCGGCGCGGATCACCGCGCTCGCCGAGGCCGACGCCACGAGCCAGCCGACGATGACCACCCAGGTCCAGCGCCTGGAGGCCACCGGATGGGCCCACCGCACCCCCGACCCGGCCGACGGCCGGGCCACCCTCGTGTCCCTCACCGCCGCGGGTCACGAGGCCCTGGCCACCGCCCGGCGCGCCCGCGCCGCGGCCCTGCGCCCGGTCCTCGAGCAGCTGGACGCCGACCCCGAGCGGCTCCGGACGGCGACCGCCGTCCTCACCGAGCTGCTCGAGGCGACCCGCACCACCCCCGCCCGCGAGCCCGGCCGCGCCGGCTCCTGACCCCCGACCGAGAGGAACCCCTGCCCATGTGGCGCCAACCGAAGACCGTCTGGAGCGTGGCGTTCGCCTGCGTCGTCGCCTTCATGGGGATCGGCCTCGTCGACCCCATCCTCAAGCCGATCGCCGACGACCTGGGGGCCACCCCGTCCCAGGTCTCCCTGCTCTTCACGAGCTACATGGCCGTCATGGGCCTCGCGATGCTCATCACCGGCTTCATCTCGAGCCGCATCGGCGCCAAGCGCACCCTGCTCATCGGCCTCGCGATCATCATCGTCGGCGCCGGCCTGGCCGGGATGCAGGACAGCGTCAACGGCATCGTCGGATTCCGCGCCGTCTGGGGGCTCGGCAACGCCCTGTTCATCGCCACCGCGCTCGCGACGATCGTCAACGCCGCCCGCGGCTCGGTCGCGCAGGCGATCATCCTCTACGAGGCCGCGCTCGGCCTCGGCATCGCCGCCGGCCCGCTCGTCGGTGGTGCGCTGGGCGGGATCTCCTGGCGTGGGCCGTTCTTCGGCGTCAGCGCGTTGATGCTCATCGCCCTCGTCGCCACGTGGGTCACCCTCCCCGCGGCGAACGAGAAGCCGCACCCGACGCCGCTCAGCGCCCCCCTGCGCGCCCTCGGCCACCGCGGGCTGCTCACCGTCGGCCTCACCGCGCTGCTCTACAACTTCGGCTTCTTCACCCTCCTGGCCTTCACGCCGTTCCCGCTCGACATGTCGGCGCACGGCACCGGCCTGGTGTTCTTCGGCTGGGGCCTGCTCCTGGCGCTGACCTCCGTCGTCGTCGCCCCGTGGGTCCAGCGCCACGTCGGCACCTTCGCCGGCATCGTCGGCGCCCTGCTCGGCTTCGCGGTCATCCTCGCCGTGATGGCCGTGTTCACCGAGAACAAGACCGTGCTCGTCGTCATGGTCGTCCTCGCCGGCGGCTTCCTCGGCGTCAACAACACCCTCATCACCGAGACGGTCATGAAGGTCTCGCCCGTCGAGCGCAGCGTCGCCTCCGCGGCCTACAGCTTCGTCCGGTTCGCCGGCGGCGCGGTGGCCCCGTGGCTGGCCGGCACGCTCGGCGAGCGCTCGGTCCACATCCCGTTCTGGGTCGGCGCCGGCGCGGTCGTTCTCGCCGTCGCGGTGCTCTCGACGGGCCACTCCTTCGTGCGCGGCGTCGACGCCGAGCCCGGCCACGGCGCCGAGCGCATCGACTCCGAGGAGGAGGCGCAGGCCGTGACGATGGGGGCCTGACCACCCCCTCCGTCCCCCGACGAGGACGTGCCACGTGGCCTGCGGGCCGCACGGCACGTCCTCGTCGTTCGTGGGGGGGACGTCAGTGGCCGCGGGCGGCGGCCGGCCAGCGGCGGGCCCCCGGCCCCTCGGTCGCCAGCTCGTCGTCGTGGTTGTAGACGGGGCAGGACCGCAGCGAGAGGCAGCCGCAGCCGATGCACGACGACAGCCCGTCGCGCACCCGTTCCATCGCCTCGATGCGCGCCGTCAGCTCGTCGTGCCAGCGCCGCGAGAGGCGCTCCCAGTCGCGCTTGGTCGGCGCCCGGTCCGCGGGGAGGGCGGCGAGCGCCTCGCCGATCTCGGTCAGCCCCAGCCCGAACCGTTGCCCGGCGCGCACGACGGCGATGCGCCGCAGGACGTGGCGCTCGAAGCGCCGCCGGTTGGCGGTGTCGCGCACCGAGGTCAGCAGGCCCTTCTCCTCGTAGAAGCGCACCGTCGCGACGCTGACGCCGGAGCGCTCCGCCACCTCGCCGATGGCCAGCAGGTCGTGTCCGTCCACGGGTGCAGGGTAGCGACGTGACCTCAAGTGCGCTTGAGGTGTGAGGCTCCTCTGGTGACCACGACCGATGCGCACCCCGCCACCACCCCGCCGCCCGGCTCCTCCCCGCCCGAGCGGCTCCTCGACCGCCGGTACCTGCCGGTCGTCGTCGGCGTCGTGGCGCTCGTGACCCTCGCGGCCTTCGAGAACCGTGCCGTGCAGACGGTCCTCCCGGTCGTCGTCCGCGACCTCGACGGCTGGGCGCTCTTCGGCGCCTCGACCGGCGCTTCGCTCGTGACCTTCACCGTGGGGATGGCCCTCTCCGGCGGCTGGACCGACCGGTTCGGCCCCCGGCCGGTGCTCCTCGCCGGCATCGGCGTCTTCGGGGTCGCGCAGGTCGTCTCGGCGCTCGCTCCGACGATGGTCGTCTTCGTCGGTGGCCGCGCCCTGTCGGGGCTCGCCGAGGCGCTCATCGACACCACGCTCATGGTGCTCGTCGCGCAGGCGCTGCCGGAGTCGTTGCGCGCCAAGGTGTTCGCGTCGTTCGCCGCGGCCTGGATCCTGCCGTCGCTCCTCGGGCCGGGGTTCGCCGGCGGGGTCGAGTCGCTGGCCGGCTGGCGCTGGGTGTTCGCCGGTCCGCTGCTCGTCGTCCCGTTCGCCCTCTGGCTGCTGCGTCCGGCACTGCGCCGCGACCGCCCCGCACCGGCGCCGGACGTCGACGAGGGCGCGGGCGCCCGGCTCGCGGCGTCCTTCGCCCTCGCGGCCGGGCTGGCCGTCACGACCTTCGCGGCTCCGCTGCTCGAGTCCCCGAGCACGCGGGCGGCCGGGCTGGCGACCGTGCTCGCCGGCGGTCTCGTGGTCGTCCTCTCGGCCGCCCGGGCCCTCCCCCGCGGCACCGCCCGGCTGCGCGCCGGCGTGCCGGCGGTCGTCGGGCTGCGGATGCTCACCTCCGCCGCGTTCACCGGTGTCGGCTCGGTCATCCCGCTCATGCTCGTGACGACCCACGACGTCAGCGCGGCCGTCGCCGGCGTCTCGCTGTCGGTGACGGGCGTGCTGTGGGCGGCCGGGTCGTGGCTCAACAGCACGGCGTGGGTGCAGGCGCGCACGAGCGCCGCGGCGCGCATCCGGGCCGGCGGGCTGCTCATCGCCGTCGGGTCGGTGGGGCCGGTGCTGCTGGCGCTCGACGTCGTCGGGGTCGCGGCCGGGATGGTCGGCTGGGCCGCGGCCGCCACCGGCATGGGCATCCTCTCGCCGGTGCTGTCGACCGAGCTGCTGGCCCTCGCGCCCGAGGCCGAGCGCGGGCGGGCGAGCGCCGCCCAGGGCCTCGGGGTCTCGACCGGCGTCGCCCTGCAGACGGCGCTCGTCGGCGGGGTCGTCGCGTGGTTCGGGCCGGGCATGGACGGCCCCCGGTTCGCCGGGCTGATGGTCGTCGGCGCGCTCGTCGCGCTCCTCGTCGCCGCCGGGGCCGGCCGGGTGCGCGGAACCCGTCGGGACGGGGCGCCCGCACCTGCGTAGCGTGGGTGCATGGACCTGCGCATCTTCACCGAGCCCCAGCAGGGCGCGACGTACGACGACCTCCTCGCGGTGGCCCGCGCGGCCGAGGACCTCGGGTACGACGCCTTCTTCCGGTCCGACCACTACCTGCACATGTCCGGTGACGGCCGCCCCGGCCCGACCGACGCCTGGACGACGCTCGCCGGCCTCGCCCGCGACACCTCGCGCATCCGGCTCGGGACACTGGTCACCTCGGCGACCTTCCGGCTCCCGGCCCGCTGGCCGTCACGGTCGCCGGGGTCGACCAGATGAGCGGCGGCCGGGTCGAGCTCGGGCTCGGCGCCGGCTGGTTCGAGGCCGAGCACCACGCCTTCGGCATCCCCTTCCCGCCGCTCAAGGAGCGCTTCGACCGGCTCGAGGAGCAGCTGGCCGTCATCACGGGGATGTGGTCGGCGCCGGAGGGCTCGGAGTACGACCACGACGGCTCGAACTACCCGGTGAGCGGGCACCCGGCGCTCGTGCGCACGACGCAGCCCGGCGGCGTGCCGATCGTCGTCGGCGGCGCCGGCAAGAGGCGGACGCCGTCGCTGGCCGCCCGGTACGCCGCCGAGTTCAACGTCCCGTTCTCGTCGGTCGACGACACCGCGCGGCTGTTCGAGCGCGTCGACACCGTCTGCGACGAGCACGGCCGCGACCCGCTGAGCCTCGTCCACAGCGCGGCCCAGGTCCTCTGCGTCGGCAAGGACGAGGCGACCCTGCGCCGCCGCGCCGAGGCCATCGGTCGAGACGTCGCCGAGCTGCGGGCCAACGGCGTGGCCGGCACCCCCGAGGAGGTCCGCGAGCGCGCCGGCCGGCTCGCCGAGGTCGGCGCGAGCCGCCTGTACCTCCAGGTCCTCGACCTGCACGACCTCGACCACCTCGCGGACGCGCACGCGGCGCTCACGGCCTGAGTCGGTCGCAGGACGCGGCGCCGGGACGGATCAGGCGGGGACGGTGACCTCGCCACGCTGCGCCTTCTCGGCGATGTCGTGGCGGTGCTGCGCGCCGTCGAGCCGCACGGTGTCGACGGCGGCGTAGACCCGCTCGCGGGCCTGCGCGAGGTCCGCTCCCCGGGCGACGACCGAGAGGACGCGCCCGCCGGCGGAGACGAGGACGCCGTCGGCGTCGCGCGCGGTGCCGGCGTGCAGGACGTAGGCGTCGGGGTCGCCGGGCACGGCGTCGAGGCCGTCCAGCGGGTCGCCGGTGCGCGGCGTGCCGGGGTAGCCGTCGGCCGCGACGACGACCGTGACGGCGTGCTCGTCCGACCAGCGCAGCGGCTCGGCCTGCGCGAGGCGGCCCTCGGCGGCGGCCAGCAGCACCTGGGCCAGCGGCGTGCGCAGGCGGTCGAGGACGACCTGCGTCTCGGGGTCGCCGAAGCGGACGTTGAACTCGATGACGCGCGGCCCGCGGCGGGTCAGGGCGAGGCCGACGTAGAGGACGCCGACGAACGGGGCGCCGCGGCGGGCCATCTCGTCGACGACCGGCTGCGCGATGCGGGCGACGACATCGTCGACGAGGCCGTCCGGCGCCCAGTCGAGCGGGCTGTAGGCGCCCATCCCGCCGGTGTTCGGGCCGGTGTCGCCGTCGCCGATGCGCTTGAAGTCCTGCGCGGGCGTCAGCGGGACGACGCTCTCGCCGTCGCAGAGGCAGAAGAGGGAGACCTCGGGGCCGTCGAGGAACTCCTCGACGACGACGCGGCCGTCGTCCTTGGCCAGGCAGGCGAGCCCGTGCGCCAGGGCCTCGGCCCGGTCGTCGGTGACGACCACACCCTTGCCGGCCGCGAGGCCGTCGTCCTTGACGACGTGCGGGGCGCCGAGGGCGTCGAGGGCGTCGGCGAGCTCGGCCTCGGTCGTGCACACGTGGGCCATCGCCGTCGGGACGTCGGCGGCCGACATCACCTCCTTGGCGTACGCCTTGCTGCCCTCGAGGCGCGCGGCGGCCGCCGAGGGCCCGAAGCACGGGATGCCGGCGGCGCGGACCGCGTCGGCGACGCCGGCGACGAGGGGCGCCTCGGGACCGACGACGACGAGGCCGACCGCGTGGCGCCGGGCGACCTCGAGGATGCCGTCGACGTCCGTGACCCCGCCCGGCAGCGGTTCGCAGAGGGCCACCGCCTCGATGCCGGGGTTGCCCGGCGCGGCCACGACCGCGTCGAGCGCGGGGTCGAGCGACAGCGCGCGGACGATGGCGTGCTCGCGGGCACCGGAGCCGATGACGAGGACCTTCACGGGCAGCCAGCCTAGGGGCCGCGGGCACCGCCGCGCACCGGCGACCGGCGCCCGGGCGGCGTGGGGCGTCCGCGCTGGTGACGCGGCTAGACTGGTGAGTTCCGTGCCCAGCCGATCCTGCGAGGAGACCGCGGCTCCGTGACCACGCACCACCCGGGCCAGCCCGAGGCCTCCCCCGACGTCGAGCGCGAGATCGCGACCGAGCAGGCGCACGTCGACCGCGTCTACGCCGAGCTCGAGAAGGCCAGCGGGCGCGCCCGCGACGTCGAGGCGGACGGGATGGCCCGCGGGCGCACCGACCGGACCGGTGACGTGCGCGACGAGGAGCTGACCGGGCTGTTCGAGCGCGACGCCCTCGTCTTCGCGGCCGCGCGCCGCCGGGCGATGATCGACACGCAGTACGAGGGCCTCGTCTTCGGCCGACTCGACCTCGGCTCCGAGGACTCGACCGCCGCCGAGCGCGAGGTCCGGCACATCGGTCGCCTCGGTGTGCGCGACGACGACTACGAGCCCCTCGTCGTCGACTGGCGTGCCCCGGCCGCCGCGGCGTTCTACCGGGCGACACCGGTCGACCCGATGGGGGTCGTGCGCCGGCGGGTGCTGCGCTGCCGCGGCGCCCAGGTCGTCGGGGTCGAGGACGACCTCATGGTCCCCGAGGCGCCGGACGACATCGTCGTCGTCGGCGACGGCGCGCTGATGGCCGCCCTGACCCGCAGCCGCGGCCGGCAGATGCGCGACATCGTCGCGACCATCCAGCGCCACCAGGACGAGGCCATCCGCGCCCCCTCCCGCGGCGTCACCGAGATCACCGGCGGCCCCGGCACGGGCAAGACCGTCGTCGCGCTGCACCGGGCGGCCTATCTGCTCTACGCCGAGCGGCGGCGCTTCGAGCACGGCGGGATCCTCGTCATCGGGCCATCGTCGGCGTACACGGCGTACATCGAGCGGGTGCTGCCCTCCCTCGGCGAGGAGTCGGTGGCGCTGCGCGCGCTCGGTGACGTCGTCGACGGGATGACGGCCGTGCGGCTGGACTCCCCCGAGGTCGCCGCGGTCAAGGGGTCGCTGCGCATCCGGCGGGTGCTGGGTCGGCTGGCCTCGCGGGCGCCGGTCGGGGCGCCGACCACCTTCCGCGCGTTCGTCGCCGGGCACGCCGTCCGGCTCGACGAGGAGGCCCTGCGCCGGGTGCGTTCGGAGGTGCTGCGCACCCACCAGCACAACCTCGGGGCCGCCGCCGCGCGGGCCGCGCTGGCCGAGGCCGCGTGGCGCACGGTGCGCCAGGGCGAGCGCTCGGACTTCCTCGGCGCCTTCGAGGACTCGCGCGCCGTCGACGAGTTCGTCGCCGCGTGGTGGCGCCCGCTCGACCCGCGCGAGGTGCTGCTGACGCTCACCGACACCGAGAACGCTTACCGGGTCGGGCGCGGGGTGCTGTCGCAGGGCGACGCGGCCGCGCTCGCGGCGTCGTACCGCGAGGCCGTCGCGACCGGCGAGTGGTCGGTGGCCGACGTGCCGCTCGTCGACGACCTGCTCGCGCGGCTCGGGGCGGTGCCCGAGGTGACGCGCGAGGAGCAGGGCTTCTACGACATCGAGGAGCTCGACGACCTGCAGTCCTACGGTGTGCAGGACGTGCGCATCGGGCTCGGGCGGGCGCCGGGCACCGACACCCGGGCGGTGCTCGCGCCGGGTGACGCGCGGGCGCGGCTGATGGCCGGCCGCATCGAGCGGGCCGCGGCGTACGCGCACGTGCTCGTCGACGAGGCGCAGGACCTCTCGCCGATGCAGTGGCGGATGGTGGCGCGGCGGGGCCGCACGGCGTCGTGGACCGTGGTCGGCGACGCGGCGCAGGCGTCGTGGCCGGACCTCGCCGAGGCCGGTCGGGCGCGCGAGGAGGCCTTCGCCGGGCTCGAGCGCCGGATGTTCCACATGGACACCAACTACCGCAACGCCCGCGAGATCTTCGACCACGCGCGCGACGTCATCCTGCCGCTCGTCCCCGACGCCGACATCCCCGACGCCGTGCGCGAGACCGGGGTGCGCCCGGTCGACCGCGTGGTGGCGGAGTCGCTGGTGGACGAGGCGCGCGGAGCGGTGGAGACGCTGCTCGGCGAGGTCGACGGGTCGATCGCCGTCATCACGCCGCAGCGGTGGGCGCAGCGGGCGGCGGTGCTCGACGGGGCCGGCGAGGGGCGGGTGCAGGTCATCGACCCGCTGTCGACCAAGGGCCTGGAGTGGGACGCGACCGTCGTCCTCGACCCCGACGCGATCACCGAGGAGTCGCCGGGCGGGGTGCGCGTGCTCTACGTCGTCCTGACCCGGGCGGCCCACCGGATGCACGTCCTGCGCCCCGCCTGAGGTTCGAGGCCGGGCCTGGCGGGGCGGGGCGGCACGGTGTGCTCTCCCAGCCTCCATGCGCTGCGGAAGGTTTACCTCCCACTGGGCAAGGTGTCCCTTCCACTCCGAAACCACCCCTTCCACCGCGCAAGGGAAACCTTCCGGGACGCAAGGGATCCGCGCCGTGCCGCCCTGACCTCGCCCTGCCGCCCCGACCTCGCCCTGCCGACCCGCCACAGCACCCCGGCAGCACGATGGGACCACGGCACAGCGAGATCAGGTCGGCCCGGTGGCGCACTCCAGCCCAGGTGCTTGCTCGTGGAAGGGAAACCTTGCCGGGTGGAAGGGAAACCTTCCTCGGCGCATGGAGTCCGGGAGAGCACACCATGGCTCCGGCCCGCCGCGCACCTCACCCCGCCCCGGCGCTCGCCTCACCCCGGGCCACCGACGACGACGCCCCCTCGGCCGCGCTCGGCGGGAGGGGGCGTCGTCGGGCAGACCCGGTGGCGCTCAGTCCAGGAGGGCGTGCCGCTGGATGATCTCGTGCCGACCGGGGCCGACGCCGATCGCCGACACCCGCGCCCCGATGAGCTCCTCGACGCGCAGCACGTAGCGCTGCGCCGCCTCGGGCAGCTCCTCGAAGGTCCGGCACCCCGAGATGTCCTCCCACCAGCCGTCAAGCATCTCGTACACCGGCTTCGCGTGGTGGAAGTCGCTCTGCGACACCGGCATCTCGTCGTGCCGCACACCGTCGACCTCGTAGGCCACGCACACCGGCACCTGCTCGAACCCGGTGAGCACGTCGAGCTTGGTGATGACGAAGTCGGTCACCCCGTTGACGCGGGTCGCGTAGCGGCCGATGACGGTGTCGACCCACCCGCAGCGCCGCGGCCGGCCGGTCGTCGTGCCGTACTCGGCGCCGGTCTTGCGCAGCGTCTCGCCGTCGTCGTCGAACAGCTCCGTCGGGAAGGGACCCTCGCCGACCCGCGTCGTGTACGCCTTGAGGATGGCGATGACCCGCGACACCCGCGTCGGCGGGATGCCGGAGCCGGTGCACGCGCCACCGGCGGTCGCCGACGACGAGGTGACGAACGGGTAGGTGCCGTGGTCGACGTCGAGCAGCGTCGCCTGGCCGGCCTCGAGCAGCACGTTCGCGCCCGCGTCGAGCGCCTTCTCGAGGACGAGCGTGGTGTCGGCGACCATCGGCCGCAGCCGCTCGGCGTACCCGAGCAGCTCCTCGACGACGAGGTCGACGTCGACGGCGCGCGTGTTGTAGATCTTCACGAGCACCTGGTTCTTGAAACCCAGGGCGGCCTCGACCTTCTGGCGCAGGATGCCCTCGTCGAACAGGTCCTGGACGCGGATGCCGATGCGGTTCATCTTGTCGGCGTACGTCGGACCGATGCCGCGCCCGGTCGTGCCGATCTTGCGCTTGCCGAGGAAGCGCTCGGTGACCTTGTCGAGCGTCCGGTTGTACGGCGCGATGACGTGGGCGTTGGACGACACGACGAGCTTGGAGGTGTCGACCCCGCGCGCCTCGAGCCCGTCGAGCTCCTGGAAGAGCACCTCGAGGTCGATGACGACGCCGTTGCCGATGACCGGGGTCACCGTCGGCGTGAGGATGCCCGACGGCAGGAGGTGCAGCGCGTACTTCTCGCGCGTCCCGTCCTCGCCCGCGATGACCACCGTGTGGCCCGCGTTGTTGCCCCCGTTGAACTTCACGACGTAGTCGACGTCGGTGCCCATGAGGTCGGTCGCCTTGCCCTTGCCCTCGTCGCCCCATTGGGCTCCGACCAGCACGATCGCCGGCATCCCGGCTCCTTCCGACACGTGGTGCGTCCGGGACGGCCGTGCCCCGGCGCGGAGAAGGCCCCTCGCGGATCGCGCCGGGGCCTCGTCCACCCCACCCTACCGCGACGCGGTGGCCGGACGGTCAGCGGCGCCGTTCGGCGAGCACCCACCCCAGCTGGAAGCGCGAGTCGACGCCGTTGACGGCCATGAGGCGCGACACCCGGCGCCGGACCGTCCGCAGGCTCACCCCGAGGTGGCGGGCGATGGCCTCGTCCTTGATGCCCAGCCCGAGCAGCTCGACGAGCCGGGGGTCGTCGTCACCCCCCGCAGCCCCGCCCCGCGGCACCGGCGACGCGTACCGCCACGCGAGGTCGAAGTAGTCCGTGTAGAGGCGCACGACCAGGGGGTCGCGCAGCAGCACGTACCCCGAGTCCGGGTCGTCCCAGCCGCCGAGCGCGACGACCGCGCTCTCGCCGAAGACGGCGAACTCGGTCGCGGTCGCGGGCAGCAGCCGCTGGTCCTCGCCGGCCTCGGCCCACACCCCCAGCCAGCGCTGGCCGGCGAGCGTCGTCAGGACGTCCGCCGGGTAGATGGCCCGCTGCGTGTCACCCCGCTCGATGCGCTCGCGGTTGGCCCGCACCGTCGACTCGTCGAGCGCCGGCCCGCGCTCCACGGTCAGCACGAAGTTGCGGACCATCCCGCGGCTCTCGCGCAGGAGGTGGTTGACCACGGCCGGCGACACGGACCCGGCGAGCGGCTCGACCCGCATGTCCAGCGCACCGAGCGTGCGCGACGTGACCTCGGCGAGCAGCCCCGCCGCCTCGTCGAGCTCGCGCTGGCGCGACTCGGTGCGCTCGCGCTCGCGCCGCAGATGCTCCTCGAGCAGGAGCATCATCCTGCCGTCCTCGTGGTCGACCACGGTGCCCCCCGACGATCGGCGCACACCCCTGCACGCCCCTGACGTGGCCGTTTGCTGCCACTGACCGCCTAGTGTCGCACGTCACACGAGCGACCGGGCACGATGGACGAACGCAGCCGCGGACGCAGGGGACCACCGGGCGACGAGCGTTCCGTGCGAGAGCGGAGCGCGCAGCACCCGGTGGTGCGACTCGGCGGCGGGCAGGGCCCGGGTGTCGACGACAGCCGGGCCCTCGTCCGGTTCCGCGGGTGCGGGGACGCCGCGCAGCGGGACTCGGCGCGGCGGCGGGTCAGAGCCCCAGCTCGCGCGCCCCGGTCGCGCTCGAGGCGCGAAGGAACTCGGCGCAGCGGTGCCGCTCCTCCTCCTCGCCGATGGCCCCGGCCGCCTTCGCCAGCACGGCGAGGGCGCGCAGGAAGCCGCGGTTGGGCTCGTGCTCCCACGGCACCGGGCCCTGGCCGCGCCACCCGCTGCGCCGCAGCGCGTCGAGACCGCGGTGGTAGCCGGTGCGCGCGTACGCGTAGGCCTCGACGACGCGGTCGTCGGCGAGGGCGTCCTCGGCGAGCACCGCCCACGCGAGGGACGAGGCGGGCTGGGCGGCGGCCACCTGGTCGGGGGCGACCCCGTCCTCGAGCGGCCGGGCCGCGGGGTCGTCGGGCAGGTGGGTCGGCGGGATGCCGAGGAGGTCGCTCGTGCTCATGGCCCCACGCTAGCCGCCCCCGTCCGCCGTCAGAGGGGCCCACCCACCCGTCGAGTGAGCAGAACACGCCGCCCGGACATGGGTCCGGACGGCGTGTTCTGCTCACTCGACGGGGTGAACCGCGAGGAGGGAGGTGCGGGTGCTGCGGTGGGTGCGGGCTCAGCCCTGGTGCGTCCCGGCGGAGCGGAGGTTCTGGCAGGCCTCGACGACGCGCTGCGCCATCCCGGCCTCGGCCTCCTTGCCCCACGCACGGGGGTCGTACTGCTTCTTGTTGCCGACCTCGCCGTCGATCTTGAGGACGCCGTCGTAGTGGCGCAGCATCCAGTCGGCGACCGGGCGGGTGTACGCGTACTGCGTGTCGGTGTCGACGTTCATCTTGACGACGCCGTAGTCGACCGCGTCCGAGATCTCCTGCGGGAGCGAGCCCGAGCCGCCGTGGAAGACGAGGTGGAAGGGCTTGCTGCCGGCGTCGAGGCCGAGCTCGGAGGCGGCGGCGTCCTGGGCGGCCTTGAGGACCTCGGGGCGCAGCTTGACGTTGCCCGGCTTGTAGACGCCGTGCACGTTGCCGAAGGTCAGCGCGGTCATGTAGTAGCCGTTCTCGCCCGAGCCCAGCGCGCGCACGGTGGCGACCGCGTCGTCCGGGGTGGAGTACAGCTTGTCGTTGATGGCGTTCTCGACGCCGTCCTCCTCGCCGCCGACGACGCCGACCTCGATCTCGAGGATGACCTTCGCGGCCTTGCACTGCGCGAGGAGGTCCTCGGCGATGCGCAGGTTCTCGTCGAGCGGCACGGCCGAGCCGTCCCACATGTGCGACTGGAAGATAGGCAGGCCCCCGGCCTTGACGCGCTCGGCCGAGGCGGCGAGCAGCGGCCGGACGAAGGTGTCGAGCTTGTCCTTCGGGCAGTGGTCGGTGTGCAGCGCGATGTTGACCGGGTAGTTCTTCGCGACCTCCTCGGCGTAGGCGGCGAGCGCCTTGGCGCCGGTGACCATGTCCTTGACGGTCGAGCCGGAGGCGTACTCGCCGCCGCCGGTCGAGACCTGGATGATGCCGTCGGAGCCGGCCTCGGCGAACCCGCGGATCGCGGCCGTGATCGTCGAGCTCGACGTGATGTTGATGGCCGGGTAGGCGAACGAGCCGTTCTTGGCCCGGTCGAGCATGTCGGCGTAGACCTCGGGCGTTGCGATGGGCACGGTGTTCTCCTCGTGACGTGGTGGTGGCCCTACGCCCCCGATCCTTCCACCATCCGCGCGGCGCCGCGCGAGCCTGTCCGTACCCACGGGTAGTGGGACCGGCCACCCCGCGCACGACGAACGGGGCGGCACCGATGTCGGTGCCGCCCCGTCAGCGGTCTCGCCCGGTCCCTGCACCGGAGTCGTCCGCCAGGAGGCCGAGGCCTCCGTCGTGTCGGTTGGGAAACCCCCTGCGGTTTCCGTCCCTGCGCGAGCCCAGTGTGCGCCGTCCGGAGCCGGATGTCCATGCCTTCTGACGGAAATCGTCATTCCGGCGACGGAATTCGTCGCTCGTCGTGCAGGACGGTGCCGATGTGGCCCGTGGGACGACCGGGCCGGCGGACGGACCGTGGCTTGCGCGCTTCTTGACCGAATCGTCGTCAACCGCCTTCTCGGAGGCGCTCAACGTCTTCACCTCGCTGTTCAACGGCGGCGGAGGACCGCACGTCAGGCTCGGCCGCGTGTGGTTCAACGCGGCCCCGCCGCCGGAGGTGCTCGCACCGATGGACGGCTCACTGACCCGCGACGACATGGTCGTCACGGTCTCGGGGTACGGGGCCGGCCGGCTCTCGGTCGTGCTCCCGGCGACGGCCGTCGCGACGAGCGGCGCTGCCTGACGCTCGTCGACCCCGGCGCAGGCCCGTCGGGGCCGGGCACCCTCCCGCGGCGGGGGAGGCGGTGCCCTGCCCCGGCGGGTCCTCGCGCGTCACCCGGCGGCGACGGCCTCGCGCCGGGTAAGCAGGTGGGCGCGCTCGACGTCGTTGCCGCACAGCCGGATCGCCTCGTCGAACGCGGCGAGCGCCGCGTCGTCCCCGGCGCGGGCCAGCAGCTCGGCGCGGACCGCGGCGAGCCGGTGGCTGCCGGCGAGGGCCTCGTCGAGGCCGTCGAGCGCGGCGAGCCCGGCCCTGGGACCGTCCCTCTCGGACAGAGCCACGGCCGCGGCGAGCCGGGCGCTGGGCGACGGGTTGACCTGCAGCAGAGCCGCGTAGGCCTCGCAGATGCGGTCCCAGCGCGTGGCGGCGGAGGTCGGCGCGAGGGCGTGCTCCGCAGCGACGAGGGCCTGGAGCCGGTAGGACTCGACGAGCGGGTCGGGGCTCGGCGCCACCCCGGCGAGCAGGTCGACCGCCTCGGCGACCTCGCCGTGGTGCCACAGCCCACGGTCCTGGTCGGGCAGGAGGACGAGCCCGCCCTCCGCGTCGACCCGCGCGTCGCGCCGCGAGTGCTGGAGCAGGACGAGCGCGAGGAGCGCGCGCAGCACGGGCTCGTCGGGCACGAGTGCGTGGGTCACCCGCACGAGGCGGACGGCCTCGCCGGCGAGGTCCGCCCGCAGCAGGTCCGGGCCCGAGCCCGGCGCGTAGCCCGCCGTGAACGCGAGGTAGGCCACCTGCGCGACGACGCGCAGCCGCCCGGGGAGGTCGCCGCGGCCGGGCACCGCATAGGGGATGCCCGCGGCGACGATCTTCTTCTTGCCGCGCGTGATCCGCGCCGCCACCGTCGGCTCCGGCACGAGGAAGAGGCGCGCGATGTCGGCCGTCGAGACGCCGACGACGAGCCGCAGCGCGAGCGCACTCGCGACCTCGGGCCCGAGGGCCGGGTGGCAGCAGAGCAGGACCAGGCGCAGCCGGTCGTCCTCGACGAGACCCCGGGGTCGACCATCGCCCCTCCTCCTGTCCCGCGCTCGGCCTCGACGACGAGCAACGGCTCCTTGCGGGCGGCCATCGCCTCCCCGCGCAGCCGGTCGAGCACCCGGCGCCGGGCCGCGGTGAGCAGCCAGGCGGCGGGCTTGTCAGGGGCGCCGTCGGCCGGCCACCGGCGGGCGGCCGACTCGACGGCGTCCCCGAGGGCGTCCTCGGCGAGGTCGAGGCGGCGGAACTGGCCGAGGAGGAGCGCCACGAGGCGCCCCCACTCGTCCCGGACCGTCGCCGCGAGGACCTCGTCGGCCGTCACAGCGGGGTGTGGTCCGGGATCTCGACGACGGGGCGGATCTCGACGGTGTACGCGCTCGGCAGGAGCCGGGCCGCGGCGATGGCGGCGTCGAGGTCGGGGAGCTCGACGTCGTAGTAGCCGCCGACCTGCTCGGCCAGCTCGACGAACGGCCCGTCGGTGACGACGCGGTCCGCGCCCGTGCCGGGACCCAGGGTCGTGGCGGTCTCGGCATCCGCGAGCGGGGCCCCGGAGAGGCGCCGACCGTGCTCTTCGACGTAGCGCTCGAACGCGTGGTGCGCGTCGGAGTACCCCCGGCGCACCTCGGGCGTGGCGTCGGCCCAGGCGGCCGGCTCGTAGGCGACGAGGACGACGTACCGCTTCACGACGTCACCGGCCCGTCGTCCTGCTGACCGGTGCCGGCCACCATGTCGCGGAGCTCGATGAGCTCGCCGCGCGCGGCGAACTCGGTGCAGATGCGCACGAGGTCGGCCCGGTCCTCGGTGTCGAGGAGGTAGAAGCCGACGACCTGCTCGACCGACTCGGTGAACGGGCCGTCGGTGACGAGCACGCCACCGGAGCCGTCGGGCCGCATCGAGAGCGCTCGCTCGGACGGCGTGAGCGGCGAGACCGCGAGGATGCGGTGGCCGCCGTCCGCGAGGTCACGGTGGAACTGCTGGTGGCTGCGCATCCCCCTCTCGTGCTCCTCGGGCGGCAGCTGGGCCCACTCGGCCTCGGGCGCCGGCAGGAGGACCAGGTGGCGGCTCACGCGGGCCGGTCCTCGGGCTGCACCGTGCGACGCACCTCGACGGTGTCGCCGAGGGCCGCGATGATGCGGCAGCAGTCGAGCAGGTCGTCGAGGTCGTCGGACTCGACCTGGTAGAAGCCACCGACCTGCTCGGCGGTCTCGGTGAACGGCCCGTCGGTCACGGGGCCGCCACCCCCCGGGATGCGCTTGGCCTCGCTCGTCGCGTGCAGCTCGGCGCCGCCCGTGATGCGGTGGCCGCGCTCGGTCAGCTGCTGGGCGAAGCGGCCGTACTCGGCGTAGCCGGCGGTGCGCTGCTCGGCGTCCATGGTGGTCCACCAGCGGTCGGCGTCACCGACGATGAGGACGACGTACTCGGGCATCGGGGTCTCCTTCGGGACTGCGGGCCGCCGGGTGCGGCCTCACCCCCATGACGCGCGGGACGGACCGACCTCGACAGGTCTACCGGACTTTTCCCGTCGGCGCGCCGGATACCCCGTCGACGACCCCTCAGGCGAGGGCGCCGGCGAGCAGCCGGAGGGTCTCCTCACGGGCCGGGGCCCGGTCGGCCGGCGTGCCGGCGACGGCGCCCGCCACCGGGTGGACCATCACCTCGTCGACGCCGAAGGTCTGCGCGAGGTCGCGCACCTGCGCGGCGGCCTCGTCCGGGGCGCCGACGACCCAGCGGCCGACCATCTCGGTGCCGAGGGCCTCGTGGGCCGCGGGGACGTCGAGCGCCTCGGCCTCCTCGACGAGCAGCTGAGCGGCGAGGCGCTGGCCGGTGCGCAGCGCCACCATCGAGCGGACGTTGGGCAGGGCGAGCCGCTGCGCCTCCTCGGCGGTGGGGGCGACGACGACGTTGACGGTGAGGAGGGTGCGGGGCTCGGGGTGCGCCTCGGAGGGCTGGTACTGCTCGCGGTAGAGGGCCAGCGCCTCCGCCGTCCCGCGGCCGGAGAAGTGGTGCGCGAAGACGTAGGGCAGGCCGCGGGAGGCGGCGAGCCGGGCCGAGAAGTCGGACGAGCCGAGGAGCCACACGGTGGGGACCGAGGTCGCCCGCGGCGTGGCCTTGAGGACGTGGTCGCCGGAGGCCAGGCGCAGGCCGACGCCGTCGGGCGACATCATCGCGAGGACGGTGTCGACGTGGTCGGGGAAGCGCTCGGCGGCGTCCGCCTCGACGCCCCCGCCGCCGCTGCGCAGCGCCCACGCCGTCACCGGGTCGGTACCGGGGGCGCGGCCGAGACCGAGGTCGACACGGCCGGGGAAGGCGGCCTCGAGCAGGGCGAACTGCTCGGCGACGACGAGCGGGGCGTGGTTGGGCAGCATGACGCCGCCCGACCCGACCCGGATGCGCTCGGTGGCGGCGGCGACCATCGCGGCGAGCACCGGCGGGTTGGTCGCGGCGACGGCCGGCATGTTGTGGTGCTCGGCGAGCCAGTAGCGGTGGTAACCGTGCTCGTCGGCGACCCGGGCGAGGGCGCGGGTGGCGGCGAGCGCGTCAGCGGTGCTCTGGTCGGAGCGGACCGGCGCGAGGTCGAGGACGGAGAGCGTGGGGGTGGTCACCGAGGAGTCAGCGACCTCCGCCCCGGCGCTATTCCGTGGGCCCGGTCACCCAGCCCGTACAGAAACTGACGAATGTGTCGATTCCTGCACACCGGCGGCGAGCTACGCCGACGGGTGCTGGTCGAAGACGTGCCGACGCACCCACGCGTGCATCGCGACGGCGGCGGCCGCGCCGGCGTTGACCGACCGGGTCGAGCCGAACTGGGCGATGTACAGGACGACGTCGCACACCTGCTGCATCTGCGGGGTCAGCCCGGCCCCCTCCTGACCGAGGACGAGGACGCAGGCCCGCGGCAGGTCGTACGTCTCGAGCGGCACCGACCCCGGCACGTTGTCGACGCCGACGAGCGGCAGCGGTGCGCCGTCCTCCCCCGCCGTCGCGGCCCAGGCCGCGAGCGCCGCCGCGTCGGGGTGGTGCACCTCGTGCTGGTAGCGGTCGGTGACCATCGCCCCGCGCCGGTTCCAGCGGCGCTTGCCGACGACGTGGAAGGCCGCGACGTTGGTGGCGTTCGCCGTGCGCACGACCGAGCCGATGTTGAGGTCGTGGCGCCAGTTCTCGATGGCGACGTGCAGCGGGTGCCGGCGCGTGTCGAGGTCGGCGACGACGGCGTCCATCCGCCAGTACCGGTACCGGTCGACGACGTTGCGGCGGTCGCCGTCACGCAGCAGCTCGGGGTCCCAGTGGTCGCCCTCCGGCCACGGCCCCTCCCAGGGCCCGACCCCGATCTCGCGCTCGTCCTCCACGCGCAGCAGGCTAGGCGTGCACGCGGGCGAGGAAGCGGCGGGTCCGCTCCTCGCGCGGGTCGCCGAGCACCTGCTCGGGCGGCCCCTGCTCGTGGACGACCCCGCCGTGGAGGAAGCACACGGTGTCGGCGACCTGCCGCGCGAACCCCACCTCGTGGGTGTTGAGGACCATCGTCATGCCCTCGTCCTTGAGCTCGCGCAGGAGGTCGAGGACCTCGCCGACGAGCTCGGGGTCGAGGGCCGAGGTGACCTCGTCGAGCAGCATGAGCCGGGGCTGGTTGACCAGGGCCCGGGCGATGGCGACCCGCTGCTGCTGGCCGCCGGAGAGGTCGTCGGGGCGGGCGGAGGCCTTCTCGGGCAGGCCGACCCGCTCGAGCATCGCCATCGCGCGCTCCCTGGCCTCGGCCTTGGCGACCTTGTGGACCCGGATCGGCGCGAGGGTGATGTTGTCGAGCACCGACAGGTGGGGGAAGAGGTTGTAGGCCTGGAAGACGACGCCCATCCGGGCGCGGACGGCATCGGCGTCGACCCGGGGGTCGGTCACGTCCTCGCCGTCGAGGGTGATGCGCCCGTCGTCGACGACCTCGAGGAGGTTGACGCAGCGCAGCAGCGTCGACTTGCCCGAGCCGCTCGCGCCGATGAGGACGACGACCTGCCCCTCGTGCACCGAGAGGTCGAGGCCGCGCAGGACCTCGGTCTCGCCGAACGACTTCCGGACGCCCTCGAGCCGCAGCACCTCGCTCACAGCATCCCTCCCGCGCCGTGGAAGCCCTGCCGGCGCGCGACGTGGTCGGTCAGCCGGGCCATGGGGATGGTCAGGCAGACGAAGAGCGCACCGGCGACGACGTACGGCGTGAAGTTGAAGTCGAGCGCGGTCTCGATCTGCGCCGCCCGGATGGCGTCGATGACGCCGAGGACCGCGATGAGGCCGGAGTCCTTCTGGAGCGAGACGAGGTCGTTCATCAGCGGCGGCACGACCCGGCGGACGGCCTGCGGGAGGACCACGTGGCGCATCGTCTGCCCGTAGGACAGGCCCAGCGAGCGGGCGGCGGCCCGCTGCGACGGGTGCACCGACTCGATGCCGGCGCGGAAGACCTCCGCCACGTAGGCCGAGTACGACAGCACGAGCGCGCAGGCGCCCCAGAACAGCGCCGACGACGGCAGGCCGGACAGCCGCAGCGCCGGCGCGCCGAAGCCGAGGACGAAGATGACGAGGAGCAGCGGCAGGCCGCGGAAGAGGTCGACGTACGCCGTCGCGAAGAGCCTCAGCGGGAACGCGACCGGGCCGCGGACGGTGCGCATCACGGCGAGCGTCAGGCCGAGGACGGCGATGACGACTCCGCAGGCGAGCATCACGCGGATGTTGAGCCAGAGGCCGTCGACGACGGCGGGGAAGGACTCGACCGCCTTGTCCCAGTCGAGGAACGTGTCGCGGACGCGCGGCCACCCGGGCGAGGTGACGACGAGGGCGACGACGACCCCGACGAGCAGCAGCGTCGAGACCGCCGAGATGCCGGCCGACCGCACCGCCCGGCCGCGGCGGTAGCGCCGTCGCTCGAGCTCGAGGGCGGACGGCTGCGCGTCGGACCCCGTCGCCGGTGCTGCCGGGGTGGTCACTTCAGCTCGGGGGCGCCCTGCGTCGAGAGCCACTCGCCGACGAGCTTCTCGAGCGTGCCGTCGGCGCGCAGGGCGTCGACGGCGGCGGTGACGCAGGGGGTGAGGGAGCTGCCCTTGTCGAGCACGGCGCCGAACTGCTCGGGCGTGCCCTGCGCGGGCAGCTGGCCGACGATGACGCCGTCGTCGAGCTGGGCCGCCGTCATGTAGAAGCCGGTCGGCAGGTCGACGACGATGCCGTCGATCTGCTGGTTCTTCAGGGCCTGGACGGCGAGGTCGTTGGTGTCGAAGACGGCGACCTGCTCGGTGGGGGCGATCTGCTGCGTGGCGGCGGTATAGGACGTGGTCCCCACCTGGGCGCCGAGCCTGGCGCCCTTGAGGTCGGCGACCGAGGTCTTGCCGTCGATCGGGCTGCCCTTGTACGTGATGACGGTCTGGCGCACGTCGTAGTAGCCGGAGGAGAAGTCGACGGCCTTCTTGCGGTCGTCGCTGATCGAGACCTGGTTGAGGTCGAGGTCGAAGGTCTTCGGGCCGGGGGCGATGGCCGTGTTGAACGGCACGACGGCCCACTGCACCTTGTCCTCGGCGTAGCCGAGCTTGTCGGCGATCGCGTACGCGACGGCCGACTCGTAGCCCTTGCCGTTGGAGGGGTCGTCGTCGACGAACCACGGGCCGTAGGCCGGCTTGTCGGTGCCGACGGTCAGCGTGCCCGCGGTGAGGGTCTTCAGCGCGTCGGGCGTGCAGCCGGCGAGCGGGTCGGACGAGGTGCCGCTCGGCGTCGCGGAGGCGGCGGGCTGCTCGTCGACGGGGGCGCCGCAGCCGGCGAGCGCGAGGGCGGCGGCCGCGAGGGCGGGGACGACGAGGCGAGGACGTCGGGTCATGCTGGGCTCTCTTCCGGGGGCGCGCCGTGGACCTGCGCGTTCACGCGCGAGAGTAGCCGCGGGGGACGGATCGCGTCGCGGGTGTCCATCCGCGCGGGGCTTTCCGCAGGGTCGCCCGCTGCTCCACCCGGTCCGTCCGGCGGGAAGCCACAGGTGGCGCACAGCGTCGAGCGGCCGCGCGGTCATGGCGGAGCACCTACCCTTGGGGCCGTGATGCACTCCCTCGGGCCCAACTGGATGGACCCCCAGTACCTCCTCGACACCTACGGGTCGGCGTTCTTCTGGATCTCGCTCGCCATCGTGTTCGTCGAGTGCGGGCTGTTCTTCCCGATCCTGCCGGGGGACTCGCTCCTCTTCGCCGTCGGCCTGTTCGTCGCGAGCGGCCAGCTCCAGGTCAACCTCTTCGTTGCGATGGGGGCGCTGTTCGCGGCCGCCTTCCTCGGCAACGTGGTCGGCTACGAGCTGGGCCGCAGGCTCGGGGCGCCGCTGCGCAACCGGGACGGGCGGATCATCAAGCGGCAGTACTTCGACAAGACCGAGGAGTTCTTCGACCGGTACGGCGCCAAGGCGCTGGTGCTCGGGCGGTTCGTGCCGATCGTGCGCACGTACATCACGGTCGTCGCCGGGATCGGCCGGATGGAGCGGCGCCACTTCTTCACCTGGTCCGCCGTCGGCGCCGCGCTCTGGGTGGGCGTCGTGACCCTCGCCGGTCACTTCCTCGGCAACGTCGCGTTCGTCAAGGACAACCTCGAGGTCGTCATCCTCGCGATCGTGCTCGTCTCGGTCGTGCCGGTCGTCATCGAGTGGCTGCGCCACCGCCGCGCCGCCGCGATGTCGCCGGCCGAGGCGCGCGCGGAGTCCGACGAGGTCGTCGACGAGCTCGAGCAGCGCCCCTGACCCCGGCCCCACCCACCGGGTCGAGGTGAAACCCGACCCTCTGACGGTCTCGTGTCACCTCGACCCGCCGGACCATCCGCGCGGTCGAGGTGAAACCCGACTCCCTGACGGTCCCATGTCACCTCGACCCGCTGCTCCCCTTGCCCGGTCGAGCTATCCGGCCGCCGTCAGACGTGGGCCGGATACCTCGACCCACGCCACGCGCGGCCGGTCGAGGTGAAACCCGACCCTCCGACGGTCCCTTCTCACCTCGACACCCGCCAGACCATCGACGCGGTCGAGGTGAAACCCGACCCTCTCGCGGTCTCCTGTCACCTCGACCCGCCGCGCCCGACCACAGGGCATGTCCCTCACGACCGCTGTCGTTCGCCCCTCATCCCGGAGCAACTGGGATGAGCGGCACTCCTCGGCCGCTCGTCATGGTCGCTCCAAGCCACGACGCGAGCGGGACGAGCGGTGCGCTACGACCGCTCGTCATGGTTGCTCCGGTATCGAAAGCGAACGACAGCGGCCGGTAGGGGTCGTTCCGCTCGAGCCTCGACCCGCTCGCCCCGGCGGCGGCCCTCAGCCGAGGTCGATGAGGCCGCGACGGTGGGCCTCGGTGACCGCCGCCGTGCGGTCCTGCACCCCGAGCTTGGCGAAGGCGCGCAGGAGGTGCGTCTTGACGGTGGCCTCGCCGATGAAGAGCTGCCGTCCCACCTGGGCGTTCGACAGCCCGCGGGCCACGAGCCCGAGCACCTCGACCTCGCGCGCGGTGAGGTCCGGGACCGCCGGCGCCCGCAGCCGGTCCGCCAGCCGCGCCGCGACCGGCGGCGCCAGCACCGTCTCGCCGCGCGCCGCCCGCCGGATGGCGTCCGTGAGCAGCGACGTCGGCGCGTCCTTGAGCAGGTACCCCCGCGCCCCGGCCTCCACGGCCCGGACGATGTCGGCGTCGGTGTCGTAGGTCGTCAGGACGAGCACCTGCGGCGCGGACGGCATCGAGCGCAGCCGGGCGGTCGCCTCGGCTCCGTCCATCACGGGCATCCGCAGGTCCATGAGGACGACGTCGGGCTCCAGGCGCGGGACGAGCGCGAGCGCCTCGGCGCCGTTGCCCGCCTCCCCGACGACGTCGAGGTCGGGCTCCTCGCCGAGCACGGCGACCATCCCGGCCCGGACGACGGGATGGTCGTCGACCACGAGCAGACGGATCACCGGGGCACCTCCAGGCGCAGGGTCGTACCCGAGCCGGGCACGCTCGTCAGGTCCACCTCGCCGCCGACCTGGGCGGCCCGGGCCCGCACGCCGTCGAGGCCGAAGCCGCCGCGGTCGGCGCCCGTGTCGAACCCGCGGCCGTCGTCACACACCGTGAGGACGACCCGCTCGGGCTCGTAGGCCAGCGACACCGCGACGTGCCCCGCGGACGCGTGCCGCCGGACGTTCGAGAGCGCCTCCTGGGCCGTGCGCAGCAGGACGACCTCGGCGACCCCGCCGAGCGGCGCCGGCTCGCCGTCCACCGTCACCTCGGCCCGCATCCCCGTCTCGCTGCTCACGGCGTCGCCGAGCCGCTGCATCGCCTCGACGAGCGTGCGCGACTGCAGGTGCCCCGGGGTGAGCTCGGCGACGATGAGCCGCGCCTCCGCGAGGTTGTCGACGGCCGTCCGCTCGACGAGCGAGAGCCGCTCGCGGGCCGTCGCGACGTCGCCGCGGGCCAGCGCCGCGTCGGCCGCGCGGGTCAGCGTGACCACCGACGTGAACCCCTGCGCGAGGGTGTCGTGGATCTCCCGCGAGATGCGCTCGCGCTCGTCCTGCACGCCGCGGTCGCGCTCGACGGCGGCGAGCCGGGCCTGAGTGGCCTGCAGCTCGTCGATGGTCTCGGCGCGGCTCTTCGCCTCGTCGACGATGCGGTTGATGAAGATGCCGAGGGCCGTCGAGATGCCGAGCGAGATGACCGAGCTGATGAGGATGGCCCCGAGGGCATCGGAGTCGAACCCGCTCTGCCAGAACCGCACCCCACCGAAGACCGCGAGGGACAGGAGCGTCCCGACCGCCGCCCACCGGACCTCGAGCATGGCCCACATCTGCGGGTAGAGGATGAAGTAGAGCATCCACGACTCGGTGCCCGGGTCGACGAGCTGGATCAGCAGGAGGAGGGACCACACGACGACCTGGTAGGCGACGCCGGCCCGCTGCTGCTGCCGGATGCCCCGGACCCCGAGCGTCGCGTACGCCACGGCCATCGCGACGAGCAGGAGCACCGAGGGCCACAGTCCGTGCGGGCCGCGCTCGTCGAGGACCGTGACGACGACCGCCGAGGCCCACACGATGGCGAAGGCCCCGTGCCAGAAGGGCTCCTGCCGCCGCCACATCGCCCGGAACTCGGCGGTCGACACCCCCTGCTCGGGGACGTCCGCGCTGACCTGGCTCATGCCCTCATCCTGCCCGTCGGGCGGCGCGAGCGCCTCACACCGTGCCGCGCTTGAACCACGTGAACGTCGTCAGGCAGAGGACCAGACCGGCGAGCGCCCACCCGGCGAGGACGAGCAGCACCCGACCGGGCTCCCACGAGCCGGCCATCTCGGCCGAGGCGAGGCCGTCCGGCAGGAACACCGCCCGCATCCCCTGGGCGATCCACTTGAGCGGGAAGACCGACGCCACCTGCTGCAGCCACTGCGGCACGTCGGTGAAGGCGATGTACACACCGCTGATGAACTGGAGGACCAGCTGCGGGCCGATGACCACGGCGCCGATGGAGCGCGACGACGCGAGCGACGAGTACGCGATGCCGAGCACCGTGCCCCCGAAGACGCCGAGCGAGAACACGCCCGCGAAGAGCAGCCACCGACCACCGGTGTCGGGCAGCGGCACGTCGAAGGCGAGCCGGGCCACGAGCAGGAGCAGCACGACCTGGACGAGCGAGGTGCACACGACGAGACCGACCTTGCCGAGGAAGTACGCCGCCGGCGGCATCGGCGTGGCGCGCAGCCGCTTGAGCGTGCCGTCGTCGCGCTCGGCGGCGACCGACATCGCCATCGTCTGGAAGCTCGTGAGGATGACGCCGGCGGCGACCATCCCCGGGAGGAAGTAGCGGGCCGCGGTCATCCCGGTGCGGGCCGAGTCCTCGAACTGGCTCGAGAAGATCACCGAGAACAGGAGCAGCAGGAGGATCGGGAAGAGGAAGGAGAAGAAGACGGCCTCCTTCTCGCGCGAGTACATCTTCAGCTCGACGGTCGTGCGGTCGACACCGAGGGCGAGGGTGTTCATGCGGGCACCTCCTGGCGCTCGGTCGTGACGTGGGGGGCGATGAGCCCGAGGTAGGTGTCCTCGAGCGAGGGACGGGTGACGGTCAGCTCGGGGACCTCTCCGCCGAACCGGGCTGCGAGGGAGGCGACCTCGGTGGTGGGCGTCCCCGTGCGGACGGTGCGCCGGGTGCCGTCCTCCTCCCACGAGACCGTCGCCTCCTGGGACTGACGGCCGCCGAGGGCGGCCGGGGTGTCGAGCGCGAGCAGCCGCCCACCGGCGATGACGCCGACCCGGTCGGCGAGGTGCTCGGCCTCGTCGAGGTAGTGCGTCGTCAGGAGGATGGTCGTGCCGCCCTGCGCGAGGCCGCGGATCAGCTCCCAGAAGTCGCGGCGGGCTTGCGGGTCGAACCCGGTCGTCGGCTCGTCGAGGAAGAGCAGCTCCGGCCGCCCGACGATCCCGAGCGCGACGTCGAGCCGGCGGCGCTGGCCCCCGGAGAGGCCGGTGATGCGGTCGTCGGCCTTGGCGCCGAGACCGGTCGCCTCGATGACCTCGTCGACGTCGCGCGGCGTCGCGTAGCACCGGGCGGTGCTGCGCAGCGCCTCGCGCGGGGTGAGCAGGTCGAGGCCGCCAGAGGTCTGCAGGACGATCCCGATGCGGTCGCGCCAGGCCCGGCCGGCGCCGTGCGGGTCGGTGCCGAGGACGGAGACCTCGCCGCCGTCGCGGTCGCGGAAGCCCTCGAGGATCTCGACGGTCGTCGTCTTGCCGGCGCCGTTGGGGCCGAGGAGGGCGAAGACCTCGCCGGTGTGGACGTCGAGGTCGAGGCCGGCGACGGCCCGGTGGCTCCCGTACGTCTTGGTCAGCTCGCGGATGCGGATGGCTGTCTCGCTCATGCCTCCAGCGTGCTCGGACCGGGCGTGCTCCGGGACGCCCGGGCGGTGGACGCGCCGTCCACCGACCGGTGGACGGCGCCGCCGCGGTGGGAGACCGCAACCGTCAGGCGGTGGGGGTGCCTCCGGGGGGCGGCGTGCCCGGGCCGGGCTGCGGGGCAGCCGCGTCGGACGCACCGGAGGCGGGCCCGCCGGTGTACCCGCTCGGCGGGGGGATGGTGGCCTCGCGCTGGCCGAAGTCGACCTTCGGCGCCTCGCGCTGCTCGCCCACGGCCTCGAAGTACTCGGCCCGCTCGATGTGGAACAGGTTCGCGACGATGTTCGTCGGCACCGTCTCGACCTTGGTGTTGAGGTCGCGGACGGTCGCGTTGTAGTAGCGGCGGGCCGACGCGATGCGGTCCTCGGTCGAGCTCAGCTCGGCCTGCAGGGCGAGGAAGTTCTGGTTCGCCTTGAGGTCGGGGTAGGCCTCGGCGACGGCGATGAGCCGGCCGAGCGCGCGCCCGAGGAGGTCCTCGCTCTCGGCCTGCTGCGCCGGCGACTGGCCGGGCGACATCGCCTGTGCCCGAGCCGACATGACGTCCTCGAGCGTGCCCCGCTCGTGCGCCGCGTACCCCTTGACGGTCTCCACGAGGTTGCCGATGAGGTCGTGCCGGCGGGTCAGCTCGACGTCAATCTGCCGCCAGGCCTCCTGGACGAGGTTGCGCAGCTTGATGAGCCCGTTGTAGGCCGCGACCGCCCAGAGGACGAGGGCCAGCACGATGACGACGACGACGATGGTGGCGATCACGAGGGTTCCTCCGGGGACGGGGTCGGGCCGATCCTACGGGCCGCCGGGTGTGGCGCGGGTCACACCCGAGCCGCTAGGGTCGAACGGGACCGTACCGATCGCCCTGAGACCGGGAGGCCCCATGGAAACCGTCGTCGTCGGTGTCGACAACAGCGACGCGTCCACCCGAGCGGTGGAGTTCGCCGTCGAGAGAGCCCGCCACAACGACTGGAAGGTCGTGCTCGTCCACGTCGTGCCGTGGAGCCCCTACTCCTTCCAGACCGCGAGCGAGAACGAGCACCGGCACCGCGAGAAGGAGCGCGAGCTCGCGGCCGCGACCGAGCAGGTGCTCGTCCCGATGGCCCGCATCGCCGAGGACGGCGGCGTCCCGCACACCGAGGTCGTCCGCCACGGCAAGCCGTCCGACACCATCACCGACGTCGCCCGCGAGACCGGCGCCGTCCACGTCATCGTCGGTCGCACCGGCGACGGCGGCCTGCGCGAGGCCGTCTTCGGCTCGGTCGCGAGCCGGCTCGTCCAGCACGCCCATCTCCCCGTCACGGTGGTGCCCTGATGAATCCCGTCGACCTCTTCACCCGCTTCTCCGACTGGCTGACCGGCCTCGTCTTCTACTCCGTCGACGTCGGCGGCGCGACGCTGCCGCTCATCGTCGTCTGGCTCGTCGTCGCCGGCGCGTTCTTCACCGTCTGGCTCGGCTTCATGCAGGTCCGTGGCCCGAAGCTCTCCATCGACCTCGTCCGGGGTCGCTACTCCGACCCCGACGACGCCGGCGAGGTGACGCACTTCCAGGCCCTCGCCACCGCCGTCTCCGGCACCGTCGGGCTCGGCAACATCGCCGGTGTCGCCATCGCCATCTCCCTCGGCGGACCCGGCGCGACGTTCTGGATGATCCTCGCCGGCCTGCTCGGGATGGCGACGAAGATGGCCGAGTGCATGATGGGCGTGCGGTACCGCCGAGAGCACGCCGACGGCTCCGTCTCCGGGGGCCCGATGTACTACCTGCGCGACGGCCTCGCCGCGCGCGGGATGGGCGGCCTCGGCAAGGTCCTCGCGGTCCTGTTCGCGCTGTTCATGATCGGCGGCGCCGTCGGCGGCGGCAACATGTTCCAGTCCAACCAGGCGACCGCGCAGATCATCGCCGTCACCGGCGGCGAGGACTCCTACATCGCCGACGTGCCGTGGGTCGTCGGCCTGGTCTTCGCGGGCCTCGCCGGCGCCGTCATCATCGGCGGCATCAAGAGCATCGCCCGGGTGACCGAGAAGATCGTCCCCTTCATGGCCGGCCTCTACATCGTGGCCTGCCTCGTCGTCCTCGTCTGGAACGTCGGCGCCGTCCCCGAGGCGTTCGGCTCGATCCTCACCGGTGCCTTCTCTCCCGAGGGGGTCGCCGGCGGCGCCGTCGGCGCGCTCATCGTCGGGTTCCAGCGGGCGGCCTTCTCCAACGAGGCCGGGCTCGGCTCGGCGTCGGTGGCGCACTCGGCGGTCAAGACCAAGGAGCCCGCCACCGAGGGCTTCGTCGCGATGCTCGAGCCGTTCATCGACACGGTCGTCATCTGCACGATGACCGCGCTGACGATCGTCATCACCGGGGCCTACACCAACCCGGACGCCTCCGAGCTCGGCGGTGTCGCGCTCACCTCGGACGCCTTCGCGACCGTGCTGCCGTGGTTCCCCAACGTGCTCGCGCTCGCGGTCGTGCTCTTCGCGTTCTCGACGATGATCAGCTGGTCGTACTACGGGATGAAGGCCACGGGCTACCTCTTCGGCGACAACGTCGTCGCCGAGAACACCTTCAAGGTCGTCTTCCTCGTCTTCACCGTCGTCGGGTCGGCGGCCGCCCTCGGGCCGGTCATCAACTTCTCCGACTCGGCGATCTTCCTCATGTCCCTGCCGAACCTCGTCGGGCTCTACCTCATGGCACCGGAGATCCGCGGCGTCATCCGGAGCTACTTCGACCGGGTCCAGAAGGGCGAGGTGACGCAGGTCCCGCACCCGACCCGCTGAGCCACGGGCCTCCGGGCCCGCCGCCCGCCCTGCTCGCAGGGCGGGCGCCGGGTCGGCGGGCGGTCAGGCGAGGCCGAGGTCCTCGAGGCCGTAGACGTGGCGGTACTCCAGCCCCGCGGCGGCGAACTTCTCGGCGGCGCCGGTGGCGCGGTCGGCGATCGTCGCGACGGCGACGACCGTCCCGCCGGCCTCCTGGACGGCCTGGGCGGCATCGAGCGGGGACGCGCCGGTCGTCGAGGTGTCCTCGACGACGACGACGCGCCGGCCCTCGACCGACGGTCCCTCGATGCGCTGCTGGAGGCCGTGGGCCTTGCCGGCCTTGCGGACGACGAAGGCGTCGAGCCGGCCGCCGGCCGCGGCGCTCGCGTGGAGCATCGAGGTGGCGACCGGGTCGGCACCGAGGGTCAGGCCGCCGACGGCGTCGAAGTCGAGGTCGGCGACGAGGTCGAGCATCACCCGCCCGACGAGCGGGCTCGCCTCGCCGTCGAGGGTGACCCGGCGCAGGTCGACGTAGTAGTCGGCCTCCTTGCCGGAGGAGAGGGTGACCCGCCCGTGCACGATGGCGCGGTCGCGGATGATCTCGAGGAGGCGGGCCCGGTCGGCGGCGATGTCGGTCACGGGCACCACGGTAGGGGGTCGGTCGAGGGCTCAGCGTCGCCGGCGCGGCAGCGGGGTCGGCAGCCAGGTCGAGCCGAGGTCGACCGGCGTCACGGCGCTGCCCCACTCGCCGGACCACCCGACGCCGCCACGGACGAGCGGCTCGTCGGCGGGGCCGGCCGGGTCGGCGCCGTCCCAGATCTCCTCGCCGACGCGGAGCGTCCGCCCGGTCGGGCTCGTGACGACCGCGCGGGCCAGCAGACGGAGCAGGTCGGGGCGCATCCCGTCGAGCAGGACCCGGGGCCGGTGCCGCTCGCCGTGGACGAGGAGACGGGCCAGGGTCGGGACGTCGTCCGGGCGGACGCGGGTCCCGGTGAGGCAGAGGCGCTGCACCTCGAGGAGCAGGGCCTGCCGGGCGGCCGCGCCGAGCCGGGTCAGCGCGTGCCGGTGCGCCGTCTCCTGCCAGTCGGCGGGGGCGGTGCGGAGGAGGTGGCGGTACTCGCGGAGCACCGCGGGCTCGACGGCCGGGCGCACCTCGCGATGCTACGTCGCGGCCGCGGCGTCGGGAAGACCCCGGCGCCGCGGCCGCCCCCGGTACCGCACGGGCCGGTCGCGGAGGGGGTGGGCCGGCCCGTGCGGAGCTCATCCGGCGCGCTCGAGCAGCCGCTCCGCCGCCGCGCCGAGGACGTCCTGCATCTCGGGGTCGTGGTCGTACTGCTCGGCGAGGGCGGCGGCCGCGAGCGCGGCGCCGGTGAAGAGCTGCCCCTCGTCCCAGTCGTGGCGCGGCTTCGGCTTCGGCCACTTCTTCGGCCAGCCGGTGCCGCACCAGTCGTCGATCTCGTCGAGCAGCGCCCGGCCCCCGCCGTCGCGCCCGCCGACGATGATGATCGAGGTCCAGAGCAGCGACTCGAGCATCCGCGCCCCGATGGCCGCCTCGCGCGGCGGGAGCGGCTGCGGGTTCAGCTCGACCTCGTCGAACCGACCCACGACGCTCCACGCGGGACCGTGCGGGACGATGGCGTCCCAGGCCTGCGGGGGGATGCGCACGACGTGCGCGAGGGCCTTCCAGCTGACGGCCATGGTGGCCTCCTTCCGTTCCCGCCGGTGCGGGTCACCGGGGAGGAGGCACGAGGTGCCGACCCTGATACCGGGTCGGCGCGGGTGGCTCAGCGACGCCCGCGCAGCCGCTCGACGAGCCGCGTGCCGGCGCCGCGCACGAGCGGGCGCGGCGCCATCCGCACGGCGAGCGACAGCGTCTTCCACTGTGGGCCCGGCACCGAGACGACACGACCGGCCGCGGCGTCGGCCAACCCCTGGCGGGCGACCTCGTCGGCGTCGAGCCACAGCCCCCGCGGCACCCCGGGCAGCGACATGCGGGCGCGCTCGTGGAACTCGCTGCGGGTCAGCCCCGGGCAGACCACGGTGACCGCCACCCCCGTCCCCGCGAGCTGGCCGGCGAGCGCCTCGGACAGCACCGTGACGTACGACTTCGCGGCCGAGTACGGGCCGCTCGTCGTGAAGGACGCGACCGAGCTGACGTTGACGATGCGCCCGCTCCCCCGCGCCCGCATCGCCCGTCCGGCGGCGTGGCAGGTCAGCAGGACGGCCCGGACCATCACGTCGAGCGCGGCCTCCTCGCGGCGGATCTCGTTGTCCAGGAACGGGTGCTGCTGCCCCAGGCCGGCGTTGTTGACCAGCACCTCGACCGGGCGGTCCTCGTCGGCGAGGCGGCGGCAGACCTCCTGCGTCTGCGCCCGGTCGGCGAGGTCGGCGACGAGCACCTCGGTGGCGACGCCGTACCGCTCGCGCAGCTCGGCGGCCAGGCGCTCGAGGCGGGCGCGGTCGCGGGCGACGAGGACGACGTCGAGGCCGTCGTGGGCGAGCCGCTCGGCGAAGGCGCGGCCGATGCCGGCCGAGGCACCGGTGACGAGGGCGGTGCTCATGCCGCCGTCCCCTCGCCGGCCTCGCCGAGGAAGGCGACGAGCGCGTCGAGCACCTCGGTGGGCGACTCCTCGGCGCAGAAGTGGCCGCCCGGGACGGCGTGCCCCTGCACGTCGTCGGCGTACCCCCGCCAGACGTCGAGGACGTCGTAGGTGCGCGCCACGAAACCCGCTGCGCCCCAGAGGACGAGCAGCGGGCAGGCGAGGCGCTGCCCGCGGCTCGCGCGGTCGTCGTCGAGGTCCGGTCCGAGCGCGGCGCGGTAGTCCTCGCAGCTCGCGTGGACCGCCTCCGGGGTGGCGAAGCAGCGGACGTAGTCGCGCACGGCGTCCTCGTCGAAGACGAAGTCCGGCGCCGACCAGCGGCGCAGCTTCTCGCGGAGGTAGAGCTCCGGGTCGGCACCGACGAGCCGCTCGGGAAGACCGTCCGGCTGGGCGAGGAGGAACCAGTGGTAGTAGCCGGTCGCGAAGGCGGCGTCCGCGTGCTCGACCATGTGCAGCGTCGGGGCGATGTCGAGGACGGCGAGCCGCGCGACGCGCTCCGGGTGGTCGAGCGCGAGCCGGTGGCCGACGCGCGCGCCGCGGTCGTGGCCGACGACCGCGAACCGGTCGTGGCCGAGCTCGTCCATCACCCGCACGACGTCGGCGGCCATCGTCCGCTTGGCGTACCGGCGGTGCCCGGGGTCGCCTCCCGGCTTGTCGCTGTCGCCGTAGCCGCGCAGGTCGGGGGCGACCACCTCGTGGCCGGCGGCGACGAGCCCCGGCACGACGCGATCCCACATCCGATGGGTCTGCGGGTAGCCGTGGAGGAGGACGACGGGCGGCCCCTCCCCGCGGCGGGTGACGTGCAGCGTGGGCTCGGCGGCGTCCATCGCCCCAGCCTGCACCGCCGGGACGGCCCACGAGCGCCGTCGGTGCGCCTCGTTAGGGTGGCCGCGTGCGCATCGCCACCTGGAACGTCAACTCCATCCGCTCCCGCATCGACCGCGTCGAGGCCTGGCTGCAGCGGGCCGACGTCGACGTCCTCGCGATGCAGGAGACCAAGGCCAAGGACGAGCAGTTCCCGTACGAGCGGCTGCGCGCGCTCGGCTACGAGGTCGCCCACCACGGCGTGAGCCAGTGGAACGGGGTCGCGGTGCTCTCGCGGGTCGGGCTCGACGACGTGCAGGTCGGCTTCGACGGCGACCCCGGCTGGGGCGAGCCGCTCGCGCCGGAGGCCCGGGCCATCGGCGCGACGTGCGGCGGCGTGCGCGTCTGGTCCGTCTACGTCCCCAACGGCCGCGCCCTCGACGACCCGCACATGGACTACAAGCTGACCTGGCTGCGCGGGCTGCGCGACCGCGCGGTCGAGTGGGCCGCCGACGGCACGCCGGTCGCCCTCTGCGGCGACTGGAACATCGCGCCGCAGGACGAGGACGTCTGGTCGATGGAGTACTACCTCGACAAGTCGCACGTCAGCCCGCCGGAGCGCGCCGCGTTCGCGGCCTTCCTCGACGCCGGCTTCGTCGACGTCGTCCGGCCGCACACCCCCGGGGCCTACACGTACTGGGACTACCAGCGTCTCGCCTTCCCCAAGAAGCGCGGGATGCGCATCGACTTCGTCCTCGGCTCGCCGTCGTTCGCCGCGCGCGTCGCGGGGGCCGCCATCGACCGCGAGGAGCGCAAGGGTACGGGCGCGAGCGACCACGCACCGGTCGTCGTGCAGCTCGACGCCTGAGCGCCCGTCCCGCGGGAGGGGCGTGACGGGCGTCGGTGCCCGGGGTTACGGTGCGGTGATGACCCGCCCGCCCCACGAGAACGTCGCGACGGTCCTCGTCGACCCGGCGGTCCTCGGCGCGCTCGAGGTCGCCCTCATGCACCTCGACCTGCGCGTCTGGCCGATGGCGACCGCGCCCGTGCCGGGCGACGGCCCCCGGCGGGCGTTCCAGTACCGGCGCCGGGTCCTCATGGCGCGGCGCGGCGCTTGGGACGACGCCGAGGGCTGGGTGCCGGTGTGGGTGTCCTTCGGGGCGTCGTGGCGCTCCGGCGCCGACCCGCTGCCGTGGGCCGCGCACGCCGCGCTCTGGGACGAGCTCGCGCGCTGGGGCGACCGGGTCCGGTACCGCAAGTGGCTGACCGGCGTGGCGCCGCTGCCCGTGCCCGTCGGGGTCGACGGCGCCGGCACGAGCCCGGGCACCCGCCGCCGCGCCTGACCGGTGCGCGCCCCGCCGCGCGCGCCGCACCCCGCATCCCGCCCAGTCGCGCGGGTCAGTGCTGCTCGCGGGGGCAGAACCACGTCGTGCGCCCGCCGACGGTCGCCCGGGCCATCTCGCTGCCGCAGCGCGGGCAGTGCCCCGACGACCCGCGGTGCGCGACGACCTCGAGGGTGTGGACGCCGCCCCGCCGCACGGCGGTCCGGACGGCCGCTCGCAGCCTGCGTCGCAGGGCGTCGAGGTCGTCGGTCCCGAGCGTGTCGACGGTGCGGCGCGGGTCGACCCCGGCCTGCCAGAGCACCTCGTCGGCGAGGAGGTTGCCGACCCCGGCGATCACCGACTGGTCGAGCAGGCGGGCCTTGACGGGCGCCCGCCCCCGGCCGACGCGCTCGCGGAACTCCTCGCGCCCGATCTCGGCGGCGTCCGGGCCGAGGGCGTCGACGTCTGGGTCGAGCCGGACCCGGCCGAGGCGCCGTGGGTCGAGCAGCCGCAGCCGGCCGCCGCCCTCGAACGTCAGCGAGAAGCGGTACCACTCCTCCTTCGGGGTGCGGGCCGAGCGCCGCGGCGGCACGTAGTCGCCGCCGACGTCGTCGCCGTCCGGCCCGGTGACCACGATGCGCCCGCTCATCCCGAGGTGGATCCCGAGCGTCGGCGCGTCTCCGCCGAGCTCGCACCACATCGACTTGCCCCGACGGTGGGCGGCGGTCAGCCGGTGCCCGACGAGCGCGTCCCGGATCTCGCCGGGGCGGTGCGGCCGGCACTCCCACGTGTCGGAGTCGTCGACGTCGACGATGGTGCGGTGCAGCCCTCCCCGCTCGATGACGGCGCGGGCGGACTCGACCTCGGGCAGCTCGGGCATCTGCCGATCCTCGCCGCTCGGGAGCGCCCGACCGGCTCCCAGCGCCCGATCTCCCGCGGACGTGTGTCAGGCGCGGTCGAGCATCCCCGCGGCGTAGGAGGCCTGGCCGACGTGCTGCGTCGCGTCGTTGAGCGCACTGACGAGCCGGACGGCCAGCGTCACGGGCGGGTCCCAGTCCTCGTCGACGACGCGGTCGAGCGACTCGGGGGTCACCTCGGCGAGGGCGTCGGTGACCATCGCGTGCGTCGCGTCGAAGTAGCCGCGCAGGTCATCGGCGGAGGCGCGCACCGCACGGACGTCGTCGAAGGACATCCCGTAACCGTGGGCGCTGGCGGGGAACGGCAGCCCGAAACGCTCGAACCATCCGCCGGAGGTCCACACGACGTCGCGGTCGAAGGCGTCGGCGACGTGGGTGTCGAGGACGCGGGTCAGGTGCCACACGAGCCACGCGACGGTGTTGGCGCCGTCGGCGGGCGGCTGGGCGAGCCGGTCCTCGAGGACGTCGTCGAGCAGGCCGTGGACGGTGTCGCGCACCCGGTCGAGGGCGTCGGTGAGCAGGTCGTTGACGGAGGCCATGCCCCCGACGCTACGCCCGGTGCAGGGTCCCGGAGGCCGAGCGGTCCGCGCCGTCCGGGCTGCTCGGGCGGCGGCCCAGCGTCAGCGCGACGGCGGCCCCCGCGAGCGCGGCGAGGGCGGCCCCCCGGAACACCGAGGTGACCTGGACGACGGCCGCGGCACGCAGCGCGTCGGCGTCGGTCGGGTCCGGGAGGGCGGCCACCGCGCCGTAGTAGCGGTGCAGCCCGATCGCCGTGAGCAGCGCGAGCCCGACGACCATCCCGACCATCCGGGCGACGACGACGAGCGAGGAGGCGGCCCCGTGCGTGTCCTCGGACGACTCGGCGAGCGCGGCGTCGTTGACGGGGGCCAGCGCCAGGCCGATGCCGAGACCGGTCACCGCGAGCACCGGGGTGGCGGACCATCCCGAGAGCGAGGTCGCGCCCCACGTCGACATCACACCGAGCCCGACGGCGGTCAGACCCAGGCCGGCCCCGGCCACGGGTCCCGCGCCGGCGCGGCGCAGCGCCCACCCGCCGGCGAGCGCACCGACGGGGACGGCGAGGAGGAAGCGGACGAGGACGAAGGCCGCCTCGGTCTCGTCGCCGCTCAGGACGACCCGCGCCATGAGCGGCACGTCGACCACGACGGCGACGAGGGCGACCCCGACGAGGAGCGAGACGACGAGCGCGCGGACCAGCCGCCCGCGCACCAGCCCGCGCGGGACGAGCGGCGAGACCGCCCGGCGGTGGTGGACGAGGTAGGCGAGCGCGAGGAGGGCGGCGACGGGCAGCAGCGCGTAGCCGAGCGGCCCGACGACCTCGCGCTCGGGCTGCGCGGCGGCGAAGGTGAGGACGACGCAGCCGAGCGCGCCGCCGACGAGGGTGGCGCCGAGCAGGTCGACGCGCCGGACCGCGGCCCAGCGACCTCGCAGCCAGGCCCCCAGCGCGGCGACGAGGAGCACGAGCGCGACGACGCCGATCGGGGTCGCAAGGCGCGAGGTCGCGTCACCGAAGGGGACGAACGGGACGCCCAGCGACACGCTCGTCACGAGCACGTCCGGCGCGGCGAGGACCAGCCAGCCGACGACACCCGCGAGCACCCCGAGGACGGTGGGGAGCGCGCGTGGACGTTGCGGCACACCGCCCCCCGTGACGACGACCGCGCCGGCGAGGACCACCCCCGCCCCGGCGCCGAACCAGAAGATGGCGCGCCAGTCGGCGACCGCGAGCACCGCGGCCCCGAGCACCGGCCCGAGGACGGAGCCGAGCTCCTGCACGGCCCCGACGACCCCGAGCGGGACGCCGCGACGGCCGGGCGGCCAGAGGTCGGCGACGAGCGCGAGGGTCGCGGGGACGAGGCCGCCGCCCCCGGCGCCCTGGACGACCCGCCCGGTGACGAGCACCGGGAGCTCGGTGGCCAGCGCCGTGACGACCGACCCGACGACGAAGACGCCGAGGCAGGCGAGGAGGACGCGCCGGCGGTCGACGACGTCGGCGACCCGGCCGACGAGCGGCAGCACCGCGACGTAGCCGAGGAGGAACCCGGAGACGATGGGCGTCGCGCGCTGCAGCGAGTCGATGCCGACGCCGACCCCGCGCATCATGTCGGTGAGCGCGAGGACGACGACGTAGGTGTCGGCGGCGGCGAGCGCGACGGCGACGGACGCGGCGCCGAGCAGCGCCCTAGGGGCGGTCGATGACAACGGGGGCGCCGTACTCGGTGAGCGTCAGCGTGTACGTCGAGTCCGACCCGCCGAAGAAGGGGCCGACGAGGGTCGCGGTGCGCAGCTGGTCGGCGTCGGTCAGGCCGTAGGTGACCTCGTACGTGCCGTCGCCCTCGCCGAGGTGGAAGAGGTCCTCGACCCGTTGCGCCGGAAGGGTCCCCGTGACCTGGGTGAGGACGTCGCGGCCGGCCCGCACCTGGCCGCCGGCGGTCGGCGACGTCGTCTCGGGCAGCAGGCCGGCGATGCCCTTCGACGGGTCGAAGAAGGTCGCCGGGTTGGGGGCGTTCAGCGTCGAGAGGTCGAACGGCTCGAAGTCGGGGGTGAAGAGCTTGAGCCACGTCTCGTCGCCGATCGCGATGACCTCGACGGTGGCGCCGACGCCCTTGACGGTGCCGGTGATGGTGCCCTTGAACTTCGGCTCGGTAGGGCTGACGACGCCCTGCCCGGTCGCGGCGGTCACGCCGTTCGTGCGCGCGGGGACGTCCGTGCTCTTGAGGTCGAGCGTGAGGCTGCCGGCCTGCTCGAGCGCGGCCCGGGCGGCCTCGAGGCGCTGGGTCGGGGTCTTCGCGGGCGCCTTGTCCTCGTCGGAGCACCCGGCGGGGAGCGCGACGGCCGCGGCCAGGAGGAGGGCGGGGAGCAGGCGGCGGCGCATGGCGGTCAGGGTAACCGGCGCGCGGGTGGCGCCACGTCAGGTCCGACCGGTCCGCGACACAGGGGTTCGTCCACGAGACCCCGGCTCCGAGCCGGGGTCTCGTGGACATTTCGGGGTCACCCCGAAAACGTGAGGCGGATGGGGTCAGGCGAGGGTGAGGGCGTCACCGGCGGCGTCGAGGTCGACCCGCACGGTGTCGCCGTCACGGACGCGGCCCGCGAGGAGGGCGGTGGCCAGGCGGTCGCCGACCTCCTTCTGGACGAGCCGGCGCAGCGGCCGGGCCCCGAACGCCGGGTCGTACCCGGTCGCGGCGAGCCACTCCTTGGCGTCCGCCGACACCTCGAGGGTGATCCGGCGGTCGTGCAGCCGGGTCGAGAGCGCCCGCACCTGGAGGTCGACGATGTGCGCGAGCTCGTCACGCGAGAGCGGGTCGAAGACGACGACCTCGTCGAGGCGGTTGAGGAACTCGGGCTTGAACGCGCCCCGCACCGCCGCCATCACGGCGTTGCGCCGCGCCTCGGGGTCGAGCGTCGGGTCGATGAGGTACTGCGACCCGAGGTTGCTCGTCATGACGAGGATGACGTTGCGGAAGTCGACCGTCCGGCCCTGCCCGTCGGTGAGCCGGCCGTCGTCGAGCACCTGCAGGAGGATGTCGAACGTCTCTGGGTGGGCCTTCTCGACCTCGTCGAGCAGCACGACCGAGTACGGACGCCGGCGCACGGCCTCGGTCAGCTGGCCGCCCTCCTCGTACCCGACGTAGCCGGGGGGCGCGCCGACGAGCCGGGCGACGGAGTGGCGCTCCGAGTACTCGGACATGTCGAGCCGGACCATCGCCCGCTCGTCGTCGAAGAGGAAGTCCGCCAGCGACTTCGCGAGCTCGGTCTTGCCGACACCGGTCGGGCCGAGGAAGAGGAACGAGCCGGTCGGCCGGTCGGGGTCGGCGATGCCGGCCCGGCTGCGGCGCACCGCATCCGACACCGCACGCACGGCAGAGGACTGGCCGATGAGCCGCGCACCGATGATCGACTCCATCGAGAGCAGCTTCTCGGTCTCGCCCTGGAGCAGGCGCCCCGCGGGGATGCCGGTCCACGCCGCGATGACCTCGGCGATGTCGTCGGCGCCGACGCGCTCCTTGACCATGAGGTCCGCGCCCTCGAGCGCGGTCTCGGCGGCCTGCGCGGCGTCGAGCTCCTTCTCGAGCGCGGGGATCTCGCCGTAGAGGACGCGCGAGGCACCCTCGTAGTCGCCGTCGCGCTGGAGCCGCTCGGCGCGGGTGCGCAGGTCGTCCAGACGCGCCTTGAGGTCGCCGACCCGGTTGAGGCCCTCCTTCTCGGCGGCCCAGCGGGCGTTGAGCGCGTCGAGCTGCTCGGTGGCGTCGGCGAGGTCGGCCCGCAGCCGGCCGAGCCGCTCCTGCGAGGCCTCGTCGGTCTCGCGCCCGAGGTGGAGCTCCTCCATCTTCAGCCGGTCGACCTGGCGACGCAGGACGTCGATCTCGACGGGGCTGGAGTCGATCTCCATCCGCAGCCGCGACGCGGCCTCGTCGACGAGGTCGATCGCCTTGTCCGGCAGCTTGCGACCGGTGATGTACCGGTCCGAGAGCGCCGCGGCGGCGACGAGCGCGCTGTCCTCGATCTCGACCTTGTGGTGCGCCTCGTAGCGCTCCTTGAGGCCGCGGAGGATGGCGACGGTGTCCTCGACGGACGGCTCGCCGACGAACACCTGCTGGAAGCGGCGCTCGAGGGCGGGGTCCTTCTCGATGTGCTCGCGGAACTCGTCGAGCGTCGTCGCGCCGACGAGGCGCAGCTCGCCGCGGGCCAGCATCGGCTTGAGCATGTTGCCGGCGTCCATCGCCGACTCCCCGCTCGCCCCGGCGCCGACGACGGTGTGCAGCTCGTCGATGAACGTGACGACCTGGCCGTCGCTGCCCTTGATCTCCTCGAGGACGGCCTTGAGTCGCTCCTCGAACTCGCCGCGGTACTTCGCGCCGGCGACCATCGCCGCGAGGTCGAGGCTGACGAGCCGCTTGTCGCGCAGCGACTCCGGGACGTCGCCGTCGACGATGCGCTGGGCGAGGCCCTCGACGACGGCGGTCTTGCCGACACCGGGCTCGCCGATGAGGACGGGGTTGTTCTTCGTGCGCCGCGAGAGGACCTGGACGACGCGGCGGATCTCCTCGTCACGTCCGATGACCGGGTCGAGCTTGCCGTCGCGCGCGGCCTGCGTGAGGTCGGTGCCGTACTGCGCGAGCGCCTCGCCCGTCTCGCTCTGCGTCTCGGAGGTGACGGTGCGCCCGCCGCGCAGCTCGTCGATGGTGCGCTCGATGTCGGCCGCGCCGCGCTTCTCGACCGCCGCGAGGTGGCCGGTCTCGGCGAGCGCGAGGAGGACGAGGTCGAGGGCGAGGAAGGTGTCGCCCTTGGCCCGCATGAGGGTGTCGGCCTGCTGGAGCACGGCGACGGCCTCGCGGCCGAAGGTCGGCGGCTGCGCGGTGGCGCCGCTCGTCGTCGGCAGGGCCCGCAGCCGGGCGTCGGCCTGGCCGAGGACGTGCTGGGCGCCGGTGCCGGCGGCGGTGAGCAACGCGTCGGCGAGGGGGGTGTCGAGGCGCACGGCGGCGCTCGTCAGGTGGTCGGGCGTGATCTCGGCGTGGCCGGCGGTCTGCGCGGCGCGCTGGGCGAGCGCGAGGGCCTCCGCGACCTTCGTCGTCGGCTTGAGCTCCATTCGGGTCGTGTCTCCTGGTCGTGCGGTGGGGTGGTGACGTCATCCGGAGCAACGCTCACCAAAGTTGAGTGTATTCCGCTCAAGGTGCTCCCGCCAGCCGTTCGCGCCCTCCCGCTCCTCTCACCCCGCGGGGTCGGGGTCGTACCAGCCGCCGCGCTCCTCGGCGAGGGCGGCGAAGCGGTCGCGCAGCCCCTGGGCGACCGGCCGGCTCTCGTCGATCACCGTCTCCTCCTGCACGAGCACGCCCCACTCGTGGTCCTCGGCGTCGTCCTCGCCGGCCAGCGCCTCCCGGACGACACGGACGTCGTCGAACCCGTCCTCGCGCAACCCCTCCGCCACGTCCTCGGCGGTCTCGCGGTCCGGGAAGACGATGAGGTGCTCGGTCATCCGCCGAGTATGGACGCTCCGACGCCCGTCGCGCCGCTGTCGCGGCCGGGCGCCCGAGCGCCCCGCTAGCGTCGGTGCATGAGCGCCGCGACCGTCACCTCGACCGCCCCCACCTCGGCCGACCGCCTCCGGCAGGTGGGCGTCACCCTCGCGGAGGTGTTCTGCGTCGTCGGCACCCTCGTCGGGGTCGGCGTCATCGGCACCCGTGTCGAGGAGTCCTCGGGCGGGGCGCTGGCCGCCGACGCCACGCTCGTCGCCCCGGCCGGGCCGGCGTTCTCGATCTGGACGCCGATCTACATCGGTCTCCTCGGCTACACGGTCTGGCAGTGGCTGCCGCAGCAGGCGAGCGACCGCCGCCACCGCGCCATCGGCTGGCTCGCCGCCGTCTCGATGGTCCTCAACGCCGCATGGTTGCTCGTGACCCAGCAGGGATGGCTCTGGGCCAGCGTCGTCGTCATCGTGGCGCTCGCGCTGACGCTCGGCCTGCTCGTGCGCCGGCTCCAGGAGAACCCGTCCTACGGGCACGCCGAGACGGTGCTCGTCGACGGCACCTTCGGCCTCTACCTCGGCTGGGTCACCGTCGCCACGGTCGCCAACGTCACGACGACGCTCATCGAGAGCGGTATCGACCCCTCCGGTCTCGTCGCGGAGGTCCTCGCCGTCGTCGTCCTCGCCGTGGCCGCGGGTCTCGGGGTCCTCTTCGCCCGCCGCCTCGGTGGCCGCTGGGCCGTCGCGGTCGCGATGGCGTGGGGGCTGGGCTGGATCGCGTGGGGCCGCCTGACCGACGAGCCGCGCTCGGCGATCGTCGGGCTCGCCGCGGTCGTCGCCGCGCTCGTCGTCCTCTCCGCGGCGGCGCGTGTCCGCCGCCCCGCCCTCACCACCCCCTGACCCTCCCGCGAACGCGTGTGAACCCGCCGGTCTCCTCCGGCGGTTTCACCCGCGTTCGCGACGAGGACCGGCCGCCGGACGAGGTTCGACGGCTCTGCGTCCCGCCGGACTCCCCCGCGCCCTCCCCGGCACGACCGGGCCACCGTGGACCATGGACACCCTGACGCAGCCCGCCCGCCCGACGACCTCCCTCACCCGCCGCTCGGCGCTGACCGCGGGCGCGGTCGGCGTCCTCGGCGCCACCGGCCTCTCCCTCGCGCCGTCCGCGGCGGCCGACGGACGCCATCACGGCGGCCGACTCCCCGAGACCGTCCGGCTGCCGGACGGCATCCAGCCCGAGGGCATCACCTCCGGCCCCGGCACGACCTACTACGTCGGCTCGCTCAACGACGGCCGCATCGTCACGGGCGACCTGCGCCGCGGGACGAGCCGCGTCCTCCTGCCGGGCGCCACGGGCCGGCAGCTGCGCGGCCTGCGCTGGGACGCGCGCTCCGGGCTCGTCTGGGCGGTCGGCAACGTCGGCACCGAGGCGCACGTCTGGGCCGTCGACGGCCGGCGCGGCACCGTCGTCACCGACGTCGTCGTCCCGGGCGGTGGGTTCCTCAACGACCTCGACATCACCCGGGACGCGGTGTGGGTCACCGACTCCCGCGTCGACCGGCTCACCGTGATCCGGCTCGGGCGTGACGGCCGGCCCGTCCGTGGCGCGTCCCCGCGCTTCGTGCCGCTCGTCGGTGACTGGCCGGGCTACGACGGGACGAACCTCGCGGCCAACGGCATCCGCGCCCTCGACGGGTGCAGCGCCGTGCTCGACCACAGCACGGCCGGCGGTCTCTGGGTCGTCGACACCCGCACCGGCCGCGTCCGCGAGGTCGACGTGCAGGGCGGTCCGGGCATCACCGGCGGCGACGGCATCGAGCGCTCCGGCTCGACGCTCTACGTCGTGCGCGGCTCGGGCCAGGCCGAGGTGTCGGTGCTCCGGCTCGGTCGTGACCGCCGCGGATGGGTCGCGCGCTGGCGCGGCGCCCTGACCGACGAGACGCTCGACGTCCCGTCGACCGCCACGCTCGCGGGCGGCGCGCTCTGGGCGGTCAACGCGCGCTTCGGGGTCGCGTCACCGGCGACCGCCTCCTACTGGATCACGCGCCTGCCGGCCCGTCGCTGACGACGGTCCCCCACCCGGCTTGTTGCGAGCTCACCCGCTCGACACGCCGATCCACGGCGTGTCGGGCGGCGCAGCTCGCACGAAGTCGGGGGTGAGGATCAGTGGCGCTGCGGGCCGCGCCAGACGACCAGCGCCTGGCCGCGCGCGGCGGAGCGGGGGCGCTCGCCGAGCCGTGCCGCGTAGACGTCGCCCGCCGGGCTGACGGAGAACACCCGAGTCGTGCGCCCGCTGCCGGCCTCGAGCGCCTCGACCTGCGCGCTCAGCTCGGCGACCCGGGCGCGCAGGGCATCGACCTGGTTCTCGAGCTCGAGGATGCGGGCGATGCCGGCGAGCGAGACGCCCTCGTCCTGCGAGAGCCGCTGCACCTCGCGCAGCAGGGCGACATCGCGCTGGCTGTAGCGACGCCCGCCGCCCTTGGTGCGCGAGGGCGTGACGAGACCCATCCGGTCGTACTGCCGCAGGGTCTGCGCGTGCATCCCGGCGAGCTCGGCCGCGACCGAGATGACGAACACGGGCGTGTCGTCGTCGGGGCCGAACGCGGTGACGTCGAGACGGGCCATCGGTGCACCTCCGGTCAGGTCGCGGCCTGCTGGAACAGGGTGGCGCGGGGGTCGACGCCGCCCTCGGCGTCGCGCAGCGTCTCGACGGCGGCGCGGGCCTCGTCGGTGAGCCGCTGCGGGACGACGACCTGGACGCGGGCCAGGAGGTCGCCGGTGCCGTGGCGCCCGGCGACGCCGCGGCCCTTGACCCGCAGCACGCGGCCGCTCGGGGTGCCCGGCGCGACCTTGACGCGCACCGGGGTGCCGTCGAGCGTCGGCACGGCGACGGTCGCCCCGAGGGCGGCCTCGGCGAAGGTGACCGGCAGGTCGACGGTCAGGTGGTCGCCGTCGCGCCCGAACACCGGGTGCTTCTCGACGCTCACCGTGAGGATGAGATCGCCCTTGGCGGCGCCGGGGTCGCCCTCGCCGCCCTTGCCGCGCAGGCGGATCTTCTGGCCGTCGCGCACGCCGGCGGGGATCTTCGTCGTGACCCGCGCGCCGTCGGCGGTCGTCAGCGTCACCGTCGAGCCCTCGACGGCGTCGCGGAACCCGAGCGTCGTGCGGGCGTTGACGTCCGCACCCGGCCGGGGACCGCGCGCGCCGCGGAAGCCGCTCGCGAACGGGTCGCCGCCACGGGCACCACCGGCCCCGCCGCCGAACATCTGCGACAGCAGGTCGTTGATGTCCTCGCCGCCGGGCTGGCCCTGACCGGGCCCTCCGGAGGAGAAGCGGACCCGGCTGCCGCCGGCCCCGCCGCTCCCGAAGGCGCTGAAGATGTCCTCGAACCCGGTCGCCCCGCCGGGACCGCCGGCCCCGGCGCGGAAGCGGGCGCCGCCGCCGGCCATCGACCGGACGGCGTCGTACTCCTGGCGCTGCTTGGGGTCGGAGAGGACGGCGTGCGCCTCCCCGACGTCCTTGAAGCGCTGCTCGGCCGCGGCGTCCCCCGCGTTGCGGTCGGGGTGGTGCTGCTTCGCGAGCTTGCGGTAGGCCTTCTTGATCGCCGCCGCGTCGGCGTCCTTCGGGACGCCGAGGATGGCGTAGAAGTCCTTCTCGAACCAGTCCTGGCTGGCCATCGGCGCCTCCTTCCGGTCGCTGTCAGTCGGGGTCGGCGACCGCGACGCGGGCAGGACGCAGGACCTGCTCACCGGCACGGTAGCCGGGCTGGAGGACGGTGACGACGGTCGTCGCGCTCGCGCCGCTCGGGAGCTCGTCGTCACCGGCCGGCCACGGGGCGTGCATGAGCGCCTCGTGCAGCTGCGGGTCGAACTCCTCGCCCTTGGCCCCGAAACGCTCGAGGCCGTAGCGCCCGAGGGTGCCCTCGAGCTTGTCGGCGATCGCCGCGAACGGCCCGACGAGGTCGCCGTGCTCGCGCGCGGCGTGGATGTCGTCGAGGACGGCGAGCATCGACTCGAGGACGTCGTGGACCGCACGCTCCTGGACGACGGCGCGGTCCCGGTCGACGCGGCGCTTGTAGTTGACGTACTCGGCCTGGAGACGCTGGAGGTCGGCGAGGCGCTCGGCCGCGAGGACCGTGTCGGGGTGGCCCTCGCCGGCGGGCGCGGCGCCCTCGGCCGGGGCCTCGGCGGGCTCGCCCGCGGGCACCCCGCCGGGGGCGGCGGCCCCGGACTGTGCCGGGGCCGCCTCCTCACCGCGCTGCGGCTCGTCGTTGACCGCCTCGGTGTTCACCGAGTCGTCCATCGAGGAGTCGGTCACTTCTTCTCCTCGTCGTCCTCGACGACCTCGGCGTCGACGACGTCGTCGTCCGAGGCGCCGGTGGTGCTGCCATCGGTCGCCTCGGCGCCGGGCACGTCCGCCGACTCACCCTGCTCGGCGGCCGCGGCGTAGACGGCCGCGCCCATCTCCTGGGAGACCTTGTTCAGCTGGTCGATCTTGGCCTGGATGTCCTCGGTCGAGGCGCCACTGTCGGGCTTGATGGCGTCCTTGAGCTCGGCGAGGGCCGCGTCGACGGGGGCGCGGTGCTCGTCCGAGACCTTGTCCCCGGACTCCGAGAGGAACTTCTCGGTCGAGAACACGAGGGTCTCGCCCATGTTCCGGGTCTCGGTCTCGGCGCGGCGCTTCTTGTCCTCCTCGGCGTGCGCCTCGGCGTCCTTGACCATCCGCTCGATCTCCTCCTTCGACAGCGCGGAGCCGCCGGAGATGGTGATCTTCTGCTCCTTGCCGGTGCCCCGGTCCTTCGCGGAGACGTTGACGATGCCGTTGGCGTCGATGTCGAAGGTGACCTCGACCTGCGGCACGCCGCGCGGCGCCGGCGCGATGCCGGAGAGCTCGAAGGTGCCGAGCGGCTTGTTCTGCTGCGCGATCTCGCGCTCGCCCTGGAAGACCTGGATGAGCACCGACGGCTGGTTGTCCTCGGCCGTCGAGAAGACCTCGCTGCGCTTGGTCGGGATGGCGGTGTTGCGCTCGATGAGCTTGGTGAACAGGCCACCCTTGGTCTCGATGCCGAGCGAGAGCGGCGTGACGTCGATGAGGAGGACGTCCTTGCGCTCACCCTTGAGGACACCGGCCTGGAGGGACGCGCCGAGGGCGACGACCTCGTCCGGGTTGACGCCCTTGTTGGGCTCCTTGCCGCCGGTCAGCTCCTTGACGAGGGCGCTGACGGCCGGCATGCGGGTCGAGCCACCGACGAGGACGACGTGGTCGATCTCGCCGACGGAGATGCCGGCGTCCTTGATGACGTTCTGGAACGGCTGCTTCGTGCGGTCGAGCAGGTCCTTGGTCATCTGCTCGAACTGGGCGCGGGTCAGCGTCTCGTCGAGGTGGATCGGGCCGTTCTCGGACATCGAGAGGTACTGGAGGGAGATGTTCGTCGAGCTGGCCGACGAGAGCTCCTTCTTGGCCTGCTCCGCCGCGTCGCGCAGGCGCTGCATCGCGATCTTGTCCTTGGACAGGTCGACGCCCGAGGTGTTCTTGACCGTGGTCAGCAGGTGCCCGACGACGCGCTCGTCCCAGTCGTCACCACCGAGCTGGTTGTCACCGGAGGTCGCCTTGACCTGGATGGTCGCGAAGCCGTCGTCGGGGTCCTTGCCGACTTCGAGGAGGGACACGTCGAAGGTGCCGCCACCGAGGTCGAAGACGAGGATGAGCTCGTCCTCCTTGCCCTTGTCGAGGCCGTAGGCGAGCGCGGCCGCGGTCGGCTCGTTGACGATGCGCAGGACGTTGAGGCCCGCGATCTCGCCGGCCTCCTTCGTGGCCTGGCGCTCGTGGTCGTCGAAGTACGCCGGCACGGTGATCACGGCGTCGGTGACGGTCTCGCCGAGGTAGGACTCGGCGTCCCGCTTGAGCTTCTGGAGGATGCGCGCGCTGATCTCCTGCGCGTTGTACGTCTTGCCGTCGACGTCGTCGGAGGCCCAGTCGGTGCCCATGTGGCGCTTGACGGAGCGGATCGTCCGGTCGGCGTTGGTCACGGCCTGGCGCTTGGCGATCTCGCCGACGAGGACCTCACCGCCCTTGGAGAAGGCGACGACGGAGGGGGTGGTGCGACCGCCCTCGGCGTTCGCGATGATGGTGGGCTCGCCACCCTCGAGGACGGCGACGGCACTGTTGGTGGTGCCGAGGTCGATGCCGACTGCACGTGCCATGTGTGGTGCTCCTTGGTGTGGTGCTGGGCCGGGGCGGTGCGCCCACGGACCGGGTTGAGTCGTTGTCACTCAAGTTAGCCCCGCCGACCATCCTGCACAAATCGGTGGGACGAAACTTGCGTCCACCAGGCTCAACCCTCGGGTGGGCACGGATGTTCCCCCCGACCAGGACCCCAGCCTGAAAGCCCGCACGTGCGGGGTTATCGCTGTCCCGGGGCCGTCCCGACCACGAAAAGCCCGCACGTGCGGGGTTGTCGCTGTCGCCTCGCCGTCCAACCACGGAAAGCCCGCTCGTGCAGGGTTACCGCTGGCCCGGGGCCGTCCCGACCACGAAAAGCCCGCACGTGCGCGGTTGTCGCTGTCCCGGGGCCGTCCCGACCGGCCAGCCCGACGTCAGGGCGCCGGGCGGGTGTGCCGGATGGCCACCGTGCACGGCGGGAGCGTCGAGAGGTTGTTCGTCGGGTCGGCGTCCGCGACCGTCGCCAGGTAGGGGAAGTAGGGGTTGTCCTCGTTCTCGGTCGTCACGACGTCGGCCTCGGCACCGGTCTCGCCGCGCACGAAGAACGTGTGCGTGCCGGCGCGCAGCAGGTCCATCACCCGGCTCTTCGACATCGCCCACGGGCTGCCGTCGGGCAGCACCCCGCCGAGGGTGCTGATGAAGGGCTTGCGCCCGGTCCGCTGGATGCCGGTCACCTGCCACCGCCCCGGCGGCAGGGTGTCCGCCACCGGGACCCAGTACTCCTCGATCGGCTGCCAGACGTGCCCGTGGAGGGCGTAGTTGTAGGCGGAGGCCTCCCGATGGCCCGCCCCGTGGTCGTAGATCAGCTCGTCGACGGCGAGGCGGCGGTGGGTGTCGCTCGCCGCGAGCTCGTCCTGGCTCCACGAGCGGACGACGATGCCCTGGAAGTCGTCCGGGTCGGAGGCCTCGACCACCGCGGCGGGGAAGCTCAGCTCGCGCACGATGGTCGCGATCGCCACGTCCTGCGCGTAGCGGTTCAGCCGGTCGACGACGCGCTTCATCCGCTGCTGCAGGTACTCGGTGGCGACGTCCTGCGCCGTGCGGCCCTCGGCGAGGCCGCGGAGGATCTTCGCCCCGACGCCGTCGAGGTCGAGGTCGGCGACGGCCTCGGTCAGCTCGGTGCGCAGGAGGTCGACGACCTTGGCGTGCGCGGCCTCGGCCCCTGCGTCGGAGGTCATGTCGTCCTCGAGGAGGATCGCGACGAGCACGAGACGTCCCGGCACCTCGACCCGGTGCCCGGCCGCGGTGATGACGATGGGCTCGAGCGTGGTGTCGTGGTGGCCGACCGCGGCCGGCACGGTCCGGTTCTCGCCGATGCCCACCGGCCCGCCCAGGCTGCCGTGGCTGCCCGGCGAGGACCAGATGCCGGGAGCCCCGTCGAGCGAGGGCGCGTCCGGCCGGTGCGTGATGGTACGGCCGTCGAGGGTCACGACGACGGTCCACAGGTACGGCTCGCTGTCGCTCTCGTCGGCGCCGTGGTAGCAGAAGAGCTGCTCCAGGCGGAGGCGGACGGGGATGGTGGCCATGGCGTCTCCCGGGTGCGTGGGTGGTCACGCGGCAGGAGGCGACGCCGCACCCGGGTGATACACGGACCCCGTGGGTCGGTCACGGCGGGGCGACCTGTCGGACCCGGTCCGTAGCGTGCAGGGATGAGCACCCGGGACCAGAACCCCGCCCAGACCGACCCGATCCAGGACCCCCAGGACGCCACGAAGCCGCCGGAGCAGTGGGCGACCGGTGACGAGCCCGCCACCGGCCCCCAGCTGAGCTACCTCTCGACCCTCGCCCGCGAGGCCGGGCGCGAGGTGCCGGAGAACCTGACCAAGGCGCACGCCTCCGAGCTGATCGACGAGCTGCAGGGCGCCTCCCCCCGGGTCGAGCCCGAGGCCTGACGCCTGCGGCGCCCCGCGGGCGGGTCAGCGCGACCGCACGAGGGGCGCCAGCGCCTCGGCCATCATCGAGACGACCCCCGGCTCGTGGCCGTTGGCGACCATGTTGACGATGAGCCCGTCGACCCCGTGGTCGAGCACCCGCTCCTGCAGCTGCCCGGCCACCTCCTCGGGCGTGCCGGCGAACTGCCGGTCGGTCGCGGCGCGCCGCTGGTCCTCGTCCATCGCGTCGAGGTCGACGCCGCGGGCGGCGAGGAAGTCCCGGTGCAGGCGGCGCGCCGCGTCGCCGTCCTGGTCCATCATCACGAAGGCCAGGTAGCTGGTCTCGAGCGTCGAGCGCTCGCGCCCCTCCTCCTCGCACCGGGCGGCGAGGGCCTCGAGCTTGCGGGGGATCTCGGTCGCGTTGCAGATGAGGTTGAGGTGCGCCGCGTGGCGGGCCGCGTACCTGAACGTCTTCCGCTCTCCCCCACCGCCGAGGAGGATCGGCAGGTCGTCGCGCAGCCGCGGCTCGTTCATCGCCGACTCCGTGCGGTACCACTCGCCGGAGACCGTCGGCCGCTCCCCGCGCAGCATCGGCTCGATGATGGACAGCGCCTCCTCGAGCCGCTGGAAGCGGTCGGTGAAGGTGCCGAACTCGAAGCCCAGCTGCCGGTGCTCGAGCTCGAACCAGCCGGCGCCGAGGCCCAGTACCGCGCGTCCGCCGCTCACGAGGTCGAGGGTCGTCACCTCCTTCGCGAGCAGCGTCGGGTTGCGGTAGGTGTTGCCGGTGACGAGCGTCGAGAGCTGCACCCGCTCGGTGGCCGTCGCGAGCGCGCCGAGCAGCGTGTAGGCCTCGAGCATGGGCTGGTCCGGCTCGCCGATGCCGGGCAGCTGGTAGAAGTGGTCCATCACGAGGACGGCGTCCACGCCCGCGGCGTCCGCCTCCTGCGCCTGCTGGACCACGGTCGGCACGATGCGCGCGGGGTCGCCCCCGGGGTAGCTGAAGTTCGGGATCTGGTAGCCGAGGCGGATGCTCATCCTCGGGACGCTACGCCCGTCGAGGCCTCACCGGGCGGCTCAGAACGGGGGTGACCCGGGCGGCGTCGAGCGGCGCCGCCGGGGGTGCGGCGCGAGCTCGACGACGAGCCGCCCCGGCGGCCGACCGCGGGGGCGGTGGACCTCGACCCGGCAGCCCCGCGAGGGCTGCGGCGGCCCGCCGTGCTCGAGCAGGTGCTCGAGCACGGAGTGGGGTGCGTCGCTCGGCGCCGCACCGGCCGGGCGCGCCGGCAGGTGGGCGTCGGACCCGGTGTCGGGCAGGACGACCGGCCGGTGGTCCAGCGGATGCGTGGTCCGGCGCCGACCGGTCGGGTCCACCCAGGTCGTCGTGGCGTCCGGGTGGAGGACGACCGACCATCCCGGCCGCTGCTTGGTGCGGTGGTGCCGCCGGCACAGGCACACGAGGTTGCGTGCCGTGGTGGGCCCGACGGGCCAGGGCACGACGTGGTCGAGGTCGCAGAACCGGGCGGCGACGTGGCACCCCGGGAAGCGGCAGCGCCCGTCCCGCGCCCGCACGAGCCGGGCGAGCCCGGCCCCCGGCCGGTAGTCGTCGGCGCCGGGATCGTCGACCGGGACGAGGGCACCGCTCGAGGGGTCGACGACGACCCGCCCGAGGTGGTCGGGGCGGGAGGAGGTGGCGGCCACGGCACGCTCCAGCCAGTCGCGGGCGACGAGGACGGGCTCGCCGGGCGCAGCGCCGTGCACGGTCACGAGGTCGGTCGGCCGCGTGGCAACCGCCGACCCCGCCGGCCGAACCTCGCCGTCAGGGTCGCCGTCCGGGACGACGGTCACGACGTGGACCCGGAGGTCGATGGTCGCGCTGCCCGTCACGAGGTCGGTGAGCGCCCGGGCCCGTGCCCGGTCGATGCCCTCGCAGGTGCCGTCGGCGACGAGGCGCTGCGCGAGCGCGTCGATGGCGGCCCACGCCCGACAGGCCTCCTCGGAGGGGAAGGTGCCGAGCCAGGTGTCGGTGCCCGGCTCGTCGACCCAGCGGCGCAGCGACGACGCCGCCCGGGCCCGGACCGCCCTCTGCCGCAACAGGTCCGGCGAGATGCGGGCCAGAACCCGCCGCACCCGGCGGCGCAGGCGGGGCGCGTCCTCGACGCCGAGGTACGCGTCGACGGCCTCGAGCACGGTGGCGGCGACCTGCGCCGGGACCTCCTCGAGCTCGCGGGCGACGACGCCCGCGCGGTACCCGTCCAGGCGCCCCTGCGCCATGGCGAGGTGGAGCGCGCCGAGGCCGGTCGCAGTGTCGGTCCCGTCAGGGCCGTCGGCGGCGCGGCGGACGGCGTCGCGCACCCAGTGCTCGGCGTGGACGGCCGTCATCCCCAGCACCCCGGAGACGATCGACGGCGCGTCGAGCGAGACGTGGCCGGGCGCACGGTGGGTCTCGACGAGCTCGCCGGTCTCGAGGACGAGCGGCTCGATGGCCGCCAGGCGCACGACCGCTTCGGCCTCGGCCGCCTCGACGACGTCGGCCAGGGCCCGGAGCTCACCGAGGGCGGCGGCCCACTCCTCGCTCGAGCCGCGGGCGCCGGCCGGGGAGAGGACCGCGCCCACCACCTGCCGCGCCCTGCGGGCCGCCTCGGCGACCTCGCGCGGACCCGGTCGCGCCGTGGTCTGGGACTGCATCGGCTCCCCCTCCCCTCGTGGTCCCAGCCTACCGCCGCGGGGCCGTTCGAACAAGGGTTCGAGAAGGCGAATTCGCCTGTCGGTCAAAGTTTTTGCTGGCAACAGATGGGGCGACGCGAGCGAGGGTCAGCCGCGCGCGAGCTCCCAGCCGCCGTCGGTGACGAGTACGACGCGGTCGGCCGCCCCGGCCCGCTCGCGCACGAGCTCGGCGTTGCGGTCGTCCACCGCCGCCACCCAGGCCGCGGCCTCCTCCGGCGTCTTGCCGAACTCGACGTGCCGGGCCAGCAGCCGGCGGCGCCGGACGGCGTCGTCCCCGTCGACGAACCAGACGGCGTCGAGGGCCTCGCGCGCCTCGCGCCAGTCCCCCTCCAGCAGCAGGTAGTTGCCCTCGGTGACGACGAGCCGCGTCCCGCCGCGCACGACGACCGCGCCGGCGATCGGCTGCTCCAGCACCCGCTCGAACCCCGGCGCGTAGACGTCGCGCTCGGGGTCCTCCCGCAGGCGGCGCAGCAGCGCCGCGTAGCCGAGCGCGTCGAACGTGGCCGGGGCGCCCTTGCGGTCGCGCAGGCCGAGCCGCTCGAGCTGCACGTCCGCGAGGTGGTAGCCGTCCATCGGCACCTGGGCCACCCAGCCGTCCCCGTGCCGTCGGGCGAGCTCGGCGACGAGCGCCTCCGCGAGCGTCGACTTGCCCGCCCCCGGCACGCCGGCGACGCCGAGCAGCGCGCGTCCGTCACCGGCCGACCCGACCAGGGTCTCGGCGAGGTCGGCGAGCTCGCCGAGACCCTCGGGGGCGGTGTCGGACGGTCGGGGGCCGGCGCTCATCGGCCCATCATCGCGCGACGGCGGCGTGGGCCCGGTCCAGGCCCGCCGTGAGGAAGCCGTGCGCCTCCCGCGCGAGGTCGGTGCCGTCGGACCAGAGGTTGCGCCAGATGGCCAGGTCGTTGCTCAGCCCCGGGGCGAGCACGGCCGACGAGAACGACTCGAAGGTCACCGGGCCGCGGTACCCGATGTCGGCGAGGGCCCCGAAGAAGCCCTCGAAGTCGAGGTGGCCGGAGCCGAGGTAGCCGCGGTGGTTCTCGCCGACGTGGACGTAGCCGAGGCGGTCGCCGACCTCGCGCACGGGGTCGCTCATCGAGTCCTCCTCGATGTTCATGTGGTACGTGTCCAGGTGCACCACGACGTTGTCCGCGCCGATGTCGTCGGCGAGGCGTACCGCGTCGCGTGCGGTGTTGACGACGTTGGTCTCGTAACGGTTGCACACCTCGAGCCCGAGCGTGACGCCGCGTGCGGCCGCGTCGACGGCGAGGCCCTTGAGGACGGCGACGACGTTGGCCCGGCCCTTCGCGGTGAGCGGCGCGGCCGCCTTGCCGAAGGCGCTGTACAGCGCACCGGTCAGGACGGTGCCGCCGATGTCGGCCGTCACCGCGAGCGACTCCTGGAGCAGCTCGGCGCCGCGGGAGACGACGGCCGGGTCCTCGCTCGAGACGTCGGCATCCGGCGCGAGCCCCCGCGAGCAGGCGGCCTGCAGCCCGTGGGCCTCGAGGGCCGCCCGGGTGGCGGCGCGGTCGAGGTTGACCGAGTCGTGCAGCGAGAACTCGAGGAGGTCGAAGCCGGTCGCGGCGGTGCGCTCGACGGCGGCGGCGACGGACTCCGGGGAGGTGTCACCGACCCAGACGAGGGCGTGGATGCCGAGGGGGTTCGCGGTCACGGGGTGGGTCCTTCCGTCGGGGAGGCCGCGCCGGCGGGCACGGCCTCGTGGTCGCCCGGGCGGGCGCCGGTGATGAGGCCGACGATCTCGTCGCCGTCGGTCTGCGCGGTGCGGCGGCCGGCGACGCAGCGCCCGGCCCGCATGACCCAGACGGCGTCGCTGAGCCGCAGCACCTGGGCGAAGTTGTGGCTGATGAGGACGATCGCGTGGCCCTGCCCGCGCAGGTCCTCGACGAGCCGCTCGACCTTGGCGGTCTCCTGGACACCGAGGGCGGCCGTCGGCTCGTCCATGATGATGAGCTTCGAGGCGAACCCGGCGGCCCGGCAAATGGCCACCGCCTGCCGCTGCCCACCGCTGAGGCGCCGCACCCGCGAGCCGACCGCGGGGACGTTGACCGCGAGGCCGGAGACCTTCTCGGCCGCGCCGGCGCGCATCGCCTTCCGGTCGAGGACGCGGAACGGCCCGACCCCGCGGGTCAGCTCGCGGTTGAGGTAGAGGTTCTGCCACACCGTGAGGTCCTCGACGAGCGCGAGGTTCTGGTGGACGGTCTCGATGCCGGCCTCGCGGGCGTCCTCGGGCGAGCGGAAGCCGGTGGCCGCGCCGTCGAACCGGATGGTGCCGGCGTCGGGGCGGTGGATCCCGCTGATGCAGCGGATGAGCGTGCTCTTGCCGGCGCCGTTGTCGCCGACGATCGCGGTGACTTCGCCCCGGCGGGCGTGCATCGTCACGTCGCGCAGCGCGCGGACCTGCCCGAACGAGAGGCTGATGTCGCGGACGTCGAGGAGCGCGTCGGAGGGGACGTCATGGGCGAGGGGCGTCCCCGCGGTCTGGGTGCTGGTCACTTCTGGAACCTCGTGAGGAAGGCCGCCGCGACGACGACGACGCCGACGGACAGGGGCTGGTAGAACTGCGAGACCCCGAGCAGGGTCAGGCCGTTGACGAGCGCCGTGAGCAGGAGCGCGCCGATGACCGGCCCGAGCACCGTGGCCCGTCCGCCGAAGAGGCTGACCCCGCCGAGGACGACCGCGGCGACGCTGTTGAGCAGGAAGGCGGTGTTGGCCGCGGGCTCGGCGGCGCCGACGCGGGCCACGAGGAGCACGGCCCCGACCCCGGCGAGCAGGCCGGCGATGACGTAGACCGCCGTCTTGACCCGGGCGGTGCGCACGCCGGTGGCGTTGGCCGCCTCGGCGTTGCCCCCGGTCGCGAGCACGTGGGTACCGAACCGCGTGTGGAAGAGGACCACGTGCGCGACGACGGCGATCGCCGCCGCGACGACCACCGAGTAGCCGATGATCCCGACCGACCCGGTCGACAGGCGCAGCAGCGGCGCGCTGATGATCGTCGCCGGCTTGCCGTCGGAGAGGACCAGGGCCAGCCCGGAGGCCGCGGAGAGCGACCCGAGGGTGACGATGAAGTCGGTGATCTTTCCGCGGGCGACGAGCAGGCCGTTCGCGAGCCCGACGAGGCCGCCGGCGACGACGGCCGCGACGACCGCGGGCAGCAGGCCGGCGCCGGAGGTGAAGACGATCCCGAGGACGACGGCCGCGAGGGTCATCGTCGACGCGATCGAGAGGTCGATGCCGCTCGTCGCGACGACGAAGGTCTGGCCCACGGCGAGGACGACGAGGATCGCGGCCGCGACGAGCATCGACTGGATGTTGCCCGCGCTGAGGAAGGTCGGGTTGAGCGCCTGGAAGACGACGACGAGGACGACGAGCCCGACGAGCGCGGCCCAGTCGGCCCAGTTCGCGACGTCGCGCCATCCGGTGCGGGGGCGGGGGCCCGCCTCGTCCGCCGGCGGGGCGGACGAGGGGGCGGTGGACGACGGGGCGGGGGTCACGGTCGGGGCCGTCACTTGAGGAGCTCCGCGAACGGGTCGTCGTACGCCTCGCCCGGCTTGGGGGCGGCCGAGAGCGCGGCGTCGACGGTGTCCTTGGTGACGACCTGGACCGGCGCGTCGACCTTCTCGGGCAGCGTCTTGCCCTTCATCGCGGCCTCGCAGGCCTCGAGGCCCATCTTGCCGACGACGTAGGGGAACTGGGCGACGACGGCGTCGATGCCGCCGCTCTTGATCGCCTCGAACGCGTCCTTGTTGCCGTCGACGCTGATGACCTTGATCTGCCCGGTCTTGCCGGCGTGGGCGATCGCGCGGGCGATGCCCAGGCCCATGTCGTCGTTGGCGGCGAAGAAGCCCTTGAGGTCGGGGTTGGCGCGCATGATGTCGGTCGCCTTGGTCAGCGCGGTCTGGCGGTCCCAGTCGGCGGCGACGGTCTGGACGATGCTGACGTTGGCCGGCTTGCCGGCGGTGAAGCCGTCGAGCCGCGCGCCGCTCGTGACGTCACCGGAGATCCCGCCGACGAGGGCGACCGCGCCGCCGTCCGGCAGGAGGGTGCCCATCTGCTTCCCGGCGAGCTGCCCGGCGGCGTTGTTGTCGGTGCCGATGTAGGTCGCGATCTTCGCGCCCGCGGCCTTGGCGGCGTCCGCCTCGACCGGGCTGTCGATGTTGACGATCGGGACGTCCTTGGCCGCGATCTGCGCGATGCCCTGGACGAGGTTGGTGCCGGAGATCGGGTTGACGACGAAGCACTTGTAGTCCTGGCCGGCGAGCCCGGTCAGCTTGTCGGCCTGGCCGCTGGTGTCGGTGATGGCGGCGGCGGCCTGGATGGTCACGTCGGTGCCGTCGGCGCTCGCCTGGTCCTGGATGCCCTTCTCCATCGTCTGGAAGAACGGGTTGTCCAGGCCCTTGATGACCGCGGCCACCTTGCCGGTGGTGGCGGCGGACGAGCCGTCGGAGCCGGAGCCCGAGGCGGTGGAGGAGCCGCCGCACGCGGTGAGCGCGAGACCGAGGCCTCCGACCGTGGCGACGAGGACGAGCTGGCGGGCGGCGGTGCGTGCACGGGCCATGGGGGAGCCTCTCTTCGTTGAGCGGGCCGGCGTGGGGGCGTCCGGCGACTTTTGACAGTTGATCACCTATTTATGACTTGTGTCAAGCAAAAAGATCCTGCACTCTGGTAGAAATAACCACGGCGCGACGAGGCCCCTCGTCGCCGGTCCCCCGGACCGGGCCCGTGAGCGACGGCAGGAGCAGCGATGTCCACGACGACCGAGCCCGCGGGCCCCGTGGCCCTCCTCGGTCGCCCGGTGCGCCCCGCGGCCGCCCCCGGCTCCCCCGGCCAGGTCCTCGCCCTCGTCCGGGCGCACGGCGAGCTGACCCGGGCCGAGCTCGTCGAGCTGACCGGCACCTCCCGCTCCACCGTCGCCGCGCGCCTCGACGCCCTCGTCGACGCCGGCCTGCTCGCCGAGGTGACCCCCGTCGCGACGACCAGGGGACGCCCCCCGACCCGCTTCCGCTTCCGCGAGGAGGGCGGCGTCCTCGCGCTCGCCGACGCGGGGGCCACCGGGGTCCGCGTCGCCGTCACCGACCTCGGCGGGCGCATCCTGCACCAGCAGCGGCACGACCTCCCCGTCGGGATCGGGCCCGAGCCCTGGCTCACCGAGGTCCTCGGCCACCTCGACGACGCCCTGCGCCGCGTGGGCGTCACCCGGGCCGAGGTGCACGGCGTGGGCCTGGCCCTGCCCGGGCCGGTCGACGGGGACGCCGGCACGGTCGTCAGCCCGCCGATCATGACCGGCTGGGACCGCTTTCCCATCCGCGACTGGTTCGCCGAGCACCTGCCCTGCCCGGTCGTCGTCGAGAACGACGCCAACGCGATGGCCGTCGGCGAGCACCGCTCCGCCCACGCCGACCGCTCGTCGATGCTCCTGCTCAAGCTGGCGACCGGTGTCGGCGCGGGCCTGGTCATCGGCGGCTCGGTGTACCGCGGCTTCGACGGCGCCGCGGGCGACATCGGCCACATCCAGGTCACCGCGCCGGACGAGGGTCCGGCGCCCGCCTGCCGCTGCGGCAACACCGGGTGCATCGAGGCCTACGCCGGCGGCTGGGCGCTCATCCGCGACCTGCGCGCGGCCGGCCACGACGTCTCGTCCGTGCCCGAGGTCGTCGCGCTCGTCAAGGCCGGGGACCCGAGCGCCACCGCGCTGTCGCGGCGGGCGGGCCGCTTCATCGGGATCGCCCTGTCCGACGCCGTCAGCCTCCTCAACCCCGAGGTCGTCGTCATCGGGGGCGACCTCGCGGCCGCCGCCGACCACCTCTTCGCCGGGATCCGCGAGTCCGTCTACGCGCGTTCCCTCCCGCTGGCCACCCGCCGCCTGACGATCCTGCCCTCGAGCCAAGGCGACCTCGCCGGGCTGCACGGGCTCGCCGCGGCCGTGGCCGACCGCCTCTACGCCCCCGAGCGGGTCGACGCGATCGTCGCCGCCGGCTGACGCCGCGCGGCGCGCACCGGGTCCGTCAGTACCCGGCCTCGTCGAGGGCCCGCTCGGTCAGCTCGCGGCCGAGCGCGATCATCTCGGACGCCCGGTGGAAGTCCATCGTCCGGCAGGCGTCCGAGGGCACCGAGACGAGCACGTCCGGCGGGTTGCTGGCCATCCGGTAGCGGGTGATGAGCGCCGCCATCGTGTCGAACGAGCGGTTGAAGATCTCCATCGACGCGAGGTCCTTGGGCGCCGAGGTGTAACCGGGCGCCGAGGGCACCGCGGGGGAGCCGCCCTCGGTGACCGGTGCGACGTCCTCGGCGACGTCGTCACGGGCCGGGGCGTCGGTCGTCGTGTCGTGCGACCCGCCCCCCATGAGCGCCGACACGCGGTGGGTCAGCGACCGGACCGACCCGGCCACCGTGCTCGTGACGCCCGGCGAGCGCACCGGCGCGACCGGCATCCCGGTGCTGTGCCCGGCCTGCAGGCTGACCGCGACGGTGAGGTCGGACATCACGGCGGCGGTCGGCTCGATGGGTACGGGGTTCATGAGGCCGCCGTCGACGAGCAGCCGGCCGTCGACGACGATCGGCGTCACGAGGCTCGGGATGGCCACCGACGCGCGGATCGCCGTGGCCATCGACCCGCGCTGGAACCACACCTCGCGGCGATGGTTGAGGTCGGTCGCGACGGCGGTGAAGGGGATGGCGCAGTCCTCGATGAGCGTGCCGTCGAGGATCTCGCCGACCTTGGCGAAGATCCGCTCGGCCCGGATCGCCCCTCCCCCACCGAGGTTCATGTCGAGCAGCCGCCACACGTCGTACTGCGTGAGGCCGGTGACCCACGCCGTGTAGGCGTCCAGGCGCCCGGCCGCGGCGAGGCCCCCGACGAGCGCGCCCATCGAGGTGCCCGCGACGGCGACCACCTCGAACCCGCGCTCCTCGATGACCTGCAGCGCGCCGATGTGCGCGTACCCGCGTGCTCCGCCGGCGCCGAGCGCCAGGGCGACCCGTCGACCCATGGCGTCAGGGTACGTCGACCTCCCCCCGCGCCGCGGTCGTCGGCGCTAGCCTCGGCAGCGGGAGGAGGACCCCCATGGACGACGCCCGCGCGGCCCGACGCACCCCACCGGCCGACCCCGCCCTCCTGCCCCCCGGCCCGCGGCTGCCCCGGCTGGTCCAGAGCGTCGGGATGATGCGCTTCCGCCACCGCTGGGTGCCCTGGCTGCATCGCCGGTACGGGGAGGTCGTGACCGTCCGGCTCTTCCCGCGCGGCCGCAACATCGTCCTCGTCAGCGAGCCCGACGCCGTCCGCGACGTCTTCGCCGGCGACCCCGCCACCTTCCGGGCCGGCGAGGCCAACGCCATCCTCGGGCCGGTCATGGGCGAGCACTCGGTCCTGCTCGTCGACGGCGAGGGGCACCGGCGCGTCCGCCGCCTCCTCACGCCGGCCTTCTCCGGGCGGGCGCTGCGCGGGTACGCCGACCTCGTGACGGGCCTGGCCAAGACCGAGGTCGGCGCGTGGGCCCCCGGCGTCCCGTTCGCCGTCCTCGACCGGATGAACGCCGTGACGCTCGAGGTCATCCTCCGGGTGGTCTTCGGGGTCACCGACGAGAGCCGGCTCGCGCGGCTGCGGCCGCTGGTCGGCGAGCTCGTCGACGTCAGCCCGCTCGTGTTCCTCGGCTGGGCGATCCCCCGGCTGCGCCGGGTCGGGATGTGGCGGAGGGCGGTCGAGCGCACCCGCGCCCTCGACGCCCTGCTCCACGAGGAGATCGCCGAGCGGCGCACGAGCCCCGACCTCGCCCTGCGCACCGACGTGCTCTCGACGCTGCTGCGCGTCGAGGTCGACGGCGAGCGCCTGACCGACGCCGAGCTGCGCGACCAGCTCGTCACCCTGCTCCTCGCCGGCCACGAGACGACGGCCACCGCGCTGGCCTGGACCCTCCACGAGATCGGCCTGCACCCGGGGCTGCGGGCGCGCGCCCGCGAGGCGGCCCGCACCGGGGACGACGACCTGCTCGAGGCCTTCGTCAAGGAGGCGATGCGGCTGCACCCGGTCATCCCGATGGTCGTGCGCGTGCTGCGCGAGCCGGCGCGCATCGGTGGTGTCGACCTGCCGGCCGGCGCGACCGTCGGCGCGTCGGTGATCCTCGCGCACCGGCGCGCGGCGAGCCATCCCGACCCGGCGGCGTTCCGGCCCGACCGGTTCGTCGGCGGTCAGCCCGCACCGCACACGTGGATCCCCTTCGGCGGCGGCGCCCGCCGGTGCATCGGGGCGTCGTTCTCGCTGATGGAGGCCGTCGCGGTGCTGCGGGAGGTGCTCGTCGCGTACGACGTCGAGTCGGTGGCCGCGGAGGGTCCGCGGGTGCGGAACATCACGAGCATCCCGCGACACGGCGCACGGATCACGGTGCGCTGAGCCCCGACCCGGGCCAAAGGTGCGAAGGTCCCACGCGGGGACCCTGCCGTCGAGGACGATGGGAGCGTGAAGGGAGGCGCCATGACGACACGACGCCGCACACCGACCGTCCGCACCCTCGGCGTGGGGGTGAGCGTGCTCGCGCTGGCCGCCGTCGCGGGCTGCTCCTCCGGCCCGGACGACCCGTCTCCCACGTCGTCCTCGGCCGCCCCGACGGCGAGCACCTCGTCCTCCCCCACGGACTCCGCCTCGGCGAGCAGCTCGCCGTCCGAGAGCTCCTCGCCGAGCGCATCCGCCTCGCTTCCCGCCGGGTTCTCGCTCGACGAGCAGTCGACCGTCGACTGGCCCGCCCTCGGCGGACGGGTCGGCATCGGCATCGAGTCGCGCGTCGGCGGCCACGGCTCCTACGACCGCGTCGTGTACCAGTTCGCCCGCGACGGGGCGCCGAGCTACCGCGTCCGCTACGTCGACGAGCCGATCCAGGACGGCAGCGGCGAGCGCAAGGACGTGGCCGGGGACGTCTGGCTCGAGGTGCTCGTCTCGACGGTCGACATGCCCGGCGAGTCGGCCCCGACCGCCGACGACCCCCTGCCGGAGACGCTGGAGGGCACCGGGATCGCGGCCGCACCGGCCATCTGGGGCGGCTTCGAGGGTGTCGGGCAGTCGTTCATCGGCCTGACCGGCGGCCAGCGACCGTTCAAGGTCTCGGTGCTGTCGAACCCGACGCGGCTCGTCGTCGACGTCGCCCGCTGAGGGGGCGGGTCACGGTGGCGCGTCGCGGCGCGCCACCCCGACGCGTCAGAGGTCGAGGTCCTGGTGCCAGGACTGCGTCCGGTAGTCGGTGACCCAGCCCATCGAGGAGTAGAGGCCGTCGGCGCCCGTCGGGCTGTCGGCGTCGACCTCGAGCCCGACCCGGTTGCGGCCCCGGCGCGCCGCGTCGCCGATCACCTGGTGCAGGAGTGCCTTGGCCACGCCGCGGCCGCGCGCGTCGCGGTGCACCCCGATGTAGTCGACGTAGCTGCCGGGGATGCCGTCGGCGTCCGGGCGCAGCACCGACGAGACGACGGCACCGGCCGGCACCGGCCCGTCCGGACCCTCGACCGTGGCGAGCCACCAGTGGTCCCAGCGGTGCCCCGGGTCCTCGCGCAACCGCATGACGAACTCGGGGAAGCTCTCGCGGTAGGAGCTGAAGTGGTCCTGGAAGGACTCCTCGAGCACCCGGTGCACGGCCTGCAGGTCCTGCGCGAGCGGCAGGCCGTCGTCGTGGCGGTCGACCGGGCGCACGGTGACGCCCTCGCGCGGCCCGGGCAGGCTGCTCGCCTCCTCGGAGGACACGGGGCGGGTCATCTGCAGCCAGGTGCGCGTGTGCCGGTAGCCGGCCGCGGTGAGCCAGCGCTGCTGGCGGGGGTCGTCGGCGTAGGCGCCGGAGTCGAGCAGCGTCGTGCGCAGCCCGCGCATCCGGCCGATGTCGCGGGCGTAGCGCTCGCCGGCGGCGAACAGGTGGCCGGCCAGCTCGTCGGCCGCGTCGTGGTCGGGCGCGACGGTGACCTCGACGAGCGTGCGCCCCGCGGCGCGGTCGTGCACCGACAGCCAGGCGAGCAGCCGGCCGTCGCCGTCCTCGACGAGCACCTGGCGACGCGTCCACGAGCCGGTGCCGGCCAGCTGGACGACGACCGCCTCCGGGTCGGCGCCGGCGGAGCCCTTGGCCGCCTGCTGGTGCGCGGCGAGGAGGGCCGTGACGGCGGGCGCGTCGTCCGCCTCCGGCCGTCGGGTGAGGTAGTGCTCGGGCAGTCCGTCGATCGTCACCTCGGCGTGGCTCATCCCCCCACTCTCCCATCCCCCAGGTCCTAGGCTGAGGGGCCGCCGAGCGAGGGAGTGGTCGATGGGGAGCGGACACGGTCGTGGCGGACGCGACGCGACGCCGTCGCGGCGCACCCTGGCGCGCAACTGGGACGAGCTGCTCCAGGAGATCCGGGTCACGCAGACCGGCGTCCAGATCCTCACGGGGTTCCTGCTCACCGTGCCGTTCTCGGCGCGCTTCGACCAGCTGACGGGTTTCCAGCGCACGACGTACCTCGCCGTTCTCGCGGGGTCGGTGCTGACGACCGGGCTGGTCGTCGCCCCGGTCGCCTTCCACCGGATGCTCTTCCGGCAGCGGCGGCGCGAGCTCCTCGTCGAGTCGGCCAACCGGTTCGCCATCGCCGGGCTCGCGATGCTCGGGCTCACGGTGAGCGGGGTCGTGCTGCTCGTCGTCGACATCACGCTCGGCACCCGGCCGGCCCTGGTCGGCGGCGGGTCGGTGCTGGCCGTCCTCGTCGTCCTCTGGTTCACCCTGCCGTTCCTCGCGGCCCGGCTCGGCGACACCCCGCGCAACCCCCCGCCCGACGGCGACGACGACACCGGCGACGACGACGACACCGACGACCGCTGACCCCCACCTCACCCGCGAACGTGTGTGAAACCGCCGGGGATCACCGGCGGTTTCACACGCGTTCGCGGTGAGAGAGGGCGGGTCAGACGGGGGTGTCGAGGAGCTCGCGCAGGTGGGCGTCGACCTCGTCCAGATAGGACTGCTCGAAGCCGAACAGCCCGAAGTGGCCGGCGATGCTGTGCAGCATCCGCACCTCCGCGCCCGGCGTCATCGCGGCCTCGGGCTCGCAGTCGCGCGGCGGGAAGAACATGTCCTGCTCGATCGGCATGACGAAGACCTTCGCCGTGACGCGCGCGAGCGCCGCCGCGAGGTCGCCGTCGGCGTTGCGGGCGACGTCGCCGCGCTGCCACTTCCAGCCCATCGACAGCAGCGCGTTCGGGTCCATCATCGTGAAGAGGGTCCGCGTGAAGTTCTGCTGGAACTCCTCGTAGGTCGAGAACTCCAGGCCCTCGGCGATCGGCGGGATGCCCTTCCAGAACTCCGTCTTCCAGAAGTCGGTCGTCAGCCCCATCGTCGCCCAGATGTCGGCGTGCCGGGTCAGGCCGTCGCGCACCTCCTCGTGCGAGGCGTACTCGCCGCCGTTCCAGCCGGGGTCGGAGGTGATGGCGTCCATGAGCGTCTGGGTGAAGAGCGCGTCGTGCGGCGTGTTCTGCGCCGTTCCGGCGATCGGCGCGGCCCGCAGCACCTTGTCGGGGTAGCGAACGGCCCACTCCCACGTCTGCTGGGCGCCCATCGAGCCACCGACGACGAGGGCGAACCGCTCGACGCCGTAGTGCTCGCGCATCAACTGCTCCTGCGCACGGACGTCGTCGCCGATGCGCACCTGCGGGAAGCGCGACATCGCGATGGACGGGTCGTCGGTGGTGTGCGGCGAGGTCGAGAGGCCGTTGCCGATCTGGTTGACGACGGCGATGAACCACGTCGTCGGGTCCAGGGCGCGCCCCTCGCCGATGTAGACCTGCCACCACGTCGCGTGCGTCCCGGAGAACCACGTCGGCACGAGGATCGCGTTGTCCCGCGCCTCGTTGAGCTCACCGAAGGTCGCGACGGCCAGCTGGAGGTCGGGGATGACGCCGCCCTCCTCGAGCTCGAAGCGGCCGATCGACCGCAGCTCGTACGGCCCCTGCATCTCGGGCGTGTAGAACGGGTTCTCCAGGGGCATGGCGGGGCCTCTCGTCGCGACGATGCTGACCGGACCCACGCTAGGCGGCACGCGCCCCGGGCGGAACCCCCCGGACGCGGCCGGTCCTGTCGCGAACGCGTGTGTCACCGCCGGTGGTCCCCGGCGATTTCACACACGTTCGCGGGACGTCAGGCGGGGGTGGTGAGGCGACGGACGGCGAGGACGCAGAGCGCGCGGGTGACCTCGACGAGCTCGCCGAGGTCGACCGACTCCCGCGGCGAGTGCGCGAGCCGGACGTCGCCGGGGCCGTACTGGAGCGTCGGCACCCCGGCCGCCGCGTAGAGGCGCAGGTCCGAGCCGTAGGGGGCACCACCGGCCACGGGTCGCACCGCCCCGACGGCCTCGGCGGCGTCCGCCACCTCGTCGGCCAGCGGATGGCCCGCCGGCAGCCGCCCGGACGCGAACGCCCCGCCGGGCCAGGTGACGACGGGCGCATGCTCCCGCAGCCACGGGTCGCCGGCGGCCGCCTCGGCCACGCACCGCTCGAAGGTGTCGCGGGCGGCCTGCGGGTCCTCGCCGAGCGCCACGCCGTAGCGGCCCTCGGCGACCAGCAGGTCGGGCACGCTGCTCGCCCAGTCGCCCGCCCGCACCGTGCCGACCGACAACGCGTACGGCAGGCGCGACCCCGCGAAGAGCGCGTCGGCGTCGCGGTTGCGCTCGGCCTCGAGGCGGCGCAGGGCGTCGTGGACGACCCCGAAGGTGTCGAGGGCCGAGACCCCCTCGAGCCGCGTGCTGCCGTGGGCCGCGAGCCCGCCGACCTCGAGCCGGAAGGTCAGCGCGCCGGCGTTCGCGGTGAGCAACCGGCCGCCGGTCGGCTCGGTGATGACGACCGCATCCCCCGTGTGCCCGCGCCGCAGCGTCGCGAAGGCGCCGAGCCCGCCGTCCTCCTCACCGACGACCGAGTGCACCGCGAGCCGGCGCTCCAGGCGAACCCCGGAGCGGTGCAGCGCCGCCGCCACCGCGAGGTTCGCGACGAGCCCGGCCTTCATGTCGCACGCGCCGCGCCCGTGCAGCCGACCGTCGCGCACGACCGCCCCGAACGGGTCGTCGCGCCAGGCGCCGGGGTCGCCGACCGGCACGACGTCGACGTGCCCGTTGAGCACGAGCCCCGGCACGCCGGTCCCTGGTGTCGTCCCGACCAGGCCCCAGGCCTCGGAGCGCGGCGCCTCCAGGCCGGGGAAGCCGGGGGCGGCGAGCAGCGCGGGCAGGTCCTCCGACCAGAGGTCGACCTCGAGCCCGGCGCGCTCGAACCATCCGGCGAGCAGGTGCTGCGCCTCGGACTCGGCCCCGCTCCCGGTGACGCTCGGCACGCGCACGAGGTCGACCAGCGAGGTGACGAGGGCGTCCTCGTCGAGGGCGTCGAGGACCCGGCGCTCGACGTCGGTCGGGGTGCTCACGGCGGCACGCTAGCCCCGCCCGCGCCGTCTCCGCAGGTGGGACCACGTCCGGACCCCGGAATGTCACCGCCCGGCGACGGGTTGGCCCTCCGGTGACGTCCTCCTCCGCCACCCGCGTCCCCCGCTCGGCCGTCGGCCTGCGCTCCGAGCGGGGGCCGGTCCTCCTCGGCGTCATGCTCTCGACCGGCCTCGTGGCCATCGACTCGACGATCCTCGCGACCGCCGTGCCCGCCGTCGTCGGCGACCTCGGCGGCCTCTCGCAGTTCCCGTGGCTGTTCTCGATCTACGTCCTCGCGCAGGCCGTGTCGGTGCCGGTCTACGGCAAGGTCGCCGACCTCCTCGGGCGCAAGAACGTCATGCTCGTCGGGGTCGTGCTCTTCGTCGTCGGCTCGCTGCTGTGCGGCGTCGCCTGGTCGATGGGCTCGCTCGTCGCCTTCCGGGCCGTCCAGGGCCTCGGCGCCGGGGCCATCCAGCCGATCGGGATGACGATCATCGGCGACATCTACTCCGTTGCCGAGCGCGCGACCGTCCAGGGGTACGTCGCCTCGGTGTGGGCGGTCAGCTCGCTCGTCGGCCCGACCCTCGGCGGGTTCTTCTCCGAGGCGCTCTCGTGGCGGTGGATCTTCTTCGTCAACCTCCCGCTCGGCGCGGCCGCCGGCTGGATGCTCTGGCGCCGCTTCAGCGAGTCGCCGCGACCCGTCACCGCGCGCCCGCGCATCGACTGGGCGGGCTCCCTGCTGCTCCTCGTCGGCACCGTGGCCCTCCTCGTCGGGCTGCTCGAGGGCGGCGTCCTCTGGTCGTGGGGCTCGCCGGTGAGCATCGGGCTGTTCGTCGGCGCCGCCGTGGTCCTCGCCGCCTTCGTCGTCGTCGAGCGCAACGCGGCCGAGCCGGTGCTCCCCCTGTGGGTCTTCCGCGACCGGGTCGTCGGCGGCGCGATGCTCGTCTCGCTCGTCGTCGGCGTCATGCTGCTCGGCCTCACCTCCTACGTCCCCCTCTACGCGCAGGGCGTTCTCGGCGCGGGCGCCATCGTCGCCGGGTTCGCGCTCGCCGCGATGACGCTCGGCTGGCCGGTCGCCGCGTCGACGTCCGGACGCCTCTACCTGCGCCTGGGCTTCCGCGCGACGATGCTCATCGGCTCGGTCCTCGCGGTCGCCGGGTCGGCGCTGCTGCTGACCGTCGGCCCGGACAGCTCGGTGTGGCAGCTGGCCGCCGCCTGCCTCGTCCTCGGCCTGGGCTTCGGCTACGTCGCGAGCCCGTCCCTCGTCGCCGCCCAGTCGGCCGTGCCGTGGCACCAGCGCGGGGTCGCCACGAGCGCGTCGATCTTCGCGCGCTCCGTCGGCAGCGCGGTCGGCGTCGCGGCCTTCGGCGCGGTGGCCAACACGGTCGTCCGCGACCGCCTCGGGAGCACCCCGAGCGACCTCGAGTCGCTGCCGTCGGGCGTCCTCGCCCCGGCGCTCGGGGCCGTCTTCGTCGCCGCCGCGGCGGTCTCGGTGACGATGCTCCTCGCGTCCTTCGTCATGCCGCGCACGGTCCACGAGGCCGGCCCCGAGGGGTGAGACGCACGCCACGCCGGTGACGCGCGCGGCCATTCCACGGCGGACGAGCCGCGCGGGAGTACGTTTGCGGTGCAGGGGAACCGGGCGCGGCGCTGGAGTAGGGACCGGCTCCGCGCCCGGCCCCTGTGTGGTCAGGCCCGCCGGCTCCCGGCGGAGGCGACCCCCAGCCACGAGTGGGGGTTGCCGTCCCAGCACCAGCCGAGCTTCGGCGCCCGCTCGCTGATCCACATCGCCGGCACCCGCCGGTCCCCGCGGCGCGAGCCGGAGAGCATAAAGCAGCGGTTCTTCTCGAGCAGCCCGGGTGCGTGGGTGACGACCGCGACGCCCTCCTCGACGGTCAGCGGCGTCCGACCGCGGCCGAGGACGACCGGCAGCGCCTCCTCGGGACGCACGCCGCAGAACTCCTCGCCCCGGTCGACGTCGAGCAGCAGGTAGGCGTCCGGGGCCGGCAGGACCACCGGCTCGATCGGCCGGTAGGGCGTGAGCCCCTCGGGTCCGTGGTTGCGGTCGACGACGCCGGGCCGGGTGCCCCGCGGAGCGAGCCGCAGCAGCGGCACCGTGCGCTCGGGGTCGACGACGGCGGCGGTGACGACGAGGACGAGCGGGGCGTGCCCCGGGGCGGCGTCGGGCAGCGGGTCGAGCCGTGCGGCGACCGTGCGCAGGGGCTCGAGGCGGGCGGTGAAGTCGGCCTCGCTCTGATCGGCGAGCGCCGGGTAGCCGAGGCGGAGCAGAGTCTCGACCTGGTGGTCGAGGAGGGCGAGCGCGGTGGACGGAGCGGTCTGGACGGCGATGGCGGACCTCCAGGGTCGGTGAGCGGCCATCGTCCAACGCGCCCCGCCGCGGCGTGGTTCCCTGCGGTCAGGCCGTCGAGGACCCCAGCCGGCGCACCGGATGGGTCTCGCGCGCCCGGACCCACGGCACGACCGCGAGCAGCGTGATGGCCCCGGTGACGCCGAAGGCCAGACCGAAGCTGCCGTGGTCGACGAGGGTGCCGGCGAGCACCGGGCCGATGATCGCGCCGGTGTCCGAGGCCATCTGGAAGGCGGCGAGGGCCGGGCCGCCGTTGCGCTCGCGGCCGACCACGTCGGCGAGCGAGGCCTGCTGGGCCGGGTTGAGCGCCCCCGCCCCGAGCCCGGCGACGACCGAGAACGCGACGAGGAGGAGCAGGTTGGTGGCGAGGCCGGTGCCGAGGGTCGCGAGGCCGGAGACGAGCAGGCCGCCGATGATGAACGGCTTGCGCCCGATGCGGTCCGAGGTGCGACCGGCCACCGTCAGCCCGACGGCGTTGCCGGCCGCGAAGACCGCGAGGGCCGTGCCCGCGACGAGCGACTGGTGGGTCTCGCGCGTGGCGGGGTCGAGGGACTGGTCGACGATGACGGCGGCGGCGAAGAGCGGGAGGATCGCGTTGCGGACGCCGAAGTTCGCCCAGCCGTTGGCGAACGCCGAGACGACCGAGGCCTTGTAGGCGCTGTCGCGCCAGCCGTCGCGCACGGTCATCATCGGCAGGACCGGCGCCCCCTCGGCCGGGCGGAGCGAGGCGTCCTTGAGGAAGACGAAGACGATGGTCGCCGCGAGCAGCAGGGCCGCCGCGTAGACGAGGAACGGCACCCGCAGCCCGAGACCGCCGAGCAGGCCGCCGACGACCGGGCCGCCGACCCCACCGATGAGGAAGGCCGAGGCGTACGCCGACGACACCCGCGCGCGGATCGAGGGCGGCGCGAGCCGGACGATGAGCGCCACGGCGGAGACGGTGAACATCACCGAGCCGATGCCGCCAAGACCCCGGAACAGCAGCAGCTGCCAGTACGAGCCGGCGAACGCCGTCGCGCCGGTCGACACGGCGACGACGAGGAGCCCGGTGAGGTAGATGGGGCGTTCGCCGAGCCGGCCGATGAGCCGGCCGCCCGCGGGGGCGAAGACGAGCCGGAAGAACGCGAAGGCGCTGACGACCACGCTGCTCGCCGTCGCGCCGACGCCGAAGCTCTGCGCGAACCCCGGCAGGACCGGGGTGATGAGGCCGAAGCCCAGGGCGATGACGAAGGCCGCCGCGATGAGGACCCAGATCTCACGGGGGATGCGGACACGCGCCTCGGGGGCGCTCACGGGCTCGGCGGACACGAGGGTCCAGTATGCCCGCGCCCACCGACGGTGGCGGGGCCGCGGTCGCTGCGACCGCGGCCCCGTCCGTCGTGGCCGCCGGGGCCCTCGTGGACCCGGGCGGCTCCTGCACCTGCGAGGTGGTCTCGACAGCACCTCGCGCCCCCGAGCATGCCCGGGCACCGGGCCGCGCGTCCAGACCCCGCCCGGCATCTTGACCGGTTCTTGCCGCGGCGACGACCGCGGCCCGGTCGGTCAGCGTGCGAGGACCGCGGCGGCCACCGGCAGGGCCGCCGCCGCGAGCAGCACGGTGTCGCGCAGCCGCCAGGGCGCCGGCGCCCACCACGTCCGGCGGCGGGCCGTCGCGAAGCCGCGGGCGTCCATCGCCACGGCGAGCTCGACGGCGGCACCGAGCGTGCGCACGAGGAGGCCGGTCGTCGAGGCCGCGAGGTGGCGCGCGACCTCGCCCGGGCGGGTCGGCCGCACCCCGAGCCCGCGGACCCGGCGGGCCCGGCCGATCTCGGTCCAGACGGCCCTGAAGGTGTGGACACGCTGCAGCGCGGCGGCCGTGGCGACGACCGGGCGGTCGGGCAGGTGGAGGCGCTGGGCGAGGTGGTCGCCGAGGCGGTCGGGGTCGACCCACGGCAGGAGCACGGCCGACGGCACGACGATGACGAGCACCCGCAGGGCGACGGTGAGGGCGGTGTCGACGTCGTGCCCGGCCAGCCACCACGTCGACCAGCCGGTCGACAGCGCGGCCAGCGCCCCCGGCACGGTGCGCAGGAGGACCCGGCGGGCCCGGCCGGCCGGTGCCCGGCCCGGACCCGGGGCCGCGAGCGCCGCGACGGCGAGCAGCACCTGCACCGCGAGCACCGCGAGGGAGGTGCTCCAGTGCGGGGAGACCACGCCCGCCGGGATGCCGAGCATCGCGCCGGCGAGCAGCGCGAGCGGGCCGCAGCGCGCGGCGAGCGGCACGCGCGTCGACGGCTCCTGCGGCGGGCGCGGCGGCGCGGCGAGGTGGTGGACCCGGTCGGCCCGGGCGACGACCTCGGCGTCGTGGGTGGCCGCGACGACCGCTCCCCCGGCGGCGCGGTGGGCGGCGACGAGGCCGACGACGGCGGCCCACGTGTGCCGGTCCTGGCCCACGGTCGGCTCGTCGGCGAGGAGCACGGGCGGGCCGTGGTGGAGCGCGGCGGCGACGGCGAGGCGGCGCTGCTCGCCGCCGGAGAGGTGGCGCGGGTCGGCCGCGGCGAGCGGTGCGAGCCCGAGGGCGTCGAGGAGGGCGAGGGCGCGGGCCTCCTCGGCGGGGCCCTGACGGCCGAGGGCGCGGGAGGTCGTGAGCACCTCGTCGAGGACGGTGCGGGCGACGAGCGTGGAGCTCGCCCACTGCGGCACCCACGCGAGGCGGGCGGCGAGGGCCGGGGCGCCGAGGCGCCGGGGGTCGGCGGCGTGCTCGCCGGCACCCAGCCGGACGGCGCCGTCGGGGACGGGGTCGACGAAGCCGGCGAGCGCGGCGAGGACCGTCGACTTGCCCGAGCCGCTCGGGCCGACGAGGACGGTGAGGTCGCCGGGGGACGCTCCCAGCGGCTCGTCGATCGTGGCGGCCCGGAGGGTGCGGGTCGAGCCGTCGACGAGGCGCACCGTGCGGTCCACGGCGAGCGGGTCGGCGGTGAGGGCGGCGCCAGCGGTCGAGGGGACGGCGGCGAGCAGCCCGGGGTCGACGTCGAGGGGGGCCGGCGCGGGCTCGTCGGGGACCCACAGGCCCATCGCGAGCAGCACGTCGCGCTGCGTGGCCAGCACCTCCTCGACCGGGCCGTCGGCGACGACGCGGCCGTCGGCGGACAGCACGACGAGGCGGTCGACGAGGGGGACCCACGGGCCGAGGACGTGCTCGACGACGACGAGCGTGCGGGGGTCGTCGGCCGACAGCGCGGCGACGGCGGCCCGCACCTCGGCGGCGCAGGCGGGGTCGAGCATCGCGGTCGGCTCGTCGAGGAGGACGAGGGAGGGGTCGAGGGCGAGCGTGCCGGCGAGGGCGAGCCGCTGGGTCTGCCCGCCCGACAGCGCCGACGTGGGGGTGTCGAGAGGCAGGTCGCCGAGGCCGACGGCGGCCAGCGAGCGCTCGACGACGGCGGGCATCCCGGCCGGGTCCGCGCCGACGTTCTCGAGGCCGAACGCGACGTCGCGCCCGACGCTCGCGGCGACGACGCCGCTGCCGGGCTCCTGGAGGACGAGCCCGACGGCGCCGGGGCGGTCGCCGGGGGCGACGCCGTCGAGGGTGACGTCCCCCTCCAGGTCGCCCGGCTCGAGCGAGCCGAGCATCCCCGTGAGGGCGCGCAGCAGGGTGGACTTGCCCGCCCCGGACGCCCCGGCGAGCAGGACCCGCTCGCCGGGGCGCAGGGTGAGCGTCACGTCGCGCAGCACGGGCTCGCGCCGGCCGACGGGTCGCCAGGTGAGCCCGGCCACCTCGAGGTGGCCGCGGCGCGCGGTGCGCACGGTGTCAGACAGCCCGGGCCTCCCGGACCTCCTGGCCGGCCGGGAACGCCGACAGCGCCCCCGCCCGGGCCAGCTGCCGGGTGAGCAGCCACCCGACCCCGCCGGCGATGACCGCGCCCGAGACCCCGAGCGCGCCGAGGTAGGCGATCTTGTCGCGCAGGACGAGCTCGGCGTACCAGCCGCCGCCGCCGGCGAGGGAGCCGAGGACCGGCAGGTCGGCCCACGAGGCGGGGAACTTGACGACCTCGAACACCCACTCGAGCGGCGCCGAGAGGGCGCCGGCGAGCATCGCCGCGCCGGGACCCCACGCCTTGTAGCCGAGCAGCGCGAACGCGAGCTCGGCGCCGAGGCCCTGGAGGACGCCGCTGACGAGCGTGCTCGCGCCCCACTGGGTGCCGGGGAGCATCGAGACGAGCGCGGCGACGACCTCGCAGAAGAGGGCGGCGCCGGGCCGGCGGACGACGAGCCCGCCGACGACGCCGGCGAGGAACCAGGTGCCGGCGAACAGCCCGGTCAGCGGGACGTACGCGACGGTGACGAGCTTGCTCAGGGGCTCGTAGGCGAAGGCCCAGCCCCAGAAGACGATGCCGAACGCGGCACCGAGGAACGCGACGGTGATGATGTCGACGGTGCGCCAGGACGCCAGGCGCCCGGTCGCGGTGACGGATCGACGCGCGGGCGCGTCGGTGGTGATGGCCATGTGCAGTGCTTCTCCCGTGGTCGGTGTGCGACCTCGGGGAGGGGCGACCCGCCGGCGCGCGGACCCGGAGGGCCGGCGACGACGGAGCACACCTGAGATTTCCCGACTTCCTCCACCGGTGCTAACCGGATCAGGTTCGAGGGTCTGCGGTCGGACCGCACTCTCAGCGCCTGGGCGCTCCCCTGTCGTTGGACCCCCCGAGCATATCCCCGCGCGCACTAGAGTGGCGAGGACCGGTCGGGCAGCCGCCTGACCTGCGGATCCATCGAGAGGACCAGCATGGGAAAGCTCGCCTGGAAGATCCTCGGGACCGGCGGGCCCATCCTCGCCGGGATCGTCGCCACGAAGCTCGTCAACATCGTCTGGGCCAAGGCCGGGCAGGACGAGATCAACCCGAAGAACCCCGACGCACCGGCCGTCAAGGCGCTGGCGTACGCCGCAGCGATGGGTCTGGCCGTCGGCGCCGCCCGCACGCTCACCGAGCGCCAGGCAGCGCAGTACTACCGCCGCTCGGCCGGCCACCTGCCCACCGAGATCAAGACGCAGCCGGTCAGCTGACGCCGCCCCCGGGCTCCAGCGCGCGGGCCACGGGCATCCCCGGCCGGTAGGCCAGGTGCTCGTGGCCCGGTGCGTCGAGGACCGCGAGGTCGGCGGGCCCCCCGACGGCGATGCGGCCCACGTCGGTGCGGCGCAGGGCCCGCGCCCCGCCGACGGTCGCGGCGACGAGCGCCTCGGCCGCGGTCATCCGCAGCTCCCGGACGGCGAGCGCGACGACGAACGGCATCGAGGCGGTGTTGCACGTGCCCGGGTTGCAGTCCGAGGCCAGCGCCACGTCCACCCCGGCGTCCAGCAGGCGGCGCGCGTCCGGGTAGGGCATCCGGGTCGAGAACTCGACGCCCGGCAGGAGGGTCGCGACGGTCGTGGCGGCCGCGTCGGCGAGGGCGGCGACGTCGGTGTCGTCGAGGAAGGTGCAGTGGTCGACGCTCGCGGCGCCGAGCTCGACGGCCAGGCGCGCCCCCGGGCCGGGGCCGAGCTGGTTGCCGTGGACGCGCAGCCCGAGCCCGGCGTCGCGGCCGGCCACGAGGACCGCGCGGGCCTCCTCGCCGGTGAACGCGTGGGGGCTGTTCGGCTCGCAGAAGACGTCGACCCAGCGGGCGAGCGGGGCGCACGCGGCGAGCATCGGCCCGGTGACGAGGTCGAGGTACCCGGCGCGGTCGGCGCGGGCCTCCGGCGGCACGACGTGCGCGCCGAGGAAGGTCGTCTCGGGCGTGACCTCGCCGGCGAGGCGCAGCGCGCGCACCTCGTCCTCGACGGTCAGGCCGTAGCCGCTCTTGACCTCGAGGGTCGTCGTACCGAGCGCGCGGGCCTCGGCCACGCGGGCGGCGAGCAGCGCCCGCAGCTCGTCGTCGGAGGCCGCCCGGGTGGCCGCGACCGAGACGCCGATGCCGCCGCCGTCGTAGGGGGTGCCGGCCATCCGGGCGGCGAACTCGGCGGAGCGGTCACCGGCGTGGACGAGGTGGTTGTGGCTGTCGACGAAACCGGGGACGACGGCGCGGCCGCCGAGGTCGGTCACGTGGTCGGCCGCCGGGGCGTGCGCGGCGGGCCCGAGCCACGCGACGCGGCCGTCCTCGACGACGAGGGCGGCGTCGGTGAGGATGCCGAGGCGCTGCTCGGCCGGCGTGGAGAGGTCGTCGACGGGCGTGTCGCCGTCCGGCCCGGCGCAGGTGACGAGCTGCGTGATGCCCGTGACGAGGCGCGAACCCTGTGGGCCGGCCTGTGTCGCAGCGGTGCTCATCGGCGGACCGTCGAGATCGCCTCGGCGAGGAGCCGACCCACGTCGCCGAGCCGGTGCACGCCTGCGCTGACGACGTGCTCGCCGCCGACGACGACGTCGGTGACGTCGGCGGAGGTCGCCGCGTAGAGGACCTGGTCGAGCGCCGCGCCGGCCGTCCGGGGGCTGTCGGTGCGGATGGCGACGAGGTCGGCCACGTGGCCGCCGGCGACGAGCCCGCCGTCGGTCCAGCCGAGCGAGCGGTAACCGTCGAGGGTGCCCATCGCGAGCAGGTCGAGGGGCGCGAAGCGGCCACGCTCGAGGGTCGTCAGCCGCTCGTGCATCTCGACGCCGCGCACCTCCTCGAAGGGGTCGACGACGGCGTGCTGGTCGGAGCCGACGGCGAGGTGCGCGCCCGCGTCGGCCAGCGCGCGGGCCGGGCCGATGCCGTCGGCGAGGTCGCGCTCGGTCGTCGGGCAGAAGACGGCCGTGGCCTCCACGCCGCCGATGATGCGGATGTCGTCGTCGGTCAGGTGCGTCGCGTGCACCAGGGAGGTCTCGGCGGTCAGCAGGCCCTCCTCGGCGAGGAGGCGGGTCGGCGTGCGCCCGTAGAAGGACTCGCACGCGAGGTTCTCGCCGGGCTGCTCGGACACGTGGGCGTGCAGCGGCCAGTGCTCGCGCGCCGCGACGTCACCGACGACGGCCAGGTCGTCGAGCGGCACCGCGCGCACCGAGTGCACGGCCGCCCCGACCCGCCAGTCCTCGTCGGCGTCGAGGGTGCTGACCCGCTCGAGCCATCCCTCGGCGGAGCCGTCCGAGAAGCGCTGCTGCACCTCGTCGAGCGGCACGTGCCCGGAGCCGGTCAGGCCGCCCGAGAGGTAGACGGTGTCGAGGAGGGTCAGCCGGATGCCCGCCGCCCGCGCCGCGTCGACGAGCGCGAGGCCCATCGCGTTGGGATCGTCGTACGGGGCGCCGCCGGGGCCGTGGTGGAGGTAGTGGAACTCCCCGACGGCCGTGTAGCCGGCGAGGACCATCTCGGCGAAGACCGCCGTGGCGAGGGCGCGGTAGGAGTCGGGGTCGAGCCGGCCGGCGAGGGCGTACATGCCCTCGCGCCAGGTCCAGAAGTTGCCGCCGCCGCCGTGCGTGCGCCCGCGCAGCGCCCGGTGGAAGGCGTGGCTGTGGGCGTTGGCGAGGCCGGGCAGGACGAGCCCGCGCAGGACGGTGTCGCCGGGCTGCATCGGCTGCTCGGCGAGCACCTCGAGGATGCGTCCGCGCTCGGTCGTGACCCGGACGTGGCGACGGGCACCACCGGGGAGCACCGCGTGCTCGCACCAGAACGTGCTCATGCAGCGGGCGGCCCGGCGAGGTCGGTGACGACGGTGGCGAGGGCCGCCACGCCGCTGAGGCAGTCGTCGGCCGAGGCCCACTCGTCGGGGCTGTGACTGACGCCGGTCGGGTTGCGCACGAACAACATCGTCGTCGGCACACCGGCATTCGCCAAAATCCCCGCGTCGTGGCCGGCGCCCGTCCCGATGACGGGGACGCCGCCGAGGAGCGTGGCGAGCCGGCGGGTCAGCACGGGGTCGAAGTCCGTGACGGGCGTCCACGACTCCTCGGTGACGAGGGCGTCGAAGTCCGCCACGACGTCGCGGACGTCGGCGACGACCCTGCGCACGGCGTCGGGGTCGGCGCCGCGGGCGTCGAGCCACGCGGTGGCGCAGCTGGCGATGGCGTTGACGCCGCCGGGCACGACGTCGACCTTCCCGACCGTCGCGAGGCAGGAGTGCTCCTCGGCCGAGCGGCGGGCCGAGATGATCGCGGCGGCGAGGCCGAGCATCGCGTCCTCGCGCACGTCGAGGGCTGTCGTGCCGGCGTGGTTGGCCTCGCCCGGCACGTCGATGCGCCAGCGGCCGTGCGGCCAGATGTCGCTCCCGACGCCGACCGCGTGGCCGAGGTCGTCGAGGAGACGGCCCTGCTCGACGTGCAGCTCGACGAAGGTGCCGACCCGGGCGAGCGTCTCGGGATCGGGCCCGAGCTCGTGGGGGTCGCGTCCGGAGGCCCGCAGCGCCTCGGCCATCGTCACGCCGTCGGCGTCCTTGAGGCCCCGGGCGCGGTCGGGCGACAGCACACCGGTGATGACGCGGGAGCCGGCGCAGGCCACCCCGAAGCGGGCGCCCTCCTCGTCGGCGAAGTTGACGACCCCGACCGGGCGGGACGGCGTCAGGCCGCTCGCCCGCACCTCGTCGATGGCCGCCAGCGCGCTGACGACACCGAGCGGGCCGTCGAAGGCGCCGCCGTCGGGCACGGAGTCGAGGTGCGAGCCGAGGACGAGCCCGGGGTCACCGGCCGCCACGGCGGCGTCGGGGTCGCCCCACCAGGCCCACTGGTTGCCCATCCGGTCGGTCGTGAGGTCCAGCCCGCGGGCCTGCGCCTCGCCGGCGAACCACTCGCGCAGGTCGTGGTCGGTGCGCGTCCACGCGAAGCGCCGGTACCCCCCGGTGTCGGCGTCCAGCCCCACGGTCTCGAGATCGGCCCACATCCGGCGGAAGGCGAGGGTTCCCCCCGGAGATGCCGACCTGTTGGACATGGACCCCATTGCACCAACTCGGCCGGGGGCGTGGTGGCGGAGGTGCAGGCCGATTGTCTTGGGTGCGAGACGAGCCCGCCCGGGCACCGGTCCTACGCTGGGCGGATGGATGACGGAGCCGACCGCGCACGTGCCGCCCTCGCCGAGTCGGGGCTCGCGTACGACATCACGAGCCACGGTCGCGTCGGATCGCTCGAGGAGGCGGCCCGGCTGCGCGGGGTCGAGCCGTCGGGCATCGTCAAGACGCTCGTCGTGCGCCGCGACGACGACGACCACCTCTTCGTCCTCGTCCCGGGCGACCGCGAGATCTCGTGGCCCAAGCTGCGGGCGCATCTCGGCGTCAACCGGCTCTCGATGCCGCCGGCCGACGTCGCCCGCAACGTCACCGGATACGAGCGCGGGACCATCACCCCGTTCGGGGCGCTGCGCCGGCTGCCGGTCGTCGCCGACGCGACGCTGACCGGGCGCACGGTATCCATCGGCGCCGGCGCGCACGGCGTCGCGGCCACCGTCGGGGCCGACGCCCTGGTCGCCGCCCTCGACGCCGACGTCGCGGACGTCACCGACCCCGTCACCCCCCGCTGACCCCGGCCCCACCCCCCGACTTCTTGCGAGTTCCGCCGCTCGACGCGCCGTCCCGGCGGCGTGTCGGCGGCGGAACTCGCAATCAGTGGACATCTCGGGGTCAGGACTCGCGCATGGGGACGCGGACGCCCTGGGCCTCGGCGGTCCGCTCGGCCTCTTCGTAGCCGGCGTCGACGTGCCGGATGACGCCCATCGCCGGGTCGTTGGTCAGCACCCGCTCGAGCTTCTGCGCGGCGAGGTCGGTGCCGTCGGCGAGGCTCACCTGGCCGGCGTGCAGCGAGCGGCCGATGCCGACGCCGCCGCCGTGGTGGATCGAGACCCAGCTCGCGCCGGACGCGGTGTTGACGAGCGCGTTGAGCAGCGGCCAGTCGGCGATCGCGTCGGAGCCGTCGAGCATCGACTCGGTCTCTCGGTAGGGGCTCGCGACCGACCCGGTGTCGAGGTGGTCGCGGCCGATGACGACGGGCGCGCTGACCTCGCCGGTGCGCACGAGGTCGTTGATGGCCAGGCCGGCCTTGTCGCGCTCGCCCTGCCCGAGCCAGCAGATGCGCGCCGGCAGGCCCTGGAACGCGATCCGCTCCTGCGCGCCGCGCATCCAGCGGTGCAGGCGGTCGTCGTCGGGGAAGAGGTCGAGGACGGCGCGGTCGGTGGCCGCGATGTCCCTCGGGTCGCCCGAGAGCGCGGCCCAGCGGAACGGGCCCTTGCCCTGGCAGAACAGCGGCCGGATGTACGCCGGCACGAACCCGGGGAAGTCGAACGCGCGGTCGTAGCCGCCCTGGCGCGCCTCGTCGCGGATGCTGTTGCCGTAGTCGAAGACCTCGGCGCCGGCGTCGAGGAAGCCGACCATCGCCTCGACGTGGCGGGCCATCGACGCGCGGGCGCGGTCGGTGAACTCCTCGGGCTTCTTCTCGGCGTACTCGGCCCACTCGTCGAGGCCGATGCCCTCGGGCAGGTAGGAGAGGGGGTCGTGGGCGCTGGTCTGGTCGGTGACGACGTCGATCGGCACTCCGCGGCGCAGCAGCTCGGGGAAGACCTCGGCCGCGTTGCCCTCGACGCCGACCGACAGTGCGCGCCGCTCGTCCTTGGCGCGCAGCACCCGCTCGACGGCGTCGTCGAGCGAGTCGGCGACCTCGTCGAGGTAGCGGTGCTCGACCCGGCGGTGGAGGCGGGCGGGGTCGACGTCGACGACGAGGCAGGCGCCGCCGTTCATCGTCACCGCGAGCGGCTGCGCGCCGCCCATCCCGCCGCAGCCGGCCGTGAGGGTCAGGGTGCCGGCCAGCGTGCCGCCGAAGCGCTTCTCGGCGACGGCCGCGAAGGTCTCGTAGGTGCCCTGGACGATGCCCTGGGTGCCGATGTAGATCCACGAGCCGGCCGTCATCTGGCCGTACATCGTCAGGCCGAGGTGCTCGAGGCGGCGGAACTCGGGCCAGGTCGCCCAGTCGCCGACGAGGTTGGAGTTGGCGATGAGCACGCGCGGCGCCCACTCGTGGGTCTGCATGACGCCGACCGGGCGGCCGCTCTGCACGAGCATCGTCTCGTCGGCCTTGAGCGTGGTCAGCGTGCGGACCATCGCGTCGAACGAGCGCCAGTCGCGGGCGGCCCGGCCGGTGCCGCCGTAGACGACGAGGTCGTCGGGCCGCTCGGCGACCTCGGGGTCGAGGTTGTTCATGAGCATCCGCAGCGGGGCCTCGGTGCTCCACTGGCGGGCGGTCAGGGTCGTGCCGCGGGGTGCGCGGACCGGGCGGGCGCCGTCCATCTCGGGTCTCCTTCGTCGCAGTCATCCCACTGTCGCGGCGCGCTGGGGCAACCGGGAGGGGGCGACGCTCGGTGGCGTCTGGGATGCGAGACGCGCCACCCTCCCCCCGACGTCGTCCTTTGCCGGAACGGCAACGGGATGCCCACGCGGTGGCGCCTCCCGGAGCAGACTCGGGGCATGACGATGCACGAGGCGCACCGGCACGGCGAGACCCAAGGCCACGCGGACCACGGCCCCGGCGGGCCCGACCCGGAGCACGGCCGGACGCTGCGCGACGACGAGTCCGTCTGGGACGCGCGGTACGCCGAGCTCGACCGGGTGTGGAGCGGTGAGCCCAACCACGCGCTGACCGTCGAGGCCGCCACGCTGACCCCGGCGCGGGCGCTCGACATCGGCTGCGGCGAGGGCGCCGACGCCGTGTGGCTGGCGACCCGGGGCTGGACGGTGACCGCGCTCGACCCGTCCGGGGTGGCCCTGGCGCGTGCTCGGGCGGCCGCCGAGGCGTCGGGCGTGCTCGTCGACTGGGTGCACGCCGGGCTGGCCGAGGCCGACCTGCCCGCGGGCGGGTTCGACCTCGTGTCGGTGTTCTACCCCGCGCTCGACCTCGAGACCGGGCCGGTCGAGCGCCTGGCCGCGCTCGTCGCCCCCGGCGGGACGCTCGTGTTCGTCCACCACGCCGACGTCGACCGCGAGCGCGCCATCGAGCACGGCTTCGACCCCGACCTCCTGCTCGCGCCGGCCGGCGTCGCAGCGGGCCTCGGCGACGGCTGGGACGTCGTCGGGCCGGAGCGCCGGCCCCGGAGCATCAGCGGCGGGTCCGGCGCCCACCACCACGACGACCTCGTCGTCCGCGCCACCCGCACCCCCTGACCTTTCCACCCCCACCCCCCCCCGCTTCCGACCCTCGACCCTCGCCCCCCTCTACCTTCCCCGAACGTGTGTGAAATCGCCGGGGACCACCGGCGATTTCACACGCGTTCGCGGTGAGGGAGGAGAGGGAACGAGGGGAAGAGTGCGGGTGGGTCAGGCGAGAGGGCCGGTGTGCTGCTCGACGACGAGGCGGACGGTGCCGTCGACGACGAGCCGGTGCGCGACCTCGATCTCGGGCGCGAGGAAGCGGTCCGAGCCGGGCTCGCCGGCCCCGGCGGCGGTGAGGGCCGCGACGACCGCCCCGGTGGCCGGCGCCGGCTCGAGCGGCGCCCGCAGCTGCAGTCCCCGGGCCGCCGTCAGCACCTCGACGGCGAGCACCCGGGCAAGGCCGTCGACGGAGCGACGCAGCTTGCGCGCCCCGGACCAGCCCATCGAGACGTGGTCCTCCTGCATCGCCGAGGACGGGATGGAGTCGACCGACGCCGGCGCGGCGAGGCGCTTCATCTCCGACACGATGGCCGCCTGCGTGTACTGCGCGATCATGTGGCCGCTGTCGACGCCCGGGTCGTCGGCGAGGAACGGCGGCAGGCCGTGGCTGCGGGCGACGTCGAGGAACCGGTCCGTGCGGCGCTCGGACATCGAGGCGACGTCGGCGGCGACGATCGCGAGGAAGTCGAGGACGTAGGCGACGGGCGCGCCGTGGAAGTTGCCGTTGGACTCGACCCGGCCGTCGGGCGTGACCACCGGGTTGTCGACGGCCGACGCGAGCTCGTACCCGGCGACGCGGGCGGCGTGGTCGACCGTGTCGCGGGCGCCGCCGGCGACCTGCGGGGCGCAGCGCAGCGAGTAGGCGTCCTGGACGCGGGTGCACTCCTCGGTGCGGTGCGACTCGCGGATCGGGCTGTGCGCCATCACCGTCCGGATGTTCGCGGCCGACACCGCCTGTCCCGGCTGTGGGCGCAGCGCGTGGAGGTCGGCGGCGAAGACGTCGTCGGTGCCGAGCAGCCCCTCGACGGACATGGCCGCGGCGACGTCGGCGACGACGAGCAGCCCGCGCAGGTCGTGCAGGGCGAGGCAGAGCATCCCGAGCATTCCGTCGGTGCCGTTGACGAGCGCCAGCCCCTCTTTCTCCTCGAGCTCGACGGGCGCGAGGCCGGCGGCCGCCAGCGCGTCGGCGGCGGGCATCCGCTCCCCCGCGGCGTCGCGGACCTCGCCCTCCCCCATCAACGCGAGGGCGCAGTGCGACAGGGGCGCGAGGTCGCCGGAGCAGCCGAGCGAGCCGTACTCGTGGACGACCGGGGTGATGCCGGCGTCGAGCATCCCGGCGTAGGTGCGCAGCGTCTCCTCGCGGACGCCGGTGCGCCCGGTGGCCAGGGTGGCGACCCGCAGGAGCATGAGCGCGCGCACGACCTCGCGCTCGACCTCGGGCCCCGACCCCGCTGCGTGGCTGCGGATCAGGCTGCGCTGCAACCGGTGCCGCAGGTCCACGGGGATGTGCCGGGTCGCGAGCGCGCCGAAGCCGGTGGAGATGCCGTAGTGCGGCACGGTGTCGTCGGCCAGGTCGCGGATGATCCCCCGGGTGCGGCGGACCTCGGCCAGCGCGACGTCGTCGAGGACGACCCGGGCGCCGTGGCGGGCGACCGCGACGACCTCCTCGACGGTCAGCGGACCGGCGCCGACGACGACGCGGTCGGGCAGCACGGCGGAGGCGGCGGGGGTCTCGGTCATGCCTCCCATTGGAGGGCCGGTGCGCCGCGTCGGCCAGCACGCGGGGCACCATCCTGTCTCGCACCCGAGACCGCCTAGATCTCACCACACGCGTATCGGGTGACCCGACAACCCTGCGCTCCACCCGGGAACGGAACTCGGGTGGAGCGCGGCCGTATCGGGTCACCCGATACGCGTGGGGTCCGTGTGGCTGACGTCAGGCGGGGACGGGGACGGTGGCGGGGGCGCCCTCCGCGGCGGCCACGAGGTCGGCGTACCGGCCACCGAGGGCGAGCAGCTCCTCGTGCGTCCCGGACTCGACGACCCGGCCGGCGTCCAGTACCGCGATGCGGTCGGCGCGCCGCACGGTCGAGAGCCGGTGGGCGATGGTCACCGTCGTGCGCCCGCGGGCCAGCTCGTCGAGCGCCGACTGCAGCGCGCGCTCGGTGGCGGTGTCGAGGGCGGAGGTCGCCTCGTCGAGGACGAGCACCGGCGGGTCGCGCAGGATGGTCCGGGCGACGGCCAGCCGCTGCTGCTCGCCGCCGCTGAACCGGTGGCCGCGCGCCCCGACGACCGTGTCGAGTCCCTCGGGCAGCGACGCGACGAGGTCGGCGACCTGGGCCGCGCCGAGCGCCCGCCAGAGCTCGGCCTCGGTCGCCTCCGGGCGGGCGAGCAGCAGGTTCTTGCGGACGGTCGCGTGGACGAGGTAGCTCTCCTGCGAGACCGTGCCGACGACGGAGGCGAGCACGTCGGGGTCGAGGTCGCGCACGTCGACCCCGTCGACCGTCACCCGGCCCGCGTCGGGGTCGAGCAGCCGCCCGAGGAGCCCGGCGACGGTCGACTTGCCCGAGCCGGTGGGCCCGACGAGGGCGAGGGTCGACCCGGCGGGCACGTCCAGCGTCACGCCCGACACGGCGTCGCGCGCCGACCCGGGGTAGCGCACGGTCGCGCCCTCGACCCGCACGTGGCCGGCGACCCGCGCGGGGTCCATCGGCACGGGGTGCGTCGGCGCGGGCACGTCCGGCACGAGGTCGAGGTACTCGAAGACGCGCGAGAACAGGGCCATCGACGCCACCCACTGCGCGGTGACGTTGAGCCGGCCCATGAGCGGTCGGAAGATGCCGCCCTGCAGCGCGGTGAAGGCGACGAGCGTGCCGATGGTCATGCCGCCGGACGTCGCCGGCAGCCCGGCCGCGAGGTAGACGAGCGCGGGGATGACCGCGAAGACGATCTGCATCGTCGCCATCCGCCAGCGCCCGGCGAGCTGCGAGCGCAGCTCGAGCCCGACGAGGTCCTCGGAGGTGTCGGCGAAGCGCCGCGCCGAGTGCGAGGTCGTGCCGAGGGTCTTCGCGAGGCGGATGCCCGAGACCGACAGCCCCTCCTCGATCTGGGCGTTGAGGTCGGCGAGCCGGCGCTGCTGGCGGGCGGTGACCTCGCGGCGCATCAGCGCGACCTTGCGGGTCAGCCAGATCGCCGGCGGCACGACGAGCAGCGAGAGCAGCGACAGCCGCCACGAGAGGGCGACCATCGCGACCGCGGTGGCGACGGCGGTCGTGACGTTCGAGGCGATGGACGTGGCGGTCGAGGTGACGACGCCCTGCATCCCGCCGACGTCGTTGACGAGGCGTGACTGCACCTCGCCGCCGCGCGTGCGGGTGAAGAAGCCGAGCGACTGGCGCTGGAGGTGCATGAAGACGGTGGTGCGCAGGCCGTGCATGACGCGCTGGCCGACCTGGGTCGAGAGCCAGGTCTGCACGACGCCGAGCAGCTGCGTGACGGCGGCGACGGTGACCATCGCGGCGACGGCCAGGACGAGGAGCCGCACGTCCTGCTGCGGGATGGCGACGTCGACGACCTCGCGGACGAGGAACGGCTGGGCGAGCCCGACGACGCTCGTGACGACGATGATGCCGACGACGACGACGATGCGCCCGCGGTGCGGCGCGAAGAGGGCGAGGACGCGGCGCAGGCTGACCGGCGCCTCCTCGAGGCGGGCGCGGTCGCGCGGGTCGACGGAGAGGACACCGCGTCCACCGCGGCCTCCCGCGTCGTGGCGCGCCGCGGGGCGGGCAGGGGTCTGGGTCGGGGCCGCTGTCACGGGCACCCCTCCTTCTCGGTCGGACTATTGCTGAGGCTACCTCACAATGAGCCCAACACACGACCCCGCGCTACCATTCCCGGCGTGCACGGACCCCGCGACGACCGCCCCGCCGCCGACCTCGACCTCGGCGACCTCGTGATGCGCGTCGCCCGCGACCTGCGCCGCCGCGGGATGGTGGCCTTCGAGCCGTACGACCTCGCGCCGCACCACGCCCGCGCGCTGCGGGTGCTCGCCCACCACGGCTCGATGCGCCTCGGCGAGCTCGCCCAGCACCTGCGGGTCGCGCCGCGCTCGGTCACCGACGTCGTCGACGCCCTCGAGGAGCGCGGCCTGGCGCGGCGCTCCCCCGACCCGGACGACCGGCGCGCGCAGGTCGTCACCGTCACGGACGAGGGTGGGGCGGTGCTCGGGCGGGTCGACGCCGCCCGGCGCGAGGCCGCGGAGGCGTCCTTCGCCCGGCTGCCGGGCGCCGACCGCGCGACGCTGCGCCGCATCCTCGAGCGCCTCGACGCCGACGCCTGACCGAGCTCGACCCTCCGACGCCGCCCTGACCCGGTGCCTGACCCCGTCGAGTGAACAGAACACGCCGCGCGCAGAGGGCTGCACACGGCGTGTTCTGTTCACTCGACGGGTGGGAGCAGGGGGTCCCGGGTCTGCGTCGGGGTCAAGGGCCGTCGGGGTCAGGGGCGGGTGACGAGCACCCCGTCCTCGTCGGCCCAGAGGGTCGCGCCGGGGAAGAACTCGACCCCGCCGAACGCGACCGGCACGTCGACCTCGCCGACGCCGTCCTTGGCCGACTTGCGCGGGTTCGTGCCGAGCGCGAGCACGCCGAGCGGCAGGCCGCCGATGGCCACCGAGTCGCGGACGGCGCCGTGGACGACGACGCCCGCCCAGCCGTTGGAGACCGCCGAGCCGGCGATGAGGTCGCCGACGAGCGCCGACTCCAGCGAGCCGCCACCGTCGACGACGAGCACCCGGCCCTCGCCGGGTGTCGCCAGCGTGGCCTTGACGAGCGCGTTGTCACGGTGGCAGCGGATGGTCGCCACGGGCCCGGTGAACTGCCGGCGCCCGCCGACGTGCCGCAGTTGCAGGGAGCAGGACTGCAGCGCGTCGCCGTGCTCGTCGTAGAGGTCCGCGGTCGAGACCGCCACCTCCGGCACGCCGCTCACGACTGCCCCTTGACGGCGAGCACCGGGCACGGCGCCCCGAGCAGGACGCGCTGGGCGACCGACCCGAGGATGAGCTTGCCGACGGCGCTGCGGTGCCGCAGCCCGATGACGAGCACGGACGCATGGTGCGTCGTCGCCGCCTCGACGAGGGCCTCGGCGGCGTCACCGCCCTCCTCGACCTGGACGACCTCGACGTCGACGCCGAGCTCGCGTACGTCGCGGTCGACCCGCTCGAGGTCGTCGGCCGGGGCGCGCCGGGCGTCGACGAGGACGTCGTCGCGCGACATGTTGAGCACGACGAGCGGCTCGGAGCGGCGGCGCGACTCCTCGACGCCGGCGCGCAGGGTGGCCTCGCCGAGGGCGTTGGGGACGTAGCCCACGAGGACGGTCACGACCCGACTCCTTCCCACGTGGCGACCCGGTCGTCCTCGACGCCCGGGGAGGGCGGTGAGTCGTCGCCGGGGGTGTCGTCGTCCGAGCCGCCTCGGCCACGGCCGATCAGCCGGGCGACGAGCGGCCAGAGGAGGACCGCGAGGACGAACGCGTAGCAGACCCACGCGACCGGTCCGCCGACGAGACCCGAGATGTCGCCACCGGTCGTCTGCAGCGAGCGCCGCATGTGCCGCTCGAACAGCGGGCCCAGGATGGTGCCGACGATGAGCGGCAGCACCGGCAGGCCGAAGCGCCGCATCGCGAACCCGAGCCCGCCGAGGGCGAGCAGCAGGAAGAGGTCGAACGGCTGCGCGTTGACCGCGTAGGCGCCCATCGACGCGAAGAAGAGGATCCCCGCGTAGAGGTAGGGCCGCGGGATGCGCAGCAGCTTCGCCCAGGTCGGCGCCAGCGGCAGGTTGAGCACGAGCAGGAAGAAGTTGCCGATGAAGAGGCTCGCGACGAGCATCCACACGAGGTCCGGCTCCTTGGTGAGCAGCAGCGGCCCGGGCTCGATGCCGTAGGACATGAACGCCGCGATGATGATCGCCGCGGTCGCGTTGGTCGGCAGGCCGAGCGCGAGCAGCGGCACCATCGTGCCGGCGGCCGACGCGTTGTTCGCGGCCTCCGGCCCGGCGACGCCCTCGATGGCGCCCTTGCCGAACTCCTCGGGGTGCTTGGTGAGCTTCCGCTCGGTGAGGTACGAGAGGAACGTCGGGATCTCGGCGCCGCCGGCGGGGATGGCCCCGAAGGGGAAGCCCAGCGCGGTGCCGCGCAGCCACGGCTTCCACGAGCGGCCCCAGTCCTGCTTCGACATCCACGGGCGGCCGACGGGGATGACCGTGGCGGCCCTGCGCCGCAGGTGCGCCGCGACCCAGAGGGCCTCGCCGACGGCGAAGATGCCGACCGCGACGACGACGACGTCGATGTTGTCGGCGAGGAACGGGCTGCCGAAGGTCAGCCGCTGCTGGCCGGTGACGAAGTCGGTGCCGACGAGCCCGAGCGCGAGCCCGACGAGCAGCGCCGCGAACCCACGCACCCGCGAGGAGCCGAGGATGGCGGCGGTGCCGACGAAGGCGACGAGGATGATCGCGAGGAACTCGGGCGAGCCCAGCGTGATCGCGAAGTCGACGACCTGCGGCATGACGAAGACGATGGCCGCGGTGGCGATGGTGCCGGCGACGAACGAGCCGATGGCCGAGGTCGCGAGGGCCTGGGCGGCGCGCCCGGCCTTGGCCATCTTGTTGCCCTCGAGGGCGGTGACGACCGAGGCGGACTCGCCGGGGGTGTTGAGAAGGATCGAGGTCGTCGACCCGCCGTACATGCCGCCGTAGAAGATGCCGCCGAAGAGGATGAGCGACTGCTCGACCGGCAGCCCGTAGGTGACCGGCAGCAGGAGCGCGACGGTCATCGCCGGGCCGATGCCGGGCAGGACGCCGACGGCGGTGCCGACGGTGACCCCGAGCAGCGCGATGAGGAGGTTCATCGGCGTGATGACGTCGGCGAAACCGCCGAGCAGGGCGTTGACGTTGTCCATCAGAGGATCCCCTGGAGGATGCCGGCGGGCAGGTTGACCCCGAGCCCGATGGCGAAGGCGTAGAAGGTGACGAGCGACATCGCGATGCCGATCGCGAGCCCGCGGACGTGGTGGCGGTTGCCGAGCGCGAACGCGGAGAGGAAGAACAGCAGCGCACCGCTGATGACCCAGCCGAGCGGCTCGATGAGCAGGGCGTTGAGCGCGAACGCCCCGGCGAGGATGCCGACGGTCTTCCAGTCGGCGCGCTGGCCGAGCTCGACGTCCTCGCCGGCCTCGGCCTCGCCGACCCCGCCGCGCAGGACGTCGAGCGCGTAGAGGACCGAGACGAGCAGCAGGAGCCCGCCGACGACGAACGGCATCGCGCGCGGGCCGATCGGGTCGTTGCTGCTCGTGACCCGGCCGAGGCTCGCGGCGTCGACGAGGACGACGACGCCGACGACGGCCAGGGCCGCACACAGGCCGAGCTGCGCGCGGTCCGTGACCCGGCCGAGGGGACCCGCCCCGGAGGGCGAGGTGCCCTCCGGGGCGGTGGTGGCCTCGGTGCTCATGTCAGGCCAGGCCGAGGGTGGTCAGGACGTCGGCGACGCGCTTGTCCTGGTCGGCGATGAAGGCTCCGAACTCGTCGCCGGTGGCGAAGGCGTCGACCCAGCCGCGCTTCTCGAGCTCGTCCTTCCAGGCCTGCGAGTCGTGCATCTTCGTGAAGGCGTCGATCCAGACCTGCTTGTCGGCGTCGGAGATGCCGGGCGGGGCCACGACGCCACGCCAGTTGGTGAACTCGAGGTCGATGCCGCTCTCCTTGAGCGTCGGGACGTCGGGCAGGGCCGCCACGCGCTCGGCGCTGGTCACCGCGAGGATCTTGACGTCACCGGCCTCGACCTGGTCGAGGAACTCGCCGAAGCCGCTGGCCCCGAAGGCGATCTTCTTGCCGAGGATGGCCGGGAGGAGCTCGCCACCGCCGTCGTAGCTGACGTAGCTGACCGTCTTCGGGTCGATGCCCGCGGCGTCCGCCAGGCGCATCGGCAGGAGGTGGTCGGGACCGCCGGGCGAGGAGCCGCCGCCGACGGCGAGGGACTTCGGGTCCTTCTTCCACGCCGCGACGAGCGAGGTGATGTCCTGGTACGGGGAGTCCGAGGGCACGACGATCGCGCCGGCCTCCTCGATGAGCTTGGCGATCGGGGTGGTCTCCGACAGCTTGGCCTGCGACTTCTGGGTGTACGCGGCGCCGACGACGCCGAGGCCCATCTGCATCGCGAGCTTGCCGTTGCCCTTCTCGTTGACGACCCGCTGGAGGCCGACCGTGCCACCGGCGCCGGGGAGGTTGAAGACCTGGACGCTGCCGGTGATCTTCTCCTTCTCCATCACCTGGGCCGCGGTGCGGGCGGTCGTGTCGTAGCCGCCGCCGGGGCTGTTCGGGACCATGTACTGGAGGCCGGTCGCCGGCGCGCCACCACCGGAGGAGGCCGCACCCCCGCTGCCCTGGTCCTTCGTGGCGCCGCAGCCGGTGAGGGCCAGCGTGGCCGCGACGAGCGCGCCGAGCGCGATGCGGTGGAGTCTCATCGTCGAGATCCCTTTCCTGTGGTGGAGTGGAACGCGATGATCGTGGGCGACCGGTGTGGAGCCTGTCGCGCTTTCGTCCGCAACGGAGGTTGAGTACATAGTGGTCACGCGCCGACGACGCCGGGCGACCCTCGCCGGGCAGCTCTTCGCGCTCCAGCTCGCGATCATCGTGGTCGTCCTCGTGGCGGTGGCAGCGGTGTCGCTGGCGCAGTCGGCAGCCACCTTCGAGCGCACCGAGGGGCGGCGGGTGTCCGCCCTCGGCGAGCAGCTGGCCGTCAACCCGCTCGTGCGCGCCAACCTCGACCAGCCCGAGTCCCGCACCGGCCTCGCGACGCTCGGGCTCGGCCTCGTCGCGCAGGCCAACGTCACGTCGGTGACCTTCGCCGAGCCCGACCTCGACGTCCGCGTCTCGACCGACCCCTCGCTCGAGGAGGAGCGGCTGCCTCTCGGCGACCCGCGCGTCGCCCGCGGCGGCAGCTGGTCGGGGACGCTCACCCTCGACGGCCGTGAGTACCTCGCCTCGCAGGTGCCGGTGCTCGCCGGCGACGACGACGACAAGGACCCGACCACCCCCACGCGCGCCGGCGAGCTGCTGGGCACCGTCATGGTCGCCGAAGAGGCGCCGACGACGTGGGAACGGTTGCAGGGCACCAGCTCCTACCTGCTGACCTACCTCGGCATCGCGCTCGTCGTCGGCCTCGGCGGCTCGTGGCTGCTGTCGCGCCGCATCAAGCGGCAGACCCGTGGGATGGAGCCGCGCGAGATCGCCGGCCTGGCCGAGCACCGGGAGGCGATGCTCCGGGGCATCGCCGAGGGGGTCATCGCGCTCGACCCGCAGCACCGCATCACCCTCGTCAACGAGGTCGCGCGACGCCTGCTCGACCTGCCCGAGCACGCGGTGGGGACGTCAGTCGCCGACCTGCGCATCGAGGGCCGGCTGCGCGAGGTCCTCGTCGGCGAGAACCCCCGCGCGGTCACGGACGCCTCTCCCGACGACCACGTCACCGCGGCGCGCGACGAGGTCGTCATCCGGCGTGGGAGGGTGCTCGTCATGAGCACGATGCGGGTGGTCAGCGGCGACCGCGTGCTGGGCACGGTGACGACGATGCGCGACCGCACCGAGATGGCCGACCTCGAGCGCGAGATCGGCTCGTTCCGGTCCACGGCGCACGTGCTGCGTTCGCAGGCACACGAGTTCGCCAACCAGCTGCACACGATCAGCGGTCTCATCCAGATCGGCGAGCTCGACGAGGTCGTCCGCTACGTGGATGCCCTCAGCGAGCAGCGCACCGCCCTCGACCTCGTCGTCACGACGCTCGTCGGCGACCCGACCATCGCGGCCCTGCTCATGGCCAAGGCGGCGACCGCCAACGAGCGGCGCATCGACCTGACGATCGCCGACGACTCACGCCTCGAGCGGCTCGAGACGCACGACGCCGCCGACGTCGCGACGGTGCTCGGCAACCTCGTCGACAACGCCTTCGAGCACGCGCCGAAGGGTTCTGCCACACCGCCGTCCGTGCGCGTACGCATCCGGCAGGACGCCAGCACCGTCGAGATCGTCGTCGACGACTCGGGTCCGGGTGTGCCGGAGGAGCTGCGCGCCACCCTGTTCGAGCACGGCGTCACGAGCAAGCGCGTCGACCCGATGGAGCACGGCGTCGGGCTGGCCCTGACCCGGCTGGTCTGCCGGCGGCGTGGCGGTGAAATCGACGTGGAGCGCCTCGACGGCACGACGCGCTTCACCGCGCGCCTCGGGGTGTCCACGTTCGTCGACCCGTCGTCGCCGACGGTCGTGGATCCCGTTGCGCCGCAGGGGGTCCGGCCGTGATTCGGGTGCTCGTCGTCGACGACGACTTCATGGTCGCGCGCATCCACGTGGGCTTCGTCGAGCGGACGGAGGGCTTCGAGGTCGTCGGGGTCGCGCACTCCGCCGCCGAGGCGGAGGAAGCCGTCGCGCGGCTGCGCCCCGACCTGCTGCTGCTCGACCTCTACCTCCCGGACCGCTACGGCCTGGACCTGCTCGCCGACCTGCGCGGCGGCCCGCACACGTGCGACGCCATCGTCATCACCGCCGCCAAGGAGAGCGACTCGGTCCGGGCGGCCGTCCGCCTCGGCGTGGCCGACTACGTGCTCAAGCCCTTCGGGTTCGCCGACCTCGAGGAGCGGCTGCGACGGTACGCCGGCCAGCGCTCGCTGCTCGCCCGGGCCGAGGTCGTCGGGCAGGAGGACGTCGACCGGGTCTTCCTCCGCGCCGCCGGCAGCGCCCAGCCGCTGCCCAAGGGCCTGAGCCCCGAGACCGCCCGCCTCGTCGAGGACGCGCTCAAGGCATCCACCGACGCCCTGTCGGCGAGCGAGGTCGCCGAGTCGGTCGGGATGTCGCGGGTCAGCGCACGGCGCTACCTCGAGCACTTCAAGCAGGTCGGCCGGGCCGACGTCGCGCTGCGCTACGGCAGCACGGGGAGGCCCGAGCGCCGCTACCGGTGGGTCGGCTGAGCGATGGCCAACGCCCCCGCCGCCGGCCACGCCCTCGACGTCCTCGGCCTCATCGCGCGCCGCGGGGAGCCGGTGCCCGCCGCCGCCATCGCCCGCGACCTCGGCCTGCCGCGCTCGAGCGTCTACCACCTGCTCGCCGTCCTCACCGAGCGCGGCTACGTCCGGCACCTGCCCGAGGAGCGCCGCTACGGCCTCGGCCTGGCCGCCTACGAGCTGGGGTCGGCCTACCAGCGGCAGGCGCCGCTCGAGCGGATGGCCCGCGGGCCGATGGACCGGCTCGTCGACGCCTGCGGGCACAACGCGCACCTCGCGGTGCTCCACGGCGGCGACGTCCTCTACGTCGTCGAGCAGCGAGCCCCCGGCCGGCCGCTGCTCGTCACCGACGTCGGCGTCCGGCTGCCGGCCCCGCTGACCGCCACCGGCCTCGCCATGCTCGCGGCGCTGCCGGCCGCCCAGGTGCGCGCCCTCTACCCCGACCGCACCGCGCTCGTGCAGCGCGACGGCCGCGGCCCGGCGTCGACCACCCAGCTGCGGTCGTGGCTGCAGCAGGTGCGCCAGCGCGGCTACGCGCTCGAGGACGGCCTCGTGACACCGGGACTGGGGTCGGTGGCCGTCGCCGTCCTCGACGCCAACGACTACCCGGTGGCCGCCGTCGCCGTCACCTACCCGCAGGGCGACGTCGACGACGCCGAGCGCGAGCGCCTCGCCGACGCCGTGCGCCGGACCGCGGCCTCGCTCGCCGCGCGGGTGGGACGCCCCCGGCCCGGTCCGCGGGCATAGCCTCGGGGGATGCGTGCCATCACCGTCCCCACCCCCGGAGGGCCCGAGGCCCTCGTCGTCTCCGACGTGCCTACGCCCGAGCCGCGCGCCGGCGAGGTGCTCGTCCGCGTCGTCGCGGCCGGCGTCAACCGCGCCGACTCGATGCAGCGGCAGGGCCACTACCCGCCGCCGCCCGGCGAGTCCGAGGTCCCCGGGCTCGAGGTGAGCGGCGTCGTCGAGGCGCTCGGCGAGGGCGTCGACGGCTGGTCGGTCGGCGACGAGGTCTGCGCGCTGCTCGCCGGCGGCGGGTACGCCGAGCACGTCCGGGTGCCGGCGGGTCAGCTGCTGCCCGTCCCGGCCGGCGTGTCCCTCGAGGACGCCGCGGCCCTGCCCGAGGTCGCGTGCACGGTCTGGTCGAACGTCTTCCTCACCGCGAACCTCCAGCCCGGCGAGGTCTTCCTCGTCCACGGCGGTTCCTCCGGCATCGGCACGATGGCCATCCAGCTGGCCAAGGCCGTCGGGGCCCGTGTCGCCGTCACCGCCGGCTCGGCGGCCAAGCTCGACGCCTGCCGCGAGCTCGGCGCCGACGTGCTCGTCAGCTACCGCGACGAGGACTTCGTCGAGCGCGTCCGCGAGGCCACCGACGGGCACGGGGCGGACGTCGTCCTCGACAACATGGGCGCGAAGTACCTCGGCCGCAACGTCGACGTCCTCGCCCCCAACGGCCGGCTCGTCGTCATCGGCCTCCAGGGCGGCCGGGTCGGCGAGCTCGACCTCGGCCAGCTCCTCGCCAAGCGCGGCGCCGTCATCGCGACGTCGCTGCGCGCCCGCCCCCACGCCGAGAAGGCGGCCATCGTCGCCGCGGTCCGCGAGCACGTCTGGCCGCTCGTCGAGGACGGCACGGTCCGCCCGATCGTCCACTCCCGCCACCCGCTGGAGTCGGCGGCCGACGCGCACCGCGAGCTCGAGGAGAGCGGTCACATCGGCAAGATCCTCCTCACCGTCGGCTGAGCCCGCGCGCCGGGAGGAGCGCGGCGCGGACCTGGTGCGGTAGACATCGCGGATGCAACTGACCGCCACGCTCCTCACGGTGCTCGTCGCCGCGATCCACGTCTACATCGTCGTCCTCGAGATGGCCCTGTGGACCCACCCCCGCGGGCGCGCGGCGTTCGGGCTGAGCCCCGAGTTCGCCGAGCAGACCAAGACCCTGGGCGCCAATCAGGGCCTCTACAACGGCTTCCTCGTCGCCGCGCTCGTGCTCGGGCTCGTCGGTCCGGCCGACCACCGGTTCGCGTTCGCGGTCTTCGGGCTGGCCTGCGTCGTCGTCGCCGGGCTCTACGGCGCGGCGACGGCGAGCCGGCGCATCCTGCTCGTCCAGGCGCTGCCCGGCGCGCTCGCCCTCGGCGCCACGCTCCTCGCCGGCTGACCCGGCGGGCAGCCTCCGGCCCACGCGACGCTCTTCTCCCGGCGACCTGCGCGGGTCCGGGTGCGGTCGCACGCGGATCCGCGCAGGTCGCATGGAGGAGGCGGAGGGGCGCGAGGGTCAGTTGACCTGGCGGTCGCGGCCCTCCCAGTAGGGCGCGCGCAGCTTGAACTTCTGCAGCTTGCCGGTGGCCGTGCGGGCGAGCTCGTCGCGGAACTCGACCGACGTCGGCGCCTTGTAGCCCGCGGCCTTCTCCTTGCACCAGGCGATGAGCTCGCCCTCGGTCACCGACTCCCCCGGCGCGAGCACGACGAGCGCCTTGATGGTCTCGCCCCACTTCTCGTCGGGCACCCCGATGACGGCGACCTCGGTGACGGCGGGGTGGCTGAAGATGACGTCCTCGACCTCGATCGAGCTGACGTTCTCGCCGCCGGTGATGATGACGTCCTTCTTGCGGTCCGAGATCGTCAGGTAGCCGTCCTCGCCGATGGTGCCGCCGTCACCGGTGTGGAACCAGCCGTCCTCGAGCGCCCGCGCGGACTCCTCCGGCTGCTCCCAGTAGCCCTCGAGGACGACGTTGGAGCGGGCGAGCACCTCGTGGTCCGGCGAGAGCGTGAGGGTCACCCCGAGCGCCGGCGCGCCGGCCCGGACGAGCCGCTCGGCGCGCTCCTCGACCGACAGGTCGTCCCACTCGGCCCGGCGCCGGTTGATGGTCAGCAGCGGCGAGGTCTCGGTCAGCCCGTAGATCTGGATGAACTCCCACCCGAGCTCGCGCTCGACCCGCGCGACGGTCTTCGTGGGCGGCGGCGCGCCTGCGACGATGATGCGCACGCGGTCGCGCCCCGGCACCTCGCCCTCCCACGACTGGGCCGCCTCGAGCACCGCGTTGACGACGGCCGGCGCGGCGCAGAGGTAGGTGACGCCGTGGTCGCGCACCCGGCGGAGGATCTCGGCGCCGTCGACCTTGCGCAGGACGACCTGCTTCACCCCGAGGCCGGTCGCGACGAACGGCATCCCCCAGCCGTTGGCGTGGAACATCGGCAGCGTGTGGAGGTAGACGTCGCGGTCCGACACGCCGGCGTGCAGGCCGAAGGTCAGCGCGTTGGTCCAGATGTTGCGGTGGGTGATCTGCACGCCCTTGGGCCGGGCGGTCGTCCCCGAGGTGTAGTTGATGGTCGCCGTCGCGTTCTCGTCCGGCTCCCACGGCCGCGGCTCGACGCCCTCCGGCGCGAAGAGCGCGTCGTCGTCGCCGAGGACGATGCGGTGCTCGGCCGTGACCGACGCGAGCGAGGCGTCGACCTCGGGGTCGACGAGGAGCACCCGGGCCCCGGAGTGCTCGACGATGTACCGCACCTCGTCGGGGCGCAGCCGGAAGTTGACGGGCACGAGGACGCGCCCCGAGCCGCACGCCCCGAAGAACGAGACGAGCATCCGGGCGGCGTTGTGCGACACGATCGCCACGCGCTCGCCGACCTCGATGCCCAGCTCGTCGAGCCGCGCCGCCTGGCGGCGGGCGAGCGCCGCGACCTCCCCGTACGTGAGGTCCGGCAGCGGGTCCGCGACCTGGCTCGGCTCGTCGACGACACCGACCCGGTCGGCGTAGACCGTCCTCGCGCGGTCGATGAAGTCGGTCACGGTCATCGGGACGAGCATCGGGTCTCCTGACGTCATCGGCGGGTTGCCCCCGCCGCCCGGGGTCGGACGGCCCGGCCATCCTCGGGGACGCGCGGCGCGCGCGCCACTGCCGGGTCAGGTGGTGGTCGCCCAGAGGTCGGGCCCGGCGCCGGACGGTCACCGCGGGCTCTCCGCATCCGCTTGACGACCCCGGTGATACCCGGTATATCTATCCGCATCATCCGGGAATACCCGGTATCACCAGGACGAAGGAGGCGTCGGATGTCGGTCCGGCTCGGACTCATGGCCCTGCTCGCCGAGGGCGACTCCTACGGCGCCCGGCTGCGCAGCGACTTCGAGGAGCGCACCGGCGGCACCTGGCCGCTCAACGTCGGGCAGGTCTACACGACGATCGAGCGGCTCGTGCGCGACGGCCTCGTCGAGCAGGCCGGCGAGGCCGACGCCGAGGGCCGGATCAGCTACCGGCTGACGGCCGCGGGCCGCGCCGAGCTCGACGCCTGGTGGACCACCCCGGTCGACCGCACGAGCACCCCGCGGGACGAGCTGACCATCAAGCTCGCCCTCGCCGTCACCGCCCCCGGGGTCGACGTCGCGGCGGTCGTCCAGGGCCAGCGCACCGCGACCCTGCGGCACCTGCGCGACCTGACCCGCCTCAAGCGGGACGCCCTCGACCGGGCGGAGGGGTCGGGCGAGGGCGTCCGGGACGGCGCGGACGGCGGCGGCGGCGAGCAGGGGCTCGCCTGGCTGCTCGTCCTCGAGCACCTCGTCTTCGCGG